>NZ_ML123065.1 GCF_003846175.1 Streptomyces sp. ADI95-17 | reverse complement strand
TCGGGGAGTTTGGGGATGTCGATGTTGCTGATGCCTTTGAGGCCTTTGGTGATGTCGCCGATCTTGGAGAGGCCGGCGCCGGCGCCTTTGGCGATGTAGGTCATGGGGTCGATGACCTTGCCGGCCTTGCCGGCGACGGAGAGTACCTTCGCGACGGCTCCGGCCTTGCCGGCTCCTGCGGCGGCGCCGCCTGCGCCTCCGGTGAATACGGTGGTCAGGACGTTGAATGTGACGGCTCCGGCGGCGCGGCCGGGGTTCTTGCCCCATTCGTCCCAGGCGACGAGGGCTTTGCCGGTTTCCTTCATCGCGGTGCGTGAGTCGCGCAGCCAGGAGGGGAGTTTGTCGTCGGGCAGGGCCCAGAAGAGGGTTCCGGCGCCGGGGATGGAGGAGATGACGAGGCCGGTCGCGAGTTGGGCGAGGCCTTTCCAGGCCTGTCCCATGGCGTCCCAGCCGCCGAATCCGACGAGGGTGCCCAGGCCCTTGATGGTGCCCCAGATCCCGTCGACGATCAGTCCGTCCCAGACGAACGACTTGACCCAGTGGCCGACCTCGTACCAGTGGTGTTTCTCCTCGACGGGGTCGCCCCAGGGGAGTTTGGCGTTCTTGAGGTCGTCGGCGTTGAACCCGTACTGGTCCTTGCGGTCGGAGCCGTCGCCGGCGACCATCTGCGTCCCGCCGAACAGTGCGGTGATCTTGTTGTGGCAGGTCCGCTCGGCGGCCCAGAACGCGGCGACGGTCGCGGTGATGTCGTCGCGGAGCTTGTTGTGCTCCTCGACCTTGTCGCCGTCGTACTCCCAGTCGTCGTCGTCCTTGTTGTCGTTCACGAACGTCGTCGCGTCGGTCTTGAGCTGCGTGAGCTTCGTGACCAGCGGACGGATCTCGCTCGCGTAGTCGGAGAGCGAGGAGGCGACCTTCTCCAGATCGTCCGCGAAACCGTCGGCCCGGTCCTTGACCGGCTTCGTCGACGCGAACAACTGCTCCGCCTCGGGGGCCTGGTAGTAGGCCGACAGCGCCTGGAAATGGGTATGGACGGAGGAACCCGTGTCACGGATATGGCCCGCGTCCGCCTTCAGGCTCGCGTGGTCCTTCTCCAGCTGGCCCAGATCACCGGTGTACTGCGGAATCGCCTCGGGCTTGATCACCGGGACTGCACCCCAGGCTTCTTCGGATCCAGATCCACCGCGCCCAATGCCTTGCGCTGCGCCTCGGCGGCCATGTCGAGGTCACCGTTCAGATACGCGGTCGTCGCGTCCACCGCACCCGTCAGCGACTTCCCCGCCCGCGCCGCGATGAACTTCAGGTCCCCGGTGGTGTGCTCGGCGAACTGCGACAACGCGAGCGCGACCAGACCGCCCACGGCCTCACCGCCCTTGCCACCGCTGTCACCGCCACCGCCCTCGGCGGTGATCGTGCCCGCACTCGACGCCGCCGACGTCAGATGATCCCCGTACGACGTCGCATGCGTCTGGATCTTCGACGCGACCTCACCCGTCGTCTTCAGCACACCCTGAATGCCCTGCGGCTTCAGATCCCACCCGGTCATGCGCTTACCTCATGCTCCCCGTTACCGCCCCGATCCCGGGCCCACCCGAAGGCGGGCACCCGGACGGGTCAGCCGATGTTGTCGACGGCTGCCTTCGCGCGCGTGATCGTGTGCTGCGCGGTGCCGTCGTTCTTCTCCAGCGTCGTCTTCAGCAGCTGGATGATGTTCTTGACCTCCTGCGAGGAACGGTTCCACCGCATTTCCTTGCCGTGGTACTCGTCCGCCACACCGTCGGCCGTGAAGTCCGCCATCGCGGCCTTGACCTGGCCGTCACGCGCCGCGATCACTTCCTCCAGCCGCGCGATCACCACCTGGATGTTGCCCTGCGCGTCCGTGGACGCACCGATGTCGTACGAACGACGGTCACCGTTACCGGCCATCAGAACCCAACCCCCCGATTGTCACCGGCCGCCGAAGCGAGCCGCGTCGAAATTCGCCGCAGACATCTGCTGCCGCGCGTTGTCACCCTGCTCCTGATCACCCGAACCGAACGCCTGCTCCATCCCCGACTGACCACCGAGGAGAGCCGACAGCGAACCGTTCAACGCCGCCGTGATCTCGTCCGAACGACCCTTGAACGAGTCGAACGCCGCCCGGCCCGCACCGTTGAACTTCCCCTCCAACGGCGCCGCCGCCTGCAACAACTGACGAATCAACGTGCCCAGATCATCACTCGACCCACGCGACTTCGACGACAGACTCGTCAGAACCTGCGCCCCCATGTCGAACTTCATTCAATCCCCCTGCCGAGCCGAACGAACAAATGCACGGATCATGCCTATCAACTCCCGGATGCCGAAGCAATCGAAGACCACCGGGCTGTGGACAGGCTGTGACATGGTCACCG
>NZ_ML123064.1 GCF_003846175.1 Streptomyces sp. ADI95-17 | reverse complement strand
CCATGTGCGCCACGAGGCGCTCTGTTTGTATCCCCGGCTCAGCCGGGAGGGATTCGGAAGGAGGTTCCTGGGCCGGATGACTTACCTGGATCCGAAAGGTGAAGGGGACAACAGCATGTCAGAAAACCAGTGACCGGGCTCAGTTGTCAGAGACGGTGTGCTGGGCGGCCCGCGCGATATGACGAAGACTGGATTGTTTGAAGCCCAATCTCCAGAAGATGCAAGTTCCCATCCGCCGGAAATGGCAGCTGAAACCGGCGCCGCGCTCTGTTCTGGGTTTCATTGTGACCTGGTGCACTTCCGGAGTACGGAGCGATGTCCAGCGAGGACATTCAAGGAGATGAGTGGGACGCCTAAGTCGCGCTAGAACGTACAGACAGGGGCGAACGTGGGATCGCCTACGGGACGCGAGTCCTATGGCGACGGAGGCCCCGTAGTAGTCGCCGGAGTCGCGACCGGCCAGGGAGGACGGGAAAGCCGTCCACATTGGGCGAAGGGGGCCAGGTGATTCGGACACCACAGACTCGGGAGGTATGCGAAATGCAGAGCGCCAAAACGGTGCTGGGTGTCCTGCGTGAACGCGGCAGGCGTGGCCTGCCGTGTGAGGAACTGTATCGGCAACTGTTCAATCCGCAGTTGTATCTGCTGGCCTACGGGCGGATCTACGCCAACCATGGCGCGATGACGCCCGGGGTCACACCGGAAACCGTGGACGGCATGTCACAGCGGAAGATCGGCCGGATCATCGAGGCGATGCGTCACGAGCGCTATCGTTTCCGTCCGGTCCGGCGTGTCCATATCCCGAAGAAGAACGGGACGATGCGTCCGTTGGGGCTGCCGACCTGGTCGGACAAGCTCGTCGGTGAAGTGATCCGCCTGTTATTGGAGGCGTATTACGAGCCGACGTTCTCCGACCGCTCCCATGGATTTCGTCCCCGCCGTGGCTGCCATACCGCTTTGCGGGAGGTGGACCACACCTGGACCGGGACGTCCTGGTTCATCGAAGGGGACATCGCCGACTGCTTCGGCAGCTTGGACCACCAGGTTCTGCTGTCGATCCTCGGCGAGAAGATCAATGACCAGCGGTTTCTGCGGCTAGTGCGCAACGTGCTCAAGGCCGGATACCTGGAGGACTGGAAGTGGGGTGCCACGCTTTCCGGAGCGCCGCAGGGCGGAGTGGCCTCCCCGGTCCTGTCCAACATCTACCTGCACAAGCTGGACGAGTTCGTTGAGAAAGTTCTTGTTCCGGAGTACACCCAAGGAAAACGCCGGGCCAGGAACCCGGCCTATCTGGAGTTGCAGAATCTGCTGGCGAAGGCCCGTCGGCGCGGTGACCGGGTCCAGGCCCGTGCACTGCGTCAGCGGATGGTCAGCCTGCCGAGTTCGGATCCGAACGATCCGGCATATCGCAGGCTGCGCTACATACGCTATGCGGACGACCATCTCCTTGGTTTCACCGGACCGAAGGCCGAGGCCGAGCAGATCAAACAACGTCTGGCCCAGTTCCTGCGTGAAGAACTCAGGCTGGAACTGTCCCAGGAAAAGACGCTGATCACTCATGCCCGCACCCGGGCAGCGAGGTTTCTCGGCTACGAGATCACGACCCAGCACAACGACACGAAGAAGACTGGCCGTTACCGTCGGGTCAACGGTCAGATCGCTCTCCGTGTCCCACGGGATGTGATCAAAGCCAAGTGCGCCCCCTATCTCGCCCGCGGAAATCCCGCGAAGAGAACGGCCCTGATCAACAGCAGCGATCATGCGATCGTGGCTACGTTCGGGACCGTTTACCGGGGTGTTGTCCAGTACTACCTGCTCGCCGGAGATGTCTTCCGGCTGCACCGGCTGCAATGGGTCATGGAGACAGCAATACTCAAGACCCTTGCCGCCAAGCACCGTTCGTCCGTGTCGAAGATGGCCGCCAAGCACAAGGCCAAAATCGACACGCCCAACGGGTCCCGAGTCTGCTTTGAGGCCCGCATCGAGCGGAAGAACAGGAAACCACTGGTGGCACGGTTCGGCGGAATTCCCCTCCAACGGCAGCGAGCGGCGGAACTCGCCGACCGCGAGCCGGTCCGGGTGGACTATCCGCAGAAGGAACTCATCGCGAGACTCCTGGCGGACACCTGCGAAATCTGCGGAAGCAAGGGCAACGTGCAAGTGCACCACGTCCGGGCTCTCGCCGACCTCGCACATGCCGGATGGCAGCCTTCCGACTGGGCGCGCGTCATGCTCCAACGACGCCGCAAAACGGTCGTGGCCTGCGACATCTGCCACGACCGCATCCGTTCGGAACAGCCAGCCAGAACATTCACGCAGTAGTCACTGGAGAGCCGGATGACCGGGAAACCGTCATGTCCGGTTCGGCGGGAGGCCGCGCGGAACAGGACCTGTCACGGCAGGCACCTCACCGCGCGGCCGACCCAACGTCCTGGCTGACCGG
>NZ_ML123063.1 GCF_003846175.1 Streptomyces sp. ADI95-17 | reverse complement strand
GGTTCTGGCACACGTTCCGTGACGGGTTTACCCTACGTATTCGAGTTCTCCAGCCTTGAATCGATCCCAGTTAGCGTAGGGCGTTCGCGAAGACAGCGCGGTTGGCGGCTGTGTGTTCGTGTTCACGCCAGGACCAGGCGATCCGGGCAAGGATCTGCCTGCTGTCAGCCACGCGTGGGTCTGGAGCGTTGAGATGTTGGCGCCACCAGTGGGCGTTGCGGTTTTGGCGGTCGAGGATGGCGTTGACGAGGTTGCCGCGCTCGGAGGTATCGAGTCCGTAGGAGTTGGCGAGAATTCTTACCTGGTGTGCCTGTGCGTGGGGGGATGGGGCTTGCGGCTTGGAGGAGATGCACCAGGTCCAGGCCATGTACCCGAGGTCTTCCAGGGGGTTGCCAGGTGCTGCTGTATCGAAGTCGATGAAGGCCATTGGTCGGCCTTGTTGGAAGACGACGTTGTTCGGGCCTGGATCGTGATGGCAGACGACCGGAGAGGTTCCGGTAAGGCGGCAGCTGCGAGTGGCCTCATGCAGCGAGCGCAGAAGAGCGCCGGCAGCCGCAACCTGATCGTCTTTCCAGAGCTGGAATCTGGCTGGTACTCGGCCAGGCACGTAGGTAAATGTGTCGCGGCATGCGCTGTCGAGTCCGAGATAGCGTGGTGCGCCTTTAAAGTTGCATTGTTGAAGGTGGTTCAGCAGTTCGGCGACGAAGGCTGACCTGGCAGTGACCGGCCTGCGGACGGTGTCGCCAACGCGGACGACCCCCGGAGTGATACGCCCTCCGGACAGTGGAACTTCGCCCTCTTCTGTGTGCATGGCACCAGCATCTCGCCTTCTGGCCGCTCTGGGTGACATCCGCTTTGAGCCTCAAAGCCCGTTCACGGAGCGAGCAGCACGCGTTTCCGAAGGAGCTGGAATCCGGCGCGGCCGAACATCTGGCGTTTGAGCATCTTGATCCGGTTGACGTGTCCTTCGACTACGCCGGAATTCCAGGGCAGGGTGAGGCCGGCGATGACGGCATCGCGGTCGCGGTCAATGCCCGCAGCGAGGGTGTGCAGGCTGGGCAGGTCGTCCTTGCGGACGGCATCGAGCCATTCGGGAAGCCGTTGGCCCTGGCGCTCAGTGAGCATCTGAGCAAAGGACCGGACGTGTCCGGTGAGGGCATCGAGTTCGGGGCAGTTGGCCAGGACAGCTTTGAGTCGGAGTTGTTCAATCTCGGTGAGGGATTCCGGGCGGCTGAGGATCCATCTGGTCACCACCCGCGGTGCCGGTGGCTGTGCGGTCACCGGGCGGGGCGAGGCGCGCTTCTTCCTGATGTAGGCGCTGACAATGCCGTAACTTCCCTGGTAACCGAGCGGGACGATCTCCTTCCAAAGCTTCCAGGCGTTGGTGCAGCCCTCGTTCCAGCGGTCGTCCAGGTAGGGCTTGTACTCGTCCAAGGCGGAGGTCCGGTTGAACTGCCACTGCCCACGGAAGAGGTCTTCGGGCTTGGCGGCGTCGGCGAGGCTTTTGACGGTGCGATGGGTCATGTGGAGCTGGCGGCCGATAGAACGGCGGCTGTGGCCGGCTTCCAGCAGTGCGTGGACGGTGGCATGCCTGGCTCGGATACGGTTGGCGAACCGGTCGCTCTGCCAGGGGGAGGCCAGCTCTTCGGGCGGAGTGGGCTCGACGCGTTGTTCCTCGGCTGGTTCGGGGATGAGAACGCGCAGGCACTGGCGGTGGCGGGCGACGGCCCGCTCGGCAGCCTGGCCGAGGTTGTTCCAAAGGTGCCAGCGGTCAGCAACCTGGGTCGCCTGGGGCGCCCCGGCCGTGGCACCTTCCGCGAAGAACGGAGCCCGGTCCCGGCAGACCACTTCGATCCCTGGTCGCTTCGTCAGCCACTCGGCCAGACTGGGTGCCTCCCGGTCGGGCAGCAGATCCACTGGTCGACGGGTCTCGACATCCACCAGCACCGTGCCGTAGACGCGGCCCTTGCGCGTCGCGTACTCGTCGACGCCAACCACCCGCGGGGACGGCGTCTCCGGCTCGGGCAACGCGTCGAGCAGGCGCAAGATCGTGCTGCGGCTGACGGACACCCCGAAGGCCCGCGCCAACCGGGCACCGGCCCGGCCGGCGAGGGCGAGACCGACCGCGGCAAGGGTCGAACGCAGGCGCTCGGTCCACCGGCTGTGCCGCCGGGTCAGCCCCGGCAGTTGCTCGACGAACGTCCACCGCCCGCACGAAACGTTCCGACAGAAGAACCGGCGGACCCGTAGGGAGAGGACCACTCTCCGTCCCGCGCTGGGCACATCGGCAGGAAACCGCAGGTAGGAGCTATGTATTCGGCTCGACCGGCTGGCGCAGTCTGGACACGCAGCCCCGGCCGCCGTACACCGGGCCTTGACGCGTATCGCCTCGTTGCTCACGTCCACCGACTGCACCGTCACATCCGCGAGCAACGGGAACAACAGCTCCTGCAACCGGAGCAAAGTCTCTTCCACGACGCTGAACTGTCGGCCACACCGAGATCGGCCCAGGTCGTTTTCACACAACTTCCAGGAGATTGATCCGAGCAGCAGCCATCACTCAGCGTGTCCCCTCACGGAAAGCGAGCCAGAA
>NZ_ML123062.1 GCF_003846175.1 Streptomyces sp. ADI95-17 | reverse complement strand
GACGGACACCGAGCGCACCCTTGCCGCGATCTGGTCCGAGATCCTCGGCATCGACACCGTCGGCATCCACGACAACTTCTTCGAACTGGGCGGGGATTCGATCATCAGCATTCAGATGATCGCCCGGGCCAAGAAGTTCGGTGTGCACCTCACTCCGCGGCTGATCTTCAAGAACCAGACGATCGCCGAGATCGCGGTCCACGCCGCTGCGACCACGCCGGTCGACGCCGAGCAGGGCCGCGTGACGGGCGAGGTCCCGTTGACACCGATCCAGCACTGGTTCTTCGAGAAGGACCTGCCGACATTCGACCACTTCAACCAGGCCGAGCTTCTCGTCACCGACGGGCTCGCCCCCGACGTGCTGCGGCTCGCGCTGGCGGACCTGATCGAGCACCACGACGCACTGCGCCTGCGCTGCGTGGACGGGTCCGACGGCTGGCGGCAGTACCTGGACGAGACCGTGGACACCGACATCCTCGACGTGCACGACCTGTCCGGAGTCCCGGACGAGTCCCTGGCGTCGGTGTCGCTGGACATTGCGGAGGAGACCCAGCAGAGCCTCGGCCTGGCCAAGGGCCCGTTGTTGCGTGCCGCCCTGCTGGAGTTGGGACCGACGCGCGGGCAGCGGTTGCTCACCGTCGTACACCACCTGGCGGTCGACGGTGTGTCCTGGCGGATCCTCCTGGAGGACCTGGGCAGTTGCTACGAGCGGCGGGCTGCCGGTCTCGCACCCCAGCTGCCTGCGAAGACGACGTCGTTCCGGTCGTGGGCCCAGCGACTGAACGGCTTCGCCGACTCCGCTCAGGCACGGGCCGAGTACGCCTACTGGGCCGAGCCCAAACCGGCCGGCCGGGTGCCGCGTGATCGGGACGGCCGCAACGACCTGGGATCCGCCGCCAGCGTCGTGGCGGCGCTCAGCCCCGAGGAGACGCGTGCGCTGCTGCGGGACGTGCCACGGGTCTTCAACACCCGGATCAACGACGCGTTGCTCACCGCACTGGCGCACGCCCTGCGAGACTGGACGGGGGACGACGAGATCCTGATCGGTCTGGAGGGACACGGCCGTGAGGATCTGTTCCCGGACGTGGATCTGTCGCGAACGGTCGGATGGTTCACATCCGTCTTCCCTGTCGCGCTGCGGCTGGCACCGGGAGCCACCGATCCGGTGGCCTCGCTCAAGTCCGTCCGCGAGCAGGTGGCGCGGATCCCCAACAGGGGTGTCGGCTACGGCATCCTGCGCCACCTCGGCGCCCCGGACGTGGCCGCCGTACTGCGACGGCAGCCCACTCCGGAAGTGAACTTCAACTACCTGGGGCAGTTCACCAGGGACCTGCCGGGCATCGGGCGGTACGCCGGTCCTGACGAGCCCAAGGGGCACTCGATCAGCCCGGACGGCGCGCGCTGGAACGTGCTGGACGTGACCGCCGCCGTCGAAGGCGACACGTTCGGCCTGTACATCAACTACTCGACCGCGCTGCACGAGCGGCGCACGGTCGAGCGCCTGGCCGACGGTGTCGTCGACCACCTGCGCGAGCTGATCGCCGGCAGTGCCGACGGAGCCGCCGACGCCCGCCGGGAGTCCCCCGGTGTTCCCCTCACAGATGTCGGTGACGCCGACATGGCCGCGATCCTGAAGAGGTTCTCGATATGAGCGCGCACAACGTGGAAGACATCTACGGACTCTCGCCCCTGCAGTTCGGCATGCTTTACCACTCGCTGGAGGACACCTCCGACACGCGTCCGTACATGGTGCAGATGACGGAGGAGGTCGAAGGACCCTTCGACGAGACGCTGTTCGGCGTCGCATGGCAGCAGCTCGTCGACCGGCATTCGATCCTGCGCAGCGCGTTCGTGTGGGAGGGAGTGTCGGAGCCGGTGCAGGTGGTGCAGCGCCGAGCTCCTCTCCCCTTCGAAGTGAGGGATCTGCGCGGCCTGTCCGGTCAGGAGGAGCAGCTGAGCACCTTCCTGGCGGACGACTGGGACCGGGGGTTCGACCTCTCACGGGCCCCGCTGGTCCGGGTCACCGTGCTGCGGATGGGGGAGGAGCGCCGGATCGTTGTCTGGTCGTTCCACCACATCCTTCTCGACGGCTGGAGTGTGCAGATCCTCCAGAAGGAGCTGTTCGCCCTCTACCGCGCGCTGCTCGGCGGCACTTCCGCCGAACTTCCGCCGACCGCCCCCTACCGCCGCTACATCGAGTGGCTCAACTCCCGGCAGGACGACGGCTCTGAGGCATTCTGGACCGACTACCTGGCGGGCGTCACCGAGCCCACCGCCCTGCACATCGACCGGGACACCGGTGACAATGGAGTCGGCGAGTTCGAGGTGTGCGCCTCCGCAGAGCTGTTCGCACGGGCCCGGGACTACGCCAAGTCCCAGCGCGTCACGATGAACACACTGGTGCAGGGACTGTGGTCGGTCCTGCTGTCACGGTACAGCCGCCAGGACGAGGTGCTGTTCGGCTCCACCATCTCGGGCCGGTCGATCGATCTGCCCGGCGTCGAGTCGATGATGGGCCTGTTCATCAACACGCTGCCGGTGCGCGGCCGGCTCACGGGCGATCTGGTCGTCTCCGAGTGGCTGAGGGATCTCCAGGACGAACAACTGGAGATGCGGCAGTGGGAGTACTGTCACCTCGTCGACGTGCAGAAGCACAGCAGGATCCCGCGCGGCGAGCCACTGTTCCGGTCGATCCTCGTCTTCGAGAACTACCCCGTGGTGCAGAAGCCGTCGGACTTCCCCGAGGGACTGACCCGGCGCCTGGTCAACTGTGTGGAGCGCACCGGGTACCCACTGACCCTCGTCGTATCGGCGGGCCGGGCCCTGGAGTTCCGCTTCGTCTACGACCGGAGCAGGTTCGACGCGAAGACGATCGAGCGCATGGCCGGCCACCTTGAGAGCCTGCTGACCTCCGTAGTGGACTCGCCCGGCGCACGTATCGGCGATCTC
>NZ_ML123061.1 GCF_003846175.1 Streptomyces sp. ADI95-17 | reverse complement strand
TTGTCTCTGCTTAGTTTCCGTGTGGCGATTAGCTTCAACTGGGCTGGTGGCCTGGAGGTTTGGGCTTTGCGCTGAGCCGTGTGGTGTTTCTACTGTCGGCGCTCATGATCCTGAATTTCTTCTCGTCCCGGGGCTGGCAGTCCTGGGACGTCGAGCATCGGCCGTTGATCCCCGAGGGGATGCCCGTGCTCATCGACGACGACCTGCGCTTCGAGGACGGCCCGACTGCGCCGCGTCCGACGGCGGTGGTGAACCGGTGGCTGCGTGAGCTCCCGGCCAGCGGGGCGCCGGCGCCGAGCTCGTGGGAGAACTACGCACGAGTGGTCAAGGAATGGATGGAGTTCCTGGCCGAGCATGGCGTGGGTCTGTTCGACTCGCGAGTACGGCTGAAGGCCGCGTTGAGCCGGTACGCCGAACACCGCGCCGCCGGGCCGTTGAAGGCCCGGTTCGCGGCAACGACGTGGGGCCAGCACATGAGCATCCTGTCGCTGTTCTACCGGTGGGCGATGCACGAGGAGTACGCGACAGCCGAGCCGTTCACCTACCGCGC
This sequence comes from Streptomyces sp. ADI95-17, assembly GCF_003846175.1. GTDB lineage: Bacteria > Actinomycetota > Actinomycetes > Streptomycetales > Streptomycetaceae > Streptomyces > Streptomyces sanglieri. Next base: position 6,184 of record NZ_ML123061.1, on the reverse strand, counting down.
CGCGCGGGCCCTGTTTGCCGGGACCGGTCGGGAGGTGCGGGTGAATATGGCGGTCCGCCGCACCCCGAAGCCGCACGTGACGATCAAGTACCTGGAGCCGGACTTCACCGAGCTGTTCCGCAAGGGGCTGCGCGGGCTCGCTCCGGACGGCTCGCAGGACACCGGTTTCCACGGGCGGGAGCTGACCCGCAACGCGGCAGTCGGGGACCACGCGCTGGCCACCGGAATGCGGCTGCAGGAGTTCACCTACCTGCTGCCCTGGGAGATCCCAGCCCTGCCGCCGGAGCCGACCGCGGTTCCCATCCCGTTCCCGGTGCCGGCCGGGATCACCAAGGGCAAGAAGTTCCGCACCACGTGGACCTCTTACGAGGCCCTGGCCGGGCTGCACGACTACCTCGAACTGGACCGGGCCGCCACGACGGAAGGCTCACTCTGGCGGCCGCCACGGCGGTGGGGCGAACCGCTGATGGTGAGTGAGCCCGACGCCCGGGGAGGGCTGATCAACGGGGTCCGGCGCCCCTGGGAGTCACTGACTCCGGCCGAGCGGCGCCGCCTGGTCGCCCCGGACGGCGGCTCGTGCCTGCTGGCCGTGAAGAACGGCGGTGGCCCGTTCACCGCCTGGGCCACGGTCTTCGAGCGCACATCCGACCGGATCCGGGCCCGCTTCGAGCCCCGGTTCCCGCACGTCTGGCCCCACCGATGTCGCCACACTTTCTCGATGAGGACCTTGGAATACCTGGTCACCGGGCACTACCGGCAGGCCGCGAAACTCGTGCAGGACACCGATGCCGACGCCGCCCTGGTCTTCTACCTGAGCAAGGCGGACCCGCTGCTGGTGCTTCGTGATCTTCTAGGCCATTCAACTGTTCTGACCACGGAAAAATACCTCCGCCGCCTGGATACGACCCGCATCTACCGGGAGGCATACGAGGGGGCCGGAGCTGCTGCCGGACTGACCGAGCATAAGGCCGCCGACCGGGAAGCCGCGGCCGAGTTCGCCGACGAGGCCAGGGACGGTGATCTGTGATGCCGACCATGCTGATCGACGAACCCCTTGGTCTCACCTGCGTGTTCAGCGACGGAAGCCGCGCCGACTACCTCCTGGACGAACTGCCCAACCCGCGCCTGGCCCGGGACCTGGCTATCGGTCTCGTGGACTTGATCCATCCGCACGGCACTGCGGACTCGGAGGGCACCGTCAACTTCTACGTCCAGTCCCTGCGGAGCATGGTCTGCACCCTCGCAGCTCAGGGCTTCACCGGCGGCGCCGCTCACCTGCGACGAGGACAGCTGGCCGAGTTCTGGATGCCCGGCCCGCCCAGACTTGAGGCCATGACCCGCAGCCTGCTGGAGGGCTACGCCCAAAGCGGGGGCGCCTTGGCGGAGGGAGTGCTGGAGCTCGCTGCCGGGCGTCACTTCAACATCCAGCCCTTCCGTCAGGTGTTGGCGCCCTATGCGGAGGAGGAATGGCAGCGGCTGACCGAGGTCTGCCGGACCTTGGTCGACGATTCGTACGCCGCCCACCGCCAGGCCCTCGCCGATGCTGCCGACGCTCGGCATCCTCGAGAAGGCGGCTGGCAGCCGGGCAATCTGCGCTGGCTGCTGGCCCGGGTCGGGCCCGTCAGCATCAGCGAGTTCGGCGGGCACCTGGACATCTCGGCGGCGGTGGTCCACAACCGCGGCGGATTCCACGACGCGATCCAGGCGGTCTTCCCGCACCTGGATGTGCTGATCGCCTACCGGCTACTGTTCGGCATCTACTCTGGCATCGTCCCCGACGGCATCGCCGACCTGGTCCTCGGGGACATCGACTGGGCCGGCGACTCGACGGTCCTGCTCTCCTACATCAAACGCCGAACCGCGGCGGAGAGCCTGAACCTGCCCCGCCGGGCGGTCCGCCTACTGGAACAGTGGCTCGCGCACTCCGCACTGCTGCGCACCTTCGTGGCTGAGGAGGAACGCCGCAAACTCTGGGTGGGCGTGAGCCGGGCCGGCGGCGATCGCCGAGTCCGCAAGGTCGACCGGGTCGCCGTCCAGCGGTGGGCTGTTCGCCATGCGGTCGTCGGCAACGACGGACAGCCCCTCAAGATCCACCGTTCACGGATTCGTACCACCCACGAAGCCATGCGGGACAAAAGCACCTGGACGGGCAGTGGGCGGGCCACGATCGACCCGAACCACACCCCGGACGTCGAGGGCGATCACTACCTCACTGCCACCACCCCGGCCCAGAAGCACGTTGTCGAGACGGTCATCGAGGATGCCCAGCACGACGTGCTCCGCCGGGCTCACCCGCCCACTGTGATCACCGACGAGGAAGCGGCCGCGCTGGTGGACGGCTACCCGCAACTGGTCGCGGAGTTGAACCTGGCCGACGCCGTGATCGCTGAGCTGGTGGGCGGTCAGCGCGATGTGTTCACCGCCGCCTGCGGGGACCAGCTGTCCGGGCTGCACGGCCCGAAGGGGAAGCCTTGTCCGGCCCGGCCCTGGGTCTGCCTGCTCTGCCCGCTGGCTGTGTTCGCTCCCCGGCACGCGGGCAACCTGCTGCGGCTCAAGGCGTTCTTCTCCCGGCAGTGGCAGCAGATGCCCGCCGCCCACTTCATGGCCGTCTTCGGCCCCTATGCCACCCGCATCCAGCAGGTCCTGGACCGCTTCGACCCTGCCGTCATCGCCGCGGCGGCCGACCACATCGTGAATCACGACGGTGAACTTCCCTTGCGGCCCGAGGAGTTGACCGCGTGACTACCGCCCCCGCCGCTGCTGTCGCCTTCGACGGCCGGTCCGTGGTCTTCGCTGGCGCCGATGTCTGCCGCGAAGCCGGATTCACCCTCCCCCAGGGGACAGGCCGGCCGGTATTTGAAGACGACGTCTGGGACTTCACCGACGTCGTCGGCCTGCCCGTCCAACTTCCCCTTTGCACCCGCCGCTTCGACTTCACCGAGATCACCGACGAGCGGTGGCGGCTGGTCGGCAAAGAACTCGTCCTGGCCATGCTCGCCCCGCGGCACTCGGCGGTCGCTCCGCTGCCCCGGGCCCATCGCACCGCCCTGCACCTGCGCAGTTGCGCGGGCCATCTGGACGAGCTCATACGATTCTGCCGGTGGCTGTCCGAACAGGGGGTGTCGAGCCTCGCGCAGATCGACACCCGTATCTGCGACGCCTACATGGCCCACCGGCGCTACATACTCGACGAGCACGACGCAGTCGTCGGCGAGAACAGCCCCGGAACCCGCCGCAGGGCCGCGCAGGTCGTGGTCGACCTGGTCAACTACCGCGAGCTGTTCACCGCTGACCGTGTCCCGGCCGATCTGCGGCCCTGGGGCGGGGCCACCGCCTCCGCCATCGCCGAAATGCCCAGCGGCCGGACTGAGAACAAGACCCAGCCCGTCGACAACGCCGTCATGCAGCCGATGCTCGCTGCCGCACTGTTTCTCATGTCGTCCCTGGGGCCGCACGCCGTTGAACTCGCCCGGCAGATCCGGGAAACCGACAAGCTATCCACCCGCAAAGCACCGGGGCTCCGGGCCGTCCACGTGGCCCCGGTGCCCGAGTTCACCGAGCTGCTGAACGAGTACAGAGATACGTGCACACCCCTGCCGATGCTAGCCGACCACCACGTCGCCGACCGGCTCGCGAACGGCTGGTCCGCCGATGACCCCCTCCTGGCGGTGGCCACAGGAGTCCTGGCCCGTCAGGCCGGGATCACCCAGTTCGAGACCCGATGGATGCGCCACCTACGCGGACCGTTGGAGAACGCGGTCGCATCGGTCGGGGTGAAGGAGGTCTTCGCCCGGGACGCCGCCGACATCACCACGGCGGACACCTCGTCCGTATTGCCCTGGACGAAGCCGCTGCACCGCATGCAGGCCGTCGCTCTGGTCGGCATCGTCCGCACCGCCGCGATGATCGTGCTGGCCGCGGCCTCCGGCATGCGCGCGAGCGAGTTGATGGAGCTTCGTATCGGCTGCCGCCGCCTCGAAGAGCCCGTTCCCGGACTCACCCGCTACCGGCTCGCCAGCAAGGTCGTCAAAGGGCAGCCACTGGGCGGCACCGACGACGAATGGGTCGTCATCGAGCCCGTCTATCGCGCCGTCGAACTCGCCGAAGATCTCCATGACGACCGGCAAGAAGGTGCTCTGCTCTTCGGACGGTTCGCCTTCTCCGTCCGCTACAAGTGGTTCCGCAACTGGGTCAACTCCCCGGCAGGCCGCCGCATCGGACTCGCTCCCATCCCTGATGGACAGGTCAATCTGAGGCGGCTGCGTCGCACATTGGCCCTGGAAATGGCCTACCGTCCGGGCGGCGTGCTGGCCTCAAAACTGCACCTCAAGCACATCGCAGTGGCCACTACAGAAGGGTACGCGTCCCGCCCCGGCGGGGCTCAGGCCGAGTTGCTGGCCGAGGTCAACAAGCACGAGAGCGACCGGAACCTGGCTCTGGTCCTGGGGGAGTTCCGCAACTACCAGGAAGGCATTCTGCCCGCCGGTCCCGGCGCCCGCAGCCTCACCGAGTTCTTCGCCGGCATCGACGCCCAGCTCGATGCGGCCTCGGCCGCGGCCCCGAAAACTCAGCGCAACGACCGCGACGTCCTCAACCTCCTGACCAAACGCGCCAACGTCCTGCACCTCGGCGCCGCGAACTACTGCTGGTTCACCGACCCTTCCCGGGCACTCTGCCTCAAACTCGCGGGCACCCCCACTGCGGACCGCCCTCTGATCGGGATGTGTGACTCCGCCCGCTGCCCGCAGGCCACCCACCACCCCGGTCACCGGCCCGTCTGGGCCGAGCACGCCGACAGGACGAAGATCTTCCTCGGCCAACTCGGCGCCACCCGCAAGACCGAACGCACCCGGCTCCAGGCCGACTTCGACCGGGCCATCCGGGTCGTCGCCGAGATTGATGCTGCCGGCGCCACCATGGACGAGGAATCCTCATGAGAATCTCCGCAGCCCAGCGGACCGAGAACGAGAACCGCATCCGGGCCGCCATGGACCGGCTCCTTCGCGGCGAGATCCCGCCCGGCGGAAAGTGCGACATCAAGACCCTCGCCAGTGAGGCCGCCGTCGACCGCACCGCGTTCTACGGCAGCCGCCCCTACGCTCACCTCCGCCTTGAGTTCGAGCGACGGGTCCAGGCGCTTCGGGACGCCGGCGAGATCCCTGACCCCCGCGAGGCCCAGATCGCCCGGCTCAAAGCGGAGGTCGCCAAGCTCAAGGAACGGCTGGCACAGTCGGAGCAAACGATCGACGAGCTCACGGACTTCCGCAGCCAGGCCCTGGCCCGGCTCACCGCCCAGCACGAGGAAATCGTCCATCTCCGGGAGACCGCCGCCGGGACAGGCCGCGTCACCCGGCTCCCCGCAGCCCGAAGCGCCACATTTGGATCATGCAGCTGAATCTGGCTCACTCAACCATGGGCACTGCAGCGGAACCGGGACTGTCAGCCCTCGCTGCTACGGTCCGCGGATGACAAAGATCGTGCCCTATACCGGTGGCGAGAAGGAAAGCCTGCACGCCAGCCTCGATCGGCACCGCGATGCGATGCTATGGAAGCTCGACGGCCTCGACGATGAGGCACTGCGGCGACCGATGACTCCGTCAGGAACCAACTTGTTGGCCCTGGTGAAGCACTTGGCGACCGTCGAATACGGGTGGTTCTGCACAGCGTTCGGACGCGAGACCGAGCCGTTCTGGTTCGATCCCTACACCGAAGACATGAGCGTGGAGCCGAATGAGGCCACCGCAGACATCGTGGAGTTCTACGGCCGTGCCCGAGCCGCTGCCGACAAGGCGATCGAAGAACTCCAACTTGACGACCTCGGCACATCCTGGAACGGCAACACCGTGTCCATGCGCTGGGTGCTGATTCACATGATCGAGGACACCGTGCGACACGCCGGCCATATGGACATCGTGCGAGAGCTCATCGACGGAGTAACCGGCGATCACCCGCGGGACTGACACGGTCTGCCGCCGAGGCCGACCGACGGTCGGCCTCGGCGGCACGACTCATGACGGTTGGCGTCACCGCTCCGAAAGGAGAACCAGGGAAGTGATCCCCATCACGTTGCCGTCATCGCAATGCAACACCCACGAGCACCAGCGTTGCGAAAGCTATATCCGCAACGGTGCAGGCCAATGGCAACACGACATCGTCCACACACGGCCTCTGCGGACACAAGGCA
>NZ_ML123060.1:3293-8954 GCF_003846175.1 Streptomyces sp. ADI95-17 | reverse complement strand
TGGTGATCGGCTTTGTTTTGTCGGTGGGTGTTCGTCATTGTTTTGTCAGTGGGTTGGTGGGGTGTCTGGGCTGTTGGTGTGGGGTGCTGGGTTCTGACAGTGGATGCCGATGAGTGACTGTCGTTTTTGCGGGGTGTGGTGGTCGGTTCGCTGCTGATCGCTATCAGGGGTGGGGTGTTCATGCTGGTCAGCGGGGTGGTGTGGCCGGGGTTGGCCATGCGGGGTCGCCGGTCAGGATGTTGATGGCGGGGGTGATTCCTGACGCTGTGAGAATGTCGGTGAGTTGGTTGTGGTGGTGGAGGTTGGTGTGCTGGAACAGGTGCCTGCTGGGGTGGTGGTGACCGTTGAGGTAGTGCCAGGCCCGCGCGGCGATCAGCAGGGGCTGCGCCCATGTGGGGACGGAGTGCCAGTGGCGTGTGCTGGTGGGCCGGTACGGCAGGCGGGGGAGGGCGAGGGCGGTGGCGTCGGGTGCGAGGTCTGCGAGCCGGACGGCGGCGAGTTGTTCGGCCTCGTCTGTGTGGCTGAGGAGTTGGGCGGCGAGGAGTCCTGCGTGGAGCGGGTGCCCGATCTGCTGTACCTGCTCGATGAGTTCGTGTCCGCTGCCACGGGTGTGGGTGTCGGGGCCGTCTGTGGTGTGCGGTCTCGTGCCCGGGTGTGCAGGGCCTTTCTCCCGGAGCCTGTCCCGGGCCGCGTCGAAGCCGTCGGTCTTCTGGTAGCCGGTGCTGAGCCTGGCTGCGTGTTCGGTGAGACGGGTGTCCGGTTTACGGTGCCAGATGAGGGTGAGGTGGATCCCGGTACGGGCTCGGAGTGTGTCGAGTTGTTCCCACCGCGCCGGGGTGAGGGTGTGGGCGCGCAGGACGATGAGGTGTCCGGTCCGGTACGCGTTGATCCAGGAAGCGGCTGCCGTCCAGGCAGGGCCCACCATGTCTGCCCACGAGGCGCGGTGCCGGGGCGCGTCCATACCGCGGGGCGGGAGCCGTTTGCCGAGCGCGCACAGGATGTCCTGGGCCAGAGCGGGCGGGGCGGACGAGCCGGGGGAGGGGTGGAGGGTGACGCGTCCGTTCTCGGGGGAGTGCGCGTCCAGGGCGGCTGCCGTCCATGCCGGGTGGTCGTCGGCGTCGATGACGATACGGACCGCTCTGGCTGCTGTGTGCCTTCGGCCTCGTGAGGCTGCGCTGCGCGTCGCCGGGATGTTGCTGCGGCTCACATGCCGCCGATCTTGCTGTAGACCCAGTGGATGAGTTCTTCGGTGACGTGTTCGGTGCCGGTCTTGTCCATGCCGGAGACCAGGTGGGCGGTGATGTTGGCCCAGTTACGGAAGCTGCCGTGGGCGGCTTCCTGGTCGACCATGTCGATCAGCGAGGGCTCGCAGGTGGCCCATATGGGGTGGAAGGCGGGGATGACCTTGCGGATCTGGTTCTTGGGCAGGCGGGTGAACTCCTGCCAGATGTAGATCCGCGAGGCGAGCATTGGCTCGCGCCGCAGTACGCGGTAGCAGTTGTCGCCGCCGGCGAAGATGACTGCGATGTCGGTGTGCTTGTCGTCCCACAGGTGGCGCCAGAACTCGAATCCGGTCCGGCTCATCCACTGTGCCTCGTCGCAGACCAGGACCCGGAACTGTTCGGCGAGAGCCTCTTTGAGGAGGGCATCGAACTCGCTGGGCCGCCTCGGTGGTTCACCGGGCAGCCGCAGCGCCTTGAACAGGCCGTGCCGGATGTCGCGCGGGGTGGGGCCGGCCCGTAGCTCGAGCCGGTAGGTCGCCCGCGGTGCCAGCTCGCGCAGGGCGGAGTTCACGGCCATGGTCTTGCCATAGCCGGCCGGCCCGTACGCGCACATCATGGCTTTGGCCTTGATGACCGCTTCGATGTTGTCCTTGGTGGTCAGCAGTGACTCCGTGCCGACCAGCTGGGCGTCTTCGAGGCCGAGGAAATGATCGTCACGCATCGCGGGCAGACGCCCGTAGGCCAGGTCAGTTCGTGTCACTGTGACGGTCCTTTTCCTGCTCGGTGGATGAGGGGTCGATGGGCCTGGCCCAGTGCTCGGGCGCGGGAGTGTGCGGGATGAGGTCGGGGCGGGCCAGCGTCCTGCGCCCGCTCCGACCGGCCTCGTCGAGCTCGCCGGCCGCTTCGCTGTGGGTGGGGGTCCGGCTGCGTGTGGCGGGCGCGGCAACGGTCTGGGCCTTGAAGCGGTCCCGCCGGAGCTTCTCGGCGGCCTTGAGATCGGCGCGCAGGCGGCGGGCGGCCGCGGTGCGCGCGGCTTTGAGTGCGCGGATCTGCTCGCCAGTGGCTGCGTCGGCCAGGTACGCGCTGCCCAGATGGGCCCCGGTGGTGTCGAAGACCTCGATGAGGTCGTCGTGGTGGGGCAGGTGCCGGACCGCGCGGGTGCCGGTATGGCCCACCATCCAGTCGGCGATGTAGTCCCGGCGGTGCCAGCGGACGCCGTGAGTGGTGATGGTGCGTTCCCGCCCGTCGTCCTCGAGGGCGAAACCGGCGAGCTGCTCGGCCGGCACATCGGCCACGGGGGTGGGGTCGGCCGCCCACGCCTGGAGCGGCGTCCTGCCGCCCAGGGCATCGGGGCGGTGCTCGCTGTTCCACCACCGCACCCAATCCAGCAGGCCGCTGACGAAAGAGGCGAAGGCGAGCGCGGGAGCGTCGGGGTCCGCCGGGCGCCCACCGGTGAGTTTGGGCCGGTGGGTGTAGCGGGGCAGGAGCACGAAGTGCATCTCTTCGACGGCGTCGTTGAGTGCCTCGACCGTGCCCTTGAGATGCGGGGTGTAGGCGGGCAGGTCGATGACCGCGACGGCGAACGCCCCCATCGCGCCCGTGACCGTGCGGCACAGGAACTCCTTGCCCCGGTCCACCCGGATCGCGGCGGGCAGCCCGCCCGCGGGCCCGTATGGTGGCCGCCGGTCGATCGCGGACCGCAACGCGGCCAGGACTGCGTCCCTGGACGGTGCGTGAGGGGTGACGGCCACACCGACGATCACCTTGGTCGCGCAGTCGATGAACCAGGTCACCCACGGACAGACCAGCTCGCCCTCGACGTCCACCTGGACCGGCACCCGCTTGTGATCGCTCTCCCAGACCACGTTGCGGTGAGTGGGCGGACGCTTGGCGAACACGTCATGCGCCCGCCGCGCCTTCTCGCCCTGCCTGAGCCCGGCCCGCTCGCCTGCCGTCAGGTCCCGGCGGATGGCCCGGTGCAGTGTCGCCAGCGAGGGAACCTTGGGCCGCTCGGGATCCTTGCGGGCACGCTCGACGAGTTCGGCATGGACCCGGGAGGCGTTTCCGCCCCACAAGGCCAGCAGCTGCCGGACCTCAGCCGTCACCGTGAACCGCCCGGCCGGCATCCGGTCCAGGCGGCCCTCCGCCCGGGCCGCGGCCAGCCACCGCCACACCGTCCGCTCCGACTTCCCCAACGCCTGTGCCACCAGCCGGACGTGGCCGGACGTCAGCTCACCCCGGGCCTCCAAGCCGAACAACCGCTGCACCGCAGCCACCCGGCTCACCTCGACGGCACGCACCGCCTGCGCGCGGTGTGCACCAGTTCTGTCGTCGGACATGCCCCAGGTCTCTCACGAGATCTGCAGCCCGCTGACGGGATCCGGCATTGCGATGACAGCGACGAGACGCAGCTGCTACAGCGCCTCAGCCGGGTACCCCTCACCTTCGTGCGAAAGCCAAGAGGACAGCAGCACTGAGGCTGGGCCAGCAGGCATAGGTGTTGTTGGCTGCGAGGTTGCCGACAAGGCCTGCACGGCCGACACCGAGACGGTGGTGCCGTTTCCCGAGCCGCCGCTCGTCCGGGCGGCCTCAGGCCAGATGCCCTGGCTAGAAGCCAGACTCCGACTTATCCGTTCGGGAACTTGGTCGTGTCTGGTGCGATATGAGCACTAGGCCGTTTCTCTCAACTCCGGCGGGCATGAAGGGCTTCGTCGAGGCTCGTAAACTCATGGCGTGGCATTCATGAGCACCCCGCACTGCTGCTTCCTGTGATCGGAAGGCACTGAGGGCGATGTCGGACGGCATCGCCCTCCCAGGCGTGCCTGCTACGCGAACCACCTTCCTGGCACTGCCCGTTCCTTCCTGAGGCAGTGACGTTCTGTGCGCGCGTCCAGGCACGGTCTCTTCCCTTCAGCCTTGTCAGGAGTGCCTCGTGCCCATGTTGCTTCCCCCCGCCCTCGGACTGTTCCTAGACCTGCTGCGCTGCCCGACGTGCCACACGCGCCGCCTGCACCCCGACCGCGGCGCACTGCGCTGTCTGACGGGCCACACCTTCGATATCGCCCGCCACGGCTACGCCAGCCTCTTGACGGGTACCCGCGCTACCAGCGGCGACGACGTGGCTATGGTCCAGGCTCGGGACCGCTTTCTGGCCACCGGCGGGTACGCGCCCATCCTCCAGGCCGTGACCCGCCTGGCGGCCGACGCCGTGCCGGAGCGGGGCACCGTGGTGGACATCGGGTGCGGCACGGGCTACTACCTGGCCGGCGTTCTCGACCATCTGCCCGGCGCCCGAGGTCTGGGCATGGACACGTCGGCGCGCGCGCTGCGCTCGGCAGCCCGAGCCCATGAACGAGCCGCTGCGGCGACCTGGGATGTCTTTCGCCCATTTCCTCTCGCCGACGAGGTGGCCGACGTGGTGTTGGACGTGTTCGCCCCGCGCAATCCAGCCGAGTTTCACCGGGTACTCCGCCCGGCCGGCCGGCTGATCGTGGTCCGCCCTACCGATCGACACCTGGTCGAGCTGCGCGGCCGAGTGCCTGCAATGGTCACCATCGACCCTGCCAAGGAACAGCGCCTGCACCGGGCGCTGGACCCCTACTTCACAGTCACTGTCACCGAACAGGTGGAGTACCCCATGGCCCTGGTCGGACTGGAGGCCCTGGACTTGGTGGGGATGACACCGAGCGCACGCCACGTGAACCGTGCAGACCTGAGCGATGACGGCCTCCTGCCCGACCAGGTCACTGTCTCTGTGCTGGCCACCGCCTACCAGCCCCGGCGACCACGAGTGGGCGCCTGCGCCTGCTGACCGACGAGCAGTGAGCACGCCTGGCGCCCTGTCTTCCCCGCAACGCCGGGAAGACAGGGCGCCCGTTCGCCGACCACCGTCGCACCATCGACGGGATCATCTACCGGCACCGCACCGGGCTCCCATGGAGAGATCTGCCCCGCGAGGCGGTCGGCCCTTGGCAGACAGTGAGGCACAACGGCTACCAGCGCATGCCGAGGGCGCCGAGTTCGGCCCGCCGTTCCGCACTGAGCCTGTCCGCCCGTTTACGCACGTTGTCCAGCCATATGCCGAGCTTGACCACCACGGGCCCGATAGCGCCGCTCTGATGGCCTGCCGGACCATCTCCCATCTCCAGGTGCTCGGCATGCTTCCGAGGCACCCGCAGATGTCCCTCACGGGTATGGAACTGCTGCGCCGCTGCCATGTTGACCGCCCACATATCGTCCTGCGTGCGTTTCACCGGGCGTTTCTCGTCCCCAGCGGGTTCGATCCCGAGGACGTTCTCCAGCAACCACTGCTGCGCGGGCAGCAACTGCTCCCACCCGAACCGCTGCGCCGCCACCCAGCGCCCGAGGTCTTCTCCTTGCACGATCACCTTCCCGGCCGTTGCCGGCAGGGCCCCGCCGTTCTGGAGGTAGTTCTGGA
>NZ_ML123060.1:0-2696 GCF_003846175.1 Streptomyces sp. ADI95-17 | reverse complement strand
CGAGGCGGAAGCAGCGTTGCCACCCCGTGTCCCATACCGGGCACCAGCCCGGATCGATCTCCTCCAGCGCTGCGCGCCGTGCCTCGGTCAACGCGCCCGCACTGCTCTCGACAGCCAGGCCGGCCTGCCTTCGCTGCGCGTTGGTGTCTGCTGCCCGGGCGGCGAATCTCTGGTTCTTGGCCCAGGTCCCGACCGGGTATCCGTCCCAGACCGCGGTGGCGGGAGGCAACAGGTGTCCGTGCACGGCCGCCCAGGCGCGGGCAGCGGCGAGGCCTTCCTCGAACGCGACGTCCTGATGCGACCACACCATCCCCAGCCCGTCGAGCTGTTCCACCCGCCCCGCATCCAGACGCCCCACTTTTTGGGATTTCCGCTGGTCGGCGAGCCAGGTCCCCAGCGGGAACCCGGCCGGCACCCAGTCATCCGGGGTGATGTAGTCGTACGGCACCCGCAACTGCTGCGCCCCGGTCTCCTTCAGATACCGCACGCACGCCTGGATACCGCGCCGCCAGAACGTGTTCTCGGGCTCGATGACCCGCAGCTTCACGAACCGTGCCAGCAGCGCCGGATCCCTGGGCGTGCTGAACTTCAGCAGCTCCCGCGCGGGCACACTCGGCCCCTGCTCACCCGCCGACACTTCCCGCTCAGCCTCCACCTCGCCTTCCTCGGCACCTTCCGGGTGCCAACTCCCGCTCCGGATACGGGGATCCGCGAGGTGTTCGATGGTGTCGGTGTCGTGTGCCCGCAACGCCCCGAGGACCTTCGCGAGGGTGCCGTAGGCATCCGAGGTCAGCATTTCGTCCGATGTTTCGCCCGGCGCAAGGAATACAGGAACGACCAGAGAAGCAATCTTCCCTTCACCGGGCTTGATTCTCAGGGCTCGTCCGACCATTTGCACGATATCGATCATCGACCCCCGTACATCGCAGAATGCGACGGAATCACAATTCGCGGTATCGACGCCCTCGCCCAGCACCTTCACCGAGCTGAGCACCCGCAACGCCGCCGGCACCAGCCCCTTCCCCGACCGCTGCCCATCCTTGCCGCGCCCGCCACCCCTGCCGCCTCTGCCATCCCTGCTGCGCCTCCCGACGCCACCCTTGACCAGCTGCGCCTGGTCCTGGTTCTGGTTCGTGATGATGTCGGAGGCGAACTTCTCCAGGACGGCGCGCCGGTGGGCGGGTGGGTGTTGGCCGTACAGCCAGTCCGCCCATACCCGCTCCGGCTCTGGGTAGCGTCGCGGATCGTCTTCCCAGAGCTTCCTGGCCGCGTCGATGACGCCTGTGGCCATGGCTTCGGCTTCGCTGACCCGGCTGTGGAACGTCAGGACCTTGCGCAGGTTTTCCTGGGCGGCCGCGGTCACGATCCCGGTCTGCAGTGCGGCGAGCCGTGCTCCGCGTGCGGCGTCCGACCCGTACCCGGCTTCCTGGCGCAGCTGATGGAACTCGGGATCGGAAATATCTACGCACACCACCTGATACGGCGCCACCAACCCGCGGCTCACCGCCTGTGAGAGCGTCAGTTTGTACGCCACCGGCCCGAACACCCGTGACCCCGGATCCATGCTCGCGATCAACCGCGGCGCACCGGACTCACCGCTCCGGGCATGCTCGGGTGCTTCCCAGATCCGGGCCGTCGCGGTCATGTACAAACGGCGGGTCGCCGGCATCTTCGTCTGGTCGTGCACCGCGGCCCACGGCTTACCCGCGTACCCACTGGTGCGGTGCGCCTCGTCGACAACCATCAGGTCCCACGCACCAAGGCCGCCACTGTGTGCGCGCTGGAGGATGCCGAGGCCGACGGCGGCGTACGTGGCGAACACCGTCACCCGCTCCAGACCCCTTACCCAGGAGACGAGTTCGCCCGGATCGGTCGTGCACGGCACACCGTCGGAGTCGTCGGCCCGAAGCGAGCACACCCCGACCATCGCCCCTGTACGGCCTCCTTCCCGCCACGCGGCCGCGGTCTGGGTCAGCAGATCCAGTGTCGGCACCAGTACCAGGACATGCCGCGCGCCGAGTTTCTCGGCGGCCGCGACGGCGATCAGGGTCTTCCCGGAGCCGGTCGCGGCGATGACCTGGGTCCGCAGCCCCTCGGCCGGCAGGTGTCCGCTCGCAGGTGTCTGCAAGACCCTCAGAACCGCGTCGACCGCCTCCACCTGATGCGGAAACAACTCCTTCAGTGTCACCAAAATTTCCTCTCCTCGACCGCTTCAGATATATTTCCAAGCCAGAAAATGCCCGGATCCCTGTGCAGCAACATGCATTTTCAGCGACAACCAAGACACAGACAATCGACCCCAGGGACAGCGGCAGGGTGTCGGCTCACACTCCTTAATGTAGCTGGGCATCAAGAGTGACGCACACCGACTAGAAGTGTTTCTGAACCGCCAGTCTGTAATCTGCGCAGGGCCGTTCCTGTCAACCCCTGAACCCTCCTGACAGGGACTCAAGGGACTAGAGATCGGATAGGAAGCCCCGGTCTTCACGACCCGTCACCGCACTTCCCAGCAAGGCCACCCCCAACCCGTAGCCAGCCCAAGGGCCGTGCGGAGCAGGGCCCGCCGCCCGGATCGCGGAGCGATCCGGGCCGCAGTCAACGAAGTTGACTGCCCGGGCCACGGAGTGGACCGGCAACCCCGGACGAAGTCCGGGAACAACGCACGGAGTGCGTTGTCGTCTTCCGCCGCGTAGCGG
>NZ_ML123059.1:28367-36310 GCF_003846175.1 Streptomyces sp. ADI95-17 | reverse complement strand
CTCTTACGTCACTCATCTGACCGAGGACGGGGTCGACCGCCGGTTCATCCAGCAGCAGGTCGGTCATGAGTGCGACAGCTCCCTGGCCATCTACACGCACGTCAGCGATGACTTCATGAACACTTCCCTGCACAAGGCACTGGCTCCGGCGTTCGCCGGGGCCTGACAGGAGGGATCCGGCGATGGCCGCCAAGCTCGACTACCACTGGCACCTGCGCAAGGTCATGGCGGACCGCGGGATGTTCTCCACCACCGATCTCATCCCTCCGCTCGCCGAACGCGGCATCAGCCTGTCGTCGAGCCAGGTCTACCGGCTCGTCGTCGAGCGGCCGGAACGACTGAGCCTGAAGATCCTCATGGCCCTGCTCGACATCCTCGACTGCACCATGGACGACCTCATCGAGCCCGTCGCGGCGGCTGGGGCCGTGAAGAAGCCGAAGAAGGCGGCCGTCGGCAGCGGCACGGCATCCGGTTCGGAGGGACTTGGTGGACTGCGGCCCAAGCGGGCCAGGATCAGGGGTGTTGACCGGTCATGACCACCGCTGACCATCTCGAACGCGCCGTCGCGGACCCGATCGGCCTGATCACTGACCTCGTCTCAGACGTCGAGAAGGGACTCGACGCCGAGGCCATCCGGGCTGTGGTCACCGCGGTCGCGGGCGGTCGCGCGAAGTCGCGGCGCCTGGCGGAGGCCCTGGCGATGCGGCCCGCCGTCCTGACCGACGGCCGTTCCCCGGCCCCCCGGGCCATCGGCGATCTGCTCACCGGGCTCCGCAGGGTCGGCGCCTCGGCGATCTCACCGCCGGTCTGCGCCGAGTGCGGCAAGAAGCTGCGAACCTTCCAGCGGCAGGGCCAGGACTGGTACTGCTCGGTCTGCGGGCAGGAAACCACCGAGTGCACCGCCTGCGGCAACGTCCGACGCATCGGCTTCCGGGACCGCAAGGGCCTGCCGCGCTGCAAGATGTGTCCCGACAACGACAACCGCGATCCGGTCACGGTCGTCCACGAGGTGATCACCGCGATCGCCCCGGACGCCGACCGCGACGTGATCGCCGAAGCCCTCCGCCGGACGGCACCCCAGCGTCCCACCTATCGGCAAAGAGTGGTCTGGGCTCTGGAGGAGAACCCCTGTCTACTGACCGGAGAGGGCTATCTGGCGCCGCATCGCGCCATCCTGCGGTTCATCGACCTGCTGCACGAGGCAGGCGTCGCCGGGATCGTCCGGCCCGCCTGCCCTCGCTGCCACCGGGTTGTCCGTATTGACAAGCCGCTGGAGGGGCAGCGGGTCTGCCGCAACTGCATCGCCAAGTCCCGCATCGAAGAATGCGTACGCTGTGGTGCTCGGCGCGAACCGGCCACCCGTGACGCCCAGGGGCGACCGCTGTGTCCGAACTGCCTGATCAGGGAACCGGCCAACCGGGAGACGTGCACCGTCTGCGGCGAGTCACGCATGGTCAGCTGCCGCACCGCCGAGGGGCCGATCTGCCCGAACTGCCGCCCCTTGCCCATACTGCTCTGCTCGATCTGTGGCCGCACCGCACCCTGCACACTCTCGAAGCTCACCGGCCTGCCCCGCTGCGGCGGCTGTGACCGACGCCCGGCTCACTGCACTGTCTGCGGCCGACTGCGTGGTATCCACTCCGGCACCGCCGACGCCCCCGTCTGCGGCCCCTGCACCACACCGGATGCCGGGCTCTGGCGCCCATGCCCCACCTGCGGACAAGCCGAACGGCTGCACGCTCCTGGCCCGTGCCCCCGCTGCACCCTCAAGCAGCGGCTCCACGAGATCCTCGCCGATGACACCGGCTCCGTATCCCCGAAGCTGCGACCCCTCCATGACGACCTGGCCAGTACCGAACGGGCCGGCACCGCGATGAGCTGGCTCTCCAAGGGCATCGTCGCCACCGTTCTGTCCGACCTCGGCTCCGGTCGCCGGCCCCTCAGCCACGAGGCCCTGGACGAACTCCCCGAAGGCAAGGTCGTCGAGCACATCCGCAGCGTTCTCGTCGCCACCGGGGCCCTGCCCAAGCGGGATGAGCAGATGGTCCGTCTCGAACGGCACGTGAAGGACCTCGTTGCCTCCCATGCGACCGTCGAGGGACGGAAAATCCTGCACCGGTACGCGTCTTGGCACCTTCTGCGCCGGCTTCGCCGTCGCAGCCGTGGCAAGGAGATCACGCACTACCAGCTCCAGGTCGCACGGCAACATCTGCGGGCGGCCGTCTATCTCCTGAACTGGCTCGCGGGCCGGAACCTGACCCTTGCCACCTGTCGCCAGACCGACCTTGAGCGCTGGATGACCAGCGACGACGTCCGTCTTCGCCTGGAGGCGGGCCACTTCGTGCGCTGGGCGCTTTCCCAGAAGATCGCCCGCGATCTCAGCTTTCCGGCCGTGAGATGGAACGGCCCATCCCAGGCGATGGACGTCGAGGCTCGCTGGGACACCGCTCGTCGCCTGCTGCACGACGACACCCTCAAGTCCGAAGACCGCCTCGCCGGCCTGCTGTTGCTCCTCTATGCGCAGTGGCCCGCGGCGATCTCCCGGCTCACCGTCGACCATATCGAGGAGACGGACGGAGTGGTCCGCATCCGCCTCGGCGCCGTTCCGGTGGACCTGCCCGCGCCCGTTGCTGAACTGGCCCTCCAGCAGGTCGAGTTTCGCCGCAGCCATGCCGTCCTCGGCCGGACAGACTCGCCCTGGCTCTTCCCCGGAGGCCAGCCCGGCCGCCCGATCAGTGCCTGGGCCATGGGCGAACGGCTCCGCAAACTCGGCATCCGGCTCGCGGAGAGCCGCTCGACCGCGCTGTTCCAGCTCGCCACCGAACTGCCCGCCGCAGTCCTCGCCAGAACCCTCGGCATCGACATCACCGTCGCCGTCAAATGGCAGCGAGCCGCCGCCGGAGACTGGGGCGCCTACGCGGCCGAAGTCAGCCGCCGGACGACTGCCGAGCAAACGTGATCTAGCGCAGAGCGAGGAGCCCTGCTTCGGTCGGTCTGAAGCCGCACGCGTCGAAGTAGAAAGGACGCAGATGCCCTTCAAAGTCAACGTGGAGCCATTCGCAGTCCGCTGCACGGGCGCCTTGGGCCGCGGCCGTCACGAGTCCGGTCCCGACACCGGTCTTGCGCATGTCCTGGGCGACCATCGTGTCGAGAACGAAGGCATGGACGCCACCGTCCCAGGCGACGTTGACAAACCCTACGAGCCTGCCGTCGTTTCGGGCACAGACCCAGCCGAGGCTGTGACGCTGCACTCGTGTCTGCCAATCGATGTTCCCCTGAACGTGACCGAACGCCTCCGCGTGGAGCGCGTTGACGGCGGCATTGTCGAAATCACCGCGCCACTCATACGTGATCGTCATGGGCCGCATCGTAGGCCGCGAGGCGCCCGATCCACCCCTGCCCTTTGGGGCCCATGCCCCTTCAGACCGAGGCATTCCGAGGGTTCCGATACCCGACTCCACCATTACCTGCCGGACGTCACGAGATCGTCGAGGCCGTGCGTGCGCATCATGATCGTCAGGAACAGCTGGCCCGGCTCCCAGAAGTTCCCGCGGCCGGATACCGGCCTGAGGCTCTCAACGACTTGTTCGGGGGTTCCTGGTGACAGCCCGCGTGCGGCACCTCGTCGACCGGAGCGCTAACGGCCCCGGAAGGCCAGTACGTGTTCCCCAGGCAGCCGGCGGCCCCCTGGAACAGGCTCGCGCGAAGTTCCCCGCCCGCGAAAGCGGAACGCAGTGGATGGCGTCCTGCATGTCGGCAGACGACGTTCTGAACATGCTGCGGCAGGGGCCGTACAACGCGACGGTCGAGAACACCATGTGGTACCGGCTCGCGGGGGCTCGCGCCGTTCTCACGTGGCTTGCCGGATTTCCCGGCATAAGCTGGCAGGAACGATGGTTGGCATCCCCGGCCGCAGAGTGTCCTCGCCGGTGGTCCGAGCAAGGGCACCTGTGGGTCGCCGCAGCCACCGAGGTGAAGCGACGTGGCACCGTGCAATCCGGGCTGCTGGTCCTGGCCGGAGCTGACGTGATCCGCCTGCCGCTGCAGTGGCTGGTCGGTCACCGTAGCGCCCAGCTGCGTGGATTCGTGGAGGAAGCCCGCGATCCGGCCGGCTTCACCCTGCTGAAGAACGGCGTCGGCCAGCAACAGTGGAAAACCCGATCGGGCAGCAAAGCGCGCCTGGCACTGACCAGGATCCTCCTTGCCAAGGGCGGCACCATCGCCGACATCGCGGTCGGTGACGCGCTGGAGTACGACGCGGCCCTCCGGCAGGCGGGAGCAAGCAGTACTGGCGGCGCCAGCACGCTGTACTACGCCTGGCTGCGCGAGCTGGGCGGTTTGCCGGGCGACGCGCCGACGACACTGCGTCTGCTTGGCCGTGTCACCGGGCAGCTCACCTGTGAGCAACTGGTGGACCGACACGGTGTGGCAAACGGTCCGATCCGGGGGCTGCTGATCGACTACCTCGAGGAACGTCGCCATCGGCTGGACTTCGGAACCCTCGACAATCTGGCCCGCAGCCTCACCCGGAACTTCTGGTCCGACCTGGAACGGCATCACCCAGGCATCGCCTCCCTCGATCTGGCACCTGATGTGGCCGCTGCGTGGAAGGAGCGGATGCGGACCCGGGTCAAGCGGTGTCGTCGTCCCGACGGCACCCTGGAGGTACAGGTGGTCGAACGGGCCGACCGGGCCCTGCAGATGATGGCGGTCCGCGCGTTCTACCTGGACATTGCGCGCTGGGCCTTGGAGGAACCGGCGCGATGGGGGCCGTGGGCCGCGCCTTGCCCGATCAAGGAAGCCGAGGTCCAGGACGGCAAGCGCGCCAAGCGGGTCAAGGCTCGCATGGACCAGCGCACCCGCGAACGTCTCCCGGCCCTGGAAACCTTTGCCCAGGCCGCGGCTGACCATCACCGTCACCTGACTACCTGCCTGGAGACCCTGCGCGCGGTGCCACCCGGCGCGCAGTTCACCGTTGGCGGATCCGTCTTCGTCCGTTCGAAGAACGGCGGCGACTGCGCCCGGGACATGGCCGGCACGCGCGTGCATCTTGATCTGGCCGAGCATCGGGCGTTCTGGGCCTGGGCAGCGGTCGAGTTCCTGCGCCACACTGGTGCCCGCATCGAGGAGATGCTGGAGATCAGCCATCACTGTCTGGTCCAGTACCGGCTGCCCACCACCGGCGAGATCGTCCCGCTGCTGCAAATCGCACCGTCCAAGACCGACCAGGAGCGAGTCCTGCTGGTCAGCCCCGAGCTCTCGGATGTGCTCTCCACGATCATCCGTCGCGTCCGCGACCCGCGCTCAGGTGCCATTCCGCTCGTGGCCGCCTACGACTACGAGGAACGCGTCTGGAGTCCACCCGCGCCTCTGCTGTTCCAGTGGGACCGTGCCGGTGAGCGCTCTCGTATGAGCGGTGAGCTAATCCGCCGTTCCCTGGGAGAGGTCCTGGCCTTCATCGGCCTGACGGACGCCACCGGCCAGCCCCTCGACTTCGCCCCGCACGACTTCCGGCGCATGTTCGTCACGGACGCCATCCGCTCTGGCCTGCCGCCTCATATCGCCCAGGCCATCGTCGGCCACTCCAACATCAATACGACCATGGGCTACAACGCCGTCTACCCCACCGAGACGATCGAGGCACACCGCGCCTTCACCACCCGCCGACGAGCCCTGCGTCCCGCCGAGGAGTACCGAACCCCCACCGACAGCGAGTGGGAGGACTTCCTCGGACACTTCGAACGCCGCAAGCTTTCTGTCGGCACCTGCGCCCGCGCCTATGGCACCGCCTGCATCCACGAACACGCTTGCGTCCGGTGTTCCCTCCTGCGCCCCGATCCCGCCCAGCACAGTCGGCTAGTTGAGATCCGAGACAACCTGGTCAGCCGGATCGTCGAAGCAGAGAACCAGGGCTGGCTCGGGGAAGTCGAAGGGCTACAGGTCAGCCTCGCCGGCGCAGAGAACAAGATCAGACAGCTGGAGTCCAGCCCACGAGGGCCGACCCTTCTGGGTATTTCCGCTGTACCAGCGCGCACGCCCTGTCCATCGGATCTTTAGATCAGTATGGTGATGGGGTCATGGCTCTGATCTTGCTGTTCGCCGCGCCTGCCATCATCGGCATACCAACTGCCATGGTGTGGCTGCTGGGACGGCACGCGAAGGTGCCCAGTTGGATGCTGATCGTCTTCTTGCTGGCCGGTTGGCTGACCGTGTTGGTCGGCTGGACTCTCTCACAGCGCGCTCAGCCGTTCCTGTTTCCTGAAACCTCGCCCTGCTACGGCACGAGCGGCACTCCTGTCTCGCAGTACTTCCCGCCCGACTCCTTCTGTCGCCATGCCGACGGGGAGTTGCGGACGGTCAACGGGGCGAACGCCAAGCTCATGTTCTGGAGCGCCGCCAATACCACCTTGGCAGTGATGATTGGCGCAGCTTTCGTCCGGCGTCACCAACGATCTCGGTCGTGATCGCCCCAACGCTGGCCGTCATGTCCTCGAGCGTCGTCTTTCGGCCGGGCAGCTGGCATCTGCCACGAACACACTCGTGACTGAGGGCGGGGGTGGCCAGTAGCATCCGGGCCGTGCCACTTCAGACGCGGATCCAACTCGATGCTGACGAGCGCAATCGCTACTCGTGGCGGGCTGGGTTCGTAGTGCTGACCTTCATCGGTATGTCGGTCGCGGCTGGACTCACGACACCAGCCGCTGAGCGATGGTGGTGGATCGGTGGCATCGTCGTCTTCTCCTGCCTCGTACTGCTTTCCATGGTCAATCAGGCGACAGGAGCGACGCTCCTCACTCCAAGGGGCATGGAGTTCCGGACCGTCTTCAGCCGTCGAGTAGTCCCTTGGGGCGAGGTCGTGAGCGTTGAGAAGCGATACCGCACAGGGCGGAACGGCACATGGTCCTACGTGCGCGTTCGCCGCGCGCACGGCAGAGCTCTCACACTTCCAGGCATCTTCACCGCGCGCTGGAACGACCCCAAGTTCGAGGCGAAGTTGGCTGCGATCCGGCAGTACCTGGCCCGTGTGAACAACGCCTGATACTGCGGCAGTAGTTCAGAGAAGTGACCAGGCCAAAGGAAATGGCTCCGGTCCACAAGGGCCGCGGCATCCGTACCTCCAGGCCCCCCCCTGGCGGGTAGTGGGACGGGAAGCGGACCAGCGCGCCAGGAAGGCGCGCTGACCCCGCGCGCAGACAGGGACGCGGTCGGGCCACCCGTACCTTGATCCTTGTGCCGGGCGGAAGTGATCGCATCACGAAGGCGCCAGCCCGGGGCCGCGGGCGGCCTTGTGCACGAGCAGAGATCAAGGCCGGCCCGGTGGACCAGAACTGCCCGCGGCCCGCCCGCCACACACCCGGTACGACTTCCCACCCACGCGGGTGACACCCGCCGGGCAGCAACGATTCTCCGCTGATCAGGGGCCGGAGCATGATCGGCATGACTCGTCATCCGCTGCGCCGCACCGCGCTCCTCACCGCCATTTCGGCGCTCGCCGGGATCGCGCTGACCACCGCCCCGGCCACCGCCACCGCAGCCGGCCCCCACACCCCCGCCCGCCAAGCCTCCGCCGGCCAGGCACCATCCCTCCGAGAGCTCCCCGAACCGCCGGACGCGGTCAAGGCCCGAGAGCTCCTCGCGGACCTGGTCGTGACCGGCGAGGACGACGTCCCCGGCTACTCCCGGGCGAAGTTCCCGCACTGGATCACCCAGCACGGCACCTGCGACACCCGCGAGGTCGTGCTCCAGCGCGACGGCCAGGACGTCGTCCAGGACGACCAGTGCCGGGCCGTGTCCGGCACCTGGTACTCCGAGTACGACGGCAAGACAATCACCTCCGCCTCCGGCATCGACATCGACCGCGTCGTCCCCCTCAAGGAAGCCTGGCGTTCCGGCGCATCGCAGTGGACGACGCCCGAGCGGCGCGCCTTCGCGAACGACTTGGT
>NZ_ML123059.1:24427-27940 GCF_003846175.1 Streptomyces sp. ADI95-17 | reverse complement strand
CGCCTGGATCAGCGTGAAGGCCACCTACCAGCTCACCGCCAACCCCGCCGAGGCCGAAGCCCTGTCCGGGATGCTCGACACCTGCGAGGCCTGACCCCACCCGGCGGCATCACCGGCCGGGAACCCCGCCCGGTAGACCGCCGGAGGACAGGATGACTCTGTCCGCACCCCGACTTGCCGCAGGGGAGGAGCAGGCCTCGCCCGACCCTCTTCCTCTGCGGCGACCGTGCTTCGGCCTCGCCGATCCCGCTCTCTGCCCGGCAAGCCCCGTTCTTGTTGCCGTCCGGGCCGCGGCACGGCGGCGGTAGGGCTACTGCCGGCATGCCGGTCCTTGGAATCCGCATGCCCGGCCGGGATTGGCCTACATGAGGTGGGTCAGCTCGAAGTTGCCGAGGGTGCAGATCTTCCGCAGTTGCTCGCACAGGTGCCAGGCCCGGTGCAGGGCTTCGGCCTCGTGGATGGGGCCGATGGTGTGCTCCTCTCGCCATACCTCGCAGACGCCGCAGTCGGGCTGCCGGCCGGGCAGCCACGTGGCGTGCGCGGCGATCAGGTGGTCGTCCAGGTGAACCCGCGTCAGCGTGAGTAGCAGCTCCCAGTGGCGCTGTATGAGGTGTCTCCCCACGCGAGAGAGCTCAGCTTGAGTAGGACAGACCGGCGTTCAGCCTTCGGATAGTTGGCTCCAGTAGAGCTGTGCTTTGCGACTGTTGATCGTGTCGGGGTGATCGGGGCCCAGAGCGCGGGCACGAGCAGCTGCTACCTCGGCTGACAGGTTTCTGGCGGTAAACGGATGGCCGTTCCTTCCGGTCCACTGGGCGTGGTCGTGGCGCGCGGCGAGGGTGTCTGGGTGGTCGGGGCCGAGGACGCGAACGCGGTGGTAGATGAGCCGGGCAAAGAGGTCGCGTGCGGCGCCTGGGTTGCCGGCCGTGCCGGTGGACTGGGCGTGGTGGTGGCGGGAGGCGAGGGTATCGGGGTGGTCGGGGCCGAGGATGCGGGTGCGGTCGTCAATGATCTGGAGAAAGAGGTCGCGGGCAGCAGCCGAGTCGCCAGCCGCGTCAGTCCATACGGCGTGGTCGTGGCGCGCGGCGAGGGTGTCTGGGTGGTCGGGGCCGTGGACGCGGTGGTTGATGAGCCGGGCAAAGAGGTCGCGTGCGGCGCCTGGGTTGCCGGCCGTGCCGGTGGACTGGGCGTGGTGGTGGCGGGAGGCGAGGGTATCGGGGTGGTCGGGGCCGAGGATGCGGGTGCGGTCGTCAATGATCTGGAGAAAGAGGTCGCGGGCAGCAGCCGAGTCGCCAGCCGCGCCGATCCATCGGGCGTGGCTGTGGCGAGAAGCCAGAGTGTTGGGGTGGCCGCAGCCGAGGGCCAAGCCCCGCTCGTCGATGAGTTGGGCAAAGAGGTCGCGTGCGGCGTATGGGTTGCCAGCCTCGCCGATGTACTGGGCTTGATTGTGGCGGGAGGCCACGGTGTGGGGGTGGTCGTGTCCCAGAACGCGGGTCCGGTCGTCGACGAGATCCGCGTAGAGATCGCGTGCACTGGTCAGGTCCCCAGATCTCGCGCACCATTCTGCGTGGTCGTGGCGAGTGGCGAGGGTGAGAGGGTGGTCGGGGCCGAGTACTCGGGTGCGGTCGTCGACGAGTCTGGCGTAGAGGCTGCGCGCGGCGGCCGGGTCGCCAGCCTCGCCGACGTGGTGGGCGTGATCATGGCGCGAGATGAAGGTGTCAGCGTGATCAGGACCCTGGATACGGGTGTGGTCGTTGACGAGCCGGGCGTAGAGGTCGCGTGCGGCGGTCGGGTCGCCGGCTTTCGCGGTCCACCGCGCATGGGTGCCGCGAGTGGTGAGGGTGGTGACGTGGTCTGAACCGAGTTCCCGGCTGGCCCGAAGCACGGCCAGATTCGCCATATGGACCGCTTCGCGCATCATCCCGGCATTGCCGGTGAGCCGTGCACTGCTGTGGAACGCTTCCCAAAGCGTGTTCGCCTTGTTCGGGAAAGTAGAGCCTTTGTCCAGGACAATCACAGGTGCTGTGACCGGCTCCTGTTCCTGGATGAGTTCGGTGGTGATCCGCTCGACGATGCCGGCATCGGTGTCGTTGACGACCTCGGCACGCAGGAGCGCTGCCTCGATGTCGTCCCCTTCTGGATCGTCCTCCTCCGCAGGGACTGTGGCTGGCGCGGGCGACACGTCAGGCAAACGCTCCTCCACTGGTGCGCCCTGCGCGCGAAGGCCCTTGAGCTCTCCGGCGAGCCGGTCGATCTTCTCCTGGAGGCGGATGGCTAGTTCCTCGGCTTCGCGCTGCTTTTCCTTCGCTCGTTCCAACTCTCCCTGGGCGCGCGTCTCCTGCTGAACAGCACGGGTCAGTTTGCGTTCGGCTACCTCGGCCCGCTCACCGGCCGCAAGCTGCTCGGCCGCGGCCTGGGTCAACCGGTCGCGGTCCTCCGTCAGACGCACCACCCGGTCTTGCAGTGTGCCGATCATCCCGTACAGAACCATGGCCAACTGCTGTGACTGCACCACGGTCTCTCGTAGCTCGTCCCGCTGAGACAGAGCCTTGGTCAAAGACTCATACGTCTCGATGTGCTTCGCCTGCAACGCGGCGATGTCGAGAAGGCCAGCTGACGCACTCTGCCCCATGCCCGGCCCACCGCCCTCAAGCCGTCCGGAACCCGGGGCTGGCCGCGGAGGGTGGAGTGCCGCACGCCGCAACTGCTCGGCCTCGGTCTGCCGCCGCTCCCGTAGCTCCGCCCGCACTGTGACCTCTATCAGAGCGACGACAAATTTCTGGGGCGGGATCTTGCCACCGAGATTCTCGCTGACCGTCGACTTCGAGCACTGGATCCGCTTACCCAAAGCCTCCAGGGACAGCCCCGACTCATCCACCTGATTCCGCAAGAACGTCGCAAGCCGAGCTGCTCCAGGACTCGTCGCTGGACTCAGTTCCTTCCACCGGCGACCCGGCCTTCCATTCCGCGGCACCCCGCACCCCCTGCCACACCTTGTCCGGTGCATCCCGGACACAACCCGTGTGGTTCGGAATCTACCTGGGATGTTCGGCCGGACGAGTGAAGACAACCCAACTCTTGGCCACTGTCTGACCAAGCCGCATCACAGCGGCGCCAACACCAGCGAAGGGCAGCAACGTGACCGACATCTTCTCCATTGCCGCAGACCTCCTCACCCTGATCGGCACCACCCTCAGCATCACCCTGGAACTGCGCCAAGCCCGAATCGAGGACCGCCCGGATGAGGAGGGAGCAGACCAGCAGAAGTGACCACGGGGCGCGAGCACGTGCGTAAACGTGTTCTGCGGCCCGTAGGTGAGGCCATCTGCAAACGCGGTGGGGCGGGCCATCCGCCGTCAGGACAGGGGGGAGCGGCGGGCGGAGGGCGAGCCGTACACACGGGTGGAGACGGACCTGGTCGTGGAGGTGCTGGCCGGGTCCGGCCGGCACGGCACCCTCACCGTGATCCGGAAACGGTGAGGGTGCCGTGCCTGACTGCTGGTCAGGGGGCGATCT
>NZ_ML123059.1:18364-24034 GCF_003846175.1 Streptomyces sp. ADI95-17 | reverse complement strand
GTCACGGTGACCTCGTCGTAGTAGCTCAGCCACTCGCCGCCGCTCAGTGCACACCGGGCCCCCTGCTCGGGAGCCTTGACCGCCTCGGAGATCAGGACTTCCTTCCGGGTGTCGCAGCCGTCCTTGTCCGCGTCGACCCACAAGCGGAAGGAATCGCGCTCGTACCCGGTGCGGTCCTCGCTACCGGCCGGGATCTTGGCAATGGCCTCCGCGAGGGACAGATCGCTGCCGCCCGCAGGTGCGCCGGGTGCTGCGGACTCCTTGCCCGGCTGGGAGGCGGCGGGGGCCGAGGGCTTGGAATCGGAGTCGGACTTGGCCGCACTGGGATTGCACCCGGCGAGGGACGCGACGAGAAGGGCGGTGGCGATCGGGGCGAGACGACGTGCTGTCACAGCGGTACTCCGGCAGGTCAGGGGCTGGTGCGCCCTCATGATGGCAGGAGTGGACGGTCTGGTGACAGACGGTCAAATGTGCAGGTGGTAAGCCTTGCTGCGGCAGTACGGCATTCAGCGACGGGACCGTCCTTTGACCGTGTGCGAGAGCCCCGCCGGATCATCCGGGGGGGCCTCTACGTGGCGCTGCTGCGCGTCAGGCTGCCCGCACCCAGGTCTCCTGACAGTGCTGGTGACGACGGCGGCTGCGCATGGCGGTGCCGTGGGAACCGGGTCGGGTTCTTGTTCGCCCGGCCCGGCTTCCGTTGGCTTTGGTCATCGTCTGGTGATGGCGGCGATGGCTGCGGCGGCGCTGACGATCGCGCCGATCCCGCCGACGGCGCCTACCGAGACAGCGATGGGTGTCGCGATGGCGGGGTGCTCATAGGCCAGGTACAGCGTTCCGGCGGCGATCAGCATCACGAGGACCAGAACAATGGTGATCAGCGTGATGATGATCCACGGGGAGACCGGCGGCCGGGGCTCCGGGGACGGCGGAGCGGGGTCGGGCGGGTTGGTCGTGGACAACAGGTTCTCCTGCGCAGGGGCGTGAGTGCCACGACGGGAGCGGTTGCTCCGTGGCGGCGGGCTGTGGTTGATGGGGCCGGGCCGGTGCCCGGTCAGCCGAAGGCCTGGGTGAGAATGCTCGGCCGGGGGGCGACTGCCCGAAGCGCCGTCCAGTGGCGGTGGATCCGGTCACTGTCTCCGTGGAGGGCCTCGGCCAGCGCCTCGGTGGCCTCCCAGCTCAGCTGACCGGCCTGGCGGGCCGGGGACGGGGCGAGGACGGACCTGATGACCGCGCTCTCATGCCGGTGACCCTTGGGCAGCGCGCTGATGAGGATGTCGGGGTCCGGGCGCGCCTGGGCCAGGTGCAGACCGCGCATGGCGCCCTGGAAACGGGCGAGTACCGTTTCGAAGCCCGCATCGGGCGGTGTCTGCCGCTCCTGCCCGTTGGCGGCGTTCCACAGGTCGACCAGGTCGTCGGGATCGCCGTCGCAGGCGAGCACGAAGCTGCGCACTGTTGCCCAGGACGGGTGCCGCTCGCCGGCTGTGAACCGGTAGACGTAGGAGGGCGAGAGGCCGGCCTGGACGGCGACCGCGCGGACGGGCTGACCGCTGAAGCGCTGAAGGTGCGACAGAGCGCGGGCCAGTGCGTCCCGGCCCCCCCACCTGGGCGGGCTCTGCCCGTCCGGTCCGTCCCCGGCCGCCGCGGGCTTCGGGGCGACCTCGGCGGCCGGTACTACGGGCTGCCGGGGGCGCCGGCCGCGCCGGGCCTCGACGGCCTTGGAGACCTGGACCGTCGAGTACTGGCTCTGCAGCTGGCTGACCGTCATCGACGTCACCGCGGCGATGTCCTGCCACCGCGCCCCGCGGTCAAGTGCTTCGCGTACGGACACGGCGATGAAGTCCTCCAGCTCCCTCTTGAGCGCCACGGAGTGCCGCAGGGGCTCCAGCGGCCAGGACGGAACAGGCAAGGAAGAGGACTGCGCGACCATCCGGGCCCGGGTGGCGACGGCCTGGCCGATGCGCTCGGCCTCCCGGGAGAAGTCGGCTTCCTGAGAATCCGCGCTCCGGACACGGAAGGCGGCCGAACGGCACTGCGCAGAGCAGTACTTGGGACGACGACCGGTCGGGTTCTTCCGCACGAAGCGGATACGGCAGTTCTGGCATTCGACCTGATCAGCAGATCGGCTATCGGGCATGAGATTCCGTCGTACTAGGTGATTTCGGAAAGAAGCGAACGTCTGACCGCTCAGCAGCCCTTAACAGGCGATTTCGTTCTCCCGGGTCACGCGATTGCGCGAAACGAAACAACAGTCCAAACCCGCCCGGCGCCGCGCAGTACCAACGGCGCACGCCGGACCAGCCACGCCGCGCTCCCGCACGGCGAACAAGGACCTCACAGGTCAGAACGATGAACGACAGGCCGCCCGGCGCCCGACGCACCGCCAAAGCCTCTCTCCGGGCCCACCAGCCCCCTCGCCGCGAAGTGGTGCCTCACCAGTCGACACACACTGCGCCCTACAGCCCAAACAGGGCCCGTGCTAGTTTCGACACCGCTGGTCAAGGAATGAGTTTCCTGACCAGGCGAATGTGGAACAGAGGTCACGTAAGTCTCCTTTCGTTTCGCAACTGCATGTAGACGGAGAGGTCCTGAGGCAGGTTCCTACGCCGTTGGCTCGGGACCTCTCCGGTAGCACAGGACCCTAGCTCAGTCCGTGCACACACAGCGACGTGTTCACTACAGCCGCAAGCCCGTTCGGGCAGCCAAGGCGCCTCCGCTCCCGCCCTGTTAGCCATGTCCCGGGGCCCGCGCGGCTGAGCGCGGACCGCATCAAATGGTCACCTTGACGCCCACGCGTCTACGCCACATGCGTAGCTCCAGCAAACCTCCGCGGACAGAACATGAGTACAAGCCCACGCCCGTCCGGGCCATTCGGTCCGAGGCCGCCGCCCCACGGGCAGCTTGAGGCGAAGACGGTCCATCGCCTTCTTCACGTTCCCGAGCTGGTCGCCCAGCACCCGCATTCGCCAGGCCGCGGCGTCGACCGCCTCGTCGAGGATCTCGTCTACGGCGAGCTCGCCGCCGGCGGCCAGCTCGTGCATCCTGCTCTACGTCGCCCATCTAGCCGCCGACTACGCCCTGCAGACGGACCGCAAGGCCGGGTGGATCGAGGGACCCAAGGACCCGACCCCCGGCCGCTACCACCACGGATGGGGTGAGAATCTGGCGCACGCCGGGACACACGTCCTGGTCACCGCCGTAGCACTCGGGGCCGGCACTCTGGCCCTGAGCCTCCCTCTGACCATCCCGGCCGCCACAGCTGCACTGCTCTGGATCGGCACGACGCACGGCATCATCGACCGCCGCTGGCCCGTGCTGCGCAACCCCGCTCAATGACGACTCAACCGAGACGAAAGACCGCGTCGCCGGGCTGATGGTCCTGCTCTATGGCCAGACCCCCGCCCGAACCTGCCGACTGACCACCGCACACGTCATCCAGGACGACAAGGGCGTCGCCCTGCAACTCCACGAGATCCCATTGAGGCTGCCGCCGCCCCTGGACACCCTGGTCCTCCAACTCGTCGACATCGCCACTGTGGCACCACACGATCACGGTCCGCGCGAGTGTAGCCATCACGCGTCTCACGCCAACACCTGGGCCGAGGCTGAGAAACAGGTACATATTTTTCAGGCGGATGGGTCGCTGCTGCGCTGGATTGCGGCTTGGCGCAGTGTGTCGAGCATGGGCAGGACGTCGTTCTCGGTGGCGTCGCTGATGGAGAGGAGGTAGCTGATGAGGGCGCGGGCGATGATCTCGGTCTGGTCCGGTGTCGCGGTCGGGGCGAGGGCCTTGAGTGTTTCCAGGAGGACTCTGGAGACCTGCACGGTCGGGTCGGTGCGCATCTTCTCCGCCGCGGCCGCGAGTTCGTGGTCGGGCATGCCGTCGTGGATCCCGGCCTGGCCGGGCAGCAGCTGCTGCATGATGCTCTCGCCGAGGTCGGTCAGCAGGACCGCTGTCGGAGTCTCTCCGGGTTCGTGCCGCAGGAGCGCGGCCGTGTCGGTCTCCTCGTCGCGCCATACCGCTTCGAGGTAGCCGCATGCGCGAAGGACGTCGTCCGGCGCCATGGGGTCGGTCATTTGTACTCCCACATGTTGTCGGTCCGGGCCCGGTCGAGATCGATGCGCACGACCAGCCCATGATGGTCCGAGGCATCCGCCGGGGTGTCGAGCAGGGCGTAGTCGACGATCGTGTCACGCAGCGGCGCCGACACCCACAGCTGGTCGATCCGGTCGTCGGTCGCGGTCCGGCGCAGCAGCTCCTTGTCACCACGCTCCTCGTAGAGCTTGGCCGCCGCGTCGACGAATCCGGTGTACGCGAGGATCTCCGCCACCCGCCGGTCGGGCACCAGCTGCCCGCCGGTCTCCGACGGAAGGCGGGTACGCGCCGACCGGTTGTACGGGAGCATCGCGGAGTAGTCGGGGGAGGGGCTGGCCGGGTCGGCGGGCGGGTAGTTGATGTCGCCGGCCACGATGCCGTAGGGCCCGTACCGCAGCGCCCGCGTCGCGATCAGTTTCGCCTCGTCACGTGCTTTGTCGGCGACGAACGGATTCAGATGCGCGGAGACGATGGTGAGCGGGGCGGGCAGGCCGACGTCGAAGACCGCGACGCCGAAGCCGTGCAGCGTCTCGTCCGAGAAGTCGGTGTTCCAGTGCGTCCAGCGGCCGAGTGTCTCGCGCCGGTAGAGGAGGGTTGGCGGGATCCCGGAGCGGGACGGCGGGATCGGCATCGCGTCCAGGTCCAGGTCCCGCATGGCCACACCGAGCTGCCGGTGGCCGTACTTGTCCCAGTCGGATGCCTCCTGCAGCAGAACGGCGTCGACGTGCCGGGCGCCGACCCGCTCGGCCGCGCTGTTGATGCGCTCGGCCAGCTGCGGCCAGCGAAGGTCCGGATCCCCCGACCCGGTACGCAGACCGCCGAGCCCGAGATTCTGCACCGCGATCGTCAGCTCCATGCGCTCTCCCCTTGCATCTGAGGCGTTGTCCCGTCCGGAGGAGCCGCCCGGACGCCCCCCGGGGGCACCGTAGCCACAACCCGCGCTTCCCATGGGCTGATCACTCCAAGTCGAGCGGGGTCCCGATCACGTGTGGCGAG
The DNA here is from genome assembly GCF_003846175.1 of Streptomyces sp. ADI95-17. Classification (GTDB taxonomy): domain Bacteria; phylum Actinomycetota; class Actinomycetes; order Streptomycetales; family Streptomycetaceae; genus Streptomyces; species Streptomyces sanglieri. The sequence goes on along the minus strand of NZ_ML123059.1, from coordinate 18,945 downwards.
CGGGGGAGCGGGCCCGTCATGGTGCCGGGCGTCGGATGTCGGCGTACACACGCGCCCGCACCCCTGGTACCCCGGGCTCGCTGCGCACGGGCGTGATGCCGGAGGTGGCCCACCGCTGTTCCAGTTCGGTCATCACGGCGTGGGCGGTTTCCTTGTCGGCGGCGGTGATGTCGAGGACCACGAGTCCGGGCTCGTCGATGTGCTGGGCGTCGATCTTCATGCCGCCTGCGACGCGGCTACCGTCCTGCCGGGTTCTCCGGCGCCGTGCACGCCATCCGTACGAGCGACGTGAGGACTGCCTGGGTGCGGCGGTTGACGGGCGCCACCGACCCACGCCCGCAGATCGTGCAGGCGGGCGTCGACGACTGCACCCGCCCGGCCAGCCGGCGGATGATGACCGCCGACCTGGCCCTGTACCCGGCCTGGATGTCCGCGCTCGGCGTGGTCCGCAGGCTCAGGCGGCCGAGGCCTTGACGCCTCCCTTGCCCCGGTAGTCCTGGGTCTTCGTCTTCTTCTGGGACTGGTTGTGCTGCTCGGTACGCGTCGTGCTCTTGGTGGTGGTTGCCTTCTCCTGGGCCCGG
>NZ_ML123059.1:13475-17806 GCF_003846175.1 Streptomyces sp. ADI95-17 | reverse complement strand
CTGTCCGCTACGGCCTTCGTGGTGTCGAGCATCTCCTGATGCTTGATCAGCTTGGGGCCGATGTCCCGTGTGGCGCCCTGAGTGAACCCCTTGGACGTGTCGAAGCCACGGCCGAGGGAGTCGAGTGGGGTGTCATCCTGGATCTGGTGGTAGTCGTCGACGATGGCCTTGCGCAGCGTGTCGTCCTCGACCGCCTTCTTCAGGAGCTGCTCGTGCTCGCTGTTCACCTGGTCCGCGTAGGCCTGTCCGGCCAGATCACCGAGGGTCTCGGACAGTCCGGTGCCTTGCCCGCGGCCCCAACGCGGCATCTTCAGGCCGAACTTCGGCCCGAGCTTCGGCGGCTTGACGCTACTGACAACCGACTCCTTCGGCATCTTCATGCCGTTGGTCGTCGGCCCCTTCGACGGTGTCTTCGGGCCGGTCGTCGTCGCGCGTGTGCCGCCGGTGTCGCCCTCGTCATCCGGACCGCGGAGCCGGTCGCGTTCGGCCCGGGCCTGTGCCAGTGCCGTCCGGGCGTCGTGGATCTGCTGCTTCGCCAGAGCACGCCCGTCCTTGATCTGCTGCTTCGCCAGAGCGCGCCCGTCCTTGGTCCTGGTCTGCTGCGGACTGGTTGCCCTGCGTTGGAGTTTGCGGATCTTCTTCTCGAGTTTGCGGACCTGCTTGTCGAGGCGCTCGACCTGCGTACCGGTGGTCTTTGGCTGCGTCTTCTTGAGGTCGCGGAGCTTGTCCGACACGTACTTGTGCTGTTTGTCCCACTTCCGCAGCTTCTGCTTTGCCTGTTCGAGTTCGGCCGGGGTCTTGGCCGCGGCGACCCGCTTCTTGCCCTGCTGGACCTTTTTTTCGGCCTTGGTGAGCTGCTTCGTGAGGCCCTTCACGGTCTGGCGCGACTCACGGTGATAGTTGATGAGGGTCTCTGCGATGTCCGGCCCGTCAGTCCTTGGCGAGAAGGTCGTGCCGCCGGTCGCTGCCCGCTTGAACTGCCACTTGACGAAGTGCTGCACGGGCAGCTTCGCCTGGTAGTACGGGTCATGGGGGTCCAGCGGGCGCTGCGCCCAGCCGTACAGGTTCCACGGCAGCTTGTTCCACCAGCTGGGCTGGTTCGCGGGGGAGCTGGCTGTCGGGTCGGGTGGGGGCGGGGCGGCCGAAGCGTCGGTTGCCGGGCCGGCCAGGACGAACCCGACCGCCGCTACGAAGGCCACCAGGGTCATTCGTAAGGCCATGGGCCAGGAACTGGGCGCTTTGTGGCTGATGGAGGTTGTGTGTGGCGCGGTGTTCACGAATTTTCTCCTCGAATGGTCTGGTCGTCACGGGGTGCGGATGCGGCCGGAAAGCCGTGGTGGACAGCTGTGTTCGTTCGCACCGCCAGGGATGGCGAGCCGGTACCTGCGGACGCGGGGTGACGCATGGGCAGGGACATCGCCGGGGCGGCGGCGGGGCGGTGAGAGAAGCGTTGCGTGGCATCGCTCCGCCGGGCAACGCATGAGGGCGGCCGGGACAGTCCGGATCTGTCCGGCCTGGTCAGGACCCGTCCCGAGGGCGAGGCGCGTCAGGGCAGGGGGGACTCGCGGACGCTTTGTAGCCGGGACACCGACAGGCCCGGACAGGGCCAGCTGGTCCCGGACTGTCCCGGCTGGCCGGAGACCTCGCTGGAACTTGGCTCGCCCGGATGCGATCGGCCGACCAGCGTCGGAGCACCCCGGTTCATGGCCCAGTCGGTACCTGAAGCCCGCCCGGCCCTCAGCGAGATAGATCAACCAGAAAGGAAGGGTTCACCACCCTGCACAGAACGAGCTCCACACCGAGGTCTCACGCACTGCGGCAACGGCCCCGGTCAGTTCCTCGGGCCAGTTCTGCCGCCGCGCTTCAGGATGGCGAACAAGCGCGAAGGTGAAGGGCCGCTGTTATTGACCACATGCCGAACTGGTGGATCCGGTGGGCCAGGAAACAAAAGATCGCCAGACTGGGCTCTTTCACCACATGAATGAGCAGGAGTGGTCATGGAGCCAGCACCCCAGCCGCAGTCGGTAACGACGTCAGCCGAGTTCGTCGCGATGCTGCGTCAGCTCCGCCGTTGGGCCGGCCTGAGCCTGCGGGATCTGGAACGACGAGCCGCCAGCGCCGGCGAGGCTCTGCCCCGCACGACAGTCTCCGGGGCACTCAACCGCACGGAGCTGCCACGCGAAGAGTTCGTCGCCGCATACGTCCGCGCCTGCGGCATCGACCCGGACACCGTCGAGATCTGGGTGTCCACACGCAGGCGTCTGGCCGTTGCCTCCGAACCGCTGCCCGTCCCGGCCCTCACCACCGAACGGCACACGGCCGACCAAGAGGCAGCAGGTGACGTACCCGACTCGGACGAGCAGTCCGAGCCCGCCGAGGCCACCACCAGCGAAACGGATGACCGAGCCGAGACTTCCGCCATCCCGGGGCAGGAAGAATTACCCGCATCCGTGGCAACCGCCAAGGCATCCCGACGAACGCCGGGCAGGGTGATACGTAAACGGGCCGCCCTGGCAGCAGGCACAGCAACCGCCCTCACAGCCCTTGTCCTGGGCACTTTGGCGTTCTGGCCGAACGACCTCCCCCGAGACGCTGCGCGGCCTTCGGTCTCCCGGTCCGACAACACCCCGGCCTCAACGCGCGCACCGAAACCGTCGAAATCACCGACACCCGTGCTCGCACCAGGCACATACCGAATGCGCGCTGCCGCCGACGGCCGGTGTGTCGCGGAGCGCCGTGAGGCCGGGGAGCCGGGCCTGTTCTTCACACCATGTACCACGAGGGAGAGCGACCGGGTCACCCTGGAGAAAACCGGAAACGGAACCTACCAGCTCATTTTCCCTAGCACGAAGGGAGAAAGCCCCCGGTGTCTAGGCGTCTTGGGCGCATCGCTCCAGGCCGGCGGGGCCGTGACCGTCCGTCACTGCGGCGATCACGAACTTGATGAGGCCGAAAAATTCCGCCTGGAGAAGACCAGCGACCACGGAGGAGGATTCCGTCTCCGAGCCGACCACCTCCGCTTCGTACCGGCAGACCAGCGACAAGACCTGTGCATCGGCGCACCGGACGGAGACAACAGCGAATGGGCCAACGTCGTCCAGTCCATATGCAGTCCTGATGAGAGCGGCACAGTTTTCCGCTTTCTCAGATGACCCGACCCGCCCACCAAGCGCTCGTTCCTGCCCACAACGAACGCCGACCTGCCCACACAGCTGAAACAACGCCTGGCCGAAGCCATCGTGCGCTACGAACGCCGCAGCCAGTAGAGCGGGGAGAAGCCCTGCCGCACGGTTGCTCGTTGGACAGGTATGACTATGACGACGTACGACACAGCTCCCCGGCCCGCCCCGAAAGCAGACGGAGCCATCCCGACGACAGTCCGCTTCGACCCGAGCGAGTCCCTGGAAATCGACCAATGGATCCTGGAGCTGAGGAACCAGACCGGCATCCGCTGGGACAAGGCCGAAGTGATCCGTGAACTGCTGCGCATGGCGCGCACGCCCGACAGCATCCTGCGGGACGCGCTGGCCGCCCGAGCTCGAAGGGCCAGCGCCTGAGCGAGCGGCCTTGAGACGCCAGAGGGTCCGCGCCGACTGCTTCCGGCACGGACCCTTGTAGCGTCTCCAGCGCGGCTACGCCGCAGCCCACTCCAGTCCGAGGCCAGCGAGCGTGGCGCATGCCGGGCGGGTCAGCAATTGGGTCAGCGGCCAGGGGTGTCCAGTGCGCCCGCGGTGGCCGTGCGCGTTTCCGTCCGGCGCGTACATGCGCTGCCCGTACGATGACCGGCGTGGCCGTCCGCCGTGCTCGGTACGCGCCCGGCGGCTCCCCCTTCCGGCCCCGATGATGGACGCCCCTGGCCTGTCCTGGGGCTACACCGGCTCCGGCCCCGGCGCCCTCGCCGCACTGATCGGCCGCCTCCTGGACGACGGAGCCGCCCACGCCCTCACCTACGGCGACAAGGGCGACGTACTGAACGGCGAACCCAAACTGGAAAAGTTCCTCCAGCTCAAACACCAGACCGGCACCCGCCTCAACCGCCGCCTGCTGGAAAACGTACGGACAAACGGACCGGACAAGCTCAGCCTCCTCACCCGCCTGCGCCTCGGTCGACCCGAGCCCTCCTGACACATCCAGCCGTAGCCACGAAAAGGCCAGCCACGTGATCCCTTGCCCGTAGCAACGAACACGGCGCCCGCCCCGGACACATCCCCGGGACGGGCGCCGCCGTTGCTCTGTCACGCCGTGGCCCACTCCAGGCCGAGATCGGCCAACTGGTGAAGCTTGGCACGGCATTCCACAGGTTCTACGGGCCCAGGACTCACTGGCTGGCG
>NZ_ML123059.1:7401-11831 GCF_003846175.1 Streptomyces sp. ADI95-17 | reverse complement strand
CTGACGATGCCGTAGCTGCCCTTGTAGCCGAGCGGGACGACTTCCTCCCAGAGTTTCCAGGCGTTGGTGCAGCCCTCATTCCAGCGTTCGTCGAGGTAGGACTTGTACTCGTCCAGCGCGGAGGCTCGGTTGAACTGATACTGACCGGTGAAAAGGTCTTCCGGCCTGGCTGCATCGGCAAGGCTTTTGACGGTGCGGTGCGTCATGTGGAGTTGGCGGCCGATGGAACGGCGGCTGTGACCGGCTTCCAGCATCGCGTGGACCGTGGCGTGTCTGGACCGGACGCGATTGGCGAACCGGTCGCTCTTCCAGGGCGAAGCGGGGTTCACCACGGAGGGTGCGGGCTCGGCGGGTCCTTCCTCGACCGGTTCGGGGGCCAGGACACGCAAGCACTGGCGGTGGCGGGCAACAGCTCGCTCGGCGGCCTCGCTGAGGTTGTGCCACAGATGCCACCGGTCAGCGACCTGAACCGCCGCAGGCGCCCCGGCCGAAGCGCCTTCGGCGAAGAACGGAGCACGGTCCCGGCAGATCACCTCGATGCCCGGCCGCTTCGCCAGCCACTCGGCCAGGCTGGACGCCTCCCGGTCAGGCAGCAGGTCCACCGGCCGACGGGTCTCGCAGTCGACCAGCACGGTGCCGTAGACGCGGCCCTTGCGCGTGGCGTACTCATCGACGCCGACCACCCGCGGGGCCGGCACATCCGGCTCGGGCAGCACCTCGACCAGCCGCAGCACCGTACTGCGACTGACGGACACTCCGAAGACGCCCGCCATCCGGGCGCCGGCCCGGCCTGCGAGGGCGAGGCCGACCATGGCCAGGGTCGACCGCAGACGTTCGGTCCACCGGCTGTATCTCCTGGTCAGCCCCGGCATCTGCTCGACGAACGTCCGCCGCCCGCACGCAGCGTCCAGACAGAAGAACCTGCGAACGCGCAGGCACAGAACCACCCGCCGTCCCGCACTGGGCACATCGGAGGGAAACCGCAGGTAGGAGCTGTGTATTCGGCTTGAAGAGCACCCACAGCTCGGACACACCGCCTCAGCTGCCGTACGACGGGCCTCAATGCGTACCACTTCGTCACACACGCCCACCGACAGCACCGACACGTCCGCGACCGACGAGAACAACAGAGCTTCCAGCCGGAGCAATCCCTCTTCCACGAGGTCGAACTGTCGGCCACACCAGGATCGGCACTGATCATTTTCAGGCAACTTCTCAGAGGCCGCCGCGGACGTCAGCCGTTACTCAACGTATGCGCTTCACGGAAAGTGAGCCAGAGTCCGTCTAGCGACAGCACTTGTGCACGGGTTCCGGAGGCAGTTGGTGATCAACCCGGCCACAAATGTTGACGAGAAACGATGTCGTTGCCGGTGTCGCTGCTTGCGTTGCGTGAACTATTCGCTGTGACGTGACGAGGAACGTCCGTAGGGTTCGCGCATGGCAGACAAGAGTGAGCGGGCCGTTCAAGCGGCCATTGACGCGGAGATGCGGCTTCTCGACCCTGACGTGCGTGCTTCGCCGGCCCTGGTCTCGGAGCTCCTGGACCCGGAGTTCCTCGAGTTCGGAGCGTCGGGGCGGCGCTGGGACGCGACGTCAATTCTCTCGGTGACGAGTGACGGTTCGGTGACCCCCGAAGCTCCGGTCGAGGTCAGCGATATGTCGGGGGCCGTACTCGCTCCCGGCATCGTTCATCTGACGTACTTCGCTGACCACAGCGGGCGCCGAGCATGGCGGAGCTCCGTGTGGCGTCTGACGGAACTGGGCTGGCGCATGTACTTCCACCAGGGCACTTTGACGAGCTGAGCGGTCGGTGGCCGCCGCCTGCAAGGCGGCGGCCACCGAGGCCGGGGCGGTTAATGTCAGCTGGCCTTGACGGGTTCTTCCGCGCGCGCCCGGGTGCTGGCGAGGCGGTAGGAGTCGGTGCCGGTCTCGATGATGGTGCCGTTGAAGGTCAGGCGGTCGACGATGGCGGCGCAGAGGCGGGGGTCCGTGAACGTCTTGGTCCAGCCGCCGAAGGACTCGTTGGAGGCGATGGCGACGCTGTTCTTCTCCTCGCGCTCGGTCAGGACCTGGAAGAGGAGCTCGGCACCATGGCGGTCCAGTTCCATGTAGCCCAGCTCATCAATGCAGAGAAGGTCGACGCGGCCGTAGCGGGCGATGGTCTTGTTCAGCTGCTTCTCGTCGGCGGCTTCGACCAGCTCGTTCACCAGCTTCGTGGCGAGTGTGTAGCGGACGCGGTAGCCCTTCATGGCGGCCTCGGTGCCCAGGGCGATGAGCATGTGGGACTTGCCGGTGCCGGAGTCGCCGATCAGGCAGAGTGGCTGGCTCTTCTTGATCCACTCGCAGCTGGCGAGAGTGTGGATGGTCGCCGCGTCGATGTTCGGGTTGGCGTCGAAGTCGAAGGTCCGCAGGGACTTCTCTCGCGGGAAGCCGGCCGCCTTGATCCGCCGCTCCGAGCGGCGGCGGGCCCGGTCGTCGCACTCGGCCATCAGCAGCTCGGCGAGGAAGCCCCGGTAGCTCATCTGGTCCTTCAGCGCCCGTTCGGCAATGTCGGAGAACTCGTTGCGGATCGAGGGCAGCCGCAGCAGGCGGCAGGCGCTGTCGATGGCGGCGTCGGCGGCCTGCTCGGTCAAGCCTCGCTGGCGGGGCAGGGTCACTGTGCTTCTCCCTCACGGTGGTCACCGCCGCTGGTGCGGCGGCTTCGGAGCAACTGGTCATAGGGGGTCACCGAGGGCAGCGGCCTGGTGTCTGGCGGCAGATGTGCGAGCCGCCATTCGTGCAGGGACGTCACCGTCGCCGACGGCTTGCCGGAAATCAGCCGGTCCACCGAGAGGGTGGGTTCGGCCTCGGCCTGGGCGGCCTTGCGGGCCTCCAGAGCGACCGCGTCAGCGGTCATGGCCCCAGCTCGCAGAGCTGCGGCCAGGCCGGCGACGACATGTTCGTGGGGCAGGTGGCGTCCCAGCAGGAGGACCTCGATCAGGGCTTTGGTGCCGTCTCGCTCGCCATGGATCTTGCGGGCCTGGTCCCACCAGGCGTCGTGGACTGGGGTGAACCTGCCTGCCGAGCGGGCCTGTTCGAGGGCGGTGGAGCCGGGGAATGCGCCGGGCTTGCGGACCAGGACTTCCAGGTAGTGGTCCAGGTCCAGACGGACGGCGCCCTTCGCGATCAGCCGCTCGTGCCGGGCCACTTCCACGTTCTGGTCGTAGACCACCAGATGAGAGGCGTGTAGCACGACCCGCACGCGTTTGCCGATCAGCCGGATTGGGACCGAGTAGCGGTTGGTGCGGACCGAGATCTGGCCGTAGCGGTCGACCCGCGGCGTGAACACCCGGCCCGTCTCGAACGGTTCCTCGGGCAACGGCATCAGCAGTGGCTGTTCGAGTGCGAAGTACTCCGCGACGGTCTTGGCCCTGGACCCGATGCGGCGTGCGTCGTCCTGCCGGTCCCACTGTTCGACCATCTCGTTCAGCTCAGCGAGCGAGGAGACCTCGGGGACGGGAACGAAGTGATTGCGGCGGAAGTAGCCGATCATCCCTTCGACTCCGCCCTTCTCGTGGGCGCCTTCGATGCCGGGCCGGCAGTAGAAGCTCTCGATGCCGAAGTGCGAGCGGAAGGCGATCCACCGGTCAGCCTCCGTTCTCGCCCGGCTCTGCCCCAGCACCCTGGCGACGGCGGCTTTCAGATTGTCGTAACGGACCTTGGTCCTCGGCACTCCGCCCAGGGTCCGCAGTGCGTGGACGTGGCCTTCGAAGAAGGCTTCCTGGCCGCAGGAGGCGAACACGCGGTGGACGGCCTTGCCCGAGTACGACAGCCGGAAGGAGAACAGGTAGCAGGTCACCAGCTCGCCGGCCAGCCGTACGGTCACGTCACCGAAGTCGACCTCCGCCTCATGGCCGGGCAGGTGGGTCTGCGGAACGAACGCTTCGAGCGGCGCTTTGCCGGACTCGACCAGGATCTCGGGCTTCCGGCTGGCAACGTAGTAGCGCACCACCCCGTAGGAGACGTCTGCCCCGTGCTCCTCGACCAGCCGGTGGAAGATCCGGGTGACCGTGTGCCGCTGCTTACGCGGCGCGTCCAGATCCGCCCGCAGGATCTCGTCGATCACCGCCTTGTACGGGTCCAGCGTGGTGGCACGGGGCGGCAGCTTCTTACGAGGCTCTGGCCAGGACGAGTCCAACGCCTTGCGTACCGTCCGCCACGTCACGCCGTGCTTGCGCTCAAGCTCCCGCATCGACATGCCACCGCGATGGTCACGCCGGATCGCCGCATACAGCTCGACCTTCGACATCTGCGGCATGACCAGGACCTTTCACCAGGAGCATCCCGATGCTGCCCTGGCAAGAACCCCAGCGCCTCCCAAACTCATCAACATCACCCGACCGTGGTTCGGGGCGCCTCCCAAACCCATCGACAAGTGACGTCACTACTGC
>NZ_ML123059.1:0-4651 GCF_003846175.1 Streptomyces sp. ADI95-17 | reverse complement strand
CGCACGCCTCGACGAAGCCGCCCGCCTGCGCGACGAAACGCATCGAGCCCTGCAACACAAAGCCACCGCCCAACAGGAAGCCGACCGCACAGCCACCCGCATGCGAGCCCTTGAAGATCTCTGGACCCGCGCCCGCATTGAGGCTCAACGCCTCGCCCGCCAACCCGGCGCGGTCAACTTCGCTCCCCCTCATCCCGAGCCAGGCCAGACCCCTCAACCGTTACTGGCAACCGACCTGCTCACGCAACCCGTACTCGATGACATCGCCGCCGCCCTGGACAAAGCACACGAGGTCAGCGAGCGCGAGGAAGCGACGATCCAAGTCCTGCAACGCATCGTCATACCCGGAAACGACCTCCTCCAGCCCGCCGACGAACTTGCTGTCCTTCTCGCCTCCACCCGCCTCCCCAGCGCGGACTCCCGTCGCGCCGCCCTGATCGCACTCACCACAACCTGGCTGCATGTCTCCGAAACCAAGGAGGCGGCACTCCGACTCGCGAAGGACCCGCATGGGCAAGTCCGCGATGCGGCTGTGAGGGCGCTGGCGAAGGGGTGGCCGGGCGATGAGGAGGTCCGTCAGGCTGTGCTTTCAGCCGCCGCCGACCCAGACAAGATCGTCCGGAGAATGGCTATGGCAGCGCTGGCGAAGGGTTGGTTGGGTGATGAGGAGGCTCGTCGGGCTGTGCTTTCAGCCGCCGCCGACCGAGACGAGGTCGTCCGGGAAACGGCTGTGAGGGCGCTGGCGAAGGGGTGGCCGGGCGATGAGGAGGCTCGTCAGGCCGTGCTTTCAGCCGCCGCCGACCTGGGCAGGAGGATCCTGAGGACGGCTGTGACAGCGTTGGGGGTGGGTTGGCCGGGTGATGAGGAGGCTCGCCGGGCTGTGCTTTCAGCCGCCGCCGACCCACACGAGACCGTCCGCAGAGCGGTTGTGGCAGCGTTGGGGGTGGGTTGGCCGGGTGATGAGGAGGCTCGTCGGGCTGTGCTTTCAGCCGCCGCCGACCCACACGAGATCGTCCGCACGGCGGCTGTGGAGGCGCTAGCGAGTGGCTGGCCGGAGTGAGCTGCTGCTTCGAGCAGGACGGCTATGCAAGGCCGGAGGGCGTTGACACTTCGGGAGCGACGGGCACGCCGCACATCTTGCTACGCACCACCTTCCGCTCCAGGCGAACGAGGTACGCGCGGTTGCGGCAGGCGGCCGCGTCTGCTCTGCGTTTCCAGAACAGATCGGTAGCACCAGCGGTACCGAAAGCTCCCGGCTCGCTGCGCCCGCAACTGGAGCAGTGCCCGGTAGGCGGCGGGCGGCACCTTCTGCGGCGCCTGAACGCTGCTGGCGGGACGCGGGTGGAGATCCATCCGCTGAACCAGTCGCAGGTGCCGCGGCCGCTCCAGCGGCTGGTGGAGTACCGCGCGATGAACGTCCGCCGCTGGGACCGCATCGTCGACGCCTGGGCGGCCGGCGACCACCAGGCCCTGGACGACGCCTGGGAGGACGTCATCGTCGACCTGGGATCCCAGTGGGGCCAGTACGAGTACGTCACCAACATAGACTTCGCCGCCTAGAACGCCCCTGTACGCCTCTCTGAGCGCCTGTCAGTCGCCCCCGGGTCTCCCAAAAGCCCGGGGCGACTCGCGTTCGCGGCACAGAGCGGCGTACGGACGTGTGGCCGGGTTGGTGGGATGCTGCGGACGGCGACGCCCCAGAAGTGATCTTCCCTGGCGCCCTGTGGGGCCGGGTACGGGTAAAGGTTCCTCGCGTACGGCCCTCGAATTCGCCTATACACCGGGCTACTTCCTGAGACCCTTGATCAGATTCACCGCCGGGGAGGGCAGCTGCTTGATCATTTTGGACGCGAACATCCTCAAGGGGATCTCACTTCGGGGTCCCGTTGCCGACTTGCTCCGGACGATCCGAGCATCCGGGGCTGAGCGGGTGGTTGCTCCGTGGATCGCCATGGAGGAACTCGCTGCCCAACAGGCCCTGGCCTACGAGGTCAAGCACGCAGCTGCCGTAGGCGCTGTGGAGGCGCTGAGGAGGGCCACGCCTTGGGGCCGCATTCACGGGCCGCGAGAACTCGACTTGGATCGCGTCCGTGAGCATTGGCGGGAGCAGTACGCCCAGGTCGCGGACATCCTTCATACCAGTGCCCGGGTCTATGAGCGGGCGTTGTTCCGCGAGGCGAACCTCATCGCGCCCTGCAAGACGGTCAACAGCGGCAGGCATAAGACCGGAGCCCGTGACGCAGCAATCTGGCTGTCCGCCGTCGAGTACGCCAAGGCGCATCCTTCCGAGAAGGTCTACTTCATCAGCAACAACACCGACGATTTCGGCGATGGAAGCGAATTCCCGCCTGCCCTGGCTGAAGACATTGAGGGGCTGGAGGACCGCTTCGCCCTGTACACCTCCCTTGACGGGGTCGTCGACGAGCTCGCCACCGAAGTAGAGGTCTCGGAAGAGGAGGTGAGAAGCCTTCTGAAAGCGCAGGAAGGGCGGTCATCGCTCTACCATCAGGCTCTTATCACAGCACCCTTCACGGCCACGGTCATCCTCAACGGCGCAAACGAGCCGTCACAGCAGCGGGTGGGGATCTGGACAAGAACGCCAGCGGCAACGCTCAGCACGGTGGACGAGATCCGCGCGTACGAGATCGACGGGCACAAGTGGTGCACGGCCACAGCACGCTGGCTGCTTTCTGGACGTGCCCGTGACAGCAGCCGACGTCTCGACGGAGCAAGGACGTACGCTGCGTGGACAACTCGGATCCTCCTGAGTACGACCGCTCCCGAGAAGGGGGTCACCGTCCTGCGGGCGCAGCCACCCGCCCCGCTCGCCGACGAGGAGACGGCCAGCATTCCGAGGAGCGAGCCGTTGCAGGTTGAAGACGCCGCGAGGTTGGCCCACGAGGACCGTCGGGTCGAACATCTCCTCGCGGCTACGGAGATCGACCCGGACGTCTTTCACCGGATCGCCCGCCATCTCCCTTCGCCGACGATCGATCAGGAACTCCTCCGCTGGATCACTGAGTCGCTCCCGACGCCGGACGCCGACCTGAGTCGCGTTGAGGAGTTGCTGCGGTCGCGGTTGAGTTACGGAGAGAGCGAAGCTCTGCGCCAGGCAGGTATCGAACTGCTGAGTCGGCTGCGAGAATGGAAGCTCGACCAACCGGATGACGAGTAAAGCCCCGGCGTTGTCTTCCAGGTCCGTCATCATGCCGCGCAGCCGGACCCGGTCCTCGACCATCTGCTGAGCGATCGGCTCGACCCTCGGCAGCTTGCCCCGCTTGGCGTGAACGGCGTTGATCGGCGGCATACCGCCACCCGCTGCGCCCCGGCCGAGAACGACGACGGCGCCCTCCTTGTCCGGGGGCGCCGTGGTGGTGCGCGACAGGCTGTAGCGGTTCAGCCAGCTAGCCGGAGCGCGGGCCGGGCCTCAGGGGTGGGTGCGTCCTCGCCGCCGTCCGGGTCGGGGTCGAAGTCGGTGCCTGTCCGGGCGTCCCGGGCCCGCGGGGGCCGGATGTCGCCGGTGGGGAAGTTCAGCGGCCACACGAACGTGTCGGGGCACTTGAGGTGGTTGTGGGAGTTCTCGCTTCCGTGTCCGGGATGGTTCTCAGTCTGGTGTCCGCCCTTGGGGGCTGTGGGCCGGGCCGATTCGGGTGCTTTTACGGGGTGTTGAGCAGGGATGGCCGGGCGCTGCTGCTGGACAAGCAGTGAGGATTGGCTGGTCATTGAGTGAGGAATACCTGGTCAGCGGGGCGGGAGCTCCAAGAGGGGGTGGGCCCGGCATCGGCTGGTCACGGGTGTCCCGGCTGCTTGACGTCGCCCACGCCCTGGGGCCATCCAGGCCGCAGAAATCCTGCATGTGAGACACCGACGTGTCGACCCGCGGCCGTGCTCGACTGCGGGCCTGTCCCAGCGCGCCCTGATTGCCGTCTCCGCGCGTTCCGGCGACGTCGCCGACCTGATGATGCGCCCACCGCCTCTCCATGCTCGCTCACAGCGGCCTTCAGGCCCTTGACCCGGCCGCCGTGCACGTGGTGTCCGCCAAGCCGTCCGCGATATCCGCGCCGTCCCGCCTCCGGACGAACCGCCTCCGGACGAACCGCCTCCGGACGAACCGCCTCCGGACGAACCGCCGGCGGACCTGCGGTCGCCGCCTCGCTCCAGGCCGTCGACGGCCTCGCCGCCCGCCGCTACGCCCGCACTCCTCAGACCGCCGCGCGCTCCACGGCACTGTCCTTTGACCTTCCTGATTAGAATTGAGCAGGGTGTGCGTGCTGATTCCACAAAGGAGCCTGGTTGGATTTTGACGCATGCTCAGAGCGCGGAATGGCGGAGCCTTGGAGAGTTTTCCGGATTGATTTGCCGTCAGTATTCGGATTCAACGAGGTGAGGTTTTCGAGGGACGAGGCAGGCACCAGGTGGTGCGCGCTGAGTCCTAAAGCCAGCCCGGTTCAAGAATGACGCACACCGGTTGTTGGGGGCAGTTATGGGGTTCGTGGGGTGCGGGGCCTGATTGTGGGTCAAAGTTTCGGCTACCCCTCCGGTTCGGGACGAGAGCGCCCTCTTCGCAGCCAGCCGCCCGCATAGCGGGCCGACTACCAGGCACGGAGTGGCTGGTAGTGATCCGCCTTGGCGGATCGTCATGGTTGGCGCG
>NZ_ML123058.1:87891-90676 GCF_003846175.1 Streptomyces sp. ADI95-17 | reverse complement strand
GCCCCACTCCCACTCAGGACCCGCACCTCTGTGTCCCAGGCCCACGCAAAGGGTGGGCCCGGGACGCCAGCCGACCTGTACAGCCCCTGCTCCGTACCCGTGCTCTCTGCCGCGAGACGCACACGGAATCCCACCCAGATCACCAGGCCGACGGAATCCCTCGGAGCATTTCCCAGGCTACTTGTACTTGTACGTGGCGTGAGCCACCGTGTTTACAGGCCACCAAAAGTCACCCGTGCCCTGCGAAGCGAACGAACCGGTCCCGGAGTTCGAAGCCCGGTAGGTCCATTTCTTCGTCGCCTTGAGCTTGACCGTAGGGGTCGAACACGTCTTGGTTTTTTTGCATCCAGCTATCTTGCTGACGAAAGTCTTTCCATTGTTACCCGAAAGCGCAATGGACGGCCTCTGGGTTTTCATTTTATGCGCGCAAACCTGCTTCGCGTTTGCATAGATGGTACCCCCGGAGCGCCACATCTTCACCGTGTTGGTGCAGCCGTAGTACGACTTCCCCTTACCCGTCGTAGCCGCCTGCGCCGAAGTAGAAGAAAGTAGGATGGAAGCAACGACGGCTGCCCCTACACCTATGCTCTTCAGGCCACGCTTCACGATTTCCTCCCCGTTTCGATTCGAAAATCGAATCATTTCACGAACATCGATCTTGGTCGAAACCGACTTTACCACACAGCCCTGATCACGTCTCTGATTTCACGCAAACGGGCGTCAGCGGGAGGGCCAGTGAGGGTTCCGGTGAAATAGAGATGGGACTGAACCTCAAGTACCCCTCAAGTGCTTACCGAATGGCATCGAAACCCATCCCAATATTCAGCCACTTCGCCAATGGAACGAATCCGGCAAATGGTTCACATTTAACACCCTGGAGTTCAGGGCGAATGCGCTCTCAGGCGGTGAGATCGAGAGGGCGGTTGCGTGCTCGGGGCGTGACCGGTAGTGGTCGGTTGCGGCGGCGATGTTGGTCCAGCCGGCTTGGCGCATGAGGCCGATGGCCAGATTCCGCATCGTGGCCATGGCGCGCGGCGCGGTGCCGGTGCGCACGCGTGAGGCGTCCTCGCCGTAGGTCACGTCTCTGACGTGAGGTGACCCCGGCGGTGTGGACACCACTGAGCCCTTTCCAATCTGGCGGGGGTGACCGCGCGTTGGAAGCGAGGAAGTGTTCGGCCTTGTGTTCGTAGCGGCGGTGCAGACGTCGGCAGCCAGCCATCCAGGACACGGTCCGCTCGACCAGCCAGCGGTGGCGTCCGAGTCGCTGTGAGGACTCGATGCCCTTGCGGGCAATGCGGTGTCGGATACCGCGGGTGCCGAGCCATCGGCGCAGGTGGTCGTAGTCGTAGCCCTTGTCCGCGTGGAGCCTTTCGGGCCTTCGGCGGCGTGGATCTCGGCGGGATCGGATGGGCGGGATGCCGCGCACGAGCGGCTGGAGGCCGAGGCTGTCGTGCATGTTCGCGCCGGATATACCCAGCGACAGCGGCAGTCCGTTCCGGTGGCGCTGAGCAGGGCGGCGGCCGGGGTGCTGCGGTTCAGTGAGGACCGCGATCCGGCGGTGCTGGCCCAGTTCGTGCGGCTGCGGGTCATCGATCCGGAAGGGGCGTACTGGCGGCGTGGGATCGAGGCGGCCGGGCGGTGGCTGCGCGAGACCGGGAACGCCGTGCTGCGGGTGCCGTACACGGTCGTCACGCCGGAGGACTGGGGCAGGGTGGGCGGGTATCCGCTCGGGCAGTGGATCCCCGAGCAGCGCCGTTCCTACACGGCCGGGACGCTGGGGGCCGGGCGGGTGGTCGAGCTGGAGAAGCTCGGGATGGTCTGGTCCGAGCAGGACGCGGCCTGGGCGGACGGGATCGCCGTCGCCAAGGAATACGCCGTGGTGCACGGCCACTTCCTCCCGTCGACCACCGCAGTGTGGGAGGGGCATCCGATCGGGGTGTGGGCGAAGAACGCGAGAGCGGCGGCCCGCAGGGCGCGGGAGAACGAGGAGCTGCGCGCGGCCGGTTGTCCCGTGCCCTCGGCGGCCGGGGCGATGACCGAGGCGCGGCGGGACGAGCTGGATGCGATCGATCCGGGGTGGTGCCCGGTGTGGGACACCGGGTGGCAGCGCTGCTACCGGCTCGTCCAGATGCCGGTGCCGGCCTCTCGGAAAACGCCATGGGAATACGTCTCCTCGACCAGGCCAAGAAGACGTACCCGACCATCGCGAAAAGCTGGGTCGACACCGGCTTCAAGAACGCCGTCATCGAGCACGGCGCCACCCTCGGAATCGACGTCGAGGTCGTCAACCGCAACCCAGAGAAACGCGGCTTCCACGTCGTCAAAAGGCGCTGGGTGGTCGAGCGCAGCATCGGATGGCTCATGATGCACCGCCGCCTCGCCCGCGACTACGAGACCCTCACCACCAGCTCCGAAGCCATGATCCACATCGCCTCGATCGACAACCTCGCCAAACGCATAACGGACGAAGCCACCCCCACCTGGCAAGGAACCTACTAGAGCAGAAAGGGCAATCCGCCTAGATCAAACGCCCTCTGAGAGCACGGCGCCTTGTGGTTCAGGGGGCTCACCGCTGTTGCGCGATGTCGTTCAGATCGCCGGATCAAGGCCTTCTCCGGGGCGCTCGCGCCGGCTGGTGTCCCGTCGGTCTGCAGGCTCAGGCTGCCGAGGCCTTGACGCCGCCCTTGCCCCGGTAGTCCGGGGTCTGCGTCTTCTTCTGGGACTGCTTGTGCTGCTCGGTACGTGTCGTGGTCGTGGCGGTGGTTTTCTTCTTCTCGGCCCGGAG
>NZ_ML123058.1:80774-87167 GCF_003846175.1 Streptomyces sp. ADI95-17 | reverse complement strand
CTTGCGCAGCTTGTCGGTGCGCTCGGTGACGCAGGTGTCGTACCCGCCGCACTCGGTACGGGCCTGCTGGTACAGCGGGTCCGCGTTCGACTTGTCGGCGACCGCTTTCGCGGTGTCGAGCGCCTTTTGGGACTTGATCAGCTCAGGACCGACCTCGCGGGTGGCGCCCTGGGTAAATCCCTTGGAGGTGTCGAAGGCGCGGAAGAGGACCTCGATCTCGTTGTTGTCCTTGATCTCGTTGTAGTCGTCGATGATCCGTTTCGCCAGAGTCGGGTCCTTGCGTGCCTGCTCCAGCAGCTGCTGGTTCCTGCGGTCCAGGTGGGCCGCGTAGTCCTGGCTGATGCCGTCGGCGATGACCCCGGCAATGGCGTCAGCCATGCCCGTGCTGCCCCGGAACCCGGTCTTCGGCGTGATCGTGGGCCCGGTGACAGTTGTGCCCTTGGCCCCCTTCGGCGTGATCGTGGGCCCGGTGACGGTCGTGCTCTTGGTCCCCTTGACCGTGGCCGTGGGCCCGGTCACGGTCGTGCTCTTGGTCCCCTTCGATGTGGTCGGTGTGGTCGATGTGGTCGTCGGGTTGGTGGAGCCCGGTCCCTTCGGAGGCTGCTTCGGGTCGCGTGGTGTTGTCCGCGTGCCGCCGGTGTCGCTGTCGTCGTCCGGCGGTCCCTGGAGCCGGCGGTGTTCGGCCTCGGCCTGGGCCAGGTTCGCACGGGCCGTCTCCAGCTGCCGCAGCTTCTCCCGGCGGTCCGGACGGGACTTCCTCGTCTCTTCCTCGAGACTGGTGATCTTGCCCCTGAGGTCGCTGATCTTCGTGTCCAGGCCCTGGATCCTCGCCTTGACGCTTTCCGCGTCCGGCTGGGTTTCCATGAGCTTCCGGTACCGCTTGGCCACGTCCTTTTCCTGCTTGCGGGCTACCTCCCGGTCGCTCTTGAGCTTCTCCCGCTCGGCGGGAGTCTGGGCCCGGTCGATCTTCTGGTTCAGATCGTGAATCTTGTCCCCGGCCTTGGTGCGCTGCCGCCGCAGCCCGTCGGGAGTCTCCTGCGACCGCCGGATGAATTCCTGTGCGTCCTGCACAAGATTCGGCACATCGTCCTTGAACGAGAGGCTGACGCTGCCCTTCTCCAACTTGGCAAGGACACGCTTGGCGGCGATCTGCCGGAGCAGCTTCCACTTGTAGTACGGGTCGTGACCGTCCAGCGCGGCCGCGACCCAGTTCTCGTACATCTGCCACTGCAGCCTTTCCAAGCGGCTGGGCTCACGACCGGAGTCCGAGGCCGGACTCGTCGGGGGCGGCGCGGCCGACGCCGTCGCCGCCGGCCCGGCCAAGGTGAAGCCGACCACGGCGATGACGGCCACCAGAGCCATCCGCACAGACACCGGCCAGCGGCGGGGCTCACGAGCCAGCCACCAGCCGGCCCCTCTCCCCCGGCGGGAAACGGTCTTACGCAAAGAGACGTTCACGGGATTCCTCCTGAGACAAGGGCAGGCGGGGCGCCCGGCGGCCGAACCCACCGCGGCTTCGAGTTCCGGCTTCACTCCGCAGTTCTGGAGGAAGCCCTCGCACCGAGCGCCGTCGAACGGCTGCGGAGCGGTACGAGAAGCGTCGCGGGCCACCAACCCCCGCACAACAGACCAAGGCGTCCGGGACAGTCCGGACCTGTCCGCGCTGGTCAAGGGCCCTGTCCATGGATCACAGTCGCGGGATCCGAAAAGGGACAGCCGGGGCCGGACAGACCGGGACCGGGACTGTCCGGGCCGCCGCAAGACCTGACGGGACCACTGCTACGCCGGAACGGCTTGCCGCCTGCCACGGCCAGAGGAACTGCAGTAGTGAGCCAAGAGGGCCCGGATCCGTATCGGACCGGAGCCCTCTCACGTCTGTCATGGAATCAGGCGGCTTCGAATGCGTGCCCGTGAGCCACAGCCTGAAGGAGCTCCGGCCTGAGAATGCGGTACGCCCTGTTCGCGCGCCCCTTTCCCGTGGGGGCGAGAACTCCGTGCTTCCGCAAGGCGCTCATGCTCATTTCCACGGAGGCCAGGCTGAGGTGCTGGCCGCCAGGCTTCTTCCTGAAGGAGGCGCCCGTCCTGGGTCCTGGCCTAGATCAGTGTCCGCAGCCGGACATGGGAGTGTCGAGGTACTTCCAGGTCTGGGGCCCGACCTGGCCGTCGGGCCTGAGACCGCTGCAGCTCTGGACGGCGCGTACGGCGGCGTCGGTGCTTTCGCCGAAATTGCTGTCGAGGGCGAGCGTGTAGTCGTAGTTGTAGTTCAGCAGGCACTGGATCTCCTTCACCTTCGAGCCGACCATGCCCTTGGCCATGACCTGCTTGCGGTCCCAGTTGTAGGGGCAGTTGGCGCGGCCGGCGGCGCCGGGCGAAGCGGCCGTACTGGGCGAGGCAGAAGCAGAGGCCGGGGAAGAGGCCTCGCCCTTGGCTGAACTGCTGGGGCGCGACGTCTTCGTGTTCGTGTCCTCCTCGCCCGTGGAGTCCTGGTCCTTGTCCTTCTTCTCGTCGTCCTTCGGAGTCTTGGTCGGTGCGGTGCTGCTCTTCGAGGGAAGGGGAGTTTCGTCGACCACGGGCTGGTCGTCGCCGGGACGGTTATCGCCGCCGGTCCCGGGCTGGGAGACAGCGGAGTCCTTCGTCTCGTGGACCGAGTACCAGCGTCCGACCAACAGCAGCACGGCGAGGGCAGCGGCGATCAGCGCGAGGATCTTGATCCGGCTCCGGGAAGCAGCTGCCGACCCTGCCGGTGCGACCGGGCCAGGCGTGGACGGTGCGGGAGCCGGGCTGACCGCTGCGGGTTTCGGAGCTGCGGTGCCGGGAGCAGGGTCCGGGGCCGTCGGCGGTACGGAGTCTGGGGCTGCTGTCGGTGGTGTGGGGTCCGGTACGCCTTGTGCGGGGTCTGCCGGTGCGGGAACGGACACCGCTTCGGGCGGTGCCTCTTCCTGGGCGGCTGCGGCGCGGCGGGCCTGGTCGGCGGTGTCCCAGAGGCCGAGCAGGGTGTTCTTGTCGAGGCCGCGGCGGGTGCAGAGCCGTTCGACGGCTGCCCGGGGTGGGAATGCGGCGCCTTTGAGGACCCGGTTCCACGAGGAGCGGGAGTAGCCGGTGTCGTGGGTGAAGGCGTCCAGGGAGAGGTCCTTCGACTGCTTCACCTGTCGCAGTGCCTGGAGCAGCGCCGTTACTTCCGGCAGTGGCTGAGCGGGCGGGTTGTCGCCTTGTTCAGGCCGCATAGGTTCTCCCCCTTGGTACCGGTGTGATCGTCACGTTCCTCGGCCGTTTCTTTTCGCAGGTCAGGGGCCTTGTGGAACGGCCGGGACGGCGCGGTACGGCTGGAATGGCGATCAGGCTACCGGTGGGACGGCGGTACCCCGAATCTTCATCTCGTCGACGCCGCAAAGGCGCCGTGTGAATCGCCCTCCGGATGTGTGCCGGTGGGTCTGACGAGGGGTGAAGTCGTGCGCATCATCAGCAAGAAGACGGGTCTTCAGGCGGGCGCCATGGTGGCGGTCGCGGCCGCCGGATTTGGCCTGATCAGCTACTCCGGCAACGAGCAGGCACAGGCGAACAGCCCGGCCGCGTACGGGGTGAAGGGCTTCGACACCAGCCATCACAACTCCCACCCGATCCAGTGGTCGGCAGCCGCGAGGGCCGGGTACTCGTTCGTGTTCCAGAAGGCGACCCAGGGCACCGGCTACCGCGACCCGCAGTTCGCCGGTGACTTCGCAGGCGCCTCGCGGGCCGGACTGATGGCCGCGCCCTACCACTTCTACGACACCGGTTCCGGCGCCGCCCAGGCCGACCACTTCATCCGTACGGCCCGGGCCGCCGGCTACGACGGCAAGCGGCCCGGCCAGCTTCCCCCGGTGGTCGACCTGGAGAAGATCCGCGGCCGGTGCCCTGCCGGGGTGAACAACACCCAGATCGCCGCGTTCCTCGCCAGGGCCCGTCAGGCGTTCGGGGTGAACCCCATCGTCTACACCTCGAAGGACTTCGCCGACACCTGCCTGCGCGGCAACACCGGCGCCCTGGCCAACAGCCCGCTGTGGCAGCCCCGCTACGGGAGCGGAACGCGTGAGCCCGCTCCGGTCGGCGGCAGGTACTGGTCGATCTGGCAGTACACCGAGAACGGGACGGTACCCGGCCTGCGGGGCAAGGCCGACATCAACGTCTACAAGGGCACGCTGACCCAGCTCCGCGCACTCGCCCACCTCAGCCCCGGCCAGACCCCCACCGGCCCGGGAACGGGTTCGACAACCCCGCCTGCTCCGCCCACGACGCCGCCTGCTCCGTCCACGGCCGTCTGGCCGCTGCTCAAGAACGGGACGCGCGGCGTGAACGTCACCACCGCCCAGCACCTGCTGGCCGCGGCCGGCCAGTCCGTCACCGCCGACGGGATCTACGGCCCGAACACCCAGAACGCCACCGCCGCGTTCCAGCGCTCCCACGGCCTGACCGCCGACGGCATCATCGGCCCGAACACCTGGAACAAGCTGACCCAGACCGTGCACACCGGTTCCAGCGGGTCAGCGGTCAAGGCGGCCCAGGCGCGGCTCGCCGGGTACGGGAACCGCATCGCGGTCGACGGTGCGTTCGGGCCGGCCACCCGGAACGCGGCCATGGCGTTCCAGCGGTCCCACGGCCTGACCGCCGACGGGATCATCGGTCCGAAGACGTGGAACAAGCTGGTCAACGGGACCAAGACGACCCAGCCCGCCCCGACCCAGCCTGCTCCGGCGAACGGCAGGCTGACCCAGCGCCAGGCCCTCACGCAGCTCGCCGCGGCCGGCATCAAGGCCCCGGTCGGCCGGACCTCCCTCGGAGGCGTCCGCGCCCGCACCATCCAGGGCGTCATCGCCCTGAAGAAGGCCAGCGGCTGCACGATCACCATCACCGGCGGCACCGAGTCCGGCCACAGCGCCGGCCCCCGCTCCCACGCCAACGGCTACAAGCTCGACCTGCGCACCCGTGACGAGGGCCGCTGCGTGACCAACTGGATCAAGACCACCCAGCGCAAGGGCGCCCCGCGGGGCAACAACGCCCGCTGGCACGGCACCCTCAACGGCATCTCCGCCGAGTACGTCTACGAAACCCCCCGCAGCGGCGGCGTCCACTGGGACATCACCTTCATCTGATCCCCCTCCCCGCCCTCGCCCACCGGCGCGGGGGCAGCCGCCACCGCACCATCCCGCACCCCCTCCTCCTCCCGGCCGGGCCGCGCCATACCCCTGCACGGCCCGGCCGGCCGGACCCACACGACACAAAAAAGGGAACACCGCCATGAACCGCACTCCCCGCACGCTCTGGGCCACCCTCACCACCGCCGCCCTCGCCATCGCGGCCTTCGCCACGCTCGGTACGCAGGCCCCCGACACCGCCACCGCCAGCAGCAGTGACCCGGCAGCCTCAGCCGCCCGCTCCGCCGACCCCGCTTCCCGGAACCAGTGGCCCACCCTGCGCACCGGCGCCCAGGGCAGCGCGGTCACCACCCTCCAGCAGCTCCTCACCGCCCGCGGGCACTCCCTGACCGCCGACGGCGCGTTCGGCCCCCTCACCGAAGCCGCCGTGCGCGCCTTCCAGGCCCAGCACAGCCTCCAGGCCGACGGAATCGTCGGCCCCAAGACATGGAACGCCCTGCGCTCCACGCCCACCGCGCCCACCAAGCCGAGCCCCCGACCCGGACCGGGCACGTACACCCTGAAGCTCACCAAGAACTGGGGCGACCCGCTCAACTCCCGGCTGGCCCTCGTCAAGGACGGCAAGGAGCTCAAGAGCTACCGCGCCGGATCCGGATTGGGAGTCACCAACGAGTGCGCCAGCGGCGCGGGATGGCTGCCCAGCGGCACCTACCAGGTCAAGGGACACGAGAGGGACCATGGCAACTGGATCAGCAAGGGGATCAGGGGCTACGCCATCCAGCTCGCTGACAAGCCCTGCAAGCCGAAGCCCGGCCAGAAGACGGTCATGCGCACTGAACTGTTCATCCACAGCGAGATGCTGCACACCGGCGCACAGAACCCGCTGTACATCGAGGGCAAGGACAACATCTACCGGTGGGACGGCAACGTCGACTACGAATCCTGGGGCTGCATCAAGATCACGCCCACCGACATCAAGGACCTGTTCACCCGCCTCGACCAGGCCGGATGGCCGAAGAACCTGACCCTCCAGGTCAGCTGACACCACCGAACCACCAACGCCCGGTGGACAGCACCCGCATGGGGTGCCGCCCACCGGGCGTTTCGCGGGTACGACACCACTCTGTGGCCGCACCGGCGCCGAGGAGGCGTCAGGCGGGATGGCGGGGCTGTTCCTCGCCGGCACGGCCACCGGTCCCGAGGATCCGCCGCGGAGACGGGGGCGCAGCCGGACTGGAACCGAGCACGCCTCGGGCACGCAGCT
>NZ_ML123058.1:72444-80536 GCF_003846175.1 Streptomyces sp. ADI95-17 | reverse complement strand
GAGGGCCTGCGCCAAGGGCACGGCGGACGGTCACACCGGCCATCGTACGGGCGGGCGATAGCAGAAGGCGTCTTGGCCCTGACCTGCGGTGGTCGGGCCTGTGGTCAGCCTGCGTCGGCCCGTGGTCGGGCCTGTGGTCGGGGCGGTACGGGCCGCCTAGTTGAGGACCTGGACCTCGCCCACCGCAGCGGTGAACGCGGTCTGTCGGGTCTCGGTGAACTCGCCGCCGTCGCCGAGGGCGGGGGCGGTCCACGTGACGGTCCAGGTCGCGGTTGCGGTGCCCTTGTAGCGGCCGTCCGGCTGGTCTGCGGCGCTCCGCTCGTAGCGGTGGCCGCAGTCCGGGGACAAAGCCTTTCCGCGGTCGGCGCTGTACGGGGTGCCGGGGCCGTTGCAGGTGACGATGGTGCCGTCACCCATGTCCCACCGGATCGCGGCCACCTTCGCGGTGGCGGTGACCGTGACGCCGCCCGCCGTCGCCGTCGCGGACGCCGGGCCGTACGACGACGTCGAGCGGGTCACCCACATCCACATCGGCATCCCGACCACGTACTTCCCGGCCGCGCGGGGGCTGGCCACCTTCGGGCCCACCAACTTCATGGAGTCGACCGCGCGGCGCGCCACCACTTCGGGGTCGATCGCCGGTGCGGCGGGGCCTGCCATGCCATTGGGTACGAACACCACGCCGACCCGGCCCGTGTCCGCGCAGTTCACTTGGTAGACCGAGCCGTCCTTGGGCGTTTTGCCGTCCCACGCCAGGTTCTCCGGCGGGGGCGGCGGGTCGAGTTTGGTGTATTCGCAGTGGGGCTTCGAGCCGCTGCCAGAGGTGCCAGCGGATGTCGCCTTCGCACCGTGGCCACCGCCCGAGGGGGGTGTGCTGACGGTTTCCTCGGCGCACACCTTGACGAACATCGTCGCCCCTTTGCAGCCGGGGGTACCGACTCCGGAGCCGCCGCCGTCCGCGTGTGCGGCAGGCGCGAGCACGAGAGCACCGGCCAGGGCCGCCGTTGTCGCCGCGGCCCGCTTCAGCATGTCGGGCTGGCTCTGTACGCGACAGGGAGCAGCGTTTTGACAGCAGTTTCGGCAGCGTTGTGACCGTCGGGGCGCATCGAATGTTCACGACGGCGGGCAGCAGTACGGGGCACGTCATGGGGGCAGCGGAGTTCGAGGTGCCCTGCTGCTCGTACAGGGACAAGACAAAAGCGCTGGCTATGAGGGTAGGCCGCCGGTAGTGGCCGCGCCGTCGCCGTGTGACCGTCCTCGGACCGAGCTGCTGCCCATCGTCGTGAACATCGATCCCGCCGCGCTGCGAGCGCCTTCCGCAGCCGTGAACAATCGCTGCCGAGAGTCGGGTTCTGGCACAGCTTCCGTGCAGTGGCCACGGTGAGTGACGGCTGAGCGTCTTCGGACGGCATACGAAGTCGCCCGAAAATGGATGGTGGTCAGTGCCGCTAGGCTGACAGTCCGGGCCGTGGAAGACGTTGTACTCCGGCTGAAGACGCTGTTGTTCCCGGCGATCGCGGACATCGCGGTGCTGTCGGTGGACGTAGATGTCGAGAAGGTGCGCCTCGACGCGCAGTGCACTACGGCCGGCGCCGCCTGCTCGGGATGCGGAGTCTGCTCGACCCGAGTTCACAGCTCCTACCTGCGGTTTCTCGCTGACGTCCCGAGCGGCGGACGAAGCGTCGTACTCCAGCTGCGGGTCCGGCGGTTCCGGTGCGGGAACACCAAGTGCCCACGTCGGACGTTCGTGGAGCAGATATCCGGCCTCACCCGCAGGCATGGCCAGCGCACCGAGCGGCTGCGTTCCACTCTGACCGCAGTCGGTCTCGCCCTGGCTGGTCGAGCCGGCGCCCGCCTGGCTGCCGTGCTCGGCATGTCCATCAGCCGGAGTACGGTCCTGCGCCTGGTCAAGGCGCTGCCCGAGCCGGAGGTGCCGACGCCGCGGGTGGTCGGCGTCGACGAATACGCCACCCGCAAGGGCCGCCACTACGGCACTGTCCTGGTGGACGTCGAAACCCGCCGGCCGATTGATCTCCTGCCTGATCGAGAAGCATCGAGCCTGGCCGCCTGGCTCGCCTGGCGGCCAGGGATCGAGGTCGTCTGCCGGGACCGAGCGCCGTTCTTCGCGGAAGGCGCCACTGCCGGGGCACCCCAGGCGACGCAGGTCGCCGACCGCTGGCACTTGTGGCACAACCTCGGGGAAGCCGCTGAGCGGGCGGTCGCCCGCCACCGCCAGTGCCTTCGCGTTCTGGTCCCCGATCGTGAGGCGAAGGCCGAACCACCGGCGCCGCCCGAGGAGAAGGCGGGCTCGCCATGGCGGAGCGAGCGGTTCGCCAATCGCGTCCGAGCCAGGCACGCCACGGTCCATGCGCTGCTGGAAGCCGGCCACAGCCGCCGTTCCATCGGGCGTCAGCTCCGGATGACCCACCGCACCGTCAAGAGCCTCGCCGACGCTGCGAAGCCTGAAGACCTCTTTCGCGGTCAGTGGCAGCACAACAGGACCTCCGTCCTCGACGAGTACAAGCCCTACCTGGACGAACGTTGGGACGAGGGCTGCACCAACGCCTGGAAGCTCTGGGAGGAGATCGTTCCCTTGGGCTATCGAGGCAGCTACGGCCGGGTCAGCGCCTACCTGCGAGAGAAGCGCACCTCGCCACGGCCGGTGACCGCGCAACCGCCGGCACCCCGCGTGGTGACGAGATGGATCCTCAGCCGACCCGAGACGCTGACCGAGATCGAACAGCTCCGGCTCAAGGCCGTCCTGGCCAACTGTCCCGAACTCGATGCCCTGACCCGTCACGTCCGGTCCTTCGCCCACATGCTCACCGAGCGCCAGGGGGAACGACTCCCGCAGTGGCTCGACGCTGTCCGCCAGGACGACCTGCCCAGCCTCCACACTCTCGCGGCAGGAATCGACCGAGACCGCGACGCGGTCATCGCCGGCCTGACGCTGCCCTGGAACTCCGGAGTCGTCGAAGGCCACGTCAATCGGATCAAGATGCTCAAGCGCCAGATGTTCGGCCGCGCAGGCTTCGACCTCCTGCGTAAACGGGTCCTGCTCGCCCCGTAGTCATGTTGTCAGTCCCTGATGCGAGGATCCGGGCGACCTTACGCAAGGGAGATCAGCATGGGCACCTGGGATACCGGTCCCTTTGACAACGACACAGCAGCGGACTTCGCCAACGCTCTCGACGACGCCGAGCCCGAGGCGCGCGAAGCCCTGATCCGAGGCGTCCTCATCCGGACGATCGACGCCACCGGCTATCTCACGGAAGCAGAAGAGGCGGTGGCCGCCGCTGCACTCATCGCGGCGCAATGTCCGGGAGGCGAACCCGTCGACATGTCCTACGGTCCGGAAACACCTATGCCCGTGTTCCCTTCCGACCTTCGGGCACTCGCCGACGAAGCCCTCGCCCGCATCACCAGCGACGAGGACGGGCTGGCCTCAAACGGGGTTGACCCAGAGGACTGGAAGCAGTGGCGAGCCATACTCACCAGCCTTCGCGCAGTGCTTGCCCCGCCACCCGCTTCCATCGCTCTCTTCTACGTCCAGCCATAACGGAGCGTCACTCGGCACGGAAGCTGTGCCAGAACCGAGAGTCGTGGACATAGCCAGAAGCCCTTCGCCGGGCAGCCGCACTCCGGGCCACGGGTTTTCCCCAGTATGGAGGGGAAGAGGGCCATACCGTCGATTGACCTGTTTCCCGGATGGTCTGGCAGGCATCTGCGAAGGACACGTGATGGGTCACCGTGAAGGTGCACGGAGGGGATGGGCACGGAGGGGACGGGCACGCATCTCCTCCGTTTCCCCACCCGCGCCGACGGCCACGGGCTAGATTCCTGGAGTGAACCCGCTCACCGTCGAAGACCCCACGCGCATAGGCCCCTACCGCCTCATCGCCCGCCTGGGCGCCGGCGGCATGGGCCTGGTCTACCTCGGACGCTCGGAGGTCGGCCGTACGGTCGCGGTCAAGGTCGTACAGGCCGAGTACGCCGCGCAGGCCGAGTTCCGCAAGCGCTTCGCCCGTGAGGTGGCGGCGGCCCGGCGGGTGGGCGGGAGCTGGACGGCGGACGTCCTCGACGCCGACACCGAGGCCGAGGTGCCCTGGGTGGCCACCCAGTACGTGCCCGGACCGGACCTGACGACGGTCGTCGCCCAGGACTACGGCCCGCTGCCCGAGCACTCGGTCCGCGTCCTCGCCAACCGCCTCGCCCTCGCGCTGCGGGCCGTGCACGGGGCGGGGCTGATCCACCGCGACCTCAAGCCGTCCAATGTCCTGGTGACCGTGGACGGGCCGCGGGTCATCGACTTCGGCATCGCCCGCGCGATGGGCAGCCTGACCGGCGACAGCCTGCACACCCGCACCGGCATGCTGATCGGCTCCCCCGGCTTCATGTCCCCCGAGCAGGTCCGGGGGCGTGAGCTCACCCCCGCCAGCGACGTCTTCTGCCTCGGCGCCGTCCTCGTGTACGCCGCCACCGGACGGCTCCTCTTCGGCGCCACCGACACCGGGCTGAACGCCCATCTCTTCCAGGTCGCCGAGGACGAGCCCGACCTGACCGGCGTACCGGAGTCCCTCGTCGGCCTCGTACGTGCCTGCCTGGACAAGGACCCGGCCAAGCGGCCGACCCCGGAGCAGATCTCCACCCGCACCGGCGGGGACGACGGCGACGACAGCGGCGTTTGGCTGCCCGGCGAGGTGCTGGCGGAACTCGGCCGCCGCACCGCCCAGTTGCTGGACTACGTGCCCGCGGCGCGGGCCGAGCCACCCGCGTACACCCCGACGGCCCCTGCCACCCCCGCCAAGGCACCCGCGTACACCCCGACGGCCCCCGCGCACGAGGCCACCGCCCCGGCGCCCCGCCGCGGGCGGGGCCTGGCGGTGATCGCTCTGGCGCAGCTGGCGGTGCTGTTCGCAACGACGATCGGTGGCTTGTCCCACTTCTACGGCGAGTACTCCAAGTACTCGCCGGTGACGTACGCCTTCGCGGTCGCGTTCGTCGGGCTGTTGCTGCCCGGCGGACATGTCGCGAACCTCGTGGGGCGCAGACGGGCGCTGGCCATCGGCCTGGCGGGCTTCGCGGCGGCCGGCGTGCTGTGCGCCCTGTCCGACGTCTTCCCCGACCCCGGCCGCTCCCAGATGCCGGTGATGATTCTGGGCCGCGTCCTGCAGGGCGGCTTCGGCGCACTCGTGACAGCGACGGCGCTGGCCATGGTGGTCACCGGCTTCACCGAACCGAAGGAACGGATCAGAGCCTTCGGCATCTACGCCTCGGTCAGTGTCTGCGGTCCGGCGCTGGGGCTGCTCGCGACCGGACTCCTGCCCCCGGGCCCGATGCTGGCCATCGGCGTGCTCCTCGCCCTGATCGCCCTGGCCTGCGTCCGCGTACTGCCGAACGACCGCCCGGACCGCACCGGTGCCCGCTTCGACCTGCCCGGTGCGCTGCTCGGCTCCCTCGGGCCGGCCGCCCTCACCTACGGTCTCACCCGGGCCCCGCTTGACGGCTGGGGCACCCTCCCGGTGGCCGCCCCGATGCTCGGCGGCCTCGCCCTGGTCATGACCTTCCTGTGGTGGCAGGGCAGAACACCGACGCCGCTCCTCCCGCCGCACGTCCTCCAGGACCGCAGCCGCCGCGGCGGCTTCCTGACCATGTTCTTCGTCGGCACCGGCATCCTCTCTCTGATGCCACCCCTGGCCGACATCATGGGCGATGAGTTGGGCTACTCCCCGGACCTGTATGTCCTGCCGATGCTGCCCATGCTCGCCGCGATCGTCATCGGCGCCACGCAGATCTCCCCCCGCCTGTTGCGGCGCGACGTGCCGCCTCGCCGTATCGCCATGGCGGGCTTGATGATCACGCCGCTCGGGCTGGCCCTGGGCATCATCGCCATCGGGGCCGACGCCTCGTACGCGGTGCTGCTGCCCGGCGTGCTCATCGCGGGCCTGGGCATCGGCCTGGTCTTCACACCGCTCTTCGCCACCGCGACCGCCGACGTCGTCCCCCAGCACTCCGGCACGGCGGCGGGCGCCCTCATCGCGGGCCAGTTCGTGGGACAGGGGATCGGCACGGCGGTGTACGACACCCTCAACGGCCCTCCCTGGTGGGCCGTCATCTGCCTGCTCCTCGCGGGCCTGATCACCGGCCGGACGATGACGACCAAGGCACCTGCCTCTCCCCAGGGCTAGGTGTATTGCCCTGTGAGACACCTCAGGGTTCTAACTCGTCAAGCGGCGGCAGGGGGTTCGATGGGGAAGGCGGTTTGTTCGCCGAACAGCTTGCGGTGCTGGAGACAGTGGTAGAGCTGGCCGAGCATGCGGTTGAAGAGGTTTCTCTGGGCGGCAGCGTGCCAGTCTCCGTGGTCGTCGCGGCGCCTTCGGTAGTGGGCTTTGGCGCCAGGTGAGGCGGTGATGGCGGAGAAGGCCCAGAGGTAGCCGGCGTGGTTGAGCCGGTCGTTCTTCACCCTGCTGCTGCCGAAAACCTCATCCGTCCAGTTCAGGCGGCATGTTGGTACTCGTGGAGGATGCCGCCGAGCCGTTCGCGTTTTCGTATGTCGAGGCGGGTGATCTGCTCCGGATCGGTGATCGGCACCGGCAGCGGGTGCAGCGGACGGGCGTTGGCGATGCCCTGATGCGGCCGGTGGGAGTTGTAGAACTCTTCGAACTCCCGTAGTGCGTGGAGCAGGTGCCGCTGGTTCCAGATCAAGGTGCGGTCCAGCAGCTCACGCCGGCAGGTCTGCACCCACCTTTCCGTGATCGAGTTCATGCGCGGCATCCGTACGCCGCTGAGCACGACCTCGATCCCCGCGTCCTTGAGGACGGTGTCGAACAGGGCGGGAAACTTCCCGTCGCGGTCACGGATCAGGAACCTTGCCCGGCATTCGGCGTCTTCGAGGTCCATGACGAGGTTCTTCGCGGCTTGCGTCACCCACGCGGCGGTCGGGTGCGCGGTGGCGCCCAGGATCCTGATCCGCCGGCTGGCGTGCTCGATCACCGCGAACACATACAGCCGCGCCCCGGACAGCGTGACCGTCTCCAGGAAGTCGCACGCCAACAGGGCGTCGGCCTGCGAGCGCAGGAAGTCCGACCACGTGCTGGAGGCCCGTTCGGGCGCCGGATCAAGCCCGGCCTCCTTGAGGATTTCCCAGACGGTGGAGGCGGCCACCTTGATACCGAGAACGAGAAGTTCACCGTGGATGCGGCGATACCCCCAGCTGGGATTCTCTTGGGCGAGCCGCAGGACCAGGGCGCGGATGGAGCGCAGGATCCGCGGCCGTCCCGAGCGCTTCGGCCGGGACCGGGCCGCATGGCGGCGTGCGACCAGATCGCGGTGCCAGCGCAGCACCGTGTCCGGACGCACCAGCAGCCGCACCCTGCGCAGCACCTCGACCGGCATCCGATGCAGCAACGCCGCCAAGAACGCGCGATCGCTCGGGGTGAACCGCACCCTCTCGCCACCGAGTTGGCGCTCCAGCACCGTGATCTGATGGCGCAAGGCGAGGATCTCCGCGTTCTTGTCCCGATCGCTCATCGGCAGCAGACGCAGCATCGCGAACGCGTTCGTCACGGTCAGGTAAGCCAATCGCAGCAGCACGATCGGCAATCATGCCGGGGCGGTCACCAGTCGCGCGAGAGGACCAATTCGAGCCCCCGGGCCCGAGACCCCGCGCACCCGCACACCAAGCTCCCACCAGGGCGGATGAGGTTTTCGGCAAGGGCAGGGCCGGCTTTGATCCCTGCTCATGCACAAGGCGTCCGCGTCCCCGGAGTGGCGTCTTCGTGATGCGATCACTCCCGCCCCGCACAAGGATCAAAGTACGGGTGGCCCGGCCGCGTCCCTGTCTGCGCGCGGGGCCGGGCGCCTTCCTGGCGCACCGGTCCGCCTCCCGTCCCACTACCCGCCAGGGGGGTTCTGGAGGTACGGATGCCGCGGCCCTTGTGGACCGGAGCCATTTCCTTTGGCCTGGTCAGCGGTCTCCCGTGCTCGTTTACCGTACGCGCGCAGCCTCTTCGTGTTGTGCGGGACGGAGGAGATCGATGCGGCGGATCGTTGTTGAGGATTTCCGGGTGCAGCGGCTGCTGCGGGCGGGCGG
>NZ_ML123058.1:68240-71348 GCF_003846175.1 Streptomyces sp. ADI95-17 | reverse complement strand
GGGAGTAGGTCCAGCGCTCCCCGGGGGGAGTTCCTCGGCTGGCTTCCGGGGTGATCACCGCAAGGCGTTCACCGCCCTTTCGGGCTTCTCTCAGGAGATCGCGCCACCCGCCGCTCTGCACGCGCGTTGATCTTGTGGACCAGGGCGACCAGCAGTTCCACCAGCGCATCGGTGATCTCCGCCTGCCGGGAGAAACACAGCGCGGCCAGGAGCGTGACCCGTACGTCCTCACTCGTGTCACGGAAGTCCGAGGGGTACATCTTGATCGCCCGTGCCCGCCACGCGGCCACCAACTTCTCCGAGCAACCCGCGAACAGCCCCTCGGACATACCAAGCTTGCGTACGTCGGTCAGCTTGGTGATCTCCGCCAGCAGCGAGTCCAGCCCCACCGCGCCAGGGTCCCGTTTGAGCGAGGCCAGCAGCGCCGTGCCGTCCTCATTGCCCTCGGCGACCAAGACCAGCAGACGGCCGACGCACACGTCGCCCAAGCGCATGACGGTCTGCGCGCAGAAGACCCGGTCAGCGCGGGCCCGAGCCGCGGCCACGATCCGCTCGACCCTGCCCGGAGGCTCGATGCGCTCACTTCGGCACCGCACGAACAAAGCCTCACGCAGCCGGTCCTCGACCAGCTCAACCGGGCAGATCTCGACCGCGAGCCAAACGGTCAGCCGTTCCTCATCCGCGCGGGTCGCCGGCCGGAAGCCGAGCGCCTCGCGGATCTGCGTACGGTGCCCCTTCGCCGAGCGGGACGCCAGGTCGTACTTCGCCACGTTCTCCGCCGGCACCTTCACGAGGTCGGCCACGTAGTCGACCGCGGCCTGCGGGAACTCCTCAACGAGCTGAGGGAATCTGCCTTCCAGCTCGAAGAACTTCAAGGTCAGCACGAAGCCAAGCCGGGTATGGCCAGACTTGTTCGCGACCAGGTCCCATCACCGCCCACTGGCGTCCAGCACGCCACCAAGTCCTCCGGAGACCACTCGCGCCGCATGAACTCTCCCGCCCCGCCGCCGACTACTCGTTCGGCCTAACGAAGGAGGCGGCCACGAAGCAACGGGACTGTCAGCAGGCGCGAGGACCTACTTTGCACCGTGGGTCAGAGATAGGAGACCGGGGCCTAATGATCGACCTGATAAGGATGAAGCCACAGGTTCAATCCTGTGGTCGGCCAGCGCGCGCTCAACTGTGGGACGAGGCGACATGACTTGACTCAGCCATTGAGACTCCACCGCCCTCACGCACCTCACCCTTGACAGGATCGGCCGCGAGCAGGTGGGCATCGCGGTCGAAGTCGTCGAGCGCAACCCGGCGGACACCGGGTTCGT
Organism: Streptomyces sp. ADI95-17; assembly: GCF_003846175.1. Lineage (GTDB taxonomy): Bacteria > Actinomycetota > Actinomycetes > Streptomycetales > Streptomycetaceae > Streptomyces > Streptomyces sanglieri. Next base: position 70,026 of record NZ_ML123058.1, on the reverse strand, counting down.
TCCCCAGCCCAAGCGACGCGCAGGCCGCCCGGCTCGCCGAGATCGTCCGCGACTCGCGCAGTCAAGGTCAATAGCGGGGCACGGCCCGGGATCTCGGAGCTCACTCGGAATCGCCGGTGCGGGAACTCGGGGGCCAGTGAGCCGGTGTCCAGTCTCCCTCCGGGTCGGTGGTCTGGCCGACTTCGATCAGATGGCCGTCAGGGTCGCGGATGTAGCAGCGGATCTCGTACGCGTGTTGTTTCGGCGGCGTCAGGAACTGGGCACCTCGGGCGCTCCACTCCTCGTACAAGGGGTAGATGTCCCTGACGCGGATATTGAGGAAACTGCTGACCCGGCCGAAATCGCGCGGCGCCTCCAGGGTGACCGAGGGCTTGTCGTCCGTCGGGCCTCCGCCACCGTTGATGATGATCCAGCTGTTGGCCAGTGCGACATAGGTCAGGCCTCCAGGGCCGGAGTAGGCCAGCCGGCCGCCGAGCACTTCGGTGTAGAAGCGTCGAGAGCGTTCGACATCGTCCGAGACGATGAAGTGGGCCAGTACAATTCCCTCTGGCGGTGGCGGGAGATCGGCCATCTGGTGCCTCCACTTGTCGGTCTTATGCTCCGTTGTTGATGCGCATTGACGGTAGGTTCCCCCTTCGAAGTGGCCGGCAATTTCACCGGCTCGCCCTCCTGGAAGATTCGCGGGCAGCTGTACACGGATGGCTCGCCGCTTAAGGCCATTGGAGCAACGCAGAGGTGTGCGCCTCGAGTCCCAGCGCCACACGATTACTGAGGAATTCGCTGCCTGTGCGCAAGTGCCCGTCGGGCCCATCGACTCAGGGATCGAGTCTTTCCAAAACTGCGGCGGTCACCACCCCGTAAGCCAGATGGGGCACGATGTCGGCAATCCGGTCCTTGGCAGACCACGTGCGCGGGTCGGTCACTTTGAGCACGGTCATGGGGGCGTCGGTGCCCAGACGGGCGCCGAATCCAGCGGTCGCGTAAGCGATCAACCTGGACGGACGCCAGCCCTCGGCCCGCACCAGGCCCAGAAGGGCACCCAGACCGATCCCGGCAGCGATGCCGGTCAGTGCCGCCAGGCCCGCGACTCGATTTTCCTTCTCAGCGCCGTGACCGGGAATGGGCAGGTGCATCGCCTGTGACAGCTTCTCGACGGTGGCTCGCGGAGTGCCACTCGCGGGCCGCGCACGCCATGCCATGTCCAGATAGCCGACGGTGTTGAGAGCAGTGGTACCGGCGGCACCGGCAGCGGCTCCGTACAGCAGTCCGGTGACGGGTCTGGTCATCGTCTATCCCTCGGTCGTCTGGCGTGCAGTGCACCCCGCACCAGTCAACGCCGGAGCCGGTTCGCCCGCCACCGGAGGACAGCGCGCCGGTAGCGACGAGGACGGCTCGGACACGGCGAACGGCTCCGTCCTGCGGAAGGACGTCGAGCGTGGCGTGGGTGATGTCGTGTCCTGGGCGGCGAGTTGCGCCAGGAGGCGGGCGCCGCCCTGAGCGCGTGTCCATGCGAGGACTGACCAGGGGTCGTCTGCCTTGCCCAGTGCTTCGACGAGCGGTTTCAGCTGTGGGGAGATGGTGCCGTCCGTGGGAGACGACGCGACAACATGTCCGCTTGGGTGAGTAGCGCCCGGATCGAACTGCTAATGCGGTGGTCAGACGCCGTCACCGCCGACGGCAGTGACGGCAACGCTGACGGCAACGACGGCGGACGCCAGCGGCGCTCAGCAGCCCGGCACAGTGCCGGCGGTTGTTGGCTGACCGCCTCACCACCATGTGCCCGCAT
>NZ_ML123058.1:65338-66645 GCF_003846175.1 Streptomyces sp. ADI95-17 | reverse complement strand
CCAGGATGCGGCGGGCGTCGTACTCGTCCAACAGCATCCCCCTCCCGGGTGCAGCGCCGTACGCGTGCCCGGTATCGATGCCGGGCACGCCTGGGTGGACGAAGATCCACCGGTGCAGGGCCAAACGGCCCCACGGATGCTGGCTAGGTGTGTTTGGCAATACGGGTATGGATCGGGGCATGAATCAGCAGACTCCCCCACCACCGCCCGTACCAAGGGCTTGCCCGGTACGGCACTCCGTCCGGGCCGGCCACGAAGCGAGGGCGTGAGCAGAGGGCCCGCAACTGCGGGCTCACCGCCTGCACCTGCGGCCGGGGCGTGCGCGTATGCATCACCTCACCGGGCGGTGAACCAGCGCGGCTCGTACGGTCGGTCGTGAGTGCCCTGACAGGACGGTGCTCATGGGGCCCCGCGGTCACTTCGCACGTTCCGCAGGGCCACCCCATCCGTCAGGTCAGAGCATCCAGAGTGAGCACCGGCCAGCCTGGCAGCGACGGCTCCCGCCAGCAGAACGAGGGCCGTCCACGGGAAGGATGACGGGCACCAAAGTCAAGGCATTCCAGCGCGTACTGCTGCTCAACCCTCTGCGTACGGTCCGCCGTCCTTCCCTCCTATCGACCCGGTGGCCCCGAACCGGGCCAGATGGCTGGAGCTGCCCCCTGCCGAAGCGCGAAGAGAGAAAATGCGGGCGAGGCCGGTACGGGACGCCGGGCACGGCAGAGCCAGGCTTACTCGCGATGGCGGGCGACTTCATCCACGCTCCACCCGACGAACTCCGCTACGTCCTCGTCCAGCGTGCCGGCCGACCCCAGCCAGTCCTGCAGCGCATCGGCGAGGCTGCCCGGAATCCGGCCGGTCAGACAGCTGCACATTCCTTACAAAGACCCTCGCCGTAGAAGCGGTCGCCACAGTTGGTGCAGTCGTTGATGTCGTCATCCGAAGGATCCGCTGACCGCTCTGCACCCACCTCGCTGGGGGAGTTCTGCACCTGCTGCGGAACGGTTGCCGACGCAGCGGACACCGCATGCTGAGGGACGACTGCGTCCCTCGAAACCACGGGCATCATGTCCGCTTGCCACATGACCTTGTTGAAGAACGTCTCGCCGATCGCGGAGAGCGGCAGGGTCCAGGGCCTGCCGAACGATTTGACCTCCCACTCGTTCGCCCGGGCCCGGTCCGCGGCAGCACTGATCCTGCCGACCGTGCTGTTCGCGGCCTGCCGCTTGGTCACGCCGCCACGCTGGTGGTACGCCGCTGAATCCTTCGTCGCTCGATAGATGAAGTTGAAGACCTGGCCGACACTGAAC
>NZ_ML123058.1:59384-63935 GCF_003846175.1 Streptomyces sp. ADI95-17 | reverse complement strand
GTAGGTCATCGAGTAGGCCCGCGTTCGCAGCGCGGGCCGGGAAGGCACGCCCGTGCTCAGCGTAGTAACTGCCGACGACTCCACGCAGTCTGGCTCCCTGATCGACGAGATCGTCCGCGAGGGCGCCCGCCGGATGCTGGCCGCCGCTCTGGAGGCGGAAGTCAACCAGTACATAGCCGAGTTGGCGGCCGAGACCGACGGGCGGGGGCGTCGCCTGGTGGTCCGCAACGGTCACCACCGGCCCCGCACGGTGACCACCGCCGCCGGTGCGGTCGAGGTCACCGCGCCGCGGGTCAACGACCGGCGCGTGGACGAGGCCACCGGGGACAGGAGGCGGTTCTCCTCGAAGATCCTGCCACCGTGGTGCCGCAAGTCCCCCAAGATCTCAGAGGTGCTGCCTCTGCTCTACCTGCACGGCCTGTCGTCCGGGGACTTCGTGCCGGCGCTGGAGCAGTTCCTCGGCTCGGCGTCCGGGCTGTCGCCGGCCACGGTCACCCGGCTGACCAAGCAGTGGAGCGACGACCACGCCGCCTTCCAGGACCGGGACCTGTCCGACCGCGATTTCGTCTACGTGTGGGCAGACGGCGTGCACCCGAAGGTCCGGCTCGGCCAGGCGCACTCGTGCGTTCTGGTCCTGCTCGGTGTCCGTGCCGACGGCACGAAGGAGCTGATCGCGCTCGCGGAGGGGCTGCGTGAGTCCACCGAGTCGTGGGCCGACCTGCTGCGGGACTACCGCCGCCGGGGCATGCGCGACCCGGAGCTGGTGGTCGGCGACGGCGCGATGGGCCTGTGGAAGGCGCTCGCCGAGGTGTTCCCTGCCGCCCGCCATCAGCGGTGCTGGGTACACAAAGCCAGGAATGTCTCGAACGCCCTGCCGAAGTCCGCGCAGCCAGGCGCGACGAAGGCCATGCAGGAGATCTACAACGCCGAAGACCGCACGCACGCGGAGAAAGCCATCGAGGCCTTCTCCCGCGCCTACGGCGCGAAGTGGCCCAAGGCCGTCAAGAAGATCACCGACCATGTCGACGAGCTGCTGGCGTTCTACGATTTCCCAGCCGAGCACTGGATCCACCTACGGACCACCAACCCCATCGAGTCGACGTTCTCCACGGTCAGGCTCCGCACCAAGGTCACCCGCGGCGCCGGCAGCCCGGCCGCCGCCCTGGCGATGGTGTTCAAACTGGTCGAGTCCGCCCAGGAACGCTGGCGCGCGATCACTGGAGCCCACCTGGTTGCCCTGGTCCGCTCCGGCGCGAAATTCGAGAACGGCGTCCTGGTCGAGCGTTCTGAGAAGATCGCAGCATGACCGGCCAACGCCACGCCGCCACCGAATCCCACCGGCCATTTGCTGAACCGGTCCGGCTCGACCTGTCCGATCCCGATACCCTGCGTCATCTATGGGACCTTCAGCGGGCCTCCTACGCGGTCGAAGCCCGGCTCATCGGCTTCGACGGCATCCCGCCCCTGCACGAGTCCCTTGAGCAGTTGCGCACATGTGACGAGTCCTGCCTCGGGGTTCGCGACGAGTTGAGACTTGTGGGAGCGGTCGCCTGGACCCGCTTGCCGAACGGTGCTCTGGACATCTGCCGCCTCGTGGTCCATCCCGTCGCGCATCGCCGCGGCGTCGCAACGGCACTGCTCGACGCTCTGGACTTGATCGAGCCCGCGGAACTGACCGTCGTCTCGACCGCAACCGCCAACCTGCCTGCGGTCGCGCTCTATCGACGGCGCGGATTCATACCTGTAGGCGAGCGCCAGGTCGCGCCCGGCGTCACGATCACGCTGCTGGAACGCAAGAACGCATCAGCATCTCAGCCAATCCACAACTCTTGACAATTGCTCCGGAGGGTGCGCTGTCGGGCCGTCAGGGCGGCGCTGACGGGAGTGTGGTGGTCAAGCTCGGCATGTGGCTCGACAACGTCCGCAAACGCGCCGCCAAGCTCCCCGAGCAGCGCCGCGCGGATCTCGATGAGCTCGGGATGCGCTGGTAGTGCGGAGCGTGGCACAGAGCCGTCGTACGCTCCGGTGGAGGCCGATTTCGTGACGGCTAGACGTCACGCTGCCCGCGCTCTACGGGCCGCCCGGCGACGCCACGCTCTTGGACGACACCGTCCTGAAGGGTCGTCACGTCGCTGTCTCGCACGCGGGACTCCTGCGGCCACGACGACCTGGATGCCGCCCAGGGCGTGCGCGACGTCGAAAAACCGGGACACCCGTGACCGGCTGATGCCGGGGCCCACCTCTCTTGGAAATCCCGCCCTGCTGACCACGTATTCCTCACTCAGTGATTCGACGAGAGCCCATACACGGCGTACAACCCCCTTCACTACAGAGGGAACTGACCGGGACCAAACGTGTGTCCTGCCTGACACCGAGAACCGGAACCGGAACCGGTACATGACAGCGGAGCAGCCACGCCATGAGCACACCCCCAGCCCCCATCCCCCCGCTGCGGCCGCCCTGGACGTACTGCGCACACGGCGCGGACCCCACCGCCGATCCCATCGGCTGTCGCGGCATCCGCGTGCCCGGCCACACCGCATGCCTTGCCCACCTGTCCGACACAGACCGTGCCACCTACCTGGCTTCACTGACCCCCGGCACCGACATCGACCACCGCGGCACCCCTTTCACCCAGAACCTGCTAGACCAACTCCTCAGCGCGCTCCGCGACCCCACCACCGGAAAACCCCATATGGGCACTGTCCAGTTAAGCCAGGCGCAGTTCTCCGGCACCGCATGGTTCGACGAGGCGCAGTTCTCCGGCGACGCCCGGTTCGACGAGGTGCAGTTCTCCGGCGACGCCGGGTTCGGCAGGGTGCACCTTTCCGGCACCGCCTGGTTCGACGGGGCACAGTTCTCCGACACCGCCAGGTTCGACGGGGCACAGTTCTCCGGCGACGCCCGGTTCGACGAGGTGCAGTTCTCCGACACCGCCTGGTTCGGCAGGGCGCAATTCTCCGGCGACGCCCGGTTCGACGGGGCACAGTTCTCCGGCAACGCCTGGTTCGACGAGGTGCAGTTTTCCGGCGACGCCCGGTTCGACGAGGTGCAGTTCTCCGGCAACGCCCGGTTCGACAAGGTGCAGTTTTCCGGCGAGGCCGGGTTCGACGCGGCGCAGTTTTCCGGCACCGCTGGGTTCGGCGAGGCGCAGTTCTCCGGCACCGTCGGGTTCGGCGAGGCGCAGTTCTCCGGCAACGCCAGGTTCGGCAGGGCGCAGTTCTCCGGCGACGCCTTGTTCGGCGGGGTGCGGTTCGCGGTGGCTTCGGGATTGGGGCCGTTCGTGTGTGCGGGAGTGGTGGATCTGTCGGGTGCTTTGTTTGAGGTGCCGGTGATGCTGGAGATCGCGGCGAGTGAGGTGCGCTGCGAGCGGACCCGGTGGGAGTCGACCGCCACGGTGCGTCTGCGCTACGCCACGGCAGACCTCGGGCATGCGGTGCTGTCGGCGCCCGTAGCGGTCACCGCTCACCCGGTGCCTTTCGCCTCCAGCCCTGGGGACACCGTGGACGAGAGCGTGCTGTCAGGCTGCCACGACGGGGTGCGGGTGGCCTCGATACAGGGGGTGGATGCCGCCCATCTCGTCCTGACCGACATCGACCTGACCGACTGCCTGTTCTCCGGAGCCTTCCACCTCGACCAGCTCCGCCTGGAAGGCCGCACCGTATTCGCCCTCACACCCACCGGCTGGAACCGCCACGGAGTACGACTGACACGGTGGACCCGCCGACGCACCCTCGTCGAGGAACACCACTGGCGCGCACAGGACGCCGGCCAGCCCGTACCACCCCCAGGCCACACCCCCACGCCCCGCCAGTGGCGCCCGGGCCCGTACCACCCCGACCCCGCCCGAACCCCCGACCCCGAAGACGTCGCCGCCCTCTACCGCCAGCTCCGCAAAGCCTTCGAGGACGGCAAGAACGAACCCGGCGCCGCCGACTTCTACTACGGCGAATGCGAGATGCGCCGTCACGACCGCACCGGCACCCCGAAGGGCGAACGCCGCCTGCTGTGGGCCTACTGGCTGCTGTCCGGCTACGGCCTGCGCGCCTCCCGCGCCTTCACCTGGCTACCCGCCGCCATGTCGCTGACCGTGCTGCTCCTCATGGGCGTGGGCCTGCCCACCCATGACCCCGACCCCGCCACCACCGGAACCCTCCACGGCAGCAAGATCAGCCTCCACACCAGCACCCCCGACCCCGCCCTGCACGACACATGGTCAAAGCGCATGACCTGGGCCCGCGCGGAGAAAGCCACCCGTGTCGCAGTCAACTCGGTGGTCTTCCGCTCCTCCGGGCAGAACCTCACCACCGCCGGCACCTACATCGAGATGGTCTCCCGTCTCCTCGAACCCACCCTCCTGGCTCTCGGCGTCCTCGCCATCCGCGGACGCATCAAACGATGACTGGCTCTGTGAATTGACGAGGAGCAGCGTTTCTCGGGCAGTTCGGGAGGCGCGTACGCACTTCAGTGGGTCCGAATATCGATGAGGCCGGACGGCACCCTCCGGGGCCGGCGCGACTGGCTGCCGTCTGCCCGGCGCCGACCGACGAC
>NZ_ML123058.1:54553-57903 GCF_003846175.1 Streptomyces sp. ADI95-17 | reverse complement strand
CGGTGTACGGCAGGCTTCGGCAGTCGCCGATCTGCGGGTCCGGGTGCTGCAGGACGTCCCAGCAGATGTAGGAGGCCGGGTACCGGGCCGCCAGGGCGCGGGCCCGGGTCACGGACGAAGCGGCCCGTGACTGCGCGGCCGCGAAGTCGAGCCGGCCGTCCCGCCAGATCACCGCCTCGCCGTCCAGCACCGTGTCCGGCCTGAGTCCCATGCCGGCGACCGCCAGGTCCATCCAGTGCTGGGTGACGACCCGGCCGGAGCGTGCGTACAGCACTACGGTCTCATCGGTACGGCGCAGCACCGTTCTGTGGCCGTCGTTCTCCAGACTGCGAGGTGTCTCATGAGACACCGGCGGCTGATCTGCCGCTCTTACCGCCAAGTCATTGGCTCGGCCTGCACTGGCGGTCGTGCCCCGCTGGTCAGCAGACTGTCAGCACGAACCATCGGTGTCCGGAAGGCGAGAACCCTTGTTCCTTGCAATTGGCAGTGTCGTCATCTTCTTGTGGTTGTTCCTCTTTGCGTGGGTCGGCTGGCGGCGGCGGAGGCACGGCGGCAGCGGAGCATCCGCTGGTGAGGCGTGGGGCGAGCTCTTCCATCCGTCACAGCGGCACGTGCAGCAGGAGCGGGAACGCCAACTTGTCCTCCGGGACGACGCCGACTCGGGTGCACCTCCCAGCTCTGTTGACCTCGATTCCGGCAAGGCGGTTATCCGCCCCGTGCAGAGCGCCACGAGCAGGTATGACGCGGCGTAACGGTTCGTTACTTCACCATCCGTCCGTGCACGACTGCCAGTAGTTCTCGGTTTTCCTCCAGCCCTGTGCATCCGCTGAGCCAGCAGAAGCTGGCCGTTCTGCCGGACTGTTGCCCCGGCACCAGCACGCCGGGTCCACACCTTGGCGGCCGACAGCCGATCAGCAGGTCGAGGTGGTCTGCTTGACGACCGCCTCCGTAGGCGCATGAGCTCGGAGCGTATTTCTACTCCAGCAGCTTTTTCCTGGTGCAGTAACTTGCCAACGCCCCCTGGGAATGACCAGCTGCCATAGAGCAGGACAACCGGAGGATCATCCATGCCCCGAGAGGCGCCGTACCTCGCAGTAGCCGACGTGCTGCGCGCACGGATTCTCGCCGGAGAGTGGGAGATCGGGGAGCGCCTGCCGTCCCGGGCGCGGCTCGCCGTGGAGTACGGGGTCGGACGCAACGTCATGCAGAGGGCCATGGACCGTTTGATCATCGACGGTCTCCTCGAAGGACGCGCCGGCTCGGGCACCTACGTCCGCAGGCCGCGAGAGCGCCTGCGGCTGGTCCGCTCGCGACACCGCGAACGCCGGGAGGGCTCTCCCCCCTGGCAGGACAGGAGGGAGCGGGGCAGGGCCGACGCCTGGGATTCACACAGCCAGGTGCGCGTCCCCGCCCCCGAGCCAATCGCCGAGCGGCTCGCCATCAGCCCCGGGGACCCCTGTGTCAATACGCATTACGAGTTCCTCGCCGACGGGCAACCTGTCCAGCTTTCCGAATCCTGGGAGCCGATGGCTATCACGGATGGAACGCCAATTGTGCTGCCCGAGAAGGGTCCCCTGGCGGGTAAGGGGGTGGTCGAGCGCATGCGTTCCATTGGCGTGGTCATCTCGACTGTGGTCGAGGTGCCGCGCCCGGCCCGTGCCACCCAGGTGCAGGCGAACCTCCTGGGGATCAGCGTGGGAGACCTCGTGCTGCAGATCGAGCGGACCATCTTCGACACGGACGGACGTCCGGTAGAAACGGCCGACATGGTCATTCCGGACATGCGCCGGGAAGTGGTCTACGAGTTCGGAGTCGACCGTCCGTAGTCATTGAAGCCATTTAGAGGGACATCGAAAATTCGACAGTAAGGTATTCCATGGCAAAATCCTCCCGGCTCGGCCTCTTACGCAATCGGGACTTCGGGCGATTATTTGCTGCCACTGCGCTCGGCCAGTTAGGCGACCGCATCATCTTTCTGGCCTTGCCTCTGGTCGCCATCGCGGCATTACATGCCGACGAGTTCCAGGTGGGCCTACTGACCGCGATGACTTCGGCAGGATCGCTCCTGGTCGGGTTGCCGGCAGGCGCGTGGGTGGACCGCATGCGGAAGCGATCGGTGATGATCAACACTGATCTCGCTCGCGCACTGTTCCTCTTGACGATTCCGGTGGCATGGTGGGCGGACCTTCTCACCATCTGGTGGCTCTATGCAGTCGCCTTGGTTCATGGAGTGTTGACTGTTTTCTTCGATGTTGCATACATCAGCTATCTCCCGCACTTGGTGGGACGCAGCAATCTCGTGGAAGGAAACTCAAAACTGTCGGCCATACGCTCGGTGACCAGTATCAGCGGGCCGACGGTGGCGGGGCCGCTGGTCGGCCTGGTTGGAGCTCCAGCAACGCTTTTGGTGAGTTCGGCCGGGATGGCTATGTCAGGGCTGCTCGCGATTACTATCCGGAAACGCGAAGAGAAGCCTGAGCCGAGTGAACATCCTCAATTGGCTCGCGAGATCAAGGAGGGGCTGAAGTTCGTCGTCAAGTACCCTACCCTCCGTGCGATCATGCTGGGGGATGCGATATTCAACCTCTTCCTGGTCATGTATCAGACGATGTTACTGGTTTTTTTGGAGCGGGAGATTGGTCTCCAGTCCTTTGGTCTCGGCCTCATTTTCTCGGGGATGGGTTGTGGTGCCTTGCTGGGCGCACTGTTGGCAACCAGGGTCTCCAAGCGGGTGGGGCACGGTCCGGTCATCTGGCTGGCGTCGCTGGTTAGCTGTCCGTTGACCGCGCTCATGCCGTTGGCGCGAGCGGGTTGGAGCGTGTATGTGGCTGCGATCGGACTCGCGGCTCTGTCGCTGGGTGGAGTCGTCCGCGTGGTGGCTCAGTCAAGCTTCCAGCAGGCCCTGACGCCGGATCGGCTTCTGGGTCGGATGAGCGCAACGGCTCGGTTTGTTTCCTGGGGTGGCATTCCTCTCGGTGGGCTTTTGGGTGGAGCCTCGGGCTCTGTGTTCGGAGCGGCAGGCACTTTGTGGATTGGTGCAGCGGGTATGACGCTGAGTTTCCTTCCCAACTTCCTGTCACCGCTTCGGACAATGCGCACGTTGCCCACGGAGAAGGCCCCCGAGTTCGCGCGTTGAGGTGTCGCTGACGGCTGACAAACAAGCGCGTACGACCCGTAGGGCCAAGGGGCTTCACTCCAGCGACCTGGCCGACCTTCCAGGCCTTCCGCTGGTCGGTGAAGAACAGATGCACGTAACCCCACAGGCAAGCGTCACCACTCTGGCAACGTGCAGTCTTTCGGTGCCGGTCGGAGGTGTGCTGGGAGACGCCGCGATGTCACTCGGATGAGAC
>NZ_ML123058.1:53014-53668 GCF_003846175.1 Streptomyces sp. ADI95-17 | reverse complement strand
GACTGGGTACCGGTGCCCCTTGTACGGCGGCGGCGTACTGCCCACGGACAACCCCCTCCACCATGATCAACCCGAAGATCATCCCACCCGGCCAGCCAACGTGACAGTGCCATGCGAATGCATGAAGATGGCCTCGACCTCATGACCGACCACGATGTCGTCACCGAGCTGGTGTTCAACCAGACTCCCAACGGCGACACCGGCGCGCTCGCCCCGCACGAGACCTTCGACTGGCCCGCGATCGAGGCCGAGCACACGGACCACGCTCGCGCATGGCTCACCGCCCAAGGCGTTCTCTGGAATCCGGAGACAGGGACGGTCACCTGTCCCGCAGGTATGGATACTGCGCAGGCCGCCGCCCTCTGGGACCGCGCGCGGGACGAGGCGGACACCTACGTGCTCGACCTGATCGACGAGATCCGCCGAGGCAAGCCCGGCGACGATGGCGAGCGCACCGACGGCTACGCCTGGGTTCGCCTGCTGTAGCACCAACATCGGCTTCGCCGCCTAGAGAACCCCTGCGCGCCCCTCTGAGCGCTTGTCAGTCACCCCGGGTCTCCCAACCCGGGGGTGACTCGCGTTCCTCTTCAGTAGCCTCACAGCATGGTCTCGGACACGGTCGCTGTAGGCGTCCTCACCTTCATTGGAACAGGG
>NZ_ML123058.1:38311-51618 GCF_003846175.1 Streptomyces sp. ADI95-17 | reverse complement strand
GTGTCGAGTCCTCGCAGCGGCTTGGCCGGCACCGCTGGGTCGTCGAACGTACCGTGTCTCGGCTGGCCGGCTGTCGCCCCCTGCACCGCCGCTACGAACGCAAGCCTGAGCACTTCCTCGCCTTCGCCGGCATCGCCGCCACGCTCATCTGCCACCGCCGCCTCGCCAAGAAGGCCACTCTCAATCCCACCAAAACCGCCACTCGCGACGCCGCATAAGCTCCTCGTGGTAGGTGGACCAGTCCAGGTCGGGGTCTTCGTAGAAGACATCAGAGCAGGCGAGGTAGTGCTCCGCGGCGAGGACACGGGCCTCGCGGGCGTCCGTCGGCTGAGCAGCAACCGAGAGATACAGGCTTCCGTGTCCAAAGCCCACGAGACGGACACCAAACCGGTGCTCCCAGGAGCGCAGCACTACCGACAGTTCCTGCGCTGTCATGTGATTCGTCATGCCCCGCCAGTCCGGTCGGCCGTGCGTGCACCGGCCTACGATCCGTCGAACGCCGTGGAATCGATCGTCCAAACCCAACGATCAGCCAACGTGACAGTGCCCTCCCGACGCCTACGCACACCAGGCCGTCTGACATGCAGTTTTCACGATGCACAGTGCCCAGTAGACCGAAAGGGCTTTCGACCCCCTATTTCCTGGCGGAATTGACTGCTGGCGGCCGGTGTCGCTTCGGTCACGGTCGTCGTGTTCGGCGTCACGGCGGGCCGGTGCGCTTCGGCTCGGGCGGCGAGGGATCGGGGGAGCACCGTGTGGCTGTTCTTTCCGGTCTATTCGGCGAGAGCCGTCCGTCGCCGGTCCTCCAGGGTGCGCTGGACACAGGCCACATCAGTGGCATAGGTGCGGTAGAGGAGAGTGAGGAAGATGCCGTTGACGAGCACGAGGACGACGAGCACCCACAGGAACACCGAGCGCAGTCCGAAGGCGTCGCCAAGGAAGCCGGCCCCGAGGCTGAACGTGGCGATGGCGACGGCCTCGAAGAGGCTGAGGTAGATGGCGAAGGCCGCGCCGCGGAGTTCGGGAAGGGTCACGGCCATGATCATGGGCCGGTTGACGACCGGATTGATGCCCTGGGTGAGGCCCATGAGGGCGAAGAAGACGGCGAACACACCGATCCCGCCCCAGTCGAACTGGGTGCCAAAGAAGGCCATGGTCGCGAAGGCGAACTGAGCGGCCTGGAGAATGATCACGAGGCCGTTGCGCGGGTTACGACGGACGGCCCAGTCGGCGAGGAAGCCGCCGAGCACAGTGCCGGTGAGAAAGCCGATGCCCATGGGGAAGAGGACGACGGATGCGACCTGGGTGCTGAATCCGTAGACGTCCACCAGGAAGATCACTCCGAACGCCGCAGCGAGAAGTTGCCCGGACAAGAGCCGGGAGACGAGGAGGATCACCAGGCTCGGGATTCGGAAGAGTGCGGTCACCTGCTTGCTGGTGACCTTGGAGTGGGCCTCGCGGGTCTGTTGGTCGAGACCGGCGAGCTGCTGCTCGGACGCGCCCCTGCCTGGGTCGCGCATCCAGAGCAGCAGGGCGACACCGAAGAGGACGTTGACAGTGCCGATGCCCCACAGGCCCCAGCGCCAGCCGTCATCGACCCCGGCGAGCTGTCCCTTCAGGGTGGCGAAGAGGGAGGCGGCGAGGTTGATGACGCCGTACAGCATGCCGACGGCGCGGCCACGGGATTCGCTGTCGAAGAGGTCGCCCAGGATTTCGGTGGTGAGAGGTCCGGAGGCGGCGTATCCGGCGGCGAGGACGGTGATCAGAATCAGGAGCTGGGTGAAGTTCTGGGCGAAACCGGCGGCTATGCCCCACACCCCCCAGAATCCGGTGGCCAGGACGAGGACGCCTTTGCGGGACCAGCGTTGGGCGGCCCACACCCAGAACGGGCCGGCGAACACGCCGACGATCCGGCCTGCGGCGGTCAGGACTCCGAGTGCGCCCAGCGAGACACCGAGCGACTGACGGATCACCGGGAACAGCCCGCTGATCAGACTCGCCTCGGTGTTCTCGACGAGCATGGTGCCGCCGAGAAGGGACAGCTGGCGCCAGCGGCCCTGCACGGGGACCGGCTTCAGCTCCTTCGTCGTGTCGGCGGGTTCCTCGGTAAGCTCTGGCAAGACGCCACCTCTTTTCTTCGTCTCGTTCTTCGCTGGATGGATGCGGGGAGAGGAAGGCAGGCCGGTGACGGGGTAGCCGCCCCGTCACCGGCGTTCACCGGCCCTCGTTGGTGGGTCCCGGCTGCTGGGTCTCAGAGTTTCGCGAGTTCCTCGGCGACCAGGCGCAGCCGGTCGGGCGGGATCCTTCCGCCCGACATCGCGGCGATGTCGATGAGCGGGGTCGGCCCCAGGAACTGCAGGAGTTCCGAGTCGGCGATCCCGGGCAGGTGGCGCCCCAGTACCTCCAGCGCCATAGGATCGCCGATCAGTGTCGCGACCGGCGTACGCAAGGACAGGCGTCCCTCCGGATAGTCCTCGGCGCGGGGCAGCGGCGTCGCGGTCCGTTGGGCTTGGTCACGTTGCGCCCGGACGAGGAGGTGCGCGTCGGTCACCGGGCCTTCGGCGGGCAGTCCGAGGCGTTCGTACTGGCTGGGCGGGGCCTCGGTGCGGCGCATCAGCTCCACGAGGAGGGTCGCGAGCCGTAGTTCCGCCTCGTCGTCGATGAGCGGGGCCAGCTGCTCGGGGTCGTTCTCCAGGTCGAACAGCAGGCTGCCGTGGTGGTACGGGTTGACGAAGGTCCGGCCCGGCATCCGGAGGGTGCGGACCCCCTTGGTGAAGCCGAACGGTTCGGCCAGCTCCACGTCGGCGAGTTCGGCGGGGGTGAAGCGGCCGCGCATGTGCGTCGGCATCAACGTGTGTTCCTCCAGCGGCGTGTTGGAGGTGTCGACGGGTGCGCGCATGTAGACGTATCGGCCGTCGGTGACATTCACGTGCCCGCCGTGGATGCCGAACAGTCCGGCCTGGCGTACGGGTGCGTCCGCGGCGACGGGCAGCGGCACGCCCTGCATGTCGGCCGGACGCTCGATACCGAAGTGCTCCAGGAGGGTGGGAGCCAGGTCGATGGTCTGTACGAGGGTGTCGCGCCGCTCGCCCGCGCAGCCGGTCCGCGGATCCCACGCGAACAGGGGCAGGTGGACGAGCTCGTTGTACCAGGGCTGGACGGACTTGCCCCACCACCCCCTCTCGCCGAGCAGCAGACCGTGGTCGGTGTTGACGATCAGGAGGGTGTCGTCCCAGAGCCCGTACCCGTCCATGGCGTCGAGGACCCGGCCCAGCGAGTGGTCGCACATGGACAGCAGGGCGGCGTACTCGTAACCGGCGTGGGCGACCTGTTCGTCGGTCTCCACCACCTGCTTGTAGTCGGGCCAGTCGAAGTGCGGCCCGTCGTAAGCGTGTGGGTACAGATCCTTGTACTTCTGGTGGCTGAAGAACGGCTCGTGCGGGTCAAAGGTCTCGATCTGCACGAACCAGCGGTCCTCGGCGTGGTTGGCGCGGATGAACTCCAGGCCGGCGTCGAAGGTGAGGGTCTGTGGGTGCCGGTCCTCGGTCGCCATGTGCGGGCGGTTCACCCAGTCCTGTCGGTACGCGGCCGAGCGCATCCGCTTCAGGTCCTCGGGCATCTCCGGATCGGCCACCTGTCCCTTCCACGGGTCGCCCTCCTGCCCGCGGAAGAACTCCCATGAGTTGTAGCGCCCGTGGTAGGTCGCGCCGCCGTCCTCCCAATAGTGCGGATGGTCGCTGGCGAGATGGGTGTACACACCGTTCTGCTTGAGCAGTTCGGGCATCGAGTCGTCGAACGGTTCGAGCGGTCCCCAGCTGCGGTGCAGGAAGTTGTAGCGCCCCGTGTGCAGTTCGCGGCGGGCAGGCATGCAGGGCATCGACCCCGCGTAGGCGTTGTCGAAGGTGACCGTGCGCTCGGCGAGCCGCGCGAAGTTCGGGGCGTGTGTCCAGTCACCGCCGTACGGCGGCAGCATGCGCCGGTTGAGACTGTCGAACATCACCATGATCGCCCTCATCGGACGGACTTCCCTTCTGCAGCCTGCTTCGTGGCGCGTTCCTGGAAGATCTCCATCCACCGCCCCAGGACGTCCGCGGAACGCGGCGGCGCCGGTGCGTGCCAGGGGACCGGCACCGAGGCTCGGGGCGAGCCCAGTCGCTGTTCCAGGTCCTCGGCCAGGTGGGCCCGGCCGGTGTCGCGCAGGTGCTGGGCGTAGCGGGTCGGGTCGGCGTAGTAGACGGGCCCCGCCTGCAGATTGCTCTGCATCGGGTCGGGCAGACAGCCCGGACGGCCGGCGTGCTCGTGCCACCACTCGGCCAGGTGGGAGCGCATCGTCTCGGCGAGAGCGGGCTCCTCGTCGAGGAGGTCACGGCTCAGGTACGGGTCGTCGGTGACGCCGTACAGCTGCTCCCAGGCCGTCTTGAAACACCCCGGGTGATAGGTGCGGATGTAGAGGTGGTCACGGGTGCGGACGGCACGTTGGTAGGTGTGTGCGCCGTGGCCGAGGACCAGGTACGGGCGGGAGCCGGTCTCCTCGCCGCGCACCGCGTCCGCGAAGGAGGCGCCCTGCCAGCCCTCGGGCACGTCGAGGCCAAGCAGTTCGCACAGAGTGGGGGCCAGGTCGATGTTGTAGAGCAGGTCCCCGTTGCGTCGGGCCTCTTCCGGGAGCGTGTCGGTGAGCCCGGGCCAGTACACGACGAGAGGGATCCGCTGCACGGACTCGGTGGCCAGTCCGTGTTCCGCGTACATGCCGTGCTCGCCGAACGCCTCGCCGTGGTCGGCGCTGACGACGATCGCCGTCTCGTCCGCGATACCCAACTCCTCCAGTATGGAGAGGAGTTGACCGAAGTGGTGATCCCAGTAGGCGATGGCGCCGTCGAAGCCGTTGATCAGGTGCTCGAAGTCGGCGCGGGAGCGGATCGCGTCGGGCATGTTGTGCGGCACCGGCGAGGTACCACCGCCGCCGGTGAGCGAGTAGTGCAGGTCCAGGGCGCTGCGCGGACCGTAGATCTCGGCATGCTCCTGGATCGTCCGCTCGTCCGGCCAGGACTGCACGGGGGCAGAGGCCGCCATGCGTTCCGTCCACTCGACGGGCTGGGTGTAGTCGGTGTGCGGGTCCCAGTAGGTGAGGTGCAGGTACCAGTTGTCGTCCTCGGCGTGCCTGCGGATCCAGTCGATGGCGGCGCGGTTGACGTCGGCGGCGTCCTCGTCGCCCCAGTTCCCGGTGGCACGGATGGACTCGCGGAAGTTGCCGTGGAACCAGTAGGCGCGGTGGCGCTCGGCGAAGACGGAGACGGCCGCGGTGTAGTAGCCGTCCAGCTGCAGCCGCTGGCCGAGGAGCGGCCGGTCGGGTTCGGGGCCGTGCCCGGAGTCGAGCCGGAACTGGGCATCGGCACCGTAGTGGCCGACCACACCGTTGGTGATCCCGAACTGGCCGCTGGTCAGGGCGGTCCGGGACGGCAGGCAGGGCGAGTCGGAGCAGTAGTAGCGGTCGAAGACGACCGACTTGTCGGCGAGCTTCTGGAGGTGGGGCGTGGTGGGCCGGTGGTAGCCGTACGGGGTGGTGTGGTCGGCCCGCAGGGTGTCGACGTCCACATAGATGATGCGCAAGGAGAACTCCGGGTGAAGGCGGGAGCCGCAGGCGGCCGGCATCCGTCGAGCGTTCTGGCACATATGTGCGTCAGCAGCTAAGACCCCAGGTTTCAGGGAGGTTGCCGACGGTGTCAAGGTGTCGCACCTCAGTTCTCACATTCGCAATGTTCAGGCATCAGTTCGCCGTTCACGACCGTCGAACCATGGGGTGCCCATCCCTCGATACTTGCCAGCGCATAAGTTCTGACGTACATATAGAGCTTCTGAAGTCAGTTCCGTCGCGCTCGTTCGTACGGCGATGAGGAGAAGCCCTCCATGGACATGGACAGCTGCTGCACCCCGGGCCGCACGGCCGTGCATGAGCACACGGCGCTCCTGCCGGTGCCGTCCGTACCGGCCCCGCTCACCGCGCAGCCGGGGACGCGGCCGGGGCTCGTGGACCTTCCCGGCGGAGAGTTCTTGATGGGCGACACCTTCGGCGAGGGTTACCCGTCAGACGGCGAGCAGCCCGTGCATCGCGTGGAGCTCGCTCCCTTCGCCATCGCCGCGACCGCGATCACCAACGCTCAGTTCGCCGCCTTCGCCGCCGCGACCGGCCATCGCACGGACGCCGAACGCTACGGCTCGTCCGCCGTCTTCCACCTCGCCCTGCGCGCCCGCGCCAGGGATGTCCTGGGGCGTGCTCCTCGCACCCCTTGGTGGTTCGACGTCGCGGGCGCCGACTGGGCCCACCCCGCAGGGCCGCTCTCCCACTGGGAGGAGATCCCGGACCACCCGGTCGTACACGTGTCCTGGGACGACGCCGTCGCCTACTGCCGCTGGGCGGACGCACGCCTGCCCACCGAGGCCGAATGGGAGTACGCGGCGCGCGGCGGGCACCGCGGCCGCCGCTACCCCTGGGGCGACACGCTCACCCCCGACGGCGAGGACCGGTGCAACATCTGGCACGGCACGTTCCCCACCCACAACACCCTGAGCGACGGCCACCTCACCACCGCGCCCGTCCGCTCCCACCCGCCCAACGACCACGGCCTGTACGAAACGGCCGGCAACGTCTGGGAGTGGTGCGCCGACTGGTTCTCCCCGACCTACTACCGCCGCTCTCCCCGGCACAACCCGCTCGGTCCGCGCACCGGCACCGCCCGCGTCACCCGCGGCGGTTCGTACCTCTGCCACGACAGCTACTGCAACCGCTACCGGCTCGCCGCCCGCTCCGCCAACACCCCCGAGTCCTCCGCGGGCAACTGCGGCTTCCGGATCGCCCGCGACGTCAGCGAGGACATGCGAACCGGCTCGACGGGTGAGCTACGGTAAGTCACCCTTCACCCAACCATCCCCTGGCCCCGTCCCGTTGAGGAACCGCCATGCGTCTGGAACACGTCCTTCTCGGCCTGCTGGCCCTGCGTCCATTCTCGGGTTACGACATGCGGAAGTGGCTGGACGGCCCGGGCAAGTACATCGGCTACGGTGTGCAGCTACCTCAGATCTACCGCGTCCTGCCGCGCCTCGTCGCCAACGGCTGGGCGGAGTTCGAGGTCGACCCCCGCGACGGCAAACCTGACGCCAAGATCTACCAGCTCACCGACGCCGGCCGTGACGAACTCCTGGCCTGGGCGCGCTCTCCGTACGAACCCTCCCCACGCCCGATGGACCCCGACTTCAAGCTCCGGTTCCTCTTCGCCGGACAGCTCGGCCCCGACGTCACCCGTGAACTCCTGCGCACCGAACTCGACTACCGACTGGCCCAACTCCACGAACCCGGCTGGATGGACTTCACTACCGTCAACCTCGACCCGGTCCCCGAGATCGACCTGACGTGGGCGCGCACAGTCCAGCTCGCGGCCCACGAATTCGGCTACAGCAACACCGCCGCATACATCGCCTGGCTCCAACTCACCCTCGCCAAGACGGAGATCGCCGCGGGCCGGCCCCCCGGCAACACCCCTTACCGCAGCACAGCAACCACTGCCGACTAAGGGCTGCCCCGCAATCCCTGGTGGATCAGCGTGCGGCGTCGGATGCGGTACATCGCAAGGCGGAGGGACGCCCAAATACTGGATGTATTCGGGCGTTCCGAATGGGTGACTCCTTCGGCGAGGGCTATCCGGCGGACGGTGAACAACCGGTGCACGCGGTACGCGTCACCCCGTTCACCATCGACGTCACCACGGTGACCATGGCGATGTTCCGGGCCTTCGTCGACGACACCACGTGCGTGACCGTCGCCGAACGGGAGGGCAGCTCGGCCATATTCCACCTGGCCGTCGCCACCGAGCGGGCCGACGTCATGGGGCGACCCGGCCACCCCCTGGTGGCTGGACGTACGGGGAGCCGACTGGCGCCACCCCCACCGCCTGTCCACCGCGGAGCCGGACCACCCGGCGGCGCACGTGTCCTGGGACGACGCCATGGCGTACTGCGCGTGGGCGGGCCGCCGCCTGCCGACCGAGGCTGAGTGGGAGTACGCGGCCCGCGGCGGACTCGAGGGCCGCCGCTTCGCATGGGGAGACGAACTCACCCCCGGCGGACGGTGGTTGTGCAACATCTGGCAGGGCACTTTCCCGTACGCCAACACCGGTGCGGACGGCTGGCTGGCGACCGCACGTACCCGCCCAACGGCCACGGCCTGTATGAAGTCGCCGGGAACGTCCGGGAGTGGTGCGCGGACTGGTTCGCGCCCGACTACTACACCCACTCCCCCGCCGCTGGCCCCAAGGGGCCGCAGAGCGGCGAGCGCCGTTTCATACGCGGCGGCTCCTACCTGTGCCACCACACCTACTGCCACCGCTACCGCGTGGCCGCCCGCACAGCCAACACGCCCGCCTCCAGCAGCGGAAACTGCGGGTTCCGGACGGTCGCTGCGTGAGGAGTGGCGCCGAGGGTCAGGAGGCCTCCTCCCTCCCGGTGCCCGCGGCCGACCGCACCGTCTCGACCAGTTTCTGTACGTCGTCGAAGCCCAGGGGAACGATCGGGAGCCCGGCGAGCTGGCTGAGGCGCATGTTGGCCACCATCCGGTGGCGAGGGCTTCCCTCCTTGGGGTGGGCGTCGCCCATGGACTTCTGGACCCGGCGCAGCAGTGCCTCGATGGCCGGGCCGCCCACGGGGTGGGCAAGCCATACCTCGACGGCCGAGTCGGCGTCCGGCTGGTCGGCGTAGGCGTCGCCCGTGACCGGGACCGTCGCGCTCAGCCGGATGTCGCGGCTGGAGGCCCCGATGTCGACGCGGTGGTCGGCGTCCTGGACGAGCCAGGTGTCGGCTGCGGTGTCGCCGACCAGCCGTTGGAACACGTCGACCTGCGCGGTCTTCCGGAGGTAGCTGCGGCGCAGCGGCGGCGGACGGGTGTGGCGCGGCGTGTGGCGCGGGCCTGGGGAGGTGTTCGCGCTGGCGTATGCGGTCGTGGTGCGGTGGTGGGAGGGGGCTTACGGCTGGGAGCGGAAGGAGGTCTGGCCGCGTTGTCTGCACCGCGTCGCCGGTTGTGATGCGGGACTCGCTCTGCAGTGGTGGCGGGTGGTCCAGCCCGGATAGAGCTGTGGGGCACGCAGCGGGTCATGCGTGGTCGGGCGTACCGGGCATCCGATCTGGCCCAGGTCGGCGAGGCTCGGCGAGGCGCCGGATGAGGTTTTCCTCGGTGCATTCGGCTGCCGGGTCGTGCCAGAAGGAGACGGGAACGCCGCGGATGCGGCGGCCTTGCGGGTCGAGGATCTGGCTGGCGAGTTTGAGCGGCCACAGGGTGACGGCCCGGTCGGTGATGGTGAATTCGGGGAAGCGGGCGTACAGACGGGCCTCGAAGGCGGACATGTCCTCCATGGAACGCAGCCAGACGGTCAGCAGGAGGTTGTGCGGGCCGGAGAGTGAGGCGCACAGGCGTGTTTCACGCTGGGCGATGAGCTGTCCGGTTATCCGGGCGGTGGCGTCGGGCGGTGCGACGCCCCAGAGGGTGACGGCGACGGGCCAGCCGGACAGATAGCGGGCCACCTCGCAGCGGTAGATGAGGGCGTCCGCGCGGTGGAAGCGGTCCAGTCGCCGACGGACGGTGCTGGGGCTTGCTCCGGTGCGCTCGGCGAGGAGGGCGGCCGACGTGCGGCAGTCCTCGCCGAGGAGAGCGAGCAGGTGGTGGTCGAGTCCGTCGGCGGAGGAGAGACCGCGGCGGAGAACGGTGCCCCCGCTGGACTGGTCCGGGGTGAGGGCCTGCCTGCCGTCGGGTGCGAGTCGGTCGAGTCGCCAGCAGCTGCCGACGGCGTGTACGGCGGAGGCGATCTGGGAGCGGGTCGCGGCGACCCCGGGAAGCGCCTCCAGGCGCAGGCCGACGTAGCGGGCGAGCGCCGAGTGGTCGGGGAACACACCGGTGAGGATCAGGTCCCGGGAGCCGGTGACGTGGTCGATCGTGATCAGGTGCGGGTCGTCCACGATGGCGGCGGCCACCTGGTGCAGGGTGCCAGCGGCGCAGTCGACCTCGACGATGGCGACCACCGGCGGGGTGGGGCCGATGCCGGCGGGGTGGCAGCTCAGCCACGCGTGTCCGGCTTCGGTCAGCCGTTTCCAGCGGCGGGCCGCCGTCGTGGCATCGACGCCGATGGCCGCGCCGATCTGCTCCCAGCGCGCTCTCGGCGAGGTCTGGAGTGCGGTGACGAGCGAGGTGGTCGAGGTCGTCGAGAACATCGGCCTGGATGGTCGATTCCGGCTGCACATGGCTCATGTATGGCTGTTTCCTGCGGATGATCTCTGCCGGTGGTGCGGCTCGCCACGATACGCCCATGTCACTGCTGAACGAAGCCCGCGCTCTCGCTCCCGTCCTGACCGCGCTGCGTCACTCCTTGCACCGGGAGCCGGAACTGGGCCTGGACCTTCCCCTCACCCAGGCGAAGGTGATCGCCGCCCTGGAGGAGCTGGACCTGGAGATCACGCACGGCCGGGCCCTCAGTTCGGTCACGGCCGTGCTCCGCGGTGGGCGGCCCGGGCCGGCCGTGCTCCTCCGGGGTGACATGGACGCCCTGCCCGTTCACGAAGACAGCGGTGTCTCCTACGCGTCCGTCATCGACGGGCGGATGCACGCCTGCGGTCACGACCTGCACACCACCGGGCTCGTCGGCGCCGCACACCTGCTCGCGGCCCGCCGCGAGCAGCTCGCCGGTGACGTCGTCTTCATGTTCCAGCCCGGCGAGGAGGGCCAGGGCGGCGCCAAGATCATGATCGACGAGGGGGTGCTCGACGCGGCCGGTGAGCGGGTCGTCGCCGCGTACGCCTTGCACGTCGTCTCCCGTGGAGCCCCGACCGGATTCGCCGCCACCCGACCGGGCCCCGTGCTCGCGGCCTCCGACACCGTCCACGTCACCGTGCGCGGCGTCGGCGGCCACGGTTCGTCCCCGCACGCCGCCGCCGACCCCGTGCCCGCGCTGTGCACGATGGTCACCGCCCTGCAGACCCTGGTGACGCGTGAGATCGACATCTTCGACCCGGCCGTCGTCACGGTCGGCCGCCTGGAGGCCGGTACCGCGCCCAACGTCATCCCGGAGTCGGGCCGCTTCTCCGCCACCGTCCGGACCTTCTCCGATGCCTCGCGGGCCGCCGTCCGCATGGCGTTCGAGCGGACCGTGCACGGCATCGCCGCTGCCCACCGCGTGAGCGTGGACATCGACTACGTCCACCAGTACCCGCCGACGATCAACCACGACGGCGAGACCGCCTTCGCCATCGAAGCTGCCCGGGACGTCCTCGGCGAGGACCGGGTCTTCGTGGCGCCGACGCCGCTGGCCGGTTCGGAGGACTTCTCCTTCGTGCTGCGCGAGGTGCCGGGCGCGTTCCTCGGGCTCGGCGCCTGCCCGGCCGGCACCGACCCCACCACGGCCCCGATGAACCACTCGCCCCAGGCCGTCTACGACGATGCCGCGCTGCCCCACGCTGCCGCGCTGCTCGCCGGACTGGCCCTGCGGCGCCTCGCCCGCGCCGCCTCCGCCCGCTCGGATTCGTCCTCGTCCTCACCCTCACCCTCCGTAACATCCGATTCCTCCGCCGGATCCCCGGTCTCGCCTTCCTCGCAGGAATGACCCATGACCCACACCAACAGCCCGGCCAGACCGGTCGCGCAGATCCCCGCACGTGCCGTCACCGCCGTCGTCGGCCTGCTCGTGTTCTTCGAGCTCACCAGCGGGGTCCTCCAGGCGGGCATCACACCGCTCCTTCCTGACCTCGCCGCGCACCTGGACATCGGCACCGCCGACACCAACTGGATCATCTCCGTCCAGCTGCTGGCGGCCGCCGTGTGTGTCCCAATGTTCGGGCGCCTCGGCGACCTGTACGGGCACCGGCGGATGCTCCGGATTGCCCTCGTCGTGACCGCGGCGGGAACCCTGATCGTGGCGCTGGCGGACAGCTACCCGGTCCTGCTGGCCGGGCGGCTCCTCCAGGGACCGCTTGCCGCCCTGCTGCCGTTGGAGATCGCCCTCGTGCGCGACCGGCTGCCCGTCGCCGAGGCACGGCGGGCCATCGCCCTGCTGGTCGGCTCGCTGGCACTCGGCTCCCTCGTGGGCGGCCTGGCCTTGGCCCTGGTCCACTCCGCCTCGGGGGATCTGCGCCTGACCCTGCTCATACCGGCGGCGCTCGCACTGGTCTGCGTGCCCGTCTCGTACATCGCCGTACCCGAATCCGCCCATCGGGCGAGCGGCCGGGTCGACTGGCCCGGCGTGTCACTGCTCAGCGCGGCCGTCCTCGCCCTGCTGAGCGGCGTCGGCGCAGCGAAGAACGGTGCATGGGGCAGCCCGGCGGTCCTGGGCCCTCTCCTCCTCGGTGTCCTCCTCCTGATCATCTGGATTCTCGTGGAGCTGCGCGCCGCCGAACCGCTGGTGGACCTCCGGGCCCTCGCCGGCCGCGAGGCCGGCCCCTTCTACCTCGCGGCATTCCTCTTCGGCATCTTCTACTTCGGTAGCCAGGCCCCCAACACGATGTTCTTCGCCGCAGATCCGGCGACGGCGGGATACGGCTTCGCCCTGTCCGCCCTGGCCATCTCACTTGTTTCACTGCCGGGCTACGTCGCCGCCGTCCTCGGCTCCTTCGCCACCGCGGCGGTCGCCCGGCGGATCGGCTACCGAGCCACCCTGGTGACGGCGTTCGGGCTGGTGGCCGCCGCGTTCGTCCTGTACGCGCTGGTCCACGACGCGGTGTGGCAGATGGCGGCGGAGTCCTTCCTCCTCGGCCTCGGGATGGGCCTGTCGCTCGGCGCCATGCCCACCGTGATCGTCGAGGCGTCGGACGCCTCCCGCACCGGCATCGCCGCCGCCCTCTACAGCAACGTCAAGACCCTGGGCGGCGCGGTCGCCGGCGGCCTCTTCGCCTCCCTCCTCAGCGCCTTCGTCTCTCCCACGACCGGCCAGCCCGGCGAGAACGGCTACCGCACCGTCTGGCTCCTCGGCGCACTCTGCGCACTGGCGGCCGCCGCACTCAGCGGGCTGGCCCGCCGTCACAAGGGAAAGCCGCCCGGGAACGCCGGCCAGTAGCTCGTAGCGCGATCATGGTGCTTGCCCATGGAGCCGCACAGCAGCTCAAGTCCGTCAGGGAGACCGCCCCAAGACGAAGAACACCGACCTGACCTGTCACCGAAGTACACCGAGCACCCCAGGAACGGAGCCGTACCATGCCCAGCCTGACCAGCAGAATGATGCCGACCGTGCTGAGGCTTCGCGGCACCAAGAAACTCTTCAGCTCGGCGGAGGCTGTCCGGGAAC
>NZ_ML123058.1:13260-37500 GCF_003846175.1 Streptomyces sp. ADI95-17 | reverse complement strand
GACGCCGTACGGAATGGCCAGCGGGGTGTCGGGGCGGGTGAAGTCATGGTCCGGGGCGGTGATCGGCTCACCTTTGGGCCGATAGGTACGCCCGGGGCGGGCGAAGTCACCGATCGGCTCCTTGTTCTTCGCGTCCACACTCACCACTGGCAGGCCCTCGGCCAGGAACCGTTCGGCAGCGGCGTTGATGTGCCGGAACTGGGCATCACGGTCGTGAACCTGACGGCCGGCCCGGGTCTTGGCCATGCCCTGCAGGCTGAAGCCCATCTCATGCAGTAGGCCGCCCACCACCGGGGCGCTGACCGGGTGTCCGGCTTCGGTCAGTTCTCGGGCCAGGTCCCGCAGCGAGGCGGTGGTCCAGCGCAGCGGAGAGACCGGATCTCCCAGCTCGTGCGGCTCGATCAACGACTCGAGCGCCGCGGCCAGGCCCGGATCCCGCTCGGCGGCACTCTTGCGTCCACCGCCAGGTCGTCGCACTCGCCCCAGAACCTCCGCCTCACCCGCGAGCTCCTCCTGCCCTCGAGCGATGGTCGACTCCGACACCTCGGCCAGCCCGGCCACGGCCGTCACCCCGCCGTGCCCCAACGCCCCGGCCTCGGAAGCCAGATACAAACGCCGCTGCCGCTCGTCCAAGTGCGGCAGCACCGCGACGAACTTCACATCTGTCCTGTCTCAACCAAGCCAGTCGATCCCGAGTCGCTGACCAGGGCGGACTAACTTCCTTGAGACGGCCGTCTTGGAACGCATCCGCTCACCCCGGGCCGCCGACCTGCTGCGACTGGATTCGATGAGACGGATCGGCAGACGACTCGGTTCGCTGAGACAGGACAACATCCAGGACCGCCAGGACCTGATCCGATATCCCCATGCCAGCCCGTATACCACCGCACGCACCCGATCCGCGTGGAAACTGGCAGTAGTTAATTTACGGATCCTGAACCGCTACCAGTTCGTTGACGATCACCAGCGCCGACACGGCGTCAAGCGGCTCTGCGTCATTCTCGGGATCGCCCGTTCCAGCTTCTACTACTGGCGCCGCACCGCCCCCGCGCGGGCGGCCCGCCAGGCCGCCGAGGACCGGCTCGCGGCCCGGATACTCCAGGTCCACAAGGAATCCGACGGCACCTACGGTGCCCCTCGGATCACCGCCGAACTCCGCGACGACGACGGCCGGGCGGTCAACCACAAGCGCGTCGCGAGGATCATGCGGACCATCGGGATCGAGGGAGTCCGTCTGCGCCGCCGGCACCGCACCACCGTCCCGGACCCGGTCGCCGCGAAGGCACCGGACCTGATCGGCCGGGACTTCACCGCCGGGTCCCCGGACACGAAGTACGTCGGCGACATCACCTACCTGCCCATCGGCGGCGTGAAGTTCTGCTACCTCGCGACGGTCATCGATCTCTGCTCACGGCGTCTGGCCGGCTGGGCGATCGCCGACCACATGCGCACCGAACTCGTCACCGACGCCCTCACCGCCGCGATCCGGACCCGCGGCAGCCTCATCGGAGCCGTGATGCACACCGATCACGGGGCCCAGTAGCGAGTCGGGCATTCGCCGAAGCCTGCAGGTCAGCGTGGGTTCGGCAGAGCATGAGCGCAGTCGGCTCCAGCGCCGACAACGCCGTCGCCGAGTCGTTCAACGCGGCCTTCAAAAAGGAGACGCTGAAGGGGCGAAAGGGCTGGCCGAACGAGCGCGAGGCCCGACTCGACGCCTTCCGCTGGCTGTCGCGCTACAACACCCGACGCCGGCATTCCCGCCTCGGACAGCGATCCCCGATCGCCTACGACGCTGACTGACTACAACTCGCAGTCTGACGACGATCGTCCCTTGACAGACACCAGCGAGGTGATTCGCCGCCTGCTGGAGACAGACAAGGTCAACGCACCAACGGCCAGAACCACGCCGAACGCGACGACGATCGTCAAGACACTCCCGGTGAGCCAGTACGCACCGGTGCTGCAGACCACGACAAGAACGACCCACACCCAGCCCACAGCGATGGCCCGCTCGGCGCTCCGGCTGGATGACCGCCTGACCGCAGTGGCGGCGTAGCGCTCCCGCAGCGCGACGCTCGGCCATCCGTCGCCAGCACCTGACAGTAGCCAGACCGGGTCCGTGTTCTGCCACCGCTGAAAATCCGAGATCAGGCTGTCTACTCGCCCGCCAGCCGCTGTGGAGTGACCGGAGTCGAGGCGCTCCAAGTCGGCCAGGGTCTCCTCGAACAGCAGGCGGATGCCGCCTTCACCGCCATCGGCCAGCGCCTCTGTCCGCAGCAGCACGTAGGGGCCGAACCGGGTGTCGATGAGTGCGACGAACTCATCGTAGAGGGGCGAGAACTGCGCGCCGAGCCGACTGGTCAGTCCCTGCCGCCGGGAGTGCAGTCGCGACAGCGCCGTCGGCTGGTCAACCGCCAGGTACGGGTAGGTGGCCTCGCCCCACTCGCTCAGCAACTCCGCGTGCTCATCGGTACCGGCATCCTCGGTGTCGGCGATCCTCGCCTCCGCGAGGTCTCCGGGGCTGAACATCGCCCACCACAGCAGTGGAGGCCAGTTCTTGGCCTCCAGTTCCATCGCCCCATCGAAGAAATCGCCCCATTCACCCGCCGACCCGTTCGGCGTACGAGGCTGCCGGGCACTGTCCAAATAGAGGCGCAAACTCATTTCGGTTCCCCACCTTCACTTGCGGATGCGCGCGCCGACCTTGGGCCGGTGGCCGCTGCAGCACCATCGCCCACCATCACGGCTCTCTCCTCCGTCGCCGACGAAGTCTTCCGCAGCTTGATCGTTCCGTCGCGTGAGGACTCACTTTCGCCGACTGCACCTCTCCGGTGCCAGCCGAAGCACTGGGGCGGGTTCTGGCGAGTTGCCGCTGGACCAGAGCCACGGCAAAGACCGCCGCAGCCAGCACGACGGCAGTCACCAGAGCAAAAACGATCTCCACCGTCATTGCGTCCTTTTCCCACCGCGACTCACGCCCCATACCCATGCTGCAAGTCTCACATCACGTCAAGCCATAGCGCCTGGTCCGAACAGCACCTGACTCAGTGGCCGCAGCCGGACATGGGGATGTCGAGGTACTTCCAGGTCTGGGGTCCGACCTGGCCGTCGGGAGCAGGCCTGTCTCGTCGCACCGGCAGCCCCGGACCGAATGGCCCTTTACGGTGCCGGCTCGTCGCACGTGCCTCGCGCCCGAGTCCCGGAGTGTCTCGGTGTGGTGCCGGGGCTTCGACGCCACACGTTCACCTTCTCTGTCGCCAGCAGTGGCGCCCCGTCAGGCCCCTTCATATGGGCAGGAGCCCATGCCTTCCGACGCAGTGCAGGCTGTGGCAGTCGCCGATTTGCGGGTGCAGAAGGACCCCAGCAGATATAGGAGGCCGGATGCCGGGCCGCCCGGGCCCGCGTCGCGGACGAAGCAGCCCGTGACTGCGCGGCCGCGAAGTCGAGCCGCCCGTTCCGCCAGATCGCCGCCTCGCCGTCCAGGACCGTGTCTGGCCTGAGTCCCATGCCGGCGACGGCCAGGTCCATCCAGTGGTGGGTGAGGACTCTGCCGGACCGTGCGTACAGCACTACGGTCTCGCCGGTACGACGCAGCACGGTCCCGATGCCCTTCCTTCTCCAGACTTGGCGGTGTCTCATAAGACACCGTGATCAGACTGTGGGCCGAACCGCGCCCCCGAGGGCGGGATCGGCTCACGGTCCGCGCCAGAGGTTGGCGAAGGCCGCGTTCTCGATGGTCCGCCGCTGGCGCACGGCCTCCAGCTCCATCATCGCGTCGTGGACGGCAGCCACCACGGCCGTCACCACCTCGTCATCGAGGCCGGCCTCATCGTCGGATCGTCCGTCGTCGATGCCCACGACCGAGGCGAGGGCAGCCAGGACAGGTTCCTTCTCTTCCCAGCGGTCGGCTGCACGTCGGCGCGCGGGCGTATCGACCGGCTCCACGCGTTCCGAGCCGAAGGACAACCGGCCACTTCGCTGCGGCTTCAGCTCACCGTCCTCCTCCAGGCCGGCCTGGTACGCGGCCGTGAGGTCTCGGCCCCGGCGCCACAGCCAGTCCTCGATCCGCTCGTAGGGCGCCTGCCGAGTGAGCTCTGCCGCAGCCTCACCCATGAACCGATCGTCCAGTGTCGGCGGTGCACCCGGCACGATGCAGTCGCCGTCCACGGCGACTGCCCCCGCACCGATGAGATCGATCAGCTCGGCTCCCGCGAGTGCGAGAGACAGGTCGCCCTGTCCCACGGAATGCTTCAGGTCCATGGCGATGATGAACAGGTCTTTCGCCGTGGTCATGAACGGCTCCCCTCGGAGACATCGACAAAGGTGCATCCCCACCGACCGGGTCCGCGCCCGAGGCCGGCCCGGCGGCGGGGCGACTGTCACGATCAGTATCACCCCGCCCGCGCGGCCGAAGCCCTTTCGTAAGGCGGCGGGAGTTTCGCGATAACGGCACCCGTACTGGTCGACGCTGAGCGAGGACGTGGTCGCGGCACGCATGGCGTTGAAGCACCAGAGTCCATATCTCCCCGGCCGGGGTGGGGTGGGCGACTTCCACCCGCCAGTCCGTGTGGTTGGCGACCTTCGCCCGGTGGAAGGCGATGACGGTGTCGACCAGGGCGAGGCTGTGCTCCCGCAGGCCCGTCTTGCTGGCGGCGATGCGCTTCCCGGTCGTTCGGCCGGCCGTCGGCGCGAGCCCACCGGAAGCGGAGGCTTCGGCGAGACCCGCCGGGGTGCAGTACCAGTAGCTGTGCTGGGCGCGGTGGGTCCGGCCAACCAGGGCCGGGGTTTCCTCCAGCAGGTTGCGCAGCGCCCGGCGTCCATGGTCGGTGCCCTGCTGGTGCGGCAGCAGTAGCGCCTTGAGCTGGCGGGGCGTGGCCAGGCGCAGCTGGGCGAGGGTCAGCAGGACCTCGCCGCAGATGTTTGCGCCGGCCTTCGCCGCCGCTGCCTTCCGGGGCCGGGACGCTTCTCGAGGCACATCAGGAGCAGGAGAAGAGGAGTTGCAACCGGCCGGGCCGGGCGCATCAGGAGTCTGATCAGCGACAACGCTCAGGCGGCGGCCGGTGGCTGGGCGTAGGGCCTGCGGCAGGGCTCGCAGCGGGGCTCCCTGTCGCAGCAGAAGCCGGCGGGGTCGGCGAAGTACACGGGGTGGGGGCGGTGCTCATCGGATCCTCGCGATCCTCCGGCCGTCGTGGCCGGGTCGGTGACAGGTCCGGCCCGCACGCAGACGTGCGTACGGGCCGGAGCCACCGTGCGAAGCCACCACTTGTCCGCTGTCTGACGCTCCCCCGCGGTCGGTGTCCGTTTCCGCCTTGACCAAGTAGCCGATGGGCGAAGTGTCCGTGACCGACACCACACCGCCCGACCGAAGGTCAGCGGGCAGGAGGGTGCTAGACAGCGAAGGCCCGGGCCAGGTCCGGTGAGGGAGAGCGGCCTCGTCGCGGTCAGGAGAGGAGGCCGCGGCCGGTCTCGTGCAGGAGTTGCGCGACGCCGTCGGTGGAGTGCCGCACAAGAGATTCCAGCACTGCGTCCATGGCCCGGCGGACACGGCTCGGCTCGGGGGCAGGCCCGGTGCTCTCCTCCTGGAGACGGGAGGCGTCGCGGACGAGCTGGCTCCTGAGTTCGTCCGCGATGTCAACCCGGGGTGCGTCCGCGAGCACCTGGCGGGCGAAGGCGGCGAACTGAGAGGCGTCGAAGCCGAAGTGGTTGTTCTGGGTGTTGCCGGGGCCGATCTGGGCGTTCCCCCCCTGGACGTTGGTGTAGTAGGTCGGAAGGTGTCCGTTCTGCATGAGGAAGTCCTTCACAGAGAGGGAGCTCTCAGCGCACTGGATTCCTACTCCGGTCAGTGTCAGGAGAGCCTTGAGTGAATGTGGTGTGTCGCCTTCGTGCAGGGTGGCCAAGCCTCGTTCCACCAGAAAGGCTGCCGCTACCCGCACCTCGTCAAGAGTCAAGGATTCGCCGTATACCTGCGACTGCGGCATCCCGAGGAAAGCTTCGAGCCCGATAGTGGGGCTGTAGGCAGCGCGGGAGGCTGCGGATACCAGTCCGTCGCGGGCATGTTGCTGGCGCCCTTCAGGGTCGCGCCGCAGGTGCAAGAGCCGCTGCGCCTCCAGCTCACCGGCGCGGGAGAGGCGGTAGAGGTTCCCCCTGCGGAACACGAAGTGCCGCTCCAACTGGCCCTTGCGGACCAGGTCGTTCAGATCAGCGCGGAGCCTGAAGCGGGCACGGCGCCGCCATTCCTCGGGGAAATCTTCCGGGCCGGCCAGATCGCCCTGGCCCCTCGCACTACGCTCGTACATCCAGACCAGTAAATGAGCTTCCGCCCCGACTCCCGTCATAGTCAGATGCTACGGCCCCTCGCGCCCGCACGGACCGCTTCCGCGTAAGTCGGCGGCGCGCCCGTCCCGCCCCGTGAACGTGCCGCAAGCCCGCGAAACGGACCACCCATCCTGTACCGGCGTCCGGCGCCGGACTGCTGGTGCTGCTGCTCGTGCTCCTGGCGGTGCCGGTCGACCGGTCCGGCCGGGTCGGCGGCCGGGGCCGGGGTCTCCCCGTCCTCGATGGCGCGGCGGCGGGCGGCGGCCACGCGGGTGAAGGCGGCGAGCCGTTCCAGGTTCTCCGGTGTGGGCATCCACGTGGCTGGGTCGGTCGTCCGGACCTCCAGGTACTCCTCGGGCATCGCGGCCTGCTGGTGGGTGTAGATGGTCGTACGGGCCGGAGCGGATACGCGGCGCGCACATCATCTGGCGCCGCATCGGCACCCACGAAACAGGCCTGAGCAATGGCGCATGGGCCTTGACCCCGGATGTTGAACACGTCTATGCGGCTTGGGTCAGGGTAGTTGCTGCTGCTTGGACGGCGTTCTCGTAGGCAATCGGAGACCGCTGACCGAGGCGGGAATGCCAGCGCCGGGTGTTGTAGCGGGTCAGCCAGCGGAAGGCGTCGAGCCTGGCCTCACGCTCGCTCGACCAGGCTTTGCGGCCTTTGAGCGTCTCCCTCTTGAAGGCGGCGTTGAAGCTTTCCGCGGCAGCGTTGTCGGCGCTGGACCCGATCGCGCCCATGCTCTGCCGGACCCCAGCTGACCTGCAGAGTTCCGCGAAGGCCCTGCTCGAATATTGGGCGAGTTCAACCAGTCGTTGCAACACCCCAGCTCAGGGGATGCGATGGACTTCGAGATCCGGGGGAACCGGAAGCCGGGCGGAGGAAGGTTGGTGCGGGAACGCGCCGCATACTTCGAGCTCATGGAGCAGGGCTACAGCACGAGGGATGCGGCGCGAATCGTCGGGATCAACCTGCGCACCGGCAAGCGGTGGCGTAACGGCTGGCACTCGGCGGAAGTGAGCCGGCTCCTGGGATACGAGCCGGCACCGGACCCCGACAAGTCGGTCGGCCGCCCGGCGGACGGCCACCCCGAAAGCCTGGACGTCTTCGGGCTCGACGCCGTCACCGTGCGCGGCACCTACCGCTGTCCGGGCGGCCGGTGCGGGCGCCGCGCCGGTGCGGACGAGGACGGCCGCGAGCCGCGCTGCGTCATCCATGAAGCGCCAATGGTCTTCAGGTCGCTGTGAACAGCCTGGTCACGGAGGTCGGCCGGAAGCTCGCCGACCGCTGGCTCAGCGCGCTGGTGCTGCCCGGCGCGTTGTTCGTGGCCGCCGCGATGTGCGGCTGGTGGCTCGGCCATCCGCACGCGCTGGACACTGGGCGTCTGGAGGACGCGGTACGCAGGCTCGGGCAGCAGCTGGCGGGTCGGCCTGCGGCTGTGCTGCTTGCGGTGGCCGGGGCGCTGCTCGGTGCGACGGGTGCCGGACTGGCCGTACAGGGGGCTGCCGCGGGCGTACGACGGGCGTGGGTCTCCCGCCGTCCCGCCCGGTGGGTGGCCCGGCGGCGGCGCAGGGCCCAGGGCGCGCAGGCCCGACGCGGGCACACCCTGCCGGCGCGATACCTGCCCGCGCGTGCCACTGCCATCGGCGACCGCTTCCGCCTCGTCGACCAGCGCGTCGACGCGCAATACGGCCTGGCCGTGGCCCTCGCCTGGCCACGGCTGTGGCTGCTGCTCCCCGACACCGCGACCGCCGCGATCCGTGACGCCACCCCGCTACCGGGCGGCCACGGAAGTCACCGCGTGGGGGATGCTCTACCTGCTGCTGGGTGCCTTCTGGTGGCCGTCCGTGCTGGTCGGCCTGGTCGCGGTGGCCATCGGGCAGGTGCGGGGCCGCTCGTCGGGGGCCGTGCTCGCCGACCTCGTGGAGGCGGCGGTCGACATCCATCAGCGGCCACTGGCGGAGACCCTCGGCATCGAACTGCCGCACGGACGGATCACCCCCGACGAGGGGGCACGGATCAACGACATCCTCAACAAGCGCGAGTGAGGAATGGAGGCTGCCCTTGTGTCAGGTCAGGCGCCTCTTTCCGTACCCCTGGAAGAGCGCGCTTCCGGTCCGAGTGCGACACCAGGGGGTTCTTCGTCCCGGGCAGACGATTTCCGCAGGCATATCCGCGCGAGTCCGCCATTTTGACTGCCGGCCGGTCGGTGGGGGCACCCATCGCTCGGTCCGAGGCGCCTCATCGGCAGCCCTCAAAATGACCGCCAGGCTCGTCCCCGGTCTGTTGTGCACCCCAATCAGCCAATCCCCAACTGGCATCCGGGTAAAGGGAGTTGCAACAGCCCAGGTGAACGATGCCTCGTCGGAAAAGGATTCAGCCGTTTCCCTCCGGCCATGCCTTCCACTCGCGACCGACGGGGTCGAAAAAGACGGTTGCCGATCACTCACTCGCACCTTGACCGGTGAGTAACCACGCCACTACCTTTCAATCCGCTTCGAACACACGCTTCATATCGGCGTTCCGCGGTGGGCTTTTCCCTGCAGGAAGCCGGTGAGCCGCCGTGTCTGTTTCTGTACAGAACCCCCCACCGTGCAGTCTCACCCTTGATTCGGAGAATGATGAACTCCGCTGTGCGTTCCGAAGAAATGATCATCGGCATTACTCCGTACGGTGAGCCCGATGCCGGGCTCACCGTGGCCGTCGGCCGGGCCGGTGGTCTCGGTGTGCTCGACCTCGGGGCCGGCGACCGGAGATCCCGCGAGGCCCTCGCTCAACTGCAGCGCACGGCTTCGGGCAGGTTCGGCGTCCGGGTCGACGCGCACTGCCGGCTCACCCCGGCCGACCTGGCTCCGGACGGTCCGCACACCGTGGTTCTCGCGGTCGCAGCGGCGGCCGGGGAATCGGGCGCGGCCTGGACGATCGCCGCGCTCGCGGCGCGCTTCCGCGTCCTCGTCGAGGTCACCGACCTGGAGGGCGCACGGGATGCGTTACGCGCCGGGGCGCACGGCCTGATCGCTCGCGGCACCGAGTGCGGCGGCCGGATCGGCGAGTTGAGCACCTTCGTCCTGCTCCAGCGACTGCTCGCCGCGCCCGAGGTGACCCGGCCCGTGTGGGCGAGCGGCGGCATCGGCCCTCGAACGGCCGCCGCCGCGGTGGCCGGCGGAGCGGCCGGCGTCGTCCTCGACGGCCAACTCGCGCTGCTCGCCGAGTCGGCGCTGCCCGAACCGGTCGCCGCGGTGCTGCGCACCAGCGACGGCTCGGAAACCGTCGCCCGGGCCGGTCACCGTTTCCTGCTGCGGCGAGGCCCGGACGTCCCGCGCCTCGCGGAGGGTGCCGGACCGCAGGAGGTGGCGGCGCTTCTGGGCGGGCGGGATCTGCGTACCCAACTGCTCCCGGTGGGCCAGGACGGCTTCCTCGCCACCCTGTTCGCGGAGCGGTGGGGCGATGTGCGCCGAACGGTGCGCGCGCTGCGGGAAGCGGTGCTCGGTGCCGTCCGGGACGCCACGGCAGCACGGGCGCTGCGGCCCGGATCGCCGATGAGCGTGGCGCTCGGCACCCGGCTCCCCGTCGCGCAGGGGCCGATGACAAGGGTGAGCGACGGACCCGCTTTCGCCGCGGCGGTGGCAGCCGACGGAGCACTGCCCTTCCTCGCCCTGGCGCTGGCGGACGGCACGCGGACGCGGACGATGCTGACCGAGACCCGGGACGCGGTGGCCGGCCGGCCCTGGGGCGTGGGAGTCCTCGGCTTCGCGCCGGAGGACGTGCGTACGGCCCAGCTGGAGGCCGTACGGGAGATGCGGCCGACCCACGCGATCATCGCCGGTGGGCGGCCGTCCCAGGCGCAGGCCCTGGAGCAGGACGGCATCCGGACGTTTCTGCACGTGCCCTCACCGGGGTTGTTGCGGCAGTTCCTCCAGGCCGGGGCGCGCCGGTTCGTGTTCGAGGGCTCGGAGTGCGGCGGGCATGTGGGGCCGCGCGGCAGTTTCGCGCTCTGGGAGGCCCAACTGGCCGTCCTGGAGGATTTCCTGGAGAGTCACGAGGCCGCGGACCTCGAGGTGTTCTTCGCGGGCGGCGTGCACGACGAGCGGTCGGCGGCGATGGTCGCCGCTCTGGCCGCGCCGCTGACCGCGCGCGGCGCGGCCGTCGGTGTGCTGATGGGTACCGCGTATCTGTTCACCGAGGAGGCTGTTTCCCGCGGGGCGGTCCGGCCGCTCTTCCAGCAGCAGGTCCTGGAGGCCGAGCGCACCACGCTGCTGGAGTCGGCGCCGGGCCACGCGACGCGGTGCCTACCGAGCCCGTTCACCGCCGGTTACCGCGACCAGGAGGCCCGGCTGCGCGCCGAGGGCGTGCCGGACCGGCGGATCTGGGAGGAGCTGGAGAGGCTCAACGTCGGCCGGCTGCGCATCGCCAGCAAGGGCGTCGACCGATCCGCCGACGGCTGCCTCTCTCCGGTCGACGAGCGGCGCCAGCTCGCCGAGGGAATGTTCATGGCCGGCGAGGTGGCCGTGCTGCGCTCGGCGACCACGACCGTCGCGGCACTGCACGAGTCGGTGACCACGGGAGCCGCCGAGCATCTCGCCCTGCGGACGGCGCAGTCGGCCCCGGCGAACGAGGTACGGGAGCCGGTCGCGCCCGCTCCGCTCGACGTCGCCGTGGTCGGCATGGCGTGCATGTTCCCGCAGGCGCCCGACCTGACCGCCTTCTGGGCGAATGTGGTCGCCGGAGTGGACGCGGTGAGCGAGGTCCCGCCCGAGCGCTGGGACCCGGCCGTCCACCATGGCGAGTCGACCCCCTCCAAGTGGGGCGGCTTCCTGCCCCGCATCCCCTTCGACCCGCTGCGCTACGGCATCCCGCCGACGTCTCTCGGCAGCACGGAACCGGTGCAGCTGCTGTCCCTGGAGGCCGCCCGGCGCGCTCTGGAGGACGCCGGATACGGCGACGGGGGGCGGAAGTTCGACCGCTCACGCACTTCCGTGGTGTTCGGCGCCGAGGCGGGCAGCGATCTGTCGAACGCGGCCACGCTCCGGGCGGTGCTGCCCTCGTACTACGGCCGCGTCCCCGCGGGTCTGGATGAGCAGCTCCCGGGACTCACCGAGGACTCCTTCCCCGGCATGCTCGCCAACGTCATCTCGGGCAGGATCGCCAACCGGCTCGATCTCGGCGGCGCCAACTACACCGTCGACGCCGCCTGCGCCTCGTCGCTGGCCGCGGTGGACGTCGCCTGCAAGGAGTTGGCCGGCGGCACCTCCGACGTGGTGTTGTGCGGTGGCGCCGACCTGCACAACGGAATCAACGACTATGTCCTGTTCTCCTCCGTGCACGCCCTGTCTCCCACCGGCCGCTCACGCGCCTTCGACGGCTCGGCTGACGGCATCGCGCTCGGCGAGGGCATCGCCTGCGTCGTCCTCAAGCGGCTCGCGGACGCCGAGCGGGACGGCGACCGGATCTACGGCGTCATCAAGGGCCTGGGCTCCTCCAGCGACGGCCGCTCACTCGGTCTGACCGCGCCCAGGCCCGAGGGCCAGCGCTCGGCTCTGGAGCGCGCCTATCGAAACGCCGGCGTCTCACCGGCAAAAGTCGGTCTCGTCGAGGCGCACGGCACCGGGACGGTCGTCGGCGACCGCACCGAACTGCGCATTCTCAGCGAGGTGTTCACCGAGGCCGGGGCGGAACCGGGCGGCTGCGCCCTCGGTTCGGTGAAGTCGCAGATCGGCCACACCAAGTGCGCCGCCGGTCTCGCCGGAATGATCAAAACGCTGCTGGCGCTGTACACCGGAGTCCGGCCGCCCACCTTGCACGTCGAGAATCCCAACCCGGCGTGGGAGGCGGACAGCAGCCCCTTCGCCTTCCACGCCGAGGCTCGGCCATGGGCGGCACCCGCGGAGGAACGGATCGCCGGAGTGAGCGCGTTCGGCTTCGGCGGGACCAACTTCCACGTGGTGCTGGCCGCCCACGCCGGTGGCGTACCGCCCGTGCGGGGACTGGACGCCTGGCCGGCCGAACTGTTCGTGTTCCGCGGCCGGGACGAGGCCGCGGCCCGCCGGGCGATGGAGGAACTCCTGGCAGCCGCTCAGTCCGAGGGCCGGTCGTGGCGGCTTCAGGACCTCGCGCTGAGCGCGGCCCGGCGGTCGGACGCGAGCGGGGACCCGGCCCAGGTCGCCATCGTGGCGACGGACGTGGACGACCTGGCCGAGAAGGTGCGGCGGGCCCTGGCCGACCCCGTCGACCCCGCCGCGCACGCTCCGGCACGCGGCATCCACCGGGTCAGTGCCGGCGAATCGGACGGCGCCAAGGTGGCATTCCTCTTCCCCGGCCAGGGCAGCCAGCGCACCGGCATGCTCGCCGACCTGTTCGTCGCCTTCCCAGAGCTGCGCCCCTATCTGGAACTCGCCCGCGCCCACGCCGACACCCTGTATCCGCCCACCGCCTTCGACGACACCGAACGCGAGAGGCAACGGGCCGCGCTCACCGACACCCGGGTGGCACAGCCCGCCCTCGGTGTCACGGGACTCGCCGCGCACGCCGTGCTCACCGCGGCCGGCGTGCAGCCGGACATGGCCGCCGGGCACAGCTACGGCGAGCTGGTGGCACTGTGCGCGGCCGGCGCATTGACCCCCGAGACGCTGCTGGAACTGAGCGCGGAGCGAGCAGCGGCGATCCTTCGGGCCGCGCAGTCCGCCCAAGGCGACGCGGGCGACCCCGGGACCATGGCCGCGGTCTCGGCCGGCGCCGAGGACGTGGCGCAGGCACTCAAGGCGGCGTCCGTGCCGGACAGTGTGGTCGTCGCCAATCGCAACTCGCCCGGCCAGACGGTGATCTCGGGACCGACGGACGCCGTCGACGAGGCCGTCCGGCTGCTGCGCGAGGCCGGCCACGGTGCCAAGCGCATCCCCGTCGCCTGCGCGTTCCACAGCCCGCTGGTCGCCGCCGCCACCGACCGGTTCGCCGAGGCGCTCGCGGCCCGGCCGGTGCACGCGCCCGAATTCCCCGTGTGGTCCAATCGCACGGCCATCCCGTACGCCGCCGACGGTGACGCGGTACGGGCCGAGCTCGCCGCCCAGATCGGTGCCCCGGTCGCCTTCGTCGAGCAGATCGAGGCGATGTACGAGGCCGGAGCCCGCATCTTCGTCGAAGCCGGCCCCGGCTCGGTCCTGACCCGGCTGGTCGGGCAGATCCTCGGCGACCGCCCGCACCGCACGGTGGCCTGCGAACCCCGGCCGGGCAGCGGCCTGCGCGGCTGGCTCGACGCCCTGGCCGAGCTCGCCGTCGCGGGGCTGCCGGTGCGCGCCGGGTGGCTGCTGCGAGGCCGGAACGCGGTGGACGCGGCACGTACCCCGGCGCCGAAGCTCCCCGGATGGACGGTCGACGGACAACTGGTCCGCACCGCCGACGGCGCCCTCCTCACCGGTGCGCTCGCACCGGCCCGACGAGTCACGGAGACCCTGGAGACGACTGTGACGACGAATTCCCCGCACAGCGCACCGTCCGACCAGGACACGCTCATCTCCGAATTCCTGCGCACCAGCCGGGAGATGATCGCCGCCCAACGGGACGTTCTGCTCACCTACCTCGGATCCGCCCCGGGCGCGCGGCCCGTCCCGTCCCCGGCGGCCCCGCAGGTGATCCAGGCCGTGCCGCAACTTCCCCCGGCGCAGCCGTCGATGAAGGACCCGGAACGGGGCACGCCGGCCACCGCCGTTGAGCCGGCAGCCGCGCAGCCCGCCGGTCCGGCCGATGTCCAGCGGGTCGTTCTGGAAATCATCAGCGAGCGCACCGGCTACCCCGTCGACATGATCGAGCCCGACCTCGACCTGGAGGCGGACCTCAGCATCGACTCCATCAAGCGGGCGGAGATCGCGGGCGAACTGGCCCGGCGCCTGGGTGCCGGTGCCGGCACCGACCTCGCCGCGCTGAACGACGCCGCGCTGGAGGAGCTGGCGAAGGCGCGGACGGCCGCCGCGGTGACCGACTGGCTGACCGCGCGGATGGGCGGACCGGCCGAGCGGCCCGCCGCCCCGGCGGAGGCGGAGCCCGCTCCGGTGGTGGTGGAGCCCGGACCGGACGCCGTCACCGCCGAACCCCCCGGACGGCACCTCCTGCGCCCGGTCCTCCTCGACGAGCGGGCCGACGCCGGCACCGACCCGTCGTCCGTTCTCACGGGCACCCGCTGGATCCTGCTCGGCGACGCCCCCGAGGTCGCCGCCCGCCTGGCGTCCCACGGAGCCGAGGTCTCCGCACGGGCCCGGGACCACGTCCTGACGGAGACCGACGGACCGGTGGACGGCGTGCTGTGGTCAGGGGCCCTCGCGGGCACCGATGAAATGCCCTTGCTGCCCGCCTCGTTCCCTGTACTGAAGGCCGCCCTGGCACGCGCCCCGCGATGGCTGCTGGCCGTCCGGCCCGCCGACGGTGAGGTGCCCGACCCCCGGACCGCGGGGCTGCGAGGTCTGTTCCGGACCGTGGCGCGCGAGTATCCGCAGATGGTGGCCCGGATCATCGAGGTTTCCGATTCCTCGCCGTCCGCGCTCGCGGACGCCGTGGTCGCGGACGCCGTGGTCGCCGAGGCCGTCGCGTGGGACCGGACACCGGTCGTGCTGCGGACGGCGGCAGGCCGGCACGGGTTCGAACTGGTGGCGGCGCCGCTCGGCGTGCTCGGCAGCACGGGCGCCGGACCGGCCGGGGCGGGCACCCCGGAAGCCACCGCGCTCGGCCTGGACCAGGACTCCGTGGTGCTGCTGGCAGGAGGGGCACGAGGCATCACCGCACAGTTCGCCGCCGTGCTCGCCGGCGCCGCACGCTGCCGTCTGGAACTCCTCGGCCGCACCCCCGCCCCGGACGGTCCGGAGGCCGCGGACACCGCGTCCGCGCGTACCCCGGCCGAGCTGCGCGCCGCGCTCGCGGCCCGCGGCGGACTGAAGCCGGCCGAGATCAATCGCGCCGCCGAGCTGCTGCTCGCCCAGCGGGAGATCACGGCCACCCTGACCGAGATCACCGCCTCGGGCGGCCGGGCCCGCTACCGGTCGGTCGACTTCCGCGAGCCGGACGCGGTACTGCAGGCGGTGAAGGAGATCCATGCCGAGCACGGCCGGCTCGACGGCGTGGTGCACGCGGCCGGTGTGATCGAGGACCGGCTCATCGCAGAGAAGAGCACGGAGTCCTTCCGGCGTGTCTACGCCACGAAGGCGACGGGCGCCGACGCCCTGCTCACCGCATTGGAGGAACTGCCCGCACCGCCCGCGTTCACCGTGCTGTTCGGCTCGATATCGGCCGTCCTGGGCAATCGCGGCCAGGTGGACTACGCGGCCGCCAACGACGCGCTGGAGACCCTCGGCGCGGCGTTCGCCGCCCGCACCGGCCGGCGGGCGGTGACCGTGCACTGGGGCCCCTGGGCACCCTCGGCCGGTCACAGCGGCATGATCGGGGCCGAGCTGGCCCGGGAGTACGCCCGGCGCGGCATCCGGCTGATCGACCCGGAGGAGGGGACCGCGGCGCTGCTGCGGGAGCTCGCCTGGGGCGAGGAGTCCGCCACCGCCGTCGTCTACACCGCCTCGGGCTGGTGACGGTCGTGGTGGCGCCGCCCCGGCACGGTCCGGGCACGCAGGCCGTGGCCGCACGACAGGTGCCGGTGGCCATCGTCGGGATGGCGGTGCTGCTGCCCGGCGCCGCGGACCTGGACGCCTACTGGCGCAACCTGCGCGACGGCGTGGACGCGATCGGCGCGGTACCGGACGGGCGTTGGGACGCCGAGTACTACCACCCGGGCACCGCCTCCGACCCGGCCGTCGCGAACCAGGTCTACGCCCGCCGCGGCGGGTTCGTGGACGGACTCGCGCAGGTGGAGGTCACCCGGTTCGGGATCATGCCGAACTCGGTGGCCGGTACCGAGCCCGACCAGCTCATCGCCCTGCACGTGGCTTCGGCCGCCCTCGACGACGCGGGCGGCACGGACCGCCTCCCCGACCGAGGGCGGGTCGGCGTCGTTCTGGGCAGGGGCGGCTATCTCACGCCCGGCCTGGTCCGGCTCGACCAGCGGGTCCGTACGGCCGGCCAACTGGTCCGCACACTGGCGGAGCTGATCCCGGACCTGACGGGTGACCAACTCGCGGGAGTGCGCCAGGCATTCACCGAGCGTCTCGGTCCGGACAGCCCCGAGTCCGCGATCGGCCTGGTGCCCAACCTCGCCGCCTCCCGGGTCGCCAACCGGCTCGATCTGCGCGGGCCCGCGTACACGGTGGACGCCGCCTGCGCCTCCTCACTGGTCGCCGTGGACCAGGCCGTGGGCGAACTCGCCTCCGGGCGGTGCGACGTGATGCTCGCCGGCGGCGTCCACCACTGCCACGACATCACGCTGTGGAGCGTCTTCTCCCAGCTGCGCGCACTCTCTCCCAGCCAGCGCATCCGGCCCTTCCACCGGGACGCCGACGGCATCCTGATCGGTGAGGGGACGGGCGTTGTCGTCCTCAAGCGGCTGGCCGACGCCGAGCGCGCCGGAGACCGGATCTACGCGGTGGTCCGGGGCACCGGAGTGGCCAGCGACGGACGGGCGGCCGGACTCATGAACCCCGAGCCCGGTGGACAGGCGCACGCAGTGCGGCAGGCATGGCGGGCGGCCGGACTCGACCCCGCCGAGCCGGGCTCGGTCGGCCTGCTGGAGGCGCACGGCACCGCGACACCGGCAGGTGACAGTGCCGAACTCGCCACGCTCGCCGATGTGTTCGGACCCGGAGACGGTGACGCGGTGCTGGGATCGGTCAAGTCGATGATCGGGCATGCCATGCCGGCCGCCGGGGTCGCCGGTCTGGTCAAGGCCGCACTTGCCGTCCACCACCGGACACTCCTTCCGACACTCCATTGCGACGACCCGCACCCCGCCCTGGCCCGCACCCGGTTCCGCACCCTGGAGAAGGCCGCCGACTGGGAGACCACCGCGCGCAGCCCCGTGCGCCGGGCCGCCGTCAACGCGTTCGGCTTCGGCGGGATCAACGCGCATGTGGTGCTGGAGGAGGCCCCGGACGGGCACGGGTCCCGCGCGAGCGCACCGGCCCGCCCGGTCGTCGAGGTCGACGAGCCCGAGCATGTCCTGCTCCTCGCCGCCGAATCCCCGGCGCACCTCGCCGCCCTGCTGGACGCCGACGACGACACCGTACGGGCGGCCGGTCTCGCCCCCGGCCACCCGCACCCCGAGGCGGGCCCCGCCCGCCTCGGCATCGTCGGACCGACCGCCAAACGGCTCGCCCTGGCACGCCGCGCGGTCGGCCGGCAGCGGGGCTGGCACGGACGCGGTGACGTCTGGTTCCGGCCGGGCCCCCTCCTGGGTGCCGGCCACGGCCGACTGGCATTCCTGTTCCCGGGCCTGGAGGGCGAGTTCACCCCGCAGGTCGACGACGTGGCCGCCCATTTCGGTCTGCGTGCCCCCGCAGTCGACGGAGACCGGACCGACGACGTGGGCCGGCACGGTTTCGGCGTGGTCGCCGTCGGCCGCCTCCTCGACGCGGCGCTGCGCCGCAGCGGGATCGTGCCGGACGCGGTCGCCGGACACAGCGTCGGCGAGTGGACGGCCATGGCCGCGGCCGGGCTGTATTCCGGGGACGAGGTCGACGCGTTCATGGCCGCCTTCGACCCCGACTCGGTGACTGTCCCCGGTCTCGCCTTCGGCGCGATCGGCACCAGCGCCGAGCACGTTCTGGCCGCCCTGCGCGACGAGGGCGGGAGCCGGGCGGGCCTGGTCCTCTCCCACGACAACGCGCCCGGTCAGTCGATGGTGTGCGGTCCGCAGGCGGCGGTGGAGGACTTCGTACGGGCGCGTCGCGCGCAGGGCGTCCTCAGCCAGGTCCTGCCGTTCCAATCGGGCTTCCACACGCCGATGCTGCGCCCCCATGTCGGACCGATGGAGGAGGCCGCCCGCCGCTTCCGGCTGCATCCGCCGCACACCCCGCTCTGGTCGGGCACGACCGCCGCACCGTTCCCCGAGGACGAGACGGGGATCCGGGCTCTCTTCGTCCGGCATCTGCTGGAACCCGTACGGTTCCGCCAGCTGACAGAGGCCCTGAACGCGGCCGGTCACCGGGTGTTCGTCCAGGTCGGCCCCGGTCAGCTCGGCTCCCTGGTGAGCGAC
Organism: Streptomyces sp. ADI95-17; assembly: GCF_003846175.1. Taxonomy (GTDB): domain Bacteria; phylum Actinomycetota; class Actinomycetes; order Streptomycetales; family Streptomycetaceae; genus Streptomyces; species Streptomyces sanglieri. Next base: position 19,064 of record NZ_ML123058.1, on the reverse strand, counting down.
ACCCTGGGCGGTCGCGACCACCTGGTGGTCGCCGCCAACTCGCCCCACCGCACCGGCCTCGCCCAGTTGCGCCGGGTGGCCACCGCGCTGTGGACGGCGGGTTCGGCGGTGGCGCCCTCCCTGCAACCCGCCGAGACGGCGACCACATCTCAACGGCCGCCGGTACGACTGGACTTGAGCGGCGCTCTGGTGTCCCTCTCGCCCCAACGGCTCCCCGGGCTGCGGGCCGGGCTGCGGGCGCCCGCGCGGGCGCCGGTCCCGGCCGGCCCGTCGCCGCTGGACTCCCTCGCCGAGAGCTCCCCGGTGGCCGCCGAACTGAGCGCCCTGCTGAGCGAGACCGCGGACACGGCCGCCGCCCTCATGTCCGCGAGGACGGGGACGCCTGCGCCGGCTCCGTCCGCCGGGCCGCGGCACACCACCGTCCACGTCTCGCCCGACACCATGCCCTACCTTCTGGACCACTGCTTCTTCCCCCAACGGCCCGGCTGGCCCGAAGTCGCCGACCGGTGGCCGGTCGTCCCGGCCACGACGATCGTGCAGCACATCGTGGACGCCGCGCAGGAGACGTTCCCCGGCGGGCTGCCGGTCGCCGTGCACGGCGCGCGGTTCGACGAGTGGCTCACCGCCACCCCGGCAGTCGACGTGCCCGTGACCGTGACGCCGAAGGATCCGGGGCTTCTCGCCGTCTCCTTCGGCCCGCGGGCCCGCGCCACCGTGGAGCTCGCCGGCGCGTACCCCACTCCGCCCCCCGCCCCATGGGTCACCGATCCCGGAGCCGAGCACGCCCCCGACCACACGGCTGCCCAGCTCTACGCCGAGCGCTGGATGTTCCACGGCCCGGCGTTCCAGGGCGTCAGCGAACTCACGGCGATCGGCGACCGCCATGTGCGCGGACGTCTCACCACCCCTTCCGCGCCCGGCGCGCTGCTGGACAACGTCGGCCAGCTACTCGGCTACTGGATCATGGCGACCCGTTCCGAGCGCACCGTCGTGTTCCCGGTCGGGATGCGGGAGATGCGGTTCTACGGGCCGCATCCGGCGCCGGGCACAGAGGTGGAATGCCTGGTGCGCGTCACCTCGCTCACCGATGCCCTTCTGGAGGCCGACGTACAGCTGAGGGCCGGGGGCACCGTGTGGGCGGAGCTGTACGGCTGGCAGGACCGCCGCTTCGACAACGACCCGCAGACCCGGCCCGTCGAGCGCTTCCCGGATCGCAACACCCTGTCCGAGCCGCGCCCCGGCGGCTGGCGGCTGCTGCACGAGAGGTGGCCGGACCTGGCGTCCCGGGAGCTGATCATGCGCAACTCCCTGGGCGGTGCGGAGCGCGCGGAGTACGCCCGCCACGCGCCACGAGGGCGCCGACAGTGGCTGCTGGGGCGCATCGCAGTGAAGGACGCGGTGCGGCAGTGGCTGTGGGACCACGGCGAGGGCCCCGTCTTCCCGGCGGAACTGCGGGTGCACAACGACGAGACGGGCCGTCCGTACGTCACCGGCGTGCACGGACGGCCCCTGCCCCCGCTGGACGTCTCGCTGGCCCACTGCGCGGAGGCAGCTGTCGCGATCGTCCGACCGCACCGGACCGGCCCCGGCCCCGGCATCGACATCGAGGAGGTCACCGACCGCACCCCGCAGGCCCTCGCCGCCGCCCTCGCCGCCGCCCTCGGCGGGGACGAGCTGCGGCTGCTGCACCGCCTGTCGGCCGACACCGGCGAGAGCGAGGCCGTGTGGTTCACCCGTTTCTGGGCCGCCAAGGAGTCCGTCGCCAAGGCGGAGGGCACCGGATTCGGCGGCCGGCCGCGGGACTTCACCGTGTTCGACGCGACCCCGGCGGGCGACCGGCTGGCCGTCGCGGGCCGCCTGCAACGCACCTACACCGTGCACTGCGTACCGGCCACCAACCCGCCCCGGCTGCCGGAGCGCGCGTACGCAGTCGCATGGACGACGGGAAACCCGACCGCTAAGGAGTACGACGCCCGATGAATGCGCCCACCCCCCACACCCCTGTCACCGCCGACGAGGAGTCCGTACTTGCCGACCTCACCGGCATGCTGGCGCGGCTCCTGGAGGACGAGTACGGCCTCGACGACATCGAGATCGGCATGAGGACCACCTTCAACCGTGATCTGGAGCTGGAGAGCATCGACCTCGTCACTCTGGCCGGGCTGCTCCAGGAGCGGTACGGAGACCGGGTCAACTTCGCGGAGTTCCTGGCCGGTATGGAGTTCGACGAGATCATCGAACTGACCGTCGGACGGCTGGTCGAGTACGTCGTCACCAGTCTCAAGGCGGGGGAGGCGAGCTGAGCCATGGCAATGGTCGACACCGGCTCCGTCCGGTTGCACGTACAGCGGATCGGTCCTCGCGGTGGCCAGCCGGCCACCGCCACCGTAGTGCTGGTGCACGGTCTGCTCACGGACAGCCTGGCCAGCTACTACTTCACCGTCGCACCCGCGTTCGCGGCCGCCGGTCTCGACGTCGTCATGTACGACCTGCGCGGCCACGGGCGCAGTGGACGCCCTGCCGAGGGCTACACGGTCGAGCACAACATCGACGACCTGGAGGCGCTGCTCGACCGGCTGGCGGTGACCGGTCCGGTGCATCTGGTCGGCAACTCCTTCGGCGGCACAATCGCGTTCGGCTTCGCGGCCCGGCGCCCAGAGCGGGTGGCGAGCGTCAGTCTCATCGAGTCCGAACCGGCCACCGCCGCCTGGGCAGAGAAGCTGGGGGGCATCCTGGACCGCGTCGTGACCCAGCTCGCCCACAACGAGCCCGACGCGATCGCCTGGATCAGCACCCACCGCGGGCACAACACGGCGCGGCTGGCCAAGGGCGCGGCCAGACTGGCCCGTGACACCACCCTCGGCCGGGACATCCCGGCCAGCGGCGTCCTGACGGCCGGCCGGATCGCGGCAGTGCGCTGCCCGGTGCTCGGCCTGTACGGCGGCGACTCCGATCTCGCCGAACTCGCGCCCTGGCTGGCATCGACGCTTCCGGACTGCCGGACCGTGGTGATCCCGGGGCACGAGCACTCGGTCCTGGTGGAGGCCTCCGGGACGGTCGGCCGGCACATCCTGGCACTCGTCGAGGAGGCCGGCCGCACCACCGGGCGGGTGGCGGCGGAGGTGGCCGGGTGAGCCGCTTCCTCTTCGTCGTCCCGCCCCTGGTCGGGCACATCAACCCGACCGTCGGTGTCGCCGCCGAACTCGTCGCGTCAGGACATGCGGTGGCGTGGGTGTGTCCCGATCCGGCGCTGGTCGGCCGGCTCGCGGGCCCCGGGGCCGGGCCCGTCATGGCGTGCGCCGGGGCGCCCCGGGGCGAGCGGCCGACCGAGCTGCGCGGCCCGGAGGCGCTGAAGTTCCTGTGGGAGCGGTACCTGCTGCCGCTGGCCGAGTCGATGGCTCCGGGGGTCCGGGCCGCCGTCGAGGCGTTCCGGCCGGATGTCGTCGTCGCCGACCAGCAGGCCTTCGCGGGCGCTCTGATCGCGGAGCGGCTGGGCCTGCCGTGGGCGACCTCGGCGACCACGTCGGCCGAGTTCACCGACCCCCTCGCCGGGCTTCCCAAGGTCGGCCAGTGGCTGCAGCAGCGGCTGGGCGCGCTCAGGGAGGCCGTCGGGGACCCGGCGGGCACGGCCGACCCCCGCTTCTCACCACATCTCGTCCTCGCCTTCAGCACACCGGAGTTGGCGGGTTCCGCGCACGACGGAGTGTGCTGGGTCGGTCCGTCGATCACGGCGCGTCCGTCCGCCGCCGGCTTCCCGTGGGAATGGCTCGATGCCGGCCGCACCACCGTCCTGGTCACCTTGGGCACGGCGAACGCCGATGTCGGCGGCCGCTTCCTCGACATGTGCCGGAGCGCGCTGCGGGAGCGGGCCGACCGGGTGCAGGCGGTGATCGCCGACCCCGGTGGCGTGCTCTCGGCGCGGGACGGCGACAAGGATGTGCTGATCGTGCCGTCCGTGCCGCAACTCTCCCTCCTGGAAAGGGGCGTTGGCGCAGTCGTCTGCCACGCCGGCCACAACAGCGTGTGCGAGGCCCTGTGGCACGGGGTGCCCCTCGTGGTAGCTCCCATCCGCGATGACCAGCCGGTGGTGGCCGGACAGGTCGTGGACGCCGTGGCGGGGGTGCGGGTGCGGTTCGGGCGGGTCACCGTCCAGAAGCTGGCCTCGGCGGTCGACTCCATCCTGGACGATCCCGAATACCGCGACGGGGCCCACCGGATCCGTACGGCGTTCCGTTCCGCGGGTGGGGCCCGTGCCGCTGCGCTCCACCTCGGTGATCTCGCTGTGCGACAGGTGGTCAGTGCCGCCGCCCGGGACGGCTCCGCCATGTCCACCCGGGCGGCCCCGACTTCGAGAGACACACTCGCGCACCGCGAATCAGCCGATGCAGCCCCACGACGTACGGGAACAGCCAGGGAGTTCAGATGAGCGAGGACACCGAGTCAACTGACCGGATCGCCCGGCTGCGGCCCGCGTATCAGGCGGACATCGCCGCCGGCTGGGAGCGCTTCTTCGAGCCGCGCCGTACCGACTGCCCATGGTGCGGTTCGCAGGAGCTGACCACCCGGCTGCGCACCACCGACCTGCTCCAGCACAAGCCGGGCCGTTTCGTTCTCGACCGCTGCGAAGGCTGCGGTCACACCTTCCAGAACCCCCGGCTCAACGAACAGGGACTGGATTTCTACTACCGCGACTTCTACGACGGGCTCGGCGAGAAACAACTCGGTGACACCTTCGGGGGCCGTACCAAGATGTACCGGGGACGGGCGGAGTCGATGCTGCCGTACGACTCCGCGCCGAAGAGATGGCTGGACGTCGGGACCGGGCACGGCCACTTCTGCGCGGCTGCGCGGGCGGTGCTGCCCCACACCGTGTTCGACGGACTCGACTTCACCGACGGCGTCGAACTGGCCGAGCGCGAGGGCCGGGTGGACCGTGGCCACCGGGGCAGTTTCCCCGACCTCGCACCCGAACTGGCCAGCCACTATGACGTGGTGAGCATGTTCCACTACCTGGAGCACAGCACCGATCCCGATCGCGAACTGCGCGCCGCATGGGAGACGGTACGGCCCGGCGGGCATCTCCTCATCGAGGTGCCGGACCCCGAGAGCCGCTACGGGAGGCTGCTGGGCCGTTGGTGGCTGCCCTGGCTCCAGCCGCAGCACCTGCACTTCGTCCCGGTGGCCAATCTGCGGGCGCGGCTCACGGAAATGGGCTTCACAGTGGTCGCCGAGCAGCACGCGGAGCCGCACGACCCGGTCGACCTGCTGGCCGCCGTATGGCTGGCGCTGAACCACGCGGCACCGCGCGACGATGCACCGTGGCTGCCCGAGCCACCGAGCCAGCTGCGCCGCACGCTGCGCGGGGCGCTGCTGGTCGCCGGCATTCCGGCGCTGGTGGTGGGCACCCTGCTCGACCGGTTCGCGGTGCGGCCGCTGTCGTACCGGCTTCGGGTGTCGAACGCGTACCGGATCGTGGCCCGGCGCGACTGACGGGCGGGGCGAGGCGCCGTCTCGGCGCCGGCTGCCCGGCGCGGATCCCCGCGACATCGGCTCGGGCAGCCGGCCCGCATCACGGCCTGGTATCACACGGCCTGCGGGTCGACGGCCATGTTCTGGCCCGCCACGATGCGCCAGCCGTCCACCTGCTCGGCGATCACGTAGAGCGTCGCCCCCCACGGACCGTCGACAGGATTGCCCGCGCTGTCGGTGGGCGTCTGCGCCACGTTCACCGCGATCACGTCGGGGGCTATCTCCAACATGGGCCTTGACCCAAGGCCGGGTAGTTAGGGCTTGCGGATCATTAA
>NZ_ML123058.1:11436-13197 GCF_003846175.1 Streptomyces sp. ADI95-17 | reverse complement strand
CTCGCTGTCTTGATCTTGAGCGGGACGGTGATGCCTACCGCGCTCGCGTGGTCGTAAAGGTGCTCCAGGGTGGTGAGTTGCTGGTCAGTGCGATGGATGATGTGTCCAGCCGTGCTGAGGAGTTGGCGGATGTCGCGGATGCGCCGGTTGATGGTGAAGGGCGTGACGGTGAAGAGGCGGGCGACGGCTACCTGCGGGAGCCCGAGCCGGTAATGGAGGAGGGTGGCCAGGAGCCGGTCGGCGAGGGTGAGGACGGGGCGCCGTCCGGTGCCCGGGGCCGCCAGGCGGGGCCGGTGGCCGCGCCGTTTGTCCAGGTGTGCTTCCCGCTGGTCCTCGTGGCGGGCGGTGAGTGTGGTGATCAGCGTGTCCCACTCCTCGGTCGGCATTCCGGTCAGGGCCGGGTGACACAGCCACGCAAGGTCGGGGCTGGGCTGGTCGAAGGGGTCCGGTACGTCACTGACTTGGTCATACGCCTCGGGCTGCAGCGTGTAGTTCCAGTCGCCGTGCCACTCGTGGCGGTGCAGGGGCAGGGCATCCATCTGCCGGTCGACGATCCGGACTCCGGTCTCGTAGGCGGTGGTGTCGAGTTCGGCGTGCACCGTCAGCCCGGTGCCGGTGGTCGTCGCGGCGATGCTGTTCACGATGACTTCGTGGCTTGTCAGGGGCCTGCCGCGCCAGTTCATCGTGATGTGGGAGAACAGCCGGTGCTCCACCTTGTTCCATTTTGAAGTACCTGGCGGAAAGTGACAGACGGTAATTTCCAGGCCGGTCTCCAGGGCCAGAGCGGCCAGTTCGGCCTTCCAGGCGCGGGTGCGATAGCCGTTCGAGCCGCCCGCGTCCGCGGTGATCAGCAGCCGCCGGGAGTGCGGATAGGCGCCGCGCCCTTGGCTGTTCCACCAGCGGCGGATGGACTCCACGGCGAACGCGGCGGTGTCGTGGTCCGTGCCCACGCTGACCCATCCGGTGTTCGCTGCCAGATCGTAGATCCCGTACGGGATGGCCTTGCCCAGCTCCGGGTCCGGGAAGTCGTGCGTCCGTACCTGGACCGGTTCGCCCTCACGGTGCCACTCGGCGCCGGCGTTCTTGTAGTTGCCGACGACTTCCTTCTTTTTGGTGTCGACGCTGACCACCGGGTCCCCCGCAGCCTGGTGTTCCTTGGCCCGCTCGTTGATATAGCGGAACTGGCCGTCGCGGTCCGGGTGCTGCCTGCCCTCGACGGTCTTGGCGTTGCCCTGCAGGCTGAAACCTTCCTCGCGCAGCAGGTCGGCCACGGTCTCCGCTGAGATGCGGTGGCCCTGCCGGGTCAGCTCGTCGGCCAGGTGGCGGGTCGACTTCGTCGTCCAGCGCAGCGGCGACATCGGGTCACCCCGCATGTCCGGCTCGACGAGGGCCAGCAGGGCAGGCCGCAGCCCAGGATCGAGATCCACCGCACGCTTGCGGCCTCCGCCCTCCCGGCGGGCCCGGCCCAACGGGCCCACCCCGGAATCCAGTTCTGCCACTCCACGCGAGACAGTTCCCTCGCGCACCCCGGCCGCACGGGCCACTGCCCGGATCCCTCCATGCCCCAACGACCGGGCCTCCGCCCCCATAGCCAACCGGCGCTGACGCTCGTCCAGATGCGGCAACAACGCCTGGAATTTCGCCGCCAGCCCTGCCTCGGTCCCCTCCGACATCTCCATAGCACAACAACGACGAGCAACGACGGAAGCAACGACTTGTTTCTCCGCAGGCCCTAACTACCCGGCCTTGGGTCAAGGCCCG
>NZ_ML123058.1:0-10932 GCF_003846175.1 Streptomyces sp. ADI95-17 | reverse complement strand
ACCTTGCGTTCCAATACCTGATCGTCACCACGCCATACACGCCCCATGCCGCCTTGCCCGACCACTTCGACTAGCCGGTACCGGCTGCCCACCACTTCACCAGGGATCGCTGCCACGACCAGAAGAATAGGACTGAACGGCCCACGGGTTAGCCGGTTTGCGCAGGAGACGGACTATCCATCGACCCGGCCGAGCCCGCCGCATAGCAGCAGCGCCGACTGGCCCGAGCCGCAGCCAACGCCGCCACGCCCCCAGCCGGCCCGGCCCGATCGCCGAGAACTACCAGCCCGCGAAGCCCTGGCCGCCCTTGGCCCACCGGAACTCGCATACCGGATCGGCCATCTCGAACCGCCGGTTCCGGCCCTGGCCCAGCGGCAGCGGGCGGATACGCGTTGCCGCTCGGGTGGCAACGGGTGATACGGCCGTGGCTACGATCGGAAACAACCTGACCCCGGCAGTTGCGATGCCGGGGTCAGGTCGTTGTCACGGGTGGCTATCCGAGCCAGGTGATGGTGAGGACGGACATGCGGCGCAGGGGCCGGTTCACCCAGTAGGTGAGGGAGAGCTGGCCGACAGAGGCGTGGCGGACGTCCTCGCCCTCTGGTTCGTCGGCGTTCCACTGCCGAAAGCCCCACGGGTCGCCGACGGCGGCGTCCAGAGCGTCCCAGACCATGTCTTCGACGTGCTCGGGCAGGGTGTCGAGGACCTTCGTGGCCGGGGCGGAGAAGCGGACCGCGTACGGCTGTCCGCTCACCGGCGCCGCCCGCGGAGCTCCGCCATGTCGATGAACTCGCTGTCGTCGTAGCCGGAGGCGACGAACGCGTCGACCGCCGGGGCGGAGGCGAGGCGGCCCTGCCAGCCCTGGACGACCGCGTACAGCCCGGCGAGGGAGAACGTGCGGCGGGATTCCTCGAGGGCGGTCGCCCACTCCCGCTCGAAGGCCGGCACCCAGGTGTCCGCGCGCCGGTCGGCGCGCAGTTGGGCGAGGAGTTCGGCCGGAGCTCCCGGGGCGGGGGCGTACGGCGTGACGGGGGCGTGGTCGGGCTCGCTCATCTGGTCCTCCCGGCGGGTCGTCACCTCACGGTACGCGCGCCGGGTAGCCGTGGATGCAGTCATGGGCCGATCCCCTCCTACTGGATGCGCAGGGTGCGGGCGACGGCCTGGGCGTGCTCGCGTAGCGGGGGGTCTTGCTTGTCCCAGGTGGCGGCCACGTAGTTGAGGAGTTCGGCCGTGGCGCGCTCCGAGTCGCTCGGGTCGCTGGTGAGTAGCTTGTCGGCGGCGAGGGCGACGTCGACGGCCGGGGTGGACAGGTCTTCCGGGGCGATCGCGTTGCCGTGGTCGATGTCCAGGACCAGAAGGTGGCGCACCTGGTTGTAGGTCTGGATGGTGATGGTGTCCTCGCGCGGCGAGTCCGCATCCGCGGTGGCGAATCCGGGGTGGTTGAGGATCGCCGCGGCGATGGCCTCGGTGAGCACGGGCTCAAGCAGCAGGTCGTCGTCGGTGGGTTCCGCGTCCTTGAGGGTCAGCTTGTAGTTGATGCCGGCCTCGGTGGTGAACCGCACGGTGCCGTCACCGGGTTCGGTATCGGCGGCGACGAAGTGAGGGCTGCGGCGCAGCGTGTCGGCGATGCGGAAGGCGTCGAGCAGCGGGCTTTCCTCACGGACGGGGATCCTGTGGACAGAGGGCAGTGTCAGTGCAGGTCGCGCCGAGTGTCGGCGCCCCGCCAGCGTCCGTCCGTACGGTGGGGCCATGACGACAAGGACGTCCCCCGCCCCCGAGCCGGTGAGAGCCCACCAGTACACCGACCGGAACAGCGTTGACTCTCGCCAACTCACCGCGTGGTGCTCACCAAGCGTGATGTGATCGAGCGCGATGCTGTGCGATGACGAGGGAGTAACTGATGAGTGATCGTATTCCGCTGTCAGACGTGCTCGACCAGATCCGTGCGGAATTGGTCGATGCGTCGGCACGAAGTGTGGATCAAGGCTTGCAGTTCCCAGTGGGTGCCGTCCAGATCGAGCTGCAAGTCGGGGTGACCCGGAGTGCCGATGGCAAGGCGGGCGTGAAGTTGTGGGTTGTCGACCTGGCCGGGGGCACAGCGATTTCACATCAAGCCGTGCAGAAAGTGATCGTAAATCTGGAACCACCGGTCGACCGTGAAGGTCGACGGATTCGAGTGGCCCACGAGCTCGACGAACGGCCGTGAGCTCCTCGGGAGCATCCCCGCTGGTAGCTGCCCAGCCAGCCCGGGCAGTCTTGACGATCGCTCAAGACCATTCGAGCGGCGGGACATGGTTGGCCGGGTCAGGCTTCCTGATGCAGCCGAAGTACGCGGTGACCACCGGTCACAACCTCGGGGACGGTGAAGTGACCATCCGCACCAGTGCGGGTGCGGAGCACCAAGCCGCCGTGGCTTATGACGGTCGTTCCGACGGCCTTGACCTCGCTGTCCTGCGCGTGAGCGACGACCTTGAGGTGTCAGGCACCGTGGGGATCGCTCGGGTGAATCGGGCCACGCCGGTCCTTCTCGACCACTGCTGGGCTGTGGGATTCCCGCGCTTCATGCGACGTCGAAACATCTTCGGACGTCGACTGCGTGACACCGTTCAGATCACCGGCGTCATCGCGCCGGCCTCGGGCGCTGTGTCAGGCCTGTTGCGGTTGCAGGTTGCCGACACCCCTTCGGGCATGCGCGAGGGGTCGCAGTGGCAGGGCCTGTCGGGCGCCGTCGTCTTTGTCTCCGACCGTCACCACGGTGACCTCGCTGTCGGCGTGGTGATTGAGCATGGGCTTGACGAAGGTCCCAGCGCTCTCACCGTCTTGCCCTTCACTGCGATCGACGACCTCGGCCGGGAACGGCGAACCCGAGTCTGGGGACTGCTCGGTGCGTCCCTGGATAAATTGCCTGTCCTGCCCCGCACGCAAGACCAGCAGGACGCCGGGACGCTGCTCGGGGCCGCTGCTCTCCTCGACGCCCTGCCTGTCCGTCGCGCGTACTTCCACGGGGACTGCCGCGTGCTCCGCAATGCGGCCCAGGGAATGACCGACATGTTGGCCATCCTAGACGCAGGGCGGGCCATGGCCGTGGCGTTTTCACTGGCTGAAAGTGCTCAAGAGCTCCGAGATGCCCTCGCAATTTTCGGAACCACTCCGCCTGCCGCTCTACGCCGAGCCGTACTCCGACTCATAGTCCTCAACAAGGACTACGCGGAGGACTTCGGGGAGCCACACGGCCTGTACTCCTACTTCCCGCGCATCGGAGAGGATTTTGAGGTCTCAGCAGCCGATTCCGCTCTCTTCAACATTCCTGCAGATGACAGCTTCGCGGCGTTCCAAAAACTGGCCGTACACCTGGCCTCCTCCTGCGTTCGGCTGGTCGCGGTTCGTGAGGCTGCCCTCGATCTCATCGCTGCGATTACCGACGCCTACCCGATCTTGCGCACGCACGGCGAGGACACCGCATTTGATATCCGCAGCGGTATCTACGAACTCCAACAGGTACAGCACACTCTGGCGAGAACGGCTGATCTTGTGGGGCTGGTCGTTGGACAATCCGACACCGAGACTCGACGAGCGACGCTGAGGGCCCTGGCAGAACGCGAGACTGGCGACATCGCACGGCTGCTGTCGGCCCTTGCCGCTGTGCCCTTGCCCCGTGCGTGGTACGTAACTCCCGCCCCTGACAACCGTGCTTGACTTTCACCTCGCTCCATTGGGAAGCCAGCACCACGATCCGTTGAGGCGCTGGGGCTGCGGCGGCCGTCCGGCTGGGTACTGGCGAAGGCTGGCGGCCGCGGGCACGGCCGGGGTGGTGTGTCGTGCACGCCGTCGACCGTGAAGAGGCGCCGGCCGGGGCGTCGGTGCCGCCGCTGGGCCGAGCGCTAGACGCGGCCGAGCAGCGGGGGGTACGGCTGTGCGCCCTTTGTGGCGCGGCGGTCGAACTGGACCCTGTGCTCAAGGGGTTCAACCACATCTCCGATAGCGAGGGCTGACGCCCCGCGCCCGTAAACCTGGCTTCGTCCATCTCCAGGAACAGCGATTGTCGACGCGTTCAGGAGTCAGTTGGTGATCAACAGAGTCGTGGATGTCGACGAGAAGTGACGGCCCCGGTGTCGCGGGCGTCGAAGAGGCGCTGTGCGTAGGTTGCGGGGATGTCAGGCCGCTGTGGGCGAGCGTGGCCAGGCGGCGGGTGATCACCGCCGCGACGGTGTCCGTACGGCTGGAGACGGCGATCAGGGCTCGTTGGGACAGGCCGTAGTCGAGCGCGGCCGCGGCGGCCGGGGCGCTGTTTCGCGTGCGAGACAGATCGGGGGCGGCGGCGACGGCGTCGTGGATCGCGGCCAGGGCGCGGGCGACGTCGAGGAGCCGGTACGCCTGGGCGCGGCTGATGGCGAACTCGGCGTCGCAGTACGACTCCCACGAGCCGTAGCCGAGGGGCGTCCAAACGCGGGCGGTGTGGGCGTCACGGACCCGGGCGGCAAGCAGTGCGACGGAGTGCCGGACGTCGTCCATCGCTTCGCGCAGCCCGGCGGTCACCTCCCGGGCCTGCTCTGCGGTGAGCGGCGGCCGCGCGGGTTCGACGACGTCGTCCTGGTCTTGGTCGCGGGTGCCCATGACTCCATCGTCCTGCGGGCCGGCGGCCGGGGCCAGGGCGTGCGGAGGCACCCGGCGCGAGCTCTGCCTCACACCCTCACAGCCTCATAGTTCGCCGCGTCTACCTGGGGAAATGGGCTGTGAGCCTTATAGACCTCACGGCGTGAGGTCTGGGACGCGTGGGTTGGCGTTAGGACTCGGCGGCGCCGTACCCGGCCAGCTCCGCGAAGCCGGCGATGCCGATGACCGCCGTCATGCCCACGATGGCCGACAGCGACAACGAGGCGTCACCCAGGACGGCGGCGGCGAACTGCAGGCCGGTCAGCGTCAGGCAGGTGCCCCAGAGTGCGCAGCGCCCGACGACGGTGGAGCGGCACTCGTTCTGCGCGATGAGGAGCGGGACGCTGGAGAGCAGGGCGATGACGGCAAGGATGACGGAGACGAAGAAGGCCGGCCAGGCGGCGACACCGTCCCAGGAGCGGTAGTGCACCAGGGTGTAGGTCATGCAGCAGAGGTAGACGATCGCGGAGAAAAGGGCAGCCAGGCCCCCCGCCAGAGCGATCAGGCCCATGACGTTCAAGTCGCCAGTGGCGAGGTCCTGCAATGGACGCTTCGGGGCAGAGGTGGTGCTGCCGGTGGTGGTCTCGGTCTGTTCGCTCACTGAATGCTCCGGGGGTGAAGGCGCTGCTCGGTGGGCGCAGAGCGTAAGGGAACCTCGCGTGGTGAAGAGCTCCTTCCGGCCACGCGCGGGTTGGTCCTGATTCGCGGCGGCGTTCGCGTGGCTTCGGCGGGGCCTGGCTCGTTGGGCAGGTGGAAGCGACGGTGGCGTACCCCCCGACTGCGCCGTGCGCTGTACCGAGCGATCGAGGATCGATGCCGAAGAAGCCCGCCCACGACCCGACGTACGGCTACGACCCGGAGACGACAACTGTCCGCGTCGCGCAGCATGACCTGGCGCGGCTGCTGCTGATGTTCCGCAAGCTGATGCGCGAGCAGCCGCCCAGCAAGTGGAAGCACATGGACGACTACGACCTGTCCTTCGAACGCCTCGCGGATGCGGTCGATGCCAGCTCGCAGATCCGGTGCGGCAAGCGCTGGACGGGCCCTGATCTGCGGATGCGCTGCACCACGACCGAGCCGGTCTACAGGTGGCCGGGCGGCGCCCCGTACGACGGTGGGGCAACGTTCACCTGGACGGTGCCGGGCTACGGCTCGCACGCCACCAAGGACGAACGCTTCCGGGGAATCACACACCGCGCTGTGCGGGTTCAGCTGGAGGAAGGACGACGGGCCGCGCCGGGTGGAGGAACTGCCGGACTGTCCCGAGTGCCGGCGCGAGGTCCAGGTTGGTGCCGAACGGCCCCGCGGCACCTGGTGACCGGCACCGCGGATCCGCGGTGCCGTCCGGGTGGATACGGCCGTGGCTACGATGCGGAACGCCACGACCCCGGCAGTTGCGATGCCGGGGTCGTGGCGTTGTCACCGGGTGGTTATCCGAGCCAGACGATGTTCAGCACGGTCAGCCGGCGCAGCGGCCGGTTCACCCAGTAGGTGAGGGAGAGCTGGCCGACGGACGCGTAGCGCACGTCCTCGCCCTCGACGTCCTCCGCGTTCTACTGCCGGAAACCCCACGGGTCGGCGGCGGCGGCGCCCAGGACGTCCCACACGGTGTCTTCGACGTGCTCGGGCAGGGTGTCGAGGACCTTCGCGGCCGGTGCGGAGAAGCGGACCGCGTACGGCTGTCCGCTCACCGGCGTCTTTCCCGTAGCTCCGCCATGTCGATCGCCTCGCTGTCGTCGTAGCCGGAGGCGACGAACGCGTCGACGGCCGGGGCGTGGGCGAGCCGGCCCTGCCAGTCCTGGAGGACCTTGTACAGCCCGCCGAGGGAAAACGTCCGGCGGGACTCCTCCAGCGCGGCCGCCCATTCCTGCTCGAAGGCCGGCACCCACTGAGCGGCACGCCGGTCGGCGCGCAGCTGGTGGAACAGTTCGGCCGGAGCTCCCGGCGCGGGGGTGTACGGCGTGACGGGTGCGTGGTCGGGCTGCGCGCTCATCTGGTCCTCCCGGCGGGTCGTCACCTCACGGTACGCGCGCCGGGTGGCCGTGGATGCGGACATGGGTGGATCCCCTCCTACCGGGTGCGCAGGGCGCGGGCGATCAGCGGCGTGATCGGCGTCGAGCAGCGGGCTCTTGTCGCGGCCGATGGCCGGGCCGGTGTGCCCAAGCACGATAGTTGTCACCGCCGACGGCCGCTGACCTGTGCCTTTGGGATGTCAAGGCACTGTACTTGTCACCAGGCCGGCACGCTGCTTGTCACCATGAGCGCGCAAGGCATCACCGTTGTCACCGGAGGCGCCCACCCTGAGCTGTGCGGGAGCCTCGTCACCAAGCATGCTCGACAGCCGTCGTGCCATTGCTGGCGAGTTCTGTCAGCCCATGCCGGTGTTGTGGCTCTCGTACGCGGCGCGGGCGGCCAGCAGGGTGGGCATGTGCTCCTCCGCCCAGCGCCGGCCGGCTGCGATGAGTTCGAGCAAGGTGTGGCCCAGCGCAGTCAGTTCATACTCCACTCGCGCGGGGACCTCGGCGTAGACGGTACGGGTGATCAGCCCATCGCGTTCCAGCGCCCGCAGGGTCTGGGTGAGCACCTTCGGGGTGGGGGCGCGCAGGGGGACCCGGAGCTCGGAGAACCGCCGTGGCCCCTGCTCCAGACACAGGATGACCATGGCGGACCATTTGTCGCCGACCCGGATCGGCATCGCACTGCTCGGACAGGCCGGATGGAACATGTCGGGATCAAGCGGTTGCACCAGTACCCCCGCGGTAGCCAGATACCCTTGAAGTAACCATTATGTCCTGCACTACCTTCGCGTCGGCGGCGCAACCGATCGTCGCCTCTCCGGATCATTGATGCGAGGGAAGCATGCGTGCTGTCCGATTCCATGACTACGGATCACCCGCCGTACTACGCGTCGACGAAGTGCCCGTCCCCCAGCCGGGACCCGGGCAACTGCTGGTCCGGGTCACCGCCGCGGGCATCGGATTCGCCGACGTCCAGATACGGGCCGGCCTGATGCGACAGACTGCCCTCCCCGATCTGCCGATGCCGTTCTCGCCGGGCTTTGAGGTGGCGGGCACCGTGGCGGATGTCGGGCCCGGCGTCGATCCCGCAACGGTCGGCAGGCGGGTGGTGAGCGCCACTTCTGGTGGCGGTTACGCCGAAATGGCGGTGGTGTCTGCCGCCGCAGCCCTGCCCTGCCCTGACGCCCTTGATGACCACCAGGCTCTGGCACTGCTGGGTCAGGGTTCGACCGCAGTCGGGGTGGTCCGGGCCGCAGCACTGCAAGCAGGCGACACCGTCCTGGTCGAAGCTGCTGCAGGTGGTGTCGGCAGCCTTCTGGTTCAGTTGGCCAGGCATGCCGGCGCTACTGTGATCGGCGTTGCCCGAGGTGAGAGGAAACTGGCCGTGGCCAAGCGGCTCGGCGCACACACAGTGATCGACTACACCGCGCCGGACTGGCACGAACACGTACGCGATGCGGCACGCGGCAGCGTGCAGGTGGTCTTGGAGACCACGGGCGGTTCGGTATCGGAGGCCGCGTTCGACCTGCTGACCTCTGGCACAGGCCGCATGGTCATCTATGGCATGACCAGCGGGCAGGCACCGCGCTTCGACCCGCTCGCGGTGTATCACCGAGGCGTCTCCGTGACCGGATTCGCCTCCATGGCACTGACAGCGGACCAACAGACCCGACTACGCGACGAGGTATTCGCCCTGGCTTCCAACGGTGCACTCAAGCCGATCATCGGTGCCGTCCTGCCGCTGTCGAAGGCCGCCGCAGCGCACCAGGCGTTTGAGGAACGCACCACCATCGGCAAAACCCTCCTCACACCCTGAACACCCACTATCGATGCGAGCCCCGCCGGGGCGCACCGACGACGGTTTCGGCCAGCCGGTGACAACAGGCCTGCCTGTGTGACAACTATCGTGCTTCAGCTCAGGCGGGAATTCAGCGGGCATGCTTTCGCTCCGGTTTACGACCTCGGGGGAAATTGAGGTTCGGGCGAGCTGGCCTGGCGGTTCGGCTGGTGGGTGATCAGCAGGTCACGTCGCGGACGAGGACGAGTTCGGTGCTCGTCTCTGGGCGGGTGACCCGCTGTGCGGATCGGTCAGAGACCAGGGAGGCGATCGCGAGGTGCGTTTCGGCGTAGATGTCGCGGCGTCCGGTGAACCGTCGCAGGGGTGCCCACTGGCGGAGCTCGGCGTTGGTGTGTTCCACGCAGATCCGGGCCGAGGACTGCCGCCGCCGCGTCTCGCGCCAGGCGTACTTGTCGCCGTCGCATGCCTCGTCCTTGGGCTTCTTCGGCGGTGCGCTGACCTGGCCGGGGAACTCCTTGGCCAGCCCTGCGTATCCGGAGTCGACCTTGGCCTTCACGCCTGGCCGGTTGCGGAACTGCTCGGCGATGCCCTCGGTGCGGACGGCGGTCTGGTCGTGCATCCGGCCCGGGCGGACCACGCCGGACAGCAGCATGCGGCCCTGGCCGTCGCTGAACGTGGTGGTCTTGATGGTGTTCTGCCTGCGCTTGCCGGAGACGAACTCACGGCGTCCGGGGCGCCCGGCCTGGGGGCGCCTGACCTGGGTCTCGGCCCCGTCGAGCCGCATCTCGACACCCTCCGCTTCGGCATAGGCGAAGACGTCCTCCAGCGTCTTGAGCCGCAGGCCGGGCCGGTCGGGCACCGCGAAGCCGCGGGCCGCCAGCAGCGGGCGGAGCCGCCGGATCGCCTCGGAGACGGTGGAGCGGTCCACCTCGAAGAGCTCGGCGAGGACCTCGTGCGGCAGTTGGTGTCGCAGGTGGACCAGGGTGACGAGCAGCCGGTCGAAGAAGACCAGCTTCGGCTTGCGGCCAGCCCCTTCCGCCCGCTTGCGCTCTCCGCCGCGTGCTGCCCGCAGCGCGGACTGCCGGGCTGCTTCCCACGGTCCGGCGAGCTCAGCGAACAACTCGCCGAAATGTGCGCGGGAGACACCCGACAGGGCAGGATGGGAACAGGCCGCACGGGCCCAGGTCAACTTCACAACTCACCCAACCCGTACGGTCCTCCTCATGTCACGGCCCGACCGGGACGATCACCATTTCCCCTGACGTCGTTAGTCGCCGCAGGTCAGCGCGCAGCGGACGACTGGATTCGCTGTCCAAGGGCACCTGCCCTCGTGAGCACCGCCCGCGCCCCTCACCCACAAGGAGCCGGCCCCCTGCCCCGAGCGATCGGGGTCAGGGCCTCGCGCCCGACGCACACCAACACCGGTTCGTGCCGCGCATCAAGCAGGTCATCGGCCCCGTCCCTACCAGCCACGCGCGAACCCATGTGCGGCGTCAGCCGGTATCGGCGCGGCCCTCGATCTCCGAAGCGCCCGATCCCGGACCTGACACGGTGACAGTCCGAGCGGCGTGTGCGATCGTCAAAGCCCTTGCGCTACAAGAGGATTGGAGATCCGGTGGCCATCACGGGTGCGTTAGTGCTGGTAGTCGTCTGGGTACTTGTGGCTCTCATACCCATGCGAGCACCCTCCGCACGACGGATTTGGGCCGTGCTGGTTCTGTGCACCTCCATCCTCGTGATTGCAGGCGCTGCCTTCTACGGGATGCAGCATGCGGACGAGTGGGCGGCGCCTGAGGTTTCATACGGCGGACCTGTGACCCAAAGAAGTTTGCAGGACAACGGGGACAACGGACGCCTCGTTTCCTTCGTCTCACGACAGTGGGAACCAGCATTCTTCGCCGCGATCGCCGTAGGCCCGGGCGCTCTGGTAGCCCTTCTTCGACTGGCCCTCTCCAGGCAGGAGCGCAGCCCCTACATCCCCCCGCCACCGGCATATCCCCCCGCCGCCTGAGTGCCGCAATCAACAGCCACGTCTCCGCACTGCTCCCTCCGGGCCGCCTCCGCGGCCGGCAACGGCGAACTCCCTGGCTACGCCGAGTCGACCGTACGGCCCCTCCGATCCGCACAACGGGTCACCCGCCCAGAGACGAGCACCGAACTCGTCCTCGTCCGCGACGTGACCTGCTGATCACCCACCAGCCGAACCGCCAGGCCGGCACGCCCGAATCTCAATTTCCCCCGAGGCCGTTAGTAACCCAGGTCCAGGTAGTCGATGTCGTTGATTTCTACTTCGGACAGTCCCATAGCGCGACTGCCGCCGTCCTGGAAATAGATTTCTTTAAGACCGTGTCCTACATGGTCAGTTTGAGGAGCCGTTTGTAGCAGCAGAGAGCGGCTGCGAGTCCGAGAAAGGCCAGGTAGTTGCCTGGTTTGCGTTCGTAGCGGTGGTTGAGGCGGTGGTAT
>NZ_ML123057.1:105917-156227 GCF_003846175.1 Streptomyces sp. ADI95-17 | reverse complement strand
AAGGGCTGTCCCGTAAGTGTTGGGCGCGGGTGGGACGAGACTGAGCAGCTCAGTTGATGCGGGGGCCCATGCACACTGCACCGGGGAATTCGCGGGCGTCCCGCCCAGCGCCTGTCCTATCCTGACCACTGCCGTCCACGCCGGGACGGGCCCGACGGAGGGGCGGCGGAGTGCCGGACGTGTACAAGATCATGCTGGATGCCGAGTTGAGCAAGGCGTTCGATGTGTGGTCCGGCTATCTGAACGCCCGGACTGGCGAGGACCCTCAGGTCCGTGCACGACTGCGCTCCACGTTGGAGTCGGCCCGCGTGGCAGCCGCCGAGGGCGATCCCGCGTCCGCACGCGCCTTGGTGGCGGAGATGTACGACGACGCCCGAGAAGCCGGCCTTCCCTGGGCTCCCGTGCCACCTGGCCCATGCGCGGCGGACCGGCAGGCTCGCGACTACGTCAAGGACGAACTGCGGCAGGTGCTTCCTGTGCACCTGCGCGGGGATCTCGATAGCATCGCGATCTACCTGAGCGTCACAGGCCGCCGCCTCCAGACCGCTCCCGGCCTCGACGCCGCCAGCCACCAGGACATCCTCTACATCTCGGCCCGCGCCGGGATGGCCCTTGATCTCGCCCACCCGACAGCAGCGCGACGAGAACTCGAACGCCTCAAAGCAATTGCGCGACGCTGCGGGGTGGAGCCCTGAGAACCGGGCGGCATCGGCCGCGATCCGGCCCCGGCAAGACCTGCGTCGTACAGCCGCGGCGCCGGATGGCGGCCTGCGGTACGCGTGCGTGCAGAAGGGCGACTGAGCAGATCAGTTGGCGCGCGATGCCGACTTGGGCGCGACCGTGACGAATACGCCTTGTCCGCGATGACCGCGTCGGGCCTGCGGCGCGGTCGCCCGACGCCGGTCCGGGGTACTGGCAGTGCGTCCGGGACCGCGTCGAAGGCGGTGGAGTCGTTGACGTTGCCCGGCGTGGCGAGGACGGCCAGGGGGAGGACGGCCAGGGGGAGGCCCCGGCCGTCGCACGCCAGGTGAACCTTGGTGGTCAGCCCGCCGCAGGACCGGCCGAGCGCCTGGCCAGCCGCCGCGCGTTCCGGGTCCTCCAGTTCGTCCCCCGCCGGTGCCCCCTTTTGCGGGCGCCGGCGGCGTGCTGGTGAGCGCGGTTGATCGTGGAGTGGACCGAAACGGTCCACTCCACCGCTCCTCCGACCGAGTCGTCGCGGACCTGGACCTCCCCGAGCGGACGGGCCCAGGTCCCGTCCACCTCCCAGCGGGCGAACCGCTCATACGCCGTCTGCCGCGGCCCGAAGCGTTCCGGCAGGTCACGCCACGGAGAACCCGGCCGCAACCGCCACAACACCCCGTTGATCACCTGCCGGTGATCCCGCCACGGACGACCTCCACGGACGACCCCCACGGACGACCCCGCCCGTCAACACCCGGCGGCAGCGGAGCTATCCGCTCCCACGCCGCATCCGCCAGCTCCCCACGACCCACAAACAAGATCAATCATCAGACGTCCTAGGCGACCCCGGAAGCGTCGTTGGACCGTCGCACGACGGCCGCCCCGCGCAGTGCGACGGCGCACCAGACAGCCACCAGGAGCAGTGCGGCCGCGGCCAGGCCCGCGACTTCGAGGGGCTCCGGCCGCCAGCCCAGGGACAGCCGGGTGCCGATCATGACGGTGCCGAGGAGGACCTCCGACGGGGAGTAGACGGGCACCTTGGCCGCCACGAACCGCAGGATGGCGCTCAGCCCCAGGCCGATCACGGCCCAGGCGAGCAGATAGGGCCAGAGTGCTCCCGGCGCGGCGGGCGGCAGGCCGTACTCCTCCGGGCCGATGCGGAACAGGGCGCCCAACCACCCCAGCGTCACTCCGGCGGCGGTGACGAGCGCCGCCCACAGAGCATGGTGCCGCAGCGGGCCGGACCGCACTCGCTCGTCCTCGTGCTCGTCCTGGGTGTCGACGGAGTTCGTTGTCTCAGGAAGATCCATCACACCCGATGAGACGCTCACCGGCCGCCGAACGTTGCGTCGCGGACGGTGTCGCGAGCATGCCGAAAACACCGAGGCCCGCCCCGAGGGCCGTAGCTCGTCGGCGACGAGCCCGACATGATCCGAACGAGAGGCCCCAGCCGCGTTCGGCGGCCACCGACCGGCAGGTCACGCGGCCCGGTCACCCACCGGCCCTTCGACCGCCGCGCCTGGGTGCCACAGTCCGGGCAGTGGAGTGCCCACTCGTCAGCGGTGACCAGGTGCACCACCGGTCCGTCGGGGTCGTTCGCCATCTGGTGCAGGGTGTCGGCGACGTCCTCGTGGCCTCGGAGGGGAACCGCGCGGCGAAGGCGATGACTTCCAGCGCACCAGGACCTGGAAGGAGCCACCCGACCCTGATCGCGATGCCAAGCTCGACCGGATCGAGCAGGTGCTGGACCGCTTCCCGGACCGGGGCTTCGCCTTCGACGAGTTCGGGCCCCTGGGGATCCGGCCCATCGCGGGCTCCTGCTGGGCGAAGCAGGGCAAGCCCAACCGGCTGCCGGCGACCTACCGCCGCATCCACGGCGTCACCTATTTCCACGGCTGCTACTCCGTGGGCGACGACCGCCTGTGGGGCGTCAACCGCCGCCGCAAGGGCACCGCCAACACCCTGGCCGCGCTCAAGTCGATCCGCGCCGCCCGACCCGACGGCGCCCCGATCCACATCATCCTGGACAACCTCTCCTCCCACACTGGCGCGGACATCCGCCGCTGGGCGAAGAAGAAAAAGGTCGAGCTGTGCTTCACCCCGACCTACGCTTCCTGGGCCAACCCGATCGAGGCCCACTTCGGCCCGCTGCGGCAGTTCACCCTGGCCAACTCCCACCACCGCAGCCACCCCGCGTAGACCCAGGCACTGCACCGCTACCTGCGCTGGCGCACCACCAACGCCCGCCACCCCGACGTACTCGCCGCCCAACGCAAGGAACGTGCCCGCATCCGCAGCGAAAAGGGCATCCGCTGGGGCGGACGCCCCCTCAGCACCGCAGCCTGACCAACTGCGAACCGCAGCCCCCGAGCGCCGAAGGGGCAAGTTCAGGAGAAGGACAGCGACAGAAGGATGACTCAGGAGGCGGACGCCTCGATCTCCCCCGCAAAGACGATGACCTGGTCGATGAGGCTCCGCCGCAGATGGACGACGTCCGTTCCCGCCAGGCGGGGGCCTCCATCCGGCGTGGTGAAGACCCACTTGTACCGGGCCCACTCGCCAGGCATGTCCACCGCTGAGCAGCGCACCATCGTGCCGGTCCCCGCTGGGTGGCGCCGGATGTCCAGCACGAACCGCTCGACCGCCGCGATTCCTTCGCTGCGGCCCAACGGCCCCCAGAAGACCACGTCTGAGGTCAGTGCCTGGGAGAGCAGGTCAGTCACATAGCTGTCGTCCGAGGCGTTGAACGCGGAGATGAACGTGTCGATCGCGGAGCGTGCGGTCTCTTCCTGCATGCCCCAGTAATACCAGCCTTTTCGCGTGCGTTCGTCACGCGAGCCGCCTTCCGGTCACGGTGAACCATTCCGGTCACACCTCTAGCAAGTGACGGCGGGATTCTGTCCGGAGTCCCGCGCCACTGCGTGAGGAGCCTCGTCATGACGTACGCCAGCAGCGCCCGGCAGCCCGATCCCCGAGCCACGCCCGACCTGGTCAAGGGGCGCCGTGCAGCTCCTGGCGGCTCGGAATCCAGTGCCGTGAACGATGCCGCGAACGATTCCAACGTCGTGCCCATCACCGCTGCTCACACTGCCCGCCAGGTGGCCTGTCGCACCGAACCTTGAGCGAAGCGAATCTCACCGAACCTTGACGGAGGGCAGTTCGTCTCGTCGAACATCAGGTACACAGGTCAGGGCGCTGCCGCAGCGGTCGAGAGCCTGTTGGAGCGACAGACCGCAGTACACCTCCCGGGAGGAATCCGTGAGCAACAACGCAACAGGCGACGCCGCTACCTCCCTCGCCGTCCGGCTCTTGGACACGGACACCTGGCCCGCGTTCGCCCGACTGGTCGAGGCGAGCAACGGTGTGTGGGGTGGCTGTTGGTGCATGGGCTTTCATGTCAGGGTCGGCAAGGGGCGTACCCCCCAGCAGAACCGGGCCGAGAAGGACCAGCGAGTCCGCGAGGGCCGGACCCATTCCGAGCTCGTCTTCGCAGGTGACGAATGCCTGGGCTGGTGCCAGTTCGGCTCGCCAGCCGAGCTGCCGGAGATCAAGAGCAAGCGGAAGTACGAAAAGGACCTCACGGTGCTGCCGGACTGGCGCATCACCTGCTTCTTCACAGGGAAGAGTCTGCGCAGGCGCGGCATCGCGCACGCCGCTATCGGCGGGGCGCTGGCCGAGATCGCCCGTCAGGGCGGTGGCACGGTCAAGGGCTATCCCGAGGAGACCGACGACCGTTCGGTGTCGGGCTCGCTCCTGCACACCGGCCCGATGGCCGTCTTCGAGAACCACGGTTTCACGCGGGCCCGGCCGATCTCGCCCCACCGCTGGGTCGTCACCCTCACCATCCCTCCGGCCTGAGGCTGTACTTGCTCCACGGCCTGTCGATCCAACAGGCTCTCATCCGCTGCGGCAACGCCCTGACCTGTGTACCTGATGTTCGACGAGACGGTGTGCCGGGCCACGATAGTTGGCACCGCCTGGCCAAGATTCTTGGCATCTGTAGCGAATTGCCGCGTTTGTTGGCACTGGCGCCATGGTTCAGCGCGGCAGCGAGGCCGGCGAACATGGGTTGCAACGGCGACAGTCTCGTCGCTTGGTTCCTTGCCGCTTTGACGTGACCTTCGGTGATTTCTACAGACTATCCAGTCGCCTGGTCACTGTGTCGAGTGTCGGCCAAGGAGGCCCCTCGCGCAGCAAGCGCAGGAATTCCTCTCCGAATCGCCTCCCGTTCGGAAACTGGTCGCCAAGCTCCCAACGCCACGCGGCGACCATCGCGATAACGAGCTGCCGACACTCGTCCAGCAGCCCTTGGTCAACGCTCGGGTAGTGCTCACAGACCGCCTCGGGAACATGGGCGAGATCGAACTCGACGGGACCACGGCAGCACGTCTCAAGGTCGATGAACAACGGTCCGCTCTTCGTGCTGAGCACATTGCCTGGATGAGGCTCGCCGTGGAGCAGCTGCTCCACGGCGCCGCGGTCGTCGATCGCTCGTCGCAGGCTTGCCAGCCTGCCGCTGAGGAACACGCGGTCCGCGTCGGTGAGCTCCGGCGAGCGATCCGGGTCGGCGACAACTTCTTCCGCCTCCGTGATCCGGTCCGTGAACCTCGGGCTCGGCACATCGACCTTGCGCATGTCGGCGTGCAGCTGCTCCAGCGCCTTGGCGTAGTCGACTGGTGAGGTGTGAGGTGTCACGGGCTCGTAGTAGGTCCACAGCGTCACTGCGAAGCCATCGCGCGTGTACACACGCGGGTCCGCCCGAGGTTCCAAGGGACACACCGGGCATCCGACCTCGGCGAGCCGCTGAGCGAGATCGACTTCGAACTGTGCAACCTCTTGGCCCACAGAGGCGACCCGGGCAAAGACGTCGCATGGCGTCAGCCGCAGTGCCAGCTTGTTCGAGTTGTGGAGAACGGTTGCATCGTTGGCTGGCAGGTCGAGCGATGCGGCGACCGAAGTCGCAGCCGCGATCGCACGCGTGACGTCGGTCATATCCACCCTCTAATCCTGGCATAGATGAGCGAGGGCGATGCCAACCAGCATGGCAGGTGCCAACTATCGTGGCCCGGCACAGACGAACTGCGCTCCGTCAAGGTTCGGTGAGATTCGCTCAAGGTTCGGTGCGACAGGACACAAGCCCAGCGCGACTGGCTCGCCGCCTACCGGCAGCTCGCCGAACCTCGCCCCCGCCCTGCGCCGCCGCCTCCTGGACCTGTCCGCCCGGGCCCAGTGGCATCCGTTCTGGTCCACCCCGCCCGGTACACCCGCCGCCCGGGTCGAGCTGCGCCGGCTCGCTCACCGCTAGAGCAGCGCGGGACGCGTGCGGCATGACCCGGCCCGATGCCCTGTCCTCCCGGCAGGAGGCGATCCTGGCGACGATCGGGGACTGGATCGCCGAGACCGTTGAGAGCCCGTCCGTCCGGCAGATCGGCGAGCGGGTCGGCCTGTCCAGCACCAGCTCCGTCGCCTACCAGCTCGGCCGCCTCGAAGCCCGCGGACTGATCAGCCCTACTCTAGGCCGCCTGCCAGAGCTGACGATGACCGCCGGCCGAAATGCCCCCGCCTCCCACGGCCGGCCAGTCCCTTCGTGCGCATGGGCGGGGTTGCGCGCGGTCCTATGGGACGGCCTGTTGGTCGGGCAGAGACAGTGCCTCTTCCAGCAGCAGACGGAGCCGAGCCGACGGCTGAGTCCCCGAGGCAGGGGGGGCCGCCATCAATGACTACCGAAGGGACGCTGGTGATACCCAGTGCCGCGGCGCGGCGCTCAACTCACCGGACGCGCAGCATGCAGGTTGAGCTCCAGCCCTTCGAGTCTGCCTTCCGTCTGGATTTGGGCGATCCGCTCCGGCGCTTTCACTCCCCACCACGTCGACATCGCCTCGGCCGGCGTCGGGCCGAGGATTCGCCCTGCACCCGGATCAAGTTCATAACTTCGCCATACGATCTGCACTCGGCCTGCTGCGGTGACCTGGCTCGCGGTCGCTTCGATGCGCCTCTTCCCTATGTAGAACCACGGACAGAGCACATCCCCGAAAACCTCGACCCTCACCGACTTCCTCCCTCTCGTCGGCGGTCGCTGAGTGAGTCTCTTGCCCGGAGGCGACGCAATCCGGAGCTGCGACCGGAACTAGTCACGCGTCCGCGGTCCCACTTCACGCACGACCGTGTAGGTGGGTACTCCGGCCATGCGGGGTTCGACCTTGCCGACGAGCCCTTCCAGTGCTTTCTCAATGGCCGCCATCCGGCCCTCGGTGTCGGAGCTCGCGACGAAATCGCGGTAGTCAGCCTCGCTCGCCCAGTGCACGATGTTGTAGACGCGGGTGCCGTCCGTGCTCACATGGAATCGGGCCGAGCAATAGCCAGGGTAGAAGCTCACCCACTGATCCTGGATCTCGGCGAAGACCTTCACCAGCTCGGCCTGAGTCTCACGGCCGTCGACGGTGTAGTCGATGATCGAGTAGAAACCGCGGTCAGTATTCATGCTGTTCTCCTTGCTGCCGGCGCATCGGCCGGGACGAGTAGCCCCCTGGGCGGAAGTCTGGAACCTCAACATGGCTTGAGGTCAAGCGATCCATGTCCAAACCGCTCCGGACGCTCGGATTGCTTGGTCGCGTAGCCTGACTGCCCGCCACCGAGCACACCCGAGTGTCGGCAAACGACGGCACCCTCAAGTGATCAACGCACCACCCACGGATGATCATGTAATCGTGGAGGCGCAGGTGCGTGACTACGGGTTTTCGCCGGCTCAGCAGGATGAGATCTGGAGACGCTGGCGCGAGGGGCGGTCGTTCAGCTTGATCGGACGGGCACTCGGGGCACCGATGCGGCACGCCTGTCGCTTCCTGTACCAGGGCGGCGGCGTCCGTCTCTCCCCTCGGACACGATCGGAGCGGGATCTGAGCGGCAGCGAGCGCGAGGAGATGTCCCGCGGGATGGTCGCCGGAGAATCGGCCCGGCAGCTGGCCAAGCGGCTGGGCAGATCGCCTTCGACCGTCTCCCGCGAGATCGCCCGCAACGGCGGCCGGGATCGCTACCGAGCCGCGTCGGCCGATGCAGCCGCCTGCGAGCGCGGGCGCCGCCCCAGCAGGCCAAACTCGCCCAACGGCCCGCTCTGCGCGACCTGGTGGAGGCCAGGCTGGCTCTGCGTCCGAGGTCTTCGCCCTGGATGGCCCAGCCTTCCCATATGACCTACGTAAGATCCGAGTTATCCACTGATGATGCGTCATGCACCTTATGGATAGCCCTTGTTGTTACGTTCGCTTCGTTCTGTTTGTGGCAAACTCCGGAGAAGGACACAACCATGCGTACGAAGAAGATGCGGGCAGCCGGACTTACGGTCGCGGGGCTGTGCGTGACAGGTCTGGCCGTGGCCGGCGGGATGGCGATCGCGGCCACCTCAAGCTCCCAGGCCCCATACGCCCAGGCCGGAGCACTGGTCAAGGCCGACGGCTCGGTTGTCCACTCCAAGGGCGTCTCGGAAGTCACCAAGTCGGGCCACGTCTACTGCGTGAAGATCAGCAACACCGACGTCGACCTGTCCCGCGCCATCGTCACGGCCACCCCCCGCGACGGCATCGGCTACACCCTCCGCGCCATCGCCGGCGGCTGCGCGAACGGCAAGGGCGTCCAGGTGGCCACCTACAACGCCAGCGCCAGTGGCGCGGCAACCGCGTTCTACGTCGCCGTGCTCTGACCCGACCCGGCCCCACGGAGGGCCCGTCCACACGGACGAGCCCTCCACACCGCACACCCGTAACCGCGAACAGCCCCACCCCGCCGCTCCAGCCCCGGCACGAAGAAGAACGGCGGCCCCACACACCCGCCCCGACACCGCATCACCGCCACGACGAAGCAACCGCCCGGACCACCGCCCCACCATGCCCGCCTACCAGCGCATCCCGAGCTGATCGAGGTCGGCCCGCCGCTGCTCGGGGAGCTTCGCGACGCGTTTGCGAACGCTGTCGAGCCACGTGCCGAGCTTGACCAACACGGGCCCGTCAGTACCGTTCCGACGGCCCGACAGCGCATCAGCCGACTCCAGGCGCCCAGCGTGCTTGCGAGCCACTCGCAGGTGTCCTCCACACGCGTGGAACGGCCCTGCTGCTGCCAGATTGGCCGCCCACTTCGTATCCCGCGTCTGCTTCACCGGCCGCTCCTCCTCCCCGGCGCCCCGATCCCCAGGATGTTCTCCAGGAACCACTGCTGCGCAGGCACCAGCTGCTCCCACCCGAACCGCCGCACACTCACACAGCGTCCGGGGTCTTCGCCCTGGACGACGACGTCACCCGCAGCCGTGGATAGCGTGCCGCCGACCCGGACGTGGTTCTGGAGGATGCGGAAGCAGCCTGCCGCCCGGCGTGTCAGGCAGGGCACCGATGCGACACCGACCATCGACGTCGCATCCAGTCGCGCGGCAAGGCAACACCGCGCACGACACATGACAGGCGCCTGAGGGCGTCCGCTGGAAGGATCCGATGGTCCGGACTGTTGGTGTTGAAGAGGAACTGCTGCTCGTCGACACAGAGAGCGGCGAGCCCCGGGCGCTTTCGACGGCCGTGCTGGCCGTCGCGGAACGCTGCTCGGAGGGGGACTCGGCCTTCGAGCCGGAGCTTCATCATCAGCAACTGGAATTCGCCACCGAACCGCGCAGTGACATGCGCGAACTCGCCGGCGAAATCCGCCGCCGGCGAACCGAGGCCGCAGAGAGTGCCGCCCGGACCGGGGCAGCTGTGGTGGCCCTCGGGACGGCTCCCCTGCCGGT
This sequence comes from Streptomyces sp. ADI95-17, assembly GCF_003846175.1. GTDB lineage: Bacteria > Actinomycetota > Actinomycetes > Streptomycetales > Streptomycetaceae > Streptomyces > Streptomyces sanglieri. Next base: position 146,785 of record NZ_ML123057.1, on the reverse strand, counting down.
CAGCCCATCGATCGGTGAGGGGGAGCGGTACAGCTGGCTGGCTGAAAAGTTTGGCCAGACCGTACAGGAACAGCTGACGTGTGGATGCCACGTGCACGTTTCCGTGGCCTCGGACGAGGAGGGCGTCGGTGTGCTGGACCGCGTACGAACCTGGTTGCCGGTCCTGCTGGCCCTGAGCGCCAATTCGCCGTTCTGGCAAGGCCGCGACACCACGTACAGCAGTTACCGGAGCACGGTCTGGGGGCGCTGGCCATCCGCCGGACCGGCCGAGATCTTCGGCTCCGCGGAGCGCTACCACGAAGAGGTCCAGGCACTCATCGACACGGGAGTCCTGCGCGACGAAGGAATGATCTATTTCGACGCGCGGCTTTCGCACCGGTACCCGACGGTCGAGATCAGAGTGGCGGACGTGTGCCTGGACCCGGCCGACACCGTGCTGCTCGCCACACTCGTCCGCGGCCTCGTCGAGACCGCGGCACGCGAGTGGCGTGCCGGCGATCCGCCGGACCCGGTGGGAGTCGGTGTCCTGCGCATGGCTGCCTGGCAGGCCGGCCGGTCGGGACTGGAGGGGCAACTGCTCCACCCCCGCACCATGCGCCCCGAGCCCGCGGCCGACGTCGTCGGGGCCCTGCTCGCGCATGTTCGTAGTGCGCTGGAGGACAGTCACGACTTCGCCTCGGCCGAGAAGGCGCTCATGGACGTCCTGGAGCGGGGAAACGGGGCGCAGACCCAACGGGAACTGCTCGCTCGCACCGGAAGTCTTCGTGACGCAGTGGCCGAGTGCGTGTCCAGGACACGTGGCTGAGCGTCGACTTGCCGCTCCGGAGCCGGCGCTCCGGCCCTGACGCGCTGTTTCTCCCTGGGAGCGTGCGCGCCTCGACGAGTGGGGGAGGGGCCGACGGTGTGGTCCTGTGACTGCGTCGGAGAGGTGAGCGTGCACGCTGTCGGCGGCCACCTGCCCGTCGCTGGTCCCGGTCGCGTAGGTCAGGACGGTGTCAGCGGTGACGCGTGCCTTCGCGTTCAAGTCCTTCAGGAAATCGCTCTCTGTGCCGAGCAGGGTGTCGCGCCACATGTCCTGGCACGCCGCCCAGTGGTGGGTGATAGGAGACCAGCAGCATCCGGTTCCGTGGTTGGGGGTCGCCAGGGTGATGATCCGGCGGATCTCGGCGCCGTCCTCCTGGGCCTTCCTCGCCACCAGCCCCCCGACGAGGGGTACCGGCGGATGACCGGCGCCCAGCTCAACCGAGGCTCGCCACCGGCTCGCCCGGTAGATTCTTTCTCGGGCATCGAGGCGAACTGTGCCAGCACTACCGCGAGGGTATGGAGGACCAACTCGGCGCCCGCCCTCAATTCCGTAGTGCTCTTCAACAGCCTCTACGTCGACGCCGCCGTCAAGCAGGTCGCCGCTGACGGTTTCCCCGTCACCGACGAACTCCTCGCCCGCCTGTCTCCACCCTTCACCCGACCTGCCGCGCCGGGACTGCGACAGCTACGCGACGACAGCTACGCGACCCGCACACGGACGAAGACGATGACGACTGCAGGCAGGAATGGGCGTCGAGAGTCGGCAAGGCGCTGATCACTCTGTGGGCCAGCGCCTTCCTTCTTGCCGTGCTACTCGCAACGACTGTCGGCCCCCGATGTCCGGCCGCTTTCAGACGGCGCTGATCGGCGCCGGGTTCTCGGGGAGCCGCCAGTTGCCGTCGCGGTCCTTCTTCGAAAAGCGCGCGGCGAGATCGGGAACGTGCAGGAAGCAGGCCAGCGCGGTGGCGGCCTGGAAGGCGTCGATCGCACGCTGGGTCATCGGCATGCCCATGCGCAGGAGACTCGGATTCACTTCCCCCTGGATCCCGTCGACGAAGGGCCGCAGCACGCTGTCGTAGTTCGCCAGTGCGGTCGGCAGGTCGCCCGGGTGCCGGTTGATCTCGCCGGCCAGGACGTAGGCGCCCACCAGACCGCCGGAGATGCCCATGCCGCTGTAGGGGGAGGCACAGTGGGCGGCGTCGCCGACGAGGACCACGCGGCCCTTGGACCAGGTGTCGGTTCGGACCTGGACGATCTCCTGGGAGTAGAAGAAGGGGCTCGTCCGCATGCCGTCGATGAAGCGCTTCGTCTGCCAGCCCGCGTCGCGGAACCTGCTCGCCCAGAACTCCCGCTGGCGCTCGACGGGTTTCCGGTGGATCGCCGAGGCCTCCTCGGACTCCTCCCGCATCACGAAGTACACCTGAGCCTCGGTCGGGTTGTGGCTGCGGCGCATGACCTGACGGCCGCCCGGGATCATGTAGGTGTCCCGGATGTTGCTGTCGGACGCTGTGCGCGGAATGAACCAGTAGGCCATGTGGATGCCGACCCGCCAGTACGGGTCGAAGTCCGCGGGGAGGATCGTCCGACGGGTGCGCGATCCCTGCCCGTCCGCGCCGACCAGGAGGTCGAACTCGCCGGAGGAGCCGTCGGAGAAGTGCGCGATGACCTTCTGTCCGTCCTGTTCGAAGCCGTCCACGCTCACGCCGAAGACGTACTCGGTGTCGTCCTTGGTGGCGTCGTGCAGGATGCTCACCAGGTCACCGCGCATGATCTCGTACTCGGACGTGAGGCTCTGCCGGCCGCGGCCGGAGGTGTTGGCCATGATCGTCGCCTTGGCCCTGCCGCGCGCGTCGACGAAGGCGACACCCGCCTCGTCCACCAGCTTGCCGCGGACGGCGTCCAGAAGCCCCATCCGCTCGACGGCCTCGATGCCCTGCCCGCGGAGGTCGACCTGTGCCCCGGAGGCCCTCAGCGCCGGAAAGCGTTCGGCGACGGTCACGCTGTGGCCGCCCCGCGTGAGCCAGAAAGCCAGCGCCTGGCCTGCTATCCCGCCGCCGGCAACAAGAACCCGCAGGGGGCGCGCTCCCGATCCGTAGGCCATGCCCACCACCCCAAAAATCTATCAATGAATGATTCCTCTCCAGCGTCTCTATCAGTGATAGATTTGTCAACGTGACCAAGGTGAACCGGGAGATCGTCGTCTCCGAAGCGCTCGACCTGCTCGATGAGGTCGGGCTGGACACGGTCAGTACGCGGCGGCTGGCGAAGCGGCTGGGTGTCGAGCAGCCCTCGCTCTATTGGTACTTCCGCACCAAGAAGGACCTCCTCGCCGCCATGGCGGAGTCGGCGATGGCACCGCATGCGGCCGCCCCGCTGCCCATGCCCGACGACGACTGGCGCGACTGGTTCCTGGACAACACGCGAAGCTTCCGGCGCACCCTGCTGATGCGCCGGGACGGCGCACGCCTCCACGCGGGCAGCACCCCTGCCGGCGACCTCGACCGGATCCGCCGCAAGATGGATTTCCTGATCACCTCCGGAGTACCTGAGCGGGAAGCGCAGATGGCGATGCTGACCGCCAGTCGTTTCACGGTCGGCAGTGTCCTGGAGGAGCAGGCGGAAGCTGACTCCGGCGACGGCTCAGATTCACCGGCGGGCATGCCCGTGATCGACCATGAGTCGGCATTCGAGGCCGGCCTGACCCTCATCTTGGACGGCCTGGTGCACCGCACCGCGATTGGTGATTGATGACAGGGTTTGACGACAGATAGGGGCCATACCTCCGTACGGAAGGGGCCCACGAGCGGCGAATCTGGTCTACAAACGGGTCTTGACCCAGCAACCGACCAGCAGTCGACCAGAACCTCGTTCTGGCCGAGACGGGATCGAGGATCCCGCCGTCTTCGAGGAGGCCCCGGGCACCTCCAGCCGCCTCCACCGCTCCAGCGGCCGAAGTTCCGCGCGCTCCTCGACTGCGCCCGGCCCGGTGGCACCGTGCACAGCTCCGAGATGTTCCGCCTCGCACGCGGCACCGGCCACACCCTCGACGTGCTCGGCGTCCTCCACACCGACTGCCTCGCCCTGCGCATCCACGACGGTGCGTTCTCGGCGATGGGCGTCACCACCCGCCACCCTCGCACCGGGAAGTTCATGGTGCAGACCCTCGCCGCCGGTGACCTCCAGCGCGAGCCGACCTACGACAGACTGCGCGCCGCCGACTGTGACTGAGCGTTTCGGTTGGCCCGGGCCGTTTTCTCGTTACTGCACAGCGCGGCCGATGAGTTTGTGGCTCCCGGCCGGTCCAAGCTCGTGACACCCCAGGAAAGGACATCGCCATGTCGGAGCTTCTCGTCGACTTCATCACCTCCCTCGACGGCCACGCCTCGGGAGAGGGATGGCCCGGGTTCTGGGGCCTTGAGGGCCCGGAGTACCTCGCATGGCTCGGCGAGCAGCCCAAGGCCACCTACCTGATGGGAGCGAACACCTACCGCCTGATGTCGGGCTTCGCCGCAGGCGGGGTCCCGGATGGCCAAGACGAGTTCAGGCCCGAGGAGGAGGCGTCCGTCGACGAGCTCACGCAGGCTTCCAAGGTGGTGTTCTCCTCCTCTCTCAAGGAGCCACTGGCATGGGCCAACTCCACGCTCGTCTGCGACGACGCTGTCGAGGCGGTCCGCGCCATGAAGTCGAGTGGCTCGGGGCTCCTCAGCACGATCGGCAGCCTCAGCCTGTGCCGGTCCCTGCTGCGAGCCGGACTCGTCGACCGCTTCCGGGTCGTGATGTTCCCGGTGATCACCGGGGCCACGGGCGAAGAACGCATCTACGACGGCTATCCGGACGTTGCCCTTGAGATGATCGAGCACCGGACCTTCGACGGCCGTATCCAGCTGGTCGAGTACAAGCCCCGCGTGCTTGAGCACCCGCCGCTCGGCGTCCCTGCGTGACGACGACCCGTCCGCCGGTCCGGACGGCCGCCAGGCCGACGCCGGCGGGCGGCCAACGTCAGGGCGCCCGGCCCACCCGGCTCCGAGCCGTCGCAGGTCAGCCACGTACGCCCGCCCGGGCCCGGCTTTTGAACGGCATGCGGCAGAACACCGCTGATGGGGAATCGCGCCAGGGCGTGCCGGCGGTCGAGGCCGCGAGCAGTGCCCTGCGGGAGGTGGAGGCTGCTCAGGGCCGGGCGCGGCTCCAGGCTGGGCCGCTCATGTCGCTGATCGCCGCTGCGGCGGCCACGGACCCGGAGATCGCCGCGCAGTGGCCCGCCGGCCCCGACCCGTGCTACACCGTCCAGCACGCCGCAGCGAAGGCACTGACCTCCAAGCCCGACGCCTGCCCCGACGTCCATACCGCCCGCGCCGCCGACCTGCTGTAGGGGCTGCTCAGCCCAGAGCTGTACCTGATCTTTGTCCGCGACCGGGGCTGGTCCCCCGAGGCCTGGCAAGAGTGTGCCTGCGCGGCCCTCACCGCCCACCTCTGCACGGATCACGAGTAGGCCACCGATCCGCCGGCGACAGCCGCCGACGAGAGACCACGCGTCATCTACTGCTGAAGATTCGACGCTGTGAAGCTCTGAAGGTCACAGCCAGGGCACACAGCTCGGCGCCGGTCCTGCCCCGGCTCACCCACTGGATGGCCGCGCGTCGCCTTGACGTGGAGATCCTCAGCGACCGGGGAGCCGCCCTGTGACCGGCCCCGACACCGACACGGACGCCGTCCAGCTCGGCGGCGTGGCCGAACTACCGGTCAGCTGGTGACCGGGACGGCATGAGCGTCGGTACCGGCGCCGGCCGGCCGGCCCCGCCGAGGGCGCGACCGCCAGGGCGCTCCACGGCCCAGTGGTCCTTCGCGGGTCGCCCGCCATGGCCGCTCGCGACGCGCGGACGGCAAGGAACGTGCCGGGCTGGAGACCCTGGCCAAGGACTGTTCCGACACCGCCGTGAAGTACGAGGCCGCCCCGTAGATGCACCGCCGCGGCCCCGGTGGTGCCGGTTTGGTGTGGCACGGGGCGGTGGGGTCATCTTCCGGGCCAGGTGGTGGCGGCCTGGATGGGGGCGCAGAGCGCGTCGTGGGGTGGTGGGGCCTACGGTGGCGAGGATGTTGTGTGCGCACGCGGCGTCCAGCTCGCTCTGACCAATGCCATTCGGGCAAATGCTCCCACTCCCTATAGAAGTCTGGTCCGACACGCCCGCCCCCCTGTTGGCCGTGCCCCGGGGCCCGCGCGGCTGAGCGCGGACCGCATCAAATGGCCACCTTGACGCCCACGCGTGCACGCCACTTGGGTAGCTCCAGCAAACCTCCGCGGATGGAACACGAGTACAAGCCCACACCCGTCCGGGCCATTCGGTCCGAGGCCGCCGCCCCCTGCGAGCAGAAGCCGGCCCCGGTCGGGCCGGCCCGCGGCCAGCCCGACCACGGGACCCCACACGCCCTCTGCTGCCGCCCGCCCGTACGATGACCGGCGTGACCGTCCGCCGATCCCTTGGCGCAGGCCCCCAGGCCCCCGCGCCCAGCATCCGCGCCGCCCAGGCCGACCTGCTCGACACTCTCCCCGGAGAGCGCCTTTCCGACCTCGACGACCTGCGAGCCCGAGGCGTACTCGGCGCGCGCCCGGCTGAACCCCCGTCCCCGCGGCGGACCCTCGGAACCGGCGGCCACGCCGACGAGGAACTGCCCCACCACCCCGCCTGACATTCCTCAGCGATGGGGTGGTGAATTGGTACGGCGCGACCATCAGAACAGGGAGTCCTGGTCGGGTTCCTGGCGCTGTAGCGGTGGGAGGTCCTTGCCCTCCCACTTTGCTTTCAGGTGCTTGCGCCAGCCCTGTGGCGGGGGCCAGGGAACACCCCACTCCGCAAGCTGCTTCCTCGTCCAGCCGCCGTCGGGGGTCTGCGCGGCGGTCACTTCATCAGGAGAAGGCACGTAAGTCGGCATGAGCCTGATGATGCCCAACGTCGAGGCGGACAGGCTTCCGCAACCCTCTGCCGCCGGGCGGGGTGTCAAGGCGATTTCGGTCAGCAGCTGGTGGCTACTGCCGCGGCTCGTCGTTGGGTCTGGCATGAGCGATGACACGGGGACGGATGTGGTCAACGATGGCGAGCCTCCGCCACTTCGACCATCCGGACACCGGCCTCGCGAGCTTTGCAGAGTGCGCTCGCGTTGTGCGCCACGGCGCTCTTCGCGAGGACTACGGACCATGACCACGCCCGGACCGGAACGCGGGCACCGCTCCGGTACACGAGGTGATCGAGGCCTGGCCGGGCTGTAATGACGCACCACCGTGGCTGATTGTCTCTGCGCCAGTTGGGCGCTTGTTGCGGCCTTGAGATGGGCGGCTTTCTGATGCGGTGCGCGCGTGCAAGGATCGCGATCTTGAGTGGGATCCACGGTGGATGGAGCGCTGATGACAGAGTGGCGGCTCATGCAGGGTGACACCCTGATCGGGGAGCTCACCGAGCGCGGATGCGATCAGCCGTTCTTCTTGATGTATTTCTCCCCTGGCCCAGGCTGGGAGAAAGTCAGGGCCCTGTTCGAGGGGTTGGCGGCTCTCAGGGGTCCAGATCCCGACGGAAGCCAATTTGTTCGCGTTGCCAAGCCACTTCAGGATCTGGAGTTGATCCTCGTGCCCGTGCATGCGGACCATCGATCAACCTTCAGCGGCAAACGGTCAAGGTCCGGTGTCACAGGAAAGGCCGGGCTGCGGCCCGACCACCGCCCCGACCATCGCAGGTCCCTGCGGGACCTGCCGCCATCGGCGCGCACCGGGCCTCGGTGGGCAGTTGGGAGACGAGACGCACCCGTATGTTCCCAGGAGTGGTGGACGGGGCGCACATCGCGAAGCCGGCCGGTCCTTCGATGCCTCAATTCTGGTTTCCGGCCCCGAACAAGCCCCGTGAGCTGGTATTTGGCGCAAACTCAGCACCTCCGTTCTGGAACGGAATCGCTGAAACAGAACCTGGACAATCGCGCAATCATTTCAGGATCGACTCGGCCCTAACGTCGTCGTTGTCAGCAGGAAGCACCGCAAACGACACCGTTGGAGATCATGATGCGCTCGCGTCTCGCCGCCCGTTCGACCCGTCTCGTCCTGGCCGCCGCCGCTGTGACAGCCCTCGCCGCCACCACCACCGCCTGTGGCACCGCGGACGCCACGGAGACCGGCGCCTCCGCGGTGCCCTCCGCCGCTTCCTCCTCCGCCGAGGGCGGCAAGAGCGAGGCCCCCTCCGACGGCAGCGCCAAGGTCGGCAACAGCCTGTCCGCCAACAGCTCCACCAGCGGCGGCACCCGTGACAAGAGCGAGTCCAGCAACGGCGACAAGAGCGGCTACGGGCAGTCCTGCGGCACCAACGACCTGGACTTCACGGTTACCTGGGAAGCCCAGCCGATCAGCTACTACCTCGTCACCGCCAAGGCCAAGTCCGGCATCACCTGCTACCTGGACGTCAACACCCCGAGCGTCTCCTTCGGCTCCCGCGCCGACGGCGTCGCCTCGCCCGTCGGGCAGGGCGGTGAAGACCCCATCAAGCTCTCCGGTTCCTCCGTCGCGTACGCCGGTATCAACGTCAAGACCACCGAGGGCGAAGGCGGCACGCAGTTCGAGTTCGTTACCATCGCCACCAGCGAGGACGACCCCAACCCCGCCGAGGTCGAGCTCCCCGACGCGCCCACCGTGGACAAGCCGATCGTCACCAACTGGTCCACCAAGCGCAACGAGGTCATCCCGCGCATCATCTGATGGTCCGGCCCATGACCGCGCAGCGGGAACGCACACGCGGAAAGCCGTGTCACACCAGTTGAATCACGTGCTTGCCCCGCACCCCACCCGCCTCCAAGATGCGGTGGGCGGCGGCGATTTCCGACAGCGGATGAACCGTGTCACGACGGGACGTGGATCGCCTCGTTCCACGTACGCGGCCACTCCGGCGAACAGGTTGTGCTTCGGATGCGAGGCTCTTCGCGGCTCGCGAGACCGGCGACATGTGCACCGAAGGCCTTGCCGAGCTGGACGGCGACACCGCCGGACGCCTCACGCACGAGCAGGCGTTCCCCCGCCCGCAGACCGGCTGTCGCAGGGCGGTGAGCGAAGTGGTGCCGTCAGCGGGCAGTGAGACAGCCTCAGCCAGGGTGACGCTCCCGGGGGCGTACGCGATCCGGCGCGGCCGGACCGAGACGTACTCGGCCACGCTGCAGCGCAGGTGAGACGCGGGGCGGCCGCGCAGAGCGAAGCGGAACTCGGGGCGCGCGAGCACCCCGGGCCGCAGGGGGATTCAGCCCCGTCCGGCGGCTCTGGCCCTTGGCTTCAACGGGAACCGATGGCCGGTCTTGCTCTGCGGCTGTGTCCGGGATCTCCCGGCAGCGGGGTACCTCGGTGTAACGGATGCGGTCGACGATCAGCTCTCTCCTCGGGAAGAATCGGCCGCCATGCGGAAGAACAGAGCTACGGTGCTCACCCTGATGGGCATCCTGCTGATCTCAAATGTCGTCCTGCTGACGCTCCTGGTCGCTACAAACATGTCGTCCAAGGGTGATGTTGCGATAGGCAAGGCCGCGCCCCGAGATGCGAGGATCAACTTTCCTGCGCTCAAGGGTGGGGCAATCCTGGCCGCGAATCAGTGGCCGGATGCGTGCTCGTTCGTGGACCAGGGGGAGATCAAGGCGATCTTCCCTGGCGCCAAGGACATCGAACAGGAGAGCCGCCCGATCAACGCCTTGTCGATCAAGGACTTCGCTGCGGACTCCTCGTGGAAAGAGAGTGACAGGTCCGAGTCTGGTCAGTGCCTCTACAGCATGCGCCTTCCGGGCGAGACCTACGCCGCTACCCAGTTCTGGTTCCGCATCGAGGCCGTGGCCGACCCCAAGCTGATTGTCAGCTACGACGATCGTGTCGGGTCAGGAACCAATACCAACCAGGGTGCCAAGGGTGCGAATCACTGTGTCATCGCGGGGGTCAAGGAGGGCAGTTGGACTTGCCGCAAAGGCCCGCTGCTGTTCGCCGTAGGCGGGCAGACGAGCGTGACTTTCAAGGGTGCGTCAGCCTCAGCACCTTTCGTCTGGCGGGACGATGTGCTCCCTGAGTTCGTCCAGACCATCGCCGCGAAGATCAGATAGGCGTGCTCGGTTCCAGCCCAGCGACGCCGCCGTCCCCGCCGCGGACCCTCGGTTCCGGTGGCCGCTCCGATTCCGATGTGCCTGTTTCTGACCTTCCGTCCTGGCCAGCGCCGGAGGCCTGACAGCAGAATCCTCGGCCGTCCACCAACGCATCCCGAGGGCATCAAGGTCCGCACGGCATTGCTTGGGGAGCTTCCCAGCGCGTTTGCGGACGTTTGTCGAGCCACGCGCCGAGCATGACCACCACAGGCCCGACAGCGCCGTCCTGAGGGCCTGTCGGGACCGCCTCCCCGTCCAACTCTGTTCAATGTGCTTCCCGGGCACTCGCAGGTGTCCCTCACGGCGTGGAACTGCCGGGCTGCTGCCAGCTTGGCCGCCCACTTCGTATCCTGCGTCTGCTTCACCGGCCGCTGCTCCTCCCCGGCTGCCCGGAGCCCGAGGGCGTTCTCCAGGATCCACCGCTGTACGGGCAGGAGCTGTTCCCACCCGAACCGCTGCGCTTTTACCCACCGGCCGAGGTCTTCGCCCTGGACGACGACGTCACCCGCGGCCTCCAGGAGTGTGCCGCAGGCTTGGACGTGGTTCTGGACGAGGCGGTAGCCCGGTGTCCCATACCGGGCACCAGTCCGGATCGATCGCGTCCGGCTCGTCCCGCCGGGCCTCGATCATCGCTCCGGCCGCTGAAGGGACGGGGCGGCCGGCCGCGCGGAGCTCCTCGTTCTGCCACGCCCTACGGGCTGCCGCGCGGGCGTTTTTCGCCCGCACCTCGATGGGATGCCCTCCCAAGGGCCGCACGAACTGGGCGAGCACGGCCGGGTCGCGTTCCTCACGGAACAGCAGGACCCCGGCCGCAGCCCTGCTCAGCACCACCGCCCAGTCTCCGTCCTCCAGGACGTCCTCGCTGTCGTGGTCCTGGTCCTGGTGGTCGGTGTGTCGTGCCGGGCAGTGGCGGCGGGACCGCCGACTGCGGAAGAGGGTGGCGTCGGAACCGGGCGCCGAGGGTCTGTGGCCCGCGCCGGTCCCCGAACGGACCGACGGCAGGCTGGCTGTGCCCCCTACCGGCGCGGGTACCGTCGTACGGCCTGCCTGGCCGCCCGCACAACCATTCGGGGGTGGCTCCGGTCCAACTCCGCATGCAGAAACGACTTGTCTCCACCCTGGCCCTGGCTGCGGTAGCCGCCTGCGGGGCCCCCGCAGCCGTCCCCGATTCCACCGTCATACCGAGCATGACGCAGACCGCCGCAGCCACGAAGCGGCCCGCGGCCGACCCCGACACCGCCGGGGCTCATGCCGACTTCGACGGCGACGGGAAGGAGGATCTGGTCATCACCGACACCTCGGCCACGGTCAACGGCAAGTACGCCGCCGGCTACGCGGCCGTGGTGCACGGCTCAGCTGCCGGACCCGACACCCGGCGCCACCAGGTGATCACCCAGGACAGCCTCGGCCTCGGCAAGGCGGGCGCCGGCGGCCGCCTCGGCAGCGGTGCCACCTCGGCCGACCTCGACGGCGACGGCCGCAGCGACCTCATCACGCAGGCCGGCGGCAATACGGTCTTCGTGGTCTGGGGCGGAAAGAAGAAGCTCTCCGGAGCAGCCAAGCTCAGCGGCGCCACGCCGGTCGTCGGCGACTTCGACGGCGACGGCCACGCCGACCTCGTGACGAGCCGGAGCGCGGACTCCAAGGCGACGGTCCGGTTCGGCCCGTTCACCCGGACGGGCAAGCCGGTCCGCACGAAGACGCTCGACCTCACCCCCGACAAGCCGTCGTACTACACCGCCCGGCCCACCGGCGTCGGCGACGTGAACGGCGACGGCAAGGACGATCTGGTGGTCACCTGGTCGCACGTGTTCGCGGACGAGATCCCGACCCCCCGCGCCACCCTCGTGTACCGCGGAGCGGCCAACGGCGTACTGAAGAAGGGGCCGCGCCTCAAGGACGCGCGAGGCAAGGACATGTACGGCTCGACCACCCTCACGTCCGACGTGAACAAGGACGGCTTCGCCGATGTGATCGTCAGCCTCACCTGCGAGATCATCGGCGACGAAGCCACGCCCGAGGGCGGCAGCCGGCTGATGGTCGCGTACGGCGGAAAGAGCGGGTGGAGCACCGGCCTGAAGCCCACGACGATCAACGAGAAGACACCGGGGCTGCCAGGCGAACTGGTCTCCTCCTACTGCAACTTCGGATACGCGCCGACGACGGGTGACGTGAACGGCGACGGTTACGCCGACGTCGCGTTCAGCGCCCCGCTCAAGGGCGACAAATCCGTGACCCTGGTGCTGCGCGGCGGACCGAAGGGCCTGACGGGCACGAACGCGAAGAGTATTTCCGGCCTCCCGGTGTGGCCCCGGCTGGCGATCCAGGATCTGAATGGCGACGGCGCGGCCGAACTGGCGGTCAGCACGTCGCACACGAGCGGGGCCGACGACAAGGTCAGGATTCTGCGAGGCGGCCCTTCCGGCATCAGCACATCCAGGCCGATGCTCATCGGGCCCGCGGATCTGGGACTGAAGCCAGCGCCGGGGGACAGCTTTGGCTCCGGCTTCGGCCACTGAAACTGCTGACCGCCGCCGCCCGGCACGGGCTACGGGGCTACCAGACCGTCGATATCCCGAAGCACGGCGGCAACGCCCGCCAGGCGCACCCGCTGACCAGCACGTAGACGATTGCCGCGAACAGCGTCTCATCAGGCGTGTCCTGCGTCCCGCCACCCCGCGGACGCACTCTCGACGGCGGGATCAGCGGCTCGGCGATCTCTCACGGCCCGTCCGGAACGGTCCAACTCCATGTACCCCGCCCCATGACCTGACCAGCGACCCGACCCCACATAGGACACGGCCTGAGAAGCCGTTGTCTTTCCGAGAGTGAAGGGTACGTTTCCGCTGGTCAGGTGTAGGCGCGGTGTTTCGGCGGCAGGGACGAGGTGTTGTGTCGTCTCTTCGGTGGAGGTGCCGGGATGCGGCACCTGATGCGGGTGGCGGTCTTCGTGCGCGAGGGCGCCGTCACCTCCACGCCGCTGCTGCGGCGCCTGCCTCCGGCTCGCCACCTACAGCCCGCTGCGCGGCGACGCCCCGCCCGCCCCGGGCGGCTACGGCCAAGCTGCCTGACCGCTACGCCATGAGAACCCCGACGAACAGCCCCGCACCCAGCCCGGCGGTCCTGGCCTGTACTGCGTGGACCGTGCGTACATCGGTGTGTCCGGTGACGCGGGCGCGTGTGAAGCTGTGCGCAGTTGATTCCTCCCCGTACAGCACGGACCTCGACACCAGCGGTACGCCGGTGCGAGTGGGACAGCAGTGGCCGTAAGGGATTCCGGGGCTTCTACGGATCGCTGCGCGAAGCAGCCGCCCCGGACAGGAGCAGTGTCACGAGCCGGGCGAGCCGGGGGGTGAACTCGGAAGCCACATGGGCGAAGAGCCGGTCCTCGGCATACAGCCGGGCCAGGGCTTCCGGCGGGTTCGAGGTCTGCCACTGCTGTGCCGCCATCGCGGTGGTCCCGGCGATCACGTCGACCGCCTGCCCGCGGGTCAGCCAGGGCAAGGCGACGGTCAGGGCGTGGGAGATGCGGTCGACGGCGTCGAGGGTGGTGAGTTTGAAGGCGCGGACCTGTTCCTGGGTCACCCCGCGTTCCAGGCTGAGCTGGGAGTGGGCAAGCAGGTCGCAGAACAGGGGGCGTTCGGCGAGCGAAGCGGCGAGTGCGGCCGCGACCGCCGGAGGGCCCGCCGGGGCTTTCAGGGTCTCCTCGACGGCGCTGGCCCAGTCCTGCCAGCCGTCTGCTGTGAGCAGGAGGAAGACTGCTTCGCGGGAGGCGAAGTAGCGCAGCACGGCCGATTTGTGGACGCCGGCGTCCGCAAGGAATCGGACCTGGGCGCGCACGCCGAGCTGGACAACGTCAGGACGCTCCTGCTGGACGTCGACGACGAGGACGCCGACCTGGGCTTCGGTGATCTCGCGCTGTCCCAGTTCGGCCGCCTGGACGCGCTGATCAACAACGCTGGCTATTTCCAGGGCGGCCCACTGGAAGCGACCACGATGGACCAGGCCCACCGGCAGTTCCAGACCAACGTCTTCGGGCTGATCGCACTGAACAAGACGGTCATCCCGATCTTCCGCAAGCAGCGCTCAGGCGTCATCGTCAACGTCAGCTCCATCAGCGCCGACGCGGGATTCCCGTACACCTCGGTGTACCAGGCGTCGAAGGCCGCCGTCGCCTCGCTCAGCGAGGGCTTGCACGCGGAACTGGCCGAGTTCGGCGTCCAGGTCAAGGCGCTGCACCCCGGCAGCCACGAGACCAAGATCTTCAGCAAGGTCGACCGCGCCGAGAACGTCCCACAGGAGTACACCGCCTCCTGGAACGCCTTCGCCTCGCTGAACCTGGTCCGCTCCGACCCGGCCCTCACCGCCGAGGTGATGTTCCGCATGGTCACCGACGGCGACACCAAGAAGGTCCACTACTACAGCGGCCCCGACGGCGAGGCCATCCCGCGCGTGAAACAGCTCCTCGGCCAGGACTGGTACCTGGAAGAGCTGACCGCCCGCAACCGAGGCAAGGCCACCGCCCTGTGGAACGCCCTGATGCCCACCCCCGCCAAGGCGACGAATCAGGGTCCGCCCGGCCGGCAGGATAGGGAGACAGCACGTGGCAGTCCCAACGGTGTACGCCTACGTGGCTGCGCCCATCTCGCGGTCGCCCCGGACGGACAGCACGTGGTGGTCGCGAGCCACTACGGCGGTGAGTACGCCGTGCTCCCGGTCCACGAGGACGGGCGACTCGGCCCTGCGAGTCACACGGTGCGGAACACCGGCAGCGGCCCGCACGCACGCCAGGAGTCGAACCATCCCCACGCCGTCGTCTTCGATCCGCGGGGCCGGTTCCTCGCGACCGCCGACCTGGGCGTCGACAAGGTCCAGGTCCTCTGGCTCGCCGACGGCCGCCTCGAACATGTCAGCGAGGCGCCGGTGCCCGGCATTGGGGTACGCGGTGCAAATCTTCACCCACGTCCTCTGCGCCTGTCTCCGCCTGCCCTGCACCGCCGAAACCGACCTGCCGGCCGGTGACGCGGACGCCCGGCCCGCATACCCGGCCCTGCGCGAAGTCCGGCACACCCGCGACTGCCTCACCACCCGCGCTGATGCGCTGTTCTAGCTGACGGACGCGCGTCGGGGTGGCATTGCCGCGCGGGCCGCTTCCTGGGCACCACAGGGCCTCGGCGTCGATCGACGCCGAGGCCTTTCAGCCCTCTTCGTCCTCGACGGCGCCGGGATCCCGGAAACACGGGGGCTGCGACCTCACGGCTGCGCTTGCTTCGGCAAGGTGAGGATTTCGGCTCCGTCGTCGGTGATAGCGATCGTGTGCTCGCTGTGTGCTGTCCGACAGCCCGTCGCACTTCGGAGCGTCCACCCGTCGGCGTCAGTGACGAGCTGAGCGGTGTCCGCCATGACCCATGGCTCCAGTGCCAGCAGCAGCCCAGGGCGCAGTTTGTATCCACGGCCAGGCCGTCCGGTGTTCGCAACGTGCGGGTCCTGGTGCATCGTTGATCCGATGCCATGACCTCCGAACTCGGTGTTGATCGGGTACCCCGCCTCACTGAGGACCGTGCCGATGGCATGGGAGATGTCGCCGACACGAGCCCCGGGGCCGGCGGCGGCGATCCCTGCGGCCAGCGCGCGTTCGGTCGCGCTGATCATCGCGACGCTCTCCGGGGGCTTTGTGTTGCCCACGATGAAGCTGATGGCAGCGTCCGCGGCGACTCCGCCTTTGGAGACGGCGAGGTCGAGGGTCAGCAGATCGCCGTCGGCGAGCGCGTAGTCGTATGGCCGCCCGTGGAGCACGGCGTCGTTGACGGCCGTGCAGATGTAGTGGCCGAACGGGCCGCGTCCGAAGGACGGCGCGTAGTCGACGTAACAGGACGACGCTCCCGCCTCGACGATCATTTTCTCGGCCCACCGGTCGATGTCCAGAAGGTTCGTGCCGATCGTGCTACGGCTCTTCAGCCTCTGCAGGATGTCACCGACCAGGGCGCCGGTGGTTTTTGCCCGGGCCAGCAGAGTGGGGTTGAGGATCTCGATCATGCGGCGCCCTTCTCATGCAACCAATAACTATACCGTCATTACTATACCGGTACTTGAATTGAGGTCATGGTCAGGGCGTCGGATACTCCCGCAGAGGTCGAACGCGGACAGCGTTGGTGCCCTCCTGCGTCGGGCCAGGGAAAAGCGCTCGATGCTCGAAACCGCGCTCGGTGCACGTGTCCCACCGGAGACCCTCCGGAAGATCGAGTCAGGCCGCGTGCCCACCCCTGCCCTCCCGACCATCGCGGCGATCGCCGATGTCCTCGGCCTCTCTGATACGGGCTGGAGGCGGCGAAGAGAGAAGGTTGGGGGTGCGTCTTCGGGTCGTCGCTGGCTGATACGCGCGGAGCCAGGCTCCGGAGGCGGCGCCGCAGTCAACATCTGGGAAACCGGCCGACCCGCCTCCAACATCACCGCGAGGTAGACATGGCTCACCTCCTGGGAACAAGGGCAGGTAGAATCAAGTCGCCTAAAAGATCGTGTAGTTCGTCAAGAGAGACCGGCGTCGAAAAGGTGATTCCGAGGCGAGCGCGCCCCAGTAAGGGGGCCGGGGCGGGTGTCTCGGTGCCTTCGCCGACCCCTCTCTGAGGCCCTGTTCTCCCGAAGCTGCCGCGAAGTGACAAGTAGCTCTCTGTGATCAGAGTGCCGCTCGATCAGGGAGAGCGAGGCGGGGTCCGGGGACTTCGTCGGCTGCCTGGAGGGCGGCGAAGCCGGCGTGCGCGGCCTCGACGGCTTCCGGGTACGCCTCGCGCTTGGCGTTCTCGGCGAGCGCCCGGTAGATGCTCGCGACCGAGGGATTCTGGCCCTTGCGCTTGCCGGTGTGGATGACCAGGTCGGGCTGGATCTGCTCGACCGATTCGCCATTCGTCCGGCGGCGGAGCACGGTGTGCAGCATGTCGTCGGTGATCACCGGCGGCCGGCCGCCGTGCTTGCCCTTGCGGGCCGCAGTGTCGAGCCCCTCCAGCGTCGACTCCCGGATGTTCTCCCGCTCGGTCTCCGCCATCGCGGCGAAGAAGGCGAACAGCAGCTTGCCGGGCCCGGTGGGGTCGTAGATGCCGGGCAGCGGCCCGGCGAGCATCTCCAGGATCAGGCCGTGGGCGGTGAGGTGGTCAGCCAACGC
The DNA here is from genome assembly GCF_003846175.1 of Streptomyces sp. ADI95-17. Lineage (GTDB taxonomy): Bacteria > Actinomycetota > Actinomycetes > Streptomycetales > Streptomycetaceae > Streptomyces > Streptomyces sanglieri. The sequence continues at coordinate 129,684 of NZ_ML123057.1, read as the reverse complement.
GGTGAGTTCGGCGGCGTCGCGGCCGAGGCGCTTCATCTCGTACACGGTGAAGATGACGCGGCAGTGCGGGGCGTGTGCCTTGACCTCGCGCGCGGTCCGCAACGCCTCCTCGAACCGGGGGCGGACTCGTACCCGGGTGCTGATCTTCTCGCTGAAGATCTTGTCCCGAAGGATGCCGTGCTTACTGAGCGCGTCGAGCTGGGAGTCGAGTTCCTGCCCGAGCGTCGAGCACCTCGCGTAGCCGATGCGGATGTCCGCGCTCGGCAGGTCCGGGTCGATCGGCGCCGGCGGCGGGGTGCCCGGGCGCCACGGGCGGCCCGGGCTGCGGTCGGTCGGGGTGGGCACGCGCAGCGCCTTCTTCAGCCGGGGCACCTGGGTGAAGCGGCGGGTGTGGTAGGCGGAGGCGACCGCGCCGCCGCGCGAGCGGCACGGCGAGCCGGGCTGTGCATCACACTTCGGGCAGGTGTGCTGTTCGATGTCGTCGGCGTCCGACCGGTCGGCCGGGGAGGGCTGCTGAGGGTCCGTCATAGGCCCGGATTTTCGCACAACGCAAGTCTCAGAAGGGGGTCCGTCCCGCTTTTGAGTGAGAACGTGTTCTGCGAACCCATCCAAGATCAACGGGGGTTTGGCGACCTGCTTTCGATCTTGCTCCGGCAAAGGGCCGTTTGTGAGAGTGGCTCTTGCTCATGGTCGGGGAAGATCACCACGGGTGGACGGCCGATGTCGCGGCCATCTGTTCGAGCTTCGCAATGAGGAGCCGCGCATCAGCGACCGCGCCGTGCTCGCGCCCGCTCACCGAGTAGGTGTTTTTCTTCCTAGCGTGTTGAAGCACGGCGCTCCGAGATCCAGATGGTCAGCAGATCTGTCCTCATGGGCGCAACTCGATCAATTACCTGTGTGAACTCACCCATTGCAACGGATCGTCGTTGCGGAGGGCCGGTGCCCGACGTCACAATGCGTGGTGGTGCCGGGTGGTCATCCCGGCGAAGTGTTGGAGGCGCTGCTTGTGAACACCGCATCGCGGTGCGCCTCGCCATGCGCGCCAGACGCTGACCACTTCGCTTCGCCCACCGGCTGACCTGCTTCCTTCACGGTGGGCGCTTCCCCTTATGGGAGACCACCGTAGTGTCCGAAGACTTCGGGACGGTTGATCGCCGTCCTCTGGCAACAGTTCTTGCCGCCAACCTCGTTTCGATCGCAGGGAATTGCCTCACGTACATGGGCGTGCCGTGGTTCGTGCTGCAGAGCACGGGCAGTGCCGCCAAGGCCGGGATCGTGGCGTTCTGCACATTGCTGCCCGCAGTGTTCGCTGCGCTCGTCAGCGGTCCGGTCATCGACCGGATGGGCCGACGGCGGGTGAGCGTCGCCTCGGATCTCGCCTGCGGGATCGCGGTTGCGGCGATCCCGCTGCTGCAGTTCGCCGACATCCTGCAGTTCTGGATGCTGTGCGTGCTGATGGCGCTGACAGGGCTGTTCCGTGCGCCGGGTGGAACCGCTCGCGGCGTCCTGTTGCCCACGCTCGCCGAACGCGCAGGAATGCCGCTGACCAGGGCCGCCGGGCTGTACGACGGTGCGGCACGCTGTGCGGCGCTGACGGCATCCGCTCTCGGAGGTGCGCTGATCGCCGTACTCGGAGCCGAGAACGTCCTGTTGGTAGATGCCGCGACCTTCGCCGTGGCCGCGCCACTGTTCGCGTTCGGAGTGCGCGGCCTGCCCGAGGCACAGCCCCAACGACGGGCCGAGCCGACGTCGCTGCGGGCCTACCGTCGTGAACTCGCGGAAGGCTATCGCTTCCTGGCGGCCACGCCGCTGCTGCTGGGCCTGTGCCTGATGACGCTGGTCACCAGGGGCCTCGACCAGGGATGGAGCGCCGTGCTCCTGCCCGTGCATGCCCGTGAGGAGCTTGATGGTGCCGTCGATCTCGGTCTGCTGAACGCGGCGTTCGGGATCTGCGCTCTCACGGGGGCGCTGGTCTATGGGGTGGTGGGCAGCCGCTTTCGGCGGTGGCCCGTGTTCACGATCGCCTTTCTCATCGGGGGCCTGCCGCGCTTCGTGGTGGCCGCCTTCACCGACACCTTCACCCCGCTGGCCCTGACCATGGCGGTAGAGGGTCTCGCCTTCGGCGTACTCAACCCCATCATGGCCACCGTGACGTATGAGACGGTGCCGGAGGAACTACGCAGCCGCGTGCTGAGCGCGACAACGGCCTCGGTCCAGCTGGTCACTCCGCTGGGCGGACTGGCCGCGGGCTTCCTCGTGGACTCGGTCGGCCTGCCCTTCTCGCTGCTGGCGGTTGGTGGTGCGTATCTCCTCGCCACGCTGTGTCCGGTGATCTTCCCGGCCTGGAGGCAGATGGACCGTACTGGTTCTCCCCACGACAGGACGGAGGACTCGCTGCCGCAGGATTCGGGGACGAAACGCGTGTAGTCACGGAGACGGCCGTTTTGGCGCTGCTCACGAACACCTGACGCCGGTGCTCCCCGTCGTGCTCAAGCGGGGGGCCCGGCCTTCTTCGTCCAAATGTCAGTGCGGGGGCCGGGCACCGTGGCCGCCGCCGCGGCGGCGAGGTCGAGGTGGGAGTTCATGTCCAGCTCGGACCGGCCGTAGGGGTTCGCGTGAGTCCAGAACAGCGGGGACAGTGCCCGCCGGTCGGCGTGGGTGAGCGTTCTCTGCCACTTCTCCTCGCTCAGGATGTCCTGAAGCAGCAGGGTGTTGACGTGCACCAACGCGGACTGGAGCAGGTGCAAGGCGAGCATGGACACTTCCTGGGACTCCTTGTCGGAGCCGGTCAGGCCGCCGTCCTTGCCGTAGAACAGGTCGTGGTTGGCGCTGTTCCAGTTCTCCACGACCTGGAGACCGTCGTTGATCTCGCGCCGCAGGTCGGCGTCGGCGAGGTAGTCGCAGATGAACGCCGTCCGCACCGCCCGGCCGAGTTCCTCAATCGCCCGGTAGGTGGGGTGCTTGGGCCCGCCGCGGGTGAAGCGCCGCAGGACCTGCTCAGCCTCAGCGGTGCCCAGGCGCAGGGCGGTGGTGTACTTCACGATCTGGTTGTACTGCTGGCGGATCAGGTCCCAGTCAATCGTCTTGGTCGACAGCACCGGCGCCAGGTTCGGCCACTTCTCGTCCTCCCCGGCCGCCGGCCGGTACAACCTGGCCGGGCCGACGTTCTTCAGCCTGGGCAGCAAGTTGAAGCCGAGCATGTGAGCGAAGGCGAACCCGACGATGGAGGCGCCGTGTGTGTCGGTGTACTGCCGGTCGATCTTCATGTCCGTGCAGTGCCGCAGCACGCCCTCGATCATCGCCGCGACCTCGGAGGCCGAGCAGGACTTGAGCTGGCTGTAGACACACAGCGACTTCTTCTCGACGTGCCAGTAGATCATCACCCCGGGCCCGCGGTAGCGCTGGTGCCACTCGGTCATGAAGTTCGAGGACCAGGAGCCGAACTTCTTCGAGTCGCTTGCGCAGGCGGTGCCCTCGCCCCACCACGCCGCATCGCGGGCAGCGAAGGTGGCGTTGACCAGCCGTACCAGCGCTGCGCGCAGGTTGGTCCGGTTGACGAACAGGTGCCGCACCCGGCGCAGGACGGCCTCGCTCTCGCCGTGCTTGCCGGTCACCGCAACCCGCTTGATGCCCATGTTCGTGCCCAGGGCGAACAGCACCAGCAGCAGCCGGCGCCTCAGCACCGCCTTCGGGACCGCCTCCCTGGTGGCGACCGAGGTGAACTCGCCGGTGAAGCCGGTGGCGAACTCGGCCTCCTTAAGGATGTCGATCAGGTCGATGGTGCCCCAGCGGCGTTCGATCTCCGCCTTCAGCGCGACGAGGTTCTCCGGTTCCTCCTGCTTGCCCAGCGGCGAGACCTTGATCCACGGCTCACCGTGCCGGCGCACGATGTCCACCCCGCCCGTGGTGCCCAGCTCCAGCGCGGTGTCGAAGCGGGTCAGCGCCTCGCGCAGCCGCTTCTGCAGGGCCTCGATGAACTTCTCCGGGTCCTGCGGCTGGCGGATCGCGTCGTAGTGCACATCGCGGTTGTCCTCGAAGTCCGGCGGCAGATCGTCCTCCGGGTTCCGCCACCGGTTCGCCCCCCGGCACCCAGATCTCCCGCCGCCGCAGCGCGTCCCGCAGCGCCACCAACACGCACAGCTCGTACGGGATGCGCTCCACCCGGCCCCGCTCATCCACGACCGCCTTGCGCCACTCCTCGCGCACCACCCCACCCAGCGGGATCCTCTCCGCCTCGTCGAAGAACGCCCCCTCCTTGGCGATGGGCTGGTCCAGATACCGCTTCAGCAGGTCGATCGCGTCCATCACCGGCCGGTAGGCCGTGTTGTTGCACTTCAACTCCAGCGCGTTCAGCAGCGGCGAGAGCATCCGCCGCCAGTGGTTCGAGTACGACGAGCGCAGCACCGTACGCACCCGGGCCCGGTAGCGGGCCTCATTCGCCGTGGCCTCAGCCGCCAGCGCCTTCAGTGTGGACTCCCCAGCCACCGGATAGATCACCTTGCGGACCGTGCCGCCCGGCTCGGCAACCGCCGCCTCCGCCAGCCGCAGCAGGATGCCCTCCTTGCCACGGACCCGCTTGAGCTCCTTGGTGAACTCGCCCTCGACCTTGCCCGCGCAGCAATGGCTGCTGGAAAACGTCCTCGTTCCCGGCAGGCTGTCCCGTCAGGCAGGCGCTTCACCGCTGTCCGGCTGCGGACCGGCGAGTTCGTCGACTCGATCACCCCGGTGCAGCCTCGACCACGCGACTCCGCACCCGGCGGTGGGGCCGGGTGCGGAGTCGCACGGCGGTTGTCAGCTGGTGCGGTTGTAGAGCGCCGTGCCGGGGCAGGCGGTGACGCCGGAGCGGGTGGCGCAGCCGGTGTACTGGCCGGAGCCGTTCCACCAGGTCCAGCCTCCGATGGTGCGGCCGTTCAGCCAGGTGTACTGGCCGACGTAGTTGGCGTCGTACGTCCGGAGGCTCCAGTGCACGTGGGCTCCGGTCGCGGAACCGCCTGCGCAGGTGTCGGTGCCGATGTTGCCGAGCAGGGCGCTGCGGGCGATCGACGTCCCGTTGTAGTAGGTGGCGTTCCACATGTGGTAGTAGTCCGTCGAGAAGCCGCCCGGGTGGATCACCCTGGTCCAGCCGCCGCCGGCGCCGCACATCGAGGTCGCCGTCCCCTCGCGGGAGGAGCGGACCCGGCCACTGGCGTTGCCGCCGGAGAAGTCGAGGCTGCTCCAGTAGCCGGTCGAGCCGTCGCTGGAGTGCGCGCCGCCGGTCAGGGTCATGTAGTAGTCGGGCATCCAGGGCAGCAGCAGCCCGTTGGTGTTGGCCAGGATCCCCACCGACGACGTCTGCTTCTGCGGCGTCGCCTTGCGCTGTGCGTATGCCGTCATGGTCTGCCGCTCCGCCTTGCCGACCAGTGGGGACTTCGCCACCTGGTCGGCGAACTCGCGGTCCCCTTCGAGGCCCGCGACCCAGCGCCCGTCCTTGCGGTGGGCGATGTAGAGCCAGCCTTCCGGCTCGCCGTGCTGTGTGCGCGGCGCCTCGACGTACGCGACGCCACGTGCCCAGTCGCGCGAGACGGTGCGGACGTCGACGACCACCTTGCGGCCCTCGGCGGCGAGCTTACTGACGGCGGCCCTCGGGGCGATGCCCTTGGCGTCGTGGGACCGGGAGAGGACGTCGGTGGAGACGGCGTCTATCAGTGCTTCGCGGTCGGTGCCGAGGCGGTCGGCGACCGTGGCCGGCATCCTCACGGTGACACCGGAGGTCGACGACTGGGGGGTGGCAACCGGGGCCGCGGCCGAGTGCCGGCTGCTCCCCGCCGCCGAAGGCGCGGCGGCGAGCAGCCCGGTGACGGCGAGGGCGGCGACGACGGTTCTCACGGACAGTTTGGAAAGCATGGGCGGAATCCCTTCTGCACAGGAGGGCCTGCCGGGCCGACAGGCAACGAGAGGGTGGTGGAATGCGGCACGCCGGCAGGTGAAGCGGGCGGCTGGGTTCGCCGCGGGGTGAGGGGTCAGAGGCCGCAGTCGGGGGCCGACCAGTATCGGCCGGTGCCGCCTGCGACGTGGACGTGGTCGTCGTGGCCGGGGTAGCCCGGTCCCAGGATCTGGGTGAAGCCGTGTTCGCGGGCCTCGAAGGCCAGGGCGCAGAAGCCCTGGGAGCCGGCGCTCAAGTCGGCTGCGAGACCGTACATGTGGAGGCTGTCGGGATCTCCGCCGACGGCGTCGTTGCAGGCGTGGTCGCGGAAGCCGTCGTTGATGCCGATGGGCCGGTCGCCCATCGCGTGCCGCAGGGCCTGCAGTTTCCACATGGTGACCAGGACGTTGGCCTGGACCGTGGCGGCGTCGGCCTGGCCGCCGGACCAGTCGGTGCCGCACTGGTTGAGTTCCGACCAGTCGAAGTTGGCCGGGGAGCAGTCGCCCTTTTGGAGGTCGTAGATCTTGCCGAAGGTGAGCGGGCCGGCGATGCCGTCGGCCTCCAGGCCGTACGCCGTTTGGAAGCGCTGCACCGCGGCCCTGGTGGCCGGGCCGAACTCGCCGTCGATGGCGAGTTCGCCGCCGAACCCGGGGTAGCCGGCGACCCTGATCTGGAGCTGCCGTACGTCCTCGCCGGACGTTCCCTCACTCAGGGACCGGTTCCAGGTGAAGCAGGCTCCGGCGGATGCGAGGCCGGTGGATGCCGAGGCGGGTGCGAGGGACGGTGCGGGGCTCGCGGACGCGGACGTGGGTGCGGCGAAAAGCAGGCTGACGCCGGTCAGGGCGGACGCGAGCAACAGGGATGAACGCGATGTCATGTGGGCCTCTGTTCGGACGACGAAATTGTCGGGTGACATGGTCGGGGGGTGTGACACGGTCAGGGGGCGCGGCGTCGTTGACTGAGCCAGGACTTCAGAGGTGCGACGCGCGTTCGATCAGCTCGCGGGCGGTGCCTTCCACCGCGTCGTAGCGGTCCGGGTAGGCCGAGACCTGCACGGCCTGCGCCACCTGCCCCGCGGACAGGTCCGGGTTGTCCGCCGCCACCCGGATGGCGCGGGTGAAGAACGCCTTCGACGCGTACGACACGTCCCTGATCTGTTCCGGCGTGCCCCAGCCCTGCGACGGACGCTGCTGGAACACTCCGAGCGAGTCCCGGTCGCCGCAGTCCAGGTTGTTCATGTTCGACTCGACCACGCCCGCCTCGAACCCGGCGAGCAACACCCTGTCGACGACGCCGAGTTCGCCGCCGGTCCGGTAGACGACCTTGAGCACCTCGGGGTCGGGTTCGTCCGGCACCGTGCAGCCCCCGCCGCCACCGCCGCCGCCCAGGCCGACGAGGTTCTGCCAGGTCTCGGGGCCGATGACACCGTCCACGGACAGACCCTTGTCACTCTGGAACAAGGTGACCGCGGAGGCGGTGGCCGGACCGAACTGTCCGTCGACGGCAAGTCCGTAACCGTACTTGTTCAAAGCGGTCTGCGCCGCCGCGACCGCGTCGCCGCTCTCGCCCTCCCGGACCGTGACGATCAGCCCCGGCCAGGTCTCCGCGCCGATGACACCGTCCGCGGCGTATCCCCTGGACTCCTGGAAGGCAACCACCGTGTTCTCGGTCGCGGGGCCGAAATCACTGTCGGCCGAAATGTCGTAACCATGACCACGCAACAGGTACTGGGCGGTGGCGACGTTCGCTCCGGTCGTGCCATTGCCGAGGGCCGGCCAGGCAGGAGCGGCGGTGGCCGACTGCACAAGACCGAGCGAGACCACCAGGGCCGCGCACACCGCGGCAATCGCGACCCACGTACGTCTGACTCTTGTTCCTGATATCAACCCGACTCCCACGTCAAGCAATATGGAGTGCCGAAAGCTAGCAACGGACGGCCCGGCCGGCATCGGGTGTTCGACCGACGTACGGAACATGACATGTCCGCCGTGTCGCTATCCGACAGGCCGACGAGCACGCACATCTGACATGAGGGGCGGTCGTACGGCTTCGGTATAGTCCCGCGTCGTCGGGGCTCGTCCTCGACAGCTGAGATGGCCGGGTCAACCCAGGAGGACGGTGAGCCGATGCCCGGGTTGTCATCCTGCGGTGTCCCACCGGTTCGGTGAGCGGCGTGCCGCCGGTCTCGCCGCAAGACAGTGTCGAGGCGCGATTCCTGACGTCCGCCCGCCGGTTGGTTCCTCCCGTGCGCGGGGTCGCGGTGGTCGTCATCAGTGTCTTCGGACTTCTCGCGGTACCCGACGAGGCCCTGCCGCTGGGGTTCGCCTTGTTCGGGCTGGTACTCATGGGGGCCGGGGCGGACTGCTGGGCGGGGTTCACGGGGCGCGGCGCGGTGCTGTCCCTGGTGTTCGCCGTGCTGCGGGTGGCGGCGGTCTGCGGAACCCAGGAATGGACCGGCGGGCCACCGAACCTGTGGGCGCTGAACATGCTGACCACAACGGCGATCACCCTCCAGTTGGAGTGGCCCCCGGCGGTCGCCGTGCCCGTCACGTCCGCGCTGCTCGCGGTCGACCTGACCGCGGGGGGAACCGATGTCGTCGGCACTCTGCTGCCGCGCCTGGTGTTCGAGTGCCTGCTGGCGCGCCTGGGATTCGTGCTGCTTCGCCAATCGGCCCGGCGGGTGGACGAGTTGCGGGAACGGCGATCGGCGCTGGCGCGCGCGGAGGCGGCCCTGCTGGCGCGGCACCGGCAGGAACGCGAGTACCTCGCGCTGCTGCACGACACAGCGGCGTCGACCTTCCTTCTGGTGACGGTGCAGGCGAAGGAAACGGACCCGGAGCAGGTCGCCGAGTACGCCCGGCACGACCTCGCGGTGCTCACCGGTACCGCGGGGGGAGCGACAGCCCAGGACAGCACCGTGGACCTGACAGCCGCGCTGCACACCGTCGTCGGCCGCGGTCAACTGGCCGTCGACGTCAGCACGGAGGACACCCCGCTGGTTCCGGCCTCGGTGGCACTCGCCTTCGTGCGTGCGGTACGCGAGGCACTGGCCAACGTCGAGCGGCATGCCGAGGTCGGCACCGCCGTGCTGAGCGTGCGCGGCGAAGGCGACCGGGTCGTCGTCACGGTGGCCGACCGCGGGGTGGGGTTCCACCCGGACGAGGTGACGCGCTCCCGTCGCGGTATCCGGAGCTCGGTGGTCGAGCGCATGGTCGCCATCGGCGGCAGCGCCACGATCACCTCACGTCCCGGTGCGGGTGCCACCGTGAGGTTGGTGTGGCCCGGTGAGTGAGAGACGCGTGGCAGGTGACCACGTCTACGCGACGATGCGGATCATCCTGGTCTGCGCCACCGGCATCCTGCAGTTCGGCCTGTGCCTGCACCCCCTGCTCACACAGGAGTACCGGCAGCGATGGCTCGCCGTGGCCGCCTTCATCGCCCTGGCCTGCGTCACCGCCGTCTGCTGCGGGTGGGTGCTGCGGCGAAGGCCGCTGCCCGTCGCCCTCGTGGTGGCCGGCACGGCAGTGGTACTCGCGGTGTCGTTCTGCGCCTCGGCCGCGCTCGCCCCGGACCAGCGATTCCAGGCGTCCGACTGGTCGTTCGGCCTGGTGGGGTGGCACCTGCTGTTGCTGTTGCTGGACCGGGTCCGGACGCTGATCACGGTTCTGACCGCGCATCTGGTGACAAGCATGGGACTGTTCCTTTCGGCAGGCGTGCCGGACCGCGCCACGTTGGGTGCGGCCGGTGCCGCCGCGTTCGGCGCGGTCAACGTCCAGCTGGCGGTCGTAGTGATCACGCGAGTGCTGCACTGGCAGACCCACGAGGCGATGGCGGTGGCCGAGGAAAAGGACCGGCTGGTGACCCGGGTACTGACGGCGCAGCAGTGGGAACAGGGTCAACGGAGCCTCTTCGCCGACCAGTTGGGCTCCACACTGTCGCTTCTTGCGGGCCTGGCCGACGGCGAACTCGACCCACGCGACAGTGACACCCAGCGGCGATGCGCGCTTGCCGCGACGCAGTTGCGGCGGCTGTTCGCCGAGAACGACGACATGCCCGATCCGTTGGTGCACGAGGTCACCGCGTGCGTCGACGCGGCGGAGCGACGAGGCGTGGAGGTGTCGTTCGCAATCAGTGGCGCCGCTGTGCCGGTGCCCTCGCAGGTGCGTCACGAGCTGACCGGGCCGGTGGTCACGGCATTGTCGGCGGCGCGGATCCGTGCCAGGGTGAGCATGCTGCGCACTGATGAGGAGGTGCGCATCGCGGTGGTGGCCGACGCCGACGACTGCGCCGGCCTGGTCATCGAATCCACCGGCCGAGTCGGGGTCGAGTACCGTGTCTACGGTGAGTTCCTGCGGCTGGAGGCCAGATGGCGCAAGCAACAGAGCTGAGCGCCGTCATCGTCGACGACCACCCCGCAGTGCGTGCCGGGGTCGCCCAATGGCTGGTCACCGGCACCCCACCGATCCAGGTCGCGGCGTCGGGTGACGATGTCCGGGTCGCATGGGCCGGTGCGGGCGCCACCGCCGACGTGGTGATCCTCGACCTGCACCTGGGCGGGCCGACGCCGGCCATGGGCGAGCTGCACAGGCTGGTTCAGGCGGGGCGGCGGGTCGTCGTCTACTCGATGCGCGCGGATGACGAGATCGCTTTGCAGTGCCTGGAGTTGGGGGCCCTGAGCTACCTGACGAAGGCCGAGGGCGCCGAACATCTCCTCGAAGCCTCCGTCACTGCGGCATCAGGCCGCGCGTACACTCCGCCGTCGCTGGCAGGAGCGCTGGCAGGCGACCGCTCCGCCACCCGGCCGGCGCTCTCGGCGCGCGAGACCGAGGTGCTGGTCGAGTGGTTCCAGTCCGAGTCCAAGGACTTCGTGGGCCAACGCCTGGGTATCTCGCCGCGCACGGTCAACACCCACCTCGAACACATCCGGATCAAGTACGCGATGATCGGCAGGGAGGCGCCCACCAAGGCCGCGCTCCTGGCACGAGCGATCCAGGACGGACTGGTCCAGGTCGACGACCTGTGACGCGAGTCCTTCCCTCCCCTCACTCCGAAGCGGAAGGGCACGGGCGCCCACAGTCTGACGGGACGACCGGGATGCCGGGTCGATCCGCCGCAGTTTCGTCACCGGAGTGCGTCAAAGTCCGGGGCCGGAGAATCCCGTTCCCAGCGGCAACAGCATGAGCGCCGTCCAGAGGAAGTCGCGGCCGAACAAGGTCAGGAACCACGGTGCGCCCGCTCCGGCGAACAGGTCACCGGGAGCCCCGGGGTCGGAGAGCAGCGGTCGGGAGAGATCCTGCTCGGCCCGGCCGACGAGCCGGGTGAAGTCACCGTCCGCACTCTCGACCGCGAGGTCCCTCCAGGGGCGGTATCCGTGCGGCGCCGGGTCGAAGGGGGTGGCGATGTTGCCGGTGGCGCGGCCTTCGAGCGAGCGTCGGCGCCCACCTGGGCGAGCCGGGCGACGGGATGGCTGGGCTGGGAACACAGGCGCACCGGCCGCCGGATCCGGATGAGCGCGAGGCCATTTACATAAATTATAAATATAAAAACGCTATGCTTCGAGCATGAGTCGTCAAGACACCGCTCCTGGCGCGTCCGCCGCCATCGGGGCAGCCCTCTACGGCCTGGCCACCAGGGCCGCGAGACGCCTGCCCCGGGACATGAGCCTGACGTCCGCCGCCACCTTGGCCACCCTGGACAAGACCGGCCCGCGACGGATCACCGATCTGGCGGTGGCCGAGGGCGTCACCCAGCCCGCGATGACCGTCCTGGTCCGGGTGATGGAGGAATCCGGGCTGGTCGAGCGGAAGGGCGATCCGTCCGACAAGCGGGTCACGCTGGTGTGCCTGACCGAGGCCGGCGCGTCGTACGTCCGGACGCGACGCCAGGCGGGCGTCCACGCGTTCGAACGGTTGATCGGCGAGCTCACCGGCGACGACGTCGAGGCGCTGGTGGCGGCCCTTCCGGCGCTGAAGCATCTGGCAGAGCTCGAAAGCCAGGACCGCGAAGGGCCGAAGCAGTGACTGGGCAGCCGGTCGGCGGGGTCGCGGTGAAGACGTTCCCGGTGGCGCGTTCCGAGGCGCGGCTGCTGGTCCCCGCCCTGATGTTCATCGCTCTGGTCGTGGCGGCGGTCGCCAGCCTCGGGACGCCGCTCATCACCAGCGTGGCGACCTCGTTCCACGTCTCGCTCGGCAGCGCGCAGTGGACGCTGACCGTCGCGCTGCTCAGCGGCGCCGTCGCCACGCCGGTCCTGGGCCGGCTCGGAGCCGGCCCGCACCGGCGGGCCACGATCCTCGCCACGCTGGCGGTCGTCGTCGCCGGCAGCGCGCTCACCGTGCTGCCGCTGCCGTTCGCGTGGCTGCTGGTCGGCAGGGCGGCCCAGGGCGTCGGGCTCGGGCTGACGGCGCTGATGATGGGCGTGGCCCGGGACCACCTCCCCGAGGAGCGCGGCGCGTCCGTGATCGCCCTGATCTCGGTGGTCTCGATCATCGGGGCCGGCGTCGGCTACCCGCTGGCCGCACTGCTTGCCGAGCTCGGCGGGGTACGGGCCGCCTACGGCCTCGGCCTGGTAGTCACCGCCGCCGCCTTCCTGACCGCGTGGCGCTCGATGCCCGACGCCCCCGAAGGCCGCTCCGCCCACGTGGACGTGGCAGGCGCGGTCGTCCTGGCCGCTGCGCTGCTCCTGATGCTGTTCCTCGCCGGCGAACGGAATCTGTGGAGCCGGCACCTCGCCGTGGCGGCGGGCCTCGCCGTCGTCGCGGTGGTACTGCTCTGCGTCTGGGCCGTCATCGAGCTGCGCAGCACGACGCCCCTGGTCGATGTGCGGGCGGTGCGGCACCCGGCGGTCGCCGGGGCGAACCTCGCCATGTTCGTCGGCGGGATCGGCATGTACCTCCTGCTCACGCTCATCACCCGGTACGCGCAGACGCCGCACGACGCCGGCTACGGCTTCGGGCTGACGACCTTCGTCGCCGGGCTGGTCCTCATCCCGTTCTCGGTGCTGGGTTTCGTCGCCGGCAAGCTCACGCCGCGGGTCCGGACGCGGATCGCCGACCCCCTGCTCCTGGCCGGCAGCGCCGTCGTGGTCGGCGGCGGGTTCGCCCTGTTCGCGGCGGCCCGGTCGGACCTGGCCGAACTGTTCGCGGCGATGGGCGTGCTCGGCTTCGGCGTAGGCGGTTTCTCGGCCGCGATGCCCGGCGTCATCCTGGCCGTCACCCCCAAGAGCGAGACGTCGAGCGCCATGAGCTTCAACTACGTCGTCCGCAGCGTCGGGTACTCCCTGGGCAGCGCCATCGGCGGCCTGATCCTCGCCGCGGGCACCGGCCCCGGCCACCTCTTCCCCGACGACAGCGCCTACACCACCGCGGCGCTGGTCGGCATCGGCGCCATGGCGATCACGACGCTGACAAGCCTCGCTCTCGCCCGCCGACGCTCGTCCGAGACCAACCCGTAAGTCAGATGCACTCATCCCAACATTGGAGGTTCCATGCCCAAGGGCTACTGGGTCAGCGCCTACCGCACCATTTCAGACCCTGAGAAGCTGGCTGCTTACAGCAAGCTGGCCGGTCCGGCCGTCGAGGCCGGGGGCGGTCGGGTCCTCGCCCGTGGCAGTCGGGTCGTGGCGCATGACGCCGGAATCGCCGAGCGCACCGTCCTGATCGAGTTCGACAGCTTCGAGCAGGCCGTCGCGGCGCACGAGAGTGCGGCCTACCAGGAGGCGCTGGTCGCCCTCTCCGACGGCGTCGAGCGCGACTTCCGCATCGTCGAGGGCATCGACTGACCGAGGTCCAGTCGGATCTTCACTGAAGGCTCAGATCTTCACTGAAGGCTCGGAGCAAGGCATTGGGTTCGCTGCAGCGCTTACGGTGCGCTGGGCGGAGTGTTTGACAAGTCCATGGCCGGGTTCTGAGCCGTTGCGACGCGGGCCGCCTGTCGTTGTCCTGAGCGTGTTGACCGATGCCCAATGGGCCAGGATCGAGCCTTTGTTGCCGTACCGGACTCCTCGCCGAGGTGGACGATGGCGTGATCACCGGCAGGTAATCGACGCGATCGCCTGGAAGTACCGGACTGGATCTCCGTGGATGGATCTGCCTGCGGAGTTCGGCTCGTGGAAGGGTGCCTACAGTCGTCTGCGGAACGGGCGCTCGGCGGGACCGGGGAGCGAGTGTTCACCGCCTTGCCGGCCCAGGCGGACGCCAACGAGGACCTGAGCCGGGTGGTGTCCGTCGACTCCACCGCCGTTCGAGCACATCAGCATGCGGCCGGAGCCCGCAGAAGGGGGGCTCCGGCCAACGAGCCCGCTGACCACGCCCATCGGTCGCTCCCGAGGTGGGCTGACCACGAAGATCCGTCTCGCCGCCGACGGCAACTGCCGACCTCTGGCCTTCGTACTCACGGCAGGGCAGGCCGGCGACGCGCCCGCCTTCACCGACGTAATGGCACGACTGCGCATCCCCCGTCGTGTCGGACGTCCCCGGACCCGGCCGGACGTGGTCCTTGCCGACAAGGCGTACTCCTCCCGGGCCAGAACAGTGCCGCGCGCAGCCGGGACGCGTCCGTGATGGCGATATTTGAATTTGGTTCTGTCCGCACTTCCGTGAACGGGGTTCGGCTGCCTTGGATGGCGGATCGTTCCTCCAGGGCAGCTCTTGGTGGTGGGGGCTACTGAGCGATCGATCGAACAGCTGCTGTACCCAGGCATCGACGGCGTTGCAATGGAAGGCTTCACGGCCGACGACTGCCTCGTCGAAGTTCGAGCGTTCAGTCGGACACCTCTCCGCTTATGCTCCACCTGCGGCGTTCCGTCGAAGCGCGTCCACAGCCGGTACGAGCGGAGGATTTCTGATCGCCCTGTTGCCGGCCGGTCGACGGTCATTCTGCTGACGGTTTGCTGGTTCTTCTGTGACAACACCGGATGCGTGCGGCGTACGTTCGTGGAGCAGATCGCCGGGATCAGCGAGCGATACCGCCAGGCCAGCACGGGGTTGCGGCAGCTGTTGCATGCCATCGCGACCGAGCTCGGAGGGCGCCCCGGATCCAGGTTGTGCCGGAAGATGGGTGTGCCAGCGGGGAGAATGCGGCTGCTGCAACTCCTTCATGCTCCACCCGTCGCACAACGAGCACCCCGCATTCTGGGCGTGGATGAGTTCGCCTTCAGGCGGGGACGCACTTACGGAACGATCCTCGTCGACGTGGAAAAGCGTTGTCCCGTCGATGTTCTTCCCGATCGCACGTCTGAGACGCTCGCGTCCTGGCTCGTCGCCCATCCTGGAGTGGAGATCGTCTGCCGAGACAGAGCCAGTGCTTACACGCGAGCGATCAAGGAAGCGGCTCCGCACGCAGTGGAGGTTGCGGACCGCTGGCACCTGCTGCGGAATCTGTCGCAAGCGGTCGAGAAGACCTGCCAGCAGCACCGATCCTGCCTGCGGAAATACGCCGAGCAGGCGCCTTCCCCGACACCCAGCATGCCCCTGCTGGAGGCGCTGCCTCCCACTTTGATCGTGCAGCGCGTTCAACAGCGACACGAACTCATCAACCGCATGCTCGACGGCGGCTACCCGCTGAGCGAGGTGGCCCGCAGGGTCGGCCTGGACCGGAAGACCGCCCGGCGCTATCGCGATACAGAGCTCGACGTTCTGATTGCGTCCGCCC
Source organism: Streptomyces sp. ADI95-17 (assembly GCF_003846175.1). Taxonomy (GTDB): domain Bacteria; phylum Actinomycetota; class Actinomycetes; order Streptomycetales; family Streptomycetaceae; genus Streptomyces; species Streptomyces sanglieri. Next base: position 114,134 of record NZ_ML123057.1, on the reverse strand, counting down.
GTGACCGGCGCAATGTCCCCCTGGATCGATACAAGCCTTTCCTTCAGGCTCAGTTCGCATCGGGGGTGACCAGCGCGAAGGAGCTGTACGACCAGATTTGTGCGCAGGGGTTCCAGGGAGGGTACTCAACCCTGTCTCGCTACGTTCTGTCTCTCCGTAACGGAGTGGCTGTCGCAGCGCCGGCCCAGATTCCCAGCCCTCGCTCGATTACGGCGTGGATCATGCGTCCCAGAGAAAGTCTGTCAACCAGCGAGGTCACTCGTCTCGACGAGGTCAGAATCGCATGCCCCGACATCACCGAGGCATGCAATCTCGCGCGTGCCTTCACCGATCTGGTGCGGCACCGCCGCGGGACCATGCTCGGGCTGTGGATCCGAGAAGCCGAGCAATCCACGATCGGTCCCATCCGATCGTTCGGCAGCTTTCTGCGGCAAGACTTCGACGCAGTGACCGCCGGCCTGACCCTGCCCTACAGCTCAGGCGTCGTCGAAGGTCACGTCTGCCGCGTGAAACTGCTGAAGAGGAGCATGTACGGACGCGCAACATTCGCTCTGCTGCGGGCACGCATTCTCGCGAGACCCTGAGCCCGGTCCAGGCTCAGGCCGGGCCTACCGCCTTGCCTGACCTCCGGATCGGCGGGCCAAGAACGTTGTCGACCTCCGTGGCCGCGACGTCGAGAAGTTCCTCACCGAACAGGCAGAGAGACTCTTCCCAGGGGTGTCCGAAGCTGCCGAAGCGGAAGTCCTCTGCAAGGAAGATGAAGTAGTCCCCGTCGGGATACGGGCTCAACGGCCAGGCCGGTTGTCCAGGACCGCCCACCTCTTGCGGTGCGAAGCGGTACGACGGGTGCTGCCAGTCGAGGGCGAACAGAGTGCCCGACGGGCCAACGCAGGAGGACAGTCCTTGCTCGACGACGGCGACCAGGCGGTCCAGACGCTCGTAGTCAGGTTCGTCGGGAAGCGTCGCCAGACTCCATGTGACTGATGCGCCGGGCTCTTTGATGGCCGGCCACTTGGACGGACTCATGCTCGGCTGGAAGCTGAACTTCTCGTAGAAGCGGTCCCAGACGCGGCGCTTCTCAGCGTCTGACAGCTCTATCACAGGTTCGTCCATCACCCATCGATCGTACCGACCGGCTGGCAGAGAGGGTGCTGGGAGATCGTTCACGAAAGTGCGGACAGAACCTTGAATTTCCCCACCAGGTGCTCAAGCTCTCCTCAGACGTGCTCACCGTTGTTCCCCACCCTCGGTGGCTTGCAGCCTGTTGACCCCGGCAGTCCTGGCCGTGAAGGATTTGCGCATGCTGCTTCTCGCCGGTCAGACCGATCCCGCCGCGGGTGCTGTGTTCCTGTTGATCTGGGGGATGGTGGTCATCTTCGTGGGAGGACCCTTTGCCACGAAGAGAGGGGCGGCTGGGGTTCGCGTTCTCGTCGTGAACGGCCTGGAGCGGAAGTCTCGTGCAGCAGGCGGAAGCCCACAGCGTGTCAGAGGGTTTCGCGCGTTTCGTGGGCGGGTTGCTGGTGGTCTGCGGGATGGTGGCGGTGCCTGTTTCCATGGTCATGCTGGCCCGCCACTCCCCAGGCTGCGCTCGCTCTGTGGCCAAACCTGCTCACCCGGTCTGGACAACGCCCTCGGCGCCGTCGTCGGGATGATCGTGGCCGCAGAGCTGGTGCAGGACGACCAGCTAGGCGTACATGCTGCACCTCGGGTCGCTCGCCGACGAAATCCCTGTTCTTGTCGGTGCCCCAACACTGTGACCTGGACGGACGTAACGGCGCTCTCGCCGCGTCGTCTCACCTGGCATAGCCAGCGATTGCTCACGGCGGTATCAGCTCTCCAGCATGAAGCCCAACGGCCCACGGAGGTCGGCAGGTCCGCAGTAGTACACGCCGGCCATCCCGAGCCCGACTGCAGCCTCGACGTTCTCAAGCCGGTCATCCACGAAAAGGCACCGGCTCATCTCGACACCCGCCTGCTCGGCCGCAATCTCGTAGATTTTCCGGTCCGGCTTGGCCACTCCCACCCGCGCACTGCTGACGACGTGGTCTGCGAGATCCGACAGACCCAGCGAGGCCAGGTCGTCCTCCAGCTCCACGGTCGCATTGGTCACCAGCACCAAGGGCATGTGCGCCCGCACCTGACGGAGCATGGCCACCACAACTTCGTCGGCCCAGAACGGCGCCTTGGCCAGCGCGGCACCCAGCTCGCGGGCTTGCACCTCTGGCACCTGGCCTGCGAGGCCGATCACGATGGACTCCACCCACTGCTGCTTGGTGATCGTCCCGAGGAGCAGTGGCAGGTCTATCTCCGGCGCAAACGCCACCCTCTCGGTTGTGCCCTCTGCCAGCCCCGCACCACGCTCCAGGTTTGCCAGCTGCGTCGTGTCGTAGAAGCGGATCACGTTGTCGAGGTCGCACAGCACCGCGTCGAAGGGCCTACTAGAGATCTTGGTAGTCGTCACTGCCCTTGGATAGCACGGCGTTCATCGCAGTCTCACATGACCTCATCCCTGGCCTGCGAACTCGCGACGCTAGGCAGCGTTGTGGCGGGCTGGAGCGTCCATGGGATGCCGGACCCGGCTTGGCCAGGGTGTTGAGGGGGCTCGTGGCGCGGGGTATGGGGAAGCAGGCAGGACGGTCCAGGGCGAGAGCTGAACGCTTACGAGAAGGTTCTCGCAGAGGACCGCCGCGTCATGCGCGAGATGTTCCGTGTGAGCATCGGCGGTGCCCATGCCGGGCTCGTCATAACGGTCTTCATCGTAGTGTTGTTCTCTGCCATTGGCGGCACCGTATGGGGTCTGATCGTTGGCGGAGCGGTTGCGTTCTGGTTCACCGTCGCCCCTATCGCGGTTGTCGGTGGCGATCGCCGCGGGTGGGCCGCAGTCAAGCGCGCGTACCTCTTGACTTCCGCCTGGGCCGACTGGCTGTGATCGTCGGCGAGGGAATGGCCGACGCGAGCAGGCAGCATCGGCAGCTCCGTCCGGCATAGCCATTCTCCGATCGCGGCGACAAGGACGGTGGCTTCGAAGCGGACGGCGAGCTTGTCGAATCGGGTGGCACCGCCCGGTGCCTTTTGAGGCGGTTGATCCCGCACTCGATCGCATGGCGTTCGCGGTAGTCGACCGGGTCGAAGCGCGGCGGCCGGACGCCGCGGGCGCCGAGCTTTCGGCGGTTGTGCGCCTGGTCGGCCTTGTCCGGGATGGTGCAGCGGATCCCGCGTCGGCGCAGATAGGCGCGGTTCCTGCGGGAGGCGTACGCCTTGTCCGCCCGCACCCGATCGGGGCGGATGCGTGGCCGGCCCGGGCCGATGCGGGGCACGCGGACCTTCTCCAGCACCCGTTCGAATTGCGGCACGTCGCCGCGCTGCATGTGCTCGACGTGCTTCCGAGGCACTCTCAGTGTCCTTCACGGGCGTGGAACTGCCGTGCCGCGGCGAGGTTGGCCGCCCACTTCGTATCCTGCGTCTGTTTCACCGGCCGTTCGTCCTCCTCGGCCGCCTGGAGCCCGAGGGTGTTCCCCAGGATCCATTGCTGTGCGGGCAGGAGTTGCTCCCACCCGTACCGCTGCGCCGTGACCCAGCGTCCGAGGTCCTCGCCCTGGACGACGACGTCGCCCGCAGCCTCCGGGAGGCTTCCGCCGGCCTGGACATGGTTCTGGACCAGGCGCAAGCAGCGCTGCCACCCGGTGTCCCACACCGGGCACCACCCCGGGGCAATCGCGTCCACCTCATCCCGCCGGGCATCGGTCATCGCACCGGCTGCCGAGGGCACCGGACGACCGGCCGCGCGCAGTTCCTTGTTCGCAGCGGCCCGGCGGGCCGCTGCGCGGGCGTTCTTCGCCCACATCCCATTGGGGTGCCCATCCCACACCGCAGTGGTCGGCGGGAGGAAGTGCCCGTGCACCGCGGTGTACTCCTTGGCGACGGCGATCCCGTCCGCCCAGGACGCGTCCTGCTCGGACCACACCATCCCGAGCTTTTCCAGATCGCCGACCCGCCCGGCCTCCAGCGTCCCGGCCAACCGTTCTCGGTGGCCACGTGCTGGTGAAGGACGCCTCACCCGCGTGATCCGCAAGGTGGTGTCGATGCGGGCGAGGGCGGCACCCGCGAGCGTAAGGACGCGGACATCCCCCAGGGCGGCAACGTCATCCCACCGCCGACCGTTTCCGCAACGCCCGCCGAATGTCGCGGAGACCTTCCCAGCCGAGCCTGAGTACCAGTAGCGGCATGAGGATCATGAGCGCGAGCCCGGCCAAGGCCAGCATGCCGTACCCCACCCTGTTGCTTGTCACGGAGTGGGTGCTCGCCGTCTCGGGGCGCCCTGGCTCGTAGTGGACGCGGATCGTGTCGCCGACGTCCGCATCGCCGGCTTCCCAGAACTGGTAGGACGTCCCGGCGGCCGTGGTGAAACGAACTTCGATCCTCTTGCTGCTGCTTCCCTGGGGCTCACTCACCTTGTCTTTCGCCAGGACGACCCCGTCGACCGACTGTTCACGCGCAGCGACAGCGGAGGCGTCGTTCAGCCCGCCGAGTCCTGTACGGACGAACCCGTACCCGAGAACGACGAGTAACGCCACCACAGTCGTCGCAGCCACCCCGCCCGCGACCTTCCCGGCGACGCGCGCCCACGCGCCGAACCGGCACAACCACCGCCGCGCGCTCACCGTCTCCCACCCGGCCCATGAGCCACGGCCCCTCCGACCAGACATCGCACCAGGCGGCCTCCGCCGCATATTCCTCCGAGGTGTCCTGCCCGTCGTACAGCGCTCTATCCGGGAAATCTTGTGCTCCCTACGGCCGGCTGTCTCACGTGACCTTTCCCTCGCGTGCGAATCGGAGAACGTCGGGTGAGACAGCAGCAAGATCCCGTGAGACGGGACAACGTCTTACGATGTGGTCCGCGATTGAGGCCCCGACATGCCGGCCTGGCGGGTTGGCTGGTATTTGATCAGAGGGCGTCTCGCCGGACGAGTACCAGTGTGGTGCTCAGCTTGCGGCGGGTTGGCCGGTGAGCGGAGCTGTCCGATACCAGCGAGGCGATCGCGCGGTGGGTTTCGGCGTAGTCCTCGCGTCGGGTGGTGTAGCGCTGGAGCGGGCGCCACTGCCGCAGTTCGGCGTTGGTGTGCTCGACGCAGATCCGGGCCGAGGACTGCCGGCGGCGCATTTCTTGCCATGCGTAGTGCTCGCCGGGCGGCGCGTCGTCTTTCGGCTTCTTCGGTGGGGCGCTGACCTGACCGGGGAATGCGTTGGCCAGGCCCCGATAGCCCTCGTCGACCTCGGCTTTCACAACCGGGTGGAGCCGGAACTGCTCCGCGATGCCCTCGGTGCGCGCGGCGGTCTGGTCGTGCATGCGACCGGGCCGGTTCGCGCCCGACCACAGCAGGCGGCCCTGTCCATCGCTGACGGTGGTGGTCTTGATTGTGTTCTGTTTCCTCTTGCCTGATACGAAGGCTCGTCGTCCTGGCTGACCGGCCTTCGGGCGGCGAACCTGGGTCTCGGCCCCGTCGATTCGCAGACGGATCCCCTCGGCCTCGGCGTAGGCGAATACATCCGCCAGGGTGCGCAGCCTGATGCCGGGGCGGTCGGGGACGGCGAAACCACGTGCGGCCAGCAGCGGGCGGATCTCGCCGATGGCCCGGGAGATCGTGGAGCGGGCTGTGCCGTACAGCTCGGCCACCGCGGCGTGCGGGAGCCCGGTGCGCGGATGCACCAGCGTGACCAGCACACGGTCGGTGAAGACCAGGTCGTGCTTCGGTCCGGCACCAGCGTCCCGCTGCCTCTCGGCACCACGTCGCTCACGTAGTGCAGACTCACACCGGGCAAGCCACGGGCCTGCCAACTCCTCAATCAAATTCCCGAGATGCGCACGGGAGACACCGCTGAAGGCAGGATGAGACAAGGCCGCACGAACCCATGGAGACGACACATCCGATGAACTCGTGCGGTCCGCTTCAGGTCACGGGTGCCTCCGCCCGGTCTGTGGCCGGCGGAGGTAGAACAGCTCGGGGTCGCCCTCATCGAGACCGTGAAGAAGGCCGGCCGGGCTCCATCCGGATTTTTGGAGCAGTCGCTGCATCGGCTGGTTGGAGACGTTGGTCGAGGTGAAGAGCTTCGGCGTCGTGCACGAGGCGGCCACGGCGTCCAACAACCGATGACCAACGCCCCTGCCGCGGGCCGATGGGGCCACCATGAGCATCGTGACGAAGCCCTGTTCGAAGAACGTGTACTCAACCACGCAGTAGCCAAGCAGGCCAGACGCGTCCTCTGCTACGACCACCAGGCCCTGCTGGCACCATCTTCGGATGCTCGCCTGTCTCCCGACATCACCTTCGACCGCGACCGAGTCGATCCCGACCAGCGCGTCCGACTCCGACTCACTCGCGCTGCGCACAACGAACTCGCCGAGGTCTACTGCATCGTCCATGAGCCCATGCTCTCAGTTCGCCCCGGAAGCCCGTCCTGCTCCCGGTCCTCTATCGCGGGCCAGGTCGCTATTGTTCCGGGCAGTGTCGTTCAGAGCGTGGCGCCGCCGGACGGCCATAGAGCGCGGACAGCGTTACGTCCAGCCGTCACGAATTCGGCCCCTACCGGCGCGTATGACGGCTCTACGTCACGCGCGACCGTTCTCCTGCGCCGTCCCCTGCATGGTTCCTTGCGGTATGTCCTGCGATACCTATTGCGCCCCTCTGTGCGACGCCGGGCATCTACGCAGGTCACTATGCCCGTAGAAGCGTGGTCGGGGTGCTGACATCCCCTCTGCGCACCCCCTGCCGCCCGAACTGCCGAAATGGCGGGGGGCGGGGGCGAGCGGAGCACTTCGGGGCTCGGTGGCCGGCCAGTCCCTCGCGCACATCTCCTCCAACCGTCCAAGAGGCTTACCTCACGCCCTGCCCGGGCGGCAGACAGGCGTCGTGGGGAGGGCGGGTGCCTAGTAGGGCTTGGTCATGTTGGTGCGGGGTCTGGCATGTCGCGGTGACAGGTGGGGCAGGCGCCGGTCCAGGTTGCGATGAGTGTCTGCAGTTCGCGGACGACTCGGTAGAGGCTCAGGCCGACGCCGTCTCTTTTGGGGATCGGCTCAGTCGCTGCAGGGTGCAGAAGGCGTGGGCGATCGAGACGAGGGTGACGTGGTGGTGCCAGCCTGGCCAGGTTCGGCCTTCGAAGTGGGCCAGGCCGAGGGCCTGTTTCATCTCGCGGTAGTCGTTCTCGATGCGCCAGCGGAGCTTCGCGGTGCGCACGAGGACGGGCAGCGGGGTGGTCTCGGGCAGGTTGGAGAGCCAGAACTGCACGGGCTCGTCCTGGTCGGCGGGCCATTCGGCCAGCAGCCAGCGGACCGGAAGCTCGGTGCCTGCTGTGGCCTTGCGGATCTCACGTCCGGCGGGCCGGACCCGCAGGGCCACGAAGCGCGAATACATACGCTTGTACCCGCTGCGGCCGCTGCCCGGCCGTGATCCTTCCCTCCACTGCACCGGCCGCGCGGAAGATTTGCCGGCCGCGATGACCAGGCTCTTCACCCTCTGTGCCGGCTCGGGGTAGGCAGGAACCGGATGTGGGCCGCGGCCGGAGTAGGCCGGGATGCACGGCTGTGCGTCTTCGGGGTGCGCGGTGGTCGTGGTCGAGATGCCCACCACGTAGTCGAGGCTGCGTTCTTCCAGGCCGAGCCGGAAGGCTGCGGTGTCCCGTAGCCGCCGTCGGCGATGACCTGGGGCACCTCGATGCCCCAGGACCGCGTTTCGTCGATCATGTCGAGGGCCAGCTGCCACTTCTCGACATGCCCCACCTGGACAGGGATGGCGCACTTGTCACGGCGGGCCACCTTGGCCCGGTCGGCCTTGGGCGAGGCGGGATCCCAGCACCCGGGCAGGAACAGACGCCAGTTCACGGCCACGGAGGCGCCGTTGGAAGCCAGGTGCAGCGAGACTCCGGCCTGGCAGTTGGTGACCTTGCCCGCGGTGCCGGTGTACTGCCGGGTCACGCACGCCGACGCATCTCCGTCCTTGAGGAATCCTGTGTCGTCGATGATCAACGCGGTGGGCTTGATGACCGGCTGCATGCGCCAGGCCAGACGGGCCCGCACATGCGCCGCATCCCAGGGGCTGGACGTGACGAAGTGGGCCAGCGCCTGCCGGTTCCCGTCCTCACCCAGGCGTGCGGCCATCGGCTCCACCGACTTACGCCCGCCGTCCAGCAGCAGGCCCCGCAGATAGACCCCGCCCCACCGCC
>NZ_ML123057.1:72412-103123 GCF_003846175.1 Streptomyces sp. ADI95-17 | reverse complement strand
CCGGCATGCCGGTCCGCAGTACGCAGAATCCGCACGCCCAGCCGTAACGGGCTCGCCGCAGGACCCGCACGGCCGCCCCGACCCCACACCTCGCCCCCAGGCTCCCGCCTACAGCATCCGCGCCGCCCAGGCTGACCTGCTCGGTTCTTCCCGGAGAGTGTCTGTCCGACCTCGACGGACTGCGAGCCGAGGCGTGCTAGGCACGCGCCCGGCGGCACTCCCCGTCTCCGCGGCGGATACTCGGGACCGGTGGCCGCGCCGGCGAACTGCGTGGAGCACGTCGCAGAACAAGCCCGGAATGACGAAGACCACCAGCCGAAAGAATCCCGCCCGATCACCTGGCGGGGCTCCTGAGTTGGCCCGCTGCTCCGCTCAGCCTTCGTACTGCTCCCGGGCGTAGCGGGCAGCGGTCTCTGTGCCCCGGGCGGGGATTCTCTGCTGACGGGCGCTTGTTCGCCGACCCGTCGCCACCAGACGTTGACCTTCCCGGCCGACAGCAGTGGCGCGTTGGTCGGGCCCTTTACGTAGGACGGATCCATTTCTGTCGGCGCAGTCGTAGGAGATCCGAAGGCCACCACGCCCGCGACACCACCGAGATCCGCGACCAGCACAACGCCGACCTGCGCGGCTCGCCCTGCCCAATGGGCTGGGGACCACACTCACTGTGATCCCCCACAAAGTGGTCTGGTCAGGGCGCTCTACGCAGGAGACAGTTCGCCAGGAAGGCTCCGGTGGCCAGAAGAGCGGCGGCGGTGGCGAACGCTGTGTGATAGCCGTCCAGGCCCGTGTGGCCAATGGCTGTGCGCTGCCCGCCCGCAGCGGCGAACACGGTGGCCAGCAATGCCGTTCCGAGGGCACCGGAGATTTCGATCGAGCAGTTGAAGACGGCTCCGGCCACGCCCGCATCCCTCTCAGCCAAGCCGCTCAGCGCCGTAGCCGATCCGGCGGCGAACATAGCGCCCACGCCCAGGGAGGCGATCAGCAGTGCCGGAGCGATACCGCCCCAGTAGCCGCCGTGGGTGCTGGCGCGCACTAGCAGCGCGAGTCCGGCGGCGGCGACCAGCAGCCCGGTGGTGAGCAGGGGGCGCGGCCCGGTCCTGGGCAGCAAGCGCCCAGAAAGGGAGGAACCTGCGATCGTCCCGGCTGTGTACGGCAGGTACGCCATCCCGCAGGCCAGCGCCGAGTATCCCAGCGCCTGCTGGAAGTAGAACGTGAGCAGCAGGAACACGCCAGTGATGCCCAGGCCTCCGAAGCCGACCGCGAGCAGTCCGGCGGCGCGGGTACGGTGGGCGACGAGGTGCAGCGGCAGCAGCGGATCACGAACATGGCGCTGCCTGCGGAAGAACAGCACCAGCAGCGCGACCGCGGCGGCGAACGTGCCGCAGGTCAGCGGCGCGGACCAGCCTTCCGTCTCACCAGCGGTGAAGGTGTACATCAGGCAGGCGAGGCCGCCGGTGACCATCAGCACGCTGGGCACGTCGTAACGGACGCGGCCCTCAGCCCGGCTTTCGGGCAGCAGCCACCGGGCGCCGGCCATCGCGGCAAGCGCCAGGGGCACGGCGATGAACATGCACCAGCGCCAGGACGTGTACTGGGTGAGGACACCACCGGTGATCATTCCGAAGGCGACGCCGACCCCGGAGACAGCGCCGTAGACGCCGAAGGCCTGGCCTCGCTCGGCGGGCTCGGTGAAGGTGAGCGTCAGCAGCGACAGCGCGGCCGGGGCAAGCAGCGCCGCGGAGGCGCCCTGGCCGGCCCGCATAGCGAAGAACAGCGCCCCGCTGGTCGCCAGGCCGCCGATCACCGAGCAGACGGCGAACCCGGCCAGGCCGATCATAAAGGCGCGGCGGCGCCCGATGACATCGGCGACCCGGCCCCCGATCAGCAGCAAGGCGCCGAGCGCGAGGAGATAGCTGGTCACGCCCCAGTGCCGGGTGGCATCGGACAGATGCAGGTCCAACTGGGCCGAAGGCAGCGCCACGTTGATCACCGAGGCGTCCAGGATGACCAGCAACTGGGCCAGACAGATCACCACAAGCGCCAGCCAGCGGCGGGCGCCAGAACTGGACGGCTCGGGCGGGGAAAGGGGGAAGAGCGTGCGAGAGGAAGACATCGTGGTCCATCCGGCAAGGTGCGCAGCACGCGGACTGCGCCAGGGGAAAGAGGCCGCGACGACAACCACCCAGGGCAGGGCAGTATCGCCGTTGGAGGACCAGAAACGAGGAAGGGCACCGCGGGGGCGCACCGCTGTACGCGGTGTCACACCGGTGCAGGAGACGACAGGAGAAGAAAGCACGGTCAGCAAACCGCGCGCCCCAAGTGATCGTCTACGTTTCCGGTCGTCACCGGCCTCGGCTCACCCAGACCAAACCATGAGGACGACGTGCCAAGATCTTACGACCCCGGCGGAATGCGGCCACGCCGAAACGGGCCGCGCGCACTGCGCGGCCAGCATCAACAGACGTCCGCCGGGCCAGCATGAAATCAGCCTAGCCCGCAGCACCATGACGACACCAGTGGCTTTCGTCCCGCCTGATCAGAGGACGATTCGTGAGCTGATATCCGTTTCCGGTGGAGGTTGGGGCAAGGCTGCTGGTCGCGGAGCTTCCGCCGGCTACCGGGACTGATCGCAGTGCATCGGGCTTCAGCCCGATGGTGAAGCGATTGCTTCCTGATGAAGCTGCCGGCGTCGACGTCGGTAAGGACGTTGAGCTTGACGAGGCGTTTCAGCTGCGCGCGGGTGGCCTTCGATGTTCTTCGGCAGCAGTTCGTGGTCGAGGGCTTGCCAGGGTGTTGTCACGTTGGTGCGGTGTTGATCGATTGAGGGCGTGTCAGGGTGTGTAGGGGTCGGGTGGGGGCCCTGGCTTACGCTGCGGTGGGCTGGTCGGTGGCGCCGGTGATCTCGTCCCAGATGGCGAAGCGGGCTGCCGGCGGAGCAGGCGTAGGCCTGCCCGAACTTGGCGCACCAGCGTTGTGATTGTCTCGTGGGAGACGAGCACGCCGCGTTCGAGCATCAGCTCCTCGACCTCGCGGAACGACAGCGGGAAGCGGTGGTACAGCCACACACTGTGCGCAATGACCTCAACCGGGTACCGGTGCCCCTTGTACGACGGCGGTGCGCTGTCCACGGACGCCCCCTCCCAGCATGACCAACCAGAAGATCATCCCAGGCCTGTCAGCCAATGTGCAGTGCCCGGAGCCCGGAGCCCGGAGCCCGGGGGCCGGAGCCCGGGGGCCGGGGCCGGGGGCCGGGCGGTACCGGGGGAGGCGTGGTGGCGAAGTGCTGCCGGCCCTGCCAGGTGGTCACCGGCCATGCACGACCGCATCACCGGGCCGGCGGCGCACGGCCGGAACCGTCCTGCGGCTGCCGTAGGCTGACCGTCCGTGGACCGGTCTCAGCCCTGCGGTGATCCGGTGAGCGATTCCCGGCATACGGCACACGGATCCTGAGAGCGGCGCCCGATGACAGAGACAGCCCCCAGGGCCTTGCCCGACCCGTCCTGTGCCGGCCCGGCGGCCTGGCCCCAGCCCAGCCGGCCGGACAGGATGCGCAGTCTGCTGGATGCTGTGATGAGCTTGGGGCGGGGCCTGGAACTGCCCGAGGTGCTCCGCGGGATCGTGGAGGCCGCAGTGACCCTGACCGACGCGGAGTACGGGGCGCTCGGCATCGTCGGGGACGGACAGAAGCTGCTGGAGTTCCTGCCGGTCGGCATATCGGAGCAGCTCGCCGCTGAGATCGGCCAGACACCGTGCGGGCGCGGCATCCTCGGTGAGCTGATCCGGCACCCGGAACCACTGCGGCTCACCGATCTCAGCAACCATCCGCGCAGCTTCGGATTTCCGCCCCACCATCCCCCGATGCGCACCTTCCTCGGAGTGCCGGTGCGGGTGCGAAACGAGGTATTCGGCAACCTCTACCTCACCGAGAAGCGGGGCGGGGTGAGTTTCGACGCCGACGACGAGGCGGTGCTGACCACCCTGTCGATCGCGGCCGGGGTCGCCATCGACAACGCCCGCATGTATGACGAGAGCCGTCGCCGGGAGCGGCGGCTGGAGGCGCTGGGCGAGATCACCCGCACCCTGCTCTCGGGGACGGACGCCGACGAGGTGCTGTATCTGATCGCCGAGCGGGCGATGGAGGTGGCGGGGGCCGACCGGGCCGCGATCCTGCTGCCGGTACCCCCCGCGCCCCGCTCCGGTACTTCGGAGGCATCCGGGGCCGAGGCACGTCTGACCGTTGTCGTCGCCCACGGCAGGGACTCCGAGCGCGTCACGGGGCTGTCCGTACCCGCGCGGGGTTCACTGGCCGGCCTCGCCGCCCGTACCGGAACCCCGGTGCACTGCGCCGATGTGCGTACCGATCCCCGGGCCCACCCGTTCGGCGACGGTGCCGAGGGCGGTCTGGGCCCGGTGGTGACGGTGCCCCTGCGGGTCGACGCGGAGACCAGGGGTGCCCTGCGCCTGGGGCGGCCGGTGGACCGCCCGCCGTTCGACGACACCGAGGTCGCGCTCGTCTCGGGCTTCGCCGACCAGGCGGCCATCGCCCTGGAACTGGCCCATAGGCGGGCCGAGTCCGAGGAACTCGCCGTCATGCACGACCGGGACCGGATCGCCCGCGATCTGCACGATCTGGCGATCCAGCGTCTCTTCGCGACCGGGATGACCCTGCAGAGCACCACGCGTGCCATCGCGGACCGGCCGGACGCGGCCGAGCGGGTCAGCCGGGCGGTGGACGATCTGGACACCACGATCCGGATCATCCGGTCCACCATCTTCGATCTGCGGACGGCGGACGGTCCGGGCCGCGGAGGGCTGCGGCACCGGATGGCGGAGACCGCTCGCACGGCGGCCCACGCTCTCGGTTTCCGGCCCTCTCTGCAGATCGACGGGCCGGTGGACACCACGGTCCCGGACGAGCTGGCCGAACATGTGGTGGCGGTCGCCGCCGAGGCGGTGTCCAACGCCTCCCGCCACGCCCGCGCCACGCGTATCGACATCGTGCTGTCGGCCAACGACACGGTGACCCTGACCGTCACCGACAACGGCATCGGCATCCGGGACGGTGTCACGATCGCGGCCGGGACAGGGGATTTGGCCGAGCGCCCCGGAGGGCTGGCCAACATGCGTACGCGGGCGGAACTGTGCGGCGGCACCCTGGCCGTCGAACGGCCGTCGGACGGCGGCACCCGGATCACCTGGCGCGCACCGCTCCACGACTGATGCCCGGGACCGGCGTCCGAGTACCCGTCAGCCCCTTGGGGCCTGGGGCCACCCCTGGCGGTCCTTGACCCGGCCTACGAGCATCGCGGCCTGGATCCGGCGGCCCACGCCCAGTTTGGCGAGGATCGTGGAGATGCGGTTCTTGACGGTCTTCTCGGCGAGGAAGAGGCGTTCCGCGATCTCGCGGTTGGTGAGTCCCTCGCCGATGAGATCGAGGATCTGCCGTTCCCTGGGCGTGAGTCCGTCCAGTTCCGATCCCTCCGAGACCTCGGCCGGGGGCCGCTCACCGCCCCGCAGCCGCTCCATCACCCGGGCGGTCGTCCGCGGGTCGAGCATCGAGGTGCCCGACGCGACCCTGCGTACGGCGGTGATCAGATCGGCTCCGTTGATCTGCTTGAGCACGTACCCTGCGGCGCCCGCCATGATGGCGTCGAACAGTGCCTCGTCGTCGTCGAACGACGTCAGCATCAGGCAGGCGAGTTCGGGCATCAGCGCGCGCAGCTCCCGGCACACCTCGATGCCGGCGCGATCACCGCCCCGGTCGTCACCGAGGCGTACGTCCAGCACGGCGACCTGCGGTCTGCTGGCCGGTACCCGGACCAGCGCCTCCCGGGCGTCGGACGCCTCGCCGACGACCTCGATGTCGTCCTCGGCCTCCAGCAGATCGCGTACGCCACGCCGGACGACCTCGTGGTCGTCGAGGATGAAGACGCGTACGGGGGCCGCGGACCGGGGCGATCCCGTACTCGTCAGGGCCGTGCTCGGTGGGGTATTCGCGAACTCATTCACCACATGCTCGATCGGTTCGGGGAGAGGGGCGCAAACAGTATGTGCCCGTCCGCGGAGCTGTTCCCGCCGGGGTGCGGCAGCATGGAAAACGGTGCCTGAACAGGGCCGAAAGGCCCTGTGGCCAGGGGCCGGTCAGCGGGCGGGGCGCGGTGCCATACTGACGCCGCCAAGATCGTCCGGGCGCCCCGGACATCTTCCTTCCCGGCCACCCCACTGTGCTGCAACGAGGAGCAACCGGCCCATGAACACCCCGAGCGAGGACTACCACGCACTGCTCGCACGGCATGACGCGATGCGGCTTCGGCGACGCATCCTGGCCCCGTCCGGCAGCCGTGCCGGGGAGTGGAGCGCAAAGGCCCCGCAGGCGTACGACGGAACGGCCGACCAGCTGCTGATCGGCGACTCGCTGCCCCTGGTGAACCCGTTGGATCAGCTGATCGCCAAGCTGTACCGGATCCTGTTCGAGCGGCATCCGTATCTGCGGTCGTTGTTCCCCGAGTCGATGGCCTTCCAGCAGGCCCATCTCGCCGGGATCTTCCGCTATCTGATCGGTAATCTGCATCGCACGGACGAAATGATCGGCGTCTTCGGGCAGTTGGGGCGCGATCACCGCAAGCTCGGTGTGCGCCCCGCGCACTTCGAGGCCTTCGAGGCGGCGCTGATCGAAGCGCTGCGCGTGCGCGCGGGCGCCCGCTGGACCCACGAGCTGGAGCAGGCATGGCTGCGGATGCTGCGGCTGGCCGTTTCGGCGATGGTCAGGGGCGCGGACGAGGCGATCGCCGAACCACCCAGATGGGAGGCGACAGTGACCTCGCACGAACTGCGCACCCCCGATCTCGCGGTACTGCGGGTACGACCCCACCAGCCCTACGCCTTCGAGGCCGGACAGTACGCGTCCCTGGAGTCGCCGCTGCTGGAGCAGGCCTGGCGTCCGTACTACCTGGCCCGCGCTCCGCATCCGGACGGTGAACTGGAGTTCCACGTAAAGGCGCGGGGCGCCGACGGGGTGAGCGATGCTCTGGTGCACGGTACGCGGGAGGGCTGCGCCGTCCGGCTCAGCGCCCCGCGCGGCGCACTGGCCCTGCCGGACCACCTTCCGGCCGCGGACCTCCTGCTGATCGCCTCCGGCACGGGCTGGGCCCCGATGAAGGCGATGCTCCAGAGGATCGACGACGAGCGCGCCCACGCACGCCGGGTACGGCTGCTGCTGGGCCCCGCAGGGGAGACGGCGACGGCCGGGGAGATGTACGACGCGGCGTATCTGGAAGCGTTCCGGAGTGAGCGTCCCTGGCTGACCGTCATCGCGGCCGACACGGCGCACACCCGCTTCGCGGATGCCGGCCTGCGGTCCCTGAACGGGATTCTGCCCCCGCAGCCCGGGGCCGCCGCCCGGCAGCACGCCTGTCTGGCCCTGGCCCCCGAGGTCGCCACGACCGAGCGGGCGCAGGCCGTCGCCGCTCGGCTGGCCGCCGCAGGAGTACCGGCCGAGCAGATCCGTCATGACGCCACCGGCGTGGTCGCGGTCACAGAAATGTCTGCCAGTACGACCAGAACCGGATTGCTATCAGCATGACGATGGCCAGACACCAGGTCACCGGCACCACGAGGGGGAACTCCAGCACCGCCGCGACCAGGGCGCGCGGCGCGGGCAGGACGCCGTGGCGCAGATTGTGCACCGTGGTGTGCCAGAACATGAAGACGGTGGTCACCCACACGAGCACGCACCACAGACAGAGCGCGCCGATCTCGAACAACGCCTGAGTCATCAGCCACATGCAGAAGCCGGCACCGAACAGCGTGCCGAGGTTCAGTCCCAACCAGTACCAGCGCCGGTAGCGCGCACCCGCAAGCAGGCCCGCGCCGGTCCCCAACACCGTGCCGAAGGCGACCAACCCGATGAGCGGGTTGGGAAAGCCGAACGTCGACGCCTGCTCACTGCGCATCACACTGGTGCAGGACACCACGGGGCTCAGCGAGCAGGCGGGCACGAAGCCGGGGTCGGCGAGCAGTGCGAACTTGTCGATCGTGATGACGAACGAGCCGAGCAGCCCGAGCGCGGCCGTGACGACCAGCAGCCACCCGAACCCCCGCCTCGCCCCGGCGCACTCCCGTTCGTCGCCCGTCGCGGACACACCGGCGCATTCCCGCTCGTCGGCCTCGGGGCCTTCCGCCACCCTCCCCGTACCGCGCTCCGAAAGTTTCATGCCCGCCCCCGCACGGAACCGTCCGGCCAGACGACCTCCACCCGGATTCCTCGCGCACGCGCGAAGGCGACCAGATGCGCGGTGGCGTCCCGGCCGTCCGACGGCGATCCGTCCCACACGGCGAGCACGGTCCGGCAGGTCGCCACCAGCCGTTCGTCGGCGCCGACACACGCGTTGCGGTCCTCCGGATCGAATGGCAGCAGCCGTACGTGCTCGGCCAGCACCAGCAGTTCGCCAGCGGCCGACCGGTCCCGCTCGGGCAGCACCGCGGGAACCACGCCCTGGGCCGGCAGCAGCACCGTCAGCTTCCGCCCGGCCTCCCGGGCGGCCCGCCCGAACACCAACGGCAGCCCCGCCCCGGCCCGTACCAGGGCGGCGGCACCTTCCGCCAAGCGGTCCAGCCGCGCTCTCAGTTCGGCTTCCACCAGCTCCAGGGTTCTGTTGCCGAGGTCCCTGTGCCCGATGACTGCGATCACCATGTTTCCCTCCTCGCGCACCCGCGGCGTGCGATGCATCGCAGTGAACCCATCGGAGGCCGTCCACCACTAGGGCCGATCGGCCCCGGCTGGGGAACTCGGCGGTAGCGGTTCCCACGCGAACGGCAACTCCCTCCATTCACAGCAACAACGTGCTCAGCGACATGCACCGGCCGCTCCTCAGCAGCGATGTGCCGAAGGATCCGAGCGGGAGCCGGCTTGCTCGATGATTCCGGGCAGGCCCAGCATGCGCGCCGGCCTTCCGGACCCGATGCGACTGCTGAGTGTCAGACGGCGCAGGACATGCGTGTCCTGCGGTCAGCAGAGTCTGCTTTCCTCCGCGGCGACCCCACGACCCAGTCCCGAACCCCGTGCTGTGGCACGGGGTTCGCCCGAAGAAGGCACCACATCGTGACCCGCGCCATCACAACACCCGACCGCCGCGGCATCGTCCGTGCCACCTTCACCGCATGCGCCGTCGCCGGGCTGGGAACTTCCTGTCTGGTCCTGCCCTTCGTACGCCACATCCTCACCAGCAGCGCGGACCTGGTGGCTGGGTGCGCCTTGGAACCGGCCGTCCGGGGGCCTGGCTCGCCGGCTGCCGCCGACTCCACCGCCGCTATGAACGCAAGGCCGAGCACTTTCTCGCCTTCACCAGCATCGCCTGCACCCTCATCTGCTGCCGCAGGCTCACCAATTGAGATGACTTCTGGGTCGGGTTGCGGGGTGGCGGGACGGCCCGGAGTGAGCAACTCGGCGGGCTGGGCACGGTGCGGTCGCACCAGGATGTCGCGTTCGAGGAATGCCTCGCAGTCGCCCGCGCCTGGGCCACGGTGCATGGTCATCTGCTGCCATCCGCGACTGCGGTCTGGGACGGATACCCGGTCGGGACCTGGACCAAGAATCAGCGGTTCGCTGCCCGGGCTGCGGACACGAACGCGGAACGCCGTGAGGCCGGCCTGGCTGTCGAGGGCAGTGCGGATGCGTACACCGAGGACGCGGTGGGCAGCCTTCAACGGGCCGTTGATACGCCAGGGCCCTCGGGACGGGCTCCGAGGGCCCTGGGTGATCTCGCTACGGAATCAGGACGGTGTGATGTTCTCCGCCTGGGGGCCCTTCTGGCCCTGGGTGATGTCGAAGGTGACGGCCTGGCCTTCCTGGAGCTCGCGGAAGCCGGTGGCGTTGATGTTGGAGTAGTGCGCGAAGACGTCCGGCCCGCCGCCGTCCTGCTGGATGAACCCGAAGCCCTTTTCGGCGTTGAACCACTTGACGGTTCCGCTGGCCATGCTGGTGCCTTTCCTTTGATATCCGGTCCGCACCGCGCGGTCCCGGAGGTGCCCTGGTCCGCGCTGTACAGCAAAACGCCCGCACCGGAGCGCGGGCAGGTACTGCGAACCACGACTTCTGACAGTGACGCTACATTGCGAAACCGGCTCCCACCAGAGAGCGACGGAACGAAAGGCGGGTTTCGCTACGGCCCGTGTTGCCGAGTGCGCTACATCAGCCATCGCGCGGGCGAGGGCTCGCAGGACTCTCTCAACCGGTCATCCATGATCTACGTTCGCTCGCTGGGGGACTTGTTGGCGTCACCGTATGAGCGACGAGATCACGGCCAGGGCCGGCAGCCGGTTCTACTCCTTCGACGGCCGGGTGCTGGAGATCTTCGGCGGCAGCGTCACCTACAGCTTCCACGTGTGTCACATGCACTTCCGTGTCACGGGCCCGGACCGCAAGGGGAGGAGAAGCGTCGAGATCTGCCACGGCCAGCCGGAAGAGCGGGGGATCCGCCGTATAGGGCATCACTCCGCTGCGGAGTGGGACGGCCCGACAGGCCTGGCCCGGCTGCTTGAGACGGTGCAGGCCGCTATCGACTCGGTGCCAGAGCAATAGGGAAGGAGGTCCCCCCATCTCGGACCCTTCACGGAGGGCGGGACAGGTGAGTGACCCACGGGGCCCGCAATGCACGGGCCGCACAGAGGATCTCAGGCGGAGGTCTGCCCACGCGCTACGGGGCGATCGGGCGGTCGGACAGGTGGGCGAGTTCGGTGAAGAAGGCGCGGTAGAGGGGCTCGTCGGTGCTGGGGATTTCGACGGTGGCGAGCAGATGCCTGGAGCTCGTTGTGCTCGCGTAGATCGGTTCGTCGAGCTGCTCGACGTTGCCGAAGTGCAGCCGGGTCAGCCCGCCCTTGCGCGCCTCCGCGCGAACCTTCACCCAGCTCAGTGGGGACCGGTAGGAACCGATGATGCGATTCCGCCGGAACAGCTCGAAGATCCCGTGATCGACCCGCATATGTACGTCGTCGTGTTCGAACACCTTTGACCCCATCTCAGACCACCCGTCGGTCGGCGAGCACGGCCACCTGGCTGAAGCAGGCGCGGAACAAAGGCTCGTCGCCGGGCGGCACCTGGACGGCCTCCGAGCCAGCGAACCTGAAGTCGAACGGAGCGGTGCCGTAGAGCGCGGAGCTCGGATCACGCACGATGCCGAAGAAGAACTGGCCCAGCCTGTGAGGCTTTTTGTCGTGCACCAATGCCCCGAGCCGGCGCAACGGAACCCGGAAGGTGTGTGTAGGGCTGTTCAGGTTGAACCGTTCGAACATCCTGCGGTCCACGCGCAGGTGCAAGTCCTCGTCATCGAACGTGAGCGGATCCATGCCGCAGAAGATACCGCCCTCAGCCTCCGGTGATCGCCGACGGTCCATGGCAGTTCGGCATGGGTGCGCGGCACGCCGTAGGTATGGCGGGAGGCCACGTGGATGACGGTGATCTCATGGACCAGGTCCTGGCCAGCGGCCTTGCGCGCGGCCCGGGCCTTCGCCGCGGCGAGCCGGGCATAGAACGAGGAACGGGCCACCTTCAGCAGGCGGCAGAGGGGCGTTGTCACGTTGTTGGGTGTGTGGGTGTCTGACGGTGTGTCGAGGTGTGGTGGGGCCAGGTGCCGGCCCTGGGCTCAGGCGGCGGCAGGCCGGCCGGTGACGCCGGTGATCTGCTCCCAGATGGTGAAGCGGACGGTCATTTCGGTGCGGTGTTGGGTGCCGGTCATCAGGTGGCGGCGGGGCCGGAAGTGGGTGAGATGCTGCTGAACGCGGACAGGAAACGCTGCGCGGCGCCCACGCTGCGGAAGCCTTTCATCGCCCGTTCGCGTTGCCGGGTGGGCTGATGACTGTTCTCGGCCCGGTTGTTCAGGCCCTTGTGGGAACGGTGCTCGACGGAGGGCATGACCTCGCGGTGGGCCGCGCCGTAGGAGCGGAGCTTGTCCGTGACGATCACCCGCGGCACCCCGCCCGTCTTGGTCAGCAGCGTGCGGAAGAAGCGCCTGGCCGCAGCCGTGTCCCGGCGGCTCTGCACCAGGATGTCCAGCACGTTGCTGTCCTGGTCGACAGCTCGCCACAGGTACTTCTGCTCACCGTTGATCTTGATGAAGACCTCGTCCAGGTGCCACTTGTCGCCGGGCTGGGGCCGCCGGCGGCGCAGTCCGTTGGCGTACTGCTGACCGAACTTCAGGCACCAGCGGCGGACCGTCTCGTGCGAGACGATCACGCCGCGTTCCAGCATCAGCTCCTCGACTTCACGGAAACTGAGCGGGAACCGGAAAGTACAGCCACACGCCGTGCGAGATCACCTCGACCGGATACCGGTGCCCCTTGCACGACGGCGACATGCCCTCCACCGTGATCAGCCCGAGGATCCTCCCACCCTGTCAGCCAACGTGACAGCGCCGTTCCCCGGCCAGCCGGGGGTGTTCCTGTCGTCCGTCGACATGGACGACGGGGTACTGAAAGCGGAAGCACGAGCAACGGCCGATGGTGCGAACTCCCCGGTCTGCGACGGCCGGTCGGACCAGGTGCATAGCTCGTGCCTCAGCTTTCCCGTGGGCATGCCCACGGCGGGCCAGGGCGTCGTGGTGTCGTTGCGGGTTCGGAGCGGAGGAGGGCGGGCAGGACGCGGCGAAGAGCGGCGGTCCCCAGCTTTGGGTTGCGGCGGTTTCGCTCAGGCGGCGTGGCGGGTCTTGCGGCGGCGTACCGTGACGGCGGTGCCGCCGCCGGCGACGATCAGTGCGGCGGCGGCGCCGACGATCGCTGTGGTGTTGTCGTTCATGCCGGTCTCGGCGAGGTCGGAGCTCTTGGCCGCTGTCGACGGAGCGCTGTGGGTCTTCATGGTCTTGTCGATCCAGCCCGCGTAGGCGGGCGCGCTGGTGTAGAGGCCGGGGCCCTGCGAGCACGGCACGTTCGGGGCGCCGGGCCCCGAGGTGACGCCGATCAGTTCCCAGCGGCCGTCCCGGCCTTTTTGGACCTGTGGTCCGCCGGAGTCCCCGAAGCACGCCATGGCCTTGGGCACGGTGGTGATCGTGCACAGCCGGGTCCGGTCCGCGTATCCGGGCGCGCACTCGGACTCGGCGCCCCTGCGGGTGTTCAGTTCCTGCAGCCGGGCCGGGAACTTGAACTTGGTGTCGACGGTGGTGCCGAAGCCCAGGAGCCGGGTCGGCGTGCCGGGCTTCCCTGCCTGCTTGGCGATCTTGATGGGTTGCTGGGCGACCGGGCGGTCCAGGCGTACCAGCGCGATGTCGTTCTTGTTGGCGGCCTTGTTGTCGCCGTTCACATAGCCGGGGTGGACGAAGGTCCGGTCGATCTTCCGGACGGTGCCGCCGGACTTGCGGTGGTCGCTGCCGACCCGCACGATGCCGTCCAGCTTGAGGCCCTCGACCTTCAGGCAGTGAGCTGCCGTCAGCACCCACTGCTGATCGATCAGCGACGCCCCGCAGTTCCCGTCGATCAGGCCCTGGTCCGGGGCCGACTCCGGGATGGTCGCCATGAACGGGTAGCTCTCGGTGGAGTCGGACCCGTTGACGATGGCTGAGGCGCTGCCGGCCATGACAGTGACGCAGGCGGCGGCGGCGAGAGCGCCGACGGCGGCGGTGCGGGCGGTACGGCGGCGCGGCGGCTTGAAGCTGAACACAGAGGGTTCCCTTTTGCTTGGTGGATCCGTATGCATTCAGCCTCGTTGTCTGAAACCTGCCGCACCATCCGGGCAACAGGTCAGTCGATGGTGTGGCTAGCCCCCTCTCTGTACTGGGGAAACGCGGGTCCCGGCGCCCGCCTCGTGCGGGCGAGCGTCGCCGCGGAGCGCGGCATCCTGCATCCCGCCCCCGTCGATGCGGGAGAGATCGTGGCGCGGATCGCCCGCGCCCAGCGCCCGGCCCTGCGAGGAATAGCGCACTCCCACGTCGGAGGAAACTCGAACTGGCTCAGCGTCCGTGAGCCGGGGAGCACGTCCGGGGGCACTGTCACGTTGGCGGGCGGCGTAGGAGGATCCTCGACGTTGATCATGCTGGAGGAGGATCGTCCGTGGTGAGCGCGCCGCCGTCGTATAAGACCGTGTCCTATGTGGTGAGTCGGAGGAGTCGTTTGGGTGTTGTCACCTAGATGGCACGGTGACCGGTCGATGGAGCTTCGGGGCGTGCTGAGGTGTGGTTTCGGTGCCCGTTTAAGCCGCGGTAGTCAGGCCGATGTTCTCGGTGACGTGTTCCCAGAGGGTGAAGCGGATGGTCATTTCGAAGCGGTGTTCGGCGGCGGTACGAAGATGTCGCCGGGTGCGGAAGTGGGGGAGATGCCGCTGAACGCGGCCAGGAACCGCTGCGCTCCGCCGACGGAGCGGAAGCCCTTCATCGCGCGTTCGCGTTGCCTCGTCGGCTGGTGGGAGTTCTCGGCCCGGTTGTTCAGTCCCTTGTGGGAGCGGTGCTCCACCGAGGGCATGATTTCGCGGTGGGCCGCGCCGTAGGAACGCAGCTTGTCGGTGACGATCACCCTCGGCACCGCCCGGGTTTTCTTCATCAGACGGCGGAAGAACCGCATGGCCGCGGCCTTGTCGCGGCGGTTCCGGACGAGGATATCGAGGACGTTGCCGTCCTGGTCGACAGCCCGCCACAGGTACTTCTGCACCCCGTTGATCTTGATGAAGACTTCATCCAGATGCCACTTGTCGCCGGGCCGTGGCTGTCGGCGGCGCAGTCCGGCGGCGTAGGCCTGTCCGAACTTCAGACACCACCGCCGCACCGTCTCGTGGGAGACGATGACGCCGCGCTGGAGCATCAGCTCTTCGACCTCGCGGTAGGAGAGAGGGAAGCGGATGTACAGCCACACGCAGTGCGAGATCACCTCGACCGGGTACCGGTGACCCCTGTACGACGGCAGCACAGACGACACCAGCGCTCCCCTCCCCAGTGCGATCAACACGGAGATCATCCCACCCGGTCAGCCAACGTGACAGTGCCCTGCAAAGCCCTGCCCGGAAAGGCCCCCAAGCCTGTCGCGCCTGCGCAGATGGGCCCTGGCTGCAGGTACAGGTCGCGCAGCAGGCCGATCTCGCCGCCGGTCTGCGCGACCTCGTCCAGAGCGTGCAGTGCGAGCTTCAGATAGGTCTCATCGGCCCAACCGCCGGGCCCAGGCCCATCGGTGCCGGATCCGGCCAATGGCTTCGGGTCAGGTCCGCTTGCGGCTCGCGATCTCGTCAGAGAGCTGCTGCACGTGGGCGGGGTCCGCGTCCCGGGCAAGGGCGACGTAGTGGTCCATGACGGCCGGCCGGTAGCGCACGGGCAACGTCTGTCCTGGGGCGAGTCGGGTGAGTTCGGTGATCGTGAGGTCTTCGTCTGCGATACCGCGGAACGAGATGCCGTCGGCGGTCTCCACGTCGAACATCAGGACCACGCGTGGATTGCCGTTGACCTCCCGCCAGTCGACGAGAACGCCGAGCGCGAGCGCCCCCGTACGCAGTTCCGCATTGCGCTTCCGTGCATCACTGCTCAGGTGCGGGTTCGGGGCGACGCCCGGGAAGTCGGGCCCGACGCCGAGCGATTCCCGACTCAGGTCGGGCCTGAGCTGCGCCATCAGATCGTTCAAATCGATGCGCTTCTTCTTCGAACCGAACATCCTGACCCCTCCCTCACACCGGTGCCGGAAACTCGGCCTGGCGCTTCGCCTTCACTGCGATTGTACGTCGCGGCCATTCCCGACCTCCGTCGCATCGCCCCGTCCCGATGGGGTCGCCGTCTGCGGTCGCGGACGGGCTCGGTCGGTGCACCTGTCTGTCGGACGAGCCACGTCCGCACGCCGACAGGAGGACCAAGCCGCGATCGATATTGACCCCATCAATAGCGGGCTTCCGGGATCGCGCAGTTGCGCGACATCGTGGGCGCGGTGATGACCGTCGGCCTGTTCCGGGGCGTGCTCGCGCTCATCATCTCGGCGATCGTCTGGGGTTTCGGAGCCAACAGCAGCAACCCTCATCTCGCGTCCCGTGGCAAGACCGGGGTGCTGGTCTCGTGCGGTGCCGCGATCCTGTGCGGAGCGGCGGTCACGCTGATCAACTTCTTCTGAACCGTCGGCCAGGCCGTGAACTATTGCTGTTGCGGGTGGTCGGGGTGGGTTGCGGTGGTGGGTGTGTTTGAGGTGCCAGTTGGCCATCTTGCGTTTGATGACACGGGGGTTGGAACGTTGCCTGCGGGGTGGCAGGGGTCGTTCCAGCAGCTCACGGATGGTGTGAGTCAGGGCTCGACACCCTCCTACGGCTTCTTCGGACCGCGCCGTTTCAAGCACCAGGACCGGTCCGCGTCCTCGGAGTCGATGAATTCGCCCTGCTCAAGGGGCATACCTACGCCACAATCCTGGTCGATCTCAAGGTCCAACGGCCCATCGACGTCCTGCCCGGCCGGGAGGCCGAGCCAGTGGCTCGCCGACCATCCCGAGGTGGAGATCGTGTGCCGGGACCGCGCCACAGCCTATGCGGAGGCCGCCAAGCAGGCCGCTCCGCAGGCGGTTCAGGTCGCTGATGTGTGGCACTTGTGGAGCAACCTGGCGAAGGCCGTCGAGAAGACGGTCGCCGCCCACTACGGCTGCCTCCGCTCCGCCCACGAATCCGCCACCGTCGCCAACGAGCCGGAACCGCCTCCGGTGCCGGACGGCTTCCTCGACGTCCATGGTCGGCCCCGACGCATCGTCGCCACGATCCGCGAGCGGCACCGTGCCGTCCAAGAACTCCGCGCCACAGGCCGCTCCTTGCGTGGCATCAGCCGCGACCTGGACCTCGACTACTACTCAGTCCGCCGCTACGCACGCACAGCGAACGTCGACGAGTTGCTGGTCAAGGTCACCCAACGCCGGACGAAACTGGATGACTACAAGCCCTACATCTACCAGCGCTTCACCGAGGGCTGTCACAACGCCAGGCAGCTCTTCCGTGAAGTCCGTGACCAGGGCTTCCCGGGCGAACGGACGACGGTCAGCCGCTACGTCCGTCTCCTGCGAGAGGGCATGGTGACCACTCCTCCGCTCCCTGCTCTTCCCAAGCCCCGCCGAGCCCCGCGCTGGATCCTGACCCATCCTGAGCGCCTGCGGCCCGACGAAGCCGTCGGCACCAAGGAGATCCGCGCGGCCTGCCCCGAGCACGATGCCACCGTTGATCACGTCCGCACATTCGCCGGCCTCATGCACGAGCACCATGGCGAAGGCCTTCCCGCGTGGATTGCGCGTGTCGATCAGGAAGCTCTGCCGCATCTGGGCCAGTTCGCCAACGGGCTCCTGCACGACCTCGACGCCGTCACCACCGGCCTGTCGAGCCCCTGGAGCTCTGGCGAGGTGGAAGGCCAGGTCACGAGAGTCAAACTCCTCAAGCGCGCCGGGTACGGCCGAGCCGAACTCGACCTCCTCCGCACCCGAATCCTCCTACGGACCTGACCGGCCCGCGTCACAAGATCAGCGACAGAGCCCGTTCACCCGTACACACCTGAGCACTTTGGCGAGTACACCGACAGGTGCCGCTGACGTGCTGGTCACTCGTGTCGATGACTTCTGTGTCGGCCTGGTCCGACTGCCTCATCTGGTCAAGCTGCTGGATTGTCCGGCGGAGCTGATCGCCGGCGCCTGAGTCGATATCTCTGCGGTAGATCCTGGCCTTGAGGGTGGGGAGGTCAGCGATCAAGCGGATGGGCGTGATGTCGGCGTTGGGGACAGCGTCGGAGATCCAGGAAAGTTCGCTGCTGAGGGTGGTGAACACGAGTAATGGTCAAGAGTTGTGGATTGGGCCACTGATGTCTATCGAGGCTGCTCCCACTCGGTCCGGGTGAGTTCGTACTCGACTTCACCGTGCTCGGAGCCCTCGATCGCCTCCGGCCAGTCCCCGGTGAAGTTCCGGACGAAGGACAGGCCCGACTTCTCCATGACGCGACGTGAGCGGGTGTTGACGGCCATGGTGTTTGCGGTGACCCGCTCGACCCCCAGTTCCGCGAACCCCTTGTGGACCAGGGCCCGGGATCCCTCGGTGGCATAGCCGCGCCCCCATGCCGCCTGGTTCAACCGGTAACCGAGTTCGACCCCGGCGGTGCTGTGCTCCTCCAACGGCCGGAACTCGAACCAGCCCAGGAAGGTGCCGGTGGGCTTGTCCTGCGCGGCCCAGTAACCGCGGGTCTTCCAGCATGGGTAGTCGTGCAGGAGCCGCGGGAGCGTCCTTGTCTCGATCGACTCCCGACTTGTGGGGCGGCCACCGTTGATGAAGCGCATGACCTCGGGGTCGTTGTCCAGGGCGAGCAGGTGGTCGATGTCGGTCGCCGTGAACGCGCGCAGGACGAGCCGGTCGGTCTCCAGGAAGTTGGGCATGCCGCGATCTTCACCACGGGCGGGCCGGGCCTGCCACTGAATTTTCTGACCGGCGGCAGGCGGTGGTGTTCATGCCGCGCGGGCCTCGGATCGCTCGACCAGGACGCCCCCGCTCGAAGCGGGGGCCGGCCCGGACCAGTGCGACGAGCGACGAGGTGGGGTGCGTTCACGGCCCGCCAGCGTTGCTGGGCTGACTCGACGAGCTTGAAGACCATGGCCAGGGCGGCGGCCCGGCTGCCGGCGCCCTTGGTGACCTTGGTCCGCAGGCGCACAGTGGCGAAGGTCGACTCGATCGGGTTCGTGGTCCGCAGGTGGATCCAGTGCTCGGCGGGGAAGTCGAAGAACGCCAGCAGTTCTTCCTCGTCATCGGTGATCCGATTGACGACCTTGGGGTATTTCGCCCCGTACTGCTTGGCGAACGCGGCGACGGCCTTGGCCGCACGCTCCTTGTCCTCGGCGTTGTAGATCTCCTGGATCGCGCGCTTGGCCGCGGGTTGGGCCGACTTCGGCAGCGCATCGAGGACGTTCGCCGTCTTGTGCACCCAGCACCGCTGGTGGCGGGTCTCGGGGAACACCTCGTTCAACGCGTTCCAGAAGCCGAGCGCCCCGTCGCCGACGGCCAAGAGGGGGCCCGCATGCCCCGGCGGGCACAGTCCCGCAGTAGTCCCGCCCATGCCTCGGACGACTCGCGGTAGCCGTCGGTCATCGCGATCAGTTCTTTGGTGCCGTCGGCCCGCACGCCGACCACGACCAGGACAGCGGCCTTCGCCTCCTCCAGGCGTATGCGCAGATGAACACCGTCGGCCCAGACGTATGTGATCGGCCTGCCACTGTGCGGTCAGCCGCGTGATCGTGGCGGGCGACAGGCCGGCGGAGGAGCCGAGGAACTGCTCCAAGGCGGGCACGAAGTCACCGGACGACAAGCCGTGCAGGTAGAGCAGTGGCAGCACCTCGCTGATCTTCGGGGTTTTACGGGCTGGTCGGCGTGGCCGGGTCGGCTGCGGCGCCGTCGGTGTCTTCTGTGATGCGATGACTCCCGCCTCGCACAAGGATCGGAGTACGGGAGGTGGCCCGGCCGTGCCCCTGTCTCCGCGCGGGGTCAGCGCGCCTTCCTTCCCGGCGCGCTGCTCCGCTTCCCGTCCCACTTGTGGGGTCTTGCCGCTCGTGACACGTCAATCTTGCGTGACCTGGGCGTTCTCGGCTGTCTCACGGCCTTGTCACCCGTGACCACTCTCAAATCCGTGGCATTTCCTTGCGAGGGCGAGGGCGAGGGCGAGGGCGAGATCTGGCGGCTTGCCCGTGTCGGTCGAGTACATCACGCTAAGCCCGAGCACGAGGGCTACCGGCGGGCTCAGATCGCGCACCGATGAGTTTCCCGCGCCGCGCTGGTCTCTATGCCGGACACCCACGGACGGAAGGCTGGGCCATGCGGAAACTGCTCTACGGCATGAACCTGACCCTGGACGGCTACATCGCCGCGGCCGGCGACGACATCGGCTGGAGCGGACCGCCGAGCGACGAGCTGTTCCAGTGGTGGCTCGACCACGAGCAGGCGAGTGGCCTGTCGCTGTACGGGCGCAAGCTATGGGAGACGATGAGCTCCTACTGGTCGACCGGCGACCAGAAGCCCAACGCCACCCCGGCGGAGATCGAGTTCGCGCGGAACTGGCGGGACACACCGAAGGTGGTGTTCTCCTCGACGATCGACAAGGTCGACTGGAACACCCGCCTGGTCACCGGCGACGCGATCGCCGAGATCACCCGGCTCAAGGCCGAGGACGGCGGCCCAATGAACATCGGCGGCGCAACGCTCGCCGGGGCGGCCATGCGTGCCGGGCTGATCGACGAGTACGCGATCGCCGCCCATCCGGTCCTGGTGGGCAGCGGCACGCCGTTCTTCACCGCGCTGGACAGCTGGGTGAACCTGAACCTGGTGGAGACGCGGACGATTCCCGGCGGCGTGGTCCTGACCAGGTACGAGACGAGGCGCTGAGCAGCTTCCCGCTGTCTCACGGCTTGGATGGGTGTTTCCTCTCACCGTCACAGCGATCTCCAATCGACCATGCGAAGGCTCATGTGAGCCCATGCGGGCCGCAGGATGTCCTCGGGCAGCGTTTTGAGGACAGCGTCGAGACGTAGCGCTTCGGTATCGGTGAGTGGTCCTGCCTGCATGCCCGCCGCCCGGCTATGTGGTGGGACGAAACGGTGATCGTCTGGCTGGCGCACACCGGTCTGGGCATGAAGGGCGTCGACCGTCCGCGCGGCATCGAGCCGCTCAGCACGCGCCCAACTCTGAGGTAGAGAGTCACAGGGTCGACCATCGCTGCCCGCGTCGCAGCCGCCAGTGGCCGAGGTGATGTCAGGCGGCGCGCTTCACGTGGCGGACCAGCCACATCAGCAGGGCGTCCAGGTCTGCGGCGGCCGAGAGGACCCGGTCGACCGCCTCGGGGGTGTGCAGCCACTCCTCGCAGCCGAGGGGGCGGGCTGCGATCAGCGAACGGTGGCGCAGCAGGTTCGTACGGGGGTGGTCCGTCGGATAGCCGCGCGGCGGGCGTTTCATCACGTCCCCGGTGATGTCGTAGCCCTTCTTCCGCACGTCGTCGAGGATGGCGGGCAGTTCGCGGCCGCTCCTCTCGGAGGCCACGGCTTTGCGGAACATGTCCACCTGGCCGGGATCGGGATACCACCAGGCGCCCTGGATCCGCAGGCCGTCGAGGGAGAACCGGAGACCGATCTCGATCTTGCGGCCGAGTCGGATCACCGCGCACTGGTGCTGCCACCACCAGGAGTCGGTGCGGTAGTGCCAGACGGAGAAGTCCTCGTACCGGGGGTCGGTGTCCGCGACCTCGTTGAGCAGGGCGATCATCGGCTGCCGGACCAGGCGTTCACGGTCCGCGCGGTAGCGCTCGCGGGTCACGCGGGTCGGTTCGCCCTGGAGCTGCCACAACACGTCCATGGCCTGCTCCGGCCAGCCGGTGAACTGTCCACGCATGCGCGGAGGATAGCTCACCCGTGATCCGCGTGCGGAGAGTGAGACGGGCAGGGACGCGTAGCCCCAGGCAAGGCGGGAGGTGCTGCGGCGGGGCTCGCCGGCCAGGTAGATCTGCCGTGCGTAGCGGGCGCTCCCGCGCCAGAGCGTGCGTGATCTGATCACGCGGCAGATCGGGCGGCAAGTCGTACATGTGTTGGGCGGTCAGGTGCAGATGGGGGTCCGCGGCGGCCGGTAGCGTGTGCTCCACGGAGCCCGCCCGGCTGCTTCCCCTGCCAGGAATGCGGACGGGCGGGCGCCTTGTTGGCGCCCGCCGGTGGGCAAGGGGCTCGCAGGACGGTTGTGAGAGAGGTTCTGCCAGAGCTGACCTGGGCGAACTGCTCGGGGGCCCACCTCCCAGTACGCCTCTCACATCTCCTCGTTTATGAGAACGGCCGCGCGCGACATCCGCGGCCCGAAGCTGCCCGGTGCGACTGAGCTCATGCCGCGGCGGCTCGGCGCAGCGTGAACCAGAAAGTCGGGACCGGGTTCGTGCCGGGCGTCACGTCGGCCAGCTGCCACCCAGCGAACCTGGCGCTGAGTTCGTCCGCAGTGACGCCGGACCATGAGTCGTCAAACGCCCCGGGCCCGTACCCGAACATCAGCAATCGTGCACCGGGGGCGGCACGCTTGGTGAGGCCGGCGGCGTAGGCGTCGCGGCGGTGCGGTGGAATCCCGCAGTAGCAGCTCAGGTCGAAGAACAGGTCGTACGGGCCGGGCACGCCCACCTCGTCGAGTCGGGTGGCGTCACTGCACAGCACCGTGACGTCCGCTCCGGCCGCGGCGGCCTTCTCCCTCGCCTGCCGGACCGCGCGGTCGACCAGGTCGACGGCCGTCACCCGCCAGCTGTGCCGGGCCAGGTACACCGCGTTGGTCCCGGTGCCGCAGCCGAGTTCGAGCGCCCGGCCTGGCATCAGCGCGCCGGGTCCCTCTATCAGGGCCACGAGCTCGGGCGGTGTGATGCCGCTGTCCCACGGCGGCTTGCCGTCCCGGTAGAAGTCCTCCAACACGCGGCGCACAGACGCCTCTTGGTCGAGCTCCGCAGCCGTCCGAGTTTCACTCATCGCCACCCCTCCAAGAAACTAGAGTTCATCTCTAATGTCTGACTCTAGAGATAGACTCCCGGCATGGATGCGGTCAAGGGATCCGACGGACAGAACGTCAAGCGCCCCGACAAGCGGGCCGAGCGCTCGCGGCGTACCCGCGAGAAGATCGTTGCGGCGGCGCGGGAGCTGTTCGTCGCACAGGGGTACGGCGCGACAAGCCTTCAGGAGATTGCGGATCGCGCGGGTGTGGCCGTCCAGACCGTGTACTTCGTGTTCCGCAACAAGCGCGCGCTGTTCAAGGACGTCGTCGACATGTCCATCGCGGGCGACGTCGAACCGGTCGCCACGATGGACCGCGACTGGTTCCGCGCCGCGTGCGCCGAGCCCACCGCGGCCGGGCAACTGCGCGCCCACGTACGGGGTGTTCGCGACATCCTCGGCCGTGTCGCCCCGATCATGCCGTTGATCGCGGCTGCCGCAGCCACGGACCCGGAGATCGCCGCGCAGCGGCCCGCCGGCCCCGACCCGCGCTACACCGTCCAGCACGCCGCAGCGAAGGCACTGACCTCCAAGCCCGACGCCCGCCCCGACGTCGACACCGCCCGCGCCGCCGACCTGCTGTACGGGCTTCTCAGCCCGGAGCTGTACCTGATCTTTGTCCGCGACCGGGGCTGGTCCCCCGGCGCCTGGGAAGAGTGGACCTGCGCGGCCCTGATTGCCCACCTCTGCACTGACCACGAGTAGCCCGCCGACCCTTCGGCGGCTGCCGGCGCAGCGGCCGTAGGCCGCCGGCCGGGGAGCACCTTCGAGCACCCCGGAACATGCCGAGCCCGGTGTCCCAACGAAGAAGATGGCGCCTGCCCAGCGACCGCCGACGGCAGCGGACAGCCCTCGGCCGTCAAGCGACCGAGGGCTTCGCACGCAGGGACCTCGGACTGTTGAGGCGAACCAGCCGGCAGCCCGGCCGGTCCATCCCGCGGAAGCATGCTCAGCCGATCGTCAGGCCATGCACTCGTCACACGATCGAGCGATCACTCCTCGCCACGCTGACAAGGCGCCCCGAACCGGTCGCACCACCGGCGGATCGCCTCCTGGGAGACGGTGATCCCGCGTGCCAGGAGGCTCCTCGACTTCGCGGGAGGAGAGCGGGAAGCGGTGGTACGGCCATACTGCGTGGGAGATGGCCTCCGGCGGAAACCGGAACCCTTTGTACGACGGCCCTTCCCCGGCGTCCTCCACCACCAGCTCCTCCCGAACGATCAACAAACCCGGCTACCATTCCGGCCCGGAGACCACTCACTCAACTTGACAGTGCCTCCTGACGGCCTGTCGGGACCTCCACCGCCTCTAGCTCCTCAACGTGCTTCCGGGGCACCCGAAGATGTCTCTCACGAGTGTGGAACTGCCGTGCGGCTGCCAGGTTGAGGGCCCGCCTATCGTCCTGCGTCCGTTTCACCGGCCGCGCGCGGCCTGGGATCTGGAAGTGCGCACCGCGAACGCGTCAAGCTGCCTCTTGCGGCCCTGTTTGCAGCTTCGTCGCTGCTGCAGGCGCCACCAGAGGTCGGTGGGCAAGGGGGCGTGAACATGCTCGGGACGTTCGCGCGTGTGCGGGGGGTACCGGGGAAGGCGTGGTGGCGAAGTGCTGCCAGTCCTGGCCGGTGGTCACCGGCCAGGCTCCGCGGGCAAGGTCCTGGCCGGCCAGGGGTGTGCACTACGGCGGCGTCGCCGCTGGGGCCGGCCGAAGCCGGGCCGGGCTGACACGGCGGCGGCCGAGGCCCCGGCCGTACCGGTATCCGGGGGCGAGATGCCCATGCAGCCGCGCGGTTGCGCCTGGAGCCTCGGGCGCTCGCCGCGCGGGCCTGGTCCCCGATCTCGCCCGGCGCGTCCCGGAGGCAGGTGTGGGTCAGGTGCCGGACGGGGTGTCAGGTCTGGTTCCGGACAGCGCGTCGGTGTAGATGCCCGTCATCGCGGTCACAGCCCGTCGGCGGTCCAGGGCCGGGTCCAGGCGGTGCTGGATATTGATTCCCAGGGTGCTGCCGAGCAGCGCCGCCGCGACGGCCTCCGGGTCGGTGACGTGCGCACCGGTCGAGCGCAGGTGGTCGGCGTACAGGCCGCGGATCTTGGCGTACTCCTCGGCGTACGTCGTGCGCAGGGCCGACTCGCGGCTCACCGCCTCGATCAGGAGTGTCGAGAAGATGTGCGCCTCGGGCCGGGACATCAGGGCGAAGTTCGCCTCGATCAGGGCCTCGATTCCGGCGTCCGGCCCGGCGACGGCCAGGCGTTCGCGCATGAAGTCCGTGCCCCATCGGAACGCTTCCTCGATCACCGCCTTCAGCAGCCCGTCCTTCGAGCCGAAGTGCCAGGCCACGGAGCCCCGGCTGATGCCGGAGCGCTCCGCCACGGCCTGGACGGATGCCGCGGCGGACCCGCCCTCGGCGGCGAGTTCCCACGCGGCGGCCACCAGCCGGCGCTGGGTCTCGGCGGAGATCTCCTGCTTGCGGGTCGCACCCACGCGGTGTCCTTCCCAACGTTGCGGCGGCCTGACACGGCCGATTCTGTCACGCCGGCCGGGCGGCGCCGGGGCCGGCGAGCTCTTGCCTATGTTATCTGTCCAGTTCTATGCTGAGCGTCCAATAACTAAGGAGGGTTCGTCATGGAACTGATCGACCTCACCAGGACGCTGGACCCCGCCGACCGCGAACGGCTCCCCGAGCAGCTGCGCCCGCTCGCCCCGGTGATCGCGCCGGCCGTGGCCTACGCGCACCCGACCGGCGAGGGCCGAGTGCAGTTCGCCGCCGCCATGCACTGCAGCGTCGAGGACCTGCCCGACGGCGAGGGCTGGGGCGCGGAACTGCTCACCGACTTCAACTCCCACCTCGGCACCCACGTCGACGCCCCGCTGCACTACGGCTCGACCTGCGAGGGCAGGCCCGCCCGCACCATCACCGACATCGCCCTGGACGAGCTGTGGTGCGAGGCGCTCGTGCTGGACCTGCGCGACCGGTGCGAACCGGACGCCCCGATCACAGTCGAGGCGCTGGAGTCCGCCCTCGCCGACAACGGCGCCCCGGTCCCGGCCGACGGAGCGGTCCTGCTGCGCACCGGCCAGGAGCGCTACGGGCTGTCCGACCCAGAGTTCTTCCGCTACCCGGGCATGAGCCGCGAGTCGACGCTGCTCCTGGCCGACCTCGGGGCCAAGGTCCTGGGCACCGACGCCGCGGGCTGGGACCTGAGCTTTTCCGTGATGGCGCGCAAGTTCCGCGCCAGCGGCGACAACTCCGTGCTGTGGGACGGCCACCGGGCCGGCCGCGAGCGGGAGGTCTTCATCGTCCAGCAGCTGACGAACCTCGCCGCACTGCCCCCGTCGGGGTTCCGGGTGGCGTTCTTCCCGATCAAGATCGCCCGCGCGAGCGCCGCCCCCGCCCGGGTAGTGGCCTTCGTCTGACCCCCGATCCCCGCAGACCGACCCCTGCACCCTGCTGAGGAGAGGAACCGACCATGAAGCTCGCAACCGTGGAGCACGACCGCATCGAGCGGACCGCGCTCGTACTCGATCAGGGCGAGCGCCTGCTGCTGCTCGACCGCGCCCACCGCCTGGTGACCGGCGAGCACGCCCCCGCCCTGACCACCATGCAGACGATCATCGACGGCGGCGAACCCGTGCGGCAGACCCTGGAGCGGCTTGCCGCACAGGCCCCGCCCGAAGCGGTCGTCGCCGCATCCGAGGTGCGCTGGCTCTCCCCGCTGCCCAGGCCCGTACAGATCCGGGACTTCGGCAGTTTCATGGATCACTTCCGCAACGCCCGCTCCCGGATCCAGGGCATCCCGGCCGACCAGGTCGAACTGCCCGCCATCATGCTTGAACGCCCGCTGTACTACGTGACCAACCGGCTCTCCGTGACCGGCCACGACAGCGACATCCACTGGCCCGCGTACTCCTCCGTGCGGGACTACGAGCTGGAATTCGCCTGCGTGCTGGGCCGCGACGGCACGGACATCTCCGCAGCGGACGCTCCGTCGTACATCTTCGGCTACACGATCTTCAACGACCTCAGCGCCCGCGACACCCAGCTGGAGGAGATCGCCACCGGGCTGGGCCTGAGCAAGAGCAAGGACTTCACCGACTCGAACGTCCTGGGCCCGTGGATCGTCACCGCCGATGAGCTCGGCGACCCGTACCGGCTCACGATGACCGCCCGCATCAACGGCGAGGAGGTCAGCCGGGGCACGTCCGCCGACATGCACCACACCTTCGCCGACATGATCGCCTTCGCCTCCCAGTCGACCCGGCTGCACGCCGGAGAGGTCCTGTGCTCGGGAACCGTGCCAACCGGCTGCGGGCTGGAGCACGGCCGCTACCTGGAACCGGGCGACATCGTGGAACTAGAAGTCTCAGGCATGGGCGTGCTGCGCAACCGGGTGGTGTCATGAACCGCGAAGCACTCATCCTCGGCGTCGGCGCCACCCCCTTCGGCCGCCACCTCGACCGCGGTGCCGGCGACCTCGCCGGTCAGGCCACACACGAGGCACTGCGCGACGCCGGACTCACCCCGGCCGACGTCGGCGCAGTCTTCCACGCCACGGTCAGCCAGAAGGCGATCGACGGCCAGCACATGATCCCCGGCCAAGTCGCCCTGCGCCCGCACGGGTTCGCCGGGGTACCCGTGGTGAATGTGGAGAACGCCTGCGCGGGCGGCGCCACGGCCCTGTGGCTGGCGATCGCCCACGTACGGGCGGGTCTGTCGGACGTCGCCCTGGCTGTCGGCGTGGACAAACTCGTCTGCGCTGATCCCGCCCAGGGGATGGCGGTGTTCGACGGGGCCATGGACATCGCCCACCGCGAGGAGACCCTGGCCGCGCTCACCGCCCTGACCGACCCCTTGCCGCCCGAATTGACCGTGGACGGCGACCGGTCGGTGTTCATGGAGATCTATGCCTCCCTGGCCCGCGCCCACATGCAGCGCTTCGGTACCACCGAAGCCCACCTGGCCGCGGTCTCGGCGAAGAACCACGCCCACTCCGTCCACAACCCCCGGGCCCACTTCCGTCGAGCATTCACCGCGCAGGAGATCCTGACGGCGCGGCGGGTTGCGTGGCCACTGACGGTGCCGATGTGCTCACCGGTCAGCGACGGGGCCGCCGCCGTCATCGTGACGCGTGCCGACTACACCCGCGACGAGTCGGCCGTGGCGGTACTGAGCAGTGTCCTGTTGTCGGGCACCGACCGGGCGCCGGACGACGCCGGGCGGCACATCGGCCGCCGGGCCGCGCTCGCCGCCTACGAGAAGGCCGGCATCGGCCCGCAGGACGTCGACGTGGCGGAGGTCCATGACGCCACTGCCTTCGGCGAGATCCAGCAGGTGGAGAACCTGGGATTCTGCCCGATCGGCGACGGCGGCCCGTGGTCGGCCTCGGGCGCCGGCGCGCTCGGTGGCCCCGTTCCGGTGAACCCGTCCGGAGGACTCGAATCGCGCGGCCACCCGGTTTCCGCCACCGGACTGGCGCAGGTCTTCGAGCTGGTCACGCAGCTGCGCGGCCGGGCCGGCGAGCGCCAGGTCCCCGACGCGCGCATCGCCATCGCCGAGAACGGCGGCGGCCTCTACGGAATCGAGGAGGCGGTGGCCGCCGTGACCATCCTGGGGAGGAACCGATGACACCCGGCTACGCGGACCTGATCCTGTCGGCGCTGCGCAGGCGGCCCGAGCGCACCGCCTTCCGCTTTACCGGCGACGACGGGACAAAGCACACCTGGACCTACGGTGAGACCGCGGAACGGATCGAACGCACTGCGGCCGCGTTCGGCCGACTGGGCCTCATGCCCGGCAACGGGCTCGCCCTGCTGTGCGGCCCGAACCCGCAGGCGTTCACCGTCATGGCCGCCGCCTGCCTGGCCGGACTGCGCTACACCGCCCTGCACCCGCTGGCCACCGCAGACACCGACCGGACCGTCCTGTGCGACAGCGCGTCCGACTACCTGGTCGTGGACGACACCCGCTTCGCCGCCCGCGCCCGCCCCGACGGCACCAAGGCGATCACCCTCGCCGAACTCGACCGCATCGCCGCCGACACACACCCCGGCCCGAACGACCCGCGCGGCCCCGCGCTCTACCTCTTCTACACCGGCGGCACGACCGGCGAACCCAAAGGCGTGATGTTGCGCGACCGCTCACTGCTCGCCAACGCCTGGGCCTGCTCCACCTGGGCCTGGCCACCGGACACCCGCTTCCTGATCACCACCCCCATGTCGCACGCCGCCGGGCTCCTCGTCGCCCCCGGCCTGCTCCACGGCGCCGGCTTCGAGCTCCACCCCTCCTTCGACGCGGACCGCGTCATCGACGCGATCGAACACGACGGCGTGAGCGCCACGTTCGTCGTCCCCACGATGCTGTACACCCTGCTCGACCACCCCCGCCTCCCCGCAGCCGACCTGTCGGGGCTGAACTGGGTCCTCTACGGTGCCGCCCCCGCCGCCCCTGCCCGGCTCGCCCAGGCACAACGGCTCCTCGGCCCCGTACTCAGCCAGCACTACGGTCAGGCCGAGGCCCCCAACGCGCTGACCGTCCTGGACCCGGCCCAGCACCGTGACGACCCGAACGTCCTGGGCAGCTGCGGCCGGCCGATGCCCGGCGTGGAGATCGCCCTGCTCGACCCGCACGGCCGGCACGTACCGGCAGGCGAGCCCGGCGAACTGTGTGTCCGAGGACCGCTCGTGATGGACGGCTACTGGAACAAGCCCGAACAGACCGCAATCGCGCTTGACGGAGGCTGGCTACACACCGGCGATGTCGCTCGCGAGGACGACACCGGCCTGATCACAATCATCGACCGGATCAAGGACACCATCATCACCGGCGGATTCAACGTCTACCCGCGCGAGGTCGAGGACACCCTCGCCACACACCCGGCCGTCGCCGCCAGCGCCGTCTACGGCACCCCCGACCCGCACTGGGGCGAAGCCGTCACCGCCACCGTGGTCCTGCGCCCGGGACAGCAGGCCACCCCAGCCGATCTGACGGACCACGTCCGCGCCCACAAGGGCGCACTCTGGACCCCGAAACTGCTCCATCTCGCCGATTCGCTGCCCCTCACCGCCCTTGGCAAGATCGACAAGAAGACACTCCGCAACCAGCCCTGAACGGGGCTCGGGCGCGCAAACCGCCCCACTTCCTCAGATGACACACGGCCGGCGCCGAGCGCACCCTGGCGCGTGCTCCCGCGCCGGCCTCACGCTCGGTTTCTCCCATGGCCTTCGGAGATCGGCTGCCAACGGGCGGGCGAGACGGAGTTGGGTGTAGGCGGCGAGGACGAGCCAGGTCCACCGGTCGGCCGCTTCCTGGGCGCAGATCTTTGGGCAGGCCCAGCCGAGAGTCTGTTTGAATAGCTCATCCGGCTGCGGCTGTACTTCGTTCACAGCGCAGCACTGTCGACCACACCGCCTTCCGGCCGGGCGATTTTCGGGCGACCTCAACCGTTATCACACGAAGATCGGTACTCACGCTGCGTACGTGACCACAAGAAGTGGACCAGAACCGACAGTGAGCAGCGCTTGGCAGCAGTTCGGGAGGCGCTGCGGTGGCTGGCTCGTGTCAAATATTCACGGCTTTGAGCAGCAGCTCAGGGGCCGTAGGCGAGATCGGCCGTCTGTCGATTCCGAAGGGGCAGGGCAAAAGCGCTGGCTACGGGGGCAGTCGGTCCGTAGCGGCGGCACCGTTGCCGGGTGCCAGGCGCGTGGGTTGCTGCTCAAAGCCGTGAACATCGACATCACCGCCGTGCGTGATCCTCCCGCAGCGGTGAACAACCGCTGACGCGAACCGTGAACAAAACCACAGATTCTCAGCGCGGGTCCTTGCGCACGCACCAGGTGCGGGGGCCGTTGTCAGGGAGCTGGACGTCGGCTGTGACCTTGAATCCGAGTCGCTCGTAGAAAGCCACGTTCCGTTCGCTGGAAGTTTCCAGGAACGCCGGGCATCCGGCGTGTTCGGCCTCTTCGAGGCCGGCAAGCAGCACTGCGCTGCCAAGGCCCTGCCCCTGGGCCTCGGGGGCGGTTCCCACCGTCTCCAGGAACCATCCCGGCTCCTGCGCCCGGTAGGGCGCGACGGCCTGCTCAGCAGAAGCAGAGGCAGCCCCCCGATCACCGCTGAGTTCGCCGAGTATCGGGCCCAGCTCGGCGAATGCGGGCGAAGGGTTCTGGCCGGGTACGGCCCAGACGGCCACAGCACGGCCCGGCGCTGTCACGTTGTTGGGTGTGTGAGTGTCTGATGGGGCGTCGGGGTGTGGTGGGCTTGCGTTTCGGGTTTGGGG
>NZ_ML123057.1:64890-71768 GCF_003846175.1 Streptomyces sp. ADI95-17 | reverse complement strand
TGGGAGGTTGACAGGCCGGTTCCCCAGGCAGGCCCGTTCCTGGAAGGCGAGCTGGGAGCCTGGGAGGCGCAAGGGGCCGCGCGCTCCCGCACGGTGCCGCGCTGACGGAGCGTAAGCATGACACGAGTGTCACGCTCCCTCGAATTGCGCCCGTTGTGTCCGCTTCTCGAGGTCCGGAGTCTGCTGAAACCCCCTGTCCTCTGTCATCGGATCTCGCTCGTTTGCCATCGGAGCGTGGGGCGGGGCAGTCCGTCTCCGCGCGTCGAACCATTACCTTGAACTCCGACGGAAACACAAGTGACTATAAGCGCAGAGGAGTTGGGTCAATGGCGACAGATCCGGTGGATGCGGCGTCCGTCAGTGGGGTCGGGTTCGGGGACTATTACCGGGCGCACGCGGGGCCGCTCGTCGCCCTGTCGCTGCTGCGGGGCGCGGACCTGGTGGAGGCGGCGCGACTCGCCCAGGACTCGATGACGGTGGCCCGGCGGTGGATGGACCTGCTGGGCGCGAACGCGGCCGGGGCCGCGAAGGACACCAGGACCCCCGTGGTCACCGCGCAGGCGCTGCGGGCCTGGACGTGTCGGATGACCGTCGGCGGCGGCTGCGGGGCGCTCCGCCCTGCGCACGGGACGGTGCCAGCCCTCCTGGGGAAGGGCAGCACCGACGCCCTGGTGCAGGCCCGGACGGTGGTGGCGCTCGCCCCGCTGAGAGAGTTGAACGAGCGTCAACTCAACGTCACCGCGTTTCGGTTGGCCGGCTGTGCTCCGGGAGCGATCGGGTACGAGCTGGGCCTGTCGATGCCGAAGGTGCACCGCACCCTGCGCCACGTCGGCAAGCTGCTCGGAGCGGAGACGGGGGCACGGCAGGCCAGAGGTGCCGAGGCGCCGGGGGAGGCCGATGGGGCTGGCGCGGCCGAGGGGGCCGCGGAGGCAGACGTCAGGTTCGCGGAGTTGCTGGGCGAGCTGGCCACCGCGCTGGATTCCGTACTCGACCTGCGGGCCGGGCTGGACGAGGTGAGTGGCTCCATTGGTGCGGACGGGGCCACCGCTCGCCGCGCCCCCGGACCGCCGCTGTGGAACCTCGGCTCCTCGCTCCCCGTGCCGCCCTTCGGCGCACCCGTGCTGCACTCGTTCGCCGAGCCCGCGCCGTCCGGAGTACGGGCGTACGCGGCCGGCCTCGCCCGGTGCGACGCACAGGGCCGCGAGGCCGCGCTCGGCGGGTTTCCCGCGGCCGAACTGGCGGCTGTACGGCTCGGAGCGGTGCTCGCCCTTCAGGTGGAGCGATTCCGGCAGGAGGCCGAGAGGTCCGGGACACGGGCCACCAGGGACGAGTTCCGGAGGGAGGACGCCCGGGCGTTCGCGGTCGCACTGGCCCAGGACGCCGCGCTCGCCGCGCCGATGTTCGACGCGGTGAAGGACCTCGACGTCCCCCGACGCGTCGGCTTCCTGGCGTCGGGTCTCGCCGATGACGACCCCTGGACGAACGAGGTCTCCTACGACGGGATCGAAGCCTCCCTCGCCCTGGCCCAGTTCCGGCGCGCGGCGGTGCGGGCGGCGCTGCGCGCGTCGCACCGGCCCGGTTCGGCCATCTCCCCTCAGTCCGGCGGCCCGCTCGCCGAGGCCCTCAGGCAGTCCCTGAGCGACACCCACCGGATGATCCACCAGCTCGACGAACTGAACAGCGACCTCTCGCGTGCCGAGTCGACCCTGCCGGACGGCTACTACGTCGACATGACCCGGGACTTCGACCTCCACCAGAGCTTTCATGCGGACCTGGCCCTCGGCATCGACGCCGTCCGGGAGGCCCTGTCACAGCCCTAGCTCGGGGAACTCGCCGAGCTTGCGTGCTCGGTAGGCGGCCTGTCGGCCCGGGCCGCTGCTCCTGGTGTCCGATCCAGTTGGAGACTGCATTGCTCGATGGACGTGACCGGCGAGGTGAAGGATCAGGTTGAGCAGCCGGAGCCCGAGGTGGTCAACCCAACCTTGCATAGTCGGCGGCCACGCCCCTTTTTCCGGGGCGAGGTGGCTTTGCCGCCACTCCTGCGACGATCTTCTGCAGTAGGCTGTAGGAGAGGATCGGCAGCAGCACCGCGGGGCGGTGGGGGAACCAGCAGGCGGCCAGCACGGCAGCCGCGCTGCTGTTGTTCATACCGGTGGCGAACGTGAGGGAGACCCCATCCGGCTGGTCACAGTGCGTCCAGCGGGACATCCATCGTCCGCAGCAGAAGGTCAGGCAGCACACCGCGCCGGACAGGCCGAGCGCCAGCACCAGCAAGTCCGGGTCCGGGTGGGCGAGGGCCTGTCCGAGCGCGCCAGCCGCGTTGATGTAGCAGAGCAGCAGGATGTTCACCACGTTGACGGACTTGACCGCGGGCAGGACTCGGGGGACGCGGTCCTCGCCGAGCGCGACCCGTACGACGACTCCGGCGAGGCACGGCAGCACCACCGAAACCAGCGTGAAGACCCCGGCTCCTGTCCGGGCGATGACGTCGACTGTAGTCGTGTCGTCCAGGGCGCCGGCACCGTCGGGACCGACCAGTTGGCCGGCCAGGTGCATTCCGATGGGTACCGTGAGCGGGCTGAGCAGCGTGGAACCCATCACCATGGCAACGACCAACGGGACGTTGGCGCCCGCGTTCTGCCCCCAGGAAGCGGCGCCGCCCGCGATCGGCATCGCCAGCACCAGCATCAGCCCGACCACCAGCCCCTCCGCTTCCGCCGGATCGTGCCAGGTACGCAGGCCAAGAGCGACGACCGGGAGCACGAGCAACGGGAGCAGGGCATTGGCGGCGATACCGAGCACCAGCCGCACCGGCCGGGCCACCACCCCGCGCAGATCGGCGACGCGCACCCCCAGGCCGGCGTTGAACAGCATCATCGCCAACAACACCATCGGCACCGTCAGAGCGCTCGCGCCCACAGGGATCGGCAGCGCCAGCCTGCGCAGCCTCTCGCCGGGTGCCGGGAACACGCCGGCCAACACGTAGCAGGCCAGCATCAGCCCCAGCAGCCACCGCTGCACAGCATTCACCACAGCCATCACGTAGTGGAGCCTACGCGTTACGCAGCGCTACGTCGTCGCCGACCGCCACCGGCCCGGCAGGTTCCGTTGTCGGCGGTACGACGCGAAGGCGCGTACCGGAAAGACACGCTCGAACGGCATGGCCCACACCTCCGCCAGCGGACGGCGTAAATCTGACCCGTCCGGAGCGACGTACGCGACCTCGCCCCGGTCACAGGCGGCCCAGCAGAGCCACCCGGGGCGTCTCGCACGGAAGGGCGCTACCCCCAACTGGCCGAGGAAACCGGCCGCTGCCGGCGGCTGATCGCCCCGGAGGGCCTGGCTCTCAGCCACGAATCTCCGAAGTGACCGCACAGTGGTTCACTGTTGTCGGCATGCGGCCTGCTTGTTTAGCCAGTTCTGGGCCGCGTCCAGCACGGCATCCTGGTGGCGGGCCACCGGGCGGGGATCCTTGATGACTTCCTCGTCTGGCCGGATCGCCTCGTCGTAGGTGCGGCCCGTGCGGTCCGCGTCCTTGACTTCCGTGAGAATGAGCATGGCGCCGTCGGACAGGCGGTACGCGTCGTTCCCCGTAGGGACACCGCGGGTCTGTTCGCCGAAGAACCGGGTGGCCGGGCGTCCGCGGAAGGCCACCACAACCGCCTCACCCGCACTGGCTGTCTGCCGGCCGGTCAGCACGGCGACCGGCGGCCTGCTCCGGCCCAGGGGACGGCCGGCGCCCCCGGCCTGCGGCTTCCCGTCCAGGTACGGGGCACCGTCCTTGACCGACCACACGAACTTCTTGCCGTCCGCATCGACGAACATACGGGACTGCTGCAAGGTCAGGTGTCACCTATCCCTGCAGCAGCCCCTCCTCTCGGTTGACGGACTGGCAGACACGGTAAACCGGGGCGTCGCTCGTCATGATCGGTAGCTGACAGCAGCCCACCCTCGCCGAGGCAGGCATCCGCGTCTGACGAGGAACATGGCTCCATCAAGTACAGACGCCAACGCTGCCAACGCCGGGCCGGCCCACAGGCAGGCGCCTGCGGACGAGGCTGCATTATGGTGAGCCGATCTTCGGACCCGTACGCATGGAGGCGCAGCAGTGACGACCGACGTGACGCCCGAACTGGCCGAGGCGATCCAGCGTGGCTACGACCAGCGCGACCGGGCGAACATGGCGCCGACGATCGCCTACTTCCAGGCACTGCTTGCCGAACACCCTGGTCACCCAGTCCTCATATTCGAGGTAGGTGGCGCCTACGACACCGCGGGCCAGGAGGAGACCGCCCGCAGCTATTACGAGCGGGCGCTCGCCCTTGACCTCGACGGTGACGTCCTGCGCCGGTGCCTGTGCCAGTACGCCAGCACCCTGAGGTGGCTGGGCGAGCTGGACGAGTCGCTAGCGGTGCTCGACCGCGCCCGCAGGGAGTTCCCCGACTCGGACTCCGTACGCGTCTTCCGCGCCATGACCCTCAACGATGCCCAGCGGCCAGACGAGGCGGTGGCCGAGTTGCTCACCGTCGTCACCGGGCACGCCGAGGTCACCGACCTCGGGCGGTGGGCGGTCGGACTGCGTGGCCTCGCCCAGTGGCTCGCCGACGGCCGCCCCGACTAGGAAGCACCTGCCCTGCACAAGGCCAGCGCAGGAGGGCCTTGGCGGGGGGTGCCCCTATGTAGTTCGTCAAGGTGGCGGGTTAGCTTGCTGGTGGTGTCGGCTGGAGAGGGGGATGCGGTGGGAGTGTCAGGCGGAGAGTCGAAGGCACGCGCTGTTGAAGAGTGGCGGGACGTCTATGACCTGCTGGAT
Organism: Streptomyces sp. ADI95-17; assembly: GCF_003846175.1. GTDB lineage: Bacteria > Actinomycetota > Actinomycetes > Streptomycetales > Streptomycetaceae > Streptomyces > Streptomyces sanglieri. The sequence goes on along the minus strand of NZ_ML123057.1, from coordinate 66,958 downwards.
GCCGTTCGGCAGCGGCCGAACGCATGGGTGCGTAACGGCTCGTTGCAGGAACTAGCGGTGATGATGTTCGGCTACCACCTCGCTCTTCAGGTCCACGATGCCGATGAGGAGTTCCCGTTTCATCGTGGAAGCGGAGGATTTGCCGCTTGGCTCAGCAGGACCCGTGGATGGTCGATGGCGACTGGATGGGACGCTGCGATTGTGGAGAACCTTCCTGGTGAATCTCCGCTTGACGCCTTCTTCCGGCTCGTGGACGAGTACCGAGACGTCGCAGATCAGCCCGTCTCGTGAGCGCTCGCAGCGTGGTGTTCGGTCAAGCTGTTCGGGCGGGTTGGGGTTCGTAGAAGGTGCCGTCGCGGAGCATCGCGAAGAGGACGTCGGCTCGTCGTCTCGCGAGGCAGAGGAGGGCTTGGGTGTGGTGCTTGCCCTGGGCGATCTTCTTGTCGTAGTAGGCCCGGGAGGCCGGGTCGCCGAGGGCGGCGAATGCGGAGAGGAAGAAGGCCCGTTTGAGCTGCTTGTTCCCTCGGCGGGAGGGCTGTTCGCCTCTGATCGAGGAGCCCGAGTTGCGGGTTGCTGGGGCGAGTCCGGCGTAGGCGGCGAGGTGGGCGGCGGAGGGGAAGCTGCTGCCGTCGCCGACCTCGATGAGGATCCTGGCTCCGGTCCTGATGCCGACTCCCGGCATCGAGATCAGGACTTGGGAAAGAGGGTGGGCCTCCAGCAGTTCCTCGATCCGCCCGGCCAGGAGTTTGCGCTGGTCGAGGACGGCGGCGAGCGAGGCGGCCAGGCTCGGGACGATCAGGGCGGCCGCTTCGGTGCCGGGGACCACCACGGTCTGCTCGTCCAGCGCGGTGAATATGTCCTCGACCAGGCGCTCGGCCATCCGCGGTGCCTTGGGCCGCAGCAGCGTGACCAGCCGCCGGCGGCCTGCCTTGCGGATCTGTGCCGGTGACCCGAACCGCTCCAGCAGGGCCAGGACAGCCGGGTGTTGCAACCGTGGGCCCAGGACCCTCTCCAGGGACGGGTGGATCTGGGTCAGCAGGCCGTGGAGCCGGTTCGCGACCCGGGTGGCCTCACCGGTCAGGTCGTCGTCGAAGCCGACGATCATCTCCAGCTCGGCGATCGTCTCGTCTTCGAGGTCGACCGAGCGCAGGGTGTGAGGCATCGCGCGGGCTGCGTCGGCGATGATGAACGCGTCTCTCGCGTCTGTCTTGGCCTCGCCGGGGTAGAGGCCGGCGATCCGCCACATCGTCAGGCCCGGTAGATAGGCGACGGGGCAGCCCATGTCCCGGGCGACGGCCAGCGGCAGGGCTCCGATCGAGGCCGGCTGGTCGACCACGACCAAGACGATTCCGTGCTTGGCCTGGAGTTTCGCGAACAGCTCGCGGAGCTTGGGCTCGGTGTTGGGCAGGCGCCTGTCGAACGCCTTCTTCCCGGCCGGGGTGACGGCGGTGGCGTGGTGTTCGCCCTTGCCGACGTCCAGGCCGAGATAGACGTCGATGTCGCCAGTCTCGATCACGTGCATCCTCCGGTCGTGCTTCTGCCCGGCCTCGTCCACGGCACCGATCGCCACATCCACATTACGAAGAGCCTCCCGACCTGCGAAGAGTCGGCGGTCATGCCCCTAATCAGCGGTCAGTCAGTGCCTCCGGGCCCGGTGACACCACCCCCCGGATCATGGTTAACAAGGGGGGGAAGTCATGCCGGGGCCTTGACCCCGGATCTTGAACACGTCTATGCGGCTCGGGTCAGGGTAGTTGCTGTTGAGTGGAAGGTGTTCTCGTAGGTGATCGGGGATCGCTGGCCGAGCCGGGAATGCCGGCGTCGCGTGTTGTAGCGAGACAGCCATCGGAAGGCGTCAAGTCGGGCCTCACGCTCGTTTGACCAGCCCTTTCGCCCCTTCAACGTCTCCCTTTTGAAGGTCGCGTTGAACGATTCCGCGGCGGCGTTGTCCGCGCTGCTGCCGACCGCGCTCATGCTCTGGCGAACGCCGTCCCGGCGGCAGGCTTCGGCGAAGGCCCGACTCGTGTACTGGGCGGATTCAATGCGACGATCGATTGAATCCGCCCAG
>NZ_ML123057.1:63522-64763 GCF_003846175.1 Streptomyces sp. ADI95-17 | reverse complement strand
CCCCTACCGCAGGTAGCCCACGATCAGCACATGCCCCCGGAACAGCGTCACCGGGCCGGGATCGGCTGAGTGAGGTTCACCGGATTGCCGTCGGGGTCCTGGATGTGGGCGACCCGCTGTCCCCACGGCATGTCGTTGGGGCCGCCGCGGACCGAGCCGCCCAGCGCCTCCACCCGGCCGAGCGTCTCGTCGACGTCGTCGACACCGATGCTGAGCAGGATCCGCGACGCCGCCCCAGTCCCCGGGTTCGCCTTGGCCACCAGTCCGAGGTCGGTGTCGCCGATGCGCAAGCCGAGGTAGAAGGACGGGCCTTCCGCCGGTACCCGGAAGATCTCCTCAGCGCCGAACAATTTCGTATAGAAGCCGAGCAGAACGTCCTGGTCGGCAGTCACGATCACTGGCTGGATGGTGGACATGGCACTCCTGTCGAGAACGGTCGTGTCGCTGGGTAGACCGTTTGAGGACGGTGAACTCATCGGCAAAACCACCCCGCCGGACGATCTACAACACAGACTGCCGCCCACAACCAGCACGAGCACCCCGAAACCAGGTCACGCCACCCCGCTGACCAGCCACTTCAAGATGGCGGAGCTTCAGTACATCCGAGAGACGATTCCCGACTTCCCGCCGGAGAAGGTGCCCGGCGTCGACGTTGAGGAAAGGCACCGGGGTACCCGCCAAGAGGCGGGTACCCCGGTGTATTCAGTTTGTCCTTGCTCCTGGTCTTCTGCGGATCCGGCGTATCGCGTCGACGACGAACGAGGCGGAGCCCACCGAGAAGATGATGGCAAGTACGGTGTCGTGCTGGATGGCGAGAGCGACGACCAGAGTGGCCGTGACAGCTGCAGCCACGACTTCGGCGGTCAACGCCAGACGATGTCTCGCTCTCTCAGTTGGTTGTCTCAACACCGGCGTGTCCAGATGGTCGGGGGAATGGGAATGTAGCTGGACCCAAAGCGTGTCACGCCAGAGACGACGGTCGTGCACTTGCCCCGAGCCACCGCGTACCCGGCGACAAACCCGAAGTACCAGAGGTATCCACGGACCGCCACGATGGCGTACTTCCAGGCCCCGGGGATCCATTTGATGTCCTTGGCCCAGCTGATGAATCCGATGGCGCCGCCGATGCCGGCGGCTACCCAGCGGGTCTCCGACTTGTTGAGGTCCATCCTGATGAAGTACGTCGAAGACCACCAGGGGTGCTGTCACGTTGTTGGGTTGCATGTGCCTGACGGTGCGTT
>NZ_ML123057.1:58109-62966 GCF_003846175.1 Streptomyces sp. ADI95-17 | reverse complement strand
GGGTGTCACTTGTCCCCGGGGCGTGGCCGACGGCGGCGCAGTCCGTCCGCGTAGGCCTGGCCGAACTTGGCGGACCAGCGGCGGACGGTCTCGCAGGAGACGATGACGCCGCGCTCGAGCATCAGCTCCTCGACCTCGCGGAAGGACAGCGGGAAGCGGAAGCACAGCCATACCGCGTGCGCGATCACCTCCACCGGGTACCGGTGGCCCTTGTACGACGGCGACGCGGGCGACACGAACGAATCCCTCCCCGGCACGACCAACCAGAAGATCATCCCACCCGGCCAGCCAACGTGACAGTGCCTCCCGAAGTGCTCTTCCGAGCGGGGATGGTTGCAGCGAGCCACCTCTTCGGCGCGCGTCCGGGCCCGCCGGGAAGGGCCTCGGACGCGTGCCCACGCCATCGGGCAGCACAAGATCACTGGCACCCGCGCACTGTCAGGGGTCAGGCCGCTCTCGGGCCGGACCTGCCCCGGACCTGCCCGGCGCGCCCTGCCCCCAGGCCTGCGGCAGCCTGAATCGCGCACACCACCAGGAGCGTCGCCAACGGAACACCCCAGCCGCCGCTCACCTCGTGCAGCAGCCCCGCGCCCAACGGGCCGATCGTCGCGATCAGGAAGCCGGTACCCTGGGCCATCGAGGACAGCGCCGACGTCTCGTCGCCGTTGCCGGTACGCAGCCCGATCAGGCTCAGCGCGACCGCGAATCCGGCCCCCTGGCCGAGCCCCAGGACCACTGCCGCTGCCCACACGCCCGCCGGCGCGGGGGCCAGGACGACGCCGACCAGACCCGCTCCGCTGAGCATCGCCACGAGCACGGCGGGCCCACGCTGGTCGGGCAGTCGGCGGTACACCGCGGGCAGCAGCGCCGCCCCTGCCACTCCCACCAGACTGGTCAGCGACAGCAGGAGGCCGCTCTGCGCCTCGCCAATGCCCCGGTCCTGGGCCATCGTGGGCAGCCATCCGAACACTACATACGCCAACAGCGCCTGTGCCGCGAAGAACACCGTGACCTGCCACGCCATCGCTTCCCGCCACAGCCGCACACAGTTCGGCGTCGGCGCGTCGACCGCCCGCGCGTCCACACGTGCCCCCGGCCACCAGGCCAGGATCGCCGCGATCGACAGCGGGACGGCCACCAGTGCCAGCGCACCGCGCCAGGCCCAACCAGTCGCGTCGGCCAACGGTGGGGCAACCGCCGAACCGCTCGCGCCGCCCAGGGTCAGGCACGCCGAGTAGAACGCGGTCACCCCGGCCACCGCACCCGCGAAGCGCCGCCGGATCAACCCGGGCAGCAGCACGTTGGCGAGCCCGATCGCCGCGCCGACCAGGGCCGTGCCCACGAACAACGCCGCAGCCCCCGGTAGCAGCCGCAGCGTCGCGCCGACAACAAGCAGTGTCAGGCTCGCGAGCACCACGCGCGACTCACCGCACCGCCGCCCGAGCACCGGGCCTGCGAACGCGAACACGCCCAGGCACAGTACCGGCAGCGCGGTCAGCACGCTCACCGCTGCGGCCGACAGGCCCAGGTCGTCGCGAAGGCGGCCGAGCAGTGGGGCTATCGCGGTGACCGGGGCCCGTAGGTCGAGCGCGACCAGGGCGAGCGCGATCAGAGCACCGATCGTTGGAACGTTTCGCCCCGGTAGCGGAATGGATGAAGCGGGTGTGGCATCGCGGAAAATCTGGGCGTGCGCGGGTGGAGTGCTCATAGGGGGTCCTTCGGTGGGAGGAGGTCACCTTGGGCAGGGACCACCCTCGAATTGATACAGTACGACTTGTATCAATTCAAAATCCGGCTACAGTCCGCAAGCCGACCGAAAGGACTTCCTCGTGCCCCCGCCCCCGCGTACCGCCGGCCGCCAGAAGGATCCACAGATCGACGCCGCTGTGCGCGTCGCAACGCTCGACCTGCTCGCCGAGGTCGGCTACTCCGAACTCACCATCGGACAGGTGGCCAAGAACGCCGATGTCTACCGGCCTGCCATCTACCGCCGCTGGCCCTCGAAGCAACACCTGGTCACAGACGCGCTGGCCACAGTCCTGGGCACTACGCCGACGGTGGACAGCGGCGACCTGCGGGCGGATCTCCTCTTTGGCATCGGCAGCCTGGTAACCGCGTTCGAGACCACCGTCCTGGGCCCCGTCCTGCCCGCGCTCGTCGCCGACCTCGCCCGCGAACCCGAGCTGCGGGAGAGCTTCCTCGACGACGTCTTCCACGCCCGCCGGCGCAGCACCGAAGCCGTCCTGCGCACCGCCGCCGCACGCGGCGACATCCGAGAGCTCGACCAAGCCGAGATGGAATTCACCCTCGACGCGCTCGCGGCACCGGTCTACTACCGGGCCCTTTTCCGGCACGCCCCGCTGGACACCTGCTTGGTGGAGCGCACCGTCGACCTCGTACTGGCGGACCTGCGGAACGGCGGCTGAGTGTCGCGCCGGGCGTTGTCACGTTGGTGCGGTGTTGATCGATTGAGGGTGTGTAGGGGTCGGGTGGGGCCTGGCTTACGCTGCGGTGGGCTGGTCGGTGGCGCCGGTGATCTCGTCCCAGATGGCGAAGCGGGTGGTCATCTTGGTGCGGTACTCGGTGGCGGTCATCAGGTGGCGGCGTGGTCGGAAGTGCGGTGAGATGCCGCTGAATGCGGACAGGAACTGCTGGGCCCCGCCGGGGACTTGTAAAGAATCAACGCGTTGCTTTGGGGGCTCTGGCGCGTCGGTCTGGTATGCGCATACCGAGTGAGGTTCGTGATCAACTCGCCCTGAGGTTCGGGGTGTTGTTTCCGCATCTGGTTGAGCGGCAGCAGCGGCTGGCGCTGGCCACCGAGGCCGGCTGCTGGGCCACGGCGGGGTCCGGGCCGTCGCGCGCACTGCGGGCGTGAGCGAAACGACGGTGCGGAAGGGGGTCTTCGAGCTGGAGGGCGGCGAGGATCCGCTGCCCGGGTGGAGGGTTCGCCGCTGTGGTGGCGGGCGCAAGAGTGCCGAGGAGCTGGACCCGCGGTTCGTTCCGGCTCTGCTGGCGCTGGTCGAGCCGGACGAGCGGGGTGATCCCATGTCGCCGCTGCGCTGGACGGCCAAGTCGCTGCGGCACCTGGCCGAGGAGCTCGCCGGGCAGGGGCATCACGTCTCGGCGCCCACGGTGGGCCGGCTGCTGCGGGAGAACGGCTTCAGTCTCCAGGTCAACGCCAAGACTCTGGAGGGCAGGCAGCACCCTGACCGGGACGCCCAGTTCCGCTACATCAACGAGCAGGTCAAGCAGCACCAGGGTGCCGCGGAGCCGGTCATCAGCGTGGATGCCAAGAAGAAAGAAGCTCGGCCAGCTGCCCAACGCCGGCCGTGAGTGGCGCCCGAAGGGCGAGCCGGTCAAGGTGGAGGACCACAGCTTCTTCGTCTGTGCCCGGCCCGCCGCCGAGCCGGCCATTCCCTACGGTGTCTACGACCTCACCGCCGATACCGGCTGGGTCAACGTCGGGTGCGACCACGACACGGCCTCCTTCACGGTCGCTTCCATCCGCCGTTGGTGGCAGGCTCGCGGACGAGACGACTACCCGCAGGCCACCCGGTTGCTGATCACCGCGGACGCGGGTGGCTCCAACGGTTATCGCAGCCGGGTCTGGAAGGCCGAACTGGCCGCGCTGGCCGCCGAGACGGGCCTGAAGATTACGGTGTGTCACTTTCCGCCGGGTGCTTCAAAATGGAATAAAATTGAGCACCGGCTGTTCTCCCACATCACGATGAACTGGCGTGGCCGGCCGCTGACCAGCCACGAAGTCGTCGTCCAGACCATCGCCTCAACCCGGACCCGCACCGGGCTACGGGTCGAGGCCGCCCTGGACACCGGCGCCTATCCCACCGGCGTCACGGTCGGCACCGACCGCATGAAGGCACTTCCCCTCGAGCCGCACACCGAGCGCGGCACCTGGAACTACACCAGCCGCCCCGCGGACAAGCCCACCGTCCCGGCGGCCCCCGGGAAGGCCCCGCTGCTGGAGCGGGCGGCGGACCTTGAGCTGCTGTCCGACCCGCGCCTGACCGGGATGAACCACGAAGAACTGGACGCGATGGCCCGGCGCCTGGCCCCCGCCCAGGCCGCACGGCGCGAAGAACTCCGCCACCAGCAGCGCGGCGGGAAACGCCGCCAGGTCCCGGGAGCCCACGGCCGGTCCCTGCTCTCGGCCAGGGACCGCCTCCTGATCACCGTCCTGTATCTGCGGCAGGTGTGCGCCCAGAAAGTCCTGGCCGAGATCCTCCAGGTCACCCCGCCGGCGATCTGCCAGGCAATCAGGGAGACCCGGCCGGTGCTGGACGAGCACCACTACGCCATCACCCCCACCGCCTTGCACTTCACCCAGGCGCAGGAGGTCCTCGCCTTCGTACGGACTGGCTCCGCCACCCCGCCCCGGCGGTCGGACATCTCCACGGTGCTGACCGACCCGTCACTGACCGGCATGAGCCGCGAGGACCTGCAGAAACTGACCGATCGGCTGCTGGTGAGGTATACGGCCCTGCGGGAACGGCGCCGCTACCAGCGGCGCGGCGGGCCGCGTCAGCCCGGGACGAACGGAGTCGCCTTCCACCAGAAGATCCTCCACGCGGAACGCATCCTGATCGCAGTTCTCCACCAGCGCACCGTATGCACCCGACAGGTACTCGCTGACCTGTTCGACGTCACCCCGCAGACCATCGGCACCATCTTCCGTGACCTCCGCCCCCTCCTGGAGGAAGACGGCCACCTCCCGACACCGGCCACGCCCTTCCGCACCGCAGCGGACCTCCTCGCCTCCGTGGCACCACCCGAAAACGCTCCGCAGAAGGCCGAATCACCACGTTGTTTTTTACAGCCCCTGGGCGCCGCGCAGCGTTT
>NZ_ML123057.1:53370-57769 GCF_003846175.1 Streptomyces sp. ADI95-17 | reverse complement strand
CCTGAACAACAGGCCGCCCCGGCCCCCGCACACCCTCAGACGATCACGCCCCCGACAACGTGACAACGCCCTCCCCCCTGGACCCCTACCTCGACTACCTGCAACAACGCTGGGACGAGGGACAGCACAGCGCGAAGACCCTGCACGAGGAACTCCGGACCAAGGGCTACCTCGGCCACTACCAGCGCGTGAAAATGGTCGCACCCCTCCGACGGCGAGAACTGCCTCAGCGGGCCGGCTCGGCATCCGGCTCCTCACCCGGAGCGGAAATCGGGCCCGGGTCCTTGGTGTCGGTATCGAACGGCGGTGCGTCCTCGGTCCACTTCATCGAGGTGATCGTCGTGTAGTCCTGCAGATCGCCCTTGCTCACACCGTCACCGCTCCGGGTGGCCACCGTCTCGGTGCCGAGCGGCATGCCCGTGGACTTGTCGAAGATCAGGCGGATTTCGACGGGCCCGTGGGGGCTGGGGAGCGCGACGGCGTAGCCGGTACGGCCGGTGTGGTCCTTGACGTCGCCGAGGGAGCGCACGCCGGGTTCGGCGGCGAGGAGGCGGTAGGCGGCGGCGCGCAGGGCCGGGGTGGACGGGAGGGTCGTGGCGAGTCGGACGGCTGTGTCGACGACGATCCCGTCGAGGATTTTCTTGGGGGCGTTGTAGTCCTTGTCGACCAGGGTGAACAGGCACTTGCGGAGGGCCTGTTCATCGGTGGGGAGCGTGGCCAGGACGCGGAGCGGGATGTCGCCCATCGGGACGATGTCCCCGGTTCCGCCGGGGGCGTCGTGCTGGATCTCGCCCTTGCCGGCATAGGTGAGGGTCTCCCCCTCCAGGTTCCACGATGTGGGGGAACCGTCCGCCTTCCACGCCGCCTCGTCGGCCTTCGTGGCCGGACGTGCCCCCAGGTCCAGGGACTGCGACCACTGCTTGTTCTCGGCGGCGGCCGTCCAGTACCGGTGCTCGGTGCGGGCGGCGACGGTGTAGTGCTTGCCCGGGACCTTGTGGAGGGAACCGATGTGTTCCTCCACGTACCAGTACGTGGAGGAACCGGCTGGTTGCTGCTCGACGTGGGAGGCGGCAGCGAGAAGGATCTGGCTGCCGGAGCCCGATGTCGCGGAGGGGGCGGATCCTGGCTTCTGCGGCATGGTGTCGGTGATCACCAGAGCCGCCACCGCCGCCGCGGCGGCCAGGGCGAGACCCGGGACGAGAGAGCGGCCCACCCTCCGCGGCCGGGCAGTGGCGCGAGCCGTGCGCATCGCGCGCGGACGGCTCGTGAACGTTGCGCGCTCCTCTTCCCGGACCGCCGACGGCGTGGGACGGTCGGGGTCGAGGTGGGCGGGGCGGGCGGCTGTCAGACGGTGCAGGATGTCGTTCTTCACCGGGCTTCCTTTCCTACGGCGATCCGGACTCGGGTGGACACGCGCCGCGCGGCTGCGGCCTCCTCCGTGGGTGGGGAGGCCGACGCGGCCTGGGTGAGACGTTTGCGCGCCCGGTGCAGACGGACCCGCAGGGTGATGGGCGAGCAGCCGACCACCACGGCCGCCTGCGCCGGGGTCAGGCCCTGCCACCCGGAGAGAATCAGCAGTTCCCGATCGTCCTCCGGCAGCGTGGCCAGCGCCTTGAGCAGCGCGTTGCGCTCGGATACCTCCTCGGCAATGTCCGCCTCGGCGGGTTCCCCCCAGGAGCGCAGTTCGGCGGCGAACGATGCGCGCCTGGCCTCCGCCCGGATGTTGTCCCGCAGGATGTTGCGGGCGACCCCGAGCAGCCATGGCAGCGGCGACTCGGGGACGTCGTCCAGCTTGCGCCAGGCCACTGTGAACGTCTCGTTCACCACCTCGTCGGCGACCTGCCGTCCCGCACGGCTGACCACATAGGCCCACACGCGTTGCCGACAGCCGTCATAGATAGCGGTGAAACGATCCGCGTCGTAGTCGGGCACTGCCGCACCTCCTGTCCCTCCTGGTGTGATCTGTCGTTAGGTAGTGGGCCGAACGGGCTGATCGTTACAGCGCCATGTCGGAAAACACACCCGAGAGACGAGGCGTACGTCACATCAGTGTCCGCAAGACCGCTGCGCAGGCCCCGGGCGTCATCGCCCGGGGCTTCGTGCTGTCGGCGGCCGGCTGCTCTGCACGGATGTGGGCGCGGGCCTGCAACGCGAGGCGCAACACGGGCGTCAGGAGCCTCTTCTGAGGCATCACCACAGGTCAGGGGTGAAACGTAGAAGTTCCCCAACGGCGGCCAGACGTCTCCCCACCCTCGAAGGTGTGGGTCTTCGGTAGTCGACACCGCGTGATCGTGGAGGAGCGGCCTCGACTCGACAGCTCTCGACTCGTAGTGCCGGAACACCGCGACGATCAGACCATCCCGGACCGGCTCGCGGTGCTTGCCACCGCTCCCCCACCGGATCTGTGCGACCGACTCCTCCAGCCACCCCAGTGCTTTGTCCCGGGCGATGTCTTGGCATAGCTCCAGCACCATGCGGTGCTCGTCATCCCCCAGCGCCCACGCGATGTGTGCCGTCGACGGCGCCCGGAACACCAGGTCCATGGCCAGCCAGGGCGACCGCTCCTCAGTGTTCAGGCCGGGACACACCGTGGCCATCGCATGCGAGTCCGGATCCGGCAAGGCCACCACCGCCCGCATCGCGCTGCGCCTGGAGGAGCCTGCTACAGGCGAGGCCCGCTTCGACGGCTCGGACATCACCCGCCTCCAGGGCCGCGACCTGCTGCCCTTCCGAAGTGCCGTCCAGCCGGTCTTCCAAAACCCCTACGCCTCGCTCGACCCCCGCCACACCATCGAGCGGATTGCCGATCCGCTGCGCGTACACGGCATCGGCGACCGCCGTGCCCGTCCGTCGGCGGACTCGGCGCTGTCCCGGTGCACCGCAACGAACGGGGTCGCCTGGTGGGGGAGGCACACGTGCTCCGGGCTGTGCCAGCGGGCTCAGTCGGTCGTGTTCGGGCGGTCAGCGGCGGCGACGAGGTCGGCGAAGGTGAGCGGTTCGCCCGGGGCAGGGGCGGGAGCCGGTGCGGCCTGCGTGGTCAGGCCGTCGAGGGCAAGGTCGAGATGGCGGTGCAGCAGAGTGCCGTCCGTGTCGAGGCGGGAGAGACCACCGGGCAGGGGGCGGGACAGCCGGATCGACAGGAGGATCAGATCCCCCGCCCCCACCTCGGGGCGCAGCCTGCCGGATTCGTGCGCCGCGCGGATCAGGTCGTCGAGCGCCCCTGATGTGCGGGTCCGGCTTTCGATCAACTCCTGGTCGACAACGAGCCGTTCGAGCAGCACCGGGATTACCGCGCCCATCCGGAGGCCGGCTGCCGCGTGGACGAAGCGCCGCACCGCGGCGTACGCGTCACCCTCCTCCCGCGCCGCCTGGTGGGCCGCGGCCTCAAGGCGTGAGAGCAGGTCACCGGTGAGATCACGCACGAGTGCCTCGCGGTCGGCGTAGCGACGGTAGAGCGTGGCCGGCCCCACACCCGCTCGGCGCACGATCAGGTCCAGCGGGGCGTCCAGGCCCCGCTCCAGGAACACATCGCGGGCGGCATCCAGGATCCGTCGTCTGCTGCGTTCGGCGTCCGCCCGCATGAGATCCACCTTCCATCAATGAAGCGGAGAATTTCTCTCCGTCTATGCTAGCGTGCCGTAGGCGGAGAAAAGCTCTCCGCTTCACTCGAAAGGGGCTTCGCCATGAACACTGACGCGCTGAATATCCGCACTGTCATCGACGGTGTCGAGTACGGGGACGATGCCGTTCGGCAGTGGGAGCTGGACCGTTCACGGGCAGCGCTCACCCTGCTGAAGCAGCGGATCGGCGACGAGCGGATGCGGGAACTCCTCGCCCCCGATCTCGCCGCGTCAGACGCGGCGATGGCACAGCTTCCGAACGGGTCCGGAGGAGCCTGGCGGTCGGCCGTCACCGAAATGACAGTCGCCGGGATCGACGCGGACCGGTTCCTCACCTGGTGGCAGGGCCGACTCGCGGGCGGTGACCGGTCCGCGCTGCTCTCCGCCAACCCCGAGCACTACCTCGCCGACTCCAGCGGCGGAGTGGTCGAGATCATCGAGACCATAGGATCCGGCCCCCTCCGGTTCTTCCTCACCTTCCACGACGGCGTCGAAATCGCGGACGAGGGTCACGAGGAGTACCCCGTACGCATCGGCGGCACCGGACGCCTCGGTGACGGCACGGAGATCGCCCGCGTCATGCATGAGTTCGGCGACGGCCCCGACGGCCTGCGCATCCGTCTGACCATCCAGTTCCCGGCCAACGCCCCTGAGCACGTCTTCGTCGGACATCAGTGGCACTTCGCCTGCGAGTTCACCAACTGGCTGGAAGGCGCGCACGCCCAGGCGTGAGCTCCTTCCGCACGCAGGCGGGGATCCCCTGGCGATCAGGGGATCCC
>NZ_ML123057.1:39714-53027 GCF_003846175.1 Streptomyces sp. ADI95-17 | reverse complement strand
GGGATCCCCGCCACCAAGTGGGAACCCGCGCCGCGGGGCTCTCCGCGGCGCGGCCCGGCGAACAGCGATCCTCGACAGGACCATTTCCATGACGACCACAACTCCGGCTGTGCCGACGCAGGCCGACCCGCCCACCACTGCAGAATCCGGCATCCTGCGTCGTGCAGCCTGCGAATTCGGCCTCACCGGCCTTCTGCTGTTCTTCGTCGTCACGGCGTGCGCTGGCTTATCGCACCCGACTCGCCGATCTCCGTCCATGACATCCACTACGCCCTCGCCATCCTTGGCGTCACCATCGGGGTGCTTCTCATGGTGTTCATGACGTCTCCACCCGGCCGGCGGTCCGGCGGACACCTCAACCCCGCCGTCACCATCGCGCTGTGGCGGCTCGGAGCCTTCCCGGCCCGCGCCGTTGTCCCGTACGTCACAGCCCAACTGGCCGGCTCCGTCGCGGGAACGGCGCTCGGCCGACTTGTCTGGGGACCGGCAGTCTCCCGTGTCCCCGTCGGCTACGCGACCGTCCACGCCGACCCGGCATGGAACGCCACCGCGATCCTCACGGCGGAGACCGGAGTCCTCGTCCTGCTGACCATGATGCTCTCCGTGCTCCTGGCACACCCGGCCGGCCGCAGACTGCTCCCCTGCGCGGTGGGCCTCGCCACCGCGGTCATCATCGCGACGCTCGGCCCTCTCAGCGGCGGATCGGCCAACCCAGCACGACAGTTCGGTCCGGCGCTCCTGGCCCAGGACACCACCCACCTGTGGATCTACCTGCTCGCTCCGGTGCTCGGCGCGGTGCTGGGAGCAGCGCTCGTGGCTCTGGCCAAACCCCGGACCGCACAACGGCCCCGGTGCTGAAAGAGGGATATCACCAAGCGGATATCGCGGCGGACCGGAACGCCGGGCCCACGCCGGTGTCCAGATCTCGCCGTCGGGGCGGCCGGGGCAGACGCGTCTCGTCTGGTCCCGCCTCGGCTTCGAGCATGCTGACGGCGGGCGGGCGGGTGACGAGCGACGTCTATCCGGGTAGTCATGCATCGCATCCGGGAACAACCGGCACGAGCGACAAGAAGCCCCGCCTCCGCTGGAACCCCCATGCCATATAGAAACGCCTCACCGAAACCCCTCGTGCAACGACATCAAATATCGTCACGTCAAGTGATCGCGTCTATCGCGTCTATCGCGACAAGGGACTGCTCCCAGAGCCCGACCGTGATACGTCCGGCTACCGGCGGTACGGCGCGAACGACGCCATTGACCTGATCAAGATCCGGACGCTCGCCGAAGCTGGCGTCCCCCTGGCCCGTATCCGGGGCCTGAGATCAGACCGACAATGAGTGCCAGCAGGCGCTGTGCGAGATCGACGACGAGCTCACCGCCAGCATCCGTGGCGCCGCTCGACCTTTCCCCTAGGGCAGGGTTGCAGCATGGCGTCATGACGAACACGAGTGTCGATCGGGAGACCCTGCGCGAGCTGCAACGGATCTCCGACGCCGGGTAGGACGAGGCAGGGGACGAGCTGAACCGACTGTTGAAGGCACCGGCCGACGGGCATTGGGATTGACGCTCCGGCCAGCCGCAGCGGCCGTCCAGGCCGCGCGGCCACCGAATTCGGGCCGCGGCCGGTGCTTGACCGTCCTGAACGCCCCCTAGATTGACCGTTTGCCTGCTGTCACCGCCTGCCCGGTCATCCTGACCGCCTCCGACCGGCACCAGCTGAAGAAGGTGGCTTACGGCCATAAGACAGAGCACCGGTTCCGGATACGACGGCGCGGCGCGGCGCGGTGCCGTAGCTGTCGGCGGCGCCCGCGAGGGATTACGGGGAGTCTGAAGGTACCGGGGACCGGGTCAGCTTGTCACGGAGCTGTGAAGGAGTCGCACCCGGGCGTAACGCTGGGCCGATGGCGTCTTGTTGCGGACAGCGTTTGTCTCACACGTTCTTCTCCGAGAAGCGGCGCTGCTTCTCGGGGAAGAGCGAAGGGGCCGGAGTGGGTGGCTGAGCTGTCGGTCAGGTGGTTGGGGCGAATGTGTGGAGATGTTCGTGGATGAAGGCGCGGAGTGTCCTGGCGGGGCGGCCGAGGACGTTCTCGATGGTGTCGTTGGGGGACTCTAGGCGTGCGATGGCCAGTTGCTGGATCTCCACTACGTGGTCGGCGAGCCAGGGCGGCATGTGTGCGGTCGACAGGAGATGGCTGCGGAATGCGCTCGGCGGCAGGTCGGTGTGACGGACGGGACGGCCGGTCAGCTCACTGAGCAGACGGGCGAGTTCGGGATGGCTGAAGGCCTGCGGGCCGGTCAGGGTGTACGTGGTGCCGGCGAGACCGGGGCGCAGGAGGGTCTCGGCGGCGACATCGGCGATGTCCCGGACGTCTATGTAGTTGCAGGGCGCCTCGCGCATTGCCCCGATGAGCACGCCCCGGGCGATTGCCGGGGCGCTCAGGAGCAGCTTCTGCATGAACGCGTACGGCCGGAGCAGCGTAGCCGTCATGCCGGTTGTCGCCAGGTGTTTCTCGACTCGCCAGTGGCCGCGGGAGACGGTCACCGGTGAGGCGGGCTCGGCTGCTGGGGCGGAAAGCTTGACCACGTGCTGTACCCCGCATGCGGCCGCGGCATCTATCACGTTGTTCTCCAGCTCGGCCTGGCGGGGACTGTTGGCCATGGCGAGGAACAGTTGCGTGGATCCCTCGAACGCGGCGCGGAGTGTGCGGGGGTCCGCGGCGTCCGCGCCGACGGTCTCGACCGGCGTTCTCGCGCCGGTGGCAACGCCCAGTTTGCTGGGGTCACGGCTGACGGCGCGACAGGGGACGTCGAGTTCGGTCAGCCGGCGGAGCAGCGCGCCGCCGGTGGCGCCGGTTGCGCCCACGATGGTGATCACAGTGTGCCTTTCGTAGGTGAGGGATCTCGAAGAACGGGTGGGGAGGGTCGGGTCATCCCTGCTACCGGGATGTCGTGCCGTGCCACCGCCAGGTGACGATGGCGGTGGCCAGGGCGGCCGACAACGGCAGGTCGATCCGTAGCCGCTCCAGCCATTCGGCATCCGGTACCGGTGCGTGCGACGGCAGCCAATCGGACGCAAACCATCCAGCCAGGCCGCCGATTCCGGCCGCCGCAACGGTGAAGACGATGGCGAGTGCCGGCCGCGGCGCCGAGGTCGTCCAGCGACGGGGTCGGCCGCGGCGGTGCAGCCACGCGCCGACAGCGCCGGCCACCAGGGCCGATGTGACCCCGATGGAGGTGAAGGCGGCCGTGGTCAGTTCGGACTGGCCGCTGAGGACTCCGCCGAGCCCGGCGGTGAGCGCGGGGGCCAGGTAGGCGGTCGCGACTTCCTTCCAGAGCGTGAACGGGCGCGTGACGGAATTGCGTGGCGCGGTTCTGCGCGGGGGAATCATGGGACTCCTCGAAAATGATTAGGAGGCTAACTATTAGGGTATGAGGGCGATGCCGCCCCGGGCGGGCGACCGCTCCTCGCGGAGTGCGGTGGTGCTATTCGGCGGTCAGTGCGCCGATCCGTCGAGTGATCCGTTCCAGAAGATCCAGGAACAATCCGCGTTCGTCGGCGGTCAGTCCATCGACGAGTGACTCAAGTCGTGCGAAGTGGTCCGCTGCCATCTCACGCAGCTGCCGGGCACCGCGCGCGGTGAGAACGACCACCGCGCCCCGCCCGTCCTCCGCGGAGGCGCGGCGAGCCACCAGGCCCTCCCGCTCGAGTCCGCTGACCAGGCCGGTCACCGTGGCGCGCGAGACATCAAGGCTCTTCGCGAGCTGTGACGGGGATTTCTCGCCGCCGCTGTCCTCGAGATCCACCAGGAGGCGGTAGCGTCCGGTCGACAGCCCGGAGCGCGAGAAATGCACTTCGGACGCCCGAACCAGGCGGGCACCGGTCGCCATGAGACGCACCGCGACAAGTACCGCCTGCGGGTCCGCGTCAAGTCCGTACCGTTCGATCTGCGTCCGCGCCTGTTCGAGCGTGGGTGCGGCGCCGGGGTTCGCATCCTCGTTCCTCATGGAAAGTAGTATGGAGGCTAACTACATGTCGGGCAAGTTGTCGGTGTGGCTGCTGTGATCCGCGACGGCCCGCCACACCGCAGCCGCTGCGGAAGAGGCGGGCGATTGAACGAACCCTCGGCTGGCTGATGCGGCACCAGTGTCTCGCGCGGGACTACGAGACTCTGCCTCAGAGGGCGACCGCCAATCCGGTGATCACGTACAGTCACTCATCTTTGCGGCCGCGCGTAGGCAATCCGAGCTGGCCACTCGTAGCTAGCTCCCGCCGTCAAATGATCTACTGCGCAGACAGCCGCCCACGATCAGCACGAGCATCCCGAGAGCCGGTCACGCCAGCCCTTTAACCTGCAACTTCAAGATGGCGGAGGCTCACTGGATGGAGTTCACTCCCACCTGATGGTGTCCATTCCCACCGGGGTGCTCGCCACGGTGGGCTTGGCCTTCGTCCGACGGCCTGACTCTCCAATCGACAGCCGCCCAACCTGGCGGCGAGGGGTGTCAGACCCCCTCGTCACACTTGTTCCATGAGAACTTCAAATGGTCCGTATTCCAACGGAGTTGATGCGCTGACGGAGGCACTCACCCCCTCTGGATGGCGCACCCACGACGCTCTGAGGCCAGGAGACCATGTCCTGACCATGGATCCCGGCGAGAAGAGGATCCGCTGGAGCCCGATCCTGGGGATCAGCCGTCGGGACTGGAATAGTTGGCGCGACGGCGAGCTGATCCAGTGGGACCACCGCTCCGTCTCAGCCCTGACGGCACCAGGACACCGCTGGATGGAACAGAACGATCAAGGGCGCAAGCGCGGAGACAACCGGCCCCACACATGGTCCACCACCGGAGATCTCATCGGACGAACCTGGGCCAGGCTCGTGTTCGGCGGCGGGACACCCAGCGCGTTCCCGAACGCGTCCCCCCACTCTGACGAGTTTGTCGAACTCTTGGGCTGGATCGTCGCCGAAGGCTGCTACCCGAAGCCGAAGGGCGACGGCTCGTGGAATCACGTCTCGATCTCTCAATCCGAGCGGGTGAATCCCGAGAAGACCGCACAGCTCCGACGACTCGCCTCGCACTTCACAAACCTTGGTTACACCTTCAATGAGTACAAGGTGAGGCCGGATGGCGTCGTCCCGTTCTACATCGGTTCTGATCTCGGCGCCGAGATCAGAACGGCACTCCCCGACAAGCAGCTACCACCCCTCCTGATCGCCTCGCTGACCCTCGCTCAGGCGCAGATCCTCTACCAGGCCCTCATCGACGGCGATGGGAACAGGCACGTGGGTGGCGGCGACTACTGGATCCAGGTCGACCAGGGCCGCATCGACAGCTTCCAAATGCTCGCGGCCATGCTGGCCTCCCGCACTGCGCAGAAGACATGGGATGCCCTCAACGGCGTGTCTCGCACCACCATCTACACCCGTGATGGTGGAACCTCCGGGAGCACCCACCCCTCCCCAGTCGACTACGTCGGTGTGATCTGGCATCCAGAACTGTCGAGGTCCATGGCCTGGGCCGCCCGCCGCGCCGGCACCACCTACTGGACCGGATCGCCGGAGCTAACTGAGCCCGAGGCGGCCCGCAGCCAGTCACATCGACGCATCGGTCGGATGAACAAGATCAGCTCCTCTGATAGGCCGCCACTCAGCATCGAATCAACCGCCAGCACGTCATCGACCTCACCCAGCAGGAACTCAGCTCCCGCCTGAGCGGAGGGCGGACCCTGTCCGGAGCCTGACGACAGACACCTAGCCGGGTACTCACGCCGACGAGTCGGCCATGTGCACGCGGCTCGGCTCGCGACAGAGCGACGACCTCCGCAAGCGTGCTCACGCCGGTTGCACCCACGCTGCGCTCCTCCGCCGGGGTGAACCTGCACGCCAAATCGCTGTCGGCTACGTCCCGGTCCGGAGCACTGATCCGGGGTATGGCCGAGGCTCGCGAGCGGCACAGGCCGGACCCACGAACCTGGCGCACGCCGGGACACACGTCCTGGTCACCGCCCTAGCGCTCGGGGCCGGCACCCTGGCCCTGAGCCTCCCGCTGACCATCCCGGCCGGGACGCCCCGGTCGACGAAGGGGGCCATGGCCTCCATCAACTCCGCCACCGGGCCCGGGGCCGGTCCTGTTGCCGCCCGGGCCGAGACACGGCGCCGGTAGGCCTTCTGCTGGCACGCCGAACCGAATACGCAGAATCCGCACGCCCAGCCGTAACGCGCTCACCACACGCCCCACCTGCCAATAGCAGGCGGTGAGGTTGGCGCGGGAGGTGAGGGTGTCGGGGTGTTCGTTGCCGAGGAGCCGTTCGCGGTCGGTGAGTACGTGCTCTTTGATTTTGATGGCGTCGTTGGTGCGCCCGGCCTGCCAGTAGAAGTTGGCGAGGTTAGAGCGGGAGGTGTGGGAGTGTTCGTTGCCGAGGAGCAGCTCGCATTCGGCGACCATGTGTTCCCAGTACGTCGAGGCGGCGTTGTGCAGGTGAGTATTCAGGAGGCTTGCTCCCGCGCTGTAGAGCACGGGGTGGGCATCGGGTGTCCATAGGGACTCTCCGGCATGGGTGGTGAGGGAGTCGGTGTTGGTGCGTAGCGTGGCGGCCAGTTCGCGTTGTGTGTGGTCGGTGTCTGGCCAGATCTCGACGAGGGCGTCGGCGGCGGTGACCGCGGTTGCTGGCTGCTGTTCTTGAGGGATGGTCTGGCGTACGGCCCGGGCGGTGAGCGCGTGGATGCGCACCGTCCGGAGGCTGTCGGCCGAGTCGTACGTGATCAGTCCGTACCGGTCGAGGAGCCGCAACGCCGCGCCTGCCTCGTCGCCCATGACGGCGGCGGGGTGTTGTTGGGTGAGGTAGGTGAGGAAGGCGGTGGTGTTCCACAGTGCGGCGGGCTGTCCGGCGGGGTCGAGGTAGGCGGAGATGCGGAGGGTGGTGCGGGCCAGGGGCCCGTGGGGGTCCTGGTCGGTGGCGTCGAGGGCGAGGAGCAGGGTGGTGGTGATCTGCCGGCCGTAGCGTTCGGTGTCCGCCCAGTGGGGCAGGAGTTCGTCCAGGTGTGTGGCGCGGTTGGTGAACCGTTCCAGGTAGGTGCTGCAGGAGGCGTTCTCACGGAGCATGTACGCGGCAGCGTGTCCCAGCGCCAGCGGCAGGTATCCGAGTGCCTCGGCGAGGGCTGGGGTCCGGTGGTCGGCCAGGTGGGCTTTGTGGTCGTGGGTGAGGCGGGCGGTGAGGTAGCCGGTCGCTTCGGCCGGGGTGTAGACGTCGACGTCGATGCGTGCCCGGCCGCCGCCGGTCAGGCGCGGGTCCTTCAGACGCGTGGTGGCAAGGGCCCAGCCGGTGCCGCGCTGACTGGTCGGGGTCCGCTCGGACCAGGTCACCGGCCGCACCTGGGGCGCCAGGGGAGTCACTCCGGTCGTCCGCCGCACCGGGAGGGACAGTTGGCCCAGCAACTCGGGCAAGCATCGACGTCACGGACACGCACCCTCAGCCTGTGAAGCAAGGTCAGCAAACGATGTAGCCGTGTTCCGCAGGTCCGTGGGCTGCCATGTCCTGCCGTACCGCCCCTCAGCGCCAGCCGTCCCCTCACCGC
The DNA here is from genome assembly GCF_003846175.1 of Streptomyces sp. ADI95-17. Lineage (GTDB taxonomy): Bacteria > Actinomycetota > Actinomycetes > Streptomycetales > Streptomycetaceae > Streptomyces > Streptomyces sanglieri. The sequence continues at coordinate 45,450 of NZ_ML123057.1, read as the reverse complement.
AGGGCCACGGCTTCCCTGGCTGGACTCTCCTGACGTGGCTTACGGACCCATGGGGCCTGTAGGGAACCGCGGAGGGGGATCGGCGGGTCCGTGCAACAGGCAGGCGAAGTCACTCTGGTTGCGTGCACTGCACGAGGAGGGTTGGGGATGACGGGCATGAGGAGCGAAGAGCCGTCGGCGTGGCGGGTCGGGGACGTGATTGACGACCGGTACGAGGTTCTGGCAGAGCTCGGGCGTGGCGGCATGGGCGTGGTGCACCGGGTCCGGGACCGGGAATGGGGCGTCGACCTGGCGGTCAAGAGTCCGCGGCCGGGCCGGTTCCAGAGCGTGGGCCACCGGGACATGTTCGTCAACGAGGCTGAGGCGTGGGTGGGGTTGGGGCTGCACCCGAATGTGTGTGGCTGTTACAGCGTGCGCTTGCTCGACGGGGCTCCACGAGTGTTCGCCGAGTACGTCGCGAGCGGCAGTCTGGCGGATTGGATCGCGGACGGACGGTTGTACGCGGGCGAGCTGTCGGAGGTACGTGCCCGGATACTGGACGTCGCCATCCAAATGGCCTGGGGTCTGGAACACGCCCACTGTCACGATGCGGGCGGGCTGGTGCACCAGGATGTCAAGCCCGCCAATGTGCTGCTCGATGTGGGCGCGGACGCAGCGTTCACAGCGAAGGTGACCGACTTCGGCCTTGCCCGGGCCAGGGCAGGAGCTTCCGTGGATGGCGGCGTGCCCGAGGGGGCCAGCGCCGTCGTCTCCTGGGGTGGCATGACGCTCGCCTACGCGTCACCTGAGCAGGCCAAGGGAGAGCGAGTGGGGCGGGGGAGCGATATCTACAGCTTCGCGGTGTCCGTGCTGGAGATGTTCACCGGCGGCAGGACCTGGATGGTTGGACCCGTCGCCACAGAAGTCCTCGCAGATCACCGCGCCGGGCGGCGGCGGGACACTGACCGGATCGAGATCCCGGCGAAGGTCGTGGCACTGCTGGACCGGTGCCTGCGTCGCGACCGGGCAGCCCGTCCGCGGTCGATGCCCGAGGTCGCCAGCGAACTGGTCGAGGCCTATCGCCGGACGGTGGGCGAGGCGTATCCACGCCACCAGCCGGTCGCGGCGGACCTGCGTGCCGACGAGCTGAACAACCGAGGGCTGTCACTCTTGGACCTCGGTCGGCCGGCCCAAGCAGCGAAAGCGTTCGAGGCAGCCGTCGACATCGACCCGCGGCACCTGGAAGCCACCTACAACGACGGCTTGCGCCGGTGGCGGTCCGGCGCCCTCACCGACGATGCACTGATCAGCAGGCTGGAAGCTGCCCGCACCGCCTCCAGGGACTCCTGGACGGCCCGATACCTGCTGGCCGAAGTCAACCTGGAGCGCGGTGACATCGCCACGGCCGACGCGCTCCTCGGCACTGTCGAGGAAATGGCCCCGGAGCAGCCGAAGGTTGCCAGCGCCCTACGAACGGTCAGGGAGGGCGGGGCGCCCGATCGCAGCCGCGTGACGTCCCGCCCGATGGGCTGGTGGCCCGCCGAGGAGAGGTGGGTGTCCGATGCCGACGGTCTCAAGGTGCCCCAGGCACCGCGAACGAAGGTCCGCTTAACAGCAGACGGCCGGCGGGCGCTGGTCTCCTCCCGGAAGTACGTGGGCCTGTGGGACCTGCACAGCGGACAGTGCCTGTTTCGCCGGGACGAGCCGCACTACTACAAGGAGATCGATGTCAGCGCTGACGGGCGGTTCGTCATGTGTGGCCTCGACCGCCAACTGCACCTGTGGGACCTGGTGAGACGTCGTCGCTTGTGGCGGGTGGACTTCAACGAAGAGTCGGGGTCCTCCACGTCCCGCTGGCTCGGTGCGGACGGCCGTACCCCGGTCAGCGCCGTCCGGCTCAGCGCCGACGGCCGCGTCGCTGCCGCACAGACGGGCGGCGGCAGTGTGACGATCTGGGACGCGCTCACCGGGGAGTTGAGCCTGCAGCTCGGTCAGCAAGGCAGCCTGGCCGCCCTGTCCCCGGACGGACGTTCAGTGCTGATCACAATTGATGACGGCAGCCTGCAGCTGTGGGACACCACCGGGGCCCTCAGGTGGGAGTCGCATGGGGTCAACGCGGCGGCCGTACCCGCATCCATCAGCGCGGACAGCCGGACCGTGGCGATGGCCCGCTCTCGCGGGACCACCAAGCGCTCCTGGGAGGACATCGGTGTCTGGGATCTTGCCACTGGTGCGCAGACGCACACACTGACCGGCCACACACGACGCGTGGTGTCGCTGTCGTGGAGCAGCGACGGCCAGGCGCTGCTGTCCGGCGGGACCGACGGCACGGCACGGCTGTGGGAGCTGGACAGCGGCCGCTGCCTGCGCACTTTCCCGTCCACCGCGAGCTGGCAGCAGCAGGTGCTGCTGGCGCCGGGCGCCCGTCGCGCGGTCGCTGCCGACGAGGGCGGAGTGCGATGGTGGCCCCTGCCCGGCCGCTACACCGCGCCACCCCGGTTGAGCCCCCCACACCGGCACGGAGAGCTGGCCAGACTACAGGCGGGCGTGGGAACGCTGGTCGACGCAGCCGAGCGTGCCAGGGACGGGCGTCGCTACGGCGAGGCGCGCGAACTGCTCGCCAGGGCACGGCAGACTCCCGGCTTCGAACGAGCCCCGCACGTGCTGTCGGCCTGGCGGTCGCTAGCCGGTGTTCTGCCGCAGGTGGGGGTGCGGGCCAGTTGGCAGGTCGGCGAGCTCCCCGGCCTGTCCGTGGCGCCGTGTGCGGTCGATCTGTCGTCGGACGGTGCTCGCGTCGTATCCGCCGGTGAAAGCCTGCGGGTGTGGGACACGCGCACCGGTCGATGCTTGCGGGAATGGGGGGTCGGCACGGGACTCGACACCCGGGCACACATCAACCGCCCTTCCCCGTTCACCGCGGTCCGGCTCAGCCCCGATCAACAGCGCGTGCTGTCCGTCACGCAGGACGGCCGACTCTCTGTGTGGTCGATCGACACCGGTGACAGACTCACGAGCATCACCGACGAGCGTGCCGGCCGCGGTGCCGAGCCGGCATGTTTCAGTACGAACGGGCGCTGGGCGCTCACCGCAGACCGGAACAAGGCACTGCACCTGTGGGACGTGAAGGACGGCCGCCTCGCACGAACGCTCTGCGGCCACGGCCGCAACGGCTTCATCACCACTGACCTGTGGGTGCATCCCGACGGGCACCGGGCGGTGTCCAGCAGTTGGGACCGCACCGTGCGGGTCTGGGACCTGGACTCAGGCGAGTGTACGAACGTTCTGGACAGTCCCACGGAGACCTCCTCGGTTGCGCTGAGCCCGGACGGAGCTTTCGCCGTGTCCTGTGGCAACGACCGGACCATCCGGCTCTGGGACCTCGGCTCCGGCACCTGCGTACGGGGCCAACAGCACCTGCCGGGTCACGCGCAGACGGTCCAGTACATCTGCGACGGCCGCTTCGTGGCGGTCGCGGTGTCCAGCAGACCCACGAGCATGGTCCAGGTATGGAACCCGAGGACCGGACAGTTCGTGCACACCCTCGACACGCAGCAGATCGGGATCTGGGCTTGCGCGTTCACGCCGGACGGGCGGTACGCCCTCACCGCCGGCGCGAACACGCCACTACGCCTGTGGGAACTCGACTGGGAGCTCGCCTCGTACCCGACCTGACCAACCAAGGAATTGGTGACGGCTTAGAGATCGCGCGGATAGGTGCTCCGCGGCGACGAGCTTCCCGTGCCCAGGAAACTCTGTAGTACGGGCCTACGAGTGAAGAGATGAGACGTCAGGCAGGTGTCTGAGCCGGTCGTCTCCGCCCTGGTAGCGTTCACGGCATGTCTGCTGCTTCGTGTGCGGCCGCTTGCGCCGCAGTGACCAGGACGTTCCGCTAGCGGCGGGGCGTTCGACTCACACACTCTTCCTGGACGTCCAGCCGCTTCGTGATCAGGCCGGAGCGGCATGTTTGTGCTGCTCAGAACTTCTTCTGAGCGACGGAGTACCTGATGCTTCCAGGCATCCTTTCTTCCCGCGGGCACAGCCCGTCCCCGGCACGCGCATGGCTGGTGCTGTGCGCGGTGTCCATGCTGCAGTTCTTCATCGCGGTCGACGTGACCGTGGTCAACATCGCTCTGCCCTCGATCGGCGCTGACTTCGGCGTTGACGGGCACGTTCTGACCTGGGTGGTGGTCGGGTACACGGTCGCCGGTGGTGGGCTGCTGATGCTCGGTGGCCGGCTGGGCGACCTGCTCGGGCGGCGGCGCGTGCTGCTGCTCGGCACCGGCCTGTTCGGCGCCGCGTCGCTGCTGGCGGGCCTGGCCCCCACGTTTGCGCTGCTGGTGGTCGCGCGCCTGTTGCAGGGCGCCGGTGAGGCCATCGCGCTGCCCGCTGCAATGGCCACCATCGTCCTGATGTTCCCCGAAGGTCCGCGCAGGTCGCGGGCCCTGAGCGTGTGGGCGGCGGTGGCCAGCTGCGGTCTCGTGCTCGGATTCGTCCTGTCCGGAATCATCACCGCCCACCTCGGATGGCGGTGGATCTTCCTGGTCTCGGTCCCGTTCATCCTGATCGTGCTGCTGGCCGCTGTCTTCCTGGTCGAGGCGGACCGGCCCGTGGCCAAGGACGCCCCGCAGCTGGACCTTCCCGGCGCGCTGTTGCTGACCGCTTGCCCGCTGCTGTTCATCTTCGGCGTGGTCGAGGCCGGTGAACCCGGAACGCCCGCATGGGTGGTCCCGGGGGCGCTGGCCGGGGCGGTGGCCGCCGGAGCCGGGTTCGTGAGGGTCGAGGCACGCTCGCGCAACCCGCTGCTGCCGCTGCGCTTCTTCGCCAACCGCACGCGTGTGGCGGCCAACCTGGCCACGATGCTGCTGAGCGGGGCGCTGTCGACCTCGTTCTTGCTGTTCACCTTCTATCTGCAGGACCGGTTGGGCATCGGCCCGCTCGGCGCGGGTCTGACGATGCTGCCTCTGGCCCTGTCGCTGATCGTTTTCTCCATGCTCGTGCCCCGCCTGCTGGGCCGGTGGGGAACACGCGCGTGCGTGCTCGCCGGCATCGGGTTCACCGCGGCCGCGATGGCCGCGATCGCGGCCATCGCGGCCCTGCGGGGAGGCGGCATGACGATGATCTGGCCCATGCTCCTGATCGCGGCCGGGATGGGGTTCGGCATCGTGGGGCTCCAGTACCTCGCGGTCAGCGGCGTCACCGAGGACGACGCCGGGACCGCCTCGGGCGTCCAACGCGCGGCTGACCAACTGGGCGGTGCGACCGGGGTAGCGGTCTGTGTTGGGATCGGGTTCGCCCCGTCCTTGCACTCCTTCGATCCGTTCCTGGTGGCCACCCTGCTGGCCGTCATGGGGCTCGTGACCGGCGCGGTTGTGGCTTGGCGCATGCCCGCGCCCGCTCCCGCGGCGGACCTGCAACAGGCCGGGTGACCTTCGCCCCGCAGGGGTGTGCCGCCCCGACTGCCAGGACGGCACACCCCTGCGGGACTTGCTGGTCAACGCCCTCTACGGCCGAGCGAAGGTTACGTGCCCGTCCTGCCCTCATCCATAACCGACCCGTTGTGGGACCAGTCCCAAGCCCTCCTGCCCAAGCGGGCAGTGGCCGCTCATCCATTGGGCTGCCACCGTCCCCGCATCCCCGACCGGGGACATCGGCAAGGAACACCATCACTGCGTGGTGCTGGATGCCCAGGGCGAGCATCTGCTTTCACGCCGAGTTCTCAATGATGAGATGGCTCTGCCGGAGCTGAATTCAGGGCGC
>NZ_ML123057.1:35459-38603 GCF_003846175.1 Streptomyces sp. ADI95-17 | reverse complement strand
CACGAACCGCTCCGGTGGCAGCGGCTCGGCGCTCTGCAGCGGGTTGAGGAGGATCAGGGCGAAGCCTTCCGGCAGTCGAGCCGCCAGCTGGGCACGTACCTCGCCGACCAGGTGTGCGCCCAGCAGGGCGAGCACCACGCGGGTCACGCGTTCTGCTTCCTGCTGGCTGCCGTACTCACCGCGTTCCTGCACCTGGTCGAGGAACGCTTCCCGTCGCACAGTCACGTCGGCCGTCACCCTTCCTCGGTCCATGGGGTGCGGAGGACGGGAGAGGGGGAGATCAGTTACCCGTCCTCCGCCGCTGTTGGGGCCCTCGTCGTTCCGGCTCAGCCGGGGATCTCCCTCCGGCCGGATCCGACGCCGATGGTGATCTTGCGGGGCTTGGCACGTTCGGCGATCGGGATCCGCAGGGTGAGCACGCCGGCGTCGTAGTCGGCCTTGATGTGCTCGGTGTCCAGCGTGTCGGCCAGCATGATCTGGCGGGAGAAGACGCCCAGCGGCCGTTCCGACAGTTCCATCTGCACGTCGTCGGCCTTCGCCACGGGCCGGCGTTCGGCCTTGACGGTCAGCATGTTCCGCTCGACGTCGATGTCGATCGCGTCCGCGCTGACGCCAGGGATGTCGAAGGCCACCATGTACTCGTCGCCCTCGCGGTAAGCGTCCATCGGCATCGGGGAGGGCCGCGACCAGGTGCCCGGGCCCGTCAGCTGCTGAGCCAGCCGGTCCAGCTCACGGAAGGGGTCAGTGCGCATCAACATCGTGAAAACACCTCCAGCAGGTTCGGGCAGTTGCTGCCAATGCGCTTCACTGAAACCGTTGTAGCATGTCATCCATCGGATGACAAACACAGTGTCGTCCAGCCGATGACAAGCTGAGGAGGTGCCCGTGACAGCAGCCGAACAGCCGGCCCCGTCCAGCGCCGACGGCCGAAGCCCGGCCTCGTTCCTCGCCGCCGCGGCGGCCCTGCACGCCATAGACGACGCCCTGCACGCCGCCCGGCGGGAAACCTCCGACGCCCCTGATGCCGGCCCCGGCACGGAGCAGGCCCTGGCCTCCCTGCTGCTGCTGCGGCAGGTCCGCGAGCAGCTCGCCGGATGGGAGACCGGCCTGATCGAAACGGCCCGGGACGCGGGAGCCAGCTGGGCCGACCTCGCCCACCCCCTCGGCGTTGCCAGCCGCCAGGCCGCCGAACGCCGCTACCTGCGGGGCCGCCCCGGCCCCGCAGGAACCACCGGCGAACAACGCGTCCAGGCCACCCGTGAACGCCGCGCCGCCGACCGCACCCAAGCCGAATGGGCCCGCCGCAACGCCGCCGACCTACGCCGCATCGCCGGCCAGATCACCGCCCTCACCGACCTCCCCACCGCCGCCCGCCACCCACTCGACCAACTCCACGCTGCCCTCGCTCACAACGACCCCGCCGACCTCATCAACCCCCTCACCGCCACCCGCCCCCACCTGACCGGCACCCACCCCGACCTCGCCGCCCGACTCGACACCCTCACAGGTCCCGCCACGGCCCCGCCCCCACCCGACTGAACGAACACCCACGTCGGAGCGGGCGCCCGATCCGGCTGCCACGCGACATCAGTTGGTGGTGATCGCATCACGAAGATGTGGGCCGGGGAGGTGAGTACGGTGCGGTTCCCGCGCGCGTGGCACGGGTCCTGAGTCGCGGGGTGTGTTGTCTGTGTGCTTGCACCCTCACTCCGAGGGGACGCCGATCCCCAGAAGAGGTGCTGTGTCGCGATGGAACCCGGTAGTGATGTGATCACGGAGCTCGCGGCCGATCACCGTGAGCTGGAGGATCTGTTCTCGCAGATCGAGTTGCAGCCGGTCGACCACCCCCGGCGGCGGGAACTCGCGGACCGGCTGACCGCGGAACTGGTCCGGCACACCGTCGCCGAGGAACGGCACCTCTACCCCGCCGTGCGCAAGCACGTGCCGAACGGTGCGGCCATGGCGGACAAGGAACTCGCCGATCACGCCAGAGCCGAGCGCATGCTCAAGGACCTCGAAGACCTGAGCGTCGACGACCCGCGGTTCAACGACACGATCGCGAAGCTGAAACTCGAGGTCGCCTCCCACACGCGCGAGGAAGAACACGAACTGTTCCCGAAACTCGCAGCCGCCCTCCCGCCCGAGACGCTCGACGAACTCGGCCGACTGGTGCGCCGGACCAGGCAAAACGCCCCCACCCGCCCCCACCCCTCGCTCCCGAACACCCCGCACGCCAACAGACTCCTCGTACCCGGCGCCGGCCTGGTCGACCGGGTACGCGACCTGCTGCGCACCACCACCCGCTGAACCCCACCCCTGGCCGCCCTGAGCATGGCCTGACGTCCATCACGCACCCGCAGGAGCACCAAATGCCGGCCCACGAAGGAACCGTGCCGGTGACCGGTGCGCCGTGCTGGGTCAGCCTGATGGCACGGGACCTGCGCGCGGCGCAGTCCTTTTACTCCGACGTCATGGGCTGGACGTTCAGGCCCAGCACGCTCGGCAGCAGCTTCTCGGTGGCTCTGGCACAGGGTGAACCGGTAGCCGGGATCGGATGCTGCCCGGGCGGTGGCCATCCAGCCGTCTGGACACCGTACTTCGCCGTCAGGAACGCGGACGAGACAGCGGGACGGATCAGCGAGCGCGGCGCCACCCTCGCCGTCGGTCCTCTGGTCCTGGGGGAGGGCCGTGCCGGGATCGCCGCGGACCGGGACGGTGCCGTGTTCGGATTCTGGGAAGGCCCCGCCCTGACCTGGCCGGTGGGGCGCGGCAGGGCCCCGGTGCGGCTGGATCTTCGGACGCGTGACGCGTTCGACGCCGCGATCTTCTACGCCGAGGTCTTCGACTGGGCCCGGCCGCCCGGCGGCTGCACGGTCGACTACGCCCAGGACCACATCATCGTCCAGGCCGGCGGACGCACCGTCGCCACCCTGTACGGCGGAAGCGACGAAACCGGCCCGGACCCACGGATTCGGCGCCGGTGGAATGTCCATTTCCGGGTGAGGGACGGCGAGCGGGCCGCCGCAGCCGCCGCGGCAGCCGGGGGCGAATCCTCACCGACTCCCTCACCTGCCGGTACCCCGGACGGCGCATTCCTCATCCGCGACCCCGACGGCGCCCTCTTCACCCTGACCGGCGCCTGAC
>NZ_ML123057.1:20360-33783 GCF_003846175.1 Streptomyces sp. ADI95-17 | reverse complement strand
TGATTCACGAGGTTCGGGGCTGGCGGTCGTTCGACCATGCCGTTCGGAAACGTTCTGCGGCCCGCCGCAGTGGCCAGCCGTCTTCCACGACGCACCGGGCCAGACGTAGCCAGCCCGTCGGGGTCAGCGGGGCATTACTCGCCGACAGCGTCGGCAGCGCCCACCGGGCCTGGCTGGAACCGCTTCGCGCGAAGTTCTTCTCCAGCGGCATGACCATCAGCGATCTCCACGGCCGGACGGGATGGGCGAAGTCCAAGATCTCCGAGTTGCTGCGGGGCACGGGTCTGTATACCCGGTGGGAGCCTGGTGCAGGAACTGCGCATCCCCACCTGGCCGATGCGCAGGCTGTGGGCGTCCGCGGCGCTGGAGGCACAACAGAAGAAGCAGGACTGGATCGACCGGTGTATCGAACGGCCTACGGCGGTCTCCACCAGCCCGGACGTGCCGCCCATTGATCACCGGGCGTTCAAGGAGCTCCAGGAAGGGTTCTACAAGTCCTGCGCCGATGTGTTCCTGTGCAACTCCGGCCTGGCGAAGAGGGTGGTCAACCACGCCTTCGACGTGCTGGAGCTGCGCTACCTCATCCAGTTCTGGCCGGCGAACGCGTAGGCGGAGGCTCGTCGGCGGGGTGGTGGTGTTGATCTTGGGCATGGCCTTGCGCTGGATCGCTTCGAGCATGACCATGATCCGACCACATGCATAGCCGGGATCGTGAGGTCATCCCTCATCCGGAGCCTCCTTGATGTCGTCCGGATACTTCGCGGCCAGTCGCCGGGCAACGGCATGGGCTGTTTGGCCCTTCACGCCTTGCCTGTTGATCACGGTCGTGTCAGGAGATCCGTGTGTACAGGAACGGGGCGACGTGCGCGCCTACCCGCGGCGGTCGTGGCGTTGGGCGGACGAGTAATTCCCCTCGAGCAATGCGCTGCCGAGTGGAGTGAGTGTGTGAAGGACGCCGCTGCCGTGGCGGGTGGTGGCGATGAGGCCAGCTTGGCGAAGCACGGTGGCCTGCTCGCTCGCGGTGGGCAGGGATGCGGAGATTCGCACGGCCAGCTGCCCAGTGGTGCAGGATCCCTCGCTGATGGCCTCCAGAGTGTGTGCGCGCGTGCGTCCAAGGAGTGCCGATAAGGCCTTCACCGACCCGGTTTCCCGTGTGGTCAGCAAGGTGGCGGCGTCGGAGATGCTCCGTATGACTGGGATAAACAACACGACGGGTGCCTGGTCGTCGGCCGGGCTGGTGTACGTGATGGGCCTGGTTTGACAGAAGGCGGAGGGAACCAGCAGCAGGCCTCGGCCGGCCAGTTCGACCGTACCGGTGAGTGCGCCCCGGCCGATCTCTAGCGTCGGGGACTGCCAGCGGAATCCGGGCGGCAGTCCGGCGAGCATCGCCTCGACTCCGTGCTCCGCGAGTGTGCGGGCATGACTGACCTGCTCAGCCCTTAACCTCGACAGGATGCGCGGCCAGTAGGGGGCCACGGCAGCGCGGTGAGAATCCTGGAGATAGGCCAGCAGTTCTTTGCGGTCGGCGCGGTCGTGCGCGATGTCTCCCCACGCGGTGCCCGCCCAGGGACCCGTGCAGCGCGAGTAGTGGGCACGGGCCTGGACCGCTCCGACGAGCTCGGCGTCAAGGTAGTCGGGCCGAGCCGCCCGCAAGGCTTCAAGACCTTCCTCGATCGAGGCCGATGCTCCCGTCACTGTGAACAAGTCCAGGAACGCCTCGCGGAAGAGCGCGGAAGCCGGGTGCCTGCAAGCGTCGGACTCGTCGTGAACGCTCTGGCGCCACCCACCGAACAGGGCTCGACACCCGGGCTGCTGCAAAGTCATCAGGGAAAAGAAAGTCTCGCCGAGAGGCCCCCATGTTGACGCGACGCGTGTCCGGACGAGGTCCTCAGACGTGAAATTGATGCGCAGCACGAGACGTCCTCCATTGCGAGGCTGGCTGAAGGTGTCATCCTCTCCGCGCTCTGGCACTACGCCAAGGTGCCTTTGCGTCAGGCACTTCGGCCAGCGCCGAAAGGGCTTGGGGTTCCCCGGTCCTGCAGCCAGGATTTGTACCGAAGCAACACGCAGCATGGACGTTCAGAGGCTGCTCCTCGACGTAGCCGCCAAGAGGTCGTAACCCAGCAATGCTGCTGGCTTCAGTTCGCTGAATCGGCCCGGGTGATTCCCGGGCCGTCTACAGAGAGGAAGGCACATGCCTGGCTCGTTCGGCCGTATCGCCACCGCCGTCGCTATCGCGGCGGTGGCCGCCTTCGCGGCACCCACCGCTGCTCACGCGTCCACTCCTGATGTCCCCAAGGTGGCCGCTGCCAAGTGGTACTACCTCGACACGTACCCGAACCGCGCCTTCTGCGACAGTGCGGCCGAGCAAGTGAAGCAGCAGAACCCCGGCGTCTACCCTCAGTGCCGCGGCCCCTTCAGCGGCGGTGTATTCCAGCTCTGGTACTACATCTGACAGTTCGCGCTGCGCTCTGCCGGTGAGGCTGGCAGCCCAGCGGGTGGCCCGCGGCGCACTCCTCCCGGGCAGGCAGGAGTGCGGCGAACTGGTCCCAGAGGGGTTCGAGTAGGCAAGATGGCAGCGCGGGCACGGCCGTCCTTCGTGATCACTGAGCGTAGAGAACTCCATGATCACGTGGCCCCGTGCCCGTACCGCTGCCCACCCCACCTCTCGGACGCCTATTGCCGGTCGGTCTAACAACCCGCACGGATAGGGGCGGTTGGGCGTTTTGGCCAGGTCATGGTGAGGCGGGGCGGCTGCTACGGACTGTGACTGTTACTACAGGTCCGGTGATGCCTCCAGATCGGTGGTGTCGGTAGAAGTACCTATTGCGCTACGGCATTTCGCCGCGGAGTGTCGGGCCAGAGCGGTCGTGTCAGTGAGGGCATTTACCATGCCGGTGCGGCTTCGAAGAGGCCAACTCAGCAGCTCGCCATCTGACAGATGCACTTCGACAGAACTCGACACCAATTACACGAGGGTAGTGTCCTGGCCATGATTGCCAACGTGCGTAGCTACAAGAAGAATCAGGTCTCCCGAGCCGAGGTCAGCACGGCAATCAGCCTGTCCCACAACGACTACATGATCAAGCGTGTAACTGCGGCGCTCGACCAGATCGACGACTACACCGCCGATATCGGGTTTGTCGATGGCGACCTGCACATACCCGGCGACCTCGACCTGACGCAGGAGCACGTTTGGCTCTTGGTTGTGCTCGGCGATCTGGTTGTCGACGGCAAGTATGGCGATGACGACCATCCTGAGTCGTTTTCGCTGGTGACCGGCAACATGCGGGCACGCGACATCGTGACCGCGGGCTGGCTCGAGGTCCACGGCGACCTGAGCACCGATCGGCTCATCGGTGATTACAACGACTGTGGCGCCCACATCGGCGGCGACGTTCACGCCCAGCTCTTCTATGGCGAAGAACATCACTTCACCATCGGTGGCGCGCTCATCGCCGACGCGGTGATCGGCGAGCCGCGCCTTGAGATCGCGACCCGACCGGCCGTGATCGACATCGATGACCCCCGCATGCTGGAGCATTTCGACCGCGATCTACTGCGCGTGTTCGACGACCATGACGAGAACGACAACGCGATCACGTACGTGGACGGTTTCGATGACTTCCACGAGCTGAAGCGGCGAGTCAACGCAGGTCTACCGCTGCGCACCACGGCAACACGCGACAACTGAGCCTCCACCGCCGAACCGGATGGGGCCGGGCTTGTTCGCCACCAGGTCCCGGTCGCGTCCACCATTGTCCAACATGCCACCGCGTCTTCCGGTGACCACTCCTGCCGTGCTGCGAAGTTGTCGTGCTGGCCCCCCGCTGACCACGTCCCGCACGGTGCGCCCCCGGGGACTGCCGCGTGGACGACACCCCAGGGGCGTGCCAACGTCGGCGGTTCAAGGGCGGTGGTGGGGTCGGGTGTGCCAGCGGTGGGTGGTCCATGCCCGGCGGATCAGACTGCGGACGGTGATGATGGTGTCGATGAGGTCGAAGAACGCGTCGGCGAGCACGGCGCGGCGCTCAAAGCAGCGGGCCAGGCGATGGAAGGCGTTCTGCCAGGCATGTGTCCGCTCCACATGCCACCGCCGACTCGCCTGGACAGGGGCTTTTTCGCCCTTGTGAGCGATGCGGCCGTGCAGGCCGCGCCCGGCCAGAGGGTGCGGGTGTTGTCGCTGTCGTAGCCGGCGTCGAGGTGGACGGCGATCTGCTCAGGCAGAGGCCCAAGTCCGTTTAGGAGGTCCAGGGTCGGGGCCAGGAGTGGTGAGTCGTGGCGGTTGGCCCCGGCCAGGACACGACCCAGGAGGATGCCGTAGCCGTCCACCATGCCGGAGCGTTTCAGGCCCTGCTTGCCCCGGTCAACCGGCGAGCGCCCCGCGACCTCACCACCGCCCGGGGCCTTGGTGATGCAGCCGTCGACGGCGACCTGGTCCAGGGCCAGCCCCACGATCCGGTCGTACGCCTGAAGCGCGAGCTGCCTCAGCCGGGCAAAGACACCCAGCCGGATCCACTCATCGCGGCGGGTGCGGATCATGGTGGCCGAACACGTGGGGTCGGCAATCGCCTGGTAGGAACAGCCGAACCGCAGAAGCTGCAGCAACTTGTCGAAGACGACCCGGTCACTGATACGCCGCCGGTGACAGCCCAGCGGATGAGCCGGATCGTAGACCGGCCGCTCGGGCAGCAACGCCGCGAACTGCTCCCACAACGGCTCGGTCAGCCAGGACGGCAGGACAGGCACAAACACCCCCAGCAATCACGGAACGTCACCACCCCATGATCACCAAGGCCGCGCCCCACCTGCCTGCCGGGTATCCCCAACGCACCTATCCGCGCGGCTTCTTAAGAGATGATTATGAAGGAGGTCTCGTGAGCGACGACGAGAAGTCCCGCCTCGGGGAGTTCAGCGCCCAGCTGGAGAGCGACGACATCGACGTCGTCTGCGGGGCTCTGGACGATTACCAGTCGGGCACAGGCGACCACCAGGTGGGGCGTGGACAACCCTTACTGGCCGCTGACCAACGAGGTGCGCTTCGCCGCCCGAGAGCTCCTCGCCCAACCTTCGTCCGGCCGCAGCCACGCGAGCGCTCTGACCGTGATGTGGCATCTCGCCGAGGAGGAGGACGCAGGCTTGATCGCCGACGCCCTCGAAAGCGCCACGGACGCTGGTGTGCGGGAGGATGCGCTTCTCGCGGCCAGCACCGCCCTCGCGGCGGGCGAGGAGCCGAACCGGCGACTGCTCGCGCTGATCACCACCATGGTGCTGGACGAGGGCCTTGATGTGCGGGATCGCAAGAACGCCATGCAAGCCCTGGACGATCTCGATCTTCCGGAGGTCGCGGACTTCATCGTCCGTGTCTGTGAGTCGTCCGAACTGGAACTCCAGGTGCACGCGGCGGGTTATCTAGCGACGCCCCTGCGGCTCCGCGTCCACCGTGACCGCGTCAGGCGGCTTGCGGAGTCCTGGCCGGAGGACGCGGGTTGGTGGGCCGATCAGATTCGCGAAGCGGTCGAGGGCTTCCACAGCACCTACTGGAAAGACACCGAGCTGGACGATCCGGTACTCCGGAAGGCCCATGACGAGCTGAGGTTCCCGCTCAGCGACGAGGGATGCCTGCAAGCATTCGCCACCCTGCTGCGCAGCGAGGACCCGGTCGCCGTGGGCATCGCGCTCGACCATTACGAGTCCTCGGAGGGGCTGCGTTACGTCCTAGTAGAGGACGAGGAACGTGCCGAGGCATACCTGCCCGAGGTGCTGGCCCGCGCTCGTGAGGTGCTCCGGCGGCCGATGTCTCCCGCCGAGGTGAGCGCCCTGAACATGATCGGGAAGCGGCATGCCGAGCCCGGTGACGCCGACCTCCTGTTGGACGTTCTCACGCGCACGGACTCGGACGCGGTGCGCGAGGAGGCCATCTGGATGGCCTACGGCGTGCTCGACGAGGCCGAGGTGAAGGACGAGAGGCTCGTCGCCGCCCTGGGCGACCTGATCTTCAACCCGTCCGTCGGCACGAAGGAGACAGCGATCCGCATCCTGGCCGACAGCCTCGGCGCGGATGCCGACGGCATTCTCCTGCGGGCGCTTTGCGAGGGTGAGCCGAAGGTACAGGCCCACGCGTCCTATTTCCTGGTCAGGACGGGAGGCCTGGATCGGCACCGCACCATCCTGGAGGAGGTTGCCGAAAGCTGGGGCGACCGGCCTCCCCAGCGCCCCTGGGGCCAGAACCCCATTGAGCTGATTTTCGGCAAGCCGCACAGCGTCCACTGGGAAGGGCACCGGCTGACGGACCCGGACCTGTATCGCGCCCATAGAAAGCTGAGGGCTCCCACGGCGGACGATTCGTATCCCCGGGCGCTTCGCACGCTGCTGGAAAGCGACGACCAGGCGGCCGTGGGCATCGCCCTGGACCACTGGTGGAGTCCCGACGGCGCCGTGAAGCGGGGCGGCGAGGAAGCACGTGAACCGGAGAGGACCCTCGTCCTGGACCGCATCCGGGAGGCGCTGCGGCGGCCCCCCTCCCCGGCCGAGCTCAGCCGCATGTACGGGCCCGAGGCCAAACACCTCACCGCGCTGTCGGCGCTGGGCGTCGTGGCAGCGCAAGAGCCGTTCCTGCTGGCCGAGGTCGTGGAGGCCGCCGCGAGCGATCACGTTCGCGAGCGGGCTCTCGATGTGGTGGAAGCGGTGTTCAAGGGCGCAGAGGAGGCTGACCTACGGCTCGTCGAGGCGCTTGGGAATGTAGCCTGCGACGAGAACGTGCCGTTGAATGACCGCGTCAGGGCACTGGAACTGCTGGACGAGTCTCCAGGGACCAACTCCGTGGACGCGCTCGTCCGGGCGACGCACTGTACCGAGGTGGAAGTTCAAGCCGCTGCGGCATGGGGGCTGATGTGGGACGAGGTCATCGAGGACCATCGCGCCATGCTTGAGGAACTGAGCACGAGCTGGCCCGTGGAGGACGCCCCGTGGGAGGTCACGCGAGTGCGGGAGACGCTCAACGCCGCTAAGGAGTGAGGCAGGCCTACGTAGCCACCGTCACGGTCCCCGCGATGTTCCAGCGCGGCAGCTGACAGCCACAGGGGGCGCGAAGCCGACGTTTCATAGGTGCTTTCCGATAACCTCATCCGCCCTGGTCGGAGCTGGTGTGCGGGGTGTACGGGATGTCGAGCGCGGTCGGTCGAGTCTGCGCCGTCGCGCGGCTGTCGATCAACGCGGCATGATGACCAGCCGTGCTGCTGCGCCTGCTACCGATGAGCGATCGGGACAAGGACGTGGAGATCCTCGCCCTGCGCCACCAGCTGTCGGTGCTGGAGCGCCAACTCGGCAAGGAGAAGGTGCGGTTCAGCCCGGGCGACCGGGCGTTCCCGGCGGCGCTGGTGCACCGGCTGCCGCGGGACGTGCTGCGCAGGCTGCGGCTGCTGGTCCGGCCGGACACGGTGCTACGTTGGCACCGCGACCCGGTCGCCCGCCGCCACGCCGCCGAGTCCAGGCCGAAGCGCCCGGGTCGACCCCGCACCGTGCGTTCCATCCGTGCCCTGGTGCTGCGCCTGGCACGGGAAGATCCCACGTGGGGCTACCGGCGCCTCCACGGCGAGCTGCTGGTGCCGGGCGTGAGGGTGGCCCCCTCCACGGTCTGGGAGATCCTGCGGGAGGCCGGGATCGATCCGTCACCCCAACGGAGCTCAGGTACGTGGGCGGACTTCCTGCGCTCGCAGGCCAGCGCCCTGCTGGCGTGCGCTTTCTTCGAGACGGTCACCTTGTCCGGGGCACGGATGTACGTGCTCGCAGTGATCGAGCACGGCAGTCGGCGGATCCGGATTCCGGGCGGCCACGGCACACCCGACCACCGCCTGGGTGGCGCAGGCCGCGAAGAATCTCGTCATGGACCTGGAGGACGCACGCTGCCGGGCGCGGTTCTTGATCCGGGACCGGGGCGGGAAGTTCCCCGCCTTGTTCGACGCGATCCTCGCCGATGCGGGCATCGAGGTTGGGCTCAGCGGCGTCCGGATGCCGAGAATGAACTCGATTACGGAAAGGTGGCTGCAGACCTGCCGGCGCGAGCTGCTGGACCGCACGTTGATCTGGAACCAGCGTCATCTGCTCCACGCCTTGCGCGCGTTCGAACAGTTCTACAACTCCCATCGGCCGCATCAGGGCATCGCGAATGCCCGCCCGCTGTATCCATTGCCCACGCCGATCACTGATCCGGACGAGATCGCCCGCCTCGACATACGCCGCCGCGATCGCCTCGGCGGCATTCTCCACGAGTACCGACATGCCGCATGACCTCAACGGATGACATTTTCGGCAGGGCAGAGCCCCTGGGACACCCGATCGGAAACCGGTGAATTGGTGAAACTCGAGGTGTCACCGCCAGTCGTACGGGCCGTCCACGGTGGCAGGCTCCATCATCGAGTCAACCGGGAGGGACGGAGAACTGATGGCGCAGGACCTGCAGGAAGCCGCGCCGGCCGAGCTAGTAGCCAACAAGCGCATCAACGCCGGTGTGAGACTGATGGGCTGGCTGACGACCACGGACCACAAGGTCATCGGCAATCTCTACATAGTCACCGCGTTCGGGTTCTTCCTGCTGGCCGGAGTGCTGGCCATGCTCATGCGCGCGGAGCTGGCCCGGCCGGGACTGCAGATCGTCAGCGCGGAACAGTACAACCAGCTGTTCACTGTCCACGGCACCATCATGATGCTGTTGTTCGCCACGCCGATGTTCGGCGGCTTCGCGAACGCCATCATGCCGCTTCAGATCGGCGCACCCGACGTCGCCTTCCCGCGCCTCAACGCGCTCACCTACTGGCTCTTCCTCTTCGGCGGAATCATCGTGGTGTCCGGATTCGCGGTGCCCGGCGGCGCTGCCCACTTCGGCTGGTTCGCCTACGCACCGCTGAACAGTGCCGTCTTCTCGCCCGGCGCCGGCGGAGACCTCTGGACTATGGGCCTCGTGCTGTCGGGGATCAGTACGACCCTGGCATCGGTCAATTTCATCACTACGATCGTCTGTCTGCGTGCGCCGGGTATGACCATGTTCCGGATGCCGATCTTCACCTGGAACGTACTGTTCACCTCGATCCTCGCGCTGCTCGCGTTTCCGGTGCTCGCCGCCACCCTGCTCGCCCTGGAAGCCGACCGGAAGTTCGGGGCCCATGTTTACGACGCCGCGAACGGCGGGGCGCTGCTGTGGCAGCACCTGTTCTGGTTCTTCGGCCATCCCGAGGTCTACATTGTCGCGCTACCCTTCTTCGGAGTGGTGAGCGAGATCATTCCCGTGTTCAGCCGGAAGCCGATGTTCGGGTATTTCGGAATGGTGATGGCCACGATCAGCATCACCATGCTCTCGGCGGTTGTCTGGGCCCACCACATGTTCGCGACAGGAGCCGTTCTCCTGCCCTTCTTCTCCGCCATGTCGTTCATCATCGCCGTTCCCACCGGTGTCAAGTTCTTCAACTGGATCGGCACCATGTGGCTCGGCAGTATCTCGTTCGAGACACCCATGCTCTGGGCGATCGGCTTCCTCGTGACTTTTCTCCTCGGCGGCCTCAGTGGTGTGCTGATCGCCTCACCCCCGCTGGACTTCCATCTCACCGATTCGTACTTCATCGTCGCCCACCTCCATTACGTGCTCTTCGGAACAGTAGTCTTCGCGATGTTCGGAGGCTTCTACTTCTGGTGGCCCAAGTTGACCGGACGGATGCTGGATGAACGCATCGGTCGTATCCATTTCTGGACCTTGTTTATCGGCTTTCAGCTGACCTTCCTGGTCCAGCACTGGTTGGGTGAGGCCGGAATGCCCCGGCGTTACGCCGACTATCTCGCGGCGGACGGCTTCACCTTGCTCAATACGATCTCGTCCGTCGGCTCCTTTCTGCTGGGCCTGTCGACGCTGCCGTTCCTGTACAACGTGTGGCGCACCAGCCGTTACGCGCCGAAGGTCGAGGTGGACAACCCGTGGGGGTTCGGCCGTTCCCTGGAGTGGGCGACCTCCTGTCCGCCCCCGAGGCACAATTTCCGGGCTTTGCCCCGCGTGCGTTCCGACTCGCCGGCCTTCGACCTGCACCACCCCCTCACGCCGGAGAAGCAGAAGCCGGGCCTCGACCGAGGCGGGGCCCACTCCGCATCGGGCGCTGAAGAGGAGTCGGGCGAATGAAGACCGAGGCCATTGTCTTCGCCGGGGTCGCAGGGTTCTTCCTCGTGACCGATGTTCTCTACGCCGTGTGGTCCCGTGATCCGACAGGCACGGCGGCTCTCACCGTCTCGTTCCTCATGGCGTCGCTGGTCACGTTCTTCTTCGCCACCAACTACCGGAGGAAAGGACTGCGCCCCGAAGACCGCGGGAACGGGCACATCCATGAGCGGTCCGGTCCGGTGGACTTCTTTCCTCCGCACAGCATCTGGCCGTCACTGACAGCCGCAGGAACGGCCGTGCTTGCCCTCGGTGTGGTGTTCGGTCTGTGGCTCTTCGTGATTGGGCTGGGCTTGGTCCTAGCGGGGGTGTTCGGAATGGTCTTCCAGTACGTGGGTGTCCAGGACTGAGGGTGGTTCTCAGTCCTCGCGTTCGCGGACCGGCTCCGACGGTGTCGTCCGCTCCGAGATCCGGGACCGCTGCTCCTCCGTGACGGGCAGTTCCACGAGGTCCCCGTAGTACCAGCCGCTCAGTACGGTCCGAAGCCGTCGCCGACGCGAGATCGGGCCCTGCGCGGGGAGCTCCAGGGGCGTCGGGACATCACGCATCAGGATGCGGTAGCGGGCCGTCGGGCTCAGGCCACGGCGGCTCTCCGAGAGATCGCCGTTCACCGACTGTGTCACCTGGCCGGTCTCCTCGCCCTCGGTCAGTCGGCGGCGATCCCGCATCTGAAGGGCGAGGCAGAGGCGTTTGGCCAGCGCGAAGGCCAGGAGCGGGGCGGCGATCAGCGCGGTTCTGAGGATCCAGGTCATGGCCTCGATCGAAACCCTGAACGAGAAGACGACGACGTCGTCGCCGCCGGCGACCAGGAGAACGGCGTAGAAGACGATGGCCGCCACGCCGAGCCCCGTACGGGTCGGCCGGTTGCGCGGCCGGTCGCACAGATGGTGTTCCCTGCGGTCGCTCGTCACCCATTTCTCGAAAAAGGGATAGAGGAACAGCACTGTGAAGACCACGCCTGGCAGCACGATCGCCGGAATGAACACATTCCACATGATGGTGTGGCCCGCAATGTCGGTCTCCCATGGCGGCATCAGCCGGAGCGCGCCCTCCAGGAACCCGACATACCAGTCCGGCTGCGCGTTACCCGAGACCTGGTTGGCGCGGTAGGGGCCGTAGTTCCATACGGGGTTGATCTGGGCGAGCGCGCCCAGCAAGGTCAGTACGCCGAACACCATGAGGAAAAAACCTGTGGTCTTCGCGGTGAAGTGAGGAAACGCCGGTGAGCCGACGGCATTTTTGTTGGTCTTCCCCTGACCCGCCCAGTGGGTGTGTTTGAGATAGATCACCAGGATGAGATGAGCGGTGATCAGCGCCACGATCAGGCCGGGCACGAGCAGGACATGCACGGGGTACAGACGGGGAATCACGGCATCGCCCGGGAACTGTCCGCCGAAAACAAACAGCTCCAGGTACGTTCCGACGACAGGGATCGACCCCACAATGGTGGCCGCCGTCCTCAGGCCCGTACCCGACAGCAGGTCGTCGGGCAGCGAGTAGCCCGCGAATCCTTCGAGAAGCGCGAGTACGAACAGTGTCACGCCCACGATCCAGTTGGCCTCCCGCGGCTTACGGAAGGCGCCGGTGAAGAAGATCCGCATCATATGGACGGCGATCGCGGCGACGAACACCAGGGCCGCCCAGTGGTGGATCTGACGCATCAGCAGGCCCCCGCGCACGGCGAAGCTGATGTCGAGCGTGGTGGTGTAGGCCTGCGTCATCCTCACCCCCTGAAGGGGCACATAGGAACCGGTGTAGACACTCTCCATCATGCTCGGGTCGAAGAACAGAGTGAGGTACACGCCGGTGAGGAGCAGGACCACAAAGGAGTAGAGGGCGATCTCACCGAGGAGAAAGGACCAGTGGTCGGGAAAGGCCTTGCGCAGCAACTGCCGGGCCAGCTCGCTGACGGGCAGGCGCCCATCCACCGCGCCGTAACCACTGACCGCCGTCTTCCCGGCCCGGGCCTTCAGCTGCGCCTTACGCCTCCGCAGGGGCATGCACCACTCTCCCGTCGATCTTCCTTCCACCCTCCGCCCCTTATTGTTACGGTTCGCCCTTTATGAGTAGCGCATTACTCGAAGGGACTACGCAGAATCGCGGTATCGGCACCTGATCGGCCGACCTGGCCCTGACGTGCCGGGGGGCGGGTACGTCGGCCCCACCCCGCGAGCGCATCGATCTCCTCCAGCGCTGCCCTTATCAAGGGATTAGGTAGGAAAAGCTAAGGGTGGGTATAGAAAGTAGATCTTGACCGCGCGATGATCTCGGCAAGTGCCGCCGATGTCGCCGACCCGTCAGCTGCCGGGTCTTCCACTGCCAAAAGCCCCACCGTTGTCATCCTTGGGTACGTCCATTGTCGAAGAGGGGCGGTTGATCTCATATGGGCTGAGACCTTCCCCGAAATCATCTGCAGCCCTCAAGTTTTCGCTACTTCGGGAGGAACGTTCGGGCCGTGGTCCCTGCTGTCGTGCCCGAGACCGACGGCGCGCGTCCCACCAGACGAGGCCAAGCAGAACAGCGACTACGACCACTGCTATACCGAGGGGGAAAATCCAGCGCACAGCCGAAGCGGCCAGTGTGATGTCACTGATGGGCGCCTGGCTCACAAGGTGGATCATCTGGCCCACGTCCTTTCTGAGGGGATTCCGTCGCTCACAAAGCGAGGCAGAAGCTTCCGTTCATTGGGGAGAGCCCGCAATGGCCGGAGCCGTGGGAAACTCCGATCCCGCTGCCCTTCGCGGGATCAATCTCGCGGGGCCCGCCTGAACTGGACGTCTGGCAAGGTTCAAGCTCTCTGATAAGTCTACGGCGGGGAGTGTACGGGGGACAGCCCTTAGGTGTACTCGGCCGATACTCGCGTCAGTAGTTGATAAGAGGCAATACCGTTATTGATCCGAAGCGCTTTGTGTTCATGCTCGTTGACGATGTGTGAGTGATCTGGTGAGGGATGCGCGGACGTGGTCGCCGGGCGCGCAGGAGGCCGTGCGGTTGCTGGCGGTGTCCGCGCTGGCGGAGGGCTGGGACCGGGCGGAGGTCGCTTCCTTGTTCAAGGTGTCGGCCAGGGCCGTGGACAACTGGTGGGCGAAGTGGCAGGCCGGCGGACGCGACGCACTGCTGTCCCGTCCGCGAGGCCGCCGCACAGGCGAACACCAGGTCCTGTCCGAGACCGAGCAGGCCGCCGTCCGGCAGGCCGTCCTTGATCACATCCCCTGTGGCCTGAGG
>NZ_ML123057.1:11157-19902 GCF_003846175.1 Streptomyces sp. ADI95-17 | reverse complement strand
CCTGGCTCGCCGACCACAAGGACCAGATCGAACTGCACTTCCTGCCTTCATACTCACCCGAGCTGAACCCGGACGAGCTCGTCAACGCCGACCTCAAACGCGGCCTGCCCCACACTCACCGGGCCAGGAACCAAACCGAACTCGCCGCCGAAACCCGCAGGGTTCTTCCACCGTCGACAACGCCAACCTCACATCGTGCGCGGATACTTCGGCGGTCGGCACGTCCGCTACGTCCTCGACGAGTGAACCCCATGAGTTTCTGATCAATAGCTGGTCACTGAGTGCGGATTACCTGGCCAGGGAGTGAGAGCTCCAAGGGATACAGCGCGCGCCTTGTACCGGCGGAGATCAGATGTTCCGAAGCGTTGGGTTCTCAGAGGCCGGACTCTGCGGGACCTGTTCCATTTGTGTGGTGGGCAGTTCGACTCGGACAGTGAGGCCGCCGTCGGGGCGGGGGGTGGCGGTGAGCTCGCCGTGGTGGGTCAGGGTGATCGCCCGGACCACGGCCAGTCCCAGCCCGGTCCCGTCGCTGCGGTGTTCCCGGCCGCGCTGGAACGGTTCGAAGAGGGCGGGGATTTCGTCCGGGTCCAGTACCGGGCCGGTGTTGCCGACTTCGATGAAGGCAAGGCCGCCGAGGGTGCCGGTGGTCACCGTCGCCGTGCCGTCGTGGTGGTTGTGCCGTACAGCGTTGGCCAGCAGGTTCAGTGCGATCTGCCGGAGCAGTGAGGGGTCGCCCGCGACTGGGGCGGGCACCGGGTCGGCGGTGATCCGGATGCCCGCCGTCCGGGCCTCGTCGGCCAGGTCCGCCAAGGCGTCCCTGGCGGCGTCCTTGAGGTCGACCGGTTGCGGTGTCAGCTGTGCGCTCTCGCCATGTGCCAGTGTCAGCAGTGCCGCGATCAGGCGCTCGCTGCGGGCGGTGGCGTCCAGCGCCCGCTGGAAGGCGGGTCTCAGGTCGGCTGGAACCCGGCCTTGAGCGAGTGGGATCTCCAGGGCGGTGCGCTGGAGGGTGAGCGGGGTGCGCAGTTCGTGCGAGGCGTGGGCGGTGAAGCGGCGCTGGGCGGTGAAGCTGCGGTCCAGGCGGTCGAGCATGGTGTCGAAGGTGTCGCCGAGTTCGCGGACCTCGTCGTGCGGGCCGGTCAGGCCGAGCCGTTCGTCCAGGGTGCTGCCGGTGCTGATGCGCCGGGCCGCCGCGGTGACCTGGCTGAGGCGGTGCAGTGAGCGGCTGCTGCCCCACCAGGCGAGCAGTCCGGCGAGTGCGGTGAAGACGGCGAGCAGGAGCAGGGAGCGCAGCAGCAGATCGCTGAGGATGGTGTGCTGAAAGTCTTCGAAGCGCTGGGCGGGAGTGGTGAGTGAGGCGGGGATCGAGGGGCTTTGCGGGGTGGTGGGGCTCGGCGCGGTCTGGGCGGGAGCCAGCATGCTCGCGGGATCGATGCGGTGGCGGTTGTCTTTCAGGAGTTGGCGGGTACTGAGCCAGTTCAGCAGGAGCAGTCCGCCGCCCAGGACCGCGAAGACCGTGGTGGTCATCAGGGTCAGCCGTCCGCGCAGGGGCAGCCGCTGCAGCGAGGGTCGGCGACCGGCCCCGGCCTGGCTCACAGCCGGTACCCGTAGCCGGGGTCGTTGGTGATCAGTGGTGGGTCGCCGAGCTTGCGGCGCAGCGAGTGGACGGTGACCCGGACGGCGGTGGTGGCCGGGTCCAGTGCTGCGTCCCACAGGCTGTCCCGCAGCTGCTCGGTGGGGATGGGGGCGCCGTCCGCGGCCAGCAGTAGTTCCAGCACTCCGAGCTCCTTGGGTGTCAGCTTCAGTGGCCGGCCGTCGCGTTCGGCGACTCTGCGCACGGTGTCCAGGCTGACGCCGTGCCTGCTCAGTACGGTGGGGCTGTTGCCGGCAGGGGAGCGGCGGCCCAGCGCGCGCAGCCGGGCGATCAGTTCCAGGTACGAGAAGGGTTTGGCCAGGTAGTCGTCGGCGCCCTGACCGAGGCCGTCGACCAGGTCGGCGAGGGCGCCGGCGGCGGTGAGCATCAGGATTCTGGCCGGATAGCCGGCTGTGTTCAGGGCCCGGCAGACGGCATCCCCGCTCAGCTTGGGCAGGTGCCGGTCAAGGAGCAGGACGTCGTAGTCGGCGGCGGCCGTCATTTCGAGCGCGCGGGCGCCGTCGTGGGCGACGTCGCAGACCATGCCTTCGGCGCGCAGGCCCTCGGCGAGCATCGCGGCCAGGTCCACCTCGTCCTCGACGATCAGCACTCGCATTCTGCTCCACTCCCCTCGCCGCGCCCTGCGCTGCGCTGTCCTGCCCCGCGCCGGCCTGTCCTGGCCCTTCTTGGTCAACGATGCCTCGGCGGGCGTTAGCCGGTGGTTAGGCACGCACTCACCGGTGCGTAACTCGCCGGTCCGTAGAAATGCCGAGGTCGATGTCGACATCCAGCAGGGAGACCACGAAATGCATACCAAGACCATACGAACCGTACTGGCGGCGACCGTCGTGACCGCGGCGCTGGTGATGACCGGCTGCTCCTCCGGCGACGCGGCGCCCAGTGTGGCCGGGGGCGACGGCACGGGAAAGAGCAAGCCGCAGGACGACGACGCGGTCCGGCGGGCCTGGGTGGACTGCATGCACAAGCAGGGGCAGACCAGTGTCGAGCAGGACAAGGACGGCAACATCACCTTCCCGGCCACTGGTGTCGACAGTCCCGGCTCGGCCAACGGCTTCGACGCGGCGAGCAAGGTCTGCGACGCCAAGGTCCCCGGCATCCACCAGGTCCAGCAGAAGGGCAACGAGAAGTTCGTCGAGCAAGGGCGTGCCTTTGTCGCGTGCGCGCGGAAGCACGGCTACGCGGACATCCCTGACCCCGACCCCAAGACCGGCATCCTCGTATTCCCGGCGAAATCGCTCAATACCGCCAAATGGGACGCCATCCAGCCGGCCTGCGGCAAGCTCCCGATGCCCGGCTACTCGATCGGTCAGTGATCATGAGCCGCACTGTTGAGACCACCGCCCCCGACGGCACCTCGCCCGCCCCCGCGCGGAAGAAGCACCGTAAGGCCGTCGTCGCGCTCGTCCTGGTCGCCGCGCTCGGCGGCTCGGGTGCGCTCGCCGCGATCCGCCCCTGGGAGCAGCACGGCACCGCCTCCGCGAAGCCGTCCGTCAGCCACGGCACCGTCGCGGTGCAGAAGGGCTCGCTGTCCACCGGCATTCAGGTCGGCGGCGCGCTCAGCTACAGCACCCCGACTCCCGTCATCACCTCCGGCCACGGAACCATCACCGCCCTGCCCGCCGTCGGCGCCGTCGTCAAGGCCGGGGCGAAGTTGTACGAGGTCGACGGACGGCCCGTGGTGCTGCTCACCGGGGACCGGCCGATGTGGCGCGACCTCGGCCCCGACATCAGTGACGGACCCGACGTCGAACAGCTCAAACGCAACCTGATCAAGCTCGGCCATGCCGACGGACTCGGCCTGACGGCCGACCAGAAGTTCACCCCTGCCACCGTCACCGCCGTCAAACGCTGGCAGAAGGCCCTCGGTGAGAAGCAGACGGGAACGGTATCGCTCGGCAGTGTCGTCATGCTGCCGCAGGCGGCCGTGCGGGTGCAGCAGCTCGGCGCGCAGCTCGGCTCGGCCCTCGGGGCCACCGCGGTCATGACCGTGTCCGGCACCGACCTGGTCGCCACCGTGCAGCCCGCCGACAACCAGCTCTCCCAGTTCAAGCCCAACGGCCGGGTGACGGTGAAGCTGGCCGACGGCAGCACCATCAACGGACGCATTCGCTCACTGGTCCACGGCGGTTCCGGCAACGGCGGGGACAACGGCCCGGACGGCTCCGGCGGCGCGGACAAGACCACCGTCACCATCGCGCTGGACCACCAGCGGCAGGCCAAGCAGGCCGGGCCCTCCTCCGTGACCGTCACCGTCGTCGGCGAGACCGTCAGCGACGCGCTCATCGTCCCCGTCACCGCGCTGCTCGCCCTGGACGGCGGCGGCTACGGAGTCCAGGTCGTCTCCGGCGCCACCACCCGGCTGGTCAGGATCCAGCTGGGACTGGTCGCCGATGCCAAGGCGCAGATCACCGGGGACGTCCAAGCCGGCGCCCAGGTGGTGATCCCGAAGTGATCCCCCATCAACCACCGGGCAGGGCAGCCGTGCTGGAACTCTCCGGCATCACCAAGGAGTACCCGGGATCACCGCCGCTGCGCATCCTGCACGGCATCGACCTCACCGTCGAAGCCGGGGAACTCCTCGCCGTCGTCGGCCCCTCCGGCTCCGGCAAGTCCACCCTCCTCGCGCTGCTCGGATCCCTCGACCGGCCCACTGCGGGGAAGCTGCACTTCGAAGGACGCGACCTGTCCGCGCTCTCCGACCCCGAACTGGCCGCCCTGCGCGCCCACCGGATCGGTTTCGTCTTCCAGCAGTTCTTCCTGCTGTCCGGGCTCACCACGGTCGAGAACGTCGCCACCGGCCTCCTCTACAGCGGCGTCCCCGCCTCACTCCGGCGCTCCAGAGCCGCCGAAGCCCTGCGCGAGGTGGGCCTCGGGCACCGGCTCCGCCACCACCCCGACCAGCTCTCCGGTGGCGAGAAGCAGCGCGTCGCCATCGCCCGCGCCCTCGTCGGCCGCCCCGCACTGCTGCTCGCCGACGAACCCACCGGGGCCCTGGACAGCGTCTCCGGCACCGCCGTCGTCGAGCTGCTGCGCACCCTGAACGCCAACGGCACCACGGTCGTCGTCATCACCCACGACCGCGAGCTGGCCGCCTCCTTCCCCCGGCGAATCGCCCTCCACGACGGCCGCATCGACTCCGACGAACGCGGCCCGCACCCCGCAGGAGCTGTCCGATGACACCACCCCTGCGCCGCACCCGGCTACGCCCGACAGACACGCTGCGCCTCGGCATGATCGGACCACGCACCCGCAAGATGCGCTCCGCCCTGTCCGCGCTCGGCATCTCCCTGGGCATCGCCGCCGTCATCGCCGTGACCGGGATCTCCGCCTCCAACCAGGCACACCTGCTGGAGCGCCTGGACCGGCTCGGCTCCAACCTGATCACCGTCGCCCCCGGCAACGGCCCCGACCAGAAGCCGGTGCCGCTGCCGCCCACGGCCGAGAAGATGCTTGCCAACATCGCCCCCGTGCAACAGGTCACCGCGACCGGGGCCACCAAGACCCAGGTCTACCGCAACGACCTGGTCCCACCACAGCAGACCAACAGCCTCACCGTGCTGGCCGCCCGGCTCAACCTGCTCGACGTCCTGCACGCCACCCTGCAGAACGGGCACTGGCTGGACAAGGCGAGCGAGAACCTCCCGATGACCGTGCTCGGCGACCAGGCCGCACTCCGGCTCGGCGTCACCGCGCCGGGCGAACGCGTCTGGCTGGGCGGACAGTGGTTCGTCGTCAACGGCATCCTGGCCCCGAACGAGCTCGCACCCGAACTCGGCACCGCCGCCCTGGTCGGCTGGCCCGAGGCCACCGCCCACCTGGGCGCGGACGGCACCGCCGCCATGGTCTACCTCAGGGCCCACCCCGAACGCGTCCCTGACGTACAGACCGTTGCCGGAGCCACCGCCGACCCCGCCAACCCGAGCACGGTCGCAGTCAGCCGCCCTTCCGACCTGTACACGGCACGGGCCGAGACCAAGAACTCCCTCACCGGACTCGTCCTCGCCCTCGCAGCGGTCGCCCTGCTCGTGGGCGGCGTCGGCATCGCCAACACCATGGTCGTGGGAGTGATGGAACGCCGCGGAGAGGTCGGACTGCGCCGCGCGCTGGGCGCCCGAGGCGGCCAGATCGCCGTCCAGTTCCTCATCGAGGCCGTACTGATGGGCCTCATCGGAGGAGTCGGCGGACTGTTCGTCGGCAGCCTCGCGGTCTACGGCTACGCCCTCGCACAGGGCTGGCCCGCCTCCATCCCGCTCTACACGGTCATCGCCGGACCCCTGGTATCAGTACTGGTAGCGGCCGTCGCCGGAATCTACCCGGCACTGCGCGCAGCCAGGGTGTCCCCGACAGACGCCCTGCGCTCGGCCTGACCGACACGCCGGAGCCTGCGAGGTCGCAGACTGGGCCCGACTACGCGGACTTGACGTACGCCGATGACCATACGCCGGTTCTCCGGTTGGTGGGTGGGGTCGTCGCCGGGGTCGGGAGTGAATGAGCTGATGCAGCAGGGGAGGACCGGCGGTGGTGCCGGCAAATCTGCCGTTCTCGAAGTGCTGTTCGGACCTGTGTGGGCCCTGCCCCGACCGTCTGCTCGGGAGCGACCCCGACGGTGGCCGTAGCAACGATCACGGCGCCCGCCCCGGACACATCGCCTGGGGCGGGCGCCTCGTTGGCCGTCAGGCCGCCTTCGCGCCTGACATCGCCTCGGCGATGGTGCGGCCGAGTGGTGCCCGTACCCGCGAGACGTCCGGTGGGCGGCACCCGGGGCCTTGATGCCGACCGCGGCGAGCTGCGCGAGGGCCTGGCGCTGGGTCAGCCTGCCGCTCGCCGGAGCCGGCCGGTATTGAGCCCTGGTGTGAGTTTGGGTGCGGGGCTGGGCTGGGGCGCTGAAGGGTGGGTGAGAACCGTCCGGGGTGTTTTCAGATGATGTATCAGGCGGTCGGGAAGGCGCCGTCGTCCTCGTCGTCCAGGGCCACAGCACCCCGGCTCTGGGCCCGGCCTCGGACCTGTTGGACCATCCCCCGCTGGGCAGGGGCATCTCCTTGCCCGAACCCCAACCGCCCAGGGCCCCGGTCGTGTCGACCGGGGCCCTAGCCTCGTGGTGACCTGGTTGTGCGGCCGAGGCACGCCCCGCCCTATCGGGCACCGCCTTAGACGCCCACCGTTACGGACACGCCGTTCGTGACGGTGATCAGTACCAGCACGATGACGCCGACTGTCACCAGGATGCTGATCAGGCGGACCGTCCGGCCCTCCTTACCGATGGCGTACCGGACGGTCTGCCACCACTCCTTACCCAACCTCACTCTCCTCACCTCCCTTGTGCTGGCGGGTGATTCGAGCGTCCGGCACGGTCGGGCCGGATGTGCCGATGTGGGTACGCTGTGTGCCGCTCTTGGAACGCCGTGAAACAAAGTTTTCACGGTCAGGACGTGCGGACAGGGAGCAAGGTGCCGGAGATCAAGATCCCAGGCGACGTACCACCCGGGCCACTGCGGGACTACCTGGAGTGGCTCGGCGCACTGCATAGGCGTGCGGGCCTCCCGTCATTGCACAAACTGGCGGGTACGCTGCAGTGCTCTCGCCCCACCGCGCAGCGACTGTTCCAGAGGTACCCGGCCAACTACGAGATGGCCTGGCGCCTGATCCGGCACCTTGCCGAGAACCCCATCGTCCCCACACACAGGTCTGAGCAGGAGTGGGATGAGCTGTACGCAAAGGGCGATCAGCTCCTTGGGGCGGCGAAGCCCGTGGACGCGGAGGAGAAGGGCGAGCAGCTCCTTGCGGCGGCGAAGCCCGCGGACGCGGAGGATCCGGAAGAGGTTCTTCTCATCGCCCATGCGGTAGGGACTGATGCCGCCGGTCTGCCGTTCAAGCAGTCTGCCGTGATCCCGGTTCCGGGAAAGAGGAAGTCGCCCTCTGACGCGACCAAGGGCACGCGCTCGCCGGTGATCGGCGGGTCAATGGTCATTCACGTGATGGGCCCGAGCGCCAGCCCGGGAAGTTTCGAGGAGCACATCGATCTCATGGCCCGCCTCGTCGACAGCGGCCATGCAGCCTCAGCCGACTCCTACCCTGCCGCGAACCAGGTCTTCGTGAGCGAGGATGACCCGTACCGGAAGATCGGGCGCGACATCGCAAACCACTTCCTGCGCCCCGAGTTCGTCTTGGCTGTATTCGAAGGATTCAAGTTCGCCCGGGTGGATGAGCGGGGAGTCTTCCTGGACTACGCCACATCTCGCAGGCCCACCCACCTGTGTGAGCGCTACCCCACCCTGAGCGAGCTGCTGCCGAAAACTCGACGAGCCGTTGTCGTGCTCGTCGGAGACGAATACAAGAAGGCTCGAACCGAGAAGCCGTCCTTCCTTGAGCCCATCGCAAGCGGATTCGGGGAGATTCTTCTGGCTGAGGTGGCCCCGCGTGAGGCGATGGGCGATGTACTTGAAGGAATGCTGCTGAAACCCTCCAACCGCAGGGGCGGACCCGACGCGCTGCGCCACATCGCCGACCAGGCAGCACGTCTCCCAGGTGCAAGGAGAGTGCTGCTCACAGGGGGTCTCACCTCTTGATCGGAAGCGAGAGCGGCAAGAGACTTGGAGTGTTCGCTCTGACCGAGCTGATCGGCGCCTGTGCCGACGAGGCGGGCGCGGTGTAACGGCCCGATCGCCGCCGCTCGGCCAGGAAGCCGTGAAGGTGAACCTCCTGCCCTGCATCCAGGTCAGCCTCAGCGCCGGCCTTCTGCTGGACCGGGCCCGCGCCGAGGACGATGCCCGGTTGCCGACCGCCGTGGCAAGGGAGCGGAAGGAAACCCCAGCAATTCACGGAGCAGACCGACCTGCCGGGTGAGCACGGCGTGCCTCTGCCGACGGTGCACCAGGCCGCCTTGATGGACCTGACGGGTGCCGGCCACGCGGTCTTGTGGCGGCAAGAACGAACGAGGCGCCCGTCCCGGGCACATCCCCGGGACGGGCGCCGCTGCTGCTCCATCGCCGTGGCCCACTCCAGGCCGGGGGCCGGCCAACTGGTGAAGCCTGTCGGCACAGAGCTTGGCGCGGCATTCCACAGGTTCTACGGGCCCAGGATTCACTGGCTAGCGT
>NZ_ML123057.1:1724-10008 GCF_003846175.1 Streptomyces sp. ADI95-17 | reverse complement strand
TGCACGCCACGACGAAGCCGCCCACCTGCGCGACGAAACGCATCGAGCCCTGCAACACAAAGCCACCGCCCAACAGGAAGCCGATCGCACAGCCACCCGCATGCGAGTCCTTGAAGATCTCTGGACCCGCGCCCGCGCCGAGGCTCAACGCCTTGCCCTGCAACCAGGCGCGGTCAACATCGCTCCCCCCATCCCGAGCCAGGCCAGGCCCCTCAACCGCTACTGGGAACCGACCTGCTCACGCAACCCGTACTCGATGACATCGCCGCCGCCTTGAACAAAGCGCACGAGGTCAGCGAGCGCGAGGAAGCGAAGATCCAAGTTCTGCAACGCGTCGTCATGCCCGGAAACGACCTCCTTGAGCCCAACGACGAACTTGCTGTCCTTCTCGCCTCCACCCGCCTCCCCAACCCGCACTCCCGTCAGTCCGCCTTGGCCACG
This sequence comes from Streptomyces sp. ADI95-17, assembly GCF_003846175.1. GTDB lineage: Bacteria > Actinomycetota > Actinomycetes > Streptomycetales > Streptomycetaceae > Streptomyces > Streptomyces sanglieri. The sequence goes on along the minus strand of NZ_ML123057.1, from coordinate 9,567 downwards.
CTCATCGCAACCTGGCGGCATGTCTCCGCAACCAAGGAGACGGCACTCCGACTCGTAGCAGACCCGGACGACAAAGTCCGGCGGACTGCTGTGGGTGTGACGGAGCAGTGATGTTCAGGGGGTTGGGCTGCTTTGGTCTGGTGTCCTGTCTTTGGAATGGGACTCGGGACGGCTGGAGTGGCTGTGTTCGGGTGTGATGGGTGTGGCCTGGGATCGCGTTCGGTTTGGTTGTTCGGGCGTTTGGCCTGCGGTCCGGTGGCTGTGTGGGAATGATCTTGGGTTTCCCGTTGATGTAGTGGTGCGTCTATAGGCGGCTGCGTTCTATCCGGGCTTCAAAGCGCGGTTTGGCTGGTCAGTGGTGTGTGTGGGTGAGGAAGATACGGAGGGGGTCGTGCGCGCTGGGGGTCAGGTGGGTGAGGTTCAACCGGTGAGCGATGAGGCCGAGGGCGTCGTTGGTGGTGCGGTGTGGCCGGTTCGGCAGGGTGGCGAGTGCGCGGGTGAGGGCGACGGTTTCCGGGTAGATCACCAGGTCGCGCGCGAGGAGTGCGGGGGAGGCGCTGCCCGTGGTGGCCAGGTGGGGGTTGGCCGCGCAGAGTCGGGTCAGGCGGGCGTGCCAGCGGTGGGTGAGATGTTGCTGGTGGTCGTACCAGCGGGTGGTGATGGCGCGTGCCGCGGTCCAGGCGGTAGCGGCGCCGGGATGTCGTAGCAGGCGCTGGTGGGCGTGGTGCGCGGCCGCGAGTTGGGGCACGGCCCACGTGTGGATGGGGGAGGCAAGCCGTGGGTCGGGGGCGGCTTGCTGATGCCGCGGGCACACCAGCCGGTGCGGCGGTGGGTGAACCCAGGCGGTGTCGGTGGTGCCGTGGCTGCGGTGGTGGGTGCACGGGGTGCAGGCGCGGACGGGCTGCTGTGCGGCGTCGAGCCGCTTCCAGCGTGCGGCGGCCTCGGCGCTGGGGGCGGTGTCGTTGAGGGCGGGGCGGGGCAAGGCACGCAGGAGGTCGGGGAGTGGGACCCGGGCGAGCGCGGCGAGGTGCCGGGCCGCGTTGTGGTTGAGGTGGAGTCCGGCTGCCGGCAGGGTGCCGTGGCCGTGGAGGGCGATACCAGCCCCGTCGAGGAGCTGGGGCAGAGTCAGCTGATAGGACATAGCGATACGTTGGGCGTACGAGGCGGTCGCTTCGCCGGGCAGCGGCCGTACTCGGAACACGCCCGGCGCGGCTGCCGGGACCTGCAGCCATGCCCTTGCGGTGACGGCGCTGCACTGTGGGGCGCCGGCCTCTGCTACGGCACGGTCCGTAACGTCTGTCCGGCTCACAGGGTGCTGGCGCTGCGGCTTCGGGGCCGGGTGTGGGGTCGGTAGTGCTGTTCGGCGAGGTGGTCCAGGCGGATGGCTTCGAGGCTGGTTCTGGTGATGCGTTCGGTGCCGTCGAGTAGGGCAGCGATGGCGGCCTGGCGGATGAGGCGGGCGAGGCTGCTGATACGGCCGGCGGTGCGTTCGTGCAGGTACGGGGCCAGTTGGGGGAGAGTTCCGGGCCGGTGGTGGCGCAGGTCGAGCGCGCCTTCCATGGCGGTAATGAGGTCGCGGAAGGGTTCGTTCTCGCCGAGGCGGGCGGGGAAGGCGGCGCAGTCGATGAGGGAGGCACGTCCGGCGAGTTGCGCGCCGCGCACCCCGGTGAACAGGGGTGTGGTGGTGACGTCGATGCCGGCGTAGACGAAGGTGGCGCCGATGCGTTCGGTGAGGTCTTTGATCAGGTCGGCGCTCTGGGCGCCGGTGGTGGTGCGGGGGTTGAGCCGGTGGATCTCGTCGATCATCACCAGCTGGACGCCGGCAGCGGTGTAGGTGTGGCAGACAGCGTTGGTGATCTGGGCCTGGGACATGCCGGCGGCGACGGGGATGCCGAGGTAGCGGGCGAACTCGGTGGCCAGGGTTTTGGCGCTGGCGGCGGGTGGGACCAGGACGTAGGCGACGGGGACCTGCCCGGCTGTGGCTGTGGGGCCGTGGCGTCGGGTGTGGGCGAGGTGGCAGGCGCGGCCGACCTGGAGCAGGGCGGTGGTTTTCCCGGCGCCGGCGGGGCCGGTGACGATCAGGGACGGCCGTGCGGTGACTGCCTGGTGACGGCCGAGGATCATCAGGGTGCGTACGTTCTTGGCGAGCGCGTCGATGGCCGGGGTGCGCACGGTGACGAACCGCGAGTAGTAGGCCAGGCGTTCTTCGAGGCTGCGGGGCGGCGCCCCGGGCGGGGGAGGAGCTGCCACGGGCGTGGCAGCGAAGGCTTGGAAGCCGTCCCAGGTGGTCACCGACTGCTGCTGCGCCTCAGGTGCGTCGCCGCCGGTGCTTGCCGCGGCAGCGGGAGGCCGGTTTGCCGCTGTCGGGAAACTGCCGGCCGGCGCATCGCCTGTGCTGGGTGGGGTGTTCACCATTGCTCGGCCTCCGCTTCGGCATCCCACAGCCCGTATCCGCCCGCGTCTGCCGGCAGCACGCCCGTGCCCTCCAGCTCACTTGTGTCGGTCTCGGCCGCCACATCGACGCGGATGAGGTCGTCCAGGCTCTCGCTCCAGTCCGGTGCCGGCCCTGGTGCGGTCTCTGCGGTGAGTGGGCGCCGCTGGCCGGGCAGGTCAGGCAGCTGTGTTGCCGTGCTGCTGGCGCGGGGGGTTTTGCGGCGGCGGGGGTCGTGGTCTGTCCCGGCGGGGCCACGGGTGCGGCGCAGGAGCTGGTCGAGGGCGTCGGCGAGGTCGGCTTCGTGCTGGTCGCGGTCACCGCGCTGTTCGACCTCGGTCTGGATGTGGTGCCAGAGGGCGTCGTTGAAGGGCTGGTGAACGTGGTCACGGTGGATCCAGGGGATCTCGTGGAGCTGTCCGTCGGTGAGACGGATGAAGATCTGGCGGGCGTCGTGGGGGTTGTGGTGGATCTCCCACTTGCCATCCTTGCCGGCGGCGGGGGAGCGCTGGCCACGGTGGGGGGTGAGGATGTCGTGGTTGTAGGTGCGGTAGTTCAGGCGGATGCCGCGGTCGGTGATGGGCTGCCAGCGCACCGGCAGCAGTTCGAGGTAGTCAGCCCCGGTCAGCGGCAGGGGCACGTAGCCGCTGAGGGTGATCAGCGCGGCCCACATCTGGTTCGGGGTGAGCGCGGACTTGGGCAGGACGGGGTGGCGCAGTCCGTCGTGGGGCCGGTTCTGCCACCCTGCGGTGATCCATTCGTCGAGGAAGTCCTGCAGCTGCGGGATCGTCCACCGCGCCTCGACGGCCACGTCCTTGCCACGCCGGAGCGGGTTGGATCCGGTGTGGCCGACGACGTGCTGGCAGAACAGATCGTTGATCGCGCCGAAGGTCCGCTCCACCACGGCCTTGGCCTGCGGCCGGCGGGGCGGGGCGGGCTGCACGCTCACTCCGAGGGCCTCGCAGGCGGCGACGAAGCACTCGGAGAGGTAAATCTTGCCGCGGTCGACGACGATCGTCTCGGGCACGATCACCGGGCGGGCGGCCGCGCCTTCCAGGCGTTCGTCCAGCGACAGCATCCGCTGATAGGGCACTTCGGCCCGGGACAGGTGCAGCGCGGCAGGCCAAGTGGGCCGGGCGGGGTGGGGGACGGCCATCTCGGCCAGGAGCAGGGCGGCATCGACAGCTTTGGTGCTGCGCGGGCGCAGGACGGCGGCCAGGATGGAGCGGGTGGCGACGTCGACGGCGATGGTCAGCTCCGGCCGTCCCAGGCTGCCGTCCTCCAGGACGGCCATGATGTCTAGGCGGGTGGTATCGATCTGCACCTGTTCTCCGGGCCGCAGCACCAGCGGCGCCGCCGGCACATGGGCGGGTGCAGTGGCGGTGCGGGCGGGACGCCCAGGCAGTTCGGCCGGATCGGCAAGGGAGTTCACCAGCCGGTAGAACGAGGACGGCGCAGGAAGCGCTACCACCCCCGGTCCATGGAGGTCGTCCAGGATCTGCCCGGTCAGCACCCGCAGTCCCTTGATCGTCCCCTTTGACCGGCCACGCTGACGCCGCAACGCCTCCAGCACCGCGGCCACGACCCGCTCGTCGGCCCGCCCGGTCGGACTGGAGGAGCGGACCGTGCGTTTGTCGACCAGCCCCCACAGGCCCTGCCTGCGGTAGGCGAGCCGCATCCGCTCCACCGTCGTGCGGGTCACCCGGGGAAAGCCGAGTGCCGTCAGCTCCCTGGCTTTGGCCGCGTCCCGCTGTGCCAGCGTCCACCGCGCGGGGTCGTACTCCGGCCGCATCGTCTGGCCCGCGCGGCTGCCTGGCGCGTGCGGCAAGCCGGTCTCCACCTCCCGGATGTGCGGCAGCCATGCCAGGGCCCGCTGCTGGGCAGTCGGCGGCACGGTCTCGAACAGCCCCCACTGCGGTACCGCCTCCGGCACTCGCGCACCGACAACCTCAAAGCCGGGATCGGCGAACAACCGGCCCAGCAGCACGGTCTTTTCGGTGCCGTTCTCCTGTGTGGGTGGGTGGGGTGGTGTCAGTGGGTTGGGCGTCACCAGGGCCGATACGAGAAAACAGTGTGCTGAGCTGCCGCTTTTCCGGCCTGCTACTTATGGTCCTGGCTGTCATGGAGTGACTAAATGGCTGTCACGCACTGCGTGTTGCGTGTAGCACAGCTGATGGCTGGCTGACGTGTAGATGCTCATTCCTGTGCACGGTGTCGGGGCGCCCGGGTGTGCTGGTGGGCATGACTGCTCAACCGTCGTTGTCTGCGGCCCCCCGTCCAAGGGAGCGTTCGGGTACGGGGCGTGCTGCCGCCCAGACCATGTCGCTCGCGTCGCCTTCGCAGGACAAAGGACTGGTACGCCAGGTCGTGGTACGCCGGCTTCTCGCGCTGGACGAGGCCGGCACGCTGGAATCGGTCCACGTCAGGATCGCGGCCCAGACGGCCGGAGTGTCCGTACGCACGGCCTGGCGTTGGCTCGCGAGGGCCCGTAAGGGCCAGACCGAGCCGGCCTACCGGCGTGGAGGGTTCCTGCTCGACGACATGCTGTGGACGCGGCTCGAGGAGCTGGACGGGAACGTCTCCGAGTTGCACCGGCAGCTGTCCCAAGCAGGTGACGACTCCGCCCTGCCCGGGCCGCTGCCTTCGCTGGCGACCATGCACCGGGCGGTACGCGAGCAACGCCGGGCGGGCCGGGTCTTTCAGAGCACGCGCCCCGGGAAACGGCACGTGGATCCCGACCGCTATGACCGGGCCCTGGCCGAGCTGGCTCTGCCGGGAACGGTCGATGAGACCGGTCAGGCCCCGCCCGTCTCCGGCGTGGAACAGGCCGACGCGACGGATACCGCCCCCGTGACCCGGCCCGCGTCGCCGGGGGATGGCGTCCGTCTGTACGTGCCGGGCGCGCATGTGGTCTCCACCCGGCAACTCGGCACGGTCACCGAGGCGATCGCCCATACGGTCGCCGCGCACGGGGTCGTGTGCGTGTACGGGGACCCGGGCCAGGGTAAGACGGTCGCGGTCCATCAAGCCCTGGCCCTGCTGCCGCGCCGGATCCCGGTGCACCGCGCGCTGGTGGCGGTGAAACCGGCACTGCCGCAACTGCGGGCCGCGCTGCTCACCGCGTTCGGCTTGCCCGCCACCTCGTTGACGAACCGCACGGACGCGGCCGACCGCGCGCTACTCAAGGCGTTCCAGGCCCCGGGGGTGCTGGTCATCGACGACGTGCAGCGCATCGCAGCCCCCGAGCTGGACTATCTCCGCCTGCTGCTGGACGCGCCTACGACCCAGGCTTCGCTCGTGTTGTGCGGGGCGGGCGCCGAGCGCACCCTGGCACGGGCTCCCGCGCTGGCCTCACGCGTGCTGACCTGGCAGCACGTCCCACGCCTGGATTCCGCGCAGGTCCCCGGCGTGCTGCGTCTGTTCCACCCCTTGTGGGACACCGCGACCGACGCCGACCTGCTGCATACGGACGAGACACGCGCACACGGCAACTTCCGTACCTGGGCGAAGAACACCTCCCACGCGTACGCCACCCTGGACCGCCACCCCGAGCACACGGCCGATGCCGCCCTCCTGGCCCAGGCCTGTACCCGCCTCGGCCCACGCCCCTGACCCACACCCCTGCCCGCCTCCACGCCGGGCAGCCCCCGCACGCGCGGGAAGGACCACGATGAACACCACGCCCTCCCACACCACCCCCACCCCGGCGTCCGCGCCCGACGAGGCCGGGCCCGCCCTGGACGCGGTGTCGCTGACCGCCCTGCGCGCCCCAGCCGTACGGCATCTGCTCGCGCTGCGCGCCGAGCGCCGTCTCACCCGCGCCCACGTCCGCACCACGGCGCAGTGCCTGAACGTCTCCGACCGCACCGTATGGCGGTGGCTGGCCGAGGCCACCACCACACCCGCCACCGCCGCCGCTCCCGGCGCCCGCCATACCGACCGCTTCGAGATCACCCCCGAGCTGCGGGTGCTGCTGGCGTACTGGCACGGCAACGCCTCCGCGGTCCACCGCGAGCTCCTCGCCCGCGCCCGCCAAGCCCCCACCCCAGCCACTCCACCCACCCCACCGGCAGACACCAACGCCTCCGCCTCTGGCCCGGCCACGCCCCCATCCAGCCCGCCCCGCAGCGCGCTCCCGGGCGGTGCCCCGCCTGCGGCTGTTCCGCTGCTGGACCCGGTCCCGTCGCTGGCGACGTTCCTGCGCGCGGTCCGCCGGGACCTGACCGTGGGGGAGAGGGCCGGCTACCGCCACGGCCACCAGGCCGCCCGCGCCCACGATGTGTTCGCCACACGCCCGCGAACGTGGCGCAACGAGGTGTGGGAGGCCGACCACGTCCAGGCCCCGCTCCGCGTGGACGCCGACGGCACTCTCGTCCACCCCTTCATCACGTGGTTCATCGACTGCGCAACCAAGGCCATCACCGGCCTTGCCGTCACCCCCGGCACTCCGACCCGCGCCTCGGTCCTGGCCGCACTGCGCTCCGCGATCGTCCCCACCGCCCCCTACGGCCCCTTCGGCGGGCTCCCCGCCCACGTGCGCTTCGACCGCGGCCGCGACTTCCTCTCCCGCACCGTCACCGCTGCCCTGACCACCCTGGACTCCGACATCACCGTCCTGCCGCCCTACAGCCCGCACCTCAAAGGCAGCATCGAGAACCTCAACCACTGCGCCACCACGATGCTGTTCGCCGCCCTGCCCGGCTACACCCCCACACCCCGCAAACCCCCCAAGCGGCCCCCGCGCAAGCGTCCCGACCCGCCTCCCACCGGGCCGCCCATGACGTTCCAGGCCTTCACCACAGAACTCCTGTCCTGGGCGACCTGGTGGAACACCGAACACCACCCCGAGAGCCTGCATGGGGCCACCCCACTGCAAGCCTGGCAGACCGACCCCACCCCGCTGCGAGAGATCCCTGCCGCAGACCTGTGGTCCTTCACCCTCGAAGACGACGCACGCACCCGCACCCTCACCAGCCACGGCCTGCGCTTCCGTAACCGTTCCTACCTCGCCGACTGGATGACCGGGCAGGCCGGCCGCAAGGTCACCGTGCGCTTCATGCCCCACCACACCCACGAGATCGAAGTCTGTGACCCCCACGGCCACCACCTCGGCACCGCCCACCTCGCCGACCAGGCCACCGACGAACAACTCACCGCCCTGCGCCACGCCCGCAACACACGCGCCCGACGCCTGCGCGCCGACGCGAAGGCCGCCGAACGACTCCGCCACGAACGCTTCGCCCCCGCCACCACCCCCACCCCCGCGCTGCGCCTGAACACGATCACCGCCACCGAAGCCACCCGAGAGCTATCCCGCTACGAGGAAGCCGACCTCACAGCGCTGGCGCTGCCCGATCTGATCCCGCCCGCACCACCATCCGCCGACTGGGCCACCCCCGACAGCCTCAAAAC
>NZ_ML123057.1:0-1297 GCF_003846175.1 Streptomyces sp. ADI95-17 | reverse complement strand
CCCCAGCCCCGGCCCCACAACCGCCCCCGAACACCACGACCAGGAGACCACCCCATGACCCGCCTGCCACCCGCACCCACCGACCAGTACACCGCCCTGCCCGACGCCCGCCTGGTCACCACCCGAGCCCTGCTCACCGCCCGGGAGAACCTCACCGACACCATCAACGCCCGCGCCATGATGTGCATCCACGGCGGCGCCGGCTTCGGTAAAACCGTCGCCGTCACCAGCTGCCTACGCGAACTCCAAACCAGCGAAGACATCCGCCGCATCACCTTCCACGCCCGCACCACCACCCGCGCCGTACGCCACGAACTGCACACCGCCCTCGAACTACCAGGCCAGCCCCCGCGCTACGCCACCGAGTTCGACCACCTGCTCAAGGCAACCCTCGCCGCCCACCCGCGTACCCTCGTCCTGGACGAAGCACAGTGGCTCTCCAGCGACCAACTTGAGTACATCCGCTACCTCTGGGACGACCCCTACACCCAGCTCGCCGTCATCTTCGTCGGCGGCGAAGGCTGCCACGCCACCCTCCGCAAAGAACCGATGCTGTCCTCCCGCATCTTCATCTGGCAGCGCTTCACCCGCCTCACCACCGACGAAGTCCTCAAGACCATCCCCCTCTACCACCCGATCTGGGCCGACGCCGACCCCAAAGACATCACCTACGCCGACAGCCGCGCCGCCCACGGCAACTTCCGCAACTGGGCCCGCCTCACCGCCCACACCCTCACCGCCCTGAACCGCACCGGCCGCCCCCGCGTCGACCAAGAGGTCCTCCGCTGGGCCTTCAGCCGCCTCGGATCAGGCACATAGCCTCCACCCGACTACCGCCCGCTTTACCAGCGCATACCGAGGGCATCGAGGTCCGCACGGCGTTGTTCGGTGAGCCTGCCAGCACGCTTCCGTACGTTGTCGAGCCATGTGCCGAGCTTGACGACCACGACCCCGTCAGCGCCTGCCTGATGGCCCGACGGGCCTGCCATGCCCGCCGCTCCCGCCAGGTGTTCGACGCGCTTGCGGGGTACCCGCAAGTGCCCCTCGCGTGCGTGGTACTGCTGCGCCGCACGCAGGTTGAGGGCCCACATGGTGTCCTGCGTCCGTTTCACCAGCCGTTCTGCTTCCTCGGCGGGTTCGATCCCGAGGACGTTCTCCAGCAACCACTGCTGCGCGGGCAGGAGTTGTTCCCACCCGTGCCGCTGCGCCGTCACCCACCGTCCGAGGTCCTCGCCCTGCACGAGCACCTTGCCGGCCGCCACCGGCAGAGCCCCGCCGTCCTGGAGCAGGCTCTGGG
>NZ_ML123056.1:173352-174899 GCF_003846175.1 Streptomyces sp. ADI95-17 | reverse complement strand
GCCGTCGAGGTCAACGGTCAAGTCTCCGGCCATGCCTTCGGCCAGTGCCGGGTCGAGATCGGCGAGGACGAAACGGTCGGGGTTCTCCGACTGCGCCGTACGCAGCAGACCCCACACCGCCGCTTGCACCGGATCCGGCACCTCGGCCTCACCGCAAGCCACCGCACCACGGGTCACGACCACCAGCCGCGACTGTCCGAACTGCTCATCCGCCAGCCAGCCCCGCAACAACTCCAGTGCACGACCGGCTACTTCATGCGTACGGGCAACGACGTCACCGGCGCGACCGATGCCGTCGACCGTGCCCACACCCGTAGCCGTACCCGTACCGGTTCCGGAACCGGCGAACGACACCGCCACCACGCCCGGCACCGACTCGCCTGCACCGAGTGCGGCGGCGAGCGCCTCCAGATCGGCGTAGCGCACACCCGGCACGACAACCGCGTCGCCGAGCACGGCCCAGCGCGCCTCGACCCGCTCCTCCGTCACCGCGTGCCCGACCCAGTCCACCTGGAACAGGGCGTCGCGGGTTGCGCTGTGGCCGGCCAAGGCGACCTGCTCCTGCGACACCGCACGCAGCGCGAGCGAATCGACGTGGGCGACCGGGGCACCGGCACCGTCGGCCACGGTCAGGGACACACCGGAGCCCGCAGGGCTGATCCGGACCCGCAGGACCGTCGCACCCACAGCCGAGACCGTGACCCCGCCCCACGCGAACGGCAGCCCCGCCGCACCGGCCTCCGCGCCGGCGTCGACGCCACCCGGCAGACCCAGGGCGTGGAGCGCGGCGTCGAGCAGCGCCGGGTGCACGCCGAACCCGGTGGCATCCACCCCTTCAGGGAGAGCCACTTCGGCGTACACGTCGTCGCCCTTCCGCCAGGCGGCCCGAAGCCCCTGGAACACCGGGCCGTATCCGAGGCCCAGATCCGCAAGGTCGTTGTACAGACCCGTCACCTCGACGGCGACCGCGTCGCGCGGCGGCCACTGTTCCAGCGCCTCACTCGCGGCCACCGGTCCTGCGGACAGCGTTCCGACCGCGTGCTGCGTCCACTCCGCTTCGGCGTCCTCCGCCGGCCGCGAATGCACCGTCAACACACGGCTTCCGTCACTCTCGACAGCGCCCACGGCCACCTGCACGGCCACCGCGCCGTGCTCAGGGAGCACCAGCGGCGCCTGGAGCGTCAGATCACCCAGCACCCCGCAGCCGACGGCTTCTCCCACGTGGAGCGCCATGTCCACGAACGCCGTACCCGGCAGCAGCACCGAGCCCATCACCACGTGATCGGCCAGCCACGCATGCGAGTCCACCGACAACCGACTCGTGAACAGGAACTCGTCCCCCTGAGCCGGCACCACCTTCGCACCCAGCAACGGGTGCTCCCCCGCGCTCTGCCCCAGCGCCCGCGCATCACTCAACCCCACAGGCGACGACACCAGCCAGAACTGCTCATGCTGGAAGGCGTAGGTGGGCAGGTCCACGCGACGGGCGCCGGTGCCGGCGTAGTACGCGGTCCAGTCAACTGCCCTGCCGCGTACATGGAGTTCAG
>NZ_ML123056.1:169267-170723 GCF_003846175.1 Streptomyces sp. ADI95-17 | reverse complement strand
GTCCACCTGCGAGGCCAGCAGACTGGAGTCGGCCAGGGCCTGGCGGATGACACGCTGCTGGGACGGGCCGTTCGGAGCCGTCAGGCCGTTGGACGCACCGTCCTGGTTCACCGCGCTGCCGCGCACGACCGCCAGCACCTCGTGGCCCAGACGCCGCGCGTCGGAAAGGCGCTCCACCAGGAGCATGCCGACGCCCTCGGACCAGCCCGTGCCGTCCGCGCCCGCCGCGAACGACTTGCAGCGGCCGTCGGAGGCGAGGCCGCCCTGGCGGGAGAACTCGATGAACGCGCCAGGGGTGGACATCACCGTCACACCACCGGCCAGCGCCATCGTGCACTCGCCCTTGCGCAGGGCCTGGACGGCCAGGTGGAGGGCGACCAGCGACGACGAGCACGCCGTGTCGATCGTCATCGTCGGTCCCTCAAGACCGAAGGTGTACGCCACTCGGCCGGACAGGACGCTGCCCGACGTACCGATCCCGAGGAAGCCCTCGACGCCTTCCGGCACGGAGGCGACCTGCGAGGCGTAGTCGTGGTACATCATTCCGGCGAACACGCCGGTACGGCTGCCGCGCAGGGACGTCGGGTCGATGCCGGCCCGCTCGACTGCCTCCCATGTCGCTTCGAGGAGGAGCCGCTGCTGCGGGTCCATCGCCAGCGCCTCGTTCGGCGAGATGCCGAAGAACGCCGGGTCGAACTTCCCCGCGTCGTAGAGGAATCCGCCCTCAGCCGTGTACGACGTGTCGCGGCTGTCCGGGTCGGGGTCGTACAGGCTGCTCACGTCCCAGCCGCGGTCGGTCGGGAACGGCGCTATGCCGTCGCGGCCGTTCACCGCCAGCTGCCACAGGTCCTCCGGGCTGAGCACCCCGCCCGGGTAGCGGCAGCTCATGCCGACGATCGCGATGGGTTCGTCCGTCGCGCCCAGCACCGCGGGGAGCCCATGGTCCAGGTCGTCCTCGCGGGGCGCGACCTCGTCCAGGATGAACTCGGCCAGCGCTTCGGGCGTGGGGTAGTCGAAGACGAGTGTCGCGGGCAGCCGCAGGCCCGTCTCGGCGTTGAGCCGGTTGCGCAGCTCCACCGCCGTGAGCGAGTCGAAGCCGAGCTCCTTGAACGCCTGCCCCGGCACGACGGCGTCTCGCGACGCGTGACCGAGCACGAGAGCGACCTCACCGCGCACGAGCTCCATGACCATGGCTGTACGGTCCGCCTCGCCGAGGCCGCCAAGCCGGTCGGCGAGCGCCGACTCGGCCGCGGCCGACTTCGCGGCACGGCGGTTCGGGACGCGTACGAGGCCGCGCATCAGCGGCGCCACGCCGTTGGACGCAGCACCCCGCCGGAGCACCGCGAGGTCGAGCCGGAGCGGAAGCACCGCTCCCCAGCCCGTGTGCTCGGCGGCGTCGAAGAGGGCAAGGCCCTGCTCCGCCGTGAGAGCGGGGAGACCGGCACGGGCCATGCGC
>NZ_ML123056.1:161812-165674 GCF_003846175.1 Streptomyces sp. ADI95-17 | reverse complement strand
CCCCACCGGAACCGCAACCGCCGTCAGGGCCTCCGCACCCACCGGCGCCTGCTCCAGCACCACATGCGCATTCGTGCCGCTGATTCCGAAGGACGAGACGCCCGCGCGACGCGGTGCCCCCGTCTCCGGCCACGCCACCGACTCCGTCAGGAGCTCGACAGCACCCGCCGACCAGTCGACGTGCGAGGACGGCTCGTCCACGTGGAGGGTCTGCGGCAGGACGCCCTCCCGCATCGCCATGACCATCTTGATGATGCCGCCCACGCCGGCCGCCGCCGCGGCGTGGCCGATGTTGGACTTGATCGACCCCAGCCACAGCGGGCGGCCGTCGGCCCGTTCCTGACCGTAGGTCGCGATGAGCGCCTGGGCCTCTATCGGGTCGCCGAGACGGGTGCCCGTGCCGTGCGCCTCCACCGCGTCCACCTGCGAGGCGGACAGGCCGGCGTTCGCCAGGGCCTGGCGGATCACGCGCTGCTGGGACGGGCCGTTCGGGGCCGTCAGGCCGTTGGACGCGCCGTCCTGGTTGATCGCGCTGCCCCGGACCACCGCGAGGACCTCGTGGCCGAGGCTCCGTGCGTCGGAGAGGCGTTCCACCAGGAGCACGCCCACGCCCTCGGACCAGCCCGTGCCGTCCGCTGCCTCCGCGAAGGGCTTGCAGCGGCCGTCCGCCGCGAGGCCGCGCTGGCGAGAGAACTCCACGAACGCGGCCGGGGTCGCGAGGAGCGCGACGCCGCCCGCGAGCGCCATGCTGCACTCGCCCTGTCGCAGGGCCTGCGCGGCAAGGTGCAGGGCGACCAGGGACGACGAGCACGCGGTGTCGATCGTCACCGCGGGGCCCTCAAGGCCCATCATGTACGCGATGCGGCCGGAGACCACGCTGGTCGCGGTGCCCGTGATGAGGTGGCCTTCGCCGCCCTCGGGGGTCTGGGCGGCGCCGGCGCCGTAGCCGGACGAGGAGGCTCCGGCGAAGACGCCGATCTGCTCGCCGCGCACCGACGTCGGGTCGATGCCCGCGCGCTCGAAGACCTCCCAGGAGGCTTCGAGGAGGAGCCGCTGCTGCGGGTCCATCGCCAGGGCCTCGCGCGGGGAGATCCCGAAGAAGCCTGCGTCGAAGTCGCCCGCCCCGTGCAGGAAGCCGCCTTGGAGGGTGTAGCTCGTACCGGGGTTGGCCGGGTCGGGGTCGTAGATGCCTTCCAGGTCCCAGCCGCGGGCCGTGGGGAAGCCGGTGATGCCGTCGCCGCCTGCGGCAAGGAGCCGCCACAGGTCCTCGGGGCTCTCGACCTCGCCGGGGTAGCGGCAGCTCATCCCGACGATGGCGATCAGGTCGTCGTCCTCGGCGGCCGCGGTGTTGCCGGCCGGAGCGCGGGTGCCCGCGGCGGACGCCTGGCGGGTGTCGGACGCGCCGTACCCGTCGCCTAGTTCGGAGGTCAGTTCGGCGTCGAGGAACCGGGCGAGGACGGCCGGCGTCGGGTGGTCGAAGACCATGGTGCTGGGGAGGCTCAGGCCCGTCTCGGCGACGAGCCTGTTGCGCAGTTCGACCGCGGTGAGCGAGTCGAAGCCGAGCTCGCGGAACGCCCGGTCGGGCTCGACCCCGTCCACCGAGCCGTGCCCTAGTACGACGGCGGCCTGGCCCCTGACCAGTTCGGTCAGTGCCTCGGTGCGCTCGGCCGCGCCCAGGTGCCCGAGCCGTTCGCCCAGCGAGGACGTGCCCTCTGCCGGGCCGGTCGTCCCGTCGGGTCCCGCGGGGGTCGTCAGCGCCTCGCGCGCCTCGGCGAGGTCGCCGATCAGCGGGCGGGGGCGGGCCGCGGTGAAGACCGGCACGAAGCGCGCCCAGTCCATGTCCGCGACCGTCACCAGGGTGTCGTCGCAGTCGAGTGCCCGCTGCAGCGCGGTGATCGCAGGGGCGGGCGCCATGGAGCGGATGCCCAGGCGCAGCAGCTGCTCGCCCTCCTCGCCGTCGGCCATGCCGCCGCCGGCCCAGGCTCCCCAGGCGACCGCGGTAGCGGGGACGCCGCGTGCCCTGCGGCGCTGGACGAGTCCGTCGAGGTAGGCGTTGGCGGCGGCGTAGCCGCTCTGGCCACCGCTTCCCCAGACTCCGGCGACGGAGGAGAAGACGACGAAGGCGTCGAGGTCGTGGCCTTCGAGCAGTTCGTCCAGGTGGACGGCGCCGGCGACCTTGGCGGACAGCTCTGTGGCGAGTGTCTCCGTGGTGGCTTCGGACAGCAGCGTGGCCGTGCCGACGCCCGCGGCGTGCACGACGGTCCGCAGGACGCTCTCCTCGCCGTCCATGTCCGGCGTGGCGGTGGTCTGCTCGATCAGTGCGGCGACGGCTGCGCGGTCGGTGATGTCGCAGGCGACGACGGTCACCTGGGTGCCGAACTCCTGCAGTTCGTCGACGAGTTCGGTGACTCCGGGTGCGTCGGGGCCCCGGCGGCTGGTGAGGATCAGGCGCTCCGCGCCGCCCTTGGCCAGCCAGCGGGCCACGTGGCTGCCGAGCGCGCCGGTGCCGCCGGTGATGAGTGCGGTGCCACGGGGCGTCCACGTCGAGCCGTCGGTGCTCTCCCCTCGGGGGTCACGCACGAGTCGGCGTACGAAGGTCCCGGAGGAGCGCACCGCCGCCTGGTCCTCACCGCCGTCGGCGAGGACGGCGCACAGCCGGCCGGCCGCACGCTCGTCGAGCGTGGCCGGCAGGTCGACCAGTCCGCCCCAGCGGTGGGCGCACTCCAGGCCGACGACCCGGCCGAGCCCCCAAAGCGCGGCCTGGGCGGCGCTGGTCAGCGGGTCGGAACGGCCGACGGAGACGGCGCCGCGGGTGCCGAGCCAGAGCGGCACGTCGATCTCCGCGTCGCCGAGAGCCTGCACCAGCGCCAGCGTGCCGGCCATGCCGGCTGCCACGACGGGATGGGTGGGGTGCGGCTCCTCGTCCAGGGCCAGGAGGGAGAGCACGCCGGCCGGCTGCCCGGAGTCCTGGAGGACCTGGGCGAGTTCGTGCGCGAGTGCCGCGCGGTCGGTGGCGGCGGCGTCGATCTCCAGCGGCAGGACCGTGGCGCCATGCGCGGCGAGGGCGTCGACCGTGCTGCGCACCAGGCCGTCCGTGCTGCGTGCCGAGGGGGCGTCACCAGCGCGGCGGGGTATGGCGACGATCCAGTTGCCCGTCAGCGCGTTGCCCGACGGCTGTCCCGCGGGGCCGGCCGTGGCAGGCTTCCAGCTGATGCCGTAACGCCACTCGTCTGCCGTGGAGTTGTCGCGGCTCTGCCGTCGCCAGGCGGCGAGCGCCGGGAGCGCGTCGGCCAGCGGGGCGGAGTCGTCGGGGCGTACGGCGTCGACGAGCGACTGCAGGTCCTCGCGTTCGACGGCGTCCCAGAACCGGGCCTCTTCGGGGGTGTTGCCGCCCTCGCCGCCCACGACGGGCTGGTCCTCGGGGACGTGCGGCCAGTAGCGCTGCCTTTGGAAGGCGTAGGTGGGCAGGTCGACGCGGCGGGCGCCGGTGCCCGAGAAGTACGCCGCCCAGTCGACCGCCTTGCCGCGCACGTGCAGTTCGGCGAGCGCGGCGGCGGACGTGCGTGCCTCGTCACGCCCCTTGCGGAGCGCGGGGACGAAGAGGGTGTCCTCGGTGCCGGGTCCGGACGTGACGCAGTCCTGGGCCATGGCGGAGAGCACTCCGTCGGGGCCCAGTTCCAGGAAGGCTGTCACACCCTGGGTCTGCAGGGTGCGGATGCCGTCCAGGAAGCGGACGGCGCCGCGAACGTGGCGCACCCAGTACTCCGCCGTACGGATCTCCCGCGCGGGGATCACCGCGCCGGTGACGTTGGAGACGATGGCGATCTCGGGCGCGTTGTAGGTGAGGCTCTCCGCGACGGCG
>NZ_ML123056.1:156926-161039 GCF_003846175.1 Streptomyces sp. ADI95-17 | reverse complement strand
AACTCCCGGCCCATACCGGCCCGTTGGGATCCCTGGCCCGAGAACAGCACGGCCAGGCGTCCGGGTGCCGCCACTCCGCGCACCACTGCCGGGCTGTTGCCGAGGGTACTCAACTCGCGTACGCCGTCGACGAGTCCGGTACGCCCGTCGGCGAGGATCACCGCGCGGTGTTCCAGGGCGGCGCGTCCCGTGGCGAGCGAGTAGCCGACGTCCAGGGCGCCGGACTCGTGTGCGGTGACGTTGTCCAGGTGGGCGAGGAGTTCGCTCGCCTGTGCCTTGAGCGCCTCGCCGGTCGCGCCCGAGACGAGCCAGGGGACGATCGGCAGGGTCCGGTTCTGCCCGGACCCGTCGGCGGCGGGTCCGTCCTCGCGCGCGGGCGCCTGCTCGACGATGACGTGCGCGTTCGTGCCGCTCACGCCGAAGGAGGAGATGCCCGCGCGGCGCGGCTGCCCGGTCTCCGGCCACTCCACCGGCTGGGTCAGCAGCTCGACGGACCCGGCCGACCAGTCCACGTGCGGCGTCGGCTCGTCGACGTGGAGGGTGCGGGGCAGGGCCGCGTGCCGCAGCGCCATCACCATCTTGATCACACCGGCGACGCCCGAGGCAGCCTGCGCGTGACCGAAGTTGGACTTCATCGAGCCGAGGAACAGCGGTCTGCCCTCCGGCCTGTCCTGGCCGTACGTCTCCACGACGGCCTGGGCCTCGATGGGGTCACCGAGGACGGTGCCGGTGCCGTGTGCCTCCACGGCGTCGATCTGCACGGGCGAGAGGCCGGCGTTGGCCAGCGCGGCCCGGATGACCCGCCGCTGCGAGGGGCCGTTCGGCGCGGTCAGGCCGTTGCTGGCGCCGTCCTGGTTCACGGCCGAGCCGCGGATCACCGCGAGGATCTCGCGTCCGTTGCGGAGGGCGTCGGAGAGCCGCTCCACCACCAGGACACCCACGCCCTCGGCCCAGCCGGTGCCGTCGGCGGCGGCCGCGAAGGACTTGCAGCGGCCGTCCGCCGCGAGGCCGCCCTGCTGGCTGAACTCCGCGTACGCGCCGGGGTTGTTCATCACGGTCACACCTGCGGCCAGCGCGAGGGTGCACTCGCGCTGGCGCAGTGCCTGCACCGCCTGGTGGAGGGCGACCAGCGACGACGAGCACGCCGTGTCGATCGTCACGGCCGGGCCCTCCAGGCCCAGGGTGTAGGAGACCCGTCCGGAGACGACGCTTCCTGCGGTGCCGGTGACGTAGTAGCCCGCGACGTTCTCGTTCGACTGCCGCAGGCTCGTCTCGTACCCGGACGACTGGGCTCCGACGAAGACGCCGGTCGCGGTGCCGCGCAACGACGAGGGGGCGATTCCTGCCCGCTCCAGGGCCTTCCAGGACTCCTCCAGGAGCACACGCTGCTGCGGGTCCATCGCCAGCGCCTCGCGCGGCGAGATCCCGAAGAAGCCCGCGTCGAAGTCCGTGACCCCGTCGACGAAGCCGCCCTCGAAGGTGACCGCGTTGTCGTGGGCCTCCTCGTAGAGTCGCTCCAGGTCCCAGCCGCGGTCGGTCGGGAACCCGTTCACCGCGTCGGTCCCGGACGCGACCAGGTTCCACAGGCCCTCGGGGCTCGTCACCCCGCCCGGGTAGCGGCAGCTCATCCCGGTGATCGCGATCGGTTCGCGCGCCGCATCGGTGAGCTGGGTGTTCTCCCGCCGCAACCGGTCGACCTCTTTGAGCGACGCGCGCAGCGCTTCGAGAACCTTGTCAGCCGAACTAGCCATCATGCACTCCACACTTCACGCATCATCAGGATTCGCCGTCGCCCAACGCCATCTGGATCAGGCTCTCGGCGTCCATCTCGTCGATCGACTCGGTCTCGTCGCCCGCGGGCGGAGGGGTTTGCGCCCCACCGCGCCGGTCCGCGAGCTTCAGCAGGGTGTCCAGCACTCCGGCGGCCCTGAGTTGGTCAAGCGGCACTGTCGCCAGTGCGCCACGGACGGCGGCCTCGTCCAGGTCGTCATGGCCGCCGGGGCCGCCGTCGGTGCCCGTCCCGACCCCCTCGGGGAGCAGCTTGCTCCGCAGGTACGTGACCAGTGCCGTGGGCGTCGGGTGGTCGAAGACCAGCGCGGCCGGAAGCCGCAGGCCCGTCGCCTCGCCCAGTTGGTTGCGCAGCTCCACCGCGGTCAGGGAGTCGAACCCGAGGGTGCGGAACGCCCGGTCGGACCGTACGTCGGTGGGTGCGGCGAGCCGCAGCACGGTCGCCGCCCGCTCCTGCACGAGTTCCAGGAGCAGGTGTTCCTGCTCAAGTCCGGAAAGTTCGAGGAGGTTCTGCCGCAGCGTCTCGGCGCGGTCGGCACCGGTGAACGCGGACGCGCCGTCCGCCTCGTCCTCTTCGGGTGCGAGCGCCGCCCGCACCTCGGGCAGGTCGCCGATCAGCGGGCTCGGCCGCAGGGTCGTGAAGGCCGTGGCAAATCGCGGCCAGTCCACGTCGACCGCGACCACCGGCGCCTCGTCGTGCTCGATGGCCTGCTGCAGCGCGGTGATCGCGAGGCGGGGCGCCATCGGTGCCAGGCCGAGACGGGTCAGCTGCTCGCCGGTGTCGCCGGCGGCCATGCCGCCGTCGGCCCACTGGCCCCACGCCACGGATGTGGCGGCCCAGCCTCGGGCGCGGCGGCGCAGGGCGAGCGCGTCCAGCGCCGCGTTCGCCGCCGCGTACCCGGCCTGCCGGGCGCTGCCCCACACTCCGGCGATGGAAGAGAACACCACGAACGCGTCCACCGTCCCGCCGAGCAGTTCGTCGAGGTGGGCGGCGCCCGCCGTCTTGCCCGCGAGGACGTCGGCGAACGCTGCTGGTTCGGTGTCGGCCAGAGCGGCGCTGTCGCTGACGCCCGCCGTGTGCACGACCGCGCGCACGGGGTCACCCTCGGTGTTCAGCCTCTCGATCAGCGCGGCCACTTGGTCGCGGTCGGCGACATCGCAGGCCTCCACCGTCACCTTGGCGCCGAGCCCCGTCAGCTCCGCCTCCAGCTCGGCCGCTCCGGGGGCCTCGGCGCCCCTGCGGCTGGTCAGGACGAGCCGTTCAGCTCCCCGTCCCGCCAGCCAGCGGGCGACGTGGCCGCCCAGGGCGCCGGTGCCGCCGGTGATCAGTACGGTGCCCTCGGGGCTCCACGGGCGTACGGCGGGCGCTCCGTTCAGCGGGGCGCGGACGAGGCGGCGGCCGAACGCACCGGCCGAGCGCACCGCGATCTGGTCCTCGCCCGTGCCTCCGGTGTCGCCGGTGCCCGGTCCGGATGCCTCCGCCGTCCGCCCCGCGAGGATTCCGCACAAGCTGTCGGCGATCCTGGCGTCGACCCCGCCGGCCGGCAGGTCGACGAGACCGCCCCAGTTTCCGGGGCGCTCCAGGCAGGCGACTCGTCCGACGCCCCAGACCTGGGCCTGCGCCACGCTCACCGTGCGGTCCGCGGTGCCGACCTGGACGGCGCCCATGGTGGCGCACCACAAGGGCGCCTGGAGCTCCACGTCGTCGAGGGCCTGCACCAGCGCGAGCGTCGACGTGACGCCGGCGGGAACCGCGGGGTGTGCCGGGTCGGGCGCTTCGTCCGCGCCGAGGAAGGACAGCACGCCGCCGATGCGGGACGGGTCCACTGTGGGGTTTTCCGTACGGTTCCCTGTGCCGTTCTCCGTGCCGTTCTCCGTGCGGTTCCCCTCCAGGAGTTCACCGAGAAGCCCGGCGAACGCCTTGCGTCCGGCGTCGGCGGAGGACACCGCCAGGGTCACGACGTCGGCGCCGTGCCCGGCCAAGGCACGGCCGCAGGCGGAGACCGAGGCGTCGTCCCGCAGCACCTCGGGAACCAGGACGATCCATGTGCCGGACAGTTCGGCCGACTTGGCCTTCGGCAGCGGCTTCCAGTCGACGCGGTAGCGCCAGCCGTCGATGGTGGAGCTGTCGCGGCTGTTGCGCCGCCAGGAGGCGAGGGCCGGCAGGACCGCGCGCAGCGGCTCCGCCTCGGCCTTGTCCAGGGTGCCCATCAGGGCGTCCAGGTCCTCGCTCTCGACGGCCTGCCAGAACTCCGCCTCGTGCGGAGCCATCCCGCTCTGCTCGGGTGCGGGGGTGTCCGTGGTCTCGGGCCAGTAGCGCTGTCG
>NZ_ML123056.1:153729-155033 GCF_003846175.1 Streptomyces sp. ADI95-17 | reverse complement strand
AAGCGGCCGGTCCTCCGGACGCTCCTGCCCGTACGTCGCGATCAGCGCCTGCGCCTCGATCGGGTCACCCAGCCTCGTACCCGTACCGTGCGCCTCGACGACATCGACATCCGTGGCGTCGAGTCCGGCGTTGGCCAACGCGGCCCGGATCACCCGCTGCTGCGACGGGCCGTTCGGGGCCGTCAGACCGTTGCTCGCCCCGTCCTGGTTCACCGCGGAGCCGCGAACCACCGCGAGAACCCGGTGCCCATTGCGGCGGGCGTCGGAGAGGCGCTCCACGAGCAGCATGCCGACACCCTCGCCCCAGCCGGTGCCGTCGGCCCCGGCCGCGAACGACTTGCAGCGACCGTCCGGAGCGAGACCACGCTGGCGGGAGAACTCCACGAAGGTGCCCGGCGTCGCCATCACCGTCACGCCGCCGGCCAGCGCCATCGAGCACTCGCCCGACCGCAGCGACTGGATCGCCCAGTGCAGCGCGACCAGGGATGACGAGCACGCCGTGTCCACGGTGATCGCCGGGCCCTCAAGGCCCAGCGTGTACGAGACACGTCCTGACATCACGCTGCCCGCGGTGCCGGTGCTGAGGTACCCCTCCAGGCCCTCTCCGACCGTGCTCGCGTGCGCGGCGTAGTCGTGGTACATCAGGCCGGCGAACACGCCCGTGTCGCTGCCCCGCAGGGCCAGCGGGTCGATGCCCGCGGACTCGACCGCCTCCCACGACGCCTCCAGGAGCAGGCGCTGCTGCGGGTCCATCGCCAGCGCCTCGCGCGGCGAGATCCCGAAGAACGCGGCGTCGAAGTGCGTGGCGTCGTGCAGGAACCCGCCCTCGCGGGTGTATGAGGTCCCGGGGCGGTCGGGGTCCGGGTCGAAGAGCCGGTCCACGTCCCAGTCCCGATCGGACGGCAGGCCCGATATGGCGTCCCCAGAGGTGGACAGCAGCGTCCACAGGTCCTCCGGGTCGGTGACCCCGCCGGGGTAGCGGCAGCTCATGCCGACGATCGCGATCGGGTCGTCGTCCGCCACGGCGACCGTTCCCCGTACCTCGGCGCGCCCCTGTTGGGTACCGAGCGCCTCCGCCACCATGAAGTCGGCCAGCGCGGCCGAGCTGGGGTAGTCGAAGACCAGCGTCGCGGGCAGCCGCAGGCCGGTGACGGCGCTGAGCCGGTTGCGCAGCTCCACCGCGATCAGCGAGTCGAACCCGAGGTCGTTGAAGGCGTGCTGCGGCGCGATCGCGTCGCCGGAGGTGTGTCCCAGAGCCTGGGCAACCTCATCACACACCAGCTTCAGTACGTACTGGCGGTGCT
>NZ_ML123056.1:150886-152697 GCF_003846175.1 Streptomyces sp. ADI95-17 | reverse complement strand
GCACCCCGCAGCCTCTCGGGCGAGATCGAGCGCATGGCCAGCGAGTCCACCGAAGCCACCGCGGCGCCCGTGCCGTCGGCCAGCAGCAGGGACACCTCTGCGCCGTGGCGGCGGAGCCGGACGCGCAGGGCGCGGGCGCCGACCGCGTACAGGGAGACGCCGGACCAAGCGAACGGCAGCTCGACGGCGCCCTCTCCGTCCTCGGTCCGGACCTGCGTGCCGAGGCCGATCGTGTGCAGCGCGGCGTCCAGCAGAGCGGGGTGCACGCCGAACCCGTCGACGTCGGTGCCGCCGGGCAGTGCGACCTCGGCGTAGAGGTCATCGCCGTGCCGCCACGCCGACCGCAGCCCCTGGAAGAGCGGGCCGTAGGCGTATCCGGTCTCGGCGAGGGTCTCGTAGTGGGTGTCGACCGGGATGGCCTTGGCCCCGGCCGGCGGCCACTGGGCGAGGGTCTCCGCGGTAGGCGGGGCGGTGGACAGGTTCTGCCGGTTCACCGTTCCGGTGGCGTGGCGGGTCCAGCCGTCGTCCTGTGCGTCAGCGGGGGCGGAGTAGAGCTGCACCGTGCTGCGGCCCGAGGGGTCCGGAAGCGTGGCGGTCACCTGGATCGTGACGGCGCCGGCATCCGGCAGGACCAACGGCGCCTCGATGGTCAACTCTTCGAGCAGGTCGCAGCCGATCTGGTCGGCGGCGTGCAGCGCGAGGTCGACGAACGCCGTGCCGGGCAGCAGGACCGAGCCGAGCACGGTGTGGTCGGTGAGCCAGAGGTGCGTGTCGGCCGACAGCCGTCCGGTCAGTACCAATCCGTCAGTGTCAGCCAGGGTCATCGCCCCGGACAGCAGGGCGTGACCTGCCGGACGCATGCCCGCCGAGGAGACGTCGATGCCGGCCCCGTCGGCCGGGGCGAGCCAGTAGCGCTCGCGCTGGAAGGGGTAGGTGGGCAGGTCGACGTGCGTGGCCCGCTGCCCCGCGAACACCGCCTGCCAGTCCAACTCGACGCCGTGGACGTGTGCTTCCGCCGCCGAGGTCATGAAGCGGTGTGCCTCATCCACGTCGCGCCGCAGAGTGCCCAGCGCCACCGCGTCGTCCTGGCCGGCCTCCTCGAAGGTCTCCTGCAGTCCGAGGTTGAGCACCGGGTGCGGACTGATCTCGACGAAGACCGTGTGCCCGGCGTCGAGTGCAGCGTGCGAGGCCGATGCGAACTGGACCGTGGAGCGCAGGTTGCGGTACCAGTAGCCGTCGTTGAGCTCGGCCGTGTCCAGCAGGCCGCCCGTCACCGTGGAGAAGAACGGCACCGTGCCCGAACGCGGGGAGACGCCCTTCAGCGCGTCGGCCACCTCGTCCGCGATGGACTCGACCTGGGCCGAGTGCGAGGCGTAGTCCACCTCGACGCGCTTGGCGCGCACGCCGACGGCCTTGCAGGAGTCGACCAGTTCGGCCAGTGCGTCCGACTCGCCGGCGACGACCACCGAGGAGCGGCCGTTGACGACGGCCACAGAGATGCGGCCGTCCCAGGCGGTCAGGCGCTCACGCACCTCGTCCAGGGGCAGCGAAACAAACACCATGCCGCCCCTGCCGGAGAGTTGGAGCAGCGCCCGGGCGCGCAGGGCCACCACACGCGCGCCGTCCTCCAACGACAGGCCACCGGCGACGCAGGCCGCCGCGATCTCGCCCTGGGAATGGCCGATGACCGCCGCGGGCGACACGCCGCAGGCCCGCCACAGCTCGGCGAGGGAGATCATCACCGCCCACAGGACCGGCTGGACCACGTCGACGCGGTCGTAGCCCGGGGCGCCCTCCTCGCCACGTACGAC
>NZ_ML123056.1:145384-149919 GCF_003846175.1 Streptomyces sp. ADI95-17 | reverse complement strand
CGCCCACGCCTTCGGACCAGGCGGTGCCGTCGGCGCCGGCGGCGAAGGCCTTGCAGCGGGCGTTGACGGCGAGGCCGCCGTGCCCGCTGAACTCCGTGAAGACTCCCGAGTCGGCCATGATCATGGCGCCGGAGGCCAGCGCCATCGAGCACTCGCCCGAGCGCAGCGCCTGGATCGCCAGGTGCAGCGCGACCAGCGAGGAGGAGCAGGCCGTGTCCACCGACACCGCGGGCCCTTCCAGGCCGAAGGTGTAGGCGACGCGCCCGGACACGACGCTGCCCGCCGTCCCGGTCAGGACATGCCCGGCGACGCCTTCCGGCAGTTGCGCGAGCGAGGTGGCGTACCCGGAGGACGAGGTGCCGGTGAAGACGCCGGTCCGGCTGCCGCGCACCGTGGCGGGGTCGATGCCGGCGCGTTCGAAGACCTCCCAGGAGGCTTCGAGGAGCAGCCGCTGCTGCGGGTCCATGGCGAGCGCCTCACGCGGCGAGATGCCGAAGAAGCCCGCGTCGAACTCTGCGGCGTCGTAGACGAATCCGCCCTCCTGGGGCAGGCCGTCGGCCCCGCCGTCCGCAGTGGTCGGCAGTCGCCAGCCGCGGTCCGTGGGGAAGGCCGCTATGCCGTCCGTGCCCGTGGCGACGAGCCGCCACAGGTCCTCCGGCGAGCTGACGCCACCGGGGTAGCGGCAGCTCATCGCCACGATGGCGATGGGCTCGTCGCTGTCCGCCGTGCCGGTACGCACCGCGGCCGCGGGCGTCCCGTCCGTGCCGGGCGTTTCGACCAGTTCGGCGTGCAGACGGTCGGCCATGACGGTCGGCGTCGGGTAGTCGAAGATCAGTGAGGCGGGAAGCCGCAGGCCGGTGGCCGCGCCCAGGCGGTTGCGCAGTTCGACGGCCGTGAGCGAGTCGAAGCCGAGATCCTTGAAGGCCCGGTCCGGGCGCACGGCGCCCGCCGACGCGTGCCCGAGCACCGCGGCGGCCTGGCCGCTCACCAACTCCACGAGAGTCTGCCGCCGTTCGGCCTCGTCGAGTCCGCGCAGCCGCTGGACGAGGGTGGAGGCGGTCTCTCCCGCGGCGGCCGCGCCGCGCCGCCTGCCCTGCCTGCGTGCGCCCGCGAGCCCGTCGAAGAGAGCGGGCCGTGCGGTCCTGCCGCGCAGGACGGCCGGGTCCGGCTTCATCGGCACCAGGAGCGCGTCGTCCACGGCCAGGGCGGCGTCGAAGAGCGCGAGGCCCTCCTCCGCCGTCAGTGCGCGGAGCAGCCCGCCGCGCGGGGTGCGTCCCGCGTCCGTCCCGCGCAGCTGGTCGATCATGCCGCCGGCCTGCTCCCACGGGCCCCAGGCCAGGGAGGTCGCGGCGAGGCCCTGGGCCCGTCTGGCCCGGGCCAGGGAGTCGAGGAAGGCGTTCGCGGCCGCGTAGTTGCCCTGTCCCGGCGCCCCGAGCAGTCCGGACGTCGAGGAGAAGAGGGCGAACACGCGCAGGTCGAGGTCGCGGGTGAGCCGGTGCAGGTGCCAGGCCGCGTCGAGCTTGGGCCGCAGCACCGCCTCCAGCCGGTCGCCGGTGAGCGAGGAGATGACGCCGTCGTCGAGGACTCCGGCTGCGTGGACCACGCCGGTCAGCGGGTGCTCGGCGGGGATGCCGGCGAGCAGCGCGGCGAGCGCGTCGGCGTCGGCGACGTCGCAGGCCGCCAGGGTGACGTCGGCGCCGAGTCCGGTGAGTTCGGCGGCCAGTTCCCGTGCGCTCGCGGCGGCCGCGCCGTTCCGGCTGGTGAGCAGCAGGTGCCGGACGCCGTGCGCGGCGACGAGGTGCCGTGCGAGGACGGTTCCGAGCGCTCCGGTGCCGCCGGTCACCAGGACGGTCCCGGTGCCGTCGAGCGGCTGCGGGACGGTCAGCACCACCTTGCCGATGTGGCGCGCCTGGCTGAGGAACCGGAAGGCCTCCGGGGCGCGGCGCACGTCCCAGTCGCGCACCGGCAGCGGGCGCAGCGCCCCGCTTTCGAAGAGCGCGACCACCTCGGCCAGCATCTGTCCGATCCGCTCGGGTCCCGCCTCGATGACGTCGAACGCCCGGTAGTCGACGCCGGGGTGTGCGGCGGCGACCGTTTCCGGGTCGCGGACGTCGGCCTTGCCCATCTCCACGAACCGGCCGCCGCGCGGCAGCAGCCGCAGCGAGGCGTCCACGAACGGCCCTGCGAGGGAGTCCAGTACGACGTCGACGCCGCGTCCTTGGGTGCCGGACCTGAACTGTTCCTCGAACTCCAGCGTGCGCGAGGACGCGATCTGTTCGTCGCTCAGCCCCAGTTCCCTGAGAGTGTCCCACTTGCCCTGGGAGGCCGTGCCGTAGACCTCGGCGCCCAGGTGCCGCGCCAGCTGGACGGCGGCCATGCCCACGCCGCCCGCGGCGGCGTGCACGAGCACCGATTCGCCGGGCCGCAGCGCGGCCAGGTCGACCAGGCCGTAGTAGGCGGTCAGGAACACGATGGGGACCGAGGCCGCCTGGGTGAACGACCAGCCGTCGGGAATCCTGGCGACCATCCGGTGGTCGGTCACCGCGGTCGGCCCGAAGCCGCCGCTGAGCAGGCCCATGACGCGGTCGCCGGGCGCGATCCCGGTGACGTCGGGGCCGACCTCGACCACGACGCCCGCGCCCTCGATGCCCATCGTGGCGCGTCCCGGGTACATGTCGAGCGCGATGAGTACGTCGCGGAAGTTCAGCCCTGCGGCGTGTACGGCGACGCGTATCTGGCCGCTCCCCAGGCCGTCGAGGGCCTGCGGGTGGGGCAGCAGGCCCAGGCCGTCGAGGGTGCCCCTGTTCTCGCTGTCGAGCCGCCAGGCGGGGACGCCGGGCGGCGGCAGCAGTGCGCCGTCACGCCCCGCGCGCACGAACCGGGGTGCGTACACCGTCCGTCCGCGCAGGGCGAGTTGCTGTTCTCCGGTTTCGAGCGCCGTCCGCAGGGCCGGTGCGTCGAGCGCGTACGGCTCTTCGGCGTCGAGCAGGACGAATCGGTCCGGGTTCTCCGACTGGGCCGAACGCAGCAGGCCCCACACGGGGGCGGCGGCCAGGTCGGGCGCCGCGGCCACGTCACCGTCGGGGCCAACGGCACCGCTGGTCAGCACCAGCAGCCGGGCGGCGTCGAACCGCGGGTCGGCCAGCCACTGCTGCACCAGGGCGAGGGCGCGGTGCGCGGCGCGGTGCGCGGCGGTGTCATCGCCCGCCCCGGCGGGGCGTCCCGTGAAGTCGGCGATCACGACGTCGGGCACATCGGCACCGCCGTCGACGGCGTCGCCCAGCGCGGCGAGGTCCACGAAGGCGTCGAACGCCTCGAAGGCCGCGGGCCGCCCGTCCTCGTCGGCCGCGAGCGCGACGGCCCACGGCGCCTCGTCGGACGGCCGCTCCGCCCTCGGCGCGGCTTCGGCGACCTCGGTCCAGCCCAGCTGGAACAGCCCGTCCATGGCGGCCGTGGCCTGGGTTCCGAACTGCTCGGCGGACACCTCGCGCATTGCCAACGTCTCGATGACTGCCACGAGTTGACCCGCGCCGTCCGCCAGGTGAAGCGACACCGCGTCCCGTCCCGCCGGGCTGATCCGCATCCGCAGCGTGGTGGCGCCAGTGGCCCGCAGACAGACCCCTCCCCAGGAGAACGGCAGCCAGCCGCGCCCGGCGGCGTCAACCGGTCCGCCGACCGCGTCCCGCTCCGCGGCGCCGCCGAGCAGCCCGCTCACCGCAAGGGCGTGCAGTCCGGAGTCGAGCAGCGCGGGGTGCACGCCGAAGCCGGCCACGTCGAGGTCGGCCACCGCCACTTCGGCGAGCACCTCGTCTCCTCTGCGCCAGGCCCTGCGCAGCCCCTGGAAGGCCGGGCCGTAGCCGAACCCCCGCGCGGAGAGCTGCTCGTACACGTCATCGACGCCGATCGGGGTGGCGTCCCGCGGCGGCCATGCCCCGAGCGCGTCCCGCACGATCGACGCGGCGGCGTCCTCCGCTGCCGCGTCGGCCGGCGCGAGGAAACCCGTGGCGTGCTGGGTCCAGTCGCTCTCGTCCTCGCCGTCGGGCCTGGAGTGCACGCCGACGGACCGGCGGCCTTCCGCCTCCGGGGCACCGACCACCACCTGCACCTGGACCCCGCCGGACGCGGGGAGCGCCAGCGGCGCCTGCAGGGTCAGCTCCTCCACCATTTCGCAACCGACGCGTTCGCCCGCGTGCAGCGCGAGGTCGACGAAGGCCGTGCCGGGCAGCAGCACCGCACCCATGACGGCATGATCGGCGAGCCACGGCTGCCGCTGCGCAGACAGCGAACCGGTGAACAGGAACTCATCGGTGTGCGCGAGCCCCACCGCGGCACCGAGCAGCGGATGCTCTCCCATGCGCAGTCCGAGCCCGGTCACGTCGCGGGGTGCGGCCCAACTGCTCTTCGGCCAGTAGCGCTCGCGCTGGAAGGCGTAGGTGGGCAGGTCCACGCGACGGGCACCGGTACCGGCGAAGTACGCCGACCAGTCAACTGCCCTTCCCTGCACATGCAGTTCAGCGAGGGCAGTGAGGATTGCT
>NZ_ML123056.1:141387-144011 GCF_003846175.1 Streptomyces sp. ADI95-17 | reverse complement strand
ATGGAGTTCACGCCCCATACCGACCCGCTGCGACCCCTGCCCCGAGAACAGCACCGCCACCGGCTCGTCCTCGCCTGTAGTGGAGCCCACCGCGTCGGCGGTGCCGGTGTCCTCCGCCAGTGCCTCGGCGCGACGCAGCAGGGTCTCGGTGTCCTTGCCGATGAGCACGGCCCGGTTCTCCAGCGCGGTCCGGGTCCGCGCCAGCGAGTAGCCGATGTCCACGGCGTCGAGGCCGGCGCCGTCGGCGTGCGCCAGCAGGCGTCCGGCCTGGGCGGCGAGCGCCGGCAGGGACTTGGCCGAGAGCAGCCACGGAACGACCGGCAGGGACACCGTCGCGGGCTCGGTGGCCTGCTCGGTCTCCGGCGCCTGCTCCAGGATCACGTGCGCGTTGGTGCCGCTCATACCGAACGAGGAAATGGCGGCGCAGCGCGGCTCGCCCGTCTCGGGCCACTCCACCGGCTCCGTGAGCAGCTCGACGGCCCCTGCCGACCAGTCCACGTGAGAGGACGGCTCATCGACGTGCAGGGTGCGCGGCAGCACGCCTTCGCGCATCGCCATGACCATCTTGATGATGCCCGCCACGCCTGCGGCGCCCGCCGTGTGACCGATGTTCGACTTCAACGAGCCCAGCCAGAGCGGCCTCCCGCCGGTGCGCTCCTGGCCGTACGTCGCAATGAGGGACCGCGCCTCGATCGGGTCACCGAGGCGGGTGCCCGTGCCGTGCGCCTCCACCGCGTCGACCTGCGCGGCGGAGAGGCCCGCGTTGGCGAGGGCGGCCCGGATCACGCGCTGCTGCGAGGGGCCGTGCGGAACGGTGAGCCCGCTGCTCGCGCCGTCCTGGTTGATCGCCGAGCCTCGGATGACGCCGAGTACGCGGTGGCCGTTGCGACGGGCGTCCGAGAGGCGCTCGACCAGCAGCATGCCGACACCCTCGCCCCAGCCGGTGCCGTCCGCCGCCTCGGCGAACGCCTTGCACCGGCCGTCCTCGGCGAGGCCCCGCTGCCGGGAGAACTCCAGGAACGCGCCCGGGGTGGCCATGACCGCCACACCGCCCGCGAGCGCCATGGTGCATTCTCCCTGGCGCAGCGCCTGGGCGGCCCAGTGCAGTGCCACCAGCGACGACGAGCACGCGGTGTCCACGGTCGCGGCGGGGCCCTCGAAGCCGAGGGTGTAGGCGATGCGGCCCGACATGACGCTGGCGGCGCTGCCGATGGCCAGGTAGCCGCCGAGTTCGGCCGTGTCGTTGTGCAGGAGCGAGGCGTAGTCCTGCGCGTTGGATCCGATGAACACCCCGGTCCGGCTGCCGTGCAGGGATGCGGGGTCGATGCCCGCCTGCTCGAAGGCCTCCCAGGAGGTTTCGAGGAGGAGTCGCTGCTGCGGGTCCATCGCCAGTGCCTCGCGCGGCGAGACACCGAAGAACTCGGCGTCGAAGTCACCGACGGAGCTCAGGAATCCGCCCTGATTGGCATAGGACGTGTCCGGGTTGTCCGGGTCGGGGTCATAGAGCCCTTCGACGTCCCAGCCGCGGTCGTCGGGGAAGTCCGATATCGCGTCGACGCCGTCGGCGACCAGCCGCCACAGCTGCTCGGGCGACCGGACGTCACCGGGAAAGCGGCAGCTCATGCCGACGATGGCAATCGGCTCCTGCTCCTCGGACTCCACCTCTTGGAGCCGCTGCTTCGTCTGGCGAAGCTCAGCGGTCATCCACTTCAGGTGGTCCAGGAGTTTCTCGTCACTCGCCATCGAAACAGCACCGCCCCTTGAGAAAAGCTCGGTTTGCACACGCGTTCACCGGTCCGGTCAGAACTTCCCGAACTCGCGTTGGATGAGGTCGAACATCTCGTCCGATGTCGCCGACTCAAGGTCGGAGTCCATCGCCGCGGCCGCGGACTCGCCCGCTTCGGGCGGCGCAGACGCCATGCGGACCTGTGCTCCGCTCCACGTCGTCAGCAGGCCCTGCAGCCGCTCTGTGATGTCCACGCCGTCGACGTCATCCGTGGACAGGCCTGAGAGCATCCGCTCCAGCTCGTTGAGCACGGCGGCGACCGAAGTCGAGGCCTCCGCCGAGAGTTCCTGCGCGAGCTCGGCGCGCAGATGCTGCGCCAGCGCGGCAGGGGAAGGGAAGTCGAAGAGCAGGGTGGTGGACAGCCGCAGCCCGGTGTGCCGGGCCAGCCGGTTGCGCACCTCGACCGCCATGAGCGAGTCGAAGCCCAGCTCGACGAAGCCGCGCCGGGGCCGGACCACGTCCGCCGTGGCGTGCCCCAGCACGTCCGCCGCCTCCGTGCGCACCAGCTCCAAGAGGATGCGGTTCTGCTGCGACTCGTTGGCCTGCGCGAGCCGTGCGCGCAGCTGGGCCGCCGCGTCGCCGCCACGGCCGTCGGCGTCCGCGCCGCCGTGGTCCTGCTCCAGAACCCTTTGTACGTCGGCCAGTTCGCCGAGGAGCGGGCTGGGTCGCCGTGCCGTGAAGGCGGGGGCGAACCGCTGCCAGTCCACATCCGCGACCGTGAGGAGCGTCGCGTCGTCCGCCAGCGCCTGGTGGAGCGCGCCGACGGCCGACTCCGGTGCCATCACGGCGAGGCCTCGCCGGCTCAGTTCCCCGCTGGTCCCTTCGGCCATGCCGCCTT
>NZ_ML123056.1:137156-139012 GCF_003846175.1 Streptomyces sp. ADI95-17 | reverse complement strand
TGCCTGCTCGACGATCACGTGCGCGTTCGTGCCGCTGACGCCGAAGGACGACACCGCCGCGCGGCGCGGCTCGCCCGTCTTCGGCCACTCCATCGGCTCCGTGAGGAGCTCGACGGCGCCGGCCGACCAGTCCACGTGGGAGGACGGCTCGTCCACGTGCAGCGTTCGCGGCAGTACGCCGTTGCGCAGCGCCAGGACCATCTTGATGATCCCGGCTACGCCGGCGGCCGCCTGTGTGTGACCGATGTTCGACTTCAACGAGCCGAGCCACAGCGGGCGTTCGCCCGTTCGCTCCTGGCCGTACGTCGCCAGCAGGGCCTGCGCCTCGATGGGGTCGCCCAGTGCGGTGCCCGTGCCGTGCGCCTCCACGGCGTCGACGTCCGCCGCCGAAAGGCCCGAGTTCGCGAGGGCCTGGCGGATGACGCGCTGCTGGGACGGACCGTGCGGCGCCGTCAGGCCGTTGCTCGCGCCGTCCTGGTTGACCGCGCTGCCCCGGACCACCGCCAGGACCTCGTGACCGTTCCTGCGGGCGTCCGAAAGGCGCTCCACCAGCAGCATGCCGACGCCCTCGGACCAGCCCGTGCCGTCCGCCGCCTCCGCGAAGGACTTGCAGCGGCCGTCCCCGGCCAGGCCGCCCTGGCGGGAGAACTCGGCGAACGTCACGGGGGTGGCCATCACCGTCACGCCGCCGACCAGTGCCATGGAGCACTCCCCCGCGCGCAGGGCCTGCGCCGCGAGGTGCAGGGCGACCAGGGACGACGAGCACGCCGTGTCCACCGTCATCGCCGGGCCTTCCAGGCCGAAGGCGTACGAAATCCGGCCGGAGAGCACGCTCGTCGCGTTGCCGGTCAGCAGGTGGCCGCCCAGGCCCTCTTCTTCGCCGGAGTTCGGCGCGGACGCGTAGCCTTGGCTCGCCGCTCCCGCGAAGACCGCGACCCGGCTCCCGCGTGCAGAGGTCGGGTCGATGCCCGCGCGCTCGAACGCCTGCCACGCCGTTTCGAGGAGCAGTCGCTGCTGCGGGTCCATCGCCAGCGCCTCGCGCGGCGAGATCCCGAAGAAGTCGGCGTCGAACTCTCCCGCGTCATGCAGGAACCCGCCCGAGCGAACGAACGTGGCCCCCGGGTCCGTCACCCAGCCGCGGTCGACCGGGAACCCGGTGATCCCGTCGTTCCCCGACGCCAATAGCGACCAGAGGTCCTCCGGGGACCGGACGCCGCCGGGCAGGCGGCAGCTCATGCCGACAATCGCGATCGGGTCGTCCCCATCGGTCGTCGTGGCCGCGGGGAGCATCTGCCCTGCGGTCGCCGCACCGTCCCCGACGAGTCGCGAACGGAGGTGGTCCGCAAGGACCCTGGGGCTCGGGCAGTCGAAGACCAGGGTGGTGGCGAGTTCGAGGCCGGTCTCCTTGCGCAGGCCGTTCCTCAGCTCCACGGCGGTCAGGGAGTCGAACCCCAGTTCCTTGAAAGCCCGGTCCGCGGACACCTTGGCCGTGTTCGCGTGCCCCAGGACGGCCGCGACCTGCCGCCGGACCAGATCGAGCAGGACCGTGTCCCGTTCGGCGCCCGACAGTCCGAGGAGTCTCGTCCGCAGCTCGGACTGCTCGGTGTGGACGTCGGCGTCCGCGTCGGTGCCGCCGGCAGCGTTGCGGTCCTCGGCCAGCTCGCCGAGAAGAGCGCTCGGGCGCAGCGCGGTGTACGTCGCCACGAACCGTGTCCAGTCGACGTCGGCCACGGTGACGTGCGTGTCGCCCTCGGCGAGCGCCCGCCGCAGGCCGTCCATCGCCTTGACCGGAGACATCGCGGCCAGGCCACGGCGGTTCAGGTGCGCCGCAGCCTCACCTTCGGCCATGCCGCCCT
>NZ_ML123056.1:127504-134089 GCF_003846175.1 Streptomyces sp. ADI95-17 | reverse complement strand
GGATGACCCTCTGCTGCGAGGGACCATTCGGAGCCGTCAGGCCGTTGCTCGCGCCGTCCTGGTTGACCGCGCTGCCCCGTACCACGGCAAGCACCTCGTGGCCCAGGCGCCGTGCGTCGGACAGGCGCTCCACCAGGAGCACGCCCACGCCCTCGCCCCAGGCCGTGCCGTCCGCCGACTCGGCGAACGCCTTGCAGCGGCCGTCGGGAGCCAGGCCGCCCTGGCGGGAGAACTCGATGAACGCGCCAGGGGTGGACATCACCGTCACGCCGCCGGCCAGCGCCATCGTGCACTCGCCCGACCGCAGGGCCTGGATCGCCCAGTGCAGGGCGACCAGGGACGACGAGCACGCCGTGTCCACCGTCACCGCAGGCCCCTCAAGGCCCAGCGTGTAGGAGACACGGCCGGACAGGACGCTGGCCGAGCTGCCCGTGGCGGCGTAGCCGGCGGTGGACTCGGTCGCGGTGTCCATCAGGTGCGCGTAGTCCTGGCCGTTGGTGCCGGCGAAGACCCCGGTACGGCTGCCGCGCAGGGACGTCGGGTCGATTCCCGCCCGTTCGACGGCCTCCCAGGTCGCTTCGAGGAACAGCCGCTGCTGGGGGTCCATGGCCAGGGCTTCGCGCGGCGAGATGCCGAAGAATTCCGCGTCGAAGTCCGGGGCGTCGTGGAGGAATCCGCCCTCGCGCGTGTATGACGTGCCCACGCCTTCGGGGTTCGGGTCGTAGAGGGATGCCAGGTTCCAGCCGCGGTTCTCGGGGAGCCCGCTGACTCCGTCCGCTCCGGTGGCCAGGAGCTCCCACAGCTCTTCCGCCGAGCCCACGCCGCCGGGGAACCGGCAGCTCATACCGACGACGACAATCGGGTCGCCGTCCGTACCGCCCACGTCACCCGTGGCGCCGGTACCTTGCGAACCGTACGGCGACGGCCTGCTGTCGCCGTTCTCCGTCAGTTCCGACCAGAGGTGACGTGCCAGCGCCTCCGGGGACGGGTGGTCGTACACGAGAGTCGTCGGCAGGCTCAGCTCGGACACCGCGTCGAGCCGGTTGCGCAGTTCCACCGCGCTCAGGGAGCTGAACCCCAGGTCCAGGAACGCCCTGCCCGGCGGCACCGCTTCCGGGGACGCGTGGCCGAGGAGCGCGGCGGCCTCGCCGCGGATCACGTCGAGGACGAGGCGCAGGCCGTCCTGTTCGGACATGCCGCGCAGCCGGGAGGAGAGCGCCGACGAGCGGCGGTCGGTCTCCGCCTCCGGACGGCCGGTGGCGATGTCCTGGGCGGCGTCGCGGAGTTCGGGCAGCAGATCGCGCAGGAGCGGGTTGGGCCGTCGGGTCGTGCCCTGTTCGGCCGCCCGTTCCCAGCGGACGTCCGCGACGGTGAGGGTGGTCTCGTCGTCCTGGAGCGCCTGCCCCAGTGCCACGAGGGCGAGCTGGGGATCCATCGCGCCGACCCCGGTGCGTGCGAAGCGTTCCTCCTGGCCCTCGCCGAGGCCGCTGCCCCGCCAGTGGCCCCACTGGAGCGAGGTGGCCGTGAGGCCGTGGGCCCTGCGGTGCTGGGCCAGCGCGTCGAGGAACGCGTTGGCCGGGGCGTAGTTCCCCTGGCCAACGCCGCCGAGTACACCGGCGACGGACGAGAAGAGGACGAAGGCGGAGAGGTCCGTGCCGAGGTCACGAGTGAGTTCGTGCAGGTTCACCGCGGCCCGTACCTTCGCCCGCAGGGCTCGGTCGAGTTGGCCGGTGGTCAGGGTGTCGAGCAGTCCGTCGTCCAGGAGCGCCGCGCTGTGGAAGACCGCCGTCAGGGGCAGCTCGGCCGGGACCGTCGTGAGCAGTGCGGCCAGCGCGTTCCGGTCGCCCGCGTCGCAGGCGGCCAGAGTGACCTTGCTGCCCTTGGCGCCCAGTTCCGTCGCGAGGGCCTGTGCGCCGGGGGCGTCCTGGCCCCGCCTGCTGACGAGCAGCAGGTGCTCGCAGCCCTGGTCGGCGAGCCAGCGGGCGACATGGGCGCCGAGCGCGCCGGTCCCGCCGGTGATCAGCACGGTGCCGCGTGGTGGTGTCCACGCCGTGGCCGTGGGGTCCGCCGCGTCCGGCCCCGGCCGGTCGGGGGCGAGTCCGGGGCGGTGCGGGGCGTGCGCCAGCCGGCGGGCGTGCAGGCCGGTGGCGCGGACGGCCAGCTGGTCCTCGCCGTCGGCAGCGACGAGCACCCGGCGCAGGCGGCGCGCCGACCGCTGGTCCAGTTCGGCCGGAAGGTCGACCAGACCGCCCCAGAGCTGGGCGTGTTCGGCACTGATGACGCCGCCGAGTCCCCAGAGCAGGGCCTGCGTCGGATCGGTCACGGGGTCGGTCCGCCCCACCGAGGCGGCTCCACGGGTCGCGATCCACAGCGGGGCCTTGTGGAGCGACTTCTGAAGAACCTTGTCCTCGATGTGGCCGAGGGCCTTCACGAGGGTGAGGGTGCTCGCGAAGCCGGCGGGCACCGCGTCCGCGCCGGGGTGGGCGCTCGTGTCCAGGGCGAGCAGCGAAAGGATGCCGGTCACCGCTGCCAGTTCGCCGCCGCCCACAGCTTCAACTTCAGCTTCGGCTTCGGCGTCCGCGAGCGCGGTGCGTATCCGTGCGGCGAGCGCCTTGCTGTCGTGTCCGGTTCCGACCCGCACGACCCGGACGTCGGCGGGGGCGAGCGCGCTGACGCACTGCTGTACGTACTGCTCGATCTCCGAGGCGTACTCGGCGACGTACTCCGCGTCGGGCTCCGGAGCGATCACGAGACAGGTCCCGGAGAGGACCCCTGTCCCGGCGGACTCGGAGATCCGCTGCCACGTCACCCGGTAGCGCCAGGCGTCGACCGCGGCGAGGGCCGTACGCTGCTGCCGCCACGCGGCGAGGGCGGGCAGCGCGGCGGCGAACGACTGCTCCGTGTCCACCGCGAGGGTCCGGGAGAGTGCCTCCAGGTCCTCGCTCTCGACCGCCGCCCAGAACGTGCCGTCCTCGGGGGCGACATCTGCCGCTGCTCCGCCGCCGGAACCGCCGGCGGTTCCGGCGGGGTCGGTGCTGTGCGGCCTGCTCACCGCGTCGAGCCAGTAGCGGCGGTGCTGGAAGGCGTACGTGGGCAGGTCCACGACGTGGTGCGGCCCGGTCCCGGCGAGCACGGCGCGCCAGTCGACCTCCACCCCGTGCGCCCACGCCTCGGCGAAGGAGAGGAGCAGCCTGCGGGTCTCGTCCTCGGCCCGGCGCAACGTACCCAGCGCCAGGGCGTCGCTGCCCAGCGAGTCGAACGTCTCCTGCAGCCCGAAGCCGAGGACGGCATGCGGACTCACCTCGACGAATACTCGGTGCCCCGCCGAGAGCGCGGCCCGCGTCGCTGTCTCGAACTCGACCCTCGACCGCAGGTTCCTGAACCAGTAGTCCGCGCCGAGCTCCACCGTGTCCAGCGGCCCGCCCGTCAGCGTCGAGTAGAACGGCACCGCCGCGGACCGGGGAGCGAGCCCTGTCAGCGCCTGCGCCAGCTCCTCCCGTACGCCGTCGATCTGCGCCGAGTGCGAGGCGTAGTCCATGGGGATGCGCCGCGTCCGCACGCCGGCCGCCGCGCACTCGCCCTCCCACTCCTCCAGGGCGTCCAGGTCGCCGGAGACCACCGCCGAGCCCGGCCCGTTCACCGCGGCCAAGGACAGCCGCGACCCGTACCGCTCCACGCGCTCGCCGACCCAGTCCGCGTCCCGTGCCACCGACGTCATCCCGCCGCGGCCCGACAGCGGCAGCGTCACCCGGCGCCGCAGCGCCACCAGCCGCGCCCCGTCCTCCAGCGACAGACCGCCCGCCACCACGGCGGCCGCGATCTCGCCCTGCGAATGGCCCAGTACGGCGCCCGGCTCCACACCCACCGACCGCCACACCTCGGCCAGCGACACCATGATCGCCCACAGCACCGGCTGCATGACGTCCACGCGGTCCGACGACGGCGCGCCTTGCTCTCCCCGCACCACGTCCAGCAACGACCAGTCCACGTACGGAGCCAGGGCCGCTCCGCACTCCGTCAGCCGCGCCGCGAACACCGGCGAGGACTCCAGGAGTCCGGCGGCCATGCCCGCCCACTGCGCGCCCTGGCCGGGGAACACGAACACCGGCCGCGTCGCACGGGCCGCCACGCCGCGCACCACGCCGGGAGCCGAGCCGCCCCGCGCCAGCGCCGCCAGGCCGGCCCGGAAGTCCTCCTGCCGCTCGGCGATCACGGCCACGCGGTGCTCCAGTTGGGCCCGCGTCGTCGACAGGGACCAGGCCACGTCGGCCACGTCGTCGGGTGTCGCCTGTTCGGCCTCCGGACGGTCCTCCAGGTAGGCCAGCATCCGCGCGGCCTGGCCTGCGACGGCCTCCGGCGACTTGCCGGACAGCACCCACGGCAGGACGTCGCTCGTCACCGGCGCCAGAGGGCCGCGCGCTGTGTTGGCGGACCCGCCCCCGTTCGCCGCGCGCTCCTCGGTGGCGCTCTGCGAGGGGCTCTTCGAGGCTCCCTCCTCGGCGCGTTCCGAGGGCGCCTGCTCAAGGATCACGTGGGCGTTGGTTCCGCTGATGCCGAACGACGAGACGCCCGCGCGACGCGGCTCCCCCGTCTCCGGCCACGCCACCGACTCCGTCAGGAGCTCGACGGCACCCGCCGACCAGTCGACGTGCGAGGACGGCTCGTCCACGTGGAGGGTCTGCGGCAGCACACCCTCCCGCATCGCCATGACCATCTTGATGACGCCCGCGACGCCGGCGGCGGCCTGGGTGTGGCCGATGTTCGACTTCAACGAGCCCAGCAACAGCGGGCGTTCGCCGCGCCGCTTCTGGCCGTACGTCGCGAGCAGCGCCTGCGCCTCGATGGGGTCGCCCAGTGTCGTACCCGTGCCATGCGCCTCCACCGCGTCGACATCTTCCGTCGAAAGGCCGGCATTCGCCAGCGCCTGGCGGATGACGCGCTGCTGCGAGGGACCGTTGGGGGCGGTCAGGCCGTTGCTCGCGCCATCCTGGTTCGCGGCCGATCCGCGGACCACCGCGAGCACTCGGTGGCCGTTGCGGCGGGCGTCCGACAGGCGCTCCAGGAGCAGCATGCCGACGCCCTCGCCCCAGCCGGTGCCGTCCGCCGCGTCGGCGAACGCCTTGCAGCGGCCGTTCGCGGCGAGTCCCCGCTGCTTGCTGAAGTCGATGAACGTCGCCGGAGTCGTCATCACCGTGACCCCGCCCGCGAGCGCCAAGGCGCATTCGCCCGACCGCAGCGACTGCATCGCCAGGTGCAGGGCGACCAGCGACGACGAGCACGCCGTGTCCACCGTCACCGCGGGACCTTCGAGGCCCAGCGTGTACGCCACCCGGCCGGTCACCACACTGCTCGCGGTGCCGGTGCCCAGGAAGCCGTCCACGCCCTCGGGCACCGCCCCGAGGCTCGCCGCGTGGTTGTGGTACATCACGCCGGCGAACACGCCGGTACGGCTGCCGCGCAGTGACAGCGGGTCGATCCCGCCCCGCTCGATGGCCTCCCAGGCCGCTTCGAGGAGGAGCCGCTGCTGCGGGTCCATCGCCAGCGCCTCACGCGGCGAGATCTTGAACAGCTCGGCGTCGAAGTCACCCGCGCCGTGCAGGAACCCGCCTTCTTGCGTGTACGACGTGTTGGGGCGCCGCATCTCCGGGTCGTAGAGGGAGTCGACGTCCCAGCCGCGGTCCGCGGGGAACTCCGTGATCCCGTCCCGGCCCTCCGCTGCCAGTTCCCACAGCTCCTCGGGGGAGCCGACGTCGCCTGGGTAGCGGCAGCTCATCGCCACGATCGCGATCGGCTCGCGGTCCTTCTCCTCCACGGCACGCAAGCGCTCGCTCGTCTCGTGGAGCTCGGCGGTCACCCGCCGGAGGTAGTCGCGGAGCTTGTCCTCGTTCGCCATCAGCGAGTCACCTGCCGAACCTGTTGTCGATGAAGTCGAACAGCTCGTCGTCTGAGGCTGTGTCGAGGGTGTTGCCCACGTCGTCCGTCGTCACGGCCGCCTGCCCGCGCGCCTCGTTCCACTTGGCCACGAGCGCGTTCAGCCGGGCGGTGACCTCAGCCACCGGCTCCTCGTCGGCCGTGTCCAGAGCGGCGAACACGGCCTCCAGCTGGTCGAGTTCGGAGAGCACGGAGCGGGCTGCGGCCTTCGCCGGAGCGGCCTCGCCCAGGATGTACTCGGCGAGCACCATCGGCGTGGGGTAGTCGAAGACCAGCGTCGCGGGCAGCCGCAGGCCGGTCTCGGCGTTGAGCCTGTTGCGCAGTTCGACGGCGGTGAGGGAGTCGAAGCCCATCTCCGTGAAGGCGTCATGGGGTTTGACGTCCTCCCCTCGGGCGTGCCCCAGCACCTCCGCCACGCGGTCGCACACCAACTGGAGGGCGAGCCGCTCGCGTTCGGCGTCGGGCAGGGGACGCAGCCGGTCGGCGAACGATCCGCCGCCGTCACTGGAAGCAGAGCGCCCGTCGGCCGCACGCGGGGCCGCCCTGCGGACCAACGAGCGGAACATGACCGGCAGCGGCATGCCCGCCGACTGCCGGCGCAGCGCGGCCAGGTCAAGCCGGACGGGGACGAGCACGGCTTCCGGCAACGCACCA
>NZ_ML123056.1:125114-126014 GCF_003846175.1 Streptomyces sp. ADI95-17 | reverse complement strand
CCTGGAATCCCGCATCCGAGACAGCCATCGTGTGCAAGGCGGCATCGAACAGCGCCGGGTGCAGTCCAAAGCCGCCGGCCTCAAGACCGTCGGGGAGGGCCACCTCCGCGAACACCTCGTCGTCGCGTTTCCAGACGGACTGCAGCCCCTGGAACACCGGCCCGTAGTCGAGTCCTTGAGCCGCCAGACGGTCGTACACATCGGCCGTGTGCAACTCGACGGCATCGCGCGGAGGCCACACCGCGAGCCCTTCACCCGCACCCCTGGTCCCGGCGTCGTCCGACAGCACGCCCTCCGCGTGCCGCGTCCATTCGGCACGCATGTCGTCGGATGAACGCGAGTACACGGTGAGCGCCCGGCGTCCGCTCTCGTCATCGGGAGCGCCCACCACGACTTGCACCTGGGTGTCGATCCGCTCCGACAGTACCAGCGGCGCTTCCAACGTCAGTTCGTCCAGCGATCCACACTCGACGTACTCGCCGGCGTGCAGCGCCAGATCGACAAGTGCCGTACCGGGCAGCAAGGTCGTGCCTTTGACAACGTGATCGGCGAGCCAGGGGTACCTGGCGGGCGACAGCAGGCCGGTGAACACCACACCCGCGCCCCCGGCCAGCGGAACGGCCGCACCCAGAAGCGGGTGCTCGTCCGGACTCTGCCCAAGACCAATTGCGTCGCGGTCGTACGTACGCTCATCCGTCAGCCAGTAGCGCTGGCGCTGGAAGGCGTAGGTGGGCAGGTCCACGCGGCCGGCACCGGTGCCGGCGAAGTACGACGGCCAGTCAACTGCCTTTCCGCGTACGTGCAGGTCAGCGAGGGCGGTGAGCAGGCTCTCCGGCTCGTTGCGGTTCTTGCGGAGGGCGGGTACGAAGGTGGGCTCATCGCCACCCTCGGAACCGGACG
>NZ_ML123056.1:122281-123049 GCF_003846175.1 Streptomyces sp. ADI95-17 | reverse complement strand
GCCCGCGTCGAACTGCGGGGCGTCGTACAGGAACCCGCCCTCAGTCGCGTACGACGTACCCACCCGGCTCGGATCGCTGTCGAACAGCCCTGAGACATCCCATCCCCGGTCGGTCGGGAACCCGGAGATCCCGTCCCCTCCCGAGGCCACCAGCCGCCAGAGGTCGTCCGGCCCGGCGACCGCACCCGGGTAGCGGCAGCTCATGCCCACGATGGCGATCGGCTCGTCGTCAGCTACCGCCACCGCCGCGCCGACGGTGATCCCTTCGGCGGTTCCCAGCGCCTCGGCCAGCACGAAGTCGGCCAGCGCCGCAGGGCTCGGGTAGTCGAAGACCAAAGTGGCCGGCAGGCGAAGGCCGGTCGCCGACACGAGCCTGTTCCGCAGTTCGAGCGCCGTGAGCGAGTCGAAGCCGAGCTCCTTGAACGCCTGCCCCGCCACAATTGCTTCCCCGGACGTGTGGCCCAGCACGATCGCGACCTGCGCCCTGACCATTTCGTCGACCAGGGCGGCCCGTTCGCCCGTGGGCACCGCCACGAGACGCTCCGCAAGCGTCGATCCGCTGCCACCGGCACGGGCCGCGCGCCGCCGGTTGCCCTGCGCGAGGCCCCGCAGCAGTACGGGCAGCGTGCCTGCGTCGGCGCGCCGGCGCAGGGCGGGGACGTCCAGCTTGACGGCCAGGAGGGCGGCCCGATCCGTACCGTCAGCCGCGTCGAACAGGGCGAGACCGTCTGCGGGGACCAGCGGCACCACGCCGTCTCGGGCCATACG
>NZ_ML123056.1:0-119298 GCF_003846175.1 Streptomyces sp. ADI95-17 | reverse complement strand
CATTCGTGCCGCTCACACCGAACGACGAGACACCCGCACGACGCGGTGCCCCCGTCTCCGGCCACGCCACCGACTCCGTCAGCAGCTCGACAGCACCCGCCGACCAGTCGACCTGGGGCGTCGGATCGTCCACGTGGAGGGTCTGCGGCAGGACACCCTCCCGCATCGCCATGACCATCTTGATGACGCCGGCAACGCCGGCAGCCGCCTGCGTGTGACCGAGGTTCGACTTGACCGAGCCGAGCAGCAGCGCGCGGTCGCCCGACCGTTCCTGGCCGTACGTGGCCAGCAGCGCCTGCGCCTCGATGGGGTCGCCCAGCGTCGTACCCGTGCCGTGCGCCTCGACCGCGTCGACGTCCGCAGCCGTCAGGCCCGCGCTCGCCAACGCCGCTCGGATGACCCGCTGTTGGGACGGGCCATTGGGTGCCGTCAGACCGTTGGACGCGCCGTCCTGGTTGACGGCGGAGCCGCGCACGATTCCCAGCACCTCATGGCCCAGGCGCCGTGCGTCGGACAGGCGCTCCACCAGGAGCACGCCCACGCCCTCGGACCAGCCCGTGCCGTCGGCTCGCGCCGCGAACGACTTGCAGCGGCCGTCGGAGGCGAGGCCGCGCTGGCGGCTGAAGTCCACGAACGTGCCAGGGGTCGCCATCACCGTCACGCCACCGGCCAGCGCCATCGTGCACTCGCCCTTGCGCAGCGACTGCACCGCCAGGTGCAGGGCGACCAGGGACGACGAGCAGGCCGTGTCAATGGTCACGGCGGGGCCTTCGAGCCCGAAGGCGTAGGCCACGCGGCCGGAGACGACGCTGCCCGAGTTGCCGACGCCGATGAACGCCTCGACGCCGTCGGGTACGGGACCGAGCCGGGCCGCGTAGTCGTGGTACATGAGGCCCGCGAAGACGCCCGTACGGCTGCCGCGCAGCGACGTCGGGTCGATGCCCGCGCGCTCGAACGCCTCCCAGGAGGTCTCCAGGAGGAGCCGCTGCTGCGGGTCCATCGCCAGCGCCTCGCGCGGCGAGATCCCGAAGAAGCCCGCGTCGAAGTCGCCCGCCCCGTAGAGGAAGCCGCCCTCTTCGGTGGCTGACTTGCCGTCCTGGCCCGCGTCGGCCTCGTAGAGACCGCCGAGGTTCCAGCCGCGGTCGTCCGGGAAGCCGGAGACGCCGTCGGTGCCGGTGGAGACAAGTTGCCAGAGGTCCTCGGGGCTGGTCACGCCACCCGGGTATCGGCAGCTCATCCCCACGATGGCGATGGGCTGCTGTTGCTCGGCCTCCATGTCGCGGAGGCGCTGTCGCGTGCGGCGCAGATCCGCGGTCGTCCTCTTCAGGTAATCACGGAGCTTCTCTTCTTTGTCCACTCAACCCAACCCGTCGCGGCGGTCAGCAGGTGAATATCGGCCCACCATCAAACGGTCTGTCAACGAGCCTCAATTCGTCATCGATGGGCACCAATGAGCGTCATTGAGCTCGGTCCCGTGGAGTGGCACGACTTGCGCGTTCCGACCGGAATACCTGAGTGGTTTCTTCGGTGAATTCCCAGCACCGCGCACTCCGAAATGATCCTCCCTACTCGGGGAATCTACGGGTGGCTCGTCGAACCGGACAACCCCTAGGCGGTTGCCGCAGCCCCCTAGCCCAGAACCCCGTACCCGGAGTGCGTACCCCGGGCGAGGAGCAGTGCGCCGCGCAGGGAGGAGAGCCCGCCGAGTGCGGCGGCGCGGACGGGGGCGAGCCGGTGGCCGGGCCTGGTGAGGGCGGTCGCGGCGGCTGCCACCCGGTCGGTGAATCCGGGCAGTCCGTCGGCGAATCCGCCGCCGATCAGGGCCAGGGAAGGGTGCACGAGTTCGTTGAGGCTGACGACGGCGACGGCCAGGGCGGCGCAGCTCTCCTGCACGGCGGCGACGGCCCAGGGCTCGTCGTCGCGCAGGCCTTGCCCGAGGTCGTCGAAGGTCGTGGTGGTGCCGCGCAGCCGTGCCGCCCTGCGCAGGGTGGCCGGGCCGGATGCGATGGCCTGTACGCAGCCATGGCGGCCGCAGTCGCAGCGCGGTCCTGCCCTGTCGACGATCACGTGGCCGACTTCGCAGGAACCGCGGTCCGCGCCGGGGCAGGGCCGGCCGTCGACGACCAGGCCGCCGCCGATGCCGGTGCCGACGCCGAGGTAGACGAGGTTCCGGCAGCCCGCCGCGTCGGCCTCGGCGAGGGCGGCGAGGTCTCCGTCATCGGCCCAGGCGACCTCGCTCCCGGGGAACAGGGGGTGGAGCGCGCCGCGCAGGTCGAGTCCCGTCCAGGAGGGGCGGTTCGGCCAGGTGGTCACCCGGCCGGCGCCGTCGACGGTGGCGGGCATGGCGATGCCGACGGAGGCGACCGGGCCGGGCGTACCGGCGAGGAGCGCGCGGACCTGCGTGGCGAGGGCGGCCAGGTCGTCGTGTGCGGTGCTTTCGGGGCCCGGCCAGGGGAACACGGCTTCCTGGGATTGCGTGCCGTTCTCGGCGCGCAGGGCGACTTTGGTGCCGCCGATGTCGATTCCCAGATACGTCACCGTGTTCTCCATGGCAGGGTTCCCTCGTCCGTTATTCGCCGGGGGTGTTTCCGGTGGCGGGCACGGCGAGAATGTCGAAGGAAAGGGTGAGGTGACGGGCGGTCATGCCTTTGTCTGCGGTGATTCCGAATGCGTACCTGTCGATTCGGGTGGTGGCGCTGAAGCGGATTCCTTCGGCCCCGAATTCCGGCTGCCCGAAGGTGAGCTCGACGGGCTGAGCGGTGGCCTTGACGGTCAGTTCTCCGCGCAGGACGTATCCGGTGCCCGTGTCCTGGACGGCGTTCGAAGCGAAGGTGATGTGGGGGTGCGTCGCGGTGTCCAGGTACTTGGGTGAGCGCACGACCTTGTCGCGGGCTCCGCTGGCAGTCGTGAAGCTGTCGGCGGCGATGACGGCCGTGGCCGACGACAGCGTGGGCTCGGCGGCGATGTTCACCTGGCCCGAGGCGAGGGCGAACGTTCCGTCCACGGCGCCCAGGCCGAAGACGTGGCGTGTGGTGAAGGCGATCGTGCTGCGTCCGGCGTCGATGGTGTAGGTGCCCGGTGCGGGGGTGGTGGGCCGGTCGTCTGTGTTGCGTGGCATGTGAATCCTTGGGGGAGGCGGTGGGTCGGCGGCGTCCGGGACGGGTCAGCGGCGTCCGAGAGAGGTGTGCTCGGTCGTGGCGCCGTCGTTGCGCAGGTCCACGGGGAGATCCTT
Organism: Streptomyces sp. ADI95-17; assembly: GCF_003846175.1. GTDB lineage: Bacteria > Actinomycetota > Actinomycetes > Streptomycetales > Streptomycetaceae > Streptomyces > Streptomyces sanglieri. The sequence continues at coordinate 116,066 of NZ_ML123056.1, read as the reverse complement.
TCGGCGCTTTACGTTGAGCTTCCGATAGACGCGTGTCAGGTGCTGCTCCACCGTACTTGCGGTGATGTGCAGTTTCCCGGCGATCTCGCGGTTGGTGCAGCCCATCACGGCCAGTGCGGCGACCCGCCGTTCGGAGCCGGTGAGGGAGGTGATGCCGTCGGCGCCCACGGGAGCCGTCTCGAATCCGCCGAAGTCGCTGGAGGCTGCCATGAGTTCCTTGCTCAGCGGGGCCGCGTTGCACAGCTTCGTCACGTGCCAGGCCCTGCGGAAGACCATGCGGGCCCGCCGGTGTTCGTCGAGTGCGTGATAGCTGCGGCAGAGGTCGACGAGCACCCTGGCCTGTTCGTAGCCGTCGCCGCAGTCCTCCAGGAGGTCCAGTGCTTCGGTGAGCAGTTCGGGCTGTCTGCTGACGGGGCCGAGCGCGGCGAGGAGGCGCAGTGCCGAGCCGCGGGCGCGTGGATCGTCGGCGCCGGCTCTGGTCAGCTCGTCGTAGACGAGGCGCTTGGCCTGGTCCGGGTTGCCCAGGCGCAGCCAGGCCTCGGCGGCTCCGGTGCGCCAGGGGATGAGCGCCGACGCGTCCAGGCCCCAGGCGCGCATGAGTTCGCCGCAGGACAGGAAGTCGGCGAGGGCGGCGTGCGGGTGGTTGGTGGCGAGGTGGAAGTGTCCGCGGGCGTCGAGATAGTGCAGTCCGTAGCGGCTGCGGAACATGGCGTCGGTCGCGGAGTGCGTGAGGCGCTTCGCCGCTTCGTCGTAGTCGCCGGTTCTGGTGACGGCGAGGACGAGGCTGCCAAGCGGCAGGCCGATGGCGACTCCCCAGGCCTTGGGCGGGAGGTGGGTCAGTGCCTGGCGTGCGTGGTCGGCGCCGGCCTTCAGGTCGCCCTGTCTGATGGCCACTTCGGCGCGCATGGCGGCCAGCGTCGCGGTGTGCACCGGGGAACGCCGGGGGGTGGCCGGGTCGTTCAGGCGGTCGCACCAGTTCGCGGCACTGCCGGGGCGCCCGGCGCAGATCAGTACGGACAGGGCCAGCTGGACGGCCTCTTCGGTCCAGGGGCTGCGGCGGCCGACTCCGGTCTCCGCGAGGATCTGTTCGGCGCGGTCGGCGGCCTGCTGGTCGGGGCCGCGGGTGATCAGGTCGCCGAGGTCGGCGGCCGAGCGCCACCACGGGTCGCTGAGCGGGGTGAGCAGGTGGCCGATGTCGCCGCCGCGGGTGATGGGGTGGCGGCTTCTGCGGGCGAGCGGGGGGTGGGTGGCGGCCAGCCACCTTTCGATGTCGCGGGACTCGGTCCGTTGGTCGCCGGCGGTGCCCCTGAGGTGTCTGAGGACGGTCTCGGCCTCCTCGGTCCTGCCGTGCCAGAGCAGGTGCCTCAGGAGGACGAGGCTGTCGCCGTGGCCGAGCCGGCCGCTGCGTACGGCGGCGACGAGCGGGGTGAGGTGGCGGGCCGCGGCGGAGGGGCTGAGTTCCCATTCGGCCTGGGCGAGGCGTGCCCTGATGGCCAGCCTGTCCTGCTCGTCGGAGCTTGATCGGTGGGCGAGCTTGAGGCACTCGGTGGCCAGCCACGGGTCCTCGCCGAGCATCGCCTGCTCGGCCGCTTCCAGGAGCACCCGCACCGCCCAGGGGCCGTGGGTGTGCCTGGCTTCCACGAGGTGCCGGGCGACGCTCATGGTGGGTGCGCCCCGGTCGTGCATCAGCTGGGCGGCGCGGCGGTGCAGGGCGAGGCGGTCCTGCGGGGAGATGTCGTCGACGACCGCGGCGCGGGCCACCGGGTGGCGGAAGGCGCGCTTGTCGATGAGTCCGGCGGCGTCCATGTCGTGCAGGGCCCGGCTGACGGTCTCCGTGTCGAGCCCGGCCAGCTGGCTCAGTTCGTCGACGCCGCCCTCTTCGCCGAGCACGGCGAGGGAGCGAGCCACCTGGAGCACGGCGAGCCTGTCGCGGTGCAGGCAGCTCAGCAGGGCGAGTCCGTATCCCTGGGCGCGGGGCTCGCCGGCGATGTGCCGGTCCTCGATGAGGGCGTGTAGGAGCAGGGGGTTGCCTCCGCTGGCGCGGAAGAACGCGTCGGTGTCCCGGGGTGTCGCGTCGCCGGTGCGGTTGCCGGCGAGGGGGGCGTCGGCGGCGGGTGTCCCGGCCCCGCCTTGCAGCACCGCGGCGACGCCTTCGCGAGTAAGGGGTGCGAGGCGCAGCTGGTGGAAGTGCAGCTGCCGGCGCAGCTCGGCGCGGAACGGCGAGTGCTGCGTCTCGAACTCCGCCTCGTCGGTGAGGACCACCAGGACGCGGGCCGAGTCGAGCCGGCGCGCGATGTAGAGGAGGCAGTGCAGGGAGGGGACGTCGGCGTGCTGGACGTCGTCGACGGCGATCAGCAGGGGCGTCTTGGCGGCGAGGTCGAGGACGGCCACGCCGAGGCCGTGGACGATGCGCACGACCGCCGCTTCGACAGCGTCGTGGTCCGGCCGGGGAGGGGCGTCCGCGGACGCCCCGTCCCTCAGTAACCGGTCCACTCGGGCGATGAGTTCGCCCGGCGGGGCGTCGCTGCGCAGGAGTTGGCTGAGCACCCCGAAGGGCAGGGACTGCTCGGCGCGCGAGCAGGTGGCGCGGAGTACGCGGACGTCCTCGGGGGCCCGGTCCGCGCACACTCTCAGGAGTTCGGTCTTGCCCGTCGTCGCCGGGCCGTTCAGCAGGACGATCTGTCCGCGCCCTCCGCGGCACTCGTCCACCAGCCGGTCCAGGTACCGCACCTGTTCGTCCCGCTCGACCAAACGCACCCGTTCACCCCTGCCCCGCTATGTGCACCACCGGTTGTAGCTGCCCGTCACTCCGCCGGCTTGTGCGCGACGGCCATGACGTAGTCGATGCCTGCGAGTTCCTTCTTCAGCAGGTCCTGGTCGCTCCAGTTGCGGGACATGCCCTTGTAGCTGGTGGAGCTGACCTTGGCCTTGTACGAGGGGCTGGCGAGCCTGTTGACCATGAACTGGCGGTACTGCTCCCACACGCGGTCGCGGATGGAGTCGACGCGTGCCTGCTCGAAGCCGGCGTCGCCGAGCTGCTTGGTGTAGGTGTCGGCGGTGTACCAGTTGGCCTCGTCGTAGCTGATGAGAATCCAGCTCAGGGCGCGCGACTTGAGTTCCTTGCGCACCACGTCGTCGTTGGTGGGCAGGACGTCGGCGACGGCGAGGACACCGCCGGGCCGCAGCACGCGGAACGCCTCCTTGAAGAAGTCGCTGCGCGGATAGAAGTGGAAGGCGGATTCGAGGGCCACCACGCGGTCGAAGGTGTTGTCGGGGAAGGGAATGTCGGTGGCGGAGCCCTGCTGGAAGTCGAGCCTGTCCGCGACTCCTTCCTTCGTGGCCCTGCGGCGTGCGTGTTCGATCTGGTGGGGCGTGATGTTCAGGCCGTGGATCTTCTTGGGCTGTCGTTCGCGCAGCCAGGAGAAGTCCTGGTCGCCGTAGCCGAATCCGAGGTCGAGGACGGTGTCGCCGCTCTGTATCCCGGCGGCTTCGGCCAGCTTGGTGGCCATTTCCTCGGCTGCTTCGTCGAGGCTGGTGACGCCGTCGTTCCAGTAACCGAAGTTGCAGTACGTCGTGGTGCGCTCGACGAACTCGAAGCTCGGCGGCATGAACTGGTAGAGGCGGCGGGTCCGTTCGACGGGGTCGCCCGTCGTCATCATCTTGACCAGCTTGCCGAACTGCTTCACTGCTTCGAACATCTGCGGAGCTGCCTTTCCCGTGCTGTATGGCATGAGGGGAGTTCAGGGCTGCGTGTGCCCGATTCGGCCACGCAGATCTTCGACGAGCGCGGCCAGGTCGTCGCGGTCGCGGGTGGTGCCGAAGAGGTAGAAGTCGGGGCGCACGAGCATGCCGGTCGCGGTGCCTGCGGCCGCTTCGGCGAGGTAGGGGAGGTAGACGTCGTCGATGTCGACGACGTCGTGCTCCCCGGCCTTCTCCGGGGCCGTGCCCGCGGGCAGTACCCGCACCAGATGGGTGTCCAGGGTGTCGAGGAACGCCAGGTCCGCGGGGTCGAGGAGGAGCCTCGGGTCCTCGGTGCAGAGCAGGGTGAATCCGGTGCCGACGACGTCGTCGAACAGGCCGGTCCTGTCGCCCTGTGCCACCCGTGCCTGCGGGACGAGGTTGCCCGCGCCGGGCTGGGGTGCGTGGCCGGCTCCGGTGCGCAGCAGTCCGCCGGTGAGCGACTGGGCGAGGGCGGGGCCGCCCGGCGCCGCCTGGTCGCGGCCGCCGCGGGCACGGGCGCGGGCGGCCAGCAGGAAGGCGTCGCGTCCCGCAGCTGCGGCCCGGTCGGTCTGGCAGATCACCTCGCCCAGGGCGATGGACGTCTCGATGGCCGACCGTACGTGGGAGCTGCGTTCGACGGTGTAGGTGTCGAGAAGCTGTTCGTCGGCGAGGCCGCCGAGTACGAGGTGCAGCTTCCAGGCGAGGTTGACGGCGTCGCGGAAGCCCGAACACATGCCCTGCCCGACGAAGGGTGGCATGACGTGTGCGGCGTCGCCCGCGATGAGGAGCCGGCCCGAGCGCCACTGGTCGGCGCAGCGGGCCTGGGTGGTGTAGACGGCGTGCCGTTCCAGGGTGGCGTTGTCGTGGTCGAGGCCGAAGAGTCCGAGGAGTTTCCAGACCTTGTCGATGTCGCCGAGTTCTTCGACGGTCTCGCCGGGTACGCGCATGAACTCCCAGCGCCGGTGTCCGGGTCCTGCCGAGACGGCCGTGCGCGGCCGGGCCGGGTCGCAGATCTGCAGGTTGTTGGGCTTGTACTCGCGCTTGTCGTGTGTGACGACGTCGCAGATCAGCCAGTCGTGGGCGAAGGAGTAGTCGGTCACGGCGGGGTCGATGCGGCCGCTGACGAAGCTGTTGGCGCCGTCGCAGCCGATCACCCAGCGGGCGGAGTACGTGTGCCGGCCGCCGTCGGCGTCCTCGGTGACGACGTCGACCCGGTCCTCGTGCTCGGTCAGTTCCACGGCGGCCTGGCCGCGGTGCACGGTGACGCCGGGCAGTTCCGCGCCGCGTTCGGCGAGCTCCGCCTCCAGGCCCGGCTGGTACATGGATGTCGACTCGGGCCAGCCCGAGGGGCTCTGTCCGGGTACGTCCATGTGGATGAGGGTCTGGCCGCGGGCGTTCTCCCACACGTACTCGCCGGTGGGTTCGCGGATGCCGTCCAGGCGGTCGGCGACGCCCGCGGCGGCGAGGATCCGGGCCGCCTCGCCGTCGTACGCGACGGCCCGGGGCATGCTGTACGGCTGCGGCCAGCGTTCGACGACCGTGACGGTGTGGCCGTGCTGGGCCAGCAGGATCGTCGCCAGCTGACCGACGGGACCGTAACCGACTATCAGCACATCGGAGTTCACCACGTCTGTTCTCCCTGAGCGTTCACGCGAAGGGCCCGGACCATGTTCAGGACCCCAGTTCGTTGTCGATGAGCCCGAAGATCTCGTCGTCGGTGGCCGAGTCGAAGTCGAAGTCGTCTTCCTCGGCGCCGAGTTCGTCGGCTTCGCCGCCCAGGGACCACCACTTGGCGGTCAGTGCCTCCAGGCGGGCCACGACGTGCGCATGCAGTTCGTCGTCGGCGCCTGCCGTGGCGAACGCCTCCTCCAGCCTGTCGAGTTCGGTGAGGACCGCGGGTCTGGCCCCGGGGACCGTGCCGAGCCTGCCGCCGAGGTGGTCGGCGAGGGCGGTGGGGGTGGGGTAGTCGAAGATCAGCGTGGCGGGCAGCCGCACACCGGTGGCGGCGGTGAGGCGGTTGCGCAGTTCCACGGCCGTCAGCGAGTCGAAGCCGATGCCGCTGAACGCCTGGTCGGCCTCGATCGACGTGGCGGTGTCGTGGCCGAGTGCGATGGCCGCCTCGGTGCGCACCAGGTCGAGGAGTGCCTCGGCCCGTTCGGCGTCGGGCAGGGCGGTGAGGCGCTGGGTGAGCGAGGGCCCTTCGGTGGCCGCGGTGGTGCGTGCGGTTCTGCGCGGGGCGCGGACCAGGCCGCGCAGCAGTGGCGGCAGGTCCGCCGGGTCCGCGTCGCCGAGCGCGGCGAGGTTCAGTCGGGCGGGCATCAACTGGGCGTGGGCCGACCGCAGGGCGGCGTCGAGGAGTCGCAGGCCCTCTTCGCTGCTCAGGGCGTCCATGCCGCCGCGTCCGCCGCGGCGCAGTTCGCCGGTGCCGAGCTGCCGTGTCATGCCGCTCGTCTGTGCCCACAGTCCCCAGGCGAGGGAGGTGGCCGGCAGGCCGTGCGCCTGCCGGTGCTGGGCCAGGGCGTCCAGGAAGGCGTTGGCCGCGGCGTAGTTGGCCTGGCCCGGGGTGCCGAGGAGGCCGGACGCGGAGGAGAACAGGACGAAGGCGGCCAGGTCGGTGTCCCTGGTCAGTTGGTGCAGGTGCCAGGCGGCGTCCGCCTTGGCGCGCAGCACGGGCTCGAAGCGTTCGGGGGCGAGGGAGGTGACCACGCCGTCGTCGAGGACGCCGGCGGCGTGCACGACGGCGGTCAGCGGGTGGGCGGCGGGGATCGCGGCGAGGACGGCGGCCAGGGCATCACGGTCGCCCGCGTCGCAGGCGGCGAGGGTGACCCGGGCGCCCTGCTCGGCCAGTTCGGCGCGCAGGGTGCGGGCGGCTTCGGAGGCGTCGCCGGTCCTGCTGACGAGCAACAGGTTGCGTACGCCGTGTTCGGCGGCCAGGTGCCGGGCGACGAGGCCGCCCAGCGTGCCGGTGCCTCCGGTGATCAGGACGGTGCCCTCGGTGTCGAGGGTGCGGCCGTGTTCGGGTGCGGTGGCGGGCAGTTGGGCGAGGCGGGGCACGAGTGCACGGCCCGCGCGGATCGCGATCTGCGGTTCCCCGGAGGCGACGGCGGCCAGGGCGGCCTGCCGCGAGGCTTCGTGTCCGTCGAGGTCCGCCACGGCGATGCGGCCGGGGTGTTCGGACTGCGCGACGCGCACCAGGCCCCACACGGCGGCCATCGCGGGGTCGGGGGCGTCGCCGGTCCCGGTCCCTTCGGGCAGGCAGCCGCCGCGGGTGAGGATCAGGAGGCCGGGTCCTTCCTGCCTTTCGTCCCCTTCGTTCAGGTGGTTCTGGACGGCCCGCAGGACGCGGCCGCACAATTCGCGGGTCCGCTCGGGGCCCTCGGCCGCCGTGGTGTCGGTGAGGTCGACGAGGAGCGGGCCCGGGGACTGCGGGGTGCGGTCGGGCAGGGGCAGCGGGGTCCAGTCGAGGTGGTGGATGAGGCCGTGCGGGGTCCGGTGGCCGCGCAGCTGGTCGGCGGCGACGGGCCGGAACACCAGCGAGGCGAGCGAGAGGACCGGTGCGCCCGCGGGGTCGGTGGCCTCCAGGGAGAAGGCGTCGGGTCCCGCCGGGGCGAGCGTGACGCGCAGCGCGGTGGCTCCGGAAGCGTGCAGGGTGAGGCCGTTCCAGGCGAACGGGAGGAGCAGCCGGTCCTTGCCGATGCCGGACAGGGCGCCGAAGCTCGCCGCGTGCAGGGCGGCGTCGAGAAGCCCGGGGTGCAGGCCGAACTCCCCTGCTTCGGCTTCCCGTTCGTCGGGCAGGGCGACTTCGGCGTAGACCTTGTCGCCGTGGGTCCAGACGCTGTGCAGTCCGCGGAAGAGCGGTCCGTACGCGTAACCGGCCTCGCGCATGGCCGGGTAGAAGCCGTCGGCGTCGGCGCTCTGTGCGGCCGACGGCGGCCAGGTCCCGGTGGCGGTCGGCGGGGCGTCGGCGGGGGCGGGGGCGGGGCGAGCAGGCCGTCGGCGTGCCGGGTCCAGGGCGCGTCGGGGGCCGCTTCGGCCGGGCGGGAGTGGACGGTCACGGGCCTGCGGCCCGTCCTGTCCGGGGCGGCGACGGCTATCTGGAGCTGGACGGCGCCCTGTTCGGGCAGGACGAGCGGGGCGGCAATGATCAGTTCGTCGAGGTGGGGGCAGCCGGTTTCGTCGCCGGCCCGTACGACGGCGTCGACGAGTGCGGTGCCGGGCACCAGGACGGCGCCGCCCACGGTGTGGTCGGCGAGCCAGGCGTGGGTGGACAGGGAGAGCCTGCCGGTGCAGAGCACTCCGCCGCTGTCGGGCAGGGTGACGAGGCCGCGCAGCAGCGGGTGTGCCGCGTCGGCGAGTCCGGCCGCGCCGGCGTCGCCCGCCGCCGTGCCGGAGTCCAGCCAGTAGCGGCGGCGTTGGAAGGCGTAGGTGGGCAGGTCGACGCGGCGGGCGGCGCTGCCGGTGAACAGCGGGGCCCAGTCCACGGGTACGCCGCGGACGTGCAGCCGTGCGAGCGCGGAGACGACGGCCCGCGGTTCGCTCTGGTCGCGCCGCAGCGTGGGCACGGCGGCGACGGCTTCGCCCGCTTCGGCGAGGCAGTCCTGGACCATCGCGGTGAGCACTCCGCCGGGGCCCAGTTCGAGGAACGTACGGACTCCGTGGTCGTGGAGGGTGCGTACGGCGTCGTGGAAGCGGACGGGCTGTCGGATCTGGTCGGTCCAGTAGTCGGGCGAGCACAGTGTCTCGGCGTCTACGGACGTTCCGGTTCTGGTCGAGACGAAGGCAATGGTGGGCGGCCGGAAGGTGAGCCGTTCCACGACGGCGCGGAAGCCGTCGAGCATCGGCTCCATGAGCGGCGAGTGGAAGGCGTGGCTGACGTGGAGCCGCTTGGTGACGTGGCCGCGTGCGGCGAGTTCCTCGGCCAGCCGCAGGACTTCGGTCTCGTCGCCGGAGAGCACCACGGACGAGGGGCCGTTGACCGCGGCGACGCTGACCTGGCTCTCAAAGCCGGCGAGCAGTGGCAGCACGTCGTCCTCGGTCGCGTCCACCGCGACCATGGAGCCGCCGTGCGGGAGCGCCTGCATGAGCCTGCCGCGCGCGGCGACCAGGGCACAGGCGTCGGTCAGCGAGAGCACTCCGCCGACGTGCGCGGCGGCGAGTTCACCGACCGAGTGTCCGGCGACGGCGTCGGGCCGTACTCCCCAGGACTCCATGAGCCGGTACAGCGCCACTTCCACGGCGAACAGCGCGGCCTGGGCCATCGCGGTCTGTTCCAGGAGCGTCGGGTCGTCGCCGAAGACCACGTCGCGCAGGGGGTGGCGCAGCCGTGGGTCCAGTTCGGCGCACACCTCGTCGAAGGCTTCGGCGAACACCGGCTGGGTGGCATCCAGCTCGCGGCCCATGCCGATGCGCTGGGCGCCCTGTCCGGTGAAGAGCACCGCGCAGCGTCCGGTGGCCGAGGCGCCCTGGGTGAGCGCGGCGGCCTGTTCGCCGCGGGCCAGGGCCCGCAGTCCGGCGAGGAGCCCGTCCCTGTCGTCGGCGACGACGACGGCCCGGTGCTCCAGGGCGGAGCGGGAGGTGAGGGAGTACGCGATATCGACGGCATCGGGCGCCAGTGGCGCTTCGGCGAAGTCCACGAGGCGTTCGGCCTGGGCGCGCAGCGCCTGCGGGGTGCGGCCGGAGAGCAGCCACGGCACGGCGGGCAGCTGCTGCGATCGGGTCGGGTCGTCGGCATGCTGCGGGGCCCCGGCGGAGGGGGGCCCGTCCTCGGCGGGGGCCTGTTCGAGGATGACGTGGGCGTTGGTGCCGCTGATGCCGAATGACGACACTCCGGCCCGTCGTGCCCGGTCGTCGACGGACCAGTCGCGGGGCTCGGTGAGCAGTTCGACGGCGCCGGTGGTCCAGTCGATGTGCGGGGAGGGCTCGTCGACGTGCAGGGTCCGCGGCAGCACACCGTGCCGCATCGCCATCACCATCTTGATCACGCCTGCCACGCCGGCGGCGGCCTGGGTGTGGCCGATGTTGGACTTCAGGGATCCCAGCCACAGCGGGTGGTCCGACGGCCTGTCCTGGCCGTAGGTGGCGAGGAGGGCGTGCGCCTCGATGGGGTCGCCCAGGGTGGTGCCGGTGCCGTGTGCCTCCACGGCGTCCACGTCGGCCGCGGTCAGCCCGGCGTCGGCGAGGGCCTGCCGGATGACGCGCTGCTGCGATGTGCCGTTGGGGGCGGTGAGTCCGTTGCTCGCGCCGTCCTGGTTGATGGCCGTACCGCGTACGACGGCCAGGACCGGGTGGCCGTTGCGGCGGGCGTCGGACAGCCGCTCGACGAGCAGGAGGCCCGCTCCCTCGGACCAGCCGGTGCCGTCGGCCGAGGCGGCGAAGGCACGGCACCTGCCGTCGGTGGACAGCCCCTGCTGCCGGGAGAACTCGACGAATCCGTCCGGTGTCGCCATCACCGTCACGCCGCCGGCCATGGCCAGGTCGCACTCGCCCGACCGCAGGGCCTGGCAGGCCATGTGCAGGGAGACGAGGGACGACGAGCAGGCCGTGTCCACGGTGACGGCGGGACCTTCGAGGCCGAGGGTGTACGCCACGCGTCCGGAGAGCACGCTCGCCGCGTTGCCGGTGACGAAGTACCCTTCGACGCCGCGCCGGTCGGGGCTCTGTCCGGCGCCGTAGTCCTGATGCATGGCGCCGACGAACACGCCGGTCCTGCTGCCGTGCAGGGACTGCGGGTCGATGCCCGCCCGCTCCAGGACCTCCCACGCCGTCTCCAGGAGCAGCCGCTGCTGAGGGTCCATCGCCAGCGCCTCGCGCGGCGAGATCCCGAAGAACGCGGCGTCGAAGTCGCCCGCGTCGTAGAGGAAACTCCCGTGCCGGACGTACGACTTGCCGGTCTTGGCGGGGTCGGGGTCGTAGAGGTCGTCGACGTTCCAGCCGCGGTCGGCGGGGAACGCGGCCACGGCGTCGCCGCCGGCGTCGACGAGCTTCCACAGGTCTTCCGGGGAGGCGACGCCGCCCGGCAGTCTGGCGCTCATGCCGACGATGACGATCGGGTCGTCGTCGGGTCCCGCGGCGGCCGGGCCCGGCACGGGCGGCTGCTCAGGACCGGTCCCGAGCAGCAGGCCGCGCAGCCGGTCCGCGAGGGCCGTGGGCGTCGGGTGGTCGAAGACCAGCGTCGACGGCAGCGTCAGTCCGGCCGCCTCGGCCAGGCGGTTGCGCAGTTCGACGGCGGTCATGGAGTCGAAGCCCTGATCGCGGAAGGCGCGGGTGGCGTCGACGGCGTCGGCGCCGGTGTGGCCGAGCACGGCGGCGGCTTCGGCGCGGACCAGGTCGAGCACGGCCCGGTCGCGCTCGGGCCCGCTCAGCGCGGCGAGCCGGGCCGCCAGGCCGGTGGCGGGCCGCTGTTCGTCCCCGTCGGGCGTCGACGGCGCGGCCTGTGCGGCGCGCACGTCGGGCAGGTCCTGGAGGAGGGGGCTCGGGCGGCTCACGGTGAACGCGGCGTGGAACCGCGCCCAGTCCATGTCCGCCACGGCCACGCGGGTGTCGTCGTGCTCGACGGCGCGCACCAGCGCGGCGAGGGCGCTGTGCGGGTTCATGCCGAGCAGGCCGAGCCGCCGCAGTCGTTCGGCGGTGCCCGCCTCGGCGCCGAGCCCGATGCCGCCTCCCCACGAGCCCCAGGCCACGGCCGTAGCGGTCCGCCCTGCGGCGCGGCGCCGTTCGGCGAGGGCGTCGAGGTAGGCGTTGGCCGCGGCGTAGGCGCCCTGGCGGCCCGCTCCCCATACGCCGGCGCCGGACGACATGAGGACGAACGCGTCGAGGGGGGTGTCGCCGAGGAGTTCGTCGAGCAGTGCCGCGCCCGCGGCCTTGCCGGCCAGGACCCGAGTGAACTCCTGGGCGTCGGTGGCGTCCAGGGGGCTGTCCTGGCCCACGCCCGCGGCGTGCACCACCGCCGTGAGGGGGTGCTCGCCGGGGGCGTTCGTCAGGAGGTCCTTGAGGGTGTCGCGGTCGGTGGCCTCGCAGGCGGCGACCGTCACGCGGGTTCCCCGGGCGCGGAGTTCGGCGGCCAGTTCCTCGGCGCCCGGTGCGTGCGGGCCGCGCCTGCTGGTCAGGATCAGGTGTTCGGCGCCGGCCTCGGCGAGCCGGCGTGCCGCCTCGGCGCCGATGCCGCCGGTGCCGCCGGTGACCAGCACGGTGCCGTGCGGTTCCCATCGGCGGGCGGGGGGCGCGTCGCCGAGGGGTGCGGGTGTCAGGCGCTGTGCGAAGACGCCGGTCGGCCGTACGGCCAGCTGGTCCTCGCCGTCGCGCCGGCCGAGTGCTCCGGCCAGTCTGCTCAGGGCCCGCTCGTCGAGGGTCTGCGGCAGGTCCACAAGGCCGCCCCAGGTGTGCGGCCGCTCCAGGGCGGCGACCCTGCCGAGGCCCCACACCATGGCCTGTGACGGGCTGATCGCCGGTCCGCCGGGGCCGGTGGTGACAGCGCCGCGGGTGAGCGCCCACAGGAGAGCGCCGCTGTCCGTGTCGGCGAGGGCCTGCACCAGCGCGGCCGTTCCCGCCAGGCCCGCGGTGTGGCCGGGGGCCTCGGGCACGGCGCGTTCGTCGAGTGCGAGGAGGGACAGTACGCCGTCGAAGTCGCCCTTCTCCTGGGCGTGTTGCCGGATGACCTCGGCGAGTTCGCCGGCTTCGGCGTGGCGCGGGTCCACATCGATCCGCTCGAACCGCGCGCCCAGGGCCCGCAGACCATCGAGCAGCGTGTCCGTGTCCTGCCCGCCGGTAGCGGCGTCGGCGGCGCCCGCACCGGTGGTGGGGACGACGGCGAGCCAACGGCCCGTGAGGGTTCCCGCGGTGTCGCCGGCCAGCCGCCGCCAGGTCACGCGGTAGCGCCACGCGTCGGCGGCGGACCGCTCCCGGTGCCGTCTGCGCCAGTCGGAGAGCACCGGCAGCGCGGCGGCGAGCGCGCTCAGGTCGGCGCCCGGGTCCTGGCCTTCCGCGCTCAGGGTCGTGGCGAGGGCCTGCGGGTCGGCGCTGTCGACGGCTTCCCAGAACGCCGCTTCGGCGGGGTCCGCTGTCGCCGTGGCGCCGGGTTCGGGGGCCGCTTCGAGCCAGTAGCGGCGGCGCTGGAACGCGTAGGTGGGCAGTTCCACGCGGCGCGCGGCGGTGCCGTGCGGGGACGGCGAACAGCGCACCGGGAGGCCGCGCACCCAGGTGGCGGCGAGCGAGGTGAAGAAGCGCCGCAGGCCGCCTTCGTCGCGGCGCAGTGTGCCGCAGGCCAGTGCTTCGGCGCCGGTGTGCTCGACGGTCTCCTGGACCGCGGGGGTCAGCACCGGGTGCGAGCTGATTTCCAGAAAGAACCCGAAGCCCTGCGCCAGCAGGGCGCGGGTGGCCTCCTCGAAGCGGACGGTCTGGCGGAGGTTGCGGTACCAGTACCGCCCGTCGAGTTCGCGGGTGTCCAGCCAGCGGTTGTCGACGGTGGAGTAGAAGGGGATGTCCGAGGAGCGCGGGGCGATCGGCCGCAGGGCCCGGAGGAGTTCGTCCTCGATCTGTTCGACGTGCGCCGAGTGCGAGGCGTAGTCCACGGGGATGCGGCGCGCCCGCACCCCGTCCTCGGCGAGTTCGGCGGCGAGGGCGTCCAGCGCGTCGAGGGCGCCGGCGAGGACGACCGAGGAGGGGCTGTTGACCGCGGCCATGGCGATCTGTTCCCCGTACGCGGTGGCGGCAAGGCGCCGGGCGGCCTCGTCGGGGGCGAGTGCGACCGGCATCATGCCGCCGCGGCCTGCCAGGTGCTGGGCGATGGCCCTGCTGCGCAGCGCCACCACTCGGGCCGCGTCCGGCAGGGTCAGCGCCCCCGCCACGCAGGCGGCGGCGATCTCGCCCTGGGAGTGACCGAGTACCGCGTCCGGTTCGATGCCGTGGGAGCGCCACATCCGGGCTAGGGAGACCATGACGGCGAACGACGCGGGCTGTACGACGTCGCAGCGGTCGAGGGTGGGTGCTCCGGGGACCTGCCGGACGACGTCGAGGAGCGACCAGTCGACGTGCGGTGCGAGCGCGTCGGCGCACTCCGTCATGGCCTGGGCGAACACCGGTGAGGAGTCGAGGAGTTCGGCGCCCATGCCGGCCCACTGGGAGCCCTGGCCCGGCAGGACGAACACCACCTTGCCTTCGAGGTCCGCGCTGCCGGTGAGCACGCTCGGCGCGGGGGTGCCTTCGGCCAGGGCGGCAAGGCCGTGCCGGGCCTCTTCCCGGTCGGCGGCCACGACGACGGCCCGCTGCTCCAGGGCTGCGCGGGTGGTCGCCAACGCCTGGGCCACGTCGGTGAGTTCCTGCTCAGGCCGGGCGGTCAGATGGGCGTGGAGGCGGGCCGCCTGGGCCTGCAGCGCCTGGTGTCCACGCGCGGACACCGGCAGTGGCAGGGGGCCTTCGCCGTCCGTCCGCTCGCCGTCGCCGTCCGGGACGGGCGCGGGGACGTGTTCGAGGATGACGTGGGCATTGGTGCCGCTCACTCCGAAGGAGGAGACCGCGGCCCTGCGGGGCCGTCCCGTCTCCGGCCAGAAGCGTGCCTCGGTGAGCAGTTCGACCGCGCCCGCCGTCCAGTCGACGTACGAGGAGGGCTCGTCGACGTGCAGGGTCTGCGGCAGCACACCGTGCCGCATCGCCATGATCATCTTGACGACGCCGGCCACGCCCGCGGCGGCTTGTGCGTGCCCGATGTTGGACTTCAGCGATCCGAGCCACAGCGGGCGGTCCGCGGGCCGTCCCTGGCCGTAGGTGGCGAGGAGCGCCTGGGCCTCGATGGGGTCGCCCAGGGTGGTGCCCGTGCCGTGCGCCTCGACGGCGTCGACCTGGTCGGGGCTGAGCCGGGCCTGGGCCAACGCCTGCCGGATCACGCGCTGTTGGGCGGGCCCGCTGGGTGCGGTCAGGCCGTTGCTCGCGCCGTCCTGGTTGATCGCGGAGCCGCGCAGCAGTGCGAGGACCTGGTGGCCGTTGCGCCGTGCGTCCGACAGCCGTTCCAGGAGGAGTACGCCGACGCCCTCGGACCAGGAGGTGCCGTCCGCGGCCTCGGCGAACGCCTTGCACCTGCTGTCCGGGGCGAGCGCGCGCTGCCGGGAGAACTCGACGAACGAGCCGGGCTCGGCCATGACGGCCGCGCCGCCGGCCAGTGCCATGGTGCAGTCGCCCGCGCGCAGCGCCTGCGCCGCCAGGTGCAGGGCCACCAGGGAGGAGGAGCACGCGGTGTCGACGGTGATCGCGGGGCCTTCGAGGCCCAGGGTGTAGGCGACTCGGCCGGAGACGACGCTGCCCGCGGTGCCTGTCCCGAGATAGCCCTCGGTACCCTGCGGGGCCTGTGCGGCGCTGCTTCCGTAGTCGTGGTGCATCAGACCGGAGAAGACGCCGACGTGCTGGCCGCGCAGTGATGTCGGGTCGATGCCGGCCCGCTCGAAGACCTCCCAGGAGGTCTCCAGGAGCAGTCGCTGCTGCGGGTCCATCGCCAGCGCCTCGCGCGGCGAGATCCCGAAGAAGGCGGCGTCGAAGTCGCCCGCGTCGTGGAGGAATCCGCCCTCGCGGACGTACGTCGTTCCCTGCCGGTCGGGGTCGGGGTCGTAGAGGGAGTCGATGTCCCAGCCGCGGTCGGCGGGGAACTCGGTGACGGCGTCGAGGCCCTGCTCCACCAGCTGCCACAGCTGTTCGGGAGAGGTGACGCCGCCCGGCAGTCGGCAACCCATGGCCACGATGGCGACGGGGTCGTCGTCGGCTGCCGCCGTGACCACGGGGACGGGGACCGGCAGGGCGGTGTCGTCCAGGAGGACGTCGCGCAGGTGGCGGGCGAGCGCGGCCGGGGTGGGGTGGTCGAAGGCCGCGGTGGCCGCAAGGCGCAGGCCGGTCGCCTCGGCCAGCCTGCCGCGCAGCTGGACGGCGCCCACGGAGGTGAAGCCGTGCTCCTTGAACGCCCGGTCGGCACCGATGGCCTGGCCGCCGGGCAGGCCGAGGACCTGCGCGGCGTGGGTGCGTACGAGGTCGAGGAGCACGCGGTCGCATTCGGCGTCCGGCAAGGCGGTGAGCTCCTGGCGCAGGGCGGCGCCGTCGGCGCTGCCCCGGGGGGCCGAGCGCTCGGTCACCTCGATGATGTCGCGGAGCAGCGCGGGTATCTCGTCGGCGCGCAGCGCCTCGGGGACCGTGCGCAGCGCCACCAGGACGGCGTGGTCGGCGGTCCTTGCCGCGTCGAGCATGGCCCGGCAGTCGTGCGCGGAGAGCCTGCCGATGCCCGTGCGGGGCGCCGGGGCGCCGTCGGCGCCGAGTCCGTCGCCGGGGCCCCACGCCAGGGAGAGCGCGGGTTGCCCGGCCGCGCGGCGGTGCTGGGCCAGGGCGTCGAGGAAGGCGGCGGCCGCGCCGTGTTCGGACTGCCCGGCCGCGCCGAGCAGTCCGGCCGCCGAGGAGAAGAGCACGAAGGCGGCGGGGTGGTCGTCGGTGGTCAGCTCGTGCAGGTTGAGGGCGGCCGCCGCGGCGGCGGGCAGGAAGCCGGTGGTCCGCGGGTCCTGGCGGCCCCAGGTGTGGAACACGGCGGTGAGGGGCCGTTTGCTGCGTGCCAGTACGTCCGCGAGCGCGGCGCGGTCGGTGAGGTCGCAGGCCTCCAGGGAGACCCGGGCGCCGGCGCGGGTCAGCTGGGCTTTGAGGTCGGCCGCGGCGCTGTCCGCCTCCCCTCCCCTGCTGACCAGCAGCACATGGCGTACGCCGTGGCCGATGACCAGGTGGCGGCCGGCCTCGGCGGCGGCCGCGCCGTCGGCCTCGCTGATCAGTACGGTGCCCCGGGGGTCGAGGGCGGGTTCGCGCTCGCCGGCCGCTAGGGTCGCCGCGCGTGCGAACCGGGGCAGCAGGACGACTCCGGAGCGCACCGCGAACTGCGGCTCGTCGTGGGAGAGGGCGAGCGGCAGCGCGGCGGCGGTCTGCTCGTCGCCGCCGTCCAGGTCGGCCAGGACGAGACGGCCGGGGTGTTCCGCCTGGAGGCACCGCGCGTGGCCCCACAGGGCGCTCTGCCACAGGTCGGCGATGTCCTCGTCGGGCGCGGCGGCGACCGCCCGGCGGGTCGTCAGGAGCAGTGCGCCGTCGGCGAACCGCTCGTCGCGGAGCCAGTCCTCCAGCTCGCGGGCGTGGTGCCGCGCTCCGTCGTGCCCGGCGCCCCGTCCCGCGGCGAGCACGGTGACGTCCGGGGCGGGTGCGCCTGCCGTCACCGCGGTGCGCAGGGCCGCCGGGTCGGGGTACGCGGTCACTTCCAGGCCGCGGGTGAGGAGTCCGGCGGTGAGGTGCGCGGTGTCCTGGCCGACCAGCGCCCAGCGTCCCGCAGGCACGGCCGGTGGGGGGACGGAGGTCAGGGGGACCCAGTCGAGGCGGAACAGCGACTCGTAGTGGCTGGTGCCGGACGCGCGCAGCCTGGCGGGCTGTTCGAGCAGGACATGGCGGGTGATCTTGCCGGATGCGGTGCGGGGCACCTCGGCGATCTCGTAGAGCTCCTCGGGCACCTTGAAGTACGAGAGCTGTTCCCGGCAGGCGGCGAACAGGGCCTGCGGGTCGAGTCCTTCGGGGCCGGGGACGATGCAGGCCACCGGTACTTCACCGAGCGTCTCGTGCGGTTTGCCGACGACGGCGACATCGGCCACGCCCGGCACCCGCCGCAGCACCGCCTCGACCTCGCCGGGGTGGATGTTCTCGCCGCCCCGGATGATCAGTTCCTTGATGCGGCCGGTCACCGTGAAGTACCCGGCGGCGTCGCGGCGGGCCAGGTCGCCGGTGCGGTACCAGCCGTCCTGGATCGCCTGGGCGGTGGCCTCGGGCTGGTTGTGGTACCCGGCCATCACGCTCGGGCCGCTCACCCAGACCTCGCCCTCGGTCCCGCTGCCCACATCCAGGCCCGTCTCCGGGTCCACCAGGCGCACGCCGAGGCCGGGTACGGGCAGGCCGCAGGAGCCCTCGACGCGGGCGCCGCTGGGCCAGTTGATCGTGATCGAGCCGCAGGTCTCCGTGCTGCCGTACGCGTCGAGCAGCGGGGCGCCGAACGCCTCCTCGAAGGAACGGCGCAGCTCCGCCGTGGTGATCGCGCCGCCGACCAGGCACATGCGCAACTCCGGCGCGGTGAAGCCCTGTCGGCGGGCGGCCCGGACCAGGTGGTGGTACATGGTGGGCACTCCGGCCAGGAAGGTGGCGGAGTCCTCCCTGAGCGCGTCGAGGACTTCTTCGGCCTCGAACCCGTCGACGATCCTCGCGCTCGCGCCGACCGCGGTGACACCCAGCACGCAGGCGATGTGGGACAGGCTGTGGAAGAGCGGCAGCGGCCACAGCACGCGGTCGTCGGCGGACAGTCCGGGGACGGGGGCGTAGCAGGCGGCCACGGACCACAGACAGTTGCGCTGTGTGGACAGCACGCCCTTGGGCCGGCCGGTGGTGCCCGAGGTGTAGAGCATCCAGGCCAGGTCGTCGAGTCCGAGGTCGTCCCGTGGCCCGGTGGCGGGTTCGGTGGTGGCCAGCGCCTCGAAGGCGAGGCTTCCCGCGGGCGCGTCGGCGGGTACGCCGCGGCTGCCGATGACCACGACGCGCAGGTCGCGGCGGTCCTCCAGGAGGCGGGCGAGCTGCGGGAGGTGGGCGGTGTCGGTGATGATGACGCGGGCGCCGCTGTCGTCGAGGAGGTGGGCCAGTTCGGCATCGGTGGCACGGGGGTTGAACGGCGAGCCGATCGCGCTGGCCCGGGTGATGGCGAGGTAACTCTCCACCATCTCCACGCAGTTGCCGAGGCAGATGGCCGCACGGTCCCCCGGCTGCAGCCGCAGTCCCGCGAGGTGGCCCGCCAGCCGTCCGGTGCGTTGTTCCAGCTCGGCGTAGGTCACGCTCCTGCGGGCGTCCCGAAAGGCGACCTTGCCCCCGAACCGATCGGCGTGTGCCCGCAGGAGTTCGGGCAGCGGCCGGATCAGTTCAGTACGCAACATGTCACCACATCCGTCGGTTGAGCGGAGTACCTCGCGCGGCCCGTATCCGCCGCCGGCTCACGGCGCAGGGCCGGTCGTCGATCAGTGTCGCGGCACGGCGTGCTGTTCTGTACCCCTGTCCTCCCCCTAGGTCATCCCTATGTTTCTCCCGTACCGCGAAGGAGGAGTTCTCAGAACCCCGGCGCGAAGAACTCCCCGGGGCGGTGAATTCTTGGGCTCCACGCATTCGGCACCGCCTCGGTACACGCATTTCGCAATGCGGCCGAATTGTGCGCCGTGAACAATGCGAGGGCCCGGCCGTCGTGGACGGCCGGGCCCTGCCGCTGGTGCGGTCAGTCGGCGGCGACCGCCGGGCACAGAGCGAGCAGATCGGCGGGCTCGCGCAGCACGGCGTCGGGCCCGGCGGCCAGCAGGGCGGCCGCGTCGCTCTCGCCCCACAGGACCGCGACGGCCGCCACGTCGGCGCCGCGGGCGCTGGCCAGGTCGGTCACGGCGTCGCCGACCATCATCGCGCTGTGTGCCTCGGCGCCGAGCAGGTCGAGGGCGTGCAGCACGATGTCCGGTGCGGGCTTGGGGTGGGCGATCTCGTCGGAGCCGATGACGTGGTCGAACAGGTCGAGGACGCCGAGCTGTTGGAGCAGCGAACGGGCCCGGGGGCCGCTCTTGCCCGTGGCCACGGCGAGCCGGAAGCCCCGCTCGCGCAGGGTGCGCAGCAGCTCGGGGACCCCGTCGAACATCGGGACCAGGTGGGCCATGCGGTAGCTCTCGCGGACGAAGGGCTCCTCCATCTCCAGCGGGAGGTCCATGATCCGCATGATGTCGGGGAAGTAGCGGCCCAGGTGGCGGTTGTACTCCTCGAACGGCGCCGGGCCCTCGCCCACGACCTCCGCGTAGGCGATCGAGAACGCCTTGCGCATCACCTCGGTGCTGTCCACGATGACCCCGTCGAGATCGAAGACCACGACGCTCTTGGGGTGTTCCAGGGGTGCGGTGGTCACGGTCGAGGTTCCCTGGGTGAGGCCGGTGACGCGCGGGTCCATGCGGTACTCCCTCGTTGTCGCGTGCCGCCGGGCGGCGCCTCCGCGGGCCGAGGCGTAGAGGCGTTCGATGACCCCGATGGTCCTGCGGGCCTCGGCGACGGCCCGGCCTCTGCTGTCAGGGTCGGCCAGCTCGGCCGGGAGCGCGTCGAGTTGCCGGTCGTACTCGGCGCCGATCGGGTCCTGTGCGACGGGTACCTCGGTGCTCTCTCCGTCGCGGGTGTGCGTGAGGACCGATCCGTCGTGGCGGTTCGGGCTGAAGCCGAAGGTGCAGCGGAGTGTCGTGGTGCCCTCGCTGCCCTCCACACGGATGAGTGTGACGTCGCGCGGTTCGTGCGAGGCCCAGCTCGCGCGCAGCGAGACGGAGACGCCGTCCTCCGTGACGAGGAATCCGCGCGCGGTGTCCTCGACGTCGGCGACCGCCTCCGGTGCGCCGTCCGGCTCCTCGTCGTTGCGCCAACGGGCTTGTGCGGCCGAGCTGTTGACGAAGTCGCCGGAGACCGTGCCGGAGACCTGCTCGACCGCGGTGTCGCCGAGCAGCGGCGAGACGGTGTCGAGCAGGTGCCAGCCGAGGTCCACCAGCGCGCCGCCGCCCGAGAGCTGGGCCTGGGTGAACCAGCCGCCCGCGTCCGGCACTCCGCGCGCCCTGACCCAGGACGCGTCGATGTGGCGGATGCGCCCCACGGAGCGGGCCTGTTCGTACAGGGCGCCGATGTCGGCGCGGAAGCGGGCCGCGCTGCCGGCCAGCAGGACGGCGCCGCCCTCGCGCTCGGCGGCGGCCAGCCGGTCCGCCTCCTCGGAGGTGAGGCACACCGGCTTCTCCACGAATACGGATATGCCCTTGGCCAGCAGCTTCTCCGCGATGTCGGCGTGCAGGTGGTTGGGCACCGCGACGACCGCGAGGTCCACGGAGTCCGGGGCGAGCTCCACAACGTCCGTGTGCAGCGGGATGCCTCGGTGCTCGGGGCCTTCGAGTGCCGGGTCCACTACGGCGGTGACTTCGTAGGACGGGTGCCCGATGAGCCTGGGCAGCCAGATCGACCGGCCCGCCCAGCCGAGACCGACCACCACCGTGCGTACGGGCCTCCCGCCCGCCGGCCCACCGATCGGCTGCTCGTTCATGCCGTGGCCACGGTCTCGGCGATCACGGACGCGATGTCGTGCATCTGCTGTTCGGTGCCGAGCAGGGTGCGGTGGTGCAGCCAGATGGAGTCCCGCGTCAGGGCCTCGGAGTTCGGGCACCGGTTGGCCAGCTCGTCCACCGAGAGGTCCGGGGCGTTGGTCTCCCAGAACCCGTCGCTGCGGTAGACGGCGCGGAAGCCGACGAAGGCCGGCAGACCGCGCTCGATCAGGGTGTCCACGAGGGCGTTGCGCCGCTCCTCGCCGAGCTCGGGGACCCGGAACATGGCCATGTAGTGCGGGTTGCGGTCGTTGCGCTCGTCCCGGGACTGCGGCACGACGCCCGGTATCTCGGCGAGCAGGCTCGCAAGGAGCGGCCACCGCCGTTCGCGCGTGTCGATCTGATCGGCCAGGCGGCCCAGTTGGGCGCGCAGCACCGACGCCGAGAACTCGTTCAGGCGGAAGTTCGAACCGGATGTGCCGTGGAAGTACTTGCGGTCGGTGCGCGGTCGCCCGCAACTG
This sequence comes from Streptomyces sp. ADI95-17, assembly GCF_003846175.1. Taxonomy (GTDB): domain Bacteria; phylum Actinomycetota; class Actinomycetes; order Streptomycetales; family Streptomycetaceae; genus Streptomyces; species Streptomyces sanglieri. Next base: position 94,705 of record NZ_ML123056.1, on the reverse strand, counting down.
TGCCGCAGGAAAGCGGCCTCGTACAGCTCGGCGTCGGGGAAGAGCACCGCGCCGCCCTCGCCCGCGGTCATCAGCTTGCCGTTCTGGAAGCTGAAGGCGGCGACGGAGCCGAGCTCGCCGACCTTCTGACCGCGCCACTGCGCGCCATGGGCGTGCGCGGCGTCCTGGATCAGCGGCACGCCGGAGTCGGCCGACAGCTTCTGCAGGGCGTCCATGTCGGCGAAGTGCCCGGCCATGTGCACCGGCATGATGGCCCGGGTCCGGGGGGTGATGGCCGCCTCGACGGCAGCCGGGTCGAGGCAGTAGGTGTCCAGGTCGACGTCGACGGGGACGGCGACGGCCCCCAGCCGCTGCGCCGCCTGCGAGGACGAGATGAACGTGAAGGCGGGGACGATGACTTCGGTTCCCGGGCCGACTCCGAGCACCTGCAGCGCAAGCTCCAGGGCGTGCGTGCCGTTGGTCACCGCGAGCGCGTAGGGAGCGCCGTGGTACTCGGCGAACTCCCGCTCGAAGGTGTCGACCTCGCTGCCCCCCATCCGCCACCACTGGCCCTGTTCCAGCGCACGTTGCAGCCCCGTCCGCTCGGTGTCGCCGAACTGGGGCCAGGCGGGGAATTCAAAAGTCTGCGGTGAACGACCGGTCATGATCTCCACACTTCCTCACGGATTCGCTTCACTTGAGCCCGAAGCTATCGCAGGAAAAGAATCACCCACCCCCCTCTGTGACCCCCTAGAACCCCCCTCGATGAGAACTCGCGACGACAATTGACGACACTTCAAAAATGGCCCCCCTGTCCGCCATTCGGCAGACAGGGGGCGCACTGGAATTCGTAGGGGTTCTCAATTCTGTGCGCCGCCCTAAAATTCAGGAAGGTCGCCGCCGCGCGCTTCCCCCTGGCTCGCCCTGGCGCCCCGTCGTACGGCCCGGCCCGCGTCCCCCCGTCGCGGTCCGGGCCCTCTCCGTGTGGTGACCGTCTGGCACCGGAGGGGTGAGCCCGGCCGGGTGGAGGTGTGGGCCCGGCCCCGAGACCGCAGGGCCCGGCCGGGTGGAGGCGTGAATTCTGCCCCGGAGCGTACGGATCACACGGCAGGGAGGGCGTAGAGCCGCTTCCCGTGCATCACGGCCAAACGGTCGCCCCCAGCCACCACGTACCACTGCTGGATGTCGCCGGACTTGTCGTTGTAGGTCCAGCGCAGCTTTCCGGTCGCCACGTCGAAGGCGTGCACGCCGCCGTCCTTGTCGAACTCGGTCGCGCCGTACAGGGTGCCGTTCACCTTGGCGAACTGCCACGCCTGCGTCGCCTTGTCCCGCAGGTCCTCGTTATGCCAGATCTGCTTGCCCGTGGCGGGGTCCACCGCCCACATGCCGCGCGCACTGTCGGCCGCGTAGAGCACCCCGTCCAGGACATGCGGGTCGTTGAACGCGCTGAACTCCTCCGTCCGGAGCGACCAGCGTTCCTTGCCCCCGGCGAGGTCGAAGGCGCGCAGCCGCCTGCCGTCCGCCACGATCACCAGGTCCTTGTGGACGGCGAAGCGGCGGTTGTTGGACCGGCTGATCTTCTTCGTCCACAGCTGCCGGCCGGTCGCCGTGTCGCGGACGGTCACGTTCTCCCGGTAGTCCGTGTAGATCAGGCGCCCGTCGACGGCCGCGGCGGTGATGCCGAACTCCTCGGTCCCCGCGTCGCGCTGCTCGCGCCAGGCGATCTTGCCGGAGGTGGTGTCGATCGCGGCGATCACGTTGTTCGGCGTGGTGAAGTCCTTCTCCAGGATGCCGGCGAGTACGTACACATGACGGTCGTCGGCGGCGATCGGGCGCGGCTGCTCGTACTGCTTGCCCAGTCGGCTTCGCCAGGTTTCCTTGCCGGTGGCCGGATCCAGTCCCACCACGTCGCCGTCGTACTCGGCGCTGGCGAGGTAGAGCGTGCCGCCGCCGAAGATGAGCTTGGCACCGGGTGTGGTGACGCCGCGGCGCGACCACTTCTCCTTGCCGGTGGCCATGTCCCGTCCCACCAGCGGGTCGCCCGACACCAGGGCCACGTTCCCGGTCACCGCGAGCGCTTCGTTGCCGGACAGGCTGGTGTTCGCGGCTGCCGCGCGCCACAGCGGCTCGGGCGCGGTGCCCGGCGGCGGAGTGGTGAAACCGCCGCCCTTCTTGTCCCCGCCCGGCTTCGAGCTGCCGCTCGGTGTGCCCGCCGCCTCCTCGGGGCCGCACCCCACGAGTCCGGCCCCGAACACGGCCAGCCCCACCCCTGTCCCGGCCAGCCCGAGTATCCGCCTGCGCGACACCATGTGCCCGTCACGACCGCTCACGTCTGTTTCCTCTTCCGTCCCACTGTTCCGACGTCCCCCAGGGACCCCTTGAGCGCCGCCAGGCTAACCGGCGATTTTCGGCCGGACGCCGAATGGCACACAGCCGGGACACAGCCGTGAACCTCTCGTCACAGGGCAACCGTCGTGCGACCGGAGGCTGACGCCGGTAGATCTCGTGGTTGAGGTGAGCGCGTCAGAATCTACGGATCGCGGCCGATGGGCCGGGAGGCGCGGACGTGAAGGATGGATCACGCCACCACGGACCACCAACTCCCGGGAGAACACAGTGATTTCGATGCCCCCTCGCAGGACGACAGCCGTGCTCGCCGCGCTCGCCGTCTGCTTGCCCCTGGGCGGCGCCTCGGTCGCTTCTGCCTCTGCCGAGCCACGTGAGGCGAAGCCGGCGTACGCGAGCGTCACCGGAAGCGCGGAGTTCGTACTGCCCTACTACGAGGACGACGACATCCGCTCGTTCACGTTCGACGCGCACGCCGCCCCGTACAGCCGGCCGCTGCCCGGGATCCCCACGGGGCTCCCCACCGATGCCCGGGGCACGATAAGGATCTCCCACTACTCCGCCGAACAGAACACCACGTACACGTCCGAGGGGCGGGTGGACTGTCTGGTGACCGGTCCGCACACCGCGACGCTGACGGCGGTCATCACCGAGGTCGGCCCCGGTGGGCCGCCCGATGTCGGGCGCCGGCTCGGTTTCAGCGTCTACGACGGCGGCAAGGGCAGGGGACCGCGCTCCGGCGACCGTGTCGGGTTCTCCTGGAACGGTGTGAACCTGGTGCCGAACGGCGATGCCGCGCCCGAAGAGGCCACGGTCGGCACCTGCATGGCGCCCGCGCCGTACGCCCCGGTGACCAAGGGCGGCTACAAGGTCACGCACGCCGAACTGCCGCCGGTGCCCGGGGGTGCCGCCGCGGTGCGACGGAGCACGTCGTAGCCGATGAACTCGCCCGGGACCGGCGGGGCAACGGTCGGCCGTTGCCCCGCCGGTGGTTCTGCGGCGTCGGCCGACTACGCGCGGCGCCGACGACGGCGCGTGAACGCGAGCAGGCCGAACCCGAGGCCGCCCAGTACGGCGGCCGCGGCCGCGTACATGGTGACCTGCGCACCGGTGGTGGCGAGGGAGCCCTCGTCGTTGGACGGGGCCGGGGACGACTCGGCGGGTGCGGGAGTCGACTCGGATGCCGCGGGAGCCGGCTGGGACGGCTTCGTGGACTCGGTGGGCGAGGGCGTCGACTCGCCCGGCCGGGTCGGCGAGGGAGAGGCGGACTTGCCGGGCGTGGTCGGTGCGGGGGGCGCCGGCTTCTCGGGCTGGGACGGCTTGGGCTTGCACTTGAACGCCGGGGAGCCGGCCCACGGGTAGTTGTGGGTCTCGTTGCCCGAGCCGTGGGTCTTCACGTCGCCGCCGATGTACACGCGGCCGTTGGTGCTCGCGGTGAGATCGGCGGAGGCCTTGGGGGCGAGGAGCGACCCCATGAAGTTGCCCCCACCGCCGAGGGTGAGCGAGGTGGAGCCCTCGAAGTTGTACAGGATCCGCGAGGCGGCCTCGCCGAAGACGGGCGAGTCGTACGTGTCGGCGCGGTCCCCGTTGAAGCCGACGGACATCGGGGAGATGGACACCGTGTGGGATCCGGTCACGTTGACCACGACGGACGCGCCGTCCGGAATGCCTTCGAAGAAGAACGTCGAGGCGCCGTCGAGATCAGCGGCGGAGATCTCGAAGACCTGCAGGTTTCCCTTGCTCGCGCCGGTGCTCTTGAAGGTCACCGTGCCGCCTTCGCTCACGGTCGTGCCGGTGGGCTTCAGCGATCCGAGGGAGGACGACTCGTCGCTGATGGTCCGGTCGAACGTGTCGTAGGGGCTGAGGGCCTCCTTGGCTCCCACGCCCGACTTGCGCTCGCCGCCGTTCGTCTCCAGGTCGCCCTTCTCGTCGATCTTCTTGCCCACGTGGACGGAACCGCCGTAGCGGGGACCGGTCGTGAGGCCGTGTCCGACATCGACGGTCGTTCCCTTGGCTATCGACAGGTCCCCGCCGACGGCGAGCATCACATCGCCCGACTCCGGGAGGATGCCGGAGCCCGCGCCGACCCGGCCGACGTTGAACGTGCCTCCCGAGTCCTTCGCGAAGGTCGCGTCGCCCTTGACGACGAGCAGCCCCTCCGCCTCGGCCGAACCGCCGTCGACGGTGTAGTTCCCACCGGCGAAGAGGGCCACGTTGCCGTCGGTGAACTTCGGGTTGTGACCGATGCCCGGCACCTCACCGGAGGTCGGGCACGACTTCGACCTGTCGGAAACGTCGGTGGGAACGGCCGCATGGGAAGTTCCGCTGCCGAGCAGGCCGAGAGAGAGAACCAGCGCGACTGCGCCGCTTCTTCCCGCAACGGCACTTCCACTCATTCGCATAATTTTTCAACCTTGTCGTTGGAGAGTACGGGGCATTGTTTACGCCCCGCGGGAACCATGCGTGAAATCTGAATCGTCTTCACGCCGGAAGAACTACTACCGATTCCGCCCTCGCGGGGCCGCCTGGGCATAGGAATCGCGGTCGGACGAATCCGTCTCCGCCACGAGTGCCCCGCGGGTCATCGGCCCGTAGGTCCCGAGTTCTTCGGGAATGTTCCGTGCCTTCTGGAACCGGCTCAGCGCCACTTGAACATCCCGCGTGAAAATTCCGTCGGCCGACCCGAGGTACAGGTAGAGCTGGCCCAGCCGCTGCTGAAGGTCTTCGACCTCGGGGCCCGTACTGCCCAGACCGATGGTGTTCCGGTCCGCCGAACCGGTGTTCACGGGTGGCGAAGGGGGCGGTGGAGTGGGCGAGGGAGGCGGAGGAGGGGTGGCGGACCGCGAAGCCGATGCCGACGGCGCCACGGGGGTTTCGGAGACTTTCCGTACCGGGCTTGCGGGAATTTTCGTAGGAGCCGCGGACGGGGACATGCGAGGCGCCTCGTTCGAGGGCGACGGAGAGACGGAAGGGGAGGGGGCCGAGAAAGATGAGGAAATGTAGCCGGAATGCCGATTGGTTATCGCGTCACAGACCAGGTAGACAGCGATCGCGGCACCGATACCGGCCACCGTGACGCCGATCAGCAGCGCGGGATAACTCGTCCTCCCCTTGCCGCTTCCCTTGGCGCCGTCCTTTGCATTGCTCTTTACGGGAACCGGGTGCCGGACGGATTCGGTGGCATCCGGGCGGCGCGGGGCCTGTCGGGAGGGGAGCGGGGAGTGCCTCGGCCGGGAAACGGGAACGGTGTCGTCGAAGAGTTCGATGTCCGCTTCACGGACGCCGTGGCCGGCTTGATGAGGTGCGGCTATCTGGCCGAACACGAGCCTCTTGCCGGGCGGCATACAGTCACAGGCAGGCCCTGAGGCGGAGTCACGCTCCGATCCGCACGACGTGCATTGCTGAAAGCTCACTTACTCTGAGCTCCTTGTCCAAACGGGTCGGTTCATGGGCGCGATCAGGGCACGACGCGGACGGAAAGTCCACGTGGGCGGGGCGTTGGGCCGCAACAGCCGAGGTGACGGCCAGGGCAGCCGGGATGACGGCTGGGGGTGGCCGGGTGCACATCAAGTACTCCAGGTCATGGTGGAACAAGGGGGATGTTGTGGGGATGTGGTGACTCTGACGCACGTGAGAGTTGGGCGTCAACTAGCCGCAATCAGCCCCAAAAAAGACTTTTGGTGATGTGGCACCTTAAGCGGACTTTAAAATGTGTCGCACGTCACAGGAATGTTGGACTTTCGGGTCAGTGCATGACGAAGCAGCAGCCCGGCGGAGCGCGTCACGAAGCCGTCCCGGCCCCCGCCGGACGCACCGGAAACGCCGTGCGTGCCGGACGTGCCGATTCGTCAGCAGCCTGCCCGAGCACCCCGAAACGCGCCAGGCAGTGCCACACCTTCTTGACCGCCTGGGGATCGTGGCGGCCGTCCCGTGCCGCGTCCCCGACGACGCGCGGATCGAGTACGCCTGCGACGGCGAGCCGCGCGCCCAGGTCGACGTACTCCTGCCCCCGGTAGCCGGGGTGGAGGCGCAGCGTCTCGACCCCGAGGCGGAAACCCGGGTGCCACTCGACGGGGCAGCCGAGACGCCGCGCCGCGGTCTCGACCGCTGTGCCCCGGTAGCACGGGTCCAGGACCAGCGCCTCCACATGACGGTCCAGCAGGACCGGCCCGTGCACCTGGGCCTCGATGTAGTCGTCGAGGTCGTCCTGGCTGTCGGCCAGGGCCAGGCCGACGAGGCCCATGCGGGCCGCGACCCCGAAGTCCGAGGGTTCGAGGAAGCTGTCCGGGTAGCAGAACGTGGTCCGCGCCAGTGTCCCGGCGGTCAGCCGGAAGTGGGCGGAGCCGAACCGCGGTGCGCCTCCGACCGGCTTCCGGCGGAAGTTCAACGCCCCGTAGACGGGTCGCTCAGAAGCGGACGCCGCGTCGTACGCGCCGCCGAAGATCCTGCTCTCCCAGCGCCACCGGTCCCCGCCGGGATGGGCGGTCAGTCCCCCGTTGCTGGTCCCCGTGACGAACTGGGAGCGGTAGACCCCGTCTTCGGCGAGGGCATCGAGGATCGGCCTGCCGTGCAGCAGACGGTCCGGGTGGAAGTTGAGCGTCACCCGCAGCGCGGGGTCCAGCGGAGGGCCCGACGCGAGCTCCGCGACGTGATGGAGGGCCGTTGCCTGCGGTGTCCGGGACGCGTCGGGGCTCATCCGTGCAGTGTCCCCCGGGCCGATCGATCGGCACACCTGGATTCCCACCGGCGGACCGGGGCCGCGCACGGGCTCCGAGGTTCTGGTGCGGGACAGCCCTTAGGTGACCGTCAGAGTAACCGGACCGCCCGGCATCGGAGTGCCGTTCGGGAAGCCGAAGGACGAGGACTCGTGTGCCTGGTCGGACAGTCGCAGGGCGATGGTGTACGTGCCGGGGGCCACGTTGGAGGGGAGCGGGAAGGAGAGGGCCAGCGGGCCGCTGAAGGTGAGTGGGGCTCCGCCGGTCACGGCTGGGATCAACCGCCCCGAGGAGTCGACGAGGTAGATGTCGTAGCCGTTGACACCCGCGGTGGTGCCCGAGACGTTGACGGTGAGGTGGATGTCCGTGAAGTGATCCGTCGCCGGGACGGTGGTGGGCGAGAGTGTGGCCCGGTCGATCTCGGGCAGCACCGTGTCGGGTGCCGAGGTGATCGTCAGGCCGGTCTCCGGCGCGCCGAACTCCGCGCCGTACAGGGCGACGTTCCCGGCGTTGTCCGTGATGACCAGGCTGGTGATGTGGCAGGTGAAGGCCTGTCGTGGCACGCCGTAGTCCACCGAGACCGTTCCGTCCGCCGCGGTCGTCGCCGCGGTGGAGGTCTGCCGGCAGCCGTTGACGCTGTCGGTGTCCACCACCGCCGACGCGACCCCGCCCTCGTCCCCGTGCGGCCGGAAACCGACCTTGATCGTCCGTTCGCCGTGCCAGATGTCGACCGGGTTCGGCGTCGCCTTGAACGCGTCCGCGGAGAGCACATCGTTGGAGGTGACGTGGACGGGCGCGGCCGAGAGGTTGTCGTAGGTGCTGGTGTTGCCCGCATTGTCGGTGAGATCGACCCGCGAGACGGTCCATGTGCCCGATGCCGCGTGTGCGGGGAAGGTCACGGACACACCGCAGGACCCGGCGTCCGTCTGGCCCCACTCGATGTAGCCACAGCCTTGGTAACCCTGGTCCGGGGTCCAGTCGATGGCGAACGAGCCGGTCAGGTGCTGGCCGCCGGGTCCGGTCAGGGTCAGCGTGCCACCGGAGATGCCGGCCTGGGGGTCGTGCACATCGAGCTCATAGGTCATGCTCGACTCTTTCTCGCCGGCGTAGACGTACGGCTGCCGTCCGTAGGTCACCGCGAGTTCGTCGTACGTCGGGCCCTGTGTGTCGGCGAGGGTCTTCGCTTCGAACGTGTTGTGGAACGCACCCAGCCGGGCGGCGTCCAGGTCCAGCGAGGTGCCCTGGTTGTCCCAGGCCTTCAGCCGGGTCACGGCCCAGGTGACCGATGTCCCGGCCGCGTACTGCGGAACGGCCAGGGTCCACTCGTAAGTGGCTTTCTGGGGAGTCGAACCGGGTACCAGGGTGATGTCCTGGCCGTAGGAGCCCACCTCGTAGGTTCCGACCAGCGGCACGCCCAGGTGACTGCCGGCCGTCGCGCCCTGGCGGCGCAGGTGGACCCGCGCGTTCATGCCCTCGGTCTCCGGGGTGGTGTCCGTCATCGTCCAGCGGAGCGTGACGGTGCTGCCGCCGGGCGTCGCGTCCACCGTGGGCGGGGTGAAGTCCATGTCGGTGACGGCCATGGTGCCCGTCTCCTGCGCCGTCGCGGTCCCCGTGAGCGGCGCCAGGGCCAGCGCGAGCCCCACCCCGATCGCCGCGGTCATCCGTCTCAGTCGTATGCGCAACTCTGAGCCCCCTCATTCTGTTGTTCCGTTGTGTCCCCGTACTCGGGGTGAGCGGACTGTAACAGCGTGGTCGCCCCTTACCGGCGCGCCAGCCCGTGGCGGTCCGCCCAGGCGTTGATCGCCGCGGCCAGCTCTTCGGGGCGGTCCTCCGGGGAGTGGTGGCCGGCGAGGCCGTGCCGGGACACCTCCAGGCCCGCGATGTTCTCCTCGCACCAGGCCACCGTCCCCCGGTCGGTCATCGCGCCCGGGCCCGGCTCGAACGCGGCGAGCAGCTTGGGGACTTCGGGGCTGGCGGCCAGCCAGGCGTCGTAGTGCTCGACGCGGGCCACGACGTCGGCGGGCTCACCGTCCAGCGGCATCATGCGCGTCCACGCCAGTATCGGGCGGCGGCTGTGCGGGGTCGGAAAGGGGCGGCGGTAGACCTCCAGGTCGGCGGGGTCGAGCGGCGTGGCGAGGGTGTCCGGGAGCCCCTCGATGAACAGCGACTTCTCCAGGATCATCTCCTCGCCCACCCCGGGAGCGCGCAGCAGAGCGAACAACTCCCGTCCCGCCGCCGGGAATTCGTCGCCGACCAGCGGCTTGACGATCGTCTCGGTGAAGGCGATGCCACGGACGCGGTCCGGGAGACGTGCGGCGCGGTCGAAGGCGAGCGCGCCGCCCCAGTCGTGGCCGACGAGGACGGACTCGGCAAGTCCGAGGGCATCGAACCAGGCGTCGAGGTAGCGGGCGTGGTCGTCGAAGGAGTAGTCGAGGTCGGGCTTGCCGGAGTCGCCCATGCCGATGAGGTCGGGGGCAAGGATGCGGCGGCCGGGCGCGGCCACCCCCGGCAGGACGTTCCGCCACAGGTGGGAGGAGGTGGGGTTGCCGTGCAGGAAGACGAACGGCAGCCCGTCGGGGTCACCGGACTCCCGGTGGTGGATGGTGGAGTCGAGAACGGGGAGAGTGGGCATCGTGATGTCGCTTCGCTTTCCGTGAAGGGGTTCAGAGGTTGAGGGTCAGGACGCGGTCGACGGCGATCTCGATGACGGCCAGGTCCTCGGGGGCGGGCGGGGCCGCGCGGTAGCGGGCGGTGTAGCGGCGGACCGCCTCGGTCAGGCGTACGGGGTCGTCGGTGACGGTGGCCCGGCCTTCGAGGGTGGCCCAGCGGAAGCCGTCCGCCTGGCAGAGCGCGACACGGGCCGTCCGGCCGCCCGCCGCCACGTTCCGCGCCTTGCGCGCTCCCGCCCGGGTGGTCACCCGTACCAGGCCGGTGGCCGTGTCGAAGGTGAAGCGGACGGGGGTGACGTGCGGGGTGCCGTCGGGGCGCAGGGTGGTGAGGGTGGCCGTGTGGGGGCGGGCGAGGAACGCCCGCGTGGTGTCCGGGAGTTCGGTGGCCGCCCGGCTCACTTGCTCCTCACTCCCGCCCGGCTCACTCGCTGTTCACTCCCGTCCGGGTCGTGTCCGGTGAGGTGGCGGCCGGTCGGTCCGTCTGCGCCGAGGACTGCGATACGCGTCATGTCGGGCCATCCCTTCGTGTGGTTCGCGGAACGCCCTTGACTGTCCCGGTCACCGAACGCAGGCTCAACGCTGATGAATAACGCCCCTCCTGCCTCCGCCCGCACCCGAGGCCGCCCCCGCGGCAATCCGCCGACCCGCGAGTCGATCGTCTCCGCGGCCCGAGCGCTGTTCCTGGAGCACGGCTACCGGCGCACGACGCTGCGCGCGGTGGCCGGGGCGGCCGGGGTCGACCCGGCACTGATCGCGTACCACTTCGGCTCGAAGAAGGGCCTGTTCGCGGACGTGATGCAGTTCCAGTGCGCCAACGCGCTGGCGGTGGACGATGTCCTCGGCGGCGATCCGGCCACCCTCCCCGACCGCCTGATCGACGCGGTGACCGGCCTGTGGGAGGACTCCGACTTCCGGCAGCTCAGCGCCCGGGGCGACGAGGCCGCCGAGGCGATCCGCGAGTACCTGGAACACGAGCTGCTGGCCCGGCTTGTTGAATTTCTCGGCGGCCGGGACGCGACGGCACGCGCCACGGCCGTGGTGACGGTCCTCGGCGGCCTCATCTACACCCGCTACCTCAACCCTCTCCCCACCCCATCGGCCCTCACACCGTCCGAGACCCGCCGCGTCCTCACCCCGGCGCTGCGCGCGGCACTGGCCCCGAGGCCGCGCACCACGGCATGAGTACGGCCGCGGGAAACGGGAAACGGGAAATAGAAATTCAAGCATTTCCCAGCTTGAACCCCACGCCGCGCACGGTAATGATCCAACCACTTCCGCCGAGTTTTCCGCGGAGGCTGCTGACATGGGTGTCCACGGTCCGCCGGGACCAAGAATCACCCCACACCTGCTGTAATAGCCTTTTGCGCGAGATGACGGTGTCGGGATGTGAAGCGAGGAGGCAGAGAAGATCGAACTCCTTGCGGGTCAGACCCACGTCCCGGCCGTCCAGACTGACTTCGCGGGATTTCACGTCGATGTGCAGCGGACCGTGGTCGATTGCCTGCCCCAGTCGGCGTTGGGTCCTCACCCGTCGCATGACCGCGTCGATACGGGCCATCAGCTCACGGAACCCGTACGGCTTGACCAGATAGTCGTCCGCACCGGCCTGGAGGCCGAGCACCCGGTCCAGTTCGGAGCCGCGAGCGGTGACGACGATCAGCGGGACGCAGCTCACCGAGCGGATGGCCTTGCACACCTCCAGGCCGTCGAGGTCGGGCAGTTCGAGGTCCAGCAGGACCAGGTCCACGCTCTCGTGGGCTTCCAGGGCCGCACTGCCCCGGTCGACGGCGGCCACTTCATGGCCGTGCCGGCGCAGCCCTGCCTCCAGTGCGCAGGCGTCACCGGCGTCGCTTTCGACTATCAGAATGCGCCAGCCGCCGGATACGGGCATTCCCGCGGGCAACGTACCCGGCAGGATTTCGCTCACCGATCGCTGCACCGGCGCCGGCCCGGCTCCGCCCTGCCGGCCGGGTATGAGAGGTCTCGGCAGGACCTCTGACGATCGTTGCGTCATGCTCTCCCCCGGCAGATCGGATCAAGTTCGTTGCACGAAGTGAAACTTGAGCACAAACATACAAACCCGGGGTACCGAATTCAAAGACTTTACCAATGAATTCACTGTTACAGTCGCATGAAGCGGCATTCGATCACCGATCCCAAAAGCACCTTTCCGTAATTCTGTCCGGTGGTTCCGCTTTCAGGCGCGCGTCCGGTCGTCGGCGTCCACCAGCCGGAGCAGCAGCGTCGTCAGCGTCTCCCGCTCCTCCTGGGTGAAACATGCGAGGAAGGAGTCCTGGGACTGCTCGGCCACCAGCCACAGCCTGCGCTGGAGCGCCACCCCCTCGTCGGTGAGCTCGACCAGCTGGCGGCGCCGGTCGGCGCGGTCGCGGGTGCGGCGCACCAGCCCCCGTTCCTCGATCGCGTCGAGGTAGCTCCCCAGGTGGCTGCGCTGGAATCCGAGCCGGTCGGCCAGTACGTGCTGGGGCAGCGGGCCGAAGTCCGAAAGCGCGGTCAGCGCCGCGAAGTGCGGCAACCGTAGCCCGTGTTGGCCCACCGCTTCCACCAGGGCGTCGTGACCGATGCGCGCCGCGTGGCCGGCGAGGTACGAGGGCAGCGCCAGCAGGCTCGGCGGGCGGGGCGCCGCCTCCGCCCGGCCGACCGTGCCGCCCGGACCGCTTTCAGGGGTTTCGCTCATGCGTTCACGATACCGGAATATAGTGGCTGGACGTAAGAATGACATCATGGAATGATTCCGTGGTGGTACCAGTTCGGCGCCCCGCGTTCCTGAACTGCGGACGGCGGCGCCCATTTCCCGGAGGACCGCTCCATGACCGACACCCCCATTTCGCAGGCCGAGACCCCGGCCACCGGAGCGCGAGGCGGAACCGCCGCCCCGTTCGCCGCCCTGCTCCTCGCCGTACTGTCCTTCTCGCTGATGCAGACGATGGTCGTGCCGGCACTGCCCGACCTCCAGCGCGAGTTCGACGCCTCCACCACGAGCGTCTCGTGGGTGCTCAGCTCCTTCCTGCTCACCGCTTCGGTGGCCACGGCGCTGCTGGGACGGGTCGGCGACATGTTCGGCAAGCGCCGGGTGCTGATCGCCAGCCTCACCGTCTTCGCCGCCGGCACCCTGCTGGCCGCCCTGTCCGATTCGCTCCCCCTGCTGATCGCGGCCCGCGCGGTGCAGGGTGTCGGATCGGCCGCCTTCCCGCTGGCGTTCGGCATTGTGCGCGACCAGTTCCCGCGCGAGCGGGTGCCGGTGGCGATCGGGCTGATCTCCTCCACGTTCGGCATCGGCTTCGGAGTCGGGCTGGTCATTCCCGGGCCGATCGTCGATGCCCTGAACTGGCACTGGATCTTCTGGCTCGGCCTGATCGTGATCCTGCTGGGCATCGCGGCCGTCGCCGCGTTCATCGAGGAGTCCTCGGTCCGCTCCCCCGGCCGGATCGACTGGGCGGGGGTGGTCCTGCTGAGCGGCGGCATCGTGGCACTGCTGCTCGCCATCAGTGAGGGCAAGTCCTGGGGCTGGGCCTCGGGCGGGGTGATCGGCCTGTTCGTCGGTGCCGCCGCACTCCTCGTGGTGTTCGTCTACGTCGAGACCAAGGTGCGCGAACCGCTCATCGACATCGAGCTGCTGCGCAGGCCCGCCGTGCTGACCAGCCACATCACCGCGCTCATCATCGGCTTCGGCATGTACGGCGCCTTCACCCTCGTACCGCTGCTCGCCCAGACCCCCTCGAAGGCCGGTTACGGCTTCGACGCGTCCGTGACCGAGTCCGGCCTCTTCATGGTGCCGATGGCGGTGACCATGCTGATCGCGAGCCCGCTCGCCGGACGGATCGGCGCGGCCAGGGGCTGGAAGCTGCCGCTGGTACTGGCGTGCCTGATCGGTGTGGTCGGATTCGCGATCTACGCCGGGGCGCACGACACCGAATGGGCGATGTACACGGGCTCGGCGGTACTGGGCATCGGTGTCGGCTTCGCCTTCGCCGCCCTGGCCAATCTCGTGGTCAGCGCGGTCGACCGGAGCCAGACCGGCCAGGCGACCGGCATCAACACCATCATGCGCACGATCGGTGGCTCGCTCGGCGCGCAGATCGCCGCGTCGCTCGTGGCGTCCAGGACGATCCCCGGCACCCGGGTACCCGCCGAGTCCGGCTACACCACCGCGTTCGTCATGTCGGCGATCGCGCTCGGGGTCGCCACCGTCGCCGCCCTCGCGGGCCCCGGAAAGCTGTGGCACCGGACTGCGGCGCCCGCACCCGCCCCCGCACCCGGCAGCGGCCGGTCCGCAGCCTAGGAGTTCGCTCACATGCCTGACTACGGACACGACCTCCTCTTCGGCACGGTCCTGGTGCCGGCCGCGGGACACAGCGCCGACGCGGTGGCCCTGGCCCGGGTCGCCGACCGCTCCGGTCTCGATCTGGTGAGCGTGCCGGACCATCCGTACCGGCCGGACCTGCTCGACGCCTGGACGGTGCTGGCGGTCATCGCAGCGTCCACCACCCGGGTACGGGTCTTCCCCAATGTCGCGAACCTCCCGCTACGACCACCGGCCATGCTGGCGCGTACCGCCGCCGGCCTGGACCTGCTCAGCGACGGCCGAGTCGAACTGGGCCTGGGCGCCGGGTCGTACTGGGAGGCCATCGCAGCCGACGGCGGGCCGCGCCGCAGCCCCGGTGAGGCACTCCGTGCGACCCGCGAGGCCATCGAGGTCATCCGGGGGCTGTGGACCTCGGACCGCCATGTCCACATCGACGGCAAGCATTACGGTCTCGACGGCGCCGCCCCCGGCCCCGCCCCCGCGCACCCCATCGGGATCTGGGTCGGCGCCGTCGGTCCCCGGATGCTGAAGCTGGTCGGGGAGACGGCCGACGGCTGGCTGCCCAGCGCCCCGCACGTACCACCGGACCGCCTCGCTGCCGGGCATCGCATCGTCGACGAGTCCGCGGCCTCGGCGGGCCGCGCCCCGGCGGCGGTGCGCCGGCTGTACAACCTCTCGCCGGGGCCGGGCGGCTTCCCCCGGGGAGCGCCGGACGCATGGCCCGAGCAGCTGGCGGCGCTCGCCCTGGAGCACGGGACGAGCGCGTTCCTCCTGCCCGTGCAGCAACCGGCCCTGATCCAGGTCTTCGCCGAGGAGGTGGCGCCCGCCACCCGTGAGCTGGTGGCCGCCGGACGCGGCCGTACGGCAGATCTTCCGGACCCGCAGAACCGACCGCCGGCCAGGATCCGGGCGGCGGACGCCACCTCCGGGGACCTTCTCTCCGTACGGCCCACACCGGACCCCGGTGTGCGCCGGTCCACCGAACGGCTGTGGGACGAGTCGACCCGCCCCACCGGACCGCCCGCCGACCCCGGCCGACGCTACCCGCACCGCGAACAGGAGCCGGCCCGCAACCTGGTCGCAGCGCACGACCAGCTCCGCGCCGATCTCGACCGGCTCGGCGAGGTGGTACGGGAGGTGCTGGCCGACACCCGCGATCCGGGCGGGGCCCGGTCCGAGATCCAGAAACTGAGCTTGCGTCAGAACATCTGGACGCTCGGCGCCTACTGCGCCTCGTACTGCCGGGTGACCACCCTGCACCACACCCGGGAGGACCAGGATCTCTTCCCGTACCTACGCGATTCCGATCCGCGTCTTGGCCCGGTGCTCGACCGGCTCACCGAGGAGCATCACGCCATACAGGGCGTGATCGAGCGGATCGACCGCGAACTCGTCGCCTTCGCGGGCGACGAGTCGGGCCGGGACGGGCTGCGGGCGGCCATGGACCTGCTCACGGACACTCTTCTGTCGCACCTCGCGTACGAGGAGAGTGAACTGATCGAGCCGATGGCCCGGTTCGGCACCGGCTGGTGATCCCCGCCGCCTACTGTCCGGGCTCCTGTCCCGTCGCCACCGGCCGGGAGAGGTCCGCCGACCAGGCGGACCAGGAGCCCGGGTAGAGGGCGGCGCCGGTGATTCCGGCGTGTTCGAGCGCCAGCAGGTCGTGGCAGGCGGTGACCCCGCTACCGCAGTAGACGACGACCTCCACCCCCTCGCGCACTCCCAACTCCTCGTAACGTTCCCTCAGTTGCGCGGGCGTGGCGAACGTCCCGTCCGCCGTGAGGTTGGCGCTCCACGGGGCGCTGCGGGCGCCGGGGATGTGGCCGGAGCGGATGTCCGTCGGCAGTACGGTCTCGCCCGAATACCGGTCGGCGGCGCGGGCGTCCAGGACGACGGCGTCGCCCGCCGCGACCTCGTCGGCGCTCCGCAGGACCTCCGTGGGCCACTCGACCGGGGTCAGCCACGCCTCGGGGAGCGTCACAGCACCGGTCTCCGTGCCATGGGGCCAGCCGGACAGACCGCCGTCGAGGAGGGCGGCGGACCTGCCGGTACGGCGCAGCAGCCACACCAGCCGGGCCGCGTACGGGCCGCCGTCGGCGTCGTAGGCCACCACCGCCGTGCCGTCCCCGATGCCGAGCGCGCCGAGCGCCCGCGCGAAGTCGGCCGGGTCGGGCAGCGGGTGCCGCCCTTCGGTCTCGTCGGGCGGCGCGGACAGGACGGTGTCGACGTCGGCCCAGACCGCACCGGGCAGATGTCCGGCGAGATAGGCCTCGTGGCCACTGCGGCCGTCCAGGAACCAGCGCACATCGACAAGCACGAGGCTTTCGCGGTGTTCACGCACCCAGGCGGCGTCGACCACGGGCGGCAGGGCGAGTCCGCGCATGTTCTTGTCAGGCACCGGCTGCCACCGTTCCCGATCCGAGTCCCGCGATCTGGGGCAGCACTTCGGCGGCGGTGATCTCGGTGGCCGCCCGCACCTGCGCGTAGGGGATGCCGCCCACGTCGATGGCGAGCAGATGCAGATCGTGGCCCCACAGCTCGTGCAGCCGGCCCAGCTTGTCGACGACCTCGGCGGGGCTGCCGCAGATCGCGGGCCCGTTGGGACCGATGTACGTGTCGAAGTCCGGCGGAGTGGAGAAGTGTGTGTTGCCGGGCTTCTTCACGGTCAGATAGTTGTTCATGTACGAGGCCCACAACGAGCGTGCCCGCTGGGACGACTCGGCGACGAAGACATGGCTGGCAGCGCCCAGCCTGCCGGGCGGGTCGGTGCGCCCGCTCTCGCTCCACAGGGTGCGGTAGGAGTCGAAGACCGGCGCGAACACGCCCGGCTCGCGGGCGGTGGTGCCCACCACCAGTGGCAGTCCGTGGTCGACGGCGAGATGCACGGACTCCGGCCCGACGCCGCCGCTGATCCAGAACGGCGGACGGGACTGGAGCGGCCGGGGCTGAACGGTGACTTCGTTCAGCGGCGGCCGGAACTCGCCCTGCCAGGTGACGCGCTCCTCGGTCCACAGCCGCAGCAGCAGCTCGGTGTTCTCGCGCTTGCGCGCCGCTTTCGTCTCCGGATCCTGGTCGAACACCGCGTACGGCTCGGGGAAGAAGGAGCCGCCCGCCATGAGTTCCAGCCGGCCGCCGGACAACAGATCGACCAGGGCGTAGTCCTCGGCGACCAGGACCGGGTCACGGTTGGCCACGAGTGTGGTGCCGGTGGCGAGCCGGATCGTCGACGTGTGCTCGGCTATCGCTGCCAGCACCGGTGCGGGCGAGGGGATCACATCCCGCTCGCCGAAGTGGTGTTCCCCGATGGTGTACCAGGCGAAGCCGGCCTCCTCCGCCTCGGAAGCGGCGCGCACCACGTCCCGCAGCCGCTGCTGCTGGGTGAGGGCCTCGCCCGTGAGCGGGTCGGGGAGAAGGCTGCCGAAAGTGATGAGCCCTAGCTCCATGAGGTGTCCTCCGTTGCGCTGTTGATGCGCCGGTCGCCGGGGACGGCGGCCAGCAGTTCCTTGGTGTAGGGGTGGCTCGGTGAACGCAGCAGCTCGTCGGCTGGGCCGCTCTCCACGATCCGGCCGTCGCGCATGACGGCGATCCGGTCGCTGACCTGGGCGACGACCGCCAGGTCGTGGGAGATGAAGAGATAGCTCAGGCCGTGCCGCTCCTGGAGGTCGATGAGCAGCTCCAGGATGCGGGCCTGGACGGTGACGTCGAGTGCGGAGACCGGCTCGTCGCACACCAGGAGTTCGGGTCCGAGAGCCAGCGCGCGGGCGATGGCGACCCGTTGGCGCTGCCCGCCGGAGAGTTCGGCCGCCTTGCGGCGCTCGGTTCCCGCGGGCAGTGCCACATCGGCCAGGAGTCGCCGCACGGTCGCGCCCCATTGCTCCTTGGCGCCGATGCGGTGGTTGCGCAGCGGCTCGGTGAGCAGCTCCTCGACGGTGAAGCGGGGGTTCAGCGAGGCGTAGGGGTTCTGGTAGACGAACTGGATGCGGCGGTGCAGGGCGCGGCGGGCGGCGCCCCGTACGGTGGTGACGTCGGCGCCGTCCAGCAGGACCGCGCCGCTGTCGGCCCGTTCCAGGCCGAGGATCAGGCGCGCGGTGGTCGACTTGCCGGATCCGGACTCGCCGACGAGGCCCAGTGTTTCGCCTCTGTCCAGCTCGAATCCGACACCGTCGACGGCCGTGCGCGAGCGGCGCCGGGACAGGCCGGCGCCCCGGACGGGGAAGGCGCGGGTCAGCCCGGTCACCCGGAGCAGCGGGGCCGCCGTGGCACCCGTTGCCTCCGGGGACGTGGAGTCGTGTGGCGCGTCCGGCGGCTCGGTGTTGTCGGTGCGGTCGCGGCGCGGTGCCCGCGCGGTGATGGTGGGTGCGTCGGCCAGCAGCCTGCGCGTATAGGGGTGCTGGGGATCGGTGAGCACCTGCTCGGCGGGGCCCGCTTCCACCACGCGGGCCTGCGACATCACCACCACGTGCTGGGCGCGGTCGGCCACCACCGCGAGATCGTGGGTGACCAGGAGCATCGCGGTACCGGTGGTGGTCACGACGCCCTGCAGGTGGTCGAGGATCTGCCGCTGCACCGTGACGTCGAGTGCCGACGTGGGTTCGTCGGCCACCAGCAGACGCGGCCGGGCGGCCGTGGCGATGGCGATGAGGACGCGCTGTCGCATGCCTCCGGACAGTTCGTGCGGGTACTGGCGGGCCCGTTGCGCCGGGTCGGGCAGCCCGGCCTCGGCCAGCAGGTCGACGGCTCGGGCCGTGGCGTCCCTGCGGGTTGCCAGACCGTGCACCCGGAGCACCTCGGCGACCTGGCCGCCGACCGGCTTGACGGGGTCGAGGGAGAGGCCGGGATCCTGCGGGATCAGTCCGACGCGACGCCCTCGCACCTCCCGCCAGGCGCGCTCGCCGAGTCCGGTCAGCTCCTCGCCCTGGAGGCGGACCGAGCCGCCCAGGACACTGCCGCCTGCGGGCAGCAGTCCGATCAGCGCGTGGGCCGTGCTGCTCTTTCCCGAGCCCGATTCGCCGACGACGGCGGTGATCTGGCCTGCGGCGGCCGTCAGGTCGAGGCCGTCGACGGCGATGTGGGTGCCGTCGGAGGTGCGGTAGCCGATCCGCAGGCCCCGGACGGCCAGCAGCGGGGTGCCGGTCCGTTCGGCCGGCGACGCTGTGCCGGGAGCCGGATTCACCACGTTCACCGGTTTCTCCCTTCTGCTTCCAGCACCCGCGAGAGCCGGTTGGCGGCGAGTACGACGACGGTCACGGTGAGACTGGGCAGGGTGGTCAGCCACCAGGATGTGGCCAGGTAGTTACGGCCTTCGGCGACCAGCGCTCCCCACTCGGGGGCCGGCGGTGGCTCCCCGTACCCGAGGAAGCTGAGGCTGGAGATGGCGAGGACGACCAGGCCGAAGTCGAGGGCGGCCAGGGCGAGTACGGGGCCGATCGCCGCGGGCAGGATGTAGCGGGGCAGGATGCGCCACCACCGGGTGCCGCAGAGGATCGCCGCCTCGACATACGGTGCCGTCCGCACCCGTAGCACTTCGGCGCGCATGACACGGGCGAAGGCGGCGACACTGGTCACACCGATCGCGATGGCGACCTGACCGGTGCCGAAGCCGAGCGCGGTGATGATGGTGAGCGACAGCAGCACCGGCGGCACCGACAGCATGATCTCGACGATCCGCATGATGGCGGCGTCTGCCCAGCGGCCGAAGAAGCCGGCGACCAGGCCGAGCACCACCCCGCCCACCAGTGCGATCAGGAGGGCGGCGACGGTGGCGCGCAGCGACAGGGACGCGCCGTGCACCACTCGCGCGTAGATGTCGCGGCCCAGCTGGTCGGTCCCGAAGAGGTGTTCGGTGCCGGGCGGCCGGAACCGCTCGCCCGGTGTCCCGGTGAGCGGACTGCGGCCGGTGAACCACTCGGGTACGACGGCCCAGCCGAGGACCAGCAGGAGCACCAGGACGGAGAGGGTGACGCCCGGCGAGCGCAGGGGCGCGCCCAGTGTGCGCCGGATCCGTGCGGGTTCCCGGGCGGGCTGCCGCCCGTCCTGGTCCTGCGCCGGTCCGGGCTCCCGCGCCGGCCCCGGTGCGACGGGGGTCTTCGTCGGGTTCGTCATGTGGTCACCAGCTGCCCCGTGGAGCGGATTCTGGGGTCGAGCACCGGGTAGACCAGGTCGATCAGCAGATTCACCACCGCGAAGGCGAGGGCGGCGACGACCACGACACCCTGGACGACGGGCAGGTCCTGGGCCGAGACGGCGGACTGGGTGATGCGGCCCATGCCGGGGCGCGAGAACACCGTCTCGACGACGACGGCGCCGCCGATCAGCGACCCGACGAGCAGGCCGACCACGGTCACGGCCGGGATGGCCGCGTTGCGCAGCCCGTGCCCGAACAGCAGCCGGGCCCTGCCGGCCCCGGTGGCCCGCACGGTGTCGGCGTACGGCTCCTGAAGGGTGGTGTGCAGGCTCTTGCCCAGCACCTGCGCGACCAGTGCGCACCCCGGGATCGCCATGGTGCAGGCGGGAAGGATCAGGCTCTGCACACCGCTGTTGCCGAGCGAGGGAAAGAGGTGCCACTGGAAGGACAGCAGCTGGATCAGGATGAGCCCCACCCAGAACGACGGCAGCGATACCGCGAACGACGGGATGGACCGCAGGAGTTGGCGCAGCACCGGGCTCGCGGTCAGGTTGGCGGCCACGCCGATGAGGATGCCGATGACCAGCGCGAGCACCAACGCGAGGCCGCCGATCTGGAGCGTGGACGGAATCGCGTCGGCGATCATCCTGGAGACCGGCTGCCCGCTCTGGAGGGACGCCCCGAAGTCACCGTGTACCGCGTCGGCGAGCGCCGATCCGTACTGGGTGATCAGCGGACGGTCGAAGCCGAGCTCCGCCCGTGTCCTGGCGATCTGTTCGGGTGTCAGTCCGGCGAAGCCGCCGCGTCCGCTCAGCATGAGCGCCACCGGATCGCCGGGCAGCAGACGCAGCGCGGCAAAGGTGAGCGTGAACGCGGCCCAGACGACGAACAACGCGCGCAGCGTCCGGGTGACCGCGTACAGGGCCGTGTTCACAGATGCCCCTTCCCTCAGCCGAGCCAGGCGTCGTGCAGGTCGAACCGGTTGGAGGCGTCGAGTCCGAAGCCCTTCACCGTGTCGGCCACACCGTGGACCTGGGCACCCTCGTACAGCGGAACGGTGTCGGCGTGGTCGAGGATCCACTCGACCGCGTCGGTCACGGCGGTCTGGCGGGACTTCTCGTCGGTCGCCGAGACCTGCTTCTCCAGATAGGTGTCGAGCCTGCCGGCCGGCAGGTGCCAGAGGTTGTCGCCCTTGCTGTGGAAGATGTTGCGCAGGATGTCCGGGTCGGCGCGCGTCACACCGACGGCGGTCAGGTCGAACTGCCCCTTCTGCTGCTGTTCGACGTAGACGGGCGGTGCGACGGGCTTCAGCTTCACATCGACGCCGATCTTGCGGAGCTGCTGCTGCACCGCCTCGTCGGCGGGCGGCATCGGCGCGGGTATCAGCCAGGTGAGGGCGAGCGGTCTGCCGTTCTTCACCCGGATGCCGTCCTTGCCGGGCTTCCAGCCCGCGCTGTCCAGGAGGGCCCTGGCGCCCTCGGCGTCGTAGCGCAGCTTGTCCGAGAAGTCCTTGTAGTACGGGGTGACCGACGACAGCACGCTGGTGGCGGGCTTGTAGGAGGAGCTGAAGACGGAGTCCACGAGCCCCTGCCGGTCAATGCCCTTGAGCAGTGCCGCGCGGACCTTGTAGTCGGCGAGTATCCCCTTGTGGTTGAGGGAGAGCGGCGGCACGAGGCCGGGGCCCGGCGCCGACAGGATCCTGAATCCGTTGCCCTTGAACTGGGCCTCGTCGGTGGGCAGAAGGGCCTTGGCGATCTGGACCTGTCCGGAGGTGAGGGCGCCGGTGCGGGCCCCGCCCTCCGGGATGAAGGAGAACTTCACCTCGTCGAAGTGTGCCGCGCCCTTGTTCGTGGCGATGGAGGACGGCCAGGCGTAGTCCTTGCGCTTCTTCAGGACGACTTCCTGGTTGGTGGTGTAGTGGTCCAGGACGTACGGGCCGGAGCCGATGAACTTGCCGCGGCAGCGGTCGGCGGCCGATGCGGTGAATGTCGCGGGCGACAGGATGCCCAGGCCGACGGTCGATGTCGCCTGGAGGAACTGGGCGTTGGCCGTGTCGAACTTCACCGTGAGCCGGTGCGCGTCGGTGACGGTGGTGCCCTGGTAGCCGATCAGGTAGCCGGGGGCGCCGTTCGCCGGCAGTTTCACCAGGTTGTCGAAGGTGGTCTTCACCGCTGCCGCGTCGACGGGCTTGCCGTCGCTGAAGGTGGCGCCGTCGCGCAGTACGAAGGTGAAGGCGCTGCCGTCCGCGCTGGTGGTGAAGGACTTCGCCAGCCAGGGCACGATCCTGCCCGTCTTCGGGTCCTGGTAGGTGAGCCCGTCCACCACGGAGCGGGAGATGTCCACCGCGCTGACCTGGCCGGTCTGCTGCGGGTCCAGGCAGCTCGGGTCCGCCTCGCTGCCGACCAGCAGCGTGCCGCCGTCACGCGGTGTGCCGTCGCCCTTGCCGCCCACGCCGGTCCCCTCGTCCGAACAGGCCGCGACGGGCAGGACGACCGCGAGCAGTGCGATCGCGAGACGGAGCCGGGGACGCGAGCCGGTGGTTCTTGTGGACATCTGAGGCCTCTCTGGAATGTGCTGTGGTGCGGACGTGCGGGGGGCGGCGGAGGGGACGGAAGGTTGTGGCGCTCCACGGCCGGCGACGGGCGGTCAGCCCTTGGCGACCGCCTCGCGGACGGCGGGCACGATCTCCTCGGCCCAGCGCCCGAGGCCGATCTGTCCCGAGGGGTCGCCGGAGGCGAAGTACACGAATCCGGAAGCGCCGTGTTCGAGTACGGCCTCGGTCAGCTCGGTGATCCACTGGGCGACGGATCCGCCCAGCCACCGGCCGGACCGGTCGCGGGGGGCGGCGGCGGCCGAGTCGGTGATACGCGCGGGCAGGTTGAAGACGGTGGCGATGTCCGCGGGGTCGCGTCCGGCGGCGCGGGCGGCCTCGTCGATGAGGGGCCGCGACGACCGGTAGCGGTCGCTGTGCCAGTCCGCCGCGTTGCCGGGTATCCAGCCGTCGGCCGAACGTCCGGTGACGGCAAGGGACTTGGGCCCCACGGAACCCGTCCAGATCAGTGGCGCCGGGCCCGGCGCCGGGTCCAGCGCGGCGATCCGGGTGAACTCGCCGTCCAGGGTGACGGGCGCACCGCCGCCGGACAGCGCCTGGACCAGGCCGATCGCCTCCTCCAGGGCGCGTACGGCGGCGGCCGGGTCGAGCCGGGTGACGCCGAAGCGCGCGATGTCGTCCCAGTACCCGCCCGCGCCGAGACCGAGAACGACCCGGCCCCCGGTGAGAGCGGACAGCGTCGAGAGGGTACGGGCCAGCAGGGGCACCGGGCGGGTCGGCAGATTGGTGACGGTGGTGACGCCCGTGATGTTCCGGGTCCGGCCGAGAAGCAGCGCGAGCGTGCTGTAGGCCTCCAGCCGGTCGCCGTAGTACGGGTGGTCGGACAGGGCGAAGAAGTCGAGCCCCGTGCGGTCGGCGTACTCGACGCTGCGCACGACCTGCGGCGCGTCGGCGACCGCGACCCCCGGTCCGATTCCGAACCACAGTTTGTGGGTGAGCCGTTCTGGCATGGCTGGTGCCTACTCTTTCCTTGTGCTGGTTACGGGAGAGCCCGCCCGGCGCCGGCGGTGACGCGGATCCGACGGGTCCGGCGCCGGGCGGATGTCAGGCGCGTACGGCCTCGACGACGCTGCAGTGTCCGCCCGGCACGATGCGCGACAGCTTGAGGCCCGAGTCGGCCAGCAGGGTCTCGAACTCGGCGGCGGTGCGCTGTCGGCCGCCGGCCACCACCAGCATGTCGAGATCCATCAGGGAGACCGTGGGCGAGGGCCGGGGCCGGTCCGGCAGCACCGCCTCCACCAGCAGGACATGCCCGCCGTCGGTCAGCGCGTCCCGGGCGTTGACGAGGATGCGCCGCGACTGCTCGTCGTCCCAGTCATGGATGATGTTGGACAGGATCACGGCGTCGGCGCCGGCCGGTACGGAGTCGAAGAAGTCTCCGGGAACCAGCTCGGCCCGGTCGTCCACACCGGCGTCGCGCAGCGGCGCTCCCGCGCCCGCGATGACCTCGGGCCTGTCGTACAGGACGCCGCGGGTGCCGGGCGCCGATGCCAGTACGGCGGCCAGCAGTGCGCCGCGCCCGCCGCCCGCGTCCACGACGGTGCCGAACCGGCCGAAGTCATAGGCGGCGACGACAGGAGCGATGATCTGCCGGGACGCCTCGGTCATGGCCCGGTCGAAGACGCCGAGCACATCGGGGTGGTCATGGAAGTAGTCCCAGACGGGTTTGCCGAGCACTTCGGTGAACGCGGTGCGACCGGTGCGTACGGCGTCGGCGAGGCCGGCCCAGGCGTGGCGTTCGGCGGGCAGTCCGGTCCAGATGGCGAAGTTGCGCAGACTGCTCGGGCTGTCGGCGCGCAGGGTGCCGCCCAACTCGGTCAGCTCGAAGACCTTGCCGTCGTGTTCGGTGAACAGTCCGATGTCGGCGCTGGCCCGCAGCAGCCGGTGGAGACTGGGTGCGTGGGTGTCGGTGGCTTCGGCGATCTCGGCAACCGGGCGTGGCCCTTCGGCGAGGACGTCGGCGACGCCGAGTTCGGCCGTGGCGCTGACCGCCTGGGCGAGCCAGCCGGCGGTGATGATCTGCAACACCCGTACTGACAGGGGCAGTTCGGTGGAGCCTGAGGGCATGGCGGAGCTTCCTCCTCGGTACCGGGGTGGCCGGTGGGTTCGGACCGGGACGCACCGACAGGCCCGGATGAAGTCTGTTCCGGGTCGTTGGGCGGTTCAAGGCGCGCCGGTGTCAGGTCTTTGTGCGCTATGTCAGAGCTCTGCAGGTTCCGAGGTCAGTGGCCCGGGGCGCCCTGCGGGCCCTGCCCTTCGTGCCACACCAGGTCGAAGACGAAGCGGTTGATCCGCCAGCCGTCGGCGGTGCGGACGGCGTCGGCCTCGTAGTGGCCGCCGATGGTGAAGTGGGTGCCGGGTTCGGCGGCGGTACGTACGTGTACGGCGGTCAGGTGGGCCCGGATCGTGGCCCGGTCGCCGTCGAGGTCGACGGTGTGGTTGGAAGCGGTGTGATGGGTGCGTTCGAACGTGGTGCGGGCCAGTGCCTGGAACTCGGCGAGGCCCGCCGTCCCCTTGTACTCGCCCATGGGGAAGGTGAGGCGGACGTCGTCGGTGAAGACCGAGCCGAACCAGTCGTCCCGGTGCCGGTCCCGGTCGAGGTGGGTGACGTAGCGGTCGCCGAGGGCGGTGAGTTCGGCCCGGTCCCTGAGATCGCGGAGATCGGCCCGCAGCGCGGCCAGGGTCTCTTCGGTGGTGGTGACGGCACTCATGCCGGATCTGCCTTTCGGGTGGGGTGGTGGGGACGGCCGAGCCATCACACGTCCCCCGTCGGCGAGGCCGGCCGGGCGGGCGGCCCGAACCAGTGGTGCAGGGCGGCGCTCAGCCCTTCGCCCCCGGCAGCGGCCGACGCCCAGGCCGCGTGGCCGTCGGGGCGTACCAGCAGGGCGGCCAGACCTGCCAGTTCGTCGTCCCGGTCGTCGAGCGGCTTCGGGGTCGCCGTGGTGACGGTCACCCGGTCATGCCAGGGTGCGACGGCCGCCCGCACCGCCGGGTCGTCGGCGAGGTCGAGCAGCACACCGCGCGCGGGGCCCAGGAGCCGGGTGGTGCTGGTCTCCCCCTCGGGGCCGACCAGTACGCGGGGTGCGACGCGCCGGCCGAGCAGCGGATGGTCCCCGTCGAGGTCATAGCGGGCGTCCAGCCCGCTGACCAGGCCGGCCAGGTGGCGTTTGACGTCGTCGTACTCGATGAGTTCGGCGAACAGGGCACGCAGCGGGTCCGAGTCGCGGCCGCCGAGGAAGACCGTCCCCTGGGCGCGGGTGTTGGCCAGCAGCCTGGCGCCGACCGGGTGGCGCTCGTCGTGGTAGGTGTCCAGCAGTGTGCCGGGAGCGGTGCCACGGATCACGGCGGCGAGTTTCCAGCCGAGATTGACGGCGTCCAGGATGCCGGTGCTCATCCCCTGGCCGCCGGCCGGCAGATGGACATGGGCGGCGTCCCCGGCGAGCAGGACCCGGCCGCGCCGGTACGTGGACGCCTGGCGGGTGGCGTCGGTGAAGGAACTCACCCACTGGGTCCCGGCGTCGGCGATGTCCTCGCCGGTGAGCCGCAGCCACGCGTCCGCCACCTCCGCGAACGTCACGGGCGCCGCGTCCTCGCCGGGCGCCGCGCCGTCCGGGCAGACGATGATGCGGTCCACCCCTTCGCCCAGCGGGGCCGCCATCACCATGCCGTGCTCCAGGCGTTCGCCGAGGGGGCGGGGGCGCAGCGAGCGGCCCACCACATCGGCGAGGTACATCACGCGGGACGCGGGTGTGCCGGGGAAGTCGATTCCGGCCGCCGCACGCACCGGGCTGTGGCCGCCGTCGGCGCCCACGAGGTACGCGGCGCGCAGCCGTCGCGGGCCTTCGGGTGTCCGTACGGTGATCTCCACCGCGGAGTCGTCGGGCCCGGCCCCCCGGTGCGTCCGGGTGAACTCCCAGCCGCGGTGGATGACGGCGCCGAGACCGGCCGCCCAGGTCTCCAGGACCGACTCGGTCAGCGACTGCGGTATGCCACGGGCCCCGAAGTGGGCGCCCGGCAGCACGGTGTAGTCGAACCGGACTCCTCCGAAGTGGCCCACCGGGCTGATGTCCGGTGTCTCGCCCTGCCCGAACCGGGGCAGCAGACCGCGCTGGTCGAACGCCTCCATGGCGCGGGCCGTGAAGCCCAGGCCCCTGGACTGCCCGGTGGGTGCCGCCAGCCGTTCCACGACGGTGACGCGGGCTCCGCCCAGACGCAGTTCGCCGGCGAGTGTCAGCCCGGTCGGTCCCGCGCCGACGACGATGACGTCGGTGTCCCGGACGGGCTCTTCCTCGGGTGTCATTGCGGTCAGTCCTTCGCCGACCGGGAGTGGGTCACCCGGTAGGTGTTGGCCTGGCGGCCGGTGACCAGGGAACGCGCACGGTTCCTGCCGTTGCGGATGCCGGCGGGGCGCTTCTCCTCGGGCAGTGTGTGGAAGGCGTCGTAGAGTTCCTTGCTCTCCCACTGGGCGTAGTTGACGACGAAGGTGCCGTCCACACCGCGGAAGTAGGTGTGCGACCGGTAGCCGGGCACCGTCTTGATCCACTCGTCGGGCTCGGTGAGTGTGTCCAGCAGTTCCCGCTGGTCCTCGGGTTTCGTGTCCAGCACGATCAGTACGGTGTAGTCGTCACGCTGCGGCGAGATCTCGATGCCGCCGTCCAGCGAGGGGTGGTGCTGGGTGAAGGCGAGTTCGGTCTTCAACAGCCTTACCGTCCGGGCGAGTTTGTGGAAGAGCGGCACGGTCCTGCGCTGGAACTTCTGCCCTTCGTAACGCGCTTGGAGATCGGCGGCGCTGCGCCACTGGATGTAGTTGACGGTTCCCGGTTCGTCGACGCCCGCGTGCAGGGTCGAGGAGATCCAGCCGGGGTAGTCGGCGTTGTCGATGATGTCGCGCATCGCGTCCAGCACGTCCTCCTGGAGCGGCACGGTGTCCGTCTCGAAGAGGTTGAACACGGTCAGATGGCCGTCGTCGGGCGAGATCAGAGGCATGGCGGGGTTCCCTTCGGGTGCGGTCTGCGGGTACGTGTGCCGGGGCGGCCGGGGTCAGGCGCGGCCGAACCAGCGGGTGAGTGCCTCCGCCGGCCCCTCATGTGGCGGGGTGTCGGACGGGTCCGCCCATACGACGTGGCCGTCGGGCCTTACGAGCGTCCAGCCGGCGCCGTCCGTCCCGGGGTGCGACGGAACCGGCGTGGCGAAGGGGATGCCACGGCCGTCGGGAGCGGGGCCGAGGACGCGCCCGGGGTCCGGGCCGGGGTCCG
This sequence comes from Streptomyces sp. ADI95-17, assembly GCF_003846175.1. GTDB lineage: Bacteria > Actinomycetota > Actinomycetes > Streptomycetales > Streptomycetaceae > Streptomyces > Streptomyces sanglieri. Next base: position 66,682 of record NZ_ML123056.1, on the reverse strand, counting down.
GGCCGGGGCCGAGCAGCAGGCCCCGGCCGGATCGCAGCACCTCCGTACTGGTCGCCCCGCCCGACGCGGACGCCGCCAGAGGTGTCTGCGGCAGCCGGGCCCCGACGAGCGGGTGCGACGGGCCCCCGACGTCGTAGCGGATGTCGAGTCCGCTGATCGTCGCGGCGAGATGGGCACGTACGTCTTCGTGGCCGATCAGTTCGGTGATCAGGGCGCGCAGCGGCTCCACCTCGGGGCCGCCGAGCAGCAGCATGGCCTGCGCCTCGATCGCCGAGAGCACGCGTCGGCCGATCGCGTGCCGTTCGGTGTGGTAGCTGTCGAGCAGTTCGAGGTGGGCGCGGCCGGTGACCTCGGCGGCCAGTTTCCACCCCAGGTTGAAGGCGTCCTGAAGGCCCAGATTGAGCGCCTGGCCTCCGATGGGCAGCTGCCGGTGCGCCGCGTCCCCTGCGAACAGGACGCGACCGTGCCGGTAGTGCGCGAGCTGACGCGCCGCGTCGCCGAACGCGTTCGCCCACAGCGGGGTGCCGCCGCCGATGTCCTCGCCGGTGACCCGCTTCCACGCCCGTGAGATCTCGCCGAAGGTGAGCGCGCCGGTACGGTGCGGCGGCCGGGCGCCGTGCTCGTGGACCATGATCCGGGTCACCCCGTCGGCCCGCCGGGCCGCGATGGCCAGGCCGTCCGGCCGCCGTTCGAACCGCCGGTCGGGCACTTCGATTCCCTCGACGTCGGCCCGCAGCAGTTCGCGACGCGCTCCGTGGCCGGGGAAGTCCGCGCCGATGAGGTCGCGGACGGTGCTGTCCTCGCCGTCGCAGGCGACGAGGTGAGTACCTCGCACCAGGACCGGACCGTCGTCGCCGGACGCCTCGGCCTCGACGTGCTCTCCCGTGTCGGTGACCGCCCGTACCTCGTGGCCACGCCGGATCTCGGCGCCCAGCCCGGCCGCCCACCGCCCCAGCAGCCGTTCGGTGTCGGACTGCGGCACCTTCCACTGGCCCGGGAAGCTGCTGGGCAGTGTCAGGTCGAGCGGAATTCCGGCGAAGTGTCCACGCGGGTCGTTCGGCGGGACGGGAGTCCCGTCCAGCAGCCCCCGGCTGTCGAGGATTTCCATGGTGCGGGCGTGCAGGGTCGACGCACGCGACTCGGTGGTGGGCGCCGCACGCCGTTCCAGTACGACGACATGCGCGCCGCCGAGGCGCAGTTCCCCGGCGAGCAGCAGCCCGACCGGTCCCGCGCCCACGACGATGACCTGGGTGTCCAGGCGGTCGCCCGGCACGTCAGCCCCGCCCTGCGGCGAGGCCCTCGGCGTACGCCCTGGCGTGGCCGAGGGTGGCCACGCTGTTGGTGGACAGGGCGGTGTGCACGTACTTCCGGGCGTCGTCCGCGGTGGCCTCGGGCCCGAGGACGGCGGCGATGTTGCCGGTGTCGAGGGTGACCGTGTGCTGGGAGGAGGCGACGGCCCCGTCCTCGGTCTCCTCGAAGGTCCAGATTCCGGTGTGCAGGGTCAGCAGCGCCGGCAGGGTGACCTGTTTGTAGGCGATGCGGTGATGGGGGAACGTCACGCGGTACGACTTGGTGGTGTGCGTGGATCCGTCCTTGGCCCGGGTGTCCATCTCCAGTGTCTGGAGGCCGGGGTTGTCCTCGGTGAGGCGTACGGAGGCCACGTGCGGCAGCCGCTCGGCCCATCGGCCGGCCTCGTTGACGAAGTCGAAGAGGTCCTTCGCCCCGCCGGCCACGGTCACGCTGTCGGTGAAGGAGAACGTCAGGTCCTCGGCGGCGTGCGCGGCTTCCACGTTGGTGCGCAGCGCGGCCAGTTCCGATCGGCTGTTGCGGTCCACCACGTCGTCGATCCAGGCGAGACCGGCCGGGTCGTCGTCGACGGCACGGTAGTCGTGCAGCAGCCGCACCCGGGAATCCCGTTCGCCGAGCGGTTCGATGATCCAGGCCCCGCTCATCGCGGCGACCGGCGGGGCGCTGGTCTCCTGCCGGAAGGTGATGCGCAGACCGTCCGGGTCCAGTGTGCGGCGCGAGGTCCAGTTCTTCGCCTCGTCGCCCGCCGTGGCCCAGATCCGGATGCGTTCCTCGTCGCCGCTGCGTTCGACCTGGTCGACGTGGATGGTGGGCGGGAAGATCCTGGGCCAGTTCACCACTTCGGCCAGTAGACGATAGACGGCCGGCGCGGGCGCGCCGACGGTGATCTCGTGCTCGACCTCACGGGTCGTCATGGTCGCTTCTCCTCGATGAGTTCGGTGGCGATCGGAGCTGAGGGCCGGGTGAACGGGATCCGGGTGAGGGGGATCCGGGTGAGTGGGGTCCGGCTCAGAAGTTGCCGAGGCCGCCGCAGACGTTCAGCGCCTGTGCCGTGATGGAGGCGGCGGTGTCCGAGGCGAGATAGCCGACCAGGCCCGCGACTTCGTCGGGCGTCGAGTACCTGCCGAGCGGGATCTTCGCCTGGAACTTCTCCAGGATCGCGTCCTCGGTGGTGTCGAACGCGGCGGCGTATCCCTGCCGGACCCGCTGTGCCATCGGTGTCTCGACATACCCGGGGCAGACCGCGTTGACGGTGATCCCGGTGGGGGCCAGTTCGTTGCCGAGGGCCTTGGTGAAGCCGACCACGCCGTGCTTGGACGCGGAGTAGGGGGCTCCGAGCACCACGCCCTGTTTGCCCGCCGTGGAGGCGATGTTGATGATGCGGCCCCGGTCCTTTTCGCGCAGGCCGCCGGAGGTGAGGACTTCGCGGGTGAGCCGGAACACGCTGGTGAGGTTGGTCTCGATGACGTCCTCCCACAGCTCGTCGGGGATCTCGGCGGTGACGCCGCCGCCCGAACGGCCCGCGTTGTTGACGAGTACGTCGATCGCGCCGAACCGGTCGACGGCGGCGCGGACGAATGCCCGTACCGCTCCGGCGTCCCGGACGTCGACGACCGAGCCGGACACATCGAGCCCCTCGGAGGTGAGTTCCTTGACGGTGGCTTCGACGTTCTGCGCGTCGCGGGCTCCGATGAACACACGGTGCCCCTGGGAGCCGAGCAGCCGGGCGACGGCCAGGCCGATTCCGCTGGTGGCCCCGGTGACAAGAGCGACGCGGCCGGCCCCGGCCGTGGTGGTTTCGGTCATGGTGGTCCTCTCAGGCGGTTCGGGAGACGGTCAGCAGTTCGTTGACGATGCCGATGAGGGCGCGCGGTGTGACGGCGTTGGTCAGCACGTCGTCGTCGAGGTCGATGCCGTACGCACGCTCGATGCGTCCACCGGTCTCCAGCAGGGCCAGCGACTCGTAGCCGAGTGCTTCGAACTCGGTGTCCAGCACGTCTCCGTCGAAATCGATGCCCTCCTCGACGCCTGCGGCCTCCAGGAGGATCTGCTTGAGGTCGGCGAGGGTGAAAAGCTCGGCAGACAAGGGAAAGTCCTTCCGGTGGGGTGATCAGTGGCGGGGGCCGGACGACGCGGGGGCGCGCAGTACGACGGCGGAGTTGAAGCCTCCGTGACCGCGGGCCAGTACCAGCGCGGTACGCAGCACGGCGTTGCGCGACCGTTCCACCACGAGGTCGAGGTCGTAATCGGGTGAGAGCCGGACGTTGACCGCTGCGGGAATCACACCGTCGCGCAGAGCGAGCAGCGCGGTCGCCAGGTCGAGCGGTGCGGCGCCCGAGTAGAGCCTGCCGGTCATCGTCTTGGGCACACTGACCGGGACGCCACGCGGCCCGAACACCGCGACGAGGGCGTCGGCCTCGGCGCGGTCCAGCTCCGGGTCGGCGGCCGCGTCGGCGAACACGACGTCGATGTCGGACGGGTCCACCGCCGCGTCGGCCAGGGCCAGTTCGACGGCCTTGCGCAGTGCCGGCGGGCGCCCGCTGCCGGGTCTCGGGTCGAAGGTGGCACCGTAACCGGCGACCTCTCCGTAACTGCGCGCGCCTCGTTCCCCGGCCGCTTCGGCGTCCTCCAGGATCAGGATCGCGCCGCCTTCGCCCGGCACATGGCCCTGGGCGTCACGGTCGAAGGGGAGGTAGGCGCGGCCCGGTTCCTCGCTGGTGCTGAGGCGTCCGCTCGCCAGCTGTGCGACCCAGCCCCACGGGCACAGGGAGGCGTCGACGCCTCCCGAGACGATCAGCCGGGAGCCCTTGCGGATCTGCCGACGGGCCTGGGCGACCGCGTCGAGCCCGCCCGCCTGATCGCTGACGATCACCCCGCTGGGTCCCTTCATGCCGTTACGGATGGAGATCTGGCCGCTGTTGACGGCGTAGAACCAGGCGAACGACTGGTACGCGGAGACGTACTGGCTGCCCTGGCTCCACAGATTGCGCAGTTCGTTCTGACCGAACTCGAAGCCGCCGGACGCGCTGGCCGTGACGACACCCATGTCGAACCCGGCGAGCTCGTCGGGGCGTACGCCCGCGTCGGCGAGTGCCCAGTCGGCTGCGGCGAGGGCGATCCTGGTCATTCGGTCGGTCTGCGGGATGAGCCGGCTCGGCAGATGCTCCTCGGCGTTGAACCCGGATATCTCACCGGCCAGCTTGGCCGGATAGCCCGACGGGTCGAAGCGGGTGAGCCGGCCGATGCCGCTCGCGCCGCCACGGGTGGCTTCCCAGTGGTCCCGCGCCCCGAGCCCGTTCGGGGAAGCGACGCCCAGCCCGGTCACCACGACGGAGGTACGCGTGCTCACGCCAGCCTCCTTTCCGGGCCTGCCAGCACCATCGCGCTCTGGAATCCGCCGAAACCACTGCCCACGGTGAGCACCACGTCCGTCAGCTGGTCGCGTGCGTCGAGCGGCACGTAGTCGAGATCGCACTCGGGGTCGGGCGTGTGGAGGTTGGCCGTCGGAGGCACCACGTCGTACTCCATGGCCAGCACCGAGGCGGCGATCTCGATGGAGCCGATGGCGCCCAGGGAGTGGCCCACCATGGACTTGATCGAGCTGACCGGCGTCCGGTAGGCGTGCGCGCCCAGGCTCCGCTTGAACGCGGCGGTCTCGTGACGGTCGTTCTGTTTGGTGCCCGAACCGTGCGCGTTGATGTAGTCGATGGCCTCGCCGGGCAGCCGCGCCTCGTCGAGGGCGACCCGGATGGCCTCGGCCATCTCCGCGCCGTCCGGGCGCAGTCCGGTCATGTGGTAGGCGTTGGAACGGGTCGCGTATCCGGCGATCTCGGCGTAGATGTGCGCCCCGCGCCTGCGGGCGCTGTCCAGTTCTTCCAGGACGAACACCGCTGCGCCCTCGCCCAGCACGAACCCGTTGCGCGTTCCGTCGAAGGGGCGTGAGGCCTGGGCCGGGTCGTCGTGGCGTGGTGTGGTGGCCTTGATGGCGTCGAAGCAGGCCATGGTGATCGGGGAGATCGGTGCGTCCGACGACCCGGCGACCATGACGTCGGCCGAGCCCTCGCGGATCAGTTCGGCCGCGTAGCCGACCGAGTCGATTCCGGAGGTGCAGCCGGTGGAGATCACGGTGCTGGGGCCTTCGGCACCGACCGCCCAGGCGACCTCGGCGGCGAAGGAACTGGGTACGAGATGGTTGTAGAGGTGCGGCGCCGCGTAGCGATGGTCGACCAGGTCGAGTCGGCCGCCGTCGCTGACGACGCGGTACTCCTCGTCGAGGCCCATCGTGGCGCCCACCGCGCTGCCGACGGTGACGCCGGTCCGGTACGGGTCGAGATCGCCGAACTCGACACCGCTGTCGGCGACCGCACCGCGCGCCGCGACCACGGCGAACTGGGCGGCGCGGTCCATCCGGCGGATCTCCTGCGGGGTCAGGCCGTGCTCGTACGGGTCGAAGTCGATCTCGGCGGCGACGCGCGAGCGGAACGGCGTGGGGTCGAAGAAGGTGATGCCACGGGTCGCCGTACGGCCCTCGCTCAGCAGGTTCCAGAAGTTCTTGGCACCGACGCCACCGGGGGCGAGGACTTCCAGGCCGGTGATGACGACGCGGCGGGCACTCACGCGGACGCCTCCCAGGAGTAGAAGCGGGACGCCATCGCGTCGGCCGGGGAGCGCCAGGTCGCGGGGTCGTACGCCTCGATGAACGGCTTCAGGTCGTTGCTGATGCCGATGAACCTGGGGTCGCTCCTGGCCGCGTCGATCAGCGCGCCGCCGTTGTCCTCGTCGAAGTCCTGGAGGTGGAAGTACAGGCCTTGGTAGGAGAAGAGCTGGCGCCGCCGTGTGCCCATCCGGTGCGGCATATCGGTGGCGTCGAAGTCGGCGAACAGCCGGGCCACATCCGTGCTCGCGCCTGGTTCCAGTCTCGCGACGATCAAGGTGCTGTGCATGCGTTCCCACTCCTCATTTATGTAATGTGCATGACATTTCGCAACTCATGCCGTAACCCATGCCGCAACCCGTACCGCGACTCACGCCGCGACCCGTGTCGCGCCCTGGAATGCCCCGAGTGAACACACCGACCCGCGACTCCAAGGTTCATCGGCCTCGGAGCCGGCGATCAAGACAGGCCGCTGCAGAGCTTCGTCAGGCTTTCTCCGGGACCCCACGGCAATGTCAGACCGGAGCCGGACAACGACAGAAGCGCGCATGAATTTGACTGATTGCGGTCGCTTGAGTCAGGCGAGCTACGTGAACGGCCGCACCGACGACGTCCTGGTGCAGCATGGAGCCGCCTGTCCCGGCCCCCCAGCGCCCCCGCGTCCTTCGACTGCAGGAATTCCGACTGTAGGAAGCGAGTTGCGGATGTCCCACACCCCTGAGTCCCCCGCCGCCGACGTCCCCGGGACAGCCCCCGGCCCCCACCCTGTCGTCGTGGCCGGAGCAGGCCCCACCGGGCTGCTGCTCGCCGGAGACCTCGCGGCAGCCGGCGTGGACGTCGTGGTGGTCGAGAAACGCCCGGCGGGCATCAGCAATCTGACCCGCGCCTTCGGCGTGCACGCCAGAACCCTCGAACTCCTCGACGCCCGCGGCCTCGCCGATGAACTCGTCGCCACCGGCCAGGTCGTCAGCGAGCTGAGACTCTTCGGATCCATTCCGTTCGACATCGGCGCGCTGCAGTCCCGCTTCCCCTTCCTCCTGGTCACTCCGCAGTACGAGGTGGAGAGGCTGCTGCTGCGCAGGGCGTTGGAGAACGGCGCCGTCATCCGCTACGGGACCGAGGTCCTCGGCCTGACGCAGGACGACACGGGTGTCACCGTTTCGGTGCGCACCGCGCAGCACGACACAACCCTGCGAGCCCGCTATCTGGTCGGCGCGGACGGCACGCGGAGCGCGGTGCGCGAGGCGCTCGGGCTGCCCTTCCCCGGCAAGGTGGTCATCCGGTCGGTGGCCCTCGCCGATGTGAAGTTCACCGAGGCGCCGCCCCTCGTGGTCCGGGTGCACGGCACGGGTGACGCCTTCGGCTTCATCGCCCCCTTCGGCGACGGCTACTGGCGGGTCGGCGGCTGGGACCGGGCCCACCGGGGCGAACCCGACGACGCCCCCGTCGAGTTCGAGGAGCTGCGCGCCATCATCGAGCGGGCCTTCGGCTCCGACTTCGGGATGCACGACCCGCGCTGGCTCTCCCGCTTCCACAGCGACGAGCGCCAGGTGCCCGACTACCGGGTGGGCCGCGTGCTGCTGGCCGGCGACTCCGCCCACCAGCACTCTCCGGCCGGCGGCCAGGGAATGAACACCGGTCTCCAGGACGCCGTCAACCTCGGCTGGAAGCTGGCGGCCGTGCTCGGTGGGTGGGCCTCCGACGCGCTGCTGGACACCTACCACAGCGAGCGCCACCCGGTCGGCAGCGCGGTGCTGCGCAGCAGTGGCCTCAACCTGCGGCTGGCCATGGCACACAATCCGCTGGAGGTGGCCCTGCGCACGGTACGGAAGCTGGTGGTCACCCATGTGCGGCCGGTGACACGGCAGGCGGTCGGAGAGGTGACCGGGATCGGCTATTCCTACCCGGCGGGGCGCGGGGCGCACGCGCTGGTGGGGAAGCGGGCGCCGGATCTGGCGCTGGACCGCGGCCGGCTCTACGAGGTGCTGCGGGAGGGACGGTTCGTCCTCGTCCTGCCGGCGGCCGGGAAGTCCGCCGAGCCGCGTGAGCCCGCCGGGCCCGGCGCCGCCGAGCAGCGGAAGCGGCTGATCCTCACCCATCGCGCGGACGACGGCGACACCACCGCGCGCGAGGCGGTCCTGGTGCGGCCCGACGGCTACTACGCCTGGGCCGGAGCGGCGGACACGACCGCGATCGAGGCGGGCATCACCCCCTGGGTGGGATGACCGGCGCCTTCGGAAAGCCCTGGCGCCCTCGGCGTCCTCGGTGTCCCTGGCGTCCTCGGTGTCCTCGGCTACGCGAGCGGACTCGGAGCAGTCACGACGGACGGACTGCTCCGGGGCCGTTCGGGCGCGCGACGTCGCGCTCTCAACGCGGCGGCAGCGGGGAAAGGGTGGGGAGGTGGGCGAGGAAGCCGCCGTCCACGGAGAGCACCTGCCCGGTGATGAAGGAGGCGGCAGGGGAGGCGAGAAAGGCCACCAGCTGGCTCACGTCGTCCGGTGTGCCCAGCCGCGGAATGAGGTTCGCGCTCCGGAACATCTCCTGCACCGGTACGGGCATGTCCGCCTCCAGAGCCGGAGTGCGCACCAGCCCGGGGGCGACTGCGTTGCAACGTATGCCGTCCGCACCGTACGCGGCGGCCACGAAACGGGTCAGCGCGACCAGCCCGCCCTTGGAACTGCCGTAGGCGACCATCACCCGGTCCCCTGACAAACCCTGGCCACTGGTGATGTTGATGATCGACCCGCCGCCGCGCTCGATCATCACCGGCACGGTGTGCTTGCACAGCAGCATGGGGCCGCGCAGGTTCACGGCGAGTACTTGGTCCCACAGCTCGACGGACATCGACACCACGTCCCGGTCCTGCCGGATCGCGGAGGTCAGCGCCGCGTTGTTGTCCAGTACGTCGATGCCGCCGAAGGTGTCCACGGTGAAGTCCACCAGGCTTTTGACACTGTCCTCCGAGGTGATGTCGACGCCGCGCCCGACCACCGAAAGACCCTTGGCGGCCAGCTCCGACGCCGCTGCCCGAGCCGGCTCTTCGGCGACGTCCGCGAGTACGACATCCGCACCCGCGGTCGCCAGCGCCTCCACAGTGGCGACACCGATCCCTCCCGCACCGCCGGTGACCACAGCCACTTTGCCGGCGAGGGACTGCGTTCCGTTGGCCATCGGTCATCGACCTCTCGTTCGGGACGGGGCGTTGCCCCCGATCCTGGCGGATGTGCGTGAAGACGGTGCTGCGGAATCGTGTCGTGATCAGCTGAACCGTGCTGCTCATGAACAGAGCCGGCGTGGCGTCGGCCGGCCCCGGTCGATCAGGCCGAGGTGCCGAACAGCTCGGCGAACCGCCCGAGCAGCAGATCGTCGCCCTTGTAGCGGGCCGTCTCCGCCGCCCCCAGCACCACCGGGCCGTCGGGGCCAGGCACCTGCGAGGCGCCGCCGGTCGAGCCCAGCGGCACCAGTACCGCGTCCTCGCCCGGCCGGTACGTCTGCTCCGCGGGCCGGCCGGCGGCCAGCGCCCTGATGTTGGCCGCGACCACGGCCGCGTGCTCGGACGCGGCCTTGGACCGCTTCGGCTCGGGAACGGCCGTGACGTCTCCGACGGCGAAGACGTTGGACGCGCCGGCCACCCGCAGATACTCGTCCACCTCCACATGCCCGTCAGGGCGACGGGCGGCGGCGATTTCACCGTGCAGCATGTCGCTGAGCGGCACCACGCCGTAGCAGCGGAACCACAGATCCGCGTCGATCCGTACGCCTGCCGCCGTGGTGACCGAGAACGGCTGGTGCGTGCCCGGCGGCACCGACGGTGGTGCCGTCAGCGCGCTGCCCAGCTCCAGCCGTACGCCACGCGCGGTCAGTTGCTCGCGCAGCGAGCGGCGCAGCTCGGGCAGATAGCGGCCGCCGAGCACATCGTCGGCGGGATCGACCAGCACGACCTCGGTGTCCGGCCACTGTTCGGTTATCTCCCCGGCCAGCTCCAGCCCCACGGGGCCGGCCCCGAGCAGCAACACGCGCGAGGCTGCGGCGAGTTCGGCCCGGGTTGCGGCGTGCCGGGTCTGCGAGTCGGCACTGCCCTCGGTGTCGGGCTTGGCCGGGTAGGGGTACGAGGAACCGGTGGCGAGGACCACGTAGTCCGCGTCGACCCGGGTGCCGCCGGCGGTGGTGACACTGCCCGCGTCCACCTTCACGGCGCGGTCGCGCAGGTGGCGGCCACGGGTGAACAGGCCCTCGTAGCCGAAGTAGATCCGTTGTGCCCAGTCCGCGTCGACCAGCCCGCGCAGGGCCGCCACCGCGTGCACGAAGGCGTCCCTGGGGTCGATCAGTACGATGTCGAAGTCCGGGTCGAGCTGACGGGCCAGAGCGGCCCCTCCGTATCCGCCGCCGACGATCGCGACCGTGCTGCCCATACGTTGTGCTCCTTGTTCTCACCGCGCGGAACCCACTGTCCGGAACGGGGCGCCGGGTCCTGAACGGGGCTCCGCCCACGTTCGCGGAGCCTAATGGGCCGCTCAGGTAAAATGCAATCAGCATGGCAATTAACGTCCGTCGGAAGCATCGAGGTCCCGCATGCCCATGGCTTACGTCTACGAGCGGTTCGGCGGACCGGAGGTCGAGCACTTCGCGGATCTCCCTCAACCGGTCGCGGGTCCGGGCCAGTTGCTGATCGCCGTACGCGCGGCGGGGGTCAACCCGGTGGACTGGAAGCGTCGTTCGGGCCGTCGGCCGGCCGGGGCACCCGTGGTGCGGCTGCCCGCGGTGATGGGCGGCGAAGCCGCGGGCGAGGTGGTCGCGCTCGGCCCCGGCACCACCGGCTTCGCCGTGGGGGACGCGGTCCTCGGCGGGCCGCTGACCGGCGGGTACGCGCAGTACACGCTGCTGCCCGCGCGGGCAACGGTGCACAAGCCGCCGGAGGTCGCCTGGACCGACGCCGCCGCGCTGCCGATCGCCGCCGCCACCGGCTACGGCGCGGTGCGCCAACTCGGTCTGCCGGCGGGGTCGACGCTGCTGGTGACCGGGGTCGCGGGAGGGGTCGGGGTGGCGGCCGCCCAGGTGGCGGTGGGCAGCGGGCTGACCGTGGTGGGTTCGGCGGCCCCGGCCAAGAGGGAGTTCGTCGAGGCGCTCGACGTACGGTTCGTCGCCTCCGGGCCGGGGCTTGCCGCACGTGTGCAGGCAGCCGTGCCGCACGGTGTGGACGGTGTCCTCGACCTGGTCGGAGGAGGGGTCCTGGAGGAGGTCGCCGGCCTCCTGCCGGACCGGGACCGGGCGAAGCTGGTGAGCGGCGCCGACCGGGAGGCCGTCGCCGCACTCGGCGGCGCACCGGTGGGACCGGTGCGGGACCCCTCGGTCCTGGGCGCCGTGGTGGAGCTGGTCCGGACCGGCGCCCTGGATCCGAAGGTGACCCGAGTGGTCCCGTTCGAGCAGGCCGCACTGGCGGTCCGGGCGGTGGAGGGCGGGCACAGCCTGGGCAAGACGGTCCTGGAGATGCCGCCCCTGTGAGTGGGGCCCGCACCACGCCTGCGGGCCGCCGAGTAGCGCAAGGACCGGAAAGTGAAGTACAACGTGCACGGTAATTCGGGCACGGACCACCCGAGCAACTGGAGGCATCCCTGAACACCACACCCACAGCGCCCGCCGGGCCGGAAGCGGCCGCGGCGCCGCGCACGTCCGGCACGGGCCGCCCCGGCGGGAGGGCCAAGAAGCACCGGGCCATCACCCAGGGCGCACGCACCGTCTTCGGCCGGGAGGGGTACAGCCGCACCAGCATCGAGGCCATCGCCGCCGAGGCCGGGGTCTCCACGCGCACCATCTACAACCATTTCGACGGCAAGGACCACCTCTTCTCGGACGTGGTCCACGACAGCGCCAGCCAGGTCGCGGACGCCTTCATCGCGACCGTGCAGGAGCAGGTCACCGGCGCCGACCCGCAGGCCGACCTGCTCGCACTGGGCCACGCCTTCGTCGGCCAACGCACCCAGTTCCCCGAGCACTTCGCGATGATGCAGCAGATCATGGCCGAGGTGCAGCACTTCCCCGCCAGCGTGATCGACACCTGGCAGCAGGCCGGCCCCCTGCGGGTACAGCATGAGGTCGCCCGGCGGCTGGAGCAGCTCACGGAGGCCGGGCTGTTGCACATCGAGGACCCGGCGCTGGGCACCTTGCACTTCATCGCCCTGGTGTCCTCCGAGATCTCCGTCCGCCCCTACGGAAGCCCTCCACTGAGCCCGGCCCGGATGCGCGACTGTGTGACCAGGGCCGTCGACACCTTCCTCCACGGGTACGGGACCGCGCGCGGCACGAAGTAGGGCGGAACAGCGGAGCGCCCCCGCAGATCGGTCCCGGCAGATCGGCCCCGGCGGGTCAGGTCAGGGACTTCCCGGACTCGACGACGACCCCGTAGAGGTCGGAGATCGTGGCGAGCGCGCTGCGGTGGATCTGGTCGGCGGTCAGCTCGGTGCCGATCGAACGCAGCGGGCGCGTCGCGCAGGCGTCGGCCACCACCGTGGGCCGGTTCCCGCGCAGGAACGCGCCCTCCGCGGTGAACGTGACGCACATGTGCGTCATGAAGCCCGCGACGATGACGTCCTTGTTGCCGGCGGCGTCGACGTGCTCGGCCAGGTCGGTGTCGACGAAGGCGTTCGGGGCCTTCTTCACGACGACGGGCTCGCCCTCGACCGGCGCCACGCTCGGGTGGATCCGGCCGATCTCCGCCCGGATGTCGTACGGGGTGCCCTCGCCGCCGTCGTTGATGACGTGGATGACCTTCGTACCCGCCTCACGGGCCCGGCCCAGCAGCGCGGCGGCGGAGTCGAGCGCGGCCTGCCAGCCCTCCAGCTCCATCACGCCACCGACATAGGTGTTCTGGTAGTCGACCAGGATCAGGGTCGAATCGGCGAGCGACGCGGGCGTCTCGTCGAAGCCGTTGAGTTCGCGCAGAGTCGTCGTAGCCATGGAATTACCGCCTCGGATCGAGCCAGGATTTGTCGCCCACCCACTTGGTGAGCCGCATCCAGAACGCTACGGTCGGCCGAGACATGTCTGCAATGCCGTCTAACATGCAGATACCGACATCGCAGATACCGACATCGCAGACAGCCACATCGCGGACAGCGACATCACAGATACCGACCGGGCGGAGACCGCATGAGCACCGTCGAACGACTCGTCGTCATCGTCCTCTTCGAGGGCGTCGACCTGCTCGACGTCACCGGCCCCCCGGAGGTCTTCGCCCTCCTGCGACGCGAGACGGACGACGAGACGGGCTACACCGTGCTCCTCGCCGCCGAGACCCTGGACCCCGTCACCACCTCCGCCGACGTGCGCATCCTCCCCGACACCACCTTCGAAGAGGCGGCCACGCGGAGCATCGACACCCTCCTGGTGCCCGGATCGGTGGAAGTGGACGACCGACGCCGCGTACACGCCCTCACCGACCCCACCGTGGTCGACCGGGTGAGGACACTCGCCGCCAGGACGCGGAGGGTCACATCGGTCTGCGTCGGAGCACACATCCTCGCCGCCGCCGGGCTGCTCGACGGCAAGCGCGCCACCACCCACTGGTCGACCGCGCAGCAACTCGCCGCCGATCACCCCGCGGTGGAGGTCGACGCGGACCCGATCTTCATCCGCCAGGGCGACGTGTGGACCGGAGCGGGCATCAGCGCCTGCCTCGATCTCTCGCTCGCCCTCGTGGCCGACGACTTCGGCGAGACCGTCGCACTGCGCGTCGCCCGGCAACTCGTGATGTATTTGAAGCGGCCGAGCGGGCAGAGCCAGTTCAGCGTCCCCCTCGAACCCCTCTCCACGACACGGCGCATCGAGGACCTCCGCCACCACATCATGGGCAACGTCGGCGCACCGCTCACCGTCGCGGACCTCGCCGCGTACGCCCATGTCGGCGAGCGTCAGCTCACCCGGATCTTCAAGGCCGAGCTCGGCACGACCCCGAGTGCGTACGTCGAGTCGGTCCGCGTCGAGAGGGCGCGCAACCAGCTCGAATCCACCGATGCCACGCTCGAACGCATCGCGTCCACCTGCGGGTTCGGTACCACCGACACCCTCATCCGGGCGTTCCGCCGGAAACTCGACACGACACCGACGGAGTACCGGCAGCGGTTCCGGTCCGGCCCCGACGTTCTGTCGCCACGGGACGGCCGACGGCGGAAGGACCGAGAGCCGTCCCACCAGAACGGAAGCCCCCGGGCACGGGCTCCTCTCACTCGGTCGAGTGGCCCACGTCCGGAGGGCTGGTCCTCGGGGTGAACACCTCGGTGACCCGTGTGGCGACCCCCTTCTCCACCACGACGATCGCCGGCACTCCGCCGTTGCCCGCCTCCTTCAGCTCGTCCAGCGTGCAGCGGTCGGTGGCCTCGGGGGTGTGCTCACCGCAGATGCCTCCGGCGCCGTAGACCTCGGTCCGGTCCGAGACGGAGAACCGCTGCCCGGTACCGGACACGTTGATCGCGTACTTGCCCGGCGCCAGGTAGGAGACCGTTCCCGGCCCGAGTGTTCCGCTCGTCCCGGGAGACGGGCTCGCCGCCGGCGTCCCGGCGGGCTCCACCGAGCCACTGTCCTGACATGCCGTCAGGAGCGAGACGCCTGCGACGAGTACGGCCGCGATCAGCGGGGGCCTGGAGGGGCGGGTCGGGCGCATGACCTGGACACCTTTCGGAAGGAGGTTGCGGGACCACCCTGCTACGAGTCCGCCGGTCATGGCCTTGCCGTCACTGTTTCGCGACACACTTGGGCCCGTGCGCGGGCCCGGGGGCCATCAGCCCGCCGGTTCTGCCAGGAGCAGCGCGTTGAGGGTCGCGTAGTCGAATCCGCCCTCCAACTCGGTCGTCGTGCCCTTCTCCAGCAGTTCGTGGGCTGCTCGCCGGACCAGTGCGTACGCCGCCTCGGCGATGGAGGATCCCGCGCTGATACGGGCGATTCCCGCCCCGGCTAGCTCGGACACGGGCGGCGCTCCGGGGCCGGCCAGGACGTTCACCGGCAGGGGCTGGGATTCCACGAGCGGCCTGGCCGCCTCGGCGTCCAATGCGCCGAGGACGAAGATGCCGTCCGCGCCGGCTGCCGCGTAGGCGCGTGCGCGGGCCAGCGTCTCGTCCAGCACCTGCTCCCGAGCCCCGCTAAGGGGTGTCCGTCACCGCGCGCAGTGCGAGCTCCCGGCTCTTGCGTACGTGGAGGAGGGTGATCGCCGCAGCGGCGTCGGCGTCTCCCGCGGCGATGCGTTCGTACATCTCGCCGTGTTGGGCACGCATGGGGGCGGGTTCCGTGTTCAGGCCGAAGAGCAGGCGCAGCTGGCCGTTCAGCCGCTGCATGAGCTGGGCCAGCAGCGGGTTGTCGGCGAGCGCCACGATCCCGTCGTGGAAGGCGGTCCCGGCGCCGTTCTCCCGCGTCCGGTCCCCCGCGGCAGCCGCCGCCTCCGCCTGTTCCAGTACCTCCCGCAGCTCCGCCAGCCCGCCGGGCTCGCCCGGTGCGGCCAGGGCCACGCGGCGGGCGGCGAGGCGTGAGGCCTGGATGGCCAGCGGCTCCCACACGTCGTACAGGTGCTCCACCTCGGCGCGCTCCAGCCGGCGCACCCGCACGCCGCTGTGCGGCAGCAGGTCGAGCAGCCCTTCCTCCACCAGGGCCCGCAGCGCCTCGCGCACCGGCACCCGCGACATCTGGAGGTCCTGGGCGATCTCTCGCTCCACCACCCGGCTGCCCTGGGCGTAGCTGCCGTCGATGATGCGATCCCTGACGGCCCGGCGCGCGACCTCGCTCAGCGGGATGCGCGTCGCCGGGGCGGACGGCTGTTCCCCGTCGCCCTTCCGGCCGGTGCCTGCCGTCACGTGTGCCGTCCTCCTTGCGCCTTCCCGGCCTGTCCCGGCCGCCCGGACCTCGTCCGGGGCCGTCCCGTCACCCTATGCGCGTACGGGGGCGACGGGACGCCACCGGGATCGGTGGGGGCGGAGGGACGGGCGGGCAGGCGGAGAGACGGACGGTCGGAGCCGGGGAGCCGCTCAGCACCCGTCCGGTGTTCAGGCGGGGCGCTCGGCCATGATGACCAGGCCCGGCCCGGTCTGCTCATCCGCGGGGAGCCGGAGTTCGGCGACCGGGCGCAGTCCGGCCTGCTCGATCAGGTCCATGAACTGCTCCGGCCGCCATTTGTGCGTGGTCCAGCGAACGGGCACTCCTCCGTAGGCGTCGGTGCGCACGAAGTCCTCGTCGCCGACGTGCGTCGCGGTGATGAAGTGGCCGCCTGGCTTCAGGGACCGCGCGAACATGGCGAGAACCTGAGGAAGGATGTCGCGGGGGAGGTTGAAGAGGGACCACCACCCGAGCACGCCGCCGAGGGAGGCCTCCGCAAGGTCGAGGTCGGTGGCGGAGGAGACGCTGAAGCGGCATTCCGGATGGAGACGGCGCGCGTTTTCGATCATGCCGGGCGAGAGATCGACCCCGGACACGTCGAGTCCGCGCTCTGCGAGGTAGGCGGTCACCGTGCCGGGCCCGCAGCCGACGTCGAGGACGGGCCCGAGATCGTTCACCGTGTCGGCGAAGGCGTCGATCGATGCCTTGAGCCATGGATGGCGACGGATGTCGCCCATTCCCGTCGTCACCACCATGTGGGCGTAGTTGTCGGCCACCCGGTCATAGGACTCACGGACCGTATCGAGATCTGCTGGACGGTCAATATGGTTTGAAGGCATCGGGCAACAATAGGGCGACGGCTTCGAAGAGCATCGGCTTACGGCCATGGGCACCGGGAGGTCCGGCGGCGCCGCCCCGGTGCCCATGGCCGTTGAGTCGCTCAGCGGCCGTTGAGTCGTAACGGCCCTTGAGTCGTTCAGCGAGAGGCTCTGGGCCGAGAGTCGTCAGACCAGTCGGCCGTCACGGGCGACCACACGTCCGGCGTGCACGACCATGTCGCGTGCGGGCATGTCCACCACGACCTGCGGCAGGCATTCGGCGCGGAGCAGCACGAAGTCGGCCGGCGACCCCGGGGAGAGGTCGGCGCGGGGCAGCCGCATGACGTCGGCGCCGCCGTGCGCGCCGGCTTCGTAACAGGCGGACAGTTCCTTGTCGAGGCGCACGTCCGTGACCCAGCCGAGCAGGTGCGTCCGGTGGAACATGTCCGCGTTGCCGAAGGGGCTCCAGGAGTCGCGCACCCCGTCGGAGCCGAGCCCGACCCGTACGCCGTGCTCGCGCAGCTTCTCGATCGGCAGGACCAGCGACGCGCTCGGCGCCACCGTGGTCAGGGCGATGTCCAGATCGCTCAGGTCCGCGGCGGTCTTCGCCAGTTCGGCGTCGGAGAGGCCGGGCAGGCAGAAGACGTGGCTGACGGTCACCCTGCCCTTCAGGGACAGCGCCCGGGTGCGGTCGATGATGCCTCGCAGCACCGTCAGGCCGGTCTCGCCCCGGTCGTGGAGGTGGATGTCGACGCCGACGCCGTACCGGTCCGCGAGGCCGAAGAGCAGGTCCAGTTGCTCGTCCAGGGCGTGGTCGAAGCTGATCGGGTCGAGCCCGCCGACCATGTCCACGATCCCGCTGCGGGCGACCTCCCGGAGCAGCTCCGCGGTGCCGGGGGTGCGGATGACGCCGTGCTGCGGGAAGGCCACGATCTGTACGTCGAGCGCGTGCCTGAGCCGTTCGCGCGCCTGCCCCAGACCTTCCACACAGTCCAGGCCGTAGGCCGGGGCGATGTCGGCGTGCGCCCGCATCGCCCTCGTACCCCGGGTCACGGCGTGCGCCATGAGCCCGTACGCCCGCTCGGCCACCGGTCGACGCTGGCTGCGGAACAACTCGGCGTCCTGCTGGGCGAGTTCGGCGATGCTGTCGGCCGGCTTGCGCGACACCCAGTCGCCGCCCCACGTCGTCTTGTCGGGGTGGATGTGCGCGTCGACCAGGGCCGGCAGGGCGATGCGCCCGCCGCCGTCGATCACCTTGGCGCCCCTGGGGGCCCGGTCACGGGTGATGCGGCCGTCGACGACCGCGAGGTCCACCGGCTTCGCCGCGCCCATGGGCCGCACATCGCGGAAGACCACCGCGTTGCGGGGCTCACGGCGCGATTCGCCGCGGGAGTCGGCCACGGCCGACGGGACACCCGCGGACATGGCGACACCGGCGCCCGCCAGCGACGCGGCACCCGCGAGGACACCGCGTCGGGACGGCGGGGAGGGAGGGGGCGTCATGGGACTCCTTCGGCTTGGTCCGAGACATCGGGGCCGCGCCCCTTGTCCGTTCCTTGTCCATCCGATGCGGACTGGAATCCAGTTTGTATACCAAGACGAGATACCAGGCAAGAGTCCCGAAGACAGTCGTAGCATTTGCCCGAAATGCTCCCTATCGAATCTCGCGCTTCGCACACATTGGTATACGAAAACCCGAG
This sequence comes from Streptomyces sp. ADI95-17, assembly GCF_003846175.1. Taxonomy (GTDB): domain Bacteria; phylum Actinomycetota; class Actinomycetes; order Streptomycetales; family Streptomycetaceae; genus Streptomyces; species Streptomyces sanglieri. The sequence goes on along the minus strand of NZ_ML123056.1, from coordinate 48,347 downwards.
TGGCGCATCGGGCGTACGCACCTGGTCCAATGAACGAGCCGAATGGCGAGAGGAGTTGGACAATGCACCGGAACCCGCAGGCGGCCGACGGGCTGATCATCTTCCTGAACGGCACATCCAGTTCGGGCAAGTCGAGCATCGCCAGGGAGCTCGTAGCGGTCCTCGGCGAGCCGTGCTTCCACATGCCCGTGGACGCGTTCCATGCCATGCGGTCGACGCCCGAGATGCCGCCGGACCAGCTGAACATCACGCTCAAGCGCACTTGGATGGGGTTCCACCGCGCGGTCGCGGGCATGGCCGCCGCGGGCAACACCGTCGTCGTGGACCACGTCCTGAGCGAGCCCTGGCGTCTCCAGGACTGTCTGGCCCTGTTCCCCCCTCAGAACGTCGTCCTCGTCGCGGTGCGCTGTCCACTGCCGGAGCTGGAGCGGCGGGAGCAGGCGCGCGGTGACCGTCCGGCAGGACTGGCCGCCGGCCAGTTCGACCAGGTCCATTCCCACGGTGTCAACGACATCGAGTGCGACACCAGCAGTGCGAGCCCGGCCGAGTGTGCCCGGGACATCAAGGAGTTCCTCCGCCGACGGACGACACCCACCGCGTTCGAACGCATGCGGCCGAATTCCGGGTCCGGCGCATGAGTGACGTCCGGGACGTGGCCGGTCGCCCCGGATTCCTGGCGCACACCGACCGCAACCCGCACCGCTCCGGGCGGGAACCGGTCGTCACGGACCGATCGGCGGCCTTGCAGCCGTGACCAGGCCGCTCTCGTACGCGACGATCACCAACTGGGCGCGATCGCGGCAGTCGAGCTTGGTGAGCAGATGGCCGACGTGGGTCTTCACGGTGGCGATGCCGAGATACAGCCGTTCGGCGATCTCGGTGTTGGACAGGCCGCGGGCCACAAGGGTGAGGACCTCGCGCTCGCGCCCGGTCACACCGTCCAGCGCGCGCGGCAACGGCTGCGAAGGTTGTGGGCGACGGGCGAACTCCACGATCAGGCGCCGGGTCACGGCCGGTGCCAGCAGGGCGTCGCCGGCGGCGACGACCCGGATCGCCGCGATCAGTTCGGCGGGCGGCGTGTCCTTGAGCAGGAATCCGCCGGCACCGGCCCGCAGCGCGGCGTAGACGTACTCGTCCAGGTCGAACATCGTCAGTATCAGCACCTTGACGTTCGCCGTGTCGGGAGAGCCGCAGATCTGCCGGGTCGCCTCGATGCCGTCCAGCCCGGGCATCCGTACGTCCATCAGGACCACGTCCGGCAGGTCCTGCCGGGCGCCGCGCACCGCCTCCGCGCCGTTCGCCGCCTCCGACGTGGCCACCAGGCCGGGTTCGGCGTCGACGAGCACCCGCAGGCTGCCGCGCAGCAGCGCCTGGTCGTCGGCGATCAGCACCCGGATCGGGGCGGCGGACACATCGGCGGGGCGGGTCATGGGCTCTCCTCGTACGGCAGGGACGCGTGCACCGCGAAGCCGCCCTCCGGACGCGGTCCGGCGGTGAGGGTGCCGCCGTACATGGCGACGCGTTCGCGCATGCCGACGATGCCATGGCCGCCCGTCGTCCTCGCCCGGGGTGCCCGGCCGTCGCCGTCGTCGGTGATGTCGATCCGGACTTCGTGGCCGTTCGCACCGACCACCACCCGGCAATGGGGCTCCGGGCCGGCGTGCTTGGCGACGTTGGTCAGCGCCTCCTGGACTATCCGGTAGACGGCCAGCGCGACTCCGTCGGGCAGGTTCTCGACACCGCGCACCGTCAGCTGCGCACCGGCCTGCCCGACGAGTTCGGGAAGTGCGACAGCTCCGGGGACCGGGCCGAGGGACACCGGCTGCCGCTCGCCCTCGGAAGTGCGCAGCACACCGAGCATCCGGCGCATGTCGTTCAGCGCGGTGCGGCTGGTGCGTTCGATGATCTGCAACGCGTCGTGCGCCTCCTGCGGTCTGACATGCAGGACATGGTTGGCGACACCGGCCTTGACCGCGATCAGGCCCATGCTGTGGGTGACGACGTCGTGCAGTTCGCGGGCGACCCGCAGGCGCTCCTCCGCGACGGCTCGCTGCGCGAGCTGCTGCGCCGCCCGGACGGCGAACGCACGCCGCTGCCGCGCGGCCCGCCCCAGCTGCCAGGAGGCGAGCAGCGCGGTGAGACCGAGCAGCAGCAGCCCCGGGCCGCCGCGCCACCAGTACGCGTCGCCCGCGTGCGTCGCTCCGGCGGCGCCGGCCAGGGCCAGGGCCGCCAACGCCAGTCCGGGCAGCCACCGTTGCCACCAACGGTGCGACGGCAGGGTGAGGGCGACCGTGTACATGGCGTACGCCGCCGACAGGAACGGATCCCATGTGGCGTCCCGTACGACGGCGACGACGGTCACCACCAGCACGAGGACGAACACGGGCAACGGCCAGATCCTCCGTACGGCGACCGGCGCGGTGGCCGCGGCGATGAGCACCGGCAGCTCCCACGGCACCGCGGCCGTGGAGTACGGGGCGGCCGTCGAACCGGTCAGCAGCAGCGCGGCCGCGTACACGAACACGAACGCGCAGTCCAGGGCGATGTGTTGGCGTCGGCTCAGCCGCCGAGCCAGGATCGGATGGTCGTCGTCCGGGTCCACCTCAGTACCTGCTCGCACTTCTCGACCCTAACCAGGCGTACGGCGCTCCGCCTCCGCCTCCAGGCTGTCCCGGCGCGCTCCTCCTGCGGTCGGAGGCACGGCCCCTGTGACGGCCCGTCTCCACCCGTGGGTGGAGGAAAGGCCGTCGACCCCGGGCCTGATGCGGTGGGAACCGCGGGTCGCGGACCATCACCGGCATGATCGAAGTGACCGACCTGACCAAGCGATACGGGAACACCACCGCGGTGGATGGGCTCTGCTTCCGGGTACGACCCGGCCTGGTGACCGGGTTCCTGGGCCCCAACGGCGCCGGAAAATCCACCACGATGCGCATGATGCTGGGCCTGGACCGGCCGACGGCCGGCGAGGTGCGCATAGGCGGCACACCGTACCGGCAGCTGCGCGATCCGCTGCGTACGGTGGGTGCGCTGCTCGACACCGAGGCCGTGCACCCCGGCCGGACCGCGCTGAACCATCTGCGGTGCCTGGCCCGGAGCAACCGGATCCCGGCACGCCGTGTCCATGAGGTGATCGAGCTGGCCGGGCTGGAGGACGCCGCGCACCGGCGGGCGGGGACGTTCTCGCTGGGCATGGGCCAACGGCTGGGAATCGCCGCGGCGTTGCTCGGCGAACCAGCCGTCGTGGTGCTCGACGAGCCGGTCAACGGGCTCGACCCGGAGGGTGTCCTGTGGATCCGGCGCCTCCTGCGGGACCTGGCGGCCGAGGGACGCACCGTCCTGATGTCCAGTCATCTGATGAGCGAGGCGGCGCTCACCGTCGACCACCTCGTCGTGATCGGTCGCGGCCGGCTCCTCGCGGACACGGGCATGACCGCGTTCATCGACGAGCACACGGAGGCGGGGGTGCGGGTGCGCACGCCGGAACCGGAGCGGCTGCGCGATGTGCTGGCCGGCGCGGGGATCGAGGTCGTCGCCGACTGCGCCGACGGGAGCCTGCGCGCAGCCACCAGCGCGGAGCGGGTCGGCGAACTCGTCGCGGCACACGCGGTGCCGGTGCACGAGGTGACCCGTACCCACGCGTCTCTGGAAGAGGCGTTCATGCGGCTGACCGCCGACGCGGTCGAGTACCGGTCGCAGCGGCCGGAAGCCGATCTGCCCGGTACGAAGCACCCTGGAACGGAACAGCCCGGAGGAACACACCGATGAACAGCAACTCGCCCCGGGCGGTTCTCGCCGCCGAATGGACCAAGGTGTGGACCGTGCGCTCGACCGGTTACACCCTGCTGCTGGCCTTCGTGCTCAGCACCGGCATCGGCACCCTCATCGCGTTCGACTGGCGCTCCGACATCGAGCACGTCGTCCACTTCGATCCGCTGGTCGCCGCCCTGTACAGCATGACTCTCGGGCAGCTCGCCCTCGTCGTGCTGGGCGCGCTGCTCGTAGGTTCCGAGTACTCGTCCGGATCGATCCGGACCTCGCTGACCGCGGTACCGCGTCGTGGTCTGCTCTACGGCGGCAAGGTGCTGGCCGGCACCCTGACAGCCTTCGCCGGATCGACGGTGATCGTCGTCGTCACGTTCCTCGCGGCACAGGCGGCGCTCGGCCCGTACCGCACCGGGCTCGGCGCGGACGGAGTCCCGTCCGCGCTCGCCGGGGCCGTCGTCTACCTGACCCTGATCTGCGCCTTCTCCATGGGAATCGCGACCTTCGTACGCAGTTCGGCGGTCGCGATGGGCATCCTGCTGCCGCTGCTGTTCCTCGGCTCCCAGGGACTCGGAAACATCCCCGCCCTGAAGCCCGTCCTGCGGTATCTGCCCGACCAGGCCGGTCTGGAGCTGATGCACATCGCCGGGCCGTCCAGCGACGGACGCTACGGCCCCGGCTATGGATCCGGCGCGGCCCTCGCCATTCTGCTGGCCTGGACGGCAGCCGCGCTGATCAGCGGCTACCTGGTCCTGCGCGGTCGGGACGCCTGACGGCCGTCCGGTCCCGGTTCCCCGTGCGTCAGTGGTTCATCAGCCGGACGTCAGCAGAACGGCAGGAAGGGGGCCAAAGCTATGAGCAGACCAGCCGCCGCACCCGGCAGCAACCGCACATCGCACATCGCACATCGCACCGACCGCATCACACGGGGAGCCCCACATGCGTACGTCCATCCGCCGCCCTGCCGTACTCGCCGCGTCCGCCGTGGCCGCCCTCAGCCTGACGCTCACCGCCTGCGGCGGCGAGGACGGCTCGAAGGACAACGGGGCCGCCGCGTCCGTCTCCGCCGAGCAGGGTACGAGCGGGAGCAGCGGTGGCGGCAGCAGCAGCAACGGCGGCGTGGGCACGACGGGTTCGACCACCACCGACTCCGGCACCACCGGTTCCACGACCACCGGCTCCGGCACCACCGGCTCGGGCACCTCCACCTCCGGCACCACCGGCTCGGGCACCTCCGCCGGCACCGTCGTTCAGGCCGGCGTCAAGAAGAAGGCCACCGCCAAGGCCCCGGCCTGCACCGTCAACGACGTGAAGATCTCCGCGGCCAAGCAGGCGGGCCTGCCGACCACGCACATCACACTGACCGCGACCAACATCTCGGGCCACGCCTGCACCCTGCTCCAGTACCCGCTGCTCGGGTTCGGCGACCTCCCCCAGACCTCCAAGGACGTCCCGGCGGTCGCCAAGAGCAAGCCCGGCACCCCCATCGTGCTGAACGCCGGCACCCCGGCCTACGCGGCCGTGCGGATCAACAACGGCGGTGTCGACGAGAAGAACCACGCCGTCAGCTCCTTCTACGTGAACCTCTTCGCCGCCGACGGCCCGGCCGAGGGCAGCAGGACCGTCGCCGCGCCCAAGGGCGGAATCGCGGTCGACGACGCGGCCGCGAAGACCGGCTACTGGACGTACGAGCTGCGCAACGGCGCCGACGAGTTCTGAGACGGCAGCCCGCGCGGTACGCGTTCGTAGCGGCAGTGCCGCGTACGCACAGGAGCCGCGCACCACATGCAGCAGCGCCCCGGACACTCCCCCGTCCGGGGCGCTGCGCCCTCACCGTGTGCGCGGGCCGGAACGGCCCAAGGCGTCAACGCGTGCTCGGGCGACCGGGCATGTCCTGGCTCCTCGCGGGTCGTTCGACGCCCGAACATCGGGCGGCGGCCCCAACCGGTACTGCGCGGCGGCCGATAGCCTGAGCCGTATGGACGAGATCGACGGGCGGCAGGTCCCCTCGGAGCCCGCGACGAAGGTCCGGGTGCGCTCGGCGGTTCTGACCTGGGTCCAGGACGGCGGACGAGGTGACTCGGCGGGCGATAACTCGGTGTCGTGGGCGGGCCCGTCGACGTTAGCCTGCGCCGCATGACCGAAACCGATCTTCCGCCGCGCCTGACCCGGCTCACCTTCCACGGCCCGCTCTCCGAGGCGCGAGCCGCGCGGATCGTCGACAGGCTCGGCCGGGCCGCCCCGGCGCGGATCCTGGACATCGGCTGTGGCTGGGGGGAGTTGATGCTCCGCGTGCTCGACGCGGTGCCGGGGGCGACCGGGATCGGCATCGACCTCAACGGCGAGGACCTCGCCCGGGGACGCGCGAATGCCGGGGCCCGTGCGCTGTCCGGCCGCGTGGAGTTCGTCGAGGGATCCGCCGGGGAGACGTCCCACAGGCCCGCCGACCTCGTCCTGTGTCTCGGGGCCAGTCACGCCCTCAGTGACGAGGAGCCGCCCCGGCACACCGCCGACGCGCTGCGTGCGCTGCGCCGGATCGTCGCGCCCGGCGGGCAGGTCCTGCTCGCCGAGGGCTTCTGGCAGCGCTCCCCCACCTCCGCCGAACTGGCCGCGATGTGGCCGGACGCCCGTGCCGATGAACACCACGACCTGGCAGGCCTCGTCGACGTGGCGGTGGCCGCCGGGTTCCGGCCGCTCTGGATCGAGACGGCCGGCGACGACGAGTGGGAGGACTTCGAGTCCGGCTACCAGTCGGACGCGGAGGAGTGGCTGGCCGCTCACCCGGACCACCCGCTGGCGCAGGAGACGCGCGAGCGCATCGACCGGCACCGGGCGAGCTGGCTGAGGGGCTACCGGGGAGTGCTCGGGATGGCCTACCTCACGCTGGTCCCGGTGGACGGAACGGTCTGAGCAGACCGAACGGATCGAACGGACCGAGCAGACCGAGCGGTGCCGAGCACCGGGACGACGTGCACGGTCGCGGCGCTCCCGATTCCGGGCACCGCACCGCTCAGCCGCTCCCACGCGGCGGTTGGGCAGTCCTCGATCCGGTCCCACACTCCCGCGTCCCGCATCTGCCCAAGGGCCGTCGGGTAGCGCGGTCGGCTACGCGGCGAAGCCGATGTTGGTGACGTACTCGTACTGCCCCCACTGCGACCCCAGGTCGACGATGGTGTCCTCCCAGGCGTCGTCCAGGCCCTGGTGGTCGCCGGAGGCCCAGGCCTCGACGATGCGGTCCCAGCGGCGGACGTTCATCGTGCGGTACTCCACCATGCGCTGGAGCGGTCGCGGCACCTGCGACTGGTTGAGCGGGTGGATCTCCACCCGTGTCCCGCCGTCGGCGTTCAGGCGCCGGAGGAGGTGGCGGGCGACGTTCTGGCGGCGCACCTGACGGTAGGCGGCCTCGATGCGTTCCAGATTGGCCTTCGTCGGACTGCGCCTCTCGTCCAGCCATGCCTTCAGCGTGCGGTCGGTCACCGTCAGTCCGGCGTCCCTGGCCGCCCGGCGGCTGTGTTCCGTCTTCGTGAGGTAGTGCAGACGCGCCATCAGACCGCGCTTCACGGTCACCGGAGTGACGATGCCGCCCGACAGCTCGTCGAGCTTGCGTGCGACGGCGTCACTGCCCTTGATGCCCCGGGCGCCGAACTTCCCGAAGTCGATGGTCCTCTCGGGCATCTACTCCTCCTCCCCCGACATGTCCCCGGTGTCATCGACGGCATCGGCAGCATCGACGCCCGCGGTGTAGATGTCCTTCATCTTGACCTCGGTCACACCGCGGCCCTCGGGAAAGACACGGTGCCAGTCGCCGATGACGTGGAGCTCGTCGGTGCCCATCGCTCGTACGACGGTGAGTCCCTCGTCGTGGGCCTTGAGGGCCTTCATCCAGAGGTTGGAGAACGCCTGGCTGCGGATGATGTGCATCCAGTCCGGGCGGTAGAGCTCCCGGTTGTAGTTCGACTCCCCCATCGTGGAGACGAACTTCGAGTACATCGCCTTCACGTACTCCAGCGTCACCTCGTCGTCGGCGGCGATCGCCGTGTCCCTGGCCTCCTTGAGGGCGACGCGGAACTTCTCCAGCAGGTTCTCCGTCGCCCCGGACGTGTACGACTCGTGGATCTCCGGGGGCTCGCACAGAGCGTGCTTCGGGCCGGAGAGGCGCAGCAGGAGGCGCAGGGTCGGTTCGGTGACCCACAGCGGGCCGGGCTCGTCCCGGTTGCCGATCGGGTTGGGCAGCACGGCTTCGTGTTCCCACGCGGGCGGGGTGATGAGGTGGACGCCGGCGCGGCGGCGGTCGTGGGCGAATCCGGCGCTGTGTTCCAGCTGGCCGAGCGGGAGGTGGGTCTTCAGGGCGGAGAGGTAGGCGCCGTTGATGTCGAGCGCGGTCACCTCGTGGCGGCCGGGCGGCAGTTCATGACGGGTCCACTTCGGACGTGCCTCCCAGATCCGGTCCGCGCCCTTGGAGGTCTGCTTGCGGAGGATGTCCGGGATCCACGGGTGCGCGACGATGTCGTACCGCGCGCCCTTGCGGGTCTCGTCGAGCAGCCGCATCGCGTCCGGGATCGCCCGCTTCAGCAGCGCCGCGAGGGTCGCCTCGACATCGCCCCGGTGCTCGGCGAGCGCCGCCTGCACGGTCTGACCGATCAGGTCCGCGGGCCCGGACTGCTCCTGGAACGCGCGCTTGGCCGGGCTCCGGGGGCGCTGGGCGGAGTGCGGAGCGGTTTCGGGGGCCGGACCGGTGGACTTCGTTTTGGGCTGCGCACCGGCAGGCTGCGTGCCGGCAGGCTGCGTGCCGGTGGCGGTCGCGGGGCGGCAGTCGGACGGGTCCAGGTGCTGGGCGAAGCCCGCCACCCGGTGCGTGGCCGGTGCTCCGCACAGCACGCACGCCTCGGGAGCGACGAGGGACTCCACCTCGTCCCCGGCTTCGTCCCCGGCCTCGCTCTCGCTCTCGTCCCCGGCTTCGTCCTCGTCCTCCGAGGGCGGCGCTTCCGGTGCCGGCTCGGTGGGGAACTTGGCGGCCAGCCCGTCCAGCAGATACGCGTACTTGGCGCGGATCTCGTCCGACGGGTCGCGGCCGCCCTCCCACGCGCCGACCGTGCTGGGGCTCACGCCGAGCGCTCGGGCCACCTGGGCCTTGGAGAGCCTGGCCTGCTCCCGCAGCTCGCGCCGGACGTCCGGCGGCGGGAGTTCGGCCTGCGGGCCGACGTCCGCGAGCAGCGCGTCGATGGCGTCGAAGTCACTCACCGGAGCGCTCCCTTCGCGGCGGCCGAAATGTCATGGGGCCCGTCGGTGTCATGGGCGTCAGATGTAGGTGACGGGGTTGCGGGACAGATGCGGACTACCGGTCGGGCGGCCGACACGGGGGTCGTCACGCAGGAGCTCGCCCTCAAGAGCGTAACGGTCACCGTGCTTGGAGATGCCGATGATCCTCGCGACCGCGAGGACCGTGCCCTCGGTGTTGATGATCTGCACCTCGTCCTGCGACAGGGCCCGGTCGGCGTTGAACTTCCAGATGCCACGCCCGGCTTCCCACGCCTCGTCCTCGCTCATGCCCCGGCGCCACCCGAGGGTGGTCCGCATCAGACGGTCGTCCGGGTCCGCCGCACGCTCGGCACCGATCTGGATCTGCAGCACCCGCGCACCTCCCGGAGGGATACTGTTCAACTTGTTACGAAGTTACCATGCGCGCCGTCGGAGTGGGGCACGGCGGGCGGCGGTGAGCCCTTCGGCGCGTCACGGAGGAGCCGGACCACCACCCGGAGAAACTCTCGCCATGACCGACGCACCGAAAGCAGTCCTAGAAGGCGGCCCCGACGATCTCCCCGACCGGATCGTCCCCCTCACCGCACCCGGCCCCGGACCCGATATCAAGATCCCGTTCCGTGGCGGGTACGAACACTTCAGGGCCACGGCACGCCACCGCGAAACGGCCGAGGGGCAGTTGCCCGTCTACGAATGGTGGGAGCGCACGGAGGTCCCCGGGTAGGCCCGCCTTCGCTCAGGCATTTTCCGCCGCGCCGCGGGGCAGGAGGCGTCGGCACAGCTCGTCGATCAGTTCGCCGGCAGAACCCGCGAGGACGTCGGGCACGGTGAGGTCGTCCACGATCATGCCGTGCACGGCGAGGTACAGCAGGGTGACATCGACCCGGTCGCCGGGCAGCCCCGCGTCCAGATGGAAGCGGATGTTCTCCTCCAGCGCCACGCGGAAGCTCCTGTTGAGCTCGGCGCCCAGTTCGGGGCGGCGGACACCCTCCAGGCGCAGCTCCATCATGGCGAGGTAGCTGCTGCGGTCGGCATCCATGCGCCGGTAGACGTCGCGCAGAAATTGCGCGACCAGTTCGGGGGACGACGGGGCGGCCAGGGCCTCGGCGACCTCCGCCGGGTCCGGCGTCAGGCGCTCGCGGGTGCGTTCCATGATCTGCCGCAGCAGTTCGGCGCGGTTGGCGAAGTAGTTGGAGCAGGTACCGACAGGCACCTGTGCCTTGGCGTCCACGGCCCGCAAGGTCAGCCCGCGCGAGCCCTCGGCGGCCAGCACTTCGATGGCCGCGTCGAGCAACGCGGCACGGCGGGCCGGGTTCTGACGCATGAGATCCTCCAAAGACGTTGACACCACTTCAGGTGAAGTACTACGTTCAAAGCACTCTAAATGGAGGGTACATCGCAGTCACACACAGGAGTCAACTTGCGAGTTCGTTTCACCGCCCGGCACGGCGCCGGCACCTTCACCGAGTTCAACCTCGGCGGCCGCGGCCCCCAGCCGCTGAAGCCCCGTTCGGTCCCCCGCCCCCGACCGCTCCCCAAGCCCGGCACCCGGCGGTGACCGGGGCGGGAGCCCAACACAGCGCAACCAGGCCGCGGATGGCCGGTGTCGGTCGGCACAACACGACCACCGGACGATCAGTCCGGAACACCGGCCGCTCCGCGGCCGTGCAGTTTCAGGCAGTGCGCCAGGCAGCCCAGGGCGGCGGTGCACAGCAGCGTGCGCATGATGTTGGTCGTCTCCCAGACCTCCTTGAACCTGTCGACGACCGACAGGTCCCCGGCCCTCGCCGGGTCACCGCTCGCGGCGAGCTCGTTGTTCAGAGAGATGTTCACCGCGAACGTGACCGCCAGCGCCACCACGTAGAGCGCGGCGGCGACCCCCGCCCACAGGGCGACCGTACGGCGCCCCTTGCGGTACTCGATCGCGGCAACGGCCACCGTCACGGCGAGCGCGCCGAGAAAGACAAGTGCAAAATGCGGGATGCAGGTTGCGAGCTACGAGCTACGAGCTACGAGCTACGAGAATCGTGCGGGAGGTGACGGGAGCGGACCGGGCCGTCAGCCGCCGCTGCCCAGTACCACGGTCCGGGACGGTGTCGCCGTGGGCAGGACGACCTGCGAAGCACCGCTCCTGCGGTACTCCTGCGGGCTGACCCCCCGCACCCTCTTGAAGGCCGCGCTCAGCGCGAACGCGCTGCTGTAGCCCACCTGGTGCGCCGCCGTGGCCACCGTGACGTCCGATTCGCGCAGCAGGTCGGCGGCCATGGCCAGCCGCAAGGAGGCCAGGTACGTCATCGGCGGCTCCCCCACGACCTCGGCGAAGCGGCGGGCGAGACCCGCCCGGGAGACGCCGACCTTGCGGGCCAGCGAATCCACCGTCCACGCATGGGCCGGATCACCGTGCAGAAATCGCAGCGCGGGCCCCACCCTGGGGTCGGACCGGGCGTGGTACCAGGCCGGCGCACCGGCGTCCGGCTCGGCAAGCCAGGCGCGCAGCACACTGACGAAGAGCAGGTCGAGGAGGCGGTCGAGGACCAGCTCCTGTCCCGGCTCGTCGCGGCCGATCTCCTCGGCCAGCAGATCCACGAGCGGGGTGTCGTCGAGGGCGGCGGGCCGCACCAGGAGGGTGGGCAGGGCTCCCAGCAGCCGACGGCCGATCTCGCCGGGCGCCTGGTACGTACCGCTGAGCATCACGGACGAGCCCTGCCCGAGCGGGTCGCCCCAGGCCCGCACCCCCAGTGCCATCGTGTCGGTGACGTCCTCGCCGACGGTGGTGTTGCAGCGCTGGTCGGGGCCGACGGTGATCTGGACGGGGGTGTCCTGCGCGTCGGCGATCGTGTACGGGTCCGGGCCCCGCAGCACGGCGATGTCGCCGGGACCGATGAGGGCCGGCACCCCGCCGTCCGGCATCACCCAGGCGCTGCCCTGGACCATGGTGGCCAGGGAGATCGGAGCGCGGTCCTCGACACGGAGCGACCAGGGCGGGTCGAAGACGGACTTGAGCAGGAAGGCGCCGCGCGCCTTCGGCCCGTCCAGGAGTCCGGTGAGCACGTCCATGTGGTGATCCCCATTCGGCTTGCGGGTGCGGCACCGGGCAGGATCCGTGCCGATGATCCGTGCCGGCGACCCGCACCGACCGATCCATGCCGGCGATCCGTACCGGCGCTCTCAGATGGTGCCAGGGTGCTGCCTGGCGTCGTCAGACGTTCCAGACACCGGTGGCGGCGGCATCCTTCGCGAACGCGGAGAAGTCGCGCGGCTTGCGGCCGAGTACCTCCTCCACACCGTTGACGACATCGGCGTTGCGCCCGTCGAGGATCAGGGCGAACAGGTCGGCGAACTCGACGGGCATCCCATTCTCCCGCAGGAATGCCCGGTAGTCGTCGAGGGTGACCGGGGTGTACGTGATCTCCCGGCCGGTGATCTGCGACAGCTCGGCGGCCACGTCTCGGAAGCTCAGCGACCGGGGACCGGACAGCTCGTACGTCCTGCCGATGTGCCTGTCGTCGGTGAGGGCGGCGGTGACGACATCGGCGACGTCCTCGACGTCCACGAACGGCTCCACGGCATCGGCGGTCGGCAGCGTCAGGTCGCCGGCGAGTACCGGATCCAGGAAGAAGCTCTCGCTGAAGTTCTGGTTGAACCAGCTGGCCCGTACGACGGTCCAGTCGGCGCCCGACTCCTTGAGCTTGTTCTCGCTGTTGACCGCGCCGTCCTCACCGCGTCCGGCGAGCAGCACCAGCCGGCGCGCGCCCTTCTTCACGGCGAGCTCGGAGAAGGCGCCGACGGCTTCGGCCGCCCCCGGGAACCCGAGGTCGGGGTAGTAGGTGACGTATACGGATCCGACGCCGTCGAGCGCCGCCTCCCAGGTGTCGGGGTCCTCCCACACGAAGGGCGGTTCGCCGTTGCGGGATCCCACACGCACCGGCAGCCCCTGTGCGGTGAGCCGCTCCGCCACCCGGCTCCCGGTCTTGCCGGTGCCGCCGATCACCAGGATCGTCTTCGGGCCGGTCTGCTCGGTGTTCTGCTGAATGCTGCTCTGCTGAATGTTCTGTTCGTTCGTCATGCGGATCAGTCAACTCCGACGCGGCGAGACGAACCATAGCCACAACGCTCAACTACATACGCGTGCGTCTACGCGTAGTCGTCGTAGAAGCCCTGGCCGGTCTTGACCCCGAGGTGCCCGGCGTCCACGTACTTCTTCAGCAGTTCGCGCGGTCCGGCGGGCAGGTCGGGGCGCTCGACGGCGTAGTGGTTCTCGATGTCCAGGACGACGTCGAGGCCGACATGGTCCATCATGCGGAACGGCCCCGCGGGCGTGCCCATGTTGATCTGCCACATCCTGTCGACGTCCTGCGGAGTGGAGACGCCCTCGGCGACCACCTCCAGGGACTCGCGCTTGATGGCGGCCCAGATGCGGTTGAAGATGAAGCCCGTCGACTCCTTGTGCGCCTCGAAGGGGTACACGCCGTAGCGCGGCAGTTCGCGCTCCAGCAGGTCGATGATCGCCCGGTCGGTGTGGCCGTCCGACATGATGTCGATCGCGTTCTGCTGGGGCGGCATGTAGAAGTGCATGTTCAGCACCCGCTCGGGGTGCTTGACCTCGTCGATGAACTGGCTGGTCGGGTACGAGGAGGAGTTGCTGGCCAGGATGGTGTCGGGGTCGGCGAGACGGTCCAGCTCGCCGTAGATGCTCTTCTTCAGATCGAGGCGCTCGGGGACGGCCTCGACCACGAGCCAGGCTCCGGCGAGCGCCTCCGCCATGTCGTCCGTGACACTGGCCCGCCCCGGGAAGCCGCCCTCGATCCCGGCGGCGACCTCGGCCACGTTCTCCGCCACGTAGGCGCGTGCTGCCTCGCCCGCTTCCTTCGACTTGTCGTAGATACGGACCTCACCACCGCGGGTGGCGAACATCAGGGCGATCCTGCGGCCCAGAGTGCCGGATCCGATGACGGCGACCGGACGGTTCTCGACATCGGTGGGAACGGTGAAGGCCATGTTCTTCCTGCTCTCGGGCAGACAGCATGCGTCCCCGGTGCGCAGCCGCCGGGCTCCTCGACAGTCTCGGCCGCTCCCCCGGCAGCAGCAACCGGGGCCGTCCCCACGGATGAACGGTGTACGTGGACGGCCGCGCCCGAAGAATCAGGCGTCACCCCTGAGCCGGTCGCGCTGGATCCGGTGCGCGAGGGTGCGGCGCACGGAGGCCGACACGGTGGCGGCGCCAGCGATGGTGGTGGCAGAGGTGGTGGCGGTGGGCTTCGAGGGGATGTCGAGGCCGCGGCTGACCCTGTCGTACACGTCCCGGTAGCCGACGGGCAGCGTCGCCCGGTGCAGTCGCAGGTCCTCCTCGACGAGGCGTCGCAGTTCATCGACGTTCTCGGGGGTGAAGCGCTTCTTCCCGCGCGCGACGGCATTGACATGGCGGGTGCAGCGGGCGGTGTCGGAGAGGGTCTCCGAGATCTCCTCGGCGAGGGCCCACAGCCGTCCTTCGAGCCATGGAGTGTCGTACTGGTCGAGAGAGAGCTCCATCGGAGGCGTCGGGTCGTCGTCCGGCCGGTACTTCGCCATCTGCTTGGACACGGCGGGCTGACTCATGGCCGCGAGCCGGGCGATCCGGTCCTGCGTCCAGCCGAAGCCGATGAACAGCTTGATCATCTCGGCGCGCAGCTTCCGCATCTCCTCGCCCGCGCGGATGATCTCGTTCATGTCGGCGAGCATCCGCCCGGCCTGTTCCTCGGTCAGCGTCCCGGGAGTCCGGTGAATGCTCTCTTCGCCTGCCATGAGTCGGTTATACACCTCACGGATCCAACTTCATAACCAGGTTGTACAACCTGGTTATGAATGGCATGGTCCCTGCCATGCCCACCTTCTTCGCACCTGACGGAACCCGGCTCGCCTACCGCGTACACGGAAACATCGACAGCAACGGCAACGGCGATGACTGTGCCGACGGCGACGACACCCCGGTCGTCTGCATCCCTGGAGGCCCTGCCGACTCCCGCTACCTCGGCGATCTCGGCGGCCTGTCGGCGCACCGCCGGCTCGTCGTCCTGGACCTTCGCGGCACCGGACGGTCCGCGATTCCCGACGACACCTCCTCCTACCGCTGCGACCGCCTCGTCGCGGACATCGAGGCCCTGCGCACCCACCTCGGACTCTCCCGGATCGACCTGCTCGCCCATTCCGCCGGAGCGAACCTCGCGATGCGGTACGCGGCGCGCCACCCGAAGCGCGTCGGCAGGCTCGCCCTGATCGCCCCGGGCACCCGTGCCCTCGGAATCACGATCAGCGGGGAGGCCCGGCGTGAACTCGCGCGGCTTCGCGGGGCGGAACCGTGGTTCCCGGCGGCGTTCGCCGCACTGGAGGCGATCACCGGGGGGACCGGCAGCGACTGGGAGGCCATCGGCCCCTTCTTCTACGGGCGGTGGGACGCCGCGGCACAGCAGCACCTGACGGCGAGCCGACCGGAGAACGAAGAGGCCGTCGCCCATTTCGCGGCCGACGGCGCCTTCGCGCCGGATGCCACCCGCGCGGCACTCGCCGGCTTCGGGGCTCCCGTACTGCTGCTCGCAGGGGAGTTCGACGTGAACAGCCCGCCCCGGTCGGTGGCCGAGGCGGCCGGTTCGTTCCCCGATGCCGCACTCGTCGTACAGCCAGGGGCAGGTCACTACCCCTGGCTCGACGACGCGGACCGGTTCGCGGCGACGGTCGCGGCGTTCCTGAAGTGATGCGCGGGTACGCACCCGCTCGCGTACCCAGGTGTTGCCGCCGCCCTACCGTTGTGCGAACCGATCGAACGCCGTGTACAGGGCAGCGCTCATGGCGGCGCTTCCCTTGTGCCCGGAGTCCTCGATGACCACGAGTTCCGAGCCGGGCCAGGCGTGGGCGAGTTCCCAGGCCGTGTCGAGCGGTCCGCTGATGTCGAGGCGGCCGTGGATCAGTACGCCGGGGATGCCGGCCAGGCGGCCCGCGTCGCGGATCAGCTGCCCCTCCTCCAGCCAGGCCCCTTGGGAGAAGTAGTGCGAGCAGATCCGTACCAGCGCCAGCATGGCCCGGGGCGGCCTGCCGCCGTACGGGTTGGGCTTGCCGTTCGGCTCCGCGGAGAGGACCGCGTCCTCCCAGGCGCACCAGTCGGTCGCGGCCTTGGCCCGTACCTCCGGGTCGGGGTCGCCCATGAGACGTGCGTACGCCCCGAGGAGGTCGCCGCCGCGGTCGGCCTCGGGGACACCGTCCCGGAATCGCTCCCACGCCTCCGGGAAGAACCGGCCCGCGCCCCGGTAGAGCCAGTCGATCTCACTGCGGCGGGTGCTGGTGACAGCGGCGAGGACGATCTCCGACACCCGCTCCGGGTACCGCTCGGCGTACGCGAGGCTGAGCGTGGAACCCCAGGAGCTGCCGAACAACAACCACCGGTCGACACCGAGGTGTTCGCGCAGCTGCTCCATGTCGGCAATCAGGTGCTCGGTGGTGTTGAGCGTCATGTCGGTGGTGTGGTCGGCGGCATGGGGTGTGCTCCGGCCGCAGCCCCGCTGATCGAACAGGATGATCCGGTAGCGCTCCGGGTCGAAGGACTTGCGCGGGGCCGCCGAGCAGCCCGAACCGGGACCTCCGTGGACGACGAGAGCGGGCTTTCCGTCGGGGTTTCCACAGGTCTCCCAGTAGATGAGGTTGCCGTCGCCGGTGTCGAGCATTCCATGCTCATAGGGATCGATCGGCGGGTACGGGGCCGTCATGTCCGGTTCTCCTTCGTCGAGTTCGTCGATTTCGTCGAGACACAAGCCGGACACCATACACACGGGTCGACCGCGTCACCTGTTTGGCTGGTGACGAATCGCGTGGGACAGTTCGGCGTCTGCACTTCGGCTCGCACAGAGGGTTTCGAATGATCAACAGGCGCACCTTCAGCAAGGCCATGGGACTGGGCACCGGCACGGCAGCCGCCTCCCTGACGGGCCTGGCAGTCGCCCCGCCCGCGTCCGCCGCCGCGCAGAACGGGGCCGGAACATCGGTCGCACCCACGGCCGCCCCCGGTTCACACACGTCGTTCGCCGCCCTGAAGCAGGTCAGGTCCGGTCTGCTGAACGTCGGCTACGCCGAAGCCGGCCCCGTCCACGGCCCCGTGGTCATCTGCCTGCACGGCTGGCCCTACGACATCCACAGCTTCGTCGACGTTGCCCCGCTGCTGGCGGCGGAGGGGTACCGCGTGATCGTCCCCCACCTCCGGGGCCACGGCACGACACGCTTCCTCTCCGCCCGCACCTTCCGCAACGCCCAGCAGTCGGCGGTCGCGCTCGACGTCATCGCCCTGATGGACGCCCTCAAGATCGAGAAGGCGGTGCTCGCGGGCTTCGACTGGGGGCGAGGACCGCCGACATCATCGCGGCGCTCCGGCCGGAACGCTGCAAGGCCCTGGTGTCGGGGGGCGGCTACCTCGTGACGAACCTCGCGATGAACCTGGAGCCGCTGCCGCCCGCGGCCGAGCACGCCTGGTGGTACCAGTACTACTTCGCCACGGAGCGGGGCCGAAAGGCCATGGCGGACCCGATGAAACGGCGCGACCTGAACCGGCTCGTATGGGACACCGTCTCCCCGACCTGGGACTTCGACGACGCCACCTTCGAGCGCACGGCCGCGTCCTTCGAGAACCCCGACTACGCCGACATCGTGATCCACAACTACCGCTGGCGGCTGAGCCTCGCCGACGGGGAGCGCCGTTACGACCGCTTCGAGAAGCAACTCGCCGCGCGGCCGGTGATCGAGGTGCCTGCCATCGCCCTCGACGCCGAGCTCGACCCCTTCACCGCACCGGACGGCGACGCCTCGTACCGCGACAGGTTCACCGGCGCCTACGACCACCGCACCCTCAAGGGCATCGGCCACAACCTGCCGCAGGAAGCACCTGTCGACTTCGCCCGGGCGGTCATCGACGTGGACCGCTTCTGACCGCACCACCCAGGCACGTCACCGGTTTGACAGGTGACGCACCCGGTGTGACTCTGGTATCAGCGATATCAGCCCGGCGCTACGGCGCGATCCGCAACCGATCGAGCGGAGTCCGGCCATGAACACCGTCACCACCGACACTGCGAGTACTGCGAAGACTGCTGGTGCCGCGAACACCGCGAACACCCCGGACGTCGAGATCACGGTGGACAGTGCGGCAGCGGCCCGGCACGAACGGTTCGGGAAGCTGCCCGAGCGCGTGCCCTACCAGGACATGGTCGAGGTGCGGCCGGCCTCGCCGAACGAGTCCGCGAGGGATGCGTACGACCCGGAGGGCTCGTGGATGTCCTTCTCCTGCCTGGCCGCCGACCTCGGCCTGTAACCCCCGCGCCTGCCCCGCGCCCACCGACAGGCCTGTCCCAGGCCCGCCTCTCGTACGATCCCCTCCGCTCGACGGGAAAACCGCGAGGGGCCGCCGAGGGGCTGCTGTTAAGCTCGCGAAAGCGTTGATCGCGTATCGAGGAGACCAGACATGGTGGGTGACGACGACATCTCGGGGTGAGACCCCGACCTGTCAGGCCACCGGCCGATGCCCAGGAGCATCGCCGTCGTGGCCGTTCAGTCGTCCCCTTCTTCCATGTTCCGGGCAGCATTCTGCGCCTGCCCGTGTCTCATTCGAGGTATCTCCATGTCCGACGCCGCCATCATCTGCTCGAACCTCTCCTTCGCCTGGCCCGACGACACCCCGGTCTTCGACGACCTGTCCTTCGCCGTGGGCAGCGGCCGGACGGGCCTGGTCGCGCCCAACGGCTCCGGCAAGAGCACCCTTCTCAAGCTGATCGCCGGCGAGTTGCGGCCCGGCACCGGGTCCGTGTCCGTGGGCGGCACGCTCGGCCATCTCCCGCAGAGCCTTCCCCTCACCGGTGATCTCACGGTGGCCGAGGTCCTGGGCGTCGCCGCGGTGATCCGGGCCCTGGACGCAGTGGAGTCCGGGGACGTGGGCGAGGAACACTTCACGGTCATCGGCGACGACTGGGACATCGAGGAACGCACCCGGGCCCAGCTGGACCGGCTCGGCCTCACCGGTCTCGCCCTCGACCGAACCCTGAACACGCTCAGCGGAGGCCAGGTCGTCTCGCTCGGTCTCGCGGCCCAGCTGCTGAAACGGCCCGACGTACTGCTGCTCGACGAACCGACCAACAACCTCGATCTCGACGCCCGCCACCGGCTCTACGACGTACTGGAGGACTGGAACGGCTGCCTCCTGCTGGTCAGCCACGACCGGGCACTGCTGGACCGGATGGAGCGCATCGCCGAACTCGAACGCGGCGAACTGCGCTTCTACGGCGGAAACTTCAGCGAATACGAAGAGGCGGTGCGGGCCGAGCAGGAGGTCGCCGAGAAGAACATCCGCAACGCCGAACAGGAGCTGAAGCGGGAGAAGCGGGAGATGCAGCAGGCCCGCGAACGCGCCGAGCGCCGCGCGAGCAACGCCGCCCGCAACCTCAAGAGCGCGGGCCTGCCACGCATCTTCGCCGGGAACATGAAGCGCGGCGCCCAGGAGTCCGCAGGCCGGTCCGGCCAGTTGCACTCGTCCCGGGTCTCCGACGCCAAGGCCAGGCTGGACGAGGCAGGGCGGGCCCTGCGCGACGAGCAGCGCATCACGCTGGACCTGCCGGACACCGTTGTGCCGGCCGGACGCACACTCGTGCTCGGCGAGCGGATGCAGGTACGCCACGGCGGCCGGGACCTGTTCGCCGAAGCAGGTGTCGACCTGTCCGTCCGGGGCCCCGAGCGCATCGCGCTGACCGGTTCCAACGGCTCCGGGAAGACCACGCTGCTGCGGCTGCTCAACGGCGAACTGGAGCTGGACGGCGGGCAGATCAAGCGGGCCGACGGCCGGATCGCCTACCTCTCGCAGCGGCTGGACCTGCTGGATCTCGACCGTACGGTCGCGGAGAACTTCACCGCGTCCGCACCGCACCGGACAGAGGCGGAGCGGATGAATCTGCTCGCCCGTTTCCTCTTCCGGGGTCCCCGGGCCCATCTCCCGGTCGGGGTGCTGTCCGGCGGCGAGCGGCTGCGCGCCACGCTGGCCTGCGTGCTGTGCGCCGAACCGGCTCCGCAGCTGCTGCTCCTGGACGAGCCGACGAACAACCTGGACCTGGTGAGCGCGGGCCAGTTGGAGAGCGCGCTGGGCTCGTACCGGGGAGCGTTCGTGGTGGTCAGCCACGACGAGCGTTTTCTCGCCCGGATCGGCGTGGCCCGGTGGCTGCGGCTGGCCGACGGCGGGCTGACGGAGACCGGAGCGCCGGAGACGGGAACGCGCGAAACAGGCACGCGCGAAACGGGAATGCGGGAGACAGGGACGCGCGCAGCGGGAATGCGGGAGACAGGGACGCCCGAGATGTGAGCGGCTGATGTGCCGACCGGGCCCGCGCCCGAGGTGGGACACCACCCGGCGGGCCGCAGCACTGATCACATCAGGTGGACCACCATGTCTCGACCGTCCCTGCTCGCCCACGACGTCGTCCGCACCCTGGGAGCCAGGCGGGTTCTCGACGGCGTCTCCCTCACCGCCTCCCCCGGCCACCGCATCGGGCTGATCGGGGAGAACGGCGTCGGCAAGTCGACACTGCTGCGGCTGCTCGCCGGAGTGGACGAACCCGATGCCGGGAGCATCACCCGCCCTGCCGACCTGGGCTTTCTGCACCAGGAGTTGCCGTTCGACGACGCGTCGACGATCGCCGACGTGCTGGACGAGGCGTTGCGCGAGGCCCGCGACGACCTGGCCGAACTCGAACGTCTCACCGAGCGGCTCGCCCACGTACCGCAGGACTCCCCCGACTGTGCCGAGCTGCTCGACGCGTACGGCCGACAACTCGAACAGGCCCAGGACCGGGAGGCCTGGGACGCCGACCGGCGGGCCGCGATGGTGCTCGACGGGCTCGGCCTCGGCGCGTTCCGGCACGACCGGACGCTCGGCTCCCTCTCCGGCGGGCAGCGCGGCCGGCTGGCGCTGGCCGCGCTGCTGGTCCGGCGCCCTTCGGCGCTGCTGCTGGACGAGCCGACCAACCATCTCGACGACGGCGCCGCCGCCTTCCTGGAGGAGCAGGTGCGCGGTCTGCCCGGGGTCGTCGTGGTGGCCAGCCACGACCGGGCCTTCCTCGACGCCGTCTGCACGGATCTGGTCGACCTCGACCCTGCCGTGGACGGCCCGGTCCGCTACGGCGGCAACTACAGCGCCTACCTGGACGAGAAGCGCGCCGAGCGGGAGCGCTGGGAGCGGCGGTACGCCGAGGAGCAGGAAGAACTGTCGGCGCTGCGCCACTCGGCCGGGGTCACCGCACGCCTCGTGGCGCCGGACCGGGAGCGGCGCGACAACGAGAAGATGGGCTACGGCCATCGCGCCGGGCGGGTGCAGAGCCAGATCTCGCGACGGGTGCGCAATGCCACGCGCCGGCTGGACGGACTGGAGCGCAGGCAGACCGGCGAGCCGCCGCAGCCGCTGCGATTCCACGGCACCGCACTGACCGTCACCGCGCGCCCCGAGGACCCGCCGGTCGACTCCCTCATCTCCCCCGACTCCCTCGACTCCCTCGACTCCCCCATCTCCCTCGTCTCCCTGCGCGATGTGCGGGTGCCGGGCAGGCTCGACGTCGCACGACTGGACGTACCGGCGACCGAACGCCTCCTCGTCACGGGCGGCAACGGTGCGGGGAAGTCGACGTTGTTGTCCGTGCTCGCCGGGCGCCTGGCGGCCGAGGGCGATGTGAGACGGCGGCAGGGGCTGACAGTGGGTCTGCTGGCCCAGGACACCGTGTTCTCCCGGCCCGACCGGACCGGTCGTGAGACCTATGCGCGCTCGCTCGGCGCCGAGCGGGCGGAGAAGGTCCCACTGCGCTCGCTGGGGCTGCTGCACGAGGCGGACCTGGACAAGCCGGTCGGTCAGCTGTCGGTCGGTCAGCGCCGCCGGCTCGCGCTGGCGCTTCTGGTGGCGCGTCCGCCGGAGCTGCTGCTGCTCGACGAGCCGACGAACCACTTGTCCCCTCGGCTGTGCGACGAGCTGGAGGCCGCCCTGGGTACCGGGCCCGGCGCAATCGTCCTGGCCAGCCACGACCGCTGGCTGCGCAGACGCTGGCAGGGCCGCGAGATCCGGCTGCGCTCCGGCCGCGCGCACGGTGACGAGCCTTGCCCGCCCGATCGTCACCTGCCAGAATGGTGATGTGAATCTGGAACATGTCTTCGTATGCGGAAATCCGGCGCTCGACTTCGCCGCGACACTCCGGGCACGGCGCTCGGTGCGGTTCGAAATGCTCGCGACGCCGGAGCGGCTGAGGGCGTGGTACCTGGAATCGGGCATCGTCGACGCGGTCTCCCCCGGCGACCGGGCCGACGTCGACCGCGCGATCGCCGTACGGGAGGCCGTCTACCGACTGGTCACGGCACGCCGCCTCGGTGAGGAGTACGCCGACGACGCCCTGGACGTGCTGAACGGTGCGGCGCGCAAACCGCCCGCCGCACCGCAGCTCACCACCTCGGGGCGCCGGACGGAAGCGACGCCGGACGAAGCCCTGTCCACCGTGGCGCGCCAGGCGGTCGAGCTCCTGAGCGGGCCGGACGTACCCCTGCTCAAGGAGTGCGGCAACCCCGAGTGCACCCGCATCTACATCGACCGCTCCCGTGGGATGCGGCGGCAGTGGTGCGGCATGGAGTCCTGCGGGAACAAGATCAAGGCGGCCGCCTACCGCGCCCGCAAGAAGAGCGCGCACACGGCGGCCGCACAGTAGCCACCGCGCAGGGGCGGCCGGACAGCCCCGGAATCGCGCTGCGGTGCATCGGCGAAGCCGCCACCCGGCGCTCACCACGGCGCTCACCACGGCACGCCGTTTCCGGCCATCGATCTCCCGCCCATTCCTGCTGTGCGGAATCACCAACTACCGCACGGTGAATCGGGGCACGGTGATCCATTCCCCACAAGAAGTCGCGGATCACCGTAACGGCATCCGGTACAGGATGCGTTCTGCACGACTGAAATTCCTACATCTCTTTCTACCGAATGCCCGGCCGTCTCATTAGAGTTCCGATCATGACAACAACACACGGGGCGATACCGGTGGTTAAATTCACCGGCGCTGTCAAGGAGTTCGGTGCAGTGCGCGCCGTCGACGGCCTTGATCTCACCATCGGACCAGGCGAGAGAGTCGCCCTGCTCGGTCGCAACGGCGCGGGCAAGTCGACGGCCATCGGCGCGGTGCTCATGTACATCATGTTCACCAATGTCGGCGGCGGCTCCGGCGGAACGGACGACTGGGCCGTGACCGCGATGGTGGGGCTGGCGGCGTACGGTGCGCTGAGCGCCGGACTCAGCTCGGGCACGGCGGTCGCCGAGGACAAGGCCGTGGGGTGGCTGCGGCAGCTGCGGATCACACCGCTGTCTCCGGCGCAGGTGGTCCTCGGGCGTGCGGTGACCGGCTCGCTGATGGTGCTGCCGGCGATCGTGATCGTCCTGCTCACGGCCATGATCGTCAATGGTGTGCGGCTGGATGCCTGGCAGTGGGTCGTGCTGATGCTGCTGCTGTGGATCGGCTCGCTGCCGTTCACCATGCTCGGGATCGCCAACGGCTACCAGCTCTCGTCCCAGACCACGAACGTCACGAACATCGTCTGCAACCTGGCGCTCGCGCTGGTCGGTGGGCTGTGGTTCCCGATCACCGAGTTTCCGGGCTGGATGGCTTCGGTGGCCAAGTGGACGCCGGGTTACCGCTTCGGCGAGCTGGGCTGGAACACGACGGACGGCGAGGCGCCGAGCATGACGGGCATCGTGGTGCCGGTCGTCTGGCTGCTGATCTTCGGCGCGTACGCGGCCCATGCCTACCGCCGTTCCGGCCGTAAGGCGTAAGCGATAAGCCATAAGTCATAAGTCATAAAACACAGGGCACAGGGCACGGGGCGCAAGAAACCGTCGCTCCGAGGCTGCCAGCAAGGCATACCCGTAAGAAATACAAAGCTCTACCGGCGAAATTACCGTACGCATGACCGCCATGCGCAAAGCACCACGACCCGAATCCACACCACTCGTCTTCACGACACCCGTATTCCGATCCACCGATTCCCTCGCGGCGACCGCCGTTCATTGATTTCCCGAAAGTATTCGGTGACCACTGCAGGATATTTTTCCGGCCACGGAGTGAAAGGACAGGCGCAGTTGGAGGCTTCGGAAATATCGACGGTGTTCCACGCGCCTCAGCGCAGGATCGCCGCCAGCCGTTCGCGTAATACATCGCCGAAGTCCCGATAAGGCTCGCCAGGACAGCCGGCAGGCCTTTTCCTTGATCGGCGCCCCCTCCGGCCCGCCCCGGCCACGACGGCCGACCGCCTCGGCCGAACACCAAGAAGCCCCGGTCCTTCGCACCGCGCGAAGGACCGGGGCTCCGTCACACCACCCCTACGGACTCCGGGTCCCTCCGGCCTCGATTCCGGCGAGGCGTACCGCCGGTACCAGCGACGGCAGCAGCAACCGCCAGAACCGCGCCACCGTCGACGCCGCCAGCCACGTCGAGTCCCGCACCCCGAGCACCTCGAATCCCACGGTCGCGGCCACCACGGCGGTGCCCACGTCCCTGATCTCGGCCCCCCGGCACAGTTCGCCTTCGGCCTCGGCCTGTTGCAGCGTCTCCTCGACCCAGCAGCGCCAGCGCTCCCGCAGATCGACCCGGCGCGCGCGGGACGTCTCGCCGCTCAGCGCGAAACCGACTCGCAGCACCACATCGGCGCGCAGCGCGTCGGCGAGCGCATGGGTGACGTCGACGAGAACCTGCACATGACTCGCCCCGAGTGGCAACGTGCTGCTCGTGACGGCCAGCAACCTGGTCAGCGCCACCTCCTCGACGACGTCCACCAGGGCGGCCTTGCTGGCGAAGTGAAAGTGCAGCGCCCCGTTGCTCACCCCCGCTCGCGAGCTGATCGCGGTGAGCGACGCCGTCGAGATGCCATCACGGTCGAAGACCTCGGCCGCGGACCGGATCAGGGTGTCACGCGTACGCACCGCACGTTCCTGTTTGGCCATCAACTGCTCCGTCATTGCCAGAAGTTGCCGTGCTTGCCAAAGGACAGGCGGCAACTATAACAAACCGTACATGCGGTTTTTGAAGGATCTCCCCCCATCCTCGGAATCCCGAAGCGGCCCAACCCGCGCGACAGAACACCGCGCGCATCTCGATCCACACGGCCAAGAGCTACGCAAACCCCGACTCCAGAACACGCCGGCCTGGCCCGTTCCTCCAAAACAGGCGAATCGGAGTGAACCCCTCCGCTGTTTTTGGGCTACAAGGAGCCAAGAACACTAGAAATTAAACCGGCTGGTCTGTATTTTCGGGCCAAGGAACAGCCCTTACCACACCTCTCGCACCCGCCCAGGGGGAGCAATGTCTGCGAGCACGTTTCAGGTCGAACGGGCAGCGTTCGACAGAGAATTGGCAAGGGGCGCCAAGGCGTCCACGATCAAGCCCGGCGGCTTCTACCCCACCACTTTGACTATGACCGTTCCCAAAGAACTCGTACACCGGACCACTGCCGCTGAGGTCATGCTCACCGACTGGGACCGCGTCGACGACACCCACTTCGTCGTGTCCGCCCAGTGGCCGCGCGGCCACAGCTTCTTCACTCCGGTCGCGGACGGCTACCACGATCCGCTCATAGGCTGCGAGACGGTCCGCCAGATCGGCATACTCCTGGGGCACGCGGAGTTCGGGGTGCCCTTCGGCCACCAGTTCCTCGTCTGGGACCTCGCCCTCTCCGTACGTCCGCAGTATCTGCTGATGGGGTACGAGCCGGCTTCTCTCAGCGTCTCCGTGCACTGCACGGAGATCAACCGGCGGGGCCGGAACCTGTCGGGGCTGCGCTTCGAGGCGGTCTTCCACCATGACGGGAACATCGTCGCGACCGGTGGCGGCTCCTTCTCCTGCATGGCGCCCGCGGTCTACCGCCGGGTGCGCGGCGAGCACGCTCCCGGCGGCAACTGGCACCAGATGCCGCTGAGCAGCCCGGCAGCCCCGCAGAGCGTCGGGCGCATGTCCCCCAGGGACGTGGTGCTCTCCCCCACCGACGAGCAGAACCGCTGGCAGCTGCGGGTGGACACCCGCCATCCCGTGCTCTTCGAGCACGCGGTCGACCATGTGCCGGGCATGGTGCTGGTCGAAGCCGCCCGCCAGGCCACGGCGGCGGCCCTCGGCCGGTCGTCCTACCTCCCGCTCGCCATCGCCAATGAGTTCAAGCGGTACGTCGAGCTGGACTCCCCGTGCACGATCGAGGCAGCCGCGCTGCCCGGCACCTCCCCCGAGGGCCACCGGAGCGTCCTGGTGACCGCCCATCAGGACGGTGCGCTGGTCTTCAGCTCCACGGTGACCGCAGGGTCGCACGGGATCTGATCCGTGCCGAACAGTGACTTAACCATGCCGGACGGCGGCTGCCCACCGGGGCAGCCGCCGTCCTTGTGTCCTCACCTGTGCACCCTCACCGGTCCCCGTTCCCGAAGGCACCCAGGTGGTCGACCGCCCATCCGCGGAAGGTCCCGGCCGGCCGGCCGAGCAGAGCGGTGACCGTGCCGTCCACCGCCGCCTTCGCGCCCTCACGGCCGCGCTCCGCGCTCTCCAGCAGCGCCTCGACGATGTCCGCCGGATAGCGCGCGCCCAGCGCGGCACGCGCCCGCTCAGGGCTCAGCTCCTCGAACCGGAGCGGACGGCGCAGCAGTTCCGCGAGCTGGGCCGTCTGCTCGACCGCGGAGACCGCCTCCGGCCCGGTCAGGGTGTGGGCCCGGCCCGCGTGGCCGTCCTCGGTGAGGGCGCGTACCGCCACCTCCGCCACATCGCGCGGATCGACGCAGGCGTTGGACGATGTCCCGTGCAGGGCCCGTACGACGTCGTCCGAGCGGATGGAGCCCGCCCAGGAGAGCGCGTTGGACATGAAAGCGCGGGGACGCAACAAGGTCCACTCCATGCCGGATCCGCGCAACAGCTCTTCGTTACGGCGTTGCCACCGGGTGATCAGGTCCTCGGCCCGGCTGTCGGCCACCGCGGCGGCGGACAGCTTCACCACGTGCCGCACCCCCGCCGACCGGGCGGACCGGATGAAGCCCGCGTCGTCGTCACCGCCGGGGTTGGTCACCAGAAAAACGGTGCGAACACCACGCAGAACACCCGCCAGTGATCCCGGATCCGAGAAATCTCCGTGGACGATCTCGACCGCCGCACCCGCTCCCGTGACCCGTCCCGGATCCCTGGCCATGATGCGAACTGCCAGGTCAGCAGGGATCCTTCGGACGACTTCCCGCCCGATGGTCCCCGTGGCACCGGTGACAAGAATCATTGGTTTTGCCTCTCTTGCCCGACATTCTCCCGGCCGGTACGGCCAAGGAGGCGGCCTGTAAGATACGAACTGGACGGTTTCTTTACCGGCCACCCGACGTTCACCACCCTGAGGAGGGAGGAGGCAGAGTGGCTGAGCAGCTACGAGCCATCCGTACCCGTCAGACGATCCTTTCGGCAGCGGCCAAGATCTTCGAGGAACACGGGTACCAAGCGGCCACGATCTCCCAGATCCTCA
Organism: Streptomyces sp. ADI95-17; assembly: GCF_003846175.1. Taxonomy (GTDB): domain Bacteria; phylum Actinomycetota; class Actinomycetes; order Streptomycetales; family Streptomycetaceae; genus Streptomyces; species Streptomyces sanglieri. Next base: position 20,777 of record NZ_ML123056.1, on the reverse strand, counting down.
CCGAGGCAGGAGTCACCAAGGGCGCCCTGTACTTCCACTTCCACTCCAAGGAAGACCTGGCCCAGGGCGTCCTCGCCGAGCAGGACCAGCGCATCATCGTTCCTCCCCGCGTCTCCAAGGTGCAGGAGATCGTGGATGTCGTGATGCTCCAGGCCCACCGGCTGCAGACCGACCCCATGGTCCGGGCCGGCGTGCGGCTGACCATGGACCAGCTGGCGCAGAACCTCGATCGCAGCGGCCCGTTTCTGCGTTGGGTCGAGGTCGGCCTCGACCTGCTCCAACAGGCGCAGGCCCAGGGCGAGTTGCTGCCCCACATCTCGCCGTCCGAGACGGCCGACGTCATCGTGGGCTCCTTCGCCGGCATCCAGTCCATGTCGCAGGCCGTCTGCGAGTACCGCGACCTGGTGGGCCGGGTCTCCGCCCTGATGCGCCACGTACTGCCCAGTGCGGTGGTGCCCTCGATCCTCGCCTCGCTCGATCTTTCCGAGGGCCGGGGAGCCGCGGTCTACGACGAGGCGTTGAAGGCGGCCGAGATGCGTGACCTGGTCGAAGCGGCCGGCTGAGCACCGCTCGTGGCTGCGGGGCACCGTCAACGGTGCCCCGCAGCCACGGCGCCCTCGGCGAAGTACGCCGACAGCGCCTCCCTCAGGTCACGACCGCCCGGCACCCAGGCGATGTAGCCGTCGGGCCGCACCAGCAGCGCGTCGTACGGCACCTCGGCGGTGGGCCGGGCGCGCACCACATTCAGGACCCCCGCCCATTCCCGGGCCGCCTCCCACCGGCCGCCGACGCCCTCCTCACCGAAGAGCAGCAGCAGCGGCCTGCCGTCGCGCAGCAGCCCGATCACATCGGTCTCACCGTCCGCCGTGCTGAGCACCGCATTGCGCAGGAACGTCCCCGTCGCCCCGTCGCAGGCCCCACCCTCCCGGCCGTCCGGGAGCACCGTGTCCTGGGCGCTGATCAGGCCGCCGAGATGCCCGTGCTCACGGTCTGCCGACAGAATTCCGGTGAACACCCGGCGCAGCGCGTCGAGTTCGGGGCCAGGCCGCATCAGCGCCAGCTGCGCCTGCGTCTGGTCGATGACCTGCCGGGCCACCGGACGGCGCTCCAGGTCGTAGGTGTCCAGCAGCCCCGCACCCGCCGATCCGTGCACCGCCAGCGCCAGCTTCCAGCCCAGGTTGAGGGCGTCCAGCACGCCCGCGCTGAGGCCCTGCCCGCCGATCGGGAAGTGCACATGCGCCGCGTCGCCCACCAGGAAGACCCGCCCCGTGCGGTAGTTCCGGGCCAGCCGCGCGAAGTCGCTGAACCTGCTGAGCCAGCGCGGCTCGTCCATCGCGATGTCCCGGCCCGCGATCCAGGACACCTCCTGCCGCAACTCCTCCAGAGTGGGCGGAAGTTGCCGGTCCGCGTGGGCACCGGTGCAGTTCAGCGTACGGATGTGTGTCTTGCCCTCCACATCGCGCTTGGCCACGATCCAGCCGCGCGGGGTCTGGTGCCAGCCCTTGGTGAGATCGTCCGGCTGCGCGAGCGTGACGGTCCCCATGAGCGCGGACACCGTCGCCGGGTGTGTGTCGGAGGCGATGCCCGCCCGGTCCCGGACCGTGCTGCGGGCACCGTCGGCCCCCACCACGTACTCGGCGAGACAGACCACGCTCCCCTGCGGCCCATCGGCCGTGACCCGTACCCCGGCGTCCTCCTGGACGAGCTCGGTCACCCGGTGCTCGCGCAGGATCCGCGCCCCGGCCGCCAGCGCCCGCTTCTCGAAGTGCCGCTCCAGCTCCGCCTGGGGGCACTTGAGGATCGGCTCGGGCTCGCGCGCGGGAGCCGCGATGACCAGTCCCGGCAGCCCCGCGAAGTGGAAGGCACTCTCCGCCGCGCCACCGGTGTACGGATATCCCTGCCCCGGCAGGTGGCCGCGCCGAGCCAGCGTCTGCACCGCCCGGGCGTGCAGCGTGGTCGCCTTGGGCTGCTCGGACACCTCGGCCCTGGACTCCAGAAGTACGGTGTCGACCCCGTACCCGGCGAGCTCGGCGGCGATGAGCATGCCCACCGGTCCTCCACCGACCACCACGACCTGTGCCCGCACCGGATGTTCCCCCTGCACCGCGACGCCTCCCCTGGCCATGATCCATCCCCGTGGCAAAAAATATACCGGACGGACTGTTTTCAATCCATCCTCCGAGGAAACCGGCCGACGCCCCGCCCACAGCTGCGCCCGACACCGGACCGGGAGCCGGAGCCAACGCTAAAGCTGAAGTCGAGGCTGAGACCACAGCTGAGGTCGAGGCTGCGACTACGGCTGAAGCTCCCGCATCGTGGACGACATCGGACCACCCTCCGAACGCTCGGTCTTGTGCCCCTTGCTGCCCGGCGCCAGCGTCCGGACATCCACCGCCTCCGCCGGCGCCCCCCTCGCATACAGCCCGTCGGGCTCGGTGTCCCGGTCGTGCGGAAGCAGCCAGAACACCCGCCGCCGGAACGTACCCGAGGAACGGGACGGCTTGGCCTTCGGACCCAGCAGGGCGTACCCGACCATCCGGCCGTCACGGTGGTACGCGGGTCTCCCCCGACGGGTCGGCAACCGGTCCAGGCTCTGACGGACATAGTCGAGCCGACTGATGTCCTCAAGCCAGACGAGATCCATCTCGTCGACGATCTCGTCCTCTGCGATGAGGGCACTCATACTGTCTCCTCGTCCGCGAGCAGGCCGATGCCCGGGTAGTACTTGCGCTGGTTGGAAAGGATCATTTCCTTCGGTGACGCCAGTCCCACCACCTCGCGAACACGTGCCGCGAAAGCCCGGGACGATATCGCCGGCGCCCCCTCATTCTGGCACCAGCTCCTGTAGGCCGCGTAGAGCTGGGATTGCTCCGCGCGCAGATCGGCTTCAAGCCGACAGGTCTCATGGACGAAGCGCCCGGTGTGGTCCTCGGTCTCGGCGTACGCCGTGGTCGCGATGCGGACCCGCTCGGGGCCCGTCAGGTCCTTGTCGCCCCCGAGGTAGCGACGGGCGCCCTCGATGAGCCAGTTGAGGATGCCCGGACCCTCCTGGGTGACGAGGATGTCCGCCAGATTGTCGATCTTGCGATCGTCGGAGACCACCCGCTCGAACGGGATCAGCCGCATACGCCGCCAGAACGCGAACCCGCCCGTGCCCACCTCGGGTCGGTGATTGCCGAGCAGCCACATCTTGTGCGTCGGCTCGAAGCTGAAGAAGTCCTGCCGCATCCGGCGCGCCTTGATCCGGTCGCCACCGGTCAGCAGCTTGACCCGGGCCTCGTCGAAGCGGTCCCCCGGCTTGACCTCGCTGCACACGATCACGCGCCGGCCGTGCAACTCCGCCAGATCGGTGGGATGCCCCTCGTACGGACGCGACATCAAGAACCCCGGAGGCGCCGCGTCCGCGTAGTCCCCGAGCAACTTCATCAGGACGTCCAGCAGTACGGACTTGCCGTTCTTCCCGGAGCCGAACAGGAACGGCATGACCTGGGCGCCGACATCCCCGGTGACCGAGTAGCCGAGCAGCAGTTGGAGAAAGTCGATCATCTCCGCACCGTCCGGCCCCTCGCCGAAGGTGTCGGTCAGGAACCGGTTCCAACGCGGCGTCGGCATCGGCTCCGGCGCGGCCGAGGTCGACCGGGAATGGAAGTCCTTCGTGGGCTCGGCAGGACGGATGCACCCCGAACGCAGATCGACGACGCCCGCGGGCGTGCACAACGCGTACGGATCCGCGTCCAGCCGCGCCGCGTTGAGCACCATCCCCGGGGCGGACTTCGCCTGGGTCAGCATCGCGTTCATCCCGCTGGTGCTCAGCGTGCGGCGGCGGTGCTGCTGCAACGCGGTCGGGGTGTAGACGCCCCGCGGATCCGTGGTGGCAATGGACTCCGCCAGATCGCCCGCCGACCACATCACCGTGTCGTCCTCGTCGATCTGCCACCGGGTGCCGTCCCACCGGTACCAGCCGATCCCGGGCACGTGCCGGTAGTCGTTGCAGTAGAGCTTGACGAACAGCTTGGCGTTCCCGCGGTCGGTCAACGTGTCGGGCAGCAACCCGTCCGCTGTCGCCTCGCCGTCACCCTGTGCGGCAGCAGCAGCCTGATACCGCGCGGACTCGTCGCTCTGCCGGGGCGCCGGAACCGGCTGCGCAAGGATCTGCGCGGCCACCGCCTGGACGTCGAAGGCAGACAGTGCTCTCTCCTCGTCCACACTCACGCCCGCCCCCCGAGGGACAGCGGGCGGGACAGACCTGCACTCAGACCGCCCCGGATGATCGCCAGACAACGCCGCTGCTGCCCCGGACGGGCCCGCTCGGCCGCATCCTGCAACACCCGCGTCGCCTCGTCCTCGGTGAGATGACCCGCCGCGACCAGACCTCCTGCGGTGTACGCGGCCCGGTTCAACTTCTCGGAGAACGCAGCGCCTTCCGGTACCGCCGCACACGCGGCGACCTCGGCGAGAACTCCGGTCAGTACCCGGTCCCCCGCTCCGCGGCCGCCGCCGGCCGCGAGAACCGCCTGCCGGGCACGGGGCGGCACCGGCCGGGTTCCCGGCACGGAAGCGGACGGCAGATGCCCGGTGCGCTCCAGTTCCCTGGCGAGCCAGGCGGGAAGCGCAGCCGGTACCCGCACGGGCCCCACGGGCCGGTAGACCCCCGCAGGGGTCACGGTCCCGGGCGCCACGATGTACCCGCCGTGCGCCCGGACATCGACCTGCCAGGCGAGTGCGCGGCCACCGCCCGACCCGGAGGAGCACTGCCACCGGTGACCGCTGTCGTTGCGGTACCACACGTGGAGCCCCCCGGACGGGGTACGGACACGCAGCGTCGACTCGTCGTCCGCCGGGCTGGCGGCGCCACGCAGGGCAGCCAGCACGCCCAATGTGTGGAAGCCGTTGGCCAGCCCGGTCAGGTCGACGCCTGCGGAGATCCCGACACCCGGCAACAGCCGGTCACGATCGGGGAGTTCACACGCATGCGCATCGATATCGATGACCACGAGGCCGGCAGGGCCGGTGGCAACTCCCACCCCGAGATCGGGGCGGGATCCCCACCACTGCTGGATCCGGTCGAAATCAAGCGTCGCCGCATGAAACCCATGACACCAGCGCCCCTCACGAATACAGTCGCACCCCCCTCGGGCATGACCTTGAACGCGGCACACCTCACAGTTGCCCACAGGCGTTTTACGGCCCGGAGCAAGAGGATGAACCGGCCACCCCTGGCGCGCACACCACGAGGCAGTTGTCAGAGGCTGCGAAGCGACCGATGCAGATCTTACGAACTGCCGTTGGTCGCTGCGCGAAACCTGCAGCTCAGCTGCCATTCACTTCCCCCATCAGCGACTGAAGCGACTCAACTCCCAAAATCAGATTAGCGAAATCTGAGGGAGAGGAGAGGTACATGAGACAGAACAGGTGTACGCATCTGCAAAATGCCCCGGCGACCGCACGACTGAGGGCCCTGAGACCGGCAGTCGCTCAGTCGCTTACCAACAGGCACACAGAACAGCAGGTCAGAGGCGTATTCGACACAGAACAGCGACTGAAGCGACTCAAGCTCGCTATATATGACGCACACGCGCTCACACGCACACCCACGAATGTCTCCATATACCTGGAACTTGAGTCGCTTCAGTCGCTGTTCCCCCGACAAAACCCTCTGACCTGCGGTTTTCCACCACAGAACGAAGCGACTCAACACTCATTCAGTCGCTGACATCCAGTCGCTGAGGCCACTCCCCCACCACCTGAGCCACCCGAAACCGTCTCTGTCCAGGCTCAAGCGGCTTCCCCGCACGGCTGCTTCCACCAGCACATACCAGCCAGTCGCGCCTGCCGATGGTCATGAAACTGCAGCCCGGACAACCGGAGTTCTGTCGCATCGGCAGCCAACCCCCTGCTGGGCCGAACAGTTCCTCGCCCGGCCCACCACTGCAGGCCGGCCCGCAGCAGACCACCGTGAGCGGGCCATGGCTGTTGGCCGTGGCGGAGGCGGGCCGAGAACCGGAGTCAGTACCCCAGCACCTCAGCCCTCTCCCCCACCGGGCCACTCATCGAACCGAGTCGGTTCCCTCGGCAAGAATCCTGTCGACAAGGATCTTCCGCTGCGCCTCGTCCATCTTCCGCAGCACAAGGTCGGCAACCTGATGACCGTCGTGCCAGGGCATCTTCGTAACCTTGCCGAGCGCGACGATGCCCGACTCCCCCGGGGCCAGCTGAGCCGGAGCCACCTGGCGTCCGGCGTGCTCCGACCGTTGCCCAGGTACTTCATCGTGTGTCGCCGACACCTCTTCCCGAGCCTCGGGGCTATCACGGCGTGATAGCCCGGCCTCCCGAGCTCCCGGATTATCACGCCGTGATAGGTCGGACTGTTCCTCGCTCGGGCTATCACGCCGTGATAGGTCGGCTTGGCTTTCCCCCGGGCTATCACGGCGTGATAGCCCTGCCGGAGCCTCCCCCGGATTATCACGCCGTGATACTGCCGCCCGCTGTCCCTCAGAGCTACCCGGGACGGCAAGACCATCTGAGGTATCGGCCTCACCCCCCGATTCATTCGCATCTCCGCTCTCCGAGCTATCACGCCGTGATAGCTCGCGTACCGCCGAGCGCCGCTGAACCCCTGCGGCAGCCCGCGCGTCCGCCTGCTGGCGCTGCTCATCGGGCGGCAGCTTGGAGAGATTCCGTACGTGCTCGATCTTGCGGCGCCCCTCCACAAGGTCCGCTTGGAGCTGAGGATCGAGGTCGAGAACGGAGAGTTTCGACGAAATGGTCGACTGGGCGATGCCGAGTCTCTTGGCAGCCTTGGTCTGAGAACCGTAGAAGTCGACGAGCGTACGAAGCGCCTGTGCCTGCTCCAGCGGGTTCATGTCGTCACGGTGGACGTTGGCGACGAAGGCCGCCTCAAGCAGAGCTTCGTCCGTGGAGACAAGGGCGTTGTCGACGCTGACGCGAATCTTCGCAGCACCGGCAAGACGTGCCGCGGCAAGACGCCGATGGCCGTCGACGACGATATACCGTGCACCCTCGTCGAGGTCGGCCGCACGGTGCGGACGCTCCTCCAGATAGGCCTCGATCGAAGCCACCGTCACAGCGTTGACGAGGCCGATCTCCGCAATGCTTTCCGCCAGCCCCTCAAGATCGCGCAGCTCTTCGCGGGGGTTGTCGGGGTTCTGGCTGATGAGGTTCAGAGAAAGCTCGGTCGGATCGGGGACGCCGGCCGTCGGCACACCCGTAGCGGCACCGATCGCGGCCCGCCGGGCGCTGATGGGGCGGGCCTGCGCGAAGGAGGAACCGGCCCCGAGGTTCTTGGCCTTACTCACTTGCTGATCTCCCGGGCGAGGGCGCGGAGCGCAACGGACTGTTCGCAGCGGGGTGCATAGGCAAGAAGCGGCCGCTTGGCACGGACGGCTTCCTTCTGTTCCTTGAGGTCTCCGATGACGCCCACGACTCTCGGATCCTTTATGGCCATCCAGGACTGGAGCGAGGAGGTGGCGATGTAACCGCGACGGGCGTCGTAGTGGTTGACGACCAGGCCGAGGTAGTCCACGTCGAGAGCGAGGTCATTGCGCATGTCCTCGATCTGCGATGTGAGCAGCTCGTAGGCATCGGCGCTGCTGTCCTCGGCCTGGACCACGATGAGAACACCGGAGTTGCCCGGCACTTCCTGCGGGCGACGGCGCCCGTAGTAGGTGGCGGCATCCATGCTCAGCCCGAGGCTCGGAGGGCAGTCGATCAGAATGACGTCGTAGTCGGGCTCGACTGCGGCAAGGGCTCGTTCGAGGGCCGACTCCCGTGCACGGACGGAGGCGAGTCGTACATCGAGGAGAAATGCATCGGTGCAGGCAGGCAGAAGGTGCAGGCGCCCACCGAACCGGTCTTCCTCGATCGGCACGATGAGATCGCTCAGTGAACCCTTGCCGTCACCAGCCATGTGATTGGTGAGAGAGTCGCCGTCCATGGCCAGGGGAGCGTGGCCCAGCTGCTTGGTGAGGTGCCCCTGAGGGTCGAAGTCGACGAGCAGAACACGCTGCCCGAGCCCAGGAAGATCCTCCAGAGCGAGCGGATCGCTGGCGGCACCTTCGTCCTCTTCGAGGAGTGCGGCGAAATGCTTGGAGACACGGACCGGCACCAGGGCGGTGGAGTCCTCCGCGAGTGCCTCACCGGTTCCGGCAGTGACGGCGGTTTTGCCGACGCCGCCCTTCTGATTGCAGATGACGACGCGTCGGACGATGTCGGGGCGCTTCACGGCGGGTGCGGGATGGCTGTCCAACCAGACCCGAACGGACTGGGCCAGGCCCTGGATGAGGGAGACCCCGCGGCGCTTGCAGTCCGAGCGGAACTCGCTCCACAGGGGAGAGGGCAGGAATGTCGCGAAGGACTCCGCCCCGGAAGTATCGATGGGGGAGAGGTTGGATCCGAGACCGCGCCATGCAGTGATGCCGGCTTCGACGGCGTCCTGCATGTCGATGCCGTGCTGAACGGCGCGGACCTTGAGTTCCTGGCGAAGCCAGGAGGGCAGCTTCGAGACGACCTTCTCTCGGTCGCCCCTGGTGTCGGGTGTCGTCATAGTTCGTCACTCTACTAACGCCATAGATCAATTGAGCACGCGACGCGTTAGCTGTGTCAGCTTTTTCGTTGTGGGGGAGCTATCACGCCGTGATAGCTCCCCCACAACGGCTCACCAAGACCCGACTCGGTGCTGGCACGTGGGGGAGTGGCCTAATCTCGGCAGACCTAAGCTATAATGCGGACCGCTTCGCCCTCACCGGCGTCGCCATCGATGCAGCCCAGTCTTCGAGCAGACCAACAAATGCAGCAACTGGATGACCCGCAGGGCATCTTGTCCATCGGGGGATCCGCGTCGGCCTGGACTCCGCCACTGAACCATCGCGGTCCGTCGGGTTCGTGAAACCGCGGGCGATCAAAAGCAGCACAGTGGCTGATCCGAGTGGATGGCTCGGGTGGGCACTCCTGCCGCAGAGTCCGTGAACCTATCGTCGGGGCTCGCTTTCGTCGGCTGAGGTTCAGTCCGGCGATTGGATGGCCGAGCTAGTGACGTCCGTTCAGGAGCAGTGGCTGAAGGCCCTGCTGACGCTGCCGAAGGCCGCGCTGACGCTGATGACGCGCCGCAGACACAGGCACACACCCCGGCTCCGCGCGGAGCCGTACGTCGGGTGCGAGTCTTCTTTTATAAGAGGCGCCGAGCCCCCAAAACCCTCTGACCTGCACATATGCGATGTTGATCATGCTCTGGCCGACACATTTGGAAGGTCAAAATGTTAACCTGGCCAGCACATTTGGCCGCAAAAGTAAGGCTCAGCCTAACTTTTCAAACGGGCCGTACGCGCCGGAGAAACCGCAGGTCAGAGGAGTGCCGACTCCGGGCGAACACCCCGGCCTGTGGCACCGATTCGATCAAAATGTGCTGCAGAACGAAACCAGAAGTTAGGCTCAGACTAACTTCCGCTGCCTTCTTGCACTGAAAGTTCGGCTCAGGCAAACTTTTGAAGCGAGCGCGTTGCCCTCTCAGACTCGAAGCGTGTCGAGCCGTCAAAAGTAAGGCTCAGCCGAACTTTTGGGATAGCCTCGGACCGCCTGAGCAACAAGGAGGGTCCAGTGACATCTGAAACGCCGTCGCGCCAGCCGCGTCGGCCCCGAGCAGTGCCATCTCCCGCTTCCTCGCCGGAGAGCAACGCCGTGTTCGACGACATCCTGAACCTGTTGGGTGAGCAACTCGGTACGACTGCCCCGGAGACAACACAGCCGAGGGCAGGGAAACGCAAGCTCAAGGGCGTCACCTTCGAGTACGAGAACGACCCGCGATCGGTTCACAGCTTCGCCGGAGGCGCCGGCTACAGCCTCGCCAGCAACTGGTTCACGCAGCTGCTGCCCCAGCTCTTCATCGCCAACGGCATCACGAAGAGCCAGCTGTGCGTGTTCCTGTACGTAGCGGGCGGACAGCGGCCCGGCACTGGGATCGCGGAGTACACCCAGCAGGAGATCACCGACGGCCTGAACGGACTCGCGGCCAAGAAGCCCGGCGCCAAGATGATCACCCGCCCCACCGTGAACCGTGCCGTCCGAACCCTCTGCGAATACAAGTGGCTCGAACCGGCAGGGAACGGACGAATCCGCCTCAACGTCACCCTCTGGTTCCAGGGCAACAGCACCGCCCAGCACGAAGTGCTCGCCCAGATCGCCGCCGACCACGATGACGATCCGACAGCGTTTCCGCACAGAATTGGTCCGGAGCTGGTTCACCACCAGGAAGCGCTGGACCTTAACCTGGATGGCGAAGTGCCCGAGCCTGTCAGAAGGAAGCGCACAGGGTGATGCTCGCTACCACGACAAGCCGATTCGATACGGAGGAAGGCACCGATGGCCGTTGCAGTCATGTCGCCGCTCGTCGCTGAGCGCATCTGGGCGCTGCCCATCGGAGCTGCCCCGGTGAAATTCCTTCAGTACCTGATCTTCCGGAGCGAGAACGGCGGCGCGCTCCCGAGCCAGCGCGAGATGGCAGTGGAGTACAAGGTGAAGCCACCCACCGTCAGCGCACTGATGGAGCCGCTGTTCGAGCTGAACCTCGTGCTGCGCTCCCGCGCCGAAGGCCGCGGGGGCAACCGCTACCGACTTCACCCGCTCGCCGCCAAATACGAGAGCGTGACGGACATGGAAGCCGCCTTCGCGTACGCCCTCGAAGAGATGAAGAGTGGCAAGCTGCCCACCATCCACCTGCCGGAATACCGCGCAGCACCGCCGGCCGAAGGCCGCCCCGACCTCCGCATCGCCTGACCCGACAGAAGACAAAACAGAGGCCCCGCCATCTGGGATGGCGGGGCCTCTGTGCCTGAACAACAAGTTGTGCACCTCACTATACCGGTACGCGCGACAGTCGGCGAGGCGCCGCCGTCGACAGCCCGCCACCCTTGACCGCACTGGTGCAACCGGCCTCCGACAGCAAGCTCCGAACGCCTTGTTACGTTCCCACCATGTGCCCATGGAGACGCCGTCATACGGGGCCGAAACAGTGACGCGCATGAACACGAGCATGCGCGTGCAACCGAGCCCGCACACGAGACGGCGGGGCATCTCCGTACTCCTGACCCTGTCCGCCGTGGCCGCTGCCCTGGGCGTTCCTGGGATGGCAGCCGCCCAGGAACCGTCCGGCCCAACCGCCTCCGTCCCGCCGATCCGCTGGGGCGCCTGCCCCAAGGCCGAACCGCCCTACCCCGACCCCAGCCCGAGGGCCCAGTGCGGAACGGTCGAGGTGCCGTTGGACTGGTCGAAGCCGAAGGGCCCGAAGACCGGAATCTTCGTCGCCCGCTACCGGGCCACAGACCCCACCCGAAGGATCGGCGTCCTCATGTCGAACCCGGGCGGCCCCGGGGCAGCCGGATCCGACGACGCCCTGTACGCCGACGACCCCATCAGCGGATACTCCGCGGCCATGCTCCAGCGCTTCGACATGATCGGCTTCGACCCACGAGGCATCGGCCGCAGCGGTGCGGCCGACTGCGATGAGACGATCCTCGACTCGATCCCGGCCCGCCCCCGCAACGAGGCCGAGTTCGAGCGGCTGCGCACCCTGAACGGCCGCCTTGCTGCCAGCTGCCTGAAGCGGACGGGCCCGCTCGTCGCCCATATGGACGGCGAGAGCGTCGCCCGCGACATGGACGCGATCCGTACCGCCATCGACGAACGTCAAATCAGCTTCATCGGCCACTCCTACGGCACGTTCCTCGGCGAGCGTTACGCACGGCTGTTCCCGGGAAAGCTCCGCGCACTGGCCCTCGACAGCGCGATGGACCCGCACCGGCCGAACGCCGAGCGATACCTCACCGACGGCAGCGTCACCATCGACAACACCCTGAAGCGGCTTGCCGCTTGGTGCAGGAAGGACGCAGCCTGCGCACTCAAGGGCAAAGACCTCACAGCCGTCACCGACACGTTGTTCGCCCGCGCCGACGCGGGCACACTGCGCGACCCGGGCCCGGACGGACCGACACCGACCAAGATCGACGCCGACGAACTGTCCGACTTCCTCACCTTCGCACTCGGCAAGGGAAACCCGGAGAGCACGGCACAGCAACTGGCCGCCCTGTACACGGGAAAGGGCGAGGTCCGCTGGTTCCCCACCGTCACCGACCCGGTCTTCCGGATCGTGCTGTGCCGGGACTACGACTTCCGGATCCGCGACTACGCCCAGTACCGGGCCATCCTGAAGAGGGCCGCGAAGGCCGCCCCGCACACCCGCTACAACGCCCAGGCCCTCGACACCGTCCTCGGCTGCCAGGGCTGGACCATGCCGCCCAAGCCCCGGCCGGCCCGGGCCAAGGGCGAACTCCCGCCCGTCCTCGTGGCCAACGCCACCCATGACCTGGCGACGCCCTTGCCGGGCGCGCAGCGCATGGCGAGCTCCTTCCCGAAGGCGTCCCTGTTCACGATGGACGTCGTGGGCCACTGGCTCTACCGCAGAGGAGGGACGGAGAAGGCGATGCGAGTGATCGACGCCTACCTGACCAGCCCGAAGAGCACACTTCAGACCCGGGAGCACTAGCGGCTGTCCGATGAGTCGTGTGAGCTGATCAGGGCCGTGGCCTAGGCGCAGATGGGCTTCTCCGAAGGCGCCGTCGTCGGGCTCGCTGGCACTGAGAGCTCGTCGCCAATCCGCCCACCCTTGCCTGCTTCGGCCGGTTGAGGAATTGGGTTGCGGCGGATCAGGCGGATGCGGTGATACTCCGGCATGAGTAGAGATGCCGAGGTCATCGTTCTCGCCCGCTGGTCGGACGAGGTGATGGAACCGCTGACCCAGGACGATCCGGAACGCATGTGGCGAGGCCGCTTCGTCCCGATAACGGGCCAATGGGGCTACAAGTTCGGGTGGGCCCTGGAGTTCGAGAAATTGCGTGCCCGCAAGGGCGTGCTCAGGCACCTGGAGTCGCTGCCGTGGCCGCATCCGCATACGGTGCAAGTTCTGCTTCGCGACCAGGACGACGACTGCTTCGGGCTATGGATGTTCCAGGGGGGCCGGCTGGTGGAAGTCACCATTCCGCACACCGAGCGTTTCCACCAGCCGGCACCGCCCAACGAGGACTTCGAACCCGACCCGGGCATGCTGCTGCGCACCGACCAAGACACGGTTCTTCCCGCGCAGACCCCGGAAGCACGCCGCGACACCCGCTCACCCTGGTAGACCGAGTTCGACAGCTCATCCTGGGACGTCAGGGCTGTCGACGCGCGCGTGCTCAGCGAACTGCGCCACCACTACCCGGGTGCAGATAAGCTCTGAACGGGGCGTTTCGCTGCGGACGGAGCCATAGGCGGATAGCAGCCACGGTAACGGTCCCGTGGAAGATGTACGCCCGCTTGTCGAAGCGTGTGGCGACGGCTCGGAAATTCTTGAGCCGGTTGATGGTCCGCTCGACTTCGTTGCGTCGGCGGTAGATCTTCTTGTCGAACGCTGCGGGTCGGCCGCCTTGGCTGCCGCGCCGCCGACGGTTGGCCCGCTGGTCCCTCGGTTCGGGGATGGTGTGTTTGATCTGGCGTCTGCGCAGGTGGCGCCGGTTACTACGTGATGAGTACGCCTTGTCTCCCCCGACGTGGCCGGGCCGAGTGCGCGGTCGTCCACCAGCCTGCCGGGGCACACGGATCTCTTCCAGGACGGGAATCATCTGTGGTGCGTCCCCCCACTGGCCGGGCGTGATGACAAACCCGAGAGGGCGGAGCCCGCCCTCTCCCGCAAGGTGGATCTTGCTTGTGAGCCGACCTCGCGAGCGTCCCAGGGCCTCATCGGAGCGGTGGCGCGCCGGGCTCTTGCGCTGTCCCTGGGTCTTCGGCGCGCGGGTGGGGGCGCCAGCCGCGTGCTGATGAGCGCGGCAGGTCGTGGAATCGACGCTGACTATGCTCCAGTCGATCCGGCCCTCGGCATCGGCGTTGGTCTGGACGGCCAGCAGGATCTTCTCCCACGTGCCGTCCGCCGACCACCTGCGATGGCGGTCATGAACCGTCTTCCAGCTACCGAAGCAAAGAGGCAAGTCCCGCCAGGGGAGGCCGGTCCGCTGCCGGAACAGAATCCCGTTGATCACACGCCGGTGGCATTGCCAGCGTCCGCCCCGCCCGTGATTCGTTGGCAAGTGCGGCTCCAGCCGAGCCCACTCTTCATCCGACAGATCTCCCCGCCCCATGTCCCACAAAACGAGTGCCCAGCGGGAGCGTCACGCGAGCCATCGGACACGGCCTAGCGGACCCGGGCTCCCGCAGACCAACCGAAAAGGTGGGATCACGGTCCGGGAGCCGATGGTGCACCGGGTCGAGGAGTACGAGAGCGGGCCAGTGAGCACAGGCCGCCGTAGAGCCTGACCACGGCGGCCTCCAGGGCTTGTCCGGCGGCTCTCGCCGGACAAGCCCATGGGCCGGGGGAGGGCTCAGCGCTTGAGCATGAAGGCGAAGTCGCCGGAGAGCTTGCCACTCAGTCGGTCCGCCGAGACGATCTTCCCCTTCGCGATCAGCCTCTCGACCTCGGCCCGCGAAAGACCACAACCCGCAGCGATCAGCCGCACCGGCCGGACCGGGATCCGCGCCGCGAAGCGGACCGAGATGTCGATCACCTCGCGGTCCAGAAGATCCGATCCGCCGGTGTCGAGGCGCCAGGCGTCGGTCCAGTCGAGAGCGATGCGATCACGGCGATGCACGACCGGATCCTGGAGCAACTCCGCTGTCAGGCCGACATCATTGCCGTGCAGCCGGTCCAGCAGCTCAGGCCGTACGGAGCGCACATTCACCCGCTCCAGGACCGTGAGCTTCGCCGTCTCCCCGCACGACGTACAGAGCACGAGGAGCCAAGCGTCGATGAGCTTGTGGTTCGCGTTGACGCGAAATTTACCGTTTGCCCGGAAACGATCGGACGCGCATGTATGGCAGCGTCGGAGAACGATCGGCAGGCAGGTGGGCATGACCACCCAGTTTTCGAGCACAGAAATACACCGATTTCAGTGAGAAGTCCGCAGCAAAAAGCAGCGCGGCGCACATGCGCGACGCGCGACAGATCAGCACTCGGGAGGTCTCACAGGGTGTACAACGGAACGTCCTTGCCTAGACGACTTGGCTCGGCAGCACGGTAATGACGCACGACGGCGCTGTGCCACTGGTTTTCGAGCGCCTCAGCGACAGGATTTGTCCGGCCGATCACGGACAAGTCGCAGACCCGCCGGCCGAGACCACTCAGTGGTCGCTTGTTGGGGCTAACCCCAGCGTGCTCACTGGCATCAGCGACACCACCAACAGACGTGCCAGTCGGATTCTTTGGTCAACCGATTCACCGAATGATTGGGCTGACAGCCACAACAGCACCCTCGGCCGCTGAAGGATCACTCATGTCCCGCACTACCCACAAGCACCGGTCCACGTACCGTGTTCTGTCGGCCCTCGCCTTGCTGACCCTGACTGCCGGCGCCGTCACGGCTTGCGGCGACAAGGACTCCGCCCCCGAGCGCGCTGCCTCGTCCTCGGCCAAGCCGTCCAGCTCGCCGGGAGCCGGACAGCCAGGAGTATCGAAGCTGCACATGATCACCAATGACGGTCACCGCCTGGCCTTCCACGTCACACAAGGCAACGGCCACACGATCGTCCTGGACTCGGGCGGCGGCGAGGACTCCTCACAGTGGAAGGACCTCGTCCCCAAGCTTCACGCGGAGACCGGCGCCACCGTCATCACATACGACCGGGCCGGTCTCGGCAAGAGCGACGTGGTGCCCGGCGCCTGGAAGGTCGAGAGCGCTGTCAGCGACCTCAAATCGGGGCTCGCGCAGCTGGGCGTCACCAAGAACGTGACCCTGGTGTCCCACTCCCAGGCAGGCGAGATCGCAAGCTACTTCGCCAAGGACAACCCGAAGATGCTCTCCGGCGCAGTCCTGGTCGACGCCAATCTCCCGCCGTTCTTCACGGACGAGGAGATTCCCCGTCTCGTAGCCGCGAGCCAGCCGCAGGTTGACGCGGCGAAGAAGGATCCCGACAAGCCGGAGAACCGACAGATCATCTTCACCGCGGAGGGCTTCGCCCCGGCGCACAAGGCATTCCACAAGGTCACTTGGCCGGACGCGGTACCGGCAACAGTCATAGTCTCGGAGAAGACCCCGCTCGACGGTTCTCCCGCGGACGCCCAGCGCTGGCGTGACGCCGCCGCTACATTCGCCCAGGACGGGCCCAACCGAACGCTCGTCACCGCCAAGGGCAGTTCTCACGAAGTGCCGAAGGACCGTCCCGACCTCGTACTCAAGAAGATCGAGGACATGGCCGCCACACGGCACTGACCCCCGAGCTGCGGCCGTTTCCCAGGCCCGCAGCAGTCTCCGCCGCATTTCGGGGCTGCCTGGTGGGGGAAACCCGTGGTGGCGAGGTGACGTTCTAGACGATGCTGCGGTCGTGATCGAACGTGATGACGCGGTACGCATCGTCGAGGAAGAGCTGGCGCGTAGCCATCAGGCGTGGGTTGCCGCTGGCGTTGAACAGTTCCCGCGCAGCGTGGTCGTGCACGTGGTCGAGCACGAGCTCGTCTGGAAGGTCTATGTCCAATCCGAGGAGTATGCGCGAACGCGCAATGTAGCCGCGATGCTGGTGGGACACGGTCCGTATCTGGTCGACCGCGTCAATGGCGGGCTCCACTCGATTGGAGCGGTCTCCGAGATCCAGGAGGCTTGGGAGGACGACTACCGCAGTCGTATCCGAGGGCTGCCGGCCCGCACTCCGGTGGATGATCTCCACGACGAACTACGGACGGTAGCTGAAGCAACGGGCAGCCGCATCGCTGCTGTCCGTGCCCTTCGTCGGAAGGTGACTGGGCTCTCCCCGACGCATGCCCTCGCCTACGTAACCGGGCTGCTCGCGGGCGAAGTGCCGACTCAGCTCCTGGCCATCGCTCACCAGGAGCTTGTGAAACCGCTCGATCGTGTGCTCGCCGTACGGACCTTCGGCGTTGATGCTGATTTCTGAGATGCGTCCCGACAACCTGCGCAGTCAGCTCGTAGACCCGCTGGTTTGGTTGGGATGGGGTCTCACGATGGTTGTGTGGGGGTGAGGGTTTCTGGCCTTGGTATTCGTGGGTGATGGTGCTGGACTCGTGGGTGAGGTCGCGGTCATGGCGAGGCCGGGAGTACGTGTCGGGGATGCGGTCGGGTTGTTCGCGCTGGCTGTCGGTCAGGGGGCCTGGGTGACGCACGATCCAGGTGGTGATGCGGAGGAGGCGGGAATCCCTCTTCGCGGGCCCCGAGGCACCGTCAGGCGGCGCCGCTGCTCAAGCCCGCGCTCTTCCGGACCGCCATGCGGCCATACCGAACACGAGACCACCGACCAGGAACCAGGGATTCCACAACAGCAGCGTCCACAGCCGCTGTTCCGGGCTAACGTCTATTCTCTCGCCCGCAGTACCGATCAGCAGCAGCACCTCGACGGAGATACCGCGCACCAGCAGTACAGCGCAGGCACACCAGCCCAGGGCCCTGACCATCCGTCCTGCCCGGTCACGAGGCCGCGGCCGGGCGAGCAGCCATCCCAGCACACCGCCGACAAGGCATAGCAACCCCACACCCCACAAGCCCACCGTCACGAACCACCCGGGGCGTTCCTCGGCCAGGGGCCCCGCCGAGACACTGAGGCCCCAGCTGCCGCCCAGCGCCCAGAAGAAATGAAGCACGGCGAAAGCGACCGCCCAGGCGCACGCGATACACCCCCACAACCCCGGCGTTGTCCTGCCCTGCGGATCCTCATACATGGCTAGGAGCATGCCACTGCCGTGACACGCCGCTACCGGTATTGCTGAGAAACCAGCACGCCCACCCCTCGGTCACCGCATGGGACCGATCACATCGGCCCCATGCGCCTGGTGCCGCAGCAGGCAACGTTCGTCCTGCAGGAAGCCCTGCCCGCTGACGGTTTCGGACGCTGGCGATAATCGACCGATGAGCGCTATCGACCGTCCTATGCCGCCCCTGAACGCCGACGAGCGCACGACGCTCGAAGGCTGGCTCGACTTTCACCGCATCACACTCGCCATGAAGTGCGAGGGACTGGACGAGGAGCAGGCCGCCGCCGCGTCCGTGCCACCGTCCGACTTCACGTTGACCGGCCTGGTCCAGCACATGGCGGAGGTGGAGCGGAACTGGTTCCGTCGAGTGTTCGCCGGAGAACAGGCTCCGCCCATCTACGACCCGCAGGCCGACCCGGATGGCCCCGACGGCGGTTTCGACGTGGCTGAGGGCGCCACCCTGAGCGATGCCCTCGCCACCTGGCACGCGGAGATCGCCCGCGCCCGTGAACACTGCGCCGACCGCGCTCTGGCCGATACCGGTCGCTTCATGGAGCAGGACGTCAGCCTTCGCTGGATCTACGTCCACATGATCGAGGAGTACGCCCGCCACAACGGCCACGCCGACCTGGTCCGGGAACGCATCGATGGCACCACCGGCGTATAGCGCCCGAGGCCCGTTGTACGGGAGCCCGGCGGGCGGAGCGGTAGGTGATGCGCTGCCCGTACGACGGCCGCCGTGACAGTCCGCCGCGCTCTTGGCACAGGCTCTCAGGCTCCCGCTCTGGCCGACCGGCCGGCCAGAGCGGTGGTCGCCCCAGAAAGACCCGGCCCATCCTTCCTCCCTGGCCCAGCCGCGCCCGCATCGTGTAGGGGCCGATCTGCCTCGGGCCACCCGTGCCCCTCGCCCGCGCCCTTGCCAGCGACGTGGCCGGCACCGCCCACGCCGCCGCCCCCGGGCGCGGCGAGTGCGCACCGGCCGGGGACACCGAGACGGTGGTGCCGCTTCCCGAGCCACCGCTCGTCCGGGCGGCCCAGGCCACGATGCCCTGGCTGGTAAGGCCGACAGGGTGGCTGGAAGCCGGACTCCGACAGCGGGGCGGGCAAGGGACCTGTCCGTTCGGGAACTTGTTCGCGTCCGGTGCGATATGAGCACCAGATCGTTTCCCTCAGCTCCGGCGGGCATGAAGGGCTTCGCCGAGGATTTCTCGTCCGCTGCCCCGGTCTTTCCGTCACAGGGTCATGGGGCAGTAGACCGTGAGTGCTTCTGGCAGCTTGTCGATCGACAATTCCGTTCCCGAGTAGGCGACTTCACCGTCGTACGCATATGGGGTCCCCGGTACCAGGCCGGTGATCCGTACACGGTGCCGACGTACCGCCGCGTGGACGGGGGAGCGGGTCAGCGGACCGGCCACCGCTGCTGCCAGCAGTCGCAGCCCTGGAGTCCGGCCGCCGTGGACTGCTCTGATGTCCAGCAGGCCGTCCGCCAGGTTGTGCCGCCGTCCGGGAGCGGGCCCTACCCGCTGGAAGAGCCCGTTGCCCACGAACAAGAGCCACAACGGCCGCCGCTTCCCCTGCAGCTCGGCCGCCAGCGGGCGTTGACCACGCAGTACTTCGAAGGCCGCGAGGACCCCGGCGGGCCAGCCGCCGATACGGGGTGCCCAGCGCTCCCGGGTCCGCACGAGCTCCGGATAGACCCCCAGGCTGAACGCGTTGAGGAAGTAGCCGTCCGCCCCGCCCGGCCCCTGGGGACCGGGCCGGAACCGGCCCAGGTCCACCCGGACCGCGCCCCCCGAGGCGAGGGCGGCCGCCGTGTCGTGCACCGTCTCGATGCCCAGATCGTACGCGAAGTGATTGAGCGTTCCGCCAGGAAAGACAGCGAGCGGCAAACCGTGCGTCGCCGCGACGGACGCCGCCAGATTTACCGTGCCATCACCTCCGCAGACCCCCAGCGCCCGGCCCCGGCCCGCCGCCTCGACCAGCGCCCCGGGCAGCTCGTCGGGCGCGCACTCCACGACCTCGGCCAGCGGCAGCGCCTCACGCACCAGCGAAGCGGTCGCGGTGGCGGTGCCGGACTCCTGGTTCACCACGACGACTAGGTCCTTACCGGCGGGCAATGACGCAGCCGCCGCCGGCGGACGGCCCGGAGCGGGCAGCTGACCCCGCGTCGGCACGACCCCACGCAACGCGAACGCCGCCCCTATGCCGAGCGCCACACCGGCCAGCACATCGCCCGGATAGTGCACACCCGTGTAGACGCGAGAGGCAGCCACGGCCACCGCGACCGGAGCGACGACCGCGCCCCAGCCCCTCGACTCAAGGGCCACACCCGTGGCGAAGGCAGCCGCGGACGCCGCGTGCCCGGACGGGAACGACGTAGTGAACGGCTGACGCTTGAGCTGCCGCACCACCGGAACCAGGTCCAGTATCGGCCGCTCCCGGCGCACCGCCCGCTTGCCGACGGTGTTGATCGCGGCCGAGGCGACAGCCAGCGACGCAACCCCGCGCAACGCCGCCCGGCGTGCCCGCGCGCTGCTGCCCAGTGCCGCCATACCGGCCGCGGCGCCGAACCAGAGAAGTCCGTGATCGGCGCTGCGGCTCAGCCGAGGCAGCACCTGATCGGCGCCCGGCCAGCGCCGGCCGGCGACGCTGCGGAACAGGGCGAGGTCCCGGCTGTGCAGCAGGCCGCGCAACCGGGCGGGGACGGGAAGAGAGACGGAACAGGAGGCAGAGAAGGGGAAAGAGGTGCTGCTGCTCGCAGTAGACATGAGTCAGCGAATACCCGCCCCGGACCCGATCAAGCGGCAGACGCGCCGAGACACGTGCGTCGCCATCGCGACCGGGCTCGCCTGATGGAGCCGACGATAACCCTCGGCCCGCCACCCAAGCGGATAGTGGCCCCCTCCCACGCCCCTGGTTCGGGCCCACCCGCACTCCACTCGTGCCAAGACCTGCTGGTCTACCAGCGCATCCCGAGTGCATC
>NZ_ML123055.1:236491-238630 GCF_003846175.1 Streptomyces sp. ADI95-17 | reverse complement strand
GGTACGGGCCTGCGGCCCGGGGTTGCCGGGTCACTCCGTGACCCTTGGCATGGTCGACGCTCCGCGCCAACCATGCGATCAGCCACTCCGTGCCTGATCAGGGCCCGCTACGCGGGCGGTTGACTAGGTGGGGGGTGGCTCGGTCGGAACGGGATGTGGCGGAACGTGAGGACCGGGCCGGACGCCCGGAACTCTCCCCCACCATGACCACCCAGACAGTGCGTCAAAACATGACCCCAGATGAGATCTGGAATCAGCACGCACCCCCTAAGCCACCTCACGGCCCCTCAAAAACCACTCCCCCGAACTCACCCACCGTCAGAAATGAAATCCCTTGAACACCGGGAAGGCGCTGGATTCGGAATCCGAAAGTGCGTCAAAAACCGGACCCGCTCTTTTCTGGAATCAGCACGGATCCCCACTCAATCTCGCCCGATAAACACGAAATTCCCCTCCGTGTGGAGGGGCTTCGGCGGGGGGGAACGCGCGCTCATGGGCCTGTAGTGCTACAAGCTCAGGGGTGGTTCGGTGGGATCTCAGGGAACGGACCCCAGTCGATGACGGCAGCAGCATGAACCTCTACGCCTGTGAAGTCGACTGTGCCGCCGGAGAACGCGGCACCGCCGAAGTCGACTGTGCCGCCGGAGAACGTGGCGCCGCCGAAGTAGACCCTGCCGCCGGAAAACGTGGCGCCGCCGAAGTAGACCCTGCCGCTGGAAAACGTGGCGCCGCCGAAGTAGACCGTGTCGCCGGAAAACGTGGCACCGAAGAAGTCGACCATGCCGCCGGAAAACGCGGCACCGCCGAAGTAGACCGTGCCGCCGGAAAACGTGGCGGTTCTGAAATTGACCAGGCCGCTGGAAAACGTGGCTTCGCCGAAGTTGACCGCGCCGCCGGAAAACGCGGCACCGCCGAAGTCGACCATGCCGCCGAAGAATGCCGCGTCGCTGAAGTCTCCGCCGTCGAAGGTGGCTCCGGTGAAGTCCAGCTTGTACCCGCACCATGTGGTGGGTGACTTGGGGTATTGGAGGCGGTCTCGAATGGTGCTGATGATCGTAAGGCGTACTTCTTTCTCCCCCTGTTTGAACCCGGGCTCGGTGGGGTCGGTTTCGTAGGGCATGCGCAGGTAGGCGCAGAGGACGTCGATGCAGACCTGTCGCTGTTCGGGCCAGTCGTCGGCCAGGCGCGCCATTGAGTACACGCCCGCGAGGCGGACTGCGGCTTGCTCGTGGCCGAGTTGCTCCGCCGCCTTCGCGTAGCGCTCGGCGAGTTGTGTCGCGTCCGCGCGGTGGGAGGCGCCTTCTTCAAGGAGTTGCTTGCGGTAGGCGTACAGGCCGGCGAGGACGGCACCGACGAGGGTGAGGATTGTGACGGTGACCTTGATGATGTCCTGGACGTCGACTGGCTTCTTGCCCGTGTGGTGGGAGGTGAGGAGAGCGTCCGCGCCCTGGTAGAGGCCGAAGGCGGCCAGGCTGACGAGGATCAGGGCGACGGGGGCGACGAGCCACACCGGCCAGAGGTTCGGTGTATGGCGCCCCTGGGGCGTAGGGCGGCGCTGGAAGAGGCGAGGCACGATGGTGAGCCTGTCGCGTGGCAGGGCGACCTGGGGCCGGTTTGATCACTCCGTGACAGAGTCGGGGATCACTAGGGTTGCGTCCCCGCCTTGCGAGACTCCAGCTTCAGGCGCCTGACGCCCCAGAACCGCTACACCCCCCTGAGCCGCGAACGTCAGCCGCCCCGGCCCGGGGTGCAGGCACCGGCGCGCGCGGCCCCGCCGACGCGCGAGAGGGACTGGCCGGCCGCCGATCCCCGAGGCGCTCCGCCCGCCCCGCCCCCACCCTCTCCATTTCGGTAGTCGGGCGGCAGGGGGGTGCGCAGAGGGGATGTCAGCACCCCGACCACGCCTTTACAGCATGGTGACCTGCATAAACACACGACGCCACGGAAAGAGAGGGCAACAGATAGTGCAAGGAATGATGCAAGAGAACGTGAAAGGGAACTCTGGGCTGAACTGGCCCAGCCGGGAAAGAAGTAGATCTCAGCCGATTCCCTCGTCGGCGTGGCCGCCGGTTCCGAGGGTCCGCCGCGGGGACGGGGGCGCGGCCGGGCGCGTGCCGAGTACGCCTCGGGCTCGCAGTT
>NZ_ML123055.1:223209-236043 GCF_003846175.1 Streptomyces sp. ADI95-17 | reverse complement strand
GGGAGCCTGCGCCAAGGGCACGGCGAACGGTCACGCCGGTCATCGTACGGGCAGCGCATCGCCGGTCGACCCGGCCGCCGGGCTCCCGTGCAACGGGATGCCAGCGCGGCGGCCGGGATCGTGGTCCAGGAGCAGCGTGGCCGCCTGCGGTGGTCGGGTCTGTGGTCGGCCTACGTCGGCCCGTGGTCGGGGCGGGCCCGACCACCTGGAGTCACCTCCGAGAGCGGGCGTGGTCCGACAACGACGAGGGGCGATGCCGCAGAACGCCGTCCGAAGCCATCGACAGACAGCCCCGCTTCCAGGCGTCAGCGCCTCCCGAATGGAGCAGCTTTCCGCCATCGGCATGCGCTGGGCATAGCCACGGCGGTCCCGAGCGCAGGGGAGCAGGGCAGGCCGAGTCGTCCGCGTTCAGAAGGGAGGTTCGTCGCTGTACGCCTGCTGACTGCTGGTCTTCTTTTGCGGTGTTCCGGTGGCCCAAGGATCATCCGGCGGCTGCTGCGGAGTGCCCCAGCCCCCTGTCGGGGCCGGCGGCGGAGACGCCTGCGGAACCGGCGCCAATTGAGGGAGGCCCTGTTCGTCATCAGGTTCAACACCGTCGATGGCGTCGTTCCACAGATCGCGGATGTATCCGCGAAGCGTGCGGGTGTCGTTGTCCTCGTCGTAGTCGGGGGAGTCGGAGAACCTTCTCCACGTCGGGTCATGGTCTGCCATGTGGCAGAGAACCTCGTGCACTGCTTTCACTTTGGGCCAGGTGCTGGTGGTCTCGCCTTTGAGGAGCCTGCGGACTGTTTCACGACTGACAGTCACTGAGGCGGGGTCGTGCGTCTGAGCAACGGCTGCCGCGATGCTGGCCGGTGAGGGGCGCCCTGCTGCACGGAAGTAGGTGTACAGCTCGCCCACGAAGGCCCTTTTGGGCCCACGCGGGAGCTCATCCTCGCTCGGCATTCGCAACATCTGTGGCATGCCCAACTCCAGCTCACTACAGCCTGCTTGAACTCAACGAGCCTAGCTTAGACACGGCATGACACCCATTGAAAACAGCTAGAAGCCAGCCTCGCCCAGCCAGGACAGAGTAGGACGCAGCAAGACACGTCTTCTTCCTGCTTTGTCCCACGAAAACACAGAAGAACTTTCTCTACCAATGAGCCGTTTTCGCTGGTCAGGGCGCTATTCAGAGTGCTTTCGTTGACGTCATCCGCCCCACAGGACGCAGTGACGTCTCAACAGGCGGACAACGGCAGTGCCGTCACCGGAAACGGCGACGGCCCCCTGGTGGGCAGGGAGCCGTCTGCAGAAGACCGAACATTCCCAACGGAAGAGAAGCTCAAGTCCATGAACGAGACTACGGCTCCGGCCTCCGCATCGAAACCCCCCAATACATCCCGGTGGGTGGCACGAGCACGACGGATACGCAACGAGGCCGGCCTCTACCTGCTGCGCGGCGCAGCGACTTCCGCTGGAGGCGCCCTCGTGGCGTACGGCGGTGTCTGGCTTCACTCACGCTGATGACGACTCAGACTGGCCTTGAAGCGATTGCGCGTTCGTTCGGCGAGCCTCGTATTCGCTTCAGCTGGTGAGCAGCGGGGCCGGACAGGGTGATCTCGTCCGGCCCCGCTGTCGTCGGTCAGCCGACCATGTCCCAGCGTCCTGAGGCCCGGTAGACGGAAGGGCTCCGACCGTGGCATCAGCGGGCTCGAGCTGTCCGTCTCCTTGACGATGCACAGATGTTCACGACGAGGCTACGGGGCAGATGGTCCGTCGTGGCGGCATCGTTGCCGGGTGCCAGGCCCGTGGTCCGTTTGCTGCTCAAGCCGCGATCATCGACATCGCCGCCGTGCAGGCGCCTCCCGCAACGGTGAACAACTGCTGACGCGATTCGAGTCGTGAACGAAGCCATGCCAGCCGTTGCTGCCGCCGCCCGCAGGTTGTCCAGCCATGGAGCCGCAGCCCCAGCAGTACGGAATCAGCCGTACTCAGCCATTCCGGAACCGGCATGCATCAATCACCGGAAGACTCTGCCGAGTAGCGGTCTCAACGATCAGGGGGAAGCGCAGCTGTGGCACAAAATCGCAAGGGGTACTACCGGGCTGGGCACTACGTGAAGCCGTCGTCGGCCTCTACCAAGTGGAAGAAGCCATCCGCAGGCATCGTGCTGGTGGCTGGCCTTCTGCTCCTGGCCGGATGGAACACTCTGTTCGGGAGCGACTCCGACAACTCCGGGAACACTCCCCAGCCGCATCCGTCAGGCGCCTCGACTCCTGCTGTCTCCGGTCAGTGACTGCGCTCACGGCGGAAGACCGAGAGAGGCCGCCCCCATGTCCTTGCCTTCCCGGGCTCCTTCCGCGAGGGCTCTGTGGGGCTTGCTCCGTCCGCTGACGGCCCCTTCTCACGCAACTGCAGCCAGGCGGTCTGCCAGTGCGTGATCTGGTCGTCCGGTACCCCGCAGGCAGACAGGTAGGCAGCTGTTGTGCCCCAGGTGGTGGGAAGCCTGGTGCGATTGAGCAGGCTGCTGACGGTGGCGGCCGATATCCGTCCAGCCGAGCGCCTGCTGACCGCCTGTTGGGTCAGTCCGCTGATCACGCGTACGTCCGCGAGGCCGATGAAGAACCCTGTGACGGTGCGGATCGACGACGGATCCGGCCATGGACGGAGGGCGGCTTCCGCGTCGGGCGAAGTGGCCGCCGACGAAGCGGGAAGATCCGCGTGATTACGCCCGAGCGCTACCCGGGCACCGCTGTTGCGGTCCCTGGCCTGGGGAACGGGATGCCCCCGGGCTTCCAGCGTCAGACGTAGATGCCGGTAGATGGTTCCCAGATCCAGCAGTGCGGGGCCGCCGGGGATGCCATGGCGCAGCGTGTCGAGCAGGGTGCCGGTGAAGGCGGTGTAGGTGTCCCCGACCGGTGCCAGGGCGGTGCGGGTCTCGGCTGCAGCTGCGAGGAGGTAGCTGCCTTCCACGGCGGCCTGGTCGGCGAGGCCGGGTGACGCACTCATCCGTCCCAGGGCCAGGCCGCTGTAGCAGCAGTCCAGGATCACGACGTGTCGTTCGGCGCGGGAGTCCAGAAGAAGGGCCTGGCGGAGCCAGTCGTAGGGCAGGCCGGTCTCGATTCGGCCGAACTCGGTGTGCGGCAGGGCGAGGCTGAGTGTGTCCTGCGGGTCGATCAGCCCGTGCCCGGCGAAGTAGATGACAAGCGTGTCGGTGGCTTCGGCGGCAGCCTGTCTCACCTCGCTCACCACGGTGTGCGCGGCGGCCGGATTCTCGACGACGGCCACGTGCTGCGTCGGCAGTTGCAGGGACAGAGGGCCTGACAGGAGTCCGGCGAGGGCTTGCAGGTTGTTCGAGACGGCCGGCAGCTGCTCTAGATGCTGGTAGCGGCTCGTCCCCACCAGGACCGCTCGTGACGCCCCTGGGTCGGGCAGCACGCTCACTGGCTCGCGTCCTCATCGTGGTCGGTGTCGAGTGCCCGGATCAGCCGTTCGACCTCTTCGTCGGAATGGCCGGTGAGGACGTAGACCGTGTCCCCGCGGTGGATCTCCAACCGGCCCCGTTGGGGCCGGGTCTGCCGCCATGCGACCAGGGCCAGCACGAACGACGCCGCGCTCCATCCGTTCCCCGTCACCAGCTGGAGCACGTCCATCGCCGTGCCCATCTCCCCCGGCCGCGGCGCAGTCCCCCGCACCTCGACCGTGGCAGACCTGCGTACCTCAGGGTCCGACCGCAACCACCCCTGCAACGACCGCAATTCCCCCGCGGACTCGACCCGCATCTCTAACCGCACCCCGGCCTCCCCATCTCCCGTGCACCCTCCCCATGACGATGCGCACCCATTCTCCGCCACAACACGGTCCTCGCGACGGGAGCCGCCGGACGAGACTGCCGGATCCGGATTCCTGAACGACAGTTCCACACTTCAGGCCGGTTCGACATCGAGGGCAGTCAGTCCCTGGCGCGGCTTGGCGGATACCGGGGTTAACTCTCAGCGAGCCGGGAATCGACGGCTACGACCGTCATGGTGTGAGATACGCGACTCTTGCGGGCGGAACTGGCACGCTGTTCCCGACGCTTCGTCAAGAGGCCGCGCATTCAGAGACGTTGAAACGCCGCGACGATCACTCATTTGATCTTGGCCATCTACTCAGAGTGGCACTGGGTGTCGTGCGTGAGGCACTTCGGGTGCGACTGAGGGAAGCGGCACCTCTGCTCCGGCGAGGGTACTGTATCGCCTACCCCTGGGGTCCAAGTGCCTCGTTGGCCTCCGCGGAGTTCGCGAAGGTCGCGGATCCAGGAAGGGGTATGCCCCATGGCTCACAGGCCTGACGGGTACTGCTGCTGCAGCACGAAGGCGGATCGACGTTACAGGTGGATCCGCTGGCTCGGTCCGATCGGCTCGCTCATCAAACTCGGATGGGACGCGCTGGGCTGACAACGCGAAAGCCCCGACCTAAAGGCCGGGGCCACGCTGCAGACGGTGTAGAGAAGGCCTCGCCCCGAGCCTCGCGAGCGATGGGTGGGGCCTTCGCCTTGCCGATGCTGGTTACTGTCGCGTAATCAACAAAACGCCGCCATGTGACGTGAGTCACACCTTCTGGCGTGCGACGGTCCCCATCTTGCCCCCCAAGGCCGAAGAAGGCGACCGATGCCCACATGATGAGCTGCGCATTTTTCTGCCAAGAACCCACAAGGGGGCAGCTCACCCCCCTAGTCCATCATTCAACGAGTGACAGGCATCACACTCACGAGGGACTATTGGCACACCCGAATGAGTGCCAAATAAGCGGCTTTTGCCGCGACTTCACATCTGCCGAACACGCCACGGCTGCACCACGCCTGACAAGCGGAGGTACCTTACCGCTCCCCACTGACAGCGCACGGTCCGTGTTTCCGCCGACCGAACGGCAACCCGAGCAGTTGAGTTCGACGCGGTCGATGTCGGCGAACTCGACCTGGAAGCACCTGACACCCGAAGATCACTGCGCGCCCTTCTGAAGCACGAAGATCAGTCGCCCCAGGCCGGAAGACCCGGGGCAACGGACAGACGCTCAGAACGGCGTACGGGGGCGCTCTACGCGGCGAATCCGATGTTGGTGACGTACTCGTACTGGCCCCACTGGGATCCCAGGTCCACGATGACGTCCTCCCAGGAGTCGTCCAGGCCCTGCTGGTCGCCGACCGCCCAGGCCTCGACGATGCCGGCCCAGCGGCGGACGTTCATCGCGCGATACTCCACCAGCCGCTGGAGCGGGCGTGGCACCGCAGCTCGGGATGGTGTGGTCGGAGCGGAAGGCGCACCAGATTGCCGATCCCCACACGCGTTGGTACCCCAGGCACTCAGGCGGGAGGAGTGCTTTGCGGAGCTGTCTGGTCTGCCGGCTGGTCAAGTTGTTGCTCACGCCGCCGCTGCTCGTTGCGAAGGCCTCCACCCGCTGCGTGAACACAGCTAGCGCCTCGTCCCCCTGGTCCTGAGTGAAATGACGGTACTCCCCGACGCCCAATGCCAGCGCGTTCGTCTCCTCCTCGATGGCGTCAGCAGTCTGGCGCAAGAAGTAGCTGCGCTCCCGGTACTTGTAGTACCCGCTGAACGCGGTGGCGACGGGGTCGCCGTCGCCGCGCCAGGCCAGGGTCATCTGGAGCAGGTCGTGGCGGCGGCCGTATCCGCTCGGGACCGGCCACGGGATGTCGACCAACCGGAGCTGAACGGGAGGCTGGTGGCTGGCACCCGAGGACGCCTGGGGCACGCATGTTGGGGCGCCGGTAGAACCCGTGCAGACGATTCTCCATCGGGCTTGTTCTATCTGCGGCACTGTAGGTCCCATGAGCAAATCAGCGTTTGGCATCGACGCGGCTTGGGAGCGAGTCATCGAGGCCCGGGCGCAGAGCGACACGAGAGCGGAGGCTCTCGCGTGGTCGCTACTTGGGCAGGCGCTCTACGAGGTGGGGCGTATTGAAGAGGCCGACGAGGTCCGTCGGCAGGGGATCGTCCGCGCGCAGAGCTGCGCGGACGTTCGCGAGGTCCTCCTGGCCGTGTCCGAGGCGCTGATGGCGCGCGGTGCGGAGTTACAGGAAGCCGCTGGTCCCGAGCCGCTCGAACAGCCCCACAGTGTGTTTGGGGCGCCCTATGTCGACGTGGGAGCGCGCTACTCGTCGTCCGGCTCGCGTGAGGGGGGCAGGCTGCTCGCGAATGCCCGCAATGCTTATGAGGGGGCGCTGGCTGCGCTGATGGAGTTGGCAGAGGAAGCCCGGGCACGCCGCGCGACCGTGACTCCGGACGAGGACAAGGGCTACCGCGCCCGTGCCCTGCCTCCGCCGCCATCCGGAGACGGTCGCGAGATCCTCCGGTCCCGGTTCCAGGCGCTGATGGCGCGCGGTGCGGAGTTAGAGGAAGCCGCTGGTCCCGAGCCGCTCGAACAGCCCGACAGCGCGTGGGGGCCGTCCTCTGCCAGAGTGGGCGAACAGTACTCGTCCGGCGTGGGCGAGCGGGGCAAGCTGCTCGCGAATGCCCGCAAGGCTTATGACGGGGCACTGGCTGCGCTGATGGAGTTGGCCGAGGAAGCCCGGACGCGCCTCTGGGCCGTATCTCCGGGCAAGGACAAATACCGCGCGTGGCGGCCATCCATGCCCATGCACCCGCAGATGGACCCAGTAGTGGTGATCTTGGGGGGGTTCCTGGCGGTCAAAGTACTCGGGCCGTTCCTCGAAGAGTGGGCGACGAAACTCGGTGAACAGTTCGGCGAGTCGACGGTTCGCGTACTCGGGCGCATTCGGCTGAGGCGCAGCTCCCGGTCGGACAACGCGCAAGGAGAGCTTGAGGCTGCTGTCCCAGACCCTCACGGACGCTACGGCCCGCACCCCGCGACGACGCTCGTCATTCCCAGCCAGCTGAGCGACGCAGCCAGGTTGGCGATCCTCGATCTAGACCCGGCGGACGACGCGGTTCGCGGCGCGTCCCTCTACTGGGTTGAGAGGAGAGGGGCGTGGATTTCAGAGCAGGAGCTGGAAGCCGATGAGTCCCTGCGTGGTTGGGTGGTCCGCTACACCTGGGCGGTGAGCGAGGGAACGAATCGACATCCGCGACACACCTACGACGAAGTACCCACCAGGGGCGAAGCGGTCGGCCGTGCAATGCGGGCACACCGGGATGCCCCCGACCTCAACGCGGTGCATATACGCAGGGCCTACGAGGAAGACTGGGGCGACCCGGTTCGTCCCATCCCCTCGGTTCGTCCTATCCCCCCAGGCCGGGTAGAACCTATGCGCGGCTTCCTCATTGATGAAGACGACAATTGAGAGGCGTGGCCGGAAGCATGCGCCCCCTGGCTTCGGATCAGGGAGTACGGACTACCGCACCGGAGACGAACCACTGAACCAAGGCAGCAGCCAGGTGGACGCCAGCGCGGGCGGCCTCCAGGGTTTCGGGCACCGTGGGTGCCTGTCCGCCGTGGCGGGAGGTCTGGCCTTCCCACAGGGCGCGCATCATCGCCTCGGCCGGGGCGATGGCGTCCTTGCCGGCCGGGGTGGAGATGGCGGTGCCGAACTTGTGCCGGGCGTTCTTGATCTCGCCGAGCATGCTGGTCGAGTGGCTGGCATCCGAACTGTGCGGCTACGTCGTCGGGCAGGTCGGGGACCGGGCGCAGCAGCACGCCCACCTGGCAGGGCCCACCGCGGTCGCGATCCTGTCGGTTGTCGCCGAAGACCTGGATCCCCGTCCGCAGGACCCTGCCGGAACCGAACGGCTCGTCCGCATCGGCGCCCTGTACCTGCGGTACTTCCGCGACGGCCACCAGGTCGAGGACGCACGGGAGATGGCCCTGACTTTCGCCCTGTGGGCAGGGTCGCAACTGGCGGCGCTCATGCTCCACGCCCCCGGGCGGATCACGTCTTACCTGGACGCCCGCGATCACGCGGTAGCGAAGCGACAGGCCAAAACGGACGCACCGTAGGCGCGGACTGCGGCGTACCTCGTACCCCGGCGCGACGGCTACAGCATGTTGCTGACGGCACGGCCTAGTAGGGCTTTGTTAGGTGGTGTCGTAGGTCTGCCATGGGGTGGGTTGTCGGCAGGTGGGGCAGGTGCCGGTCCAGGTGGCCAGCAGGTGTTGGAGGAGTGCCAGGGCCTGGTAGAGGGTCAGGCCCTGGCAGGGACTTTTGGGCAGGTCCGCTGTTCGGTCAGGAAGAGGTGGGCGGCGGTGACGAGGGTGACGTGGCGGTGCCAGCCGGTGAACGAGCGGCCCTCGAAGTGGTCGAGTCCGAGGGTGGTCTTCAGCTCGCGGTAGTCGTGCTCGATGCGCCAGCGGAGCTTGGCGAGGCGGACGAGGTCGCGGGCGGGGATGTCGGCGGGCAGGTTGGAGATCCAGTACTTGACCGGCTCGTTCTCTCCTTCGGGCCACTGGGCGATCAGCCACCGCGGTGGAATGACACCGTTCGGGGCGGGTTTCGGGCGGCGGCCGGCTAGGCGGACCCGCAGGAACACGAAGTGGGCGGACATGGCGGCTTTCGAGCCCTTGCGCCAGCTGACCGCGAACGCGCTGCCGCGTCCTTGGGCTAGGACGTGCTCGCGCAGGCTGACCGGGCGGGTGCGGTAGCGGGGCAGCGGACGCGGTCCGAGCCCGCCGTAGGGCGGCTGATGCGGTACGGCCGACTCGGCGTGGGCGGTCATCTCGCCCTTGACCTGCAGGGCATAGGCCAGGCCTCGGTCTTCCAGGCCATGACGGAAGTCGGCGTTCGCCCCGTAACCGGTGTCCGCGATCAGTACCGCGGGCCGCAGTCCGACAGTGGCCAGTTCGTCGACCATGTCCAGCGCGAGCTGCCACTTCGGCCGGTGATGTTCGCTCTCGGGTATCCGGCAGCGGGCCCGCCGGTCCGCAGCCTCCGGCCGGTCCCAGCTGCCGGGCAGGAACAGCCGCCAGGACAACGGGCACGACGCGGTGTCGGACGCGGCATGGACGCTGACCCCTATCTGGCAGTTGCCGACCTTGCCCAGGGTGCCGGAGTACTGCCTGGCCACTCCGGGCGAGGACACCCCGTCCTTCGGGAAGCCGGTGTCGTCCACCACCCACACCTGCGGCCGGACCACCGCCACCGCCCGGCGGGCCAGCCGGGCACGGACCGTGTCCACCGGCCAGGTCGACGACGTCATGAACTGCTGCAACTGCTGGTGGTCCACACCGAGCCGTTCGGCCATCGGCTGCATCGACTTCCGACGTCCGTCCAGCAGCAGGCCCCGCAGATACAGCCCGCCCTTCGCCCGCTGGTCAGCACGCGCCAAAGGCGCGAACACCTCCCCAGCGAACTCCTCCAACCGGTTCCGACACGCGACGAGTTCATCCGCCCTCATACCGGCAGGAAACCACCGCAACAGCCACTTGCCCAGAGACGTAACAAAGCCCTACTAGAGTCCCGCGGGTTCACGCAAACTGAAGGGCTCTTGGTGGGAACCCAAGGGTCCGTCGCCGTGCCTCACGGTGCTGGTTCCGCGAGTTTGACTCCAACTCACGACCACGCCGTTTCCTGGCTCTCTGGGCGCCCGAGAGCGGGTTAACCAAGAGGGTGGCCGTAACGCAACTTGTTGAGAGCGGCCCCGCCGGTCGTGTCCACCACGGCCGCGCCGTCGGGGCGCCAGCCGGCGGCCTCGTAGAAGCGCCGGGCTCGTTCGTTGTCTTCGAGTACCCACAAGACGGCCTGTGCGTAGCCAGCCTGTCCGAGAGTCGTCAATGCTGCCGCCATCAACTGCTTTCCGACCCCTGTGCCCCAGGCCGCGGGCATCGCGTAGAGCGTGCCGATTTCCGCGGTGACAGAGATGTCCTGAGACGGGCCGAAACTTGCGAATCCGACGATCCCGGCCTCGGTTTCGGCTACCAGTACCCCCGACGACGGCCACCGTGTTTCCGCAATCCGTGTCTTCCACTCGGACTCTTCGCGGCTTGGGTCCATGGCGTCGAGGTAGTGCTGGGGAACAAGACCGGCAAAGGCCGCCTGCCAGGAGCGCACGTAGACACCGGCGACCACTGACGCATCATCAGGCCATGCCTGTCGAATCTGCATGGCCGTCATTCTTCAAGTCCCGTCAGTCCGGGCCAAGTTCTTTTCCCGAGGGCGACGGTGAGTGCTCGGCTGTCTGTTCCAGCAGTGCCCGCGCCGAGTCCGCGTAGCGGATGGCGGTCTTCTCGTCGATGCCGAAGACCAGTGCGAGGTGGAGCGGGTCGGCGCCGTGGGTGAGGGCTTCTTCGAGCTGGCGGTCGACGCGGAGCCGTTCGAGGGTGGCGGTGAGGTTGCGGGTGGCCCGGGTGGTCCAGAGCTTGCCGACCGGGCCGAGTTCAACGGCGGCCTTCTGGGTGATCAGCAGGTGGGGGTTGGCCGTGTTCGGCCAGCGGCTGCGGCGGTAATCGAGCCAGTCCAGGACAGCACGGCAGGTGAGGTCGTCGAGCGGGCGGACGTGGCCGTCGACGGTGATGCGCCGGTTGCCCAGGTCGACGTCGTCCAGCTGCATGGTGCGGATCATCTTCGGCCGTGCCGCGTGGACGGCGGCCAGGGCGACGATGAGCCGGATGTCTGGGGTGGTGGCGGTGGCGACGGCCTCGTTGATGTCCGCCTGGACGAGGGCCTGGAGGACGCCGCCGGCCTGTTGTCGGCGTACGGGCCAACGTGGCTCTGGCAAGATTTTCGTAGCCGGAGATCATCCCGGTGACATGGTCGGCCGGTCCGCATAGCGGGCAGCCTGTGACTGTGCTCTGTTGAACTTGCAGTCCTATTACCACAGTTGGCCAATATGCTGGTGGTCTCGGCCGATGTCTCTGATGCTGTCGTGGCGGTCCGCGCCCGCACGAGATCCGGTGTTCCAGCGGGATGTACGGGATGCGGCCAGCTCAGCGCGTGGTGTCACAGCCGTTATGTACGGCGCCTCGCCGACGTCACTCTTGGAGGCCGGCCTCTTCGCATCGAGTTGTCCGTACGCCGCCTGTACTGCGAGAATCCGGCCTGCCCGAAGGCGACCTTCGCCGAGCAAGTGCCGGGGCTGACCGTGCGCTACCAGCGGCGCACCCCACAGTTGCAGCGCCTGGTAGAGGCCATCGGTGTGGTGCTGGCCGGCCGGGGCGGTGCCCGGATGCTGCGGATCCTGAACGTCACGCTCTCGCGATGCACCGTTCTGGCCCAGCTGATGCGGGTGCCGCTTCCACCACTGGAGACACCCCGGGTGCTGGGGGTGGACGACTTCGCGCTCTACGGCGATACCTACGGCACCCTCCTGGTCGACGCCACCACCCGGCTCCCGCTCACACTCTGGGAAGGGCGCGACGCGGAGCAGCTCAGCCAGTGGCTCCGCAAGCACCCGGGTATCGAGGTCGCCTGCCGCGACGGATCCCTCACCTACCGGCAGGGCATCACTGCTGGTGCCCCCGACGCCGTGCAGGTCAGCGACCGCTTTCACCTCTGGCAGGGCCTCTCCCGCCGCGTCCAGGACATCGCCTCCGCCCACCGCGGCTGCCTGCCCGCAGCACTGCCCCCGACCCGTGCGACCGATCCCGAACTGATCGAGGAGACTGCCGGGAACACCGCGGCGGACACCCGGGCCGGGCGGCATGCCCGCAGGCTGTTCGAGGCCGTGCACGCCCTGACCCGCACCGGCCGGAGCCACAGTTCCGTGGCCCGGGAGCTCGGCCTGGACCGCCGCACCGTGCGCAAGTACGCCCGGGCCCGCACCTGGCAGGAAGTGATGCGCCGCCCGCCCCGCAAGCCCTCCACCCTGGACCCCTACCTCGACTACCTGCAACAACGCTGGGACGAGGGACAGCACAGCGCGAAGATCCTGCACGAGGAACTCCAAGGCAAGGGCTACCTCGGCCACTACCAGCGGGTGAAAATGGCCGTCGCACCCCTGCGGCGGGGTCTGCCCCTAGATGAGCCACGCGCGCGGCCGCCCTCCCCGCGCGAAGCCGCCCGCTGGATCACCACCCATCCGGGCCGCCGCAGCCCACACATCAACGACTGCCTGCCCCGGCTCCTCGGCCAGTGCCCTGAACTCAGGCACACCCACGACCTGGTCCGCCGGTTCGCCGCCATGCTCGACAACCGTGACGCCACATCGTTGCCAAGGTGGCTGAACGACCTCGCAGACAGCGGACTGGCCCCTCTCGCCGGCCTCGCCGGAGCCCTGCGCGAAGACCGGCATGCCGTCGCCCAGGGAATCACCACCCCTTACAACTCCGGAGTCAACGAAGGCCGCATCACCGATGTCAAGCTCCAGAAACGCCTGATGGCCGGCCGCGCCAGCGTCCCACTTCTCCGTCACCGCGTCGTCCTGATCGCCCACCTCCGCCGCCGCTACGCGGACCGGCCGACCCTCACACCGGGATGATCTCCGGCTACGAAAATCTTGCCAGAGCCACGTTGACCCGTACGCCGACACCTGTCGGGGGACAGGGATGCGGATCGTGGGGTTGCGGAAGATCTGGCCGTTCTTCTTCGCGTGCCGGAATAGCGACCGCAGCGCCACGATCCGGCTCTCGCGCTGTTTGTCGGTGACAGCGTCCCGGGCGGCGATGATGTCCTCCCGGGTGACCTCGCGCAGGTGGTCGTAGCGACTGGACCACTCCAGCGCACCGGCTGGATCTCACCCAGGTAGGCCCATGTCGTATGCCGGGAGCGAGGCTCGGACCGCGGGTCACCGTCGAGGAGAGTACGAATCCAGGCTTCCACGGCGCGGTGGTATGAAGTTCGGGCAGGCCTACGCCAACGGCCTGCGCCGCAGGCGTGTGCAGCCGGGCGACAAGTGGCACCTGGACGAGGTCTTCGTGAAGATCAACGGTGAGCTGAAGTACCTGTGGCGGGCCGTCGACGCCGAT
>NZ_ML123055.1:219866-221708 GCF_003846175.1 Streptomyces sp. ADI95-17 | reverse complement strand
TGAGCGCCGCTACCGGCTGCGCCGCGACCGCGCGGGGATCAATTCGGACACGGTCAACTCGCTCTCGCTCGACGACCATCGCAGCGCATTCGCCGCCGCTCTAGCGGTCCTGGCTGCCGAATTCACCGCGTATCTCGACCGCGACACGGCCGACCCGGTAGCCGACCTGGTCGGCTACCGGCAGCATGCCGTCTGGCTCAGTTCTGGGGAACTGGGCGGGATGATCAACGGGATGCGGGCGGCGATCACCCCCCACCTGGCCAACGAGCCATCACCCGACCGCACGCAGTACCTGATCAGCCCGATCCTCTTCCCCGTCGAAGCGCCGCCGACCGAGACCGGCACCGGTAACACCGCCACGGGCAGCCAGAGCCCGGGACCCTGTAGCTGAGCAGAGTCCACCACTGTTCCCGTGCCCGGTTTGCCCCGAGGCCCTAGCCGCTCCCCGTTTACACGGCACCACGTCAACATGCTCGGTCGGTACTCGTTCCAGCTCGCCACCCCACGCCTGCGCGAGGCCGATAGAATCGCGATCAGCACCTCCAGGAGGTCGAGCGCGTCATCGACGGCCCGGGTCGTCAGGTAGACGGTCGTGGCCAGCAGCGTCGCCAGCCGGCGGGAATCGCCGTGCCGGCGCAGGAGCAGCCGCGAGCCTCGCCCAGTGCCCGAGCGGCCTGCCGGGCCCGGACCAGCCATGGATTGGCCAGGTCGGCGTGGAGTTCCCGGTCGAACCGACGGAAGTCCCGAGTGACAGTGAACAGCGTCAGTTGCGTTGAGGTCGTGATCGCGCGATGGGGTTCAGGAAGCGGCGGCGGCTTCAGCACGCGCCGTCCGGCCTTGCCGACCCGCGGCCCACCGTTCTTGGGCCGCGGGAGGTTCGCGAAGAACAGCTGGCAGGTCACCCGCCGTAGGTACGGCTCGATCACCGAAGCCTTGCCGCTGGCCTTGATCGCCCAGGTCGCCTGAGCCCGGCAGAGACGGCAGTAGCCGTACTTGTCGTCGACCGGGACCTGCCGCCGACAGCCGACGCATGCACCGACGGCGTGTAGCTGGCCGTAGGTGTAGCAGCCGCGGCAGAACCGGCCGGGCAGCTGCCCCCAGGCGAAACAGCCAGAGCAGGAGGCCGCCGGCTTGTTCTCGCTGATCTTCCCCATGGTGGTGGTGCCCAGGTCACATCGGCGGCAGGGAACGGCCGTCGCGGCGCTTGGGCACGACGGCCGGGGCCACCACTGAGCCGGTCGTGGCCTCCTGGACGCCAGCCTGTTGCCCTGGGCGCCTGACCCCCGGTCCATGCCGGGCGGCCTGGTTCCACTACGCGGCGAAGCCTATGTTGGTGACGTACTCGTACTGGCCCCACTGGGAACCGAGGTCGGGCAGGACGTCGGTGGTCCACTCGTCGTCAAGGCCCTGGTCATCGCCTGCGGCCCAGGCCTCGACGATGCGGTCCCAGCGGCGGACGTTCAACGTCAGCGTCAGCGCATCCCGAAAGGCCCTTGTCCCGGCCCACGTAGCTGTGAACTCTGGGGCGCCACAAGCCCCGTGGGACGCCTGCGGGCGCACCGGCGGCTACCTGCCCACCCGGCACGGCTGGATCGCGCCCTACCCGTCCTGACGGCCCGTCCGGACCCTGTGAAGCATGGGGGACACCGAGAACACCGCAGACCGTCCGGACCGCCCCGACAGCGCACTCCAAGCCGCCCTCGAAGGCGCAACCGCCCCGCCGCCACCCGCGCCGCCCAGCTGTCCGCACTGCGGCCTCCCACAAGACCGCTACCGCACCCTCAACAACGGGCACTGGGTCCTTCTCGAACCGAGGATCCTCGTCCCCGCGCACACGATCCC
>NZ_ML123055.1:213133-219244 GCF_003846175.1 Streptomyces sp. ADI95-17 | reverse complement strand
CGGCCGTCGCAACAGTGAGCGTTTTCAGCGTTGCCTCTCCAGGGTGAGGACGGCTTTGGCGATGACGGTCATGCGGTTGGGGCTGATGCGGGATCTGCGAAAGATCTGCCAGGGCTTCAGTCGTGCCATGCCGCGTTCGACTGGTGCCCTCGCAGCGGCCAGGGCTCGGTTGACGGTGCGCTGGGTGAGGGTGAGTTCGCCGCCCGGTGGGCGTTTGAGTCACGGGACAGGTCGGGGTCCTGGGCTGCGCGTGGAGCGGCGTGGGTGGATGCGGCCTTCCTCGTCCCGTAGTTGATCCTCGCCGGTCACAGCCCAGCCGGAGCGGAAGTGGAGCTCGGGGCCCGGGTGACGGCGTGGCGCGCGGCGGATCCGGAGGCGGTGAACCTGTTCGCGGTGGCGATTACCGGCTACTGGGCATGGCATCACGCACATGGCCCCGGCGGCGCTCTGGGCGCTTACCGGGGCCGGGCGGCGGAGGCTGGCAGGCGGTGGATTGACTACCGGCTCGGCTGAAGCCTGGAGGTGGTGGGGTGGTGGTGGTCGGTCAAGCCGCGGGTGAGGACGGACAGCAGGTGCGGGGCCACGAGGTAGCCCGCTGCGAACGTCATCGTCCGTTCGGTCTGGCCTTCGCTTTCTGCGGCGTTGGGGGTTCTCGGTTGGGTCAGCATGCCGCGCCCCTGCCTTTGCTCAGTGTCCTACAGGGTTTTCGCGGCTCGGTGGATGAAGGTGTCGAGTACGCCGTCGGCGACCTTGACGTTGCCGTGCGGGCGGGTGGCGCCGGGGATGGTGCGGACCGCGGCCGCCGCGCGCGCAAACTCGGCCGCTGCGGTGAACGAGCGGGTGGCCTTGCCCTTCTCTCCCTTGGCGCGGTGTTCGAGCCCGTCACAGGTGTGCTCAAGGGCCTTGGCCCACAGGGTGAGTGCGTCCAGCCAGGGCTTGGTCTCGGCGGCGAAACCCGGGTCGGTGACGGCTCTACGGATCTCGGTGGGGGCTTCGGCGAGTGAGCGTGTCTGTGCGCGCAGTGCCGTGACCGCTTGGTGTTTCCTGCCCGTGTGCCAGGATCGTTCGATGGCATCCAGTCGGGCCTTGAGGGCGGGGGCTGCGGGCTGCCATGGTGTGCCGGTCCAGCTGGGCGCCATGTGCTGGGTGTCGAGGAAGGTCAGCAGGGCGTGGGTGCCTTGCAGGTCGTGGGCGGTCATGTGTGCCGCGGCGCTGTGCCAGGAGTCAGTGGGCCGGTAGGCGCGCGGGTTCCAGGCGTAGTCGGCACCGGTGAATTCGGCGATCTTGCTGGCCGATGCCTGGTTCATCGGATTGAGCGCGATGCCGCTGAGGTGCTCGCCGAGCCTGGGGGTGCGCTTGGCGTAGGGGGCGAGCAGCAGGCGTCCGGCGGCGTGGTCGTAGTCGTTGGTGGGGTAGTTGTCCCAGAGCAGCACGTCGTGGCCCCACACGTCGGCCGCTCGACGGGTCTGTGCGGTGGTGATGGAGGTGGGCACCACGTCGGCGCCCGTCCACCACACCTGCACGCGGTCGTCCAGGGCGCGGCGCAGGGTCTTCTTGTACGGGGTGTCGGCGAGGTCGCTGTACTGCGTGGGCACGAACTGCAGCGGGCGCATGCCGCGGTGCTGGTCGACAAACTCGCGCTGCATGCGGTTGGTGAGGTCGGCCTGAGCGGCGGCGGCGGACTGCTCCGAGACGGGCCCGTACCGGGCGAAGTCCGCGGCACCGTTCCATACGGGCAGCGGGTGGATGTCGTCGAAGGCCAGGGCGAAGTCCCGGATCCCCAGGTTGTACAGGGACTGGAGCTTGCCGGTCAGGGCCTGGCGGTCGCCCGCATCGTTGTAGGTGATGGACTTGCCCGGGGACAGGACATAGGTGAAGCGCACGTGGTGGTCGGCGGCGTGCCGGGCCAGCTCGGCCAGCTCGCGTTCCAGTTTCCTCGGGTAGCGCTCGCGCCAGCGGTCACGTTCGTACGGGTCGTCCTTGGGCGCGTACAGGTAGGTGTTCAGCTTGACGTAGCCGTAGAAGGCGATCTGGTCCAGGCGTTCCTCGTGGGTCCAGGGCTTGCCGTAGAAGCCCTCGACGACCCCGCGCAGTGGCATGGCGGGGTGGTCGACGACCGTGGCGCCCGCTATCCGGCCGTCGGTGGCCAGCTGGGTGAAGGTCTGGGCTGCGTAGAAGACACCGTCGCCGTCGGCGCCCGCGAGCAGCACTCCGGTATGGCCGTCGAGGTTACCGGTGGTGATCTGGTAGCCCTCAGGCGGCAGTGTCCCGGAGGTGAAGGCCTTGCTGCGTCCCAGCTTGTCGGCCATGTGCGGAGCCGAGACGGTTCCGATGACGACGGTCAGCGGTCCTGCGGGAGGCGAGGCACCGCTGAGGGGAGAAACACGGACGTCGGCGGCACCCGCGCGGCGCAATGCCGCTTTCACCAAAGTGACGGAGCGGGCGTCGGTGCCCTGTGCGGTGAGCAGGTCCACACGGAGCGGCACGGAGAGGTCGGGCCCGGTACGGCGTATCTGCTGTGGGGTCGGCGACACCCGGGGCAGGTCATTACCGGTGACGGATGTCCGGGTGATCGAGGGCGCATCGGGGGTGCTGCGGGGGCCTGCTGCGTGGCCGTGGATTCCCATCTTGTCCAGGGGGGCGCAGCCTGCGAGGAGTAGCCCGCTGCCCAGCCATGCGGTGACGGTCCTGCGGCGGATCATCGGCCCTGCTCCGTGCGGCGGGCACCGAGCAGGGCCCAGGTGGCCAGCAGCAGCAGGACGAGCCAGCTGCCGGGCACCAGGAGGAACAGAGAGGTGGCGACGGAGGAGACGGGGTCGCCCAGTGGCAGGACCAGCCAGTACGCCACGGCACTGGTGAGGATCACCACCAGAGCGGCCAGCGGCCACACCAGGGCCCCCGCCACTTTGGCGCGACCGCTCCATCCGCGGGCCGGCAACCACACGGCCAGGCCGATCAGCCAGCCGACGACGGGCAGCAGGAACCCCCCGAAGACCAGTAGCACTACGACTGTTGTCTGCGCGGGTGTGCAGCCGCGCGCGGAGGTGCGAGGTACAGCCGGTGCGGGGCCGTCCGGGGCGGGGGGAGGGGTATGGTTCATGGAGGTTCCTGTGGGTGCGGAGGGTACGGGGGTGCGCTCCTGGCCGGAGGGGTTCCGGCGGGCGGCAGCTCGGCGACGGCGGTGATCGCTCACCCAGCCAGCGTTTCCGCGTTTTGTCCGCCGCCTGTGGGCAGAATGTGGACGGACCGTAACAAAGCTTCCGGAGGGGGCCTGCTGCCCGGATCTGCTGGCAGAGGTAGCCATAATTTCCTTATGCCCCAGATTCTGCTCATCGAGGACGACCAGTCCCTGCGCGACGGCCTTCAGCTGGCCCTGGAGCACCAGGGCCACCGGGTCCACGCCGCTGAGTCCGGCCACGCGGGTCTCACGGCGCTGCGGACAACGCGCACCGACCTGGTCGTCCTCGACCTGATGCTGCCGGACACCGACGGTTTCGAAGTCTGCCGCCGCATCCGCGCCTCCTGGCCAGTGCCCGTCATCATGCTCACGGCCCGTGGTGACGACTCCGACATCGTGCGCGGCCTCGACGCGGGCGCGGACGACTACGTCGTCAAGCCCGTACGCGGCCGGGTCCTCGATGCCCGTATCCGCGCAGTCCTGCGCGGGCAGGACCCCTCACCCGCGACCACAGCCACCGAGATCTACGAGGAGCTCACCGTGGACCGCTCCGGTCTCAGCATTACCAAGAACGGACGCCGCGTCGCCCTCACCCCGCTGGAACTACGCCTGCTGCTGCACCTGTCGGCGGACCCCGGTCATGTGTTCGCCCGGCAGGAACTGCTCGAAACGGTATGGGGCCACGACCCGTCGGCCGACGTACGCCTGGTGGACTCCGGTATCGCCCGGCTTCGTACGAAGATCGAGGATGATCCGGCATCCGCCCGCTACATACAGACGGCGCGCGGCTTTGGCTACCGCTTCGGACCGCTGTGAAGCGCCCCTCTCTGGTCAAGCGCCTGTCGTTCGGGCTGCGGGGCCGCCTGATCGCCGGATACCTGCTGGTCGCGGCCATCAGCGTGGTGGCGACGGCGGGATTCACCTACTACCAGGCGCACATCTCGATCCTCCGGACCGGACAGGACACCCTCCTCAACAGCCTGCGGGACGCGACCACCACATTCGCCGGCGACCTGCCCTACCCGCCCACCCGCGCCCAGCTCACCTCCTTCGCCGGAAAACTGGCCTCCGGCAGCGGCTTCCGGATCATCACCGTCTCCTACGGCGCCCAATCCGTGACCTCGGCCCAGGGCGGCCCTGCAATCCCCGAACCCCTCCGCCGTGATGTCACCGCCAACCGGGAACTGACCTTCCAGCGCGTCACCCAGGACGGCACCCCCTGGCTCACAGCCGGCACCCCGATCACCTTCGCCGACAGCAGACAACCGTCCGGCATCGAGGTCTACGGAGCCACCCCGCTGCGCTCCCTCAGCGACGCGAAGGCCGCCGTGTGGGTCGCCTCCCAGTACGGCGCGATCCCCGCGCTCGTCCTCGCCGTGCCGCCCGCACTGCTCGCAGCCCGCGGCGTACTGCGCCCCGTGCGCCGGCTCCAGCACGGCGCCCGACGCATGGCCGACGGCGATCTCACCAGTCGTATCAAGGCCACCGGAAACGACGAACTGGCCGACCTTACCAAGGCGTTCAACGAATCAACCGCCGCGCTGGAGACCACGGTCGGTGAACTCCGCAGAATGGAAGCCTCCGCCCGCCGCTTCGCCGCCGACGTCTCCCACGAACTGCGGACGCCCGTCGCCACGATGGTCGCCGTCAGCGACGTCCTCGACGACAGCGCCGACACCCTCCAGCCGGATATAAGCCGGGCGGCCCGCCTGGTCACCACCGAAGCCGACCGCCTCGCACGGCTCGTCGACGACCTGATGGAAATCTCCCGCTTCGACGCCGGCGCCAATACCCTGATCGCCTACGACATCGACGTGGCCGAGGCCGTACGTGCCTGCCTACGCGCCCGCGGCTGGCAGGACAAAGTCTCCACCGACCTCCCCGAACCCCCCGTCACCGCGCGCCTGGACCCCCGCCGCCTCGATGTCGTCATAGCCAACCTCGTCGGCAACGCCCTGCGCCACGGAGCGCCGCCCGTGACCGTCCGGGTGACCGCATCCGAGGGCGACGAGGGTTGCGTACGGATCAACGTCACCGACCACGGCGGGGGGCTCTCTCCCGAGACCGCCGCGCATCTCTTCGACCGCTTCTACAAAGCTGACCAGGCCCGGTCACGTTCCGAGGGCAGCGGCCTCGGCCTCGCCATCGCCTGGGAGAACACCCGCCTGCACGGCGGCACCCTGACCGCAGCCAACGGCCCGCACGGCGGAGCAGTCTTCACCGCAGAATTCCCACGCACCCCCACGGCAGGAGACGGTACGTGATACAAAGCAGCCGCCTCCTTCGCCCTTTTCTCCCTGTGCTCCTACTCGGCCTCACAGGCTGCGGCACCGGTCCGGCGATCGACGCGTCCAAGCCCATGGGAGCCGGCGAGCCGGCCACCGGAATCGTGGCAGGCACCGCCGTCTATTTCCTCAAGGACAGGGCACTGCACCCCGTCGAGCGCTCCGCCGCCGGCATCACATCACCCACCGAAGCCGTACGCGC
Source organism: Streptomyces sp. ADI95-17 (assembly GCF_003846175.1). Lineage (GTDB taxonomy): Bacteria > Actinomycetota > Actinomycetes > Streptomycetales > Streptomycetaceae > Streptomyces > Streptomyces sanglieri. The sequence goes on along the minus strand of NZ_ML123055.1, from coordinate 213,579 downwards.
CCTCCTCACCGGCCCCTCACCCGAAGACCGCAAGCAGGGCCTGACCAGCGCACTACCACCCCTGACCGGCACCTTGGAAACTGCCTTGGCCAAGGTGACCGCCACCCCAAACGCCCCCGGGCGGCTGCGCGTCACCCTCCCCTACGACCCGACCACACTCACCCCTCTCGCACTCGGACAGCTCACGTGCACGGCGTCCGCCACAGCACTGGTGGAACTGACCGGCACAGGCCACACCACCCCGGCCACCCACTGCTCCGACTACGCTGTGCGACATCCCGTGAGTTCTCCTGAGGGCGCTGTCACGTTGTTGGGTGTGTGGGTGTCTGATGGTGTGTCGGGGCATGGTGGGGCCTGTGCTCAGGCCGTGGTGGACAGACCGGCGGTGCCGGTGACCTGCTCCCAGGTGGTGAAGCGGTGCTGCATCTCGGTGCGGTAGTCGGGGG
>NZ_ML123055.1:210244-212434 GCF_003846175.1 Streptomyces sp. ADI95-17 | reverse complement strand
ACCGGGTACCGGTGCCCCTTGCACGACGGCGGCGCGCTGTCCACGGACGACCCCTCCCACCATGACCAACCAGAAGATCATCCCAGGCCGGTCAGTCAACGTGACAGTGCCGCCCTGATGCCTCACGCCTCGTCAAAGGCCTCGAGCAGGCGCTCGTACGCCAGCTTCGGCCGCAGGGCCGCGTCCCACGGCAGGGAATCGGCCGTGCGCGGAGGATAGATCTTGGTGTCGGCGGTGGAACCGTACCGGTCGGTGAATCCCCACGTGGAGAACGATGTGCAGTTCGGCTCCTCCAGGCAGACCCGCAGCTTGCCCACCATCTCGTCGGCCTGGGTCTCCCGCCCGTCCTCCTCGTCCTCGCCTATGGGGACGTCCATCTCCGACACCCGCGCCTGGACCCCGAGCTCCGCCAGATCCCGCACATGGCTGCGGAAGGTCTCCGGGGCGATGCGGTCGCCGGGTGCGTACTCATGGTTCTGGAAACCCACGCCGTCGATCGGTACGCCCTGTTCCTTGAGCCGCTTGACCAGATCGTAAAGGGCGTCCCACCGCTCGCCTTCCTCCTCGACCCCGTACTCGTTGAGGAACAGCCGTGCCTTCGGATCGGCCCGGTGGGCGGCCCTGAACGCCTCGTCGATGTACTCCTCGCCCATGGCCTCGAACCACGGGCTCTGCTCGGAGCGCAGACCAAGATCCCCGTTGGTGTAGCTCTCCTTGTCGTCGGACATGGGCTCGTTGACCACATCCCATTCCGCGACCTTCCCCTTGAAGTGACCGGCGACCGTGGCGATGTGCCGGAGCATGGTCCGGCGCACCTCCTCGGGATCGTCGTTCTCCCGCATCCAGTTGGGCAGAGCCTCGTGCCAGACGAGGGTGTGCGCATGAACCTTCATGTCGTTTGCGCGGGCGAAGCGTACGAGTAGGTCCGCGTCGCGAAAATCGTAGACGCCCCGGCGCGGGTGGAGGAACTGTGGCTTGAACGCGTTCTCCGGAGTGAGCATGGAGAACTGGCTCCCCGCGAGCGCCCGGTAGCGGGAGTCGGTGAGCAGCGGGTTCTCGGCTAGGGCGGCGCCGACGTCGAACGGCCGCCCCACGTCTGCGGCCCGCGCACGCAGCGAGTCGTCGGACTGCTCCTGGCGTAGCTGCGGCGCGTTGACCACGCGGAGCGAGTCACCGCTCTCTGCCCGCGCGATCAGCTGCGTCAGACGCCATCCCTCGCGGCGCTCGTCTTCGCCCCCGTCCGCCTCCAGACCGAACCAGACAGTGCCCTCGGCGAACACCCCCGGGTCCTGCACGGTTCCCAGCCGCCGCCCGTCGGCTTTCACGCGGAAGGTGTCACCGATGCTCGACACGGCCAGCGTCACCGTCCCGGAGCAGCCGCAGTCGAAAACCTTGGAGGTGGCTGGCTCGTCGCCCTCGCCGTCCCATATCTGTACCTTCACTTGTCCGTCGGCGGTCACGCCGACGCGGAGTGAGGGCCGCTCCTGCCGCCACTCGTCGTAGATGACCGGTACCCGTCCGTACAGCCGCAGCCATGAGTCGCCGTCATCGTCGCCCACACCGGACATCCGTGCGGTGACAGTGAAGTCGCCATCGGACCTCAGATGCGGGCCGGCCAGGTTCAGCGGGGGATTGGGCTGGCCGCCGGAGGAGTCCTGCTCCACGATGCGCCGATCCGATGCGCTGACCCGCAGGACGTCGTTCCGCGCGGTGGTGCCCGGCATCTGCGTCCAGTCGTGGTCCCGCAGCAGGTCTTTGTCGTTCCCGCCCTCCGGCCCTTCGCCCTGCCCCGTACACCCGGCCGCCACCGCCATGACGAGCACCACGGCGGTCAGTCGCTGCCACGTCCCCCCGCCAAGGCTCACGATCCCTCCCACTTTCTTGCCGAGACGAGATCAACATCTCGAAACCGGGCCATAGTTCACCACACATGAGGTACGACGGCCGGCGGCCCTGTGTGGCACGTCCCAGCTCGTGTGGCGGAGCGGGCCCGGATCGCTATCGCTTCAGGTCTTCGCGATCAGACTTGGGCAACGTCACGTACGTAAAGACTGAGGAGCGGAGCGGCGTTGCACGGACCGGGGTCGTTGGTTGCCTGGCCGTGAAGGCCCCCAGCGGGGAAGGGGCGGACGCCCAAACGGTGGCGCGCATCCGGCGCGGACGGGCGCCAGCGCCGAACCTCGTGAATCG
>NZ_ML123055.1:201148-208281 GCF_003846175.1 Streptomyces sp. ADI95-17 | reverse complement strand
TCAGATGGTCAGCTCGCGGTCGCCGATGGCATCGAACTGCCACAGCCGCGGCTCGACTTCCTCCCAGCTGCCGGGGGCGATCTCGTAGACGCGCCGCACGCTGCCGTCCACGGCGACGATGGCCTACGTCGCCTCGGCCCGGGAGATGGCCACGGCAACGTTCTCTCCCTGCCGGAGGTGGCCCCACCGCTTGGCGACTGCCTGGCGGGTGACGCCCAGGGCCTCGGCGATCTTCTCGATGTCCGCCCCGTGGTCCAGAGCGAACAGCGCATCCTGCTCGGTCAGGAGGTCGACGTACCCGGCGTGGTGCTTGAGGGCCCGGAGCCTGGCCAGCCGGACGGCCTGCGTGCGCTCGTCGCCGTGGTCGACGTCGTACGGGGTGAGCGGCGGTTTCCCGTCCCCGAGCCCCACGAGGGTGCACCCCCGCCGGACCCGGCCCCGACTGCGTCCCGGCAGAGGCAACAGCATCCGAACCGGCTCCAGCAGCAGCCAGTTGTTGCTGTCGATCTGATGACAACGGCCGTGCTCGGACTCAAGAATGCGGGAAGTCGGTGATGGCAGTGATACGGAGGGAAGAGAACGTGCCGCAGGCTGGGGATGTACTGGATGGGCGTTACAGGTTGGATTCCCGGCTGGGCGCCGGAGGGTTCGGCACTGTCTGGCAGGGCCGTGATCTGCGTATGAATCGCGACGTCGCGGTGAAGACCGGGGTTCCGGACAACGTGGAGGACGCCCGCCGGTTTGTGCGGGAGGCGGAACTTGCCGGCTCTCTCGCACATCCCCACATCGTGACTGTCCACGACTTCGCCCACATCGACTGGGAGGAGCGGGAACTCGTTTATCTGGTGATGGAGTTGGTGCGAGGAGAGAGTCTCGCGGACGTACTTCGGCGCGGCTTGCCCGGCTTCCACGACTCCGTCGGCTGGGCCGTGCGGATCTGCTCGGCGCTGGAGGCGGCCCACTCGGCGGGGATCGTGCACCGCGACATCAAACCCGCGAACGTGATCATCGGAGCGGCGGACACCCTCAAGGTCCTCGACTTCGGCATTGCCCGGCGCCAGCTCTCCCGAACCGATCTCACCGGGAACGGCATCATCGGCACCGCTCTGTACATGGCTCCGGAACGCTTCCGGGGCGCGGTGGACGCGCGCTCGGACCTGTACTCGCTCGGCTGCCTGCTGATGGAGATGTGGACCGGCCGACTTCCATTCCTCGGGACGTCGTGGCAGGAGCTGTACGCCCAGCACATCGGCGCACCGCCGCCGCGGCCGAGCGCGTTCACCCCCTCGCTCTCCGCCACCGCCGACCAGCTCGTCCTCGACCTCCTGTCCAAGGAAGCGGTCGGCCGGCCGCCGCACGCAGCCGCTGTCGCGCAACGCCTGACATCGCTGGCCCAGGGCGCTGAGCCCACCGTGCCGCGGCCGAGCACGACGCCTCAACCCCCCTCGTACACGCCCACGGTCCTCGACGAGGGTGCGGAGCCGGTGCGTGCCGCGCTGCGTCGTCGGCTGGGCCAGATCGTGGCGCTGCCCGATGACTCCGACATCGGCGAGTTCCAGGAACTGCTAGGTGCGCTGATCCCCGAGGCCCAGCGGGAACTGGGCCCGGACGACCCACTGACCACGGAGGCCGTCCTCGTCCGTGCCCGGCGGTTATGGCTCCGGGACCCGACCGACACGGCTCTGGCCCGAACCGTTCCGAAGTTGCGGAGAGTCTTCGGCGAACAGGATCGGCGGACGATCGAGGCACGGGCGCTGCTGCTGGGGCACCAGATTCAGTCGGAGCACGCGGACAGGACTGCGGTGACGGCCAAAATGCGCGAGGTCATCAAGGTGGCGCAGGATGTACTGGGCCCCTTCGACCCGGTCACCCTGCACGCCCGCGCCGAGCTGGCCACGGGCCTGTGCAAGGGGCTGTCGCAAGACAGGTTCGAGGATGTGAAGCGGCGTAGGGCCATCCTGGAGCGCCTGCTGCCCGACCTCGTACGTGGACTGCCTGCCGAAGACTCCCATCGCCGTGACATCCACCTGACCGTGGCCGACGACGCCTACCTCATGCAGGATTACGAGACGGCCGCGCGATACTACGACGAATTGGCGGCCCTTGGTGACAGCAAAGACCGGAGATGGCCCGCGAAGACCTTCTTCGCCCACGCGCGCAGCCTCGGTGAGTCCGGCGAATTCGAGCGCGCGGCTGCCATGTTGGCGCAACTGACAAACACACTGGCCGACGAGGGGAACGCGAGGAGCTACCTCGGGAGCGAGGCGCGCCGACTGGAGTCCCGCTACAGGCGACGACTGCGCCGCCAAACACATCAGCCCCGAGGCTGGTTCACACGCGGCTGAGACGCCGGGCTCCACCTCCTCCGTGTCGGCCGGTCTCGCAGGACACGGCCTGGGCGGACGGGGCCGCCGTCGCCGGGGAGTACGCCGCAGTGAGGTTGATCCCCGGGAGTGGACGCCGGGTTTCATGCGACGAGTGACAGCGTACGTGACGTGATCAGTCGTTGTTCGAACTCGGCCGGTGTGAGATAGCCGAGCGCGGAGTGGCGGCGGCGGAGGTTGTAGTACGTCATCCAGCGGAAGAGCTCGAGCCGGGTGTGCGCCTTCGAGGTCCAGCGGTATCCATGGAGCAACTCGCGCTTGAGGCCCTGGAAGAATGACTCGGCCAGGGCGTTGACGCTCCTATAGTTGTCAACTCGTTGTGGGGACGGTCCGTGGTGCGGGTCGGATCAAGTGGTAGACCTCGCGGATGACGTAGCGTTTGAGGCAGCGGATGGTCTCGCGTTTCGTCTTGCCCTCGGCGGTGCGGCGGGTGACGTAGTCGATCGTCGGTTGGTGGAATCGCATGCGGACGATGACGGTGCGGTAGATCGCGGCGTTGAGCTGGCGGTGGCCGCCGTGGTTGATGCGGTGCCTGCCGCTGGTCATGCCGGAGCCGGTGGGCACAGGAGCGATGCCCGCAAGCTTGGCGAGGGCGGCTTCGGACTTGATGCGTTCGAAGTTGTCGCCGGCCACGACGAGGATCTCCGCGGCGGTGTCCACACCGATGCCGAATGGTTCGAGTAGTTGCGGGGCGGCACGGTGGACCGGCTCAGCGATCATTTTCGTCAGTTCCCTGGCCTCGGCGTCGAGGTACTGCCACCGTTTGGCCAGTGTTCGAAGGGCGTGACGCAGTGCGTCCTCGGGGCCCTCCAGCTGTCGAGGAAGCAGGCCCGCCAGGCGCCGGGCCAGAGCGATTTGAGTTTTGCCCGTGGTCTCGTTGCGCAAGAGATCAGGAGCGTGGACAAGCATCGCTTTCATGGTGGCCATCGCCGCTGAGCGCTGTTCGACGGCCTGGTCATGGGCGATCTTGAGGTGCCGGATCATCTCGGCTTCACCGTCGGCGCTCTCGGGCGTGGCCGTCGCGAACCCTGCCAGGACGGCTCGGGCGGCGTTCTCGGCGTCCAGGGTGTCGGACTTGCCGTTCATCCGTCGCAGCCGCCGGTCCGGGCGGCCGGCCTCGACCACCTTGTGCCCGGCCCGTCGAAGGAACGAGGCCAGGGTGGCGCCGTAGGAGCCGGTACCCTCGATTCCGAAGGCCAGAATCCTGCCGTATGAGCCTGCCCAGTCCAGGAGTTGCTGAAATCCGCCGGTGTCGGTGGGGATCGTCAAGGTCGCCAGGATCCCGCCGATCGTGTCCATCACTGCAGCGACGTACACATGCTTGTGTGTGTCGACGCCGATCACGACGTGCCCGGACCTGTGCTGCTCGTTGTTATCCACCGCGTTCCCTTCGGTCGGTAGCGTGGGGTGCACGCTGTCGCCGGCCGGAGGGACAGGACTGTCACGGGGACGCTTTGACGAGTTGGCTCCAGGCTCCTGACTTGTTGAATCGACCCCAGATGCTCGGTCTGCAGCCGTAGCGTCCAGGGTGTCGGTCGGCATGGGCCCGCAGTGCTCCTTGCCGCCCTCGGGCTGGCTCACTGATAGCGTGCCGCCGCCGACCGACACCCGCGCGGTGTGGCTCGACAGAGGCATGAAGGTGACGCAGTGACTTCAAGTCAGGGTGCCCACCGCACTTCCCTTCCGGATTCATCGAGTGCGAGGACAGGGGCCGGCGGTCGACGAATCGCGATGAGCCCGTGAGTCTCCGCTGGCGGACAGTTTCGCCAGGGCGCTGGACCGTACGCCGCCGAAGCCCGGCCGGCCTGTGCGGTCCGCGAACGTCGAGTACACGTACCAGGCTCCCCACAATGCGTGGGGCCGCAGCGGCTACAGCATGGTCAGCAACGCCTTCCTGTCCGACGTCCTGGCGGCGCTGATCGCGCGGTACGGGATGTCGCCCGTGCAGTCGGCGGTCCTGCTGCTCTGTATGGGCCGCCAGGTCGAAGGGCGCCTGAAGATCACCCACATCAAGGTCGCCCGGCACCTCGGAGTCGAGCGCGCGAACGTCACCCGGGCTCTGGGCAGCCTGGAGAACTGGCACATGCTCCAGCGCCGCGCTAACTCGCTGATCGTGGTCAACCCGCTGATCTGCTTCAAGGGCAACGGCGACCTCCAGCAAGAGGCCCTGGAGCAGTTGCGGCAGGGCGCCAGGGCGGCGCTGCGGAAGCACTTTCCGGAGATGCGGGAAGATGTAGGGGCGCTGGAGAAGGCGGCGAGCGAGAGCTTCCCGGAGTTCACGGCCCCGGCCGCACCGGCGCCGCGCACGCGGCAGCTGGCGTTCGGCGACAACGACGTGGAGGAAGAGGCATGCTGATTCAAGCTCACCTCGGGTTCGCGCAGCTGCACTGCCTGGAGCTCGCCAAGGCCGACTACGACTTGCTGAGCGCGATGATGGATGTCCAGCGCCCCGGCGGCGAGGTGAACGCCTCACAGGCCGAGCTGCGGGCGCGCGTGGGGCTCAGCAAGAACCGAACGTCCATCGCGATGAACCATCTGGTCGAGCGGAACATCGTCCTGCGGCCCGAGGGCCGCTACCGCAGCTACTTCATCCACCCGTACTTCGCCGGGTACGCCTCGCAGGAGGAGATGGAGGAGGCGCTGCGCGAGGCGACCGAGGCCATCAAGGCTGGCGCCCTTGCCGCCCCGGCGCTCCCCGCCCCGCAGCGGCATCTGTCCGCCGTGCCCACACGTCGCAGCGCTTGACCGGCCGCCCGGCCGCCCGCCCGGCCGGGTGACACGACATCAGCGGCGCCGCACCCCTTCGTCAGGGGTGCGGCGCCGCTTTCGTGCGTGGGAAGCGAGTGTCAGATCCGGACGCATGGTTCCCGCAGGCGGGAAACGCCCAGGTCGCAGCCCCGCGCCCTCTATCTGTATGAACTCCAATACGGCGCCGGGCTCGGCCCGTCAGGCGGTCAGTAGGAACAGCCGCTGGTGGGGAGGCTGCTCGGCGCCGGAGGTGTCACGCCGTCGTACAGAGCGAGAAGCAGCGGCTGCGGGCAGTGCTTCACCCCGCCGATCCGGATCTCGAAGTGGAGGTGCGGCCCGGTGGACTGTCCCGTGTTCCCGGATTTCCCGAGGTACTGGCCGGGCGTCACCGTGGTCCCGGCAGCGACACCCCGCGAGTCGAGGTGGCCGTAGATGTACGTCGTGCCGTCGGCGCTCGTCAGGGTGATGCCGTTGCCAAAGCCGCCGTCGATGTAGCCGACCGTGCCGCGCGTGACCGCGTACACCGGTGTGCCGATCGGGACCTGGATGTCGATGGCCGCGTAGTCGTGGTGGGGGTCGTCCAATTCGCTGCGGGGAACCGCGGGCTGGGGCAGCACGTAGGCGTAGTCGTGGCCTACGCAGGTGGCGGTCTCCGGCTCGGCGGACAGCAGGATCTGGGCCCAGCCGGACGTGTCGACCGGGTCGTCGTTGTGGTAGACGATGTCGCTTCCGGAGCCGTCGGTGGGATTCACGTCCTGGTACCAGTACATGCCGCCGGCCGACGTCACGCCGTAGTAGAGGCCGCCGCCGGGAGAGACCAGCTTCTCGAAGCCCGACCAGTTGGCCGACGCCAGCAGTTTGCTCGACCAGGCGCCCGCGCTGTCGATCCGGTACTCGACGAGCCGCCCGTCCGCGGTGTTCGCGAGCAGCCGGTCGTCACCCGTGGAGGCAAGCGTTTTTAGGACGAAGCCGCTGCCAATCTCGCGGCGCTGGCCGATGTGTTCGGATCCGGCCGGCTTGGGCTGGGAGACCAGGTACTGGAACAGCATGCCGCCAGCGGTCCCGTACAGGTGGCCGTGTCCGTCGTACACGAGCTTGTCGTGGGTCCAGCCGGTGCCAATCTGCACCGGCGAGCTCATCAGAGCGAGCGAGAGGTTGTTGGTCTTCACGTCGATCCGGTAGAGCGTGCCCGCGCTGTCGGTGGCCAGCACGGTGTTGAAGTTCAGTGTCGCCATCGCCTTCGGGACGAAGCCGAGGTCGGGTCCCACCAGTGTCTTGAGCCGGTCGCCGCTCGAGGGATCTATCTGGGAGTAGGTCAGACGGCCGTCGGCCAGCGCTCCGTAGATCGACACCGATCCGGAGCAGTCCGCGCCCGCGGCGGCCCGGGCGGTGGCGTACGAAGCTCCGTTCGTGGCGGGTTCGGCCGCCCGAGCCGTGGCGGTGGTGACGGACACGAGGCCGAGGGCCAGGGCCCCCGTAAGGAGCGCGCGGACGGCGCCGCGGCGCCTGCTGGTCTGCAACGTTGGACCTCCGTGGTGTGTGGTCCGGCGTAGCGCGCCGCGGGGTGCCCGGCCAACGCCACCGGAATCCGCCGGGGCGTCGACAGGCAGAGGGTCCTGCCGACACCTGTGAGCGTCTCCACAGGGCAGGCCGAAGCACCCCCGCCGTGACCTATTTGATACATGGGCATGCCAAATTGGCCGACGGAGTGCGTACAACGCGACGCGTGACCCCCTTGACCGCCGCCCGGTTCAAGGGCCCCGGCACGGCTCAGTCTCGGGTCATGCCCTCCGCCGCCGGATCTTGTCGCCCAGCCACACCCGCACCCCTTCGACAGGGGCGCAACGCCATTCTCGTGACCCCGACCGGCGGCGACCGCCGCTACTCCCGCTACCAGCTGCGCATCGCCGCCCGCGCCCGGGAACTCGTCGACCAGGGCACCGCCATCGAGGCCGCCTGCCGCGTCGTCATCCTCGAAGACCAGCTCGAAGAAGCCCAGCG
>NZ_ML123055.1:199685-200496 GCF_003846175.1 Streptomyces sp. ADI95-17 | reverse complement strand
GCGAGCCCCGGTCGGGGGCGTGTTGAACCGGGCCGGGTCCGTCACATCCTGTCCCTGGCCCGGGACATGGGGTCAGCGGCGGTAGCAGTCTCAGGTCAGGGGGGACTGTCACTTGAAGGCGCTCGCTCCAACCTCCGCCTCGCCGACAAGCGCATCGCCGACCTCGAAGCCCAAGTCCTCGAGCCCCAGTCAAAACCGTGGCGAAGTACGCTTCGGGGGCAGGGCCCCAGGGGAGTCCCCCAAACTGCAACGCCGCTGCTTGTCGGCGTACACCTGTGGGCGGCTAGCTTCAGCCCTTGCTGATCACAAGCCGGTGCCCAGCTCGTATCCATCTTCAGCTTGCAGGGCCCGAGCTGCCCTTCTCATCCACCTGCAGCTGGGAGAGCAGTGCGAGCGACTGGCCAAGCTGGCCTCGGTGAGCATCGGGCATCATGCGCGTTAGCTCCCGGCGGATGTCCACTGCTTCTCTAATCGCAGTCAGCGCCTCCTCCCGCCGCCCAACTTCCTGCAAACAGGTGGTGAGGTTATGCAAGGCGTCGGCGAAGTTCTCTAGATAAGTGTCACGGCGTTCTTGAACAGCTTCCCGGTAAAATTCGACGACCTCTCGGGCCGTGGTCAGCGCCTCTTCCCACCGCCCCAACGCACCCAGCCGGACGGACAGGTTGAACAGGTTCATGGCCAGGTGGGGCAGATAGGCATCGCGGTTTTCTCGAACCAGCCTCCGCCGGATATCCACGGCCTCACTGACCGCTGCCAGCGCCTCCTCCCGCCGCCCCAGTGCCCCCAGATCGACAGAGAGGTTGTTCAGGCT
>NZ_ML123055.1:198573-199096 GCF_003846175.1 Streptomyces sp. ADI95-17 | reverse complement strand
CTAAGCCGGACAGAGAGGTCGCTCAAGCTGGCGGCCCGGAGGCGTTTGTAGCCGTGGGCGCCCTGGGCCCGCGCGGCAACGAGTCCGGTCACGTGGGCGGCCCACGGTCCGAGGTTGTGGCTAAGGCCGGGCAGTCGCTCGACTAGCCGCTGCAGATCGGATAGGGGGATGTCAGGGACTTCAGTGATTTCTTGGAGGGCGTCGAGCAGTGGCTGGGGGGTCGGGGGTCACTGCCTGGGCAGACACCGCGGTGCGATGTCATCGGGCTATACCAGGGCCACGGGCTGAGCTGTGTCGTTGGTCCAGTCCCCGTCGAAGAGGGCGGCTACCAGGCTCGCGTGCTCATCGGGAAGCCCGTCGGCGCGGTGCTTGGTGCGGGCCTTGGCGAGCCAGGCCCCGATCTGGACGGTGTCGCCGTCGACGCGGAGGGTTTCTCGGGCGGTGGGGGCGCGGCCGTGGCGGTGGAGGAAGAGTTCCAGGAGTTGCACGGTCTGGGTGAAGGTGCGGCGGGTGCGGGGGGGGG
>NZ_ML123055.1:186776-198548 GCF_003846175.1 Streptomyces sp. ADI95-17 | reverse complement strand
GGGCGGGGGCCAGGGGGCTGGTGGCGGGGGGTCCCCGACCACCGTCGCGCCCCCAGAGCCTCACCGACCCGCACAGCAAGGACCGGCTCCAACCGGGCCGACACGCGGACCCGACCACGGCTCAGGCGCCGGCTTCCGGCTCGTGGAACTCCGTTCCGTCGCCAGGCGAGGTCTCGCGTGCGGCCTGTTCGTCGGCGGACCACAGGGCGCGTGCGAAGAAGTACAGGGCGACCATCCCGGCGTAGATGAACCCGCCCCAGCCCAGGATCAGCACGAAGATGTTCGCGTCGCTGAGGGGAGAGCTGTAGGCCACGCCCTGTCCGGTGGTGAACAGCCACGGGAACCAGGCTGAGCGGACGAAGCCCGGGTCGGCGTGCCGGCCGCCTCCCTGGCGCCGCGCGTTCGGCTTCTGCACGGGGCGATGCCTCCCCGGCTCGCTGGTCCCGGCATTCGAGCGGCGCGGCACGAAGGGGAAGAGCAGCCTCTCTTGATGAACAAGAGAGGTGTCGGGATGAACGCGCAGTACCCCAACCTGCCCTGACCTGCTGAAAGTCCCGTGCGATGCACGAGCGGTTGGCTGCCATTGGGCAACCTGGTTCGCAATCTGGGAAGGCAACCCGGGAACGCAACTCGAAAGGCAACCTGGAAGGCAACCTGCTGTCGGCACGCCGCTTCGCCACCTCAACCGGCCTACTGGTGGGCCTGGGTAGCGTCGGTTACATCAGACCGTGCTCGCGGGCGTAGGACTCCAGGAGCTCCCGGTCCTCGGGGCCCTGCGCCAGGATGTCGGCGATGCCGGCTCCGGCCACGCCTCCTAGCCAGCCCTGGATGGAGAGCCATGCTGGGTCGCTCGGGTCCGATCAGTGAAGTCAGTCGCTTCGGTCGCTGCTTCCCCGCGGCGCGGCGATGCTGCGGATATCCGCGTGCCGCGGCCTCGACGATCCGGGCGACGCGAACCGAAAGTCCCTCCCCTGGCAGACGGCTCCCCGCTGGTTGCCGCTGAACTGCTGCCCGCAGTCGTGAACATCCGGCGCGGGCGGTCTCGTTCCACCCGGCCGCTCTCACAGGTGCGCAGCGGCGCGTCATCAGTAGTAGCCCGTGCAGCGGGGCTCTGTGCCCTGCCGCACTGGGTGGAATCGTGCAGGTGCTCGGTTCGTATCTGTGAGCGTTCCGCGGGGATGGAACGCTGTGAGCTGCGGTTTTCCAGCGTGGGTCACTGTTCGGGGCATAGCAGGCTGCGACCTGACCTGGTGCGGGAGCACGGCCGTTCCCCGGGGTGGAATGGCTCGGGCGGAGTGGTGGAGTGTGCCGTATTCCACCCGTGCGCACGGCACTGGCCGGTTTCTCGCGGTGCTGTTCCACCGTGTGTGTGCGGGGCTGGAACAGCGTCGCCTGCCGACCTTGACCTCCGCAGGATCGTGCCCTCGAACCACAGGCTGGCGGGAAGCGCCGGCCTCTTCTCTGGGGCTGGTCATTCCGTCGGCGTTGCCCGGTCTCCCGGGTCTGGCTGTGGGAGGGGGGTTGGCGGGTGTCCTGCGGGGTGTGGGTCACTGTGTTTCGGGGTGGGTCACTCTTTGGGCAAGCGTCTGACCTGCGTATTTGGGTGGTTGGGGTATTCGGTGGGGCATTGGTGCTGAGGAGAGTCCACGACACGTACTTGAAAGGGGTCGTGTCGTGGGAGCTACGAAGCGGGTGTTTGCGGGACTGGACGCGGAGTGGGCGCTGGTGTGCGCCGACCCGGCCAACGGCACCCTCGTGCGCGGCTGGATCGAGGAAGCCGGCGTCGTCCCGGACGGGACGCTGTCGCAGGATCTGCGCGAGCTCGTCGCCGGTCTCGCTGCCCGGCGTGACGCCGCCTTCAGTGACCGGTGGCTGAGCGCCCTCCTGGAGCGCGCTGCGGGCGATGGCGAGCAGGCGCAGCTGGCTGCGCGTGTGGTCGTGCAGGCGATGGTGCCGGGCATGGTGCGTCTGACGCAGTCGCTGCTGACGTCGCGGCGCGATTTCGATGATGTGGCTCAGGTGGTGGTCGGCTGCCTGTATGTGGTCGCGCGGACGTTCCCGCTGCGCCGCCGGGCGAAGGTCGCCGCGAATCTGGTGCTGGAGACGCTGCATCACGCCACCCGGGAGCTCGGCGCGGACGAGGTGCGTGAGGTCCGCCTCGATGACCTGCCGGACGTGCCCGCTGTCGGGGGTGACGTCGTCGACCGGGTCGTGCAGGCCCTGCTGGTCGAGCGGGGCCAGGTCCAGCGTGTCGCCGACGTGGCGGATGTGGAGGGCGCTGAGGGCGAGTTGGTGGCGCTGCTGGCGTGGGGTGTTGATCACGGGTCTCTGCCCGTCCAGCAGGCCCGCTCGGTGGTGGAGGTGGTGCGTGAGGAAGAGGGGCGCGCCGGTGCCGCTTCGCCGGCCGAGCGGAAGCGCCGGTCGCGGGCGGTGAGCTGGCTGCGTCCGGTGGCGGCCGAGTGGGTGCGTGCGGCGTGAGCGTGCTGGGCGGGGAAATTGGTGCGCCCTGGCCGGTCACGTTGTTCGGGGTGCGGCTCCTTGGGGGTGTGTACGGCGGCGAAGGGTCCGCCGGATGTCCCGACTTGTGGGAGGAGACCGTGGCGATGACGCACACGGTGCACGAGACCCCGGTGCCGGCCGAGCTGGCGGATCTGGATCTGCTCGCTGCGGCGCGGCGCGGGGTGAAGCAGCTGGTCGGTCTGCTGGAAACGCTTCCGTTCACGGAGTACACAGCGCGCGTCGCGCGCGAGTACCTGGATGAGGCGGTCCTGGTGCGGGAGGTGTTCGAGCGCTGGGCGCAGCTGGATCAGGCCGAGCAGCAGCGGCGGCTGCGCCTGTGGCGGCAGGCGGCGTCATGATGCGCCGCAGCCGGAAGGAGCGTGCGCGGTGGTCCGATGCCGATGCTGTGGTGGACCAGGAACTGGAAGACCAGGAGCTGGAGGAGCAGGGGGGTTGGTGGGCGTCGCCGTCGACCGGGTCGGTGGCGGTGGTGACCGGTGTGGTGCGGCGCCTGGCGTGGGGGTTGCTGATTGCTGGTCCGGTGCTGGGTGGCTGGGCGATCGTGTCGCAGCCGGGTGCGGCTCGTCCCGCGCCGGTGGTGCAGTCCTCCAGCAGTGATCTGGCGGGGCCCGGCGGGTTCGCGGAGATGTACGTCGCGGCGTTTCTGCGCGCCGGTGAGGGTTCGCAGAGCGAGCTCGCCGTCTTCTACTCCGGTGCCAGGGACCTGGAGTTGAGCGGCAAGCCCGATGCGGTGCAGGTCGGCCAGATCGCCGCGGTGCGTGTGAGGGAGATCGCGCCGGGCCGGTACTGGTCGGTGACGGTGGCCGCGCGCGTCCTGGAACCAGCAGCGAGCTCCGCGGGCTCAGGTGCGGGTGGTGGGCAGCCGGTGCTCCGTATGCGGTTCTTCCAGGTGCCCGTCGAGGCGGACCGGGAGGGTGGTCCGCTGGCCGCGCTCGCGCTGCCCGCCGAGGTCGCCGCCCCCACGGGCAGCACACCGCAGGCGGAGCTCGCGTACGGCACGCCGCTGCCGGCGCAGGCCTCCGACCCGGCCGTGGACACCCTGTCGCAGTTTTTCGCCGCCTACCTGTCGGACAGCGGGGAGCTGGGCCGCTACCTCTCGCCCGGCACCCTCCTCTCCCCCGTGCGTCCCGCCCCGTACCGGTCGGCGGCCGTCACTCAGGTCGCCGTCGAGACCGCTTTCCGGGACGGCGAAGGCGACGGACGGATCGGTGCCCCGGCGGGCCGGGAGCGGCTGCGCCTGGTGGTCGATGTCAAGGCCACCCGCCCGGACGGCGTCGGAAGGCCGCTGTCGTACGCGCTCACGCTGGCCGGCCGCGATGGCCGGTGGGAGGTCGCCGCTGTGGACGCGACTCCCAAAGTCACCCTCCCCAACGCCCCGGCGATGTCGCCGTCCGGCAACGCCCCTGTTCAGTAAGGAGAACCCCTCTCATGTACTCCACCTCACTCGCGGCCGGCATCATCAACGACCTCACCGGTCTGGGCAAGGACCTCAAGACCCTGTTGACCGTGGTCGTCCTCGGCATCATCTACGTGGCCAGTGTCGGTGCGACCTGGGCGGCGACCCGCTCCATGCTCAAGGCCGGGGTCGCCGCCGCGGGCGGCGCCGTCGTCATGGGGATCATCGCCTCCCAGGCGACGATCACCGACAAGACCGCCGAGGAGTTCGAGAAGGACCACACGGTCGGCCAGGGCGTTGTCCGCGTCATCGACACGTCCCCGCCAACTGTCCTCGTCGCGTCGCCGACGGCGGGCAGTGAACGGCCGGGGCGGGTATGAGTACCGCGGACGAGGAGGACCTCGTCGGGCGCTGCTACACCAAGGCGCGCCGCCACCCGAGCATGATCGGCCAGTGGGAGGGCCGTCGGCTGTGGGGCGGTCCGTACAGCGTGCCGCAGTTCATCACCATGGGCGCCGTCTTCGCGGCGATGATTCTCGTCCTGGTCGCCGTGCCCGGTCTGTGGACCCGGTTCGGGGTGTTCAACCTCGTTGCCCTGGTCCTGTTGCCCTACCTGTCGTCGCTGCTGGTGCGCCGTCTGCAGGTGGATGGCCGGCATCCGTTCGCGGCGCTGGCGAGTACGGCGGGTCTGGTGGCGGGCGGGCAGTGTCCCCGGCTCGGTGGCCGGCGACTGCGGCGGATCACCACGCAGCCCTTGCAGGGCACCGTCACCCTCACCCCCGTCGAGCAGGCGCCGAACCGGCGTCCGGGTGCCCGGTCGCCCGCCGCGCCGTCGGCGAGGCCCGCCCCCGTTCGACACCTTCCGCGGCGCGCGGCCGCAGGTACGGCCTCCACCGCGCTCGCCCAGCTCGCGACCCACCGTTCAGCCACTGCAAGGGAGCACCGATGAACACCCCCGAGCTCACCCCGGGACCCGGCAAGCCCGTGCGCGTCGTGCGCGACGAGTGCTGGGAGCTGATGGCCCCGCTCCCCCTGCGCATCATCACCACGACCGCGGCCGTCAGCCGTCCCCTGCCGCTGCGCCTTCGTCTTGCCCTCCTGCAGCCGTGCCGTGTTCACGGCCCGGCGTCCGTACGTCGCGAACGGGGGGAGCAGTCGTGAGGATGCCGATCCGGCACGTGGCCGGGAACGTCGTGTGGAGTGTGCACGGCACGGTGTGGGCGCTGTACCGGGTGCAGGGCGTGGACCAGGTCCACTCCAGCAAGAGTGCGAAGCTGCGCCGTCTGAAGGCGCTTGAGGCGCTGGTGAAGAAGCTGGTGGGTGAGTCGATGTGGCTCTCCCTGTGCCCGCAGGTCGACCCGCGCGCGGTGGTGCGCGCGATGACCGAGGACATCGACATGGCGGCCAGCACCGAGTACACGCAGGTCGCTCACCGGGTACTGGACACCTTGGAGGGCCTGGAGCTGACCGGACGCACCGACTGGCTCGCCGTGCCGCTGCCCGCAGCCGGCCGCCGTCAGCGCATCGCAGACATGGCCGGGGCGGCGAAGGCGGACATGGCCCTGCATCTGGGCCTGTTGCCCGCGCCGATCAGCCGGAAGGAAGAAAGACGGCGTCTGGCGCAGGCGGCGCGGATGGCTGCGACGTGGCCGGGCACGGTGGCGGTGCGGCCGGCGAGCGAGGCGGAAATCCTGTGGATCTACGGGCATTCGGCGCGACGCGGTGTGGTGGAACCGCTGCTGCCCGCCCCTGACACCGGGCGCGGCATCGTCAACCGCGGGCGCACGGTGGCCGCGCTCGGGCAGGCCGTACTCACCGAGGGCGCGGTCGACGGCATGCTCGCGGACGAGGAGGAGCGGCGCGGTGCAGGGGTGTTCAGGCGCAGGTGGGTGGAGGTCGCGACCGAGCACGGCGCCTCCTACCAGGCGTTCTTGACGCTGTCGGAGATGCCGGAGGCGTTCCGGTTCCCCGGCTCGGAGTATCTGGCCGCGCTGGATACGTTCGACTTCCCGGTGGACTGGGTGGTTCGTCTGAACGTGACGCCGGGTGCCGTCGCGGAGGCCAGGACCCGGCGCAAGGCGCGTGATGTGGCCGGGCAGCCCGATGAGTGGGCACACGATCCGGCCGGGGCGCCGGCCTCGGTCGGCAGGGCCGCCGACAGCCTGGCGGAGAACCGGGAGAGGCTGACCGCGTCCAAGGGCGAGGTCGACGTGCGGGCCATGGTCGCCTTCTGCGTCTGGGGGGCGAGCCCGCAGGAGGCGGAGCAGCGGGCCGGGGTGCTCACTGCGGCGTTCGGCGGCGACGACTACACCCTGGACAGGCCGCTCGGCGACCAGGAGCGCCTGTTCCACGGGATGCTGCCCGGTGCGCGGACCCCGCAGGTGATGGCGTCCTACGCGCAGTACCTGCTCGCCCGGGATTTCTGCATGGCCGGCCCGTGGGCGGCGACCGAGCTCGGGGACGAGCGGGGCCCGTTGTACGGGTGGCAGCTGACCGGCGGCGGTGCCCGTCCGGTGCTGATGGACTTCACCCGGGGCCCGAAGAAGAGGACTTCCGCGTCGGCGGCGTACCTCGGCGAGCTCGGCGGCGGCAAGTCCTATGCCATGAAGTGCGCCGCGTACTGGACGCTCGCCGCAGGCCGTAAGGCGGGGGTGACGGGCAGCCGAGGCCGTGCGGTGATCGTGGACCGCACTCCGAAGCAGGAGTGGCTGCGCTTCGCCCGGGCCTGCCCCGGGCGCACCGAGCTGATCACCACCGACAGCAGCGCCGCCGTCTCGCTGGATCCGCTGCGGGTGTTCACCCAGCAGCGCGGCCGGGTGCCGGTCGATCTGTCCGAGGCGCAGCGGCGCTGCGAGAGCTTTCTGCACATGCTGCTGGGTATCCGGCCGATGGACGAAGTCGGCGGTGTTCTGTCCGAGGCCGTCTCTCACGTCCTGGCTGGTAAGGCCCCGAGCATGCGCGCGTTGATGGCGCACCTGACCGAGCGGGGTGTGCGCGAGGACGACGCGGCCTGCCGCTCGCTGGCCCGGAAGCTGAACATGCATGCCCGCCGGGACATCGCCAGGGCTGTTTTCGACGAGAGCCTGCCGGTCGTCGACACCGACGCCGACTCCGTGGTGTTCTCCGTCGCGCAGCTGGTGCTGCCGAAGAAGTGGGAGCTGGAGCCGGGGCATTTCGAGCGGCTCAGCCCGGAGAAGGTGTTCGGCCGTGCGGCCTTGTATCTGATTGCGGCGATCTGCCGGCACATTGCCTTCGACCCGCGTCACGAGGCGGAGTTCTGCCAGGTGGTGTGGGACGAGTGCTGGTGGCTCACTTCCTCGCCCGAGGGCCTGGACCTGCTTCTGGAGCTGGTGCGCGATGGCCGTAAGCACAACGCGGGCGTGCTGGTCGGCAGCCACGACCCCGACGACATCGGCCCCGATACCGAGGCCGGCCGCATCGTGCGGGGCCTGTTTCCCCGCCGGTATCTGTTCCGCCAGACCAACAAGGAGCTGGCCCGCCGCGGCCTGGACTTCCTCGGCCTCGACCCGAACGATCCCGAGCTGCTGGAGATGGTCACCACGCGGCTCTCCCCGCTGGACGAGTCCGAGGCGGTGCAGGCGCAGCGGGCTGGTGAGTGCCTGGTGCGCGACCTGTTCGGGCGGATCGGGGCGATGCGTGTGCAGATGCCGCTCGATGCGTCGCTGGCCGACGTCATCCACTCCGACCCCGGGCAGGCCGCTCCCGGCGGGGCGGGCCGGGGCAGTGACGAACCGGTGGCGAGCGGGGCGGGGGCATGAGCGTGCGGCGGGGACAGTTCAGAGGGTTCACGGGGGTGCGGCGTCATCTGGCGGGCGGGCTGCTGCTCGTGGTCACGGCGCTGTCCGTGATGATGCTGCTCGCACCCCGGGTCGGCGCCGCCCCCGCCGGTCCCACGCCCGCCCCGTCCCCGTCGGCGTTCCCGAAGTACGAGCCGGGCCTGCTGCCGTCCAGGTCCGTATCCGGCCTGCTGCCCCGCGAAACCGCCCCTGGCCTGCTGCCGCCCGGCACCACCCCCACGGACAAGGTCGGCGGCAGGGCGGAGGCTGGTGACAGCAAGAAGGACACCGGCAAGGGCGGGGCGGACAAGCCGAAGGAGCTGTCCGCGAAGGAGAAGAAGGCGGCCGAGCAGGAGAAGCTGCGCCGCGAGATGCGCAAGAGGGTCGAGGAGTACAAGGCCAGGCACGGCGACGGCGGCGTCCTCAACGCGTTCGAGGTCACCGACAAGAAGGGCCTGCCGGTCTCCTCGTACCGGATCGTCTCCGACAACGGGGGCATCACCGATATCCCGGGTCAGTTCCAGGGCCTCGCCACGCAGGGGCTGTTCGAGATGACGAAGTGGGCCATCGCGTTCGGCTGCTGGCTGATCTCCTGGGCTCTGTCCTGGTCGCTGGCCTCCCTGTTCGTCAAACCCGCCATGCACCTGTCCGACGCCCTCTACTCCCAGACCATCGTCCAGCTCGGCGTGCCCGGACTGCTGATGGCCTACTCCGGCGTGGTCGCGTTCTGGAACATCACCTTCGGCAACCGCTCCCGCGGCTGGGGCGAGATCGCCGCCTCCACCGTGATCGGCGCACTCGCCGTCTCCGCGTTCGCCGCTCCCCCGCAAATGCTGCTCGGCCAGCAGGACGGCGCCGTCGGCAAGGCCCGCGACCTCGGCATCGCCGTCTACGCCATCACCACCGGCCACGAGGACTCCCTGACAAAGGCCGGGCAGATCACCGAGGACAAGGCGCGGGAGCTGACCCGCACCGTCACCGACGGGATCGTCGAGGCATTCGTCGCGCGCCCCAGCTTCCTGCTCTCCTACAACCAGCAGCTGAGCAAGAAGTGCGTCGGCCTGTACTCCGATTCCCGGGTCCAGACAGCGTTCTTCAACGACATGGTCGACAGCGTCAAGAAGAGGATGAACACCTCGGCGACGGCCCTCGACTCAGGAATTGTCGGCGACATCAAGGCCGCCATCGCCGACAAGGCGTTCGACTACGTCGCCAACGACATGCTCGGCCTGAACCCGCAGGAAGACTTCGAAAAGGCCTGCGTCACGGACGCGGGCGCGGCGAAGAAGGCCGGCTGGGACAAGGTCGGCGGAGCTCTGTTCATCTTCATCGCCGCGCTCCTGATGACGGCGCTGCTGCTGGTGACCGCGTTCTTCTACCTGTCCACACAGATGCGGCTGGTCATCGAGGCGGTGCTGGCCCGGGTCGCACTCGTCGCGGGCATCATGCCCGGCCCCGGCAGGGCATGGCTGTGGGAGCGGGCCGCGAACATCGTGCGGCTGCTGGGGCTCCTGGTCGGCCTGGTCGTCGGCCTGGCCATCGCGGTCACGCTGGTGACCGCGATGCTGAACGCGGACTTCGGCGACAACGCCGGAGCCCTGCCGGCCCGGTTCGTCGCGGTTGACGCCATGGTCATCGCGTGCTTCATGTTCCGCAAACGCCTCACCCTGAAATCCAAGGCCTGGGCGGCCTCGGCCCGTACCCGCCTGGGCAACAGTCCGCTCGGCGGCCGCGCCCCCGCCGTGATGAACCAGGACGCCGGCCGTAAGCGCTCGCTAGTCAGGACGCTGGCCACCACCGCGCTGATGGTCGGCGCGATCGCCGCGACCGGTGGCGCGGCCGCCGCCGGCGGCGCAGCTGCGGGTACCGGCTCGCTGATGTCGCTGGGCGGCCGGGGATCCACCGCGCTGGCCGGACGGCTCGGCACGCGGATGGCAGTGCGCGGCACCGCCGCCCTGGCCAACGGCGCCACCAAGGCCGTCGCCGGGACCGCGAAGGCCGCTTACGGGGCAGGCAAGTTCGGCCTCAAGTACAGCGTCGGCGCACCCGTCTACCTGCCGCAGGCAGCCCGCGCCGCCAGTACGGCGGTCAGGGCCGCGCCCGGTAACCTGGCGCGCTCCGCCGCCCAGCTGCGCTCCCGGATCACGCAGCCGGTGACCCGTCAACTGCCCGCAGTGCGGGACTTCTCCCAGACGTACTGGAACAACATCGGCGGCCGCTGGGCCGGCAACCGGATCCGCATGCACCGCGGCCTGCCGCCGCGCCCCCACCCGCGCACCCCGCCCCGCCCCGTCAACCGGCCGGCCGTCCCGCCCCCAGCCATGCGCCGACCCGCAGCTGGACCGGCCCCAGTGCCGACCCGGCCCCGGCCTCGGCGGCGGGCCGCCCGGCCCGCACAGCAGCCGGCCGCGTCCTCACAGCAGCAGGCCCTGCGCCAGCGGCTGTACCGGATGAGTACGGACGCGGCCCGCGCACACCGCCCCGCGCCCAGCCCCGAGCCCCAGCCGTCGCCGGCACCGGCAGCTCCCCGGCCGCGCACCGCACGGCCCGCACCGCACCGGAGGACACGGTGACGAAGAAGGGATGGGTCGCACTCGGCGCGGCCGCCACCGTCATACCGCTGCTGGTCGGCCTCGCTGCCGTCGTGGCCCTCACCGGTGCGATCGCCGCCGACCAGGACGACCAGAACCGGCAGGCCGCCTACGCCACCGGGACGCAGGCGGCCCTGGCCTCGGTAAAAGGGATCGGGCAGGTGATGCTGTCCGCGTACACGGACGCGGCCTCCCGCATCACCGAGCTGCGCCCGAAGTGCACGGGCATGCGCTGGTCCGTGCTGGCCGGGATCGGCAAGGTCGAGTCCAACCACGCCGCAGGCCACCACGTCGCCGCCAACGGGGCGATCACCCCGCGCATCATCGGCGCCCGGCTCAACGGCACGGGCGCCGGCGGGAACACCACGTCGTTCACCGACACCGACCATGGGAAATGGGACGGCGACACCGCCTACGACCGCGCCGTCGGCCCGATGCAGTTCCTGCCCTCCACCTGGGACGGACCCACAGGCCAGGACGGCAACGGCGACGGCATCGCAGACCCGCACAACGCATTCGACGCGGCGCTCGGCGCCGCCGTCTACCTGTGCGGCACCGGCCGCACCAACCTGAACGACAACGCCCAACTCCGCAAAGCCGTCCTGCGCTACAACCACGCCGGCTGGTACGCCGACGACGTCCTGCGCCACATCCACCAGTACGACCAGGCTGGCGGCACCCCTGGCGGTTCCGGCAGCAACGGCCCCGTGCCCGTCACTGTTTCCCTGCCCGGCCCCCCGGCTGGGTATCGGAGTGGTGCGACTGCCTGTTCGTATCCCGACCCGTCCGGCGGCCACTGTCTGACCGGCGCGGCCTCCCACGGATACAGGGAGATCCTGAAGAAGTGGCCGCGCTGGCACGGCGGGACCGGCTGCCAGACCCCACGCTCCGAAGGCGGCGAGCACCCCCTGGGCCGTGCCTGCGACTACACCCCCGGCACGCTCGGCCAACGCGCCTCCGGGACGGCGCTCGCCCAGGGCTGGTCCCTGGCCGCATGGCTCCGCAAGAACGCCGGCACCCTGCACGTGCAGTACGTCATCTGGCAGGGGCGCATCTGGAGCATCAACCACCCCCAGGACCAAAACGGCTGGGGACGACCCTACAGCCACGGGCTGAACAACCCACACACGGTCACCGGCGGGCACTACGACCACGTCCACGTCACCTACGAACATTGAGTACGTGACGCTGTCGGGGATCTTGGGCGAGCGCCCTTCTGGGAGATCATCAAGCGGAACTGAAAGTTCTGGGGCGACGCAGGGCCAGAGTTGACCCTGCGGTCAGTCATCGGCAACGTTTGCTACTGCGGCCAGTCGCAACTGATCATCTTTCAGTGCGTGTCTCTGATCCCCTGGTCTGAGTAACCTTGGCTTCTACGCTGGTGCGGCTCACCTGTAACGGTGCAGCGCCGCCCTGCACATCATCGAGCAGCCGTGCCGCTACCCGGCCCGCTACCTTGCCCAGGACT
>NZ_ML123055.1:179292-185795 GCF_003846175.1 Streptomyces sp. ADI95-17 | reverse complement strand
GTCTAAGAGCTCGTAACACGATCATGAGCGGGATCTCTTGAGGCGTCTCCAGCAGATGAGGCTGCAGGCGAGGGAGACGAAGGCGTCGTGGAGTTCGGTGCGGCGCTCCCAACGGACGGCGAGGCGTTTGAAGTGGTGAAGCAGGGCGAAGGTTTGCTCGACGACATAGCGGAGCTTGCCGATGCCCTTGATGTTGGGTGATCCCTTGCGGGAGATGACGGGCAGGATCCGTCGGCGACGCAGCTCGTCGCGGTGGGCGTTGGAGTCGTAGCCCTTGTCGCCGAGCAGGGCTTCGGGCCTGCGGCGAGGCCGGCCGGGGCGGCCGGCGACGGGTGGGATGCCGTCGACCAGGGCGAGAGTCTGGGTGACGTCGTTGACGTTGGCCGAGGTGGTGATGACTTTGAGCGGGGTGCCGCGTCCGTCGCAGATCAGGTGGTGTTTGCTGCCCGTTTTCCGCCGGTCGACCGGCGACGGACCGGTGTCGGCGCCCCCTTTTTCGCGCGGATGTGGGAGCCGTCCACGCAAGCCCGTGACCAGTCGAGCTCGCCGGCCGCGTTCAGCTCGGCGAGCAGGACCTGGTGCAACCGGTCGAACACCCCTGCCCTCTGCCACCGGTCCAAGCGACGCCAGCACGTCTGGCCCGAGCCGAACCCCAGCTCCAGGGGCAGGAGTTGCCAGGCTATGTCGTTGTAGAGGACGAACAGAATGCCCT
This sequence comes from Streptomyces sp. ADI95-17, assembly GCF_003846175.1. GTDB lineage: Bacteria > Actinomycetota > Actinomycetes > Streptomycetales > Streptomycetaceae > Streptomyces > Streptomyces sanglieri. Next base: position 185,083 of record NZ_ML123055.1, on the reverse strand, counting down.
GGAGGCAGAGCCGGTCCGACACCGGCCTTGGCCCCGGGGCTCGTTCCGGCCAAGGCGGCAACAACGGCTCGATCAGAGCCCACAAATCATCGTCCACGATCCACGGTCGAGTACCCACACCCTCACGAACGGCCGAATCGTCACACCGGTTACGCCCCACCAGCACACTTCAACAAGATCGTGTTACGAGCTCTAAGCACTCACCGCGAACTGCCGGTAGAATCCCGCTACTTGAATGCATGGTTCAAAGGAGAGACATGCTCACAGAAGCGCTTGCGGCGGTGGTTGCGGCCAGCGGTACTGCAGTGGTTCAGGCTGCTAGCACCGATGCCTGGACGGGATTCAAGCAGCGGCTCGCGGCTCTCATGGGACGCGGCGACGCGCAAAGCACGGGGGCCGAGCTCGAACGGCTGGACAGGACCGCAACAGCGATTGCCAATGCCGCTCCGGAGCAGCTGGAGCGGGTGCGCACCCTGCAGGAAGGGACGTGGCAATCCCGTCTCGAGGTCTGGTTTGAGTCCGCCAGTGATGAAGAGTGTGCACGCGCCGCCGCTGAACTGCAGCGCATCATCGAGGTCGCCAAGGGTGCGGAGTCGCCGGGGACGACCTACCACGGCGATGTACGGCAGAGTGCTAAAGCTTCCGGGAACGCCAGGGTTTATCAGCTCGGACAGGGCGAGATGAGGATTTCGGACAAATGAGCACCGATGATTCGCGTAATATCAGCGTCGATATTACAGCCCTCGGAGAAAGTCGGGTATATCAGGTCGCCGAGGGAAACATGTTCCTCGGCGACGCTGATACGACGGTTTCAACGGCCCGGCGCCTGGCTGCGATCCCCGTCCAGCAGGCAGTAGAAAGCCTCGTTGCCATGCCCAGCACCGAGCGCGCAGCCGTATTGGCTTCAATGCCCGTTTCTGCTGCCGCAGCAAGGATCTCGGAACTGCCTACACCCACCGCCATTCAGGTGCTGAGCGAAATCGATGAGCAGTTGGCCATTGAAAATCTCCTGGCGATGAACTCCTATACCGCCAGATCGCTCGTACTGGGCAGTCACGAACCGTTCAGGTCAAATCTTCTCTCAGCAATGACACTTGAGCAGACATGCCGGCTCCTCGGGGACTTAGACGAGCAAGAAGGGCGCCTGTCACTCGCAACTGAAATCCTCAAAGACTTCACAGCCTGCCTGCCCCTCATTGTCATCGCCACATTTCTCAATCAGGTACCACCGGCAATTGCCACCCAGATCCTCGAAACCGCTGGCGACCGGGACATGGCCATCTGGATTTGCATGGACGAGTCGGCAAGACTTTCCTTGGTCAACACCATGCCTAATAACCTGCTGGAAAAGGCCGTTCATCTAGCAAATGCCCCCTCGGAAGACCTGCTAGAAATCTGTTCAGTGGTCGGCACGAATGCTCCTGACCTTGGCGGGATCGTAGGATCCATGACCCGTGGACGCATGGCCGAATTCGCAACTACGTCGGACCTTGGCGCCAGCGTTTACGCTGCCATTCCCCCCGAAATGCGAGTGACCCTGATGCCACACATGGAGATTGACGGGCTAGCCTCCACTTTTCACAAAATCGGAGAAGCTCTTCCCGAGTGCATCTACTCTATGATGGCAGCCGATCAGTCACGGCCGTTTCGTTCCCCTTTGGCTCACCGAGTCATCGTTCAGGCGCTGGCCGCTTCACCTGTCGACAGCAGAATGCTGATGGATCGCATTCCGCAACAGTTTGCTGCAGCATTATGGAATTCACAGTGGGCCCACGGCGTCGCACGGGAGATCAACGCGGCAGCAGAGAGTCATGGGTGGCCGTATCGTGAAGCATATGAGAGATTTTCCGAGGTGCCGAGCGAACTGAAAGAGGAAGTCGCCTGGCATCTCACCTTCGAGGGAATCAGAAACCTAGAAAGCCACCTGGATTCCAAACGGTGGAAGACATCCAAGCATGAGCGGGATAGGGTAATCCTGGACAAGGCGCGACGACAAGGACGTTTCCCTTACCCACTTACTTAGCTCGGGCCCCTGAATTCGCGCTACGAATCCTTCAGATGCTGAACGAGACCTTGAATGAGGCCCAACAGAGAAAGACCGAACGCTGAATACCCCGGTCCGGCGCCTGGAGAATCACCAAGGAAAACCCGCGTCAGTAACCGCGCCAGATGATTCAACGAATCAGAACGAATACTCATCCTGGATGCGTCGACCGTGCCACCGGACATATCACTTTTCTGAGGGCTGTCCCGTAATCCCACGCGGCTGAGGGTCATGCCGTATCCGGGTCGGCGCCGATGGCGCCGGCCGAGCGAAGCGAACGCCCGAGGTCTCCGGTGAGGATGCGGGGATGACGCCGCCACCACCACAAGTCGGGGCCGGGCAGCCTGTGGAACTGATCAAGTGCTTGGCCGTCGTCGTCGATGGTCACGGCTTTGTAGTGGTCGTCCAGAGCTTTGATTCGGGGAGTCCAGAGCTGGACGACGTGTTCGTCCAGCAGGAGCCATGCCTCGTGCAGCCAGTTTCGGCAGTAGAGGTCGTTGGTGTACTCGTAGATGTCGTCGCCGTAGCCGCGCTCGATGACGCTCACCAGGGCAGCCCATGCGTTCACCATCTCAGTGACCGTGAATGCCGTCCGCCAGCCACGCTGGTGCAACAGCTCTCCCACCTCAGTTTCAGTAGCCACGGGCGTGAGGCTCTCATGCCAAATCCGTCCGGACGACCGAGATGTGCCCCGTCAGAGGCTGGCACCCCCGCCTGATCAAGATGGGACGATCTCACCATGGCTGGTGTGAACAAGGCGGCGGAGTCGTCTGGATCACCGGGCTGAGCCCGCACGACTTCCGCGAACTGATGACGGTGCTGCATCGCGAGGGAGCCGACGCCGTGCGACCTGGCCGGCCATGGAGCCTGCCGCTGAAGGACCGAGTCCTGCTGGTCACGGCCTACTGGCGCACGAACCTGACGCTGAGGCAGCTCGCCCCGTAGTTCGGGGTTTCCAAATCGGCGGCCGCCAGCATCGGCGCGCTCTGGCCGCCCTGGGCGAGCAGCTCACGCGCGGTGGCCTCCCGTGTGCGACGGGATGTTGACGCAGATGTACCCCGATCAGGTGGGAATCCCGCTAGACGACCAGAGACCGTCTGGCTCACCTGCTTTCCTCTTGATCAGTTCTACCGCCCACAGAGGAATGAGGACCCATCCATGAATCGTCTCGCTGTCTGCGCCGCTGTGACGGTCTCAGCCATCGCTCTTTCTGCTGGGCAGGCCGCGACGGCGGATCCCTCTCCCGGGCGGCACGGGCAAGCAGCCCGGCACCACGCACCCGCGAAGCCGGCAAGCGAGTCGGCCCGGCTGGCCCGTTCCGTCCTGAACGCGAAGGGCATCACCTACGCCAAGGCGCACGTGAGTGGTACCGACAAGGCGTCTCTCCCGCAGCAGAATCTGGTCGACGTTTCCAACGAGCGCCTGGCCAAGACCAGCCCGTGGGGCCACAAGAAGGGTGCGCGGGTCGCGCTCGACACACGGATGCTCAACGGTGTCCTGAGGCTCGGCACCCAGTACCACTACAAGTTCGAGATCTCCGAGTTCGTCGGCGGAAGGCACAGCCGTACCTCCAAGCACTACGCGGGCCGCGCGGTCGACGTGACCTGGATCAACGGCCGCCATGTGGGCAAGAGGGCCGATCACCGCGGGCTCATGAATGCCTGCCGGAAGCTCGGCGCCACGCTGGTCCTCGGGCCGGGTGACAAGGACCACGACACCCACGTCCACTGCCAGTGGTAACCCGCTTCCAGCACACCGGGTGACCTGTGAAACTCCCGCTCCTGTGTGGTGCAGAAACCAGGGGCCCCAACGGCAGATCCCCGGCCCGGCACCCTGCGGTGCCGGGCCACTCTCTTTCGCTCAGCCCCCGACGGACGGCTCCTTTACGGACATGGCTCTCGGGACCGAGTCCGGCCCGCGCTTGGGGGGGCCTTTTCGCCACGGTTCTGATCGTCGGGAAGGCCCGGGCACTGCTTGCGAATATGGGGAGCAGTGCGGTCGTGGCAGGCGGTAACACGGATCGCCCCTGTCGCAGGCTCTGACCGCATTCGTACAATGCGGTGCCTGGATACGTCCAACTCCCAAACTTGACAGGGGGATTTGTGACCGATGGCAACGCCGGAGCTGCTCCCGGCGCCAGCTCTGGCGGCGACCCGCAACTGCTCGCACTACGCGCCGAGGTCGAGAAGATCATCGCTGAGGCACAGATCGGCGCGCGTCGGGCACAGCGGGCGGGCCAAACTCTGGCACGCCGTATATCTCAGTCTCGGCTTTCCTGCTGCCGTTCTGGCTGGCATCTATGGCGCCGCATGCCTGGCTTCTGCGAGTGCCCGCGTCCCCGCAGCCATCCTTGCGCTGCTGTCGGCGGGCTTCGCGGCCGGTTCGACCTTCCTCCGCTCTGACGCCCGCCATATGACGACCCTCCGCCGCCGCTACGCCTGCAGAACCTGGAGATCCGGGCCCGTCTCGTTCTCGCGTACGACGCCTATGCAGGTCCGGAACGACTGCATACTGCGCTTGTCGTCCTGCACGAACTGCGTGCCGCCGTGCCCTCGAGCGCGCTGATCCTGGTGGAACAGCAAGGGCCGTCCCAGTCGCCGACGGCTGGCCAGGCGCCAGCGGCCATGCAACCTGTGACGCCGCCATCCGAGCCGGGAGCGTGAAGTCGTTTCGATGCACCGCGTGGGCCCGGAGCAGGTCAGGGGCGGCGGGCCTGAGGCCACCCCGAGACCGGCTGTTCGCGAGGCCGCCACGCGCTGACCAAGACCTATCAGGACCATGCCGGCGACGGGACGAGGCCGACGAGGTCCGAGACCGCCCGCGCCGGTGGTGCGGCGATTTTTCCTGAGGCTGGGTCCCTGTGTTGGTGCGTCTGCGACAGACGATTTTCGGGTTGCTCTAGCGTCGAAACGGGTCTTCCCGGTGGCGTCTCGCTGCCGGGATTTCTGGCTGTGGGTGATGGTCAGCCAGGCCGCCGTGATCGTTCCCGTGTGGTTGGTCGGCTACCAGCTTCTCGGCCCGGTGTACGGCAAGCAGGTGCTCGGCGGCGCTGCCCCGTGGGGTGTGGTGGTGTCCGGCTTCACCGCCGGGCTGGTGGCCGGGGCGGCTCTCGCCCTGATGTGGAAGCCGCGCCAGGTCGGAGTCGTCGTCTGCGCGGGCACCGGGTCGATGGCGGTGCCGCTGGCGGCGATGGCGGCGGCCGTGCCGTTGCCCGTGCTCGTGGTCGCCACGGGGGTGGCGGGCACGGGGCTGGCGGTCAGCATGACAGTGTGGGCTTCGCTGGTACAGGAAAGGATTCCGGCGGACCGGCTGAGCCGGACCCTGTCCTACTCGACGCTCGGACAGATCCTGCCCGTGCCCTTCGGCTATCTCTTTGCCGGTCCCGCCGCCCAGCTGTTCGGGCTCCGCACGACCTTGGCGACGGGCGCCCTGATCATCACGGCCGCCGCCGTCGTGCCGCTGGCCATCGCTCAGGTCCGGGGCTCTGCCTCGTACCGGAGGAGACCCTGGATGCCGACGGGGCCGTGACCACGGTGCGGGCGGGGAGGTAGAACGATCGGGCCACCTCGACGGCGCCGGCGAAATCGCGGAACGCCCGGCCCCGGGCCGCCGCGTCGAGCACGGCCGGGCCGCATCCCTCGGGAAGCCCCCAGCACGCTGTGCCTCGGGCTCACAGGCGTCTGTCGAGTTCGGCGAACAAGGGCGCCCGCCCATAAGAAGTCATCTCATTTGGCGAGTCTGCGGTAG
>NZ_ML123055.1:169968-178989 GCF_003846175.1 Streptomyces sp. ADI95-17 | reverse complement strand
TCAGGGCCTTGCTGTCGTGCAGGTTGGCCCCGGAGATGCCGACGGATATGGGCAGACCTGATCGTTCCGTGATCAGGAAACCAGACTGGAGTACTAGTTCGGCTCTGCGGTCACTTCGCACGTTCCGCAGGGCCACCCCCCTCTCTCAGGTGGGGGCTACGGGTGATGGAAATGTTCTGGGGCCGGAACGGCTGCGGTGGTGCCGGTGCGTGAGGCCTGGAGTGCTGCGTTGGCCACGAGGACGGCGTGCAGTCCGTCGTGGAGGGTCGCGGTGCGCCGGCTGTGGCCGAGGAGCATGTCGCGGAAGGCTTCATGCTCGGCGATCAGGGGTTCTCGTTTGGGGATTGCGTAGCGGGTGACGTCTCCTTCGGTGACGCCGCGGAATGCGGTGAGTGCTTCCCATTGGGTGCGGGTGGAGCCGTTGGCCCAGTAGGTGAGGTCGGCGGTGAGGGTGTCGGCGACGAGGATGCCGTGGTCGCCGGTGACGACGGTGGTGCGTTCTTTGAGTGGTGAGATCCAGTTGACCTGGTGGTGGGTGATGGTGCCGTCGGTCAGTTGTCCGAGGGCTGCGAGGAGGTCTTCGTGGGGGCGGCCGCTGCGGTGGGCGGTACGGGCGGCGACCGAGGTGTAGCGGGTGTTGGTGATCCATGCGGTGAGGTCGAGGTCGTGGGTGGCGAGGTCGTGAATCACGCCGACGTCGGTGATCCGTACGGGGTAGGGGCCGGTTCGTCGGCTGGCGATGGAGAACACGTCTCCGAGCTGTCCGGCTTCCAGCCGTTGGCGCAGTGCGATCAGGGCGGGGTTGAAGCGTTCGATGTATCCGACGGCGGCGGGGACTACGGCGGTGTGGAAGGCCTGTACGAGGCGCCTGGCGGAGGCGGGGTCGCCCGCCAGCGGTTTCTCGATGAGGGTGGGGATGCCTGCTGCGGCGAGGGCGGTGCCCAGCGGTTCGTGCAGGAGTGTGGGGCAGGCCAGCACCGCGTAGTCGAGGCCGAGTTGCAGCAGCGCGTCCAGGTCTGCGACCACAGGGATCCCGTCGGCGGCCCGGTAGCGGTCGCCGTGCGGATCGAGTGCGCCGACCAGTTCGGCACCCTTCAGGGACCGAAGGACCCGGGCATGGTGGCGGCCCATCCGTCCCAGCCCGATCAGGCCGGCGCGCAGCGTCGGGTTGTTCATGCGGCACGCTCCCGGGCCGGAGCGAGGGCCAGTGTGGTCACGGCCTGGGCGATGTCCTGGATCTGGGCTGTGGTCAGCCCTGGGTGGACCGGCAGGGACAGCACCTGCTCGGCGGCGGTGTCGGTGTGCGGGAGGTCGGCTGCGGTGGCGTAGGCGGGCGAGCGGTGGAGCGGGACGGGGTAGTGGACGCTGGTGCCGGTTCCGGCCTGCTGCAGATGCTGGGCGAAGGTGTCGCGGTCGCCCAGGGCGGCGCCGATGCGGACGGTGTACTGGTGCCACACATGGCCGGCTCCCTCTGCCGTGGTGGGCAGGGCCAGGTGCGGCAGGCCGGTGAGGAGTTCGCTGAGCCGGTCGGCGTTCGCCCGGCGCCGTCCGGTCAGGGCCGGGAGCCGACGGAGCTGGCTGCGGGCGATCGCGGCATTGACGTCGCTCATCCTGGCGTTGGTCCCGACGATCCGGTGGTCGTAGCGCCGTTCCATGCCCTGGTTGCGCAGCAGCCGCAGAGTGCGGGCCAGGGCCGGGTCTGCGGTGACGACCATGCCGCCCTCGATGGACTGCATGTTCTTCGTCGGGTAGAAGCTGAAGCAGCCCGCGGTCCCGAAGGTGCCGGCCGGGCGGTTGTTCAGGGTCGCGCCGTGGGCCTGGGCGGCATCCTCGACCAGGGCGAGGTGGTGTGTCTGGGCGAGTTGGGTGAACTCGTTCATCGCGGCGGGGTGTCCGAAGAGGTGGACGGGGATCACTGCCGCGGTGCGGGGGGCGATCGCAGCCCGTACGGCGTCGGGGTCCAGGCAGAAGGTGTCCGGGGTGATGTCGGCGAAGACCGGGACGGCTCCGGTAAGGCGGACAGCGGCGGCCGTGGCGGCGAAGGTGAAAGAGGGCACGATCACCTCGTCACCGGGGCCGATGCCCAGAGCGAGGAGAGTGAGCCACAGGGCGGAGGTTCCGGAGTTGACCGCGATGCAGGAGTGGCCGTCGACCAGGTTCGCGAACTCGTCCTCGAAGGCGGCGACTTCGGGGCCCTGGACGAGGTGGCCGGATTCGAGGACGCGGACCGCGGCGGCGATGTCGGCCGCCTCCAGGCGTGGCGCGGCGACCGGGATGGATGGTGTGTTCACGAAGGGGGTTCCTTCCGGTGGACGCCGGGCGCCGCTGCCGGAAGGGGCGGCGGGGCGTCAGGTGTGGTGTCGGGTGGGGTCGAATCCGTGGTGCAGGTAGAGGGTGGTGTCGTGGGTCAGGGCGCGGGCGCAGGCGTGGAGGCGGCGGGCCATGTGCGGTGGGAGGAGGGTGTCCCACTCCTCGGGTGCTGCCAGCGTCCACTCGGTCAGTTCGTTGTTGTCGAGGCGCACCTGCTGCTGGGCCTGTTCCTTGGTGGTCAGGCCGCCGTCGAAGATGAAGTTGACGAGCGGGGGGCGGCCGTCGGGCTGTTCGGGCACCCAGTCGACGACCAGTAGCCGGCCCGGGGTGAGGTCGAGGCCCAGCTCCTCCTTGATTTCGCGCTGGAACGCTCGCCTCGGGTCCTCGCCCATGTCCAGCCCGCCGCCCGGGACTTCCCAGTAGTCGCGGTAGGACGGTTTCACCAGGAGGAACCGTCCGGCCTTGTCACGGATGGCCGCTCCAGCCCCACCAATGATCTTGGGGAGGGTGGCGTAGTACTCGGCGGGAGGCAGATGCACGGTGCTCATGGAGCGGGACGCTATCCGTGCCGCTCGCACGACTCGGAGACCATCGCTCAGCTGGCACAGAACAGTGACAAACTGGTGTGATTCTCACTCCAGTGGCACGGGCTGGTGGTCGGCGGCCAGTTCGTCGCCGTCGCGCCGGTAGGTACGCGGGCAGGTGATGCAGCGCAGTGCCGCGTCCAGGGTGTGGCCGCACCGGCATACCCAGCCGACCTGCCGGGCGGGGTTTCCGATCACCAGGCCGTGGGCGGGGACGTCGCGCATGACGACTGCACCGAGCGCGACCAGGGCGTGCGGGCCGACGGTGACGCCGGGCGCGATGACGGCCGCGGCCCCGATCGTGGCCCCGGTGCCGATGGTGACGGGGTGACGGGTCCAGTCCTCGGGGCCCTTTCGTCGCCCGTCGGGGGTGGTGGCCCGCGGGGCCGGATCCTCCAGGAGGAGCGCGCCGGGGCAGATCATCGCCTCGTCGCCCACGTCCGCACCGAATACGTTGGCGTAGTTCCCGATCTTCGCGCGGTCGCCGATGGTGCTGCCGGCGCCGATGAAGGATCCCTTGCCCAAGGTGCAGTCGGCGCCGACCACCGCGCCGTCGGCGACCTGGGACTGATGCCACAGCCGGGTGCCCTCTCCGACGCTCGCTCCGGCGTCGGACCAGCCCGGTTCCGGATGGTCGCCATGGTGTTCCTGATGCACGGGAGCGCTCCTGTCGGTGGTGGGCAGGCGGCGGGCCAGGTCGGCGGGGGTGGCGGCGTCGGAGAGGGCCGGGCCGGGGACGGCCAGACCGGTGGCCCGTTCGACGGCCACCGCCAGGGTGAGCCGGTCCAGGGAATCCAGCCCGAGGTCGCGGAAGTCGGTGTCCGGCTCCGGGGCGGTGCCGGGGCGGATGTGCCGGACCGCGCCCAGGATCTGCTCCACGAGGTGCTGGTCGGCGGCGGTCACCGCAGCACTTCCAGACGGTGAGCGAGCGCGACCAGCGATGGGACGGCCTCGATGACCGGGGCCCGGTCCCACAGCCGCCGCATCGCGGCCCCGGCCTGCGAGTCCTCGCCCAGCAGGGCACGCAGCGCCAGGGTGGTGAAGGCGGCGAACTCGGCCTGCTGGGAGGGCGAGAGATGCCCGCCCGCCTGCAGCAGGTGCTCCAGCATTCCTTGGGCGGCTCCTTGGGCGAGGACGTCGTCGATGTGCGGGGCCGGTATCGGCCGCTGTGCCTGGTAGGGGTGGATGTCGAGACTGCCCGGTGCGGTGATCTCGTCGGCGACCAGCTGGGCCAGGCGCGGGGCCAGCAGCACCCCGCACCGGTAGGTGGCCGTGGCCAGCAGGATGGACGGCTCGCCAGTACGGCCGACCAGCGGCAGGTGGTCCAGGGTGTAGGGGCGCAGCCCCGTTCGTGTGTCCTTGAAGGTGGCCGTGTTCAGGCGGGGGTCCAGGAGCGCGGCGGAGTCGGTGGCGAGCACGGCGACTTCGTCCAGGCCGGGGGGCTGGTCGGGGTCGGCGTCCAGGGTCAGCCGGTTCGTGCCGCCGAGATACAGGGTGCCGTCGGTGCGCGGGACGAGGTGGGTTCCGCATGCGAACGCCGCGTTCGGCGTGCGCACCACGTGTTCCAGTTCCATCGCCGGGGCGTTCAGACGGGCGCTGACGCCGCGGCCGGCCAGGATCGGGGGCACGCCCAGCGGGTGGCCCCGGTCCGGCAGCAGCGCCGGGATGCCGCACCCTGCGGCCAGGACCACTTCCCGGGCCCGGACCGTTTCCCCGCCGCTGCAGGACACGGTGCCCGCGCCGACGGCCGTGGCCGGCTGGGGGATCCAGGTGGCGCGGGGGTGCTGCTCGACGGCAAGGGACAGGGCTTCCATCAGGGCGGCTGTGTCGACGCGGGCCTCCGTGGGCAGCCACAGGGCACCCGCCGAAGAGGTGGGCGCCCGCAGGCCGGGGATGCTCGACGCCTGGTGCTCCTCGGCTGGGTGCCCGGCCGCCCGGGCCGCTTCGGCGATCGGCTCCAGGCAGAAACCGCGTCCGGCTGGGGCAAGCACCCATGTTCCGGCCGTTGCCTGGACCTTCCGGCCGCTCATGGCCCCGATCCGCTCCAGCCACGCCGGGTAGGCGTCGTGGGCGGCCAGCCGCTCACCGGTCTCCAGTCCCGTCCGCTGTGTGTCGTGGTGCGGCTCCAGTTCGGAGAAGGTGGAGAGCATCGCACCGGCTGACCGTGTGCCCTGTCCCCGGTGTGGACCGGTTCGCGGTCCCACCACGGTCACGTGCACGCCGCGGTGCAGCAGCTCGACGGCCACCGCGAGGCCGACGACACCGGTCCCGACCACAGCTACGTCCGTCGGCTCAGGCATCGTTCCGCCTCCCCGCCGCAGCGCCGGCCAGGACCTGGTGGGCGGGCGCGGCCGGGTCGAAGGTGGCCTTGGCCTGCGTGATCCAGCGCCGTTTACCGTCCGCGAGACCCTGGTGGGGCCCGAGCGCGGTACGGCCGTGAGCGATACGCCGCTGGTCGACGACCAGCAGCTGTCCGCGGCCCAGCGTGACCGCGACGGTGGTCTGCGCCAGCGCGGCCGCGAAGCGTTCCAGTACCGCGGTGCGGCCGGTGTTGCGCGGGTCGCGGAGCATCTTCCCCGCCCAGCGGACCCAGGCCGGCTGTCCGTCCTGGTCGTCCTCCAGGACGGGGAACGGCATCCGGGGCGCCCCGACACCGCGCAGGTTCTCAGCCTTGCCCTCGAAGAACACCGGTTCCCGCAGCGCCTGCCGGTCGCCCTCATCCAGCCTGGCCATCGCTGCCTGGAGGTCACCGAGCAGGGACGCGCCACCGCCGGCCGGATCGCCCCGCAGCACCAGCAGGCTCGTGTACTCCGGAACGTACTCAACGTTCGGGGCGTCGATGTGCAGGGCCTGCGCGCCCGTACCCCCGAACGACGCCGCCTCTTTCACAGAGGTGGTCTCCTGCCCGATCCACATCCGGCCGTCCCCCTGTCGGATCGAGTTGAACGGGCGGCCGAGCGCGGCCAGCACACCGGCAGCGACCACCTGCAGTTCCTCGTTCCCGAGGGTGGCGGGCAGCGCCAGCAGCGCCCACCCCGCCGAGGACGGATCGCTGCGGTCCAGCCGGCCGGCCAGCGCCGACAGCAGCATCTGTGCGCCGCCACCGGTGAGCACGGTGCGGGCGGCAGCCACGTTCTGCGCACTCCACCGGTGGCACTCCATCTGCGTCGTGCAGGCCGCTGCCAGGCTGGCCGCGAGCGTCCTCGGCACCACCACCCTCACCGGATCCGCAGCAATGGGTTCGATGATCTGGGACATGGGACAACCTCCCGTGAACGACGGATGCTGCGCGGCTTCCCCGGCGCAGGACGCCGGGAACTGCCCTTAGAACAGCAGCGCGAACAGGGGGTGCGGGACCCGGTGAAGACCGGCACATGTCGGCAGTGACCGGCGCTGTTCCCGGCGTGCCACGGCGCAAGGAGCGGCGGAGGTCCGGTGGACGGCCCGGCGGATCCCGGTGGAGAGCCCCGTCCCGTTCCGCCCCGTGCCGCGCGCACCTACTCTGAGAGGTTCGGATATCGAATGCGCGGAGGCACCTATGGGCCGGCCCCGGCTCGATCAGCGAGAGCCCAACGAGCACTTGGCCCAGTGGCAGGCCCAGGTGAGCATGTCGAACGCGGCACTCGCCCGAGCCGTCACCAAACGGGCCAGGGCCCAGGGCCACCGCGGCGTCAGTCCCGACGAGTCGAGCGTGCGGCGGTGGCGTGCCGGTGAGACCCCCAGGCACCCCGTGCCCCAGCTCATCGTCGAAGCGATCAGCGAGCGGGCCGGCATCTCTCTGTCCCCGGCCGACCTCGGTTTCCCCGATCTCTTACCCACGGTGCAGGGGACGGGTTTGTCCTGGCTGCCCGGCACGTCCGTTCAGGCTCTTCTCCACCTCACCCGGAGCGAAGTGATGCGTACCCACACACGCAACAGCGACAGCGCCTCGCGTGTCCAGAAGGGAAGCGCCCTCCTGGCCCCGCTCCAGCAGTGGGCCACCACCGAGCCGTCCCCGGCGGCCGTGCCTGTCGGCCGGACCGGCGGGCAGGTCGGGGCGGCCGAGGTCGAGGGCATCCGTGCTGTCACCGCGATGTACCGCGACGTGGACAACCGACACGGCGGGGCTCTCTCCCGCAAGGCCGTCGTCGCACAGCTCAACGAAGCCGCTTCCCTCCTGCACACGTGCACCTACACCGAACGAACCGGCCGCGACCTTCTCGCGGCCGTCGCCGATCTCGGATCGGTGGCCGGATGGATGAGCTTCGACGCCGGCCATCACACCAGCGCACAGAAACTCTTCATCACCTCGCTGCACGCCGCCGCCGAAGCCGGCGACAAGCCACTGGGTGCCCACATCCTCCAGTGCATGGCACGCCAGATGTCCCACCTCGAACGGTACGAAGACGCACTCGCCCTGATCGACCTGGCCCAGTACGGTGCGCGCCGCCGCCTGTCACCGGCCACCTCCTCCATGCTGGCCAGCCTCGAAGCCCGATTCCAGGCCATCCTGGGCAACCTCGCCGACAGCGAGGCAGCTGCCGGCCGGGCCGAGGACGCCTTCACCGGCATCGTGCCCGGCAACGAACCCGCCCACATGATGTTCTTCGACACCGCTGAACTGTCCGCCACCATCGGCGTCGCCCACCAGATCGCGGCACGCAACAGCCAAGGCACCGACCGGGCCCGCCACGCGGAATCAGGAATCCGCCTCATCCAGCAGGCCCTCGAAGCACGCCCGGCACACCGGGTACGGAGCAAAGCCTTCGACCACCTCGCACTGGCCCGGACACACCTGGCAGCCGGTGAACCCGAAGGCGCCCGCCAGGAAACGATCCACGCCCTGGACCTGTTCGGCACCATCAGTTCACACAGAGTCGGCGACCGACTCACCGAACTGCACAACGAAGCCCTTCCCTACGCCAACAGCGCCCCGGCCGTCGATCTCCGCGAACGCATCACGCACGCCCTCGGATAGCCAATCAACCCCTGCAGGAGCCTGACGATGGGCACAGCCGTGGTGGGCGGGCCTGGTCATCCCGAGCCACCAAAGTGTTGCACCGTCTCTTCACCATGGCCTGCCGCCATTCAGTCGGCGGCCTGGGAATCTCAGCGCTGCGTCATAAGTGCTATTCAGAGGTCATCGCTCGCGAGAACATACACCTCGCCTCGATCCGGCTCTGGCTCCGTCCGTATCGGTGAGATTGATCTTGGAATCTGGCGCCGCCCCGGCATCGGGCTTCGGATCCCCAGGGCCGTGAACCAGCGAGACCTGACCGTACCGCGTGGGTGGTGTGGTCAGCCGAGGAAGGACAGCCGGACTTGGCGTTCGGGGCTTTCCCGGTTGGAGTTCACCAGTACAACGGACTGCGAGGCCCCCAGCTCCAGCTCACCATTGACTACGGGCAGCGTGGCGTGTGGTGGTACCAGTGCCGGGAGCACGTGGTCACTGCCGTGGCCTGGACGACCGTGGCGGGCTCGCCAACGGTCGTCCGCGGGAAGAATTTCGCGGAGGGCTGCCAACAAGTCATCGTCACTGCCCGCGCCGGTCTCGATGATGGCCAGGCCGGATGTCGCATGGGGGGTGAAAACGTTCAGCAGTCCGTTTCGCCCATGAGCGACCTCCCGGAGGAACGCGGAGCATGCGTTCGTCAGGTCGTGCATGGTCTCAGTGGCGCCGGTTGCAATGTTGATGGTGCGGGTGGTGAAGGTGCCGGTCATGCTTCACCGGTACCCATCGCGGAGCAAAAGCACTAAGGGCCGGATGGGTTGTTCCTCCGGGACTCCGCCGGTAGGGGCACGTGCTCCCGTACCTGGACAGGCCCATCGCACCGTCTCATCCGAATACCGCAAGCCAGCCCTGGACTGCGGCTTCCTCCCGCCGCTGCGCGCTGAGAAACCCGTCGGTACGCGGTGAGGGTCCGACCGGCGCATGCCGGTCGGACCCTCACCGCTGTTCTGGTGGCGGCTCGCGCCTGCCCGTCGGTCAGACGGCCGCAGGGGCGCCGAGCATCGCGGAAGCCTGTTGGAACGGGCTGAGGGCGCGCGTGGGCGCGGCGGTGTGGGGAAGGCCGCGGCAGGTGAAGCCGAGCTGGGTCATGGCCCGGAGGACTTCGCCAGCGCACGGCGCGTTACTGACTTCGGCTCA
>NZ_ML123055.1:166555-167090 GCF_003846175.1 Streptomyces sp. ADI95-17 | reverse complement strand
AGATAGGCCGCAGCCCGCCTGAGGACCTCGTTCTCCTGCTCCAGCACCGGATCCGCTGCGGGCCTCGGCCAGCTCGGCCGACTCGCTCCTTGCGGAGCCTCCTGCCTACGCCCCTCCGAGCTGCACCGCATGTCCGAAAGCGAACATGCATCCAGGCCCGTGCAGGCAGGTCTGCCGGGGTGAGGGCTGCCGGACCGGAAGGGGGCCCAACAAGACCGGCCGATCCGGCAGCCTCGGTGGCCGGGCAGGCTTCGAGGCTGCCGGCCGGTACAGCGGGTGCGGGGACGGGGGCGGTATCCGCCGCACCACGCTGGTCTCTACCGCGGGGGCCACGGGCAGCTGCCTGCCAGCATGGCCCACTCCTGGTCCACCTGCCCGGGCACGACACGCCCCGACGCCGTCCCGTGAGCGGCCAGCGCCGCGAAGATCGGCTCACCAGGGGCAGGCGGAACCGTTTCATCGCGGCCGGTGACCGGGGCGGGCCGCGGCGTCATCGTGGTCACACAGCTTCAACGCGCGAATCCGGCTGCGGTCA
>NZ_ML123055.1:142739-164290 GCF_003846175.1 Streptomyces sp. ADI95-17 | reverse complement strand
GGCCGCCAAGGACTGCGGCCAGGGCGCAGGCGCCGCTCGGTTCGGCTACCACCTTCAGGTGCCGGAAGGCGAACGCCATGGCGCCTGTGATGTCCTGGTCGGTCACGGTCACGACGGCGTCGAGGAGCCTGGAGTTGACGGCCCAGGTCAGCGGCGAGGGGCTGGTGTGTCCCAGGCCGTCGGCGATAGTGGCGGGGACCTCGGGCAGGGCGATGCGGTGGCCGCAACGCATCGACAGCAGGGTGTCGGCGCCTTCCCGCGGTTCCACGCCGATGACCTTGATGCCGGGGTGGAGGTGCTTGGCGATCGTGGCGGTCCCGGCGGCGAGGCCGCCGCCGCCGACGGGGACGACGAGGCTCTCGATCTCGGGGTGGTCGGTGAGAAGTTCCAGGGCAACGGTCCCGGCCCCGGCCATGATGTGCCGGGAGTTCGCCGAGGGGACGACGGCCAGGCCGTCACGGGCGGCGATCTCGGCCACGAGGGCGTCGCGGTTCTCGGAATCCCGGCGGTAGGTGACGACCCTGCCACCCAGCGCGCGGATGCCTTCGACCTTCGGGGTCGGGGCGTCGGCGGGGATGACGACGGTGGCCGGCACTTCGAGGAGCCTGCCGGTCAGGGCCAGGGCCTGGGCGTGGTTGCCGGAGGATGCGCCGATCAGCCCGCAGGCGCGTTCCGCCGTGGGGAGGGAGGAGGCGTGGTGGTAGGCACCGCGGAACTTGAAGGAGCCAGTGCGCTGGAGGCTCTCGGCCTTGCACACGACCGGCCAGCCCGCCGCCTGGTCAAGGGAGAGCGCGGACAGGGCCGGGGTGCGGGCAGCGACCGGCTTGAGGTTGGCGGCGGCGTCCTCGATATCGCGGGCATTCAGCTCGGTCACGGCCGGTACCCCCCACTGGTGGTGGCGGTGGCGAGGATCATGCGGATGAGCTGGTCGTAGTCGATGCCCGCCGCGGCCGCCATGGTGGCGAGGTTCCCGGTCTGGGAGAGGGGGACACTCCTGCGGTGCGCGATCTCCTGGAGCGCGCCGCGTCGTAGCGGCGTGACCAACAGAGCAGTCAGTATCGGTGAGATTGATCTTGGAATCTGACGCCGCCCCGGCACCGGACCTCGGATCCCAGGGCCGTGAACCAGAGAGACCTGACCGTACGAGGTGATCTCAGACCGCCTCACGGCGTCAGCGTAGGACGGCTACGCGGTCCGAGATCACGACCTGGCTGAGTAGGACCGGGGCGCTCAGTACCAGGTACTCAGAAATCCTCAAACATCTTCCAGTTCCGTGGTCACGTTTTCGGAGTTGGCACTCCTTGGGGGATCAGATGGGCGGTACGAGGCCGCCCGGATCCTGGTGGGAGGGTCTGTGGAGTCCGCACGGGGTACGGAGTCGCCGCGGGATGCGGCGGTGGTGTTGCTGGTGGACTGGTGCGGTTGGCTGGCTGCGGTTGTCTTCGCTGTGGGCTGTGTACATGGCTGGTGGTGGGGCGGTGACCTGCAGAATCTTCCGTTCGTAGGAGATCGGGCGGCATGGGCGGCGGAGCATCGCGGCTGGCCATGGATCGCGCTTGTCGTGATGGGGCTCGGTGGTCTGACGGTCCGGCGTCTGTGGCGCGTGGTGGCCGGCTGGGCGTTCACCACCGTGGGCGCGGGGCGGGTGGGGCGCCGTGCGCCTCGGTTTCGCCCGTCGCGGGGCAGCTGCTGATGGGCGACGTCGTCTCCTCCGTGTTCTCGTCCGTCGTTTCCGGTGATGTGCCGTGGGAGCGGCTGCTGTGCGAGGTGGCCTGGTGGCTGGGGTGGGTTGCCGGGATCGGCGCCTTTGTGATGGGCGCAGGTTTCGGCTGGTGGCGTGTGCGGGCGCGTCGGCTGCTCGAGGAGCGGGCGGTCGTCGAGCTGGTGCCGTCGCAGGGGTTTGCTCCGTCGGCGCAGGATATGGCGCCGCACGCGGCGCGTCTGGCCCGGGCTTCGCAGACCACGCAGTGGACGCCGCGGCGCGCGCAGGGGGTGAGGCTGCGGCACGGCAGCGACGGGCAGGGTCAGCTGTCGTTGCGTCTGGAGGGGCCTGCGACGTCGGCCGCGCTGATGCGGTTGCCGTCCCTGCCGGATGTCCAGGTCCGTAGTCACCAAGGCCGTCGCGCCCACGACTCGGAGCGCATCACGTTCGAGGGTGCTGATCCCCTGCCCCGGCCTGCGGCAACCGCTGAGCGCCAGCTGACGAAGGGCAGTGGGCAGGGGGCTCCCGCCGGGCCCGGCGCCTTGTATGTGGCGCGGGCGGAGCTGGTTCTGGCGCGGCCCGACCATCTCCGTCTGACTCCGGCCGCGCTGGACCCGGACCCGCTGCAGGTGCTGGCGGATGCGTGTGCGCAGCTCGATGCCGGGCGTGGGGAGCGGGCCGAGCTGGTCGTCGATGTGGTGCCGGTGGCGAGTCGGCGGGTGGCCGCGTGGCGGCGGCGCCTGATGCACCGGGCCGGGCAGCGCGGACCTTCCGCGTACGGGGAGCAGATCGGCTCGGGCCGGCGGGGCGGGTCGTGGATGTCGGTGCTGGCCGAGGGGCTCAACGGCGGCAAGCCACTGTCCTCGGCCGGGGGAAGGGGCGCTGCCAAGCCGCTGCCGAGGCAGAAGGACCTGGCCGACGGGGTGGGCAAGTTCCTGCCGGGCAAGGATGCGCAGGTCTTCGCGGTGCAGGTCCTGGTGCGGGTGACCGGGGCGCATCCGGCGCGGGCGCAGGCACGCCTCCACCAGGTGATGGCGGTCATGGACGGCTGGTCGGGGGAGAACTGGTGGCGTCCGGTGGGGCCGCGGCGTACGGGGTGGCGTCCGTACAGCAGCGTGTGGTGGCGCCGCCGCAGCTTCGACCGCCGATACACCACAGGAGAGTTCGCCCCGGCGCGCCGGCAGTGGCTCACGGCGGAGGAGCTCGCTGCGCTGCTGCGGCCGGCGAACGTGCACTGCACCGCCCAGAACGTGGTGCGCACCGGCGGCACTCTCGCCCCGGCGCCGCGGGGGCTGCCGACCTGGGCCGGGCAGCCCGGTGTGGTGCCGCTGGGCCGGGTGACCGAGGCCGACGGACGTACGCGGCTGGCTTGTCTTCCGCAGGCCGATGTTCTGTTCGGTGCGTCGCTGGGCAAGTCCGGTTTCGGTAAGAGCGAGCTGGCGTTGCTGCAGGCCATCACGCTCGCCTATGGCGGGTTCGGGGCGTGGTTCCTCGACCCGCACGGCGCGGCGGTCAAGCGGGCGTTGCCGTATCTGACGCATCCGGCGGTCATCGACCGGGTGCAGGTGATCGACCTGAGCGCGAAGAAGCCGGGCGCGATGGTCGCCGCGTGGAATCCGCTGTCGATGGAGGGCCGTGCCGAGGAGGAAGTCCAGGACGTCATCGGTGCCGTGGTCGCCGGGCTGGCTGCCGCACAGGGGTGGGGTGATGGTGCGCCGCGTGCGCGGGCGATCCTCTCGCACGCGGTGGAGATCCTCGCCCACCTCTCCTACCGCATGTGCCAGCGCGGACGCCCGGACCTGCAGCCCACCGTGTTCACCATCCCGCGCCTGCTGTCGGACGAGGAGTGGCGCGAGAGCGTGCTCGCCCAGATGCCGCTGCGGCTGCAGCAGTTCTGGCGGACCACGTTCCCCAAGTACGAGGGCAGTGCGGTGCCGGTGGTCACGCAGACCATCGAACAGCTGGCCACCTCCACCTCGCTGCGTGCGTTCCTCGGTCAGCCGCGTTCCACCTATGACGTGCGCCGGGTGATGGACGAGCGGCAGATCGTGCTGCTGCGCTGCTCCGGTACCGGCAGCGGCGACCAGATCATCACGTCGCTGCTGCTGTTCGACCTGTTCCGTGCCGGGCACTCCCGTGAGGGCATCGATCCCGGGCTGCTGGCCACGCTGTTCGCGTTCGCCGACGAGCTCAGGGCGATCGATGGCGCCGCCCGCGGGTACATCGCCGCGATCCTGGAGCAGCTGCGCAAGTACGAGGTCCGGCTGATGGCGATGACGCAGATGGCGATGCGTCTGTCGGAGGAGACGCGGCTCGCTCTGATGCAGAACCAGTCGCTGTTGTCGGCGGCGGCCGCCGACGCCGACGAGGCATCGTTCCTGGCCAAGCGGCTGCCGGGTGCTGCGGCGATGACGCTGATGCAGCAGCCGAAGTGGCACTACGCGGTGCGAGCCACCCTGAACGGCCGCCCCACCCCCACCTTCCAGGTCGCCGGTGTCCCCATCCACGAGGTCCTCGCGAACTACCACCACCCCGAACGACTCCCCCAGTTGGAGAAGGCCATGGACAAGACGCTGCGCCGGCGCCCGCTGCGCACGGTCCTGACCGAGCTGGACGGCAGTGACGACGGGCGTATGCCCGGCCTCGACGACCGGATCCTTACTGAGCTCGGCCGCCGCCCCGCGCCGCCCGCGCACAAGCCCCCGGCCGAAACTGCGGCCGGGAATCCCGATGACGACTGCTGGCCCGAGGCCGGCTCCAGTAGTGAGGTTGCCTGATGTCCCTGGACACCCCCATCGCACAACCGGACCCGATGCGTCCCGTTCCCGGGCTGTCTCGTCTGGCGCAGGACCTGCTGCCCGCCCTGTACCAGCACCGCCTGGTCGCCACCAGCCAGTTGCACCGGCTGTTCACCCCGCACGCCCGACGCCCGGTCTACCTGCGCCAGCAACTCGCAACGCTGCGCGCGGATGGCCTGGTCGACACCACCACCCGCCGTACCTCACGGCTCGGGCGCGCGGAGCTGCTGTGGTACATCACCGCGCGCGGCGCCGACGCCGTCGCCCAGGACCCGACGATCCCACGGCGCGGCTACCGCATCAGCCCGCAGACCGCGGCCTCCCAGCTGCAGGAGCACACCCTCACGGTGGTCGACACCGGCGTCGCCTTCGTCGACTGGGCACGCCGCCTGGGCGACGAGTGCTCGCCGCTGGACTGGGAGCCCGAAGTCGCCCACCGTATCCGCGACGGCGAATCCCGCGGCGCCGACGACGCGTTCATGATCCCGGACGCGGTACTGCGCTACACCCACGCCACGGCGGAGGGGCGGCGGCGCATGCTCAGCTTCTTCATCGAGGTCGACCGCGCCACCATGCAGACCACCCGGCTCGCCGCCAAACTCGCCGCCTACGCCCGCTACCAGCACTACGTGCCCAACGGCGGCCGCCGTTCCCGTTCCGTCCGCGAGGCGTGGCGCGACCGCTACCCCGCTTTCCCCCGCCTGCTCATCGTCCTGACCGGGGCCTCCGAGAGAGTCCTGACCAACCGCATCCAGGACCTGCGCGCCCTCGCGGCCGCCGACCCACACGTCAGCCAGCTCACCGCCGGCGTCACCACGCTGCAGCTCCTGCAGGAGCTGGGCCCCTTCGCACCGGTCATGACCCCGCTGTCCGGTGACACCACACCGACCGACGTCTTCCTCGCCCCGACCGGAGGCACCCGTGATTGACGCACTGCGCAACCTGTTCCGGACCCGACGCTCCGCCGCAGCACCGTCCCAGCCCTCCGGTCACGCGTGTGCGGAGATCGTGGACAACGTGTCGCTGCCGACGCCGCTGCTCACGGAGCTGATCGCGCTCCACGCCCATACCCGCCACCTCGGCTGGCTCAGCGAACGCGAGCACTGCCCCGAGCAGTACCAGCTTCTGGCCCGCGCGCTCCTGCAGGACGTCCTCGACGGGTGGCGCGCGCAGACCCACGGCTACGGCTGCCTCGACGATCTGATCGAGCCACGTACGCACACGTACCGTCAGGCCCCGGACACCCGCTGTGGATCACTGGTGACACAATCCCAACCCCAAATGACCACTCGGGAGTTCATGTGAAGACAAAGCGCCAGTGGGCCGGCCTGGTCACCGCGGTAGCCCTGCTGTCCGGGTGCTCCGGGCACCAGGACAGTGCCAAGGACCAGAGCCAGGCAACAGCCAAGAAGCCGTCCACCGGCCACTCGAGGCCGTCCTCCGCGCCGGCCCTGCCGGTGGGCATGCTGCGCCTGGGGTCGTCCTTCCCGTTCAGGGAGGAAGGACGGAGCGACTCCTGGAAGGTCAGCGTCGGTGCCCTCTCCCCGGTCAGGCCGAGCGCGAAGGCGTCCTCGATTCCCGACGGCTGGCAGGCCCTGACCACCAAGGTCACCTTCACCAATACCGACAGCGGCATCGCCGAGCTCCACGGCTCATTCGACGCCACCGCCCGCTACAGCTCTGAGGGCCGCACGGCAGCCGTGTTCACCGATACCGGCGTCGAGGGCCTGGAGTTCCCCGACGTGGAGGCCCATCCGATCCGTGTGCGCCCCGGCGGCACGTACAGCACCACCGTCGGCTACGCCGTCCCGGCCGACGCTGCGGGACAGCCCCTGACCATCACCTTCGAGGGTGACGACCCCATCTACATCGAGGGCGCGGTCCCGGGCGCCCCGGCCCGTCCTGTCGACGTCTCACAGATCCAGCCAGCCGACACGGCCAAGGAGCTGAAGTTCGGCGACTGGGCGGAGGACTCGCCGTGGCTCCGCATTGGCCAGCCTCGCACGGTCGGCACCACTACTCAGGGGAGGCGTTACGCGGTCGACCTGAGCTTCTTCAACGACTTCGACGACACGGTTCTCGGTCATCGCCCGAAGGCCAGCCTCAGGGTCTTCGCCGGAGCGGAACTCACCGAGGGCGATTTCGAGGAGAACCTGTCCAATCTGCCGTCGCTCGCCTGGATCGCGCCCCAGCGGATGGCGACCGTGACCGTCCACTTCACCATTCCGGGAAAACAGGTTGAAGGACCGGTCAGTATCGAAGTGGTCGACCCGTACGGCGAGGACGTCACCTACACGGGTGACGTGAAGAACTGACCGCACCGCGGGAACACCCAATCCCGAAAGAGGCGATGTGTCCCGTTGGGCGGGATTAGCGTGGTCACAGCTTTATGAACTGCCATTACCGGGTGTGCTGTTGGCGTGAATATGCGTACCGTGTGCATGTGCACGGCAACCACGCCTGTCTCATGCTGCACGACCGCACCACCACCCAGCGCGAGACACCACAGGTCACCGGCACAGCGAACGATGAGAACGGGGAGGCGTGATGACGCCAACAGCAAAGACCAGGGACAACCTGCTTCGTGGCCGAACTCTACTTATCGGCACGGCACTTGTGGGCTGTTCCGTATTCGTCATGACAGCCTGCAGTTCGGGCGGTGATGAGAATCCCAAGGCCTCCAGCACCCCTTCCAGTGCGAAATCCTCCGTCGCACCTTCAAATATCGCTGACCCTGATGCTGCGGCGAAGCGCAAAGTGCTCGGCTCCTATGACCGTATGTGGACCGAGCAGATGAAGGCCTACCACAAGGCAGATGAAAAGGGCACAGACCTCCAGAAGTACGCCACTCTCGACGCTCTCGGACAGGTCCGTAACGACCTCGCTCGGATGCGAGAGGCCGGCACTGTAGTCCGTGGCGACGTCGAGCACTCAAAGACCGAGGTGAAGTCCATCGACCTGAGCGCCAAGACGCCCAAGGCCTCGGTGAAGGACTGCATGGACATCTCCGGATGGCAGACCTACAACACCAGGGACAAGCGAGTACAGCCCATGCCGCCGGGCCAGAAGACGCGGTACTGGGCCACGGCCACGGCAGAGCGTTGGGACGGGCAGTGGCTGATCACGTCGCTGACGCCGCACGGTGATGACGCATGCTGAGGCGGGCAGCACTGGCCGCACTCGCTCTCTGTGCCTCCCTGCCGTCCGTCGCGTTCGCCGATGACGGCCCCGGCGGCCACACCGTAGGCAACTCCAAGAACTGCGCCGGTACCGCGTTCACGATCACGACCTGCGCGCAGGACCGGCACACCGCGCCTGGAAGTTCCGGAGCGAAGCCGAGCGCGCGCAAGGCCTCTTCGGGCGGCTCCTCCGACGCCCCCAAGTGCAGCTACACCAAGATGGTGCCGCAGCCACCCCCCGAGAACCTCGCTATGCAGGACGGCAAGGAGCAGGGCGGGAAGGGCGCCGTCTACCAGGTGAACTGTCCGGCGACCGACCGGATCGGAACGGTCTGGATCCCCGAGGGGAAGAACCCCGCCGAGCCGGCTGTCGACCCCGAGGTCGTGGCCCGCCAGGCCGTGGACTCGATGAAGCTCGACGTCCCGGACATCGACATCAACCCCAAGCCAGGCGGCCGGGGGCTCGTGGGAATGCCGGTATGGATGGCGGTGGATCGCTCGGCGACGACGTACGGGCCGATCTCCGCGAGTGCGACGGCCGGCAACGTGACCGTGACGGCGACGGCGAAGGTCGCCAAGATCGTGTGGTCGATGGGCGATGGCGCCGTGGTGACGTGCACCAGTCCCGGATCGGTTTACAAGAAGTCGTACGGCATGAAGGCCTCCCCGGACTGCGGCCACGTCTACAAGCAGGCCTCTGACTCGGTGCCGGGCGGCAAGTTCCGGGTGACGGCGACGGCGACGTGGGCGGTGAACTGGCAGGTGGCCGGGGGAAGCGGCGAGACCGGTCAGCTGACCGAGGTCCGCAGCTCGCAGGTGGCACTGACCATCGTCGAGTCTCAGGCCGTCAACCAGTGAGTTCTGCACGATCGAAGGGCCCAACGCAGATGGAATCGTCAACGCCTGCCTCGTACATGCCACCGATGCCGGCGGAGCGGCAGCCGGTTCTGGAGCCCAGCCGGGGCGCCAGGAAGCCGCACTCGCGGCGCAAGTGGTCGGTGGGTGTCTCACTGGCGCTGGTGACGCTGCTGGGCGCCATGACCGGAGCGGTGGTGGTGGCCCGTGCCGGGGACCGTGTGAACGTGCTCGCCGTCGCCAAGGACGTGCAGGCCGGGCAGACCATCACCGACCAGGACGTGAAGTCCGTGTCGTTCGCGGAGGATCCGGGCCTGTCTCCGATCCCCTCGTCGCGGCGCGCCTCGGTGGTGGGGCAGCGTGCGGCGGTGGACCTACGACAGGGCTCGCTACTGACTCAGTCCCAGCTGCGCCGCGGCGGGGGACTGGGTGACGACAAGCAACTGGTCGGCGTCGAGGTGAAGAAGGGTTTCGCCCCGGGCAACGGCAGCCTGGCCAAGGGGGATGAGGTCCTGGCGGTGATCCTCGACTCGCCGCAGGGCGACGACGGGGGCAGCGCAAGTGGCTCTGGCGGCAAGATGCCCCAGTCGGGCGACCCGGAGCAGATCGAGGCGACCGTGGACAGCGTCGGCCGTGTCGACGCGACCGGTACCTTCCTGGTCAACCTCATCGTCGATCCCGCCGAGGGACCGCGGCTGTCGGCGATGGCCGCGGCCAAGCGTCTGACGCTGGTGCGCCAGCCGCTGTCGGGCGGAGGCCGCTGATGCCGCTGATTGCGCTGGTGTCGGCGAAGTCCGACGGGGTGACAACGACGGCGGCGGCAATGGCGCTGGGCAGCCGGCGGCCGGTACTGCTGGCCGAACTCGATCTTGCGGGCGGTAGCTTGCGTCATGGGCTGCTGCGTGATGTCCCGCGCGGCGCGGCCCGCGAGCGGCTGGGCCGCAATATCGGGCTGCACCGCCTGCCGCAGGCAAACCTGGCGCGCGCTGGTGAGGACGCCGATTTCAGCCCGCAGGTCGCCCAGCAGTTCTGGCCGGTCGATGACACGAACTACCGGGTCGCTCTGCCCGGCCTTCTGGATCCGCGTCAGGCAGCGTCGCTGACGTCGACCTGGCCTGCGCTGCTGCAGGTGCTGCGGCGGGCGGACCTGGAGAAGCGGTGGGACGTGATCGTCGATGCGGGCCGCGTCGTCCTGGACGGCGGCCGCCTGCATCCGGTCCTGTCTCCTGCCCTGGTACTGCGGGAGGCCGACATCGTCCTCCTGGTGACGCGCACGACGGATGCGTCGCTCGCTCTGGCTGACCCCGTGGCACAGGCGCTGAACAACGACCTGATGCACAACGGTGCCGGCACGCGGTCGCTCGGACTGCTGCTGCTGGGCACGGACTTCCGCCGCGATGAGGTTCAGCGCAGCCTGGAGACCCCCGTGCTGGGGCAGCTGCCCTGGGACGAGGCGTCCGCTGCGTGGATCGAACACGGCGGACGAATGCCCCGCGCCCTGGGCAGGGGCTCGCGGCTGTTCAGGGCAGCCGGTGAGGTGCTTGATCCGCTGCGCCAGCACGCTGATCGGCGTCGTCTGCACCTGCAGATGCGAGCGGCGCCGCCCGAGCCGCCGGCACCCCCGGCCCCAGCCGCTCCGGCACCCCCTGCGCCCCCGGCGCCGCCCTCCGCGCCTGCCGCGCGGATGGTCCAGCAGTTCGCACAGCGGGAGAAGCACCATGGCTGAGCGCCGAGGCAAGAACGGCGGGCCGGTCAACGGCGCCGCGCCGAGCACGACGTTGCTGGGCAGTCTGCTTGCCGACCCCTCACGCACCGCGCCGCAAGGCCTGGCAGGCCAGGTCTTCTCGCAGGCCGCGCCCGCAGTGCCGCAGCATCCCGCAGCCTCCGCAGCAACTGCGGGCCCCTCGGATGTGAGCACGGCAGCGTCCCTGCCCGGTGCTCTTCCTGTGCCACAGGAGAAGATCAGCGAGCTGCGGCAGAAGGTGGCCGACGACGTCGACAACATCAAGAAGGAGCGTCGGGCCAAGGGCGAGACGCTGGACACGGCCGCGTTGGAGCAGGTGGTCCGTACCCAGATCCGGGTGCGGGTGGCGGAGTGGGCCCAGGAGTGGTCGTACGAGAACACGCCGCTGACCAGCGAGCAGATCACCGTGCTGCGCGGCGAACTGTTCAACCTTTTCTTCCTGGCCGGCGCCCTGCAGCAGGTGCTGGAGCGGCCCGGTGTCGAGGACGTCCTCATTGACGGCCGCTGGATGTATGTCGATGCCCGCGGCCAGCAACGGCAGCGCCTGCGCTCCCCGTTCACCTCCGACGAGCAGGCCCTGGAGTGGGTCAACCAGATGGCCGCCATGTCCGGGCACGGCGAGCGGCTGCTGTCGTACGCGACGGGCAAGGTCGATTTCGATCTGCCGGACGGTTCCCGTGTCGCGGCGACGATGTTGACCGAGCCGCACCTGGTGATCTCGATCAGGCGCCATCTGCTGGAGAAGGCCACGCTGGACGAACTGGTCAAGTGGGGTTCCATCGACACGCTGCTGCTCGCATTTCTGCGGGCTGCAGTGCGGGCGGGACTGTCGATCATCATTGCCGGTGACATGGCCTCGGGGAAGACCACGCTGATGCGCGCGCTGGGCCGCGAGGTTCCGGCCAAGGAGCGGCTGGCCACCTTGGAGGGCGAGCCGGAGCTTCGCCTGAACTACGACGAGTACGGGCAGCACGCGCACACGATTGCCTTCCGCTCGCGCGAGGGCAACGGCGAGAAAGGGGCAGCGGGCCGGGTCACACTCGGCGAGCTGGTGGAGACCTCGCTGCGCTACCGCGCCACTCGCGTGATGGTCGGTGAGGTCCGCGGCACCGAGGCCGTAGCGATGCTCAAGGCGATGATGGCGGGCGGCGCCGGGTCGATGTGCACCCTGCACGCCAAAGACCCGGAGTCGGTGGTCGACCGGCTCATGGTGCCGCTCACCGAGGGCGGGCTGAGCGACAGTTCCGCCTACCGGCTCATCGCGGCGGCCGTCGACCTGATCGTGTACGTGGACCGTGTCGACGAGACGGACATCGGCGGCGGTGAGCACCGGTTCGTCACGCACGTGTGGGAGACCGCCGGGCTCAGCGAGCGGGCCGGCGTCGCGCTCACCCATCTGTTCGCACCGAACGAGGAGCTGGGCGAGGTGCGGGCGGTGCCGACGACGTCGGCGATGGACGGGCGGCGGGCCAAGAAGCTGGCACGGCACGGCTTCCTGGTGCCCTGGCGCAGACAGCGGCCGCACGGCACCTGGGAGCCCCTGAAGCTGGTCGATGGGGACGGGATGGGGATGGTGTCGTGAGCAGTTCTTATCTGTCCGTGCTCGGCATGATCGCGGGCCTGGTGGTCGTGCTGGGGCTGGCCGGTCTGGTGGCCTGGTGGCGCGGCTGGTCTCCTTCCTCTTCGCGTCGGCGGGGCAAGCCGGCGCTCGCCGACCGGGCCCGGCAGGCGGTGGCCGAACTCCCCGCCTTGTGGCGGGACAACTACCGGCTCCTGCTCGTCGCGGCCGCGGTCGTGGGCGTGCTGATGTGGATGATCACCGGCTGGCCGGTGCAGGCGCTGCTCGCCGCCACCGCCGTGGCCGGGCTGCCGTTCGTGCTCTACCCCGGGGGTTCCGAACGCCTGGAGGTGGCACGGCTGGAGGCGCTGGCGGAGTGGCTGGGGCAGCTGGCCAGCGTCCGCAGCGGCGGCAAGTCGCTGGAGACGGCGATCGTTTCCCTGGACAACGTGCCCGCCCTGCTGCGCCGCCCGGTCAGTGTCCTGTCCGAGCGCCTCGCGGCCGGTGTGCCGGCCCGGCATGCCTACCGGCTGTTCGCCGACGATCTCGACTCGCGGATCGGGGACGACATCGCGCAGCTGTTCATGGACCACGTGATCTCGCGCGGCGCGGGCCTGTCCGACGCGCTGGGAGCGCAGGCCGCGCTGGTGCGCCGGCAGGCCGCCGAGGTGGAGGACCTCGACGCCCGCCGCGCCGACGCACGCGCCGAGACACGGAAAGTGTCGCTGTTCGTGCTCGCGGTCGTCGCCTTCGTCCTGGCCAACGGTGCCTACTGGGCGCCGCTGGCGAACGCGCTGGGGCAGCTGCTGCTGCTGGCGATGGGCGCGCTGTTCTTCCTGCTGCTGTGGTGGATGCGGAAGGTCGCGGCGATGAAGCCCGAGCCCCGCACCCTGCTCGGGCCCAAGGAACGAGACGCCCAGGAGGTGCGGTCATGACGCTGTCCATGCCGGGCCTGCTGATCGGCGCCCTGGTCGCGTTGTCCGGGGCACTGGCTGTACGCGCCTTCCTGCCCAAGCGGGTTCCGCTCGACGTTGTCCTGGGCCGCACCCCGGCCGCAGGCACACGTGCTGGGGACGGGAACACGGCGTGGACCGACCACCTGGGGCAGAAGCTGGTGTCGACCACCACGGTCGCCGACCGGCTGCCCGCCCAGGACCTGGCCGTCCTGGGAATCACGCCGGCGCACCTGCTGGGCCAGTGCGCGCTGTACGCGCTGATCGGGTTCGTCGGCGCGCAGTGGCTGGTGTTCCTGGTCACCCTCGGCGGCATGTCCCTGCCCTGGGTCATCCCGCTCGTGCTCGGACTCGGCTTCGCCGCGTTCCTCGCCCTGCAGCGGCTGAAGGACTACCGCGGCAAGGCCCAGGAGCGGCGCCTGGAGTACAGCTACTACACGGCCTCGCTGCTCGAACGGGTCGCTCTGGCCCGCAACAGTGATGCCGGTGCCCCCGAGGCGCTGGACCGTGCGCTGAAGTCCGGGGACGGGCCGGCCGCAGTGCGTATCAGGGACGCGGTCGAGCACGCGGCGCTGTCCGGAGTCAGCCCCTGGGACGCTCTCACCCGGCTCGGCGACGAACTGGGGGTACCGGCCCTCGCCCGGATCGGCGCCTCCCTGGGGCTGGCCGGTGAGGAACAGGCCGCCGTCTACGAGCAGTTGTCCGCCCAGGCCGTACGCACCCGCGAGAGCCTGTTCGCCGAGCGGAAGAAGAAGGCGGGCGAGGCCACCGAGAACATGCGGCTGCCCGCCCTGGCGATCGTCTTCCTGATGGCGCTCTTCCTCGTGGCCCCGCAGCTGATCCGTGTCATGAACTTCTGACCCCGCCCCGGCTGAGACCAAATCCTGTGTCCTGACCTTCCTGGAGGATCCGTGCAGTCCCTGCAAACCCGCCCCCGCCTGTCCCGCGTGGCTGACACGCTGCGCCGGCGCATCCGCCTGATCCGCTCGGCCCACGCCGATACCGGCGGTGCCATGGAATGGGCGCTGGTCCTGGTGGGCGGCGCCACCCTGGTCGGCCTGGTGTATGCCGCCGCCAACACCAAGATCACCGAAAAGGCCGCCCAGATCCTCGGCTTCTGACCATGACTCACCATCCTCTGCCCGGCATACGGTCCGGCCCCTGCGGTTTCTGGCGCAGCGATCGTGGAGCGCTTGCGCTGGAGTTGTCGATGATCGTGCCGCTCGCGTTCCTGTTGCTGTTCTCCCTCGTCCAGAGCGGTATCTGGTTCCACGGCCGTTCCGTGGCCCATCACACCGCGCAGCAGGCGTTGGACGCGCAGCGCGTCTACGGTGCGCCGGACGGCGCGGGCGTGGCGGCCGGGCGCGAGTTCCTTGCAGGCATGGGTGGTTCGCTGAACGACGCCCAGATCCATGTGAACGCGGGAGCGGACACGGTGAGCGTTCAGGTGGAGGGGAACGTGATCATGCTGGTGCTGGGGTGGCGGGTGCATGTCTCGCAGTCCGTGCAGGCCCCTGTCGAGAAGTTCCGCCCATGACGCGCGTCGGCAGGGTCTGCGGGCGCCGCGGAGTACTGGGTGACCGGGGCGGTTCGGCGCTGACCACCGTCATCATCGTGCCGGTGATCCTGATGCTGTTCGGGCTGATGATCGGGGTCGGACGGGTCGCCCTGGCCGAGGGCGACGCGGACGCGGCCGCACGCGATGCCGCCCGTGTGGCGTCACTGGCCGAGGATCCCGGCGGCGGGCAGGCCCAGGCCCAGGAGGCCGCCCGGACCAGCCTGGCGAACTCCGGTATCCGCTGTTCGCAGATCGAGGTGAGCATTGACGCCTCTGCTCTCACGGCCGGCGTGGGTGCGTTCGGGCAGGTGTCCGCGACCGTGTCCTGCACGGTGCCTCTGAGCGATCTCGCGATCCCCGGCATCGGTGGGTCCAAGACGCTGACCAGCACCCAGTCCGCTCCGGTGGACACCTGGTCCGTGCGCGCCCAGCACCATTCCCCCGGCCGTATGACTGGGTTGAACGGTACGGGCCGCGGAGGTGAGGGCTTGTGAGGGCACACGTCGCCGGCTGGTGGAGGCTGCGCCGCACTGCGCTGTGCGGTGACCGCGGAGGCCTGGAGCTGTTCTACGCCGGTGTCATCCTGACCGGGTTCCTCATCGTCGGCATGGTCATCGATCTGGGGCTGGCGCTCAACGCCCGCTCGGACGCCTTCTACGCCGCGCAGTCCGCAGCCCGCACCGGTGCCCAGCGCGTCGACCCCGGCCAGGCGATCACGGGTGAGGCCGTCGTCATCGACCCGGACGCCGCGACCGCGGCGGCCCAGGACTATCTCGCCGCCCGTAATGCCCAGGGCACGGTGACCACGTCCGGGGACGGGCAGAGCCTCAATGTCACCGCCGAGACCACGTTCCATCCCTACGTCCTGTCCTTGTTCGGCGTGAGCTCGTGGTCCTTCACCGGTCACGGCAGCGCCATCTTGCTGCACGCGCCTGGAGGCTGACCGCGATGCCCCCCACGAACCGCCGCGCGACATCGTGGCCCAGGGCCCTGGCCCGCGGTCTGTTCGCGCTCGTCTTCCTCGTCCTGCTCGCCGCGGGCATCCCCGTGCTGCTGCTGGACATCGGCACCCTGCCCCGCTCAGTGCCCGACGTCGGCTCCTGGCAGGACGTCCTGCAGTTCCACGACGACGACGGCACGGCGCTGATGACGGCCATGACGGCCGTCGCCTGGGTGCTGTGGCTGTGGCTGACCGTGCCCGTGGTCATCGAGACCATCGCGGTCCTCGCACGCCGCACCACCCCTCGCCTGCCGGGCATGGGCACCGGGCAGAAACTCGCGGGCTTCCTCCTGGGCAGCATCATCCTGGCCTCCCCCGCAACAGCCAGCGCCACAACCCCGGCCGCCGCCGCAACCGCCCAGGCACTGCCCGCCCAGACTGTTGGCGCAGATGCTGCCAGTACGACCGGCACGAAGGCCGGCGCCGCCGAGCAGACACGGCAGCCCGGGCGGATCACGGTCTCCCAGGACGCCACCTGGTGGGAGCTGTCCGAACAGCTCCTGGGCGACGGTGCCCACTTCGAGCAGCTCCAGCGCCTTAACCCGGACCTCGCACCCTCCGACGGCGTCATCACGACCGGCACGACACTGCGCGTCCCAGCCCACGCTGCCAGGCCCGCCGCACAGACATCGGCGAACAATCCGCAGCCCCACACGGCCACTGCCCCACAGGCCAAGCACGGGGCCGGCACGTCGCAGTACCGGGTCAAGTCCGGGGACAACCTGTGGGACATCGCGCACAAAGAGCTCGGTAACCCCACCCGCTATCCGGAAATCGTCCAGGCGAACCCGGACGTGATCGATGACCCGGACCTGATCTATCCCGGCGAGCGGCTGTCCATCCCGGACCAAACCGCCGCTCCCGAGCCGGCGCCGCCGCGCGAGCACGCCTCGGGCAGCCAGGAGGAGGACCACCGGGACCAGGAGGACGGAGCCGCGCCCTCTGAATCACCCCGGGCCAGCGATGGTGAGGCCGGCACCCCGGAGCAGGAAGCCAGCCCCGCCCCGTCCGCGAGTACGGACGGCTCCGCACGGGAGGAACGCTCCAGCTCCCCGGCCCACAAGAAGCCGAGCAAGACCCCAGACACCGGAGCTCCCTCCCGGACAGCCCCGGCCGAGGAGCCCGCCGGGGCCAGCGCCCAGAAGCCTTCCGCACCCGACGCCTCGGCACCCTCCGCCGGGTCCGCGCCGCCGGCTGACGAACAGCACAGCAGCGCCCAGAGCGCCGCTCAGGACCAGGAGGCAGGGCCGTCCGTCACGGTGCTCGCCCTGGGCGCGGGCGGATTCGCCGCCGCCGGAGTGCTCCTGATGCTGCGCCGCAAGCGGACACTGCAGCAGCGCCGCCGACGCCCGGGGCGCCGGATCGCGATGCCGAGCGGACGCGCCGCCGCGACCGAGCGCACCCTGCGCTGCGTGGACGCCATCGAGGAGGTCGGCTTCCTGGACGCAGCCCTGCGCACCCTCGCCCACCACTGCGCCGAGGCGGAGCGGCCGCTGCCCGCTCTGGGCGCCGTCCAGCTGGGCACCGAGGGCATCCTGCTCCACCTCACCAACGACGTCGGCGAAACCGGCGACGGCGACTTCCCCGCTCCCCTTCCGCCGTTCACCGCCACCGAGGACAGCCCGCAGGTGTGGTGGTGCCCCGTCGACACCAGCGACCTGCTGGCCGCCGAACTGCGCGGGCAGATGGAAGCCCCCTACCCGGCGCTGATCGCGCTCGGCGACGACACCCACGAGGCGCTGCTCCTGGTCGACCTGGAGCGGTTCGGGGCCGTGCACCTCACCGGGGAAACCAGACTGCCCGTGCTGCGCGCACTCGGTACGTCGCTCGCGGTGTCCCCGCTCAGCTCGGACCTGGAGATCGCGGTCGCAGGCGAGGACAGCGCCCCGGGCCTCTCCCTCATCGACCCGCGCGTCACGCCGTACACGACGCTCGCCGACGCGGCCGACGTCGTCCGCACCCATCACAGCCGGCAGCACTCCACACTGTCCGACAGCGACAGCGCCGACCTGGGCGCAGCGCGGGCCGCGGACACCGTGGACGAACTGTGGCCGATGATCGTCCTCGCCGACCTCGACAGCTGCCCCGACCCGGAATCCGCCGAACAGCTCGCCCAGGTCCTGCAGCAGGAACCACGCACCGCCACCGCCATCATCACCAGCGGACACGCGCCCGCCGACGATGCCGAGGCGGTGTGGGTGCTGGACACCGACGACGAGGCCCACCTCGTGCCCGGCACCAGCCTGCAGTGCCGGCTGGTGGCGTTCTCCGACGAGGAATACGCCGACGTCGTCGAGAGCGCGCTGACGTCCAGCTCGGAGACCGACGTGGCCCCCGACCCGACCCCACCGCCGCCGACTGCGCCAGCGGAGAACTCCCCTGTCGGCCCTGCAACTTCGGCCGCCGCCGGGCCGCAGCCCGGAGCGAGAAAATCAGGCAGTCTGCTGGCCAGCCTCGCCGAGCTCGACCACGACTCCCCCGCCTCCGGCCCGACACCTTCGGACCAAGACGCGTCCGTCCCAGCAGAGGAGGGCCACGGTGACGGCACGGCCACAAAAGCCGAGCCGCCTTCCTCGCTCCCCGCTGCCGCCGAAACGGCTCGCCCGTCTGCCCCGCAGACGGATGCCGCCCCCCCGAGCCGGATCGTGCTGCCCGCCACGACCCCCGTCACC
Organism: Streptomyces sp. ADI95-17; assembly: GCF_003846175.1. Classification (GTDB taxonomy): domain Bacteria; phylum Actinomycetota; class Actinomycetes; order Streptomycetales; family Streptomycetaceae; genus Streptomyces; species Streptomyces sanglieri. The sequence continues at coordinate 146,271 of NZ_ML123055.1, read as the reverse complement.
CGGGTCAACGCCCGCCTGCCCGCACCCGTCAGTCCGCCTGCCCCGGACCGCCCGGAACCGGCGCCGGCCGACACGGACAACAACTCCGCGCCCGGCCCGTCAGACAAGAACACGGCCGATGCGCCCACAGTCCGAGTGCTGGGACCTGTTGATGTCACTGGCGCCCGCGGGCACATCGAATCCAACCGCCGCACCGTCGCCATGGAACTGACCTGCTGGCTCGCCCTGCGCACCGACGGCGCGACCCGCCACGAACTCGACGAGGTCATCGCGCCCGGCGGAGGGCGCGTGGAGAACAACACCCGCAACGGGCGCATCCGCGAAGTGCGGCGCTGGCTCGGCGAAGACAAAACTGGTGAACCGTACTACCCGAAGCTCAACACCCAGGCCGACCGCAAGCACCGCCTGGCCGGCGTCGCCTGCGACTGGCACCAGTTCCAGGACCTGGTCGCACAGGCCGCCGGCCACGACGGGGACCAGGCCCGCGCGCTGCTGCGACGCGCGCTCGAACTCGTACGGGGCCGGCCCTTCACCGGCATTCCGCCACGCCGCTACGTCTGGGCCGAGAACCTCGCCCAGGACATGATCTCGACGGTGGTCGACGCGGCCGACGACCTCGCCGCCCGCTGCCTGACCGACGGCGACGCCCAGGGCGCGCTGTGGGCGGCAGGCCGCGGCCTGGAAACCGGCCGCGAACGCGAGGTCCTGTGGCGCCACCGCTTCGAGGCCCTGGCCCAACTCGGCGCGCACACCGAACTGGAAGCCGCGATCCAGCAGCTGAACCAGTACCTCCTCGAAGCCGACCTGCCCATGGAACCCGAGACCGAACAGACCATCCGCCGCCTGGACGCGGTACGCCACTGACCCGACTCAAAGCTCAGGGCCCGGCCGCCGTATGGCGGCCGGGCCCTGTGCGCTGTCAGGCGGCTGCCAGAACCCCGGCGAGCGCACCGGCCAGCAGGAACGGACCGAGCGGAATCAGCGAGCCTGCGCCGGCCGTTCGCCGTCCCAGCCGACGCAGTGCACCGAACAGGCTGGCCAGCACGAAGCCGAGGAAGGCGCCCAGGAAGAGAACGGTCCACCCGTACCAGCCGAGGACCGCGCCCGCAGTCAACGCGAGCAGCACATCACCGAAGCCCATCGCGGCCGGACTGATCAGGAACAGAGCGAACAGGGTGCCGCTGAACGCGAGGCTGCCTGCGGCGGCATGCGGCCACGAGCCCGCGTGGCCGGGCAGGAGCGCGGCCACGCCCAACGTCACCCAGGCCACGCCTGCCGCGGGCAGTGTCAGGAGATGTGGCAGCCGCTGCACCGCGAGGTCCACCAGCGTCAGCACCGCACCCGCCGGGACGAGCAGCAGCCACGCCGCCAGCTCAGGGCGCCAGCCGGTGGCTGCCGCCAGCGCCGCGCACACCACCGCCACCACCGCCGCGGTCACTCCCGCCGGAGGACCGAGCGGGACAGCGTCATGAGGGCAGCGCGGCAACCCGATCCAACCACCCGCGCTCTGCTTCAAGGGGTGGTTGCGGGGGCACCTCGTCTGCCACGGCTCTCCCGCCGGAACGGACAGCTGGTAGACCGCGCGCGGAACCAGCAGGCCGGTGCCCGCACCCCACACCGCTGCCCCAGCAATCAACGCCCCCGCCATCGCCATGGTGCCGCCCTCCCTGACCGGGAACACGTCGTCCCTCGCCGGCTCTCGTTCTACACGACCGCCCACACCGAACGGCCTGGCGCATCCCCTACCCGGCCGCCGCGAGCTTTCCGGATGACCAGCGGGCCGTCACACTGCGCCATCAGAAACACGGTTGCGTTCCACCCTTCGGCCGCCCGGGCCCACATCGGCCAGAGGCGCTCAGCGGTACCGCTGGGGAAGACCCGGCGACCGCTGCGCAGGCCGGAAGACCACCGGGCGACGTGGAAAATTCCACCCCGGCCACAGCCGCCGCAGACGAAGCCATTCCCGTTTTCCACCCGGCCGCTCCCGCATGGAACGACCGGACCCCGCTGTCAGCGAGCCACTCAACGGCACCACCCACCACCTCGAAAAGCGGCGACGAACAACGGGGAGAACGCAGGCGGGGTATATCCCAAACAGTGACCCACGCTGGAAAATCCCAGGTCAAAGCGTTCCACCCCTGAACCGATACCGGAAACTCACCATGGCACCCCCGGCCGCACGCCTGCTGCCCCAGCGCCGCAAAGCAGTGGCCCCGGATGCGCCCGCGAAGCCGGGACAGCAGAAAAGGGTGGGGGTGGAATCCGTGGATTCCACCCCCACCCCCGTGCAGCGCTCCGGGCAGCTCGCCCGCATTCCACAGCGGTGGAACGTCACACGCTGGCAGCCCGCTTGATCGGCCCGAGATACTTCCGCACCGTGCCCTCCTGGTAGCCGCAGCGCTCCGCCAGGACCGGAGCAAGAGCCTTCGCCGAAAGCTGCTGCTCCTCCGGTGACAACTGTCGGTAGTGGAATTCCACCCGCGCCGGGCCCGTCAGGTGAGAGCCGTCGTGCTGCTCGACCTCCTGCTCGGCCTTGCTCTCACGGATGTTCGGGGCCGGCTCCTTTGCGTCGGGCTCGTCCTCATCACGGGGCTCCGGGACTCGCACCTGGACGACGCTGCGGCCACTGCCCTCACCACCGGACGCGTGTACGGCATGCCGATCCGTCGGCAGCGTTTGATCCTGCTGGTCGGCGGCGAACCATGGTGGCGTGCCGGGCTGCTCCTCCGGGTCATCGTCGGTGCCGCTCGGGAGGAAGTCCTCGTCGGGGCTCTCGTCGCCCCCGTGGTTGGGGGCCGTCTCGGCGGTCTGGTCCGCTGCCGCCGGTGCCGGATCGGCCTCGGGGTAGTCGTCGCCGTTGTACTGAGCCTGGCGTTGCGGAGCAGGCTGAGTCCCGTCGTCGTCCTGTTCCTGCTCCTGGAACAGGGCAACGTATTCGCGCAGTTCGTCTCCGGTGACGGGCTGCCCAGTGGCTCCCAGGATGCCGTCGCGCTGGTACACGTACTCGGCAAGGGCCGCAGCATCGGGGCGCGAGCCCCGTTCCGTCGCGTACGTGAGCCAAGCGTTGTAGAAGTAGTCGGCCCATGTCCCCTCGTCGACTGCGTCCTGGGCAGCGTCGGAGCCCGGCCCGTCTGTCGGCACGGGCGCTCCGTGCTGCTTCAGCACTCGCAGCAGAGGCTCCAGCTGCTGGTCGGACAGCGGGTCTCCGGCTGCGGTGGCGATGCTGTACCGGTCCTGGAGCCAGATAGCGAACTGCTCGCTCGTCGGTTCGGAGGCATAGGTAGCGAGCCAGGCTCGGTAGGCGTCCGCGAGGCGCCCGTCGGCCCTGGCATCGTCCGGTGCCGGTTCGGACGGCCGTACAGCGGCTACCGAAGGCACCTGGAATGACGGATGCGGTTCTCCGGCACGCAGTTGCGTAAATTCCATCTTCTGCGCGCCAGGGCTCTCAAGGGCGGGACTCTGCCTCTGCTTCGGGACCTGGGCGGTCAGGGTTGAGTCCGGGGCCGGGGGGAGCAGGGCGGGTTCGATGCCT
>NZ_ML123055.1:126216-141977 GCF_003846175.1 Streptomyces sp. ADI95-17 | reverse complement strand
GTCAGCCACATCTCCCTACTCACCTGGACACCTGAACGTTTCTCACCCTCCCATGCACACCAGCCCCATTACCCCCTTGGGGCGCTTCATGTGGCACACCGTGCACCAACCGTGACCACACCAGGTGGTTCCTGACGGCAACAAGTGGGGTGCGGCTGCCAGGTGAGCCGGCGTCGTCGCCCTGGCAGCGAACGCAGGCGATACACGCCCTCTACGAGCCCCAGCCTGCTACGACCGCACGATCCCGAGTTCGCGCTGTAGCCAGCTCCCGCCGAACGCAGCCCCGATAGCACGACGTCACCGCCCCTTCAACACTTACCACCACCACAGCCCCGGCCACCGGCCGGGGCTTCGTGCTTCCAGGAGGAGTTCGTCGTGCCCACTTACGAGACCACGTCCCGCGTCGCCGCCGATCTCGGCCGTCTCAGCCCCGAGCAACGCCGCCGCTTCAGCCAGGCGGTCGCGGCCTTCGTCGACGATCTACGCACCGGAGCGTTTCGCCCTGGCCTTCGCGTAAAGGGCGTCCGGCGCGCCCCCGGGGTCTTCGAGCTCACCTGGGAAGGGAATGGCCGGGCAACTTGGGCGTACGGGGCGGAGGTGGTCCGAGAGCACGCTTGCGTCTGACCGTGGTCTAGGCGGACAGCCCGCCGTGCTGGCGTTCGCATCTGTCGTACTGCAAGTGCAGCTGGCGGAGGTCTTGCAGCGCATCAACGGGGAATGGGTGCTGAACCCACCTCGCCCTGTAGCCGTCCTCCCCGTGGAGCCGGACCACCGATTGAGCAGCCTCCAAGACGACGTGCCCGAGAAGGCTGAGGGGCTGAGTGGAGGTCCACGAAAGTGTGCCTGCCTGGTCCGGCGCGTCGAAGCTCGTGGACATGTCGGGAAACCGGTAGATCGCGACTTGAGCGTCTGAGCCTCTGCGGCGGAGTACCCACCTCACTTCGGCTGGCTCAAGATCGAAAGAGAAACGCTGAACGGAGGCGCGACCGTAGAGCCCTACGACACTGTGAAGCACGTCCGCAAGGGCGTCCGTGCAGTAGCTCACGAAGTCTTTCCGCTCCGATACACCGTCCGCGATGCGGCAGGTTGCCCAACCACTACCACTGAGTTCCCAGCTGAACTCAAGCTGACTCATCCCGCCCCCTGCCAGTGGTCCACTCCCGAAGACGGTACAGCGGCGTTGAGGGCAGCCCTCACCCTCCCTTCGCGCTAGCCGCTGTACGCGTAGTTCAGAGAAAGCAAGCAGCACATCGTGTGGCGCCGGATCGGCACTCACGACATCCTCACCGGGCCCTGACTTGAGGGCTTCGGGGTCTCGCGCGAATCCACCAGAGCAGGCGCGCTGACGCCCGCGGTGCCGTACTACCGCTGCGTCTTGTGGGTGCTGCGGCGCCTCAGCTTCGTCCGGGGCTGTCTTCACGGCGAAGCCTCGCTCGGCGCTGCTGTCCCGGATGTGTCCCCACGTCGTTCTCGCGCTTGTCCAAGCGTGTTCTGAGAGAGGCGTTCCCTGGGAGCGGCGCAGCATGCGTTTGGAGTGCGGACGTCAGACGAGTCGTTCCTTAGGATCGCCCCTGACGAAGAATCGAACGCTTCGAACATGCTCCTGGTGGCGTCGAACCCTTGTTGAACTGTCAATCCTCCAGCTCTGTGTTGAGGCCATTGCCGCCTCGACCAGACCAAGAAGCTTCACCTACGGGCACCAAGCCCTGGCGCATCTGGCAACAGCTCTGCGTCACGTGGCGCTCCCCCACCATCGTGGGCTTGGCTGCGTTCACTTCGGGGTTTCTGGCTCAGCTCTTGTAGTGCTGGGCCGGCGGCGCGAGATCGCCAGGCAGCATGGAGAAGAGGACGAGGTCTACTCGACCGCCGTGGACGAAGCCGGCGTTCCGTAGTGTGCCTTCAGGGTGGAATCCGGCTTTGAGAGCCACTTTCTGGGATGCGGTGTTCTCCGTGGCAGCTCGCAGTTCCAGCCGTTGGAACTGTTGGTCGGCAAGGAGCCAGAGTGCCAGTGCACGGGTTGCTTCGGCTGCGATGCCGTGACCGCGGGCCCAGGGCGATACCCAGTAGCCGACTTCGCTCACCAGCGCTCGCCAGTCCGTCTTCTTCAGGCCGACCTGGCCCATCAGGCGTTTGGTGTAGGCGTCGGTGACGGCGAACTGGATGCCGTCACCGCTGTCGCGCAGAGCGTGGGCAGCGGTTGTGCACCAGTTGGTGGCGTCATCCAGCGTGTAGGGCTTGGGGAGCGGCAGCCATCGCTGGGTGAGTGCGTCCGCGCAGCTCGCGTGTGTGTCCGGGATGTCGCTGGCATCGAACGGGCGGAGGATCAGCCGGTTCGTGTGCAGGATCGACTCGGGGAACATCTCCGGCGCCCTTCGCAGCGGATCGCTGGTCTGGGGGACAGTAACAGGAGCAGTTGGCCCGAAAGACTGGCGGGGCATCCCTGTGCTGCCCTGGGGGATCTCCAGTTCCTCCAGAACTATGTGCGGGCATGCGTCCTCGCGCTCCTCCACCACACCGCCCCTGATGGCTGTTCGCCAGAATCTCGGAGCCGACCACGGTTCTGCTGATCCCCCATGGCCGGTCTCGACGGGCGATCAGGATGGCTTGCCCGTACGGTCGGTGTGGGTGCCCTGACAGGACGGTGCTCCGGGTTGGCCCCGCGGTCACTTCGCACGTTCCGCGGGGCCAACTGCTATGTGAGGGGATCAGAAAGCTCCTCGACGCCCTCGGTGAGCCACACCTCCTCCCGGCTCAGGTTGATCACCCACGAATGCAGGAACCCCTGGCCATAGGCCGCCGACGACGCCAAGATGCCCTCATGCGCTTCGCCCGTTCCTCGGACCTCGAGCTGCTCGATGTCATCGACCGCTATGTCAAGCCGCCAACGCAGGGGGTCGGGCGCTACCTGCACCTTCTCCACGCCAACTTCACGCGAGAAGACGAGAGCAAGCGCACCCTCTTTCTTCAGTCCCTGCGTGCTGCCGCCCACGAGATCACCGACGAAGAACTCGAGGTCCTGCTGGAGAGCGAATGGCGCTCCCGCCTCACGGCCGCTTGGCTGATCGGTTTCGACCGCCGTGATCACTTCCGCGACGTCCTCGGCGACCTGCTCCTGGCCAGCCGGCTCTGCTTCTCTGGCCAGGGCTACTGCTTTGCCCTCGCACGCTTCGGCACCGACGAGGACGCCCAGCACCTGGCGGCCTACCTGGACCGCTATCTCCGACGGCCTGACTGCCAGTACGACCAGCACTGGGCCATCAGCGCGCTCCTCCACATCGACAGCCGCAGCGGAAGTGAACACGCCGCCCGTTTCCTGGCTCCTGGTGGCCTCTGGCATCAGTGGAACGGGGCCCAGTACAGTCCGTCGCCGCCGGGACGGTTCATCTATGAACTGTGAACCTTTGCTGCCGAAAGCGCGTCCCTGCACGACGAGTTGTTCATCCTGCGGTCGACGGGCCTCGGTCCCTTGGACAGCGGTGTCTGGCCGTGCGCCGACGGTGGCCTTCACGGGAACCCGGTGACACATCAGTAGCGCCAGCTGGCAGCGGAGGAAGTCCGCCGGCCTTCTGCGCCGCTGAGAAGCCCTCGTGAGCGTTGCAGTTCTCCTGTTCCTGGCGCCGGGCTTCGCTGTCCTGGTGGTCGGTATCTGGCGTGCGTGGCCGGGCAGGCATGTCGCCCGATCCGTACGTGTCTGCCGCCCGTACCTTCATCCCTCCTGCAGGTCGTCCGGGCCGAGTTCGAAGTCCGTCCGGCATACCCGGGATCTGGACTGCTGCAGGACACCCCCGCCGAGTCCGGGTCCAGGCCTGATGGCACCCACCTGCAGTTCCTGGCGTCGCGAGGAGGAGGCGATGTCCGGTATCGGCAGCCGGGGCTGTGTGCGCCGACCTCCTGTCCGTGTCCGCCGGCCTGGCGCGGTGTCAGCTGCTTGCCCCTGCAGCGTCTGATCCGGCTGGAGCAGGCCACGGTCCTCCTGACGGAGGCCGCTTGCCACCGAGGACTGAGATCAACTCCCGCACGGCTGTGCGATGACCTGCCTATCTGATGACAAGTCCGATCAACGACACGTTGACCAAGGGGAGGGACGAGCGGAGATCCGAACCGGTAGGCTGCGCTTGACGCCAGACGACCACTCAAAAATGGGATGCGCCGGACGGAGTCACCAAGGCAAAGGGAAGGCCCCGCTGGAGTCCCGGGTGGTTGCACACCCAGGAGCGGGGCCGGACCGACACCACACACTCACAACAAATGAAGGTGCCAGTTCTATGGCGAAGCGTACCCGGATCGCCGGGGTTACAGACAATAGGACCCAGCAGTCCGCCGTGAAGATCACACCGGCGACGCACCGCGCGGGCCCTGTCACCACTACCCACGCGATCGCATGACTGCGCGGGGTGAGAACTTCCTCGCCTGTCTCTCCCCCGGCGACGCCGACTTTGGACGCCACCACGCCGACTGCCGGCCCGGGTGGAACGAGGCTCTGGACCGCTCCGAGAATCCGCGCGACTGGACGCAGGACATGCTCCGTGTCGCCGCCCGAGGCGGGTTCCGCAATGACTTCCTGGCCGGAAAGGCACAGGGGCAGATCTCTCCCGGTAAGGGAGATCAGATGACATAGCGACGTCCTGAGCGGGAGGCACTTGGGCCCCTTGGCGGGGGCACTTCCTCTACCGCTGCCGCTGGTGTTGGCGCACCGTGCGGCTCTTCATACGGCTCGAAGTTGGCGCTCCGAGCTAAGGCCCGACGCTTCGGATCCGGTTTGGCGACCGGGACCGAGTAGGTCGAGCGGACAACAGGTTCTCCCCGAACCACTTCACCTTCACCACCGCAGCGAGAGCCCCTTTGGCGTTCTCCAGCACAGTGAAAGCAGCTACATAGTGCCCTACGCGCACACCACTTGTCAGCTTCCGCGCGCCCGGACGGGCGATTCACCCCAAAAGTCCCCTGCTTCTGACGGCATCCCGTGCCAGCAGACTCATGGCGAAACAACCGCCACACACAACGAACTCGAACGCGCGCACCATCACGGTGCGGGCCAGGTCGCCTTGGTCCGCGGGTCCTCACAAGAGGTCACTCATACCGCCTCGCGCCGAAGCGGCCCACGTCGATGGCTCCGCTCCGTGGAATGGCTGATCGCAGCCGGCCTGCACCCACGGGCGAACACCACCACACTCGTCATCGCACGGGACTTGGGTGCGCGCATGAACTACGACACCGGGCACGCCCTCTACTGCCTCCACAAGATCGTGGCCCGCACCGGGATCTCCCGCGCCTCAGTGAAGCGGCACATCGGCTACCTCCGAGAGCTCGGCTCTCTCGCCTGGGTCCAGCACGGCACCCGCACGAACATCCGCCGCGCCCTCGGGCTCAGCGGGTACGCGGGCACCGCCACCATCTACGCCGCAGTAATCCCGGCCGCCTACGACCACGCCCTCGGACACCGCATCATCGGCACCGGATACGAGGCAAGGGCCGTTGCCGACTACCGGCAAATGCCTGAGACCCACGCTCAGGCCACCCCCACCACCACAGTGGACAACACCTCGTCGAACCCTGTGGACAACTCAGCTAAACGATCTTGTGAGCCCCCTTCCCTTACCTCAGCTACTCAGAAGGGCCAGGTACAGATGGCGGGGGGTGTAACTACTACCGCAGCACGGTCACCAAAAAACTCCACCCCCCGCTCCCCCACAACCCAGGAACAGGTACGCAGCAAGAAGCGGGCCACGATCCTCGGCACCACCGTCACCGCAGCAGGCATGCAACTCGGCGACACACTCGCCCGCGCCATTCGGCACCACGTCCCCTGGACCCGCAAAGCCACCCACGACCAGCTCCGATGGGTGTGCGCCGACATGGGCGAACAGCAATGGACCAAAGACCAGGCCATCCGCTTCGCCGTCGAAGCCGGGCACACACACGCCGCCGGATACGCCTGGCAGCCCGACCACCCACACCACCTCATCGCCGCAGCCCTCCACACCACCAATGACAACCAGCTTGAGGACACTGCACCCACCGGGACCGACACCGTGCACGCAGTGGCCTGGAAAGACAGCACCGCCGGCCAAGCCGCCGCACAGCAAGCCGCACTGGCAGCCTTGTTCGCCACCTCAGCTCCCGACAAGCAGCCGAAACGCACCGACGAAGACCGGCTCCGCGCCCGCCTCAACTGGGACACCTGGCCCGACGTCGCCCACCACTACGCCACCGACCCCGACGACGCTCTTGACCTCTACGGCATCCGCCTGTGCACCTATGCCATCCGCATGGACTCCCGCCAGGAGGTACAGGCGTGACCGAGCAGGCCACAATCAGGGGCCCGGACACCGAGGACTGTCTCGAACCACGTATCCCGAAGCACAGATGGCACCCAGGAGGGGTGGAACTGAGGCAAGGCGTATACCGCGGTATACGCCTTGCCTCCAACGATCTGGCTCCGAATCAGACCTATGACGTGCGGTGACCCGATCACTTGAGACCCGGAGACGGTGAAAGCCTCGGGTGAGGCGGTCTGGGCGAGCGGATGCCGGATGCTGCCTCAGTTGATCTGGTCCGGTTGCTCAGCCCTTCCGGGTTCCGTCGAGTTGGAAGTGCCAGATGACCGCGAGCGGGGAATCGTCCAGGGCCGCGGCCGACGCCTCCGGGTACCAGTACGACAAGTCCCAGGGCACATGGGCCGGGAGTGGGTCCGGGGCAGCGTCGGGATCGAGAGAGTGGCGCGGGCGGCGGGGTTCCTCGCACTGCGGGACCTGGAAGCCCAGCGGAAGAACGACGGGGAGGTAGGCGCTGAGCGGACGGTGGTGCTCGGCAAGGAGGGACGGGCAGCCGTCCGGGCCGGGACGGCGGGCCAGGGTCGGCCGGAGGGCTTCGCCAGCGTGTGGGTGACAGACGGACGTGCCTGGACCCAGGACTCCTATCAGCCCACCCACGGCGTCGAGGGTGCTGCCTTGCTGCGCGGTTTCAGGGAAGCTGGTTCCCCGCGGCTCCGGCAAGATCAGCGATACAGCTGCAGACTCCAGAGCACCTTCTACACCTCGGCACTGTTCAGCATCCGAAGGTGCGAGGAGTCCCGACGGTTTTAGGACCGTAAGCGAGCCGAGGGCAAGCGCCCTACCCAGGCCGTTCTCACTCTGGCCCGCCGTCGCGTCAACTTCCCCTACGGCCCTTTTACGCGACGGACGGACCTATGAGCCCTTGTCGCCATCGGCGCTTACAGCGTGACGCCTCTGTCCTGCAGCCGATCTGCAAGGTCAGCGGCAACACGGTCGACTGACGGTCAGGTTTGCGGGAGTATCCGCTTGCTGGCATCCGACGGTGAGGAGCCCGTTGATCACTCAAGGAGTAAAGGTCACGGCGCAGTGCAACGCCTGCGGTGGCGTGCTGATACTCGACGTTGGCCAGTACATCGACCACGGGCAGTTGTGGTGGGGCACCGAAGGTGCATGCACTGCCTGCCCCAACGGGTGGTGCGAGCAGGACACAGGCGGAGCGACTCCTGAAGAGATCAGGAATGCCCTGCTGGCAGAGCACGGGCCCGCACGGCTTTGCCTCACGGACGTCGAGTCGAGCCTCGTCCCCGTCTTGCGAGTCCTGCGCGAGATGCTCCACCTGTCCCTGGGCCAGGCACGGGTAATGGCCAGTGCGCTCCAAGGGACTGGCCTGGTTGGCACGCTCGTCGAGATGGAGCTCATTGCCGACAGGCTGCAACGCCGATCAGTCGCTACAAAGATCGAGAAGTGTGAGATATCGACCGACTGAAGCCCCACGCACCCAACCAGAACGGCTTGACGAACAGTATTAGGAATCGCTGAGAGAGGTCATCCGCTGACAACAGGGGCAGCTGCACCCGCAAGTGGAGGAGAGGTGGCGGAGCCGGTGGCAGTCGCTGGCGATTCCAAGCTCTCCGGGCACCTGTGAAAGCTCGTCCGGTGTCAGACCGACCGGCGAAGGCTTGTTCTCTTCGCCGACGTCCCGAACTGGTGCACCTGGAAGCGGTTGCGCCCCGGAACCCTGGCTGCCGCCCTCCGATGCGGCCGTGTGTTGTCCGCGGACAACACGGCAGGCATCCGGGCTGCGGTGCCGACTGGTGGGGGAGTGACCCGTATTGCCCGGAGCTTTGAGTTTGTTGTCCGCGGACAACATGGTGGCCCGCGCCTACGGGTGGGGAGAGGTAGCAGAGAGCTGATCGCAGCCACTATCAGTTCCTCCTTCGCGTTGTTGTCCGCGGACAACACATGACTCGGTGCCGCACCACCCAGCGGCTTGTTGTCCGCGGACAACAACGCGAATGCCTCACACCGGACCACGATGCGCGGCGTGGCGGTACTGCCCGTTTCACGGAACCGAGCCGAAGGTCTTCTGTTTTAGGGCAGCTAGTGCTTGCTCTGACCGCATAGGTTCGCCGGGTCGGTGGTCGTGGCGGCTGGCTGGGGGCGGATCCGACCGCTGGAGACGCGGTGGCCGAGCCTGTCCGTGTGCGCAGACCGACCGACCAGGGGGGAAGGAGCTGTAGCAGATCATGCGCCGGGGGAGTACCAACTCGGTGGGTGACCGGCGCGCGATGATGCTGCCGGCGTCGGCCGGTGGGAGCCGGGTGCCGGTGAGCGCCCACCTGGTGCAGGCCGACGAGGGCACCGTGCGTGACGTGATCCATCGCGTCAACGAGATCGGCCTGGCCTGTCTGGACCTTCAGCGGGCGGGAGGCCGTCCTCGCCTGCTCAGCGCTGACGACGAGGACTTCGTCATCCGGACGGCCACCACCTGCCCCATCGAGCTAGGCCAGCCCTTCACCCGCTGGTCCCTGTGCAAGCTCGTCGCCCGCCTGCGGAACTCCACGGCCGAATCATCCGGATCCCGCGGTGTCACCTTCCAGCGAATCAAGACGTGCAAGGAATCCTTCGAGCCGGACCGGGAGGCGAAGCGGGACCGGATCGAGGAGGTACTCGACCGCTTCCCGGACCGGGACTTCGCTTTCGACGAGTTCGGCCCGCTCGGGATCCGGCCCACCGCAGGCTCGGGCTGGGCAGATGAGAAGCCCCGACCGGCTACCCGCCGCCTATCACCGCGCTCACGGCGTGCGCCCCTTTCACGGCTGTTACTCGCTCGGCGACGACACCCTGTGTGGCGTCAACTGGTGCAAGAAGGGCGCCGCCAGTACCTTGGCCGCGCTGAAATCGATCCTGGCCACCCGGCCCGACGGCGCCCCGATCTACGTGATCCTCGACAGCCTGTCTGCCCACAAGCGCACCGAGATCCGCTACTGGGCCAGGAAGAACAAACTCGAGTCGTGCTTCACCCGCCCCTTCGCCTCATGGACGAACCCGATCGAAGCCCACTTCGGACCGCTTCGACAGTCCACTATCGCCAGCTACACCCACCCCGACCACACTGTCCAGACCCGGGCCCTGCACGCCTACCTCCGCTGGCGCAACGACAACACCCGCCCCCTGATGTGCTTGCCGCCCAACACAGGGAACGTGCCCGTATCCGCGGCGAGAAGGGCATCCGCTGGGGCGGATGCCCTCTTCAGGCGGCCTGATCATGAACGGCAGGGCGAAGATGCCCATCCGGCTCGTCTACGAGACCCACGCCAACACCATCGACAACGAGGCCGGAATCGCCACAGTCTGGCTACCGGGAGTCCTCTCACCGGCCAAGGCCGCCGACAGGCCTGGGAACTCGGCGACCGCCGTCGCAACGACGGCATCGCGGCGGTGTTCACCTCCGACCTGCACCGCGCCGTGGACACCGCGCGGGTCGCCTTCGCGAGCACCCGTGCCGATCCACCAGGATCGCCGCCTGCCTGAATGCAACTACGGGCGCCTCAACGGTCACCCGCAAGCAGCTCTTGCCCCACTGCAGGGGCGGCACATCGACGAGCCGTTCCCGGGCGGCTAGAGCTACCGCGAAGTTCTGGCTGCCACCGAAGACTTCCTCAGCGACCTGGCCGCCCGATGGGACGGCAGCCGCATGCTGCTGATCGCCCACTCGGCCAACCGATGGGCCCTGGACTGCATGCTCACGGCGCGGACCTCGAAGACCTCGTCCAGGCCCCGGCCCACTGGCAGCCAGGATGGGAATACACCGTCCCACCAACTGGCCCGCCACCGGCGGAACCCGGCGAACGTCCCGGTCAGAGCACTAGCGGTTGCCGCTTTGACTTCCTGCGGCCCTGGTGGGTGTGAGCCGGGCGGCACGGGCCCTTTGGCGACATACCTAGCAGGCAGGGGATACGTAGGCGCGAAGCTCTCCGAACAACTGCGAGAGCTCGTCCGACATCAGACCGGCCGCAAGGGCATGGGCCTGTTCCTCCGCCGAAGTTCCGAGCTGCCGCACCAGGAGGCGGCTTTGTCCGTGCCCGGTGCCCTGGCCCTCGTCCTGCGCTGCGGCCGCACGTGTGTTGTCCGCGGACAACATGGCGGCCTGGGCGGGTGCATGTCCGGGCTGCGGTGCCGACGGGTGGGGTAGTGACTTGAGTCTTCCAGGGTTTCGAGTTTGTTGTCCGCGGACAACACGGTGGCCCGCGCCTACGGGCGGGGGAGAGTGCCCTGTCTCAGCGAAGTTAAATCGACGGCGATTCGCACTTCGTCCACCCGTAGAGGTGCTTGCAGCATGCAGTCACGGCTTGCATGGCCAGTCTGCTTGCCGATCGTGTGGCGCAGCCAGAGGTTTTCGAAGCGGTTCGGGGTGACGTTCGCATTTCGGTCATGGATTACTTCGTGAAGGTACGCAAGGTGTCTGGCAGTGGCACCAGTGGTCGGCTCACCTGCGTCTTCTGGAGGCGCATTCATCGGGCGCCGGGTGTCTGGTGGGCTCGCGTCTCTGTGCGGCAGCAGGGATTCTGGCCGCGACACGGGTGTCCTGATTCGCTTTCAGCCGGAACGCTACTAAGGTAGCGCCATGACTGCTCCATACAGCCCCGAAGATCGGGAAAAGGTAGTTGCCAAGCTGCCGACCGATCTGCGCCGTGAACTCAAGGTGCGCGCCGCAGAGTTGAGCGAGGACATCCAGGACGCCGTCACGGCTGGGGTGACCTCCTGGATCAAACTGAAGAACCACCCCACTGTCGATACCAGCGGCGGCTCCTCGTTCTCGACCTACCTGCCGGCCGGGCTGTACGAGAGACTGAAGACCACAAGCAAGTCGCAGAAGATCTCCTATAACCAGGGGATGGCTCAGTCGATCCGGCACTGGCTGGACGCAAACCCGTCCCCGCGCCCCACGCCCCCACGAACAACTGGGGCCCGCCGGATCGTCTTCGGCAACCAGAAGGGCGGGGTGGGTAAGACATCGGTGTCCGCCGGTGTTGCCCAGGCCTTGGCCGAGATGGGCAGGAAGACCCTCCTGATCGACTTCGACCCGCAAGGTCACCTGACGCGCCAGCTCGGCTACGAGATGCTGGAGATCGAGTCGACCAGTCTCGCCAAACACATGCTCGGGGAGGCCGAAGACAGCCTGCGGGCCCTGTTCGTCCCCATAAAGGGCGGTGACTTCGAGGACCGTCTGTGGCTGCTGCCCTCCTGCAAGGACGCGTTCCTGCTGGACGCCAAACTGGCCACCACACGAGCCGTACGCATCAAGGAGACAGCCCTGGAGCGCGTCCTGGCCGACGTGGAACAGGACTTCGACTTCATCGTCATCGACTGCCCCCCGAGCCTCGGGTACACCATGGACACCGCCCTGTACTACGGGCGTACCCGCGAGGGCGAAGAGCCTGACCAGTCCGGAATCATCATCCCGGTCCAGGCCGAGGACACTTCCGGCGACGCGTACGACATGCTCGCCGAGCAGATGGACGATCTGTGTGAAGACCTGAAGGTGGAGATCACCACCCTGGGCTTCGTCGTCAATCTTTACGACGCACGCAATGGCTACATTGCCACCTCGTCGCTCGAGTCCTGGCAGAGCATGGACGAACCGGTCCTCGGTGTCGTTCCGGAGCTAAAGGAGCAGCGCGAGGCGGTCCGCCGCAAGGAGCCGCTGCTCGCCTACGAACCGGACTGTGAGCAGGCTCAAGTCCTGCGCTCGATCGCAAGGAAGGTCAAGGGATGAGCGTCGCCGACAAGGTGGGGGAGAGTTCCTCATTCGGGCGGGCCCGCAAGCGCAGCGACCGCGGCCGGGCCAAGGCCATCACGGAAGGCTCGATTCCCACCTACGAGCTGATCAAGCTCGGCCTCGATCAGGTCTCTCCCACTCCGCTCAACCCGCGCCGTAATTTCGGCACTGATGAGCAGATGGTCCGGTTCGGCGAGGAACTGCGCCAGACGCAGCTTGCAGCCTGTGTCGTCGTCAGCCGTGCCGCGTACCTGAAGCTCTGGCCTGATCACGAGACGGTCATCGGCGCCGACGCCCTGTACGTGCTGGTCAACGGCGAGCGCCGCTTCCGGAGCGCCCTGCATGTGGGAATCGACCGGCTCGACTTCGTTGTCCGCGATGACCTGGCTGCCTCACGCGAAGACTTCATCGACCACTTGCTCGCGGAGAATCTGGAGCGCGAGGACTTCGACGTAATCGAGCGTGCACGTGGGGTGCAGCAACTGGTTGACGTGTGCGCTGAGGAGTCGGGGGAGCGGGGCGCGCGCAGTCGGGCAGCAACTCGGCTGGGTAGGGACCGGTCCTGGGTGACCAATCAGCTCGCCTTGCTGACGCTTCCGGAGGAGTTGCAAGCAAAGCTCAGCTCCGGCGAAGTCTCTGAGCGCGACGGCCGGAGTCTAGCCCGGCGGCTCAAGGATGACCCTGAACTGGACGCGACTGGTCTCCTAGGGCATCTCGCCTCGGCCAAAGAGGAGTTGATCGAGCAGCGGCAGGAGCAACAGCGTTTGTTGGCAGCGGGCCAGCAGGCGCTGAAGCAGCACGGCAGTGCCGGTTTGTTGTCCGCGGACAACAAACTCCGGTCCACGCAGGAGAGCACCTCCGATCGCATGCCGGACGAAAGCACGGCTGCCGGTTCGTTGCCTGCGGACAACGAACCGGCACAGACGACGGCGCTGGCTACGGACCTGACCGTGTCGATCAATCCGCCGAGCCCCGAACCATCCGTGCCCGCGCAGGCCACAATCGCGGAGACCAGGGATCGTCCCACTCCGCCAGTCCGCCGGACGCCGTCGAAGCCAGCAGAGAATCTGCCGCAGGAGGGCAACGCTAGCTGGCAGGTACCATCGGGCGGGTGGGAGCCGGTGTTCGAAGCGCTCATGGCACAGATGGGCGAGCTCGACCGGCACAGGCTGACGAAACGCCTGAACAAAGTCATGGAGGAGGAGCTCGCGACAGCTCCGCAGCCGAGTAGCCCGTGACCACGATGGTCTGACAGGCATGCCCGCGGCCCCGTTCTTCCACCTACTGGTAGAAGAACGGGGCCGATTCGTTCCGAGTCTGGCTCAGTTCCGGCCGCACCCAGTGGAGCCAAGAGGACAGATCGAGACGACGCTCGCTTCCTGTTTCACCGCGACAGCCGGCCAATTTGCCACGTGGGTAGAAAGTACCGAGGTACTCGTGCCTGCCAGTACTTTTCAGATTGATCTGTCGGGGGAGCGCAGGTTGGTCCTGCAGGGCGAAGACTCGCCCAGAGAGTGCTGGCCGCACCCTTCCCACCCGTACGGAGCGCTCAATGCCCGTTCAGGACGGGCGAAATCGGCTGTACGGCCCCCTGGCGGCCTGTCACCCGCTCGGACGTCCCGCCATACCGGACCCTCGCCAGCGAGCCGCCAGCACCCCCTTTCTGTCAGTCACTTTTAGTCCGAGAAAAGCATTTCCACCCGTTTCACCTGATCACTGTGTCCTGTTGTGCAGCCAGGCGGGCCCACCGACGCCGCTCCGCCGCGCGACTCTTCTACGAACCCACGGACGACCTGCGCGACAACCTCTGGGATCTTCTGGGTCGTCTGCGCCTGAGCCGCTACCTGCGTGGTGCAACGGGCGGGGCACTGTGGAGGCCGATCACAGGCCGTCGCTCTCGGGACGTGCGTGCGGAATCAGTGGCCGGCTGCTGTCGTGCTCGGTCGCGTGCAGGCCCTGCGGGCTGAGGGGGAGTGCCTGCGGGGTGGTGAGGACGATCTGGGAGTTGCTGGTGGCATTCTTCGCGCAGACGGTGAGTACAGCGTTGGCGAGGCGTTCGCCCTCCAACCTGCCGCCCAGACCGTCGAGGGGTGCATCCAGCCATTGGAAACGTGGCAGCAGAACGAGTGGCATGCTGCGGGCGGCCTCCAGGGCCATGAGGTGATAGGCGGTGTGGGCGACACTCACCAGCCCCGCTGAGCGAGCGAGCTGCTTCAAGGTCCGATTGTTGATCTTGGGTGCCAGAGTCTTCGGGTCGATCACAACACTGCGGATCTTGTCTGGCGCCATGGGAATCGCGATATCCGCGAAGATCTGCGACAGCTGCTTCACGGTCTGTCCAGGCCTTCGTCGCGTCGTCGGCCTGCTGGGAGGACGCCGCTTCCAACTTCTCCAGTTCGGCGATCTGAGCGAGTTCCTGTCGGCGTACCTTGACCGCCTCCAGCTTCGCCCGAGCCTCGCTCTCACCTGCACTGGCACGAGCCCGTGCTGCTTCGCGTGGAGTGATCTCCTGCGCTCGGTAGACGGCGGCCCGGGCGGCCAGCCCCTGCGCGTCCTGTTCTGCCCTGCGCCGGGCTTCGACCGCCTTCAGTGCACTCTGCTGGCCGCCACTCAGTGCTGTGTCGGCTTCGGCAGCAGCATCCTTGGCCCGCGCCAGTTCCTGGGCGCGCCGCGCCTGGCGTGAGGGTAGGCCTGGGTCGGGCTGGCGACACACCGGGCAAAGGGGGCCCTCGCCCGAACGAGCCTGCAAGGGCTGCTCGCACTCGGGGCAGTGTGTGCGGGGCCTCGCGGCTTCCTCCGCAGCGGTGCGGCGCTGGCGGGCCAGCCCGCGGCGCTCATACAGCGAGGCGAGCGCCTGGTGGGCCTGGTCTGCTGTGGCCGCAGCGTCCGATACGGCTTGCAGTTTCCGAGCTGCCTCGGCGTCCCGATGTGTCTCGTCCCGCATGCTGCTGCTGTAGGTACACCAGGACCAGCACAGTGTCGATCGTTACGTTCCCGCGCGGGGTCTCCATGGCGGGGATGCCCATGCGCTCCAGTGAGAAGGAGCCTGCTGCCCGTTCGCCGGCCTCAGGCCGTACAGCCAGCGGTTGTTCGACTTCTCCGGTGGTCTTGTTCAGGAAGGTCACCTGTTGGGTGGGAAAGTCCAGAGTGGCTGTCCAGCCGCCGTTGTCAGTCGCGAACTCGACCCGGATGGCGTCGCACTGCTCAACGATCACAGGTGTGAGGACCACGCTGGTGGCCCCCAGGGCCGCGAACGCCGTTTCTGAGATCGTGCTGCCCCCGGACCCGATCCCGGCTCGTAGGTGCCGCATCGACGCGTCAAGGTCGAGACCACCCCATGCTCCGTCGATCAGGAATTCTTCCTTCAGAAAGGAAAACTTGCCCGCAGCACGCCCCCGGTAAGGGGGTTGCGATCCTCGGCCGACCCGAAGGCCGACCGCCACCCGGCCCCATGGCCGTCTCACTGACCAGGGGATGTATGTTGCGATCCTCGGTCGACCCGAAGGCCGACCGCCACTCCGGGGTTCTGGGCTTCTACCGTCGGCAGCGGGATGTCGTTGCGATCCTCGGTCGCCCCGAAGGCCGACCGCCACCCTGGCAGATCGCCCGAGCCGGCACCGACTCTTGAGGGTTGCGATCCTCGGTCGCCCCGAAGGCCGACCGCCACACCAGCGCCTTCTTCTCCCTGGAGATGAGCCGCAAGG
>NZ_ML123055.1:103371-125627 GCF_003846175.1 Streptomyces sp. ADI95-17 | reverse complement strand
CCGTGTCCTCGGCCTCTTACCGAGCCTGGCTCGGAATGTTGCGATCCTCGGTCGCCCCGAAGGCCGACCGCCACACGACACCCCCGCCCTGGCGCTCGCCCAGGTCAACGAGTTGCGATCCTCGGTCGCCCCGAAGGCCGACCGCCACTCGTGTCCGGGTACTCCCACAACGGCAACGCGAACGGGTTGCGATCCTCGGTCGCCCCGAAGGCCGACCGCCACATCAGGGGTTTTCGGCGGGTTGGGGTCAGTGGGCGAAGTTGCGATCCTCGGTCGCCCCGAAGGCCGACCGCCACGCTGAATGACCAGCGGATTCACTATAGAGGGCGGGAATATGCCGACAGGTAGGAGTGTCGATGTCGGTGCGAAGTGGGCATTTTCCTTCGGTGCGATAGGCGTGTCGAGTGTGTGCTTGAGGTTCCGAAGCCCCAACAACAGACTGGATACCGCACCCGAACAACTCTCCGACCATAGTGACCGAAGCGACCGACTTCACTAGAGCAGATTCTGCCCACCAAGTACCCCGTGAGCACTGGTAGTACCTGAAAGCGACCGCCATCGGTCGGTCACAGCCATCTCGGCGAGAACTCTCGCGGCGATGCAATCCTGGGCCCCCAGGAATGGCAGGCGTTGAGACCCTCGGCCGCCCCGGGCAACCGCCACGACACTCACCCGCGCCCAATCCGCCAGGCCCGAAACGTTGCGATTCTCGGCCGCTCCGAAGGGCGACCGCCACATGGAGGCTTCCTGACCTGCTTCGAGCAGGTCCTATTCGTTGCGATCCTCGGCCATTCCAAAGGGCGACTGCCACGACCGGGGAGTCGGCGAGGCGGCCGGAGTCGCGCATGCTGCGATCCTCGGCCGCCCCGGAGGGCAACCGCCACAGCTCGTACAGCAGCCCCTGGGCCTCGTCCCGGTAGTTGCGATCCTCGGCCGCCCCGGAGGGCGACCGCCACTCTCGTCGCTGGAGATGTCCAGCACGGAGCTGATGCAGTTGCGATCCTCGGCCGCCCCGGAGGGCGACCGCCACGGTGTTGTCGCCGCGGACGGTGGCGTAGCGGGTGAAGTTGCGATCCTCGGCCGCCCCGGAGGGCGACCGCCACACTGAATGACCAGCGGATTCACTATAGATGGCGGGTTCATGTTGACGGGAGAGAGTGCCGATATACACACAAAGCGGGCATTCTTCTTCGGTGCGATAAGCGTGTCGTGTGTGCTTGGGGTTCCGAAGTATGAGAGCGGGTCGTGGCGGAGCTGTGCTCGCGCCTGTAGCAGTCTCACGCGTCCATGGCCGTGTCAGTGACTCATCCTAGGGTGGCGGCTTCGTAGAAGCCTGTGGTTCGAACCTGGGGGGTCAATGCCGGAGCGTGAGTTGTTCGCCCACAGCCGTAGTCCGCGGTCGGGGTGCCGGCACAGTCTGGAGGACCATCTGCGTGGCTCGGCAGCCTTGGCTCGGTCCTTCGCCGAGGCTTTCGGTGCTGCGGAGGTGGCTGAGTACCTGGCGCTGGTTCATGACGTGGGGAAGGGGTGCTGCGCCTGGCAGGATCGGTTGATCTTTCATTCCGAGCCGATGGGCAAGCCGGTAGGGATTCCTCATAAGGAAGCGGGCACTGTGCTTGCCGCGCGGACGGTGGGGCGTCAGCTTGCCGCAGTGGTGCAGGGGCATCATGGGGGGCTGCCGGATCAGGGCAAGATCAAGGATGTGCTGGCCGAGCTCCGGGGGGCTGGGCAGGACGCGGATCGTGCCCGGGAGGCGACAGAGGCCGTGGCCCGGGTGGTGCCAGAGATCTTGCGGGACGACCGGATTCTGCCGCCGGCCTGGCTCGCTGGTCTCGCGTCACCGAGCAGGAGGGCGCTTGCCCTGGATGTTTTCACTCGCATGGTGTTCAGCTGTGTGGTCGACGCGGACTACCTCGATACCGCAGCCCACTTCGCCGGCGGGAAGCCGCGCGTCGCCGTGCACACGGACATGGGGGAGTTGCTGGAGCGTTTTGAACGGCGGAGGGCGCGGTTGCTCGCCCGGCGTGAGGCGTCCCCGGTGGATGAGCTGCGAGAGCGTGTATATGAGGAGGCGCTGACGGCGGCTGTGGGTGTGCCGGGGATGTATGTGCTGCATGTGCCGACGGGCGGGGCGAAGACGATCGCGGCGGGTGGGTTCGCGTTGCGGCACGCGGCTAAGCACAGCCTGGGGCGCGTGGTGTTCGCTGTTCCGTACATCAGCATCACGCAGCAGAACGCTGACGTGTACCGCGATCTGCTCGATCCCTCTGAGGGGAGCGAAGACGGGCCTGTTGTGCTGGAGCACCACAGTTCGGTGGAGCTGGACGAGGAGGACGGTGTGGGGGCCTGGGCGCGCCTGGCGGCCGAGAACTGGGATGCGCCGGTTGTGGTGACGACGACGGTGCAGCTGTTCCAGTCCCTGTTCGCGCGGAAGCCCTCAGCGATGCGGAAGCTGCACCGGTTGGCGGGGTCGGTCATCGTGCTGGACGAGGTCCAGGCGCTCCCCGACCGGTTGCTGATTCCGATCTTGAGCGTGCTACGTGATCTGGTGGAGCACTTCGGGGCGTCGGTGGTGCTGGTATCTGCGACGCAGCCGTCGTTCTGGTCTCTGGCGCAGCTGGAAGGGCTTCCACGTCGCGGCTTGGTGGAGGACGTGACAGGGCTGTTCGAGGCGCTGCGGCGGGTTCGGTATGAGTGGCGCCTGGGGCCGGAGGTGACGTGGGAGTCGATTGCGGGGGAGATCGCGTCTGAGGGCGGGGATCGGGTTCTGACGATCGTGAACACGACGCGGGACTCCGCGCGGCTGCATCGCCTTTTGACGGGGGCGAGTGATGGCGGGGTGCGGGTGGCGGCTCCGGTGTGGCACTTGTCGACGAGGATGACCGCTGAGCACCGGCGTGAGGTGATCAGGCATGTGCGGGGTGAGCTTGAGGCCGGGCGTCCGGTGCACGTGGTGTCCACGTCGTTGATTGAGGCGGGGGTGGATGTGGACTTTCCTCGGGTGTACCGGGCGTGGGCGCCGGCAGAGGCGCTGCAGCAGGCGGCGGGCCGTTGTAACCGTGACGGTCGATTGTTGGAGGGGGGCGTGGTGGTGGTGTTCCGGCCGGTTGACGGTGGTATCCCGAAAGACTTGTCGTACAAGGCTGCCCTGGACGCGAGCGCGGAGTTTTTCGGGCCGGCAACGTCGGCTCCGGATGATCTGGATGCCCTGGGCCTCTATTACGAGAAGCGCTGGGCGCTGCAGGGAACCGATGGGCGGTCTATGGGGGAGGGGATTCAGGAGCTGCGCCGGAGGTGGGACTTTCCCGCTGTTGCGGACGAGTTCCAGATGATCGACAACAGGTACGCCCAGTCGGTCGTCGTGATCCGTTCGGAGAAGTCGGATGAGGAGCGGGAGGTGATTGAGTCGGACATCGCTCTGCTTCGTGGTCGCTTCCCGTCGGGGCCGGGACCGTTGCGTCGGCTGCAGCCGCACATGGCGACTTTGCCGAGGCACGAGGTCGCTGCTGCGCTGCGCGCGGGGCTGGCCGAGCCTGTGATCGGTGATCTCGTGGTGTGGCGGGGGTACTACGATCCGGTGCGCGGGCTGGACGCGGATGATCCTGAGGACCGGGGCGGCTACGTATTCTGAGCTGGCGATGCGAGCGGGTTGCTCGCCTGTGCGTGCGAGGATGGGCTGAAGGCTCGCCGGACGAGCTCTGGGCGACCGACCGTGTCTGATGTTGGTCGAGGATCGCAATATATGGATCGGTTGGCATGCTTTCGCATGTCAAGGCGGTGGATGAGACTGCACTTTTCGTCCACCGTCTTCTGCGTTGAGCTGCGTATTCAGAACCGCTGTGTGCGACATTGCCCGCGAAGTACGGCTGCCGCACGCTGAAGTGGTCCGAAGCTCTTACCACCCGATTCATATGAAGGAGAATCGGTGAACTCTTCTCTCGTGAATGGACTTCCCGCGCTTGGTGCTGTGGAGGTGATCGTCATCGTTGTGGTGCTGGTCTTTCGTCTGGCACGCCATGTCCGAGCTGATGTCAGGTTCCAGTTCGGCAGGTAGCACGCCAAAGCCCTTGTGAGCAGCAGTTTTTCCGTTTCCGAGGTGGATTGTCAGCGCCTGCGCCTACAGTGCGGAATCGCTAGGGGACAAGCAGTGATCTGATGTCCCGTTGGTTCCGTGTGCCCCCGCCGGGCCTGCCCAGGGCAGGCCCGGCGGGGGTGGACTGTCAGGAATGGATACGACGGATGAGGACGACGGTGCCCGCAGCCGGCAGGTTAGGGCGCGGTAACGAGGGTTGGGCCTTCCCTGATCTGGTGGTGGAGGTCTGGGGTGAGGTGGCGTGCTTCACGCGGCCGGAGCTGAAGGCCGAGCGGGTCAGCTATCAGGTGATGACGCCATCCGCGGCCAGAGGGGTGCTGGAGGCGATCTTCTGGAAGCCCCAATTCCATTACGTGGTGCGGAAGATCGAGGTGCTGCGGCCGGTGAGCTGGATGCGGGTGCGCCGCAACGAGGTGAAGTCGGTGATCAGCGCCCAGGAGGTGCGGAAGCTCCAGTCCGACTGGCGCTACCGCTATGACGTCGAGACGGACCGGGACCAGCGCAGCACGCTTGCCCTGCGGGATGTCCGCTACCGGATCCACACGCAGATTGTGGTGGATCCCGAAGCCCTGGCCGGTTCGGCGAAGTATCCGCCCGCGTCGGAGGAAAAGTACCGCGAGCAGTTGCGCCGCAGGGTGGAGCGGGGTGCCTGTTTCTCGGAGCCGTTTCTCGGCTGCCGTGAGTTCAGCGCGTCTTTCGGCAAGCCCGATCCGCGGCAGCGGGTGGTGGAGTTCAGCGAGGAACTCGGCGTGATGCTCCACTCGATCGCGTACGGGCCGCAGGGGGAGCGCTACCAGTGGTTCCGTGCTTCCGTCGTCGACGGGGTCCTGGAAGTGCCGGAGGAACCGTTGCCGGACGACGCGGTCGCGATGCCGCTGGCTGCGTGGCGGGCTGATGGGGCGGGGGGCTGAGCGGTGCTGTTACAGCGATTGACCGAGTACGGGGACCAGATCGCCGGGGAACTGCCCGCCGAGTTCTACCGCGAAAAGCAGATTCACTGGGTGCTGGACATCGCTGCGGACGGTCTGAGTGCGAAGCTCCTGGACCGGAAGGCGTCGGGGCGTCAGCGCGACCAGATGCTGACCATGCCAGTGCCGTACGTGCAGCGGTCGGGGACGAAGGTGCCGCCCTACCTGCTGGTGGATACGGCCGAGTTCGTGCTCGGGGTACCGAAGGCGGCCAAGGACGGCAGTGTCGCGGAGAAGGACCGGGACGAGGCGTCGCGCCGGCATGACGCCTACCGTGAGCTTGTTCTGCGCTGGGCGCTGTCTGCGGGCGGTGAGACCGCGGCGGGGGCGGCCAGGACGTTCTTCACCGCCGGCCCGGTGGCGCTCGACCTCCCGGACGGGATCGCGGCGAAGGACACAGTCGCGATCATGGTCGGCACGTGCTGGCTGCATCAGCTGGGGTCGGCGCAGCGGTTGTGGGGCGAGGAAGTGCGGGCCCGGAAAGGCGGTTCTGCGGAACGTGCGGGCCTGTGCCTGGTGTGCGGTGAGTACCGGGCGCTCCTGGCAACGATCCCGGAGCCCGTGAAGAAGGGGGCAGTCCCGACCGCGGGCGGCAGCAACGAGGGCCAGCTCATCAGCATCAACACTGCGGCTCAGGGACGCGAGGGTCTGACCCAGCTGGTGAACACCCCCGTGTGTCACCGGTGCGGTGGCCGCGCCATGGCGGTTTTGAACCACCTTGTCGCCTCGGACCGGCACCGGCGCCGTTTCCGGGACGACGGAGTGCTTTTGTGGTGGACGAAGCAGACTGAACCCGATTCCGCGCTCGCCATGTTCTTCGACGACCAGCCGGAAACCGCAGACATCGAGCACCTCATCACTTCGATGAACACCACCCCCGGCCCTGCTGCTGCGCATCGGGCGGACCCCGACGCCTTTTACGGCCTGTCCCTCGGTCTGAACAACGCCCGCCTCGTCGTGCGCGACTGGATCGACGTCCCCCTGCCCGCAGCGAAGGCGAACCTGGCTGCCTGGTACGCCGACCACGGAGTCCGGGACGGATGGACCGGACGGACCCGCTACTTCCCACTGTGGCAATTGGCTCTCTCATGCGGCCGCTGGCAGGGCGAGCGCTACGCACCCGGCAGCGCCCCCCACGGTCTGGAGGCCGAGCTGCTCCACAGTGCCCTGCACGGCACCCGCCCGCCTGTCCGGGCACTTCCGCTTCTCCTGCAACGCGTCCATGCCGATCAGCGTGTCGATCCGCCGCGCCTGGCCCTGCTGCGCCTGCTCCTCAACCGTTCCCCCGATCCCCAGGACCACCTGATGCCACAGCTCGACAAGGACAGTATTGATCCCGCCTACCTCTGCGGCCGGCTCTTCGCCGTTCTCGAGTCCGTACAGAACGAGGCACTCCCGGACATCAACACCACCCTGCGAGACAAATACTTCAGTGCCGCGGTCGCCGCACCCAGCATCACCCTGCGGCGGCTCTTCGCCGACTCCGGAGCACACTTCAAGCGACTGCGCCGGGACAAGCCCGCAGCCCGCTACGCGCTGGAGAAGCGCCTCTTCGAGATCTACAGCAAGGTGAGCGACGACCTTCCCGGCCACCTCACCGACGTCCAGCAGGGCCGCTTCATCATCGGCTACTCCCACCAGCGCCACGAGGACCTGGCACGGAAGCAGGCCGCCAAGGAACGCAGGCTCGCCGCAGTCCCCGCTCAGGCCGAACCCGCCCAGGACACCGCTTCCGCCTGAGCTCCAACCCCGCACACCCTTACGAACCCGCTCAAGGAGACCTTTCTGTCATGACCGCTGCCCACCTGGACCCCGCCCGCAAGCACGACTTCGTCTTCCTCATCGAGGCCGTCGACTCCAACGCCAACGGCGACCCCGACAACGGCGGCCTGCCCCGCACCGACCCGGTCAGCGGCCACGGCCTGATCACCGACGTCGCGATCAAGCGGAAGATCCGCAACACCGTCGCCCTCATCAACTCCCACGAACCCCGCGAGGGCTGCGAGATCTACGTCGAAGCCGGCACCGCACTCAACAGCCAGCACGAACGCGCCTACGCCGCTGGAGCTGCGAGCGACCAGAAGTCCGCGCAGGAATGGATGTGCCGCAACTTCTTCGACGTACGCATGTTCGGTGCCGTCATGACGACCGGCAAACGCGACAAGCAGGCCGGACGCGTCCAAGGCCCCCTCCAGATCGGCTTCTCCCGCTCCATCGACCGCATCACCCCCCTCGACATCGGAATCACCCGCGTCACCCCCACCAAGGAAGAAGACCTCAAGGCATGGAACGAACGCGGAGAGGGCACGGACACCGAAAACAAGGGCAAGGAGACCGAGATGGGCTCCAAGTACGTCGTCCCCTACGCCCTCTACCGCGGCACCGGCCACTTCAGCGCCCCGCTCGCCCGCCGTACCGGCGTCACCTCCGACGACCTCGCCCTCTTCTGGCGCGCCTTCGAAGTCATGCTGGAACACGACCGCGCCGCCACCCGCGCCAACCTTGCCCTGCGCGGCCTGTACGTCTTCACCCACGACGACGCCTTCGGCCGCGCCCCCTCCCACGAACTGTTCGAACGGATCACCGTCAAGGCCCGCGACGACGTCAGCGCACGCAGCTTCTCCGATTACGGCACCGTCGAGGTACGTGACACCGACCTCCCGCCGGGCGTCACCCTCACCACCCTCATCCCGCGCCCCGCCTGATGACGACACCTCTTCCCGCCCAGAGCGGAGAGGGAGACCTCCTGCAGGTCTCCCTCTCCGCCCTGGAGCACTACGCCTACTGCCCCCGCCAATGCGGCCTCATCCTCCTGGAAGACGCCTTCACCGACGACGCCGCCACCATCCGCGGCACCCACCTCCACCAGCGCGTCGACACCCCCGGAAACAAGGGGCGACGAACCGTGCGCACCCTGCACGCCCTGCCCGTCTGGCACGACGGCTACGGCCTCACCGGAATCTGCGACACCGTGGAACTGCACAACGACGGCCGAATCCTCCCCGTCGAACACAAATCGGGGCGCTACATCCCCGGCGGACCAGCCGACATCCAAGCAGCCGCACAAGCCCTCTGCCTCGAAGCAATGTTCCAACAACCCGTCCCCGAAGCCGCAATCTTCTCGGCAACCGACCGCCGACGCCACCTCATCACCATCGACGACGCCCTACACACTCGCGTACTCGACACCACCCACGCCGTACGGGCTCTCCTCGAAACCAGCCACCTGCCCGGCCCCGCAGCCGACAACCGATGCCGCCGCTGCTCCATGGCTACCGACTGCATGCCGAAACTGCTCGCCGGGACACGCCGCTACCACCAAGCCCTCACCACCCTCTACTCACTCACCGACCCACAGGACAACGACGCGTGACCACCGAACTCCTCAACACCCTGTACGTGCAAACACAGGGAGCCGACCTCCGCCTTGACCAGGACAGCCTGCGCGTCCACCTTCCCGACACCCCCGGACGCCAGATCCTCCCACTGCGCCGCATCGACGCCATCGTCCTCTACGGCCACATCAACCTCTCCACCGAACTGATCGGCCGCTGCGCCCAAGACCGACGATCCGTAACCTGGATGACCAGAGGAGGGCGCTACCTCGCCCGCCTCGACGGCGCCGTCCACGGAAACGTCCTCCTCCGACACGCCCAGCACCGGATACACGAAGACACCGAAGGCCGCCTCTCCATCGCACGCACCATCACCGCAGGCAAAATCCGAAACAGCCGCTGGGTCCTCCTCAGAGCCGCCCGGGACGCCGCCCCCACAGCAAAGTCCCGCATACGCGATGCAGCCGACGCCCTCGCCGAAAGCCTCACCGCCACCAGCACCTGCACATCCCTTGACACCCTCATGGGCACCGAAGGAAACGCCGCCCGCAAGCACTTCGCCGCCCTCGCTGACACCATCCGTCCCACCGAAGGCATCCCCGCCTTCACCCACCGCAACCGCCGACCGCCCACCGACCCGGTCAACGCCCTGCTCTCCTACACCTACGGCCTGCTGCGCGGACTCGTCCACGGAGCCGCCGAACAAGTAGGCCTCGACCCATACATCGGATTCCTTCACGGGATCCGACCCGGCAAACCAGCACTCGCCCTCGACCTCATGGAGGAATTCCGCCCCGTCCTCGCAGACCGCTTCGTCCTTACCCTCCTCAACCGCCGCCAACTCCGCCCCAGCCACTTCGAGACCACTCCCGGCGGAGCCGTCCGCCTCACCGACGAAGGCCGCAAGATCACCATCACCGCCTGGCAAGACTGGAAGACCCAGCCCTGGGAGCATTCCCTCGCAGGCCGGGATGTCCCCGCCGGCCTCCTGCCAGTGGTCCAGGCCCGCATCCTCGCGCGCCATCTCCGAGGCGAACTCCCCGCGTACCTCCCCTGGACCGCTGTCTGATGGAACTACTCCTCACCTACGACGTCGACACCACCACACCCGAAGGCCGCCGCAGACTCCGCAAAGTAGCCAAACTCTGCGAAGGCCACGGCATACGCGTCCAGAAATCCGTATTCGAAATCATCACCAACGACAAGACGCTCCTGACACTCATGTACGACCTCGAAGACCTGATCGATGCCAAAACCGACAGCATCCGTATCTACCGCCTACCCCAAGCGGGCACGGAAGACGTCCACACACTTGGCATCGCTGCCACCCACCCCCACCGAGCAGACCTCATCCTGTAGAGAACTGGCAGCTTCGGAACCCCAAGCACGCACACGACACGCGTATCGCGCCCAAGGGAAATGTCTGCATTAGGTGCATATTGGTGTCCTGTTTCAAGGTGGGCTGATCTCAACATTCAGCGTTTCCGCTGGTCATCCAGGGTGGCGGTCGACCTTCGGGTCGGCCGAGGATCGCAACGGTCCGGCCACCCGGAACGCGACGGCTGCGTTCCAGGTGGCGGTCGACCTTCGGGTCGGCCGAGGATCGCAACGACTCTCGCCGCCACCGACGTCGCACTCGCCTCCGGAGTGGCGGTCGACCTTCGGGTCGGCCGAGGATCGCAACGACGGCTTGTCAGCGTCCTTCCGCAGCCACGCGGGAGTGGCGGTCGACCTTCGGGTCGGCCGAGGATCGCAACTTCGAACGCTGCTCGGTGACCGTGGGAGACGTGAATGTGGCGGTCGACCTTCGGGTCGGCCGAGGATCGCAACGACCAGGATCAGGTCGAGGGCGTCCCGGCTGCCCCAGTGGCGGTCGACCTTCGGGTCGGCCGAGGATCGCAACTGGCAGACGACATACACCGAGCGGACCGGGCTCAAGTGGCGGTCGACCTTCGGGTCGGCCGAGGATCGCAACTTGTGCATGAGGTTGGCTTCGATCGGGTCGCCGCCGAGTGGCGGTCGACCTTCGGGTCGGCCGAGGATCGCAACATTTTCAAACCCCCTGTGTGAGAACTACGCCGATACCGTGGCGGTCGACCTTCGGGTCGGCCGAGGATCGCAACTCCAGGCGAGCCAGGGCCTCATGCGTCGTGGAGACGGTGGCGGTCGACCTTCGGGTCGGCCGAGGATCGCAACGGCCGCCTTGCGCTCGATCCGGGCAGCAGCGGCAGTGGCGGTCGACCTTCGGGTCGGCCGAGGATCGCAACGGCAAGCTGCCGCTCGGGTACGTCAGTCCGACTCCCGTGGCGGTCGACCTTCGGGTCGGCCGAGGATCGCAACCCGGAGGCCGTCCGGGTGCGTGACCCGGATGACGTCGTGGCGGTCGACCTTCGGGTCGGCCGAGGATCGCAACGCGGTTGGTGGGCACGGGGCGGGGTCCTCTCGGCGAGGTGGCGGTCGACCTTCGGGTCGGCCGAGGACCGCAACGTCAAGGAGGTCCGCGACCACGCCCGCAAGGTCACCGTGGCGGTCGACCTTCGGGTCGGCCGAGGATCGCAACGCCGCCCATCACTACTGGGGCGACTCCGTACCCGCCGTGGCGGTCGACCTTCGGGTCGGCCGAGGATCGCAACGCCACCTGGTGGCCGACGGCGACGACCGGGCCCAGGTGGCGGTCGACCTTCGGGTCGGCCGAGGATCGCAACACGAAACGTCGTCTGCGCAGGTCAAACCGGCGGTGTGGCGGTCGACCTTCGGGTCGGCCGAGGATCGCAACGACTCCGGGCTGGAGCTGAGCCTGGCCCCGGGCGACGTGGCGGTCGACCTTCGGGTCGGCCGAGGATCGCAACAGCGAAGCCGCCCTGGAGCGCGCCCTGGAACCGCAGTGGCGGTCGACCTTCGGGTCGGCCGAGGATCGCAACCCGTACGACTGCCGGTATAGGTCGTCATTGAAGGGGGTGGCGGTCGACCTTCGGGCCGGCCGAGGATCGCAACTCGGCGTCGGCCTGCTGCTCTGCTGCGCGCTCCTCGGGTGGCGGTCGACCTTCGGGTCGGCCGAGGAGCTCAACTTCGGGTCGATCGAGGATCGCAACAGCCTGGCCACCCGCGCGGCCGGCTGGCTGCTGTCGTGGCGGTCGGCCTTCGGGTCGACCGAGGATCGCAACTGCTGACGGGCTACGCGATGCTCAGCGGAGACGGGTGGCGGTCGCCTTCCGGGGCGGCCGAGGATCGCAACGGTCCGAGGTGGGCGCCGAAGGACAAGCCGGTCGTCGGTGGCGGTCGCCCTCCGGGGCGGCCGAGGATCGCAACGCTGTGCTGCGGGCTCAGACCACTGGCACGACCCGGGTGGCGGTCGCCCTCCGGGGATCGCAACGGCGACTCCGCCGGTCGCAACCCGATCGCGGCAGCGTGGCGGTCGCCCTCCGGGGCGGCCGAGGAGTGGCGGAGGTTGGCGGCGCCGTCAGTAAGGCGTTCGGGGCCCAGAGTGGCGGTCGGCCTTCGGGTCGACCGAGGAGTGGCGGCGCACTTGGGGCATGTGTGACGCACATCTACACCCCCAGGTGGCGGTCGGCCTTCGGGTCGACCGAGGAGTGGCGGGCTGCGGCGCCTGTTCGCCCCGCGTGCCGCCCGCGAGTGGCGGTCGGCCTTCGGGTCGACCGAGGAGTGGCGGTCGAAGACGGGCCCGGCCGGGGGCGGCGTCGACGTCCAGTGGCGGTCGGCCTTCGGGTCGACCGAGGATCGCAACGCCAACGGCCTCGGCGGCGTCCACGAAGAGAACGAGAAGGTCATTGCTCCGGCTGCTTCGGGCGACAGCTGATCCTCGGGTGCGGCCGGAGACATCGGCGGCGGCCACCAAGCCGGCCTGCGCACCATCTGGCTGCGCGGCCGCCTCTGGCCCGAGAGCCTCCTCGCCGCGCACCACGTTGTTGACGACGTCACAGACGCCATCGCCATCCTGCTCAACGAGGCGGAGTAGCACCATGGACGAGCCGACCGTCGGCACCCTCCATCCCGGCAGCATGGGCGCTGCTGTCGCCGCCTGCGCCGCGACCAACGCGGCCGCGATCGTGTGGTGCGAGGCCGGGCGCAGCGCCGCATCTGGAGAGCGCGCCGCCCGCCGACCGGCGACGAGATCACCACCGGGTCCGACGGCATCGTGACGGTCCCTCTCGGAGGATCATCCCTCGCTGCGGTCCTGGACTGGTGTCATGAGATGCAGGGTGTCCTCAACCAGGATCTGGAACGGGCCATCGGCAAGCGGGTCGGCCTCGCCATCTCCCAGGCTCTGGACAGCCTCACCCCTTTTGACGGGCAGGCCCGCTCTACCACTGTCATCTGGCTGGACGACCAGATTGCAGTCGAGAACCCCATGTCCACTCAGTGAGGACCGGTTGGTCTTCCGCATTCACGCGGTACGACCCACCGGGCGGGGCACGGCTGCGGGCGTGATCGTCGTGAGTCCGGCACGGCCGCCAGTCGTTGCAGGGCTCGTGCCCGGGAGGCGTCGTTTGAGGCCATCCGGGCCTGGGCGGCTTTGGCACTCAGGTCCTCCAGCGCCTGGCGGCCCTGGTCGCGGATCTGCCGCTGGGCGGCGGCCAGAACCTTCGGGTCCGTCTTCGTCTCGGGGCTCCAGGTGTCCCGGTGTGCGGCGAGGGCCTGGTGGTACCCGGCAGAGGCGTCCGCTCGCGTCCCAGCGCGTCGAAGATCACCGCAACGAACAGCGCCGCCAGCAACAGCTGGACCAGCCCGCCGACCAGGCCACGCCCTCCGGCCAGCCACCGGCGGTCTGACCGCGGCTCAGCCCTGCGGCCGCCGGCCTCCTCGGCGCTCGGACCGTACGGGGACCGGCGGCACGACGGTCTGGCCCCTCGCCCCGCGCCCCCAGGGGAGGAACAAGGCCAGCGCGGCCAGGACCTGCCCCAGGCCCGGAAGAATGTGCTGTAAGTCTTCGGGCCGGGCCTTCGCCACCACTGCCCGCGCGACGATGGCGACCACGATGAGCAGCATGACGATGACCGCGAGCGCGGCGAGCAGGACGTAGGCGGGCACGGCAGAAGCCAGATCTGGCATGGGAACCTCCGGACATAGGTAAAGCCCCGGCGGCTGCCGGGGCTTTCGAACACAGGACAAGCAGGGGTGGGTGTGGGACAGAGAGACCTCATCCCAGGGAATTTGGGCGAGGGTGTGCCTTCGAGCGGTGGAACCGGCGAGGGATTTTGGTGGAGCTATCGACCTCGTCGTCGTGCTTGCACCGTACGCGGGGGAGCTCGGCTGCGACCTCGAACGTCCAGTGCCTCTATATGCGGTTGTGGGGCGCCATGGTGACAGTGCACGTGACGTCCGGTCAAACCGAGTGATCGGTCTCGCACGGCATGCACGACGAAGGGGTTGGTGCCGGCGTTGAGGGAGTTGAAGGAGCCTCTGAAACCTCTGCCGTGGTGCGGGGAGTCATCGTGGCAGCGTCCGCGAGCCTGGTCAAACCGGCAGGTCACCGTTACGGTTCGTCCCCCAGCATGCCTTGCACAGCCGGCACGCCTGCCACACATACTGCCGCGCCGGGCCTGGAGCGGCCCTCGAAGACGGGCCGCAAGGTTCGCCTGCCGCTGCCTCGTGCAGGGCGTCGCGACCGAGCGTCAGGCCGGACGCGACTTCACGGGCGAACCAACCCGCCTCCCAACTCCCCCGCGAGCTGTACGCCTGGTGGGATCGGTGGTGGTCGGCACCCGCTCGCCGCTGCGGGAGCGGTGGATCGTCGCGTCGCTGGTGTTCATCGCCAGGACCTGAGGCCGTAGCCCGTCCCGGGCGACGGCCCTACCGCAATGGCCAAAGGCTGTGGGTCCGTGCTTCAGGTGCTCGCCTCCACCTTCGTTGGTGTGACCGATGTCGTATCGGCCCATATCGAGGCGGATCAAGCCAAGTTCGGGAAGCCGCATACGTGCGTCCACCATGCAGCGAGACTACGCAGTGCAGTTATCCGACTACACGCTTCTGGAGGGTTTCCTTGCCGCGCAGGGACGACATCGTGACGATCGTGATCGACACGAAGAACGAGATGAAGAGATCGATCGACGGTCTGGGCAACCGGGTCAACGACCTGGAACGGGACCTGCGGGCCTCATTCACCGGCGAGATCACGGGGCTGCGCGAGACTGCTCTGACCGATCTGAAGTCGTCTCAGCATGAAACGCGGACCAGCGCCTACAACGCGGGCAAGCGGGCAAGCGAAGCCGTCGCCGCAGTGACAGACCTGCGCCGTGACGTCGACCGGCTGCATAACGGGCTCGACAGCTTGTGTGAGGACGTCGGCAAGATTCTGGAGATTCTGCACGCCGCAGCACCAGTACTGGTGTCGGCCGTCGGTTCGCTGGAGGGACCGCACCTGGCGCAGGCCGGTGACACCCCTAGGCCGGAAACCGTAGCGCTGCCCGGGCAGCGGCAGGCGTCGGACCAGGAGCCGGAAACCCCGGGGGCGACGGCTGTCCCGGCGCTCGCGGTAGACAATCCGCGTGGAATCAAACTCCCGCCCCCAACGGGTGCCGACGTTCCGACGACCGGCGAGGACGAAGCCGAGCAGCCAGCTGAAGCAGAAGGGCAGAACGCGCCGGAAGCCGATAGCCGCGAAGAAAAGGAACACGACGTTCCCCACGCGGCGCTGGAGGCCAGCGAGCAGGGGCCCGGCGAATCCGTGAAGGAACCGGCACCCCTCACCTGGGAGGGGCGGATCTGGGCGATCATGAGGGCCGGGAAGGTCGCGTCGGCCACTCTGGTCTGCCACCGGGACACCTGGGAGTTCGTGGCAGCGCAGGTTGGCAGCCACCCGCACTTCCGGACCCCTGCCCTGGAAGAACGTGAGAACGGCTTGGTGGCCGCGGTGCTATCCGGCCGGTCGCTGGTCGCCATGCTCCTGGCCCTCTATCGCGTGGCGAACGTCTCCGTGAGCAGGCCGGAAGGCGAGGACACGGAGGAACTGGTCGCCTATGCCGACTGGGCCATGGCCTCCCAGGTCTACTACGCGACCGCCCGGGTCCTCAGCAGGGCCTACTCCGGTGAGGGAGAACCCGTCGAGGTGACGATCGACAACCGGGTGCCCGTTCGGGCATGACGGAATGCTCCAGCCGCCCGGCCGATCTGGACGCAGCCGGTCTCCAGGTCGGCCGGCAGGCGTCAGATACCAGGCCGGCGCATGAGCGGACGCTACCCGACTGGAGAGAGTCGACACCGCTCCCTCGGCCCGACGACAACGCGGCCAGGGGCAATTCGGCACACGCCCGTCTGCCAACTGGTGCGTCACGACGCCACCTCCTCGCCCAGCGGCTGCCTGGCGAGCTGGGCCAGGTACGCCGACCAGTCGCCGGTCCGTTCCGGCTGCGCCATGGCGGTGGCCGCACCGGGGCGGCCACCCAGTTCGGCGAGCTCGGTCCGGCACGGCTTGCATAGGCCGTCCTTGAGAGCCGGGCCGGTCAGGAAAATCCGGCACCCGCATTCGCCGCAGGAACCGCGCGGTGGGCCCTCCAACTCACGCGGAGCTGGCAGCGCAGCCCCTCCCCCTCCGATGGCCCGCTGGGGCTCGCAGTCGCGGTAGGCCGCGGATGGCCCGGACCTACCGCCGTGCTCAGGACCCAGGTCCCGCTCGATGCGTTGGGCACTCTGGCGAGCGGCGAACTTATCGGTGACAACTTCCTCGCATACGGCGCAGCGCTCGCCGTTTGACCAGCGCACGCCGGACTCGCAGTCAAGGTGCCCGCAGCCCCAGCGGGGCAACGCCATCCCGAGCAGCCACCGGCCCGGGTCACGGATCTCCGAGGACATGACCATGGCGAACCGGGCGGTCAGCCGGTGGTGCAGTCGCTCGGCGTCCATCCCGGCTGCCAGCTGACGGCCGACCTCCCGGGCAATCTTCCGCTCCATGAACGGGTTGTTCACCCGCGCCAGCAGCCAGTGCACCGGCTCCAGCACCGCGTAGATCCGCGGGCTCATCGACAGCCGCGGTCCGGTGTACGACGACCGCACCGACCCTCCGGCGTTGCTGCGCTTTTCGTCGTTCGGCTTCGAGAGGGAGGGCCGGCTTTTCTCATCCGCGCGCAGCGCGAGACCACCCGGAGCACCCGTACGCGCATTCGCGTCAGTCGGGTTCTCCACAGCTTCTACTACCGGTACCTCGCCTACGGCGGATGAGAAAAGCGCGCCCGCGTCATCAGGTGAGTCAGTCCTAGGTGATTCCTTATACGCGAGGGATCCCTCACCAACCACCAGACCCGATCCCTCACCAACCAACGGACTCTCAGAAAGGTCCACGGCATTGTCCACAGGCTCCTGCGGGCACTCCTGGACCGCCTTCGGCACTGCGGCCGCGACCGCACCAAGCTCCACACCGGCAATGGGACCAATGTCGCAGGCGACGAACAGGTGACGGCCCTGAGCGCCCGCGCGCCGCTGCACCACCGTCCACCTCGCCGCCTCCAACTCGTCGACGACCACACCGGCCGCCGCCGCGGTGATGGGCTGGCCGGCCTTCTTCCCCGAGTGGTGCAGCAGATACCCCGCCAGCTCCCCCTCCGTCAGTGCGATGCCCATCTGCTGCGCGAACGTGATGACCGCGAACGCACGCAGCTGCCGGGGCGTGAGGTCCTCCGCAACCGCCACCGGCAGCCACACGAACGCCTCCGTACGCTTCACCGACCGCGTCCGACGCACCGCCGACGTGCCCATGCCGCCCGGCAAAGTCCGGCGCTCCGACTTCAGCTCGATCACTCCGTCCGGGGCCGGACGCGACAGCAGGGTCAGGCCCCGCTCCACCGACGCCTTCGACAGCCCCAGATACGAGGCGATCGTGGCCGCCTTCGCCTGGCACCCCTCTTCCCGCGCGCCCAGCGCCTTCACCTTCACGTACACCGACAGCGCGACATCGGCGTAGAAGGGCGACGACACCAGCCTCATCGGCACCTTCACTCGCTGCCGGCGAACCGGCGCACCGCCGGTCGGCTCCCGTGCGGCCTCAGCCGCCCCGGAGCTCATCGGCCCACTGCCACGACAGGAGTGGTGGACACCGCAAGGGCGGAACATCTCAACGCTGTCTGTGTCGCCATCGGGCCGGTGTACACGCCAAAGCGGACACCCTTCTCAACAGGCAGGACGCGTGCTTCGTGATCCATCCGCCGACCCTGCACCGGGCGGCCTGTGGACAGAGCCCGCTCAGCCCGGATCACCCCCATCGCTCCCGCACGGCGAGCAGGAATCTTGATGTGCGTCCCGTCGGGCGGGACGAGGCCGGCGAGCGCGGCCGAGGCGGTGGTAGCGAAAGTGGCGGTCACACTTGCTACAGGTGTCGGCCCGGGCATCGGTGTGACAGCCCGACCGGAGAAAGTTGAAAAGGCCGTAGCTGGGAGCTGGCGGCGGGGGTGGGGCTGGCGGTGCATGTGGTGCTTCTCCCCGGCTAGGGGAGCCATGACCAGCAGATGTGACCTGACAGGGAACCCAGATAGTGGCGTTCCGCGTCGCGGGACGCTTATCCTGGGTACAGGTGACTGCGCGGACCCGTACGGGCCCACAGGCATCACCCCGGCGAGGTCACCTCACCGGACACGACTCGGGTTGCTTGCAGGCGTGCGAGTCGGTAGCTAGGAAGCCGTTCTCTCCCGGCCAGGAGAGGGCGGCTTCGCTCGTTCTACGGAGACCGAGCGGCGTTCTTCATCACGACATCCTGTCGCTGAAAGCCACCAGTCCGTGCGTGGCGAATTTGGCGGGTCGTTGAGCTACCCAGCCCGATCCACCAGCAGCCGGGTCGTCGACGGTGCGAACGTGTTGGAAGTCAAGGCTCAGGTAGTAGGCCTGGAGCTGGGGGTTCGTGGTCCAGGCGTCAAGACGAAGCCACTTTGCTCCCTGCTGGGCGGCCTGGTCGCCGGCCCAGTCGAGGATGCGAGCGCCGAGGCCCGAGCCGGAGTGTGCCCGGTCGACGGTCAGCTTGTGGACGTATAGGGCGTCGACGGCCCGCTCCTCTGGAGTCCACAGCAACTCGTCTGCTTCGCGGTCCAGGGTGACGGTGGCTGCCGCGTCGCTGGTGGGGGTCTCCTTGAAGAGGAAGACCTCTCCGCGGGTGATGCTTGCCGCCATGTGCTCAGGCGGGAAGGGGAGCGACCACTGGTCAAGGCCCCTCGGCTGCAGCCAGGCCGCCGTGTCCGTACGGAACTTCACGAGGCGGGGAAGGTCGGCCAGTTCGGCGCGCACGATGATCACGCGTCTGCCTCCGAGGTCTCCGTAGGCCGCCTGCGCTCGTACACGATCACGTGCTTGTCACTCGGCAGGATGTTGATGGTGACCTGGACCGGCTTGCCGCCCTGGTCGTGAGCGGTGGAAATCAGCTCGGCCACAGGCGTTGGGTTTTTCGGATCCAGGGCGAGTCGCTCAATCTCGGCTGGACGCGGCGCCCGGACATAGATCTCATCGAGAGCTTCCACCAGTTCGTGACCGAGCTCGGCCAAGACCTGGTTGGTTCCCCGCTCGACGCTGCCTTCGGTCATCCACTCGCTGTCCTTGACCAGGCCCAGTACCACGTACGAGTCATCGGTGTAGAACGGCTGGTCGTCGATGAACAACGTGCGCCGACGAAGGGCGACGAGCTCCCCTTTCTTGAGCTGAAGACGCTCGCGTACCGCTTCGTCTGGTACGAGCGTCTCCATCTCGATCATCTGAGTGCCGTCGCGTCCCTCGGAGTCGAGAAGGTTCGTGAAGACATCCACGTTCGGAGGCTTCATCCGAAACTCCGACTGCGGTCGGTACACCAGGGCCTGGATCGCCTTGACGTAGACGCCGGAACCTTGGCGCGAGACCACAAGATTGGCAGTCTTCAGTTTGATGATCGCCTGCCGGACGGTCTCACCGGTGACGCCATAGCGTGCGACGAGTTCGCGGGTGAGCGGGAGCCGGTCGCCGGGTTTGAGGTCACCGGCTTCGATGAGAGTGCGCATGTCGTCAGCGATCTGCTGAGCGCCAACGCGGCGATCTTGAGCGGTCATGACTGGGAGCGTACACGACTTCACTAGTGACATCTCCTCCTTGTGGCCGCGTTTCATCAGTCACCCCACCCCAGCTCAGTGAGCACCGATCCAGGGCGCCCGTTGTAGACAATGTGAGGCTCGTCCAGGCCAGGCGGGGTGAAGCGGGTCGCGTGGCGCTGCAGGTCATCCCATGTGAAGAACATCGCGTTCGGGTCGTCAAAGGTCGTTTCGTTGCGCTCCTTGATTCGAGCCCACAGTGCGTCGACTTGCCCGGGGAGATGAACCAGAGTGATGGCGGCCCCGGCATCCTGGCCGAGCTGGCTCCACTCCTGACGCTCGACCACGGTCCAAAGGCCGTGGTCGAGGACCACGTCCCGGCCGGCGGCCAGCGCGGTACGCAGCTCGGCGGCGACCTCGGTCATGATGGGGCGTTCCCGGACCTTGTACTGGCCACGTGGGAAATCTCGCCCGTAATGCCCGTGCATTCGCCAAACTCTTTCGTCAGGGCACAGGCGCAGGAAGCCCAGTTGCTCCAGCTCGCGGGCCAGCGTCGTCTTTCCAGCTCCAGGGAGACCAGCCATCAGGACGAGCTGGGTCGGGCCGGTGCGGCCCGACAGGGCCCGCATGGTTCGGGTGATTTCCACCTTGTCGTCTGGGGTCAACGTGCCGATGCGCTGCGCTCGGAGGAGTGTGCCGAGCCGATGCTCCAGTATCTGGACGAGAGCGTCGTCGAGCGGTGTGAGCATCATGCGCTGGCCTCCTCCTTGGTCCATCTGCGTCCAGGGCCGCCGATGTCGATGCCGTACTCAATCGTCATGCCACTGGTGTCGACGATCCGGACCGTCAGCACGATGACAGCGGCCGTGGTGTCTTCGCGGATCTCAAGCAGCCCGGCGTCGGCGGGCGTGGTGATGCGAGCCCACATGGTGCTGTGCCGCTGAGCGACTGGGCGGCCAGTGTGGTGTGTGATCAGGTCGATCGACGTCCCGCTGCTCAGGCGTCGCCCCATGGCCAGTTCGGGCAGCTCTTCGGCGAGACCCGCCGGAATCCAGGACGTTGAGTGGCTCACGACGCTGTTGTCGTGTTCGTCGCGGTAGGTCCGGCTTCGCCGGAGCACCAGGTCGCCGGCCTCGATCTCAAGAGCCTCAGCCACGTCCTTAGGGGCGGCGACGAAACCGGCCATATGGGAGTCGGAGCGTTCCCCGGCCCTCCACGACGATCCGGTGACTTTGCTGCGCTGCTCGCGTTCGGCGGCGGTCGTCAGGGTGGTGCGTTCCCGGACGACCGTTCCGTGGCCGCGTGATGCGGTCACCAGGCCGTTGGCCTCCAGGGCCTTGTATGCGGCGTGGACCGTTGATTTCGACCCCATCCCTGCGCTGACCAGGTCTTCGATCTTGGGCAGGCGGTCTCCGGGCGCGTACGCGCCACTGGTGATCTTTGCAGCGATCTCGTCGGCGAGAACCCTCCACTTTGGTGGCATTGGGCGATCTCCTCCTTCTCGGCGCCCCCAGTGAACCACAGTCCCGAGATTGGGAGACCACCCCCTTCAATATCGGGAATGCGGACTGTTGATGTTGACACGGTTGCCGCAATCCTGGGAATGTCTCCCCGCGAGGCGACGCTAAGTGAGGTCAAGTCGCGAATCGTGACGACGTGGCCATGATTTCG
This sequence comes from Streptomyces sp. ADI95-17, assembly GCF_003846175.1. GTDB lineage: Bacteria > Actinomycetota > Actinomycetes > Streptomycetales > Streptomycetaceae > Streptomyces > Streptomyces sanglieri. Next base: position 104,569 of record NZ_ML123055.1, on the reverse strand, counting down.
CTAGTGAAGCTGGTTGACGGCGGCAAGCGATCGGCGTACGGTCATCGCCAGCTAGAGATTTCACTAGCGAAATTGTAGGAGCTGGAATCTCGGCTCCTGCACCGCACGTCCGCATCACCACAGGAAGCGCTTCCCCGAAGGGGAGGACCAGGGTTGATAGCTCCACCAAATCCCCTGGGCCGGTCACCAGGCCGGATGCCTCCTACTGCACGTCGCAGCGCTGATGCGCTGTCCGATCAGCCAGGACGCCGACCTCGGTCGAACGCCTGGTGGCCGGAGAGCCCACCCGCGACGCAGCCCCTCTCCCCTCTACCAGAGGAGTCCCTCATGGCCACGACGACTGTGGAGCCCAAGGCCCGCAAGCGCCCTCGGAAGACCAGGACGAAGAACGTCAGCCGGCTTCCGGCGATCGTCGCTTCTCAGCTCAAGGCCAACCAGATCGACCTGACGCCGGGCAAGGAACACGTGATCTGCCCGGACTGCGAGAACTGGACGCCGATCACCGGTGTCCTTGGTACGCCGGTTCTGGTCCCCCACCACACCACCACGTACCGCGACCAGACCACCACTCCCCACCGCTGCTCCAGCAGCTACCGCCGGATCGTGCTCGACACCGCGATCGACGGCTGGCGGGCAGAACTGACCGAGCGGACCGAGGTGTCCGCAACGGTTGCCTCCCGCCGGCCGACGAAGGTACTGCCCAAGCCCAAGACGAGCTCGGTGCCGGCTGCGAGCCAGCTCAAGCCCGCCCCGCTCAGCGCGGAGCAGGTCCGGCGGGTGTTCCGTCAGCACCAGGAGCAGTGCCTGGCCTGCATGGGCGAGGCCACGAACCAGAACGGGCAGACACTGCCTTGCCCCGACGGTGAGCGCCTGGCCGTGACCGTCCTCCGACTGCTCCGCCAGGAACCCAAGCGCCAGGCCCTCCGCGACTTCTTCGCCAAGGAGCGCCGCCGGTTCGACCGCGAGTACGCCGCGGCCGCCCTGGCGAAGCGCCAGTCCGAGTGGGCCGCAGTCCTCCACCGTGTGCGGCAGGCCGACCAGCTGCGTGGCGCCGTTCCGCAGGGCGCGCGCCGTACCGAGGGTCCCGAGGTTCCCCTGGTCACCCTGGTTCCTCGCCAGGCTGCCACGCAGCCGGAAGGAGGCCGGCTCAAGTGCGAGCACTGCGGCGCCACCGAGTCCAGCCTCGCCGACGCGGTCG
>NZ_ML123055.1:96874-103051 GCF_003846175.1 Streptomyces sp. ADI95-17 | reverse complement strand
CCAGGACCACAAACAACCCCCAAGCCCCGCTCTGGGGGTCATCACGCTGCCCGCAACGGAAGGACCCCGCTGTGACGCTCAACAGGATTGCCCCCGAAGCCGCCCGCCACGCTCGCCGCCCCGTGCTCCAGGCCGCCGTCACCGCCAGCGCCCGCTGCGGCGATCGGGAGCAGTACCGCGATCTGCTCGACCGTAACGGCAGTGCGCCGCCCGTGATTTGGGCGGTGCAGCGGGCGGCCGCCCAGAAGCTGTGTGCCGCGTGCCCGGTTCGGCCGGCGTGCGAGGAGCTTGCGCTGCGCGACGGGGCCGGTGACCGGGCGAGCGACGGCCTGGTCCGTGGCGGCCGTACCGGGCAGGACCTGGCGGTCGACCGGGAGATCCGCCAGTCCGGCCGTCTCGCCGCCGCGACCGCGGCCGACCGGCAGCACCTCCTGGAGCTCGACGCCGCAGCCCGCAGCGAGCGGTACACACTCGCCTACGCGATGGACGTCGGGCCGGTCACCAAGTTGGGCCTGCGGCGCGACGCGGTGGAGAGGATCGGGGCGATGGCCATGCGCGCTGCTGACCGGGGCGAGGCCTGGGACATCGCCGTCTACAACGCGGCCGGCGCCGACGTCACCTTCGACTTCGTCTTTGCCCGAGACGACGGAGCCCTCGTGGTCGCGGCTTGACCTGCTCCTGTTCTCCACGTCGTCCCCAGCCCGCCGCATCGCGGGCTGGTGTCGGCGTGGGGCTACAGGAACCCCACCGTGCGCTGCCCCGGAAACGGGGCAGGCCCCCGACACGGCGCTGAAGACGCCATGCGTGCCGGGGGCCAGCACGGATCCTCCGAGCAAGGAGAGCTGATCCGCATGAGCATTATGGCAACTCCCCTGCAGGCGCAGGCCAGTGACATCGATGAGATCCACCGCGAAGACGAGAGCAGCGGACACAACGGCTCCGGCTACGAGCGCGACGAGACCGACCAGTTCCACCAGATCGTTGGGCACCTGGTGACCGACGGCGACCACCGCGCCCGGTCCGCCGGCCGCTGTGCTCGCCGCACGCTCGCCGAGATGGTCCCCGGGCACGAGCGCCAGCTGGTACTCCTCCTCACCCGCCCGCTTACCTTCCAGTCGGCAGACGACGCGTGCGCGATCTGCGGCTTCTGGAAGTGCATCTGCGGCTTCCCCTCGGTCTCCGACAGGACGGTGATCCGGTGAGTTCCTGCGGACACCCCCCGCGCCTGGTGACGGTGAATCACGTCGGGGCTGATGGCAAGAAGTATCAGTCCGTGGTGCACGAGCCCTGCCCGTGCGGAGGCAAGAAGTAGCGCGTGCACCCCATACGAGCCGCCCGGACCGCACAACATCACGCGGTCCGGGCCATCACCACACGCGGTCTGGCCCACCCGCTCACTCTTGCCCTGCTCGCGGTCGCCGCCACGGCGGCCGCCAGGGCCTGGGACGCCGGCCACCCCGTCACTGAAACCCACCTCGCTCCCGCCCGAGAGGCTCCACCGCTCATGCCCAACCGCCAGGCAGGCCGCCGTGGCTGACGACCTGCATACCCGCTACATCCACGCCAGCGACGCGTGGCGTGCCCATCGCAAGGGCTGCTCGCCCTGCGGGTCCGGGCAGCACTGCCCGGACGGAATACCGCTGTACCAGCGGTTCGTCGACCTTCAGGACGCCTTCCTCCGCTTCTTGCGCACCCGCAGCCGCTGACGGACTTCGGGTTCTCGGTCCACCTGTACCGGCGTAGCCCGTCGTCCCCGCCCCTTTTACCGGGTGGGGCCGGCGGAGAGCGCCGGGGATTTCCCCTGCTCCGGCCGGACTCCGGCCGCCTTTCCCGCGATCGTGAGGATCACATGACCACGAGCACCACCCCCGCCCTGAACACCACCGCCGCCGCGGTGGTGTTCAGCGACGAGACGCTGACTGCTGCCGCCGTCCTCGCTGACGATGCCTACAGCCCGCTCTGGATTGGCCCGTCCGGTGAGCAGTCCACCGGTGAGGCCGTGGCCCGCCACCTGGGCGCCACCATCGTCCTTCTCGACCAGGACGGCTGGACCCGGACCATGACCTACACCACCCCGACCAGCACTGACCTCCCCGCCGACGACGCCGGAATGACGGTCAAGGACATGGTCCGGGCCCTTCTGCGGCTGATCCGGGACGAGATCGACACCCCTGTCTCGCGGCACTCGCTGAGTACCGCGCTGAACCGTGTCGGCGGGGGTGACCAGGGCGACCCGGACACCGCATGGATCGCGGGGAATGTCCTGGACGTCATTGTCCGGGCCCACACCGGATCCGCCTCTGCCCGCGCCTTCCCGTGGTCGGAGAGGCTGGTCCGCACCCACGAGGACATCGTCGCGCTGCTGACCGCCGGGGCTGCGTTCGCCCGCGCCCACGGGCCGTCCACCGACTCCGTCGGGGCCACCGCACCCTGACCGACCGCTCCCCTCTCCCCGTGCCGCTCCCGCAGCGCGGTACCGGGGAGCAGTTCCATGCCCGCCCCTTGCATTGTTCACGGCCGGTGGCCCGCACGACGGGCCACCGGCCGTGCGTATGGCCAGGTCGGGGCAGGCCCAACGCCGCCCCCCACTTTTTGAGTGAAAGGAGAGTGTTGTGGCGACCGCCGCCCGCTCGAAGTCGTCGGCCCGGCGCAAGCCGCCGGCCCGGACCCGCAAGACCACCCCGAAGCCCTCCACCGTTCCCGCCCGGATCGCGAAGCCCGAGGGACCGGCTGTCGTCTCCGGTCCGTGGCCGGCGGCCGACCCGGTCATCGCCGATGCCCGGGACCGTGCCACTGACATCGCCGACTTCGTACGGGAGACCGCGCACTGCCAGGCGCAGCAGGTCCTGGCCGACGCTGAGCTCCGCGCCCAGGACCTGCTCGACGCAGCGGGCCGCCAGTCAGCCGCCGTTCGCGCGGCGGCTGACGGTCATGCCCGCCAGGTGATGAACGATGTCGTCGAAGAGGCAGGACGGCGGTTGCGTGAGTCCACGGCCGACGCCGATATCACTCGCACCGCGGCGACCCGGGACGCGGACCAGATCCGTGACCAGGCCCGCAGCGATGTGAAGGACGCGCGGACGGGGGCACGGGCTCTGGCAGCGCGCCACCGTGCGGAAGCCGCCCGGAGCGGCACGGCGATCGAGCAACGCGCCCAGGCACAGGCCGAACAGATTCGGTCCGCCGCCCGCCGTGAGGCTCAGACACTCCTGGCAGCCGCCGCCGACGAGGCCGCCACGATCCGGGCCACCGCTCAGGGTGTTCTGGACCGGGCGGGTGTGGAGGCTGAGCAGCAGCTCGCCTCCGCCCGCACTGACGCCGCATCTGTGCGGGACCTGGCGCAGGCTGAGGCGGCCCGGGTGCGGGAGGAGGCCGAGGAGGTGTCGGTCGGACTGCGTGCGTCGACCGGTCAGGAGCTGGAGGCTGTCCGGGCGAAGGCGGCGTCCGAGAGTGAGCGGCAGCTGCGTGAGGCACGCGCGGCTGCCGCCCGGATGCGTGAGGACGCGGCCCGGGAGCAGGAGACGGCCCGTCAGGAAGCTGCCCGTGTTCGGCGTCTGGCCGAGGAGGACGTCAAGCGGCTGCGGGCGACTGCGGCCGAGGACGCCGAACGCACCACCTGCACCGCTCGCGAGGCCGCCGACCGGCTCGTGGAGCAGGCCCGGACGAAGCGGGACGCCGATCTTGAGGCCGCTGAGACCGTCCTCGCGCAGGCCAGGGTGAGGGAAGCGGACGCGGAGGTCATGCTGAAGGCCGCTGAGGACGTCCTGGCAGAAGCAGCTGCCCGGATGCGGCGGGCGACTTCACGGACCGAGCAGGCGCTGGAACGTAAGCGCCTGAAGTACGAGGCCCGTACAGCGAGGCGGGACGAGAAGGATGCCCGGACGGCGAAGGCCCGTGAGACACGGTCTGTACGTCGGGCCGGGCAGCCGGCCATGGCGGACCGGGTCAAGAAGTTCGTCAAGGTGAACGCGGAACGGTTGATGGTGATCGGTCCGATCACCGCGCCGATGGCGGTCGCGTGGACCGGGCAGGCCGGGTTCGCCGGGGACATCCTCGGCTGGGTCATGCCGTTCACGATCCTCTTCGCCGCCGCGTGGGAGCTGTCGACGGCGTTTGTCGGGTGGATGTACCACCAGGCCCGCCGGGGCGGTGATGCCGGAACCCTCTACCGGGTCTCCACCTGGACCTTCGCCCTCGGCGCCGCGGTCATGAACTTCTGGCACGCCTCTGGCGAACCCACACCCGGCAGCCGGGTGTGGGACGACGCGGCCCAGGCGTGGACGGAGCAGATCACCTACTGGCACTTCACCCCGAAGGCCGTGGCTTTTGCCGCGATGAGCATTGTTGGGATGGTGCTGTGGGAGCTCTACGCGTCGCTGATCCACCGCCGCAAGCTCCGTGAGGACGGCAAGGTCGCCAAGGCGCGGCCCTCGATCGGCATGGTCCGCTGGGTCCGCTACCCGGTCCACAGCTTCACCGCCTGGTCCCTCGCGATTACCGACGCCCGTCTGACCACCCTGGACCGGGCCTGGACCGCGGCCGGTGCGGACCTCGCGGACCGCAAGGCGGTCCGGACCGGACGGGCCCTGCACCGCGTCGTCGTCCCCCGCATCGGGACCGACGACCACGGTCCGGCCGCCATCCCCACGGTCCTCACTCTCACCCGCATGGACCGGACCGGACCGGCCGACAGCGCGGGAACACCCGGTTCGGTCCGGACGGACCCGTACGCGGTCCGGTCCGGTCCGGGCGGCCGGAACGCGGTCCACGGACCGGTCCGGGCCACGGACCGCCCGGACCGCAGTGCCGGTCCGGTGCTCGCGCTGGAACCCGGTCCGACCGCCCACGCATGTGCTGACCTGCGGACCGGGTCCGGTCCGGACCGGACCTCGGCGAGCGTGCCCGCTGCTCACACCACACCCACCACACGCGGCGTGACGGTCCGGACCGCCACTCCCTTCCCTGGGCCGCAGTACTCGGACCGGTCCGGACCGGCGCACGGTTCGGACCGAGGCAGCGGTTTCGGTCCGGGCCGGGAAACGGGCGGCGGTCCGGACCGGACCGTCATCACGCTCACGGACCTGGAACGGACCGCCCTGGACCGGCTCCGGTCCGAAGGCAAGGCGCTCAACCGGTCCAACATCGCGAACGCGGTCCGGAGCGAGGGCGGGTCCATCGCCACGGACCGCGCCGGCCAGATCGCGGTCGCCCTCAAGCAGCACACGGACCGCTGACCCGGCGGTCCGGACCGCACCACGTCCTGACACTGCATGGTCGCCACCAGCCCCGCCACCGGCATCGCTCCGGACCGGCGACGACTGGTGGTGTGCCACGGCCGTCAGGGCCGAAGCCGCTCCCGGCCCGCTTACCAGGGCTCGGCCAGGAGCGGCTCCATCACCCCCAACACCGCGTCAGGAGCGTGTTCACCATGGCCTTTTTCGGCCTGATCGGCAACGACCGGGACCTCGCACAGCAGTACAGCGACCGCGAGTCCGCGAGCGAGAAGGCGGCCCGTAAGCGCCGCGAGGGCCACCACCGCAACGCCAGGGCGGCGGACCGGCAGGGCCAGGCGTGGGAGGCGTTCGAGCGCTCCCGTCAGGACCGCGGCGGCTGGTGGCGCACCCGCTGACCAGCCCTCACCACAATTCATCCACACATTCCCGCAGGGCCGCACCGACACCCGGTGCGGCCCTGCGGCGTCAATTCTTGGAGCGCTTGTGCTGTTCGCCTGCCTGCATATCCGCCGTCCGCGCCGCCTGAACCACCTGCGGCGCCTCGCCACGCCGGTTGTCACCGTCACCCGTCTGCCCGGCCCGCTCCTCGTCGTCCCGCATCCCGCCATGGTGCCGCCGCGGCTGCCCGACGGGTGCCAGCCCGCCACCACCACCCCCGCCCCCGCGCCCATCGGCCCGGCCGCCGTAGACCTGGCCGAGCTGCAGGTGCGGGCCTTGCTCCACCACGCCTGGCATGGCACCACCGACGCCGTGACCAGCACGGATGAGGCAGGGGCCCGGCGATGACTGACACCACGCACATTCGCCACACCGAGCCGATCGAGCCGACTACCGTCGAGCTGTCCGGCGAGCGCACCGACAGAGCAACACCCCCTCCGCCGCCGTCCGCGCCGCCCGCTCCGCCGTCCGCGAGCCCGGAACCGGTCCCGCCGCCCCGGGGCAG
>NZ_ML123055.1:91737-96541 GCF_003846175.1 Streptomyces sp. ADI95-17 | reverse complement strand
CCCACCCCGCCCCCGGCCGGACCCCCGGCGGGTCCGTCGGCCAGGCCTCCGGCCGGTCCTCCGGCGCCCCGGGACGGAGGTGGTGTGATGGCGCCCCCGGCACCCGCACCCGCGCCCGTGCATCACCACCACTACTACCCCGCCCCGCCCGCACAGCCCGACCGTCTGCCGCGGTTCAGCGTCTCCAGGCTCAGCCCGGTACGGAACGGCGCCGCCCTCGTCGCGGGCCTGACCCTGCTCCCGGTGTCCGGCAAGGTCTTTCACATCTGCGGGGACGAACCCGGGGTGATGATGGCGGCCCTGGCCGTCGCCGGGCTCCTGGAGCTGCGCAGCAACCCGCACGACCGTGTCCGGTCCTGGCTGGTGCGGGTCCTGACCTGCAATCTCCTCGCGTCCAGTGTGGTCACTCCGGCCGGTCTGTACCTGTACGGCTACCTCGCCACCGGGGTGTGGTCATGACCGGTGTTCGGGCTCTCCTCATGGTCGGTGCCGTCTTCTTGGGAGTCCTGGCCATCATTCTTCTCTGCGGGGAAGGCCGGGCCGTGCTGGTGTTCCTCCGGGCCGCGTGGGAGACCGCCGTCATCGGCGTCGTGCTCGGCGTCATCACCCTGCTCGGCACCGTGCTCGCCTTCGGCACCGGGGGCCTGATCGGGCATCTGGACAGCCTCATGTCGTCCGTCGTGGCGGTGGTGCTGCCGTGAGCGTGACACCGGCTCAGCTGTCCCTCGGTGGCCTTGCCCTGGCGGCCGCGGTCCTGGTTTTCACGCTCGTGCGGTGGTGGCGGGGCGGGCGAGAGGCACCGTCGGCGGCCGCCATCACGGGTGGCCTGCTGATCGGTTTGCTCAGCGCCCTGTGCTCCGGTGGCCTGCTCGGCTGGGCCGCCCGCCGCACCGTCACCAGCGTCACCAACCCCCTTGGCAACGCGGTCTCGGGCAAGGGCAGCAGCTGGCTGCTGCCTCAGACCGCGCCGTCCGGTATGAGCGCCGGTGGCGCCGTCGCCACGACCGCGCTCCTTGCCGTCCTCGTATTCGTCTGGCGCTGCTGCGACAACTATCTGCGCGCCCGGATCGCGGCCGGTGCCCTGGTCGGTTCGGCGGCCGGGCTGATCGGTGCGGTGTCCGGCTTGGCCGCCCTCACCCTCATCCCCGCCGTCAACCGTCTCGGCGACCAGATCGTCGCCGCCCTGCCCTTCCAGTAACCCCGCTTCTTCTCTTCCACGTGGCCCGGAGGTCACCACCCATGAACATTCCCACTGGCGCGCTGACGATCGGCGGCCTCTTTATCGGTCTCGCGATCCCGACCTGGCACGTCGCGCGATTCGCGATCGCCCACATCAAGAACCGCGGGCAGATCCTGCGGGATGCCACGGAACTGATCCCGCTGCTCGCGGGCATCAGCTACGGCGGCCTGGCCACCGCCACCACCAGCGGGCTGATCGGCTTCATGACCGGCCTGTTCACCTGGCTCGGCAATGGTGTCGGGTCACTGGCCATGTGGGGTGCCACCGGCGGGGAGACCACCCTCGCCGCTCGCAGCAACGTCGTTGAGCTGACCGGCATGGGCAACCTGATCCTGCTGCTGATCACCGTGGTGATCCTCGGCGGCTGGAAGGCGATCCCCGACAGCGTCAAGCCGGAGATGGGACAGGGCATCTTTGCCGGAATTCTCCTTGGCCTGTCCGCGACCCTCGGCGGGTGGTTCGCCGCGTTCGTCATCCCCATGGCCAACGACCTGGGCGCTTCCCTGGTCGGCTCCATCGCCTGACCAACGACACCCCCCTTTTTTTGTGCCCGGACGCTATCGGCCGTCCACGCCCCGCACCGCACCCGGCACCCCTCGTGCCGCGTGCGGCCGTGGTGCGCGGACGGCCGTCACCGCCCGGACCCGCCCACCCATTCCGCACGGAGGAACCCCCCGTGACCACCCTGCCCGAACCCTTCGTCCTCGACCTCGAAACGGAAGGCGAGTTCCTCACCGACGACAAGCCCGGACCCACCCACGACGCACCGACCGCCGACACCACCCACAACGCCAAGACCAGCGGCGCAGCCTCCCGCCTGACCACGGGCGTGATCGCCCTGGCACGCCGGGAGACCGCCGCGGTCCGTACGGGCGCGAAGGTCTTGCGCGCCGAGCGCGCCGCATGGCTCAACGCCTCCGACGAAACCCCCGCCCACCTGCGCGCCGGGCTCCTCAACCACCGCTACAGCACCTGGACATCCCGCCAGCAGTCCGAGGCGAAGAACCTGGAGGAGAAAGCGGCCGGGCTGGCGAAACAGGCCGACAAGCTCGACCGCCAGGCCGGGCAGCTGCTCTCCGCCGCCTCTGCCGATCCCGAGACCACCGGCAAACAGGCCACCGCCCTTCGGCGGCAGGCCGCCTCGCTGCGGAAGGAAGCGGCCGGGTGGCGGAAGCAGGCCACAGAGGCCTCCCAGAGGCCCTACACAGCCCATCTGGAGCCCGCAGAGGCGGACTTGAGGCGACACCGCCACCGGACCGCCACACGCCGCTGGGCAGCCACCGCAGCCCTCGGGCTGGCCATCGGCTGGGCCGAGATCCGCATCGGCGGCGCCCTGCTCCCCGCCCTCACCGCGTCCGGCATCACGTCGGCTGCGTGGGCCAAGGGCCGGTTCCCCGGCTGGCGCAGCGAGCTCCCCGAAGTCCCTCCGCTCGCCTACGAACTCGGCACCGGCCACCCCGCCGGCACGGCCCAGACGTCGTCGACCGGGCAGGCCGGCGCGGCCGCCCCGGGAACGCAGACTCCCGGCGACACCGGCAAGCCGTTCACCATCCACGAGGCGACCACGCCGGCCATGGCCACCGAGTGCGTTCGGCGGGCCCTGCTCGCCGAACGCGTTCCGGTCGCGCACGTCGGCGACGCCGTTGAGTATTCGTGGGGTTGGGAGTCGGTGGCGCGGGTGTCCGAGGGAACCCCGGGCGTCATCGCTGACAAGCTCGGGTACCTGGAGACCCGGTTCGACGTCGGTGACGGGGACGTGATTCTCCAGCCCAACCGCAAGCGCACCGCTGAGGCCCTGCTGCGCGTGGTCACCGGCGACCTGTTCGGCGAGATGAAACCGCCCCCGTACCGGGCACCGCACTCGGTCGACATCACGAAGGCCGGTGTCTTCGGGATGAGCGCGGACGGAACCGACCTGTCCTTCTCCCTCGCCGAGCTGATGGGCGAGATCATCGCCCGCTCCGGCGGCGGCAAGTCCACCATCATGCGGGATCTTCTCGACTGGACCACCGCCGCTTACAACGCCACCACCGTGTTCCTCGACCCGTCCGGCGATGGGCCGGGCCAGTTCACCGACGCGGTGAAACTCACCGCCACGGGCCCGATCCAGATCGAGTTCATCCTGCTCTCGCTCTACCGGCTCGCCGCCGGCCGCGCCCGGATCCGCCGCAAGCTCGGCATGGGCGACGCCTGGGAATGCACCCGGGAGCACCCGGCAGTCATCGTCTTCATCGACGAGTTCCCCAAACTCACCAAGCGCAGCAAGCAGATCATCGCCGAGCTGATGCTGGTCGGCCGGAAGGAAGGCGTCTGGCTGATCTTCGCCGCCCAGGGCTCCACCAAGGAACTCCTGGGCAGCAACATCGCCCAGCACCCCGCACTCAAAATCATCGGCGCGTGCAGGGACGTCGACACCACCGGCGCCCTCGGCAGCGGCGCGGCCGACTTCGGCTACCTGCCGCACCGGCTCCACCCGAAGTCCGGCAAGGACCTCAACCACTGCGCCCAGACCTACATCGTCGGAGCGCCGGGCCTGTCCGAGGACCCGATGCTCCACAAGTGGCACTACATCCCCGACGACGAGGGCGGCCGACGCGCCGCCGAACGCCTCGCCGCCGGTCTCGTCGACGTCGACCAGGCGTCGATCGACGCCGCGCTCAAGGCCCCGAACCCGCCCGGCCTGAAGTTCGCCGACGAGGAAGAGGAGTACCTGCACTACGTACCGTGGCCCGACCTCCTCGCCATGGTTGCCGAACCCGACGACCACGAGGACGAGCCGGAGGACGACGATCCGGCCGACCTGCCCCCAATCCTGCAGGCAATCCGCGACGCCTTCGTTCACGAAAGCGAACCGGAATACCTGACCATGGACCAGCTCCACGGACATCTCCGCGAGGACGACCCCGGGCAATGGGCGAAGTGGGACGACCGCGACGACCGCAGCCGTCTGCGGGAGCTCGGCAAAGCCCTCTCCCGCGCGCTGCGCGACGCGGGCGTCGAGCTGTCCTCCGAGCGCATCACCGAGCTCGACGGGCAGCCCCGCGGCTACTACTTCGAAACCGTCCAGCAGGCCCTGAGCGAGACCGAGTAGGGCATCCGCCGATCGGATCCTGATCAGCTTTCCATTGGATTCCGATCGGCTGCCAGTCGGCGCTGATCGGCGGCCTCAGCCGACCGCCAGCCGATCGCCAGCCGATCGGCAAACCAATGCTGACCAGCTAAAACCAATCAATCCAATCAACCACCGCACACCCCCCTGATCCGGCCCACGAACGCCTCCCGGACGCGATCGGCGGGGGTGCGGCGCCCTGCTCCGAAGGTCAGGAGACCACCCCTTGCACCGCTATCTCTACCGCTGCCCGGTCTGCCGGACCACCAGCCCCGTACGCCACTCCCCTGCCGCCCTCACCGCCGAGGGAGACCACCACCGCCAGGCCCTCCACGACGGCCACCACCCCGACGGCGAAAGATCCGGCGAAGTCGACGACCTCGACCTCGTTGCCCGGCTCCACGCCCGCCTCACCGACACCTACGCAAACATTCACGACCCGAAAGGCTCGGGCG
>NZ_ML123055.1:90473-91107 GCF_003846175.1 Streptomyces sp. ADI95-17 | reverse complement strand
CCACTCGGTCACCGACCTGTACAAGGCGCTGACCGGCTCCCTGGACAGCGAGTACGGATTGCGACCACTCATCCCGCCACCCAAGTGAACCCCGAACGTCTGACCGGCAGAGATACCCCAACGCCACCCCATCGAGCGACACCAAACCCGACAATAGTGCGCAAAAACTGCACTCTGATTGTTTCTGTGCGGCTGGCAGGGGGTGTTTCAGCTTGGGCATGGAGTGTGGGGTGGCTGGTCTGGTAGGTATACCGAGCGTTCCTGTGCGGTGAGATCGCGACCGACTGCGCGGCATATTTTGCTGATCGCTGTGGTGGGGGTGGGCAGGGCTACGGCCCACATGCGTACGGTCTGGTCTGCGCTGGCGGTGGCCAGGGTGTGCCCGTCCGGGCTGAAGGCCACGGAGAGGACTGTGTCGGTGTGTCCGGAGAGCGTGGCCAGGGTGATGCCCGTGTCGGTGTCCCACAGCCGCACCGTGCGGTCGTCGTTACCGGCGGTGGCGAGGATGCGGCTGTCCGGGCTGAAGGCCACGGAGAACACTGGGGCGGTATGTCCGGGCAGGCTTTTGCGGAGGCTGCCGGTGGCCGGGTCCCACAGCCGAACCGTGCTGTCGATGCTGGCGGTGGCCAGGGTG
>NZ_ML123055.1:64390-89807 GCF_003846175.1 Streptomyces sp. ADI95-17 | reverse complement strand
GCCAGGGTGCGCCCGTCGGGACTGAACGTCACCAACTCTGTCCCGTTGGTTCGTTCCCCAAGGCTCCTGCGGAGACGCATGGTGTTTGCGTCCCACAGCTCTACCCCGCGCCCGGAGTGGGCGGTGGCCAGGGTGTGCCCGTCGGGACTGAACGCTACCGACATCGTTCCGTTGGTTTGTTCGCCCAGGTTGCTCCGGAGCTGGCCGGTGTCTGTGTCCCATAGCTGCACTGAAGAATCGTCGCTGCTGGCGGTGGCCAGGGTCCGTCCATCGGGGCTGAAAACCACGGAGAACACACGCCCAGTCAATCCGGGAAGGCTTTTACGGAGACGGCTCGTGGCAGCGTCCCATAACCGCACCGTGCCACCGTCGCCGGCGGTGGCCAGAATGCGCCCGTCGGGACTGAACGCCACCGACACCAGAGCCTCGGGGTGTCCGGTGAGCCTGTGACGCAGAGGCACGCCGACAGCACTGTGAAGGCTCTCCAAGGCCTGGGACGTCGGGCTGGTGCGATAGGCGTGGATGGCCAGCAGCGAGGCGAGATCGGAGTTTGTCCCTATGAGCGAGGCGGATTGAGCGGCAAGCTGCCGGGACAGGGCCACCTGTTGCGCGGTATTGGCAGCCTGCCGCTGCCGGTCACTTACCCGGCTCTGATTCCACGCGATCAGGCCCGCGGTGACGGCAAGGACCAGGAAGACGGACAGGGTGGCACTGAGCGTGCGCAAGCGCCGGGTGGTACGCGCTGCGGCACGCTTTTCCTGTTCGCGCGCAGAAAGACCAGTAGTGAGGAAGGTCTGTTCCAGGTCGGTCAGGTTTGCGGGGCGGGATCCGCTGAAGTGTTCCTGAGCGGTGGCGAGTCGGCTTCCTCGGTAGAGGGCGCCTGGGTCGCGGCCCAGGTCTTCCCAGGTTCGTGCTGCTTCGGTGAGGCGGCGGTGTACGCGCAGGTGTTCGCGGTCCGTTTCGATCCACCCGCGCAGCCGTGGCCAGGCGGTCAGTAGCGCTTCGTGGGCGAGTTCGACGGTGGTGTTATCGAGGGTGAGCAGGCGTGCGCGGGTTAGAGCTTCCAGGACCGGGGTGTCTTCCTGCCCGCTGGAGTTCTGCAGCTCTTCGCGCTCGGCAGGCCGACGGGTGTCGGGCGTTCCGTCGCCGGGGGCGACGAGGCGCAGCAGCATGCGGCGGGCTGCAGCTGCCTGGGGTTCGGTGAAGTGGCTGTAGATGTCCTCGGCGGTCTTGGCGATCGCGCCCTCCAGGCAGCCGGCTGCCTCATAGCCCGCCATGGTCAACGCTTTGCCCCGGCGTCTGCGCCAGGTCTCCAGCAGCACATGCGACAGCAGCGGCAGCCCGCCCGGGGCGTCGGAGACCTCCTGAACGAGCCGGGAGGTCAGAGCGCGCTCCACGGTCAAGCCGCTGGCCGAGGCCGGCTTGACGATCACGTCGCGCAGTTCCGCCGCGCTCATCGGGCCGGCCAGCAGGTTGGCGTCACGCAACGCCTCAGCCAGGTCCCGGTGCCCGGCACAATGACCGTAGAAATCGGCGCGCACCGCGATGAGCACCCGTAATCGGCTCTCAGGCTCGCGGACGCTCAGGAGCAACTCGATGAACCGGGCGCGCTCGGCCGGATCCTGGCAGAGCGTGAAGACCTCTTCGAACTGGTCGACGATCACGAACGTGTCTTGGCCGCCGCTCCCAGCCCCGGTGCTGCTGGGGGTGAGGAGAGAGGCGAGGGTACGTGCGGGATGCGGGCCCGGAGTAAGGATCCGGATCGCCGCCGGCCGCAGCCCCGCCTCCCGGGCGTGCTGAAGGGCGGGGACAAGGCCGGCGCGCAGCAGAGAGGACTTGCCGCTGCCGGACGGCCCGAACACCGCCGCGAACCGCCGACGGCGCAGAAGCTGCAGCAGATCATCGGTGAGCTTGTCCCGGCCGAAGAACCGGTCACTGTCACCGGCCTCGAACCGCACCAGACCCCGGTACGGCGGATCCACCTCCTCGCCGTCATCCCCCGGCTCCGGGACAGCGGCAGCCTCCTGCACCGCCTGCCTCCACCGCTCCTCCCACACCGCACCATCACCACCGCACGCCGCCGCATATGCCAAAACCACCGGCAACGTCGGCAACTGCTCACCCCCAGCCGCCTGCGACAACGTCGTAATCGAATAACCCGCCCGGTCCGCCAGCACCCGGTAGGTAATCCCACCTGCCTCCGTGCGCAGCTTGCGCAACTCGAACGCAAACCGCTGCACCGGGCCCGCCCTCGGATCCACCGGCACCTCACGACGACCCGCCATGACCCCACCCTCCGGCCGCATCAGCAGCAGACTAAACGGCCAACCTACGCACCCCCACCACCCCACGAAAGATCGCGCCCGGCCATTGTTTGGCCGCCACAACACCCCTGCCAAACATTGCGACACCCGCTGAACTCGGTCATGCAAACACCGGGGAGCCCACCAGCTCCCCGGCACGGCGGACACACAACGACCCGCCCCTCGCGGTGCGTGGTCCTGAGAAGAGGGAGAAAAATCATGCTTGCCAAGATCGAAGCGATGGGCACCGCCCTGCTGGAGCGCGTCGTGCCGAGCGTTACCGCAGATGCCGCGGCGGCCCCTGGCTGGTACTCCTACGCCCAGTGCTGGCAGTGCAACAACGGCCCGTGGGGTCACTTCGGCTACAACGCGCCCTGCGAGGCGTACTGGAACGGGGCCCGCTTCACGCGCGGCGTCTGCGGCTGAGCCCGCGCCTGCCCAACGGAAACGCTGCCCCCGCTACCGGGACCCTCCGGTAGCGGGGGCCACCGCCACCAGGACCTTGCGACCCGGTCGGAATCCCCTGCGAAGGGAACTGAATTGTCCTCGTTCGAGATCGCGGCACGGAGCCTCATCGGTACGGTCTTCCTAATTTCGTCTCTGAGTAAAGCGCGCAGCCGCGGCGCGTACCGGGACTTCGCGAACTCCTTGGCGCAGATGCGCTTGGTTCCCTTGGCGTTGGAAGGGCTCGCCGCACGGGTGGTCGTGATTGCGGAGTTCGCGGTCTGGGTGCTCTTGGCGGTGCCGACAGCGCAGACCGCGTGGATGGGACAGTTCCTAGCGGTGGGGCTGCTCGCCGCATTCGCGGTCGGAATCTCACAGACCATGGGCCAGCGCTCTCCCGTTACATGCCGCTGTTTCGGAGTTTCCAGCACGCCTGTTGGCGGTTGGCACATCGTGCGGAACGCCTTGCTCGCATCGGTGGCGCTCAGTTGCCTGCTGGTGCCGGCCTCGAGCTCGGTGAGCCTTGGCAAGGCCATGGTGGCGGCACTCGTGGGCCTGGTCATGGGCCTGCTGACGACAGTCCTCGATGAGATCTTCGCGCTCTTCCAGCCCATCACGGAAATTGACACGCGTGAACCGTCCGCTCGCTTCCCGATCGAACCCCAGGAGTTCTGATGTACGTTCTGACAGCCGCTGTCGTGCTGGTCGCAGTGCTCTGCCTGCTGGATCTGTTGCTGACCGTCGGCGTGATCAAGCGCTTGCGCGAGCACACCGAGATCATCGCCCCCATCCGGCAGCAGTCCGGCATCAGAACAGGGGACGAGGTCGGCGAATTTAGCGTGGTCAGCGTGGACGGTGAACCGCTGGGCCGCGACTTCCTGGCCGACGACAGCGTCGTCGCGTTCTTCGCACCCGACTGCCAGCCGTGCAAGGCGGTGCTCCCGGATTTCATCCGCTTGGCGGAAACTGACGGAAATTGCAGGGATCACAGGATTGCGGTCGTGATCGGCGACACGTCGGCCTCCAGGGAACTGGTGGAGATGCTGCGTCCCGTTGCGCAAGTCGTCGTCGAGGAGCCCTTGGGCACAGTCAGCACGGCGTTCCGTACCTCCGGCACACCAACGGTGTTGCGGGTCGGCATCTCCCGCGGCAGGACCGTGGTGACGTCCGACCGGGTGCTGGCCATGCCCACCGCAGCAGCGGTATGACCGGGGGCGATCGCATGCACGCACGGTCGTGGAGAAGGAAGTGCCCGGCGGTCCGCGCCGGGCTCACCCGGACGGTTCGGTCGGCGGGAGCCGCATGGCTGCTGGTGTGGAGGTCGGGACCGTGGCATATATCCGTATTCGCCGTGCTGACTCTCGGCCGTGGGGCACTCCCCCTGGCCACCGCGTGGCTGATGAAGGTGCTCTTGGACGATCTCGTCCAGGGCGCTGAGTTATCCGTCCTGGTGGGTCTGGCAGCCGCCTTGGCTGCCGTCGGCATCGCAATGGCTGTCATCCCACTGGTATCGCAGTACCTGCATGCTGAACTGGACCGCCGGACGGGGGTCGCGGCCATGGATCAGTTGTTCGGCGCCGTGGACCGGTTCGTCGGTATCACTCGTTTTGAGGACCCACGCTTTCTCGATGAGCTCAGGCTCGCTCAGGCGGCGAGCCGAAGTGCCCCGCTCCAGATCGTCAGCGGGGGACTGGACATGGCCGGCCAAGTGCTTCCAGTCCTCGGATTCGCGGGTTCGCTCTTCGTGCTCAGCCCGGTCATGGCTCTGATGGTCCTGGTAGCCGCTGTTCCGACAGTGATCGCGGAAGGGCTCCTCTCGCGTCGGCGCGCGCAACTCGTCATGGATGTCAGCCCGATCGAACGCAAGGAGTTCTTCTACAACCAGTTGCTGAGCACGGTTGAAGGAGCGAAGGAGGTGCGGATCTTCGGCCTGGGGAACTTTTTCAGGACGTCGATGCGGCGAGAACGCTTGGCCAACAACGCAGCCCGCAAGCGTATGGACCGCCGAGAGTTCTCCGTGCAGTTCTGTCTGGAGGGCCTGGCTGCAGCTGTCTCGGGCGGCGGCCTGCTGTGGGCTGTAGACGCCGCGCGTAACGGCAGCTTGTCGGTCGGCGGGATCGCGTTGTTCGGCGCCGCAGTCACAGCCGTTCAGGGCGCGCTCGCCTCGCTGGCCACGCAGATCGCGGCGACGGCTGAAGCGCTACTCCACTTCGACCGCTACCGGGCAGTCACTGTCCTCGAATCTGACCTGCCCGTGTCCGACCGGCTCAGGCCGCTGCCTTCCTTGCGGCGCGGGATCGAGTTGCGAGACGTGTGGTTCCGGTATTCGGACCAGTTGCCGTGGGTGCTACGCGGGGTGGACCTCTTCCTCCCGCATGGGCAGGCCCTGGCTCTGATCGGACTCAACGGCGCGGGCAAGTCAACCTTGGTGAATCTGCTGTGCCGGCTCTACGACCCCACTCGGGGCGCGGTCCTGTGGGACGGGGTCGACATCCGGGAGATCGACCCGGCCGAGCTGCGGTCTCGGATGGGCGTGGTCTTCCAGGACTCCATGCACTATGACCTCACCGCTGCCGAAAATATCGGACTGGGTGACCTGGGGGCGCTGACGGACCAGTCACGTATCCAGGAAGCAGCCCGCCGCGCGGGGGTCCACAGCTGTCTGGCCGCACTGCCGCAGGGTTACAACACACTACTCTCCCGGAAGTTCGTGATGGCACCAGACGAATCCGATCCTGCCGTCGGTGTTCTCCTGTCCGGGGGTCAGCACCAGCGGGTCGCCCTGGCCCGCGCGCTGATGCGCCAGGACCGGGAACTGATGATTCTGGACGAGCCGTCCTCCGGCCTCGACGCGGAGGCCGAACACGAGATCCACGCGTCACTGCGACGCTTCCGTGCCGGGCGCACCAGCGTTCTGATCTCCCACCGGCTCGGTGCTGTGCGGGAGGCGGACATCATCGTGGTCCTGCGGGACGGCCGGATCGTGGAGCAGGGCAGCCACGACGAGCTGTTGGCCGCAGGCAGGACGTACGCCGGGCTGTTCACCTTGCAGGCCAAGGACTACCAGGACCGGCCTGTGGCTACCGACCTGGCCACCTCCGACGCGGCGGGACCCCGATGACGCCTCGTCCGTTCCGCGCTCACCCCCGCTCTTCCTTCGAACCGGCAGCCGGGGTGATGCCCAGCCGGAAAGAGCTCGACGAACTCGCCACATCGTGGCCTTCCGGCAAGCCGCCATCGCCTGGATCCCAACTCGGGCGCCTCACCGTTCGCCTCACCGCGCTGCTAGGGCGCCATCTGCTCCTGGTTACCGTGCGGGGACGGAGCATGGAGCCCACCTACTACGAGCGGGACCGAGTCCTGGTGGTGCGTGGAACCACGGCGCTGCGGAACCGGGTGATCGTAATCGCCGCCCCGCGTGAGGAAGGCGGATTCTTCATCAAGCGGGTGCTCGCCACGCCTGGTGAGCCCGTGCCGAGAGACCGCGTCCCGGCCTTGGCCCATGTCCCCGAGCGGCAGGTGCCCTCCGGAAAACTGGTGCTGGTCGGCGACAACCTCACGCAGAGCCTGGATTCCCGCCAGGTCGGGTACTTCTCCGGCTCCGGCGTGCTAGGCAGGGTAGTTCTGCGCGTGTTCCGACACCCCGCCCGGCTGGATGTCGACCCGGAGTGAGAGTGCGGTTCGCGCCGTGATGCCCGATTCGGGCATTGTCACGTTAACTGACCGGCCTGGGATGATCTTGGAGTTGATCGTGCCGGGAGGGGTTCGCTCGTGTCGTCCGCGTCGCCGTCGCACAAGGGGCACCGGTACCCGGTGGAGGTGATCGCGCACGCGGTACGGCTGTACTTCCGCTTCCCGTTGTCATTCCGTGAGGTCGAGGAGCTGATGCTCGACTGGGTCTCTCGGCGGGCGCCGGCTTGGTGAAGTCGACGGCCGCGGTCACTGTCCGGCCTCGCGCGGTGCGAAGCGGACCGGGCGCAGGCCCGTCTGGGCCCGGGGGCCCGGACCTCGACCTCGGCGAAGCCCGGCATGGTCAGCACGGCGGCCGCGGTGGCCGGGCCTTCGAGATAGCAGCGCATCTTGCCGTCCACCGCGCTGTACCGCAGCCGGGCGGCCGAGCCACGGGCCGGAACACCGTCGGCGGCATAGTGCACCCGGCCGAGCTGACGCGCCCACCGGCCAACCTCGCTCTCACTGGGATCGAACGTGGCAGTCGGCACCACCTCGACCGTGGCCCGGTCGGCGAGAGCACCCCGCACAAGACGAACCCGCCGCAGGGCTACACCGGCCCAGACCGCCAGGGCCGCCGGGAAGAGCACGGCCAGGAACGGCACAGCAACGGTGAGAATTCGGAAGATGTCCTCAAAAACTGCTTCGGGTCTCGGCAAGAGTGCTGGGGACATGACGGCCTCCTGATCGGTGCGGGAAATCCCTTCACCCCGACCAAGCCAGCGCCGTCGACCGATCCAGACACCCTCAACAGAACTTTCCTTTCTCTTTACCTTGTGCCGGGTCGGTCGTCTCCCCATGTGACAGCCCTGCACCAAGGTCTGGGAGGAACCAGGCCATGCCCATCAACCAGGCCCCGACGACACCCCTGGAGCGCCTCATACGGGCAGGCCGCCTACCCTCGAAACGACCTCCTCCCGAATCAGCGGTTCCACACGCCTCCCGTCGTGCAGCTGCTTGTTCACATACCGCCCCAGAAAACAACACCAGCCACAGAACGGGGGCTCAGACATGCTGAGCTTTCCAAGACGGCGTACGGAGGAACCGGAGCCGAACGGCCCTCGGGCCGGGCGGCGGAACCTCCCACCAACAGCACCGATCCCCCTCTGTTGCGTCTTTCGTCACGGCCGTCACCACCCGAGACTCAGCGCCTTGGGACAAGGTTTTACAGGTGTCTCAGTAGTCTCAACTGAGGTTCGTTCAGAGGTCTTTGGGCTGTTATGTTCCAGCACTCCTGGTTGTCTCACAGGTGGGTTGGAATGGACTACTCTTTCGCCTCGGTTGACAAGGTCCGGCGCTTCTACGATGCCCCGGCAGGTGTCGAGCTGGAGGCCCGTACGTACATCGAGCGTCCGGGGGCCGTACGCGAGGGCACCCCGTTCTTCCTCGGGCCGAACATGCGGCCGGTGGAGCCGCTGTGCTCGTTCTTCTTCGATCTGTCGAAGTCGCTGGTGGCCACGACCGTTATCTGCACCTGTCAAGCGCAACCACAGGTCATAGACTCGAAGTATGCAGACATGTAAGGCACGGACGAGCGGGATCGCCGCCTTACAGAATCCGCGAATCCGCGCGCTTCGCTGTGCTCGGCTAGCAAGCCCGCGTCGGCTGTGCGCCCATACCGTGGAGCGTGGAGCGTGGGACGAGCGGCGGGCGTGTCGAACCTGCCTGGCCATCTCCCGCGGCGAGACGCCGCAGACGGCGTTGACGGCCCCTACCTGCCGACCAGCGCACCATCGGCCCCCCAGGGCCGCGCCCTCGCGGCTGCCGACCATGCACCGGGCGGCGCCCGTCTCGTGGAAGGGCTGGGAGGACCAGCCTCCCTTGTTTCATATCTCCCCCGCGTGCGAGCGTTGCGGAGACCCCGGGCCGGGGCAGCGGACTCACGGGCATGCTCAAAATCCACCGCCCTCGCCCACGCCCGCCGGCTGCTCCCCGCCTACGCCCTGCTCGATGCCGCACGGCCGCTGCCTTCGCCCAGCTGCGCCTCGCCGGTTTTACCGAACGTGACGCGATCCGTATCGGTGCGTACCTGGAGCGATGCATCGCGTGTGTGTCCGCGCCGCGGAGAGCGGTAGCACTACGCATGACAGCCGGTTCTGGCTCAGCTTCCGTGCAGCTGCCACTCTGAGTGATGGCCGGGCGTCTCGGGCAGCTTCGGAATTCGCCCGAAAATCAGCCGTTGCCAGGGTGGTTGGGCTGAAAGTCCGGGCTGTGGAAGAGGTCGTGCTCCGGCTGAAGGAGCTGTTGTTCCCGGCAGTCGCGGACATCGCGGTGCTGTCGGTAGACGTGAATATCGAGATAGTGCGCATTGACGCGCAGTGCACGGCGGTCGGCGCTGCCTGCCCAGGGTGTGGGGCCTGGCCGACCCGGGTGCATAGCTCCTACCTGCGGTTTCCTGCTGACGCGCCGAGCGCTGGACGAAGAGTTGTGCTCCGGTTACGAGTTCGGCGATTCCGCTGCTGCAACACCATGTGCACCCGGCGGACCTTCGTGGAACAGATACCTGGCCTCACTCGCAGGTACGGCCAGCGCACCGAGCGGCTGCGCTCCACTCTGGCCGCAGTCGGTCTTGCCCTGGCCGGACGGACCGGCGCCCGGCTGGCTTCCGTCCTCGGCATGTCCGTCAGCCGGAGCACGGTCCTGCGCCTGGTCGACGCTCTTCCTGAGCCGGAGGTGCCCGCGCCGCGGGTGGTCGGCGTCGACGAATAGGGGGTTGATACTGGTGGGCTCGCTTATTCAACTGTCGCCAATTCACCATGGAACCCACCCTGTTAATGACCGTGTGTGGTCGCCGAAGGCAGGCTGGTTCCGGGTTCCACCGAACTCGCATGCGAAGTGGGATGTGAGGACGCTGTGGCAGACAGGGGTGGCGACGGAGGCGGACGTCCCAGGGCCTGCTTTCGGATTGCTGCGGTGCGGCTGGCAGTCTTGGGGGGACGCCGAGATCATCGATCATTTTGGAGAGCGCGAAGGGATGCAGCGGCTGACCGGCCCGTCGGCCGGGAAACAGCCGGGGCTTAAGAAGGCCCAGACCGAAGGGTCTCTGGCCTGGGCCTTCTGCGCTTGCTGGAGGATAATGACCCTCCCGAGGGTTACTTCACGTCGACGTAGTCCGCCGCGGAGGCGACCGCCGGGGTCGTGGACGTGCCTGCGAAGGAGTAGCGGAAGTAGCCGTCCGCCGTGGCCTTCGTCGTCGTCCTCAGGTTGCCCTTGCTGTCCGTCGTGACGGTCTTGAGGGTCTTGTAGGTGCTCGTGCCCTTCTTCTTGAACTGGAGCTTCACCGGCTGCCTGGTGTAACCCCCGTACTTGTAGGTCTCCCAGTTGGCGCGGGTCAGGGCACCCGTGACGGTGATCGTCTTGTTCTTCTTCACCGGTTCCGGCGAGGCGTTGACCGTCAGCCTGGAGTTGCGCAGGACCTTCGCCTTGGCGACGGAATCCTTGGTGATGTAGTCACCGTCGTTGGCCAGGGCGTGGGCTCTCACGGTCCAGGTCCCGGCCGTGGTGTTGTCCTGGGGGTGGATGCGCGGGTTCATTTTCAGGGTGTAGGTGCAGGTGGTCGTGGTGAAGCTCTGTCGCACGCACTTGCCCGCGATGTTGTCGGGGATCACGAGACCGTAATAGTCGCCGTTCGGGAGGGGCGTGTGCCACATGACCGGGAAGGTCCTTCCGACCTCGATGCCCGAATCGTCCGTGGCGGTCACCGCGATGGTGAACGTCTTCACGTCCGTGGTCCCCAGGACGATGTCCTTCCCTCCGTTGACGACCACCTTCGTGATCCTGATGTCGCCCGAGAAGTCATCCGCCTGGGCGGCCCCCGGAATCGTGAGCGCAGACAGGGCAAGGGCCCCGGCGAAGCCTGCCACGGTGGTGCGGTGATGCATGAAGGCGTTTCCCCCATGTTCCAGCGCCTCAGGAACGTCCCGAGGCGGAGCTGACAATGCCCACCCGGTACGCGGGTGGCACGGACATGACCATCAGGTCGCAGGAATGGTTGCCCATCGATGACACGGCTGCCAGGACGAGCGCGGGGCTCACGCCATCTTCCGGCCCCGGAGTGTTCCGGCCTCGGTTTACTGGTGGGCTCGCGTATTCAACTGTCGCGAGTATTGCTGCCGAAGCGTCGGTGCAGTCACTGTGTGTTGGGGTGCCGCAGGTCATGGTCTGTGCTGGCAGCCCCTCGCGTTCTGGCCGTTGGTGGATAACCTGCCTTCATGCCGCTGAACGTCCCCAAAGAGATCAAGCGTGTGAACAAGCAGGTCCTCGTAGAGCTGAGTTCGAAGAGCGAGCGCCTCAACCTCGGCAGGGGACGCGAGCCTGGATGGCTGGATCAGTACCTGGCCGACGATGCGACGGGGTCTCTGCGAGCGATCCTTCTTGAGCGTCCTCCCAAGCCCTGTTATCGCTGCCTCGTCCTGATCAAGCGGGCCGACCGGGAAGTCGAGCACTTCCTGCTCGACGTGCTGCCGGAGGATTTCGACCGGCTTGAGGACATCGCTGGCGAGGATCTGCTCACGTTCACGCGCTGGGCGTTGTCCCAGATCCCATTGAGCCCTCTTCCTGCGGAGTAGAAGGTTCATTCGGCCGACCGCAGATTCAGGCATTGCTCTGTGGGGTCCAGCCGGGTGGGGGCCCTGACCCCGGATTTTGGACACCGGAGACACTTGGATCTTGATGGTCCAGGAGAACGGAGTCCCCGTGGGGATGAAGCACTACCCCGCCGAGTTCAAGGCGGACGCGGTCACGTTGTACCGGTCGAGGCCGGGAGCGACGATCAAGTCCGTCGCCGGTGATCTCGGGGTGAACACCGAGACACTGCGGAACTGGATCCGGGCCGCCGACGAGCGTCGCCCTGGTGCCCACTCCGCGCCGCCTGCCGCTGCCCGAACCGGTGTCGACGACGTGCAGGCGGAGCTGGCCGCCGCCCGGAAGCGGATCCGTGAGCTGGAGGAAGAACGCGACATCCTCCGCAAGGCGGCCCGGTATTTCGCGACGGAGACGCGCTGGTGAACCGCTGCCAGTTCGTTGACGACCACCAGCGCCGTCACGGCGTGAAGCGGCTCTGCGACATCCTCGGCCTCTCCCGGTCCAGCTTCTACTACTGGCGCCGCTCCGCGGCCGCAAGGGCGGCCCGGCAGGCTCTCGAGGCCAGGCTCGCGGCCCGGATACGCAGGGTCCACCAGGACTCCGACGGCACTTACGGAGCCCCAAGGATCACCGCCGAACTCCGTGACGAGGGCGGCCCGGTGGTCAACCACAAGCGCGTCGCCAGGATCATGCGGACCATCGGGCTCGAGGGAGTGCGTCTGCGCCGCCGGCACCGCACGACGCTCGCGGACCAGGCGGCGCCGAAGGCGCCGGATCTGATCGGACGTGACTTCACCGCGGCCGCGGTGAACACGAAATACGTCGGCGACATCACATACCTGCCGGTCAGCGGTTCGAAGCCGCTCTATCTCGCGACCGTCATCGACCTGGCTTCACGCCGTCTGGCCGGGTGGGCGATCGCCGATCACATGCGAACAGAGCTCGTCATCGACGCCCTCGCAGCCGCCGAGCGGACCCGCGGCAGCCTCGATGGAGCGATCATGCACACGGACCACGGGTCTCAATATACGAGTAGGGCCTTCGCTGAAATCTGCAGGTCAGCAGGGGTCCAGCAGAGCATGGGAGCGGTCGGGTCCAGCGCGGACAACGCCGCAGCGGAAAGCTTCAACGCCGCCTTCAAAAGGGAGACACTCAAGAGCCGCAAAGGCTGGCCGAGCGAGCGTGAAGCGCGACTCGACACCTTCCGCTGGCTGACCCGATACAACACCCGACGCCGCCACTCCCGCCTCGGCCAGCGATCTCCGATCGCCTACGAGAACGCCCTCCAACCACCACCAACTACCCTGGCCCAAGCCGCATAGACGTGTTCAATATCTGGGGTCAAGGCCCGTTGCTCGGCTCACCCTTCCCTTGAGCAAGCCGCGTGGTCAATGCAGGCGGCGGGCGGCCTGGCGCAGGCACCCAGGAATTGCTGCCAAGACGGAGTCGCAGACGCTTGTACGCAGCCGAGGTGCCCTTGACGCCGAACCACCTCAGCGAGGACGAAATCGGAGGCTTACTTGTTGGAGCAAGAGTTGTCGATGCTAGCTATGGCCGGTGCGACAAGCATCGTGGCAGCGATGGCCACAACTGCGTGGGAGAGTGCCCGCACCCGGACTGTGGCGCTGTTCCGTCGGCATGGTCAAGACCATCACTCCATCGAGACGCAGCTGGATGGGCAGGCTGCCTTGGTAACCCAGGCTGAGGACGCTGAAGGCGCGCGTGACCTCTTGGTCTCGGGCTGGCAGCTGCATCTTGTGACGCTCCTGCGTCAGCATCACGACGCTGAGGATGACCTACGAGGGCTGGTCGATGAGCTGCGTGCACTCCTCCCTCAGCCCGAACTGAAGTGGGTGCAGACGGTGAACGCTCGCGATCACGGAGCGGCATTCGGTGTGCAGGGCGGCAACATTAACGTCCACTACCACGGGACACCTGCTCCTGGGCCAGAGAGCGAGGGCAGCGCGGGCTCAGGGCAGTCCCAGTGAACCCGCCGTTAGGTTCTGGAGCTGATGAACCTGTCAGTCCCGGCCAGGTCGTACATGCGGAGGGCGGCTTCGCCTATGGCGTGATGGGCGCGGACATCCATGTGTTCGCCGACGGGAACCCCCTGTATGTGCTCGAGAGTTGGCGTCCGCCACCGCCTACGGACCAGCGGTGGCTTCGTGAAATGCCGAGCCGGATGCTTAACGCCCGCTTCGCCGTCGTTGACTTCACTGGACGGCAACAGGAGCTTGCCGACCTTCGCCGGTGGTGCTTGGCCGGCTCCCGTCTGGCCGTCCGCTGGCTGTACGGGCCCGGCGGCCAGGGCAAGACTCGTCTGGCAGACCAGTTTGCGCAAGCCGCATGTGCGGACGGGTGGAAGGTCGTGACCGCCACGCATGGCCTTGGCACCGTCCTTCCACCACCAGGTAGCCAGGACCTGCGCCTGGACGGCGCTGTGGGAATGTTGTTGATCATCGACTATGCCGATCGATGGCCCTTGTCCCATCTGGCCTGGTTGCTGAGCAACAGTCTGCTCCACCAGTCCACGGTGCCCACACGAGTCCTGATGCTGGCCCGCAGCGCCGATGGCTGGCCCGCCGTACGCGGGTCTGTGGCCAACCTGCAGGCCAGCACATCCACACAGCTCCTGGAGCCCCTGCCCGCAGAGTCGGACGGAGGCCCGGGGCAGCGCACCGAGATGTTCAAGGTGGCCCGTGCCAGCTTCGCCATCCGCTTCGGCGCTGCCGCAGAGCAGATCATGATGCCGGGCCCCCTGGACCATCCGGATTTCGGACTGCCCCTGGCCGTACACCTGGCCGCCCTCGTTGCCGTCGACGCCTACATTACTGGGCAACGCCCTCCCACCAGCATGGCCGACTTGACCCTCTACCTTCTGGATCGCGAACACACCCACTGGGTAAACCTCTACGGCGACGGACTTCGCAAACTCACAGCGAGCGAACGGAGCTTCCGCACACCGCCTTCTGTCATGAATCAGGCAGTCTTCGCCGCTGCTCTGACCGGATCCCAGCCGCCTGACGCAGGCCGCTTCGTCCTGGGCCATCTCCCACGTCAGCAGCTACCCGCTGAGCAGATCGTCGCCGACCACACCCGCTGCTACCCCCCGGCTTTCCCCGGCCGTGCCACCGTCCTGGAACCCCTTTACCCGGACCGTCTGGCCGAGGACTTTCTTGCACTGACCCTGCCAGGACACCATGCCGACTACCCCTCACAGCCCTGGTCCGCCAGCGTTGCCGGCAAACTGCTCGGTCGCGGAAGCGACGGCGCCCCTCCTGGATGGGCGCCCCGCGCGATTACCTTCCTTGCTTCCGCCGCAGAACGGTGGCCCCACCTTGGCCCGGAGCACCTGTATCCGCTTCTCCGAGAGGATCCCCACCTCGCCATCGACGCCGGCAGCGCTGTGATGATCGCTCTGGCCCACCTCGGCGACGTCCCTCCAGACCTTCTTGACTCCATCGCCTCCCATTTTCCTGATGCGGGGAAGTCCGACCTGGATACCGGCATCGCGCACATCACCGCACGTCGAGCCCAGTACAAGCTCCCTGTGACCGACAGCGTGTTCACCCGAGCGTCGATACTCTTCGATCTGGGCGTCCGCCTGTGGCGTGCGGGTCTCTATGAGCAGGCTCTCGAGGCTTCCGAGGAAGGCGTTCGGCTGTCGCGGGGGCTTGCCGAGACCGACCCATCAATGATTCCTGCTGCGGCCAGCAGCCTCCTGAACCTCAGTGTCGACTATTCCATGGCAGGTCGCAGAGAAGAGGCACTCGCTGCAGTGATGGAGTCGGTCAGCCTGTACCGACGACTGGCTGATGACGATCCCGTCAGACATAGCGAAGCGTTTGCTCACGCCCTAGATTCTCTGAGCGGAGTCCTTGGCTCTGTGGGGCGGATAGAGGAATCTCTGGCAGCTTCCGCCGAGAGCCTCACGATCCTCTATGGCATGTCCTCAAACGACCCTTTGACTCATGGGTCAACCCTCGCGCGAGTTCTGCAAAACTACTCTTCACATCTCCGCAATGCGGGGCGCATGGAACAGGCGCTAACTATTGTCCAGCAAGCGTTGGAAATCCGACGCACACTGGCCGCGACCGATCCGGCTGTTCACGAAGTCGATTTCGCTTACTCTCTGAGCGCTTCGGGGAGCATCCTCAAGAAGCTGGGCCGCTACGATGAGGCGCTTGCCGCGTATGAAGAATCTATCCATTTGGGACGCAGACTGGCGGTGCTGAATCCGGAGGCTCGTGTGCCTGAGCTCGCCGTGTCCCTGGGCGGACTCAGCGGCTGCCTGTACGTGGTGGGGCTGCATCAGGATGCCGTCACAGTCCTGGAGGAGGCCATCCACCTGCACCGCAAGTTGGCCACATCAAACCCTGCTGCCAATGAACCCGAACTCGCCCGGTCTCTGGGCAGTCTTGGACTTCTGTTCTCCGAACCAGATGTTGAGCGCTTCCGGGAAGCACTCAATATAACTCAAGAAGCTCTCGGTATCTTTCATAGACTCTCGACCGAATTCCCCAGCGCCTTCATGGGTGATATGGCCGATTCCCTAGTGCAGTTTGCGGTAACCAGGAAGAATGTGCGTATGGATCTCATTAATGGACTGAGTGCCGCAAAGGAGGCTGTGAGGATCTACGGAAGGCTGGGGCAAGAAATACCCGAGGCGTATTCGCAGAAGCAGGCAGTCGCCTACCTTGCAATAGTCGATATCCTGCAGGAGCTAGGATTTGCGAAGGAAGCATCAAAGCTGCGTGGCGAACTGGGTCAAACGCCATAAGCGCCTAAACGGCACCATTTTACTGGCGGGAGGGGGGTTATTCCGACCGTGCACTATTCCTCTCCAGAGGCATCCGGGAGGAAGCTCTGAGGATCGGTGAAAGTGACCTCAGTGTCCCTGGGTTGAGGCAGCTCAAGTCCGCAGAGCGGGTCGTCTTCGGGGTGGTGGAAGGCCGCTCGGCGGGCGTTCCAGACGAGCCGTTGGTTCAGGGCCTTCGCTATCGAGGTCGAGCCGGAAAGGGGGAAATCCTCCGTGTGAGGCTCGCCCATGATCAGCGCCATGCGCCGATCAAGCGGAACCAGTACGCCGCCAGCGCTCGCGGTCCCGATCGGAAGACCCAGGCCTTGCCCAGGGCCTTTCATGAGGACGACCGGGGTGTCGGTTGTGATGAGCGCCTTCCTGGTGAAGCGGACAACATGCCAGCCTCGGCTGAAGAAGCCAGCAGCCGTTCCGGGAAAGCTCTGGCTCATGGTGTGCACGTGGAGGTTCTGGTGAGCCTCATACTTGTAGTCGTCGAAGGCATTCATGAGCGCCCACATCTCGTCAACCTCGGCCTCGGTGACGGGGCGGGCCTCGACGGATTCGAGCGCTGCCCGCATCTGCGATCGCCCGCCAAGCGCGATGGACAGCTTCAACCCCGCGTCGGCGATGTCGTTTCCCGCCTGCCGGGCCGCAGGCGTGCGAAGGTACTGGATCGCGGCCCAGGCTGCGATCGGCCTGCGTACCGCCTCAGGAATGGGCCAGACACGTTCGTCGATGAGCTGCCGGAGTGCTGTTGCCGCCTGTCCTTCCAGCTCAGACAGGGAATCCTCGACAGCGTCGGACGGGGAGCCGTCGTTGGTCTCGACCAGGTAGAAGTCGTTCTCGACCGTGGCGTTGCCGATTGACATCAAGTGCCCCTTGATGCCTGGGAGTTCAACCCGCATCAGTTGTTTCCTGGCGTCCGCGAAGCGGGCGAGATAGAACCGTGGGACGGTGTGATGGCGCCTTTTCCTGGGCTGATTCATTGCTCGTCCTTCAAATCATCGGCTCGTGCGGCGAGGTACTCAGCCCAGTCGCGTCGCGCGTAGGCGACCCAGCGGAGCGCGGTGTGGCAGTGCATCCCGGTCACGTCAGCGAGGATCGGGCTGGGGAGATCAGCGGCGAGGGCGGCCAGCGCACCGTTGCGCGCGGTGCGAACCGGGATGCCATGCCGGTTGAGTTTCTGGGTCATGCCGTGCGTCGAGATCGGCTTGCCCGGGACCATGCCCGGGAAGAGCCACTGAGGACCTGGGTGGGCTCGCGAGAGCTGCGGCCGCAGTCGAGGCTGTTCGGCAAGATGCCGAAGGAGCTCGGCGAGCCGTGGAGGCAGCAGGACGGGGTGGCGGCCCAGGACCAGGTGGGTGTGCTTGTCGCCGAACTTGAGGCGTTCAGGCGTCAGGTGACAAAGGCGTTCGGTGGACAAGCCGAACAGCAGGGTGATCCCGCCGCCGGCCCGGACGTCCGTCGGCAGGGCATCGTCGGTCAGGCAGCGTTGGAGGAGCCGCCAGCGATCGTCGTCGACGAGCAGGTCCTGGGGCTCCTGGCTCGGGATGGAGGGCACGGTCAGTTCGCGGGTGAGCCGGCGGCTCGTGGTCCATTTAAGGAAGTAGCGGATCAGGTATCGGCGCTGGCTGGGAGCCCCGGCGATCCAGTCGTCGATGTGTTCCTGGGCGAGGTCGGCGAGGGCCAGGCCGCGTTGGTCTATCCAGGCCAGGAAGTCCAGGGCGACGCTGACGCGGTGCCGCAGGTCGCGGTCGGCAGAGGCAGGATGGCGGCGGGTGGCGGCCCGCTGGCGGGCGCGTCGGAGCAGGAACCAGTGCAGGAACGGACGGGCGAGGCTGGCGTGTGCGGCCGGCTTGTCCGCGAGCTCGTGCTCCAGCCAGCCCGGGATGCGTTCGAGGTCCTCGTTGCGTTCCTCCAACACCCTTGTATGCACGAGCAGTTGGCGAATGTAGCGCTGGTTCCGGCTGGGCGGGAGCTCGTCCAGCAGCTCGTGGCTGAGCTCGTGCCCTTCGGACGCCAGTCGGGCGAGGAGCTTGGTGTTCGGGCTCTCCTTGATCCACTGGATGGCGGGGAACGGTGAGGGAGCGTTCGCCAGCGCGGCCGCGAGCGGTTCCAGCTGGGAGGTGATCGTGCCGTCGGGCCCGGCCAGCAGAGCGTTGACCCGCTCGGCGAGGACACAGTGAGCGCATCGGCCGCGGCTGTGGGGATTGCCCGTCCGGCCGCACTCCTTGCAGGTGTAGTCGGCGGCGAACCCGACACATGGACCGCAGACCCCGGCGCCATCGTCACCCCGCCCGTCGCTTCCGACAACGCTGTTTGCCCGACCACGCCGTCGCGATCGCGCCAATGCAGCATCCGCCGGTGCCGCCCGCTCTCGTGCGTCACCAGCCGTACCGGCAGATCGTCGTAGCGGCCCGCCGCCTGCGCCCGCCGCACCACACGGGCACGCGAGGACTCGATGTAGCCCTCGATCTCTCCAACGGCCACCGAGGAGGCATAGAACGTCCGAGCCCGCCGCGACTTCGTCACTACTCGGGCCAGCCGCCCCACGTAGTACCGGCCGCCCTCCAGCCGAAGCCGCGGAACCTCCACCGTCAGCAACGACGCCCCTTCCGTCAGACGCACCCCAGAAGAGAAACAGCAGATCAGCGAAGGCCCCGTTACGGTCGGCCATCCGCCCCGCCCACCTCGGCGACGGAGCACCGTCGTCGCCGAACCCGCGCAACCCCACCTCTACCCAGCGGCGGAACGCCCGCGGCGTCAGCCAGCGCACTTCACTGGCCCGCGCGTTCTTCGACGACGCCGCCGGCACCTGGATACTCCCGCCGTTCCGGCCGGGCACCGACCGCATGACCACCGGGCTGGTCCGCACGTGCTCGTGCCGGACCGCCCACTCGTACAGCCAGGCCAGCGCCGTCAGCCCACGGTTCCACCGAGCTCCGCCGACCCGGCGCGGGTTCCGCAGCGAACGGGTCCGCCAGTCCTCGAAGTCCCACAGATCGTCAGCCGTCGCGCCCGACCAGTTCTTCCCGCGCCCCCACAGGAAGTCGAAGAACAAGCAGTAGTCGTCGGTGTAGTTCCGCTTCGTCTCCGGTGCGAGACGGGCGAACGACGACCGGCACAGATACCGGCTCAACACCTCGTCCACACGACAGTCCGGAGAAAGAAGGATCGGATCCCCAGGATGAATCCCTACTCGTTCCTCACGCTCGGCCAGATCCTCCCACCCGGCCAGAGCGGGCACCCGATCCGCCTCCACCCGACGGCCCTGCGGCACCCAGTACGTACGCCAGCCCGGCACCTATCCACCCCTGCTCGATCGGCTTCAACACGTCGATCCAACAGGGAAGACACCGCCGGTGACCAGAAGCCCATCAACCCGGTGCTGTTTCTCGCCACGCCCGCCGTCTACTTCGCCGGATCCGAGATCACTGGGACCGAGCTGCACGAAGCGCTCGCCCACCTGTCCCAGCACAAGCTGATCGAGCACATCGACACCGAACCCCCCACCGTCGCCATCACAACCCAGGGTGTCAGCTGCGCCCTGTTAGGAGGAAGCGTGCAGGACCACGTCAACCAGCCCCGCACCGGCACCACGTATAACACCTTCCTGCCGAACGCCAAGGGCGTCATCATCGGCGAGCAGCAGCACTTCACCCAGAACAACACCGACGGCGTCGACCCGACGCTGTTCGCCCAGCTCGCCGGGTACATCGGTCAGGTCAGCACTACCCTGGGAATGTCGGAGACGGACCGCGTGGAACTGGAGCGCGTCGCCCAGGACCTTCACGCCGAGGCGACCTCCGGCAATCCTGAGCCGGGCCGCCTGCGCCAGTTCGCCACCCAGCTCAAGGACAAGCTTCTGGAGGGCGCCACCACCATGGCGGCAACGCAGGGCGTCCAGATGGCTGAGCAGGCACTCGCCGGGCTCATGCAGTAGCCGCTTCCCGCACCAACACGGGCCCCGGGGGATAAGCCATGACCTCGCCGGGGTCATGCTCGGGGCCGCACCGTCCAAGGACACTGCGGCCCCGTCGTCACGTGGTGGCCGGCTGCGGCACCTCCAGCACCCCGGCGATCTTCCGGGCCAGCTCCGCGACGTGAGGCGGCAGGTAGCCGTCCAGCGCATCGACGTCGTCGCACAGCCGGGCCCGCAGCCCGTGCAGACACGCCTCGGTGAACAGCCGCTGCTCATCGGGCTCGGCCATCAGCCCGTCCTCCGCATATCCCTGGCCCATCGAGAACCGCATCTGCGCGTTCTGGTCGCCCTCGGGAGGAAGCGGCGTGCCGAGCATCCCGGCGACTTCGTGGCGGTCCGCATCCCTCGGGCCGGCCGCCCTGCTGCGTTGCTGGCGGGTCTGGAGGTACGACGCGAGGGTGTCCATGGCCATGCCGGTGCGCTGGCAGTACGCGGCGATCAGCATGGACGCCATGTTCATCGTGTCGGAGGCGTCCGTGGCACGGATTAGCGTCATGCGCTTCCAGTCGCGTGCGATGTCCGGCTCGGTGTAGCGCAGCACCTCCTGGCAGTTCATGACCACTTCGGAGACGAGCTGATGAACCGCCTGCCGCAAAGGCTCAGGCATCTGGGTGTCTTCCATGGACGCACGGTAGAGGCGCTGCATCCTCGGGCACCGCAGTCACGGCGCTCGCTCACCCTGACGGACCAGACGCCGTCACGGTCACCGCCGACCGGCACCGCTCCCGGTCCGGCGAGAGGCCCTTGACGCCGACGCCGGCCTGCGGGACGGTCGGTGCGCAACTATCCGCAACTGGCTTTCTCCGGAGGCGATCATGGCGTTACTTTTCTTCGGAACGGACCCGAACTCGGGCGGAGGGAACTGTCCCGCGGTGTGGGTGGACACCGACACCGCTGAGGGGCCGCAACTGGTTCTGCAGGGCAAGTTCGCCGACGCGGCGACCCGTGCCGCCTGCAGCCAGGACAGTCCGCCGGCGGATGACGAGGGAGTCATCCGTATTCCGGTCCGGATGGTGGATCAGATCAGGAAGGCGTGCGATGCCGCAGAAGCCGCTGGCCCTCAGCTTTGAGGACCTGCTCGACTCGGCCCGGCAGCACGCCCTGCACCTGGAGCTGCGGGACGTCTACACCGTGGGGGAGGAGCGGGAGGTCTTTGAGGCGTTCCTGCGGGACGGGAGCGTGCCAGCGGACGACTCGGAGTTCTGGGGCGGCTGGCTGCCGCTGGTGGAGCGGACCGTCGCCCGCGGGGTGAAGGTCCTGCGGGCCCGGGTCGTGTCCGAGCCCGTCACCGGCTACATCCGCTTCGAGCACGCCATCACCGACGCCAACCTCCGCGCCGGCGAACAGGTCCGCTGGCTGCCCCGCCGCCGCGCCTCCACGCTCGCGCTGCCCGGCAACGACTTCTGGCTCATCGACGACCAGGTCGTGCGCTGGAACCTGTTCTCCGGTGACGGCGAGGCCCTGGAGCCCGACCACACCGACGACCCGCAGGCGGTCAAGCTGTGTGCCGAGGCGTTCCGCCAGGTGTGGGACCTGGCCACTGACCACGCCGACTACCGCATCTGACCGACGTACAACCAAGGGCCGCCACTTCATGACGACCGCTTCCCCATCGTCCAGCGCCCAAGGGGCGCGCGAGGCGCTCGCTGTGCGGTTGCAGCACCTGCGCAAGGACGCCGGCCTCACCGGGCGCGAGCTCTCCGCCCGGTGCGGCTGGCACCCCGCGAAGACCACCCGTATCCAGAAGGGCGCAGTACTGCCCTCGGACACGGACATCCGCACCTGGTGCACGTCGTGCGACGCGGACGACCAGGCCGACGACCTGATCGCCACCGCCCGCGCCGTCGACTCCATGTACATGGAGTGGCGCCGCCTGCACCGCAACGGCATGCGCCAGGTCCAGCAGGACTGGTACACCCTCCACGAGCAGACCCGACACTGCCGCGTCTACCTCTCCAACGTGCCGCCCGGCTTCCTCCAGACCCCGGCGTTCGCGACCGCCCTCATGAACCAGATCACCGCCTTCCAGGGCACCCCCGACGACGTCGCCGAAGCCGTCGCCGCCCGCGTCGCACGCTCCCGCTTCCTCTACGAAGGCGGCCACCGCTACGTCGTCCTCCTCGAGGAATCCGTCCTGCGTTTCCGTACTGCCGACCCCGAGGCGATGCGCGGGCAACTGCGCCACCTCCTGGCCGTGATGCCGCTCGCGTCGCTCTCGCTGGGGATCATCCCGTTCACCGCGCAGCGCACCGTCTGGCCGCTCGAATCGTTCTACATCCACGACGACACCATGGCCGTGGTGGAGACGCTGACCGCGGAGATCAAGGTGACACAGCCGCGCGAACTCGCCGACTACACCAAGGCGTTCTCCGGCCTCGCGGAGATGGCCGTCTACGGGGATACGGCCCGCGCACTCATCCGGGCCGCGATCGACGTCCTGGAGTGAACCTCCGCAATTACCCGCAACTTTGTTGAGAAACGAGCCGCGGCCTCCGTAGCGTCGAACGACACCGACGCACCCAGCAACGGAGGTGGTGCCCATGAGCGCACCCACACCCGCCGGCCCCGATCCGGAAGGACCCGGCCTCCAGCCCCCCGACTTCGGCCGGCCTTCCCCGGCACTGCTGGCCCGCGCCGACCGCGGCTATGCCCGCTTCCTCGCCCACACCAACCAAGCCCCGGACACCGACGGCCCTGACGACACGGCGAGGAACCAATGAAGGGCACCCGCACGGTCCTGAACGACCCCGAGGGACGCTTCGAAGAGGAGCTCCCCCTCGATCGCGCAACCCATCAGTGCCTGGTGGAGGCCGTCCTTGCCTGGAAGGGCGACCCCGCCCTGGCCACGGCGGACTACGAACAGATCGCGCTGCTGCTGACCGGCGCCGCACGGTCGGTGGCCGGCGACCTACAACGCTCCGCCGCCCGCCTGCCCAAGGACCACCAGGCCCTCGCACCGGCCGATGTCGTCCTCGAGGAAGCAGAGCGCCGCCTGGCCAGCCCGCTGGAAGGCACCGCACGCTGCGCCCAGGACCGTGCCCGGCTCGTACGGACCCTGTACGAACGCCTCGACCGCCTCACGAAGACCTTCCCGGTCCCCGTCCCCTGAGCCGTCGCGTAACCGGGCATGACCGCGGTCCCCGGATACGCGACGCCAGTACCATCCCCGCACCACCCCGGGGCACGTCGCCCTCCCACACCCACGGACCGCCAGGACGACTGAAGGTCGGTGCGTAAGAGGCCCGCCCGCCCGGCCCGTAGGCACAGTGAGGGGTGATCAGGTACGTGCCGGTGGTGATCTCCTCATCCGTCCAGCCGGTCACCTCGATCAGCTGCCCGTCCAGCGGCCCACCGGTCAACTCGCGGTAGTCGCGGCCGGGCTGCGGCCCGGCGCCGGGTCATCATGCTCCGTGCCGTACACCCTTGGTACCTGTCTCATGCGAGCAGTCTGGAGCGACGCGGGGGCCACAAGCACGGAAAGCTGCGCGACGTCACCTCGAAGGGCCACTGCCAGCTACACAGGCTTCGAGCGAGTTGCGTGGACGGGCGAGAGCGGTGAGCCGACCTGTCCACCCAGTGATCAACCGGTCAGCGCGCGGTAGGCACGACCGGGCTGCGGTTCGGCGCGCCGTTGGCTGAGTGGATTCAGGAGGTATTCATCTTCTGTTGGCTGGAGCTCCGGCTTGGCGTAGGTACTCCTGGACTGCAGGCTCTGGAACCTTGAAAGTCGGCCCCGTACGGATGGCCGGCAGAACCTTGCTGTGCACGAGCCGGTAAACCGCCATCCTGGAGAGTCCCAATGTGCTGGCGGTCTCTTCGACGGTGAGCAGCTCCGGGTCGCGAGGCTGCTGCGGTGCGTGGTCTGCGGGCACTGCAAGTGGCTCGGAATCAGCGTCGGATTCGCCCATGAACTCGTGGACCGCTTGCTTCGGAACGCGGAACGACCTGCCGACTCGTATGGCGGGTAGGTGGCCGCTTCTCACGAGCCGGTAGACGGTCATCTCTGATACATGCATCACGTCGGCGGTCTCCGCGACGGTAAGGAACACGACGTCGGACAGCGGCCGTAGATAGGCACGTTGAGGCGGACGGTCCTCAGTAGCAGCGGGATCGACGTCGTGGGAGGGTTCCCGCTCGATCCGCTGCTGCAGCTGGGCCAGGCGTTCCTGCGTTCCGTCAAGGTCGGCCCACAGCCCATTCACTGCATCTGCCGCGTCTCGCAGCTGGTTCTCGATGCTCATCATGCACCCCCGTCTACATCAGCGAGCAGCGTCTTCAGCGTGGCACGGGCATGGTGCAGGTGTGTCTTCACCGAGCCCACGGAGATCGCCATGATCTGTGCGATCTCAGCAAGCGGTGGGTCGTACTGAAGCTGGAGCGCGATTGCCGCACCCTGCTGACGTGGCAGCTTGCGCACGGCGTCCAGGATGGCGAGCTGGTCCACGCGAAGCGACAACGCGCAGCCCGCATCCGTGTGTTCGGGCAGCTCGTGCGGATCTGTGATCACCACCTGCCGCATCCTGGATTCTCGGGCTCGAGACAGTCGTTGCCGGGCGACCATGAACAGCCACGCTCGGACGTTCTCCAACGCCTGCACTGTGTCCCAGTAACGATGTGCAGTGATCATCGTTTCCTGTGCTGCATCGTCGATCACGGCGAGATCACCTTCTAACCAGATCAGGTAGCGCCGTATCTGTGGCTCCCAATGGGTGAAGAAACGAGCAAACTCCTCGGGCCCAGGATCCACGTCCCCGCCTCCCCCGCCGGCCGCTCAGCTATCCGACCGGCTCTCCACGAGGCCGCTGATGACGGTGCGGCGGCCCTGCGCGGTATCTTCCACCCGAACACCGGTCTGCGGTAGGCGGTCAAGCATGACGACAAGGGTGGCGCGACGCTCTCGTTCCATCCCGGCTCCGACCCGACCGCGCGCGAGTTCGTGCAGGACGTCCCAGAGATTCGAGCCCTTGTGCCGGGGCCGAAGGACCAGGCCCGCCAGCGCGGCGAGCGCAGGAACTCCACACGCGATCAGAATCTCAAGGTTCACCAGTCGGCTCCGCCTGTGTCACACCATGACCCTTTGCCACAGCTGTACCCACTACAGGCTCCGAACCAGCCCGGAGGTTGAACAGCGCCCGAAGGTTTTCGAGTCGACGGCAGCGACCGGGAACGGGCGCCCCACTACCACTATGGCTACCGCGCCGCGTGAGCCGACCGCGGGCGGCGCAGCGTCGCCCGACCGACCTGAAATCGTCTGCATCTGCGGCTCTACCCAGTTCATGGACGAGATGCGTGCGGTGAATCGTGATCTGACCTTCGCCGGGGTCATTGTTGTCGCGCCAGGCGAAGCAGACGAGATGATTACCGACAAGCAGAAGACGGCGCTGGACGCCCTCCACCTGCGCAAGATCGACCTGGCAGACCGGGTTCTGGTCGTCAATGTGAATCTGCGCCTGGGTTCCCCGCCAACCGGCCCACGGCGGCACCCTCCTCGCGGACCTTGGAGTGCGTAGCCAGGGTCACATCACCCCCAAGAGTGAAGAGCGAGAGAACCTCGGAAATCGCGAACCTTCTTCT
>NZ_ML123055.1:59973-62712 GCF_003846175.1 Streptomyces sp. ADI95-17 | reverse complement strand
AAGGGCTCGCAGAGAATCAATGTGTTGCTTCCGGTGGTGTGGCTCGTTGATGTGGTATGGGCATATCGCAGGAGACTCGAGATCAACTCGCCGTGAGATTCGCGGTGTTGTTCCCGCACTTGGACGAGCGTCAGCGCCGTCTGCTGGTGGGGGCCGAGGCCCGAATCCTGGGGCATGGCGGGATCCGGGCTGTCGCGCGGGCGGCCGAGGTCAGCGAGACCACTGTCCGCAACGGCGTCGACGAACTGGAAGCGGGTGCGGAGCCGCTGGGTCGGGTCCGCCGCCCCGGCGGCGGACGCAAGAGGGCCGCCGCGGTGGATCCGGGGCTGCGACCTGCGCTGTTGATGCTGGTCGAGCCGGATATGCGCGGGGATCCGATGTCGCCGCTGCGCTGGACGACGAAGTCGACACGCAAACTCGCCGACGAACTCACCCGGCAAGGCCATCGCGTCTGTGCGGATACCGTCGGTGACCTGCTGCGCGAGGAGGGCTTCAGCCTGCAGGCCAACGCCAAGACGATCGAGGGCAGCCAGCACCCGGACCGCGACGCACAGTTCCGCTACATCAACGAGCAAGCCCGCGACCACCGGGACGCCGGGGACTCCGTGATCAGCGTCGACACCAAGAAGAAAGAGTTGGTCGGGCAGTACAAGAACGCCGGGCGCGAGTGGCAGCCCGCCGGCGAGCCGGTGAAGGTCAAGACGCACGATTTCCTCGACCGCCAGGGGCCAGGCAAGGCGATCCCGTACGGGATCTACGACATCGCCGCGAACACCGGATGGGTCAACGTCGGGTGCGACCACGACACCGCGGCCTTCGCTGTGGAATCGATCCGCCGCTGGTGGCACGCCCGCGGCCGGCACGACTACCCGCACGCCGCACGACTGCTGATCACCGCGGACGCCGGCGGATCCAACGGCTACCGCACCCGCGCCTGGAAGGCCGAACTCGCCGTCCTGGCCGGCGAGACCGGCCTGCAGATCACGGTCTGCCACATGCCTCCTGGCACTTCGAAGTGGAACAAAGTGGAGCACCGGCTGTTCTCCCACATCTCCATGAACTGGCGCGGCAGACCGCTGACCAGCCATGAAGCGACGGTGCAGAGCATCGCCGCGACCACCACCCGCACCGGACTGAAAGTCCATGCCGAACTCGATACGGGCACCTACGACACCGGAATGAAGGTCACCGACGCCGAGATCGACGCCCTGCCCATGACCCGGCACCGCTTCCACGGCGACTGGAACTACACCCTCCATCCCGACCGGCACGGCACCGTTAACGCGCATGGCACAGCCCCGACCACCTGGCCGGCAGCGGCACCGCGGCGGCCTGAGGCCGCAGCACTGCGCAGCCCGGAACTGACCGGCATGTCCGAAGCGGAACTGGACCACCTCGTCGACGAACTGGCACCTGAACTGGCCGAGTTACGTGAACGGCAACGGCTCCGCCAACGCGGCAGCGAACGACGTCGCGCCCTCGGAGCGGGCGCCAAAGACAAACTGACCACGGCCGACAGAGTCCTGGCCACCGTGCTCTACCTGCGCAAACTCGGCACCCGAGACCTGCTGGCCCAGCTCTTCGGCGTCACCGGCAGCACCCTCACCAGGGCAATCCACCAGGTTCAACCGCTCCTCGCCGAACGCGACCGCACCATCCCACCCTCAACGGCCAGATTCCGAACACCCGCTGACGTGGCCGCATTCCTCGCCACAGCCAACGACCGAACGAAGATCAAACCAGCATGTTGATTCTCTGCGAGCCCTAAAGGTTGTTGCAGAACGCCGGGGATGGGGCATTCCTCTTGTATGGGTGGGGTGTTGCGGGCTGATCCGTTGTGGGTGGAGACGTTCACCGGCTTGCGCATGGGCCGGTTCGAGAAGTTGGTAAAGGCAGTACGGGAGCGGGGAGGAAACGGTCCCGGTGGAGGGCGCCCGTGGTGCCTGCCACTGGCAGACCGGGTCCTCCTGGTGGCTGTCTACTACCGAACCAACCTCACGGTGCGCCAGCTTGCCCCGCTCTTCGGGGGGATCTCCCCGGCCACCGTCTGCCGGGTCGTCCATCGCCTGCGGCCGTTTCTTGCGCTGGAGCCGGCGCCGCGGCCCCGTCGCGGATGTCGAACGGTTATGGATCGTCGACGGAACCCTCGTCCCGGTCCGCGACCGCACGGTCGCCGCATCCTCCCGCAACTATCGGTTCTCAGCGAACGTGCAGGTCATCATCGACGCGGACAGTCGCCTGGTGATCGCCTCAGCCCGCCCCGCCCCCGGAAACAAGGCCGACGCCCACGCCTGGCGGGAATCGGACCTGCCCGCCATCGCGGCCGGGACAACGGTCATCGCAGATGGCGCCTACCTGGGAACCGGCTTGATCGTCCCGCACCGCAGAAGATCCGGACGCCCACTCCTGCGCGGCCAGGAGGAGGACAACGCCGAACACCGCCGCGTCCGCGCCCGCGTCGAGCACACCGTCGCCCGCATGAAGAACTGGAAAATCCTCCGCGACTGCCGCCAGAAAGGAGACGGACTCCACCACGCCGTCCAAGCCGTCGCAACCATGCACAACCTCGCCATGACAGGCTGAACCAGCAGGTCAAACGCCATCCCGGCCTGCCCACACCCACCCTTCTGCAACAACCTTTAGGAGCGGGTGGCGGTCGCGCAGTTGCCGCCCGTGGCCGTCGTGCCGTTGCTCGTGTCGATCGGCTTGCTGCGGTCGTACGGATCGACGAGACGGGTC
>NZ_ML123055.1:46943-57785 GCF_003846175.1 Streptomyces sp. ADI95-17 | reverse complement strand
CGGCGATGTCGTCCTTGCCGTCCCCGTTGTAGTCGCCGGAGGTCACCTTCGAGGCGTCCCAGTTGAACGAGCCCGAACTGGTCCATGTCTTGTGCGGGCTGCTGAATCCGGTGCCGGTGCTGGTGAAGGTGTAGAGCGAGGACACCCGGCCGGTGTCGGAGATGCCTCCGTCGTAGAGGACCGCGACGTCGTCCTTGCCGTCGCCGTTGAAATCGCCCGAAGCCAGCTTGCTGGACGCGTAGGTGAAGCCGCCGGGAGTGCTCCAGACCTTCTTGGGTGCGCCGAAGCCGATGCCTGTGCTGTAGAAGGCGAAGAGTGATGACCTGTTCTTGCCCTCGATCGACGTGCCGTTGTCGTAGAAGGCTGCTACGTCCTCCTTGCCGTCGGCGTTGAAGTCCCCGGAAGTGACCTGGCTTTCCTGGGGCAGGGCGCGGATCTGCTGGATCCATTCACCGAGGTCGTCCAGGCGGGTCTCCACCGCGCCGTTGCGGGTCTCGTCGGATCCCAGACAGCCGGCCTGCCAGGACATGCTGTGGACGGCTACGAGCTCGACCGTGCCGTCCTTCTCGCGCAGCGCGGGACCGCCCGCGTCACCCTTGCAGATACTGCCGCCGTCCCTGGTGACGGCGACGGTGGTGGCGTCGGCCTGGGTCACGGAGAAGGCCCCGGAGTGCAGGCGGTCGGGAACCCAGGAGTTCCCGGTGCGACCATAGCCCACGACCTGCAACGTCTCACCGGCCACCGGTCCGTTTGTCGCGAGCACCACGGGGGCGATGTCGGTGAGCGGTTCGGCAAGCTTGGCCATCACTAGATCGCGGTCCGTCCGGGACACCAGCTCGGTGATCTCGACGACCTTGCCGGTTGTGCCCGTCAGGTCGGTGCGGCCAATGGTCACCGTGGTCTTCTCGGCCGGTGCGCCAGCGGGTACAGGGAAAGCGGGCCGTCCGGCGGCGGCGAAGCAACTGCTGGCGGTCAGGACCCACTGGGCGTCGACAAGGGAGCCGGTACAGGCGCGCTCACCGCCGACATCGATTTTCGCGGCGAACGTGTAGGTGTTGTCAGCGACGGTGTCACCGACAACGGCCTGCGCCGGCGTAACTATGGTCAACGCGCCGACCGCGGCAGTTGCGGCCAATAGTGCGACGGCCTGGACGCGACGAGGATGTCTGACGGGCACGTAGGAGATCCTTTGCTCGGGCGGTGTACCGAAGATGCCTTCTGCCCGGCGAATGCACTGGAAGCGATCGGTGTGTACTCGGCGGGGCGTGGATGACGTTGTGAGCAGCGGGCTCTGCCCTCCAGTCTCGTTGCCGAGGCCGGAGGGAGTTCCCAGAGGCTCGCGCGGGCACTGTGTGCGAGTGTGGTCAGTCGGCGCTGCCCGTCAGGGCGACGCCGGCAGGGGAGCCGGGGTAGCCGGCGACCTGTTCCACGGCGTCCCACTTACCGTTGTCGTGGCGCAGGATGTGCTTGGTCTTCCCGTCGGCGGTGACGACAGCGGCCTGGAATTCGCGGGCGACACTGGCGGCGTCGACGCTGATGGTCGGCTCTGTGCCGAGCCTGCTGCCGAGGTTGCCGAAGGCACTCCAGCTGCCGGTGGTGTCGGCCCGGATCGCGTGCTTCTTGTCGCCGGTGGGGCTGGTGAGGATGA
Organism: Streptomyces sp. ADI95-17; assembly: GCF_003846175.1. GTDB lineage: Bacteria > Actinomycetota > Actinomycetes > Streptomycetales > Streptomycetaceae > Streptomyces > Streptomyces sanglieri. The sequence goes on along the minus strand of NZ_ML123055.1, from coordinate 56,137 downwards.
TCTGGAGGTTGCTGCCGGTGCCGGCGAAGGCCATGCCGTTGATTGCGTCGAGGCCGGTGGGCTGATTGCTGATGTTCCCCCAGGCGCTCCAGGTGCCGTCGGAGTGACGGGTAGCGTGGTAGGCCTTCTTGTCTGCGACGACACCGATCTGCGTGTCTCCGCCGGAGGTCTGAGTGGTGGTCACCTGGGTGGCGTTGCCGAGCACACCGAGTTTGGCGCTGACGTCGCCCCACTTGGACCACTTCTCGTCCGCGTCCTGTGTGGCGTGGTAGACGCGGCCGGACGCGAGGCCGATGAGTGCCAGACCGGACCCTGTGGAGGTGACAGCGACGCGGGTCAGTCCGGGCTTGGAGCCTACTTCGTCGGTGATGTCGCGGAAGGCTTCCCAGCCTCCGGTGGGGCGGCGGTTGGCTTCGTAGAGGTGTCCGTCGCCGCCGACGGCGAAGACGTAGTTCTTGCCCTTGATCGCGGCGTCGGCGGCGTAGGCGAGGTCCTCGATGCTGCCAGCGACTTTCTGGACGTCGCCGAAGGCGGTCCAGTCGCCGTTGCTGTTGCGCATGGTGTGGTAAAGCCCGGTGCTCGTCCTGGTGAGCATCTGCAGGTTCCAGTTGTTCAGGGTGGAGGCGGTGTTCTCCGTGAGCCAGGCGCGGATGTCATCAACGCGGCTCGCCTTAGCGCCGGTTCTGGTCTCATCGGAGCCTAGGCAGCCGCCCTGCCAGGATCTGGAGGCGATGGCGGCAAGTTCGGGGCGGCCGTCCTTCTCCCGGAAGACTGGTGCGCCGGTGTCGCCCTTGCAGACGGGGGTGCCGTCGATGCCTATGGCAGTAGCTTCGACCGTGCCGGCGGTGAACGTCCCGATGTGCAGCTGGTCGGGTACCCAGGTGTCCTTGGTGCGCCCGTATCCCGTGCCCTTGAGCGCCTCGCCTGCGGTGGGGACGGTGGTTGCGGGGTGCAGGAAACTCACCCCGTAGACGGGGGAATCGAGTTTGGCCAGGACCAGGTCCCGGTCTGTACGTGGGATCAGATGAGTGATCTGCCGGACTTCGCCCGTGGTGCCGATCAGGTTGGTACGGCCGATCGTCACGGTCGACTTCAGCGCGGGCGCCCCGGCCGGCAGCGAGTCGAACTGCGCCGGGTCCTCGGTGAAGCAGCTTGCCGCAGTGACCACCCACTGGTTGTTCAGGAGCGCGCCCGAGCAGGCCCGTACCCCGCCGACATCAATCTTCGCGGAGAAGGTGTAAGTACTATCTGCGGCAGCATCGCCGTCAACGGCCTGCGCGGAAGTGCTGAGCAGAGTACTGACCGCAGCTATGGCGGTCAGCAGGGCTACTCCCCAGGGTCTGGACTGTCGTATGGACACGTTTCTTCCTTCGGATTCGTCTGGGATGAAAAGGCGGGTTACCAACAGGCGAACTCGGCACCTGGTTTGACGAGCCGGGAGCTCGTGCGTCGCTTCGGCAGTTGAAGAGCGCTGGGCGGTTACTGCAAGCAGAGCGGTCGCCGAGCCTGCCATCTGCACCGATGAGGCCAACGTACGGCTGCCGGGGCGACATTCGGGAGCGCCATTTCGAGCATCGTGAGACGCTCTATGAGCGACCGTCGGGGCGATCCGGGCCAGCCATGTGCTGGGCCGCCAGCGCGGGCGCCATGGGCGCCCGTGTGTTACTTGGAGGCCCTGATTTCCAGCAGCATGAAGTCACGTCCCTGTGGGTCAGCAGTCTCGCCGACAGGGGTCCAACCGTTCTTGATGACCTTGTAGGTCTTCTCTTCGGTCCCGACGACCATGTCGACCTGGGTGTCGTAGTCGTTGCCCCTGACGCCGAAGACCGCGGGGAGCTCCAGGCTTAGGTAGCCGCTGGCGCCCGAGATCCGGAAGCAGACCTTCTCGTTCACTCGGGAGTTGACCTCAAGCAGACCCGGCTCGGAATCGCACGTGGCGAGAAGGATGTGGCCGTCGCCCTTCTTCAGCTTGATCTTCTGTTCCGCGAGGATCTTGTCCGCGTTCGGGTAGGCGAAGTCCTCGATCGCGTATCCCGGGCCCTCGTCTGCTACGGCCTCGGTGGCCAACCGTTCGGTGCCGGATCCGCCCAGCACGCTGCCCATGACGGCGAGCCAGGCCAGAGCACCGGCGCCCACTGCCACGCCGATGGTTCGCAGAACTGTGCTACGTACCTGCATTTTCATCCTGCCGATCGAGGGAACTTGAGATGTGAATCGACACGCTGGCGCGGATCTGCCGGAAGAATTCGAATGGAACCGCGCAGCCCGTTGAAGAGTCGTTAATTAGGACGCTTCCTCGTGTGGCGTTGTCGATCACTGAATGAAAACAGCCACGGCAAGATCGCGCCAAGCGAAAAAGGCCTGACGAAATATACCAAAACACTCTTTTCGGCAGTGACTTGTGTCACTGTCGTGAAGGTTGTGGCGACTTTGAGCAAAATCTAGGACTGCATCCAGCCATTCTCTTTCCGATTTTCTCGTCAGATTCTGACCAGACGCCTTTTCACTGAAAAGGCTGCGTAAGGTCACGGCATCACCGCTGCTCGGATACGTACCCGACAGCGCATGACCTGTTCCCGTGTAATCTGACTGAGAGAGGATTTCCGTGCAGGCAACGTTTTTGAGCCGCCGCCGATTCGCCGCAATAGTGGCGGCTGGCGCGGCTGCAGCCTCGACCCCCCTGTTGTTCACCACCCCCGTGCGAGCCGCCACCCGCACCACCCCGACCGGCGACGAGCCGGTCCTCCCCGATACCGATCGCGGCAAAGTGGTCAAGGCATGGACGCTGGGAGGTCGGTCGGTCAAGGAGGCTGCCGCCTACGCTCTGAGCGGCACCGACCAGGACATCACCGTCTTCCTCACCGAAGAACTGCCGAGGGCGACACGCATCGACAACCGTGTTGCCGTCTTCAGCTACCTGGCCAACGGAGGCAAGGGCGTACGCCGGGACGCAAGTGCGGCATTGAGCGATGGCGATACCGCCATCGCCGCGTTCGTCAAAGACGGCTTCCGCCCCTCAGTCACCGAGGACATGCGGGTGGCGACCCTGTCCACCATGGCCAACGGCGGAAAGGCCATCAACCGAGAGGGCAACACCGCGCTGGACGACGGCACAGACCAAGCGCTGGAGAAGTTCCTGCTCACCGGTCAGTACGACGCCCGTCTGGAGGACCGTCGCGTCGAGATCACCCGCTCTCTCATCGGCGCGGGACCCGAAATCACCAAGTACGCCAACCGGGCCCTGGACGGCACGGCAGACGACGTGCAGTGGTACCTCGACACGGGGCAGCACATCGCGCGGGCCCGTGACCAGGAGTCCGCCACGATCGACCAGCTCGTCGCTGTCGTCGAACGAGAGGCTGCTCGCGCCCAGGAGAAGACCGACCTAGCCGTCGAAGCGTCCGAGCGGGCGACCATCGCCGCAGAGGCAGCCAAGACGGCGGCGGAGAAAGCCGCGTCGGAAGCCGAGAAGGCAAAGGACGATGTACGCGAGTCGGCTGCTGCCGCGCGAGCTGCCGCGACCGCCGCTGCCGGGGCCGCGTCCGCTTCCCGAACGGCCATCCGTGCTTCCAGCGCCGCAGTGCAGGCATCTCAGCGCGCCTCCTGGGCAGCCACGGCTGCCTCCCAGGCCGCCGCGTCCGCCGGATCGGCGGCCTCGCGTGCCTACAACGCCGCGATCGCCGCGTCGAAGGACGCGACCAAGGCCACCGACGCCAAGAATGCGGCTGTCGCAGCCCGTAACGCAGCCGCGAAGGCCAACGCTTCGGCCGCCGCAGCCGACCAAGCGGCTAACGCCTCGGAGCAGGCTGCGAAGGCCGGTCTGACGGCTGCCTCCGCAGCACGCAGCGCCGCCGCCGCCGCCAACGCCTCGGCCCAGGCCGCCGGGGCAGCATCAGGGGTGGCACAGGCAGAGGCGGCCGAGGCCAAGCGTCAGGCGGGGATTGCCACGTCCGCCGCCAACCAGGCGACCAACGCCGCCTCCACGGCCTATGCGCTGGCTGGAGATGCGGCGAAGGCCGCACGTGCTGCCCGTGACGCTGCCAGGTCTGCAGCCCAACATGCTGAGAAGGCCGCCGACGCCGCCGAGGAGGCGGTCAAGTACGCCGGTCAGGCCGTGGACTTCGCCAACAAGGCCACTGCCTACGCTGGCCAGGCCGTCCAGGCCGCGAACACGGCCACGCAGGCCGTCGCAGACGCCGTCAAGGTCGAGGGGCAGGCCCGTGCTGCCGAGCAGGCCACTCTGGAGGCGGATCGAGTCCAGGGAATGCGCGAAGCCGCTCAACTCGCCGAACTGGACAAGTCCGAGCGTGCGGCCGCGCTGAACAAGCGGACGCAGGAACAGCAGACCTCCGAGGCCACCAAGGCGCTGATAGCCAAAGCCGAACAGGCCCTTTGGAACAACGATCTCGCCGTCGCCGCAACTCTTGGCCGCCAGGCTGCCGTCGCGCTGCTGGAGTCCAAAGGAACCTGGACACGTCTGGCTGCCCGCTTCGCCTTGGCCGGATCCGACGACGACGTCTATGCCTGGATCGACGTGGACCGGGCGGTGGCCGCGTCACAGGACAACCGCGAAACCATTCTCTTCATCGCGCAGGTCTCCGAGCCGGCCGTCGCTGAAGCTGCAGCGCAAGCGCTCGCTGGCGGCATCCCCGCAGAGGGGGACTTCGACAGCTCGGGCGTCATCAAGTCGCGTGCCATGGATAACCGGGTCAACATCCTGAAGATCCTCAACACCAAGCCCGGGAAAGCGGTAACCAAGGCTGCCAACGACGCCCTCGATACTGACACCCCGGAGGCACTGCAACGTTTCTTCGACGTTGAGCTCGTCAAGGCCCTCGAGGAAGACGACGCAGTAGCCACCTTGACCGCCAAGTACAACGGCGGCGCTTACATCAAGGCGTACGCCGATGTCGCCATGGAGGGCCCGGCCTGGATGCGCCGGCGCTTCGTCGAGACCGTCCTGCATAGGGCGGCGCAGCTCGACTACGATTCCCTCAGCCATGCCGCCGCCATGCAGGCGACCATCGCCACCGCAGCGAAAACGGCCCAGGAAGCCCAGAAGAACGCGGCGCTGGCATCGCAGGTGGCCGCGCTGGCCCGCGACGCTGCAGTCGAAGCTCAGGACTGGGCCAAGAAGGCAATCACCGCGTCGAGCGAGGCCAAGATCAGCGCCCAGCAGGCCACCGACAACGCCAATGCCGCCGACAAGTCAGCCGCTGACGCCCAAGCCTCCGCAAACAAGGCCAAGGCCGCTGCCACGACCGCACAGAGCGCAGCCCGTTCGGCGAATCACTCCGCCAACCGGGCCATCGACGCGGCCCGCAGCGCCATCGCATCCGCCAACAGCGCCAGTGCCTCCGCTGCGAGCGCCCGTGCCTCCCAAATCGCCGCCGGCAAGGACGCCAAAACGGCGGCCGCTGCAGCAGCCGACGCCCGGCAGATCGCGGCCGACAAGCGGACGGCAGAGGTCAAGGAGGCCGCGCGCAAGGCCGCCGAGCAAGCCCAGAAGGACCGAGACGAAAGGCGCAATCCGTCCGACTCGTCGACCAACGACCAGGTGAATCCTGGAGGGACTGACACTGACAAGGACGAATGGTGGAACGACGCCTCATGGTGGGCTGACACCGCCGACAAGGTGAGCGTCGCGACAGGACTCCTGGCCGCAGGCTTCGGCGTAGCCTGCGTCTTCTGGCCTGCCGCTCCGGTCCTGGGCAGTATCGCAGCCGTCTGCCTTGGGATCTCCGTAGTTGCCGCAGGAGTAAGCCTCATCGCCAACGGCATTGAGTACGGCTTCACCAGCGGTGAATTTGCCTCGGCTGCCAGCCGCATGGCCCTGTCTCTCGTGACCCGCGGCGGCGGGCGCGTGGCCAGTGTGGTCAAGCCCGTCGTCAACAAGGTCGAGAAGGTCGCCGAAGACCTCGTCTCTCCCATAGTCAAGATCTTCTCCTAACCCGGGACCGCCCCCCGACTCGATCGATCCCCACCACCACCATCGGAAGCCCAGTGAAGAACAGGCAAAACATGAAAGTCACATCCGGCCGCGGTATCAGCATCGCGCTGTCCATGGCAGCCGCCCTGACCCTGACGATCGCCGGCACATCCCACGCAGACGAGGGGATCACCGCACCCACCTCCGCCCCGACGGTTGCTGCACCTGCATACTCCACCGTCAAGTCGAGCAGTACGTGTTCGCCTGTGCCAACACGCGAACGGGCATCGCTGGGGGGCGCGGTTCAGAGCTGCATCCAATTCGTCAAGAAAGCACCCATGAAACGGTCGTTGGTGCGCCCTCCTGCCACCGTCTCAGCATCCTCCATCGATGATGAGCCGGTGGGGTCCTGCGAGGTCTCCAAGGATGGTGAGTGGACCTACTCCCGCCGCAGTGGCCTCTGCCTGACCGGCGCGCAGGGGCGCTACACACTTTATGACGAGAAAGGCAAGGTGCTAGGCACTGGCCTGATCGACATCAACACCAGCCTAACCCTGCGCCAGAATACAACCGAGTTCAAGGAGACGATCTCCCTTAAGGTCACCGAGGTCACCGATGCCGTCAAGAGCCTGAACATCGGATTCGCCGTCCAATGCACCTCAACTTGCACCCCGACCACGAGACGACCCTGGTACGGGAACAAGACCCTGTTGCAAGAGCAGTCGGTCTCCGGCGAGGTTGCGTACAACAGTCGCGTCGCCTCCGGTGCGTACGACAGCTTCCAGACCAAGTATTTCATGACGGTCACCGCCAACGGAGCGACCCCCGTCGACCCGAACATGTCCTGGGAGAGCCCTGCGGAGCTGAAGATCCGGTGTGACGAAGACATGGGCGGCGAATCCACCAGCCGCGGATGTGTCGTGCCCATACGCGAGACGCTGGAGTACTCCCTCTCCGACCCGATACATGGCGCCGCGTCGGCCGTCTATCAATACGGTCAGGCACTTCGAGGCAACGCGCCCCTCAGCCGGGGCGAGGGGCTCTCGTCAACCAACCGAGCTAGGACCTGTGAATCGAAGATCGACCCGTTCGTTCGCCGTCCTGACATCAACGCAGAGGACGAATGTGATGAGTTCCCCTTCGCGGGCACGTACGAAGGAGGCACCGAAGGGGCACTGTGCGCGGACGTCATACCTGTCCTCCAGAACGGAAAGTGGGTGATCACCCAGGCGCGGGCCAACAAGCCGCTTACGGGGCAGGAACCCTGCGTACGAGCGAACATGTCTGCCGAAGCGAACGGCTCAGCCGGTGGCAAACTCGGTAGCTTCTTCAGGAACTACCGGATCCTGGACACCGAGAAGTTCGACATGGAATTTACCCCCTGACCACAACAGCGTCATCGCACCGGGGCCGGGCAGCTGCCCGGCCCCGGTGCGACACCTAGCTAGGAGGCACCACGGTGCAAAGCGATCACACGGAACCCCGGCCGTCGACGTCCTGGGCCGACCACGAAATCATGTGGTGCCTGACGTTCACCCACAACCTGGACCCGTCAGAGCTGCTCACGCGGTACGGTGCCCGGCCCGAGGAGGCACGACTGCTAGACCCACAAGAAGCCTACGGACTCGGCCAGCGAATCGGCGACGAAGGCCTCGCGGCAACGGTCCTGCGCGTCGGCGCGATCGGCGACTGGTCATTCTGCCTTGAGCAGTGGGGCTGGCTCGGCTCCACGACCGCTCTGCTGACCCGGCTTTCCCAGGGCACTGAAACACTCAGCCTTCAGCAGGACGCGCGCGGCCAGCAGAGGTTCCGGTTTTGGCGTGACGGGCACCTGGCAGAGCGATTCGAGCCGGGCATGCTTAGCACCCGGCCCGAACCACCACGCCCATGGTGGGACGCCGTCGAACTCCGGCGAAGCGAAGCCGCGGAGGATTTCCCCGGATGGGATCCCGTGCTGCGGGCAGTGTCCGAACACACAGAGGCGACACTCAGCAACGAGATGGTCAACAGTCGGCTGCTGACCGTACTGCTACCGGAAAACAGTCAGGGGTATGGCCCGCCGCCTCCCCGGACCATGAAATCTCTCGGCTACGGACTGCGCCTCACCCAAACCGACCCACCACCGGCCGCATGACATTGCCGTCCATCCACACCGTCACCCCGCAAGCACCGCCACGGGCGCCGAAGCCGTCGACGCCCGGCACGATGTCGGGCACGTGGTCGTAAAGGTCCCGACACTGACCCTGAGGAGAGCGGCGATCGTCTCGATGCTGTTCTCGGGTTGGGCAGCAGCAGGCCCGTGACGTCGGCGGGCGTCTTGATCAGGATGTCAGGGTGACCCACCGGCCGGTGTCGTCTGTCTCGACGCATTCCTGATACGGATTCAGCGGGCCCGGCTGTTCCCGACAGTTCCAGACGGATCCTGCGGCGTGGACGGTCGTGGCCGTCGGGCAGGGCCGGCATCCCACCGGTAGGCCGTCCAGGCCCGGCGTAGCAGCCTGCGATCACGATGACCGCGCTGGCCTCGGCGCGTCCGCCCGCCTGAGGGACTTCGCTGAGCACCTCAAACTCCGCCCGCCCCAGCCCCCGCCTCCACGTAGGAAGCAACGCGGAAAACAGCAGCCGACACCCGCGATCTGGCCCGTCAGCAGCGCACACCACCAGTGGCCCTGGACCGCAGGGGAGGACATGCAGGGCTGCCCGCAGCCCCCTGACCACCGAATCCGGAAGCAAATGCCTCGTGGCTGAATCCCGGGCAGACCCCTGTGCTGTGGAACGGTACGGGGCAAACCCAGCCGCCTCGACCGGCTTGGTCCTCTGAACCGGCAGAGACGGTCCTGCAAGACTCACAGCATGATCTTCGTTGCCGAGGGGCCCAGTGCCGCAGGAAAAAGCCGCTACGTCAGCTCACTGCAGATTCCGAAGGCCGTTTGCGAACTTGCCGGGCATCTTCGACCGGATGATGCGGCGTCTCCTGAAGAGACGAGCGCCTTCTGGGTACGCCGGAACGAAGAGAGATGGGCAGAGGCCGTCCATGACGAGGGAGCGCAAGGTATCGCGGTCTGCGATACCGATCCCCTGAAGCTGCACTACGCATGGACCTTTGCGCGCGCAGGTCTGGATGCCACGGCTGACGCGTTCACCTTCCAGCTGACGCTCGTCCGCGACTCTCTGCAACGCAAGGCACTCGGCATCGCAGACCTGGTCGCTTGCGTCGTCCCGTCCGAGTCGGTCCTTCGCACCCACCGGGCCGGGGACACCACCC
>NZ_ML123055.1:22210-46301 GCF_003846175.1 Streptomyces sp. ADI95-17 | reverse complement strand
CCGGCGTCCCACCGCGGCACCTCCTTCCAGGCGCTCGACGTGCTTCCTCGGCACCTTCAGATGCCCCTCCCGTGCGTGGAACTGCCGTGCGGCTGCGAGGTTCAGGGCCCACATGTCGTCCTGCGTCCGCCGCACCGGCTGTTCTGCTTCTTCGGCGGGTTCGATGCCGAGGACGTTGTCCAGGAGCCATTGCTGTGCGGGCAGGAGCTGTTCCCACCCGTGCCGCTGCGCCGACACCCAGCGTCCGAGGTCCTCGCCCTGCGTGATCACTTTGCCGACCACCACCGGCAGGACCCCGCCGTCCTGGAGGAGGTTCTGGACGAGCCGGAAGCACCGCTGCCAGCCCGTGTCCCATGCCGGGCACCAGCCCGGGTCGATCTCCTCCAACGCCGCTCGCCGTGCCTCGGTCAAGGCACCCGCACTGGTCTCGACTGCCAGGCCGGCCTGCCGCCGTTGTGCATTGGCGTCCGCGGTCCGGGCGGCGTATCGCTGGTTTTTGGTCCAGACCCCGACCGGATACCCGTCCCATACTGCGGTTGTGGGTGGCAGGAGGTGTCCGTGCACGGTGGCCCAGGCGCGGGCGGCGGTGAGGCCTTCCTCGAACGCGACGTCCTGGTGCGACCAGACCATGCCCAGCCCGCCGAGCTGTTCCACCCGACCCGCATCCAGTTGCCCGGCTTTGTGGGTTTTGCGTTGGTCGGCGAGCCAGGTCCCGAGCGGGAACTTGGCCGGCGCCCAGGTATCGGGGGTGGTGTAGTCGTACGGTACCCGCAACTGCTGCGCTCCGGTCTCTTTCAGATACCGTACGCATGCCTGGATTCCGCGGCGCCAGAATGTGTTCTCGGGTTCGATGACCCGCAGCTTCACGAACTGGGCCAGCAACGCGGGATCCCTGGGTGTGCTGAACTTCAGCAGTTCCCGCGCAGGCGCACTCGCTTCCCGCTCACCCGGCGGCAACTCCCACTCGCCTTCCCGCTCACCCATGGCTTCGCCTTCCGCGGCTTCCTCGGGTACCCAATGGCCGCTGCGGATGCGGGGATCGGCGAGGTGTTCGATGGTTTCGGTGTCGTGTGCCCGCAGCGCCCCGAGGACTTTCGCGAGGGTGCCGTAGGCGTCCGAGGTCAGCATTTCGTCCGGTGTTTCACCCGGAGCGAGGAATACCGGAACGACCAGAGAAGCAATCTTCCCTTCACCGGGTTTGATTCTCAGTGCCTGTTTGCGATCCCGGCTTTTGAGTAGCTTTGGGCCCTAGGCTGGCTGGGTGTCCGAGGGCGCCGGGGAGGCCGGGGAACGGGTGTGCGGGGGCTGTGGTGAACGGCTGCGGCCGGACGCACGGCCCGTGGCTGTGTACTGCTCGGCAGCATGTCGTGCCAGGCAGTGGCGCCGGGACCGCCGGTTGCGCAAGCGGGTGGCCGCTGAGTTGAGCGGTGCCGGCCGGGCCAAGTGCCCGGAGTGCGGGGCGACTTGGGTGGCCGGGGTGGATCGGCGTTCGAATGCCGTCTACTGCTCGCGGCGGTGCGTCACGAGGGCCTGGCGGGCCCGGAAGGAAACGTTCGGCGAACGGTCACAGTGACCGCATCGCGAACGCATCCGAACCGCATTTTCGATCAGATTCCGGTCACTTGTGGTCATTCATTGTGATCATAGGACTTACGGTCTGACTCTCGGTCCCAGATGCGGGCCGGGTCTTGTCACGGCCGCGGGGCCGTGCCCCGGCCCCGCGGTGGGTGGTGGATGCCATGCCCGAAGAGATAGACGACGCCGACAAGGTCGGCAGTGTCAGCGCGAACCGGTACGCGGAGATCGTGGCCGAGCTGCGGAAACTGGTGGAGACCGCCAGCCGGATCCAGTTCACGGTCGGCGACTACGCGCTCGAGGTCGAGCCGATGCGCGAGTCCGGCGGCCAGGAGCGGAGCGACTCGCTGTTCACGGTCAAGGAGTCGCTGTTCCGCCTGGCCGAGGACATCGGACTGTCCTACGCGATGGTGGACAAGGCCCGGTGGACCGCGTCGAAGTGGCCGGGGGACCGGCGGGTGACGGAGGTGTCGTTCACGGTCCATCAGATCCTGGCGTCCATAGCCGACGACGAGGAACGGTTCACCGCCATCCTCAACCCGCCGGAGGGCAAGTCCCGCTGGACGCCGGACGAGGCGAACCGCCGGGTCGGCCGTCAGGTCGTCAAGCCCGTCACCCCGCAGGAGAAGGTCAGCGCGATCCACACCCTCGCCCAGGACGAGGGGGTCGCCGCCACCGTCACCGGCGATCTGCTGCGGCGTCCGGCGGTCGTCGCGCAGGTCAAGGACGAGGACAAGGTCCGGGCGGTGGAGGAACTGACCCGGGAGGACCAGGTCGCGGCGGCCGTCGCCCCGGACTTCCTGCGCCGCCCCGCGGTCGTCGCACGCGTCGCCAAGGCGGACAAGGTGAAGGTCGTCGAGGAACTGACCCGTGACGAGCATGTTGCCGCCGAAGTGACCACCGGCCTGTTGCGCAGGCCGGACGTCGCCTTCCGGGCGATGTCGGACGACACCGCCCGCCACCAGGTCAACCACGCCCAGGTCGAGCGGGGCCGGCAGGCCCGCGAGCACTTCGAGGAGACCAGTCCCGTCGCCCCGGCGATCCGCAGCATCGACCGGTCGGTGGAGTTCCTGGACCTGGTCACCGCCTGCCACGCGTTCGTCGCGGCGTCCGGCCGCGTCGTTCCGGGCCTGCGCGACCGCCAGCTCGGCGACGACGAACGCGTGATCGTGCACGAGAACGTCGCACGTGTTCGCGCGACCCTGGACTGGATCGAGACGGCCGTGGACACCGGCAAGGTGGACGTCGACGGCGAACTGGCCAAGCTCCTGCAAGGCGAGTAACCGTGCCGCGCGCTTCCGAGCGCAGATCGGCAGCAGCCCAGCGACACGCCGACACCGTCCGGTTCGTACTGTTCGAGGCACGGCCGGCCGGTCTGACCTTCGTCCAACTGGTCAGATCCAGCGAGCTGTCGCCCCACCAGACCCGTTCCGGCCTGGCCTGCCTGCGGGACACCATCACCGAACGCGGCTGGCCGCCGTTGATCTGGACGAGGCCGGACGGCTACAAGTTCTGCGCCGACCCCGCCGAACTCCAGGCATACGAGGTCGCGATCATCCGCGGCAAGCTCACCGAGATCCGCCGCTTCATCACCGCAACCGTCGCCCCGCACGCCGCTCTCCAGCCCAAGGGCCGGTGGATCAAACACCTCAACACCCAACTCAACTCGGTCGAGTCCACACTCGACGTCATCGCCGACTACACCGACGCCGACGCCTGAACGGCGGGCCCGGCCGCGAAGCGGCCGGGCCCGCCCCCCGTCTTCCAAGGAGGGAACGATGCCGCGCAGGCGCTGCTACCCCTCCGACACCTGGGACGACGAATGGGCCCTGATCGAACCGCTGCTGCCTACCCCGGCCTGCGAGACCCCGGTCGGCGGCCGTCCGGAGAAGCACCCGCGCCGGGAGATCGTGGACGCCATCCGCTACGTCGTGGATACGGGCTGCAAGTGGCGGGCCCTGCCCAAGGACTTCCCGCCCTGGCGCACGTGTTACGGGTTCATGGCCCGCTGGGCCGCCTGCGGCGTCATCGGGCAGATCCGTGACCAGCTCCGCAAGCGGATCCGCCGCGAGATGGGCAAGGCGCCCGGAGCGGTCGCCACCGTCATCGACTCGCAGTCGGTCAAGGCCGCCGAGACCGTCGGCAAGGACTCCCGCGGCTACGACGCCGGGAAGAAGATCAACGGCCGCAAGCGGCACCTGGTCGTGGACACCAAGGGCCTGCCGCTGTTCGTCATGGTCACCCCGGCCGACATGACCGACCGCAACGCGGCCAAGGAAGTGCTGTTCCGGCTGCGGCTGATGCACCCCGAAATCACCATCGTCTGGGCCGACTCCGCCTATGCCGGACAGCTCGTGACCTGGGCAAAAACCTTCCTGAACCTGACGATCAAGACTGTCAGCCGCCCGAAGAACGTCCCCGGCTTCGTCGTTCTGCCGCGACGCTGGGTCGTCGAACGTTCTCACGCCTGGGTCATGCACGCCCGTCGGCACGCGCGCGACTACGAACGGCTCGTCCAGCACTCGGAATCGCTCATCACCTGGGCCGCGATCACCCTGATGACCAGGCGCATCACCCGCCGAAGCTCCCGCAGGAGCGGACAGCCGGCCTCCCGCGAGGCCCACCGCGACTGATCGTCTCGGCACTGACGGTCAGCAGTCCCACCGAGAAGTCACCGGGCCCTCAAGTCAGCCCAATTCTCGCACCACCACGACGACTTCATCAGCGCAACCGGCAACATCGAGACCGGTGTCCTGTCGCCCAGAAATCCCAGGTCGCGCTGCCGGACGGCATAGCCGGAGTCGTCCTGCGTCCACCAGGCCAGCACGCTCTGCTCGACGGATCTGTAGTGTGCGGCAATGACAAGAAGCGAGCGGCTCGCGGAGCAGTTGGACTGGTACTGGCGCAAGAACCTGCGGCCACGGCTGGACGGTCTTACCGACGAGGAGTACTTCTGGGAGCCGGTGCGCGGCTGCTGGAGCATCCGCCCACGTGGCACGTCGGCCGCACCGACGTCGGCGGGTTCAGGGGAGTGGACGATGGACTCCGCGTCCCCTGCCCCGGAGCCGGCACCGGTGACCACGATTGCCTGGCGGCTGGCGCACATCATCGTCTCGTGCCTGGCCTATCGGGTCGAATGGTACTTCGACGGCCAGGACTTCGACTCCCAGACATTCGCCTACGCGGGGACCGCTGACGAGGCGCTAAAACAGCTCGATGAGATGTACGGGAGATGGAACGCGGGGGTCCGCGAACTCTCGGACGCCGACCTAGACAATCCGCCCGCGATGGGTCCCGAGCGGTTTCCCATGGAGAACAGGGTCCTGCACGTCAACAGGGAGCTGATCCATCACGGTGCCGAAATTTCCCTGCTGCGCGACCTCTACCGCTGGCAGGACGGAGCCGCACCGCACCGAATATGAGCCGGGTGCGGTGCCAAGCGGCAGTCGACCAGCCGCCCCCGCCACCCAAACCCCGCCGTTCGAATTTTGAGCTGGGCAAACGCCCAGACGCCGCAGGTAGGTCATGTCATGCCCAGCTCAGAAACAGGCACTGATCCGGGGCACGGGAGGCTGGGGTGAAAAGCTGATCACCGGCGGCGAAACAGGCCCAGCCGGTGGACACGGTACCGGGGCGCGGATTCCCTCATCGCGTTGCGCGAGGGCGGGTGCTTTCTCGCCGCCGTCCGGGCCGGGCGGCGAGTGTGGTCCGGTCCTGAAGGCATAGCGCCGATACAACCGAAATCACGCATCAAGTAGGGGGGCCATGAACGACAGCACGCCACAGAGCGCCGACAAGGCTGAACAAGGCTGGGTCTACAGCCTGGGGAGGTGGAGCCTTGTCGAGGATCCGGTGCTGAATCAGCCCGAAGCCGAGAACGATCTCAGTGCAGGCATCAAGGCTGAGGGCTACGAGGTGTGGACCGGGGTCGGGGCGGACTACACGATGCCGCTGACCCTTACCGTCTATTCGCGGCTCCGCGAGCCCTGCTACCTCTTCGACCTCAAGAGAGCGCCGTTCGCTCCGAATGGGTCTATGCGAGGACGCTGCCCGACGCCCTGGCCCTGCTCAATCAGCTCGCCCCGACTTTGCAGGCGCTTGCCATTACTGACCAGATCGGCATGGCCGAGCCCAAGAACATGTCGATACTTGCGGACCTCCTCGACACCCTGCACGGGCGCCGACGGGACACGTCCGGCCGCATCATCAAACACTGACAGGTTCGTGGTTTTCCAGTCTTGGAGGGGCACGTGCGCCTTGTAATGAGCGGCGACTACGCCGCGATTGTCACGTCCGTTGACACTGGCCTGCTGGTGGTCGGAGCGGTACAGGCCCACAGCACGATCAATGTGGTCAGGGACCGCGTAAGGGCGGTCAACGAGCGGCACGCCTCAGCCGTGAGGGTGATCGCTGATCGACTCCGTGCAGGTGAGGAACCAACAAACGGGGAATTGTTCCGGGCACGGAACTTGGCTCGAAGGGCCACTGGCGACCTGGAAAGGCGCTTCGAACGCCCCGTCATCATGGCCATTGCCTGGGCTTGGTCGACAATCACGCTCGTGATTTCGGTGATCGCGACGCTCTGGTGGGTGGCCAGCAAGGGGGACGGCCCTGCCCCCATGCTTGTCGCGTTCACCCTGAGCGCCACAGCTTTTGCTGCCTCAGCTCTGCTGGCTGAGACGGCCCTTCGCTTCATCTGGGCTCTCGCAGAGGCGGGGGACGACTTGGAGCGTGAACAGGCCCAGCGGGAGGAGGCCGCGGTCGACATGGATCCCGAGTTGTACCACCAGGTCAGACGGAGACTCGATGGGACTGGCCAGGACCTCTGACCTCTGCATAGCCAGCATCCAGTGGCCATCGGGTTCAGCGGCCGCTGCCCCGGCGCTGGTGGTCCCGGTGAATGCCGCCGCCCCGCACACGGCGAGCAGCGCCACCACCGTCGCGGCGTCCGGGCGCGAAGGAAGCGTTAGCGAAGAAGACCACGGCGGCCGCCGTCGACCAACGTTTCGAGAGCGCCTGCTCGCCATGACCGACTGCGAGGACGGCACGTATCCGTAAGTCGCCGGTGGCGGTGAGCTCGCGCAGGCGGCTGAGGGTGGCGGCCAGGTCCTGGTCCTCGCCGCCGGAGACGCCGGCACGGACGGGGCGGTCCGGGGTGCGGGTGCGGCGCCGACGGCCAGGACCCGGACGCTGCGCACGGCGCCGGTGCCGGCCGACTCGTTGGCCGCTGTCGATCGGCTGCGGACGGTGCTGGCCGGGCTGTCGCTTCCTCGTTTCGACGGCGGGCGGCTGGTCCTGGCGGTCCGATGTGTCGCCGTGGCTTCGTTCGGACGCGCCGTGCTCGGCGGAGCGGCTGTTCTGCCTGCTCCGGACAGCCCACAGAACCAGCTCGGGCGGCGGCGGGAACTTCTGATGCCACCGCTCGGCCGCCATCACCTCGTGTCGTCGCCGGATGGATCCCCCGCCGGCCCGACCGTGACCCCGCCGCTTCCCGTACGGCCCGAGCGCAGAGGAGGCCGGCAGCGGGGCTGAAGCCGGGGTCAGGCCGCCGGCGGCTGACCCGTGGGCGCGGCCTGGTCGGCAGGTTGGTCCAGTTGCTGCTGGCGGCGCCGCTGCTCATTGCGGCGGTCTTCGACCCGCTGGGTGAACAGCTTCAGTGCCTGCTGCTCCTGGTCGGCATCGAAGTCGCCGTAGGGGCCGACGCCAAGGGTGAAGGCGTTGGCCTCTTCCTCGATGGCGTCGGCGGTCTGGAGCAGGAAGTAGCTGCGCTCGCGGTACTTGTAGTAGCCGGTGAAGGCGGCGGCCAGCGTGACGGTGAAGCCGATGGCGACGATCGTGATGTTCTGCCAGGTGAACTGATTGCGGGTGTCCAGGGCGGCGACGGTGGTCGTGGATGCCGCCCCGATCATGATGAGGTTCTGCAGCACGTTGTGGATAAGCCGGTACTTACGGCTGTCCGTCCGGTGCTGCTCGATCACCCCGGCCACGTCCTCGCGGTAGAGGCTGCGCCGCTCATTCAGCGTCGGGTGGATGAGCGCGCTGAGGAACCGGAGGGCCTCACGGTTCGTTGCGAGCATGTCCTCCAGCTTGGCCAGGCTGAGCTGGCCGCGGGGAGGCGCGGCGATCCAGGCGGCCACGCCGGAGACCAGCGCCAGCGCTGCGCAGGTGATGTCCACCTGGAGGAACCGGGAGGGTGAGCCCCAGGTCAGCACGGTCCATAACAGGCCCGTCAGGACCGCACCGCCGGCCACGGCCAGGGCCGCGCCCATGATGCGGACCCTCCTCCTTCGCCGGGCCAGGTCCCGCTCCGTCTGCCTCACGTCGTGCCTTAGCTGGCGTAGCGAGTCGTGTTCGTTGGCTTCAACCTGCCGTTGTTCGGCACTCAGTTGGACATCGGCGTCGCTGATTCGGCGGGGCGCATCGTCGTCAAGGCTGCGGGCCACGGCTTCGTTCCTCTCGTCTGCGCAGGCTCAGCGGGCGAATGCTTCGGTCAGGCTGATGCGGTAGCCGTCCTCTTCCATCAGTACGACGGTGACGCCGAACGGGTCGGGGTGGTCCAGCTCGATCGGGGTGAAGGCGTAGTTCACCGCGGTCTGGATCGGCGGGACCAGCTCGCTGCGCACCAGCGGCATCATCAGCGGGCGCGGCACCGCCTCCTTTGCAACGCTGACCAGTCCGTTCCACATCCGTGCTTCCACGGGAGCCCCCTGCCGTCTGCAGATCCGATCACCGCACCCTGTCACGGGGGTCGAGGCCGTGTCAGCGGGATGATCAGCCAGCGTGCGACGGGGGAGAAGGTGGGTTCAGGCGGCGCCCTGGGGTGCCGCCTCCACCGACCCACTTCTACAAGGAAGGCCGCCGCTCCCATGGTCTGCAGGTCAGGGTTCGTCAATGTTGAGGAGATCCACATCGCCCCCTAACTTGATCTTTAACCTGTGCGGCGGGGACGTGGAGTCGTTGTCTTCGTCGTGTGTCGCTTTGTGGGGTCGGGTTTGCGGACAGTGTGCACGTCATAGCGTGCAGTGGGCTGGTTGTTCCTGCGGCCGGGTGGCCGTCCTGGGCCGGGGCGGGAGGGTTTCGGTGCTCCGGCTGGGCAGGCTGCCTTCGGGCGGAGGTGCCGGAAATCGCGGCGGACTCGTGCGGGGGTGAGTCTGTCGGGTGGGACCGGTTTCTCCCACGGCCGCCGGAGGTCGGCTGCCAGTGGGCGGGCGAGACGTAGCTGGGTGAAGACGGCGAGGATCAGCCAGGTCCAGCGGTCGGCTGCTTCGGGGGTGCGGATCTTCGGGCAGGTCCAGCCCAGGGTCTGCTTGAACAGCCGGAAGGTGTGCTCGATGTCGAAGCGCCGCAGGAACGCCTGCCACAGACGGTCGATGTCGGCTGTGGTGGCGTCGGTTTCCGACCACCACAGCCACACCGGCTTCGGTGTCGCGCCGCTGGGCAGGTACTCGACCTGCAGGCGGATCACGGTCCCCTCGATGACCGGCAGGGCGCCCAGCTGGGCGGTCCAGGCCGAGCGGTGGGTCAGTCTCGGGTGGAGCCGGTTCCAGGCCCGTGCGGTGGCGGTGCCGTAGAGACGGGTTGCGGTCACCGTCTGCGCGTCGGGGGTGTTCCAGGTGGTCGGGTCGCCGAAGACGAACTCGCCGCCGTGGCGGGGTGGGCGGCCCCGGGCGCCGGGCTCGCGGGGCGGGACTGCACGGCGCAGGACGCGGTCGGAACGCATCCGGCCCAGCACCTGCACCGGCAGATCCTTCAGCAGGAAGGCCAGGCGGGGCACGTCGTAGCCGGCATCCACCACGATCAGGATCTCCGGGTCATCGTCCTTCCACTGCCCGGCCGCCATCAGGCGCTCGACGAGTTCACGCATCTGCCCGGCCGTGACGGTGGCGGCATCATCCCCCGGGGCCAGCCGCAGCGCGTCCAGCGGCGCCGTCCATGAACTGCGGCCCGTCTCCAGTGCGCAGATCACCGAGTACGGCCAGCCGGGCACGGGAATGTGCTGGTCCTTGCCCCGCCCGTAGGTGTGACACAGGATCCGCTGCGGTGAGGTATGCGCGCTGGGCCGCAGCCAGCAGGTGATATCGGCGGCCAGCATCAGGCGACCGTCCGCCGCCCGCGGCAATGACACAGCGGCCAGGGCCCGCCGAAGCCGGGCCACATCGACCTGGCCCGCGGCCAGAGCGTCGTAGAGCCCACCGTGCCCGCGACGGTGTTCACCCACCAGCGACAGCTCCACCAGCGACCGGACCGGACCATCGGTCGCACGCGGTCCACACCGCTGGCTTGCGGCAAAGCCGCTACCGGGGACTTGCCAAAACCCGGCTTCAGCACCAGCTCACTGCGTCCCCGATCAACCTCGCCCGACTCGATGCCTGGACCGCGGACAGGTCTCGGGCGCACACCCGAACCTCCCACCTCGCAGCACTTCGGCCCGCCGGATCAACCTCCGACGGGCCGAAGTGATCAAGGCACCGCATTCGCCAACAGCATCCCCGGGAGGGGGTGGAGCGCCGTACGTTCAGGCGACGTGGAGCCTCTTGCGCCGTTCGAGGGCAAGCTGCTCGCGGTACTTCTCGACGGCTTTGTGGTACTGGGCAACGAAGTCCGGCTGGTCCAGCCGGTCGTCGATGTCCATGTCGTCGATGGCGCGTTGCGCTGCTACGGGCGATTCGTAGCCGGCGAGCATCGCGTTGATCCGGTAGACACCGTTGCGCTGCTTGGTAACCAGGCGAGCGAGTATCAGCTCGCGGAGGCCCGACGTGACACTGGGGCGGCTCAGGCCCAGCAGGGCCGCGATCTGGCTCTGCCCCATCTCGACCCGGCCACCGGGCTCGCTGCGAGAGCGCAGTGCGAACAGGACGCGGTAGGCGGGCTGGGGCAGGTCCAGGGCTGCAACGACCCCTTCGGCGTTGACCGGCGTGAACAACATTCCCCTGCTCACTGTCCCTGCTCCTTCTCCGTCTGTGCATCGAACCGTTTGCGGCGGTCCCGACGCTTCGCGGCCCGTTCCTTGCGCAGTTCGTCGATCGCGTCACGCATGTGCTGGAGCGATGGATAGCGCACCAGCTCCGGCAGACTCCCCGCCCGCAGCTCCTCCAACGCGTCCTGCTGATCAACCTGAACATACTCTGTGCGGCCTTCGGCACCGCGGACCAGTTCGGCCGCGACGTACGAGTAGGGCGGGTTGAACTGGTAGATACCGGGCCGCCGCTTGAGCACGATCCCGTGCTCCATGACGTCCTGGAGCGCCGGGTTCACCTTCTGCCGCGGCACGTCCAGAATCGCCGCCATGTCGTCCTGGGTGAGCGGGATCTGCCCGCCGGCCCGCTGCCCGGCGATCAGCAGCAGGATCAGTCGCAGGGGCAGCGCCTCGCGGTAGTACTGAGCGATGACGAGCAGGAACTCCAGGCTCGCCATCGCGAAGGCGTTCGGCCGGTCGTCGCTGGAGTAGAACTCCAGTTTCTGCCGCTTGCGGCCGACGTTGATGTCCCGGTCGGGGTACTGCCGTGCCAGGTCATCCAAGTCCTTGATGGCGCGCAGGCGCGAGCCGAAGGCGGCCAGCGGATCGTCAGGATCGAGGCCGGGCTGACGCGCAGGCTTCGGGGCACGACGGCGACTCGACGAATCAGACACGGACGACTCTCCACACTTCAAGATCCCAGGCGACAGCAACGTAGCAGGAGGTCAGCAGTCCTGACCTCCTAGTCGGCATTTCTGACCCTTGGCGCGTCGTGTGTCACCCCAGGGGTGACATCTCTCCCTGGAGGTTGAGGAGAACAAGGCAGTTTCCTGCGGAGTGCTGAAGGTGACACAGGAAGCGCGAAACGTCAGGAATACCGACCTCATTGCGGAGTGTCATGTCAGCTATTCCGACCTTCTGGCCACTCAATGTCTACCCAGTAGGGACACTTGAGGACTCGAATGTCCCTGTAAAGGTGACACCACGCACCCATGTTCAGCGCTGTGACCAGCAGGAATGCCAGTTCTCCCCTATCTGATGTCCTTGGGTAATCCGCGGGCCGGACCCTCTGTGGCTGAGGAAGCTTCGCGTGCGGCTCCGCGAACCCGTGCGGACCGTAGGGGGCATCAGCGGTACTGATCTCGGGTGGTGCTGACCATGACGTCAAGGCAGCGGAGGAGTGGCTGGTGCCGGTGGCGGGTTCCGCCGCCCGGCCCTGGAGGGCCGTTCGGCTCCGGTACCTCCGTACCCCGTCCCGGAAGGCCCGCATATCTCAGCTCCCTTTCTCGGGCCGGGGTAGGGCAGCAGGGAAGGGCTGTGCCATCGAGAAGGGGCCGTGCGGCGTTCTGGGCGCTTCAGCGGCCAGGCCGAACATCGATCGTTGGAGGAAAGCATCACATAACCCCTGATAGACCCGCATACGGTAGAATCTCAACTACTGTTTTATGCAACGGAGTTCGATGGAAAGGGTGTGAAGTGCCGGAGAGGACCATCGACTTCGGGAAGTTCGGCGCCCGGGGCATCAAGGGCAGCGACGCCGTCGCACGCAGGCTCGACGACCTGGCGGACGGCATCGTCACCCCGGTCACCGCCAAGCGCGGCCTGATGGCCCGGCTGCACTACCTGACCCGGACCGAGCACAGCCGCCGGGCGGCCAGGGACGCCGGACTCACGGTGACCGACCGCACGCTGAAAGCCTGGCTGGACGAAAAGCGCCGGCCGTCGAACGCCAACCTGGAGCGCATCGACGCCGCCTACCGCCAGGTGCGCCGGCAGAACGTCGCCCGGCATCTCCTCCGGCGCTTGAACGCCGACGGCGGGACCCGGGTGGAGATCCACCCGCTGAACCAGTCGCAGGTACCGCGCCCGCTCCAACGCATGGTGGAGTACCGCGCGATGAACGTCCGCCGCTGGGACCGCATCGTCGAAGCCTGGTCGGCCGGCGACCACCAGGCCCTCGACGACTCCTGGGAAGACGTCATCGTCGACCTCGGATCCCAGTGGGGCCAGTACGAATACGTCACCAACATCGGCTTCGCCGCCTAGGCCGCCCTGAACGGCGTTCTGAACGCCCATCAGCCGCCCCGGGTCTCCCAAAAGAGCCTGGGGTGTTCCGCGTTCGGCCGACAGGCCGCGTGCTGTGGGGCTGGGTTCCTCTGACGTGGAACGCCACCCCGTCACGACCGCCGCTGGCCCACTCGACTGGCGGCAGTCTTGCCGGGGCCCAACGCGATCAACCCCGGCGCCGCATGACCATCAAGGAGTATGGGTCGTCCCCGCACCTGATCCGGAGCGGCCATTGCTTGCCCGAGCCCACGGAATGCGAGATCGCAGAGCCGCGATCCGACTCAGATCTTCGCGAGGTACAGCGAAGCCGAACGGCGGCGGGGGCTTGAGCCCAAGTTCCCTGCGGGCAGCCACCAGAAAGGCATGATGCGCCTTGGCGAATGATTCATAGAGGTCCCAGCGCTTTTCTCCTGCGTTGTTCCCTTGTTCGAGCCGGTTGCAGTAGTGCAGCCGAATCGCATCGGCAGCATGAAGTGTGTCGCGAGCTGCCTTGATGGTCTCCGGGTGGGCGAACACCTCCAGCTTGTTCAACTGCAGCATGGCTTCCGTCGCCTCGTCCATCCCGTGATCGCCACGGCTATCAAGCGGCAAGACGTCCCAGTCAATCGCCCACACTTCCCTCATGAAACGAAAGCTGGCGTCGCTGAACGCCTCGATGACCGCAGGCAAGTGCTGCCACGCCTGCTTGTGGCTCTCCTGCCGGCGGACAAGGCGGGCAGCAAGCGCAACGTTCACGACACCGAACACGACTGCTGCCACTGCTGCGTAGGCACTCACCACGGTGGCGGACATGTCGATAACCTACCCGCCGCCATCACAGGGCGTGATCACAATTGTTCGCTTGGTGCTACCGGCCGCCGCTCTTGTGGCCCGCACCGGGGCCATGGGGCCGCCCGTCGTTTGTTCTGCTGCTCCAGAACAAACCGGTTTAGCTTGTGCTACCGGACACGATCGAGAGTGGACGCGAAGGAGGAGTTCCGCCTTTTGCGCGGCGGTGGGCCACCGGGTGAGTAGGGCTTCCACAGTCATGGGAGCCGCTGGCGGGGGCAGGTCCGGTCCAGGCATGTGCAGCCTTCTCCTGATCGGTGGGCAGACGTTTGTTACGGGAGTTGCCCCGCCTGATAGTGCTGGTCGTGGTGCTGGACCGCTTCCTGAGGAAGGGCGCGGGCCATCCAGGCTTTTGGTGCTCCGACCTGGCGCAGTGTCGTGATCTGCCGGTCGTAGTCGGATCCTTCGGGGCTGGCGTGGACGCGCAGATAGATGGGGTCGTCCTTGCCGGCGGTGTAGCCGTCGAAGTAGAAGGCGCAGGTGTGGTTCCACTGGTAGGGAGTGTCCGGTTCCGCGCAGTGGCAGAACCGGTGGGCCACGCGCACTGGTAGGCCCCATCGTGGGTGGCACAGTCGCTGCAGGAGCTGGTCGTGCCAGCGGGCCCGGGGGTGGGCGGTGCGGGCATCGATCTTCCAGCTGTCGCCGTCGTCCCAGCACTGGACGCGGTAGAAGGCGGTGACGGTGTGGAAGAGCGCGACACGCCGCAGCAGCCCGCTGCCCACCGAGGCCCGCCTGGTCCGGGAGCCTTCGAGGCTGGGATAAGCGCTGAGGTGCCTGGATTCCACGCCGTCGAGCCGCGGAGCCGTCCACAGTGGCCGCAGACCGTTGTCGTCGCACCAGCGCCGGTGCCGGCGCTCGATGTCCGCCCAGCCTTCCGCCAGCCCCTTGGGCAGGGCGAGTACGAGGGTGGCTGTCTGCCCAGGGTCTTTCACCGTGTGCAGGTGCAGCTGCCGACCGTCGGCCTCGATGCCGCTCATCCGCAGGCCGGGGATCCCGTGCGGGTCGTCACCGCTTCCTGGTGCGGGAGCCGCGGGGAGCAGCCGGCTCAGACAGTGCTCGGGGAAGGAGTACCGCTTGTGGCCCATGTAGGCGTCGAGGTGCAGCGTGAGGGACGTGGCGGCGCTGCTCAGGGACGTGATGCCGAAGGGGTGGGCGCACAGGTCCGGAGAGGTTCCCAGTTGCTCGAGGACGAGGCTCTCCAGCCGTGCCTGCGCCGGCGAGGCCGCGGGCGCCGGGTGGCTGGTGCGAAGGCCGGTGCGGCGGGACTGGCCACTGCACTCGGACCAGTAGCGGAGTTTGCGGGACTCCCACGAGGAGCGGTCGCTCACGGCAGTGCCTTCCTGACGCGCCTCTGCCCGATCCCGGCACGTCAACGAACACTGACGAGCTGGTGTGTGTGATCCCGTGGTGCAGGCCGGTGCAATGCCACGCTCCTTGCGTCCCGGTACGCCGGATCGGGCGGCGGTGGGAACGTGGCCCGCCTTGGGCCACCGCCCATCATCCAGCCGGTGACCGGGTCAGGTCGGCGACACCGTCACGGATTCACTCGGACGGGCGGGAGCCCGAAGCCCGCAGGGGGCAGCTGAGGGGGAGGACACGGTCGGTCAGCTGCCCGGTGAGGCGGGTGTCGGTGAGGTGGGCCTTGGTAAGCCAGTCCGCTGTGGTCAGCTGGTCGACCAGGTGCTCCAGCTCGCTGGCATCGACCGGAACCCAGGCGGTGAGGGCGTTCAGGGCGATGCCGTGGCCGCCGGGACCGAGGTGACCGGAGGCGTTGGTCTGGGTGGCCAGTGTCAGGGCGAGCAGCCGGGTGCCGGCGGTGGCCTTGGTCTTGCGGAGCTTCTTGTCCGAGATGACCTTCTGGGCCCATCCGGAGAGCTTGGGCCGCATCTTCTTGCCGAACGTGAACGGGTGCGTCCCGTCTTCACGGGGTGCCAGGGAGGGCACGGTGACGGGGGTGGGGTTCTCCGGCCGGGAGGCGAGCAGGTCACCGGCGGTGTCCGGAAGCCCTAGCCAGCTGCAGCCAGTCAGCTTCTCGACCAGGTCCTCCGGGTCGCTCAGGCCCAGCGCGGTGAGGTCCTGGCCGACGAGGTTGCCGGTGCCGGTGTGCGCGGTGCGCAGGGTCAGCATCAGCACCAGCAGCCGTGCCTCCGGTCCGGGCAGCGGGCTGTGGTCGGCCACGTGCGCGAGGACAGAGCGCGCGTGGTCCCACTGTGTTGCCACGGTCAGCAGCCGCGTCACGGTCGGCCCGTCGTAGTCCGTGATGCCGCCGGTGATGGTGCCGGTGCGCTGCTGGTGCTGGAGGCGGGTGGCGGCAGCGGCCTGCTCGGCGCGCCGGGCCTCCCACCGTAGCGCGCCCTCGCAGGTGGCATCGGCCCAGGTGGTGAACGCGCGGGCCTTGCGTTCCTGGAGGTCGGCGAGCAGCGCCAAGTCGGGTTCGGTGCGCTGCTGGTAAGCACGGAAGAGATCTCCGAGCTCGATGAGTTCGTCCCGCAGGGTGACGGGCCGCAGGTCGTGGGGGATGACCCGCTGGGCGATCTTCGTCTGCGGCGGGCGGCGCCGCGCGGGTGCCGGGCGGGGGGCCGGAACTGCCGTCCCGGTGGCGGCCTGGTGGTCGGAGAACCGTGGCCCGCTCGTGCCCGCGCCGGTGCCCGCGCCGGTGCCCGTGGCTGTGGGGGCCGGGCGGCCGGTGGTCTGCGGGCTGGGAGGCTGGGAGGTGGCTGCGGTCTTGGCACCGGGGGTGGCGGCCGCGCACCGGGAGCAGCACTCCATGGCCTGCCACCAGCGTCCTTCCCGGTCCGTGATCACGGCCAGGACGACCGGGCCGCCACACCGCCAGGGTTCGGCACGTGTGTGCCGGCCGGTGTCCGGGAGGTGGGTGTGACAGCTCTCCTGCTTGCAGGCGCAGTACGCTCCGGCCCTGGGGGCGGGGGCGGCGCGTAGGTGGGCTTTGAGGTGGGCGACGGCGGCGGCACGGCCGGCGGCCGCGGACGGCAGGCGCTGCTCGGTACAGGCGGGACGGCTGCACGAGATGCGCACGGCCGCACTGCTGCGGCCGGCGGCGTCCAGACGCACTGTCCAACGGCGCCCCGGCACCCGCTCGTCCAGCTCGCTCACCGCGGTCTGCGTCATCCCGGTCTTCCTCCCGTGCTGTGTCTGCGATGCTTGCCGCTGCTTCCCGCCGTGCCGGGCGTGTGTGCGGGCGGCGAGGCCACCGTATGCGGCACAAGGGGCGAAGGCTGGTGAACTCGCCCTGTTTACCGGCATGCGAGACCGTTGCATGCGTTGCCCAGCGAGCACCTGCCCCTGGGCCGCGCGGCTTTCGTTCAGTGCGGGGTGTGGCAGTTCGGGTCGGTGCAGCTGCCGGCCAGCGCCAGCGTGCGGTCCTGCGGGGGCGTGTCCAGCCACTCCGCACGCATGGCCTGGAGCCGGTCGATGTCCGAGGCGAGTTCTGGCACCTTGGCCCGCAGCGCGTCGGCCCATTGCTGGGTGAGCGCTCGTCCGTTGACGTACAGCTCTCCGTCCCGGCCTCCGACGGCGAACAGCACGCCGCCTCTCTGGGCGGGGATCACCATTGCGCCCACCGGCTCGGCGACCTTGCCCTGGCGTACCAGCACCGCGGTGGCGGTCTGAGCCTCGGCCAAGGCTTCCTCGTCCACCGCCGGCATGGGATCGGGACCATCGGGCGGCAACAGGGGCATCACGCCGTCCTGGGGCGCACCGTCCAGGCCGCGGCCGGCGAGCTGGTTGCTCTCGTAGAAGGTGACCATCCCCGCCAGCAGGGGCATGTCCTCCCGCAGCCGTTCGGCCACCGACGGCGTGAGCCGTTCGCCGTTGGCCAGCACCTGCCCGCTCCTGCCAACCGCGACGGAGAGCACCTTGCCGTCCGGGGTGAAGTGGTACTTCACATCCGTGCCGCTGGCCATCAGCCCGGTGTCGATCGCCCGGTCCCACAGCCGCATGACTCGCTCGACTTCCGCCTGCGGGAACGGCGGCGCCACCTGCGGCTGGACCCCAGGCTGGCGGCGCGCGTCACGCGCCGCGCGCTTCTTCTTGATCCGCCCCATCGGCGGCCTCCCTTCCTCGTTGGCCCCCACCGGTCAACGAGCACCCCGCCGCTGCGGACACGACCGCGCCACCCGTCCGGCTCCGCTTGTGCGCTGAACCGGACCCGGGTCACGGCCGGGTACGCAGCAGGTCAGGCACACAGCTGGTCTGGCCCAGCCAGGCGGCACGTCCTGGTCCGATGCACGCGACCAGGCGCAGGACGGACCTCGGTGTGGGACTCACCTCGTTACGAACAGCCCGCTGCCCCGTTTACCGGTCGATACCGCAACACCTTCGACAAGGCGGGCACGATGGGGAAAAGGGCACAGCAGAAGCGGGCGGCCAAGCACGCGAAGCAGGCCAAGCAGCGCAAGGCCGCGGCGTCACGGAACGCCGCCACGTTCACGGCGGTGGCGGCGAACCTGCCGCGGCTGACGTCGATGGACGACATCCTCTTCGGGCCGCTGGCGACGCCATGGGACGACTTCACCGACACCTACGCGACGGTCGCCGACGCCCTCTCGGCGGCGGAGAAGGCCGGCGGTGTCCTGTCGTGCTTCTCCTTCGACGACTCCGGTGAGTACGAGCGCAGCCTGCGCCACGGCGCGGACGGCTGGACGTATGAGGTGGCGCTCTACCCGCGGGGGAACCTACGGGAGCTTGTGAAGACCAGCTGGCTCGACGCCGACGACCAGGACCAGGCCCCAGAGCAGCTGCGCTGTGCCCTCGCCGCGTACGCGCCCGAGAACCTGCGCCACCCCGAACTTCAGACCGTGCAGCGGCCGTCGACCACCAGCGTGCCACGCATCGGCTGGGCACAGAGCGTGCCAGTGGCCGGGCTACGGACCTGGGAGGACGTGCGCCTGGCGGAGAAAGAGATGGCGCTGTTCGCCCTCGCGCCGCTCGCCGACACACCCGGCAGGACCTGTGAGCCCTTGCCCGAGGAAACCTTCGCCCTGTTCCGCACGCACGGCCTGTCCGCCCGTGCCTGCGCCGGCTGCGGAGCGCCGGTGACCGACCGGCACCCGCACTGGCCGGGCGTCCTGGTCAGCGTGGAGAACGAATTCGGGCCCGTGTGCGACCGCTCCCGCCTGGGGGAGGAGTCCCTGCAGCAGGTCGGCCACGTCCTCGATGCCGCTCAGGCCCGCCCGGCCGGGAAGCTCACCGGCAAGGAGCAGAAGGTCCAGTGCCAGAACTGCGACGTTCACCTCACCGAGCGGCACCCCGACTGGCCCGGGGTGTGGATTGAGGCCGGCGGACACTGCCGCCCGAACTGCGCCGTGCCCGGCTCCGGGGCCGATGACGCCACCCAGTACGACCTGGTCGACTGCGTCTACCCGCACATCCCGGCCGGCGCCGACAGCCCGGCCGCCGCCGCCATCACCACCGCCAAGAAGACCGGCTACTTCTTCCAGCCACGCCTGCCGAACTGGGCGCAGTAACCTGGGCGAGGACGTCGGCGGCCGTGGGCTACCGGAAGACGTGAGGCCAGGCGGCCCGGGGCATTACCGGGAGCCTGGCCTTGCGCATGCCCCCCTCCCTGCCCTGCCGCGCAACAGCGCCTTCTCGGCCAATGCGTGTTCGGAACCGGGCACGGCACGGGCTTTCCGAACGGTGGTCTGCCGGTTTGTCCCATGCTCTGGCCTGGGGCCGCATCGGCTCCAGGGGACGGCGAGGAGCAGCGATATGGGCGTGAGCCACAGCTATCTGACCAGGGTGGAAGTACAGCGGCTGCTGGGCGTGACCACGTTCGGGATGTGGCGGCTGGCGCGGAAGTACGACAAGTTCCCGAAGCCGAAGGAGAGGCCGTACAGCCCGTTCAACCGCAACCGGCCGGAGCCCGAGGAGGTATGGGACGGCACCGGAGTGTACTCATGGGCGGCCGAGACGGCGGAGTTCGCCCACCGCGGCGCGGTCCTGCTGCGCCCCGCGCCCGAGAACCCGGCTCCGGGCCGCTGGCTCGGATATCGGGAAACCCTGCGGGGGCCGGCCCTGGACTGGCACACCGATATCGGTGTGATCCGCCTCGTGCACTGCGACGACTCCAGGGCCGCGACCGATGTCGCCTCCGCCGTCGCCGGCGGCGGCAACAAGGACGGCGTCGTCACCGTGTGCGCGCTGTTCGGGGACATGGGCTTCGGGGGGCCGGCGCTGGTGGCCGCCGACACCGTGCACCCGGGCATCGAGTACGAGGCCGGATGGGGCGACGTCGCGGCCTACGTCGGCCAGGTGCTGCCCTGGTGGCCCGACCTGCTGCGCCTTTCGAGCCTGGTCCGTGAGTGGAAGCCCGGTGCCCGGGCGGCGGTGGTCGAGATCCCGGCCAACACCAACGAGAAGATCCTGCGCCGGGCCGCGGCCAACGAGAGCTTCGACGCCGTCTCGCGGGCGGCCGCGACGGACATGGCCAACGGCATCCGCAACAACCGGGTCGACAACGCGAGCCACGAGATCGAGATCTTCTGCAAGGAGGGTTACGGCGACACGCCGAACCAGGTCGTTCCCGGTGCCGTGCCCGACATCAGCCGACACCCGCTGCCCTGCGACGGGGACCGCGAGGCTCTCCAGGCCGGTTGGCTGGGGCTCGCCCTGGACACCCACCCCGAAGCCGTGGCCGCGCTCGAGATCGCCGTCGGCCGCGATCCGGACCTGCTGCCCTACGGGGCCGTTTCCGAGATCCCCGCCCAGCACGGCACCGTCAGCGACCGGTGGACCCACCGGCTGACGATGTGCGACCCGACCGCCGCCCACGCCGTCCTCGCCCAGGACGCCAAGGTGGAGACGTTCTTCACCGACCCGCTCACCGACATGCCCGTCCTGCGCGCCCTCGGCGACGACGGCAAGCAGGTGTGGCGGTTCTACGCACCGCTGTCCCTCCCGGCTGGCGGCGCGGAACTCGCCTCGGTTGTCCTGCACCACACCCTGTGGGTGCTCACCAGCGACGGCCATGTCCACCCTGCGCCGTGCACGCCGACCGAGCACCTGTGGTGGGGAGATGGAGGGGGCGATCGGGCCAGCGAGGCCGCAGCCGTCGTCGACCAGCTCCTGGACGACCTCGGTGCCACCGTCGACCTGCACAAGCACTGGGATGCTCCCAAGGGCCTGACCGCCCTGTTCAACGAAGAGCACAAGCAGGGCGCCGAACTCACCCGCGCCGCCCTGCTCCACGCCCGCATGACCCCGCCCCGCACCCGCTGATCTGATTCTCGAGCTCGACAAGGAGGACCCCCTGGTCCGTTGTTGTACGCGCACAGCATTCGGAGCGCTCGCCTTCCTGTCCTCGCCTGCTCTGTTGTTAGTGGCCTCGGCTCGCCAGGGCGTCAATGCCCCAGGACGGTGTGAGGGCCCGCGCGGATTACTCGTCCGTGCGGGCCCTCGTGCTGTGTCCCAGGCTTGCGGTTACTCCTTCTTGTCCTCGCCCCCGGCATCGGCCTGTTCGCCGGTTGTGGTGTTGGTCTGTGCCTCATCCGGGGTGTCCAGTTCACCGGAGGGTACGCGGTCGTCCAGGGTGATGGTGACCGGTCGGCCTGTCACGGTGAGTCCGGACAGGCTTTCCGCGACCCGCTTGTAGAGCACGGTGGCCAGCTCCTGGTCGCCGTCCCCGTCGGCCGCGGTCTCCTTGACCGAGTGCAGGGCAATCAGCAACGCGATGAGCGACCGTCCGGACAGCGCAGCGCGGACACGTTCCTCGCCCTTGTCCAGGACCTGCGCCGGCACCCGGAAGTGTGGCTGCCGCCCGGCGTGCGCCGTGAGGAACTCCCACACGTCCCGATGACAGAGCACGGTCGCGGACGAGACCCGGGCCGCCTCCCGCAGCAGCGCGCTGTGCTCCCCAGTCACCTCCGCCGCCTTTGCTTCCTTGGACGCGTTCTGCTCCAGTTCGGCCCGCAGAGCAGCTGTCTCCTCGCGAAGAGCGGTCAGCTCGTTACGCGCTTCCTTCCCTGCCGCGTCCAGTTGCTCGCGCAGCGCACTGGTCACCCCGCCCAGCTGCGCCCGTAGGTCGGCACCGACGCTGGCCAGCAGAGCGGGCGGCTGCTTCTCCAGCACGGACCGCAGCGAGGCGAGCTCGTCGGCCAGGACCTCGCGCACCGCGCGCCGGATCTCCTCCAGTGAAGCTGCCGGCGGCAACGGGCTGTCCGCGTTGTCGCTGCCCCGCTGCGCCGGAATTACAGCGGTCGCTGCAATCTGCGGCGCGGCGTCCTGGGTGTTGGTGGCCGCGGCCACCGGGATCTGGCCTTCCGTGGTGAGGGGCTCGGCGGTTTCCGGCCGCAGTTTGACCTCGTGGGCGGCCGGTCCGGATCCGTTGCCGGCGACGGAAGCCGGCGTGGGCGGCATGGGCGGGGTGAGGGCGTTGACCGCTTCCCTCACCCCGCGCAGTTCGCCCTGCAGAGCAGCGACGGCCTGGCGTACCTCCGTGTTCAGCATGTCCCCGCTGGCCGTCAGCCGGTCCCGGGCCTCGCGCAGGTTCGTTCGCATCCGGCTGAGCTCGTCGACCACGGCCTGTTTGGTGGTCTCCTGGGTGGCCTGACCGCTCGCTTCCAGCTTTTCAATGCCCTTGCCGATCACGTCCCGCAGATCGGTCCCTGTGTTCATCACAGCGGTGTGCAGCATCGTCAGCGTGCCGGTGTAGTCGGTGTCCTTGGGTCGTGGCATTTGCCCCCCATGGTTGCAATCGGTAGCGGTGTGAGTTCACTGCGTATGCTGCCCAACTCGGCCGCCCGCTACGGGAGATACAGATCAACTCGCCCTTTGGGGTGGCACCATCTGGCCAACAGCGCCGCAAAACGACCGGTCCCGGCACTCCCCGACGGTGAGGGGCGGCGCCGTGACGCCCGCCCGCATCAGCTACCCCGTACCGTCCCGCCCGGCCCCTGCCCCCTCCGAGCGGTCCTGCTCCAGCTGGTTCTCATCGTGGCCCCGAATTCCTCCTTGCGGTAGGGCGGCGCGCGATTCGACCACTCAGCCTTCGCCGCGACGGAACACTGACCATGCCCGATTTGTAGGGCTTCGGCGCGTCATTCGCATCCGGTATTCGAACAGACATAGCATTGCGATGTGCCCAAGAACAGCCCTGCTCTCGAATTCCCTCAGGACCTCCTCGACGCTCAGGCCGCCCTCGATCAGACGCGCGCCGCGTACGAGGAGTACGCCAAGACCCTGCCGTGGTCGGCCGAGCCGATGCCCGGGTGGGAGGGCGACAAACAGCTGCACTCCTCCTACCGGTCCCACAAAGAGGACTCTCCCGGATACACGGA
Organism: Streptomyces sp. ADI95-17; assembly: GCF_003846175.1. Lineage (GTDB taxonomy): Bacteria > Actinomycetota > Actinomycetes > Streptomycetales > Streptomycetaceae > Streptomyces > Streptomyces sanglieri. Next base: position 23,579 of record NZ_ML123055.1, on the reverse strand, counting down.
AGAGCAGGCCGCAGAAGTCCGGCGCTTCCAGGATGAGCTGCGCCGGCTGAGTGCCGAGGTGATGACGCACCCGTACTGGGCGGCGCTGAGCGAGGACGTGGTCGCGGCACGCATGGCGTTGAAGCACGCCCACGAGCCGGCCGAGGCGTAGCCATGCCCGGCGGCATATCCGACCTGGACAAGAACCGGGCGCTGGCCGACTGGCTGGAGTGGCAGCTGCGTCAGGTCCGGGGCCGGATCCGGGAACTGGAGATCAAGGAGCAGCAGGAGCAACGGCGCCGGGAGCAGGCGCATGCCGCGCTGCGGTGGAAGATCCAGCCGCAGCGGTCATCGTCGGCGGCCCTGGTGCACCGGGGGGACTGCGCTCTGTATCAGGTCCAGGGCGGATTCCTCGATCGCGAGGAGGCGGTGATCGCTTTGGCGGAGCCGGACATCGAGCCGTGCCAGATCTGCAGGCCCGAGACGGGGCTGGAGCAGTGTGGCTGAACGCCCGGCTTGAGAGCATGTGGTTCCGACGCGGACCGGCGGGAGGCGCGGATGAGCCTTGATGGGCTGCAGCAGCAAGCGATGCGAGTACATGACCTGTACGACCAGCTGAACCGGCGTGAACGGGGCCGGGTCTGGACACGGGAAGAGTTCATGCTCGGTTTCGTGGGCGATGTCGGTGACCTGGCCAAGCTGGTCATGGCCGAAGAAGGGGCTCGGGACATGCCGGGCGGGCGAGTGGCGCTGGAGCATGAGCTCGCGGACTGTCTGTGGTCGGTGCTCATTCTGGCTCGCCGTTTTGACGTCGATCTCGAGACCGCCTTTCGCCGCACGATGACTGAGCTTGAGGCCGCGATCAACATTCGGCTCGCCGGTGATGAGGATCCATCGTGAGTGTGAGGACCTACTCCGGTCACAAGCAGGCGTAGGCCGTACGGACCGCCCGGCGCGCTTCGGGGACGCTGGGCTCGCAGGATCGGTTCTGTGGAGTTCCCGATCAAGGTGGCGCTGGCCCAGGCGGCCCCGACGCTGCCCGAGGGGCCGGGCTGGTGGTACGAGCCCAAACTGGACGGCCACAGAACGGTGCTGCGGCGCACCGATGAGACCGTCGTGCTGTACGCACGCTCCGGCCGGGTCGTCACCCAGCACTGGATGGACCTGGCGGTCGCCGGCATGGAGCTCAGCCCCGGCGCGGTCCTGGACGGCGAGGCGGTGATCTGGCGGGACGGCCGGCTCGACTTCGCGGCCGCGCAGTCACGGGCTGCGTCGGCCGTGACCCGGGCCCGTGCCCTGGCGGCCCGGTACCCGGCGTCGTATATCTGCTGGGACGTGCTGCAGCACCCGGATCCGGCGATCGGTGACTGCCGAAGCCGCCCGTACACCG
>NZ_ML123055.1:11119-21575 GCF_003846175.1 Streptomyces sp. ADI95-17 | reverse complement strand
TTCACGGTGACCTCGTCGTAGTAGCTCAGCCACTCGCCCCCGCTCAGCGCGCACCGGGCCCCTTGCTCGGGAGCCTTGACCGCCTCGGCGATCAGGACTTCCTTCCGGGTGTCGCAGCCGTCCTTGTCCGCGTCGACCCACAGGCGGAAGGAATCGCGCTCGTACCCGGTGCGGTCCTCGGTACCGGCCGGGATCTTGGCGATGGCCTCCGCGAGGGACAGGTCGCGTACCCGCCGCGGACCGTCGACCGTGATCTCGCGACCCGTAAACGCCCCGTCCTGGCGTTCGGCTCGCAGCGGGCGGTCAAACGGGCCATGCCGAAGAAGGCCTCGCTGCGCGACCCGCACCAGCGCCTGGCCTGTGCGCTCACCCTCATGTGGAAGCAGTCCGGGATCCCGCAGCGGGAGCTGGCCCTGCGCATGAACATCCACCGCTCCTACCTCTCCCGCATTCTGTCCGGCGAGCGGTCCGCCACCCTCGCGTACGTGGAACTGATCGCCAAGGAGTGCGCCGGCAGCACCGAGACTGAGTTCGCCACACTGCTCTGGAAGATCGCCGCCGACGACCCCGTCAACACCACCGACCCCGTGCACACCCTGCGCACCTACTTCCAGGCCCTGAACTACGCCGCAGGCTCCCCCCGCGAGGACAGGCTCATCAGCTCCGCCCCGCGCGGCATCACCATCGCCGACCTCCGGTGGGCCTTCCACGGCCCCGGAGTACCGCAATGGACGGTCTACCACCGGCTCGCGACCGCCCTGCAGAGCAAGCCCGAGATCGCCCTCCCCCTGTGGCGCAACGCCACGTACAACCGCGGGCCAGGCAGCAGCCTCCCCGCGGACGCCTTCGGCTGACCAGGAACGGCAGAACAAGGAAGCAAGCCATGAAGCCGTCGCCCGCCGTCCTCACAAACGCCTACTACGCGTTCTACGACCTCCACCGACCCACCTACCACGCCTACGCCGCCGCCCACCTCCCCACGGAGGAAGCCCGGATAGCAACATCGAAACTCTTCGAGACCGTGGCCAGCACCTGGACCTCCGTGGTCGCCGAGCGGCGCCCCTCGGCCTGCACGTGGCAGTGGTTCACCCAGACCGTCGCACGCCGCAGCGGCCGCACCCCCACCGCCATCGAGGACACCCACCTCCTCCACCACCAACTGATGCTGAGCATCGACCAGATCGCCACCGTCACAGGAGCCGAGCCCGCGACCGTCTGCGCCCGCCTGGCAGCTGCCAGGCGGGAACAGATCTTCCGGAGCGACGACTGACTGGACGCCGAGGCCGCTTCGGACAGCTGCTGGGACATCCTGCAGCACCCGGACCCGCAGATCGGCGACTGCCGAAGCCACCCCTACACCGAGCGCCGCGCCCTCCTCCTGGAGCTCCTCGCCGACGTCGAGCCTCCGGTCCAGGCCGTCCCGGCGACCGACGACCGGGACGTTGCCGTGCTCTGTCGAGGCGTGCGTGTGGGGCCCGTACGAGGGCGGACTGCTGCTCTGGCTATTGATGTCGCGCAGCCGCCTTGCCGCCGAGGTCGCCCGGATCGGCCGCTACGAGGTCGCCGAGGACGCGATCCCGCCGCTGATCCCGATCTGCGCGGCGACCCTGCCCGTGACTACCGAGCCGGCGCCTCTGGCCGAGGTCGATCCGCAGCTCCCGCAGCCGGTCGTCGCGGCCCTTGCCGCGGCATGGCTGCTGATGCAGCAGCCCCAGCTTGTCGACCGGACACAGGAGCGTGCGGACAAGCCCACGGCGCGCGCCTACGCCCGGGACGGGCTTCCCGCGCCCGAGGTGAGCATCGTGGACCTGCGCCGCCAGTACACCCCACAAGACCAGGACGCGGATGAGGGCGGGGATCCGCCCCGACGGTACCGGCACCGCTGGGTCGTCTCCGGGCACTGGCGCAACCAGGCGCACGGCCCGGACCGGTCACTGCGTCGGAAGACATGGGTTCCGGCCCACATGAAGGGGCCTGACGGGGCGCCACTGCTGGCGACGGAGAAGGTGAACGTGTGGCGTCGATGACCGCCGCCCGCACCTGATTCGCGCGCATCAGGGCTGCGCCGCCGCGTGAACCTGGTGGTAGTCCTGAACCACACCGCACTGACCGCTCTGTACCGTGCGGATCCCTTCCTCACCGGCCTGTACATCAAGGCCTCCCGCGGCACCGGCCGCGTCATCGTCCCGTCGCTGTCGGTCCTTGCCGCGGAGCGGCAGGACACGGGTGCGGGCCAGCACGCGGCGTCCCTGCGGTTCGCGGAGAACGTTCCGTTCACCACCGGGCACGCGGTGGACGCGATGGACTAGAGAGCCGTGGACTGGCCGGTGGCTCACGCGGCTGCGATCGCATGGCACGCGGTGAAGGCGGGGGAGCCGCTTACGGTCTTGTAACACGAGCTGTACGCGGGGACCGGCATCACTCCGCTGAACCCCACCTGCCCCCGTACCCAGGGCGAGGCGCCGCGGTGGGTACGGGGGTCAGTCCAGACGGTCGTAGGCACCCGGCTCCCAGTCGGCGAACAGCGTCAGTGCCCTTGCTGTCTCGGTACGTTCCGGCGCTGTGGAAGTGGCCGGCCACCAGTTCTCTACCTGATGCGCGTCCACGAGAACGAAGTCCCGGTATCCGTCGAAGTCGCCGGGGTCGCCTGCCACGCCGATATGGATGGGCGCGTCATCGGGCAGGTCCTTGAGCGCGTCGCGAAGCCGCGCGGCATTCCAGACCTGCGGGGTGTGCTCGAAGACGTCGGTCATGGACACAGACTGCCGGACCGAACCGCGCTGCCAGCGAAGACACGGCTGCGCCCCGGGCCAGAGCTCACTGATCCGGGGCACAGGGGCTGGGGTGAAAAGCTGATCACCGGCGGTGAAACAGGCCCAGCCGGACACACGGTACCGGGGCGCGGATGGCGCGGATTCGTCCGGTAAAGGACCCGCGACGGCCAGGCCGGGCTGCTCGACACCAAAGAGTTCCCCGCCATCAAGGACGACGTGACCGAGCCGGCCCGCGAGATCACCGGCGACTTCGAGTCCTCCCTCGGCATGTGACGCGCGGCCGACCCGCTCCGGGCCGGGTGCTGCGGAGTGGTCCCCACGGCCCGCGCCCGCCCGATACCGTGGTGACACACGCCCGTCCGCGCCCTGGAGGCCCCCAATGAGCGAACAGCCGGCCCCCGCCGACACTGCCGCCCGGCAGCAGCTGGAGCCCGCCGCCGCCGACGCCATTCGTGCGTACGCGGCCAGGACACGCGAGAGCGCCGACCAGCTCGCCGCCGTCCTGGAGGACATCGCCGCCAACGGCCTGCCCGCGGTGGATGACTGCACGCCCTGGGAGGAACTGCGCGAGACCCACCTCACCCGGCTCGCCGCCCAGCGCCCGGCCGTCGCCTGATGGCCCCACACGGCCGCCGCGCCCGAATCGCCTTCTCCGACGCCGCCGCGAAACAGCTGGAGAACCTGACCAGCGAAGCCGAACTCCACGCCCTGGACCGCGCCCTGGTCGTCATCTCCGTCGACCCCGACGCCGGCGAACCGCTCCCCGGCGACACCACCGGCCCCCAGCTGCGCCAGTACGCCGACGACGTCGAGCGCGTCCGGCTTCTGTACTGGGTCACGGCTTTGCGCACCGTGGTGGTCGTCGCGTACATCGAGGTCTGACCAGCGAAGGAGCCGAGGTGCCCGCACGATGCACGCGAGCAGCCCGGCCTCCCGCAGCATCCCCAGACGGTACTCCACCGACCGCTCCGACAGCCCGGTACGCCGCACCAGGTACTCGATCCCCGGACGGCACGGGAACAGCTGCGCCAGCTCCTGGGCGACCCGCACCGTCATCGGCCCGAAACTGCGCGGCCCGTGCGACCGTGCCGCTGCGGCCGGTACAGCCCGGCCCCAGCGACCCAGTGGACCGCCTGCATCCAGGGGCCTATCTGGACCAGCTGCCGCATTACGGCCTGAGACCGTGTTTGAGATCTCGCCTTGTGGTCGGGTAGCCGGAGACCACCGCTGGTCTCCGGCTACCCGACCACACGCATTCACGAGAGAATCGTCTGGTGGCTGTATCTATCGACCGTAGTCGGTCCCTTGAGGAGCTCGAACGTGATCGCTGGCAGGCGCCCCCGCCCGACGCCACCTATCTCATGGCGACGGCGCATGCTCTGCGGAGCCGGCCGGTCGGGACTCTGACCGTTGAGGACTTGCGCCTGCTGATCGGGCAGGACATTGGGCTGCCGGTGCTTCTTCCGCTCGCGGTGGAGGTGCTTCGCGACAACCCGCTGGCTGAAGGCGACATGTACGAGGGCGACCTGCTGCGCGCGGTCCTGACCAGGAACCCAGCTGTCTGGAGCACCTATCCGGAGCTTGCAAGGCAACTGACCTTCATCGTCGACGGCCTCTCCGGCCTCTCGTCAGATCTGCGGAGCAAGGTCGAGCGGTTCGTAGGCGCCGTCCAGAATTCCTGACGCGTTGCAGATGCCTGTCATCTACTACGGGCCTGTCCACTGAAGGCGCCGTGGTCCTGGCCGTTTGGCTGGGCAACCTCGGGTGAGCCGGCGGACCATGATGCCGATCATCGCCCACCGGATCATGGTCTCGGACCGGGCGGGATCGGTCTCGTAGTCACGGGCAAGCCGCCGGTGCGCGGTCATCCAGGCGAACGTCCGCTCAACGGCCCAACGCTTGGGCTGGACCTGAAAGCCCCGCTGGTCAGGCGCTTTACGGACGATCTCCAGCTCACGGCCGAGGATCGAAGCGCTCCAATCGACCAGCCTTCCGGAGAAGCCCTGGTCCGCCCAGACCTTCCGGATGCTCGGATGGTGGAGGCGAGTCCAAAGCAAAGAGCGTTTCGCGCCGTCACGGTCCTGGACGCTCGCAGCAACAACGTGTACCGCCAGCAGGAGGCCGAGCGTGTCGGTGACGATGAACCGCTTGCGGCCTTTGACCTTCTTGCCTGCGTCAAACCCTCTGGTGGAAACGGGGACAGTGTCGGCCGTGCGCACGGACTGCGAGTCGATCAGCCCGGCGCTAGGTTCGGCGCTGCGGCCGTCGGCCACTCGGACCTGGTCGCGCAGCGCGTCGTGCAGCCGCTCCACGGTTCCGTCATCGTGCCACCACGTGAAGTACCAGTACACGGTCGGCCAGGGCGCAAAGTCCTTCGGCAGCTGACGCCAGGCACACCCGGTCCGCACGACATAGAAGATCGCGTCTACGATCCGCCGCCGTGGATGCTTCTCCCTCCGTCCGCCCTTCGGCCCCACCCTCGCGGCCGGTAGTAGTGGCTCCACCAGAGCCCACTGTTCGTCCGTCAGGTCCGACGGATACCTGCCCCCAGAAGCACTCACGCAGTCCCCAACGACCGCACCGGCCATGCGACACGCCAGATCTCAAACGCCCTCTGAGATATCTGCCGCCCCCAGTGACCGCGCTCCTGCTGATCGCGTGGGGACACCTGCATGGCCTCGTCGCCCTTGAGGTGTTCCGGCATACCTCTTTCCTCGGTGACCACCACACTGAAACCTTCCGCACAGCGATGCGGAACCTGCTTGAGGACATCCATCGCCGGATCGCGGTCGCGCCGGCGCCACGCCCTTGAACCTGAAACTGCCAGGCCGAATTACTCACTCGAATGAGTGGTGAAGCTTTGGTGCCGGCGCCCGGGAAGGGAAACGCTGCCACCCTGAGCTCACGAGTCATTGCTCGTGGACCGGGTCGCGGTGGATATTCGATTCGACCACCGCGCAAGAAAATTCGAGGTCTTCGCATGCCGGAAAAATCCATTATCCACAGCAAGGCCCGGCATTACTACAACGTGTTCCATCGCGAGCGCGACGGGTGGGTCAGCGAAACCGACGTGTACACCTGGGCGGGCCGCACGACGCGGGAATTCAAGCTCACGCCAGGAACCGCCCCCGCCAGCGCGCTGCAGAGATCCCTTCTGGAGTACTGGAAGAGATTGTTTGTCCCTATGGACACAGATGGGGACGGCGTCGTATCACGCGACGAATTCCTGGCCGGGTTTGTCAGCCTGGGGGACAAGCCGGATGATTACGCGCGGATTGTCACGCCGTCCGCCAAGGTCTTCGTGGCCACCGCCGACGTCGACGGAGACGGTGAACTCGACAAGTCCGAGTTCAAGCGCCTGTTTCAGTCCTCTTTCGCGCTGAGCGACGAAGACATCGACGTGTCGTTCGCCGACATCGACACCGACAGCTCCGGCTCCATCTCAACTGACGAGCTGAGAGCGGCCATTCGCGTGTTCCACAGCAGTACTGATCCGAACGACCGAGGTCACCGCCTCCTGGGAGCCCTGCGTTCCTGAGCCGACAGAACCGGACAGCATTTTCTCGTCCGCCGTCGGGTGCTCATTCCACTCGGCACCGGCGATCAGAGGGGCTCCGCCGGTCCCGCATCGAGCCGCGCTCAGGAACAACACGCCAGGAGAATTCGACTGTGACCACCCATCTGCAGATAACCAAGGCCCCGCTGGTGACAGCGCACGCCAAGCACATCGTGGCCGAGACCGGTGTCCTGAACAATCCGTACTTCCGAACGCTGGTAGACGGAAGCATGTCGTTGGAGAACTTCCGCACAAGCCAGGAGCAACTAGGTTTCGCCGTCACCTACTTCGCCCGTCCGATGGCTGCGCTGGTGTCCCGGATCGAGCACCCCGCGGATCGCATCGGCATCCTGGGCAATGTCGTGGAAGAACACGGCGGATTCCGCCCTCAGGAATTCCATCACGAGACCTTCCGCGGATTTCTGGCCAGCATCGGCAGCGACACCGTACGGCTGAACGGCCTGAAGATGATGCCGGCCGTCCACGCGTACAACAGCGTTCTCAGTGCGGTGTGTACGTGGGAGGACCCGCAGGTAGGAATTGGCTGCATGGGCGCGATCGAGTACGCATTCGCCTCGGTATCGGCCATCACGGGCAACGCGGTTGTGAACCGCGGTTGGGTCGCTCAAGCCGACCTGATGCACTACGGCCTCCACTCCGAAATCGACGAACAACACGCAGAGGACTTCTTCCTGCTGCTAGAACCCCACTACCGAAACCCAGCCGCACGACGCCGAATCGACCAGGGCCTCGGCCTGGGCGCGTACGCGCTGAACCGCCTCTACAGCGATCTGTCCGAACTGGGTCGTTGACTCTGCTGCGCAATTCGTTCAGGCGGAGAGTCGGTAGCTGAGTCGTTCGAGCCTGCTGGTGCGGGGGCGGTCGAGGGGGCCTGTGGTCCAGTGGGCGTCGAGCCTGATCACGTTGAGTGCGGTGGCGGAGAAGGCGTGTTGGAGGCGGACTTTCGGTAGGCCTCGGTAGCGGGCCCGGCGGATGCCGGTGATGTCGAGGGCCTGGTTGATGGTGCCCTCGACTCCGGCGCGCAGGCGTACTTGTTCTTCCAGGTGTCGGTCTTCTGCTCAGCGCGGGCCCGGGCGAGGTTCTCGTGGAGTTCCCCGGGCCGCAGGGTGAGCATGCGGCGCCCGGTCTTCGAGGTGGTGCACTGCTTCTGGAGAGGGCAGTCCCGGCAGGTCAGGACGCTGAAGGTGATGACGATCGCGTCTTTGCCGTGCTGCTTCACCGGGTTCCAGTGGGAGCTGGTCCTGCTGGCGGGGCAGCGGACCTGGCGGGTCTTCCAGTTGATGGTGAAGGCGTTCTTGCCGAAGCCTTCGGCGGCCTTGGCCTGGGCAGAATGGTCCAGGAGGACCGGGGTGACCATGCGGATGCCCTGTTTCAGGGCCTTGGTGATCAGGTCGGCCGACGGGTAGCCGGAGTCGAGGTAGTGCTCGCCGGGCTTCACTCCGTGCCTGGCGAGCTTGCGCTGGATCGGGGCGGTCGCCTTCACATCCGGCACGGTCGCGTCGGTGGTGTGCACGTCGGTGATCAGATTCGGCATCACCCCTGTCCCCGCGTCGGCGTCGGGGAGGGTGGTGCAGGTTTCCGTGAGATGGATCTTGTAGCCCATCCAGAACAGGTCGTCGCCCTTGGCCGCCCAGCGTGCGTCGGAGTCGTAGGGGGAGGCCAGGCGGAGTTGACCGGGCGGGACGCCGTCGTCGGCGTCCCGCTTCCTGATCACCTGCCGTCCCCGGGCATCGATCCGGACGATGTAGGTCTGCACGAGGACCTGCCGCAACAAGCCCACGGCCTCGATCTCGCGAATCCAGGCCGGAGCGTCATCGGCCCAGGCCGCCCGGCACAAGGCGAGGGCATCCTGCCCGAAGACCTGGGCGAGACGGTCACGTTTCGTCTGCGAGGGCGGCATGCGCCAGCCGTCGACCCGCAGCCCGTACCGCTCGGCGAACTCCGTCACGTCGATGTGTCCGGCCAGCCAGGCCGGTGCCGCGACCGCGAGGGCCTCCAGGGCCGCCCGCACACTCTCCCCGGCCAGCTCCAGACGGTTCAAGTCCCGCACCGCACTGATCACATGGGTGGAATCCGTGCGCTGCTTGCCTCCGGCCGCCACCAGGCCGGCCTCCTTGCAGTGCTCAAGGAGCCGGTCGAAGACCACCCGCTCCATACCGTTGTCCGCGAGCCGGGCCCGGAACCTGCACAGCACGCTGGCATCGAAACCGGTGTCCGTCAGCTCCGCCCCCAGCGCGTACTTCCAGTCGATCGCCCGCACCGCCATCGCCGCGGCCTGCCGATCCGTCAGGCCCTCCGCGAACTGCAACACCGTCACCAGCGACAACACCCCAGGTGACAGGCCCGGAGCACCCCGCACCCCGAACGCCTCCGTGAACGGCTCGTCGACGAAGCCCTCCGCGAGGCGATCCCGCACCCGTATCGGCATACTCCCCTTCGGGAACGCCGCCCGGGCCACCACCACCGTCTGTTCCGGGATCTCCGGCAACCCCACCGGCCGCATCGACATCCGTACCGCCTCCAGGGCCGCACGACAGGAAGCGACCCCGCCAACGATCATCGCCGACCCGGCCTTACCCTCGCAGCGAATTGCGCAGCAGAGTCGTTGACCGAAGCCAGGCGTCTTGCAGAACCCGTGCAGGGAGGACAGGCAGGCCGTCGACTTTCTTGGGTGCGCGGGTGATGCGGTGGGTCATCAGCGTGATCGAGGCCCACGTGATTAGGGTCTCGGAGTGCTGAATAAAACAGATCCTCGTTGCTGACCTGGCTGCCGCAACGGCGCTACGGCACACCATGCGCCTGTTGGAGGACACTGCCGATGCCGCATACCTGGTCAGGGCGCTGCTTGAGCGGCCCGATGGCGGGGCGGCCATGAACCGCCTGTCCGAATTCGGGCCGGAGCCCGAAGCCGACGACAGCTAGCCCTGTTCATGACGGATCGGCGCACGATGCCGGACCGAGGCGTACCAGCCCGCCTATACGCCCCTCTGAGCACTTGTCAGTCGCCCCGGGGCTCCCCTGGTCCGGGGCGACTGAGTTGGACGAGGAAGCCCTTGTTGCCGCAGGTGGATGGCCATGGTCGTCCGTGGGGTGCCCGAGCCCTTCCCAGGATGCGGTCCCAGACCGCCCGCTTCCTGCCCAACCCGGACTCCAGCCTTCTTCGGGCCACCAGTGACGACGGGCCCAAGCAGGACGCGCTGACCGGCCTCGCCGGGCATCTCCAGACCGCCGACCTGTACTGGGCGACCGCGGACATGGCGGCACTGGCCGTGCACTTCGGCGCGCAGCTCGCCGCGGCCCGGTGGTCGGCGGCCGACCGGCCTTCGTCCACGGAATGATCTGGTGGGAAGGCGGCGTAGGAAACGTTGACAGCAACGGCATGGCCGTCCCCGTCGAGGCGTGTGTCTGGGGCCCGTATCGCGGCGAGCTGGTGGTCTGGTACCTGATGTCCAGAGAGCGCTTGGCGAACGAGATGAAAAGGAACAAACTCGCCACTGGTCCTGGCGGAACCGGAAGACCTGGATTCCGTCTCATGTAAAAGGGCCCGGACGGAGCACCGCTCCTGACGACGGAGAAGGTCAACGTCTGGAGAAGGTGACCGGATGCTCTTGGCGCCCTGCGGCCACCGCTACACACAAGACCTCGGCCGGCCGCCCGGACGACCGCTACCAGGGCACCGCCACCGCGACCTGGACCGTCACGTGCCACTGAAGAAAATACTCGATGACCTGGGAAGAGGGTGACAATGATGGGATCGGCCGAGGAGATCAAGCCGCATTTGATCATGTATGTGGGGGGAGTCCCGGTTGGTCGCCTGTACGTCAGCATCCCCGACATGTTCTGGAACAAGTGCAGGTTCGAGCCTCTAGATGCCTGGGAATCTGTCCGGCCCTTGTTTGAACAGCACGAGGAGGCCGCGAAACAGGGATTCCCTATCGACAAGATTGCAGCCACAAAGGAAATTCTCGATCGGGGGGTGGAACTACACCCGTCGCCACCCGAAGCGGGGCCGCCGTTCAAGCCCTTTATGGTCTACGTTGACGGCGAAACAGCCAAGTACCGTCACTGAGTCGTGCGCGTCGGCGGGGGCGCCCGGTACCGTGCG
>NZ_ML123055.1:6843-10817 GCF_003846175.1 Streptomyces sp. ADI95-17 | reverse complement strand
GGTACCGTGCGCCCCCGCCAAGAGGTAGAGCCCCGCCACGCCCCGTCTACCAGCGCATACCGAGTGCATCGAGGTCCGCACGGCGCTGCCCGGTGTGGCTTCGTTCGCTTTTAGCAGCAGCGTTTGTTCGGTGGCGGCCTGGAAAGCGCGAATCCACGACTTCTGACGGTGGTTCTGGGTCATCGGGTGCTCCTCGCGGGGCTGCCCACGTCCCCCGCACGAAAGTCTGATGACCTGGCGGAAGTACTGGGCACGATTCGTAGAACCTTGTCTTCGTCGCCACGGCGGACGTGGGCCACCGTGACTCGGAGCGGGCAGGCGCTATCTGCCAGAAGCAGCATACCCATCTGCTCTTCGCCACGATGATGCGGATGCTGCTGGACCACGACGAACAGCCCGCCGCAGCGGCGGGCACGTGGTCACCCGGCTAGTGCCGCATCAACCAACGTTCGCCCTGTTGTGACGCGCCGCTCGGAGTACGGGTCCGGGCGGTAAGCGTCCGTCATGCTGTCCTCGTGGCTGAGCGTGTGCGGGCGCGTGAAATCGATGATGACGAGGGGCAGCGACTGCTGCGGATCGTGCGTCGGGGCACGGGGTCGGTGGTGACCTGGCGGAGAGCCCAGATGCTCCTGCTGTCCGCGCAGGGCATGCCGGTCGACAAGATCGCGACGGTGACGTTCACCAGCCCGGACCGGGTCCGCGACGTGATCCACAACTTCAACGCGGACGGCTTCGAGGCGCTCTACCCCAAGTACAAGGGCGGGCGCCCGAAGACCTTCACCCTGCCGGAACGGCGGGAGATCAAGAAGATCGCCAAGTCCAAGCCGGTCGAGCACGGCCTGCCATTCTCGACCTGGAGCCTGGTCAAGCTGGCCGACTTCCTGGTCGCCGAGGGGGTGGTCGACGACATCAGCCACGAGGGCCTGCGCATCCTGCTCCGCGAGGAAGGCGTCACCTTTCAACGCGTGAAGACCTGGAAGACCTCGAAGGACCCGGACTACGAGGCCAAGAAGGCCCGAGTCGAGCACCTCTACGCCATCGCCGACGGCGAGGTCATACCGGAGTCAGGCGAGCCCGAAGTAGTCTTCTGCATGGACGAGTTCGGCCCGCTCAACCTCCAGCCCCACTCGGGGCACCAATGAGCCGAACGCGGCGGCAAGGGCAAGGACCCCGACCGCGAACCGCGGCCCCGCCGACGCGCGACTTACACCCGCCCGCACGGGGTCCGACACCTCTTCGCCGCCTACGACCTGGGCAAAGACCAGCTCTACGGCCACATCAAGAAGACCAAGACCCGGTCGAAATTCCTGGAATTCTGCCGCTACCTGCGCACCCTGCACCCCGCTGATACGCGCATCGCGATCGTGTGTGACAACTACTCGCCGCATCTGACCACCAAACGGTGCCGCCGGGTCGCGGACTGGGCCGGCGCCAACAACGTCGAGATCGCCTACACCCCGACCAACAGCTCCTGGCTCAACCGGATCGAAGCCCAGTTCACCGCCCTGCGCTACTTCGCCCTCGACGGCACCGACCACGGCAACCACAAGGAGCAGGGCAGCATGATCCGCCGCTACATCATCTGGCGGAACAAGCACGCCGCCGACGAACGCTTACGCAAGGTCGTCAACAGGGCCAACATCGCCTGAATCAGGCAAGGGCCCGACGATAGATCTGCCGTGAGCCGCCGTCCGGGCCTGGATCGGCGGCCTCGGCCGGGGCGAAACCGAGACGCTCGTAGAAGACGCGTGCACCGCTGGCAACGGCGCCGGGATGGTCGACTCCGAAAGTGACCACTTCAATCGTGCCCGGGCCCAGCACGAACCTGCGCTTCGCGTCCGCCAACAGCGCCCGACCGATGCCCTGCCCCCGCGCCTGCTCAGAAACGACGAGCCAGTCGAGGTGGTAAATCGGGGGCTTGGCGCCGAAGAGCAGGCCTCCGAGGACATCTGATCCCGAGGAGACGGCGATGAGCGCCGTGGACCGGCGAATGTGCTTGCTCACGGCGCTGTGGAAGCCGGGCTCCTCAACCATCGGACCAAACCAGTGCTCGACCTGGGATGCCAAGCCGAGAAGCCCAAGGAAGTCCTGCTCTTGCGCGAGTTTAATGATCACCCTGGCAGTCTGGCAGACGAGGCAAACCTTGCCTGATGCGGCACTAGTTTGCGGCTGGCGTCTGAGCTAGGACCCCGGGGCCGAGTTCTGAGCGTGCTTCAGGGCCCGGAGCCGGAGGGCCGGGGCGGCCGAAGCCCAGGCCCTCCGAAAGTGTGTGGCCGCTTCCCAGTCACTCCCTCCAGTTCGGACCACTCAAGGTCTCGCCCGCTGAACGAAAGCACCACATACCCCCTGATAGATCTCCATACGGTAGAATCTCAACTACCGCTTGGACCAACGAAGTTCGGAGGGGGTGCGAAGTGCCGGAGAGGAATATTGACTTCGGGAAGTTCGGCGCCCGGGGTATCAAGGGAAGCGAGGCCGTCATCCGGCAGCTCGACGACCTCGCAGGAGGCATCGTTACCCCGGTCACCGTGAAGCGCGGCCTGATGGCCCGGTTGCACTACCTGACGAAGACCGACCACAGCCGTGCTGCGGCCAAGGACGCCGGCCTGACCGTGACCGACCGGACGCTGCAGGCCTGGCTGGAGGGCAAGCGCCGGCCGTCGAAGGCCAACCTGGAACGCATCGACGCCGCCTACCGGACGGTACGCCGCCACAACGTTTCCCGGCACCTTCTGGCCCGTCTCGACCGCGAGGGGCGCGGGACGAGGGTGGAAATCCACCCGCTGAACCAGTCGCAGGTGCCGCGCCCGCTCCAGCGGATGGTGGAGTACCGCACGATGAACGTTCGCCGCTGGGACCGCATCGTCGAGGCATGGGCGTCCGGTGACCACCAGGGTCTGGACGACGCCTGGGAAGACGTCATCATCGATCTCGGATCGCAGTGGGGGCAGTACGAGTACGTCACCAACATCGGGTTCGCCGCGTAGGCCACCCTTGGATACCTCCCTGTTGGCCGCCCCGGGTTCCCAGCCCGGGGCGGTTTGCGTGCGTCGTTCAGAAGGGCGTACGGGCATGCGGCCGGGTTGGTGGGATGCCGCGGACGGCGACGCTGCGAAGGAGGGCACGTGACCCGTGAACTGTTCCTGGTGTGACAGGGCTGCGGACACAGGATTCCGACAATGCCGGCTACCGGCGGGCCGATTGTCACGGCCGGATCGTAAAGGGCGTCACTGACAATCGACCGGAGCCGCGCAGGCCAGGCCGCTGCGGCGACATCCGCCCGGACTGCGGCTCCCACCCCACCAGCAGCCGCTGATACTCCGCCTCACCCTCCGGCCGAGGTCCGTCCGGCGCCGACCGAACTCCAGCGCCCCTGCCGTCCACACGGATCGCCCCCGCCGGCGGCCGGGCGGGGCGCACGGTGGTGGTTAGTGGATGCCGGCTGTGGCCCAGGCTGTGTGGATCTGTTCGTAGGCGGTCTGGACATGGGAGTCCGGCGGTGTGTTGAGAACGAGGGCGGTGGCGAGCGTGCGAACGGCGGGAATGTCGAGCAGCAGCACGGCGAGTACGCGGTTGAGCCGGCCGACGATGTCGGCGGCGGACTGGGGTGGGTTGCAGTCCTCGACCACTTCCTGAAGCAGATCGCCGAGCCCGGAGGCATCCGGCTCCTCGTCCTGTGCCTGCTTCAGGGCGATGTGGACCTGCCACAGGGCCTCGGTCTCCCACGCGGGTACCGCCCGGAGGAACACCGCGTCGGAAGTGACCCCGAGGCTGGTGGCAGAAGGGCTGGCGGGGGGCTGGGGGAGGGCCGTGGCGAGGTTGTTGATGGCGTCGGCCGCGGCCCGGTACGGGGCATCGGGCAGTCCGGCCGCACTGCCAGTTTCGTTTTCGTCCTCGACGGCGTCGGCGAGCTGGGGCAGGACCATGGTGTCGAGAGCGTGCACGTCGTGAAGCCATGACGGAATGGCAGGCAG
>NZ_ML123055.1:0-6592 GCF_003846175.1 Streptomyces sp. ADI95-17 | reverse complement strand
CACACAGGGGTGATCGGGGTGCGAGGTCATCCGGGCAGGGTTCCAGTTCTGCACGCTCACAGGGTTGCCTTTCGAAGAGATCGTCAGATCAGGGGATGGTGGCGGACACGTCCTTGTCCTCCCGGCCTCCATACCGGGACGCTCCGGAACTTGTGCGCGGCCCACGTACGACGAGCCGGCCCGGTACCGGGCCATTCGGCCCGGGGCTGCCGATGCGACGAGGCGGACGACTCCGCAGTACTGACCGGTCCTCGACGAACTCCACGGCCGGGCCGTAGACCGCGACCTTGACGAGCAACTGCTGCCCGTCGGCGTGGGCAACGCCGCGGTGTAGGGAAGACTGGCTGGGCGCCCCGGCAGCGCGTGCCCGCGTCCGGCCGATGCTGCCCGCTGCCGGGGCCTGGCCCGACTCCGCCGCGACCTCTGCCGCCGACGACGACCAGGCCGTCACCCCACTGACCTCGATCCGCCAGCAGCTGCGGCGCGGCCCGGCCCGGCCCGAGTACCTATGACGGACCACCGCATGACTCGGCGCCCTGACGCTCCCGTCCCGGGCCGGCGGGCCACTGTGCTGCACCCGCCCCAGCAGGCAGGACACCGATCACGGCCAAGGCATCACCACACCGGCGGGTGGCCGGCCGGGCCGCATTCCCGGTGCTCCTCCGCGAGCCGGGAATGCCGTTCACACGGCATTTTTTCACCGTCACCGGGAGAGCACCGGACGGAAGCGCGGCGCCGCACGCCGGGAGATCCACGAAGCACCACTGAGAAAGAAGAAACTCCGTGACGCTGCGCTAAGACCTGTTGCAGTGTGCTACGGGCAGTGTGGCTGACCGCAGTTGGCCTGTGGAGGGAGATACGCCGGCAACTGACTCGCCGGAAGCAACTTTTGCGCCAAAACCTGCGTCTGCCAGGGGGAACAGGACCGAACCCCACCGACCCATACATGAACGGAGCTTTCGGTGCTCATAGGACTGCTCACCGCCGTGGCAGCATCGATCTGTTACGGCACGGGCTCCGTCCTTCAGGCCGTCGGATCACAGAAGTCAGCCCGCCGGGAGGCCGCCGCCAGCAGCGTGACCCAGCACGGTGGCCCGAGCCTGTCATCCACCGCGAAGGCGGCGATGACCTGGGAGTTCATCGTCGGGACCATCCTGGACTTCGTCGGCTTCGGGCTCGGCGCACTGGCGGCGCGCCTCCTGCCGCTGTTCCTGTCGCAGACCGTGATCAGCGCCAACTTGGTGATCACGGCGGTGCTGAGCATCAAGCTCCTCGGCATCCGGCTCAACCGCGCCGAGCGGACCTCGATTGCCGTGGTCTGCTCCGCGCTGGTGCTTCTGGCGACGGCGGCGGGCCCGGAAGGCAGCGGCGACACCCCGATCTCCACGCACTGGTGGCTGCTGGGGATCTCGCTGCTCCTGATCGTGGGCGGCACCGTGGTCGTACGCCTACTGGGGGCGCGCGCCGCGATCCTGGCCGGCCTGCTGTCCGGACTGGGCTTCGGCGCCCTCGGTGTCGGGGTCCGTGTGCTGAACGGCATCGACCCTTTCGACCCGGGAGCGCTGCTCTGCGACCCGGCGTTCTACGCGATCCTGGTGGCAGGCATCGGCGGCATGTACCTGCACACGGTCGCCCTGCAGATCGGCTCGGTCAACGGCGCCACCGCCGCGCTGGTCGTCGGCGAGACCGTCCTGCCGGGCATCATCGGCGTGCTGTGGCTCGGCGATGCCTCCCGTCCCGGCTTCGCCTGGGCGGCGATCACCGGGTTCGTGCTCGCCGTATCGGGCGCTGTGGCAGTGGCCTGGTTCGGATCCCCGAAAGGGCACGACAGCGACCCCGAGGCGGCGCCCGTGACACCCTCCAAGGACGCCCGGACGTCCGCGGGGGTCTGACCCGGCACCAGATGCGATGCGCCGAATTTCCAACGCTTGGCTGCCGTACGGGAGTCTGGTGGCCAAACCGACGACTCGCCTGCGCATCGTCTCTTCCGTCCGGCATCGTTGCTACCGATATCGGGCTCCCAGGTGGTCCGCTACCGCGCGCGGCTGCTGGAGCTCAGCATCACCGTGTCCACGCACCTTTCTGGGATTCCGTCGAAGCCGGTGACCGCGTCGGCGCTCAAGCACGCCCACGAGCCGGCCCAGGACGAGGCGTAGCCGTGTCCGGCCACGGCGGGATATCCGACCTGGACAAGAACCGGTCCTGGAGCAGTGGCTGGAGTGGCAGCTCCGTACGGTCCGGGGCCGGATCCGGGAACTGGAGATCAAGGAGCAACAGGAGCGGCGACGTCGGGAGCGGGCGAGGGCCGAGCGGTCGTGGAAGATCCAGCCCCAGCGAAGTGGGAGCACGGCGTTGCTGCACCGCGGTGGGTGAGTCGTGCCAGATCTGCAAGCCCGAGACGGGACTGCAGTCGCCGCAGTAGGAAGTGCCCGGGTCAGGTGATGTCGTCGGGGGCGAGGTCGGGGCGTAGCCGGTGCCATGACGGGTGTCGCAGCAGTCCTGCCCGGGTCCTGGTCGCGTAGCGGACTTCTCCGACTAGGCGCGGTAGTACCCACCGAGCTCCGGCCACGCGTGGCACCTTGTCGAAAGGGCACTCATCGATCGCAGCAACCTGGAGAAGTTCGGCGAGCGTGGTGCGTTCGTTGTCGCTCCATCCGGTGCCGACGCTGCCCACGTACCGCAGCCCGCCTGCACGTGCCTCTCCTACCAGTAGGGCGCCGGGCAGACCGGCGAGCCGGCCGCGGCCGGGAACCCACCCGCCCACGATCACATCAACGGTCCTGACGTGCCGGATCTTGATCCACGAGCGGGACCGGACCCCTGGCTCGTACACAGAGTTGAGCCGTTTCGCGACCAGGCCCTCCAGTCCCGCGGTCCGGGTCATCTCCAGTGCCTGTGTGCCGTGCCCGACGACAGCTGCGGGCGTCGACCAGTGCCTCCCGTCCAGCCCCAGGCCCTCCAGGAGGGCACGGCGCTCGGTGTACGGCAGCCCGGTCAGGCCGCGTCCGTCCAGATACACGGCATCGAACAGCACCAGATGCGCTGGCACCACCTGGGCCATCCGGGCCGCCTTCGCCGCCGAGGCCAGGCCCATGCGGGACTGCAGCCGCTCGAAGTCACTGCGCCCCTCACGGTCGAGCGCGACGATCTCGCCGTCCAGGACCGCAGGCCGGCCGAGCAGGGACCCGAGCCCTGCGAGCTCCGGGTAGACGGCGCTGATGTCCGCCCCGGACCGGGACCGCAGGACCATGGTCCCGTCGCCGGGCAGGTAGAGCATGGCCCGCTGTCCATCCTGCTTCACCTCGAACGCCCACCGGTCCTCCACGTCCGCGGGCGGCAGACTTCCCGCGGTGGCGAGCATCGGAGGGATCCGCGGCAACCCCATGACCATCCCGCCCAGGCGTCCGTTCAGGACGCGCTGCGCTTCTTCCCAGCAGCAGTCTTCTTCGTCGTGGTCTTCCTTGCCGTGCGCTTCCCGGCTGCGGTCTTCGTGGTGGTCTTCCTGGCCGTGGCGGCTTTCTTCTTGGCCGGGGTCTTCTTGCGTGGCTGCATCGTGTGCACGGTGGCGTCCTGGTCGCCGTGCTCGCCGCGCGATTCCCTGGCCGCCTTGACGGAGGCGTTCAGGGCGGCCATCAGGTCGACGACCTTCCCGGTCTCCCGCTCCTCGCCCTCGGCCGGCTCCGGGAGCTCGGTGCCCTCGGCCTTCGCCTCGATCAGTTCCTCCAGGGCGTCGCGGTACTCGTCCCGGAAACCGGAGATGTCGTCGAGGGCCATGGTGTCGGTGAGCTGGACGGCCCGCTCGATCTCCTCGTCGTCCAGGTCGACGTCCTTCGGCTTGAGGGAGTCGGGGCTGCGGATCTCGTCGGGCCACCGCATCGCGTGCAGCACGATCGCGTCATCCCGCACTCGCAGCAGCCCGAGCCTTTCGCGGTTGTGCCACGCGAATTTGGCGACCGCGACTTTGTCGGAGCGTTCCAGCGCCTTACGGAGCAGGGTGTACGGCTTCGCCGCGATCTGTCCGTCGATCGCGAGGTAGTAGCTGTCGCTGATCCGGATCGGGTTGATGCTGTCGGCGTCGACGAAAGCGACGATCTCGATGGCCTTCGCGGTGGGCAGGGGCATCTCGTCGAGTTCTTCGTCGGTGACCGGGACGAGCTCGTCCTTGGTGAGCTCGTAGCCCTTGCCGATTTCCTCCTGCGGCACGACCTCGTCGTCGATCGAGCAGATCTTGCGGGTGCGGACCCGGCCCATGTCCTCCAGGTGGACCTGGTGGAAGCGGATCGCATGGTCCTCGGTCGCGCTGACGACCTTGATCGGGATGGTCTTGTTGACTGAACTAGATGCCCAGTATTCGCAGGTCAGAGCAAGTTGCTGCTAGCTTCCCGGCATGCTTGAGACGGGTGGTTCGAACCGTGATCTGGCTGGCTTCGAGCTGCCGGATTCGGGTGGGCTGGTGGAAACGGAAGACCCGGCACGCCCCTGGGTGTTGCTCGACGCCTGTGGGGTTGTGGTGGAGCCAGTGGGCGAGTTCTTCGCGGAGCTTCAGGCGTGCGGACGGCCGCCATCGACACTGCGCTCGTATGGGATGGATTTGCTGCGATGGTGGCGGTTCCTTGCTGGATGGGGCCTGTCCTGGAATCGCATCACGCGAGTAGACGCCCGTGACTTCGCACGCTGGATGCAGGTGGCGCCAAAGCCCGTCCGCCTCCACTGGCGCCACCGGTCCTCTGGACGTTTAGGCTCGCCGCCGGTACGGCCCACGAGCGATCCGAACCCCGTCACGGGCCGGTCCGCGCCGGGGTCCATGTATTCGGTTAGGACGCGGGTACATGCCGAGACCGTGTTGCGGTCGTTCTACGACTTTCACCTCGATACGGGTTGTGGGCCCATCATCAACCCGTTCCCTGCAGGCCGGAATCGACGCGGGCCGGCCGCTGGCCGACGGTCGCAAGGAGGCCGGTACCGACCCTCGATTCCGGCACGGATGCCGCGGCGGATTCCGGACCGCAGGTTCAACGAGCTGTTCGCCGCCTTGCGTCACCATCGTGACCGCGCCCTATTGGCGTTCTGGGTGTCCAACGGCGCCCGGGCCGAGGAGCTGCTGACGAGCCGGCAGCGGGATCCCTTGCCGGGTGAGCAGTTGCTGGGGGTGCTGCGTAAGGGGACACGTGCGTATCAGCAGCTGCCGTCATCACCGGATGCGTTCGTGTGGCTCCGCCTCTATCAGGAGGAAGCATGGCGGGCAGGGGTGCAGTGTGATCCGGCGGCAGGACTGTGGTGGACCCTGCGGCGACCATACCGGCCGCTCAGCTATCACGCGGCCCGGGCGATGCTGAACCGCGCCAACACTCTGCTGGGTGCCAACTGGACGCTGCACGATCTGCGGCACACCGCCGCCTATCGGATGGCTAGGGATCCGCAGCTGGCTCTGACAGACGTGCAATGGGTCCTGGGGCATGCCCATCTGAGTACAACTCAGATCTACGTTAACCCTCGGGAATTGCATCCGATGGGCGAGAAGCCGCAGGTCGCGTGGTCACGGCGGGAAGCGGAGGGTCTCCGTAGGCTCTGCGAACTGGCAGCCTGAGCAGGGGTGTTGCCGAGACGATCCCTTCTGATGCATGATCTGCTCTCCAGAAGGGATGGTCTGGAGTGGTGCATCAGCGCAAGGTGGCCCTGGCGGGCTCGGCTCACATAGAGCTTGTCTCCGGTGTGGTCCAGTTGCGTCCGGAGGACGCGATGTTCGACGCGATGCTGAGGGGCTGGAGGGCTCAGCAGAAGTCGCGAGGGCTGAAGGACGAGACGATCGACCCGCGGGAACGGCTGATCCGCCGGTTCCTCGAATTCGCGAACGAGTACCCGTGGCAGTGGACGCCGGCCCACCTGGACGAATGGTCGGCCTCGCTGACCAGCGAGAAGCATCTGGCGCCGTCCACGATCCGCAGCTACCAGGGCACGGTTCGCCTGTTCACCGAACTCCTCATCGACGCCCGATACGGCTGGGGGCCGACATGCGAGGAAGCCTTCGGCACCTATCCGGTGGCGATCTGCCACGAGTGGAATACCCTCCCTCACCTGCAGGATTACGAAGGCGCCCCGGAAGCGCGGCCGTTCACAAGGGAAGAGCTGCAGCGGTTCCTCGACTTCGCCGACGACCAGGTCGCACGCGCCGTGAAGTCCAAGCGCAAGGGGGCTCTCGCCGCCTATCGGGACGCCACACTGTTCAAGGTCATCTATGGGTGGGGGCTTCGCCGGACCGAGACGTCCAAGCTCGATGTGGTCGACTTCGGACGCAACGCGCAGGCCCGGCAGTTCGGCCGGTACGGCACGCTCAACGTCCGCTTCGGCAAGGCGAAGAAGGGCCAGCCGCCGCGCCGGCGGAACGTGCTGTCGGTGATGGACTGGGCCGTCGAGGCGGTCGCCGACTACGTCGAGAACGTTCGCCCCCGCTTCGGATTCCCCGATCACCCCGCTCTGTGGATCACGGAACGTGGAGGCCGCCTCCAGCCCGGCTCCATCAACGACCGGTTCGAGGCATACCGCGACGCCCTGAGGCTCCCAAAAGACCTGACTCCGCACTCAATCCGGCATT
>NZ_ML123054.1:137194-219584 GCF_003846175.1 Streptomyces sp. ADI95-17 | reverse complement strand
GTCGGTGGGGCGGGGTCTATCTGCGGGGTCTGTTGCTGGACGGCGGGCGCAAGTCGGTGGAGCCGATGGCCGCCCGCCTGGGCGAGGACGGGAACCGGCAGGCGCTGGCCCACTTCGTCACCTCCAGCCCGTGGGATGCGGCGCATGTGCGGGCCCGTCTGGCCTGGCGCATGCAGCCGGTCATCAAGCCCACCGCGCTGGTCATCGATGACACCGGGTTCCTCAAGGACGGGGACGCGTCGGCTTGCGTGACCCGGCAGTACACCGGCACCGCGGGCAAGGTCACCAACTGCCAGGCCGGGGTCTCGCTGCACCTGGCTTCCAACGGCGCCTCGGCGGCGGTGAACTGGCGTCTGTTCCTGCCCGAGAGCTGGGATCCCGCCTCGCCGAAGGCCGATCAGGCCAAAGTGGTCCGTCGTGACAAGTGCGCCATCCCTGCCCAGGTGGGCCATGTCGAGAAGTGGCAGCTGGCCCTCGACCTGATCGACGAGACGCGGTCCTGGGGCATCGAGGTGCCCCAGGTCATCGCCGACGGCGGCTATGGTGACACCGCCGCCTTCCGGCTTGGCCTGGAAGAACGCGGTCTCGACTACGTGGTGGGCATCTCGACCACGACCACCGCGCAACCCGAGGACGCACAGCCGTGCACCCCTGCCTACCCCGGCCGGGGCAGGCGGCCGGTTCCTGCCTACCCCGAGCCGGCCCAGCGGGTGAAGAGCCTGGTCATCGCGGCCGGAAAGTCTTCCGCGCGGCCGGTGCAGTGGAGGGAGGGGTCACGGCCGGGCAGTGGCCGAAGCGGGCGCAAGCGCATGTACTCGCGCTTCGTGGCCCTGCGGATCCGGCCCGCCGGACGTGAGATCCGCAAGGCCACGGCCGGCACCGAGCTTCCGGTTCGCTGGCTGCTGGCCGAATGGCCCGCCGACCAGGACGAGCCCGTGCAGTTCTGGCTCTCCAACCTGCCCGAGACCACCCCGTTGCCCGTCCTCGTGCGCACCGCGAAGCTCCGCTGGCGCATCGAGAACGACTACCGCGAGATGAAACAGACACTGGGCCTGGCCCACTTCGAAGGCCGGACCTGGCCCGGCTGGCACCACCACGTCACCCTCGTCTCGGTCGCCCACGCCTTCTGCACCCTGCAGCGACTGAGCCGATCCCCAAAAGAGACGGCGTCGGCCTGAGCCTCTACCAAGTCGTCCACGAGCTGCAAACACTCCTCGTGATCTGGACCGGCGCCTGCCCCACCTGTCACCGCGACATGCTAGACCCCGCACCAACATGACCAAGCACTACTAGGCATCATCGGTGGTATCGGGGGCCCGCAGCGGGCGCAGGCCGCCAGGCAGGTCGGGCAGCTGGAACGAGTACCGGCCGAGCATGTTGACGTGGTGCCGTACGAACGGCGAGAGGCGGGCCACGTCCTCGTCGCGGACGTCGAAGCCGTCCGCCCGCAGCTGAGCTACCGCCGCGTCCATGTACCTCGTGGTGAACAGCACAAGGGCGTTGAGGACCAGTCCGAGCGCGCCGATCTGGTCCTCCATACCGTCCTGGTAGCGCTGGTAGAGCTGTCCGGCCCGTCCGTGGAAGATCTTCCGAGCCAGGGAGTGGCGGCCCTCCTGGAGGTTGGCCTGCGCCTTGATCTGCCGGCGGTAGCCGGGCTCGTCGGCCAAGCGCAGGATGTGCAGGGTCTTGGCAATCCGTCCGTAGTGCGCGATCGCGTCGCCGAGCGGGGTGGGGCGCCCGTCCCGGGACAGCATGCGGATGACGTCGTAGGCGCGGACAGCTCCGGTGTGGATGGAGCCGATGATCCGCAGGATGTCCTCCCAGTGCCGCTCGATCCTGCTGAGGTCGATCCGGCCCCGGGCGGCGTCCTGGAAGGCGCCGTAGTCGGCGGTGCGGTCGATACGCCACATCTTCTGGTCTGGCAGGTCCGCGAGTTGCGGGGCGTACACGAACCCGGCGAGCGTGAGCAGTCCGAAGACGATGTCGCTGTACGAGGCGGTGTCGGTGACGATCATCTCCGGGCGCTTGCCGCCGTCGCGGTCGTAGAGGACGTCCAGCACGTACAGCGAGTCGCGCGGGGTGCCGGCCACGACCTTCCCGCCGAGCCCTGCCGCCTGATCGTTGATCATGTTGAGCCAGGTGGCGCCGCCCCGACGTCCGAAGTACTTCGGGTTCGGCCGCGCGTACACGCTGGGCACGGGGACGACAAACCGCATCCCGTCGACTGAGGCGACCAGCCCGCCGCCCCACGCCTGGGCGAGCGGGATGGCCGCCTGGTGCTCGATCAGCGTGGCGTTCGCCGCTCGGTACGTGGCGAGCCGCAGATACGTCTGGTCGACGTGGGAGAGCCGCCCGTACTTCAGCGCGTCGATACCGCCGATGACCGGGGTGTAACCGATGTTGCAGCCGTGCGCGACCAGCAGTGCTGCGATCGTCACGGGCAGGCCCTTGAGACGGGCCTCGCCACCGGTGACCGAGGTGAACGCCTGGTCGGCGCCGGTCCAGGAGAACACCTCCAGCAGCACCTCGGGCAGGTCGACGCGGGGCAGCATCGCGTTGACCGCGGCCCGCAGGCCGAGCAGCGAGGCGGGCTCCGGCTCCAGGGCGGCGAAGTGCAGCCGCCCGTCGTCATCGAAGGTGATCTGCGCGTTATCCGGCAACCGCCCGGCGACCTCGCGATACGTGCCGTCCAGCAGCGCGGCCCGCGCGGCCAAGTGCTCGCTCACCCCGGCGGGCAGGCTCAGGGATGCCAGCACAGTGGGCTTGGCCTGCTCCCACGCCTCCCCGACCAACAGCTTCGCCCGGGGGTCGCCCCACTTGGAGGAGTTTTTCGCGAACACCTCCCGTCGGCGCAGCATCCGGTGGAACTGCTCCAGGATGCAGAACGTGTACGCCTTCCAATCCACCGTGCCCGGCTCCAGGTGCGGAGCCGAAAGGACCAGGCGCCGCCAGGAGCCGACGAGCAGATCGGTGTCGATCTCCTTCGGGCCGACCTTCTTGCGGCCCATCAGGTCCGGCAGCGACTTCAGCGCGCTCAGCACCGGCAGCCCTTCTGGGGTGGCACCGAAGTCGACGACCTTGACCAAGAGCTTGAGGAACGGCCGGACTGTGCCGAACCGTTTGACCAGCATCGCCCGCCACGCCTCGTCCGCATCGGAGTCCAGCGGCGGCGTCAGCTCGAACAGTGCGGCGATCGCGGCAGCCAGCTCGTGGCGCGGGACCACGCTCTCGATCTGCTCCCACATCGCCGTGAGCGTCTCCACCTTCGGCGGGCTGATCTCTCCGGTGTCGGTGTCGACCTGCTCGCTCGTGGTGTCGAAGACGACCTGGAACGCCGTCGCCAGCTTCGCACCGGCCCGCTCCACCTTCGGCAGCGTTTTGATCTTCTCCTTGACCGTCTCCCGCTCGGCCTTGGCCAGCAGTTTCGTCGCGATCAACACTTCAAGCAGGTCCAAGGCGTCGTCCACGGCCCGGGTTGTCAGGTAGACCGCGGTAGCCAGCAGCGTCGCCAGCCGGCGCGAGTCGCCGTGCCGCTTGAGCAGCGACGCCTTGCCGTCCACGCCGTACCGTGACAGCTCCGCCAGTCGCCGCGGCGGTATCCCCGACACATCCAGCGCGCGCATGTCCAGGTCGGCGATCTCCTCAGCCCGGTCCAGGGCCCACTTCATCTGCGGTCCAGATACCCGCACCGGACCGCGCCGCAGCCGGTCCAGCTCGGAGACCCGCGCGCCAGGCGGCACGGCCAACAGGGAGTCCAGCACCGCCCGCTGGCCGACGCTCAACATCCCGTACAGGGTGTCCCACAGCCGCTGGTTCGCCGTCTCCCGCACCGAGGCGACCAACCTGGTCAGCGTCGTCACGCCGGGCAGCAGCACGCGGCGCTCACGCAGCTGGCCGACCGCCGCGTCGAACAGGGCCTTCGGGCCCTCGCCAGTCGTCCAGGCCCGCGCGTCCACCCATGTCCGCAGGTCGGCCTCCGCCTCGGCGAACTCCTTGTATTCCAGGACCCGCCGCAGCTCGCGTACGTGCTCCAGGCGGGTGTTCTCCCGCTCTCCGTACGCCTTCAGCACCGACACATCGCCGATGTCGAGCTGCTCGGCGAGGCAGTCGACGACCTCCGCCGGCACGTCCGTGGGGTCGTCAAGGAACACCCCCAGATACCGCGCGGTCGTCAGCTGTAGCGCGAAGCCCAGGCGGTTATGGGACCGCCGCTTGCCCTCGATCAGCTCCCGGTCTGCGTCGTCCAGGAAGAAGAAACGCTCCAGCTCCGTGCGGGAAGGCGCCCCGCGAAACGCCGCATACGCGGCAGCCTGCTCATCCGTCAAAAACTCGACCGGCACCCCGGACCTCCAAACAGTCGATCAACAACGACTGCCGAAGGTTCCGCTGCCACAGAAGCCCAGGTCAAAGCCTTCCTGAGTATCACCAGGGCTTAGCGCCGGTTTTCGTTCCGATGTTCCAAGCGCCGCCAATTGCATCGGATGCGAACTGGCGACAGTTGATGTGGCGACGCCGGCGAAGGCGGACGACACCTCGCTGAGCAGGGACGTCCGGCTCTGTTGCGTCGCGCGACGGTAGCGGCTGGCGAGGCCTGCTGGCCAGCCACTGTCACTCGTCCGGATGGACGGCCTGCGGTTTCGCCGCCGACTCGCATCCGATGCGGTTTTCTCGCATTGGATGCGAGCTACGGAGAGTGGTGGACAGTGAGGTTCAACGGGCCCGTCCCGGGGGCGGCGAGACTGCACCTGACAGACGGCATCGCACTGCTGCGGCCGGAGGAACAGGTCTTCTCCGCGATGCTGGGCGGATTCGCCAATCAGCAGCTCGCACGGAACCTGGCCCGCTCGACTGTCGAAGGTCGGGAGAACACGGTGAAGGCGTTCACCGCCTACGTGAACGCCTTCCCGTGGCAGTGGACGCCGGCCATGGTGGACGAATGGCTCGGTGATCTGCGCTCATTGCGTGATCTGAAGCGTTCGACGATCCGCTCGTACTCCGAAGCCATCCGCTCCTTCTGCCACTTCGCTACCGACCCCCTCTACGAGTGGGCCACCACGTGTGAAGAGCGGTTCGGCTCCCATCCAGTCCAGATCGTGCACGAGTGGAACACCGCGGTACACGTCCAGGACAACGAGTCCGATGCGAAGAAGCGCGCCTTCACCAAGGCCGAGCTACATGCCTTCTTCGCCCACTGCGACGACGAGGTGGCCCGCATCCGGGCCTTCGGCCGCAAGGGCTGGCTGCCCGCTTTCCGCGACGCGACGTTGTTCAAGACCGCGTACGCCTTCGGCACACGACGCAACGAAACACGGATGCTGGACGCCGCTGACTTCGGCCGCAACCCACACGGAAACGAGTACGGCGAGTTCGGTCTGTGCCGCGTCCGGTTCGGCAAAGCCAAGAAGGGCTCGCCGCCCAAGCGACGCACAGTGCTGACCGTCTGGGACTGGGCTCCCGACATCCTGGACGAGTGGTTCACCGAGGTCCGGCCGCTGTTCGGAGGCGAAGGGAACCCAGCCGCCTGGCCCTCCGAGCGTGGACTGCGGATCGGCTGCCAGCGGCTCAACTCCCGGTCTATCACCTATCGTCAGGCCCTTGGCCTGGACGAAGGACTGGACTTCCATTCCTTCCGCAGGTCCTACGTCACCCATCTGATCGAGGCTGGCTGGGATCCGCGATTCGTCCAAGAGCAGGTCGGTCACGACCACGCAAGCACGACCGCGATCTACACCTGCGTGAGCTCGGACTTCCGCACACGCACACTCCGTCGACATCTGGACGGCACCATTGCCGCCGCCCTGGAGAGCCAGGCCGGGAGGCAGAGGTGAAGCGCAAGGTCGGCTACACGTGGAAGCTGCGCGAACTGATGGGCACCCACGGCATGTTCACCACCACCGAGCTGGTGCCGCTACTACGCGACCGCGGCATCGAACTGTCAGCTTCCCAGGTCCACCGCCTGGTCTCCGGCACCCCCGAGCGGTTGTCGCTTCAGGTCCTGGCCGCGTTCTGCGACATCTTCTCCTGCACGCCGGCAGACCTGGTCACCACGACCGCCGAGAACGCCGGAGTGCGCAAGACCGCGACCGGTGATCTCCCTGCCTTGCCGACGTCGGTCGCGAAGCTGCGGCCTCGACCGGCCCGAATCCTTCCTGACGAGTGAGCCCCTCCTACACCCCCGAGGAGTGCGAGCGCTGGCACAAGAGGACGTGCGCCCGCTGTCAGCGCCACGGCTGGTTCGCCGCTCGCTGGCCCGACGGCTATGTCTGCCGCACCTGCCACGACAAAGCTCTCTGCGTTCGTGGAACCTGTCCCGAATGTGGAGTCGAGCGGGCTCTTCCCGGCCTACGGCCCGGCGACCGCACGCCCATCTGCTCCGACTGCGCGGGCTTCATGATGTCCTATCGATGCTCCCGCTGCGGAGAGGAAGGCAAGCTGCACGGAGGTCGGCTCTGCACCCGCTGCACCGTTGCCGACCGGCTTTCCCAGCTGCTGGACGACGGCACCGGCCGCATCCGCCTCGAACTCGTTCCGCTGGCCGACTCGCTCCGCACCCTGGACAGCCCGTTGTCCGGCCTCGCCTGGCTCGACCGGCACAAAGAACGCCCCGATTCCACCGCCGACTGGCTACGCCGACTCGCCACCGGCGACATCGAGCTGACCCACGAAGCCTTCCACGCCCTCGAACCCTGGCGGGCCGCCGCCCATCTGAGGGAACTCCTCATGTCCTGCGGTGTCCTACCCGCCGTCGACAAGCAGATCTGCTCGTTCGAACGGTGGCTCATCGGCCACCTCGCCGACATTCCTGACCCCGACCACGCTCAGGTCATCCGCCGGTTCGCCACCTGGGAAGTGCTCCCACGCCTGCGGACCAGCAGCCAGAAGAAGCCGATCACACCGGCAGCCCGTCGACATGCCGCTGACCAGGTCAAGCAGGCCACAGCCTTCCTCACCTGGCTCGCCGCCCGTGATCACACCCTTGGCACCTGCGGCCAGACCGGCATCGACGCCTGGCACGCCGAGCAGAAGGAGTACACCCGCAACACCATGCGAGCCTTCCTGCTCTGGTGCTCGGCCAGCAAGCTCACCCGGCCCTTCCGGCTTCCTCCGGTCCAGATCCGCCGGGCAACTCCGATACCGCAGCCCGAACGACTGGAGCTGATCGGCTGTCTTCTCACCGACCCGGACCTGCCGCTTCGCACTCGGGTCGCGGGCGTGATCGTCCTGCTCTATGCCCAGCCACTCAGCCGAGTCGTGCGTCTCACCCTGGACGACATCGGCCACAGCAACGACCAGACACTTCTCCGCCTCGGCGAACCGCCGTCCCCAGTGCCCGAACCGCTCGCGGAACTGCTGCATCGCTGGATCAGCAGCCGGGACAACATGAACACCGCGACCAACCACGCCTCCCGGTGGCTGTTCCCCGGCCGCCGGGCCGGACAACCGATGCACCCCGACGCTCTCGCCGCGCTCATCAACGACATCGGCATCCCCACCATCGCTGGCCGCACAGCCGCGATCCGGCAACACGTTCTGGAAATGCCCGCACCGGTCGTCGCTGAGGCTCTTGGCTATCACCGGGTTACCACAGCCAAGCTCGCGTCCGAGGCCGGAGGCACTTGGAGCCGATACGCCGCCGGAGACCACTGGCGGTCACCACCCGGCTGGACCCCGCGGAGAACTTGCGACAGTTGAAAACGAGCCGACCACAATCAGACCCAAGTCAAGGCAGCCGTTGACCGGACGCACCCTGGGTTGCACAAAACCGCTCGCGGTTGGCAGCCACCGGCGCGATGCTGTCACGATGCCTGCAGAGACCGCTTACCACGACGAAGTCGGCGACTACTTCGCAAAGAACGCCGACACCAGCCCCTACAACGCACACACCGATCGGCCAGCGATGCTCGCGCTAGCGGGGGATGTTGCCGGGCTGAAGATTCTCGATGTCGGCTGCGGGGCCGGGCACTACGCGGCCGAACTCCTGGCGGGTGGTGCCGAGGTAGTCGGAATCGACGGCAGCGCAACTCTGCTGAGTCACGCGCGGGAGCGATTGGGTGACCGGGCCGAACTGCGCATGCACGACGCGGAGAAGCCGCTGGACTTCATCGACGACGCGTCGTTCGACGGAGTCGTGTGCGCATTGATGCTCCACCACATCGCCGATCGGCCGCGTCTCCTCGGCGACCTACGACGCGTCCTGCGTCCCGGAGGATGGCTGCTGGTCTCGACGACCCACCCGACGGCTGACTGGCGGAAATTCGGTGGCTCGTACTACGCCGAGGACTGGGTTGACCTCCCGCTCGCTGGGGGGCCGTTGGCAGTCCACTACCAGCGCATGTCGCTGGAAACGTTCCTGAGCGAGCTGCTGGCCGCCGGATTCATGCTTGAAAGACTCATCGAGCCTCGCCCGACGCCCGGCCTGCGAGAACTCGACGAAACGGCCTACAACAAGCTCCACCAGGCTCCGTGCTTCCTTGCTGTCAGGCTTCTGCGGCCCTGACAGCACGCAACCCCTGCCTCCCGGCGAACGCGCACAGTCACTGCTCCGTCTCCCAAGCGCCAGAACTGGCGACACTTGAATACGCGAGCCCACCAGTATCAACCCCCTACCACGACTACACGATCATCAAACCGGGCTACAAGGCCGCCAACGGCCACTGGGACCTCCTGGACGTCCCCGCCGGATACCGGATCAACACCATCCACGCGGCACTGCTGCACACCGGAAAGGTGCTGCTCGTCGCGGGCTCCGGCAACAACCGGAAGAACTTCGACGCGAAGAGCTTCCGCTCGGTGCTGTGGGATCCGCGGACCGGCGCGTTCAAGAACATCCCCACGCCCGACGACATGTTCTGCTCGGGCCACACCCAGCTGCCCGACGGCAAGCTCCTCATAGCCGGCGGCACCAGACGGTACGAGAAGCTCAAGGGCGATGTCACGAAGGCCGGCGGGCTGATGATCGTCCACAACGAGAACCCGGACCGGCCGGTCACACTGCCCGCGGGCACCCGGTTCACGGGCCGGGCGAACGGCAGGACGTTCGTCTCGAAGGACCCGGTGCTGGTGGAGAAGGCCACCAAGGTCTTCGACCGGAGGACCGGGAGGTTCCTGCACAACGACGCCGGTCTGGGCCGGATCTACGTGGAGGCCGAGAAGTCCGGTGCGCGGTACGCGACGGGCGCCGAGGACAACTACCGGATCGCGGGCCTGACCGGCTCCGACACCCGCGACGTCTACGGGATCGCGCAGAAGATCGCCCTCGACAAGAAGGACTTCCAGGGCATCCGGGAAGCCTTCGAGTTCGACCCGGTGGCGGAGAAGTACATCTCCGTCGACCCGATGAACGAGGCGCGCTGGTACCCGACGCTGACCACCCTGAAGGACGGCCGGGTCCTCGCCCTCTCCGGGCTGGACGAGATCGGGCAGATCGTTCCCGGCAAGGACGAGATCTACGACCCGAGGACCAAGAAGTGGCGGTACACCGGCATCGTCCGGAGGTTCCCCACCTACCCCGCGGTCTTCCTGCTGGGCGACGGCAAGCTCTTCTACTCCGGCTCGAACGCCGGATACGGCCCCGCCGACGTCGGCCGCGACCCGGGCGTCTGGGACCTGGCGACCAACAGCTTCAGGAAGATCCCCGGACTGGGCGACGCCGACGAGACGGAGACCTCCGCGACGGTCCGGCTGCCCCCGGCCCAGGACGAGAGGTTCATGGTCATCGGCGGCGGCGGGGTCGGTGAGTCGGACCGGTCGAGCGCGAAGTCCCGGCTGGTCGGCCTGAAGGACCCCGCCCCCAGGTTCAGGGACGGCGCCGCGCTGGCGGAGGGCACCCGCTATCCCGGTGTCTCCCTGCTCCCCGACGATTCGGTGCTGGTCACCGGTGGTTCCAGCGACTACCGGGGGCGCGGCGGATCGAATGTGCTCCAGGCCCGGCTGTACGACCCGGGGACGGACAGGTACCGGCGGGTCGCCGATCCGGCGGTGGGCCGCAACTACCACTCGGGGTCGGTGCTGCTGCCCGACGGCCGCGTCATGATCTTCGGTTCGGACTCGCTCTACGCGGACCGGGCGAACACCCGGCCGGGCGTCTTCGAGCAGCGCATCGAGATCTACACCCCGCCCTATCTGTACCGGAGTTCACGCCCGGTGCTGACGGGCGGCCCGAGGAGCCTGCGGCGCGGCGGCACGGGAGGTTTCACGACGGCGCCGGGGCGGGCGATCACCTCGGCGAAGCTGATCCGGCCCAGCGCGGTCACCCATGTCACGGACACCGACCAGCGTTCGGTGGCGCTGGGGCTGCGGCGGACGCCGGGCGGGATCACGGTCACGGTGCCGGGCAACCGGGCGCTGGTGCCTTCGGGCTGGTACATGCTCTTCGTGACGGACGACCGGGGAACGCCGTCCGAGGGCAGATGGGTCGAGGTCCCGTAGGGCCGCGGGGCGGGCGGGTGCGGGGCGTGGGGCGCCCCGCACCGCCACGACTGCTTCGCTACTACTTCGCCGCCCGGGCCAGGCCCAGGGCGTACTCGGGCCACCAGGCGCCGGCCTTCGGGCCGCCCCTGCAGTCGCCGTCGGACTCGCCGGGCCGCTTGATCCAGAGGTGGGCGTCGACCAGTGCGTCACCGGTGTCGGTCGTCGGTGGATCGCCGAGTGCCCGGCCGGGCGGGTTGCACCAGTTCTCGCCGGGGGCGCCGCCGCGGTAGGGGCCGTTGCCGTTGCGGCTGGTGTCGATGACGAACGGCTTGCCGCCGACCTTGGCCGAGAGCCGCTTGCCGAACTCCGTGCTGGCCCGTGTGGTCTGGAAGTTGGAGACGTTGACGGCGAATCCGTCGGCGGCCCCGATGCCCGCGCGGCGCAGCGGCCGGAAGAGCGCGTCGGGGGTGCGCCAGCCGGCGTTGCCCGCGTCCACGTAGACGCGGACGCCGGGCTGCCGCCCGAGCCGCTCCACCGCGCCCTTCAGCAGGTCGTACCGCTCCTCGTGGAACTCCTGCGGGGTGCACCCGTCGACCATGTGCAGCAGCGCGTCGGGCTCCAGGATCACCGTGGCACGCCGGTCGCCGATGCCCCGGGCGACGCCCTCCAGCCAGGTCCGGTACGCGTTGCCGTCGGCGGCGCCGCCCCTGGAGAACTGCCCGCAGTCGCGGTGCGGGATGTTGTAGAGGACCAGCAGCGCCTCCCGGCCCGCCTTCGCGGCCGCCTCAGTGAGGCCCTTCGCCTCGGCCTCGGGGGTGTCCGGGCCGATCCATTCGCCGACCGGCTGCCGGGCGATCCGCTCGATCAGCGCGGCGCCCGCCCCGTCGCCGTCCCGGGTGTACGCGGCGGCCTGCCGGGCCGCGTTCGCGTCCGGGTTGACCCAGTACCGCTCGCCGCCCGGGCTCCGGCCGGCGGCTCCGCGGGCGGGACCGGGGCCGGGGCCGGGCCCGGAGGTGCATCCCGCGAGTAGCAGCACGGCCCCTGCCGCGGCCACCGCACCGGCCCGCCCCAATCCCGTACGCCTGCCCGTACGCCTGCCCGTACGCCTGCCCGTACGCCTGCCCGTCCGGACGCCCCGCCGGCCGTCGTGACTGCCGTACATGCACTCCCCCTCGGTGCGGCGGCGGTGCACTGCCGCGTCCGTTCCATCCTGGCACAGGGCTTCTGTCCGCATCTCCCGAAAACCGGGAGTGAGCGTTCGCCGACCCTGCGTCAGAACTGTTCCGTACCAAGGGGGTTGGGTCCGGTGCCAGGCGTCAGGCGCGGTCGCCCGCGGGCTTGTCGCCGGTCAGGTAGGCGGAGACGACGACGTTCGCGTCGTACGAGTGCGTCTTGCGGTCGAAGGTGCCGCCGCAGGTGATCAGGCGGAGCTCCGCCCGGCCGTCCTTGCGCGGGCCGTACGCCTTGTCGGCGTCGAAGCGTGCCCGGGTGAAGACCTGGACGTCGTCGACGGTGAACTCGGCGACGGTTCCGTCGGCGCGGGTGATGTCGATCTTGGCGCCGGGGCGGGCCGCGCTCAGTCCGTAGAAGACGGCCGGTCTGGTCTCGGTGTCGACATGGCCGACGAGGAGGGCCGGGCCCTTCGCGCCGGGCTCGGTGCCGTCGCCGTACCAGCCGACGGTCTGGGGCGTGTCGAAGGAGGGCGGTTCGATCGCGCCGTCCTTGTCCAGGCCGCGGGCGACCACGGGTGCCTCGATGCCGATCGACGGGATCTCGACCCGCTTCGGCACCGCGCCCTCGATCGGGTCGTGCGGCGGCGGCAGCGGTACGCCGAGGGGGCGCCCCACCGCGGCGATGTCGCCGGTGGTCGGGGCGGAACTGGCGCCGGAGCCGTCGGTGATACCGCGGCCCCAGAGCCACAGGCCGAGCAGCAGGACGGCCCAGGTCACTCCGGCGAGCAGCCTGCCGTGACCCGCGGTGCTGTCGGGGGCGGACATGTCAGTCCGAGGCCGGACGGCGACGGCGGCGCGCGCTGCGGAACGCGACGGCGACGGCCGCGACGGCCGCCAGGGCCAGTCCGATCACCGCGTGCACGGTGCCGGGGCCTTCCTGCTTGGCCTCCCGGTCGGTGGACAGGGCGGCGGTGCCGCCGCCGCCGGCCTGGACCGGGGCGAGCGGGCTCGGCCGGCCGCGGTCGACGACGGTGACCGTGCCGGCGGCGGTGGCGCCCTTGTCGTCCTTGCAGTCGATCCGGATGCCGTATTCGCCCGGGGAGGCGTCCGAGCTGATCCGGGCCTCGGCGAAGAGGCCGCCGTCCGCGGCGGGCGAGAAGCGTGCTCCGGAGACGAAGACCTCGGATTCGCCCGTGGCCTCGCGGCCCTCGCACCCCTCCAGCCGCAGATCCGTCTCGCCGCCGGGTGCGACGGAGGACGGGGTCAGCGTCAGGGAGACGCGGTTGTCCTTGCCCTTCTCGGGGGCGGACCCGGAGTCGGAGTCGGCCAGTGCGGCGGAGGCCGGCACCAGGGTCGCCGCGACGACCGCGGCGGCACAGAACGTGAGGGTTGTGGAACGCATCGTGAACCTCCTGAGTGCAGGTTCACGCCTGCGGAGGTTTTTCGCATCCGCAGCGGCGCGGGGGGCGGGTCCGCGCACACCGTGCGCGTCCCCTCCCCCGCCGCCCCGGGGCCGTGCCCCGCCGGGCTCAGCCCGCGTCGACGAGGTCGACCAGATCGGCGATCGAGTCGACGACCGTGGACGGCCGGAAGGGGTACTTGTCGATGTCGGCGACCGTGGTGAGGCCGGTGAGGACCAGGAAGGTCTGCATCCCCGCCTCCAGGCCGGCCAGCACATCGGTGTCCATCCGGTCGCCGATCATGGCGCTGGACTCGGAGTGGGCGCCGATCGCGTTGAGTCCGGTGCGCATCATCAGCGGGTTGGGCTTGCCCGCGAAGTACGGGGCCTTGCCGGTGGCCTTGGTGATCAGGGCGGCGACGGACCCGGTGGCGGGCAGCGGGCCCTCGGCGGACGGGCCGGTCTCGTCGGGGTTGGTGCAGATGAAGCGCGCGCCGCCGTTGATCAGCCGGATCGCCTTGGTGAGCGCCTCGAAGCTGTACGTGCGGGTCTCGCCGAGGACCACGTAGTCGGGTTCGTGGTCGGTGAGCACGTAGCCGATGTCGTGCAGGGCGGTGGTGAGGCCGGCCTCGCCGATGACGTACGCCGTGCCGCCGGGCCGCTGGTCGTCCAGGAACTGGGCGGTGGCCAGGGCGGAGGTCCAGATGTTCTCCACCGGCACGTCCAGGCCCATGCGGTTCAGCCGGGCGTGCAGGTCGCGGGCGGTGTAGATGGAGTTGTTGGTGAGGACCAGGAAGGGCAGCCCCGAGTCACGCAACCGCTTGATGAAGGCATCGGCTCCGGGGATCGGCGTCCCCTCGTGGATCAGGACTCCGTCCATGTCGGTGAGCCAGGACGAGATCGGCTTGCGCTCTGCCATGTGTGGGACTCCTGCCGTACGCCGTGTGCGGGGACGCCGGCGGCACCGCGTTGTGCAGCGCCGACGCCCCCGATTTTAGGCCGTCCGTTCGACGTGCCGGAACGGCCGGATCACGCGGGTGTGAGGGTCACGCCGTCGACCGCCCAGAACCAGTTGTTGCCGCCGGTGTACCGGAAGCGGACCTGTGCGGTGGTGGCCCCGGCCGGGACCTGGAGGGTGAGCGATTCGGCCTTCGAGACGGTGTCGGCGGTGTACGTCTTCACGACGGCCGGGGTGCCCTTGTCGTAGGAGACGAGGACCTCGCCCTTCTGCGGGGCTTCCTGGCGGTAGTGGGTGGTGTAGGCGAGGGTGGCGGTGCGGCCGCCGGTGACCGGCCAGGCCGGGCCGACCAGGGTGGAGTCGAAGGTGCCGGTGAAGCCCTTGTCGACCCATTCGTCGCCGTCGGCGACCGCGAAGACGTTCCGGGCCCGGACGTTGGTCTCGCGCCACTGGCCGCGTTCGGCGGAGGTCCAGAACTCGTCGGTGGTGAAGGTCCAGCCGCGCCATTCGGTGACTCCTCCGGTGCCCATCGCGCTGTTGTCGATGGACCACCCGGCGGGCGGGGTGTGGGTGAAGCCGAGCACGGCCGCACCGATGCCCGTCTCGTCGACGCGGGTGCCCAGCTGCGGACGCAGCGCGTCGAAGGCGTCGGGGACGGGCTGCTGGAGCGGGCGGCCGTCCAGGCCCCAGGCCGGGTCGACGGCTATGCCGAGGTGGGCGAGGGCGGAGGCGGCGACGTCCGGCATCTTGATGTCGTACCGGGTGGAGCCGGGGGTGACGGGGCCGCCGCTCGCGATGAGGAAGGTCTGCCGTTCGGCCGCGCTGGAGCCGCCGTGGCCGCCCGCGTCGGTGTGCCCGTGGTCGGCGGTGATCATGATGAGCCAGTCCTCGGAGGCGTGGGTGGCCCGGCCTCGTACGGCGGCGACCAGTTGCCCGACCTGGGCGTCGACGCCGTGGATGGCGTCCAGGTACTGCTTGCTCGCGGCGCCGTGGCTGTGTCCGGCGTGGTCGACGTTGTCGAGGTGGACGAAGACCGCGTCCCGGTTGCCGGCGGCCAGTTCGGCGACGGCTCTGCTGGTGGTGCCCGTGTCGTACTCGGCTTCCGGGGTGGAGACCCGGGTGTCGACCTTCGCGGAGAAAATCGTGTCGGTGACGGGGTTCCAGGAGGCGACGGCGTACGTCGAGAGCCCCGGCTTCGCGGTCTCGATCCGGGTGAGGAAGTCGGGGTACCGCGCGAAGGCGTGGCCGGTGAAGGCGTTGTCCTTGACGCGGTGCTTGTCGGGCCAGACGCCGGTGATGATCGTCGACCAGCCGGGGCCGGACAGGGTGGGCGCCATCGGGTCGGCGTAGAGCGGGCTGACCGAGGTGAGCCCGGAGGCCATCAGTGCGTCGAGATTCGGGGCGTCCGCGTCCTTGATCCGGTTCAGCAGGGCACCGTCCAGGCCGATGACCAGGACCTTGGGGGTACGGGCCGCGGCCCGTGCGGTGGTGGTCGCGGCGAGCGGTCCGGCGGCGGCGAGGGCGGCCGCGCTCATGAGGAGAGTGCGGCGGGACATGCCTGTGGTCACGGGGTCCTCCGTCGAGGCGTGGGGGCACACGTTCAACTCCCCGCCCTGGGACGGGGAGTTGAACGTGGGACTAGACCCGTTATCTTTCCGCGATGATCCGCCGGAGGTCCATACCCGTGCCGTGAATCCTCCGGCAACGGTCAGCTGCCGGTGGCCGACTTCCAGGCCTCGACGTAGCTGTCCAGGTTGGTGCCGATGTCCGACCAGTCGGGCTCGAAGACCTCCACGCCGTCCATCAGCTCGGCGAGCTCGATGGCGTTGGCGTCGGTGCCCTTGACGTCCTTGCGGGCGGAGAAGCCGCCGCCGACCGCGCTGACGTCCTTCTGGGCCTGCTCGGAGAGCATGAAGTCGAGCAGCTTCTTGCCGTTGGCGGTGTGCGGGGCCTTGTCGACCAGGCCGGCCGCGTACGGCAGGGCGAAGGTGGTGGACTTGCCGCCCTGCTTCGCGGGGAACCAGATGCCGAGGTTCGGCATGTCCTTGGACTGCGCGAAGTTCATCTGGACGTCGCCGTTGGCGGCGAGCAGCTCGCCCTTGTCGACCTTGGGGGCCAGCTTGCCGGTGGAGGCGGACGGGCCGACGTTGTTGGCCTGGAGCTTCTTCAGGTACGCCATCGCCGGTTCCTTGCCGCCGAAGTCGTGCATGGCCTTGATGAGTACGGCGGTGCCGTCACCGGCGACTCCGGGGGTGGAGTACTGGATCTTGTTCTTGAACTTTCCGTCGAGCAGCTCCTCCCAGGTGGCGGGCGCCGACTTCAGCTCCTTCTTGTTGTAGATGAAGCCGAAGTAGTTGTTGACGACCGAGGTCCACTTGGAGTCGGCGGCCTTGTCGGCGCCGTCGACCTTGTCGGAGCCGGCCGGCGCGTACGCGGCGAGGAGGCCCTTGCTGTCGGCCTGCTGGATGAACGGCGGCAGGGTGACCAGGACGTCCGCCTGGGTGTTGGACTTCTCGCGGACGGCGCGCTGCACCATCTCGCCGGAGCCGCCCTCCACGTACTTGACCTTGATGCCGGTCTTCTTCTCGAAGTCCTTGAACACCTTGTCGTACCAGCCGTCGCCGTTCTCGCCCTTGAGGCCGTCGGCGCTGTAGACGGTGACGACCTTCTCGTCGGAGGCGGCCGAGGAGCCGCCGCAGGCGGAGAGGGTGGCGGCGAGGGCGAGGCAGCTGGTGACGGCGGCTATGGGCTTGAGGTGGTTCTTGCGCATGGCAGTCGTATCTCCTGGATGTCGGCCGGAAGCCGGCCGGAGTCAGTACGGGGGTGTCGGCGGATCAGCGGTACGGGGGTGTCGGCGGATCAGCGGTACGAGGCCCTGGTGCGGATCTTGGAGACGCCGAGCAGTACCAGCAGCGTCGTTCCCATCAGGACCACGGCGACGGCCGCTCCGGTGAAGAGCGAGCCACGGTCGGTGGCCGCGAAGATCTGTACCGGGAGCGGTGTCCAGTCCGGCGGGTAGAGCATCATCGTGGCGCTCAACTCGCCCATGGACAGCGCGAAGCAGAGCCCTGCGGCCGCCGTGAGGGACGGCAGCAGGAGCGGCAGCTTGATGCGCCACAGGACGTAACCGGGGCGGGCGCCCAGACTGGCCGCCGCCTGTTCGTACATCGGGTCGAGACGCACTATTGCCGCCGAAACCGACGAATAGGCGAACGCCGTGACAAGAATGGTGTGCGCCAGGATCACGATCCAGCGCGTCCCGTTGAGCAGCATCGGCGGTTTGCTGAACGCGACGAGCACGGCGAGGCCCACGACGACGGACGGCACGGCGACCGGCAGCATGAACAGCGCGTCGAGGAAGCGCCTGCCCCGCCTGCGCATCGAGGCGGCGGCGAGCGCGGCCCAGGAACCGATGGTCAGGGCG
Source organism: Streptomyces sp. ADI95-17 (assembly GCF_003846175.1). Lineage (GTDB taxonomy): Bacteria > Actinomycetota > Actinomycetes > Streptomycetales > Streptomycetaceae > Streptomyces > Streptomyces sanglieri. The sequence continues at coordinate 202,221 of NZ_ML123054.1, read as the reverse complement.
AGCAGGCTGGCGCTGACGGCCGTGATCAGGCTGGTGGTCAGCGCCTGGAGGGAGTCGCCGCCGGTCGCCGCCACGTAGTGCTCGGTGGTCGGTCCGGAGGGGAAGGCGCCGGACCAGTTGGTGGTGAACGAGGCGGCGAGGATGACCAGCAGCGGCACCGCGAACAGCGGGACGAAGAGCACGAAGAACACGGACCAGGTGGCCCATTTCCCGGTGCGGCTATGCACCAACACGGCGGCTCACCATCCGATACAGGCTGTAGAGGCCGACGGAGATCGCGATGTTCACCACGGCGACGACACAGGCCGCCGGGTAGTCGGACTCCAGGATCGCCTTGCTGTAGACGAGCATCGGCAGGGTCGTGACCCCCTTCGCCCCGGTGAACAGCACGATGCCGAACTCGTTGAGACACATCACCAGGACGAGGCTGCCGCCGGCGGCGAGCGCGGGGAGCGCCTCGGGGAGGATCACCTGCCGCACGATCCGGGCCGGCTTCGCGCCCAGCGAGGACGCCACTTCCAGCTGCGCGCTGTCGAGCTGCGAGAACGCGGCGAGCAGCGGGCGCATCACGAACGGGGTGAAGTAGGTGATCTCGGCGAGCAGTACGCCCCACGGGGTGGTGAGGAAGTCGAAGGGCCCGTCGGCCGCCCCGGTGATGTCCGTCCAGACGCCGTTGGCCATGCCGACGTTGCCGTAGATGAACAGCAGGGCGAGCGTGATCAGGAACGACGGGAAGGAGAGGAAGACGTCGATGAACTTGGCGACCGCACGGCCGCCGGGGAACGGCACGAACGCGATGATCATCGCCAGGACGAAGCCCAGCACCAGACATCCGGCCGTGGAGCCGACCGCCAGCCAGACGGTGGTGGTCAGCGCCGAGCGGAACGATTCGGAGGCGAACACATCGCCGTACGGGGCGATCGAGGTGCCGCCCTCGTCCGGGCTGACGGACTGCTGGACGACGAGGGCCAGCGGGTAGAGGAAGACGAGGGCGAGGACGGCGACGGGCGGCAGCGCCCAGACGAAGCCAGGGATGCGGCGGGCCCGGCGGGCCGGTTCCCGCGGACCGGCCTTCGGGGGCACCGCCCGGGACGGGCCGGTGCGTTGACGGGGGGTCTTCGTCGCCGTGATGTCCGACGCGACGGGGTGCGCGGCGCTAGTCATCGGCCCCTCCCCCGGTTCCCGGTGCCGCGCCCGCGGGCAGCAGCACCGCGTCCTCGGCCGCGAAGTGCAGCGTGACCCGGTCGCCGAGCGCCGGTGTCTCGCGCAGCTCCTTCAGGTCGGCCTTGACCCGGTGCCCGTCGATGTCGACGTAGAGCCGGTGGGTGGAGCCGCGCCACTGGACCTCGGCGATGGTGCCGCTGAGCGCGTTGGGTCCGTCGCCGAGCCCGACCAGGTGGGGCCGGACGCAGAGGGTGGCGGTGGCGCCCCGGGTGACGTCGCCGGTCGGTACGTCGAGTGCGCGGCCGGCGAAGTCGACGGAGTCGGCGCCTTCGGTGACGGTGACCGGCAGCAGGTTCGCGTTGCCGACGAACGAGGCGGTGAACTCGGTGCGCGGGCGGCGGTACAGGTCCTGCGGGGTGCCGCAGTCCTGCAGCCGGGCCTTGTCCATGACCGCGATCCGGTCGGCGAGGGTGAGCGCCTCGACCTGGTCGTGGGTGACGTACAGGATGGAGACGTCCGGCAACTCCCGGTGCAGTCTGGCCAGTTCGGCGAGCATGCCGGAGCGGAGCTGGGCGTCGAGGGCGGAGAGCGGTTCGTCGAGCAGCAGGACGCCGGGCCGGATGGCGAGCGCGCGGGCGATGGCGACGCGCTGCTGCTGGCCGCCGGAGAGCTCGCGCGGGTAGCGCTTGGCGTAGGCGGCCATGCCGACCATTTCGAGGGCCTCGGCGACCCGTTCGGGGATCTCGGCCTTGGCGACCTTGCGGGCCTTGAGCCCGAAGGCGACGTTGTCCTGGACCCGCATGTGCGGGAAGAGGGCGTACTGCTGGACGACCATGCCGATGCCGCGCTTGTGCGGCGGCAGCCCGGTGACGTCGCGGTCGCCGAGGTGGACCCGGCCCGATGCGGGCTGCACGAATCCGGCGACGGCGCGCAGGGCGGTGGTCTTGCCGGACCCGGAGGGGCCGAGCAGGGCCATGACCTCGCCGGGTTCGACGGTCAGATCGAGCCGGTCGAGGACAGTGTTCTGGCCGTACACGACGCTGACCTGGTCGAACCTGATTCCGCTGCGGACGGACCGCTCCCCGCCGGTCATGCCTCGGCCCGCGCGATCAGCTCCGGGAGCTCGGCGACCGAGCCGAGCACATGCGTGGCGCCGTTGCGGGTCAGCTGGTCCTTGTCGTGGGCGCCGGTGAGCACCCCGGCGACGATCCCGGCCCCGGAGCGCACCCCGCTGAGCATGTCGTACGAGGTGTCGCCCGCGACGACGGTCTGCTGGACGCCGTCGACGGCGCCGGTGCGCAGGAACGCGGCGAGGACCATGTCCGGGTAGGGGCGGCCGCGCCCGCCCGCGTCGGCCGGGCAGAGGGTCAGGGCGACCAGGTCCTGCCAGCCGAGCGCGGCCAGGATCGCGTCCTGGGTGGTGCGGGCGAAGCCGGTGGACAGGACCACGGTCCGGCCCTCGCCCTTGAGCCGCTCGATGGCCTCGCGGGCGCCGGGGATCGGGGCGATGCGGCCGCCGTCGACCAGTTCGCCGTACGCCTCCTCGAAGGCGGTGTTGGCCTGCTGGGCCCGGTCCTCGTCGCCGAAGAGGTGCCGGAAGACGGAGATCTTCGACTCGCCCATGGTGGCGCGGACGTAGTCGAGCTTCTCGGCGTGGTCGGCGGAGCCGGGCTCGACGCCGAGGCGTCCGGCGGCGGCGGAGAACGCCTGCTCGACGAGGCCGCCGTCGGCGACGGTGGTGCCGGCCATGTCGAGGACGATCAGGTTCAGCTTCTTGGCGCTGCTCAGCTTCTCGGTGTTGCTCAACTTCTTCACCAGCCCAGTTCGTTGGCGGTCGCTTCGGCGATGGCGGGCGAGCAGGTCATGCCCCGGCCGCCCGGACCGGTGACCAGCCAGACGCCGTCCCGCACCTGCTGGCGGTGGACGACCCGGCCGGTGTCGGTGCACTGGGCGTAGACCCCGGCCCAGCGGTGGCGGATCCTCGGCAGCGGGCGGCCGAGGAAGGACTCGACGACCCCGGTGAGGTGCTCGTACGGCTCCTCGACGGTGTCGAACGAGAAGGGGTGCTCGTACTCGTGGGTGTCGCCGATGGTCAGTCCGCCGTCCCGGCGCTGCACCATCAGCAGCTGCATCCGGTGCGCCGCCGCGGTGGGTGCCTGCGCCTGCTCCGCGTTGAGCGCGTCCAGCGCCTCGCTCCGGTACGCCGGGTAGTAGCGGAAGCTGTCCGCGTCGGCTACGGAGGTGGTGAGCGGCTCGCCGAGCGGGTCGGTCTGCATCATCTGGAGGCGGACGCGGCGCACGGGGAGATCGGGGCCGGCCAGTTCGCGGACGAGGCCGCCGAGCCAAGCGCCGGTGGCCAGGATCACGGCGTCACCGGTGTGCACGTCGCCGTGGTCGTCGCGGACGGAGGCGGTGCCCACCACCTCGCGGACCTCGCGGCCGCCGAGGAAGGTGTACCGGCCGGACCTCAGCAGCTCCCGCTTCAGCGCGAGCTGTGCGGTGCGCGGCTCGACCGCGGCGTCCCGCTCGCACCACAGGGCGGCGGTGAAGTCCCCGCGCAGCGCGGGGTTGACCGCCCGGGCCTCGTCGGCCGTGAGCAGCTTGTAGCCGCGGGCCGCCGCGTCGGGCCGGGCGAGCGCCGCCTCGGCGACGGCGGTCTCCAGCTCGGTGCGGAGCGGGGTGAGCGAGCCGCAGGCCCGGAAGCCGAGGTCCGGGACCTGTGCCCCGATGCCCTCCCAGAGCTCACGGGCGCGCAGCGCGGTCTCCAGCTCCTCGCCGCCGGCCCGTCCGCTGACCCATATCTGTCCGAAGTTGCGGAGCGATGCCCCGCGCGCCTCACTCTCGCGCTCGATCTGTACGACCTCGTGGCCGCGATTCACTGCGTGCCAGGCGTGCATGGTTCCCACCACGCCGGCTCCTACGACGATGACTCTCACGGCGGCTACGCTCCTCGGGGCGAGTGACCCGCATCGAGCCGTGCGGCAACGGGAGGGTGAACTGGGCCCCAAGCTTGGCCTAGACCCGTTACGTTCTCGTTATCTTGATGGGTCGACCGTCAGGGAGTGTGGTCACTCGGGGACACGGTCGTTCGGGGACACGGTCGTTCAGCAGCCGTCCTGCGGGCCCAGGTGCGCGGTGAAGGAGAACCTGTCGCCGCGGTAGAGGGTCCGTACACGCTCCAGCGGCTTCCCGGCGGTGTCGCGCGAGATCCGGTGGATCAGCAGCATGGGCAGTGCGGGCGGCGTTCCGATGAGCAGCGCCTCGCGCGGTGTCGCGAGCACCGTCTCGATCCGCTCGTCGGCATCGCCGAAGGGGATCTGGAGCCGGTCGCGGAGGTAGGCGTAGAAGGACGAGTCGGGCTCGAAGTCCGTGTCCAGGTCGGGCAGCCGGGCGACGGAGACGTACGTGCTCTCAAGGCCGACCCGGTCGTCGTCGGCGAGCAGCACCCGCTCCAGGTGCCAGACCGGATCGCCGCGCTCCACCCCGATGTCGGCGGCGAGCGCCTCGGGGCAGGGGAACCGCTCAAGCCCGATGAGATGACGGCCCGGCGTGCGGCCCTGACGGCGTACGCCCTCGGTGTAACTCGCCAGCGAGAGCGGCTGTTCCAGCTTGGGGCCCGCGACGACGGTGCCGCGCCCCTGGCGGGCGAGCCGCCCCTCCAGCAGGAGTTCCCGCAGCGCCTGGCGCACCGTCTCGCGCGAGACCTCGTAGCGCTCGGCCAGATCGCGTTCGGTGGGCAGCATGCCGCCCTCGCCCAACTCCGCTATGAGAGAGGAGACATGAGCCTTGACCGCGTAGTACTTGGGAATACGGCCGTGCTCCGGGATGCCGGAGCGGATGGGTGCGCCAGGTGCCTGGTCGTACGGGTAGTCCACGTCCCGATGGTGGCAGACGCACATGAACATCTGTGAACATCCGGGCGCGGGAGGGGTGGTCCGGGGATGGCCTGGGGGGTGGCCCGAGGCCGGTTCAGCGGTGCGCGCGGCGCAGCCGACGGGCCCGGACCACCATCGCGCCGCCGCCGATCAGGAGCCCGGCGACGGTGAGGCCGGCCGGCGGGACGCCGCCCGGGCCGGTCGCGGCCAGCTCCGGGCGGACGCCGTCCGCAGGGGTCCGGCCGGGCTCGGCGGGCGGCCGGGGGCCGGTGGTGGAGTCGGTGGTGGAGTCGGTGGTGGAGTCGGTGGTGGAGTCGGGATCAGTATCGGTACCGGTGTCGGTGGTGGTACCGGTGTCGGCGCCGGGCCGGTTCGCGTCCGGCCGGGTGTCGGGCGGAGTGTCGGGCCGGGTGTCGGGCGGGGTTTCTCCGGTGCCGCCGACCTCGCCCGTCTCACCGGTGACACTCGTGTCACTCGTGTCATCCGTATCACCCGTGTCACTCGTGTCATCCGTATCACCCGTGTCCCCTGTATCCCCCGTATCGACGGCGTCGCTGTCCTCGACGACGGTGAAGGGGTAGTCCTCGGACTCGCCGACCCAGGCCCCGTCGTCCTTGCCCGGCTTGCCGGCCGTGCCGCCCGCCGCGCGCTGTCGCTGGACGATGGCGGCGTTGACGGTGATCCGGCCGGGGCTGGTGTCGGAGGTGAACGCCATCCGGACCTGGATGGTGACGGTGCGGCCGGCGGGGACGGTGAAGCCGTCGAACGAGTCGCCGCCCGTGCCGCCGAAGACGCCGATGTGCTCGTCCAGGTCGGTGGTCTCCCAGGTGACGCGGTGCTCGGTGCCGGGGCGGGCCTGCTCGGAGAACTTCAGCTGGATCTGGTCCGAGGTCAGCTTGCGGTCCTCGTCGGTGAGGACGAGCACGGGGTGGATGGCCCGGCACGACTCGGTCGTGGTGTTGGTCAGCTCCAGGAACCAGGTTCCGTAGCCGCCGCCGGACGCGTACGTGTCCGGGCCGCCGCGGATGCGGGTGCTGATCGGGAAGTCCTTCGCCGCCGGATCACCACAGGCGGGCTGCTGGTCGGCGGTGGTGGAGCCGGGCGAGGAGACCGGGGTCGCCGAGGAGGCGGCGGAGGCGGGCACGACGGATGTGCCGCCGAGCACGACGGCGGGGACGACGCTCGCCGCGGCCAGCCCGAGCGCGAATCCGTGCCGGGTGCGCCCGGGGGACGGCGGGGGCGAGGCGGGACGCGCGGAGGCGGTGAACACCGGGATGGACGCGGCCGTGGTCAGGGGGATGGACGTGGGGCTGGCGCTGGGGATGGAGTCGGCGATCCGGCCGGGCGCCGAACCCGGTACGCGGCCGGGCGCCGGGCCGGCCGGTGCGGCGGCCCTGGGGGGCGGCCCGGCCGGGGGCGGTGTGGGGGGCATCTGGGGGATCATCCTTCGCTGGTCGCCGAACGGTCGGCTCACCCCGTGCGCCGGAGTTCACCGGTTCTGGGCCGCGACGCTGCCACGCACGCGCGAGGCACCCGGCCCCGACATGCCGCGGCCCCGCCCGGCCGGCCCCCGCAATCCCCCCGATCGGCCCAGTCCCGGGGTCCCGCACCCCACACCTCCGCCTCCGCTTCTACTTCTGCTTCTGCCTCTGCCTCTGCCTCTGCCTCTGCCTCTGCCTCACCCTGCACGACCGGTCCAGCCACCCCGCCCCGCCGCGTCCACCTCACTCACGCCCTGCACACACCGCCCGGTCGGCGCCCGCGCCGCCCCGCCTCCCCGGCTCACGACCCCGTACGCGCCACCGCCCCGCCTCCCCGGCTCACGCCCCGTACGTGCCGCCCGCCCGCCCGAAGAGGGGTGCCAGGATCAGTTGGGCGGCTCCTTCGGCGACCGGTCGGTCGCCTCCTCCGGCGGCGGTCACCGGTACCGGGGCGTCGATGCCGCCCAGCGCGGCTCGCTCGTCGATCACGGCCCGGACACCCCGTACGTAGGCCTCGGGATCGGCGGCCACCGTACGGCCGCCCAGCACCACCCGGTCGATGTCCAGCAGCCCGACCAGGTTCGCGGCGCCGGTCCCCAGCACCCGGGCCGCCTCCGCGACGTCCCCCCGGGCGACCGCGGCGAGGCAGAGCGCCTCGATGCAGCCCCGCCCCCCGCAGCCGCAGACCGGCCCGTCCAGCTGGACGGTCTGGTGGCCGAACTCACCGGCCGCGGTCCTGGCCCCGCGATGCAGCGCCCCGCCGAGGACCAGCCCGGCGCCGAGCCCGGTCCCCAGGTGCAGATACGCGAAGTCGCCGCCGCCCGCCGCCCGCAGGGCGAGCCCGAGGGCGGCGGCATTGGTGTCCTTGTCGACGACGACGGGCAGCCCGGTCCGTATCGCGAGCGCGTCCCGCAACGGATAGCCGTCCCACTGCGGAAACCCGGTGACGCGGTGCAGCACCCCGCCCCGGTGGTCGAGCGGGCCGGGGACCGCGACGCCCACCCCGAGCACCGGCCGGTCCCCCGGACCGGGCCCCGGCGCCCCGGCCCGTACCGCGGTCACCGCCTCCGTCGCCGCCGCGAGGACCTCGTCCGCCGGGGCGCCGAGGTCCAGCGGGGCGGTGCGGCTCGCGGCGACCGCGCCGGACAGGTCGACGAGCACCGCCGTCAGCTCGTCGCGGTCCAGGTGCAGGCCGACCGCGTACCCCGCGTCCGGCACCAGTCGCAGCACGGTGCGCGGCTTGCCCCCGGTGGAGGCCCGGTGGCCCGCCCCGGCCGCCAGGCCCTCGGCCCGCAGCCGGGCGGTGATCTTGCTGACGGCCTGTGGCGTGAGCCCCGTGCGCTCGGCGAGTTCGAGCCTGCTGATGCCGCACTCGCCCGCCGCCCGCAGCAGATCCAGCACCAGCGCCGCGTTGTGGCTGCGCAGCGTCGGCAGGTTGGCGCCGCTATTACTCCTGTTCACCGCACCATTGTCGCTGTCGCTTGCACTATGGCAACAGCGTTGCTTAAGTGGCAGACATGACTGGCGCAGACACGACTGGCAACGCGACCCACGAGACCCACGCGACGCCCGCAGCGTCCGGGGCCCCCGGACCGGGCGGGACTCCCGGGCCGTCCGGCGCCCCGCTGCGTGTCGGGCTCGTCGGCTACGGCCTGGCGGGTTCCGTCTTCCACGCCCCGCTGATCGCCGCGACCGACGGTCTGGTCCTCGACACGATCGTCACCTCGAACGAGGAGCGGCGGGCCCAGGCGCGCGCCGAGTTCCCCGGCGTACGGTTCGCCGCGTCGCCGCAGGAGCTGTGGGAGCGCACGGACGGCCCCGACGCGCCCGGCCCGGACAATCCGCTCGACCCGCTCGACCTGATCGTGATCGCCTCGCCGAACAAGACCCATGTCCCGATCGCGACCGCCGCGCTGGAGGCCGGTCTGCCGGTCGTCGTGGACAAGCCGGTCGCCGGTACGGCGGCCGAGGCGCGGGCGCTCGCGGCCCTGGCCGAGGAGCGCGGGCTGCTGCTCTCGGTCTTCCAGAACCGTCGCTGGGACAACGACTTCCTGACTCTCGCCCGCCTGATCGCGGACGGCGCGCTGGGCGAGGTACAGCGCTTCGAGTCCCGCTTCGAGCGGTGGCGCCCGCAGCCGAAGGGCGGCTGGCGCGAGTCGGGCGACCCGCAGGAGATCGGCGGGCTGCTGTACGACCTGGGCAGCCACGTCGTCGACCAGGCGCTCACCCTGTTCGGACCGGCGGCACTGGTGTACGCGGAGTCCGACGTACGCCGCCCCGGTGCCGCCGCCGACGACGACACGTTCATCGCGATCACCCATGTGAACGGGGTGCGCTCGCATCTGTACGTCAGTGCCACGACGGCCCAGCTCGGCCCGCGCTTCCGGGTGCTCGGCCGGAGCGCCGGCTATGTGAAGTACGGTCTCGACCCGCAGGAGGCCGACCTGCGCGCGGGCCTGCGTCCGGCGGCGGACCGGCCGTGGGGCGAGGAGCCCGAGGCGCTGTGGGGCCGGATCGGCTCGGGCGAGTCCCCGGCGACGGGCGGCGGCACCCCGGTCCGTTCACTGCCGGGCGACTACCCCGCGTACTACGCGGCGGTCACCGCCGCGCTGCGCGGAGCGGGTGAGAATCCGGTGACCGCCCTTCAGGCGGCGGCCGCTCTGGATGTCCTGGAGGCGGCCCGCCGCTCGGCCCACGAGGGAGTCACCGTGAAACTGCCCGCCACGACGGCGCCGTCCGCCACCGACTCCGATTCCGACTCCACCGACTTCCCCGATACCGAGGAGCAGCCCGTATGAGCCACACCGCTCCGACCGTCTCCGAGCTCATCGCCCAGGAGCGTCGGCTGACACTGCCGCACTTCAGCTACGACGACGCGTACGCCCTCGGCGCCCTGCTCGTCTCGATGGCCCGGGAGAGCCACGCCCCGGTCGCGATCGACATCCGGCGCGGCGCACAGCAGATGTTCCACGCCGCGCTGCCGGGTTCGAGCGCGGACAACGACGCCTGGGCCGACCGCAAGCGCAGGGTCGTGGAGCGGTACGGCGAGAGTTCGTACCTGGTCGGAACCCGGTTCCGGGCGAAGGGGACGACCTTCGAGGACTCCTCGCGCCTGGACCCGGACGTCTATGCCGCACACGGCGGCTCGTTCCCCATCGCGGTCGAGGGCGCGGGCGTCATCGGCTCGGTCACGGTCTCGGGGCTGCCCCAGGCGGAGGACCACGCGATGGTGGTCGCGGCGCTGGAGCGGTTCGCGACGACGCTCGACGCGTGACTGCCGCATGACTCCGTGAGGGGGGCCGGCCCGCTCGGGGAGGGGCGGGCGGTCGCCCCGCCCTTCCCCTCCGCACCCGTTACGCGTCCTTGAGCTCCTGGCGCTGCCGTCCCAGCCCGGCGATCTCCAGCTCGACGACGTCCCCGGCCCGCAGATACGGCTTGGGCTCGGGCTGACCGAGGGCGACCCCGGCCGGCGTCCCGGTGTTGATCACATCGCCCGGGTAGAGCGTCATGAAGTGGCTCAGGTACCGGACGACCTCGCCCACCGGGAAGATCTGGTCGGCCGTCGTGCCGTCCTGCTTCAGCTCGCCGTTGACCCAGAGCTTCAGCGACAGCGCCTGCGGGTCGGCGACCTCGTCCGCCGTCACCAGCCACGGACCCAGCGGGTTGAACGTCTCGCAGTTCTTGCCCTTGTCCCAGGTGCCCCCGCGCTCGATCTGGAACTCGCGCTCGGAGACATCGTGCGCGGTCGCGTAACCGGCGACGTGCGCGAGCCCCTCCTCGGCGGATTCCAGGTAGCGGGCGGTGCGCCCGATGACGACCGCGAGCTCGACCTCCCAGTCGGTCTTGACGCTGCCGCGCGGCACCAGCACCGTGTCGTCGGGCCCGACGACGGTGTCCGGCGCCTTGAAGAACAGGATCGGCTCGGTCGGTATCGCCGCTCCCGTCTCGGTGGCGTGGTCGTGGTAGTTCAGCCCGATGCACACGATCTTGCCGATCCGGGCGAGCGGCGGCCCGACCCGCAGCCCCTCGGCGTCGAGCTCGGGCAGCTCGCCGGGCGCGGCCGCGGCGGCCCGTACCCGGGCAAGCGCGGACTCGTCCGCGAGCAGGGCACTGTCGATGTCGGTGACGATTCCCGACAGGTCGCGCAGGGTTCCGTTCCCGTCCAGCAGCGCCGGTCGTTCCGCGCCTGCCGTACCCACACGAAGCAGCTTCAACGGTCTATCTCCCCTTGGTCGAGATCGGGCCCGTCGGATGGGTGGCGGCCATCGCAGGCTTGTCCGATCGTCCAAGACCTCCGATCACTCCGCAAGACCCTGTTCACACACTGGACCGGCACCCCCGCGTCCGCGGTCACGCCGCGGTGGCCACGGTGGCCTTGGCGGCCGGCATGTCGCGGTAGAGCACGGCCCGCTCGACCGCGGTCCAGGTGGTGCTGGTGACGACGTACAGCGCGGCGGCGAGCGGCACGACGGACACGGTGAACAGGGTGGCGAAGGACATCAGCGGCATCAGCTTCGTCATCGCGCCCATGCCGGGCACCGGCTGCCCGTCGGGGCCGGTGGTCGGAGCGACGGGGTTGGCGGCCATCTGCCGCTTCGTACGCCGGAAGTTGAACGTGGCCACGGCGGCGACGATCGCGAAGAGGCCGAGGTAGACCAGTCCCTGCGGGCCGAACATCCCGCCGTGCGAGAGCGCGTCGTGCCAGCGCTCGCCGAGCGGGGCGTCGAAGAGCTGGTGGCCGAGGAGCTCGTTGGGCTCGCCGCCGATCTTCTGGCTGGAGAAGAGGTGGTAGAGCAGGAAGAAGGCGGGCATCTGCAACAGGCTGGGCAGGCAGCCGGAGAGCGGCGAGACCTTCTCCTCCTTGTGCAGTTCCATGAGCGCCTTCTGCATCCGCTCGGGGTTCTTGCCGTGCTTCTTGCGCAGCGCGGCGATCTGCGGCTGGAGCCTGGTGCGGGCCTTCTGCCCCCGCGCCGCGGCCCGCGACAGCGGGTGCACGGCGAGCCGTACGAGGGCGGTGAACAGCACGATCGCGGCGGCGGCGGAGGCGGTCTGGAAGAGCGGGTGCAGCAGATCGGCCAGCGCGCCGACCAGACTGGCGAATGCGGACATGAAGACGGACATGGATGAGCCCTCCGGGGGTCTCGTCGTGCCGGGAGTAAGTACGGACTCGGCATGACGGACCGCGCGGGGCACCGATGAGTGGTGCCTGCGAGACACCGATGATCGGTGCCTGCCAGGCGCCGATGAGTGGTGCCTGCCAGGCGCCGATGAGTGGTGCCCGCTGGGGAGTGGCTGCTACTGCTGCGCGCCCCTACGCGGCCGTCGGAAGGGCACGGCCGGGGGCTCGGGGGCGCCTGCGCCCCTTGGCGTCGGGATCCCGCTGCGGCAGGAACGCGGTGCGTTTCTCCCGGTCGCGGATGGCGGTACGGACCCGGGTGCGGGGCACCGGGGCGGCGCACCGGGCGCTGATGAGGGAGGCGACGGCGAGCGCGGAGCCTGCGGCGGCGGTCGCGGCGAGCGCGACCGCGGCGGAGAGGCTGCCGCCCTCGGCGAGGAGCACCTCGGTGATGAGGAAGAGCAGCAGTCCGGCGGGGCGGAGCAGCCGGGCGAGGCCACCGCGCAGACGACTCACGTCACCGTTCACGGCCCCTCCCCTCTTCCCCTTCGCGGCCGGTCGGCCGGTCTCGCACCCGTGCCGTTCGTACACACGCGCGTGTGATGCTCTCCAGCCGTTATACACGATGGGTCCGGCACACCGGTCCGCCCCCGACCGGCGCACCGGTCCGTCCGGCGGCGGTCAGTGGCTCGTTCCCGCGGGAGCGCCGTCCGGTTCCGGCTCCCGTTCCGGGGCCGGGATCTCGTCCCGTGCGAGCACCTCGCCGTCCGGCCGCTCGTCGCGTTCGCGCGGTCCCGCGTACGTCACCGCGAGCGCGACGGCGAGGTTGGCGCCGAGCGCCACGATGCCCGCGTTGACGCCCCACACCGGGTCGTTCTCCGTGAACACGAACCCGCACACCACCCCCACGCCGACGACCAGCCCGCTCATCGCCCCGAGCAGGGTCAACCGCCGCCACATCAGCCCCAGCAGCACCATCGGGAGCAGCTGGGCCATTCCCTCGTACGAAATGAGGGAGAGCCGCACCAGGGTGTTCGGGGCGGTGTACGTCAGCAGCAGGGCGAGGCTTCCCGCGATCACGACGACCACTTGCGCGGCGCCCTTCTGCCGCCGCTCCAGGCGAGGTACGAGCGAGAGCACACTGCGCCCCCACATCGTGCCGATGACCAGCATGAAGACGGCCATCGGCACGATCGAGGACAGTGCCGCGGCCACCCCGATGACGCCGACCGTCCAGGCCGGCAGCGAGTCCACGACCAGTTTGAAGAGCGCCAGGTTGGACTCGGCGCCGACGAGCCCCGGCACGACGAAGAGGGCCGCCATGCCGAGCAGCATCGGCACGAAGAGCAGCACGTTGTAGGCGGGCAGCAGCATCGCGTTGCGGCGCAGCACGTCGGCGTTCTTCGCGCCGAGGTAGCCCGCGACGGTCGTCGGGAAGATCACCACGGTGAGCGAGTTGAGGAACGAGGTGGTGATGAACCAGGCCTGTCCGAGTCCGCTGTCCCCGTGCCCGGGGAAGGTCAGCCACTCGCTCTTCTCGGTGACGATCCGGTCGAGGAAGGGCCCGTAGCCGTCGAAGTAGTGCATCGGTACGTAGACGGCGAGGAACCCGAGCGTGGCGATCACGAGCACGTCCTTCAGCACGGACACCCACGCGCTGCCCCGCAGCCCGCTCACCACGACGAAGCCGGTGGTGACGGCGAAGGCGATGAAGTAGGCCCAGTTCAGGCTGATGGCACCGTAGGAGATGGTCGAGACGACCACGCCCATGCCGGTGATCTGGAGCTGGATGTACGGCAGCAGGAAGACGGTCGCGAGGACGGCGACGAGCGCGCCGAGCCAGGGCCGTCCGAAGCGGTGCGCGACCATGTCGGTGATCCCGACGAGTCCGTGCCTGCGCGCGTACGCCCAGAGCATCGGGCCGACGACGTAGCCGATGGCGTACCCGCAGGACATGTACGCCACCACGTAGAGCACCGGCGCCCCGTAGTTGTAGCCCCAGCCCGCGGCGCCCAGATAGCTGAAGCTGGTGTAGCCCTCGCCGGCCATCAGCACCCAGATGAAGACGGTCCCGAGGCTGCGTCCGCCCACGGACCATTCGGCGAGCCCGCCGCCCTCGCCGTTCCCCTTGCGCCGCCCGCGCGTCGCGAGCAGTCCGAGGGCGACGGTGGCGACCATGAAGACCGCGAAGACGGAGGTCGCGACGGTGGCGTTCACCGGCGGTCCCCCCGCCGGGTCAGCCATACGGCGACGGGGGTCAGCAGGGTCGCCCCGAGCAGCCACACGAAGAGGAACGGCAGCCCGAGGATCACCGGGTGGACCCGGTTCACGAGCGGCAGCACCCCCAGGTAGAGCACGTAGGGGACCAGCAACCACAACAACTGCGGACGTCGTCTGAGCACGTCAGGGAACCTTAGTGCGATGCCGCTACCGCGACCGGACATCCACGAGTCTTCCCCATACGACAAGCCGGTACCGAGAGGTGAATTCGGGCGTACAGGTAGTGAGCGTCACATAGGAACCGGCCTCGGTGTACCCGGTGTAGGGCTTCACATTGCTGCGCGGTACGGCGGCGATGACACCGCCGTCGCGCGGGCTCGTCCGCGCCAGCGTCCGGTCGACGGTGTACGTGTACACGGCCTCCCGGGTCTCGACGTCGATCCGGTCCCCGCGCCGCAGCCGGTTGATGTATCTGAAGGGTTCGCCGTGCGTGTTGCGGTGCCCGGCGAGCGCGAAGTTCCCGGGCCGGCCGGGCTGCGCGGTGCGCGGGTAGTGCCCGACGTATCCCTTGTCGAGTACGCCGCTCTTGCTGATGCCCTGGGCGACGGGCGCGACGAGCCCGAGGCGCGGGATGCGGATGACGGCGTACGCCTGGTCCCAGCGGGGCGCGGAACGCGCGGCGGCACCGCCCTCGCCTCCACCCGAACGCCCGCCGGACGCACCGGAATCATTGGATTTACCCGTTTTACCCGAACCGCCCCCGCTCCCACCCCCGGGATCACCGCCGCCCGTCCCGCTCCCCGGCTCTTCCCCCCACTCCCGCTGAAGGGCCCGCACCTGGTGCTCGGCTCCCGCGCGGGCCTGCCGGTTGGTCCACCACAGCTGATGAACAACGAGCAACAACAGAACGACGCCCAGGGTCACCACCAACTCGGCAGCCGTCCACAGCCCGCGCGCGGCGACCCTGCGCCCCCGCGAGTTCCGCTGCACCACCACCGGTATCCGCTCCCGCACGGCCGCACGATAGGCCCCCGGCCCGTAACTCTCCAGCCCTGGAACAACCCTCCGCCCCGAAGCCGTACAGCAGTACGGTGTGGTTCATGCGCCCCGACACGCCTGCCGACCACACCACCGAAGCCGAGCGCCTGCTGCGCGCCGCGGCGCGGTACCCCGAGGACCGTGAGCCGCTGCTCCTCCAGGCCGCGGCCCATCTGGAACTCGCCGGCGACCGCGCCCGCGCCACCACCCTCTACGACGAACTCCTCGGCTCCACCGATCCCGATCTCGACCACCCGCACCTGGTCAAGGCCCTCAACGCGGCCAACCTGTGGGAGTACGGCCACGAGGCGGAGGCCCGCGCGATCATCGAAGGCATCCGTGCCGCGGGCCCGCTCGACCCGGGCCCCTGGGAGATCGCCGCCGAGACCCTCGAAGCCCACGACGAACTCGAAGCGGCCCACGACTACTTCTCGACCGCGCTGACGCTCCTCCTGACGCCGGGCGAGGAGGTCCCGTACGCCAGCCAGTCGCTGCTGTCCGGCCGCCACCGGGTGCGCAGGCTGATGGGCGTCGACCACGACGCCTGGGACGAGCTCGCCGACACCCTGCACACCGCGACCGTCCCGCTGGACGAGCTCCACGACCCGAAGCGCCTGTGGTCGCTGGGCTCCTCGGACCCGGGCGAGCTCCAGGCCGAGATCACCCGCCTGCGGGCCGAGTTGGGCACGTACCGCACCGCGCTGTCCCGCCCGTTCCCGGTCGCGGTGCTGCACTGGCCGGCCGCCGAACTCGCCGAACTCCTCACCGCCTACCCGGACCTGCGCGAGGAGTACCCCTCCCACCCGGAGCACCTGGCCCGCCTGGAGGCCGCCCTGCGCGACCTCCACCAGGCCGGCACGCCGAACCTCGGCATCGTGACCGGCACGGTCCCGTCGTACGAGGCGTTCGCCGCCTCGGAGGCCGCCTCCCCCTCCGACCCGAACCTCCTCCCCCAGTACGCCACCACCCTCGCCGCCCGGGGCCGGGCGACCCCCTGGCCCCCGGCCCGCAGCGCGGCCTGCTGGTGCGGATCGGGGCGGGCTTATCGGGAGTGCCACGGGGGCGAGTGAGGCATCGGATCGGAGGCGGCCCCGGTCCGGCCGGGGCGCCTACTCGTCGCACGGCGCGCCCCAGGTGGGACGATCAAGCCGGGCAGTGGCACCGCCACGGCACACCATCTCGGGGGCAGCGTCACGATTCCGTGCTGAGACAAGATCGCGGCTACCTTGTCCGAGTTGCTTCTGTTACGAATGAAGAGGTCAGGTGCGCTGTCAGTGAGCAACTAGGGACAGTTGCCGAGGAACTGGCTGCGCGTTGAGGACGAGACGTCGGTGACCTTCAAGATGCGGGTGGACGATCTCCTGAGGCGGTTGGAGGGATCGAGGGCCGCCGCACAGGATCACGGCTCGTGCTCTGCCCACACCGCAACCCGGTGGATTCTTGAGGGGTATTGCCTCTGCCGCAATCACGGATGCGATCCCTGTCGTCGGGGTGCCGCGCAGACAGCGATGTGCTGCCGCACCGGGCTCCGCACAGCCGGACGCACCACTGGGACCGAGGCATACGGCGTGGCCGCACGGATACAGCAACTACGGAGGGAGTCCCTGAGATGGCGTGGGACGAGTGGGAGCAACTGAAGGTCGATGCGCGGGCCCGTCGGCAGGAGGGCATGAGTCTGGACAGCGCTCCCGCCGCGGGCGGTGGAGGCGGCAGCGGGGACGCGGCCGACCTGAAGACGAACCAACCGGGCAAGAAGATCGCGGTCAAGGCCTTGCGAGAATCCATACGGCCGGGGACGGACAAAGCCGGCCGCCACGCCGATGAGTCCTCGTCCTCCGCGGTGCGAGAGTTCTCGGGCTGGGACACCGGTACCGGCCTCAAGGACGCGCACGCGGAATGGGAATTGCAGGTCAGGGACCTCAAGGCGCGTTTGGCGAAGGACCAGGAGGATCTGGAGGGGGCCCACAGGGACCTCCAGTACGTCGACTACGACGTCAGGAGCGGGGTAGCGGGGATCGATGCCGGGTCCGCCCCTCGGCGCGAAGTCTAGGAACGGGGAACAGGCATGCTCGGCTATCAGGACGTGGTCACCATCAGGATCGATGCGCTGACCGCGGCGGCCAAGGACTGGGACGGCATGGCCGGCGGTTTCGAGGAACTCGATACCCTTTACGCCGCGAAGGTGGAGTCGTTTCCCAAAGACGGCACGTGGGTGGGCGAAAGCGCCGACGCAGCAGCAGGGCAGTTCTCGAATACGCGCAAGCAGTTCAAGAACGGGCAGACGGAGGCCCGCGCCATCGCGTCGCTCCTACGGGACGCGCATCAGCAGTTTTCCACGCTGATCGGCCACGTCAATAAGGTGGTGGAGGAGGCGAAGGCGGACGAAATGTCCGTCAACAGCAAGGGGGAGGCTGTCTATGACTTCAGCAAGCTCACTCCGATGCGGCACGACGACGAATACCCCAAGTACGTGTCGCAGGCAAAGGCTTCCGAGGCTGCCTGGACGAAGGCGATCAAGGAGGCCGTGCGGGCGGTCGACGACGCCGACCAAGGCGTCAAACTGGCCCTCCACGAGGCGGCCGGTATCAAGAGCTGGGTCGAGCGCGCGCTCGACCCTCTGGGGGGCCACACGTTCAATGGCTCGGCGGTGGGCGACATCGAGGTGTACGAGGCTCGCGAGGCCAAGTACTACGCGGACAGGTTGCTCGACGGTGAGAAGCTGACAGCTGAAGAGCGGGCCGAAATGGACCGGTTCTTCCGGGACAACGCGCACGACACGGTATTCAGCCAGACGCTCCTCGACTCTCTGGGCCCTGAGAAAACCCTTGAGTTGTCCAACCGGTTCAACGATCTCGCATACCACGACGACACCAAGAACAAGACGCAGTACCTCGGCCTGGAGCAGGGGCTGGCCAACACGGTGTCCGGGGCGACCCGCGTTCCTGATTTCAAGGGACCGGACGGTAAGCAGCTCACGTACGGATCCAAGGCATACCAGGAAGCCTTCTCGGAATGGAAGAAGACTTCGGATGCGTCGTTCTACAACGAATGGCGCGACGGGCTGAAGACGGCGGGGATGGAGAAGTACGACCTGGACGCAGCGGCGAACAACACCAACACCGTCGCCAAGGGGCATGGGCAGCAAGTACGGGGCTACCAGAGCTTAATGACCTTGATGGAACAGGGCAGCGACCAGCCGTCCGCACAGTTCATGGCGGACGTCACGGACGACATGATCTCAGCGGAGAAGCACGACAAGGACGTCTGGGACCTGTACGGCAACTTCGACGAGGCCGGCGGAATGTCCTGGTTCGCGAACGACCCGGTGGACGCCGCCCTCGGCATCATGGGCCGCGACCCCGAGACGTCCACCGGCTATCTCGACCCCCACTCCGGCGACGGCAGTGACGACCGCCTCGACTACCTCCTCAAGGAGCGGGACTGGAACGTCACCAACACCACTGTGTGGCGTGGTGAGATAGAGATGGACGCTTCTGATGTTGCTGACGGCGACAACCGCACCGGGCTCGGTGCCGCAATCGAGGCAGGATCCACCGGCCATCCCGCCGGCGACACGTCCCAGCCGAGCGACGGCAAGCACAGCGCGGCCGAAGCGCGCATCATGCAATCGACCGTGAACATCCTCGACCAGGACACGAAGGGTGACAGCATCGACGCCAACCTGCGCGATCCCATCGCCCGGGCCCTGGTGGATTACTCGCCGGACACCCACAACACGCTCACGCACGACCCCCGTTACAAGTATCCGGAAGGCGGCTCTGTCTTCGAGGACGCCAACGGCGGTCACCTCAACGTCTCCCAGGACTCCCTGACCCGGGTGCTGCGGGGCGTCTCCGACAACCCGCAGAACTTCGCCAATCTCTACGACGCCGAACGCGCACAGGCCGCCGCGGCACTCGCCGGTGCCGACGCGACGTACAGCGACAACAAGGACTGGGAGAACCGGGTCGCCGATGTAGGCATGGGATCCGGCGTCTTCAACGCCATCGGAGCCGATGTCATCCTCGACGACCGCGACGCCCGCAAGGCATGGGCGGACGACGTGGCTCGGTACTCCTACCACGCAGGGGGTGCGCCCCTGACGATCATCCCCAACATCGGGGACGTCGCACAGCGCATGGTGGACGGCGCCACCTATGAATGGTCCAAGGATGTGAAGGCAGAGGCGGACCAGGTCGCCAATGTCAAGGTGGCCGCGGACATGGGCGCCAAGTCGCAAGGCGCCCTCGACCTGGTCCAGCAGTGGGAGAAGACGCGCGGCATGGACTACACGACGGACTCTCGCGCCATCTACCTGCAGGACCAGATGAACCTGCACTACGGCTCAGCCCGCAACCAAGCCCTTGCCGATCTGCATCGGGGACTGTCCTGATGAAGAAGTCCGTCATCGCTGCCGCAACGGCAGCTGCCGTTCTCGCTGCCGGAGGCGGCATCGTCTACGCCACCGGAACCTACGACGACTGGCGTGACGCACGTGCGCTGGACGACGCGTGCCGAGGCATGGTCGATGCCTCCGAGGTGCAGAAGGCGCTGGGCGCGGACCGGGTGAGCGGCAAGAAATCCGGCGGCGCGGGATGCTTGGCCTACGACCCCGGTGAGACCGGGGCCTCTGTGGCGATATCCGTTCAGCGTGGCAGGGACGCAGAGTGGATCAAGGTGAACTCAGGCCTGTTCCTCACCAAGGACCCCGCCGAGATGCTGGTTCCAGTGGGCAGGGGCCGGCCGGCAGCGGTGTCCGCGGGAAGCGGCACGAAGCCGTACGCCACCGCCTTTCTGCCCTGCGGCAAGGGGGCGGACGATGATCTGGTACTCAACCTGACCGCCACCCGGGCCGACTCCGCAGGCAGTACGCAGGACCGGCAGGACGGAATGGCCGTACTGGTCACCCGCGCCCTGGACGCCGCGGCGAAGGATCAGGGGTGCGCACAGCACGACTCCTCGAAGGTGCGCGGCGCACCGTCCGGCGCGTTCAAGGACCTGGCCAAGGCCGGAACCGCGACCGGCACCTGTCGGGGCATCAGCTCACCCTCGTACGAATCTGCGACGGACGCCGCGGCTCCGATCGAGCAATGCCTCACGGCCGACGCCGAAGGCGTCCCCGCGTTCCGTCTGGCCGCCTACTACGGTCCGTACACGAACGCCCCCCGCCGCAACCCCCAGCGCAACCCGAACGACTACGTCGGCGCCGGCGGCACCAACGACGGCAAGTCCTGGACCACCGCGTCGTGCCCCACCGGCACGGCCCTGTACACGCTGGAACCTGTCGCCTCCCACGCCACAGCCGGCGCCGGGGAGCGCAAGGCGCTTCTCTCCTTCGCCGCACGGTCAGCCGAGCGGCACGGCTGCGGTACCCCCGACCAAGCGATCAGCGAGTAGGCGGCCCGGGGCAGGGCGCAGGTGCCGTCGGCACCCGGAAGCGGGTGAGGTCATCCCCTGCTCCACCGCACGCGGACGAGGAGTTGTGGAAGCACCGCGGCGTCGCTCTTCGTCCGGCAGGCGCAGAACACGCGGCTGCCTGCGCGAGGGGGCGCGTGCCTGCACAGATGCACAGGGGCGACCAACGCATGCTGATGCGGCGGCAGCTTGCGCTGCCGCTGCCGCGGGGAGGACGAGCATGGTGACCACTGCCCCTCCCGAAGCCCCGCGAACAAATGAAATCCACCCGACGGCCCGAAGTCCATATGGTTCTGCCATGCCCGAACTCCAGCGCCTCCGCCCCGACCACGCGCCCGCCCTGCTCACCTTCGAGCAGGAGAACCGCACGTACTTCGCCGCATCCGTACCGGACCGGGGCGACGCCTACTTCACCGACTTCGCCGCCCAGCTCACCGCCCGGCTCACCGAACAGGCCGCCGGGATCTGCCACTTCCACCTGCTGGTCGACCCGGACGGAGAGGTGCTGGGCCGGTTCAACCTGGTCGACATCGCGGACGGCTCCGCCGATCTGGGCTTCCGCGTGGCCGAGAAGGCCACCCGCCGCGGCCTGGCCACGGCCACCGTCCTCCACCTCTGCACCCTGGCAGCCACGGAGTACGGCCTGACCACCCTCCGCGCGGCAGCCGCCCTCGAAAACACGGCCTCCCGCACGGTCCTGACCCGCGCGGGTTTCGTCCCGACGGGAGAAGAGGTACAGCTGAGCGGGCGGCCGGGCTTGGGCTATGTGCGGGACTTGAGTAGAGGCCCCAAGGACGGGGCCCGGTAGCCGCCACCCCAGTGCAAGGGCGCAGGCGGCCGGTGGTTTGTCAGTCCCGCTTGATACAACTGCATGCGTAGCTGGTGAGATGAGGGGATTCCGTCATGCCCAACGAGATGGCAGGCAACGCGGCCCCGGTCGCTGGGCTGTACGAGACGCTGATCACCCAACGCCTCGAAGATCGCATGAAGCAGTTCGGCTCCGCGGGCTGGCGCTCCATCGACGAGGTGGTTGGCGCTGAATCTGCGCCAACCGTGCTGACCAGACACATCGCGAACGTCGTACGAAGGGTTCTCCAGGGCCTCTCACCTGCGGAGCAGGTAGTTGCTGCGAACCACATCCTGGATTCGCTCAGCACCATCGAAGGCGCGACCGAGTGGGTCGATCTCGTCCTCGAAGGCCCGCGACAACTGCTCGCAGTCGCAGAGCAAGAAGCTCCTGGTGTGTACGCAATTCGCCCGGCGACGCCCCTCTCCGAGACAGCACTGATCACAAATTCCCCCGAAGACCCGAGCCTGGGCTTCGAACTGCGAGCCGAGCTGGCCACAGCAGACCGCGTTGATCTCCTCTGCGCCTTCGTGAAGTGGCATGGACTCCGAGTCCTTGAGCAGTCGCTCTCCTCCGCGCGCGAGCGTGGTATCCCCATCCGCGTGCTGACCACTACCTACATCGGAGCAACCGAGCGTCGTGCGCTGGACCGCCTGGTCCGTGAATTCGGTGCTGAGGTGAAGGTCAACTACGAGCTTCGCTCGACGCGTCTACACGCCAAGGCGTGGCTCTTCCGTCGCAGTAGTGGCTTCGATACGGCGTACGTAGGCAGCTCGAACCTGTCCAAGGCTGCGTTGCTCGACGGGCTCGAATGGAACGTGCGGCTCTCGTCGGTCGCCACCCCCGCGGTCATCCGCAAGTTCGAGGCAACATTTGATGCGTACTGGAGCGAGCGCTCCTTCGAGCCATACGACCCCGACAGCGATGCATCACGACTCGACGAAGCGCTCGCACAGGCTGGCGGGTCCAGCCGGAACGGAAGCACCGCCATCACACTCTCTGGGCTTGAGGTTCGTCCCTACCCTCACCAGCGCGACATGCTTGAACGCCTCGAAGTGGAACGCATCATCCACGACCGGCACCGCAACCTCCTCGTTGCAGCGACCGGAACGGGCAAGACCGTGATGGCAGCCTTGGACTTCAAGCGCCTGCGGCAGACGCTAGGCCGCGATCCGCGTCTGCTCTTCGTCGCGCACCGCAAGGAGATCTTGGAACAGTCTCTGCGCGTGTACCAGAACGTGTTGGTCGACGCTAACTTCGGTGAACTCTTCGTCGGTGGGGAGATCCCCGATAACTGGACGCACGTCTTCGGTAGCGTTCAGTCGCTCAACTCACGTGTGCTAGACCGCCTCGCTCCAGACCACTTCGATGTCATCGTGATCGACGAGTTCCACCACGGCACGTCCCCGACGTACCGGAGAATCCTGGATCACTTCGAGCCGCAGGAGCTCCTCGGACTCACTGCAACCCCGGAGCGCATGGATGGACTGAACATCCAGGACGAGTTCTTTGACGGTCGGATCGCCGCAGAGATGCGCCTCTGGGAAGCTCTAGAGAACGACCTACTCAGTCCATTCCACTACTTCGGCGTCACCGACAACACTGACATGAGCGCAATCGCCTGGAAGCGTGGAGCGTACGACGCCGGGGACCTCAGCAACCTCTTCACTGGCAATGACGCACGAGCCAGGCTCGTCGTGCAAGCCGTGAAGGACAAGGTTGCTGACCCGGGATCGATGCGCGCCTTGGGCTTCTGCGTGTCAGTCGCACATGCAGTCTTCATGGCCGACTTCTTCCGTCGAGCCGGCCTCAACGCGGTGGCCCTGTCCGGTGAGACCCCACGCCATGAGCGTAAGGAGTCCCTGGACCAGCTCAAAGCAGGAACGCTCCAAGTCATCTTCTCTGTGGACCTGTTCAACGAAGGCCTCGACATCCCTGACGTCGACACCCTGCTTCTTCTGCGTCCCACTTCCAGCGCCACGGTGTTTCTCCAGCAGCTGGGACGAGGCCTGCGGCGGACCGAGGACAAGGCGGTCCTCACCGTCCTGGACTTCATCGGTCAGCACCGCAAGGAGTTCCGCTTCGAGGAACAGTTCCGCGCGCTGACCAACCTCACCCGCAATCGTCTGCTCACCAACATCGAGCACGACTTCCCGCAGCTGCCATCTGGCTGCCAGATCATCCTTGAGTCGAAGGCCAAGGACCTGATCATTGACAACATCCGCAGTCAGATCAGCGTCAACGTCACACAACTTGCCCGCGAGGTCGCCGACTACGCCGAACCGCGACTCGCTAGCTACCTCCAGGAGAGCCGTCGCGAGCTCAAGGAGCTGTACCGGGGCAACGGAAACTCATGGACAGGCCTGCTCCGCCGGGCAAAGCTTCTCCCCGAGTCCGGGCCAGACGGAGAACCCTCACTGCTGAAACGCATCTCAGCCTTTCTCCACGTTGACGACCCGCTCCGAGTCGCCGCGTACGGCAAGCTGCTCATCGACGATGCCCCCGCGTACAGCGAGCTCAGCGAACAAGAGCAGGCCTTCGCCCGCATGTTCTTCTTCTCACTGTGGCCACTGGGCGGCGGCTTCAGCAGCTACCAAGAGGGATTCGACACCCTCCGCCCGCAGCACGCCTTCCGCGACGAACTCCGCCAGGTCCTCGCTCACGTCCTAGACCAGGCCGACCACGTACCCGTCCCGCTGCTCGGCGAGCACGCGAGCCTGCCGCTGTCAGTGCACGCCTCGTACAGCCGCGAAGAGATCCTTCCCGCGCTCGGCCAGTCCTACGTAGGCGGCTTCATGCCGGGGCACTTCCGGGAAGGTGTGAAGTGGTGCGAGAACATCCAAACCGATGCACTGCTCATCACCCTCGAAAAGGATGAGAAGGACTTCTCCCCGGAGACTCGCTACAAGGACTACGCACGGAACGAGCACCTGTTCCACTGGGAGTCCCAGAACCAGACCTCAGAGACGTCCCCCACCGGCATCCGCTACCAGACCCACGAAGAGAAGGGCACCCACGTCCTCCTCTTCGTCCGCCGCTACAAAAAGACAGACATCGGCGGACCTCAGCCGTGGATGCTCCTTGGCTCCGCCGAGTACGTCGAGCACAAGGGCAGCAAGCCCATGGGCATCATCTGGAAGCTCCTCCACGAGATGCCAGCCGACGTGTGGACCTACTCAGCAATCGCTGCGGGTTGATCTAAAGGTTCTCCGAGCGATCTGCCCATCTAGATCGATGCTGCCCCAGGCAGGCTGTGTCGATCTGATGCTCCCGCTCCACGTAGAGGTCGCCGAGCACCCGGCGGTTGAGGGTGTCTACGACCTTGAGGTCATCAGTGATGAGGCGTGCCCCGTTGTCGAAGAGAACATGACAGTTCGGGCAGAGACACAAAATATTGCTACGGACGTCACGACCATCATGTGGCCTGCCTAGCGCATGTATGTGCGCTCCCTCGCTGTACCTCGCACCATTGATGTCGACCACAACTGGGATACGACACATCTGACAGGTGTTGTCGTAGAGAGCTTTTATGGTGCGAGCTTCCTGAGTGTTGCGCACGAGCCGCTGGGTGCTGACATACCTCGCGGCTGCTACCTGCCGAGCCAGGTCCGCTTGGTCATCCGCAGGTGTGTCGCTCACCTCGTCCACGCCCCAACGCTCCCCGGCCGAGGACTTCGCGAGGCGGAACTGCCACATGAGGTGCCCGCGCTCAGTGCGCACATTCCAGTAATCCTCAACGAGGTACAGACCACGGTATACGTACCCTTCGGTCGCCTTACCCCGCCTGATCCCAAGCCCCCGTACGTATCGGATGGGTAGCCCCTCCCGATAGTTGATCAGCATGCCCTCATTGACCCCAGTCAGGGACTGATCCTCCGTGAGGTGCCCGTCATCGTCCGGCTTCCCCCCTTGGGCCGTATAGATGATGGTGTCACCCAAGTCCTCGTCACCGGCGTAACCGCCACTGGCAACTATCGAGTCAACGCCCTCATGTGACGTCCCCGAGATCCCCCGACCCCGAAACCGATGCACGTCTGCCGCGTACAGGGCATCGTGCGTTCGGAACCGCTGCCCCTCGCTCACATTTGGGGGTGGGCCGAAATAGATGGGCTTCGATGGCGACATGCGAACATGCTGCCGATTACTTGCGTTCGATCAAGCTTTTCGGCCGATCATGGCCACTTCCCATCGATCGGTGTCCCGAAGCAACCACTTTGCCGGTGCCCCACGGAAGGGTGAGCGACCCCACCCCACCTCTACGGCACCTGCGAGCCCGCCGCCTGACACCGAGCCTCGGATTTCGCAGCTGGCCTCCAGGCCATCTAGCTCCTGAGCGATTTCATCGAGTTCAGCGACTGGCGTTGTTTCACGCTGAACCTGCCACCTCAGCTTCGAAGTGCGTTTGTGCGCAGTCGAGGGCCTCGTCCGGATCGCAGCCATGGGCACGGAACCAGTGGAGGAGATCGACGATCAGGTCGATTGCCAGCTCCCTCCCCAAAGCCAGACTCAGCCGCTCGCGACGCGCGCTCGCCGGGACACTACCGAGCCCGCAGAGTCCCAATAGGGCTTCCGCCTTGGCAACTTGCGGGCCGTGAACGTGATCACTTGATGACTGAAGACCGGTAGACAACTCACACCAGGTGACTTTGGAATCACCGCGGAGGATGACGCCCCAGTGATCGGCCACACCGTCCACAAGAGTCATTCCCCTCCCCGTCTGACTCCCCTCCGCCGCTGCGACGAGCGTCGGAAGCCCCTGCAGGTCGGGATCGCTCACCTCGACGCGAAGGCGACCACCATTCATCGACACGGCTAGACAACACGGAGTTCCGGGGCCCACATGCGTAACCACGTTTGAGACCAGTTCCGTAACGCAGATCTGCGCCGCATCGACGACTTCCGGCAGGCCCCAGAGCTCCAGGTGCAATCGCATCACTCGCCGCAGGCCGGCGAGCTCTTCAGCCTCAGCCAGGAACGCCAGGTCCCACGCCTTTCTGTCCATCCCGAAACGACACTCACTCAAGCCACTCACTCCTACACTTGCAAGATAGTCACTCTGCGCACCCAACACCTCTCACACTGTCAGTGAAACTCTCAAAATGGAACTCCCATATCGGCGCTCGCGGGAGCACACCAACTGCCGCGCGCCCCCGAAGTGCGCTGTCTTGCTCAATGCGCTCCACACGATGCACGCTCTTGAGGATCAACACGAGGGATCAAAGCCATGCCAGTTGGACCGACCACCCGCAGACGCCAACTCGGCGCAGATCTGCGCCGCCTCCGCGAGCACAAAGGCCTCACTCTGGAAGAGGCAGGAGCTCGGGTTGGCATCTCCAAGGCAACCTTGAGCCGCTACGAGACGAAGGAGGGCACGGTCAAGTGGCCAGCCGTCGACGCCCTCTGCCGCGAATACGGCGCATCGGATCAAGAGCGTTCGTCGCTGGTCGAGCTCGCCAAGGGAGCTCGAATCCAAGGCTGGTGGCGGTCACTGGCCGACCCGATTCCCGAGTCGATGAACCTCATGCTGACCCTCGAAGACGAGGTGGTGAGCGAGGACCACTACGCCTGCATGTACGTACCTGGTCTGCTGCAGACGCGCGAGTATGCAGAAGCGGTACATCGCGCCTCGGAGAGGCGATGCACTGACCAGGAGATCCACCACATGGTGGACATCCGCATGAAGCGGCAAGAACTTCTCGCTCGGACCGAGCCACCACACATCTGGGCGGTGATTGATGAAGCAGTCATCCGGCGCATCGTGGGTGGCCGCGACGTCATGCGCAAGCAGTTGAAGCACCTGTGTGCACTGGCCGCTCAACCGCACATCACTGTGCAGATACTGCCGTTCGAAGCAGGCGCCCACGCGGCAGCAGTGGGTAGCTTCGTCGTCCTTGGTGGCCCCGCACCCGAGCTTGACGTCGTGTACGTGGACATCATTGGTGGTGGCCTCTTCATGGAGAAGACGCAGGAACTTGCGCGCTATAAGTTGGCGTTCGAGTACCTGCGTGCACAGGCGTTGGATATCGATCTGTCTGCCACGTTCCTGAATCGAGTCTGCGGAGAGCTTTGATGGATCACGAACAAGCACACTGGTTCAAGTCGTCGTACAGCGGCGGAAGTGGCACGGAGTGCGTCGAGGTCGCCGACCTGGCGTCGGTCATCGGTGTGCGCGACTCGAAGCAACCTCGGGGGGCTCGGCTGACTGTGCAACGAAGCGCCTGGACCGAGTTCGTACGAGGCCTGCGAAGCTCTGCGTCCGGGGAGTGCGCAGTGCACTCGTGACCAGGCATGGCGCCCTCTGGTAGCAGTCGGGCCAAGCGAGCTGCAGGGCACGTCAGCGAACGTCGACGCTCCGGCGGACCTGGGCGATCGTGCGTTGGGCTTCGGAGCCGTGCACGGCGGATTCGCTCAGGGCCTGCCACGCGCGCTGATACGTGGTGATGGTGTCGGTGTCGTCCAGCCACAGTTCGGCGTGCCAGTCCTCGGTTACCACGAGGCGACCGTCGAAGCACCAGAAGCCATTGGCCGGAGGGACCTTCACTGTTGCGTGGAGGGGGACGATTCCGAGGTGGATGGTGTCCATGCCGATGACGCCGGCCAGGCGGTCCAGCTGGGCGGCGAGTACGTGGGGAGGGCAGATCAAGGTGTGCAGCGCGGCTTCCCACATCAGGACGTGAAGTCGCTTGCCCGGGCGGTACAGCCACTCCTGCCGTTTCATTCGGGAGCGGACGGCTTCTTCCGTGTCTCGGACCGAGTTCTGAAGCTCCGCGTACCTGAGGAACACGTGGCGCGCGTAGTCGGCCGTCTGGAGCATGCCCGACACCATGGTCGGTTCCCACTCGTGGATGGTCGTGGCACCTGCGACCAGCTCGTTCCAGGTGTCCTGCACCGGGCGGTGGCCGGAGGCGAGTTGCCGTCGCCATGAGCGTACGTGCGACTCGAACCCCCGCAGTCGGGCGTGCAGTTCGTCGTAGACGTCCGGGAAGCCGGTTGCGACGGCCCACAGCTTCAGGTCTTCGGGGGAAGCTGTCTGCCGGCCGTTCTCCAGCTTGCTGATCTTGGACTGCGTCCATCCGAGGCGCGCGGCCAATTCTGCACCGGTGAGCGGCCCACCTGGGCACGTGGCACGGAGCTCCCGGAGCCTGGCGCCCAGGGCTGCCCGTGCCTGTTGATAGTCCGTACTCACCGGTTCAGCGCATGCCTTCAGCCGAGCCGGTTGATACCGGCCGCGAACATCTCGTGCGGGAGTGCGTGGTGCCATGCCGCGTCACGGGTCAGGGAGCAGCGCACCACTTCTGCCGGCTCCGTGATGAGTTCGACGTCCACGAGTTGATCGTCGGGGTCGAAGTTCAACCATGCCACGATTCGCGAGTCGAAGATCCAGAAGTCCTCTTCCGGCAGGCCGAGCCGTGCCGCGTCGGCCCTCCGCAGACTTCTGATGTCCTCGCCGATGACGGTGTTCCGCTTCGCGTTGTCGAGGAGGTAAAGCTGGCCGGGGGTCGGCGGGTCGTCGGGTCGTCGGGTCGTCGGCGATACGGACTCGTTCGACCCGCTTTCCCTGCTCCGTCTGAGCTCGGATCATGGCGCAGTACGGGTCTTCAAGGTCCCAGTCGACGCTGCCGGTCTCGGCGAACTGGCGGTATGTGTCTGTGATTTCGTCGCTTGCGTAGCGCCGCCGGGTCTCCAGCCGCCATGCCGTGTGCTTGAACGTCCTGAACAGGTTCTCGAACTCGTCCAGGTCGATGATCCTCGCCGCGCGGGTGACGTCCCTCGGCGCATAGTCGACCAAGAGTTCGCGCGGCACAACGACGGCCACTTCGCCTTCCGACAGGTGATGCAGCTGGGCCACGTCCTCTGGATCGCTGAGCGGCGGTCCGTGAACGATGACTTCGCGGCTTTCGAGATCCTCGTGGAGGGACGGACATCCCGTGCCGCCGCTACCTGTGCCGTTGAACCGCAGTCTGCGTGCCATTTCGACCTGCCTCTCGCGCGGAACCGCTCCGGATCACAGGATCGCCGCCACCATCCAGGAATGTCGATGCATGGCTGGCACCGTCGCGAGAATATTCGTGAATATCAGCTCGTCCCTCCAACTGCACCTGCATAGCTTTCCTTTCGTGAGTAATCCCAGGACGACGATGGCTGCGCCGGTTCACGTGGTGAGCCCCCTCGCGGCACCCGAACCCACCCCCGGATGCGATGTGTGCAGAGCACTCGCACGGGAACGCCAGGAGGCTGCCGGGTCGGGCAACTGGTCAACGGTCACCGACTGCAATATTGAACTGCGGCGACACCACAGGGTGCATCCGTGACAGCTGTCCGTCTGCACGCCGCGTACCGCTACGTGCCGCATCGCATCACTGAGCACCCCGACACTGGCACCACATTCGAAGCCGGATGTCTCTGGTGCAACTGGGCCGCGGAACCTTCGACGGACTCCGCGAGCGTCGATGTGGAATGCATGCGCCACACCGGCCTCAGCGGGCACAAGAGCTTCCGGCGCGTCCGCACGTCTTTTGCTGTGGTCATGCGCGCGTGAGGTCTCGGTCGGCTTCCTGCCCGATGCGGACAGGACATGATCAGCCCACGCCCGGTGCGGCCGCCGATGTCGTGTTGATCTTTGCGAAGCGCTTTCGCCACGGCAGATGCTCGGGCTCCGAGGATGGGGCTGCTGGGTATACGACGTTCGCTGCGTTCAGGCGGCACGGGGTGCATTCCGTCTCGTCCAGCAAGGGGCGGAAGGTGTGCTTCTCGCCCGGGCCCTTGCATTCGACGAGCTCGCGGGGGCGTACGGGCTCGTAGGGCCAGGAGACGGCGCGGGTCTCGGGAAGCTTCTGGGCGAGGCGGTAGCGGAGGAAGCCGACCGCCGAGCGCACGCCTTCTTTCGGGCGTTCGGCAAGCAGGGCCTGGCGAAGGTCGGACTCGCCCAGGCCGCGCTCCAGCCACTTCACCGCCTCGACGGCCAGCTGCGCGGCCTCGCGTACGCCCAGGTGCAGTTCGCGGCGGGAGTGGCGCAGGGAGAGCAGCACTCGCTCGGCTCGGGCCAGCAGGGTCGGATCCGCTGCCGGGGACGCCGTCGCGGCCGGCCGCTCCGGTTCGGAGGGTGGGTGGGGAGTGGTCTTATCACTGTGGTCTTCTACCGGTTCATAGCCACCGGCCGTCGGGGCAATCGGCGTGCCGACCGTCGGAGAGTGCGTACTCGGTGACCGAGGGGCGGGCGGGGCCGTGGACCGGGCTGCGGGAAAGGCTACGGGAGAGGCGGCGGGCGGGGTTGCCCGCGCGTGGCAAGCCTGCTCACTCGTCAGGGGGTTGTTCGCGACCAGTTGCTCGGTGATCCAGCGTCCCCCGTCGCCCTGGCTTCGCCATTCGTGGACGTACCCGTACTCGACGAGCTGTCCCTTCGCCTTCTGGTACGCGCGGCCCTTGATACCCAGCTTCCGGGCCAGTTCGCCCAAGGGCTGGAAGGCGGCGTTATCCGGGAGGCCCTGTACGTACAGGAGCAGGATCTTCGCGTCACTGCTCAGGCGTGGGTGGCGTACGACATCGTGCGATGCCTTCGTATAGCGCGCGGACGGCGCGATAGCATGACGCAACATTTCCGGTGGCTCTTTCCCACTGGTGGTGTAGGCCCTCGGGTTGGTGTTGGCGCACCGCCGGGGGCCGCCCCATGTACACACGGGCACACAGAGCGTGATGACCTCGTCACCGTACAGCACCGATTCCATGTCCCGCCACGTGTACGGGACTTCGCGCCTCGATCGCCATATTGGCCGCACCTGCTGCCGCGGCGACGATGTGGCGTGTCCGCACGTCGTCCGTTGCTGCCGTGGCCGCAGGCGCCGGTTCGGCCGCCCCGCGCGGGCGCTCCGCAACGCAGACCCCCGAGCCCCCGCTGCCCGGTCAGGCCTGCCAGAGGGTGCCGTGCCGGTGCTTCGGCGGGGGGATTTCGATTGTGTCTGCGGCTTCGAGGGTGAGTTCACCGGTGGGAGTGTTCAGCAGGCGTCGGAGGAGGCCTGTCTGGGCGCGGAGGCGTTGGCGGGATCGGCGTTCTTCCAGGGTGGAGGCGCGCGAGATGCCTCGGTCGCGGTTGTGGCGGGGGAAGCGGTAGACGTCGACCCGGCGGCGGATGATCTGCGGGACGGGCCTGCGGGCCTGGAACGTTGCCTCGGTGAGGCTTCGGGTGCTGTACCGGAGGTCGCCCAGGGTCACCGAATGCCAGGGCAGGTTCGGGCCGTCGGCGTAGGTCATTGTGGCCCGCGAAGGGGGGACGTGGTGTGCGGTGCGTGTCACGGGGCTCCGTCTGCGGCAGCCGGCGGGGAATTCTGGTCGGCCGCGTGAAGCCCGTGGGGCCTGTCGCGCGGCCGTGTGTCGTCTGAGACCTGAGCGACCCTAGTCGCGGGCCGGCGCCTGGGACGGGGGTTTCTGCCCCAGGGCCTCCGGTCGGCCGGCGCCTCCGTGGCTGACCTGGTGGGGGTCTCTCGACTTGACTTGGCGCTACATATCGCGAAAACTAGATGCATTCCTTCGGAGAGGCGAACCAATGGACCCCCTGGCCGTGCACAAGGCGCTCGCCAATCCCGCGCGGCTGCAGTTCATGCAGTGGCTGAGGGAGCCGGAGAAGTTCTTCGACGAGGACTCCTACCGGCAGCAGGGGCTCGGATTCCACATCGGGGTGTGTGTCGGTGACATCCAGAAGCGGGCCGGGCTGGCGCAGTCGGTGGTCTCGGGGTATCTGCAGACGCTGAAGGACGCGGGGCTGCTCGTCTCGGAGCGCATCGGCAAGTGGACGTACTACCGGCGCAACGAGCCGGTGATCGCCGAGTTCGCCGCGTACGTTCGTGACGAGTTGTAGGCCGCGCGATCCCCTTCCGGCTCGGGCCGAGACTGCCCGGTGCGGGAAGGGGGCACGAGGAATGCCCCCAGGTCTTCCCTCCCGGGTCTGTCGGCGCGGCCGGGTGGGCTGACATTCTGGGCGGGCGGTGTTGTGCCGTGTCCCTGCCGATGTCCGCTCCCCCGCCACCGCCCGCACCTTGTATCGCTGTCGACGAGAACTGCCGGAAGGAGCGAACTTGCGAGCCCGTGTCTCGGCCTCGGACATCGAGAGCCGGAAGAACGAAAGCCGGAAGTCCGAAAGCCGGAAGGACGAGCTGTCCGCTCGGGAAGGCGCGTCCGCGGCGCCGTCGATGCGCGTCGACGGTGCGCAGGCTCCGTCGCTCTCCCCTCTGCAGCGGAGCGTCGGCAACGCGGTCGTCCTGCGGATGCTCCGGCAGGGGCAGGAGGGCGAGGCTTCCGTCCAGCGCTCCTCGGTCCACGACGTTCTGCGGAGGCCCGGCAGGCCCTTGGACGGGGCGGTGCGGCAGGAGATGGAGAGCCGGCTCGGGGCCGACTTCGGCGACGTACGTGTGCACACGGACAGCGCCGCCCGCGCGTCCGCCGCGGAGGTGGGCGCCCATGCGTACACCTCGGGCAGTCACATCGTGCTCGGTGCCGGCGGTGGCGATCGGCACACCCTGGCCCACGAGCTGACCCATGTGATCCAGCAGCGCCAGGGGCCGGTCCCGGGCACCGACAACGGGGCCGGGCTCCGGATCTCCGACCCCGGTGACCGCTTCGAGCGCGAGGCCGAGGCGAACGCCTCC
Source organism: Streptomyces sp. ADI95-17 (assembly GCF_003846175.1). GTDB lineage: Bacteria > Actinomycetota > Actinomycetes > Streptomycetales > Streptomycetaceae > Streptomyces > Streptomyces sanglieri. Next base: position 169,426 of record NZ_ML123054.1, on the reverse strand, counting down.
CGTGCGCTCGCGGGGCCGGTGCAGTCCGTCGAGCATGCCTCGGAACAGCCGGCGGGCAGGGCACACGTCGGCGGTGACGCCGAGTTGCAGCGTCGCATCGTGAAGATCAAGAAGGGCACCCCGGGCACAGCCGAAACGGCCCTGTTCGAGGGCTTCTTCGAGGCCGTCGACAGGGCGGTGGAGTGGGCCTACAACTACGTGACCACCGCCCCGCAACTGGGCCCGCTCAGTGACTACGACGGCTACACGAAGCGTTGGGTCGAGGTCTGGCAGGACTTCCATGCCAACGGCCGGAGCGGTGGCATCTCCAAGGAGTTCGGCTACGCGATCGAATCCGTCGCCCAGGCCCGCCTGGAAGGCGCCGGACGGCCCACGCTTCCCGCGGGGACGTACTTCGCCACGCAGGTGACGTTCGGCTCCACCCGGCCGGACTACGTCCTGTACTCACAGGGGAATCCCATCGGGGCCGTGGACATCACCGCCACCGCCAGCGAGGGCCACGTCCTGAACAAGACCAGCTGGGACGCCCTGTTCCCGCAGTTCGGCGAGTCCGTCTACCTGTCGCTCGACCCCACCGTCATCGCCGGGATGAAACTGGCCAACGCCAATGCCGCGCCCCTCACACAGCAGCAGGCCGACCAGCTGAAGCAGCAGGCCGCGGCGAACCGCGCCATGTGGGAGGGGAACTGGCAGCAGATGGGCATCTCCTTCAAGGAGGACATGCAGCGCGCGGGAATCGTGAACGCCGCGGGCCGGGTGAAGGGCGGCGGCGATGCGGTCGTCCGCGAGGAGCAGCGTCGCAACGCCGTCTTCGACTGGATGATGGACAAGCTGGGCGTCGACGCCGCCACCGCCCAGAGCAACGCCACGGTCATGCTGCTCAAGTTCAACCCGAGTTGGCCCGATTCGTTCTCCTGCAACTACTCCACGGGAAGTGCGTCCCGCGGCGAGGCGTTCCTGACCTCGGTGTTCCCGAAGTGGCAACAGAGCCAGGGAACTTGACAGCAAATCGACCGACCGGCCACTCATTGATCACGGCCCGCGCCTCCGCCTCGCCCCTTGTATTGCGTCACGTGTCCGTCGATACGTGACGCCCGGGCCGAGGGCCGGGGCCGGCCGGGCGTCCCATCCCCACGGCGCAACCCATCCCCACGATGCAATGCATCTACTTTTCTAGATTTATTGAAAGGTTCTGATCGTTCCGATGAGAAAGACCTCCCTCACCGTCCTCGTGCTCGCCCTCGGCGTGTTCGGGATCATCACCACCGAAATGGGCATGGTCGGTGTGCTCCCCCAGGTGTCGGCCGAACTCGGCGTCACACCGTCCACCGCCGGCTGGCTCGTCGGAGTGTTCGCCCTGGTCATCGCGGTGTCCGGGCCGTTCACCACGCTGCTCGCCTCCGGCATCGACCGCAAGAAGGTGCTCGCCGCCGCGATCGCGGTGTTCGCCGTCTCCAACGCCGTCTACGCGCTCACCACGCAGTACGAGGTGATGCTCGCCTTCCGCGTCATTCCCGCGCTCTTCCATCCCGTGTTCTTCGCGGTCGCGCTCGCCACCGCCGCGCGGCTGGTACCCGCGAAGGACGCGACCCGGGCCACGACGACCGTGTTCGCGGGGGTCACCGTCGGCTTCGCGTTCGGTGTGCCGTTGACCTCGTACCTCGCCGAACATCTGTCCCTGTCGTCGGCCTTCTGGTTCGGTGCGCTCGTCAACCTGATCGCCTTCCTCGGCATTCTGCGGTTCGTGCCGTCGATGCCGGCCGGGCAAGGCGGGCGGACCTCGTACGGTGCGCAGTTGAGCGTTCTCAAGCGGCCCCGGATGTGGCTGACCATCGTGTCGGTCGTGCTCGTCTTCGCGGCGATGTTCTCGGTCTACGGCTACTTCGCGGAGTACCTGGGTCAGGTCACGCACATGGGCGGTACGTGGGTCAGCGCCATGCTGATGGCGTTCGGCATCGTGATGATCCTCGGGAACTTCGCCTTCGGCAGCCTGCTGCGACGCAGTGTCATCCGGACCGTGGTCGCCTACCCGGTCCTGTGCCTGCTGGTCTACGTCCTTCTCTACGCGGTCGGCCCGCTGTTCGCCCCGATGGTTCCGGCGGTCCTGGTCTGGGGCGCCGTGCATTCCGGCGGCCTCATCGTGAGCCAGAGCTGGCTGGGACGAGACGCGAGCGATGCGCCCGAGTTCGGCAACAGCCTTTTCATCTCGTTCTCCAACCTCGGCATCACCGTGGGCACCGCCGTCGGTGGCTGGGTCCTGGCGGAGCACGGTGCCCGGCAACTGCCTTGGGTCGGAGCCGGGTTCGCGATCGCCGCGCTGCTCGTCATGGGCCTGCGGCTGAGGCTGGAACGCGGCGGGGAGCGAAGCGCGACGAAGGCCGGTCGGCCGGAGCGCGCGGATGCCGCGGATTCCGCGGATGCCGGGGGTGCCGCGGATTCCGCGGATGCCGCGGATGCCGGGGGTGCCGGGGGTGCCGGGGGTGCCGGGGCGACCGGCATCAGTCATCCCAACGGGTCCGCGCCGGTGAGCCAGAACGGCTGACGGCCCCAGGCCCCTTCGACCCCACGTTCCTTCGACCCCACGTTCCTTCGGCCTCTCGCCTCTTCAGTCTCTCGCCCCTTCGGTCTTTCGCTCCTTGCACTGCTCGTCCCCCGACTCCCCGGCGGAGTCGGGGGACACCTCTGTTCCGTCCCTTTCGCGCAGTGGAGTTGAGCGAGGGATGCGATTGCCACGCAGTGACGGATGCCGCCAAACGAGTGCCACCCACGCCATCTGCTGGGCACAGGGCCAGGACTTTCGGGAGACTGGCGGCCAGTGCGGTGGTGCCGCTTGAACAGTTCGTTACCGAGAGGCGATTTCCGGCCACAACACAACACCCCTTACCCTGCGATACATCGGTCACCAACGGTCGGCCGGGACAGAAGGGCGACAACATGACCTCCGAGACCAACACACTGGTCACCATCGATGCCACAACTACCTTGCTGGAGGCGGAACTTCCGCGACTGGAGCAGCACCAGCAGAGCCTGGAGAAGGAACTCGCGACCGTCACCGAGCGCCTGGAGTCGGTGCGTACCGCGTTGACCGCACTGCGCGCCCTGTCGGCCTCCCCCGCCACTGCCCCCGCGCCCACCGCGACTGCCGACGTGGCCGAGGACGTCAAGGCCGAGGAGGCCGAGAGCGCAGCGGCCGCCGAGGCCGGGGCGGCGAGCGTTCCGGCTGCCCGGATTCCGCAGCAGGCGCAGGATTCCGTGGACTCCGCCGCCCAGGCGGAGGCCCCGCAGGAGGAGGCGGCGACCACCCCCGCGCGCCGCACCGCCCGAAAGGCGCCCGCCGCACCCAAGGGCCGCAAGCAGGCCGCAGCCAAGCCGAGGGCTCAGCGCGGCCAGAGCAAGAAGGCCGCCGCCAAGCCCGTCGAGGAGGTCAAGGACGCCGAGGACAGCAAGGGCACCGAGGACACGGAGGCCGCCGCGCCCGCCAAGGCGACCAAGGCGACCAGGGCGACCCGGACGGTGAAGGACACCAAGTCCGCCGCACCGGCCAAGGCGACCAAGGCCGCCAAGCCGGCGAAGGCCCGCGCGCCGAAGAAGGCCGCGTCCACCGCGACCGCGTCGACCCCCGCACCGGCCGTCGACGACAGCGGCAGCCTCACCGAGCTGACCATGAAGGTGCTCGCCGAGGCCGGCAACAAGCCGGTCCGCGCCCGTGACGTGACGAAGGCCCTGGGGCGCGAGCTCACCCCCAACGGCATCAACACCGTTCGCAGCACCCTGGACCGGCTCGTCGCCACCTCCCGGGCCCACCGCGCCGGCCGGGGCCTCTACCAGGCCCCCGCGAACTGACCTTCTTGCAAGGGGAGTTCACTGGATGCCCGGTTCCGCCGCTCCGGCGGCGCCGGGCATCCCGGCGTTGCGGACCGGGCGACGGCAGGGTCGGCGAAGGCGGATATCCGTTCGATGCGGCGGCGCATCCGTCTATAAGTTGCGCGCATGTCTTCATCACTGCGACTCGAAAAGATCACGGCGGACAACGTCGAGGCCGCCTGCCGACTGAAAGTACGGCCCGACCAGGACGGACTCGTGAAGCCGGTCGCCTGGTCGCTCGCCCAGGCCTACGCGACCCCCGACATCGCCTGGCCACGGCTGATCCTCGACGGCGATCAGCTCGTGGGCTTCGTCATGGCCTTCTTCGACGTCCGCTTCTACCCGGACGATCCGAACGACAACAGGCTGCGCTCCGGACTCTGGCGGTTGAACATCGCCGCCGATCAACAGGGCCGGGGGTACGGCCGTTTCGCCGTGGAAGCGGTGTGCGAGGAGATCCGGCGGCGGGGACAGACGCGTGCGACCGTGAGCTGGGTTCCCGGTGAGCACGGGCCCGAACAGTTCTACTTCAGGCTCGGGTTCCGGCTGACCGGGGAGACGAGCGGGGACCAGGTCGTCGGTGAGCTGGAGCTCGGCGACGCGTAGTGCCATGGTGCGCCATGCCGTGACGTGCGCCATGCCGGGGTACGCAGTGCCGTGACGTGACGTGCGCCATGCCGGGGTGCGCAGTGCCGTGACGTGTGCCATGCCGGGGTGCGCAGTGCCGTGACGTGACGTGTGCCATTCCGTGACGTGCGCCGTGCCGTGCTGCGATGTGCGCTTTGGTGCATCGTGCGGTGAAGCGCCGCGCTGTGGCCGGAAATGATCAGTGGGGATGGTGGGCCGAGCCCCGTCACACGATGTGAGCTGCGATGATCCGCGCACACTCGATGGGCTCGCTCCGCGTCGTGTCCACTTCCAGGTCGTAGGTCACACCCCGGTGGACCAGTTCCGCCTGTGCTGCCGCCATGCCGGGTACGCGATCGCCCCGCGCGATCTCACGGGCAGCGGCGACGGCGCTCTCGCACCGGACTCCGACCCACAGCACCCCGAGTCCGTCGAGCGCCTTCTGCCACCGCTGCTGGGACTCCGCACCGCCGAGGAACACCTCGTCCACGATGATCCCGGCGCCGGCCCGGGCCATCGTGGCGACACCCTCGATCCATGCCGTCTCCAACGTACGGAACTCCGCGCCGACGACCACCTCGCCGTCCGGGGCGAACTCGATGCCCGCGTCCGACTCGCTCATGGACGCGGGCATCGCCTCGACCAGTGTGTCGACCCCGAACGTCAGCCATGGATCCGGCAATACCGTCTGGAGGCACCGGGCGATGCCTGATTTTCCGGAGCTGGAGCCGCCGTTGAGCACGATCATCTGGGTCTTCATCGAGCCACAGTAAAACCCGGCAGCGGGGGCAGTCGGGCACCTCGGTCAACACAGTGGAACCGGTGCATGACCCGCATGGCCGTCGGCAGAACCGATTCAGCAGCTCACGTCCGGGTGACGGAGCCCCACATGGGGCCGAAATCGCAGGTCAACGGCTCAGACTTGGGCCGTTTCCGACCCCCCGCACAAGGAGTTCCCTCCATGCGTCTTCGTTCCACCGTCGCTGCCGCCTTCGGCGCGCTCGCGCTGCTCGTCGCCGTGCCGGCCTCGGCCGGCGCGGCCACCGGGGACTTCTCGTACACATATTCAGGCCTCGACGGCTCGCCACGGGTGGGCTTCCTCTTCGACCCGCCGAGCCGGATGTGCATCACGCTGCCCGAGGTCGCCGACCCCAACTCGTCGTACCCCGCCCACACCCCGCAGAACTTCACCGACTCCAGCGCGACCGTCTTCACCGGTCCCGACTGCAACGGCGACTACTTCACCCTCCGGCCCCACGGCGGCCACGCCGGCAGCCGGCTGAAGCTCCGCTCGGTCGTCTTCAGCTGACCCCGTCGCAAGCCGCACGCACCACGCGACCCCCACCCCGGTACGAGCCGCCCCGCGCCCGTGCCGGGGTGGTGTCGTGCCAGGGGCGTGTACGGGGGCGTGTACGGGGGCGTGTGCGGGAATGAGTTCCGGGGCTTCGGAGGTTGAGCTGGTATGCCCACACCACCCGTGATCCTTCTGCTGTCCGGAAGCCTGCGCAGCGGCTCCTCCAACGAGACCGTGCTGCGCACCGCGCAGGCCGTGGCCGCCTCGGAGGTACGGACCGTTCTCTACGGCGGCCTCGCGGCGCTCCCGCACTTCAATCCCGACGACGACACGGATCCGCTGCCGCGGCCGGTGGCGGAGCTGCGTGCGGCCATCGACGGGGCGGATGCCGTTCTGGTCTGTACGCCGGAGTACGCGGGGACCTTGCCGGGGGCGTTCAAGAACCTGCTGGACTGGACGGTCGGCGGCACCGAGATCTGCGACAAGCCGACCGCCTGGGTGAACGCCGCGGCACCCGGGCGCGGTCAGGGCGCGGAGGCCACACTGCGTACGGTGCTGGGCTATACCGGCGCGGACATCGTGGAGCCGGCCTGCGTACGGATCTCCGTGGACCGCAACACGGTCGGTCCGGACGGGGTCATCACCGATCCGGGCGCCCGCGAGCAGCTGGGGCGGGTGCTCGGGCTGCTGACGGGGCGGGCCGCGGAGGCCGGGCGGGGGTAGGCGGCCCCGGCTTCGGACCGCCCCGCCTCCCCCGCTTCCGTCCTCGTCCCGTTCTCAGCTCGTCAGTGTGTTCCGCAGTGCGTCGGCGAAGCCCTTCGGGTCGCCGAGGAAGCCGGCGTGGTCGCCCGGGAACTCGACCGGGCGGGTGCCGAGCAGTTCCGCCAGCACGGTGGACGTCCGGTACGTGATCAGGCCCTGCGAGTCGGCGCCGATCCCGACCAGGACCCGGGTCGGTGCGGCGGTCAGGGCGGCGATGTCGGGTACGTAGCGGGCGGTGCCCCGCAGATCGTGGCCGAAGAAGCGGGCGCCGTTGGCGAGGTCCTGCTCCGTGGGCTCGCCGAACGGCCCGTCGGCGGCGCCCTCCCCGCCCTCACCGATTTCCGTGCTCTCCCCGCCCTCGGTCACGAATCCGGCGACGGCCATGAACTTCATCCATGCCGCGCCCTGGCCCTCCTTGTGGAAGGTCTCGATGATGGCCTCGGTCTTGGCGCGCTGTTCGGCCGCGTCGGGAAGGATCTCCATGATGGGCGGCTCGTGCGCGACCAGCGTCCGTACCCGGTCGGGGTGCCGGGCGACGAGTGCCAGCCCGGTCACCGCGCCGCCGCTGCTCCCGAACACATCGGCCGTATCGGCCCCGAGCGCGTCCAGGATCGCCGCCACGTCGTCCGCCCGCCGGTCGGGCAGGGTGTCCTCGTCGGGGTCGTCGAGAGTGCTGCCGGAGATGCCCCGCGGGTCGTGCGTGACGACGGTGTGGTCGCTCGCGAGCGCGTCCGCCAGCGAGGCGAACGCCTCGGCCTCCATGGGCGACCCCATGATCAGCAGGAGCGGTCCCGCGCCGCGTACCTCGTAGTGCAGCTGCGCGCCGGGAACCCGGAGGGTGTGGGTGGCGGTCATGCCGGTGGTCCTTCCTTGATCGGCGCTCCGCGGTCGCGGTGCCGTTGTGTTCGACAGAGGTAGGACTCCGGCCGTCGGGGAAACTCATCGCCCGATGGGCTCCCCGCCCGGGGCGCAACGACGGGACAGGCACTGACAGAATGGGTGAAATGGCAGCACATTCTGATCCTCGGCCGGCGCCCTGGCCGGACGGCGCACCCCTTCACCCCGATCTCCTCGCGGCGAAGGCGCTCGTCTACGACCCGAGCGGGCTCGTGTGCTCGCGGCCGGTGCCCGAGGCCGAGAGCGCCGAGTACGGGGCGCACGGGTTCACCGTGGACGGCTCCGCCGTCAGGTTCCGGGTGGCCCGGACCACCCCGACCAAGGTCGGCCAGTTCGTGACGGTGTGGAAGCGGTCCGCCGACGGCGGGCCGATCCGGCCCTACGACTCCGGGGACCCCGTCGACCTCTTCGTCATCAGCACCCGCGACACCGGTGACACTGGTGACGCGGGTGACGCGGGTGACACCGATGGCATCAGTGGTGCCGGTGGTTTCGGGCAGTTCGTGTTTCCGCGGGCGGTGCTCCGCGAGCGGGACATCGTGTCGACGGCCGGGGTCGGCGGGAAGCGTGGGTTCCGTGTCTATCCGCCGTGGGTGACGACGACCAACCGCCAGGCCGGCCGTACGCAGAAGTGGCAGGTGGAGTACTTCCTGCCGGTCCCGGACGGCGAGCCGGCCGACCCGGACCGGTGCCGGGCGCTCTACCGTCCTTGACGGGGGTGGGCGGTCTGTCGTCCGTGACGGGAGTGGACGGTCTGCCTCCCTTGACGGGAGTGGACGGTCTGCCGTCCGTGACGGTGGCGGGCGGTCAGCGGTAGTCCTCCGGGTACCCCTGCCCGGACCATCCATGTCCGACTGCCGATTCAGGCACCGCCGATCAGGGACTGCAGCGCGGGCGCGTACAGGTCCGCGATGTGTTCGGTGGTGGCGTCCGCGCCGGCGCCCTCGCGGTGGAGGCTGAGGGTGGCGCCGAGGCCGAGGAGGTGGCCGGCGATCAGTTCGGCGCGCAGGGCGCGTTCGCGGCCGGGGAGGCGGGCGGTCAGGGCGTCGGTGACCTGTTCGTGGAAGCGGTCGCGCAGCAGGGAGCGTTCGTCCTGGTTGCCCAGCGAGAAGACGACGCGCAACAGCGGGTCCGACTGCAGTTCGCGGCGGTGGTTCACCAGTGTCACCACCATGTGGCGGCCCAGGGCTTCGAGCGGCGCGTCGAGGAGTTCGGCGGCGGCGGGGCCGAAGTCGGCGACGGTGTTGAAGAGTTCTTCCTTGCGGCCGAAGTGCTTGACCACCAGGGACGGACTCACTCCGGCGTCGGCCGCGATCCCCCTGATGGTGACCTCGGCGTACGGGCGCTGGGTGAACGCCCGGCGGGCGGCGCGCAGGATCGCGCCCTTGCCGCTGCCCGGGTCGGCGGCGGACCGGGCAGCGGCCGAAGCCGGGGCCGGCGCCGGGGTCCGGGCCGAGGACGGGGCCGGTGCGGTGGCCTGGCCGCTGATCATGCGCCCTCCTGGATCGGCATTGTCCGCACACCGTCCTTCCGGTCCCCCGGGACGTCGCGGTTCCCTTCGACGGTACCCGCCCCGGCGGTCCCGCCCGCCTCGCCGGTCACGCCCGTAGATCCCGTCGCTCCCGTCGCGGGGGTACGGCCGCCCGGCAGGCACAGGGTGACCAGCAGCGCCGCCAGTGCCGCGCCCGCCGCGATCAGGAAGACCAGCTGGTACGCGTGGAGCGTCGGGGCCGTTCTGCCGCCCACCCGGAACGTGATGTTGGCGAGGACCGCCGCCACCGTCGCGCTGCAGAACGCCTGCCCGATCGACCGCATCAGTGTGTTGAGGCCGTTGGCCGCGCCGGTCTCGCTCACCGGGACGCCGCGCATGACCAGCGCGGGGAGTGCCGAGTACGCGATGGCCGTGCCCGAGGCGACGACCGTCGCGCCCCCGATGATCAGCCAGAGGTTGTGGCTGGTGAAGTACCGCACCACGTAGCCGCAGCCGATCACCCCGGCCGCCAGCGCCAGGCTGACCTTCGGGCCGTACTTCGCGGAGATCCGCGCCGAGACCGGTGAGAGCACCACCATCATCACGCCGCCCGGCAGCAGACAGAGGCCACTGACGACGAGCGAGGCGCCCAGACCGTAACCCGTCTCCTTCGGCTCCTGCACCATCTGCGCGGTGACCAGGGAGTTCGCGTAGAAGGCGAAGCCGATCAGCAGGGCGGCGATGTTGGTGAGCAGGACCGCGGGGCGGGCCGAGACCCGCAGGTCGACCATGGGCGAGACCACCCGGAGCTCGTACGCGCCCCAGATCAGCGCCACGACGACGGCCGCCGCCAGCAGGCCGGCCGTCCGGGCCGAGGTCCAGCCCCAGTCTGCGCCCTGGGTGACCGCGAGCAGCAGGCAGACCAGGGCCCCGGACAGCCCCAGCGCGCCGAGGGCGTCGAAGCGGCCACGGGTACGGAGCGGGGATTCCGGTACGCACCACAGCACCAGCACGATGTCGATGACGCCGATCGCACCCGAGACCCAGAACATGGTGTGCCAGTCGAAGTTCTCGACGACGAGGGCCGCGACCGGCAGCCCGATCGCCGCGCCGATGCCGAGCGTCGAGCTCATCAGCGCCACGGCGGACAGCACCCGCTCGGGCGGGAGTTCGTCGCGCAGGATGCTGATGCCCAGCGGCAGGACGGCGAGCGCCGCGCCCTGCAGGGCGCGGCCGGTGATCAGTACCCCGATGTGCGAACTGACCGCGCACAGCACCGAACCCACCACCAGCACCAGCAGCGAGGCGACGAGCACCCGCCGCTTGCCGTACATGTCGCCGACCCGGCCCAGGACGGGCGTGAAGACGGCACCGGTGAGCAGGGTGACGGTGACCAGCCAGCTCGCGGCGGCCGGGCTCGCGCCGGTGAGGGCCGGGATGTGCGGGAGCAGCGGGACGACGATCGTCTGCATCACCGCGACCACGACACCGCAGAACGCCAGCACACCGACGGCGAAGCGGGGATGCGGCGCCTCGGCGGCGGCGGTGGTGGTGCCGGTGGTCGGGGCAGGTATGTCCGCTGGCATGGCTCTCCGTACGGTGCTCGGCGGCTGGGGCGTCGTGCGGGGGCGACGTGCGGGAGGGGGTCGCGACGGTGCGCCGGGCGGGCGGCGCAGGGGCAGGACACCGGGGTGCACGCGTGTTCACCCCCAGGGTAAACGCTTGTGCACCCCCTCGGCGACCGGAATCCCGGGCATCGCGTTAGCCTCGAAGCCCCGGGCTCAGGGCCCGGACAACACGGACGAGAAGGCGAAGGTGGCTGCGATGGCGAAGGTTCCGGCAGCGGCGGTGGCGGCGAGCGGGCTGGTCGGCGGGTACGCCGTCGCGCGATGGACCAGGAAGCGGCCGCTGGGCGGGGTCGCCCTCGCCGCCGCGGGCACTGTCGCCGCGTACGAGTGGAACCGGCAGGCCGGGCCGCGCGCGGCCGTCGGGCTGACCACGGCGTACGTCGCCGCGTTCGCCGGTTCGCACCCGCTGGCCAAGAAGGTCGGCGCCTGGCCCGCCGTCTTCGCCGTGGCGGGCGGCATGGCCGCCGCGTCGTGGGCGGTCACCCGCCGGGCCGCCTGAGCCCGTACGGCCGGGCCGCCCGAAGCGCGTACGGAAGCACAACAGCAGGGGCGGGAGCTCCGAAGAGCCCCCGCCCCTTGCGCCGTCCGGGCTCCGCTACGCCCCCAGCGCCCACGACACCGTATAGATCAGCAGCCCCGCCAGCGCACCCACCACGGTGCCGTTGATCCGGATGAACTGGAGGTCGCGGCCGATGTGCGCCTCGATCTTCTTCGACGTCTGGTCCGCGTCCCAGCTCGCGACCGTGTCGCTGATCAGCGAGGTGATCTCCGCGCGGTAGGTCGTGACGACATAGACCGCCGCGTCCTCCAGCCAGCCGTCCAGCTTCGCCTGCAGCCGGTCGTCCGTCGCCAGCCGCGCCCCCAGTGCCATCAGTGAGGCCCGCGCCCGCAGCCGCAGCTCGCTCTGCTCGTCCTCCGCCGCCGCGATGATCATCGTGCGTACGGACGACCAGGCCGAGGCGATGACGTCCTGGACCTCGCCGCGTCCCAGGATCTCCGACTTCAGCCGCTCCACCCGGGCCCGGGTGTCCGAGTCCGTCTGGAGGTCGGCCGCGAAGTCCGTCAGGAACGTGTCGATCGAGGCGCGCGCCGGGTGCCCCGGCATGTCCCGCATCTCCGTGACGAACCTCAGCAGCTCCTTGTAGACCCGCTCCCCGACCCGCTTGTCGACGAACCGCGGCGTCCAGCCCGGGGCCCCGCCCTGCACCGCGTCCATCACCGAGTCGCCGTGCAGCACCAGCCAGTCGTGGGCGCGCACGCAGATCAGGTCGACCACTCTGCGGTGGCCGCCGTCGGCGACGATCTTGTCCAGCATCTTGCCGAGGCCGGGCCCGATCTCCACCGCGTTGGCCCGCCGGGTGATCGCCTCGCCCACCACGGCCTGCACATCCGAATCCCGCAGCACCTTCAGCGCCCCGCGCAACGCGGTCGACAGCTCGGCGGTGACCCGGTCCGCGTGCTCCGGCTCGGCCAGCCACGCACCGACGCGGCGGCCGACACCCAGCGCGTGGATCCGGCCCCGTACGACATCGCCGGAGAGAAAATTCTCGCCGACGAAGGAACCCAGGGACGCCCCCAGCTGGTCCTTCTTGGTGGGGATAATGGCGGTGTGCGGGATCGGCAGGCCGAGCGGACGCTTGAACAGCGCCGTGACGGCGAACCAGTCGGCCAGCGCACCGACCATCCCCGCCTCGGCGGCCGCGGCGACGAAGCCCGGCCAGCCGCCCACACCCGCGTTCTTCGCCCAGGTGGCGAGTACGTACACGAGCGCGACCAGCAGAAGGAGGCCCGTCGCCGTGGTCTTCATCCGGCGCACACCGCGCCGCTTCTCCTCGTCGGCCGCGGTGTACGCGAACGAGGCGAGGGGGGCGGGCCGGCCGCCGGGCGCCCGCCCCCCGGCACGCTCCTGCTGCCGCGCGGCCTCTCCCCCGGCCTCAGCTCCGGCTCCGGTCCGATCGATCCGTTCCATCCGCTCCACCCGTCCGCGTACGCCTCGCCCCCGGTGTCCCGTACGCATTGTCCCTGCCTGACCTACTCCCGGGCCGCACGTCGAGTTCCCGAGGCCCTGATCCATCATGGGATCAGTCCGATTGATCATGAGGAGACACACCGCCCATGCCCAGGCGCCAGGGGTACGCCCTGCTCATCGCCCTCGTGGCGGGCACCGCCGCGCTCGCCGCCGCCGTGGCGTTCGCCGGCTCCCTGCTGTTCTCCGGCCCCGGCGCCCGGCCGCAGCAGATCGCCGTACCCGACCCGCGCTCCGTGGCCCGTACGCCCGCCGCCGCCGCGCACTCCACCGGCCTCTGGGCCGCGACCTGGACCGCGGCCCCCGCCACCGGGGTCGTCGACTCCTACAACAGCAGCGCGCTCAACCGACGCACCATCCGTGACGTCGTGCACACCAGCATCGGCGGCGACGCGGCCCGCATCACCCTCTCCAACGCCTTCGGCACCCGCCCGCTGGTCATGGACCGCGTCACCGTGAACACCCGCCCGGTGACCTTCGCGGGCGCCCGCACCGTGACCGTGGCGGCCGGCGGGCAGGTCGTCAGCGACCCGGTCACGGTCCCGGTCGCCGCCGACTCCGACCTGGTGGTCACCCTGCGCACCCCCACCGCCCGGGGGCCCGTCACCGTCCACGAGCGCAGCCACCAGACGTCGTACGTGGACACCGCCTGGGGCACCCGGCGGACCGACGGCTGGCGCTACCTCACCGCGGTCGACGTGCACACCCGGACCGCCGCCGGGACGATCGCCGTCATCGGCGACTCGCTCACCGCGGGCACCGGCTCCTCCCTCGACACGAACAGCCGCTGGCCCGATGTCCTCGCCGACCGGCTGGGCGGCCGGTACGGGGTGGCCAACGCGGGCATCGCGGGCAACCGCATCCTGCGCGACGGACTCGGCGGACGCGGCGTACGGGCGAGCGCCCGCTTCGAGCGCGACGTACTGGACGTCGCCGGGGTGAAGACCGTCGTCGTCGCGCTCGGCATCAACGACGTGCAACAGTCCCCGCGGGAGACCGACCCGCAGCGCATCGCGGACGGCCTGCGCGCCATGACCCGGAGCGCCCACGCGCAGGGCCTGCGGGTCGTCGGGGCCACGCTCATGCCGTACGAGGGATTCGCCACCTGGACGCCCCGGAGCGACGACGTACGGGTCCGGGTCAACGCGCTGATCCGGGCGGGCGGGGTCTTCGACTCCGTCATCGACTTCGACGCGGCGGCCCGTGACCCCCACCGCCCGACGCGGCTCCTGCCGGCCTACGACAGCGGCGACCACCTCCACCTGAACGACGCGGGCTACCGGCAGCTGGGCTCGATGGTCGACCTGACGACGCTGGTGCCCGACCGGCCCATGTCCGACCAGCTCTGACAGGCTGCTTCGACGGGCAGCTCGACGGGCGGCGCCCCGTGAGGCGAGCGGGGCTCCGGGAGGCGGGCGGCGCCCCTGGACCCCCAGGAGAACCCCGGGGCTCCGCCCCTGTCAGTCCGACGGCCCCTTCTCCAGCCGGCCACGTCCGCTCCCGCGCCCGTTCCCGCGCTCCCCGTCCAGCTCCCGCTGCCGCTCCCGCAGCCGCGCCAGCTCCGCATCGCGCAGCCGCTGCTTCTCCGCCTTGCTCCGCTTGTGTTCCACACCGACGCCGCCCATCAGCGCGAAGCCGGTGATCCGCACCCGCGGGGAGTCCGGCGACGGGATGCCCTCGTCCTTCGAGCGCTCCCCGAAACCGCCCATGAAACCGACGCCCCGGACCTCGACGTTCAGCTCCGGCGGAACCGTCACCTGGATCCCGCCCATGATCGTGATGCAGCGGATGACCACCTCGCGGTCCTCGAAGTTCGCCTCGCGCAGATCGATCTCGCCGCCGCCCCACATCGCGAACGCGGTGAACTTACGGCCCACCGTCCAGTTCCCCCGGCGACCGAAACCGCCCCACATCGCGAACGCGCCGCTCGACGTGGCGGGCTTGCCGATCCGGTCCGCCCACCGCTTCTGCGATCCGGTCCGCGCCGGAGCCGCCCCCACCGGGGCCACCGCCACGCCCGGCGCGGGAAGATCCCGTACCAGCGGCTCCAACTCCCCATGCGTACGGGCCTTGTAGGCCGCTTCGAGCCGCTGCTCGAACTCCGCCATCTCCAGCCGGCCCTCGGCAACCGCCTCGCGCAGGGTCTCGGCGACACGCTCACGCTCGGAATCGGAAGCACGCATTTCCGGAAGGTCACTTGTCATACCGCGCAGCCTATTGAACGTCCGTACGTCCGTCCCAGCCCTACATGCCGGTGGCCGACTCATACATCTTCGCGATCACGGCCTCGATGTCCGGCTCCCGCACCGAGAGGTCGACCAGCGGGTAGTCCGCGGCGATCCGGGCGACCAGCGGAGCGGCCGACTCCGAGGCCGGGAAGGCCAGCCACTGCCGCGGGCCCTCCACCTTCACCGTACGGACCGAAGGCGCCGACTCCAGCCGGATCGGCGGCAGTTGACGCTCAAGATCGACCACCAGCGTCCGCTCGCTCTCACCCACCTCGTGCAGACCGGCGAGAGCCCCGTCGTACATCAGACGGCCGTGGTCGATCACCATCACACGCTTGCAGAGCTGCTCGATGTCGGTCAGATCATGGGTGGTGAGCAGCACCGTCGTGCCGCGTTCGGCGTTCAGGTCCCGCAGGAATCCACGGACCTTGGACTTGGAGACGACGTCCAGACCGATCGTCGGCTCGTCCAGATACAGCACCTCGGGATCGTGCAGCAGCGCCGCCGCGATGTCACCGCGCATCCGCTGCCCCAACGACAACTGCCGCACCGGAACGTCCAACAGCTCGCCCAGATCGAGGAGTTCGACACACCGTTCCAGGTTCTCCCGGTACCGCGCGTCGGGAATCCGGTACATCCGGTGCATCAGCCGGTACGAATCGCGCAGCGGCAGGTCCCACCACAGCGTGGTGCGCTGGCCGAACACCACACCGATCCGGTGCGCCAGCCTCGTACGCTCCCGCGAAGGGTCGATGCCCGCCACCCGCAGCCGGCCGCCGCTCGGGGTGAGGATGCCGGTCAGCATCTTGATCGTGGTCGACTTCCCGGCACCGTTCGGCCCGATGTAGCCGACCATCTCGCCACGCGCGACGCGGAAGCTGATCGAATCGACCGCCCGCACCTGTCGGCGTTCACTGCGCATGAATCCGGTCTTGCGACGCACGTCGAAGACCTTCTCCACCTGGTCGAGCTCGATGAAGCCGGAGGGGTTTTCCGCGTCCATGTCCGGTGCCCTGTCCCGTTCGTAGTTGTCGATCAACTTCCTGTACTGCGGTACGCGCGCAGCCCCGCGCGCCAGCCCAGACCGGCCGGCAGCCAGCACAGACCCGCCACCACCGGGGGCAGGAACGCCACCCAGACCGGCAGATCCAGCGGGTAGTCCCGGCCCAGCACATACAGCGCGGGCAGCCAGTTCACGAAGGCCAGCGGCACCACGAACGTCACCCCGCGCACCAGATCCTTCGCGAAGACCGACGGCGGGTACTGGAGCAGTGTGTTCCCGCCGTACGTGAAGGCGTTCTGCACCTGGGAGGCGTCCTGCGCGACGAACTGGAACGCCGCCCCCGCCACGAACAGCGCCCCGAAGACCGCCGCCCCGCTCAGCAGCATCATCGGCATCATGGCCACCTTCAGCGGCGTCCACTCGATGTCCAGCGCCACCAGCGCGTACCCCAGCACCAGCACCCCCTGGAGCACCCGCCCCAGCCTGCGCAGCGCGAACCGGTCCGCCGCCACCTGGGCGAGCACCGGGACCGGCCGCACCAGCAACGTGTCCAGCGTGCCGTCGCGCACCCGCGCGCCCAGCCGGTCCATCGAGCCCAGCAACAGATCGGCGAGACCGAACGCGGTGCCCGACACCCCGTACAACAGGGCGATCTCGGGCAGTGTGTAGCCGCCCAGCCGGTCCACGTGCGAGAACATCAGCAGGATCGCGACGAAGTCGAAGGCGGTCGCCGCGAAGTTCCCGAACGCCGTCATGGCGAACGAGGCGCGGTACGCCATCGTCGAGCGCAGCCACATCATCGCGATCAGCCCGTACGCCCTGACCCCCTCGACGAACCCGGGCCGCTCGGCGAACACCGCCTCGGGCCAGTCCGCGGGACGGCCGCCGGGTCCGTCCGCCGTCCCGGCCACCTCCACCGCACCGGTCGTGTCAGCCACCCTGGACCACCACCCTCCTCGTCGCCACCGACTGCACCATCCGCCCCACCAGCAGCAGCGCCAGCGCCCAGCCGGCCTGGAAGGCGTACGCCCTCACCAGCTCCCAGCCCGGGTACTTGCCGAGGAACACATCGACCGGCACCTGGAGCAGCGACGACCACGGCAGCGCCCGCGCGACGTCCCCCAGCACCCCGGGGAACAGCGTCAGCGGAAGCAGCATCCCGGAGAAGAACATCCCGGCCAGCCAGGCCATCTGCGCCGTCCCCGCCCCGTCCAGCAGCCAGAACGCGGAGAGCGCCACCAGATAACGGATCGCGAAACTCACCACGACGCCGAGCCCCACCGAGACCAGGAAGGCCACCCAGACCCCCGGCGAGGAGGGCAGCGCCAGATCGAAGGCGAGCGAACCCACCAGCATCGGCACGATGCCCCGCCCCAGCAGATGGAACGCGGCCCGGCCCAGATCGCCCGCCAGCCACCACAGTTGGAGATCGGCGGGCCGGTAGAGATCGACCGCGATGTCGCCGGTCCGGATCCGCTCGATCAGCTCGTCCTCGAAACCGCCGCCCATCATGGAACAGGTCATCAGCAGCGCCTGCCCCAGCCAGACATAGCTGAGCGCCTGCGACATGTCGTAACCGCCGAGCTGCGGCCGCTCGTCCCACAACGCCACATAGGTGTACGCCAGGATGAACCCGAAGACGGTGTTGGTGAAGACTCCGGCCGCCGTGGCGGTCCGGTAGGTGGCGTAGCGCCGGAACTGTCCCGCCGCCACCACCGCGTAAAGCCGCACCGCACACACCCCCCATCGCCGGGTGCCCAACGGCTTTGGACACCAAAGCGCAAGACCCTAGTCCAGCGGGGACGGCCACCGCGACCGCTTTTCGAGGGCCGATTCGGGGTCGATCCGGCGCATATTCCACAGAAAAGGGCACTATGGGGGAACTGACCGCGGCCGAGGAGTCTGCACGGACATGAGCGACGAGCCACAGCAGCCGAGCGGGGAACACGAGCCCCGGGGCTGGGCCCCCAGGGATCCGGCCGGCCACGGCGCCGCCGGAGCGTCCGGCGGACCGGGCGGCGAAGGCGGCAATCCCCAGAGGCCCGGACAGCCCAAGCGGACCAAGCGCCCCAAGCGCACCGGATGGCGCCGCGCCGTCCCCACCTGGCGGATGGTCCTCGGCGCCGTCCTCTTCGTTGCCGTGCTCCTGATCGGCGGTTTCATCGCCGGGTACGAGCTCGTCGACATCCCGCCCGCCAACGCCAGCGCCACCGCGCAGTCCAACGTCTACCTCTACAAGGACGGCAGCGTCATCGCCCGCTCCGGCGAGATCAACCGGGAGAACGTCAAGCTCGCCCAGGTCCCGCTCACCGTCCAGCGCGCCGTCCTCGCCGCGGAGGACCGCGACTTCTACTCCGAACGGGCCGTCGATCTCAAGGCCATGGCCCGCGCCGCCTTCAACACACTCACCGGCAAGGGCAAGCAGGGCGGCTCGACGATCACCCAGCAGTACGTCAAGAACTACTACCTGGGCCAGGAACAGACCATCGTCCGCAAGGCCAAGGAGTTCTTCATCGCGGTCAAGCTCAACCGCGAGGAGTCCAAGGACCAGATCTTCGAGGGCTACCTCAACACCAGCTACTTCGGCCGCAACGCCTACGGCATCCAGGCCGCCGCCCAGGCCTACTACTCCAAGGACATCGGCGAGATCACCACCGCCGAGGGCGCCTACCTCGCCTCCCTGCTCAACGCCCCCAGCGCGTACGACATCGTCGTCCACCCCCAGAACAAGGCCGCCGCCCTCGGGCGCTGGAACTACGTGCTCGACGGCATGGTCAAGGAGAAATGGCTCGGCCCGGCCGAACGCGCCGCCATGAAATTCCCCGTACCCGGCAAGGTCAAGCCGTCCACCGGACTCTCCGGACAGCGCGGCTACATCGTCCAGGCCGTCGACGACTACCTCACCGGCAACGACGTCATCGACGAGGACACCCTCGCCACCGGCGGCTACCGGATCACCACCACCCTGGAGAAGAAGAAACAGGACGCCCTCGTCAAGGCCGTCGACGACAACGTCATGTCCCACACCAGCCCCGACCGCAAGGCCGACCGCAACGTCCGCGTCGGCGGCGCCTCCATCGACCCCGGCACCGGCCGCGTCGTCGCCATGTACGGCGGCGTCGACTACACCAAGCAGTACGTGAACAACGCGACCCGCCGCGACTACCAGGTCGGCTCCACCTTCAAGCCCTTCGTCTTCACCTCCGCCGTCGCCAACCGCTCCACCACCCAGGACGGCCGGCGCATCACCCCCAACACCATCTACGACGGCACCAACAAGCGCATGGTCCAGGGCCCCGACGGACCCACCGGCTACGCCCCCGCCAACGAGGACGACATCAGCTACGGGCCCATCACCGTCTCCACCGCCACCGACAAGTCCGTCAACGCCGTCTACGCCCAGATGGCCGAGGACGTCGGCCCCGGCAAGGTCAAACAGACCGCCATCGACCTGGGCCTGCCCAAGAACACCCCCGACCTCACCGCGTACCCGTCCAACGCCCTCGGCGTCGCCACCGCCAGCGTCCTCGACATGACCGAGGCGTACGCCACCCTCGCCAACCACGGCCGGCACGGCGCGTACACCCTCGTCGAACGGATCAGCAAGGACGGCGAGGACCTCCAGCTCCCCGACAGCGGCCACACCGGGCAGGCGGTCAGCCGCCAAGCCGCCGACACCACGACCTCGATCCTCCAGAGCGTCGTCGAGAGCGGCACCGGCACCGCCGCCCAGGCCGCGGGCCGCCCCGCCGCGGGCAAGACCGGCACCGCCGAGGAGGACAAGGCGGCCTGGTTCGCCGGCTACACCCCCGACCTCACCACCGTCATCGCCGTCATGGGCCAGGACCCCGAGACCGGCGTGCAGAAACCCCTGTACGGGGCACTCGGGCTCGCCCGCATCAACGGCGGCGGCGCACCCGCCCAGGCCTGGGCCCAGTACACCGAGGCCGCCCTGCGGTCCACCACGGCCACGGACTTCGACCTCGAACTCGAACGCGGCGCCGAGGAACCCGCCCCGCCCACCGGTGAGGAGACCAACCCCCAGGACACCGGAACACCCTCCGAGAACACCTCCAGCACCCCGCCCAACACCCCCGGATCCACCCCGCCCAGCAGCCCGACGACCCCCGGCAGCAGCGAACCGGCCACCGGCGGCACCGACACCGGCAGCCCGAGCGACGGCACCACGGAAAACGGCGGCGCGCAGAACGGCGGCGGTGACAACGGCGGCCCGCGCGGCGGCGAGAACGGCGGCGGGGCGGGGGCCGGGGGCGAGGGCGACGGCGGCCGGGAAGGCAGTGAATTCCTCCCCGGCACCCTGGGCACACCGGCCCCGCGTCAGTGACCCGAGGTCGCCTTCAGCCCGACGACGGCGACCAGCAGCAGACAGACGAAGAAGATCCGGGCGGCGGTCACCGGCTCGTTCAGCACGACCATGCCCAGCACCGCCGCGCCGGCCGCACCGATGCCGACCCACACGCCGTACGCCGTGCCGATCGGCAGCGTCCGGGCCGCATGGGACAGCAACACCATGCTCGCGACGATCCCGAGGCCGGTG
This sequence comes from Streptomyces sp. ADI95-17, assembly GCF_003846175.1. Taxonomy (GTDB): domain Bacteria; phylum Actinomycetota; class Actinomycetes; order Streptomycetales; family Streptomycetaceae; genus Streptomyces; species Streptomyces sanglieri. The sequence goes on along the minus strand of NZ_ML123054.1, from coordinate 149,068 downwards.
AACACGCTCGGCCAGAGCCGGGTGAACCCCTCGGTGTACTTCATCCCGATCGACCAGGCCACTTCCAGCAGACCGGCGACAACGAGCAGAACCCAGGCCATGACGGCACCTCCGACGAGACAGAACACGCGAACAACACGGGTGCGTCGTCTTTTCGAAGCCCGGTACGGCGCGTCTCGTCGGGGTCACACCACGATAGCAAAGAACATGCAAAGGGCCTGGTGACACCGGTCACCAGGCCACACCAGTGGGGTGTCGGCTACAGATACAGCCCGGTGGAATCCACCGACCCCTCGAACCGGTCCGCCGCCACCGCGTGCAGATCGCGCTCACGCATCAGCACGTACGCCACCCCGCGCACCTCGACCTCCGCACGGTCCTCGGGGTCGTACAGCACCCGGTCGCCCGGCTCCACCGTCCGCACGTTCTGGCCCACCGCGACCACCACGGCCCAGGCCAGCCGACGGCCGACCGCGGCAGTCGCCGGGATGAGGATGCCGCCACCGGAACGCCGCTCGCCCTCGGGCGTATCGGACCGGACCAGCACGCGGTCGTGCAGCATGCGGATGGGCAGTTTGTCGTCGGTGTTCTCGCTCACGCCCCGCAACCTACCTGCCCGCGGCGGCTCCACACCCCTCCGGGGTGCGCGGGCCGCGGCATCAGCCCTTGCGGCGCCGCTTCGACGCCACGACCAGACCCACGACACCCACCGCGAGCAGCGCCGCCGGGATCACCCGCTCCAGGCGCGGAGCCCCGTCCTCGGACACGAACTGCGCCTTCACGTCCGACACCGTCCGGTTCACCGCGACGAACGCCCGCCCGGCCGTCCGGTCGACGGCCTCGGCGGCCTTGGCCTTCGCGTCACCCATGATCGTCTTCGGGTGCACCCGCACCCCGATCTCGTCGAGCACCACCGCGAGCTGCTCACGCCTGGTGATGATGTCCGCCTCGATCTGCGCAGGGGTCCTGGCATCCGACACTGCGCCGCCTCCGTGGTCGTCGTCCGGTAAACCTTCATCGACAGTCTGTCAGCTCGACCGGCCGCGCACCCGGCGGCACCCCTATTACGCTCGGTCCCGTACACCCCACGTGCCACCCGAGGAGAACCATGAGCGAGCGACTCCAGCCCGGCGACACCGCCCCCGCCTTCACCCTGCCCGACGCCGACGGCAACGAGATCTCGCTCGCCGACCACAAGGGCCGCAAGGTCATCGTCTACTTCTACCCTGCCGCCCTCACCCCCGGCTGCACCAAGCAGGCCTGCGACTTCACCGACAACCTGGAGCTGCTCACCGGTGCCGGCTACGACGTCATCGGCGTCTCCCCCGACAAGCCCGAGAAGCTCGCCAAGTTCCGCGAAAAGGAGCACCTCAAGGTCACGCTGGTCGGCGACCCGTCCAAGGAGACCCTTGAGGCGTACGGAGCCTTCGGCGAGAAGAAGCTCTACGGCAAAACGGTGACGGGCGTCATCCGCTCCACGATCGTCGTGGACGAGGAGGGCAAGGTCGAGCGCGCCCTCTACAACGTCAAGGCCACCGGCCACGTCGCCAAGATCATCAGGGACCTCGGCATCTGACCCCGCCGCGGACCGCCCCCGGAAGCATCCGGCGGAACGGACGGCGGACGCACTGGCGCACTGGCGCACTGGCGCACTGGCGCACTGGCGCAACGGAAAGACGCGACGGAAACATGTGACCGGAACATGTGACGGACATCCCAATCGGCCGTCCCTCCGGTTTGCGACCGCCATGACCGCGCAGAAGCCTGTCCTGGAACACTCAACCAGGAAAGGACCGGCCATGGCGGCTTCCGACCCCCACCTGGCGGCCGACCCTGAAGCGGTCAAACGCCACCCCACCCTCTTCCGTGCCATCCGGCAGCGGAGAAACCCCAGGCTGCGCAGGTCGGACATCACCGTCACCGACGACCGGGCGGTCAAGCGGGCGGTGAAGGCGGCCTCCCTGGGGAACGCCATGGAGTGGTTCGACTTCGGGATCTACTCCTATCTGGCCGTCACCCTGGGCCATGTCTTCTTCCCGTCCGGGAACGACACGACCCAGCTCCTCTCCTCGTTCGCGACCTTCGCCGTGGCCTTCCTCGTACGGCCCCTCGGCGGCATGGTCTTCGGGCCGATGGGCGACAGGATCGGCCGCAAGAAGGTCCTCGCGCTCACCATGATCCTGATGGCGGTCGGCACCTTCGCCATCGGCGTCATCCCCTCCCACGACGCCATCGGCCTCTGGGCCCCCGCTCTGCTGATCTTCTTCCGCCTGGTGCAGGGCTTCTCCACCGGCGGCGAGTACGGCGGCGCGTCCACCTTCATCGCCGAGTACGCCCCCGACAAGCGCCGCGGCTACTTCGGCAGCTTCCTCGAATTCGGCACCCTGGCCGGCTACGTCGGCGCCGCCGGACTCGTCACCGCGCTGACCGCGGTCCTGGACACCGGCCAGATGGAGTCCTGGGGCTGGCGCATCCCGTTCCTCGTCGCGGGCCCCCTCGGCCTGGTCGGCCTCTATCTGCGGCTGCGCCTGGACGAGACCCCCGCCTTCCAGAAGCTGGAGGGCGGCACCGTCCACGCGTCGGAGGCCGCCGACCACGTCGAGACCACCGCCAAGGGCGACCTCGCCAGGATCTTCCGGCAGTACTGGCCGACGCTGATCCTCTGCATCTGCCTGGTCGGCGCGTACAACATCACCGACTACATGCTGCTGTCGTACATGCCGACCTACCTCTCCGACGAACTCGGCTACAGCGAGACCCACGGCCTGCTCATCCTGCTCGCCGTCATGGTCTTCCTGATGCTGATCATCAGTCAGATCGGCAGGCTCTCCGACCGCTTCGGCCGCAAACCGCTCCTGATGACCGGCATGCTCGGCTTCTTCTTCCTCTCCCTCCCCGCCTTCCTGCTCATCCGCCAGGGCAGCATCCCCGCCATCACGGCCGGCATGCTGATGCTGGGCCTCTCCCTGGTCTGCATGCTCGGCACGATGTCCGCCGCCCTCCCGGCCCTCTTCCCCACCCCGGTCCGCTACGGCTCGCTCTCCGTGGGCTACAACCTCTCGGCCTCCCTCTTCGGCGGCACGACCCCGCTGGTGATCACGGCCCTGATCAGCTGGAGCGGCACCAACCTGATGCCGGCCTACTACGCGATGGCGGCGGCCCTGGTCGGCGTGATCGCCGTGGCCTGCATGAAGGAGACCGCCCGGAAACCCCTGGCCGGTTCCCCGCCCTCGGTGGAGACCCACGAGGAAGCAGCCGAACTGGTTGCCTCCCGGGCCCCCGAACCCAAGTTCTGACCCGAACGCCGCAAGGTCCTCCGGCCGAAGCTCGACACAAGCCACTTCACGCGCCGGGCCTGGAGCTCGACACAGGCTCGCGGGCCCAAGGCGATCGTGCCTACGACTCTGGTGGTCAGACCCCAAGGAACAACACGCACGAATCGGGAAAGGCTCCACCGCGCCCTTCGCGAGATCGGCGTCCCATATCGCTGTGAATCATGCGGCAGCCCAGGCAGGTGGCTGGAACAGCCCTTCACACTCCAGATCGACCACATCAACGGTGACCGGCTCGACAACCGACCCGAGAACCTTCGCTACCTCTGCCCCAACTGCCATTCCTTCACTGACACTTGGTGCCGGAACCGGCGACCTGCCAAATCAGTCACCGTATAACCCTTCGGGTCTGCACAGCCTCTCCTTGTAGACTGCCAGAGACGCGCGAGTGCTGGAATTGGTTAGACAGGCTGGTTTTAGGTACCAGTGCCCTAGCGGCGTGAGGGTTCGAGTCCCTCCTCGCGTACCTCCGGTGACAGGCCCGGCCCGCTTCCGTAGCGGGCCGGGCCTGTCACGTTCACGGAGACGTCGTCACCCCAACAGCTCCCGCACCACCGGCACCAACGCCCGGAACGCCTTGCCCCGGTGGCTGATCGCGTTCTTCTCCGCCGGGGTCAGTTCCGCGCAGGTGCGGGTGTCGCCCTCGGGCTGGAGGATCGGGTCGTAGCCGAAGCCGTTCGTGCCGGACGGGGTGTGGCGCAGGGTGCCCATGAGACGGCCCTCGACCACGCGTTCCGTGCCGTCGGGGAGGGCGAGGGCGGCCGCGCAGGCGAAGTGGGCGGCGCGGTGGGCCTCGTCGATGTCGGAGAGCTGGGCCAGGAGCAGGTCCAGGTTGGCCTTGTCGTCGCCGTGGGTGCCGGCCCAGCGGGCGGAGAAGATGCCGGGGGCGCCGCCGAGCACGTCCACGCAGAGGCCGGAGTCGTCGGCGATGGCCGGGTGGCCGGTGGCCCTGGCCAGGGCGTGGGCCTTGAGCAGGGCGTTCTCGGCGAAGGTGACGCCGGTTTCCTTGACGTCGGGGACATCGGGGTACGCGTCCGCGCCGACGAGCTCATGGGTGAGGCCGGCGTCGGCGAGGATCGCGTGGAGTTCGGTGATCTTCCCGGCGTTGCGGGTGGCGAGGATGAGGCGGGTCATGTCACCCAGTATCGGGGGTGATCAGGGGGTGCAGACCTTGCCGATCTCCGCGGCGGCATCGGTGACCGGCTTGATGTCGGGGGTGGCGTCGCCCTTCTCGATGGAGTCGCGGACGTTGCCGACGCCCGCCTGGAGGTTGTCGACGGCCTTGCCGAGGTCGGCGTTGTCGGTCTTGTCCCCGAGGTTGCCGAGCTCCTTCTCGATCTCGTCGAGGGCCTCGGATGCCTGGGTGGGGTCGCCTGCGGCGTTGGAGACGGCCTGCTGGAGGTTGTCGACGCTGGTGGCGATGGCATCGGCGGTGCGGACGCAGTCCAGTGCCTTGTCGACGGCGCCGCAGCCGGAGGCGGCGGTGAGGGCGAGGGCGGTCAGGGTCAGCGCGACGGTGATGCGGCGGTGGCGGGCGGCCTTGGCCATGGTGCGGTTCCTCCCCGGATGCGGATACGCGGATGGGCGCACGGTTCGACCCGTGCGCCCGTGTTCGTAACGACGCGCTGTGGTGCGTATTTGGTTGCTTCTTTACTCGCCCAGGGTGCGGGCGAGGGCGTCGTTCTGGAAGACGGTGAGGTCCGCGCAGCCCGCGGTGGCGAGGTCGAGGAGGGCGCCGAGTTCCTTGCGGTCGAAGGGGGTTGCCTCGGCGGTGCCCTGGACCTCGACGAAGCGGCCGTCGCCGGTGCAGACGACGTTCATGTCGGTCTCGGCGCGGACGTCCTCCTCGTAGCAGAGGTCGAGGAGGGGGGTGCCGTCGACGATGCCGACGCTGATCGCGGAGACGGTGTCGGTCAGCGGCTTGCGGCCGTGCTTGACGATCTTCTTGTGCTGGGCCCAGCTGACGGCGTCGGCGAGGGCGACGTAGGCGCCGGTGATGGCGGCGGTGCGGGTGCCGCCGTCGGCCTGGAGGACGTCGCAGTCCAGGACGATGGTGTTCTCGCCGAGGGCCTTGTAGTCGATGACGGCACGCAGGGAGCGGCCGATGAGCCGGCTGATCTCGTGAGTGCGGCCGCCGATCTTGCCGCGTACGGATTCGCGGTCGCCGCGGGTGTTGGTGGAGCGGGGCAGCATGGAGTACTCGGCGGTGACCCAGCCTTCGCCGCTGCCCTTGCGCCAGCGCGGGACGCCTTCGGTGACGGAGGCGGTGCAGAAGACCTTGGTGTCGCCGAAGGAGATGAGTACGGATCCTTCGGCGTGCTTGCTCCATCCGCGTTCGATGGTGACGGGGCGGAGCTGTTCGGGGGTGCGGCCGTCGATACGAGACATGGCGTCGACTTTATCGGGTGCGTGGGCGGCGCCCATCCGGGTGCGCGACAGGCCCCGTCCGGGTGGGCGGGGCCTGTACGGTGCCGAGCGGCCGGCTCGGCGAAGGGCCGAGCGGCCGGCTCAGTGGAGGGCTGGGCGGCCGGTCACATCATGTCTTCGATGTCGGCGGCGATGGGGTCGGCGTCGGTGCCGATGACGACCTGGATCGCGGTGCCCATCTTGACGACGCCGTGGGCCCCGGCGGCCTTGAGCGCGGCTTCGTCGACCTTGCTGGGGTCGTGGACCTCGGTGCGGAGGCGGGTGATGCAGCCTTCGATCTCGTCGATGTTCTCGATACCGCCGAGCCCGGCGACGATCTTCTCAGCCTTGCTGGCCATGGCCTTCTCCCTGGTTCTTCACGTGCGTGCGACGGCCCACCCTGGGTCCGTTTCGTCACCGTAACGCACGTTTGGCCCAGCTTCGCGAGCGGGTGGCTGGACCGTCCCCAATGATGACGATCACCGGTGCCCTGTCTTCCAGGCGGGTTACGCACCGTACCTCAACTGGTCTACACCAGTCTGCAACGACCGCCGAACGCGCCTTGTTCCGGGAGGATGCCGATGAGTTCGAGCAGCGCCGCAGTGCCACAGAAGACGTGGTGGAACGGCCTCTTCCAGGGTCTCCAGAAGATGGGACGCAGCCTCCAGCTGCCGATCGCCGTCCTGCCCGCGGCCGGCATTCTGAACCGGTTGGGCCAGCCGGACGTATTCGGCGACGAGGGCCTGGGGTGGAACAACATCGCCAAGGTGTTCGCGGCGGCGGGCGGTGCGCTGCTCGACTCGGGGCTCGGCCTTCCGCTGCTGTTCTGCATCGGCGTCGCGATCGGCATGGCGAAGAAGTCGGACGGTTCGACCGCGCTCGCCGCGGTGGCCGGCTTCCTCGTCTACTACGCGGTGCTGCACGCCTTTCCGGTGGACTGCGCCCCGGGTTCGACGTTCACCTCCGGCGGCACCTGGTTCGGCACCTGTGTGACCGGCGACGCCAAGGTCACAGCGGCCGAGTACCAGAACCCCGGGGTGTTCGGCGGCATCGTGATGGGGCTGCTGTCCGCCTGGTTCTGGCAGCGGTACCACCGGGTCAAGCTGGTGGACTGGCTGGGCTTCTTCAACGGCCGCCGGCTCGTCCCCATCATCATGGCCTTCGTCGGGCTGCTCTTCGCGGGCCTGTGCGCCTGGCTGTGGCAGCCGATCGGTGACGGTCTGACCAGCTTCTCCAAGTGGCTGGTGGACCTGGACTGGGTGGGCTCCGGCATCTTCGGTCTCGCCAACCGCGCGCTGCTGGTCATCGGCCTCCACCAGTTCCTGAACACCTTCGTCTGGTTCCAGTTCGGCGACTTCACCAAGCCGGACGGCACGGTCGTGCACGGTGACATCAACCGGTTCCTGGCGGGCGACCCGACGGCCGGCCAGTTCACCTCGGGCTTCTTCCCGATCATGATGTTCGCACTCCCCGCGGCGGCGCTGGCGATCTACCACTGCGCCAAGCCACATCGCCGGAAGGCGGTCGGCGGCATGATGCTCTCGGTCGGCCTGACGTCGTTCGTGACGGGCATCACCGAGCCGATCGAGTACTCGTTCCTCTTCGTCGCACCGCTGCTGTACGCGATCCACGCGGTGCTCACCGGTGTCTCGATGGCGGTGACGTGGGCGCTCGGGGTGAAGGACGGCTTCAGCTTCTCGGCGGGTCTGATCGACTACGTCATCAACTGGAGCCTGGCGACCAAACCCTGGCTGATCATCCCGATCGGGCTGGCCTTCGCCGCCGTGTACTACGTGATCTTCCGGTTCGCGATCACCAGGTTCAACCTCCAGACACCGGGCCGTGAGCCCGACGAAGTGGAGGAGGAAATCGAGAGGAACCTCACGAAGTAGCAGATCGGACGGGCTGTCGGCCCGCCCGGAGCAGTCCCGAAGGCCCTCGGACCCGCGTGGTCCGGGGGCCTTCTGCCGTGTCACCGAGCGTGGGTGATGGCTCATGCGAAGTAATCGGAATTTGCAGGTTCCTTATCCAACCTTCACCATGCTACAACTGGTCTACACCACTGAGTGGTCCAGACCACGTGGCATTCTGCCGCGTTTCTCGAGTCGCCGCCTCCCCCCATTCAACGACCTGGGCGGCGCCTTGCCCCATGGAGGAAGTTGATGTCCACGGCAGACACCGCACCCGCGGTCAGCAAGAAGAAGGGTGCCGGCGTGATGTCGGTCATGCAGCGCATCGGCCGCAGCCTCATGCTGCCGGTCGCGGTGCTGCCCGCTGCCGCGCTTCTGGTGCGTCTCGGCAACGACGACATGCTCGGCAGGGACTCGTTCCCGGACTTCGTCACCAAGATCGCGAGCTTCATGGCCGCGGGCGGCAACGCGATCCTCGACAACATGGCGCTGCTGTTCGCCGTCGGCATCGCGATCGGCTTCGCCAAGAAGTCGGACGGTTCGACCGCGCTCGCGGCCGTCACCGGCTACCTGGTCTTCCAGAAGGTGCTCGCCACCTTCACCGACAGCAACCTTCCGCAGGTCGCGACGGTGGTCGACGGCAAGATAGTCATGACGGACGCCCCGGTGGACGCCAAGGTCCTCGGCGGTGTGGTGATGGGCATCGTCGTCGCGCTGCTCTACCAGAAGTTCTACCGGACGAAGCTGCCCGCCTGGGCCGGCTTCTTCGGCGGCCGCCGCCTGGTCCCGATCCTCTCCGCCTTCGCGGGCTTGGTCATCGGCATCGTCTTCGGTTACATCTGGCCGGTCCTCGGCACCGGGCTGCACAACTTCGGCGAGTGGCTGGTCGGTTCCGGCGCGGTCGGCGCGGGGATCTTCGGTGTCGCCAACCGTGCGCTGATCCCGGTCGGCATGCACCACCTGCTGAACTCGTTCCCGTGGTTCCAGGCCGGTGAGTTCCACGGCAAGAGCGGCGACATCAACCGCTTCCTGGCCGGTGACCCGACGGCCGGCCAGTTCATGACCGGCTTCTTCCCGATCATGATGTTCGCCCTCCCGGCCGCGTGCCTCGCCATCGTGCACTGCGCCCGCCCGGAGCGCCGCAAGGTCGTCGGCGGCATGATGTTCTCGCTCGCGCTCACCGCGTTCGTGACCGGTGTCACCGAGCCGATCGAGTTCACCTTCATGTTCATCGCCCCGGTGCTGTACGCGATCCACGCGGTGCTCACCGGTGTCTCGATGGCCCTCACCTGGGGCCTCGGCATGAAGGACGGCTTCGGCTTCTCCGCCGGTGCGGTCGACTTCTTCCTGAACCTCGGCATCGCCAGCAAGCCGTGGATGCTGGTGCTGGTCGGCCTCTGCTTCGCGGTGATCTACTACGTGGTCTTCCGCTTCGCGATCACCAAGTTCAACCTGCCGACTCCGGGCCGTGAGTCGGACGAGGAGCTCGCCGAGCTCCTCAAGGCCGAGGCGAAGTAGGCCTCGCCCGGCACACGACGAAGCCCTCACCTCCCGGCGGGAAGGTGAGGGCTTCGTCGTTGTCCGCGACGCTGCGCGCGGGGGGCTAGACCTCGTACACCGTCCCCGGCACCGCCACCTCCGCCGGTCCGTCGAAGACCACGCGGGCGTCGGCCAGGTTGCGGTCGGCGTCGGTCCACGGCGGGATGTGGGTGAGGACCAGGCGCCCCACGCCGGCCCGGGCGGCGGTCTCGCCGGCCTCGCGGCCGTTGAGGTGGAGGTCCGGGATGTCCTCCTTGCCATGGACGAACGATGCTTCACACAGGAACAGATCGACGCCCTCGGCGAGTTCGTCCAGGGCCTCGCAGGCCCCCGTGTCGCCGGAGTACGCCAGCGAGCGGCCGCCGTGCTCGATGCGGATCCCGAAGGTGTCGACGGGATGGCAGAGCTTCTCCGTACGGACGGAGAAGGGGCCGATCTCGAACGATCCGGGCTTCAGCGTGTGGAAGTCGAAGACCTCGCTCATCGCGTGCTCGGACGGAGTGTCGGCGTGCGCGGTGGTCAGCCGCTGTTCGGTGCCCTCGGGCCCGTACACCGGGAGGGGGGCGGGGCGTCCGCCGTCGTGCCGGTAGTAGCGGACGACGAAGTACGCGCACATGTCGATGCAGTGATCGGCATGGAGATGACTGAGGAAAATGGCGTCGAGGTCGTAGAGACCGACATGGCGCTGCAGCTCGCCGAGGGCGCCGTTGCCCATGTCGAGGAGCAGCCTGAAGCCGTCGGCCTCTACGAGGTAGCTCGAACACGCTGATCCCGCGGACGGGAACGAGCCGGAGCAGCCGACGACGGTGAGCTTCATGGAGCGTGAACCTCCGAGACGTGGGAACGGGGAGGGTTCGTGCGGTCTGTTGAGCGGTTTGTCGAGCGTAAGGCGCGAAACAGCCGGTCGCTCCTCCACGGCCGTCCGTTGTGGGGGAACTCACCTGCTCTGTCACCGGTTCGATGGAAGCGGTGGTGACGCCGGTACGGTCGGGACATGGACATGTCCTGGTGGTGGATCGCGCTCGTTCTTGTCGTGCTGCTCGCGCTCGTTGCGGCGGTCGCCGATGGGCGGGGGCGGGGCGGGCGTCGGCCCCGTGGGGGTTCCCGCAGGTCGGCGGGGGTGGAGGGGACGCGCTCCGGTGGGCGTCCGGGCGGCCGGACGCGCCCGCCGGCGGGGCCCGGTCGCGGGCCGGGGCCGGAGCGGCGGCCGCGGCCGGGTGAGATCTGGTGGGCCGAGGTGCCGTACGAGGACGGGCCGGGGGCGAAGGACCGGCCCTGTCTGGTGCTGTCGGTACGGGGTGACTCGGCGCTCGTCGCGAAGATCACCAGCAAGCTTCACGCGGACCGGCCCGGGGTGATCGCACTGCCCGCGGGAACGGTGGGTGACGCTCGGGGCCGGGCGAGTTTCCTGGAGACGGACGAGCTGCGGGAGGTCTCGGTACGCGGGTTCCGGCGCCGGGTGGGGGTCGTGGACCCGGCGGTGTGGGAGCGGGTGCGGAACCTCGGATGAGGTGAGGTGAGGTGCGCCCGCACCGGGCGCACCTCCTCGAAGGCCTTCAGGCCCAGAGCTGGCCGTGCAGGGTCTCGATGGCCGCTTCCGTGGTCGGGGCGGTGTAGACGCCCGTCGACAGGTACTTCCAGCCGCCGTCCGCGACGACGAAGACGATGTCGGCCGGCTCCCCGGCCTTGACGGCCTTGTTGCCCACGCCGATCGCCGCGTGGAGTGCGGCGCCGGTGGAGACGCCCGCGAAGATGCCCTCCTGCTGGAGGAGTTCGCGGGTGCGGGTGACGGCGTCGGCCGAGCCGACGGAGAAGCGGGTGGTGAGGACCGAGGCGTCGTAGAGCTCGGGGACGAAGCCCTCGTCCAGGTTGCGGAGTCCGTAGACCAGGTCGTCGTAGCGCGGCTCGGCGGCGACGATCTTGACGTCCGGCTTGTGTTCGCGCAGGTAGCGGCCGACGCCCATCAGTGTTCCCGTGGTGCCGAGGCCGGCCACGAAGTGGGTGACGGACGGGAGGTCGGCGAGGATCTCCGGGCCGGTGGTGGCGTAGTGGGCGCCCGCGTTGTCCGGGTTTCCGTACTGGTAGAGCATGACCCAGTCGGGGTGCTCGGCGGCCAGTTCCTTGGCGACGCGGACGGCCGTGTTGGAGCCGCCCGCCGCCGGGGACGAGATGATCTCGGCGCCCCACATGGCGAGCAGGTCGCGCCGCTCCTGGGAGGTGTTCTCCGGCATGACGCACACGATGCGGTAGCCCTTGAGCTTGGCCGCCATGGCGAGCGAGATCCCGGTGTTGCCGCTGGTGGGCTCCAGGATGGTGCAGCCGGGGGTCAACCGGCCGTCCTTCTCCGCCTGTTCGACCATGTGGAGCGCGGGGCGGTCCTTGATCGAGCCGGTGGGGTTGCGGTCCTCCAGCTTGGCCCAGATCCGGACGTCGTCGGAGGGTGACAGCCGCGGCAGGCGGACCAGCGGGGTGTTGCCCACCGCGGCGAGCGGGCTGTCGTACCGCATCAGTTCATGCCGCCGGCGACGGCCGGGAGGATGGTGACGTTGTCGCCGTCGCTGAGCTTGGTGGAGATGCCGTCGAGGAAGCGGACGTCCTCGTCGTTGAGGTAGACGTTCACGAAGCGGCGGAGTTCGTCGCCGTCGACGATGCGCTCGCGGATGCCGTTGTGGCGGCTCTCCAGGTCC
>NZ_ML123054.1:109879-137169 GCF_003846175.1 Streptomyces sp. ADI95-17 | reverse complement strand
GTGAAGAGGTCGGCGAGGGTCGCTCCGTTGCCCTCGACGGCCTTGGCGCCGCCGGTGTAGGTGCGGAGGATGGTCGGGATGCGGACCTCGATGGCCATGGCGTGGGCTCCTGTCGGAAGCGGGGAGGTGGCGTGGGGCGCGCGGCTCTGCCCCCGCGCGGGGGTCTTGCGTACGTGTGGTGTTCGGGCCGCGGGCCCGGCTCAGGCCTTGCGGCCGGCGGGCAGGCGGCACGTACAGATCGCGCTGGAGAGCCTGCACAGGTCGACGTGCAGCCGCGCGACGAGCAGCATGCCCGGCGTCTTGTCGCTCACGTCATGGAGAACCATGCGCTCATCGTATCGATTCCCGGTCCGTAATCCCGAGTGTGATCTCACCTGATGGATGCCAGGTGTTCGACAGGTGGACGGGACCGTCGGTGGGCCCGGTCCCGTCCGGCCGGTGTCCGGCGGTACGGCGGGGTCAGGCGGGTTCGTACGCCTCGACGACCTCGACGTCCTCCTCGGTGATCGCACCGTCCACGATGCGGTACGAGCGGAACTGGAAGGGGCCCGCGTCGTCGGTGTCCGCCGTGGAGACGAGGACGTAGTGGGCGCCGGGTTCGTTGGCGTAGGTGACGTCGGTGCGGGAGGGATAGGCCTCGGTCGCGGTGTGGGAGTGGTAGACGATCACCGGCTCCTCGTCGCGGTCGTCCATCTCGCGGTAGAGCTTGAGGAGGTCGGCCGAGTCGAACTCGTAGAAGGTGGGCGAGCGGGCGGCGTTGAGCATCGGGATGAACCGCTCGGGGCGGCCGGTCCCGGCCGGGCCCGCGACCACGCCGCACGCCTCGTCGGGGTGGTCGGCACGGGAGTGCGCGACGATCTGGTCGTAGAGCGCCTGGGTGATGGTCAGCATTTCGCCAGGATAGGCATGCGGGCCCGGTCGTACCGAAGTGTGGTACCACGGGGCCCGCATGGTGGACACGGCCGGTGGGGCGGCCGGGTGGTGGAGGGGTTCAGTTCTTCGCGAAGGCCTTGTTCTCGGGGTTGCGGGCCTTGAGGACCGCGTACGAGATGCCGAGCAGCGCGGCCCAGAGCGGGGCGCAGTACAGCGAGATCCTGGTGTCCTTGTCGATGCCCATCATCACGATGACCACGGCTATGAAGAACAGCGCGAAGACGCTGGTGTACGGGGCGCCGGGGGCCCGGAAGTCCGACTTCGGGAGCACGCCGAGGTCGGAGAGGCGCCGGTAGCGGAGCTGGCTGATCAGGATCATGATCCAGGCCCACATGCCGGAGATGGTGGCGAACGAGACGACGTAGGTGAAGGCGTCACCGGGCCACTGGTAGTTGATCCAGACGCCGACGAGCATCAGGGCGGCGGAGAAGGTGGTGCCGACGAGCGGGGTGCCGCTCCTGGTGAGCCGGGTGAAGAACTTCGGGCCCTGCCCGTTGAGGGCGAGGTCGCGCAGCATGCGGCCGGTGGAGTACATGCCGGAGTTGCAGGAGGAGAGCGCGGCGGTCAGCACGACGAAGTTGACGATGCCGGCGCCGAGGCCGAGGCCCATCTTCTTGAAGGCGGCGACGAACGGCGAGACGTCGGGCTGGAACTCGGTCCACGGGACCACGGACAGGATCATGATGAGCGCGCCGACGTAGAAGACGGCGATGCGCCACGGCACGGTGTTGATGGCCTTGGGCAGGACGGTCTTCGGGTCCTTGGACTCGCCCGCGGTGACGCCGACCAGTTCGACGGCGAGGAAGGCGAACATCACGATCTGCAGCGTCATCAGGGTGCCCTTGATGCCGTGCGGGAAGAATCCGCCGTCGGCCCAGAGGTGGGTGACGGAGGCGGTGTCCCCGGCGTCGGAGAAGCCGAGGGTGAGAATTCCGGCGCAGATGAGGATCATGCCGACGATGGCGGTGACCTTGACCATCGAGAACCAGAATTCGAGTTCACCGAAGAGTTTCACGGAGATCAGGTTCACCCCGTACAGGATGACCGTGAAGATCAGTGCGGAGATCCATTGCGGAATTTCGAACCAGAACGTCATGTACTGGGCCGCGGCGGTGACTTCGGTGATTCCGGTGACGACCCAGAACAGCCAGTAGGTCCAGCCGGTGACGAAGCCCGCGAAGGGGCCGATGAATTCACGGGCGTACTCGGAGAAGGAACCCGAGACCGGCCGGTACATGAGGAGTTCGCCGAGCGCCCGCATGATGAAGAAGATCACCAGGCCCGCGACGGCATAGGCCAGGACGAGACTGGGTCCGGCCTTGGCGATCGCCTTTCCCGCGCCGAGGAAGAGCCCGGTGCCTATGGCCCCGCCGATGGCGATCATCTGGATCTGACGGGCGCCGAGGGCCCGCTGGTATCCCTCACCGGACGCGCCGGAATCCGCGACCTCTACGGCCTGTCCGCCACTGTTCCCGTTGTCCACCTGCGCCGATGTCATGTGCTGCGCCTTTCTCCACGCCGGTCCGCGCCGTTGAGGCTGCGGATCGGTTCCTGATCCCCCCGGATATGGATGGAGTGCCGCCGGTGGTTGCCGGCCCGTAGCGCCCTCGGGAACAGGGGTGGCGTCCCCGAGTGGTCGTGAAGATTTATCACGGGCACCCGGGCGACCCACCGGACGTTATGTGGCGTACACCACAGTTAAAAGCGGACAAGAGTTTCCTGCCGCAGCAAAGACGACCGTTCAGGTGACGGGATCGTTATTCGGATTTGAGCGTCCGTTGAGCGAACACTCGACACTCCTCCGGGGGCGCGGCACCGCGGCAGCGGCTGCGGGACGGCCCTTACGGCATCAGCGTTTCGACGAGCGTCTCCTGGAGCGCGCCGAGCCAGAGATAGGCCATGACCATCGGCTTTCGCGGGTCGCTGTCGGGGAGCCGGTAGAGCGAGCCGGCCTCGCCCTCGTCCTCGTCGGAGACCTCCAGGCGGGTGCCGATGGTGAGCCGGAGGTCATTGAGGGCGCCGAGCCAGTTGCGGCATTCGTCGCCGGTGAGTTCGAGTACGGCGCCGCCGTCCCCGGTGATCGTGAGCGCGTCCAGGGTGCGTACGACGGCGAGGGCGTCGGTGCGCTTGCGGGCGCGCAGATCGTTCTCGGTGAAGCGGCGGAACTCGGCCGAGGCGGCCCGCAGTTCGGTGTCCTGGTCGCCGTACGCCTCGGGGAAGAGGCGGGCCAGGGCCGGGTCGGTGGGCGGCTCGCTGGGCCCCTCCGCGAAGAGGGCGGCGAGCGGGTCCGCGCCCTCGGCGGGCTCGTCGCCGGGACCGATCAGTTCCAGCAGCTGGACGGCGAGGGAGCGCAGGATCGCGATCTCCACCTCGTCGAGCGCGACGGCCGCGCCGCCGCCGGGGGTGGCCTCGAAGTGGCCGGCCATGGGTTTTCTCCGATGGTGGGTCGGGCGGGGCAGGAGTCGGGCGAACGGGCGGGGAGGTCCGGCGGGGGATCTAGTTGCGGTCCTGCGTGAGCGTGGCCCACAGTCCGTAGCCGTGCATGGCCTGGACGTCACGCTCCATCTCCTCGCGGCTGCCGCTGGAGACGACCGCGCGCCCCTTCTGGTGGACGTCCAGCATCAGCTTGTGCGCCTTGTCCTTGGAGTAGCCGAAGTAGGCCTGGAAGACATAGGTCACATAGCTCATGAGATTGACCGGGTCGTTGTGGACCAGCGTCACCCAGGGGACGTCGGGCTCGGGGACGACAAGACTCTCCTCGGCCGATTCGGGACGCGTGATCTCTGTGGGGGCGACGCTCACCCACCCCATGCTGCCACTCGGGAGGGGGCATCGCACAAACGACCCGAGATCTCGTCACTCTGACGAAATAGGGGTAGCATCCGGAACATGAACTCTGCGGACCTTGGGCGACGGGTCGGTGTGCCGTCGACCGCGCTCTTCACCGACCAGTACGAGCTCACGATGGTGCAGGCCGCGCTGAAGGCCGGCACGGCCGATCGGCGCTCGGTCTTCGAGGCGTTCACGCGCCGGCTCCCCGAGGGGCGGCGCTACGGCGTCGTCGCGGGCATCGGACGGGTGCTGGACGCGGTGGAGAACTTCCACTTCGACGACGAGATGCTCACCTTCCTGCGCGAACAGAACGTGGTGGACGGGCCGACCCTCGCCTGGCTGGCCGATTACCGCTTCAGCGGCGACGTCTGGGGCTACCCGGAGGGCGAGGTGTACTTCCCCGGCTCGCCGATCCTGCGGGTCGAGGGCTCCTTCGCCGAGTGCGTGCTGCTGGAGACGGTGATCCTTTCGATCCTCAACCACGACTCGGCGATCGCCGCCGCGGCCTCACGGATGTCCGCCGCGGCCGGTGGGCGCGGCCTGATCGAGATGGGTGCACGGCGCACCCATGAACTGTCGGCGGTGGCCTCGGCGCGTGCCGCGTACATCGGCGGCTTCAACACCACCTCCGACCTGGCGGCGGGCTTCCGCTACAACATCCCGACCGTCGGGACGAGCGCCCACGCCTTCACGCTGCTCCACGACACCGAGCGCGACGCGTTCCGGGCCCAGGTCGATTCGCTCGGCCGGGGCACCACACTGCTGGTCGACACGTACGACGTCACCGAGGCGGTCCGTACGGCGGTCGAGGTCGCCGGGACCGAGCTGGGCGCGGTACGGATCGACTCCGGCGATCTGCTGCTGGTCGCGCACCGGGTGCGGCAGCAGCTGGACGAGCTGGGCGCCACGGAGACGAAGATCGTGGTGACCTCGGACCTGGACGAGTACGCCATCGCCTCGCTGGCGGCGGCGCCGGTCGACGCGTACGGGGTGGGCACGCAGCTGGTGACCGGCAGCGGGCAGCCCACCTGTTCGATGGTCTACAAGCTCGTCGCCCGCGCCGGCTCCGCCGATCCCGCCGAGCCGCTGCGTCCGGTGGCCAAGAAGTCGCTCGGCGCGAAGTCGTCGGTGGGCGGTCGCAAGTGGGCCGCGCGCCGGCTGGACGAGCACGGGATCGCCGAGGCCGAGGTGATCGGCACCGGCGCGGTGCCCGCCGAGCTGGCCGACCGGCAGCTGCTGGTCGAGCTGGTCAAGGGCGGCGAGGTGGTCGCCCGCGAGCCGCTGGACGCGGCGCGCGAGCGGCACATCGCGGCGCGGGCGGGGCTGCCGATGTCGGCGTTGCAGCTGTCGCGCGGCGAGCCGGTGATTCCCACCGAGTACATGTGACGTGGGCCGTGCGGTGCGGTGGCCGGGCTGCCCCGGTCACCCCCGCGGCCCCGGCCACATCCGCTGCCACGGCCACGTCCGCGGCGCTGGACGCCGCAAGGGCTCCGTCCCGTCCCCTCCCTATCCCGGGCCGGAGTCTCTAGGCTCGAATGCGCCCCCACGAGGCTCGAACCCACCCACACCCCCACGACCACCGACCGTCCCCCACCTAAGGACACCCGTCATGCACCGCGCGTTGATCGTCGTCGACGTTCAGAACGACTTCTGCGAGGGCGGCAGCCTCGCCGTGGCGGGCGGCGCCGATGTCGCCGCCGCCGTCACCGACCTGATCGGCGAGGCCCAGGCCGGGTACCGCCATGTGGTGGCCACCCGCGACCACCACGTCGACCCGGGCAGCCACTTCTCCGACCGTCCGGACTTCGAGCACTCCTGGCCCCCGCACTGCGTGGCCGGCACGGAGGGCGTCGGCTTCCACCCGAATTTCGCCCCCGCGGTCGCCTCGGGGTCGATCGACGCGGTGTTCGACAAGGGCGCCTACGCGGCGGCGTACAGCGGCTTCGAGGGCCTCGACGAGAACGGTGTGGGGCTGGCCGACTGGCTGCGGCAGCGCCATGTCACCGAGGTCGACGTGGTCGGCATCGCGACCGACCACTGTGTGCGGGCGACGGCGCTGGACGCGGTCCGGGCGGGCTTCACGACGCATGTGCTGCTCGACCTGACCGCCGGGGTCGCCGAGACGACCACGGAGCGGGCGCTGGAGGAGCTCCGCAGGGCAGGCGTGAAGCTCACCGGCAAGCCGGTGGTCTAGGGCCCTTCGTCTGGATCAGGCCGGGTCGAGGAAAGGCCCCAGGGCCTGTCCGGCGGGGCCCGGAGCCCCGTGTCTCAGGCCGGCCGCCGGACGGGTATGGCCGGGCGGAGCAGGGCCCGGATCGGGTGCCAGAGCTCCTGTGCCCGCTCCGGTCTGGCGCGCCAGAGCAGCCCGTCGGGGTGGTGCAGCACGGCGGTGATCTCGTCGGGGGTGGGCGGCTCGGTGTTGCCGCGGAGGTAGACCGCGCGCAGTCCGGCGTTGCGCAGCCGGGTCAGGGCGCGGGCCCGGTTGGCCGCGTGCACCAGGACCCGGACCGGGGTGCCGGAACCCGGCCCGCCGGCCGGATGGGGCAGGGTGATCGCCACCACCACATTGCCGTCCGGCAACTTGCAGAATCCTCCGCCTGCCATGTTCCGCGCTCCCCCGTGAGACGTCGTGTCAATAAGAATCCGAACAAGACGCACCTAAACACGATCGGCCGCCGCCCGCTAGAGGGCGACGGCCGATCTTGCTCTGACCTGCGGTTATGCGGGACTACTTGTGCGAGGGACCGACCTTGACGGTGATCGTCGAGCCGCTGCGCGGCTCCTTGACGATCGAGATCCGGGTGTTCGTGTCAGGGACCTGAACGCTTCCGGTCTCGTTCTCCTTGTACCAGTAGGTGCCCTTGTGGTCGTCGAAGACCGGGATGCCGCGCTGCGACTTGACCCGGACCGGTGCGTCCGCGTTGTGCAGCGTGAAGGCGTCGGTCGCGTACCAGCTGAAGGGGGCGTCGAACGGCTGGATCTTGTTGCGCATGATCGTGCCGTCGGCCCACTTCAGGGGCTTGGCGTGCGCGTCGACCGGCAGGATCAGACCCTGGCCCGGGTGCTGCGACACGTTGTTGTCCTTCTGGGACTTGTCCCAGAGCCAGACGAGCAGACCGTTCTGGTACGGGTAGTGCTCGACCCAGTCCGGACGGGTCTTGGAGAAGCCGAAGTTGTACGGGCCGACCTTGAGGGTCTTGTCGTAGCTGACGTACTGGCGGTTCTCCGCGATGTAGTACTGCGGGTAGTCCTTGGTGAACGACTCGCCGACGCGGGAGAAGCCCTTGGCGGTCCAGCCGTTGTCGTCGCCCTCGGCGTTGTCCGTGAAGAGCGCGGCGCCGTCGGCGGTCACCGAGATGGTGTCCGCGGCGAAGCCGATGCCGCCCGCGCCGCCGTCGGTGGCGTAACGGAAGCGGACGTCGATCTTCTTGCCCGCGTACGCGTCCAGCGGGTACGAGAGCTTCTGGTACTTGCCGGAGACGTCGGTCAGGGCCGGCTTGTCACTGGCGTCGCGCGTGATCGCCTTGCCGTCGGCCGTGCCGTCGATCGCGGTCCAGCTGGTGCCACCGTTGTCCGACACCTCGGCGTAGAGGTAGTCGTAGTCCTTCTCGATGTCCCACCAGCCCGCGAGGTCCAGGGATGCCTTGGACTTGCCGGTCAGGTCGACCGAGCGGGTCAGGGTGTTGTTCAGGTTGTCGCCCATGTCGCTCCACCACTGCTTGGAGCCCTCCGCCGGCTTGGTGACGGCGGTGGTGACGGGCTTCTCGGGCAGCGTGACGACGAGCGCCTGCTTGTTCTTGGTGTTGTACTCCGAAACGCCCAGCTTGTGGGTGGACTTCGTCGAGGCCTTGGCCTCGGCGTAGTCGAGCCAGCCCAGCTGGAGCTTGTCCCAGGCGGTCATGTCGCCGGGCAGGTCACCGATCGAGTCCTTGCCGGTGCCGAGCCAGGAACCGGCCGACATCAGGGACCAGAAACCGACCGAGTTCTCGGCGGTGTTGGTGGTGTCGTAGAGGTCCGGCAGGCCCAGGTCGTGGCCGTACTCGTGGGCGAAGACGCCCAGGCCACCGTTCTCGGGCTGCGCGGTGTAGTCGCCGACCCAGATGCCGGTGTCACCGATCTGGGTGCCGCCCGCCTTGTTCTCGGCCGGGCCGGTCGCGCCGGCGTCGGTGCCGTAGGCGTACCAACGGTGGGCCCAGATGGCGTTCTTGCCCTCGGCGCCGCCACCCGCGGACTCGTCCTCACCGGCGTGGACGATCTGGAAGTGGTCGATGTAGCCGTCGGGCTCGTTGAAGTTGCCGTCACCGTCGTAGTCGTAACGGTCCCACTGGTCGTACTTGGCGAGGTCCGTCTTGATCTGCTCGGGCGTACGGCCCTGGGCCTTCTGATCGGCGGCCCAGGCGTTCACGCCGTCCTTGATCATGTCCCAGGCGTTGGCGCAGTTGGTCGCGCCGCAGTAGTTGGAGCCGTAACGGGCCTCGTTGTAAGGCACCTTGACCCAGTCGGAGACCTCGCCGTCGACCGAGTAGCGCCCGGAGGACGTCTTCTCGTAGTACGTCTTCAGCGAGTCCTTGCCGGCACCCTCACCGAAGTAGAGGTCCTGGAAGTGGGCCTGGTTGTAATCGGCCTGCCAGGCGGTGCTGTTGTCCTTCTTGGGGTCCGGCTTGGCTATCGTGTTGTGCAGCGGGCCGGGCGTGCCCCCGTACTTCGGGACGGCCGGCTTCGGGCCGTCGCCGTCCGGGTCGAACATGGTGGTGTTGTCGACCTTGTCGCCGAACTCCACCAGGATCGTGAAGATCTTGTCCGTCTTCTCGCGGCCGAGCTCGACGTACTTCTTGTCGTCGAGCTTGACGACCTTGGAGCCGCCCCGCTTCGAGATCTTCTTGTCGCCCGATATGACCTGCTCAAGAGCGGCCTGACGCTGTGCGTCCTGCTGCTCGCTGAACGGGCCCTTCAGGTCGTGCTCGTTGCCCTTGGCCGACCCCGGGTCACGGCGGTCGACGCTGGTGCTCTTGGCTCCCGGCGCCTTGTCGTCTGCCTGGGCCGTGGCGAAAGCCGACGCCGTGGCGGCAGTGGCGGCCATGGCCACGACAACCGCAGCGGCGCGAAGCGCCCGTCTGTTTGTGGTCACTTGATGCAGTCCTCCCCGGCACTCGCCGCTGCGGCCAGGGGGTGATGTGGGGCCGCGCGCGCGAATACGCGTCACAAGTGACGACATTCGACCGGAGTTACGCGAGAAAAGACAGATCTTGACTTGAACAGGCCAAGTGCACTATGTAGGAGAACGCTTCCGTTATCCGGACGTTCAACAAAGGCCAACCGGCGCGTCGTGGAACACGGTTGGAGCGGCAAATGACTCCGTGCGCCCCCTGTGCACCGGCACCGTGGGTTAGGCCACGCTTACCGGTGGCTCCGCTCGGGCATCCACCGTCGTAGAGTCGCTTGACAGTGCGACCGTGTTGAGAGACCGCCCATCCGATGCCCCGAGGACGGATACCGCCATGCCGCGTCCGACAGCCGCACAGCTCTCCTACGGTTCGGTCACCGTCATCTTCTCGACCCTCGCCATGCTGCTGCTCTCCCGTACGGGGTCGGGCCTCGGCATCGCCGTCATCGGGACCGCGGCGCTCGCGCTCGGTCTGCTGGTGGCCGTGACCGTACCCCAGCCGTCACGCGCGAAAACCGCGAAGCGGGCAGGTGCCCGCTCCGCGGTCCGGGTGAATCAGGACGCGGTCTCCGCGGCCGTCGAGGCCGAGGGCCTCGCCCGCGACGGGGACCGGGCCCCGGCATCGGCGCCCCGGGAAGTCGCGACGCGTCCCGCGGCCGCCTCGGACGAGCGCGTGAGCCGGCACTCCGTACGCCACTGAGCCACCGGGGCCGCACGACGGGGCCGGGAGCGCACGACGGGGCCGGGGCCGCGGGACGGCGTCAGTTGGTCTGGACGACCACCGTCTTCGCGGCCTTGTCCTGCAGGCCCTGCCGGTACGGCTTGTCCGTGAACATCAGCACGATGTTGATCAGCCACCACAGGCACGGGCAGCACAGCAGCGCCGGCAGCCACAGCACCACGGCCCGCAGGAACGAGGCACCGGTGTCCGGCACCCGGCCGTCGTTGAGCATCGCGACGCGCAGCTTCAACAGCCGCTTGCCGACGGTCCGGCCGTCCTTGTGCGTGAAGTACGTGTCGTAGGCGACGTACACGACCAGACCGATCAGCGACCAGATCAACTGGTGTCCGCTGTACGTCTGGCTGAAGACGTCGCCGATGTCGCCGCTGTTGCCGTTGTTGTCCGTCACCTCGACCGCACCGCCCCACGGCAGCGAGATCAGATACAGCGGGATCGAGATGATCAGGAAGTCGATCAGCCGGGCCAGGATGCGCTTGCCCGGCTCCGCGAGCGGCGGCATGCCGGCCAGCGGATCCGCACCGCCGTAGGGCCCACCGCCGCCGTAGGGGCCCGGATCGTACGGCGGCGGAGGCGGGGGCGGGGCGCTGTCGTACGGCGAGCCCGACGACGGCGGGGGCTCATGCGGCTTCTTGAGGAACGGGTCGTCCTCGGGCGGCTGACCGGACGTCGGCTGATCGTTGCTCATGGGGGCAGTGCACCCCGCCCCGGAGGCGCCCGCAACGGCTCAGGTGCGTTCGGGGGACGCCCGGCCCCGGCGGCCCTTCACCCGGTGGGCCGTCGGCCGACCGGGTGCGGTCAGCCCGCCACGAAGGTGTGTGCCGCCTTGTCGTGCCAGCACTGGCGCCACGGCCGGTCGATCAGGCACCACAGCGCGTTGACCACCCCGATCACCAGGATGCCCAGCACTCCGTAGACCAGCCATCGGCGCAGTGCGGCGCCGAAGGACGGGGCGCCGTGGGACTCGATGTCCCGCACTTCGAGCCCGCAGACCTTCTTGCCGAGGGTGCGCCCCCACTTGGCCGTCGGCAGCGCCTCCAGCAGGACCCCGAGTACGAGGAACGCGCCGAGCACCGCGCCGAACAGGCCGGCCGTGGTGGAGTCCACCAGCCAGACGGTGACCGTCTCACCGGAGAGCTTCGCCGCGTTGATCTTCTCGTCGATGTGGTCCAGCGCCTGCGAGACGAGCGGGAAGCCGATCGCGCCGACGAGCGCCATCAGCACGACGCTGTCGATCAGCCGGGCGGCGAACCGCTTGCCGAGCCCGGCGGGCCTGGCCGCCGCCTGGGCCTGCGCGAGCTGCTGGAAGGGGTCGTCGACCGGCGGCTTCCAGGGCACGACGGGCTGCTGCGACTGCTGGAGCTGCTGGGCCTGCTGTGGCTGTTGGGCCTGCTGCGGCTGGGGTCGGAGTTGGGGCTGCTGAGCCTGGAGCTGCGGCTGGGCCTGGAGCTGCGGTTGGTGCTGCTGCGCCGGAAGTTGGGGACGAACTGCCTGGGCGGGCGGCTGGGCGGGCTGATTGCCCTGCTGCGCCCAGGGGGCCGGGCTCTGAGCCCGCGCGGGGTCCTGCCCCTGTACGGGGTTCTGCTGTACGGGGTTCTGCTGTACGGGGTTCTGCGCCGGGGCGGAGGGCTGTGCGCCCGGCCCCGGGGCGATCGCACGCATCGCCATCGTCCCCTCCGATGCCGCTGGTTCGGACGTCCGGCGGGCCGGCGGACCGCCGCCCTGACCCACGGCCCGGATCGTGACCGTCCCGTCGGTGGGCGGGCGCCCCGCGTCGCCCGTGCCCGCATCCGTACCGCCGCCCGGGCGGCCCTGACGGCCGATCCGGATCGCAACGGTGTTCTCCGGCGCGGGAGAAGACGGCAAGGGGGAAGGGGCAGGGGCAGGTGTGGGAGTGGCGGCGGGCCGTCGCGGGTCCGGCGCGGGGGCGCGGTCGGCGGGGGCACGGACCGCCGGGACGCGATCGCCCGGCACCGGGTCGGCCGGGGCGCGGCCCGCGGGCGTACGCGGATCGCTCTGCCCGTCCGGCCGGCCCGGTTCGCCGTCCTGTCCGCCCGGTTGGCCGGGCTGCCCGGTGCCGCCCCAGGAGACCCGCCGGTCGTGTTCGCCGCCGAATCCGGTCTGCCGGGAGGCGTCGGCCTGCCAGGCGGTGGCCGGTTCGGGGCGGTCGCCCGCGTGCGGCCCCTCGTCCAGGAAGACCGGACCGGTCTCGTCCACCGGAGCCGGAGCCGGTACCGACGGCTGAGGCCGAGGCTGCGGCTGCGGCTCGGGCACCGGTGCGGAGGGCGCCTCTCCGGAGGGCGCCTCTCCGGAGGGCGCCGCGGACGTCGGCCCACCCTGCTCAGGGGCTGGGCGGCTCGTGCCTGGCACCCACGAAGTACCGTTCCAATACCGGACATATCCGGGAATGGACGGGTCGGGGTAGTACCCCTCGCGGGGGCTTTCGTCACCGGGTGCCGGGGTTGGGGCGCTCATCACCGTGGTCCCGTATCTCTTCGAGGCCTGAATGCAACGGGTCCACATCTACCAGACGCCCGCGTGCCCCTGGGCCACTCCAGGGGTTTGGGCCTCTTTCCCGTCGCCCGAAAATTTTTCTCGGAAGTCGCGTAATAGATGGCGTGGAGGGCGCTCTCTCCCTGTGCGGGCCGGTCATGGGACCGGTCCACAGGCACCGGAAGGACGCACTCATGCACACCACCGTGGAACGCGAGCTGGAACTCAAGCTGGTCCTGTCGCCCGAGCGCAGCATCCCCGTCCCCGCCCGTCTGACGTACCGGACGGAGGACCCGTACGCCGTGCACGTGGCCTTCCACATCGGCTCCGACTTCCCGGTGCACTGGACGTTCGCCCGCGATCTGCTGGTCGAGGGCGTGTTCCGGCCGTGCGGTCACGGGGATGTCCGGATCTGGCCGACCAAGGTCGACCGGCGCAACGTCATCTTCGTCGCGCTGACCTCGCCCGACGGGAACGCGCTCCTGGAGGTGCCGTCCGCCGCGGTGGCCGCCTGGGTGGAGCGGACGCTGCGGGTGGTCCCGCCCGGCACGGAGGCCGAGCGGCTCGGGATCGACGAGGGCCTCGCCGAGCTGCTCGCCCCGCTGCCGGCCGACGACCTGTGGATGCGCGACCCGTGGCCGTCCGACGAGTCGCAGGACGGCGAGGCGTGAGCGGGCGCCGTTCCGCCCGGCCGTCAGAACACCTTGCCGGGGTTGAGCAGCCCCAGCGGGTCGAACGCCTGCTTGATGCCCCGGTGCAGCTCGACGCTGACCTCGCCGAGCTCGCGCGCCAGCCACTCCTTCTTCAGGAGGCCGACGCCGTGCTCACCGGTGATCGTGCCGCCGAGCTCCAGGCCGAGCGCCATGATCTCGTCGAACGATTCGCGGGCCCGCCGGGACTCGTCGGCGTCGGTGTGGTCGAAGCAGACGACGGGGTGGGTGTTGCCGTCGCCCGCGTGCACGCAGACACCGATGGTCAGGTCGTACTTCTCGGCGACGGCAGCGGTGCCCTCCAGCATGGCGCCGAGCTTCGAGCGGGGTACGCAGACGTCGTCGATCATCGTGGCCGACTTGACGGTCTCCAGCGCGGTGAGCGACATCCGCCGGGCCTGGAGCAGCATTTCGGACTCGGCGGCGTCCTCGGCGGGGACCACGTCGGTGGCGCCCGCGGCGGTGCACAGCTCGGCGACGGCGGCCAGATCGGCCGACGGGTCCGGGGTGTCGAAGGCGGCGAGCAGGAGCGCCTCGGTGGTGTCGGGGAGGCCCATGTTGGCCATCTTGTTGACGGCCCGGACCGTTGTACGGTCCATCAGTTCGAGGAGTGACGGAGTGTGACCACGCTCCATGATCCGGCAGATCGCGTCGCAGGCGCTCGCCGCGCTCGGGAACTCCGCGGCCAGGACCAGCTGCTGCGGCGGCCGGGGCTTCAGCGCGAGCACGGCCTTGACGACGATGCCGAGGCTGCCCTCCGAGCCGACGAAGAGCCGGGTGAGGTCGTATCCGGCGACGCCCTTCGCCGTACGGCGGCCGGTGGTGAGCAGCCGCCCGTCGGCGAGCACGACCTCCAGGCCGAGTACGTACTCGGCGGTGACCCCGTACTTCACGCAGCACAGGCCGCCGGACGCGGTGCCGATGTTGCCGCCGATGGTGCACATCTCCCAGCTGGACGGGTCCGGCGGGTAATAGAGACCGTGCTCGTTGACCGCCCGGGACAGCACCGCGTTGACGACGCCCGGCTCGACGACGGCGATCCGGTCGACCGGGCTGATCTCCAGGATCCGGTCCATCTTCACCAGGGACAGCACGATGCAGCCGTCGGAGGCGTTGGCCGCGCCCGACAGGCCGGTACGGGCCCCCTGCGGGACGACCGGGACGCACAGGGCCGTGGCGGTGCGCATGACGTGCTGGACCTGCTCGACGGTGCGCGGGAGCACGACGACCGCGGGCGTGCCCGCCTCGCAGAAGCTCGCCATGTCGTGGGCGTACGAGGCGGTGACGTCGGAATCCGTGATCAGGGACTCGGCCGGCAGACCGGCACGAAGTTGTTCGAGAAGACCGTCCATGATCCAAGCGTGACACCCGGGCCCATTGGTGTGAACCCGTCTGCGGCGGCCTTCGCAAGGCGCGGTGTGCTCTTATTACTGACGCAGAGTGATCGGCATGGATGTCATGCCGCAGCAGCCTCCGCAGCCCCCCGATCCGAGCAGCCACCCACCCCTTGACGTCTCCGCCCCCTCCGCCCCTTCCGCCCCTGCCGCTTCTGTCGCCCCCGTCGGCGCCTCCGCGCTCTCCTCGCTCGTCGATCCGGAGTCGCTGGCCGAGCCCCCGCCGCTCTCGTTGCGTGCGACGCTGCGCCGGGCGGCCCTGGGCGTGGTGGCGGGTGCGGTGCTGGTGACGGGTGCGGTGGTGGCCGTTCCGGAGGACGGGAAGAAGGCGTCGCGGCCGCCCGTGCCCGGCCCGGTCTCGCGTGCGCTGAGGGCGACCGCCGCCGGTGCCCCGGCCTCGCTCTCCGATCTGACGGCGCTGATCGGGGACCGGCAGCAGTGGGTGGGCGCGCATCCGTCCGACGCGCGGTCCTGGGCGCTGCTGGGTACGGCCTACGTGGAGTGGGGGCGGCGTGCTGCGGACGCGGCGTACTACGGCCGGGCCGAGCAGGCGCTGAAGCGCTCACTGGACGTCCGGCCGGGTGAGAACGGGAACACGGCGGCCCTGGTGGGCCTCGCGGAGCTCGCCGATGCCCGGCACGACTTCGTCGCGGCGCGGAAGTGGGGCGAGACGGTGCGGGCGCGGGAGCCGAAGCAGTGGGCCGTGTATCCGGCGCTGATCGACGCGTACGGCGGGCTCGGGGACCACAAGGCCGTGAGTACGGCGGTGGAGCGCTTCGCGGCGCTGCGGGCGGGGGTTCCGGCGCTCGTGCAGACGGCACGGATGCACCTGGACCGCGGCCGGCCCGAGGACGCGCTGGCCGGCGCCAGGGCCGCGGCGGACCGGGCGACCACGCCCGCGCAGAAGGCGGAGTGCCTGCATCTGCTGGGCGAACTGGCCTGGGAGCGGGGCGAACCCGAGGAGGCGGTCGCGCAGTTCGGCGCGGCGCTGCGGACCGACCGGGCCCACCACGCGTCGCGCGCGGGCCGGGCCAGGGCGCTGGTGGCGCTCGGCCGTACGGACGAGGCCCGGCGCGACTACCGGGCGGCACTGGCGCAGCTCCCCCGGCCCGAATACCTGCTGGAGCTGGGCGAGCTGTACGAGTCGCTGGGGCTGGACGCGGAGGCCGACGAGCAGTACGCGCAGCTTCGCCGGGCGCTCGCCCGGGACGAGGGCCAGGGCGTGGACCACGCACTGCTGCGCGGCCGTTTCGAGGCCGATCACGGGGATCCGGCGGCGGCGGTCGAACTGCTGGACGCCGAGTGGGCGCGCTCGCACCGCAGCGCGGCGGTGGCGGACGCGCTGGGCTGGGCCCTGCACCGCTCCGGCGACCCGTCCGCCGCCCTGGAGTACGCGGCCCACGCGGTCGACACGGGTGGGCAGCACGCCTCGTACGCGTACCACCTGGGCGTGATCCAGAAGGCGTTGCGGGAGTACGGTCCGGCGCGCCGCAGTCTGGAGGCGGCCCTGCACACCAACCCCGGGTTCTCCCCCTTGGCCGGGCCCGCCGCCCAGAAGTCCCTGGACGATCTGACCTTTCCCCTGCCGGGCGGCCCGCCGGACATGCAGCCGGCCCCGGAGCCCGAGCCGGAACGGCCCGAAGCGCGGAGGCCGGCCCCGGGCTCCCCCTGACGGGGCCCGGGGCCGGTCGCGTGCCGATCCCGAGGGATCAGAGGCTGCCGATCCGAGGGATCAGAGGTTGCCGCGCTTCTCCTGCTCGCGCTCGATCGCCTCGAAGAGGGCCTTGAAGTTGCCCTTGCCGAAGCCCATCGAACCGTGGCGCTCGATCATCTCGAAGAAGACGGTCGGGCGGTCCTGGACCGGCTTGGTGAAGATCTGCAGCAGGTAGCCGTCCTCGTCGCGGTCGACGAGGATCTTCTGCTCGCGGAGGATCTCCACCGGCACGCGGGTCTCGCCCGCCCACTCGCCGAGGGTGTCGTAGTAGGAGTCGGGCGTGTCCAGGAACTGGACGCCCGCAGCGCGCATCGCCCGTACCGAGGCGACGATGTCGTTCGTGGCGAGCGCGATGTGCTGGACGCCGGCGCCGCCGTAGAACTCCAGGTACTCGTCGATCTGGGACTTCTTCTTGGCGATCGCCGGTTCGTTGATCGGGAACTTGACCTTGAGGGTGCCGTCGGCGACGACCTTCGACATGAGCGCGGAGTACTCGGTGGCGATGTCGTCGCCCACGAACTCCTTCATGTTGGTGAAGCCCATGACCTTGTTGTAGAAGCCGACCCACTCGTTCATCCGGCCGAGTTCCACGTTGCCGACGCAGTGGTCGATGGCCTGGAAGGTGCGCTTGGCGGACGGCTCGACGATCGGCGCGGCGGCGACGTAGCCGGGCAGGTAAGGGCCCTCGTAGCCGGTGCGCTCGACGAGGGTGTGGCGGGTCTTGCCGTACGTGGCGATCGCGGCGAGCACGACGGTGCCGTGCTCGTCCTTGACCTCGTGCGGCTCGTCGAGGCCGAGGGCGCCGTGCTCGACCGCGTACGCGTAGGCCGCTCGGGCGTCCGGGACCTCGATGGCCAGGTCGACGACGCCGTCGCCGTGCTCGGCCACATGGGCGTCGAGGAAGCGGCCGTGGTCGGTGGCGGCCTTGATGACGGAGGTGAAGACGAAACGGGCCGATCCGTTGGTCAGTACGTAACTCGCCGTCTCGCGGCTGCCGTTCTCCGGTCCGGAGTAGGCGACCAGCTTCATGCCGAACGCCGTCGAGTAGTAGTGCGCGGCCTGCTTGGCGTTGCCGACGGCGAAGACGACCGCGTCCATTCCCTTGACCGGGAAGGGGTCGGCCTGCCGGGCTGTTTCGGGGGTGGTGTGCAGAGTCTCAGTCATGTCCGAAGGCTCTCGCCGCTTCGCAAGGTGCGCAATAGTTCGCGAAATCACTGGGCAATCTGTATAGCGTATGGGGATGATGGGCGGGCTATCTGTACACGATGACCATCACGTCGACCCTTCGGAGCGGACCATGGCGATCGATCATCTGGACGGGCGGCTGATCGTGCTGCTGGCCCGTGAGCCCCGCATCGGCGTACTGGAAGCATCGCGCAGGCTCGGCGTGGCCCGCGGGACGGTGCAGGCCCGGCTCGACCGGCTTCAGTCGAATGGCGTCATCCGGGGATTCGGTCCGGCGGTCGATCCGGCGGCGCTGGGCTACCCCGTCACCGCGTTCGCCACCCTGGAGATCAAGCAGGGCCAAGGGGCCGACGTACGGGCCCACTTGACCGGTGTACCGGAGGTGCTGGAGCTGCACACCACCACCGGGCACGGCGACATGCTCTGCCGGCTCGTCGCGCGTTCCAACGCCGATCTCCAACGGGTCATCGACCGGGTTGTCGGTTTTGATGGCATTGTCCGGGCCTCCACGGCCATCGTCATGGAGAACCCGGTCCCGCTGCGGATCATCCCGCTCGTCGAGCAGGCCGCGGCGGACCACGACTGAGCCGAGGAGTGAC
Source organism: Streptomyces sp. ADI95-17 (assembly GCF_003846175.1). Classification (GTDB taxonomy): domain Bacteria; phylum Actinomycetota; class Actinomycetes; order Streptomycetales; family Streptomycetaceae; genus Streptomyces; species Streptomyces sanglieri. Next base: position 119,406 of record NZ_ML123054.1, on the reverse strand, counting down.
GTGTGAGCTTCTGGGAGTACCTGGGCAACCGGCACCAACAGCTGCTCACCGACGCGTACCAGCATGTCAGCGCCGTGTTCCAGTGCATGGTGATCGCCACCGTGCTGGGCATCGTCATCGGGGTCGTCACCTACCGCAGCGGCTGGGCCGGGTCACTGGCCATCACCTCGACGGCGACGATCCTCACCATCCCCTCCCTCGCCGCGATCGGCCTGCTCATCCCGCTCGTCGGCCTCGGGGTCGCGCCCACCGTGATCACCCTGACGCTGTACGGGCTGCTGCCCATCGTCCGCAACTCCATCGTGGGGCTGCGCGGCGTCGATCCGGCGCTGGTCGACGCGGCGAAGGGCATCGGGATGTCCCGGCTGGCCCGGCTCTGCCGGGTGGAACTGCCGCTCGCCTGGCCGCCGATCCTCACCGGCATCCGGGTCTCCACCCAGATGCTGATGGGCATCGCCGCCATCGCCGCGTACGCCTCGGGCCCCGGCCTGGGCAACGAGATCTTCCGCGGCATCGCCTCGCTGGGCAGCGCCAACGCGCTCAACCAGGTCCTCGCGGGCACGCTCGGCATCGTCATCCTCGCCCTGCTCTTCGACGCCGCGTACGTACTGCTCGGGCGGCTCACCATCCCGAGGGGGATCCGTGTCTGAGACCGCCAACGGGAGCACCTCCGCCGGTAGCGCCGAAGCGGAGAGAACCACCTCCGGCGCCACCATCCAGCTGGAGGACCTGACCAAGCACTATCCGGGGAATCCGAACCCGGCGGTGGACAGCGTCTCGATGGACATCAAGGCCGGTGAGACGGTGATCTTCGTGGGCCCGTCCGGCTGCGGGAAGTCCACCACCCTGAAGATGATCAACCGGCTGATCGAGCCGTCGTCCGGGCGGATCAGGATCAACGACGAGGACGTCACCGACATCGACCCGGTGAAGCTGCGCCGCAAGATCGGCTACGCCATCCAGTCGTCCGGGCTCTTCCCGCACATGACGGTCGCCGAGAACATCGCCCTGGTACCGAAGATGGTCGGCTGGTCGAAGTCGAAGGTGAAGGACCGGGTCGAGGAGATGCTCGATCTGGTGGGGCTGGATCCGCGGGAGTTCCACGGGCGCTATCCCCGCGCGCTCTCCGGCGGTCAGCAGCAACGGGTGGGCGTGGCGCGGGCACTGGCGGCCGATCCGCCGGTGCTGCTGATGGACGAGCCGTTCGGCGCGGTCGACCCGATCACCCGTGACCACCTCCAGGACGAGCTGATCCGGCTCCAGCACGAACTGCACAAGACGATCGTCTTCGTCACCCACGACTTCGACGAGGCGATCAAGCTGGGTGACCGGATCGCGGTGCTGCGGGAGCGCTCGCACATCGCGCAGTTCGACACCCCGGAGGCCATCCTCACCAATCCGACGGACGACTTCGTCTCGGGTTTCGTCGGTGCCGGTGCGGCGCTGAAGCGGCTCAACCTCACCCGGGTACGCGATGTGGAGATGGCCGCGTTCCCCACGGTGACGGTCGACGACCCGCTCCAGTCGATCTTCAACAAGCTGCGCAGCGGCCCGCACAACGAGCTGTTGATGCTGGACCGCAGGAACCGCCCGTACAAGTGGCTGCGGCGCGGCGACCTGATGCGGGCCCGGGGTTCGCTGGCGCGGGCCGGGCAGCTGGTCCACGACACGGTGACGCGTGACGCGACGCTGCACGACGCGCTGGAGGCGGTGCTGACCGACAGCGGCGGGCGGGTCGCGGTGACCGGGCGGCGCGGCGAGTTCATCGGCGTCGTCGACATGCAGACCCTGATGAACTCCGTCCATGAACTGCTGGAGGCCGACCGGCTCGCCGCCATCGAGCACCAGCACGACCTGGAGGAGCTGCGCAGCCACCAGACCGAGGCGGAGCTGGAGGGCGGTGCGGGCGCATGACCCCCAACACACCGTTGAACCCCGAGTCCTCCCGCCGGGCGCGCTCCGGGCCCCCGGTGCCCTCCTCCGACAAGGACCGCCCGCCCGGCGAGCACGACGTCAAGGGCCATGCCTTCCGGGACGAGGAGGAGGAGCCGGCCCCGCCGCCGGCCGGTCCGCCGCGCCGGTTCACCTGGCGCAAGCTGGTGGTGATGCCGGTGGCGCTCGCGGTCGTGCTGGCCGTCACGTACCTGTGGATCACCAATGTCCATCTGGACTCGATCGCGCGGAACTCGCTGACCGGCGGCAATGTGCAGCTGCGCTGGTGGCAGCATGTGCGGCTGACCGCGATCTCGACGTTCTGGGTGCTGATCATCGCCATTCCGCTGGGGATCGCGCTGACCCGGCGCAGGCTGAGCAAGGGCGCCCCGGTGGTCACGGCGGTCGCCAACATCGGGCAGGCGACACCGGCGATCGGTCTGCTGGCCCTGCTGGTGATCTGGCTGGGCATCGGCCCGTCGACGGCGATCATCGGCATGGTGATCTACGCGGTGCTGCCGGTCTTCTCCAACACGGTGGCCGGCCTCAAGGCGATCGAACCCAATCTGGTCGAGGCCTCGCGCGGCATCGGCATGTCGGCGACGGGGACACTCACCAAGGTCGAACTGCCGCTGGCCGTACCGCTGATCCTGGCCGGCGTGCGTACGGCCCTGGTGCTCAACGTCGGCACGGCGACCCTGGCCACCTTCGTCGGCGGCGGCGGTCTCGGGGACCTGATCACCTCGGGCATCCAGACCCAGCGGATGCCGGTGCTGGTGCTCGGTTCGGTGCTGACGGTGGTGCTGGCGCTGCTGGTGGACTGGCTGGCCTCACTGGTCGAGGTGGCGCTGACACCGCGCGGACTGGAGGTGGGGCGATGACGGGCCCGCGGAAGGTGCGTGCCGGCCTGGTGGGGGCGGTGGCGCTGGCGCTGCTGCTCTCCGGGTGCGGGCTGAAGAGCGGCTCGCCGATGGTGGACGACGTGGTGCCGGGCTCGGTCGGCCGGGGGAAGCCGCTGGACGGTGCCTCGCTGACCGTCACCTCGAAGAACTTCAGCGAGAACATCATCCTGGGCCAGATGATCGGCCTGGTATTCAAGGCCGCCGGCGCGGAGGTCCTGGACCGGACGAACCTGCCCGGCTCGATCAGTGCGCGCGAGGCGATCGTCAAGGGCGACGCGGACGCGATGTACGAGTACACGGGCACCGGCTGGATCACGTACCTCGGCCATGCGAAGCCGATCCCCGACCCGCTGAAGCAGTGGACGGCGGTCCGGGACGAGGACCGCCGTACGGGGGTGACCTGGCTGACGCCGTCCACGCTCAACAACACCTACGCGCTCGCCATCAGCCGGAAGAACAACGCGAAGTACCACCTGAAGACGCTCTCCGACGTCGCGGCACTGGCGAAGAGGAACCCGTCGGCGGTGACGATCTGCGTGGAGAACGAGTTCGCCTCGCGCGACGACGGACTGCCGGGCATGGAGAAGGCGTACGGGATGTCGCTGCCGGCCGCCAACATCAAGAAGATGGACGCCGGGATCATCTACACCCAGGTCTCCAAGTCCAACTCCTGCCTGCTGGGCGAGGTGTTCACCACGGACGGCCGGATCAAGGCGATGGACCTCGAAGTGCTCGTGGACGACAAGCACTTCTTCCCCAACTACAACGCGGCACCGGTCATCCACACCAAGACCTTCGAGAAGTATCCGCAGATCGCCGGGCTGCTCGACCCGGTCAGCAGGAAGCTGACCACCGAGGTCGCCCAGGTGCTCAACGCCAAGGTGGACGTCGACGGGCAGGACCCGCACGAGGTGGCGAAGGACTGGCTGATCCAGGAGGGGTTCATCAAGCAGGGGTGAGCCGGGGAGCCGAGGGGACCGAGGGGACCGAGGGGACCGAGAAGCCTCGTCGCAAAGATCTTGTTGCAAAGATCCTGTTGCAAAGAAAGCTTTGTAACTCTACGGTCTACTCATGCCCGCAACAGAGGACGGCGCCGAGACGCCCGCCGACGCCGAGAACGCGCACGAAGCCGAGAACGTCCACAAGGTCGATGCCCGCACCCTGCGCGGGCTGGCCCATCCCCTGCGGCTGCGGCTGCTGGCCGCACTGCGGGAGTACGGCCCCGCCACCGCCTCCGGTCTCGCCGGCCGGCTCGGCGAGTCCAGCGGTGCCACCAGCTACCACCTCAGGCAGCTGGCGACATACGGCTTCGTCGAGGACGACCCGGAGCGCGGCAAGGGCCGCGAGCGCTGGTGGCGGGCCGCACACCGGGGCACCGTCTTCGACAGCGGCAGATTCCTGAGCCACCCCGACCCCGAGGTGCGCGGTGCGGTCAACGTCGTACTCCACGAGATGGCCACCGCGCACGCCCGGGAGGTGAACACCTGGATCGGCACCATGTCCGAGTGGCCCGAGGAGTGGCGCCAGAGCTGGGACATCAGCGATTTCCAGGTGCGCCTCACCCCGGACCTCGCCGAGGAGCTGATCGGGAAGGTCCACGAACTCATCGAGAGCTACCGCGGCCGGGTTCCCGAGGACGCCGAAGGATCGGCCAACGTTCGCAGCCATCTGCACCTCTTCCCGCGCCCCGCGGAATAACCAGCCCCTCCCGACCGGAAGGACATCGCCGTGCACTCCGACACACATCTGCTGCTGCACAGTCTGCGCGCCGCCGAACTACGGCGATGCGCAACGGAGTTCGGCCTGAAATCGACCGCACCGGGCGCCGATCTGCGCACCCGGCTGGGCTGGGCCCTCGTCGAGCTGGGGCTGCGCGTCCTGCCCCACCGGGCCGGCCACGCCCACGTCATACCCGGTCCGGCATGACCGGTCGGGGGGACCGCGGCCGCATCCCGCTCATCGCCGTACTGACCGCCAACTCCATATCCACGGCCGGTACTTCACTCACCCTGATCGGCGTCCCGTGGTTCGTGCTGGAGACCACGGGCAGTGCCGGCCGGGCCGGTGTCGTCGCCTTCTGCGCGACGCTGCCGATCGTCGTCTCCGCCGTGATCGGCGGGCCCGTCATCGACCGGATCGGGCGCCGCCGGGTGTCCGTCGGCTCCGACCTGGTGTGCGGCCTCGCCGTCGCCGCCATCCCGCTGCTGCACTACGCGGACGTCCTGGCCTTCTGGATGCTGTGCGCGCTGATGGCGGTCGGCGGACTCATGCACACCCCGGGCAACACCGCACGCTACGTACTGGTGCCGGATCTCGCCGAGCACGCCGGCACCACCCTCGCCCGCGCCGCCAGCCTCTTCGACGCCGTCTCGCGCGGCGCCCGGATGGTGGGGGCGGCGCTGGCCGGTGTGCTGATCGCGCTCGTCGGCGCGGAGACCGTACTGCTGCTGGACGCGGCGACGTTCCTGACGTCCGCGCTGCTCATCGCGGCAGGCGTACGAGGGGTGCGCGCGGCCGAGCCCCGGAAGGCCGTGGCGCCGGTCTCGCTGCGGGCGTACCGCACCGAACTGCGCGAGGGCTACGCCTACTTGCTGGGCAACCGGCTGCTGCTGACGGTCGTACTGATGGTGATGTTCATGAACGGCACCGATCAGGGCTGGTACGCCGTCCTGCTGCCGGTGCACGCCTCCGCCGAACTGGGCGGCGCCGGCGACATCGGGCTGCTCACCGCGCTGTTCGGCGCGGGCGGCCTGGCCGGGGCGCTGCTGTACGGGGCGGTCGGGCACCGCTTCTCGCGGTGGTCGGTGTTCACGGTGTGCGTGCTGCTGTGCGGCGCGCCCAGGTACGTGGTCGCGGCGCTGACCGGGACGACACTGCCGCTCGCCGTGACCATGGCGCTGAGCGGGCTCGCGGGCGGGGTGCTGAACCCGATCCTGACGACGGTGGTCTACGGAACGGTCCCCGACGAGCTGCGCAGCCGGGTCTCCGGGGTCCTCACGGCGGGCGGCGAACTGGCCATGCCGGTGGGCGGTCTCGCGGCCGGACTGCTGGTCGAGAGCGCGGGCGTGAAGGGCGCGCTGCTGGCGATGGGCGGGGTGTACCTGCTGGCGACACTGAGCCCGCTGGTGTTCCCGGTGTGGCGCACGATGGACGGTGCGGGGGCGGTGGCCGGACGTGCGTCCGTACCGTCGCAGGCGTCCGAGGAGATCAGCAGCTCGGGACCTTGTGCCCCTGCTCCAGCGCCCGGAGCGAGGACACCGCGCTCTTCAGGGTCGTGACCGGGATCAGTCGCAGCCCCTCGGGCAGCTCGGCGCCCGCCTCCCGGCACTCCGCCTTCGGCACGAGGAAGACGGTCGCCCCGTCGCGGCGCGCGGCCTGAGTCTTCAGCGACACCCCGCCGACCGCCCCGACCTTGCCGTTCGCCTCGATCGTGCCGGTGCCCGCGATGTTGCGGCCACCGGTGAGGTCGCCCCCGGAGCCGTCCCCGTCGAGCTTGTCGACGATGCCGAGCGCGAAGAACAGGCCGGCGCTGGGACCGCCCACATCGGCGAGGCTCAGGGTCACGTCCACCGAGCCGGGCTTCTTCCCGAGGTAGTTCAGTGCGGCGTCGACCGCGGAGTCCTGCGACTTCCGCATGTCGTCCAGGTTGTGCTTCTCGATCTCCTTCTCGGAGCCGCCGGTCGGGTAGACGGAGTCGCGGGGCAGCACCGCCCGGTCCGTACGGAACCAGCCGTCGATCACATCGCCGATGCCGACATCGGCGGTGGGCCCGGTCGCGAGGATCGTCGTCATCCGCAGCTCACCCTCGGTGGGCCGGGTCGGCGCGCCCTTGATGCTGATCACCGGCTTGCCGTGATCGTTCCCGAGCACGTTCGCGGTCGAGCCGGGCTGCGCCAGGGTGAACGGCAGCGGCGCGAAGGCGGCCACACCGAACAGGGCGAGTACGGGCAGGGCGCACAGGGCGAGGGCACGGGGACGCGAGAGACGAGGGAGCACCCGCCCAATCTAACCGCCGGAGCGGACACCCGGGCCGGGCGCCCCGTACCCGGCCCGGAGGCGTTTACGGCGTGGTACCCGGCCTGGGGGCGTTCACGGCGTGGTACCCGGCCTGGAGGCGTTCACGGCGTGGCACCCGGCCTGGGGGCGTTCACGGCGTGGCACCCGGTCCCGGGGCGTTCTACTGCGTGCGCCGGGTTCCCATCGACATGGCCAGGGCGACCACCCAGCCGATGAACGTCCAGCCGAGGAACAGGTTGATCACGAACACCGAGCCGGTGTTCACCCCGCGCCCCGCGGCGATGAAAAAGGGCAGGAAATACAACGGGATACCCACGATGACGAGAATCGTGAAAATAGAACCATCCATCGGAACCCCCCGGAACGGCCACGCGCTTCGGTCAAGGCGTGAGCCCCGAAAACATACGGCCCGGCCGGGCACCCGCCGAGACGTGATCCGGCCAGAAATCCGCCCCGCGGGCCGGTGGCGAGCGGCCCGCCGCGGGGCTCGCTACCGGAGCGCGTCCGCCACTTCCCGGGCCGCGTCCACCACACGGGGGCCGACGCGTTCGGGTACGGAGTCCGCGAGCATCACCACACCCACGCTGCCCTCGACACCGGTCACCCCGACCAGCGCGGCCGCGGCTCCGCTCGCCCCGGCCTCCAGCTCGCCGTGGGTGAGGGTGAAGGCGGTCTCGCCGACCGGCTTCTGGCGGGCGGCGAGGATCGCCCGGCCCGCGGCACCCCGGTCCAGCGGATGGCGGAAACCGGCCCGGTAGGCCACGTGGTAATCGGTCCAGGTCGGCTCGACCACCGCGACGGCCAGCGCGTCGCTGCCGTCGACCAGCGTGAGGTGGGCGGTGGCCCCGATGTCCTCGGCGAGCGAGCGCAACGCGGGCAGCGCGGCCTCGCGCACCAGCGGATGCACCTGGCGGCCCAGGCGCAGCACGCCCAGGCCCACTCGGGCCCGGCCGCCCAGATCCCGGCGTACCAGGGCGTGTTGTTCCAGGGTGGCGAGCAGACGGTAGACCACGGTCCGGTTGACCCCGAGTTTGTTGGACAACTCGGTGACGGTCAGGCCGTGGTCGGTGTCGGCAAGCAGTTTGAGGACCCTCAGGCCCCGGTCGAGCGTCTGGGAGGTTTCCGCGGTCACGACGCCCTCTCCTCTTTGATGAGCGGCAGCGGCTGATTCCCACGGAATGTGCGCCGCCGGTCCCAGCGGCGACGCACGGAGAGGCCGCCGGCCTGGCCAGGCACCGGCTGCGCCCCGCTGCGGCTCTGCCACGGGGCGTTCATTTTTTGGGACAGTAGCGAGCGAGTCCGCTCAGCGGAAGACCTCGTCCAGAATCCGGGCGTTGCCGGAAGGGGAGTTGGCTTGAAGCAGCATAAGCGCCGGTCAGCGGGGCGTCGGCCGGATCCTGGGGATCTACGCGCGTCCAGGTCGGCCGACGCCTTCGCGGCACTTCACGCACCGGAAGTGAACTGCCGTTAACTCACGGTGAACGACTGCTGCACAATTTTTCCGTTCACGAGCACTTCGCAGGCCCGGATCGACTTCGTCGCCCGGTCCCGGACGGTGAAGTCGAGGGCGAAGGTGCCGTCGAGTCCGATGACCCGGGTGACGTACGGGTCGGCGGTCTGCTTGCCGTCCGCGGTGCGGCCGGTCACCGAGACCGTGGCGACGGGGGCGAATCCCCGTCCGGTCACCTGGACCGTCGTGCCGACGGGCCCCTCGGGCGGCGAGAGGGCGAAGGACGGTCCGGCGGGAACGGTCCCGTCCTGGACGGTGAACGCCGCCGTCTCGGTACGGGGGTTGACGAGGACCTCCCGGACCCGGATGGCGACGGTGTCGGCGGCGTTGACCGTGAAGGTCTGCGAGAACGCCCCGTCCAGCCCCACCACCTTGGTCTTCACCGGGTCGGACGTCTGCGAGCCGTCGGCCCGCAGCCCGACGATGGACACGGTCGCGACCTTCGCGAAGCCCTGCCCGATGACGGTGACGGCGGTGCCCTTCGGACCGGCCGACGGGGTGAGCACGACGAAGGACGGGGCGACGGTCAGCGGGGTGAGCGCCTGCGCTCCCCCGGCGGTGACCTGGAGCGCGTACACGGCACGCGGGGTGGATCCGGCCACGGTGACCGTACCGGCGAGCGTTCCGTCGGCGCCGATCCGGAGGGTGGAGCCGCTGATCCGGGTGCTGTCGCAGGAACCGCCGTCGGCGGTGCAGAGGGATGCGGTGGGCGTGGTTCCGGACGGCCAGTCACCGCCGGAGAGGGCGATCGTTCCGCCCGGCCTGACCTTCGCCGCGCCCGCGGAGAGCGTCGCGGAGGCGTCGGTCACGGTGAACGGGGTGGTGAGCACGGTGGCCGGATCGTTTCCCTCGTCGACCTGGATCGCGGCGATGGCGGGGTCGGAGACGGTGAACTCGGCGCTGAACGTGCCGTCGGGGGTGCTCTTCACATAGACGGCGGTGTCGTCGAGCGTCGCCCCGCTCGCGTCCAGGCCGACGGTGTTGATCCACCGGTCCTGGAAATAGTTGCTGCCGGTGACGGAGATGACGCTGCCGACCGGTGCGCCGGAGCGGGAGAGCGCGATGGCCCGCGGCCCGCCGGGCACGTACGCCTTGACGGTCAGGGGCGCGGTCGCCTCCTTGGTGCCGTCGCCGACCTTCACCAGGTACGAGCCGTCGGGCACGGC
>NZ_ML123054.1:29796-109854 GCF_003846175.1 Streptomyces sp. ADI95-17 | reverse complement strand
GCCCGCGGTCCAGAGGCTGCCGGACAGGGCGACGGCGGTGGACGGCCGGACGGCGGTGGTGGGCGCGGTCAGGGTGGGCGGGTGCCCCGCGGTGCCCTCGGCGGTCACGGTGCCGATGGAGCCGCCGCCGCTCACCACGTCGCACGGGGTCTCGTAGGTGGAGCCGAGCACCTTCGTACGCGTCAGATTGCGGATCGGGGTGAAGGTGATCGGGCCGCTCGCATTGGTGGGGATGAGGAAGTCCCCTTCGTACGGCGGGATTTCGATGGGCTTGCCGGACGGGATGTCGAGGTTGATCTGGGGGCCGGTGACGGTGACCGTGCCGGTGGCGCCGCCGGACATCGCGAAGTCGATGCTGGGGGTGGTGGGCACATCGCTCAGGCTGAGTCCGCTGGTGGCGGGGGACGGTCCGAGGGTGACCTTGGCGTGGACCTTGCCGCCCGGGTCGACGATCGCCGGCGAGAGGTCGACGCTCATCTGCTGCGGCCCGGTCGCCTCGCCCTGGCCCGCGGGCAGGGAGCAGTGCACGGTCGGGGTGACGGTGCCGGCCTCGGCGGCGGGCGCGAGTGCGACGGTGCCGCCGGTCCAGACGAGCACGGCCCCGGCGGTGAGCGCCACGGCACGACGTAACCCCGCACGCTTTCGGTGAACCATCCTCGGCCGGCCGGCCCTTCCCGGCCGTTCGGTTCTTCTCGATCTGGCGGACACGGACATGCGTCTCCTTCATGGCTGAGATGTCGGCTGCGGAAATTCCCCGATGCGGAATGGCGACGCCCGCCCGCTCCGATGCGATACAGAGCGGGCGGGCGCCTCCGGAACTTTCCCTCACGGCTCCCGGAAGATCTCCCGAGAACGGAGAATGGAGAATGGAAAACGAAGATTTCAGAGAAGAGTGAGGGTGAGAGTGGCGCTGTAATCTCCGGGCGGCGTGAAGCCGGGGACGGTGAGGGTCAGATCGGCGTCGGCGTCGAACCGGCCGCCGGTGAACGGGCGGGAGCCGTCCGGATCCATCCGGCAGAGGCTCGCCGCCCCGCTCCCGAGCGCGGCGGGCGAACCGGCCACCGGCGCCCCCACGCTGCCGTTCTGCGCCGTGCACCTGGGCGTCCACCGGACGGCGTCGGCCGGGATGGTGCCGCCGCCGGAGGCGGTGAAGCCGGAGAGCGTGGCGGTGAGCGACCAGCCGCTGTTCACACCGCGGCCGTCCTCCACCTCGACCCGGTTGAGCCGGGAGCGCTGCACACCGCTGCCGGTGCCCAGCACCGTCGTACCGAAGTCGACGGTGTCACCGTCCTGGACCATGGACAGCGTCCCGGCCCTGACCGAGGTGCTCAGCCGCTGGTCGGCGCTGCCGCCGTCCCCTCCCCCGCCGTCGGAGACGGTGAACGGCGCGGTCCGCACGGTCGCCGGATCGTTGCCCTCGTCCGCCTGGACCGCGACGACGGCGTCGGAGATGACGGTGAACTCGACGGTGAACGTGCCGTCCGAGCCGCTCTTGACGTAGACCGCGCTGTCGTCGAGCCCGGTGCCCGAGGCGTCGAGGCCGATGACGTTGATCCAGCGGTCCGGGTTGTAGTTCTTGCCGCTGACCGTGATGACACTGCCGACGGGTCCGCTGCTGCGCGACAGCGCGATCTCACGGTCGCCGGCCGCGACGGCCCGGACGGTGAGGGGGGCGGTTGCCTCCTTCGTACCGTCGTTGACCTTCACTTCGTACGCGCCGTCCGGCACCGCGCCGGCCTCCGCGAGGGTGGCCGTGCCGGCCAGCGTGCCGTCACCGCCGATGGTGAGCGTGTGGCTCCTGAACTTCAGCGGATCGCAGCCGCCACCGCCCACCGCACAGAGCGAGGGCACGGGCGCCCCGCCCGGCGTCCACCCCGAACCGCCCAGCGCCACCGCGGTGTTGGGACGTACCGGATCGACGGGAGCGGTCAGCGTGGGGGGCTCGGAGCCGGCCCCCTCCACCGTGACACTGCCGACGCTGCCGCCGCCGCCCACGACGTCGCAGGGCGTCTCGAAGACGGAGCCGAGCACCTTGGTCTGCGTCAGCGTACGGACCGGGGCGAACGAGACGTCCCCGGAGGCGTTCGCCGGGACCAGGAAGTCCCCTTCGTACGGCGGGAGTTCGATGGGCTTCCCGGCCGGGATGTCCATCGTGAACTCGGCACCCCGCACGGTGACGGTGCCGGTCGCCCCGCCCGACATCGCGAGATCGAGGCTGGGGATGGTCGGCACGTCCTCCAGCGCCAGCGCGCTGGTGGCGGGGGACGGCCCCAGCGTGACCTTGGCGTGCACCTTGCCACCCGGGGCGACGACCGCGGGCGACAGTTCGACGGTCATCTCCTGCGGCCCGGTCGCCTCCCCCTGCCCCGCGGGCAGCACGCAGTGGACGGACGGGGTGACCGCACCGGCCGCCTGCCGCCCGGCCGCCGCCGCGTCCTGCGGTGCGGCCTGGGCGGTGGCCCCGGCGCAGCTCAGCGACATCACGAGGCAGGCAGCGAGCAGACCGGTCACGCCGGGTCTTCGTCGTCGTATCACCAGACACCCCTCCATGGCCCATTGATTGCGCACATTGAGGAGGTCACGTGCGGAGAAGTCAAGAGAGAACCGGATGATCCTTATCTGAAATGCCCGAAAAGCATTTCCGCGGGAATTTCAAGAGCGCATGTTGGCATCTCTTGACTTCTGTGAAGGTCACAGTTTCACTGCACCCGACATGCCGGGCCCGGCACGCAGATCCACTTCTTCAGTTCTTCGGTGAATCTGCGGAATTCAGAACCGGAAGGAGTTCCCCCCGTCATGTCGTCGAATCGAAGACACATCCCCCTGGTGCTGGCCGCGGCCTGTTCCGTGGCCGGCGCACTTGCCCTGGCCCCGGCGGCCCATGCGGTGACTCCGCTCACCGCGACGGCCACGTACGACTGCGGCGCCTGGGGCAGCGGTCTCGCCACCCTGACCGCCACCGACTCGGGCACGTCCAAGTCCATAAAGATCACGTCCACCGCGATCACCATGCCGGCCGGTACCAGCGCCGACCCGAACAGCATCACGACGACGCTCAAGCTCACCAAGACCTCGGGCGGCGTCACCAGTCAGGTGCAGTTCTCCGGGAAGACCAACCCCGGCCTGAGCGGCGGCAACCCGATCACCCTGGGCCCGCTGAAGCTCACCTCCGGCACCCTGGCCGCGGGGGACAGCACGAATTCCGTGGTGCTGGCCTCCCCGCCGAGCGCCACCAACTGGTCACTGCAGATCGTGGCCTCGTCCCCGACGTCGGCCACGGTCCCGTGCGTAGCCACGGCCAACCAGTCCGCCCCGTTCGTCTGGTGACCGCACCACCCGCCTCCTAACCGCACCGCCCTCATCCGCACGCACGCCAGCCGCACCACCCCCATCCGCACGCACGACGCCGGCCCGGGGCGAGGACCACTGTCCCCGCTCCGGGCCGGCGCACGCACGTCCCCCACCCGCTCACGTCATGCGGGTGGCCCACTCCTGGACCTTCTTGATCCGCTGCTGGATCTGCCCGGCCGTGGCCTCCGCGCTCGGCGGGCCGCCGCACACCCGTCGCAGCTCGGTGTGGATCACTCCGTGCGGCTTGCCGCTCTGGTGCGTGTAGGCCGAGACCATCGTGTTGAGCTGCTTGCGCAGCCCGAGCAGCTGCTTGTGCGTGACCACCGGACGCGCGTCGGCCGGCTTCTCCAGCAGGTCGGCCTCCTCGGCCGGCCTCTGGCGGCTGTGCGCGATCTGCCGGGACTGGCGCTTCTGGAGCAGCAGCTGCACCTGGTCGGGTTCGAGCAGCCCCGGAATCCCCAGGTAGTCCTGCTCCTCCTCGCTGCCGGGGTGCGCCTGCATGCCGAATTCGGCACCGTCGTACAGCACCCGGTCGAAGACCGCGTCCGATTCGAGGGCCTCGAAGGGCAGCTGCTCCTCGGTCTCCTCGTCCTCCAGCTTCTCGGCGTCGGCGAGGAGCTTGTCCTCCTCCGCGAACGGGTTCTCCTCGTCGCTGCCCTTCTTGGGCTTGTCGAGGACGTGGTCCCGTTCGACCTCCATCTCGTTGGCGAAGTCGAGCAGCATCGGAATGGTCGGTACGAAGACCGAAGCGGTCTCGCCGCGCCTGCGCGAACGCACGAAACGCCCGACGGCCTGCGCGAAGAAGAGCGGCGTGGAGATGGTGGTGGCGTACACGCCGACGGCCAGGCGCGGCACGTCGACGCCCTCCGACACCATGCGGACCGCGACCATCCAGCGGGAGTCGTCCTCGCTGAACTGGTCGATCTTCTTCGAGGCGGCCTTCTCGTCGGAGAGGACCACGGTGGCCTTCTCGCCGGTGACCCGCTTGAGGATCTTGGCGTACTCGCGCGCCGATTCCTGGTCGGTGGCGATGACCAGCCCGCCCGCGTCCGGGATCCCCTTGCGGACCTCGGTCAGCCGCTTGTCGGCGGCGCTCAGCACATTGGGGATCCACTCGCCGGTGGGCGACAGCGCGGTGCGCCAGGCCTGCCCGATGGCGTCCTTGGTCATCGGCTCGCCGAGCCGGGCGGCGATCTCGTCGCCGGCCTTGGTGCGCCAGCGCATGTTGCCGCTGTAGCTGAGGAAGATCACGGGCCGGACGACGCCGTCGGCGAGCGCGTTGCCGTAGCCGTAGGTGTAGTCGGCCGAGGAACGCCGGATGCCGTCGTTGCCCTCCTCGTAGACGACGAAGGGGATCGGGTTGGTGTCCGACCGGAACGGCGTACCGGTGAGCGCGAGCCGCCGGGTGGCCGGGTCGAACGCCTCCTGGCACGCCTCGCCCCAGGACTTCGAGTCACCTGCGTGGTGGATCTCGTCGAGGATCACCAGGGTCTTGCGCTGCTCGCAGCGGTTGCGGTGCAGCATCGGCCGGACGCCGACACCCGCGTAGGTGACCGCGACTCCGTCGTACTCCTTGCTGAGCGGGCCCGCGCTGTAGTCGGGGTCGAGCTTGATCCCTATCCGGGCCGCTGCCTCGGCCCACTGCTTCTTCAGGTGCTCGGTCGGCGCGACGACGGTGATCTGCTGCACGACGTGGTGGTGCAGCAGCCATGACGCGAGGGTCAGCGCGAAGGTGGTCTTCCCCGCGCCGGGGGTGGCGACCGCGAGGAAGTCGCGCGGCTGCTCCTGGATGTACTTCTCCATGGCGCCCTGCTGCCAGGCTCGCAGCTTGCCGGCCGTGCCCCAGGGGGCGCGGCCGGGGAAGGCGGGTGAGAGGTGGTGGGAGGCGGTAGTAGTCACGGTCTCCGGTTCGGGTCTCTCGGGTACGTGGGGCGCTGTCCCGCGGGCCGGAACGGACCCGCCCGCGATACGACAACCGGGCCACCTTACCGGGGGGCAGGGTGGAACCCCGTACGAACCAGCCGTGGTTCGGCGCCTCTGAGACCCGCTTCACAGAGGGCTCGCTACTTGGCGAACCTGGGCAGTTGCTCCGAGATCTTGGGCATGTCCAGTGCCCCCTGGCAGACGTCCAGCACGAATTGCTCGGCCTCATCCACATCGAAGCCGGCGTCCAGCGGGTGTCCGTTCATGTGCAGGAAGACCCAGGTCGCGTACCAGGCGATGCGCTTGTTCCCATCGACGAGCGCGTGGTTGCGGGCCAGTGACTCCATCAATGCGGCAGCCTTCTGCCAAACGTCCGGATAGGCGTCCTGACCGAACACGCTCGACTGCGGGCGGGCCAGCGCCGAGTCGAGCAGGCCGTAGTCACGCACCTCCGCCGCGCCGAGGCGCCCTGCCAGGTTGAGCAGCTCGGGCATGGTCAGGTACTGCATCAGGCGAGCCTCCGGTTGAGCTCCTCGCTCGCCTTCAACACATGCTCCGCCGCCTCGTTGAAGAGACGTGAGTGTTCGTTTATGGCGGTGATCACCGCATCGTGGGCGAAGGACTGCATGCTCCGCCCCTCCGCCTCGGCACGCGCACGCAAGGCATCCAGCTCTTCTTCGGTAAACCGCAGATTCAGACCAGCCATGAACCGATGGTACTACGCGGTACTACGCAGTACTACGCGTTTGCCCGCACCCGTCCCGCCACCCACGCCCCCACCAGCGCCACCCCCGCCATCGGCAGGAAGACCACCATGAACGCCCCCGGATGAGACCCGTCGGCCCCCGCCTCCGCCGCCCCGTGCACGGCACCCACCGCCCCGCCGCCCAGCGCTGCGAAGGCCGCTCCGCCCCCGGCGAGCAGCAGTACGTTCGAGAGCCCGTCGGAGATCTGGAGGGCGGCCGAGTTCGCCCCCGCCTCCTCCGGCGCCGACAGCTTCAGCAGCAGCACGCTCGTCGATGCGATCACCATGCCCATGCCGAAACACCCGAAGGCCCAGGCCACGGCGACGGTCCAGACCGGCACCGAGTCGATCAGCACGGAGGGCGCGGCCGCGATCGCGGCGGCGACCAGCACCATGCCGCCCACCATCAGGCGCTCCCGGTACGGCTCCAGGCGCGGCCGGGACTGTACGTACGAACCGAGCGCCCAGGTCCCGCCGCCGGCCGCGAGCGAGAACCCGGCCATCGTCGGACTGAGCCCGCGCTGGGTGACCAGCATCAGCGGCACGAACGACTCGGCGGCGATGAACGACCCGGCCGCCACACCACGCAGCAGCACCACGGAGGGCAGCCCGCGCGCCGCCCGTCCGGTGCCGGGCGGCAGCAGCCCCCGCACCGCGGGCACGAGCAGCGCGACACCCACGGCGGCCGGCAGCAGTGCGAACCAGTTCAGCTCCTGCCCGGCGTACTGGAGCAGCGCCGCGCCCAGCGAGATCCCGAGCGCGAGCATGATGCGCCGCCGGTCGTACGGCTCGACGGGCGCCGCCGGATCGGCCGGCCCCGACGCCCGCCGCCGGATCGCGGGCAGCGCGAGCGCCAGCGGGAACACCACGAGGACCGGGATGCCGACGAAGACCCAGCGCCACCCCAGGTGCTCGGTCACACTCCCGGCGGCGAGCGGCCCGACGACCGAGGGGATCACCCAGCTCGCGGCGAACGCGGCCAGGATCGACGGCTGCAGCCGCTTCGGGTAGGCCCGGCTGATCACCACGTACAACGCCACGATCACCAGCCCGCCGCCGAGCCCCTGCACGGCCCGCCCCGCGACGAAGACCCACATGCTCCCGGCGGTACCGCAGAGCAGCAGCCCCGCCGCGAACGCGCTGATCCCGGCGGCGAGCGGCCCCAGCGGACCGCGCCGGTCCGCCCACTGCCCGGAGAGCACCATGGCGAAGAGGCTGGTCGTGAAGTACGCGGAGAACGCGAACGCGTACAAGGGAATGCCGTGCAGCTCCCGCGCGGCGACCGGCATCGCGGTCCCCACGGCGGTCGCCTCGAAGGCGATCAGGAACACGACGGAGACGATGCCGATGCTCAGCGCCCGATAGCTCCGCCCGAGCACCCCTCCGGATTCGACGGCGGCAGGGTCGTCCACGGCAAGGGGCGGGACATCGACGTCGTCCCGCGGTTCCAGGGCACTCATGAGCCCAAGAGTAAGGGGCAAAATCTCGCATGAACCCTGTCGCGAGACGGTCCGCCGGTCCTCCGTTGGTCGTAGGACCACGATGCCGATCGTGAACGCGGTATGGCAGTCGCATTGCACCCCGCCCCGCACCCTTGAGCGGCCCGCACACCCGGCCCTACGGTCTGAAGCACAACGAGAAACACACGGCCGTGTGCCCGAGTGGTTCAGGGGCTCGACTGCAACTCGAGTTACACCGGTTCGAATCCGGTCACGGCCTCCGCGCGGTGAGCCCGCCCAGCACGCATCACGCATCACACGTCGCGCCGGGCGGGCGTCGGCATTTTCAAGAACAGCCCTGTGCCTTGAGCGCGGACAATACGAAACCAGCTTGAGGGCGCCATGCTCACCTGCGGCAGTCTCGAGCTCAGGTGACCGAGCCCCTCTCTCTGACGCCCCCAGTCGGATGGCTGGAGCCTGTCCGGTGGGTCGAGTGTTCTGAGCGCGGGGGAGAGTTGCTTGTCGCCGGGGGTCCGCAGCCCCCGGCAATGTGAGCCGTCGGTCAGCTCAGCCGGGCATCGGCGTAGACGACCATCGCGTCGCGCCGGTAGACGGCCAGCCCGTCGGCGACCTTGTCGTAACGAAAGGCGACCACCCTGCGCGCGGCGCGGGCAGGGTGGTCGCCTTCTCTCGTACGGTCCGGAGCTCAGGAGGCGATCGTCGTCTCTTCCTTGAGCGCTTCCTTCACCATCTCCCGCAGGTGTGCCTCGTCCTCCTTGCTGAGCGAGGTCTGCACGAGCTGACCACCGAACTTGACGATCTCGGGGATGACCTTGTCGCGGGCGGACTTCCTGACGAGCACGAAGACGGCGGCGGCGCCGGGCCGGAGATTGGCGCTCAGCTCCTTCATGAAGTCGTCGTTGACACCGGTGTCGACAGCGGACCCTCCGGCGGCACCGGCCGCGGCGCCCACCGCTGCACCGAGGAACGGCACGAGGAAGAGCAGCCCGATGACGCTCCCCCACAGCGCGCCGCCCGCGGCACCGTTACCCACGTGGTTGACGGCCTGATGCAGCTTGATCTTGCCGTCCTTCTCACGCCGTTCGACGACGACGACGTCCTCCAGCTCGACGAGGTGCTCGCGGTTCATGGACAGCAGCTTGTCCCGGACCTGGTCGGCGGTGGCGAGATCGTCGTAGGCGATGACGAACAGATTGCTCATGCGGCTGACTCCTCCTCGTGGTGCGTTATCGCACCAACCATAGAGGAACTGCTAATAAATAAGACATTAGGTCCGAATGCATCGACCCTCCAGCCGCTTCAGCCCTCCGCCGCTCCCACCACCCGCGCCCGGCCGAGCTCCGCGAGGACCATGTCGACCGTCTGCCCCACGCTCTGCCCGGTCGTGTCCAGCCAGAGCCCGATCCGCGGTGTCTCCTCCCGCAGCACCCGGTCCAACGCCTCGACCGTCCAGCCGGCCCCGTAACCGTTCTTGCCCCGCCCTGCCTCCCGCGCGGCAACAGCTCGCGGGTCGGGCGCGAGGACAACGACGTACAGCGGCCGGGTCCGTACGAGTTCGACATACGCGGCCAACTCCTCCCCCAGCACCACGTCCTGCACCACGGCGGTCCAGCCCTCGCCCGCGTACGCGTCGGCCGTCATCGCCGACAACCGGTACCGGAGCCGAAGTTGCGCCACGGCCTCCTCGTACGCCCCCGGCACCATCTCGGCCCGCCCGGACACCACCATCCGCCGGAAGACGTCCCCCCGCACATGGACAGCCCGCGACAGCCGCTCGGCCAGGGCCTGGGCGACGGTGGATTTACCGGAGGCCATCACGCCGGTGATGAGGACGACGGCGGGGCCGGGTTCGTCGCGGTCCGCATCCCGTTCGCCGCGCTCCGGCATCACCACGTCGTCGTCCACTGCTCTCTCCTCGGGCTTGGCAGGTCGGTCGCTCGGGCAGGCGTCAGTTGGTGTTCGAGTCCGCACGCGAACGAACCGGCGGACCTGCCGGCTGACTTGTCGGCGGACTTTGTCGGCGTATGGGAATGGCGCTGCTGCCGGAGTCGGCAGCAGCGCGAAGCAATCCCGAGGTCAGCCAGTGACAGCACCGGCCAGGAAGGCGGTCCAGGCGGCGGGGGCGACGGCGAAGGTGGGACCGTCGGTGACCTTGGAGTCGCGGACGTGGACGGTGTGGGGGCAGGTGGCGACCTCCACGCACGCGCCGCCCTCGTTGCCGCTGTAGCTGGACTTGCGCCAGTCGTAGGCGACTTCGATGCAGGCCTCGCCCTCGTTGCCGCTGTAGCTGGACTTGAACCAGGAGAGCTCGGGCCCGGTGGTCACAGTTGCCTCGCCTTCGTTTCGATGATCTCCGCCGACTTCCAGGGGTTGAGCGCCTGGGCACGCAGGATGCCGAAGAGGTCGAACATGTCACCCACCTGCTCCGGCTTTGAGATCAACCTATCGCCGCCCTGCGCCTCCACGTACACCAGATTGCGTCCTTCTCCCGTACACATCAACTGCATGGGCCCCATCAACCCCGCGTGCGTGTGCTGATCCGAGGGCATCACCTGCACCGTGAGGTGGTTCATCCGCCGCATGCACTCCAGCAGGTGCAGCAACTGCTCCTTCAACACCTCGGCTCCGCCGAGCGTCCGTTCCAGGATCGACTCCTCGATGACGAACCCGACGTACGGCGGAGGCGTGCGCATCAGCACCGCCTGACGTTCCAGCCGCGCCTCGACGTGCTCGACGATCTCGTCCTCGGTGTATGCGGGTTTGCGTGCCCGGTACAGGGCGTACGCGTACGCCTCCGTCTGGAGCAGCCCCGGAATCAGCATCGTCTCGTACGCGCTGATGACCCGCGCCTTCCGTTCCAGCCGCGCCCAGCCCAGGAACTTCGCCGGGTACTTCTCCTCGTCGATCAGCTCGATGCACGCCTTCAGCGCACCGCCCGCGACGAAGACCTGGTCCGCGTCGGCCAGCAGTTCCAGTGCCGGGATGCGCTCCGCCCGCTCGACCGCTCCCATCAGCGACTCGGAGATCAACAACTTGTCCGCGGCGTCCTTCTGCGTGAGCCCGGCCCGCACCCGATGGATACGAATCAGGTCCCCCACGAGCCTCCGCACCCGCGACGGCTCACCACTGGTCCCCACAGCCACCACCACCCTCACTACATCCCGTCGATGTGGATCGCGTCCTCCTGGTCACGCTACGCAGGCAACGGAATCCTCATAGTCATGACGAGTAAGAAGCACCCCGAATGGGTACCTGCTGCCGGACTCCAACTCCACCTGACCGGCATCCACTTCGACGCCATCCGGCTGCGCGGCGTACGGGGCGAGGCGGTGCTGCACCACCTCGGAACACTCACCGAGGGCGAACCGGGCCCGGTCGTGCGGGAGATCGCCGGCGGCCGGTGGATGTACTTCCTGATCCCGCCCGGGTCGAGCAAGGAGTACGACTGGCCGCCGGGCGCCAGGTGCTTCGGCCCGACCGCCCGGGACCAGTACGTGGGAATCCCCGCACCGGACGGCAACACCTACCCGCTGAGCTGGCGGTGCGGGGCGCCGCGGGAAGGGGAGTTCGTGGACGTGGAGCTGCTGTACGGGCTGGTGAGGGCGCAACTGGTGCCGGAGGAGGGGTGAGGCGGGCGCGGGCAGGTAGAACGAGCGTCAACTGCCGACCCTGGCGCGGAATGCGTCCATGGCCATGGTCTTGTCCGCCGCCGGGAGCGTGACGGTCTTCTTCTTGCCGAAGTCCACGTAGGTCGTGCTGCTGGTGCGGCCGTCGCGCGTCGATTTCAGCTTCAGCAGATACGCCGGGTCCTTGGCACTGACGTAGTAGGTGTCCGTGGCCGATGCAGACGCGGACACCTTGACGGCACGGGCCGGGGTGCCGTTCACCGTGGCGTCATCGGACGGGGCGTAGCGTCCGGTGGGGGACAGAGCGAAGTACGCGTCGCAGCCCTGCCCCGACTTCGTGGTGACATACACGTCGTCCAGGTCGGCGGGGACGGTGATCTCCTGGCCCTGCTGCTTCAGGCTCGCGGCGAACAGGTTGGAACTGATGTAGGTCACGCCGTCCTGGCAGTACATGTTGCCGCCGATGGTGCCGCTGATCTGGATACGGAGACCCTGCTGCGGGTTCCACGTCATGTCCTGGAGGGCTCCGTCGTACGCGGTCGAGGTCCCGACCGCGCTGAAGGTCGTGGTGCGCATCGTCTCGTTCACGGCCTCGATGCGCGCGGCGGCCGAACCGCCGGTCGCGTCATCGGCGGCCGCCGAAGCGGATGAGGACGACGACGTGGACTTCTCCTCACCGGTTTTGTCGCCGCAGGCGACCGCCCCCGCCAGGAGCAAGGCGGCCACGGCTGCTGTACGCAAGGGGGAAGACATGAAAGGTCCTTCTGCTAGGGGAGGGTGACACGCGGGCACGAGTGGGCGGCGACCGTCGCGTCGAGGAAGTTCTGGAATGTGGCTTTCTTGACCTTCGCGTACGCGCCCCAGTCGCGGTGGAGGCTGTCGATCAGGGCCCCCTCGTATTCAGTGTTCCAGTGCGCGGAAAAGTGCACGTCACTGCTGTCGCAGTGGAGAACGACCTGGTCGCTTCCCGCAACCCCCTTGTCGCCAGGGAGCGCTTTGAAGCCGTACGGATACTTCTGAGCCGCCTCGACGAAATTCTTGTCCGACGTCACGGCAAAGGACACGGCCCCCTTGGCCGACCCCGCCAGGCTCAGGTCACACGCCCACGTGTCGACACTTCCGTCGTTCACCTGCTCCAGGTCCGGTTCGGCCCGGGAGACGACCACGGCCGCCTTCGGCAGCGCGAAGCCCCGCACTCCACACACGTTCTGGACATCTGTCGTCCGCGAGGCGGACGGGGCTGCGAGATCGGGGGCGGCCGAGAGTGCCGCCGTGCCGCAGCCGGCCTTTTCGGCGACCTGTCGCGCCGAGCGGGTCAGCAACCGGGCCAGACCGGCCGCGTCCACCGCCCCCTTCTGCACCTCGGCTTCCACGATCGCCACTCCGCTGCCGTCCTGCCAGCTGCCGAACTTGTCCCAGCAAGACTTCGGCAGGACCACGTACCCGCCAAAGTCCTGCGCCACGGCACCGGTCACGCCTTCCTTGAAGTAGGACCGGGCAGCAGGGTTCTTCCAGAAATGGGTCGTGAAGGGGAAAGCCCCTTGTCTACTGTCCGTGCTGATCTTCACCCGCTGGTCGTCACCTCCGATGAAACGGCTGGTGCGCTCGACCGTGCACGTGAACCCGACCCGCTGCGGATCGGCCTGCGCGGACACCTGTGACACGCGGCCGGTGGAGTCCAGAGCGGCCCGCACATCCCCGCTCCCCAACCGGCCGCCACAGAAGGAGTCCACACCGAGAAGGTTCGTATTCCACCAGCAGTACGAGGAGGCGAGCGCGGCCACCACGACCAAGGCGACCGCCGCCACGAGCACCGGCTTCTTCTTCCGCGTCTGGGTAATCATGGTGGTGCCCACCTGTTCCTTGCGTCGGGCCTTACGGGGCCGGTTTTCTGCATGCGTCGATCGGCTGTGGGGATGCGAGTCAGGCGTTCCGCACCACGTTGATCAGCTACGGGACCGCAGGGCCTCGTACGCTATCTGGCGCCCGTCCACGTAGCTCTGCCGAGCCTCTCCGGCCGCAGCCCCGATGATGGGGTCTTCTTCGTCCATGCCACGCTTGTCGCCCCATTTCCGGAAGTAGGTGTCGAGGTTGTCCTGTGCCTTTTCGTTTCCCCGGCTCAACTCCTCCTTGGACAATGCGCCCTCCTCTGCCTGAATCCCGGCAAGCCATTCGTTGAGGCTCATGTCTACGAGGCGCTGGGCGGCGTCGCCGATGACAGGGATGCCGGTGATCATGCCGCCGCCGGCGTGGTACCCGTAGAACCGGGTGTCCGCGGCATGTCCGATCTTCGCGTCGTGGACGTCCATCTTCACGTCGCCGCCGACTGCGTTGAGCGCGCCGATGACCTCGCCGACCTTGCGGGCCTCGTTGGTGGCAGCGGTCGCGTCCGGGATGTCCTTTTTCATCAGTTCCTCGGACATATAGCCCTGCTGGGCCTGGTATATACGCTCGTAGTTGGTGGTGTCATCGGCTTCGGAGACGCCGCGCATCATGCGGAGCAGGCTGCCGCGGCTGTTCTGGATCTGCGAGTCGTCGCCATGTCCGTAGCTGTCCGCTTTCCCTGCGCGGCCGCCAGGCGCATCGCCGTCGATGATGTCGACGGCGTCCGGCGAGTAGTCAGCCAGGGCCTGGGAGAGGGGGCCGCGCAGGGCCGCGTAGTCATCCTGGGCCAGCACCTCGTCGGCCTTGCCGACCCGCATGTGCTTGGGGTCCTCGCCGTACTTGCCGTCGGCGTCGCCGTAGTCGATGAGGTTGATCGCGTCATGCATGACGCGGGTCTGCGCGGCGGTGTGCCGGCCCAGCTCGTCGCCTTCCCCGCCCGGCACGAGGCCGGTGGCGCCCGCCGACAGGGCGAGGCCGAGGCCGGTGCGTACGTCCCTGTCGAACGTGTCCCTGCCGGTCACTTCGGCCTTGCCGGCCCAGTGCGTGGTGTCGACGTGGTCCCAGTCCCGCTCCTTGAGCAGGTACTCGAGGTTGTCGTTCTTCCCGTCCGGGCCCGGGTCCAGGTAGCTCGTGGACGTGGCCGGATCCTTGGACATAATGCCGAGGACGCCGTCGAGCGGGTCGTTGGCGAACCAACCGTCGTCCTTGCCGCTGAAGTCGCTGAGCAGATCCCAGATGTCTGGGTCCCCACCCTGCTTCTTGTCCTCGGCGGCCCGGATGTCGGTGGCCATGTCCTTGAGGAACTGTCCGGAATAGCCGTCGCCCTGCTCCATCAGCGTCACGAGGCTCTGATAGCCGCGCGCCTTCTGCCCGTGCCCGGTGCTGAGCGCGATCTTGTCGCCGGTGACGTCCAGGTCGAACTTCTGGACACCGGCCCTCTGCAGATCGGCGCGGAACTTCTTGTAGAACGACGAGTCGGTGTCCCTCGTCGCCAGGGAAAGGGAAGCGGCCAGGTCGTCCTGGAGCGCCGCGTACGTCCCCTTGTCTTTGCCGCCGTGACTGAGGTCGCTGAGTTTGTTGGTGAACTTGATGGTCCCCGACGCCCCCAGGCTGTCCAGGAACATTTGGTTGAATTCCTTGTTCCTGCCGTTGTCGCGGAAGGCGCGCTGCGCCTCCTTGATCTCCTGCGGGGTGGCGTCGCCGGAGTTGATGCGGGTGGCAATGTCGGCGAGCTCATCGGCCTCGTACTTCTCGATGTCGCCGCTGGGCTTGCCGTTGAAGCCGTTCATGGTGCCGTCGGTGACATCCGTGTCGAGCACGACCGCCTTGAAGGCGATCTCTACGCCCTTGTCCGCGTCGTTGACGACCTTGACCTCTTTGTCGATGCGCTCCTGCCAGGAGCCGACCGCCTTCTGCACGCTCTGCTGGTAGTCGGGGTCGTGGTGGAGTGCGTTGCGACTGCCCTCGGTCAGCTTCTCGTAGTCGTACGTGACCACACCCTGGTCCGAGACTTTCATCCCGGCCCTGACCGCCTCGTCTCGGGCGGCCGTCAACTTGCCCTTGAGATCGACGTATTGGGTGTGCGCGTCGCGCAGAAGCGAGGCGATGGCCTTCGCCTCGGCCTGCGCGGACCGGAACTCGCGCAGCGTGATATCGAACCGCCTGTTGGCCGCGTCGGCACTCAGCCCCTGCCAGCCGGGGCCCGTCGAGATGCCGTGCACATCCCGCTTGTACGCGACCTCTTGGCCGTGGAACTTCTTGGCCATGCCTTCCCAGCTGGTGGCGGCTGCGGTGAGCGTGCCGAGATCCGTCGTCATGATCTCGTGGTACGTAGGCATCTCTGTCCCCGTGGAGTGCGTGTGTACGTGAGGGCGGGCGGCGGCCGGTCAGAACCCGTCGAAGACGGACGGCGTGCGCACGCTCTGCACACCCGACCGAATGTCGAAGTCCGTGTTCGTCAGCAGGATGTTGGTGCTGCGCAGCGATGCCTTCTCCGAACCGAGTCGGTTCATCAGCGCGTGCACCTGCTCGCCCCACTTCTTGTGAGCCTTCTTCAGCGCGGACGACATGAGCCAGCCGTGCCCATCCTTGGCGTCGAACGCCTTCACCACCCCGGACGTGTCCTCGTCCGCGTGGTGGCCGGCCTTCTTCGTGTCCGGCTCGATGTGATCCTCGATGGCCTTCGCGGCGGCCTTCTTCTCCGCGGCTGTCGAGACCAGGTTCTGCTGCCCGCCACCGGAACCGCCGCCCTGGTCGGGGGCGTTCTGGTTGAGGCGCATGCCTATCGCGTGTTCGGGCCCACCGGTTGACATGATCGTTTCCTCCCCGTGCGCCGCATGACACGTGAACGTCAACAGCGTTCGATCAACCTATCAACCCGAAACGGTTGTCGAAATGGAGACAGCGTCAAGGGGCGGGGCCGCATCGGAGCCGCTGTGCCTGGTGGGCGGGCAACAAGGCGTGGCTGCGGGCTACCTCAAGGCGTCCAGGGCGGCGAACACGCCTGCGGGCTCGGCGCGCTTGGTGTAGTCGGTGTCGGTGAAGGCCCAGCGAATGACGCCGCCGCGGTCGATGACGCATGTGGCCGGGAGCGGCAGGGGGCGCGGGACCGCCGTTGACGCGTTGCAGGTCGAAGCCGAGCTTGCGCAGGCGACGGCGAAGTCGTCGGACAGGTCGAATGCGAGGCCGTATGTCTTGGCGGCGGCCGAGCCGACGTCACCGAGGACGGTGAAGTCGAGGGCGTACATTTTTCAGGCTCTCCTGCCGCATGTGTGTGCCCTGGGCGACGCTGATACGCGAAACACGCCGCTGCCTGCCAGGCTTGGAGTGTCGAGCGACAAACCTGATCTCGCAGAGACGCGGCGTGCCTGTCTTCGGCATATTCAAGCGGATCCTGACGGTCGAGAACACCGTGGTCGAGGGCGTCCGCGGAGACGAGAACGAACGGAGCGTGATCGTGTCGGTACGGTCCTGCCCCTGTCGTCGTTAGTGGTGCGGCAGGTCGGCTCCCTGATATGAAGCCGGTCAGGGGCATCACCACGGGCGGGAGCTGGAGCCGGGGGGATCGGCCGGAGGGGGCGCATAGGTCGGGTGCGCGGGCTGCTGCTGAGGCTGGGACTGCGGGTAGGGGTGCGGGTACGGAGGTTGGTGCGCATACGCGGGCGGGGCGGCCGCGGCGGGCTTGTGGCGGCGGGAGCGGATGGCGAGGGCGGCGGCCGCTCCTCCGACGAGAGCAACTGCCCCGATACCGAGGCCGATCCAGAGATCGGTTTTGCTGCTCTTGTCGTCGGACGCGGGAGCTGCGGCGGGCTTGTCGGTGTCCGTTGAACCCCCGGCAGCTTTGGAGCGCTTGGCGGAAGGGCTGGGGCTCTCGGCCGCCACGAGGTCAGGGAGCGGATACACGTCTGCCGGGCCGGGGGCACCAGGGGTCTTCAGAGCGATCCTTGGCCGGACGCCGCCGTAACCCACATAGTCGTTACGCTTGGCACCATCGGCCGGACCACTGGCGGTATTGAGCATGACACGCAGAACTTGATTGTTCGTCCAGTCCGGGTGCTTGGACCAGATCAAGGCTGCGGACGCGGAAGCGATTGCAGTCGCGTCACTGGTTCCGCTTGTCTCGCAGAGCTCGGACCCACCACCACATGCGTGGATCATTCCCACCCCAGGGGCCGAAAGATCAACCTGTGGCCCGTGCTGTGACGTCTTGTCCGTCGCGAGATTCTTGCCGATCGATGCCACTCCCACAACACCCGGGGTCCCCGCCGGGTACTCAAGCAAGTTGTCCTTGTCACCGCTGTTCCCGGCAGCCGCGAAGATAAGCGAGCCCTTGTCGAGTGCATATTTCACGGCATCCGAAAGCTGTCGCGTTCCAACCTCGTTTCCTAGCGAGACATTGATGACCTCCGCCCCGTTGTCCGCGGCATAGCGAATTGCGACGGCCAGATCCCTGTTGAAGTTGGCGCTGCCCGTAGCACCATTGACCTTACCGGTGTCATCGCGCATTCGAATCGGAAGGATCTTCGCGCCGGGTGCAAGGCCGAAGGCTCCGTCCCCACCCCCGGATTCGCCTGTTCCAGCAATAAGACCCGCAATTCCGGTGCCGTGACCGTTGTAGTCGACGCGTTCATCGCCAGAAGAGTCCGGCGCCAGGTCCTTCCCCTTGAGTACTTGCCCCAGAAGGTCTGGGTTCGAAGAGTCCACACCGGAGTCAATGACTGCGACGGTCACCTTCTCACCGGAGCTGACTGCCCACATGCCCTCGGCCTTCATGGCGTCCAAGTGCCATTGCCGGGAACGCACAGAATCCGCATGCGCGGACAAGGGGGTGCCCCCGACCAACATCAGCCCCAGAGCGATGGAAACCACCGTTCGACGGCGAGTGACTCCCGAGCTGCTGCTACGCATCCGATTCCTTCACATGTCTCTTGGTAATCAGTCGATGACCGGAGGCACGACACGCCGGTCGCCCGTATGCCAGGTCTCCTCGTCCTCGGTGAGATAGTCCGGCCGCTCACCCGACTCCCCGCGACGTGTCCCATGCCCGCCTTGGGCTGGCGTTGCTGCCCTCGCCAGGCCAGAACCCCCAGGCGTGAACGGGCGTGTGCCGGTAAGCCCCGATTGCTGCGGGCGACCGCCTACGATGCCACCCGTTTCGCCCGCGAGTCGGCGGCCGCCATTCACACCGCCCTGTCCGGCTCCTGTACCCATGCCAGTTCTGGCACCCATGCCTCCCATACCCGGGACACGACCCATGGGCGCACGTCCCTGCGTGCCCTCGCCACCGATTACTGTCCCGCGGGGAATGCCACCGGTTGAATGCCCTGAAGTCGGCGGAACAGGCCGCCCTCCGATGATGCCATCGCCCCCGGGCGGGCGGCCGACAGCGACAGGGTTGAGCCGCCCCGGCCCGGCATTCGGCAGACGTGGAACCCCAATTGGCTCACCGGCGCCACTCGGGCCGGGCGGCATCGCAGGGCGACCACCGAAGGTAGGTGGCAGTGGAACTGTTGTTGAGGGAAGTCCAAGGTCCGGCCTGCCCGGACTCGGTTGCCCTGGTGGCGTTGCAGTCGGAACCGACGGGGCCTCCGGCAACGCGGTGGCTCCGTCGATCTCCATGCCTACCGGTCGCGGGACATGGGAGCCCACCGAGGGCGGGGACACCGTCACACCCGCGGAAGAGGCGGCTTCACGAACCGAGGGATCAAAGCCTTGCCCGTGCACAGTCGTTCCGCCCAGCACATCGCCTTCGCCTCCTCCCCCGGCTCCCGCACGAGCGATACCCCGACGGGAAGCGTCGCGCTGCACTTCGGCATCAGGCAGAACGCCCTGCGGTGGCGTCGGGAACGTCGGCCTTTTCAAACCGTCCATCTGGAACGACGAGAAGGCGTAGGACTGCGCCAGCCTCCGCATCTCCGCCACCGCATCCTGACGATCCGACTCCTGTTTCGCCATCAGCGTCTCCGCCGACTTCTTGGCGACCGCCGACGCATCCGGGTCGTTGTGAGCCGCCCGCGCAGCATCCAGGTTCGCCTTGGCGCTCGCATCAGTTCGAGGAATTGAAGCCTTCGCTGTAGCGATGGCGCTCGATGCCTCGGTCAGCCATTTTGACGCGACCTCGCTGTAGTCGCCCAGGCCCAGTGTCGAGTTGGCCAGGTCTGCGCTCCAGGTACGGAAAGCGTCCGCACCATCGCCCTTCCACTCGACCCACTGCGGGCGGACCTTCAAGTCTTCCGCGATCTTGTGGATCTCCCCCGCAGCGTGGCGAAGCTTGTCTGCCGCACCCTGCACCGCGCCGCTATTGGCCTTGTCCAGCCAGCTCAGCATGTCCTCGTGGGACATCTCCTCAAAGGGCGTGGTTTTACGGTTCCTCGCGTACCCCATACCGAGGCTCCCCCTGTCTCCTTCGCTCCCGAACTCCCCAGCCACCGCTCTCCGCCGTCAGAGATCACGGATCTTCTTGTGCGCACCACCATGTGGCTGTTGCGACCCGCCATCGCCGACCGGCTGCTTCTCCGGCGCGTGTGTGACCTCGTCGTGGCGACCGTGGTACTCCACCACATCGTTCTTGATCGCGAGCATGCGGTCGCGGATGTCCAGGTCGAGGTTCTCGTAGCCCTTCTGGGACGCGAGGACTGCGATGCCCAACCCCTCGATGGAGTCTGAGAGCAGCTTGGACAGCTGCTCCAGGTTCGTGATGACGTCGCCATACACTCCGTGCAGATCATCGGCCTCGTACCATCCACCGTGCTCACCGCCGCCGAACTGCGAACGCCCCACAGTGTCCTCGCCGACCTTCCCCGGCCCGGCCGGAGACGCCTTGAGGTCGCGCAGCAGGCCGTCGATGCGGTCGCGGAACTTGGTGAACGACGAAAGTTCGGTGAATAGTTCACCCGCGGCGCCCGGGGCCACCGCGCCGATGGCGCCCACTGCACCGACAACACTCCATGGATACGCCGAGGACTCCGCCCCCGGATCGCTCTGCCCCACAGCACCCTCCCCCGTTCGGCGACAGCCGATCGGCGCATCGGCCCTCGGCTTCACTGCTCACCCTAGTGAGCAGTGGTGACACCGCGCACTTCCGGGTTGGGTCCGCAACCCGGATCACGCCATTCGTGCAGGGCTCAGGAGTTGGACGCCGCTACCGCCGCCTGGGGCCTGATGGGGAGGCGGTTTATCGGGCGGCCGGTGGCTGATCGTACGGCGGCGGCCACTGCTGCCGGGGACGTCACCACGGGGACCGCCGAGGCGGGCTTGGCGCCGAAGGGGGCGACCACGTCGCGTTCCTCGACGAGTTTGACGATGCGGATTTCGGGGGCGTCCAGGGCGGTCGGGAGGGCGTAGCCGGTGAGGTCGGGGTGGCGGATCAGGCCGCGGGCGCTGCGGAGGTTCTCGGTGAGGGCGGCGCCGATGCCCTGGGTGATGCCGGCCTCGATACGGGTCGCCAGCTGGGACGGGTTGAGGACCCGGCCGACGTCCTGGGCGATCGCCATCTCCACGACCCGGACGGAGCCGAGCTCGATGTCCACGTCCACCACCGCGCGGATCGCGCAGAAGGCGAGGCCGACGAAGGCGTCGCCCTGGCCGGATTCGTCGAGGGGCTCGGTCGGGTGGGGGCGGCACTGGGCGGTGGCCCAGAGTTCCTTGCCGTCCATCGCCTCGGTGACCGTCGTGGACAGCACGCCGTCGTACGAGGTGATCTTGCCGTCGGCGATCTGCAGCAGTTCCGTGGACATGCCGAACTTGTGGGCCAGCGGCTGGAGGAGCTGGGTGCGGACCATCTTGGCGGCGCGTTCCACCGCCCCGGCCGAGACCCAGGTGTGGCGGCCGTGCGTGGCCGGGCCCGCCGGGGGCTGGTCGGTGTCGACGGACGCGACGTGGACCTCTTCGATGCCCAGGGTCTCCTGGACGACCTGGCGGGCGAGGGTCGAGAAGCCCTGACCCGTCTCGACCGCTGCGCAGATGACCGTGGCGATGCCGTCGTGGACCCTGACGGTGGCCGTGGAGACCTCGTCGGCGCCTTCCGCGCCGAGCATGTGGACCATGCCGAGCGCGTAGCCGACCCCTCGGCGCACCGCACCGGGTTCGCCCGCGCCCTCGGGGCCGCCGGGCAGCAGCCAGTCGTCCTCCGGGGAGTCCTTGGGAAGGGCGGGGAGGGGGAATTCCCTTACGGATTCCAGGAGTTCGGCCACCGGTGCCGGGCAGGTCACCGTCTGGCCGGTGGGCAGGATGTCCCCGGTGGACAGGGCGTTGCGCAGGCGCAGTTCGGCCGGGTCGATGCCGAGCTTGGCGGCCAGTTTGTCCATCTGGCCCTCGTACGCCGCGCAGACCTGCATCGCGCCCTCGCCCCGGACGTGTCCGGACGGCGGGTTGTTCGTACGGACCGCCCAGCCCTCGATGAAGGCGTGCGGGACGACGTACGGGCCGCAGGCGAACGCGACCGCGGCGGCCAGCGACTCGGACGAGGAGTCGGCGTACGCCCCCGCGTCGAGCAGGATCTGCGCCTCGACCTTCACCAGCCGGCCTTCGGCGTCCGCGTGGTGGCGGTAGCGCAGCAGCGTGGGATGCCGGTGGGAGTGGCCGAGGAAGGACTCCTCGCGGGTGGCGGCCAGCTTGACCGGGCATCCGGTGCGCAGGGCGAGCAGGCCGAGCGGGAGCTGAAAGCCGGGTTCCTCGCGGTCGCCGGTCGCGCCGGGGACACCCGTGACGACGACCTTCACCCGGTCCGGTTCGAGGCCGAAGCAGGCGGCTGCGAGATCGCGGTCGGTGTGCGGGTCGGTGGAGGCGGTGTAGATCTCCACGCCGCCGTCCGGACGGGGCACGGCGAGCCCGGCCTCGGCGCCGATGGGGGCCGGGTCCTGGCGGCCGATGCGGTACAGGCCCTCGACCACGACCTCGCCGGTGGCCTCGGGGTCGCCGTACTGGAGCGGGATGTGGCGGATCAGGTTGCCGTCGGGGTGCAGCGGTTCGGCGGCGAAGGCCTTCTCCGGGTCGGTGACCGGTTCCAGGACCTCGTACTCGACGGCGATGGCCGCGGCGGCGAGCCTGGCCGTGTCCGGGTGGTCGGCGGCGACCGCGGCGATCGGCTCGCCGTGGTGGCGGACCAGGTCGGACGCGAAGACCGGACGGTCGACGACCCGGCGTCCGTACGTGGTCTCCCCCGGGATGTCCTCGTGCGTGATGACGGCCTGCACCCCCGTCATCTCGACGGCGGCCGAGGTGTCGATGGACAGGATCCGGGCGTGCGGGTGCGGGGAGCGGAGGACGGCCGCCCAGAGCAGGCCCTCGGCCCAGAGGTCGGCGGCGTACGGGAAGGTGCCCTCGGTCTTGGCGCGCGCGTCGGCCGGGGGCAGCGAGATACCGAGGCCGAGCGCGGGCGGCTCGGTGTCGGGGCCCTCGGCCGTCGGGTCGGTGCCCGTCTGGGTGGTGATCCGTGTGCTGGTCGCGTTGGCAGCGGTGGCTGCGTCGTTGCTCACGCCATGCCTCCGTCCTGCGGGTGCGGCTGGACTCCACCGGCGCCGGGGGCCGCCTGGTGCGGGATGCGGGCCTCGTCGGACTCCGGGGACGGGGAGTCCGACGAGGCGAGGTCGGTGGCGGCCTCGCGGCCCGCGATGACCTCGTTGACGGCGTCCAGGACACCGCGGTAGCCGGAGCATCGGCAGAGGTTCCCGCAGAGCGCCTGGCGCGTCTCCAGTTCGCTGGGGGCGTGGTTGCCCTCCAACAGGTCGTGGACGGTCATGGCCATGCCGGGGATGCAGAAACCGCACTGGACGGCACCGCACTTGGCCAGGGCGCGCTGGACGTCGGAAGGCTCGCCGTCCACCGCGAGACCCTCGACCGTACGGACCTCGCTGCCGGCCGCGGTGGCCGCGGGGACCAGGCAGGAGGCGACCAGCCTGCCGTCCACCTGGACGTTGCACGCTCCGCACTCGCCCTGCGAGCAGCCGTCCTTGGCGCCTGCGAGGCCGAGGCGCTCGCGGAGCACGTAGAGGAGCGACTCGCCGATCCAGGCGTCGGTGACGGGGCGGTCGGCGCCGTTCACATGCAGGACGTAGGACGCGGCGGGGTGGTCGTCGGGAACGCCGAGCGGGCCGGATTCCTCCGGCTGGGGATCAGACAGTTGGGGATCAGACGCCTGAGGATCAGACGCCTGGGGATCAGACGCCTGGGGATCTGACATCTGAGGATCTGCCGACTGGAGATCGGCCGGCTGGAGATCGGCCGGCTGGGAATCCTCGGGGGCCGCGTCGGGGTCGGTCACCGGCGCCGGGGGCGCTGCGGCTTCGGCGTCCGCCGCCGGCTGCGCGGCCTCGGACTCGGACACCGGCTCGGGCTTCGGCTCCGGGTCCCGCTCGTCCTCCGCCGGGTGCTCGGAGGCGGCGTCGACCGCGTCGGCAACGGCTTCGGAAGGCGCTTCCGGGATGTGCGGGGCGGCGGCACCATCCGGTACTGGGGTGGCCTCCGCAGCCACGGCCGGTTCCGGGGCCGGTACTGCCTCGGGGGCGTGCGGGGTGTCCGCGTACGTCACGGACGACGCGTCGGCCTGTGCCTGCTCGAACTCGGCCCCCGGCGTGTGCTCCGGCTCCCCGTCCGTCAGGAGCGCGGGATCGACCGCGAGGTCCGCCCCGGCCTCGGCCTCGGGCTCGATCGCGGGCTCCGCGACGGGCTCCGGGGCCGGCTCCCGGACCGGCTCCTGCGTCGCCCACGGTGCGGGCGCGCCGCCCGGCAGCGTGGCCGGCGGGGTCCGGTCCCCGTACCACTGGGCGGCCAGGGCCGAGGCTGCGAACTCGCCCGACTCCTCCGGGAGATCACCGTCGGCGACCGGGATCGTCCACTGACCGGTGTGGCCCGTGTGGTCGGAATGACCCGTGTGGTCGGAGTGGCCACCGTGCTGCCCGGTGTGGTCGACGGGGGCCGTGTGGTCGACGGGAGCGGTGTGGTCGGCGGGAGCGGTGTGGTCGGCGAGACCCTGCTGCCCCGCCTGACCCGTGTGGATGCCGTACTCCGTGGACTCGGTGAAGTTCCACTGGCCCGTGGCCGCCGGGTTCTCCCGGTACTGCTCCTGCGCGTACGGATCGTGCGGGGTCTGCGGGACGTGCGGGGCTTGGGGGGCCTGGGGGGCCTGGAGGGCCTGCTGCGGGTACTCGTACTCGTAGTCGTACGGGCCCTGCTGATGGTTCGGGGCCTGCTGCTGGTTCGGGTCCGGCCAGTGCACCGCCCCGGGGGCCTGCTGCTCCGCCCCCGTACCGCGCTCCTGCTGGCTCTGCGTCTGCACGATCCAGCTGCCCGTGGCCGACGGGTCGAGCCCGGCCGCCGGGGTCAGCGGCACGATCATCGGCGGTACGTAGCCGTGGCCGGGCGCGGCCAGCGGGATGTTCGCCAGGTCCTCCGGCGGCAGGTGGACGAAGGCGGTCGCCTCCGCGTCGTACTCGCCGCCCTGCGGCGTCGGCTGCCAGCCCCCGTGCCGCAGGTGCTCCTGCTGCCCGTGCTGATCGTTGTGGTCCTCGTTGCTCACGACAGTGCCCTCCCCAGCGCTCGTCGGGCCAGCGCGGCGACGGTCCGCCGCAGGTGCAGTACGGCGGGGGGCAGCGGTACCGCCTCGCCCCCGTCGGACGGTGGCTGGTCCGGGATGCAGGC
This sequence comes from Streptomyces sp. ADI95-17, assembly GCF_003846175.1. Lineage (GTDB taxonomy): Bacteria > Actinomycetota > Actinomycetes > Streptomycetales > Streptomycetaceae > Streptomyces > Streptomyces sanglieri. Next base: position 85,228 of record NZ_ML123054.1, on the reverse strand, counting down.
CGCGGCGACGTACTCGCCGAAGGCGGCCAGCGCGTCGGGGGCCAGGCCCCGTTCGCCGTCCCAGTCGATCAGTGAGGCGATCCAGCGTTCGGCCTCCAGCGGCCGCAGCGGCATCGGCGCGATGGCGCCGACCGCGCAGCGCACCCCGCGCCGGGCAGGGTCGAGGACGATCGCGACGGACGCGGTGGCGCGTCCGGGGCCGGTGCGGCCGGTGGCCTTCAGGAAGACCTGGGGGGCGTGCAGCAGAGGGACCCGGACGAAGCCGATGAGTTCGGCGGGTTCGAGCATGTCGCGGCCGGCCAGCAGATGCGAGACCGGGATCTCGCGCCGGGCGCCGCCCGGCCCCGCGATGACCAGCTCGGCCTCCAGCGCGGCGAGCACCGGCAGGGCGTCGCCGGTCGGGGCCGCGGTGGCGATGTTGCCGCCGAGCGTTCCGGCGTTACGGATCTGGGGCGGGCCGGCGGCGCGTGCCGACGCGGCCAGTGCGGGGATCAGGGCCGCGAAGTCGGGCCGTCCCATGCGTGCGTGGGTGAGGCCGGCGCCGAGCAGGGCGTGGCCGTCCTGGTAGTGCCAGCCGCGCAACTCGCTGATCCGGCCGAGGCCGACCAGGCCCGAGGGGCGCAGCAGCCCCTTGTTGACGGCCGACATCAGGTCTGTGCCGCCCGCCACGGGAACGGCGGCAGGCATGGCTCCGAGCGCCGCCACGGCCTCGTCGAGCGAGGCCGGCAGCGTCACGGACTGCGTCGCCTGCGGTGCGTGCGTGGTCAACCCAGCTGCCCCTTCCCGGTGTCCCGGCTGTCCGGCTGTTTCGCCGTACGGTACGTGCTCAAAGCCTGGACGTGGCAACTCTGGCACATCTTCGGATCGGACCGACGCGAGGGTCCGCGAAGGGCGTATCCATCCCTGATCAGGGGAATGTTCCCGTTTCACCCCGCTTCGGCGCAGAGTGTGAATTGCAGTTCTTCGGCATGGCTCGTGGGTGATTGTTCTGTTCTGGCGCCCGAGTGCCGCGTTCCGTTCCGGCAGGGCGAGTTCTGGACAAAAAAACCGTCGGCCGGCCCGCTCCTCAGGAGTGGGCCGGCCGGCGGCCGGGTGCGGTCGGGATCACACGTTCGGGGGCACCCCGTCGATGGGTCGTCCCAGCACTCCGGGCCGCTGCTGACGGGGCAGCGGGCCGGCCGGCGGCCGGTAGTCGACGCCGAGGGCGTCGAGCCGGGCGTAGTGCGTGGTCATCCGGCGCTCGAAGGCGGCGAAGTCCCGCTCGGCGGAGGCGGGCAGCGGCGACCAGGCGACCTCCGCGAACGCCGCGAGGCGCGGGAAGACCTGGTAGTCGACGCGGGCCCGGTTCTGCATCACCTCGGTCCAGACATTGGCCTGGGTGCCCAGGATGTGACGGGCCGCCTCCTCGGAGAGGCCCGCCGGTACGGGCTCGAAGCGGTAGACGTCCTCCAGGGTGCGGACGAAGCCGATGGGCATCGGCTCGTCGGGGCCGCCGTCCTGACGGTGGTCCAGGTACACGTGCTGCTCCGGGCACATGACGACGTCGTGGCCGGCCTCGGCGGCGGCGATGCCTCCGCCGTAGCCCCGCCAGGACGACACGGCGGCGCCCGCCGGGAGGCCGCCCTCCAGGATCTCGTCCCAGCCGATCAGCCGGCGGCCGCGCGCGGTGAGCCAGGTGTCGAAGTGCCGGATGATCCAGGACTGCAGCTCGTCCTCGTTGGCCAGGCCGAATTCGTCGATCCGGGCCTGGGCGACCGGCGACTCCTTCCACTGGTCCTTGCGGCACTCGTCGCCGCCGATGTGGATGAACGGCGAGGTGGCGGCGGGGAAGAGGTCCAGCACCTCTTCGAGGACGCCCTCGAAGAAGCGCAGGGTGTTGTCGGTGGGGGCGAGTACGTTCGCGTTGATGCCCCAGGTGTCCCAGACGGAGAGGGCGGTGGTGTCGACGACGTCCGCGTTGCCCAGTTCGGGGTACGCGGCGATGGCGGCCTGCGAGTGGCCGGGGATGTCGATCTCGGGGACGACCCGGATGTGCCGCTCGGCGGCGTACGCGACGATCTCGCGGATGTCGTCCTGCGTGTAGTACCCGCCGTGCGGGGTCTCGTCCCACAGTTCGGAGGCCCGGTGGCCGTGCTTGGTGCGCGAGCGCCAGGAGCCGACCTCGGTGAGCCGGGGGAAGCGCTCGATCTCGATGCGCCAGCCCTGGTCGTCGGTGAGGTGGAAGTGGAAGACGTTCAGCTTGTGCGCGGCGAGGAGGTCGAGATAGCGCAGCACGTCGTCCTTGGGCAGGAAGTGCCGTGCCACGTCGAGCATCATGCCGCGCCAGGGGAAGCGGGGGGCGTCCTCGATGTCCGCGAAGGGGATCGCGCGCTGTGTGCCGGGGCTGACGGGTGCGCGGCGGAAGGCCTCGGGGCCCAGGAGCTGACGCAGGGTCTGCGCGCCCCAGAAGACCCCGGCGGGGCTGCCTCCGGTGATCTCGACGCTCCCGCCGGTCCCGGTGCTCAGCCGGTAGCCCTCCGGTTCCAGCGCCGGGTCGATGTCCAGCCGGACGGTGTCGGTGGCGTGTTCGCCGCCCGGGGCGAGCGGCAGTCCGAAGGCGGCGCCGAGCGTGGTGCGCAGCCAGCGTTCGGTGTTCTCCGTGCCGGGGGCCGCCGTGATGGTGGTGGACGGGCCGAACAGGAAGCCGCAGCGCCCTTCACCGCCGGCGCGCACGGGCGCCGGGATCAGGTCGGGTGCCGGGATCGCGTCGGCGGTCGGGCCGGAGGTCGGGGCCGTGTCCATGTCCATGGCGTCAGTCCTTTACCGCTCCGCCGAGTCCCGAGACCAGGCGGCGCTGTACGAGTACGAAGAAGACCAGAACGGGAATGGTCATCACCGTCGAGGCTGCCATGATCCCTCCCCAGTCGTTCTCATCGGGTTTGAAGAAGACCAGCAGCGCCATGGGGAGCGTCGACTGGGAGGTGTCGCTGATGATGAACGACTTCGCGAAAAGGAAGTCGTTCCAGGTGGAGATGAACGAGAAGACGCTGGTCGCCACCAGGCCGGGGAAGACCAGCGGGAAGAGGATCTGCCACAGGAAGCGGGTGCGGCTCGCGCCGTCGATGTACGCGGCCTCCTCCAGTGCCTCCGGGACGGCCTTGACGAAGCCGCGCAGCATCCAGATCGCGAACGGCAGCGAGAAGGCCAGGTGCGGCAGGATCAGCGAGCCGAGCGTGTTCAGCTGGCCGAAGTCCCGCATCAGGAAGAACAGCGGGATGGTCAGCGCCTCGACCGGCACCATCTGCGCGACCAGGAACATGATCAGCAGCGTGGTCCGGAAGCGGAACCTGAACCGGGTCACGGCCGTCGCCGCCAGGAAGGCGATCAGCGCGGAGACGATGACGACCGTGCCGGCGACGAGCAGGCTGTTGAGGAAGTACCGCCCGAAGTCGTTCTGTTCGAAGACCCGGCGGAACGAGTCCAGGGACGGCGACAGCGTCCACGGCCGGGGGTCGGTGGACTGGATCTCGCCTGCCGGTTTGAGTGCGGAAAGCACCATCCAGTAGAGCGGGAAGGCGACCGCGGCGGCGATCAGCAGGGCCGCGGCCTCGGCGGCCAGCCGGCCGGGCCGGCGGACGCGCAGCATGGTCCGTGCGCTCACAGTCCCTCCCCCTGACGCCGCACCAGCCGCAGATAGACGAGCGTGACGGCCAGCAGGATCACCAGCATCACGACGCCGATCGCCGAGCCGAGGCTGTACTGCGAGGACGCGAACGCCTTCTGGTACGCGTACACGTTGAGCACCAGGTTCTGGCCGGCGATGCCGCCGCCGCCCGTCATGACGTAGATCTGGGTGAAGACCTTGAAGTCCCAGATGATCGACTGGATGGTGACGACGACGAGGATCGGCCGCAGCATCGGGGCCATGACCGACCGCCAGATCCGCCACTGCGAGGCGCCGTCCAGCGCGGCCGCCTCCAGCACCTCGGCGGGGATCGCCCGGATGCCCGCGTACACGGTCACCATCACGAACGGGAACGAGCACCACAGGACTTCCAGCAGCACCAGCGCGAAGGCGCTGTAGCGCCCGTACGTCCAGGAGAAGTCGCCGAGCCCCAGCACCCGGTTGACCGGTCCGAAGTCGGGGTCGAAGAGGAACATCCAGACCGTGGACCCGGTGATCGCCGGCGTCGCCCAGGCACCGAGCGCGGCCATCATCAGGACGAGCCGCGGCAGGGCCCTGATCCGGGTCAGCAGGACGGCCAGTGCGCACCCGACGAGCAGGGTGGCCAGTACGCAGGCGGCGGCGAAGACCACGGTCGCCAGCAGTACCTGCCAGAACTGGCCGTCGCCGAAGAGCGTCGCGTAGTTCCCGAAGCCCTGGAAGGTGGCCGGTTCACCGCCGCTGACCTGGGCCTGGGTGTACTCCAGGAAGGAGATCAGGCCGAGTTGGTAGATCGGGTAGACGAGCAGCCCGCCGAGCAGGACGAGTGCGGGCAGGAGGTAGAGCCAGGGGGTCCAGCCGGAGCGGCGCGCGGACGGGGCCGGGCGGCGCCGCCGGAGCGGGCGCGGGGCCGTGCCGCCCGCACCGGGCGCGCCGGGCGCTTTGTACGCCGTGGTGTTCGCGGTCATGGTCAGCCCGCGTCGGTGAACGCGGCGTCCATCTTCTTCGCCGCGTCGTCCGCGGCCCCGGCCACGTCCTTACGGCCGCTGACGATCTCCTGGAACATCGTCGGCAGGATCAGCGAGGAGTCGATCTGGCCCCAGCCCGGCGAGGCCGGGACGAACTTGGCTCCCGCGCCGAGGGTCTTGACGAACGGTTCGACGAACGGCTCCTTCTTCGCGGCCGCTTCCCGTACGTCGGTGTAGGTCGGCAGGAAGCCCATCGCGTCGAACATCCTGGTCTGGGTCTGCTTGCCGGTCAGGGACTTCATCAGGTCCACGGCGAGGGTGCGGTGCGGGCTGCTCTTCAGTACGCCGATGTTGTTCCCGCCCGCGAACGCGGGGGCGACGGAGCCCTCGTCGACACCGGGCAGCGGCACCACCGCGTACTTGCCCTTCACCGATCCGGCCTCCACGGCCGTGTGGCTGAAGTCGCCGCCGATCGCCATGGCGGCCTTGCCGGAGGCGAAGGCGGTGACGGTCGCGTTGCCGCCCATGGCCGCGCACTTGGCGGCCGGGCAGTTGTCGTCGCCGAAGAGCGAGGTGTAGGCCTCGATGCCCTTGCGGGCCTTGTCGCTGTTGATGGCCGCCTTGTACGTACCGCCGTTCTCGTCGGCGAGTTCGCCGCCGGCCGCCCAGATGAACGGCATCGCACCGTAGGTGTACGCGCCGCCGACCGCGAGCCCGTACAGGTCCGGCTTCTTCTTGTGGATCTTCTTGGCGGTGGAGATCAGCTCGGCCTGGGTCCTGGGGGCCTCGATCCCCAGCTCATCGAAGACGTCCGTGCGGTAGTACAGCGCCCGTACGCCGACGAAGAGCGGCGCTCCGTAGACCTTGCCGCCGACCGTCACGGACTGCTTGGCGGTCGGGTCGGTGTCCTTGGCCTCGTCCCAGGCGGCGAACTCGGCGCTCACGTCGGCGAGTCCGCCGTCCTTGACGTATCCGGCGGTGTCGGTGTTGCCGTACTCGATGAGGTCCGGGGCGCTCCTGGGGTCGTTGAACGCCGCCTTGATGCGCTGGGCACGGGTGTCGACCGGTATGTACTCGACCTCGACCTCCGCACCCTTGTGGGCCTTCTCGAAGCCGGCGACCGCCGCGTCGACGACCTGTTCCTTGGGCTTGTTGCCGACTTCCTGGAAGAGCCAGACACGCAGCGTGCCGGTCTTCTCGTCCCCCTTGGCTCCGGTGTCGGAGGTCTGCGGCGCACAGGCGGTGGCGGTGAGACCCGCCAGCACAAGCGCCGCGGCCGGGGCGGCAATTCGGGCAGACAGCTTCATCCGGGAACCCCTACCGGTTGGCGTTGCAACATACGCAACGGGCGTTTCGTACTGCACAACTGGCAGGAGAGTAGGTGCGCACGCAGACGCCGACAAGTGGTCTCTACCACTCTGTGACCCGGCGAAGCAGTCCGTGCGACGCGAAGGGCCCCCGGGGCGCGCGTTGAGCGCGCCCCGGGGGCCCGAAGCAATGTCGCCGGACGGCTTCCGGACTACTTCTTGTCCTTGCCGCCCTTGCCCTTGTCCTTGTCGCCACCGGCGCCCATGGACTCGTAGATCTCCTTGCACATGGGACAGACCGGGTACTTCTTGGGGTCGCGCCCCGGCACCCAGACCTTCCCGCACAGCGCGACCACGGGGGTGCCCTCCAGGGCACTCGCCATGATCTTGTCCTTCTGGACGTAATGGGCGTAGCGCTCGTGGTCGCCGTCGCCGTTCGACACCTGCGGGGTCGGCTCTACGAGGGTGCCCGTACCTGCCCCGCGCTCGGGCTCAAGAGTGCTCATAACCGCCAAGGGTACCGACCGTCCGGAGCTTCAGTTCAGCGAAGGGTCGTCCGGATACGTGGCGATCATCGCCAGTTCGCTGCGCTGACGACGCAGGACCGCGCGCCAGAGGTGCTCCGGGCGCGGGGAGGAGACGTCCCCGGGTTCGGACTCCACGACGTACCAGGCGCCCTCGGTCAGTTCGGTCTCCAGCTGTCCGGGGCCCCAGCCCGCGTACCCGGCGAAGATCCGCAGCGAGCCGAGCGCCGCGGCCAGCAGCTCCGGCGGCGCCTCCAGGTCCACCAGGCCGATCGCCCCGTACACCCGGCGCCAGCCGAGCGGACCCTCGTCGCCAGGGATCACGGCCACACCGAGCGCCGAGTCGAGCGAGACCGGACCGCCCTGGAACACCACGTCCGGCTCACCGGTCAGGCCGGCCCAGGACGTGAGGATGTCACCGACGCCGACCGGGGTCGGGCGGTTCAGGACCACGCCGAGTGAGCCCTCCTCGTCGTGGTCGAGGAGGAGCACCACCGCGCGGTCGAAATTCGGGTCCGCGAGCGCGGGTGTGGCCACGAGCAGTCGCCCTGTGAGCGAGGACACCTCGGTCATGGCAGAAATGATCCCGCATCTTCGCCCGCCGCGGGGACCAAGTGGGCCGCCCGGTCACCGGCCGGGCCGGAGCGCAGCTCAGGGCGCACGGATGCACGGGGAGCGCGCGATCCGGAGGGCCTTGCGGACGGTAACCCTCCGCAAGACCGGGGAAGCAGAGCGTGTTGTGGCGGATTCATGACGTTCGTACACCCCCGGTTCTCTTACGGAATGGGGGTAGTCGGCCATTACTCTTTCGTTTGGCCCCCTGCCCGACCACTCCGGAACGCGAGATTCATGACCGGCACAGACGATGTCCTGCTTGTCCACGGCGGAACCCCGCTGGAGGGCGAGATCCGCGTCAGAGGCGCCAAGAACCTGGTGCCGAAGGCGATGGTCGCCGCGCTGCTCGGCAGCGGGCCCAGCCGGCTGCGCAACGTGCCCGACATCCGCGACGTGCGGGTGGTCCGGGGGCTGCTCCAGCTGCACGGCGTGACGGTCCGGCCCGGTGACGAACCGGGTGAGCTGATCCTGGACCCGACCCATGTGGAGAGCGCCAACGTCGCCGACATCGACGCCCACGCGGGCTCCTCGCGCATCCCGATCCTGTTCTGCGGCCCGCTGCTGCACCGGCTCGGCCACGCGTTCATCCCCGGGCTCGGCGGCTGCGACATCGGCGGCCGGCCGATCGACTTCCACTTCGACGTGCTGCGGCAGTTCGGCGCGACCATCGAGAAGCGGGCGGACGGGCAGTACCTGGAGGCCCCGCAGCGGCTGCGCGGCACGAAGATCCGGCTGCCTTACCCGTCGGTGGGCTCCACCGAGCAGGTGCTGCTGACTGCGGTGCTCGCCGAGGGCGTCACCGAGCTGTCCAACGCGGCCGTCGAGCCGGAGATCGAGGACCTCATCTGCGTACTGCAGAAGATGGGCGCGATCATCTCGATGGACACCGACCGGACGATCCGGATCACCGGTGTCGACCGGCTGGACGGTTACACCCACCGGGCCATCCCGGACCGCCTGGAGGCGGCCTCCTGGGCGTCCGCGGCGCTGGCCACCGAGGGCAACATCTACGTACGGGGCGCACAGCAGCGCTCGATGATGACGTTCCTCAACACCTTCCGCCGGGTCGGCGGCGCCTTCGAGATCGACGACGAGGGCATCCGCTTCTGGCACCCGGGCGGCGCGCTGAACGCCATCGCCCTGGAGACGGACGTGCACCCCGGCTTCCAGACCGACTGGCAGCAGCCGCTGGTGGTGGCCCTGACGCAGGCCACGGGCCTGTCCATCGTCCACGAGACGGTGTACGAGTCCCGGCTCGGCTTCACCTCCGCGCTCAACCAGATGGGCGCGCACATCCAGCTCTACCGCGAGTGCCTGGGCGGCTCCGACTGCCGCTTCGGCCAGCGCAACTTCCTGCACTCGGCGGTCGTGTCCGGGCCGACCCGGCTGCAGGGCGCGGACCTGGTCATCCCGGACCTGCGCGGCGGGTTCTCGTACCTGATCGCCGCACTGGCGGCGCAGGGCACCTCGCGGGTGCACGGCATCGACCTGATCAACCGCGGCTACGAGAACTTCATGGACAAGCTGGAGAAGCTGGGCGCGAAGGTCGAGCTGCCCGGCGGGGCGCTGGTCTGAGACCGCGCGCCGGAAGGCTGCTGACGGGGGTTCGGGGCACTGCCCCGGCCCCCGTTCCTCGTTTCCGGCCCCCCTGTTCCCCGCCGGTTTCCCCCCGGTTTCCCCTCCGGCCGGGGCCCGGGGGCTCGATACCGGGCCGCAGAGGCCCAGAACGGGGCCTCTCGGGCCGGTACACCGAAGGGCGGTCACCCTGGTGGGGTGACCGCCCTTCGTCGCGCCTGTGGGGCTTACTTGCCCTTGGCGGCTTCCTTGAGCTTGGAGCCCGCGGAGACCTTCACGCTGTAGCCGGCCGGGATGTTGATCGGGTCGCCGGTCTGCGGGTTACGAGCGGTGCGAGCGGCACGGTGGGTGCGCTCGAAGGTCAGGAAGCCGGGAATGGTGACCTTCTCGTCGCCCTTGGCGACGATCTCACCGACGGTCTCGGCGAGGGCGGCCAGAACGGCGTCGGCGTCCTTGCGAGTCACCTCGGCGCGGTCGGCCAGGGCGGCCACCAGCTCACTGCGGTTCATGTTGTTACTCCCGTGTTCTTCTTGCCTGTGAGGCGTGAGATCGAAGCCGATGCTGCCAGGGCCCTCGGACAGTCCCCGGACCCGGGTCTGTCGTCAGACCCTCGCGCCCGATTACGCATCCTGCCCCCACCTGCGGCGGTAACGCCAATCCGGCACCCTCCGGAGTCACACGAAAAGCGCCACGGCCTCTTCGTGGTGACGTTCCGTCGACTCCCCGAAAGCGTTCCGCAGCGAATGCGGGGCTCGGCGGGACGCGCCGCCCGCCCACCCTAAAGGGGCGTTTGGGGCGCCGCGACCCGCGACGCGCCGTAGGCCGGGCCGACGTGAGCCGGACCGGGGTGGGGCGCCGCGGGCGCGGCCGGCGTCTGCGGGGCCGCGCCGGGTCGTACCGGAGGATCCGGGTCAGCCGAGCTCGCCCGGGACCGGGCCGGTACCGGCGGCCGCCCTCGCGGCGTCCCGGACGGCGCCGGCGACCGCGCCCGCGACCCGGTCGTTGAAGACCGACGGGATGATGTAGTTCGCGTTCAGTTCGTCCTCGGCGACCACGTCGGCGAGGGCGCCCGCCGCGGCGAGCATCATCTCCGTGTTGACGGTGCGGGACTGGGCGTCCAGCAGGCCGCGGAAGACACCCGGGAAGACCAGCACGTTGTTGATCTGGTTCGGGAAGTCGGAGCGCCCGGTGGCGACAACTGCCGCCGTCTGGCGAGCGATTGCCGGGTCGACCTCGGGGTCCGGGTTCGCGAGCGCGAACACGATCGCGCCCTCGGCCATGGCCGCGACGTCGTCGCCGTCCAGCACGTTCGGGGCGGAGACGCCGATGAAGACGTCGGCGCCCACGACCGCCTGCTTGAGGGTGCCGGTGACGGACTCCGGGTTGGTGTTGTCGGCGATCCAGCGCAGCGGCGAGTCGGCGTCGGCGGAGACGAGGTCCTCGCGGCCGGCGTGCACCACACCGTGGATGTCGGCGACGACGGCGTGCTTGACGCCCGCGGCGATGAGGAGCTTCAGGATGGCCGTACCGGCCGCTCCGGCGCCGGACATGACGACGCGTACGTCCCCGATCCCCTTGCCCACCACGCGAAGCGCGTTGGTCAGCGCGGCCAGCACGACGATCGCGGTGCCGTGCTGGTCGTCGTGGAAGACCGGGATGTCCAGGGCCTCGCGCAGCCGCGCCTCGATCTCGAAGCAGCGGGGGGCGGAGATGTCCTCCAGGTTGATGCCCGCGAAGCCGGGGGCGATCGCCTTGACGATCTCGACGATGGCGTCGGTGTCCTGGGTGTCCAGGCAGATCGGCCAGGCATCGATGTCGGCGAACCGCTTGAAGAGGGCCGCCTTGCCCTCCATGACCGGCATGGCGGCCATCGGGCCGATGTTGCCGAGGCCGAGCACGGCGGAGCCGTCGGTCACGACCGCAACGGTGTTGCGCTTGATGGTGAGGCGGCGGGCGTCCTCGGGGTTCTCGGCGATCGCCATGCAGACCCGGGCCACGCCCGGCGTGTAGATCATCGAGAGGTCGTCACGGTTGCGGATGGGGTGCTTGGACGCCATCTCGATCTTGCCGCCGAGGTGCATCAGGAACGTACGGTCGGAGACCTTGCCGAGGACGACGCCCTCGATGCCGCGCAGACCCTCGACGATCTCGTCGGCGTGCGAGGTGGAGGTGGCCGCGATGGTGACGTCGATCCGGAGCTTCTCGTGACCGGAGGCGGTCACGTCGAGGCCGGTGACCGAACCGCCGGAGGACTCCACGGCCGTGGTGAGCTGGGAGACCGCTGTGCCGCTCGCGGGCACCTCCAGCCTGACCGTCATCGAGTACGAGACGCTGGGCGCCGTTGCCATGGCCGAGTCCTTCGCTTTCCTTAGCTTCTTTGCCGCGCGACCGGGGCGCTCGCCTCGGACACGCTTCCCGATCGTCGCACCTACTGGCCGGTAGCCGGTAATGACTGCCACTCTTCGGAAAGTAATTTCCACCATACGAGATATGAGGGCTTCGGCGGAAGCCCCGGGCCGGCCCCGTCCGGATCAGCTGCGATCCGGACGGGCCGGAAGCGGGAGCCGACTCCCGAAAACAAGAACAGACTCCGGAAACAAGAACAGACCCGCGCCACCTGGAGGTGACGCGGGTCTGTCTTCTGGGTCAAGCGGCACCGACCCGCCATGCTCGCCTCGCGGCAAGTGGTCGCTCGTAGCGACGAAGGTTGGGCCCGGGGGCTTGGATCGAGCCGGTGCCGACACCAGGCTAACAAAGACCCCGAAGAAGTGATTCCCCACAGCACAGGTTGACCCGAAAAACAGGCGATCAGTCCCTCAGCAGGTCCGGGACTCCGTCCTCGTCCGGCAGGTCCCGCTCCCCCGACACCACCGTGAGCTGCTGCGTCGCACGCGTCAACGCCACGTACAGCACCCGCAGGCCCGCCGGGGACTCGTCCGCGATCTCCGCGGGCGAGACGACCACCGTGGCGTCGTACTCCAGGCCCTTCGCCTCCAGGCTGCCCAGCGCCACCACCCGCTCGCCCAGCTCGGCGAGCCAGCCGCGGGCCTGTGCCCGGCGGTTCATCGCGACGACCACGCCCACCGTGCCGTCGACCTCGGCGAGCAGCCGCCGCGCCTCCTCGCGCACCGAGGCGGCCAGATCGCCGTCCCGTACGGTCTCGAAGCGCGGCTTCACTCCGGTGGAGCGGACCGCGGCCGGTGACTCCATTCCGGGCATCGCCAGCGCCAGGACCTTGGCGGCCAGCTCGGCGATCTCCGCCGGGTTGCGGTAGTTGACCGTGAGGGTGAAGCGGCGGCGCGGCCGGTTGCCGAGCGCCTCGTCGCGCGCGCGGGCGGCCTCGTCCGGGTCGGACCAGGAGGACTGCGCCGGGTCGCCGACGATCGTCCAGGTGGCGTGCCTGCCGCGGCGGCCGACCATCCGCCACTGCATGGGCGTCAGGTCCTGCGCCTCGTCGACGATGACGTGCGCGTACTCCGTGCGCTCCGCCGCCAGCCGCTCGGCGCGCTCGCGCTGGGTCTCCTCGCGCTGCGGCATCAGCTCCTCCAGCCCGGAGAGCTGGTCCAGCGGGTCGAGTTCGCGCTTCTTCTTCGGCCGGTGCGGGGTGCCCAGCAGCGTGTGGAGCTCGTCGAGGATGGCCACGTCGTGCACGGACAGCGGCCCGTTCCCCGCGCTGTCGAGCCGCTTCAGGGAGCGGGCGAAACGGCGCACCTCGCCCTGGTTGAGGACCCGGCGGGCCCAGCGGCCGAGCCGCTTCTCGTCGGCCATCGCCGCGAGCACCCCGCGCGGGGTCAGCTCGGGCCACCAGGCGTTCAGGAAGTCGAGGAAGTCCGTCTCGGTGGAGACGTCCTCGTCGAAGGAGGAGCGCAGCTCGGCGGCGAGTTCCGGGTCGGTGTAGCGGCCCCGGCCCGAGGACTTGTTCCACAGGGCGTCCAGCAGCAGCCTGCGGGCGCGCGGGCGCAGCAGGTTGACCGGTGCGGTGCCGCCGAGGACGGACTGCCGGATGCGGTGGAGTTCGTCGGCGTTCAGCTCGACGCGGGCGCCGAACGCGACGACCCGCAGCCGGGTGGGGGTGGCCGGGGCGGCGTCGGTTTCCGCGTCCTCGTCGCCGAAGGACAGCTGGCCGTCCCGGTCCGCCGCCGCCCTGCGGGACGTACCGGGCTGTTCCAGTGCGCCCCGGGACGCCTTGCGCAGCACCTGGAGCATCCGCGAGGAGCCCTTGATCCGGGCGACGGCGGGGTCGTCGTAGGTGGTGGCGCCCTCGACGCCGGCCGCCTCGTCGGAGAGCGAGCCGACGGCACGGATCGCGACCTGCCCCTCCTCGCCCAGCGAGGGCAGCACGCCTTCGGTGTACGCGACCAGGAGCGGGGTCGGCGATACGACGAGGATGCCGCCCGCGTAACGCCGCCGGTCCTGGTAGAGGAGGTACGCGGCGCGGTGCAGGGCGACGGCCGTCTTGCCGGTGCCGGGGCCGCCGGAGACCTCGGTGACCGAGGCGGCGGGGGCGCGGATCACCAGGTCCTGTTCGGCCTGGATGGAGGAGACGATGTCCCGCATGGTGTGGCTGCGGGCCTGGCCGAGCGCAGCCATCAGGGCGCCGTCCCCGATCACCGGCAGCTCGGCGCCGTCCAGGTACGCGGTCAGCTCGGGGCGCATCAGGTCGTCCTCGACCCCGAGTACCTTGCGGCCCTTGGAGCGGATGACCCGGCGGCGCACGACCCTGCCGGGTTCCTTCGGCGTCGACCGGTAGAACGGTGCGGCAGCCGGCGCGCGCCAGTCGATGACCAGCGGCGCGTAGTCGGAGTCGAGGACCCCGATCCGGCCGATGTGCAGCGTCTCCGCGATCTCGGCCGAACTGTCGTCGCGTACCGCGTCCTCGGCCGGTTCGACGGAGGTGTACGCGCCGTCCGGGCCGCGTACGCCGTCCTTGCCGAGCAGCAGGTCGATCCTCCCGAAGAGGAAGTCCTCGAACTCGCTGTTCAGCCGGTTGAGGTGGATTCCGGCCCGGAACACCTGGGCGTCGCGCTCGGCGAGCGCCCCCGGGGTACCCACCTGGCCGCGCTTGACGGCGTCATTCATGAGAAATTCCGCCTCGTGGATCTTCTCCTCAAGGCGGTGATAAACACGGTCGAGATGTTCCTGCTCGACACCGATTTCCCGGTCCCGCAACGAATCGACAGCGGCATCCTGCGCGGCCACCGAGGCCCCCTTCTGACGTGCATTGGGCAGCCGTCAACCTTATGCGAAGGGTGACCCGCCGCGCACCTGCCGCGCGTCTCGAAATGGTCTGCCGGGGGTCTCGGTCAGGCATCGACCTCGACCAGCCGCCTGCCGTCGAACGTACGCACCTCGAAATGGTCGATGTCGCCCCGCCCCATGGCCGCACCGCCGGAGACATAGAGCGGGTATTCCGCACCCGGGTACGGGGAGTCCTCGATGCCGTACCCCCACTCCGGTACGGACCAGGAGGTGACGACCTCTTCCTCGCCGGTCCTCGACACCGCGATCAGGCGGCATTTCTGCGGGCCCGTCACGTTCCTGAGCTCCAGCACGGTGCTGGTGCCCCAGGGCCTCTCCGCCATGCCGACCGAGGCGGAGACCCGGGTGCGGGGATCGGTGGCCCGCACCTTCTCCGGCATGCGGCGGAAAGCGACGCCCTCGGCGGGGTCGGTATAGCCGGTGGGGTTCGTGGGGGCGGTGGAGCCGGTGGGGTACGGTCCGGCCGCCCGCGTCGTCGGTCCGTCGCCGCCGCCCGCCAGGACCGCGACCACCGGGCCGCCGATGATCAGCGCCACCGCTGCCGCAACCAGAAACACGGAGCGGCGCCTGCGCCGGAGCCGCCCGGCCGTCACCTCGTCGACCAGCCGCTCCAGCACGTGGGGGCCGGGCTGCCCCGGTACGTACCGGGCGGCGGGCGCACCCCGGGACTCGGAGACCCGCGCGAGCACGGGTTCCAGGCCGGCGAGCTCGTCGAGCCTGGCGGCGCACAGGTCGCAGCCGGCCAGGTGCGCCTCGAAGACGGACGCCTCGGCGTCGTCGAGAACACCGAGGAGGTACGCACCGGCGGCGTCGTGCCCGGCCGGGTCGACGGGGGTGGAGAGGTCGGAAAGGCCGGAGAGGCCGGAGAGGTCGACAGGGCCGACGGGGCCGCGGGGGCCGGTCGGCCTGAGCCCGAAGGGCTCCCACTCGTGGTCGTCGTTCATGCGGTGATCCCCCTCTCCTCCAGTGCGAGCTTCATCGAGCGCAGTGCGTAGAAGACCCGCGACCGTACCGTCCCGCTCGGAATGCCCAGCACCTCGGCCGCCTCACTGACCGTGCGGCCCTTGAAGTAGGTCTCGACCAAGGCCTCCCGGTGCGCGGTGGTCAGATCGTCGAGCGCCTCGGACAGCGTCATCAGCCACAGCGCCTTCTCCATCTCGTCCTCCGCGGGCACTGCCTCCAGCGGCGACGGATCGACCTCGGGCGGCCGGGCCTGTCTGCTGCGGTGACCGTCGATGACGATGCGCCGGGCGACCGTCACCAGCCAGGGCCGGACCGATCCGGTCGCGCCGCCCAGCCGCCCGGCGTTCTTCCAGGCCCGGATGAGCGTCTCCTGCACCACGTCCTCGGCGCGCTGCCGGTCACCGGCGACCAGCCGGAGCACGTACGCGAACAGGGGCCCGGCATGCTCGCGGTAGAGCGCCCGCATCAGCTCCTCGTCCGGGACGGCGCAAGGCGACGAGGAGGGGGGCGAGGACGCGGAGAAGGACGCGGAGGCGTGCGGGGGCGGGGGCGGGGCGAGTGACGGTGGCTGCTCGCCGCGATGCCGAGCTCTGTGCGGACGATCACCGGCCACGGCCGCATCCTTGCGCACCCGAACCCTCCCGGTCGAAACCCTGTGGAGCTCCTAGGTCATCGAATACGGGGACGGACCGCGATCCGTTCAAACCGGCCGAGGAATCTTTCGGACCGGCCGAGGATTCTTTTCGGACCGACCGCGCGATTCCTGCGGACCGGCCGCAGGATTCTTCAGGGCCCCGGCCCGGGGTCCTCCACCCGCTACGGGACAGCCGCCCTCCACCCCCGCTACGGAACAGCCGCGTCCGGCACCGCCGAGGCCGCCGCCCGACGCCGGTGCCGGGCCACCCGCTCGCGGTTCCCGCAGACCTCGCCGGAGCACCAGCGGCGGCGCCGGCCGCGCGAGGTGTCCAGGTAGAGACGGCGGCAGTTGTCGGCCTCGCAGCGGCGCAGCCCGGCCCGCGCCACGGGGTCGGTGAGGAGTTCCACGGCGTCGCGGGCGACGGCGGCCAGCAGTGCGCCGCACTCGGGATCGTCGCTCAGTGCCCGTACCAGCCTGCCGCCGCTGCCGCGCACGGCCCGCAGGCCCGGTGGCGCCTCGGCGGCGAGCGCGTTGACCCGTTCCAGGGCGCTCCCGGCGCCACGGCCGCCGAGTTCGGCAGTCAGCAGCCGTTCGACGCCGGTCCGCAACTGCCGGAAGCGCACCACCCAGCTCTCGTCCACGGCGTCGAGGCGGGTGCCGTCCGGTACGAGTCCGGCGGCGAGGAGCCAGTCCGCGAGCCGCTCGGCACAGTCGAGCAGTTCACACGCGCCGGTGGTTCCGACCCCTGTCGCCACCAGGTCCAGGCAGGGCCGACCTGAGTCGAACCGCCAGTCGCACGAACTCTTGCCGGCCGCCATGCGCATGTCACCGCCTCGGGGTCACCGGTGGGGTCTCCCCCAGGGTGCCCCTCGCGGCGCCCGCCCGGAACCCCTGCCGCCCCACGGGTCGTCGCGCGGGCGCCGTACGGTGTCCGGATGAACGACGACCCCGTCTCCACCACCCTCTCGGCCGGGCCGCTCCTGCTCCGGCCCTGGCTGGCCGAGGACGTCCCGGCGCTGATCGAGGCGTACCTAGATCCCGCGATGCGCACCATGCTGCGGTCCCAGGTCAGGGACGAGGCGACGGCGCAGCGGTGGCTGCGGGTGCGGCAGGAAGGGTGGGAGTCCGGCAGTTACTTCAGCTTCGCGGTGGTGGACCGCGATCACGGGAGCGAACCGGTCGGCAATGTGGCGCTCAAGTACCCCGCACCGGGCTCGGACAACGCGGAGGTCGGCTACTGGACCGCTGCCCCCGCCCGCGGCCGCGGGATCGCACCACTGGCGCTCGGGGCCCTCGGCGACTGGGCGTTCGAGACGTTCGCCAAGGACGCGCTGACGCGGCTCGACCTGCTGCACCAGGTGGGCAACGAGGCATCCTGCCGGGTCGCGGAGAAGAGCGGGTACGGCTTCGCGGAGGTGCTTCCGGCGCGGCCGCCGTGGCCGCTGGACGGGCATCGGCACGCACGGCTGCGCACCGGGGACCTCTGACGGCCGACTGCCCCGGCCGGTCGCTCAGCCCGTGGGCGGACCGTCGTGCAGGATCCGCTGGAACAGGCAGTGGTCGCGCCACTCGCCGTTGATGTGGAGGTAGCGCGGGGCCATCCCGAACTGCTCGAAGCCGCACTTGGCGAGCACCCGCTGCGAGGCGAAGTTGTCCACCACCGTCCCCGCCTCCACCCGGTGCAGGCGCAGCTCATCCCCGGCCAGCTCGCAGATCCGCTCCACGGCGGCCGTGGCGAGACCGCGGCCCGCGTGCTCGACGTCGACCCAGTAGCCGAGCGTCCCGCTGCGGAACGGCCCGAGCACGATGCTGTTCAGGTTGAACGCGCCGATCGCGCGGTCCTCCTCGTCGGCGAGCACCCAGGGCATCGCCCGTCCCGCGTCACGGTCCGCGAGCAGCGCTGCCAGCCGCTCCCGCTGCCCCTGCTCGGTGTAGAAGGAGTCGGGCCGCACGGGCTCCCAGGGCTGCATGTACGTGCGGCTGCGGGTCAGTGCGACGGCGAGGGAGGCGGCGTCGTCCGGGGTGACGGGACGGAGTCGTACTTCCCCGTCGAGCCGGTGGATGTCATGGTTCATCCCCGCACGCTATCCCGGCACGATTCCGGCACCATGCCAGCCCCGCGCCTGCCATGCGCCCACTTCACGCCCCCTCGCGCCCCCTTACTCCTAGGCGTGCTCCCGGTCCGCCAAAGCCGCCAGCCGGTCGAAGGTACGGATCAGCTCCGCGCGTCTGTCCTCCTTGTACCCCTGCCCGGGCTCCAGGCCGTCGATGGTCCGCTCCCACACGTCCATGAACGTCTTCTTCCACTTCTCGACCACCGCAGGCTCCGGCACACCCGCGCCCACATACCCCTGCTCCGCCATCAGGCACAGCAGCTCGACGTTGCACGGCACGGCGACGCCGTCGTACTCGTCGGGCTCCAGGCCGACCGGGTCGCCGGCCATCGCCTCCTCGATCTCCGAGACGAGACGTCCGGTGATGCCGGACAGATGGTCCGCGGCCGTGTCACTGTCGAAATTCCCGCTGCCCCAGGTACCCACAGGGCCCCCTCCCACTGGTCTTTCCTGCCTGCGTCCGTTGTAACAAGCGGCACTGACAACGGACCCCGCCGGAGAAACCGGCAACGCGGTCATGACCGCGCCGGACCACCATCCGCCCCGCCACCCACTCCGTCGTCCGCCCTGTCGTCCACCCCGTCATCCACCCCACCGTCCACCGCCACCACCGGGTCCAGCGCCAGCCGGTAGCCGCGCTTGACGACCGTCTGGATCAGGCGGGGCGCGCCCAGTGCCGTACGCAGCCGCGCCATGGCCGTCTCCACCGCGTGCTCGTCCGTGCCGCCACCCGGCAGCGCCCGCAGCAGATCGGCGCGGGCCACCACCCAGCCCGGCCGGCGGGCCAGGGTGTGCAGCAGCGCCATCCCGGCGGGCGGCACCGGGCGCGGCTCGCCGTCGACGATCACGGCATGGCCCCGGATCTCGACCCGGTGACCGGCGACCGGCAACGCCGGTGCCCTGGCGGGGAGTTCCTGGCAGATCAGCTGGACGAGCGGGGCGATCCGGAAACGTTCCGGCTGGACGGTTCCGATGCCCCGGGCCTGCAACGGCAGGGCGGTGACCGGTCCCACGCAGGCCACGAGGACGTCTTCGCGCAGCGCGCTCAGGAGCTCCGGGAGCAGCCCGCGTTTCTCGGCCCGGCCGAGCAGTGAGGCGGCGGCCGGGGCGCTGGTGAAGGTGAGGGCGTCCAGACCGCGGGCGAGGGTGGTGTCGAGCAGCCGG
This sequence comes from Streptomyces sp. ADI95-17, assembly GCF_003846175.1. GTDB lineage: Bacteria > Actinomycetota > Actinomycetes > Streptomycetales > Streptomycetaceae > Streptomyces > Streptomyces sanglieri. The sequence goes on along the minus strand of NZ_ML123054.1, from coordinate 66,459 downwards.
TCGAGCGGGGCGATGTCCTCGGGGTCCGTCCAGCGGTAGACGGGTACGGCGAGGACCTCGGCGCCGCCGGCGCGCAGCGACTCGATGAAGCCGGGGAGGGGTTCGCCGTGCAGTTGGAGGGCGATGCGGCGGCCCGCCACGCCCTCGTCCAGGAGCCGTTCCAGGACCTCGGCCATGGACTCGGAGGCGGGTGACCACGTCTCGGTCAGCCCGGCGGCCCGGACGGCGCCCTTGACCTTGGGGCCGCGGGCCAGCAGTTCGGCGCCGCCCAGAGCCGCCAGCAGCCGCTCGCCCAGGCCCCAGTCCGCGGCGGCCTCGATCCAGCCGCGGAAGCCGACCGCGGTGGTGGCGACGACCACATCGGGGGCGGACCCGACGATCGAACGGGTGGCGGCGAGGAGTTCGCCGTCGTCGGCGAGCGGCACGATCCGCAGGGCGGGTGCGTGCAGGACCGTGGCGCCGCGTCGTTCCAGCAGCGCGCCGAACTCCTCCGCGCGCCGTGCGGCGGTGACCCCGACGGTGAAGCCCGCGAGGGGCCCGTGCTGTTCGTCCTGGTGCATGTGGTCTTCCCGGCTCTCGTCCCGCTGCTGCCCGATGATGCCGAGGGGCGAGCCTGCCAATGATGCGTGACAGGGCTGGTTCACCCGTATTTCCCGCCCGTTACGTCACCGGACACCAGGCGGTCGTACCGGTGCCCGGCCCGGCGAAGGTATACCTCGGGCACACCGCGCCCGCTCAGCCGGACTCCAGCATCAGGGCCGCGTCGGGCCCGGGAAGCCAGCTGTCGTCCGGACGCACCATCCAGCCCTCCTCGGTGCCCAGCCGGGCCGCCGCTTCGCACAGGGCGTCCAGGCCGGGATGGCGCAGCCCCTTGCGCCAGACCAGCAGGAGCGGCGAGAGCGGCACGGGCCGTACCAGCGGACGCACCACGGTGCCGGGCATCGGCGGGAAGTCGACCACGGCGAGCACCGGGTTCCGGTCCTTGGCCATGACCCGCTGGAATTCGGCCACGCCTATCGCGAGCGGAACGGGCGGCGCCAGTTCGATGCCCCACTCGGCGAAGAGCAGCCGGGCGAAGTCCGTCCACTCCTTCGTGCGCGGGTTTCCGTCGCCCGCGTAGACGGTCTCCCCGGCCAGGTCGCCGAGCGCGACGGTCTCGCGCGCGGCGAGCGGGTGGTCGTCGGGGAGCAGCACGGCCATCGGCTCGTACCGCACCGGCCGCATACCCAGCCGGGCCCGTACCCCGGGGTCGAGTCCGGCGGCCCGGCCGAAGGAGACATCGAGCCGCCCGGCGAGGATCTCGCCCGCGGCCCAGGTCAGACCACTCTCGAACCGGGCCATCAGCTCGCACGCCGGGGCCAGTTCGCGGGCGCGGGCCAGTACCCGGGCGGCCGCCATGCCGTCGGTGTTGAGATCGACGAACAGCGGCCGGGCCGCGGGGTCGGCGAAGGCCGCGGTGAGCTCGGCGTGCGCGTCCAGCACCCGTCGCGCGTACGGCAGCAGCCGCTCGCCGTCGGCGGTGAGGGCGACCTGCCGGGTGGTCCGTACAAACAGCTCCGCACCCAGCTCGCGCTCCAGCCGGCGGATGTCGCGGCTCAGCGCCTGCTGGGCGATGTAGAGCCGGGCGGCGGCGCGGGTGAAGTGCAGCTCCTCGGCGACCGCGACGAAGGCCCGGAGCAGCCGGGGGTCGGCGTGGGTGTCGGCGGAACGCGTCCAGGCACCCGGATCGTCATCGGAGAAGGCCACACCAGAATTTACAACACAGATGCGTCAATCGGTACGGAGCAGGTGTTGGACCCCGGACACCGTGCGCCCCGAGGCTTGATCCATGCCGTACGAGAGAAAGCCCGCCACCACTCCCCTGCTCACCGTCTCCGGTGGCCTGCTGGTCATCGCCCCGCGCACCGCCCCCGCCCGGCGGGCGTCCACCAACCCGTACCGCAGGCTGCTCGCCACCCCGGGCGCCCGCGCCTTCACCGCGGGCAATCTCATCGCCCGGCTGCCGATGGGGATGTTCAGCGTCAGCGCGGTCATCATGATCGCCGGTTCGCGCGGCTCGTACGCCCTGGCCGGGGCGGTCACCGCGACCGGCCTCGCCGCCACGGCGGTGGTCGCCCCCTGGACGGCCCGGCTCGTCGACCGGTACGGGCAGGCCAGGATCGCGGTGCCCGCCACCGCGATCGCCGCGCTCGGCTCGCTCGCCCTGCTGCTCTGCGTGCACTACGACGCCCCGGCCTGGACCCTCTTCGCCTGCTACGCGGCGACCGCCACCACTCCCAACACGGGCGGGATGTCCCGGGCCCGCTGGGCCCATCTGCACCGGGGCGACCCGGCCGCCCTGCACACCGCGAACTCCTTCGAACAGGCCGCGGACGAACTCTGCTTCATGCTCGGCCCGGCGCTGGCCGCACTGCTGTGCGCGGCGCTCTTCCCGGAGGCCGGAACGCTCGTCGGGGCGGTCCTGCTGATGACCGGCGTACTGATCTTCGCCGCCCAGCGCGCCACCGAACCCCCCGTGTCCCCCCGCACCCACGCGGGCACCCCGCTCCGCACCCCGGGCATGCCTGCGCTGCTCGCCGCCTTCCTCGCCACCGGCGCGGTCTTCGGCGCGATGGAGGTCGTCACGATCGCCCACGCCGGGGGCGCGATCCTGGCACTCCAGGCGGCCGGCTCATGCGTGGCCGGGCTGCTGTACGGATCGCTGCGCCCGGCCTCGGACATCCGGCGCCGGCTGCTCGGCTGCCTGACCGGAATGACGGCCCTGATGTCTCTCCCGCTCCTCGCCGCCGCCTCGACCGATTCCCTGCCCGCCCTCGCCGGCGCACTCCTGCTGGCCGGCGCGGCGACGGCCCCGACCATGGTGACCGGGATGACCCTGGTGCAACGCCTCACCCCGGAAGGCCAGTTGAACGAGGGCATGACGCTGGCCGTGACCGCGTTGCTGGGCGGAATCGCGGCGGGCTCGGCGACCGGCGGCTGGATGGTCGAGCACACGGGACAGGTGACGGGGTACGTCGTACCGGTCTGCGCGGCGGCCCTGGCGCTGGCCGTCGCGACGGCCGGGGTCCGGGTTCCCCGGGGGCGGTGACCGGCGTGCGAGGGAACCGGCCCCCGGCGTGCGAGGGAACCGGCCCCCGGCGTGCGCGGCATCCGGCCCCCGGTGGTGGATCACCGCGAGCGCCATGCGGTCGAGTGCGGGACCGGCCGACCCGAAAAGCACAGGGCAGCGGCCACGAGGTACGACGGGCTCTCCGTCCGCTACGGGGCGACGGCCCTCAGACGACGTCGAATTCGTTGCCCTCGGGGTCCTGCATGGCGGCGGCATAGAGCCCCATGCCCGGCTCGTCCTTGATCCGCAGCACCGTGGCACCGGCTTTGACCAGCCGTTCCACCGCAGCCTTGACCCGCTGCGTGCGGACGTCCAGCGGGACGTCACGGCCCCCACCGGCCTTCAGGTCGAAGTGCCACCGGTTCTTGGCGGCCTTCGGCTCCGGAACCTGCTGGAACCACACCCTCGGCCCACGTCCCGCAGGATCGATGATCGACTCCGGAATGTCCCCGGCACCGGCCGGCAGCTCCGCCTCGGGCACCCCCATCGCCGCCCAGTAGGCACGCCACGTGGCGTGCCCGCCAGGCGGGGGCTCCGGCACATAGCCCAGGGCCTCTGCCCAGAAAGTCACCATTGCCTGCGGATCCGAGCAGTCGATCGTCAGCTGCATTGTCATCTCCATGTCCGGACCATCCCAGACAGGTCTGACAGGCGATCCGCTTCCTAGATCCGCGAGTTGCGCAGCGACTGCCACACGGCACCGGTCAGCGCCCGCGTCGCCCGGGGCACCGACAGACTCTCCTGCTCGCGGTACAGCGCCCAGTTGTACTGGACGAGCGACAGCTTGTTGGAGGACAGCGAACCTGCCTGGTGGGCCCTGTACACCGCCAGCGGTTCGAGGAGGCCCCGGGCGGCGGCACCGTCACGCATGATCGACAGCCACAGGGCGTAGTCCTGCCTCTTCCGCATCTCCGGCATCAGCCGCGTGCCAAGGGCGTTGCGGTCATACATGGCGGTCAGTGCGCCGATGTAGTCCCGGACCAGCATCGCGCGGTAGTCCACACGCTCTCTCGCTCGGACCACACGCCCATTCGGGATGAAATCAGTGCTTTCACCCTCATAATCGGCGTCCATCTTGTAGTAGGAGGTGAACGTCAGAGGCGCATCACCTGCCGCAGCGAAATCGAGTTGCCGCTCGGTCTTCTCCGGAAGCCACATGTCGTCACTGTCGAGAAAGGCGACGTAGTCCCCCCGGGCCCGCTCGATGGCAAGGTTGCGCGCCCGGCCGGCACCGCCCTGTTCGGGGGCCGATTCCGGCAGGACGCGATCGTCCTGCCGGGCGAACTCCATGAGCAGGTCCATGGAGCCGTCGGACGACTTGTCGTCGGTGATCAGCAGCTCCAGGTCGCTGTGGGTCTGCGTGAGCACCGACCGGACCGCCGCGCCGAGAGTGGCCGCCGAGTTGTACACGGGCATCACGACAGACACCAGGGGCACAGCACTTCTCCTTACTCAGTCATGAACGTCGGTCCATTCAAGCACTGCGATCGAGCAGGAGCTGCCACGCATGCCGTTGTCGCTGGTCAGGGCCGTGCGGGGGCTGCCGCCGGCCATCCGCGCCGCCGAGGCACCCGTACGCCGGGCATGAAAACGCCTCTGCCCCGCGAAGACATTCGCAGGGCAGAGGCTCACATGGGAATTGTGGAGATGGCGGGAATCGAACCCGCGTCCAACGGTGCAGAATCAGGGCTTCTCCGTGTGCAGTTCGCTGCGCTTTTCTCAGCCCCGGAGATCACGCGAACAAGTCTCCGACGGGCTCAGTCACTGTTTGATTTCCTTCCAGGCCCCGTGACCGGGTCTAGAAGTTTAGATCCCTTGATGATGCCAGGATCCGGGTCGGGATCACCCCCGGGCTGACACTTCGCAAGTCGCTACTTAGGCAGCGAGGGCGAAGGAATCGCGCTTGGTGTTGGCGATTATTGGTTGCGACATATGGTTTACGAGATCATTGCCGCTTCCTCGACACGCTTCCCCTGCTTCGACATCCGCTGTCGAAACCGATCATCCCCATGTTTTGTTTTCAATGCGTGCACCCGCTGTGGAGTGCAGTGCCATCGTACGTGACCAACGCGCGACGATGCCAGCCTATTCCTGCCGCCGCCCGGCGGAGCCGGGCCGGGCACGGTCCTACGCGCTCCGCTGGCGCCTGCGCGCCGCCGAGATCGCGCGGTTGGTCTCCCTCGTGTCCTGCTTCTCGCGGAGGGTCTGGCGCTTGTCGTACTCCTTCTTGCCCTTGGCGAGCGCGATCTCGACCTTGACCCGGCCGTCCTTGAAGTACAGCGCGAGCGGCACGATCGTGTGGCCGGTCTCGCCCGACTTCGACTCCAGCTTGTCGATCTCGGCCCGGTGCATCAGCAACTTGCGCTTCCGCTTGGCCGAGTGGTTGGTCCAGGTCCCCTGCACGTACTCGGGGACATGGATGTTGTGCAGCCACGCCTCGCCGCGGTCGATCTGGACGAAGCCGTCCACCAGGGAGGCCCGGCCCAGCCGCAGCGACTTGACCTCGGTGCCCATGAGCACGAGACCGCACTCGTAGGTGTCGAGGATGTGGTAGTCGTGCCGCGCCTTCTTGTTCTGCGCGATGAGCTTGCGCCCCGTGTCCTTTTCCTTAGCCATAGTGCGGCCATTTTCGCACTACGACCCACCCCCGAGGCCACTCAATACTGTTTCGGCCCGCTGCTCGGCCTTCGAGTCGACCGTGAGGTCCGGGGTGATGCCGCGTTCGTCGACGCTGCGCCCCGCCGGGGTGCGGTAGTGGCCCACGGTCAGCTCGGCCACCGAGCCGCCCGGGAGCTTGCTCGGCATCTGGACCGATCCCTTGCCGAAGGTCCGTGAGCCGACGGTGACGGCGCGGCCCCGGTCCTGGAGGGCACCGGTGAGGAGTTCGGCGGCGCTCATCGTGCCGCCGTCGACCAGGACGACGAGGGGGCGTTCGGTGTCGCCGCCCGGCTCCGCGTACAGGGCGCGCTGCTCGCCGTGCACGTCGTACGTGGCGACCAGGCCGCCGTCCAGGAAGGCGGAGGCGGCGGTGACGGCCTCGGTGACCAGGCCGCCGGAGTTGCCGCGGAGGTCGAGCAGCACCCCGGCGTCGGACGGGGCGCCCCGGACCGCGTCACGGACCTTGGCGCCCGAGCCCCTGGTGAACGAGTCGACCTCGATCATCACGGCCCCGGAGGAAGAGGAGGAAGAAGAGGAGGCGGCGGAGCGGGGCGGTCCCAGTCGTCGCACGGTCACGGGCTCGGTGGTGAGTCTGGCCCGGTGCAGTGTCTCGGTCCGCCGGCGGTCGCCGCGCGCGACGCCCAGGACAACGGTGGAGCCCTCGGCGGCCTCCGTACGGTCCCCGCGCAGCAGGGCGACGACCTCGGCCACGGGACGCCTGTCGACCCGCTGGCCGTCGATCGTACGGAGCAGGTCGCCGGGCTCGATGCCGGCCCGGTCGGCGGGGCTGCCGGGCTGTACCCGGGCCACCTCGACCTGCCCGTCGGCGGAGCGCTTCGCGGAGATCCCGACGCCGGTGTACGAGCCGTCCAGGGCCTGCTCGAACTCCTCGTACTGCCGCTCGTCGTACACCGCGCCCCAGCGGTCGCCGCTGCGGCTGACGACCTCCTCGGCCGCCTCCTTGCCGGACTTGCCGTCGGCCACGGCCCGCGCGGCGGCGTCCGCCACCTCGTCGCGGTCGACGGTGGAGGCCACGGAACGGGTCGCGAAGGACTCGGACTTCCCGCTGCCGCGCGGCAGCGAGCCGGTGACCGCGGCGGTGGCCAGCACACCGGCGAAAACCAATGTCAGAGCCGCCCCGCGGCGCACGCCGCGGGGCCCGAAACACTGCGTGGGGCCCGACATGGCGCCGAGTCTAGGACAACGCCCCCCGGCCGCACGGCCGGTTGGCCGCGCGGCCGGGGGGCGCTTGTCACACCTTGAGGTACTTGCGGAGCGCGAAGAGCGCGGCAACGGCGGGCATCAGCAGGCCGATCGCCAGGACCAGGGGCAGCTTGGTGAAGACCGCGTCCCAGCCGATGAAGTCGATCAGATTCAGCTTGCTCTGGAGTGCCAGGCCGCCGTCGATCAGGAAGTACCGGCCCGCCAGCAGCATCACGCAGGCCAGGACACCACCGATGAGACCGGCGAACGCAGCCTCCATGATGAACGGCATCTGGATGTAGAAGCCCGAGGCCCCGACGAGCCGCATGATGCCGGTCTCGCGCCGTCGGCTGAACGCGGACACCCGGACGGTGTTCACGATCAGCATCAGCGCGATGACCAGCATCAGCGCCATCACGAAGAGGGCGGCCACATTCATGCCGTTCATCAGCTGGAAGAGGTTGTCCAGGATGCTTCTCTGGTCCTGGACGGACTGCACCCCGTCACGGCCGGCGAAGGCGGTGGCGACGACCTTGTACTTCTTCGGGTCGTGGAGCTTGACCCGGAACGACTCCTGCATCTGGTCCGGCGTGATGTTGCTCGCCATGGGCGAGTCGCCGAACTGGTCCTGGTAGTGCTTGTACGCCTGGTCGGCGGACTCGTACGTGACCGTGTCGACGACGTCCATCTTGTGGAGGTCGCCCTCGATCTGCTTCTTCTGCTCCGCCGTGACGGCACCCTTGGCACACTTGGGCGTCGAGGTCACATCGCTCTTGCTGCAGAGGAAGATCGAGACGTTGACCTTGTCGTACCAGTAGTCCTTCATCGTGCTGACCTGCTCGCGCATGAGCAGCGCGCCGCCGAACAGGGCGAGCGAGAGGGCGACGGAGACGACGACGGCGAAGGTCATCGTGAGGTTGCGACGGAGGCCGACGCCGATCTCCGACAGGACGAACTGGGCGCGCATGGCGTCCTTTCAGTGCTCGATGCTCAGTGCTGGTAGCCGTAGACGCCGCGGGCCTGGTCACGTACGAGACGGCCCTGCTCCAGCTCGATGACGCGCTTGCGCATCTGGTCGACGATGTTCTGGTCGTGGGTCGCCATGATCACGGTGGTACCGGTCCGGTTGATCCGGTCCAGCAGCTTCATGATGCCGACGGAGGTCTGCGGGTCGAGGTTGCCGGTCGGCTCGTCCGCGATCAGCAGCATGGGGCGGTTCACGAACGCCCGCGCGATCGCCACGCGCTGCTGCTCACCACCGGAGAGCTCACCGGGCATCCGGTCCTCCTTGCCACCGAGGCCGACCAGGTCGAGAACCTGGGGCACCGCCTTGCGGATCTCGCCGCGCGGCTTTCCGATGACCTCCTGGGCGAACGCCACGTTCTCCGCAACGGTCTTGTTGGGCAGGAGCCTGAAGTCCTGGAACACGGTGCCCAGCTGGCGCCGCATGTGCGGCACCTTCCAGTTGGACAGGCGCGCGAGGTCCTTGCCCAGGACGTGGACCATGCCCTGGCTGGCGCGCTCCTCACGGAGGATGAGTCGCATGAAGGTGGACTTGCCGGAGCCGGATGAGCCCACCAGGAAGACGAACTCGCCCTTCTCGATATCGAGAGACACATCCCGTAGAGCGGGACGGCTCTGCTTCGGGTAGGTCTTGGAGACGTTGTCGAATCGGATCACGGATGCACCACGGTCGGCCGGGAGTAGGTGTGCGTGACCATACGCGACCCGGACTGAGGCGTGCAGGCGCGCGTCCGGGGATGGGCGATTTATGGCGGAACGGTACCGGCCGGACGCGGGTCCGAAGCGCGACGGAACGGGTGATGTCCGGCGGGCCGCGCCGAAATCCGCGCGAGCTGGCACAGTGGTAGGGGGAACGGTTGCGTTTCCATGAGCGTTGTGCGGAGAGAAAGCGTATGCGGCTCCGCCGCGCGGGAGGAGGAAAGCGCATGACCTATGACCGACTGGTGTGCGCGAACTGCGCGGCGCCCGTCAACGAGGGCCGTTGCCCCGTGTGCCGGGCGAGCCGTGCGCGGCTGCAGCAGGAACAGGAGCAGGGAATGTTCGCCGGGCTGAACCCGGTGATGCTGGTGGCCCTGCTGGTGGTGTTGCTGGGCGCGCTGGCGCTGCTGGCGCACCAGAGCGTGTAGCCGCGCGGGCAAGTAGCTGCGCGGACATATGACCGCGCGCTCCACCCGGTCGCCCGCAGGCGTCGGGACGTGTACGTGGAGGGGCCCGGGATGCCGATCGGCGTCCCGGGCCCCTCTGTGTCGCTCTGTTACCGCAGGTGACCCTTAGGCGACCGTACGGCCGTTCATCAGGCGCGGCATGACCCGGAAGCCGATGCCTCCGGCGATCATCGTCGCGGCGCCGACCAGCAGGAACGTGGTCTCGGCGGCACCGGTCTCGGCGAGCTCGTCCTTGCCCTTGCCCTGCTCGACCGGCTGGTTGCCGGCGGAGTCGGGAGTGGTGTTGTCCGCGCAGTTCGCGCCGTCGAGGTCGACGGTGCAGTTGCCGGTGTCGCCGCCGGTGGCGGAGCCGGTGGTACCGCCGTTACCGGTGGTGCCGCCGTTGTCCGTGCCACCGTTGCCGGAGGATCCGTTACCGCCGTTGCCGTTGCCGCCGTTGCTGCCGTTGCCGCCGGACTGGTGGCCACCGTTGCCGTTGCCACCGCCGTTGTCGTGGCCGCCGTTGCCGTTGCCACCGTTGTTGCCGTTGCCGCCGTTGTCGTTTCCGGCGTCGGTTCCGGCGTCCGTACCGGCGTCGGTGCCCGCGTCCGTACCGGCGTCCGTACCCGCATCGGTTCCGGCGTCGGTGCCCGCGTCCGTACCGGCGTCGGTGCCCGCGTCGGTCCCGGCGTCCGTACCCGCATCGGTGCCCGCATCGGTCCCGGCGTCCGTACCCGCGTCCGTACCGGCGTCGGTGCCCGCGTCGGTCCCGGCGTCCGTACCCGCATCGGTACCGGCGTCGGTACCCGCGTCGGTCCCGGCGTCCACGCCGCCCAGGTCGCCGCCGCCGTCGGAGTCACCCTCGGGAGACTTGATGTCGGCGTCGATACCCAGGCCGCTCTCGTCGGCCTCCGCCTTCGCGGAGATGCCGCCGAGGTCGACACCGATCCCGACCGCCGAAGCCGCACCGGCGGCGGTGAGCGAGGCGCCCGCGGCGATGACCGCACCCGCGGCGATCCGCGCGACGCGGACTCGCGTCTTCTTCGTCATGTGCTGCTACCCCCAGTAGCTGTTCTCGTCAGTGGAGCAGCCATATGCGGGCCCCGGCTCTGCGGGGTTCGCTCCGAACAGCGCCACATGGAGCCGTGGTCATGCCGCCCGCCCCCGTTCACACCCGTCCCAGACATACGCATGCTGCCCTAGCACCCTGTCCACAGTTAAGGACTACGTCAAGGCCGTTCCGTGCAATATGAACCGATTTGAAGGGAGTTGGTCTCCATTCGGAGTCACGACTGTGACGGACTCACCACAGCTCCCGCGCAACCCGGAACTCCAACTCCCCTTCGGGGACTGCCCCGTGCGCCCGACGAAAACGGCGGTGCCGGAGACCCCGCAGGGTTTCCGGCACCGCCGTGAACGCTTGCCGTTCCTACTTCTCCCGCTGCTTGCGCCAGCGGATGCCCGCCTCCAGGAAGCCGTCGATCTCGCCGTTGAAGACCGCTTCCGGGTTGCCCATCTCGAACTCCGTACGCAGGTCCTTGACCATCTGGTACGGGTGCAGGACGTACGACCGCATCTGGTTGCCCCAGGAGTTGCCGCCGTCGCCCTTGAGGGCGTCCATCTTGGCCTGCTCCTCCTGGCGTCGGCGTTCGAGGAGCTTCGCCTGGAGGACGTTCATCGCGGATGCCTTGTTCTGGATCTGCGAGCGCTCGTTCTGGCAGGAGACCACGATGCCGGTCGGGAGGTGGGTCAGACGGACCGCCGAGTCCGTGGTGTTGACGCCCTGGCCGCCGGGGCCCGACGAGCGGTACACGTCCACGCGCAGCTCGGACTCGTCGATCTCGATGTGGTCGGTCTGCTCGACCACCGGCAGCACCTCGACGCCCGCGAAGGACGTCTGGCGGCGGCCCTGGTTGTCGAAGGGCGAGATCCGGACGAGCCGGTGGGTGCCCTGCTCGACGGAGAGCGTGCCGTAGGCGTACGGCACCTGGACGGCGAAGGTGGTCGACTTGATGCCGGCCTCCTCCGCGTACGACGTCTCGTAGACCTCGGTCTTGTAGCCGTGCCGCTCGGCCCAGCGGATGTACATGCGCTGGAGCTTCTCGGCGAAGTCGGCCGCGTCCACGCCACCGGCCTCGGCGCGGATGTTGACCAGGGCCTCGCGGGAGTCGTACTCGCCGGAGAGGAGCGTACGGACCTCCATCTCGTCCAGCGCCTTGCGGACCGACTCCAGCTCGGACTCGGCCTCGGCCAGGGCGTCGGCGTCGCCCTCGTCCTGGGCGAGCTCGAAGAGGACTTCGAGATCGTCGATCCGGCCGCGGAGGGCCTCGGTCTTGCGGACCTCGGCCTGGAGGTGCGAAAGCTTGCTGGTGATCTTCTGCGCCGCCTCGGGGTCGTCCCAGAGGGAAGGCGCGGCCGCCTGCTCCTCGAGCGCGGCGATGTCCGCCCTCAGCGCATCCAGGTCCAGGACGGCCTCGATCGACCCCATGGTCGAGGAGAGGGACTTCAGCTCTTCGGAAATATCGACGACTGCCACGGGTCCAGCGTAACGGCTGTCGGCACGGACGTTCCTCGGACCACATGATCAGGACCTCGCAGCCGGGTGCCGGGCGCCTTCGCGGGCCGCTCCGGGTCCGCCGGAACGGCCCCGCGAAGCCGCTCGGGTCAGGGCGTGCCGGGTGCCGAGGTCCCCGTCTCCTTCGCGGGTGCGCCCGCGTCGTCGTCGCTCAGGGCCAGCCAGCCGCCCACGCCCAGCGCGACGAGCAGCACCAGGGCCGCGGCGCCCAGGGTGAGGCGGCGCTTGCGGACGGCGGCGGACTTGTTGCGGGCCGAGCCGGGGCGGGGCGTGCCCGGGGAGCGGGGGGCCCTGGCGGTGCCGCGGGGGCCGCCGGAGAGTTCGTCGGGGGCCGGGACGCGCATGCTCGTGTGGGTGTCGCGGTTGGCGTCGGCGGACGAGCCGGGGACCAGCGGGACCGCGCCTCGGCGGCGGGGCTCCTCGGGGGCGGGGGCGTACTGCTGCTCGTCGTACGCCTGGGGTTCCGGCTCGGTGTCCGGTTCGTCCACGTCGAGCGGCGGGATGCCGGCCAGGTGCGGGAGCTGCTCGCGCAGCCGGGCCGCAAGCTCGGAGGCGCGCAGCCGGGAGGCGGGGGCCTTGGCCAGGCACTGGACCAGGAGCTGCCAGAGTTCGTCGGGGATGCCGGGGAGCGGTACGACTGTCTCCGTGACGTGCCGGCGCAGTACGGCGCCGGGGTGTCCGCCGCCGAAGGGCGTGAAGCCGGCGAGCAGTTCGTACAGGACCGTCGCGAGGGCGTAGATGTCGACGGCGGCGCGTGGCGGCAGCCCCTCGACTATCTCGGGCGCCAGGTAGTCCGGCGTGCCGATGATCTTGGTGGCCTTGGTGCGGCGGGGGGTGTCGATCAGCTTGGCCACGCCGAAGTCGGTGAGCAGCGCCGGGTGCGAGTTGCCGGGGCCGAGCGGGCCCTCCATGTCGAGCAGGATGTTCTCCGGCTTGACGTCGCGGTGGACCACACCGGCGGCGTGTGCGGCGGCGAGGCCGTCGGCGACGTCCGCGATGATCGCCACGGCGGCCTCGGGCGCGAGGCGGCGTTCGCGGTCCAGCCGGGTGCGCAGGTCGGTGCCGCGCACCAGGTCCATGACCAGCGCCAGGTCGTTGCCGTCCACCACGAGGTCGCGGACGGCTACCACGTGCGGATGGTCGAGCCCGAGCAGGGCGGTGCGCTCCTGGACGAAGCGGCCCACGAGTTCCTGGTCGGACGCGAGGTCCTCGCGGAGCAGCTTGATGGCCACCGGGCCCTCTGGCCCCTCGCCGAGCCAGACCGTGCCGGCGCTGCCGCGCCCCAGGATCTGGTGTGCGGTGTACCGGCTGCCGATATTCCGTGCCAAGACTGCTCCCTCAGCGGCTGGCGATGGACCGTCGCTCATGACCCCCCGGTCGACAAAGTTACGCGTCGGCCGGGGGGTTGAGTGCCCGGGATGGTGCCAACCTTCACTTCCGCGGGCGATATGCGGTGGAAACTGGCCCGCGGAAGTCGATATAGCTACAGAAATAGCTACAGAATTGATGGTGTTGCGGCCGCTCAGGGGCCGGTGTTGCCGCCGCCGCTGTCGCTGCCGCCGCCCAGTTCCGAGATCCAGTCGGTGACGGTGGAGATCGCGTCGCCGATCGCCTTCCAGTAGCTCTTGCCCTGGCCGATCCAGTCCTGCAGCGGGGTCAGTTCCCAGATCAGCCAGCCCGCGACGAACAGCAGCACCAGGGTGAACAGGCAGCCCTTGAGGCAGCCGAGGCCGGGGATCCGCATCGGGTTGGCGCTGCGCTGCCTCGGCTCGCGGGGCTGACGCGGGGCCGGCGGCTGGGGCGCCGGCTGCTGCGGAGGCGCGTACTGCTGCCGCTGGGGCTGCTGTTGGGGCTGCGGCTGGTACTGCTGCTGCCGGTGCTGGGGGTACTGCTGCTGCGGCTGCTGGTACTGCTGGGGCGGCGGCTGCTGGCGCCGCTGAGGCTGCTGTTGCTGGGGCTGCGGGCGCTGGGGGCGGCGGCGCAGCGGGTCCTGGCCCGGGTCGAGGTACTGGACCTGGGTCTGCTCGTTGCGGTCGCGGGCCGCCTGGAGCTGGGACTGCCAGGGGTGCGGACCGTCGGGCTCCGGAGCTCCGTCCGGACGCGGCGGCACGGGCGGCATGACCGAGGTCGGGTCGGCGTGGCCACCCGGGCCGGGGGCGTGCTGCATGACGCTGGTGGCGGCGTTCGGGTCGTACGAGCCGGCGTTGCTCGGCAGCACCTGCGTCGGGTCCGCCGCGCCGGGGGTCTCCGGAACGGCGGCGGGCGCCGGGTCGGGGGCGAGCAGGGCACCCACGCCGTCGGCCGCGGCGATCTGGGCGGAGCTGGCGTGCACACCGATGCCGGCCGCGACGGTGCGCAGACCGCGGGCCAGGTTCTCGGCGCTGGGCCGCCGGTCGGGGTCCTTGCTCAGGCAGCGCTCTATCACCGTCCACAGCGGGGCCGGGACGTTGGAGGGGCGGCGGGGCTCCTCGCTGAGGTGGCGGTGCAGCACTTCGAGGGCGGTGCCGCCGGCGAACGGCGGGCGGCCGGTGACCAGCTCGTAGAGCAGGATGCCCGCGCCGTAGATGTCGACGGCGGAGGTCTGCGGGCGGCCCTCGGCGGACTCGGGCGCCACGTAGGCGGGGGTGCCGACGAACTCATGGGTCCGGGTGAGCCCCGGGGAGTCGGCCAGGCGGGCGATGCCGAAGTCGGTGAGCATCGGGCGCATCTGGCCGTCGCGCTCGTCGAGCAGGACGTTGGCCGGCTTCAGGTCGCGGTGCACGACGCCGTCGGCGTGGCTGGCGGCGAGCGCGTCCGCGATCTGCGCGGTGAGCAGCGCGGCGGCGACCGGGGTGAGCGGGCCGTTCTCGCGGAGGTAGCGGTGCAGGTCGGGGCCGTCGATCAGGTCCATGACGAGGGCGAGGAGGTCGCCCTCGACGACCAGGTCGCGGGTACGCACGATGTTCTCGTGGGTGAGCCGCAGCAGCACGGAGCGCTCGCGCAGGAACCGCATCACGACGTCGGCGTCGTTGGCGAGCTCCTCCTTCAGGACCTTGATCGCCACGGTCTCGCCGGGCTCGCCGGCGACGGCCGCCTCGGCGCCCGCGGTCTCCCGCTGGCGGGCACGCCAGACGGTGCCCGTGGCGCCGCGTCCGAGCGGCTCCTCCAGGAGGTACTTGCTGCCTACCGGCCGCACGTCATGCGCTCCCTGTAGATCGTGGTGCTTACGGTGTTCCCGGATCCGCCGGGAGTTCCGGCCCAACTCTAGGGCCTGTCGTCAAACTGCCGTGGCCGCCCGGAAGGCTGCCGTTGCCGCCCGGAAGGCCGCCGGGTGCCGTCCTGCGGCGTGCACCCGCCCACCGCGGCCGGTGCCGCCCGAGGCGGTACCGGGCCGTTGCGGAACAAGACGCTCACATCGGGCGGATGGTTGCCGCACACGTGTACGACAAACCGTCCCGGAGGCTCTTGCGGAACGGTTCCGTCACCGCGGACAGCGTTCCAAGCAGGCACTTATGGGCGCACAGCCGACGTTTCAAGATCACTTAGCGGTGACCGCCGGGCGTGTTGTCAGTGGCAGGTGCGAGGATGCCTCCAGCACGGAGTGTGGGGTCGGGAGCCCCGCGAGCCGTGACGAACCTGTACCGGACGACGCGTCCGTGTCGGGTGGGGGGAATCACAGGGCGTTTCCCCCTGCCCGGCGCCCCGCGCAGAAGGGACCGCTGACGGCGATGCAGATCCGGCTGACCGTCCTCGCGCCGCGCAGCGGCCAGACCCCGGCGCGCGCGTGCGACGTGCTGGTCACCGCCCCGTCGGGGACGGCGCTCGCCACCGTGGCTTCCAACCTGGCCGCCGCGGTCCTGGGGCCCGACGGCTCGCTCGGCAGCGGCGCGGTGGTGCTGTTCGCCGGGCGCGAGCGGCTCGACGCGCAGCGGTGCGCCCTGGGTGAGCCACCGCTGGTGGACGGGGCGGTGCTCTCGCTCCAGGTCCCGGGCGAGGACGAGGCGGTGGACGACGCCGTTCCGGCGCGGCTGCACGTGGTCGCGGGGCCGGACGCGGGCGGGGTCCATCTGCTGCACGGCGGCAGGATCCGGATCGGCCGCTCCGCCGACGCGGACGTGCCGCTCGACGACCCCGATGTGTCCCGGCTGCACTGCGCGGTGACGGTCTCCGCCGACGGCCTGGTCTCGGTGGCGGACCTCGGCTCCACCAACGGCACCCTGCTGGACGGCGCGGAGGTCCGCGACCGCCCGGTCCGGCTGAAGCCCGGTGCGCTGCTGCGGCTCGGCGAGTCCACGCTCCGGCTGACCTCGGGCGCCCCCGAGCCCGCGCTGGCCACGGCGCCGGACGGCGAGGGCCACCTACGGGTGTCCGGCACGACGGCCGCGGCCGGTGCCGACGGGCGTACCGCCGAGGAGCACGGCTCCGGCCATGGGTACGCCCCGCCGCCTTCCCCCGGCTCCGGACCCGCTCCCCACCAGGGGTCCGGTCACGCGTACGGCGACGGGGACGGTGCCGACGGGCGCCCCGGCGCGGCACGGCCCGCACCGGGCGACGAGTCGCCCCGGCGGGGCGGGATAGGCGCCTGGGCCCGCCGGCTCGCGGGCAACAAGGGCGAGCCCGTCCACGAGGCGGCACCCGACGGGGCGGGCACGGCCGAGCCGGTGTTCCCGGCCGGCCGGGCGGCGCCTCCGGGGCCCGCCGCGCAGAGCGTCTGGCCCGACCCGGCGGCCGTGCTGCTGACCGCGCTCGGCCCCGGCCCCCGGCTGTGGGAGCGCGGCGCCACCCACCCCGAGGCGCTCGTGGTGCGGCTGGGCACGACCGACCGGGCCGAGCTGCCCGCGGTGCCGGTCACGGTGGGGCTGCGGGAGGCCGGTTCGCTCGGGCTCGCCGGGCCGCGGACCAGGCTGGCCGGGCTCGCCCGTTCGACGGTGGCCCAGCTCGCCGCGCTGCACTCCCCCGCCGATCTGGAGATCGTGCTGATCAGCACGGACCGCGCCCGGAGCGCGGAGGAGCGCAGACGCGAGTGGGCCTGGCTCGGCTGGCTGCCCCATCTGCGGCCGATGCACGGCCAGGAGTGCCGGCTGCTCCTGGCGTACGACCGCGACCAGGCCACCGCCCGTACGACGGAGCTGGTGCGCCGGCTGGACGACGGGCCGCTCGGGCCCGGCTGGGCGAGCCAGGACCGCGCCACGATCGCCGAGGCCGCGCAGCGGTACACCGGGCCGTACACCGTGGTGATCGTCGACGGCGACCCCGGCTCGGCGGCGCTGCGCGAGAACACCGCCCGGCTTGCCGCCGCCGGTGCAGCGGCGGGCGTCCATCTGATCTGTCTGGCCGAGACCCCGGCCGCCACCCCCACCTCACCGGTCGCGGCGACGTACGAGGCCGCCTGCCACGCCTCGATCGCGTTCCGCGAGTGCGGGGCGGTGGCGATGCTGAGCGGCGATGTGGCGACGGCCCTGCGGCTGCTGCGGACGGCGGACGGCCGGGCCGCGGGCCGGGGCACGGTCGCCGCGGTGGACGCGGTGTCGGCGCACTGGGCCGAGCGGTTCGGCCGGGCGCTGGCCCCGTTGCGCACGGAGGGTGCCGCCACCGCACACGGCCGGCCGGCGGCCGCGCTCCCGACCACCGCCCGGCTGCTGGACGAGCTGGGCCTGGCCCGCGCCACCCCGGCCTCCCTGATGGCCCGCTGGGCCTCCACCGCGGACGACCAGCCCGGTGCCACGGTGCGCGGCTCGGGCCGCTGGACGGGCGGACCGGCGGGCGGCGGCACGGACGGCGGCGACACGGACAGCCCCGGCTCGGGCCGTACGGAGTATCCGCGCGGCCCGGCCCCCCGGGTCGGCGCCCAGCGGCTGGGCGGCGCGCCCGGCCCCGACGGCACGGGCGGATACGCCCCGGGCTCGGGCCGCACCCCGTACCCCGGCAGTGAGAACGCCACGCACATCGGCACCCCGGCCCACCCCTTCGCCCCCGACGGCGCCCACGGTTCCGGCCGCACCCCGTACCCGGACTCGGGCCGCACCCCGTACCCCGGCGGTTCCGCGCCCCGGGTCGGCGGGCAGCGTTACGGCGGCGCGCCCGGGGACACCCCGAGCTCGCGGACCGTTCCCGGGACCGGGACCGGCTCCTGGGGCAGTGGCGGCGGTGACGTCCAGGGGACCGGCAGTCCGCGTTCCGCCGGATCCGGGCGCGGCTCGAACCGGGTCAGCGGGCCGCGCGGCAGCGACACCCCCCGGATCGCCGCGCGAGGCGCCGAGAGCGCCGCCACCCCCGGACACCCCGCCGCGGAGGCCACCGCGGGCGCCGAGCCGGACACCGGCACGCCCGCCCCCGCCACCACCGAAGGCACCGCCCCGGTCGGGCGGCCCGTGGTGGTGCTCGGGGCCGGGCCCCGGGGCGCGGTCAGCGTGGATCTGGCGGAGGAGGGCCCGCACCTCCTCATCGAGGGACCGGCCGGCAGCGGGCGCACGGAGTTGCTGCGGGCCGTCGCCGCCTCGCTCGCCGCGGCCGCCCGCCCCGACCTGCTGGGCATCCTGCTGGTCGACGGCGCGGGCGGCGACCGCGGCGAGGGCCTTCGTCCCTGTACCGAACTCCCGCACGCGTTCATGCACCTGGTGGCCTCCGATCCGGTCCGGATGCGGGAGTTCGCGCAGGCGCTGGGCGGTGAGCTGAAACGTCGCGCCGAGCTGCTCGGCCCGTACGACTTCACCGAGTGGCATCACCGGCACGAGGTGGCCCGGCGGATGGTCGGCCAGCGCCCGCCGGCCGGCACGGAACAGCGCGGTGACGTGGACGCCCCGATGAGCGGGACGCTCCGGCTGCGCCCCGCCGCCCCGTCCTCGGCCCCCGGGCCCTCCCCGCTGCCCCGGCTCGTCGTCCTGGTCGACGACTTCGACGCGCTGGTCGCCCCGGCGCTCGGCAGCCCCGGCCGCCCCGCCGCCGGTTCGGTGGTGCGGGCCCTGGAGACCGTGGCGCGGGAGGGCGGCCGGCTGGGCGTCCACCTGGTCGCGGCGTCGGCCCGCCCGGAGCGCACGGAGGACACCGACCTGGCCCACGGGGCCCGGCTGCGCATCGTGCTGGACGCGCCGGTGGTCCAGCCGTCGCCGGAGGACCCGGCGCCCGGGCGGGGCAGGCTCGGGCATCCGGACGGGCGGGTGACGCCGTTCCAGGGCGGCCGGGTGACCGGGCGCATCCCGCGTACCGCCACGCTGCGGCCCACCGTCGTGCCGCTGGAGTGGGAGCGGATGGGCGATCCGCCGACCCGGCGCCCGGTCCGCGAGCTGGGCAACGGACCGACGGACCTGGCGCTGCTCGCCAGTGCTCTGGAGTGGGCGGCCCGTTCGGTGAACGCCGAGCCGATAGCCCCGCTCGGGCCCGTCCACAGCTGACCGGGCCCGGGTCCGGACATCCACTGACATCACGTCACGAGCCCATCACGATCAAGGAGTTGACACGAGAAGCGGTATTGCGGCGTCCGTGGGGCGGGCGTAGGACTGTGCGCACACAACGATGTGAGAGACGGGGAAGCAATGCGCACAACCCTTCGGATCAGCAGGGCCGCCGCGGTGTTCACCGCTGTCGGCGCACTGGCCCTCACCGGCTGCAGTGACGACGGCGGCGGGAAGGACAAGCCGGACAAGGGCTCGGGGAGCGGCAAGCAGAGCTCGTCGGTCGCCCTGCCCAAGCTGGACGGCGAGAAGCTGTCGGTCGCGGCCGTCTGGACCGGTGCCGAACAGGCCAACTTCGTCAAGGTCCTCAAGGAGTTCGAGAACCGCACGGGCGCGAAGGTCACCTTCGTCCCGGCCCAGGACCCGATCGTCAACTTCCTCGGTACGAAGATCGCGGGAGGTCAGCCGCCGGACGTCGCGATGATCCCGCAGGTCGGCGCGATCCAGCAGGCCGCGCAGAAGAAGTGGGCGAAGCCGGTCGGTCCGGAGGCCAAGGCCCAGCTGGCAAAGAACTACTCGAAGGTCTGGCAGGACCTGGGCGCGGTGGACGGCACCCAGTACGGCGTGTACTTCAAGGCCGCCAACAAGTCCCTGATCTGGTACAACGCCAAGGCGTTCGAGAACGCGGGCGCGGCCGAGCCGAAGACCTGGAAGGACTTCCTGAAGACCGCCGAGACGGTCTCCGCCTCGGGTGTCACCCCGGTCTCGGTCGGTGGCGCGGACGGCTGGACCCTCACCGACTGGTTCGAGAACATCTACCTCTCCCAGGCCGGTCCGGAGAAGTACGACCAGCTGGCCCAGCACAAGATCAAGTGGACGGACCCGTCCGTCAAGGCGGCGCTGACCACGCTCGCCGAGCTCTTCGGCAAGCCGTCGCTGATCGCGGGCGGCGCCGACGGCGCGCTGCAGACGGAGTTCCCGGCCTCGGTCACCCAGACCTTCACCGGCGGTGACCAGCCCAAGGCCGCGATGGTCTTCGAGGGCGACTTCGTGGGCGTCAACATCGCGCAGACGAAGGCGAAGATCGGGACCGACGCCAAGGTGTTCCCGTTCCCGGCGGTCGGCGCCGAGTCCCCCGTCGTGACCGGTGGCGACGCCGCGGTGGCGCTGAAGGACGGCAAGGGCGCCCAGGCGCTGCTGACCTGGCTGGCCTCGACCGATGCCGCGCAGATCATGGCCGAGCAGGGCGGGTTCATCTCGCCGAACAAGGGCCTGGACGCCACCGCGTACCCCAACGAGGTGCAGCGCACGATGGCGAAGGCGCTGGTCGCGGCCGGTGACTCCGTCCGGTTCGACATGTCCGACCAGGCGCCGCAGTCGTTCGGCGGGACGCCCGGCAAGGGTGAGTGGAAGACCCTCCAGGACTTCCTGAAGAACCCGAAGGACATCGCGGGGACTCAAGCGAAGCTGGAGTCCGACGCGGCCAAGGCGTACAAGAGCTGACGGGATGACGACAGCCGCAGCGGGGGGCGCCGACGCGGTGCCCCCCGCCGACAAGCAATCGTCCCCGGAGCCGTCGGTGCCCGCGCCCAGGAAGCCGTCCGGTCCGCCGGCCGGCGGCGCGGGACGCAGCCGCAGGAGCGTGACCGGCACCCGCCGGTTCTTCGCCGCCCTCTTCCTGGCACCCGCGCTGGTGCTGCTGGGCGCGCTCGTGGTCTATCCGATCGTGTACTCCGTCTACCGGTCGTTCTTCGACCAGGCGGGTACGGGCTTCGCCGGACTCGACAACTACAAGGCGCTGTTCACGGACGACACCATCCGTACAGCGGTCAAGAACAACGCGATCTGGGTGGTGCTCGCGCCCACGGTCTCCACGGCCCTCGGGCTGATCTTCGCGGTGCTGACCGAGCGGATCCGCTGGGGCACGGCGTTCAAGCTGGTGGTCTTCATGCCGATGGCGATCTCCATGCTCGCCGCCGGCATCATCTTCCGGCTGGTGTACGACGCCGCCCCGGAGCGCGGGGTCGCCAACGCCGTATGGGTGGGTGTGCACGACACGTTCAACGAGTCGGCGGGCTACCCGAAGGCGCACCCGCTGCCCGTCCACCCGCTCAAGGCGGGCCCCGGCGGCTCGTTCGTCACCAAGGCGCCGGTACGGGCCGGGCAGCCGGTGCAGCTGCCGCTGGTCGGTGTGATCCCGGCGAACATGCCGAAGGACGCGAAGCCCGCGAAGGCCGCCACGGCCGGGGACGGGAAGATCTCCGGCACCGCGTGGCTGGACTTCACCAAGGGCGGTGGCGGCAAGCCCAACGTCATCGACGCCAAGGAGCTGGGGCTCAAGGGCATCGAGGTCGAGGCGGTCAAGGACGGCAAGGTCGTCGCGTCGGCGACGGCGGCGGCGGACGGTACGTTCACGCTGCCCGCGTCGGCGGACGGTGCCGCGCTCCGGCTCCCCGCCTCGAACTTCAAGGAGCCGTACAACGGGGTCGAGTGGCTCGGCCCGACGCTGGTCACCCCCGGGATCATCGGTTCCTACGTCTGGATGTGGGCCGGGTTCGCGATGGTGCTGATCGCGGCGGGGCTCGCGGGGCTGCCGCGTGAACTGCTCGAAGCGGCCCGGGTGGACGGCGCGAACGAGTGGCAGGTGTTCCGCCGGATCACGGTGCCGATGCTCGCGCCCGTGCTCGTGGTGGTGCTGGTCACGCTGATGATCAACGTGCTGAAGATCTTCGACCTGGTCTTCATCATCGCGCCGGGTTCCTCGCAGGACGACGCGAACGTGCTGGCGCTCCAGCTCTACCGGTCCTCGTTCGGCACGGACGCGGACCTCGGGATCGGCAGCGCCATCGCCGTACTCCTGTTGCTGCTGGTACTCCCGGTGATGTACGTCAACATCCGCCGGATCCGGAAGGAGGGGCGCCGATGACTACAGCGTCGACCACGGCCACGAGCACACCGGCCGGCAGTGCTCCGGTGAAGGCCGAGCGGTCCCTCGGCGCACGGCTCGCCGCCCGCGCCGGCGGCGGTGCGATGCGGATCTTCCTCGTCCTGGTGGCCCTGTTCTGGCTGATGCCGACGATCGGTCTGCTGCTGTCCTCGCTGCGCGGCGCGGACGACATCGCGGCAACCGGCTGGTGGAAGGTGTTCACGGCCCCGTCCGAGCTCACCTTCGACAACTACTCCCGGCTGCTCGACAATCCGACGATCACCCACTCCCTCCTCAGCACGGTCATGATCACCGTTCCGGCGACCCTGCTGGTCGTCGTGATCGGCTCACTGGCCGGATACGCCTTCGCCTGGATGGAGTTCCCCGGCCGCGACTGGTGGTTCCTGGTGGTCGTGGGGCTGCTGGTGGTCCCGGTGCAGGTCGCCCTGGTCCCGGTCTCCAAGCTGTTCGGTGCGGTCGGGATCTTCGAGACGACCTTCGGCGTGATCATCTTCCACACGGCCTTCGGTCTGCCCTTCGCGATCTTCCTGCTGCGGAACTTCTTCGCGGAGATCCCGAGGGAGCTGCTGGAGGCGGCCCGGCTCGACGGGGCGGGCGAGATCCGTCTCTTCACCCGGGTCGTGATGCCGCTGGGCGGTCCGGCGATCGCCTCGCTCGGCATCTTCCAGTTCCTCTGGGTGTGGAACGACATGCTGGTGGCGCTGATCTTCGCCGATTCCGGCTCCCCGCCGATCACGGTGGCCCTGCAGCAGCAGGTACGGCAGTTCGGCAACAACATCGACGTGCTGGCGCCCGGCGCCTTCGTGTCGATGGTGATTCCGCTGGCGGTCTTCTTCGCCTTCCAGCGCCAGTTCGTCTCCGGCGTGATGGCGGGCGCGGTGAAGTAAGCGAGTGCAGCGAGGCGGTGCCGCCGTCGGACGGGCCAGAGGGCCGGTCCGGCGGCGGCGCCGTCAGCGTTGCTGGCCCGCCATCACCGTGACGAGGCCGATGACCACGAGCAGCGAGCCGCCCCAGGTCCACATCGAGGTCCGTTCGTGCAGCACGGTCGCCCCGGCCAGCACGATCAGCAGATACCCGAGGGCGTTGAACGGGTAAGCGATGGACAGCGGCACCTTGGCCAGGGTCGCCATCCAGGCCAGGGCCGACACCGCGAAGACCACCAGACCCAGGACGACCCAGGGGCTGGTCGCGGCGCGGATCGCGACGGATCCGCCGCCGTGCCCCGCGGCGGCGGCCGCGCCCTTCATCCCGTGCTTGAGCATGATCTGGCCGCCCGCCGAGGAGAACACGGCGAACAGCAGCAGCATCAGACTGGGGAGGGTCAAGACCTTGCTCCTGACTGCGGCGCCCGCGGATTCCGGCTCCGGGGCGGGGGTGGGACGGGGGACGGCGGCCTCAGACGCCGACCCGGTCGGCATGGACGTACTGTCGGTTGAGGATGTCCTGTACATCGACGTGCTCTCCAGCGATGATCGTCTCGGCCGCATGCGGTGTGAGCAGTGCGACGTGCTGATAGCCGAACAGCGTCGGCCGGATCCGGGTGAGCAGCTTCGACACTCCGCCCAGGACCGCGGGGAGCGGTCCCCCGCCGAGCAGCGCCCAGAACGGGGCCCCGGTCGACGCGATGTGCAGGACGTCGTAGCCCGCGTCCCGGACCGTGCGGCGCAGGCTGGCCCGGGTGAAGAAGCGCAGATGCGTTTCGTCGAGGATGCCGCGCCGGTCGTAGCCGAAGACTCCGAGCGCCACCCGCAGCCGTGAGTACCAGTGGCTGAAGTTCGGTACGGAGAGCAGCACATGACCGCCGGGCCGCAGCACCTCGGCGACCTCGGCGAGCACCCGCTCGGGGCGGGAGAGGTGCTCGATGACGTCGCCGGCGACCACGTAGTCGTAGTCGACGCCGATCTCGACCGGCAGTCCCTCCTCCAGGTTGGCGAGGTGGAAGCGGGTGCACTTCTCGCGTACGCCGGGGACCTCGACGTAGTCCACGCCGGTGACCTCGTGGCCGAGTGCTTCGAGGCGCTGGGCGAACAGTCCGCCGGAGCAGCCGAGGTCGAGGACCCGGCCGGGCGGGAGGCTGCGCATCTTCTCCAGGATGACGGAGTGCGAGGAGCCGTCGCCCTCCTTGAACGCGTACTCGACGGGCTTGGGGATCCAGCCGCAGGTGCCGAATCCCTTGACGGCGAGCCGGTATTCGAGGACGTCCTTGACGACGTCCTTCGCGTACTTCATGCCGTTGACGTAGCAGATCTCGTCGCCGTAGTAGGTGGGGACGGGGATCTCCTTGATCCGCATCCCCTCGTTGAGCAGCTGGACGATGATCTGGGTGTCGAAGTCGAACGCGTCGGTGTTCCGGTGGATCGGCAGCTTCTTGAGCGCCGCGACGCTGTAGGCGCGGTATCCGGAGTGGAATTCGGTGAGCTGTGATCCGAGGAGGGCGTTCTCCACGCGGGTGAGAATGCGGTTGCCGAGCCATTTGTACATCGGCATGCCGCCCTTGAGCGCGGATCCGGATTTCATCATCCGTGACCCGAAGACGGCCTCGCATTCGCCGCGTTCGATCGGTGCGACCATGTCGGGCAGGAATTCCGGGGCGTACTGTCCGTCGCCGTGCAGCAGCACGACGATGTCGAGTCCGTGCTCGGCGGCCAGCGCGTATCCGGCCTTCTGGTTTCCGCCGTATCCGAGGTTCTTGGTGTGCCGCATCACCACGGTCCGCGGCATTCCCTCCGTCTGCGACCAGCGGCAGCCCGCGGTGAAGGTCGCGTCATGGCTCGCGTCGTCGAGAATGAGGATTTCGGCGACCTTGGACCGGAAGTCCTCCGGAATGCGGTCGAGGGTCCTCTCCAGCGTCGTCTCGGCGTTGTACGCGACCACCAGGATGCCGATCCTGGGGCTCGGGCTTTCCTTCACGGGGCGTTCTCCAGTTGCGCTCGGTACTCGGTGCTTGGTGTCTGGCGCTTGGTGTCTGGCGCTTGCGGGGAGGGTCAGTTGACGGCGCAGCCGGCGCGCTGCCCGGCGCAGGACGCCGCGACCGGGGCCGGCCCGGCGGGGGGCCCGGTGGGCGGCTCCGGCCGGGCAGCGAGGATCTTGCGGACTCCGCTGACCAGGCCCGCGGCAAGAACCAACCAGCCCAACTCGGCGAGCAGCAGCACCGTTTCGCTCCAGTGCACGGCGGAGCGCCCCTGGTACCCGAGGACCGCCGTCAGCCCGAGCAGGCAGCTGTACGCGGCGCCCTCCCAGAAGCCGACGACGAACAGTCCGGCGGCGGCCCAGGTGAGGTACTGGAGCGCGGAGGCGGTGGAGAGCAGCAGCAGGAGGCTCATCGTGACGGCGACGACGACCGGCAGCTGCGCGGGCCGCAGCCGGGCGAGCCAGACCCCGGCCGCCGCACAGGCCAGTACGAAGAGGAAGTGGCCGTCGCCCTCGATGTAGGTGATGAAGGACTCGGGCAGGCCGAACAGGTCGGCGAACCGGACGAGCCCCCAGAGGCGGTAGCCGCCGCCCGCGTACTCCAGGACGTTCTCCTTGAGGTTCTGCGGAACGGTCAGCAGGACCGGCCCCCAGACGAGGGCGATCAGGGCCGCGAACCCGGCGGAGAAGCGGACGAGCGCCGGCCGGCCGGCCCGCAGCGCGACCAGGAACAGCGCCGGGATCACCACCACGGGGATGAACTTGACGCTGATCGACAGCGCGGCGGCCACCCCGGCGGCCAGCGGCGCCCTGCGGTCCACGAGGAGATGGGCGGCGGCCAGGGCGAAGGTGATCGCGACCGCGTCGGTGTTGCCGTGATATCCGGAGGTGGCGATCAGTACGGGGCTGGCTGCCACGCCCACGCCGCAGGCGACGGCGGCGCCGAGCGGACCGCGGCGGCGCACGATCTCGAAGACGACGATCGCACAGAAGAAGTCGGCGATCGAGGCGGGCGATCTGATCAACGTGCCGAAGGGGATGCCGAGTTCGGAGAGTTCATTCAGCCCGAGAAGCATCCAGCCGGCCAGTGGCGGATGGTTGTAGACGGGCAGTCCCGGCAGCGGCTGTTCGTAAATCCGAATGGGCCCGTAACGCACGATCGCCTTTGCGAAACCGTGAAAGATTCGCACATCGGCCGGGCCCGGCATATTCGCCGCGATCAGCATTCGGGTGATAAGACCCGCGGCGGCGGCAATGATCACCACCGCCCTTGCGCGTGACACGTTCCAGGTTTCGCATCGCATTCGGATACCCATGAAAACAGAACGTAGCAACCCGAGGGCGCCGAGCAACGCACCGATGGCCACACTTAGATGGACCATTACTCGAATATTTCACGCAGCCGCGCAAACATTCGTATCCCTGAATCACTCGAACGGTTCAGGGAGTGCGCGGCAGCGGAAGGGAATTGCCCGGCCGGAAGCGGCACGGCCGGGCGGTGCGGATTACAGCATTCGGTCGACCACGCCGGCCGCCGCGTGCCCGTCGTCCAGGTCGCAGAAGTCCCGGCGGAACGCCTCGTACGCCTGCGCGTGTCCCGCGGTGGCCCGCTCCGGATCGCGCAGCGCCTCCACGAGACCGGCGGAACCGGGGATCAGCGGGCCGGGGGCGCGGGCCTCGAAGTCGAAGCAGAAGCCGCCCAGGGTGTCGCGGTGGTGCGCCAGGTCGTAGGTGTGGAAGAGCATCGGGCGGCCGGTCCGGGCGAAGTCGAACATCAGCGAGGAGTAGTCGGTGACCAGGGCGTCGCTGATCAGCATCAGCTCGCCGGCGTCGCCGTAGCGCGAGACGTCCCGGACGAAGCCGCTGCCGCTGTCCGGGAGGCGGCCGGTCACCAGGGGGTGGCGGCGCACCAGTAGCACGGTGTCGTCGCCGAGTTCGCGTTCGGCGACGGCCAGGTCGAGCCGGAGGTCGAGGGCGTACCGGCCGCCGCCGCGTGGCTGGTCCTCCCGCACGGTCGGCGCGTACAGCACGATCCGCTTGCCCTCGGGGAGGGCGAGCCGTTCGCGTACCGCGGCGGCGACCTTGGTCCGGTCCGGGGCGTGGAACAGGTCGTTGCGGGGGGAGCCGCACTCCAGGATCTCGCCCGGGTAGCCGAAGGAGCGTCTCAGGACGGGGGTGGAGAAGCTGTTCGGCGAGAGCAGGAAGCTCCACTGGCGGGCGCGCCGCTCGATGGTGGCGAGGTGGGCGGCGTCGGCGCGGGCGGTGCCCGCGAGGTCGAGGCCGATCCGCTTGAGGGGGGTGCCGTGCCAGGTCTGGACGACGCACTGGCCCTCGCGCCGTTCGAACCACTCCGGTAGCTGGGTGTTGGTGACGACGTACCGGCTGCGGGCCAGCGCCTCGTGCCAGGCGGCGGAGCCGTGCTCGACGGCCGTGGCACCGGCCGGGATGCGGGTCTGCTGGTCGCTCACCACCCACAGGTGCACCAGCTCGGCGCCGCGCCGGGCGATCTCCTCGTGGACGGCGCGCGGCGAGTCGGAGTACTGCCGGCCGTCGAAGCTGCTGTACAGCACGGTGTCGCGCAGCGGTGCGGTGCGCCGGGCCCGGTAGCCCTCGCGCAGCAGCCGCCTGCCGCGCGGGCCACGTTCCGCCGCGGGGAGCACCGGGGCGCTGTTGATCAGCAGCTGGTCATGGAAGCGCCGTTCGACGGTGTACGTCCGGCCGCCGAGGGTGCGGGCGGTGGGCAGGGTGCGGTGGGCGGCGGCCGGGATGCGCAGCGCGGCGTCGTCCGCCTCGTCCCGGGCGCCCCGCTCGCGGAGGAAGAAGTACCAGTCCCCCTGGCCCAGCGGCAGTTTCCCGCCGGGGCTCTCGACGGCGTCCGGCCGGAGCGCGGCCCGGAACCGCCGGGCGCCCGCGGCCCCGGAGAAGGTGAGCGGCAGAACGGCCTCCTCGCCGTGCCCGCTGTGTCTGGCCACCAGGTCGACGGGCGTTTCCGTGGGGCCGGGGAAGGTGCCCTGCAGGAGGAGCTGCCCGTCCCCGGTCCAGGTCGCCAGGTCGACGGCGGGCTGCACGGGGCGGTCGCTGATCAGCAGATTGCCGCGGGAGCCGGTGGTGAGGCCGAGTTCGCGCCGCTCGTCGCCGCTCCCGGCCAGCGGGTAGCGGCCGGGCAGTACCGGCCCCGGCACGTCGACCGGTGTACGGCGGCCGTCCGGTCCGACGAGATGCAGGCTGTACGGGACCTGGGCGCGCGCCGCTCCCTCGTCGGCGTCCGGCCGGGCGTCGGCGAAGGCGCCGAGCGGGATGTCCGCGGTGAACCGTCGCCAGCCCGCCGCCGAGGGCACGGCCCCTTCGTGCACCGTCACCGGACGGTCGAAGGTGGTGCCGGAGGGATGGTGGGTGAGCGCGAGGCGCAGCGGCCCGTTGCCGAGCCGGTCGCGGATCATTCCGTCGATGACCACGGTGGCGGTTCCGTCGCCCGTGTCGCCCGCGCGGTGCGTCTCGAAGCGGGCGTCGATCCGTTCGGCGTGCAGCACCAGCCTGCCGCCCTCGAAGGCGGGCACGATCCGGTGGTCGCCGTCGGGACGGTGCACGGGCGGCGGGGCGGCCGCCTCGTCGGTGGAGAGTCCGGAGCGGCGCAGCATGCCGTGCCCGGCGATGCCGATCTCCAGCCGCCAGGTGAGGCGTTCGGGGCCGGCGACCGGGTCGATGCGGAGCCTGGCCGGGTCGACGACGGTCTCGAAGCCGGATCTGTCGTAGTCGTGCAGGCTCTGCCGGGACCGGGCGGTGGCCTCGGGTTCGACGGTGGTGCGCAGCCGCAGCGGCACCATGTGCCGGCGACCGGCCCGCAGCCAGCCGGCCCGGAACTCGGCGGCGCGCGATCCGGCGGGCAGGTTGCGGATGTACGCGTACCCCTTGAGGTGCAGTCTGCCGTCCTGCCAGTGGGCGTCCCGCAGCCGGGCGGTGAGCGGCAGGTCCCGCTCGCCCACGCGCAGCACCGAGCGTGGCACCGGCCGGGTGAGGGCCGGATAGGAGGCGCTGCGGCGGCGCACTCCCCGTACCGTGAAGGCGCCCGGCTCGGATCTGTCGAGGGCGAGCAGGTCCAGCAGTTCACCGGTCCGGCGTTCGCGTACGAGGTGCCACATCAGCCGCAGCCGCAGCGGCAGCGCGTCGAGCACGGCCGGGTCGACCTGGTCGGTGAACTCGTTGGCGTACGTGACGAAGGCGCGCCGGTACTCCTCGTCGCCGTCGGGCAGCGCCTCCATGAAGTACCAGAGGTCGTTGGCGAGCACATGCGCCTCGTACCGCCGTTTGTCGGCGGCGTCGCGGTGCTCGTCGAGGAAGGCGCAGACGCCCAGCACGTGCGAGACCCGGTCCTGGACGCCGCGGACGACGGCGCGGCGGGTGGTGACGGAGCCCGGCCGCTCGCGCCAGTGGTAGACGGGGTCCTTCAGCACATCGACGGAGCGGGCCAGGAAGTGGGCGGGCAGCACGACCGGGATGTCCTCGTGGAGGGCGCCGACCGGGAAGGCGAAGGCGTGCTCGTCCCAGAAGGACCGGCGGAAGACCTTGTTGCAGGCGATCCGGTCGGCGACCAGGTCCCAGTCCCGTGAGATGTGGGTACGCAGCCGGGTGGTCGCCATGGGCTTGCGGAAGTCGGGCGACTGCTGGAGCCGGCCGCCGGTCCGCAGCCGCAGCACGTTGCCGGAGGCGAGGTCCGAGCCGGTCTCGTCCAGGGCGCCGACGAGGAGTTCGTACGCGCGGGGCGGGAGCACGTCGTCGCCGTCGGCGAAGGCGAGGTGGCGGGCGCCCGGATCGCAGTTGCGGACCCCGGTGTTGCGGGCGTGCCCGAGCCCGCCGTTCTCCTGACTCACCAGCCGGAACCTGCCGTCCTGTCCGGCGAAAGCGGCGGCCAGGGCCGCGCTGTCGTCCGTGGAGCCGTCGTCGACCATCACCACTTCCAGGTCGGCCATGGTCTGCTCCGCGAGGGACTTCAGGCAGTCCGTCAGATGGAGCTCCACGTTGTGGACGGGTACGACGACACTGAGTCGTGGCGGCATGTTGGGCACGTCCGTTCATCGGGGCCTGGTTGTCCGTACGGCTCAACCCCGTGACGGTCCGGGGGTCACCGGTCGCGGTCTCTCCCGAACGGGTGAGATCGGCCGCTCCCCGGTTGCCGGGCGGTCCGGCTCCGTCGCGCCCAGGAACAGGCGGCGCACCACGCGTTCGGCCGCGTGCCCGTCGTCGTACGGGCAGAAGCGCTCCCGGAACGCCGCCCGCAGCCCGTCCGTCCGCGCCGAGCGCCACTCGCCGGTCCGGAACAGCTCCAGCAGCTCGTCCTCGGTGGTGGCGACGGCGCCCGGGGTGTCGCCGGGGCGCCCCGACAGCAGGTCGAAGTAGGTGCCGCGCGAGGCCCGGTATGCCTCCCAGTCCGGGACGTGGCTGATGATCGGGCGGTCCAGGCAGGCGCCGGCGGAGAAACCGTCGGGCGCGCGGGCGGGCACGGAGGCAGAGAAGCCGTCGGGCACGCGGGCGGGCGCAGGGACAGAGACATCGGCGGAGAAACCGTCGAGCGCGCGGGCGGGCGCAGGGGCCGGGACATCGGCGGAGAGACCTCCGCGGGCGGGCGCAGGGAGCGAGACGTCGCCCCACCAGTCGACACGGTCGTGTCCGAGCAGGAGTACGTCCGGGTCGCCGGTGGCCAGCCGGTCGGCGACCGCGTCCAGCGCGCCGGGCAGCAGCAGGCCGTCGAGGAAGAGCAGGTAGCGCCCGCGCGCGGCGGCCGCCCCGGCGTTGCGGGCCGGGCTGGCGCCGAGATGTGCGGGAAGGGTGATCACCCTGACCCGGGGGTCGCGCCGGGCGAACTCGGCGGCGATCACCGCGCCGCCGTCCCGGGATCCGTCGTCCACGACGAGAAGTTCCGGCTCGCCGGGAATCTGGCCGAGCACGTTACTCGATGGCCGCCCGGAGATACCCCTGATCGCGGTGGGCGGGCACGACAACACTGAGAAGCATGGCAGCCGAGCGTAATCGCGCCGTCACCCCGCGCCGAATCCCGCGTTCACCCGTTCGGGGCAGTGCCGGTGACCCGAGGCGTCCGCCCCGGTTGAGCGGGCATGAAGCCGCGCCTCAGTGTCGTCGTCCCGGTCCACAACGTCGAGGACCACCTGGAGGACTGCCTGCGCTCGGTGGCCGGACAGTCGGTCGGCGACATCGAAGTGGTCCTCGTGGACGACGGTTCGACGGACGGAAGTACGGCCATCGCCAAGTCCTTCGCCGCCCACGACCGCCGCTTCCGCTATGTCCGCCGCCCCAACGGCGGGCCGGGCGCGGCCCGCAACACGGGCGTGCGGCACACCACGCCGGACGTGCCGTACCTGGCATTCGTCGACAGCGACGACGTCGTCGTCCACGACGGCTACGCGCGGATGCTGGCCTCCCTGGAGTCGACCGGCTCCGACCTCGCGACCGGCAATGTGTGGCAGCTGACCGAGCAGGGGCGGCAGCAGGCCCGGCAGTACCACTGGCTGACCGGCAGCCGGGCCCGCACCCACATCGGCCGCGACCCCCGGCTGCTCGCCGACCGGGTCGCCTGGAACAAGGTGTTCCGGCGTTCCTTCTGGGACCGGCACGCCTTCGCCTTCCCGGAGGGCAGGCTCTCCGAGGACATCCCGGTGACGATCCCGGCGCACTATCTGGCCGGCTCGGTGGACGTGCTGCACGAGCACGTCCACTACTGGCGGGTCCGGGAGGGTTCGATCGCCCGGCGGCGTACGGACGTCAAGGGCGTACGGGACCGGATCGCGGCGTGCGAGCAGGTCAGCGCGTTCCTGGCGGGCCGGGGCGGGGTGGCGAACGGCGGTGCGCGGCGCCGCTACGACCTGTCGTGCCTGCGCGACGACTTCGTGTACTTCCTGGACGGGCTCCCCATGGGCGGCCCCGAGTACCGGGAGGCGTTCATGGCGGACGCCGGGGCGTTCCTGGACCGGATGGAGCGGATGGACGGGGCGGGCCGGGCGGACCGGGCCGTGGCCCATGAGTTCCCGGTGTCGCTGCGGATCAAGTGGCAGCTGGTGAAGGAGCGCCGGCTCCCGGAGCTGCTGGAGGTGCTGGCCTTCGAACGGGCCAACGGCGCCGGGACGTTCACGGTCGGCGGGGTGCCGGGGCGGCGGCAGGCCGGCTTCCCCGGCATCCCGGACACCGTCCGCCTCGCCCGGACCGATCTCCCGGCCGTGGCCCGGCTGCTGGACGCGCGCTGGGGCGACGACGGGAAGCTGCGGCTGCGCGGTTACGCGTACATCCGCAATCTGCCGGCCACGACGCCCCGCCACTCGCTGAAGATGGGCATGGTGCGGGCGACCCAGGGTCAGGTGTTGCGGACGGTGCCGGTGCGCGGCGTGCTCGCGCCCGAGGCGACCGCCGACTCCGGCCAGCAGCTGCACCGTTACGACCACTCCGGCTTCGAGATGACCCTCGACCCGCGCCGGCTGCGGCCCGGCGGCTGGATGGTGGGGATGATGGTGGCCGCCCAGGGCACGGTCCGCCGGGTGGCGGTGCGCGCCGTGGAGACGGGGGCCGCCCAGCCGCTCGTCCATGATCTGGGCGACGGACGGCGGGCGGTGCTCGACTACCGGGGCGGGCGGCTCCGGCTGACCCTGACTCAGCTGCCCGCCCGTTGCGAGAGCCACCGCTTCGGCACGGACCTGGAGCTGACCGGCCGGCTGTACGAGGGCGCCCGGCCGAAGGCCCTGGTGCTGACCTGCGAGGGGGTGGCGGACCAGGAGTTCGGCCACCCCGTCGAATGCCGGCCGGACGGCCGCTTCACGGTACGGATCCCGCTCGCCGACCTCGCCGGGATGGCGGGCGCGCCACCGGCGCCGCACCGGGCGCCGCGCGAGGTCGAGCCGGAGCCCGGCGGCCGGTGGCGGGCGCGGCTGGTGCTGGCCGACGGGACGCGGGTGCCGCTCGCGGTGGCCCCGGAGTCGGCGCCGCCGGTCGTGGCCGATGCGGCGGGCGAGCTGGTGCTGGACCTGAGCGGGCAGCCGTTCGTGGAGTGGGCGGCGTGGACGCCGGACGGGGCACTGCGGGTGGAGGGGGTGACCGGGGCCGGTACGGGCGTACGGCAGGACGAGGGCCCGGACCGCCTCGTGCTGCGGCACGAGACGCTGCGCGAGACGGTGTCGGTGCCCGTCACCCATGACGAGCGGGGCGCGGGGGTGCCGGAGGGGGTGGACGGGAAGGTGCGTGAAGGGGCGTACGGGGGGCGCCGGTTCACCGCGTTCCTCGCGCCCTCGGTGGCCGCCGGGCTGTGCGAGGGCCGCTGGGAGGCGTATCTGGGCGGCCGGACGGTCCGGGTGCCGGCCGGGCTCGCCGCCCGGCTGCCGCTGCGCCGCAGCGGCCCGGTCGCCGCGGCGCCCGTGCCGGGCCGGGAGTTCGCCCTGGACCGCAGATCCGGCGACCGGCTGACCCTGTGGGCCGGGCCGGTGGCGGTGCCCGCCGAGCGCGGCGCGTTCCGCCGGGCGGAGCTGCGGGGCAGGCACTATCCGTCCCGGCGGGCGATGCCGCTGCGGAACGCGGTCCTCTACACCGGCGGCGATTCACCGCGCGCCGTGCACACCGAGCTCCTGCGCCGGGGCGTGGAGTCGGAGCACCTCTGGGTCACCGACGGGGTCCACGGCGGCGTACCGCCCACCGCCGTCCCGGTGATCGAGCACAGCGCCGCCTGGTACGAGGCGCTGGCGCGGTCCCGCCGTATCGTCACTGCCGACCAGTTGCCCGAATGGTTCGAGCGGCGGCCCGACCAGACCGTCGTGCAGACCTGGCACGGCGCCCCGCTCGGCCGCTTCGGCGCGGACCTGGCCGGCACCCTGTACGCCGACCACCAGGAGCTCGCCACGCTGCCGCACCGGTCGGCCCAGTGGTCCGTCCTGGTCTCCCCGAGCCGCCACACCACCCCGCTGCTGCGCCGCGCGCTGGACTACCGGGGCGAGATCCTGGAGGCCGGCTCCCCCGCCAACGATCTGCTCTTCTCGCCCGACCGCGCCAAGACCGCGGAGCGGGTACGTCGCAGGCTCGGTATCCCGGACGGCCGCCGGGTCGTGCTGTACGCGCCGACCTACCGCGATCAGCTGGCCCACCCCTGCGGCGCCGACGACGAGCGGCCGCGCTACCGCTGGGACACGGCGCTCGACCCGGCGGCGCTGGCCCGGTCCATCGGTTCGGCCCACACGGTGCTGGTGCGCCGCCATCCGAGGGTGACCGGGAGCGTGCCCGAGCGGGCCGGTGTGCGCGACGTGTCGGCGCACCCGGACACCGCGGAGCTGCTGCTGATCGCCGATGTGCTGGTCACGGACTACGCGGGCCTGATGTTCGACTTCGCGCACACCGGCCGCCCGATGCTCTTCCACACCTACGACCTGGCGCACTACCGGGACACGGTGCGCGGTTTCTGCCTGGACTTCGAGAACCGGGCGCCGGGCCCGCTGCTCGCCCGGGCGGACCAGATCGCCGCGCTCCTTCGCGACGCCGGTTCGCTGGCCGAGTCGGCGGCCCGGCACGCGGACGCGTACGAGAGCTTCCGCCGCGACTTCTGCGACCTGGACGACGGCGGGGCGGCGGCCCGGGTCGCGGACCGGCTGCTGGCGGCCGGCTAACCCGCCTTGAGGGCGGCGACCGCGGAGGCCGCCAGGTCGTCGAGATAGCCCTTGGGCAGCGGGCCGCGCACGACGGCGAGCCGCCAGTAGAGCGGGCCGACGATCAGGTCGAGCGCCCGGTCCGGGTCGCTGTCCCCGGGCAGTTCGCCGCGGGCCACGGCGTCCCGTACGACCATGGCGGCGATGCCCTGCTGCGGGTCCAGCAGGGCGGCCTTGATCGTGTCGGAGATCTCCGGATTGCGGGCCGCCTCGACCAGCAGGTCCGGGATGACCTGCGAGGCGACGGGGTGGCGCAGGGCGTACGAGGCCAGTTCGAGCACCGCCCGGACGTCCCCGTACAGCGAACCGGTGGCCGGTGCCGGCATGCCCTGGGCCGCGACGGCCGAGACCAGATCGAGGACCAGCGCCAGCTTGGACTTCCAGCGGCGGTAGACGGCGGTCTTGCCGACGCCCGCGCGCCGCGCGATCCCCTCCATCGACATCCGGGCGAAGCCCACCGCGGCCAGCTCCTCGAAGACGGCGCCGCGGATCGCATCGGTGACGTCCTCGCGCAGCACGGCGGCTCCGGCGGGGACACGGCGGCGGGTTCCCGGGTCGGTGGTCATGGCCGAATCATAGTCCGTAAGGACGGAACGGTTGCGTTGCGACGTGAATGCGCCCTACCCTCGGCGTTGCGACGATACGGTCCCGTTCCGTCGAACGTCGCTCCCCCCGCCTCCCGTCGAAAGCGATCGTGGTGAGCCAGACAGCAACCCCACCGGCCCCGGCCGACACCCCCGGCGCGGCGCCCTTCCCGGTGTACGCACCGGGCGAGCTCGCCGCGCTCGCCGCCCGGCACGGACTCACGATGAGCGGCGCCCGGCCCTCGCTGACGGCGTACGTCCGGCAGCTGTGGGGGCGGCGGCACTTCATCACGGCGTTCGCCACCGCCAAGCTGACCGCCCAGTACAGCCAGGCGAAGCTCGGTCAGATCTGGCAGATCATGACGCCGCTGCTGAACGCGACGGTCTACTACTTCATCTTCGGCGTCCTGATGAACACCAAGCGCAACGTCGAGGACTTCGTGCCCTTCCTCGTCACCGGCGTGTTCATCTGGACCTTCACCAGCAGCTCGATCACCGCGGGCACCCGGGCGATCAGCGGCAATCTGGGGCTGGTGCGGGCGCTGCACTTCCCACGCGCCTCGCTGCCGATCGCCCTGGCCCTGCAACAGCTCCAGCAGCTGCTGTTCTCGCTGGGCGCCCTGGTGCTCATCCTGGTGGGGTTCGGGCAGTTCCCGAAGCCGTCCTGGCTGCTCGCCGTTCCGGCGCTGCTCCTCCAGGCCGTGTTCAACACCGGTGTCTCCATGGTGGTGGCGCGGCTGGCCGCCCGGACGCCGGACATCGCCCAGCTGATGCCGTTCATCCTGCGGACCTGGATGTACGCGTCCGGGGTCATGTGGAGCGTGGACACGATGCTCAAGGGCGACCGTGTCCCGCACTTCGTGATGGTGATGCTGGAGTGCAATCCGGCCGCCGTCTTCATCGATCTGATGCGGTTCGCGCTCATCGACAGCTTCGGCGCGTCCCATCTCCCGCCGCATGTCTGGGCGATCGCCGCGGGCTGGGCGCTCGTGTGCGGCGTGGGCGGATTCGTGTACTTCTGGCAGGCGGAGGAGCGGTACGGACGTGGCTGACGACATGGCTCACAACAACGAACCGGTGCCGACCGTCGTTGTGGACGACGTCCACATCACGTACAAGGTCAACGGCGCCCGTACCGGAAAGGGCAGCGCCACCTCGGCGCTCAGCCGGATCGTCTCGCGCCGGCAGACCCCCGGAGTGCGCGAGGTGCACGCCGTGAAGGGGGTGAGCTTCGCCGCGTACAAGGGCGAGGCCATCGGCCTGATCGGCTCCAACGGCTCGGGCAAGTCGACCCTGCTCAAGGCCATCGCCGGTCTGCTGCCCGCGACGAAGGGCCGGGTGCACACCCAGGGCCAGCCCTCGCTGCTCGGGGTGAACGCCGCGCTGATGAGCGATCTGACCGGTGAGCGCAACGTGGTGCTCGGCGGCCTCGCGATGGGCATGACCCGCACCC
>NZ_ML123054.1:20334-29433 GCF_003846175.1 Streptomyces sp. ADI95-17 | reverse complement strand
GTACGTACTCCTCCGGCATGGGTGCCCGGCTGCGCTTCTCCATCGCGGCGGCCAAGAGCCATGACGTGCTCCTGATCGACGAGGCGCTGTCCACCGGCGACGCCAGGTTCCAGCGGCGCAGCAAGGAACGGATCATCGAGCTGCGCAAGGAGGCCGGCACGGTCTTCCTGGTCAGCCACAGCAACAAGTCGATCACCGAGACCTGCGACCGGGCGATCTGGCTGGAGGCGGGGACGCTGCGGATGGACGGTCCGGCGGACGAGGTCGTGGCGGCGTACGAGAAGTTCACCTCCGGCAAGAAGTAGCCGGGGCGCGCACGAGGACGGAACAGGCGCCTCGCACGAGGACGGAACAGAGGGGAGGCGGCCACCGGAACCCCGGTGGCCGCCTCCCCTCTCGGCTGCCCGACTACGCGTGCGTACGGAGCAGGGTGCGCATCGTCCGCATCGCCACCGACAGGTTCGCCAGGTCGAACGCGTCCGACCCCTGGATCTCCTCAAGGGTGGAGCGGGACCGGGTGAGGATCGCCGCGTTCTTCTCCTCCCAGGCCGTGAACCGCTCCTGAGGCGTCGAGGTCCCGTTGCCCACCGCCAGCACGTCCGCGGTGAGCGCGGCGTGCGCGGCGTACAGGTCCTCGCGGATGGAGGCGCGGGCCATGGACTGCCAGCGGTCGGCCCGCGGCAGCTCGATGATCCGGTCCATCAGCTGGGTGATGCCCAGCCGGTCCGCGAGGTCGTAGTACACCTCGGCGACGGAGAGCGGGTCCTTCCCCGTGCGCTCCGCGATCGCCACGATGTCCAGCACCGGGAAGGCGGAGGAGAATCCGGCGACCCGCTGGGCCAGCTCGCCCGGGACGCCCGCCTCGGTGAGCTCGTCCAGGATCGACTGGTACCACTCCAGGTCGGCGCCCATCAGCATCTTGGGCAGCTCGGCCCAGACCTGCTCGACGCCCGCCTTGAAGAAGTCGATCGTCTCGGCGATCTCCAGCGGCTGCGGCCGGTTCCCGAGCAGCCAGCGCGAACCGCGCTCGACGAGCCGGCGCGAGTGCAGCCGGATCCGGGTCTGCACATCGGCCGCGACCTCGTTGTCGAGTGCCTCGACGGCGTCCCACACCTGGCCGAGGCCGAAGATCTCACGGGCCGCGAACTGCGCCCGCACGATCTCCTCGATCGAGGCGCCGGTCTCTTCCCGCAGCCGGTGCAGGAAGGTCGAACCACCGGTGTTCACGGTGTCGTTGACCAGGACCGTGGTGATGATCTCGCGCCGCAGCGCGTGCCCGTCGACCGCCTCGGGGAACTGCTCGCGCAGCTGCTCCGGGAAGTAGGCGTGCAGCAGCGTCTGCAGGTGCGCGTCGTCCGGCAGGCTGGTCCTGATCAGCTCACGGGCCGCCGTGATCTTGGTGTACGCGAGCAGCACGGCCAGTTCGGGCTGGCTGAGCCCCTTGCCGCCGTTGAGCAGCTCACGGATCTGGCGGTCGGCGGGCAGGAACTCGAGACCGCGGTCGAGGTCGCCGTCCCGGCCGAGCCGGCGCATGAAGCGCTGGTGGGCGTGGAGCAGCGAGGTCGACTGGGAGGTGGCGTTGGCGAGCGCCACGTTCTGCGCGTAGTTGTTGCGCAGCACCAGGCGGCCGATCTCGTCGGTCATCTCGGCGAGCAGCTTGTTGCGCTGCTTGACGGTCATGTCGCCGTCCCGGACCAGGCCGTTGAGCAGGATCTTGATGTTCACCTCGTGGTCGGAGGTGTCCACACCGGCGCTGTTGTCGATCGCGTCGGTGTTGATCCGGCCGCCACCGCGGGCGAACTCGATGCGGCCGAGCTGGGTGGCGCCGAGGTTGCCGCCCTCGCCGACGACCTTGGCCCGCAGGTCCTCGCCGTTGACCCGGATCGCGTCGTTGGCCTTGTCGCCGACATCCGCGTTCGACTCGGCGGAGGACTTGATGTACGTACCGATGCCGCCGTTCCACACCAGGTCCACAGGGGCCTTGAGGATGGTCTGCATCAGTTCCGCGGGGGTCATCTTGGTGACCCCCGGCTCGATGCCGAGCGCCTCGCGGATGTGCGCGTTGACCGGGATGGACTTGGCGCTGCGCGGGTGGATGCCACCGCCCGCGGAGAGCAGGTCCTTGTTGTAGTCGGCCCAGGAGCTGCGCGGCAGCTCGAACAGCCGGCGGCGCTCGGCGTACGAGGTGGCGGCGTCCGGGCTCGGGTCGATGAAGATGTGCCGGTGGTCGAAGGCGGCGACGAGCCGGATGTGCTCGGAGAGCAGCATGCCGTTGCCGAAGACGTCACCGGACATGTCACCGACGCCGACGACGGTGAAGTCCTCGGTCTGGGTGTCGTGGCCCAGCTCACGGAAGTGCCGCTTGACGGACTCCCAGGCGCCGCGGGCGGTGATGCCCATGCCCTTGTGGTCGTAGCCGGCGGAGCCGCCGGAGGCGAAGGCGTCACCGAGCCAGAAGCCGTACGCGACGGCGACCTCGTTGGCGATGTCGGAGAAGCTCGCGGTGCCCTTGTCGGCGGCGACGACCAGGTAGGTGTCGTCCTCGTCGTGCCGGACGACGTCCTTGGGCGGCACGACCTCGCCGGCCACCATGTTGTCGGTGATGTCGAGCAGCGCCGAGATGAAGGTGCGGTACGAGGCGATGCCCTCGGCCATCCAGGCGTCGCGGTCGACGGCCGGGTCCGGGAGCTGCTTGGCGACGAATCCGCCCTTGGCGCCGACCGGCACGATGACGGTGTTCTTCACCATCTGTGCCTTGACCAGGCCGAGGATCTCGGTACGGAAGTCCTCCCGCCGGTCCGACCAGCGCAGACCGCCTCGGGCGACCTTGCCGAAGCGCAGGTGCACACCCTCGACACGCGGCGAGTAGACCCAGATCTCGAAGGCCGGGCGGGGCGCCGGCAGGTCCGGGATGGACTGCGGGTCGAACTTCATCGAGACGTACGAGTGCGGATTCCCGTCATCCGCCATCTGGAAGAAGCTGGTGCGCAGGGTGGCCTTGATGACGGTGAGGAAGGACCGCAGGATCCGGTCCTCGTCGAGCGAGGCGACCTGGTCCAGGGCCCCGTCGAGCTCTTCGAGGAGGCCGTCGATCAGCTCGGTGCCGGCGTGCTGCCGCTCCGGGGACATCCGGGCCTCGAAGAGCGAGACCAGCAGCCGGGTGGTGTGGACGTTGTTGCGGAGAGTGCTCTCCATGTAGTCCTGGCTGAACGTCGACCCGGCCTGGCGCAGGTACTTCGCGTAGGCGCGCAGCACCATCGCCTGGCGCCAGTTCAGCCCGGCGCCCAGCACCAGCGAGTTGAAGCCGTCGTTCTCGGCCTTGCCGGTCCACACGGCGGCGAAGGCGTCCTGGAAGCGGTCGCGGGCGTCGTCGGCGAGGTAGTTGCCGTTGCCGTTGGCCTGCGGCATCCGGAGCCCGAAGTCGTAGATCCAGGCGTGCGTACGGTCGGCGCAGCGCAGCTCGTACGGGCGCTCGTCGACGACCTCGACACCGAGCTGCTGGAGGGCCGGGAGCACGGCGGAGAGGGAGACCTGCTCGCCGGTCCGGTAGATCTTGAAGCGGCGTTCGCCGGGGACGGCGCCGACCGGCTCGTACAGGCTGAGGGCGAAGTCGTTCTCGTCCTGCTTGAGGGCTTCGAGGTGGACCAGGTCGGCCACTGCGGAGCGCGGCGTGTGGTCGGCCTTGTAGCCCTCGGGGAACGAGTGGCCGTACTGGCGCAGCAGCTCGGCGGCGCGCTCCTCGCCGCACTCGGCGCCCAGCGCCTCCTGGAAGCCGTCGGCCCAGGAGCGGGCGGCCTCGACGAGCCGGGCCTCGATGCGGTCGGCCTCGGCGTCGGTGAGGTCGGGCAGCTCGGTGCCCGGTGCGACGCGGACGACGAAGTGCAGCCGGGAGAGGATCGACTCGGTGTTCCAGGCGGTGAAGTCGACGCTGGTGCCGCCCAGCTCCTCCTTGAGGATGTCGATCAGACGGAGCCGCACACCGGTGGTGTAGCGGTCGCGCGGCAGGTAGACGATCGCGGAGTAGTAGCGCCCGTACTCGTCCTGGCGCAGGTAGAGCCGCAGCCGACGGCGCTCCTGGAGGTACAGCACGGAGGTGACGACGGAGCGCAGCTGGTCGACGGGCGTCTGGAAGAGCTCGTCGCGCGGATACGTCTCCAGGATCTGGAGCAGGTCGCGGCCGTCGTGGCTGTTGGGCGAGAAGCCCGCACCCTCCAGCACCTCGGCGACCTTGCGGCGGATGACGGGCACCCGGCGCACGGACTCGGTGTAGGCGGCGGAGGAGAACAGGCCGAGGAAGCGGCGCTCGCCGATGACGTTGCCGTCCGTGTCGAACTTCTTCACGCCGACGTAGTCGAGGTAGCTGGGCCGGTGCACGGTCGAGCGGCTGTTGGCCTTGGTGAGGACGAGGAGCTTGCGCTCGCGGGCCTTGGCCCGGGCGTCGGCGGGCAGCCGGTCGAAGGACGGGCTGACGGGGTGCGCCTCGTCGACGCTGTGGTGCGGGTCGGAGCGCAGGATGCCGAGGCCGGTGCCGGGGACGGCGGCCAGCGAGTCGGTGTCCTTCAGCTCGTACTCGCGGTAGCCGAGGAAGGTGAAGTGGTCGGCGGCGAGCCAGCGCAGCAGTTCCCTGGCCTCGTTGACCTCTTCGTCGGCGAGGTCGTCGAGCGGCTCGCCGGGCAGGTCGTCGGCGATGCGCAGCGCGGCCTCGCGCATCTTGTCCCAGTCCTCGACGGTCTCCCGTACGTCGGACAGCACGCGCAGCAGGTCGGCGGTGATCTGCTGGAGGTCGGCGCGGTCGGTCTCGCGGTCGATCTCGACGTGGATCCAGGACTCGACGAGCGCGTCGTGCGGCAGCTCGTTCTTCTTGTCCTCGGCGCCCTTGCGGCCCTGCGGGCCGGTCGCGATGCCGTTGCCCTCGGCGAGGACCTCGATGAGCTTGCCGGTGACGTCACGGCGTACGACGACCTGCGGGTGGATCACGACGTGGATGCCGCGTCCCTGCCGGGACAGCTCGTTGGTGACGGAGTCGACCAGGAACGGCATGTCGTCGGTGACGACCTCGACCACGGTGTGGCTGCACGTCCAGCCGTTCTCCTCGACGGTCGGGGTGTGCACCCGGACGTTCGCCGTGCCCTGCGGACGCGTCTCGGCCAGCCGGTAGTGGGAGGAGGCGGCACCGAAGACGTCCACGGGGTCGCGGCCCGCGATGTCCTCCGGAGCGGTGTGCAGGTAGTAGCGCTGGAGGTAGGAGAGGAGCACGTCCTGTCCGGGGCGCTCCTGCTCGGCCCCGGTGGCCGCAACACGCACCCGGGAGGTACCGCCCGGGCCACCGACACCACCGCCCGGGCTGTTGTCAGCTACCTTCGCCGCCCGTGCGAGCAGCTCGGCCTTGGCTTCGTCCAGCTTGGTCTGCATGTCCTCTGGCTCCTGTCGCGCGCCGTTGCGTGACGTAGGTGAAAAAGACGACGTACCGCCACGACACGGGGTTTCCGGTCTGAGTCGACGCTATGCCGCTATGAGAGATGCCCGGGGCCGAATTGGCCATTTTTGGCATTCGGTCCGGGCTGAGGGAATCAGCGACGGCCCGGGTGCTGTGGCACTCCGGGCGCAGGCCGGGGGCTTCGCTGCCCCCGAGGGCTATCGCGCTGATCACGGGGTCCAGGCTATATCGCCCGCCCCCATGACCGTCACGAGCCGTTTGTGTAAAAAGATGGCCCCGAACTTTGACACTCTGGACAGCGCGGGAGTCCGTATTGCCTCACTCTGGGAGGCGGAACAGGCCGACGACCCGTGGGAGCCCCGCCATGGCACCGAAGATCCTGATCGTCACCGGCGACGCCGCCGAGTCCCTGGAAGTCCTCTACCCGTACCAGCGGCTGCGCGAGGAGGGGTACGACGTCCACATCGCGGCCCCCGCCCGCAAGACGCTCCGCTTCGTCGTCCACGACTTCGAGCCCGGCTTCGACACGTACACCGAGAAGCCCGGCTACACCTGGCCCGCCGACCTGGCGTTCTCCGAGGTCGACCCCGGGGACTACGTGGCGGTGGTCGTCCCGGGCGGCCGGGCGCCCGAGTATCTGCGCAACGACGCCGAGCTGCGCAAGATCCTCAAGGCGTTCTTCGACTCGGACCGTCCGGTGGCCCAGATCTGCCACGGCCCGCTGATGACCGCGGCGGTCGGCGCGCTGACCGGCCGGCACGTCACCGCGTATCCCGCGCTGGAGCTCGACATGCAGACGGCGGGCGCCACCTTCGAGGACCACGAGGCGGTGGTCGACGGCGCGCTGGTCTCCTCCCGCGCCTGGCCGGACCACTCGGCGTGGATGCGCGAGTTCCTGAAGATCCTCCGCACAAAGGCCCCGGTGACGACCTGACGGCCGCGCCGGACCTCCCTCACCCGGCGGTCCTCACCCGGCGATCTGCCCTCACCCGGCGATCTGCTCGGCCAGCTGCGCGGCCTCGGCCAGACTGTCCACCACCGGCACCCCGGCCGCCTCCAGGCTGGCCCTGCTGTGCGACCCGCCGGTGTAGAGCACGGCCTTCGCGCCGACATGGGCCGCGGCCACTGCGTCGTCCACCGCGTCACCGATGATCACCGTGCGCTCGGCGGATATCCCGTCCAGCGCGGCGATGTGCCGCTCCATGTGCCGGGCCTTGCTGCCGCCGGAGGGCCCGGTACGCCCGTCCACCCGCAGGAAGTGCCGCTCGATGCCGTACCCGCGCACCACGGGGACCAGCTGGTCGTGCCCGTACATACTCAGGAGCGACTGGCTGCCCCCGCCGAGCTGCCACTGGGTGAGGAGC
Source organism: Streptomyces sp. ADI95-17 (assembly GCF_003846175.1). GTDB lineage: Bacteria > Actinomycetota > Actinomycetes > Streptomycetales > Streptomycetaceae > Streptomyces > Streptomyces sanglieri. The sequence continues at coordinate 22,632 of NZ_ML123054.1, read as the reverse complement.
TCCTCGGCCCCTTCGGTGAGCCCGCAGGCGTCCCGCCGCTCGGTGTAGTACCGGTGGAACACCCCGTCCATCCGCTCCCACTCGGCCTGCGTGGGCTGCCTGCCCATCAGCCGTTCGTAGAAGCGGGGTATCGGGATGCAGTACATCTCGCGGTACTGCTCAAGGGTGATCGGCGCCAGGCCGACCTCGCCGAACGCGGCGTTGGTCGCACCGATGACCGCGTCGTTGTCGTCGAGCAGTGTGCCGTTCCAGTCCCAGACCAGATGAGTGCGGTGCTTCCCGTGCGTCCCCATGCATAGAAAGTACCCGCCCCTCCGACAACCGTTCGACCCGAAGTACCCGCCCCGTTCCCTCGCCCTCAGGGGATCAGATTCGGGATCTCCTGAATGCCGAACCACAGCAGCTCATGGTCCTCGGCGCCGTCCACGGTGAACTGCGCGTCGTCGTCCCCGTGGTCCGCCGCCCCCAGCGCCGCGGCCGCCGCCGTGACGTCCTTCTGCGCGTCGTCCGCGTCGACATGCACCGCGGCGGCCTTGGCGAGCGCCACGGGAGACGCGATCCGCACCTCGCCGAGCGAGGACGGGTCGAGGCTGTGATCCGGGTCGGCGACGGCCGCGCCGTCCGGCACCTCGACGGCCACGACGACGCGCCTGCGCACCGCGTCGGGGTTCTGCGCGATCATGCGCAGCGAGGCGGAGGCGGCCCGGTTGAGCGCCGCGTACTCCAGCTCCTCGATGTCGTCCGAGACGTACCACTCGCGCAGTGCGGGGGTCACCGCGTACGCGGTGAGCGGCCCGGGACCGATTTCGCCCGCCCGGTGCGCCGCTGCGAGACCGGACAGGGTCAGGGGGACGTACACGCGCATGGCCGGGTCGCTTTCGTAGTCGGAAACGCCCTCAGGATACGTGTGACGTCCCCCTTTGGGGTCACGTGCACCGATGCCGCCCCGTCCACCCGGCAACCACCCCTCACCCTCCCTGCGCCCGCCTCACACCCCGCCCCGCACCGCCCGCATCACCCGGATAGGTGATTCCTCCCGACCACCCCCGTCGCCCCCCTGCCGCTTGCGGCCTCCTCGGCCGTCGCCGTAGAAGGTCCACAGCAGAAGTTACCGCCCGGTATTTCACCGGGCCTCTGAAGCACGGGGGCGATGATCGATGAGCACGAACAGGACCCGGCCCGCCGGCCGCCGCGACCAGCGCAGGCCCGAATCCGTACCACCCCAGCGCACCCGGACTCCCCGGCGCGTACGCCCGCACCACTGGTTCGCCGACCGCCTCCTGGCAGTCCTCAGCGGCCAGCGCCCGGTGCACTGGATGCTCGGCCACACCATCGGCGAGGCCTACGACCAACTCGCCGAACTGGCCCCCCGCACCCCGCTCAGGGCCCGCGGCGCCCGCCCCGTGATCCGCATGTGCCACGGCGCCCAGCCGGCCCCGGGCGTGGTGGAGGCCTGCGCGAGCATCGCGGCCGGCGAACAGGTACGCGCCATGGCCTTCCGCCTGGAACAGGGCCCAGACCTCCGCTGGCGCTGCGCAGCAGTGGAACTCGGCGACGAACACCTGCAGCCGACCCCGTCCCGCTAGCCGGGGCGAGGCCGACGACAACGAAGGGAGGCAGACCGGACAGACCGGGCCAAGGCCCGGGGCGGAACAACCACCCAAACCGACAACGGGGCAGCCCCGAGACCGGGCAAGAACGGGAGCGAGCGAGGGGCTGGACCGGGGATCGGGCCGGGCCGGTCCTGCCAAGGCAGATCAGGGCAGGTCCGGGCCGGACAAGGCAAGGAATGGCAAGGCAGCCGAGCCGGGCAAGGCCCCGCAGGAGGCCGGGCAAGGCCCCGCAGGAGGCCGGGCAAGGCCCCGCAGGAGGCCGGGCAAGGCCGGACCGAGCCCGGCCAGGTAGGACCAGGCAGGGCCAAGCAAGGCTGATCCGCGTCGGACTAAGCAGGCCGGGCCAAGCAAAGCCGAGCAGGGCCGGACCGAACCAGGCCAGTCCGAGCAGGAGTCAAACCGGGGAGAAGCCGGACCAGGGAGAAGCCGAACCAGGGAGGGCAAGGCCAGGGAGGGCAAGGCCGGGGAGGGCAAGGCCGGGGAGGGGGGAACAGGACCAGCGGAATCCGCGCGTCCTGCCCCGGCCTCTCCCGGCCTCCTATGGGGCCGGGAGCAGAGCCAACACCGGAAGGGAGCCGCACATCCCACCCAGTCCCTCCTGCCCCCCTCTCAGCCCCGCCTCGCCCCCATCCGCCTCCCTCTCAGCCCCGCCCCAGCCCAATTCGCCCCAGAGACCGCCTTCTCA
>NZ_ML123054.1:0-19884 GCF_003846175.1 Streptomyces sp. ADI95-17 | reverse complement strand
CCACCCCAGCCCCAGCACACCCACCGACCCCTCTCAGTCCTTCTGAGCCCTCCCCCTGGCTCTTCTCAACCGCGACCTCGCCCGGCTTCCCCGGCCTTCCCTGGCCCTCCCCGATCCTTCTCGATCCGGCTCGGTCCTTCTCGGCCCCGCATGGCCCGGCTCGGCCCCACATGGCCCGGCTCGGCCCCACATGGCCCGGCTCGGCCCCACATGGCTCGGCTCGGCGCGGTCCGGCGCGGCGCGGTCCGGCGCGGTCCGGTCCGGCGCGGCGCGGTCCGGCGCGGTCCGGTCCGGCGCGGTCCGGCGCGGTCCGGCGCGGTCCGGCGGCTAAGCCTGCTTAGCCTTATCTGGCCTGGCCAGACTCAGTCCCGCCTTGCCCGGCCCCCTGCGGAGCCTTGCCCGGCCGCCTTGCCCTGCCCTGATTTGCCTTGGCTGGCTGCCCCCCTCACCCCTTCCAAACCCCCACAAACCAAACCCTCACAAACCCCTCCAGCCCCCATCAAGCCCCTCCGGCGATTGAGGAGCGGGGTCCGGGCAGAGCCCCGGTTTCGGGAAGGGGCGGGGAGGGGACATGCCTCGCGCAGCGACCCAACCCCCACCCCACCGAGCCCACCCCACCCACATCCCCCACAAGCCCGAAACCGCGGCCAGAACCACAACATCGCCAAACCGCAACGCCACAACGCAGGCCGCAAACCGCGGGCCGTAAACCACGAACCACAGCCCAAAAAGCCGGGGCCGGACGCCCAAACCACGCGCGCCCGACCCCGGCTACAACCCGACCACCGCAACGACGCCCGAAGACGTCACCGGCAGCCGCCACTACTTCTTACGACGACGCCCGCCCCCACCATTCTTCTGGGCCTTGCGCCGCTCCGCCCTGGTCAGTCCGTCCGACTCGGACCCGCCCCCGGCCGTACCGTCACCGCTGGAGAAGTCGCCCTCGACGACCCCGCCCTCCCCGTCCACCGTGGGAGCGGAGAAGTGCAGCCGGTCCGGACGCTGCGGAGCATCGAGCCCCTTGGCCCGGATCTCCGGACGCGCCGCCGGCACGGCATCCTCCTTGGTGAGCGAGGTGCGCTCGGCCTCGTCCTGCACCGGCACCTCCTCGACCTGCTGCTCGACCTGGACCTCCAGGTTGAACAGGTAGCCGACGGACTCCTCCTTGATGCCCTCCATCATGGCGTTGAACATGTCGAAGCCCTCGCGCTGGTACTCGACCAGCGGGTCCTTCTGCGCCATGGCACGGAGGCCGATGCCCTCCTGGAGGTAGTCCATCTCGTAGAGGTGCTCACGCCACTTGCGGTCCAGGACGGACAGCACCACACGCCGCTCCAGCTCACGCATGATGTCCGAGCCGAGCTGCTTCTCACGCTCGTCGTACTGCTCGTGGATGTCGTCCTTGATGGACTCGCCGATGAACTCGGCCGTGATCCCGGCCCGGTCGCCGGCCGCGTCCTCCAGCTCGTCGACGGTGACCTTCACCGGGTAGAGCTGCTTGAACGCGCCCCACAGCCGGTCCAGGTCCCACTCCTCCGCGAAGCCCTCGGCGGTCTCCTGACGGATGTAGTCGTCGATCGTGTCGTCCATGAAGTGGCGGATCTGGTCCTGCAGATCCTCGCCCTCCAGGACCCGGCGACGCTCGCCGTAGATGACCTCACGCTGCCGGTTGAGCACCTCGTCGTACTTCAGGACGTTCTTGCGCGTCTCGAAGTTCTGCTGCTCGACCTGCGACTGGGCCGACGCGATCGCCCGCGTCACCATCTTGTTCTCGATCGGCACATCGTCCGGCACATTGGCCATCGACATGACGCGCTCGACCATCTGCGCCTTGAACAGCCGCATCAGGTCGTCGCCGAGCGACAGGTAGAAGCGGGACTCGCCCGGGTCGCCCTGACGGCCGGAACGACCACGCAGCTGGTTGTCGATACGCCGCGACTCGTGCCGCTCGGTGCCCAGGACGTACAGCCCGCCGAGCTCCTTGACCTCTTCGAACTCCGCCTTGACGGACTGCTCGGCCTTCTCCAGCGCCGCGGGCAGCGCGGCCGCCCACTCCTCGACGTGCTCGACGGGGTCGAGCCCTCGCTGGCGCAGCTCCGCCTCGGCGAGGTCGTCGGGGTTGCCACCGAGCTTGATGTCGGTGCCTCGTCCGGCCATGTTCGTCGCGACCGTGACCGCGCCCTTGCGGCCGGCCTGGGCGACGATCGTCGCCTCACGGTCGTGCTGCTTGGCGTTGAGGACCTCGTGCTGGACACCGCGCTTGGAGAGCTGCTGCGAGAGGTACTCCGACTTCTCGACCGAGGTGGTGCCGACCAGGATCGGCTGGCCCTTCTCGTGCTTCTCGGCGATGTCGTCGACGACCGCGGCGAACTTCGCGACCTCGGTGCGGTAGATCAGGTCCGACTGGTCGGCACGGACCATCGGCCGGTTGGTCGGGATCGGCACCACACCGAGCTTGTAGATCTGGTGGAACTCGGCGGCCTCGGTCATCGCCGTACCGGTCATGCCGGAGAGCTTGCCGTAGAGGCGGAAGAAGTTCTGCAGGGTGATCGTGGCGAGGGTCTGGTTCTCGTCCTTGATGTCCACCCCTTCCTTCGCCTCGATCGCCTGGTGCATGCCCTCGTTGTAGCGGCGGCCGGCGAGGATACGGCCGGTGTGCTCGTCGACGATCATGACTTCGCCGTCGATGACGACGTAGTCCTTGTCCTTCTTGAAGAGTTCCTTGGCCTTGATGGCGTTGTTGAGGTACCCGACGAGCGGCGTGTTCACCGACTCGTAGAGGTTCTCGATACCGAGCCAGTCCTCGACCTTCGAGACACCGGGCTCGTGGATGGCGACGGTCCGCTTCTTCTCGTCGACCTCGTAGTCGCCGGTCTCCTCGATGCCCTTGAGCGGGTTACCCGCCTCGCCCTTGGTCAGCCGCGTGACCAGCTTGGCGAAGTCGCCGTACCACTTGGTGGCCTGGTCGGCCGGGCCGGAGATGATCAGCGGCGTACGGGCCTCGTCGACGAGGATCGAGTCGACCTCGTCGACCACGGCGAAGTTGTGACCGCGCTGGACGAGCTCGTCGGCGGACCACGCCATGTTGTCGCGGAGGTAGTCGAAGCCGAACTCGTTGTTCGTGCCGTACGTGATGTCGCAGGCGTACTGCTCACGGCGCTGGGCCGGCGTCATGTTGGCGATGATGCAGCCGACGGTCAGGCCGAGGAACTTGTGGACGCGGCCCATCAGTTCGGAGTCTCGCTCGGCGAGATAGTCGTTGACCGTGATCAGGTGCACGCCCTTGCCGGAGAGCGCGTTGAGATACGCCGGCAGGGTACCGACCAGGGTCTTGCCCTCGCCGGTCTTCATCTCGGCCACATAACCGAGGTGGAGGGCTGCGCCGCCCATCATCTGAACGTCGTAGTGGCGCTGTCCGAGGACCCGCTTGGCGGCCTCACGGACGGTCGCGAATGCCTCGGGGAGCAGGTCGTCCAGGCTCTCGCCGTCCGCGTACCGTTCCTTGTACTCGTCGGTGAGCGCCCGCAGCTCGGCGTCGGAGAGGTTGACGAAGTCCTCTTCGATGGAGCTGACCTGGTCCGCGATGCGGTGCAGTTTGCGCAGGATCTTGCCTTCGCCTGCACGCATGAGCTTGTTGAAGACGGACACTGAGGCTGGTCTCCTTGCCGGTCGGGCCTGGCACTGGGTCGTGTTATGGACTCTGGCGCGGGCACGGCAGGTGGGCCCCACCGCAACGGCCATCGTAAGCGAGGACCCCGCCGCCCCGGGAGGGCTGCCGCCGCGTTGGCCCCGCTGTCCCCTCCGAGTCAACGGCCGGGGAGCGCCGAAGGTGCCGGGAAGTCCGAAAAGTGTTCGCTTCCCGAGCACACCCTCACCAGAATCCCTTCATGGAGCCGATCACCCTCACCAGCGACCGTCTGCTGCTGCGCCCCTTCACCGAAGGCGACGCGGACGCGATCCACGCCGCCTGTCAGGACCCGGACATCCAGCGGTGGACGGTCGTCCCCTCCCCGTACAGCCGCGCCGACGCGGAGTTCTTCGCGGGAAAGCTGTGCCCCGGTGGCTGGCAGGACGACTCCATGTACAACTTCGCGGTGGTCCTGCGCGAGAGCGGCGCGCTGACCGGCGCCCTCGGCATCAACCGCCGCAACCTGCCGGGCACGTACGAGGTGGGGTTCTGGACCACCGCGGAGCACCGGGGCCGCGGCTACATGACGGAGGCGGTGCGGTGCGCCGCCCGCTGGACCTTCACCGCACTGGGCGGCGATCGGCTGGAGTGGCGCGCCGAGGTGGGCAACGCCCCCTCGCGTGCCGTGGCGCTGAAGGCCGGCTTCCTGATGGAGGGCGACCAGCGTTCGGGCCTGCTCAACAAGGGCGTGCGGCGCGACTGCTGGATCGGCGCGCTGCTCCCTTCCGACCTCGGTCTGCCGGGCACCCACACCTATCTGCCCGTCCCCTGACCCGTGGGCCGGGGTCCACAGGACCCCCGGCCGGCTGTCAGTGCCTGCCTCTAGGGTTCGGGGCATGACGTCTGTGCCGCCTCCCGCCGTTGAACTCTCCGCCGACCAGGCGCGAAGGATCGCCCTGCGCGCCCAGGGCTTCCTCGGCGCTCCGGACCGCCGGGCCGGGGTTCCGGGCGTGCTGCGGCACCTGGGTGCCGTACAGCTCGACACGATCTCGGTGCTCGCCCGATCGCACGAGCTGATTCCGTACGCGCGCCTCGGCGGGGTCGGCCGGCGCGCCGTGGAGGAGGCGTACTGGTCGGGCGGCCGCACCTTCGAGTACTGGTCGCACGCGGCCTGCATCCTGCCGGTCGAGGAGTGGCCGCACTTCGCCTTCCGCCGCCGCGCCTACCGCTCCCGCCCGCACTGGCACCACGATCTGCCGGACGGCGCGTACGAGACGGTGATCAAGCAGCTGCGCGCCGAGGGCCCGCTGACGGCGACGGAGCTGGGCGGCGCGAAGAACGGCGGGGAGTGGTGGGACTGGTCGGCGTCGAAGGTCGCCGTCGAGCGCGCCCTGATGTACGGCGAGGTGGTGTGCACCGAGCGGCGCAGCTGGAAGCGGGTGTACGACCTCGCCGAGCGGGCCCTGCCCGACGACGTGCTGCACGACGATCTGGACGACACGGAATGCCTGCGGCGGCTGGTCGCGCTCGCGGGGCAGTCCCTGGGGGTGGGCACCCGCGCGGACATCGCGGACTACCACCGGCTCAAGGGCGAGCAGTTCGACGCGGTGGTGGCCGACTCCGGGCTGGTGCCGGTGACGGTGCAGGGCTGGGCGAAGCCGGCCTGGGCCGACCCCGCGGCGCTGGCCTCGGAGCCGCGCGGACGGCACCGTACGACGCTGCTGTCGCCGTTCGACTCACTGGTCTGGGAGCGGGCGCGCACCGAGCGGATCTTCGGTTTCACCCACCGTCTGGAGGCCTACGTCCCCAAGCCCAAGCGGGTCCACGGGTACTTCGCAATGCCGCTGCTGGCGGGCGGAAGGCTCCAGGGCCGCGTCGACCCGGCGCGCGAGGGCAGCACGCTGGTCGCCCGGCAGGTGTCGTTGGCGAGCGGGAAGGCCGTGGCCCCGATGGCCCAGGCGCTGGTGGAGGCCGCTTCCTGGGTCGGCTGTACGGATGTCCGGCTGGAGCGGGTCGACGCACCGGAACTGCGCGGGCCGCTCGCTCAGGAAATCGCCCGCGCCCTGGCCTGAGCGCGCGTTCCGGCGCCCTCACCCGACCCTTTCGCCGGGCCGCTTCTTCCCCGATCGGCTCTTCCCGGGACGGGTCACCGGATCTCCAGGATCTTCTCCCGCATGGCATAGACCACGGCTTCCATCCTGGAGTGCAACTGCAACTTCTCCAGAATGTTGCGGACGTGGTTCTTCACGGTGTTCTCGGAAATGAACAGTTCCTTCGCGATATCGCGATTGTTCATGCCTGTTGCAACGAGTTTGAGGACTTCGAGTTCCCGGTCGGTGAGCCGGGGCGCCGGCACGAGCCTGCGCTCGTCGGTCCGCTGGATCATCGACTTGAACTCGGTGAGCAGTTTGGACGCCATGGAAGGGCTGATCTGGGACTGCCCGTCGGCGACCGCGCGAATGGCCGTGGCCACCTCGTCCGTGGAGATCTCCTTGAGGAGATAGCCGGTGGCACCGGCCTTGATCGCGTCGTAGAGGTCGGCCTCCTCGTCGCTGATCGTCAGCATGATGATCTTCGCGCTGGGCGCCACTTCCTTGATCGCCGTGCAGGCCTCGATGCCACCGCGCTTCGGCATCCGGACGTCCATCAGCACGATGTCGGGAAGCAGGTCGGCGGCCTTGTCGACCGCCTCCGACCCGTCACCCGCCTCTCCGACGACCTGGATGTCCTCTTCCTGGGCGAGGACGATCTCCAGACCTCTGCGGAAGAGCGCGTGGTCGTCCACCACGAGGACCCTGATCGGCTCCCTACGGAAACCACTGTCCGGGCCGGTGCCGGCACCGGCGATGTCGTCGGCATCATTCGCATCACACACGGGCCCGAAGGTGTCCGCCATCGTTCCTCCCCCTGAAGGCCATGGCCTGAAGTTCACACTGTCCGCCAACGGCAGTTCACAGAGCACCGGTTGGCTTGGGACGCCATGATTCCATGCCTGGACGTCAGAGCGGTGATCCCGTGGTCGCACGCGGGTGCCCCTGGGGGCGCACAGACGCTCCAGGGGCACCGCGGAAGCGTGGCGTCAGCCGCCGAGCGCACCGCCTGCGCCGCCCGCCTCGTCGGCGGCCAGCGGGTCGGTCCTCAGGTGGATGACACCGTAGTCATAGGCATGCCGTCGGTAGACGACACTGGGTTCCTTCGTCTCGGAGTCGACGAACAGATAGAAGTCGTGCCCGACCAGCTCCATCTCGTAGAGCGCCTGGTCGAGCGACATCGGTGCGGCGACGTGCGTCTTCTCGCGCATCACCAGCGGACCCTCGCCCTGAATCTCCAGCGAGCCGAACCTCGTGGTCGGCACGGACTCGGCCGACTCGTCTGCGATCAGGTCGCCTTCACCGTTGAAGGACGCCGCCCCCGGCACGATCTCGCCGACCTCGGCAGCGGAAATCCGGCCATTGCCACGGCGGCTGTAGCGCTTGTCGTGCTGCTTGCGCAGCCGCGCCTCCAGCTTGCCGGTGGCCAGGTCCAGCGCTGCGTACGGGTCGCCTGCGGCCGCTTCCGCCCGGATGACCGGACCACGCGAGCGGAGCGTGATCTCCACCCGGTCGGAACGGTCGGCCTGACGGGGGTTCGGCTCCTTGGACACCTCGACGTCGAGGCTGATCACCTTGCCGTCGAACTTCTGGATCTTGTCCAGCTTCAGCTTCTCGGCCACGTGCTTGCGGAACCGCTCGGGCACCTCGGTCTTGCGGCCCTTGACGACGATGTCCACGCAGAACTCCGTTCCCGGATCGCTCCACTCAGCGGTGGAGCGTCTCCCTTTTGCACCAGGCCCCGGTGACAACCGGAGCCGCGGACTCGGTGACTTCCACCTCCTCCTCCCCCATCGGTGAGGACTCCACCCCACCGAATTCCAGCTTCTGGACCACTGGTGTGTTGCCTGCCCGAAACCTGGCGGTGCATTCATCGAGGTCTGGCATTCACCATTCCTCACAACCGAACATAGCCTGCCAGGCCGGATGTCGGCACCCGCTACTCGCGCGTACCTCCGTTCCGGGCGTTTTTCTCACTCACTACCTGCAACGATGCAAGTTCATTGACAGTTCCGGTTTATTTCGAAGGCCGACGGAGATGCTGCGACAACGGCCGCCTGCCCACCGCCGGGGACACCCGCGTGCCCGCACGCCGCCGCCACTGCCCGGGCCGCCTCGGCGAGCGAGGCGCCCGTCGTCAGAAGGTCGTCCACCAGCACCACCCGTCCGGCCGCAAGCAGCCGCTCACCCCCGGCCGGGACCTCCAGCGCCCCCGCCAGATTCGCCTGTCGCCGACCGGCGCCCAGCCCCGCCTGGTCGGCCACCGCGCGGTGCTGCCGGAGCACCGCGACCACCCGGGCCGGGGTGCCACCACGTCTCAGCTCTCCCGCCGCGGCCAGCGCGATCCGGCGCGTCGGATCATGACCGCGGGCCGCCACCGCACGCCGCGCCGACGGCACGGGTACGAGCAACAGGGGGCCGCCGACACCCGCATGCCCCGCCCCGGCCCGTACCGCGCCCGCCAGCGACTTGCCGAGCGCACCCGCCAGTCCCAGCTCGCCGCGCTCCTTGTGGGCCAGCAGCACCGCGCGTACCGCGTTCTCGTACGCGGCGGCCGCGTACACCGCCGGCAGGCCCACCGGCTCGGGAACGGGCCTCACCCGGCGCGGAACCCCGCCGTGGAGCTCCGCCCGGCATTCCTCGCACAGCTCCGCGCGTGGCCTGCCGCAGCCGCCGCAGGCCACCGGCAGCACCAGGCCGGAGATCTCCCGCCACCACCCCCGCATGACTCCACTGTGCGCTTCCCGCAGCGAACGGGCCACCCCTGTGGAAAACGCGGCCGACAGACCTCGGCCGGACGGGTCGAACCGGTGGCTCTCAGCCCGGGTAGACCAGAGACGAGCCTTCCTTGACCACCGTCTGCCAGTTGTCACCGGGCGACAGCTTCACGATCCCGTCGCTGGACGTGGCCGCCATCAGCGGAAGCTGCTCGTCGTCCGCCGCCGCGACCGACGACACCTGGTTCACACCGGGCAGCACACCCGACGCGGACGTCGAACCGTCCGCCTGCACATAGCGCACCTGCTGCACGCCGCCCTGCTCCTTGCCGACCACCACGAGGCGGCTCCGGCCCGACCACGACATCGCGGTCACATCCGTGAGCTGCGGTGCGGCCTGACGCAGTTCCACCACCGACACCTGCTGCTCCGACGCCGGTCCGCGCCGTTCGATCCGGCCGATCTTCAGCGTGTTGCGGCCGTCCTGGGTCACCAGCAGGGCGATCCGTACTCCGTCCGCGGACATGCGCAGCGCCTCGATCCGCCCGCCGTCCAGGTCGGGCACGGCGACCTCCTGCGGCTCGCCGGTGCCTCCGGCCATTCTCAGCAGTCTGGGCCGGTCGCGGTCCCGGTCGGCCACCCACAGGTCGCCCCTGCCGTCCCAGCTCGGTGTCGACAGACGGTTCTTCGCGTCATGGGACCTGCTGATCACCGAGGCCGCGGGGAGTTCGGCGTCCGAGACGATGGACGACACGTACAGAGAAGTCCCGTCGCGCGAGACGGCCGCCGCCGACTGCTCGTCCCTGGCCACACCGACCGCGCCCATCCGCACCGTTCCGTCACCGAGCGGGCCGGCCACCGCCTCCGGGGTCCCACTGCCCTTGGTACTGCCGGGGATTCGCTCCACCTGCCCCTTGGCATCGACGAAGTACTGGCTGTCCGGCCCGCTCGACGAACCGTCAGGGGCGAACTCCTCCGCCTGGTCCGCTCCGAGCACGCACAGCGGGGAGCCGTCGGAACGCTGGAGCTCGACCTGCTCGACCCGGGCGGACGTCAGGTCCCTCAGGGTGTAGAGGATCTGCGAGGCCATCATGCGGCAGGAGCGCTGCCCGACACCGTCCGCCTTCTTGTCGAGCGGAACCTTCAGTACGTTGCGGTCATCGGGCGCCAGCGAGGTGACGCCCTTCTTCAGCGCCGTACCGGGAGGGAACCGGGATGCGACCACCGGCTGCAGCCAACTGGTCGGCCCCGCGAGGAGACTGCGGACCGACTGTGTCACGGTGTCCATCCCCGTGACGGGGTCCGTCCGGCTGCGGAGATAGACGGGGTCGGCGACCAGGGTCGACTGCCCTCCGGACCGCCCCGTGGCGAAGTAGTACTTGTTGACGGAGCGGTAGAGACGCCTGAAGTCCGACTGCCCGAGCAGCAGACCGTCCGGCACGTGGTCGATCCGCCACTCCTTGCCGTCCGGCCCGTTCTCCCTCACCAGGTGCAGGGTCTGGTTGTAGTCGGTGGGTGCGAGCGGCTGATAGGCGCTCTGCTCGTCGACCGTCGCCACCTTCTCACCGGTCAGGGTGTAGGTCGCCTCGGTGGCGTTGCGGTCGCTGTCGCGGAAGGGGCGGTCGTTCCGGTTCGGCGCCTTGGTCAGCACCGTGGTGAACGCGTTCGGCTTCCACGTCCCGGCCGCCTTCTTCGTCAGGTACCGACGGGTCGTCCTGAAGTGCGGGTCATCACTGGTCATGGACTCCAGGAAGCCGTCGACCACCTCGTTGGGGGTGGCGTTGTCCCGTGGCGCGACGGCGTACACCTGCACCTGGGAGTCACCGGGCTGCGAGGCATCGACGGCCTTGACGTCCCCGGTGACGGGCATCGAGCCGCAGGCGGACAGCAGCACCGCACCGCACCCGATCAGCGCGACGAGCCCCATTCCGCGTCCATGGCCGTCCTTACGACGGTCAGTCCCCACGATTCGTGTCCCCCCGCTCCGGGTCCTGCACCGCAGTGTCCAATTCGCCGCCCGACCGCTCCTCGGCGTGGCGGGCGACCACCCGTGCGCCGCTCCCCGGAAGGGCCGCCGGATGCACCGAGGCCGGCGCCGTCCGGGGCGCGACCGGGGTGCGCGACGGCACGGGCAGCGCGGACCGGTCGCTGCCGCCGGGCTGGGTCGGCACGGCCGTCAGCCGGTGCTCGCTCCCGGCCTTCGGCGCGGCCGCGGCCCGTTCACGGTTCTCCCGGTTACGACGGGAGTCCTCGGGCTCCAGTGGTATCGGCGATCCGCGCAGCGGCTCGTCCGCGGTACGCGGCAGAGTCAGCCGGAACTGCGAACCGCCGCCGGGCTCGCCCCATGCCTGGAGCCAGCCGCCGTGCAGCCGGGCGTCCTCCACCGCGATGGAGAGCCCGAGACCGGTACCGCCGGTCGTCCGCGCGCGGGCCGGGTCGGCCCGCCAGAAGCGGTTGAACACCCGCGTCGCCTCGCCCGGCTTCAGCCCCACCCCGTAGTCCCGGACGGCCACGGCGACCGCGCCCCCGGCCACCCCCATCCGCACCACCACGTCGCGGCCCTCGCCGTGCTCGACGGCGTTGACCACCAGGTTGCGCAGGACGCGCTCCACCCGCCGGGCGTCGGCCTCCGCGATCACCGGCTGCTCGTCGCCGACCACCCGGATCCGGGTGCCCTTGCGCTCGGCCAGCGGCTCGGCCCCGCCTATCACCCGTCGTACGACCTGCCGCAGATCTATCGGCTCCGCCTCCAGCGCCGCGGCCCCCGCGTCGAACCTGCTGATCTCCAGCAGATCGGAGAGCAGCGACTCGAACCGGTCGAGCTGATCCCCGAGCAGCTCCGCGGAACGCGCCGTCACGGGATCGAAGTCGCTGCGGGCCTCATGGATGACATCGGCGGCCATCCGGACGGTCGTCAGCGGAGTCCGCAACTCGTGGGAGACGTCGGAGACGAAGCGTCGCTGCATCCGGGAGAGCTCCTCCAGTTGCTGGATCTTCAGCTGGAGGTTCTGCGCCATCTTGTTGAAGGCCTCACCGAGCCGGGCGATGTCGTCCTCGCCGGTGACCTTCATCCGCTCCTGGAGCCGGCCGGCCGAGAGCCGCTCCGCGATGCCGGCCGCCATGCGCACCGGCGTGACGACCTGCCGCACCACGAACCAGGCGATGGCCCCGAGCAGCACGACCACGAAAAGTCCCGCGGTCGCCAGCGTGCCCTTGATCAGCGTCAGCGACTTCTCCTCCTGCGTCAGCGGGAAGAGGTAGTAGAGCTGGTACGGATTGTGGTCGTTGTCGTAGAGCCGCTTGCCCACGACGAGTCCGGGCTGCGGTTGCTGCCCGTTCGCGTACTGGATCTCCGAGTACGTCTGGAACGCCCCGGAGCCCTTGTTCACGGCATCCCGCAGGCTCTGCGGAATGCTCACCGCCTCCACGCTGCCCGAGCCGCGTGGGGCACGGGTTCCTTCGTCGGCGCTGAGCGCCACCACGTTGAAGGCGTTCTTGCCGCCGCTGGCGAGCTGGTCGACGAGCTCGGTCCGCCAGGAGTTGTTGGCGGTGGCGCCGTCCGCCGTGTCGCCGCCCTGCCCACCGGGGGTGAGCGGGGCGTTCGCCTTCTCCTGGGCCGCGGCGAAACCGCCGGCCGCCTGCGTCTGAGCGGCCTTGCCCTTGGCGTCGAGCAGGCCGTTGCGCACCTGCCCGATCACGACCAGCCCGAGGAGCAGCACCACACCGAGCGACATGAGCAACGTGCCCGCGACGACCCTCAGCTGGAGATTGCGCCGCCAGAGCCGCACGGCGGGCAGCAGCGGACGCCGCACCCAACGCATCAGCAATCGCGGCACAGGACCGCCGGGCGCCCGGTCGTGGAACAACCGGCCGCCCTGCAGAAGGCGCCCGATCCGGAGCGCCCGGTGTCCTGGACCGGCAGCCCGCTCCGCACGGGCTCCCGGCTCCCCGGGCTGCGGAGCAGCGCTACTCGGGGGCATGTCAGCTCGGTCCGGCCTTGTAACCGACCCCTCGGACGGTCACCACGATCTCCGGCCGCTCCGGGTCCTTCTCGACCTTGGAACGCAGTCGCTGGACGTGCACGTTCACCAGCCGGGTGTCGGCGGCGTGGCGGTATCCCCACACCTGCTCCAGCAGCACCTCACGGGTGAAGACCTGCCACGGCTTGCGGGCGAGCGCGACCAGCAGGTCGAATTCCAGCGGGGTGAGGGCGATCGACTGCCCCTCCCGCTTCACCGAGTGACCGGCCACATCGATGACCAGGTCCCCGATGGCCAGCTGCTCCGGCGCCGGTTCCTCGGACCTCCGCAGACGTGCCCTGATCCGGGCAACCAACTCCTTAGGTTTGAACGGCTTGACGATGTAGTCGTCGGCCCCGGACTCCAGGCCCACCACCACGTCAACCGTGTCGCTCTTGGCAGTGAGCATGACGATCGGCACACCCGACTCGGCCCTGATCAACCTGCAGACCTCGATGCCGTCCCTACCGGGCAGCATGAGATCGAGCAGGACCAGGTCCGGCTTGGCCTCACGAAATGCGGCAAGTGCCTTGTCGCCGTCCGCTACGAACGACGGCTCGAACCCTTCACCACGCAGCACAATGCCGAGCATCTCGGCCAGTGCGGTGTCGTCGTCGACGACAAGGACGCGTCCCTTCATAAACGACATCATCCCATTAGCTAATCGTTACCTGCGATGATCTGGCACACAGCTCTGCCAGTCCGACCCCCGTGACCGGGGAAACCGCGCCCTCCTCCGTGACAATCGCCGTGATCAGCTCCGGGGGCGTGACATCGAACGCGGGGTTGTAGGCAGCGGTTCCCACCGGTGCCACGGGCAGTCCGACCGCATCCTCGCCCGCCACCCCGGCCCGCGGCGATGTGAGCTCCGTCACCTCGATCCCCGGCCGCTGCTCGACGATGATCGACGCCCCGCCCGCGGTGTCCAGATCCACGGTCGTGGTCGGCGCGACCACGATGAACGGTACGTGGTGGTACTTCGCGAGCACGGCCAGCGGATAGCTCCCCACCTTGTTCGCCACCGACCCGTCCGCGGCGATGCGGTCCGCCCCGATGAGCACGGCGTCCACCTCCCCCGCGGCGAACAGCGAACCTGCGGCGTTGTCCGTGAGCAGGCTGTACGGCATTCCGTTGCGCGCCGCCTCGTACGCCGTCAGCCTGGCCCCCTGCAGCAGCGGACGCGTCTCGTCCACCCACAGCTGCCGCAGCCGCCTTCCCCGGTGTGCGGCGAGCGCCACCGCGAAGGCGGTGCCCTCACCCCCGGAGACGAGCGCCCCCGTATTGCAGTGCGTCAACAGGCGATGCCCACCACCCCCGGGCAGCAGCTCGTCGAGCAGGGCAAGGCCATAGCGCGCCATGTGCCCGCTGGCCTCGGCGTCCTCCCGGTGCAACGCCCTGGCCTCGGCCAGCGCCAGCGCCGCGGCCCGCTCCGGATCCGCGCCTTTCCCGATGGCCTCCCGATATGCCCTCTCGGCCCGACGTACCCCGTACCCGAGGTTCACCGCGGTGGGCCGCGCCCGCTCCAGCAGCTCCGCGGCCGACGCCACGTCCTCTTCCCGGGCGGCCGCCAGAGCCACCCCGTAGGCCCCCGCGATCCCGAGCAGCGGGGCCCCGCGCACCGCCAGCGTCCGGATCGCCCGCACCAGCGCGGGCACATCGGTGCACACCAGCTCGGCCTCCTCCGCCGGCAGTCGCGTCTGGTCGAGAAGCACCAGTGCGGGACCTTCCGGAGGCTCGGCCCAACGAAGTACGGGAAGCGCGGGGGGATCGATACCCACCGGCAATTGCGCGTCCTGATCAGCCATCCGCCCAGTCTGCCCGGTGAGCCGCCCACAAATGAAGGCAGGAACGAGATGGAGCGCCCGGCCCAGACCTGGGCAACGCGTGGCACGATGGCTGCCAACCTGCCGCCCCGACGAGCGGGCAGGACCGTGAAGGAGCGAGAATGAACGACACTCCGGGCTGGGCCTCGCCCGGATCCGCCCCCTCCGAGGGTCAGGGTGCCGGTGTCCCCCGGCCCTCCGAGCCCGCCGACGGCAGCGGCCCGGCAGGGAACTGGTCTCCCGCTCAGCCGGCCGCAGGGCAGTGGTCCCCACCGGGCACTCCCGGCTCCGGTCCTGGCGCACCACCTCCCACAGGCTGGGGCGGCGGGCCGCAGGGCCCCGGCTGGGGACGGGCGCCCTTTGCCGCCAAGCCCGGTGTCATCCCGCTCCGACCGCTCGGCGTCGGCGAGATCCTCGACGGTGCGGTCTCCACGATGCGCGCCCATTGGCGCACGGTCCTCGGCATCACACTCGCCGTGTCCGTGGTGGCCCAGATCGCGAGCATCCTCGTGGAGCGGTTCCTGCTGCCGGAGCCTCCGCGGATCGACCCGAACGCCACCGGCTCGGAAGCGCTGCGGCAGGCCACCGACTCGGCTCAGTCGGCCATGTTCAGCGGCCTGCCTTCCCTGCTCATCACCATGATCGCCACGCTGATCACGACATCCGTGCTGACCGTGGTGATCAGCCGCTCCGTGCTGGGCCGCCCCGTGACGCTCTCGGACGCCTGGGCCGAGGCCCGGCCACGGCTTCCTCAGCTGCTGGGGCTGACCCTGCTGCTGGCCGTGATCAGCGCCGCCGTCCTGGCGGTGGGCCTGCTGCCGGGCATGCTCATCGGCTCCACCGCGGGGGCCGGGCTCGCCCTCCTCGGATTCATGGCCGCGATCTGCGTCGTCATCTGGCTGATGGTCCGCTTCTGCCTCGCCTCGCCGGCCCTGATGCTGGAGCGACAGTCGATCACCACCTCCATGCGCCGCTCCGCGAAGCTGGTCAGGGGTGCGTGGTGGCGGACCTTCGGCATCCTGGCGCTGACCGGGCTGCTGACGCTCGTCGTGGTCGTGATCGTCACCATCCCCTTCGGCTTCATCGCGATGATCGTGGACGGCGACGGAATCGGCTCCGCCCTCACGGACGGCTCCACGAGTTTCGGCTGGCCCTTCCTGATCGTCTCCGGCATCGGCGAGGTGATCATCTCGACGATCACCTACCCGTTCTCCGCCGGCGTGATGGCGCTGCTCTACATCGATCAGCGCATCCGCCGCGAAGCACTCGACCTCGAACTCGCCCGGGCCGCGGGCCTGCCCGGATACGACACCAGGAGCTGATGCCGTGCCGGGGGCGGGGGGCACCACAGCAGCACGGCTACTGATCCGCGCGAGCGGCGACATACCCGTGGACACTCCACGTGTCCCCGCCCGCGAGGACGCGAAGCACGAACTGTCCAAACCGATGTACCACGAGAACGATCCCAACTTCCTCCAGCGAGGCCTCGACCGGCTCTGGGACTGGATCGGCGATCTCCTGGACGCGGCCTCCGGCGCCGCACCGGGCGGCCCGGCAGGTCTCGTCGTGCTCGTACTGATCGTCGTGGGCCTGCTCGCCGCGCTCTGGTGGCGGCTGGGCACACCGCGCCGCACCATACGGTCCACGGACGCTCTCTTCGACGACAGCCCCCGTAGCGCGGCCGAACACCGGAAGGCTGCCGAGGCGCACGCCGCCACCCGGCGCTGGAACGAGGCGGTCCAGGAACGGATGCGCGCCATCGTCCGCTCTCTGGAAGAGCGCGCCCTGCTCGACGCCCGCCCCGGGCGCACCGCAGACGAGGCCGCCGCCGAAGCGGGCGGGCCGCTCCCCGCACACGCGACGCGACTCCACGCGGCCGCCAGGGCATTCGACGACGTCACGTACGGCGGCCGTACCGCCGACCAGCAGACATACCTGGTCGTACGAGATCTGGACCTCGACCTCGAAGCCGCCAAGCCCCTCCTGACAACCACGGCCCAGGGGGCAGCCGAATGACCGGGGTCACCGCCGCCTCCACCTCGTCGGCCCTCACCCCTCACCAGGTCTGGGTCCGCATCCGCGGCCTGCTCCTCGCCCTCCTCGTACTCGTCGCCGCCGGAATCGCCCTGGCGACCGTCCGCTCCGGCGACCAGCACGGCCTCCTGGACCCTCGCTCCGCCGACCGTTCCGGCAGCCGGGCCGTCGCCGAACTCCTCAAGGACCGCGGCGTTTCCGTTCGCGTGGTCACCACGCTCGACGACGCCACCGCCGCACTCGGCCCCGACACCACATTGCTTGTCACGTCCCCCAATCTGCTGGCGCCGCACCAGCAGAACGAACTCCGCGCAGCGACCGACGGCTCGGCCGGCCGCACCGTCCTGCTCGCAGCGGGCCCGTCCTCCGTGCGCACGCTGGTCCCCGGTGTCAGCGCGCAGTCCGCCGGACCGGTGGCCACTCGCTCCCCCGAATGCTCCCTGCCCGCCGCCCGCAGTGCCGGCGACGTCGAAACGGGAGGCTTCGGCTACTCCTCGAACGGACTCGACACCATCGGCTGCTTCCCGAGCGGCGGCCTCCCCACCGTGCTTCTGGTCGAACAGGGAGCGGGCGACTCCGTGCTCCTCGGCACCCCCGACCTTCTCCGCAACGACAGACTCTCCAACCAGGGCAACGCATCCCTGGCCCTGCAGCTTCTCGGTTCCCGCCCTCATCTGGTCTGGCACCTCCCTTCACTCGCTGATGCATCCGCTGCCGCCGAGAACGGGGGTGCCGAAGGCGACGGCACCTCTGACGACCGCAGCTTCGCCGACCTGATCCCCCGGGGCTGGCTGTGGGGCACGTTGCAACTCGCCCTGGCCGCCGTGCTCGCCGCCATCTGGCGCGCCCGCCGCCTGGGCCCCCTGGTGACCGAACGGCTTCCCGTGGCCATCCGCGCCTCGGAATCCACCGAGGGCCGGGCCCGCCTCTACCGCAAGGCGAACGCCCGCGACCGGGCCGCCGAGTCCCTGCGTTCCGCCACCCGTACCCGCCTCGCCCCACTCATCGGCGTCCCCCCACGCGACGCCCACTCCCCCTCAACACTCGTCCCCGCCGTTTCCGCCCGCCTGGGCAGCACCGACGACAGCTTCCAGACACTGCTCTTCGGACCCGCGCCGTCCGACGATGCCGCTCTCGTCCGACTGGCAGACCAACTCGACACCCTCGAAAGAGAGGTACGCACCTCATGAGCGCCCCGCCCCCAGTGCCCGCCGAGACCACCGAGCTCCTCGGGAACGGCGACACAGCCCGCGCGTCCCTGGAAGCGTTGCGCTCGGAGATCGCCAAGGCCGTTGTCGGCCAGGACCCGGCCGTCACCGGGCTCGTCGTCGCCCTGCTCTGCCGGGGCCACGTTCTCCTCGAAGGCGTCCCCGGAGTGGCCAAGACCCTTCTGGTCCGAGCACTCGCCGCATCGCTCGAACTCGACACCAAGCGCGTCCAGTTCACCCCCGATCTGATGCCCAGCGATGTCACCGGCTCACTGGTCTACGACGCCCGCACGGCTGAGTTCTCCTTCCAGCCCGGCCCCGTCTTCACCAATCTCCTGCTCGCCGACGAGATCAACCGCACCCCTCCCAAGACCCAGTCCTCCCTCCTCGAAGCCATGGAAGAGCGCCAGGTCACCGTCGACGGAACTCCTCGGCAGCTGCCCGACCCCTTCCTCGTGGCCGCCACGCAGAACCCCGTCGAATACGAGGGCACCTACCCGCTCCCCGAGGCCCAACTGGACAGGTTCCTCCTCAAGCTGACGGTGCCTCTGCCCTCGCGGGAGGAGGAGATCAACGTCCTCACCCGTCATTCCGACGGTTTCGATCCCCGCGATCTCAAGTCGGCCGGCATACGTCCCGTCGCCGGTCCGTCCGATCTGGAAGCGGCCCGCAACGCGGTCGCCCGGACCAAGGTCTCTCCCGAGATCGCCGGCTATGTCGTCGATATCTGTCGTGCCACGCGTGAATCCCCCTCGCTCTCCCTCGGCGTCTCCCCCCGAGGTGCCACCGCCCTGTTGTCGACCGCTCGCGCCTGGGCCTGGCTCACCGGCCGTGACTACGTCATCCCGGACGACGTGAAAGCCCTGGCACTCCCCACACTTCGCCATCGCATCCAGCTGCGGCCCGAGGCGGAGATGGAGGGTGTCACCCCCGACTCCGTCATCACGGCCGTCCTCGCCCACGTCCCCGTACCCCGATGAGGCGGTGACCGTGGCCCTCACCGGACGTACCGCCCTACTGGCCGCCCTGGGGTCACTCCCTGTAGGCATCCTGGCCCCGAGTTGGACCGGAATGCTGGCGGTCAACGCACCGCTCTCGTTGGCAATTCTCTGCGACTATGCCCTGGCTGCACCAGTGCGCAGGCTCCAGTTCACTCGATCCGGTGACACAAGCGTTCGACTCGGCGAAGCCGCCGAAGTGCAACTCACCGTAACCAACACTTCCCGTCGCAAGTTGCGGGCACACCTGCGCGACGCCTGGCCTCCCAGCAGCTGGACCGCGGGCACGGAACAGGCTTCCTCACGACACGCCCTGACGGTCCCGCCGGGCGAACGCCGCCGTCTGGCCACCGTCCTGCGGCCGACTCGAAGGGGCGACCGCCGAGCCGAGCGCATCACCGTCCGCTCCTTCGGCCCTCTGGGGCTCGCCTCCCGACAGGGGAACCACCAGGTCCCATGGACGGTACGGGTCCTGCCTCCCTTCACCAGCCGGAAGCATCTGCCGTCCCGTCTCGCCAGACTCCGCGAGCTCGACGGCCGCACCAGTGTCCTCACCCGTGGCGAGGGCACGGAATTCGACAGCCTGCGTGCGTACGTGCCGGGCGACGACACCCGGTCCATCGACTGGCGGGCCACTGCACGTCAGTCCGCCGTCGCGGTACGCACGTGGCGCCCCGAGCGGGACCGCCACATCCTCGTCGTCCTGGACACCGGCCGTACCTCGGCGGGGCGCGTCGGTGACGTGCCCCGTCTCGACGCGTCCCTGGACGCGGCCCTGCTGCTCACGGCCCTCGCGACTCGCGCCGGCGACCGCGTGGACCTGCTTGCCTATGACCGTCGGGTGCGCGCACAGGTCCAAGGCCGGTCCTCGGGAGAGGTCCTGTCGGCCATGGTGAGCGCACTGGCGCCCGTCGAGCCGGCACTGGTGGAAACGGATGCCCGAGGTCTCGTCGCCGCCGTGCTCGCCGGAGCTCCTCGTCGCTCCCTGATCGTGCTTCTCACGGGTCTGGACGCGGCCCCCGTGGAGGAAGGTCTACTTCCTGTGCTCCGCCGTCTGACCCAGCGCCATACCGTGCTGGTGGCTTCCGTGGCGGACCCGCATGTCGAGCAGATGGCAGGTTCGAGAGGCACAGTGGACGCGGTCTACGAAGCAGCGGCGGGTGCACAGGCCCAGGCAAGGCGACTCCGCACCGCAGAGCAGCTCCAGCGTCACGGCGCGGTGGTTGTCGACGCCACCCCGGACAACCTTGCCCCGGCCCTCGCCGATGCCTACCTCGCCCTCAAGGCAGCGGGGCGGCTCTGACACATACTCCTGCCACAAACGGAGCCACATGTCGGGAAGGGGCTTCCCGACCAGCCGCCCGTAT
>NZ_ML123053.1:258046-261190 GCF_003846175.1 Streptomyces sp. ADI95-17 | reverse complement strand
AGGGCTTGCAGGGAATCAAGGTGTTGCTTCCCATCTCGGGGATCGTTGGTGTGGTATGTGCATTCCAGACGAGACACGTGACCAACTCTCGGTGAAGTTCGCGGTATTGCTTCCGCATCTTGACGAGCGGCAACGCCGGCTGCTGATGGCTGTCGAGGCACGTGTCCTGGGACATGGCGGCGTTCGGGCCGTCGCGCGGGCGGCCGCGGTCAGCGAGACCACGGTCCGCAAGGGCGTGTTCGAGCTGGAGGCCGGCGAGGAGCCTCTGGGGCGGGTGCGGCGTCCGGGCGGAGGCCGCAAGCGGGTCGCGGATCTGGATCCGGGGCTGCGGCCTGCGCTGCTGGAACTGGTCGAGCCGGATGTGCGGGGCGATCCGATGTCGCCGCTGCGGTGGACGGTGAAGTCGACCCGCACGCTCGCTCGGGAGCTGACCCGGGCCGGACATCGAGTCAGCGCCGACACGGTCGCCGGCCTGCTTCGGGAGGAAGGCTTCAGTCTGCAGGCCAACGTCAAGACCATCGAAGGCAGCCAACATCCCGGCCGGGATGCCCAGTTCCGCTATCTCAACGAGCAAGCCCGCGAGCACCGGGACACCGGTCAGCCGGTGATCAGCGTGGATACCAAGAAGAAGGAGCTCGTCGGCGAGTTCAAGAACAGTGGACGGCAGTGGCGGCCCGCCACCGATCCGGTGCCGGTGAACGTCCACGACTTCGCCGACCCGCAGCTGGGCAAGGCCGTCCCGTACGGGATCTACGATCTTGCAGCGAACACCGGCTGGGTCAACGTGGGCATCGACCACGACACCGCCGCGTTCGCAGTGGAATCGATCCGTCGCTGGTGGCACGGCCAGGGCCGCAGTGCCTACCCCCGGGCCACACGTCTGCTGATCACCGCTGACGCAGGAGGCTCCAATGGCTACCGAACCCGGGCCTGGAAGCTGGAACTGGGCGCCCTCGCCGCGGAAACAGGGCTGACCATCACGGTGTGTCATCTGCCACCGGGAACTCAATGCCGTTGTTTGACTACTGAACTATCGTCGCCTGCAGCGCGATGGTCCTGGCGGGTACGCGGCGTGGTGGGGCTTTTGGTTTGCCCTTCGGCCGGTAGGAGTACAGCGAGTTGGGCCTTTTGAGGAAACGGTCTGCCTCTCGCCGTCGGCGGGTGCCGCTGTCGAGTTTCCGGCGGACCTTCGCTGCCAGTACGGTCAGGAACCTGCGGATCTTCGGCGGGGTGTCGGCGAGCTGGCGGACCACGCTGCGTCGGGTGTGCTTGAGGACCTTGACGAACGAGATGCGGTCCGGGTCGATGCCGTTGCTGTCGGCGAGTTGCATGATGATGCCGGTCAGGCAGTGGTGCACGACCAGATGCGCCCACACTTCCTGGCGCACCAGCTGCGGGTCGGTGGATCGCAGAACTTCCTGCCGGCCCCGCTGGAAGGTCTTGATCTGCCGATAGGCCGATTCCACCTCCCACCTTTCGTGATACAGCACCGCTAACTCCCTTGCCGGGTAGGTGTCATGGTCGAAGAGGTCGGTCAGCAGCCGGATTACTTCGCCCCCGTCGACGCGGTACTCGATCACGCGCACCAGCACACCGCCCGGATGGGCGCCCTTCTGCCCCGCGAGGTTCATGCGCGCCAGGTAGGTGCCGTCGGGCAGGTGTCGTACTGGGCGGCGTGCCACACACGAGCGGGCCCGCAGCAGGAGGTGGGCACCGGCGCCGGTATATGCCTTCCACAACTCCACTCCGGGGAACCCCCGGTCCATGAGCACGAGCATCCCGGAGGCCGAGGCAGCCATTGCCACGGCTGGGTCGCGTTCACCACTGTTATAGCCGCCCACCCTGGCGTCGATGGAAGAATGCGTGCCGGTCTCGGTCAGCGTCACGACTCTCACCTGCGGAAACCCGCCCGGTTTCCCGCTGGAGTCCTTCGGGCCGCCGAAGGCGCGTCGGTTGGCCTCATTGTCCGGCACGTCCAGCAGAAACCCGTCGACCGCAGCGAGACGCATCCCCCGGTAGAAGGAACCGGCCAACCCTGCAGGGGCCAGCGGGCCGGCCAGGTGGTGGAAGATCCGCTCAACAACCTCCGGTCCCAGGCGCTCCCGAGCCCGGGTGAAAGACGCCTTGTGCGGGATGCACTCACTTAACTCCTCTATTTCACCTACCAGTTGTTCTGCCACATCGTCGTAGGAGTCCTGGTGGAAGAGCGCAAGCGCGAGTGTGAAGTAGACCATGAACCCGGCCGGCAACGCTCCCGGCCGACGGTCCCGTTTGCGACACTCCGACAGGACCTCGCCCACCAACTCGGGCGTCACCCACTGCGTGATCAAGCCCAGCCGTACTCGCTCAGATACCCCGCTCCACGGATGCACACCCCGCATAACGGCGCGACGCTCAGTCCGTCACCACCAGCTCAATGAACATTCAAACAACGGCATTGACCGGGAACTTCGAAATGGAACAAGATCGAGCACCGGCTCTTCTCGCACATCACCATGAACTGGCGCGGCCGTCCGCTGACCAGCCATGAAGTCATCGTCAAGTCCATCGCCGCGACCACGACCCGCACCGGTCTGCGCGTGTCTGCAGAGCTGGACACCAACAGCTACCCGACCGGCGTTCAGATCGGCGACGCGGAAATGGCCGCCCTGCCGCTGACCCGGCACACTTTCCACGGCGACTGGAACTATGCGCTGCATCCCCGGTTGAGCCCAGTCATCCCGGCGGTCCGGGGCCCGCAGAAAACGACCGCGGACTGGGACCAGGCCCTGCTGTCCGACCCCACACTGACCGGAATGTCCCGGCAGCAGCTGAACGACCTCGCGGAGTCGCTGGCCGCGGACGGCGAAACCAGGCGCGGCCGCCCGCCCCGGCTCGCCTTCCCCGAGCAGGTCCTGGCGGCCGTGCTCCCCCTACGGGTCTCCCTGGCCGCGGAACCCCTCGCCGTGCTGTTCGACAGCAGTCGGACCGCGATGCACCGAACCCTGCTGAAGATCAGGAGACTGCTGAAGGCGCACGACATCGTTATTTCGTCGGCGGCCACCCCACCCGCTGCCCTCGCAGTCCTCCAAGCTCGGGTTCAAGCTCAAAGCAGTGACCCCAACAGCAAGATCATGACGACGTGTTAATGATCTGCAAGCCCTT
>NZ_ML123053.1:183813-257890 GCF_003846175.1 Streptomyces sp. ADI95-17 | reverse complement strand
ACGAGCTCGTGCATGGATGGGGATGGGGCGTGTTGAGTTCGTGGTTGGCGTTTTGATCACGCGGGTGTGGTGGCCGGTGCGAGTGCCTTCGTGTGGTGGGTTGCTTGTTGGTCGGTCAGGAGTCCGGCGACGGCTCGGCTGGTGTCGGGCAGGCTGTCTCGTCGGGTGTGGTGCCGGGCGAGGGCTCTCCAGTTCTTGAGGTGGGCGATGCCGTGTTCGACGGGGATTCTGGCTGAGGAGTGGGTGAAGCGTGCGGCTTCGTGGTGCGCCATGAGCCATTGCAGATGCTCAAGGATTTTGTCGCGGCGTTTGCGTGGCGGGGTGACGACCTGGCCGTGGGTTTGCGCCGCGAGGCCTTGGTAGCCGGCGTCGGCAAGGATCTGCAGGTCGATGGTGTCGGCGAGCAGGTCGACCAGGCCGGCGTCTCCGGCTTGGGTGATGTCGGCGACGGATCCGGCCCGGACTTCGCCGCAGAACAGCGGTCGTCCGCGCTCATCGGTGATGACGAGGGCTTTCATGGCGTTGATGCCGCTCTTGCCGGAGATGAACCGGCTGCGTCCGCCGCGGTGTGCTCCCGGGCGGCGGACCCTGATCCCGGTGGCATCCATCAGCGCGGTCCGGCCGGTTGCGCCGAGACGCGTGATCACATCGGCGAGCGTGCGCAGTCGCAGACCGCCCTCGATGCGACAGCCGCGGTCGGCGAGCAGAGGTCGGATCTCGCCGACAGCACGGTCAGTGGTCGCCCGGACCACCTGAAACCATCAGGTCGGTCGAGCAGCGCGGCATCTCTGCGGGCCTGCCGGACCGGCCCCGACTCCGCCACCGGATCAGCAATCACAGCCGCTGAAAGGCCTGTGACCCCACGCTCCGAAATGATCAAACCCACGTGCCTGCGTCCCCACCACGCACGCCCAACGAGCCGGCAGGGCCATCGTCACCGCCGACCATGCACGAGCTCGTAAGCCTTGGTTGGTGCGGCCGTCCTGGCGGCCTGCTCGATCTTCGCGCAGTGGGCTGCACGGGCTTCCTCGTCGATCTGCGTCTCGTGTTCGGCGCGCACCCCGGTCCGGCCGTCGAGGCCCTCGCGCAGGATATCGGCGTGCCCGGTATGCCGGATGGACTCGCTGAGGACATGGACCATGACGGCGAACAGGTTCGTGTTGGGACAAGGCTCCGGCCACCACGGCACATGGCCGGGGGCGTCGAGGGGAAGCTCGTTGATCGTCGCGTCCGAGTGTTCCCACGTGCGCCGGTAGAACCCGATGATCTGATCGCGGGTCTCGTCCTCGCTCGCCCACAGATCGCTGCCGTCGGAGTCCTGCCAGCGGGGCAGCGGTTCCGGAGAAGGACGGTCGAAGACCTCGCCGAAGTACCTGGCCTCGACGGTGGCCACGTGTTTGACCAGGCCGAGGAGGTTGGTCCCGGTCGCTGTCAGAGGTCGGCGGGCGTCGTACTCGGACAAGCCGTCGAGTTTCCAGAGCAGCGCCTTGCGGTCCCGCCGCAGTCTCCCGTGCAGATTGTCCTTCGCGAATTCATCGATCATGCGGCATGAACCTTCCATGAGCTGCTCGTGGTCTCAAGATCTCGTACGTGGTCCGCAACGGCTGGCAGAGCCGAGGCTTAGGACTGCTTACGCAATGAGCTACTGGGAATGACTGTCTGTCAGAGAGACGTGGGGGTGGGGGTGGGGTGCGTGACGGCTCGCGGCCGACCCGACCTGCGACGGTTACTGCGCAGGACAGCTACACGCATGCTGTTCGGTGCCGTTCTCCGATCCCGTTGAGTGGTTCGGGACGGGGACCGGGGATGTGGGCGGGTGCCAGGTGAGAATCCAGCCGGCGGTCAGCGCCGCCGCGCCGCCTGCCAGGGCGATTGCGCCGCCTGTTCCGATGCCTGCGGCCACCCAGCCGAAGCAGGCCGGCCCGACGCCCTGAAGCGTCATGCTGCCGGAGCCGAGCACACCGAAGGCCTGGCCCTGGCCATCCTGCGGCAGGGCGTCCAGGAACGGCCGTTGCAGGCCGAGACCATAGGCGAATCCGAAGCCACAGAGCAGCAGCAGACAGGACGAGACGCCCACTCCGGGCTCGGCGGCGAAGCCGACCAGCGGCAATCCCATCAGCGCAATCAACGGGACCACCAGTCGCTCCCGGGTGGGTGGACGTAGCAGTCGACCCACCAGCAGGTCACCGACAAGCATGCCGACCGGCAGACATCCCATCAGCACCGCGTACCAGCCGGGCGCGAAGTGGCGGCCTCCGGCGTAGGCGACGATCAGGCCTTCCGCGCCCGCTACGAACGCGGGCGGTAGCCACTGGGCCAGCATCAGTCGTCGCACCGTGCGTCCGCGCAGCAGCAGGCCGGCACCGTGCAGGCTTGCCCGGACGGCCCCGCCATCGCCCCGAGCGCTGCCGGGTGTGCCGCCGAACTCTCCTGGCTGCAGCCGGGGTAGCCGGGTGCGGATAGCGAGCGCGCAGCCGAGGTAGAGGGCGGCGCTGACCGCGAGCGCCCGGTGCGGGCCGAGTGCCGCGACGGCCGCACCTCCCAGTGCCAGACCGAACAATTGCGCGCCGGAGGCAGCGATGTTGTTCAGTGAACGGCCCAGTACATAGGCGTCGCCCTCCAGCGACTGCGCGACCAGCCGACTCGACGCGCCGTGAAACACCGGTGTGGCGAGGGCGACCAGCGCCACGACACCAAGGCTTGCCACGATCGGCATCCGCACCAGGGCGAGCAGCAGGGCGGCGGCGCACGTCAAGGCGTAGCCGCCGGTGATGAGCGCGCGGGGCGGCAGTCGGTCGGCCAGTGAGCCCAGCAGCAGCGAGCCGAACAGCTGCGGGATGAAGCCGATACCGAAGGCCAGTGCGCTCAGCAGCGCGGAGCCGGTGGCCGAGAAGACCAGCACCGAGAACGTGGTGATCCGCAGCGCGTCCGCAGTGATCGCGACGGTACGGGTCGAGAAGAGCAGCCGGAATCGCGGCTCGGCCAGCACTTCCCGATAGGTGGCACGGTGGTTGCCCTGCGCGGGTTCGGCGGTTGGGGTCATGACGCGCAGCCTCGCCGTGTACCCACGCCACTCACCAATGATTCGTCGCTGGACGAATCGGAACAGGCGTCCCGCGGTAGCATGGCCGGGTGCTGCGCTTCGAAGTCTCCGTCGAGGACCTGCTGCGCAGCCGCTTCGCACTGTCACCCGCGATGGACCTCTGCCTGCTGCTGCGCTCGCTCGCCGGCCAAGACCGGCCGCTGCCGCGAGCCTGGGCCACCCGGCTCCTGCCGGCCTTTGAACGGCTGCGCCGCGAGAGCGAACTGAACGCCGCCCTCGCCCTGCACACCCCGCGCGGGGGCGGACCGAACTTCGTCGCCCCGCCCCCGCGCGGCCTCAACCAGACCTGGGCAGACGACCTCGCCAGGATCCGGGCCACACCGCTGGAAGCGGCCCGCCACGAAATCGCCACCAACGCGACCGGCCCGTCCGCCCGTGATCCCCGCGTACGCGCAGTGCTGGACTCGACGGACGCCGTCTCCAGGATCGCCGAGGCGATGGACCAGGCGTGGCACGAGCTGCTCGCCGCGGACTGGCCGCAACTGCGCGCGATCTGTGAGCGCGATGTCGTGCACCGGGTGGGGGTGATCGGCGAGCACGGATGGGTCACGACCATCGAGAGCCTGCACCCGAGCATCGCCTGGCAAGCCGGCGGTATCGAGATCGGCCACTTCCCCCAAGTCGGAACAGTCCGCCTGGCCGGCGACGGGCTCCTGCTGATCCCTTCGGTCTTCGTCGCGAATATCGGCGCCCACCTGGAAGACCCCTGGCCCAGGACCTTGGTCTATCGTGCCCGCGGCACCGGCGCCTTGTGGGGCGAACAGAAGACCGTCCCCCGACCGGACGCGCTGACCGCTCTGGTCGGCCGGGCCCGAGCCCGGCTGCTGGTGGCGCTGGACGCCCCGGCCAGTACCAGCCACCTTGCCCGAAGCCTCGCCATGGCACCCGGCGCGGTAGGAGACCACCTCGCCATCCTGCGAGGCGCGGGGCTGCTCGTCCGCGCCCGGGCCGGACGGTCGGTGCTCTACCGGCGCACCCCGCTCGGCGAGGCACTGGTCGCCGGTTCGGGCTGAGGGCTCGGATCAGCACTGCTTCTTGAGGCGCCGCCAGCAGATGATTGCGCAGCCGAGGGTGAGGGAGGCCTGGTGGATGTCGGCGCGGATTTCCCGAACGTGACCGGTTGAGGCGGAAGCCGTAGAGCGCAGCCGCCCGGGCCGGACGGTGGTGTGTGTCCGGGAAGAACCGCTCCGGCTCACCCGCCACAGTGCCGACCACTGATCCGGCTGTGCCTCAGTCCAGCGCCGACCGGATATCAGGCGGATGACGCGCGGACCGTCGGGCGAGGGGCCGTACGCACCCGAGGCCGTCCCCGCGCGGGCGCCCGCGAGACCGGAGACGGTGGCCGGGAGGGAGGGCCCGGCTACGTACCCGGTCGCGACCCAGGGCACGGCGGTCTCGGTATCGGCGTCCGGCACGGGGCGGTCCAGGCGGACCCGACCTGGCGGGCGGCCCGCACCTCCTGGCGGAAGCGGTTGTGGAACTCCCGCTGTTCGGCGAGCTCGGCGCGTACCGGCTTGATCGCGACAGTGCGGCCGCGGCCGGAGCGGGCCAGATAGACCTGGCCCATGCCGCCGGCGCCGAGCCGGCCCAGCAGACGGTGGGCGCCCATGCGTTGCGGATCGGCGGGCCCGAGCTTGTCCATGGTGCGTCCTCCCCCATGGCGATACGCCGGAACGCGTCGAGAAGAGCGGCGCGTGCCGCGCCCCGGCGGGCCCGGCTTTCGGACCCGGCCGCGGAGGGCCCGGCGATTCCCTCTCCGGTTCCGCCCACAGACTCTCAGACGCCGGAGGGGCCGGAAGTGCCCCCGGAGGTGCCCATCGAAGTGCCCAGCGCCTCCATCGCCGCCGACAGCCGCTCCAGCACCCGTACGGTCTCCGCGAACTCCTCCTCCCCCAGCTCCTCCGCCAGCCGCGCCGCGAACTCCGCGTGGCCGGGACCGATCCGGGAGACCGCTGCCCGGCCCTTCTCCGTAGGGCGCAGCAGCTTCGCGCGCCGGTGGGCCGGATTCGGTACGTACTCCGCGAGCCCCTTCCCCACCAGCAGATCCGCGATCCGTTGCACGCTCTGCCGCGTGATCCCCATGGCCCGGGCGATCCCGGACACGGGCAACGGCTCGGCCAGCACCGCCCCGAGGACCTGCCACCACGCCGCGGTCAATCCGGCCGGCTGGGTCAACTCCTCCGAAACCGCGAGGAATTGGCCGTTCAACCGGAAGACCCCGAGCGCGGTGCGACTGAGCGCGTCCTGCTGCTTCCGGCTCATCCCTGCAGCACCTCGTACGCGCTCGCGTCCGAGTCGTGGAAGAGCCGGTACCAGGCATCGAGCTTCGCGCCCTCGTACACCCCGAGCCGCGCGAAGACCTCACGGGCGAACGCGACCGGTTCGGTCGGCCCGGCCGTGATGAGATCGCCGTCGGTCACCGCGTCCGCGTCGACGTACCGCTCACCGCCCCCGTACCCCGTGGCCGCGAGATAGAAGGAGACCGCGCTCGTGTGCACGCGGTCGTCGAGCAGACCCTCGCGGGCCAGCCCCGCCGTCGCGCCGCAGATGGCGGCGACCGGCACCCCCGCGTCCAGGAAGCCGCGGGCCGCCCGGGCGAAGGCGGCGAGCTCGTCGCCGGAGTCCCAGAGACCGGCGCCGGTGAGGATCAGGAGAGCGCTGTCCTCGGGGCGCAGCTCCGTGAGCGCGAGATCCGGCTGGATGCGCACCCCACCCATGGTCGTGACGGGGGCGGTGGTGAGCCCGACCGTCCGCACCGTGAATCCAGCCCCGGAGAGATGCGCGGTGGTGTGCCCGGTCTCCCAGTCGGCGTAGGTGTCATAGACGGCCAGATGTACCACGGTCCTGCGGGGCATGACGTCTCCCGAGTGCGGAGGAACTGCCGGAAAGTTACTGACAGCATGCTGTCATCATGGCAGCACGCTGTCAATAATGTTGATTGTGTCGGCCCGACACCCTGCCCACCAGAGCACCCACGCCATACAAGGTGCCCATGCCGAGCCGCTCCCGGCGCGCGGCGGCGCCCCGGCCTTGACGAGGTCCCACACGGTGCGGGCGGCCTGGTCCCACATGGGGTGGGACGGGTCGAGGTTGCGGGGAGGGAAGTGGTCCCGAGACAGTCGGCCCCGGCCGCGAGTGTTGCGGCGCGGAACCGGGCGGCGTAGGCGCGACGGCCGCCGGCATCGACGTATTCGAGGGCCTTCTCGACGGCCACGCTGCGGGCCCACTGTCCGTAGACGCGCACGGCCTTGGTGGCCAGGGCCTCGGCGGCGGCGAGGTAGCGCGGCATCAGCGTCTCCTACGAGACGTTCCGCTGCTGGTGTCTGAAGTTCGACAGGCCTATGTCGACGAACTATGCCGCCGTCGGCCACGGCCCGGGGACGAGTGGCACCTGGACGAGGTCTTCACCAAGGTCAACGGCGAGCTGAAGTATCTGTGGCGGGCCGTCGACCAGAATGGCAACGTCCTCGACATCCTCGTCCAGAATCGGCGGGACAATGCCGCGGCAAGACGCTTCTTCCGCCGCCTGACAAAGAAGACCCGTACGGTGCCGAGGGTGGTCGTCACCGACAAGCTCGGCTCCTGCAGCGTGGCGCACCGCGAGGTCATGCCCTCGGTGGAACACCCGCTCCAACAAGGTCCTGAACAACCGGCCGGAGCCCTCCCACCAGCCCACGCGGCAGCGTGAACGCGCGATGAAGGGATTCCGTTCCG
This sequence comes from Streptomyces sp. ADI95-17, assembly GCF_003846175.1. Classification (GTDB taxonomy): domain Bacteria; phylum Actinomycetota; class Actinomycetes; order Streptomycetales; family Streptomycetaceae; genus Streptomyces; species Streptomyces sanglieri. The sequence goes on along the minus strand of NZ_ML123053.1, from coordinate 251,073 downwards.
TAGGCGGGGCCCAGCCGTTTCCTTTCCGCGTTCAGCGGCGTCTCGCCACACTTCCGCCCTCACTGCCACCTGATGACAGCCTCCGACCGCCGGGCCGAGATGGCCGTCCGCTTCGCGATCCGGGACCAGATCGCCCAGGCTGCCAATCGGCCCACCAGGGCCTGACCACAGGCGGTGAAGGTTGCGGTGACCTCCTTGATCTCGCTTTCCGACACCCGGTGAACGGCTGTTCAACCGGTCACAGACCGGCGATGTCCTGGGCCCTTCTCAGCACGGAGTCGAGCGTGTCCACTGCCGCGCCGTGCCGCCTCGCGCGCGCCGCCCGGTCCGCCGGTACCAGCCGCGCGGCAGCCTGCACGGCACAGGCGTCCGGGTCGCCGAAAGCAGTCCGCGGGTGCTCTCCCGTATCCGCGCAGTGCGTGGTGACTTCCTTGACCGCCTGGAGCACCACTGCCCGGTCCACGCCCGGCTGCATGGCCAGCCGTACCTGGAAACGAGCCATCCACTTCTCGCGGTCCTTCTCCTTCGCCGCTTCCGTTGTCCGGTCCTTCTTCGCCACGTGCCCTCCCGGGTAAATCGGCAGCTGTCCGTCAAAGGGGTGGACGCCTGGGCATGGGAATGGGTTGCACAACCAAGAAACTGATGAGACCCAGGTGACTACGTGAGCCGCACCGGCCCTGCCGGCCCAGTCCACTGTCACAGAACATCGCAGGTCACGGGTTCTGGCACAGCTTCCAGCCCCGCCCTGTCCGGAAGTCCTGGCGACAGACCTCCTGCCTTGGTGACAGCTATCGCGCTTCGGCTCACTCCCGCCCACTCCAAGAGCATTTACGGGACAGGTATTGCTTCAGAACCGGGGAGCAGAAACAGGCACCCCGATGGTCGGCCTACGTCGGCCCGTGGTCGGGCCCGACCACGGGATGGTCGGTCCGGACGGCAACGGCGCGCTGCAGTGCGGATCACATGGTGCGGGGTCGCCGCAGAGGAAGAGGCCGGGGTGGAGTTCCCTGCTCTTCCTCCGCGGCGAGTCAGGGTGCGGACGGGTTCGTCCGGTACTCACCCGCAGAGGGTTCTGCACGCGGCCGGACCCGTCACCGCCGTCCGATGTGGCAGCCACCCGAACCGATCCGGCCCGCCAGCGCCGTGCTCCTGGCCGTCGTCGGCTGTTCGGCCCCGGCCGGCAGTCGGATCCGTTTCCGACCACAGCGCCCAGAAACTGGGCCAGCACCGCCCTTATGCCTGTGGTGCTGTCCATGCGCCGGGCGACGAGCTGGTCGACCTGCGGGGCGGCCAACGGCAAGCGCGCCTTGGGGATTTGCAGGACCAGGACCTCGACGCTGCCGTCGTCGAGTCCCGAGCCGGAGTCGTAGGGACGGGAGGTGTCCCACAGCACCATGTCACCGGCGTGCAGCTCCGCCTCACTGCCGCCCTGCGCGTACCAGGCCGACCCCCTGGTCACCAGCCCCAGTTGGTACTGCTCCGGATCCCCGCGACGGATCAGGGCGGGGGTCCGTCGTGAGCGCAGCGGGGAGTAGGAGAACCGCGACAGCTGCACAGGGCCGAGGCCCAGGAAGGCGCCCTCCGCGTGGAATGCGGCAGCGTCCCGCGCACTGAGCGCCGACGGCATCAACGCACTGGAGATCGTCTCCACGAACCAGTCGAATCTGTCCGGCGCCGGTACTTCCACCGCGCTCGCCCCATGCCACATTCGTCGGTCCCCCGATATCCGATCCCCTGCCCGGACGTCACAGTGTCCGGGCGAAGTGCAGTCTGCCGGACGTTCGCGCAGCTCGCTCGCGGGTGGTCGCCCGCGAGCGGGCAACCGGAAGAGCCGCTCCCCCGCCCGGTGGACCTGGTTCATACCGCCCGTCCTCGTGAATGGAGCACACCTCACCGCCGAACGGGCCACCCTCGCCCGCGCCGTCGCCGTCGCCGAGGCAGTCGGCCGCCGCAGCGGCCGGCCCGTCGCTCACCCCGCCAACAAGATCGAGTACTCCGCGGCGAGTCGGGGGTGCGGACGGGATCGACGGGTACTCCGGCCGTCTACAGGGCGGGGTTCCCGGTGCCGCCGTGTGGGGTCAGGTGTTGCGGGTGTCGAGCATCCGGGACAGGGCTTCGGCCTCGGCGGGGTTCGCGGTGAGATGGTAGGTGGCCTTCACGCTGGTCCAGGCGGGCGCGCAGGGTGGCGGCGAATTCCTCGGCGCGTCCCAGCTGTTTGCGCAGATCGGCGACGCGTTCGGCGGCGGCCTGCTCGAAGGTGCTGACGCGGCCGAAGACGCCCCCACCGCAGACCTGATTCTCGCAGGAGAGAGCGTGCGCGTGACCGTGGTGCCCGGTGCCGCTGCCTGCCCGCCGTGAGACCTCTCCCCTGAAACGAGCCAACGCGTCGGCCTGCCCCGGCCGTTGACCTCGCCGAAGACTTCCGGCCCGCCGCCGCGGGCCGCCCGCGGGGCGCCGCTCCCGGCCCGCCCGCGCCGTTCCCGCACGCCCCGGCCCGCCAAGGGGGGTGCCCGAGATACGACAGGTACCTGCTCCCTTGCCTTCTCCTGCTCTGTCCCACGCTTCGCGGCTGCGCGGCCTGCGCCCCGACTGGCTGACCGACCGAAGGTCTGGCGCACCGAGGTGCTCGCCGGCCTGGTGGTCGCGCTCGCGCTGATTCCCGAGCGATCTCGTTCTCGGTCATCGCCGGCGTCGTCTACTCCGTCACCGGCGAGCTGTTCTTCGCCTCCTCCAACGACCTCGTCGGCCGGTTCGACTACACAGGCGACCCCGACAAGGTCGTCATCGACCTGTCCGCCGCCCACGTCTGGGACGCCTCCTCCGCCGCCGCGCTGGACGCCGTCGGGACGAAGTACGCCCAGCGTGGCAAGGACGTGGAGATCATCGGCCTGAACGACCCGAGTGCCGACCTCCACGGCAGACTCACCGGCGAACTCGCCGGCGGTCACTGATCCCGGCTCGCGAACGCGCGCAGGAGGACCCCACTCCTGCGCGTTCCAGCGGGGTTCTGCGGCCTTTTCGCAGTGAGTGGGGAGCGGGAGGGCGCTCGGCGGTCTCCTGGTGGAGCACGGCATCGGGCCGGATTCTCCCTGTTCGGACCCTATGAGGTGTGAGGTACCCCGCCCAAGTGGTGTCCAGGAGACTCGCATTGTCTCTCCAGCGGGGAGGGGCAGAACACGACAGGGGGGATCACACCATGCATGAGATCACTCGCCGGATCGCCGTGCTGACGGGCGGACTGGCCCTGGTCACCGGCGCGATGAGCAGTGCTTCGGTGAGCGCCGCGGCATCGGTTCCCGAGCGCTCGGGTGCGGCGTCGGGTGCGGCCGTGACCTGCTACGGGAGTGCGACGAGCGAGACGTTCAACATGGGGACGGACGAGGCCGAGCACAGCTTCGGGCCGTACTACACCGCCCGCCCCAAGATCTGTGGGGACATCAACCTCAAGATCACGCAGTGGGGCAGTGCCAACCCGCTGCGTGTCCGTGTCTGTTTCCACCCGACCGGCGGCGGCAAGGAGTGCACCAAGTACAAGAGCTTCGCCAAGAGTGATGTGGGCAAGTGGCGGGTCCTCGCGACGGATGTCATTCCCGGCACCAAGTACCGGGTCTCCATGGATTACGCCAGCCACGTGTTCAAGGGCAAGCTCGCGGACTGACCGGCGCTGTTCGGGCTGCCGCTGAAGGCGATGCGGGTGTCTCTTCGGGGTTCTGGATGAGCCGGGCGAGGCTTGTCCGGTGTGCTGACGGGTGCAAGGGCCCGGAGCGGGGTGGTTTCCCGGCTCCGGGCCTTGTGGTGTTCGGCCGGCGGCGTGGTTCGGTGCGGGGCCTGGCGCTGTCCAGCCGGTTTCCTCCACCGCACGCTGCGAGAAGGGCAGTTGCTCGCCGGTGTCCGCTGTCAGCGGCCGACGCTCCACACCAGAATGCAGGAAAAGCCATCAATCCGCCGACCGGGCGACACCGGCCGCCGGCCGTAACCCACTGCCGGAGGGGGCGGTGGGCGGACTGTCGGAGGGTGCCCTTGTCCGCGCTGCGGGCGATCGGTGAGAGCCCGGCGGGCGAAGATCGTCCGGATCGGAACTGTGCGGGCCTACCAGGGGCGCGTGTACAGATCAACTCCAGTAAGCTGACCCCGTTTTAGGTAGTGGCAAGGCCGCGAGTCGACTGCGTGCGACGGCGGAAGCACCCGATGTAGCCGACGTTCGCAGTCCTCAACGGAGCTCTGATGAACCTGTTCGTCCGCGTTCAGCAGGCTTCGCCCTGCGACCGTTTCGGGGGCGGGAGTTGCGGAAGGGCCGGCCGGACAGCCGTCGTTGCCCGTGGGGATCGCGGCGATGGAGCTCCGAGTGGGCCGGACGGCTCAGCCGATCTCGCCCCGGCCCGGCAGTCGTTCGTCCGCGATGGCGCTCGTTCGCCGCACGGGCGGTCCACGCGCTGTTCACTTGCCACCTTGTTTTTCTTGTCCGCCAGTTCTCCGGAGTCCGCGCTCACTCCCCTGCGGGGCAGTGAACCGCTGCGCTGTTCTTCGAAGGCTCGATCGACCCCTAGGACCACCCTCCGTGACCTTGTCCTCAAAAATCGCCGTTGCCCTTGGCGTCTTGTCTCTTCTCCTGGCAGTCTGGGCGCTGCTCCTGGCACGCTCGCGCCGTATACACGTGCGACAGGGCAGAGTGTGGAACGCGGAGGCGCAGGCCGCCGATTCCCGTGCGCAGGCTGCTGAGGGCCGTGCCCGGACCGAGGTGCAGAACAGGCAGGACGCAGAGTCCCGTGCGAAGGAACTCGGTATCCGCGAGGCGGAGCTTCTCGGCGAGGTGCGTCATCTCGTCTCCGATCGGCTTCCCGCTCTCGCGCTGCACCTGATCAGCTCTCATCATCCCGTCCCCGGGCTGTTGCACAACCATCTCGCCGGGTCGGAGGCCGCGCGGCTTCTCGATGCCGTGCCCGAAGCGGTTTCCCGCATCGTCCTCAAGGAGAGGCGCCGCATCGACGCCGCTGCCCGCGCTGCCCTGCGCGGCGCGACTCAGGAGTCCCAGGCTCTTTCCTACCGGTTGCAGACGAATATTGTGGGTCTGCAGCACGAGTTCAGTGCGCCGCCCCGTCTGACGCAGAGCCTGCTCGAGTCCGACCACATCAATGAGCAGAACCTGCGCCTCACGCAGAGGTCCGCCATCGTGTGCGGAGGCTGGCCCGGGCACGTCCGCAAGGACACCTACGTGAGTGAGGTCGTCAGTGGCGCCTCCTCCCGGCTGCGTGGTTTCGACCGTATCAACATCGTTTCCCGGCTGGGCCTTTCCAACATCGGTGTGGTCGGACGTGCGGCCGAGCCCGTAGCTGTGGTGTGCGCCGAGTTGATGGCCAACGCGCTGGAGCACTCCCGTGACGACCTCATGGTGGACGTCGGCCTGGTCCAGACGGGCAACGGCAGTGTGTGCATCACGATCGACGACGCCGGCAAGGGCATGACCGCCGAGGCGCTCGCGCGCGGGCGGAGTCTGATCTCGGGTGAGCAGCAGGAGGTGCTGCTCCTTGAGCTCGGTGATCCGCCGTCCATGGGTTTCGCCGCGATCGGCCGTCTCGTCGCCGACTACGGCCTTCATGTGTCCATCGACACTTCCTCTCCCTATGGCGGGGTGCGCGCTGTGGTGTCCGTTCCCGAGAACCTGCTGACCTCGATCGACGAGAACGTCACGCCTCCGTCGGTCATGGCTCCTCAGCCCGCTGTGGCGCCGCAGGCCCACAAGCGTCCTGCTGCCGCCGATGCGCCGGCGCACTCGCCGGCGCCGTCCGCCGCGGCGGAACTGCCGCAGCGTCGCCGCCGTTTCTCGGCGACGGCCGCCCAGGACGAAGCCGCCGCCGCAGCGCCCCGCCCGTTGGATCCGGAGAGCACCGGTGCCATCTGGAGCGATTTCCAAAGTGGCCTCACCGACGGCCGGTCCGTCACCGATTCGGAGCACACACTGTGATCATGTCTGAAGCCTATGAAGAGACCGGCCCGTCCGCCTGGGTCCTGAAGCCCATCACGGAGATCCGTGGTGTCCGGCACGCTCTGACCATGACTCTCGACGGGATGGTCCAGGCCACTTCCGAGAATCTCACCAAGGACGAGGCGGACGGTATCGGTGCGATGACCGCCGCGCTGCACTCCGCCTCCCGCGCCGCCACCAACGCGGTTCTGGGGGCTCCTCCCAGTACTCCGCTGACGACCGTCACCTCGCACAACGACCGGGGTACGTACATGGTCATGCCGGTCGGCGAGGGAACCAACACCCTGATCGCGGCGGCGGGTGATCAGGACATGCCCATGGGGGTGGTCGCGGCGACGATGGCCCGCCAGGCGATGAAGCTCGGTGAGCAGATAATGTCCGTTCCGGCCCGCACCAATGACGGGGTGTCATGAGTCGCGGCCAGGAACAGCGGCGGCTGCTGCCGGCGTACCTCGCGACGGGAACCAGCCCCGGTACCGGTCTCTCGGGCACTCTCGATTCGCTGGCCGCCCTGCGTGCCAGCGGTCTGCCCCTGGCCAGGTATCACACGGCGGTGCACCAGCGTGTGATCGAGCTGCTGACCGACGGTTCTCTCAGTGTCGTCGAACTGGCCGGCTATCTCGGTCTCCCGGTCAGTGTGACTCTGGTGCTCGCCGAACAACTTGTCAGTGATGGTCAGTTAAAAGCCACCGTTCCGCTCCCGGATGCCCTCCGTGCGTCGAACGATGGCCGACCGTCGAAAGAAGTCCTGGAAGAGGTTCTGAGTGGACTCCACGCTCTCCTTGCCGCCTAGCCCGTCTCCCGTCTACCTGCCCGAGGGCGAGCACCGGAGGATCAAGATCCTCGTTGCCGGTCCGCTCGGCATCGGCAAGACGACCGTGGTCAAGTCGCTGTCGCAGATTCCGACACTGCACACCGACGAGGTCATGACGAACGCGGCGGTAGCCACCGATGACCTCAGTCACGATGTGCTGCGCGACAAAACCACCACGACGGTCGCCATCGACTTCGGCCGGCTGACGCTGCCGGGCGACAAGATCGTTCTTTATCTGTACGGGACTCCGGGTCAGCGCCGGTTCCTTCCGTTGTGGGAAGGCATCGCGTTCGGGGCGCTCGGCGCCCTCATCCTGGTCGACACCCGGCGGCTCAAGGACTCCTGGGAGGTGATGGAACTCATTGAGGAGCGCGGTTTGCCGTACGCCGTCGCTGTCAATGTCTTCCCCGACTCACCCAAGTACGACTTGGCGCTCATCCGTTCGAAGCTCGACCTAGCCCCGGAGACTCCGCTGGTCACCTGTGATGCACGGGAGAAGAACAGCGGCCTGAACGCGCTTGCCCAACTGACCGCCCATTCCATATCCGTTGCCGGAGTCAAAGCCTCGTGACGCTCATACCAGCCGAAGCGCCCGTTTCCCTGCACGGGGCCGAACACGCCGCGAACCCGCAGCGCAGTTATGAACTGCTGCGCCGGCAGGGGCCGGTCGGCGTGGCCGAGGTGGCCCCCGGTGTCGTGGTCAGCATCGTCACCGACTACCGGGCCGCCCTCGATCTCCTCCAGGACGCCGATACGTGGACCAAGGACACCCGGGGCTGGCTGCCGCAGGTGCCGGAGGACAGCCCGATCCGGCCTCTGGTGGAGTGGCGGCCGAGTCTGTTCTTCGCCGACGGCGAGGCGCACGCGCATCTGCGGCGTGTGATCACGGACAGCTTCGGTCTCCTGGATCCGCATGATGTGCGCACCCTGACGTTCCGCTTCGCCGACACGCTGCTCCAGGAATTCGCCGACACCGGGACGGTCGACCTCGTCGGCCAGTATGCGCAGCAGCTGCCCCTGATGGTCTTCAACGCTCTGTTCGGTATGCCGGACGAGGAGGGCCGGCGGCTCGTGTGGGCGCTGGGGGCGATGATGGACAGTGATCCGAAGATGCAGGAGGTGGGCGGGCAGTCGTTCGGTGCCTACCTCGAAACGCTCTACAGGACCAAGGCGGCGCAGCGCGGCCACGATCTGACCTCCTGGTTCATCGATCATCCCAATGGGCTGAGCCAGGAGGAGGCTGTCAACCAGATCCTCATCACGCTCGGGGCCGGGAACGAGCCGCTGGGCAACCTCATCGCCAACGCGCTCGTGCGCATGCTCAGCGACGACCGCTATTTCGGTACGTTGACCACCGGGAGTCTGCCCATCCAGCACGCCATCGACGACGCGCTGTGGCACGACGCTCCGCTGGCCAACTTCAGCGTCCACTTCCCGAAGAAGGACGTGACCTTCCACGGTGTCCGCATCCCCGCGGGCTCGCCCGTCATGGTGTCGTACGCCGCTGCCAACACCTGCCCCCATTCGGGCGTTCCGACGGACGGCTACCGCTCCGGGAACAAGGCGCACCTGGCCTTCGCCGCGGGGCCGCATGCCTGTCCCGCCCGTGACGTCGCCACGCTGATCGCCACCGCCGCCATCGAGAGGCTGCTGACCTACCTGCCGGACATCGAACTGGCCGTTCCCGCCGGCAGGCTGACCTACCGTCCCGGGGCTGTCCACCGGACGCTCACCGCGCTCCCGGCCCGGTTCACCCCGCTGGCTCCCGACGCCGACGGGGCGACCCCCTGGAGCCGCAGCCCCTCCCGCCCCGAGCGGGACCCGTTCTCCCCGGCAGCAGGCGGTACCCCGGCGTAGAAGCCGTATCACCTGCCGTCGTTCGTCGCGTCGCGGTGGTGTTGTCCGGGAACCGGGCGGCACCACCGCGACAGCCCCCCAGGGAGGAGGTGCGGGTCCGTCGGCCCCGTCCTCTGCAAGAACGGAACCGCGACGACGGTTCCCGAACGAAAGAGGGTCAACCGCAGGTGACACAAGCCCTTCCCACAGCACTGCCCGATCTCGCCTCCCTACGACAGAAGGTGGGCGCGGCTCTGACCGGATTCCTGGACGCCAAGGAACGTACGGCGCCAGGAATCGAGCTGCTCCACCTGACCACCACCCTGCGCGGACTCCTGACCGGCGGTAAACGGCTGCGGTCCCTGCTGTGCCTGTACGGATGGCAGGCCGCCGGAGCGACCGGCGACATGGCCGGTGCCGTTCGTGCCGCCGCCAGTCTCGAACTGTTCCAGGTGTTCGCCCTGGTGCACGACGATGTGATGGATGACAGCGATGTCCGCCGCGGCCGGCCGTCGGCCCACCGTGCCCTGGCCACCGCGTACACCGACGGCGGCGGCCCGGACAGCAGGGCCCGGGCGCACGGCCTGGGCGCGGCCGTCCTTCTCGGAGACCTGGCCCTGGTGTGGTCCGATGAGCTCCTTCGTACGGCGGGCCTCGGCCCGGAACGGCTGGCACAGGTGCTGCCTCTGGTGGCCGAGATGCGGAGCGAGGTCATGTACGGCCAGCTCCTGGACCTGCAGAGCACCGGCCGTGTTTCCGGCGATGTGGATACGGCCCTGCACGTCATCCGGTACAAGACGGCCAAATACACCATAGAGCGCCCTTTGCACATAGGGGCGGCGGTGGCCGGAGCGGCCCCGCCCGTACTCGATGCCTGTACCGCCTTCGGCATACCGCTGGGCGAAGCGTTTCAGCTGCGGGACGACCTGCTCGGGGTCTTCGGTGATCCCGCCAGGACGGGCAAATCCGTACTGGACGACCTCCGTGAGGGAAAGGCCACCGTCCTGATGGCGCTCGCGGTCCAGCGGGCCTCCGCGGCCGAGCTGAGGACACTGCGCGAGCTCGTCGGCCGGAGCGACCTCGACGAGGAGCACGCCGCTGCGGTCCGCACGGTCCTGGAATCCACCGGCGCCCGGCAGAGCGTGGAGGAAATGATCACCGCGCGGCGGGCGGCCGCCCTCGCCGCCCTGGACGACGCTCCCTTCCCGGCAAGTGCCACCGCCGCTCTGCGCCGCCTCGCCCTGGACGCAACGGCCAGGCAGTCATGAGGCCCCGCCGCACACCGACTTCAGACCCCCGAGGAGGAAGCCGCGCCATGAGCATCAGCAACCCCGTCGGCGCACCCTACGACGAACGGGCCGCCGACCTGGTGGCCAGGGCCGACCAGGACCAGTGGGGAAGCGTCGGCCCCTCCCTGTACGAGACGGCCCGTGTCCTGTCGGCGGCGCCGTGGCTGCCCGGGGAGCCGCGGCGGATCGCGTACCTGCTGGAACAGCAGGCGCCCGACGGCAGTTGGGGGGACGGACCGCCGCACTACCGGCTCCTGCCGACACTCAGCGCGGTGGAGGCCGCACTGGCGGTCCTGCACAGGGGCGCCGCGTCCGCGGAGGTCACCGGCCGGCTCACGGCCGCGGTGGACAGGGGCCTCGGCGCGTTGCGGTCGCTGCCCCCGGCGGGCCCGTGGCCGGACACCGCAGCGGCGGAAATACTCGTGCCCGGCCTGGTGGCCGAAATCAACGAGAAACTGGACTCGCCGGCCGCCGACGGCCGGGACATGCCGGGCTCCGGCGGCCCCCGGCTCCCGGTCCCGGGCGGCTTTCACGGTTCGGCACCGGCTCGCGTGGCCGGGCGGTACGAGTCGGCGGGCAGCCTGCCCGTCAAGTACCACCACACGTTCGAAGGCATAGCCGGCTGCATACCGCCCTCTCTCGTCCCCGACGCCGAAGGCCTGCTGGGCAGTTCGCCGGCCGCCACCGCGGCGCGGGCAGCACGGTCACCCGACACCACCGCTCAGGCCGTCGCCGACCTCTCCGCGGTGGCGGGGCGCTACGACGGTCTCTTCCCCGAGGCCGCGCCCCTGCGCGTGGTCGAACGGCTGTGGGTCGCCGCCGCGCTGGCACGCGCCCACCTGCCCGCCGCCGCTCTTGCCACTGTCCGTGAGTGGGCCGAGGACATCTACGATCCCCGGGGTGTGCGCGGTGCGCCCGGCCTCATGACCGATGCCGACGACACCGCCATGGCGGTGCTGGTCGCCTCGCTCGTCGGCCTGCCCCACGGCCCGGCGCCACTGGACCTGTTCCACAACGGCAGCCACTACGACTGCTACATCGGCGAGGACACCGGGTCGGTCACCGCGAACGCCCACGCCCTCCAGGCCCTCGTGAGCCACCTGCGCCGCAGCCCGGCGGCGCAGCACACCCACGGCCCCCGGGCGGCGAAGCTGAGCGACTGGCTGGCCGACCAGCAGCGGCCCGAAGGGCACTGGACCGACAAGTGGCACGCCTCCCCCTACTACGCCACCGCGCGAAGCGTCACCGCGCTCGCACAGTACGGCGGCGACCACGCCTCCCGGGCCGTCCGGAAGGCCGCGGAGTGGACCACCGGTACTCAGCGCGCCGACGGCTCCTGGGGCGTGTGGGGCGGCACCGCCGAGGAGACCGCGTACGCCGTCAAAGTCCTGCTGAGCGCCGGCGAGCCCACACCGCAGCACACCCGGGCCCTGGACCTCGCTGAAACGTATCTGCACACCGTCTCGCACCCCGATCGCCGGCACCCCGCGCTGTGGCACGACAAGACCCTGTACGCGCCCGCCGCGGTGATCGATGCGGAGGTGCTCGCCGCACAGGAGATGCTGCGGGCACGCCGCGCAGCCGCATGCACAGAAGCCGACACGGAAAGGACCCACGCGTGAGTGCCGACACAGAGGTGACTGCAGAGCTGGACCTTCCGCCGGCCGCTCCGGGACGGCTGCCGCTCGTCGGGCACGCCGTCCCCCTGCTCAAGAACCGCCTGGAGTTCGTCGAACGCCTGCGCACCTACGGGCCGGTCGTCCGCATGTCGGTCGGTCCCAAGAAGGTGACCGTGGTCAACTCCTACGAGCTGATCCACGAGATGCTCACCAGCAAGTCCAACTCCTTCTCCAAGGGGCTGCTGGGCGAGAAGCTCAAGCTCTTCGGCCAGTCGGCCCTGCCGGTCGCGGAGGGCGAGCCCCACCTGCGCCGGCGCCGCCTGCTCCAGCCCGCCTTCCACCGCGAACAGATCAGCGGGTACGTCGACACGATGCGGGAAACGGTGGCGCCGTCCATCGCGCGCTGGAGCGAGGGGGAAGTCCTCGACCTGAAGACCGAGATGGGGCTCATGGCCCAGGACGTGGCCATGGCGGTGCTGTGCTCCTTCCGCGCGGAACAGGAGCGGGCACGCGCGATCCTCGACGCCGTCGACACGGTCTTCACCGCGGCCATCTGGCGCACCATGGTGCCCGTGTCCTCACTGGAACGGCTGCCCACCCGCAGCAACCGGCGGCTCAAGGCCGCCCGCAGCCTGCTGCGCAGCGAGGTGGCGGACATCATCGCCGAGCGCCGGGCGGACCCCGGCGCCCACAACGACCTCGTGACGCTGCTCCTGGAGGCCCGGGACGAGAGCGGTGCGCCCCTGCCCGACAACGAGATCCTGTCGGAGATCATCGGGCTGCTGGCCGCGGGATCCGAGACGACCGGAGTCATGCTGGCCTGGCTGTTCCACGAACTGGGCCGCCACCCCGAGCTGGAGCGCCGGCTGCACGAGGAGGTCGACTCCGTGGTCGCGCAGGGCCCGATCACCGCCGAGCACGTCCCCCGGCTCGCCTTCACCCGCAGACTGGTCAGTGAGACCCTGCGCCTGCACCACGCCGGCTGGCTGGTGACCCGGCAGGCCACCAAGCCCGTGCGCCTCGGACAGGTCACCCTGCCGGCCGGGGAACAGGTGCTGTGGAGTCCCTACGCACTGCACCGGGACCCGGACCTGTATCCCGACCCGCTGCGCTTCGACCCCGACCGCTGGCTGCCGGAGCGCCCCCAGCCGCCGCGGGGAGCCTTCATCCCCTTCGGGTCGGGAAAACGCATGTGCATCGGCGACGCGTTCGCGTGGACGGAGTCGGTCGTCATCACGGCGTTCATCGCGTCCCGCTGGCGGCTGCGGCCCGTTCCCGGCGCCGCCGTAGAACCGGTCGGGCTGCTCACCGTGCACCCGTCGGACCCCCGTATGGTCGCCGAGACCAGGCGGGCCGTTGCGGGGAAAGCCGCATGAGCCGCACCCGCGGGCCGGACCCGCGTACCCTGCCGATGCCCGACCTCCGGGGCTCCTTCCCCGGCCCGTTCGCCACCAGCCCGTATGCCGACGCCGTCGAGGAGCAGACCGCCCACTGGCTGCGGACCTTCCCCCTGACCGGTTCACCGGGCGCGGCGAAGGCCCTCTGCAACATCACGGCCCAGGGGGTGGCCCGTGTCCTGCCCACGGCGGACCGGGACGGCGTGGTCCTCTGTGCCGGCCTCTTCGTGTGGCTCACCGCGTTCGACGACGTGCACGGCGAGGCCGAAGGCGGCCGTGACACCGCCCGTCTGGTCCGCCGCACCGGCCGTTGTGTCCAACTGCTGGCCGGCCACGACGGGCCGGCGGCCGGTGACGACCCCTGCACCGCCGCCCTGCAGGACCTCCTGCAACGGTTCCGGGAACGGGCCACGCCCACGCAGTACCTACGGCTCACCGCGCACCTGCGGGACAGCCTCTTCGGCATCCTGTGGGAGGCCCACCACCTCGGCGAACCCGGCCAGGTCACCCTGGGCGACTACCGTGCGATGCGCCCGCACACGGTCTTCGTCCGTACCGTCATGGCAGCCGCGGAAATCATGCTCGGGTACGAACTCACCGAGGACCAGCGGGCCTCGCCGGCCGTACGGGAACTGGAACAGGCCGTTGCCGACCTCGCCGGGTGGATCAACGACCTCGCCTCGTACGCGAAGGAGACGGAACGCGGCGGCCCGGATCCTCTGAGCCTGCCGACACTGCTGGTCCGCCACCACGGGTACGGCCTCGAAGAGGCGTTCCGGGTGGCCTCCCGCATGTGTGAGGACCAGGCCTCCGCCGCACGCCTTCGGATCACCGAACTCACCGCCGGAGGCAAGAACCCGCTCACGGATCACGCTCACGCCATGGAGGCCGTCGCAGCCTCCTACGTATGGCACATAGGGCACGCCCGCTACGGGCGATAGCCCCCGCGTCCCGGGGAGCCGCCGGGCCGCCGTGGCCGTCGTCCGTCCTGGCCGGCCGGCCGGGGCGGGGCGGCGGCCCGGCGGCCGGGGCGGGAGCCGACTGCCGGCCAGGTGCTAGGCCTGGGCACCGTCGTCAGGGCCAGGTGCGGGGGAAACGAGCGGGGCGTAGTGGGGCCGGGTTTCCTGCGGGTGCTGTGCGACCGGGGGGTGACCGGAGCGGAACGCCGGAGCAGGAATCCGCGCGGATGCACCGGTGTGCCTGCTCTCGTGCGGCTGATGCGCTCCGTACACGTACAGCGCCCAGGCCAGGCAGGAGCGCGCGGACGACGTTCCACAGGACCCATTTGTTCTCGAAGTCCGCGCGGATTGCCGCCAGTTGCCCGGCATGCGCGGGATCGCCGGCGCGCGCGAGCTGGTCGTTGAGGGGTACGTTGACGCCGCTGGTGACCATGAAGGCCACCAGGTACAGGACCAGTGCGGCGATCAGCCAGGGCGGTGCGGAGCGGCCGTGGCCGCGCCAGGCCAGCACGACGGCGAGACCGAGGAGAGGGACCGCGCCCATGAACGGGGTCCGGCTCCGCTCGCAGCATCGAGCGCAACGGCGGGGTCCTGGAGGACGTCCGCACGACCAAGGCCGGCATCGAGCGCCGCTGCTGGATCACTCCGCGGACAGCGGGGAGCAGCCGTGCCGGTTGCAGCCACTCGTCGACGGCGGCGACCGGCAAGGCCGCGGCACAGCGGGCCACGGGCCGCGGGCCGGCCGTCGGGGTCGCAGGCAGGCATACGCGGACGGCCTGCGCAGGCGGGCTCTCTCACCGGCGTGATGGCTGGGCGGACTTCCTCAGTGTCTTCCCGGTGACCATCACCCCCGCCAGGACTGCCGCGGCCAGGGTGCCGGTGATCGCCGTGGTGATGGCTGCGCCGTTCAGGTGCAGGCTGACGGCCGACGAGGTGGCCTGGGAGAGACCGGAGGCCATTCCCGCCAGCGGGGGCAGCGTCACCAGGACACCGAGGCCGGCTCCGACGACCACCAGCAGGGCGGTCTCACCTGCGGCCACCGCGAGGAGCTGGCGGACGGTGCCGCCGGCGGACTTCATCACCGCGTAGTCACGGCGGCGGCCGTGGGCTGCCATGGCCATGCTGTTGGCGACGGCGATCACGCTGTAGCCGACCGCGATGACGATGAGCATGGCGGCCAGGCCGTCGGTAAGCCTGGCGTCGGTGTTGTAGTCGTCGAGGGCGTACCGCAGGGCGTCGTGCCGGGCGGTGCCCGGGACCGCGACGGAGGCCCTGCTGCCCGCCGGGACGAAGATGTCGTCGGTGAGCGCGGCCGGGTCGTGGGCCCGGACCAGGTCACGGGCGACCACGAAGTCACCGCGGGCCGGGTCGTCGGGCAGGACCCTGCCGACCTTCAGGCGGACGCTCGCGCCGTCGGCGAACCGGACCGGGACGCTCTGGCCCTGCTTCAGGCCCAGTCCGGACGCGGTGCGCCGGCCCAGAACGGCCTCGCCCGGCCGGCTCCACCGGGCATCACGGGTGCCCAGCACGTCCAGGACGGTCCGCTGCTCACCGACGAAGGCGCGCGTCGGCAGGGCAGCCTTGCCGACCGGGTTCGCGGCGACGACCTCGTCGGTGTTGCCGGGAGTGCCGTCGGGGGTGACGATCGTCTGCCCGGCGACCTTCAGGGCCTCGCCCGCCGGATAGGCCACCCGCATCGTCTCCACCACCCCGCTGAGCAGGACCGCGAAGCCGACCGCGGCGATCACGGGGGCCGCCAGGGAAGCGGCGCGGCGGGAGTTGGCGGTGAGTTCGCCGCGGATCAGGACGGCGGCGGCCGAACCGCGCTTGCGGAAGGGGGCGGTCAGAAGGCGGCCGGCCGGGCCGGCGAGGGCGGGGGCCAGCAGGGCGGCCGCGACGATGAGTGTCATGGTCGCGAAGAGCGCCATGGTGATACGGCTGTCGGCGCCGGTGGTCGCGGTCGCAAGGGCAAGGACGGCGCCCAGGCCGAGAACGGACAGCGCGGCGATCCAACGGCCCCGCCCCATGCCGTTGTTCGCGGGGCGGCTGTCGAGCAGGGCCTCGATCGGGGCGACCTTCGCGGCCTTGCGGCCCGCGGCCCAGGCACCGGTGACGCTGACACCGACACCGACCGCGGACGCGGTGAGCAGCGGCCAGGCCGCCACGGTGACCTCCATGCCCGGCGGGGTGACGTCCAGCCCCTTGAGGATGTCGCGCAGCAGCGGGGCGGCGGCGACACCGGCCAGGCAGCCCACGGCCGAGCCGAGCAGGCCGACCACGGCGGCCTCGCCGAGGATCATGCGGCGGATCTGGCCGGGTGCGGCGCCGATGGTGCGCAGCAGGCCGATCTCCCGGCGGCGCATGCCGGTCGACAGGGCCAGCATGGAAGCGACGACGAAGACCGTGGTGAACAGGCCGAGGACGGCCATGGCGCCGATGAGCTGGACGCCGAGGTCGCGCTTGTGGTCGATGTACTGGGGCTGGAGTGCGGAGCGGGCGTCACCGGAGAGGACCGTGCCCTTGCCGCCGAGGGCCCGCTGTGCGCCGGAGACGATCGCGGCGCCGGACGCTCCCTTGTCCGCGATCAGTGCGCAGACGCCCACGCCGGGCTGCTGCCTGGCGGCGAATGCCTCGCTGAAGTAGTAGCCGGGGCCGTCGACGGTGCCGACGACGGTGAACTCGGTGCGGCCCCGGGTGATGTTGACGGTCAGTCCGCTGCCCGCTGCCACGCCCAGGGCGCGGTCGACGACAACCTCCCGGTCCCCGCTCGGGGCCCGGCCGGAGACCAACCGGTAGGGCGCCGTCCTGGCGCTGTCCCAGCCGTGGCCGGCTTCCGCGGCGCCCTCGTCGGTGACGGGTCTGTCACCGCGGAAGGCCTGGGCGTAGAAGGAGCGGTCCACCACGACGGCGGCGACCTCGGGGACCGCTTCCAGTGCGGCGCGGATCGGTGCGGCCTCGGCCGGGCTCCACGGGATCCGGTCCTCGGGGCTGCCGTCCCTGTCGAGAGCCTGTCCGGGCAGGACCAGAGCGGCGGCACCGGCGTAGCGGGGCTGGGTGGCGGGGCGGGAGGAGTCGTGGATGACCAGGGTGGTGGTGATGAGGGCCACGCCGACCAGGACGGCGAGGAAGGCGCCGAGGAAACCGGACCAGCGTTCGCGTACGTTCGCGATGATCAGCATCATGCCTCCAGCCGGGCCATGTGAGCGGCGATCACGGCGGCGTTGTCGCTCTGCGGGTCCTTGTCCAGCGGGATCCGGCCGGCGATCCGGCCGTCCTTGATGAAGACGACGACATCGGCCGCGGAAGCCGCCACGGGGTCGTGGGTGACCATCAAGGTGGTCTGGCCCTCCTGGTCGACCAGCATCCGCATCATGCGCAGCACCTGGCGGGAGGTGCCGGTGTCCAGGGCGCCGGTGGGCTCGTCCGCGAACAGGACGTCGGGGCGGGTGACCAGGGCCCGGGCCAGGGCCACGCGCTGCTGCTGGCCGCCGGAGAGCCGGCTGGGCCGGTGGTTCGCGCGGTCGGCCAGACCGACCGAGGCGAGCGCTTCCGCGACCTGGCCGGGCCCGGCCCTGCGGCCGGCGAACCGGGAGGGCAGTTCCACGTTCTGGGCCGCGGTCAGCGACTCGACGAGGTTGAAGGCCTGGAAGACGAAACCGATGTGCTTGCGGCGCAGCTCGGTGCGCTGCTTCTCGTTCTGCCGGCCGATGTCGACTCCCGCGAGAACGATCCGGCCGTCGGTCGGATGATCCAGTCCGGCCGCGCACTGCAGCAGGGTGGACTTCCCCGAGCCCGAGGGGCCCATGATCGCGGTGAACGTGCCGCGGGGAAAGCCGACGGAGATGCTGTCCAGCGCGGTCACCGCGTGGTCACCGGTGCCGTGGACCTTACGTACGCCGTGGAGTTCGACCGCGTCCTGCACGAGGGTTCGTGTCGTTGTCGTCATGCCCCGATCCCACCGCGCGGGGCGAGGGCCGGGCACTGACCCGCCCGCTACTTCCGGGGTAGTGCAGGCACTACCGCGGCCGCCCGAACTCCCGGGCTACGGTGACCGCATGCGTCCCACAACGGCCTGGCAGGCGATGGCTCAGCGCCCCATGAGCTTCCTGACTTCGAGCTGGCCGTGGAGGTCCCTGGCCTACCTGATCAGCGGCGTCCTGTTCGGCACGGCAGCGGTGACGATCCTCGCAGCCTGCCTGGCAGCGGGGATCGTACTGCTGGTGGTGCTGATCGGGATCGCCCCCCTGGTGGGCCTCGTTCTGGCCTCCAGCGCAGTGGCCACGGTCGAACGCCACCGCCTGCGACTGGTCGACCTCGACCGGCTCCCGGACCCGCACCGCCGCCCGGACACCCGCGGAATCAGGGCATGGGTCGCAGGCCGGCTCAAAGAACCGGTGACCTGGAGAGAGTTGCTGTTCACCCTGGTCTCGACGGCCGCACTGTGGTGGCTGGACCTGATCGTGCTGGGCTTCACCTTCGCGCTGCCCGCCGTCTTCCTCAGCTCGCTGGACGGCGAAACCTGGCCCTGGGCGGTCTTCAGCGCGATCGTGCTGCTCGCGTCTCCGTACACAGTCACCTCATGGGCCGGAGCACGGGCCGCGATGGCACGCACCTTCCTGGCCCCACGGGACCGGGAACTCGGCGAAGAGCTGCGCGAGATACGTGCCTCGCAGGTCCGCCTGCTCGACTCGTTCGACGCGGAACGCGCACGCATCGAACGCGACCTGCACGACGGAGCACAACAACGGCTCGTGTCCCTGGGAATGACCCTCGCGATGCTCCACCTGGACACCCCGCCGGACTCCCCCCGGTCCGAACTGCTCACCCAGGCACAGAGCCAGCTCTCCGCCGCCCACCAGGAACTGCGGGCCCTGATCCGGGGACTCAACCCGCCGGTACTGGCCGACCACGGACTCGTCGCCGCGATCGAGGACTACGCCGCCCGGTTCCCGATCCCCGTCACCGTCGACCTCCGGCTACCCGAGAAGCTGCCCAGAAAAATCGAAACGACCATGTACTACCTCCTCAACGAGGCAATGACGAACATCGCCAGGCACAGCGGCGCCGCGACGGCAGAGGTCCGCGGCAGATACCATGCCGACCTGCTGATCTTCGACATCACCGACGACGGCCACGGCGGCGTGGACACCGAAGCCGGCACCGGCATGACCGGGCTGGCCGACCGGGTCCGGGCGCTCGACGGCCGTATACGGGTATCGAGCCCGGCCGGAGGTCCCACCCTGCTGCACGTGGAGGTTCCATGTCACTACGCCTGATCGTGGCAGAAGACGCCGTACTGCTGCGCGAAGGCCTGATCGGGCTGCTCCAACGCGTCGGACACGACATCATCGCCGCGGTCGGCGACTCCGACTCCCTGATCACAGCCACACGTGCCGAACAGCCCGACCTGATCATCACCGACGTCCGGATGCCACCGACCCGCAGCGACGACGGACTCAGAGCCGCCGTGCAACTCCGCGAGGAATTCCCCGGACTGCCCGTACTCGTGCTCAGCCAGTACGTGGAACGCTCCTACGCCCTGGGCCTCCTCGACTCCGGCGGCGGGACCGCGGTCGGCTACCTCCTCAAGGAACGCATAGCCGCGGTGACCGACTTCACCACCGCGATCGACCAGATCGCCAACGGCGGCACCGTCGTGGACCCCGAAGTCATCCAGCAGCTCGTCCGGATACGGAAAGACCCTCTCGAAGCACTCAGCCCCCGCGAACACGAAGTCCTCGGTCTGATCGCTCAAGGGCACGCCAACAGCACCATCGCCACCCAACTGTTCATCAGCCCCGCCGCGGTGAACAAACACATCGGCAACATCTTCAGCAAGCTCGACCTCCCCACCACCACCGACGGACACCGCCGAGTACTCGCCGTGCTCACCTACCTACGAACCTGACCACCCGTCTCCCGTCGCCCGGCTGCGGGGAAACCTGGTGGGCATGAAGCGGGGTGACATAGAGTCATCTGTGACGCATGGGGGGGGCGGGTCGGTGATGACCGGGCGTATGGATCCACAACACATCGGTCCGTACACAGTGCTGCGCAGGCTCGGCGGCGGCGGCATGGGTTTGGTGTATCTCGGCGTCGGCGGAACGGGGAGCGCCCACGGTCTCGCGGCCGTGAAGGTGATCCGCCCCGAGTACGCCGAGGACCGGCAGTTCCGGCGCAGGTTCGCCCACGAGGCGCGGGCCTCGGCACGGGTCTCCGGCGCCGGAATCGCGGCGGTGCTGTCCGACGGGGTGGACGAGAATCCGCCATGGCTGGCCACCGAGTACGTTCCCGGCCCTTCACTGAGTGAGGCCGTCCGTGCGTACGGGCCGCTGGAGGTGCGCCGGCTCGGTCTTCTCCTGGCGGCGGCCCTGCGGCGGATCCATGTGTCCGGGCTGGTGCACCGTGACCTCAAGCCGTCCAACGTGATGCTGGGTGACAGCGGCCCGGTGATCATCGACTTCGGGATCGCCCGCGCCCGTGAGGACACCCGGCTGACCCGGACCGGTGTCATCGGCACGTCCGGATACATCGCTCCGGAGTATCTGCAGCACGGCCGGTTCGACGCCCGTTCCGACGTGTTCGCGCTCGGCGCGGTGCTGGCGTTCGCGGCGTCGGGGCAGTCGCCGTACGGCACAGGCCATCCGGCGGCCGTCGATGTCCGGGTCCTGTCCGAGGAACCGGACCTGACGGGCATCGATCCGCCCGTGGCCGACCTGCTGCGCGCTTGTCTGGCCCGGGACCCCGCCGAACGCCCCACACCGGCCACGATCGAGACCGTGCTGGCCGGTCTGCCCGGCGGTGCGCCGCCCTGGCCGCCGCCCGCGCTCGCCGCGGAGATCTCCCGCCGGACCAGGGAGGCCGCCGAGCAGGTCAGATACGAGCCGACGGTGGTGGACCCGGCCGCCGTACCGCTGCACGGCGCCCGGACCCGTACCGCGGCACGGCCCGCCCCGCCGGTGTCACCACCGCAACCGCAACCGTCGTCGCAGCGGAGTCCTCGGCCGGACCCGCCCCGCCTTCAGGGCTTTTCTCCGCCGGCGGACTCCGGTCGCCGGCGGCTGCCCCGCCGAAAGCTGCTGCTCGGCCTCGCGGCGTTGTCGGCGACCGGAGCCGGGGCCTACACCTTGGCCGGAGTCTTCCAGGAGGAGGAACCGGACCCCCGGCAGAACTGGCGCTTCGCACCGGGGAGCGAGATGGGCAACGCCACGATGGCGGGTGGCACGCTCTATCTCGGGAGTCACAAGAACAACAGCCTGTACGCGGTCGACGCGGCCACCGGCAGCCAGCGGTGGGCCTACACCGCGGAGAGCTCCGTGGCCGACCAACCCGCGGTCCTCGGTGGCACGGTCTTCGCGGCGAGTTCGGAGGGCAAGCTCCACGCGGTCGATGTCGCCAACGGCAAGCGCCGCTGGTCCGTACCGCTGCCCAGTCTCGGAGGGGTCTCGGTGGCGGCGGGCGACAAACTCGTCTACGCCCGCGCCACGGACGGCTACCTGTACGGCTTCGACCCCAGAACCGGCCGTCACCGCTGGCGTTTCCAGACGGGGGAAGGCATGCCCACGGGCCGGACCCCCGTCGCGGCAGGCACCGTTTTCGCCATGACCAACAAGGGCGTGCTGCACGCCGTGGACGCCTCCACGGGCAGGCCACGGTGGAAGTTCTCCGGCACTGGAGACACGACCTCCGGCTCGCCCGCCGTCCACGGCGGCACGGTCTGCCTGGGCACTGAGGAGCACTGGGTGCACGCCCTGGAAACCGTGTCGGGCCGGCAGCGCTGGAAGCGCCGGCTCGGGGGCAGCATCAATGACGTCCAGGTGCGGGGGAACGCCGTCTACGTCCACTGTCAGGACCGGTTTCTCTACGCCCTGGACGCGAGGACGGGCAAGCAGCACTGGCGGTGCGAGATCGGTGCGGGCACCGAGGGAGTCGCCGTCGTCGGGGACACCGTCTACGCGGGCAGGTCCCATCCGAGCAAACTCCTGGCTCTCGACTCCCGTACGGGAAAGCCGCGTTGGGAGGTGCCACTGAGGGATCCGTCCGCCATGCCGTGGAGCGAGGACGAAGCCCGGATCTCCTCGGAGATCCACATCAGCGGCCGCAACGCGTACTTCACCGCTCTCGGTCTGTACTCGTTCCGCATCGATCCCTGACCCGCCGCGCCTTCGCCGCCCTCCAGGCCTCCGGGTCCGTGTACCGGACGCGGATCCCGGAGTGCCACCAGGACCCCGTGCCATCCCGTCAAGTGCCTCCGTATCCGTGCCGGCCCGTCCCGCGCCCGCCGACAATGGCAATGGCGCCCCCACTGTGCAGGCCGGCGAGCGGGTGCGCACCTGCGGCGGAGAAGCAGGATCCGGCGGTGAAGCGGTTCGAGGCGGGCAGGGAGCGAGACGATGACCGGCACGGCGGCGCAGTTGCGCAGGATGCGGGACCTGGCTGTCCAGATCATGCACGAACGCGATCCCGACGCGTTGCACACCCTCGTCCTGGCGGAGCTGCTGCGGGCCTGCGACGCGGAAGCCGCCGTGTGCAAGGAGGGCGACTGGCAGCCGGACGAAGGCGCGATGTCCATCGTCACGGCACCGGCAACGCGATCCGTCTTCGACCATCCGCAGGCCCGCCGGCTCTCAGGATCGGCCGCCCGTTCGCCGAGCACTACGCCTCGACGGGAGACTCCGCCCCTCGGCAGGCGGATGCGCTGGGCCGTCTCCAGCACCTGCGTGATGTGCGCCGCTTCACCCCTGGAGGGCGCTTCGCCTTCGGTATCCCACTGCCTGGCGTCCACTCACCCGTACGCGGCTACATACTGTTCCGGCCGGACGCGGTCTTCGGCCCGGCGGCCCTCTCCTATGGCGTCGAGGTGCAGCCGCTCCTGGTGGCGGTGGACCGGCAGCGGGTCCTGCTCAGCCAGTGGCGCGCCGGTGCCGCTGACGTGTCGTCGGGCTGTCACGACTGCCGCGCGCCCGTGCCGGCGGACGCCGCGCCGTACGGGCTGACTCCCCGTGAGACGACGGTGCTCCTGCTCCTCGCGGACGCCCTCACCGCCACCGCGATCGGCCGGCGGCTCGGCATCACCGCTCGCACCGTCAACAAACACATCGAGCGCATCTACCGCAAGCTCGGCACCCGCGACCGGCTCTCCACCGTGCACCGCGCCCGGCTGAGCGGGCTCTTGTCGACACCCTGCCCCTCACATCGGGAGTCGCGCGAGCTCCGGACCGCCCTCTGAACACCGAGGGCCGCCCCCGCGCCTGCGTTCGGGGTCAGATCGATCGGATGCGTTCCAGGAGGTGGTCGAGGAACGCGTCGATGTCCACCGCCGTCGCGATCTGTGCGTTCGCCGCGGGAGCCCCCTCCGAGGTGAGCAGGTCCGCGACCGCCACACCACGTCCCACCGCGTCGGAGGTGATGACGTCGACATGCGCGGGAGCCCAGGTGAGCAGGTCCGGCCGGCTGACGGCCGCGGCCGCGAGCGGATCGTGCATCGCGCAGGACCGGGCCGCTTCGGGATCCCCCGGGTACCGCTTGGCCGTCGTGTCGATCCACCCCGGCGTCCTCTCCCCCGCGTACCGGCCGAAGCGTCCGCCTCCGGAGAGCATTTCGGCAGCGTGCTACCGGGTGAGGCGCACCTGCAGCGTGACGTCGAGTCCGACGAAGCGCAGCGGCGCCCCGGACCGCAGTACGGCGCGTGCCGCGGGGGCGTCGACCCAGAAGTTGTACTCGCCGGGCATCCTCGCGAGATTGGTCTGCCCCTGGAATACGCCGCCCATCACGACGATGCCCAAGCCCTCGCTCAGGCCGTTTCGCCCTGTGCGCGGAGGGCCGCCTCCAGACGGGCGATGTCCTCGGTGTCCTTGGTCCGCCGAGGCCGGGAAGGATCCCAGACAGGCGTCATTCGCTTGATCTCGATCTGGGCCCGCGGACCGACGATCGCGCACTGCAGACCACCGATACGGCCCGGCCCGGCGTCGAGCATGCCTTCGGGCCAGGGCGCACCGGCCCAGGGGCCTCCGGCAACCACCACACGGCCGGCCCTGTCCCGGTCCAGGAGCGTAAAGCTGCTCTCCAGGCCGTTCTTGAGGAAATCGAGCTGCAGGTCGGGTGGCGACCCCGGGACCGGCTCATAGCCGTGCCGCAGCAGCCCTCGTGCCAGGTCCCCGGCATCGTCCGCCCAAGTGAACCAGTCGATGTCCTCATGGTCTCGCGTGATCTCACCGAGGAAGAAGTCCATGGCCCATCCGCCGCGAAGCCACACCGGGACCTCAAGGGCCCCGGCAACCTCTACGGCCTCGGCGATCAGGCGGAGTTGTTGATCAGCACGTCCCATGTCCACAGTCGGCCAGCCTATCGGGCAACGACTTTGCCCACTGCCCTTCGGACGTGGTCGAGCCGTCGACCGACATGGCCCAGGTCTTGAGCGACATTCCGAGTGCCGCATAGCGTCAGGGTGGTGGAAACAACGCACCGGTCCGCAGCCCGGGTCATCTGTCTGGACGCTTCCCATCGCCTGCTTCTTCTGCGCTGGCGTGACCCGTTCGACGGGACATGGCTCTGGGAGCCGCCCGGTGGCGGCATCGAGCCGGGCGAGACACCGCTGGTGGCGGCGCGGCGCGAGCTGGCCGAGGAGACCGGACTCGACCCGGCCGCGGTACTCGATCGGTCTGTGCCGGTCGGGCGTGATGTGCGGTGGAACGGCAAGCGGTACATCGGGACGGAGCACTTCTTCGTCGCGCGGTTCACCGAGGAGCAACCGGCGCTCGTGCGGACCGGACTGCTCCCCGATGAGCAGGTCGACCTGGACACACACGGGTGGATGACGTGGTTGGATCTGGGCTCGCTGCCGGACCCGGTTGAGCCGCCGCAGTTGTTGGCCGTGCTCGGCGCCCTGGTGCCGGACGGCCCGTGGTGTGACGCCCGTATCTCCCGGACGGTTCAGAGCCGCCCGCCCGCGCGGCCAGGTGCTGCGTCCCGGACGGCCACCGCGTAGTCGGGCAGCACCAGCACCGAGTGCGCCGCGCGCCCTTCTTCGGCGCTCGGTGTCTCCCTCCCCGCCTGCGGGTCGCGCACCACGGCGTTGCGGGCGTCGATCTGCTCCTGCGTCGTCGGTGTCACCACGGTGCCGCCCTCGGTGGCCAGGGCCTGGTTGCGTTCCGCGAAAGGCCGCATCCGGCGCTCGTAGGCGGCGAAAGCGTCGCCGTGATCCGTGTGCGTGGCCAGTTCGCCCGCCAGGATGTACGCGCCGACCAGCGAGACGCTCGAACCCTGGCCGGAGATGAACGAGGTCGCGTGCGCGGCGTCGCCCGCCAGCGCGACGCGACCGCAGGACCACGTAGGCATGTGGATCTGGCTCACGACGTCGAAGAAGAGGTCGTCGGCCTCCCGCATCGCCTCCACCAGGCGTGGCAGGTGCCAGACCCGCTCGGGAAAGTGCGCCGCGACCAGGGCGCGCTGGGCCTTCGGATCGCGGAAGGCGTCGAAGGGCGGGGTCCGGCGGGTGAAGGTGAGGAAGCCGTGCGCGGGCTCGGACGGCTCGTGGGCGTAGAGGACCGCGCCTCGTCCCGGCACGTTCCAGATGGCCGCCTCGTGTGCGAGCCCGAACTCGTTCGGCAGTGTGAAGCCGGCGAAGATGTGGCCGAGGTAGTGGTGGAAGGGCTCTTCAGGGCCGAAGACCAGGCGACGTGTGTTCGAGTGCAGTCCGTCCGCACCGATCACGAGGTCGAAGGTGCGGCGAGCGCCGCTGTCGAAGACGGCGTGCACGGCGTCCCCCTCGTCGTCCAGCGCGGCGATCGAGTCGTCGAAGAGGAACTCGATCCGGTTCAGCAACGGCGTGCAGAGGATGTCCGCCAGGTCGCCGCGCCGGACTTCGAGGTCGAATCCCGCCTTTCCGCCGGTCATCTGCTCGGGCCGCAGCGAGCCGATCGTCTCGCCGTCCGCGTCCACGAAGGTGATCCGCCGACTGTCCACGTGCGCCTCGCGAAGACGCGTCAACAGGCCCATCCGGTCGACGACTTCACGGGCGGTGCCGCGTATGTCGATCGCGTATCCGCCCCTTCGTACGGTGGGGGCCCTCTCGACGACGGTCACTTCGAAGCCGTACCGGTCGAGCCAGTACGCGAGGGCGGGGCCCGCGATGCTCGCTCCGGAGATCAGTACGCGGCGGACGGGGTAGGCGGGGCGGGCGGGGCAAGATGCGTGGTTCATGACTTCTCACCTTTCCTCCGGGGAGTACCCGGCATGAGGACGTCGCGCACCGCACAAGCAAGGATGCATACCTTAGGTATCCTTATGGAGGCCATGCGGCGCCCCTGTCGGCGCAACCGCCCCCTACGATATAGATACCTAACTTAGGTATGCAAGTGGAGTTGGTGTCGTGCCCCCCGAGTCCGCCGAGTCCCCCGGGCAGCCCCCGTCGGAGGAGCCGCCCGCCGATCTGCTCGCCGTGCTGCCCCGGATCATCCAGTTCAGCGCCGCTGTCACCAAGGGGCGACTCGCCGAACGCGCCACCGAGGCGGCCGGTCTCCCCCTCGACCGCCCCGCCATGGGTGTGTTGCTGTCGCTCCGCACGGCTGACGGGCCGCTGCGGATCGGCGAGATCGCGGACCGCATGCAGGTCGTGGGCCCGCATGTCACCCGCCAGGTCCAGGCCCTGGAGAAACGCGGTCTCGTACGACGTGTCGCCGACCCGCACGACCGCCGAGCGAGCCTCATCGAGCCGACCGAGGCGGGTGCGGAGGGGGCCAACCGGTACGTGGCCTCACTGCTGGGCTGGTTCACCGAAGCACTCACCGACTGGCCGCCGCAGGACCGGGACGACCTCGCCCGACTCCTCGCCCGTCTCGTCGACGACGTAACGGCCCGGCTGGCGCGGTTCGACGAGTACGGCGAAGGCTGAACGCACCCGCGTACCCGTGTTCGCGTTCAGCCGGGCCAGGAGATGGCGTCGTGGCCACAGCGATCGGTGCGCGTCAGGCAGTTGCGCCACGGGCTGTTCCGCCCGGGTGGGGTTGCTCTGCCCATCGGACCGCGTGGGGTACCGCGAGCCCGACGACGAGGAAGAGGCCGCCCATAAGCAGCCAGCCGGGGGTGCCCGCGTCGAGGCAGGCCCAGGCCAGCAGGGAGGGTGCGGCGACGCTTGTCAGTCCGCTGCCGAAGCGGAAGACACCCGAGTACTGGCCCTGGGCGTGCGCGGGGCCAGGTTGTAGCGCAGCTCGAACGAGCCTGCCGCGTGCAGGAGTTCACCGAGGGTGTGGGCACCCACTCCGAGGAGGATCAGCAGGACCGCGCTCCATGCGGGCAGGCCGGAGGCGAGACCGATCAGGGACAGCCCGGCCAGGAAGGCCCAGCCCGCGCGGCGCCAAGCGCGTGCCGCGGAAGCGTTGCTGTCGATGCCGCGGCTTGCCCTGACCTGCAGGACGACCACCATGATGGTGTTGAGCAGGACACTGGTTCCGACGAACCAGCGGGGCGCGTCGGTGTGGCCGACGATCCACAGGGGCAGGGCGAAGACCAGGACGGAGCCGTGCATCGACATGATGCCGTCCAGTGCGGTGATCACCATGTAGCGGTAGTCCTTCAACGCCGACCAGCGTCCGGCACCGGGAGGGGTCGGGACAGGAGGCAGGGCAGGAAGGCGGCCCACGACGACAGCCGTTGCCACGAAGCTCAGGGCGTTGCCCAGGACCAGGCACAGATACGCGGCATGCGTATCCAACTGCACGACCAGCGCGGCCAGCAGGGCGCCGATGCTGGAGGCCAGGTTCACGACGGACCGCAGATAGGCCCGGAACCTGGCGGGTTGCTCGCCCGCAAGACCCCGCACGATGGGGCTGCGGGCCGCCTGGCTGGCCGAACCGGCGAGTTCGGTCAGGCAGATCACTGCCGTGAACAGCCAGAAGGTGTGGACGAGAACCAGCATCGCCATGGCGATGGCCTGCGCGGTCAGGGTCAGCATGTAGATCTCACGCGGTCCGCGCCTGTCGGCGATCCGGCCGACCGGGACCCCGGACAGCAGTCCCACCAGGGCGCCCAGGCCCATGCCTAGGCCGACTTGAGACACCGGCAGCCCGACGGAGCGGGTGAAGAACACTGCGGCACTGAGCGTGAACACACCGCTGCCGAGCATGTTGATGAAGCTGGCGGTCGCCAGCGTGCGCCTCGGGCCACGCTCTAGCAGGATGCCGTGCGCGACAAGTCGGCTTTCCCCACCTCCTGGGCCTCCTGGGCCTTCGGTGGATGGTTCATCGGGCACTCGATTCGCTGCACCTGCCGTCAACACTCCCCCAACGTCCGATCGCCGTCTCCGGCAACAAGTGGGGCAGTGCGCTCGAAGCGCTGAACGGCACTTCGCCAAAACCTTCCGCGGGCCGAAACCACCACCGACGAGGGAGTATGAAGAGGCGAGGACAGCTAAGGAAAGGCGTCACGCACCGGGGAAGAGTCACACGAAAATCAGGAACAACCCCCGTGCCAAACGGCGTTCAAGTAAATGAGGAAGTCGTTGGAAAACAGGGCTCAACCAATGCAATCTGCTTCTCGGCTTCTCCGTGCCGGCCTGGGTGGTCGGGTGGACCGACCGACCTCACAGACGACGGGGCGACCGCGAACCTTCTTTGGAAACGATCAGTAGCTGGAGGGCCGGTTCGCCTCGCGCAGGACGCGGTACTGGTCGAACGCCTCGCGGGCGTCCGGGACGAAACTCCGGTGGCTGACGAGAGCGACGCGGTGCAGCCATCCCTGTCGAATCGCCTCGGCCCGGTCGACGACTGCCGGCACCCGGCCCTGTTTCATCGACCCGCTCAACCGGTCCACCCATAGGGCCCACGATCGCAGGGCTACCTCACCGCAGGTCGCGGGGCGGGAAGGAGGAAAGAGAGCGATCGGGCCGTCGTTGGCGGCCCGCTCAACCACTGGAGCAGGAGGGGGGCGGCCTCCGGAGGTGGGGGCCGCCCCGGCGTCCGGTCAGCGGGTGGCGAGGAGTTCGAGGGTGTCGATCACTCGGTTCGAGAAGCCCCACTCGTTGTCGTACCAGGCGACCACCTTGATGTGGCGGCCGTCGACGCGGGTGAGGGCCGAGTCGAAGATCGACGAGGCCGGATTGCCCGTGATGTCGGACGACACGAGCGCGTCGTCCGAGTACTCGAGCACGCCGGCCAGCGGCCCCTCCGCCGCCGCTCGGTACGCCGCCAGCACGTCGTCGCGCGTCACGTCGCGGGCAACGGTCGTGTTGAGTTCGACGATCGAGCCCACCGGAACCGGCACGCGGATCGAGTCGCCGGACAGCTTGCCGGCGAGGTTCGGCAGCACGAGGCCGATCGCCTTGGCGGCGCCCGTCGTGGTCGGCACGATATTGACGGCGGCGGCACGGGCACGGCGGGCATCGCGGTGCGGACCGTCCTGCAGGTTCTGCTCCTGCGTGTAGGCGTGCACCGTCGTCATGAAGCCGTGCTCGATGCCGGCGAGGTCGTCGAGCACCGAGGCCAGCGGCGCCAGCGCATTGGTCGTGCACGAGGCGTTCGAGACGATGGTGTGCGCGTCCGGGTCGTACGCATCCGTGTTGACCCCGAACGCGAGTGTGACGTCGGCGCCGTCCGACGGAGCACTGACGAGCACCTTCTTCGCGCCCGCGTGCAGGTGGCCCCGGGCGGCCTCGGCCGACGTGAAGCGGCCGGTCGCTTCGAGCACGATGTCCACGCCGAGCTCGGCCCACGGAAGCTGTGCCGGCTCGCGCTCGGCGAGCACCGTGATGCGACGGCCGTCAACGACGAGGACGTTCCCGTCGACGGTCACCGGGCGGCCGAGCCGGCCGGACGTCGTGTCGTAGGCGAGCAACCGGGCGAGGGTGGCGGGCTCCGTGAGGTCGTTGACGGCGACGACTTCGAGGGTGCTGTCGCGTTCGAGCAGCGCGCGCAGCACATTGCGTCCGATGCGGCCGAATCCGTTGACGGCGATGCGAGTCATGAGTGGTGTCCCTTCGGTTCGCCACCAGCGTCGCGTGCCGCATCCGTCCGTGACAGCGGCGTGATCGCCATGGTTCAAAAGGATCGCGCCACGTGACGCCAGCCGGCTACGTGACGCGGGCTACTCGCCCTGCGCGAACGTGCGCCGGTACTCGCTCGGCGTGGTGCCGAGGATGTGCTGGAAGTGCAGCCGCAGATTGGCACCGGTGCCCAGACCGACATCGGTGGCGATCTGCTCGACGCTCCGCTCCGAACGTTCGAGCAGTTCACGGGCCAGATCGACGCGGGCGCGCATGACCCACTGCATCGGCGTGTACCCCGTGTCCTCGACGAAGCGTCGCGAGAACGTACGCGGCGACACCGCCGCATGCCGGGCCAGCACCTCAAGGGTGAGGGGCTCGCCCAGCCGATGCAGCGCCCACTCGCGGGTGGCGGCGAACCGCTCCCCCAGCGGCTGGGGCACGCTGCGCGGCACGTACTGCGCCTGACCGCCGCTGCGGTAGGGGGCCGCGACCAGGCGCCGGGCCGCGTGGTTCGACGCCGCCACTCCGAGGTCGCCGCGCAGGATGTGCAGGCACAGATCGATGCCCGAGGCGGCACCGGCCGACGTCAGCACGCTGCCCTCGTCGACGAACAGAACGTTCTCGTCGACCTGAACGAGCGGATGCTTCGCCGCCAGCGCCCGCGCGTAATGCCAGTGCGTCGTGGCGCGCCTGCCGTCGAGCAGGCCCGTGGCGGCGAGCGCGAAGGCACCCGTCGAGATCGCGGCGAGCCGCGCGCCCCCGTCGTGGGCGGCGATCAACGCGTCCACGACGGCATGCGGCGGGTCGTCACGGTCCGGGAACCGGTAGCCCGGGATGAAGACGATGTCGGCCCACGCGAGCGCGTCGAGGCCGTGGGCGACGTGGTACGACAGGCCGTCGCCGCCGGTCACGAGACCGGGTGCCGCACCGCACACCCGCACTTCGTACGGCATGCTCGCACGGGTCGTGAACACCTGTGCAGGAATGCCGACATCGAGCGGCTTCGCACCCTCCAGCACAAGGACGGTGACGCGATGCAAGCGGGAGACCACGGGAAACAGGGTACGTGGGAGCGCGGGAGCGCGGGAGCGCGGGAGCGTGAGAGCGCGGGAGCGTGAGAGCGCGGGAGCGTGAGAGCGCGGGAGCGCGGGAGCGCGGGAGCGTGAGAGCGTGAGAGCGTGAGAGCGTGAGAGCGATGAGAGCGTGAGAGCGTGAGAGCGTGAGAGCGTGAGAGCGTGAGAGCGTGAGAGCGTGAGAGCGTGAGAGCGCGGGAACGTGAGAGCACAGGAGTCCGGGGGTGCGGGAGTGTGGGTGCAGGGGGTGTGGGAGTGCAGGGGACCGTAGCGTCGCAGCGCCAGGCTCTGAGCGGTCAGCCCGCGGCGGGCGGTCGGGGCCATCGGCGTACTTGGGCGCACCTCAATTGATGCATCCGTACGAATACCGGATGCGAATGACGCGCCGAAACACTTCTTCGCGCCCCGGTACGGCCTACCCCCACACCTCGCACCCCTGCCAAAATGGACACGGCCCCGCCTCACCCGTGGCGGCTCCGCCTTCGAAGGAGGCTCCTCCATGACGTGTGGAAACTGCGGCGCGGCCGCCGGCCAGGGCCCTGACGGGTCCTGGATCTGTTCCAACCAGTGCGGCTGGTCCTCCCGCGTTGTCGCAGCAACCCCGGAGATCACGACCACCCGGTGCAGCGGCTGCGACGCAGAAGTCCACGGACTCGACGGACGGTACGCGTGCGGGCTCTGCGGGTGGTCCAACCACTGGGCCGAAGGGCACCGTCCTCTTCCCGGCACAGACCCTGCCGAGATCACGAACGTCCTGGGCTGAGCACGCGAGGAGCGGCCCGGGCGGAACCGTGGGCCCCGCCGCTCACGGGTGCGTGTGCGGGATGTCCGGCCCGGCCGACCACCCCCGTACCGCCCGACCTCGCGGATCAGGCACCGGCACGCGTCACGGGTCACGCGTCACGCGTCAGCTGGCAGGCTTCTGCGGAGGGGTCGGTTCGGTGCTGAGCAGCGCGGTGATCTCCTGGGTCAGTTCCGGGCCGAGTTCGCCCCAGCCGTCCTTGTAGCCGTAGACACTCGCCAGGGTACGGGCGTCGTAGTCGCCGTTCATGATCTCGATGTCGGTGGTCGTGATGAGTGCCGGGTGGGCGACACCGACAGCTCCCGAGACCTTCAGCAGCTCCTTGCGCAGGGTGCGCAGGTAGACAGCTGCCCGGGTGGCCTTCGAGGGTGCGTCGACGCCGCGCACCAGCCACGGGTTCTGAGTGGCGATGCCGGTGGGGCACTTGTCGGTGTGGCACTTCTGAGCCTGGATGCAGCCGATGGACAGCATGGCCTCGCGGGCGACGTTGATCATGTCGACACCAAGGGCGAAGGCCACGGCGGCGTTCTCGGGCAGGCCCAGCTTGCCGGATCCGATGAAGGTGAGGTCGTCGGTCAGACCCTGCTCGGCGAAGGTGCTGTAGACACGGGAGAAGCCCATCCGGAACGGCAGCGACACCGAGTCGGTGAAGATCAGGGGAGCCGCCCCGGTGCCGCCCTCGCCTCCGTCGATGGTCACGAAGTCGACCCCGCGGTCACCACGCGCCATCAGCATGGCCAGCTCTTCCCAGAAGCTCATCTCCCCCACGGCGCTCTTGATCCCGACCGGCAGACCGGTCTCGGTAGCGATCAGCTCCACGAAGTCGAGCATCGAGTCGACGTCGTGGAACGCGGTGTGCCGGGAGGGAGAGGCACAGTCCTCGCCGGCCGGGATGCCGCGGATCTCGGCGATCTCGGGGGTCACCTTCGCACCCGGCAGCATCCCGCCGAGCCCCGGCTTGGCGCCCTGGGAGAGCTTGATCTCTATCGCCTTGACCGGGGCGCCTGCGACCACGTCCTTGAGCTTGTCGAGGCTGAAGGTGCCGTCCTCGTTGCGGCAGCCGAAGTACGACGTCCCGATCTGGAGGACGAGGTCACCGCCGTTGCGGTGGTACGGCGAGAGGCCGCCCTCGCCCGTGTTCTGCATCGCGCCGGCCAGCGCCGCGCCCTTGTTGAGCGCCGTGATGGCCGCGCCGGACAGCGATCCGAAGCTCATCGCCGAGATGTTCACGACGCTCGCCGGCCGGAACGCCTTGGCGCGCCCGCGCGGTCCGCCCAGCACCTTGGCCGAGGGCAGCGGGGCCTGCGGGTCGTGCAGATCGGGCAGCGTGCCGGCGAACGTCCGCTGCTTCACGTACGCGTGCCCTTGCACGTGCTCGACGTCTACGTCGGTTCCGAACCCGAAGTAATTGTTCTCTTCCTTCGCCGACGCGTAGATCCAGGTGCGCTGGTCACGGCTGAACGGGCGCTCTTCCTCGTTGGACGTCACGACGTACTGGCGCAGTTCCGGCCCGATCGTCTCCAGCAGGTACCGGGCGTGGCCGATCACGGGGAAGTTTCTGAGCAGTGCGTGCTTCTTCTGGACGAGGTCCCGGGCAGCCACCAGCGCCAATGCTGTTGCGGCGGCCGCTCCGATGCTCCGAGCGCGCATGAACGTTCCTCTCCTCGGTTGCTCGATACCCGACTCCGTCGCTGTGCGGCGGACGTCGTGGGCGTCGGGCGACGGACACGGCCAGGCGGGCACCGGCGTCCGACGACAAAACGCCACATGATGTTAGAGGTCTCGCGGATGGGCGGACGGGGCAGGGTGCGTGAGTCCGGCCCACCGCCGAATCGTCGTCGAACGGCATGGCCGAGCGCGGCTTCACCGTGGGCGGTGTCCCAACTCGCCAACAGGGCGTAGAACGTGCATGACTGTCCCGGCAGCCCCGGCGGTCAACGCC
Source organism: Streptomyces sp. ADI95-17 (assembly GCF_003846175.1). GTDB lineage: Bacteria > Actinomycetota > Actinomycetes > Streptomycetales > Streptomycetaceae > Streptomyces > Streptomyces sanglieri. Next base: position 217,380 of record NZ_ML123053.1, on the reverse strand, counting down.
GGGGCAGAGACCATGGCGGCGTGTACGGCTTCTTGCTGGCGTAGCCGGCCGACTCGATCGGCATCCTGATCCAGGACGCGACGACGAACGTCAGGAAGCCGCCGTGCGTCACGATGGTCTGGTGCGCGCAAGGGCGCTGCAAAATGTCGTCCATGGCCGCGTAGATACGGTGCGCGCAAGCCGCCTTGGTCTCTGCGCCCTCCACGCCCTCGTCGTGTTCCATCCGCCGACGACTCCCTCGACGTGGTGCGTCGCCTCCGGGTGGGTGACGACGTAAAGAGTGCGCATGAACGCGTACCTCCTGTGGGCTGTGTCCTGCCGGACTGCAGCCCGCAACCACTGCAGTCCGTAGCTGGTGCCGGTTTCGATGATGATGGTGCGGTTGAAGGTGAACCGGTCGTCACGCCTCCCCAGGCCGCTGTCGGTTCGTTCGGGACCCGGTGGGGTTCCCGTTGCCGAGGGGCCAGGCCTCGATGTCGCGGTAGTGGATCGGTCCCCGGCTGCGGCCGACGTTGCTCCCGACCAGGTGCAGACGTTCGGCGGGCCACTGACATCCGGCGAATCCGGCGATCCCCTCGGCGATTTCTCCTGCCGAGGACCGATCCCCTCGGCGGGCACGGGCCAACGTCAGATGGGGGCGCAGGGGGCGGTCCTCGAAGGAGACACCGCAGTTCTTGACGGCGGCACGCACATCGGCCGCGAGCATGCGCAGCCCATCGAGGTCTCCGTCGATTCCGCTCCACAGCACCCGGTCGTCGAAGTTCCCGCTGCCGCGCAGTGCCAGACGGATCGGCCGGTGGTTCGCCGCGAGGTCGGCGAGGGGCGGGCGCAGGAGCGGAACTGTCCCGACCGGGAGCTCCCCGAGGAACGCCAGGGTGATGTGCCAGTCCTCGATGCGGTTCCATCGCATGCGAGGGTACGTGTCATAGGCGGGGCGCAGTTCCCGGGCGAGTTCTTCCTTCGCGTGGTCGGGCGGGGCGAGCGCGATGAACACGCGCACAGTCGCGGGCTGGGTCTGATCGTTCACACCGGACTTCGTACCGCACCCGGTAGTGGATGCAACGACCCGGGTACGGCAGAAGGGGCGCTCGCGGTCGCGAACGCTGAAGAAGTCACTTCTGAGGGTGGCGGAAAGCTGAAGCAGGAGACGACGGGCTGGTGGGGCACCCGGACCTGGCAGCGCCGCCGGCGAAGACACCCCGGCCGGTGGATCGGCTTTGGGTGTCCTGCCGCGGGGAGCACGACCCCGAGGTCGCCGAGGTGTTCGCCTGGGCTGACGGCCCCGTTCCAGGTGCGCGGCTCGGCCCTATTAGAGTCCGATCGCGGACAGCTGATCAGTGAGGCCTCCTCGCACCGGCCGCGGCGCCCAGGCGTCGCATCGCACGGCAGCGCGCAGCCTCACGCTCGACACGGAAGGCACTGCACCATGGAGGGCAGCAACGCTGTCGTACTCGACGACCCGGTGGGCGCGTCACTCCGGGGCCACCACGCGCACCTCGCCCGCGGATACGGCCGGGCCGTCACCTACCTGCCGGAAGTCTCGACCTTCTGCGCAGTGCCCGCCCGACCGGGGCCGGCGGAGTGGGCCGACCTCACGCAACTGCTGGGGCCAGGTGGGTTCGCGGACATGTTCGACTGCCCGTCGATCCCCCCGTCGCACTGGGAACCCGTCTTCGTCCTCGAAGGGCGTCAGATGATCCGGCCGGGCGCCGGCTCGCCCGTCCCTTCCCCGGCCGAGGCCGGAACTGACGTGGTCGAACTGGGCCCGAACGATGTGCCCGAGATGCTCGACCTGGCCGGACGAACCCAGCCAGGACCGTTCTGGGCGCGTACCCCCGAACTCGGCACCTACCTCGGCATCCGCGACAACGGCACGCTGGTGGCGATGGCCGGGGAGCGACTACGACCGCCGGGATGGACCGAGATCAGCGCGGTCTGCACCGCCCCCGAAGCCCGCGGGCGAGGCTGTGCCGCCCGCCTGGTCGGCGCGCTCGCCGCGCGCATCGTGGCCCGGCACGAGCGTCCCTTCCTGCACGTGGCCGACAGCAACACCGCCGCCGTCGCGCTCTACGAACGTCTGGGCTTCGAGACCCGCAAGCCGGTGACGTTCCGCGGGTTCCGCACCCCGGCCGACTCGTAGCGCCCGTGCTGCGGCGGGCAGCAGGTGTTCAGGCCCAGTGAGCGAGGCCGGGGTGAGCACGTATGCAGCAGCTCACCGAGCGGTGAACTGCTGTTGCTCGTACGGTCGGGCGTGGGCGCCCTGACAGGACGGTGCTTCCGGGTCGGCCCTGCGGCCACTTTCGCACGTTCCGCAGGGCCGATCCGTCCGCGCCGCCCTCGACCGGCAGATCGACAGCGTCAGCGCCGCCCTGCCCGCGACCGAGGACCCCGAGCTGCGCGCCGCACTGTTCGTCACGGCCTTGCTGGGCATCACCATCGGCCACCAGTTCCTCGGCCTGGCCGCTCTTCGCGACGTCCCGGCAGACCGCATCGCCGCCCTGCTGCGCCCGGCGTTCAAGGCCCTGGCAGGGCCTCCGGACTGAAAACGGCGGCGGCGCCGATGCCCGGTGCGCTCACACGATCCCGAGTTCGATGTCGCGGCCGAGGCGGCGGCATACCCGAGACGGACGTGGCCGACTTCGTCCGTGCGGCCGTGGCCACGGGGGGCGACTCGGCTGCATTCGGCCTGGCCGGCGCTGTGCACGTCGCGGCGTCATGAGTGATCGCTCGGGCTCTCCGCGGCCGGTGGCCGCTTCATGGCGGTGAGGGACGGGGGGTTGCTTCTGGGCGGCCGGGACCAGGCCCGGGGCGGTCCTGAACGAGATCGCCTCCAGCAGCGGCTTGCGCTTGGTGTTGTGGAAGGCTGCGAGGCGCCGTTCCCCGTCCGCCTCGCGCACCAGCGTGTAGGTCTGGATCTTGGTGAGCTTCTGCGGCCGGCTGCCCTTGCAGGTGTCGCCGCGGCCTGTGACCACGGCCGCGTCCGGCCCGTGGAAGCGGATGTCCAGGACCTCGTCGGAGAGCCGGGGCCCCTTCAGGTGCTTCTCGAACGGCGTGCGGTGGCTCTCCACGATGTCGGCGCGCCCTTGGTAGTAGGTGCCGACGAAGGTGATGTACGTGGCGTCGACGGTGAACCGGGCGCCGTGGGCCTGCGCGTCATGGCGTTGCCACGCGTCGATCACCGCGCTGCGCGACGCGGGTCCGGTCAGCGCCCACCGCGTCGGCCGTTCCGTCCTCTACGCCCGCACGGCGGCCACCGAAACCCTTCTCGAAGCCACCTCCGCCTGAAACGATCCGAGGCCCTTCCCCCGCCGGGGGAAGGGCCTCGTGAGCGAGCGCTGGGCAGGCCTTGCACCTGCATTTCCCCGCAGGAAGCGGGGCGTCTTTCCTTGGACGACCAACGCGAGGTCATCCGCCGTGTGTTGCGGCGAACTCTCAAGATCAACTATACCGCATGGGGCCGGGCCGCGGCGACGGCATCAGCAGCAGCAGAAGCAGAAGCAGAAGCAGCGACAACGGAGTCGGTAGCGAAAGCAGCGTCGGAATCCGTCATCCGCCGCAGCGGCCCCCGCGACCGGTCACCGCCGCGCGAAGCCGATGTAGGCATAGGCGAAGCCCTCGTCCGCGCGTGGCGCCCGGGTCCAGGAGGTGGTGGTGAAGGTGTGGAGCCTGCCCCGGGTCAGCGCGAAGCGCGGGAGCGAGAGCCCGAGCTCTGTATGCAGGGCCTCCAGCACGCGCAGTTCGCGGTCCAGCTCGGTGTCTTCCGGGCGGAACAGCCGTACGGGGTCCAGGGCCCCGGGTATCGCGCCGGAGCGCTGGATCTCCGTACCCCGCACGGTGAACGCGTAGATCTCTTCGCCCCGTTCGGCCACCGACAGGTGGAACGCGGTCGGGTGGTCACCCGGGGACGTGCGCCTCGGGTCGCGCCACACCACCACCGCACGGCCGGACGAGGAGGCGGCCGGGGCGGGCGACAGGAACAGCTGGTTCAGGTGGCAGGAGTGACCTCCGAAGGCGAAGGCCCACGCTTCCGCGGTGCGGCCGACGGCGACCACGGCCCGGTCCTCCCAGAGTTCCACCCCCTCCCGCTCATGGGGCCTGGGTGCCCGCCAGGACGCCTTGCCCGGATCCGTGGGCGCGCTCAGTCCGGCGCCTTCCTCACCGATCAGGCCGGGCAGGCGGGACGGGTCGATTCCCTCGGCCCAGACACAGCGGTATCCGTCGAGCGGCCACCGGTTCGCCGCAGGCTCCGTCAGCCAGGCGAGCCCCGGCGGGTCGAGATCGGGCACCGGCGCGGGAGCGGGGCCCGTCTCCCCGGCTCGCGGGGTCGCGAGGATCTCCCGCCCACGCTCCGGGGTGATCAGCGGGCCCAGGACGGGATCGGCGAGCAGGCCGATCGGGGCGATCAGCAAGGGGCCGGGCGCCTCCCACAGCGGGAGCGCGTCCCGCAGCACCCGCCATGCGGCGTCGGTCGCCCCCCAGCGGGCCGACTCCCGGGCCTCGGCGACGGCCCGTCCCCATGCGCCGGGAGGCGCGTAGCAGTATGTGCCGTCCCGCATCGTGCTCAGTACGGTTTCGGCGGTCTTCCGGGCGGCCCCGCGGGCGGCCATCATCCCGAGCCAGTGGTCGTCCCCGCCCAGCCGCCATTCGCCGCGGGCCGGTGCCATGGCCTCCACGGGCAGAATCTCGGGCAGGTAGCGCGGGTCGGCCACCAGATTGCCGTAACCCTGGGAGCTGTGCGGAGCGAGCAGATGCCGGATCTGGGCCAGCAGGGCGGCGCTCCGTGGCCGTCCGAAGGACAGCGCTTCCTCCAGCAGGGGCAGGGCCTCCTCGTAACGTCCGCGCAGGGCCAGCAGATGGGCTGCTTCCACGTGGGCGTCCTGGGCGCGCGTGGTCGCGTTCTCGAAGTCGGGTCTCTCCACCCGGACGGAGTGGAAGCCGCGGTACATGGCCTCCATGTACGCGCGGAACGACGGATATCGGTCCGGCAGCTCACCGCCCCAGCCCTTGTAGACGTAGAGCGCCCATTCGCCGTCCTGGTCGCTGTCGCCCGGGTCGAGCAGGGCGTACGACATGTCGGAGTCCGTCTCCAGCTGTAGCGCCCGCTGCCACATGCCGGCCAGCAGGACGTCCTCCTCGCGCGGGTTGTCGCCCAGGTTCTCCTCGTACATCGGGGTCATGTCGTACGGATCCTGGAACCAGTCGATGTCCGCGGCGCCGCCGAGCTGATAGATCCCGGCCATCTGGTCCACGTGCCACCCGTCGCTCACGGACAGGAACTCCCGGTACGAGGGCGGCAGCCGCCGCCCCAGCCGCTCCTCGGCCGCGGCGATCGCCACCTCGTCCGCCCCGGGCCTGCCCAGACGGGCGACGGCCTGCCCGCCACCCTCGCTCTCGTACTCAGCCTCGTCCGCTTCCTCGTCCTCGCGCGGAACCCACTCCTCCTGCCAACGCCCCAAAAACTCGTGCCAGTTGAAAGAATCACCGTTCATGTCCGGATGATGTCATCCGGCACTGACAACGCTGTCGGCCCTGTTCGCACACGGCTACTGCCGAGTGACACCGCAGCCGTCCACGACGACTCACTGCGACCGCCGCTTCGCACCGGGCCTCAATCCCCTTGAGCCGGGTTTCGGTCTCTCCTAGGTTGGCCCATGTGACGATCGAGGTGCCCTACCAGCCGCTTCCGGTTCACCAGTCGGACGTTCGTTACGTCCATGGCCCCGACTCTGTTGCACAACCCGGAGTGCCCGCGGGTGAGACGATCGAGTTCGACTGGAACGACAGCGTGACCTACCCGGGGACGTCCCGGAAGTTCTGGATCCACGTGCCCGCGCGTTATACCCCTTCCGAGCCGGCGTCGCTCGTGGTGTTCCAGGACGGATGGTGGTACCTCGATCCCGATGGGGAAGTCCGCGGCGCGATCGTCCTGGACAACCTCGTCCAGCGAGGTGAAATCCCGGTCACCATCGGGGTGTTCGTCGACCCCGGCATCGTCCCCGGCGCCGAGAACCCGAAGAACCGCAATATCGAGTACGACGCATACGACGACCGGTACGTCGGTTTCCTCCTCGGCGAGATCATTCCCGAGGTCACGAAGCGCTACTCGATCGCCGAGAACCCGGGTCAGTGGGCCGTCTGCGGTGGCAGCAGCGGTGGCAACTGCGCCTTCACCGCGGCATGGTTGCGCCCCGACAGGTTCAGCCGGGTCATCGCCTTCCTGTCCAGCTTCACACAGATGCCGGCCGGGAATCCGTACCCCGAACTCATTCCCCGCGTTCCCCGCAAGCCGCTTCGAATTTTCCTCCAGGCGGGCCATCGTGACCTGCGCTGGAACGAGCGCGAGAGGAATTGGCTCGCCGGCAATTTGCACGTCGCAGCCGCGCTCGCGGAAGCCGGTTACGACTTTCGGCTGGTCCTGGGCGACGGCGGTCACAGCCCCAACCACGGTGGCGTCCTGCTCCCCGATGCCCTTCGCTGGCTGTGGCGGTCCGACGAGCGCTGAATGCCGTCCAGGTGTGGATCAACAACACAGGTGTGGATCCACGGCCCTTGGCACCGCCGGGCTCGGTCGCGGTCTGCGGACGTACGCGCCGAGGCGCCCCGAACCACTGGATCGCGGACAGGGGTGAATCCTTTCGCGCCCGCCGCGCCTCTCATATGTGTGCGGACGACCGCGTCCGCCCTGCACCCCACCGGGAGGACCCCATGACCGCCGTCGTCATCGCCGCCGCCGCGGCCGCCGCGCTGCTGCTGTGCGCGTGCACTGTCACGCTGCTGCGCCGCCGGAGGCGTCAGCGTGGCTGACCACACCTGGCCCGGCGCGACCCTGGTCGGCGCGGCGCAACGCGGCGACGTCGAGGCGCTCACCGCGTTGGTGTACGGCTCCTACCCGCACGTACACCGGTTCGCGCACACGCTGTGCGCCACGCCGCAGGACGCCGAGGATGCCGCCCAGGAAGCACTGATCATCCTCTACCGCAAGATCGGCATGCTGCGCGCCTCCGGGGCGCTGGCATCGTGGATGTTCCGGATCGTCCGCAACGAGTGCCTGCGGCGCACCCGCGCCCTGCTCCGTCGCGGACCGGCCGACGAACCCGGCGGGCTCGGAGCGTCGGGCCGGTTCGACGCGTTCGATTCATACGGCGCGTTCGACGCGTTCGGCGGCACCGCCCGATCCGCCGAGGAGGACGTCCTGCTGCGCCTGGAGGCCGAACGCGTCGCGGCTGCCGTCGCCGCCCTGCCCGAGGACCAGCGGCAGGTGCTGGTCATGCGGGACGTCCAGGGCCTGCCCGGCCGCACCGTCGCCGACCGGCTCGGGCTGAGCACCGCCGCGATGAAGTCCCGCCTGCACCGGGCCCGTTCGGCGGTGCGCGAGGCGCTGCGGGACGATCCGGCGGCCGGGACGAGAGGAACCCACGATGACAACTGACCCGAACACGACTACACGCACCGCCACGCCCGGTTCCGAACCCGCCTCCACGCCTGGTTCCGAACCTGGTGCCGGATCTGGTTCCGAACCTGGTGCCGGATCTGGTTCCGAACCTGGTGCCGGATCTGGTTCCATGACCGGCTCCCTGCCCGGTTCCGGACCTGATTCCGGACCTGGCACCGCCGGCGCACGCGGTGCGTCGGCGCGTGGTGGATTCGCCAGCGACACCGTTCCGCGCCATCTGGCCCGCGGCGCCGTCGGATTCGGCGCGCTCGCCGGGTCCCTGGCCCTGTTGCCGGTCGTCGGGCCGGCGAGCCTTCTGCTCGCCCCGGTCGGCCTGGTCGCGTTGCGCGGCTGCCCGATGTGCTGGGTGATCGGCCTCGTGGAGACCGTCTCGGCCGGGCGGCTGCGTCGGACCTGCACGGAGGGGAGGTGCGAGCTGAACCGTGCCGGCCCTTACGGGCCGACCCACGAATGATCTTGCGGCGTGCCGGCCTGGGGGTTCGGCCGGCTGGTGGTTCAGCAGTCTCAGGTCGGCCGGTTACTCGTACCGGTACTTCAGCGAGTCCGCCTCCACCTGCTCGATGTCGGCGATCGTCAGTTCCGGCATCCGCAGCTGGGCCAGCGTCACCTCGGCCGAGGTCGGCTGGGCGTCCGTCGGCAGCCACTGCTCCGGCTTCCAGGCCCCGCTGCGCAGCAGCGACTTGGGGCAGTGCGGGTAGACCTCCTCGATCCCCAGCACCAGCGCACTGGCCGGCGGCTTTCCCACGGCGGTCAGCTGCGACAGCAGCTCCGGGCGGGTGGAGACGACAGCCCGGCCGTTCACCCGCAGGGTGGTGGTCCGCCCGGGGATGACGAACAGCAGCCCGGCCCGCCCGGTGGCGATGACGTTCTGCAGGGTGTCCAGCCGCTTGTTGCCGGTCGCGTCCGGTATCGCCACCGTCCGCGCGTCCAGGACGGCTACGAACCCGGCGGGGCCGCCGCGCGGCGAGACGTCGCAGTTGCCCTCTGCGTCCGCGCTGGCGACCAGGACCAGCGACGAGCAGCCGATCAACCGCCGGGTCTGCTCGGTGAGTTCGGTCATCTGCTTGCGCACGGCCGCGGCGCTGGGGAGTCCGTAGGCCCGGCGCAGCGCCTCCTGGTCGGGTACGGCGTCGAGGCGGAGCGAGTCGAAGGCGCTGTCGGCACGGGGTGTCGTCATGCCTCCGACCCTAACGAGCCGGCCTGCGATCGGTCTCGGCCGGTGAGGGCGGGGGCGAGTCCGTCGTAGATCTCGCTTCGCGTTGGGTGGCGCGTTGTGGGTCCGGGCGTCACGGGCGGTGTGAGGGCGGATTCCGGCGGGAGGCGGGGCCGGGCCGGGCCAGGCCGGGCCGGAGTACGAACTGGTCTTCACCGACCGGCTCCTGGTGACACTGGTCCCTCTGTGGACCGGGCTCACCATGAGGCGTTGGGCGTGCTCCGCGAGGTGGGGTCCACTCTTGGCTCGGTCGACGGCGCGGTCCGGCCGGGTTCACTTGCTGGAGATGCTCCACGTACTGTCGCCGGCCTCGGTGGCGTTGTCGAGGGCGGTCCACGCGGCGCTGTTGAGCTTGAGGGCGTCGAGGAGGTAGGCGGAGACCGCGTCGGCGACGAGGGCGACGCGGGCGGGGTCCTCGTCGGTGGTCTCGGCGACCATCTCGCCGGCGATGCCACCCAGGGTGTGCTCGCCCTCGGCGATGGTGAGCAGGCTCTTCGGGGACGGGCTGAGGCGGTAGGCGTCGGTGAACCACTCCGGCCCGCGCGTGGAGAGCTGGGACCGGTCCTTGCCGCCCGCGACGACCAGGGCCGGGGTGGTCATGGTGGAGTAGTCCGGCCTCATGAACGGAAGGTGCTCGGCGGCGAACGGGGTGAGGGTGTCGCCGGTTCCGGTCGCGGCGATCAGCGCGCCGGCCGCGACCGCAGAGTGGGAGAAGTCTTCTCCGGGTATGCCGTCGGCGTCGAGCACGCGTGCGCCGAGGAGCGCGCCGACGGTCTGGGCGCCCCAGGAGTGGCCGACGATCGCGGTGCGTCCACGGTCGACGCGGGTCTCCAGGCCGCCGGCCTGGAGGAGGATGTCGTCGAGGCCGTCGAGGACCGCGTGGAGGTCGGCGATCCGGACGCGCCAGACGGTGGCGAAGCGCGGGTCGTCCCACCCGAGGCCGTTGCGGCGGGAGTCCAGGTGGGTGGGCTGCACGACGACGAACCCGGCTGCGGCCCACCGGTCGACGAGAGGTTCGTATCCGTCCAGGGACCATGCGTTGCCGTGGGAGAAAACGATGACGGGGAGGTTCTGGCCCGACAGCGGGGCGGTGACCTTCACCTGTAGGTCGATGCCGCGGTCGGGCGCGGGAACGGCGATGGGCTTGACCGCGACGATCCGCTGGTCGAGGTAGCTGGAAGACATGGGGGACCTGCCTTTTCTCCACGGGAGCGCTCTGCCGTATTTTGGCGGAGCACCGTTCCGCCACTTTAGCGGAACATTGTTCCGCGAACCAGGAGGGCCTCGTGCCGGAGACGGTCGGAGTACGCCAAGCACAGGCGCAACGCACCCGCGGCGGCGTGCTGGCGGCCGCAGCGGCGGTCTTCGTGGATCAGGGCGTCCAAGCCCCCATCCGCGACATCGCCGAACGCGCCGGCGTAGGCGTCGGCACGATCTATCGGCACTTCCCGACCCGGGCGGACCTCGTCACCGCCGTCTACCGGCACCAGATCGACACCTGCGCCGCACTCGCGCCCCGGCTCCTGGAGGATTCAGCCTCCCCGTTCACCGCGCTGACCCGCTGGGTGGACGCGTTCGTGGAGTTCTTGGTGACCAAGCACGGCCTCGGCGCCGCGCTGGGGTCGGGTGACGCGGGGCTGGAGAACCTCCACAGCCTCATGCTCGACACACTGGTCCCGGCCTGCGCGACGTTGCTCGACGCCTGCGCCGCCGCCGACGAACTCAGCCCCGGCATCACCGCCTACACGCTCATGCGCGCCGTCGGAAACCTCTGCATCACGGGCCCCGACTACGAACAGGCCGACGCCAAGCACATGGTCGCCATCCTCCTCGCCGGATGTCGTCGCAAGGCATAGCGGCAGGACCCGGCCCCACGGCCCGTACTCGACAGGCACGTCCCGCCGCGGAACACCGGTCCGGGCCCGGACTCGAATTCCGCAGTCACACGCTGTCGGGCGGGATGGGTGTGGCCTGGTGGTAGTACATCTGCCACGTCGCGGCCGCACCCTGCTTTCGCCAGAGCGAACTCCGCCGTGCCCGCTCTCCGTCCAACGTGGTCTCGTAGGTGAGGTGCACCAGTCCGGGTGCCAGCAGGACACCGGTGAAGTTCGAGGGCTCATAGCGCGGACTGCCTTCTGCCGCACCGTCCAGCTCGGGCAGCGCGGCAAGCATCTCGTCATACGTCCACCGCCGCCCCGAAGCGCCGACCTCTACGAAGTCCGGGTCCATCAGCTGTCCGGCAAGCGAGCGTGACATGCGCACGCTGGGGTCCATAAGACGCAGCTCGCCTGCGATCGCTTCACGTACGTCTTCTGTCTCTCGGCTCATGCAGGCATCTTCGCCCGGGTGACCACGCCCGTCGCAACCGAGTTATCACGCGCGGAGCACGACTCGGCTTCCGAGTCATTCTTGTGGTCTCAGGGGCTTTCAGGGAGACATCGCAGCACGATCGGACTCGCTGCGGAGGACACAGAATTCATTGCCTTCAGGATCGGCGAGGACGGCCCAGCCCGCGCCATCGGGCTCCCTGCGATCAGTGACCAGGGTGGCGCCGAGAGCCAACAGCCGCTCGACCTCCTCCTCGCGCGAGGTCGTCGGGCGCAGGCACAAATGGATCCGGTTCTTGACTGTCTTCGGCTCCGGCACCTGGTTGAAGTACAGCAGCGGGCCCTCCGGAAGCGTCACCTGGGTCTCCCTGCTGCCCCGTCTGTCCTCCGGGTGCAGTGGGCAACCGGTCACCTCACTCCAGAACCGAGCCAGCTCATAGGCATCCGAACAGTCGATCGCCACGTTCTGCACTACCGAGACCATGCGGCTCAGCCTGCCTGAGCACCGCTCGGTCCGCCACCAAAACTGCGGCCGAACACCCCGAAGTGCTCTGCCGCCTCATGGGCAGGGGCCCGTGAGCCTCCGGCTCGGTCCCGGAGAGTGTGTGGGCAAAGGCAGTTGCCCCGGGTCGTCGAAGGTCGCCTCCTGGAAGGCCACCCCCTCGAACGAAACCGCGCCCTCGAAGCTTGCGTCCCGGAAGGTCGCCGCGTCGGACACGGCGTTGCCGTCGAAGGCCATCGAGTCGAACCAGGCATGGCATTCGAAGACCGCCGACGTGAACCGGGCGGAGCCGATGACGGGCTCCCCGCCGGTGTGGCTGTCGCGCAGGACGTCGAGCAAGGACTCCCAGAGACGATCTTCGAACGTGGTGCCGCGCAGGTCGAGGTCCGCACGCGGGCCCGGGTCGTCCAGATGTGCGCGGCGGTCGGCGCGGGTCAGGTGGGTGAGGCAGGCCGTGTGGCCGGGGACATGTGCGCCCCGGCAGCCGACCGGATCCTGCTCGCTGGAACCGTGACCGCAGTGCGGCCACGGCGGCGCGGTCGGGGACGGGTTGGGGCGTGGATGCGTCAGGGGGCCTTCCGGGGCGTTTGGTGTTGATCTCGGGATCGCCATTTCGACCCGCTCTTCCACGGCTCTGCCGCCGGCACGGGACCACACCCCTGTGCAGGATCCAACCGGCCCATGCACCATCGGCGGCTCCGCGTACGGCGTACGGATTCAGTCGGTGATGTACCAATTGTTCTTGAGGTACTCCAGGTGCAGCTGCCAAGTTCGGTCTCGGAGAAGGTGACGGAGGCTCTGACCATCAGTGGCCAGGACCCGTCCAGGGCGTGGTTCGTGGGTGCGGGCAGTCTCGCCGAGTGGCTCGTGACCTGGCTGGACCGCCGAGGCCGGTACGAAGAGGACGCCGTCGACGGAGTGTTCGGCAGGGCCCGATGGGCGGACGCCGCCTCACGAATGCAGTCGGACCGGGCAACCGGCTGACTGGCGCTCAGTTCCGCCCGCGGGCCGAGCGGCGTCGTAGTCGCCGCCCAGGATCACGCCGGCCATGCCAGTCATGTCGGCAGTCCCGCAGGATCGTCGGAGCCGATCGCGTTCCCAGGAAATCCCTGGCCGGCGCATACCGAGCCGTGAGCATCCAACTCTCCTGGACAGACGGACAGGTGAGGTCATCTCAATTGGTCAGTGCGCCTCGACGAGTGAGCGCCAGCTGCTGTTCGGTCCGGCGCAATGGCTTGACCGTGATGTGAGACTTGCAGCATGGATATGGGGCGTGAGTCGCGGTGGGAAAAAGACGCAATGACGGTGGAGATCGTTTTTGCTCTGGTGACTGCCGTCGTGCTGGCTGCAGCGGTCTTTGCCGTCGCTCTCGCTCTCGCACTGGCTTTTGGCGTCTCTGGTCCAGCGAGGAAGGGCGCGCTGGTCGGGGGTGCGCTGCTCGGAGTGGCGGCCGGAGTGTGGCGTCTGGTGCGGGTGCTGCGTCGGTTCGACGCGCAGCGCCGTAGAGGTCACTGACTGCGGGCCTCCTCCTCGGGGTCGGTAGCCTGCCGGCGTGCGGATTGTTCAGCGGCTGGTGCCGGATTGGTCGTAGGAGTTGTTCCGGCGTGTGGTGCCGGAGGCACCCTCGCGGCCTCGGGGTGGCGGTCGGCGTCGGCGTGGCGACCATGAGGTGCTGGCGGCGATCGTGTTCGTGGCAACCTCTGGGTGTACGTGGCAGCAGCTGCGCGCCGCGTCGTTCGGGCCGTCCGGGGCTACGGCGCACCGCCGGTCACCGAGTGGTCGAAGGCCAGGGTGTGGGCGAAGCTGCATCGCCTGCGCACATGGCCTGGCTTGCCGGCTGCCGCCGACTCCACCGCCCCTACGAACGCAAGGCCGAACACTTCCTGGCGTTCACCAGCATCGCCTTCATCCTCATCTGCTGCCGCCGACTCGCGAAAGAAGATGACTTCCTAGTGGAACCAGACCAGGACCGAGACGCGTATCTCCTTGGCTTCCCGCATGATCATGTACTCGATGATGACCGGTTCGCCGGGGACTTCGAGGGAGTACCGGACCTCGAAGTCGTCCATCGCGTCGCCGGGCGGTTTCCTGCCGAGGTTGATCGCGCCACCGGCCTCGATGGCCAGGGCCCGCAGGAAGTTCGCCGTCTTTCTGCGGAGGTCGACGGGCATGTCGAGCACGGTCTGTGCCGGGATCTCCTCCGTCCAGACGGTCCAGCTCACCGTGGCTCGTCCACGAGCAGGTCGTCGACGGAGACGAGAGCGCGACCGGCCGCGGCATTGGCCCGGCTCTGAACCGCGGCGGGGGCACGGTGCAGCATCGCCGTCTTCCACCAGCGGCGCATCACGCCCGGCACCTCGCCTTCCTCGGCGGCCAGGACCTCGGTGTAGAACCGGGCACGCTCGGCACCGGTCAACGCATCACCGATCGCGTTGATGGTGTGCGGGACAGCGGTGACCCGGGGGCCTGCGGGGTGCTCGGGTTGAGCCGTCACAGATCTCTCCTTCGTTCTGCTGACCCGAGTGTCCTACGCCGGAGCCCGGATCGGGAACCGGGCCGGTGAACTCGCCCTCGATGTTCCTCGACCCCCGTGGTCGGCTCGGTCAGGGGCGCGCGGTGAAGGCCGTGACGATTTGGTCGAGGAAGGCTGGCGCACAGGGGTAGGGATCGTGGCGTGGCGTGATCGCGTGAATGCCGCGGGTCGGGGGCGACGAGAGTCACTGTGGTGACGTCGGCCCGCAGCGCGCACGTCAGCACCCCGGGTATCCGCCGACCGGCCACCGATCGCCCCACCCGCTCCCCGCTTCCCTCTGCCATAAGTAGGACCCCCGGTCGGTCGCGAGAACTACGGCGCCTCTCTCCGCCCGACTTTCGGCAGGCCGCGCATTCACGCCCTGAGACCTACGGATCGGCCGCGGCGCGCGCCGAGCATGGAACGGAGCCGACCGCCCGCCCGGCCGGTCCCGGATTCTCGCCGACGGCCGCCTCACGGACGAGCTGCTCGCCCCGACGGCGGAGGGCGTCCTCGACCGTATGCGGCTTTTCGACGCCGGGAACCGTACGAGCTGAGCGGCGCGCGAGCCCGGGGCCCAACGCCCAACGCCCGGCGCCCGACGCCCGACGCCCGTACGAGACCGAAACCTGACGCCTCCGCGAGCCCACCGAACGTCCCGCACAACCGGCAGACCCCGCACGACCCGTGGCACACCCCGCACGACCCCCGGCACGGCCCGTACATCGCGAAATCCCCGTCCCTCCGGACCTTCTGGACCATCTCCATGCTGCGAACAGCCCTGCGCAACGTCCTCGCGCACAAAGCCCGGCTGGTCATGACCGCGCTCGCGGTGATGCTCGGCGTCGCTTTCGTCTCCGGCACCCTCGTCTTCGGCGACACGGTCGCGAGCGCCTTCCGCGCCGCCTCCACCGTGAGCCTCAAGGACGTGGCGGTCTCCGTGCAGGCCGAGTACGTCCCCGGGGCCGGGAGCGAGACGCCGACCACCGTCCTCGACTCGCGCCTCGTCGACCGCGTGCGCGACCTGCCCGGCGTCACGGCCGCGCGGCCCTCCGTGAACGGCAGCGCGACCCTCGCCCGCAAGGACGGCGAGCCGCTCAACGCCGACAGCAGCTGGCAGAACCTGGCCGCCGACTACGTCATCGGGACCGACGGCAAGGACGCCCGGCACCCGCTGGTGTCCGGCCGAGCACCGGCCGCCGGGGGCGAGTTGGCACTGGACACGACGACCGCCGAGAAGGCCGGCTACCGGATCGGCGACACCGTACGGTTCGCCACCACCGGACCCGCCCTCACCAAGAATCTCGTCGGAATCGTCCGTACCGAGGCCCCCGGGTCACCGCGGGCGGCACTCTCGTCCTGTTCGACACCAGGACCGCGCAGGGCCTGTTCCTCTCCCCCGGCCGGTTCAACGAGATCTCCGTGGCCGCCGCGCCCGGCACCGACCAGCACGCCCTGACCGAGCGGGTCCGCGCACTGCTGCCGAAGGAGGGCGCGACCGCGACGAGCGGCGCCGAACTCGCCGCCGAGCAGGCCCGGCAGACCGCGGAGAACACCGAGGCACTGACCAAGATGCTGCTGGTGTTCGCCGGAATCGCCCTGTTCGTGGGCGTGTTCATCATCGCCAACACCTTCACCATGCTGATCGCCCAGCGCGGCCGCGAGATCGCCCTGATGCGCGCCGTGGGCGCCTCCCGCCGTCAGGTCGTGCGTTCCGTCCTCGTCGAGGCCGGACTACTCGGACTCGGTGCGTCCGCCGCCGGTCTCGTCCTCGGCCTCGGCATCGCCGCCGGACTGCGTCCGCTGCTCGACTCGGCCGGCGCCGGGCTTCCCGACGGCCCGCTGGTCGTCGCACCCACCGCACTGCTCGGGTCCCTGACCGTCGGCGTACTGGTCACGGTGCTCGCCGCCTGGCTGCCGTCCCGCAAGGCCGCGAAGATCGCCCCGGTGGAGGCGCTCAGCAGCGTGGAGGCATCGGCCCCGGCCCGTGGCATGCGCGTACGGAATGCCCTCGGCGCGCTGCTCACCGGCGCGGGCGTCGCCGTCATGCTGTACGTATCGACACTGGACAACGGTGCGGAGACGAACCTGCTGCTCGCCATGTTCGGTTCGTTCCTCACCCTGGCCGGCACGATCGTGCTCGCCCCACTGCTGTCCCGGCCACTGGTGTTCCTGGCGGGCCGGGTCACCACCCGCCTCTTCGGTGTCAGCGGCAAGCTCGCCCAGGAGAACGCGTTGCGCAACCCGCGCCGCACGGCCGCCACCTCCTCGGCCCTGATGATCGGCCTCACCCTGATCACCGGCCTGACCGTGGCGGGCCACTCCGTCGACCGGGCCATGAGCCGGGCCGCCGTGCAGGGCCTCACCGCCGACTACAGGATCGCCAACTCCGCGTATCTGGGCCTGGACCCGAAGCTCGCCGACAAGATCGCCGACGTCCCCGGCGTCGCCGCGACGACCCCTCTCGCCTCGGCCGGGCTCACGGTGGACGGTGAGTACGCGTTGGTCTCCGGCCTCGACCCGAAGCAGCTCGGCAAGGTCTCGGACATCGACTTCACCAGCGGCTCGGCCGCCGCGCTCGGCCCCGGCCGGATCGCGGTCTCCGAGACCTACGCCGGGCGGGCGGGGCTGCGGACCGGCGACATCGTGAAGGGCCGGTTCGACCTGGATTCCGGGAAGCCGGCGGGGCTCAAGCAGCTCACGGTCGTCGGCGTCTATGCGGAGAACCGCGTCGTGTCCGGCGTCGTCGGCGACCTCGGCGATGTCCTGCCGTACGCCATGGACGGCGGGTACGACAGCGTCCTCGTGAAGGCCGAACCCGGCAGGGCCGCGGGCCTCGACCGTGAGATCCGCTCCGCGTTCGGCGACAGCCCGCTGCTGAAGGTGCAGAGCCGGGAACAGATCACCAGGGAGGAATCCGGCGCGATCGACGTGATGCTCGCCATGATGTACGGGCTGCTCGGCATGGCCGCCGTCATCGCGATCCTCGGCGTGATCAACACCCTCGCCATGTCGGTGTACGAGCGGACCCGCGAGATCGGCATGCTCCGCGCCATCGGCCTGGACCGCACGGGGATCCGCCGGATGCTCCGCCTGGAGTCGGTCGTCATCTCCCTGTTCGGCGCGGTCCTCGGCATCGGCACCGGCGTCTTCCTCGCCTGGACGGGCGGCAGCCTGACGGCCTCGGGTCTGCCCGACTACACGACGACGGTGCCCTGGCCGCGCCTGGCCCTGTTCCTCGCCGTGGCCGTACTCATCGGCATCCTCGCCTCGCTCTGGCCGGCCGGGCGGGCGGCCCGCCTGAACATGCTGCGGGCGATCAACGCGCAGTGAACCACGCCCATTCACCGGTACGCACCGTGCAGGATCTACGCCATGGACTCACTGAACGACACCACCTGGGTGACAACACGGGCGGATCTCGTCTCCTGCATCAGACAGCTCAGCCAAGAAGCCGAGGCTCCGTCCGTTCAGCATCAAGGTGCGCTCAGCACCGGCCCAACGGGCTCGCGGAGCCCCGGACGGCACGCTCCTGATCGGGATTCAGGGATTCCGGGTGAGATCTGATTCATCGGCCGGGGCGGCGGCACGCAGCGCCGCCTCGACCCGGCGGTCGCTGGTCATGGTCGACGTGACGGCGGTCATGGTGAGGAGGAGGCCGGCGGCGGTGTAGAGCGGGGTGCGTACGTCGTAGGTGGTGGCCAGCCAGCCGCCGAGGAAGGCGCCGAACGGGGCGGCGCACATGGCGAGCATGCGGGAGGTGGAGGCGACCCGGCCCATCAGTTGGGCGGGGACGATCGCCTGTCGGAGGGAGGGGCCGAGCACCATCGTGGCACCCATGCCCGCTCCGCAGACGGCGAGCGCGAGGCCGGCGACGTACGGGTTCGGGGCGGCGGCAAGGCCCAGGACGGCGAGTCCCTCGGCTGCGGCCGTGCAGGTCAGCGCGGTGCCGGTGCCGAGTCGCCGGCCGAGGAAGGAGGCGATGCCCGCACCGAGCAGACCGCCGGTGGCCTCCGCCGTGAGGAGCAGGCCGAAGCCGAAGGTGCCGATGCCGAGACGATCGCGCGCGAAGAGGGCGAGTACGGTCTCCACGGCGAGGAAGGCGATGTTCCCGACCGCCGGACGTAACGCGAGCCCGAGCAGCAGCTGATCCCGGAATACGTACGAGGCGCCGGCCCGTGCCTGCCGCAGCAGCGACTCACGGGCCTGCGGTAGAGGCCGGGGTGCGGCGGGCAGCGACCGTACGAGCAGCGCGGAGACCGCGAACGACACCGCGTCGGCGAGCAGTGGAACCGCCCGCCCGAGTGCGAGCAGGGCGCTGCCCGCAGGCGGACCGGCGAAGCCGGACGCGGCGGTCTGGGTGCCGCGCAGGCGGGAGTTGGCGCGTTCCAGGAGCGCGGGGTCGCGGCCGAGCAGATCCGGCAGACAGGCCGTGGCGGCCGTGTCGAAGAAGAGCCCGCCGAGGCCGAGCAGGAAGGCGACGGCCGCGAGCAGCGGAATGCTCAGCAGGTCGAGCGCGGCCGCTGCCGCCGGTATCGCGAGCAGCACCGCACGCGCCGCGTCCGTGACCCACATCGTGCGCCGACGGTCCCAGCGGTCCACCAGCGCACCGCCCAGCACCCCGAAGAGCAGCCACGGCAGCGTTCCGGCGGCCGTGACGACGGCGAGCGCCATCGGATCCCGTGTCAACGTCAACGCGATCAGCGGCAGCGCGGCATGCGACACCCCGTCACCGAGCGAGGACACCGTCTGCGCAGTCCACAGCCGCCCGAACCCGGTCGGCAACTTCCGTACGTCTGACGTCACTTGGCGTCCCCTTCGGCCTGCTGGCGCGATGCCGGGTGGAAAAGTGCGAAGACGAGTGATGCGTCCGGCAGCGAGGAATCGGACAGCTCCCGGTACTCGTCCGCCAGCGCCTGCAGCCGCGCCCCCAGCTCCGCGAACTGCTCCTCGGTGAGCCGCAGATGCGCCATCCGTACGTGCCGCTCGCCATCCGCCGGCGCCGCTTCCAGGTCCGCCACCGCATGCCGCATCAGCACATCCGGCCCTCCCTCGCCCGGATCCGGCAGTGCGATCGCCCGCGCGGCCATTGCGTAGTACCGCTCGGTGACCCCCCGGACCTTCCGCGTCCGTACCACCTTCACCAGGCCCGCCCGTTCGAGCAGCCGTACGTGGTAGCTGGAACTCCCCTTCGCAAGGCCCACTCGCTCGGCGATCTGCGTGATCGTCGCGGGCTCGAAGCGGAGCACGGCCATGATCCGGTGACGCGTGAGATTGGAGACGGCGCGCAGCTGCTCGTCGGTGGTGACGTGGAACGTCTCGGGAAGATCGTCGGTAGGCATGCGTCCAATGGTCAACGTTTCTTGACCATTGGGCAAGGGGGTTGTTCCGTTTCCGTTCAGGCTTCTGGAGGCGGTGGCCGGTGGTTCGCGGACAAGACCGCGAAGAAGGCCGTAGAAGCAGGCCTGGAGATCCCGGGCTTCCGAGGCTGGATCGGAACGGCGGCCCGGATCCGTTCCGAGGTGAGCAGCTCGCCCTTCACCCGGACGCACGGGCGGATGGGCAGCTGGGCAGCTGGGCCCACGGACGCACGGACGCACGGGTCCCGGTGGGGCCCGTACGTCCGCACGTCCGCCCTGGTCGACAGCCGTCTCCCCGACGGAACGACCGAGCGCAATCAGCCGAAGAAGTCGGCGAAGTCGGCAAAGCCGGCGAAGTCGCCGATGTGGTCGCACTTCCGCGAGCGGAAAGAGCAACCGATCCGGGCAGACGCCCTCACAGCAATCGGTCGACCAGCCCGTCGACGTGTTCAGCCAGCGGCTCCATGAGGAGGAGGCCGTTTTGCCTAAAAGCTTTAGGCAAAAGCATAATGGCTATCGCTGAACAGGAGGAAGGTTATGGTCAGAGTGGGGTTGACCCCGGAGCGGCTGACGCTGGCGGGGGCGGAGCTGGCCGACGAGGTCGGCTTCGACCAGGTGACCGTCTCGGCGCTCGCCCGGCGGTTCGACGTGAAGGTCGCGAGTCTGTACTCGCATCTGAAGAACTCCCAGGAGCTCAAGACCAGGATCGCCCTGTTCGCCCTGGAGGAACTCGCCGACCGGGTCGCCGACGCCGTGGCCGGGCGGGCCGGCAAGGACGCCCTGGCCGCCTTCGCGGACGCCTACCGCGATTACGCCCGGGAGCACCCTGGCCGGTACGCCGCCGCACGGCTCCGGCTCGATCCCGAGACGGCGGCCGCCAGCGCCGGGGTGCGGCACGCACAGATGACCCGGGCGATCCTGCGTGGCTACGACCTGACGGGGCCGGACCAGACGCATGCGGTCCGGATGCTGGGGAGCGTCTTCCACGGCTACGTCAGCCTGGAGCTGGCCGGAGGCTTCGAGCACAGCGCCCCGGACTCGCAGGAGTCCTGGCTCTGGATCGTGGACTCCCTCGACGCCCTCCTGCGGAACCGGGCCACACCCTGACCCGCGGGGGTGCCGCACCGGCTCATCCACAACATTCCGAGAATCTTGATCAACAGGCTGAGGCACTGAGGCGATGAACACCGAACACAACACGATCACCACGCCGGTCACCACGGACCTCCTGCGCGGCTTCCTCGATGTGGAAACGACCGCGCACGGTCTGCTGCCGCATCGGCTGCCCGCCCGCGCACGCCGACAGATCCCCGACGATCAACTGGCCGTGGCCGAGGCCCAGCCCTCCGGCGTACGGCTGGCCTTCCGTACCCGGGCCACCACGATCGAGCTGGACACACTGCCCACCAAGCGGGTCTACCGAGGTCTCCCGGCCCCGGCGGACGGCGTGTACGACCTGCTGGTCGATGGGCGTCTCACCGCCCAGGCCACGGTGGCCGGCGGCAACGTACGCACGATCACCGACATGGTCACCCAGTCCTCCGAGCTCTCGGAGGGGCCGGCCGGCACCGCCCGGTTCACCGGTCTTCCGGCCGGTGACAAGGACATCGAGATCTGGCTCCCGCACACGGAGATCACCGAGCTGATCGCCCTGCGCACCGACGCCCCCGTCGAGCAGGCGCCGGACAACGGGCGCAGGGTCTGGCTGCACCACGGCAGTTCCATCAGCCACGGCTCGAACGCCACTCGTCCGACCGCCACCTGGCCGGCCCTGGCAGCCGCCCGGGGCGGGGTGGAGCTGGTCAACATGGGGTTCGGCGGCGGCGCGCTGCTGGATCCGTTCACCGCCCGGGCGATGCGGGACGCGCCCGCCGACCTGATCAGCGTCAAGATCGGCATCAATGTCGTCAACTCCGACGCGATGCGCCTGCGCGCCTTCGGCCCCGCGGTCCACGGCTTCCTCGACACCATCCGCGAGGGGCATCCGACCACGCCTCTGCTGGTCGTCTCCCCCGTCCTGTGTCCGGTCCAGGAGGACACCCCCGGCCCTCTCGCCCCCGACTTCGACGGTGGCACCCTGCGGTTCAAGGCGACCGGCGATCCCGCCGAACGCGCCGCCGGGCGCCTGACACTCAACGTCATCCGGAACGAGCTCGCCCGGATCGTCGGACAGCGGGCGGCCGACGACCCGAACCTGTACCACCTCGACGGCCGTGACCTGTACGGCGAGCAGGACTACGCCGAATTCCCGCTGCCCGACGAGGTCCACCCCGACCCGGCAGGACACCGCCGCATCGGCGAGAACTTCGCCCGGCTCGTGTTCGGCGACGGCGGCCCGTTCGCCGTCAGTACCGGCTGATGCCGCCGGCGGTTCTCGCCGGTGACGCGTCGCCACCGACACGTGGTGCCCGGGAAGCCTCTGGACGGGCTTCCCGGGCACCACGGACGGAGCACTGGCGCGGGGTCAGTTCACCACGTACATCTTCTTCGGCCAGCCGACCCGGTCCAGCCGCTTGAACAGGTCCTTGATGTTGGTCGGGTTGAGCTTGATGCAGCCGTTGGAGTAGTAGTCGTTGGGGCCGCTGTTGGTCCACCGCTCGGACTCGATGGTGCCCTGCTTGCCGTTCGGCTTCATCTCGCTGTGGATGAACAGTTCGGTGCGCTTGGTGCCGTTGTGGCACTTGCGGTCGGAGATCTTGATGACGAAGCCGTTGATGATGCCGTCGAAGTTCTTGCGGTGCCACTGAACGGCGTACGGCTTGCTCGCCCCGGCGTTGGGCAGCCAGCCCTTGCCGACGGCGCAGGTGTTCTTGACCTGGCCCGAGCCCGCCTTGTAGGTCTTGATCACCTTGTCCCGGCCGGGCGTGCGCTTGACCAGTTCGAGGCGGGAGTTGGTGACCGAACCCTTGTTGAAGCGCAGGTAGTAGGCGTCGGTCACCCGGGCGGACGCCTGGGCGGATGTCTGGGCGGATGTCTGGGCGGACGCCTTGGTCTCGGTGCGCGCCTGGGCCGGGGCGGCCGTGGTGGCGCTCAGGCCACCGACGAAGACCGCGGCGAGCGCGAGGGGGACGATGCGTGCGGACCATACGTTCTTGCGCATGTGAGCACTCCTGTCTGACGGGTCGCTGTACGTGACTGTTTCGCCGGCAACACCGACCCTGCTGGCCGCGTGCGCCGTGCAGCAAGGAATGCCCGCTGTCCCGGACAGTCCGCCGCTGTCCTGGCTGGTCACCACCGTTTCCCGGACAGGGACCGGGGCGGTCGTGAGCCTGCGCGACCCCCATAGGCCCTGGCGCTTTGCGGTCGCTTAAGCCCGATGGCGGAAGCTGAGACCATGTCTGATCCCATAGTCATCGTCGGTAGTGGCGCCGCCGGTCTGACGCTTGCGTGCGAGCTGGGGCCGGCCGGGGTTCCCACGGTCGTACTGGAACGTCGGTCCGAGCTCCTGGAGCGTTCCGGCGGCATGCTCCAACGCACACATCGCGGACTTCCTGCGCAAGAGAGGCCTGGAGGAACGCTTCCGGACACCGGACACGCCCACCTGGGGGCGCAGTCACTTCGGTCTCGTCTACCGGGACATCGACGGCGAACTGGCCGAGACCGACTACGACTTGATCGTTCCGCAGTGGCGCAGCGAGCAGCTGCTGCGGGAGCGCGCCGTCGAGCTGGGTGTCGAGGTGCGGCTCGGCCAGGAAGTCATCGATATCGAGCAGGACGCGGACGGCGTGACGCTCACGGTGGTCTCGCCGGAGGGTTCCGGCACTCTGCGTGCCTCGGGTGGGGTCCACAGTTCGTGGTTCCCCGGTGTCCACACCACTTTGGCGAAGCGTTCGCCCAGCAGCCGCACGGCCCATTCGATGTCCGGCACCAGCTCGCCGATGTCACCGGCGATGATCAGCCAGTCCTGATCGTTCGTGCTCCGCAGCCCTTCGACGACGAGGCGGTTCTCGGGGTAACCGACGTGCAGGTCACTGATGGCCAGCAGCTTCCCGTGCGCCACGGGTTCAGTGGGCGGCGGGCTGGGAGATCAGGGCCATGTCCTGGGCGATCGCCGCGGTGACGGCGTCCTGCTGCGGGGTCAGGAAGAAGTGGCCGCCCGGGAAGCTGCGGAAGGTGAAGGGGCCGCTGGTGAACTCCCGCCACGCCTTGGCCTGTTCCAGGCTGACGCGCGGGTCGGACTCCCCGGTGAGCACGCTCAGCGGGCAGCCGAGGGCCGGCTACGGTCCGTCCGGCCGGTAGCGGTAGGTCTCGATCGCCTTGAAGTCGGCGCGCATGGCGGGCAGCACCATCCGCAGGATCTCCTCGTCGGCGAGGACCCCCGGGTCGGTGCCCGAGAGGGTACTCATCTCCGCGATCAGCGCCTCGTCCCCGCGGGTGTGCACATTGTCCGCGGCGTAGATGTCGGGGGCGCGCCGCCCGGAGACGATGAGACCGCTGGGCGGCCGGCCCTCGCGTTCCATCCTGCGGGCCACCTCGAAGCCGAGGACGCCGCCCATGCTGTGGCCGAAGAGGAACAGCGGACGGTCGTGGTAGGGCGCGAGTACCCGGTGGATCCGGTCCGCCAGGGCGCTCACCGTAGTCAGTGGCGGTTCGTGCCGCCGGTCCTGGCGCCCCGGGTACTGGATCGTGAGCACGTCCGCGGTCGCCGCGAGGACCTGCGAGTAGCGGAAAAAAGGAGGAGGCGGTGCCGCCCGCGTGCGGCAGGCAGACGAGCCTGATCGGCTTCTCGGGAGCCGGGTGGAAGCGCCGGATCCACAGTTCTGCTTCGGTCTCGTGGATGCTCATGTGCCGGAAAGCCAGCTCTTCCCGGTTAAGCGGAGCTTGTGCGCGCCGGGGCACGCCGGGGTGGGGCACTCCGGGATCGTCCGAAGCGGCGGTTGCGTCCGCCCCGGGAGCGGATTCGTCAGGCCTGTTTGCGGGACCTGGCCTGCGGGGACAGGTGGCGGGCGAGCACGTCCAGGGCCTCGGTGACTTCCTTGAGCCGCTCGGGATCGTCGCCGAGCGCGTCGGCCAGTGCGCCCTCGATGGAGGTTGCCCTGACCTGGGCCATCCGGTCGGAGGGGCTGGCGGACTGCCGGACCAGTAGGCGGCGGCGGTCCGCGGGGTCGGGGTTGGTGACCACGGCACCGGCTTCCTTCAGCCGGGCCACCGCGGTGGAGACCTGGCTCTGTGGAAGGCCGGTACGGGCCGCGATCTCGCCGACCGCGCTGTCGGGGTGGGTGGCCAGGTCGCTCACCACGATGAGGACCGAACGCACACCGCCGCCGTAGCGGGCCGCGCCGCCCTCCGGCTCGGGCATCGCGCCCTCCCCGATCTTCATCAAGGTTCGCCCCAGCAGGAATAGCTCTACTCCATCCATGCCGGCAGGTTACATCGCTTTCGATGCATCTTCTGAAGATGCATCTCCCAAGGATGCATCTTCCAGCGATGCAACTACTTCGATACATCTATCTTGATACATCTAAGAAGATGGGTTAGCTTCGAAGCAGACGCCGGGACACCGGCCATCGACGGACGAAGGAGACGGTCGTGCTCAAGTGGCGCGGGAACCCCTGGGCTGTCCTGGTGACGCTCTCGCTCGGGTTCTTCATGACCCTGCTGGACCTGACGATCGTGAACATCGCGATCCCCGACATGATCAACGGCCTGGGAGCCTCGCTCGACCAGACCCTGTGGGTGGTCAGTGCCTACGCGCTGACGCTCTCCGTGCTGCTGATCACCGCGAGCCGGCTCGGCGACATGCGCGGCCCGCGCAACCTGTTCGCCGCGGGCCTGGTCGTCTTCACCCTGGCAAGCATCGCCTGCGGATTCGCCCCGAACGCAGCGGCCCTGATCGCCGCCCGCGGAGTACAGGGGCTGGGCGCCGCACTCCTCGTACCGCAGACGATGACCCTGATCGTGTCCGTCTTCCCGGCTTCCCGGCGCGGCTCCGCGCTGGGCATCTGGGGCACGGTCGCGGGCCTGGCCACCCTGTCCGGGCCGACCCTCGGAGGCGTCCTGGTCTCGGCCGTGGGCTGGCGCTGGATCTTCCTGGTAAACGTACCGATCGGGATCGCCGCGCTCGTCCTCACGTTCCTGCTCGTCCCCGACATCCGCCCCGCCCGCGCCCACCGCTTCGACCTGACGGGCGTTCTTCTCGCCACCGCCACCCTGTTCTGCCTGGCGTTCGGTCTCCAGGAGGGCGAGCGCTACCAGTGGGGTCCGGGCATCTGGACGCTGCTCGCCGCGGGCGCGGCCCTGGCCGTCGGGTTCCTGCTGCACCAGCGCGGCCGGCAGGACCGTGAGCCGCTCGTCCCCTTCGCGCTCTTCAAGGACCGCAACTTCACCGTGATGACCGTGCTGGTCGGACTCGTCTCGATCGCCATGCTGGGGCTGGTGCTGCCCTTCAACCTCTACCTCCAGTCCGTCCTGCACATGAGCGCGATGAAGGCGGGTCTGGTGCTGGCCCCGTCCTCCCTGGTGTCGATGGCACTCGGCCCGTTCGCCGGGCGCATGTCCGACCGGATCGGCGGCAAGTACCTGATGATCACCGGACTGGCCCTGTACGCGTCCGGCGTCCTCGCCATCGCCCTGATCGCGGGCCCCGCGACCTCCTGGTACGCCTTCGTCCCCGCCACCCTGCTCACCGGGCTCGGCGTCGGATGCATCGTCGCCCCGATGTCCACCGAGGCCATGCGCAATATCCCGCCCCAGCTCGCCGGAGCCGCCTCGGGTGTCAACAACACCGTCCGCCAGATCGGTTCGGTCATCGGCGCAGCCGCTGTCGGCGCCCTGGTGCAGGGACAGCTCTCCGCCGGGATCTCGGCCGGCCAGACCTACTCGGCCGCTTTCCTCTCCACTCTGCACAGCACCGTGGCCCTGCCCATCTCGGTCCTGATGGTCGGCCTGCTCGCCTGCCTCCTGATCCGCAACCACACCAAGTCCCGCACACCGGGCACCGACCCGGCCACAGCCCCTGTCGTTCCTCCGGCCGGGGCCGGCCCCCGGACCGGCCGGGCCGTCGGCGCCACGACGGGGCCGGCGGACGGGAAAACGCTTTAGACGAGCTTTAGAGCAACCGCCGATCCTGCGCGCAGCGAAGCACCCCTACTGCCAAGCCGAAGCAATGAGGACTTCCGAACAATCCGCACCTGCGCCGAAGGAGACGGCAGTCATGGAGAATCCCAACGTCATTCTCACTGGTGGTCCTACGTTCCTCATCCACGAGGAGGACCGCGTGCGCTACATCGCGAACACGAACTCCAAGGTGAAGGTACTTTCGGGCAACCGGTACGAGCACTTCGAGCCGACCGACGAGACCGTCGTCGAAGGCAACCGAGAGCTCCAGGTGTTCGCCTGGAGCGGCTGCACCTACGTCGCCGAGCAGACCGGACAGGCCGGACAGGCCGGGCGCGACCGGAACCGGTCGGCGTCGGCCGACAACACGGAACGATCCATGAGGCAGCGGCCCGGCAGCGTCCCGGACCGCTGCCCTCCGCTGTCCGCACCGGCGCGGGAACGGGAGGGCCGGGCGGGCCGCCGCTCCCGGGGGCTACGCGGCGAGTGCGGCGGGCTCTCGCAGATGGGCGGCGGCCGTACGCCACGCGGTGGTCACCGCGGTCCGGGCCAGTGCCGTCCGGATGGCGCGGTCGCCGGTCAACTCCAGTGGCGCGCCCACGTGTACGTGAAGGTCCGGCCGGCGCAGTGGGGCCGTGAGCAGGCCGGCGAGTTGCTTGGCGGCGCCGCCCGAGGTGATCCGGCGGGCTCCGGCCTGGCCCACGGGTACGACGGGGGCGCCGGTGCGTTCGACGAGCCGGGCCAGGCCGCTGCGGAAGGTGCCGGGTGCCGCTTCCGCGGCATCCCTGCGGCGGGGCAGGCCCCCTTCGGCGTAGATCAGGACCAGCCGTCCCTGCTCCAGGGCTTCCGCCGCGGCGTCCAGCGCGGCCGCGGCGCGCCGGTCACCGCGGATGACGGGTATGTGCCCTTCGCGGGCGAGCGCACGGCCGAGCACCGGGACGCGCCACAGCCCCGCGGCCGCCATGATGACCGGCTCGGCGCCGAGGCGGTGCAGGGCGGCGGTCACGATCGCGGGATCGGCCAAGGACGTGTGGTTCGCGGCGACGATGCTGCCGGGCGCGAGTTCGGTGCCGGGGTCGGCGGTCACCGTCAGGCGGCCGACAGCGGGCACCAGGACGTCGGCGATGCGGCTGAGCATGAACGGTCTCCCGGTCTGGACGATGTTGGTCCTCATCGTCGGGGGCGGGCGCCGGCCGGAGCGTGAGTCGTCGTACTCATCTTCCCGGCAGGCCGGGTGGCGCCGCTCTCGGTGAGTGCCCAGACGACGAGTGCGAGGCCGCTGAATCCGGCGCCCAGCACGCACACCGCGCTCCAGCCCGCCGCGGCGTACAGGGTTGTCGCGGCAAGGGCCCCGACTGCGCTTCCGATCGAGTAGAAAACCATGTAGCCGCCGATGAGCCGGCTGCCCGCCTCGGGGTGCAGCGCGTGGATCAGGCTCTGGTTGGTGACGTGCACGGCCTGTACGGCGAGGTCGAGGAGGACCACTCCGGCCGCGAGGGCCCACAGCGAGTGCCGGGTGAGGGCGAGGGGCAGCCACGAGAGGGTCAGCAGGGCCAGGCCGAAGCCGGTGGTCCGGTTCGCGAGGCCGCGGTCGTTGAGCCGGCCCGCGACGTTCGCGGCGAGTGCTCCGGCGGCGCCGAGCAGTCCGAACGCGCCGATCGCGGTGGACGACAGGGACATCGGGGGATCGCTGAGGACCAGGGTGACGCTGCTCCACAGGGTGCTGAACGCGGCGAAGACGAGGAGCGCGAACAGCGCGCGCAGCCGTGGCAGGCGTTCGCGCGTGAACAGGCGGACGGTGGAGGTGAGCAGGCGCCCGTATCCCAGTGTGGGTGCCGGTGTGTCGCGCCGGGGTATGACGCGGTGCAGGGCGAGGGCCGCCGCACAGGTCAGTACCGCCGAGGTGAGGTAGACCGAGCGCCAGCCCGCGAGGTCGCCGAGCAGTCCGGAGACGGTACGGGCGAGCAGGATGCCGGTGACGACGCCGCTGGTGACAGTGCCGACGACGCGGCCGCGCCGGGCGGGCTCGGTGAAGGAGGCGGCGCAGGCGACGAGGGACTGTGTCACGACCGCGAGCAGCCCCACGGAGGCCATTCCGGCGAGGAGTGCCGCGCTGCTGGTCGCGGTCGCGACGAAGAGGAGCGCGGCGGCCAGCAGAAGCAGTTGCACCGTGATCAGGCGACGGGGGTCGAGCCGGTCGCCGAGCGGAACGATGAGGAAGAGGCCGAGGCCGTACCCGATCTGCGTGAGGGTGACGACGGCGCCGAGCGCCGCCGGGGCGATCGCGAACTCGTTGCCGAGGGCCACCAGAAGCGGCTGGGCGAAGTAGACGTTGGCGACCGCGGTTCCGCAGGCGACCGCGAACAGTGCGGTGGCGCCGCGGGGCAGTGCGGCGGCGGGTGTCGCCTGGTGCATGGTGGACCCTCCAGCAGTTCGGTTGCATGTTGCCACCAGTGACCGTAGAGGTAGCTGGTAGCATGTTGCAACCGACATGGGATGGGCGGTTGACCGCAGAGCAGAGGAGAGCGTCGTGGTGAAACGGACCAGGTTCGACGACAGCGACTGCCCGGTCGCGCGATCGGTCGACGCGATCGGCGACTGGTGGTCGCTGCTGATCGTGCGCGACGCCTTCGACGGGAGCCGGCGTTTCGGCGAGTTCCAGCGCAGCCTCGGGGTGGCCAAGAACATCCTGAGCGCCCGGCTGCGCACCCTGGTCGCGGGCGGGATCCTGGAGTCGGTACCGGCGCCGGACGGCGGCGCGCACAACGAGTACGAGCTGACGGAGAAGGGCCGGGAGCTCTTCCCCGTCATCGTCGCGCTGCGTCAGTGGGGCGAGGCGCGGTTCTTCGAACCCGGCGAACCCCATTCGGAACTGACCGATCGCCGCCAGGGCCTCCCCCTGCTCCCGCTGGAGGTCCGGGCGCACGACGGCCGGCCCCTCACGCCGGACGAGACGGTCGTCACCAAACTCGACGGCACCACGACACCCCACCGCCCGCCGGGCCGATAGGCGCGGACTACGCCCGCCGGTGCTGCTGACGGCGGTCTTCCTGCCCCCGGCAGTACGGCGGTTCAAGCGGCTGAGCCGATAGCCGCTGGTGGGATGGGGTGCGGGAGCGGGGAGGCCGCACTTCGGACAGGCGCTCCCGGTGCCCCGGGACTCGTAGGATGGCTCACCTTGGAGGTGGGTCGTGTTCGACAGGGTTCGTACCGTGATGACGTTCGCCCTGGATCCCGAGGCCTCGGCCCGCTGGTGGGGAGAGCTGTTGGGTGTCCCCGTGCAGGTGGACGTCAGCGATGCCGGAGACGTCTACGCCTGGGTGGAGGCCGGCGGGGTCGAGATCGGGTTCCACCCCGCCGACGACGAGCGCAATCCGCGTGGCGGCAGCCCGGTCGTGTACTGGGGAGTGGCGGATGTCGACCGGGTGCGCGAGCGTCTGCTGGCGGCCGGGTGTGAGCACCACCGGGGTCCGCTGGTGATCGGGCCGGGGCGGCGGATCGCCCAGTTGCGTGATCCGTTCGGGACCGTCGTCGGCATCGAGGGGCCGTAGGCGCGTCGGCACATGTCACTCCGGATCGTTCCGGATGCCTCGTCCGGCGCTCCCGCCCTTACCTTTTCGACGGCGCCCGCCAGAACGACCGGCCCGGAGCTCGGGGAGCAGCGATGCCGACGACCGTCACGACCCGCCGGCCGACCGCCGCAGCCCTGGGACGACAGGAGCGCAAGGTGCTCCACGCGGTCGGCTGCGGTCTGCGGGACGACGAGATCGCTGCCGACCTCGCCGTCTCCGAGGACGTCGTGGCCGGGCACCTGGCGCGGATCCTCGTGAAGCTCGGGCTGCGCGACCGGGCCGCCGCCGTCGTCCATGCCTTCGACTGCGGCCTGGTCGTGCCCGGTTGCGGTCCCCGTCCGCAGGCGGCGGGCCCGGTGGTGCGGTCGGCGGGCGGGCCGAGGGTGGAGATCTCCGTGCTCGGGCCGCTGGAGGTGCGGCTGGGCGGACGGGCCCTGGATCCGGGGCATCTGCGCCAGCAGGCCGTGCTGGCGGCACTGGCGCTGTGTACGGGACGGACGGTCAGTCAGCAGGAGCTGCTCGACGGGGTGTGGGGGATGGAGCCGCCGGTCACGAATGTGGTGCCGGTGTACATCTACCGGTTGCGCAAGACGCTGCGCCCCGGGGGCGGCCCGGAGTCGGTGATCGAGCACGACCGGTGCGGCTACCGGCTCTCCGCCGGCGGGGTCGAGGTGGACGTGGCGCGCATGGAGGCGCTGGTCACCGATGCCTCGGCGGCCGATCGGGCGGGCGAGACGGCGGAGGCGGTCCGACTGTGCTCCCGGGCGTTGGGGCTGTTCCGCGGGGAGCTGCTGGCCGGTCTGCCCGGTCCGTTCGCCGAGCTGGAACGGCTGCGGCTCACCGAGCGCAGGATCGCCGTCGTGCAGCGGAAGTCGGAGTGGCAGTTGCGACTGGGCCGGCACTGCGAAGCGATCGCCGAGCTGTCCGCATTCTCCGCGGCGCATCCCTTGAACGAGTCGGTGGCGGCGATGCTGATGCGTGCGCTCTACCGCGGTGGCCGGCAGGCCGACGCGTTGTCCGTGTTCGATCGTGCCCGCCGCCGGCTGGCCGACGACCTGGGGGTTCGTCCCGGCCGGATGCTGCGGCGGACGTGCCAGATGATTCTGCGCGGGGACGAGGCCGGGCTGGTCCCCGGAGCCGGCCTCGGCGGTCTCGCGCCGTGACCGGTCCGGGACGCCGGTGGGTGAGCACCACCTGCCGGTGGCCGGCCGACCGGCCGTCGGCAGGTGGTGATCGGGGCGTCCGTGGTTACGCGGGGTACCAGGCGCCGTTGTACCACTGCTCGTTGGCGCCGTCGTTGTGGTGGTCCATGTTGAAGTCTTCGGGGTAGTTGTTGACGTGGTTGGCCGGGTACGTCCAGATGCCGGCGGACTCGTCGCAGACGTAGTCCCAGTGGCAGATGGTCTTGACCGGCACATTGCCGAAGAACTTGTCGGCACCGGCGAGCGGTGCTCCGACGATCCCGCCGAACGGCACGGATCCGCCGTTGGCGCCGGGGTTGCCCTGGCGCTTGGGGTCCGCGATGAGGATGGCGTTGACGTTGCCGAAGGTCTGCCAGTTCTCGGTGACCCAGATGTGCACCACCGCGGCGCCCAGGGAGTATCCGGCCATCTTGACGTGCTGGCCGGGGCAGGCCGCCCGCTGGTCGCGGACCAGCCGGTTCAGCTCGTTGACGCCCGCCCGGGCGCTCGCGCCGTTGGGGATCTGGGTGGGGTACCCGACGTGCTGCTGGATGTTGCCGTAGAAACCGTCGTTGTTCCAGGAGCTGCCCGTGCCCCCGACGACGATCGTGTAGGTGCCCTCGCACGGTGCCGCCGCCTGTGCCGCGGTCCCCTGTGCCACCGAAATCCCGGCGGTCAGCAGCAGACCGGCTGCCGCGGCCGCGATACTTCTTGTTCGCATTCCGTCCTCCCCATGTGGTTGGCCGGCGCGGCCGCGTTCCGGTGCGGTACGCGGTCGGCCCGGGTCATCGAAGACAGTGGCAGCGGTCGATGACATCGCGATGAAACCCGGCTCCGGCGGGCCGTATCGCGGGCGGTATCGGCGTCCGGCCGTCGGCGATAACCCATGGATAAGGGCGCCGCCTAACTTCGGAGTTCATGCAGGAGGCTCAGACCTGAAAGGGGTTTGCCGCATGGACTTCCGGATTCTCGGGCCGGTGGAGGCCCGGCGTGACGGGGACTGGATCGCGTTGTCCGGTTCCAAGGTGCATACGGTCCTTGCCGCGATGCTGCTCGCACACGGGCGGGTCGTCTCGGACTCCAGACTCGGCGCGCTGCTGTGGGGGTGGGACCCGCCGGTCACAGCGAGCGCGCAGATCTATACGTACATGTCGCGGCTGCGCAAGCTGCTCGGTGACGAGGTCGAGATCGTGCGGCGGCAGCCCGGCTACGTGCTGCGGGCGCCCGGGGCCCGGATCGACGTCGTCGAGTTCGAGCGGCTCGACCGGCTCGGCCGTGAGGCACTGCGGGAGCGGCGTTTCGCCGACGCGCAGGCACTGCTGACCGAGGCGCTCGGGTGGTGGCGCGGTCCGGCCCTGTCGAATGTGACCGAGTTCCTTCTGGAGGCGGAGCTGCCGCAACTGGAGGAGGCGCGGATGCTGGCGCTGGAGAACCGCATAGAGGCGGATCTCGCGCTGGGCATGCACGAGCAGGTGACGGCCGAGCTGACGGGCCTGGTCGCCGAACATCCCGTACGCGAGCGGCTGCGCGCCCAGCTGATGACCGCGCTGTACCGGTGCGGGCGGCAGGCCGACGCCCTCCAGACGTACTACGAGGGGCGCAAGGTGCTCGTCGATCAGCTGGGGGTGGACCCGGGCGAGGCGCTCGGCGCGACGTACCAGGCCGTGCTGGGCGGGGAGTTGGGGTTGCGAGGTGCAGGGGCAGCGCGGGGGCGGTCCGATGTACCCACCATGCTTCCGGCCGCGGAGGACGGCTTCGTCGGCCGGTCCGCGGAACTGTCCCTGCTGACCGCACGGTTGGCGGCCGGGACGAACCGGCCCCGGCGGCTGCTGGTGACCGGGATGGCCGGGGTGGGCAAGACCGCGCTCGCCGTGCGCGCCGCCGAGGAGAGCGCCGGCCACTTCCCCGACGGCCAGCTCTTCGCCGAGCTGTGCGATCAGGACGGCACGCCCAAGGACGCCGGCGAGGTGCTGGTGCGGTTGCTGCGGGCGCTGGGCGAGCCCGGTCTCGACGGCGGCTCCCCGCGCGCCACCGACCGCGACGAGCTGGTCCGGCTCTACCGTGCGCGGACCTCCGGCAAGCGGCTCCTCGTCGTCCTCGACGACGCGGTCGGCGACCTCCAGGTGGCGCCGCTGCTGCCCGCGAGCCCGCAGGCGGCCGTGCTGATCACCAGCCGGGCCCGGCTGGCCCGGGTGACCGGGGCGGACACCGTGGCCCTCGCACCGCTGGACGACGACGAGTCCCTGGCGGTGCTGGCGGCGGCGGCCGGTGCGGAGCGGCTGAGGGACGACCCGGATTCCGCCGACGACCTGGTCGCGTACTGCGGGGGGCTGCCGTTGGCGCTCGCCGTGGTGGGGGCCCGGCTCGCGGCGCGGCCGTCGAGGCCGGCCC
>NZ_ML123053.1:159454-183762 GCF_003846175.1 Streptomyces sp. ADI95-17 | reverse complement strand
CCCGCCGGTTCGCGGCCCGGCTCGCGGATCCGGCGGAGCGGCTCGCCGAGCTGTCGTTCGGTGATCTGGATGTGCGCCGGGCGCTGCTGCCGTCGGTGCGGCGGATGGCCGCCGGGGGCCCGTTGGCGCTGAGGGCGCTGTCCGGTGCCGGTACGGAGCCGTTCTCGGCCCGGGACGCCTCGGTGCGTCTCGCGGTGTCGGAGGACGAGGCCGAGCGGGTGCTGGAGTCGCTGGTGGACACCGCGCTGCTCGATCTCTCGGGCCTCGATCCGCAGGGGCTGCCGCTGTACCGGTGCCATGAGCTGGTCCTGCTGTACGCGGCGTCGCTGGACGCGGCATCGCTCGACGCGGCGGACCCGGCCGCCGCCGCGCACGACAGCGCCACCGCGGTCGGGTGACCGCGGTGGCCGGGGAGTCGCCGTCGTCCGTGCCGTCACCACGTTCCGCGGGTCCAGGAGTACGTCGGGATCTCGGGGACGAGCGCGGGGGCGATGGTCTCGCGGACCACGGTCCACGCGTCGGCGACGACGCGTTCGCGGGGCAGCCGGGCCGCGGTGCCGAAGGCGGTCGCGGTGACCGCCCACATCGCGGCGACCGCGGCGACGGCCCGGACCTCGGCGGAGGGCTTGGCCGGTACGGCGCGACCTCTGCCGACGTCGATCCGGAAACCGAGCTCGGCGGCCTGGCCGGCCCGCACCTCGTGGGCGACCGGGCCGATGGGCCGGCCGAACACGGCGGCGGACAGGGGGTGTTCGTAGGCGGTACGGACCCAGACGGAGACCCGGACGCGCTCGCGCTCCTCCCAGCCGCCGCGGGCGGCGGGCCCGGGGTCCGCCTGCTCGACGGCGGCGGCGAGCTCGGCGAAGTACCCGGTCAGTTCGGTGTCGTCGAGCTGTCCGGTGATGCCGGTCCGGGGAGCCGGAGCGGTCGGGGCCATCGGGGCGGTCTCCAGGGGCTGCGTCGTCATGATGGGCGGCTTCCTTCGGTGTCGGGTGCGTCGGCCTCCTCGGGCGGGCCGAGTACGGAGTGGATGTGAACGGGTCCGGGCGGGGCGCCGCCGGGCGGGCGGGCGATGGCGGCGGCGACCCGGTCGTTGAGCCGCAGGTCCTGGACCGACCAGACGGTGGTGCGGCCGGAGTGCGTGTGGAGTACGCGGACCGGTCCGTGCCGGGCCGGCCAGGTCTCCAGCCGGTTCAGCGCGGTGCCCACCAGTCCCAGCCCGGCCGCCTTCACGACGGCTTCCTTGCGCGTCCAGACGCGGTGGAACCCCGCGTCGCGTACCGGTCCGGGCGGCAGCGACACCAGATGGGCGCGCTCGTTTTCGGTCAGCACCGAGTCGTACAGCGAGGCCTGGCGCATGGGCCGCACGGCTTCGACGTCGACCCCGATGGCGGGTCCGTCACCGAGCGCGAAGACCCCGCAGCCCGCGGTGCGGGAGAGGCTGATCGCCCACGGCACCTCGGGGTGCTCGATCATCGGCGGGCCGTGCCCGAAGTCCCCGCAGCCGGGGCACTGCCGCCGTCCCAGCTCGATGGACTGCGGTGCCACGAGCAGTAGTTCGGACAGGGCGCGGCGCGCCCCGGCCCTGGTGTTCACGAAGGCGGCCACGTCCCGCTCGGCCAGCAGGGTGAGCGCGCGGTGGAACTCGTCGGTGCCGAGCAGCGCGAGGTCGTCGGGGACGACCCGCTGCGGCGGCTGCCACCACCAGACGTGGGCCGCACCG
The DNA here is from genome assembly GCF_003846175.1 of Streptomyces sp. ADI95-17. GTDB lineage: Bacteria > Actinomycetota > Actinomycetes > Streptomycetales > Streptomycetaceae > Streptomyces > Streptomyces sanglieri. Next base: position 182,039 of record NZ_ML123053.1, on the reverse strand, counting down.
GCGAGATCCGGTGCCCCGGGCGCTGCCCGGGAAGGCCGCTGTGTCCCGGTGCTCTTCGGTGTTCCGGGTACGAACGCCATGGACTGCCCCCATTCCTTGTTCCTTGACGGTCCTTGTCGACCTCTCGTGGATTCCCGTGGCCTCCGGTTCCTCCGCCCGGCCGGCCGTGCGGACAGAAATGCCACGGTGCGATCGTCCGCCCGGCGGCTACGGGCCGTCTATATGCGCCTGGGTGCGAATTCCGCGTAGGGCCGCGATAGCACTCCCTCGGAGACTTGGACGGTAATTTCCGACCGACCCGAGGATGTCCACATGTCCGAGACCCATACGCTTTCCCTGCCGCTTTCGGCAGCAGCGGCCGGCACCGTCGTGGAATTGACGGAGACCGAGCAGAACGCACTCGTCGCCGTCGCCGAGCAGCTGACCCCGAAGGGGGTCGCGGACGGCAGGATCGACGATCTCCGCTGGCTGGACGCCGCGCGTGACGCCTCCGTACTGCTTCCGCGCAGGCTGCTCTCGGCGCTGCGCGCGTTCCGTCACGACGCGGGCCCCGACGGGGTCCTGCTGCTGCGCAACCTGCCGGTGGTGGCGGACGACCCGCTGCTTCCCACGCCGGCCGTGAAGGGGTCGGTGGAGCGTGTTCCCACGGTCGCCGCTTCGGTCATCACCACCGCGATGCTGAATCTCGGGGAGGTCATAGCATTCCGTAACGAAAAGACCGGTGCGCTGGTTCAGAATGTCGTTCCGGTTCCAGGGAGCGAGACCTCGCAGAGCAATGCGGGTTCTGTTCTTCTGGAACTCCACATCGAAAACGCATTCCATGACAACCGTCCGGATTTCGTGGGTCTGCTGTGTGTCCGGGAGGACCCGACGGGCGATGCGAAGCTGTGCACGTCGTCCATCCGCCGGGCGCTTCCGCTGCTCTCCGAGAAGGCGCGGACGGTCCTCTGCGAGCCGCGGTTCCTGACCGAGCCGCCGCCGTCCTTCGGCGCCCTGGACAGCGTGACGCCCGCCCACGCGGTGCTGAACGGCGACCCGGAGGACCCCAATGTGCTGGTGGACTTCTCCGCCACGCATCCGCTGGACGACGAAGCCCGGCAGGCCATGGCGGAGCTGCGGAGCGCGTTCATGGAGACGATGTCGGCGCTGTCGCTGCGCGTCGGCGACCTGGCGGTCGTCGACAACCGCCTCGCGGTGCACGGCCGTACGTCGTTCACCCCGTCCTACGACGGTGCGGACCGCTGGCTGCACCGGGTGTACGCGCACCTGGACCACCGGCGCAGCCGGGTGGACCGGGCGGGCGACGGCGCGGTTCTCGGCTGAGCGGGGCCACGCACGCGACGTCCGTATCAGCCAGGCAGGCCGAGGGGCCGGCCCCCGCACAGGGGGGCCGGCCCCTCGGCCGTTCGCGGACACCGGGTGCGGGCAGCAATCAGGGGTGTACGGGAGCGGAACTCCCGTACACCCCTGGGGTGTTGGCGCGGCGCTTCCGCCTACTGGCGGGCGCTGATGACGTCCGCCGGGCGGCCGCCGAGTGCGACGCGGCCGGGGACCAGCGTCGCCACCGCGGTGAGCACCGCGGCGAAGCCGAGGACCCCGAGGAACATCGGCAGGTCGACGGACGGCTGGGCGGCGCCCGTCATCCCGACGCTGAAGGCGGTGAGCACCGCGAGCGAGATGGCCGTGCCGAGCACCGCGGCGACCAGGACGATCAGGGCGGACTCGATCCTGAGCATCGACATCACCTGGCGGCGGGTCGTGCCGACGAGCCGCAGCAGGGCGAACTCGCGGGTGCGGTCCGAGACCGACATGGCCAGGGTGTTGACCACGGCGATCGCGGTGAACGCGATGATCAGGCCCATCGCGAGGTAGTTGACCTCGGCGTTGGACTGCTGGACGTCGGCCTGGACGTCGTCGACCTGGGTGCGGTCGAGGACGCCGATGCCCGGGAAGCGCTTGAGTGCTCCGGTCAGCTGCTCGCGGCCCGCCTTGCCGTCGCCGGCCGTCTTGACGAGTACGGAGGAGGCGAGCGGGTTGTCGACGTGCTGGGCGACCAGGTCGTGCGACATGGTCAGGTCGCCGAAGCCGAGGCCCCGTTCGTAGACGGCGGCGACCTTCAGCCGGACCACGGTGGCGTCGCCGAGCGTCACCTTGAGCGTGTCACCGGGCTTCTTGCCGAGGTGGTCGGCGGAGACGTCGCTCATCGCGATGCTCTTGTCCCCGAAGCCCTTGAGGCTGCCCTTGGAGACGTCCGGGTCCCAGTTCGTGGTGAGGCCCTGCGCGGAGATGCCCTGCGCCGGGTACTTGTCGAGGCCGACGCGGACCTGGGTCCGGACGATCTCGGTGACCTGGGTGACGCCCGGTACGGCGCGCAGCGCCTCCGTCGCCTCGGCGGGGACGCCGGGGCCGTTCGAGGCGACCACCCAGTCGGCCTTGTTGCCCGCCTTGGCCTGGGCCGAGGCGGCGTCGCCCATGGTGGTCTGCACGAACAGGACGGTGCAGGCCATGCCGATGAGCAGGACCAGCGGGGTGACGGCCGCGGCCATCCGCTTGGCGTTGGCGCGGGCGTTGGCGGTCGCGAGGTGGCCGCCGACGCGGGAGAACTTCAGCGGGATCCCGAGGATGGCGACGGCGATCCGGGCGATGACCGGGCCGAGCAGCGAGACCGCGACGGCGAGGACCACGACGGACAGGAACGTGACGGGCTGCGAGGCGGGTTCGGTGCGCAGGAAGCCCAGCAGGACGACCACACCGATGCCGAGGGCCAGGACGAGCATCCCCACACCGAGCCGGCCCCATGCGAAGTGGCGCTGCTCCATGGATGCCTCGGACAGCGCCTCGGCCGGGCGGATGCGGGCCGTGCGGCGGGCGGAGATGCGGGCCGCGACCCAGGCCCCGAGCAGGGCGGCGCCGACGGCCGCGGCGAACGGCACGAAGCTGAAGGTGAGTTCGAGGGTGTCGGGGATGGCCTTGAAGTCGATGAACTTGCTGTGCAGCCAGTACGCGATGGGCAGGCCCGCGACCGAGCCGAGGCCGCCCGCGAGGCCGCCGATGATCAGGGCCTCGCGGCCGATCAGCTGACGGACCTGCTTGGGGGTCGCGGCGATGGCGCGCAGCAGGGCGAGCTCGCGGTAGCGCTGCTGGATGGAGAGCGCGAAGGTGCCGACGACGACGAGGATCGCGACGAGCAGTGACGTACCGCCCATCGCGCCGCCCATGGAGACGAGCTTGACCCGGGCCTTGCCGGCGTCGAGGAACTCGACGGGTCCGCGCTCTCCGCCGGTGGCGATGGCGTACTTGCGGCCGTCGCCGGCGAGGGCCTTCTCGGCCTGGTCGGCGAGCTCGTCCGCGGAGACTCCGGGCTTGGGCATCAGGCCGACGGTCGTGATTTGGCCGGGCCGTCCGGAGAGGTCGCGGGCGGTCTCGTCGGAGAAGAACAGCGAGGTCTGCTGGTGCAGGTCGCCGTCCGTCGCCGCGGCGATGCCGCTGACCTTGTACGTCGTGGGCGCGCCGGTCGACTGGACGACGAGGCTGCTGCCGGTCTTGAGACCGGTGCGGTCCGCGAGTTCCCGGTCGAGGACGACCTCGGTGGCGCCCGTGGGTGCCTTGCCGTCGGTCAGTTCGAACGGGGTCAGTGCGGCGGAGGACCAGGCGTGGCCGTAGGACGGCTTGCCGTCGATGCCGGGCACGATCTGGCCCTGGGGTCCGACCGCGTACGCCGGGAAGTTGGTCTCCGGCACCGCCTTGCGGACACCGGGTAAGGCGGCGAGTTTCGCGGTGGTGCCCTCGGGCAGCCAGACCCGCTCGGCCAGTGGCTTCGCCTTGTGCTTCTCCTTGACCTTGCCCTTCTTCTTCTTGATGGTCGTCTGGTGGACGTTCTGGTCGGCGCCGACGATGACCGGGGCAGCGGCGTAGCGCTCGGTGGCGATGGTGCCGCGCAGGCCGGTCTCCAGGAGGATGCCGCAGGCGGTGACCAGTGCGGCGGCGCAGAACAGGGCGAGGAAGGCGCCGATGAAGCCGCCCTTCCTGGCCTTGAGGGTCTGCAGTGCATAGCGCAGCATCAGGCCCACGCTCCCAGGTGTGTCATGCGCTCGGCGACGAGGTCGGCGGTCGGGGATTCCATCTGTCCGGCGATCTTGCCGTCGGCCAGGAAGAGGACGGTGTCGGCGTACGAGGCGGCCACCGGGTCGTGGGTGACCATGACGACGGTCTGGCCGGTCTCGTCCACGCAGGAGCGCAGCAGGGAGAGGATCTCCTTGGCGGTCACGGTGTCGAGGGCGCCGGTCGGCTCGTCGCCGAAGATGACGTCGGGCCGGGTGATGAGGGCGCGGGCGATGGCGACGCGCTGCTGCTGGCCGCCGGAGAGTTCGGCGGGCCGGTGGGCGGCCCGGCCGCCGAGGCCGACGCGGCCGAGGATCTCGTCGAGCCAGTTCTTGTCGAGGCTCTCGCCCGCGAGGCGCAGGGGCAGCTCGACGTTCTGACGCACCGACAGGGACGGGATGAGGTTGAACGCCTGGAAGACGAAGCCGATGCGCTGGCGGCGCAGCTTCGTCAGCTGGGTCTCGTTCATGTCGTTGAGCTGGGTGTCCCCGATGTAGGACTGACCGGTGGTCGGCTTGTCGAGGCCGGCCGCGCAGTGCAGGAACGTCGACTTGCCGGAGCCCGACGGACCCATCACCGCGGTGAAGGAGCCGCGCTCGATCCCCACGGAGACCCCGTCCAGGGCACGCACGCCGCGGCCGTTCCTGCCGTACACCTTGGTCACGTCGGCCAGACGAAGGGCGTGCCCCCGGTTGACCGTGTTGTAGCCGTTGTCGAGGGAAGGGCGGCTCGTCTCGGTCACCATGTTGCGACCTGTCCTCTCCATAGTGCGGTTCCGGGTCTCAAGGGGATGATTTTCGAGCGTATATGGCATCGGGTCGAGCGTGGTCCGTACTTCTATATTCGATCTACTTCGGGTCTTTTCGGTGCAGTTGACCAGGCAATCACCGCCGGGCCGGCGCGGCGGCCGGCGGTGCCGGTGTGAGTGTGTTGTGTTCGGTGGCGGCCATCGGGACTCCAGGGGGTGGGGAGTGCCCTGGGTCCGGGCATGACTTCGCGCCGCAAGAATGGGTTTCTTGCGGCGCGAAGTCCGCCGTCACGCCGGGGCGTGGGTGTGGACCGGGCCCAGCGGGCCGGTCTCCGGGCGGGCCAGCGAGGCCGACCAGCGGTCGCCGATGTCGACGTCCATCACCTGCCAGCGCGATTCCTCACCGCGGTAGCGGTGCACCACCCGCACCGGGCCGTCCTGCGCCGGACTGACGTCCAGCGTGTTGAGCGGCATGCCCAGCAGGCCGAGGCCGACGGCCTTGACCACCGCCTCCTTGCGGGTCCAGGCCCGGTGGAAGGCGGCGTCCCTGGCCGGGCCCGGGGGCAGGCCGAGGACGTATGCGCCCTCCGAGGCGGTGAGGACCACCTCGGCCAGGCCGGCCGGTTCGACCGGCCGGAGGGCCTCCACGTCGACGCCCACCCAGTTACCCGCCCGTACCGCGAGGGCTCCGGCCCCCGCCGTGCGGGACAGGCTGACCGCGAGCGGGACCGGCGGTTCCAGGACGGCCGGCGGGCCGTGCTCCGGGTCGCCGCAGCCGGGGCAGATCCGCCGGCCGAAGCCGACCTCCCCCGGTTCGACGCCGAGCAGCCCGGCCACGGCCCGCCGGGCACCGGCCCTGGTGGCGGTGAACGCGGCGGCGTCCGCCTCGGCGTGGAAGCGCTGGGCCCGGCCCCGCTCCACCTCGTCGAGAACGGCGTAGTCCGCCGGGTCGGTCCGTGCGCCGAGCGGCCACCACCACACGTGGATCTCGCCCGACTCCTGCATCCGGCCGACCGTTTCGAGCGCCGGTCGGGGTATGCGCACCTCGCTGATCGCGGTGTTCCGCCGAGGTGTCATCTGGCCTCCTCTCGATCCTTTCGATACGGCCGGTCTCAGGCCAGTCCGTTGAGGCGCAGGAGCAGATCCTTCACCTCGGTGGCGTGGTAGCGGTCCCGTTCCTGCCCCGGGTCGGAGCACAGCAGCAGCGGCCCGTCCCGGTGGTCCTGGGGCAGCCGTCCGTGGCTGCCCTTGACGTGGGTCGGGTCGAGCGGCACCACGGTGAGCGGTGCGCGCATCCCGGCCTTCTTGCGCAACAGGGTGAGTGCTGCCTTCGCCTTCACCGCCTTGTCGGCGGGGTCGAAGAAGAGTTCGGCCGGGTCGTAGCCCGGTTTGCGGTGGATCTCGACGCCGCGCGCGAAGTCGGGGGCGCGGGTGTCGTCGAGCCAGTAGTAGTACGTGAACCAGGCGTCCGGTTCGGCGACGGCGACCAGCTCGCCCGCGTTGGGGTGGTCGATGCCGTACGTGGCCTGTTCGGTGCGGTCCCAGATCTCGTCGACGCCCTCGGTGTGCTTCAGGACGTCGCGGACGCGCGGGATGTCGGCGGGGTCGGCGACGTACACATGGGCGGCCTGGTGGTCGGCCACGGCGAACGCGCGGGAGGTACAGGGGTCCAGGTACTCCATGCCGCGCTGGCTGTAGACGGAGAGGAGTCCCTCGCGGCGCAGGGCGCGGTTGATGTCGACGGGCCGGGAGACGGGGCTGATGCCGTACTCGCTGAGGGCGACGACGGTGGTGCCGCGGTCGCGCAGGTCGTCCAGGAGCGGGGCGAGCGCGGCGTCGGCCTCGCGGGCGGCGCGCACGGCCTGGGGGCTGTCGGGTCCGTAGCGCTGGAGGTCGTAGTCCAGGTGGGGCACGTAGATGAACGACAGGTCGGGGCGGCGGGTGTCGACGACATGGCGGGCGGCGCCGGCGATCCATCGGGTGGAGGCGATGGAGGCGGTCGGCCCCCAGTAGTTGAAGAGCGGGAACTCGCCCTGGCGGGCCGTGAGTTCGTCGCGCAGCCCGGCCGGTTTCGTATAGCAGTCGGGGGACTTGCGGCCGTCGTAGTGGTAGACGGGTCGCGGCGTCAGTACGGTGTCGACGTCCGCGCCCATGGCCCACCACCAGCACAGGTACGCGGTGGTGTGGTCGGGGTCCTGCTTGCGGGCGGCCTGCCACACCTTCTCGCCCCCGACGAGGGCGTTGTGCTGGCGCCACATCATGACCTCGCCGTGGTCGCGGTGGTACCAGCCATTGGCGACGGCCCCGTGGTCGCGGGGCAGCAGGCCGGTGGTGAGGGTGGCCTGGACGGTGGCGGTGACGGCGGGGAAGACGGTGTCGAGGCGGGCGGTGAAGCCCTCCTGGCCGATGGCCGCGACGTGCGGCATCTCGCCGAGCAGGCGTGGGGTGAGGCCGACGGTGCACAGGACCGCGACCTGGCGGCCGGTCATGGTGTCGCTCCGGCCTGCTCGGTGAGGCCGAGACGGATCAACTCGCCGTGCGTCCACTCCAGTTCGGTGGCGATCCCGGCGGCGATGCCGGCCGCCCCGGTGGGCCGGAGTCCGGCGGGCAGGACGTCCCAGGTGTACGTCTCGACCTCGACGTGGTCGGTGAGGGCGCGCTCCCCGCCGAGCGTCGCCCGCAGGGTCTCCTGGAGGGAGTCGCTGGTGTTGCGCAGCGGCGGCTCGGGCTGGTCGTGCAGGGGTACGTGGTAGTGGATGCGCCAGGGCGCGTCGCCGGGCAGGGCGCCCGCCAGGGCCGGGGCGAGGTCGTCGGAGCCGTGCAGGGTGCCGTCGGGTCCCTGTTCGCGGACCTGGTGCAGGAAGCGGGGTTCGGCGAAGGGGCGCAGCGCCTCGCGGGACTCGGCGTCGGCGGGGGTGTCGGCGACGAGGGCGGAGGACGCCTGGAGCTTGACGATGGGCACGCCTTCGGCGACGAGGGCGGCGACGGCGCTCGACGGGTCCTCGTGCTGGACGGCGAGGTGGCAGGCGTCCAGGCACAGGCCGATCCAGTCGTGGTCGGCGCCGGCGATGGCCCGGGCGGCCTGGGCGGTGGTCTCGGCGACGCAGCCGGGTTCGGGTTCCAGGCCGACGCGGATGGTGCGGCCGGTCTCGGCCTCGATCTGCTTGAGTCCGGCGGCCAGGTCGTCGAGGTGCCGGGCGGCGGTGGAGCGCTGCACGCCGGTCCAGGGGGTGCGCCAGGCCAGCGGCAGGGTGGATATGGAGCCGCGGGCGGCGTCCTCGGGGAGCAGTCCGGCGAGCACCTTGGCGAGGTTGAGGGTGTAGGTCAGGCGGGACGGCTCGGACCAGTCGGGGAAATACACGCCGCGTTTGACGACGGGGGTGTGGAAGCCGCGGTAGGGGAAGCCGTTGAGGGTGACGGTCTCCAGGCCCCGGGCGGTCAGGGCCCGGCGCAGCTCGGCGGTGTCGGCCGGGTGGTCGGCGAGGTGGTGGGCCACTTCGGCGGGGAGCCAGAGACCGAGGCCGACGAGGTCGGTGCCGAGGTGCTGGCGTACCTGTTCCGCGTGGTCGGCGAGCTGGGCCGTGATCCCGTCGAGGGTCTCCGCCGGATGCACGTTGGTGCAGTAGGCGAGGTGGATGGTGGTGGAGTCCGAGTGGTGCAGACGCATGATGTATCGACCTCAACTGCCGCCGCGGGCGATCGAATTTCCGGCGTACAGCCCCGCGGCCTGCACATCGTTGTAACCGTCCAGGTCAAGCCTGCCCGACTGCCCGTAGAACGTGAGCGGGTTGCGCCACATGACGCGGTCGACATCATCCTCGTCGAAACCGGCTTCGAGCATGGTTTCCGCGGTGATCCTGGTGAGCAGGGGATCGCTGTGTCCCCAGTCCGCCGCCGAGTTAACGAGCATGTGCTCCGTTCCGTACTTTTTGAGGATGTCGACCATCCGCCGCGGGGTCATCTTGGTGTCCGGATAGATGGAGAACCCCATCCAGCAGCCGGTTCCGATCACCTCGGTGACGGTTACCTCGTTGAGATGGTCGAGGACGACGTGGCCGGGGTCGATGCCGGATTCGTCGATGACGGCGAGGGAGCGGGCGGTGCCGCCGGCCTTGTCGCGGTGCGGGGTGTGGACCAGTGCGGGCAGCCCGAACTCGACGGCGAGGCCGAGCTGTGCGGCGAAGGCGTGCTCCTCCGCGTCGGTCATGGTGTCGTAGCCGATCTCCCCGACCGCTACGACGGAATCCTTGGCGAGGTAGCGCGGCAGCAGGTCGAGCACGGGGGTGCAGCGCGGGTCGTTGGCCTCTTTCGGGTTGAGCCCGATGGTGCAGTGGTGCCGGATGCCGAACTGGGCGGCGCGGTAGGGCTCCCAGCCGAGCAGGGCGTCGAAGTAGTCGGCGAAGCTGGCCGGGTGGGTACGTGGCTGGCCGAGCCAGAACGCCGGTTCCACCAGGGCGCGTACACCTGCGTCGTACATGGCCCGGTAGTCGTCGGTGGTCCGGGACGTCATGTGGATGTGCGGGTCGAATATACGCATGGCCAATCTCCGTCGGGGTGTGTGGCCCGGCTCCGTTGCGGGCCGGGGGTGGTGCTCAGCTGTCGTGGGCGGCGACCAGCCACAGGTCGGCGGGTACGGTACGGCCCGCCGCCCGGCGCTCGGTCGCGAAGCCGACGGCCATCCGGGCCAGCTCGGCGTCCCGGCGTTCGTGCAGGCCGGCCACCTTGGCCAGCGGGATCCCGGTGAAGAGGCACTTGAGGACGGCCTGGCGCCAGCGGTACTGGTCGAGGTGGGCCCGCGCGTAGGGGCCGAGTGCGGCGGCGATGAGCCGGTTGTCGTTGGTGCGCAGCGCGTCGTCGGTGAGGTGGACGGCGTGCGGTCCGAGCGGCAGGAAGGGCAGGGCGCACAGGACTCCGCGCCGCTCCGCCGCGTCGCCGTTGCGGTAGCGCTCCGTGACCTCCTGCGCCAACTCCGGTCCTTCGAGCTTCAGTTGGCCGAGGAGTCTGGTGCGTACGCCGTCCTCGACGCTCCAGCCTGCCCAGCCGGGCAGCCTGCCCCGGCCGTAGACGCGGCCGGCGGCGGGGAAGCGGCTGTCGAGGGCGGCCGGGCCCTGTTCGGCGACGGCCGCGAGGTCCTGGGCGAGGCGGGCGCGGTGCTCGTGGTCGAGGGCCGAACCCAGTCCCTCGGTGAGGGCGCGCAGGGTGAGGGTGTGGTGCACGGTGGTCGGTGCCGCCGTGATCGTCGGTGCTGTCATACCGGTTCGGCCTCCTTCGACAGGGCTGCGGTGCGCAGGAATTCGATGCTGTGGCGGGCGGTCGCGGTCGCCGCGTGGCTGTGTCTGGGCAGCTCCACCGAGACCAGTCCCTGGTACCCGGCGGCGGCGAGGGCACGCAGTACCGGCGGGAAGTGGATCTCGCCCTCGCCGAACGGCAGGTGTTCGTGGACGCCGCGTCGCATGTCCTCGATCTGGACGTGGGCGAGGCGGTCGGATGCCAGTTCGACGCAGCGGCGGACGCTGTGGGGTTCGAGGCACCGGCAGTGACCGATGTCGAGGGTGAGGCGGAAGCGGTCGGGGAGGCCGAGCTCGCGGTGCAGCCTGCGGTAGCCGGCGAGGTCGGCGACGAGCATGCCGGGCTCGGGCTCGAAGGCGAGGTCGATCCCGGTGGCGTCGGCGTGCGCGACCGTCTCCGCGCAGCCGTCGACGAGCCGCTGCCAGGCCTGTTCCGGGGTGGTGCCGGGATCCGGGGTGCCGCTCCAGAAGTGGACGGCCTCGGCGCCGAGTTCGGCGGCGATACCGATGGCGCGGCGCAGCAGTCCCAGGCGCAGGTCACGGCCCTCTGGCTCGGCGGAGAGCAGGGTGGGGCGGTGCTTGCGCCAGGGGTCGAGGAGGTAGCGGGCGCCGGTCTCGACGACGACGGCGAGGCCGGTGGCGTCGAGGGCGCGCCGGGTCTCGGCGATCCGCCGGGGCAGGTCGTGGGCGTAGGGGTCGAGGTGCTGGTGGTCCAGGGTGAGGGAGACGCCCCGGTAGCCGAGGTCGGCGAGGACGCGCAGCGCGTCGGGCAGCCGGTGGTCGGCGAAGCCGTTGGTGCCGTACGCGAAGCGCAGGTCCGAGGGGTCCGGGCGGTGGCTCATGTCGAGGACACCTTCCGGGCGAGCCGGCCCACCAGGGGCAGGGCGGCGACGAGCGGCAGGGCGAGCAGGGGTGCTCCGGCGCGGGCGACCAGGGTGGCCTGGAGCGGCAGCAGGGCGTGGATGCCCGCGCCGACGGCGGCGCGGACGCGCGGGGCCGAGGGGTCGCGGACGACGGCGCTCTGGGCGCGGGCGCAGGTGCCGGCGTAGGTGGCGAGGGCCGCGCCGGTGACCAGGGCGTCGACGGGCTTGCGGGCGGCGGGGGCGTCCGGTGTCCCGGCGGCGAGCAGTGCGGCGACGGATCCCGCGGCGGGGGCGCCGAGGTGGGCGCCGTCCGCCGCGGCGGAGAACAGCCGGGCGGCGGTGGGTGGTTGGGAGACGTGCGTGGTTGCGGCGCGCGGCCCGGTGGTGGCCAGCAGGTGGGCCGCGCCCGCTCCGGCGATCGCGGTGGTCGTCGCCAGGGACAGCTTCGGCTCGCTCGTGGGCGCTCCGTCGACCTCGTGGCGGCTGAGCCGGGTCACCGCGAAGGTGTGCGCGGCGACGGCGGTGGCGGCCGGGAGGGCGGCGGCCGCGCGGCCGGGGCCGGTGCCGTGCAGGACGTCCAGGGCGCGGGCGGCGGCCATGGCGGCCGGGCCGAGCGGCGTCGATTTGAGGCCGAGGTCGTACGCCCAGACGGCGGCGGCCAGCGGCAGGGTGCGGCGCAGCAGGGTGCGGCGGCCGCCGGCGAGTGCGGCGAGGCCGAGGCCCGCGCCGGTGAGGCCGATGGCGGTGGCGAGGGCGGCGCCCGGGGTGAGCCGGCCGGACGGGATGGGGCGTTCGGGGCGTTCGGTGGCGTCCTCGGCGCGGTCCGCCCAGTCGTTGAGGGCCATGCCCGCCCAGTACAGGGCGACGGAGGACGCGGCGAGGCCGGTGGTGCGGCGGATGCCGGGGCGGCCCGCCGCGAGTGCCCCGGCGACGACGTCGCCGGGGACCGTGATCGCGGCGGGGGCCCGGACCAGTTCCGCGTAGGTGCGCAGGGCGGTGTTCATCGGAGGCTGCCCGTCGCGGCCGGGACCGGGGCGTTCGCCCAGGCGGTCAGGGCCTCGTACTGGAGGGTGAGGTTGTGCTCGCGGGAACCGGCCGGGTCCTTGAAGAAGAAGCCGAGTGCGGTGAGCGCGCCGGACTCGCCGCGGCGGCGGCCGTGGGCGGCCAGCCGTACCAGGTCCAGGACGAGCGGGGCGGCGAGGGCGGAGTCGCAGCCCTGCCAGGTGAACTGCATGGACATCCGGACGCCGAGGAAGCCCTCGAAGGAGATGTGGTCCCAGGCGGTCTTCCACTCCCCCATCTCGGGGACGTTGTCGATGTGGACCTGGCCCTGGACGGGGTGGCCGACGGTCTCCTCCAGGCTGCGCTGCTTGGACTCGGTCTTGCTGCGGGCGGCCTCGGGGTCCTGGAGGGTGGCGCCGTCGCCGCCGCCGAGCAGGTTGGTGCCGGACCAGGAGCGCAGGCGCAGGGCGCGCTGGGTGAACATCGGGGCGAGCGCGCTCTTGACGAGGGTCTCGCCGGTCTTGCCGTCACGCCCGGCGTGCGGGACGCCGCAGGCGCGGGCGAGCTGCTCCAGGGCGGGCAGCGAAGCGCCCGCGGACGGGGTGAAGTTGACGTAGGCGCAGCCGGCCCGGAAGGCGGCGTACGCGTAGAGGGAGCTGGGCGGCAGCAGGTCGGTGCTGGTGGCGAGGACCTCGTCGAGCTCCGTGAGGTCGAGGAAGGCCGGGTCGGGGTCGGGCAGCGGCTCGGTGGAGGAGACGTTGACGACGACGACCTGTTCCAGGGCGTGCCGTTCGCGGAAGGAGACGATGTCCGCCGCGAAGCGCGCGGCGGCCTCGGCCTGGGGCTCGCCGGGCCGCTGCGAGCCGTCGCGGATCTCGCGGTCGGCTGCCTCCAGGGCGCCGCGCACGCCGTCGAGGAGGGTGGCGGGCAGGACGCCCGCCAGGGCGAGTTGCCCGGCCCTCGCCGTCAGTGGGACGGACACGATGTCGTGCCCGCCGAACACGAGGTCGGCGAGGGCCGGGAGCGATGCGTCGCGGAACGGGGGAAGGTCCGTGACGCATCCGTCGGAGGAGGCGCTGCCCGCGGCGATCGCGGTGGCGCCGACGGTCGCGGCCGTGGCGACCGAGCCTCGTGCGCCGATCATCCAGACGCCGATGCGGGGTGAAGTTCCGGTCGTGGCTCGCATGGTGGGCTGTGCCTCCTGAGTCGTACGGGGAGTGGGTGCGGTCCCGGGGCGTGTGCGGGCACGCCCCGCGGACGGACGGCGCCGCGTTCGGCGGCCTCCTAGAACTTGCCCAGGTCGACCGGGTACGGGTAGGTGTCGAAGGCCGTGTCGAGCTGGTCCGGGCTGCGATGCAGCCACTTGCGGGTGACACCGTGCACGGTCCGCCGGGGCAGGCGCTTGTTGTCGTTCGCGTCGATGGCCGGCTGGCCGATGGACTGGAGCTCCCAGGCGACGCCCGCGAGCCGGTTGATGTGCGTCCACCACTTCACGTCGATGTCCAGGAGCCGGAAGCCGGCCAGGAAGGGGTGCCAACGGTGGTAGGCGTGGGTGAAGTCCGGCGGCGTGAAGTTCATCATGTGGACCTTGTTGCCGTCCGAGCGGCGCGGGTCGAACAGGACGCCCTGGCCGAAGTCCTGGAAGGAGCGGACCAGTGCCTCCGGGTCGTTCCCGTAGAACTCGCGGTAGACGTCGCGCTGGGCGTTGGAGAGCAGCACGAAGGCATCGCGGTTGGGGCGGATGAGCTCCAGGTAGCTGCGCGGGTAGCGTCCGTCGGAGCGGGTGGCGGCCCACGCCGAGTCGACCTTGGTGAAGCCGCCGAGCGGCTTGACGATGGCGTCCACGGCCTCGACGGATTCGGGCGTCGGGTTGAAGTAGAAGCGCTCGTCGTACTCGTACCAGAACTCGTTGGCGCGACGGTCGCCGACCATGCCCGGGACCTCGGGGAACTCGCTGCGGGACCGGCCGTGTGCGGAGGCCGGCAGTGCGCCGGCCACCGTCACCGCGGCCGCCGCCCCGGCGATGCCGACGGCGGCCCTGAGGACGCCCCGGCGGTCCATGGTGTTCTGCGGCATCGGTGGATCTCCTTCGTCAGTGGGCGGTGCGGGGTTTGCGGTGATGGAACGACTCTCGCGGGCCGGACTATGTGCGTCCTATAACCGCTTCGGCAGGGCGTATTGCCTGGTCACAGGGGGTATGAGCGGTCCCGAAGCCGCTGCGATGCCGGGACGATATGGCAACGGATTACGTTCTTCCGGAAACAGATGTACGAATCACTACATCGTTTTTCGGCCATTCAAGCGGCCAGTACCGGTCACTGTCCCCACCAGTGAAGGAGTCACTGTGGTCACGCTCACGAGCGCCCGGGTCCAACGGAAGGACACCGACGACAACGGGGGCATCCCCCGATTACATGGCCCCCTCGCCTGGTGCGCGGGGGCCATGGCACTGCTCGCGGTGACAGCCGCGGGCGGCCTGTTCCTCGACGGACGCACCGTGCTGGGTGAGGGGGTGTGGCTCAAACCCCTGAAGTTCGCGGTCTCCTTCGGCCTCTACACAATCACCCTGGCTTGGATGATCGGCCGGACGGACCGCTGGCGGCGCACCTTGCGCAGACTCGGCACCGTCACCGTGGTGCTGTTCATCGTCCCGGAGATATCGATCATCACGTTCCAGGCCGTACGGGGTGAACGCAGCCACTTCAATGTGTCGTCCACGCTCAACGACGTGCTGGTCAAGGCGATGGGCGGCGCGGCTTACATCGGCTGGACCATGACACTGCTGCTCGGGATCTTCCTGTTGTGGCAGCGCAAGGTGGACCGGCCGCTGGCCTGGGCCATCCCGATCGGACTGCTCGTCTCGCTGGCGGGCATGTCGATCGGCTATCTGATGACCACCCCCACGGCCGCGCAGCAGCGGGCCCTGGACGCCGGGGAGCATCCGGCCACGCTCGGCGCGCACAGCGTCGGGGTGCTGGACGGCGGTGCCGGTCTGCCGCTGACCGACTGGGCGACCGGTGGCGGGGATCTGCGGGTGGCGCACTTCGTGGGTCTGCACGCGCTGCAGCTGCTGCCACTGGCCGCCGTGGGCCTCGGGATGCTCGCGGGACGGCTGCCGCTGCTGCGCGGCGAGGGTACGCGTACGGCCCTGATCGTCGTCGGCGGGGCCGGCCACGCCGGGCTCACCGCACTGCTGTTGTGGCAGGCGGAGCGCGGTCAGCCGCTGCTCGAACCCGACCGGCTCACGCTCACCACCGCCGCCTGGCTCGTCGGCGCGGTCGTGGTGGCGGTCGCCGTGGTGCTCGCCACGGCGTCGCGTGACCGGCGCGACTCACCCGGGGGCTGACGCTCCCGGCACGGACGAAGGAGGGGCCACCGCGGCTGCGGTGGCCCCTCCTTCGTCTGCGTGATCCACCGGGCGTCCGGTCAGTCGGCCGCCGCGAACGGGCCCCGGCGCAGGGCCGGGGAGATCAGCGCGGCGAGGGCCGTCACGGCCATCGCGAGGCTGAGCCCCAGGATCGTCCGGGTCGGGCCGAGGCCCTCCAGGGCGAAGCCGGCCGCGACCGGTCCCGCTGCCATCGCGCCGCCACCGACCAGCATGGCCAGGGAGTTGGCCCGTCCCCGCATGCTGTCCGGCGCGATCCGGACGAGATAGACCCCGCCCGCCACGTTGAACACACCGCCCACGTAGCCGCTCAGCGCGAAGATCGCACCCAGTGCGTAGGGGTCGCGGAGCACGGCGACGGGCACCATCAGCAGCGCCCACACCGCCAGCCCGCCGATCACCAGGGCACGCATCGAAAGCCGTTCGGTCCACCGGCCACCGCTGAGCGCACCGACCAGACCGCCCGCCCCGCTGAGCGAGAGCACGACGCCCACCTGGAACTCGGTGCCGCCCGCCGACTGGATGCCGGACATCACCGCCAGGTTGAGGCCCTGGAAGAGGATGTTGGATACGGCGACGGCGGCCATCACGGCCCGCAGGAAGTGCTGGCGCCACATCCAGACGAGGCCGGCCCGGACCTCGGCGGCGAGCGCCGTCCGGGGCGCGTCCTTCCGTTCCTGCTGAAGCTTTCCGCGTACCCCGAACAGACAGACCACGGCGGCGAGTTGACCGGCCGCCGCCGCCACGAACGGCAGCGCGGAGCCGAGCGTGACCAGTCCGCTGCCCAGTGGCTGGCCCGCGATGGCGGCCCCCCGGGTGCGGGCCTCGTTGCCGGTCATGGCGGCGCCGATCTGCTCGGGCGGCACCACGGCGGGCACGGCGGCCCGCTCGGCCAGCTGGAACAGCACACCGAGGGTGCCCTCGACGAACGCGGCGGCCAGCAGCGCCCACAGCCAGACATGCCCGCTCAGCAGGAGCGCGGCGACCACACCGGCCACCGCCGCCTGGCCGAGTCCGGACACCAGCATGATGCGCCGCCGGTCCCAGCGGTCGACGAGCGCGCCACCGGGCAGCTGCACCACGAGCTGCGGGAGCAGCAGCGCGGTCCCCACGAGCCCGGCGTCGCTGGGCGACCTGGTCGCCCACAGGACGGCGAGCGGATACGCGACGGCGGTGGCCCGCCCGGCGAGCAGCGAGAGGCCGGCGCCGCCCCACAGCAGGCGGTAGTCACGGTTGCGCCGCAACGGCACGGGCGGCGCGGCGGTCTCCCCGTCCGGTTCCGTCACCGGTTCGGCCACCGGTTCGGGTTGCGCGGCCGGCCGGTGTCTCTCCTCCGGCACCGCGTCGTCCCGTTGCTCGGCCAGGAGCCACGGCAGCACCGCCGGGTCGGTCAGTTCGGTCGGTTCGGTCGGTTCGGTCAGGGAGTCGGTCGCGGGTTTCATCGCGCGGCCACCAGATCGCGGACCGTGCGGTGGGCCGCCCCGGCTGCGGGCTCCTCGGCCTTCGGGGACGTATCGGCGGTGCGGACGAACTCCAGTACCGCCATCGCGCTGTGCATCTTGTTGGTGGCCTGGGCGAAGGCGATGCTGTGCGGTCCGTCCAGCACCTCGGCCACGACCTCCTCGCCCCGGTGGGCGGGCAGGTCGTGCATGAACACGGCGTCCGGGCTGGTCTCCCACAGGGCGGGGGTGACCTGGAACGGGGCGAAGATGTCCCGCCAGTCGGGGTCGGGCTTGCTGGTGCCGGTGGTCTGCCAGCGGGTCGTGTAGATCACGTCGTAGCCGCCGGTCAGTCCGTCCATGTCGGACCGCTCGACCAGGGTGGCGCCGGTGCGGGCCGCCTGGGCGCGGGCCCGGTGCGCGATCGACTCGTCCAGGCCGTAGCCGGGCGGGGTGCGGACCTCGAAGTGGACGCCGGGGAAGCGGGTGAGGGCGAGCGCGAGGGCCGCCGCCGTGTTGTTGCCCTCGCCCGCGTACAGGATCCGCAGCCCGTCGATGCGGCCGAAGTGGCGTACCAGTGTGGTGAGGTCGGTGAGCGCCTGGGTGGGGTGTTCCTCGGCGGTCATGGCGTTGACGACGGACATCGTCCCCTGCCGTGCCCAGCCGCGCAGTTCGGCCTCGGGCCCGGCGGTCCGGGCGACGAGGACGTCGAGCATCCCGGACAGCACCCGGCCGGTGTCCTCGGTGGTCTCGCCGGTGTTGAGCTGGAGGTCGCCGGGCCCGTAGGCGATGAGGGAGCCGCCCAGCCGCAGCGATCCGGAGGAGAAGGCGGTACGGGTTCGGGTGGAGGTCTTGGCGAAGTAGACGCCGACCACCTGGCCGTCCAGCGGTGCGGGCCGCCTGGCGAGTCCGGCGGAGAACTCGGCGCCGCGGTCCACGATGCGCCGCAGCTCCGCGTCGGTGAGGTCGTCGATGGAGATCAGATGACGCATGGGGTCAGCCTTCCTGGGCCGGGTCGTGGGCCGTGCGGACGTCGAGTGCGGCGGCGAGGTGTTCCACCGTGTGGTGGCGCAGTGCGGTCGCGAGGTCGAGGGGGAGCCCTGCCCTGCGGGCGGCGAGCAGCAGGGGCGGTACGAGCAGGGAGTCGCCGCCGAGGTCCCTGAAGTCGTCGTGCACACCGACCTGTTCGAGGCCGAGCACTTCGGCCCAGACGGCGGCGAGCCGTCGCTCGGTGTCGGTGCGCGGCTCCTCGTAGGGGGCGTCGGCGGCGGTGGCGGCGCGGGCCACCAGGGCGAACCGGTCGCGTTTGCCGTTCTCGCCGAGCGGGAGCGCGGGCAGCGCCGTGACGGTCGCCGGGATGACGGCGGCGGGCAGCACCGCGCGCAGCCTCTCGCGCAGGGCGGGTACGGAGACGGTGTGTCCCTCGGCGGGCACCACCCAGGCCGCGAGGCGCTTGCCGCCGTCGGCGGCGTCGACCGCCGCGACGAGGGCTTCGCGCACGGACGGGTCGGCGGCGAGCGTGGCCTCGGCCTCGCCGGGTTCGACGCGGTGTCCCCGGATCTTGACCTGGTCGTCGGCACGGCCGAGGAACTCCAGGGCGCCGCCGGGGAGCCGGCGGGCCAGGTCTCCGGTGCGGTAGAGGCGGGCGCCCGGCAGTCCGTAGGGGTCGGGCAGGAACGCGGCGGCGGTCAGGCCGGGGCGTCCGGCGTAACCGCGGGCGAGCCCGTCGCCGCCGAGGTACACCTCGCCGGCGATGCCGTCGGGGACCGGCCGCAGCGCGCTGTCCAGGAGCCGCAGGGTGACGCCCGGGAGCGGGGAGCCGAGGGCCACCAGGGTGCGCGGGGCGCGGGGCCGTTCGGGGGCGTGCAGGGTGTCGGCGTGCTGGAGTCCGGCCCGGACGCCGGCCGGTGCCGCGACGGGGCGCGGCGCGCTCCGGTGCCGGGGCAGGACACGCAGCGCGGTGGCGGCGACGGTGGCCTCGGTGGGTCCGTACTCGGCGGCGAGGACCATGCCGCCGGCCCCGATGCGGGCGGCGACCCGGTCGGCCTGGGCGGCCGGGTAGGCGTCGCCCGCGCAGACGGCGAGCGCGGCCAGGGAGCCGAGTTCGGCGTCGGTCAACTGGGCTTCCAGGAGCGTCAGATGGCCGGGGGTGAGCCCGACGAAGGAGTAGGGCGCGCCCTTGAGGAGCTCGGCGCCGAACTCCCCCGGCCCGTACGCCTGCGGGAGCAGTCGTACGGTCTGCCCGGTCATCAGGGGCGCGTACAGCGCGGGGAGTCCGAGGTCGAAGCCGACGGAGGTGAACCACGGCGCGCCGCCGGTGCCGGCCGCCGCGTACTGCTCGACCGCCCAGTGCAGGTAGTGGGCGAGCGAGCGGTGGCTGATCTCGACGCCCTTGGGGGTGCCGGTGGAGCCGGAGGTGTGCAGGACGTAGGCGAGCCGGTCCGGGTCGTGGACGGTGGCGGGCCCGGCGGGTACGGGGGTGTCGGTGAGGTCCTCGGTGACCAGGAGCGGGATGCCGCCCAGGCGGGCGGCGTGGCGGCGTTCGGTGACCGCGAGCGTGAACTCGGCGCCGGAGATCCGGGCATCGGGGGTGCAGGGGTCCACGGGCACCTGCGCGGCACCCGCCTTCCAGACGCCCAGGAGTGCGGCCACCAGGTCGGGGCCCCGGTCCAGGAGCACCGCGACGCGGGTCTCGGGCCCGGCGCCGAGGGTGCGCAGCCGGTGGGCGACGGCCTCGGCGCGGGCGTCGAGCGCGGCGTAGGAGAGGGTGGCGGACCCGAAGGAGAGGGCGGTGGCGGTCGGGGTCCGGGCGGCCTGTGCCTCGAACGCGCCGAGCACGTCGGCGGGGGTGTCGGAGTGCGGCAGGGCGGGTGCCGCCAGGGCGGCCCGCTCGTAGGTGTCGGGGTAGGAACCACGGGCGTCGCCCTCGGCGCCGGTGCGCGCCATGTCGGCGAAGACGGCGGTGTAGAGCGCGGCGAGGCGCTTGGCCCGGCCCCGGGAGAGGGTGCGGGTGCGGGAGGCGATGGACAGGTGGCCGCGCACGGGGGTGCCGACGACGAGCCGGAACTCGTTGGGGCTGTCGTCGCGGCTGGCCATGATGTCGATGAGCTCGGTGTCGACCTGGTGGAAGTCCAGGTAGTGGAAGAGGACGTCGATGAGGTGGGACTCGCCGCCGGGTCTGCGCATGGCGGGCATCGGGTAGCGGCGGTGCGGCCACAGCTCGACCTCGCGGGCGAAGACCTGCTGGGCGAGTTCGCCCCAGGTCGCGGCGGTGCGTTCGTACGGGAAGGGCACCGAGTTGAGGTACATGCCGGAGACGCGTTCGGCGCCCGCCTCCTCGGGGCGCGCGTCGGCCACCATGCCTCCGCGGAACCGCTCGGCGTGGGTGAGCAGCGACAGGACCTTGCTGTGCGCGGCGTGCAGGACGCTCTTGTAGGGGACCTCGGCGGCGGTGGCAAGGGCGCGCAGGCCCGGTTCGACGTCGCCGAGCGGGACGTCGATGCGGTAGCGCTCGTCGCCCTCGTCGTCGCCCTGCCAGCCGGCCGGGACGCTGAACCGCTCGTACGTGTCGACGATGTGGCGCCAGTGCTCGCGGTCGGCCGGGTCGTCCAGGGAGCGCAGTTCGCCCGCGACGAAGTCGGCGTAGCGGACGGCGGGCACCGGCGGGGCGGGCTCGGGCTCGGCTCCGGAGCGCAGTGCGCGGTAGGCGCGGAGCATCTCCATCAGCTGGGAGTGGTAGCTCCAGCCCTCGATGACGGGGTGGCACTCGGTGATGGACAGCCACCAGCTCTCGTCGTCCAGGAGGTGGACGGCCATCCGCATGAGCGGTGCGCTGGTGAGGTCGAAGAGGTCTTCGCGGTCGCGGTCGGCGAACTCCCAGAGGGCCAGTTCGCGGCGGGTGGCAGGCAGGTGGCGCAGGTCGTCGAAGACGCAGGGCATCCGCGAGGCGGCGTGGACGAGCTGGAGCGGCCGGGAGTAGCCGTCGAGGGCGAAGGAGGTCCGCATGACCTCGTGGCGTTCGACGATCAGGTCGGCGGCCCGCTGGAACGCCTCGGGGTCGAAGGGGAGTTCGTCGCGGATCCGGAAGGAGGTGATGTTGTGGTAGCGGTTCTCGGTGCTCTCGCCGTACATCTCGACGAGCATCCCGGCCTGGGTGAGCGAGATGGGGTAGGCGTCGGTGACGTCGGCGGGCAGTGCGGCCCGGTCCTGTTCGCCGATGAGGGCGAACCGGGCGACGGTGGTGCCCGGTCCGGCGCCGTCCGCGCCGTCCGCGTCGCCGAGGGCGGCGCGCAGCCGGGCCACGGTGCGGTGCGCGAAGATGTCGCGGACGCTGGTCTCCCAGCCTGCCTCGCGCAGCGCGCCGACGAGGGTGACGGCGCGGATGGAGTCGCCGCCGAGCTCGAAGAAGTTGTCGTGGACGCCGACGGTGTCCCGGCCCAGGACGGTGGCCCAGACCGCGGCGATGGCGCCTTCGGTGGCGTCGCGGGCCTCGACGTAGTCGCCGACGGCGGTGGCGGCGCGGCCCGGGGCGGGCAGCGCGCGCCGGTCGAGCTTGCCGTTGGCGGTCAGCGGCAGGGCGTCGAGTGTGAGGTAGGCGGCGGGCACCATGTACGACGGGAGGGTCTCGCCGACGCGGGCGCGCAGCGCGGCCGGGGTGAGGTCGTCGGGGCCGGCGCCTTCGGCGGGGACGACGTAGGCGACGAGTTCCCTGGCGCCGGGGCTGTCCTCGCGGACGAGGGCGACGGCTTCGGCGACGGCCGGGTCGGCGGTGAGCGCGGCCTCGATCTCGCCGGGCTCGATGCGGTAGCCGCGGAGTTTGACCTGGTGGTCGGCGCGGGCGACGAAGTCGAGGTTGCCGTCGGGCAGTACGCGGGCGATGTCGCCGGTGCGGTAGAGCCGGGTGCCGGCCGGACCGTAGGGGTCGGGCACAAAGCGTTCGGCGGTCAGGTCGGGGCGGCCCGCGTAGCCGCGGGCGACGCCGATGCCGCCGATCCACACTTCGCCGGGCACGCCGACGGGCAGCGGTCGCAGCTGCTCGTCGAGGACGTACATGGTGGTGTGCGGGACGGCGCGGCCGATGGGGACGAGTTCGGTGGTGACGGGCCCGTCGAGGAAGTACGCGGAGTTGCCGACGGTGATCTCGGTGGGGCCGTACTCGGCGGCGAGGCGGGTGCCGTCGGGGCCCGCCGAGGTGGTCCAGCGCTCGGCGAGCCGGGCGGTGAAGGAGTCGCCGGCGGCGATGACGAGACCGGCCAGGTCTCTGATCTGATCGTCCGTCAACTGCTGTTGGAGCAGGTCGAGATGGCCGGGGGTGAGCTTGATGAAGGCGTACGGGGCGCCCGCGGCGAGCAGGGCGCCGAGGTCGGCGGTGTCGAAGTCCTGCGGGAGCAGGTGGACGTCGCGGCCGGTCATCAGCGGCGCGTAGAGGTCGGGTACGCCGAGGTCGAAGGCGACCGAGGAGAACAGCGGGGCGCCGCCGGGGCCTGCGTCCGCGTACGCCTGGACGGTCCAGCCGAGGTAGTTGGCCAGGCCGCGGTGGGTGACGAGGACGCCCTTGGGGCGGCCGGTGGAACCGGAGGTGTAGATGACGTAGGCGAGTGCGTCGAGGTCGTACCCGGTGGGCAGGGCGGCGGTGGCGGCCTCGCGGACGGCCTGCTCGGCCGGGTCGTCGGCGACCAGGACGGTGAGGCCGTCGTCGGCCGCGGCCGGGGCGGTGGAGCCGTCCTCGGCGGCGGCCGGGGCGGTGGAGCCGTCCTCGG
>NZ_ML123053.1:128259-159092 GCF_003846175.1 Streptomyces sp. ADI95-17 | reverse complement strand
TCCATGTCCAGGACGGTGGAACCGTCCTCGTCGGTGACCGGGACGGTGGGGCCGGCGAAGCGGTCGGCGTAGCGCGTCTCGGTGAGGACGGTCCGGGTGCCGGTGGTGGCCAGCATGTGGCCGACGCGCTCGTCCGGGTAGCCGGGGTCGACGGGTACGTACGCGGCGCCCGCGCGCCAGATGCCGAGCAGGGCGGCGACCAGTCGCGGCGAGCGGTCCAGGAGTACGGCGACGGTGTCCTCGGGGCCGATGCCGAGCCCGGCGAGCCGGCGGGCGTACTGCTCCGATTCCTCGGCGAGCCGGCGGTAGGTGTACGTGGTGTCGCCGTGGCGCAGGGCGGTGGCGTCGGGGGTGGCCGCGGCCTGTTCCAGGACGGTTTCCAGGACGGGGCGCAGGGCGGTGGCGTCGAGGGGGCGATCGGTGCCGACGGGGGTGGCCGGTCCGTCCAGGAGCAGGGCGCGCTCCTCGGGGCCGATCGGGTCGAGGGTGGACAGCGGGGCGTCGGGGGTGGCGGCGATCTGGGCGAGGAGCCGGGTGTAGTGGCCGGCGATCCGGGCGGCGGTGGCCGCATCGAAGAGGGCCGTGGCGTATTCGAGGCTGCCGTGCAGGGCTCCGTCGGCGCGTTCGGTGAGGTGCAGTGTCAGGTCGAAACGGGCGATGGAACTCGCGGCGGGGACGGGCTCGGCGGTGACGCCGGGCAGGTCGGGGCCGTCGGCCCCCTCGCCGGACGCGAGGTCGAACATGACCTGGAAGAGCGGTGTGGTGGACAGGTCGCGCTCGGGCTCCAGCTCGTCGGCGATCCGGTCGAACGGCGTCTCCTGGTGGTCGAAGGCGTCCAGCACGGTGGTGCGGTTGGCGGCGAGGACGTCCCGGAAGGCCGGGTCGGCGCCCCAACGACCCCTCAGCACCAGGGTGTTGTACGCGTATCCGGCCATCTGCCGCAGTTCGGGGCGGGTGCGTCCGGAGACGGCGGTGCCGACCGACACGTCCCGCTTGCCGGTGTAGCGGCCGAGCAGGGTCTGGTAGGCGGTGAGCAGCACCATGAAGAGGGTGGCGTCGCCGTCGCGGGCGACCTTGCGCAGCGCGGTGGCGGTGGCGGCGGGGACGTCGAAGCCGTGTGTGGCACCGCCCCAGGTTCGTACGGCGGGGCGGGGCCGGTCGGTGGGCAGGGCGAGCGGTTCGACGCCGGCGAGCTCCCGGCGCCAGCGGTCGAGGCCGCGGTCGGCGTCGGGGCCGCTCTGCCGGCGGGCCGCCCAGGCCGCGTAGTCGGCGTACTGGACGGGCAGTTCGGGCAGTTCCTCGCCCCGGTGGAGGGCGGCGAGGTCGGCCAGGAGCAGCGGGCGGGTCAGCGCGTCGCAGGCGATGTGGTGCATGACGACGAGCAGGACGTGGTCGTCGGGGGCGAAGCGCAGCAGCCGTACCCGCAGCGGGTGGTCGGCGGCCAGGTCGAAGGTCTCGGCGGCGCGGGCCTCGGTGAAGGCGACGGCGGCCGCGTCCCGGGCGGCGGCGTCCAGGCCGGGCCGGTCGGTGACGGCGAGGTCGACGGGCCCGGCCGGGTCGACGACCTGCCGGGGGTCGGCCGCGTCCAGGACGTAGCGGGTGCGCAGGATCTCGTGGCGGGCGGCGAGCGAGTCGAACGCCTGCTGGAGGGTGCCCGGCGACAGCGGGCCGCGCAGCCGGTACGCCATCGGCAGCAGGTATTCGGGGCTCTCCGGGTCGAGCTGGTGCAGGAACCACAACTGGCGCTGCCCGGCCGAGAGTTCGAGGGGCTTGGTGCGGTCGGCGCGCGGGATCGAGGCGGTGCGGGCGGGAGTGCCGGCGCCGCGCCCGGCGAGGCGGCGGCGCAGGAGCTCGGCGCGCAGCTCCTCCTGTGTGGGCTGCGTCGGCGCGGTGGGTGCGGTCACGGCTGGTACTCCCTGTGGGCGAGGGCGAGTTCGGCTTCGGTGAGCTTCTCTATCTCGGCCGTCACGGCCTCTTCCACGGCTTCGGCGAGCCGGGCGACGGTGGGGCGTTCGAAGACGGCGCGCAGGGGCAGTTCGACGTCGAACTCCTCCTGGATGCGGGCGACGACCTGGGCGGCGCGCACGGAGTTGCCGCCGCTGCGGAAGAACCCCTGGCGGGCGCCGATCCGGTGGCCGGCGACGGCTTCCGGGCCGTGCAGCACCTCGGCCCAGATCCCGGCGATGATCTCCTCGACGGGTCCTTCGGGCGCGGTGTACGGCTCGTCGGCGAGCGCGGCTGCGAGGTCGGGCGTGGGCAGGGCCGCGGTGTCGACCTTGCCGTGCCGGGTGAGCGGTACGGCGGTGATCGGTACGAGCAGCGCGGGGACCATGTAGTCGGGCAGCCTGCGGGCGCAGTGGTCCAGGAGCGCGCTGTCGCCGGGTACGGGGGTGTTGTCGGCGGCCACCCAGTAGCCGATGAGCGCGGCGTCGGGGCCGGTGCCGTGGACGGTGACCACGGCCCGGGCGACTCCGGGGTGCTCGGCCAGGACGCCCTGGACCTCGCCGGTCTCCACCCGCCTGCCTCGGATCTTGACCTGGCCGTCGGCGCGCCCGGCGAACTCCAGCGTGCCGTCGGGCAGCAGGCGGGCCATGTCGCCGCTGCGGTAGAGGCGGGCGCCGGGCTCGCCGTACGGGTCGGGTACGAACACGGCGGCGGTCAGGTCGGGCCTGCCGTGGTAGCCGCGGGCGAGGGCGGTCCCACCGATGCACAGTTCGCCGGTCACCCCGTACGGCACGGGGGTGAGGTTCTCGTCCAGGACCCGGACGGTGCAGTGCGGGTAGGGGCGGCCGATCGGGGTGGACTGCGCGGTGTCGTGCGCGTCCCACCGGGTGGAGGCGATGGTCGTCTCGGTGAGCCCGTACTCGTTGATGAACCGCCGCAGCCTGCGCGATAGGTCGCGGGCGAGGGCGGGCGGGCAGTCCTCGCCGCCGGTCTTGCCGACCAGTGGGCGGCGGCCGAAGCCGGCGTCGATCAGCATCTGCCAGTGCGCGGGGGCGGCCTGGAGGTGGCTGACGCCGTGCCGGTCGAGCAGCGCCAACTGGGCTCGGTGGTCGCGCAGTTCGTGGTCCTGGGCGAGAACGACCCGGCCGCCCGCGACGAGCGGCATGACGAGTTCGGTCCAGGAGATGTCGAACGTGGGCTGGGCCAGGGCGAGATAGGCGTCGTCGGGGCCCTGCCCGAAGTCCAGGTGGGCCTGGAAGGCGCGCAGGGTGGGCAGCAGGGTGCGGTGTTCCACGGCGACGCCCTTGGGGCGGCCGGTGGAGCCGGAGGTGTACATCAGGTAGGCGAGGCGGGTGCCGTCCCCGGCGGGCAGCGGCTCGGCGTCCGCCGGCGGCGCGGCGTCCGGTTCCGTGTCCAGGGTGAGGACGGCGCCGCGGTGGATCCCGGCCAGGCGTGCGGCGCCCGCCGTGTCGGTGACGAGGACGCCCGCCCCCGAGTCGGCGAGCACATGGGCGATCCGGTCGTCGGGCGCGCCCGGGTCGAGCGGCACATGGGCGGCGCCGGCGTGCCAGCTGCCGAGGATCGTGGCGAGCAGCTCGGGGGTGCGGCCGAGCAGCACGGCGACGGTGGTCTCCGGGCCGGCGCCGAGGCCGCGGAGCCGGTGGCCGAGGAATTCGGCGCGCCGGGTCAGCCGTTCGTACGTCCAGGTCTCGTCGCCGCAGACGACGGCCGGGTCCTGCGGGGAGCGCCGGGCCACCTCCGCGATCGCGGTGTGTACGCCCCCGTCGGACGCTCCGGTGATGGTGTCCCCCGCTCCGGCGGGGCCGGGGCCGTGGGCGACGAGTTCGGCGCGGAGCGGGGCGGGCAGGATGTCGGCGGTGCCCAGCCGTACCCACGGGTCGTCGGCGACCGCCTCCAGCAGTCGGGTCCAGCAGTCGGCGAACCGCTCGACGGTGGCCGGGTCGAACAGGGCGGTGGCGTACTCGGCCATGCCGAGCAGGGAGCCGTCGTCCCGGCGCTGCACGACGAACGTGAGGTCGGTGCGGGCGGCCTGCCAGGCGCCCCGGAAGGCGTCGAGGTCGCCGGCCGAGGTCGCGGTGCCGGTGCGGCCCTCCTCGTGCAGGTCGAACATCACCTGGTAGAGCGGGGTGCGGGCGGCATCGCGGCTCTCGTCGAGCTCGGCGACGAGCCGGTCGAAGGGCAGCTCCTGGTGGGCGAAGGCCTCGCGGGCGGTGTCGCGGACCCGGACGACGGCGTCACGGAAGGTGGTGTCGGCGGCGGCGTCGCAGCGCAGCACGAGGGTGTTGAGGAAGAACCCGACGACATCGGCGGTCTCGGGCCGCTCTCGGCCGGCCACCGGGATGCCGACCGGGACGTCCCAGCGGCCGGTGAGGCGGGCGACGAGCGCGGAGAACGCGGTGAGCAGGGTCTGCTGGAGGGTCGCCCCGCAGCTGCGGCCGAGGGCCGCGACGCGCTCGGTGAGCGCGGCCGGGATCGTGAAGAGGTGGACGGCGCCGTGCGCGTCGCGCACCGGGGGCCGGGGCCGGTCGGTGGGCAGGTCGAGCGGGGCGATGCCGTCCAGCACCCGCTTCCAGTGGTCGAGTTCGCGCGAGACGAAGGTGTCGGTGAGCCGGGCGCGCCGGTGGGTGGCGTGGTCGGCGTACTGCACCGGGAGCTCGGGCAGCCGGGCGTCGGTGCCGGTGTGCGCGGCCTCGGCGAGCGCCTTGAGGTCGCGCTCCAGGACGACGGAGGACCAGCCGTCGCAGGCGATGTGGTGCAGCGAGAGGACCACGTGCAGGTGCTCGGTCCCCCGGCGTACGGTCAGAGCCCGCCAGACGGGTCCGTTCTCCAGGTCGAAGGGGCGGGCGAACTCCTCCTGCACCAGGACGTTCAACTCGTCGGCGGTCGCGGCGAGCGCGGTGCGCAGCCGGGGCGGACGGGTGCCGGGCGCGTCGGCGATCTGGACGGGCTCGGTGCCGTTCAGCACGTACCGGGTGCGCAGGATCTCGTGCCGGTCGGCGAGTGCGCCGAGGGCGGCGGCGACGGTGGCGTCGCTGTACTCGGCGGGCAGGGTGAGGAAGGCGGGGGCGTTCCACTCCCTGCTGCCGGGGCGCAGCCGGTCGAGCAGCCACATGCCCTGCTGGCCGGGCGAGAGCGGCAGGCCCTCGGGCTTGCGGGGCACGGGAAGGACCGTTTCCGCAATGTGGTCGTCGCCGGTCGGGTCGGCGGGTCGGCCGATCAGGGCGGCCTGGGTCTCGACGGTGGTCGCGGTGAACAGGGCGCGCAGCGGTACGCGGGTGCCCGCCGACGCCGACAGCAGCTCGGAGAGCCGGGTCAGCATCAGTGAGGAGCCGCCGAGCTGGAAGAAGTCGTGGGTGGCGCCGATCTCCCCGGCGGGGACGGCGATCAGCTGGGCCCAGATCTCGGTGACGGCCCGCTCGGTGGCGTCGCGCACCGGGACGTAGGCGGTCTCGGTGCGGCTCTCGGCCGGATCGGGCAGCGCGCCCCGGTCGATCTTCCCGCTGGCGGTGAGCGGCCACTCGTCGACGGTCACGAAGACGGACGGCACCAGGACATCGGGCAGGGTGCGGCGCAGGAAGGCGCGCAGTTCGTCGGGGCGGGGGGCCTCGCCGCGCGGCTGCACCCAGGCGGCGAGCCGGTGGCCCCCGCCGGCGGGGTCGGGCACGGCGGCGGCGACGGCGGTGCGCACCCAGGGGTGGGCGGCGAGCGCGGCCTCGACCTCGCCGGGCTCGATCCGTACGCCGTTGACCTTGACCTGCTGGTCGAGACGGCCGAGGTATTCGAGGGCGCCGTCGGCGCGCCAGCGCACCTTGTCGCCGGTGCGGTAGAGCCGCTGCCCCTCGGTGTGCGGGTCGGGCACGAAGCGTTCGGCGGTCAGGTCCGGGCGGCCGAGGTAGCCGAGGGCGAGCCCGATGCCGCCCGCGTGGAGTTCACCGGGGACGCCGACCGGCACGGGCCGTCCGGCCGGGTCGAGGACGACCACGCGCATGTTGCCGATGGGGCGCCCGATGGGGACGGCACCGGTGTCCTGGTCCGGGTCCCACAGGTGCTCGGTGATGTCGACGGACGCCTCGGTGGGTCCGTAGGTGTTCCAGATCCGTACGCCGGGCGCGCGTTCGAGGATGCGGCGGCACAGGTCGGCGTGGAGGGGTTCGCCGGCGCTGAAGACCAGGCGCAGGGCGGTGGTCCGCTCCCAGCCGGGTTCGTCGACGAGGCGCCGGTAGACGGAGGGGACGCCCTGGAGGACGGTGACGCCGTGGTCGGCGACGGCGGCGAGCAGGGTCGCCGGGTCACGCTCGGCGCCGTCGGGGGCGAGCACGAGGGCGGCGCCGCTGACCAGCGGGGAGAACAGCTCCAGTCCGGCGGCGTCGAAGCCGACGGTGGTCTTGAGCAGCACCCGGTCGGTGGGGCCGAGCCGGTGGCGGTGGGCGAGCCAGCGCACCCGGTTGGCGATGCCCTCGTGCGGGACGACGACGCCCTTGGGGCGGCCGGTGGAGCCGGAGGTGTGCAGTACGTAGGCGGGCCGGGCCGATTCGGCGACGAACTCCGGCACTCCCCCGGGCTGTTCGCCGGTGACGTCCTCGGCGAGCAGCACCCGGGTGCCCGTGGGCAGCTTGTCGGCGGTGGACCGCTCGGCGAGGGCCACCGGCGCCTGCGCGTCCTCCAGGACGAGGGCGATGCGGCTCTCGGGGTGGTTCGGATCGAGCGGTACGTAGGCGCCGCCCGCCAGCCAGACGCCGAGCAGCCCGGCGACCAGGTCGGGTCCGCGGCGCAGGCACACGCCCACGAAGTCACCGGGGCGCACGCCGAGGGCGTGCAGCCGGGCGGCGAACAGCGCGGCGCGCGCGCCGAGTCCGGCGTAGGTGACCACGGTTCCGTCGGCGCCGATCACGGCGGGTGCGTCAGGGGTACGGGTGCGCTGGGCGGCGAACAGCGCGGGCAGCAGGGGTGCGGTCCTGGGCCGGGCAATGGTTGCACCGGTGTACGAACCCGACAGCGTGCGGTCGTTCACAGTCTCTCCTCCATCGGGATCGGGCGGCGCGGTGGGGGTCGGGCCCGGCCTCGGATCCGGCGGCCAGTACGGTCAGGCGGCGGTGGCGTCCATGCGCCGGCGCAGGCTCAGCGGGCGCAGGTCGGTCCAGATCTCGGTGATGCGTGCGAGGCACTCCTCGCGGGTGCCCTCGCCGCCCTCGGCGTGCCAGCCGGCCGGCAGGGCGCGGTCGGCCCACCAGATCGAGTACTGCTCCTCGTCGTTGAGCACGACGCGGTACAGGGTCTCTTCGGTCTGTCGCTGCTCGCTCATCAGTTCGACGCCCCTTTGTGTGGTCGGTTATGGCCATGTTTGAAGGGCGCCCTATCCGGGCCCTATGCCGGCCATGTATTCACCGGGCCCGGGGCACGGCGGGGCGTGGCGTGGCGTGGCGGGCCAATGCAGTTGCTTCATGCGCCCGCCCGGTTCACAGGCGGTCCGGTCTGCCGGGACTGGTGACGGAGAAGGTCAAGTTGACCGGGGTGAGGACGGCGCGGGTGCGGCGGCGGACGCGAAGGTCACCAGGTGCGGGCGATCGCGGCGAGGCCGTCGACGGTGGCGTCCGCCTCCCACCCCTCCCCGTGGACGCACCGCCGGGCAGGAGTGGGCCGCGCGGGACCGGCAGCCGATGCGGAACCGGTCAGCCCCAGAACTCCCGCAGGGCGGCGTTGACGGCGGCGGGCTCCTGGGTGTGCGGGTAGTAACCGGGCACCCGCAGGAGGCGGCCCCCGAGGGAGTCCGTGAGGGACTCGGCCACGGCCATGAGAGGGAGCCCCACATGCTCGCGGTACGTGGCCGGCGCCTGCTCCCAGGTTCCGCAGATCACCAGAACCGGCAGGGCGGCACCCCGGACCGCCTCCAGCGGGATCTCCGCCTCCCAGATGGGCCGCTCCCCCATGGATGTGGCGACGGCACGGAGCCGGCGCGGCGTGGGCTCGGGCACGGCCATCCCCAGTCCCTCGGTGGACGCACGTAGATACTGCTCCGGCGTGATGCCCTCCGGGATGCCCGGGGCACCGTCGCGCACCCGGTCGAGAAGGTCGGCGACGACTGGATGGTGCGCGGCGGCGGTGAAGGCGGAGGGCTGGATGAGGGCAAGTGAGCGGACGAGGTCGGGCCGGCGCGCGGCGGCGATGAGCGCGGCGACGGCGCCGTTCCCGTGCCCCACGAGGTGGGCGCCGCCGAGCCCCACGGCGCAGGCCCCGTCGCCGAGAACCTCCACGACGTCCTCGGCGTCGACGTCGAAGTCGCTGCACGCGGTGTCCGGGCTGTCGCCGTAGCCCCGGCGATCCATCATGAGGAGCCGCCGGCTGTCCGCGAGGGGCCGCTGCCCGGCGAACCCGTACGTGGGGTCGCTGCCCCAGGTAAAGATGTTGTGGATGAAGAGGGCGGGGGCAGCAGCGGCCGCCGGGGCCCCCGAAGCTGTCGGGGCCCCGCCTCCTCCGACCCGATCGCGGTCGTCCCACACGGTCACGTGCACGGCTGCCACAGGTCATCCTCCCGAAGCTGAGGAACGTCGACTCCCTTGAGCCTAAGCCTCCGGCTGCATCGCTCTTGGCCGGAGACCCGCCGATGATGTGTGATCGCTGCCGGCAGCCCATGACGGCCGAGGAGCCGGAGGCGTACGAGATGCCCGGCACCACCAGGCCGTGGTGACCAGGACGGCGCGGGTTCGGCGAGATGAGCCGGACTCAGGGCATGGCGGCGAGATGCTCCACTTCACGCGGGTTCCGTAGCCCTGACCGGGGAGGCCACTCAACGCGCAGCGGCATCGGTGAGGATTGCCCCGAGTCGTGCTCGGCACTCGGCGACGAAGGAGGGGAAGGTGTTCCAGTAGTAGGAGATCCCACTGACGCCCACCGCGATCGCCCAGGCGCGGGCACGGGCCCAGGTCGGGTCGTCGAGGCTCAATGCGTCCCAGTAGGCCTGTCGTGCTTGTGGCGGCAGGTCCCAGAGCGTGGCGTGCTCGGCGTCGGGAAAGCCGACCGAGAGTCCTCCGAAGTCGATGACTGCGTGGAGCTTGCCTTCCCGGACCAAGAGGTTGGTCGGCTTGAGGTCGCCGTGGAGCCACACATGGGGGCCGGAGGGGTCGGGCAGTGCGAGCGCGGCTCGCCACAACTGTTCCAGAGAGTCGATGTCGAGCTCGGAGCCCACGGTGGTTCGGCAATCGTCGAGACACCCGGCGATCCACTGGTCGCACGGCCCCAAGCTGCCTCCCCGGTACCAGCTGAGGTCATCCGCGCGAGTCGCTCCCATGAGGTCGACGCCGTGGAGCTCCCGCACGACCGCCGCGAGATCGGCTCCGAAGGCGGCCCAGTCCCGGACGGTGTCCGGGCCGGCCTCGGCACCGTCGATCCAGCGGTGGACCGACCAGGCCAGAGGGAAGACGTCGGTGGGTGTCCCGGCGTGGACGGCCTCGGGAATCGGACACGTGAGGAAGGGCGCCAGGCGAGGAAGCCATTCCTGCTCCTTCCGCACGGACTGTCCCTTGTCGGCAGTTCGTGGAAGTCGCACGAGCAGGTCATCGCCGAGCCGGTACATGGTGTTGTCCGTGCCCGCGCCCGCGGGCGACAACGGCAGGCCGGCCCACTCCGGGCGCTGGGCCTTCAGCAGTGACCGGACCAGCGTCTCGTCGACCGGGATCTCATCCTCGTGAAGTGTCACATCGGAGATCTCACCGCAGGAGCGAACGGGAAGCCAGTGACTTTACGAACGAGGCAGGCGACGGGACACGCGCGTGGGACGCATGGCGGGGCCCCTGGCGCGGGGAGAGCGCCAGGGACCCCTGGTCCTGTTCGCACGCGACCCGACTACACGTCAGGCCGCCTGGTGGAGCCGGTTCTCCGGCCCGACGAGGGCCGCCTCGACGTCGTGGTCGAGGACCCAGTCGACGCTGTCGGCGTCGATGCGGCGGTTCGCGGCGGCGTCCTTCGGCTGCTGCCCGGTGCGGGAGCCGAGCTGCACACGGGTGGTGTGCGGCCGGCGCGCCTCCTCGTAGCGGCGCAGTGCGGCGGCGACTCCGTCCGCGCCGGGTGCCGCCCCTTCGAGGCAGACGGCGAGCGCCACGGCGTCCTCCACGGCCTGGTTGGCGCCCTGTCCGTGGTGCGGGAGCATCGGGTGGGCCGCGTCGCCGAGCAGGGTGGTGCGGGCGGTGCTCCACCGCGCCAGCGGCTCGCGGTCGTACAGCGCCCAGCGGCGCACCTCGCCCGCCGCGTCGGCGAGCGCGCGCACGGCCGGGTCCCAGCCCGTCAGGACGGCGTCCAGGTCGGTGCGGTCGCCCGCGCTGGTCCACGACTCGGCGGCGCCCTCGGCGGCCGGGGTCACCACGACGTAGGTGAACTGCCGGCCCCCGGCGACCGGGTAGAGCAGGACGCGCGCGGTGGGGCCCGCGTACATGTACATCAGCGCGGGGTCCAGGTCCGGCAGGTCGGCGGCATCGACCACACCGCGCAGGGCGCTGTTGCCGGAGTAGACCGGGGCGTCGGCGCCCGCGACCGCGCGCCGGACCGCCGAGTGCACGCCGTCCGCGCCGATCAGCACGTCGGCGTGGGCGTCGGTGCCGTCCGCGAAGTGCAGGACGACCCCGTACACGGTCTCCTCGAACCGGACGAGCTCCTTGCCGGTGTGCACCCGCTCGGCGGGGACCCGCGAGGACAGCATCCGGTGCAGGTCACCGCGGTGCACGGTGTAGTACGGGGCACGGAAGCGCTGCTGCCACGCCTCGCCCATCTCCTGACGGGCCACGGTGGCACCGTTGTGGAAGGCCCGTACCTCCAGGGCCTCGGGGCGCACCGCGCACCGCTCCAGCTCCGGCCCCAGGCCGAGGCGTTGGAGCAGCCTGGTGCCGTTGGGGCCGAGGTGCATGCCGACGCCCTGCTCGCGCAGCTCCTCCCCCCGCTCGTAGACCTGGACGTCCAGGCCCCGGTGGTGCAGTGCGGCGGCGGCCGTCAGACCGCCGAGTCCCGCACCCACGATCGCGATGCGCATGGTCATCGGTGTTCCCAGGAGTTCTCGAAGGATTCGAAGTCGTCGAAATCGGCGACGTCGTCGAAGGAGGTGGTGCCGAGGGCGAGCAGCACGGCCGTCTCGTCCTGTCCGGCCAGTTCCACGTCGGCGATCCGGGTGCCCGGGTCGGCGACGGCCGCGGCGAGCATCCGCTCGTAGCCGTCCGCGAACCGCTCGACCGTGGCCCGGTCGAGCAGGTCGGTGTCGTACGAGAAGACGGCGGTGACACCGTCGGGGGTCTGCTCGATGCGCAGCAGCAGGTCCAGCTGACCTTCCTGCTGGGGTACGTCGATCAGGGCGATGTCCAGCCCCTTGTACGCCACGGCCGGGCCGATGACCTGCCCCGGCGGGACGTTGGGCACCGGCGGGTCCATCCGGTCCATCTGGACCAGGAACAGCGCGGTGCGGAAGACGGTGGCCTGCGGGAAGGCCAGGGCGCAGGGATAGCGGACGTTGACCATGCCCCGCATCACCCGCTCGCCGGCCAGCGCGGCGGTGCTCCGGAAGGTGCTGGTGGCGTCGAACTCGGCCCGTACCGGCATGGTGTTGAGGAAGCAGCCGATCACGTCCCGCTGCGCCTTGCCCATCCGGCTGGTCGCGGGCACCCCGAGGACGAATTCCTCCTGGCCGGTCCAGCGGTGGGTGAGCGCCTGGAAGACGCCGAGCAGATACGCGAAGGGGGTGACGCCCGCGCCGTTGGCCGCCGCGTCGAGCCCCTGGGCGGTGACCGGCGCGAGCGCCCGGACCACGGTGCCGCCCCGGAGCGAGCGCACGACGGGTCGCGGCCGGTCCAGCGGGAGTTCCGCGGCGGGCGCCCCGGCGACCGACTCGCGCCACCGGTCCGCGCCGCGCCGCCCCGCCTCGGAGGCGATGTGGCGCAGTTCGTCGGCGGCGTGGTCGGTGTACGAGCCGGGGATGGGCCGCCAGGCCGGCGCGGTGCCGGTGGAGGTGCCCGCGTAGGCGTCGAGCAGGTCGCGGACGAGCAGCCAGCGCGAGGTGAAGTCGCTGACGATGTGGTGGGCGGCGGTCACCAGCGCCCACTCGTTGTCGGAGCGGCGCAGCAGGACGACCCGGAAGGCGCCGGACTCCAGGCGGAAGGGGCGGGCGCCGGCTTCCTCCGCGGCCCGTCGCAGGCCCTCCTCGTCGATTCCGTCGAGATCCCTGAACTCCATGCGGACCAGGGCCCGTTCGGCGGCGCTGCGGACCGGGGTGCCGTCCTGCTCGGTGAAGACGGAGCGCAGCAGTTCCTGCCGGTCGCCGACGGCGGTGACCGCCTCGGCCATGGCGGCCGGGTCGACGGGACCGCGCAGCAGCAGCGGCATCACGATGTTGTAGGAGGCGCTTTGGGGTGCGACGCGGTACGCGGTCCACATCGCTTCCTGGATGGCGGTCAGCGGCAGGATTCCCTCGGCCGTGGCGCGCTCGTCGGTGC
Source organism: Streptomyces sp. ADI95-17 (assembly GCF_003846175.1). Taxonomy (GTDB): domain Bacteria; phylum Actinomycetota; class Actinomycetes; order Streptomycetales; family Streptomycetaceae; genus Streptomyces; species Streptomyces sanglieri. The sequence continues at coordinate 146,661 of NZ_ML123053.1, read as the reverse complement.
CGGTCACGGTGCTCATCCGCAGCCTCCCGCGTGGCTCATGTCGGTGGTCCGGCCGGCGGCGGGGACGGCGGGCGGCTCGGTGGCGGCGGCCGCGGGGACGGTGGCGGGGGCGAAGGACGCGGCGAAGTCGGTGACGCGGTCCAGGCCCCAGTACGGCTCGCTGCCGTTGATGAAGTACGGCACGCCGAAGACGCCGTCGCGGTGCACGTCGAGCAGCGCCCGTACGCCCTGTTCGCGCACCAGCGGGTGGTGGGGGGCCTGGTCGACCTCCGCACCGTCCAGGCCGATCTCCTCGGCCAGTTCGCGCACCACGTCCGGGTCGCAGATGTCTCGCCCCTCCAGCCAGCGGGCCCGCCCGGCGCGCTCGACCCAGGTGCGGCCGAGTCCCTCGCGCTCGGCGAGGAACCAGGTCAGGTGGGCCGGCTCCCACCAGGGCTTGCGGTCCACCGGCCAGGTCAGCGCCAGGCCGCGGTCGGCGGCGAGCCTGCGCACATCGCGCAGGATGTAGAACTGCTTGGCCCGGGACATCGGGTGGAACGGGAACTCAGCGCCGGGCGAGGCGTCGGTGAGGAGCTTCTCGCTGGTCGGGTCCGGCTCCCAGAACGGGCGCCATTCCACGCGGTCGAGCAGTTCCGGGTGGTCGCGCTCCAGGTCGGCGAGGGCGAAGAAGTTGTAGGGGCTGCGCAGGTTGAAGTAGAACCGGGGCGGCTTGGTGGTGCGGGCGGTCATGGCGAACTCCTTGGGATGACGGGAGGACCGGGGTGTCAGACGACCAGGCCGCCGTCGATGGAGAAGACCTGTCCGGTGATGTAGGAGGCGCGGTCGGAGGCGAGGAACGCCACCAGCTCGGCGACCTCCTCGGGCTCCCCGAACCGGCCGAGCGGAATGCTCCTGGTCATGTCCTTGGCGTACTTCTCGGAGAGTCCGCCGGTCATGTCGGTGCGGATGAAGCCGGGGGCCACGGTGTTGGCGCGCAGCCCGGCCCGGCCGCCCTCCTTGGCGAGGGCCCTGGTGAAGCCGATGATCCCGGCCTTGGAGGCCGAGTAGTTGGTCTGGCCGGCCTGCCCCTGGGCCGCGACCGAGGAGAGGGTGATCACGGTGCCCCGGCGGCGCTTCATCATCGGGAAGACGAGCGCCCTGGCGAAGTTGTACGTGCCGTCGAGGTTGGTGCGCACCACGGCGTCCCAGTCGTCGTCGGCGAGCGTGGCCAGGTTGCTGTCCCGGACGATCCCGGCGGCGGTGACGAGGGTGTCGACCGGGCCGAGGGTGTCCTCGGTCTCGGCGACGAAGGCGCGCACCGCGTCCCGGTCGGTGACGTCGACGCGGCCGGTCAGTGTCCGGGCCCCGTGCTCCCGGGCCGCCTTCGCGGCGAGCTCGGCCGCTTCCGTCCGGGACTGGTAGCACAGGGCCACGTCGTATCCGTCGCGGGCCAGGACCTCCACGACGGAACGCCCGATGCCGCGCGATCCACCGGTGACGAGGGCTACCGGCCTGGGAGTGTCGGACATGGTGCGTGGCCTTTCTGCGAGTGCTGCGCGGGAAGTCGGGGGATTGCGGAGGGCTTGGCGGCTCAGCCGAGGCGGAGCAGGGCCGCGCCGACGGTGCCGTCCCGGTCGACCGCGGTGACCAGGGCGAGCCGGTCCACCAGTTCCGGGCGGGCGGCCGACTCGGCGAGTACGGCGGCGAGTTGGAAGGCCGCACCGGCCGCGGTGGCGTCACCGATGAGGGGGCGGACCGCGAGGCGAGGCGCGGCGAGGCCGTCCAGTGCTGCCGCCTCCTCCTTGCCGAAGACGCCGGGCGGGGTGCCGGGGGCGATGAGCGCGATGTCGTCGGCGGTGGCCCCGGCAGCGGCCAGGACCTCGTCGACGCAGCTCTTCAGGACGGCGGAGGCACGGCCCGTGTCCCGGAAGGCCCGGAAGCGGCAGCCGAGCACGGTGGCGAGGACGGTGCGGCCGCTGTCCCGGGCCGCCGCCCCGCTCTCCAGGAGGAAGAGCGCCGCGCCCTCGCCGAGCGGTTCGGCGGCGCTGCCGCCGTGGTCGGCGACCTGCTCCAGCCGGGCGCGCTGCACCGAGAACTCCTCGGCGGCGCCGGCCAGGAGTGCGGTGGCGTGGCCGCCGCGCAGCAGCCGGGAGGCGTAGTTGAGGGCGAGCAGCCCGGTGGCGGCGCCGCCGGAGACGGTGACGTTGGGGCCCTTGAGCGTGTGCCGGATGGCGCTCTGCCCGGTGGGGCAGTTCATCACGGTGTTGGGGAACCTGGCGGGGTCGACCAGGTAGGGCGCCTTTCCGGTGAGCGCGTCCCGGGTGAAGTCCATGATCGACTGGACGCTGCCGGAGGTGCCGAGCACCAGGCCGGTGCTCTCGGGGTCGGCGGCGAGGCCGGCCCCGTACTCCTCCAGGAGCATGCCCACGGTGGTGGCGGCGATGGCGGTGACCCGGTCCATGGAGCGGGTGCCCTTGCGGCCGAGTACGGCCTTGATGTCGAAGCCGGGTATGAGTCCGGCCTCTTCGTAGGGCACCGGCCACTGCTCACTGTCGAGGGCGGCGACGGCGCGCCGTCCCTCGCGCAGTCCGGCCGTGAACCCGTCCCTGCCCAGCCCGTACGGGGAGGACACAGCCCAGCCCGAAACGACCAGGTCATGCGCGGTGGTGACCGCGTCGGCTGACATTCCGTCCAACTCCTCTCAGGCCGCGTCGGGCCGGTTCAGGCCGCCGCTGTCGCGTCGGCGGGCAGGGTTTCGGTGGCGTTCTCGTCCCAGTGGCCGAGCATCAGGACCGCGTTGTTCCCGCCGAAGGCGAGGCCGTTGTTCTGCACGACCCGCAGCCGGGCCTCGACCGCCTCGTTGGGTACACAGTCGACCGCGCACTCGGGGTCGGTCGTGCGGTGGTTGATGGTCGGCGGGATGAAGCCCTCCCGCAGCGCCAGGGAGCAGGCCGCGGCGGCCAGCGCGCTGGCGGCGCCCATGGTGTGGCCGATCATCGACTTGATCGACACGGTGCGCGGCAGTTCGTCGCCGAAGACCTGCCGGATCGCGCCGACCTCGGTGACGTCGTTGGCCTTGGTGCCGGTGCCGTGCGCCGAGATGAAGTCCACGTCGGAAGCCTCGATGCCGGCGTTGCGGTGGGCGGCGGTGATGCAGCGCGCGATGGAGTCCCGGTCGGGCGCGACCGGGTGGCTCGCGTCGCAGGACAGCCCGTACCCGAGGACCTCCGCGTAGATGCGGGCGCCGCGCCCCAGCGCGGACTCCAGGGACTCCATCAGGAGGATCCCGGCGCCCTCGCCGGTCAGGATGCCCTGCCGGTCGGCGTCGAAGGGGCGGCACACGTCGGGAGCGATGGTGCCGAGCCGGTAGAAGCCGGTGAACGTCTTGCGGCACAGGGCGTCGGCCCCGCCGCAGAGCGCCATCTCGACGTCACCGGAGCTGATCGCGTCGTAGCCGGAGCCGACCGCGTAGTTGCCGGCCGCGCAGGCGGTGGGGACGGTGACCGTCTCCACGTCCTCCAGGCCGAGTTCGCGGACGATGCCGGCGGAGAGCCGGCCGGGCCACACCCGGCGGGCGACGGTGGCGTCGAGCCGGTCCTCGCCCTCGGTGACCTGAAGGCCGATCAGGTGGTCCAGGTCGCGGGACTCGCCGTCGGTGGTGCCGACCGAGACCAGGGTGCGCCTGGCCCGTACGTCGTCCTCGGTGAGTCCCGCGTCCGCGACCGCCATCCGGCTGCCGGCCACCGCGAACTGCGCGGCCCGGCCGAGCTCGTCGGCCGCCATGTCGCGCAGCCACTCCTCGGGGTCGAAATCGGTGATCTCGCAGGCGTTGGAGTACGCGAATCCCGTGGTGTCGAAGGCGCCGATCGGTTTGGCGCCGCTGCGTCCGGCCCGCAGGCCGTCGGCGAAGGCGTCCACTCCAGTGCCGATGCTGGTCACCACGCCGAGCCCGGTGATCACCACCCGGTGCCGGGGGGCCGTGTGCGGCGCCGTGCCGCCCGTCGCTCCGCTCACTTTCCCTCGGCCTCCGCGACCACGGCGTACACGCCCGCCAGGTTGACCATGCGGCTGAGCTCGGCCTGCTCCAGGACGAGACCGAAGTTGCGCTCCATGGAGGCGAGGATCTCGATGGTGCGCAGGGAGTCGGCGTCGTGCTCCTCCTTGAAGAGGCTGATGTCGGTGACCTCGTCGAGTTCGAGTTCGAGGATGTCGCAGACGATCTCCTTGATCTCGGCCTTGCGCTCGGTGCTGAGGTCGGCGATCTGGGTGGTCATGTGGTGCCTCCGGGTCTCGGTTCGGGGTTTCTCGGTTCGGGGTTTCTCGGGTCGGGTTTTCTCGGGTCTCGGGTGCTGTTCACCGGAACTTCTCGCTGGAACGGCTCTCTGGAACTGTTCGCTGGTGAGGAAATCCTGCGGTGACGCGCTATTACTGGGCTATATCGGCCAGTTGGCCCACGAACCCGGCGTCCGACGGCCCGTCCCACAGGTGAGCGACGTCCCCGAAGTGCCGCTGCACCCAGGTGTCGTCGTAGATCGTGTCGAGGTAGCGGTCGCCGCCGTCGGGCAGCACGATCACCACGTTGGAGCCGGGTGGTATGCCGGGGGCGAGCCGGGTCAGGGCCGCGACGACCGCGCCCGACGAGCCGCCGGCCAGGATCGCCTCGCGGCGCACCAGGGTGCGGCAGCCCACCACGCAGTCCAGGTCGCCGACGTGCACCACCCGGTCGGCGTCGGTCCGTCGCAGCAGCTTGGGCGCGACGGACGCGCCGTGGCCGGGCACCAGGCGGGCGCAGTCGACGGGTGAGTCGAACAGCACGCTGCCGAGGGCGTCGACCGCGTTGACGGTGGTGCCGAGGCCGTGCCGGCGGATGTACTCGGCGCAGCCGCCGAGCGTGCCGCTGGTGCCGGCGGCCACGACGAGCTGGTCGACCTTGCCGTCGAGGGCTTCGGCGATCTCCCCCATCGTGGTCTCGTGGGCCCGCCGGTTGAGCGGGTTGGCGTACTGGTCGGGCCAGTAGGCGTCGGGGGTGGTGGCCACGAGTTCGGCGACCCGGTGCAGCCGGGCGGACAGCAGTTCCCCGGTGGCCGGATCGGGCTCGCTGATGATCTCGACCTCGGCCCCGTAGGCCCGCAGGATCGCGATGTTCTGCCGGGTGGTGCGGGTGTCCACCACACAGACGAGCCGCAGGCCGTAGTAGCCGCAGATCTGCGCGAGCCCGATCGCGAGGTTCCCCGAACTGGACTCGATGACCGTCGAACGGCCCGGGACGAGCTCCCCGGACCGGATCTTCGTGGCCACCATGTTCAGCGCCGAGCGGTCCTTGACACTACCGCCGGGATTGAAACGCTCCACCTTGGCGAACACCCGCGAGGTGAACCCCGGCATCAACCGTTCGAGCTCTACGAGCGGGGTTCCTCCCACAGTGGAAAGGATGCCTTTCAGCCCCGTCTCCGGCTCCCGTTCTGTGCGCGCCATGTGATGCGGCCATCCTCTGCTGGGAGATACGAGTGTGGAATCAACAGGTCCCAGGCTGTGCCCGCACGCTATACGCCCTCCATAAATCCCGACGCCCAGCGATCTCATTCGGCCTTTTCCTCCGGGTTATAGAAGTGCCGTAGGGACGCTGCCGATTCTGGCCATCCCCACAGCTCCGACACCACAACTTCGGCCAGAAGAGGGAATTCGTTATGACGGGCACCTCCACCGCAACAGACAAAGCCATCAAGAAGGTCGTGATCCTCGGCGGCGGTACGGCCGGCTGGATGACCGCCGCCTATCTCGGAAAGGCTCTCCACAGCACGGTCGACGTCACGGTCCTGGAGGCGCCGAGCATTCCGCGCATCGGCGTGGGCGAGGCCACCGTGCCCAATCTGCACCGTGTTCTCTTCGACTTCCTCGGAATCGAGGAGGAGGAGTGGATGCGCGAGTGCAACGCCAGTTACAAGATGGCGGTCCGCTTCATCAACTGGCGTACTCCGGGCAAGGGCCAGAGCGGTCCGCGTGAGCTCGACAAGGGCGGCCCGGACCACTTCTACCACCCGTTCGGCATCAGCCCCGAGCACGACAACATTCCGATGTCGCACTACTGGTTCAAGAACAAGTTCGAGGGGAAGACGGACGAGCCCTACGACTACGCCTGCTTCCGCGAAGCGCCGCTGATGGACGCCAACAAGGCGCCGCGGCACCTGGACGGCACCTCCCCGACCCGGTACGCGTGGCACTTCGACGCGGCGCTCGTCGCGGACTTCCTGCGCCGGTTCGCCACCGAGAAGCAGGGCGTGAACCACGTCCAGGACGAGATGACGCGGGTCGAGAAGGACGAGCGGGGCTTCGTCAAGGCCCTGCACACCAAGGAGGGCCGGGTCCTGGACGCGGACCTGTTCGTGGACTGCTCCGGCTTCCGCAGCCTGCTGATGAACCAGGCGATGGAGGAGCCCTTCGTCGACATGAGCGACCAGCTGCTGTGCGACCGCGCGGTCGCCACGGCCGTGCCGCACGACGACGAGGCCAACGGCGTCGAGCCGTACACCTCGGCGATCGCGATGTCCTCCGGGTGGACGTGGAAGATACCGATGCCGGGCCGCTTCGGCACCGGTTACGTCTACTCCAGCCGCTTCACCACGCAGGAGGAGGCCACCGCCGAGTTCTGCGAGCTGTGGGGCCTGGACCCGGAGACCACCAAGTTCAACCACGTGAAGTTCCGGGTCGGCCGCAACCGCCGTGCCTGGGTGAAGAACGTCATCGGCATCGGCCTTTCCAGCGCCTTCCTGGAGCCGCTGGAGTCCACCGGCATCTACTTCATCACCGCCGCGGCCTACCAGCTGGCCAAGCACTTCCCGGACAAGACGTTCAATCAGACCCTGGTCGACAACTTCAACAAGGAAATCGAGGTGATGTTCGACGACACCCGCGATTTCATCCAGACGCACTTCTACTTCGCCCCGCGCACCGACTCGCCCTTCTGGCGCGCCAACAAGGAGCTGAAACTCCCGGCCAGCATCCGCGAGAAGATCGACGCGTACAAGGCGGGCCTTCCGGTCAATCCAGCGGCCACGGACGACACCACGTACTACGGGAACTTCGAGGCCGAATTCCGTAACTTCTGGACCAACGAGCGCTATTACTGCATCTTCGCCGGCCTCGGTCTGGAGCCGGACGCTCCGCTGCCGATCCTCTACCACAAGCCGGAGTCCGTGGCCGCCGCGCAGGCCATGTTCACCCAAGTCAAGAAGGAGCAGCAGGAACTCCTCAACTCCCTGCCGAGCACCCACGAGGCGCTCCTTCGGCTGCACGCCAAGTAGTCGTGCCGCACCGCGTCGCCCGACAGCCGGGACCCCTCTCCGGCCGGCTGCCGGGCGCGCGGCACACGTCTTCGACAGGAGAAACCATGACCGACCGGCCCGTCCCGGAAGCCGACATACGCCCGCTGATGGGCAGTTTCCCCTCCGGCGTCTCCGTGGTGACGACGCTCGACGCCGACGGCACGCCCCGCGGGATGACCTGCAGCTCACTGGCGAGCGTGGCGCTCTCCCCGCCGACGCTCGTGATCTGCCTGCGCACGGCGAGCCCCACCACCGAAGCCGTGCTCGCCGGCGGGCAGTTGGCACTCAACCTGCTGCACGAGGGGGCGCACGCCACCTCCGACCTCTTCGCCTCCGGCAACCCCGACCGGTTCACGCTGAGCGAGTGGCGGCTGCCGCTGGGCGCGGGCGGCCCGCATCTGACGGCCGCCGCGCTCGCCATCGCCGACTGCGCGGTGGTCGGTACGCGGGAGGTCGGGGACCACACCACGGTCTTCGCGCAGGTACGGCGGTTCACCGCCGATGATTCCGCCCAGCCGCTGCTGTACGGGCGGCGCCGCTACGCACGCTGGTCGGACGCCACGGCGGCCGCCAGGGAAGGAGCCGGCCGTGTCGGCACGTGACCCCCTGCCCGATCTCCTGATCGCCATCCCGGTGGTCGTCCTGGTGTGCCAGGCGGGCGCCCAGCTGTTCCGCAGGCTCGGCCAGCCGCCGGTCATCGGCGAGATCACCCTCGGCATCATGCTGGGGCCGTCGCTGCTGGGCTGGATCTCGCCCGAGGCGCAGGCCTGGCTGTTCCCCGATTCGGTGCTGCCGTTCATCGGCGCCTTCGGCAACATCGGCCTGCTGGCCTTCATGTTCCTGATCGGCCTCGAACTGGATCTCGGCACGTTGCGCGGCCATCGCGGGACCGCGGTCTCGGTCAGTCAGGCGAGCATTGTGCTGCCGCTGGTCCTGGGCTCGCTGCTGGCCCTCGCGATGTTCGGCTCGTTCGCGCCGCCGGGCGTGGGCCGGTTGCCGTTCGTGCTGTTCATCGCCGTGTCGATGAGCGTCACCGCGTTCCCCGTGCTCGCCCGGGTCCTCACCGACCGGGGCCTGGTCGGTACCCGGATCGGCTCGCTGGCCATGGCGTGCGCGGCGGTCGACGACGTGACCGCCTGGTGCCTGCTGGCGGCGGTGGTCGCGGTGTCGACGAGCGGTTCGCCGGCCGAGGCGCTGACGACGGCGGCGCTCGCCGCGGTCTTCCTCGCCGTCATGGTCTACGCGCTGCGTCCGCTGCTCGCCCGCTGGGCGAATCGGGCCGAGCGGACGGTGGACGGTGTGGTCCTCGTCGTCCTCTTCAGCGGCCTGTGCCTCTCCGCACTGGCCACCGACCGGATCGGTGTGCACGCCCTGTTCGGCGCCTTCGTCTTCGGCCTGGTCACTCCGCGGGGGTCCATGGTCATCGAACGCTGCACGGCGCGGCTGCGGGCGTTCTCGGTCCCGGTGCTGCTGCCGCTGTTCTTCGTCTCCACCGGGCTGCACACCGATGTCTCGCTGCTGGCCGGCGACCCGGTCCAGTGGCTGTGGGCGCTGGCGATACTCGCCGTCGCGATGCTCGGCAAGTGGGGCGGGAGCACGGCCGGGGCCCGGCTGGCGGGTCAGTCCTGGCGCGACTCCCTGGCGATCGGGGCGTTGATGAACTGCCGGGGTCTGACCGAGCTGGTGGTGCTGAACCTGGGGCTCGAACTCGGTGTGATCGGGCCCGATCTGTTCACCATGCTGGTGCTGATGGCGCTGATCACCACGGGGCTCACATCGCCGGCCCTCTCCTGGATCCGGCGCGAGAAGTTCCGCGGGTCCGCGCGGACGGCGTCCGAGCCTCCGGCCCTCGACGGCGCGAAGCCTGCCGCTACCGGCACGGCGGACCGGGAACGGGGCCAGGAGCGGGACAAGGCTCTGGAGCCCACCACCGTCCGGTGACCACGCGGACGCGCCATGGCCGTACCCACCGGTCTCCCGGGAGGTGCCGCCATGGCGCCGTTCACGATCCGCACCCGTCCCGACTACCCGGTCACGCCGCCGTCGCGACCCGGGTGACCGGGGCTTCGGTGACCGGGGCTTCGACGACCGGGGCGCACGGGGCCGAGGTGGCCCGTACCCACCGTTCGAGGGTGTCGGCCGCGGCGCCGGAGTCGATCGCCCGGCCCGCCGCTTCCACTGCCCAGCCCAGGCGTTCGGTGACGGTACGGCCCCCGGTCGGTTCGCCCGCCACGAGCGCGGCACCCGCGGAGAGCAGCACCGCGTCCCGCACCGGTCCGCGCTCGCCGTCGAAGATCCGCCGGGCGACGGCCGCGTTGTACGCGGCGTCCTCCCCGCGCAGTGCCGCCGTCGGTGCGAGCGCGATGCCCACGTCGCGCGGGTCGAACCGCTCCTGCCGGATGTCGCCGTCGTCCACGGTCAGCACGGTGGACGTGGTGGTGACGGTGAGCTCGTCGAGCCCGTCGTCGCCCCGGAAGACCAGGCCCCGGCCGCCGGCCCGGGCCAGTGCTCCGGCAATCAGCGGCAGCAGCCGGGCGTCGGCGACCCCGACCGCCTGGGCGGTGGGTGCCGCCGGATTGGTCAGCGGGCCCAGCGCGTTGAAGACGGTCGGGATGCCGAGCTGTTTGCGCGGCCCCGCCGCGTGGCGCATCGCCGGGTGGAAGTCCGGCGCGAAGCAGAAGGTGATGCCCGCCTCGTCGACCACGGCGGCGATCCGCTCGGGCGGCAGCCGCAGGGTGACGCCCAGTGCTTCCAGTACGTCGGCGGAGCCGGAGGCCGAACTCGCCGCACGGTTGCCGTGCTTGACGACCCGTGCCCCCGCTCCCGCCGCGACGATCGCGGACATCGTGGAGATGTTGACCGTGTGTGCCCCGTCGCCCCCGGTGCCCACCACGTCGACGGTCCTCCCCGGCACGTCGATGTGTACGGCATGGGCCAGCATCCCGTGTACGAGCCCTTCGAGCTCGCCCACGGTCTCGCCCTTGGCCCGCAGGGCCACCAGGAAGCCGGCGATCTGTGCGTCGGTCGCGCGGCCCCGCATCACCTGGTCCATCACCCAGGCGGTGTCGACGGCGGTCAGATCCCGGCCGTCGAGCACCTGCCCCAGCAACGGGGGCCAGGAGCGGTCCTGTTCGGGTGTCGTGGCGCTCACTGGTCTTCTCCTTCTTCGGGTCAGGCGCTCGGCGCCGGGTGCCACGGGTCGTCCAGCGTCGGTCCCTGGGCGGCCACGGGGCTGGGGTGCCACGGGTCGTCCAGCGTCGATGCCTGAGCGGTCACCGGGCTGGGGTGCCACGGGTCGTCCAGCGTCGATGCCTGGACGGCCACCGGGCTCGGGTGCCACGGGTCGTCCAGCGGCGTGGCGGCGGCGGTGGTGTAGGAGCCGACGCGGTCCGCCCGGCCGGCCTCCGAGACGGTCTGCACGGTGGCGAATATCGCCGCACCGGCGAGCGTCACGACTACGGTCTGCTGGATCTTCCCGGTGATCGCATTGAGCTTCATGATTCCTTTTCCCCCTATGAACTGTTGCTGTTCGTTCCGACATCCAGAACATTAGGAAGGACCTGTTTCGAATCATTATCACCGGGACTTCCGCCCATCAGACGCAGCAATATATTTGATATAACCGCTGCTCAGCGCCATCCGGACGCGAATATTCCAGCCATCCGGAGGGTGCGGACGGGGAGTCGATCTCAATTTCCGACCGATCCCGCCGGCGAGTTCCGCATATCGGTCTCCTCCCGTGCGGGGCCGGCCCGGCGGGCGGCCGTCAGAAAGTTGTCCAGGAGCCGCAGGCCGCCGACGGTGGTGATGGACTCGGGGTGGAACTGCACCCCTTCCACGGCCAGCGTGCGGTGCCGCAGCCCCATCACATAGCCGTCGTCCTGGGCGTGCGCGGTGGCGATCAGCGGGGGCGGCAGCGGTTCGTCGGCGATCAGCGAGTGGTAGCGCGTAGCGGTCATCACCGGCTCCAGCCCCTCGAACACCCCCGCGCCATCGTGGCGTACGAGGCTGGTCTTGCCGTGCTTGAGCCGCTCGGCGACCGTGACCCGGCCCCCGTACGCCAGACAGATCGCCTGGTGGCCCAGGCAGATGCCGAGCAGCGGCACGGAACCGGCGAAGGTGCGCACCAGCTCCACGTGGCCCGAGTCGGCCGCGTGGCCCGGCCCGGGGCCGAGGACCACCGCGTCGGGCTCCAGGCCGGCGAGTTGCTGCGGGGTGCGGGTGTGCGACCGTACGACGTCGGTGTCGGCGCCCAGGGTGCGCAGGTACTGGTCGATGATGTGGGTGAAGCTGTCGTACGCGTCGACGAGCAGGACCTTCACGGCAGCAGCTCCTCACCGGTCAGCGCCCAGTAGGCCGCGCCCATCTTGTGCAGGGTCTCGCGCCACTCGGCCCCGGGGGACGAGTCGGCGACGATGCCCGCGCAGCTCTGGGTGGAGTAGGTGCCGCTGCGGCCGTCGTGCACGATCGTGCGGATGCACAGGGCGAGTTGGCTCCAGCCGCGCAGGTCGACGAGGCCGACGGCGCCCGCGTACATGCCGCGCGGCTCGCTCTCCAGCTCCTCGATGATCTCCATGGCGCGGATCTTGGGCGCCCCGGTGACGGTGCCCGCCGGGAAGGCGGCGCGCAGCACGGACCAGGTGTCGTCCTCGGGGGCGAGGGTGCCCTCGACGGTGGAGACGAGGTGGAAGACGTGCGAGTACGTCTCGACGGTCATCAGGCCGTGTGCCTCCAGCGTGCCGGGCAGGCAGACCCGGCCGACGTCGTTGCGGCACAGGTCGACGAGCATGACGTGCTCGGCCCGTTCCTTCTCGTCGGCGACGAGCCGGGCGACCCGGGCCTCGTCGACGCCGGGGTCGCCGCTGCGCGGCGCGGTCCCTGCGATGGGCCGCATGACGACCTTGCCGCCCTCGGTGCGGAAGAGCACTTCGGGGCTGGCACCGATCACGGTGCGCCCGTCGCGCGGGACGAGGTACATGTACGGGGACGGGTTGCGGCCGCGCAGCCGCCGGTAGACCTCGAAGGGTTCGAGGCCGGATTCGACGTCGATGCGGTGGCCGATCTGGATCTGGTAGATGTCGCCGACGCCGATGTGTTCCAGGCAGCGCCGGGCCCGCGCGAGGAAGGTCTGCTCGTCGCAGGTGTCCCGTACGGAGTGCGGCCGGGGTGCCTCGGGCAGGACCTCGGGGACCCGGCCGACGGCGGCGACCGCCCGGACGGTCTCCTCGGTCAGGTCGAGGGGGGCCGGGCCGGGGAAGGCTTCGCTGTGCGCGGTGAGTCTTCGTACGGTGCCCGGTTCCGGGCCGTACCAGATGGTCTCGCGGAACAGGCCGAGCACGATGTCGGGTTCGCCGTGGTCGCGGTCGCCCCGCTCGGGCAGGGTCTCCATGTGCCAGGCGGAGCCGTAGCCGAAGGTGGCGAGGAAGCCGAAGGCGTAGCTGTCGTGCGGCCGGCTCGTCTCCACGGTGAACAGGTTCTGGACGGCGCGCAGCAGTTGCCAGACCTGGTCGCCGTGGAGGAGACCGCGTTCGTTGCCGGGCCGGGGGGCGAGGCCGAGGCCGTCGGCGGCCGCGAGGGCCGCGGCGACGACGGTTTCGGCTCCGTCGACGGAGATCCGGTCGGCGTGCACCCGGATCTCGGCGAGCAGTCCGTGGCCGACGACGGTGGCCCCGGGGGACTGTCCGGGGCCTTCGCGGCTCTCCAGCAGGAAAACGTCGTGCGCCGACTGTTCGCGCAGTGCGGCGTACAGGTCGAGCGGTTCGTGCGGGGCGAGGGGGGTCTCCGTCACCCGTACGGTGATGGGGCCCGGGCCGGGCCCTGCGGGCCGGGGCGGGCTGTCGAGCAGAGTGGTCACTGTCGTCTCATCTCAGCCGTATCGGCGCATCTCGTGGAAGAAGTCGTCCACGACGGCGAGTCGGCCGTCGGCGCGCAGGGTGTCGTAGATGTGTCTGCCGACCGCGAGGTCCAGGACGCCGAGCCCGAAGGGCGAGAAGACGACGGGCCGGTCGTCGGGGATCTTCAGCTCGCCGGTGAGCACGTCGTACAGGGTGCCGTCGATGAACTCCCGGTTCCCGCTGAGCTGTTCGGCGAGGTGCGGGGACGTGTCGGCCTTGAGGCAGTGGTCGATGTCGTCGACGACGTTGGTGGCCGCGAGGATCACCTCGGGCGACAGGTCGCGCAGCGACACGTGCAGGACCAGCGGGTTGTGGGTGAACCATGCCGGGTCGGTGACGTGCGGGGCGCCGGCGACGGTGGCGAAGACGACGACGTCACTGGAGCGGATCAGCTGTTCGGGGCCGGTGTGCAGGGTGACCCTGCCGTTGTCGCCCTCGCGGTCCAGGTGTTCGGCGAAGCCCCGGGCGTGCTCGTCCGACAGGTCGTACACCCCGGTCTCCTCGAAGCTCCAGCCGGTACCGGCGAGGTACTGGTGGATGAACCGGGCGATCAGGCCGGTGCCGAAGAAGCCGATCCGGCGCGGCCGGTCACGCCCCTCGGTGAGCCGGTCCGCGGCGAGCGCCGCCGAGGCGGCGGTGCGGGCCGCGCTGATGATGGAGCTCTCCAGGCAGGCCAGCGGATAGCCGGTGGCCGGATCGTTGAGGATGAGCACGGCGGACGCCCGGGGGATCCCGGCCGCCACGTTCTCGGGGAAGCTGGAGATCCATTTGATGCCGTCGACGGGTGCGTCGCCGCCGAGCGAGGCGGGCAGGGCGATGATGCGTGAGGTGGGGCGGTCGGGGAAGCGCAGGAAATAGGACGGCGGGTTGACCGTGTCACCACCGCCGTGCACGCGGTAGGCCGACTCGATCAGCCGGACCACTTCCTCGTGCCGGCCGTCGAGGACTCGGTGCACCTGCGCGCCGGGGATCACGGCGAACGAGGGCACCCCGGGGGTAGGCGGCATCACAGACTCCACAGCTCTCGGGAAACCGAATTTCTGTGACGACGCTAGGCAATCGCCTTATCGGCGTGATATCGCCGGATTAAGCGGACCCCGCCCCACCGCCCGTGGCCGGCCCTCGGAAAAATGGCCGGTCCTTTTCTTCCTATTCGCCGATTCCCACCCCCGCGGAAGGCTCCAGGGAAGGGTCCGGCGCGAGCCCCGGGGAGACTTCCGGAGAGATCTCCGGGGAGCCGCTGAGCTCCCGGGCGACCTCCTCCTGCCAGTGCGTGGCCCCTCTGCGGGTGAACAGCTCCTTGGCGCCCAGGAGTTCGGCCCGCGCCTCCTCGTCCCGGCCCAGCTCCCGCAGGAGTACGCCGAGTTTCAGCCGGATCGATCCCTCGACCACGGGGCTGCCGAGCCCGCGGGCGACCTTGCGGCCCTGGACGTACGCGGTCTCGGCCGATTCGAGCGCGCCGAGCGCCACCCGGGCCTGGCCGAGTCCGTACAGGGCGTGCGCGAGACCGTGGGTGTCGGCCTTCGCCCGGGACAGCTCCTCCACGCGCAGGTAGGACTCCTCGGCCTCCTCCGCCCGCCCGGACAGGAGCTGCGCGCTGCCCAGCCGGTACAGGCACTGGGCGAGGCTGCGCGAGGCACCGGGGTCCATGGACTCCGCGACCCGTACCGCGTCCCGGGCGTGGCCGAGGCTGGCCTCGTAGTTGCCCCGGTCCAGCTCAAGCTGGGCCATGTTCTGCAGGACGGACGACTCCGACGACAGATCGCCGGCCTCGCGGAAGATGGGCAGGGCCCCGCGCAGCCGGTCCGCCGCGGCGTCGGGGTCGCCCTGGAGACGGTGGACGACCGCGAGGTTGCGCAGGACCAGGGCCCGGCCCAGCCGTTCGTCCAGGTCTCCGTAGAGCTCCAGCGCCTCCTCGGAGCGCGCCTTCGCCTCGTCCATGCTCTGCCGCATCAGCGCGGCGGCCCCGGTGTGGTGCAGCATGACCGCCTGGCCCAGGCGGTCGTCGGCGGCGCGGGCCGCGTCCAGGGCGTGCACGGCGCAGCTCTCCCAGTTCTCCACGTAGCTGCGCGTCTCGAAGAGCACGGACGCGGACCCCGTGAGGTCCCAGGCCAGATCGGCCATGCCCATCCGGGCCGCCTGCTCGACCATGCCCACCAGGCAGAGCCGCTCCGCCTCGAACCAGGCCAGCGGGTCGGCGAGCAGCTCCTCCAGCAGGTCCGTGTCGATGGTGGCCGGCTCGGTGCCGCTGTGCACGATGCTGAACTCCCCGCCGCTCTCCCTGCGGTGGGCCTCGCGGGCGATGGTCAGGGCGGTGCGGAAGACCCGGCGGCAGGCGTCGTGCCAGGCCTCGTCCGACTCCTCGTCCCGGGCGCGCTCCCCCGCGTACAGGCGCAGCAGGTTCTGGAAGCGGTAGCGCAGCCGGCCGGTCGCGTCGACGCCCACGACCTCCAGGAACTGGGTGTCCACCAGGTCCTCCAGGAGCAGCTCCGCGTCGATCACGTCGACATCGAGCAGCGCGGCGGCCACCCAGGAGGTGAAGTCCGGTACGTCGGCGAGGCCGAGGCGGCGGTAGAGGCGGGCCGCGTCGACGGAGAGGTAGCGGTAGCTGAGCTCGAATCCGGCCCGGACCCGGGACTCCCCCTGGCTCAGCTCGTCGAGCCTGCGCCGCTCGTCGCTGAGCCTGGCCACCAGGTGCCGTACCGACCAGTGCGGCTTGGACGCGAGGCGTGCGGCGGCGATGCGCAGGGCGAGCGGCAGCCGGTCGCAGAGCTCGACCAGGCGGGTCGCGTCCGTGCGGGCGGCGGCGATCCGCTCCTCGCCGGCGATCTTGGCGACGAGTTCGACGGCCGCGCCGGGCGGCAGTACGCCCAGGTGGACGCGGGCTTCCTTGGGCCAGGTCACCAGCTGCTCCAGCTGGTCGCGGCTGGTGACGACCACACAGCTGGCGCCGCTGCCCGGCAGCAGCGGGACGACCTGGGCGTGGGTGCGCACATTGTCCAGGACGATCAGCGCGCGGCGTTCGGTGAGCAGGCTGCGGTAGAGCGCGATCCGCTCCTCCAACGCCTCCGGGATCTGCTGCCCCGGCACCCCGAGCGAGCGCAGGAAGCGGCCGAGGACGTCGGCGACGGAGGCGGGCTCGTGCTGCTCGTCGTAGCCCCTCAGGTCCGCGAAGAGCCGCCCGTCGGGGAAGTCGTCGGCGACCCGGTGCGCCCAGCGCAGCGCGAGGCCGGACTTGCCGACCCCGGCGACACCGGTGATCAGGCCGACGGTGGGTGTCTGGAGCGCCGCCCCGGATTCGATCATCAGCGCGTCCAGGGCCGCGAGTTCGCTCTCGCGGCCGGTGAACCCCGGGACGTCCGGCGGCAGTTCGGAGGGGACCACGACGACATCGGGCATCGCGGCCTCGGCCGCGATGGAGACGGGTCCGTCGGCCGGGGTCAGCGACGGGTCGTCGCGCAGGATCAGGTCGTGCAGTTCCTGGAGGTCCGGGCCCGGTTCGAGCCCCAGCTCCTCGATGAACTGCTCGCGCGCCTCCCGGTAGGACTCCATGGCCTCGGCGCGCCGGCCCGCCCGGTACTGGGCGAGCATCTGGTGGTACCGGGTCCGCTCGCGCAGCGGGTTCTCCTGCACGACACCGCCGAGCTCGGGCAGCAGCTCGTAGTGGCGCCCCAGCGCCAGCTGGACGGCGGTGGCGTCGTCGTAGGCGTTGAGCCGGTACTCACCGAGACGGCCGGCCTCCTCCTCGACGAGCAGCCCGGACACCCCGGCGAGCGCGGGCCCGCGCCACAGGTCGAGGGCGCGCCGGTACCGGCCCGCCGCGTCCTCCAGGCGCTGCTCCCGTGCGTCGGTCTCCGCCTGGGCGACGAGTGCGGTGAACTCCACCGAGTCGATGTAGTGGCTCTCGGCGTCGAGGAGGTAGCCCGGATGCGCGGTCACGATGGTGTCGTCGGCCGCGCCCTGCGCCTTGAACGTCTTGCGGAGCGCGGCGATGACGATGGCGATCTGGGTACGGGCGGTGGCGGGCGGATTCCCGTTCCACACCTCGTGCACCAGAGTGTCCACCGGCACGGTTCGGCCAGGATTGAGCAACAGCAGAGCGAGCGTGGTCCGTTGACGTGCCCCGCCGATGACCACCTTTCGCTCGCCCGACGTCACCATGAGTGGGCCAAGGATTTTGAATAAGAACCGTTCCCCCACCGGGCCTCCCGTTTCCCCCACCCCGAGGAATTCCGGGATCACATTACCCGTCCAGGAGTTCGAAACGGGTGATCGGCGACGAACTCTCGGTGGCCGGTTTCCGGCACCGGGCGCGGGCACACCGTCCGGGACCGTTTACCTGTCATATGCGGTCACATCCGCACGGGTCCGATCGGCTGCGATCGGACCCGTCGGAGAGACTACTGCGGGGGGTTTCCGTGTTTGCGGGAGGGCAGGTCGGCGTGCTTGTTGCGGAGCATCGCCAGGGATTTGACGAGCACCTCCCGGGTTTCGGCCGGGTCGATGACGTTGTCCACGAGCCCGCGCTCGGCGGCGTAGTAGGGGTGCATGAGTTCGGTCCGGTACTCCTCGACCATGCGGGCGCGCATCGCCTCCGGGTCCTCGGCGGCGGCGATCTGCCTGCGGAAGATGACGTTGGCGGCGCCCTCGGCACCCATCACCGCGATCTCGTTGGTGGGCCAGGCGTACGTCAGGTCCGCGCCGATGGACTGGCTGTCCATCACGATGTACGCACCGCCGTACGCCTTGCGCAGAATGAGGGAGATCCGGGGCACGGTCGCATTGCAGTACGCGTACAGCAGCTTGGCGCCGTGCCGGATGATCCCGCCGTGCTCCTGGTCGACGCCGGGCAGGAAGCCGGGTACGTCCAGCAGCGTGATGATGGGGATGTTGAAGGCGTCGCACATCTGGACGAAGCGGGCGGCCTTCTCGGAGGCGCCGATGTCCAGCACCCCGGCCAGCGACTGCGGCTGGTTGGCGACGATGCCGACGACCTGGCCGTCGAGCCGGGCCATCGCGCAGATGATGTTGCGGGCCCAGCGCTCGTGGATCTCCAGGTAGTCCCCGTCGTCGACGATCTCCTCGATCACCTTGTGCATGTCGTACGGGCGGTTGCCGTCGAGGGGCACGAGGTCCAGGAGCCCGTCGTTGCGCCGGTCGGCGGGGTCGCGGGTGGGCTGGACGGGCGGGTCCTGCCGGTTGTTGGA
>NZ_ML123053.1:126935-128110 GCF_003846175.1 Streptomyces sp. ADI95-17 | reverse complement strand
CGAAACCAGCGGGGCACCGGCCGCGATGGCCATGTCCATGATCTTGTGGATCTTCGTGGCGTGGGCCTCGCCCAGCGCACCGCCGAAGATCCGGAAGTCGTGGGCGAAGGCGAAGACGGTCCGGCCGTCCACGAGCCCCCAGCCGGTGATGACACCGTCGGTGTACGGCCTCCTGTTCTCCAGCCCGAAGCCGGTGGCCCGGTGCCGCCGCAACTGCTCGACCTCGCAGAAGGTGCCCTCGTCGAAGAGGAGCGCCAGCCGTTCGTGCGCGGTCAGTTTGCCCTTGGCGTGCTGGGCCTCGGTGGCCTTCTCGCTCGGCCCGCTGCGGGCCAGTTCCCGCAGGGCGTGCAGTTCCACGACACGTCCCCGGACATCGGCCGGGGCGGCGGAGTCCGCGGAGGGGGAAGCGGAGGCGGAGGGGTCGATGGTCGTCGTCATGGCGGCCCCCTCACTGCCAGCTGAGCGGGGCGTTGTACCGGTCCGCGTGCCGCCACCACCGCGAGCCGGCGACGGCCTGCCTCTCCGGCGACTGTTCCCGCTCGGCCCGCAACGCGAGCAACACCACGGTGAGCGCGGCCAGTTCCTCGTCGGTGGCCCGCCCCCGCTCGACGCTCAGCGCGATCCCGGAGCTGTCCGGACTGTCCATCTCACCCTCCTTCGCCTCCGGGGAGTTCACTGCGGAGAACCCCACGGCTTCTCATGGGACGACGGATTTCTTGCGGGGGACTACGCGGCTCCTATGCCGGGGTACCGGTGGGCCGCTTCGGACGCCGTCCGCTCGGCCCGCCAACTGCCTTTTGAACAAGGCAAGTTGGACCTGTTGCAACCAACTGATACGGGGCCGGCCTATTCCTCGAAAGTGGTTGCGGTCCCCAAATCCGTACAGCAGGATCCCACCTTGTCCCACCCCCACCCGATCCTCTGCGGAAGGAAATCCCGAATGCGCAAGCGTGGAGCACTGCTGTCCCTGGGCGTCGCGGCAATGGCCGCCATCGGCCTGAGCGCGCCTTCCGCCCAGGCGGCGGACTGGACGTACATCGGCCTGTACGCGAGCAAGTCCCGGTGTGTCGACGCCGGTCAGCAGTACCAGCGCGAGGGCTGGTCGGAATGGAAGTGCACGAACAAGCCGGACACGAGTGGGTACTGGCTCTACGTCCGCTGAGCCCACGCCCCAG
>NZ_ML123053.1:102029-126745 GCF_003846175.1 Streptomyces sp. ADI95-17 | reverse complement strand
CGGCGCCTCCCCCCGCGAACCAGCTCAAAAAATCTTTCCGATTCGGCAATCTTTCCATTTCAGCAATCTTGCCGTGGCGGCAAGATTTGTTCTACGCTGCTCGCATGACACCAGCAGACGAGGCCCGCACGACCGGGCAGTCCGGACTCCGCGAGCGCAAGAAGCGGGAGACCAGGGTCGCGCTGAGCCAGGCGGCGATCCGGCTCTGCGTCCTGCACGGCTGGGCGGATGTGACGGCCGACCAGATCGCGGCCGAGGCCGATGTCTCCGTCCGCACCTTCCGCAACTACTTCTCCGGCAAGGCCGAGGCGATCGCCGCCGCCCACCTGGAGAGGATGCTCCGGATCGCCGACGATCTGCTCGACCGCCCGGCCGGCGAACCGCTCTGGGACTCGCTGCTGCACGCCGTCCTGGGCCAGTTCGTACCGCCGGAGAGCCCCGCGTCCCGGAACGCGCCGCAGAACGAGCGGTGGCGCGAAGGGGTACGGCTGATGCTCGCCGAACCCGCGCTGGCCGGTGAGATCGTCAAGACCAACGCCGCCGCCCAGCAGGAGCTGGCCAGGGCCGTCGCACAACGCACCGGCACCGACGCCGAACGCGACGTGTACCCGAAGCTGGTCGCGGCCGCGGTCGCGGCCGGCACCGCGGTGGCCGTCGAGCACAGCCTGCGCGCCGACGAAGCCACACCGCTCGGCGCGGTCCTGGCCCAGGTCTTCGAGCAGCTCACCGCCGGCCTGCCGGTCCCGTAGACCACGCTCCCCCTTCCCTCCCCCTCCCTCCTTTTCTCTTTCTTCCTCTTCCTTTCCGCACCAAGGAGGCACGACCGTGACAGCCGACGTGTTCATCGTGGGAGGCGGCCCGAACGGGCTGATGCTGGCCTGCGAGCTGAGCCTGGCCGGCATCAGCCCGATCGTGCTGGAGCAACTCCCGCAGCCCAGCACCGAACCCAAGGCCAACGGCCTGCTCGGCCAGGTGGTGCGCCTGGCCGACCACCGCGGTCTGTACGAGCCGCTCAGCGGCAGCCCGGAGCCCCCGCGGCCGAACTCCGCCTACTTCATGTTCGCCGCCATGGGCCTCGATCTCGGCCTGCTGGACGCCAGTCCGGTCTTCGGCCTGGCCGCCACGCAACACCGCATCGTCCAGGTACTGGAGGAGCGCGCCCAGTCGCTCGGGGTCGACCTGCGGCGCGGTCACCGGGTCCGGACCATCGCCCAGGACAAGGACGCCGTGACCCTCGACGTCACCGGCCCCGACGGCGACCGACAGCTCCGCGCCCGCTACGTGGTCGGCGCGGACGGGGCGCACAGCGTGGTCCGCAAGCTCTCCGGGATCGGGTTCCCCGGCGTCAGCTACGACCGACGCACCAACCGCACCGCCCACGCCACCGTCCCGGCCGACTGGGTCGACCCCGTCAACGGCGCGCTCACCGTGCCCGGCCACGGGCCGGTGCTGCCCTTCCTGCCCCACCGCACCGACCGGGGCGGCTTCTCGTACGCGCCGTTCCCCGGGCAGCCGCCGCTGGTCAGCACCACCGAGTGGGACCAGCCCGCGACGGACGGCCCGATGACCCTGGCCGAGATGGAGTCGAGCGTCCGCCGCGTCCTCGGCGTCAACCTGCCGCTCGGCCCGCCGGACGGGCCGGGCCCACATGTGCTGCGGCGGCTGACCGGCGGCAACACCCGGGTCGCCGACCGGTTCCGCGACCGCCGGGTCCTCCTCGTCGGCGACGCCGCCCACGTCCACACCTCCGGCGGCGGCCCCGGGCTGAACCTCGGCCTCCAGGACGCCGCCAACCTCGGCTGGAAGCTCGCCGCCACGCTGCGCGACACCGCCCCGCCCGGCCTGCTCGACAGCTACGACACCGAGCGCCGCCAGGCCGCCCGCCGGATGGTGCTCAACGCCGAGGCACAGTCCGCGCTCACCGCGCCGGGGAGCGACACCACGGCCCTGCGCGAACTCTTCACCGAGCTGCTCACCGGCAAGGAGGTCGTCCAGCGCCTCGCCGACCTCACCGCGGGCACCGACGTGCGCTACGAGATGGGCATCCCCGATCCCCACCCCGCGGTCGGCTACTTCGCACCGGAGCTGGAGCTGATCACCGGTACGGAGAAGGTCCGGCTCGCCGAACTCGCGCGGAGCGCCCGGCCGTTGCTGATCGACCTGACCGAGGACGGGTCGGTGGCAGCCGTACTGGCGAAGGATCAGGACGCCGTCGACCCGGTCGTCGCACAGGTCGTCGGCGGCCCGGCCGGCCTCTCCGCCCTGCTGGTACGCCCCGACGGATACGTGGCCTGGGCCGGCGGCTCACCCGTCCCGGACCCGGCCGAACTGGCCGGACTGCGGACGGCGGTCGAGCGCTGGTTCACGGTCGGGTGTGGGTCTCCAGGGCTTCGATGATCTCGGGCCAGAGTTCGCGGGGTCGGTCGTGCCCCATGTCGGCGAGCAGCAGGAGCTTCGCGCCGGGCACCAGCTCGGCGGTGCGCCTCCCCCCGCTGGGGTCGGTCAGCGTGTCGTCCAGGCCGTGGATCACCAGGGTCGGCACTCGAAGCCTGCGGAGCGCGTCGGTGCGTGGGCCGCTGAGGACCATTGCCGCGAGTTGCCGCCCGGCTCCGGCCGGGTAGTGGGCGCGGTCGTAACTCCGGGCAGCCAGCTCACGGAGGAGCGCCGGGTCGCCGTACCGCTTGGAGCCCCACACCAGGTCTCGTTCCGCCGCCGCGATGTACCCCTCGCGATCCGATGGCTTCGGGCTGGAGACCACTGCCTGGGCCTCGGGGCTGGGCCGGCCGTAGTCGGGCTCGCCGGTCGAGGACATCATCGACGTCAGGGTCAGCACTCGCTCCGGCCGGCTGATGGCCATCGTCTGGGCGATCATGCCGCCCATCGAGGTTCCGACCACGTGAGCCCGCTCGATGCCGAGCGCGGTGAGCAGACCGAGGCCGTCGTCGGCCATGTCCCGCAGTGTGTAGGGCGCCATCGCGCGGGCGGCCGGGATGTCTCCCGAGCTCACGGCGTCGATGAACCGGCCCACGTCGACGGGGTGTTCCTCGAACCTGGTGGACAGCCCGCAGTCGCGGTTGTCGTACCGGATCACGTAGCGTCCACGCTCCGCGAGCGCGCGGCAGAAGTCCTCGTGCCAGGCGATCATCTGGGCGCTGAAACCCATCACGAGCAGGACAGCCGGATCAGCGGGGTCACCGAAGGTCTCGTACTCGATGGACACTCCGGGCAGGGCTTCGACAAGCGGCATGCCGGAAGTCTCCCAGCACCGACCGTCCGCGCGCATCCCGGGTTCGGCTGCGGCCCCGGCCGTGAACCGCCGGACAGACCCTAGCCGTCCACGGCCCCGGGGACGAGGCCGTCGGCGACCAGGCCGTCGAGTACCGCCTGGCCCAGGGCGTGCACGGCGGACTGGGGGCGGACCATCACGGTGAACTCCTTGATCCGGCCCGTCCCGTCGAACTGGAGCAGGTCGATGCCATGGATCTGCTTGCCGTTCACGGTGGCCCGGAAGGGCAGGATCGTCGACGGGGCCTCTTCGCCATCGGCACTCGTCTCGGCCGCGCCCTCGAAGTGTCCGACGTAGCGGAAGTCCTCGAAGACGCGCAGCAGCACGCCGAAGAGCCCCAGCACCATGGGCCTGCCCTCGAAGGGGGTGAACTTCACGGGGCTGTAGAGACGGATGTCCTCGGTGAACAGGTCGTCGAGCGCGGCCAGTTCGCCCTTCTCCACCGCGGTGCGGAAGCGTTCGGCGGTCTCCACCGTCTCCATGGCTCCTCCTGATGCTCAAGAGAGTACTAAAGAATGTGATTAGTCATTTTCTTGAGTATGGTGCAGTGACGGACGAGAAAAGGGAAGGGGTCGCTTCGATGGCCTTGCGACATGCCGTGCTGGCGGCGCTGCTGGACGGTGAGTACAGCGGATACCAGCTGGCGAAGGCGTTCGACATCGGCGTCGCGAACTTCTGGCACGCCCTGCCGCAGCAGCTGTACGCGGAGCTGGCCAAGCTGGAGAAGGAAGGGCTGGTCGCGGGGCGGCAGGTGGTCCAGGAGACCCGGCCCAACAAACGTCTCTTCCAGGTCACCGACGCAGGTCGCGCCGAGCTGGAGAAGTTCGCCGCGGCCGTGTCGAAGCCCTCGTTCATCCGTGACGATCTGCTCGTCAAGGTCCAGGTCGCCGACCGCATCGGCACGGCGTCGGTGATCGAGCAGCTCCAGGAGCGGGCGTCCGCGGCCGAGGCCAAGATCGAGCTTCTCGGCAAGCTGCTGCGGCAACTGCGCGGCGACGCGGACGAGGAGGAGTTCCTCCGCCGGGGCGAACGGATCGGGCCGTACCTGACCTGTCTGCGCGGCCTGGCCTTCGAGCAGGAGCACCGGGACTGGTGCCGGCGGATCGCGGCCGTTCTCCGGGAAAGGCAGTCGACGCATGCCGAAGGGTGAGTACCTGCGTTACGTCGCCCTGGGCGACAGCCAGACCGAAGGGCTCGGCGACGGTGACGACACCGTCGGGTTGCGGGGCTTCGCCGACCGGCTCGCCGAGCACCTCGCGGCCGTCGACCCGGGGCTCCGGTACGCCAACCTCGCCGTACGGGGCCGGGTCGCCGGTCAGGTCCGCGCCGAACAGCTGGGGCCCGCGCTGGCCCTGCGGCCCGACCTGGCCACCGTTGTCTCCGGGGTCAACGATCTGCTCCGGCCCCGGTTCGACGCCGCGGAGGTGGCCGGGCACATGGAGGAGATGTTCGCCGCGCTCACCGGGGCCGGAGCCCGTGTGGTGACGCTGACCTTCCCCGACGTGGGGAAGATCGTGCCTCTTGCCCGGCCGATCAGGTCACGGGTGTTCGACCTCAACACCCGCATCCGTGCCGCGGCCGCCCGTCACGGGGTCGCGGTCGCCGAAACCGGCCGGGCGGCCGTCGCCACCGATCCCCGGCTGTGGAGTGCCGACCGGCTCCACGCCAGTCCCCTGGGCCATGAGCGGATCGCCGAGGCCGTCGCCGAAGCGATCCACCTGCCCGGCAGCGACGACGCCTGGGCTCTCCCCCTGCCGCCGCAGGGGGTCCCCACGCGCCGTCAGGCCGCGGCGGCCGAACTGCGCTGGGCGGCCGCGTTCCTCGGGCCCTGGCTCGGACGCCGCCTTCGCGGCCGGTCCTCCGGCACCGGCCGCACCGCGAAACGTCCCCGGCTGCTGCCCCTGGGCGCCACGCCCGGCCCCGCGACGGGAAGCCGACCGGCAGGTGCTTAGGCGTCCACGGGATCGGGGTCGGGATCGGTGTCGATGGCGGCCCGTTCGATCGCGGCCTCGACCGCGGCGACGACGGTCCGTGTGTCGGCGCCCGTGCCGACCTGGCCGGCGAGCGCGGTGATCGCGGCGGTCTGGGCGGCCATCCGCCTGTCCATGGACCGGATGCGGGCCTGCATGTCCTTCAGGATGGACTGCGGCTGCCATGTCGGATTCGTCGAGTGGTCCGCCGCGTCCGCCGGGCCGCCGATCGCGTCGGTCTTCCACACGGCGTCGAAGATGTCGCGCTTGGTGATGCCTGCCATGGGGTCCTCCTCCTGGTCCGAGCCGGGGTTCCAGCTCGCGGGGTGCTTGAGCCGCTCGGCCACGTCGGTGCGGAGCTTGGGCATGGTGAAGCCGCGGGGGTCGATCTTGTCGTTCGACCACTCCAGGTGGCCGATGACGGACTTCGCCGACCATTTGTGCGCCCGGCACAGGGCTGCCTGGACACGGACGATCGCGTCGTACTGGGCCTTGGGCCAGGGGTCCTTGCCGTCGCCGAGGTTCTCGCACTCCCACCCGTAGAACCGGGCGTTGCCGTCGACCCCGTTGCTGTTGCCCCGGGTCGGCGGAGTCGGCCGGGTGCCGTACGACTCCGCTATGACCTGATCCAGCACCTTGGGGTCGCCGCCACCGGCGTGATTCGCGCGGCCCCAGCCGACCATGTGCACCCGGCCGTCCTTCGCGATCATCCCGTGGCACAGCGGGCCGGGCAGGTCCGCGTAGCCGTCGTAGACCATCCGGACCGTCGCCGCGGTGCCCTTGGTCACTGTGTGGTGCACGATGCTGCCGTTGACCGGGCCCCACGGGCCCTTCGAATTGCGGTTGTGCGTACGCCAGTTGCCTACCTCGACCACGCGCACGCCCTCGGCGCGCAACGCCTTCAGTACAGCGGAGGCGGACAGAGGACTAGCCATTCGTTTCCCTTTCGGCCCGAGGTGTACGGGACGTCGCGGACCCTGTGTACGGTGCGCCGCTGTCCGCGTGAACGCGAACAGGTTTGCGGTGACGACCACTTCATAGGAGATCCATACCCCCGCAACGGCAGCCGGACGCGACCGCGTGACCGGCAGTGTGCACGGAGTATCGGCGGTGAACGCTCCGATGCGGCCCGGCCGGGATTCCGCACGGTGCGCGAGGGTTCACTCGCCGCTGGACTTCGCCTCGGCCAGGGTGTGTGCGACGAGGGCGTTGGCATGGCCGTGGCCCAGGCCGTGCTCGGTCTTGAGCCAGGCGACGAGCTCCATGTGCTTGGTCAGGGGCGACGAGCGGATGAGGTTCTTCCAATCCGCGATCGGGCGGCCGTACTTCTTCTCGATCGAGGGGAAGTAGCTGGCGGGGCCGTTCACCGGTGCAGTCATGTTCGTTGTCTCTCCTGTGTGCGTACGCGATGGTCCCGGCCTCCGCGTCATGAAGGCGCCGCCGACAAGCACCACCGCGGGGCCCGAGCCCTGTTTCAGTACTGGACGGTACAGTACTCATCTGAGTACTGGTCAGTCCAGTACTCTTCGCTGGAGGGCGGACCGAGAGAGGGAGTTGTTGGCGATGGACAGCCGTTCAGCGCGCAAGCACCAGGCGATCCTGGAGGCCGCGACCACGGTGTTTCTGAGCAAGGGATACTCAGGAACGAGCATGGACGACATCGCGAAACTGGCCGCGGTGTCCAAGCAGACGGTCTACAAGCACTTCGCGGACAAGGAGAAGCTGTTCTCCGAGATCGTCCTGGCCACCACCGATCGCATCGACGGCATGATCGACCTGGTGTCCGCCATCCCCGCGGACGCCGATGGCCTGGAAGAGAATCTGACCCGGCTCGCCCGCCGGTTCCTGGTCGCCCTCACCCAGCCCCAGGTCCTTCAGCTGCGACGCCTGATCATCGCCAACGCCGACGCCTTCCCCGAGCTGGGTGCCGCCTGGTACGAGCAGGGTTTCGACAGGGTGCTGGTCACCCTGGCGGAGACCTTCCGAGACCTCACCGACGAGGGCCTGCTCCGGACCGACGACGCGATGCTGGCCGCCCATCACTTCTCCGGCCTGTTGCTGTGGATCCCCGTGAACAAGGCCATGTTCCACGGCAGCGCCCAGCACACCGAGGCAGACCTCGACCACTACGCCGCCGCCGGCGTCCGCGCCTTCCTCGCCGCCCACGGCTGATCCGGCGTTCCGCGGGTTCGGTGACGCCGAAGCCGAAGACGAAGACGAAGCCGAGCATGCCGAGCATGCCGAGGCAGACCGCGAGGGCCTGCCCGGTCATCCACGAACCCGTGTCGTACTGACCCCGATCGACGCGCCCCGCACGATGCCGCGCAACCGGCGCAAGCAGTGCCGTTTCGGCGCTGAAGTCGCTGGTCCGTCCGGGTGGGTTCGTGGCCGCGTGCCTGGCGCGGCCAACCCTGACCTGCGTAAATCCGGGGTTGTGATCAAGAACCTCGTGCGACGCGGCCTCCCCGCGCTCGCCCTCGCAGTCCTGCCCGTCCTGGCCGCCGTTCCGACTGCCGACGCCGTGGGAAGCAGCCAGCCCGTCCGGAGCACGCAGGCCCACTCGGCGCTGCGGGGCGACTCCCACTTCTACCCGCCCGCCAGCCTCGGCCGGAACCAGGCCTGGACCTCCGGCAACGGCCGTACCATCCTGCGTGTCCAGAGCGACGGAAACGTCGTCGTCTACAAGGACGGCCGTCCCGTCTGGCAGGCCCCGAACGTCTACCCCAACGCCGACCGCCTCGTCATGCAGGAGGACGGCAACCTCGTCGTCTACAACCGGGCCGGCGACCCGCTCTGGGCCGCCGGAACCTGGCACAAGGGTCGGTACCTCTCCGTCCAGGACGACGGCAACGTGGTCGTCTACGACAGCGCGAACCGGCCCGTCTGGGCCACCAACACCGGTGACTGAGCAACGTTCCCTGCACTGAGCGACGTTCCCCGCACGGCAAGGGCCCGGACGGCTGTCCGGGCCCTTGCCCTTTCCCTGCCTTTCGGGAAACGGCTGGTCCCCCGCTCCCACCAGTGGCAGGATCGCCTGCCACAAGGCCCTGAGCACGGAGGATGCGGATGCGTTTTCGGATCCTCGGACCACTCGAAGTGTTCGACGGCACCCACTGGCGGGGGATCTCGGCCGCCAAGCCCCGCACGCTGCTCGCCACCCTGCTGGTGCAGCGCGACGTCCCCGTGCCGACGGGCCGGCTGGGCGCGGAGCTGTGGGGCGAGCGTGAGCCCAAGGCCGCTGCCAATCTGATTCAGCAGTACGTGATGCGGCTGCGCCGCGAACTCGGCGACCGGCAGGGCCGGTTACTCGTCACCCGGCCGCCCGGCTATCAGATGGTGCTGGCCGACGAGGACGACCTGGACGCCGCGGCCTTCGCCCGGCTCGGCGACTCGGGCCGCGTGGCTCTGGCGGCCGGCGATGCGGAACGGGCGGCGGGCCTGCTCGCGGAGGCGCTCGCGCTGTGGCGCGGGCCCGCGCTCGTCGATGTGCCGACCGGGCCGATGGTGGAGGCGGAGGCCGCACGGCTGGCCGAGCAGCGGCTCGACGTCCTGCAGGCCCGCGTCGAGGCGGACCTGGCCTGCGGCCGGCACGCCGCGCTGGTGCCGGAGCTGCGGCAGTCGGTGCGTGAGCATCCGCTGCGGGAGGGGCTGTGGGGTCAGCTGATGCTGGCGCTGTACCGGTCGGGGCGGCAGGCGGAGGCGCTCGACGCCTACCGGGAGGTGCACCGGCTGCTGGCCGACGAGCTGAGCATCGAGCCGTCCGCCCCGCTGTGCGATCTGCAACTGCGCATGCTGCGCGGCGACCCGCGGCTCGGACTCCCCGCGACCGAGACTGAGGCTGAGGCTGAGGCTGAGGGGCAGGATCAGGGTGAACATGAGGGTGAGGCCGAGAGTGAGGGCGATGCCAGGGCCAGGTCCAAGTCCCGGCGCCGCCCCCGGCCCGAGTCACGTCCGTCCGTGGGGGCCTCCCGTGCCGGGCAGCCGTCGGCCGCACCGCGCCAACTTCCCGCCGCCGTCGCCGGGTTCGCCGGCCGCCGGGCCGAACTGCGGCTGCTGGACCAGCTGCCTGCCGACGCGTCCGCCGGGCCGGGACCGGCCGTCTGCGTGATCGCCGGCACCGCGGGCGCGGGGAAGACGAGCCTGGCGCTGCACTGGGCACACCGTGCGGCGCCGCACTTCCCGGACGGCCAGCTGTACGTGAACCTGCACGGTTTCGCCCCCGCCACCGGGCCGATGTCGCCCGGCGAGGCGATCCGCGGCTTCCTGGAAGCGCTGTCGGTGCCACCGGAACGGATCCCGGACGCGCCGGAGGCGCGGGCGGCACTGCTGCGCACCGAGACCGCCGGACGCCGCCTGCTGTTCGTGCTCGACAACGCCGCCGACGCCGCCCAGGTCCGCCCGCTGCTCCCGGGCAGCGCCGGCTGTGCCGTGGTCGTCACCAGTCGCGGCCAGCT
This sequence comes from Streptomyces sp. ADI95-17, assembly GCF_003846175.1. Taxonomy (GTDB): domain Bacteria; phylum Actinomycetota; class Actinomycetes; order Streptomycetales; family Streptomycetaceae; genus Streptomyces; species Streptomyces sanglieri. Next base: position 117,035 of record NZ_ML123053.1, on the reverse strand, counting down.
GACCGGTCTCGCCGTCACCGACGGCGCCGTACTGCTCTCCCTCGACGTGCTGCCCCGGGAGGAGGCGCGCGAGCTGCTGGCCGCCCGGCTCGGTGCGGACCGGGTGGCCGCGGAGCCGGAGCCGGTGACCGAGCTGATCGACCTGTGCGCCCGACTGCCCCTGGCGCTCGCCGTGACCGCCGCCCGCGCCGTCGGCCGGCCCGGTTTCGCACTGAGCGCGGTCGTGGCGGAACTGCGGGACGTCAGGGGGCGGTTGGAGGCGCTGGACGCCGGTGAGGGGGTGAGCAGCGTACGGACGGTGTTCTCGTGGTCGTACCGTCGGCTGGACACCGCCACGGCCCGGATGTTCCGGCTGCTGGGGCTGCACCCCGGCCGGGATGTCGCCGCGCCCGCGGTGGCTGCGCTGGCCGGCCTGTCCGTGCGGGAGGCCGCCGCGGCGCTGACCGCGCTGGCCCGCGTACACCTGATCGCCGAGCACCGTCCGGGCCGGTACTCCTTCCACGATCTGCTGCGCGCCTACGCCACCGGTCTGACGGCCACCGAGGACACCGAGGCCGCACGCACCGCGGCGCTGCACCGCCTGCTCGACCACTGCCTGCACTCCGCGCGTGCCGCCCGGCGGCACCTCGCCCCGGCCCGCGGCGAGGTGCCGCTGCCGCCGCCGGTGACCGGCTCCGTGCCGCACGACCCGGAGGGGTACGAGGAGGCGATGGCTTGGTTCGAGGCCGAGCACGCCGTGCTGCTCGCGGTCGCGGACGCGGCGGGCCCGGCCGGATTCGACGGCCATGCCTGGCAACTCCCGCTCGCCATGGCGGACTTCCTCCATCTCAGCGGCCGCTGGCACGATTGGGTGTCCACCCAGCGGACCGCCATCGTGGCGGCCCGGCAGCAGGGCGACCGCGCCGGGACGGCCCTGTGCCACTGCGAGTCGGGCCGGGCCGCGATCCGGATGAGGCGGTACGAGGAGGCCCACCGGGAGCTGTTGCGGGCGCTGGAGCTCCAGCGCGGGCTGGGCGACCTGACGGCGCAGGCCGACACGTTGCGGACGCTCGCCTGGTCGTACGAGCAACAGGGCGACTACCGCGCCGCCCTCCAGCGCGTGGAACAGGTACTCGAACTGCAACGGGCGGTCGGAAATCTGGCCGGGCAGGCCGGCGCGCTGAACAACATCGGCTGGTGCCACACCCATCTGGGTGACCACGAGGAGGCGCTCACCCGCTGCCGCGAGGCGCTGCGGCTGCACCTGGACGGGGGCAGCCCGCTGGGGGCGGCGTACACCTGGGAGACCCTCGGCTTCATCCACCACTCCATGGGTCAGTACGCCGAGGCCGTCGACAGCTACCGCCAGTGCCGGGACGGATTCCGCCGGTTCGGCAACCGCTACGGCGAGGCGGACGCGCTGCACCACCTCGGCGGGAGCCTCCGCATGACCGGTGACCAGGAGGCCGCCCGCGATGCCTGGCACGCCGCGCTCGCCATCCTCGACGAACTTGAGCACCCGGACGCGGACGTGGTGCGCGAGCTGTTGCTGACGACGGCCGGCTGAGCCGGGTCGGCACAAGAGCGGAACAGGCCTTTTCCACGGTTGGGTCCGGGGCGGCGTACGGACAAAGCCCAGTTAAAGCCAGAGTTCAGCGTCGTCCCGCAACGTTGCGGCCGCACCGGACGTCCGGTGTCTGCTGAGGCCGAAAGCGAGTGGTTGATGCGTGTCGCGCTCAAGGAGTGTTCCTGGCGGGCGGTGGGAGAGGATCTGGTCATCGTCTTCGACCCCCGGGAGTCGATCACTCTGGAGGATCCCGAAGGGAAGATCGGAGCGCTCCTGACCGCGTTGGGGCAGGGGCCGCGGAGCATCCCAGAGCTGCGCGCCGCACTCGGCGCCCGGGGTGTGGACGTGACCGAGGAGGAGCTCGGCAAGGGCGTCGAGGGGCTGGCCGGCCTGGGGCTGATCGAGCGCGCCGGGGGCAGGTCCACCGGTGATCCGGTGGTGGACGAGCGGCACTTCTCCAACCTCGCGTTCTTCGGCACCTTCGCCGGCCTGGACCGGCACCGCACCGATTTCCTGCGACGGGTGCGCGACGCGCATGTCCTGGTGCTCGGTGTGGGCGGCGGCGGTTCCTCGCTGGTGCAGTGTCTGGCGGGTCTCGGCGTCGGCAGGCTGACACTGCTGGACCACGACCGGGTCGAATCCCGCAACTTCGCCCGGCAGTTCCTCTACCGGCACGAAGACATCGGCCGTTCGAAGGTCGAGCGCGCCAGGGCCTGGGTGCAGGCGTACGACCCGGACATCGAGGTGCGTACCGTCGACCGCTGGGTGGCCGGTCCCGAGGATCTCGCCGATGTCACCGACGGGATCGATCTGATGGCCGGCGGCCTGGACGGGCATCCCGACGCCGGTCTGTGGGTGAACGAGGCCGCCGTCCGGGCCGGTGTGCCGATGGTGGCCGGCGGTGCCACCCGCACGCTGCTCTCGTACATCTCCGTGAACCCCGGCGTGAGCCCCTGCCTCGCGTGCGAGTTCTCGCAGCGGCCGGTGGAGGGCACCGCTGCGGCGGCCGCTGAGGACATCGTGTACGGCATGCGGACCACCAACCCGCTCATCGGCCCGTTGGCCATGCAGGTCGGCTCGCTGATCGCGCTGGAGAGCCTGCGTTATCTGACCGGGTTCCAGGAGCCGCTGGCCGCCGGGGCCCGGATCCGGATCGACCTGCGCGACGGTCTCGCGGGCAGCCGGGTGCCGTTCCCCGATGTCCCCGACTGCCCGGTGTGCGCGCTGGCCCCGGCACGGTCGGCCGCGGCATGACCGGGGTGTCCGAGGTGTCCGGGGTATCCGAGACCTCTGAGACCTCCGAGACATCCGTGGCGTCAGTGTCCACGGCGGCGACCGTGCGGCTGCGGCCGTTGAGCATGGTGCCCGAGGGTGAGGACGAAGTCCTGGTGGGCGACCCCGTGACCGGGCAGTTCATCACCATGCCGAAAGTCGGCGGCGTGGTCATCGAGGCCCTGCGCCGCGGGGCCACGACCGCCGAAGCCGCCGCCGAGGCCGAGGAGTTCGCCGGTCAGCCCGTCGATGTGCCGTCCTTCGTCGACACCCTGCGCGAGCTCGGCTTCCTCGACGAGGGACAGCGGAGCGAACCGGTCCGCTCGGCTCCCGTCCAGGGCAGGCGATGGCTGAGCGGCCTCCGCCAGGAGACCGTGCGGCCCTTCTTCGGGCGGGTGGCCTGGAGCTGCTACGCCGCGTGCGCGGTGTTCGCGCTCGCCGTGTTCGCGTTCCGGCCCGGCCTCTTCCCGGACCCGTCCACTGATGCGTTCGTCGTGGACGACATCGGCCTCGGCAGCCTGATCCTCATCCCGCTCGCCACGGTCGCCACCGCGATCCATGAGCTGGGGCACTGGTGCGCGGCCCGTTCGCTCGGGCTGCGGGCCAGGTTCGGCATGGACCGGCGCATGGTGTTCCTGCTGGTCTTCGAGACCGACCTGACCCAGCTGTGGACCCTGCCCAGGCGCAGGCGCTACGGGCCGCTGCTCGCCGGTCTCGCCCTCGACGCGGTGCTGCTCGCCGTGCCGTTGGCGGTGCGGCTGCTGATCGACACCGGGGTGTGGGCGGCGCCGGACCCGCTCGACGCGGTCCTCGCCACATGGATCTACGTGAAGCTCACCGCGATGCTCTGGCAGTGCATGGTCTTCCTGCGCACGGACCTCTACGCGGTGCTGGTCAACGCGCTGGGCTGCCGCAATCTGTGGCGGGTCTCGACCCTGATGCTGCGGCGCGCCGTCCGTCGGCTGGACGCGGCCGGGACCGCGGAGCTGGCCGACGCGCATCCGGCGGATGTGCGGGCCGGGCGCTGGTTCCGCTGGGTGCGGTTCCTCGGCGCCGTGGTGACACCGGCCTGGGCGGTCCTCTTCCTGGTGCCCTTCGCCGGGGAGGTGCTGGGCTGGGCCGCCGACCGTCTCGGCGACGGCCCGGCCACCGGCCGGTTCTGGTGGGCGCTGCTGTGCACCGGGGTGTATCTGACCCCCTTCATTCTGCCCGCGGCTCTCTCGGCCCGTGAGTACGCACGGCGACTCACGGCGAGAGCCTGACCGCGGGTCATGGTCCGCCCCGCCCGGTGCACCACCGGCGCGGGGGACGAAATCCGGCTACGAGGAGGTGAATCGCATGGAGATCAAGGTCCGCAAGGTCGAGGACGTGAAGGCCACGGGGCTTCAGGTCTGAACAGTCCGTGCGGGAGGGGAAGGGCTCAGGAGCCGTTCCCCTCTCCCACGGTCGTGAGTGGTCATCCTCACCGAACAGCCCGTCCGGCCGGACGGCGGCCCGGCCGGGCTGGCCGGAGCTCGGGCCGGCGGTCGAGGATGCTCCGTGCGGGCGCGGCGTGGAGGGCCGGACGGTCTGCCTCAGCGCTGAGGCCGGCCCCTTCGCGCCCGCCTTGTCGCCGCGGTCACGCCCGGTGGCGTTCGGCCGGAACGGCCGACGAGGCGGCCTCCCAGGCGAACCCGTCGAGGTCGGTGAACGGGCCGGAGGCGGCGCCGCCGATCACGAGCCCGTGCGTCCCGGTGCCCTCGGGAGGGACGCCGAGGTCCTTGGCCAGTGCGCGGCGCCGGTACAGCGCCAGTTTGACGGGGCTGTCCCCGGCCGCGAACTCGACGTACATGCGGCTGAAGCTCTTCGCCACGGCAAGGCCCCGGCCGACGTAGAACCGCTTGCTCGCGACCACGTCCGCGACGCCCAGCAGGAGCACGATCTCGTCGATCTGCCGGGTGGCGGGGCCGGTGTCCTTCTTCGCCGAGGTCGCGACCTTCCAGATCGTCCCGTCCGGGGCCTGTACGACGCCGCCGTAGCCCCAGAGCGACTTCGCGGCGGGCTTCAGCGAGGTGGCGCCCGCGTCGAGTGCGGTGTCGATGAGGCTGTCGACGGTGGCGGGCCGGGACACCGTGAGCGCGAGCGTGAACCCGCGGAAGCCGGTGGTGGGGGCCTCCGAGGCGCGCAGGCGGATCTGGGTGTCCAGGCCGAAGGCGGTCGCGTAGAAGCGCTCGGCGGCCGCGGGGTCGGCCACCTCAAGGGTCACGGTTTCGATGGATGCCATGCCCATCACGCTAGTTACGGCCCGGCGACCGGTGCTTCTCGATTCCTGACCGGTCAGGTCCGTACGCCGGCCGGCGCCCCCTGTCCCGTTGCCGCCGAACGGCTCAGCGCAGTTCCTGGATCCGGACCATGTTGCCCGCGGGGTCGCGGAAGGCGCAGTCGCGCATGCCGTACGGCTGCTCGGTCGGTTCCTGGACGACCTCGGCGCCGGCGGCCCGCACCTGCTCGAAGGTGGCGTCGAGGTCCCGGGTGGCCAGCAGGATCCAGCCGTAGGTCCCCTTGGCCATCATCTCGGCGATGGTGCGGCGCTCGTCCTCGGTGACTCCGGGGTCGGCGACGGGCGGGGCCAGCAGGATGGACGTGCCGGGCTGGTCGGCGGGACCGACCGTGATCCAGCGCATCTTGCCCTGTCCGACGTCGCCGCGTACCTCGAAGCCGAGGACGTCGCGGTAGAAGACCAGGGACTCCTCCGGATCGTCGTGCGGGAGGGAACTCGTGTGGATGGAGATGTCCATAACGATCATGCTAGGCGCGGTTCCGCGATCCGCACCTCGTGAATCCCCCGCGAATCCCACCCGCCGGTCCCGAGCCGGAGCCTCAGCCCTTGGTCAGGGTGCGGTCGAGGAGGGGGAGCAGCCGGTCCCAGTGGTGTTGCAGCGCGGCGGCGTCGAAGGCCTGGGTGTCGGCCATGGTGAAGCCATGGACGGTGCCGGGGTAGATCTCGCAGGTGTGGCCGACGCCCGCGGCTTCCAGCACCTGGTCGAGCTCTCCGACGGCCTCGGGCGACATGTCGCTCTCGGCGATGCCGAAGTGCACCTCGGCGGTGACCTCGGGGGCGAGGCGGTGCGGGCTGTCGGGCGCGTCGGTGATCAGCGGGGAGGGGTGGAATCCGGCGACGGCGGCCACCCGGCCGGGGTGGGCCGCCGCGGTGCGCAGCGCCAGGGCGGCACCCATGCAGTAGCCGATCGCGCCGACCGGTCCTGCGCCGACCTCGGGCTGGGCAGTGAGGAACTTGAGATAGGCGTCGGCGTCACGCAGGGCGCGTTCGGCGGTGTGCGCCTCAAGCAGGGGCACCAGCCGGGCGAACAGCGTGGGCCGGGCCTCTGCTGTGATGCGCTCCGGAAGGTCGATCACCGGTGCCGGGCCGTTCCGGTAGAAGACGTTGGGGACGAGCACGTAGTACCCGTGCCCGGCCAGTTCGCGGGCCATCTCCTCCAGCACCGGACGTACTCCGAAGATGTCCATGTACAGCAGCACACCGGGGTGCCGCCCGCCGCCTTCGGGAAAGGCGGCGAACGCGTCGGCCTGGCCGTCTTCGGTGGGAATCTGCAGCGTCTTGGTGGGCATGGGTACGAACCGTAGCAGCGACGATCGATCCGACCCCCGTCAAAAGGACGAACCCGGCTTGTGGGTACGGCAGTCGGCCGCCGGGCGGTGACGGGGGCGGCTCTGCCCGGTCGGCCCCGGTGGTGCTCAGCGCGTACACGTCCCGGTCGTTGCTGCCCTTGCACACCACCCCGCCGACGACCGCCGGTGTCGGGCAGTCGCCGAAGCTGCCGGCCCCGGTGGCGTGAGCCCACTTCTGCCGGCCGGTCGCTGCGGTCAGGGTCCTCCCCGTACCCGCAGCTCGACCAGCCTGCGTCCGGTAGTCGTCCGGCATGCATAAGCGCAGGCCAGAGCAGTGCATCAGGCATGCATGAGGGCATGCATCACCGCCCATCGGCGCATCGCCGCCGGGAGTTCCGTACCGGCTCCCCGAGGGCCCATGGTTGGTCCACGGCGCCCCGGACTCCCGGGGCTCGCCGCCTCCCCAGTCCTCGAAGGAGCGATCACCCATGTCCGCGACCTCTCCCCTGCGTGTCCGTGCCGCCGCCATCGGCCTGAGTGCCATGGCCCTGATGACCGTTGCCGCCGTCACCGCCCCGAGCGGTCAGGCCGCCGCCCCGGCCGGTGGCCGGCCTGCCGCCGCCGGCGCCGTGGTCACCACCCTGAAGTTCGTACGGAACTCCGCCGACCCGCAGAACTCACGTCTGCTGGTGGTGCGCGACAACAAGACGCAGGCCGTCTTCCGCGCCGGCTCCGGACTCGGCCGCGACCACGCCAAGGGGCGTGACGAGTGCGCCTCGGCGAAGGGGTGGCTGCCCGCGGGCACCTACACCGTCGGCGCCCGCCAGACCCGCTACAACGGCAACCTCATCAAGGGGTACGCCATCCCGCTGAGCAACAAGACGTGCAAGAACGGCCGGACCACACGTACCGAACTCTTCATCCACAGCGAGATGACCCGCGCCGGAGGGCAGGGCAGCACCGAGAGCCGGCGCTGGGACGGCGTGGGCGACTACAAGTCCGCGGGCTGCATCAAGCTCGCCCCGGAGGACATCAAGAAGCTCTTCCGCAACCTCGGCCGGGGCGCGGCGCCCAAGCGTCTCGTCGTCGTCTGACAGCAGGGCGGGGCGCTCCGCCCGCGGTCGGCGCCCCGGCAACTTCTCCTGCGGCCGGTCGGGGACCGGGGTGGGCGCTGTGGTGCGGTCCACCAGTCGTACCGGCGACCGTAGGAGCCGGGGCCCGCACCGGCCCGAGCGACACAGCCGGTCACCCCGGACAGCCCGGGCGTCCGTCCGCCGGGCGGGGAGGCGTCATCCTCGTGGTCGGCGCGTGCGTCCGGCCCGGCGCGCCTCCCGCCCCGAAGATGGGTCAGCGTACGGATCCGTATCCGGTCTCGGCTGCGGCTCCGCGTACCGAGGCGTACGTGGTGGCCGCGGCCGGGCCCGGTGACCCATGGCGAGGAACGATGATCGTATCGATGGTGTCGATGCCGGAAGGGGCCGTCACCAACCCCCATGTGTCGGAGGCACGTGAGCGTCTGACGGCATCCCGTTGCCTGCTCGTGGACGTGGAACTGCCCGAGGAGCAGCCGCCCGACGAACAGCCGGTCGCCCACCTGCTCGGGCTGGAGACCGAGGACGTGGCGTGGCTCGGCAGGGAAGGCGAATCCGCGCGGGCCGAATTCCTCGGGGACAGCGCCGCGTTCGTCGTGCCCGCGGTCGAGGCGGACCGGATCACTCACATCCATGCCTTCGTGACCGAGCGATATCTGATCACGGTGCACCGAGGGCCGGCCGGATCGGTCAGGCGCCTGACCGCCAGGTTGCCGCACGAACGGCCGCCCGACAGCGTGGCCATGCTGTTCCTGCTGCTGGAGGAGGCCCTGGACACCTTCCGCCGGTCCGCCGTGCAGGCTCTGCTGGAGGTGGAGGACCTGGAGGACGAGATGTTCCAGCACCGGGTTCCGCAGCATGTCTACCGTCTGGCACGGCTGCGCCGGCGCGGGGCACTCCTGCACCACGCGCTGCTGCCCTACCTTCAGGTGACGGACGAGATCTTCACCCGCCGGATGATGAACCCCGGTTTTCCCGAGAAGCGCCAGAAGCTCGCTCGCGACTACCAGCACACCGCGAGGCTGGTGCTCACGGACATCGAGTCGCTCCAGAACTCCGCCCGCCGCGCCTTCGCCAGCTACTCCTCACTGGTGGCCGGCGAACAAAACAGCGTGATCAACCGGCTGGCGATCGTGTCGACGATCTTCCTGCCGCTGACCTTCCTGACCGGGTTCTTCGGCATGAACTTCACCTACCTGACCGACGAGCTGGAGAGCCGGGACATCTTCTGGCTGCTCGCCGTGGGACTGCAGGCGGTGTTCCTGCTCGTCGCCCTCTACGCACTGCACCGCACTCGCATCTGGCGGAGGCTGCGCGACGACAGCGGCAACGACGACCAATAGCGGAATTCACACACTCGAATGTTCATTCAAACTTGAGCATGGTAGAAATGAGCCATGGGTGTCGCCAATCGTCTGGACCTGACCCTGCGATTGGTGCAGGGCTCCGACCGGGTTTCCGTGTCGGAGCTCTCCCATCGTCTGGGCGTCTCGGAAATGACCGTGCGCAGGGACCTCGACGCGCTGGAGCGTCAGGGCCTGGTGCGAAGGGTGCACGGTGGTGCTGTCGCCACCCGCCCTCGTGAGGAGGACGCGGGATTCTCCGCGCGGGAGCCCTGGCAGACGGCCACCAAGGACCGTCTGGGTGCTGCCGTGGCCGGCCTGGTGGAGCCGGGCTCGCGGGTGCTGCTCGACGCGGGGACCACGACCGTGCACGTCGCCGAACACCTGGCCGCCCGGGCCCCGCTGACGGTCGCCGTGCTCAGCCTGCAGGCGGCGCTGAGCCTGGCCGACCGGCCCGGGATCGATCTGCTGGTCGTGGGCGGCCGCTCGCGTCCCGGCGAGCGCTCCCTCGTCGGCCCGCTGGCGCTGCGCACGCTGGACTCCCTGGCCTTCGACTGCTTCGTGATGTCCATCGGCGGTGTGCACGCCGAGCACGGCTGGTCGGAGTTCTCGCTGGACGACGCGGCCGTCAAGCAGGCCGGGCTCACCCGGGCCACCCGCACGATCGCGGTGGCGGACGCGACCAAGCTGGGCGTACGCGCGTTCAGCAGGGTCGCCCCGCTCGACGCGGTGGACCGCTTCGTCACCGACAGGGCGGCCGAGGACGCCGCCACGCACCCCAGCGGCCCGGCGACCCTGGACGCCCTGCGGGACGCGGGCGTCGACAGCCTCCTCGTCTGAATCCGTCCCCGGTGCCCGATCCGGCGCCCGTCCCCGAGGCCCCGTCCCCAAGGAGTGAAAGCCCATGACCGATGTTCCGCGCGCCCTGATGATTCTCGTCGCGGGCCCCTACCGCTCGGGCACCGACGACGATCCCCGCAAACTGGAGGCCAACGTACGGGCGATGAACGAGGCCGCGCTCGTCCTCTTCCGCGCCGGGCACCTGCCCGTCACCGGCGAGGCCCTCGCCCTGCCGCTCCTGGAGACGGCCGGCGGCACCGGCCCCGGCGACGCGGTCTTCCAGGAGATCTTCCACCCCGTCGCCGAGCGGCTGCTCTCGCGCTGCGACGCGGTCCTGCGCATCGGCGGCCCCTCCGAGGGGGCGGACCGGATGGTCGCCCGGGCCCGCGCACAGGGCAAGGACGTCTACCCCGGCCTCGACGCCGTCCCGGCCGCCCGATGACCGCCGGGATCGACACCCCCGACCGGCGCGGGCGCACCGGCCTGGACCGGCACGGCCGCGACCTCACCGGCAACCCGGGCGTACGGATCCGCGAGGTGGAGCTGCTCTCCAGCGACTGGTACGTCCTGCGGAAGACCACCTTCGACTTCCGGCACGGCGACGGGCACTGGAGCCGCGAGCAGCGCGAGACGTACGACCGGGGCGACGGGGCGACCGTCCTGCTCCACAACACCGACCGGCGCACCGTGCTGCTGACCCGTCAGTTCCGCCTCCCCGCCTATGTCAACGGACATCCCGACGGGATGCTGCTGGAAACCGCCGCCGGGCTCCTCGACGGCGACGGCCCGGAGGAGGCGATCCGCCGGGAGGCCGCCGAGGAGACCGGACACACCGTCGGTGCCGTCGAGCACGTCTTCGACGTCTACATGAGTCCCGGCTCGGTCACCGAGCGCCTGCACTTCTTCGCCGCCCCCTACGACACGGCCGACGTCCCCGTCGGCGGCGGCCCCGGCGGAATCGCCGAGGAGGGCGAGGACATCACCACCGTGGAACTGCCCTTCACCGAGGCGCTCGACCGGATCCGCAACGGCACGATCGCCGACGCCAAGACCATCATGCTGCTCCAATGGGCCGCCCTCGACGGGCCGTTCGCGCGGTGAGAGTACGAGCGTCCGGGCGGCTCATCGCCGTGCGGGCCGGGGCGGTGTGATCGAGGCGAGGAAGTCGTCGACCATGGCGATCTGTACGTCCTCGGGGAACCGGCCGGGGTCGAAGAGTGCCTGGACGACGAGTCCGTGGGTGAAGGCGACCGCGGTGGCGGCGAGTTGCTCCGGGTCGGCGGCCGCGGGGACTTCGCCCAGGCCGCGTGCGGCCTCGAAGTGCGGGCGGAGCGTCGAGCGCAACCGGGTGTAGCGGTCGGCCTGGTCCGTGGCGAGTCCGTCGTCGGCCAGGGCCAGGTCCCAGGAGCTGACCCAGATGCGGTTGCGGGCGGTGTCGCCCTCGGTCAGCGGCAGGATGTCCAGCAGCATGGCCCGCACGGTGGCCAGGCCGTCGGCCGGACGGTCGCGGCGCGGGCGTTCCGCGGTGCGCTTCTCCAGCAGGTCCAGGGCGTGCGCGATCAGGGCCCGCTTGGTCGGGAAGTAGTGCATGAGCATCCCGGTCGAGACGCCCATCGCGGCTGCGACGGCGCGCAGGGTCAGCCCGCCGAATCCCTTGTCGGCGAGGACCTGCCACACCGCCCGGGAGACATCGTCACGGCGGGCTTCACGGTCTCCGGGTGCGGGCGGCATGCTGCTACCTTACGTACCGAACGCTTGTTACGTACCCAGGGACGAGGTTTCCGTGTTCACACTGCCGCTCGGCGACACCGCTCAGCTACGCCCTCTGGAGCCCTGGCACGCGCAGGAGTTCCTCGCCCACATCGACCGTGCGCGGCCCCACGTGGACCCGTGGATACCCTGGGCGACCTTCAGCACCGACCGTGCCTCCGCCACCGCGGTCCTCCAGCGCTACGCCGACAAGCAGGCCGGGGACGCCGCCCGGATCTACGGGATCTGGCTGGACGGCACACTCGTCGGCGGCGTCATGTTCACGCGCTTCGACAGCACCTCCGGAGTGTGTGAGGTCGGCTGCTGGCTGGAGGCCGCCGGGGAGGGCCGGGGGCTGGTGACCCGGGCGTGCCGGGCGCTGCTCGACTGGGCTTTCGCGGAGCGCGGGATGAGCCGGGCCGAATGGTGGGTCCGGGCCGGCAACACCCGGAGCGTCGAGGTCGCGCGCCGGCTGGGGATGACCCGTGACGGTGTGCTGCGGAAGCACACCGAGTACCGGGGCGAGCGGCACGACATCGAGGTCTGGTCGGTCCTGACCGAGGAGTGGCCCCCCGCGGCGGAGGCATCCGCGGGAGGAGTACCCGTTTGCGAGGTCAAGGCCGAACTCGACCGGCTGACGCACACCCTCTTCGGCGCTTTCACCAACACCGGTGGCAGCCGGCCCGGCCTCGGTGCGGTCCGTGAGGTGTTCATTCCGCAGGGGACGATCATCGCGAACACCGGAGGCACCGACGCCGGGCCGGTGGTGTACGACCTGGACTCCTTCATCGCTCCCCGGGAGAAGATGCTCACCGACGGGACGCTGACCGAGTTCTCCGAATGGGAGGTCGCCGAGCGGACCGAGGTCTTCGGGTCCATCGCGCACCGGTTCAGCGAATACCGGAAGTCCGGCATCCGCGACGGCGAGCGGTTCGAGGGTTCCGGTCGCAAGACGATCCAGTTCGTGCGGACGCCTACCGGCTGGCGGATGAGCTCGATGGCCTGGGAAGACATGTAGGCGCTTCATTGTCCGGGGCAGTCCGGGGCGGCCCGGGCGCGGGAGGCGCACCGGGGCGGCCGGCAGGAGGCTCGGGCGGCTCGACCTGCCCTGCTGCCCGGGTCCGCCCGCAAACGCGTGCCCGGCGGGGGAACGAACCCCCGCCGGGCACACGACGGCAGATACGGGCCGTCGGTTCCTGCCGCTCAGCCTTGCGCCCAGCCGTGGCTCCTGCCGAGCCGCACCAGCTGCTGCCGGAGCTGCTCGATCTGCTCGCCCGTCAGCCACGGGGCCGTGCTCAGCAGCAGTTCCTGGCGCACGCCTCGCGGAACAAACCGACCATGCCTTCGGCGGACGCCGTGAGCGGATCCTCGGTCATCCCGGTCGCCCCGTCCGCAGCGGCCATCGCGCCCGTAAAGCTCACGACGAGCCATTCCGATAACGGCAACATATTCAACTCGCGCCGAATCCTGCGACAGTAAAATTCCCCCAGAGCAGCAGTTGCGCCTCGTTCCCAGGGGCCGCGGAAATCCCTGGTACGAGCCCCGTCAAAGCCATTCGGAGGCTAACACGTCGCCAATCCACAAATATGGGTTGCCAGTTACACCCACCGACGCCGTGCCACGCGTTTCCGACCTCCCCCTACGTCGAATTACACAACCCCTACAACTCAGGGGGTTGTGTCCGTTCGGCGCGGCCCGGCAGGCTGGTGCGTGAATCCCGCTCGCCGTGCGGGCGGGCGCGACCGCCCTCCCCGACCGGCAGCACGCGAAAGGACTTCGGGTGACCGCCAGCCTCACCGACACCAACCTGTGGATCCGTCGATTCCACCCGGCCCAGGACGCGCCGGCGAGGCTCCTGTGCCTGCCGCACGCCGGGGGCTCCGCGCCGTTCTACTTCCCCGTCTCGAAGGCGCTCTCGCCCGACGTCGATGTGCTCGCCGTGCAGTACCCGGGCCGTCAGGACCGCCGCACCGAGCCGTGCATCGAGTCCCTCCCCGAACTGGCCGACGTACTGGTCGAGCAGGTCGTGCCGTGGACCGACCGGCCGCTCGCGCTGTTCGGGCACAGCATGGGCGCCTCGCTCGCGTTCGAGCTCGCCCTGCGTCTGGAGGAGCGGGGGACGGTGCCGCTGGCGGTGTTCGCCTCCGGGCGGCGCGCGCCGTCCCAGCACCGGGACGAGACCGTCCACCTGCGTGACGACGACGGCATGGTCACCGAGCTGCGTGCGCTCAGCGGCACCGACGCCCAGGTGTTCGGCGACGAGGAGCTGCTGCGCATGGTGCTGCCCGCGATCCGCAGCGACTACAAGGCCGCCGAGACCTACCGGCACACGGCTGGCGCCCGCCTCGCCGCCCCCATCCAGGTGCACGTGGGCACCGAAGACCCGAAGGCCACCCTGGACGAGGCCCGCGCCTGGGGCGAACACACCAAGAGCGACTTCGATATGCACACCTATCCGGGCGGACACTTCTACCTGAACAACCACGCACCGCGTGTCATATCCGCGATTTCCCAGAAGATTTCCGCACTGCTTGCGTAAACGGATCTCTTCGCCGCTGTCGCGCCCGGGGTATTCCTCTGCGAGGCAATACCTGGGTGCGGAGGGATTGTTGGGGCGGGGTCGCGCCCCAACAGTGGACGGCATGACTATCCATCCCGCAGGGCCGGTCCTTTTCTTCTCCAGCTCGGCCCGCGGCCATTTGAATCCGCTGCTGACCACGGCCGGTGAACTCGCCGCCCGCGGCGGGCTCGATGTGTGCTTCGCCGCGGACGACGACATCCGCGGCGAGGTGGAGGCACTGGGGAGCGGCTCCGTCACTTGCGTACCGCTGGGCCCGCGGGCCCGGGGCTGAACCCCACCCTGTGGGACGACGAGGCGTACCGGGCGGCCACGACGCAGTCGAAGTGGAAGTACTGCGTCGCCGTCATCCGCGAGGCCCCGGACGTGACGGTGCTCACCGGGAAGTACCTGAGGGCTGTCCCGCAATTCCTGGCGGGACAGCCCTCAGGGCCTCTCGTTTGGATCATGCCGGGGTCGCGGGGTCTGGCCTGATCCAAACGCAAGACCCTAGGCTGGATGCCGAGGTCGAGCGCATCAGGCCCGCGCTCATGGTGGTCGGCTCCGAGACGGTGTACGCCGTCGACGTGGCGATGACGCGCGGCATCCCGTTCGTCCTCAGCGTGCCCTACCCGGTGAGCGGCTTCTTCCAGCCGCTGCTTCCCAAGGACTACCCGACCCCGCTGTCCGGGCTGCCGCAGCACATGACGCGCGCCCAGCGGGTGGCCAACCGCCTGTTCCGCCTGCTGTTCATGACGCTGACGCTGCCGCTGCACAAGGGCATGCTCAAGAAGTCGGCGGCGGTACTGAAGGTCCGCAAGCAGCTGGGCATCGCCGATCTGGCCGGCGGCGTCAAGGCGAAGGCCGAGCGCCGCCTTCGCCTACTCGGCGTTCGGTGTGGAGTACCCGTTCCCCGCGCCCGAGAAGCTGCGGATGCTGGGCGCCATGGTGCCCGCGCGACACCGCAGTCGTCCAGTACGTGGAGGGCCTGCGCGCCCG
>NZ_ML123053.1:76425-101670 GCF_003846175.1 Streptomyces sp. ADI95-17 | reverse complement strand
TTCCGGCCCCGAGGATCCGTCGGCCGCGAACCGTGTCACTCGGCGAGCTTGGTACCTCCCACCCAGACGAACACCCGCAGCTGCATGCCGTCGTGGATCTCGCTGTCGGCGGTCGGTTCGAAGTGTTCGTAGCGATTGCCGCGCAGCAGCTTCAGCTTGTCGTCGGTGTCCTCCACGTAACAAATGCGCTGACTATCCGTCAGATAGGGCGAGACGCCACCCCGGAGAATCACATTCGGTTCGACGGTGTTCATACGGTTTCCTCTCCTCAAAGGCCGCTGTCAACAGACGAGCCGCTCGCAGCCGACAACGCGATCGCTGTCACCACGAGACCGTTTCCGGTAATCCACCGCCCTGCGATCTCCCGGGGGAAATTCTGAGCAGTCCGCACATGAGAGAGCAGCCGCACGGAGAACGTGCCGTCCGCCGGATCGAAGTCGATCAACGCGTCCTCGAATTCCAATGGGCGGCGCGTGAGGGGATACCAGGTCTTGTAGACGCTCTCCTTGGCGCTGAAGAGCAGCCTGTCCCAGCGCACTTCGGGCGCATCGGTGAGCAGTTCCTTGACCATGACCTGCTCCGCGGGGAGCGCCACCGCCTCCAGGATCCCGTCCGGCAGCGGCAGGTTGGGCTCCGCGTCGATGCCCACCGAGGCCAGCTCGGAGACCTTGGCGACGGCCGCCGCACGGTAGCCGCGGCAGTGCGTGATACTGCCCCTGACCGAGCGGGGCCAGACAGGAGCCCCTCTCACTCCTTGGAGCACGGGCTGCGGAACGGAGAATCCGAGGCGCGCGAGTGCCTGGCGCGCACAGTACCGTCCGGAGGTGAATTCACGGCGTCGCAATTCCACCGAGTCACCTATGAGAGCCTCTTCCTCAGGAAAAAGCGTGGCCTCTGCCGGATCCTCGAACGTTTCGTACGATGCGACCCGAGTCGGCAGTATCTTCTCAAGCATTGACTTTCCTTAGGGAGCGATTTCGAGCAGCGTATTTGTCGCCCCATCGGGGCGGTACCCCTATGCCACCCCTGGTTTCCCCGATACATGTTCTGTCGTACTCGCCCATGATGCATGCTCGGTGGAGGCGATCCGCCGGCACGGCCGACCATGAGGAGTCTTCAAGTGTCCATGACCCACAGGCGGATCGAGGTCGCGCTCGGCGAACGCTCGTACGCCGTCCGTATCGGCCCGGGGGTACGCCACACACTTGCAGAGGTCGTCGCCGAACTGGGCGCCAGGCGGGTCGCCGTGGTGTCCGCGCGGCCGGCGGACTGGGTGCCCGACCCCGGGGTGCCCGCCCTGATGCTCGCGGCCAGGGACGGCGAGGAGGACAAGACGCTGGCGACGGTGGAGGAACTCTGCCGCCGCTTCGCCGAGTTCGGCCTGACCCGGTCGGACGCCGTCGTCTCCTGCGGCGGCGGCACAACCACCGACTCGGTCGGTCTCGCAGCCGCGCTCTACCACCGCGGCGTACCGGTGATCCATCTGCCGACGTCGCTGCTGGCGCAGGTGGACGCGAGCGTCGGCGGGAAGACCGCGGTGAACCTGCCCGAGGGCAAGAACCTGGTCGGCGCGTACTGGCAGCCGAAGGCCGTGCTGTGCGACACCGACTATCTGGAGACGCTGCCGGAGCGGGAGTGGGTCAACGGCTACGGCGAGATCGCCCGCTGTCACTTCATCGGCGCGGGCGATCTGCGGTCGCTGCCGCTGCACGAACAGATAGCCGCGAGCGTGGCCCTCAAGGCGTCGGTCGTGACCGCCGACGAGCGGGACGCGGGCCGCCGTCACATCCTCAACTACGGCCACACGCTGGGTCATGCGCTGGAGCGGGCGACGGACTACGCGCTGCGGCACGGAGAGGGCGTCGCCATCGGCACGGTCTTCGCGGGCCGGCTCGCGGGGGCGCTCGGCCGGATCGACGCGGCGCGCGTCGCCGAGCACCTGGATGTCGTACGCGGCTACTCGCTGCCCACCGAGATTCCCGTCGGACTGGACCCGGACCGGCTCATCGCTCTGATGCGGCTCGACAAGAAGGCCACGAGCGGTCTGTCGTTCGTCCTGGACGGCGCCGGCGGACCCGAGCTCGTGCACGACGTCCCGGAGGCCGCCGTCGCCGGGACCCTGGCCTCGATGACCCCCTAAGTCCCCCCCTGAACACCCCACACTTGGCGGCGCACGGACCGGTACCGGACCTCGGCAGGGCACGGTGTGACCACTAGGGAACACTGCCGGGCCCTGCGGGGCGCCGGTCCGAGCACGCGGAGTGCATCGTGAGCAGACTGCTTCTCCTCAACGGGCCCAACCTGGGGATCCTCGGCCAGCGCGAGCCCGAGGTGTACGGGAAGGCGACGCTGGCCGACATCGAGGCGGCCGTGGCACAGGAGGTGAAGGACAACGGCTGGGACGTGGTGTCCGTCCAGCGCGAGTCCGAGGGCGAGCTGATCCAGGCCATCCAGAGCAACTACGACACCGTCGGCGCAATCGTGAACCCCGGCGCCCTGATGATCGCCGGCTGGAGCCTGCGGGACGCGCTCGCCAACTATCCGCGCCCCTGGATCGAGGTCCATCTGTCCAATGTGTGGGCGCGGGAGCAGTTCCGGCACGAGTCGGTGATCGCGCCACTGGCCAGCGGCATCGTCGTGGGGCTCGGGGCGTACGGGTACGAACTCGCGGCCCGCGCCCTGCTGAACCTGACAAGGGACTGACCCGTCCGGGCGGCACCACATGAGTACGGGGGTGGACTCACGTGGTGAAGGGGACGCCCGGACGGGAGTGTTGGGGTCGCTCCGCGAGGTCCGCGGGAGCTCAGACGGAGCTCGGCCTGCCGAGCCGTGCGGAGAGGCGCTTGGCGTACGCCTTGCTGAACTGCACGACCGCGATCAGCATCACGACCAGCAGTCCCGTGCCGAGGAGCGGAACGCTGTCGACCGGCAGCGTGTACGCCATCACCACTCGGCCCGCGGCGTCGATCAGGAAAGCGGCTCCCCATGCGGCGGTCATCAGGCGCATGGCCTTGCGGAACTCCGGCGAGTTCTCCCAGTCCTCCCGCCAGGAACGCGCGGTGGCCTCCGGGAGGATCTGGATGGTCGCCGCGTAGAGGAAGGGCCGCTTGGCCAGCAGGGTGCTGAGCATCCAGAGGCCGACGAGCGCGGTGAAGTAGCTCTCCCTGGCCAGGACCAGTCTGGGGTCTCCGGTGAGCAGCGACACCAGTGTGCTGGTGACGATGATGCTCAGGGAAAAGAGCGTCGTCCGCTCCACCTTGCGCTCTCTGACCACCTGGTACACGAGGCGGGCCAGCGGCAGGGCACCGCTGACCACCAGGGCGAGCCACTGGTTCATGCCCAGCATCCGCAGGCCGTAGTAGAGAAGGAGCGGCAGCGCGATGTCGAGGGCGGTGACCTTGATCAGCATGGTGCGCGGATTGCGTTCCTCGCCCTGCGGTGCGGCTGCGGCATCTGCCTCAGCCTCCTCCGCCCGCGGCTCCATATCGGCCTGCGTCGCGCCGTCCGTCCACCGTGGCCCTTGTGTCGCCACCGTGGCCTCCTCCCTGTCGTGCCGCCGTTCCGTGCTTGCTTCGTTCCTCAAGCTACGTGCCGGGCGTGGCCGTCCGGAATGCAGTCACGAGCACAGTGGGGGTGCAGAAAACTCCACCCCCACCGGCGCTTCCCCGGCCGTGCCAGACTGGAGATCCATTCGGACTGCGGAGGTGCGGTGACCGGCGACGTAAGACCTGCCGTCAGCTCCTGGCCGCACCGGCACGGGCCCGCGCCCGCCCGCGGGCTGGCCCTGGCCGCCCTCTCCGTCGTGGGGCTGCTGTGTTTCGTGCCGATGGCCGTGGCGGCCGCGCTCGGCGCCGGCGGCGCGGTGCTGGGTCTGCGCCGGCTGCCGCTGCTGCGCCGCCGCCTGGCCGGCGCCTGGTCCGGGGTGGACATCCCCGCGCCGTACGCGCCGCCGGGATCGGCCCCGCAGCCCCGCGAGGGCGGCTGGTACCGCCAGGGCCGACGGCTGTACGCGTCCGACAAGGCCGCCCTGCGCAAACGGCGGGCCCGGCAGGTCTCCCGGGACCGGGCGACGCTGCGGGACCTGGTGTGGCTGCTGGTCGACCCCTTGCTGTGCGCGCCCGTGGCGCTGCTGCCCGCCGCTCTGGTGGGCTGCGGGCTTGCGGGGCTCACGGCCTCGCTGTGGTGGCAGCTGTCCTGGCAGACGCCCGTGGCGGCGGTGCTCGGTGTGGCGCTGGTGCTCCTGGGCTTCGCCGCGGGCCCCCGGGCGCTGCGGGCACACGGCCGTCTGACGAAGCGCCTGCTGTCGCCCGGCGCTCTGCCGGGCGGTCGGAGGGCGGGTTGGTGGACGTGGCCGCGGCGAGCCGCTCAGGGCCCGGGCGCGGCCGTCCTGCTGTGTCTGCTCGCGCTGTGCGGATTCCTGCTGGCCCTGCTCCAGCTGGTGGCGCTGGTCCTCTCGGTGCCCCTGGGGCTGGTGCCCGTCTTCGCGTGGGCGGTCGAGCCGAGCCGGCGGCTGACCGAGCTGTGGCGGGGGCTGCTGCGCGAGTGGGCCGGGGCGGACATCCCCGCGCCGTACCGGCCGAGGCCCGACCCGCCGGCCCAACGCGCGGACGGCCATTACGCGTACGGCAGGCAGCTGCACAGCAGTCCGATCCTGCCCAGGTGGCTGACCGCGCGGCGCCGGCTGCTCGGCGACCCCGCGACCTGGCGGGACCTGTTGTGGCTGCTCCTCAATCCGTTCGTCTGTGCGGTGCTGCTGCTCGGCCCGGCGGCCGTGGTCGCGCTGGTGGTGCGGTGGGGTGCCGGCGGGCCGGGCCTCGCGCTCGCCGTGCCGCCCGCGGTGCTCGCCGTGTGGGTGACGCCGTACGCCCTGCGCGGCCTGGTCGCGTGGAGTGCGCTGCTGCTCGCGCCGACCAGGAAGTCCCAGCTCGCCCTGCGCGTCGAACAGTTGACCGCGACAAGGGCGGAGGCCTCCGGCGTCCAGGCCGCCGAGCTGCGCAGGATCGAGCGGGATCTGCACGACGGGGCGCAGACGCGGCTGGTCGCCATCGGCATGACGCTGCGGGCCATCGAGCGGCGCCTGGACGGGCAGTCGACCGAGCTGCTCGAAATGGTGGCCGAGGCCCGTGAGAACTCGGCCGCGGCCCTCGTCGATCTGCGCGCTCTGGTGCGCGGGGTGCATCCGCCGGTGCTGGCCGAGCGGGGCCTGGCGGACGCCGTGCGCGCGCTGGCACTCGCCCATCCGCTGGAGGTGGACGTGAGCGTCGATCTGCCCGGCAGGCCGGCGCCTCCCGTGGCGGCGTGCGCGTACTTCTCGGTGAGCGAAGCTCTGTCGAACGCCGCCAAGCACTCGGGCGCCGAACGGATGCGCATCGTCCTGCGCCATGCGGCGGGCGCGCTGTGGATCACCGTGACCGACAACGGCCGCGGTGGCGCGGATCCGACGCTGGGCAGTGGGCTGCGGGGGATCCAGCGGCGGCTCGCTACCTTTGACGGTCTGCTAGACGTGGCCTCCCCTCCCGGCGGCCCCACCACCTTGACCATGGAGTTGCCGTGCGTGTTGTCCTCGGCGAGGACCAGTACCTCCTCAGGAAGGGATTGACCCATCTCCTGGAGGATCACGGTTTCGAGATGACCGCCGTGGTCGACAATGGCCCTGATCTGTTGACGGCGTTGCTCGAACACCGGCCCGATGTGGCGCTCGTCGATGTACGGCTGCCGCCGACGTTCACCGACGAAGGACTGCGGGCGGCGCTCGCGGCCCGCAAGGAGCTGCCAGGACTGCCGGTCCTGGTGCTTTCGCAGTATGTGGAGCAGCTGTACGCGCGCGAGCTGCTCGCGGACGGCCAGGGCGGGATCGGCTATCTGCTCAAGGACCGGGTCTTCGACGACGACGAGTTCATCGGCTCGGTACGCCGGGTGGCGGCCGGCGGCACGGCCATGGATCCGGAGGTGGTGGCCCAGCTGGTCCGTTCCGGCGGGCCGCGCAGTCCGCTGTCGGCGCTGACGGAGCGGGAGCGGGAAGTGCTCTCGCTCATGGCGGAGGGCCGGTCCAACGGGGCCATCTCGGAACGGCTGTTCCTCAGCGACAGCGCGGTGAGCAAGCACACGGCCAGCATCTTCGCCAAATTGGACCTGTCGCAGTCCAACCATGACAACCGGCGAGTGCTGGCCGTGATCGCTTATCTCAAGAACGCCCATGACACGCAGGAGTAGCGCGGCGACATGGACATGCCGATGGACGCAGTAATCTGTCCGTACAGCATCAAGCCGTTGACGCCGCGTGGAATTCCAGCTCGACGGGCAGGTCGGTCCTCCGCTTGACCTTCAGCTTCCGGAATATCTTGGTGAGATGCTGCTCCACCGTACTGACGGTGATGTGCAGCTTTCCGGATATCTCGCGGTTGGTGTAGCCGAGCGAGGCCAGCGCGGCGACCTTGCGCTCGGAGAGCGTGAGCATGTCGGCAGCCTGCCGTGCCGTGGCGTCGGGCTGCTTCCAGGTGTCGCCCTCGTCCGGCACGAGCATCAGCGGCTGCTCGTGGCTCGGGGCGATCTGCTCCTGCATCCGCTGGACCCGGCACTCTTTGGCGAGGCGCCCGGCCCTGCGCGAGATCATCCGCGCCTTGCCGAACTCGCCGAGCACCTGATGCACCCTGCTGAGGTCGTACAGCGCCTGGGTGAGCGTCAGCCGGTCCCCGCTCACCTGGAGGACCTCGACGGACTCCTTCAGGAGCTGCAGCCGCCCCCGGTGGCCGATGGTCGCGGCAAGCACCCGCAGTGAGGCGCCGTGGGTACGCGACTTGGGCGAGCCGGAAAGGGACATCTGTTCCTGGGCGAGCTGCTGGGCCCGCTCATGGTCGCCGAGCCTGAGGTGGACCTCCGCGGAGTCGCTGCGCCACGGGACGAGCGCGGGGGTGTCCATGCCCCAGGCCGTCATCAGCTCTCCGCAGTAGCGGAAGTCGGCGAGCGCGGCCTGCAGCCGGTCGGTGGCCAGGTAGTAGCGGCCTCTGGCCCGCTGGTAGTACAGCCCGTACCGGGTCTGGAACATGGTCGAAGGGACCGGTTCCTTCAGGTACTTGCGGGCGCTCTCGAAGTCCCCCATGGCGGTGGCCGTGTAGAGGAGGGCCCCGAGCGGCACACCGACCGCGACCCCCCAGCCGTGGGGGCCGATCAGGTCCAGGGCGCGGACCGCGTGTCTCTCGGCGTCGACCAGCTCACCGTTGCGGATGGCTATCTCGGCCCGGCAGCCGGAGAAGACCGCCTGCCACCAAATGACGCCGCGGGCCTCCGCCTCGGCGAGCAGCATGTCGCACCAGCGCGCCGCCATGGGCAGCCGCTCGCCGTAGACGAGCGTCTGGATGGCCGCGGTGATGGCTTCCAGGGAGTTGTCGGTGAGGGGGGTGCCCTGCAGTATCTGCTCGGCCACCCTGGTACATCGCCCGTCTCCGTCGCCCTGTCTGAGGACCGTGCTGAGCACGGCGGCGGCCTGGTCCTGCTGGGCCGGCGGCACGGCGACGCTGTCGGCCTGCGGCACGGGGGGGCCGTCGGTGCCGACGGGCAGAAACTGCGGGTAGGTGTGGCTGAGCCAGTCCCTGGTGCTGCTCAGGACGGAACCGATGGGTTCGTTCACCGTCGGGCGCAGCCGCACCAGTTGGGCCAGTGCCTCGGTGGTCTCCTCGGTCCGCCGGTGCCACATGCCGCGGCGCACAAGCTCGGCCGTCTGTTCGGCGTCGAGGTGTCCGTCCCGCTGCTCCTGGAAGAGGGCCGTCAGGTGGCGGGCCGCCGCCCCGGGGTCCCTGCGCCACTCGGCGCGGATCAACAGCATCCTCAGCTGGGCTCGTTGACGTGCCTCGGTGCAGACCGAGAGCGCGAACTCGACGTACTTGATGGCGGCCGCGTCGTCGTCGACGGCCAGCGCCTCCTCGGCCGCCCGCCGCAGGTCGCCGACGGCCCAGTCCGCCCGCACGCTCTTGGCCGCCACGAGGTGCTCGGCGACCTCGATGGCGTCTCCCGCGCCCCGGCGCAGCAACTGCGCGGCGTCCGTGTGCAGTTGAGCCAGCTCGGTTCCTGACAGGTCCTCGTACACGGCGGCGCGGCCGAGCGGGTGCCGGAAGCAGTCGCCGTCCAGCAGACCTAATGAGTTCAGGGCGTGCAGCAGGCGGGTGACCATATCGGGGTCAAGGCCGATCAGACTCGCGACCCGGTCCGCCGATGCCGCGGTGTCGAGGACGGCGAGTGCCCTGGCCACGGCGAGCGCGTCCGGGCCGCTGCGCTGCAGGCAGGTGAGCACGGCCTGGCGGAAGCTTTCTCCGGCCACGCGTTCGAAGGACTCCACCTCGTCGCCGTGGTCCTCGATGAGCGCGCGAACAAGCAGTTGGTTGCCGCCCGTTGCCTCATGGACCTCGAAGGCGAGACTGCGCGCCGCCTCTCGTCCGAGGTGCTGCGTGAGCATTTCGCAGACCCCGGTCACGGACAGGGGGGCGAGGCGGATCCTGCGGAAGTGGGTCTGCCGGACGAGCTCGATCCGGTACGAGGGGTGCATCGACCAGTCGTACGCCGACTCCGCGAGCATGAGCATGGTCCGGGTCGAGCGGCTGCGGTGGCTCATGCGCAGCAGGCAGTCCATCGAGGGCTCGTCGGTGTGGTGCACGTCATCGACGATGACGACCAGCGGTGCCGTCCTGGCCACTTCGAGCAGTGCGGCGGTGGCTCGGCGGACGGTTTCCAGTTCGCGCTCGGGGCTGATCAGCTCCTCGATGCGCTCGGTGGAGAGGGGCATGCAGTCGAGCAGCTGTCGCAGAACACCGAAGGGAGTTTCACGGTCGGCGGCCGTCGCGGTGGCCGACAGAAAAAGGGCTTCGCCGGCGGTATTCCGGTCGATAAAGGTTCGGAGGAGTTCTGTCTTTCCGTTCGCGACAGCTCCGCTGACCAGCACGATTCTGCCCCGCCCGGTGGCGGTTTCCGCAAAGAGTCCATCCAGTATTTCGAGCTCACGCTCGCGTTCGACCAGCACTATCTAGTACGCCTTTCCCCCGTGTACCATTCCATGACATCAGAAAGGAAGCGGATTATCGTCATCGAAGGCGTGAAAAATGATGACCTAATCCCGGAATTGCATGACTCCCATCCGATGTCACATCAATTACCGCCGGACCCGCCCCATATAGGGGCCCTTCCCCCTATCGGTAGACCCGTTCTCCCTTCAGACACTAGCCCCCTCCGCACCCCCCTGTAAACCCTTACCGGAACCTACCGATCAGCCGAACAGGCAGCTCTCCAAGCATTCGCTTTGCGTACACCTTCGGCCCCTCGACCTCAACTCACCGTCACCTCGAAGGTCTGAACCTCAATTCAAGCTCAAATCCAAAGCAGCCCCTCACGACGGGACGCCCGCGCCCCCTCTGCCGCAACATTAGGGGACCGATCGGCACATACAGGGGTTGACGGGACGGACAGCAGGTCAAACGGGCCGCGGGCGGCATGGTGCCGGGCACGCTCAAGCGGCCTTCACATGGGGCGATCGAGGATCAAGTTCTCGGAACGAGAGAAACAGACAGATCAGCCGCGAAGTAACTCTGCAATAAGAAATGCCAGCTCTATGGCCACATTTCCATCAGCGAGCTCAAGCCGTATCCCACCCGGGTACGTACCAATGCTCCTGTGGACTTCGAAGAAGCCGCGCACCTCGTCGAAAAGTTGAAAAAGAGACGAATTCTTGCAACCGTCCGAGGACTCAAGGGAATTTTCCCGCACCGGATCGCACTGCCACACAACCTGATGCCCTGACGCGGTTACCTTCTCGACGATGGGCGGCAGTACGTCCCGCACCCTGTCGCTGCCCATGGCACTCATCAAGGTGACCCGGCCCGGCCTGAAATGCGGATCCAGTCGCCGAACGTACTCGACGGCTTCTTCGGGAAGAGTCCCGGGGCCAATCTCAAGGCCGACCGGATTAGCGAGGGACTCCACGAACTCGATGTGCGGTCCGTCCTTTTCCCGGCTTCGCTCACCCAGCCAGAGAAAATGGGTCGACAAATCCCACGGGACAGGGCCTGCGGCCTTCTCGGGGCACGGCGACGGCCGCTCGTGGTCGCGGGGCAGCACCTCATGGCCCGCGAAGATCCGTGTGGTCCGCAGCGGGGTGTCGTCGACGGGCCAGGCGGCCATGAAGCGCATCACCTGGTCGATCCGCCGGGCGAGCGCGGCATACCGGGCGCCGGCCTCCGTGGTACGGACGAACTCCTGGTTCCACCGGTGCACTTGGCGCACATCGGCGACGCCGGCCGCGCCGGTCATCGCCCGCACCATGTTCAGCGCCGTCACCGAGTGCGCGTCGAGGGCTTCGTCGTGGCGGACGGGCAACCGGCAGATCTTGATCACCGGTACCTGAATGCCGTACGTCAGCACGAGCGCCGCTTGCAGAAGCGTGCGGACACCGGCCACGACGTTCGTCTCGACGTCCCCAGCGGACTCCGCCACGAGGTCGCCCATCTGCAGCACGAATGCCTCGCCGCGCGCGGCGGCCGCCATCTGCTCGGAGAGCCGACGGACCTCGTCCGGCAGGACGAGGGGCGGTCTGCCCGTCACTGCGGGGGGTTGCCGTGCTTGCGCGAGGGCAGGTCGGCGTGCTTGTTGCGGAGCATCGCGAGTGACCTGATGAGGACCTCACGGGTCTCGGCCGGGTCGATGACGTCGTCGACCAGACCGCGCTCCGCGGCGTAGTAGGGGTGCATCAGCTCGGCCTTGTACTCCTTGACCATGCGGGCGCGCATCGCCTCGGGGTCCTCGGCCGCCGCGATCTGCCGGCGGAAGATCACGTTGGCGGCGCCCTCCGCGCCCATGACCGCGATCTCGTTGGTGGGCCAGGCGTAGGTCAGGTCCGCACCGATGGACTGGCTGTCCATCACGATGTACGCACCGCCGTACGCCTTGCGCAGGATCAGCGAGATCCGCGGCACGGTGGCGTTGCAGTACGCGTACAGCAGCTTGGCGCCGTGCCGGATGATCCCACCGTGCTCCTGGTCGACGCCGGGCAGGAAGCCGGGGACGTCCAGCAGCGTGACGATCGGGATGTTGAAGGCGTCGCAGAACTGCACGAAGCGCGCGGCCTTCTCGGAGGCCCCTATGTCCAGCACCCCGGCCAGCGACTGCGGCTGGTTGGCGACGATGCCGACAGTGTGTCCGTCGAGCCGGGCCAGTGCGCAGACAATGTTCCGCGCCCAGCGCTCGTGGACCTCCAGGTAGTCGCCGTCGTCGACTATCTCCTCGATGACCTTCGTCATGTCGTAGGGGCGGTTGCCGTCGACGGGCACGAGGTCGAGCAGCGCGTCGCCGCTCCCGCCGACGGCGTCCGGGCCCGTGACGGCCGGGGGCATCTCGCGGTTGTTGGCCGGCAGCAGGGACAGCAGGTAGCGGACCTCGGCCAGGCAGGTCTCTTCGTCGTCGTACGCGAAGTGGCACACGCCCGAAGTCTCGGCGTGCACATCCGCGCCGCCCAGGCCGTTCTGCGTGATCTCCTCGCCCGTCACCGCGCGGACCACGTCCGGTCCCGTGATGAACATCTGCGAGGTGTCACGCACCATGAACACGAAGTCCGTCAGGGCCGGCGAGTAGGCAGCACCACCCGCACACGGGCCCAGCATCACGCTGATCTGCGGGATGACACCCGAGGCCTTGGTGTTGCGCTGGAAGATGCCGCCGTAGCCGGCCAGCGCCGAGACGCCCTCCTGGATACGGGCACCCGCACCGTCGTTCAGCGACACCAGCGGTGCACCGGCCGCGAGGGCCATGTCCATGATCTTGTGAATCTTCGTGGCATGCGCCTCGCCCAGCGCACCGCCGAAGATCCGGAAGTCGTGCGCGTACACGAAGACCGTCCGGCCCTCGACCGTGCCCCAGCCGGTGATCACACCGTCCGTGTACGGCCTCTTCGTCTCCAGACCGAAACCCGTGGCCCGGTGCCGACGCAACTGCTCGACCTCATTGAACGACCCCGGGTCGAGCAGCAACCCGATCCGCTCACGCGCCGTCAGCTTCCCTTTGGCATGCTGCGCCTCGGTCGCCTTCTCACCGGGGCCGGCGACGGCCTGCTCCCGCATCCCCATCAGTTCGGCGACACGGCCGCGGGCGTCGGACACCGGCAGCCCGGCCGGGCGCTCGTGCAGGACAGTCATCTCACACCACTCCAACTCTGTGGGGATTCGCTGAGCAGCCTCAAGTCATGCGGGGTGTCACACGGGAACGACTGCCGGCAGGACCGGCACCAGACGGCCGGGCACGCCCGGACGGCGACGCCACTCCCGGGGATAGCCGAGGGAGACCTCCTGATGCGGTACGCCGTCGCACGTGATCACCCGCGGGATGTGCAGATGTCCGTAGACCACGGCCCTGGCACGGAAACGCCGGTGCCAGTCGTGCGTGGCCGTCGTCCCGCACCACAGCGCGAACTCCTGGCGCCACAGCACCCGGGTGGGCTCGCGCACCAGGGGGAAGTGGTTGACGAGGACCGTGGGCAGTTCCGCGGGCAGCTCCGCGAGCCGGGCCTCGGTCGCCCGTACCCGGGCGCGGCACCACGCCTCCCTGCTGGGGTACGGGTCGGGGTGCAGCAGGAACTCGTCGCTGCAGACCACTCCGGCCCGCTCCGCCAGTTCCAGCGCCGCCGCCTTGGAGTACGTCCCAGCGGGCCGGAAGGTGTAGTCGTACAGCAGGAACAGCGGGGCGACCGCCACCGGGCCGCCCTCTCCCTCCCAGATCGGATAGGGGTCCTCGGGGGTGGCCACACCGAGGCCGCGGCAGAGTTCGACCAGGTGCAGATAGCGCTGCTCCCCACGGAGTTGGACGGGGTCGTCGGGGGCCGTCCACAGTTCGTGGTTGCCCGGAGCCCACACCACCTTGGCGAACCGGTCGCGCAGGGTGCGCAGCGCCCACTCGATGTCCGACACGCGCTCACCGATGTCGCCCGCGACGATCAGCCAGTCCTGGTCGGAGCGAGGCCGCAGGGCGTCGACGATCGCTCTGTTCTCGTCGTACCGGATGTGGAGGTCGCTGATCGCGACCAGGCTGCCCGGTCGCGGGTCAGGCACCGCGCACCCCGCTGCCCTCGCGCGCCTGTTCGGCCAGTTCCGCCACCCTGGCCAGGGTGGGGCCTGCGATGATCTCCGGCAGCCTGGCCATGAAGTCCTTCTCCCGCTCGATGCCCACGACGTCCGCGCTGACCGCGGCCAGCATCGCGAGGAGCGTGGCGGAGTCGCCGCCGAGCCGGTGGAAGTCCGCGTCCGCGCCGATCCGGTCGACGTCCACCGCGAGGACCCGGGCCCAGATCTTGGCCACCACGCCCTCGGCCTCGCTGCGCGTCGCGGCACCCGCCGTCGCACAGTCGGCCGCCGGTCCCTCGAAGGGCACGGGCAGCGCCGAGACGTCGACCTTCTCGTTGACGGTGCGGGGCAGGTCGGGGACGACGAAGGTCGCGGTGGGCACCATGTAGCGCGGCAGTCGTTCCTTGATGTGCGCGGTGAGCTCCTCGACGGTCGCATCGCCGCGCAGCACGACGTAGGCGCACAGGACCTTGTCCCGCGTGCCCGGCTTGACCAGGCCGGTGGCGAACGCCGTGGCCACGGCGGGGTGCTCCTCCAGGGTCCGGGCGATCTCGGCGGGTTCGATGCGGTAGCCGAGCACCTTCACCTGCTCGTCGTTGCGACCGACGGACTCCAGTTCGCCCGAGGGGAGCATGCGGGCCAGGTCGCCGCTGCGGTAGACGCGGGTGCCGTCGGCCAGGGCCGTGAACCGTTCGCGGTCGAGGTCGGGGCGGCCGCGGTAGCCGCGCGCCAGCTGGTCGCCCGCCAGGTACATCTCACCCACCTCGCCCGGGGCGACGAAGCGGCCGTTGCCGTCGAGCAGATGGATCCGGGTGTTGTCGGTGGGCACGCCGATGGGTACGGAGGGCCGTCCGGCGTCGCGGTCCGCGTCGTAGCGCCGCGTCATGCAGCCGATGGTCGTCTCGGTGGGTCCGTACTCGTTGAAGATTCCGCAGTCCGGGCCGAAGAGCCGCTGGGCGCGGTCCGCGACCGAGGTCCGCAGCAGCTCGCCGCCCGCGATGACGGCGCGGAATCCGCTCGGTGCGAGATCGAAGCGGCTGATGAGGTCGAGGTGAGTGGGGGTGAGCTTGAGCGCGTTGGCACCCGAGTTCTCCAGCATGTCCCGCAGGACCACGTGGTTGGGCTCGTCCGGCACCAGTGCGATCGAACCGCCCGCGAGGAGCGGCACGAAGAGCGCCGTGTTGGACAGGTCGAAGGCGAGCGAGGTGAACAGCGGGAAGCGGGAGGTGGCGTCCACGCCGTAGACCCGGGTCGCCCAGCTGACGAAGGTGGTCAGCTGGCGGTGCTCGATCTCGACGCCTTTGGGGCGGCCCGTCGACCCCGATGTGTAGATCACGTACGCGAGGTCCCCGGGCCGCACATCGACGCCGGCCGGCCTGCGCGTGGACTCCGCGAGGTCCTCCAGGAGCACCGTCCGCGCTCCGGCCTGCTCGGCGAACTTCCGGTCCGCGTAGGCGCGTTCGGTCAGGCAGATGGTCACCCCGGCGTCCGCCACCAGGTCGGCGAGCCGGTGGTCGGGCTGCTGCGGGTCGAGCGGCAGATACGCGGCGCCTGCCTTGAGCACGCCCCAGATGGCGGCCATGCCCGCGACCGTGCGGCCCGCGAGGAGCCCCACGAGGGTGTCGCGTCCGGCGCCACGGTCGAGCAGCTCGGCCGCGACAGCGTCCGCCCGCCCGCTCAGTTGGCGGAACGTCACATCCCCTTCGGGGCCGGTCAGCGCGATGGCGTCGGGGTTCTTGTCGACCTGCTCCTGGAACTGCTGGACCGCCGTGCCGGGGTGGGCGAGGGGGCGCGCGGTGTCGTTGGCGTCCCACTCGCGGTGGGAGCGCGGGGAGAGCGCTTCCTCGATCCGGTCGAGCAGCGCCTCGGCCCGCTCGGGGGTCTGCGGGCCGTCGTACCAGCCGATGGTGATCTCCGTGCGTCCGCCGCATTCCACCGCGTTGATCTCGGGCGGGCCGAGCGGGCCCGCGTTGGGCAGCGAGTACACCGTCGTGGCGTGGAACGTGTCCGTGCTGAAGTCGGCCAGGTCCACTTTGCCGACGTGCGACAGCGTCGCCAGGCTGCTGTAGCGGTCGTGCTGTGCGGAGAACGCGTCGAGCCCCATGATCTGCTGGCTCAGTACGGTCAGGTCCTGGGTGGGCAGCGTGGGGTCGACGCGGGCCGCGAGGTCCTGCCGGCCGGTGAGGATCGACAGGAGCTGCTCGTGCGCCTGCTCCCAACTGGAGCCCGCGCGCACCTCGTACAGCGGGTTGTTGGTGAGGTTGCCGGTCGAGCGGACACCGGGCAGGTACCTGCGCAGGTCGACCGGGACGAGGAAGCGTCCGGTACTCAGCCCGCAGGCCCGGGTGACCGCCAGCGCGACCTTCGCCACCAGCGCCGGGTGCGTGCCGTCGACGGTGCGCCGCCGCCAGAAGAACGCGTGCTGGCCCGCCGGGCGGGAGCCGAGCGACGAGGGCCAGTCGAGATCGGGCTCGATCTCGCGGCTCTCGGGGGCGCCCGCCTGCTCGATCAGCTCGCACTCCGTGATGCGCGAGGGCGCGCCGAGCGGCTCCTCGCCGCGCAGCACGCGGAAGATGTCGTCGGCCCAGGCGCGTACGCCCTGGCCGTCCATGACGGCGTGGAAGGCCCGCAGGATCAGCGTGTCCGACGCTTGGCCGGGCTGCAGCAGGATCTCGCAGGTGGGGCCGCCGTCGCGGCCCATGAGGGGGCTGTGCAGCCGCTCGGTGCCCGAGAAGGTGCGTGGGTCGAAGGAGTCGGCGGGCAGCACCCGCACGGCCGGGGCCGTGCCGCTGTCCACCCATGTCATTTCCTGCCGGGTCAACCGCGCCCCGGGACAGGCCCGGGACGCGGTCTCCACCGCGCGGGTCAGCTCGTCGGGGTCGATGCGCCCCGCACCCTCGACCACGATCTGGATGACGCCGGGAACCGAGTCGGGGTAGACCAGGAACCATGTCTCCGTGGGTGAGACAGGTCGGCTGTAGGTGCTGTCGTCCTCACCCGCGGGCATGGGGGTACCTCACTTCGGTTCGATCGGTGTCGGTGCGTTCGCGCGCGGCCGGCGTGGCGTTCAGACGGCGCCGAGGACCTGGCCGTCCCCTTGCCGCAATGCGCGGGATCTGCGGAAGTCCAGGTGTACGAAGACGCGTTGCAGCCAGCGGTCCTGGCCGTCGTACCGCGGCTGGAAGGCGTTGCGTCCGTGCAGGGCGAGTCGGTTGTCGACGAATGCCAGGTCACCGGGGCGCAGGATCAGCGTGTGGGCGATCTGCTCGATGGCCGACTCAAGCTGCGCCATCGCTTCGCCGGCCTCGTCGTCGACCGGGAGCGTGCTGCTGAAGTCGACCTTCAGGTTGGGGTCGTCGATGCTTCCGCTGAGGATGCCGTGCGGCTCCTGCATGCCGTCCTCCAGCTCGAAGGAGGCGGGCGCGACCGTGACGAAGCGGGGCTGGTGGAGGATCTCCCTGGTGCGGTCGGACAGCAGCGGGAGCGCGTTGCGTACGGAGGCCACCCGCAGTCCCGCGATGTTCTCGTGGTCGTTGCGCAGGCACATCAGGCCGACCAGATCGGGCTTGTGCTCGTGAAACGCGTTCTCCGTATGCATGTTGAGCTTGGTGGAGCCCGCGTTTCCCTGGAACTCCTCCATGCCGGGCACCGGCACCACGTCCTGGACGAGCGCGCCCGCCTTCTCCTTGTCGAACGCGATCACCTCGCCCATCGCCATGGCGATGAGGACCAGCGCGGCCGCCGACGTGCTGGTCTCGCGCTGCACCGAGCCGCGGACCGCCGGGGTGTCGGGCACCGTCCCGGGGTCCACCGGCAGATTGCGGACCAGCAGCATGGCCTCGCGGCCGGAGTTCCAGGTGAACTGGCGCAGCACCTGGCGCAGGCGCGGCGGCAGCAGGCAGGAGAGTTCCCTGGCCTGGGCCATCCAGCGTGGGTCGTCGACCAGTCGGGGTGCGGTGTCCCTCAACTGCTCTGCCAGAGCCGTGAGTTCGGCCCTCTCTCGACCATCGAGGGAGATCTGGGCATCGTCGCCGATTTTCGGCCTTGCTTCGACAGGCATAATCAACCATTCGTTTGCAGAGTTGATGCGAACTACGGGTCCGCCAAGTCGACTCCAGTCCGGAGACTATGAATCGAGCCAAACTCGCGGCAACCCCTATCCGCCGCCGCCGACCCCTGTACGGGGTGCGGCGGCGGGCCCGCTCAGCAGCCCTCGCTCCTGAGCCATTCCTGCATCTGACGGGCGACGTCCGCAGCGTGGTCGCCGATCAGGGTGAAGTGGTCACCCGGTGCGTCGACGGCCGTGTGCGGCAGGGGCCAGGAAGCGCGCCAGTCGCCCTCCCCCGTCCACTCGCTCAGGGGGGTACTCGCCCGCATCAGGAGCGTGGGCACATCGACCGGCTGCGGCGTCACGCCGTGCAGAAGCGGTAGATACGCGGCCCACGCGGTGGTGCGGAAGTCGTCCATCGGCGTGTAGGCGCTGTCCCGCTCCAGCATCCCGTCCAGGAGCTCGGGGACCCACTGCGCCATCACGCCGCTGTCCATGGGGTAGCTGTCCAGGAGCACGACGGCGGCGGGCGGGCGACCCTGTGCGGCCAGCTCGTGCGCGAGGGAGTTGGCCAGCTGCGCGCCGCCGGAGTGGCCGGTCAGCACGAACGGCCCGTCCCCCGCAGTGCGCAGGACCGAGTCCGCGTGCGTACGCATCAGGACGTCGTAGGAAGCCGGCAGCGCCTCGTCGTCGGCGAAGCCCGGGTGCGGCAGCGCGTACACACTGCGCGATCCGCGGAACCCGGCCGCGAGCCTCGCGTACTCGTGCGCTCCGGAGAGCATCGACATCGTGCAGCAGCAGAAGACCGGGGGCAGCTCCCCGCCGGACCCGGCCCGTCGGCCGCCCGGCGTGTCCTGTCCCCTGCCCGACATGAGACGCACGACGGTGGCGGGGCGCGGCAGGTCGGCCGGGTCCGTGTAGACCGGGCGGAACTCGGCGAGCCGCAGCAGGACCTTCGCGTACTCGGTGGACTCCCCCTGGGAGCGCGTGTGCCGGAACAGCCTGCCGAGGATGCCGCCGTTGCCCGCGGCGGGACCCTTGTCGGCCGCGGGCGCGGCGACGCGCTCGCCCTCCTCCGCGCCGGTGTTGCCGTCGGCGAGCACGGCCGACAGATGCCGGGCCAGCTCGGACGGTGTGGGGTGGTCGAAGAGGAGCGTGCCGGAGAGGCCGTCGAGGCCGGTCGCCGCCTGCAGGGCGTCGCGCAGCTCCAGCGCCGTCAGGGAGTCGAATCCCTGCTCCAGGAAGTCCCGGTCGATATCCACGTAGCCGGCCGACGCATGGCCGAGCACCGCCGCCGCACGGCTGCGGACCAGTTCGAGCAGCAGCTGATAGCGGTCGGGCGGCGAGCAGCTCTCCAGCCGGCCGACGAGCGCCGCCGGGGAGTCGTCCGGCTGTGCCTCCGTCACCGGTGCGGCGAGCACCGCCCGCGCCTCGGGAATCCCCGTGAGCAGCGCACTGGGCCGGGCGGCGGTGAACGCGGGCGTGAACCGCGCCCAGTCGATGTCGGCGATGGCCACGCAGGTGTCGTCGTGGTCCAGCGCCTGCTGGAGCGCGCTCACGGCGGGGCCGGGGCGCAGCGCCCGCACCCCGCGCCTGCGCAGCCGCTCGTCGGCGGCCCCGGGGGGCGAGCCGGCCCACGGCACCCAGGCGATGGAGGTGCCGGGCAGGCCGCGCTCCCTGCGCGCCTCCACGAGGGCGTCCATGGCGGCGCCGACCGCCGCGCGGGCGGCGAAGCCGCCGCCGCCCCAGGTGGCCGCGGTGGAGGAGAACACCACGAACGCTTCGAGTTCGGGAGCGGTGAGCGCCCCGTCGAGAGTCCGGGCGAGTCCGGTCTCCGCGTGCACGGCCCGCGCCAGCTCGGCGGGCTCGGTCTCGGCCAGCGGGACGCCCACGGCGGTCGGCAGCGCGATGTGCACGATGGCGGTGAGACGGCTCAGACGTGCGAGCTGCCCGATCCGGGCGCTCAGGTCGGGGCAGTTCTCCACATGGTCGGGCAGCACGGTCACCTTCGCGCCCGCGGCGGTCACCCGCTCCTCCACGACCGCGGCCTGCTCGGCGCCGGCACCGGCAAGGACCACGTGGTCGGCGCCCTGTTCGGCCAGCCAGCCGGCCACATGAGCGGCGCGCTCGTCCGCCGCGCCGGTCAGCAGAACGGTGCCGTGCGGGGTCCAGCGGCGCACCGGCTCCCGGTCCTCGGTGCGGGCGCGCACCAGCCGGCGCCCCAGTACTCCCGAGGCGCGCACGGCAAGCTGGTCCTCGCGGTCCGCGGCGCCGAGCACCCCCACGAGGCGGTCGAGCGCGGCCTCGTCCAGGGTGGCGGGCAGGTCGACGACGCCGCCCCACCGCTCGGGGTGCTCCAGCGCCACGACCCTTGCCAAGCCCCAGAGTTGAGCGGCGACCGGATCCGGGGCGGGGTCGGTGCCGGCGGCGCGCACGGCGCCCGAG
Source organism: Streptomyces sp. ADI95-17 (assembly GCF_003846175.1). GTDB lineage: Bacteria > Actinomycetota > Actinomycetes > Streptomycetales > Streptomycetaceae > Streptomyces > Streptomyces sanglieri. Next base: position 82,086 of record NZ_ML123053.1, on the reverse strand, counting down.
GTCAGACACCACAGCGGCGCGGAGACGCCGTTGTCGCCCAGCGCCTGCAGCAGGGCGACCGTCGCCGCGAGCGCACCGTCGGGGCAGCTCCCGTCCGCGGGTTCGGCCAGCGCCTCAAGTGACAGCACGCCCGCCATCGGGGGCAGCGCGGGGTCGGGCCACAGCCGGTTCACGGCGTCGGCGAGGGCGTCCCGGTCCGCGCCCGCGAGGGGCACGCAGAGCACCTCGGCCCCGCGGGCGCGGAGCGCCCGCGTCACGTCCGCCACGGGGGCCGTGTCCGGGCCGACGACCAGCCAACTGCCGGAAAGTGCCACGGATTCGGGGACCGTGACCGGTTCCCAGGCCGTCCGGTAGCGCCAGTCGCCGGTCAGCGTGGAGCGCGTGTGGCGCCTGCGGTACGCAGCCAGGGCCGGAAGGACCGTGCGCAGCGCGGCCTCGTCCTCCTCGGGCGCGTCCAGGAGCCGCGCCACCGCGGCGGGCCCGCCGTGTTCCACCGCGCTCCAGAAGCCGCCGTCCTCGGCTACGGGTTCCGGCACGTCGGCGTGGGCCGCGGGGGGCGCGGGCCAGTACCGCTGCCGCTGGAAGGCGTACGTCGGCAGGTCGACGCGGCGGGTGCCGCGGTCCGCGAACACCGCGTCCCAGTCGACGGTCACACCCTGCACATGGAGTTCGGCGAGCATGTTGAAGAGCGCGTGTGCCGCAGGCCTGTCGCGTCGCTGCGCGGCGGCGAGCAGCGGCTGCCGGGCATCGGTACGGTCGGCCAGGCAGACCCGGGCGAGCGCGGTCAGTACCCCGTCGGGCCCCAGCTCCACGAACGTGGTGACGCTGTCGTCGCTCAGCCGCCGCACGGCATCGGCGAAGCGGACGGTCTCCCTGACCTGCCGGGTCCAGTAGTCGGCGGAGACCGCCTGGTCCGCGGTGAGCCGTTCGCCGGTCAGCGCGCTGACGACGTCGATCTCCGGCCGACGGAACGTCAGGCCTTCGGCGACGGACCTGAACTCGGCCAGCATCGCGTCCATGTGGGCCGAGTGGAAGGCGTGGCTGGTCCGCAGCTCCTTGTGCCTGCGGCCGCGCGCCGCCCACAGCGCCACGACCTCGTCGACCGAAGCGCGGTCGCCGGAGACGACGACGGCCGCGGGGCCGTTGACGGCGGCGATCGACAGGGCGGCGTCGGGGCGGCCCGCGAGCGAGTCGCGCACCTCCTGCTCCGACGCCTCGATGGAGACCATGGCGCCGCCCGCGGGCATCGCCTGCATCAGCCGGCCGCGCGCCGCGACCAGCGTGCAGGCGTCCTCCAGGGAGAGGACGCCCGCGACGTGCGCGGCGGCAAGTTCTCCCACCGAGTGTCCGGCCACCGCGTCCGGGCGCACCCCCCATGACTCCAGGAGCCGGTGGAGAGCCACTTCGAAGGCGAACAGCGCGGGCTGGGCGTACTCGGTCCGGTCGAGCAGGTCCGCGTCGGTTCCGAACATCACCGCACGCAGCGGCGTCCGCAGGTACGGGTCGAACCGGGCACAGGCGGCGTCCAGGGCTTCGGCGAACGCGGGGAACAGCGCGTGGAGTTCCGCCCCCATGCCGAGGCGTTGGCTGCCCTGCCCGGTGAACAGGAAGGCGGTGCCGCCCGCGACGCGCACCGCACCGCGGACCACACCCGGGCCCGGCTTGTCCGCGGCCACCGCCGTGAGCCCCCGCAGCAGAGCGGCGTGGTCGGCCGCCAGGAGCACCGCGCGGCGGTCCAGGGCCGCGCGGGTCACGGCGAGGGTCCGCCCGAGGTCCGCCAGCGGTACGTCCGGGGTGTCGCGCAGCCGGTCGATGAGCCGGGCCGCCTGTCCGCGCAGCGCCTCGTCCGTGCGCCCGGACACCAGGAGCGGCACAACGGGCAGCGGGGTGCCCGCGGCCTCGGCGTCCGGGGCATCGGGGGCCTTGGTGGGTTCCGCGTCCGGGGCCTGTTCGAGGATCAGGTGGGCGTTGGTGCCGCTCAGCCCGAAGGCGGAGACCCCGGCCCGCCGGGGCCGCCCGGTGTCCGGCCAGGCGACGGCCTCGGTCAGCAGCGACACGGCGCCGCTCGACCAGTCGACGTGCGGGGTCGGCTCGTCGATGTGCAGGGTGCGCGGCAGCACGCCGTGGCCGAGCGCGAGGACCGTCTTGATCGCGCCGATGGCCCCGGCCGCGGCCTGCGTGTGGCCGATGTTCGACTTGACCGTGCCGAGCAGCAACGGCCGCTCGGCGGGCCGCTGTCGGCCGTACGTCGCGAGCAGTGCCTGCGCCTCTATCGGGTCGCCCAGTGTCGTGCCCGTGCCGTGTGCCTCCACCGCGTCGACATCGGCGGGCGCCAGTCCGGCGTCGGCGAGGGCCTGGCCGATCACCCTGCGCTGGGCCGGGCCGCTGGGTGCGGTGAGGCCGTTGCTCGCACCGTCCTGGTTGACGGCGCTGCCCCGCACCACGGCCAGGACCTGGTGGCCGTTGCGCCGTGCGTCGGACAACCGCTCCAGGAGCAGTACGCCCACGCCCTCGCCCCAGCCGGTGCCGTCGGCGGCGGCCGCGAACGACTTGCACCTGCCGTTGCCCGCCAGCCCTCCCTGCTTGCTGAACTCGACGAACGCGCCGGGGGACGCCATGACCGTCACACCGCCCGCGAGCGCCAGCGAGCACTCGCCGCCGCGCAGCGAACGCACGGCCATGTGGAGCGCCACCAGCGAAGAGGAGCAGGCGGTGTCCACGGTCACCGCCGGCCCCTCCAGACCGAAGGTGTAGGAGAGCCGGCCCGAGAGGACACTGCCCGCGCTGCCGGTGAGCAGGAAGCTCTCGCTGCCCTCGGCGTCGCCGTACATGCCCGCGCTGTACCCCGATGACGAGGCGCCCACGAACACCCCTGTGTCGGTGCCCCGTACGGACGTGGGGTCGACCCCGGCCCTTTCGAGCACCTCCCAGGCGGCTTCGAGGAGGAGTCGCTGCTGCGGGTCCATCGCCAGCGCCTCGCGGGGGCTGATACCGAAGAGCACCGGGTCGAAGGCGTCGGCGTCGTGGACGAAGCCGCCCTCCGGAGTGATGCCCGAATCCCCCAGGCCGCGCAGCCAGCCCGCGTCCCAGCCGCGCCCGTCGGGGAAGCCCGACATGGCGTCCTCGCCGTCCAGGACGAGCCGCCAGAGGTCTTCCGGTGACCGGATGCCGCCCGGGAGGCGGCAGCTCATCGCCACGACGGCGATGGGCTCGGTGCGTTCGTCGACGAGGCGCTGGTGCTGTTGACGCAGCCGCTCGTTCTCCACGAGAGACGTCCTCAGTGCCTGGACGATCTCTTCGACCTGCGTCCCCATCATGTGCTCCACACTGGTCGTCGCATCAGCAGTTCTCGCATCCGCAGTTCGCGCGTCAGCAGTTCTCGCATCGGCAGTTCCGGCATCAGGCGTCCTTCGTCCCTGTCGCCATCCGGACGAGGTCATCGATGTCCATGGCGTTGATCTCGTCCACCCGGTTCTCGTCCACCCGGTCCCCGGACCCGGGCACCTCCCGGCCCGCCCCGGCCTCTTCCCCGTCGGCGACTCCGGCGAGGCGCAGCAGCTGGTCGAGCAGGCCTGCCGCGCGGATCCTGGCGATCGGCACGGCGGCGAGTACGGCACGCGCCTCGGCGTCCTTCGAGGTCTCGGCGCCCGCGACGTCGGGCCCGGCGTCCCGGCCGGTGTCCGCCGGCAGCAGTTCGCGGCGCAGCCGGTCGCGCAGCGCCACCGGGGACGGTTCGTCGAAGACCACGGTGGTCTCCAGACGCACACCGGTGGCCGCGGTGAGCCGGTTGCGCAGATCGACCGCCATGACCGAGTCGAACCCCAGTTCCTTGAAGGCCCGTTGGGGCTCCACGGCGTCGGCGGAGGGGTGCCCCAGCGCGGCGGCCGCCTCGGTGCGCACCAGCTCCAGGAGCGTCCTGTCGCGCTCCGCGTCCGACGCCGATGCGAGCCGCTCCCGCAGGGCGGCGGCCGGCGAGGCGGCCATGTCCTCGATCGGCTCGTCGGTCCTGAGCGCGGCGGCGGCCTCGGGGACATCCTCGATCAGCGGCCGGGCCCTGGAGATGGTGAAGGCCGACGCGAACCGCGTCCAGTCGATGTCGGCGACGGTCAGACAGGTCTCGCCCTGCTCCACGGCCTGGACGAGCGCCCGCACGGCCGACTCGGCCGCCATCGGCCGCAGTCCGCGGCGTACGAGGGTGTCCTCGGCGGCGTCGTCCACCATGCCGCCGCCCGCCCAGCCGCCCCAGGCGACCGAGGTCGCGGGCAGCCCGCGGGACCTGCGGTGCTCCGCCAGGGCGTCGAGAGAGCAGTTGCCGACCGCGTACGCGCCCTGCGCGGCGCCACCCCAGACGGCTGCCCCCGAGGAGAACAGGACGAAGGCGTCCAGCGAGCCGTCGGCGAACAGTTCGTCCAGGTACGCCGCGCCGGCCGCCTTCGCCGCCATGACGCGGGCGAACTGCGCCGGGTCGGACTCCCTGAGGCCCGCCTGCAGCGTCTCCCCCGCGGCGTGCACCACCGAGCGGATGGGCGCGCCGTCGGCCGCCTCCACCTCCTTGACCAGGGCGGCCAGGGCCGTGCGGTCCGCGACGTCGCAGGCCGCCAGGGTCACCCGGACGCCCATGGCGGTGAGTTCGGCCTGGAGCGCGGCCGCGCCGGGAGTGTCGGCGCCCCTGCGCCCGGTCAGTACCAGATGCTCCGCGCCGTGGCCGGCGAGCCAGCGGGCGACGTGACCGCCGAGGGCCCCCATGCCGCCGGTGACCAGCGCGGTGCCGCGCGGCCGCCAGGGCTTCGCGGCCTTCGTACGGTCGGCGGGTGCCCGCACCAGCCTGCGTACGACCACGCCCTGGGAACGCACGGCCAGTTGATCCTCGTCACCTGCCCCGACGAGCAGTCCGCAGACCCGCGCGGCCGACTGCTCGTCGAGCACGGCCGGCAGGTCGATGAGGCCGCCCCAACGCTCGGGGTGCTCAAGACCGATCACCCGGCCGAGCCCCCAGGTCTGCGCCTGGACCGGCCGCGCGAGCGGCTCGGCGCGGCTCACCGCGACCGCTCCCCGCGTCAGGCACCACAGGGGTGCGGTGACGTCCAGGTCCGTCATGGCCTGGACGAGGGAGGTGGTCGCCGCGACGCCGGCGGGAACCACCGGGTGGAAGGGGTCGGGGCGTTCGTCCTGCGCGAGGAAGGAGAGGACGCCCGCGACTGGCCCGTCGACGAGCGCGTCCCCGAGCCACTGGAGGGCCATGGCCCGTCCCGTGTCGTCGGCCTCGAAGGGCACGCGTACGGTACGCGCTCCTCGCCGGGCCAGCTCCTGCTCCACAGCGCGAACGGGCTCGTCGTCCTTCACTCCCTGGGATGTGACGATCAGCCAGGTCCCGGACGGCACGGCGTCGCCCGGCGCCACGGCGCGCTCCAGCGGCTTCCAGACGACGCGGTAACGCCAGCCGTCCACGACGGACTGCTCGCGCTGCTGCCGCCGCCAGGAGGACAGTGTGGGCAGCACGTCCGACCAGGAGTCCCGGCCGTCCGCGTCGATGCCCAGGGTGTCGGCGAGTGTCCCGAAGTCCTGGTTCTCCACGGCGTCCCAGAATGCCGTGTCCATCGGGTCACTGCCGTGCGCCGCCGGGGCGGCGAGGGCCATGGGCTTCGGCCAGTAGCGCTGTCG
>NZ_ML123053.1:71775-75145 GCF_003846175.1 Streptomyces sp. ADI95-17 | reverse complement strand
GTCGACGTCCGCGGGCGTCAGGCCCGCGCTCGCCAGCGCCTGGCGGATGACGCGCTGCTGTGCGGGGCCGTTGGGAGCGGTCAGGCCGTTGGAGGCGCCGTCCTGGTTCACCGCGGAACCACGTACGACCGCGAGGACTTCATGGCCGTTGCGGCGGGCGTCGGAGAGGCGCTCCACCAGGAGCATGCCGACGCCCTCGCCCCAGCCGGTGCCGTCGGCGGCCTCGGCGAACGCCTTGCACCGGCCGTCCGTGGCCAGGCCGCGCTGGCGGCTGAACTCGATGAACGCCGACGGGGTCGACATCACGGTCACGCCGCCGGCCAGCGCCATGGTGCACTCGCCCGACCGCAGCGACTGGACCGCCAGGTGCAGGGCGACCAGCGACGACGAGCATGCCGTGTCGACCGTGACGGCGGGCCCCTGGAGTCCCAGGGTGTACGAGACGCGGCCCGAGACCACGCTCGCCGCGTTGCCGGTGCCCACGAGCCCCTCCGCGCTCTCGGCGGAGCCCAGCAGCATCCCTGTGTAGTCCTGGCTGTTGGTGCCCGCGAAGACGCCGACGCGTGTGCCCCGTACCGAATCGGGGTCGATCCCGGCGCGCTCGAAGGCTTCCCAGGACGTTTCGAGGAGCAGCCGCTGCTGCGGGTCCATCGCCAGTGCCTCGCGCGGCGCGATGCCGAAGAACGCGGCGTCGAACTCGGCCGCGCCTGCCAGGAACCCGCCTTCGCGGACGTATGAGGTGCCCTGCTGTTCCGGGTCCTCGCTGTAGAGCCGGTCGATGTCCCAACCCCGGTCGGCGGGCAGCGGGGAGACGGCGTCGGTGCCCGACTCCAGGAGCCGCCACAGCTCCTCCGGCGACTGGGCGCCGCCGGGGAAGCGGCAGCCCATGCCGACGATCGCGATCGGGTCGTCGTCGAGGGCGGCCGGGGCGGCCGTCGGCTGGTCGTGCGCGAGGTCGGCGCCGTCGCCCACCAGTTCGTCGCGCAGGTGCCGGGCGAGGACGAGCGGGGTCGGATAGTCGAAGACCAGCGTTGCGGGCAGGGCGAGGCCGGTGCTGCTGCCGAGCAGGTTGCGCAGTTCCACGGCGGTGAGCGAGTCGAAGCCCAGGTCGCGGAAGGCGCGGGAGGGCTGTACCGCGTCCGCGGATGTGTGCCCGAGCACGGCTGCGGCCTGCCCGCTGACCAGGGCCAGCAGGATCTGCTCGCGCTCTCCCGCGGAGGCGCCCGAGAGCCGGGTGCGCAGCGCGTCGGTGCCCTGTTGGGCCGTCTTCGGCGCGGCATCGGAGGCCGGCAGGGCGCGGACCTCGGGGAGTTCGCCGATGAATGCGGAGCGTCCGCCCGCCAGGAGCGTGGGGGCGAAGCGCGCCCAGTCCACGTCGGCGACGACGATGTGGGCGGCGCCTTGTTCGACCGCCTGACGCAGCGCGGCCATGGCCTGCTCGGGCGGCAGAGGCGGCAAGCCGCCTCTCCGGACGCGCTCGGCGACCACCGGGTCGGCGGCCATGCCGGCCCCCGCCCAGGCACTCCAGCCAATGGACGTGGCGGCCAGGCCGTGGGCGCGGCGGTCGGCCGCGAGCGCGTCGAGGAAGGCGTTGCCCGCCGCGTAGGCGCCCTGGCCGGCGTTGCCGAAGGTGGCGGCCAGCGAGGAGAAGAGGACGAACGCGGACAGGTCCAGGTCGCGGGTCAGTTCGTGGAGGTTGAGTGCGGCGTCGACCTTCGGCCGCAGGACCTTCTCGACCTGCTCCGGGGTCATCGAGGCGAGCATGCCGTCGTCGAGCACTCCGGCCGTGTGCACCACCGCGGTCAGCGGCTCGTCGGCGGGCAGCGACGTCAGCAGGGCGGCCAGCGCGTCGCGGTCGGCGGCGTCGCACGCGGCGACGGTGACCTCGGTGCCGAGCCCGGTCAGCTCGGCGACCAGCTCGGCGGCGCCGGGGGCGTCGTTGCCGCTGCGGCTGACGAGGACGAGGCGGGCGGCTCCGTTGCGGGCCAGCCAGCGTGCGGCGACGGCGCCGAGCGCGCCCGTTCCGCCGGTGATCAGGACGGTGCCGGAGGGCTGCCACGCCGTCCGGGTGACTGCCGGGCCCGGGGCGGGCCTGGTGAGCCTGCGGGCATGGACTCCCGAGGAGCGGACGGCCAGTTGGTCCTCGCCGTCGCGTGCGGCGAGGACGGCGCACAGGCGACGTCCCGCGCGGGCGTCCAGCACGTCGGGCAGGTCGACGAGGCCTCCCCAGCGTGCCGGTTCCTCGGCCGCCACGACCTGGCCGAGGCCCCAGAGCATCGCCTGTTCCGGGTGGGTCAGCGGGTCGGAGGCGCCCACGGAGACCGCGCCGCGGGTGGCGAGCCACAGGGGCGCGGCGACCTGGGCGTCGCCCAGCGCCTGCACCAGTGCGAGGGTACGGAGCAGGGCTTCGGTGCCGTCCGCGCCGCCGGTGGTCGGGCCCGTCAGGGACAGGACTCCGGCGACCGGCAGGGCCCGGCCCGACTCGTCCGGTCCGCGCAGGGCGTCCCGGAGCCACTCGGCGAGCGTGGCCCGCTCGTCACGTCCGGCCCGCTCTTCGTGTCCGGCCGCTGCGCCGGGTGTCCGTAGCCGTACGACGGTGGCGCCCCGCCCGGCCAGGGCGTCGGCGGCCGCGTCGGTGGTGTCGTCGTCGGGGCCCACGACGAGCCAGGTACCGGTGGGCGCGGCGTCCTCGGGTTCCGGCACGGTCCGCCAACGGATCTCGTAGCGCAGGGAGTCGAGGGCGGACTGTTCACGCCGGGCGCGCCGCCACTCGGCCAGTGCGGGCAGCACGACGCTCAGCGGCTGGTCCCCTTCCAGGGCCAGCGTCCCGGTCACGGCGTCCAGGTCCGTGCGCTCCACGGCAGACCAGAATCCGGCCTCGGCGGGGTCCTCGACGGCCGCGCCATCGGGGGCCGCCGTCCACGTCAGGGACTCGGGCCAGTAGCGGCTGCGCTGGAAGGCGTAGGTGGGGAGGGGGACTTGACCGGCGCCGGGCAGGATGGCGGACCAGTCCGGGTTCCGGCCGCGCACGTGCAGGCGGGCCAGTGCGGTCAGTGCGGCCCTGGTCTCGGGGCGGTCGCCGCGCAGCACGGGGAAGGCGACGGCGGGTTCGGCCGCCGGGTCGGCGGTGCGGCCCGCCAGGCTGTCCGCCACCAGGGCGGAGAGCACGCCGTCGGGGCCCAGTTCGACGAAGGTGGTGACCCCGTGCTCGGCCAGGGAGCGGACGCTGTCGTCGAAGCGGACGGCCTGGCGGACATGGCGCACCCAGTGCTCGGCGGTGCAGATCTCCTCGGCGGGGACGATCGCGCCGGTGACGTTGGAGACGATCGGGATCCGCGGCGGATGGAACGTCAGTCCCCGGGCGACCGCG
>NZ_ML123053.1:69698-71286 GCF_003846175.1 Streptomyces sp. ADI95-17 | reverse complement strand
GCCTCGTCACCGGAAATGACCGTAGCGGCAGGCCCGTTGAGCGCGGCGATCGAGACGCCCGCGACGAGCAACGGCAGGACCTCGTCCTCCGACGCCTGGAGCGAGACCATCGCCCCGCCCTCCGGAAGGGCCTGCATCAGGCGGCCCCGGGCGGCGACCAGCGTGGCGGCGTCCTGGAGGGAGAGGACGCCCGCGACATGGGCGGCGGCCAGTTCGCCGATGGAGTGGCCCGCGAGCAGGTCGGGTTCGATACCCCAGTGGCCGAGGAGCCGGGACAGCGCGACCTCGACGGCGAACAGGGCGGCCTGGGTGTGGGCCGTCCGGTGCAGCAGGCCGGCGTCGTCGCTCGCCTCCTCGGCGTACAGGACGTCGCGCAGCGGGCGGTCGAGGTGCGGGTCCAGATGTGCGCAGACCTCGTCGAACGCCTCGCGGAACTCGGGGAAGCGGGCGGCGAGTTCACGTCCCGTGCCGAGCCGCTGGCTGCCCTGTCCGCTGAACAGGAACGCGAGCCTTCCCTCCGTCACGGTGCCGCGCACCGGCCCGGCCTCGTCGGCGACGAGGGCGTCGAGGCCGCGCAGCAGCTCGTCGCGGTCCGCGCCGACGACGACCGCACGGTCCTCGAAGGCGGTGCGTGTGGTCGCCAGCGAGTGGGCGACGTCGACGGGGTCGTACTCGGGGTGCGCGGCGAGCAGAGCCCGCAGCCTGGCCGCCTGGCCGGCGAGCGCCGCCTCTCCGCGCGCGGATATCACCCAGGGGACGAGGCCGGGACGTACGGCTGTGTCAGGTTGTACATCCGCTGTGTCGGGGCGTGCGTCCGCTGTGTCGGGGCGTACCTCCGCGTCGGTGTGCCCGGCCTGCTCGTCGGCCTGTTCGAGGATGACGTGGGCGTTGGTCCCGCTGATGCCGAACGACGAGACGCCCACGCGACGCGGCTCGCCCGTCTCGGGCCAGTCGGTCCGCTCTGTCAGGAGCCGCACCTGACCTGCCGTCCAGTCCACGTGCGGTGTCGGGGCGTCCACGTGGAGGGTGGGCGGCAGCACTCCCTGCCGCATCGCCATGACCATCTTGATGATCCCGGCGACGCCCGCGGCGGCCTGTGTGTGACCGATGTTCGACTTCACCGAGCCCAGCCACAGCGGGCGCTCCGCCGAGCGCTCCTGACCGTAGGCGGCCAGCAGCGCCTGCGCCTCGATGGGGTCGCCGAGTACCGTGCCGGTGCCGTGCGCCTCGACCGCGTCGACCTGTCCGGGACCCAGGCGCGCGTCGGCGAGCGCCTGCTCGATGACGCGCTGCTGGGAGGGGCCGTTGGGTGCGGTCAGGCCGTTGCTCGCACCGTCCTGGTTGACCGCGGAGCCGCGCAGCACCGCGAGGACGCGGTGGCCGTTGCGCCGGGCGTCGGAGAGCCGCTCCACCAGGAGCAGCCCGACGCCTTCGGCGAAGCCGGTGCCGTCGGCCGCCGCGGCGAACGCCTTGCAGCGACCGTCGAGGGCGAGTCCGCGCTGTGCGCTGAAACTGCTGAACATGCCCGGGGTCGCCATGACGGTGACCCCTCCCGCGAGCGCCAGCGAGCACTCGCCCTTCCGCAGGG
>NZ_ML123053.1:66139-68946 GCF_003846175.1 Streptomyces sp. ADI95-17 | reverse complement strand
CACCACGGCCGCGGCGCTGCCGGTGCCCATGTACCCCTCCAGCCCGGCCGCTGCCCCCATCAGCAGATAGGGGTAGTCCTGGCCGTTCGTGCCGGCGAAGACACCGGTCCGGCTGCCGCGCAGCGACTCCGGGTCGATGCCCGCGCGCTCGAACGCCTCCCACGCCGTCTCCAGGAGCAGCCGCTGCTGCGGGTCCGTGGCCAGGGCCTCGCGCGGGCTGATGCCGAAGAACGCCGCGTCGAAATCGCCCGCGTCCTGGACGAAGCCGCCCTCGCCCGCGTACGACGCCCCGTCGGGCGCGGGCTGGAACACGCTGTCCAGGTTCCAGCCGCGGTCCGACGGGAAGGGCGACAGGCCGTCGGTGCCCGCGGCGACCAGGTCCCACAGCTCCTCGGGCGACCGCACGCCGCCCGGGTAGCGGCAGCTCATGCCGATGATGGCGATCGGCTCGGTGTCGCGCTCCTCCATCTCGCGGATCCGCTCGTGCGCCGCATCGAGATCGGTGCTGACCCGCTTCAGGAAGTACCGGAGCTTGTCTTCGTTCGCCATCGGGCGACCCCTCTGTCAGGAACTGTGGTGATCGTGGTGGGTGCCACTGAGGGCGTTCAGGAGATGCCGAACTTCTTGCCGAGGAGCTCGAACATCTCGTCGTCTGAGGCGGATTCGATCTCCTCGCCGACCGGAACCTCGTCGGCGGACCCGCCCTGCAGACGGGTCAGCAGCGCCTGCACGCGCCGCACCACCCGGGTCCGTCCCGCGTCGTCCGGCGCGACCCCGGCCAGTGCCTTCTCGATCCGGTCCAGTTCCTCCAGCGCGGTCACGGCCACGGTCTCCCCGTCGCGTACGAGCTGCTCGCGCAGGAACCCGGCGAGGCGCTGCGGCGTCGGATGGTCGAACGCCAGGGTGACCGGAAGCTTGAGGCCGGTCTTGGCGCCGATGCGGTTGCGCAGTTCGACGGCGGTGACGGAGTCGAATCCCACCTCGCGGAAGGCGCGCTTGACCCACACGGCCTCGGGACCGGTGAGTCCGAGCACCGCCGCGACCTGCTCGCGCACGGCCTCCAGGAGCAGTGCGTCCTGCTCCGCCTCGGAGAGCCCGGCGAGCCGCTGCACCAGCGCCGACTGCTCCTCACCACCGGATCCCGCCTGGCCCGTGCCGTCCTGCGCGATGCGGCGCACCTCGGGCACGTCGGCGAGGAGCGGGCTCGGCCGGGTCGCGGTGAAGGCGACGAAGAACCGCTCCCAGTCGATGTCCGCGATCAACAGGCAGGTGGCGTCGTGCTCCACGGCCTGCCGCAGCGCGCCCGCGGCCGCCTCGGGCGCCATCTCGCGCAGCCCGTGCCGGTTGAGGGTCTCGCCGAACTCGCCTTCCGCCATGCCGCCGCCGCCCCAGGCGCCCCAGGCGATGGAGGTGGCCACCAGGCCCGCGGACCTGCGCTCCTGGGCCAGCGCGTCGAGGTAGGCGTTGCCCGGTGCGTAGTTGCCCTGGCCCGGGGTGCCGACGATGCCGCCGAACGAGGAGAACAGCACGAAGGCGGACAGGTCGTGGTGACGGGTCAGCTCGTCCAGGTTCCGCGCGGCCCTGGCCTTGGCGTGCAGGGAGTTGGCGAGCTGGTCCGGGGTGAGCGTGTCGAGCAGGCCGTCGTCGAGCGCGGCCGCGGTGTGCACGACGCCGGTCAGCGGATGCTCGGCGGGCACGGCGGCGACGACCTCCGCCAGCGCGTCCCGGTCACCGGCGTCGCACGCGGTGACGGTCACGCGGGCGCCCAGCGCGGTCAGCTCGTCCCGCAGGGCCTGGGCGCCGGGCGCGTCCGGGCCGCGACGGCTGACCAGCAGCAGGTGCTCGGCGCCCTCGCGGGCCAGCGAGCGCGCGACGTGCCCGCCGAGCGCGCCGGTTCCGCCGGTGATGAGCGTCGTGCCCTTCGGGTCCCAGCGCCGGGTGCCGGGGGCGGCGCCGAGCCGGGCGCGGTTGAGACGGCGTACGAATGTGCCGGACTGCCGCACGGCCAGCTGGTCCTCGTCACCGGCCCCGCCGAGCGCGCCGCTCAGCATCGCGGCCGTCCGTTCGTCCAGGGCCGCCGGAAGGTCGATCAACCCACCCCAGCGGTCGGGGTGTTCGAGCGCGGCGACGCGCCCCATGCCCCAGGCCATGGCCTGCTCGGGGCCGGCGATGGGGTCGGCGGGTCCCACCGACACCGCGCCGCGCGTGGCGCACCAGAGCGGCGCGGACACTCCGGCCTCGCCGAGCGCCTGCAGCAGCGCGACGGTGGCCGCGTAGCCCCGCGGCACGTCAGGCAGTTCGGGGTGCGGCGCGTGGTCGAGCTGGAGGAGCGACAGCACGCCCGCGAGGTCGGCGGGCAGGTCGTGGCCGGCGAACAGGTCGCGCCGCAGCTTGCCCCCGTCGACCGTCACGGGCAGCACCTGGGCGCCATGGTCGGTGAGCGCCGCGAGGCACCCAGCGGTCAGGGCGTCCTCGGCGTGGGTCTCGGGCACGACGACGAGCCAGTGGCCGGACAGCCGGGCGGCGGACGCATCGGGCAGCGGACGCCAGGCCACCTCGTACCGCCAGTCGTCGACGGTGGACAGCTCACGGGTGCGGCGGCGCCACGAGGACAGCGCGGGCAGCATCGCACCCAGGGCCGAGCGGGCGTCGTCGCCGCCCTCGATGTCCAGCGTGTCGGCGAGGACGTCGAAGTCCTCCTGCTCGACCGCGGACCAGAACTGGGTGTCGGCGAGCGACAGTTCGGCCGCCACGCCGACGGGCGCCTCCATGACCGGGCGCAGGTCGTCGATCCAGTAGCGCTGTCG
>NZ_ML123053.1:58147-64887 GCF_003846175.1 Streptomyces sp. ADI95-17 | reverse complement strand
GGCTGAACTTCGTCCTGCCCGTGGCGAGCGAGTGTCCGAGGTCGGCGATCCCGATCTCCGGATGGTGCGCCATGTGTGCGTGCAGGCGGCGGAGTTGGTCCTCAAGGGCCTGTTCCGTGCGGGCGGACACTACGACCGGGAACGGCACGCCGTCCAGTGGTGCCCTGCGGTCCGTGTCCTGCTGCTCGCCCTCCTGCTGCTCGCCCTCCTGCTGCTCGCCCTCCTGCTGCTCACCCTCCGTCCGGTCCGCCGCGGGCCCCTGCTCCTCCGGCGGTGCCTGCTCGATGATGGCGTGCGCGTTGGTGCCGCTGACGCCGAAGGAGGAGATGCCGCCGCGACGCGGCTGGCCGGTCGCCGGCCAGGGCGTGGGGTCGGTCACCAGGGCCATGCTCCCGTCGGACCAGTCGATGTGCGTCGTGGGTTTCTCGACGTGCAGGGTGGGCGGCAGCGTGCCGCGCTGCACGGCCATGACCATCTTGATCAGTCCCGCCGCTCCCGCGGCGGCCTGGGTGTGACCGATGTTCGACTTCACCGAGCCGAGCCACACCGGGCGGCCCGCGGGACGGTCCTTGCCGTACGTGGCGGCCAGCGCCTGCACCTCGATCGGGTCGCCCAGCGTCGTCCCCGTGCCGTGCGCCTCGACGAGGTCGACCTGGGCCGGGGACAGGCGCGCGTCGGCCAGGGCCTGGCGGATGACGCGCTGCTGTGCGGGTCCGTTGGGGGCGGTGAGGCCGTTGCTCGCGCCGTCCTGGTTGATCGCCGTGCCGCGGACGACGGCCAGCACCTGATGCCCGTTGCGCCGTGCGTCGGAGAGCCGCTCGACGAGGAACATGCCGATGCCCTCGCCCCAGCCCGTGCCGTCCGCGTCGGCGGAGAACGCCTTGCAGCGGCCGCTGCTCGACAGTCCGCGCTGCCGGCTGAACTCGGTGAACGCGCCGGGGCTCGACATCAGGGTGACCCCGCCGGCCAGTGCCATGGAGCACTCGTTCCTGCGCAGCGACTGGCAGGCCATGTGCAGTGCCACGAGCGACGAGGAGCAGGCCGTGTCGACGGTGACGGCGGGGCCGTTGAAGCCGAAGGTGTAGGCGACCCGGCCGGAGGCGACGCTGCTGGTGTTGCCGACGCCGAGGTAGATCTCGGTGCCCTCCGGCGGGACGAACACCGTGCTGCCGTACCCCTGGTAGGAGGTGCCGACGAACACGCCGGTCTGGCTTCCGCGCAGGGTCGACATGTCGATGCCGGCCCGCTCCACGGCCTCCCACGACGCTTCCAGGACGAGCCGCTGCTGCGGGTCCATCGCCAGCGCCTCGCGCGGCGAGATCCCGAAGAACTCGGGGTCGAAGTCCGGGATGTCGTAGACGAATCCGCCTTCGAGCGTGTAGCTGCGGGCGGGCTCGTCGGGGTCCCGGAAGAACAGCCCCTCGAAGTCCCAGCCGCGGTCCTCGGGGAACGGGGAGAGCGCGTCGACCTTCGACATCATGATCTGCCACAGGTCTTCGGGGGTCCGCACGCCGCCCGGGAAGCGGCAGCTCATCGCGGTGATCGCGATGGGCTCGCTGTCCTTGGTCTCGGCGGCGTGCAGCCGGCCTCGGGTCTCCTGCAGGTCGGCGGTAACCCGCCGCAGGAAATAGCGGAGCTTGTCGTTGTCGGTCATGGCCTGGGTCCCCCCTCGGAGCGGTTCGGTCGGGTGTTGCGGTGTGTTCACGAGATGCCGAACTCCTTGCCGAGGAAATCGAAGATCTCTTCGTCGCTCACGGTGTCCAGGTCCTTGGGCGCGGCGGCCGGTTCCGCGGCGACCCGGACATCGCCCCACTTCGCGAGCATGTCGTTGAGCCGCAGGGTGATCCGTGTGCGCTGCTCGTCGTCGGAGCCGACGGCCGCGAGCAGGTTCTCCAGGCGGTCGATGCCCGCGAGCACCGGTGCGTCGGAGGCGCCCGCCGCGTCCGGGACGACCTCGGACCGCAGGTACGCGGCCAGTTCGACCGGGGTCGGGTAGTCGAAGACGAGCGTCGCGGGGAGTCGGAGACCGGAGGCCGCGTTGAGCCGGTTGCGCATGTCGACGGCGATGAGCGAGTCGAAGCCCAGCTTCTTGAAGGCCATGTCCGGTTCGACGGCCGACGCCGACGCGTGGCCGAGCACGGCCGCGGCGTGGGTGCGGACCAGGTCGAGCACCACGCGGTCGCGGTCGTCCTCGGAGAGACCGGCCAGGCGCTGTGCCAGGCCGACTCCGCCGGTGCCGGTGGCGTCGTCGCCCGCGGCGGCGCGCGGTGCCGCGGCACGGACCAGCTTCCGCATCAGCGGCGGCAGCGTGCCGGCCGTCGCCTGGGCGCGCAGGGCCGTGAGGTCCAGGCGTACGGGCAGCAGCAGCGGTTCGCCGGCCGCCGTGCCGAGGTCGAACAGGGTGAGGCCCGCCTCGGTGCTGAGGCCGGTGACCCCGCCGCCGCTCATGCGGAGCACCTCCGTGTCACTGAGATGTCCGGTCATGCCGCTGGCCTGCGCCCAGAACCCCCAGGCGAGGGTGGTGGCCGGGAGTCCGGCCGCGCGGCGGTGGTGGGCGAGCGCGTCCTGGAAGGCGTTGGCCGCGGCGTAGTTGCCCTGGCCGGAGCTGCCGAGGGTGCCCGCGGCCGAGGAGAACATCACGAACGCCTTCAGCGCGCTGTCCCGCGTCAGCTCGTGCAGGTGCACGGCGGCGTCGACCTTGGGGCGCAGCACCGCGTCGAGGCGTTCGTCGGTGAGCGAGGTGATGACACCGTCGTCGAGTACGCCGGCGGCGTGCACCACCGCGGTCAGCGGGTGTGCGTCGTCGATGTCGTCGAGGACGCACGCCAGTTGGTCCCTGTCCGCCGTGTCGCAGGCGACGGCGTGCGCGTGGGCGCCCGCGTCGCGCAGTTCGGCGAGCAGTTCGGCGGCGCCGTCGGCGGTGGCGCCCTGCCTGCTGAGGAGCAGCAGGTGGCGTACGCCGTGCCGGTCGACGAGGTGGCGGGCGAGGGAGCTGCCCAGGGTGCCGGTGCCACCGGTGATGAGTACGGTGCCCCGGTCGTCGAAGGCGGTGTCGGGCGCGGGGTCGGCTGCCGGTCCGGTGCGGACCAGGCGGGGCACCAGCACGGTGCCTTCGCGCAGGGCGAACTGCGGCTCGGGCAGGGTGAGCGCCGCGGGCAGGGCCTGCCACGAGGCCTCGCTGTCGTCGGCGTCCACCAGGACGAACTGGTCGGGGTGTTCGGCCTGCGCCGAGCGGACGAGACCCCAGGCCGGCGCGGCGGTCAGGCCGTCGACGGTCTCGCCCGCGACGGTGGCCACCGCGCCCGAGGTGCGGATCACCAGCCGTGCGGCGGTGAGGCGTTCGTCGGCCAGCCAGTGCTGGAGCAGGGCGAGCGTGGCGCGGGCGACCGTGTGCGCGTCCTGCGCCATGTCTCCCGTCGCGTCACCTGTCCCGGCACCCGTCGCGTCCGTCGCGGCGTCGCCTGTGGTGAGGGCGCCGACGGTGACGACCACGGTGTCGGGCAGCGGGGCGCCCTTCTCGACCTCCGTGAGGAGTGCGGGCAGGCCCGGGTGGGTGTCCGTGCGCACGCCCGCCGCGGTGAGGGGCGCGGGGTCGGCGCCCAGGACCGCCCAGTGCAGGCCCGTGGGCACGGCGGCCGCGGGGGCCTCGGCCCACTCCAGCTGGAACAGCGAGTCGTGGTCGCCGTGTCCCGCGGTCTTGAGCTGCCGGGGGTCGACGGGCCGCATGTCCAGGGAGTCGACCGTCGCCACGGGGGCGCCTGTGCCGTCGGCCACCTGGAAGGCGATGCCGTTGGCGCCGCTCGGGGAGAGCCGCACGCGCAGCACCGACGCCCCGGTCGCGTACACGCGCACACCGCGCCACGCGAACGGCAGCCGCGGCTTGCCCGCGTCCTCGCCGCGTCCCTGGCCCGGGCCGAAGGTGCCAAGACCCATCGCCTGCAGGGCGGCGTCGAACAGTGCCGGGTGCAGTCCGAAGTCGGCGGCTTCGGCGCGGCCGTCCTCGGGCAGGGCCACCTCGGCATAGATGTCCTCGCCCGACTGCCAGGCGGAGCGCAGGCCCTGGAACATCGGGCCGTAGCCGAAGCCGAGGAGCGCGGCCTGTTCGTAGACGCCTTCGAGTTCCAGCGCGGTGGCCGCGGGGGGCGGCCAGGCCGCGAAGTCGAAACCAGGGGCCGGCGCGCCGTCGCGGACGGCGAGCACACCGGTGGCGTGCCGCAGCCAGGGGCGTTCACCGGGGCCTTCCGCGGCGAATTCGGCGGGGCGGGAGTGGACGGTCAGCGGACGGTGCCCGGTGCCGTCCGGCGCCCCCACCACGAGCTGCACCTGGATGGCGCCCCGTTCGGGCAGCACCAGCGGTGCCTCCAGGGTGAGTTCCTCCACGAGGTCGCAGCCGACCTGCTCGGCCGCGCGCAGGGCCATCTCCACGAAGCCGGTGCCCGGCAGCAGGATGGTCTCCATGACGACGTGGTCGGCGGTCCACCGCTGCGTCTGCGCCGACAGCTGTCCGGTGAACAGATGGCTGTCCGTGTCGGCGAGCGTCACCGCGGCGGCGAGCATCGGGTGGTCGGTCGCGCCGAGCCCGATGGAGGCCGCGTCGCCCGGGCCGCCGGTCCTGATGGGCAGCCAGTAGCGGCGGTTCTGGAAGGCGTACGTGGGCAGGTCGGCCCGCCGTGCGTCGCGTCCGGCGAACAGTGCCGTCCAGTCGAGGCCGGCCCCGTGGACGTACGCGGTGGTCAGCGAAGTGAGGAACCGTGCGGGGCCTCCCTCTTCCCGGCGCAGCGAACCGAGCACGGCGCCGTTCGCCTGTGCGTCGTCCAAGGTCTCCTGGAGTCCGACGGCCAGGACGGGGTGGGGGCTGATCTCGACGAAGACGGAGTGGCCGGTGCGGAGCAGTCCGCGGGTGGCCTCTTCGAGCCGGACGGTCCGGCGGAGGTTGCGGTACCAGTACTCGGCGTCCATGACCGTGGTGTCCAGGAGTTCACCGGTCACCGTGGAGTGCAGCGGCACGTCCGAGGCGCGAGGGGTGATGCCGGACAGGACCTCGCCGAGCCGCTCGTGGATCCGCTCCACGTGGGCGCTGTGCGAGGCGTAGTCGACGTCGATCCGCTTGGCCCGTACGCCCTCGGCGGTGCAGGTGGCGAGCAGCTCGTCCAGTGCGTCGGTGTCGCCGGAGACCACGACGGACGAGGGTCCGTTGACGGCCGCGACGGAGAGCCTGCCGTCCCAGCGGGCGATCCGTTCCCGCACCCGGTCGACCGGTTCCGGCACCGATGCCATGCCGCCGAGGCCGGAGAGTTCCAGGATCGCCTTGCTGCGCAGTGCCACCACGCGGGCGGCGTCGTCCAGGGACAGCGCGCCGGCGACGCAGGCGGCGGCGATCTCGCCCTGCGAGTGGCCGACGACGGCGGCGGGTTCGACGCCGCCCGCCCGCCACAGCTCGGCGAGCGACACCATCACCGCCCACAGCGCGGGCTGTACGACGTCGACCCGGTCGAAGCCCGGTGCGCCGGGCTCGCCGCGCAGCACGTCGAGCAGCGACCAGTCGGTGTACGCCGAAAGGGCCGTCGCGCACTCACGCAGCCGCTCGGCGAACACCGGTGAGGAGTCGAGGAGTTCGAGCCCCATGCCCGCCCACTGGGCGCCCTGGCCGGGGAAGGCGAAGACGACCTTGGGCGGTTCGGCGGGGGCGCTGCCCTGGACCAGTCCGGGGGCTCCGGTGCCGTCCGCGAGGGCGGCGAGCCCGTGCAGCAGCTCGTCCCGGTCGCCGGCGACGAGGGCGGCCCGGTGGGCGAGCCTGGCGCGGCCGGTGGCCAGCGACCAGCCGATGTCGGCGAGGGCCGCGTCCTCGTGGGCCAGCAGGTGCGAGCGGAGCCGGGCGGCCTGCTCGCGCAGGGCGTCCGCGGAACCCCCGGACAGCACGAACGGCAGCGCGGGCGTGCCGATGAGGGGCTCGTCGGCGGCCGCGGCCGGTGCGTCCGCCGCCGGGCCGGCGGCGGGCTCCGTGCCCTCGTCGTCGCCCTGTTCGAGGACGACGTGCGCGTTGGTGCCGCTGATGCCGAAGGAGGACACGGCCGCGCGGCGCGGCCTGCCGGTCGCGGGCCACGGCACGGCTTCCTGGAGCAGCGACACCGCGCCGGCCGTCCAGTCGACGTGGGAGGTGGGCTCGTCCAGGTGGAGGCTGCGCGGCGCCGTTCCGTGCCGCATCGCCATGACCATCTTGATGATCCCGGTGACGCCCGCGGCCGCCTGGGCGTGGCCGATGTTGGACTTGATGGAGCCGAGCAGCAGCGGCCGGTCGGCGGGGCGGTCCTGGCCGTAGGTGGCGAGGACGGCCTGGGCCTCGATGGGGTCGCCGAGCTTGGTGCCGGTGCCGTGCGCCTCGACGACATCGACGTCCGCGGTGCCGAGCCCCGCGTTGGCCAGGGCCTGGCGGATGACGCGCTGCTGGGAGGGGCCGTTGGGCGCGGTCAGGCCGTTGCTCGCACCGTCCTGGTTGATCGCCGAGCCGCGGAGCACCGCGAGCACCGGGTGGCCGTTGGCGCGGGCGTCGGACAGCCGCTCGACGAGCAGCACGCCGACGCCCTCGCTCCAGCCGGTGCCGTCGGCGGACTCGGCGAAGGCACGGCAGCGCCCGTCCGAGGCGAAGCCGCCCTGCCCGCTGAGCCCGGCGAAGCCGGCCGGGGTGGCCATGACCATGACGCCGCCGGCCAGTGCCAGCGAGCACTCGTCCTGCCGCAGCG
>NZ_ML123053.1:54220-57770 GCF_003846175.1 Streptomyces sp. ADI95-17 | reverse complement strand
GATGACGCTGGCGGTGGTGCCGGTCAGGATGTACCCGGCGTTGCTGTCCTCCGCCTGCTGGAGCAGGCCGGTGTAGTCCTGGCCGCTGGAGCCCACGAAGACGCCGGTGCGGGAGCCGCGCAGCGAGGTCGGGTCGATGCCCGCCGCCTCGACGGCCTCCCAGGAGGACTCCATCATCAGCCGCTGCTGCGGGTCCATCGCGATCGCCTCGCGCGGCGATATCCCGAAGAACACGGGGTCGAAGTCGCCCGGGGCGGCGAGGAATCCGCCGCGGAGCCCCTCGATGTCCCAGCCGCGCTCGGCGGGTACGTCGATGACGGCGTCCACGCCGTCGGCCACCAGGCGCCACAGGTCCTCGGGGGTCTCCACGTTCCCCGGCAGCCGGCAGCTCATGCCGACGATGGCGATGGGTTCGTCGCTGTCGACGGCCCTGACCGGGCCGGGGCTTCCCGCGGGTGCGGCCGATCCCACCAGGAGCGAGGACACATGCGCGGCGAGCGCGGCGGGGGTCGGGTAGTCGAAGACGAGGGTGGAGGGCAGCCGCAGCCCGGTGACGAGGTTCATGCGGTTGCGCATCTCGATCGCGGTGAGCGAGTCGAAGCCCAGGTCGTTGAAGGCGCGTCCGGCGCCGATCTCGTCCTGTGCGGCGTAGCCGAGTACGGCGGCGGCCTGGGTCCGCACCAGGTCGAGGACCGCTGCCGCTCGGTCGTCCTCGGCGAGGCCTGCCAGTCGCTGCGCGAGCGGTTCCTCGCCGGAGCCGCCACTCTGCGCGGCGGGCCTGGCCGGCAGCCGCACCAGGCCGCGCAGCAGCGGCGGCACGGCGTCGGCCGCGGTGGCACCACGCAGCCCGGACACGTCCAGGGGCGCGGGCACCAGGGTCGCGTCGTCCAGGGTGCGTGTGACGTCGAACAGGGCCAGGCCGTCCGCCGACTCCAGCGAGCCGACACCGGACCTGCCGATCCGGCTCAGCTGGGTGTCGTCGAGGCTCGCGGCCATGCCGCTGCGCTCGGCCCACAGGCCCCAGGCGAGCGAGGTCGCGGCGAGGCCGCGGGCGCGGCGGTGCTGGGCGAGGGAGTCCAGGAAGACGTTGGCCGCGGCGTAGTTGCCCTGTCCCGCGCCGCCGAGGGTGGCGGCGACCGAGGAGAACAGGATGAACGCGGACAGGTCCAGGTCCTTGGTGAGTTCGTGCAGCGCGACCGCGGCGTCCACCTTGGGCCGCAGCACCGCGGTGAGGCGCGCCGGCGTCAGCGCGTTGAGCACGCCGTCGTCGGTGATGCCAGCGGCGTGCACGACGGCGGTCACCGGATGCTCGGCGGGGACGGCGGCGAGGAGCTCACCGAGCCGGGCCCGGTCGGCGACGTCGCAGGCCGCGACGGTCACCGTGGCTCCGAGGCCGGTGAGTTCGGCCTCCAGTTCGGCCGCGCCCGGCGCCTGCGGGCCGCTCCTGCTGACGAGCAGCAGCCGCTCGACTCCGTGCGCGGTGACCAGGTGCCTGGCGAACAGCTTGCCGAGCGTGCCGGTGGCACCGGTCATCAGAACGGTGCCGCCGGGCCTGCCGAGGAGCGGTGCGTCGGCGGGGGCCTCGGGCGCCGCCACCCGGGCGAGCCGGGGCACCCTCACCTGTCCCGCCCTGATGGCGCACTGCGGTTCGCCGTCGGCCAGGGCCTGCGGGAGCGCGCGGTGCGAGGCGGGCAGTCCGTCGAGGTCGACGAGGGTGAACCGGCCGGGGTTCTCCGACTGCGCCGAGCGGATCAGACCCCACACGGTGGCCTGTGCGACGTCCTCGACCTCGTCGTCGGCGGTGGCGCCGACCGCGCCGCGGGTGACGAAGACCAGGCGGGTGTACGCGAACCGGTCGTCCTCGACGAGGATCTGGGCGAGCGCGAGGACACGGGCGGCGGCTCCGTGCGCCGACTCGACGGTGTCCGTGCCGGGTTCGGACACACAGGGAACGAAGAGGACGTCGGGCACGGGCCCGCCCGCCTCGACGGCCTCGCCGAGCTCCACCAGGTCCGGGTAGCGCAGGTTCGCGGGCAGCCCGAAGGAGGTGTCGCCGAGGACGGCCCAGCCGCTGGTGTCCGGCGCTGTGCCGGTCTCCGTGAGCACCGGCCACTCGACACGGAAGAGACGGTCGTGGTGGGCGCTGCGGGCGACGTCGAGCTGCTCGGCGGAGACCGGGCGCAGCGCCGTGGCCTCGACGGAGGCGACGGGCGCCCCGGTGCCGTCGGCCAGCGCGACCGACACTGTGTGGCTGCCGGTCGGGGTGAGCCGCACCCGCAGCGCGGCGGCGCCCGCGGCGTACAGGGAGACCCCGGTCCAGGAGAAGGGCAGCCGCTCCTGTCCGGACTCCGTGCCGTCGCCGGAGCCCAGCATGGCCCGCGAGTGCATCGCGGCGTCGAACAGAGCGGGGTGCAGGCCGAACCTGCCGGCCTCGGCGGCCGGTTCCTCCGGCAGGCGGACCTCCGCGAAGACGTCTTCGCCGCGCCGCCACACCGACCGCAGGCCCTGGAAGGCGGGCCCGTAGCCGTAGTTGGCGGCGTCGAGCCTGGCGTAGAAGTCGTCCATGGGAATCCGGACGGCCTCCGGGGGCGGCCAGGCGGTGAAGTCGTTCCAGTCGGGTGCCGCGGCCTGGCCGGGGGCGAGCACTCCGCTGGCGTTGCGGGTCCAGCCGTCCTCGCTCTGTGCGTCGTCGGCCCGCGAGTAGACGTACAGCTCGCGGTGTCCGCTCGCGTCAAGGGTGCCGACGCTCATCTGTACGGCGATGCCGCCCTCGGTGGGCAGGATGAGCGGCGCCTCCAGGTTGAGCTCCACGATCTGCCCGCAGCCGAGTTGGTCGCCGGCGTGGATGGCCAGCTCGACGAAGGCAGTGCCGGGCAGCAGGACGGTGCCGAGGACGGTGTGGTCGGCGAGCCAGGGGTGGGTCTGCAGGGAGAGTCTGCCGGTGAACAGCATGCCGTCGTCGCCGGCCAGGGCGACCGCGGCGCTGAGCAGCGGGTGTTCGGCCGAACGCAGCCCCATGGCGGTGGCGTCGCCGGCCCAGGCGGCGGACAGCTTCGGCCAGTACGACGCCCGCTGGAAGGCGTAGGTGGGCAGCGCGGTCACGTGCGCGCCGGTGCCTTCGAAGAGGGCCGTCCAGTCCGGGCCTGCGCCGTGGACGTGCAGTTCGGTGAGGGCGGTGACGAGCGCCTGGCCCTCGGGCCTGTCTGTGCGCAGCGCGGGGACGAAGGCGGGCTCCGCGGCTCCCGCGGGGAGGTCCGTCAGGCAGTCCTGGCCCAGGGCGGTCAGTACGCCGCCGGGGCCGATCTCCAGGAACGCGGTGACGCCGTGGTCGGCGAGCGCCCGGATCCCGTCGTGGAAGCGGACGGCCGCACGGACGTGGCGCACCCAGTAGTCGGGGTCGGCCAGCTCCTTGGCGGCGATGACGCCGCCGGTCACGTTCGAGACGACGGGCAGTTCGGGCGCGTGGAACTCCAGGGTCCCTGCGAACTTCCCGAACTCTTCGAGCATGGCGTCCATACGCGGCGAGTGGAAGGCATGGCTGACCCGCAGG
>NZ_ML123053.1:49713-53047 GCF_003846175.1 Streptomyces sp. ADI95-17 | reverse complement strand
GTCGACGTCCGCCGGGGACAATCCGGCGTTGGCCAGGGCCTCTTGGATGACCCGCTGCTGCGAAGGACCGTTGGGGGCGGTCAGACCGTTGCTCGCGCCGTCCTGGTTCACCGCGGAACCGCGTACGACCGCGAGGACCTGGTGGCCGTTGCGGCGCGCGTCGGAGAGGCGCTCCAGGAGCAGCAGACCCGCACCCTCGGCCCAGCCCGTGCCGTCGGCAGCCTTCGCGAAGGCCTTGCAGCGGCCGTCCGTGGCCAGGCCGCGCTGCCGGCTGAACTCGATGAACGCACCGGGCGTCGACATGACCGTCACGCCGCCGGCCAGCGCCAGCGAGCACTCGCCCTGCCGCAGCGCTTGCGCGGCCAGGTGCAGCGCGACCAGCGACGACGAGCAGGCCGTGTCGACGGTGACGGCGGGGCCCTCCAGGCCGAACGTGTAGGACAGCCGTCCCGACACCACGCTGGCCGCCGTGCCCGTCAGACCGTAGCCCTCGACGCTGTCCGGCGAGAACTGCAGCAGCGACGCGTAGTCCTGGCCGCTGGACCCGGCGAACACACCGACGCGCTCACCCGACAGCGACAGCGGGTCGATGCCCGCCCGCTCGAACGCCTCCCACGCCGTCTCCAGGAGCAGCCGCTGCTGCGGGTCCATCGACAGCGCCTCGCGGGGGCTGATGCCGAACAGGGCCGGGTCGAACTCCGTGGCCCCGTCGAGGAATCCGCCCGACTGCACATAGGACGTGCCCGCGGCGTCGGGGTCGGCGTCGTAGAGCCGCGTGGTGTCCCAGCCGCGGTCGTCCGGGAAGGGCGACATCGCGTCGCCGTCCTCGGTGACGAGCCGCCACAGGTCCTCGGGGCTCGCGACCCCGCCGGGGAAGCGGCAACTCGTCGCGACGATCGCGATGGGCTGCTGCTCCTCGGACTCCACCTCGCGCAGACGCTGCCGGGTCTGATGGAGGTCGGCCGTCACCCGCTTGAGGTACTCGAGGAGCTTTTCTTCAGCCACCATTACCGCTAACCCCTTTGTATAGAACCGAAGTACGGTGCCGCCGCATCAGGAGGCCCCAAGTTCGTTGTCGATGAATGCCAGGACCTCGTCGGCCGACGCCGACTCCAACTTCTCGGTGACGGTGGCCCCGTCACCCCCTGCGGGCTCGTCGTCCCAGCCGGCGAGGATGTCCCTCAGCCGTGCCGCGATCCGGTGCCGCGCGGTGCGGTCCGCGGAGAGCGTCGCGAGGCTCGCCTCGAGCCGGTCGAGCTCCGCGAGGACGGGCACGGTCTGCGGCTCCGCGTCGCGGCCCGCCTCGCCCTTGAGGAAGGCGGCGAGGACGACCGGCGTGGGGTGGTCGAACGCCAGCGTCACCGGCAGCCGCAGGCCGGTGCGGGTGCTGAGCCGGTTGCGCAGCTCCACGGCGGTCAGCGACTCGAACCCGAGGTCCCGGAAGGGCCGCTTGGGTCCGATGGCCTCGATGTCGGTGTAGCCCAGCGCCCCGGCCGCCTCGGTGCGCACCAGCTCCAGGAGCATCTGGCCGAGTTCCACGTCCGAGAGCTCGGCCACGGCACGCCGGAACTCCGCCGCGTCGTCCGCGCCGGTGTCGCCCGCCTGCTCGGCCGCCCGCGCGATCTCCCGCATCTGCGGCACATCGCTGATCAGCGGGCTGGGCCGTGCCGCCGTGAGCGCGGGACCGAAGCGGTCCCAGGCGATGTCCGCCACCAGCTGCGCGGGACCGTCCTGTGCCACCGCCCGGAACAGCGCCGTGAGCGCGGACTCGGTCGGCAGCGCGGCCAGACCGCGCCGGCTCGTCCGCTCCAGGAACGTGTCGTCGTCGAGGGCGGGACCGCCTTCGGCCCACGGGCCCCACGCGATGGACGTGGCGGCGAGTCCCAGGTCCCTGCGGTGCTCGGCGAACGCGTCCAGGTAGGCGCCGGCTGCGGCGAAGGCCCCCTGCCCCGCGCCGCCGACCGTGCCGGCTACACCGGAGAACAGTACGAACGCCGAGAGGTCGAGTTCCCGCGTCGCCTCGTGCAGGTTGCGCGCACCGGCGGCCTTGGCCCGCAGGGCGCGGGCGAGACGCTCGGGGGTCAGCGCGTCGACGACCCCGTCGTCCAGCTCGCCCGCGGCGTGCAGCACCGCAGTGATCCGCTCCCCGTCAGCCATCAACTTGCCTACCAGGGCGGTCAGTTCATCCAGGTCGGCCACGTCGCACGCGGCGACCGTGACCCGCACGCCCGTCCCCGCGAGCTCGTCGCGCAGCCGCTCGACGCCCGGCGCCCGCAGCCCGCTGCGGCCGATCAGGACGACGTGTTCTGCGCCGCTGCCGCCGAGCCGGCGGGCCACCCGCGCCCCTATCGCCCCGGTGCCGCCGGTGATCAGCACCGTGCCCTCCGGCTCCCAGGCCCGGCCCGCTGCCGTCGCCGGCGCGGGCAGCAGCCGCCGGGCGAGCACGCCCGCCGACCGCACCGCCAGCTGGTCCTCGTCGCCGCCCGCGGCGAGCAGCGCGCCCAGCCGGGCCACCGCACGCTCGTCGAGCACCTCGGGCAGGTCGATCAGCCCGCCCCAGCGGTCCGGGTGTTCGAGCGCGGCCACGCGGCCGAGCCCCCACACCTGCGCCTGCGCCGGGCGCGCGGCACCGTCCGCGGGACCCGTGGACACCGCACCCCGTGTCAGGCACCACAGCGGCGCCGTCACGTCCGCGTCGCCCAGCGCCTGCGTCAGGGCCAGCGTGGCGGCCAGACCGGCCGTGGCCTCCGGCAGCCCGGGGACCGGCTCCTCGTCCAGGGCGCACATCGAGAGGACCCCCTCGACGGCGGTGCGGCCGCCCAGCGCTCCGGTCAGCTCTCCGGCCAGTGCCGCGCGGTCGAGCACGTCGCCCGGCGCACACTGCACGATGTCGACTCCCAGCCCGCGCAGCCCTTCCGCGACGGCCTCGACCGCGTCGCCGGCGTCGCCGCCGGCGCCGGTCCCGGGTGCCACAAGGAGCCAGGTCCCCGACAGGGACGCCGTGTTCTCGGCGAGCGGCTTCCAACTGATGCGGTACCGCCAGGAGTCGGCGGCGGCGTTCTCGCGCCGCTGCCGCCGCCACGACGAGAGGGCCGGAAGCACCTCGCCCAGCGGAGAGTCCGGCACCTCCTCCAGGTCCAGCGTCGCGGCCAGCGCCGCGAGATCGCCCTGCTCGACGGCGTCCCAGAACTGGGCGTCCACCGGGTCCACCACGCCTGCGTCCGGGAGGGCCAGGGCCTCGGGCCAGTAGCGCTGTCGTTGGAAGGGGTAGGTGGGCAGGTCCACGTGCGTGGCCCGCTGCCCCGCGAACACCGCCTCCCAGTCCAGCTCCACG
>NZ_ML123053.1:47571-49007 GCF_003846175.1 Streptomyces sp. ADI95-17 | reverse complement strand
GGGCGTTGCCGAGGTCCTTGAGCGAGATGCCCGGGGTGTCGGCCAACGCAGCGTGGATTCGCTCTGCTTGGGCCCGCAGCGCCTCGGCCGAGCGGGCCGACACGACGAGCGGCAGCACCGCGTCCCCGAAGGGGGGCGTGGTGTCGCCCGGCACGGCGGCCTCGTCGGCCAGGGCCTCTTCAGCGGGGGCCTGCTCCAGGATCACGTGGGCGTTGGTGCCGCTGATACCGAACGACGAGACACCCGCACGGCGCGGCTCGCCCGTCTCCGGCCAGGACGTCTGCTCCGTCAGCAGCTCGACGGTCCCTGCCGACCAGTCCACATGGGTGGACGGCTTGTCGACGTGCAGCGTCCGCGGGAGCACTCCATGGCGCATCGCCTGCACCATCTTGATCACACTCGCGACGCCCGCCGCGGACTGCGAGTGGCCGATGTTCGACTTGACCGAGCCCAGCAGCAGCGGCCGGTCCTCCGGACGGTCCTGCCCGTACGTCGCGATCAGGGCCTGCGCCTCGATGGGGTCACCCAGCGTCGTACCCGTACCGTGCGCCTCCACCGCGTCCACCTGCGACGCCGACAGACCGGCACTCGCCAACGCCGTCCGGATCACCCGCTGCTGCGACGGACCGTTCGGAGCCGTCAGGCCATTGGACGCGCCGTCCTGGTTCACCGCGCTGCCCCGTACCACCGCGAGGACCCGGTGGCCGTTGCGCCGCGCGTCCGAGAGGCGCTCCACCAGCACCATGCCGACGCCCTCGGACCAGCCCGTGCCGTCCGCCGCGTCCGCGAACGACTTGCAGCGACCGTCAGCAGCCAGACCACGCTGACGCGAGAACTCCGCGAAGATGCTGGGGTTCGTCAGGACGGTCACGCCGCCGGCCAGCGCCATGGTGCACTCGCCCGACCGCAGCGCCTGCGCCGCCAGGTGCAGGGCGACCAGGGACGACGAGCACGCCGTGTCCACGGTCACCGCAGGACCCTCGAAGCCGAACGTGTACGAGACACGGCCGGAGATGACGCTGGTCGCGTTGCCGGTCAGCAGATGCCCCTCGGCGCCCTCGGGCAGTCGCATCCCGACCCCGTAGCTGGACGAGGCGGTACCGGCGAAGACGCCGATGTGGTGGCCTCGTACGGACTCGGGGTCGATGCCCGCATGCTCGAAGGCCTCCCAGGAGGTTTCCAGGAGCAGCCGCTGCTGCGGGTCCATGGCGACGGCCTCGCGCGGCGAGATCCCGAAGAACGCCGGATCGAACTCCGCCGCACCGTAGAGGAATCCGCCCTCCAGCGTCGCCGACGTCCCGCCGTCGGCCACCTGGGAGTAGAGGCCGTCCAGGTCCCAGCCGCGGTCGGTGGGGAAGGCCGCGATGCCGTCGGCTCCGGTGACCACGAGGCGCCAGAGGTCGTCGGCGTTCGCCACCCCGCCCGCGTAACGGCAG
>NZ_ML123053.1:44378-47103 GCF_003846175.1 Streptomyces sp. ADI95-17 | reverse complement strand
ACCGCCGCGGCCTCCGGCTGCGTACCCAGGGCCTCCCCGAGTACGTAGTCGGCCAGCGCCTCGGGTGTGGGGTAGTCGAAGATCAGGGTCGCGGGCAGTCGCAGGCCAGTGGCCCGGTCGAGCCGGTTGCGCAGTTCGACGGCGGTCAGCGAGTCGAAGCCGAGGTCCTTGAACGGCCGGGTGACGCCCACCCCTTCGACGCCGCTGTGGCCGAGGACCGCGGCCGCCTGACCACGCACCAGGTCGAGCAGGGCCTTGCGGCGTTCCGCGCGGGACAGCCCCGCGAGGCGCTGCAGCAGTTTCACCGATCCGGCGAGCGCTCCCGCCCTGCGCCGCGAGCTCGTGCGGACGAGTCCGCGGAACACGCCCGCGAGCGCGCCGACACCGGCCTGGGCGCGCAGGACGGCCAGGTCCAGGTGGACGGGGAGCAGAGCCGGGCGGTCGAGGGCGAGCCCCGCGTCGAACAGCTCCAGACCTTCGTCGGAGGTCAGCGGAACCACTCCGGACCGGGACATCCGGCTCGTGTCGCCGTCGTGCAGCCGTCCGACCATGCCTTCCGCGATGCCCCACGGGCCCCAGGCCAGTGACGTGGCCGCGAGGCCGCGGCCCGCGCGGTCCTGTGCGAGGGCGTCGAGGAACGCGTTGGCGGCCGCGTAGTTGCCCTGTCCCAGCGAGCCGAAGGTTCCGGCGACGGAGGAGAACAGGACGAACATCGACAGGTCGAGGTGCTCGGTGAGTTCGTGCAGATGCACCGCGGCGTCGACCTTGGGCCGCAGCACGACGTCGAGCCGGTCGGCGGTCAGCGAGGACACGACGCCGTCGTCGACGACACCGGCGGCGTGCACCACTCCGGTCAGCGGCCGCTCATCGGGAATCGCGCCGAGCACCGCGGCAAGTCCGTCCCGGTCCGCGACGTCGCAGGCCGCCAGGGTCACCTCGGCACCGGCCCGGGTCAGCTCGGCGGCGAGCTCCGCCGCACCCGGTGCCTTGGCGCCGCTGCGACTGGTCAGTACCAGGCTGCGTACGCCGTGCCGGGCGACGAGGTGCCGCGCGATCAGGGCACCGAGGGCGCCGGTCGCGCCGGTCACCAGGACCGTGCCGTGCCGCTCGCGCTCTGTCTCCGACACCGACTCCGACGCGGACTCGGGCTCGGCGGGGGCCTCTTGGGGCACGGCCCGGGCGAGGCGCGGTACGAGGACGCGTCCCTCGCGGACCGCCACCTGCGGTTCCCCGCCGGCCAGGATCTCGGTGAAGACGTCCACAGGGGTGTCGTCCAGGTCGGCGAGGAGCAACCGTCCCGGGTTCTCGGACTGGGCGGACCGCACGAGACCCCAGGCGGTGGCGCCCGCGAGGTCGACCGGACCGGTGCCGTCGCCCGCGGTGACCGCGCCCCGGGTCACGACGGCAAGGAGCGCGTCGCCGTACCGCTCGTCGGCCAGCCACTCCTGCACCGTCGCGAGGACGGCGTGCGCGGTGTCACGCACGGAGGCGGCCAGGCCGTCGCCCGTGCCGGGTGCGAGGGCGTAGAGGACGACGTCCGGCACTCGGTCCAGGGAGGCGAGGTCCTCGTACGTGGGGATGCCGAGCGCTTCGAACGCGGCCGACTCCCCCAACAGCGCCCAGTCCCTCGACCCTTCACTTGTCCCTTCCTTCGCCGGCGCCGACGCAGAGCCCGAAGCGGAGCCCGACGGCGACGTGGGTGCCGTCTGCGGCGACCACTCCAGGGTGAACAGGGCGTCCGTGCTGCCGGTCTCGCTCCGGAGCAGCTCGGGCGAGACCGGGGCGAGTGTCACGCGGTCCGCGACCGCGACCAGTCCGCCGGTCTCGTCTGCCACGGCCACCGATACGCCCTCGCGTACGGGACGGACCCGTACACGCAGCGCGGTCGCGCCCACAGCCGCCAAGGACACTCCGGACCACGCGGACGGCACGCCGCCCGCTGCCGCGTGCAGGGCGGCGTCGAGGAGCGCCGGGTGCAGGCCAAAGCCGTCGACGTCCGTGCCCTCGGGCAGCGCGACCTCGGCGTACAGCTCGTCACCGCGCCGCCACAGCGACCGCAGCGCGCGGAACGCGGTGCCGTGGTCGTAGCCCTCGTCGGCGAGGTCGTCGTACACGCTCTGCGCAGTCACCTCGACGGCGTCCCGCGGTGGCCAGACGGCGAAGTCCGCCTCGTCCGCCGACTGCGGCCGGGCGAGGGTCAGCGCGCCGGTGGCGTGCAGGTTCCACTCCGCCTCGGGGCCGTCGGCCTCGGCTCGCGCGTACACCTCCACCGTGCGGCGCCCTTCCGCGTCCGCCGCCCCCACGGTCAGCTGGACGGCGACACCCGCCCGCTCCGGAAGCACCAGTGGAATCCGTACGTTCAGCATGGCCAGCGAATCGCAGCCGAACCGCTCACCCGCGTGCAGCGCCAGCTCGACGAAGACCGTGCTCGGCACGACGACCGTGCCGTACACCAGATGGTCGCCGAGCCACGGGTGCGTCTCGACCGAGAGCCGCCCGGTGAACAGGAACCCGTCCGAACCGGCCAGCCGCACCCCGGCCGCCAGCAGCGGATGACCGGCACCGCTGAGGCCCGCCGCCGTGATGTCGCCCACGGGGGCGACCGGAGCGGAGAGCCAGTAGCGGTCGTGCTGGAAGGCGTAGGTGGGCAGGTCGACGCGACGGGCGCCGGTGCCGGCGTAGTACGCGGTCCAGTCAACTGCCCTGCCGCGCACGTGGAGTTCGG
>NZ_ML123053.1:37857-42825 GCF_003846175.1 Streptomyces sp. ADI95-17 | reverse complement strand
GCCCGCACGGCGCGGTGCGCCGGTCTCCGGCCACGCCATCGACTCCTTCAGGAGCTCGACGGCGCCGGACGACCAGTCCACATGGGTGGACGGCTCGTCCACGTGCAGGGTGCGCGGGAGCACGCCGTGGCGCATCGCCTGCACCATCTTGATCACGCCCGCGACACCGGCGGCGGCCTGCGTGTGGCCGATGTTCGACTTGATCGAGCCGAGCAGAAGCGGCCGGTCCTCCGGTCGCTCCTGCCCGTACGTCGCAAGCAGGGCCTGCGCCTCGATCGGGTCGCCGAGGCGGGTGCCCGTGCCGTGCGCGTCCACGGCGTCGATCTCGTCGGCGGTGACGCCCGCGTTGGCGAGGGCCTGGCGGATGACACGCTGCTGGGACGGTCCGTTGGGGGCGGTCAGACCGTTGGACGCGCCGTCCTGGTTCACCGCAGTGCCGCGTACGACCGCGAGGACGTCATGGCCGTTGCGGCGGGCGTCCGAGAGACGCTCCACCAGGACCATGCCGACGCCCTCGGACCAGCCCGTGCCGTCGGCGGCCTCCGCGAACGGCTTGCAGCGGCCGTCGGGAGCCAGACCGCGCTGGCGGCTGAACTCGACGAAGATGCCCGGGTCGGCCATGACGGTGACGCCGCCGGCCAGGGCCATCGTGCACTCGCCCGACCGCAGCGCCTGCACCGCGAGGTGCAGGGCGACCAGCGAGGAGGAGCATGCGGTGTCCACCGTGACGGCCGGGCCTTCCAGGCCGAACGTGTAGGCCACCCGGCCCGACACGACGCTGGTCGCGCTGCCGGTCAGGGCGTTGCCCTCGAAGCCCTCGGGCAGCTGGGCCCCGGCTCCGTACACGTTCGAGGACGCGCCCGCGAACACTCCGGTCGCGCTCCCCCGCACGGTGGCCGGGTCGATGCCCGCGTGCTCGAAGGCCTCCCAGGCGGTTTCGAGGAGCAGCCGCTGCTGCGGGTCCATGCCCAGGGCCTCACGCGGCGAGATCCCGAAGAAGCCCGGGTCGAAGTCGCCCGCTCCGGACAGGAAGCCGCCCTCGCGCACGACGGTCATGCCGGTGTCCGCCGATTCGGCGGGATTCAGCCGGGCGGCGTGCCAGCCGCGGTCCTCGGGGAACGCCGTGATCGCGTCGCCGCCGTCGAGCAGCATCCGCCACAGCTCGTCGGGCGAGCGTACGTCGCCCGGGAACCGGCAGCTTATGCCCACGATGACGATGGGGTCGCCGTCCGCGGCGACCGCGTCGGGCAGCGTGCTCGTGGTCTCCGGGACGACGCCCAGGACCTCGGTCAGGAGGAAGGCCGCGAGCGCGGTGGGGGTGGGGTAGTCGAAGACGAGGGTCGCGGGCAGTCGCAGGCCCGGGACACCGAGCGCGGCGTTCAGGCGGTTGCGCAGTTCGACGGCGGTCAGCGAGTCGACGCCCAGTTCCTTGAACTGCTTCTCCGCGCCCACCGTTTCGGGCCCGGCGTGGCCGAGCACAACGGCTGCCTGGGTGCGGACGAGGTCCAGCATCTCGCGGTCGCGCTCCTCCGGGGCGAGCCCCGCGAGTCGCTGTCCGAGCGTCGACGCACCCGCCGCGGCGGCCAGGGCCTTGCGCCGGCCGGGGGCGCGGACGAGCCCGCGGAACAGTCCGGGCAGCACGCCCGCGGTGGCCTGCGCCTGGAGGGCGGTGAGTTCCAGGGCGACGGGCAGCACGGCGGCGCGTGCGCCGTCCAGGGCCGCGTCGAAGAGGGCGAGGCCCTGCTCATCGGTGAGCGGCAGGATGCCGGAGCGGGTCATGCGCTCCACGTCGGCCGTGTCGAGCCGGCCGAGCATGCCGTCCGCCGAGGCCCACGGGCCCCAGGCCAGTGAGGTCGCGGTCAGCCCGTGGGCCCTGCGCTGCTGGGCAAGGCCGTCGAGGAAGGCGTTGGCGGCCGCATAGTTGGCCTGGCCGGGGCCGCCGAGTACGCCCGCCGTGGAGGAGAAGGTGACGAACAGGGACAGGTCGAGGCCTGCGGTCAGTTCGTGCAGGTGGGCCGCGCCGTCGACCTTGGGACGCAGTACCGTGTCGAGCCGCTCGGGCGTCATCGACGAGACCACTCCGTCGTCGAGCACACCGGCGGCGTGCACCACGCCGGTCAGCGGCCGCTCCTCGGGGATCGCGGCGAGGACCGTCGAGAGCGCATCGCGGTCGGCGACGTCGCAGGCGGCGAGCACCACGTCGGCGCCGGCCGACGTCAGTTCGTCCGCCAGTTCCCTCATGCCGGGTGCGGCCGCACCGCGACGGCCCACGAGCACCAGGCCTCGTACGCCGTGCTCGGCCACGAGGTGGCGTGCCACCAGGGCGCCGAGCGCGCCGGTGGCGCCGGTGACGAGCACCGTTCCGTGCCGCTCCGTGGGCTCGGGCACGGTCAGGACGACCTTGCCGACGTGGCGGGCCTTGGCCAGGTAACGGAACGCCTCCGGGGCGTGGCGCACGTCCCACGTACGGATCGGGAGCGGCTTGAGCGCGCCGCTCTCGAAGAGCGCGAGGACCTCGGTCAGCAGTTGGCCGATCCGATCGGGCCCGGCCTCGATCAGGTCGAACGCCTGGTAGGCGACGCCGGGGAACGCCTCGGCCACCGCGTGCGCGTCACGGATGTCGGTCTTGCCCATCTCCATGAACCGGCCGCCGCGCGGCAGCAGTCGCAGCGAGGCGTCCACGAACTCCCGGGCGAGGGAGTCCAGGACGACGTCGACGCCGCGTCCTTCGGTGGCGTCGAGGAACCGGCCCTCGAAGTCGAGGGTGCGGGACGAGGCGATGTGCGCGTCGTCGAGCCCGAGGGAACGCAGCACGTCCCACTTGCCGGTGCTCGCCGTGCCGTAGACCTCGGCCCCCAGGTGCCGGGCGAGCTGCACGGCGGCCATGCCGACGCCGCCGGCCGCGGCATGTACGAGGACGGACTCCCCGGGCCGCAGTCCCGCCAGGTCGACCAGCGCGTAGTAGGCGGTCATGAAGACGACCGGGGCCGATGCCGCTTCGGTGAAGGACCAGCTGTCCGGGATCCGCGCCAGGGTGCGGCGGTCGGTCACCGCCACCGGGCCGAACCCGCCGGAGAAGAGACCCATGACGCGGTCCCCGGGCGCGAGTCCGGTGACGCCGGGGCCGACCTCAAGGACGACACCGGCGCCCTCGATGCCCATGGTGGCGTCGCCGGGGTACATGCCGAGCGCGATCAGTACGTCACGGAAGTTGACGCCCGCGGCGCGCACGCCGACCCGGACCGCTCCGGGGGCGAGCGGCCCGGCGGCGTCGGGGCACGGGGTCAGGGCGAGGTTGTTCAGAGTGCCCTTCTCCGTGATGTCGAGCCGCCACGGGCCGTCGCCGGACGGGGGCACGAGGGCGCCGTCGGACGTGACGCGGGCGAGCCGCGGCACGAGGACATCTCCTGCGCGCAGGGCCAGTTGGGGCTCGCCCGTGGCCAGCGCCGTGGTCAGCACGGCGTACGAGTCGTCGTGTCCGTCGAGGTCGACCAGGACCAGGCGGCCGGGGTTCTCGGACTGTGCCGAGCGGATCAACCCCCAGGCCGCGGCACCCGCCGGGTCGGACACTTCGTCCTCGCCGCTCGCCGCGACGGCGCCGCGGGTCGCGACGACGAGCGGGGTGTCGTCGGTGAAGCGCGTGTCGGCCAGCCACTCCTGGATCAGCGCGAGCAGTTCCTGGACGTCGCGGCGCACACCGCTCGCCAGGTCGGCCGCCGCCTCGGTGGCGTGCAGGACGACGACGGCGTCGACGTCCGGGGCCACGGAGGCCAGGTCTCGGGCCGGTTCGGCACCGTGGGGCACCGCCCGGTCCGCGTCGCCGAGCACCGCCCACCGCCGGGCGGGCTCGTCCGCGGGCGGCGGCGACACGGCCAGCGGCGACCATGCGAGGTGGTACAGCTGGTCCGGCTCGTTGCCGGGCGCCGCCAACTGCTCGGCGGACACCGGACGCAGCACCAGGGAGTCCACGCGGGCCACGGGTGCCCCGGTGCCGTCGGCGACCTCCAGGCCGACGCCCGACGCCGTGGGGGTGATCCGCACCCGCAGCGCGGCGGCACCCACCGCGTACAGCGACACTCCGGACCAGGCGAAGGGCAGACCGACGCCGACGGCCTCGCCGGCGTTCTCCTCGCCTGCGTTCTCCGCACCGTGCAGGCCCAGCGCGTGCAGGGCGGAGTCGAGCAGTGCGGGGTGGAGCCCGAACCGGTCGGCGTCCGCGCCGTCGGGCAGCGCGACCTCGGCGAAGATCTCCTCGCCGCGCCGCCATGCCGCGCGCAGCCCCTGGAACACCGGCCCGTAGCCGTAGCCACGCTCCGCCAGGTTCTCGTAGTGCCCCTCGACGGCAACAGGAACGGCGTCCCGCGGCGGCCACACGGCCGGCTCTCCGCCGGCGGCGGCATCGGCGGCGACGACATCGGCCGACGCCAGCATGCCTGCTGCGTGCTGCCGCCACGGCGCCTCGTCGTCCCCTTCGGCGGGCCGCGAGTGCAGGGCGACGGAACGCCGCCCGTCCGCGTCCTCCGCACCGACCGTCACCTGAACCGCGACTCCGCCGCGTTCGGGCAGCACCAGGGGCGCCTGCAGCGTCAGCTCTTCTAGGACACCGCATCCGAGGCGCTCACCGGCCTGCAGAGCCAGCTCCACGTAAGCCGTGCCCGGCAGGAGGACCGAGCCCAGGACGACGTGATCGCCCAGCCAGGGATGCGACTGCAGCGACAGCCGCCCCGTCATCATCAGGCCGTCCGCATCGGCGAGCGTCATCACCGCACCGAGCATCGGGTGCCCCACCGACCGCAGCCCGAACGCGGTCGCGTCACCGGCCCACACCGCAGCGGCGGGCCAGAAGTGGTCGTGCTGGAAGGCGTAGGTGGGCAGGTCCACGCGGCGGGCGCCGGTGCCGGCGTAGTACGCGGTCCAGTCAACTTCCCTGCCGCATACGTGGAGTTCGGCGACGGCGGTGAGGAGTGC
>NZ_ML123053.1:34540-36266 GCF_003846175.1 Streptomyces sp. ADI95-17 | reverse complement strand
GTCGATGTCCGCCGCCGACAGGCCGGCTCCGGCGAGGGCCTGGCGGATGACACGCTGCTGGGACGGTCCGTTGGGGGCGGTCAGGCCGTTGGAAGCGCCGTCCTGGTTGATCGCCGAACCGCGGACGACCGCGAGGACCTCGTGGCCGTTGCGGCGGGCGTCCGAGAGACGCTCGACCAGCAGCACGCCCACGCCCTCGCCCCAGGCCGTGCCGTCCGCCGACTCGGCGAACGCCTTGCAGCGGCCGTCGGGAGCCAGGCCGCCCTGCCGGGAGAACTCCACGAACGTGCCCGGCATCGACATGACGGTGACGCCGCCCGCCAGCGCCATCGAGCACTCGCCGTCGCGCAGGGCCTGCGCCGCGAGGTGCAGGGCGACCAGGGAAGACGAACACGCGGTGTCCACCGTCACCGCCGGACCCTCAAGGCCCAGCGTGTAGGAGACGCGGCCGGACAGGACGCTGGCCGAGCTGCCCGTGGCGCCGTAGCCCACGACCTCGTCGCCCGCGCCGCCCAGCACATAGCCGTAGTCCTGGCCATTGGTGCCGGTGAACACACCGATACGGTCGCCTCTGAGTGACGTCGGGTCGATGCCCGCCCGCTCGAAGACCTCCCAGGAGGTCTCCAGGAGCAGCCGCTGCTGCGGGTCCATCGCCAGCGCCTCACGCGGCGAGATCCCGAAGAACGCCGGGTCGAAATCCGCCGCGTCATGCAGGAAGCAGCCCTCTGCGACGTAGGAGGTGCCGACGCCGTCGGGGTCCGGGTCGTACAGCGAACCCAGGTCCCAGCCACGGTTCTCCGGGAAGCCCGATATACCGTCGGCACCGGCCGTGAGCAGCTCCCACAGCGCTTCCGGAGACTCCGCGCCGCCGGGGAACCGGCAGCTCATGCCGACGATGACGATCGGGTCGTCGGCGCGGTCCACGGCCACCGGCGCACTG
Organism: Streptomyces sp. ADI95-17; assembly: GCF_003846175.1. Classification (GTDB taxonomy): domain Bacteria; phylum Actinomycetota; class Actinomycetes; order Streptomycetales; family Streptomycetaceae; genus Streptomyces; species Streptomyces sanglieri. Next base: position 35,326 of record NZ_ML123053.1, on the reverse strand, counting down.
TCCGCCGCGACAACGCCGTCGCCGAACACCTCGGTCCTGAGATGTCTGGCGAGTACCCCCGGGGTCGGGTAGTCGAAGATCAGGGTGGCGGGCAAGGAGAGACCGGACTCCTTGGTCAGCCGGTTGCGCAGTTCGACCGCCGTGAGCGAGTCGAAGCCCAGCTGCTGGAACGCCCGGTCGGCCGGCACCGCGTCGGCGCTGCGGTGCCCGAGGACGGCCGCGGTCTCGCGACGCACCAGTTCGAGCAGTTCGGCGTCACGCTCGGCGGTGGAGAGGCCGGCGAGCTGTCGCCGCAGCGCGGAGTCCGCGTCGCCGTGCGCGCCCCCGGCGGCGTTTTCGGGACTCTCCGCGAGGTCGCGCACCTCGGGCAGGCCTGTGAGGAGCGGGCTCGGGCGCATCGCGGTGAACGCGGGCGCGAACCGCTCCCAGTCGATGTCGGCGACGGCGACATGGGTGTCGTCCTCCGTCAGCGCCTGGTGGAGCGCGGTGACCGCCGACTCCGGTGCCAGCGTGGGCAGTCCGCGCCTTCGCAGCTCGGCCTCGCCGACGTCCTCGATCATGCCGCCCTCGCCCCACGGCCCCCAGCTGACGGAGGTCGCGGTCAGGCCACGGGAACGCCGGTCCTGCGCGAGGGCGTCGAGGTGGGCGTTGGCCGCAGCGTAGGCGGCGTGACCACCGCTGCCCCAGACGGCGGAGATCGACGAGAACAGCACGAAGGCGTCCAGGTCTTCACCGTCGCCCAAATACCCGCCGTTGTCCGGGTCACCGAACAGGGCGTCGAGGTGC
>NZ_ML123053.1:31020-31541 GCF_003846175.1 Streptomyces sp. ADI95-17 | reverse complement strand
TCCGACGGCGACACCACCAGCCACCGTCCGGACAGCCCGGCACGGTCGGCACCGGAGACCGGCTGCCACGTGACCCGGTAACGCCACGCGTCGGCGACCGCCACCTCACGGGACTGTCGACGCCACGACGACAGGACCGGCAGCGCCGCGCCCAGCGACTCCAGCTCGTCCGAGCCCAAAGCCGCCGCAAAGGCGTCCACGTCCTCCTGCTCCACCGCGGCCCAGAACGCACCGTCCACCGAGGAGGCGAGCGAGGCGGACGCGTCCGCCATGAACGGCGAACCGGCCTCCGGCCAGTAGTGCTCGTGCTGGAAGGCATAGGTGGGCAGGTCGACACGGCGGGCGCCGGCATCGACGAAGTAGGCAGTCCAGTCAACGGCCTTGCCGCGTACGTGCAGTTCGGCGAGGGCGGTGAGTAGGCTCTCCGGCTCGTCACGGTTCTTGCGCAGAACAGGTACGAAGGTGAGCTCGTCGCCCTCGGAACCGCCGCTCACACAGTCCTGGGCCATGGCGGACAGCAC
>NZ_ML123053.1:25436-29209 GCF_003846175.1 Streptomyces sp. ADI95-17 | reverse complement strand
CGCCTGCTCGACGATCACGTGCGCGTTCGTGCCGCTGATCCCGAAGGAAGAGACGCCCGCACGGCGCGGCTCGCCCGTCTCCGGCCAGGTGACCGGCTCGCTGACCAGCTCAACGGCCCCTGCCGACCAGTCCACGTGGGAGGACGGCTCGTCCACGTGCAGGGTCTGGGGCACCACACCATGGCGCATCGCCATGACCATCTTGATGACGCCCGCGACACCGGCGGCGGACTGCGTGTGACCGATGTTCGACTTGATCGAGCCCAGCAGTAGCGGCCGGCCCTCGGGGCGCTCCTGGCCGTAGGTGGCCAGCAGTGCCTGCGCCTCGATGGGGTCGCCGAGCGTCGTACCCGTACCGTGCCCCTCGACGACGTCGACCTGCGTCGGGGAGAGCCGGGCCCCGGACAGCGCCTGGCTGATGACGCGCTGCTGGGACGGGCCGTTGGGGGCGGTCAGACCGTTGGACGCGCCGTCCTGGTTGACGGCGGAACCGCGGATGACCGCGAGGACCTCGTGGCCGTTGCGGCGCGCGTCGGAGAGGCGCTCCAGGAGCAGCAGGCCCACGCCCTCGCCCCAGCCCGTGCCGTCCGCCGCCTCCGCGAACGCCTTGCACCGGCCGTCCACGGCGAGGCCGCGCTGACGGGAGAACTCGACGAAGACACCGGGGTTGGACATGACGGTGACGCCGCCGGCGACGGCCTGGGTGCACTCGCCCGAGCGCAGGGCCTGGATCGCCCAGTGCAGCGCGACCAGCGACGACGAGCACGCGGTGTCGACCGTCACCGCAGGCCCTTCGAGGCCCAGGGTGTAGGAGACGCGGCCGGAGAGGACGGATGCCGCGTCGCCGGTCAGGGCGTGCGCGTCCGAACCCGGGGCGGCCCCTGCACCGATGCCGTAGCCCTGGGTGGAGGCTCCGATGAAGACGCCGGTGCGGCTGCCGCGCACGGAGAGCGGATCGATGCCGGCGCGCTCCAGCACCTCCCAGGTGGTCTCCAGGAGGAGCCGCTGCTGCGGGTCCATCGCCAGCGCCTCACGCGGGCTGATCCCGAAGAGGCCCGGGTCGAACTCGGCGGCGTCGTAAAGGAATCCGCCCTGGTTCGCGTAGGAGGTGCCCACGTGATCCGGGTCGGGGTCGGGGTCGTACAGCTTCTCAAGGTCCCAGCCGCGGTCCGTGGGGAACTCCGCGACGGCGTCGCCACCGGACGCCACCAGTTCCCACAGCTGCTCCGGGGAGCGCACGTCACCGGGGTAGCGGCAGCTCATCGCGACGATGGCGACGGGCTCCGACTCCTCCGACTCGGCATGGCGAAGCCGCTGGCGCGTCTGCTGGAGCTCGGCGACCACCCGTGCCAGGTAATCGCGCAGCTTCTCTTCATCCGCCATCAGTACATCGCTCCCGTGAGTCGTGCAGGAATGTTCGTGCTTGTCACGTCAAGAGATCCCGAGGTCGTTGTCGATCAGGTCGAACAGCTCCTCGTTCGTCGCGGACTCGAGCCTCTCCGCGGCGTCCGTCCGGTCCCCGGGCCCGTGGGTCTCGTTGAGCCTGGACAGGAGGGATTCCAGGCGCATGACCACCCGTACGCGCCCGATGTCGTCGTGTGCGCGGGCGGCGAGGACCTGTTCGAGGCGGTCGAGTTCTGCGCCGGGCGGCAGATCGCCCTCCGTGTCCTGCAGGATCTCCTTCTGCAGGTGGCTGGCGAGCGCGGCCGGCGTCGGATGGTCGAACACGGAGGTTGCGGGCAGCCGCAGGCCGGTCGCGGCGTCGAGCCGGTTGCGCAGTTCGACCGCGGTGAGCGAGTCGAAGCCGAGTTCGCGGAAGGCCCGGCCCGGCTCTACGCCGTCCGGCGTCGCATGCCCGAGCACCGTCGCCGCGTGCTCCCGCACCAGGTCGAGGAGCAGCCGTTCCCGGTCGGCCTCGGCCAGCACGGTCAGTTCAGCGCGGAGCGTGTGTACCTCGGCCGTCTCCTCGGCCCGGCCCGTGTCCGGAGCCGCCACCGCGGCCCTCACCTGCGGAATGTCGCCGATCAGGGGGCGTTCGCGGGCCATGGTGAAGACGGGCGCGAAACGCTCCCAGTCGACGTCGGCCACCACCACGGACGTGTCGTCGTTCTCCAGGGCCTGCCGCAGCGCGGTCATGCCCGTCTCCGGCTGGATGAGGCGCACGCCCTGGCGGTCGAGGAGGATCTTCGCGTCATCGCTGACCATGCCGCCGCCGGCCCACGGGCCCCACGCCACCGACAGGGCGGGCACGCCCTCGGCCCTGCGCTGCTCGGCGAGGGCGTCCGTGTAAGCGTTGGCCGCCGCGTAGGCGCCGTGGTCGCCGACGCCCCAGATCGCCGAGACGGACGAGAAGTAGACGACCGCGTCGAGGCTCTCCCGGCCGAGGAGTTCGTCCAGGTGCCTGGCCCCCGCGACCTTCGCCGACGCAATGTCCGCGAAGAGGACGTCGTCCGTCACCGCCAGGGGCGCGAGCACGCCGACTCCGGCGGCGTGCACGACGGTGCGCACCACGTCGCCGTCCGCGGCGAGCTTCTCCAGGAGCGCGGCCACCGCCGCGCGGTCGGTCACGTCGCACGCCGCAACGGTGACCCTGGCGCCCGACTTCTCGATGTCCACGACCAGATCGTCGACGCCTGCGGCCTTGCCACCGCTGCGGCTGGTGAGAACGACGTGCTCGGCCCCGTTGCCGGCGAGCCACCGCGCGACATGGCCACCGAGCGCGCCGGTGCCTCCGGTGATGATCGAGGTGCCCGACGGCTTCCAGGGCCTAGCGGGCTCCGGACCGTCGAGCGGAGCGGGCACCACGCGCCGGGTGAGCACACCGGCCTCGCGCACGGCCACCTGGTCCTCGTGGTCGGTACGCGCGAGAACGGACACCAGGCGGTTCAGCGCGGTCGCGTCCACCCGCTCCGGCAGGTCGACCAGGCCGCCCCACAGCTTCGGGTGCTCCAGCGAGGCGACCCGCCCGAGCCCCCACGTCTGGGCCTGCGCCGGCCGTGCGAGGACGTCGGAGCGGCGTACCGAGACAGCGGTCCGCGTGGCACACCACAGGGGCGCCTCAAGACCCAGCTCGGTCATCGCGCGCAGCAGGGCCAGCACGGCGAACGAACCGACGGGCAGCGCACCGTGCACGGGGTGCGGCCGCTCGTCGAAGCTGAGCAGCGACAGCACTCCGGAGAGCGTCCCCGGCTCGGCGACCGCTTCGCCGAGCCGCTCGGCAACATCCTTCACGGTGTCCCTGCCGCCGTCCACGAGCAGCACGACCACGTTCGCGCCGTGCTCACCGAGCACCGTCGCGCAGTCGGTCAGGGCGGTGCTCGCGGCATCCGCCTCGGGCACCGCGAGCACCCACGTCCCGTTCAGCAAGGGGGTCTTCTGCGCGGCCGTGGCGCCCGAGGTGCCTTGGGTGCCCGCATCCGCGAGCGGCTGCCACGTCACGCGGTACCGCCATCCGGCGACGGCCGAGTCCTCGCTGCGCTTCCGGTGCCAGTTGGAGAGCGCGGGGAGCACGCTCGCCAGAGAGGACTCTCCGCTGTCCGCGAGGTCGAGGGTCCTGGCCAGCTCGTCCACGTCGCCGCGCTCGACCACGCCCCAGAACTCGGCGTCCACCGGGTCCTGTCCACCATCCGCCCGGGCGGCCACCGGTACGGGCGCAGCGCTCGGCCAGTAGCGGTCGTGCTGGAAGGCGTAGGTGGGCAGGTCCACGCGGCGGGCGCCGGTGCCGGCGTAGTACGCGTTCCAGTCAACTGCCCTGCCGCGTACGTGGAGTTCGG
>NZ_ML123053.1:20297-24073 GCF_003846175.1 Streptomyces sp. ADI95-17 | reverse complement strand
GTCCGCTCTCCGAGCAGCACCGCCCGGTGCTCCAGCACCGCACGCGTCGTCGCCAGCGAGAAACCCACATCCACCGGCGACAGCTGAGAGCCTCCGGGGAGCTCCGCGACGAACGACCGCAGCCGCTCCACCTGCGCCGACAAGGCTCCCGCGGAACGTCCCGACACCACCCACGGCGCCACCGGCAGCGCCACCGGAGCCGCAACCGCCGCCGGCTCCTCGGCCTCCGGCGCCTGCTCCAGGATCACATGCGCGTTCGTGCCGCTGACGCCGAACGACGACACCGCGGCGCGCCGCGGTTCGCCCGTCGCCGGCCAGTCGACCGAGTCCGTGAGGAGCTCGACGGCGCCCGCCGACCAGTCCACGTGGGAGGACGGCTCGTCGACGTGCAGGGTCCGCGGCAGTACGCCTTCGCGCATCGCCATGACCATCTTGATGATCCCGGCGACGCCCGCGGCAGCCTGCGTGTGACCGATGTTGGACTTCAACGAGCCCAGCCACAGGGGCCGGTCCTCCGGACGGTCCTGACCGTACGTCGCGATGAGCGCCTGTGCCTCGATGGGGTCGCCAAGGGTCGTGCCCGTGCCGTGGCCTTCCACGACGTCGATCTGTGCGGGTGAGAGACCCGCTCCTTCGAGGGCCTGGCGGATGACGCGCTGCTGGGACGGGCCGTTGGGTGCGGTCAGGCCGTTGGACGCGCCGTCCTGGTTGACGGCGGAGCCGCGCACGATACCCAGTACCTGGTGGCCGTTGCGGCGGGCGTCCGAGAGGCGCTCCAGGAGCAGCAGTCCCACACCCTCGCCCCAGCCCGTGCCGTCCGCCGCCTCCGCGAAGGACTTGCACCGGCCGTCCGTGGCCAGTGCGCCCTGCCTGCTGAACTCCATGAACGCCGCGGGGGTCGACATCACGGTGGCGCCGCCCGCCAGGGCCATGGCGCACTCGCCCGACCGCAGCGCCTGCACCGCGAGGTGCAGGGCGACCAGCGACGACGAGCACGCCGTGTCCACCGTCATCGCCGGGCCTTCCAGGCCGAACGTGTAGGAGAGGCGGCCCGACACGACGCTGGCCGCGTTGCTCGTGGCAAGGGAGCCCGCACCCGCGTCGGCCGAGCCGAGCAGGACCGTCGCGTAGTCCTGGCCGTTGGTGCCGGTGAACACGCCGGTCCGGCTTCCGCGTACCGATGCGGGGCTGATCCCGGCGCGCTCGAAGGTCTCCCAGGCGGTCTCCAGGAGCACCCGCTGCTGCGGGTCCATGCCCAGGGCCTCGCGGGGCGAGATGCCGAAGAGGGAGGCGTCGAACTCCGCGACGTCGTGGACGAATCCGCCCTCGTGGGCCTGGGTGGTGACGGGCTGCCCGTTGTCGCCGCGGTACAGCCGGTCCATGTCCCAGCCTCGGTCGTGCGGGAACTCGCTCATCCCGTCGCCGCCCGATGCCACCAGGCGCCACAGGTCCTCCGGCGTCCGGACGCCGCCCGGGTACCGGCAGCCCATGGAGACGATGGCGATGGGCTCGTCGTCGGCGTGCGCCGACCGCCGGTCCGCCGTCTCGCCGGCCGCTTCCGCGGTCGGGTCGGCGGCGCCGAGCTGAGGTGCGAGGAGGCGCAGGGCGATGTCGCCCGATGTGGGGTGGTCGAAGACGAGGGTGGTGGGCAGGGTCAGGCCGGTGGCAGCGTTCAGGCGGTTGCGGAGTTCGACGGCGGTGAGCGAGTCGAAGCCCAGCTCGCTGAAGGCCCGGTCCGGGGCGACGGCGTCGGGCGACGGGTGGCCGAGCACGGCCGCGGCCTCCGCCCTGACCAGGTCGAGCAGCGCCCGGTCGCGTTCGGCCGTCGGCAGCGCGGCGAGCCGCTCGCGCAGTGCCTCCGCGACGTCCCGTCCGCTCGCGCCGTCGGCCTCCGGCGCCCGCAGGGCTTCGGCGGCTTCGGGGATGTCATTGATGAGGGGCCTGGGGCGCGCCATGGTGAAGGCGGGTGCGAACAGCGCCCAGTCGACGTCCGCGACGGTCAGGCAGGTCGCCCCCGCACCGACCGCCTGGACCAGGGCGCCGACCGCGAGTTCCGGGTCCATTCCGCCGAGTCCGCGGCGGGCGAGCATCTCCTGTGCCGTGCCCACGGCCATGCCGCCTCCGGACCAGCCGCCCCAGGAGATCGACGTGGCTGTGAGGCCGCGGGCCCGCCGGTGCTCCGCGAGGCCGTCGAGGTAGGCGTTGCCCGTGGCGTACGCGCCCTGTCCCGCACCGCCCCACACACCGGCGCCGGAGGCGAAAAGGACGAAGGCGTCCAGCGAGTCGCGGGTGTCGGCGCCGAAGAGCGCGTCGAGGTTGGCGGCGCCTGTCGCCTTGGCGGCGAGGGCGTCGGCGAAGGCGGCCGGGTCCGCGTCGGCGAGCCCCGCCTGTGTGGTGACGCCCGCGGCGTGGACCACCGTGCGGATGGGCCTGCCGTCCGCCTCCTGCACGCGGGTGACGAGTTCGGCCAGCGCCTCGCGGTCGGCGACGTCGCAGGCCGCGATCGTCACCCGGGCGCCCGACGCGGTCAGTTCGGCCTTGAGTTCGGCGGCGCCTGCCGTCTCCGCGCCTCGTCGGCCGGTGAGTACCAGATGCTCCACGCCGGCGCGGGCGAGCCACCGCGCGGTGTGGGCGCCGAGGGCACCCACTCCTCCGGTGATCAGGGCCGTGCCCTGCGGGCGCCAGGGCTCGGGCGTCTGCTCCTCGCCCTCCGGGGCCCGGACGAGACGGCGTCCGAACACGCCGCCCGAACGCAGCGCCACCTGGTCCTCGCCGGCCGGGTCCGCGAGGACGCCCGGCAGCCTCGACCAGGCACGTGCGTCCAGCGCCTCCAGCTCTGCGGGAAGGTCGATCAGCCCGCCCCAGCGATCGGGGTGCTCCAGGCCGAAGACCCGGCCCAGGCCCCAGGTCTGCGCCTGCACCGCGCCGGAGACCGATTCGGACCTGCCGATGGACACGGCGCCGCGCGTCACGCACCACAGCGGAGCGTCCACGCCCTGCTCCACCAGGACCTGCATCAGAGCCAGCAGGGCGGAGACACCGCCAGGGAGCGTCGGGTGGGCGTCGTCGGGCGCCTCGTCGAGCGCGGTCAGCGACACGATGCCGCCGACCGGCCGGCCATCGGGCAGCGCTTGGCGCAGCGCCCGGGCGAGCTCAACGCGGTCGGCACCGCCCGCCGCGACGGGCACCGTCACGACCTCGGCGCCACCGGCGGAGAGCGCCCGGCCGACGGCCGCCGCCGTCTCGTCGGCCCCGGCGTCGGGCACGACCAGCAGCCAGGGCTCGCCGATTCCGGTGTCCGTCCGAAGCGTCAGCGGCTTCCAGGTGATGCGGTAGCGCCAGCCGTCGACCTTCGACGCGTCCCGCCGCTGCCGCCGCCACGCGGACAGCACGGGCAGCAGGTCGCCGAGCGCCGCCTGCGTCTCGTCCTCGACGCCGAGCGTGCCGACCAGCGCCGCCAGGTCTCCCTGCTCGACGGCCTCCCAGAACCGGGCGTCCACCGGATCGGCCGAGGCGACGACCGAAGCGGGGGCCTGCCCCTGCGGCCAGAACTGCTGGTGCTGGAAGGCGTAGGTGGGCAGGTCGACCCGGCGGGCGCCGGTACCGGCGTAGTACGTGGTCCAGTCAACGGCCTTGCCGCGTACGTGCAGTTCGGCGAGGGTGGTGAGCAGGCTCTCCGGCTCGTCACGGTTCTTGCGGAGGGCGGGTACGAAGGTGAGGATATCGCCGCCCTCGGAACCGGACGTCACGCAGTCCTGGGCCATGGCGGACAGCAC
>NZ_ML123053.1:14511-18705 GCF_003846175.1 Streptomyces sp. ADI95-17 | reverse complement strand
GTCGATCTGTTCGGGGGCGAGCCTCGCGCCGGCCAGGGCCTGGCGGATGACACGCTGCTGGGACGGGCCGTTGGGCGCCGTGAGGCCGCTGCTCGCGCCGTCCTGGTTGACCGCGGAACCCCTTACGACGGCCAGCACTCGGTGTCCCAGGCGGCGTGCGTCGGAGAGGCGCTCCACCACGAGCACGCCCGCGCCCTCGGCCCAGCCCGTGCCGTCCGCGCTCGCGGCGAAGGACTTGCAGCGGCCGTCGAACGACAGGCCGCGCTGGCGGCTGAAGTCCACGAACGTGCCAGGAGTCGCCATCACCGTCACACCGCCGGCCAGCGCCATCGAGCATTCGCCCGACCGCAGCGACTGCACCGCGAAGTGGAGGGCGACCAGCGACGACGAGCACGCCGTGTCCACCGTCACCGCAGGCCCTTCGAGGCCCAGCGTGTAGGAGACGCGGCCGGACAGGACACTGCCCGAGTTGCCCGTACCCAAGTAGCCTTCCACGCCGTCCGGTACGGACTGGAGCTGGCTGATGTAGTCGTGGTACATCAGGCCCGCGAACACTCCCGTCCTGCTCCCCTTGAGCGAGGTCGGGTCGATGCCGGCGCGCTCGAAGGCCTCCCAGGACACTTCGAGGAGCAGCCGCTGCTGCGGGTCCATCGCCAGCGCCTCGCGCGGGGAGATCCCGAAGAAGCCCGGGTCGAAGGCGCCGGCCTCGTGCAGGAAGCCGCCTTCGTGCACGTACGACGTGCCGGACTCACCCGGGTCGGAGCTGAAGAGCCCTTCCACGTCCCAGCCGCGGTCGGTGGGGAACGGGGATATCCCGTCCCCGCCCGCGGCGACGAGCTCCCACAGCTGCTCGGGGCTGTTGACGCCGCCGGGGTAGCGGCAGCTCATGCCCACGATCGCGATGGGCTCGCGCTCCCGGTCCTCCATCTCGCGCAGCCGATGGCGAGTCTCGCGCAGGTCCGCCGTGGCCCGCTTGAGGTAGGCGAGGAACTTCTCCTCGTTCGCCATGGGGTGTCACTCCTTGAAGAGGTGATCGACGTGGATCGGGATGTTCGAGGGGTTGGGGGTGTTCGGGGTGGGCGGAGGCAGAAACGGAGGGAACCCGGAACCCCTCAGGACGTTTCGAGCTCCTCGTCCAGCAGGTCGAAGATCTCGTCAGCCGTGGCCGATTCGAGGTCCTGGCCGCCCGATGCGTCGGCCTCGGTTCCGCCGCCGTTCCACGTGGACATGAGCCCCCGCAGCCGGTCGGTGACCGCGGCCCGGTCGGCGTCGTCCGACGCGACCGCGGCCAGCACCCTTTCCAGCCGGTCGAGCTCGGCGAGGAGGGCCAGTGCCGAGGTCGCCCCGTCCTCGACGAGCTGGTCCCGCAGGTGGGTGGCCAGCGCCTCCGGGGACGGGTGGTCGAAGACCAGCGTCGAGGGGAGCCGCAGGCCGGTCTCGGCGTTGAGCCGGTTGCGCAGCTCCACCGCCGTGAGCGAGTCGAAGCCGATCTCCAGGAAACCGCGGGTGACTTCCACGGCCGCGGGAGAGCCGTGGCCGAGCACGTCGGCGATGGCGGTGCGCAGGATGTCGAGCAGGATCCGGTCCCGCTCCGCGGTGTCCGCGGCGGCCAGTCGCTGCTTGAGGTCCGCGGCCGACGCGCCCGTCGGACCGCTCTTGCCCGCCGCCGCCGGCCGGACCGGTCCGCGGATCAGCCCGCGCAGCAGCGGCGGGATCGCGTCGGGCCGCACCTGCGGGGAGCCTGCGGTGAGCCGCGTCGGCATGAGCACCGCGTGCCCCGCCGCCCGGCCCGTGTCGAACAGCTCGATGCCCTGTTCCTGTGTGAGGGGCGCGAGCCCCGAACGGGCCATGCGGGCGATGTCGGCCTCGTCCATCCGGCCCGCCATGCCGCTCTCCGCCCAGGGGCCCCAGGCGAGGGAGACGGCGGGGAGGCCCTGGGCGCTCCGGTGCTGGGCCAGTCCGTCGAGGAAGGCGTTGGCGGCCGCGTAGTTGGCCTGTCCCGGGCCGCCGAAGGTACCGGCGGCCGAGGAGAACAGTACGAACTCCCGTACCGCGAGTTCCTTGGTCAGCTCGTGCAGGTGCCAGGCCGCGTCGACCTTGGGGCGGAGCACGTCCGCGAGCCGCTGCGGGGTCAGGGACGCGAGGACGCCGTCGTCCACGATGCCCGCGGCGTGCACCACCGTGGTCAGCGGGTGCGCCGCGGGGATCTCCGCGAGCACCGCGGCGAGCGCGGAACGGTCCGACGTGTCGCAGGCGGCGAAGGTGACCTCCACGCCCGACTCGGCCAGCTCCTCGGCGAGTTGCGCAGCGTTCGGCGCGTCGGCGCCGCGGCGGCTGACCAGCAGCAGGTGGCGCGTGCCTCGCTCGGCGAGGCGGCGGGCGACCAGGCCGCCGAGGAAACCGCTGGCGCCGGTGATCAGCGCGGTGCCCGGCTGACCGGCGGTGTCTCCCTGGTCTGCGTCTTCCCGGTCGGCGGCGTCGGCGTCTTCCCGATTGGCGGCGTCGGGGTCGGCCACCGGCTCGGCGTCCAGCGCGGCGACCGCGACCCGGTCCAGGCGCGGGACGAGTATCTCCCCTGCGCGGACGGCGAGTTGCTGCTCACCGCAGGCGACGGCCGTCACGAGGCTCTGCGCGGACACGTCCGCGTCGTCGATGTCGACGAGCACGAACCTGCCCGGAGCCTCGGACTGCGCGGAGCGCAGCAGCCCCCACACGGCCGCCTGTGCCAGGTCGGTCACGTCCTCACCGTCGACCGCTACCGCGCCCCGCGTCGCGACGACCATCAGGACGTCGGTGAACCGCTCGTCGGCCAGCCAGGCCTGGACGGTTTCCAGGGCCTCGGCCGTACGTTCATGAGCGGCCTCGGAGGCGGCCGCGTCCGTGGCGGACGGGGCGAAGGCGAGCAGGACGGCGGGCGGCGGAGTGGGTGCGGCCGCCAGGTCGTCGAGGGCGGCGAAGGCGTCGACGCCGACACCGGATGCCACGAGACCGAGGTGGTCCGCCCCGAGCACGGCCCAACGGGCGTCGGGGAAGGTGCGGTCGACCGCGGCGGGTGACCAGCCGAGGCGGAACAGCGAGTCGTGGTGCGTGGACTGCCGCGCCCCGTCGAGCTGTGCCGATGTGACGGTGCGCAGCACCAGGGACTCGATGACCGCGACGAGCGCGCCCTTCGGGTCCGCGAGGGTCAGCGAGACCCCCTCCGGGCCCTTGGCACCCGTGGAGTCCTGGGAGTCCTTGGGGGTGATCCGCACGCGCAGGGCGTCGGCGCCCGCCGCGTACAGCGTCACGCCGTTCCAGGCGAACGGCAGACGGTTGCGGCCCCCGCCGTCGCCGTCGGCGTCGTGCGACGTGCTCAGACCCATCGCGTGGAGCGCCGAGTCGAGGAGCGCGGGGTGCAGTCCGAACCGGGCCGCCTCGGTCTCCGTACGGTCGGGCAGGGCGACTTCGACGAAGACCTCCTCGCCGAGCCGCCATGCCGCGCGCAGACCCTGGAACACCGGGCCGTAGCCGTAGCCGATGGCTGTGAGGTAGTCGTAGAGCCCGTCGACGGGCACTTCGGTGGCGCCTTCCGGCGGCCAGACCGTGAGGTCGCCCGCGTCCGGCCGGTCGCCGCCCGACGTGAGGGCGCCGCTCGCGTGGCGCGTCCAGGCCGCCTCCGCTCGGCCGAGGTCGCGGGAGTGGATCTCCACGGCCCGGCGGCCTGCCTCGTCAGCGGGCCCCACCCACAGCTGGAGGCCGACGGCCCTTTCGGGGGACAGGACGAGCGGTGCCTCGATGGTCAGTTCTTCGAGGTGGTCGCAGCCCACGTCGTCACCGGCCTTGACGGCCAGTTCGACGAACGCGGTGCCGGGCATCAGCACCGTGCCCATCACCGTGTGGTCGGCGAGCCAGGGGTGGCTGTCCAGCGACAGCCGGCCGGTGAAGACGTACTCGTCGGAGTGGCCCAGCTCGACCGTGGCATCCAGCAGCGGGTGATCGGCCGTCCCGAGCCCCGCCGCCCGGACGTCTCCCGCCCCCGCACCGCCCTTGAGCCAGTAGTGACCGTGCTGGAAGGCGTACGTGGGCAGGTCGACCCGGCGGGCGCCGGCGCCGACTTCGGCGAAGTACGTCGCCCAGTCAACGGTCTTGCCGCGTACGTGCAGTTCGGCGAGGGCGGTGAGCAGGCTCTCCGGCTCGTCACGGTTCTTGCGCAGA
>NZ_ML123053.1:9427-13039 GCF_003846175.1 Streptomyces sp. ADI95-17 | reverse complement strand
GCCCGAGAACAGCACACCTACCCGGCCGCGCGCTCCCGCGTCCCGTACCAGTCCTGCGGCGGTCCCCTGGTCGGCGAGGGCGGTGAGCCCGTCGAGGAAGGCGTCGCGGTCGGTCGCGACCACCACGGCGTGGCGTTCGTGGACGGATCGGGTGGTGGCCAGCGAGTACGCGACATCCAGCGGATCGAGGCCGGGGTCGGCGACGACCGTCGTGCACAGGCGCTCCGCCTGGCCGCGCAGCGCTTCCTCGTCCCGTGCGGACAGCACCCACGGCAGTGCCGCGGGCCCGCCCTGCGTGCGGGGCGCGGGCGGTGCGGTGGCAGCGGGGGTGTGCTCCGGAGCTTGTTCCAGGATGACGTGGGCGTTCGTGCCGCTCACGCCGAACGAGGAGATGCCGCACCTGCGGGGGTGTCCGGTCTCCGGCCAGTCCCGCCGCTCGGTCAGGAGTTCAACGGCGCCTTCCGTCCAGTCCACGTGAGTGGAGGGCTGGTCCACGTGCAGGGTCTTCGGGAGCACTCCGTGCCGGAGCGCCATCACCATCTTGATGATTCCGGCGACGCCCGCGGCGGCCTGGGTGTGACCGATGTTCGACTTCAACGAGCCGAGCAGCAGCGGCAGTCGGCCGTCCCGGTTCCTGCCGTACGTCGTGAGGACGGCCTGCGCCTCGATGGGGTCGCCCAGCGTAGTGCCGGTGCCGTGCGCCTCCACCGCGTCCACCTGGTCCGCGGTGAGGCCCGCGTTGACCAGGGCCTGACGGATGACGCGCTGCTGCGAGGGTCCATTGGGGGCGCTGATGCCGTTGCTGGCACCATCCTGGTTGATGGCGCTGCCCTTGACGACGGCCAGCACCCGGTGGCCGTTGCGCTCGGCGTCGGACAGCCGCTCCAGGAGCAGTACGCCGACGCCCTCGCCCCAGCCCGTGCCGTCGGAGGCTTCCGCGAACGCCTTGCAGCGGCCGTCGGACGACAGGCCGCCCTGGCGGCTGAACTCGGCGAAGACCGCCGGTGTCGCCATGATCGCGGCGCCGCCGGCCAGCGCCATGGAGCACTCGCCCTGGCGCAGTGCCTGCGCGGCCAGGTGCAGGGCGACCAGCGACGACGAGCACGCGGTGTCGATGGTGACGGCCGGGCCTTCGAGGCCGAGCGCGTAAGCGATGCGGCCGGAGATCACGGCGGTGGCCGTGCCGGTGAGGAGGTAGCCCTCGACGCCCTCCGGCGGCTGGTGGACGTCGCTGGCGTACCCCTGCGACGAGGCGCCGATGAACACGCCCGTGCTGCTTCCACGCACGGCCGCGGGAACGATCCCGGAACGCTCGAAGGCCTCCCAGGAGGTCTCCAGGAGGAGCCGCTGCTGCGGGTCCATCGCCAGTGCCTCACGCGGACTGATCCCGAAGAACCCTGCGTCGAAGGCGGCCGCACCGTTGAGGAAGCCGCCCATCGGCGTGAAGCCGGGGCCGCTGCCGTCGTCGGCGAAGGCACGCTCCCAGCCGCGGTCGGCGGGGAACCCGGAGATGGCGTCGGTGCCGGTGGCGGCGAGGTCCCACAGCTGTTCCGGCGTCCGTACGTCACCGGGGAAGCGGCAGCCCATGCCGACGATGACGATCGGGTCGTCGTCGACGGCGGCGCCGACCGTCGGGGCGGTCGCGGCGGTGTCGTCCTCGTGCCCGAGGGACTCGGCGAGCAGGTATTCGGCCAGGACGGTGGCCGTCGGGTAGTCGAAGACCAGGGTGGTGGAGAGCCGCAGGCCGGTGGCGGCCTTCAGGCGGTTGCGCACCTCCACGGCGGTCAGCGAGTCGAAGCCGAGCTCGCGGAAGGCCCGGTTCGCCTCCAGAGCCACGGCGTCGGCCAGGCCGAGCACGGCAGCGGCCTCGGTGCGTACGAGGTCGAGGACCGCGGCAGGACGCTCGTTCTCCGGCAGTTCGGCGAGGCTGCGCTGGAACGCGGAGAGGTCGCCCGTCTCGGCGGCATCGACGGCCGCCGCGTCGTCGAGGATCCGGCGCGCTTCCGGCAGGTCCGCGAGGAGCGGGCTGGGCCGGGCCACGGTGAACGTCGGTACGAACCGCTCCCAGCGTACGTCCGCGACCGTCAGCATGGTCTCGTCGTGCCCCACCGCGTCCTGCATCGCGTCGATGGCGAGCTCGGGGTCCATCACGGGGAGACCGCGCCTGCTCAGGATCTCCTCGGCCGAGCCCTTGGCCATGCCGGCGCCGCCCCACGCGCCCCAGGACATCGCGGTGGCGGCCAGGCCGTCGGCGCGGCGCTGCTGCGCGAGCGCGTCGAGGTAGGCGTTGGCCGCGCCGTAGGCTCCCTGGCCACCGCTGCCCCAGATGCCGGAGATCGACGAGAAGAGGACGAAGGCGTCCAACTCCTCATCGCCGAGGACCTCGTGGAGGTGGGCGGCACCAAGGACCTTCGCCCGGAGGACATCGGCGTACTCCGCGCGGCTCGTCTCGTCGATCACGCTGAGCTGGCCGACACCGGCGGCGTGCACGACCGCCGTGATGCGGTCGCCCGCGTCGCGCAGCCCCTGGACCGTCGCGGCCAGCGCGTCGCGGTCCGCCACGTCGCACGCGGCGAGGGTGACCCTGGCACCGAGTGCGGTCAGCCGCTCCTCCAGTTCCCGCGCGCCGGGGGCGTCGGCGCCCCTGCGGCTGGTGAGCACGACGTGCTCGGCGCCCTGGTCGGTCAGGCGGTGTGCGATGAACGATCCCAGGGCACCCGTACCGCCGGTGATCAGCACGGTGCCGCGCGGCGTCCACCGGGGCCCGGCGGAGCCCTGGCCGGCCCTGGCCCGCTGGAGGCGGCGTCCGAAGACGCCGGACGCGCGCACCGCCACCTGGTCCTCGGCGTCCTCGCCGCCGCTGAGCACGCCGCAGATCCGGGTCCACGCGCGGTCGTCGAGGGTCTCGGGCAGGTCGATCAACCCGCCCCAGCGCTCCGGGTGTTCGAGGGCGACGACACGGCCGAAGCCCCAGTTCATGGCCTGCTCGGTGCGGACAGGACCGTCCGAGCGGCCCACCGAGACCGCGCTCCGGGTCAGGCACCACAGCGGGGCCTGGCGTCCCGCGTCGCCCAGGGCCTTGACCAGCTCGACGTTGGCCGCGAGGCCCGCCGGGATCACCGGGTGCTCCAGGTCCGGCCCGTGGAGCAGCGCCAGCAGGGACACGACCCCGGCCGGCTCCGGCGCGTCGGCCAGCCGGGCGGCGAGGATTCCGCGGTCCACCTCGGTGCCGGAGACGGTGAACACCGAGACGTCGGCGCCGTGCCGCGTCAGCCCGCGCACGGTCTCGCGCACCGTCTCGTGGTCGGCCTCGACGGCGGGGACGACGAGCAGCCAACTGCCGGACATGGCAGGCGCGGCCGCCGTCACGGGCTTCCAGGTCACGCGGTAGCGCCACGCGTCGACCGTCGACTCGTCCCGCCGCTGCCGCCGCCACGACGACAGCACCGGGAGTACTTCGCCGAGCGAGTCCCGGGTGGCGCCGCCGAGTTCGAGGGTCTCGGCAAGCGCCTCCAGATCGCCGCGCTCCACCACGTCCCAGAACTCGGCGTCCACGGGGTCCGCCGTCCCCGCCACGGAGACCTCTTGGGCCTCCGGCCAGAACTGCTGGTG
>NZ_ML123053.1:3743-8057 GCF_003846175.1 Streptomyces sp. ADI95-17 | reverse complement strand
GCTCATGCCGAACGACGAGACGCCCGCACGGCGCGGCTCGCCCGTCTCCGGCCAGGCACGCTGCTCGGTGACGAGCTCCACCGCACCGGCGGACCAGTCGACGTGGGAGGACGGCTCGTCCACGTGCAGGGTCCGGGGCAGCACTCCGTGGCGTACCGCCTGGACCATCTTGATCACACCGGCGACGCCCGCGGCGGCCTGGGTGTGACCGATGTTCGACTTCAACGCGCCCAGGAGCAGGGGCCGTTCGGCGGGCCTGTCCTGGCCGTACGTGGCCATGAGCGCCTCGGCCTCAATGGGGTCGCCGAGTCGTGTGCCCGTGCCGTGTGCCTCCACCGCGTCGACGGCCTGGGCCGACAGGCGGGCGTTGGCGAGGGCCTGCAGGATGACGCGCTGCTGGGACGGGCCGTTGGGGGCGGTCAGGCCGTTGGACGCGCCGTCCTGGTTCACCGCGGAACCACGTACGACCGCGAGGACTTCGCGGCCGTTGCGGCGGGCGTCGGAGAGGCGCTCCAGAAGCAGCACGCCCACGCCCTCGGACCACGACGTGCCGTCGGCCGTCGAGGCGAACGACTTGCAGCGGCCGTCGGCGGCGAGCCCGCCCTGGTCGCTGAAGCCGTAGAACGCCGCGGGGGTGGACATGACGGTCGCACCGCCGGCGAGCGCCAGGGAGCACTCGCCGGACCGCAGGGCCTGCACGGCGAGATGCAGCGTCACGAGCGAGGTGGAGCAGGCCGTGTCGACCGTCACGGCGGGCCCTTCGAGGCCGAGCGTGTAGGCGATGCGGCCGGAGACGACGCTCGCGGACGTGCCGGTCAGGACATAGCCGCCGGTGCCTTCCGGGGGCGGCTGCAGCAGCGTCGAATAGTCCTGTCCCGTCGTGCCGGCGAAGACGCCGGTGCGGCTGCCCTTCAGCGTGTCGACCGTGATCCCGGCCCGCTCGAAGGCCTCCCAGGACGTTTCGAGGAGCAGGCGCTGCTGCGGGTCCATCGCCAGCGCCTCGCGCGGCGAGATCCCGAAGAACGCCGGGTCGAAGCCGCCGACGCCGTCGAGGAAACCGCCCTCCATGGCGAACGAGGGGCCCCCCGAGTCGGTGGCGTCGCCGAGGCTCTCCCAGCCTCGGTCGAGCGGGAACGACGAGATGGCGTCGACGCCCGAAGTGGCCAGCTGCCAGAGGTCTTCGGGGCTGCGCACGCCGCCCGGGTAGCGGCAGCTCATGCCGACGATCGCAATGGGCTCGGGGTCGGCCGCCTCAAGCTCCTGCAGACGCTGACGGGTCTGATGCAGATCCGCGGTGACCCACTTGAGGTAATCCCGCAGCGTCTCTTCGTTCGCCATTCAATCCCACCCTGAGCAGTCAGCACTTAATAGCGATGGAGGACCGGGAACTGGGTGGAAAGTCGTTCGACGTCCCCACTACTGGAGGAGGAATTCCTCAGCATGAATTGGCCGAGGCCACACAACCCTTAACCCATAGCCTTCACATTGCGCATCCTCGAACACCGACACGCTCCTGTAATTGCATCGGCATTCCAGCAGATCAACTCGCAATGCGAAGCTATTCGACCCCCCTTGGCCGCACAACCCCTATGGGTTCGGCCCGTCCCCCTAGCCAACCGCCCCTGTCGGCCCAGGGGTCGGCGGCCGGTGCGGCGCCCGGGGGCCGGGCCCCGCCGCCTGTTTCGGGCGGGTCCCGGGGCACGGGTCCGCAGGGGGCGGTCACACGGCGGCAGCCCGCTCGGCCGCCGCCGCGTGATCGGCCGCCCCGCCCCGCCGGTGGGCGGGGCGGGTACGGGGCCGTCAATTCGAGCGGCCGAGCTCCTGGTTGATGAAATCGAAGATCTCATCGTCCGATGCCGATTCGAGCTTCTCGCTCACATCGGCCTGTTCGGTCTCGGCGCGCCCATCGGACCACTTGGCGAGGAATGCCTGGAGTCGCATCGTGACCCTTGTCCTCGTCAGGTTGTCGGGCTCCTTTCCTGATGTGGCGGCCTCCAGCTTGTCCAGTTCCGCAAGGAGCGATGCGCCCGAAGCGTCCGGCGCGTCCGAGTCGAATCGGAGTTCCGTGTGCAGGAACACGGCCGCCGCGGCCGCCGTCGGGTGGTCGAAGGCCAGGCCTGCCGGCAGCCGGAGCCCGGTGGCCCGCGTCAGCCGGTTGCGGAGTTCCACGGCCGTCAGGGAGTCGAATCCGAGCTCCCGGAAGACCCGGTCGGCTCCGACCTCGTCCACCGGGTGGCCGAGGACCGCCGCCGCGTGGGTGCGCACCAGCCGCACCAGTTCGGCGTCCCGCTCCGGCTCGGACATGGCCTCCAGCCGTTGGCGCAGCTCGTCGGCGACGTCGTCGTCGACGCCCACCGGCTCGGCGTCGCCCGCCAGGGCATCCGCGGCCTCCGGCAGTTCCGCCAGGAGCGCGCTGGGCCGCAGGGCCGTGAACGACGGCGCGAACCGCGCCCAGTCCACGTCGGCGACGGTGAGCAGCGGGTCGGCATCGGCGACCGCCTGGCGCAGCGCGGTGAGGGCCAGCTCCGGAGCCATCGGGGGCAGGCCCCGCCTGCGCAGCAGCTCCGCCTCCTCGGCCTGCCCGGCTTCGCTGTCCCGCACGGCGCCTTCCGTCGTGTCGCCGTCGGCCCACGGGCCCCAGGCCACCGATGTCGCGGCGAGGCCGCGCGCCCGGCGGTTCAGCGCCAGTGCGTCCAGGTAGGCGCCGGCCGCCGCGTACAAGCCCTGGCCGCCACCGCCCCAGACACCGGCGATGGTGGAGAACAGGACAAAGGCGTCCAGTTCCGTGTCGGCGAGGACCGCGTCGAGATGGGCAGCGCCGACCACCTTGGCGGCCAGCCGTGCGTCGGCGTCCTCCATGCGGATGGTGTCGAGCGGGGCGAGGTGGTTGCCGCCGACGGTGTGCACCACCGCCCGTACGGGGCCGCCCTCGTCGGCGAGCCGTCGGACCAGCGCGTCGAGCGCGGCGCGGTCGGTCACGTCGCAGTGCGCGACGACCGCGCGCTCGCCGAGCGCCGTCACCGCCGCCTCGGCCGGTTCCTGTCCTTCGGGCGTCATCAGGACCACCCGGTCGGCCTCGGTGCCGGCCAGCCAGCGCGCGACGTACGAGCCGAACGGCGTCGTGGCGTCGGTGACGAGCACCGTGCCGCGCGGGGCCCACTCGCTGCTCGTGGTGTTCGCCGACGCCCGCAGGAGCCGGGGCACGAATACTCCGGCGGGGCGCACTGCGGCCTGGTCCTGGCCGCTGCCGCCGCCGATGAGGGCGAGGACTCGGTCCACCGCCCGCTCGTCCGGCTTCGCGGGCAGGTCGATCAAACCGCCCCAGCTCTGCGGCTGTTCCAGACCCGCGACCCGGCCGAGGCCCCACAGCTGGGCCTGCGCCGGTTCCGGCGCCGCGTCGGAGCGGCCCGTGTTCACGGCTCCGCGGGTCAGGCACCACAGGGGCGCCCGTACACCCGCGTCGCCCAGTGCCTGCACCAGGTCCAGCGTGGCCGCCATGGGGTCCTGGCCGAGGGCCAGCAGGGAGACAACGCCCGCGATGCCCTCGGGGCCTGCGGCCTCGCCGGCTCCGGCCAGTTGCTCGGCCAGTCCGGTCCGGTCACGCGTGCCCGAGTCCACGGAAAGGCGGGCGACGGCGGCGCCGTGCGCCTCGATCCCGGCGACGACCGGGTGGCCGAGGTGTTCGTCGGCCGCCACGACCAGCCAGGTGCCGGACACCGGCGCGCCGGTGTCGTCCGCGACCGCCTTCCACGCAACCCGGTAGCGCCAGGCGTCGACCGTGGACTGCTCGCGGGACTGGCGGCGCCACGACGACAGCAGTGGCAGCACCTCGCCCAGCGGCTGGTCCGCGGTGAGTCCGGCCCCCTCGACGAGTCCGGACAGGTCCTCCTGCTCCACCGCGGCCCAGAACCGTGCGTCCATGGACGACACGGCATCCGTCTCCGGGGCGACGGGACCGCCCGGCTTCGGCCAGTAGCGCTGCCGCTGGAAGGCGTAGGTGGGCAGGTCGACACGGCGGGCGCCGGTGCCGGCGTGGTACGCGGTCCAGTCGACTGCCGTGCCGCGTACGTGAAGTTCGGCGAGGGCGGTGAGCAGGGCCTGCGGCTCGTCGCGGTCCTTGCGCAGGGCCGGTACGAAGCCGAACTTCTCTGGGTCGACGGTGGTGTCGGTGAGGCAGTCCTGGGCCATGGCGGAGAGCACCCCGTCCGGGCCCAGTTCCAGGAACGCGGTCACGCCCGCGGACTCCAGGGTGCGGATCCCGTCCAGGAAACGGACAGCCTCGCGGACGTGGCGGACCCAGTACTCGGGATCCTG
>NZ_ML123053.1:0-2677 GCF_003846175.1 Streptomyces sp. ADI95-17 | reverse complement strand
AGCTCCCGGCCCATCCCGGCCCGCTGCGAACCCTGGCCCGAGAACAGCACCGCGGACTGTCCGGACGTGACCGAGTCCACGATCACGTCCGATTCCGTGCCGTCCTCGGCCAGTGCCTCGATGCCGCGCAGCAGTGCGTCCCTGTCCTTCCCGACGACGACGGCCCGGTGGGCAAGCGCGGCACGGCTCGTGGCGAGCGAGAACGCCACGTCCGACGCGTCGAGTCCGGGCCGGCGCAGCAGGTGCGACCGCAGGAGCCTGGCCTGCGCCGTGAGGGCGCGTGCTGACTTCGCGGACAGCATCCACGGCAGGACCGGGGAAGACGAGGCGGTCGGGGCGACCGGCCGCGGCTCCGCGTCGACGTCGGGTGCGGGAGCCTGCTCGATGATCGTGTGGGCATTGGTCCCGCTGATGCCGAACGACGACACCGCAGCACGCCGCGGTCCGCCCGTCTCCGGCCACGCCACCGACTCCCTCAGGAGCTCGACGGCCCCCGCCGACCAGTCCACCTGCGTGGACGGCTCGTCGACGTGCAAGGTCTGCGGCAGCACACCGTGCCGCATCGCCATGACCATCTTGATGATCCCGGCGACACCGGCGGCGGCCTGCGTGTGACCGATGTTCGACTTCACCGAGCCGAGCAGCAACGGCTGTTCCTGCGCCCGCTCCCGGCCGTACGTCGCGATCAGCGCCTGGGCCTCGATGGGGTCGCCGAGCCTGGTGCCCGTGCCGTGCGCCTCCACCACGTCGACCTGCGACGCCGACAGACCGGCCGAGGCGAGGGCCTGACGGATGACGCGCTGCTGCGCGGGCCCGTTGGGGGCGGTCAGACCGTTGGACGCGCCGTCCTGGTTCACCGCACTGCCGCGCACGACCGCGAGGACCTCGTGGCCGTTGCGGCGGGCGTCCGAGAGACGCTCCACCAGCAGCATGCCGACACCCTCACCCCAGGCCGTGCCGTCCGCCGCATCGGCGAACGCCTTCACGCGCCCGTCCTCCGCCAGACCGCGCTGGCGCGAGAACTCGATGAACGCGCCGGGCGTCGACATCACGGTGGCACCGCCGGCCAGAGCCAGCGAGCACTCACCCGACCGCAGCGCCTGGATCGCCAGGTGCAGCGCCACCAGGGACGACGAGCACGCCGTGTCCACAGTGATCGCGGGTCCTTCGAGGCCGAACGTGTACGAGAGCCTGCCCGACACGACGCTTGCTCCGTTGCCGGTGCCCATGTGGCCCTCGGCGCTGTCGGCGGACATGAACAGCAGAGCCGAGTAGTCCTGGCCGTTGGTGCCGGTGAAAACTCCGGTCCGGCTGCCGCGCAGCGACTCCGGATCGATGCCCGCCCGCTCGAACGCCTCCCAGGAGGTCTCCAGGAGCAGCCGCTGCTGCGGGTCCATTCCGGTGGCCTCGCGCGGCGAGATCCCGAAGAAGACGGGGTCGAAGTCCCCCACGTCACGCAGGAATCCGCCCTCGGTCACATACGAGGTGCCCGCGTGGTCGGGGTCCGGGTCGTACAGCGAATCGAGGTCCCAGCCCCGGTCCACCGGGAATCCGGTCACCCCGTCCGTGCCGGCCGCCAGCAGTTCCCACAGCTCTTCCGGCGTACGGACACCGCCCGGGAAGCGGCAGCTCATGCCCACGATCGCGATCGGGTCGTCCGGGTCGGTCACCACCGTCGCCGTCGCCGCCGCCATCACCTCAAGGGCACCGGTGTGCTCGGCCTCCCCGCCGAACAGCTCGGACCGCAGGTGCTCGGCCAGAACCGTCGGAGTCGGGTGGTCGAACACCATGGTCGCGGGGAGCTTGAGCCCGGTCCCCTTGGCCAGGCGGTTACGGAGCTCCACCGCGGTCAGTGAGTCGAAACCGAGCTCCCGGAAGGTGCTCGCCGCGGTGACCGAGTCCGCGCTTCCGTGCGCGAGGACGACCGCCGCCTGGCTCCGCACCAGGTCGAGCAGTGCCCGGGTCCGCTCCGCTCCGGTGGCCGCGGCCAGCCGGTCCCGCAGGGCCGAGGCCCCGTCGTCCGCCGCCGCGGTCACCTCCTCCTGGAGGTCCCGCACCTCGGGCAGGCCCGTGAGGAGCGGGCTCGGGCGCAGCGCGGTGAACACGGGCGCGAACCGCGTCCAGTCGACATCGGCCACGGTGACGTGGGTGTCGCGCTCGGCGAGCGCCTGCTGCAGGGCCGCGACGGCCCGCTCCGGAGCCATGGCGGGCAGCCCCCGGCGCAACAGCTCCGCCTCGGCCTCGCCCGCCGCCATGCCGCCGTCGGCCCACGGGCCCCAGCTGATGGAGGTCGCGGTCAGGCCGCGGGCCCGCCGGTCCTGGGCGAGGGCGTCGAGGTGGGCGTTGGCCGCGGCGTAGGCGGCCTGGCCGCCGCTGCCCCATACGCCGGCGATCGAGGAGAACAGAACGAATGCGTCGAGCTCGTCGTGCGGTTCTGAGGTGTTGGACGTGTCGGAGGTGTCGGAGGTGTTCGAGGTGTTCGAGGTGTTCGAGGTGTCGGAGGCGTCTCCCGCGAAGACGGCGTCGAGGTTCGTCGCGCCGGTCACCTTCGCGGACAGGACGGCTGCCAAGGCGTCGTCGTCCAGCGTGTCCAGCGGGTGCGAAGCGGCCACACCGGCGGTGTGGATGACTGAGCGGACCGGCGTACCGGCCTGGCGGAGTCCTTCCACCAGCTCTT
>NZ_ML123052.1:462697-471642 GCF_003846175.1 Streptomyces sp. ADI95-17 | reverse complement strand
TTCGAATTTGAATTCCGGTGACCGTTGGAGTGGTCTCTGCCTTTCGGCTGATTCGACTTTATCAGAAAGATTCGGCCGAAAAATCGGCTTCGCGATCCGAAGTAAGGGAATCGATGGCTCCGCGGAAATTCAATTCCCGGCGAGAGCGAAGTAGAGACTAACTGCTGGGCCCGGACTTGTCCAGTCCGAAGCAACCGTTAAAATCTACCTCCCCGTGTCGGCCATGTCAATGGCTTTTTGGGGCGAGGAGGAGACTAGCAGGTCAGCGGGGTCGTCCGCACATCAGGCGGCCACCGGGAGTTCGGCGCTTCGTTCCGTGGGGTCGACGTCGCCGCTGTCCCCGGCCCGCGCTGCTCGGCCGCCCAGGATGTAGACGTAGGCGAGGAAGGCCGCCTCGGCCACGATGCCGATGGTGATGCGCCCCCAGGTCGGGAGGCCGGAGGGGGTGACGAAGCCTTCGATCAGACCGGAGACGAACAGGACCAGGGCGAGGCCGATGGCCATGCCGATCGCGGCCCGGCCCTGCTGGGCGAGGGCCGAGCGCCGGCTCATCGGGCCCGGGTCGATGACCGTCCAGCCGAGGCGCAGCCCCGTACCCGCGGCGACGAAGACGGCGGTGAGTTCGAGCAGGCCGTGCGGGAGGATCAGCCCGAGGAAGGTGTCGAGCCGGCCGGCCGAGGACATCAGGCCGATGCCGACACCGAGGTTGAGCACGTTGATGAAGAGGATCCAGATCACCGGGATGCAGAGGAACGCTCCCAGGACCAGGCACATGGCTGCGGCCTGGGCGTTGTTCGTCCATACCTGGGCGGCGAACGATGCGGCCGGGTGGCTGGAGTAGTACGTCTCGTACTCCCCGCCCGGGCTGGTCATGCGGCGGAGGTCCTCCGGGGCCGCGATGGCCGACTGGACCTCCGGATGCGCGCCGATCCACCAGCCGATGACTGCGGCCAGCAATGTCGAGAGGACCGCGGTGGGTATCCACCAGTTCCTGGAGCGGTAGACGGCGGCGGGGAATCCGGCCGTGAGAAAGCGGGTGGCGTCGCGCCAGGAGGCTCGGCGGGTGCCGGTGACCGTGGCTCGGGCGCGGGCCACGAGCTGGGTGAGGCGTGCCGTGAGCATCGGGTCCGGGGTGCTGGACTGGAGGAGCGAGAGATGGGTGGCCGTGCGCTGGTAGAGCTCGACGAGTTCGTCGGCTTCGGTGCCGGTGAGCCGGCGCCCCCGGTGCAGGAGATGGTCCAGACGGTCCCACTCTGCGCGGTGGGCGGTCACGAAGACATCGAGATCCATGGTCGGCTGCTGCTCCAGGCATGGGTGCGTACGGGTTCGTACTACGGCGGCGCGCTGCCGGTCAGCTTGGCAGACTGAGGCCCCGAGGGGCAGGGATGGTCGGCGAAGGGTGGGGCGGCGATGAGTGAGCTCGTGACCGGGGATGCGGTCGTGTTGGGGCTGCGGCCGGCGAAATTGCCGAGCCGGGCGCTGGCGCTGGCCATCGATCTTGCCGTGGTGGGGGCGGCGTTCGTCCTGGTGTCGATCGGGCTGGCCATCGCGACGGCGTCGCTGGACGACGCGGCGCTCGCGGCGGTGTCCGTGGCGGCGTTCCTGCTGGTGCTGGTGGGTGGGCCCATCGCGGTGGAGACGCTGAGCCGCGGGCGTTCGCTGGGGAAGCTGGCGTGCGGGCTGCGGGTGGTGAGGGACGACGGGGGGCCGATCCGGTTCCGGCATGCGCTGGTGCGTGGGGCCATCGGGGTCGTGGAGATTCTGATGACGTTCGGGGTTGTCGCGTGTATCGCCTCGCTGGTGTCGGCGCGGGGGCGGCGGCTCGGTGATGTGTTCGCGGGGACGCTCGTCGTGCGGGAGCGGGTGCCCGCGGGGCGGGCGGCTGCCGTGCCGCCTCCGCCGCCGTGGCTCGTCGGGCGGTTCGCGGGGCTGGATCTGTCGGCGGTGCCGGAATCTCTGTGGCTGGCGGTTCGGCAGTACCTGACCCGTATGCATCAGCTCGATGCGCAGGTGGGGTGGTCGATGGCGGAGCGGCTGGCCGGGGAGTTGGCGGAGCGGACCGGAGTGCCGGTGCCCGAGGGGGTACCGGCCGGGGCGTATCTGGCAGCAGTGGTCAACGAGCGGCAGGCGCGGGATGCGCGGCGGGTGTTCGTCGCCGCGCAGGGCTCGGCACCACGTGGTGGTCGTGATGGTGGTGACGGGCGTGGTGGTTCCGAGGAGCAGGCGGGGCGGCCGGTGAGTGGTGTTGTGGTGGGTGGGGATCCGGTTGTTGGTGGGGCTGGGGTGGCTGTGCCGGCTGTGGAGGATGAGGAGAGTCGGGTGCCGCCTGCTGCCACGGGGTTCGCGCCGCCCGCCTAGAGCGACGAGGGCGGGGATTCCAGGTCTTCGAGCTCGATGCCGGGGGCCGAGACGACCACGTCGCCGGCGATGTGGACGGTGTGCTGCTCACCGGTGTCCAGTGCGCTGACCTGGTATTCGTCCACGATCAGAGGGCCGTTGTCAGTGGTGTGCGCTTCACTGTTCACCAGGGCCCAGGACTGGTCGACGGTACGGGGGGCGAGGACCGGGTCCGTGAAGGCGACCAGGCGGACGCGGGTCGCGGGGGAATCGGGGGTGAGGCGCAGCAGTCGTGCGGTCGCGACGAGGAACGCGGGGGAAGTGCCGGTGAAGGCGTGGGCGCGCACATTGCCTTCGGTGGCATGGGTTCCGGTCGGGTCGGTACGGACCCAGGTGACGCCTTCGAGGGCGGCGCCGCGGACCTGCCAGCTCGCGGCGTGGAGTTCGAGGCGGATGGGTCGGCCCAGCTCGTCGAGGGTGAGGTCGACGGATCCGAGGTGGTCGCCGGAAGGGGCGGTGGTGCGGGAGAGGTAGCGCCAGCCGGAGGGGCCTGGTGCGCATTGGAAGTGTTCTTCGCCGAGGGGGGTGTGATCGTGAAGATCGTGGAGCGAATATCGGCCGCGGGGCATGGGGTCCTTCGGGGTTCCTCGGGCTGAGCGGGCGGCACCGTACGGGGCAGGCCCCCGACACGGGGGTGCGGGGGCCTGCGCTCGTAGCTGCTGCTACTGAAGCTGTTCCGTCTGTCGGCGGCCGCCGGTCGTCACTGACCGGTGGTGATGTGGGCGGTCTCCGACTGGCGGGATCAGTAGCGGTAGTGGTCGGGCTTGTACGGGCCGTCGACCTCGACACCGATGTACGCGGCCTGCTCGGGGCGGAGCGTCGTGAGCTTCACGCCGAGTGCGTCGAGGTGGAGACGGGCGACCTTCTCGTCCAGGTGCTTGGGCAGCACGTAGACGTCGGTCGGGTACTCCTCGGGCTTGGTGAACAGCTCGATCTGGGCCAGGGTCTGGTCCGCGAACGAGTTGGACATGACGAACGAGGGGTGGCCGGTGGCGTTGCCCAGGTTCAGCAGACGGCCCTCGGACAGCACGATGAGGACCTTGCCGTCGGGGAACGTCCAGGTGTGGACCTGCGGCTTGACCTCGTCCTTGACGATGCCGTCGATCTGCGCCAGGCCGGCCATGTCGATCTCGTTGTCGAAGTGGCCGATGTTCCCGACGATGGCCTGGTGCTTCATCTTGGCCATGTCGGCGGCCATGATGATGTCCTTGTTGCCCGTCGTGGTGACGAAGATGTCGGCCTGGCCGACGACGTCGTCGAGGGTGGCGACCTGGTAGCCGTCCATCGCCGCCTGCAGGGCGCAGATCGGGTCGATCTCCGTGACGATGACCCGGGCGCCCTGGCCGCGGAGGGACTCCGCGCAGCCCTTGCCCACGTCGCCGTAGCCGCAGACGACGGCGGTCTTGCCGCCGATCAGGACGTCCGTGGCGCGGTTGATGCCGTCGATCAACGAGTGGCGGCAGCCGTACTTGTTGTCGAACTTGGACTTGGTGACGGCGTCGTTGACGTTGATCGCCGGGAAGAGGAGGGTGCCGTCGCGGTGCATCTCGTACAGCCGGTGCACACCGGTCGTGGTCTCCTCGGTGACGCCGCGGATCTCGGACGCCAGCTGGGTCCACTTCTGCGGGGCCTCGCCGAGGGTGCGGTTCAGCAGGGTGAGGATGTGGGCGTACTCCTCGCTGTCCGCGGTCGACGGGTCCGGGGCGGCGCCGGCCTTCTCGAACTCGACGCCCTTGTGGACGAGGAGGGTGGCGTCACCACCGTCGTCGAGGATCATGTTCGGGCCGCCGGTGGGGGTGTTCGGCCAGGTCAGGGCCTGCTCCGTGCACCACCAGTACTCTTCGAGCGTCTCGCCCTTCCAGGCGAAGACCGGGACGCCCGCGGGGGCTTCCGGCGTGCCGTTCGGGCCGACGGCGATGGCCGCGGCGGCGTGGTCCTGGGTGGAGAAGATGTTGCAGGAGGCCCAGCGGACCTCGGCGCCGAGGGCGACCAGGGTCTCGATCAGCACGGCCGTCTGCACGGTCATGTGCAGCGAGCCGGTGATGCGGGCGCCGGCCAGCGGCTGCGTTGCGGCGTACTCCTTGCGGATCGACATCAGGCCGGGCATCTCGTGCTCGGCGAGGGTGATCTCCTTGCGGCCGAACGTCGCGAGGGAGAGGTCGGCGACCTTGAAGTCCTGTCGATTGGCGACCGTCGTCATAACGGGCTGCTCCTCGTAAATGGGTCGAGGTGGGGCACGGATGGCTCTGCGGCGGCGGGCACACGAATGCCCGGGCGCTCGCAGCGCAGTCCGTCGGAGGCCCTCTCTCCCTCGGCCGGTCCGCTCATGCGGACCGATCGACCGCCATCAGCAGCGACGTCTGACACTGCCGTCGAATCTACACCGATCGGCCCAGTCGCTCCCAGTCCGCCCCAGGACAGGAAGTGTCCGGGAGGCGTACCGGGAGCGGGCGGGAGGCCGGATCGAGCAGGGGCGGAGGGGCGTCAGAGGGGTCTGGAAGGGGTCCGGGGCGGGGGTGAGAACGGGCCGGTGTGCGTATGGGCAGGCGGAACAGGTGGAAGGTGGGCCGGGGTGGTGAGGCGGCCGGGTGGAGCGGGTCGCCGGGATCAGTGGCCGGATTTCTTCGAGGTGTCCGGGGTTTCGTCCGCGGGGCCCTCGGAGGTGTTGCCGGGGGCGCCGCCCGGGGTCTTGCCGGGGTTGGTGCCCGCCGCGGCGGCTGCCTCGCTGTAGATGTCCGGCTCCAGGTAGATGACCCGGGCGATCGGGACCGCCTCGCGGATCCGGCTCTCGGCGGCGTTGATGGCGTTGGCGACCTCGGTGGCCGTGTCGTCGTGCTGCACCGCGATCTTGGCGGCGACGAGCAGTTCCTCCGGGCCGAGGTGGAGCGTACGCATGTGGATGACGCCGGTGACCGTGTCACCGTCGACGACCGCGGCCTTGATCTTCTCGACCTGGTCGGTGCCGGCGGCCTCGCCGAGCAGGAGGGACTTCGTCTCGGCGGCGAGCACGATCGCGATGATGATCAGCAGGATGCCGATGCAGAGGGTTCCGATGCCGTCCCAGACGCCGTTGCCGGTCGCGAGGGCCAGGCCGACGCCCGCGAGGGCGAGCACCAGGCCGATCAGCGCGCCGAGGTCCTCCAGCAGGACGACGGGGAGCTCGGGGGCCTTCGCCCGGCGGACGAACTCCCTCCAGGAGAGCGAACCGCGGGTCTGGTTGGACTCCTTGATCGCCGTACGGAAGGAGAAGCCCTCGGCGATGATCGCGAAGACCAGCACGCCGACCGGCCAGTACCAGGCCTCGATCTCGTGCGGGTGCTTGATCTTCTCGTAGCCCTCGTACACCGCGAACATGCCACCGACCGAGAAGAGGACGATGGAGACGAGGAACGCGTAGATGTAGCGCTCGCGGCCGTAGCCGAAGGGGTGCTGGGGGGTGGCCTCGCGCTGGGCCTTCTTGCCGCCGAGCAGCAGCAGGCCCTGGTTGCCCGAGTCGGCGACCGAGTGGACGCTCTCCGCGAGCATCGACGACGAGCCACTGAACAGGAACGCCACGAATTTGGCCACTGCGATCGCGAGGTTGGCGCCGAGTGCCGCCACGATCGCCTTGGTTCCGCCTGACGCACTCATGGGTGCCTGGTGTCCCTTCTTCGGTGCTGCGGCCCTGGCGCCGCGGTACGGCCGGACATTGTTGCAGTCGCTGGTGCGGACGGTACGTCAGACCACCACTGTGGCGCGGAACAGAGTGCCCGTACCGGACACTTCGACCTTTTCGCCGGATGGTACGAACACGGAGGCGCCGGGGGCGAGGCCGAGGTCGCCGGCCTTCGGGGCTCCCCCGGTGCAGAGCAGGATCTGGGGGGCGTCCCTGGTCAGGTCGACGGGGGCGGCGCCGGGCGAGAGGTCGAAGCGGGAGAGCCGGAATTCGTCCACGGGCGTCTCGTACAGTTCCTCGCCGGTCGGCGAGGCCTCGGGGCGAAGGACACCGGGATCGGTCGCCTCGAAGCGGACGATGCGGAGGAGTTCGGGTACGTCGATGTGCTTGGGCGTGAGTCCGCAGCGCAGCACGTTGTCCGAGTTGGCCATGATCTCCACGCCGAGGCCGTCGAGATAGGCGTGCGGGACTCCCGCGCCGAGGAACAGCGCCTCGCCGGGCTGGAGTTCGACGTAGTTCAGCAGCATCGCCGCGATGACGCCGGGGTCGCCGGGGAAGTGGTGGGCGATCCGGGCGTACGGGGCGTGGGCGCCGCCGAGGCGTTCGGCGGCGGCCGCGGCCAGGTTCACCGTTTCGGCCATCTCCGCGGGGTCGGCGCCGAGGATCGCGGTGAGGACCTCGCGCAGGGCGGCCTCTTCGGGGTGGGCGCCGAGCAGGTCGACGTACGGCTTGAGGGAGTCGACGCCGAGCGCCGCCATCGCCTCGGCCGCCTCGGTGGGCCGGCGGAAGCCGCACAGGCCAGCGAAGGGGGTGAGCGCGCAGATCAGCTCGGGCTTGTGGTTGGCGTCCTTGTACGTGCGGTGGGGCGCGTCGATCGGGACGGACCGGCGCTCCTCGTCCTCGTAGCCCCGCTTGGCCTGTGCCAGGTCGGGGTGGACCTGGAGGGAGAGCGGGGCGCCGGCGGCGAGCAGTTTGAGAAGGAAGGGGAGGCGGGGGCCGAACTTCTCGACGGTGGCCCGGCCGAGTTCGCGCTCGGGGGCGGCGGCGATGACGTCGGTGAGGGGCTGTTCGGGGGTGGGGTCGCCGGGGGCGGTGTCGGTATTGGGGGCGGTGCTGGTGCTGGTTATGCGGGTGAGGAGCGAGGGGGCGCCGGGATGGGCGCCCAACCACATCTCGGCCTGGGGTTCGCCGGTGGGGGCGATGCCGAGCAGTTCGGGGATGGCGGTGGTGGAGCCCCAGGCGTAAGGGCGCACGGTGTTGGAGAGCCGGTCCATGGTGTTCGTCCTTGTGAGATGCGTGGATCGGGGGTGCGGTGCTCTGGTGGCGGTGCTCTGGTGTGGGGCCGCGGGGCGGTGTTGTGGTGCGGTGTCCTGGCTCCGGGCTCTGGTGGCAGGGCCTCTGGTCAGGCGCCGGTTGCCGACGCCAGGGCCAGGTAGACGGCGGCGAAGTCGGTGACGGCGAGCAGTTCGGCGAGGGCTTCGAGCTCGGTTCCCTCGTCCGGTTCGAGTTCGCTGATCGCCGTGTCGTGGCCGAGGGCCAGTTCGCGGGCGGCGGGGGCCGCGCTCAGGCCGCCGGTGGGGCGGTCGCGGAGCAGTACGACGCGGGCGTGCAGCGGATCGGGCTCGTCGACCCGGTCGCGGAAGAAGTCGTCGGGGTCGGCCCCGGCGGCGAACGAGCCCGCCAGCATCGCGCCGTGAGCGGGCAGCGCCTCGGGCAGTTCGGCGGCGAGGGCCGGCCGGCCGGACAGCTCGGCCAGGACGGCGGCGAATCTGCGGCCGACGGGGGCGGCGGATTCACCCTCGGTCCAGATCAGGGGCAGGCTGTCGGCGAGTTCGGCCGCGAGGGTCTTGGCCGGGTTGCTGTACGTGGCGATGGCCGGACCGCAGCGTTCCGCGGTGCGGTCCAGGCGGTCGGCGACGCTCTGGAGTGCCTCGGCGGGGGCGCTGAGCAGGCCGACCCGGTCGAGCAGGGCGAGCAGCGGGGTGAACAGGGCCCAGAGCGTGCCGGGTCCCGCGGCCGATGTCTCGGCGTCGTACTCGCCGTGCGGGGCGGAGGCCATCGGTACGACGAGTCCGTGCGCCCCGTCGATCGCCTCGCGCAGGGGTGACTGGCGGGGAGTGACGGCGACGACGCTGCAGCCTCGGCGGTACGCCTGCTCGGCGAGGAGGGCGAGCCCCGGCTCGGAACCGTCGGCCGTGACGATCAGGAGCAGGTCGACGGAGCCGGCCCAGCCGGGCAGGGTCCAGCGCATCGCGCCCGCGGCGGGGGCGACCCCGGTGGGGTGGATGCGGGTGACCGGTGCGGAGGCTCCGGCCAGGGCGGTGATCAGGTCGGCGACGCCGGATGCGGCGGTGCCGGAGCCGGCGACCAGTACGGCGCGGGGGCGGCCCTCCGGGTTCAGTTCGGCGATGCCCGCCTCGGCGGCGTGCCGGGCGGCGGTACGGACCCGGGCCCCGGCCTCGGCGGCGCCGCGGAGCAGGCCGCGGCGGTCGGCTCGGGCCAGGGCTTCCGGGGCGTCGAGCAGCGACTCGTCGAGCATGAGGACGGTCCTCCGATCACCGTGCGGGGTGCGGGGCGGTGGGCGTTTGCGCGTGTGCCGTTGGTCGGGGTGGCGGGCGGTGCGCGTGCGCCGTTACTCGGGGCGGCGGGCCTCGTCGACGAGGAGGACGGGGATGCCGTCCCGTACCGGGTAGGCCAGGGCGCAGTCCTTGCCGGTGCAGACCAGTTCGGGGGTGTCGGCCGCCGACCGGTCTTCGAGCGGGGAGTGACAGGCCGGGCAGGCGAGGATCTCCAGGAGGCCGGCTTCGAGCGGCATGGGGTGGGTCCCTTCGGGCTACGGATCAGGCGACGTCAGCCTACCGCCGGGGGGCGGGGCGGGCCCGGGGGGCCCGGC
>NZ_ML123052.1:438433-462485 GCF_003846175.1 Streptomyces sp. ADI95-17 | reverse complement strand
AAATGGCGGCGGGCAGCCGGTGCCTGGACGGTTGACGGCGAACCCGGGGGCTCTGCCCCCTGGTCCCCGGTCCTCAAACGCCGGACGGGCTGGAGATGCTGCCGGACGAGCCGGACACAGAGCCGCCGGCCCCAGAAGCGGAGCCAGTACCGGAACCGGGGCCGGATCCGGAGCCGGCCCCAGAACGAGCCGGACCGACAGCGGGCCGGACCGCAGGGCAAGTCGTCGCCCGCCGGGCCCGGAAGCGGTGTTCGGCTAGTTCGATGTGTCCGGTGTGCGGATCATGGTCAGGACCTCGTCGCGTACGGACGCCATCGTCCGTTCGTCGCGGGCTTCCACATTCAGGCGCAGCAGCGGTTCCGTGTTGGAGGCCCGGAGGTTGAACCACCAGTCGGGAGTCGTGACCGTCAGGCCGTCCAGGTCGTCGGTCGTGACTCCGGGGCGGGCTTCGAAGGATGCTCGTACCGCCGCCGTGCGGGCCTTCTGGTCGGCGACGGTGGAGTTGATCTCGCCGGAGCCGGCGTAGCGGTCGTACCGGGCGACCAGTTCGGACAGGGGCGCCCGGCCGCCCCCCAGCGCGGCCAGCACGTGGAGCGCGGCCAGCATGCCCGTGTCGGCGTTCCAGAAGTCGCGGAAGTAGTAGTGCGCGGAGTGTTCGCCACCGAAGATCGCGCCGTGCTCGGCCATCTCCGCCTTGATGAAGGAGTGGCCCACGCGGGTACGGACCGGGGTCCCGCCGTTCTCGCGGACGACCTCGGGGACCGAGAGGGACGTGATCAGGTTGTGGATGACGGTGCCCTCGCCGCCGTTGCGGGCGAGTTCGCGGGCGGCGACCAGGGCGGTGATCGCGGACGGCGAGATGCCCTCGCCCCGCTCGTCGACGACGAAGCAGCGGTCCGCGTCGCCGTCGAAGGCGAGGCCGAGGTCGGCGCCCTCGGCCACGACCCGGGCCCGGAGGTCGACGAGGTTCTTCGGGTCGAGGGGGTTGGCCTCGTGGTTGGGGAACGTGCCGTCGAGTTCGAAGTACATCGGTACGAGGTCGACGGGCAGGTCCGCGAAGACGGTGGGGACCGTGTGGCCGCCCATGCCGTTGCCCGCGTCGACGACGACCTTCAGCGGGCGGATCGAGGTGACGTCGACCAGGGACAGCAGGTGGGCCGCGTAGTCGGTGAGGGTGTCGCGCCGGGTGACGGTGCCGGGGGCGGCGACCGGCTGCGGGGCGCCGGTCCCGGACCACTTCTCGACCAGTGCGCGGATCTTCAGGAGCCCGGTGTCCTGGCCCACGGGTGCGGCGCCCGCCCGGCAGAGCTTGATGCCGTTGTACTGCGCCGGGTTGTGCGACGCGGTGAACATCGCACCGGGCAGGCCCAGGCTGCCCGAGGCGAAGTACAGCTGGTCGGTGGAGCAGAGGCCGATGAGCGTGACGTCCGCGCCGCGTGCTGCGGCTCCGCGTGCGAAGGCTCCCGAGAGGGCGGGCGAGGAGGGGCGCATGTCGTGGCCGATCACGATCGCGTCCGCGTCCGTCACCTCGACGAACGCCGCCCCGAACTGCTCGGCCAGGGCTTCGTCCCACTGGTCGGGCACCACTCCGCGCACGTCGTACGCCTTCACGATCTGCGACAGATCAGCAGCCACGGCCGGTCCTCCTGAAATTTCTTCGGACCGCCCAAACTACCCGGCGGCGGCTCGGGCGAGCCGTCGGGCGGGGGCGTACGCGGTGCTCAGGAGTCCGGTGAGCGCAGCACCCGCAGATGACCGCGGCGTGCGACCTCCATCGGATCGGCCGCGTGCGGACCGCTGCCCCGGCCGTCCGTGCCGCGGTCCTGCGGCCGTGCCGCTTCCCGTACGGCATTGGCGAGCGCTTCGAGATCGTCGCCGCTGGGGCGGGTGGGGGCGGAGGGGTCGGAGAGCCGGACGACCTCCCAGCCGCGTGGGGCCGTCAGCCGCTCACTGTGCTCGGCGCAGAGGTCGTAGCAGTGGGGCTCGGCGTAGGTGGCGAGCGGGCCGAGGACCGCAGTCGAGTCGGCATAGACGTACGTCAGTGTCGCGACGGCAGGGCGGCCGCACGCGGTGCGCGAACAGCGACGTACAGGGCTCACGATGTTGGACGGTACCGCACTCTTGAGCGGGCTGCGACGACTCTCCCCCGGCTCACCCCACCGTGTCGCCCCGTGTCCGCCGGTACGGACGGGTTCCGGACACTCCGTCTGACCTGCGGGAGGACGGAGAAATCCGGGCCGTACCGGCAACGATTCCGGTCACCACTCGGCACAAAAGCTGTCATACAGCAGGAGATCAACGGTCAGGAGCGGGGCCTGAAACGTGCCCCTGGTTGGCCGGATTGTTCAGGATTGGACATGCCCGTGCCTTGTCGGGGAGCGGCGATCCGCCCGCCCCGCCGGGAGTTACCCTGCGTCAGTGATGGACAGCCCCGTACCGCCTCACCCGTCCGAGCCGCGCCCACGCCGTCGTGACCGTCATGGCCGCGGCATGCGGGGGCCCGTCGCCCCGCCCCAGGTGCCGCTCTCGGCCAGCCGGGCGGAGAACTTCCGTGATCTCGTGCAGGACTCGGTGGAGCGGCTGGAGCGGCGCTGGCCGCAGCTGGCCGATGTCGACTTCGTGGTCCTCGATGTGCCGGGTACGCAGGAGGAGACCGTTCCGCTGGGGCGGGCGGTCTCCGCGGAGAAGGGCCGGCCCGCGCAGATCGTGGTCTACCGGCGGCCGGTCGAGATCCGTACCAAGAACCGCGACGAGCGCGCCCTGCTGGTGCACGAGGTCGTGGTGGAGCAGGTCGCGGAGCTGCTCGGGCTCGCCCCGGAGTCCGTGGACCCCCGGTACGGGCAGGAGTAGCGGGGGCGGGCCGCAGGCGTACGGGCGGGGTCCGGTGTTCCGGTCCCCGCCCGTTCCGTGGTGTCTCGGACCGCTCAGTCGTCCAGGACCGACAGGTCCTGTTCGGCCGCGGGTACCTCGACCGTTCCGTTGTCGTCCGACAGGGTCTGCACGGTGAACATCTGGATGCCGCCCTGCGTGACGGTGAGCATGCGCGAGGCGTGGACCGGGCCGCCCGACTCCGTCTCGACCGTCAGGGCGTAGCCGCCCTTGAGCCCGGACGGTACGGGCGGGGTGACCGCCAGCGTCGTACCGCCCTCGACCGTGTACTTCTTGACGGTCTGTTCGCCGCCCCCGCTGCCCGCCGACGCGGTGACCTTCACCGTGGCGGTGGCCCCCGGCGCGGCGAGCGAGAGGATCGAGCCCTTGTCCCGGTTGTCGGCCACGGTCGCCCGCGCGCCCACCGGGCCGGTCGCCGGGATGTAGCCGACCTCCTGCTTGTCGCCGGTGCCGCGGACCACGCGCAGTGCGGCGACCACCGGGGTGTGCTTCCCGCCCTTGGCCGGGGTCAGCAGCAGGGAACCGGCCTCGCCCTTGGTGATGTCCTTCAGGTCGACGCCCGCGGTCATCCGGGACTTGACGTGGAGCTGGTCCTGCCCGACCGGCGAGAACGAGCCGGTCTTGCCCATGAGTTTCACCGTCAGGTCGGCGTCGGCTTCGCCCGGCGCGAAGGCCACGAGACGGACCGAGGTGGCGTCCGCGGGGATGCCGGGGAGCACCAGGGTGTCCGTCGGGGTGGCGGAGGCGGCCAGCCAGTCGCTGCCGGTCTTCTCGTCCGCGGTCCTGATGACCGCGCCGACGCGTCCGGTACGGGTGGTGACGTGGACGGTCACGTCCTCGGTGACCTCGCTGGTGAGTGTGGAGATCAGGACCGGGACGCCGGACCGGGCCGGCACCGTGATGCCCTCGCCGACGTCCGACTTGAGCGAGCCGTCGGGGCCGTACAGCTCGATGTCGGCGACGGCCGCGGTGTCGTCCGGGTTGGTCAGCTGTACGTAGTCCTCGCGGGACTTCGATGTGCTCGCGGCCGGGAACCAGAAGTCGGTGTCGGGACCGGTGCAGCTGACACCGAGCAGGCCGCGGGCGCTGCCGGCCTCGACCATGGTGGTCTGCTGGGTGGTCCAGCCGGGGGCCAGCCGGCCGGTGGCGGTGCCGACCAGGGCGGGGGTGTCGGCGCCGGACTCCTCGGCCGTGACCGGTTTGCCGGGCTCCTTGAGCGAGACGACCGGCTTCCCGGGATCCGCCTTCTTCCCGCCCTTGTCGTCCTCCTTCTTGCCCTTCTCGTCCTTCTTCCCGCCGTCGGCCGTGGTGGCGGTGGCCTTCTGCAGTTCGGCCGTACCGGCCTCGCCGCCGCTGCCGCCGCCCGCCGGGGTGAAGGAGGTGTAGGTCGTCTCCGCGAGTTCCGAGAGACCGGGGGCCGGGCAGAGCAGGCTGGACCGTTCCACCGGCAGCCGTGCGGCGGTCTTCGCCTCGGCCGTGTCCGCGTCGCCGGGCGCGGTGAGCGCGGCGAATCCGGTGACTGCGGCGAGGGCGACGGTGCCCGCGATGAGGGACAGGCTGGTGGACTTCACTCGGACTCGCCTCGCGATGCGTTACCGGTCGGCCACGGGTTCTGGCCCGGGGCGGGGTTCTCGTCGGGGTTCTGCGGGTCGTACTGGGCCTGCTGCCCGTACTGCGCCTGGGGGTCGTACGGCGCCTGCGCGTGGGCCTGGGCCTGGGGGTCGTACTGCTGCTGGGCGTAGCCGTACGGGTCGTAGGCGTTCTGCTGGTACGGGTCGGCGGCGAGGTGGTTCTGCTGCGTGCCGTACTGGCCGTCCTGGTACTGCTCTCCCTGGTACTGGCCGTCCTGGTACTGCTGGTAGCCGGTGTCCTGGTACTGCTGGGCGTCCCATTCGCCGTACTGCTGCTGCGGGACCGCCGCGTACTGACCGTCGTCGGTCTGCGGGGCGTAGGCGGCCTGGCCGTCGTCGGCCTGGTGTGGCTGTTGCCCGGGGATCTGCTGGTCCGGGATCTGCTGGTCCGGGATCTGCTGGTCCGGGGTCTGCCGGGCGGGGGCGTACTCCCCCGTCTGCTGAGCCGGGTCGTACTCCTCCGTCTGCTGCGACGGGATGTACTGCCCCTGCGCCTCCGGTGCCTCCTCCGACTGTTCGGCCTCCGCGCCCGCCTCGGCCTCCGCCTGGGCGGCCGCGCGCAGCCTGCGGGCCCGGCGGCCCTCGCCGGCGACCGGCTCCGCGGGGACCGGCACGGTCTCCTCGGGAAGGTCGTCGTCGATCTCCCGGCGTCGGCCGGGCAGCGCGAGGACCAGCAGGACGACGGCCAGCGCCGACTGCGCCCAGATCCAGGCGGTGTGGGTGAACGGGGTGTCGTACGTGAGGTCCAGCGTGCCGCCCTCGGCGGGGAGTTCGAAGCCCTGGGCCCAGCCGTCGACGGTCTTGCGGGTCAGCGGCCGGCCGTCGAGCGTGGCCTGCCAGCCGGGATCGGCGGCGTCCGCGATCCGCAGCACGCGGCCGGAGCCGCCCGCCGGGATCTTGCTGTGCGCCTCGACCGGGAGGGAGCCGACGGGCAGCGGTTCCCCGTCGGTGCCGGACGGCATGATCATGACCCGGGCGACCTGGCGGTCGACCCGCCACAGCGCACTGCCGTCGAGCTGGCTCAGCCGGCTGAGCCCCGGGGTCGCGTCGAGGACCCGGCTCATCTGCTTCGGGGCGCCGTCGCGGACCAGTACGTAACGGATCGCGAATCCGCTGAGCTGGCTGCCCTGGTCGGCTCCGGAGCCCGCGACCAGGTTGGCGACGACCTTGTCGAGGTGGCTGTTGCTGCCGCCCGCCTCGGTCAGTTCGGCGTCGCCGAGCCGCGCGCCGGAGCCGCGTACCAGGCTGTACGAGACGCTGGCCGGCGAGGTGCCGCCGAGGACCAGGGTGCGCGGCTGGTCGCGGGTGGTGCTCTCCTCGGCCACGAACGCGGGCACCTGCACCGGGTCGCGGCGCTCCAGCGGGCCCGCCGCACCGCCGATCATCCAGCCCACGGCGGCCAGCGCCGGGGCGAGGCCCGCGGCGAGGGCGATCAGCGCGGCGACCGGCTGCCGCCAGCCGAAGCTGAGCTCGGCGACACGGATCCGGGCACCGTCGGCGCCAACCAGCGCGGCGACGATCAGCGCGATGCCGTAGACGAGGGTGGCGGGACCGGCCCAGCCCGAGCCGTTGGCGAGCGCGGCGAAGACCAGTGCCACGAGCGCGACCGCCCACGCGGTGCGTACCGCGAACTGTCGTTCCCCGCGCAGCAGCGCGGCCAGCGCGGCCAGCACGATGCCGAGCAGCAGCACCCCGCCCGCGGCCTTGGGGCCGCCGGGGCTGATGCCGAGCAGGTCGAGCGCGGAGGCCGTGCCCGTACCGATGTCCAGACCCGCTTCCTTCAGGAAGCCGGACGGACTGGTGAGGAGCGAGAGCGACCAGGGCGCGAGGACGAGCAGCGGGGTGCCGATCGCGGCGAGGAAGCGGAGCCCGTACGCGGCGATGTCGTCGCGGCGCAGGGCCAGCACGCCGATGCCGAGGACCACGGCGAGCGGCCACACGATCGGCGTGAACGCCATCGCGAAGGTGAGGAGCAGGGTGTACGCCCAGGTGGCGCGCCAGCTGCCGCGGGCGTCACCGGAGGCGCGCATGCCGTGCGCGGAGACCGCGGCGCGGGCGATCAGCGGGAGCAGCACGGCCAGTACGGCGGTGCCGAGGCGGCCGGTCGCCAGGGCGCCGGTCGCGGCGGGCAGGAAGGCGTACGCGACGCTCGCCCAGGCCCGCAGCAGCCTCGATTCCAGCAGCGGCCGGGAGACGAAGTAGGCGGTGAGTCCGGCGAGCGGGACCGAGCAGACCAGCAGGAGCGTGAGCGCGAAGCCGGTCGAGCCGAGGAACAGCGCGGACAGCGCCGAGAGCACGGCGAGGTAGGGCGGCGCGGTCTGCGTGCCGCCGGTGCCGACCGTGTGCCAGCCGTCCGCGTACTTGCTCCACAGGTCGGAGACGTCGGCGGGTGCGGGCAGCAGCGCGCCGCCGGCCAGCGCCCCGCCGCCGAGGAGGCCGCGGCAGGCGACGAGCGAGACGAGGAGCAGCAGGGCGAAGAGCACCGGGCCCGGCTTGCGGCCGACCCGCTTGAGCCGTGCGAACTGCTCGATCTCCAGGAAGTCGGCGTCGTCGCCACCGGGGCCGGACTCCACGGCGCCGTGCCGGGAGCCGCCCGAATCGGCTTCGGAGCTGCCGAAGTTCCCGGCGACCTGGTCCACGGTGGCGCGGACGGTGGCGCCGGGCGGCGGGAAGAGTCCGCGCAGTTCGGTCTGGTCGACGGCGCCCTTGCCGCGGCTGCGCCGGGCCGAGAGGATCCGGCCGGGCCGCAGCAGGGTGCCGAAGAATCCGGCGACCTCGTCGAGTGCCTGGCCGGGCACCTTGCCGACGAGATAGGCGAGGGTGCGCAGCAGGGTGCCGACGACGAGCCGGAGCATCACCCAGGGCAGCGCCTTGGCGCGGGCGTTGACCAGCATCGTGTAGACCGCGCCGGCCTTGTCGACGCGGTGCGGGGAGGAGACGGAGCGCCCCGCGCAGTCGATGGGGCGGCGCTCGCGGGCGGATGCCTCGGCGTGCCTGAGGACGGCGTCGGGGGCGACGAGCACCCGGTGTCCGGCGGTGTGCGCGCGCCAGCACAGGTCGACGTCGTCACGCATCAGGGGGAGCCTGCGGTCGAACCCGCCGAGCTCCTCCCAGATGTCACGGCGGATCAGCATGCCGGCGGTGGAGACGGAGAGCACGGTACGGACCTGGTCGTGCTGGCCCTGGTCCTGTTCGCGCCGGTCGAGTCCGGTCCAGCGGCGTCCGCTGTTGGCGATGGAGACGCCGACTTCGAGCAGCTGCTTGCGGTCGTACCAGCCGCGGAGCTTGGGGCCGACGATCGCGGCGTGCGGGTCGGTGTCGACGACGCGCAGCAGTTCGGCGAGCGCGTCGGGTTCGGGTGCGCAGTCGTCGTGGAGCAGCCAGAGCCACTGCACCGGTTCGCCGTGCGGCAGTTCGGGCAGGTCGTAGGCGTCGTCGCGCCAGCTCCTGCTGACGGGGTCCCAGCTGCTGGGCCGCTTCAGGTACGGCAGGTCCTCGGGGGTGAGGACACCGGCCGTGCGGGTCGCCTCGTCGACGGCGGTGCCGAAGCTCGTACGGCGCGCGAGGTGCAGGACCCGTTCGGCGCCGAGTGCCTCGGTGACCAGTCGCGCGGAGTCGTCGGCGCTGCCGGTGTCGGCGGCGACGATGTTCTGTACGGGGCGTTCCTGCCCGAGCAGCCCGGCGAGCGCGTCGGGCAGCCAGCGTGCGCCGTCGTGGGCGACGAGCACGGCGGTGACGACGTGCCGGGGGAACTCTGGGGTGGCGGCGGCCGCGTACGGCGCCGCCGATTGGCTGTGCACGGACATCGAGGTACGGGCCCTCCGGCCGGGTCCGGGGGGCGTCACCCCGGGGGCTGCATCGGTGTACGCGCGCGCCCCGTCGGGGCGTTGGCGCGTCTCGGACGGGGCCCCACACTAACGGTACGGATAACCGCGATGGCGCCGAGCGCTCGAACGGGGCGGTGGCCGGGCGGGGGTGGAGCCGCGGCGGGCACGGCGATGGCCCGTCGTCTGCGGGCCGGGTGCAGACGGCGGGCCATGGTCGGTCGTGGTCGGTCGTGGTCCGGATGTTCGGTTGTCAGGAGGGCCGGACGGTCCGGGGTTTCCGGGGCTTCCGGGTGCTCCGGATATTCCTGCGGGGAGGCGTTCCGCGGTCGCGGTGTTCCGCGGCGGGGCGGTGGCCTGCTTCAGACGGCGGCCTTCTTCAGCCGGCGCCGTTCACGCTCCGAGAGGCCGCCCCAGATACCGAAGCGCTCGTCGTTGGAAAGGGCATATTCAAGGCATTCGGACCGGACCTCACAGGCGAGACAGACCTTCTTGGCCTCGCGGGTGGATCCGCCCTTCTCGGGGAAGAAGGACTCGGGATCGGTCTGGGCGCACAGTGCGCGCTCCTGCCAGCCGAGTTCCTCGTCCGCGTCCTCGACCAGCAGTTGC
The DNA here is from genome assembly GCF_003846175.1 of Streptomyces sp. ADI95-17. GTDB lineage: Bacteria > Actinomycetota > Actinomycetes > Streptomycetales > Streptomycetaceae > Streptomyces > Streptomyces sanglieri. The sequence goes on along the minus strand of NZ_ML123052.1, from coordinate 453,532 downwards.
TGGAACAGCTCGGTCATGTGCGCCCCTCGTCTGTCTCTTGCGTCCCGTGATGCGGCCGTTACTGATTGCGGCCGAACGACACGAGTGAAATTACAAGTGTGTAGCTCCAGGCCAGTCAAGCGAAGATCTGCTATCGGCCCCGGTATTCACCCTGCGGAACCAAGCGTATGCGGAAAGTGTGCAAATCACCAAAAACCTGACATATGCCTCGGGTCTCACCGCGCCCCGGTTTCTCACCGAGTGAGACGACCGGGATCACCTCGATGTTGCGATTCGATCACCGAAGCGACCAAGATCACATTCGGGTCACGACGCCTCAACAGCGTTTGAGGGCGCGATTGATGCGCCACATCTCCGGCGCGGCGGCTGAACAAACCTTCCTCCGCCCTCGGTAACCGGATGAGGTGAAACATTACCCCCCAAATTGGGCATCAGGTTGACAGCGGAGGATCGAGCCGGTCTCCTTAAATGCATGCCAGCGACTGCCGCGATGTACGCCACCCACGTCCGTGGGTTCCGCACCGCTGTCCAGGCCCGCTGTTGCTGTTCCAGCTGTCACAGCTGTTGATGCCCCCAGGGCGCCGGCTCTGACCCAGCTCCTCTCGCAGAACCTCTCCGCAGCGCTTCCCGCAGGTTTTCCGCCCTGCTTCTTCCTCCGCGCGGCCGAGGCTCTCCGGTCTCCGTGACACCCCGCACATGCACCCCCCATGCCGAGGAACCACCTCATCCATGAACAGCAACAGCGACCTCCAGATCGCCGGCGACATCCTCGAAGTCCAGCACCTCCTCCAGCCCGCCCGCGAGCACCCCTCCACCGTGTCCGAGTTCGTCGGGCTCGCCCGCACCATCGCCGCCGACCGCGCGCAGTGGGAGCAACTCGTCCGGTACGACACCACCACCCGCTGGTACCACCGGCTGCGCACGGGGCCCGGGTACGAGGTCTGGCTGCTCAGCTGGGTGCCCGGCCAGGGCAGCGGGCTGCACGACCACGGCCTGTCCTGCGGCGTGCTGACCGTCCTGGAGGGCCGGCTGACCGAACGCACCGAGCGCGCCACCCGGGCCCTGGACTCCGGCGCGCAGCGGGTCTTCGCGCCCGGTTATGCGCACGAAGTGGTCAACGACTCCCTCGAACCTGCGGTCAGTCTGCACATTTACTACCCGGGACTGACCGAGATGCCGATGCACGCGGCACAGTGCGCCCCGGCGGCCGTGGATGTCGTACCCGCCTGACAAACTGCTGTACATGCGCATTGTGGTTCTGGCCGGCGGTATCGGTGGTGCTCGTTTTCTGCGTGGCCTCAAGCAGGCCGCGCCCGACGCGGACATCACGGTGATCGGCAACACCGGTGACGACATCCATCTGTTCGGGCTGAAGGTCTGCCCCGACCTCGACACCGTGATGTACACCCTCGGCGGTGGCATCAACGAGGAGCAGGGCTGGGGGCGTAAGGACGAGAGCTTCCACGTCAAGGAGGAGCTCGCGGCGTACGGCGTGGGGCCGGAGTGGTTCGGGCTCGGCGACCGCGACTTCGCGACGCACATCGTCCGCACGCAGATGCTGGGCGCGGGCTATCCGCTCAGCGCGGTCACCGAGGCGCTCTGCGCGCGCTGGAAGCCGGGGGTCCGGCTGCTGCCGATGTCCGACGACCGGGTCGAGACGCATGTCGCCGTCGACATGGACGGCGAGCGCCGGGCGATCCACTTCCAGGAGTACTGGGTGAAGCTGCGTGCCTCGGTCGAGGCGCAGGCGATCGTGCCGGTCGGCGCCGAGCAGGCCAAGCCGGCTCCCGGAGTGCTGGAGGCCATCGCCGAGGCCGATGTGATCCTCTTCCCGCCGTCCAACCCCGTCGTGTCGGTGGGGACGATCCTCGCCGTGCCCGGGATCCGGGAGGCCATCGCCGAGGCCGGGGTGCCGGTCGTCGGCCTCTCCCCCATCGTCGGTGACGCGCCCGTGCGCGGCATGGCGGACAAGGTGCTCGCCGCGGTGGGCGTCGAGTCCACGGCCGCGGCCGTGGCCACGCACTACGGGTCCGGGCTGCTCGACGGATGGCTCGTCGACACGGTGGACGCCGGGGCGGTCGGCGAGGTGGAGGCCGCGGGCATCCGCTGCCGTGCCGTGCCGCTGATGATGACCGATGTCGACGCGACGGCCGAGATGGCCCGGCAGGCCCTGGCGCTGGCCGGGGAGGTACGGGCGTGAGCGCTGGCGAGGCGCCCTCGTACCGGGTCTGGGCGCTGCCCGGGATGCCCGAGGTGCGGCCCGGGGACGACCTGGCGAAGCTGATCGCCGCGACCGGTCCCGGGCTGGTCGACGGCGATGTCCTGCTGGTCACCTCGAAGATCGTCTCCAAGGCGGAGGGCCGGATCGTCGAGGCGACCGACCGCGAGGCGGCGATAGACGCCGAGACGGTACGGGTGGTGGCGCGCCGCGGCCCCCTGCGGATCGTCGAGAACCGGCAGGGTCTGGTCCTGGCCGCTGCCGGGGTCGACGCCTCCAACACCCCCGCCGGGACGGTGCTGTTGCTGCCCGAGGACTCCGACGCCTCGGCGCGCGCGATCCGCGACGGGCTGCGGGACATGCTCGGCGTCGAGGTCGGGGTCGTCGTCACGGACACCTTCGGGCGCCCGTGGCGCAACGGGCTGACCGATGTGGCGATCGGGGCGGCCGGGATCCGGGTGCTGGACGATCTGCGCGGCGGCACCGACGCGCACGGCAATCCGCTGAGCGCCACCGTGGTCGCCACCGCCGACGAGCTGGCCTCGGCCGGTGATCTGGTCAAGGGCAAGGTGGAGGGGCTGCCGGTCGCGGTCGTGCGGGGGCTCGGCCATGTCCTGGACGCCGCCGATGCCGAAGGGGCCCGTGCGATGGTGCGGGTCGCGGCCGACGACATGTTCCGGCTCGGTACGTCGGAGGCGGTACGGGAAGCGGTGACGCTTCGGCGTACGGTCCGCGAGTTCACCGACGATCCGGTGGACCCGGGGGCGGTGCGGCGGGCCGTGGCCGCGGCGGTGACGGCGCCCGCGCCGCATCACACGACGCCGTGGCGGTTCGTCCTGCTGGAGTCCGAGGAGTCGCGGACCCGGCTGCTCGATGCGATGCGGGACGCGTGGATCGCGGATCTGCGCCGGGACGGGAAGAGCGAGGAGTCGATCGCCAAGCGGGTGCGGCGGGGCGATGTGCTGCGCCGGGCGCCGTATCTGGTGGTGCCGTGTCTGGTGATGGACGGCTCCCACACGTACGGGGACGAGCGGCGGGACACCGCGGAGCGCGAGATGTTCGTGGTCGCCGCCGGAGCCGGCGTCCAGAACTTCCTGGTGGCGCTGGCGGGCGAGCAGCTCGGCTCGGCGTGGGTGTCCTCGACGATGTTCTGCCGCGATGTGGTGCGGGAGGTGCTGGACCTGCCGGGGACATGGGATCCGCTGGGTGCGGTGGCGGTGGGGCGCGCGGCGGTCGAGCCCGCGGCGCGGACGGGGCGGGACGCCGAGGGGTTCATCGAGGTGCGCTGAGGCGGGGGCCGGGGGCCGGGGGCTGGGCGTCGGGGGCCGCGCGTTTCTGTGCACGGTCCGGGCTTCCATGCACGGTCCGGGCTTCCGTGTGCCGTCCCGGTCTTCGTGTGCCGTCCGGGCGGGGCTCTACAGGCGGGCGATGTCGCCGCGGGTCATGCGCGGGGCCCGGCGGGCCGGGGTGTGGCCCGACAGCAGGATGAGGCGGGTCGCCCGGTGGCGCTGGCCCTCGTAGGGGGCGAGCAGCGCCAGCATCTCCTCGTCGTCGGCGTCCCTGTTGCCCGCCAGGGCGTGGCCGACGATGCCGGGGAGGTGGAGATCGCCGACCGTGACCGCGTCCGCGGCACCGTTCGAGCGCTGGAGCGTCTCGGCGGAGGTCCAGGGGCCGATGCCGGGGATCAGCTCCAGGCGGGCCATGGCCTGCGGCAGCTCCATGGCCGCCGCCTCCTCCATGCGGCGGGCCACGCGTACCGCGCGCAGGATCGTGCCCGAGCGTTTGGCGTCGACGCCCGCGCGGTGCCATTCCCAGGACGGGATCAGGGACCAGGTGCGGGCGTCCGGCATGACGTGCAGGCCCAGCGCGGTGAACGCGGCGTGGTCCGTGGGGCCGGGTGCCGGGGTGCCGTGCTTACGGACCAGGAGCCGCCAGGCGCGGTAGGCCTCGTCGGTGGTGACCTTCTGTTCCAGGATCGACGGGATCAGGGACTCCATGACCAGGCCGGTGCGCAGCAGCCGCAGGCCGGGGCGGTGGTGCCGGGCCAGGGCGAGCAGCCGGTGGCGCGGGCGGAAGGCGTCCGGGTCGTCCGTCGCGCCGAGCAGTGTCGGGAGCCGGTCCAGCAGCCACGGTGCGCCGGGGCCCCAGGCAGTCGCCTCGATCCGGCCGCCCCGGGCGGTGAGGCGGAGAGTGCCGGGGCCCGCGGGCGTGCGGCTGGTCCGCCAGGCCGTGCCGTCCCCGGTCATCCGGAAGGTGGGGTCGGCGGGGCCGCGGCGCAGCGGGCCGACGACCAGGCGCAGATCGAAGGGGCCGGGCGGGAGCCACTCGCGGGTCAGCGCGTCCGCCGCCGGAGCCGCCGCCTGGTGCGGGACGGCCGCGCGAGGGGTGCTGCGGGGGGCGAATCGTCCTGCCACGGTGAGGTCCTCGGTCGTCGGGGTGCCTGTCGAGGGTAAGCGCTGCGGCCGGTGTCCGGCTGCTTGTCGGCCCCCACGGTTTCACCGGCCCGGGTCGGCTATTCGTCGGAGGAGAAGCGGACCGCCGCGTCCGGGAGGACCGCCCCGCACCAGACGCGGATGCCGTCACGCAGTTCGTTGTCGGCGCCGACCCGGGCCCCGTCCCCGATGACCGCGCCCGTGAGCACCGTACGGCTGCCGATCCGGGCACCGGCTCCGACCAGCGAGTCCTTGATCACGGCGGCCGGCTCGACGACCGCACCGGCGAGTATCACGGAGCCGTCGATCCGGGCCCCCTCGCCGATCAGGGCGCCCTCCGCCACCACCGTACCGCCGCTGATCTTGGCGTCGTCGGAGACGGAGGCGGTCGGCAGCACGAGCCGTTCGCCGCAGCGGCCGGGCACGGCCGGGGACGGGGCGCGGCCCAGGACCAGGTCGGCGGAGCCGCGTACGAAGGCCTGCGGGGTGCCGAGGTCCAGCCAGTACGTGGAGTCGACCATGCCCTGGAGGTGCGCCCCGGCGGCGAGCAGTCCGGGGAAGGTCTCGCGTTCGACGGAGACCGGGCGGCCGGCCGGGATGGTGTCGATGACCGAGCGGCGGAAGATGTACGCCCCTGCGTTGATCTGGTCGGTGACGATCTCCTCGGGCGTCTGGGGCTTCTCCAGGAACGCGGTGACCCTGCCGCTGTCGTCCGTGGGGACGAGTCCGAAGGCGCGCGGGTCCTCTACACGGGTGAGGTGGAGGGAGACGTCCGCGCCGGATTCGGCGTGCGAGGCGACCAGGGCCCGGATGTCCAGGCCGGTGAGGATGTCACCGTTGAAGATGAGCACCGGGTCGTCCGGACCCGCGGTCAGCCGGGACGCGACATTGCGTATCGCCCCGCCGGTGCCGAGCGGTTCGTGTTCGGTGACGTACTCGATGTGCAGGCCGAGCGACGAGCCGTCGCCGAAGTACGGTTCGAAGACCTCTGCCAGGTACGACGTCGCGAGCACGATGTGCTCGACCCCGGCGGCCCGGGCGCGTGCCAGCTGGTGGGTGAGGAACGGAACGCCCGCTGCCGGAACCATGGGCTTGGGCGTGTGCACCGTGAGCGGGCGCAGCCGGGTTCCCTTCCCACCGACCAGGAGGATCGCTTCTTTTGCCTCTGTCACAGCACTGACTCTGCTTCCTGCTGGGGCCTGGCCTGGTTTCGGCTGGCCAGTGTATGCAGACCGGGTCGTTCGTCCCGGTCGGCGGCCCGCAGCAGACTTCGTCGTTCAGCGGCCCTGGAGCTTGGCGGAGCTGGTACGGGCCGAGCCGAGCTTCTTGTAGAGACGCGCTCCGGGGCATTCGGTTGCGAAGCCGTCCCGGTGGCCGGAGATGACGTTGAGTTTGACCTTCTTGCCCTTCTTGTACTTGTTGCTGCCACCCGAGACGAGGGTGACCTTGCCACGCGGGTTGGCGCCGAACAGGCCGAGCTTCCAGGCGGTGAGCTTCGCGACGGCGTTCACCGCGGCGGCGGGCGGGTTCGACTTGGTGAAGGTGCCGAGGACCGCGATGCCCATGCTGTTGGCGTTGAAGCCGAGCGTGTGCGCTCCCAGGACGGCCTTGGTGACGCCTCCGGCCCGTCCTTCGTAGATGTTTCCGCACTTGTCGACGGCGAAGTTGTAGCCGATGTCGCGCCAGCCGCTGCTCTTGACGTGGTAGCGGTAGATGCCGCGCAGGACCGAGGGTGCCTGGGAGCACTTGTAGTTGTTGCCCGTGGCGCTGTGGTGGATGAAGGCGGCCTTGACCTTGCCGGTGTAGACGAACTTGCGTTCCCTGAGCTTCTCGTCGGCACCCCAGCCCTTGCGGGTGACGATGCGCGGGCGGGGACCGATGTACGGCTGGGCGCCGGGTGCGAGGCCGGCCTCCGCCTCGCCCTGTGCCTCGGACCGCGCCTTGCTCAGGGCGGGGAGCACGCTCGGGGAGAGGGCCGCGGTGCGTCCGTCCGCGGTGGTGGCGGCCTGGGCGCCCGCCGCGGACACCGCTCCCGCCGCCGCGACGGCGGTGCCGGTGTCCGTCGCGGGGAGCTGCTGCGGGTCCATGCCGGGGTCGACGAGTTCGAGGCGCAGCCCGGTGGGCAGCGGTACGGCGTAGCCGGTCCGGTCCTGCGGGTCGGGGGCCTCGGGGCGTACCCGGACCGCGACGGCGTCCGAGTCGCCGACCCAGAGCGGGGCGGTGGAGCCCCGTACCGTGCCGGAGTCGCGCTCGGCGGTGCCGGGGTCCGCGGAGTGCTCGGCGTTGTGCGTCTCCAGGTCCTGCCAGTCCGACCAGGCTCCGGTGCCGGTCGCGCGGGTGCGGACCTGGACGGTGCCGTGGAGTTCGGCGTTCGCGTCGTCCCAGACGACGCCGACCAGGGAGAAGGGGTGGACCTCGCGTTCCGGCAGCCCCTGTTCGGGGGCGGCCGCTCGGGTGGGGTCGCCGGTGGACCGGCCGGACGGTGCCGACAGGGTCCACATCGGCAGGGACTGCGTCGAGCCCGGTACGTCGACGGGCCCGGCGGACTCGGCGGGGACGGTGCGGGTGTCGGGGGCGGCGCCCGCGGGCACGGCCAGCGGCAGTGCGAGTACGGCCGCGCAGGTGACACCGATCGAGGATGCAATGAAGGCACGCATACGAGTAATCCTGGGCATAGTCCGGCAACTCCGGCCACCCGGACGGATCCACGCAATTGACGGCCCGTCTGCCGATCCGGTGCAGCAGGCACCCTTCACTCCCGCCGGGCCCGCCGCCGCCGCGTAATCTTGCGCGGATGAACGCCACCGACCGAACCCCTGCCGACCTGCTGCGTTCCGCGCTCGCCGCGGACCCGGCCCGCCCCTTGGTCACTTTCTACGACGACGCCACCGGAGAACGCGTCGAACTGTCGGTGGCCACCTTCGCCAATTGGGTGGCCAAGACCGCCAATCTCCTCCAGGGCGATCTCGCCGCCGAGCCCGGTGACCGGCTGGCGCTGCTGCTGCCCGCGCACTGGCAGTCCGCGGTCTGGCTGCTCGCCTGCTCCTCGGTCGGCGTGATCGTCGATGTGCAGGGCGACCCGGCCGGCGCAGACCTCGTCGTCAGCGGCCCGGACGCCCTGGAGGCCGCCCGGGCCTGCCGCGGCGAGCGGGTCGCCCTGGCACTGCGCCCGCTGGGCGGCAGGTTCCCGCAGGCGCCGGACGGCTTCGCGGACTACGCGGTGGAGGTGCCGGGCCAGGGCGACCGGTTCGCGCCGTTCGCGCCCGTGGACCCGGACGCCCCCGCGCTGGCGGTGGACGGTGTGGAGCTGACGTCGGCGCAGCTGGTGGCGCGGGCCCGCGAGGACGCGGCCGCGCTCGGCCTGGCCGCCGGATCGCGGCTGCTCACGGGGCGTTCGTACGACACCTGGGAGGGGCTGGGCGCGGGACTGTTCGCACCGCTGGCCGCCGGGGGGTCCGTGGTCCTGTGCCGGCACCTGGACAGGCTGGACGAGGAAGGGCTGTCGAAGCGCGTCGAGAGTGAACGGGTCACCAACAGCGCGGTATGACAAGCACCCTGAGGACCACTCGTCCGGCCCAAGACGGGCCGAGTCCCCCGGGCTTCGCGTCAACTCCGGTACATGATCGGCGTTACGGACCACCGGAGACACAACCAAGCGTGAGGTTCAGCCGTCTACTTCTGCGACCGGCGGCCCGACGCGCCGCCGAACGTGAAGGATGGACGCAGACGTGAGCGAAAGCGCCGGCCCGCCGGGCGAATCCGACGAATCGGCGGCGGGTGGGGACGGGTCGCCCCCCGAGGACGCATCCGGCGCCACCGCGGCCGGCCACCGGCGCCACTGGCTGCGCTGGACCGCGCTCGGCGCCTCGTTCGTCGTCCTGGTCGCGGCGGGCGCCGGCTGGTGGCTGTACAGGAAGCTGGACGGCAACATCAGGACCGACACCTCCGCGGCCGCCGAACTCAAGGTGTACGAGCGGGAGCGGCCCGCCTCCGTGGTGCACGACGCGGAGAACATCCTGCTCATCGGCTCGGACAGCCGGGCCGGCGACAACCGCAAGTACGGCCGTGACGACGGCGGCAGCCAGCGCTCGGACACCACGATCCTGCTGCACCTCGCCGCGGACCGGAAGAGCGCCACCGCGATGTCCCTGCCGCGCGATCTGATGACATGGATCCCGGTCTGCCACAAATCGGACGGCACGACCACGAAGAAGCAATTCGCCCAGTTCAACTGGGCCTTCGAGTTCGGCGGCACCGCCTGCACGATCCGTACGGTCGAGAAGATGACCGGCATCCGGATCGACCACCACATGGTCGTCGACTTCAACGGCTTCAAGGACATGGTCGACGCCGTGGACGGGGTCGAGGTCTGCCTGAAGAAGCCGGTCGACGACGCCGACGCCCATCTGAAGCTCCCCGCCGGACGCCAGAAGCTGAACGGCGAGCAGGCGCTGGGGTACGTACGGGCCCGCAAGTCGATCGGCAACGGCAGCGACACCGAACGGATGGACCGCCAGCAGCAGTTCCTGGGTGCGCTGGTGAACAAGGTGCAGAGCGACGGCGTCCTGCTCAATCCGACCCGGCTCTACCCGGTGCTGGACGCGGCCACCAAGGCGCTGACCACCGATCCGGGGCTGGACAACCTCAAGGACCTGTACGAGCTGGTGCGCGGCATGCGCAACGTACCGACCGACAAGGTGCAGTTCCTGACGGTGCCCCGGCAGCCGTACGCCGCCAACCGGAACCGGGACGAACTAGTACAGCCTGATGCGAACCGGCTCTTCAAGCGGCTGCGCCAGGACGATCCGGTCGCCGTGGTCCCGGCGGACCGGCTCAAGCATGACGACGAGAAGAACAATGGGAAAAACAATGCCGAGACCGATACCTCGGACGCTTCCGGCCCCACTCCCACACCGACTTATTCGGGCAACAACGCGGCGGCGGACCTGTGCAAGCAGTAAAGCAATTCCCAAACAGAAGCCGGTGATCGGCGTGTAATGAGCAGTATGACCAGTTGTAAGGACCGTGGAATTTGTCACGCACGTCGCTCGACGTCGAACTGGGCCGATAGTGTGACGCGATCCGGTGCTGCCGGCCTCCTGGCCGCGCACTTCTGGAGCGAAAGATCGAGCGCCTGATCGGGGGAGGCGCCTCGCGTGGCACCGACGGAGGACTCAAGCAACCGTGGATGCGCAAAGCCGTGGGCGGGCGGACGGAATCGACCCCGCAGACCAGTGGGTGCTCAACCCGCACACCGGTGATTACGAACTGCGACTGAATCATTCCGGAGGGGATTCGGGAGAGTCTTCCCGTACTTCCGGCGCGCGTGTCCCCAATAGCAGAGGACCCGCCCAGGACAGTGCCGGCGGGCGCAGAGGCGGATCCCGCGAGGACCGGGGCGATCGCCGGAATCCGGCCCGCGACGGCCAGGACCCGAATCCCAGGCGCGAGGTGCCGGGGCAGCGCAGCCGCCGTTCGGCCAACGGCCCGCGCGGCCAGGAGAGTTCCGGTCCGGCGGGGCGCCGCAGCCGCAAGGCCCCCAAGGCCCGCCGCAAGAAGGCGCTGCTGTGGACGGGCGGCACGTTGGCGTTCGTGCTCGTCGGCCTCTCGGTGGGCGGATACGCGCTGTACCAGCACTTCAACGGCAACCTGAACACGGTCGACGTGGGCGGGGCGGGCAACAAGAACGTCTTCGACAACGACGCCCCGGTCAACATCCTGATCATCGGTACCGACAAGCGCACCGGCAAGGGCAACGAGGGCTACGGCGACAAGGGCAGCGTGGGCCACGCCGACACCAACATCCTCTTCCACGTCTCCGAGGACCGCACCAACGCGACGGCGCTGAGCATCCCCCGCGACCTGATCACCGACATCCCGGACTGCAAGGTCAAGCAGCCGGACGGCTCGGAGAAGCTCGTCCCCGGCACCAAGAACGTCCGCTTCAACCAGAGCCTCGGCCAGGAGGGCCGTAACGCGGGCTGCACCATGGAGACGGTCAGGAAGATCACCGGCATAAAGGTCGACCACTTCATGATGGTCGACTTCAACGCCGTCAAGGAGCTGTCCACCGCGGTCGGCGGCGTCGAGATCTGCCTGGCCAAGCCGGTCAAGGACCCGGACTCGCACCTGAACCTGCCGGAGGGCAAGCACAACATCCAGGGCGAGGACGCCCTGGCGTTCGTGCGGACCCGGCACAGCTTCGGCAACCATGGCGACCTGGACCGGATCAAGGTCCAGCAGCAGTTCATCGCCTCGATGATCCGGCAGATGCAGTCGGACGACACACTGACCAGCCCGACCAAGCTCTACAAGCTGGCGGACGCGGCGACCAAGGCGCTCACCGTCGACACCGGCATCGGCACGGGGAAGAAGCTGGCCTCGCTGGCCCAGGAGCTCAGCAAGGTCAACACGAAGAACATCACGTTCACCACGGTGCCGGTGCTCGACAACCCGGCCGAGAAGACACCGGTCACCGTCGTACTGAACCCGCCGAAGTCCGACCCGCTGTTCGCGATGATGCGCGACGACACCTCACTGACCGAGGTGAAGTCGAAGAAGAAGGCCGCGAAGAGCAAGCAGGACGCGCTCCTCAAGGGCCCCAAGGCGGCCGCCGCCGACGTACGCGTCGATGTGTACAACGGCGGCAAGGTCCCCGGCGCCGCGCAGACGACGGTGGTCTGGCTGCAGAACGAGCAGGGCGTACTGAAGTCCACGAACAAGGCGAACGCCCCGGCGAAGGTCGCGAAGACGACGCTGGAGTACGCGCCGAACCAGGCGGACCAGGCCCGCGCCCTGGCCGCCATGATGGGCCTGCCCGGCTCCGCCATGAAGAAGGGCACCACGGACGCCGAGGGTCTCCAGGCGATGGTGCTGACGCTGGGGAACGACTTCAAGGGCGCGGGCACTCCCATCACCGGACCGGCGAAGGTGCCGGACGACATTCAGCAAGCAAATGCCGACAAGGCAGAGTGCGCCAAGTGACACCGGGTCACTACGCGGAATCACGAGTCTGAGCAGCAGGGGGGTCCTGGTGACACGGAGCAGTACGCCCGGGGAGGGGACGCGACCACGCGTCCGGCAGGCCGGCCAACTCGGCTGGGACGACGGGCTCTACGAGGACGGGCCGGAGAAGGGGGAGCCGGAGAACGACGCGGGCTCCGACGCCGGCAGGCAGGCCGCCCCGGCGGAGGGCGGTCGCCGTCGCGGTGGCTCGAAGCGGCACGGCAAGAAGAGCAAACGCCGGGTGCTGCGGTGGAGCGCGTCGGTTCTCGCGCTGCTCATAATCGGCGGCGCGGGCGCCGGTTACCTCTACATCGAGCACCTCAACGGCAATCTCAAGAAGGCCGATCTGACCCTCGGCGACAAGAAGATGGCCGACCACAAGGCCAATGCCGCCGGGCAGACCCCGATGAACATCCTGCTCATCGGCTCGGACGCGCGGGACACCAAGGAGAACCAGAAGCTCGGCGGGGCCAAGGACACCTTCGGGGCGCCGCCCCTGGCCGACGTACAGATGCTGCTCCACGTCTCCGCCGACCGCAGCAACATGTCGGTGATCAGCATGCCGCGCGACACCATGCTGAAGGTCCCGAAGTGCACCGACCCGAAGACGAAGCACGTCTACCCCGCGACCGTCGGTCTGGAGATGACCAACGAGACGCTCGGCCGCGGCGGTCCCGGTTGCACGGTGGCCACCTGGTACGAGCTCACCGGCATCACCATCGACCACTTCATGATGATCGACTTCTCCGGTGTGATCTCGATGGCCGACGCGATCGGCGGCGTCCCCGTCTGCGTCAAGAGCAATGTCTACTCGCACACCAGCAAGGGCAAGGGCTCCGGGCTGAAGCTGGAGAAGGGCACCACGAAGATCAAGGGCAAGCAGGCCCTCCAGTGGCTGCGTACCCGCTACGGCTTCGAGGACGGCACCGACCTCGGCCGTACCCACGCCCAGCACATGTACATGAACTCGATGGTCCGTGAGCTGCGCAAGGGCACCAAGCTCACCGACCCGGGCAAGCTGATGGACCTGGCCGAAGCGGCGACCGACGCGCTGACGGTCGACAAGGGCGACCATGGCATCGACTCGGTCAAGAAGCTGTACGACCTCGCGGACGACCTCCAGAGGGTGCCGACCAAGCGCATCACCATGACGACGATGCCGAACGTCTACGGCACGGGCACGCTCAAGGAGCGGGTGCTTCCCAAGCCCGGCGAGGCCGAACAGCTCTTCCAGATGGTCCGCGACGACGTCCCGCTCGACGGCAAGGCGTCCAAGCGCAAGGCACCCGCCGCCAAGAAGCCCACCGCGTCCCCCGCCGAGATCCCGGTGACCGTCCGCAACGGAACGCGTACCGAGATGGACTACCCGGTCAAGGGCCGGGCGACGGCGGTCAAGGACCTGCTGGCCGCGAAGGACTTCTCCCGGACCACGATCGACGCGCAGAACACCGACCCGGCGAAGCGGACCGGGATCCTCTACCCCAGCGTGGACATGGAGGGCAACGCCCAGGCCGTCGCCAAGGCGCTCGGCATCCCGCTGACGGCGGTGAAGAAGTCGACCGACGTCTCCGGCATCACGCTGACCGTGGGGGCCGACTGGCGCGAGGACGGGGACTATCACGCGCCCGACGCCAAGGAGAAGACGCCGGACAGCGCCCGGGCGCTCAACGGCGAGGACGACAAGGCGTGCATGGACATCCAGCCGGGCTTCGGCTGGTAACGGGACACGACACACGTGGGGCCCTCGGGTGGCGCCGGGGGTTTCGCACTCCACCGGGCGGCGTCATCCGGCCGCCGCGTTAGCGCGAATGGGGGACACGGGCGCGCCCCGCCGAGCCACACACCGGGCCATTGATCATATGGACCTACTGTGCGAACGGTCCCCTCGCACCGCGGAGGTCTCCCCCGTGCCCACATCGCACCGCTCCCCCGGTCCGTCGCGTTCCCACGCGGTTCCGCCCCGGCGCAGGTCCAGAAAGCAGGACGAGCGACCAGGCTGGGGCATGCGGATGGCGACCGGCCTGTCCGTGCTGGTGCTGGGGGCCGGCGGGGTCGGCCATGCGGTGGTGACCAATCTGGAGAACGGGATCGACCGGATCGACCCGTTCAAGGACATGAAGAACCGGCCACGCGCCGGCAACGGCATGAACCTGCTGCTGGTGGGCACCGACGGCCGCGACCGGATCAGCCCCCAGGAGAAGAGGCAGTACCGGCTCGGCGGCGCGCCCTGCCACTGCACCGACACGATCATGCTGGTGCACCTGTCGGCGGACCGGGAGCGCGCGAGCATCGTCTCGCTGCCCCGCGACAGCTACGCCGAGATCCCCGAGCACCGGGACCGGACCACCGGTGAGCAGCACGCGGCGCACCCGGTGAAGCTGAACGCCGCCTACGCCGAGGGCGGGCCGAATCTGACCGTGCGGACCGTCGAGCACATGACGGGCGTCAAGGTCGACCACTATCTGGAGGTCGACTTCACCAGCTTCATGAAGACCGTGGACACCCTGGGCGGCGTGCAGATCTGCACGACCCGGCCGCTGAAGGACTCGTACACCGGTCTCGACCTCGCCCCGGGCACCCATGAGCTGAACGGCGGGCAGGCCCTTCAGTACGTACGTTCCCGGCACATCGACGGGGCCGCCGACCTGGGCCGGATGCAGCGCCAGCAGAAGTTCCTGGCGTCGCTGATCGAACGGGCGACCAGCAGCGGTGTGCTGCTGAACCCGGTGAAGTTCCGGGACGTCGCCTCGACGATGCTCAGCTCGGTACGGGCCGACAAGGGGTTCGGTACGGAGCAGCTGCTGGAGCTCGGCCAGGCGATGCGCGGCTTCTCCCCGGCCTCCTCGGAGTTCGCCTCCGTACCGATGGGGAACGTCTCCTACCCGGTCAACGGCATCGGTTCGACGGTCAAGTGGGACGAGGCCAAGTCGGAGAAGCTCTTCCGGGCGCTGCGCGAGGACAAGCCGCTCGCCCCCGCACGGGCCGGGCGGCCGAAGGCCGAGACGGTCGACGTCGACCCCCGGCAGATCCGGGTCCAGGTCTACAACGGCACCCCGAGGGACGGCCTCGGCAGGACGGTCGACGACGGGCTGCGCGCCACCGGCTTCGACACCACGCGCGCCCCGCTCAACGGGGAGCTGCGCAGCGTCGAACACACCCTGATCAGCTACGACCCTCGCTGGGACCGGTCCGCGAAGTCACTGGCGGCGGCGCTGCCCGGGGCCGAACTGCGGGCGGTACCGGGGCAGGGGGCCACGATGCGGGTGACGGCGGGCGCGGACTTCGAGGCGGTGCGGAAGGTACGGGCCGAGGAGACGGACGGCGGCGAGTTCGGCACGGTCACGGGCGACCAGGTGGCCTGCCCGTGACCCGTGACCCGTGACCTGTGACCCGTGACAACCTGTGGCCCCTCGGGCGCTCAGTCCTCGATGCCCTCGGCCGCCC
>NZ_ML123052.1:395434-438284 GCF_003846175.1 Streptomyces sp. ADI95-17 | reverse complement strand
GGCCGCCCGCCTCTCGCGCAGTTCCTTGATCGCGCGCCGGCGGGCGAGGCGGTGGGTGCGCCGGATCTGCGCCTCCTGGTAGCGCCGCTTGTCGCGCTCCGTCTCCGGGATCACCTGCGGTACGGGGCGCGGCTTGCCGTCCGCGTCGACCGCGGCGAACACCAGATAGGCGCTGCCGACCTGCTGGGCGGGGGTGGATTCGTTCCAGCGCTCGGCCATGACCCGGACGCCGACCTCCATCGAGGAGCGGCCGGTCCAGTTCACCTGGGCGCGGACGTGAACGAGATCACCCACGCGGACCGGCTCCAGGAAGACCATCTCGTCCATCGAGGCCGTCACGGCGGGACCGCCGGAGTGCCGGCCGGCCACGGCGCCCGCCGCGTCGTCGACCAGTTTCATGATCACTCCACCGTGCACGGTGCCCAGCAGATTGGTGTCGCTGCCGGTCATGATGTGGCTGAGGGTGGTCCGGGAGGCGGCGGTCGGCTTGCCCGGAATATCGCCCTCCGGGCGCGGGGCCTGATCTGTCATACCGTCCACCTTATGCGGGGGCTTCCGCCCGGCAGCAATGCATCAGCTTCGCAACAGCCCTGGTGCGATTTCCCGTACCCCCTGTAATAGCGGTGCACCTGGCCTGCACACTGGACCGCATGAACGATTGGCCCGAGGGATGGTCAGACGACAACCGCGGCGGCAACCGCTACGGGCGGGGCAGTGCCGGTGAGCAGCCGGAGGGCGCCCGCTCGATGCCGCACGTCCAGCGGCGCCCCGCCCCGCAGCAGCGGCACCCCGCGCCGCCGAGGCAGCGGCCGATCCCCCAGCAGCCGGGCGGCTACGACAACGGTGGCTCGCAGTACGACAGCGGGTACAACACGGGCCAGGTCTACGGCGGCGGCAACGCCGGCGGGCGGGGCAACGGCCACGGCGGCGGCCCGGGGGACGGCGGCCACACGCAGGGGCGCCCGGCGCCCGACTGGCGCCGCCGGATCAAGATAGGCGCGCTGTCCCTGGTGGTCGTGGTCCTCGGGGTCTCCATAGGCACGTACTTCTGGGCCGACTCCAAGCTCAAGCGCGAGGTGGACCTCTCCAAGGTCATCGAGCGGCCGGAGGGCGGCGACGGCACCAACTACCTGATCGTCGGTTCCGACAGCCGTGAGGGCATGACGGCCGAGGACAAGAAGAAGCTCCACACGGGCGGCCCGAAAGACCAAGGCCGCACCGACTCGATGATGATCCTGCACGACGGATCCAACGGACCGACACTGATCTCCCTGCCCCGTGACTCCGATGTCGAGATCCCCTCGTTCAAGGGCTCCGACTCCGGCAAGCTCTACCCGGGCCGCGGCCGTTTCACCAAGCTGAACGCCGCGTACGCCATGGACGGCCCCGAACTCCTCGTCCGCACTGTCGAGTTCAACACCGGGCTGCGGATCGACCACTACTGCGAGATCGGCTTCGGCGGCTTCGCCAAGATCGTGGACGCGATCGGCGGCGTGGAGCTGGACATCCCCAAGGCCTTCAAGGACAAGAAGTCCGGCGCCGACTTCCAGGCGGGCAAGCAGACGCTGAACGGCGAGCAGTCGCTGGCCTTCGTCCGCACCAGGTACGCCTTCGCCGAGGCGGACCTGGCCCGTACGAAGAACCAGCAGAAGTTCCTCGCGGCGCTGGCGAGCCAGACGGCGACGCCGTCCACGATCCTCAACCCGTTCAAGCTGTACCCGACGATGGGGGCCGGGCTGGACACCCTGGTCGTGGACAAGGACATGTCGCTCTGGTCCCTGAGCCAGATGTTCTTCGCCATGAAGGACGTCACGGGCGGCGACGGCAAGTCCATGAACATGCCGATGTCGGGCTTCAGGAACGGCAACGTGGTCTGGGACAAGGCCAAGGTGAAGCAGCTGGTGGAGCAGCTCAAGAACGACGAGAAGGTCACCGTCACCGAGAAGTGACGGCGACCGGAGACAGGGCCCGGACGGTTCGCCGTCCGGGCCCTGCTGCTGTTCGCTCATTCGTTGCGGGCGATGTTGCCCCACTCGTCCATCGTGGGATGGATCTTCGTGGGGCGCTGTTCGTCGATGTCGGAGCGCCGGGGGCCTTCCGGGCCGGCGGGACCGACGCGCATCATCCGTTCGATCCGGGCGATCTCGAAGCGACGCCCCCGTACGTTCAGCTCGTTGGGGCGCAGCCGGCGCGCGAACGCATCCGCCGCCCGCGCGTACACGGCAGCCTCCCGCTCGTCGAGCTCCTCGGTCAGCGGCAGGAACGTCTTCAGGCAGTACACCAGTGAACGCCGCGCGTCCTGCGGGGTGGGCTGCTGGCTCGACGCCATCGACCAGGACTTCTCCTCGCGCTCCATCACCCGGAAGACGACCGGCAGCAGCACCAGGCCCGGATGGGTCCGCAACGCCCGTTGCGAATCCGCCAGTACATCGGGCGGAAAGCGCTCCGAGGTGTACGAGACCGGCACCAGGCCCATCCGCTCCAGGCCCTCCGTCAGCCCCACCGCCGCCGCGTGGTCGACGACGAAGCCCTTGGTGGTGGAGGGCGTGTGCGCCGTCATGTCCCAGCCCTCCGTGTCGACGTCCGTGGGCCTGGGCGGCTCCAGGCGCCCCTCGCCGGTCCGGGCGAACTCGTCGGCGCGCACGATGCGGTAGCGCGTATCGCCGACGGTCAGTTCGTTCACCGGCTCGGTCTCCAGCCGGGCCACCGCGTCCAGCAGGGCGCGCCGCTCCTTGGGGTCGTCCGTCTTGTCCTTGGCCTTGAACCAGAGATGGGAGTTCAGCGCGTCGCGGGCGTCCTGCGGATAGCCGGTGTCCATGTCGGTCAGCAGCCGCCATCGCGGCCGCTCGCCGCGGCGCTGCTCGGCGACGCCGAAGAGCGGCCCCCGGACCACGATGTTCCCGTACGTCCGGGAAGCGGCGAACGCGTCCGCCTCGGTGACCAGGGACACCGGGTCCTCCCGGTGCTTCACATTGATGACGAGGTGATCCGGCGGCGCCTGTGGGTGATCGCTCATGCACCCAGTGTGCCGAGACCGTGGCCGGAGAGTCGGGGGAATACGGGAAGCGGGACGCGGAACCTTGTCAGTGGCGGCGCCTACAGTCGCACGCATGACCCAGGAACCATCGCTCCCGAACCTCGCGCTCGACCTCGACGCCCTCGCCGCGGCCGTCGGCGAACAGCCCGACAGGCAGGCGGCATGGCGTTTCGTCCGCGCCTTCGCCCGCGACTGGAGCCGACGCCCCCTCGCCGAGGCCGACGGCTACGCCCCCGCCGATCTCGACGCGGCACAGGCCCGGCTCGGCCTGCCCCTGCCCGCGGCACTGCGCGATGCCTACCAACTGCTCGGCTGCCGCTCAGACTTGACGGACAATCAGGATTCCCTGCTCGCCCCGAAGGACCTCTACCTCGATGCGGACCGAGGCGTGCTGGTCTTCCGCGTCGAGAACCAGTCCTGCGCCTACTGGGGCATACGCGTCACGGACCTCGACCAGGACGACCCGCCGGTCGTCGTACGCGCCGACCTCGTCCGGCCCACCGCCGACGACTGGGCCGCGTGGCTGGGCCGGGTCAGCGTCGCGTTCGTCGAGATCGTCCTGTCCGAGGCCCTGTGCGCCGACGAGGACCTGATGGGATGGGTGACCCCCGACGACACCGACCTGCCCGAGGACATCGCCGCCACGTTCCGGCGCCTGCCGCTCCCGGAGTACCCGATCAGCCAGCAGCCGGGCTCACGCTGGTACGCGCACGACGAGATCATCCTCCGCGACGATCGCGGGACCGCGATGTTCCGCGCCCGCACGGAGGCGGCCTTCGACCGCTTCGACGGGGAGGACGAGGACGACGAGGTGGACTGACGGCCGGGTCAGCGCTCGGCGGCGTAGGAGACGAAGCCGGCCCAGGCGTTGGGGCCGAAGGCGAGGCGTGGGCCTTGGGCGTTCTTGGAGTCCCGGACGTGAACCGTGCCGGGGGAAGCGGCGACTTCGACGCAGTCGCCTTCGTTGCCGTTGCTGCTGTAGCTGCTCTTGAACCAGGCCGACTCGGAAACGTCCTGCACGGAAGTCCTGCGGATCATGTCTCTCCCAGCATTCGCTCGATGAGGGCCAGGGTCTCTCGGGGAGTGAGAGCCTCGGCCCGGATGGTGCCGTACCGCAGTTCGAGGATACGGAGCTGCTTCGGGTCGGTCACCCGACGCCCGCTGAACGCCCCGTGCGAACACCCAACCGCCGAACCGTCCTTGAACTTCAACACACTGATGTCCCCATCCATGCCGGGATGCGCCTCACGACGCGTAGGCATCACCTGGAGGGTGACATTGCGCAACTGCCCGATCTCCAACAGACGTTCAAGTTGTCGCCGCCACTCCATTGTGCCTCCGATGGGCCGCCAGAGCGACGACTCCTCCTGGACGAAACTCAGAGCAGGGGCGGGCGATCGCTCGAAGATCGACTGCCGTGCCATGCGCCCGGCCACCATCCGCTCCACCTCGTCCTGCGAGTACGGGGGCTGTCGGGCCTCGAACAGCGCCCGCGCGTGCCCGGGAGTCTGCAACAGCCCGTGCAGGCCGTGTCCCACGTAGGCCGCGATCTCGACCGCTTTCGCCTCCACCCCCGCCAGATCCCGGATCTTCTTCGGATACCGGACCTCCGCCACGTCCTGCTTCATCGCGGCGATCTTCCCGCCCGCGCCGAGCACCTCGTCCGCCTTGTCCAGGAGTTCCGGCCGAGGGATGCGACGGCCGCCCTCCACCTTGTAGACCATGTCCTCGCCGTACCCGATCGCGATCCCGAACTCCCCGGCCCGCAGCCCCGCCGCCTCCCGCCACGCCTTGATCTGGCGGCCCACCGCCGCGACCACGGCCGCCCCCGACTCGTCATCGGGATCAACATCCCAGCCCGGCTCGTCCGCCCCGGCGTCGCCGTGTTCCGTACCGGTCTCATCCACGCTCATCCGTGCCCCACTTCCGATGCGTCTGCCGTTCTCGGCCCAACCCCTGACGTCCCCGGCGCGTCACTCCGGACAGCCGGGACAGCACTGGACAAGCCCTGGACAATCGCCGTACGCAAGCGGCTCGTCGCTGTTCACGGTACGCAGCCACGGCCACGCTGAGCGGCGTGAACCAACACATCACCCGAACCGAACATTCCGCTCCTGCCCGGCAGTTCACGGTGCTGCTCTCCCCCACCCGCCGGGGCGCCAGG
This sequence comes from Streptomyces sp. ADI95-17, assembly GCF_003846175.1. GTDB lineage: Bacteria > Actinomycetota > Actinomycetes > Streptomycetales > Streptomycetaceae > Streptomyces > Streptomyces sanglieri. Next base: position 433,083 of record NZ_ML123052.1, on the reverse strand, counting down.
CTCGCCCGTCTCCTGGCCACGGCGCATCTGGGCGATTGGGGGATCGTCTGCGAACCGGCCGCGCACATCGTCGCCGAGCTGGCCGCCAACGCCGCCGTCCACGGTCGCGTACCCGGCCGGGACTTCCGGCTCGGCCTCACCGCCCACAGCGGCAAGCTCCTGCGGATCGAGGTGACCGACACCCGGGACGAGCAACTGCCCGTCGCTTCCACCCTCGACCTGCACGCGGAGGGCGGGCGCGGCCTCCTCATCGTCGAGGCCCTCGCCGACCGCTGGGGCGTCACCCACGGGCCCGTGCCGCGCAAGACGGTCTGGGCCGAGATCGACCTCGTACCGCGACCGCTCCACCGGGTCGCGGATATCCACGACCCGGTCGACCACGTCCCCGCGTTCCACGACGCATAAGGCTTTAAAGAACTTGGGGAAATCACCCTCCCCACCCAAACCCGACCCCGGTCCCGTCGCCGTCACTCACGCGGGTGACATGGGACAACTGAGCTGGATTTCATACGGGTTGGCTGGCATATGCTCGCCGCGACAACTCCAGACATGCGACGGCCCCCGACGAGATTCACAGTCTCAACCGGGGGCCTGACCACCGAGGAAGTAAGAGGCTTCCCGATGGATACCCCGCAGATTACCGCGCCCTCGCGCGGTCCGTCCCCCGTACCCGGAGACGCCACGCCGTCATCCGGTGTCATCCACATCAACTTCCGGCATGCCGCGGGCTTCACCGTCATCGGCAACCACCTCGCCCAGCACCGCGGGCTCTCCCTCGCCGCGATCGGGCTGGCCGCCCACATCCAGTCGCTGCCCGCCGGAGCCAGGATCGGCATCAAGCGCCTCGCCGAACGCTTCCCCGAGAGCGAGACCCGCATCGCCGCCGCCCTGCGCGAACTCGAAGCCCACGGCTACCTCCACCGCAGCCGCGTACGCCTCGCCGACGGCCGAATCGTCACCCGCACCGTCTCGTACAACCAGCCGGGCACGGCCGCCCACCCCGCCGCAACTCCCCGCCCCCGTACGGCCCCCAGCAAGCCGACCCCACACCCCGCACCACCGCCACCACCACACGCAACCGCTCTCCAACCGCACCCGGCTCCGGCCCCCGCACCACCCCCGACACCCACGCCGCAGCCGCCCGCGCCGCAGCCTCAGCCCACCCCAGTCCTCGTCCCGGCCCCCACCGCACGCACCACGCCACCACCACCGCTCCCCCAGCCACAGGAACTCACACCGGAACTCCAGCGCGCGGCCACCACCCTCCTCGCCGACCTGCGCCGCCACGCACCTCAACTCGTCCTCTCCGAACACGACATCCGCGCCCTCGCCCCCGGCATCGCCACCTGGCTCGAACGCGACGCCCACCCCGACACCATCCGCCACACCCTCACCACCGACCTCCCGAGCCCCCTGAAGCACCCGGCCAAACTCCTGCGCCACCGCATCACAACACTCCTGCCACCACCGCTACCAGGAGCCCAGGACGTCGTCGCACACGCGCGCCCCGGCGTCATCGTCATCCCGCTCCAGAACTGCGACGGCTGCGACCGCGCCTTCCGCTCCCGCCACCCCGGCCACTGCCACGACTGCCGGACAGACCTCCACGCAGCCGCCTGACCGGAACATCACCCACAACCCGAACGGACCTGCATGGTCAGCTCGCCCCACGAGGCAATGCACCGCATCTTCCAGGAGTACCCCGGCCTCTTCTCCCGCGTCTCCGAGGTGCTCGGGGTCGACATCCCACCGCCCACCTCGGCCACTACCCTGCCCACCGACCTCACCGAAGCCCGTCCCGTGGAACGCCGGGTGGACACCCTCCTGCGCATCGAGACAGAGCACGACGGGCCCTTCGTCCTCGCCATCGAGGCCCAGGGCAAGAAGGACCCGCGCAAGACCGCCAGCTGGCCGTACTACGTCAGCTATCTCCACAACAGATATGGCCTGCCGGTCCTGCTACTGGTCGTCTGCCAGGACCGCGCCACCGCCGAATGGGCCGCACGCCCCATCCGCATCGGCCTCCGTCAATGGCAGACGCTCGCCCTGAACCCCCTCGTCGCAGGCCCGCACAACATGCCTGTCATCACCGATGTGGCCGAAGCCCGCAAGGACCTCGCGCTCGCCACCCTGGCCGACATCACACACGCCGACAATCCGGACGTCGGTGCCATACTGAAAACCCTGTCCGTCGCACTGCGGGACACGCCTGAAGCCATCGCCGACCCCGTCATCGAACTCACCGCACAGGGCCTGGGCAACCGCCCGGCCGCACAACACTGGAGGAACCTGGTGGCCGTGGACACGTCTTTCTACAAGTCCTTCATGTCGGAAGAAATCCGGGACGAAGGCCGAGCCCAGGGCCGAGCCCAGGGCCGGGCCCAGGGCCGGGCCGAGGACATCCTGCTCGTGCTGGAGCAGCGCGGCATCGCCGTTCCCGACAGGGTTCGCGAGCGGATCACCGATTGCGGCGACCCCGAGACTCTGCGCCAGTGGCTCATGCGAGCCGTCACCGCCGCCTCCGCCGAGGAAATCTTCGCCGGGGAGTGATCCAACCCTGGCCTCCCGGCCGCAGACACACGTCCGGCCCCCGACGCGTACATCGGGGGCTGGACGCCGGAGCAGCAACCGCTACGGCAGGTTCCGCGCCATCACGATGCGCTGGACCTGGTTCGTGCCCTCATAGATCTGCGTGATCTTCGCGTCGCGCATCATCCGCTCCACCGGGTAGTCCCGCGTGTAGCCGTAGCCGCCGAGCAGCTGGACCGCGTCCGTGGTGATCTCCATCGCCACGTCGGAGGCGAAGCACTTGGCCGCGGCGCCGAAGAAGGTGAGGTCGCCGTCGAGGCGTTCGGACTTGGCGGCGGCGGAGTAGGTGAGCTGGCGGGCCGCCTCCAGCTTCATGGCCATGTCGGCGAGCATGAACTGGATGCCCTGGAAGTCGGCGATCGGCTTGCCGAACTGCTTGCGCTCCTGGACGTAGCCCTTGGCGTAGTCGAGTGCGCCCTGCGCGATGCCGAGGGCCTGGGCCGCGATGGTGATGCGGGTGTGGTCCAGGGTCTTCATCGCGGTGGCGAAGCCGGTGCCCTCCTCGCCGATCATGCGGTCGGCGGGGATGCGGACGTTGTCGAAGTAGACCTCGCGGGTCGGCGAGCCCTTGATGCCGAGCTTCTTCTCCGGGGCACCGAAGGAGACGCCCTCGTCCGACTTCTCGACGACGAAAGCCGAGATGCCCTTGGAGCGCTTGGTCGGGTCGGTGACGGCCATGACCGTGTAGTACTCGGAGACGCCCGCGTTGGTGATCCAGCGCTTCACGCCGTTGAGCACCCAGAAGTCGCCGTCGCGGACGGCCTTGGTCTTCATGCCGGCCGCGTCGGAACCCGCGTCGGGCTCGGAGAGGCAGTACGAGAACATGCCGTCGCCCTTGGCCAGCGGGCCCAGGTACTTCTTCTTCAGGTCCTCGGAGCCGGAGAGGATCACCGGGAGGGAGCCCAGCTTGTTCACGGCCGGGATGAGGGAGGACGAGGCGCAGACCCGGGCCACCTCCTCGATCACGATGACCGTGGCCAGCGCGTCGGCGCCCGCGCCGCCGTACTCCTCGGGTACGTGCACCGCGTGCAGGTCCGCCGCGGTCAGGGCGTCCAGCGCCTCCTGCGGGAAGCGCGCCTCCTCGTCGACCGCCGCCGCGTGCGGGGCGATCTTCGCCTCGGCGAGCGCACGCACCGTCTCCCGGAGCATCTCGTGCTCCTCGGCCGGACGGTACAGGTCGAAATCGGTCGAACCCGCCAAGACGCTCACTCCCCAAGACGCTAACTACCGTTAAGTAACCCAATTTTAGAGCGCGGCTCCCACGATGGCCTATGCAAAGCCCGCGTGAGCTTCACGACAGGGGTGGGCAAAGCTGTGCGGACGGCTGGAATCCGGGCCTTCGGGAGCACGGCTATGCTCGTTCACCGCACGTCTGTCCGCATCTCCCAGGAGCGTTCCATGGCCCTCAGGATCACTGTGATCGGCACCGGCTACCTCGGCGCCACCCACGCCGCGGCCATGGCGGAACTGGGCTTCGAAGTGCTCGGCCTCGATGTCGTGCCCGAGAAGATCGAGATGCTCAGCACCGGCAAGGTCCCGATGTACGAACCGGGGCTGGAGGAGCTGCTGAGCAAGCACGTCGAGGGCATCGCGGGGTCCACCGGACGGCTGCGGTTCACCACCTCCCCCGAGGAGGTGGCGGCCTTCGGCGATGTGCACTTCGTCTGTGTGAACACTCCGCAGAAGCACGGCGAGTACGCCTGCGACATGAGCTACGTGGACACCGCGTTCGAGTCGCTGGCCCCGCATCTGACCCGGCCCACCCTGGTCGTCGGGAAGTCGACCGTCCCGGTGGGCTCGGCGGCCCGGCTCGCGGCACGGCTGGCGGAGCTGGCGCCGGTGGGCGCCGACGCGGAGCTGGCCTGGAACCCGGAGTTCCTGCGCGAGGGCTTCGCCGTGAACGACACCCTGCGCCCGGACCGGATCGTCGTCGGCGTGACGAGCGAGCGGGCCGAGAAGCTGCTGCGCGAGGTGTACGCGGTGCCGGTCGCCGAGGGGTCGCCGTTCGTGGTGACGGACTTCCCGACCGCCGAGCTGGTGAAGACCGCGGCCAATTCGTTCCTGGCCACGAAGATCTCGTTCATCAACGCGATGGCGGAGGTCTGCGAGGCCGCCGACGGCGATGTGAAGAAGCTGGCCGAGGCGATCGGGCACGACGAGCGGATCGGCTCGAAGTACCTGCGGGCCGGGATCGGCTTCGGCGGCGGCTGTCTGCCGAAGGACATCCGGGCCTTCATGGCGCGCGCCGGTGAGCTGGGCGCGGACCAGGCGCTGACCTTCCTGCGCGAGGTCGACTCGATCAACATGCGGCGCCGGGGCCACATGGTGGAGCTGGCCCGGGAGGCCGTGGGCGGCGACTCGTTCCTCGGCAAGCGGGTGGCGGTGCTGGGTGCGACGTTCAAGCCGGACTCGGACGACGTACGGGACTCCCCGGCGCTGAACGTGGCCGGGCAGATCCACCTCCAGGGCGGCCAGGTCACGGTCTTCGACCCGAAGGGCATGGACAACGCCCGGCGGCTCTTCCCGACCCTCGGCTACGCGGACACGGCGCTGGACGCGGTGCGCGGCGCCGATGTGGTGCTGCACCTGACGGAGTGGCGGGAGTTCCGCGAGCTGGACCCGGCGGCGCTCGGCGAGGTCGCGTCCCGCCAGATCATCCTGGACGGCCGCAACGCGCTGGACAGCGAGCTGTGGCGCGAGGCCGGCTGGACGTACCGGGCGATGGGACGCCCGACCGCCTGATCCCGTGCGTCACGCGCGCTTCGCGCGGTAGGTGCGCATCTTGGCTCGGGCGCCGCACACCGACATGGAGCACCAGCGCCGCCGCCCCGCCGGGCTGCGGTCGTAGTACGCCCAGCGGCAGTCCTCCGCCTCGCACGCCTTGAGCCGGGCCCAGGTGCCGTCGGCCGCCGCGCCGGCGATGGCCGCGGCGACCCGGGCGGTCAGCCCGGCCGGTTCGGTGGCGGGGCGCAGTGCGGCGGCGCCCGCCGCGTCCACGGTGACGCGCAACGGCGCCCCGGCGAGCAGCCGGTCGAGCAGGGGTGCGGCGTCGCCCGGCGGGCGGTGGCCGGCGTGGGCGAGGCAGGCGGTACGGAGCGCCTCGCGCAGCTCCCGGGCTTCGGGGACGTCCCGCTCGGTGAGGCCGAAGGCGGCGCGTCCGTCCGCCGTGTCGAGAGTGTCCGCACCCGTCTCGATGTCCAGGGTGTTGACCAGGGCCTCGATCAGTACGAGTTCCCCGGGCGCGGAATCCTTCTCACTCATGGTGCGACCTCATGGTTGCGACGTTACCTCCTTTGCGGCAGCATGCAGTAACGGTTACCTGTTGAGGACGTCTACGGGTAACCGGCTGCACCCATTCGTCCGGAGGAGGAATTGTCATGGCTGTCGCCACACTCGGTGCCGTCGTCCTGGACTGCCCAGACACCGCCGCGCTCGCAAACTTCTACGCCGGGCTGCTCGGCGGTGAGATCACTCCCGGTGAGGAGGACGGCTGGCTGGAGCTGACCGGGACCGGGGGCACGCTGCTCGCGTTCCAGGCCGCGCCCGGTTTCGTACCGCCGCGGTGGCCGAACGCGGACGCCTCGCAGCAGATCCATCTGGATCTGACCGTGCCGGACCTGGACGCGGCGGAGAAGGAAGTGCTCGCGCTGGGCGCCACCGTGCTGGAGGCGGAGGACCGGGAGCGGAGCTTCCGGGTGTACGCGGACCCGGCGGGGCACCCGTTCTGTCTCTGCGCCGGGTAGCGGGCGCAGACGTGTGTGGGGGGCGCGACCCCGCGGGTCGCGCCCCCCACACGTCGACGGCTCAGACCGCCACGCCGTCCAGCTGCTCGATCGTGGCGTGCGACGGGGCGCGTCGGGTGCGCAGCTCGCGTGCCACGTCCTCGGCGTCGCGCAGCACCCGTACGGCGTTGCGCCAGGTGAGCTTGGCGAGGTCGGCGTCGGACCAGCCGCGGCCGAGCAGCTCCGCGATCAGGTTCGGGTAGCCGGCGACGTCCTGGAGGCCGTCGGGGAGGAAGGCCGTTCCGTCGTAGTCGCCGCCGATGCCGATGTGGTCGATGCCGGCGACCTCGCGCATGTGGTCGAGGTGGTCGGCGATGGTCGCCACGGTGGCCATCGGGCGCGGGTTGGCCGCCTCGAAGTCGGCGTGGATCCGCATGGCCTGCGGGGTGGTGTCGAGGTGGTGCAGCCCGTGCTCGCGCATGTTCCGGTCCGCGGCCAGCGTCCACGCGACGGCCTCCGGCAGGACGAACTTCGGCACGAAGGTGGCCATGGCGATGCCGCCGTTGACCCGGAGCCTGCCGAGGACGTCGTCGGGGATGTTGCGCGGGTGGTCGCAGATCGCCCGCGCCGAGGAGTGCGAGAAGATCACCGGCGCCGTGGAGGTGTCGAGCGCGTCGCGCATCGTGCCGGCCGCCACGTGGGAGAGGTCGACCAGCATGCCGGTGCGGTTCATCTCCCGTACGACCTCGTGGCCGAACGGCGAGAGGCCGCCGATGCGGGGAGCGTCGGTCGCCGAGTCCGCCCACGCGATGTTGTCGTTGTGGGTGAGCGTCATGTAGCGGACGCCCAGGGTGTGCAGGGCGCGCAGGGTGCCCAGCGAGTTGTTGATGGAGTGGCCGCCCTCGGCGCCCATCAGGGAGGCGATCCGGCCCTCGGCGCGGGCCGCCTCCATGTCGTCGGCGGTGAACGCGCGCCGCAGGTCGGCGGGGTGGCGGACGATCAGCTCGTCGACCGCGTCGATCTGTTCCAGCGTGGCGCTGACGGCCTCGTCGCCCGCCATGTCGGTCCGTACGTAGACGGACCAGAACTGGGCGCCGACGCCGCCCGCGCGCAGCCGCGGGATGTCGGTGTGCAGATGGGCGGACTGGTCCTTGGCGATGTCGCGGGCGTCGAGGTCGTAGCCGACCTGCTCGCGCAGCGCCCACGGCAGGTCGTTGTGCCCGTCGACGACGGGGTACTCGGCGAGGAGCCGCCGCGCCCGCTCCAGCCGGACCGCCTGCTGTGCCTGCTCCACGGCCGCCTACTTTCCGAAGCCGAAGGAGTCGGCGCCCTGGACCTTGCTGCGGAGCCGCTTGCCCTTCTCCGTCGCCTGGTCGTTCAGCTCCTGCTGGAACTCCCGCATCCGGGCCAGCAGCTCGCCGTCGTGCGCGGCGAGGATCCGGGCGGCGAGCAGACCGGCGTTGCGCGCGCCGCCGACCGACACGGTCGCGACCGGCACACCGGCGGGCATCTGCACGATGGAGAGCAGGCTGTCCATGCCGTCCAGGTACTTCAGCGGGACCGGTACGCCGATGACCGGCAGCGGGGTCACCGAGGCGAGCATGCCGGGGAGGTGGGCGGCACCGCCCGCGCCGGCGATGATCGCCTTCAGACCGCGGCCCGCCGCCTGCTCGCCGTACGCGATCATCTCGTGCGGCATGCGGTGGGCGGAGACGACGTCGACCTCGTAGGGGATCTCGAACTCGTCGAGGGCCTTGGCCGCTGCTTCCATGACGGGCCAGTCGGAGTCCGAGCCCATGACGATGCCGACGACGGGCGCGGCGGTGGCGGGGGAGGTCATTCGGTGATCGTTCCTCGCAGGTAGTCGGCCGCGTGCCGGGCGCGCTCCCGCACGTCCGCCAGATCGTCGCCGTAGGTGTTGACGTGTCCGACCTTGCGGCCGGGCTTCACGTCCTTGCCGTACATGTGGATCTTGAGCTGCGGGTCGCGGGCCATGCAGTGCAGGTACGCCTGGTACATGTCCGGGAAGTCGCCGCCGAGGACGTTGGACATGACCGTCCAGGTGGCGCGCGGGCGCGGGTCGCCGAGCGGCAGGTCGAGCACGGCCCGGACGTGGTTGGCGAACTGGGAGGTGATCGCGCCGTCCTGGGTCCAGTGGCCGGAGTTGTGCGGGCGCATCGCCAGCTCGTTGACCAGGATGCCGGGCTTCCCGTCGGGTCCGCGCGTCTCGAAGAGCTCGACGGCGAGGTGGCCCACGACGCCCAGCTCGGCGGCGATCCGCAGCGCGAGCTGCTGGGCCTCGCCGGCCAGTCCCTCGTCCAGCTCCGGCGCCGGGGCGATCACCGTGTCGCAGACCCCGTCGACCTGGATCGACTCGACGACCGGGTAGGCGACGGCCTGGCCGTGCGGCGAGCGGACGATGTTGGCCGCCAGCTCCCGTACGAAGTCGACCTTCTCCTCGGCGAGGACCGCCACACCGGCCCGGAACGGGTCGGCCGCGTCCGCCTCGGAGCGGACCACCCAGACGCCCTTGCCGTCGTAGCCGCCGCGGACCGTCTTGAGGATCACGGGGAAGCCCCCGACCTCGTCCGCGAAGGCCGCGGCGTCGGCCGGGTCCGACACGATGCGGTGCCGGGGGCAGGGCGCGCCGATCTCGGTGAGCTTCGCGCGCATCACCCCCTTGTCCTGGGCGTGCACCAGCGCGTCCGGGCCTGGGCGCACGGGGATGCCGTCCGCCTCCAGGGCCCGCAGGTGCTCGGTGGGCACGTGCTCGTGATCGAAGGTGATCACGTCACAGCCGCGCGCGAAGGCGCGCAGCGTGTCCAGGTCGCGATAGTCGCCCACGACGACTTCGCTCACCACCTGGGCCGCCGAGTCCTGGGGGGTGTCACTGAGGAGCTTGAACTTGATGCCGAGGGGGATGCCCGCCTCGTGGGTCATACGGGCGAGCTGACCGCCACCGACCATGCCGACTACCGGGAACGTCACTCCTCCAGGGTATCCGCCGCCCCGGGAAGCTTCCGACGACGCCCTCCCGGCCGCCCCCGGGCCGGGCCGTCGTGTCACAGCATCGCCACATCACTCACGGCATCCACGGGCGGCCCGCGGACGGGCTGGTTAGCATGACTGGATCCATACAACCGGCGTACACGTGACCGCCATCCGCACGACCGGCATCGACGCCGCGCCATCCGCACGACCGGCATCCACACGAGCGACAGACGGGCTGAGCGATCACCATGAGCGAACGGGGCTCCCTGCGGACCCGGCTGGAGCTGTTGGCCCGGGAAGTCGCCAAGTTCGGCGTGGTCGGCGGGGTCGGCCTGGTGGTCAACATCGTGGTGTCCAACCTGCTCTGGCGCTACACCCCCATCCCGACGGTTCGGGCCGGTCTGCTGGCCACCTTCGTCGCCATCCTGGGCAACTACATCGGCTTCCGGTACTGGACCTACCGGGACCGCGACAAGAGCGGACGGACCCGCGAGCTGACGCTGTTCCTGCTGTTCAGCGCGGTGGGCGCGGTCATCGAGACGGGTGTGCTGTACACCGCGACGTACGGCTTCGGGTGGGACACCCCGGTCCAGAGCAATGTCTTCAAGATCCTCGGGATCGGCATCGCGACGCTGTTCCGCTTCTGGTCCTACCGGACGTGGGTGTTCAAGGCGCTGCCCGTCGAGGCGGCGAAGGCCGCGCCGGGCGCCGAGGGGTTCGTGAAGCAGGGGCGGACGGAGCAGGCGCCGCGGGTCGAGGCGGATTCGGCGGCGCGTCGCTGAGGGGCGGTCCCACGGCGAATCGCGACCGCCCACCGCTCACCTCACCGGGCGTTCCGGCTCCTGCCGCTTCAGGGCCACCCGGCTGAGGAACAGGGCGAAGACCGCGGGCTGCTGCTGGAGCAGCTCCAGGCGGCCGCCGTCCGCCTCCGCGAGGTCCCTGGCCACCGCGAGGCCGATGCCCGTGGAATTGCGTCCGCTGATCGTCCGCTCGAAGATCCGGGCGCCGAGGTCGGGGGGAACCCCCGGGCCCTCGTCCGTGACCTCGATCACCGCCTGGTTGCCGGTGACCCGGGTGCGCAGCGCGACCGTGCCGCCGCCGTGCATCAGCGAGTTCTCGATCAGCGCGGCCAGCACCTGGGCGACGGCGCCGGGTGTGCCGACGGCCCGCAGCCCCTGCTTGCCGGAGCGGACGATGGCCCGGCCCGCGCTCCGGTAGGCGGGACGCCACTCCTCGATCTGCTGCTTGACGACCTCGTCGAGGTCGAAGACGACGGCGGAGCCGGTACGCGGATCGCGGGCGTTGGTCAGCAGCCGCTCCACCACGTCGGTGAGCCGCTCGACCTGGGTGAGGGCGATGTTCGCCTCCTCCTTCACCGTGTCCGGGTCGTCGGTGACCGAGATCTCCTCGATCCGCATGGAGAGCGCGGTGAGCGGCGTACGGAGCTGGTGCGAGGCGTCGGCGGCCAGCCGGCGTTCCGCGGTCAGCATCCGGGCGATCCGTTCGGCGGAGGCGTCCAGGACATCGGCGACCCGGTCCAGCTCCGGCACCCCGTACCGCTTGTGGCGCGGCCTCGGGTCGCCGGAGCCCAGGCGTTCGGCGGTCTCGGCCAGGTCGGTCAGCGGTGAGGTCAGCTTGTTGGCCTGGCGTACGGCCAGGAGCACGGCGGAGACGATGGCCAGCAGCGCCACCGCGCCGATGATCATCAGGGTGCGGCCGACCTCCCGGGTGACCGCCGAGCTGGACTCCTCGACGGTGACCTTCTCGCCGCGCTCCCCCTCGGCCGTGCTGCTGATCACACTGCCGGTGGGGCGCTTGCCCAGTTCGAGCGGCGCCCGGCCGGGGATCTTGATCAGTGCGTAGCGCTTGCTGGCGATCTGCTGGGACAGCAGTACGGGGGTGATCCGCTCGTCCTCCAGCAGCCGGCTCTCGACGACGCTGATCAGCCGCAGCGCCTCGGAGTCGACGCTCTCCTGGGCGCTGTTGCTGATGGTGCGGGTCTCGACGATGACGAGGGAGACGCCGAAGACGGCGATCACCACGAGCACCACGGCGAGCGTGGAGTTGATCAGTCTGCGGCGCATGAGTATTTCTGCTCGTCGGCTCTTCCCGGAACGGTGGCCCCCCTCGGAACGTCAGCTCTTCTCGAAGCGGAAGCCGACGCCCCGTACGGTCGCGATGTAGCGGGGGTTGGCGGCGTCGTCGCCGAGCTTCTTGCGGAGCCAGGAGATGTGCATGTCGAGGGTCTTCGTCGACGACCACCAGGTGGTGTCCCAGACCTCGCGCATCAGCTGGTCCCGGGTGACGACCCGGCCGGCGTCCCGGACCAGGACCCGCAGCAGGTCGAACTCCTTGGCGGTGAGCTGGAGTTCCTCCTCACCCATCCAGGCGCGGTGCGACTCGACGTCGATCCGGACGCCGTGCGTCGCGGGCTGCGGCGCGGGCTCCGTGGCGCCGCGGCGCAGCAGGGCCCGGACCCGGGCGAGGAGTTCGGCGAGGCGGAAGGGCTTGGTGACGTAGTCGTCGGCACCGGCGTCGAGGCCGACGACGGTGTCCACCTCGTCGGCGCGGGCGGTCAGCACCAGGATCGGCACGGTGTGACCCTCGGCACGGAGCCTGCGGGCCACTTCGAGGCCGTCCATCCCGGGCAGCCCCAGGTCGAGCACGACCAGGTCGATCCCGCCCTGGAGGCCGGCGTCGAGTGCGGTCGGACCGTCTTCGCGGACCTCGACCTCGTAACCCTCCCGACGCAGGGCGCGGGCCAGCGGCTCCGAGATGGATGCATCGTCCTCGGCGAGCAGTACACGGGTCATGGAGTGATGGTAGTCCGCGCGGGGCGGCTGTCGGGAGGTGATCCGCACGCCCTGCGGGTCTGCGAAATAAGCGGATCTTCGCCTTTGAATGTATGGGCGTGGTTCCATCGAAACCTGTGATCCATCTCTCAAGTCCTTTCATATCCGGTTCTGTCGTGGCGTATGGTTGCTCGACGCCTGTTGCACTACTCAAGGACCCTTGGGCAGCTTTTAGCGCCGAGGGTCTCTTTTGTGGGCCGACTGGTACCCGCCAGTCGCGAATTCAGTGAATGACCTGTGGCCGGGCCCGGAACGCGAGGATGCGCACCGGGCGTGGATCCCGACACGGTCGGTCCCCGTCTCCTCCAGCCGGCTCCTTCGTGAGCCGGCGGTCGGGGCGAATCCCTCTCGGGCGTGAGGGGTGGGACGTGCCCGTGCCGGTGCCGGCCTCCCCCCACCGGGCGCACCACGCTCACAAGGCGTCGCGTCCCGAGCACACAAGGATCGACCATGGCGTCCAGCCTGACGAAGGACCCGGCCAGTACTTCTGGATCCGCGAAGACCTTCTTCGGCCACCCCCGCGGCCTGGCCACTCTCTTCATGACGGAGATGTGGGAGCGCTTCAGCTTCTACGGCATGCGGGCCCTGCTTCCGCTCTACCTGGTCTCCAGTTCCGGCCTGCACATGAACGCGGCCACGGCCACCGCGATCTACTCCATCTACATGGCGATGGTGTACCTGCTGGCCATGCCCGGTGGCTGGTTCGGCGACCGGGTCTGGGGGCCGCGCAAGACGGTCACCATCTCGGCCGCGATCATCATGCTGGGCCACCTGACGCTGGCGCTGCCGGGCTCGGGCACCTTCTTCGCCGGTCTGGCGCTGGTCGCGCTCGGATCCGGGCTGCTGAAGGCCAACATCTCGACGATGGTCGGCCACCTCTACAACGGTCCGGAGGACGCCCGCCGCGACGGTGGCTTCACCGTCTTCTACATGGGCATCAACCTCGGTGCCTTCGCCGCGCCGCTGATCATCGGCACCATCGGCGAGAAGGTGAACTGGCACCTCGGTTTCGCCATCGCCGCGGCCGGCATGGCGCTGGGTCTGGCCCAGTTCCTGATCGGTACGCGCCACCTCAACGCGCGCAGCAGCATCGTCCCGAAGCCGCTGTCGGCCGAGGAGCGCCGCACGACCCTGCGCAAGGGTCTGCTGTGGCTGATAGCGGCCGTCGTCTTCTACGGCGTCCTCGTCGCCACCGACGTCTACACGCTGAACTGGGCGCTCGTCCCGATCACCGTCGCCGGTCTGCTCATCCCGGTCGCGGTGCTGGTGCGGATCAAGCGCGACCGGGACCTCTCGAAGACCGAGCAGTCGAAGATGTCCGGCTACATCTGGTTCTTCGTCGCCGCGGCCGTGTTCTGGATGATCTACGACCAGGGCGGCTCCACGCTGTCGCTCTTCGGTGAGTCCTCCACCACCAACAGCCTGTTCGGTGTGGACTTCCCGACCTCCTGGTACCAGTCGGTCAACCCGGTCATCATCATGGCGCTGGCCCCGGTCGTCGCCTGGATATGGCTGGCGCTGAACCGGCGCGGAAAGGAGCCGAGCACGGTCGTCAAGTTCGGCTCGGGTCTCTTCCTGGTCGGTGTCTCCTTCCTCGTCTTCATGCTGCCGCTGACCATGACGACGGACGGCGACAAGGTCAGCCCGATGTGGCTGGTGTCGATCTACTTCCTGCAGACCGTCGGTGAGCTCTGCCTCTCCCCGGTCGGCCTGTCCGTCACCACGAAGATGGCGCCCGCGAAGTACGGCAGCCAGATGATGGGTGTCTGGTTCCTCGCGGTCACCGCGGGCGACTGCACCACCAGCCTGCTGTCGCTGGCCGGTGTCGACCTGAACAAGACCGGCATGGTGGGTCTGGAGGCGGCGCTCGCGATCGTGGCGGCGTTCGCGATCTGGATGTACCGCAAGAAGGTCTCCCAGCTCATGGGTGACGTGCGCTGATGCGCTGATGCGCTGATCGCACGTCGTACCCGAAAGGGCACGTCGTACCTGAAAGGGCCGCCGCACCGTCGATCGGTGCGGCGGCCCTTCCGCTGTCGCGACGGCCTTCCGCCGCTACGGGAGCCGGCTCACCTGGTGCCGCGCAGCCTGCGCCACGGGGTGAAGGTGAACACGGCGCCGCCCAGCAGGATCGCCGTGCCCGCGACCAGGCCGAGGGCACGCAGGGTGCCGTTGTCCTCGGCCCCGGTGGCGGCCAGCCCGCCCGAGGCGGTACCACCGGCCGCAGCGGCGCCGCCGGCGCCCGTGGAGCCCGAGGTGGCGGAGCCGGAGGCGCCGCCCTGCTGGGCGGTGGTGTCGAGCTCCAGCGACGGGGTCGCCGAGCCCTTGACCTTGCACGGGATGTTGATCTTCGAGGCGCCCAGCGTGACATCGATCGTCAGGGTGCCGGGGCTGAGCGTGGACTTGCCGGACGCGCCGGGCTTGTACGTGCCGGTCATGTCGGCCAGGTCGACCGGCTTGCCCTGCTCCAGCGGTTCGGCGTTGGCCGGTCCTGTGACCTTCACCGAGCCCTTGTCCGCGCCGCCGATGGTGACGTCCATGGACGGCTTGAGCGCACCGGCCGGCAGCGCGGCCGGGCTGTCCATCACGCCCTTGGCCGTCTTGACCGTGAGGGCGTAGCTCCCGCCGCTCTTCTTGGCGTTGATCGTCACCTTGGAGGCGATGTCGGGCGGTCCCGGGGACGTACAGGTGAAGTTGACCGAGACCTCCTTGCCGGGGAAGTCGGTCTGTCCGCCGCTGCCGCCGGAGCCCGAGGTGGAGCCGCCGGAGTCACCGCCGCCGGACGTCGTGCCGCCCGCGGTCGTGCCCGATGTCGTGCCGCCCGCGGACGTACCGGAGGTGGTGCCGCCCGCGGTGGTGGTGCCGCTCGTCGTACCGCCCGCGGTGGTGGATCCGCCGCCGTCCGTGACCTTGATGGTCGCGCCCGGCTGCACGGTCTCCTTCGGGGTGCACTTGGTGTCCGTGGAGATCGGCTTGGAGACGTTGATCTTGTACGCGTCCGGCGTCAGCGTGATCTCACCGGCCTTCTCCAGCTTCAGCGTGCCCTTCATGTCGGGCAGCACCATGGCGCTGTTCTTGGGGATCGGCGGGTTCTGCCGCGGCCCTTCCATCTGCACGGTGCCGGTGGCGGCGCCGCCCAGTTTGAGCGTGCCGGTCGGCTTGACGGTGTCCTTGTCCAGGTCGAGGATGTCGGGGTTCTTGGAGGCGGCCTCGACCGTCTTCCACACCACCTCGACGGTGTCCCCGACCTTGGCCTCGGCGGGCGCGGTCAACTGCACCTTGGTCGTGCCCTGCACGGCCGGCAGCCCCGAGATGGGCGGCGGAATGCACTCCGTCGCGTACGAGACGTCGGCGGCCTGTGCCGGACTCGCGGCCAGCAGCATGCCCGCGCCGCCGAGCATCATCGCGACTCCCGCCGCGACCGTCCTGCGATGCGTACTCACGAATGTCCCTTCGTCGTCGGTCTGTTCTCTGACGGTGCGGAATCGGGTGTGAACCACGGCAGCGCGGCCGTGGTGGAGGCCGGGCCGTCGGTGGGCGCGGCCGTGGAGCCCTGGGCGGGCCCCCGTGTACGGCGCGGCTTCGGGGTCTTCGGGGCCTTCGCGGTCGTACCGGCCCGTCGCGGCGAGCGGCGGCGCCGGGCGCGGCCCGGGGCGTGCGAGGAGCGGGGACGTACCTTGTCGACGACCGCCATGCCGATCCGGAACACGGCGGCCGGTACGACGAGGCACAGCAGGATCCAGAAGAGCGTGACCCCCCAGGGACGGCCGACCCCCCAGGGCTGTTCGGCCAGCACCTTGCCGCCGTACCTGAGCGAGATCTGGTAGTCGCCGTGGGCGCCCGCCGTCAGTTCGACCGGGAGCTTGATCTGCGCCTTGCGGCCGGAGGCGATGGTGCCGCGCCACTGCTGCTCCTCCCACTGCGGGGCGAAGACGCCGTGCGCGGTGCCGACCTCGAAGACCGGGTCCTTGACGGGGGTTGAGCCGAGGTTGCCCACGGTGAGGACCAGTTGCCGGGCGGGCGGGGCGCCGAACCAGGTGAGGATCCCGCTCTCGCCCTCCAGCCGGGTGGTGGCGAGCACCGCGAGCCGGCCGTCCCCGGTCTCCTTCGGCAGCGCGGCGAGCGGGTGGCCCGCGACGACGAACACGGCGTCGGCCGCGGCCTGTTCCCCGGTGACGGTGGCGACGTGCACCACGCAGGGGCAGGGCACTGGCGGTTCGGCGACCGGCATCTTCTTGCGGAAGGCGCCCTTGCCGTCGGTGGTGACGGCCCGGCCCTCGGCGTTGGCGCAGGAGTTGGTGCCGCCGATCACGCCCCGGTCCGGCGTGGACCGGCCGCAGATCAGCATCATCAGCAGCGCGTTCGGCCGCCACCCGCCGCCCTTCACGGTGATCTCGCCGCCCTTGCCCGCCTGCTGCTTGGAGAGGGTGACCACGGGCTTCGCGTCCGCCGCCCGGGTGTCCGCCGCGCCGGCCCCGGGCGCGGAGAGCATCAGCAGAGCGGGCAGCAGGGCCACGAGCAGCGCCGCGAACGGCGCGGCGAATCGCCTCGTGGCCCCCCGGTGAACGCCGCTGCGGGGTGCTGCCGGTCCGGCCTGTCCAGTCACGATTCCGCTCCCGCCTTCGCCAAGTGCCTGCTCCCTGAGTGCTGCCGACCGCCCGGCGGCCGTACGGGCCGCTCTCCGCCATCGCCGCCGCCGTCGCCATCGCCGCCGTCGCCGTCGCCGTCGCCATTGCTGCCGTCGCCATCGCCGCCGCCGTCATCGCTGCCGCCACCCGCGTCGGCGTCGGCGTCGCGTTGCTCCTGCCGGCGCGCTCGCCTGCGCCGGTACGCGTACGTGCCCGCGCCCGCACCGGCCAGGAACAGCAGTGCGCCGGCGGTCAGCGGCGCCCACGGGACGAAGACGGCGCGGGCCGTCGCCTCGCCGTGCGCTCCGCCCTCCGCCGTGACGCGCAGCCGTACGGTCGCCGAGTCGAGCGCGGGGACGTCCCGCCACGGCTCGGTGAGCCGGAGGCGCTGTCCGGGCCGCAGCTCCACCGGCAGGGTGCGGGCCCCGCGCCGCAGCAGCGTCCCGAACACCCCGTCGGCCCGCACCGCGAGCCGCGGGGCGAGGACCGCGTTGCCCCGGTTGACCAGCGTGTAGTGGATGACCCGTCCGGACACGGTGACGTCCTCGACGGTGAGTGCGGCCAGCGTCGGCCCGCCGACCCGCAGCCGGACCGGCACGCCCACCGTGCGGTCGCCGCCGCGCACCACGATCGCGGCGGGGCGGTCACCGGGCGTCGCACCGGCCGGCACCGTGACGGTGAACGGCACATCGGCCCGGGTGCGGGCCGGGACGGTCACCTCGGCGGCGACGGTCCGCAGCCAGCGCCCGGCCCCGGTGGCGCCCCTGCCTCCGGAGCCGCCGCTCTTCGCGTCGTACCCGTCGGCGCCGCTCAGCCGCACGGTGACCGGGGACCGCCCCGGGTTGGTGACGGAGATCCGGTCCTGGAGAACGGTGCCGGGCGGGCCCTCCAGATAGATGTACGGTCTGCCGCCCGTACCGGAACCGCTCACCGCGGGCTGCGCCGTCCATGAAGCGGCGCCGGCGTGCGGCGGCGTCCGCTCCACGGCACCGGCGGCCGCCGGTGTCATGGCGAGGGCGCACAGCAGTACGGCGAGGGCGAGTCGGGCGGCGTGACCGGTCGGCGACGGCATGGGCGGCTCCCTGATGCGTGACGGCGGCGGCTGGATCGCGGGACCGGGTCGCTCCGGATCCGGCCCGGTCCGGCAGGAACGGCCCCTATCGGCCCGCGGCCCCCTGCCCGCGCCTGGTCAGCCAGAGCACCCCGGCCGCACCGGTCAGCAGCACCGTGCCGCCCAGCGTGCCGAGCGCCACGGCCGAGTCGAGCGGACCGGTCTTCGGCAGCTGCCCGCCGCCGTCGTTGTCGTCCGGGGCGCCCTGCCCGTTGCCCGCGGCCGTCACATCGAGCTGAAGCGACGGTCCCGGCTTGTTGGCGGGGGTGCAGGTCGTGGTCGTACCGAGCGCCTTGATGGTGAGCACTCCGGCGGTGAAGTCGACCTTGCCGCTCTTCTTCGGGGTGTACGTACCCGACAGGTCACTGATCTTGATGGGGGTGTTGGCGGGTATGGCGGCGGAGTTCGGCGCGCCGGAGACCTGGACCTGGCCGGAGTCGGCGCCGCCCACCTCGATGACCGCGCTGGGGCTCATCGCACCCTTGCCCAGTTCGACGGGACTGGAGGAGACGCCCTTCTGGAAGGACATGGTGAGCCGGTAGCCACCCCCGCTCTTGACGCTCTTGATGTCGATGGGCGACACGGCGCTCTTGTCGCCGATCGGGGTCTTGCACTTGTAGTCGACGTCCACGACCGTGGCGTGGGCGGCGGGCGCGGCCATCAGCACCACCGTGCCCGCCAGCGCGGACGCCAGCGCGAGAGCTGTTCGCTTCTGGTAGGACACCTGAGTTCCCCTCATGCCGGAAGTCGCCGCACGCCGGTTCGCACCGACGCAATTTCCTGACGACACATCAGATCGGGCGCTCAAGGTACGCCCGGCGCCTTGTGGAGGGAAGACAAAGAGCGCGCCGATCCGGCGCGCTCCTCGGTGCTGCGAACGACGGGGCGGCATGCCCCCGGGGGTCCGGCCGGCCCCAGGGCCTCTTCGGCCCCGGTCCGCCGGACAGGTCCTACGCGGGGGCGGCCAGCTCCGCCCAGACTGTTTTCCCGGACCGGCCGGGCACCCGCAGGACGCCCCAGTCCAGGCAGAGCCGCTGCACGATGAACATTCCGTGCCCGCCGGGCCGCCCGGCCCGGTGCGGGGTGCGGGGCGCGGGCTGTCCCGCACCCGCGTCGGCGACCTCCACCCGCAGCACCTTCGCCGTGCAGGCGATACGCATCTCCTCGGGCCCGTCGGCATGCAGGCAGGCGTTGGTGACCAGCTCGGAGACGACCAGCAGGACGTCCTCGGCGGCGGCCCGGCCGTCGGCGCTCGAAGCGGGGAGCCAGCCCCATTCGTGCAGCGCCTGGCGGGCGAAGTCGCGGGCGGTCGGCACGATGCCGCTGACCCCGCGCAGCGACAGGGTGAGCCACTGCCGCTCGGCCGGTTCGCGGGAGGCCGCACCGGCGCCCGCGTCCGGGTGCGGGTCCACGCCGACGTCCTCCGGCTCGCGGCCGAGGTCGCCCGGCGGATGCTGCCGGGTGGTGCTCATCAGCGCTTCACCTCACCGATTCACCATGTCGCCATCGAACAATTACAGGTACACATACAGAGTGTGGTGGTCGCCCACGGCTCCGCCGGATGACTCCTGCCCGGCCGAATCGTGACAACACCCACTTCGTCTACGCGGATCGCGTGACACGGGCAACACGAGGGGCGCCCGGGGCCGCGAAACGCGCCGCGGTCACACGTCCAGAGCCGCTTCGAGGGAGTCGTGGACGGTGAAGACCGCCTCGGCCCCGGTGATCTCGAAGACCCTCGCCACCACCGGCAGCATCCCGGCCAAATGGACCCCTCCCCCGGCCGCTTCCGCCTTCAGGCGGGCACCGAGCAGCACATTGAGCCCGGTGGAATCACAGAATTCGAGTCCCGAGCAGTCGACCACCAGGCGCACCCGCCCCTGCTCGACCGCGTGCTCCAGGGGCTCCCGCAGCAGATCCGCCGTGTGGTGATCCAGCTCACCCACCGGCGTCACGACCTCGCTGCGCCCTTCGGTCCGGACCTCGACCTGAAGTCGACCCCGGTTCGCACTGCCGACCGTCCCGCGGTCCATGCCCGTCCCTCTTCGCCGTTCGTCACTGTCCGCGTCTTCGTGTGCGCAGATACGTATGTGCTGCCTCTGACGTTCTTGAAACAGTACGCGGTCTGTGCGCCACGCGATACCCGAAGACCTCAACAAACCGGACATATAGCGGCAATTGGCGCTTGTAACTGTCCGTCCGAAGCGGGTAAGGGTAGGAGGACACCCAAAACACGGCCGGCTTCGGAGGCGCCGCTTCACCGCAGGAACACGTATGGGCATCGGCAGCCATATGCCGAGAACGATGGAGGAGACCATGTCACCCCGGCTCGACGGACCGCGTCCCCACAACGCGACGTCAGCATGTCCTCAGGGACTGACCCACTCAGACTCCCCTGCCGCGAGCGCCGAGCACGGCACCCGCAGCAGCACCGGTACCGGTACCGGTACCGGTACCGGTACCACCAGCACCATCAGCACCACCAGTGACACCGACCACTCCGGCGGCTTCGACCACGGCGTGAGTGACGGTCTCGAAGGACTTCCCGAGATCCCGCCCTTCGACGAGGTGGGGCCACTGGACGCCAGGGCACTGTCGAAGACGCTCTTCGAGCGGCTCGAATCCCTCGAAGAGGGCACCCACGAGTACTCGTACGTCCGCAATACCCTCGTCGAACTGAACCTGGCCCTGGTCAGGTTCGCCGCCTCCCGGTTCCGCTCCCGCAGCGAGCCGATGGAGGACATCGTCCAGGTCGGCACCATCGGCCTGATCAAGGCGATCGACCGCTTCGAGCTCAGCCGCGGCGTGGAGTTCCCGACGTTCGCGATGCCGACCATCGTCGGCGAGATAAAGCGTTTCTTCCGCGACACCAGCTGGTCCGTGCGCGTCCCGCGCCGACTCCAGGAACTCCGGCTCGACCTGGCCAAGGCGGGCGACGAGCTCGCCCAGCGACTGGACCGATCGCCCACCGTGGGCGAGCTCGCCGACCGCCTCGGCATCACCCGCGAGGAGGTCGTCGAGGGTATGGCCGCGAGCAACGCGTACACCGCGAGCTCGCTGGACGCCAAGCCCGAGGAGGACGATCACGAGGGCGCGCTGGCGGACCGCATCGGCTACGAGGACCACGGACTCGAAGGCATCGAGTACGTCGAGTCCCTGAAGCCGCTGATCGCCTCGCTGCCACGCCGCGACCGCACGATCCTCTCGCTCCGGTTCGTCGCCAACATGACGCAGTCGGAGATCGGCGAGGAGCTGGGCATCTCGCAGATGCATGTGTCGAGGCTGCTCTCCCGCACCCTGGTCAAGCTGCGCAAGGGGCTGACCCTGGAGGAGTGAGCGGCCACGCCGCACGACCCGCCGCAGGGACCTCGTGAAAGGACCCGCCTCGACACTTGAGGCGGGTCCTTCCGCGTGCCCGGCGCTCCGTCACCACCCGGTGACCGGTGGCCGATGGCTCAGACGACGCGTTCGCCCCGCTGCCAGACCGCGTGGACCAGCGGGACGCCCGGCCGGTAGGCGAGGTGCACGTGGCTGGGGGCGTCGAGAAGGATCAGGTCGGCGCGGGCGCCGGGGGTGACGCGGCCGATGTCCGTACGGCGCAGGGCCGCGGCGCCGCCCGCGGTGGCGGACCAGAGGGCCTCGTCCGGCGTCATGCCCATGTCGCGTACGGCGAGGGCGATGCAGAAGGGCATGGACGACGTGAACGACGAGCCCGGGTTGCAGTCCGTGGAGAGGGCGACGGTGGCGCCCGCGTCGAGGACGCGGCGGGCGTCCGGCCAGGTGGCACGGGTGGAGAACTCGGCGCCGGGGAGCAGGGTGGCGACGGTGTCGCCCTGGGCCAGGGCGTCGACGTCGGCGTCGGTGAGGTGGGTGCAGTGGTCGGCGGAGGCGGCGTCGAGCTCGACGGCCAGCTGGACGCCGGGGCCGTGGCCGAGCTGGTTGGCGTGGACGCGGGGGTGCAGGCCCTTCGCCATGCCCGCGGTGAGGATCGCGCGGGCCTGGTCGCCGTCGAAGGCGCCCTTCTCGCAGAAGACGTCGATCCAACGGGCGTACGGGGCACAGGCGTCGAGCATCGGGCCGGTGACCAGGTCGACGTAGCCGGCCGGGTCGTCGGCGTAGTCCGGGGAGACGATGTGGGCGCCGAGGTAGGTGACCTCCTCGGTGTGCCGGGCGGCGATGCGCAGGGCGCGGGCCTCGTCCTCGACGGTGAGGCCGTAGCCGGACTTGGTCTCGAAGGTGGTGGTGCCCTGGCGCAGCGCCTCGGCCAGGTAGCGGGCGACGTTGGCGGCGAGCTGTTCGTCGGTGGCGGCGCGGGTGGCGGCGACCGTGGTCCGGATGCCGCCCGCGCTGTAGGCACGGCCGGACATCCGGGCGTTGAACTCCTCGGTGCGGTCGCCCGCGAACACCAGGTGGGAGTGGGAGTCGACGAAGCCGGGGACCATGGCCCGGCCGCCCGCGTCGACGGCGTTGTCAGTGGCGGGTGCTTTGCTGGATTCACCGGTCCAGACGATCCGGTCGCCCTCGATGACGACGGCCGCGTCCCGGATCGCGCCCAGGGGGGAATCCGCGCGCAGGGAGGGGTCGTTGGTGACCAGACTGGCGATGTTGGTGATGGCGGTCGTCGTCATCGGGGTGCTGCTCTCCTTGCGGGGGTCCGGCGTCAGCGGTGCAGGGCGGCGATGGCCGAGGCGAGTGCCGCGGGTACGTCCTCGACGAGTGCGTGCCGCCCGTCGCGCACGATGTGCCGGCCTGCCACGACCGTGTGCCGCACATCGGCCGCGGAGGCGGCGAATACGACTGCTTCGGCAGCCAGCCGGGGTACCGGCCCCGCTGTTCTGACGGAGTCCAGGGCGACGGTCGCCAGGTCCGCGGGGGCGCCGGGTTCGATGACACCCGCCTCCGGCCGGCCGAGCGCCGCGTGTCCGTCGACGGTGGCGGCGCGCAGCAGGGCGGCCGCCGTCCAGTGACCGCGCGCCCGGGTGCGCAGGCGCTCATCGAGCTCCATCGCGCGGGCCTCCTCGAAGAGGTCGATCACGGCGTGGCTGTCGCTGCCGAGGGAGAGCGGCGAGCCGGCCCGCTGGAGGGCGACGGCGGGGCCGATCCCGTCGGCGAGGTCGCGTTCGGTGGTGGGGCACATGCAGGTGCCGGTCGCCGAGGAGCCGAGCAGTGCGATGTCCTCGCCGGTGAGGTGGGTGTTGTGGATGCCGGTGGTGCGCGGGCCGAGGACGCCGTGGTCGGCGAGGAGCCGGGTGGGGGTGCAGCCGTGGGCGGCGAGGCAGGCGTCGTTCTCCGCGGTCTGCTCGGAGAGGTGGACGTGGAGCGGGGCCTGCCGCTCCTCGGCCCAGGCGGCCACGGTGGCGAGCTGCGCGGCGGGCACGGCGCGCACGGAGTGGACGGCCGCGCCGATCAGGGCGTGGTCGGAGCCCTTGAGGAGGGCCGCGCGTTCGGCCCAGGCGTCCGCGGTGGTGTCGGAGAAGCGCAGCTGGTGCCGGTCGGGCTGCTGGTACTGGGTGGGGCGCTTGCCGAATCCGGCGGAGAGGTAGGCGGTGTCCAGCAGCGTGATCCGGATCCCGGCCTCGCCCGCCGCCGCGATCAGGGCCTCGCCCATCGCGTTCGGGTTGTCGTACGGGGTGCCGCCCGGCGCGTGGTGCAGATAGTGGAATTCGCCGACCGCGGTGATGCCGGCCAGCGCCATTTCGGCGTACACGGCGCGGGCGAGTTCGTAGTACGAGTCGGGGGTGAGCCGGGCGGCGACCTGGTACATGGTCTCGCGCCAGGTCCAGAAGGTGCCGGAGCCCACCTGGACGGTGGAGCGCAGGGCGCGGTGGAAGGCGTGCGAGTGGGTGTTGGCGAGCCCGGGGACGGTGAGCCCGCGCAGTACGGTGGCGCCCGGCGGCGGGGTGGCGACGCCGGTGCGGACGCCCGCGATCAGCCCGCCGGAGACGTCCAGGGCGACGCCCGGCTCGACATGGGTGCCGAGCCAGGCGTGGGACAACCAGTACGTCACGGTGGCGGGCCTGCCCGCCGGTTCCGTTGTCAGCTGCACGCGAGACCTTCCAGTACGTCGGCGAGTGCGACCACCCCGGCCACGCAGTCGTCCTCGGCCGCGTGTTCGGCCGGCGAGTGCGAGACCCCGGTGGGGTTCCGTACGAACAGCATGGCGGTCGGTACCGAAGCGGACAAAATACCCGCGTCGTGTCCGGCGCCGGTCCCGAGGACGGGCACGGTCCGGCCGGCGTCGCCCCGGCCCGCGAGGATCTTGCCGAGCTCGTCGCGCAGGGCGTGCTCGAACTCCACGACGGGGGTGAAGGACTCCCGTACGACGTCGAGGTCGATCCCGGCCCGCTCGGCGTGTTCCCGGGCGGCCCGCTCGATGCCGGTGACCACGGCGTCCAGGCGGTCCTGGTCGGCGGCGCGGGAGTCGAGCCAGCCCCGTACGAGGGAGGGGATGGCGTTGACCCCGTTGGGCTCGACGGCGATCTTGCCGAAGGTGGCGAGGGCTCCGGCGAGTTCCGCCTCGCGGCGGGCGGCGAGCACGGTCTCGGCGTACGTGAGCATCGGGTCGCGCCGGTCGGCCAGTCGGGTGGTGCCCGCGTGGTTGGCCTCGCCCCGGAAGTCGAACCGCCAGCGTCCGTGCGGCCAGATCGCCGAGGCGATGCCGACCGGGTCGCCGGTGAGGTCGAGGGCGCGCCCCTGCTCGACGTGGAGCTCGACGAACGCGCCGATGCGGGCGAGCCGTTCGGGGTCCGGGCCGATGGTGTCGGGGTCGTACCCGGCCGCCTCCATGGCCTGCGGCAGCGTGATGCCGTCGCCGTCGCGGAGCCGGTGCGCCGCTTCGACGGTCAGCTGTCCGGCGGCGAGCCGGGAGCCGACGCAGGCGAGCCCGAAGCGGGCCCCCTCCTCGTCGCCGAAGTTGCCGATGGCCAGCGGCCGGGTGAACTCCACTCCCCTGCGGCGGAGTTCGTCGAGCGCGGCGAAGGAGGAGACCACCCCGAGCGGCCCGTCGAAGGCGCCGCCGTCCGGTACGGAGTCGAGATGCGATCCGGTGACGACGGCGTCCCCGGCCAGGGGATCGCCGAGCCAGGCCCACTGGTTGCCGTTGCGGTCGACCTCGTAGGCGAGCCCGCGCGCCTCGGCCTGCGTCCGGAACCAGGCACGGCAGTCGACGTCGGCCCCGGTCCAGGCGTAGCGCCGGTAGCCCCCGCTGCCCCGGTGCCGGCCGATGGGCAGGAGCTCGCGCCACATGGACAGGAACGAGGACGAGCCGCCGGGGGCGGCGGCGCCGCCCCCGGGGTTCGCCACGCCCCCGGCAGGAAGGCTCACTGGGTGTCCTCGGTCATCGGCACGCGTACGCCCTTGTCCTCGGCTACGGACTCCGCGATGTCGTACCCGGCGTCGACGTGCCGGATGACGCCCATGCCCGGGTCGTTGGTGAGCACCCGGCGGATCTTCTCGCCCGCCAGCTTCGTACCGTCGGCGACGGTCACCTGTCCGGCGTGGATGGACCGGCCCATGCCCACGCCGCCGCCGTGGTGGATGGAGACCCAGGAGGCGCCGGACGCCACGTTGACCATGGCGTTCAGCAGCGGCCAGTCGGCGATCGCGTCGGACCCGTCGAGCATGGCCTCGGTCTCCCGGTACGGGGAGGCGACGGAGCCGCAGTCCAGGTGGTCGCGCCCGATGGCCAGCGGGGCGGCCAGCTCGCCGCTCGCCACCATGTCGTTGAACCGTTCGCCGGCCCGGTCGCGCTCGCCGTAGCCGAGCCAGCAGATGCGGGCGGGCAGCCCCTGGAAGTGGACGCGCTCGCCGGCCATCTTGATCCAGCGGTGCAGCGACTCGTTCTCCGGGAAGAGCTCCAGCATCGCCTTGTCGGTCTTGTGGATGTCGGAGGCCTCGCCCGACAGGGCCGCCCAGCGGAACGGGCCCTTGCCCTCGCAGAACAACGGCCGGATGTACGCGGGCACGAAGCCGGGGAAGTCGAATGCCCGCTCGTAGCCCGCGAGTTGTGCCTCGCCGCGGATGGAGTTGCCGTAGTCGAAGACCTCGGCCCCGGCGTCCATGAAGCCGACCATCGCCTCGACGTGCTTGGCCATCGACTCCCGGGCGCGCTGCGTGAAGTCGGCGGGCTTCTCGGCGGCGTACGAGGCCATGTCGTCGAAGTCGACCCCGAGCGGGAGGTACGCCAGCGGGTCGTGCGCGCTGGTCTGGTCGGTGACGATGTCGATCGGGGCGCCCTCGGCGAGCATCCGGGGCAGCAGCTCCGCCGCGTTGCCGAGCAGGCCGATGGAGAGCGGCCGGCGGGCGTCCCGCGCCTCGGTGGCGAGCTGGAGCGCGTGCTCCAGGGAGTCGGCGCGCACGTCCAGGTAGCGGTGCTCGATCCGGCGCTCGATGGCGCGCGGGTCGCAGTCGATGCAGATCGCGACGCCGTCGTTCATGGTCACGGCGAGCGGCTGGGCACCGCCCATGCCGCCGAGTCCGGCGGTCAGGGTGATCGTCCCGGCGAGGGTGCCGCCGAACTTCTTGGCCGCCACCGCCGCGAAGGTCTCGTACGTGCCCTGGAGGATGCCCTGCGTGCCGATGTAGATCCACGATCCGGCAGTCATCTGGCCGTACATGGTGAGCCCTAGCGCCTCCAGGCGGCGGAACTCCTCCCAGTTCGCCCAGTCGCCGACCAGGTTGGAGTTGGCGATCAGGACCCTCGGCGCCCATTCGTGCGTCTGCATGACACCGACCGGGCGCCCGGACTGGACGAGCATCGTCTCGTCCTGCTTGAGCGTCCGCAGGGTGCGCACCATCGCGTCGAAGGAGCGCCAGTCGCGGGCCGCCTTGCCGGTGCCGCCGTAGACGACGAGCTTGTCGGGGTGCTCGGCGACCTCGGGGTCGAGGTTGTTCTGGAGCATGCGCAGGGCGGCCTCCTGCTGCCATCCCAGGGCGCTCAGTTCCGTACCGCGCGGTGCCCGTACGGGGCGGGGTCCTGACATGGCAATGCCTCCTCGCGACTGTAAGTCTTCTATTCACATCCTGGGGGCCTGAATACTCGTAGTCAACAGTTCCGCGCCGTCGCACGGGAACGGACGACCCGCGCACAGGTCGCCCGGTGCTCCCGACGCGCGCCCTCCCCGCGCCTCCGTACGCCCGGGGCATGTGCCGGTGGAAAATGCCCGAACCCCTGTCCGGCTAAAGCACGTTGCGTAGCCTCGTGGTCACATTCGCACACCGAGCCGGGCGGGGTGCCCTCATGCCCGCGGCCGCTCCGCCGCACTGGCTCGAAGACGCACTCAGAAAAAACCTGGGAGGTCCCTGTGATCCGAGCACTCAGACTGCGCGCAGGTACGAAGCGGCCGATGGCGCCCGAGGCGGAAGCGGAGGACGTCCTGGCCGAACTCCGACGATTACGGGCCGGGGTCCCGTTCCTGTCCGGCGCCCTGGTCGCCGGCATCGACGGGCTCGTCCTGGCCCACGACACCGCGGACGTGGCGCTGGAGCGCGTCGCCGCGCTGACCGCGGCCGCGCTCGGCGTCGCGACGCGGATGACGGAGGCGACCGGCCGGGGCGGCTTCGGCGAACTTCTCGTACGGGGCGAGTCCGGCTGCATCGCGTCGTACGCCGCGGGGCCCTCGGCCGTACTCACACTGCTGGCCGAGGACGGGGCCGATGTCGCCGCCCTCCACCTCGAAGGCCGCCGGGCGGGCGACCGTATCGGCGAGCTGATCGACGCCGCACGGCGTCGCGCCGCCCGACCGGCACCCCCGGCCCTCTCTCCCGGGCAGCAACCCCGGTCACAGCCTCCGCAACCGTCCCAGCAGCAACCCGGTCACAGCCTCCGCAACCGTCCCAGCAGCAACCCCGGTCACAGCCTCCGCAGCCGTCCCAGCAGCAGCGCGGGTCACAGCCTCCACGGCCCGACCCGCTGTCGCCCCGCCCCTGACGGCCGAGGTCAGGCGGGCGGATTCAGCGCCGGCGCCGCGCCCCGCCGGGCGCGGCGTCCCCCGCCATCGGCCCGGTGGTCCGGTACCCCTTGACCCGCTTGCCCGCGGGCCGGCCGCGCTCCACCCAGTCGGTCCGCACCCAGTACAGGGCGTCGTCCTGCTGTTCGCGCCGCCCGATCCGGACGGCCTTGAGCCAGAGCCCGGCGCCCGCCCCGGCGAGCACCATCCCGCCGGCCCCGGGCAGCACGAACGCGCTCGCCACGGCGGCCAGGAACGCCCCGAGCAGCCACCACCGGCGCCCGCGCCGCCAGTTGCGTACGGTCACGGCCCGGTCCTGGAGGAAGTCGGACCGCCCGGCCCGCGTGGCGCCCCCGGCCAGCTCCGCGTACCGGCGGCCGCGCGCGAGCGCCACCACCGCCGCGGTGATCAGGAACAGCGCGGCCCCGGACAGCAGGCCGATCCGGCGCCCGGTGAGCCCCGGCACCAGCGCGCCGATCGCCGCGGCCAGCAGCCCCGGCCACCACAGCGGTGCGGCTCCGGCCCGTACGATCACGGCCACCCTCGCCAACGACTGCGCTCCGCGCCCCACGTCCGTACCCCTCTCCGCAGCTCCTCGTGAGCCTTTCCGGCCCGGAGATTAGTGGCCGTAGATGAGCGCCGCCTGAGAAGCGCAGCCCCAGGTGGACCGAGTCCGCAGCCGCGGTCAGGAGGTCAGGAGGTCATGGCCGTATCGGCGCCCGTCCCGAATCGCGGCACCCCGGCGCCCCCGGCAGCGCCACACCGATTGCCGGCAGCGGTTCCAGCACCGCGCCATCGTCCACGGCCGGTCCGGACGACACCGCCCACGGCCCGGAGCCCGCGCCCCCGGGAGGCGGTCACTCCACGAACAGTCCACGCACCGCCGCCCCCGCGTCGAACTCCTCCAGCCTCGCCTGCGCGTCGGGCAGGTCGTCGCACATCGCCTCCAGCAGCACCCGGCCCAGCAGCATCGGCGCGCACGCCGTGTCGAAGGCGAGGCCGGTGCCGACGGCGGCCGGGATCAGCAGATCGCTGTACTTGGCGACGGGCGCGAACGCGGAGTCCGCCACCGATACGACGGTCATCCCCTGCTCCTGCGCGTACGCGAGCGCGTCCACGACCTCCCGCGGGTGCCGGGGCAGCGCGAAGCAGATCAGCGCGGAGGCGCCCGCCCGGCGCGCGGCGTCGATCCGGTCGCGCAGCATGCTGCCGCCCTCGTCCAGCACCCGGACATCGGAGTGGACCTTGGCCGCGAAGTACCCGAAGCCGCGCGCCTGCGAGGAGGCGGCCCGCAGCCCGAGCACCGGCAGCGGCCGCGAGGCCGCCAGCAGCCTGCCCGCCCGCTCCACGGGCCCCGGGTCGGCGAGCAGCTCGGCCAGGTGCCGCAGGTTCTCGATCTCGCCGAGCACCGCCTGCTGGTACTCGTTGTACGCGTCGTCCCCGTCCCCGTCCCCGGCCACGGGCTCGGTGGGCGCGACCTCCCGCAGGTGCTTGCGGAGCGCCGGGTAGCCGTCGAAGCCGAGCGCCACGGCGAAGCGGGTGACGGACGGCTGGCTGACTCCGGCCAGCTCGGCCAGCTCCACGCTCGACAGGAACGGGACGTCCCCGGCCCTGCGCACCATCGAGTGCGCGATGCGGCGCTGGGTGGGTGTGAGCCGGCGCCCCTCGAAGAGCTGCTGCAACCGCGCGGCCGGGCTGCTCCCGCTCATGCTGTCCCCTCGGTAGATTCCGGCGTACCGCGATCCGGCGCCGACAAATCCATTCAGCCAGCAAGGCGTCTGCATGTCCATATGCAGCCGGGAGCGCGGGCCGGAGTGCGTGCCGGGGACGCGGGCCCGGTCCTCGGGCGCTGCCCCGGCCCGCCGCTCAGGGCGTGACCGTGCCGTCCAGGATCTCGACGACCGAGACCCAGGACTCCCATCGCCGCGTGTACACCCGCAGCGTATGGCCGCCCGGCACGGTCCCGGCCCAGGCGGCGGTCGCACCCCGGTCGCCCCGCACATCGTCCGGTGCGCTTCCCGGTGTGCGGCGCAGGCCGTCCGCCTCCAGTCCGGTGTGCACCGCCCCCAGCTGTTCCCGGGCCGTTGCCGCGTCGTCGTACTCGACGAGGCACTGCCGGGCCACGGCGTCGCGCCTGCCCCGGTACTCCTGGCTGTAGCCGACCCGGTCGGGCGCGCCCGTCTGCGGGGACGCGACCGGGCAGAAGGTGCGCAGACCCGCCCGGTTCAGGAGGTCGCCGCGTGCGTCGGAGTCGACCGGCCGTCCCTCGTTCTCCTTCCAGTGCCACGTGCCGTACAGGGGCACCTCCTCCGCGGGCAGGGTCCGGACCATGCCGTTCTCGCGGAACGGATTGTCCGGTGCGGTGGCCACCGCGCCCCGCTCGTGCGGCCGGTCCGTTCCGGCCGGCAGCAGGATCCATGCCCCGGCGGCCATCAGTACGCCCGCGCACAGTGCCGCCGTACCCGCCCTGCGCCGCGCCCGGCGCCGTTGCCCCCTCTGCCGGATCTCCTCGGCGGCGGGCAGCCGCACCACGACACCGTCCAGCAGCTCCTCGACCTCAGCCATGGCTGGCCCCCCTCACACGCCCGGCGGTGGCAAAGGGATCGGCCAGCCGCTCACCGAGCACCTTGCGGGCCCGGTGGAGCCGGGTCCGTACCGCACCGTTCGACACTCCCGTCTCGCGCGCCACTTCTTCCACCGGCAGGTCCAGCAGATGGTGCAGGACCACGGCCCGGCGTTGCTCGGCACTCAGCTCGCCGAGCGCGTCCAGCAGCGCCACCCGGTCCGCCGAGAGGCCGGGCACGTCCGAGGGCGGCCCGTGCCGGAAGTGTGCGCGCACCCGGTTGCGCGTCCTGCGCCAGGTGCTGATCGCCAACCTGATCGCCACTGTCCGCACCCAGGGGAGCGGGTCGCCCTCACGCACCAGCCGGTCCCAGCGCTGCCATGCCCGCACATACGCCTCCTGCACCGCGTCCTCCGCCTCCGCCAGATCACCCGTCGTCGCGTAGACGGCAGCGACCAGCCGCTTGGCCGTGGCCGTGTAGAACGCGTCGAAATCCTCGGCCCCCGTCAGCATCGTCCTCCGTCCGTTCATCGCCCAGGAACTGTTCTCACCGGATACACGCGCCGGCGGGGCCGGATGTTACGGACGGCTTTCCGGTCTCCTGCCGGTTCCTCATGAGGCGCTCTCCCGTGAGGCGCTCCCCCGGGGAAAAACTCTCCCGTGAGGCGCTCCCCCGGGGAAAAAGGGGGGACAGCCCCACTGTGCGCGAGGCCGCCGGCCCATAGCGTGAAGGGCATGAAAGCCGGAGACTCGGAGCTCAAGAGCGAGCTCGATGCCGCCCTGCACGCCCGTAGTGAGCTGGGTTCGGAGTACGAGCCCGCGCTCGTCGAGTCTTTTCTGGAGAAGGTCGAGCAGCAGCTCGACAGCACGCTCGACCGCCAGGTCCGGCGCCATCTCGCCGAACAGCGGGTGACCGCCGCCAGGGGTGTGCGCCCGCCGCAGCCTCTGGGGCATTTCGGTGAGCGCTACGGCTTCGGGATCATCTCGTTGATCCTGGCCGTCCCGCTCTCCGCGATCGGCGCCTCGACCGCCGGCACCGGGGGCCTGATCGTCGCCTGGCTCGGGATCGTCGCGGTCAACGCCGTGCACGCCGCCCGCGGCTGGCCGTGGTTCTCGCACCGCCCGGGACGTACGGGCTCCGACTGGGAGGACTGACGGCCGGGGGCCGCGCAGCCGTCCCGGAAACGCACGGCCCTACGCCTGGCGGGTGGGCTGCACGATCAGCTGGCGCAGGTTGATGTGGCGCGCCCGGCTGGTGGTGTAGGCGATCAGGTCGGCGATCTCGTCGCTGGAGAGCCCGCCGAGCGCGTCGAACATGCCGTCGAGCTGCCCGCTCAGCTCGGCGTTGTCGACGTGGCCGGCCAGCTCCGTGTCGGTGAGGCCCGGCTCGATGTTCGTGACGCGGACGTCACGCGGTCCGAACTCGGTGCGCAGCGACGTGGACAGGTACGTCAGCGCGGCCTTCGTCGCCCCGTACACCGCGTAGTTGGGGAACGTGATGTGCGCGCCGATGGACGAGATGTTGACCAGGTCCGCGGTGCGGCCCTCGGCCGCCGCCGCCACCAGGTCGGCCGTGAAGGCCCGGATGATCCGCAGGGCGCCCGTCACATTGGTGTCGATCATCCGCTGCCACTCGTCGGTCCGGCCCGCGTCGACCGGGTTCGGCAGCATCACACCGGCCGCGTTGACCACCAGGTCGACCCGGCCGAAGGTGTTGTGCACCAGCTCGGCCGCCGCGTCGACGGACGCCTGGTCGGTGACGTCGGTGGCGACGGCGAGCGCCTCGCCGCCCGCCTCCTCGATCGCGGCGGCCAGCTCCTCCAGCCGCTCCGCCCGCCGGGCCAGCAGCGCGACCCGTACGCCCTGGGAGGCGAGCAGCCGGGCGGTCGCGCTGCCCATGCCGCTGGCGGCTCCGGTGATGACGGCGGTGCGGCCTGCGAGAGTCGTGTACGACATGTCGTGCTCCTTGTTCGCTTCCGGGACCGGGGCGTCTCCCCGGGCCTGGTTCCACCCTGCGGGGCCGCCACCGGGTTACCCAGGGCGACGCTGTTCCTGGGTCTGCCAGTACCAGGCTGGGCGCCCGCGCTTCTTCTACGATCGACGCCATGGACGCTGACCCAGGTGATTTCCTCCGCTCATGCCGTGCCCGTATCCAGCCCGAGGACGTGGGGCTCCAGGCGTACGGCCGGCGGCGCGTGCCCGGACTGCGGCGCGAGGAGGTGGCGCAGCTCGCGGGGGTGAGCGTCGACTACTACATCCGGCTGGAGCAGGGGCGCGGCCCGAGCGTCTCGGACGCGGTGCTCGACGCGATAGCCAGGGTGCTGCGGCTGGACGAGACGGAGCACACGTATCTGCGTACGGTGGCGCGCCCCAGGGCGGGCGCCTCGGCTCCGGCCTCCTCCCAGCGGGTACGTCCCGGGCTGCGCCTGGTGCTGGACTCGCTGGCCGGTGCCCCGGCGTTCATCCTGGGGCGCCGGATGGACGTGCTGGCGTGGAACGCGCTGGGGGACGCCGTCGTCGGCTTCTCCCGGATGCCCGCCGCCGAGCGCAACATGCCGCGCCAGGTGTTCCTGGAACCGGCGGCGCGGGAGCTGTACCCGGACTGGGCGGCGGTGGCGGCGGAGACGGTCGCGTATCTGCGCCTGGACGCGGGGCTGCACCCGAATGACCGGCAACTGGCCACACTGGTGGGCGAGTTGTCACTGAAGAGCGAGGACTTCCGCCGGCTGTGGGCGGACCATCAGGTGAAGTCGAAGACCTGCGGCGTCAAGCGCGTCAACCACGCGGTCGCGGGTGAGCTGGTTCTCCCGTACGAAACGCTCGGCGCGGCCGGCGATCCCGGTCAGTCCCTGGTGGTCTACACCCCGGAGCCCGGCAGCGAGACCGCCGAACGCGTCGCGCTGCTGGCGAGCTGGGCGGCCGCACCGGCACCGGCCGGCTGATACACGTCCACGGGCCGCACACGGGCCGCGCGCACGGACGGATGTGTCGCGGGGACTGCCGCGCGCACGCACGGACGGACGGATGTGTCGCGGGGACCGCCGCACCCCCGGTCGCCCAGGGGGCGGGACGACGGCGGTCCCCGCGAGGGACACGGTCCGGGTCAGTTCCGGTCACCGCGTCCTGGCGACGGTGGAGGTCCGGGAGCCGCTCCGTAGTCCGTGTCGCCGTATCGGGTGCCGGCGGGTTTCCCCGCCGACACCCGTCAATCTGCCGGACTCGTGTTAAGCCGGTGCTGCGCGAACGTGTCGCGCTCGTACCGTTTTCGCGAAGCGGAGCCCCGCGGGGCTCCTACGCCTTGCCGGCCGACGCGTCCTTGGCGAGGAACGCCAGCAGGTCCTGACGGCTGACCACGCCCTTCGGCTTGCCCTCCACCAGCACGATCGCCGCGTCCGCGGTGTTCGTGCCGCCGAGCACGGCCATCAGGTCCTCGACCGGCTCGCCGGAGCCGACCTGCGGCAGCGGCGGCGACATGTGCTTCTCCAGCGGGTCGGAGAGCGAGGCGCGCTGGGCGAACAGCGCGTTCAGCAGCTCCCGCTCCACCACCGAACCGATGACCTCGGCGGCCATCACGTCCGGGTGGCCGGCGCCCGGCTTCACGATCGGCATCTGCGAGACGCCGTACTCGCGCAGCACGTCGATCGCCTCGCCGACGGTCTCCTCCGGGTGCATGTGGACGAGGGTCGGGATCGGGCCGTCCTTGTGGTCGAGCACATCGGCGACGCGCGCGGACGGGCCGGTGTCCTCCAGGAAGCCGTAGTCGGCCATCCACTCGTCGTTGAAGATCTTGCTCAGGTAGCCGCGCCCGCTGTCGGGCAGCAGGACGACGACCACGTCGTCCGGGCCCAGCCGCGCCGCGACCTCCAGGGCGGCGACCACCGCCATGCCGCAGGAGCCGCCGACCAGCAGGCCCTCCTCCTTGGCGAGGCGGCGGGTCATCTGGAAGGAATCCTTGTCGGACACGGCGACGATCTCGTCCGTGACCGTACGGTCGTAGGCGCTCGGCCAGAAGTCCTCGCCGACGCCCTCGACGAGGTAGGGGCGCCCGGAGCCGCCGGAGTAGACCGAGCCCTCCGGGTCCGCGCCGACCACCCGCACCGATCCGCCGCTGATCTCCTTCAGATAGCGGCCGGTGCCGCTGATCGTGCCGCCGGTGCCGACGCCCGCGACGAAGTGGGTGATCTTCCCGTCCGTCTGCTCCCACAGCTCGGGACCGGTGGTCTCGTAGTGGGAACGCGGATTGTTGGGGTTGGAGTACTGGTCCGGCTTCCAGGCCCCCGGCGTCTCACGGACCAGGCGGTCCGAGACGTTGTAGTACGAGTCCGGGTGCTCGGGGTCGACGGCCGTCGGGCAGACGACGACCTCGGCACCGTAGGCGCGCAGCACATTGATCTTGTCCAGGGACACCTTGTCCGGGCAGACGAAGATGCACTTGTACCCCTTCTGCTGGGCGACGATCGCCAGGCCGACGCCGGTGTTGCCACTGGTCGGCTCGACGATCGTGCCGCCGGGCTGGAGCTCGCCGCTCTGCTCCGCGGCCTCGATCATGCGCAGGGCGATGCGGTCCTTGACCGAACCGCCGGGGTTGAAGTACTCGACCTTGGCCAGGACCGTCGCCTGGATGCCGGCCGTCACACTGCGCAGCCTCACCAGCGGGGTATTGCCTACGAGACTGATCATCGAATCGTGGAATTGCACCGTGTACTCCGGGGTCTCCGAGATGGTGCGGCAAGGGTATGCGTACGGGGACGGGATTGGGCGATGCGATTGAGCGACGGTCGCTGCGGGGCAGTTAGCTGTATGTACGGCGGTACGGCGACGAGGAGGTGGACCGGACTGTGTCAAGGGCAAGGGTGGCACGGCGGATCGCGGCGGGCGCGGCCTACGGCGGTGGCAGCATCGGATTGATCGGTGCGGCGGCGGTGGGCGTCCTGCTGGCGGAGGTCCAGCTGGCGAAACGGCAGGTGGGCGGCGGGATCGCACCGGTTCCGCCGAGCGCGGACGGGCGGTACGGGGTGGCGTTCGCCGGCCCCGCGGACCCGTTGCGGCTGGGGTTGCTGGGTGACTCGACGGCGGCCGGGCAGGGGGTGCGCCGGGCCGGGCAGACCCCGGGGGCGCTGCTCGCCTCGGGGCTGGCGGCGGTCTCGGAACGGCCGGTGGATCTGCGCAATGTGGCGCAGCCGGGTGCCCGGTCGGACGATCTGGAGCGGCAGGTCTCGCTGCTGCTGGCCGACACCTCCCGGCCGCCCGACGTCTGCGTGATCATGATCGGTGCGAACGATGTGACGCACCGGATCCCGGCCACCCAGTCGGTGCGCTGTCTGACCACCGCCGTGCGCAGGCTGCGTACGGCGGGTGCGGAGGTCGTGGTCGGCACCTGCCCGGATCTGGGCACCATCGAGCCGGTCTACCAGCCGCTGCGCTGGCTGGCCCGGCGGGTGAGCCGGCAGCTGGCCGCCGCCCAGACGATCGGCTCGGTGGAGCAGGGCGGGCGCACGGTGTCGCTGGGCGATCTGCTCGGGCCGGAGTTCGAGGCGAATCCGCGGGAGCTGTTCGGCCCGGACAACTACCACCCGTCGGCCGAGGGGTACGCCACGGCGGCGATGGCGGTGCTGCCCACGCTCTGCGCGGCGCTGGGGCTGTGGCCGGAGTCCGAGCGGCTGGACGGGGCCCGGCGCGCGGACATGCTGCCGGTGGCCAAGGCGGCCTCCCAGGCGGCCAAGGAGGCCGGTACGGAGGTCACCGGGGCGCGGGCGCCGTGGGCGCTCCTCAAGCAGCGCAGGCGGCGGCGTCTGCCCGCGGCCACGGAGCCCCAGCCGCACCCGGAGCCGCACGGGGAACCGCGCGACCTCCCGGCGAACCGACCGGCCCGCCAGGGGCCGGCCGCCCCTCCGGGGTCCAGCCCCGCCGTCGACTGAGCGGTCGCTTAGAAAAGAGGTCGGCGTCACATGCGCAGCCCGGTGACCCAGCGTCTACGTACAGGTAACTTCCAAGTCAGTACGTGCCCGAACCCGCCTTCCAGCCCTCATGGAGCCGCGTGATGCCCGAAGCCGTGATCGTCTCTGCAGCCCGTTCCCCCATCGGCCGGGCCTTCAAGGGTTCGCTGAAGGACCTGCGCGCGGACGACCTGACCGCCACGATCATCCAGACCGCGCTGGCCAAGGTTCCCGAGCTGGACCCGAAGGACATCGACGACCTGATGCTCGGCTGCGGCCTGCCGGGCGGCGAGCAGGGCAACAACCTGGGCCGCATCATCGCCGTGCAGATGGGCATGGACCACCTTCCCGGCTGCACGGTCACCCGCTACTGTTCCTCCTCGCTCCAGACCAGCCGGATGGCGCTGCACGCCATCAAGGCCGGTGAGGGCGACGTCTTCATCTCGGCCGGTGTCGAGATGGTGTCCCGCTTCTCGAAGGGCAACTCCGACAGCTGGCCGGACACCCACAACCCGCTGTTCGCCGACGCCGAGGCCCGCACCGCGGCCCGCGCCGAGCGGGGCGGCGACGACTGGCACGACCCGCGCGAGGACGGCGTCGTCCCGGACGCGTACATCGCGATGGGGCAGACCGCGGAGAACCTGGCCCGGCTCAAGGGCGTCACCCGCCAGGACATGGACGAGTTCGGCGTCCGCTCGCAGAACCTCGCCGAGGAAGCCATCAAGAACGGCTTCTGGGAGCGCGAGATCACCCCGGTCACCACTCCGGACGGCACGGTCGTCTCGAAGGACGACGGCCCGCGCGCGGGCGTCACCCTGGAGGGCGTGCAGGGCCTGAAGCCGGTCTTCCGCCCCGACGGTCTGGTCACCGCGGGCAACTGCTGCCCGCTCAACGACGGCGCCGCCGCGCTCGTGATCATGTCCGACACCAAGGCCCGCGAGCTGGGACTGACCCCGCTGGCCCGGATCGTCTCGACCGGGGTCTCCGGCCTCTCCCCCGAGATCATGGGGTACGGACCGGTGGAGGCGAGCAAGCAGGCGCTGAAGCGGGCCGGGCTGACCGTCGGCGACATCGACCTGGCCGAGATCAACGAGGCGTTCGCCGCCCAGGTGATCCCCTCCTACCGCGATCTCGGCCTGCCGCTGGAGAAGGTCAACGTCAACGGCGGCGCGATCGCCGTCGGCCACCCCTTCGGCATGACCGGCGCCCGGATCACCGGCACGCTGATCAACAGCCTGCAGTTCCACGACAAGCAGTTCGGCCTGGAGACCATGTGCGTGGGCGGCGGCCAGGGCATGGCGATGGTCATC
>NZ_ML123052.1:348174-395409 GCF_003846175.1 Streptomyces sp. ADI95-17 | reverse complement strand
GAGCGGCTGAGCTGAGCCGGGCCAAGGCTGAGCCGGGCCGGATCTGACATAGCCGTCAGCGGGTTCTCGCCCCGTACGGTGGCCGGTTCCGAGCCCCGACCGTGACCGAATCTCCCCCAGGATGTGACCTATCTCCTGGGGGAGAGCCATATCCGCAGGTCACACCCGCATCAGGGTTAAACCCTGGGTCCAAAGACCTGTCCAATTCGTGACGTAATGCACTGACACAGGGCGCAGGTAGGGGACAAGCTGATGTAGGAAGTCGGGGGATCGATTGAAACCGGGAGTATGTCAGTGAGCGCCATGTCTCTTGCCCTGTTGCTGACCACCGCCGCCGCCACGGCCGTGGGCGCCGCTGCTCTGCACGCTGCTCACGGGCTGCGCAAGCAGGTCACGGCCCTTCGTACCGAGCTGTCCGAGGCCCGTGCACAGGGCATCACCGTGCCCGCACAGAGCCGCAGCACCGTCACCCCCGTCGCCGAGATACGCGCGGCCGTCGCCGAGGCACTGGCCGAGGAGCGCGAGCGCGAGCTCGCCGAGGCCCGCGCTTTCTGGGCCACCCAGGAGGCCCGCGACGCCGCCGACGCCCCGTCCCTGCTGGGCGGCCTGACCGGGACGGGAGACGACGTCCCCTTCTTCATGCCCCGCCAGTCCGACTTCGCGGGCCTCGAAGCGATGGACCTCGACGCCACCGAGGCTCTCGACGAGCTGGTGGAGCTGACGGAGCTGGCCGACATGACCGAGCTGCCCGGACCGGCGGAGTTCGCCGAGGACTCCCCCGAGCTGGCCGCCGCCCGCCGCCGGCACCCCTCGCACCCCGACTTCGTACCGGTGCAGACCCCGGTCGTCTCCGACCACGAGCGCACCGTGAACCGTCTCGAAGAGCTGGCCGACAGCCGTACGGAACTCGCCGATGTGCGCCCCGGTCCGCTCGGCACCCTGGACGTCTACGTCTTCGCCGACGGCACCACGCTCTGCATGACTCCCGGACACCGCGAGACGGCCGAGCGGCTGGCCGGTTCGCTGCTCGCGGGCGAGCACCCGGTACTGCTGGGCGGCTCCGGCGTCTCCGGCGCGTACGCCCTGACCTTCTCCTGCGGCAAGGAGAACGTCTACATCCTCGCCGACCGGGTCATCGCCTCGTTCTGACACCGCTCCGTCCGGGCACAGCGGCTCTCGCCGGCCGCCGCCCCCGGGCCGCCCGGCCCCGCCACCGCCGCTACGCGAACGCGCGCGCAGCGGCCTCGTTCACGAATTGCACGGCCTCGTCGAGTTCAGCCGACGGGGCCGTTTCCAGTGCCACCGCCAGATCGCGCCCCGCCACGGCGAGCTGGTCACCGATGGAGAAGATCCCGGCGTCCGGCATGGGGTGCGGCTCCCGGTCCGGCGCCTCGATCCGCTGGGCGCGCAGCGCCAGTTCCCGGGCCGCGGCCAGTCCTTCGGCAGCGGCTCCGCGCTGCAGACGGCTCTGCGGGGCGGCGCGCAGCCGGTCGGCGAATCGGTCCACGGCGGTGATCAGCGGGGTCGTATCGAGCACTCCGCGACCCTACGCGCCCCGGCAGGACGGTTGCCAACGGGCCGATGCTCGGGCACGGTGTCGGGCAAGGTTCAGCAACACGCAATGCGTCGGAGGCGCCGATGTCCCATGTCTTCTCCGAAGAGACCCATCGCAATCTGCTCTCCCGGATCCCCCGCTGCACCGGTCGTGAGATCGCCGACTGGCTCCGCACCGTGGAGGACGGCCCCCCTCTCCGCTTCGAGGAGAAGGTCAGTTGGCTGCGGAGCGAGCACGACCTCGCCTACGGACACGCGAAGGCACTCATCCACGAGTACGACCTCAGAAGGGCAGCCCGCAAGCTGCTCTGAGAAGCGTGCGCCGGCACGGGAAGCACATGGAAGAGACGGAAAAAAGGGAACGGCCCGCAGGCACAGTGCCTGCGGGCCGTTCCCGTCGTGCGGGTGCCTGCGATCAGTCGTCGCCGCTGAGGATGGCGAAGAGACGCAGCATCTCCAGGTAGATCCACACCAGGGTCATGGTGAGGCCGAAGGCCGCCAGCCAGGACTCCTCGCGGGGGGCACCGTAGGCGATGCCGTCCTCGACCTGCTTGAAGTCCAGGGCCAGGAAGCACGCACCGAGGATGATCCCGATGACGCCGAAGAGGATGCCGAGGCCACCGCTGCGGAAGCCCAGGCCGTCACCGCCGCCGAAGACGGCGAACAGCAGGTTGACCACCATCAGGAGCATGAAGCCCACGGCGGCGGCCATCACGAAGCCGTAGAAGCGGCGGGTGACCCGGATCCAGCGCATCTTGTACGCGAGCAGCACACCGGCGAAGACACACATGGTGCCCATCACCGCCTGCATCACGACGCCGGGTCCGATGTACGTGCTGACCGCGCTGGAGATCACTCCGAGGAAGACACCCTCGAAGGCCGCGTACGACACGATCAGCGCCGGGACCGGCTTGCGCTTGAAGGACTGGACGAGCGACAGGACGAACGCCACCAGGGCGGCGCCGATCGCGATGCCGTACGACTTGCCCAGGTTGTCCTTGTCGACGGGCAGCAGCGCCCAGGCGAGCGCGGCGCCGAGCACCACGGTGCCCAGCGTGATCGCGGTGCGCGTGACGACGTCGTCGATCGTCATCGCGCCGGTGCGCGCCGGTGCCTGCGGGGCGCCGTACTGGGCGTCCGGCTGGGCGTAGGGGTTGGTGGCGTACGGGTTGGCGGCGGCGCCCTGCGCGTACGGGTTGGCACCCGCTGCGGGGGCCCCGGCCTGCGGCGCCGCGTTGAAGCCCGCGTATCCGTTGTCGCGGCTGAAGCCCCGTCGCGAGAAGACCGGGTTGCTGCTCCTCATCTCACTCCTCCATGGCCACCCTGCGCGGCCTTCCCACAAGAGTAATGGGTAGGCAAAAGAATCAGACTAGTGCTTGGGGAGGATCTTTGCGGGAACCTGTCCGGAGCCGACCCGGAAACCTGTCGGAAAACGGACCCGGATCACCGGTGAGCGGATCTGCCGCCGGCTCGGCCGCCAAGAGAGAAGTGGTGCCTGGAACCGGACTCGAACCGGTACGCCCCCGAGGGGCAGCGAGGTTTAAGCTCGCCGTGTCTGCATTCCACCATCCAGGCCTGGCGCGCGGCTCCGCGTTGGCACATGACCCTATCCGGGGACTTCCCCCGAACAGCGGATCAGTGACGCGATGTTGTCTTATTTTATTGACCGCTTGAGGGGTCGTCAGCACTCGCGAAAGGGCATCGCCACATGCCTGGGCGGGG
Source organism: Streptomyces sp. ADI95-17 (assembly GCF_003846175.1). GTDB lineage: Bacteria > Actinomycetota > Actinomycetes > Streptomycetales > Streptomycetaceae > Streptomyces > Streptomyces sanglieri. The sequence goes on along the minus strand of NZ_ML123052.1, from coordinate 392,133 downwards.
TAGCGGGCACGGCGGCCGGTAATCCGGATTGACGTAAAGTCGCCGCACTCGGACGGCGCATTCACCAGGCGCGCGCCGGTGATCGCCACGGGCGCGCCACCCGGCGGGGCGCAGGGCCGGACACCGGAGCCGGGGCGCCCCGGCCGGGCAGGCGGCCCCGGACCGGCGACTCAGGGTCGATGTCATACCGCAGGAGGACCCGGGGCTCTCCCGGTGCGACTCAAGGCTGCCCTCGGAACGGGCATGCGGACGGACGACCGGCGGCGGAACGGCGGTGACGATTGAGGGGTTCCGCTCAAACACCGGACGAGCCCTCGGCCGGAGCCCCGAAACAGGAGATTCCCGTGACCACCATTTCCACCGCACCCCGCGTCGCCACGGTGGCCGCCCGCGCCACGGATCTGTCGAAGGTCTACGGGGAGGGCGAGACCAGGGTGACCGCTCTGGACCAGGTCAGCGTGGACTTCCCCCAGGGCGAGTTCACCGCGATCATGGGCCCGTCCGGCTCCGGCAAGTCCACGCTGATGCACTGCGTGGCCGGTCTCGACAGCTTCAGCAGCGGTTCGGTGCGGATCGGCGACACGGAGCTCGGCACCCTCAAGGACAAGCAGCTCACCCAGCTCCGCCGGGACAAGATCGGCTTCATCTTCCAGGCGTTCAACCTGCTGCCGACGCTGACGGCGTACGAGAACATCACGCTTCCCATGGACATCGCGGGCCGCAAGCCCGACGCCGAGTGGGTGCGCCAGGTCATCGACATGGTGGGCCTCTCCGACCGGCTGAACCACCGGCCGACCGAGCTCTCCGGCGGCCAGCAGCAGCGCGTCGCGGTGGCCCGCGCCCTGGCCTCCCGGCCGGAGATCATCTTCGGTGACGAGCCGACCGGGAACCTGGACTCCCGCTCCGGCGCCGAGGTCCTCGGCTTCCTGCGCAACTCGGTGCGCGAGCTGGGACAGACCGTGGTGATCGTCACCCACGACCCGGCGGCCGCCTCCTACGCGGACCGGGTCATCTTCCTCGCGGACGGCCGGATCGTCGACCAGATGATCAACCCCACCGCGGACCGGGTCCTGGACCGGATGAAGGCGTTCGACGCCAAGGGCCGCACCAGCTGAGTCCCGTCCCGCCCCGCGCCCCTTCCCGGACCCCCTCCCCATCCCAGGACTGACAGACATGTTCCGTACCGCCCTGCGCAATGTGCTCGCGCACAAGGCCAGGCTGCTGATGACCGTCCTCGCCGTGATGCTCGGTGTGGCCTTCGTCTCCGGCACGCTGGTCTTCACCGACACCCTCGGCAACGCCCTCCGCAACCAGTCGGCCAAGAGCTACGACGACGTGGCCGTCGCCGTCACCACCTACGCCGACCAGCGCGACGAGAAGACCTCCGGCATCACCGCCGCCACCCTGGAGAAGATCCAGGGCCTGGACGGCGTCGGCACCGCCACCGGCCGGGTCTCCGGCTTCGCCGGGGTCGCCGACCCCGACGGCAGGCTGATCGGCAACGGCTGGTCGAACACCGGCGGGAACTACTTCCCCGCCAAGAACGGCAAGGACTCCGCGTACACCTTCGTCGACGGTACGGGCCCGGCCGCGGCCGACCGGATCGCGCTCGACAAGGAGACCGCGAAGAAGGGCGAGTACCACGTCGGTGACCGGGTCCGGGTCGCCACGAACGGGCCGGTGAAGGAGTACGTCCTCTCCGGTGTCTTCACCACCGAGGACGGCGCGGTCAACGCGGGCGGCAGCCTGGTCCTCTTCGACACCGAGGTCGCCCAGAAGCTCTACCTCAAGCCCGGCGTGTTCCAGGACGCCAACGTGTCCGCCGCGCCCGGCGTCTCCGCCGAGAAGCTGCTGGCCGAGGTGAAGCCGCTGCTGCCCAAGGACGCCCAGGCCAAGACCGGCCAGGCGCTCGCGGACCAGCAGGCCAAGGACATCGAGGCCGGTCTGAGCGGTCTCAACGGGATGCTGCTCGCCTTCGCCGGCATCGCCCTGTTCGTCGGTGTCTTCCTGATCGCCAACACCTTCACCATGCTGGTCGCCCAGCGCACCAAGGAACTGGCGCTGATGCGCGCCGTCGGCGCCTCGCGCCGCCAGGTCAAGCGCTCGGTGCTCCTCGAAGCGGCCGTCGTCGGTGTGGTCGCCTCGGTCATCGGCTTCGCCATCGGGCTGGCCCTCGCCATCGGGCTGCGCTCCGCGATGGGCCTGTTCGGCGGGAAGATCCCGGCCGGACCGCTGATCGTCTCGCCCACCGCGGTCCTCGCCGCGTTCGGAGTCGGCGTCCTGATCACCGTGCTGGCCGCCTGGCTGCCCGCCCGCCGGGCCGCCAAGATCCCGCCGGTCGCGGCGATGAGCAGCGTGCACGCGACGGCCACGGTCAAGTCCCTGGTGGTGCGCAACTCGATCGGCGCGGTACTCACCCTGCTGGGCGGGGCGGCGATCGTGGCGGGCGCGTCCAAGAGCGGATCGTCCGGCCGGACGGTCATCGCCGTGGGTGCCTTCCTCACCCTGATCGGTGTCATCGTGCTGATCCCGCTGCTGTCGCGGCCGGTGATCGCGCTGGTCCGCCCGCTGCTGAAGCGGCTGTTCGGGGTCTCCGGCAAGCTGGCCGCGCAGAACGCGGTCCGCAACCCGCGCCGTACCGGCGCCACCGCCTCCGCGCTGGCGATCGGCCTCACCCTGGTCACCGGCATCTCGGTCCTCGGCGTCACCCTCGGCCAGGCGGTCGACCGGATGACCACGGACAACATCAAGGCCGACTACATGGTGTCGATGGCGAGCGGCGGTCCGCTCGACGAGTCGGCGCTCACCGCGCTGCGGAAGGCCGACGGGGTCTCGGCCATCTCGCCGCAGGAGGCCACCTCGCTGGAGATCAAGGGCGATTACCACTCCGCGTCCGCCGTCAGCCCCGGCGATGTCCAGCAGCTCTTCACGCTGCCGGCCGTCTCCGGCTCGCTCGACGCGCTGGGCAAGGGCGAGATCGCCGTCGACAAGAAGACGGCCAAGTCCAACGGCTGGAAGACCGGCGACACCCTCCGGGTGAAGTTCGACGACGAGAAGAAGGGCGAGCTGAAGGTCGGGGCGGTCTTCGAGGGGAACGAGATGCTCTCCCCGATCCTGGTCCCGAAGAACGTCGCCGATGCGCACGGCGGCATGTCGTACATCCGCGAGATCTGGCTGAAGACGGACGGCGGCGCGACCGAGGCCAACGAGCAGGCCCTGGTGAAGGCTCTGGGTGACAACCCGGGGATGAGCATCATGGACCGTCAGGACATCCGTGACATGTTCGGCGGCTCGGTCAACCTCGCGATGAACATCATGTACGGGCTGCTGGCGATGGCCCTGATCATCGCGGTGCTCGGGGTCGTCAACACCCTGGCGATGTCGGTCTTCGAGCGCCAGCAGGAGATCGGCATGCTGCGGGCGATCGGCCTGGACCGGGGCCGGGTGAAGCGCATGATCCGGCTGGAGGCCGTGGTCATCTCGCTCTTCGGCGCGGTGGTCGGTGTCGTGCTCGGCATGTTCCTCGGCTGGGCGATCGGGCAGACCCTGTCGTCGGAGATCCCGGATTACGCGCTGGTCATCCCGTGGGACCGGATCGCGGTCTTCCTGGTGCTGGCGGGGATCGTGGGTGTGCTGGCCGCGCTCTGGCCGGCCCGCAGTGCCGCGAAGCTGAACATGCTGACGGCCATCAAGACCGAGTAGTGCGGTCCGGCGGGGCCCGGACCCCGCCGGACACACCCGAGGGCCGGTACGCGCAGCGAAGGAGCTGCGGGTACCGGCCCTCGGCCGTGTCCGTGGCGTCCCGTCCCGGTGTCAGCCGGTCGCGGAAGCCGTCCAGTCGCGGGCCCGCAGCGGCAGGCCGGCGGCCCCGCCCGCCGCGGGGCGCACCGCGAGGATCTGATTGACGCCGATCTTGTTGTGTTCGAAGGAGAGGGCGGAGGCGGCCATGTAGAGCCGCCAGACCCTGGCCCGTCCGGGCGAGGTCATCCGGACCGCCCGGTCCCAGTGCTTCTCCAGGTTGGCGACCCAGCGGCGCAGGGTCAGCGCGTAGTGCTCACGCAGCGCCTCGACGTCGCGGGCCTCGAACCCGGCCTCTTCGAGGGTGGCCACGGTCCGGCCCACCGGGGCCAGTTCGCCGTCGGGGAAGACATAGGCGTCGATGAACTCGTCCACGTGGTACGCGGACTCGTCCTTCTCGGGGCGGCGGGCGATCTGGTGGTTGAGCAGCCGGCCGCCGGGCTTGAGGAGTGCGTAGAGGTCGTCCGCGTACTCGCGGAACCGGACCGATCCGACGTGTTCCGCCATGCCGATGGACGAGATGGCGTCGTAGGGGCCGTCCCTGACGTCCCGGTAGTCCTGGACCCGGATCTCGATCCGGTCGGTCAGGCCCTCCTGCGCGATGCGCTTCCTGGCGAAGGCGGCCTGTTCGACGGAGAGGGTCACTCCGGTGACCCGGGCACCGTACTCGCGGGCGGCGTGGATGGCCATGGAGCCCCAGCCGCAGCCGACGTCGAGGAGGCGGTCGCCCTCCTTCAGCGCGAGCTTGCGGCAGACCAGGTCGAGCTTGTCGCGCTGGGCGTCCTCAAGGGTCCCGCCGTTCTCCCAGTAGGCGCAGGAGTAGACCATGGACGGGCCGAGGACCAGTTCGTAGAAGTCGTTGCCCACGTCGTAGTGGTGGCTGATGGCCTGCTTGTCCCGGCGCTTGGTGTGGAGGGTGCCGGTGCGGCGGCGGACCTCCTCGGGCGGCGGGGGCGGCGGGGGCAGCGGGCCGGCCAGTTGCAGCAGCCCCTTGGCGAAGGCCCTCACCTTGGGGTCGCGGACCGGGTGGACGCGGTCCGCGGTGTCGGCGGCGCGTTCCCAGATGAGCGAGGCCATCAGGTCCAGGGCCTCGTAGAGATCGCCTTCGATGTCGAGTTCGCCGGCCACCCAGGCGCGGGCCAGGCCCAGTTCGCCCGGCTTCCAGAGCAGCCGGCGCAGCGCCCGGCGGTTCCGGATCACAAGTACGGGGGCACTGGGCGGTCCGGATTCGCTGCCGTCCCAGGCCCGGATTCGGACCGGCAGCTTTTCTCCCAGCAACTCCTCGGCGAGAGCGGTCAGCCGCAACGCGGCGTCTGCCATGGCGCACACCTCCGTGATGGTGTTCCCAATGTGCCCAAACATGGTCGAACATGCCTGCAACCACGCCGGGCACCCGTGTGCCGCGACGAGGTACGTACCCCTCAACAGTCCGCGAGGCGCCCGCCATCCCGCTACAGCGCAATGGAAAGGCAAAATAGCTGTACACCACATGCATTTGGCGCGGATACGCCGAAGGGGCCGCCCGCACCACGGATGGCGGACGGCCCCTTCGGGCGTCGTACAGGTACTGCTGCGCGGGTGAGTGGGCCCGCGGGCGGACTAGGAGGCCTTGGCCTTCTCGCCCTCGGCCTTGGCGGCGGCCGGTGCCGGGGCCGGCTTGGCGGCCTCGTAGAACTCCTCGCGCGGCGTCTCCATGGCGCCGAGCGAGACGACCTCGCGCTTGAGGAACATCGCAAGGGTCCAGTCGGCGAAGATCCGGATCTTACGGTTCCAGGTCGGCATCGCCATGCCGTGGTAGCCACGGTGCATGTACCAGGCGAGGCGTCCCTTGAGCTTGATCTTCATCTTGCCCATGACGATCATCGCGACGCCCTTGTGCAGCCCCAGACCGGCGACGGCACCCTTGTTGGCGTGGCTGTAGTCCTTCTGCGGGAAGCCGCGCATCCCGGAGATGACGTTGTCGCCGAGGACCTTGGCCTGCCGCAGCGCGTGCTGGGCGTTGGGCGGGCACCAGGCGTTCGGGTTACCGGCCTTGCGGCCGACCATGTCCGGAACCTGGGCGTTGTCGCCCGCGGCCCAGATGTAGTCGGTGCCCTGCACCTGGAGCTTCTCGGAGGTGTCCACGTGACCGCGGGGGCCGAGCGGCAGGCCGAAGCGGGCCAGCGCCGGGTTCGGCTTCACGCCGGCCGTCCACACGATGGTGTTGGAGTCGACCTCAAGGCCGTTCTTCAGCACGACGTGACCGTCGACGCAGGAGTCCATGGAGGTCGAGAGGAAGACCTCGACACCACGGGACTCCAGGTGCTCCCGGCCCCAGGTGCCCAGCTTCGGGCCGACCTCGGGAAGGATCTTGTCGGCGGCGTCGACGAGGATGAAGCGCATGTCCTCGCGCTTCACGTTCGTGTAGTACTTCGCCGCGTCGCGGGCCATGTCCTCGACCTCGCCGATGGTCTCCGCACCGGCGAAACCGCCGCCCACGAAGACGAACGTCAACGCCCTGCGGCGGACGTCCTCGTCGGTCGTCGAGTCGGCCTTGTCCAGCTGCTCAAGGACGTGGTTGCGCAGGCCGATGGCCTCCTCGATGCCCTTCATGCCGATGCCCTGCTCGGCGAGGCCGGGGATCGGGAAGGTGCGGGAGACCGCGCCCATCGCGATGACCAGGTAGTCGAAGGGCAGCTCGTAGGCCTCGCCGACGAGCGGCGCGACCGTGGCGACCTTGCGGTCCTGATCGATGGTCGTGACGCGGCCGGTGAGCACCTCGGCCTTCGGCAGTACGCGTCGCAGCGGGACGACGACATGCCGAGGCGAGATGCTGCCGGCAGCAGCTTCGGGGAGGAAGGGCTGGTACGTCATGTACGAGCGCGGGTCGACGACCGTGACGGTCGCCTCTCCGTAGCGCATCTTCTTGAGAATGCGTCGAGCTGCGTACAGGCCTACGTACCCACCGCCTACTACGAGGATCCTGGGACGCTCCGTGGTGCTCATGCCATCGAGTATCCACCCCCCTCCGAGGGCATGCTCGTGAGCCCCTTCACAAGGTTGGTGCCCCCTTCTGCTACACTTCGCCGCCCACGTGACCCAGGTCATGGCGCCGCAGGGGAACCACGGCGTGACGGCGAACGTTGTTCACCGCTTGTGAGCTGGCCCTTGGCCCTCCGGGCGGGGTGAACCACCGCTCCGGTTCACCTCCCGGCAACACGTCCGGAACACTTCCGCGCGGTCTCTCAACGGCCTTGCGAGCGGCCCCGGATGCCCATCCGGAGCAGAACCGCCCTCCATAGAGCCGAATTCCTTGTGAAGAAGTTCACGAACTTCGTCGCGACGTGTCCCGCGAACCACCGCTCGGGGGGCCCGGAAGAGCTCAAAGGTGCAGGCCAAGGTACGCGTGAGCGCCCCGTCCGGGGGCTCGCGCGCAGCCGCCCTAGGCGATCGACCAGCCGATTCCGTCGAGGATGTCGTGCTCGCTGACGACGACCTCGCGGGCCCCGGTCCGCTCCATCACGGCGAGCAGGATCAGCGCCCCGGACGTGATCACGTCGACCCGTCCCGGGTGCATCGCGCCGATCGCGGCCCGTTCGGCGTGGGTGGAGCCGAGCAGCCGTCCGGTGATCTCCTGGACCTGCTCGAAGGAGATCCGGGAGTGGTGAATCGCCTCGGAGTCGTACGCCTCCAGCCCCAGGGCGATCGCGGCGATCGTGGTGACCGTCCCGGCCAGCCCGACGAGGGTGGCGGCCCCGGCGAGCGGGACGCTCTCCTCGGCGAGGTCCAGGGCGGCGTCGATGTCGGCCCGGATCGCGGCGATCTGCTCGTCCTCCGGCGGGTCGGTCACGACGCCGTCGCGTACGAGGTGCCGCTCGGTCATCCGTACGCAGCCGATGTCCACGGAGCGCGCGGCCCGCACGTGGTCGTCACCGACGACGAACTCGGTGGAGCCGCCGCCGATGTCCACGACGAGATACGGCTTCGCCAGGTGATCGCGGCCCGCGAGCTCCTTGGTGGCTCCGGTGAAGGAGAACTCGGCCTCCTGGTCACCGCTGATCACCTCGGGCTCGACGCCCAGGATCTCCAGCACCCCGCGGACGAAGTCGTCCCGGTTCTCCGCGTCGCGGGAGGCGGAGGTGGCGACGAAACGGATCCGCTGCGCCCCGTGCTCCTTGATGACCGCCGCGTACTGCCGGCAGGCCGCGAACGTCCGCTCCAGCGCCTCGGGGGCGAGCCGGCCGGTACGGTCGACGCCCTGCCCGAGCCGGACGATCTCCATCCGCCGGTCGAGCTCGACGAACTCACCGGTGGACGGATCCGCGTCGGCGACGAGCAGACGGATGGAGTTGGTACCGCAGTCGATGGCGGCCACGCGGGTCATGAAGTACTCCCAAATCAAGCAGACAGAGCCCCTCCGGCGGCCGAGGAGCGATTCCAGCCCCTCCGGCGATTGAGGAGCGGGGGTGCGGGGGCGGAGCCCCCGAAGGGACGGTCAGCCCTCGTCCGGCGCGCCGCACGGCGAAACGCACGGCCCCTTGCGCCACCACTCCGGCAGCATCGCGATCGCCTCGTCCCCCAGCGGGTTCACCCCCGGCCCCGCGGCCAGCGAGTGCCCCACCAGGACGTGCAGGCACTTCACCCGGTCCGGCATGCCCCCCGCGCTCGGGAAGCCTTCCAGCACCTCGATCGCGTCGCGCCGGGCGATGTAGTCCTCGTGCGCGGCCCGGTACGCGGCGGCCAGCTCGGGGTCCGTACCGAGGCGCTCGGTCATCTCCTTCATGACCCCGTTCGCCTCCAGCGTGCCGATCGCGGACGCGGCACGCGGGCACGTCAGGTAGTACGTCGTCGGGAACGGCGTACCGTCCTCCAGCCGGGGCTGCGTCTCGACCACGTCCGGGTTGCCGCACGGGCAGCGGTGCGCGATCGCGCGCAGACCGCGCGGCGGACGCCCCAGCTGCTGCTGGAACGCGGCGATGTCCGCCTCGGTGGGCGCGGTGGACTCGGTCTGGGGAGGGGGCGTTTCCATGCCTGCCTAGGTTCTGATCGGGCTGCTCGAACTGCGGTTCTGCAGATGGATGAAGAGATTCAGTCGCGGTCGGCGCTGTCCACGCCGTCCCAGAGGTTGGAGTGCCACGGCCGGCCGGACTCGTCCGTCCGGCCCTCGCGCTCCTTGACCGCGTCGGGGTCGATCACCGTGTAACCGGTCTCCCCGGGAAGAAGGTAGTGCAGGTGCGTACGGGCCAGCTGCCGGATGTACGCATCGTCCTGGAGGCGCGCCTTCTCGTCGCGCAGCTCCTCGGTACGGGTCTTGGCGTCCTGCGCCAGCCGCTCCTGGTCGGCGATCTCGTCCTGCTGCGAGACGTACTGCCGCATCGGGTACGCGAGCGCGACCACCAGCGAGCAGACGACCAGCGCGAGGAAGGCCGCCCGGCCGGTGAGCCGTGAGCGGCGGGCCTGGCGGCGGTTCTGGGACCGGTAGACACGGGCCGCGGTCTGCTCGCCGAGCAGTCGCAGCCGGGTCGCGGTGGAGAACCGGTCCCGGTCCTTCGCGGCCATGTCTCCGCCTCCCCACTACGCACGTCCGTCCCCGCACACGGTACGGGACCGAGTGCGGGGACGGACGGAGGCCGGGGCACTTGCCCCCGCCGGGCTTGTCAGCCCTTGAACCGCGGGAACGCCGAGCGGCCCGCGTACACCGCGGCGTCGTCGAGGATCTCCTCGATGCGCAGGAGCTGGTTGTACTTGGCGACGCGGTCCGAGCGGGCCGGGGCGCCGGTCTTGATCTGGCCGCAGTTCACCGCGACCGCGAGGTCGGCGATGGTGACGTCCTCGGTCTCGCCGGAGCGGTGCGACATCATGCACTTGAAGCCGTTGCGCTGGGCCAGCTCGACGGCGTCCAGGGTCTCGGTCAGCGAGCCGATCTGGTTGACCTTGACGAGCAGGGCGTTGGCGGAGCCCTCCTCGATGCCGCGGGCCAGGCGCTCCGGGTTGGTGACGAAGAGGTCGTCGCCGACGATCTGCACCTTGGCGCCGAGCTTGTCGGTGATGACCTTCCAGCCGGCCCAGTCGTCCTCGTACAGCGGGTCCTCGATGGAGACCAGCGGGTACGCGGAGACGAGCTCCTCGTAGTACTCGGTCATCTCGGCGGCCGAGCGGGACTTGCCCTCGAACTCGTACTTGCCGTCCTTGTAGAACTCGGACGCGGCGACGTCGAGCGCCAGCGCGATGTCCTTGCCCGGGACGTAGCCGGCTTCCTTGATGGCCTCGACGATGAGGTCCAGGGCGGCGCGGTTCGACTCCAGGTTCGGCGCGAAGCCGCCCTCGTCGCCGAGACCGGTCGACAGGCCCTTGGTCTTCAGGACCTTCTTCAGCGTGTGGTAGACCTCGGCACCCCAGCGCAGTGCCTCGGAGAAGGACTCCGCGCCGATCGGCGCGATCATGAACTCCTGGATGTCCACGTTGGAGTCGGCGTGCGAGCCGCCGTTGAGGATGTTCATCATCGGAACGGGCAGCAGGTGCGCGTTCGGGCCGCCGAGGTAGCGGAACAGCGGCAGGTCCGAGGCCTCGGAGGCGGCGTGGGCGACGGCCAGCGAGACGCCGAGGATGGCGTTGGCGCCGAGCGAGCCCTTGTTCTCGGTGGCGTCCAGGTCGAACATCGCCTGGTCGATCAGCCGCTGCTCGGTGGCGTCGTAGCCGACGAGCTCCGGGCCGATCTGCTCGATCACGGCGAGGACGGCCTTCTCGACGCCCTTGCCCTGGTAGCGGTTGGGGTCACCGTCGCGAAGCTCAATGGCCTCGAACGCACCGGTGGAGGCGCCGGACGGAACGGCAGCACGGCCCGTGCTGCCGTCGTCGAGGCCGACCTCTACCTCGACCGTGGGGTTTCCGCGGGAGTCGAGGATTTCCCGGGCTACGACGACGTCGATGGACGGCACGAGGCATCTCCTTCTGGGATATGACGCTGGTTGTGCAGGGTCGCTTTGGCCTTGCGAAAAGAGCCTAACCGGCCCGGCCCGATCAGTCGGCCGACCGCCCGACCCCTGGGACGAAAAAGGACCCGAGGGCGCACATTGCCGGGCAAACAGCCAGAAATTTACCGGTCGGTAACTACAACAGTTGAACGATCCGGCGCTCCCCCGAGCACGAACGGCAGCGCCCCGGCCCGGCGCACACGGGGAAATGCGCGCCGGACCGGGGTGGTGCTCAGGGGGGTCCCGGAGAGGAGAGAGCCGTGACTACTTCGTCAGGTGCAGCTGCTGACCCGGGTAGATCAGGTCGGCGTCCTTGACGATGTCCTTGTTCAGCTCGAACAGCTGCTGCCAGCCGCCCTCGACCTTGTTGTCGGCGGCGATCTTGCTCAGCGAGTCGCCGGAGACGACCTTGTACTCGCCGTCGCCCTTCTTGACCTTCTCGCCGGTCGGGGTGGTGACGGTCTTCTTCGACTCGGCCTGCGGGGCGGCGGAGCGGTCCGAGCGGGAGGCGGCGGGGGCCTCGGTGCGCTCGGCCGGCTTCGGCTGGGCCTGCTGGGCCGGCTGCGACTGCTGCTTCGGGGCGCTCTGCTGCTCGGAGGCGCCGGAGCTCGCGGTGGAGTTCGAGGAGGAGTTCGAGGAGCCGGTGTCGACACCCGGGTCGACGCCGTCGTTGGTCAGGTTGCCGGCACCGGCGCAGCCCCAGGCACCCGGGCCCTGCATGTCGAGGAGCTTCTCGGCGGTGGCGATCTGCTGGGCCTTGGTGGCCAGGTCGGCACGGGCGGCGTACTGCGTACCGCCGGCGGCGGCCCAGCTGGACTGCGAGAACTGCAGACCGCCGTAGTAGCCGTTGCCGGTGTTGATGGACCAGTTGCCACCGGACTCGCACTGGGCGACGGCGTCCCAGGTGGAGACGGAGGCGGCGGAGGCGCCGGTCGCGCCCATCAGGGGCACGGCGACTGCGGCACCGGCGACACCGGCGAGCGTGGCGATGCGGACGACCTTGGACGGGCGGCGGTGCTTGCCCTTGCTGGAAAGCAGCATGGAACTTCTCCTCACCGACGCCTACGAGGTGAGCTGTCGGGTTCGGGCCAAGTGAGTTGCCCGGTCGCACGTCCTAGCACGCGACTTCACCCCAAGCCGGTCCTGATGCGTCTTTCGACGATCGGGCCCGGCGCTTACCTGGGTCCCCCGCTCCTGCCTACGGCGCTTTACGCGTCTGTTCCCTTCGACCGACGGCAGGATTCGGCGTGACGGTCGACGGGGCCCGCGGTGCGAGCGGTTCCGACCGTAAACATACGCAACCCCCACATTCAAAGATGGACACATCGGACAATAAGCCCTTACTTGCATCTGAAGAAGTGTCGTTTCCGCAGGTGGGACGTGATGCGGAAGGGCTCCCCGGGCGCGACACGCCAGTTGACGCAAAGAGACCCATGTCTCACTTACGCATAAGCGGACATAGGTCCCTGAACTACCCCGATTTTTGGGGCACTTTTAGTCGATTATCAGACTGCCCTCACTTGGCCTTCACATCGAGATCGAGGCTCTGGCCAGGGAGGATGAGGTCCGGGTCGGCGCCGACAGCACCCTTGTTGGCCTCGTAGAGCGCGGGCCAGCCACCGGGGATGTTCTGTGCATCAGCAATCGACCAGAGGTTGTCGCCGACATGGACGGTGTACGTGCCGTCGGCGGGCGTGTCGGCCGTGTCGCGCGCGTCGTTGCCGCCGCGCGAGGCATGACGGCCCGCCTCGCGGCCGCCGCCGTCCGTGCCGCCGCCCTTCTCGGTGGCCGGCGCGCCGCGGTGCTTGCCGCCCGTGCCGCCGGACGCGTCGGGCGAGCCGGAGGCGTCGCCGGGTGCTCCGGAGGGGGCGTCGGTGGACGCGTCCGGGGACGGGGTGGTCGAGGCCGAGGGCTTCGGGGACGGCGAGGTCTTCCCTGACGGCTCGTCGGCCTTCTCCGAGCCGTCGGAGCCGTCCACGGCGTCCGTGCCGTCGGAGGCGCTGTCGGACGGCGTGGCGTCGTCGGACGGGTCCGCCGACGCGTCGTCGGACGGCTTCGCGCTCCCGGTCGGGCCGTCGGCGGGCACGGAACCCGGGTCCACCCCCGGCAGCGTCCCGTCCACGGCGAGGCCGGAGATGACGGCGCAGCTGGGCCAGGCCTTCGGGCCCCGGTCGTCCAGCACCTTCTCGGCCACCGCTATCTGCTGCGCCCGGCTGGCGAGGTCGGCGCGCTCCGCGTACGCCTCACCGCCGTACGCCTTCCAGGTCTCCTGCGAGAACTGGAGGCCGCCGTAGAAGCCGTTGCCGAGATCGGCGCTCCACATGCCGCCGCTCTCGCACTCGGCCACCCGGTCCCAGGTCTGGGCGTCGGCCGCGTGTGCGCCGGACGCGCCGAGCAGCGGGATGGCGATGGCCGATCCGGTCACGCCCGCGGCGACGACGATGGCGGGTGCCTGACGGGGGCGACGGTGTCTGCCGTTCGCGGAGCCCATGGGGTTGCCTTCCGGGTAGCTGACAGGTGACTGGTGAGTCGAACGGTGAACCTAGCCGGGTTCGAACGGGAGTCACAAGTCGATGCAGCGCAGATCACGTGAAAGTCACAGAGTTGACAGAGCGTCACTTTCCGCGTGGGCGGGCCCCGGGGTGAACTCCACGGGAAGCGTGCGAAGTCCGCGCATGATGAGCCCGCCACGCCACCGCAAATCGGCAGGTTCCACCGCAAGCCGCAGGTCCGGAAGGCGGTTCAGCAGCGTGGCGAGCGCGGTCTGTCCCTCCAGCCGGGCGAGCGGCGCTCCCAGGCAGTAGTGGATGCCGTGCCCGTATCCGAGGTGCTGATTGTCACGCCGCGCGAGGTCGAGCGTGTCGGGGTCCTCGAAGCGCTCCGGGTCGCGGTCGGCCGCGGCGAGCACCACGAGTACGGGGTCCCCGGCGGCGATGTCCTGTCCGCCGAGGCTCAGCGGCTCGGTGGCGAACCGCCAGGTGGCCAGCTCCACCGGGCCGTCGTAGCGCAGCAGTTCCTCGATGCCGGTCTCCAGCAGCCCGCTCTCCCCCGCGTCCAGGGAGAGCTGGAGCCGTTCGCGCTGACCGGGGTCGCGCAGCAGCGCGTAGACGCCGTTCCCGATCAGGTTGACCGTCGTCTCGAATCCGGCGAACAGCAGGATGAAGGCCATGGCGGCGGCCTCGTTCTCGGTGAGGTGCTCGCCGTGGTCGCTGGCCCGGATCAGCCCGGAGATCAGGTCGTCGCCCGGGTTCTCCCGCTTGCGGTGGATCAGCTCGGCCAGATAGCCGCGCATCTTCTTCACCGACCTGGCCACCCCGCCGCGCGGGCCGCCGCCGTGGCGGATCATCATGCCCGCCCAGTCCCGGAAGTCGTCCTGGTCCTCGCGCGGAACGCCCAGCAGGTCGCAGATCGCGTAGATGGGGAGCGGGAAGGCGAAGTCGTGGATGAGGTCCGCCTTCCCCTCCGCGATGAAGCGGTCGATGAGGCGGTCCGTCAGTTCCTGTACGCGCGGTGCGAACTCGGCGACCCGGCGCGGGGTGAACGCCTTGGAGACGAGACGGCGCAGCCGGGTGTGGTCCGGCGGGTCGATGTTCAGCAGATGCGTCATCAGCTCCGCCTTGCGCTCGCCCGGGATGCCCGTCTTCCCCTTGGCGTGCGCGGGCTCGGCGTGGTGCGCCGGGTTCTTGGAGAGCCGGGTGTCGGCGAGCGCCTGCCGCGCGTCCGCGTACCGGGTCACCAGCCACGCCTCGACGCCGCTGGGCAGCGTGGTCCGGTGCACGGGGCTGTGCTCGCGCAGCCAGGCGTACGCCGGGTACGGGTCGGTGGCGAACTCCCAGGTGAAGAGCTCGGGGGCACCGGCGGGGCAGGCGGCGGGCTGATCGGCGGGGCTGTGGTTCACCCCCCGACGTTATCCGCCGCCCCCGGACGCCGGGCATCGCCCTCCGGCGTCACCCGTTGCCCTCCGCCGCCCTGATCGCGTCCCGGTAGGCGCGGCCCGCGGCCCGCAGGGCGGCCTCGGGGTCGATGCCGTCCTGCTCGGCGCGTACGGCGAGGGCGAGCAGCTCGTAACCGATGCCGTCGCCGGTGGGGAGCGGCACGTCGAGCTTCGCGGTACGGACCCGGCCGGCCAGCTTCGCCGCCAGCGCCAGGCCGGGCTGACCGAGCGGGACCCCGTCGGTGACCGAGTCGCGCTGCTTCTCGATGGCCTTGGTGCGCAGCCAGTGCGCGTGGACGTCCTCCGGGGTCTCGGCGCTCTCGTCGCCGAAGACGTGCGGGTGGCGGTGGATCAGCTTCTCGACGAGGGTCGCGGCCACGTCGTCGACGGAGAACGGCTCTTGCTCGTCCTCCTCGGCGATCCTGGCGTGGAAGACGACCTGGAGGAGCACGTCGCCGAGTTCCTCGCGCAGCTCGTCGCGGTCGCCGTCCTCGATCGCCTCGACGAGTTCGTACGCCTCCTCGATGGCGTACTTGGCGAGGCCCTTGTGGGTCTTCTGCGAGGTCCACGGGCATTCGAGCCTGATCCGGTCCATGACCTGGACCAGATCGAGGAGCCGGGCGCCCGGCAGGTCGTACGAGCCGGGCAGCAGCTCCAGGTCCGGCATCCGCACCCGGCCCGAACCGGCGAGCCGGGCGAGCCCGTCGGTCAGCGGCTGGTTCCCCTCGCCGCCCGCGAGGACGACGACGGACCGGCCGCCCGCGCAGGCGTCGACGAGCTCCTGCGCGGTGGGCGCTGAGTGCTCGACGGTGACGCCCGCCTCGCGCAGATACGGCAGCTGCGGGTGGTCCGGCTCGGCGCAGAGCACCCGGTCCGCGGCGTGCAGCGTCTGCCAGGCGGGCCAGGACAGGAGTCCGGGCGCGACGCGGTGGCTGGCGGTGAGCAGGACGATACGGCCGGGGTCTTCAGCGTTCACCGTTCGAATCTACCCCGGTCGCACCGGCCGCCCCTGCCGCGGCCGGTCAGGCCCCGGCCTCGGCCTCGGCGCCGGCCGGCTTGGTGACCCGGTTGATCCAGGGGGCCTTGTAGTCGGCGAGCTGGGTCTGCTTGTTGTCCCAGCTGCCGTAGCGCGGATTGACGTCGACCCGCAGGGCCTTCGACGCCTTGCCGAGCGCCTCGCCGACGGCCTGCTGGCCGGCGGGCTGCTGGAGGTCGGCGCCGAGCGCCCGGGCCAGCTTGGTCAGCTGGACCTGCTCGCGCAGGACCGCGTCGATCTGGTCGGGGGCGACCCAGCTCTGCTGGAGCATCGCCGTGCGCAGCCGCTCCTCCCCGCCGGACTGGGCGGCCGCCGCCCTGCGCATCTGCTGGATCTCGTTGCGGCTGACGGACACGCCCGCGTCCTGGGCGGCCCGGTCCAGGACCCGGTCGAAGATCAGGCCGTGCAGCTTGGCCCGGCTGAGCTGTCCGGACTTGTCGATGAGCTGGGCGGCGTCCTTCGAATCGCGCTGCGCCTCGCGTACGGCGGCCACCTGGCCCTGCAGCGTGGAGACCTCGATCCGGTCCCCGCCGACGACGGCCGCGGCGCCCGGGTGGGCCTCGCTGCCGCAGGCGGTCAGGAGTGGGGCGCCGGCGAGCAGGGCGGCGGAGACGGTGAGCGCGGTGCGACGGCGGCGGTGCAAAGGAACCTCCCGGGGAGAGTTTGTGCATCAGTGCACAAGACCTTGCGGTGATCGATGTTAGGCAGTGGACACGGCTGGGGCCACCGATTCGACCAACGATTCGGGAGGAGTTGGGGATGTGGGCCCGGCCGGGACGGCCCGGGCCGTCCCGGCGGGGCTCAGGGCACGCGTTCGGCCGCCGGGGCCGGGGTGTCCGGCCGGAGCATGATCGTGCGCGAGACGACGAAGGTGATCGGGATCGCCGCCGCGGCCGCGACCAGCGGCGCGTACCGGCTGCTGAACCCGGCGAGGTCGACCAGCAGATAGACGCCGCCGGTCGTGATGACGAAGTTGGCGGCGTTGGTGAGCGGGAAGAGCAGGAACTTCCGCCAGGTGGGCCGGGTCCGGTAGGTGAACCAGGAGTTCAGGAAGAAGGACCCGATCATGCTCAGCACGAAGGCGATCACATGGGCGGCGATGTAGGGCAGCCACGTCAGCAGGACGAGATAGCAGCCGTAGTACGTGCCGGTGTTCACCACTCCCACGAGGGCGAATCGGGCCATCTGTGCGGTGACCGTCATCGGCGTACGAACTCCTGGGGTTCCCGTATCTGTCGCGATGCCTCGGTGTTCGTGGCCTTGACCAGGAAGTGCGGGCGTCGCTTCACCTCGTAGTAGATGCGGCCGACGTACTCGCCGACCACTCCGACCATCACCATCTGGACCCCGGCGAGTGCCGTGACCACGACGATGAGGGTGACGTAGCCGGGGGTGTCCACCCCCTGTACCAGGGCGACGCCGACGATCCACGCAGCATAGGCGAATGCCACCGACAGCAGCAGCATGCCGAGGTAGAGCGCGGCGCGCAGCGGTTTGTTGTTGAAGGACAGCAGCCCGTCGAGACCGTAATTGAGCAGCTTTCCGAAGGTCCAGGCGGAACTGCCCTGTTCACGGACGGCATTCTCGTAGGAGAAGGTCGTGGTGCGGAATCCCACCCAGGCGAAAAGGCCCTTGGAGAACCGGTTGTATTCGGTGAGTTCCAGTACCGCGTCGACGGTGCGGCGGGAGAGCAGCCGGAAGTCCCCGACGCCGTCGACCAGTTCCACGTCCACCAGGCGGTTGATCAGCCAGTAGTAGGCGCGGGCGCTGAGCGTGCGGGTGACCCGGTCGCCCTTGCGGGTGCGGCGGGCGATCACCTGGTCGTAGCCCTGCGCGTGTTCCTCCAGCATCCGGCCCACGAGCTCGGGCGGGTGCTGGAGGTCGGCGTCCATGATGACGACGGCGTCGCCCTCGGCGTGCTGGAGGCCGGCCAGCATGGCGGCCTCCTTGCCGAAGTTGCGGCTGAAGGAGACATAGCGGACCCGCGGGTCGGACGCGGCCAGCTCCTGGAGGATCACCAGGGTCCGGTCCGCACTGCCGTCGTCGACGAAGACCAGCTGGAATTCATGTCCCAGCCCGGCCATTTCGTCCGTGACGCGTTCATGGAAGCGTTCGAGGATCTCTTCCTCGTTGAAACAAGGCACCACCAGCGAGATCAGCACGGAAGTACATCAGCCCGGCCAGATGTCGGAACCCGATGCAACACGTGACCGGTGGGCGTCCATTGCATGAACTGACCCAATTCGGCCCGGGGTTGCGTGTTCGAAGCTGGCATATTCCTGCGTATGCCGACTTCCCGCCCCCGCCTGTGCGCGGGCTCGCTCGCCGCGCTGCTCACCGTCGCCGCGGTCTGCGCGGGTGACGCCGTCGCGCGGGTCTTCCCGTTCGGGCCTCACACGCGCAGCGTCAACGACCTGGGCAATCAGTTCGTGCCGTTCCACGCCCGGCTGTGGGACCTGCTGCACGGGAACGCGGACGGCGGGCTGCTGCTCAACTGGTCCTCCGGGTACGGGACGAGCTTCCTGCCGGATCTCGGCACCTATCTGACCAGCCCGTTCGCCCTGCTCGTCGGGGTGTTCCCGCGCGACCGGATCGATCTCGCGGTCTATGTGGTGACGGTCCTGAAGATGGCGTCGGCCGCGGCGCTGATGACCCTGTTCCTGCTGACGGTCCGTGGCGGGCGCTGGTGGGCGGCCGGGACGCTCGGTGCCTCGTACGCGCTGTGCGGCTGGTCGGTCGCCGAGGCCTCGTACAACCCGATGTGGCTGGACGGGCTGGTCGCGCTGCCGCTGCTCTGCCTGGTCGCGGAGTGGGCGCGTACGGGACGGCACCGGGTCGCCGGGCCGCTGCTCGTCGCGGTGGTGTGGGCGGCGAACTTCTACACCGCGTACATGGCGACGCTCGGTGCCGCCCTGGTGCTGGCCGTCCGGTTCTTCACCGAGCGGGACGACCGGCGGGCGGTGGTCCGGGGGCTGGTGCGGGCCGTCTGCACGGTCGGGGTGGGGATCGGGCTGTCGGCGCCCGTGCTGCTCCCCGTCTACCTGGGCACCAAGCACGCCTACCCGGGCTGGGACCGCGCGTTCGCGCCCGCCGCCTGGCCCGATGTGCTCGCCCGGCTGCTGCCCGCCACGTACAGCTTCTTCACCCCGGCCCTCTTCCTCGGCACCGGCACCCTGCTGCTGGTCTGTGCGCTGGCCTTCCAGCGGTCGGTGCCGGGGCGCGAGCGGTGGACGTGGGTGGGGCTGGTCGCGGGCGTCGCGCTGTCGTTGCAGTGGGAGCCGACGCATCTGCTGTGGCACGCCTTCGCCACGCCCAACGGCAGCCCGTACCGGCAGACGTTCGTGCTGGCCGGGCTGATGGTGATCGCCGCCTGGGTCTCTGTCTCGTACGGCTGGCCGGAGCGGCGGGCGCTGATCGGCGGGGGCGGGGTCCTGGTGCTGCTGGCGGCCGGGGCGGGCTTCAGCGACCTGGTCACCGGGTGGACGTATCCGCTGTTCGGGGTGGGTCTGGTGGCCGCGGCCTGCGCTCTGGTGCTGGTCGGGCGGGGCCGCAGGCTCGCGGCGCTGGCCGCCGTGCTGCTGATCGGCGCACAGGCCGGGCAGGCCGCCGCGAGCACCGCGTACTTCGACCGGGAACGGCTGAACCGGCTAGACGACTACGCGCCCTGGGGCGAACGGCAGCAAACCCAGGCGGCCGTGGTGGCGGGCGCCGACGGCTGGCCGGGCTACCGCACGGACCCCGGCCGTGAGCAGACCACCGCCAACGATCCGCTGCTGGTGGGCGGGCAGGGCGGCCAGTACTACAGCAGCCACACGCCCGCCGTGCTGACCCGCACGATGCGTGCGCTCGGCGGCGGGTGGACGTCCAACGGCCGGGCCGTGCAGAGCCTCGACAACCCGGTCACGGACGCGGTCTTCTCGGTCGGCGCGCGGGTGCGCGGGCCGCGCGATCCGCACCAGGGGGCCGGGCGCACGGGCATGGGCGGTACGGACGACCGGCCGGTGACGGTGAGCCGTGCCGCGACGCCGCCGCTGGTGACGGTGCGCGGGCCGGGCGGGCCGGTGCCGTACGGCCGTTCGCCGTTCCGGAACCAGGAGCAGCTGCTCGGCTCGCGGGTCTACACGGTCCCGAAGACGGTGCTGAAGGCGGCGGACGGCGGCGCGGTGAGCGACAAGGGTGCGTACGACTACCGGGTGGGACGCGGCACGTACACGCTGACCGCCGCCTGCCCGGCGGGCACCGAGGCGTATCTGTGGTCGCCCGACATGTTCGGCCGGGCACGGCTGGGCGAGGGCCCGGAGGTCGAGTTCAAGGGGCAGCTGCCGGCCAGGCGGGCCGCGATGCACCACCTGGGCAAGGTCGGCGGGGCCGGGAGCGTGCGGGTCACGCTGACCCCGGTGCGCGCCGGGACCGTGCCGCATCGGGCGGTCGGCTGTCTGGACCGGGCCCGGCTGGACTCGGCGGTCGCCGAACTGAAGCGCACCGGCGCGAGCGCCGTGCACGTCACCGACCACGGCGTGCGGGCCGAGCTGCCGCCCGGCACCACCGGAACGGTCGTGCTCGCGGCGCCCCGGATCGCGGGCTGGAGCTGCCAGGGCCGTCCCGCCGACAGCTATCTGGGCCTGGTCGCCACCCCGGCGCCGGCCCGGGGCGGATCCGTCGACTGCACGTTCCGGCCCCCGGGGCTGCGGGCGGGCGCGGCGGCCGGGGCGGGCGCGCTCGTGGTGCTGGTGCTCGGCGGGGCGGCGCTCGCGTACCGGCGACGACGGGGCGCGGGAACCGGGCCGCACGGGCCCGACCGGGCTCCGCGGGAGGCCGGGGCCCCGGAGCCCGTCAACGCCTGACCGGGCCGGGCGTCAACGCCTGACCCGGGGCCGGGCGTCAGCCGCCCCCCACCTCCACCTGGCGGTCGAGCCTGCGGCGCAGCTCCACCGGCAGCGGGTGGTGCGGCCCGTAGGCCCGCTCGGCGTCGTACAGCAGCGCCTGGAGCTGGACCCGCGCGGTCACGTGGTCGCCGAGCGCGAGCAGCAGATGCGCGATGCGGTTGCGGATCTCGAAGGAGCGGGCCGGGTCGCCGCCCGTGGCGCGGTGGTTCTCGAAGTACGGGAGGACCTCGCGGTACCCGGCGAGCGCGGCGGCCGGTTCGCCGAGCTGTTCCAGGCACTGGGCGGCGTCGTGGCGGAACTGGAGGGTCTGCGGGTCGGCCGGGCCGGCCTCCGCCGCGCGGTCTTCGGCGAGCCGGCGCAGCTCGGGCAGGGCGCGGCGGTACTGGCCGTCGTCCATCAGCGTCGCCGCGTACTGCTTGCGCAGGATGCGGACCACGGCGGAGTCCTCGCCGTGCTGTTCGGCGGCGACCGGGAGGATCGAGCCGAGGATGTCCACGGCCTGGGTGATCCGGCCCTCGCCGAGCAGCTTCTTGACGTCGTCGACGGCGGCGGCCACATCGGGCCGCGCGGGCGCTGGCCGGCCCGGCGGCGGGGACGGGGGCTGCGGCCGGGCGGCGGTGCGGTCGGGCCACGGGGCGTGCGGGCGCAGGAAGGGGCGGGTCGGGTCGAGCGGTCCGACGGGGAGTCCGGTGCCCGGCGAGGGAAGCAGCGGGGCGAGGTGTTCGTACACCTCCTGGGCGCCGGAGGGGCGGTGCTGCGGGTCCTTGGCGAGCAGCCGCAGCACCAGCGCTTCGAGCGGCTCGGGGATGTCGGGCCTGATCCGGCGGACCGGGACCGGCGGCTCGTGGAGGTGGCGGTGGAGCACTCCGAGCGCGGTGGTCCCGGCGAACGGCACCTCGCCGCTGAGCAGTTCGTGCAGGAGCACGCCGAGGGCGTACAGATCGGTGTACGGGCCGACGGCGCCGCCCATCGCCTGCTCGGGGGCCATGTAGGCCGGGGAGCCGATCGGTGAACCGGTGTGGGTGAGCCGGGTGGTGTCGGTGTCCAGGACGGAGGCGACGCCCAGGTCGAGAACGGTGACGGTGCCGTCCGGGCGCACCATCACGTTGCGGGGCTTGAGGTCGCGGTGGACGATCGGCACCGCGTGCACGGCGCACAGGACGGCGCAGAGCTGGGCGGCGACCGCGACGGACCACTGCCAGGGGTACGGGTCGTGCTCGGCGAGATGGTCGGAGAGGTCGGCGCCCTCGACGTACTGCATGACGAGGAACAGGTCGTCGCCGTCGCTGCCCGCGTCGTGGACGGTGACCAGGCCCGGGTGGTCGACCTGGGCGGTGACCCGGCACTCGCGGACGAAGCGGCGGCGCAGCTCGTCGGCGGCCTCGCTGTCGATGGGGCCGGTGACCCGGTCGGGGCGGAGCAGCTTCACCGCGACGCGGCGGTCCAGGCGCTGGTCGTAGGCCGTCCAGACCTGGCCCATGCCGCCCTGGCCGAGGACGGTCGCCAGTTGGTACCGCCCGCCGATGAGACGCCCGTTCACCGGCCCTCCTCCTTGCGGAGGTAGTCGCTCAACTCGTCCAGCTCGGCTCGGACCTGGTCGATGCGCTGGGGGTGGGGCTGGGGCGAGGGGGCCGGCTGGGGCTGGGGCTGCTGCTGGGGCGCGGCGGACGGCTGTTGTGCGGGCATGGACGGAGGTGACGGCGTGAACGGGGGTGACGGCGTGGACGGAGGTGACGGCGTGAACGGGGGTGACGGCGTGGACGGAGGTGACGGCACGGGCGTGGGTGACGGCATGGGCGTGGGAGCGGGCACCGGAGCCGGCGCGGGAGTGGTCATGGGGGTGGCCATGGGCGCGGACGCGGGCACGGATCCGGGTGCGGGTGCGGGCATCCGCGTCGGCACCGTGGGCGCGTACTGGTACCCGTATCCGTACCCGTGTCCCGGCACCGGCGGGACGGCCGCGTAGCCGCCCGTCGGGTGCTGCTTCGTCAGCCGTTCGTAGTGGCGGATGTCCCCGACCAGGTAGTACGCGAACGAGCCCAGCATCACCACCAGCAGCAGCGGGATCAGGACGTTGTCGATGCCGCTCGGCTCGTCGTTGCCGTCCCTGCCGAGGATCGGCAGGAGCACGCAGACGAACACGAACCCGGCCCCGGTCAGCCACCAGTCGGACGCCCGGCGGCGCACGATCGCGAGCCGGAGCAGCGGGCTCCACAGCAGCAGCCCGACCGAGCCCACCGAGAGCACGCCGAACAGCACGCGCATCGAGACGATCCAGGCCCGGCTGGGAACCCGGCGCGGCGGCGTCGGCGGATGACCCGGGGCGTACATGGCTGCTCCTGGAGACCTGGTCGTTGAACATCCGCGCACACGCTCCGTGTGCGCAGATCCGAGCGTAAAGGGCGACACCGACAACAGGCCCCGGGTTGTACGGAACCGTTGTGGTTCACCTCACTTCGGGGCGACCGTGCCGTCCGTCAGTCCGTCGTACATCCCCTGTACGAGCTGTCCGCCGAGCCGGCCGGCCAGCCTGAGTGCGTCCTCGAACTCGGCCAGGGCCCGGAACCGTTCCCCGTACCGCTGCTGCTCCGCGAGCGGCAGCCGGGGCAGTTGGAGACGGCGGGCGTCCAGCCGGGTGGCGGTGGAGGCGTAGCTGCTGGCCTGGCGGTTGTTGGCGGTGCCGCGCAGGAAGCCGGCCAGGAACCAGGGGTCCAGGGCGGCCGGATCGGGGCGCAACAGCTGGAGGTTGCGGCCGAGCGCGGCGCCCGCGGTGGCGTCGTCGATGACGCGGGCTGCGGAGCCGCCGCCGAGGACGGGGACGACGACATCGCCTGGTTCGACGAGGACCGGCTCCTCCGAGGGCCCGTCGGTGGGCAGGCTTCCCGAAGGGGCGGTGGAGCCCAGGACGTCGTGTTCGGTGAGCACGGGCCCCGGGCCGGTGCCGGAGCCGCCGGTGCGGAGCTGGAGGGCGCCGGCGCGGGCGAGTTCGCCGACGGTGGTCAGGGGCCAGTGGGCCGGGTCGGAGAGGGTCACGGCGGGCGGGGTGAGGGCGCCGGTGCGGCCGAGCGTCTCGGCCAGCCGTTCCCGTACCCGGATCAGCTCGCCGGGTCCGCCCGCGGCGGCCGGGGGCGGCAGATGGCGGGCGGGGGCCAGGTCCACGTCGTCGTCGAGGAGTTCGATGACGGGTACGGCGCGGCCGGTGCCGGGACGGTCCGCGGCCGGGCGGCCGGGGCTCTCGAAGGACTGCCAGGCGTCGAGCACGGCACCGTGCACCGCCTGCCAGTCGAGCCGGTCGCGCCCGCCGGCTGCGGAAGCCTGGCCACCGGAGGGCGTTTCGGCGGGTTCTGCGGTGTCGACGAGCAGCAGTTCGGGCGCGGGGTGCGTGCCGCTGCCGGGCTTGCGGAGCACCCAGAGGTGGAGCGGGATGCCGTACGGGGGCGCGGCGCCGGCCGGGAGCGCGATGACGGCGCGCAGGGCGCCGCGGCGCAGCAGATCGGCGCGGATCCGGCGGCCGGAGCGGCGCGAGGCGGCGGCCGGGGGCATCAGCAGTACGGCGGTGCCGCCCTCGCGCAGATGGGCCAGGGCGTGCTGGACCCAGGCGAGTTCGGACTCGGTACGGGCCGGGAAGCCGTACTCCCAGCGCGGGTCGTAGGCGAGTTCGTCGTGGCCCCAGTTGCGTTCGTTGAACGGCGGGTGGCACAGCACGGCGTCGGCGGCGAGGTGCGGGAAGGCGTCGGCGCGCAGGGTGTCGGCGGTCCGTGCCGCCAGGGCGCAGCCGGTGTCGGTGTGCAGGGCGAGCCTCAGCGCGGTGAGCGCGGCGAGGTCGGGGTCGGTCTCCTGGGCGTACAGGGCGGCGGGGCCGGCGACGGCGCGCAGCAGGGCGCCGGTGCCCGCGGCCGGGTCGAGGACCGCGCGGGCGGGCCGCTCCCCCGCCTCCACCAGGGCGGCCATCAGCTCGGCGAGTTCGGGCGGGGTGAGTGTGTACTGGCGCGGGTTGGCGTCCAGCTGACGGCCGAGCAGGAACTCGAAGGTCTCCCCGACCCCGGCCCCGGTCCCGGCCCCTGCCCCGGTCCCGGCGGCGAGTTCCGCGACGGCACGGAGCAGCGGTACGGACGGGAGCAGTTCGGTGCCGCTCGGGGTGTGAACGGCCCGGCCGCCTTCCACCGTGTGAACGGCCCGGCCGCCTTCCGCCGTGTGAACGGCCCGGCCGCCTTCCGTAGCCGGTCCGAAGCGGGCGGTGAGCACCTTGTCGAGGGCGAGGGACAGCACGTCGGCCATCCGTTCGTCGGGCGCGGCGGCGATCTCCGGCCAGGTCTTCGGGCTGGTCCGCAGGAGCAGCAGGGCGCAGCCCGTGTGGACCAGGGCGGGGACCGCGCCGGCCGGGTGCCCGGCGACCTGCTGCCAGACCCGCTCGCGCAGCGGGACCTCGGCGATTTTCCCCTGGTCACGGAGCCACCGCTCGACCTCGGAGAGCGCGAAGGACGGGCTCGTCTCGGTGCCGCCGACGGGCTTGGGGAAGTCGGCGTGGCGGCGGCGCCAGTTGCTGACCGCGGCGCGTCCCACCCCCGCCAGCCGTGCGATCCCGGCCGCGGTCACCTCTGTCGAGTTCTCCGGCACTGGCTGTCTCCCTGGTCCTGACACTCGTCCCGGTACTGGTTGTCGGCGAGCATACCGACCAGGTTCACACGGCACCGATTCACAGCGTGCATCGACCCATCCACCGTGAATCGTGTTGACTCGGTTCACAAGCTCTGCTGTTATTGACCCATCGCCGCACAAGCCGATGCGCAGGGCGATGCACACGAGCGATGCACGGAACCGCTCACCACCCATTTCTGCTTTCGCCGGAGGGCACAGCCATGTCCCAGTTCACGCAGCCGCCGCAGTCCCCGCAGCCCCAGCAGCCGTACGCCCCCGCCCAGATGCCGGGCGCGCGTCCGGCCCGTAACGGACTGGGCATCGCGGCCCTCATCCTGGGTGTCATCGGCGCCGTGTCCGGGCTGATCCCGTTCCTGTTCTGGCTGGCGGGCATCCTCGGCCTCATCGCCCTGATCCTGGGCCTGGCCGGCCGGGGCCGGGCGAAGCGCGGCGAGGCCACCAACAAGGGGATGGCGACCTTCGGCGCCGTGCTCGGCCTGATCTCGCTGATCCTCACGGTGGTGGGCGCGGTGATCACGTTCAAGGCGGTGGACGACGCCGTGAACGACCTCAACAAGGCGGTGTCCGACACCACGGCCTCCGCGAAGCCGAAGCCCGGCGGGGACTCCGCGAAGGGCGGGGGCCCGGACAAGAAGAAGGACACCGGCAAGGCACTGGAGGCCGGTGACTCGGCCGTGTACGACGACGACCTGACGGTCACGGTCGGCGACGCCACCTCGTACACTCCGGACGCGTACGCCGCCGGGCACAGCAAGGGCCAGAAGGCCTACCGGGTTGCCGTCGTCATCGAGAACGCGGGCAAGGAGAAGTTCGACTCCGCGCTCGTCAGCGTCTCGGCCCGGGCCGGCAAGGACGGCGTGGACGCCGAGCAGATCTTCGACAACAAGGTGGGCACGGGCTTCAGCGGCACGGTCCTGCCGGGTAAGAAGGTCACCGTCCAGTTCGCCTTCGACACCCCGGCGGACGCCAAGAACCTGACGGTCGAGGTCAACCCCGGCTTCACGTACGACGCCACGCAGTGGGACCTGAAGCTCTGACCGTCCTCCTGGAACCGGCCGGAACGACCCGACCGGAACGATCCAGAGAGAACCCACCGGCCAGAACCGACCGGCCACTACCGGCCGGAGAGAACGAACCGGAGAGAGCGGAGCCGCCCACCATGCGCCTTCCCGCCCGCGTCTCGGCAGCCGCCCTGAGCGCCGCGACCGCCCTCGCCCTCGCGACGGCCTGCGGCATGCTTCCGGACGACGCACCCGACGCCACCGCCCCCTACGCCCGGCTCACCGCCCCCGAGGTCGTCAACAAGGCCCTCGCGGCGACCCGCGCCGCCAAGTCGGTACGCATGACGGTGGAGGCGGCCTCCCCCGAGGGCCCGGTCGAGGCGTTCGTGGCCACGGACATCCGGGGCGAGTGCACGGTCACGCTCTCCATGGGCGCGGCGGGCACCATGGAACTGGTGCGGACGGGCGGCACCGTCCGCACCCGCTCCGACGCCGCGATGCTGCGATCGGCCTCCACCGCACCGGCCGAGAACCTGGCCGGCCACTGGGTGAGCCCCACCGCCGCCGACCGGCACGCGGAACTGGCCGAACGCTACTGCGACCGGGAGACGTTCCTCGGCCGCCTCGCGCCGAAGACCGGAACGGCCCGCAAGGGACCGACGGCCGCACCCGGTTCCGGCACCCCCGCCCTGACCGTCACCGGCGGTTCGCGCGACGGGAAGTGGACGGCGGACATCGCCACTGAAGGCAGACCGTTCCTGCTGAAGCTGCGCCTCCCGCGCGGCGGAACGGGAGGCGGAACGGGAGGCGGCACCGCCCCCGTGACGGTCGAATTCTCCGAATTCGACAAGCCGTTCAAGGCGAACAACCCGAAGCCCTGATCCCCCGGGCGCTCCCGGCCGCGGAACCCGCCCCGCCCCAGGGCGGGTTCCGCGTACTACCGCCCCGCCCCCGCGCTCACCCGCCGCACTGCTCCAGCATCGCCGTCTTGTCGGCGGCGGTGACGGGCAGTCCGTACTTCAGGGACACCTGCGCGAACCGCACCGCGTACGAGCAGCGCACCGGCTTGTACGGCGGCAGCCAGGACGCCGGCCCCGAGTCGCGCTTGGCGTTGTTGGCCGGCCCGTCCACCGGGATGAGGTTGAGCGGGTCGTTGGCGATCTGCTGCCGCTTGGCCCCGTCCCAGCGCGAGGCGCCCATCTGCCAGTCGTACGAGAGCGGCATGACGTGGTCGATCTGGACCTTGGTGGCCTGCTGCTTGCGCCAGTCGATGGTGGAGCCGGTGTACGGGTCCTTGAGGGTCATCGACATGACCACGCAGTCCGAACCGGACCGGAACTTCAGGTCCTTGCCGTCCCTGGCGAGGAGGTCGTTACGGGTGTCGCAGCCGTTCCTCGCGAGCGGTATCCCGTCGACCGAGTCCTTCCACGCGTAGCCGAACTTGTCCCGCGCGTAACCGGTCTTCGGCCCCCGCCCCTTCGTCGCCACCTTCTCGATGACCTTCCGGCCGGCCGCCCGGTCCGCCTCGGAGGTGAGCGGCGCGAGGCCCGGCTTCGTACCGTCGGCGTTGTCGAGCGGACTGGCCCCGAACCCGGTGACGGCCTGCCCGCCACCGCCCCCCTCGGAGGGCGAGGACTCCGGGTCGCAGCCGGCCAGGGCCAGCACCGCCGCCACGCTGAGGGCGGGCAGCATCACTCGGTATGCGCGGGGAGATATCACTCGGAACCGTCCTGACGGGGAGAAAGCCGAACCCGGGAATCCTACGGAGGCATTCCCCGCTGACGGGTGTTCATGAGCGCGCCACCGCCCCGATGCGGCCGGAATCACATCCTCCGCCCCGGCCCGGCCTGCCCCCCGGCCCGGCCCCGGCTCAGGACCGCATGCCGCCGTCCACGCGCAGGACCGTGCCGGTCACGTAGGAGGCGCGGTCGCTGAGCAGCCAGGCGGCGGCCTGGGCGATCTCGTCCGGGTCGGCCGCGCGGCCCAGCGGGGTCTGGGCGTTGAGCTGCTCGATGATGCCGGGAGAGTCCGCCTCCCACTCGTGGACCATCTCGGTGAGCGTGGTGCCGGGCGCGATGGCGTTGACCCGGATGTTCTCCGGGCCGTAGGTGACGGCGGCCGACGCGGTGAGGCTGTTGACCGCCCGCTTCGCGGCGCCGTAGGCGGGCAGCCAGGGGTTGCCCATCAGGCTGCCGACGCTGGAGGTGTTGACGATCGCCCCGCTCCCGGCGGTGGCCCGGATCGCGGCGATCTCGGCGTTCATGGCGAGCCACGGCCCCTTGAGGTCGACCGCGTACACATGGTCGAAGTCGGCCTCCGCAAGCTGGTCCATCGGGCCGGGCGGCTGGGCCGTCGCACCGTTGTTGAAGGCGGCGTCGAGCCGTCCGTACAGCTCCACCGTCCGGTCGACGGCGGCCCGGATGCTCGCCGGGTCGGCCAGGTCGCACAGCGCGTACTCCGCGGTGCCGCCCGCCGCCCGGATCTCCTCGGTCACCGCCTTGAGCTGGGCCTCGGTACGGGCCGCGAGGAGCACCCGGGCGCCCTCCCGGGCGAAGAGCCGCGCGGCGGCCGCGCCGATGCCGCGGCCGGCTCCGGTGACGAAGGCGACCTTGCCGGCGAGCAGGCCCGGATGTGCGGTGGCCGTGGTGGTCGTGGTGGTCGTGGTGGCTGTGGTGGCTGCGGTGGATGTGGCCGTCGTGTCGTTCATGCCGACGAGCCTGCGCCGGGCCGCGGCCCTCATCCAGGCACCGGCAGTACCTGGCTGGGCCGGCCGGAGCTCGCGCACACTGGACGGGTGGATCGACGAGAACTGGCGGGTTTCCTGCGCAGCAGGCGCGAGCGGATCACCCCCGCCGACGTGGGGCTGCCCGCCGGGCCGCGCCGCCGCACCCCGGGGCTGCGCCGCGAGGAGGTGGCGCAGCTGGCGTTCATCTCGACCGAGTACTACACCCGGCTGGAGCAGGCGCGCGGCCCGCGTCCCTCCCGCGAGGTGCTGGTCCAGCTCGCCCGCGCCCTGCGCCTGTCGGACGCCGAGCGCGACCACCTCCACCATCTCGCCGGCACCCCGCCCGGCCCGCTGCCCGGGCCGTCGAGGGAGGTGCGGCAGAGCATCGTCGACCTGCTGCACCGGCTGCCGGAGGCCGCGTCGCTGGTGCTGTCGGCGACGTACGAGGTGATCGCCTGGAACGATCTGGCCGCCGCGCTGATGGAGGACTTCTCCGCCCTGCCGCGCCGCGACCGCAACCTCATCCGGCGCGCCTTCCTGGGACCGCACCGCAACGGCCGGCCGCTGTACGGCGTCTCGGACGCGGACGAGTTCATCCGGACCTCGGCCCAGCATCTGCGCGCCGCCGCGGCCCGCTACCCGGGCGACCCGGAGGTGACCGGTCTGGTGGACGAACTCCTGGCCGGCAGCGAGGAGTTCGCCCGCATCTGGGCGGCCCACGACGTGACCGCCCGCCCCACCCTCTGCAAGACCTTCCATCACCCCCTCGTCGGCCCCGTCTCCGTCAACTGCGACATCCTGGACCTCGCCGACCGGGACCAGCGGGTCGTCATCTACACCGCCACCCCCGGCTCACCGTCCGAACAGGCCCTGCGCCTCCTGTCGGTCGTCGGCACCCAGCGCCTGGACGTGCCCGGCTGAGGCGCCTCGCCCCGTGAACGGGTTCGGCCCCGCCGGACGCCCGACGGGGCCTACACGGGAAACAGTCCGCCGCTACGACCCCAGGATCGTGGTCAGGAACTCCCCCGTCCAAGCCAGCAGTTCACGCCCCACCACCGGCTTGCCGCCGACCCTGGCGGTGGTGGGGCGGGGGACCAGGATCTGGTGGGCGGCCGGCTTGATGACCGTCTTCGGGTACAGGCGCTTCAGGCGCAGCTCCTGCGATTCGCGGAGCTCGACCGGGGCGAACCGGATGTTCGGGCCCTGGAGGACGATCTCGCCGACGCCGCAGGCGCGGGCCAGCATGCGCAGGCCGGCGACCAGGAGGAGGTTCTCCACCGGCTCGGGGAGCTTGCCGTAGCGGTCGGTGAGTTCCTCGCGGACGGCCCTGATGTCGTCCTCCGTGTTGGCGGAGGCGATGGCGCGGTACGCCTGGAGGCGCAGCCGCTCGCCGGGGGCGTAGTCGTGGGGGACGTGGGCGTCGACCGGGAGCTCGATCTTGACCTCCAGCGGCGGCTCCTCCTCCACGCCGCCTTCGAGGGAGGCCCGGTAGTCGGCGACCGCCTCGCCCACCATGCGTACGTACAGGTCGAAGCCGACGCCCGCGATGTGGCCGGACTGCTCGCCGCCCAAGAGATTTCCCGCGCCGCGGATCTCCAGGTCCTTCATCGCCACGTACATGCCCGCACCCATCTCGGTGTGCTGGGCGATCGTGGCGAGGCGCTCGTGGGCCGTCTCGGTGAGCGGCTTCTCCGGGGGGTAGAGGAAGTACGCGTAGCCGCGCTCGCGGCCACGGCCGACGCGGCCGCGCAGCTGGTGGAGCTGGGAGAGGCCGAAGTTGTCGCCACGCTCCACGATCAGGGTGTTGGCGTTGGAGATGTCGATGCCGGACTCGACGATCGTGGTGGAGACCAGGACGTCGAACTTCTTCTCCCAGAAGTCCACCACCACCTGTTCCAGGGCCTGTTCGGACATCTGGCCGTGGGCCGTCGCGATCCGGGCCTCCGGGACGATCTCGCGGAGGCGGGCGGCGGCGCGGTCGATCGACTCGACCCGGTTGTGGATGTAGAACGCCTGGCCCTCGCGGAGCAGTTCGCGGCGGATGGCCGCGCCGATCTGCTTCTCCTCGTACGGGCCGACGAAGGTGAGGACCGGGTGGCGCTCCTCGGGCGGCGTGGTGATCGTCGACATCTCGCGGATGCCCGTCACGGCCATTTCGAGCGTACGGGGGATGGGCGTCGCGGACATGGTGAGGACGTCCACGTTGGCGCGGAGCTTCTTCAGCTGCTCCTTGTGCTCGACGCCGAAGCGCTGCTCCTCGTCGACGATGACCAGGCCCAGGTCCTTGAACCTCGTCTCGGAGGAGAAGAGGCGGTGGGTGCCGATGACCAGGTCGACGGAGCCCTCGCGGAGACCTTCGAGAGTCGCCTTGGACTCGGAGTCGGACTGGAAGCGGCTCAACGCCCGTACGTTGACCGGGAATTGGGAGTAGCGCTCGGTGAACGTTCCGTAGTGCTGCTGGACCAGGAGGGTCGTGGGTACGAGGACGGCGACCTGCTTGCCGTCCTGGACCGCCTTGAACGCCGCCCGTACCGCGATCTCCGTCTTGCCGTAGCCGACGTCGCCGCAGATCAGCCGGTCCATCGGGACGGACTTCTCCATGTCCTCCTTGACCTCGGCGATGGTGGAGAGCTGGTCGGGCGTCTCCGCGTACGGGAAGGCGTCCTCCAGCTCGCGCTGCCAGGGAGTGTCGGGGCCGAAGACATGGCCGGGGGCCGCCATCCGCGCCGAGTAGAGCTTGATCAGGTCGGCGGCGATCTCCTTGACGGCCTTCTTGGCGCGCGCCTTGGTCTTCGTCCAGTCGGCGCCGCCGAGCCGGTGCAGGGTGGGCGCCTCGCCGCCGACGTACTTGGTGACCTGTTCCAGCTGGTCGGTCGGGATGTACAGCCGGTCGCCGGGCTGGCCGCGCTTGGCGGGGGCGTACTCGACGAGGAGGTACTCGCGGGTGGCGCCCTGCACGGTGCGCTGCACCATCTCGATGTACCGGCCCACCCCGTGCTGCTCGTGGACGATGTAGTCGCCGGTCTCCAGCGTCAGCGGGTCGATGGTCTTGCGGCGGCGGGCCGGCATCCGGCCCAGGTCCTTGGTGGCGGTGCGCTGACCGGTGAGGTCGGTCTCGGTGAGCACGGCGAGCTTCAGCGCCGGGTCGACGAAGCCCTGGTCGATCGCGCCGCAGGAGACGTGGACGAGGGACGGGGAGATCTCCGCCAGGTCCGGGTCGAGGCGGGCGGCGATGCCCTCGCCGCTCAGCACCTCGACGGTGCGGGAGGCGAGGCCCTGGCCCTCGGTGACGTACACCGTGCGCCAGCCGTCGGCGATCCACCCCTTGGTGTCGGCGAGCGCGCGGGCGGTGTCGCCGCGGTACGACTCCGGGGCGTGCATCGTGAGCTTGAGGGTGTCCTCGTCGAGCTCGTCGTCGGCGGCGAACGGGGAGACCGACCACCACATCATCCCCAGCTCACGGGCCCGGTCCCGGACGTCCGCGATGCCCCACAGCGAGGCCGCGCCCACGTCGATCGGAGCCTCGCCGCCGCCCGCGGTGGCCGCCCAGGACGCCTGGAGGAACTCCTGGCTGGTGGCGACCAGGTCGGCGGCCCTGGTGCGGACCCGCTCCGGGTCGCAGACCAGTGCCATCGCGCCCTGCGGCAGCACGTCGAGCAGCAGCTCCATGTCGTCGACCAGGACCGGGGCGAGGGACTCCATGCCCTCCACCGCGATCCCCTCGGCGATCTTGTTGAGGAGTTCGCCCAGCTCGGGGTGGGCCTCGGCGAGCGCGGCGGCCCGCTCCCGCACCTCGTCGGTGAGCAGCAGCTCGCGGCAGGGCGGCGCCCACAGCCCGTGCTCGGCGATCTCCAGCGACCGCTGGTCGGCGATCTTGAAGTAGCGGATCTCCTCGACGTCGTCGCCCCAGAACTCCACCCGAAGGGGGTGCTCCTCGGTCGGCGGGAAGACGTCCAGGATGCCGCCGCGCACGGCGAACTCACCGCGCTTCTCGACCAGTTCGACCCGGGAGTACGCAGCCGCCGCGAGCGCCTCGACCGTCCTGCCGAGATCGGCGCTCTGCCCGATGCGCAGCGCCACCGGCTCCAGGTCGCCGAGCCCCTTGACCTGCGGCTGGAGCACGGAGCGGATCGGCGCGACGACGACGGAGACCGGCCCGGTCTCCGGGTCGTCCGCCCTCGGGTGCGCCAGGCGCCGCAGCACGGCGAGGCGTCGGCCCACGGTGTCCGAGCGGGGCGAGAGCCGCTCGTGCGGCAGCGTCTCCCAGGACGGGAACTCCGCGATCGTGTCCGGCGGCAGCAGGGTGCGCAGCGCGGCCGCCAGGTCCTCGGCCTCCCGGCCGGTCGCGGTGACGGCGAGCACCGTCCGCCCGGTCTCGCGGGCCAGCGCGGCGACGGCGAAGGGGCGGGCGGCGGGCGGGCCGACGAGGTCGACATGCATCCGGTGGCCGTCGCCGGCGGCCTTCACCGCTTCGTCGAGCGCCGGATCACGTACGACGACATCCAGCAGACCGTGCAGGCTCATGAAGGGCTTCCGTCCGGGTAACGAGGGTGAGGTCTGACAGCCGGCTGCTGCCAGGGGCAACACGAGGAGCGACGCGAAGGGCAACGCGAAGCGCCCGACACGTCGCACGGGTCGGGGGTTCCCAGCGTACGACTCCGCTGTGACAGCCGCGCCCGCAATCCGGCCCGACGGGGTGTCCGGGGCACGCGTACGGCCCCGGGGTGTTTGGAGGAACACCCCGGGGCCGGATCGCTCATTCTACGTGGGCCGTCGCCCGCCCTAATCCGTGGCGATCGCGTTCAGGACGTTCATCCTGCCCGCCCGGAACGCCGGGACCAGGGCCGCGAACAGTCCGACGAAGGCCGAGGCGACGAAGACCGTGAGGATCGTCGGCCACGGGATCTCCAGGACTCCGAGGCCCTCCAGGGCGAGCAGCTTCTGGGCCGCCGTGCCCCAGCCCATGCCGAGGCCGAGACCGAGGAGGGCACCGAAGACCGCGATGACCACCGACTCCAGGCGGATCATCCGGCGCAGCTGGCGGCGGGAGAGCCCGATGGCCCGCATCAGGCCGATCTCCCGGGTCCGCTCGACCACCGACAGGGCCAGGGTGTTCACCACACCGAGCACGGCGACGATGATCGCGAGCGCCAGCAGGCCGTAGACGATGTTCAGCAGCTGGCCGATCTGGTCCTTGAGCTGCTGCTTGAAGTCGGCCTGGTTCTTCACCTCGTACTGCGGGTACTTCGCGAGGGCGCTCTTGAGGGCGGCGTACGCCTCCTTCTCCTTGCCGTCCGCGGCCTTCGCGAACATGATCATGTTCTGCGGCAGGGTGTCGGCGGGGACGTAGCGCGCGGCGGTCGTGATGCTGGTGTACATCGCGCCCTTGTCGATGTTGACGTCGTCCGAGGTGATCGCGGCGACCTTCAGCTTCGCGGTCTCACCGCCCTTGAACGCGACGGTGATCCGGTCACCGACCTTGACGTGGTGCTCGGTGGCGTACGTGTCGCCGACCGACATGGCGTCCTTGCCGTACGCCTCGGAGAGGTCGCCGGAGACCGTCTCGCGGCGGACGTCGTCCTTGTACGTGGGGTCGGCGGCGACCAGGGCGTCCTTCGCGGTGGTGCCGTCGGGGGCGGTGAGGGAGGCGCTGACGGACTTGTACGACGTGACGTGCTCGATGTCCCCCGCCGCCTCGACGGCCTTCGCCGCCTGGTCCACGATCGGTGCGCCGTCGCCGCCGGCCGGCTGGACGATGAAGTCCGCGCCGACGGACTTGTCGAGCTCCTCGGTGGCCGAGGCGACCATGGATGAGCCGACGACCGAGAGGCAGGCGACCAGGGCGAGGCCGACCATCAGGGCGGCGCCGGTGGCTCCGGTGCGGCGCGGGTTGCGCAGCGCGTTGCGCTCGGCGAGCCGTCCCACGGGGCCGAACATCCGCAGCATGACCGCGCTCAGCACCCGGACCACGAGGCCGGCCAGCAGCGGGCCGATCACGATGAAGCCGATGAGGGTGAGGAGTACACCCACGCCGAGGAGCAGCGAGCCCTCGCTCGACTCGTCGGCCCTCGTCGCGGCGAGGAGCGCGGCGCCGCCGCCCAGGGTGAGGACCAGGCCGATCGCGGCCCGGACCCGGCCGGCCCGGCCGTCCGCCGGGGTTCCGGCCTCGCGCAGGGCGGCCATCGGGGAGATCTTCCCGGCGCGGCGGGCCGGGAAGTACGCGGCGACGACGGTGACGACGATGCCGAGCACCAGACCGACCACCGGGGTCGTCCAGGCGACGGTGAGGTCGTCGGTGGACAGCTCCATGCCCATGGCACCCATGAGCTTCATCAGGCCGACGGCGAGGCCGACGCCCGCGCCCACGCCGAGGAGCGAGCCGACGACGCCGAGGAACAGCGCCTCGATCAGCACGGACCGGTTGACCTGCTTGCGGCTGGAGCCGATGGCCCGCATCAGGCCGATCTCGCGGGTGCGCTGGGCGACCAGCATCGAGAAGGTGTTGACGATCAGGAAGATGCCGACGAGGAGGGCGATCCCGGCGAAGCCGAGCATCGCGTACTTCATGACGTCGAGGAAGGAGCCCATCGAGTCCTTGTTGGCGGCCGCCGCCTGCTTCTGCGTCTGGAGCTTGTACGCGGAGGTGTCGCCGAGCGCGGCGGCGACGTTCTTCTTCAGCTGCTCGTCGGCCACGCCCGCTTCGGCGGTGACGGAGATCAGGCTGAAGACATCGGGCCTGCCGAGGAGCTTGGTCTGGGCGGTGGCGGTGTCGAAGTAGACGACCGCGGCGCCGGGGTTGGTGACCTTGAAGGTGGCGATGCCGCTGATCCGCGCCTTGATGTCGCCGTTGGCGGTGATGGTGCGCAGTTCGTCGCCGAGCTTCAGGTGGTGCTTCTCGGCGGTGTCGGCGTCGACCATCACCTCGGTCGGGCCGCGCGGTCCGTGGCCGGAGGAGATCTCCATCGAACGGAGGTCGTTCCTCGTCCAGTTGCCCGCGATCGTCGGGGCGCCGCTGGTGGAGCCCATGTTCTTGTCGTGGCTGTCGACGACGGTGACGGACATGCTGGAGACCGCGCCCTCGGCCGACTTCGCGCCGGTGGCCTTCGCGGCCTTCCCGACGGCGGACGCGGGGATCGTGACGGGCCTGCCGTTCCCCGGGAGCCGGTCGTCGTCCCCGGAGGTCTTCCGGCTGACCGTGACATCGGCCGCGGTCACCGCGAAGAGCTTGTCGAAGGTGGTGTTCATGGTGTCGGTGAAGACGAGAGTGCCGCAGACGAATGCCACCGACAGCAGGACGGCGACGGCGGAGAGCGCCATGCGTCCCTTGTGGGCGAGGAAGTTCCGCCGCGAGGTCTTCCAGACGGTCATGACGTCCGCCCGCGCGAGTCGAAGTCCTTCATCCGGTCGAGGACCTGGTCGGCCGTCGGGCTGTGCATCTCGTCGACGATGCGTCCGTCGGCGAGGTAGAGGACCCGGTCCGCGTAGGAGGCGGCCACCGGGTCGTGGGTGACCATCACGATGGTCTGGCCCAACTCGTCGACCGACCTGCGCAGGAAGCTCAGCACCTCGGCGCCGGCCCGGGAGTCCAGGTTCCCGGTGGGCTCGTCGCCGAAGATGATCTCCGGGCGGGCGGCGAGCGCCCTGGCCACCGCGACGCGCTGCTGCTGGCCGCCGGAGAGCTCGGTGGGGCGGTGCTTCAGCCGTTCGGCGAGACCGACGGTCTCCACGACCTGCCGCAGCCAGGCGGCGTCGGGCCGACGGCCCGCGATGTCCATCGGCAGCGTGATGTTCTCCAGCGCGTTGAGCGTGGGGAGCAGGTTGAACGCCTGGAAGATGAAGCCGATCCGGTCCCGGCGGAGCTGGGTGAGCTTCTTGTCCTTGAGCCCGGTGATCTCGGTCTCGTCCAGGAAGATCTGCCCCGAGCTCACGGTGTCCAGGCCGGCCAGGCAGTGCATCAGGGTCGACTTGCCGGAGCCGGACGGGCCCATGATCGCCGTGAACTGCCCGCGGGCGATGTCCACGTCGACATGGTCCAGCGCGACGACCCGGGTCTCCCCCGCCCCGTACGCCTTGACGACCTGCCGCGCCCGCGCAGCGACGGCCGCATTCCTTCCAGTACCCCCGTGCCTGGGAGTGGCTACAGCCGTTGTCACGGTTTATCTCCTATGTCGGTCATCGTGCGAGACATGTCGGCGCACATGCAGAGTCTGGTGTCGGATGCGGGTCCGGCGCACTGGTGCCCAGCGCAGTTCCCGGGTGGGGTTTCCCCCACCCCCACCCCCCGGTTTCCACTCGCTCCAGCGGTCGGATTCAGCCGCTTTCCGCGGTGTAGGAACACGTTAAGGAACGGGCCCCCGCCGCCACGTCCTCCGCCGGGAGGAACCGCCCCTGCCCAGTTGTAAGGAGCTCCCCCTAAGGGTCTCGACCCGTGGGTGGAGACCGGTGTCAGGGGCTCCGGTCAACGATGTACGGGGGACCGCGCCGGAAGGCCGAATTCACAGCCGGCCGCCATCTCCGGTTCACCCGGCCTCACGCAACTGAGCCATTACCGTTGGTAATTCGCGCCAGCCATTCCCCAACTGCCGTACTCACAAGTAATGTTCGCGCATCCGCACGCACCCGCACTCCTGCCTTGCCGCCCGCCCCAGGACCCGAGCCATGCAAGGAGCAGCACCCCGATGTCGCACGGAAACCCGCCCCCGACCCCCCACTCCTCCTGGCCCGGACCGCTGCCCAGGCCCGCCCCGCAGCATCGGCCGCCGCCGCACCACCCCGACTACCTGCTGCCCTGGCAGAGCTCGGAGACCGCACCGGACCCCGACTCGCCGGACGGGGCCGACGCTCCCGCGCCCGCCCCCGGCAGCCACAGCGACCTGCGCCGGCTGCGCACCGCGTACCGGCTGCTGCGGCGCACCGCGGCACTGACCGCGCTCGGCTACTTCGTGGTCTTCCTGCTGCTCTCCGGATACGCCAAGGAGTTGCTGGACCGTCCCCTGTTCGGCGGCCTCAACCTCGGCCTTGCACTGGGACTCTGCCAGCTCCCCGTGACCCTGCTCGCCATCCGCCTGTACGAGCGGACCGCCCGGCGAACGGTCGACCCGCTCGCCGCCCGGCTGCGAAGAGCAGGAGCGGCCCGGTGAACGGATTCGACAACTCCGCGCAGTCGATGTCCCTGGTGGCCTTCCTCGCCGTGGGCACCGTGGCGCTGCTGCTCTGCGTGATGACCGGCCCGGACCGCGACGACGTCGACGAGTTCTACACCGGCTCCCGCTCGCTCTCGCCCCTGCAGAACGGGCTCGCCCTCGCGGGCGACTACCTCTCCGCGGCCACCGTGCTCGGCACCACCGGCATCATCGCCCTCACCGGTTACGACGGGATGATCCTCGCCCTGAGCATCACCCTCTCGCTCGTGCTGCTGATGTTCCTGCTGGCCGAACCGCTGCGCAACGCGGGCGGGTTCACCATGGGCGACGTACTGATCCGCCGCGCCCCCGGCCGCGCCGTCCGCATCACCGCCTGCGCGGCCACCCTCGCCGCGCTCATCCCGATGATGGTCGTCCAGCTCGCCAGCAGCGGCGATCTCCTCGCCTTCATCCTGGGGTTCGACACCTCCGGATTCCGCACCGGCGCCATCATCGGGCTCGGCACCCTGATGATCGGCTATGCGGCGATCGGCGGCATGAAGGGCACCTCGCTGATCCAGATCGTGAAGACCGTGGTCCTCTTCGTCGCCGCGTTCACCATCGCCGTGATGATCATGAACCGGTTCGACTGGAACACCGACTCGCTGATCTCGGCCGCCCGCCAGAGCAGCGGCGCGGGCGCCGACTATCTGCGCTCGGGGCTCCAGTTCGAGGGCAGCGGGCTCGACATGGTCAGCTCCGAGCTGACCGTGGTGCTCGGCGCCGCCTGCCTGCCGCACGTCACCATGCGCATGTCGAGCGCCCGTTCCACACAGGCCGTCCGGCGCTCGATGTCCTGGGCGATCGCCGTGGTCGCCGCGATCTGCCTGCTGCTCGTCGTGATCGGCTTCGGCGCGGGCGCGCTCGTCGGCCACGAGGGCATCACAGCCGCCGGGGCCTCCGGGAACAGCGCGATCCTGCAGATCAGCGGAGAGGTCGCCAACGGCACGCAGCTGGGGGCCCTGATCATCACGACGATGACGACGGCGATCTTCCTGACCCTGCTCGCCTCGGTCGCCGGAATGATTCTGTCCTGCGCCAACTCCCTCGCCCACGACCTGTTCGCGCACGGACTGCACGGGGTGCGCGACCCGGACCGCAAGCCGCTGGCCGGCCTGTCCGAGATGCGTACGGCACAGGCCTCGGCGATCGTGATCGGACTGCTCGCCACCACGCTCGCGGTCGTGGCCAGGCACTGGAACGTACAGGCACTGGCGACGCTCTCGTTCTGCGTCGGCGCGTCCGCGCTCGCCCCCGCGCTCCTCTACAGCATGTTCTGGCGGCGCTTCACCCGTACCGGACTGCTCTGCACCCTCATCGTCGGCACCCTCACCACCCTGGTGCTGATCACCGGCACCAACCTGGTCTCCGGCTCACCGAGTTCGGTCTTCCCCGACCACGACTTCAACTGGTTCCCGTACACCACCACCGGGCTCGTCTCCATCCCGGCCGGATTCCTGGCGGGCTGGCTAGGCACGGTGCTGCCCCGCCACACGGCTCCGGCGGCACGCCGGCTCTACCAGAGCGAGGAGCCCCGGATCCTGGCGGGAGTGCCACCGACGTCCCGGCACTGAGCCCGGCCCCCGCACGCTCCACGGCACCCTGTCGGCGGGCGGCACGACGACAGTCCCGCACACCCCGGGTGGAGGGTGCGCGGGGCTGTCGTCGTTGTGCGGGACTGCCGTCGTTCAGAGCAGGGGCCGCCGCCCCACGGAGCCGGTCAGATCACCGGACCCACGGAGCCGGTCAGATCACCGGACCCACGGAGCCGGTCAGACCACCGGACCGGACTCCCGGCAGTGCCTGCACAGGCCATCACGGAACGCCTCGGGCCTCCCGGGCGCACCGCACTCGGTGCACTCCATCATCAGACGGCGTACGGGAGTTGCCCGCGAGGCCGGAGCCGCGGCGGGCAGGCGGGGCGGGAGCTTGTCGCGGAGGCGGCGGCGGACGAAACCGAAGGGCGAGCCGATGGACGCGGGGAGCCCGGCGGTGAGGGCGTGCGTCGGGTAGTCGGCGTCCACACCCCGCTCGAACCACTCGGCGGCCGCCTGCTCCAGCGCCGCACAGTCCGCCCCCGAGAGGGCCAGGCGGGAATCGGCACGCCCGAGACGGGCAAGGGCGGCAAAGGCGGGAGAGGGCCCCGGCCGGGACTGCGGCTGCGGCTGCGGCTCCGCAGTGCGCTGCTGCGGGACCACCGGGGCGGTCGGCTGCGCCGGTACGTGCACGGGAGCGGGCTCGGACGCAGGCACAGGCACGGGCAGGCGCGCCGGGGGATCCACCGCCTTCGCGGTCGGCATCGGCGCGGACCGGCGCTCCTCAGCAGCGAGGAAGGCGTCCCACCACTCGTTGTCGTGAGCAACCCGGGACCAGAAGGTACGCGTGACCCAGCGGACCTGGTCGCCGTTCTCGCCGCTCAGGCACCGGACATGCCGCAGATGACCGGCCACCCCCAGGGCCCGCAGCGCACTGCCGACGGCCATCTGCCCGTACAGGGGCTGACTCCTCGCCAGCGACTTGATGTCCATCGCCGCACCCTCGGGCAGGGCATCCACATATCCGGCGATGTGCCGTTCGCGGTCGGGCAGCAACGTGAAGTCGGCCTCGCGCGGCGGACATTGCTGCGGGACGGACCGCTTTCCGTAACCGGGGCGGGCCTTCAGGTGCGGGCGCGAGGATGCGGACGCACGCAGGGCAGGACTAAGGTCTGAAACAGCCACGGGATCGCTCTTCTCGATCTTGGGGTCAGACCCCGGCCGGTGCTGGTAACACCGCGTCGGGGTCGTTGCGTTGGCACCGTAAGCAGCCGCGACTCCGCGCCGCAAGTCGGTCACGACTAGTCATACTTGCTGGCCGTGACGGGGCGGGGAGGGTGGGGAGGTTCTCCCAAACCCCTTCATTTACCTACCGGTTGTAAGGCATCGCTCGAATCCCGGCGTCCGGATCCCGGCCCCCGAAGCCCGAAGCTCAAGACCCGGCCCCGGCCCTCCGCCCCGTAACCCGAAAGAGTGCACAAGCCCCATCCGAAGCTCGAAACCCGAAGCTCGAAACCCGGCTCCCGGATCTCGGATCTCGATGCGAGGCGGGTACGCCCCTGGCACAGGCGAACGAGGTCGGCGATTCTGTTCGCATGCTGCTCCCGATCATCCACAAGACGGCCGAACTGATCGAGGTCGTCCGCATCACCGATCCGAACAGGCATTTCGGCGCCGAGGACCTGACCGGCGACGAGGTCGCCCACTGGGAGGCGCCCCAGGTCGATCAGGTCCTGGCACTGGTCGGCGACCTGCCGGACGGCGAGATGCGCCGCTGCTTCAACCCGGGCTGGGGCATCCGGGTCCACGGTGCCAGCGGTCTGCTCTTCCAGCTGGCCTTCTGCTTCCAGTGCCACGACGTACGGCTGTGGGGACCGGCCGTCCCGGACGGGCAGGCGGGGATCCGCAGTTTCGACGCGGACAGCGCGCCCGCCCAGGAGCTCCTCGCGCGGTTCCGTACGGCTGCGGAGAAGCCCGCGTAGTCGGATCGGACCGGATCGCGACCCGCCCCGTGCCGCCGGTACCGAGAATGCCAGGCAGCCGGTTCAGTCCTCCGCCGGTGCCACCCGTCCGGTGAGCGCCGCGAGCGAATTCCGGACGTGGGCCATGTGCGCCTGCACCTCGTCGCGGCCCTCCTCGTGCTCCCGCACGATCCGCTCCGTCTCCCGGACCACCCGCTCCTCACGGACCCTGGCCTCCGCGATCAGCTCCGCGGCCCGCGCCTCGGCGTCCTCCTGACCGTGCCGGGCGGCCTCCTCCGTCTCCGCGAGCGCCCGCCGTGCCTCCTCCAGCCGGGCCTCCGCCTGCTCGGTCAGCTCGTCGTGGTGCGCCGACTGCGCGGCCTCGGCCGCGGCCATTTCGAGCTCCGCCGCCTGCCACCGCTCGGAGTGCTCCTGCTCCTGGTGCGCGAGGACGCTCTCGGTGCGGTGGCTCGTCTCCGTCATCATGGCCTCGGACCGCTCCCGCACCTCCGCGGCCTCCGTACGGGCCTCGGCGACCGCCTCGCCGGCGGCGGCCTCCGCCGCGGCCAGCGCCTCGTCGGCGTGGGCCACGGCCGCCGCCCGCATGGCCTCGGCGTCCGCCCGCGCCGAGGCGCGAAGCGCCCGGCCCGCCTCGTCCGCCGCGTCCGTGAGCGCCTGCGCCTCCTCCTGGGCGGCGCCCCGTACGGCCTCCGCCTCGCTCCCGGCGAGGGCCAGGATCTGCTGGGCGCGCTCGCCCAGCGATTCGTAATTCTGCGGGGCGAGCGTGGCGACGACCTCGCTCAGCCGGACCGACTCCGCCGACAGCTCCTCCACCAGCGCCGTCAGCCGGGACACCTCGTCCAGCGCCGCGTCCCGCTCCGCCGAAAGCCCGGCCACCATGCGGTCCACCTGCTCCGGACGGTAGCCACGTCCCCGTACGCCGACGAAGCCATGCGCGGACACCGGTGCAGAACTCATCCTTGAAGCCTCTTTCCGACTCTCCGACCCACCAGCAATACGTCAAGGATGCGGCAATTGGCCAAGAAGTCGGAATCGATTGGCTGCATTCCGGACGGAAGCGACAGGCATCACAGACAGCACGGCGCCCGGCCCCCTCTCGGGAACCGGGCGCCGTCAGCGGGCCTGCCGGGTCAGATCAGCCCGTCCCACATCTGCTCCAGCAGCACCGACCACCAGCTCTCCGGCGACGCCAGCGCCGCCGCGTCCAGCGCCACCAGCTGGGCCTGGAAGTCGACCGTCCAGCGGCCCGCCTGCTCCGGGTTGAGCCCGAAGCGCAGCCGCCACATCCGGCCGAGCAGCGCCATCGAACGCTGGAACTCCGGCAGCCCGGTGTTCACGAACTGCGGCGCCACCGACTGCCCGCCCGGACCCGCCTCGACCGGCACGGCCACGATGTTCGCGGTCCCGTACTGGACACAGATCGCCCGCCCGAAGTCCGACCCCATGACGAGGTACGACCCCGCGTCGGGAGCGGGCTGCACCTGGCGCTGCGCGGCCAGCTCGGCCAGCGTCGGTACCACCGGCTGACCCGGCTGCGCCCAGAAGAAC
The DNA here is from genome assembly GCF_003846175.1 of Streptomyces sp. ADI95-17. GTDB lineage: Bacteria > Actinomycetota > Actinomycetes > Streptomycetales > Streptomycetaceae > Streptomyces > Streptomyces sanglieri. The sequence goes on along the minus strand of NZ_ML123052.1, from coordinate 348,894 downwards.
GGCCCGAAGTCGGCGGGCAGCCCCGCCCACACCAGCGTCCGCGCCACGGTCTCGGGCACGCCCTGGCGGGACACGGCGCGCTGGTCGAAGCGGCAGATGCCCTGCGGCCCGAAGGTCTGCAGCAGTTCCTCCGCGATGACCTCCGGCGGCGCCGCCACCGCGGGCGGCATCTGCGGCAGCGGGGCCCGCACCGGTGCCGGACGGGCCGGGCCGTCCGCCACCTGGTGCAGCTCGCCCTGGTGGGTGAGCAGATGCTGCATGCCCTGCTGACGGCTGGCGTGATCGGTGCCGTACGGGGCGACGCTGGTGATCCGCACCTGCGGCCAGGTCTCCCGGATCATCCGCGCGCAGTAGCCACCGGGCAGCTCACAGGACTCCAGCTCGGTGTGCAGCTCGATGACCTGCTGCGGCGGCACGTTCATCGCCCGCAGCTCGTGCAGCATCTGCCACTCGGGGTGCGGGGTGCCGGGCGCCGAACGCCGGATCAGCTGCTGCTCGCTGCCGTCGGGCGCGCGGTAGCGCAGCACGGCCTGGTAGCCGGGCCCGACGGTCGGCTGACCGTTCGGCGCCTGCGGATAGCCGTACGCCGCGGGCGGCGGGGTGTGCGAATTCGGCGGTACGGGGCCGGGGGCACCGGGCGGACCGGGAGGACCGGGAGGACCGGGGGGACCGGGAGGCTGGAGCGCGCCGGGGCCGCCCATGCTCGGGTCGGCCAGCATG
>NZ_ML123052.1:308339-347577 GCF_003846175.1 Streptomyces sp. ADI95-17 | reverse complement strand
GGGCGGACCCGACTGGGGGGCGAGCTGCGTCGGCAGGTACCCGCCCGCCGGGGCGCCGGGCGCACCCGGGCCCGAAGGCGGTGGCACGGGCGCGCCCGGCCTGGCACCCGGGGTTCCCGGAGCACCGGGCGGCGGCGGGGCCGACGGGCCTCCACCACGCGCACCACGCGGCGGCACGACTGCCTTGCTGGTGGCCGCATCAGCGATGTCACCGGCACCACCCGCGCCCGGAGCACCCGGCGGAACACCGGGAACGCCGGGAACGCCGGGAACACCGCCCTGCGGGCCGAGACCCGGCACGACCGCCGTCCGCGGCAACTGGCTGCCGCCCGACATCAGGGCCGTCGGCGCATCGGCCGGCACGACCGGCGGCGGGGTGCCGTCGTCGTCGGCACCCGAGAGCGGCGGCGCGAACACCGTGGCAGGCAGCGGCACCGCCCCGTCGTCGGTGCCCGCGTTCGTGTCCGTACCGGCCCACGGGGTGGCCCCGTCGGGCACGTTCGGCACGGCAGCCGGGACACCGTCGTTGGCGGTGGGCTCGTACGCGACCTGACCGCCGTGCGAACCCGGCGACGCCTGACCGACCGGGGCGGCCGGGACGGCGGGCGGCGGGGTGACGGACGGAGCCAGCGGGGCCGGGGACGCCGGGGCGGCGGGAGCCGGCGTGCCCTGGCCCTGCCCCTCGCGGCGGTCCGGGATGCCCAGCTTGTCGGCCGCTTCCTGGAGCCACTCCGGGGGGCTCAACAGGAACGACGTCTGATTGAGATCGATGCGCTGCGGCGGCTCCGGAGCAGCCGCGGCAGCCGCGCCGACGCCGTACTCCTCCTCGTACCGCCGGATCACCTCGCCCACCGGCAGCCCCGGCCACAGCGTGGCCTCACCGCTGTCCCTGGCGATCACCAGCCGCTGCCGGCCACCGTCCGAGACCGGGCCCTCGGCGCGGTCCTCGCCCCACACCACGAAGCCCAGCTCGAACTCCCGCACCCGTACCTCACGGTGCTGGTACGCGGGCACATCGCCGTTGATCCACTCGTCCGCGCGCTCCTGCGCCTGCGCAAAGGTCACCATCGCGCTCACCCCTCCACCGGGACGGCACGCGCGAAGCCGCCGTCCACCATCAGGTTCGCCACGGTCTCCAGCTCCGGCGGATTGCCCGCCAGACGCTGCAGGAAGGCGTCGAAGTCACTGCCGCACGGCAGCAGCAGCCGGCCCACCCGCTCCTGCACGTTCCAGCCGTCCTGGTCCCGGGCGTCGTCGTACGCACAGAACCAGACCGAGCCGATGCCGTCGCCCTTCACCTTCACCGCGACGATCCCGCCCTGGACGAAACCGACGCCCAGGAAATCCTTGGTGAGGTGGTCGCGCAAGCACTTGTTGACGTACACCAGGTCGTTCACCGCGGCCTGCTCGCGCACCGTGAAGAACGGCTGGTCGACCAGCAGCCCCAACTCCGCGTCGAGCGCCGCACCGACCGGCGCCGAACCACCCGCCGCCTTGAGGAACGAGCGGTAGGCACCCGGCAGCCGGTAGCCGAGGTCCTCCTCGACGCCCTGCACCTGCGCCTCGCTCACCGCCACGGCACCCTTCGGCAGCCGGAAGTGCGCGGGGCGGGTCTCCTGCAACGGGCGGGTGCCCCGCTTGTTGTGGTCGACCGCCGTCGCGGCCAGGCCGCCGTGGTGCCGCAGCAGCGCCTTCACCTCGACCGGGACCAGCTCCATGCGCCGGCCGCCGGGCACGTGGTGCCACGTCCAGCCGTGCGGGGTGGCGACCGCCGGGATCGTGTCCCACAGCTCATGACCGCTCGCCGCCAGCGCCGCGTTGGCCGAGACGTAGTCGGTGAGCCGCAGCTCGTCGACCCCGAAACCCTGCGGCGGCTCGGCGATCTCGGCAGCGGCACGCGCGTACGGCGCGAAGTCCGGGCTGCCGTTCTCGTCCATGCGCACACCGCCGGGGTGGCGGGACGCCCGGACCGGGTCCGGGAAATGCACGAGCTGCCCGGCGTAGGCCGCGTTCGGTGGCGCGGCTTGCTGCCCGAGCCGACCTGTCGTCATGGCGGTTGCCCCCTGCTGCGTCTGGCTGGTGAGGACCGGCCCCGCCCTGGGCAGGCCCGGTCCGGGCACAGCCTATGCGGTGGCGCAAGGGCTGGTCTCGCCCATGTGACCTGTCCTACGCCTCCCCCTCCGCATCCGTCACGAACCGTCACAACGACGTGACTGACGAGCGACGCTCCCACCACGGACGGGCGACACGGACACACGTTTCACCGCCCCAGCTTCCCCACCAGCCGGGACATTTGGCAGGCTGTCACCGCAACTCGGGGGCGTGCACATCGCGCAGCTACCGCTGCGGGCACGGGAGGGAAAGCACCATGCACACCGCACAATCAGTCACATCCGGGGATCCACGCCTCAGCTGGAGCAGCACCGAGACCGGCCGCGCACCGCGCCTGCAACACCGGCGCGACGGCATCCTGCCCGCGGTCGCGGCGGCGCTGTCCGTCCGCGGCGAGACGCTGACCTGCACCGCGGGCAAGGGCGACCAGCCCCCCGTACTGCACCCGCTCGTCCAGGACTTCCTCGACACCCTCCCCAGCAGCCGGCGGGAACGCTTCACCGGCCGCTGCCCCGAGGCGATACTGCTCTCCCGGCAACTCACCGCCGCGGAATCGACCCGCTCCAAGCGTGCCCAGCGCAAGCCGCTGACCAACGGCGAAGCCCGGCGCGCCCTGAAGCACTCGCGGCTCACCGCACGGCGCATCCGTGAGGACGGCGACCCGATGCACGGCAGCTACGCGCCGCCGTGCCGCTCCTGCACGGCGATGCTCGCCCACTTCGGCGTACGTCCCGTCGACCTCACGACCACCGGGGCGGCGACCGCCGCCGAGAAGGGCTGACCGCACGCCGATGCACGACCGAACCGACGTACCCGAACAGACGGGCCCAGCGGACCGCGACCGCAACGCCACCACCCGCTTCCCCGTCTCCGTCGACGCCGCACTGCGCGCCGCGGGCTGGCAGCCCGGCCGCTGGGACATCCGGCAGGCCGAGGAGTGGGCCGACGCACTGCGCTCGCACGCCTCGCCCGCCGGCCACCAGCACGCGGTCTTCCCCGCGGCCGTGGAGGCATGGGCCGAATTCGGCGGACTCCACATCACCGCGTCCGCACCGGGCCGCCAGATCGCACCCGCCCCGGTCCGCATCGACCCGCTGAGCGGCCTCCACCTCGCCCGCACCCTCGGCGACCTCGGCCGGGCCCTGGAGACCGAGGTCAGCCCGCTGGGCGAGGAAGGGGACGGACAGGCGGTCCTGGCGATCGACACCGAGGGCCGCGTCTACAGCATCGACCACACCGGCGACTGGTACCTCGGCCCGGACATCGACCAGGCACTGGCCACCCTGCTCGCAGGCATCCAGCCGGACCGCCTCGTCTCGGACTGACCCCGCAGGTCCGGAACCCGGACCGCCTCTCCCCGGGCCGCCTTGCCCCGGGCCACTTCGCCCCGGACCGACTCGTCCGGACCGACTCGCCCTGGACCGACTCGTCCCGGACCGCCTCCCCCGGCCCCGCCTCGCCCCGGACCACCGGCTCAGGCGGTCGGCTCAGGCGGTCGGCTCAGGCGGCCCCCCGGGCCGGCAGTACCGCCGACACCCGGAATCCGCCCGCGTCCGTCGGGCCCGAGACGAAGACTCCGCCGAGCCCCAGCACCCGCTCCCGCATCCCGACCAGGCCGTTGCCCCCGCTCGGCAGCCCGGCGTCCGCCGTGGCCGCGTCCGAGGGACCGTTCTCCACCTGCATCGCGACCTCCGCGTCGCGGTGCGCCAGCCGCACCCAGGTCTTCGCGCCCGCCGCGTGCTTGTGCACGTTCGTCAGGGCCTCCTGCACCACCCGGTACGCCGTCTGCTCGACCTCGGCCGGATACGCGCGGGCCTCGCCGTCCACCGACAGCTCCACCGTCATCCCCGCCGCCCTGGACTCCCCCACCAGGGTCTCCACCTCGTGCAGCCGAGGCCCGTCCTCCGTGGCGGCGGCAGCGGCGGCGGCAGCCGCCTGGCCGACCGAGGCGAGCGGCACCGAGGCCGCCCGGGCCGTCACCGACTCCCCCGCCCGCAGCACCCCGAGCATCTCCCGCAACTCCGTCAACGCCTGCCGCCCCATGTCACCGACCAGCGCCGCGTTCCGCACCGCCTTCGCCGGGTCCTTCGGCGCGACGGCCTGGAGCGCGGCGGCGTGCACCACCATCAGGCTGACCCGGTGGGCGACCACGTCATGCATCTCGCGGGCGATCCGATGGCGCTCCTCCGTACGCGCCCACTCCGCCCGCTCCTCGGCCCGGTCGGCGAGCAGCGACAGCTCCCGCTCCAGCGAGTCCGCCCGCTCCCGCAGGCTCTCCATCAGCCGCCGCCGGGCCCCTATGTAGAGGCCGAACAGCACCGGCGGCGCGGTCAGCCCGAGCGACATGAAGAGGGAGATCAGCGGTACGTACCAGCCGCCGGGCCCGAAATCGGCCTGCTCGTCGACGCTCTGCCGCAGCCGTACGTAGGTGACGATGAACGTCCCCATGAAGGACATCCCCGTCAGCACCGCGGTGATTCTCCGGGGCACGTCGGAGGCGGCCAGCGTGTAGAGGCCGACCAGACCCATCAGGAAGCCCATCTCGGCGGGCGTCGTCGCGATCGCGACCAGCACCACGGCGATCGGCCACCGCCGCCGCACCACCAGCACGGTCCCCGCGATCAGCCCGAACAACACCCCCGCCGGCACCGGCAGCCCGGTGTCCCCGGCGAACTCCACCCCCTCCAGTGCGCATTCCAGCGCGGACAGGAGCGCGAGCCCCACATCCAGGGCGACACTGCGCCGCCGTTCCCACCACCAGTAGCCGCGGGTGGTCGGTCCCGCCGCTTCCCGGTCTGCCCCCGTTGCGGTCATGCCATCCACCCTACGGGCGGCCGCACCTCATTTTCGGGCGACCCGGACAGCACGTACACCTGCGAAACAGAGACGGAACGACCACTTATCGCTTGAAATGGTGAATCGAGCAGGCTTTCGCACCGGACGTTCGCATTCCGGACGACGCTCGTCGCATGACGGAAATCACGAGCAAGTACGCCGACTTCGAAGACCTGCGCGAACAGGCCGTCACCCTGCGCCGGAAGGGCCTCAGCCGCCGGCAGATCCGCGACCGGTTACAGGTCCACAACAACGATCTCCTCAACCGCCTCCTGGAGGGGGAACCCGCCCCGGAGTGGACCAAGCGCCCGAACGCCAAGGACGACCTGCGGGAGAAGGCCAGGGAGCTGCGCAGCCAGGGCATGACCTACGACCGGATCCAGGTGGAGCTGGGGTGCTCGAAGAGCTCGATCTCGCTGTGGGTGCGGGATCTGCCGAAGCCGGAGAGGAAGCGGACACAGGAGGAGGCATCCGCCATCGCGCGGCGCGGCTGGGAGGTCACGCTTCGGCGGCGCGACGAGGAGCGTCAGGAGACAAAGAGACGGGCGCGGAGCGAGATCGACACCATGAGCGCAAACGAGTTGTTCCTGCTCGGCGTGGGCCTCTACTGGGCAGAGGGTTCCAAGTCCAAGCCGCACCGCGCGCAGGAGGGGGTTTCGTTCATCAACAGCGACCCGGACATGATCAAGGTCTTCCTCGCCTGGCTCCGCCTGCTGGGAGTGGGCGACGATCGACTCCGCTTCCACGTGCACATCCACGAGACGGCCGACGTCGCGTCGGCGGAGCGGTTCTGGACCGACCTGACGGGCGCCGATGCGTCCGCGTTCGGCAAGACGACGATCAAGAGTCACTCCCGAGAACCAACCGGAAGAACGTCGGGGTGGGTTACCAGGGCTGCCTGGTGGTACGAGTTCTGAAAAGCGCCGACCTGTACCGTCGCATCGAAGGCTGGTGGTACGGCATAGTAGGGGCTGCCTCGGTGCTCGATCATCAAATTCGGGCATGACGGACAATCCATCCCGGGTCGTCTAATGGCAGGACAAATGGTTTTGGTCCATTGAATGAGGGTTCGATTCCTTCCCCGGGAGCTTCATGACGGGCCCCGGCCCCCAAGGCCGGGGCCCTCACCCATGTCCGCTCGTCAGCCCCCCGGTATCCTTCGGATGTCCCCCACCCGAAGCCGAAGGACATACCCGTGAGCGCCAACCGCCCGGCAGCCGTCGTCGTCCTCGCAGCGGGTGAGGGCACCCGCATGAAGTCGAAGACCCCCAAGGTTCTGCACGAGATCTCCGGGCGGTCGCTCGTCGGACATGTCGTCACCGCCTCCCGCGAGCTGGACCCCGAGCACCTCGTCGTGGTCGTCGGCCACGGCAGCGAGCAGGTCACCGCACATCTCACCGCCGTCGACGACCGGCTGCGCACCGCCCACCAGGCCGAGCAGAAGGGCACCGGCAACGCCGTGCGCGTCGGGCTCGACGAGCTCGGTGGCACCGTCGACGGCACCGTGATCGTCGTCTGCGGCGACACCCCGCTGCTCTCCGGCGAGACACTCACCGCACTCGCCGCCACCCACACGGCCGACTCCAACGCCGTCACCGTGCTCACCGCCGAGGTGCCGGACTCCACCGGCTACGGCCGCATCGTCCGCGACCCGGCCGACGGCGCGGTCACCGCGATCGTCGAGCACAAGGACGCCACCGACGCCCAGCGCGCGATCCGGGAGATCAACTCCGGGGTCTTCGCCTTCGACGGCCGGCTGCTCTCCGACGCCCTCGGCAAACTCCGCACCGACAACAGCCAGGGCGAGGAGTACCTCACCGACGTCCTCTCCATCCTGCGCGAGGCCGGACACCGGGTCGGCGCCTCGGTCGCCGGGGACCACCGCGAGATCCTCGGCATCAACAACCGGGTCCAGCTCGCCGAGGCCCGGCGGCTGCTGAACCAGCGGCTGCTGGAGCGCGCCATGCTGGCCGGCGTGACCGTCGTGGACCCGGCGTCCACGCTGATCGACGCCACCGTCACCTACGAGCGCGACGCGATCGTGCACCCGGGCACCCAACTCCTCGGCGCCACGCACATCGGCGAGGACGCCGAGGTCGGCCCCAACTCCCGGCTCACCGACACCGTCGTCCGCGCGGGCGCCCGGGTGGACAACACGGTCGCGGACCGGGCCGAGGTCGGCGAGGGCGCGACGGTCGGTCCGTACGCCTATCTGCGGCCCGGCACCAGGCTCGGCGCGAAGGCCAAGGCCGGTACGTACGTGGAGATGAAGAACGCCACGATCGGCGAGGGCACCAAGGTCCCGCACCTGAGCTACGTCGGCGACGCGACGATCGGCGACCACACCAACATCGGCGCCGCCAGCGTCTTCGTGAACTACGACGGCGTGGCCAAGCACCACACCACGATCGGCTCCCACTGCCGTACCGGGTCGGACAATATGTTTGTGGCGCCTGTCACGGTCGGGGACGGCGCGTACACCGCGGCCGGCTCGGTCATCACCAAGGACGTACCGCCCGGTTCGCTGGCCGTAGCCCGCGGCCAGCAAAGGAATATCGAGGGTTGGGTGGCCCGCAAGCGTCCGGGAAGCGGCGCCGCGCAGGCGGCTCAGGCCGCCACATCGGAGCGTGACGGCGAAAGCTGACCAGAAACAGGTACGCCGCGCACGGCGTACCGTGATAGATGCTCACCCCATTTCGGCTGGCTCGTTGCACATCGGGACACATGCGTGCAGCGCCAGGAACACGTCTGAGGAGACTGTGCTGTGACCGGGATCAAGACGACCGGCGAGAAGAAACTGATGCTCTTCTCCGGCCGCGCCCACCCCGAGCTGGCCGAGGAGGTTGCGCACCAGTTGGGTGTCGGCCTCGTGCCGACGAAGGCCTTCGATTTCGCCAACGGTGAGATCTACGTCCGCTTCCAGGAGTCCGCCCGCGGCGCCGACTGCTTCCTGATCCAGAGCCACACCGCTCCGATCAACAAGTGGATCATGGAGCAGCTCATCATGCTGGACGCGCTGAAGCGCGCCTCGGCCCGTTCCATCACGGTGATCGTGCCGTTCTACGGCTACGCCCGCCAGGACAAGAAGCACCGCGGCCGCGAGCCGATCTCGGCCCGTCTGGTCGCTGACCTGATGAAGACGGCGGGTGCCGACCGCATCCTCACCGTCGACCTGCACACGGACCAGATCCAGGGCTTCTTCGACGGCCCGGTCGACCACCTCTTCGCGCTGCCGATCCTGGCCGACTACGTCGGTGCCAAGGTCGACCGCACGAAGCTGACGATCGTCTCGCCGGACGCCGGCCGCGTTCGCGTCGCCGACCGCTGGTGCGACCGTCTGGACGCCCCGCTGGCGATCGTGCACAAGCGCCGTGACAAGGACGTCGCCAACCAGGTGACCGTCCACGAGGTCGTCGGCAATGTGAAGGGCCGGGTCTGTGTCCTGGTCGACGACATGATCGACACCGGTGGCACGATCTGCGCCGCCGCCGACGCGCTGTTCGCGCACGGTGCCGAGGACGTCATAGTGACGGCGACACACGGTGTGCTCTCGGGTCCGGCCGCGGACCGGCTGAAGAACTCCAAGGTCAGCGAGTTCGTCTTCACGGACACCCTGCCGACCCCGGGCGAGCTGGAGCTGGACAAGATCACGGTGCTCTCGATCGCGCCGACGATCGCGCGCGCGGTGCGTGAGGTCTTCGAGGACGGCTCGGTCACGAGCCTCTTCGAGGAGCAGTAGGAGCAGCAGGAACAGCGGAAACAGCGGTTCCGAAGATCCACTTTGGGGGCGGCCTCCCCGCCGGGTAGACTCAGCGAGTTGCTCGGCGAGGGAGGCCGTACTCATGTGTACGGCGGTCCGTTATCGACGCGCTCTTCGTAGCAGGCCTGTCGTGGGCCGGGTGACCGTCCAAGTTTCGTCACCTTACGAGGAGTGCAGTCATGGCTGAGGTCAAGCTCGCCGCCCAGGTCCGTACCGAGTTCGGCAAGGGCGCCGCCCGTCGCACCCGCCGCGCCAACCTGGTCCCCGCCGTCATCTACGGTCACGGTGCCGAGCCGGTCCACGTCACCCTGCCGGGTCACGAGCTGATGATGGCGCTCAAGACCGCCAACGTCCTGATCGGCCTGGAGATCGACGGCAAGGACGCCCTTGTCATCCCGAAGGCTGTGCAGCGCAACCCGCTCAAGGGCGACATCGAGCACGTCGACCTGCTGACCGTCAAGCGCGGCGAGAAGGTCAACGTCGAGATCGCCGTGCACGTCGAGGGCGACCTGGCCCCGGGCGGCAACCTGCTGGAGTACGTGCAGAACACCCTGCTCGTCGAGGCCGAGGCCACCCACATCCCCGAGTCCGTCACGGTCTCCGTCGCGGGCCTGGACGCCGGTGCGTCCGTTCTCGCCAAGGACATCCCGCTGCCCAAGGGCTCCGTGCTCGCCGGTGACGAGGACGCCGTGGTGCTCCAGGTCGTCGCCGCGCAGGCCGAGGAGCCGACCGCCGACGCCGAGGGCGAGGGCGCCGAGGCCTGAGCCTCGCCCGCACTGCTTGACTGACGGGGCGGCGGTTCCTTGTACGAGGACCCGCCGCCCCGTTCCCCTGTGATCAGCTGTGAACAGCCGTTCCGCCGATCAGCCGTCGCACGCGAGGAGACCGAGAGAGATGTCCGACGCCACCGACCCCTGGCTCATCGTGGGCCTCGGCAACCCCGGCCCCGAGTACGCGGCGAACCGGCACAACGTCGGCTTCATGGTGGCCGATCTCCTGGCCGAGCGGATCGGCGGGAAGTTCAAGCGGGCGCAGAAGGCGCAGGCGCAGGTGGTGGAGGGCCGTATGGGTCCTCCCGGGCCGGAGAACCGGCGGGTGATCCTGGCCAGGCCGATGTCGTACATGAACCTCTCGGGCGGCCCCGTCACGGCGCTGCGCGACTTCTACAAGGTTCCGACGGACCACATCGTGGCGATCCATGACGAGCTGGACATCGACTACGGGGCGCTGCGGCTGAAGCTGGGCGGTGGCGACAACGGGCACAACGGGCTGAAGTCGATGACCAAGGCGATGGGGGCGGACTATCACCGCGTCCGGTTCGGGATCGGGCGGCCGCCGGGGCGGATGCAGGTCGCGGACTTCGTGCTGAAGGACTTCTCGTCCGCCGAGCGCAAGGAGCTCGGGTATCTGGTGGACCGGGCGGCGGACTCGGTGGAGTGTCTGCTGGCGGAGGGTCTGGAGCGCGCGCAGAGCGCGTACAACTCCTAGACGTCCGGGGCTCGTGGCGGCTCGTACATCTCTGACATTCCCGCCGGTACCCCGGCGATTTTCGGCCACGAGTTGACCGGTGGTGCCGGTCTGCCCAAGGATCGCTCCCCATGAAGCGGAGCTCCTCCAACCGCGCCCTGGTCTATGCCCGCAACGCCGCCATGGGCTGTGTCGTCCTGTTGCTGCTGGTGGCGGGTGTGCTGTCGTCCTGGGACGAGGCTCACCACATCGTTCTGGCCAAGGGCCGTGAGCACGGCACGATGACCGTGACGGGGTGTGGTGCCGATGTCTGCACGGGTCCGTTCGCGCCGTCGGGGCAGGCCACGGCACGGAGCAGGGTGACGATCGACAAGTCCGTCGCGGCGCGGCGGGGTGACCGGTTCCCCGTGGTGATCAAGCCGGGTACGGACGATGTGGTGCGGACCGGGACGCCGGGGTTTCTGCATGCCTGGGTGCCGCTGGGTGGTGCGTTGTTGCTGGCGGGGCTGGTGATCGGTGGTGGTCTGCGGCTGTCGCGGACCGGTTGGGGTACCGGGATCGCGGGTGCGGCCCTGCTCGTGGCGACGTTCGTCGCGCTGTGAGCGGGGCCGCGCCCGCGTTCTGGTGGGTCAGCCGGTGTTGCGCAGGCCCGCGGCGACACCGTTCACGGTGAGCAGCAGGGCCCTGGCGAGCAGCGGGTCGGCTTCCTCGCCGCGTGCCGCGGCTTCGCGCTGGCGGGCCAGCAGCGAGACCTGGAGGTAGGAGATCGGGTCGAGGTAGGCGTCGCGGATGGCGAAGGTCTGCTGGAGCACGGGGCTGGTGCCGAGCAGTTCGGTGGAGCCGGTGACCTTGAGGACTTCGGACACGGTGAGTGCGTGCTCGGCCTCGATGTTGGCGAAGACGTGCTTCAGTTCGTCGGGGACGAGCGTGTCGACGTAGTGGCGGGCGATGCGCAGGTCGGTCTTGGCGAGGGTCATCTCGACGTTGGAGATGAAGTTCCGGAAGAAGTGCCAGTGTTCGTGCATTTCGTCCAGGACGGTGTCCAGACCGGCTTCGCGCAGTGCCTTGAGCCCGGAGCCGACGCCGTACCAGCCGGGGACGATCTGGCGGGACTGGGTCCAGCCGAAGACCCACGGGATGGCCCGCAGTCCGTCGAGCGAGACGCCCGAGCCGGGGCGGCGGGAGGGCCGCGAGCCCAGGTGCAGGTCGGCGAGCTGGTCCACCGGCGTGGAGGCGAGGAAGTACGTCGGCAGGTCCGGGTCCTCGACGAGCTTGCGGTACGCGGCGTGCGCGGCGTCGGAGACGGTGTCCATCGCGGCGTCCCAGCGGGCCAGGGCCTCGTCGGACTGGCGGGGTGCGGTGTGCAGCGCGGAGGCCTGGAGGGTGGCCGCGACGGTCAGTTCCAGGTTCTCCCGGGCGAGGGCGGGGATGAGGTACTTGTCGGAGATGACCTCGCCCTGCTCGGTCACCTTGATCTCGCCCTCCAGGGTGCCCCAGGGCTGGGCGAGGATCGCGTCGTGCGAGGGGCCGCCGCCGCGGCCGACGGTGCCGCCGCGGCCGTGGAAGAGGCGCAGCCGTACGCCGTAGCGGTGGGCGACGTCGCGCAGCCGGCGCTGGGCGCGGTGGATCTCCCACTGGGAGGTGGTGATGCCGCCGAACTTGGAGGAGTCGGAGTAGCCGAGCATGACCTCCTGGACGTCTCCGCGCAGGGAGACGAGGCGGCGGTAGGAGGGGTCGGCGAGCATCTCGTCGAGGATGACGTCGGCGGCGCGCAGCTCGTCGGTGGTCTCCAGGAGCGGCACGATGCCGATCTTGGCCCAGCCGCCGTGCAGGTCGATGAGTCCGGCTTCGCGGGCGAGGACGGCGGCGGCGAAGACGTCGTCGGCGCCCTGGCACATCGAGATGATGTAGGACTCGATGACTTCGGGGCCGAAGCGTTCGAAGGCTTCCTTGATGGTGTGGAAGACGCCGAGGGTCTTCTGGCCGGCGGCGTCGAGCGGGGCCGGGGTCGGGGCGAGCGGGCGGCGGGAGCGGAGTTCCTTGGCGAGGAGCTTCTGCCGGTAGTCGCGGGGCATGTCGGCGTAGCGCCAGGACTCCTCGCCGAGCCGGTCGAAGAGCTGGCCCAGCGCGTGGTGGTGGGCGTCGGCGTGTTCGCGGACGTCCATGGTGGCGAGCTGGAGGCCGAAGGCGGAGAGCGTTCGGATGGTGCGGTCCATCCGGCCGTCGGCGAAGAGTCCGCCGCGGTGCTCGCGCAGTGAGGTCTGGATGAGCGCGAGGTCGGCGATGAGTCCGGCGGTGCCGAGGTAGTCGCAGCCGGGGCGGTGGGGGGTGCCGGAGGCGAGGCGCTCGCGGGTGTTGACGAGCTTCTGCCGGATGCAGGTGGCCTTGAGCCGGTAGGGCTCCTCGGCGTTCAGCCGCTTGTAGCGCGGGCTGATCTCGGGGAGGCGTTCCAGGTCGGCTTCGAGCGAGGTCAGCAGTTCGTCGGTGGCACCGGTGTAGCGGATGGAGTTGGAGAGCAGTCCGCGCAGGTTGTCGATGAGTTCGAGGGCGTCGGTGATGCCGTGCTCGTGCTGGAGGATCAGTACTTCCCAGGTGACGGCGGGCGTCACGTTGGGGTTGCCGTCGCGGTCGCCGCCGATCCAGGTGCCGAAGGTGAGGGGGCGGGTGCCCGCGGGCAGTTCGACGCCGACGCGTTCGAGTTCGGCGGCGAGGTCCTCCAGTACGTCGCCGACCGCGTTGGCGTGCAGTTCGTCGAGGTAGTAGATGGCGTTGCGGGCCTCGTCGGCCGGCTCGGGGCGGACGACGCGCAGTTCGTCGGTCTGCCAGATGAGGTCGATGTTCTCGGCGAGGCGGCGGTCCTGGCGGCGCCGGTCGGCGTCGACGACGGGGGTCTCCAGGAGTGCGGCGATGCGGCGGAGCTTGTTGAGGACGGAGCGCCGGGCGGCCTCGGTCGGGTGTGCGGTGAAGACGGGCCGGACGTTGAGGTTCTTGACGGTCTCGCGCAGGTGGTCGGGGTCGGCGTCCTTGAGCCGGTCGGCCGTCCGGGCGAGGAGTCCGCCCTCGGCGGCGCGGCGGTCGCGCATCTCGTGGGCGCGGTGGACCTGCTCGGTGACGTTGGCGAGGTGGAAGTAGGTGGAGAAGGCGCGCACGAGCTGTGCGGCGGTCTCCAGGTCCGTGTCGCCGAGGAGCTGGGCCGCGGCCTCTCCGTCGGTGCGGGTCAGGGCGCGGACGCGCTCGACGAGGTCGAGGAGGTCCTGACCCTCCTGGCGTACGAGGGTCTCGCCGAGGAGGTCGCCGAGGCGGCGGATGTCGGCGCGCAGCTCGGGGCTGGCGGCAGGGGTCTGGTCGGCACTGCTCACAGTGTGCGGCTCCTTGCAGTGGTTGAGCACGGGGGTTCTCCCGGGGCCGCGGCAGGCAGCGGCCCCGAGGGTCTCCGGGGCCACGACAGGCAGCGGTGCTGACGCCACCCCGGGAAAGCAGAGTGCGGACCGCGCTGTCCGACCCCACCAGGATAGGTGTCCACGCCGTCGGCGCCGCTCTCGGCCCGATCGGGTTTCCGCTCGATGGGCGGCCCGCCGTGCTCTCGTGCGATGTGCGCTTCCGCTGCCATACTTACGTTGCCGTAGGTTACGGGTGCGTAGCCAGAGCTGTCCGTCGTATTCCTCCTCCCTCCTCCCCAGGGGACCCCCCATGAACACCAGCCACGCTGTGATCGACGATGCCCAGCCATCGGCGGCCGACGGTCGCGATCTTCCCTCCGCCACGCTCGGCGGGGACAACAAGCGGTCGATCGAGCAGATCGCCCTTCTGCTGTTCATCGTGGTGCCGTTCGTGGCGCTGGTCGCGGCGGTGCCGCTGGCCTGGGGCCGCGGTGTGAGCTGGCTCGATCTGGGCCTGCTCGTGGCGATGTACTTCATCGGCTGCCACGGCATCACGATCGGTTTCCACCGCTATTTCACGCATGGCTCCTTCAAGGCGAAGCGCCCGCTCCGCATCGCTCTGGCCGTGGCGGGTTCGCTGGCCGTGGAGGGTCCGCTGGTGCGCTGGGTGGCCGACCACCGCAAGCACCACCGCTTCTCCGACGCGGAGGGCGACCCGCACTCGCCGTGGCGCTTCGGCGAGAGCCTGCCCGCACTGATGAAGGGCCTGTGGTGGGCCCACATCGGCTGGATGTTCGACGAGGAGCAGACCTCGCAGCAGAAGTACGCCCCCGACCTCATCAAGGACCCGGCACTCCGCGCCGTCTCCCGCCACTTCCTCGGTCTCACGATCGTGTCGCTGGCGCTGCCGCCGCTGGTCGGCGGTCTGGTGACGATGTCGTGGTGGGGTGCGGCGACGGCCTTCTTCTGGGGTTCGCTGGTCCGGGTGGCCCTGCTGCACCACGTCACCTGGTCGATCAACTCGATCTGCCACGCGGTCGGCAAGCGCCCGTTCAGGTCGCGCGACCGGTCCGGCAATGTGTGGTGGCTGGCGGTCCTGTCCTGCGGCGAGTCCTGGCACAACCTGCACCACGCCGACCCGACGAGCGCCCGGCACGGTGTGATGCGCGGTCAGATCGATTCGAGTGCCCGGCTGATCCGCTGGTTCGAGAAACTGGGCTGGGCGCACGACGTGCGCTGGCCGGACTCCGCCCGGATCGAGTCCCGCCGTATCGACGCCCGGCGCGACCGCGAGCGTGCCGACGCGGCATGATTGACGACGTGGCGACCGACTCCAGTACCAGCAGCGAGAAAAACCGTCCTTCCTCCTCCCCCCGGCGTACCCGCCGGGTGCGGATGACCGGCAAGGAGCGCCGCGAGCAGCTGCTGGACATCGGTCGTACGCTCTTCGCCGACAAGGGCTTCGAGGGCACCTCGGTCGAGGAGATCGCCTCGCGCGCCGGTGTCTCCAAGCCGGTCGTGTACGAGCACTTCGGCGGCAAGGAGGGCCTGTACGCCGTCGTGGTCGACCGTGAGATGCGCCAGCTCCTGGACATGGTCACCAGCGCGCTGACCGCGGGCCACCCCCGCGAGCTCCTGGAGCAGGCGGCGTTCGCCCTCCTCGACTACATCGAGACGTACACGGACGGTTTCCGCATCCTGGTCCGTGACTCCCCGGTGGCCCAGTCGACCGGCACCTTCGCCTCTCTCATCAGCGACATCGCCACCCAGGTGGAGGACATCCTGGGCCTGGAGTTCAAGGCCCGCGGCTTCGACCCGAAACTGGCGCCGCTGTACGCGCAGGCGCTGGTCGGCATGGTCGCCCTGACGGGCCAGTGGTGGGTCAACGCCCGCAAGCCGAAGAAGGCGGAGGTCGCCGCCCATCTGGTGAACCTGGCCTGGCACGGCCTGGAGAACCTGGAGTCCAAACCCCGGCTGATAGGGCACCGCAAAAGCTGAACGGGGGGTTGGTCACCCGTTGTGATGATGCCTCGGGGAAGCGGCCCCTAATGTGGTCCGTAGGGCCAAGAATCCCGTCCATGGGAGGAATCATGACCGCCGAGCCGTTCACCGCGCACAGCTCCCGCTGGCCGGTGCCGCCCCAGGACGGATACACGGTGGACGATCTGTTCACCTTGCCCGATCTCCCGCCGCACACGGAGTTGCTCGACGGGAGCCTGGTTTTTGTGAGTCCACAGCGAGATTTCCACAGCACGATGATCGATCTGCTGGTGATCGGGCTGCGCAGCTGTGCGCCACCCGCGATGAAGATCCGTCGCGAGATGTCGGTCGTCCTCGACCGTCGCAACGTGCCCGAGCCCGACGTCTCCGTCGTCCGCTCCGACGCGGTCACCGGTCCCGGGCTGACCCGCTTCCAGGCCGCCGATGTCCTGCTCGCCGTGGAGGTCGTCTCGCCCGACTCCGAGGCCCGCGACCGCGACACCAAGCCGGGGAAGTACGCCTCGGCCGGTATCCCGAACTTCTGGCTGGTCGACATGGCCGGCACCGACAACCACCCGGTGGTGCGGGTGTACGAGCTGGACCCGGTGTCCAAGGCGTATGCCCTGACGGGGATCCACCACGACCGTCTCAAGACGGGCGTGCCGTTCCCGATCGACATCGACATCACCCGGGAGGCGCTGGACGAGCTGTGACGGTCAGCTGTCCGTCCGCTCCAGGAACTCCAGCCGGTTGCCCACCGGGTCGTGGCTGTAGAAGCGGCGGTGGCCCGGCAGGTCGCCGTCCCAGCGCACCTCGGCGCCCCGCGCCTCCAGCCGGGCCGCGTACGCCTCGATGTCCGTGACGCGCAGCCCCGGGTGGGCCTTCTTCGCCGGGCGGAAGTCCTGCTCGATGCCCAGGTGGAGCTGGACCGGGCCCGCCTGGAACCAGCAGCCGCCGCGGGCCGCGAGGGCCGGGGGCTTGGGGATCTCGGTCATGCCGAGGGTGTCGGCGTAGTAGTCGCGCAGGGCGTCCTCGGAGCCTGCCGGGGCGGCGAGCTGTACGTGGTCGACGGCGGCGATCATCGCTTCTCCTTGCGGGCGACGGCGAAGATGCGGCGGAACGGGAAGACCGTGCCGTGCGGGCCCTGGGGGTAGGCGGTGCGCAGCAGGTCGCGGTATTCGGTGAGGAACGCCTCGCGGGCCTCGGGGTCGTCGGCGAGGGCGGTCAGGACGGGGCGCAGGCCGGTGCCCTTCACCCAGTCGAGCACCGGGTCCGGGCCGGGCAGGAGGTGCAGGTACGTGGTCTCCCAGACGTCCGCGGTGATGCCGGGGGCGGTCAGCGCGTCGAGGTAGGCGGTGGGGGCGAGGACCGCGTCGGCGTGGCGCAGTTCGCCGGCCAGCCGGTCGCGCCAGCGCGGGGATGCGGCGAGTTCGCGCATGAGTACGTGGCTGGGCTGGTCGAAGTTGCCGGGGACCTGGAAGGCGAAGGTGCCGCCGGGGGTGATCGCGTCCAGCCAGGCGGGGAAGCGGCCGGCGTGGCCGGGGACCCACTGGAGCAGGGCGTTGGAGACGATCAGGTCGTGGGGTTCGGCGGGGGTCCAGGTGGTGGCGTCGGCCTCGGCGAAGTCCAGGTGGGGGGCGGCGTGGGCGTGGGCCCGTTCGAGCATCTGCGGGGAGTTGTCGTAGCCGGTGATCCGGGCTTCGGGCCAGCGGTCGGCGAGCAGGACGGTGACGTTGCCGGCGCCGCAGCCGAGGTCGGCGATCCGGGGTGCGGGGGCGGCCGGGAGGTCGGGGATGCGGGCGAGGAGGTCGAGGAAGGGGCGGGTGCGGTGGTCTGCGTGGCGCAGGTACTGCTGCGGGTCCCAGGTGGGTGCGGTCATGGGTCCAGGATCACGCCGGAAATATCTTGATGTCAAGACACTTGAATTCAAGAGACTTCATGTCGACAGACCATCTACACTGATCCACATGGAGGACGAGGTCGACCGACTGGTCGCTGCATGGCGCCGCGAGCGCCCCGACCTCGACGTGGAACCACTCGAGGTGCTCAGCCGCGTCTCCCGCCTGGCCCGTCATCTGGACCGGGCCCGCCGGATCGCCTTCTCCGAGCACAATCTGGAGCCCTGGGAGTTCGACGTACTGACGTCCCTGCGTCGCGCGGGCGCCCCCTACCAGCTCTCCCCCGGCCAGCTCCTCACCCAGACCCTGGTCACCTCCGGCACGATGACCAACCGCATCGACCGCCTGACCAAGAAGAACCTCGTCGAGCGCCTCCCCGACCCCAGCGACCGCCGCGGCGTGCTCGTCCGGCTCACCGCCGAGGGCCGCGACAAGGCCGACCAGTCGCTGGCCGGCCTGCTGGCCCAGGAGCGCGCCATCCTGAGCGAGCTCTCCACCCAGCAGCGGGGCGAACTGGCCGGACTGCTACGCCAGTTGACCGCCCCGTTCGACAACATCCCCGGTTAGCACCGGGCTCGCCGGACCCGGTTCGGCCGGGCCGACGCCCGCCCGCCGGGCCAGGGCGACCGCGGCCAGGGTGGAGTGCACGCCCAGCTTCCCCAGCACGTTCTGCATATGGGTACGGACCGTGTGCGGGGAGAGGAAGAGCCGCTCGGCCACCGCCTTGCGGCCCAGGCCCGCCACCATGCAGCGCAGCACCTCGCGCTCGCGCGGAGTCAGCGACTCGACCAGCTGCTCGCTCTCCGTGCGGTGCTTGCGCGCCGCCGTCAGCTCCCGCAGCACACCGGTGAGCAGCGCCGGAGGCAGATGCGTCTCGTCCCGCAGCACGCCCCGGATGACGGCGAGCAGCCGTTGCAGCGAGCAGTCCTTGGCGACCCAGCCCGACGCCCCGGCCTGGAGCGCCAGCGCGGCCCGGGCCGGGTCGTCCTTCTCGGCGAGCACCACCGTGCGCACGGACGGCCGGCCCGAACGGACCCCGGCCACCAGGGAGATGCCGTCCACCGGGGCGCTCTCCCCGTCGGCGGGGACCGGTACGGGTGCCCGCCGGCCACCTGCCGTGCCCAGGATGCCCAGCTCGGCGTCGACCAGCATCACGTCGTAGCCGCGCCCCTCGGCGGCGGCCCGCTCAAGGCACCGCAGCGCGGCGGGGCCACTGCCCGCCGCCGCCACATCGACGTCGGGCTCGGCCGCGAGCGCCGCTGCGAGCGACTCGGCGAAAATTCGGTGGTCGTCCACCACGAGAACCCGGATACGAACCACAGGCACCCCCATGCCGCGTCTGCTCCTGGGCCACCCCCGGGCCCACCGAAGGGGCCGGCCAGCGCGGGCACGGCACCCCGGATCGGTGAATGGACCGCAGTCCCACGGCCGCCGCCGCGTCGACTGCTGTCCGCCCCGGGTGCCGTACCCGACTGTCTCGTACCCCTGAATCAGCACCGGCCCCCACCGGTGCTGTGCATCAGCGTACGGGCGGCGGCCCGCCGCGGAAGGCGATTCGCGGAACTGGCCGAGTCCGGAACCCGGGCGGGCAGCTTCTACCGGGAGCGGGGTTGCCAGGTGAACGGGCGGATGGAGGACTGCCCGCCCGGGGTCACCGAGTTCATCCGGACGAGCGGGATCAGCCGAGGCGGCGGGCGCCCGCCGAGGGCACGGCCGGGAAGATCCGCGGGGCCGTGTGGCCCGCCGCGGCGAACGCCTCCAGCACCGACTTGGCGACCGTGTCCGCCTGTTCCTCCGCCACCAGCACGATCGCCGAGCCGCCGAAGCCGCCACCGGTCATCCGTGCGCCGAGCGCCCCGGCCTCGTTCGCCGCCGACACCACCAGGTCCAGCTCCGGGCAGGAGACCCGCAGATCGTCGCGGAGCGAGACGTGCCCGGCGTTCAGGACCGGGCCCGCGGCCCGTACATCGCCCGCGTCGAGCAGCGCGATGACCTGCTCCACCCGCGCGTTGTCGCTGACCACATGGCGTACGTAGCGCACCACGGACTCGTCGACGCCGGCCTCGGCCAGGGTGTCCAGGGCCGCGTCGAGGCCGTCGTACGGCACCTCGCGCAGCGTCCGTACGCCGAGTGCCGCCGCGCCCGCCTCGCAGCCGGCCCGCCGTTCGGCATAGGCGCCGTCGCCGAGCGCGTGCTTGACCTGGGTGTCGACCACGAGCAGCCGCAGTCCGTGGGCGGCCAGGTCGAAGGGGATCTGGCGCTGGGTGAGATCGCGGGTGTCGAGGTGAAGGGCGTTGCCCTCGGTGCAGCAGGCGGACGCCATCTGGTCCATGACCCCGCAGGGCACGCCCACGAAGTCGTTCTCGGCACGCTGGCCGAGAACCGCCAACTCGGGGGCGGAGAGACCGAGTTCGAAGAGATCGTTCAGGGCGAGCGCGGTGACGACCTCCAGCGCGGCGGAGGAGGACAGACCCGCACCGGTGGGAACGGTGGAGGAGAGCTGGATGTCCGCCCCGGTGACCGGGTGGCCGGCCTCGCGCAGCGCCCAGACGACTCCGGCGGGGTACGCCGCCCAGCCGTGCCCCTCGTGCGGGGCCAGTTCGTCGAGCCGGAGCTGGACGACGCCGCCGGGTACGTCGGTGGAGTGCAGCCGCAGTTCGCCGTCGGTGCGGCGGGCGACGGCCGCGAGTGCGGTGTGCGGCAGCGCGAGCGGCATCACGAAGCCGTCGTTGAAGTCGGTGTACTCGCCGATCAGGTTGACCCGGCCGGGGGCCGCCCAGATCCCTTCGGGCGCGTGACCGTACAGCTCGGTGAAGGAGGCGGTCAGCTCGGTGCGGGCGGCGGGCCCGGTGTTCTCGGTCATGGGGCGGTGGGCTCCTCTCGGCGGGCGAACGTCCAGGCGTCGGTGACGATTCCGGTCAGGTCGGCGCGGGACGGCGTCCAGCCGAGCCGATCCCTGGCGGTGGCGGCGGAGGCGACCAGCACGGCGGGGTCACCGGCGCGGCGGGGGGCCGCGGTCTCCGGGACGGGGTGGCCGGTGACCTCGCGGACGGTCTCGATGACCTCGCGCACCGAGAAGCCGTTGCCGTTGCCGAGGTTGCAGATCAGGTGCTCGCCCGCGGTGGCCGCGTCCAGCGCCAGCAGATGGGCCTCGGCGAGGTCGGCGACATGGATGTAGTCGCGGACGCAGGTGCCGTCGGGGGTCGGGTAGTCGTCGCCGTACACGGAGATCGACTCGCGGCGGCCGAGCGCGACCTGGAGGACCAGTGGGATGAGGTGCGACTCGGGGTCGTGCCGTTCCCCGCAACTGCCGTACGCCCCGGCCACGTTGAAGTAGCGCAGCGAGACCGCGGCCAGGCCGTGCGCGGCCGCCTCGCCGGTGATCATGTGGTCGACGGCGAGCTTGGTGGCGCCGTAGGGGTTGGTGGGCGCGGTCGCGTCGGACTCGGTGATGGGGGTGGTGGCCGGTTCGCCGTAGGTGGCGGCGGTGGAGGAGAAGACCAGGGTGCGCACCCCGGCGTCGCGCATCGCGGCGAGCAGTGCGAGGGAGCCGCCGACGTTGTTCACCCAGTACTTCTCCGGGTCCGCGACGGACTCGCCGACCTGGGAGCACGCGGCGAAGTGCAGCACCCCGTCGTAGGAGGCGTCCAGCCACTTCGCGGCGTCCTGGATGCGGCCCTCGATGAACTCGGCCCCGGCCGGGACGCCCTCCCGGAACCCGGTCGACAGGTCGTCGAGAACGGTGACCGCGTGCCCGGCCTCCAGCAGGTGCTGGGCGACCACGCCGCCGACGTATCCCGCGCCGCCCGTGACCAGGTACTTCTTCTGGGGCTTGCTCACTCGCTCGCTACCTCTCGCAGTCGCTGGGCCGCGGCCTCCGGCGGCACATCGTTGATGAACACGTTCATGCCGGATTCGGAACCCGCGAGGAACTTCAGCTTGCCGGAGGTACGTCGAATGGTGAAAAGCTCCAGATGGAGCCCGAAGTCCTCCCGTCCGGGTACCCCGAACGGGGCCTGGTGCCAGGCCGAGATGTACGGGGTCGGCGGCTCACCGGGGCCGAAGATCCGGTCGAATCGCCTCAAGAGTTCCAGATAAACCTGTGGGAACTCCGTGCGTGCGGCCTCGTCGAGCTCCCGCAGGTCGGGGACGCGGCGGCGCGGGTGCAGATGGACCTCGTACGGCCAGTGGGCGGCGTACGGGACGAAGGCGACCCAGTGCTCGGCGTCGATGACGATCCGGGAGCCGTCCTTCTCCTCGCGGGCCACCACGTCGTCGAAGAGATTGCCGCCGGTCTCGGCGCGGTGGGCGGCCATCGAGCGGAACATCAGCTCGGTGCGCGGGGTGACGAAGGGGTACCCGTAGATCTGCCCGTGCGGGTGGCCGAGCGTGACGCCGATCTCGGCGCCCCGGTTCTCGAAGCAGAACACCTGCTTGACCTGCGGGAGTCCGGCCAGTTCGGCGGTGCGGTCGGTCCAGGCCGAAAGGACCAGGGCGGCCTGCTCCTCGGTGAGGTCGGCGAACGACGCGTCGTGGTCGGAGGTGAAGCAGACGACCTCGCAGCGGCCGGAGTCGCCGGCGAGCGAGGGGAAGCGGTTCTCGAAGACGGCGACGTCGTAGTCGGCCTCGGGAATCTCGCTCTGCCGGCCGTCCCGCGAGGGGCAGAGCGGGCACTCGTCGGCCGGCGGGTGGTAGATGCGGCCCTGGCGGTGCGAGGCGATGGCGACACTGTCGCCGAGGAACGGGTCGCGGCGGATCTCGGACGAGGTCGAGACCGGGTCCAGGGGGCGCCGGTCGACGGCGTCACGGACGACATCGTCGCGGCTGTCGTAGTAGAGCAGCTCCCGGCCGTCGGCGAGCGTCGTAACCGTCTTCTTCACCAGGTTCCTCCAAACATAACCAAACACAATGAACCACAAGTCAACAATGGCGTCAATGAGTGGCCCATGCCCGGCGGCCCGGCCCGGTGCGTGCACGGCTGTGCCCCGCCGGGCACGGCGGAGCACGGGCCCGGTGCGTGGTGTTCGTTGTGTCTGCGGGAACGAGCCGCGGCTCAGCGCTGCGGCTGCCGCTCCGTTCGTCCCGGCTGTCCCAGCAGCCCCGGCGGCCCGGCCGGTGCCGCGCGGTCCAGCAGCCCCGTGCGGGCCGCGAGCGCCGCGGCCTCCAGCCGGGAGCCGACGCCCAGCTTCATCAGCACCCGCTGCACATGTGTGCGCGCGGTGCTGGGCGCGATCCGCATCCCGGCCGCGATCAGCCGGGTGTCCTCGCCCTCGGCGACCCGCACCAGGACCTCGACCTCGCGCGGGGTGAGCATCTGGAGCAGCCGCTGCCCCTCGTCGTCCGGCGCGGCGGCGGGATTGAGGAGTTCGGCGAAGGCGCCCTGGAGGAGCTGCGGCGCCACCGCCGCCTCGCCGGCCCGCGCCTTGACCATCGCCCGCTCGACGCCCTCCATACGCTCGTCGTGGCGGACGTATCCCGCGGCCCCCGCCGCGAAGGCCGCCGCGATCCCGCGCGGGCTGGGCACCGGTCCGAGCACCACGACGGCCACCTGCGGGCGTTCGCGCCGGATCCGTACGATCGGGTCGAAGGCGCCGGGTTCGGCCGGGGCCGCAGTGCCGAACAGGCAGACGTCCGGGGCCCTGCTGACCACCAGCTCCGCCGCCCCCGACGTCGGTGCGGCGGCCGCGAGGACCCGGTGGCCCCGCAGTTTCAGCGCCGAGGCGAGTGCCTCGGCGAGCAGTCTGTGATCATCGACCACCATGAGCCGCACGCCCATCGAGCACACCCCCGTTGCACCGGCACACCGGGCCCCCCGGCCTTCCTGACCCGGCAAGCTACACGCTTGTTCGACGCCGCGGGCGTCTTACCGGCCAAAAGGAGCCGGAACACCGGATCGGCGTGTGTTCGGGACCGGTTGATGGTGTGCCGTGTCCGACTGGTCGCCGTTGTGATCGGCCTGCCGACCGTTACGGATCACTTCCACGGGCCCGTGTGCCCGGCCCGGAACGCAGGTGGGGGTGGTGCCCGTTGCCCGGACACCACCCCCGCCTGCGTGCGGCCTGCTGTTACGGCCTGCTGAAGCTGACCACCAGTCGGCGGCTCGTGTCCAGCGAACCGCTCGGCTTGCTGACCATCGTGCTGGACAGGTACAGGTGCCCGTCGTTGTAGAGGAACTCGGTGTAGTCCGGCGTGAAGCTGGTCTCCGCGTCCCGGATCGACTCGTCGCTCGGGTTCTCCATCAGCACCGTCTGCTTGAACGTGGCGCCGTCGATGGAGACGACCTGGCCGCCCTTGTCGTACGGGGGAACCCGGTAGGCGATGATGTTGCCGCCGTCCATGCGGATCGGGAACATTGTGTAGCGGTCGCCCGCGTCGGCCTTGTCGCTGGTCGGCTTGCCGGTGGTGAGGTCGAAGGAGACGATCTCGTTGGTGTCGCCGTACTCGCCGGTGCCCTCGTGGTCCTCGGTCGGCACGTAGATGCGGTTGTTGCCGACGGCCAGCTGGCTGCAGCTCTCGACCTCGGTGGAGGCGCAGCGCGCGGCGTACTTCTCGCCGTCCGCCGCGATCCGGGTGAGCAGCTTGCCGGTGGAGGCGTCGATCGAGAAGAAGTCCGAGATGCCGCTGCCGTCACCGGCGGTGTCGCCGACGTCGGCCGCGACGACCAGGGGCTTGGTCGAGACGATGCTCGCGTAGTCGACACCGGGCGGCATCTTGAACGAGGAGATCGGGGACCCGGTGGTGGGGTTCAGCGCCTGGATGACGAGCTGCGGGTCGTCGTACGTACCGCACTTGCGGACCACCGCGAGCGCTTCGCCGCCGCCGTACCCCTTGTCGTAGCAGCCGTCGGTGGTGGCCTTGGGCTTCCAGCGCTCGGCGCCGGTGTTGAGGTCGAAGGCGGCGCCGCCCTCGGTTCCGCCCGCGGCGACCGTGGTGCCGCTGAGCGTGACCTCGTCGAACCTGACCTCGGCGTCACCGCTGGTGGCGGCGGTCACCGACTTGCTCCACATCAGCTTGCCGGTGGCGAGGTCGAGCGCGCCGACCTGGTTGCACGGCGGGTACTTGGTCGCCTTGGTCGGCTTGCTCTGCTGGAAGGCGATCGCGGTCTTGAAGTCCTTGGACATGTGCCGGGACGCGGCGCAGACCTGGCCCGCCAGCGGGATCGACCAGAGCTTGGTGCCCTTGACCGGGTCGTAGGCGACGATCTCGTTCAGGCCGGTCTTCACGTACGCCTTGTCGGTCAGCCAGGAGCCGTCGACCTTGGTGACGTCGGTGACCTTGGGCAGCGGCAGCTGGAAGGCGACCTTGGACTTGGGGTCCGCGGGGGCCTTCTCCTTGCCGGCGCCGTCGACGGCGTTGCCGCCGCCGCCCTGGCCGCCCTTGCCCTCGGTGGTGGTGCCGCCGGACTGGGACGCCTTGTCCTTCTTGCCGTCGTCACCGCCGGAGGAGTACCAGATGCCGCCGGCCACGATCAGCACCACGGCCACCGAGGCGGCGACGATGATCTGCATCTGGGTGCTGAACTTCTTGCCGCCGTTCCCGTCCTGCTGGGGCAGCTGCGGCTGCTGCATCGGGGTGGTCTGGTAGCCGTACCCCTGCTGCGGCGGCTGGCCGGGCGGCATGCCCTGGGGGAATCCGTAGCCCTGCTGCGGCTGTCCGGGCACCGGCGCCTGCGGGTAGCCGTAGCCGGGCTGCGGCGGCTGGCCCTGCGGGTAGCCGTAGCCGGGCTGCGGCGGCTGGGCCTGCGGGTAGCCGTAGCCGGGGCCCGGCTGCTGGGGAGCGCCGGTGGGCGGCGGGGTGTCCGCGGGCGGCGGGGTCGGGGCGCCGAACCCGCCCGCGGGCGGGGTGGCCGGCTGCTTGCCGAAGGGGTCGGCGGGCGGCGGAGTCGGGGCACCGAACCCACCGGGCTGCGGGTCCTGCGGAGCACCGAACCCACCCTGCGGGGGGTCCTGCGGGGCACCGAATCCGCCCTGGGGCGGATCGTTGGGCGGCTGGGGCGGCTGCGTCATGGCGTACGTACCTCTGGGGGAAAGGGAGTCGGTGGGACGGGTCCGGCAGCGGTCGGTCGTGCGCCGACCGCTGCCGGTCATGAGCCGTGGGGCTCCGACGGCCGGTTTCTGCCGTCGAGGGGCCTCGTGAGCCGTCAGTTGCCGAAGGCCATCATGGTCTTCGTCTCCAGCTCTTCCTTGTCGTTCCTGGCGCTGACCCGGCCGCTCGCGATGAACGAACGGCCGCCCGCGTAGAGGACCTTCGTGTTGTAGAAGCCGCGCTCGATCATGGACGCCGACGCGGGGTGCTGCAGCAGCATGCGGGGGGTGCCGCCGGTCGGTGCGAGGGTGGCGATGCCGCCGCCCTTCTCGTAGGCGGTCTCCACGTAGAGCAGCACATTGCCGCCCTCCATGCGCAGCGGCTTCACCGTGCGCTCGGCCGGGGCGGCCGCCTTCCACTTGGACTTGCCGGTGTTCAGGTCGAACGCCACGACCTTGTTGGTACGGGCGCTGCCGCTGGAGTCCGGCGCGGTCGCCATGTAGAAGGTGTTGGCGTCGGCGGCGACTCCGGTGCAGCCGTCGAGGGACTTGCCGAAGATGGCGAAGGCGCTGCCGCAGTCCGGGGCGAACTTGTCACCCTTGTCGCTGGTGATGCCGGTGCGGAGCGAGCCGTTCTCCTTCAGCGCGAGGATGCTCCACTCCTTGTCCTTCTTCAGCGAGACCACCAGCGGGCTGACCGAGTAGACCTTGTCGATCTCCCAGCCGCGCTTGGGCCGGTAGGTCCACATGGCCTTCCCCGTGTTCGGGTCGAGCTGCTGGATCTGGTGCTGCGGGTTGTTGACGTCGTCGGTGCGGCAGCTGGAGGCGGCGATCAGCTTGGCCCCGCCGGCGAAGGCGAACGGCTGGCAGTTGCCCGACGGCTTGCCGAACAGCTCCTTGCCGTCGCTGACCCGGTAGGCGTTGGAGTTCCCGGTGCGCCCGACCGTCACGGTGTCGCCGCTGATGGCCAGCGAGATGTCCGACAGGAAGTCCCAGGTGCCGTTCTTCTTGATCGACTTCTTCCAGCCGGCCTTGCCGGTGGCGAGGTCGATCATCTGGAGGTCGGCGCAGTTCGCCTTGTCGGTGGTGCCGTTCTTGACCCCGATGACGATCTTGCCGTTGGCCGTGGGCTGCGAGGGCGCCGCGCACAGGTCGGCGGGCAGCTTGAGGGTCCACTTCTGCTTGCCGTCGGCGACCGAGTAGCCGGAGACCGAGCGGTACATGCCCCTGACGATCGTGTCGCCGGCCACCCAGGGGCCGTACACGTCGGAGCCGTTGCGCGGCAGGTCGATGTCGTTCTTCTGGAGCCAGAGGACCTTCGCCTCACCGGCCTTGCGCCCGGCGTTGAGGTCGTCGTCGCCGCCGCGGCCGCTGCCGTCGCCGTTCCCGTTGCCCTCGTTGATGGAGGGCGAACCGCTCGGCTTCGCGTCCCCGCTCTTCTCGGCGACGGGCTTCTTGTCGTCGTCGCCCCCGCTCGTGGCGACGAAGATGCCACCGCCGATCACCAGGAGCGCGGCGGCCGCGGCACCGATGATGATCGCGGGCTTGCGCTTGGAGGGACCGCCACCGGGACCGCTCGGGGCGGGTGCGCCGGGGTACTGCTGCTGCGGGTAGCCGTAACCGGGCTGCTGCTGGCCGTACGGACCCGGCTGCTGGGCGTAGGGGCCGGGCTGCTGGGCATACGGGCCGGGCTGCTGGGCGTAGGGGCCCGGCTGCTGCTGCCCGTACGGGCCCGGCTGCTGGCCCGGCTGCTGCGGGTAGCCGTAGCCGGGGGCCTGGCCCGGAGGCTGGCCGGGTGCCTGCGGATAGCCGTAGCCCGGCTGGGCGGGCGGCGGGGTCTGCGGCGGGCCCTGGGGCGGCTGAGGACTTCCCGGCGGCGGCTCCTGCGGCGCGCCGAAGCCTCCCTGCGGCGGTTGCTGGCTGGGCGGCTGGGTCATCAGCACGTCCCCCTTCGTGCGGTCCGGTGCCCGGTCCGGTCTCCCCCGCGATTCCGCGGAACACTACGGGGCCGAAACCCCCTGAACTTCCCGGAAAGGAGCGAATCAGGCATGGATCCCGCAGTGTTACGTCAGTCGAGCGGGGCTTCTTTGTACCACCCGCGAGACCCCGGGCACCGGGGCGGTCCACCCCCTGTTCCCAAGGGAGAACCGCCCCGTGATACCTCCGTTACGCCTCGGCGTCCGTCAGTTGCCGAACATCTCCATCGACTTGGCCCGCTCCTCGTCCCCGTCCTCGACCCCGCTGATGCTGGTACTCATCAGGAGAGAACGGCCGTTCACGTAGGCGACCCGGGGCTGGAAGAGGGAGCGCTCGGTCCGTACCCCCGCGTCCGGGTGCCGCAGCAGCAGCCGCGGTGTGCCACCGGTCGGCGGCAGCGACGCGATGGCGCCGGCCTTCTTCGTCGACGACTCCACGAACACCAGCAGCCGGCCGCCCTCCACCCGCATTGGCATCATGGTCTGCCCGGCCGGGGCCGCGGCCTTCCATCTGGCCTGACCGGTGCTCACGTCGAAGGCCACGATCTTGTTGGTGGGGGTGGCATCGGACTCGTCGGACTTGGTCGCCAGGTAGACCGTCCGGTCGTCGGTCGCCACCCCGAGGCAGTTGTCGAGGTTCCCGCCGCCGGTGATGAGATCGGTGTCGCACTCCACCCGGTAGTTCTCCGTGCCGCCGGCCAGCTGGGAGCGGTAGGTGCCGTCCGGGTTGAGCATGATGACGGCCCAGTCGCGGTCCTTCTTCAGGGAGACGACCAGCGGGCTGACCGAGTAGAACTGCGAGACCTCCCAGCCCTTCTTGACCTTGTACGTCCACAGGACCTTCCCGCTGACCGGGTCGATCCGCTCCACCAGCTGTTCCTTGTGGTCGTCGGCCGCCGTCTGGCAGCTGGCCGCGGCGATCCCCAGCGGTCCGCTCGCGAAGCCGAACGGCTGGCAGTTGCCCGGAAGTTTCCCGAAGAGCACCTTGCCGTCGCTGACCCGGAAGGCGTCCGTCCTGGTCTTGCGCCCGACGGTCACGGTGTCGCCGTTGATCGCCATCGCGGTGTCGGAGAGCAGGTCCCAGGCACCCTGCCGCTCGAAGGTCTTGTACCAGCCGGCCTTACCGGTCGTGAGGTCGGCCATCTGGAGTCCGTTGCACTCCGCCTCGCTGCCGCTGCCGCTCTGCACCCCGAAGACGATCTTGCCGTCGGCGGTGGCCTGCGAGGGTGCACCGCACAGCTTGCCCGGCAGTCGCAGGCTCCACTTCTGGCTGCCGTCGGCGACCGAATAGCCGGACACGGTGTGGAACATCGCCTTGACCACGGTGTCGCCGACGAACCAGGGGCCGTACACGCTCTCGCCGTTGCGGGGCAGGTCGACGCCGCCCTCCTGGAGCCACTGGACCTTCGCCTCGCCGGCCTTGCGCCCGGCGTTGATCCCGTCGGCCTCCGCGCGCAGGTCGCCCGGCCCCGGGTCCTTCTCCTTGCCCTTGGAGTTTTCGCCGGTGGAGGGGCCCGGCGCGGGATCGGCGCTCGTCTTCGCCGTGGGCTTCTTCCCGTCGCTCCCGCCCGTCGCCAGCCAGACACCACCGCCCGCCAGCAGCACCACGCCGAGCACGGCACCGATGACGGCTCCCCGCCTGCCCCGGAAGAACCCGCCACCACCACCACCACCGGCGGGGCCACCGGGCTGCGGTGACGACGGCACACCGTACGGCCCGGGCTGCGTCGGCACGTCGTACAGACCCGGCTGGGCGGGCGCGTTGTACGGGCCCGGCTGGGCGGGCGCGTTGTACGGGCCCGGCTGGGCGGGCGCGTTGTACGGGCCGGGCTGGGCGGGCGGCGGCCCGTAGGGGCCGGGCGGCTGGGCGGGCGGCGGCGGCCCGTACGGACCCGGCGGCTGCGTGCCGTACGAGCCTGCTGCCTGACCCGACGGCTGCGTCGGCGGTTGGGCCGGCTGCTGTGTCGGCGGCTGCGTCGGCGGCCCGTACGAGCCGGGCTGTGGTTCGTACGGAGCCCCGAAGCCTCCCTGCGGCGGTTGCTGGCCGGGCGGCTGGGTCATCAGCACGTCCCCCTTCGTGCGGACCTCTCCGGCTTCTGCGCCGGTCAGGGTTTCTTTGTATCACCCGCCCCGCAAGCCCCAGCAGTCACACCTGACGCACCGTGGCGATCAGGCGTCCTCGGCCAGTTCCAGCCAGCGCATCTCCAACTCGTCGCGTTCGGCGACCAGTTCGCGCAGTTCGGCGTCGAGCTTCGCCACCTTCTCGAAGTCCGTGGCGTGCTCCGCGATCTGCGCGTGCAGCGTGGTCTCCCGCGTCGACATCTTGTCGAGCTGCCGCTCGACCTTCTGGAGCTCCTTCTTCGCGGCACGGGCGGCCTGCGGGGAGACCGTCGCGGCCGGGGCGGTCTCCTTGGCCGGCGCGGGTGCGGCGGAGGGCGTGGCCGCCTCCTCCATCCGCTGCCTGCGCTCCAGGTACTCGTCGATCCCGCGCGGCAGCATCCGCAGCGTGCGGTCGCCGAGCAGCGCCATCACCCGGTCCGTGGTCCGCTCGATGAAGAACCGGTCGTGGGAGATCACGATCATCGATCCGGGCCAGCCGTCGAGGAGGTCCTCCAGCTGGGTCAGGGTCTCGATGTCGAGGTCGTTGGTGGGCTCGTCGAGGAAGAGGACGTTCGGCTCGTCCATCAGCAGGCGCAGGATCTGGAGCCGGCGCCGCTCACCGCCGGAGAGGTCGCCGACCGGGGTCCACTGCTTCTCCTTCGAGAAGCCGAACTGCTCGCAGAGCTGGCCCGCGGTCATCTCGCGGCCCTTGCCGAGGTCGACCCGGTCCCGTACCTGCTGGACGGCCTCCAGGACCCGCAGGTTCGGGTTCAGCTCGTGGACCTCCTGGGAGAGGTAGGCCAGCTTGACGGTCTTGCCGACGACGACCTTCCCGGCGGCGGGCTGTGCGTCGCCCTGGGTGCGGGCCGCCTCGGCCAGCGCCCGCAGCAGCGAGGTCTTGCCCGCGCCGTTGACCCCGACCAGACCGATCCGGTCGCCGGGGCCGAGCTGCCAGGTGAGGTGGGTGAGCAGCGTCTTGGGGCCCGCCTGGACGGTCACGTCCTCCAGGTCGAAGACGGTCTTGCCGAGCCGGGCGTTGGCGAACTTCATCAGCTCGCTGGTGTCGCGCGGCGGCGGCACATCGGCGATCAGCTCGTTGGCCGCCTCGATGCGGTAGCGGGGCTTGGAGGTGCGGGCGGGGGCGCCGCGGCGCAGCCAGGCCAGCTCCTTGCGCATCAGGTTCTGCCGCTTGGACTCCTCGGTCGCGGCGATCCGCTCCCGTTCGGCCCGCGCGAAGACGTAGTCGCTGTAGCCGCCCTCGTACTCGTGGACGGTGCCGCGCTGGACGTCCCACATGCGGGTGCAGACCTGGTCGAGGAACCAGCGGTCGTGGGTCACGCAGACGAGCGCGGAGCGGCGGGCCCGCAGATGGCCGGCCAGCCAGGAGATGCCCTCGACGTCGAGGTGGTTGGTCGGCTCGTCGAGGACGATCAGGTCCTGTTCGGCGATGAGCAGCTTGGCCAGCGCGATCCGGCGCCGCTCGCCACCGGAGAGCGGGGCGATGACGGTGTCCAAGCCGTGCTCGAAGCCGGGCAGCGCGAGGCCGCCGAAGAGTCCGGTGAGTACGTCGCGGATCTTGGCGCTGCCCGCCCACTCGTGGTCGGCGAGGTCGCCGATCACCTCGTGGCGGATGGTCGCCTGCGGGTCGAGCGAATCGTGCTGGGTCAGGACGCCGAGCCGCAGCCCGCCGTTGTGGGTGACGCGTCCGCTGTCCGCCTCCTCCAGCTTGGCGAGCATCCGGATGAGCGTCGTCTTGCCGTCGCCGTTGCGGCCCACGACCCCGATCCGGTCCCCCTCGGACACCCCGAGGGACACGCCGTCGAGCAGGGCACGGGTGCCGTACACCTTGCTGACCTGCTCGACATTGACCAGATTGACGGCCATTTCACTCCTGCCCCGGGGGATCGATCGGCTTCCCAGGGTACGGGGCTCCGGAGACGGGGACTCGCGGGTGCCTTGCCTTCCCGGCGCCCTGTACGTACGGCCTCCTGTACAGGGGCTCACACCGGGAGGACGAGGTACGCATCGTTGCCTGCCGCTATCACTACGGCCGGTAGCGGCAGGCGCCGTCAGACGACCGTGGCCCCCGGCGCCGGGGACACCGCCGTCCGTGCGTTGCGGCAGGTGCCGGAGGTGAGCAGGGCCTCGGCGACCTTCCGGGCCGACTCCTCGTCCGCCACCAGGAACGCGGTGGTGGGTCCGGAGCCGGAGACCAGGGCGGCCAGGGCGCCCGCCGCGGTGCCCGCGGCGAGGGTGTCGGCGAGTGAGGGGCGCAGGGAGAGCGCGGCGGGCTGGAGGTCGTTGGAGAGGGCCGCGGCGAGCGCGGTGGCGTCGCCGGTGCGCAGGGCGTCGAGGAGCGCGGGGGAGGCTTCCGGCTCGGGGACGTCGGTGTCCGCCGTCAGCCGGTCGAACTCGCCGTAGACGGCCGGGGTGGAGAGCCCGCCGTCGGCGACCGCGAAGACCCAGTGGAAGGCGGAGCCGGCCTCGATCGGGGTGAGCCGCTCACCGCGTCCGGTGCCGAGGGCGGCGCCCCCGACCAGGCTGAACGGGACGTCGCTGCCCAGCTCGGCGCAGATCGCGAGGAGCTCGTCCCGGGTGGCGCCGGTGGACCAGAGCGCGTCGCAGGCCAGCAGCGCGGCCGCGCCGTCGGCGCTGCCGCCCGCCATGCCTCCGGCGACGGGGATGTCCTTGGCGATGTGGATGTGCACATCGGGTGCGATGCCGTGCCGCTCGGCCAGCGCGATCGCGGCGCGGGCGGCGAGGTTGGTCGCGTCCAGCGGTACCTGCGCGGCGTCCGGGCCGGAGCAGGTGATGCGCAGCCCGTCGGCGGGGGTGACGGTGACCTCGTCGTACAGGCCGACGGCGAGGAAGACATTGGCCAGGTCGTGGAAGCCGTCGGGGCGCGGGGCGCCGACCGCGAGCTGGACGTTGACCTTGGCGGGTACGCGGACGGTGACGCTCACTCGCCACTCCCCGAGGGCTCGTTCCCGGCAGCCCCGGAGGTCCCGGCCGGCTTGTTCTCGGCGATGGCGGCGAACTCCTCGACGGTCAGTGACTCGCCGCGGGCCTGCGGGGAGATTCCGGCGGCGACCAGGGCCGCCTCGGCGGCGGGTGCGGAGCCGGCCCAGCCGGCCAGGGCGGCCCGCAGGGTCTTGCGGCGCTGGGCGAAGGCGGCGTCGACGACCGCGAAGACCTCGGTCCGGCTCGCGCTCGTCGCGATCGGCTCGGTGCGCCGGACCAGGGAGACCAGGCCGGAGTCGACGTTCGGGGCGGGCCAGAAGACGTTGCGGCCGATGGAGCCGGCACGCTTGACGTCCGCGTACCAGTTGGCCTTCACCGACGGCACGCCGTAGACCTTGTTGCCCGGCCGTGCGGCCAGCCGGTCGGCGACCTCGGCCTGGACCATGACGAGGGTGCGCTCGATGGACGGGAAGCGCTCCAGCATCGTCAGCAGGACCGGCACGGCGACGTTGTACGGAAGGTTCGCGACCAGCGCGGTCGGCGCCGGTCCGGGCAGTTCCCGGACCAGCATCGCGTCGGAGTGCACCAGGGCGAACCGGTCGGCCCGCCCCGGCATCCGGGCGGCGACGGTGGCCGGCAGCGCGCCCGCCAGCACGTCGTCGATCTCGACGGCGACGACCCGGTCCGCCGCCTCCAGCAGCGCCAGGGTCAGCGAGCCGAGCCCCGGGCCGACCTCGACGACGACGTCGTCCGGCCGGACCTCCGCCGTCCGTACGATCCGGCGGACCGTATTGGCGTCGATGACGAAGTTCTGGCCGCGCTGCTTGGTCGGGCGTACGCCCAGCTCGGCGGCCAGCTCGCGGATGTCTGCGGGGCCCAGGAGGGCGTCGGGCTCAGTGGTGCTCACCCGGTAAGCCTACGGCGACGGCCGCCGCGGTCAGTAGTCGAAGGCCCTGGCGGTGTTGTCGAAGACGGCCGACGCCAGGGTGTCCTCGTCCAGGCCCTTCACCGCCGCCATGGCCCGCAGGGTGACGGGGATGAGGTAAGGCGCGTTGGGCCGCCCCCGGTACGGGGCGGGGGTCAGGAACGGGGCGTCCGTCTCGACCAGGACCAGTTCCGTCGGGGCCACGGCCAGGGCGTCCCGCAGCGGCTGGGCGTTCTTGAAGGTGACGTTGCCGGCGAAGGACATGAAGTACCCGGCGTCCGCGCAGATCCGGGCCATGTCGGCGTCGCCGGAGTAGCAGTGGAACACGGTGCGTTCCGGGGCGCCCGCGTCGGCGAGGATCCGCAGCACGTCCGCGTGCGCCTCGCGGTCGTGGATGACCAGCGCCTTGCCGTGCCGTTTGGCGATCTCGATGTGGGCCCGGAAGGACTCCTCCTGGGCGTCCATGCCCTCGGGGCCGGTACGGAAGCAGTCCAGCCCGGTCTCGCCGACACCGCGTACGTGGTCGAGTGCGGCCAGCGCGTCGATCTCCGCGAGCGCCTCGTGCAGCGCCGCCTGCCCACCGCCCTCCCGCGCGCCCTGGCGCGACCAGCCGTCGGGGTCGCCGTGCACGATGCGTGGTGCCTCGTTGGGGTGCAGGGCGACCGCCGCGTGCACGTTCGGGTGCGCGGCGGCGGTCTCGGCGGCCCATCGCGAACCGGCCACGTCGCATCCCACCTGGACCACGGTGGTCACATTGACCGCGGCGGCCCTGGCCAGGCCCTCCTCGACGGTCGCGTCCTGCATGTCCAGGTGGGTGTGCGAATCGGCGACCGGTACCCGGAGGGGTTCGGGCAGCGGTGGGGCTTCGGTACGGCTCATGACGACGATCGTACGAGGAGCCACCGGTGCGCCCGGACGGGCCGCGGCGGAGCCGGGCGCCCGCCTCCGGCCGAAGGGGCGCCTACCTCCGGTGGAAGGGGTGCAGCAGGTCGGACAGGTGCCAGTGGTGTCCGGTCTCCGCGGGGGCGGCGGCCGCGTCGGCCTCGCCGTCCTGGATCGCCGACCGCGCCGGCTTGGGGTTGTGGAGCAGCTGCTGGACGGTCGAGACCCGGCCGGCCCGCATGATCCGGACCACGTGTCCGCCGCAGTTCGTGCAAGTGGGCCGGGAAAGGGGCGAGGGCACCCGTTCCCCGTCCGCCTTGTAGATGACGAAAGCGTTGTTGGAGCCGTCGACGTGGTGCTCTATTTCGAAGGCCTGTTCCCAGCCGTGTCCACACCTCATGCAGGCGAATGCGTACGCCTCGTGCGCGGTGGTTTCTGCGATCTCGCTCATGCCCGCTCCTTTGTCCGCCGGACAGGCACTCCGGACAAACGTTCCGGAGAATGCGTCCCTGACCAGTGGACGCCCTTACCGGCAGGAGCGCATCGGACCCTGTCGACTGTTGGAGCGCTTTTGGCCATCTCGTGGCAGAAAAGCCCGGTGCGCGGCTCTCGCTTTGCTTTTCACGATAGTCCTTTGCCCTTCGCGGGGGCGGTCCGCTCCGCGTTCTTTGCCGCGACGACCGCGTCGAACACCTCGCGCTTGGGCAGACCCGCGTCCGCGGCGACCGCGGCGATGGCCTCCTTGCGCCGCTCCCCCGCCTCCTCGCGCACCCGCACCCTGCGTACCAGCTCCTCGGCGTCCAGTTCCTCGGGTCCGGAGTCGGCCGCGCCCTCGACGACGACGGTGATCTCGCCGCGTACGCCTTCGGCCGCCCACGCCGCCAGTTCGCCCAGCGGGCCGCGCTTCACTTCCTCGTACGTCTTGGTCAGCTCCCGGCACACGGCCGCCCGGCGGTCGGCGCCGAAGACCTCGGCCATCGCGGCGAGGGTGTCGTCGAGGCGGTGCGGGGCCTCGAAGAAGACCATGGTGCGGCGCTCGTCGGCGACCTCGCGGAGCCGGCCGAGCCGTTCGCCCGCCTTGCGCGGCAGGAAGCCCTCGAAGCAGAAGCGGTCGACGGGCAGCGCGGACAGGGCGAGCGCGGTGAGCACGGCGGACGGGCCGGGCACCGCGGTGACCTTGATGTCCTTCTCCACGGCGGCGGCCACCAGCCGGTAACCGGGGTCCGAGACGGACGGCATCCCGGCGTCCGTGACCAGCAGCACGCGGGCGCCGCCGATCAGCGCCTCGACGAGTTCGGGCGTACGGGCCGACTCGTTGCCCTCGAAGTAGGAGACGACCCGCCCCGTGGTGTGGATGCCGAGCGCCTGAGTGAGGCGGCGCAGCCTGCGGGTGTCCTCGGCGGCGACGACGTCCGCCGTCTCCAGCTCGGCGGCGAGCCGCGGCGGGGCGTCCGCCACATCGCCGATGGGGGTTCCTGCGAGTACCAGCGTTCCAGTCGTTCCAGTCACAAGTGCCATCCTCCCAGCACGGGCGACGGCGCTCGCACAGATGCGTTCCCTACGATGGCGCGGTGACGAGTACTGCGCCCGAAGCCCGACAGGGCCAAGACGCCGGGGAACCGCACGGCGAAGATCCGGCCTCCTGGCAGCAGCGGCTGCGCCGCTTCGGCCATTCGCCCCGGCCCGGGATCGGGCTGCGCGAGCGGCTTGTCCCGCCCTACACCAGGCCCGGCATCCAGTTGTGGGCGGTGCTCGGGATCTCCCCGCCGATGGCCGATCGCCTGGTGCGGTGGTCGGCGTGGGGCGGTCCGCTGCTCGTGGCGCTGGTCGCCGGGCTGCTGCGGTTCTGGAATCTGGGCAGCCCGCACGCGCTGATATTCGACGAGACGTACTACGCCAAGGACTCCTGGGCCCTGATCAATCAGGGGTACGAGGGCGACTGGCCCAAGGACATCGACAAGCTGATCCTCGCGGACCCGTCGAAGGTGGACGTCCCGGTGGACCCGGGCTACGTGGTGCACCCGCCGGTCGGCAAGTGGATCATCGGGCTCGGTGAGCATTTCTTCGGGTTCACGCCGTTCGGCTGGCGGTTCATGGTGGCGGTGCTCGGCACGCTGTCGGTGCTGATGCTGTGCCGGATCGGCCGGCGGCTGTTCCGCTCGACGTTCCTGGGCTGTCTGGCGGGCACCCTGCTCGCGGTGGACGGTCTGCACTTCGTGATGAGCCGGACCGCGCTGCTCGACCTGGTGCTGATGTTCTTCGTGCTGGCGGCGTTCGGCGCGCTGCTGATCGACCGTGACTGGGCCCGGCGCAGACTGGCCGCGGCGCTGCCGGTCGACGAGGAAGGGGTGCTGCGCCCCGACGCGGGGGTCGCGGAGGATCTGCGGCTCGGCTGGCGGCCCTGGCGGATCACCGCGGGCCTGATGCTGGGGCTGGCCTTCGCCACCAAGTGGAACGGCCTGTACATCATGGTCGGCTTCGGCCTGATGACGGTGCTGTGGGACGTCGGCGCGCGCCGGACCGCGGGTGCGGTCCGCCCGTACCTGGCGGTGCTGAAGCGGGACCTGGTGCCGGCGTTCGTCTCGACGGTCCCGGTCGCGCTCCTGACGTACCTCGTCTCCTGGACCGGCTGGATCGTCACCGGCAAGGGCTACTACCGGAACTGGGCGCAGACCGACGGCCGGGGCGGCGACTGGACCTGGCTGCCGGACTGGCTGCGCAGCCTGTGGCACTACGAGTACCAGGTCTACGAATTCCATGTGAACCTGACGTCCGGCCACACCTACCAGTCCAATCCGTGGAGCTGGATCGTGCTGGGCCGGCCGGTCTCGTACTTCTGGGAGGAACAGCAGGGCTGCGCGGCGTCGGCGACCGGCAAGTGCTCGCGCGAGGTGCTGGCCATCGGGACACCGCTGCTGTGGTGGGCGGCGTGCTTCGCCCTGGTGTACGTGCTGTGGCGGTGGTTCTTCCGGCGCGACTGGCGGGCGGGTGCGATCGTCTGCGGCGTGGCGGCGGGCTGGCTGCCCTGGTTCCTCTACCAGGAGCGGACGATCTTCCTCTTCTACGCGGTCGTGTTCGTGCCGTTCCTGTGTCTGGCGGTGACGATGATGATCGGCGCGATGCTGGGCCCGGCGGCCGGGACGGGGACCGGGCAGGAACTGGGCCTGAGTTCCGGCGATCCGACGGGCGAACGGCGGCGGACACTGGGCGCGATCGGGGCGGGCGTCCTGGTCCTGCTGATCATCTGGAACTTCATCTACTTCTGGCCGATCTACACGGGCACGCCGATCCCCGACGGATCGTGGCGCGAGCGGATGTGGCTGGACACCTGGATCTAGCTGGGCGGAAGCACCAGGAGGCCGCAGTCGGTGACTGCGGCCTCCTGGTGCTTGTCGTTCGTCGTCGGTGCCCATCGGCCGCCCCCGGACGGCCCTCGGACGGCATGGCATCGTGGATGACCTGTCCGCCCACAAGGACGACAAGATCTTCACGATCGCAGCCTGAGCGACCCGGCGACCGATGCGGTCACGGCACTAGCCGCCGCAGGTCAGGTCCTTCGCGGGCAGCCGGCCCGTGGTCAGGTACCGCGTGACGTCGGCGTCCGCACAGGACGGGCCGGCCACCACCACGCCGTGGCCCTCACCGCCGGCCACCGTGATCATCCGCGCGCCGTGCAGCGCCCGGCGCATGCCCTGCGCCATGGCCAGCGTCGCCTGCGGGTCCCACTGGTTCTGCACGATCAGCGCGTCGACGTCGTTGTTCACCACGGTGGCCGGCTCCCTTGCCGCCGACTTCCAGAACGCGCACGGCTGAATGTTGGCCCCCAGGTCGCCGGCCAGCGGGTACGTGGCTCGGTCCCGGATCACGTCCCGGCGGTACTGCTCGGGGTTGCGCGGCCAGCTGCGGGTGTCGTCGCAGAAGACTGCCCACACGGCGGCGGACTGGTTATCCGCCGGAACGTCCGCAGTGAAGGCCCCCGCATCAGCGGACCGGACCGGGGCGGAGGCGGGGGCCGTCGTTCCGGCCGATCCGGCCGACACCGCCGACGCGGTCAGCGTGGCCGGCGCGGGCGATCCGCCCTCGGCCGCGGCCTTCAACCCGACGATCCACGGGGTGACGGCCTCGACGTGGACGAACGCGTTGTACGCGGAACGGATGGCGCCGCCACTGAGCGCCCCGCCCTCCGTCGGGACGGGTGTGCGGTCGGCACGGGCGATGAGCTCCCAGTACGTCTTCCGGACCTCCGCCGGAGTCGGACCCAGCCCGTACGTGGCGTTGCGCGCGGCGGCCCACTCCGTCCACCGGGTGAAGGCGAGTTCGGCCCCCGCCGACCATCCCCGGAACATCCCTCGCCACGCGAGCGTCGGATCGAGCGCGCTGTCGAGCACGAACCGGTCCGAGCGCTGGGGGAACATCTGCGTGTAGACGGACCCCAGGTAGGTGCCGTACGAGTACCCGAAGTAGGAGATCTTCCTCTCTCCCAGCGCCGCCCGGACGACATCCATGTCCCGTGCCGTGTTGCGGGTGGTGATGTGCGGCAGCACGTCACCCGCCTTGGCCCAGCACTTGTCGGCCACCGTCCGGGCCCAGGCCACGTCCTTCGCGAACGTCCCTGCGGTGTAGGGATGCTGGAAGGCCTGTTCCTCGTCCGTCAGGCCGCAGCCGAT
Source organism: Streptomyces sp. ADI95-17 (assembly GCF_003846175.1). Classification (GTDB taxonomy): domain Bacteria; phylum Actinomycetota; class Actinomycetes; order Streptomycetales; family Streptomycetaceae; genus Streptomyces; species Streptomyces sanglieri. The sequence goes on along the minus strand of NZ_ML123052.1, from coordinate 308,610 downwards.
CGGCGCACTCTGCCCGACCCCGCGCGGGTCGAAGCCGATCAGGTCGAACCGCTCCCGTACCTCCGCCGACAGCAGCGGCTCCATCTCCGCGGGCATGGTCAGCCCCTGAACGCCCGGTCCCCCGGGATTCATCAGCAGCACGCCGCGCCGCTCCTTCGTGCTGCCCGCCTTGATCCGCGATATCGCGAGGTCGATCTTCCGGCCCCCGGGGGCGCGGTAGTCCAGCGGCACCTTGACCTTCGCGCACTCCAGGGCCGCCGGCTGGCCCGTG
>NZ_ML123052.1:36500-308314 GCF_003846175.1 Streptomyces sp. ADI95-17 | reverse complement strand
ACGGTCGTCACCGCGCCGACCGTCAGCGCGGAAATCGTTCGGGCGCCTCGTAGAGCCATGCCAGTCCTCTGTGCAGAATCAGTGTCTCGGATCGCCTCCAGTCTCTGTTCCGCCCCACTCGTGCCTCGTACGACGCGGGGATGGGCTCGTGATCCAACTCGTGGCGTACGGCGACGCACCGGCCTCCTGCTGGAGTCCTGCACCTTGTCGTTCATCAGTCCGGGTAGGCGGCCGATCGCTGTGTCGTCGGTGCCCTGGGCGGGAGCGGAGGAACACGGTTGCCGCGTTCCGGCATCCGCCGGGGTGGGGGACGACACCGGCCTTTTCGCGCACCACACCGGCCGGGCTTGTCGCTTCAGCGCGCGGATCCCCCGCCCCTAGGGGTTAGGGGAGGGATACTGCGAACGACTCGTCCGCCTCACCGCACAGGACACGTCCCAGGACCCTTCGTCGCCGCCCCCACCTGCTGGAAGAAGCGCTCACCTCATCATTCGGGGACACGGTCCAGTTGACGCATCGCGGTGACGAGGGTGGAGGAGACGCGGGCCAGGGCGGGGTCCGCGGCGATGAAGAACGTTTCGACTCCGGCCAGTTCGTGGTTCATGCGGGCCATCGGCATTTCGTAGTCCAGGTCGGAAACGCCGCGGACTCCGCGGATGACGACATCGATTCCGCCTCGGCGGCAGTAGTCGACCAGCAGGCCGCCGGTGTGGGAGTCGACCGTGACGTTGCTCAAGTCGGCCGCTGCCGCGCGGAGCCGGTCCAGCCGTTCCGTGACGGGGATGCGGCCGGTCTTGTTCGAATTGGACATCACGCACACGACGACCTCGTCGAACAGGAGGGCAGCGCGCCGGAGCACGTCCTGGTGCCCTTGAGTGACCGGGTCGAAAGATCCTGGGAAGAGGGCTCGCATGACCGGGAAGAGTAACAAGCGGCCGCCCCCGGCGGTGCTCGTTCGTGGCGCTACCGGATCTGGCCGGACACCTGGATCGGACGGGAGCACGTCGTCCGGATGTGTCCGGATCGACGTGCTCACGCCACACATATCGCGTTCCGATAACAACCGTCCCGGCCTTCCCCGCCGTCCCGTAAGGTGCCTGGCAGCATCTTCTTGAACACGTTCAAGAGGGCTCCTGGGGAGGGGACTGCAGGCATGCGCAGTGGAGCGAAGGTCGCGATGGTCGGCGGAGTGTTCGCGGTCGTGGTCGGCGGGGTGGGCTACGGGGCGTACAACATGCTGGACGGGCTGAGCGGCGGGGGCGGCGGTACGGACAGCAAGTCCGCCCCCGCCGAGGTGAAGACGGGCCCGGTCACCAAGGCGGAGATCGACGAGGCGTCGAAGAAGTTCCTGAAGGCCTGGGCGAGCGGCGACCCGGACACCGCGTCCCAGCTCACCAACAACGCGGCCGAGGCCGGACCGGCCCTCACCGGTTACCGCGAGAGCGCCCACGTCACCGAGGCGGTGATCACCCCGGGCCCCACGGTGGGCTCGAAGGTGCCGTACACGGTAAAGGCGACCGTCTCCTTCGAGGGCAGGTCCAAGCCCTGGTCGTACTCCTCCGAGCTGACCGTGGTGCGCGGACTGACCACCGGCAGGCCCCTGGTGGACTGGTCCCCCGCCGTGATCCATCCGGACCTGACGGACGGGGCCTCGCTGAAGACGGGCGAGGCGGCGGCCCCGTCGATCGAGGCCGTCGACCACAACGGCAAGGTCCTCACCAAGGAGAAGTACCCCTCGCTGGGTCCGATCCTGGACACCCTGCGCCAGAAGTACGGCGAGAAGGCCGGCGGCACCGCGGGCGTCGAGACCTGGATCGAGAGTCCGGACGCGGGCAGCCCCGGCAAGACCCTGCTGACCCTCACCAAGGGCAGGCCGGGCAAGCTGCAGACCACCCTGGACGCCGACGCCCAGGCGGCGGCCGAGCTGGCCGTGAAGAAGTTCAGCCAGGCCTCGGTGGTCGCCGTGAGGCCGTCCACGGGCGCGATCCGCGCGGTCGCCAACAACCCGGCCACCGGGTTCAACGCGGCGATGCAGGGCACGCAGGCGCCCGGTTCCACGATGAAGATCGTGACGGCGGCGATGCTGATCGAGAAGGGCCTGACCTCGGCCGACCGGAAGATCGAGTGCCCGCCGACCGCGACGTACTACGGCCGCACCTTCAAGAACCTGGACGGCTTCTCCATTCCCGACGGCACCCTGACGACCAGCTTCGCCCGGTCCTGCAACACGGCCTTCATCAAGCTGATCGACGACGCCAAGGACGACGCGGCACTCGCCAAGGAGGCCCGCGACGTCTTCGGCATCGGCCTGAACTGGCAGACCGGCGTCGTCACCTTCGACGGCAAGGTGCCCGAGGAGACCCAGGGCGAGGCGGCCGCGCAGTACATCGGGCAGGGCACGGTCCAGATGAACGCCCTCAACATGGCGTCCATCACCGCCACCGCGCGGACCGGCACCTTCCGCCAGCCGATCATCGTGTCCCCGGAGCTCGACGGCCGGCCGATCGCCACCGCCTCCCGTTCACTGCCTGGGTACGTCTCCCAGCAGCTCACCAACATGATGCGCCAGACGGCGAGTTGGGGCACCGGAAGGGCCGCGATGGCCTCCGTGGGCGGCGACAAGGGCGCCAAGACGGGCTCGGCGGAGGTGGACGGCCAGGCCACGTCCAACAGCTGGTTCACCGGCTTCAGCAACGACCTGGCCGCCGCCGCAGTGGTCCAGTCCGGCGGCCACGGCGGCGACGCGGCGGGGCCGGTGGTCGCGGCGGTCCTTCGCGCGGGGTCGTGAGATGACTGCTGCCGGGCCCCGGGGGTCGCGCACGTTCGTTCTCGGAATGTGCGCGTCCGTGGGCGGCATCGCGGGTGCGGCCAGGGGCGCGGCGGACGGGATGGGGCTGCTCAAGGTCCTCGGGCTGCTGGCCGTCGGAGTGTTCGGGGTGCTGCTGACCGTCGGCTGCGTGGTGAACTGCGCCAGGGATCGGTGACAGCCGTTCCCGTCGGCGTGGAATCGCGTCGCATGCCCCGCGCGGGATTCGCTAGCGTGCGGGCATGAGCACTTCCGATGCCACCGCCGCTGCCGAAGCCCACCCCCGATTCGCCGAGGCCCTGCGGGAGCTGGGGCTCGATGTCGAGGTCCGCCGCTTCCCCGAGGCCACCCGTACCGCCGCCGAGGCCGCCGCCGCGATCGGCTGCGAGCTGAGCGAGATCGTCAAGTCGCTGATCTTCGAGGCCGACGGGGTCCCCGTGCTGGTCCTGATGGACGGCTCCTCGCGCGTCGACGTGGAGCGGGTACGCGCGGAGCTGGGCGCCGGGAAGGTCAAGCGGGCCGGGGCCGATCTGGTCCGGGAGACGACCGGGTACGCGATCGGCGGCGTGCCCCCCTTCGGGCACCGTACGAGGACCCGGGTGCTGGCCGACCGGGGGCTGCTGGACCACGACGTGGTGTGGGCGGCGGCGGGCACCCCGCACACCGTCTTCCCGCTCGACCCCAAGTCGCTGATCGGGCACGCCGGCGGAACCGTGGTGGACGTGCGCGAGCAGTCGAAGTGACACCGCCGGTCGCGTTCGCGGTGCTGGTCGCGGCCATCACGCACGCCAGTTGGAACGCGATCGCGCACGCGATCAAGGACCAGCTCCTCTCCTTCACCCTGATCTCCGGCGGCGGTCTGCTGATCGGCGCGGCCGCCGCCTGCTTCGTCCCGCTCCCGGCCGCCGGGGCCTGGCCCTACCTGCTGGTGTCGGCCGCGCTCCATGTGGCGTACATGCTGCTGCTGATGCGTTCGTTCACCCTGGGCGACTTCGGGCAGATGTACCCGATCGCCCGGGGTACGGCGCCGCTGGTGGTGACGGTCCTCGCCGCGGTCTTCGTCGGCGAGCACCCCGACGGCTGGGCCACCGCCGGGGTCGCGGTGGCCTCGGCGGGGCTGGTCGGGCTGGCCCTCTGGGGCATCCGGGGCTCCGGCAGACGCCCCGACTGGCCGGCCCTGCTGGCCGCCCTCGCGACCGGCCTGGCCATCGCCGGGTACACCACGGTGGACGGCGTCGGGGTGCGCGCCTCCGGCACCCCGCTCGGCTACATCGCCTGGCTGATGATCCTGGAGGGACTGGCCATCCCGGCCTACGCGCTGTACCGCCGCCGCGCCGAACTCCTGCCCGCCCTCCGCCCGTTCGCCGTACGCGGGCTGCTGGGCGCGGCCCTGTCGGTGACGGCGTACGGCCTCGTCCTGTGGGCCCAGACCCGGGCGGCACTGGCACCGATCGCGGCCCTGCGGGAGTCGTCGATCATCGTCGGAGCGGCCATCGGGACGCTGTTCTTCAAGGAGCGGTTCGGCGCGCCGCGGATCGCGGCGGCGGGGCTGATGGTGGTCGGCATCGGGCTGATGCTGCACACGGGTTGAGCACGACGGCCCTGCGGCTCCGCCCCTTGTTCAATCGGGGTGCACGGAGAGGGTGTACGTGAAGTCGGTGCCGGGGACGACGACGAGGAACGGGTTGCCGCCCTTGATGTGTGCCTGGGCCGCGCGCTGACCCTGCCGGTCCTCGTACCAGGCACGGAGCTCGGCGGGGCGGTCGGACGTGGAGCCGACCGGCAGCCGTTTCAAGGGCTGCACCCACGCCGAACGCTCCAGGTCCGATCGCGGGCCGAAACCGGAGTCGGAGTCCGGATCGGCGTCGGGATCGGCGTCGATCCGGTCCGCGATCCACAACGCCTGACCGCCCAGCCACCGCAGCGCCAGCACCGGCGAGATGGTCCGGAACGTGCCCAGTACGTGTCTCTCCATCTTCCCGGTGCCCCCGAAGAACTCCATGGCCAGCGCCTCGCACCGGTAACCCTCCGGCGCCGCCGCCCCGTTCACAGCCCACCCCGACTGCTCCGCAGATTCCGCAACGCGTTCTCCACGCTCAGCCGCTCGGCCGGAGTCAACGCCCGGACCCACTCGGGTTCCGCCTCCCATTCCACACCGCCACCGACCGGCCGCAATGACCAGTACGGGCCGGCGACCCCACGGAACTCACCCACCCGGCCGCCATGGCCGGTATCCCGGAAGAGCGTGCCGGGCGAGGGGAGTTGAAGGGGTTCATGGCGAGTCAGGGCCCCGCCGTCGTCTTCGGACACGCCAACTCCGCTCCGTAGCCATTCCACTACCAGGAGGCTTCAGCGTGACCTAGAGTCGAGATGTCATCAACATGGCTGAGAAGGAGGACACATTGGTAAACCGCAAGGAGTTGAACCCTGAAGCAAGCCCTCAGGCAGCTTTCGGCGCACGTTTACGCAGGCTGCGCGAAGAGCGCGGCTGGACCCAGGATCACGTCGGTGCGCTGGTCGGCTGCACAGGCAGGCATATCTCAGCCCTCGAAACCGGTCGGAAATCACCGACTCTGCCGTTCTCACGCCGCGTCGACGTGGCATTGGACACGACCAACACCGCCGATTCGTTCGAGCGCGAATGGCGCGAGATCAAGCACGGCAACCTGCTGGAGGGCTTCCCGGAGTACGTCGGATACGAGGGCCGGGCAGCGGAGATCAGACTGTTCGAGTGCGGCGTGATCCCCGGCCCGCTCCAAACTCGTGAGTACGCACAGGCCATGGCAGCCAGCGCAGTTGACCGAGGGGTCATCACGCAGGAGCAGGCCGACGAACGGGTTTCGTTCCTCGTGGAGCGACAGGACGCACTGGCACGCCCCCTGCCTCCTCTGGTGATTGCGGTACTGGACGAGAGCTGCGTCCGGCGGCCCGTCGGCGGCCCCGCCGTCATGGACGCTCAGTTGCAGTCCTTGGCCGACTTCGCCTCGCAGCCGAACACCATGCTCCAGATCGCCCCGTACAGCCTCGGCGAGCGTCGCCCCCTCGACCGGCTGGTGAACCTGCTGACCCTCCAGGACCGATCCGTGTTCGCCTACGTGGAGTCGCAGACGCAAGGCCAGTTGGACCGTGAACTGACCTCTGTACTGCCCCTGGTGAGGGCCTACCATCAGTTGCAGGCCGTATCTCTGTCGCAGACAGCTTCCGTGGACCTGATCCACCAGCTACGAAAGGGCACCCCGTGACGACCGAAGCCGCGACCCCACACTGGGTCAAGTCCTCCTACAGCAACAACGGCGGTTCCTGCGTCGAGTGGGCCCCGAGCAGCGCACTCGCCAGCGGCATCGTCCCCGTCCGCGACTCCAAGAACCCGGGCGGCCCCGTGCTGCACGCCTCCCCCGCTTCCTTCGCCGCCTTCGTGGCGGGCGTCAAGGCCGGGGAGTTCGGCGCCGTCTGACCTGGACCGACCCCACACCGCCCCGCCGTGCCACGCACGGCGGGGCGGTCGGGCGTCCAGCTGACGTGGTGCGGTCCGCGTTCAGTTCGCCGGGACCGGCGCCAGGCGGGCCGGCGGTTCCTCGGCCGCCGGGGCCGCAGGGGCCGTCGGCCCGGCGGCCGGGCGCAGGAGCACGGCGCAGGCGACGGCGGCCAGCAGGGCGAGCGAGGCCGAGACGGTCAGGCACAGCCGCATGCCGTCGAGGAAGGAGTCGCCCAGGGCGGTCAGGGCGGGTCCGGTCGCGGCGTCCAGTTGGAGCCCGGCCACGGCGCCGAGTCCCTGCTCGCGGGCGGTGTCGAGGACGCGGGCACTCGCCTCGGCGGGCACCCCCGCGTCGGTGAGGCGGCCGGGCAGCGCGTCCAGGGCCCGGGTGGTCAGCAGGGCGCCGAGCACGGCGGGGCCGAGGGCGCCGCCGACCTGGCGGAAGGCGTTGTTCCCGGCGGCGGCCATCCCGGCCAGGTGGTACGGGACGGAGGACACCGCTGAGGCGGTCATCGGGGTGATCACGGCGCCCATGCCGAGGCCCAGCAGGGCCAGCCGCCAGACGATCGAGCCGTAGGAGGTGTGGGCGTCGACGCCGGTCAGCGAGAGCATCGCGGCCGCCGCGACGACCAGGCCCGTGGTGATCAGGACCCGGGGGGAGACCCGGTGCATCAGGCGTCCGACGGGCAGGCCCGCAAGGAGGGACACCCCGGACACCATCACCATCCGCAGCGCCGCCTCGATCGTGGTCAGGTGCTGCACCATGCCGAAGTAGAGGCTCAGCACGAAGAAGAAGCCGATCAGCCCCAGGAAGCTGATCATGGCGACCAGGGCGGTGGCGGTGAAGGCCGGGCTGCGGAACAGCGCCAGGTCGAGCATCGGGCTCGCGCTGCGGCGCTCCACGACGACGAACACGGCGGCGGATATCGCGCCCAGCACCAGGGCCGTCACCACAGCGGGCTCGCCGAAGCCGTCCGCGCCGCCCTCGATGACGCCGTACACGACCGCGGTGACGGCGACGGCCGCACTGATCTGGCCGGGCCAGTCGAGCCGGCGGCCGTGCGGGGCGCGCGAGTCGGGCAGCCGGTACGCCGCGACGACGAGCACGATCAGGGAGACCGGTACGGGCAGGAGGAAGATCCAGCGCCACGCGACGTGCTCCAGCAGCACCCCGGCGATCAGCGAGCCCACGGCGAGCGAGCCCATCAGGGACATCGCCCACAGGCCGATGTACTTGCCCCGCTCCCGGTGGTCGGGGACCGCGTGGCTGATCAGGGCCAGCGTCGTGGGCAGCAGCGCCGCCGCACCCAGACCGGAGACCGCCTGCCCGGCCCACACCCACTGCACCGAGTCCGCGGACAGCGATATCGCCGCGCCCAGCGCACACAGGGCCATGCCCGTCTGGAAGACCCGCTTGCGGCCGTGTACGTCACCCCACACCCCGGTGGTCAGGATCAGCGCGGCCATCGGCAGCACGAAGGCGTCCGAGACCCAGGACAGCTGGGACGTGGAGGCGCCCAGTGCCCGCTGGATGGCCGGCAGGCTCACCGACACGGTGGTCACGGGGAGATAGGCGACGAAGACGCCCAGGCAGGCCATGACGAGCGTGACGCCCCGCCCTGATCTGTCCTGTGTCGTTGCGGAGTTCACGAAGTGGTTCCTTCTGCTGCGGGGGCGGGTGCCGCGCGGGGCACCGGCTGCGATGTGGGCACCGCCGTCCGGCGTGCGCCCGCTCCCGGGTGATCCGGCGTACCACCGCATTCCGCGCGGTACGCCGAATCACCCACAAAGCCGCCGACCAGCTTCGCCCCGACCGTCGACGAATCCCCAAGCGATCTCGGCGAACATCATGAAACCTCCGGATATGCGAATGACCATGTGACCATTCATCCATGCCTGACGATCTGGACCGCAAAATCATCCATGGACTGAACTGCTCGCCGCGGGTCTCCTTCCGCCGCCTCAGCGAGGTCGTCGGGGTGTCCGAGCAGACCGTGGCGCGCCGCTACAGCGCCCTGCGCCGCGGCGGTGTCATCCGCGTCGTCGGGCTGAGCAGCCCCGCCGCCCGCGGCCGGTCCGAGTGGATCGCGCGGCTGCGCTGCCGCCCGGACGCCGTGGGGCCCCTGGCGGATTCCCTGTCCCGCAGGCCGGAGGTCGCGTACACGAGCATCGCGTCGGGCGGTTCGGAGATCATCTGCATCGTCCGTTCGCCGTCCGGGACCGCCCACGACGACGTGCTGCTGCGGCAGCTCCCCCGGGCGGCCTCGGTCCTGGACCTGAACGTCGACCTGCTCGTCCACGCCTTCGGCTCCCCGGACACGGCCGGCTGGACCGGGCGGGAGGGCTCGCTCACCGACGAGCAGGTGCGGCTGCTGACCGCGGAGCGCCCCGTCCCCGCCGGGCCCCCACTCACCCCGACCGAGGAGGACCGCCCGCTCCTCGAAGCGCTGGCGGAGGACGGCCGCGCCTCCCACACCCGGCTCGCGGAGGCCACCGGCTGGTCCAAGCCGCGGGTGGCCCGCCGGCTGGAGGCCCTCGAAGCGACCGGCTCGCTGGTCTACGACATCGACGCCGTGCCCGAACGCCTCGGCTACGAGCTCAACGCCACCCTCTGGCTCCAGGTCGACCTGCCCCGGCTCCAGGAGATCGGCGAGGAGCTCAGCGGGCACGACGAGTGCGCCTTCGCCGCTGCCATCAGCGGCAAGCACAACATCATGGCCGTGGTCATCTGCAAGGACACCCCGGACTTCTACCGCTACCTCAGCGGCCGCTTCGCCCGTACCGAGGGCATCAGGGGCTACGAGATCAGTGTGCGCGTGCGCCGTCTCAAGCAGGCCGCCTCCCTCGTCCTCAACGGGCGGCTCGTCCACCCCGCGCTCGCCTGACCCGGGCGCGGGGCGGACCGGGCCCGTATCGGTCGGGACGCGCTCAGGCCACGGCCCGCCGGGGCCCGTCGTCCGCGCCCTCGCCCTCGCCCTCGCCCGCCGTGAACTCCTCACCCTCCGGCCGCCCCTTCTTCGGGAGCAGGAAGGTCATGGCCAGGAAGGCGACCAGCAGGCAGGACTGCGCGATCAGCGCGTGCCGGAAGCCGGACGCGAAGTCGCCGGTCCTGGCGTCGGCGAAGAACACGGAGCCGAAGACGGCCACCCCGATCGAGCCGCCGATCGACTGGACCGCGGAGAGCACGCCGGAGGCGGAGCCGATCTCGTGGTCGTCGACGGCCGCGAGGATGAAGCTGAACAACGCCGCGATGACCATGCCCGCGCCGATGCCCGAGACGACGACGCCGGGGGCGATGTCCCAGATGGAGAACGAGCCGCCCAGGCGGCCGAGTTCGTAGCCGAGCAGGGCGGCGCCGGCGAGCTGGACGAGCGGGCCGATCTGGAGGACCGCGCGGCCGATCCGGTCCGCGAGCACGGCGCCGCTGACCGCGCCGCCGATGGCGGTCCCCACGGCGAGCGGGAGGTTGCCGAGGCCCGCCTCGCCCGCGGTGAAGTGCCGGCCGATCTGGAGGTAGAGGGTCAGCACGAGCTGGGTGCCGACCAGTCCGGCGAAGAACAGGGCGATGCCACCGAGCCCCACGGTGAAGGCGGGCTTGCGCAGCAGCGCGGGGGTGACCAGCGGTTCGCGCCCCTTGGCCGCGGTGCTGCGCTGCCGGAGCGCGAAGGCGCCGAATCCGGTGACGGAGCCCGCCATGCAGAGCCAGGTCCACAGCGGCCACCCGGCCTCCTGGCCCTGGTTCAGGGGCAGGACGAGCAGCGCGCAGGACAGCGCCACCAGGGCGGCGCCCACCGTGTCGACGACCACCGTGCGGTCGCCCGGCCGCCGGGGGACGACTTTCGCGGCGACGACCAGGGCGGCGATGCCGATGGGCAGGTTGACCAGGAAGACCAGCCGCCAGCCCAGGCCGAGGAAGTCGCTCTGGATCAGGCCGCCGCCCAGGACGGGCCCGATGATGCCGCCGAGCCCCAGGACAGGTCCGAAGATGCCGAAGACCTTGGTGAGTTCGGCGCCGGAGAAGTTCTCCCGCAGCAGTCCGAGCCCCTGGGGCAGGAGCATCGCGCCCGCGGTGCCCTGGAGCAGCCGGAAGGCGATCAGGGACCCGATGTCCGGCGCGCAGGCGCACAGCAGGGAGGTGGCGGTGAACGAGGCGAGGCCGATCAGGAACATCCGGCGCCGCCCGTAGCGGTCGCCGAGCCGTCCGCCGAGGATCAGCCCGGCGCCCAGCGTGAGGGCGTATCCGCCGATCACCCACTGGAGTCCGACGGAGCCGGCGCCCAGCGACCGTTCCAGTTCGGGCCCGGCCACATTGACGATCGACGCGTCCAGCAGATCCATGATCTCCGCGACGAGCATCACCGCCAGGATCAGCCACCGCCACCGGTAGGGCGGCGCGGCGGTCGGGTCAGCGTTCATTTTACCTCTACTCATTGGTTACCAATTAACTCGCCAATAAACTTACCAATATTCTTAGCAATATTGAGAGTATCCTGAGCCCCATGGATGTCAAACCGACCGCCGCCACCCCCGCCGGGACCCCGGCCGAAGCCCCCGCCGACGCTCCCTCCGGTGCCCCGGCCGACGACGGTGCCATCCGTGAGCAGTTGCGGAATCTGACCCTGCGCCAGCAGCGGTTCGAGCGCCATCTGGGCCGCCGGCTGCGGGTGGACGCGGCCGGGCTCGCCGTGATGGACCATCTCGTGAACGTCGGGCCGACCACCCCCACCGACCTCGCCCGCCGGCTGGACGCGTCGACGGCCGCGACGACGCTGGTGATCGACCGGCTCGTGGCCGCCGGGCACGCCCGGCGGGAGCCCCACCCGACCGACCGGCGCAAGGTGATCGTGGCTCCCGCCGAGCACTGGGAGGCCATGGCGTACGAGCATGTGGCCCCGGTCATCCAGGGCGTCACCGAGGCCGCGGCCGACCTCTCCCCGCAGGACCGGGCCGTGGTGGCGGCGTTCCTGCGGCGGGTGGTCGGCGTCTACGACGGGGCGACCGGCCGCTGACCGCCCGCGGCCGAGCCCTACTTCCCCGAAACCGCCTGCCGGAACCCGTAGTTGGTCGCCGTCAGGCCGCCGTCCACACGCAGCGTCGTCCCGGTGATCCAGGCCGCGTCGCGGGAGGCGAGGAAGGCGACGGCGGACGCGATGTCCTCCGGCTCGCCGACCCGGCCGAGCGGGTAGAGGTTGCTTACGCGGGTCAGTTCGGCGTCGCGGCCCGCCCAGGCGGCGGTGCGGACGGTGCCGGGGGCGACCAGGTTGACGCGTACGCCGCGCGGGCCCGCGTGGCCGGCCAGGGTGCGGGTCAGGCTCGCCAGGCCCGCCTTGGCCGCGCTGTAGCCGTGGTTGCCGAAGTCCTGTTCGCCGTTGACCGAGCCGATGTTGACGATCGCGCCCCGGCCGGAGGCCACCAGGTGCGGGAGGGCCGCCCGCGCGCAGCGGTAGGGGCCGGTGAGGGTGACGTCCAGGTCGCGCTGCCAGGCCTCGTCGGGCTCGTCCTCGAAGAGCGGGACGTCCCTGGTGCAGGAGTACGCGTTGTTGACCAGCACGTCCAGGGAGCCGAAGGCGGCGACCGTGTGGGCCACCGCCGCCTCGACGGCCGCCCGGTCGGCCACGTCGCAGGGCAGCGACTCGGCGGCGCCGCCCGTCTCGCGTATCGCGGCGGCGGTGCGTTCCGCGCGGTCGCCGTCCAGGTCGGTGACCAGGACCCGGGCGCCCTCCGAGGCCAGCCGGCGGGCCGTGGCCGCGCCGATGCCCTGGCCCGCTCCGGTGATGAGTACGCCGTGGCCGTCGAATCGCGGACCGGTGGGGTGTGGAGTAGTCATGGCGCCGACCGTACTGCCCTGACCAGGGCCTGGGCACGGGGATCGGCGGTGACTCCCTTCTGCAGACCGTTCGTCACATAGCCCAGGGCGATGCCGGATTCGGGGTCGGCGAAGCCGAGCGATCCGCCCCGGCCGGGGTGGCCGAACGAGCCGGGGGCGAGCAGCGGGGACGCCGGGCCGTGGAGCATGTAGCCGAGGCCGAAGCGGGTGTTGACGACCAGGACCCGGTCGGGGCCCGCCGACTCCTCGGTGCGGGCCAGGGTGAGGGTGGCCGGGGCGAACAGGCGGTGGCCGTCGACCGGGCCGATCATCGCGGCGTAGCAGCGGGCCAGCGCGCGGGCGGTGGCGATGCCGTTGGAGGCGGGGAGTTCGGCCGCCCGGTAGCCGGGGTCGTTCTCGTCGGGGAACGGGTCGATGGCCCCGAAGGCGCGGCGGGTGAGGGACTGCGGGTCGCGGTAGGCCTCGCTGACGGAGCGTTTGGGGCGCAGCCGCAGGACGCCGCCGTTGCCGCCGTCGCCCGCGGCGGGCGGTTCGACCGGGCCGATCCGGCCCACCCGGTGCGCCTCGTCCGCCGGGAGGCCGAACCAGAAGTCCAGGCCGAGCGGGCGGGCGATCTCCTCGGCGATCCAGCGGCCGACGGTGCGTCCGGTGACCCGGCGCACCAGTTCGCCGATGAGCCAGCTGTAGGTCTGGGCGTGATAGCCGTGGTCGGTGCCGGGTTCCCACTGGGGGCGCTGGGCGGCGACGGCCTGCGGGCCGGAGATCCCGTCGGCCGCCTCGGAGGGGGTCAGCGGGCAGTCGAGCGCGGGGATGCCTGCCCGGTGGGAGAGGAGGTGGCGGACGAGTACGCGTTCCTTGCCGGCCGCCTTGAACTCCGGCCAGTACGTGCCGACCGGGGCGTCCAGGTCGAGCTGGCCGCGCTGGTGCAGCAGCAGCGGTACGGCGGCGGCGATGCCCTTGCCCGCCGAGCGGACGATCTGCACGGTGTCCACGGCCCAGGGTTCGACGCCGTCCACGTCTCTCGTACCGGCCCAGAGGTCGACGACCTTGTGCCCGTCCCGGTAGACCGTGACGGCCGCGCCGCGTTCACCGCGCTGTTCGAAGTTACGGATGAAGGCGTCCCTGACCGGTTCGAATCCGGCCGCCACCGTGCCCCGTACGTCCACGTCTGCTTCTGCGCTCCCGCTCATCCCCCCATGGTGCATCCCGTCGCGGGCGGCAGGCGTGGCAGGTCACCTCATGTTCACAGTCACGGAACGCGGGTCGAAGCCGAAGGGCAGTTCCAGGCGGTGTGCGCGCATCAGCTTCTCGTCGCAGAGCAGGTCCTGGGTGCGGTCGTCGGCGGTGATGACGCCCTCGCTGAGGATCACCGCGCGCGGGCACAGCTCCAGTGCGTACGGCAGGTCGTGCGTGACCATGAGCACGGTGACGTCCAGGGACCGCAGGATGTCGGCGAGTTCGCGCCGCGAGGCCGGGTCCAGGTTGGAGGACGGTTCGTCCAGGACGAGGATCTCCGGCCGCATGGCGAGGACAGTGGCGACGGCGACGCGGCGGCGCTGGCCGAAGGAGAGGTGGTGCGGCGGGCGGTTCGCGTACTCCGCCATGCCGACCTGTTCCAGCGCCTCGGTGACGCGTGCCTCCAGCTCGGCACCGCGCAGCCCGGAGGCGGCCGGGCCGAAGGCGACGTCCTCGCGGACGGTGGGCATGAAGAGCTGGTCGTCGGGGTCCTGGAAGACGATGCCGACGCGGCGGCGGATCTCGGCGAGATTGCGCTTGTCGACGGGGAGACCGGCGACCCGGACGGTGCCCGCCCCGGCGTCGAGGATGCCGTTGAGGTGCAGGACGAGGGTGGTCTTGCCGGCGCCGTTGGGGCCGAGCAGGGCGACGCGTTCGCCCCGGGCGACCGTGAGGTCCACCCCGAAGAGCGCCTGGTGGCCGTCGGGGTAGGCGTAGGCGAGGCCGCTGACTTCCAGGGACGGGGCGGGGGCGGTGGGCTGGCTCATAGGGTCCATCCCAGCAGACAGACGGCGAGGGCGAGGACGGGGAGTGCCGCGGCGTACGCCCACTGGGTCCGGGAGGCGGTCACCTCGTCGATGACCGGCATGGATCCGGCGTAGCCGCGGCTGACCATGGCGAGGTGGACGCGTTCGCCGCGCTCGTAGGACCGGATGAACAGGGCGCCCGCCGATATGGCCAGGACACCCCACTGCCGTACGCCGCGCGCCTCGAAGCCCCGGGAGCGGCGGGCGATCGACATCCGGCGCATCTCGTCGGTGATGACGTCGCCGTACCGGATCATGAAGGAGGCGATCTGGACGAGCAGCGGCGGCAGCTTGAGCCGCTGGAGGCCGAGCAGCAGCGAGCGCAGTTCGGTGGTGGAGGCCAGGAGCACGGACGCGGCGACACCGAGGGTGCCCTTGGCGAGGACGTTCCAGGCGCCCCAGAGGCCGGGGACGCTGACGGAGAGGCCGAGTACGTGGGTCTGCTCGCCGGGCACCACGAACGGCATGAGCAGCGCGAACGCGACGAACGGCACCTCGATGAGCAGCCGCTTGAGCAGGAAGCCCGCCGGGATGCGGGCCAGCGCGGTGACCACGCCGAGCAGCACCGCGTACAGCGCGAACGCCCACATCGACTCGCGCGGCGTCGAGACGACGACCACGACGAAGCAGAAGGCGGCGGCGATCTTGCAGTGCGGCGGCAGGTCGTGGATCGGCGAGTGACCGTGCCGGTAGAGCTTGTGCGCGTGCCCGGCGCCCATGTCAGACGGATTCCGTATCGCGCGTGGGGTCCGCGGGGGCGTCCGGGGTACGGCGGCGGCGGACCACGTAGAAGACTCCGCTGCCGACGACGACGGTGGCCGCGACGCCGATGACTCCGGCGAGGCCGCCGGAGATCCGGGCGTCGGACACGTCCTTGACGCCGTAGTCGGCGAGCGGGGAGTCCTTGGCCGCGTGCTCCTCGGTCTTCTTGTCGATGCCCTGGTCGGCGGCGACCTTCTCCAGGCCGTCGGGGCTGGAGGAGGCGTAGTACGAGACGAAGCCCGCCAGGACGAGGGCGGTGACCAGGCCGGCGGCCCAGATCCTCCGGTGCGAGCGGGCGGCGGCCGGGGCGGCCTGTGCCGGGGCCGGGGCGGGGGCGTCGACCAGTTCGCCGTCGATCCGGAGCTTGAGCGAGGAGGTGAGTCCGCGGGCGCCGTGCACCAGGTCGGGGCGTACGGCGATGACGGCGCCGACGGTCAGCGCGGTGATCACGGCCTCGCCGATGCCGATCAGGACGTGGACCCCGGCCATCGCGGTGAAGACCTTGCCGATCGGGATGTCGGTGGTGCCGCCGATCCAGTAGATCAGCGTGAAGACGCAGGCCGCGGCCGGTACGGAGACCAGGGCGGCGACGAAGGACGCGCCGGTCACCGAGCGGCGGGTCCTCGGCAGCACCCCGAGCAGCCCGCGGAAGAGTGCGTACGCCACGACGGTGGTCGTGATGCCCATGTCGAGGACGTTCACGCCGAGCGCGGTGAGTCCGCCGTCGGCGAAGAGGATGCCCTGCATGAGCAGGACGACGGTCACGCAAAGCACGCCGGTGTACGGCCCGACCAGGATCGCGGCCAGCGCCCCGCCCAGCAGATGCCCGCTGGTGCCGGCCGCGACCGGGAAGTTCAGCATCTGCACGGCGAAGATGAACGCGGCGACCAGACCGGCGAGCGGCGCCGTGCGCTCGTCCAGCTCGCGCCGGGCACCCCGCAGGCTGACGGCGACCGCACCCGCGGCGACGACTCCGGCGGCGGCGGAGACGGGCGCGTTGATGAATCCGTCGGGTACATGCATGGGGGCTCCGCTTCCTGCGGTCGTGTTCCTGCGGTCGTGCGTCGCTGCGGACGATGTCGTGAACCGCTCAATGATAGGACCTTGTTGCAAACCCTTCGCAAGAGCGACTCCGTCACAACCGTTCCCCGCGCCCGTCGCCGGAAATATGCGACATTGGATGGCGAAGCAGTACATACAGGAGGGGTCGTTACACACAGGAGGAGTCGTTCCATGCCCCCCGTGATCCAAGAACAGGCGGATGCCTGGCTCGTCAACGACACCCCCGATCTCCCGGCGGTACCGGTCGACCTGCTGTACGACGCCGACAAGGACCCGCGCACCGTCCATGTCGCCTTCCCCGGCGGCGACGACTGGGCATTCGGCCGCGATCTGCTGGAGGGCGGACTGCGCGCCCCCACCGAGCGCGGCGGCATCCGCGTATGGCCCTGCGGGCGGACCCAGCTGGTCGTGGAGAATCACTCGGCCGACGGCGTCGAGGTGGTGCAGTTCGACAGCGCGCCACTGATCCGCTTCCTGCACCGTACGCACACCGAGAACACCAAGCCGCCCGCGCACGCCTAGGGCCTGGCGGCCCGGCGCAGGACCGCATGAGAGAAGCCCCCGTGCCGCTCGCACGGGGGCTTCTCTCTCATCGCCCCGGTCCCCCGTCCCCACAGGTAACCGGCGCTTCCGGGGCCGCGCTCCGCTCAGACGCGGGCCCGGAAACTCGTCGCGGCTCTCGCCTCGCGGCTCAGACCCGGGTCAGCTCGCGCTCGCCCCCGGTCTCACCGCCGGGCGTCTCGTCGAGCTGCTCGCGCAGCCCCTCGCCCTCCACGTCCACGTTCGGCAGGATCCGGTCCAGCCAGCGCGGCAGCGACCAGGCGCGGTGGCCGAGCAGGGCCAGGACCGCGGGCACGATCGCCATCCGGACGACGAACGCGTCGAAGAAGACGGCGATGGCGAGCGAGAAGCCGATCATCTTGACCATCTGCTCGCTGGAGCCGATGAAGCCGGCGAAGACCGCCATCATGATCACGGCCGCGGCCGTGACGACCCGGGCGCCGTGCCGGAAGCCGGTGACGATCGCCTGGCCGGGCTTCTCGCCGTGTACGTACGCCTCGCGCATCCGGGTCACGAGGAAGACCTCGTAGTCCATCGCGAGGCCGAAGACCACGCCCACCATGAAGATCGGCATCATCGACATGATCGGACCGGGCTGCTCCACCCCGAAGAGCGAGCCGAGCCAGCCCCACTGGAAGACCGCGACGACCGCGCCGAGGGCCGCGACGACCGAGAGCAGGAAGCCGAGGGCCGCCTTCAGCGGCACCAGCACCGACCGGAAGACCACCATCAGGAGCAGGAAGGCCAGGCCGACGACGAGCGCCAGGTACGGCAGGAGCGCGTCGTTCATCTTCTGCGAGAAGTCGATGTTCATCGCGGTGGAGCCGGTGACCAGGACCTCGGCACCGGTGTCGGACTTGATGTCCTTGCCCGCGTCCCGGATCGCGTGGACCACGTTCTCCGTGTCGACGGAGCTCGGCCGGTCCTTCGGGACCACGGTGATCATCGCGGTGTCGCCGGCCTTGTTGAACTGGGCCGGGGTGACGGCGACGACGCCCTTGATGCCGGAGATCTCGTCGGTGACCTGCTTGGCGGCGGTCTTGCCGTCGGAGCTGTCCGCAGTGTCGACGACGACCATCAGCGGCCCGTTGAAACCGGGGCCGAAGCCGTCGGAGAGCAGGTCGTAGGCGCGCCGCTGGGTGGTGCTGGTGGGTTGGGAGCCCTCGTCGGGCAGGCCCATCTCCAGGGAGGCGACCGGTACGGCCACCGTGCCGAGGCCGATGACGCCGACCAGCAGCACCCACACCGGCTTGCGCAGCACGAACCGCGCCCAGCGGGTGCCCATGTTCGGCTTGTCCTCGGTCTTGTCCGGGGCCCCGGCGGCCTTGCGCGCCTTGCGCCCCAGGACCCGCTTCCCGGCGAAGCCCAGCAGGGCCGGGACCAGGGTGAGCGCGATGAGTACGGCGATGGCGACGGTGCCGGCCGCGGCGAAGCCCATCTTCGACAGCATCGGGATGTTCACGACGGCGAGGCCGACCAGCGCGATGACGACGGTGAGACCGGCGAAGACGACCGCGGAGCCCGCCGTGCCGACGGCCCGTCCGGCCGCGTCCTCGCGTTCCCTGCCGTCGGCCAGTTCGGCGCGGTAGCGGGAGACGATGAAGAGCGCGTAGTCGATGCCGACCGCGAGGCCGATCATCATCGCCAGGGTGGAGGTGGTGGAGCCCAGGTCCAGCACGTTCGCCAGCGCGGTGATCGTCGAGACGCCGATGCCGACGCCGATCAGGGCGGTGAGCAGCGGAAGCCCGGCGGCGATCAGCGAGCCGAAGGTGATGACCAGCACGATCGCGGCGATGGCGACACCGATGATCTCGGTGACCCCGGTCTCCGGGATCACCATGAGCGCGTCACCGCCGATCTCCACGGTCATCCCGCTCTTCTGCGCCGCGTGGCCCGCGTCCTCCAGGGCGTCCCGGGTCCCGTCGGTCAGCTCCATAGAGTTGACCTTGTAGGAGACCGAGACGTACGCCGTGGAGCCGTCCTTGCTGACGGCACCGGCGGTGTACGGGTCGGAGACCGAGGCGATCTGGTCCGAGCCCGACTTCAGCTCGCCGATGACCTTGTCGACCTCGGCCTTGTTCGCCGGGTCGGACATCTTCTCGTTGTCGGGCGCCTTGAAGACGACCCGGGCGGTCGCACCGTCGGCACTGCCCCCCGGGAAGCGCTGTTCCAGCAGGTCGAAGGCGCGCTGCGCCTCCGTGCCCGGGATCGAGAAGGAGCTGGAGGTGGCGGTGGACGCGGAGGCCGCGCCGAATCCGGCGAGCGCCAGCAGTGCCACCCAGATCAGGGCGACATAGCGGCGGCGCCGGAAGGCGAGCCGTCCGAGCTTGTAGAGGAATGTGGCCACGGGGGCGTACTCCCGGTCAGGTCGTGTGAGTGGAAAAGGGCGTGAGGAACCAGCCCGACGACGAGAGCGGCGTGTCAGGTGGGGCTTGGGGAGGGGCGGTGCGACGGGGACGGACCGCGCGGGGCGGTCCGGAGAGTCAGACTCCGAGGGCGGGGAAGACCACGGATTCGACGTAATCGGTGAGGAACGCCTGGTCGACCGAGCGGTCCTCGACCAGCTGCCGGGCGGCGAAAGCGCCGATCAGCATGTGTGAGACGTATTTCAGCGCCGGATTGTCCGGACGCACCTCGCCCCGGTCCACGGCCCGGCGCAGCAGCAGGTCGAGGCCGGTCATCTCCGGCTCGATCAGCAGGTCGCGCAGGGCTTGGTACAGATCGGGATTCTCGTGGACGGCATGGCTCAGGCCCCGCATCAGCGCGGAGTCCTTCTCCATCTGGCAGTCGTCGGTACGGCCCACCACGGCGTGGAAGTCGCCGCGCAACGACCCGGTGTCGATCTCTTCGAGGGACACCGGCTTGTTGTGCCGCAGGGCCTTGACGACCAGCTCCGGCTTGCTCCCCCACTGGCGGTAGAGGGTGGCCTTGCTGGAACGGGTGCGGGCGGCGACGGCGTCCATGGTCAGGGCGTCGTAACCGACCTCGCGGAGCAGGTCGAGCACGGCGGCGTACAGCTCGCTCTCACGCTCGGGTGTGAGCCGGGTGCGTGCCACGTGTCGACCTCCTGTTCGGGTTCTCGTACGTCAGTCAATCGAACGAAACTGTTTCGTACACATCGACGGTACCCCGGCCGCCCAGCGAAACGAAATCGTTTCGCTTGTGTTCCGCACCACAACCGGTACCGCACCACGAGTTGCCGGGGCCCTCCCGCGCGGAAAGCATTGGAGGGTGAGTGACGACGCCGCGTATCTCCGTTTCCCGCACCTCCACGACGATCTGCTCTGCTTCGCGGCCGAGGACGACCTCTGGGTCGCCCCCCTCGCGCCCGAGGGGCAGCCGCCCGGCCGCGCATGGCGGCTGACCATCGACCGGACCAGGGTCAGCCATCCCCGCTTCTCCCCCGACGGGAGCCGCATCGCGTACACGACCTGGCGCAGTCTCGATCCCGAGATCCATCTCGTCCCGGTCGAGGGCGGCCCGGCCCGCCGGCTCACCTACTGGGGGTCGACGGACGCCCGGGTCTGCGGCTGGACCCCCGATCCCGGGGACGCCGCCCAGATCCTCGCCGTGTCCTCGCACAGCCAGCCGTTCTCGCACGTCTCCTGGGCCTACAGCGTCCCCACCGACGGCAGCCCCGGCGGCAAGCTGCCCTGGGGCCCGGTCTCCGGCATCGCGGTCGCCGACATCGACGACGAGCGGCGCACCCTGCTGCTCACCGGCACCCCGCCGCACGAACCGGCCGCCTGGAAGCGTTACCGGGGCGGCGCGACCGGCCGGCTGTGGCTGCACGGCAAGCGGCTGCTGCCCGACATCGGCGGCCATCTCGACTCACCGATGTTCGTCGGCGGCCGGATCGCCTTCCTCTCCGATCACGAGGGCGTCGGCAATCTCTACTCCTGCCGGCCCGACGGCGGCGATCTGCGCCGTCACACGGACCACGACGCCTTCTACGCCCGGCACGCCTCCAGCGACGGGCACCGGGTCGTCTACCAGTGCGCGGGCGATCTGTGGCTGGTGGACGACCTGGCGTCGCCGGACGCGGTGCCGCGCAAGCTGTCGGTCCGGCTCGGCGGGCCGCGCACCGGACGGCGTATCCACCAGGTCCCGGCCGCCAGCAACGTCGACTCGCTGTCCGTGGACGAGACGGGCCGCGCCAGCGCCGTCACCGTACGCGGCAGCCTGTACTGGCTGACCCACCGCGACGGCCCCGCCCGCACCATCGCCGACACCCCGGGCGTCCGGGTCCGGCTGCCCGAGATGCTCGGCAGCGGCGGCCAGGTCGCCTACGTCACCGACGCCGACGGCGAGGACGCCATCGAGATCGCGTACCTGCCGCGCGCCAGCGGCGACCGCGCGCCGCGCCGACTGGCCTCCGGGCAGGTCGGCAGGGTGCAGGAGCTGATCGCCGACCCGGACGGCGAACGCCTGGCCATCGCGACGAACGACGGGCGGCTGCTGCTCCTGGACACCGACGAGGAGACCTCCACCGGCGAACCCACCGAGCTGATCCGCTCCATCAACGGCCCGGTCCGCGACCTGGCGTTCTCCCCGGACGGCGCCTGGCTGACCTGGTCGCACCCCGGCATCGGCCGCTCGCTGCGCCAGATCAAGCTGGCCCGCATCCTGGGCACCGGCGCGCCCGTGATCGTCGATGTCACCAACGGCCGCTTCGAGGACGAGAATCCGGTCTTCACGGGCGACGGCCGCTATCTCGCCTTCCTGTCCTGGCGCGGCTTCGACCCGGTGTACGACGTCCACACCGGCGACCTCTCCTTCCCGCTGGGCTGCCGCCCGTACCTGGTGCCGCTCTCCTCCGCCACGCCCTCCCCGTTCGCCCTGTCCCCGGAGGGCCGTCCGGCGGCGGGCGGGCTCGACCCGGCCGACGACACCCCCGACATCGGCACGGGCGAGGGGCCGTCGACGGTCACCGTCGAGTTCGAGGGCCTGGAGAACCGGGTGACGCCCTTCCCGGTCTCCGCGTCGAAGTACTCCGCCCTGCACCCGGTGAGCGGCGGCGGGCTGGTCTGGCTGCGCTGGCCGATCTCCGGCGCGCTCGGCGAGACCTTCGCCAACCCGTCGGACATGTCGGGCCGCCCCACCCTCGAACACTTCAACATCACCAAGGCCAGAAAGACCGAACTGGTCCCCCATCTCGACTGGTTCGCGGTCAGCGGCGACGCGACCCGGCTGGTCGTCATGGACGAGGGCGAGCTGCGCGCCGTGCCCGCCACCGAGACCGGCGACAGCGACACCACCGTCTACCTGGACCTGCGCCGCATCCTGCACGAGGTCGACCCGGCGGCGGAGTGGCGGCAGGCGTACGAGGAGGGCGGCCGCATCATCCGCTCGTACTTCTGGGAGCCGGACATGTGCGGCATCGACTGGACGGCGGTGCTCGACCAGTACCGTCCGCTGGTCGAACGGGTCGCCTCCCCCGACGAGTTCGCCGATCTGATGCGCGAGGTCCTGGGCGAACTGGGCACCTCGCACGCGTACGTGACCCCGGCCCGCCGCAACGAGGGACCGCCGCACTACCAGCGGGCGATCGGCCTGCTCGGCGCGAACCTGGTGTGCCGGGACGGCGAGTGGATGATCCGGCGCATCCTGCCGGGCGACTCCTCCGACTCCAAGGCCCGTTCCCCGCTGGCCGGTACGGGCGTCCGGGAGGGCGCGGTCCTCACCCATGTCGACGGCCGCCCGGTCGATCCGGTGGCCGGACCGTACCCGCTCCTCACGGCGGCGGGCGGCACCACCGTCGAGCTGACCTTCCGCCCGGCCGGGGACGAGGGCCGCCCCCGCCGCGTCGCCGTCGTACCGCTGGTCGACGAACGGCCGCTGCGCTACCAGGACTGGGTGGCCAAACGCCGGGAAGTCGTACGGGAGTTGAGCGGCGGCAAGTGCGGCTATCTGCACATCCCCGACATGGGCGGCTCGGGCTGGGCGCAGTTCAACCGGGACCTGCGCATGGAGGTGTCCCGCCCGGCGCTCATCGTCGACGTACGTGGCAACGCGGGCGGACACATCAGCGAGCTGGTCGTCGAGAAGCTGACCCGCCGGATCCTCGGCTGGGACCTGACCCGCAACGCCCAGCCGGTCAGTTACGCCTCCAACGCCCCGCGCGGCCCCGTGGTCGCCCTGGCCGACGAGGCGACCTCCTCCGACGGCGACATGATCACCGCCGCGTTCCGCCTGCTGAAGCTCGGCCCGGTGGTGGGCCAGCGGACCTGGGGCGGCGTGGTCGGCATGACCGGCCGGACCCGGCTGGGCGACGGCACGGTGATCACGGTGCCGATGAACGCGGCCTGGTTCGACACCTACGGCTGGTCGGTCGAGAACCACGGCGTCGAACCGGACCTGGAGGCGCTGCGCACCCCCCTCGACTGGGCGGAGGGCCGGTACGCGGTGCTCGACGACGCGGTACGGGTCGCCCTGGACCTGCTGGCCGCCCAGCCGGCGGCCACCCCGCCGACGTACGACGACGTCCCGGACCGGCGACGTCCGCCGCTGCCGCCACGCCACGAGTGATCTGGCTCACGCCCTGTCACAGCCCCTCTCCGTCCGGTGTCTTGATGCCGAAAGCAGGCAACGGAACCGGACGGAGACGCAGACACCATGAACAAGAACACCGATGTGGTCGTGATCGGCGGAGGTTACGCGGGCGTCACCGCCGCCAACCGGCTGGCCCAGCGGGCCGACGTGACCGTGACACTGATCAACCCCCGCCCCGACTTCGTCGAGCGCATCCGCCTCCACCAACTGGTCGGTGGAAGCAATGACGCCGTCGTCGACTACGCGGAGGTCCTGGCCGGGAACGTCCGGCTGGTGGTCGACAGCGTGGCGACGATCGACGCGGCCGGACGGGGCGTGGAACTGGCCGGCGGTTCCACGGTCGGCTACGACTACCTGATCTACGCGGTGGGCAGCGGCAGCGCCGAACCGGACGTGCCCGGCGCGGCGGAGTTCGCCCACCCGATCGCCACCCTGGAGGAGGCGCGGCGGCTGCGGCCGGCCGTCGACGCGGCGCCCGCGACGGCCCCGGTGACCGTGGTCGGCTCGGGCCCGACCGGCATCGAGACCGCCGCCGAACTGGCGGAGGAGGGCCGGGCCGTGACCCTGGTCTGCGGCGAGGAGCTCGGCCCGTACCTTCACCCCCGGGGCCGCCGCGCGGTCGCCCGGACCCTCGCCGAACTCGGTGTGACCGTGGTCGAGGGCCCCGGCGCGCGGGTGGCCGCCGTGACCGGTGACACCGTACGGCTCGACGACGGCCGCGAACTCCCCAGCCGGGTCACCGTCTGGGCCACCGGATTCAGCGTGCCGGACCTGGCCGCCCGCAGCGGGCTGACCACCGACGCGGTGGGCCGTCTGCTCACCGACGAGACGCTGACGAGCGTGGACGACCCGCGCATCGTCGCGGCCGGGGACGCGGCGGCACCGGCCGGCGCGCCGTTCCGGATGAGCTGCCAGGCCGCCGGCCAGCTGGGCTCGCGCGCCGCCCGCACGGTGCTCAGCCGGATCGCGGGTGAGCGGCCCGCACCCCTGAAGGTGCGGTTCGCCGGCCAGTGCATGAGCCTGGGCCGCCGCACCGGGTTCTTCCAGTTCGCCTCCATGGACGACCGCGCGAACCCGCTGTACCTGGGTGGCCGCCCCGGTGCGAAGCTCAAGGAGATCGTCTGCAGGGCCACCGTCAAGCAACTGGTGAACGAGGCGCGCAAGAGCGCCCCGCGCGCCGAACGCGACAAGGCACCGGCCACCGCCGGACAGACGGCCTGAGCGCCACGAGCCGAGCGCTGATCGCCGAGGAGAGGCAAGAAGTGAACGACGACCACGCCACCACCGACCCGGCGACCGAGGCCTTCGTCGCCCATCGCAACCTGCTCTTCACCGTCGCCTACGAAATGCTCGGTTCGGCGGCCGACGCGGAGGACGTCCTCCAGGAGACCTGGCTGCGATGGGTCGGAGTCGACCAGGAAAAGGTGCAGGACCAGCGCGCCTACCTGGTCCGGATCACCACCCGGCAGTCGCTCAACCGGCTGCGCGCGCTGTCGCGCCGCAAGGAGGCGTACGTCGGCCCCTGGCTTCCCGAACCGGTGCTCACCGCGCCGGACGTGGCCGAGGACGTCGAACTCGCCGAGAGCGTGTCGATGGCCCTGATGCTCGTCCTGGAGACCCTGTCGCCGACGGAGCGCGCCGTCTTCGTGCTGCGCGAGGTCTTCGCCGTCGACTACGACGAGATCGCCGCCGCCGTCGAGAAGACCCCCACGGCCGTCCGCCAGATCGCCCACCGCGCCCGCCGCCACGTCGACGCCCGCCGCCCCCGTGCGGCGGTCTCGGCGAGCGTGTCCCGGGCGGCGGTGGACTCGTTCCGGCGCGCCCTGGAGACCGGGGACCTCCAGGGCCTGCTCGACGTGCTCGCCCCCGACGTGGTCCTCCTCGGCGACGGCGGCGGCATCAAGCAGGCCGCCCGACGGCCGATCGTCGGCGCCGACAAGGTGGCCCGCTACCTCGTCGGAGGCACCAACAAGAACACCGCCACGATCACCATCAGCCCCACCCTGGCCAACGGCAACCCTGCGTTCCTGCTGCGCCTGGACGGCGTCATCGACGGCGTCGTGGCCTTCCGGATCGAGGACGCCCACATCACCGGCCTCTACTACGTCCGCAACCCGGAGAAGCTGACCCGCGTCGACTCCGAGACCCCGCTCACCCTGCGCTGACCCCCTTCACCGGCCCGCCCCTCAGCGAGGAGCGGGCCGGGGGCCCGCAGCTCGCACCAGACCGTCTTCCCGTACGGCCGCTGCTCGATCCCCCACCGCAGCGCCAACGCGTCAACGAGCACCAGCCCCCGCCCCGACTCGTCACCGCCGGCTGCGGTACGCAGCGTGGGCCAGGCGCACGGCTCGGGATCGCTCAGCTCGACCCTGACCCTGCCGGTACGCGTACCGCTGACCCGGAGTGTGACCGGCGTCCCCTCCCCGAGATGCACGATCACATTGGTCAGCAACTCGCTGACGCAGAGCAGCAGATCGGGTGAGTCCACACCCCCGCACCGCTCCCGCAGGGTGCGCCGCATCTCCGGTACGGCCTTCGGCACGGCGAGCAGGTCCACCGCGATGGGCAACGGGCTCATCCCCCGGCCGCCGAACGCAGCACCTCGGCCATCCGGCGCGCGGTCGCCACATTGCAGTTACCGAGCGAGACCAGCGGCGGCCGGGTCGACCTCGCGGCGAAGGTCAGCGGATCGACACCGAGCGAAGGCAGGGTGATGTTGTGCGCGGCGAGCGCGGCACGGAGCTCGTCGATGTCCGGACCGATGTCGTGGCCGGCGAAGCCGTACGTGTCGTCCATGGGGGAAGTCCACCTTTCGTTGCTGACTGTGACGAATGACTCACACGCTGCCGCACGGGGCCCTACCGTCAAAGGACTTCCCGCTCCACAACGCACAGCGCGAAAGGCGGTCAACAGTGGCCACACGCAAGGAGATCGACGGCTCGGCGGGCGTCCCGCAGTTCTACGGCAAGGAACTCCGCTTCAAGCGGGAGGAGGCGGGCCTGACGCTGGAGAAGCTGGTGGACGGCAGCTTCTACGGCATCACGTACCTGAGCGAGATCGAGCACGGCCACCGCCGAATGCCGGAGGACCTGGCGCAGCACGTGGACCGGGTGCTGGGGACGGACGGGTTCTTCGGGCGGCGGTGCGGGGACGTACGGAAGGCCAAGCAGGGGGCCCACTCCTCGTACTTCGCTGGGGTCGCGGAGGCGGAGACACGGGCCCGGGCCATCGCCGAGTGGTCCGGCACGCTGATCCCGGGGCTACTTCAGACCAGGTCGTACGCCGACGCCGTCATCCACTCCGCGCACACCCTGGACACCCCGGAGGAGGTCGAAGCCAAGATCGACGCTCGACTGCAACGAGCCCGGCTCTTCGACAACCCCAAGAAGCCCGAGTATTGGGTGATCCTGCACGAGGCCCTGATCCGCCATTCCATCATCCCGCCTGTGGAGATGGCCGAGCAGTTGGAACACATCGCCGCCCTTGTACGGCGCGGCCGCGTCGTTGCACAAATCCTTCCGTGGAACGGCCCGACCCGGGCGCTTACAGAGCTACCGCTCTTTCTCATGGACTTCGACAACGAGCCACCGCTGCTCTATACCGAGGGCTCGTACCACGGGCAGACCATCGACGATCCGTCCATCGTCATGCGCTACCGCAAGGCATACGATCGGCTCAGGGCCGCCGCCTTGCCGCCAGAGGTGTCCCTCGAACTGATCGAGAAGGTGGCTGAGGAGTACCGGAATGGCCAGCATCGTCTTTGATCTCAGCGCTGCCACCTGGCGCAAGAGCAGCCACAGCAATGGCGATGGCGGCAACTGCCTCGAAGTCGCGGACGGCCACCAAGACCTCGTCCCCGTCCGCGACTCCAAGCGCCCCGAAGGCCCCGTGCTCGTCATCCCCGCGTCCGCGTGGGCGCCGTTCGTCGAGGCCGTCAAGGTGGCGTGACGCGTTCCCTGGCCCAAGGGCTGGGGAACGAGCCAGAATCCGGGCATGATCGGCGCATGACAAAGCCCGAGAGCGCGGAACCCGACTACGACGTCGTCATCAGCGGATCCGGCCTCGCCGGCAGCGCCGCCGCGATCCTGCTCGCTCGGCGCGGTGTCCGCGTCGCACTGCTGGAGCGCCGCTCGGACCCCGAGGCGTACAAGGTGCTCTGCACCCACTCCATCACGGCCAACGCCTACCCGGTGCTGGACGAGCTCGGCCTCGTACCCGCTCTGGAGGAGGCGGGGGCGGTCCGCAACGACGCCCGCTGGCACACCCGTTGGGGATGGATCGAGCCGAACGCCCCGTCGGACGGCCCCGAGCTGCCGCACGGGTACAACGTGCGGCGCAGCACCCTCGATCCGTTGATCAGGTCCCGCGCGGTGGAGACGCCCGGCGTCGATCTGCTGCTCGGTCACCGTGTGACCGGGCTGGTCCGGGAAGCCGGGCGGACCGTGGGGGTGCGGGCGTCGACGCCGCAGGGCGAGCGCGAGATCCGGGCCCGGCTGGTGGTCGGGGCCGATGGCAAGGACTCGGCCGTGGCGAAGTTCGCCGGGGTGCCCACCAAGCGGTACGAGAACGGGCGGTTCGGCTATCTCGCGCACTTCCGCGGTCTTCCGCTGACCGGCGGGATCGGCCAGGCGTGGTTCCTCGACCCCGACATGGCGTACGCGTTCCCGAACGACGACGGCGTGACGGTCCTCGCGGTGCTCCCGGACAAGAAGTGGCTGCCGGCCTTCAAGGAGGACCTGGAAGGCAGCTTCCTCGAATTCGTCCGCGCTCTGCCCGAGGCGCCGCCCATCGACTCCGCCGAGCGCGTGTCGAAGATCATCGGCACGGTCGACTACCCGCTCCACACCCGCAGGCCGACCGCACCGGGCGTCGCGCTCATCGGCGACGCCGCCCTCACCAGCGACCCCCTGTGGGGCGTGGGATGCGGATGGGCCCTGCAGACCGCGCAATGGCTGACCGATGCGGTCGCCCCGGCCGCCACCGGACTGCGGGAAGACCTCGACAAAGCCCTCACGGCGTACGCGCGCACGCACCGGCGCCGGCTGACCGGCCACCAGCAACTGGCCGCCGACTACGCCAAGTCCCGTCCGTTCAAGGCAATGGAACGGCTGATGTTCTCCGCCGCGGCGCGCGATACGGCGCTGGCGCGGCACATGTACCTCTTCGCGGCCCGCCTGATCGGTCCGCTGCGATTCCTGAGCCCCGTGGCAGTGGTCAAGGCCCTGGCCGTCAACGTCAGGAGGCGTTCATGCTGAGCCTGCCCTGGTCGTCGACGACCTCGACCGTGACGGTCTTGTCGTTGTAACCGACCCGGACCCTGCAGTCGAACTTGTTGCCCTCCTCGGCCTTCATGGCCGCCGGGCATTCCACGCCGTCCCTGGACACGTTCTTCGGCCCCCGCGCGACCTCGGCAGCCTGCCGTTCCACCGTTTCCTGGTCCAGCAGCCGCGGCGGGTAGAGCGCTTCGGTATCGGTGTTCATCACCTTGATCGTCACGGTGAGGGCGCACCCGGCGACGATGACGGCCGAGAGCGTTATGAGAAACCGCGCGAACTTCCCTTGATCGGTCACGCATGGTTCCTACCGACTCCATGGCCGCAGAGACAAGTGTGCTTCCGCGATCAACACCAATTCCCTCCGGATCCCGGCCACTTGGATCGCACCGCCCCGAGAGCGACAACTCCTCGCGCGTGGAGCCCGGATACCCCACCATGCAAGGCAACGGCAGGAAGAACCGGGGGAATCCGCATGCCGCGACGGAAAGAGCTGCCCACGGAACGGCCGGCAGCGGACGTCAACTGCTCGTCCAGTCACGGAGGCTGAAGGGCCACAGCGGCCTGAGCCTGGCCGCGCTCGCGAGCCGGACCGGCTACAGCCGCTCCTCATGGGAACGGTATCTGAGCGGCAAGAAGCCCGCACCGCGCCAGGCGGTCGAGGCGCTGTGCGCACTCACCGGGACGTCGCCCGGACGGCTGCCGGCACTCTGTGAGCCGGCGGACGCCTGGTGGAGCGGCCGGGCCCGGCCGCGTCAGGCGGGGCCGAGCCCGGTGATCAGGGACTGGACCACCATGTCGGCCCCCTGGGCGGTGGTCAGCTCCGGCATCTCGTGTGAGGCGATGTTGGTGAGGTGGATGAGCAGAGAGCGGGCCCAGCCGCCCGGAAGGCCGGGGCGGATGACGCCCTCGCGCACTGCGCGGGCCATGAAGGCGTCGAGCTGCGCGATCAGCCGGCCGAGGCGGTCGGCCGCGGCCCCGTCCTGTACTTGTCGCACGTCCACCGGCCACCGCCTGCCGACGGTGATGATGCCCTCCGCGTACCGGTGCAGCGCCACCATCACGGGTGCCTCGGTCAGCCGCGCCTCGGTGACGGCCTTTTCGCAGGCTTCGAGCTTGGCCACATGGACGGCGGCCAGGAGTGCCTCGCGGGTCTTGAAGCGGCGGTAGACGGTACGCCGGTCAACGCCCGCCTCCGCCGCGATCGCCGCGATGCTGGTGCCGGGATCGCACGCCAGCAGGCGCGCTCCGGTCTGCAGGACCGCGTCCAGGTTGCGTGCCGCGTCAGCTCTCATCGTGATCGGAGCATACGCAGGGGTGCGGCTGATCCACCAAGAAGCGCCACTTACCTATTGCACCTCAGCCATTAACTGTCACATAGTTGTGGCATTAGCGCTTCGCTGGGCGCGTTTGCCGTCGCGTCGTCCCTCACTCCAGGAGTCCTGTGTGAGTCCGGTCCACATGTCCGAGAAATTGCGAGAAGTCCTCGATTCCAGGGTCTTCGTCACCGTGGCAACCCTTCAGCCCGACGGAAGCCCGCACCAGTCGGTGGTCTGGGTGGGGAGGGACGGCGACGACCTCTTCTTCGTGACCGGTTTCGACAAGCTCAAGGTGCGCAATCTGCGGCGAGATCCCCGACTGAGCGTGACGGTCAACCCACCGGACGAGCCCTACGGGTACGCGGTGATCAGCGGCACCGCCCGGTTCGAGAGTGCGGGCAGCCGCGAGCGCATGGACGAGCTTGCCGTCAAGTACACCGGCAAGCTCTACGCCGAACACCATCCGGAGTCGTATGCCACCCTCCCGGAACTGGTCACCGTCCACGTCGCCCCCGAAAAGATCGCGTCCCGTTTCCTGTGAGACGGAGAAGCAGAGAAGGAGCACCGTGTTGAAGACCTACGTCATCACCGGCGGCACGGACGGCATCGGCAGGGCCATCGCCGACACCTACCTGGAAAGGGGGCAGGAGGTGGTGGTCGTCGGGCGCAACGCGGGGAAGGGCGAGGCGTGGCTCGATGGCGCGCGACAACGTGGCGCGGCCGCAAGGGCGCACTTCATTCATGCCGACCTGAGCCGTCTGGCCGATACCGGAGCAGTCGTCGAACGCATCCGGTCCTCCTGTGCGCAGGTCGACGCCCTGGTGCTGTGCGCACGACACTTCCGGACCACCCGCGCGGTCACCGCCGACGGCTTCGAGAACACCTTCGCCCACTTCTACCTCAGTCGCTTCGTACTGAGCCATGGGCTGGCCGACCTGCTCGAATCCGCCGATGCCCCGGTCATCCTCAACATCGCCGGGCCCGGCGGCGAAGGGGAGATCTGCTGGGAGGACCTGCAGCTTGCGCGGGAGTACGACGGGCAACGGGCGCTCATGCAGGGCGGGCGACTCAACGATCTGCTCGGTGTCGCCTTCGCGGATGCCCGGCCGGGGACGAAAGTGCGGTACGTGCTGCTCGACCCGGGCACGGTCAGCACCAGCTTCTCGGGGCAGTACACACCGGACGTCATGGCCCGGATCGACGTCATCCGCCGTTCCGCCCAGCCGGTTCACGAGGCCATGGTCCCGATCATCAGGCTGCTGGACGCCCCGCCCGCCGCCCCGCTGAGCGCCTTCGTGCGGGACGTGCCGATCAGCCCGCACGGCCCCGGGTTCGCGATCGAGGAGGCACGGCGGCTGCACCTGCACACCACAAGGTTGTTGGCCGACTGGGAGACAGGGACGACGAGGGAGGCAAGCGGCGCCGGGAAGAGCCGGACGCGCATCGGAACCAGCAACTGCATAAGCTGGTTGATTCAGCGACCACGGAAGTGAGAAAGACATGGGCGACCGGGACACGGACCTGTTCGGCGACAGCCTCACGTACGACGACATCAAGGCCGCCACCGAACGGACCGCCGGACACATCCGCCCGGTCACGGTCGCACCGGTCGTGTCCGGCGCGCCGGACACGGTCCGCGTGGGGTCCGAGGAGCCCTACGAGCTCTGGTACGCGCTGGAGTTCATGCAGCACACCGGCTCCTTCAAGGCACGCGGCGCGCAGAACTTCATCCAGGCCCACCGCGAGGCGGGCACCCTGCCGGACGCGGGGGTGACCATCGCCTCCGGCGGCAACGCCGGGCTGGCCTGCGCGTGGGCCGCCCAGCAGCAGGGCGTACGGGCCACGGTGTTCCTGCCGAGCACCGCGCCGGCGGTGAAGATCGCCAAGCTGCGCGGCTACGGGGCGGACGTGCGGCTGGTCGGCGCGGAGTACGCCGAGGCCCTGAAGGCGTGCGAGGAGTTCGCCGCCTCGTCCGGCGCGCTCGCCTCGCATGCCTACGACCACGCGCTGATCGCCGCCGGGGCCGGCACCCTGCTGGAGGAGATCCACGCCCGGATCCCCGGTCTGGACACCGTGGTGGTCTCGGTCGGTGGGGGCGGTCTGTTCGCCGGCGTCGCCACCGCCGCCCGGCACCACGGCATCCGCACGGTCGCCGTCGAGCCGGAGAACTGCCGGGCGCTGAACGCCGCCCTGGATGCCGGTGGCCCGGTCGACGTCCCCGTCGACTCGGTCGCCGTCGACTCCCTCGGCGCCCGCAGGGCCACCGCCCTGGCCCTGCGCGCCGCACGCGAGAACGACATCCACTCCGTCCTGGTGCCGGACGGCGAGATCGTCCGCGCCCGCCAGGCACTGTGGGACCACCGCCGCGTCGCCGTCGAGCACGCCGCCGCCACCGCACTGGCCGCGCTCACCGCACCGTGCGGCGGATACCGGCCGCGCGAAGGCGAGCGGATCGCCGTGGTGCTGTGCGGGGCGAACACCGACCCGAGCGACCTGGTGCACCCGGCCGCGAACCAGGACTGAGACCAGGGCCGGGGGCGGGGTCGGGGCCTTCGAGACCGGGGCCTTCGAGACCGGGGCCTTCGAGACCGGGACCTTCGAGACCGGGGCCTCCGGGACCGGGGCCTTCGGGGCCCGAGGGACTCCGGGACCGGGACCCTCGGGGCAAGACCCCAAGACCCCAGGACCCCGGTCCGTGCCGCGCGAAAGGGGCGCACCCGGAGATCCGGGCACGCCCCTCACAGGCAACGCGCAGTGTCGCGGAGGCTCGTCAGCGCTCGCGACGCTCGCGGAGCTCGTCCGCGGCGCCCCGGGCCTTGTCACGGCCCTGCTGCGACGTCTTCGAGGCCCGCTCGGACATGTTCTGCGTCCGCTCCCGGCCCTCGGTGCCCGTCCGCTCCTGGCCCTTGTTCCGGCCTTCCCCGGCCTTCTTCTTGGCCTCGTCGGCGAGCTGCTGCGCCTTGTCCTTGAACTGGTCTGCAATACCCATGCTGTTCACTCCTAGTGGATGCTTGGGGGCGGTCCGTGAGGACCACGTTCAGCGTCGCAGGACCCGGCATCCACCGCATGTCGATCACTTACGCTGCGTAGCCGCCGCCCTCGCGTCCTGGTCAGCGGCGCCTCCGGCGCCCACGAGGCCCTTGCTCACGCTGTCCAGCCGCGAGCCGAACCTGCGGACCTCCCGCTGGCCGACGACGCCTATCAGCGAGGGCAGGTAACCCCGTACGGACTGCATCCCGCGCAGCCACCACTGCGCGTACACGTGCGGGGAGCGGCGCTCGACACCGGCGACGATCCGGTCGACGGCGGGACCCAGCGGGTACGTGCGGTTCGCCGGCCAGGGCAGCCGCTGGCGCAGTTCGCGCATCACGTCGTCCTGGTCGGCGCCCCGCACCATGTCCGTGTCGGTCCAGGACAGGTAGCCGACCCCGACCTTCACGCCCCGGTGGGCGACCTCGGCCCGCAGGCTGTGCGCGAACGCCTCCACGCCCGACTTGGACGCGCAGTACGCGGTCATCATCGGCGCCGGCGTCATCGCCGCGAGCGAGGCGATCTGGAGGAAGTAGCCGCGGCTCTCCATCAGCACCGGCAGGAACGCCCGCCCGGTCACCGCGCCGCCGATCAGGTTGACCTCGATGACCCGGCGCCAGGCATCCGGGTCCGAGTCGACGAACGGTCCGCCCGCGGCGACCCCGGCGTTGGCGACGACGACATCGATCTTCCCGAACCGCTGCTTGACCTCCTGGGCGACCCGCGCCATCGCCTCGTGGTCGGTGACGTCCGCGAACCAGTGGTCGCTCTCCGAGTGCAGCCGCTCGGAGACCTTCTTCAGCTCGTCCGGCTCCAGGCCGACCAGCGCGAGTTTCGCGCCGCGTGCCGAGAGCTTGCGGGCCAGCAGTTCGCCCACGCCGCGCGCCGCGCCCGTGACGACGACGACCTGTCCTTCGAGACTCCGCCTGCCGCTCATGCGACCTCCTCCTTCTCGGCCGTACCCGTGCCCGCACTCGAATCCGTCTTCGCGCCCGCGTCCGCACCCGCAGGGAGGTACGCGGCGACCAGCTCCCGGAGCTTCGCCGTGACCGCCTCCGGCGCCTCCACCGGCGTCATGTGGCCCAGGCCCGTCAGTTCGGTGAGCCCCAGGCCGTCGGGGAGCGCGGCCGCGATCGCGCGTGCGTGCCCGATCGGGGTGAGCCGGTCCGCCGTACCCGCGATCACCGCCGTGGGCACCCGCAACTCCCGTACGCCCGCGTCGAGATCGAGGTCCGCGAGGACCCGCCCCCAGGCGGCCCGGGCCTTCCTCGGGCAGGCGTGCACGATCCGGGCACAGGTCTCCACCCGCTCCGGGGCCGACCCTGCTCCCATCGTGGCGTACTTGAGCACCCGCCGGGTAATCGGCGTGACCGGTCCCAGCGGGGCCGACGCCACGAGGATCCCCCGGGTCATCCGGGTCCGCACCGCACCGGCCCGCATCGGCACCACCACCGACTCGGCGGGCAGCCGCGAACTCCCGGTGCTGCACAGCAGTACGGCCGCCGCGTGCTCACGCAGCCCGGCCCGCCGGGCAGCGGCCATGATCGTCATGCCGCCCATGGAGTGCCCGCCGAGCACGGCCTTCTCACCCGGTTCCAGCGTGGCGGCCAGCACCGCTTCGAGGTCGTCGGCGAGGGCGTCGGTGCTGCATCCCCCGGCGGCGACCGCGGGCGAGCCGCCGTGGCCGCGCTGGTCGTAGACGACGACCCGGTGGTCCGCCGCGAGGTCCCTGATCTGCGCGTCCCAGAAGCGGGTGCTGCACGTCCAGCCGTGCGCGAGCACCACGGCCGGCGCGCCGTCCCGCCCGTGCACCTCGACGTGGATGCGGGCGCCGTCGGCGGAGCGCACGGTGAGTTCGCGCGCGGGGACCGGCGGGGCGCTGTCGCGCCGCAGCAGCCGGCTCATCCCCCGACCTCCTCGGCGACGGCCTTCCCGGCCGCCGGTTCCTTCGCGGCGGCGGCCCGCTTCGGGATCCGTACGACCTCGTACTCCGAGAGGTCGACCGACCGCGTCGCCTTGCGGAATTCGGCGGTGGTGCCCGGCCAGACCGTGGTGTTGCGCCCGCTGGCGTCCAGGTACCAGCTGTTGCAGCCGCCGGTGTTCCACACGGTGCGCTTCATCCGCTCCTGGACGCGGCGGTTCCAGGACCCGACCGCCGAGGTCCGCGCGTCGAGCGCGACGCGCCCGCCCAGCACGTTCAGCTGGCGCAGGTAGTCGGCCATGTAGTTCAGCTGGGACTCGATCATCAGAATCATCGAGGAGTTCCCGAGCCCGGTGTTGGGGCCGATGATCGTCATCCAGTTGGGGAAGCCGGCGGCGCTGGCGCCGCGCAGCGCCTGCATGCCGTCCTTCCAGGACTCGGTGAGCGTGATGCCGTCCGCGCCCACCACGCGCTCGGCGATCGGCATGTCGGTGACGTGGAAGCCGGTGCCGAAGATGATCGCGTCGACCTCGGTCTCCGTACCGTCGGAGGCGACCAGCGTGGAGCCGCGCACCTCGGCCAGGCCGGAGGCGACCACGTCCACGTTGGGCTGGGCGAGCGCCGGGTAGTAGGCGCTGGAGAGCAGGATGCGCTTGCAGCCGATGCGGTACGAGGGGGTCAGCTTGGCCCGCAGCTCCGGGTCCTTGATCGCCCGCGCCATGTTGGCCTTGGCTATCCTCTCGACCAGTCCCAGCTCGCCCGGGTGCTTGGTGAAGGCGCTGACCTGCAACTCCCTTATGCCCCAGAGCAGTCCGCGACGGGCCGTGCCGGTGGCCGGCAGGGCGCGGTGCAGCCAGCGCTCGGCGCCGCTGATCTTCCGGTCCATGCGCGGCATGACCCAGGGCGGGGTGCGCTGGAAGAGCGTCAGGCTGCCGACCTTCGGCTGGATCGCGGGCACGATCTGGATGGCGGAGGCGCCGGTGCCGATCACGGCGACGCGCTTGCCGGTCAGATCGGCGTCGTGGTCCCAGCGGGCCGAGTGGAAGACCTTGCCGGGGAAGTCGGCGAGGCCGGGTATGTCCGGCGTCTTCGGGTCGGAGAGCGGGCCGGTCGCGGAGACCACGACATCGGCCGTGAAGCGGGCCCCGTTCGCCGTCTCGATGACCCAGTGCAGCTCCTCGCGCTCCCAGCGCATAATCGTCACTTCATGGCCCAGCCGGAGGTGCGGGCGCAGCCCGAAGGTGTCCGCGACGTGCTCCAGGTAGGCGCGGATGTGCTCCTGGCCGGAGAAGGTGCGCGGCCACTCGGGGTTGGGCGCGAACGAGAACGAGTAGAGGTGGGACGGTACGTCGCAGGCGCAGCCCGGATAGCTGTTGTCGCGCCAGGTGCCGCCGACGGAGTCGGCCCGCTCCAGGACGACGAAGTCCGTGATGCCTTCGCGGCGCAGCCGGACCGCGGCCCCGAGGCCCCCGAATCCGGATCCGATCACCGCCACTCGTACGTGCTCGTGCTGGGCCATGCTGCCGCCTCCCGCGGTACGTCACACGACTCTGCCAGCAATCACTGGCATTGTTGGGAGAGTAGAGCAGCTCCGTACCGATGGGTAGGGGTACGGCAGTGGAAAGTTACCGGCGGTACAACAAGCGGCCCGAGCCACCGGCGGGGCCGGTAGGGTGCGGGTGTGGCCGAAGGACGCGAGCACCGCGAATACCGCATGGAGGAGCTGGCCAAGGAGGCCGGCATCCCGGTGCGGACCGTGCGCTTCTACCGTGAGCGCGGACTGATCTCGCCGCCCCGCCGCGAGGGGCGCATCGCCTGGTACGACGACCACCACCTGGCCCGGCTGCGCACCATCACCGGCCTGCTGGAACGCGGCCACACCCTCACCGGCATCGCCGATCTCGCCCGCACCTTCGAGAGCGGCCGCGATGTCGCCGAGGTGCTGGGCCTTGGCGAGCCGACCGAGGAGACCCCGGTGCGCCTCACCCCCGAGCAGCTCGCGGACTACTTCGAGGGCGAGACCACCCCGGAGAACCTGGCCGCCGCCCTCGAACTGGGCTATCTCGCCACCGACGGCGACGAGATCGTCCACATCAGCCGCCGCCTGCTGGAGGTGTCGTCCCAGCTGGTGCGCGAGGGGGTGCCGCTCTCCACCGTGCTGGCGGCCGGCCGCCGCGTCCGCGAGCACGCCGACGCGCTCGCCGAGCTCTTCGTGGGCGTCCTGGAGGGCCAGGGCGGCGACGAGACCGAACCGCCGCAGCTGCGGCCGCTGGCCCGCGCGGTGGTGGACGCCGAGCTGTCCATGGCACTGGACCGGCGGCTGCGCCGCGAAAGCACCGACGAACCGCCGCGGGATCCCACCCCCTGACGGGCGGTCACGCGAGGACTGCTGCCGGGCGGACTCTCTCGATCTCGATCGCACGCCGGGATACTGCCCGGCCCGTACCGCCCGGTACTCTCCCCGTTCGCACGCTCTACTGTTCGAAGACCACCGTCACCGGCGCGTGGTCGCTCCACCGCTCACCGTGCGTCGCGGCCCGCTCGACCCAGCCCTTCACCGCGCGCCCGGCCAGTCCCGGCGTCGCCACCTGGTAGTCGATCCGCCAGCCGGTGTCGTTGTCGAAGGCCCGCCCCCGGTAGGACCACCACGAGTACGGCCCCTCCTCGTCGGGGTGCAGCGCCCGTACGACGTCTACGTACTCCGCCTCGTCGAAGACCCGGGTCAGCCACTCCCGCTCCTCGGGGAGGAAGCCGGAGTTCTTCTTGTTGCCCTTCCAGTTCTTGAGGTCCGCCTCCTGGTGTGCGATGTTCCAGTCGCCGCAGACCACCACCTCGCGGCCGTCGGCGGTGGCCCGCTCCTTCAGGCCCTTCAGATACGGGAGGAACGCGGCCATGAACCGCTCCTTCTCGTCCTGCTTCTCGGTCCCGACCTCACCGGACGGCAGATACAGGCTCGCGACCGTGACGCCCGGCAGGTCGACCTCCACGTACCGCCCGCTCGCGTCGAACTCCTCGCTCCCGGCGTCCCCGAATCCGCCGAACCCGATCTGCACGCGCTCCGGCGCACGCCGCGTGTAGAGGGAGACCCCGGCCCGCCCCTTGGCGGCGGCCGGCGCGTGCACGGTGTGCCAGCCCGCCGGCTCACGCACCTCTTCGGGCAGCTGCTGCGGCTCGGCCCGTACCTCCTGGAGGCAGATCACATCGGCTTCGGTAAGGGCCAGCCACTCGACGAAGCCCTTCTTGGCGGCGGCGCGGAGCCCGTTCACATTGACGGTGGTGACAGTCAGCATCCCGGCACGATACCGACATTCAGCTTACGCATACATGTACCATAATCCGCATGATTATCCACCCTCGGTCCTTCGACCACCCCGATGCCGTCAAACTCAACGACCAGGTACAGCTCGAATATGCCGAGCGGTACGGGGACGAGGGCGATGTCACACCGCTCGACCCCGCGATGTTCGAGCCGCCGAACGGTCTGTACCTCCTCGCCTACGACACGCGGGACCGCCCCGTCGCCACCGGCGGCTGGCGCACCCAGGACCGCAACGACGAGGGCTACTCGGACGGCGACGCCGAGCTCAAGCGGATGTTCGTGATACCCGAGGGCCGGGGCAACGGACTGGCCCGCCGCATCCTGGCTGCCCTGGAGGACGACGCGCGGGCGGCGGGCCGGGTCCGCATGGTGCTGGAGACCGGGGACCAGCAGCCCGAGGCGATCGCGCTGTACACGTCCAGCGGCTACACCCCGTGCGAGAAGTTCGGCCACTACCGGACGTACGAGAGCAGCCTCTGCTTCGCGAAGCCGCTGCGGTAGCGGCCGCACCGCCCGGCCGTCAGGCGCCGGCGGCGTACCGCCAGAACTCCCGCATCATCGGGGGCGGGGTCGGTCCGGTCATCGCCAGCTGGGTCAGCAGGACGGAGACGGTGCCGGTGGCGGGCGTGAGATGTCCGGCCGTTCCCGTGCCGCCCACCCAGCCGTAGCGCCCCGGAACGTTCCAGGGATCGATGGCCTCGACGTCCACCGACCCGCCGTAGCCCCAGCCCTGGCCTTCCAGGAACAGCGCGCTGCGCTCGCGTTGCGCCCGCGTCAGATGGTCGGTGGTCATCAGCCGCACCGAGTCCTGCGACAACAGCCGGCGCCCGTCACCGCTGCCCGCTTCTCCCCCGGCGAGCAGCATCCGGGCGAAGGCATACCAGTCGTCGGCGGTCGAGACCAGCCCGCCGGCGCCGGACGGGAACGCGGGCGCGCTGCTCCACTGCCCGCCCGGACCGTCGGCCAACAGGAGCCCACCGCCCTCCGGATCGGCCCGGTAGAAACTGGTGAACCGGCCGGCCTTGGCCGCGGGCACGACGAATCCGGTGTCGGCCATGCCCAGCGGCTCGAACAGCCGCTCCGCCAGGAACTCGGGCAGCGACCGGTCCGAGACCCGGGCGATCAGCACCCCGAGGATGTCGGAGCAGGTGTTGTACAGCCACTCCTCTCCCGGCTGGTGGAGCAGTGGGACACGGGACAGCGCGGCCATCCAGGCGTCCGGTTCCGGGACGAGCTGCGGCTCCAGCGACCCCTGCTTCAGCTCGCTGAACAGCAGCCCGACCGCGGGCAGCGAGAAGTCCGACGGGAAGCCGTACCCGGCCCGGAAGGTGAGCAGATCCTCCACCGTGATGACCCGGTCGGCCGGAACCACGTCGTCGACCGGGGAGGACGGCGTACGGACCACCACCGGTGCCGCCAGCTCCGGCAGCCACTGCCGGACCGGCTCGTTCAGCGCGATCCGGCCCTCCTCGACCAGCATCATGGCCGCGGCGGCGACGATCGGCTTGGTCATCGACGCGATGCGGAAGATCGAGTCCCGGCCCATCGGGACCGTGCCCTGCGCATCGGCCGATCCGACGGCCGCCACCTCGACCCGGTCCCCCCGGGCCACCAGCCCCACGGCGCCGGGCGCCGCCCCGTCGCCGACGTACTCGTTCAGGACATCGTTCAGTTCGGTCATCGCTCCACCTTCCCGCTCATGCTCCGGAAAGAAGGACCGCCGCACCGCCCGGAACTGATCGGCCCGGAACTCGTCGTCCCGGGTCAGCGCACCCGGCCGACACCCACGTAGAAGCCGCTGCGCTCCTGCACGGGCGCGGGCTCCTCGCGGTACCACTCAGTGGCGAAGACCAGTCCGGGTTCGACAAGCTCCAGCCCCTCGAAGAAGGGCTCCACCTCGCTCCGGGTACGCATCCGCAGCGGGATCGCCCCCTTCTTGTACGTGGCCTCGGTCTCGTCCTTCAGCTCCGGGTGCTGGTCGGCCGTGCCGTGCGAGAGCACCAGGAAGCTGCCCGACGGCAACGCGTCGACCAGCGTGCGGGTGATGGCGTACGGGTCCTCGTCGTCCGGCAGGAAGTGCAGCAGCGCGATCAGGGACAGGGCGACCGGCCGGTCGAAGTCCAGCAGCCCGCGGGCGTGTTCGACGATCGCCTCCGGCTTCCGCACATCCGCGTGGATGTAGTCGGTGGCCCCCTCCGGCCTGCTGATCAGCAGCGCCTCCGCGTGCCGCAGGACGATCGGGTCGTTGTCCGCGTAGACGATCCGGGCGGACGGCGTGATGCCCTGGACCACCTGGTGCAGATTGGGCTCGGTGGGGATGCCGGTGCCGATGTCGAGGAACTGATCGACCCCGTTGCGCGCCAGCCAGGCGGAGGCCCGGTGCATGAAGGCCCGGTTCCGCGCCGCGTTGCCCCGCGCCTCTGCGGGCAACTGCTCCGCCACCTGCTGATCGACCGGATAGTTGTCCTTGCCGCCCAGGAGCCAGTCGTAGACGCGCGCGGGGTGGGGCTTGCTGGTGTCGATCCGGAGCTCGGGCCTGTCGACCGTCACTGGGCGCTCCTCTCGGTGCGGAGAATTCGGAAGAATTCAACAGGGGTGAACGCGTTCAGAGTAGGCGACGCCCACCACGCGACCACGACCGGAACCCTCTTGCCTTGAAGTGCACTTCAACATCCACACTCCTTCTCACGGCCACCGAACGACGGCGGCCGGAACCGGAGGGGACCGCCATGAAGTACCGCACCATCGGAACCGATCCCGCCACCCGCCGCGAGGTGAGCGTCCTCGCGCTCGGCGCGATGCTCTTCGGGTCGGTCACCGACGAGAAGACGTCGTTCGCGATCCTGGACCACTTCGTCGAGGCCGGCGGCACCTTCATCGACACCTCCGACAACTACGCGTACTGGGTCGAGGGCGGCCTCGGCGGCCAGAGCGAGCGGCTGCTCGGGAAGTGGCGGCGCAGCCGCGGTGTCGGCGACGAGATAGTCATCGCCACCAAGCTGGGCGCCGAACCCCTCGCACCCGGCACCGGGTTCGTCGACAACCCGGAGGGCCTGTCCGCGAAGGCGGTCCGCGAGGCCGCCGAGCGCAGCCGGGAACGGCTCGGCGTGGACAAGCTGGACCTGCTCTACGCACACATCGAGGACCGGACCGTCCCCCTCGGCGAGACCGTCGAGGCGTTCGGGGAGCTGGTGGCGGAGGGCGCGGTCGGACTGCTGGGCGCCAGCAACCACGCCGTCTGGCGGGTGGAGCGGGCCCGCGCGCTCGCGGCCGCCGCCGGACTGCCCGGCTACGAGGTGCTGCAGTACCAGCACAGCCATCTGCGCCCCCGGTTCGACGTCCCCAGCCCGCTCTTCGAGGACGGCAGCCTCGGCCACGCCGGCCCCGAGATGCTCAGCTACCTGCGCGCCGAGCCCGCACTGACCCTGGTCGCCTACTCACCGCTGCTCGCCGGCGCGTACACCCGCACCGACAAGCCCCTCCCCCAGGACTACGACCACCCCGGCACCCCCGCACGGCTCGCGGTCCTGCGCGAGATCGCCGCCGAGACCGGGGCCGGCATCAACCAGGTCGTCCTGGCCTGGCAGATCGGCGGCCGGCTGCCGGTGATCCCGCTGGCCGGAGCTTCGTCGGTGACCCAGCTGAAGGAGAACCTCGCGGCGGTCGACCTGGACCTGACGGACGACCAGCGGGCGCGCCTGGACAACGCCCACTGATCCCGGGCGTGGCCGGCCCCGCCGTCACCGCTCCTCGTCCGGCGGCGGCGCGGGCCTGCCGCCGTCGTCGGGCAGCATGACCAGGCGCACGGCCATCTGGCGCGAGTCCGGCAGGTGCTCGCCGGGCGCGCTCGTGTACTTGTGCAGCAGCGCCTGGTACTCCTCGGCGAACGCGGTGACCTGCTCCCGTGTCATCCGCAGCCCGGCGCGGTAGATCTGGTTCCACCCCGCCGAGGCGTCGTAACCGGCGTACGCCTTCACGACCAGGTTCAGGTCATGGGTCATCCTGAGCGTGCCGAGCTTCACTGCGGCCTCGCGCTCGTCCTCGGTCATCTCCAGGCCGGGCGGCGTGAAGATGTTCGTCATGAGCGACTTCCACCAGCGCTCCCGCCCGGTCGAACGCTCCTCGATCTCCGCGATCAGCTTGAGGTCGGCGAGCTTGCGCAGGTGATAGCTGGTGGTGCCGGTGGACTCGCCGAGAGCCTTGGCGACGCCGGTGGAGTTCGCCTCGCCGTGTTCGCCGAGATAGCTCAGGATGTCGCGGCGCACCGGGTTGGACAGCGCCTTGTAGAAGGCCTTGAGGTCCTGGCCGGTGAGCACTCTCGTCTCGGGACGCTCGACCATGCCCGCCAGCATAGTGCAGAGGTTCTCTGCAATCATTGCAGAGACTGTTTGCAGAACCTCTCTGCAATGGTTACGTTGGCCAGGGAGGCGCCACCCGGCGCCGGGATTCGGGGGGATACCCATGCCGGAATCACTGGACGCCCGCACTCGGGACGAGATCGACGACCAGGTGGCGGAGGCCTTCGACGCCTACCTGTCCGACCGCCTGACGGAACGGGGCCCGCTTCGCACGGCCCTGACCGCAGGACGCACCGCCCGGGTCGTCCTGGGCACGCTCGCCCTCGGCACCCTCGCAACGGCACTCGCACCGGGCGGCGTTGCCACCGTCTGCTGGATCTGGGGCGCGATCGCGGTGATCGACATCGCCTGGCTGCGGGCCGCCCACCGCAACTGACGGTCCGTGGGCCACTGCGCCACGATGCGGGACCGACCTGCGGAACGACGAAGATCCCGCCCGAACTTTCGATCGGACGGGATCTCGTGTGTGCGGTGGACCTGTGGGGATTTGAACCCCAGACCCCCTCGATGCGAACGAGGTGCGCTACCAGACTGCGCCACAGGCCCTTGCAACGAGTGAAACTCTAGCACCCCGGACGGGGTGCTCGGAAATCCGGTCCGTGCTGGTCAGCCGTGGCGGCGGTGCAGGGGGTCCGGAGCGGGCTCACTCGTTGGCGGCCCGGGGACGGTCCCCGTCCTCGTACTGGTCGAAGAGCGGGGTCCGGCCCCGGTCGCGGGTCCGGCGGGAATGACTGGTGCGCTGGCGCGGCGCCGGGTCGACCGGGGGCGCCGCGGGGTGCGAGGTGCCCGTCTGGGTGGGCTCGGCGGCGCTGGAGCGGGCCGCGCTCCAGGTCTCCGGGTTGCCGACCTCGACGCCACCGGTGGCGCGCGGGGCGACCGGGGCCGTGACGTAGGTCGGCAGCGGGACCGGGACCGGCTCCCAGCTGTCGCCCTGGGTCCGGCCGCGTTCGCGCTGCTGGTCGACCCATTCCGCGTGGTCCGTCTGCTCGACCAGGGCGCGGCGGCCGGCCTCCTGCGGGGAGACCACGGGCGCGGGCTCCGGCTCGGGGCGGCGCGCTTCGGGCTCCTCGTCGGGCTCGGCGGGGGCCGCCGCGTCCGGCTGGTGCCTGCGGGGACGGTTCTCGCGCAGGTGCTGCGCCGCCACCTCGGCCCGGCGACGGTCCATGGTGAAGGCGAACCGGCGCCGCTCCTGGGCCCGCAGATGCACGATGTACGTGCTCAGCAGCACGGCCGGAACCGCGGGTGCCCAGAGGAAGTGCAGGCCGCCGACCGCCGCGACGACCGCGCCGAGGGTGAAGGCCAGGAAGAGGATCACGGTGGTGCGCCGGCGGCGCGCGAGGACCTGGAGGCGCTGGGCGCGCCGGACGCGCTCGGCGTCCGTCGCGCCGGGGCGCGGACGGGCTCGCCGGGCAGGGGCCGGTGCCGGTTCGGGGCGCTCCTCGGCGGCGCGCGCCGGGTCGTGCACCCGGGCTTCGGTCTGTGCGTCGGGCGCGGCGAAGGCCCGGACGTCCACGGAGACCATTCGGTCCGTGGCGACGTCCGGGTCGGCGTCGGGCTCCGCCTCCTCGGCGGTGCGCTCCCGCAATTCCTTGGCGTACCGGCGCTCCATCGCCGCCCGTCCGGACAGCAGCCGGATGGCGGTGCTGAAGCGTTCCGTCGGACGGGCTTCGTTGAGCTCATCCTGCCTGCGGAGCCACATCGGCACCAAGTAGGCGGCCCAGGCCCCGACGATGACTGCGTAGATGAGGCCGCTGCTGCTCACGTCTCACACCGTAGAGGGGTTTGCGCGGGGGCATCCGCCAATTGGCCCGGTGTGTCGCACGATCCGGCTGATATCACGGACTTTTTTTGCGATTGTTCGGATCAACCGTGGGTGTTTGTGCGTTCGTCATCGACCAACCACCGATCAATATCGAACACTTATTTTATTTCCCGTGGCGTTCCAGGTCGCGTCCGGTGCCAGCGCCGCAACATCCCG
Source organism: Streptomyces sp. ADI95-17 (assembly GCF_003846175.1). Lineage (GTDB taxonomy): Bacteria > Actinomycetota > Actinomycetes > Streptomycetales > Streptomycetaceae > Streptomyces > Streptomyces sanglieri. Next base: position 264,029 of record NZ_ML123052.1, on the reverse strand, counting down.
TCGGGCACTTCCTCCGCGGTGAGCGCGTAGATGAGGTGATCGCGCCAGGCACCGTCGATGTGGAGATAGCGCGGGCGCAAGCCCTCCTCGCGGAATCCCAGTTTCTCCACGACTCTTCTGCTGGGCCCGTTCTCCGGCCGAATGCACACCTCGATCCGGTGCAGTCCGACCGAGCGGAAGCAGTGGTCGACGGCGAGGGCGACCGCGGTCGGCATCACGCCCCGGCCGGCCACCTCCTGGTCGACCCAGTAGCCGACATGGCCCGAGCACATCGAGCCCCAGGTGATCCCGGCGACCGTCAGCTGACCGACCAGCCGCCCCTCGTACTCGATGGCGAACGGCAGCATCCGGCCCGCGTTGGCCTCGGCGCGCAGGTGGCGGATCATCTGACGGTACGTGGGGCGCTGGGCCACCGGTCCGCCCGGGGCGGGCGGCGGCACCGTCGCCTCCCAGGGGCGCAGCCAGTCGCGGTTGCGCCGGTTGACCTCGCGCCACATGCGCTGGTCGCGCAGTTTGATCGGGCGGAGCACGATCGCGCCGTCGCTGAGGACCGCCGGCCAGGTCGAGACGTTCAGCTCGGGCTCCCCGGTCGGGGGTGATCGCCGCCGCGCAACTGGTCGACGGCGTGCACCAAAAGACGTGTGAGGACGGCGAGTCCGTCGCGCACCCCGCCGGTGGAGCCCGGCAGGTTCACGATGAGGGTGCCGCCCGCGACGCCCGCCAGGCCCCTGGAGAGCGCGGCGGTGGGGACCTTCTCGCGGCCCTCGGCACGGATCGCCTCGGGGATGCCGGGGATCTCGTGGTCCAGGACGCGGCGGGTGGCCTCGGGGGTGCGGTCGGTGGGCGAGATGCCCGTGCCGCCGGTCGTGACGATGACGTCGTACCCGGCGGCCACTCCTGCCCGCAGGGCCTGTTCGACCGGGTCGCCGTCGGGCACGACCTGCGGTCCGTCGACGGCGAAGCCGAGCTGCGTGAGCGCCTCGGAGATCAGGGGGCCGCCCTTGTCGGCGTAGACGCCGGCCGAGGCGCGGTTGGAGGCGGTGACGACGAGGGCGGCGTAGGGGGCGGTCAACGCGCCGCCGAGCGGGGCCCCGGACGGCCGGGCATCGCCCGGCTGCCCCGTCCCGGGCGCCGTCACGCGCCCGCTCCGTCCGCCTCGGTACGCGGGAGTCCCTCGGTGCGCCGGAGGTCCTCGGTGCGCCGGTAGTCGCCGGACTTGCCGCCGGACTTCGACTCGACCCGTACGTCCGTGATGACCGCCGACTTGTCGACCGCCTTGATCATGTCGATCACGGTGAGCGCGGCGACGGAGACGGCGGTCAGGGCCTCCATCTCGACGCCGGTGCGGTCCGTGGTCTTCACGGTGGCCGTGATCTCCACCGCGTCGTCGGCGACGCCCAGGTCGACCGTGACGCCGGAGACCGCCAGCGGGTGGCAGAGCGGGATCAGGTCGGGGGTGCGCTTGGCGCCCATGATCCCGGCGATCCGGGCGGTCGCGAGGGCGTCGCCCTTGGGGACACCCTCGCCGCGCAGCAGCTCGACGACGCGCGGCGAGACGAGGACCCGGCCGCTCGCGCGGGCCACCCGCGCGGTGACGTCCTTCTCCGAGACGTCGACCATGCGGGCCGCGCCCGCCTCGTCGATGTGCGTCAGCCTGTTCTGCGTACTCAACTAACTCCGCCTCGCGGTAGGGCGCCGGTTGCCCGCCAGGGCCTGTCCGCCGGACAGGCCCTGCGCCCGCACCGGGGTGCGGGCCGGGGGCCCGGGGGTGTCCCCGGGAAGGCACAGCGCCAGACACCGTACCGCCACCGCCCCGGGATCAGCGGAGCAGGATCACCTCGGTGTCCGTGCCGGGCTCGGCGGAGGTGACGTCCTCGGGCAGCACGATGAGCGCGTCCGAGTGGGCGAGGGCGGCGATCAGATGCGATCCGGAACCGCCGACGGGGGTGACCGTGCCGGCCTCCGCGTCGTACGTACCGCGCAGGAACTGGCGCCTGCCGGACGGCGAGGAGAGTGCCTTGTCGGCTTCGAGCGTGGCCCGGACGGTGGGGCGGTTCACTTCTTTGAGGCCCATCAGGGCCCGGATCGCGGGCCGTACGAACAGCTCGAAGGAGATGTACGACGAGACGGGGTTGCCCGGCAGCGCCAGCAGCGGGGTGTGGTCGGGGCCGATCGAACCGAAGCCCTGCGGCTTGCCCGGCTGCATGGCGAGCTTGCGGAAGTCGATGCCGCTGCCCGGCTCGTCCTCGTCGCCCACCGAGGACAGGGCCTCCTTGACGACGTCGTACGCGCCGACGCTGACGCCGCCGGTGGTGACCACGATGTCGGCCCGGATCAGCTGGTCCTCGATGGTGGCGCGGAGCGTGTCGGCGTCGTCGGTGACGGCGCCGACCCGGTAGGCGATCGCTCCGGCGTCCTTGGCCGCGGCCGTGAGAGCGAAGCTGTTCGAGTCGTAGATCCGGCCGCCGGTCAGCTCCTCGCCGGGCTGGACCAGCTCGCTGCCGGTGGAGATGACGACGACGCGCGGCCGGGGCCGCACCTTCACCGTCGAGCGGCCGATCGCGGCGAGCAGGCCGATCTGCGGCGGGCCGATCACCGATCCGGCGCTCAGCGCCAGATCACCCGGCTTCACGTCGCTGCCGCGGGCCCGGACATGGGCGCGTGCCTCGACCGGCCGGTGCACCCGGACCTCGCCGCCCGCCCCTTCCGGAGCCTCCCGCAGGGAGCGCATGGTGTCGGCGGGGCCGCCGCCCGTACCGCCGTCGGTCCACTCGACCGGGACCACGGCCTCGGCACCGGCCGGCAGCGGGGCACCGGTCATGATCCGGGCGGCCTCGCCGGGGCCGAGGCTCCGGTCGCCGGCCAGTCCGTCGCTGCCCGCCGCGATGTCACCGACGACGGTGAGCACCACGGGGAACTCCTCGTCTGCGCCCTCGACATCGGCGACCCGGACCGCGTACCCGTCCATCGAGCTGTTGTCGAAGGGCGGCAGGGCGATCTCCACCATGACGTCCTCGACCAGGACGCAGCCCTGGGCGTCGTGCAGTTGCAGCTCGATGGGTTCGAGCGGTCGCACCGCGCCGAGAATGTCGTCCAGGTGCTCGTCCACCGACCAGATCGTGCTGCTCAAGGTGCTACATCTCCTCAGTGACGTAACTGCGGAGCCAGGTCTTGAAGTCCGGGCCCAGGTCTTCACGTTCGCACGCGAGTCTGACAATGGCACGGAGGTAATCGCTACGGTCACCGGTGTCATAGCGGCGGCCCTTGAAGACGACGCCGTGCACCGGGCCGCCCGCCTTCTCGTCCTCGGCGAGGAGCTGGAGGGCGTCGGTGAGCTGGATCTCGCCGCCGCGGCCGGGCTCGGTCCTGCGCAGTATCCCGAAGACGGCGGGGTCCAGGACGTAACGGCCGATGATGGCGAGGTTGCTGGGCGCCTCGGCCGCGTCGGGCTTCTCCACGAGGCCGGTGATGCGCACCACGTCGCCCTCGGCGGTGGGCTCGACGGCGGCGCAGCCGTACTGGTGGATCTGCTCCGGCGCGACCTCCATCAGCGCGATGACGCTGCCGCCCTCGCGCTCCTGGATCTCGACCATGCGGGCCAGCAGCGGGTCGCGCGGGTCGATCAGGTCGTCGCCGAGGAGCACCGCGAACGGCTGGTCCCCCACGTGCGGTGCGGCACACAGCACGGCGTGACCGAGGCCGCGCGGGTCGCCCTGGCGGACGTAGTGCATGGTGGCCAGGTCGCTCGACTCCTGGACCTTCTTGAGCCGCTCGGCGTCTCCCTTGCGGGTGAGCGCGGACTCCAGCTCGTAATTGCGGTCGAAGTGGTCCTCCAGCGGTCGCTTGTTGCGGCCGGTGATCATCAGTACGTCGGAGAGACCGGCGGTCACCGCTTCCTCGACGACGTACTGGATCGCGGGCTTGTCGACCACAGGCAGCATCTCCTTGGGAGTGGCTTTGGTGGCCGGCAGGAAGCGGGTACCGAGTCCCGCGGCCGGAATGACAGCCTTGCTGATCCTGGGGTGCGACTGAGTCATGCGCAGAACCCTAACTGGTGCGTATGTGAGGAAGATGAGGCTCCGGTTAACTTTGTACGCCTATACGCACATGTGAGAGATCTGGGGTGCCCGTTGAGCACAGAGATGTCCCGAAAAGCACTGCTCAGACGTGAACTACTGGCCGCGCGACGCCTTCTGACCAGGGAAGACGTGGAGAACGCCGCGGTGGTTCTCTCCCGGAACGCATTGTCTCTTCCGGAGCTGTCCGGGGCCCGTACCGTCGCCGCGTACGTCTCGGTAGGCACCGAGCCCGGCACCCGCGCACTGCTCGACGCACTGCGTGCCCGGGGGGTGCGGGTGCTGCTGCCGGTGCTCCTCGCGGACAACGATCTGGACTGGGCGCCGTACGAAGGGGCCGGGCACCTCGTCCGGGCCGGCCGCGGACTTCTGGAGCCGGACGGGGATCCGCTGGGTCCCGAGGCCGTGCTGGAGGCCGACGCGGTCCTGCTGCCGGGGCTCGCGGTGGACGCCCGGGGCATGCGGCTCGGCCGCGGCGGCGGCAGCTACGACCGGGTGCTGGCGCGGCTCGCGGCGGCGGGCGCGCATCCGGCGCTGATCGTCCTGCTGTACGACGACGAGGTGGTCGCGCAGGTCCCGGAGGAACCGCACGACCACCCCGTCGATGTGGTGGTGACACCGGCGGCGAGCCGCCGGACGAGCCGCTAGGGCTTGAGGGTCAGGGTGTCGGTGGTCGACTTGCCGACGGCGTTGGTGCCGAAGGACCAGTCGAGCAGTTCACCGTTGACCCACTTGTCGGTCTGGTCGGTGTAGTGCGCGCTGAACGCGTGCCCGGAGGCGCCGGTGAGGTTGATCCAGCGGGACTTGTCCCAGTCCCCCACGTTGACCACCATCCGCATCGACGGAACCCAGACGACCTCGTAGCCGCCCGCCGCGTTCCAGCCGGTGGCGTTCACCGCGGCCTCGCCGCCGCCCAGGTTCCACGGGCCGCGGTTGAGCGCCCGCTGGAGCAGGCCCGGTCCCTCGGTGCCGAGGGTCTGGTTCTTCAGGGTCAGCTGGTGCAGCCGGCCCCAGCTCCAGGTGGTGATGTCCTTGCCGAGCTTGGCGGTCAGCTCCCAGCGGGCGTCCTCCATGGCACGGGCGAAGAGCTGGTCGCGGTTCTCCGTCGCCTCGTCCCGGCCGCTCTTCGGCGCCTTCCACCAGTCGCTGTTCTGGTCGTCCATCAGATCGGCGACCACCTGGTACCAGCGGTCACCGCCGTCGGGCTGGGCGGAGTCCGCGGCGCGCTGGCCGCACTCGCGCACCAGCCTGTGCTGCTCGTCGACCGGACCCGAACCGGCGGCCCTGGGCACGTTGAGGCACTCGCCCTCGACCCGCAGCTCCTTGGGCAGCTTGTTGCCGAAGGCCAGCTTGAGGATGTTGCGCCAGACCGCGTTGAAGTACGCGGCCGCGGCCGAGTCGGGCTCCTGGGTGTAGTCCCAGCCCTCCAGGAGCTTCTGCGCCTCGCGGACGCTCTTGTCCGAGACATTGATCTTCATCAGCTCGGGCACCAGCAGCGCGGCGATCTCGCTGGTGTTGTCCATCTGCATCTTCTGCATGTCTTCGGTCGAGATCTTCCCGCCGCCCTTGATCTTCGACTGGATGAGGTCGTCGATCCGCTGGCTGCGGCTGCCGTAGCCCCAGTCCTTGGTCAGCAGGTGCGAGTACTTCTTCTCGTCGATGACGGCCTGGTTGGCGGTGACGATGTAGCCGCGCTTCGGGTCGTACTCGTAGGGCAGCTCGTCGAAGGGGATCGGGTCCTTCTCCCAGCCGTACTTCGAGGACCAGCCGGGGCTGGGCATCGTGCCGTCGCCCTTGAGGCGGACCGGGATCTTCCCGGGCGCCTGGTAGCCGATGTGTCCGTCGGTGTCGGCGTAGATCAGGTTCTGCGAGGGGACCTCGAAGTGCTCGGCCGCCGCCCGGAAGGTCTTGAAGTCCTTGGCACGGTTCAGCTCGAAGACGGCGTCCATGGACTTGCCCGGCTCCAGCGCGGTCCACTTCAGGGCGACCGCGTAGCCGTCGGCCCGGTCCGGGGCCGCGTTGGTGACGGGGGCCTTCTGGCCGACCTTCTCCATCTCGCTGCTGCGGTCGGAGACCAGCGGGCCGTTGTTGGTCTCGCGGACGGTGATCGTCCGGTCCTTGCCGCCCGCCACCTTGATGACCTCGTCGCGGACGGTGAAGGGCTTGACCTTGCCGTCGTACAGATAGCCGTCGCCGGAGACCTTCTCCAGGAAGAGGTCGGTGACGTCGGCGCCGAGGTTGGTGAAGCCCCAGGCGATGTCCTGGTTGTGACCGATTATCACGCCGGGCATGCCGGAGAAGGTGTAGCCCGCGGTGTCGTACTGGCACTTCGCGCTGATCTCGCGGCAGTGCAGGCCCATCTGGTACCAGAGCGAGGGCAGCTGCGGGGCCAGGTGCGGGTCGTTGGCGAGCAGCGGCTTACCGGTCGTCGTGTAGTCGCCGGAGACCACCCAGGAGTTGGACCCGATGCCGTTGCCGTTCGGGCCGAGCAGCGCCGGGATCTGGTCGAGGGTGTCGGAGAGCGAGGAGAGCTGGGTGTTCAGGCCCTCGGTGGCGCCCTGCGCGGTGTCCGAGCCGATGTTGTCGGACGGGGTCGCGTCCGGGTCGAACTTCCCGGTGACCGGGGAGACCGCACCCTGGTCGACGATCGGGCGGTGCTTCTCGTACGGGTACGGCGGGTAGAGGTCCTCGATCTGCTTCGCGTCGAGCCTGCTGGCCATCAGCGAGCGGTCGATCTCGTCCTGCATGTTGCCGCGCAGGTCCCAGGCCATGGCCTTGAGCCAGGCGACCGAGTCGACCGGGGTCCACTCGGTCGGCTTGTAGTCGTTGGTGAAGCCGAGGGCCGCGTACTCGACGGAGATGTCCTTGCCGTCGCGCCCCTTGAGGTAGGCGTTCACGCCGTCCGCGTACGCCTGGAGGTTCTTCTTGGTCTCCTCGGACAGGACGTTGTCGTACTCCTCCTGCGCGACCTTTCGCCAGCCCAGTGTGCGCAGGAAGGAGTCCGTCTCGACCTGACCGGAGCCGAACATCTCGGAGAGTCGGCCGGCCGTCATGTGGCGGCGGACGTCCATCTCCCAGAAGCGGTCCTGCGCCTGGACGAAGCCCTGGGCGCGGAAGAGGTCGGCGTCCGTGTCGGCGTACAGCTGCGGGATTCCGTAACTGTCGCGCTTGACGTCCACGTTCCCGTCGAGGCCGTCGAGCTTCGTCGACCCCGTCGTCTGCGGGTACGAGGCCCGCACGGTGGATACGGACCAGAACGCCCCGTAACCGATACCCGCGACGAGCGCCAGCACCAGAACGATCACGATCAGGCGGGCACGTCGCCCCTTCTTCCTGCCGGTCTTCGCACCGGCGGAACCGGTGGCGCCGGTGGAACCGGAAGAGGCGGTGGTGTTGGCGGGCATCGCTGTCCTTCGAGGGGCAGGTGGTCCTGGGAGTGCAGGAGCAACCATAGGCGCAGCGCCGGGACGACTCTGACGCGGTATCGGGATGATTCGAATTGCGTAGCGATCGTACGAATGCTCGAAGGCATCAAGAAAACGTTAAAGATTAGGTAAGGTAACGAAGTACCGGCCGCCAACGGCCGATGCCGAGGGGCGATCCGGTCGAACCGATCGGGCCGCCCGATCAGATCGAACCGTCCGATCAGATCGACACGTTCGACTCGGCAGGCGTACGCAGGGAAGGAACGGCCACTGTCTGTCCACACGCTCAACGAACTCCTGCTCGTCTGCTCACTCGTACTGCTCGTCGCGGTGGCGGCGGTGCGTGTCTCCTCGCGCAGCGGGCTCCCCAGCCTGCTCCTGTACCTGGGCATCGGGATCGCCATGGGGCAGGACGGCTTCTTCGACGTCAAGTTCGACAACGCGGAGCTGACCCAGGTCATCGGCTATGCCGCGCTGGTCGTGATCCTCGCCGAGGGCGGCCTCGGCACGAAGTGGAAAGAGATCAAACCGGCACTGCCGGCCGCGGTGATGCTCTCGCTGGTCGGCGTCGCGATCAGCGTGGGTGTCACGGCGGCCGGGGCGCACTACCTGGTCGGCCTGGACTGGCGGCAGTCGCTGATCATCGGCGCGGTCGTCTCGTCGACGGACGCCGCCGCGGTCTTCTCCGTGCTGCGCAAGGTGCCGCTGCCGGCCCGGGTCACCGGTGTGCTGGAGGCCGAGTCCGGCTTCAACGACGCCCCCGTGGTGATCCTGGTGGTCGCCTTCTCCACCAAGGGGCCGGTGGACAGCTGGTACGTACTGGTCGGCGAGATAGCCCTGGAGCTCGCGATCGGCGCCGCCATGGGCATCGCCGTCGGCTGGCTCGGCTCGTACGGGCTGCGTCATGTGGCGCTGCCCGCGTCCGGTCTCTACCCGATCGCCGTGATGGCCATCGCGGTGTCCGCGTACGCGGCGGGCGCCCTGGTCCACGGCAGTGGCTTCCTCGCCGTGTACCTGGCCGCGATGGTCCTCGGCAACGCCAAGCTGCCGCACTGGCCCGCCACCCGCGGCTTCGCCGACGGGCTCGGCTGGATCGCGCAGATCGGCATGTTCGTACTGCTCGGTCTCCTGGTCACACCGCACGACCTGCTCGACGACTTCTGGCCCGCGGTCATCGTGGGGCTGGTGCTGACCGTGGTGGCGCGTCCGCTGGAGGTCTTCATCTCGCTGGCGCCGTTCCGGCTGCCCTGGCAGGAGAAGGCGCTCATGTCCTGGGCGGGGCTGCGCGGCGCGGTGCCCATCATCCTGGCGACCATCCCGATGGTCGCCGGGGTCGAGGGCTCCACCCGGGTCTTCAACATCGTCTTCGTGCTGGTCATCGTCTACACCCTCATTCAGGGACCGACCCTGCCCTGGCTGGCGAAGGCCCTGAAGATCGCCGACGATCCGGCCGAGACCGCCGACCTGGGCATCGAGTCGGCGCCGCTGGAGCGGCTGCGCGGTCATCTGCTGTCGGTCGCTATCCCGGGCCGGTCGAAGATGCACGGCGTGGAGGTGGGGGAGCTGCGGCTGCCCGCCGGGGCCGCCGTCACCCTCGTCGTACGGGACGGCAAGAGCTTCGTACCGGCACCGTCCACCGTGCTGCGGCGCGGCGACGAACTGCTGGTGGTCACCACCGATCCGGTGCGCGACGCGGCGGAGGAACGGCTGCACGCGGTCGGCCAGGGCGGCAAGCTCGCGGGCTGGCTGGGGGCCGGCGGCAGGACCGGCAGCGGAGGCAGTGGTGGTTCCGGGGACGTGGGCCATGCGGGGGCGCATGCGGCACACGACGCGGTGCACGACATGTCACAGGCGCTGAAGGCCGTGAAACGGCTGGGGAAGACGGGCGGGGGCGGTCCGAAGAGCCACCACTGAGAGCACGCGCCGCGGGTGCTTCCCGTGACTGGCCGCGGGTGCTTCCCGTGACTGTTCGAGATCCGAACCATTCAAGATCCGAACCATTCGAGATCCGAAGCACCCGCTTGCGATCCGAGGCGTCGATGGAGTCCTTGCGCACATTCACAGGTGCGCAAGGGCCCCTGCCTGTATCATGAAGGGACCGATCGACCCCCGTCGTGGGGCCGTTCGACCCGATCGACCAACCCGAACGACCAACTCTGCCTGATGCAGAGCTGGCGCGACCGTATGGCGGTCGTGGCGTCCTCCGCCTCTGCTGAGCGCCCGGCATCTACCGCAGTTCCGCGCGAAGAGGACAGCTCTCGGCAGCACCCGCACGAACGAGCCCGCACCCATCCGTGCCGGCCGTCCGGCGGGAGCTCGGCCACCAGGCGGCAGAAAGGCATGGACCGTGGCGTCCACGGTCACCGACCGCCCCGGTTACGGGCAGTTGCTGCGCACCCCGGGTGCGTGGACATTTCTTCTTCCGGGCTTCGCCGCACGGCAGCCCTTCGCGATGCTGACCATCGGCATCGTGCTCCTGGTCCAGCACACCACCGGCTCGTACGGCAGCGCGGGCGCCGTCGCCGCCGTGACCGGTGTCTCCATGGCCCTGTTCGCGCCGCAGACCGGCAAGCTCGCCGACCGCTTCGGCCAGCGTGCCGTGCTGCTGCCCGGCGTCCTGGCGCACGCGGCGTCCGTCTCGGTGCTGACGGCGCTGGCGCTGGCGGACGCGCCCCTGTGGGCGATGTTCGTCGCCGCCGTGCCGACGGGTGCGTCCGTTCCGCAGGTCGGGCCGATGGTGCGGGCCCGCTGGGCTGCGGTGCTCGGCGCGGCGCCGGGCCGTGAGGCCTCGCCGCTGATGTCCACCGCGGCCGCCTTCGAATCGGTGACGGACGAGTTCACCTTCGTCATCGGCCCGGTGCTCGCCACGGCGCTGTGCACCGGCGTGCACCCGGCGGCCGGTCTGATCACGGAGGCCGCGCTGACCCTGATCGGCGGGCTGCTCTTCGCCGCGCAGCACCGTACCCAGCCCGCGGTGCGCAACGCCGATTCCGGCACCTCCCGACGGCACGCCTCGGCCCTGTCCGTGCCGGGCGTGCGAGTGCTCGCGGTGACCTTCCTCGGGATCGGCGCGGTCTTCGGCGGCATGCAGGTCTCGCTGACCGCCTTCGCCGAGGAGATCGGCCGCCCGGGAGCCAACGGCCTGCTGTACGGCGTCTTCGCGGCCGGCAACATGCTGGCCGGGATCGCCTGCGGTGCCATCGCCTGGAAGAGCGGGCCGCGACGGCGGCTGATCGTCGGGTACGTGGCCCTCACCGTGACCGCGTCGGGACTGTGGGCGGTGCATTCGGTGCCGCTGCTGGCCGGGCTCGGACTTCTGGTCGGGCTCTCCATCGCCCCGGCCCTGATCAGCGGCTACACGCTGGTCGAGGCGCTGGTGCCGGCGTCCGCCCGGACCGAGGCGTTCACCTGGCTGACCGGCTCGGTCGCGCTCGGCCAGGCGGCGGCCGTGACGGTGGCCGGACAGCTCGCGGACGCCCACGGCGCCGCCACCGGATTCCTGGTGCCGCTCGTGGGGACCGTACTGGCGCTGATCACCCTGGTTTCGCTGCGTTCCAGGCTCGTGCCGGCCGCCCCTGGACGGACCGTGGCACGTGGGATCGGTCACCGGAAGCCGGTCACGGTGGACTGATGCTGCGGAATACGTCAGTATGGAGCGTCGTTAGCACTCATTGAGTCAGAGTGCCAGGAGGAGCAAGTGCCGACCTATCAGTACCAGTGCACCGAATGTGGCGAGGGCCTCGAGGCGGTGCAGAAGTTCACCGATGACGCCCTCACCGTGTGCCCGAGCTGCGATGGACGCCTGAAGAAGGTGTTCTCGGCGGTCGGCATCGTCTTCAAGGGTTCCGGTTTCTACCGGAACGACAGCCGCGGCTCCTCGTCGAGCAGCACGTCGGCTTCGTCCTCGGCGAAGGCTTCCGGTTCCGCTTCGTCCGATTCCTCGTCGTCTTCGACGTCGTCGGCGTCGACGGGATCCGACTCGAAGTCCTCCGCCTCCTCTTCTTCCTCGACGTCGTCCTCGTCGTCCGCTTCTTCGACGAGCGGCACATCGGCCGCCTGAGCCGAACCGCACTTCCGCACTTCCACCGGGAGCCCCGCCGATCCGTTCGGCGGGGCTCCCGGCGTCTCCGGGGATGCGGGGATGCGGGTGCCGGAGCGGGGATGCCGGTGTCAGGGCGGGGATCCCGGCGTTTTCGCGCGCCGCTACTGTGATCGCATGGTGAACGCAGAGATCGGTGTCATCGGCGGCTCGGGCTTGTACTCCTTCCTGGAGGACGTCACGGAGGTGCGCGTGGACACCCCGTACGGAGCGCCGAGCGACTCCCTCTTCCTCGGCGAGGTGGGCGGCCGCCGGGTCGCCTTCCTCCCCCGCCACGGACGCGGCCACCACCTGCCGCCGCACCGCATCAACTACCGGGCCAACATGTGGGCGCTGCGCTCCGTCGGCGTACGTCAGGTGCTCGGCCCGTGCGCGGTGGGCGGCCTGCGTCCGGAGTACGGACCGGGCACCCTGCTCGTCCCCGACCAGTTGGTGGACCGCACCAAGGCCCGGACGCAGACGTACTACGACGGGGAGACCCGGGCCGACGGGGCGGAGCCGAACGTCCTGCACCTGGGCTTCGCCGATCCGTACTGCCCCGAGGGGCGCAGGGCGGCGCTGACCGCGGCCCGCGCGGAGAACTGGGATCCGGTGGACGGCGGGACGCTGGTGGTCGTCGAGGGGCCGCGCTTCTCGACCCGGGCGGAGTCGCGCTGGCATGCGGCGATGGGCTGGTCGGTGGTCGGGATGACCGGTCACCCGGAGGCCGTCCTCGCCCGTGAGCTGGGCCTGTGCTACACGACGATGACCCTGGTGACGGACCTGGACGCGGGCGCGGAGGCCGGCGACGGCGTCTCGCACGGGGAGGTGCTGGAGGTGTTCGCGGCCAACGTGAGCCGGCTGCGCTCGGTCCTCTTCGACGTGGTGGCCGCGCTGCCGGCGGAGGCGGACCGGGACTGCCCGTGCTCACACGCGCTGGACGGGCTGAAGCCGGGGATCGAGCTGCCTTAGCGGGGCGGATGCCGTGGGGCGGGGCGCCGCAGGGCGGGGCGGGGCGCCGCGGGGCGGGTGACGGACTTTTCCACAACTCCGGGGCTGTCCACAGGCTTCGGCGGGAATCTCGCGGACGGTGGATCGTGAGGGGTGTTCGTCCGGAACTCCCCACGCACTCCTCACAGCAGGTGGTATCGACCATGCTTACATCGTCCGCATCGTCCGCATCGTCCGCATCGTCCGCGCCTCCCACGTCATTCCCGCCGTTGCCGTCCCCGTCGCCGGCGCCGCCGCCCTGCGGGGTGCCCGCGTTCGAACCGCTGCGGGTGCGCGGAGGCGGTGGGCACCGGCTGCAGCGGGCATTGTGGCGGCAGCGTCGTGCTCTCGCGGCCGGGCTGGCCCTGACGGCCGCAGCACTCGCCGCCACGGGGCTGGGCGGTGGCGGTACGGGCGCGGGCGGCGATGCCGCGTACGGGGCGGGAGCCGGTGATACGGCAGGGGCGGCGCCGGAGCGGGCGCGGCGACCGGGCCGGTTGGTGTCCGCGCCGGTCCGGATCGCGGATGCGGGGACGGTGCGCTTATTGCGGCCGGGTGACCATGTCGACGTGATCACTGCCGGGGAGGCCCGAGGAGGGACCGGCGCCGGGGCCCGGGTGCTGGCGAAGGGCGCGCGGGTGGCGGAGGTGCCGCACACCGCGGCGGACGGCGCCGCGGGCTTCGAGGGTTCCGACGGCTCCACGCAGGACGGTGCGCTGATCGTGCTGGCCGTCCCCCGGGAAACGGCCACCGCGCTGGCCGGCGCGGGCATCTCGTCCCAACTGGCGGTGACCCTATGTTGATTCGCACTGACGATCGATCAAGTCACCTGACCAATCCCCAGAATCGGGTGTTTTCAACGCGTACTGCCGTAAGTTGCGGAGGAGTTTGCTCCGCCTACAGCACACGCGAAGGAAGGCTCACCTGTGAGCGAGAAGAAGGTCAGTCTGCTGGAAGGGTTCAAAGCCTTCCTGATGCGCGGCAACGTGATCGATCTGGCGGTCGCAGTCGTCATCGGTGCCGCGTTCACCCAGATCGTGAACTCGATCGTCAAGGGAGTCATCAACCCGCTGGTCGGCGCGTTCGGCACCAAGGACCTGGAGAGCTACAGCTCCTGCCTCAAGGGCCCCTGCGTCACGGACCCGAAGACGGGCGAGACCACCGAGGGCATCCGGATCCTGTGGGGCTCGGTGCTCAGCGCCACCCTCAGCTTCCTGATCACGGCAGCCGTCGTGTACTTCCTGATGGTCCTGCCCATGGCCAAGTACCTGGCCAGGCGGGCGGCGATGCAGGCCGCGAAGGAAGGGGTGCAGGAGACGCTGGAGGTGAGCGAGCTGGAGGTACTGAAGGAGATCCGCGACGCACTCGTCTCGCAACGCGGCGGCCCGGCGGGCGAGACCGGCGAGACCCCCGGCCGTGGCCACGACGAGTAGCGCGAAGCGCGGCGGAAGAACCGGCGGCAGCGCCACCGGACCACCACGGGGCGGGGAATCAGATGTGGTGGGGCGGCTTCTCGTCGAGGAAGCGCGCCAGATCGGCGGCGCTGCCACCGGCCGGGGCCCGCTCGCCCCACCCCCGGTCCGTATCGTCCGCGGACTGCTGGTCCAGCGGATCGTCGAAGATCAGAGCCGGTTTCGGTTTCGGCCGGTCCGGCCGGGAGGGCTTCGAATCGCGCGGGCCGGAGGCGGGGGCGGTGCTCATACGTCAAGGGTACGGCGGCGGTCAACGGTCCTTCGGGTCGATCAGCCACAGCCCGAGGACGACGAGGAACGACAGGCACAGGAAGCCTGCACCCCACCAGGCCGTACCGGTGTTGCCCTCCATCCATGCGTCGATGATGGCGGTCAGTCCCCAGAGCTGGCCGATGACCACCGTCATGGCGAGGGCCAGCCGGGCCGTCAGTTTCGAGGACCGCTCGGGCTCCTGGTCGGTACCGGCCCCCGGCCCGGGGCCGGTGTGGCGGACCCGGGGGTCGCCGTAGCCGCTTGTGGCGCGGATCTGCGGATAGCGCTCGTGGACCGGCCGGTTGAGTTCGGGACGAGCACTTCCCGGGTGGTACTCCGGGGGCTCCGGGTTCCGGTACTGCGGGGCGTCGCTCATGTCCGCCTGCCAGTAGTCTCGGCCTCGGTCCTGGCCTCGGTCATGGCCTCGGTCATGGCAGTCCCCGGCTCAGCGTCCACGGGTCCCTCCGCACCGCCGCCCTCGACGGCGGGGCAGCCGATGCGGGAGGCGAGGTCCGGGCGGTCGGCGCGGAACCGGCGGCACAGCCCCTGCTCGACGCTCTCGCCCGAGCGCGTCGTACCGATGGCCCAGATGCTGCCGTCGGCCTGTTCGATGACCACCACCTTGGGCAGCGCACGCGGCGGCGGCCCGGCGGTGACCTCTCCGGTACGGGCGTCGAAGACGCCTTCGTGGCAGGGGCAGTACAGCTCGCCCTCGGAACCCCGGTCCTTGCGCCAGAGCACGGCACAGGCGAGATGGGTACAGATCGCGGAGTAGCCGACGAGGGTGCCGTCGTCCAGCCGGACGGCGACCGCCTTGTCCTCCTCGTCCGGGTAGTGGAAGGCGATGGACTCACCGGGCAGGAGCTGGGCGGCGATCCTCTTCGGCGAGGGTGTCCTGTCGTCGTCGGGGTCGCCGTGGCGCGGCAGGATTCCCGCCGCCACACCGAGACCGCCGACGGCGAGCCCGCCGGAGACGGTCGTCACGATCCGGAGGTAGTCACGCCGGGTGGTGAGGGAGTCGGCAGCGATCCGGTCGTGCAGGGCTTCGCGCGGATCGCCGGAGGGCGGCTGTTCGGTGACGCTCATCGGCGGACGTCCTTCCCGTTGATCTCGACGACGGGAAGGCCTCCGGGGACCGGCCACTGCATCCGGTCGGCGGGGACGACCATGGCCACGCCGGTGCGCACCTCGCTCCGGCCGAAGCTGAAGATGTCGGCGACCTGGACGCCGGGGCGCTCCGCCTGGAGCTCCTCGACGGTCCCGTAGAACAGCGCCCCGGTCGGGCAGACGGTCGCGCACATGGGGGCGAGTCCGTAGGCGGTGCGGTCGTAGCAGAGGTTGCATTTCATCTGCAGCTTCGCCTGGAGATCGATCTTCGGGACGCCGAAGGGGCAGGCATTGACGCAGTTGGCGCAGCCGATGCAGCGGGTGGTGTCGGCCTGCTGCACCACACCGTCGGCGGTCACCAGGATCGCGTCGGCGGGACAGACCTCGGCGCACGGGGCGACCGGGTCCTCGCAGTGCATGCAGACAGTGGGGAGGGAGGCCACGGACCGGCCCTCGTCGGTGTAGTCGAGGTGGATCATCGACTTGCCGCGGTGCGAGTCGCATTCCCGGCAGGCGGAGACGCAGGCCTGGCAGCCGATGCAGCGCCCCGGGTCGATGAAGATCGTTCTGCCCATCATGGGACGGTCAGCTCCTCTCCGAGGTGCCACGCCCCTGGGGGGCCGTGGGCGGCAGCGGGTCGGTCCGGGCGATCTGGGGCTCCGGGTAACTGACCTGGCCGGGCGCGACAGGCGGTGCGGGGACGTCGTCGATCTTGTCGGCGTGCTCGATGCGGCAGGCACACACCTTGTACTCGGGGATCTTGGAGCGGGGGTCGAGGGCGTCGATGGTGAGGGCGTTGGCCGCGGTGGGGACGGGCCAGTGGTACGGGATGAAGACGGTGTCGGGGCGGATCGCCTCGGTGACCAGTGCGGGGAACACCTCGCTGCCGCGCCGGGTGACGACGCGGACCGGTTCGCCGTTGTGGAAGCCGTGGGAGGGATGGAGCTCGGCCCAGGGGCGCGGGGTCTGTTCCACGAGGGCGCCCAGACGGCGGGTCTGGTTGCCGGAGAGGAAGTGGGCGACGGTGCGCCCGGTGGTGAGTGACATGGGGTGCTCGTCGTCGTACGGGTCCATCGGCGGGTGCCATTCGACGACCTGCAGATGGATCTTGCCGTCCGGGTGGTAGGTCCTGCCGTCCTCGAAGAGCCGAGGGGTGCCGGGGTGGTCGGTGGTGGGGCAGGGCCAGGCGATTCCGCCGGTCTCCTCCAGCCGTTCGTAAGTGATGCCGTAGTAGTCGTTGACGGTGCCGGCGGAGGCGATCCGCAGTTCGTCGAAGACGGCGCGGGAGTCGGGGAAGGCGAATTTGTCGCCCGCGCCGAGGCGCCTGGCGAGTTCGCACATCACCCAGGTGTCGGTCCGTACGCCGGGCGGCGGGTCCTGGGCCTTGTTGTGCTTGACCACCCGGGCCTCGGCATTGGCCATCACCCCTTCGTCCTCGGCCCAGGTGGTGACGGGAAAGACGACATGTGCGTTGGCAGCGGTCTCGGAGAGGAAGAAGTCGAATTGAGCGTGGAATTCCGTGGCGTCGTACCCCTCCTTGACCACCCTGTAGTTGGGGAGGGAGACGAAGGGGTTGTTGCAGATGCCGATCAGGCCGCGGATCTCGCGGCGCTGCATCTGCCAGACCATTTCCATCATCGAGGTGCCGGCGGGCGGGAGTTCGGACTCCTCGATGCCCCAGATCTCGCAGATCTGCCTGCGGTGCTCCTCGTTCATGATCGAGCGGCCGCCGGGCAGGAGGTCGGATTTCTGCCCGTGCTCACGGCCGCCCTGCCCGTTGCCCTGGCCGGTGATGGTGCCGTAGCCGGCTCCGGGCCTGCCGATGTGGCCGGTGGCGGTGCAGAGGTTGATCACGCTGAGGCAGTTCTCGACGCCCTGCGAGTGGTGCTCGATGCCTCGGGCGTGCCAGGCCATGGCCTTGGGGGCGCGGGCGAAGGCCCGGGCGACCTGGGTGATCTGCTCGACGGGGATGCCGCAGATCTCGGCGGCCCGGTACGGCGGATACTCGGCCACCTTGGCCTTCACCTCCTCCCAGCCGGTGGCGTGGGCTGCGAGATAGGCCTCGTCGGTCAGCCCCTCCTCGACGACCACGTGCAGCACGGAGTTGAAGAAGGCCGAATCGGTGCCGGGCTTGAGGGCGACGTGGATGTCGGCCGTGCGGGCGATCGCGGTCTCCCTCGGGTCGACGACGATCAGGCTCGCACCGCGGTCCCGGGCTCCCCACACGTACTGGGTCATCACGGGGAAGCATTCGCCGACGTTGGAGCCGGCGATCAGCAGGCAGTCGGTGAGCAGGATGTCGGAGAAGGGGTTGCCGGCCCGGTCGATGCCGAAGGCGAGTTTGTTGGCGCCCGCGGCGCTGACCATGCAGAGCCGGCCGTTGTAGTCGACGTGCCGGGACTTGAGCGCGACCCGGGCGAATTTGCCGACCAGATAGGTCTTCTCGGAGAAAAGACTGGCGCCGCCGAGCAGCCCGAAGGCGTCGTTCCCGTGGCTCTGCTGGATGCGCCTGATCTCGGCGACGGTGAAGTCCAGCGCATCGTCCCAGGAGACCTCGCGGAACTCCTCGTCGCGGGAGCGGCGCATCAGCGGGGCGGTGAGCCGGTCGGGGTGGTTGACCTGCTGGTACGCGTTGATCCCCTTGGGGCACAGCCGCATCCGGTTGATGTCGTGGTTGCGGGGTTCGACGCCGAAGACCTTGCCGCCACGGTCGACGCGCAGATACATCCCGCACTGCACCCCGCAGAAACAGCAGTGGGTGGGGACGAGCGTCTCGCCGTCCTGGTCGGCGCGCCATCGGTCGGCGGGGATCCCGCCCGCGTCCCGGAAGGCCCGGGTGCCGGGCGGGGCGAGCGAGGGGTCGAGCGGGACGGCCGTACGGGGGTCGGCCGCTCGCGGATCCGCGGTCACTTGAAGCCCTTCTTCACCTGGGAGAGATAGGCACTGCCCCGCAGCACCCGCTTGCAGCGCGGGCAGTATTCGGCCCACTCGTCGAAGCCAAGGCTGAGGTCGCGCATGGTGGCGCGGAGGTTGTCGACGTAGGGCCCGGTGTCGATGGGCTCCTCGCAGCGGCGGCAGGCGAAGACCTCCCGGTCCTGCCGGGCGGTGTATTTGAACAGCTGCATGCCGACCGCAGCCGGGCGCTGGACGATGTGGAAGAACTTCCCGAACGGGATGTAGATGAGGGTGAACACCACCGACACCATGTGGAGGACCGCCAGGAACTCGTATCCGCCGCCGTGCAGGAAGACCGACGAGAAGGTGAGAAGCAGGCCGGTCACGGAGATGACGATGAGTGCGATCAGTGGGACCAGGTCGTAGGCGAAACGCTGGCCGGTGATGGCGCCGCGGTCCTTCATCCGGCGCCACAGGAAGTACGAGGCGCCGGGGATGACGAGCACGGCGGCGATGTCCAGGCCGTGGAACATCAGCCAGCCCAGGACGTCCAGGGAGTCGAATCCGATGATCTTGAAGCCCCAGATACGCATCTCGTAGCCGGGCCCCGAGCCGGTGCCGGAGGTGAAGGTGAACCAGCCCCAGGTCAGTGGGAAGGTGATCAGCGCGGCGAGGACGCAGCCCCAGAAGATCAGCTGGTGGGCGGCCCAGCGGGCGTGCGAGCGGGCTCCGAGGAATTTCTGGAAGCCCAGGTACGTGGCGATCATCCGGGGCAGTGCGGTGGGGGCCTTGCGGAAGTTGGCCACCGAGAAGAAGCTCCGCCACCCCTGGTTGAACAGCCGCCGGGCTCCGGGGGCGGAGACCCAGACCATGTAGCGGTAGGCGACGCCGAACGCGAGGAAGACGGCGGCGACCGCGTACGGGAGAAGGGCGGAGTCGAAGTTCTCCAGCAGCCGGCTGCCGAGCACGATCGCGAGGATCAGGAGGACGGAGACGATGACACCGGCCGCGGTCGCCCGGCCGGTGACGGAGCGGGCCCCGGCGGAGCCTGCGAAACCTGTGGGACCAGCAGAGCCTGCGGGACCGGCGGAGCCTGCGGGACCTGTGGGACCTGTGGGACCTGTGGGACCAGCAGAGCCTGCGGGACCGGCGGAGCCTGCCGGGCCGGTGGGACTGGCCGGGCCGGTGGGGCCGGGCGCCTCGGCGGGGCCGGTACGCGCACCGGGGGTGGGCTGCGCGGCTGCGTCGGAAGGTTCTGGCGGCTCGGTCACCCCGTCACCGTAGGGCGGTATCTGACGGTTGGTCCTGATTTACGGCTCGGCGGGGTGAGCCGATCGTCCATCCGGGGCGTGCCCCGTTCAGCGGGGCCGTACCCCGTCTGGTGTGCTGGCTCCCATGCCCGTAATGATGGCTCGCAGCCGCACCGAGAAACATCGCGCCTCGACCCCGCTGGAACTCTTCTTCGACCTGTGTTTCGTCGTCGCCGTGGCGCAGGCGGGCGCACGGCTGGTGCACGCCGTCGCCGAAGGCCACACCCTCACCGGAGTCGGCAGCTACGCCGCCGTCTTCTTCGCGATCTGGTGGGCCTGGGTCAACTTCAGCTGGTTCGCCTCGGCCTACGACACCGACGACCCGCTGTACCGCGTCGTCACGCTCGTCCAGATCACCGGTGTGCTCATCCTGGCCGCCGGGGTGCCGCGCGCCTTCGACGCGGGCGACTGGACGGTCGTCGTCATCGGTTACGTGGTGATGCGGCTCGCGCTGACCAGCCAGTGGCTGCGCGCCGCGCACTGCACCGAGGGCGCCGAGCGGCGGGTGGCGCTGCGGTACGCCGTCGGGATCACGGTGGTGCAACTGGGCTGGATCGCCATGCTGTTCCTGCCCGCCGACTCGGGCCCGGTCCGTACCGCCGCCTTCGTCGTGCTCGCCCTCGCGGAGATGTCCGTTCCCGCGATCGCCGAGCGCGACCGCTCGACGAGCTGGCATCCGCACCACATCAGCGAGCGGTACGGACTGTTCACGATCATCGTGCTGGGCGAGACGATCGCGGCGGCCACGGTCGCGGTCCAGGAGGCGGTGGACGAGCACGACGCGCTCGGTGAGCTGCTGCCGATCGCCGCGGGCGGGCTGCTGATCGTCTTCTCCGCCTGGTGGATCTATTTCGCCGTGCCGATCCATGACTACCTGCGCGGCAGCAGGGAAGCGTTCATCTGGGGATACGGGCACTACCTGATCTTCGGTTCCGCGGCCGCCATCGGCGCGGGCATCGAGGTGGCGGTGGAGCACGCCGTGGGCAAGGCGCATGTCTCGGACACGGCGGCCGCCGCCGCGGTGACCATTCCCTCCGCACTCTTCCTGCTGACTGTGTGGACGCTGCACGCCCGCCACTTCAAGCGCGACCTCGCAGAGCAACTGGCCCTCCCCGTGGCCGCGCTGGCCATCCTGGCCTGCACGTTCGCCGGCGGGTGGGCGGTGTTCGCGGCCGGTCTGGTCGCCGCGGCCGCCGTGGCCGTGGAGGTGGCGCTGTCCCGGCGCCCCGCCCCGGCCGGGTGAGCGCGACGGGCGACCGGAGCCACGGACGGCCGGGGCGACGGGCGGCGACGGCTCGGCCCGTGGCCCACCCGGTGGCCCACTCAAGTGCGGAGCGCGTGGTGAGGAGCACTCGGTGAGGAGCAATCAGTGACGGAAGAACCCCGGAAGCCCCGGACAGCCCGGAAGCCGGCAGCCCCTTCCGCCGGGCCGCTCGACGCGCTGACCGATGTCGCGGGGCTGCGAGTCGGCCATGCGCAGGTGCCGGGCGAGGGCGCGTTGAGCGGCACCACCGTCGTCCTCGCCCCCGAGGGCGGTGCGGTCGCGGCCGTCGACGTACGCGGTGGCGGTCCGGGCACCCGCGAGACGGACGCGCTCGATCCGCGCAATCTGGTGCAGCGCATCGACGCCGTCGTCCTGACGGGCGGCAGCGCCTACGGCCTGGACGCGGCGTCCGGGGTGATGGCCTGGCTGGAGGAGCAGGGGCGCGGGGTGCGGGTCGGCCCCGATCCGGGGCAGGTGGTGCCGGTGGTCCCCGCCGCGTGCGTCTTCGACCTGGGACGGGGCGGCGACTGGCGGGCCCGCCCCGACGCCTCGACGGGCCGTGCGGCGGTGGAGGACGCGGCGTCCACCACTTCGGGGGCACCAGTCTCCGAGGGAAACGTGGGGGCCGGTACGGGCGCGGTCGCCGGGCAGCTCAAGGGCGGCGTGGGCACCGCGAGCCTGCTGCTGCCTTCCGGGATCACAGTGGGGGCGCTCGTCGTGGTGAACGCGGCGGGCTCGGTGGTCGATCCGCGTACCGGGGTGCCGTACGGGGAGTACGGCGCCGCCGAACCGCCGGTGCACCCGGCGCCCGAGGCCGTCCGTGCGGCGGAGCAGCGGCTCGCCGAAGTGCGGGAGGCCGACGCACGGCCCCCGCTCAACACCACGCTCGCCGTCGTCGCGACGGACGCCGACCTCACCCGGGCCCAGGCGCAGAAGCTCGCGGGTACGGCGCACGACGGGCTGGCGCGCGCCGTCCGTCCCGTACATCTGCTCACCGACGGGGACACCGTTTTCGCGCTGGCCACGGGCGAGCGGACGCTGGATCCGCGGAATCCGATCGCCCTCAACGAGCTGCTGGCGGCCGGCGCGGACGTGCTCGCGCGCGCCATCGTGAAGGCCGTCCGCGCAGCTCGGAGCGTCGACGGCCGCCCCGGCGGCGGCCGCTACCCCTCGTACGGCGATCTCTACGACATACCGCCGCCCGCCCCGCGGACCTCGGCGGGCAGCGCCCCGGCGCCCGACTCGCCTGCGGGGTAAGGAAGTTCGGACGAACCGCCAGGAACCATCTGCGTGTGCCATACGTTTTCCTGAACCCCGGTCACGATGTCGGACCCAGGGACTACGTTATGCACGCAGCAAGTAACACGCGGCAACGGCCTGGAGACAGCACCTTGAGCGATCCGTACGAGACAACCGAGCAGCACCTCGAGCGACTCCTGCGACGGGCACTCAACTCTTTCGACCTGCCCGACAGCACGGTCGAGAGACTCGGTACCGCGCTCGCCCACAGCAGTTCCCTGCACTCCTCGCACCACAGTTCCGTACTCCACCGCGAGACCTACCGGCACACGTATCTGCTGTCCGACGGCACCGCGCTCTCCCTCTGGGAGCTGGTGCACGGAGGCCCGCGGAGCGCGGTCGGCCCGCACTCCCGCACGGAGCCCGATCCCAGGCACCACGAGCTGTACGACGACGAGGCCGATGCCCATGTCGCCGCCGCCAGGCTGACCGGCAGTTTCGGTGAGGTTCCGGTGTTCGGGGACGACGGGCCGCAGGCCGACCTGGAGATACTCACGGTCCTGATGGCGGCTCCCCCGGCCCCGCTGCCCCGGATGTACGCCCCGGACAACTCCGCCGACCACGCCCGCCGTGTACTGCGTCGCGCGGAGAACAGCGACGGCCCCGGCGAGGAGACCGCCCGGCTGCTGCGTGCCGCCTTCGCCCACCACATCACCCAGGTCTTCGGCCGGCAGTGCCAGGTGGACGGGCGGGACGCCGGATTCACCCTGTACGAGCACGCCTTCCTGCTTCTCGACGGCAGCGAGACGAGCCTGTGGGAGGTCGAGCACACGGCCACGCCGGACGGCCGCCACATGTGCGAGGTCTACGGCGACGAGGACACCGCCCGCGGGGCCATGGAGAGCCGCACACGCATCTGCTGACCCCGGACCCCATGCCCCCGCCCCCGGCCCCCGGAAGGCCGACGCGGACAGCGATTCGGACGCGCGGGTGCCCGCACCCCGAAGGGTGCGGGCACCCGCGTTCCCGGCAGACCCGGTAGAGGCAGGTCAGGAGGTCAGCGCAGGCTCCTTCGCGACATCGGAGCCGCTCGCCCCGGCCGCGCCCACACCCACACCGGCAGCGGCCCCCGCATCGGCACCCGCGTCGTCGGACTCCTCGCCGTCCTCCGCCTGCCGCTGCGGCCGCGCGGGCAGCGCGAACATCACCAGGAAGATCACCGCGAGCACCCCGGCCACCCACCACAGCGAGTGCTGGAACGCCTCCGCGAACGCCGGGCCCACCTGCGGCGGCGCCAGCCGGTCGTCGATCGAGCCGAAGAAGACGACCGCGACCAGCCCGAGGCCGAGCGCGTTGCCCATCTGCTGCACGGTGTTGATCAGCCCGGAGGCCGAACCGGAGTGCTCCTTCGGCACCTCGGAGAGCACCATGTCCGTCAGCGGCGCCACGATCAGGCCCATGCCCGTACCCATGACCACCAGCGGCAGGATCATCTGCCAGGACGTGATGCCCATGCCGTACCGGTCGGACTCCCAGATGTAGATCAGCAGTCCGGCGACCATCAGCGCCGCACCCGCCTGAAGAACCTTGCGGCCGAACCGGGGCACCAGCTTCTGCACGGAGATCCCGGCGGCGAACGAGACGGCGATCGAGAACGGCACACCGGTCGTGCCGGCCCGGAGCGCGCTCCAGCCGAGGCCCATCTGCATGTAGAGCGTCCAGACCAGGAAGAAGATGCCGAGCCCGATGCCGAAGGTCAGCTGCACCGCGATGCCCGCCGCGAAGCTCTTGACCCGGAACAGCGACAGCTCGACCAGCGGCGAGCCGTCCTTGCGCGCCTTCGACCGCTCGAACACGACCAGGGCCAGGAACACCAGCAGGCTGCCGCCCATCGACACATAGCCCCACACCGGCCAGCCCAGCTCGCGCCCACGGGTCAGCGGGTAGATCAGCATCAGCATGCCCAGTGTCACCAGGACGACGCCGATCAGGTCGAGCCGGAGCGCCTTCGGGGCCTTGGACTCGGTGATGAACTTCCGGCCGAGCAGCAGTCCGGCGATGCCGACGGGCAGGTTGATCAGGAAGATCGGCCGCCATTCGAGACCGGCGATGTTCCACTCGGTGAGCAGCGCGCCCAGCAGCGGGCCGGAGACGGCGCCGAGGCCGACGATCGCACCGAAGAGGCCGAAGACCTTGCCGCGCTCGTGGGCCGGGAAGGTGGCGTGCACGATCGACAGCACCTGCGGAACCATCAGCGCGGCGGTGCCGCCCTGGAGGATGCGGGAGGCGACCAGCATCTCCGGGTTCACGGCGAAGCCGCAGAGCGCGGAGGCCAGCGTGAAGCCGCCGATGCCGATGAGGAACAGCCGCTTGCGGCCGTAGATGTCACCCAGCCGGCCGCCGGTGATCAGCCCGGCCGCGAACGCCAGGGCGTAGCCGGCGGTGATCCACTGGATCGAGCTGAACGAGGCGCCGGTGTCCTCCTGGATGCTCGGGATGGCGATGTTGACGATCGTGACGTCGACCAGGTCCATGAAGGCCGCGGTCATGACGATGGCGAGTGCGAACCAGCGTCGCCGGTCCGACGGGTCCGAGGACACCGTGGGCCCGGATGCCGTGGACGACAGAGGTGCGGAAGAAGTCATATGAAGAAACTAAACAGCCATTAGGTCAGCTCATGACCCAATGGATGGGCATCCTGATGAGACGACCGACACCCCCGCATGAGCCGACCGACACCCCACACATCCAGGCAGTGGACCGGCACCCAGGCAGAAGGCTGAGCCCATGACCGACACCCCGGCACGACTGCTGAATCTGCTGTCGCTCCTCCAGACCCCCCGCGAGTGGCCGGGCAGCGAGCTCGCCGAGCGGCTGGACGTCAGCCCGCGCACCATCCGCCGGGACATCGACCGGCTCCGCGAGCTCGGCTATCCGGTAGAGGCCTCGCGCGGCTCCATCGGCGGCTACCGGCTGGTCGCGGGCACCGCGATGCCGCCGCTGCTTCTCGACGACGAGGAGGCGGTGGCCATCGCGGTGGGCCTGCGGGCGGGGGCCGGGCACGCGATCGAGGGGGTGGACGAGGCGTCCGTACGGGCGCTGGCGAAGCTGGAGCAGGTGCTGCCGTCCCGGCTGCGCCACCGGGTCTCGACGCTGCAGAACGCGACGATGCCGCTGACCCGCGGCGACGGTTCGACCATCGACCCTCGGACGCTGACCGTGATGGCGTCCGCGGTCACCGGCCAGGAGCGGCTGCGGTTCGCGTACCGGGCGGGCGACGGCGCCGAGTCGAAGCGCGAGGCCGAGCCGTACCGGCTGGTGAGCACGGGGTGGCGCTGGTACCTCGTCGCGTACGACCTGGGGCGCGAGGACTGGCGTACGTTCCGGGTCGACCGGGTGAGCGAGCCGTTCGCCACCGGGGCCCGGTTCGCTCCGCGCGCGCTGCCCACGGGGGACGCGGCCGAGTTCCTCGCCGGTTCCATCGCCCGCCGGCAGCCGGAGCTGGCGGTCGACGTGAGCTTCGCGGCCCCGGCGGACTTCGTGTCCGCGCGGCTGCCGGCCGCGATCGGCCCGTTGGAGCGGACCGGCGAGAACACCTGCCGGCTGCGGGCGGTGCTCGCGGACTCGCTGGAGTGGGTGGCGCTCCGGCTGGCGCTGGTGGACTGCGACTTCACCGTGCACGGCCCGCCGCAGATGGTGGAGTACCTGAGCGATCTGGGCGCCCGCCTGACCCGCGCGGCGACTCCCTGAACCCGGCGCCCCACCGACCCCGGGGCAAAAGAATGAGCCCCGGCGCCAGGGGGGGGTGGGCGCCGGGACTCAGCTCTGAGGGTCACGCGAAGCGACCTATTTCGGAGGTTACTGGACGAAGGCTCATGCCGCAGCGTCAAAACCCGTGTCGTGGGCCATTCGCTTCAGTTCGAGCAGTGCGTGCTTCTCGATCTGCCGGATCCGCTCGCGGGTGAGGCCATGCTGCTTGCCCACCTCGGTGAGGGTCCGCTCGCGGCCGTCCTCGATGCCGTACCTCATACGGATGATGGAGGCCGTGCGGTTGTCGAGCTTGCCGATCAGGTCCTCCAGCTCCTCGCTGCGCAGCAGCGTCATCACCGACTGCTCGGGCGACACCGCGGAGGTGTCCTCCAGCAGATCGCCGAACTGGGTCTCGCCCTCGTCGTCCACGGACATGTTGAGGCTGACCGGGTCACGCGCCCAGTCCAGCACGTCGCCCACGCGCTCCGGCGTGGAGTCCAGCTCGGCCGCTATCTCCGTGTGCTCCGGCTCACGGCCGTGCTCACGGTTGAACTCGCGCTGCACCCGGCGGATCCGGCCGAGCTCCTCCACCAGGTGGACGGGGAGCCGGATCGTACGGGACTGGTCGGCTATGGAGCGGGTGATGGCCTGACGGATCCACCACGTCGCGTACGTGGAGAACTTGAAGCCCTTGGCGTAGTCGAACTTCTCGACCGCGCGCACCAGGCCCGCGTTGCCCTCCTGGATCAGGTCGAGCAGGGGCAGCCCGGCTCGCGGATAGCGGCGGGCGACGGCAACGACGAGGCGGAGGTTGGAACGGATGAATACGTCCTTGGCGCGCTCGCCGTCGGCGACCAGCGCCTCCAGCTCCTCGCGCGTGGCTCCGCCGGCCTTGCTGTCCACCGAGCCGTCGAGTATCTGCCGGGCGTAGACGCCCGCCTCGACGGTCTGCGACAGCTCGACCTCCTTCGCGGCGTCGAGCAGCGGCGTACGCGCGATCTCGTCCAGGTACATGCCGACCAGGTCGCGATCGGCGATCTCCCCGCCCGAGGCGCGAACGCTGCTTGCCCGGCTGGTCCCACCGGTGGTGGACGAACGACGGGCGACGGCACGGGTTGCCATGCGTGCTCCCTTGCTGAGTAGGTCGCGACACCCTTTCGGGTGCCCTGCATCCGATGGAAACAACGACTGGAATCCGGACAGAATTCCCACGCCTGGCATTCATTTTCGTGATCATGCAGTACCCTGTGCCGCCACGAGGGGGTGCGCATGCCGGAGAACCGGGCAGAAGTGCAGGTCAGGCCGGGCATCGAGGGTGATCTGGTGGCACTCACGGACATCTACAACCATTACGTGCGTGAGACCACGGTCACATTCGACACGACCCCCTTCACTCCTGAACAGCGACTGCCGTGGTTGCGTTCCCACTCTGAAGACGGCCCGCACCGACTTCTGGTTGCCAAGGCTGTCCGGATTGTCGGTCCCTTTTCGATCCTGGGATACGCCACCAGCAGCGCTTTCCGCCCCAAGGCGGCGTACTCGACCTCGGTCGAGGTGAGCGTGTACTGCGCCCCGTGGGCCATCGGTCACGGCGTGGGCACGCTCCTCTACACGGCCCTGTTCGAGGCGCTCGCCGGTGAGGACGTGCACCGCGCGTACGCGGGTGTGACCCGGCCCAACGACGCCTCCGCCCGGCTGCACGAGCGCTTCGGTTTCCGCCATGTCGGTACGTACGCCGAAGTGGGCCGGAAGTTCGGCACGTACTGGGACGTGGCCTGGTACGAGAAGCGACTGGGGCCGCAGCCCTAGTCCCACGGCCGGTGCCGATCCGGGTCCGAGGTCCGTTACGCCGCCCGGGCCCCGCGCCTAGCGTGCTCCCGTATGGACGACACGAGGAACACCGCGGACGGCACGGGAAGCGCAGCGGACGACACGGAAAGCACTGCGGACGACACCACCGGCACGCTCGACGAGGCGCTGGAGCGCCTCCACACCTCCGGCCCCGAGCGCAACGGCTGGCTGAGCAATCACGGCCCCATGGCCGTCGAGGCGCTGGTCCGGCACGGCCAGGCACCGGCCGTCCACCGCTGGCTCGACCACTACAGCCACAAGCTGGAGGACATGCCGGACACCGCGGCCCGGGTGACGGCGGAGAACTGGCGCGAGGCCCTCGGCGACCCGCGCCGGATCGCGGACTGGACGGAGCACTTCGAGCGGGAGACGGCCGAGCGCCCCTGGCGGGACGTCCTCGCCGAGTGGTGGCCGCGACTGCTCCCCGGCATCGCGGCGGGCGCCACCCACCCCGTGATCCGGGTCGGCCACTCCGTACGCACCCTGCTCGCCGGCGAGGCGACCGCGCCCCGGATCGCCGAACTCGCCCACGGCCTCGGATACTGGGCCGCCCGCCACCAGCCGCTGCCCGTACTGGCCCCGCTCGCCCCCGCACCCACCGCAGCGGCAGCGCTGGACGCCGTGCCGCCGGTGCCCGAGCAGGACGGCGGCATCCGGGACCGGCTGGCGCAGCTCACCGCGTTCCCGGTGTGGCCGCAGCAGTTCACCGACGACCCGGACGAGGCGCGCGACCGGCTGGCGGAGCTGGTGCGGGCCGCGACCCACCGGTTCGCCACGCACGGGCACGGCGAGCCGATCATGCTGGTGCACGCCGCGACCGCGCCCAACGCCGTACTGCGCACCCTGCCCGCACTCCCCCGCGCTCTCTGGGTGCCGAGCCTGGGGGCCGCGTGGGCGGCGAGCGCCGCGGTCACCGCCGCGTACAGCCCGGCCGAGGCCGCCCCGTACACACCGGTGAGCGCCTCCGCCGACGAGCTGTTCGCGCGGGCGGCGGCGCACGGCGACGACCACACCATCAAGTTCACCGACACCGCGCTGGACATCGGCGACGAAACGGCCCTCGCCGCCGCGCTCCGCTCCATCGAACTGAACCCACCGGCCCTGTAACGCCCGTCGCCCCACGAATCGGCCGGCGCCGGACTCAGCCGAACTGCACCGAACGCTTCGCGAGCCCCATCCAGAACCCGTCGATGACGCTGCGTCCCCGGTCCAGCTCGCCCTCCGAGGCGCCGAGCGTCACGAAGAGCGGCGCGAAGTGCTCGGTGCGCGGGTGGGCCAGCCGGCCGGCCGGGGACTTGTTCTCGAAGTCGAGCAGCGCGTCGATGTCCTGCGCCCGGAGCGCCCGGTTCCCCCAGTCGTCGAACTCCGCCGACCAGCCGGGGGTGCCGCCCGCATGCCGCAGGGCGGCCAGGTTGTGGGTGAAGAAGCCGCTGCCGACGATCAGGACGCCCTCGTCGCGCAGTGGCGCGAGCTTGCGCCCGATGTCCATGAGCCGCTGCGGGTCCAGCGTCGGCATGGAGATCTGGAGTACGGGAATGTCGGCGCCCGGGAACATCTCCACGAGCGGGACGTACGCCCCGTGGTCGAGCCCGCGGTCCGGGATGTCCTGGACCGGCGTACCGGCTCCGCGCAGCAGCTTGCGTACGTTCTCCGCCAGCTCCGGGGCGCCCGGGGCGGCGTACCGCACCCGGTAGTAGTGCTCGGGGAAGCCCCAGAAGTCGTAGACGAGCGGGACCGTCTCCGTGGCACCGAGGGCCAGCGGGGCCTCCTCCCAGTGCGCGGAGACCATCAGGATCGCGCGGGGGCGGGGCAGTCCGGCGGACCAGGCGGCCAGTTCGCCGGGCCAGACCGGGTCGTCGGCCAGTGGCGGGGCGCCATGGGAGAGGTAGAGGGCGGGCATGCGCTCCGCGGTGACTGTCATGGCACTCCCCATCCGCTGCTGATCCGGGTAAGTCTTCTGGTGGGCCTTCTACAGGCGCCTTTTTGAGAAGGAAGGGTTCTTTAATCTTCAAGCTTCCTTCCTCCGGAGACCTTAGCTCTATCTAGTTCAACTTTCAAGAAAAGGTCGTACAGTGGAGTACATGACCACGGCATCCACCGGCGAGCCGCGCTGGCTCTCCGACGAAGAGCAGAGCGTGTGGCGCGCGTACCTCCACGCCACCACGCTCATGGAGGACCACCTCGACCGCCAGTTGCAGCGCGATGCCGGCATGCCGCACATCTATTACGGACTGCTCGTCCAGCTCTCCCAGGCCCCCCGCCGCCAGAAGCGGATGACGGAACTGGCCAAGGACGCCAAGATCACCCGCTCACGGCTCTCGCACGCCGTCGCGCGGCTGGAGAAGAGCGGGTGGGTGCGCCGCGAGGACTGCCCGTCCGACAAGCGCGGGCAGAACGCGGTCCTCACCGACGACGGCTTCGAGATGCTGCGCCGGTCCGCACCGGGCCATGTCGACGCCGTACGCCAGGCGATGTTCGACCGGCTCACGCCCGAGCAGGTGCGCTCGCTGGGCGAGATCATGCAGGTCGTCGCCGCCGGTCTGCAGCCGGAGGGCACGGACGCGGACCTGCCCTGGCTGCGCTGAGCCGCCCGCTCGCACGCCCGCACACCACCTGCACCGCGACGCGGCTGTGCCCCGGTCCCGCCGAAGCGGGACCGGGGCACAGCCATGTCACACGTCACGCGCGGCCGTCAGTGGGCGACGACCGGGACCCTGAACTCGTCCTCGACCCCGTCGGCCTCACCCGAACCGGAGCCTCCGGTCGCCGGGCCCGCCGAAGGACGGCCGGCGTTGATGAAGGTCACCGCGATCGCGGAGGCCACCACCAGGATGCCGACGGCCCACCAGATGGCGCCGGTGAAGCCGTGCACCATCGACTGGAGCTTCAGCAGCTCCGGGTTCCTGGCGCCGAGCGCGGCGTGCGAGGAGGCGTACGCCGTCGCGGCCGACGCGGCGATGGTGTTCAGCAGCGCCGTACCGATCGCGCCGCCGACCTGCTGCGAGGTGTTGACCATCGCGGACGCGACACCGGAGTCCCGGGGCTCGACACCGTGCGTGGCCAGCGACATGGCCGGCATGAACGCCGTGCCCATGCCCAGCCCCAGCAGCAGCTGCGCGGGCAGGATGAGGCCGACGTAGGAGGAGCCGATCTCCAGCTGCGTCAGCAGCAGCATGCCGATGGCGGCGACCAGGAAGCCGGGGCCCATGAGCTTGCGCGCCGGCACCCGGGTCATCAGCCGGGCTCCGATCTGCGTCGAGCCGGTGATCATGCCCGCGATCATCGGGAGGAAGGCGAAGCCGGTCCTGATCGGCGAGTAGCCCTTCACGACCTGGAGGTAGTACGTCAGGAAGAGGAACAGCCCGAACATCGCGATGACGGCCAGACCCAGCGAGAGGTAGACACCACCGCGGTTGCGGTCCAGCAGGACGCGCAGCGGCAGCAGCGGCGACTTGACCTTGGACTCGGTCAGGACGAAGGAGAGCAGCAGCACCGCGGAGGCGACGAACATGCCGATGGTCAGCCCGTCCGACCAGCCCGCGGACTCGGCGCGGGTGAACCCGTACACCAGCGAGACCAGACCCAGCGCGGACAGGACCACGCCCGGGATGTCGAGCGAGGCGCGGTTGCGGCTGCCGGCCGGCTCACGGATCACGAAGTACGCGCCCGCGGCCGCGACGATCGCGAACGGGATGTTGACGAAGAACGTCCAGCGCCAGTTCAGCGCCTGGGTCAGGAAACCGCCGAGGATCAGCCCGACGGCGCCGCCGCCACCGGCGATCGCGCCGTAGATGCCGAACGCCTTGGCGCGCTCCTTGGCATCGGTGAACATCACGGCGAGCAGCGACAGGGCCGCGGGCGCGAGCAGCGCTCCGAAGACGCCCTGGAGCGCGCGGGAGCCGAAGAGCATCGCCTGGTTCTGCGCCGCGCCGCCGAGCGCGGAGGCCAGCGCGAAGCCGATCAGGCCGACGACGAAGGTCCGCTTACGGCCCCAGAGGTCGGCGATCCGGCCTCCGAAGAGGAGCAGCCCGCCGAAGGCGAGGGCGTACGCCGTGATGACCCACTGCTTGTTGGCATCGGATATGTCCAGGGCCGTCTGGGCGTGCGGCAGCGCGATGTTCACGATCGTGGCATCGAGCACGACCATCAGCTGCGCGAGGGCGATGAACGCCAGCGCTTTCCAGCGGCTGGGGTCCGGGAGTCGGATGTCGGCTGTTTTTGGCATGGGGGTACCCACCTAAGGACGCGCACGCGCACGGAGGCACGCGAAGGCGCGAAGAGATTCGTGAACCGGGACGAAACGCCGGTAAAGGGCAGACAGTGAACGGGCGGACGGTGAACGGAAGTCGATGGACGGGCGGTTGGCGAAAGGGATGTTCAAGGCGTGGCGGGCGTGGCGGGTGCGCCGCGCGGCCCCTGGCTCAGGAGCCCGGCGCGGATGTCACGGCCGGCGCCGCAGGTCCTCCAAGGTCGCCGCCGTTCCGGGCAGTTCGGACCGGGCCGGGGCCTGCAGTCCGTCCAGGAACAGCTGTAGATGGCGGTGGGTGAACCGGTCGATGTCCGGGCAGCCGATGCCGGGCAGCGGACGGGTGAGCTGGGAGAGGGCGACGAGTACGTCACCGACGGCGATGTCGGTGCGCAGCCGCCCCGCGGACATGGCGCGCGCCACGAGCCCCTCGACGGCCTCTTCGAGGCGCCGGCGCTCGGCGAGCAGTTCGGGATGGTCCTTGTCGAAGCCGCCGGACAGCATCGGGCACAGGGCCCCGATCCGTTCGTCGGCCGCCGCGTGCACGAAGCGGCTGAGCGCGGCGAAGGCGTCGGCCTCCTCGGCCACCGCCTCTTCCGCGCGGTCAGTGGTCCGGGAGGTGACCGCGAGCACGACCTCGTGCACCAGCGCGGCCCGGTCGGGGAAGTTCCGGTAGAGGGTGGCATTGCCGACGCCGGCGCGCCTGGCGACCTCGTCGAGCGGCACATCGGGCCCGAACTCGACGAACATCTCGCGCGCGGCCGTCACGATCCGCTCCCGGTTGCGCAGCGCATCGGCCCGCGGACGGGGCGCCCGGGACTGCGTCGCACCGGTGGCAATGCGGCTGACGGTCTCCACGACGACGGCCTCCTTCTGCTTCCGCTTCTTCCACCACACCTGCTGTGACGGCCCCGTCATCCAGGATGCGAGCCTCCATGGCGGAGGCTTCCCGTAACCGGGGACCATCTCCCCGCTTCACGAGGGACACCAATCCAAACGGGGAACAGCTCCCCACTTATTTCCCCATCGCGATGTGACCTGAGCCACATTCGTGAGCGGGAAAACCAGCCGAACGGCGCACCCAACGAGCGGCACCGCACCACCCGCAAGAGGCTGATCCGCAGAGCGCAGTCAGGGCCGGCCGACTGCCGCGGACCCCGAGGCGCCTATATGCAAAAGCCCCGCCACCGGATACGCAGCCACCGCCGCCCGATCGCGCTCGCCTCCGCAACAGCCCTGGTCATAGCCGCGATGGCCACCGCCAGCAGCACTCTCCCGATAGCCAGCCGGGCCTCGGCAGGACCGGTGGCCACCGCCCGTTCCGCAGGCATAGCCCCGTGCCGGATACCGGCGACCATGGGCGTACAGATGTCGGAGGGCATGCCGACCCCGGAGGGCTACGCCCGCTCCACGGGCAAGGTCCGCGCCCTCAACCTGATGATCGACTTCCCCGACGCGCCGGGTGCCGGCAAGGCGATGGACCGGTACGCCGAATTCTTCCCGCAGACCACCGCCTGGTTCCGGACCGGATCGTACGGCCGCCTCACCTACGTCCCCGACGCCCCGCTGAAGTCCTGGCTGCGGATGCCACTGCCGTTCTCCGAGTACGGGATAGAGCGCGGCTCACCGTACGAACCGGGCTACCGCCACCTCGTCCAGGACATCGTCACCGCCGCCGATCCGAAGGTGGATTTCGCCGCGTACGACCTGCTCAACATCCTGGTCACCCCGAACGCCGGCCCCTCCGCCCTGGACACCGTCCTGTCCGTGACCTTCTCCGGCAACGACGACGCCCCGAAGGCGGACGGTGTTCCCCTCGCCAACACGTCCTTCATCTACAGCCGCCAGGACGACGGCTCGGGATCGTTCAAGCAGACCGGCTACCGGGTCCTGCCGCACGAGAACGGCCATGTCTTCGGCCTCCCCGACCTCTACACGATGGAGGGCGGCGGCTCGGTCGGGCACTGGGACATCATGTCCGAGGACTGGGGGGCCAACAACGACCTGCTGGGCTGGCACAAGTGGAAGCTCGGCTGGCTGGACAACAAACAGATCAGCTGCGCCGCACGCTCCGGCACCAGCGACCACGTGCTCGGCCCGCTGGCCACCAAGGGCGGCACCAAGCTGGCGTTCGTACCGCTGAGCGGCGAGTCCGGGTACGCGGTGGAGGTACGGACCCAGGCCGGCAACGACCAGGCCATCTGCCGGCCGGGCGTACTGATCTACAAGGTGAGCTCGGACATCGACACCGGGCAGGGCCCGGTCTCCGTGACGGACAGCACCAAGGGCAGCACCGGCTGCACCCGGCTGCCCAATGTGCACGCGGGACTGTCCGACGCCCCGTTCCAGCCCGGTGAGACCTTCACCGACCGGACCAACGGAATACGCATATCCGTGGTCGACAAGGACGAGAAGGGAAACTACCGGGTCCGCATAACGCGCCCCTGACACCCCTGACACCCCTCAGCCCGAACCGCACACCGCTCCCCTCCACTCCCCCACTCGCCTCTTCACTCACCCCGGACCTCCGCTTCGACGGGTCCACGCAGCTCGCGCTTGAGGATCTTCCCGGTCGGGTTCCGGGGCAGCGGCTCCTCCCGTACGAGCACATGGGCCGGGACCTTGAACGCGGCCAGGCTGCGTCCGACGTGCGCCCGCAGCTCCTCGGCGGTGACGGTGGCACCGGCCCGCAGGCACACGACCGCGGCGACCTCCTCGCCCAGGACCGGATGCGGCACCCCCAGCACCGCCGCGTCCTCGACGTCCGGATGGTCGTGCAGTACGGCCTCGACCTCGACGCAGTACACGTTCTCCCCGCCGCGGATCACCATGTCCTTGATCCGGTCGACGACACTGACCCGCCCGTCCCGCACCACGGCGAGATCACCGGTCCGGAACCACCCGTCGGTGAACGCGCGCGCGGTCGCCGCCTCGTCGCGCCAGTAGCCCCGGACCAGGGACTGGCCGCGCAGCCACAGTTCCCCGACCTCGCCCTCGGGCAGTGCCTCGCCCGCGGGCCCGGCGATCCGCACCTCGGTGGTGGGGGTGGGGCGGCCGACGCTGCCCGGGTGGAGCCGGTACTCGGCACCGAAGTTCGCCAGGACGCCGCCGCTGGTCTCGGTCAGGCCGTAGCCGTTGCGGGGTTCGACGCGGTCGCCATGCCGGTCGGTCAGCCGGGCGACCAGATCGGGCGGTGCGGCGGCCCCGCCGGTGTTCAGCATCTGCAGGCTCTCCAGGCCGTCGCCCGCCTGCTCGGCAGCGGCGAGCAGCTGGAGCGCGGTCGCCGGGACGCCGGCGTAGTGGGTGACGCCGTGCTCGCGGATCAGCCGCAGCGCCTCCTCGGCGTCCCACTTCCGCATCAGCACGAGGGTGCCGCCCGCCGCCATCGCCGCGTAGAAGCCGGTGAACGCGGCGACGTGGAAGAACGGGAACGTCAGCAGCGACACCGGGGCGGGCCCCTGCCCCGGGATGATCCCGCGCCCGAGCGCGGAGGCTGCCGCGTGGAACCGCGGGTTGAGCACCGCCCCCACCTGGGCGAGATGGGTGGCGACCGCACCCTTGGGCCGGCCGGTGGTGCCGGAGGTGTAGATGATCGTCGCGTCGTCCTCGGGCCGGATCTCGACCTCGGGGGGTGCGGCGAGCGGATCGGGCGTGGGCAGATCCTCGTACCGCTCGCAGCCCTCCGGAACCTCCCCCTCCCCGTGGAAGACGACCACGCGCGCCCCGCTCCCGGCCGCCCACCCGGCGACCCTGGGCAGCCGTTCCCCGTCCACCAGGAGCACCCGGGGTTCGCAGTCGTCGAGCGCGTACGTGAACTCGTCCTCGGTCCACCAGGCGTTGAGCGGTACGGCGACCAGGCCGGCCAGCTGGGCGGCCCA
This sequence comes from Streptomyces sp. ADI95-17, assembly GCF_003846175.1. Classification (GTDB taxonomy): domain Bacteria; phylum Actinomycetota; class Actinomycetes; order Streptomycetales; family Streptomycetaceae; genus Streptomyces; species Streptomyces sanglieri. Next base: position 228,196 of record NZ_ML123052.1, on the reverse strand, counting down.
GAAGGCGATCTGCCACTCGGGGTGGTTCCGCATCGCGACGACGGCCCGGTCCCCGGGGCGGAGCCCGTACACCTCGGTCATCCGGCAGGCCAGCGCGGAAGCGGCGGCGAAGAACTCGGCGTACGAGTAACCACGCTCCGCCGAGACCAGGAACGGCCGGTCCCCGAAGGCCCAGGTGGTCTCCACGAACTCCCGGAGCGTCCTGGGCCCGTCCGCGTACACGAGCGACCCGGCGTGCACCCCGTCCTCCACCCGCACCACGGCGAACGGGGCACCCGGGCCGGTCAGCGCGGCTTCGATACGGATGGCGGCCTCGGCCGCGGCTGCGGCGGCCTCCGGGTCGGGGGCGGCGGCGGGGGTCGGGTCGATGTGCGGCACGAACGACCTTTCTAAGCGCTTGCTCAGTACATTCGCGACGTTATGCCCGCCCCCGCCCCGCGTCAAGACGCCCGAGCGGCGGCGACAAGCCCCTCCAGCCGGCCCTCACTGACGGGCCCGGACGCCGTCGCGGCGATCCGCCCACGCGCATCGATGACAAGGGTGACGGGAAGCCCCTGAGTGCTCAGCAACCCCTTGGGCAACGCGAAGAACTGCTTTCCGCGCGGATCGAGAACGCTGGGATAGGGCATGTCGAACTCACGCGCGAAGCCCTGCGCCTCGTCGGCGAACTGGTCCCGGTTGATCCCCAGCACAACGACACCCTGCTTCTCCATCTTCCGGTGGTACCGCACCAGAACCGGAATCTCCTTGCGGCAGGGTTCGCACCGGGAGGACCATGCGTTGACCACGACCGTCTTCCCCGCGAAGTCGGAGAGCTGAATCGGCCTCCCGTCGACATCGGCCCCCATGAAGGCCGGCGAGACCGGACGGGACGCGTCCTCTATCGTCAGCGTGCCGTCCTTGTTGCGGTGGTAACCCGCGGGGGTACCCGGACTGCTGCCACTGAACGCGATCACTCCGACAAGAACGACGGCAAAGGCAAGGGCAGCCAGGAAGGGAACATAGGGGCGTTTCATGGGGGTCCTTCGACGAATCGACGGTCACCCGCCGTGCGGCACCCGGCCCGGAAGCCCCCATCCCCCAGCACACCGCCGCACCCCGCCCGCCCACACGGCGACACCCGCCATTCCGGGGAAGACCCGAGATCTGCGGTGCGGACAAGACATGCGGGGACACCCCGTACCTGCTGCACAACGGTTCTTGCTGGTCAGTCAGAACGGTACGCCCACCCCCAACTCCCCTCACGAACAGCCCCCTTGCAACCCCGCCCGAACCGACGAAGGCCCCAGACGGAACGGGGCTGGGGCGGGACCGGGCACGGGGACGGGTGCGAGGCCGGGCACGAGGTCGGTACGGGGCCGGGGCGGGGCCGAGCACGGGGACGGGCACGAGGTCGGTGCGGGGACAGTTACGGGGCCAGGCACTGGGCCAGGCACGGGGCCGGTACAGCGCCAAGATCCACGCCGTGCGCGTACCCACGCGGCACACAACCGATCACAGCCCACGAAGGCGGCAATGGGGGGGGCGACCTCCGCAAGCCCGATCCGCTAGGCTGTCAGCGGTCAGTCAGCCAGTAGCAGTCCGACCAGGACGCTTGTCTCACCGGGCACGGCATCCCCGACAGGGTTTCCGGACCGGCTTCCGACAGGCTCCGCCTTCGTGGGCCTTGTGGATAATTACGAAACCGCAGGTCAGGGCCTCGTCGCAGCGAGCTCTCGAAACGCCTCTGCACCGAATCGGGAACGCGTGGAGCGTCTTCGCAGGTCAGGCTGTGTAGCGCCGCGTGACTGACGCCGCATCGCCGTTGAGGGCTCCGCACTGAGGCATTGCGGGTGCGGCCGGGCCGCACATCCAGCGCTGAGGCTGCGCTGTTCATGCAGACGTCCCAGCCCGGCGGCCTGCCGTAGGGAGAGCCCGTTGTTCGGTACTCACCTCATACGGGGCCTTGCCGGCGCAGGAGTGCTTTGGCCCGTCTTGGGGCCGACGGGTGAAAGTCTTGCCCCGTCTCCGGTCCGGGAGCGACTCTGGGCGATGAACCCGATGCCGACGCCCTCGAGGCCGTCGTGTCGAAGAAGTCCTGCAAGCCCCGGGGTAGCTGTACGGCCTGCACCTCGTGTAGTCGACGGCCATGCACCGCTTGGCAGGGTCCGTGCTCCGGCTGGGCCGCACCGTGGTCACGTACCGCTCGTGCCTGCGCCTAACCGCCGCAGCGTGGGCGGCGACCGCGCTGCTGCTGGGGACAGGCACTGCTGGCTCTGATCACGAGAACGGACGGCACTTCGACGTCAGTTTGAGAGGCGCGGGCGGCTGCTGGGCTACCCGTAATGTTCATGAGTTTGGACAGCGCGGTGAGAGCTGGGGCCTATGGCTGTGTGGGGGTGAGGATCGTGCAGATGTCGTCCGCGCCGCAGGCGGCGGGGTCGGTGGTGGCGGCTCGGTCCGCGAGGGCGCGTACTGCGTCGCGGGTGGCGGCGAGTTCGGCCATGCGACGGTCGATGTCGTCCAGGTGCTCGTGGATGAGGCCGGCGACGTGTGAGCAGGGGGCGTGGCCGTCGTCGCGCAGGGCTCGGATGGACAAAGCGTTGAAACGGGCCCCGGCGCATCCCTCGCCGCTGCGGCGAGGGATGCGCCGGGGCCCGTTTCTGATGTTCGTCGATCAGGTCGGAGGCGTGTGGGATGGGTCAGAAGCAGCCGGGTCCGGTGGAGGGGTTGAAGCAGGCGTTGATGCCGGGGCCGCCGTCGTTGGTGTTGGTGCCGGTGCCGCCGAAGAGCGCGTCGTTGCCGGGACCGCCGAAGAGGGCGTCGTTGCCGTTGTTGCCGTTCAGGTTGTCGGCACCGTTTCCGCCTTCGATGCGGTCGTTGCCGTCGCCGCCGGACAGCACATCGTTGCCGTCGCCGCCGCAGATGATGTCGTTGCCACCGCGGCCGTCGACCACGTCGTTGCCGCCGAGAGCGAAGATCACGTCATTGCCGGGAGTGCCGATCAGGACGTTGTTGCCGTTGGTACCGGTGATGGTGGGCGTGGCGGTCGCGCAGGTGGGAGGCGCCGGCTCGTAGGTGATGGTCACCTGGGCCGGCCCCGCGGCCGGAGCGGAGGTACCACCCGTGGGGACACGGTTCGACGCACCACCGCCGCCACCGGGACCGTAAGCGGGAGGAAAAGAAAGACGGTTGCAGCCTCCGCCGCCGCCTCCGCCGAACCAGCCGCCCCCGCCTCCGCCCGCCCCGAAGTTGCCTCCGCCGTTGCCGCCCGCACCGCCCGTGCCCGGAGTGCCGGATGTACCACCGGAAGCGGGGCATACGGCTCCGCCTGCGCCGCCGGCTGTCTGGGTTCCGCCGCCTCCGCCCTGGCCGCTGTTCGTTCTGCTGCCGCCGGCACCCCCGGTGTTTCCGGCGTCTCCGCCGGTGGCCTCCGGGTTGAGGAAATTGGTGGGGACGCCGCTTCCTCCGCCGCCTCCGCCGCCCGCGACGATGAGGCGGGGGTCGGTGCCGGGGACGCCGGTCAGGGTGCAGCCGGGGCCGGCCGAGCTGCAGGTGCGGACGTCGCTGGAACCGCCGCCGGCACCGCCCGTAGTCGCCGATCCGCCGCCGGCGCCCCCGCCCGTGCCGACGTTGACATAGAGGGTGGTGGTGCTCGGCGGCACGGTGACGGTGCCGGTGACGGTGGCGCCGTTGCCGCCTGTGCCGCCGCTGGGGCCGTTCTGGCCTGCGGCGCCGGTGGCGGTGACGGTCAGTTGGGTGACGCCGGCCGGGACGGTGAAGGGCTGGTCGGCGCCGGCGTTGAAGGTGACGGTCACGGGCACCGCCGCAGCAGCGGGCGTGGCCGTGGGCACCACCAGGGCCGCCGGCAGCGCCACCGTGGCGAGCAGCACGGCAGCACGCCGGGCCGGGCGCCTCCGCTCCCCCGCGGCTCCGGCACCACGTCGAGAGAACATGGCATGTTGCAGGGTCGGTCTCACGATGGGGACTCCTCGACAAAGAGCGCAGCACACAGCACGTGCCACGGACGTCGGTTGGTGTTCAGGCCCCTGCCGGGACCGCCCGACGATCAAGCCACACGCACCCTGTGCGGCCGTACAGACACACCGTCATACCGCCCGCGATCCACCGACCAGCCGCTGCCCGACCCCGCACTCGGTCCTGCGATCCGTTGCCAAGTGGACCGATGCCCTGCCAGGTCACCCCGCCCCACCATAGGAACAGGGATCCCTCCGCTCATATGAACAGGGATCCCTCCGCTGCTGGTCACATGATCCGCCGGACAGGCCCTAGCCGATGAAGCTTGCCTGGACGATCAACAACCCCGTCACACGTTGTGCCTGGAGCGTTCGCGGATCGGCATGCGGCCCGGCACCGGCTCGTGCACCAGTACGCCCGAGAGACCTTCCCCAACTTCCCACCCAAGAAGATCCCCGGCTATTTCACCCCGGTGCGCCTGCTGGCGTGTCAGACCGCGACGGTGGGCCGTCTGCCATTGGCCGGATCGGCTGTGCTTGCAGCGATGTAGCGCTCCGCGTCGAGGGCGGCGGCTGCGCCGGTGCCGGCGGCGGTGATGGCCTGGCGGTAGGTGTGGTCGACGACGTCTCCGGCGGCGAAGACGCCGGCGAGGCTGGTGCGGGTTGAGGGTGCCGCGACTTGGATGTAGCCCTCGTCGTCGAGGTCGAGTTGGCTGGTGAACAGCGCGGTGCGCGGGTCGTGGCCGATCGCGATGAACAGGCCCGTCGCGTCCAGTTCGCGGGTCTTGCCGGTGAAGGTGTCGCGCAGGGTCAGGCCGGCGAGCATGCCGTTCTCCTCGCGGAGTTCGGCGATCTCGCTGTCGAAGGCGAAGGAGATCTTGTCGTCGGCGAAGGCGCGGTTCTGCATGACCTGGGAGGCGCGCAGTGTGCTGCGCCGGTGGACGATGGTCACGGACTTGGCGAAGCGGGTGAGGAAGGTGGCCTCTTCCATCGCGGTGTCGCCGCCGCCGACGACCACGATGTCGCGGTCGCGGAAGAAGAACCCGTCGCAGGTCGCGCACCAGGAGACGCCTCGGCCGGAGAGCGTGTCCTCCTTGTCCAGGCCGAGCTTGCGGTAGCCGGAGCCGGTCGCGACGATCACTGTCTTCGCCCGGTGCACGGTGCCGGACGAGTCGGTGAGCAGCTTGATGTCGCCGGTGAGGTCGACCTCGACGATGTCGTCGTCGATCATCTCGGCGCCGAACTTCTCGGCCTGGGCCCGCATGTTCTCCATGAGGGCCGGGCCGTCGATGCCGTCGGGGAAGCCGGGGAAGTTCTCCACCTCGGTCGTGGTGGTCAGTGAGCCGCCCACGGAGATCGAGCTGCCGAACAGCAGGGGCTTGAGCTGGGCGCGGGCGGTGTAGAGGGCGGCGGTGTATCCGGCGGGGCCGGAGCCGATGATGACGACCTCGCGTATGCCGGAGTCGGTCACGCCGCTCATGCCTCCGTCTTCGCGTCGATCTCGGCGATCAGGGCCTCAATGCGGGTCTTGATCTCGTCGCGGATCGGGCGCACGGAGTCGACGCCCTTGCCCGCCGGGTCCTCAAGGGCCCAGTCGAGGTACTTCTTGCCGGGGAAGATCGGGCAGGCGTCGCCGCAGCCCATGGTGATGACGTAGTCGGACGCCTGGACGGCCTCGGTGGTGAGGATCTTCGGCTTCTGGTCGGAGATGTCGACGCCGACCTCCTTCATGGCCTCCACCGCGGCCGGGTTGACCTGGTCGCCGGGGATCGAGCCGGCGGAGCGGACCTCGATCCGGTCGCCCGCGAGGTGGGTGAGGAATCCGGCGGCCATCTGCGAGCGCCCGGCGTTATGGACGCAGACGAACAGCACGGAGGCGAGCGGGGAGGAGGACATCGGTTCTTCCTTCGTAACGTGGAGCGAGTAGTTCAACAGGCAGTGAGGACAGGGGATTTCAGGCGGCGCTCGGCAGCGAGTCGAGCAGCTCGGTGATGTGCGCGTCGATCGCGTCGCGAAGGGTGCGCACGACGGCGATCGGGGCGCCTTCGGGGTCGGCGACAGGCCAGTCCAGGTAGCGGCGGCCGGCCACGACGGGGCAGGCGTCGCCGCAGCCCATCGTGATCACGATGTCGGCAGCCCGGACCACCTCGTCGGTCAGCGGCTTGGGAAAGGCTCTCTCCGCGGACGGGACGCCTGCCTCGGTGAGGACCTGGGCCACCACCGGCTCGACGGCCGAGGCCGGATGGGTACCGGCGGACGACACCGTCACATGTCCCTGGGCACGGTGGGCAAGCAGGGCCGCGGCGAGCTGTGAGCGTCCTGCGTTGTGGCTGCAGACGAACAGCACCCGGGGCAGTCCGCTGCCCGGCGCCCCCTCGATGTGTGCCAGGGCGTCCAGGCGTTCGGCCGCGAGGCGCTCGGCCAGGACGACCAGGTGCGTCGTGACGCGGGCGGTCGCGGCCAGGCGCTCGTAGGAGTCGGTGATGACCCTCTGCACGGTCTCGGCGCAGAAGCGGCCGCGGTGCGAGGTGGCCAGGCGAGCGGCGCCTGCGGCGAGACGCCCATCGGCAGGACGGGGGACGGCGACACGAGAACCCCCTTCAGCGGGTTCCAGAAGATCAGCACCGACTGGTATCAGTGTCGAGTGATGTGAGAGTATCAGTCCATGCTGACTTCAGTCGACACTGACGTGATCCGGGTCCTGGGCGACCCGCTCCGCCTGAAAATCGTCACTCTGCTCGCCCAAGAGACGCTCTGTACGACGCACCTCGTGGAGGAGACCGGAGCCAAGCAGACCAACCTCTCCAACCACCTGAAGGTGCTGCGCGAAGCCGGCCTGGTGGAGACGGAGCCGTGCGGCCGCTTCACCTACTACAAGCTGTGCCCCGAGGTCCTGGCCGGCCTGTCCGAACAGTTCGCCGAGCTCGCCGCTTCGGCCCGTACCGCCGCCGAGAACAAGAGGGCCTGCTGATGAGTCGCACCGACACGACCCCGCAGACCGACCAGGATGCGGCGTCCGGCGCCGGCATCGTCGCCAAGCTCTCCACCCTCGACCGCTACCTCGCGGTGTGGATCCTCATCGCCATGGGCGTGGGCCTCGGGCTCGGGCGTCTGATCCCCGGTCTGAACGACGCCCTGGCGAAGGTCGAGATCGGCGGCGTCTCGCTGCCGATCTCGCTCGGCCTGCTCGTGATGATGTACCCGGTCCTGGCAAAGGTCCGCTACGACAAGCTCGACACGGTCACCGGCGACAAGAAGCTGATGGTGTCGTCGCTGGTCATCAACTGGATCGTCGGCCCCGCGGTCATGTTCGCCCTGGCGTGGATCTTCCTGCCGGACCTGCCCGAGTACCGCACCGGCCTGATCATCGTCGGGCTCGCGCGCTGCATCGCCATGGTCATCATCTGGAACGACCTCGCCTGCGGGGACCGCGAGGCAGCGGCCGTCCTGGTCGCCCTGAACTCGGTCTTCCAGGTCATCGCCTTCGGTCTGCTGGGCTGGTTCTACCTCGATCTGCTGCCGAAGTGGCTGGGCCTGGGCGACGATCAGAGCCTGGACATCTCGATGTGGAAGATCGCGCTGAACGTGGTCATCTTCCTCGGCATCCCGCTGGTCGCCGGCTTCCTGACCCGCCGCGTCGGTGAGAAGAAGCTCGGCCGCCAGAAGTACGAGTCCGACTTCCTTCCGAAGATCGGCCCGTGGGCCTTGTACGGCCTGCTGTTCACGATCGTCATCCTCTTCGCCCTGCAGGGGAAGACGATCACCTCGCAGCCGGTGGACGTGGTGCGGATCGCGCTGCCGCTGCTGGTCTACTTCGCCGTCATGTTCTTCGGCACGTTCCTTCTGGGCAAGGGCCTCGGCCTGGCCTACGACCGCACTGCGACCCTCGCGTTCACGGCGGCCGGCAACAACTTCGAGCTGGCCATCGCGGTCGCCATCGCCACGTTCGGCGTCACCTCCGGGCAGGCGCTGTCCGGCGTCGTCGGCCCGCTGATCGAGGTGCCGGTGCTGATCGGCCTGGTCTACGTCGCGCTCGCCTGGCGCAAGAAGTTCGACGCCCGTGCGGTGACGACGTCCTCGTGACACACACCGGGGACGTGGTGGTGATCGGTGGCGGCCAGGCAGGGCTCGCTGCCGGTTACCACCTGCGCCGCCAGGGCCTGGACTTCGTCATCCTGGATGCCCAGTCCACGCCCGGCGGTGCCTGGCAGCACACCTGGGACTCGCTGCATTTGTTCTCCCCGGCGGCGTTCTCCTCGCTGCCCGGATGGCTCATGCCCGCCCAGAGCGGCGAGGAGTACCCGGATGCCGGCCATGTCGTGGAGTACTTCAGCCAGTACGAACAGCGCTACCAGCTGCCCGTGCAACGACCGGTCCGCGTGCAGGGGGTACGCAGGGACGGCAGGCGGCTGCGGGTCGAGACGGACTCGGGCACCTGGTCGGCGCGGGCAGTTGTCTCGGCGACGGGCACCTGGTGGCGCCCGTTCCTGCCAGCCGTGCCGGGGCAGACGATCTTCTCGGGCCGGCAACTGCACACCGTGAACTACCACCACCGCTCAGGCCGCGGGCATGGTCAGCAGCTTGCCCATCGCCGCGAGGACGGAGGGCTCGACCCGGTAATACACCCAGGTGCCGCGCCGCTGGGAAGTGAGCAGTCCGGCCTCTTTGAGCTTTTTCAGGTGGTGGGAGACGGTCGGCTGGGAGACGCCGACGTCGGAGATGTCGCACACGCAGGCCTCGCCGCCCTCGTGCGAGGCGACGGCGGAGAACAGTCGCAGCCGGATCGGGTCGCCCAGCGCCTTGAACATCGGCGCGGCCGTCCCGGCCTCAGCTGCGGTGAAGGGGCGCTCGGTCAGCGGCGGGCAGCACGGCACCACCACCGCGCCGTCATCGGCATCGAGCTGCGGCATCGCCTGCGTGTTCGACATCTTTCTATATTGACATACGCCGAACCAAGCGTCGCCGGTCGGCTGGCGCGGGTCATCTCCAGGCCAGGTGGGCGGCCAGGCGCCGCGCAATGCGCGCCGCGTCGCGGCCGACCCCGCGCAGGGAGGCGGAGGACAGGCTGCGCTGCCATTCCAGACCGACGAAGGCGAGGCCGGGGTGGGCAAGCGCGATCCCGTCGCGGTGGCGCGGTCGGCCGTGCCCGTCCAGGACCCCAAGAGGGCTGAGGTAGCCGACGTCGGGCCGGTAGCCGGTGGCCAGCACGATGGCGTCGACCTCTTCGGCCCTCCCGTCCGGCCAGAGCACCTTGGAGCCCTCGACGGACGCGAACATGGAGCGCTGGTCAGGCTCATTGGCGGCGAGCGCCGCCCGGTAGCGGCCGTCATCGATGACCGCCATGGTGGCCGGAGCGCGCTGGAAGCGCCCCAGAGGGGCGATGTCCAGCCCGGTGACCTTGAGCCAGAAGTGCAGGTCCCTGCCGGCCAGGGGGCGCTGCTTGAACCACCTGACCGCAGAGCGGCTGGCCAGGCTGACCCGGGCGTGACCGGCGAGCTCGGCCGCGATCTGCACCGCGGAGTTGCCGCCACCCACCACCAGAACCCGCTGACCGGCAAAGGGCTCCGGATTGCGGTAGTGCGCGGCATGCAGGACGGTGCCGGTGAACGACTCAAGACCGGGCAGGGCGGGCCGGCTGGGGCAGCCGAAGCCCCCGGAGGCCGCCACGACGGCGCGCGCCCCCAGTTGGCTTCCATCTGCCAGAGTCAGCAGGAACCCGGGCCCCTCGCTGCGGACTTGGTCCACGCGGCGCCCGGTACGTATCTCCGCATCCAGCCGGGCGGCGTAGCGCAGGAGGTAGTCGACCACCTCGTCCCGGTGCGGGTAGCGCTGCGGGTCGCCGCCGAACCGCAGCCCAGGAAGGGCGCTGTAGCGGGCGGGGGAGAACAAAGTGAGGCTGTCGTAGTAGCGCGGCCACGAGCCGGCCGCCCACCCTGAGGCTTCCAGCACCACCGGAGCAATCCCGTGCTGCACAAGGGCGCGGGCGGCGGCCAGCCCCGACTGCCCCCCGCCGATCACCGCGACGTCCACGTGCTCCATGAACAACTTCCTGATTCGATAAACTTCTATGTTGACGCTTATCGAATCAGGTGCGATGCTGGCCGCGCAAGCCATCGACGGATGTCGAATCAAGCTGAGGAGTCGCCGTGAACGCGCCCGCCACCACCGAGCTGCCCGTTGTCGTGATCGGAGCCGGGCCGAGCGGCCTGGCCGCCGCCGCCCACCTGATCGACCGCGGGCTCGAGCCCCTGGTCCTGGAGGCCGGAGCTGCTGCCGGGGCGGCCGTGCGCGAGTGGGCGCATGTGCGGCTGTTCTCTCCCTGGGGTGAGGTCATCGACCCGGCTGCCGAGAAGCTGCTCGCCCCCACCGGCTGGATAAGGCCCGAGGCGAGCGCGTACCCGTCCGGCGGCGAGTGGGCCAAGCTCTACCTCCAGCCTCTGGCCGATGTCCTGACCGACAAGGTCCGTTACAACGCCACCGTCACCGGGGTCACCAGGGCCGGCCGCGACCGGATCGTGGATGCCGACCGCGAGGCCCAGCCGTTCGCCGTCCACTACACCCGGGCGGACGGGAGCGAGGAGCGCGTCTTCGCCCGTGCGGTGATCGATGCCTCCGGCACCTGGATGACCCCCAGTCCCGCGGGCGCGGGCGGTCTACCCGCGCTCGGCGAGAAGAGCGCGGCCGATCGCCTCACCTACCGGGCGCCGGACCTCAAGGACCCGGCGGTGCGGGCGCGGTATGCGGGCAAGCGCACAGCCGTCATCGGCTCGGGCGCCTCCGCCTTCACCGCGCTGGCCTACCTGGCCGACCTGGCCAAGAGCGAGGAGGGCACGGGAACCAAGGCACTGTGGGTCCTGCGCCGGGGCATCTCCGGCTCCACCTTCGGCGGCGGCGCGGCCGACCAGCTGCCCGCCCGCGGCGCCCTGGGCCTGGCCGCCAAGACCGCCGTCGAGGAGGGTCACGCCGATGCCGTCACCGGATTTCGCACCGAGGCCATCGAGCGCGACGGCCAGGGCCGCCTGGCGCTGGTGGGCGAGGACGGGCGGCGCCTTGAGGCGGTGGATGAGGTGATCGTGCTGACCGGCCTCCGTCCCGACCTGTCCTTCCTCAGCGAGGTGCGCCTGGACCTGGACGAGCGCCTGCAGGCGCCCGTCGAGCTGGCGCCGCTGATCGACCCCAACCAGCACTCCTGCGGCACCGTCTACCCGCACGGCGTGGGCGAGCTCTCCCACCCCGAGCAGGGCCTCTACCTGGTCGGCATGAAGTCCTACGGCCGCGCCCCGACCTTCCTGGCCATGACCGGCTACGAGCAGGTCCGCTCCATCGCCGCGGCCCTCGCCGGTGACCAGGAGGCCGCCGAGCGCGTGGAGTTGACCCTGCCGGAGACCGGGGTGTGCGGCGGCGCCGGACTCTTCGACCAGCCCGAAGCCGATCAGGCATCTGATGCAGGCTGCTGCGCTCCCGCTCCGGCAGTGGTGCAGATTGGCTCCGGTCCGGTGGTCGAGCCCGAGCAGGCCCAGGCATCAGCGGGTGGCTGCTGCGGCTCGTGACCGCCCTCCGCACCCACGCGAAGCGGGCCGCGACCGGAACGGGGGGCCGGTCGCGGCCCCGCGCCGTGCTGCCCGCCCTGCAGATCAGAAGCTGCTCCACATCCGTGTTCCTGGTGCCCTGATGGACGCCTGGCAGCCAAAGGCGGCCTTGCGCGCCGCCTCCCCCAGGGAGCTTGTGGAGGACTCGACCAACCCTTCCTGGCCGATCGGTAGCTTTCCCCGAAGGTAGGCGGCTCCCATACCGATCGAAGCCGTGGCCAGGGAGTATGCCAACCATGGCAACTGATCAGAACCTTGTCCTTTCGCGTACGGCGCACTCGGCTCCTTTGGTGTTCAGTGCCGGGGCGGCCATCGGCGTGCTGGGCGGGACGATCGGATTGGGCGGGGCGGAGTTTCGTCTGCCGCTGCTGATCGGCCTGTTCGGGTTCGCCGCCCTGTCCGCGGTGATCGTGAACAAGGCGATGAGTCTGGTGGTGGTCTTGGTCGCGCTGCCCGCCCGGCTGGCGGCGGTCTCGGCCGCTGAGGTGGCCGCGCGCTGGCCAGTTGCGGTCAATCTGCTGGCAGGGAGCCTTATCGGGGCCTGGGCCGGGGCGTCATGGGCGGTGCGGATGCGCTCTTCGACCCTTTATAAGGTGCTGGCTGCCTTGATGGTCTTCATGGCGGCGGCTCTGGCGGTTACCCACACCACCACCCTGGGCACCTTCGATCTTTCCCTGTGGACACAGGTGCCTGCCGGGATCGCGGCCGGGTTCGGCATCGGCGTGGTTGCGGCAATCATGGGTGTGGCCGGGGGCGAGCTGCTGATCCCCACGATCGTTTTGCTGTTCGGGGAGAACATCAAAACTGCGGGGAGTCTGTCACTGCTGGTCTCCCTGCCGACGATGCTCGTGGCGTTCGCCCGATACAGCCGCGACGGCAGCTTCGCCGTCCTTGGCGCCAACCGCCGCTTCGTCATGGTCCTGGCCGCAGGCTCAATCACCGGTGCGGTCCTTGGCGGCCTGCTGCTCGGCGTGTTCCCCGATGCGGTCCTCATCCCTGTACTGGCCGTGATCCTGCTCGCCTCCGCAGTCAAGCTCGCCCGCCACGACTGACCTTGCGCAGGACTGTCTGCGCCAGGCGGATGCTGTCGGGACGGCCCGCTCTGATCCGTATTCGGGAGCCGAGCCGTCGGCACGGAAGGGCGGGCGTTCGATGCGGGACGTTCCTTGAGCGGCCGGGTCAGGCACCTGCGAGCCCGCCGCGGCCATCGCTGTGACCTCACGGCCGGCCCAGTCCAACACCGCCTGCTGGGCCCGCTGAGCCGTGCGCTGCGTGCGCTTCCCGCCGGACCGCTGAGCAGCATGGCGGCGATGCCGCGGCCACGACGGGCGCTACTCAAGACTGATCCAGCCGTCCGGGATCCAGCCGCCCACGTACCCCTCCAGGAAGAGCCCCAGCTCCGCGATCGCCATGCCCGCAGTGCGCCCGACGACTTGGGCATAGGGGACCCAGGCCAGCAGCTCGCCGGCGGCGCACACACCGCCCGCGAAGGTGGCATGCGCGGTGAACAGGCGGCGCTCGACAGGGCGCCGGGAGGCACACCCCGGCCCGGCGGCCCGGATCAGGCCGGTGACCTTCGCCATGCGGACCGCCCCCGTGGGGGCCAACTCGCGGGCCAGGCGCCGGGCGGCCCGGCCGTAGGACTCGGCCCCTCGCCGCTGCACAGTCGGCAGCCTCAAGGGATGACCGGCAGCGGGTGGCTCGGGCCGGATCAGGGCGATCCGATGCCCTTGGTCGAAGCAGGCGAGGATCACATCACCACCGACCTCTGGTGCATACATGCGCATGTTGGGAACGTAGTCCGGGTCTTCATGTCGCGCGCGTCCAGAAGCGCGGCAGAGCGATGCGGCACACCGGGGGCCGCTTCTACCGGGGCGAGCCCGTCGGGGGCAGCGCTCCGGGACCCGGCCAGAGCTGGAAGCCGAAGACGACCTCCAGGCGAGCAATGGTGCCAAGGTCGGGCAGCACCCTGCCGTGCAGGACACGACTGATGGTGGAGTGCGTGATCCCCGTGTCCTCGGCGAGAGCGCGCAGGCTGTACCCACTGACACCGAGGGCATTCTCCAGGTTGCGGGCGAGCGCCTGACCGTAGTGGGCACTCGCGGGAGCGTCCGGCGGGAGAGCGGCGTACGGCCAGGCATCATCAGCGACATAGTCGCGCGGCACCTTGTCGTTACTGCTCCGAGGCATGCCCGGATCATCCCATGCACCCGCCATCCGCCAACCTCCTCCTCGCGCCGCAGTCGGCACCCCACCGACCAACGGTGCATACATACACCACATGGGCCGGTTGCTTCGATACCCGTCGATGTGTCGCTGCAACCGCCCCGTGTCATCCGGGCGCAATCGGCGCGTGGCGCCGGTGAGCGTCGGCGGGGGGGGGCCGGCATGGCCAGAGCGCGGCAGACGTGGTCGGCCCACAGCGGCCCGGCGTCCGCGCCTTCACGCAAGCGCCATTTCACTCCCGTGCGCCCCCTGCATTTCTCCGCGCGCCACACTGACGCTGAGTAACTGAGGTCAGGGCAAGAAAGGCCAGGCCAGGGTGGACGCGACCTGAGAAGCACTCTTCCGCAACAAAGGACTTCCTGTTCCTTTTCGGATCGCGTTCGAGGTCACTGAGATTTGCCGACTGTGGCTTTGCGGGGGAATTCCGGGAGAGGATCTATCCCACTGAGACACGGCTGGTTGCGCTGACCCGTCGATTCTCTAAACTGGAATGTCCGAGGGGGGTTTCATGCAGTCGCAGCGGGCCCTGGCTGTCCTCGATGAGCTGCGGTCTTTGGCCACGGAGGACGACACGCGGCTCTGCGTGGCGAAGGACCGCCTCGCTGTAGCGGAGGCGGAGGTGACTGCCGCCCGCTCGGCGTTCGATTCGGCGAATATGCGCGCCGAGGTCTCCCAGCGTGTGACGCGCAGCGCTGAGGAACTGCTCGCCCCGGCCACAAGCCCACAGGCGGGCCCGCCACGCCCGCCTCACCGTGAGCCTGCTTTGCAGGAGGAGCCGCGGACGATCGCCCAGGAGGTGCTGGCCTTCGTCCGGCCTCGCAGACGCGCCAAGCGGGCCGAGATCCTTAAGCACCTGCACCTCACGCGCCCGGACATCAACCCTGCCAGCGCTAAACGGCGACTGAGCCACCTGGTCGCTGATAAAGAGCTGGTGCGCGTAGCGCCCGGGGTCTACACGCTTCCACCGATGGCCGCGGAGGGTGATGCGTAGCGGACGCCATTTCGACACCTGGATTACCCGCACACGCGTACGTGCCGCCGAGGACAAGTCGGCGGCACGAGGACACGCGTTCTTCTGAGCTCACGTATCGCCTTTGATTCTAGGCGCTTATCGCGCCGATGCATGAGCCCGGCATGAATTCGGCCTCGAATAGGCCGGGAAATGGACTCAATGTGTCTTCTTCCTCCTCTGTGCGCGCAGATTCCGGCACCGGCCGAAACGCGAGCCGTTCCGGTACCGCAAAGCGTCGCGACCGACGGCGCGGGGCCGCCGCCTCGCGACGTCGTACGCTGCCCAGCTACCGGGCCGCTCCCGGGAAGCAGATCAACATCCTCGTGGCGCTCGATGCCCTCACGGTCAACGGCGTCCCGGTGCAGCGGGCGGCGCTGGCGCAGCGCGTCGGCATCGGCGCGGCCACCGTCGGCGACTGCATGGCCTTCCTGGCCGATGTAGGGCTGCTCGCAGCAGGCCGCGGCCAGTACACGATCACCGAGCAGGGGCGGAAGTTCACCGAGGCGTGGCGGCGCGACCGCGCGCGGGCGCGGCTGGTGCTGCACCCGCTCCTCTCGACGCACTGGTCCGCCGCCGCGGCCACCGACCTACTGGCCGACGGACCACTGCCACAGGAGGAGTTGGCCCGCCTTCTGCGGGCCGGCCTGCCCGGGGTGCCTATGCGCGGCCAGTACATGGTCGAGTGGCTGGACATCGCGTTGATCGTGGAGCGTGACGCCGAGCGGCTCCTGGTCCGCCTGCCCACGGCGAACACTCCACCCCCGCAGCTCCCTGACCTGCAGAAGCAGGAGGAACAGGACCAGGAAGAAGCAGAGGGACAGCAGGAACAGGCGTCGAGCCTGAGCGAGTCCTCTCACGCCGGGCACATCGAAGCACAGAGAGCTGAGCGCGCCGCACCGCTGCTCGGCATGTCTCGCCCGGAGATCCAGGGCCTGCCCGATGCCCGCTACTCAGCATTCCTCGAAGGCATCCTTCAGACCCTGCACGCCCTGACCCCCGGCACCTGAGTGCCTGCACAGCCAGGGCGCCGGACCAGGCGGGCCGGCGCCCTGAGGGTGGCGGCTGGTGTCCGCGCGAGGCTCTGGAACCTTGGGCGCGGAGGGTTCAATCCCCTCGCCATCCACCTGCCGACAGCATGACAGCCCGTCACCGAAGGGAGCCAACCCCCATGTCTACCCGCCCAGTCTGCCCAGCTTTCTGATCGCACGTCAGCACCCGCACCGAACGGGTGCACCTGTCACCGGTACGGCCCGCTCCTGTTGCCGGAGCCCTCCGACCTCCTCACGGTGGTGCATGTTCGCACCACTTGTATGGAGGTCGCACCATGCCCGACGTCGTACATCCGCTCACTGCGCCTCGGTGGCGCGCCGACCGCGCGAGGGCACTGGCGGCGGCGGATGGCCGCTGAGATCGCGCTCAGTGCCGCCATCACCGGCGTCCTGGCCGCCTGGCAGGAGTTGGTGGCGCGTGGGGAGATGTCCGAGCAGACGCTGAGCCGGTTCGGCCAGCTGCTGCACCGCTTCGCAGCCTTCGCCGCCGTCCGCGGCGCGCGTTTGCTCGCCGAGGTCGACGCCGCCGTGGCCGCGCAGTTCATCGATGCGCACGGCCGCACCCGCCACGGACACGTCGCCCCGGCGTCGCTGTCCACCCGGCATCTGCGCCGCAGCGTGCTGCGGATGTGCTTCGCCACCGCCCGCCGTCTGGCCCTGACCGACACCGACCCCACCCGCGACATCGACCTGCCCCCGCGCGTGTGCGGCGCCACCCGTCCGCTGGAGGAGGCCGAGGCCGTCGAGCTGCGCCGCGCGGCCCAGTTCACCGCCCGCCCGACCCGCCATGCCGCTGCGGCCGCGCTCGCCCTGGCGGGCGCCTTCAGCGGCGAGATCGGCCATATCGGCTCACACGATCTGGACCTGCCCGGCGCCCGGGTGTGGGTGCACGGCTCGGCCAAGACACAGCCGCGCTGGTGCCCCCTGGACACCTTCGGCGCCAAGGTACTGGCCGCCCGCGCCCACCACCTGCGCATCACAGTGCCGCCTGAGCACCGGGCGCGGCTGGCCGTCTCCCCCCGAGGGGGCACCGACGAGCAGATCCAGGCCCGCGCCTGTGTCGCCCTGCGCGACCTGCTCAAACGCATCGGCCTGGGAGCTGATCCGGCGGTAAGGCCCGCTTCGATCACCGCGTACGCCGGCTGGGCCACCTACACCCGCACCGGCCGCATCGAGGCCGCGGCCCTCCACCTCGGCATGACCTCACTGGACAGCACCGCCGCGCTCATCGGCCACCGATGGCGCGCCGAAACGACACCCGACACAGCACCGAACGGGGACCCCTCACATGCCCGATGACCTCTTCGGCGACCGCCTGCCGCGCGCGGTCCGCAAGAAGGCGGCCCGCCGCGCCGGCGAGCTGGACCTGCGCACCGTCTCCCAGCGGACCAAGGACGTGGCCCACTTCGAGGACATCTACCTCCTCGCCGAGCTCCTTAAGACCGCCCCCCGGCCCCCGCCGTGGACGCCCGCCCCACTACCCGCCCTACATCTACCTCCTCTTTTCCGCCCTGCGCGGCATCCACGGCTCCGCCCGCTACTGCGCCGACGACCTGTAGGACCCGGACGTCTGGGCGACGATCCGCAGCGGCGTCGCCCACCACCTGGGACCCGACGAGGCCACACGCCTGCCGGAATCCGGGCCCTCACGCCATCAGTGGCAGCACGCCCAGCGCACCCTTCTCATCCCCCGCCGGGAAGACCTCAGCGAAGCCTTCGCCGACCTCGCCCTGGCCCAGGCCCAGCGCCAAGGCCTGCTGCCCGTCGACGCCCGACGCTCCTGGAGCAGCCCTCAGCGCCACCAGCTCATCGCCGGCGACGGCACCGTCGCCAAGTCCCCCACCCTGTCCACCACTCCCTTCAGCGTCGACCCCACCACCGGAGAGATCCGCAGCCACCGCGTCGACCCCGCCTCCTCCTGGCAAAAAGAAGGCGGCGCCGACCGCCGCACGCCCGCCACTGCGACGCCGGAAGCCACTGCGGACGGCGACGAGAACAGGGACACAGACAAGGACAAGAGCAAGGACAAGGGCGCGATGGTTCTCGGCTCCAAGTTCGTGGTCTTCTCCACCCGGCACCGCGGCTACTTCCGCCGCGTCTTTTTGCGCTACGCCCACGTCCCCCACGACCAGCCCGGAGGCGAGGCCGCCGTCGCCCTCGACCTCGCCTGCGCCATCCTCGACGCCGCCGAAGGCTGCATGGGCGTCCTCTACGACGGCGCCCTGCGCGGCATGCACCGCGACGTCATCGCCCGCCGCGGCCGCCTACTGATCAACAAACAGCACAAGGGCGCAAAGGCCCTCTACATCCGCACCCTGGACTTCGGCCGCTGCCGTCGCGAACTGTGGTCCAACAGCGGCCGCGTCCACGAACGCGCCTTCCTCGACGACGGCACCAGCACCCTCATCCCGCTGGCCGTCGACAAACTCGAACGCCGCACCAGCACCCACACCCACCGCTGGTACCACCTGCTCACCGTCCCTTGCCCCCGCGGCCCCCACCAACACCGCGAATCCGTCGGCGTCACCAGCACCACCGGAGAACGAGACGAAGGCCGCAGCGACACCGAGACCGGCTTCCACCGCGCCGAACATCTCCTGCAGATCCCCGACGACACAGCCGTCCACCAGAACCTGTACGGCGGCCGCGAAGACACCGAAGCCGGCTTCTCACAGTTCGACCGCTCCCTGTGGAACCGCCGCATGATCGCCTTCGGCGCCGAAGCACAAAGCCTCGTCATGCTCGGCTTCCTCCTGGCCCAGAACGCCACTTCAGCCGCCCGTTACCAGGAGGACCCCACCTACTCCGAGGGCCTCACGGTCGCAGTGGAGCCTCGCAGCACGGGCAGCCAGCGCCTCTCACGATCATGAACTGAGCCGAGGCACCAACCACGCCCCCACCGCCCCGCCTCCATCCGCTACCCTGTCTGGGACCGTCCTCGTGGCGGTCCCAGATCCTTGCCTGTACCGGATGAACATCGCGCACAGTATTCATCCACGTTTCACGCAAGGCCCCGCCTTCGTGGGATGTGTCGAAAACTCAGTCGTCGCAGCTCAGGCCTGATGCCATGCGACTCCTCCAAACGCTGCAGCGCTGAATCCCAAACGCCTCTGCTGTGTTTTTGCGGCTCACGACATGTGTCGCACTCGGCAGAATGAGGCGTAATACACCGCAGCCTGTGCACGCCCCGGTAGCAGGGCAACCCCGGTTGGCCGCACACGGCTGGCGCTCTCTCGACCCCACCGGCCGGGGCCAGGCCCGCTGGAAGGCCGCCCTGAACGCCTTCGATATCACCTTCGACGGCCGACTCTCCGCCACCCGTCAGTAACCCCAAGCACCCTAGTTACACCGTTCGATTGGCTCTGTCTCACATCCGGTGGTGACAGCTCGTGAGTATTGGGTATCTCTACCTTGCGCAGAGTGCGGCCGGTGCTCTGACCTCGGTGCTTTGAAGCGGATGGCAGCGCATCGGGGGCGCTGAGCTTGTCGCGCCAGACCCTCACGGACAGACGCCGGGCCGATCGGTTGGCCCAAGAGAACGACCGCTGTGGTGCACGGACCTGCGGATTCGTGATCGATGGCCTATTCGTCGCCGCCGTGACTTTCCGTCACCACCGGATGTGAGACAGAGCCGTTCGATTGACAGACCCCGTGGCGGAGATATCCGTACGCCGGCGCGCGGCTGGCTGGGCGTGGGGACAGCCGGCCAGCGGGTGCCCCCCTCCCGGCGCTGCCCGCCTTCCACCGTCAGCGAAGGCGTCCACACGCGGCTGCCGTTCCTTACGCATGCGGGGCCGTTGTCAGTGGGATGCGGTAGACGTTGTGTCGTCAACGGGTCGAGTGGGGTAGCTGGTGGCGGCACCGTACAGTCCGGTCAGCACCCCTGCGCCGCGGAGAGCACATCCCTCCTGCGCCAAAGTCTTTCATTAGGGTTAAAAACCTGAACTTCGGGGATGAAATGCCTCTGGCGCACGGTGAGAGCAGTCGGAGGTGGTCGCGTGGAGTACGGGTGAACTACCCCACCCGGCCGGCGCATGGGGTAGCGCCCTCTTCGGCGTTCGACCTGCGGAAACGATGACGAGGTGGCTTGTCTGCCCTATCATCCGTTGCGCGCTGCACATGTGGGGTGTCACTGCATCCGGCCGCCGCAAACGGCACATCCTCAAGGGCCCGACAACCCAAAGAACTTGTGATCAAATGGTGAAGTATATGCAGCTATGGCGCCGGGGGGCGCTGCGCCCTGGGGAGGGGCGACCTGCACAACAGGCGGGGGCAAGATCGTGAAGCAGGGTCACGTGAGCGGCGTAAGACGACTCGGTACCTTTGTGCGGATATCGGGAGGTCCGGGGATCGGCAAAGTCGGGGAGGTAGAGGGAGAGCGCCTGCGCGTTGACTACTTCGAGTCGCCGACCGCGACGATCGCACAATCGCAGTGGGTGGCGGACCACCTGGTGCACCGGGTCCTCCTGGAGCGCGAGGAGCGCATCTGGTGGAGGAGTCCGGACGGGCTATGGAACGCGGGTCGCGTCATACAGGCAGAGCCCGCCCAGCGTTCCTACATCGTCAGATTCCCCAACGTGGACTACGACCTGCCTGTTCGTGAGGAGCATCTCCACGTTCGGTGGGATCGCCCGGTGCTGGATCCCGCTGCGGATCTGACCGTCCGTGGTGGCAGCACGACGCCGTACCGAGACGCGAGACTCCCCGTCCTAAAAAACCTCGTCCGTCAGCGTGGTGCCTGTGCCGACATGAGTACGTTCCTCTCGTCGACGGTGGAGATC
The DNA here is from genome assembly GCF_003846175.1 of Streptomyces sp. ADI95-17. Taxonomy (GTDB): domain Bacteria; phylum Actinomycetota; class Actinomycetes; order Streptomycetales; family Streptomycetaceae; genus Streptomyces; species Streptomyces sanglieri. The sequence continues at coordinate 207,583 of NZ_ML123052.1, read as the reverse complement.
TTTCCGCATCAGGTGAACGCCGCGCTCACGGTCCTCTCCGACCCGGTACAGCGGTATCTGCTGGCCGATGAGGTCGGCCTGGGGAAGACGATCGAGGCCGGGTACGTCGTTCGTCAGATCCTCATCGATAATCCGGCTGCGTGCGTGGTGGTCGTCTCGCCAGCCGCTCTTCGCCGACAGTGGCTGTCTGAGCTCAAGGACAAGTTCCACATCGGGGACTTCCCTGATGCGACGATCGTCGTCACCAGCCACGAAACGCCCGAGAAGTGGGCTGGATACAAGCATGCCGACCTCGTCGTTGTGGACGAGGCCCATGCGCTCGTGCAGGCAGGTCCGGATGAGACGCCTTACAAGGAGTTGTGCGCACTAGCGCACTCGGCCGAGCGACTGCTGCTGCTGTCCGCCACCCCCGTGACGTCGGGCTACCTGACGAACCTTGGCCTGCTGCACCTGCTCGACCCAGAGCTCTACTCGTGGGAGAGGCGTCAGGACTTCGAGGACCGTTATCGCATGCGCGAGCAGTTGGCCAACTCGGTCTACTCCCTGAACCCGCAGTACACGTATGTCATCCGGGACAGCATCGACGAGATTCGAGCACAGGTCCCCTCGAGTGACGTGCGTCTGACCCAGCTCGCAGACGAGGTCCTCGACATGCTCGACGAGGATGACGAGGTGAGCGACCCCGATCAGCAGGATGAGTTCGCCCGTCGGGTTACCGAACTGCGCGCTCACATCAGTGAGACGTACCGGATCCACCGCCGAATGATTCGAAACCGGCGCGAGGCGGTGCTACAAGAAGCCAGCGGCCCGGACGCCGAGGCACTTCCCTATGAGGTGCGCGGCCGCCAGCGTCCCGAAGCCCTCTACTCCCCCTCCCCCGTCGTAGAGGCCGGGAGTGAATTCGTGATGCTCTGGTGGAACTCGGTGCGCGAGCACCTGGAGAACGAGGGGCTGAGCGATCAGCTCTCGAAGTACGCCATGCCCATGGCGGTTCTCACGTCGCGGGCGCCCGCGCTTCCGTACGACGCCATCGATGCGCTGCGGTGGCGGGTGAGGGCCGACGCCGATGCTGGCGAACGTGCGGGGCTCTCACTACGGGAGCGGGAACTGCTGCGCGGTGTGCCGGTAGTTGCCTGCGAACAGACCCTGCTGGCCGAGGCTGAGGAAGACTGGCCTGCAGGGGGCGAGCCGAGCACGGAGAATCTGAAGCACATCATCCGGGCGTTTCTTCCTGTCATGCGGAAGGCACAGCGCACCGTGGTTTTCTGTGGACCCGGCCGACTGGCTGGCGCGCTCACAGGTCGGTTGCGCTCCGACTTCCCGAAGGTAGTGATCACCGAGCACACGCGTAGCATCGGCGCGGCCCAGGCTGCAACCGACGTCGCTCGTTGGGCAGACCCAACGCCTGGGCAGGCGGTTCTCCTCGTCGATGACACGGCCGAAGACGGCTTGAACCTGCAGGCAGCCGACTGTGTTGTCCATCTGAGGCTTCCCTGGTCCCCCAACCAACTCGAACAGCGTCTGGGCCGCGTTGATCGCTATCCCGGTCCGGTTCTGCCTGGAGCGGTTGGTCCCGCGCTTCAGTTCCGACTGGCTGAGGAGAACGGCCCGGACGGCTCTTTCACGGAGGCATGGGCCGCCCTTCTCGGGGATGGTTACAGGGTCTTCGACCGTTCTGTTTCCACCCTGCAGGACGCCATAGCCCAGTCGGTCACCAGCGTATGGACTGGTGCAGTCGAGGTCGGGCCGGAAGGGCTTGTGACGCAGCAGGAGGCCGTGGATGCACGGCTCGGCAAGGAACGCAACGAGATTCGCAAGATGGACCTTTTGGAGTCCATCCACGTGTCGACGCAGTGCCTGCGCAGCGTTCCGGCTGCGCTGGCGGAAGTCGAGCTTGATTGGTCCGAGACGCAAAAGGCGTTCCTGGCGTACACGGACGCCACCGGAGGGGGTATCAAGCTCCGTTACCTCGATCGTTCCATCCAGGGATCCCCGGCTTGGCGCTTTCTGATCAACGACGGCTCGACCCGTCCGCTTCTTTCTCCTCGTCACTGGAAGCGGGTCAAGGATCGCCTCCCTGACGATGAGATCGCTCACGCGATGTTCAACCGGTCACGCGCGCTGCGCAGTCGCGACGCACGACTGTTCCGCGTCGGCAATCCCTTGGTGGACATGCTGTCCGATGCCGTCCTCAACGACAGTCTTGGGCAGAGTGCCGCCTTCAGGCGGATCGACCGCGGGATGCCGCCGGGGCAGGGCCCGCAACCGTACTTCGGTTTCGATTTCCTCATCGAGGCGGACACCTCTGCCGCACTGAAGCACGTCAATGGCAGTGCGGACGCCGGAAGGGCTCTGCGCCGCCAGGCGGATCGGGTCTTCCCTCCTGTCATCAGGCGCGTTTGGATCGAGTCGGGCACGAACCGGCCCGTGACCATGGACGCCCAGTTGGCCTTCCTGAATCGTCCGTACGACAAGAGCAAGGGTGACCGCAACTACAACAGCCAGCGTGCTGCGGAGTTGTTCGAGGTCTTCGGAGGCCAGGAGCACGCGGCCAAGTACGTGCGTGACGCCCAGCAAGCAGCGCTGGGGTTTCTGCACCAGCACACGGATCTCACGGCAGTCTGTCAGGACGCTCAGCACAAGGCACTGGAGGTTTCCGCGGTTTTGCACTCGCAGGCCCAAGCGCGGCAAGCGGCTGGCCGGCTTCTTCGTGACACCGAAAGCCTGGTCACCGACGCGGAGGTGCTGACTTCTCTTGCCGAAGGGCTGTCGCGACCCGTTGTCCGGGTCGTGGCCGCTGCCTGCCTGGTGCGCCGCGGATTGGAATTGGCCTACTGATGTCTGAAGACACATGGGTGAGAGCTCAGCACCTGCTCAACGAGTGGCCCGAGGTGAAGCCGGACATCCTGGACAAGGGCGTTCTTCGCCGTTTGGGGGACGCCCTGGCTGGGCTGCAGAGCGGCGCTAGCGGCTGGCTGGACATTGCCTCGTTGACGCGGCAACTCCTTTTGGTCCACCAGGCGCTGGGGCGCACGGGCCATTTGTCCGTGCCGTTGCGAGCGGGCCTGCCCACCGCTGATCAGTGGCGGCAGGGCGGTTGCAACGTGCTGGTCGACGGAAGTCGCGTCCTTCTACGAGGTCAGGAATGGGCCCCGGTTGAGGGTGACGGACCGGCGCACGAAGCAGGGCTTGCACAGGTGCGTGAAGCAGTCCTCGGCAAGGACTCCACCTTGCGCCGTGTCCTGGAAGCCGCGCCGGCCGACCCGTTTTGGAAGGACGTCCTCGGATACGACCACTACCTTTCCAAGGGGCAGCGCCAAGCGGCCCGCTCGGTCGTCCTGATGCCGCCGGGTGAGACCCTTCTGATCTGCCTACCTACCGGCCATGGCAAGACGCCGGTGGCACTGGCCGGTGCCATGCTAGCCGGCCGGAACAGTGGCGTGTCATTGATGGTCGTGCCCACCGTGGTCCTGGCCATCGACATGGAACGACGTGTCCGTGAACTGCTGAGCAGGCGTGATCCCGGCGCTCTGCACAATCGGTACGCATATTTCGGGGAGTTGGACCAGGCCGACAAAGAGCAGATGCGCGCGGACATTTCAGCCGGGCGACAGGCACTAGTAATCGCCTCTCCCGAAGCTGTGGTCGCCGGACTCAGCACAGCCCTTCGCGATGCCGCCCAAGACGGTCACCTGAACTACGTCATACTGGACGAAGCACATCTCGTCGAACAGTGGGGCAACGAGTTCCGCTCGGAGTTTCAGAGCCTGGCTGCCCCACACCGGGCTTGGCGAGAGATCGCTCCCAAGGGTCGTGCGCCCAGGACAGTTGCGATGAGTGCCACGCTCACCGAACAACAGGTGACGACGCTACGGGATCTGTTCGGTTCCGGTGAGCGCACCAAAGTGGTCTGGGCTTCCGAACTGCGCAGCGAGCCTACCTACTTCTTGGACGACTTCGGCTCGGAAGAGGAGCGGTCCGCAGCAGTTCTGAGGGCTGTGGTACGCCTGCCGAAACCGATGGTGCTGTACACGACCCAGAAGAAGCACGCCACCGAATGGGCCGAGGCTCTGCGGACGGCAGGGATGCACCGGGTCGCCGTCGTACACGGGAACGTCAACGACGCCAGGCGTCGTCGCGCGCTCGAGGGCTGGTCAGGCCGCACGAGTCATGGTGCTGTCGCGACCGAGTACGACGTCGTCGTCGGCACCTCCGCCTTCGGGCTGGGAGTCGACCTCGACGATGTACGCAGTGTCGTGCACGCGTGCGTACCTGAGACCGTGGACCGCTACTACCAGGAGGTCGGACGTGGCGGCCGCGACGGCAGTCCCTCGATTTCCTACCTGGCATCAGCGCCTGGCGACCATGGCACAGCCCAGTCACTGAACGAGCAGAAGATCCTCATGGCAGACACCGCTTGGGGACGGTGGCGGGCGATGTTCACCAAAGGACAGCACCTTCACGCGAACAGGTACTTGCTCGACTTGACGCTGCGGCCACCGCGGTTGCCCGTTGGGTACGCCACGCACAAGGACTGGAACGTTCGTCTGCTCAATCTGATGGATCGCATGGGGATGATCAAGGTCTTCCCTCCCACGCCTCCGGTTCGTGAGTCCGAGGAGGATCCCTCGGTCCGGCAGGAGCAGATGACGGCGTTCTACGAAACTGCCCGAGACCGGATCGAGATCGAACTGGTGGATGGGCAGACCAACGATGAGACATACTTCCACGACGCCTACAACCGCATCCGCTCGGATATCAAGGATGCCCAGCGGAGCTCTCTGCAGAGGATGTTGAGCGTCTTGCGCCACGAGCGGTGCATTGCGGACACCTTGGCCGAGTACTACTCGATCACGGGAGCCAATGGGGGGCGTCACTACACCATGGCAGCCTGCCGCGGATGTCCTCACTGCCGACGTCAAGGGCTTCCGCCGGGAGGGGTCGCATCCCTGTACCGCAAGCCGCTCTCGCCGGATCCGGCCACTGTTGAGTGGTCCCCGCCGGCCAGTCCTTTGGCCCACCTGCACCCGCAGACCTCGCACTTCAGCATGTACTGGCAAAGCCCTGCGGAACACAAGGACAACGTGTTGCCCGTGCTGGTGAAACTGGCGCGGTCGGGTATCTCTCACTTCGCCGGCCCTGGTGTTCGCGAAGAGGTGGCCCAGCAGATACAGCAACAGGCACCAGGTCATCCGGTGCTCGTCGATCACGACGGCGGCCTTGTGGGCAGTGGCACCACCGCCACGATCGTCTGGGTTGCTGATGCCGCGACGCCGCGCCTCGATGAGGAACTCCGGTACCGGCTTGAGGACGGGGAGCCTGTGTACCTCCTCCTTCCTCGGCAAATCGAGGACCCGACCAGGCCCGGAGTGCCCTTCGTGACTACGCACCCGTCGTTGAACATCCAGCAAGTGAGAAGCGAGTTCAGATAATGGCATTGCTCAACACGCCCGTGCCGTATCCCGGCGAGATCTGGGCTGTCGTACGCTTCCTGGCCTCGCAGTCCGGGCCCGTGGCGTCTGAGACGCTGCGCACCTTCCTCGAGCCGCACAATCTCGACGCGAAGAAGACCACCACGGTCCATTACGCACTCAACACGCTGCGGTCACTGGGGCTCGCGGAGGAAAGCGGCGACGGCGAGGCCTGGATCTTGTCGGGTGCCCTTGCAGACCTGCGTTCGGACGACTATGCCGCCTTCCAGCGCGCACTGCGCGCCGCTGTGCTGGGCCTTCATGGGCACCAACCGGCCGAGATCGCCGATGACCTGCGGCGGGCTCTGGTGTGGAGCCTGAGCCGGGATCCGTTCTCGGAGTCCTTCAGTTGGGCCCTCGTGGACAGCCGGCACCAAAAGAATGCACCCGATGGAGAGTTGGTCTTCGTGAACGGTTCACGATGGTCACCGTTCGTGGCGTGGGCGGGAACTCTTGGGTTGGGCGCCTCGGCTCCGCACATCGCCCAACGCTATGTTCCGGACTGTACTTGCGCCGTGCGGCAGGTGCTGGAAGAGCACCTGCCGGCAGACACTCCTGCGGATGCTCTAGAAGTCTTGCGCCTGCTGCGTGAACACCTTCCTGTCCTTCCTGGTGGAAGCATCTCAGAGAATTCGGGCTATGGACTGCCCGACGACCGGACGGTCGACACGGCACTCTCCTTCGCCCTGATGCGAGGCGAACACGAGAAGTGGCTCGTCATGAGCAGCGATTCGGACGCCAAGCAGCCGATCAAGTTGCAGGACCCCGAGCGTCTGTCCATGCGTCTTTGTTCCTCCATCACCCGGCAGGAGGCCACCAATGTCTGACTTCAAGGGATACGTCTGCTGGGACGTGGAAAACGTCATCTCCACGATTCAGACGGAGGCGGTCGTCGCCTCGCCTGCCGTCTTTCTCTCTACGCACACCCCGTTGAGCATCCAGCGTTCCCGGATTACTGGCCGGTCGTTCAACAGCACAGGCGAGAGCATCACGGAGGAGAACGTCCTCGACGATTTCCTGAACCGACGGACGAACACCAGGACGCTGCTCCTGCCGGTGGTCGGTGAGTCAGGCTCTGGCAAGTCCCATCTGGTCCGCTGGGTCAGGGAGAACATCGAGCCCTCCGAAGACCGAAAGATCATCTACCTCGAAAAGTCTAAGACGAGTTTGCGACATGTGATCGACTCCCTCCTCGACGGTGTCGAGGACGAAGAGATCGAGCAGATCCGCAAGGACATCCGGCACGTCACCGGGACCTTCACCGCTGCCTCGCTGGCGCGCCGCCTCATCACCCAGTTGAGCGTCGCTCTGGCGGACCTCGGTAAGGAATCGGTCTCCGGGAAGAAGCGTCAACTCGTCGGACCCCAAGGCATCTCGCTGCTTCTGCAAGATCCACTCCTGCAGGCGCAGATGCTTGAGTCCGGCAAGTTCATTCCCCAATTCGCCCAGCACTTCTTGAGCGATCGAGAGTCCGGCGAGGAGCGTCGTCCTCGCTTCTCTCTGGAAGACCTCCCCTTGAGCCCGGATGCCATCGCCGGCGACATGGCAGCCCCTACTCGGCAGATCTTCGGCGTCCTCATGTCCAGGGATGAGTTGCAGGTGCTGGCCGTGGAGTTGCTCAATGAGCAATGGGACAAGGCCGTTCAAGAACTGTCGGCGCTGGGAGGCGGTCGTCTTCTTGGTGGGATGCAGAAGGTGCGCAAGATCTACGCCCGCCAGGGCAAGGAGATCATCCTCCTGGTGGAGGACTTCGCTCTGATCCAAGGTGTCCAGGGTGACCTGCTCGACGCGATCACCGAGACGTCGGAGCGGGAAGGGCATGCGGTGCTCGCGCCCATGCGGACCCTCATGGCGATCACCAGTGGTTACTTCCACGACCTTCCGGAAACGGCAGCCTCCAGGATCGCTACCTCCACCGGAGGATTCGTCTACAACCTGGACATCGTCCTGGGAGAAGGCCAGACAGGGACAGAGGACATCGCCACGTTCGTCGCGAGGTACCTCAACGCCGCTCGAGTTGGGCGTGGTGCGCTGGAGAGTGCGGGTAGCGGTTCGATTCCGAACAAGTGCGACGATTGCATTGTAAAGAGCCTTTGTCATGATTCTTTCGGTGTTTCCGCGGACGGGTTCGGCCTCTACCCGTTCAATCGTCCGTCTCTGACGCGTGTCGTTCACAGCCTGGCTCCGCAGGAGAACCCGTACGCCTTCGTACCGCGCAACGTTTTGGGCAGCGGAGTCATCCCGATCTTGGCCGACGCGTACAGCGCCATCAGCAAGGGCGAGTTCCCGAGCGCCTTCTTCCAGGAGAACTACAAGTCCGTCAGAGGCGTCGACCAGGCATTGCCCAACAGCGTCAGCGAAGATATCGATACGCACGACCCCTTGAACGCCAAGCGCCGGCGGGCGGCGCTGGAGTTTTGGGCCGATGCACCGCCCCAGTTGGTGAATCTGCGACAGGGCATCAGCGAAGCGTTTTCCCTACCTGCCCTGGCTGTTGACGGCCTGCACGAAAAGCAACAAGTTTCCCCGCAGAAAGAGCAGAGCACTCCCCTGCCACCACCTCAAAAGGAGGTGCCCGCTCTGCAGAGAAAGCTTCAAGTGGTGGAAGACTGGGCCGCAACAGGTTCTCGCCTCACCACGGACGAGGCAAAAATCATTCGCACCATCATTTCGAAATCGGTCCCTTACCGGGAGGATTGGCTAACGCCTCCGGTCAAGCCGGTTAACCTCACCGACACCGAAAAGGCCGGATGGTATACGAAGAACGTCAAATCCAACCAGGTCTCAATCGAAGATGCGAGTTCAGAGGCGATGAGTGCGGGCGCACCCATCGTTCTCAAGCGCAACCCTGCGACTGGCGAGTTCTTTAAGAGCCTCCTGCGCCTGTCCGCGGATGCGGTAGATGGGGTGCGCGGGAAGGACATCGTTCGTCTCGCTAGCATCGCTGACGCGGCCAGGCCCGCTATGCGAGAGCGCGTTGCGCAGAGCCTGGAACGCACCGAAAAGGACTTGATCGCTGGGTTGCGTGTTTCTTTGCTCGGCGCTGCGCTGGCCGGACGTGTCGTTCCCGGTATGCCGATCGAGACCCTGTACGCAGCAGCATTCGATGTAGGGAACGAGTGGGTGCGGCCGGACGTGTCGTCGCGCACTGAGGCATGGATGGAGAGACTCAATGTGCACATGCAGCATCGCAGCAGTCTCGTGGAGTCGTTGCTGAGTTCGCTGGGAATCGGACAGGGTTCCACCGGAGCGGTCCACGTCGTTGACGCTACACGTGCCCTTCCTCTCGTAAAGGAGGCCGCGGCGCATTGGGACTTGTCGGCCGTGGAACTTCCGCAATGGGTCAAGAGCGCCGGCCAGCCCCTGCGTGCAGGGTGGCAATCCGTAGTGCGCGGTCAACTCCAGGAACTACGTACGCTCTTCGGCGAGATCCGAGAGCGCTTCCCCAGGGCGAGCGGCCCCGGTGACCGCCTCGTCCAGCAAGTGTCCACGGCCCTGCAGATGGCAAAGGCAGAGGGCATCACGGGACCCCTGGAGCGTGAGTTGGACAGTCGGGCTGCAGCAGTCGCGGAAGCCGACTGGACCACGCTGTCCGTACTGGAGAAGGACCTGTCTCGCGTCACCGACAGCCTCCAGGACTCGTCGGCCGAAAGCCTCCTGGCTGTGGTGGCCCCGATTCGGTCCCCACATCTGCGGGAGATGCGCGACTACCTCACGGTTGTCGACTCCTTGCTGGACACGGCCCTGGCTGCGGCGCGGATGCAGAACCAGAACGCGGTCAGCGACGCTGCGGAGCAGTTGGCAGGTCTGTTGGGGGAATGGAAGCAGGCCGTAGATGACGCTAGTACGCACGCGGAGGCAGGCAAGTGAGCAGCGTTACGGTTCTGGAGAAGGCTCAGGAACTGCAGAACATCGCCCGCAGCATCTCCGAAGGCCAAAAGGAGCGGGCCGAACAGGAGCGGGTGCTCCAGCGTATCGATGAGGTGCGTGCAGCCTTGCAGGCCGCGATGGTCCAGCAGCAGACCGCGGTTTTGCTGCGTGAGCGCACCGGTCAGGCTCTGGACGTGTCTGGGTTCGAGGCTGCACGGGCCAAGCTCGAGTCGAAGTCGCGAGGTGGCCTGCCCGGCGACCGGGCTTTCCTCGATGCCAAGCGCGCCTTGGACGCATTCACCAGCGAGCTGAGTACTTCGCTCAGACAGCTCTGGAAGGCATGGGCCACCGCACAGATCCAAGAGGTCTCTCCGGCTCGGTTCGTCACTCTTGGCACCGATGAGCGACTGGAAGCGGCCGCGCTCTACGAGTCGATGAAGACCAAGGCGAATCGCTCCAAGGTCGACAGTGCCAGCATCCTCACATTCTGTACCGATCGCAACGCGCTGCTGAGGCTCCTCGAGCACGCACCGGACGATGCTCCGGAAGAACTCCTCGAGCTCATCAACCGGCTCGACGCAGGCGGGGTCACTCTTCGAGAGCTCACCGACGCGGACATCACGCTGCTGCGAGACTACGACCAGGACTGCTGGTTTACCGTCACTCGGAAGGCGGACTGACGACCTGTGGCACCCACGACACTGCGCCGCGCCGTTTTGGGCAAGGCGCTTACTGCCCTGGAGGACCGGGAGTTGCCCCTCCTGTCCTGGGGCGTCACAGACGGCATGCTCAGCGAAGAAGAGGTGATGGACGCTCTCTGGTCGGTCATCGACAAAGACGAAGACGCGGCATCGCTGTTCTCTGACGCCGACCAGTTGAGGCAGGCGCTCCTTAGCCAGCAGCTTCTTTTCCAGGTCCCCTTCGGCGGAGTCGATCAGTACCGGACAAGGTTCGCAGAGGGGGTTCGGCTGACTGCCTCCCTGCGGCAGATCTTCGGCCCTTGGCCCGGTGCTCCACTGCAGCCGGACTGGTGGGAAAGAGGTAGGCCGCTGGTCGCCGACTACCGCCTGCACGTCTCTGAGCGTCGCTATCCGACGCGTGACATCTCGGCTGCCCAGGCGATCGCCGAGATGGAGGTGACATCGGGGTGGACTGAGAATCACTCAAAAGTCGCCGGGGTGCTGATCGGTTCGTACTCGCTCTCGCGCTTCCAGGTCGACGCCACCAAGGCAGTCACCAACTCCCTGGTCCACGGGGGTTCGCGTGGCGTCGTTGTCGGTGCCGGCACCGGCAGCGGAAAGACCCTCGCGTTCTACCTTCCGGCATTCGCCGCGATGGCCAATGACCGGCGCACGGGTGTGCATACCCTCGCGCTCTATCCGCGCATCGAACTACTGCGTGACCAGTTGCGCGATGCGGTCAAGAACGCACTCAAACTCCGGGAGCGGGGCCTGCCCAGTCCGCGGATCGGTGTGCTCTACGGGCGTACGCCGCCGGGTCTCGGCGACGTCGCCCAGGGGATGTACGAGTGGCCAGTGCAGGGTGGGGCCCGTGTCTGTCCCTATCTGACGTGCCCCGCCGGGGATGGCGGCGCCATGCTCTGGTCGGAACAGGACAGGGCGCTCGGCTCGGAAACCTTGCGGTGTTCCGTGTGCCATCAGGAGATCCCTGACGGTGTCATGGCTCTTACCCGAGAGTCGATCAACGGGGCTCCGCCCAAGCTGCTCTTCACCACGACGGAGATGCTCAACCGCAACAGCACGGGGTCAAAGTTGAGCAGGACCCTCGGCTGGAAGGGGAATGGTCCCCGCGTCGTCCTGCTCGACGAGGTGCATACGTACTCCGATGCCACAGGTGCCCAAACAGCCCTGCTGCTCCGGCGCTGGCGTCACGCACGCCGTGGCCCAGTCACCTTCGTCGGGCTCAGCGCCACCCTGCATCAGGCCGACCGCTTTATGGCGGAACTTGTCGGGCTACCTGCGGAAAGCGTCACCCTCATCGAGCCGCGCAGCGGGGACATGGAGGCGGAGGGCCGCGAGTATCACATCGCGCTGCGCGGCGACCCCTTGTCGGGTACGAGCCTGCTGTCCACCACCATCCAAACGGCGATGCTCCACGGACGCTTGCTCGACAGGAATCGGCCTGCCGGGACGACACTTCACGGGACCAAGGGATTCCTCTTTACAGACGACCTCGACGTCACCAACCGCCTGTATGACGACCTGCGAGACGCAGAGGGAGGGCAGTACGGGAAGAACCGCAGAAAGCGGGGTGCCGCGGTCCTGGCATCCCTACGTTCCATGGACCTTCCTGCGGAAGAAGATCGTTACCTCGTGGGCCAGTCCTGGAACCTTCCGGAGTTGATCGGGCACAACCTCAGTTCCGACCTGAGCGAGCGGCCTTTGAGGATCGGCCGGACCTCCTCCCAGGATGCGGGCGTCGACGCGGACGCCGATCTTGTCGTTGCGACGGCCTCTCTCGAGGTCGGGTTCAACGATCCCGACGTCGGGCTGGTAGTCCAGCACAAGGCGCCTCGAGACCCGGCTTCCTTCCTTCAGCGCCGGGGCCGGGCCGGACGTGAGAGGGGCACGCGCCCGCTCACGATCGTTGCTCTCTCCGACTTTGGGCGAGACCGGCTGGCCTATCAAGGGTACGAGTCCCTCTTCGCTCCCGAGGTAACACCTCGCACCTTGCCTGTGCACAACCGCCACATCATCAAGATCCAAGGCGCTCAAGCGTTCGTCGATTGGCTCGGCACCCGACTCCATGACCAGCGCCTGTGGGTCAGCGCCCGAACGTTGCTGGCAGGAAATACCCAACCAGACTATGCAGATGCGCAATTGCCCCAGGCTCGGCAAGCGATCACCGAGGATCTGGAGAAACTCCTCGACGGGGACGACACCCTCCTGCGCTCCCTGGCTAGCCATCTGCGAGGCGCGCTGGGCCTGAGCGCCGACGAAGTTCAGGTCTTGCTGTGGGAGCAGCCCCGGTCTTTGTTGTTGGCAGTGGCTCCCACGCTCTTGCGACGTCTTTACGTTGGCGCGTCGCCGATACACAAGGATCCTGGCACGGACCGACGGGCCTTTTTGCCCGAGTTTGTCACGACCTCGCTGTTCGCTCCGCTGAATCTTCCGGAGGTGAGCTTTGCGCTGCCCTTCTCCACTTCCGACGACGAGGAAAAGTTGCCGGTGGGGCGCGCACTGCGTGAAGCTGTGCCTGGCCGCGTCAGCCGCCGGTTCGGGTACCGCGATGATCGCCACCGCACATGGCTGGAGGTTCCCGCCGGGGTCCGTGACGCCGTGATCGATCTGAGTAACCTTCTCGACGCGGCGGAGCGGCAGGGTTGTTGGGACACCGGCCGTGCGGATGTACAGGCGGTCGAGGTCACTCGCCCGCGACGGATCAAGCTTGCTCAGCCGGACAAGGAGATCGCGACCTCGTCGCAGGGCGTCCCCTTGTGGGCAACCCAGTTCGTGGACAACCCTGCGGGTCCTCCGGTTGCCGCGGACGTGCCCAAGGTTCCCGAGTGGCGAGACCGGGTGCTCTCCGTCGGGTTCGCCGCTCACGCTTCAGGTAACCCCACCGAGGTGCGTCGCATGACCTATGGCGCTGTGGCCGAAGTGATCAAGGGCAAGCCGGGCAAGCGGCACAAGGTGGCGGTCAGCTACGTCCACGAGGGAAAGAGGGCAGCCATGGGCTTCTCCTCATCCGTCGACGCTGTCCGGATTCAGGTCAAGCCGCTGGATCTGTCTCTGCCTGGCGTAGTGGAGCATTTGAACTCTCCCGAGTGGCGTTCGAAGGCGTTCACGAACACCGTCATGGAGGACAAGCGGATCGCTGAGGCAACCAACTCGTTCCAGCGTGGGTGGTTGTCCTTGGTGTACCTCTCCGCGTTCGCGCTCGAGGGACTTGAGGGCAAGAAGCCCGAGGCGATTCACGCGGAGTTGTCACAGGGCGCCTGGCGGGGCAGCATCCTTAAGGTCATTCCGCTGCTGTACAGGCAGGATCCGTCTGCCTCTCCTACGGGCGCCGGCAGTCCTGCCGACCGCGTCATAAGCGATCTGCAGGCACTCAGCCAAAACCCCGATATCATCACCGTGCTCGAAGATGCTGGTTCACTGCTGTTCGGCGAGAAACTCCATGACCGCACGGCTGGCCTCGCCCGGCGCGCCTATCTGGACACCTTGGCCGCTGCGATCCTGGAGGCAGTGACACGAGCCTGTCCCGACGCCCGGGACCAGGACCTGACGCTCGACGTGGTGCCGGGTGCTGGCTCTGTAACAGATCAGATCTGGATCAGCGAGACGTCCGAGGGTGGGCTCGGCGTGGTGGAGAAGTTGGCGGAGACGTACGGCCGTGATCCTGCCCGCTTCTGGAGCCTGGTGAGCGCGGCTCTCCGTCCCAACAGCTTCGAGCAGACCGATGCACGGCTTACGAGTCTGCTCAGTCATGTGGTGGAGGCCGAACCAAACGGTGAGCTGGCTCAGGCGATGAGCGAGATGCGCGGTGCGGCTTCGGCTCAGAACAGCCAGGATGCGCTGAACCGCATAAGGTCCGCCTGGACCGACCTGGACGGTGCGCCCCGGCACGGTGATGTTGCGTCCCTCGCGATGCGTCTGCTTCGGCGCGGCTCCGACAGTCTGACCGACGCGACTGCCCTTGCCCTCGTGAAAGCTTGGGATCAGTTGGAAGAAGCAACCAGGATTGAGGTCGACTCAAGGGTCATCGCCTACGCTGTTGGCGCGTGCAAAGTGCAGTTGCCTCGCAAGGTCAGCCCGGACCAGGCCTTCAGCATGCTCTGGCCCCGGGGTGACCAGGCACGGAACTACCATCTGGACTCCTACCAGCCATACCGTGCGGTGGACAACCCGCAGATCTTGGATCGGCTTCTGGCAGCCGCCGTGCACACGGAAGCCTGGCCGCGCCTCGATGCCACATCGTCGGATTGGCAAATCAGCTATGCCCAGTTGCTCTCCTCGAATCCTGCAGTCGAAGTGGTCGTTCCTCTGGACCGGCACGAACTGCTTCGCCAGGTCATGCTGACCATCCCTGTTCTTCGCGTGGACCGTGGAGACCTGAAGCTGTTCGGCGAGGTGACACAGGTACACAGGGACAGCCGCGAGGTCGTCGTCAAGGCCGTCATCAAGGAGTCTGAGCAGTGACTGTCCTTCGTCGTACACTCCGCACGAACGCGCGCAGCGCCCTGCGTGCGGACTCTCTGATTCGGACGGCGTTGCTGGCTCAACTGTCCGCGCCGGGCGGCGAGGTCTGGCTGGTGTCTGCATGGGTCAGCGATGTGGACCTGGTCGACAACGCTGACGGTTCCTTCGACTACCTCTTGGGCGAAGACCCTCCGCTGCAGTGCCGACTGTCCGACCTGCTGCTGATGCTGGCAATGAGCGGCACCGCCGTTCGCGTGGTGACACAGGACGCTCCTGCGAACGCGATCTTCCTGGAGCGTCTCGCTCTGGGCCGTGTCGAGCGTACGGATCTAGAAGTGTTCCTGGACCAGGACATTCACGAGAAGAGCCTGGTCGGCCCGGGCTGGATGTTCGACGGCTCCATGAACTTCACGCGCAACGGCCTTGCCCGAAACAAGGAGCAGATCAGCTATACGTTGGACGAACCGGCTGCGGCGCAGGCAGTAGTGGACTACCAGCATGAATGGAGGGCACGTGGCGTCTAAAGCAGAGGTAGCGGAACAGAACGCCGGTACACAGGAGTTCGTTGACCTCTTCCTTCATCCAGACCACAACGATGCTGGTAAGTACCCCCGCGGCATCACGCTGTTGAGAAATGCGGCCGTCAATCACCGTAGATCGCCCATGGTGCTGCCCTGGCTGAATGAGCAGACCCAGCGCATGGCGTACTACGTGATTCCTCGCCGGCGTGAGCAACTCACTTCTGTTCGCGACCTTCTGGTGGCATTTGTCGGGCCCTCTCTTGCGAAGTACGGCTACAGCGTGCCTGTTGCGCTCGACAGGACCCATGAGGCCCCGATCCTCGAACGCTATGGAGCGGAAAGCACGTTCGTCGTCCAGGCGACCACCGACACGGAAGAGAGGAAGCGCCTGAGGTCTGCGCTGGAACGCATGGTGAAGGTGGTGGAGCGGAGCCCCGAGAGGGCCTGGTCTGCGCCCAAGCCCTTGGGGCGTCTTCTGGCAGACTTCGAAGCGGCCCTCCTCAGCGGTGCACCACAGGCCGCCGAGACGCTCCTTCAGCAGATCGACCGCCAAGGCGGTCTCTCGCCGGCCAACGTCAAACACTTGGAGATCAGGCTTCTGGCGGCACAGGGCAGGGCGAACGACGTCCTTTCACTGCGAGGGCTCCGAGAAGTGCTACTTCAGGACCCGCCTGTTCCGGTGAAGGACATGGTGCTGTCGGCTCTCTTCACAGCGTACATCGAACCTGCGCTTGCTGAAGGGGAACTGGTTGGCGCCGTGGACGCGTTGAAGGCGCCCGACAGCCATTTCTCGTTGCTGGCAGACGGAGACCTACTGGCATTCAGCGAGCAGGCCGTCACTGTCCAGCTCGTCGGTATGTACGGACGAGGCGATGGGGAGGAGCTCTCCCGCAGCATCGCTCTGCTCGACACCGAAGGCCGTGGGGACCACGTGCCTGACGCGCTCGTGTCCTACCGCCGCCGGGCCGTTCCAGCGGGCACTGTGGAAGCGAAATCTGCTGAGCCAGACTTTGCAACTACAGCGGAGCCCGAGCCCGATGGCGTGTCTACCAAGACATCACTCAACTCATGGGCGGAAATAGTCAAGGCTGTCGCCCAGGGAGACAAGACCGCCTTCGAGCTTTGCCGCAGGATGGACGTCCGCCGAGGCGACACCCCGGTACAACTGGATGCGGTGTCCGACGGGGAAATTGCAGACGTATTTGCCGGCCTTACAGACACCGAGTACGAGGTCGTATGGCAGTACGCGCTCGGGCCGTTCCTGCAGGAACTCACGCGCTCAGACCTCACCTTCCGACAGACGCTGACCACGATCATGCGGAGCATTGTCAACCAGCGCTGCGACCCAGCGAACCTCGCAGTCCTGGACCTTCTCCTGGAACTGTTCCTTCGCTCCGCCCCAAAGGCTGCGGAGTACGAAGAGTTCCTGGAACAGTTGAGTGTGCGATTCGACGAATGGGTCGCGCCCGAGACCGCCGGGCAGGCCCTCGACTTCGTCGACCGCCTGGTGGCATGGGCCGCACCAGCACCCGCAGCCCGCGTACAGACAGCCCAGCTCCTATTCGGTCCGTTGCATGTCCATATGCGACGCCTCGATGAGGCATACCTGTCAACGGCTCGGTCTATTAGCAATGAGCTCGGGCTCGGGCTGGAATGGCCTGAGCAGGCTCCCTCGGAGAACGATGAAACCAAGCCGGTTGTCGGAGCCGCGCAGATCTTGGTCTACGGTCTGGACGAGGGCGTGCTGCAGCGTGTCCAAGACCGAATCACCCGGCAGTTCCCCCTTGTGAAGGTGGTGCTCTCAACAGAAAAGGTCGCGTCGAAGCATCTGAAGGAGACAGCCCGAAACTCGGATTTCAGCGTGGTAATCACGCAGTGCGCTGCTCACGCGGCCACCAACTGCATCGGTCAGTACGCCAAGGAGATCGTCTACCCCCGAGGAGCCGGCTCGGTCTCCGTGACTCACGCGGCCATCACCACCTTGTATGAGCATGCTGCCAAGCAGCAGGAACTACCTCCCCAACTGCGGTGATACACCTTGTGCCGCGACCGACGGTCCCGGCACAAGCCTGCGCTGCAGCATCGCTCCGCCCAGCGGCCGAAGACGGCCACAAACGCGGGAAGTGGACCTGCTGTTCACCGTGCCCGAGAGGGCACGGTGAACACGGCCAGCCGGTCAGCCCCGCACACTGCGCACCAGCAGGTCTGTGAGCAGGCGGATGTCGTTGGGGGTGTTTTGCAGGCCGTTCCAGCGGCGCTGTTCGCCGTCGGGGAAGCGCCACATGCCGGAGGTCCAGGCGGTGACCGGCATCAGGCTCAGGATGGCGTTGCGGACCCGGTCGCAGTCGACGTCTTCGGCGGCCATGCCGTCGGTGAGGCTATCCATGACGAAGCCCATGGCTTGGATGCCTGCTCCGTGGCTGAGGCGGGACTGGCGGGGCGGGAGCTTCCAGGCGTCGCTGAAGGTTTCCTGCACGATGGTCCAAAAGGAGCGCAGGTGCAGCAGCATGCGTTCGACGTCGCCGGAGCCGTCTTCGGGATTGCGGTACTGGTAGAGGGCCCCTTCGAAGAGGCTGTGTTCCAGCATGCGCAGCAGGCTGGTGTCTTTGATGTTGCCGTGAGGGGAAGTGGGGCTGGCGACGCGGCCGTAGAAGGGGCCCTTGCCGTCGGTGTTGAGGCGGGTCATCAACTGCGCTGGCAGGCGCTTGCGGGCGTAGGAGGGAGGGAGGTGTCCGCTGGTTTCGGGCAGCAGTTCGTGGATGAGGCCCTTGGGTAGCGGCTTGGTGGAGTTGACCAGGATGAACTGGGAGCGCTGGTCTTGTTGATCGTCGGCGATGAATCCGACGGCGGCTACGGGGAATTCGGCCAGGTCCGCGTCGCGGATGGCGGCGCTGCGCTGCTGTCCGTCCACGATCAGGGCGGGCTTTTCCTCATCAGGAAGGGATTCGTCGACGGGGATGACCAATTCTCCCGGGACGGAGTAGTCGACGCCGACAGCCCGGCGTGCTCCGGTCTCGAACCTGACGGACTCGTCGAACGCCAAGACCAGGGCGTTGGGGAGCATGGCGTTATCGGACTCGAGGTAGCGGCGGATGCCCCGGACGTGGCTGAGGACTTCGGGCCGCTGATAGCCCTGCAGGCTGCTGCTGTCGTCCCGCCGGACGCGGGAGACGGCGGCGAAGCTGTGGATCTTCTTTCCGTCGACAGCGAAGCAGTAGATTTTTCGGTCTCCCTGACGCACTTCAAGTGCAGGGAGCCTGAGTTCATAGCGGTCGGCCATCGCATCTCCTGACATGGATAAAAAGTAGAGGGCGGATCTTACCCGAAGGTGAGTGATCGCATTTTCGCTTCGAGCACGGTCAAATTATGGAATCCGCGACGCTTGTTTCGCTCACTCCCCCGGAATATCACGATCTCAATTCCATGCTTCTCGCACAGGGCGCAGGGACAGATGCGCCAGGGCGCATCGCTCAGGGTGCGCTCGTACACTTCGAGGTAGCTTTTCTTTTTCGGCCCGAGTACGAGGGATTCGTAGGTTCCGAGGGCAGTCAGGACCTCCTCTATGGACGTTTCCTCGCGATCGAATTCGCGCAGGGCGCGCAGGCTGGCTCGCTCGGCGGTGATTGCTTCTGCCTGCGACACGTTCCCGGACAGGATGAGCCGCTTGAGGGCGGGGTTTCCGTCGACTTGGGGGACCCTGATGGCCGTGTAGGAGTCGGTGGCCGAGTGGTAGTTATTGCGGTCATCCATGAAGGCCTGACGGAAGGCGGAGGTACTGTCGAAACTGGTCACGCCGTGGCGGGCGAACTGTTCCATGCTGTCCACCCGGTTGATGCCGAGGAGATGCAGTCCTGTTCCCGGGGAGCGAATGTCGTCGATGGCGCGCAGACAGGAGAGGATTTCGTGCGATTTGAGGGGAACCATGCCGCCCAGTGCGATGCGCCGGTAACCCATCTTCTGCAACTGCTTCACGCTGTGCGCGTAGCTTTGCGGGCCCCATCCCTGTGCTGCACCGACCGGTTCGAAGTGCGCGCCTGATTTTCGTGTTGCGGTAATGAATTCTTCGGCAAGTTCCAGGGAGATTTGCTGCCGGGTGACCCAGGCATCTTCGGGCTGCTTATCAGACTCTTCGGGAATATATCCGAAGATAATGTGGTCGATACTAATTCCCGCATCGAATCCACAACGGCCGTAGAAGTCCATTACTTCATCCACCTCGTAAGGCGGACGCTCTTCGTCTATATAGTTGAAGGCGCCACAGTCACCGATGGTGGCACAGGCTTCGGGGAGACGGAAGAAATTTCTCACGCCCAGCCGGTAGAAACGCTCGCGCTGCGGGGATGAGTATTTTCCCGAGCCTTTCACGGATCCGTCGACGACCGCCTTGCTGACGAGGATCCCGTCGTAGGGGATCGGCGTCACAACCTGGTGAGCGTAGACGTCGTCCCGTTGGCGCACTCGGTAGGGCGAGTACTCGTCGTTGACGAAGTCGTAGGTGGGGCTCACCAGGTCCTGACTGTCAGGAAAATAGAATTTCACGCGGCTTTTGCCTTTTCCTGCACATAGATACGGAGGAGGTAGTTCGACAGGGTGCTGATGTGGCGCGGGTTGTTCTGGAGTTCGTTCCAAGGGATGTTCAGGTCCGGCCAGCGCCCGTCGGTCCAACGGCAGTGCGGTGCGACTAGTGCGAGTTCGGCCCGTGCCTGCTCGAGCGCATGGGGGGATGCAGGGGGGATGGCCATCATTACGCGGTCCATGAGACGCCCCATGGAGCGGATGCCCACTCCGTGCATCAGCCGACTCCGAGTCGCCGGCAGGCCCCACGCTTCCGGGAAGGTGTCCCGGACGGCATTCCAATAGATGACAAGAATCTGCCGGATGGTGGCGGTGTCGACGGTGCCGTTGGACAGATTTTTGTAGGGGAAGAAAACACCCGAAGGGGAGTTGAGGGATTCCTGTATGGCCGTGGTGAGGCTGTTGTCGGTGACGACAGCCTCCGCTTTCTGCTCGGCCGTGGTGGAAGGGCGGCGCACCAACCCGTGGAAGGGCGAATCCTTGTCCTGATTGAGGGCTTCGACCAGGACCGAGGGGAGTTTCCTGGCGGACAGTTTGGTCGGCAGCACCGTGCCGACTTCGGGAAGCAGTTCGGTGACGAGGTTGGTCGGCAGCGGGGAGACCGTGTTCACGCGCAGGAACTGGTCTCGCTGGGTTTCCAGGTCTTCGGCGACAAACCCGGCGATGGTCACGGCCAGGCGGGTGTTGCGGGTGCGGGCCAGAGCGAGGCTGCGCTGCTGGCCGTCGACGATCCAGGCCGGCCGGGGGGCATCGGGGGAATCGGGCAGAGGGATCTCCAGCGTCCCGGAGGTACACAGGCCGTCGCTGCTGCTGGGGCCGGGGCTGGACTTGAACCGCACACTGGAGGGCAAGGCGAGGATCAGTCCGTTGGGAAAGAGGACCTCGTCACTGTCGAGATACTCCAGGATCTGCTTGACGTGCTGCTTTTTCTCGGGGCGCTGGTAGCCGATGAGCCTGCCGGCCTCGTCCCGGGAGATCCGCGCGACGTCGGCGACCTGGTGCACCTCTTCTGCCGCCAACGTGAACACATACAGCGGGATCGTGGGGTGCTGCTCGATCCGCAGGGCCCGACGCTTAAGCACAGTGAAAGTCATCAGCGGCCAATCGTTGATGTGTACAGGTCTGCGAAGCGCTTCTGTTCACAGGCCATCCCCTTGTCTCTGAAGAGACGCAGCAGACGAGTGCGGGAGGAGTCGGGGTGGAGGGCCTTCATCTCTTTGATGAAGGCGATCACCAGCTCGTCCGACATAGGTGTGCGTGCGTAACGTTCGGGCCGGGCCGCCTGAGAGGCCCAGGCATCCCAACGCGCCTGCGCCTCAGGGCTGATGAGGCGGCCCGGCGTGCAGTGCTCGAGCCAGGAGGCTGCCATGCGGTTGTTCAAGCTGGTGAGGGTTCCGCCGAGGGCCTGCCGCAGGGCGGCATTGGCCGGCACACGCAGCACCCCGTCCAGATCGCAGGCGCCCCCGATCAGCACCACCTCGGCGTCGGCGGCCGCGAGCCCGCGCAAGTCCCGCTGCATGGCCTGGGCGTAGGTCTCCGACAGCACCACCAGTGCCCGTCCGGCGGCCGTGGCGATCTTAGACAGATCGCTGGTGCCGTCCAGGTGCTGCAGGTGATCCCACCACCGGGATGCTTCAGGACTGGAGAAAGCCACGGAATCTGCGTGTCGTGGTACGAAAGTCGCTGCATACGACGGCGCCAGGCTGGAGACTTGCCGTAGGCCCAGGCCGGCCGAGGCTACATAGAGACGAGGGACAAACCCTGCTCGAGCTGCGGCGTCGGTGAGAGCGAGCGCACGCCGCCACTGATCCCCCTGGTAGAGGTCCTGCAGTTTCGCCTGCCAGCCCTGGACTGCCTGCAGGCGGCGTGCCCATTCCGCGGCTCGCTGCGGCAGGTCGCCGCTGGGCAGGGTGCGGGCTTGCAGGTCCGCGGGGGGTGGTGAGGCCTTCCGGTCCGTGCACGTGACCACGATGGGCAACTCGTTCACTGCGACTCGACCCCTGGCTTCCGTAACTCGATTTTTGTTGTGGTTACTGTAGCCGGTAGTTAGGGGGGTAGGCTGCACCTGCCTCAACTGAGGAAACTGGACTGCAGATAGGGGAGTGACAGCATGGACCGTCCCGCGATCGTGTTGCTGAGCGGCGGCCTGGACTCGACCACGGTGCTGGCCATCGCCAAGGACCAGGGATTCACTCCCTACGCGCTTAGTTTCCGCTACGGCCAGCGGCACAGCATCGAGTTGGAGGCGGCTCAGCGCGTGGCGCAGACCCAGGGCGTGGCCCGGCACGTCATTGCCGACATCGATCTGCGGGTCTTCGGCGGCTCTGCCCTGACCTCAGACATCGAGGTGCCCAAGCACGAGACGCTGGAGGACGTCGAGGAGGGTGGGGTGCCGATCACGTATGTGCCGGCCCGCAACACGATCTTCCTCTCGTTCGCACTGGCGTTCGCCGAGACGGTCGGTGCAAGCGACATCTTCACCGGGGTCACAGCCGTGGACTACAGCGGCTACCCCGACTGCCGCCCCGAGTACATGGAGGCCTTCGCCACGATGGCCAACCTGGCCACCCGGGCCGGGGTAGAAGGAACCTCCAAGATCACCCTGCATTCCCCCCTGATCGCGCTGTCCAAGGCCGACATCGTGCGCGAGGGCCTGCGACTGGGCGTGGACTACTCCCTTACTTCCTCCTGCTACGACCCCGACGAGCAGGGGCGGGCCTGCGGAAAGTGCGACACCTGCCTGCTGCGCCTGAAGGGCTTCGCTGAAGCCGGCGTGAAGGACCCCGTCCGATACCAGAGCGCCTGAGCATGACCTATCTGATCAAGGAAATCTTCTACACCCTGCAGGGGGAAGGCAGCCACGCAGGGCGTCCGGCAGTCTTCTGCCGCTTCTCCCGCTGCAACCTGTGGACGGGCCGGGAACAGGACAGGGCCCGCGCCATCTGCCAGTTCTGCGACACCGACTTCGTCGGCACCGACGGTGAAGGTGGCGGCCGCTTTCGCACCCCGCAGGACCTGGCCGATGCCGTGGAGGCCGCCTGGCCCACGACCGATCGAGCCCACCGGTTCGTGGTATGCACCGGCGGAGAGCCCCTGCTGCAACTGGATGAGGAAGCCATCGAGGCTCTGCACGAGCGCGGCTTCGAAGTCGCAGTGGAAACCAACGGCACTCGCCCGGCCCCACGAGGAATCGACTGGCTGTGCGTCAGCCCCAAGATCGGCTCCACTCTGGTCCTCACCCAGGGTGACGAACTGAAACTGGTCTACCCGCAGGCCGGCGGTGACCCCGCCCAGTTCGAAGAACTGGACTTCCGGCACTTCAGGCTGCAACCGCTGGATGACGCTCACCGTGAGACCCATACCCGTGCCACCGTCGAATACTGCATGAAGAACCCGCGCTGGACTCTCTCCCTCCAGACGCACAAGTATCTGGGAATTCAGTAATGGAAATCTTTCGCGAGTTCACCTTCGAAGCAGCGCACCGCCTGCCGCGCGTACCTGAGGGCCACAAGTGTGCCCGCCTCCACGGCCACTCCTACAAGGTGATCGTGCACGTCGAAGCCCCCGTCGATGCAGAACTGGGCTGGGTGATGGACTTCGGCGACATCAAGCGGGCCTTCAAGCCCATCGATGCTCAACTCGACCACTACTACCTGAACGACATCGAAGGCCTGGACAACCCCACCAGCGAGAACCTGGCCCGCTGGATCTGGGACCGGCTGATCGGCGAACTTCCCGCACTGTCCGAGATCACCGTGCGGGAAACCTGCACCTCCGGTTGCACCTATCGAGGCGTGTAAGGCATGCACGACATCCAAAACGAAGCCGACCGCCGCGGCATTTCCATCGACGAGGTGGGCATCAGCGGCCTGCGTTACCCCCTCACCTTCGACGACGGCTACACCCGGCAGCAGGGCATTGCTGACATCAGCGTCACCGTCGGCCTGCAAGCCGACCGGCGCGGCACCCACATGAGCCGCATGATCGCGCTCGTGCACGAGGAAGTCGCCACGCTGACCCCGCAGGAGTTTCCCATCGCCCTCAAGCGTGGCCTCGCCCTGCTCGATGCACCGGCTCTCACCCTCACTCTGACCCTGCCCATCGCCACCACTGTCACCGCCCCCGCCAGCCAGCGGGAATCCTGGCAGGCCCACGACGTCACCGTCACCGGACGCATCACCGCTTCCGGATGCGCTGTCACCACCTCGGTGACCACGCACGTCACCAGCCTGTGCCCCTGCTCCAAAGCCATCTCCGACTACGGCGCCCACAACCAGCGCAGCGAGATCACCCTGGAGATCACCGGCACCGACGACACCCCTTATCCCCTGCCCGTCCACGAGATCATCCAGTTGCTGCGCGCCACTGGCTCCGCTCCCGTCATCCCGCTTATCAAGCGGCCCGATGAACGCGTCGTCACCATGCAGGCCTACGACCACCCCGCCTTCGTCGAAGACATCATCCGGGACATAAGTCTCACCTGCCGAGACAAAGGGCTCACCCACACCGTTGCGGCGAAGAACCTGGAAAGCATCCACAGCCACGACGCCATCGCGACCCTCACCTACAACCACTCCTGACCCGCCACAGGCAGCCCCGGCCACCACCACGAAACGATCAATGTGGCGACTCTCCGTCCGGGTCTAACCAACCAACGGTCCGGTCACCGCCAGGGCGAGAAGCCAACCCCCGTGCACGAATCCAGCCTGAGCAGCGCCCCTCGCACGCCCGAGCATGCCCGGCCCCGCGCCCGCCGTCTCGCGTCCTGCCGTGTGCGGCACGCACACGGCGCGCGGCGGGGCCGCCGGCAGAAGCCAGGAGCTTGCGCTACATGAATCGCTCCGGTCAGATGAAGGCTCAATCGGCAGCCTGCTCGGCGATCGCATGTTGACCACATTGGTGGTCGACCTTGGCCGCCCTTCCATCAGGTCACTCAGGGGGACGCACCTCAGCCCGGCCCTCCCTGCATGACAGTTCACCCGTCCGACGCCCAGATATTGCTACTCAAGTAGCAACGTCTCAAGATTGGGGCATGCCGTCCTCCACTGCCCCTTGGGTCCCATGGCCCCGCTTGGACCGTCGCACCTACCTCCTCCTGCTGGACGACCAGCGTCGGCTCCTTCTGTGCGGCGGATGCTGCGGCGGCTGGACCGTCCCCCAGGTGCGCATGACATCCAGCGCCAACTTCCTGGAGTCAGCCACCCGGTTCCTGCAGGAGCGATTCAAAGTGGCGGCTCCACGCTATGGATCGGTGTATGGCATCCGGCAGTCACGCACCGGTGAAGACTGGGAGTTCGACCGAGCCACGGCTACGCGGGTCTTCATCGTCCGCATCAGCGACGGCGAAGGGTCGGCAATTGAGAAGCAGTCGGTCACACACGCCCGATGGAGTATCGAGGAACTGCAACGGCGAAGAAGGGAAATTTCCCCAGAGGGGATCGTCTTACTGGTCACCGGTTACGTCGAAGGATGGATTCCCGATGGCCCCATCACTCTCCACTGAGAGTGGCGCCGCAGCGCCGGCCGACACGCCCTGGTCAGCGATCTGCTTACCTGCGGGCCATCACGAGGATCCCATCTGTGTGACCGGCGAGATCGGGCCCTGGGCAGATAGCGGCGCACCCTACATCGAGTTCGCTGACCACGGGCATCCTAGCTCCGGAGCATTCAGTGCATTGGGTGTCTTCCTCCTCTGAGGCAGGCGGCCTGAAACAGGGCGTTTATTGGCTCTTCGCAGTTGAGGGTGTAGCCGAAGGGCGTGCGGTGCGCGCGTCGGTGGCTGGCTAGGGGTCGACGTCTTCCGATGATGGAGGCTCTTGCACTGCTCACCCCAACTACCCTCAACTACGAGGAGTCACTACAGGAGCGGGCGATGGATAACGAGATTCAGCTGATCAGTGACGGCGATGGACTTGCGGTCATCGGGAACCCGACAGATGTCGAGCGCTTCCTCGCCTCAGAGGGACTGTTGTCGTTGTCGAAGGACCTCGGATTGCAAAGGCTCGGACCTCTCCTCCGTGCCGGGGCTGGAGTCGCACAGGCAGGTTCTCAAATTGCCGCCAACTCAGGTCGCTGGGTGAAGCTGACCGAGGAGTCCGCGCAGCTTGTCAAGAAGTTCGGGCTGATGGAAAGCAAGACGCCAGGCGTCAGCTATGCGATGGCGGGGAAGCCGGGCTCAATCAAGTCATGGCTCCAGATCGCGAAGGGGACCGGCTCGCTCCTGACCAACCCGGCGATTCTTGCTGGTGCCGCGGGGATTATGGCGCAGCTCGCGAGGCAGCATGAGATGAGCGAGATCAAGAGCTATCTCGCGACGATCGACAAGAAGGTCGACGACATGCTCCGCGCTCAGAAGGATGCTGAGTTGGCGAAGGTGTTCGGAGCGGGCCTCGACATCGAGTCCGCCATGACCGTTCTGGAACGGACGGGTCGGGTCGACGACGATACGTGGTCGACCGTGCAGGCCAGGACCCATACGATCACGGACGCCCTGGGGTGGGCGCTGGGTCGACTCGACGCACTCGCGGAGAGGGTGGAGAGCACGACCAAGATCGGTGATCTCGCCAAGATGGCCAAGGAAGCAGAGTCCGAGGTTCAGGAGTTGCTCGCCGTTGTGGCTCGTTGCTTCGAACTGCAAGACGCGCTCGACGTGCTGCGACTGGAGCGGGTGCTGGACGAGTCTCCGGACGAGCTGGACGGGCGTCGGCTCGTGCTGAAGGATGACCGGCAGAAGCGGCGGGAACTCATTTCACAGAAGATTGAGCACCTGATGGCACGCATGGATGCGGCTGCCGACACGGCCAACTCGAATGTGCTGCTGCACTTGCCCGCGCATCGGGCTGTGGTGGGCTCGATCAACCATGTCGGCATCGCCGTCGATAACTTCCACAGGCCGCTCGGAATCGAGTCTGGTCGACATTCATTGGAGGCGACACGATGGTGGGACGCGGCCCGAGACTCG
The DNA here is from genome assembly GCF_003846175.1 of Streptomyces sp. ADI95-17. Classification (GTDB taxonomy): domain Bacteria; phylum Actinomycetota; class Actinomycetes; order Streptomycetales; family Streptomycetaceae; genus Streptomyces; species Streptomyces sanglieri. Next base: position 181,023 of record NZ_ML123052.1, on the reverse strand, counting down.
ACGCAATTGAAGAACGCCGCCGCAGAGGCGGGACGCAAAGCAGCCATAGGAGCGGGTGTGGCGGTCGTGGGGGCTGCGGGGGTCTGGGCGAGCCGCGCCGCCCTTGCCTGCGAAGAACGCGGCGAAGAGGAGTGAGCGAGCGCCGGCCGCCAGCCGTGTGGGCTCTCGGGTTGGACTGGACAAGTGAGTCTCTCCCGCTGGGTATGCCTCGACGGGCTCGACCCAGCTCGACGATCGCCGCACGCCCCACGGCTACACCCTCAACTGCGAAGAGCCCGTTTATTGGCGTGGAGGCGGCCTTGACCAAGGTCCTCCATAGCTGATGCGCTTGGCGAGTTGGGGCGTCGGACTCGGGGGGCTTCGTGGTCAGGGCTGTTCTAGGTTCGATGTGTCGTGCCCGTGGTAGCAAGACGGATTCGGTCTTTCCGCTCGGTGGACGGGCGGCCTGCGCATGAGGCTCCGGCGGGGGATCACGATCGGCGTCGTGGCAGCCGGGGGCGCCGTGACAACGATGCTCGTGGGACTCGTCACGAACGCGGTGTCCGAGTCGGAGTGGCCAGGCTGGTTGGGGTGGTTACAGCGGCATGCCTGGTTCTCGTTCGCAGTGCTGGGTGGGGCCACGGTCGGGCTGACCATGCTGCTCGCCGCGCTGTCGGAGACCCGCACGCCCCTGCGGTCCCCTGAGCCGCATCAGCTGGGGAACGGGTCGGAACCTCCAGGGGCCGCCCTGGTGCTGCGGTCGCTGCCACGCGACACCGTGGCGTTCACCGACCGGAGCGCCGAACTCGAGGCGCTGGTCCGGTCCGTGAGGATCTCGCAGGAGAGCGGCTCGGCGCTGCCCGTGCATGTGATCGACGGAATGCCGGGGGTCGGCAAAACAACGTTCGCCGTGCACGCCGGCCATGTGCTGTCGGAACGATTCCCGGACGGGCAGCTGTTCGTGAACCTCAACGGGCACACGACGGGGCGCGCGCCGGTGCAGGCCACCGAGGCGCTGGCTTCGTTGCTGGCCGCGACCGGGGTGCCTGTGCAGCGGATTCCCGTCGGCGACGACGTGGGCGCGGTTGCCGAGGCGCGGGCGGCCATGTGGCGGAGTCGGCTCGCGGACAAGAAGGCGCTACTCATCCTCGACAACGCGGCCAGCTATCGCCAGTTTGAGCCTCTGCTCCCGGGCGGGAGCGGCTGTCTCGTGCTGGTGACCAGCCGGAAGCGGCTGGCGGCGTACGAGGAGGTGGTCCTGCCTGTGGCGGCGTTGCCGCCGGAGCACTCGGTCGACCTCTTCGTACGCCTCAGCGGGCGGCCGGCGGACTCGCTCGACCATGCCGTGCTCGCGGAGATGGTGGGACTGTGCGGGTATTTGCCACTGGGGGTTTCGTTGCTCGCAGCGCGGCTGCGCCATCATCCGTCGTGGAGCGCCGAGGACCTGCGGGCGCGGCTGGTGGCGGCACGGGACCGGCTGGGAGAACTCCGGGCCGGGGAGCGCGCAGTTGCCGCGACGTTCGACCTGTCCCACCGGGACCTCGCGCCGGAGCGGCAGCGCTTCTTCCAGCGTCTCGGCTTCTACCCTGGTACCGACCTCGATGCCTATGCCGGTGCCGCGCTCGGCTCAGTCTCGGTGGCCGCGGCGCGCGAGCAACTCGACGCGCTCTACGACGCCCATCTGATCGACGAACACCCTGGAAGCCGTTATCGGCTTCATGACCTCTTACGCGACTACGCCCGCGGTCTCGCCGACGAGGGAGGCACCATGGAACAAGTTCAGGCCGTTCAGCGCGTGTGCACCTACTACTTGGCCGCCCTCGCTGTCGCGAACGGACACATCCTTCGCGGTGGCGCTGCCACACCGGCGCCACCAGGCGTCGCCGCACAGGTGGAGACGCCGCCCATGGAGTCGCGTACGGAGGCCCTGGGCTGGCTGGAGAACGAGCGTGCGAACGTCCTTGCCTGCATCCGGCGGGCTAACAGCCTCGCGCTGCATGAACTGGTCATCCGTATGGCCGCGGCCATGGCCCCCTTCCTTCGGCAGGCCGGCCCGTGGGACCAGGCCGTCAGCCTTCACCGCACGGCCGTCGAGGCCGCCCGGCACACCGGCGACCGGCGCGCGCTGGCTAGCGCGCTCGCCGAGGTCGGAGTCGTACGGCGCTTCATGGCCGCCTACCCTGAGGCGATCGAGGCCCTGAACGAGGCGGTGACGGAGTACGAGGCGGTCGGCGAGCGACGCGGCAAGGCGGACGCTCTGAACCAGGCGGGCATCGTCTCTTACATGATCGCGGACAACGACGCCGCGGCCCGCTCCCAGACCGAGGCCCTCGCCCTCTACCGCGACATCGGCGACCGGCTCGGCCAGGCGAACGCACTCGCAGACCTCGGCATGGTGCGCCGGCAGACAAGCCAGTTCGACGTGGCGGTGGAGGAGCAGACCGAGGCCCTGTCGATCTATCGCGAGCTGGGTGACCGCTACGGAGAGGCCAACTCGCTGCGGGACCTGGGCATCGTGCACTGCCTCATGGGTGAGTATGAGCTGGCCACGCGGCGGCACCGTCAGGCGTTCGACATCTATCAGGAGCTCGACGACCGGGTCCACCAGGCGTACGCCCTCAACGAGCTCGGCGTCGTACAGCGGCTGACCGGCGACCTACCCGGGGCACGGGAGGCCCATGCCCAGGCGCTGGAGCACTACACCGAGCTCGGCGAGCGGTTCGGGCGCGCGAACAGCGTCCGCCACCTCGGGGTGCTGGACCGCATGGAAGGGAACGTCACCGAGGCGATCCGTATGTTGGAGGACGCCCTGGGTTCGTACCGCGATCTCGGTAGCCGTGGCGGCGAGGCCGCCTCGCTGGGCGAGTTGGGTGTGGCGCACGGAATCGTCGCGGAGCAGGACCACGCTGTCGAGGCGTTCCAGCAGAGCCTGGAGATTTTGCGGGAGCACGGCGACCGGTGCGGGGAGGCTGAGGTCCTGAACCACTGGGGGATGCTGCTGCACGCTTCTGGTGACTGGGCCGTCTCTCGGGAATATTTCGAGCAGGCGCTGGGGTTGGCTCGGGATATCCGCTGTCCGTTGGAGCAGGCGCGGGCGCTGGAAGGGATCGGACGCTGCGACTGGATGGCAGACGGACCCGCGCAGGCTGAGGGCTCGCTGAGCGAAGCACTTGCCGTGTACCGGCGGTTGGGCGCGAACGGGGCCGCCGACACTCTCGAGCGGCTGCTTGCGTCGCAGGCGGGGTGAGCCGAGCTTGTGGCCGGATTGGGTATGCCATCGTAGGTAGTGGGACTGCTACGTTGCGGGCCGATCTGCCGACTCAACCGCCGTCGCACTGTTACGAGGAGCGTTGAATGCTGTCACGCACGTCCGTTCCCACGCCGCACGCCCCGGTGACGCCCGTGGCCCCGGAACCCACGCAGAGCTCGGTTGTCCTGGACCGCGTCGCCGCCCGTGTACGGCAGCGACTGGCAGCCGAGCGGACCGCGGCGAACAGTACAGGCGAAGGTGGTCACCAGGCTTCACTGATCTGGACCTGGCCCCTGTGAGCTCTCCCGCTCGATGACGCCGCGCGAGAACATCGCTCCCTTTCGGTCCTTCATTCTCAAGGTCGCCAATCGCTGCAACATCGACTGCGACTACTGCTACGTCTTCAACTCCGCGGACCAGGCGTGGCAGCGTCTACCCGCCCGGATGAGTGTGGATGTTGCCCAGGCTGCCGGGCGGAGGATCGGTGAGCACGCCGTGGCGCACGGCCTGCCGGGCGCGCATGTCGTTCTGCACGGTGGAGAGCCCCTACTCGCCGGCCCCCGGCACATGGCTGACCTGCTCGGCGTCGTACGGGAAAGTGTTCCGGCCGGTGTGGAGGTACGTTTCGAGCTCCAGACCAACGGGACGCTTCTCACGGAGCCGTGGCTGGACCTCTTCGAGCGGTACGAGGTTGTCGTGGGCGTCAGCCTCGACGGGCCGCCGTCCGCGAACGATCGGCATCGGCTGACCCATGCCTCCCGGTCGAGCGCCGCCTCGGCCGTACGCGGCATCGACCTCCTGCGGTCCCGACCCCACCTGTTCGCAGGAGTGCTCGCCGTTGTGGACCTGGCCAACGACCCGGTCGAGGTCCACGACTACCTGGCGTCGTTCGAGCCTCCGGTGATCGACTTCGGTCTGCCGCACGGGACGCACGACGAGCCACCGCACCGCGGCGATCCGAGCGTGCCCGAGTACGGGGTGTGGATGAGCCGCGTCTACGACGCCTGGCTTGCCCGGCCCGAAGACAGGCACGGCATACGGATGCTGGAGGACATCGTGGCGCTCAGCTCCGGCGTGCGCGGCTCGGTGGAATCCCTGGGTCTGGCCCCGCCGACGAGTGTCGTGATCGAGTCCGACGGCACGATCGAGGGCGTGGACACCCTGCGGTCCGTCGAGGAAGGCGCCTCCTGGCTGGGGCTCGACGTCTTCAGGCAGTCCTTCGACGAGGTCCTTCACCATCCAAAGCTCCTGCACCGGCAGTACGGGAAGGCCGCGCTCGCTGAACAGTGCCAGAGCTGCCCTCTGGTGGAGGTGTGCGGCGGAGGCTACCTCCCCCATCGCTTCAGCACCGCCCGTGGCTACCAGAATCCCTCCGTCTACTGCGCAGACCTGGAGTACCTCATCCGGCATGTCCAGGACTCCCTACGCTGGCACGGCTGGGACCCGGCGGCCCCGCCCCCGTAGCCATGAGCCGTGCCGCCACGGCAGGATCACGCGTTGGAACGAGCGAGTGAAGCGATGGAAGAGCGACAGGAGATGTCGATGACCGTGACGATCCGACCCGCCGACAGGCTGGATATCGTGGCCGTAGCCGAACTGATCGAGGAGATCGAGCGGTTCTACGGATCGACCGAGATCCAGCCGCTCGAGGAACGCCACTCCCAGGTGGAGGAGGCGCTCTTCGGCTCGCCGCCGCTGGCGTCCGCGCTCCTGGTCGAGGACGGGACCGGCAACCTCGTCGGGCTCGCCGCCTACTCGTTCCTCTGGCCGGCGGCCGGCTCCTCCCACTCCCTGTTTCTGAAGGAGCTCTACGTCCGCGACACCCTCCGCCGCCAGGGCGTCGGCGCCCGCCTCATGGACGAGCTCCGTGCCCTGGCCGCCGCACGCCCCGGGTGCAGCCGTGTCGAGTGGATGACGGACCGCGACAACCCGAACGCGCGTGCCTTCTACAAGTCGCTGGGATTCGCGGAGTTCGATGGGAAGATCGTCTACCGGGTGGACACCAATACGGGCTGAGGGCGGGGTGCGGCTGTGCAGGAAGAGCGGTGCGACTGGTGTGAATGCATCGTCGGGCTGGGATGCGCCTGCTTGCCAAACGGGGCCGTATCGGAAAGACGTGCTGTACCGCAGCACAGGCAGGAGTGGCGGCGCTTCCCCGCGAACACGATCCTGATCTCGCCGACGCGGTACGCGCACCTGCCCGGGGCCTGCGCCCACCTGACCGAGGAGTTGGTGACGGCCCCGCGCTGGGGCTGGATCCCCGAACCGCCGCACGGGCTCTGGGACCGGTTGAGCAGCAGCCACCCAGCGACCGCGACAGAGGGGAACACCACACGGCAGGCGGTACGACGGTGCGAGGAGTGCCAGTCGGCATTGCCGTAGGCACGGTCGCACGTGACCGACCTGGGCTCGCCAGGTGACCGTGCGCAGGGCTGCAGCCGGACGCTGCAGCCCTGCGGGTTTGGGTGTGGACAGGCCTTTGCTTTCCGGTCGGTGGTCCATGTCGCGCAGCCGCCTTTGCTTACGGCGGCCCCGCTCCCCCATCGTGGTCAGGACAGCGGCTTGGTCGGCCGCCTGCGCCCAGGTCAAACTCCAGGAGTGGGGACAGCCGCGCGGCGGCTGCAAGTGCTGTGCATGACCTTCACGGCTTCCAGGTGCAGGACTCGGGTCTCACCCAAGGCTCACAGAGAGGGTGATCTGCGCATCGAGATGGAGATACGCGCGGTTGCACCCCAGCCCTCCGAGCTGGCGGCCTCGCCAAGCGCACAGCCGCGCTTGGCGTGCCGAAGATGACGCGGCACACCGCCGCCGGCTCACGCCGCTGGTCGGACGTTCCTTGCCCTCGTCCTTCAGGACGGCGACAAGGCCACCGGCCGCCGGGCGTTCTTCCGGGCGTGCGGACTCGTGCTGCTCGAACCCGACACGCCTGGTGCCGCATGGGGCTGCCCCGTCGTCTACATCCTCACGGCAGAGGAATCGGCAGCCTGGGGACCAGCACCCGGGACCTGAACTCGTTGCTTCGATTGGGACCAATGCGTCCTCGACCAGATGGAGTTCGCCTTCATGGTTCAGTCAGGTGGCGCGGTGGTCAGTTGCGGGTGGGCCCACTCCCATGCCTGGTAACGGCCTTGCCGTTGGCGGCGGTAGCGGCCCTGGTGGCAAGCGCCGGTTCAGGCCAGCTATCGGACTTGCGAAGCGGAGTTCCAGGCCGTGTCTCGGCTGGCGGCTACCCCGCCCTTCAGCAGGCGCGTCACACGGAGGGTCCTGTACGTGGCGAGGAGCGCGCTCGGAGTATCAACCCGGCAACCAGGGCACCTCTCGCCCTTGTCCTTGCCCAGGTTCACGCCGGGCGGGACATAGACACTGGAGCCCAGGGGCCCGTAGAGAGCGCGGGATGACTGACCGGAAGTCATGTAGGGCTTGCGCCCCTCACGATGCAACACACGAATTCTGTCTGTCACCTACGTACCCCTCTTGCCCCTCTATAGGGTGAAGGGAAGAATCAGGGCACTGAGGGGTCGGAAGATGAAGTGGGAATGAGCCTCTCAGGACCCACGCGTGGTTGCTCACGGTTGTTGAGCCCAGGTGGTGTTCAACCCTTCAGGATGTGAGCACCTGTCACCACTGCCCTGCGGCAGGAGCCAGCTAACCGAGCGAGCTCTCCGGCGGCTGTCTCCTATCCCGCCTAGGGAATCCGGGCTGGGCCGTTCTCCTGAGTGCCTCTCACAGACTGAGCTGTGGTCGGGTTCTCAAGTACCCGCGCACAGGAGTCGCGTCAAGTTTTAGGGGCCGTCACACGAGGTCAGAACTACCGTGCTCCGACGATTTTCCGGGGCCTGACGAGTCACGCTCCCGGCCTCTCTGACGCGCCCTGGGCTGCTGGCGGATCCCCCGATGACTATCAAAGCGGGCGGGACTGTGCTGTCGAGGCCCTATGGTGATCGCCATGCAGCCCACCGACAGTGGCGCCGCGTCCGCCAATCCCAGCTGGGTCGCGGTGGATATGGGTGCCCTGATTCACCAGTGCGATGCCGAGTTGGCTCAGCACGACGCCATGCTCGACCGACTGACGTCGGGAGTCGCCGCGCTGGAAGCTGAGAAGCAAGTGGTGCGCTCCGCGCGCCAGCAGGTGGTGCTCACTCGCGAGGAGGCGCTGCGCGTTCAGGAGATGCTCCACGCGGCGGCCCGGGCTGGAGCCGCTCTTCGTAGCGGGCAGCGCGAGGGCGGGTCCAGTTTCAAGGACGTGCCGGATCCTGACGAATGCAAGGGGACCGACGCCTGCGCCGATGAGGCTGCGGACAGTTCGGATGCGGCGTCCACGTCGGCTGAAGAAGGCAGCCACACCGGCAAGGCTTCGACAGCGTTTGACGCATCGAAGCTCGGCCCTCGCGGCATGCGGGCCATGCAGATCATCAACAGTGAGCCCACGCTGCAGTGGACCGGGAAGCTGCTCGCGGTACGGCTGGAAGGCCAGGAGGTCGAGGCCGACGGGAAGGCGCACAATCGCGCGCGGACGCTCATGGACGACCTGGCAAAGAAGCAGCTCGTGGCGAAGGTGTACTCGGCTGATGGTCGTCGCTGCTACTTCGTCGCGGCCGCGGCAACGGAGGCCGCCTAGAGGCACCCCAAGGCGACCGCCTCCCGCGCTGGCATGGTTCCGAGGCCGACGCATCAACGCGGGAGGCGGTCTGACGACTCTGGGCCGTACCCCCCACGCTACCGGGCAATTCCCGGGCGAGGGGCCAGTTCGGCCTGCGTTCCCTCGATCGAGAGGCCGACCCTCGCATGACAGGCGCATCATCGGACTTTTCCCGGCTATCCGACCCGGCCGGCTACTACTCCTCGCCGCTTCGCCGATGCGAGGGAATGGGCTGGTGACGGGCACCGTCAGCGCCTGCGGGCCAATCGGTATGACGCGGCCAGAGCATCTCGTCGAGCGTCTCCTCGATGCTTGCGAGCGTAAACATGTCGGGCCAAACGGTTCCGGCAAGGATGTTGGAAATGACTTGCCGGTTGACGCCGGACGCAGTCGCCAGCGCGTTGGCCGACAAGCCGCGCCGCTCCATCGCCTCCGCCAGGGCCCGGGCTACGGCCTGCCCGACCTGTGCCTGCCGGGCGCTGTCCATCACTGCGTACGGCCAGTGGCCGGACACGGCATAGTCGCGCGGCTTCTTTCCACGTCTCGTTCCTCCGGGCATGCGACCAGTGTGACGGACGGGATGCCGACTTGCTCACCCCGCACAATCATGGGTTGCTATAACAATAGCAACCCATGATTGGTCGTGCTTCCATCCCAGCCGGTTTGAAAGGATTGGTATCTACAGTGTCGACTCGCCAGGCGGGAACACCGCCGACCAACGGCCGCGCCAGGCTGAGGCCTGAAGAGCGACTGATGCCGTCGCCCAAGCTGCGGGCGGAGCAGTACCTGCTAGTCACCGTGGCCGCCTGCTCGGCGGTCAACCCGGTAGGGGCCGAGGAACTGGCAGCGGCGACTGGGGTCTATGCCAAGAACTGCGGACTGGTGCCGGTGTTCATCATGAACACCGGACTGCTCACCAAGGGGCACCGGCGAGCGACGTATCTGCCCAGCGAGAAGGGTCGGTACATCGCACGTGCCTTCGCGCGCGGTGAAGCCGAAGGGCTTGGAGCACTGAGGACAAAGTGGAGGGGGCAATGGTTCGCGCGAACGGTCAGAGACCGTTGCCGACACGGCCCCGTCTCCCGTGACGGCCTGGTGGCCGCCCTCATGGTGGCGGCCAAAGCCGGGCCTGAGCGCATCAAGCAGGCCCACGTTCTACTCGATCTGATGGTCGCGGTCGGTCTCGTCACGGTGGAGAAGTCCGGCGAGCTGAACTATTTCGAGGGCGCCAGTCACACAGACGCCCCGCCCACAGGCACCCAGAACACCGACACACATCACGAGGCACCGCAGACTGCCAACGAGGACGACGAGCCGAGTGCAGCCGAGGAACCGTTGCCTCAGGACGAGTGTCAGTCCGGCAGCACCCGACAGCCTGACTCCGAGGGCGTGCAAGACGGTGACGAGCAGCCGCAGACGGAGGTACCTCGCCCGCGCACTGAGGCCCCCGGCGGCCAGCTGCCTGGAGGAACGGGCCCCGATCAGGATCTCTTGTCACTTCTGCTGCCACCGGTTCTGCTGGCGGACTTGACTCATCTGACTTCGGCGGAGGTCCTCGAACTCCACAGTCATCTGACGGCCGTCACGGCCCTCACCGCCAAACTCCGGGGCCATCGCGTCATCTAGGCCCCGGGACACAAAAACAGTCCGGCAGCGCCAGCTTCCTTGGCCGGTGCGGCGCTGCCGGACTCCCACCTCCACCCGACGACCCGCCCGGCAGCGCCGTGCAGGAAGGGGCTTCGGCATGTCCTCACACAAGGCGAGGAACAACCACCGTAGCGCGATCGATCGCGGGCCCGCCCACGTTCGCGCGAGTTCCGGCCCTCTTCAGGGGGTGGTCCGGCATGGCTAGGCCCACCATCCGCCGGGTGCTGCTCGAAGTCAGCCGTCAGTGGCTGCAGCAGGCAGCCGACGGCGACATGGCCATCGAGACAGTCGACCTCTACATCCAGATCAGTGAACGGTTCGACGTCTTTGCCGACGCCCAGGGTATCCACCGAATGGATGATGTCACCGGACAACTGACCGACTCGTTCATGGGCGCGCCCGGCCGCGACCGCCACGACAACTTCACCCTCGTTCCGAAAGACGGCACACGGCGGCAGCGCCGCTCCGCCCTCGCCTCCCTCTTCGCGCACGCCCGGGCCCTCGGCATGACCCAGGCCGTGCCCCTGCTCGACTCCCCTCCCATCCCGCGGCCGCCTCGCAGCACAGGCGCCGAACTGACCGACGCGGAAATCGAGGAACTCCAGTTCCACTCCGAACGCGGCATGCCTGCGACCCGGCATGCTGCCCTGCTGGCTCTGCTGCTGTCAGGCCTCGGCAGCGCCGAAACCGCTCAGGCGACCCCCGGCGACCTGGACCTCGCACTAGCCACCGTGACCACCGAAGGCAGCACACGCACCACCCCCAGAACCTGCCCGCTCAGCCCCTGGGCCGTCCGCGCCCTCCGTCTGCGCACCGACTACCTAGCCGAGCACCGGCCGGGCCGGCGCCGCCTCGTCACCAGCGACTCCTCCACCCCGTACGCGGCGCAGGCCAGCGTCGGCGCTGGCTTCAACGACATCGCACGGCTCTCGGGCCTCGCCACCACCGCCCGCAGGGTCGAACCCCGCGACATCACCCGCTACGTCGCCCGCCAAGTGCTACTGCAGACCGGCCAGATCTCCGAAGTCGCCCGAAGGCTCGGTCTCTCGTCCCTAGACAACGCCGCCGACCTCGCCGGACTGGCCTGGAAGATCGGCGGAGATCCGCGATGACACCCCACAGGGCCACGCGCCCCAAGCGCACGTCCAAGACCACCCGCAAGCCCAAGAACACCCCGCCGCCGTACATCTACGGAACGATCCCCGACGACACCTTCGGAGCGAAGAGCGACCCACCAGAACTGCACGGGCCGCAAGCCCCGCACCTGATCACCGACCGCCGTTTCGCCTACCTGATCAATAACCCGGACCTCTACGCCGCGGCCGATATCCTGCCCGGGCCCCGACCAGTCGGCCGACCTCCGCACCATCCCCCCGTCATCTACCTGATCTTCCTGTGCTCGATCTCCGTCTTCGGCTCCGCACGCGCGGCCGCTGCCCACTTCCAGGATGAAGACTGGTGGAAGCGCATCCGCTCAGCGATCCGCACACACCTGGGCGACGAGGCTGCAGACGCACTGCGGCCGACCGGCCCCACCCGCAGCAACTGGAATCACTACTTCCGGCGGCACCTCAAGCCCGCTCACGACAAGATCCGTGACATCAGCAGCGACCTGTGGGTTGAGCAGGCCCTGGCGCATGGCATGCTCTGCGAAACCAGCAAAAGAACCAGCCGCGTCCGCCCCGAGCGCCAACAGGTCCTCCACGGCGACGCCACCGTCGCAAGACCTCCCTCCGGGCATTCCGAACACGAGACGGTCGACAAGCGGACCGGCGAGATCCGCCAGCACCGCGTGGACGAAGACGCCGGCATCTGCATCGAAGGCGGCGGCAAGCAGGTCTACGGCAACAAGTTCCTCTCCACCGCCGTGCGCCTGGCCGCCACCCCTCACAGCCGCGTGATCCTCGCCCTGGAATCCATCCGCCACAAGTCTGTGAAGGAAGACCCCGAACGCGAATCGGAAGGCGTCGCCCTGGTCGCCATGGTCAAGCGCATCCTCAAGCGCGCCCGCGGCACCAAGGCCGTCACCTACGACGCCGCCCTGCGCGGCAAGCACCGCGCACCCCTCATCGCCGAAGGCCTCGTCGTGTTCACCCCACAGCACGAGGGGCTCACGCCCCAGTCGCTCCTGCGCCACAAGGACGGCCCCTGCTCCCACGACCTCTACGTCGCCGAGGGCAGAGTGTGCGAGCGCCGCTTCATCGACGGCAACGAGACGCTCTACACGCCTCTGCCCGTAGAAGAACTCGAGTGCCGTGACGGAAAGAACAGCACCCGCTTCTACCACCGCATCACCATCCCCTGCCCCACCAAGACACACCAGCTCCGGATCCGCGTCGACGAGACCGACGAGGACAGGCAGGTCGACCCGAAGACGAAGAAGCAGCGCTTCAACCGCACCGAACATCTCCGCCAGGTACCTCCCAGCACCCCCGCCGGCCGCCGCCTGAAAGGCTTCCGCCAGGACAGCGAGTCCATCCACTCCCGCTTCGACCAGGCCTACCCCCATGAGCGAGTCCCGGCATATGGCGCCCGGGGAGCCCTGTTGATCTACCTCGGCTACGCCTGGCTGAACAACTCGATCACCCGAGCACTCAACACACTCCACTCCTGACACCCTCCGCAGGCCACCCCACCTCAGCACCCGGCCCCAGGACAAGATCCCCAGCCCGCCACACACCCCGTACATCGAGCACGCCACCCGCTACACTGGCGGCGGCGAGCAGACCCTCACAGGTCGATCACCAACCTGTCCAAAACATGTCAAGAATCGGCTCCGTGCATTGCGCCGTTTTAGACACATTTTTGTACAGATCCCCGCCTTCGTAGCTCAGGGGATAGAGCACCGCTCTCCTAAAGCGGGTGTCGCAGGTTCGAATCCTGCCGGGGGCACACAGGTCAAAGGCCGATCACTTCCGGATTTTCGGAGGTGATCGGCCTTTGACATCCACTTCTGACATCAACGAGGGCGGTCACTGACGACCGGGGCGCCTCTTCCTGAGCAGCCGGTCCATGTGGCTCATGGCCTCGCGCTGCGTGTCCTGCACGACGTGCGTGTACACGTCCATGGTGATGCTGATCTGGGAGTGCCCAAGGATCTCCATCACGACGCGGGGCGCGACCCCAGCCGCCGTGAGGAGCGTGGCCGTGCCGTGCCGAGCGTCGTGCAACCGGATCACGCGGAGGCCGGCGGACTGGGCGACGCGGGTGAAGGAGCGGTAGACGTTCCGCGGCTCGACCTGGCGGCCGGTGCGGGTGGTGAAGACGTAGCCGGACTCCTCCCACCGCTCCCCCGCCTTGGCACGAGCAGCTGCCTGCCGCATCCGGTGCCAGCGCAGGGGCGCAATGCAGAGGGCCGGCAGCGGGACGACCCGGCGACGGCGGCTCTTGGGATCGTCGTCGTACAGGACGCCCCGACGGCGCTGGGTCTGCTGGCGGACGTGGAGAACGCGGTTGTCCAGGTCGAGGTCCGACCAGCGCAGTCCGACGATCTCCCCCCGGCGGAGCCCCATGGCGATGGCGAGCACGAAAGCCGCGTACAACGGGTCCTCACGGGAGGCCACGAGGAAGTCGAGCGTCTCATCCAGGGTCCAGGGCCTCAGTTCGCGGTTGTCGGTCCGGGGCGGCTCGACGAGCTTGGCGACGTTGCGCGTGATCAGTTCCTCCCGGCAGGCGGAGGACAGCGCCGACCTCAGGACGCGGTGAGACTCCTTGGCAGTCGCCGCAGTCGTCTCCTTCTCCAGGCGGACAAGAAAGCGGCGTACGTCGGCGACGCCGAGGGATTCGAGCCGCTTGGCACCGATCAACGGCACCATGTACAGCCGGACGTGCGCCTCGTACTTGTCGTACGTACTGAGCTTCCGTCGAGGCTTGATGACGTTGTCCAGCCAGTACGGCAGCCACTCGGAGAGCTTGGCCGAGCGGGTGGGCACGGGAACGCCTTGGTCGACCTTGTCGAGCAGTTCCCGGCGCTTGGCGTCGCACTCGGCCCAGGTCTTGCCGTAGGCGAACTTGCGGGCGCGGGTGCCGTCCGGCTGAAGGACGTAGACCGCGCACTGGTAACGGCCGTCCTTGCGCTTGGTGATGGTGCCGGCGCCGTTGGGATTGCGCTTGCGCGGACCGGCCATCAGGCAGCCTCCTCGATCTGGCCGAGGACGAAGTCGTGAATGGCGACGTCAGGGATACGACGAGCCCCATCGATCTTGATCAAGACGAGACGGCGCGAGCGGATCAGGTCGTAGACCTTCGAGCGTCCGACCTTGAGACGCGCCATGACTTCCGGCACGGTCAGCAGTTCGGCGGTGGCAGCGGTGGTCATGCTGCGGCTCCTTCCAGGGCGAGTTGGTCTTGCAGTGCTTCGCGCGCCGTCTCGCGGTTGAGCTGGAGATCCCGGGCGATTGAAGCGGCGAGGGCTGATTCCCCAGGGGTGTGGCCGTGGCCGGTGTACTGCCAGTCGGTGAGGACGAGGACGGTGTCCGGTTCGCGGGCGTCCAGGCCCAGGGCGGTGGCCTCTTGGGTGGCGCGGTAGTCAGCGCGGGCCTGGCGGAGGGTGCCGAGGGTGGTGGAGTAGCGGCGGGACTTGGAGGAGAAGTGGCCGCGGAAGCCGAGCATGTGCGCCCAGGCCCAGAGGCGCCGGTCCGGGTAGAGGCTGTCCAGGTCGCGGCATGCGGTGATCAGGCGGCGGGTGTGGTCCGGGACCTGGTGGCGGTCGAGTTCGGCGAGTTCCCCGATGCGGCGGTCAAGCGTGCCGGTGTTCTCGGCTGCCTTGGTGGAGTACTTGGCGACGTAGGAGGCAACGGCCTGTTCGGTGATGTCGGAGCCGTCACCGAATGCCTTCACCGGGCGGACGTCGAGCTGTGTCCCCCAGCGGAAGGACCGGGTCGGTTGGTCCCCGACGGAAGGGACGGAGACGGACGTGTAGGAGTGCGCCGCGGCTGCGTGGATCGCGTCGGCGAGCAGGTCGACTGTTGCCCAGGCGGGTGGCGGCGTTCCGGGCCCCTCCGGGCCGTCGAGCCGGATCACCGCGTGGAAGTGCAGGGCGCCACGCTTCTGGAATTCGGCGACTTTGCCGTAGGAGACACGGAGGCGGTCGGCGAGTTCTCGGCGGGTAAGGCCGGCGCGGGCGGCGAGTTCGCGACGCAGGCGTGTGGTGAAGCGCTGCCAGAGCTGTCCGGCGTGGTTGTTGAACAGGACGGCGCCGGCGTAGTCGTACGTGGCGGGGTCAAGGGCGGTGCCCAGTTCCGATGCGTCCAAGGCGTGTTGCGCGCCGCAGCGGCAAGCACCGCGGTCAGGCCGGTTGTGGACCGGGCCGAAGGAAGGGGCGGTAAGGGTGGCGAAGACGCGGGGGTGGTCCCTGACGGTGATGGGGACGTCCCGGCAGTCGTCACCGGCCAGGCCTGCGCGGATGAGGTGGTAGGTGTCGCCCGCGTAGGTCCAGGCGCAGGAGGGGCAGCGGGAGGCGCGGCGATTACCGCAGGCGAGGCGGAGGCGCCCGCCGGGTTCGTCGGCGGTGGTGTAGTGGTGCAGGGTCTCGCCGGTGGTCCTGTCCTTGTGGAGGGTCCAGCCGGTCAGGTGGATGGGGTCGGAACAGCCGCCGGCACGGCGGATCTGGTCTTCCCAGCGGGTGTAGTCGGGAGCCGAGGCCACCCGTAGGAGGTCGCCGAGGGTGGTCGGGTCGAGCGGCGGGGCAGGCATGGGCGAGGCGCGATGCGCCATGCTGGGTTCTTCCTTCCGGTTGTGAGATCGGACAGGGGCGGCGCCCGGGCGGCGGATGCTTGGCGGTATCGAGGCCGCCCGGGGGCCGGTCAGCGTCGCTTGGCGTCGGTGTTGACGAGGGAGCGGATCACCAGGGCGCAGACGGCGACCGAGGCGCCGGTGATGGCGACCGCGAGGAGCATGGAGACCAGGACGGCGCCGACGACCAGGACCACGGCCGTACCACTGCCGACGAGGGCGAGGGCAGTGCCAGGGGTGAGCTGCACCGTGGGCCGTGCTGGCACCGAAGCGACCGGGGCAGGGGGCAGAACCTGAGCGCTCGGTACGACGGTGGTCGGCTCCACGACCACGGGCGGCATGACGTGGCTGGTGGGTGTGGGGTTGGTCGGGATCTTCGGGCGGAGCATCGGTGTTCTCCCTTCGGGTCGTGTTAATTGACGAAGCCGTTGACGACGAGGGCAATCACGCTGTCGGCGAGGAGGAAGCCGCCGAGGAGGAGCACGGCGATGAGCCACCAGGGCGGGCGGATGAGCTTGACGCCGAGGTAGCCGACGGTGAGCAGCGCGAGCCAGAGCGGAACGTCCATCGGGGTCGGCCTCCTAGCGGACGCGGCAGCGGTGGGTGCGGGCGGCGAGCTGTGCGGCGGACTGGCTGGAGTAGTCGGCGGACCAGCCGCACCCGTCGTTGGTGCACACGGCGGCGTGTTTGGTCCGGCCACGGCGATCGCGGTGGGTGCCGATCTGCACGGGGCCGATCCGCATCACGGAGTGGAAGAAGTCGCGGGCAGGCATGTCAGTCGGTTTCCTCTCGGGTGGTGGTCGGGTCGGGGAAGGTGGCGCGGATGCCGGCGGCAGTGGCCGGGTCAGTGGTGCGCTGGGCGGCTTCCTCGGCGAGCAGGTGGGCGAGGTAGGGCCGGTTGGCGGCGGTCATCTCGCGGGCACCGTCGAGGTAGTCGGCGGCGGTCAGGTCGGCCGGGTCACAGGCCACGGCTTGTCTCCCTTCCGGGTCAGGTGAGTTGGGTAGCGATGGCGTCGGCGAGATGGGGCGGGACGCCGAGGCGGGCGCGGAGGGTGTCGGTGTCGATCCGGACGCCGGTACGGGCGTGGTGGTCGTCGGCGACCTTGCGGGCGTGGGCGACCAACGCGGCCGGGACCGGCATGGCTGTGGGCAGGGCCGGGGCTTCCTCGGGCTCCGGGGCGACGGCGGGTTCGGGCGCCCGGATCGGCTCAGCGGTGACGGGGTCGTGATCCGTCTCGGGCGCGGGGTCCGGAGCCGAGGCGGAAGGTGTCGGCGGAGCCGGGAAGGGGTCTGCGGGTGAGTGGGCGAGGAGGGTGCCGCCCATGAAGGCCATGGCGGGCCAGGCGGCGACGAGGATGCGCAGCCAGGCCGGAACGTCGTTCAGGTCGAGCAGTCCGGCGGTGGCGACGTTGGCGCCGAGCGAGGCGACCAGGGCGATGAGAAACCAGCACCAGGCCAGCCGGGACGGCCCATCGGCACGCAGCCGACGCCAGGCGGCGACCAGGAGCAGGTCTACCGAGACCGGGTAGGCCCAGGCCTTCCAGCCGGTCTGTCCGGCAGCGGCGGCAAGGTCGTGCAGGTGGGCAAAGGACAGTGCCCCGGCGATGACGGCCTGGACAAGTACGGCGTCGATGCGGAGAGCGGGGCGGGCCATCACGGCTCCTTCCTGTGATCAGGCATGGCGGGGGTAGGGAACCGGCGCGAAGTACGGTCGCGCCGACCGTGGGAGGGGTGGTGTGTCAGGCAGTGGCGGCGGCTGTCTTGGACAGCGGCACGCGGGCCGAGTACAGCGGGGCGACCGCGGGCCGGAAGGGCGCGAGGGCGGGCACCTCGGGGGTGCGGTCGGCGTGCTTGTTGCAGACGTTCACGGCCTGGCGCAGCGAGATGTGCGGGGCACGGATGCGGTGCCAGCCGCCGGTGGAGTCCCCGGCAATGGCGATGCCGCGCGTCTCGGCAGGAATCTGGATGGCGGCGAGTACGGCATCCGGCGCGATGTCACCGAAGGCCATGTTGGCGGACGTCTCGTCGTTGACGCGGTGCGCGGTTCGGCCGGTGAGCTGGGCGCGGAGCATCGTGATGCCCTTGCCGAGTTCGGAGCCGAAGCGCTGCCCCGCAGATTTCCAGGTAGACGCCGGCCGCGCGGCCGAGCTGGGCGAGGCGGACCAGGGCGGTGATGATCCGGTCCCGCCGCTTCTCTTCCTCTTTGTTGGCGAAGAGAGCGAGTTCGGCGACCTCGTCGACCAGGACGACGACCGGAACCGGCCGTAGATCCTCGGGCAGATCCCAGATGTCGGCGGCGATCTCCGCGTCCGGCACGGCGACGCTGACCCGCTGCTCGGCGCGGATGAGCTGATACACGTCCTGCATGTGGGACACCAGCGCCTCCAGCAACTCCAATGCGGTGTCGGGGTTGTCGGCGAGCGCGGAGAACCGGCGTGCCAGCGGGAACAGCTCGACCCCTTGCTTGCAGTCGATGCCGATCAGTGCGACATGTTGCGGAGCAAGCCCGGCGACGAGGTTGCGCTGATAGACGGACTTGCCGGACTCCGTGGCGCCGAGGGTCAGACCGTGCGGGACAGCGCGGTAGTCCCGGTAATGAACCGAGCCGTCCTCCCGCAGGGCGACCGGGATACGCATCGGTCGGGTGCCGGTCTTGGCCGGCATCTGCACCCGTTTGAGTACGTCGTAGCCGGTCATCCGGATCTCGACCACACCCGAGCGCAACTCACGGGAGGTCACGCCGTACATCCCGAAGGAGTGGCGCAATCGGTCCGAGGCGGTGGCGACATCGAAGGCGTCCTGTCCCGGGCGGAGTTTGAGCCTGAGAACGAGGCCGGTGTGGGTGGGCCGCAGCCGCAGAATGCGCGGCGCGCGAGATTCCGGCACCGGCCGATTGGCTATCCGGGCCAGCATCAGTCGCCAGCGCGAAGGCGGAACCGTCAGCCCGCAAGCCTCCATGACGGAGGCGTAGCGGACCAGGACGCGCACGGCAGCGAGGGTGACCCCGAAGGCCAGCCAGTACCAGGCGGGACGCCGCCACCGCAGGAGACCCGCAGCGGCGACGATCACCAGCAGCAAGACCGTCGGCCATGTCATGGCTCAGGCCACCTTCGAGCCCGTGCCTGTGGCTACCAACGAGGTGACGGCGACGGCGCGGAAGGCGATGCCGTGCCGCTTCTGGCCGTTGAACTCGTTCTCCCACGGCCGGGCGATCAGCCCCGTGAGGGCGGCCGGGGTGCCCATGGTCAGGTCACCGGAGATGCCGGTCTCCGGGACGGTGACGGACAGGATCTCGACCTCATCGTTGGCCGCAAACATCACGTCCACGGTCATCAGCTGCGCGCCGGTCTCGGCGTCGGTGGCGATCTCGCCGGTACGGCGGTCCTTCACCTTCGGCTGCGGAGTCTTAGCAACCATCACGGTCGCGGCGGAGGTGTCTACGGGGATCTGACGCACGGGGGATCACTCCTCTATAGGTGCTGAACTCCGTCACTCATGTATATGAGTGACATGAAGAAGAGTGCATTACTCCTGTACATGAGTCAACCCGCCGCGACATCAAAGTCACGACGGGTCGATGGGAGTTGAGCGGGCGTCAGTCGTCGGCAGGGATCCGGTACTCGAAAACGAACTGGTCAGCAGCCATGAGCGTGTCGCAGACCTCAACCACGAGGCCGGTCGCCGTACGGGCCTCCCGGATGAGGTGAACCACCGGCGCACCCGGACTGAGCGCCAGCTCGGTGGCTTCCGCCTTGGAGGCCGACCGGGCTTGCAGCGTCTCGACGAACTCGGCGAACTCATGCCCGTGGTCTTCGAGTCGGGCATAAATGCCACCGCCGCCGGGGTTCTCGGCGAACAGCTCCGGGATCTCCTTCACCACGTCCCACGGGAGATACGAGGAGGCGGTCTCGACCGGGGTCCCGTTGCGAAAGTAGAGACGCCGACGGGCGAGCACCTGAGTGCCGACGGGGACGCCGAGTCGCTGGGCCGCATCCGCGGGGGCCTCCATGGGCCCGATGTAGAGGACGCTCACCTTGGCAGTGGCGCCGGACTGCGCGGACTCCGCGAGGTACGCGGCCTTGCCGCCCTGGCGGAGCGAGCGCCGGAAGCGGTCGGAGGAACGGTGCCGCACCGGCGGCCGGTCCTTCACGATCGAGCCCTTGCCGTGTCGGGTCTCGACGAGCCCGCTCGCCCGCACTTCGACCATGGCCTTGCGGATCGTGCCGCCGGACACGCCATAGCGCTCCACCAGTTCAGACTCGCTCGGCACCATGTCGCCAGGCTTGAGCACACCAGCCCTGATCTGCTGCACGATCTCGTCTGCGATCTGCACATACCGAGGCCCGGACCTGCCCCCCTCTACCGCAGTTCCCATAGTCCTTCCCCGCCTCCTATGCTCCTGTACATGAGTCAATCACAGGAAGCAACGTCGCCGCCCCTGCACTCCGTATCCGTAGCCGGAGTCGTGGTGCGCGAAGACGGGCGCCTCCTGGCGATCCGCCGAGCCGACAACGGCACCTGGGAACTCCCCGGCGGCGTACTCGAACTCAACGAGACCCCAGAGGCCGGCGTAGCCCGCGAAGTCTGGGAAGAAACAGGCATCCACATCGAGGTGGACGAACTCACCGGCGTCTACAAGAACACCACCCGAGGCATCGTCGCCTTGGTCTTCCGCTGCAAGCCCTCCGGCGGCACCGAGCGCACATCAAGCGAGTCGACAGCCGTCTCCTGGCTCACGCCCGAAGAGGTCAGCGAGCGCATGTCCGAGGTCTACGCGATCAGGCTCTTGGACGCCTTGGACGGCAACGGCCCCCACGTGCGAAGCCACGACGGCAAGCAACTCATCCCAGCGGGATAAGACTTTCCCTACTTCATCAAGAGCCCGCGCACGGCGCGGGCGCGCGCCGCCTCTGCGGCGCGGCCTGCCTCCTGTCTCCGCCCCGGCTGGCCGCGCTCGGCGGCGCGCTCGGCGGCTGCGGGCATGAAGTGGGAGACACCCCCTGTGGCTGGGGCGGTCGGCTACACGGCTTTAGGCAGCCACTTTGGGGCGAGCCTCTAAGATCATGGCCCCAACGTCGTGCTTTAACGGGCAGGTCCACAGACTGCCCGACTCGCCGGAAGCTTACGGGGCCATGATCACTCGCCCCAAAGCAGCTCCAGCCCAAAGCCGCTCCGCCGACCTCGCGCATCCGCTGCGGCGCCAGGGCTCTCCAGGCAGCAAGCCTCAAGTCTTCCTCTGAAAACGGGGATTCACCACATCCAGGCACCCAACCTTGGGAACGCTGCCAGTCATGAAGGCGTCAATCAAGCGCTCCATTGCCCTATCGAGCGCACTCTTAGGTGTGGCACTCTTCGTTCTGCTGTTTTGGAAAGCCCCATGGTGGCTTGACGGAACACATATCCGCAGCAGAGATCTCCAACCAGCCGACGGCGTCATCGTTACGGGTATACGCACTGGACTTGTCGCCCTGGGCGCTGCCATTGTGGCGGGAGTTGGACTTTACTACACCGATCGAAATTTTCGGCATACCCGAGAGCGCGATCGAGAAACAGCAGAAATTAGCCGCGAAGGCCAGATAACGGAACGCTACACCGAAGCAATCAAGTTGCTGTCGTCTGTGACTATGACCGAGCGTCTCGGAGGAATCTACTCGCTAGAAAGGATCATGCATGATTCCGAAAAAGACCACTGGCCAGTTGTAGAAGTTCTGGCTTCTTTCATCAGGGAACACGCTAGCGTTTCTGGCGAGATTGGGCGTGAATTCATCTTAGATACGCCAAACGAGACGCCACCTCAACACATCCAAGCTGCACTATCGGTACTGGCGCGCCGCCCCAAACGAGATGAGCAATTCAACGTGAATCTAAGTTACACAGATCTCCGAGGAGCGCATCTCCAGGGAGGGGACTGCGCCGGGTTCCAATTTCGACATTGCCGCCTAGACGGCGCCCACCTCGAAGGAGCCAATCTCAAGAAGGCTTTCTTTTGGGGCGCGAACCTTAATAACGCCTACCTTATCGGAATAGATGGGCGCCACGTGGGGCTAGTGCACTGCAACCTTGAGAACGCCAAGTTGACCGATAGCGACCTAAGTAATTCCTTTCTGCATAATTCGAAGGCGAAATCAGCTTCCTTCAGAGGATGCGACCTAACGGGAGCAAATTTGTATGACACGGCCCTACAAGGCGCAGACTTGAGAGATGCCGCGTTAGATTGCAGGCCGTCGCTTACGGAGAAGCAGACGAAGGAAGCAAATCTATGAATATTAACTGGCAGGAAGCAATTTCGATCGCTTCGCCAACCATCGCCCTCACGTCGGCTTTCTTCGTCCGTCGCTCTAGCCAAACAGCACGGAGGGCACTTGCGCTAGCACTCAAGACAGGTCAAACGTCGTACGAGTCCACGAAGGCCGCCTACTCCCCAGTGGTAGATCTATTTCTTACAAAGATAGAGTACCGGCCCCCTACACCCCGTGAGCTGGGAAGCATGCTAGGAGCGGAGTCTCGCAAGTGGGCGACGGAGTGGGATAAAGACAGTCCAGAGGTAGTCATCGAAGGGAGGATCATAAATAAACTCCCCTATGAAATTCTCCTAACTTGCCGCGACCACGAGAACTCTGGAAGGAAGGTACGGTATAGCCATCGAAATCAGTCAGTATTCATCATCGGCGGTCACGAAATAGAACTTGGCACTATCATCTTGCCACCGGAACAAGAAACCACATTTCTGTGGATTGACCGCAGACCCAGAGAAGAATGGATCGCCATCCATGGCCTCCATGCCAGAAACATGTGGAATGACCCTGCGCTTAAGCTGCCCGCGCTGACGGCGATCGAGACGATCCAAGCGATTCTTCGACGTGAGCCATTCACTTGGAGGCGAGAGAGGAAGGTGAAGCGCTCCGGATTCCGCATTATCTGTGAGACGCGAATGAAACAGCGAATGGTCACCGTATGGGAAGCAGAAGTTATCCAAGGGCCGGTTCAACCAGCCGGACGCAATGAAGACGATTCCCTTGCGTTCGAGGAACGCAAAGAGGTGTTGGGCGGCCCCCTCGACGACCGTGTCGTACACTATCGGGTCGACTTTGATACGACCCTGACCTCCGCAATACCGCCCAAACACCAGTGGCTTCCTGGCCGCCAGATCTAGTATCCCTCTGGTCGCCCTATACGCCGTGCACGGATCAAAGAGGTTATGCCAGAATCGTCAGGTTGGCTGCTGGATGGGCACACCTGTCCCCGCAGTGGGATGTTGACGGGGCCCGCGGGCGGCATGTCCACCGGACCCGGCGGAAGACTTCCACAGGTCCCGGCATTGTCTACTGCTCCAAGGAAGGGCTATACACCGGGCCGCACACCAACCCTTATCGCAGTGCGCAGCCGTCTCGGCATTTTCTTCTGTCGTATCTCAGGGAGAATGGTCTGGGCACATCGCTGATCTTTTAGAAAGCTATGGGCAGGGAAAGCGAGCGGCTCACTGAGTGTCTCCCTGGTGACAACGCCGCCGCACGGCAGCGAACAACCGTGGACGTCAGCGGACCATCAGCGCAGGTGACGAGCTCCCCGACTCAAGGACGGTGACCGTCCCCAGTTGCTTCGGGACGAAGCGGTCCTCGGGCTGTCCAAGGTCAGCCGAAGTTGGCAGACAACGCCAGAAGCCCACGGCGTCTGAGCTGGTCAGAGCCGTGGGCTTCTCTTGCTGTGCAGGTCAGCGGGAGCGTAGATCAGTAGACGGGTTCACGCGGTTCGCTCGCCGCCAAGAGGTGGCCGCGGCTGGTTGCGACGCGGAGAATGTCCCGCAGAGCCCCGGTCAGCTCCTTGACCAGGCAACGCATCTCGTCAAGGGCCGCGTCCTGGTTGTCTAGGGTTTCGGAGGCCTGCTCCAGCAGCTTGGCCGCCCTGCCTAGTTGGACCGCTTCGATGTTGTCCGCCAGGCGGGACATGTAGCCGCCCCGGTCGTCGGAGCTCAGGTAGCAGGGCTTGCCGTCCGGGCCCGACCACGGGAGGAGCCGCAGTTCGTTCGGTGCCGTCATCCTTGGGTCTGCCTCTCGTCGGGCACGCAGTGGGTGGTGAAGACGGCGTCCACGCGATCTCCCGGGAATGCCAGGAGCGTGGCTTCGACGACTCGGCCGGTGGAGTCGGTGGCGATGCGGGTGATGGAGAGGACGACCGACGCGTGGCCGATGCGGAGGGCCGATGCTTCGTCAGGCGTCGGAGTGCGAGCGCACACCGTCTCTCGGAGAACGGCCGGCGACGGGGCGAGTACGGCGAATCTCGTGACTGCGTCTCGGCACGTGAAGTCGTCATCGAGCACTCCGGCCGGGACCAAGTCGCGCGGCATGTAGATGCGAGCCAGACCGTGCGGAGACTCCCCTTCGTGGCTGATGCAGGTGGTCTCCACGATGGGGCTGCCCATGGGCACCTTCAGCAGGGTCGTGAGGTGTGCTTGGGCCTGAATGGTGTTGCTGCGGACGGTGACGCGCAATGCCGGCTCGGCGGCGGTCCACGGGTCCAGGGTGCCCCAACCGCCGACGTACAAGATCTTGCGGTGAGGGCGACGGACGAAGTTGCCTTTGCCGTGGATCTTCTCAACGAGGCCCTCACCCTGAAGTACGGCGAGGGCTCTCCGCAGGGTCACCGTGCTGACCTTGTATTGGTCGGCAAGGTCAGCTTCGGATGGAAGGCGTTCGCTGGGCTGAATGCGGCCGGTGGTGATCTGCTGCCGGAGGTCGTCGGCGATGTCGTGGTGGCGTGAGCGCATGGAGCCGGTCACCGCCTTCTCAACATGCGCATGGCGACGAGCCGGGTACGCGCGTGCATGGTCAGCAGCTCACCCGACTCGAAGAGCAATTGCTTCGCTCCCTGGGGAAGCTGAATGAGGTCTCCCACCCGGCATGCTTGGCCGCCAAGTTGGATGACGTCACCGCGCCGAACGGTGGCCGCAGTGATCTCGATGCTGGAGACCAGCACGCCGCCAGGGGCCCAAGCGCTCACCGCGTCACCTCCGTGGGCATGGACGGGTCGGGAGACGAGTGGCACGGGCAGTCACACGCTTCGCAGATCACCGGGAGGTCGTCCGATACCGAGGCCGGGGAGGATTCCGTGCAGGAGGCGTGTGTGCCGATCCTGCAATCGGTTGAGCGATAGGAGACGACTGAGGTATCTGAGACGTGTGGTTGTCGACGAGGTGGCATCAGTGGCCTCCCGCGAGGAACGCTTGGCCAGCCAGCGTCAGGTGAGAAGCAGTGCTCATCGAGCCTGCCCGAACGCGCCTTTCTGAGGCCAGCACGTACGGGCGGACGAGCGCGACGTCTTCCCCCCTGAGCAAGGTTCGATGGGGCGCCACGTCGACAGTTGCCCAGCCCAGGAAGGGAGTCGGCACGCCAGCGGATTCATGGGAGGCGAGCGGGGACGCCGGAGGGCAGGAGGGCGTTAACGCACGGCGGTGCCTGCCTCTTGAGGAGTACCGCGCCCTGGTGAGGGTGAAGGTGCGGCGGATACGGTTGAGCACGCTGTTCAGCTCCTATCGCTGATAGCTCGGTCCCCCGACATCGCCCGTCGTGGGGACCGCTTTGCGTACGACCGCCCATAAGGTGCGGCCGTTCAAGCTGGTGTCGAGGAGCCCGAATCGATCGGCCTCAGCCACCGCGTCCAGGACCTCCCGCCATGACTCGGCGGAGAGCGCATCGGGCACCTCCGCTTCCACCGACGTGTGCCGGGGGTGTTCCTCCGTTCGCGCGGGCAGCCCGAGGGCGGACAGCCGGGCAGCGATGACCACCGCGCTAACTCCCGAAGCGGGCACAGGCAGCCTCCGTCACCAGCAATCACTTTCAGTGAAGCTAGTTAACTAGACTAGAGCTAGTGGACTAGATTTTCCATATGCCTGAGCAGCCGCCCTATCTCCGCATCGCCGACGAACTCCGGCGGCGGATCGTGGAGCACGTGTGGGAGCCGGGAGACCGCCTGCCCTCCCGCACCCAGATCGGCCAAGAGTGCGGCGTGGGCGAGAACGTGGTCCGCCGGGCGCAGGAGTTGCTGATCTCCCAAGGCGTGCTGGAGGGCCGCGCCGGGTCGGGCACCTACGTCGCCGAGCCCAGACAGCGAGTGCGGGTGGTGCGGTCGTCGGCGCGCGAGCAGCCGACCGGGTCGCCCTTCCGCGCCGACATGAAGGCCGTGGGCAGACAAGGGGATTGGGAGAGCCGGACGGACGCCAAAGTGCCAGCCCCCGCACACGTCGCGACGCGACTCGGGATCGCCGAGGGCGAGCTGTGCGTACGCACGACGTACGAGTTCCTGGCGGACAGCAGGCCAGTGCAGTTGTCGACGAGTTGGGAACCGTACGACCTCACCGCCGGCACCGTTGTTGTTCTCCCTGAGGGCGGGCCGCACGCCGGGGCGGGTGTCGTGAACCGTATGGCCGAGATCGGCATCACGGTGAGCCATGCGGTGGAGCAGCCCGAGCCGCGGCAGGCGACCGCCGAGGAGGCTTCACTCCTGGGGATCCAGAAGGCCGGTCTCGTCACGCACATCCGGCGGACGTACTACAGCGACCAGGGGCGGCCGGTGGAGACGGCGGACATCGTCGTGCCTGCCGCTTTGTGCGAGATCGTCTATGAGGTTCCGGTTGGCCGTTGACAGGCAGCACCGGTCGACGTGGGAGGGGTAGGCATGACGGGTGATCTCCAGTTCAGCTGGGAACTGAGTGGCTCTGGATGGGCCACGTGTCGCATCGCCGACACTGCCAGGGAGCAGAAGAACTTCGTCAGCTACTGCACGAACGCTTTGGCCGACCTGTTGCATGGAGTGGCGGGTCTGTACGGCGAGTCGTCCGTCCAACGGGTCTCCTTCGACCTCGAACCGGCCGAGGTGAGGTGGCGGATGCGGCGCCGAGGGGCGGACGTGGACATCGCCATCTACTACTTCCCGGACATGGACGGGAGCTGGGACGCGCCCGACGAGGACGGCAAGCTCTCATGGAGCTCCACTCAACCCCGCAGCGTCCTGGGCCACGCAGTCATGGAAGCTGCCCAGGCAGTCCTCAGCCTTCACGGCGAGGCCGGCTATCTGGAGAAGTGGGTGCAGCACCCGTTCCCCGTCGCCGCGCTGCACGACCTTCGACGACTCCACCACCGAGACGACGAGTGCGAGCAGTGCCAGGGCAGTCCCGATTCCTGACATCCATAGCTGACATCAACGACGGTGGACGGCAGCAGTCGCACCCGGCCGGCCACAGCAGCCGTCAGCAGCGCCGCTCCCCCGCCCAGCACCGCCCGACCGAACTCCTAAAGCGGGTGTCGCAGGTTCGAATCCTGCCGGGGGCACCAAGCATTACCGCTCTGACCTGGGGTTTGCCCCCAGGGAGGGGCTCTGCTCGGCCTCGGACTCTTCGTCCGGGGCCGTTTGCGTGAGCGGACGGGGAGTTGATCTCCGGAATATTGCCCAACGGATCGGCATCATCCAGCACGAGCTCGTCGGCCTCGCTGGGCGCGCGCCTCGCGTCCGGTGTTCTCGGAGGTGGCGCGGGCTCGCGGCACGTGCCGGGCCGCGACCTCGGCGATCGCCGGATCGGCCTCGGGGAGCAGGCTCGTGTACGTGTCCGACGTGGTGGTGATCGAGGAGTGGCCGGGCATCTCCTGGATGTCCTTGAGGCCGGCGCCTGCCGCGTGAGCCAGGGGCGCGGCACCGTGACGGAGGTCGTGGAGCCGGAACGGCGGGTGGCCGATGTCCTCGTACAGAGATGCGCGGCCTGCTCAACGCGGGACACCAACGCAACCGCCCCACCTCCCCGCGCCCAAGGTCAGGGTTCCCGCCCGTGCCGCGCCGGGCGGCGCCGGCGCGGCCTCAACCCGAGTCCTGTCACCCTCTTCCGGAGTCTCGCGCTGCGCCTGGGCCGGATGGTACCGGCGCACCCTTTGTCTTTGACTTTCCGGGACGCTCCGGACTTTTCTCCGCCGGTTTCGCCCCGGTCTTCTTCTGCTGCCCGCGCGCCAACAGCTGCCCGCAGTAGCCCGGTACGGCCTCTCGGTTGCCCGCCGCCGCCTCAAGCCGGCTTGTCACCGCATCCCTGGACGCCTTGCCCCGCCCCTTCACTGCCGCCAGGTAGACGCGGCAGTCCGCAACGGTGTCCTGCTCTGTCTCCGGGCGCTTCCTGGGGGACGCGTGCGAGGCCGACGGGGAGGGCCTCGACGAGCGCTGTGGTGCCCGACCCCAGCGTCCGTCACGAACCGAATCCTCGCCCGCGCCGGGTACCGTAGGCGCGATCTGTCCGGGCTTCGGCTCCGCGCCACCGCCGAACGGCAACGAGATGGCGCCGCCCCCGGCTGCTACCGCGACCCCGCCCAGCGCCGCCGCCGTGACGACGCCCGCCAGCAGCGCCTTGAGTGTCCGTGCCCAGCGACGCTCATCGGCAGGCCTCCAGTCGTCCCGTCCGCGCCGCCACCACAACGGCGCCGCGTGCAGACCGTCCTGATGCGCCGTGCGGAAAGCACGCAGCGCCTTCTCCTCAGCAGCCGGGCTGAGAGCGCCGGGACGGCTCGCCGCGTCGAACAGCGCCTCCAGCTCAGGGGGGCAGGGATCTTCCCGTTCGGGATTCATGTCTCATCCTTCAGCGTGCGCTGTGCCCCAGGCGTCACACCGCTCGATCCGGCCCGGGTGATTTTCCCCGCAAGTCCCTTCAGTCCCCGGTAGGCCGCGGTGCGGACGGCCCCGGGGCGCTTGCCCAGCACCCGCGCGCTCGCCGGCCCGTCGAGTCCAACGACCACACGCAGCAGGACGGCCTCCGCCTGGTCGCGCGGCAGACTGCCGATCAGCTGAAGAGCCTGGTCCGTGGAGAGCTTCTCCAGCACCGCGGCGGCCGTGTCGTGTCCGCCCGGCATTTCCAGCATGCCCGGTTCCAGCAATGATGTGCGTGGTCTCCGTTTCTGCCTGCGCAGATGGTCCAGGGCGCGGTGACGGGCGATCGTCGCCGTCCAACCCCGGAAGCCCGCGCCGTCGCCACGGAAACGACCCAGGTCGCGCGAGATCTCCAGCCAGGCTTCGGAGGCCACGTCCTCGGCGTCGTCACCGACCAGCCCTCGGACGTAGCCGATCAGGCCCGGCTGCACCAGCCGATACGCGGTCACGAACCCTTCGTCGTCCCCCTGCTGAGCTCGCTCGACAGCAGCACCGAGTTCCGCGTCGTACGCCCCCACACTTGCCTCTCCGTACAAAAACCCGGTCCGACCCGCCCTTCGTTTCTGCGCTCGGAGGCGTAGAAACGTCACTGGAGAAGCGTGACTGGAGAAGCCTCCCCGTTCGCAAGCGGTCCTCGGGGAGGCGGCCCTGCCCGCCGCGCGAGACCGTCGCCGGTCTCGTCATCGTCGGCCGCGTTGCAGAAGACGGACAGTCCTGGCCAACTGGAAACCCTTGGCGCCCTTGTCGTCGGTGGCGCGCACCACGGTCCGGCAGCGCCGGTGGCTCGGCCTCCACAACGGAGAACCGCGGCGACGGCCGCGTCCGCACAGGCGGCTCTCCCAACTGGTGCTCCGGTCCGTCGCGTCGGGGCTTCACCGGGCCATGGAGACTTCATCGTGCTCCGTTGACAGCCTTCGGCTCCCTGCCGACTCGGGTGGTGCATCACCACAGCCGCCCGCCCGGTTGGCCGGCCCCAGGACTTCGCGTGGCAGAGCTACTGAGGTCAAAGGCCCCGTACCTGGCTGGTCCGGGGCCTTCGGTGGCGTGCTCAGGTGGCTACTTGGTGATCGTCACCGTCGCCCGGGTCGTTGCGGACATGTGCTGGCCGTCGCCCTTGTAGGTGGCGGTGTAGGTCATGTCACCTGTCTCGCGCGGGCGTTCCGTGATGGTGAACTCTCCCGTCGGCGTGGAGATGGGGAGGGTACCGACCGGAGTGCCGGTCGGGTGTCCCGCGTCCGTGCGCGTCACTTCCACCGTCGTGCCGGCGGGGAAGGGCTCCGCCGCTGACAGTTGTCCAGTGACGGTCAGGTCCTTGCCCCTGGGGGAGGTTGCGGGGGCCTGAAGGCTGAGGGTGGTGTCCAGCTTGCCGGCGTCCGGGAGGACGTGGAGCGTGGGGGCACTGCCGTAGGAGAAGCCGGTGATCGCGAAGAGGCGGTTCTCGTCCGGGGCCCAGGCGAGGCCGTCGCGCTGGAGGTCGTTCACGGCATACTCGCGGAACGCCGGCCAGGTGGAGCCCGGACGGTAGGTCTTTACGAAGTCGCCCTCTGCGCCTGTCGCCACTGTTCCGTCGGCCGCCACGGCCACAGCGTTCGGGAACTGCCAGCTTGAGTGGTAGCCGTTCGACGACAGGTCCGACAGGCGGACGATCTGGTGGTCGGACGGGTTGTTCGCCGCGATGACGATGTTCTGGCCGTCCGCCGTCACCGCGAAGTCGTTGAGGTAGGAGATCGACGGCGATGAAATGAAGGAGCGCTCGGTGCGCTTCTGCAGGCCGCCGGCCGCCGTGTCGTAAACCGCCAGGGAGGCCGGGCTGACGCCCTCCTCTCCCGCCACCAGGACGTTCGGGTCGGCAGGGGACGATGCCAAGGCCGGGGAGTAGTACCAGTACCGTCCGCTCGGCACGAGCGTCGCCGACGGGGCCGAAGAGGCCACGTCGAGCGAGCCGATGCCGCCGGAGCTGCCGACCGTGTAGCCGAACCACAGCTTGCCGCCCGCCATCGCCAGGCTCTGCGGCGAGGTGTCGGCTCCGGTCGGATAGCGGTCGGTCTCGACGAGGGTGACGGTGTCGATCTCGGCGATCGCGCCGACCGTGGACAGGGCCACGTACAGCTTGGTGGAATCCGCCGAGAGCACCAGGCCCGCAGCCCCCTCCTCGGCGGTGATCTGCTGGACGACCGCGCCTGCGTAATCGGTGACGACGATGCTGCCACCCGTCGGATCGCTGACGAACACCCGATCGTGCACTCCGTCGACGACGATGTCCCGGAACGAGGTGCTGGGCAGCGCCACGCTCGTCTCCTCGGCCGCGGCGGTCCCTGCCCCCGCACCTGTCAGGGACAGCGAGCCGATCAGTGCGGCTGCCAACGCGACGGCGGTGCGTTTATGGATGCGCAAAGTGAACAAACCTCCTCGAATCGGGACGCCGCTTTCGACCTCCCAGTAAAAGAGCGCTGGGCGGTGGACATGTGTCACTGGTCAGGTCACCGGCAAGGTCCACCTCGCCGCCGACAGCCGGCGTTCGCCCTGCCCGCCGGACAGGCAGCCGACAGCCCGCAGTTCATCCCCGTGCCGGGCAAGATATGGGTCCGCGGGCCCGTCGGCCGCCCTCGCACCCGGCCTGACGCCGCCGCCGGAGATAGTGCCTACTCGTCCCGCGGAAACCGCTCCCACCTGCGGAAACGTGGCATCAAGGCAGTCATTCCAGAGCAAGCCGACCAGGCCGCCAACCGGAAGAGGAAGGGCTCTGGAAGTGGTCGGCCCGTCAGCCACGACGCCGCCCCGTACAAGAAGCGGAACACCGTCGAGCGGCTGATCAACAAGCTGAAGGCGGGTCGGTGATCGGGCTCAAGGACCTCAGCCGAGCCGCTCATTGACTACGATTCGAGACGCGTCCTAGCCGTACGGGTTGAGCGCCCGGAAGCGGACGGTGTCGCTGCGACGGTCGAACCACAGGTTGGTGGAGTAGCCGTTGCCGTCGCGGTCAAGTCCGGGCGACCGGATCCACTGCGGGTTCTCCGGCCCCTCACCCCTGAGCGGCTTCTCGAACCACGAGGAGAAGTCATCGGCCGGCTCCGCGGAGACGAAGGCGTGGGCCGCCGCCAGCTCGGCAAGTTTCCCCGGTGCCAGCCGGGCGAAGCCCGAGATCACCAGCTCCGGCGACGGTACGTCCCGGTCGTTGTCCCGGCTGCTGACCCACTTGGCGTCGGTGAGCACGCCGAGCAACGGGAACGCCCGCTCCAGCGGTGCGGTATCGGTGCGCCAGTCCCTCTTGGCCTCATTCGTCACCTGGCGCAGGGCCCACCAGGCGGGTAGGACCGCCAGCGCCGCCCCGATCCCCATCAGCTTCCGTCGCTCCAACGTGATCCCCTCATGCCTGGCTCCGGGGCACCTTATCCGGCTCAAGCACCTCACCCGGACCGCCCGTTGATCAAAGACTTCACCGACCTGTGCGCCCTTGAGGGTGAGGGGCGCTTCCGTCCCGAGACCGCTTAGCCTCTGCTGGTCCGCCCGGCCTCGGGCGATTCAAGGGAGGGTGTTCATGCAGCAGCGGAGAGCGGGCAGCGGGCTGAGGATCGCGGCCTGGGCACTGGTGCCACTCGGGCTGCTCCTGGCGGTGGGGGGCATCGGGTACTTCTTCACGAATTACCAGGGGGTCACCGTCATGAGCGAGGCGATGGAGCCGACGTACCACCAGGGCGAGCGGCTGGTCATCGAGGGCATCGACGCGGACGAGGTCCGCAGGGGTGATGTCGTACTTGTCACGGTGCCCGATCGCTATGAGGGCCGTCCGGTCCTGCAGCGGGTCCTCGGGATGGGCGGCGATCACGTGGTCTACGACGGGCATCGGATCAAGGTGAATGGCAAGCCGGTCGACGAGCCGTATCTGATGCCCGGCGAAGTGAACCCGGCAACCGGACCGTACGACGTGCGGGTGCCGGACGGGCGGTTCTTCCTGCTGGGTGATCACCGAGGCAACTCGAACGACTCGCGCTTCTTCCTCGACGAGCAGTCGGGCAGCGTCGCGGCCTCCGGGGTGCTCGGGCGAGTGCAGCGGAGTCTCGTCGTGCCAGCGGTGTCGGGGGCGCTCGGAGCCCTTGGGATCTTGCTGGCGCTGGTAGGGACCGGCTTGGGGATCGGGGGGTACGTGGCCGGACGGAGCGCCCGGCGGCCGCTCACGGCTGTGCCGCCGTGGCCCGCGGCTCAGTGAGGCACCGGCGATTCCGGGGCTGCATGCCTGCTCCTCGGGAAGCGCGTGCGGCGTTGTTCCCGCATGCCGCGGCAACGGCCAGGAACTCCCCTCGGCCTGGCGAGGCCGCCAGCCCTCCACTCCTGCATGTTCATGCGTGCGCGGTGCATGAGCGGATGGTCTGAATACAACGCGTCACAAGCAGGATCGAGCCCCGAGCCCTTTCGCCCGCCAGGGCGGGAGGGCTCCCGGCTTTCGGCGCGTGTACGGAACGGCGGAGGGCGCCCCGCGCACCTCGCGGCGCTGTTGGGCCCCGGCCGGCGCGCCCGGTCTACGCTGCTGCTCATGATCGCCAAGTTGCAGTGTGTGGTGCTGGACTGTTCCGATGTGCGTGAGCTCTCCCGGTTCTACCTGGCGCTTCTCGGCGGCACGGTGGACCGGCCGGATCCTCGGTGGTCACTCGATGACGGCTGGTCGACCCTTCATACCGACTCGGGGCTCGTGCTCGCATTCCAGCGGGTGGAGGACCATCGGCCGCCGCGGTGGCCGGATCCCGCTCACCCGCAGCAGTTCCATCTCGATCTGGGTGTCACGGACCTCGACCTGGCCCAGGAACAGGTTCTCGGGCTCGGGGCTTCGCTGCTCGATGCCGGTGAGGGCACGCGTGGTTGGAGGATCTACGCGGACCCGGCGGGTCATCCCTTCTGTCTCGTTCGCGACTGACGGTTCGTGTGGACGGCCCCGGTGTTGTCAGTCGGCGTTGCCGTCGCCGTCGGCATCGCCGAGGAGATTGACGTTGGCCCACTTGGGGTTGGGGACGGTGCGTTCCTCGGTGCGCGTCAGTCCTTCGACGCGGTATCCGCCGAGGGCCTTGCACCGGTCGCAGTAGAGGACATAGCTCCCCACCGCCTTCGCCACGTGGCTCAGGACCATCGGTCCGCCGCACTGCTCGCACGGTCCGTACGGGCCGGCGGGGGCGTCGGCGTACTCGTGGCGGGGCAGTTCACGGGGTTCGCAGAACATGCCGGGCAGGGTGCGGTTCTCGATGGCGGCGCGGGGCAGGCCGTTGAGGCCGAAGAAGTTGCCCAGGGCTGCGTACAGGAGCTCGTACGAAGGGGAGTGCGGGGGCACTTCGCCGTACTCGTCCTCCTCCTCTTCCTCGTCCGCGTTCCAGCCGAGGTCGGCCAGGGCGGTGTTCAGGAGGTGGGGGCGGGAGCCGTTGAACCCGCTGTCGGAGTAGCCCCAGAGGTGCTGCCCGTCGTGCATGACGTCGATCTGGGCCGGGTCCATGCCGGTGTAGACGGCGCTCACGGTGCGTATGCCGTGCGAGGGACAGCGGCCGTACGGGCTCTCGGGGCCGGTGCGGCCGTGTTCCCAGTACGCGGTGCAGGGCAGCAGTACGAACGACCAGCCGTTGCCCGCGTCCCCGATGCGGCCGATGTCGGGGACGGGCTGCTCCCACGGCGGCGCGGCCCGCTCGATCGCCGCGACGGTGTCCGCGTCCAGCACCGGCGAATCCGCCGGGGCACCCAGTCGCACCGCCAGTTCCTCGGCCGGTATGCCCTCCGCGAAGGTGAGGTAGCAGCCGTCCAGGCCTCGGTGGAGCCAGGCGAGACCATCTCCGTGTTCGATCATGCGCGCGAGCCTGGGTTGTGTACGGGGAGTCCCATCTGTACGGGGAGTCCCATCCGGTTTCAGCGGCCGTCGCGGCGCCGTTCGTACCGCCACACCTCGTCGAGGTCGTACTCGTACGAGGTCCCGGGCGGTGCGGGAGGCAGGCGGCGGGCTCCTTCCACGCACCGTTCGTCGTCGTGGCGGGCGAGGCCGTGAACGGCGCTGACCCGGACCGGGCGGCTCGTGTCGTCCAGCAGCGCGGCCATCGCCTCGGCCAGTTCGGGGGCGCGGTCCTTGCTGTCGGCGACCGTGCGACAGGCGCCCTGCCGGACGTCCGCGTCCGGGTCGGCCATCAGGTCCACCAACGCCTTCCGGACCGTGGCGGAGAAGGCCGGTGACCACCTGTCGAAACCGAAGGCCACAGCGTGTCGCACACGGGGATCGGGATGGCCGGCACAGGACAGCAGGCGCTCGTCGCCGCGCGGGTCGGCGTGCTCGGCGAGGCCGGTCAGCAGCTCGGTGAGCACCGCGGCATCCTGCTCCTGGGCCGACCGGTTCAGGAACAGTTCCAGCGTGGGGGCCGCGAACCGGTCCTCCTCGCTCTCGTCGAACAGGTGGGTCAGCCGCAGCACTTCGGTGCCGAACAGCCGGTGCACCGGGTCCGGGTCGGCGCTCAGGGCCGCCGCGGCGTCCCAGGTCTCCTGGTCGCGGCGGTGGGACAGGAGGAGGGTGGAGGCCGCCCAGGTGGCGTGCTGCTGGTCGGGGCGGGTCAGCGCCCGTTCCAGCAGCTCCTCGAAGGGGGGCCGGAGCCCGAGCACCTTCTCCAGGTCCGTCAGGATCGCCGCGTGCCCGTCGCGTACGGTCGCGCCGCCGAGGGAGAACTCGTCGACGCCGGTGTACTCGTCGTCCTGGACGTGGGTACGGGTGACCGCGCCCTGTGCACCCGTACGGCGCCGTAGTTCCGCCTCGACGCCCGTCTCGTACCAGTGCCGGGCGAGGCTCCGTGCCTCCAGCAGTTCGGCCTCGCGGTGGCGGCGCCACTCGGCGGTGTTGTGCACAGTGGCCCCGGCCACCGCGGGCGAGCCCGAGTCGACGGCCTTGCGCAGCGGTCGTACGCCGTCCGGTCCGCACCGGTCGGGGTCGGCGCCGTGCGTGGCGAGCAGGCGGACGACTTCGACGGCGTACGTCTCGATCGCCAGGCACAGCACGGGAGTTCCGTGCTCGTCACGCGCGTCGGGGTCGGCGCCTGCCGAGAGCAGAGCTTCCACGCCGTGGGCATCGCCGGCCCGTACGGCGGAGATCACTTCGGACGCCGGCGGCGGGGCGGGGGGCGTCACGGCCACGACGCCCGCGCCCTCGCCCGCACCCGCGACCGCGCCCGAATCGATGCTCGCGTCCATACTGTTGTCGCCCGCCCCGTTGCGTCTTTGATCGGCCGTCAGCCCAGGTGGTCGCCGTCGCCCTGTGTCCGTCCCGGGTGCTCGGTCGTCACCGTACCGGCGAGCAGCCGGGCCGTCACGGCGGTCAGCCAGCAGAGGCCGAGGCCCGCTCCGGCGGTGAAGGCGAGGACGTAGGAGCCGGATGCCGCGAAGCCCGCGAGGACGAGGGCGGGGGCGAGCCGGGAGGCCAGGGCCCAGGCCCGGTACCCCCTGGCGGCGAGGGGGCGGGCCAGGACGACGAACGCGGCGCACAGCGCCAGGTAGCCGATCATGCCGCTGAACATGTGGACGGCCCCGTGCCCGCTCAGCGTGCCGGTCTCCGGGGAACCGACGGGGAATCCGGCTCCGGCGTCGGCGTTGAACACCGCGGCGGCCAGGAACGAAGCGCCGAACACACCGATCAGCACCGGCACCCATCTCTCGCCCGCACCCCCTCGCAGCAGCCCGCGCAGTCCGAACGCGCTGGCCAGCAACAATGCGCCGGTGACGACGAAGTTGATCGTCTGCACCCAGCCGGGGCCGCCGAGGGCGAGCTGGCTGAACGCGTTACGGGTGAAGTCGAAGCCCTCGCGTACGAGTCCCTGAACAGTGGCCACCCCTAGGAACAGCGGGCCCGCCACCATGCCGCCGATCAGCAGGCCTCGCTGCGTCGTTCGCGGTGCGCGCTGTGCTTCCCGGACCTCCGGGACGCCGGTGGTGCGGGTCGCGTCGGTGGAGCGGGTCGCGTCGGTGGAGCGGGCTTCGTGGGTGCGGGCGCCGAGCGTGTAGGTCATGACAAGCCCTCCGGGTTCAGGATGTTGTACTTGTATGACCGACGAGGGCGCGCAAACTCATCGCTCGGGAGGGCACGACCAAGTCACATGCGCATGTGGCCGAGGTGGAACCGAAGGGGTTCCGAGGGCCCGGCTTGCGGGTGCGTCAGGTGTCGGTCGGGGGCCGCAGCACATCCCCGTACAGGCTGAACAGGCTTGGCAGGGAGCCGGGTTCATGCTCGGGCTTCGGCTTCCGCACCCCGCACCCCGCACCCCGGGCGCCGCACCCCGGGCGCCGGGCGCCGGGCCAATGAAAGGGCGAGTCGACGAAAGGGCGCGCTGCGGCCGAGGCCCGCTGTCACGTCGAGCGTCGCTGCCCTCCGTGGCTCGTTGCGCGACCTCGCAGCCGTCACGGCTTCGCCGGCCGGGCGGGGGTGGACGCGGGTGCCCCGACCGTCGTCAGGTCACCCACGGCGTCCGCGTAGTAGACCGACTCGGCCAGGTGGAAGGCGAGTTGGCGGAAGGTCCAGCCCGTTCCGGCCGAGCGGTCGAGCTCGTCGGGGGTCAGGGCGTCCAGGCGGTTCACCCAGATCCTGGCCAGGCGGGTGAGCCGGCTGCGTGCTTCGTCGAGGTCGGCGCCGGTGAAGGGGGCGAGGTCGGCCGCGGTGGTGGTCGCCGAGGCGTGCCAGTGATCGGGCTGCGTCTCCTCGCCGACCAGCCGGGCCTCCATCTCCGCGAGGTGGTCGACCAGGTGGTCGGCGACGCGGCGGATCGCCTTGTGCGGGGTGTAGAGCCGGTCACCGGCGGGGACGGGACGGCCGTCCCAGGCGGTCCAGGTCGCGGCCAGGGCCAGGACGCGGTCGACCATGGCCGTCAGGAGCTGCGCGGGGTCGCGATCGTCCGTCGCCGGGGTCTCGGCGGGGCCGCTGCCGGAACCGCTGCCGGGGGTGCCGGGGCTGTCGGGGGTGCCAACCGTGCCAGGGCCACCAGGGCCGCCGGGGACACCGAGGCTTTCGGGGGCTTCGGAAGTGGTGGGTACGTGCTTCGTTTCCGTCA
Source organism: Streptomyces sp. ADI95-17 (assembly GCF_003846175.1). Taxonomy (GTDB): domain Bacteria; phylum Actinomycetota; class Actinomycetes; order Streptomycetales; family Streptomycetaceae; genus Streptomyces; species Streptomyces sanglieri. The sequence goes on along the minus strand of NZ_ML123052.1, from coordinate 144,053 downwards.
TGGGGTGACGCTAGATCGGTGACTCTTCGGCACCCGCCGAACCGTTCCCACCCACCCATCCCCCCGCTCCGGACCGGACCGGACCGGCGCCGCCGTTCAGGAAGGCAGGGCCGCCGCCATCGCCGCCGACGCGCGGCGCACCCGGGCCGCGTCGTCGCGGACGGTGCGGCTGAACTCCATGTGCAGGAACGGCACGCCCTGATCCTCCGCCTCCCGGCCCTGTACGTTGCCGCGGCCCTCCAGCGCGCAGCGGCGGGCCCAGGCGCGGCAGACGGCGAAGCCCTCGTGGCGCAGTGCCGTCGCGGCGCGGCGGGCGGTGGGGAGGCCCTTGTCCGCCGAGCCCAGGGAGGCGATCACGTCGTAGTCCGGTTCGGTGCTGTCGGCGAAGCCGTGGACCTGGAGACCGGGGAAGCGGCGTGCGGCCAGTTCGTCGCAGACGGCGTCGAACACGGTGTCCCTGCGGTGGGCCACGTCGGCGCGGCCCTTCTTGTCGGCGTTGCGATGGGCGCCGGCCATGACCAGTACGCCGCCCCGCCGGGCCCGCAGCACTCCGATGCCGAGCTGTTCGCTGCCCGAATCGGCGACCGGGTGCGGGACCTGGACCGACCAGCGGGACGTGGCGCTCAGGTCGATGTAGACCCGGCCCCAGCCCCGGCGGCCCTCCGCCGCCCGGTCGGAGATCTCCGCGAACCTGCGGCCGGTCGCCGTGTCGGTGTACGTCCTGATGCCGAAGTCGATGTCGTCGAGGCGGCGGCCCGCCTCGGCCCGCCGGCCGTCGAGGAAGAGGCCGACGGCCTCGGCGGCGGTACGGCGCTGGGCACGCAGCGGCGGAAGGTAGTCACTGTGGGCCACCGTGTCCCTGGTGAAGTCCGTGATGCGGCGCGCGAGATCGACGCGGTCGTGGTCCTGATCATGGCCGCCGGGCGCGGAGTTCCCGTGGCGGCCGTCCCCGTTCGCGGCATCCGTCCCCCGGCCGCCGAATGGTACGAAAAGGGCCACGAGGGCCCCCAGGGTGACGACCGTCACGGCAATACCGATCAGTGTTCGCTTGATCGTTACCTTCGTCGTCGGATTCCGCACCATAGACATATAAAAATATTAGGGGTGTCCCGCTACTCGTCTTCCGCCTCCGTCGCTCGCGCCGCCGCGCCCGTGCTTCTCCTCGCAGCCCTCGCCGGCTGTTCGGTTCCGGGCGGTGACAGCGACTCCGCGGACGCGAAGGAGGGACCTTCCTTCACCGTCGCCGCGGCCGGCGACGTTCTGATCCACCCCCAGCTGACCGAGCAGGGCCGCAAGGACGCCGCGGCGGGCGGCAAGGACGCCAAGGGCTCCGGGGAGAAGATCGACTTCCGTCCGCTGATGGCCGGGGTCAAACCCGTGATCAGCAAGGCCGACCTGGCGATCTGCCACTTCGAGCCCGTCGCGGGCAAGCCCGAAGGCCCGTTCGAGGGCTTCCCCGACTTCACCGTGCCGCCGCAGATCACCACGGCGCTCAAGGACGTCGGCTACGACACCTGCTCGACGGCCTCGAACCACACCCTCGACCACGGCGCCTCCGGCGTACGGCGCACCCTCGACGCGCTCGACGAGGCCGGGCTCAAGCACACGGGGTCGGCGCGCGACAGTGCCGAGGCCGCCAAGCCGCTGATCATGGACGTGAAGGGCGTGAAGGTCGCCCAGCTGTCCTACGCCTTCGGCTTCAACGGGCGCGAGGTCCCGGCCGACAAGCCGTGGCTGACCAACCAGACCGACTTCAAGCGGATCGCCGCCGCCGAGAAGGCCGCCCGCAAGGCCGGTGCCGAGGTGGTGATCCTCAGCATCCACTGGGGCCGCGAACACCATCCGGACCCGAGCAACGGGCAGCTGAAGCTGGCCCGCAAGCTGGCCCGGGAGACCGGGATCAACCTGGTGATCGGCCATCACGCCCATGTGGTGCAGCCGATGGAGAAGATCGGCTCCACGTGGATCGCGTACGGCCTGGGCAACCAGGTGGCGCGGCACGACGTGCCGTCGGGGCTGACCGAGGAAGGCGTCATCGGCTGGTTCGAGTTCCACAAGCGCGGTGACACCTGGGACGTCGACGCCCGGTACGTACCGACGCTGCTGACGATTCCGCCGGACGCCGACGCCGGTGGCACGCAGGAGGCCGACGCGGCGGTGGTGAAGGACCACCGGCTGGTGGATCTGGCCGGTGCGCTGCAGAACGGCGAGGACCTGCCGGCCGCGGAACGGGCCAGATACCGGATGGCCTTCCAGCGGACCCAGGGCACGCTGCTCAACCGGGGCGCCGTCGAGGACGGGCTGAGACCCCTGAAGGACCTGCCGGAGTGAGCCCGGAACGAGCCCTGAGCGGGTTCGGAGCGGGCCCGGAGGAGCGGGTCCGGAGGAGCGGGTCCGGAGTGAATCCGGGACCAGCCCTGAGTGAGCCCCGGATGAGCACGGATCAGGTCCCGTAGACCGATCCGGTCCCGCCCGGCCCGATCCGCCCTGCCGGCTCACCTGACTCACCCGGCCCGCCCTGCCGGCTCACCCGACTCACCCGGCCCGCCCACCCGGCGAACCCTCCGACCTGCGAAGCGCTGCCGGGAACGGCCGCGGTTCCGTCCCGGCCACAAACGTCGGAAATCTCACACTCGCTACTCTCCGCACAACCTTCCGCAAAGCATTTATGTCCAGCAAACGGCTGTGCCTCGTTCAGCACGCCGGAACCGAGCAGACAGTCAAAGGGGAACACGATGGCCGCTTCGTCCTCGAAGCGGCGGCACAAGGTCCGCCGACGGGCCGATATGTCGCTGCTGGGTGGCATCCGACCCCCCATCGCGGTGCTCTCCGCGCTGCTGCTCTCCCTCGCCGGCATCACCGCCCTCGGGCTGGGACGGGCGAGCCAGGATTCCGTACCCGAGGCGGTGCTGACCTCACAGCAGCACTTCGCCGAGGACGGCGCCATCACAATGCGTGCCTCGATCGACGAGAGCGTCACCGACCTGACCCGCACCGCCGGGCTCTTCAGCGCGGGTGATCCGGTCTCGCCCGACGCCGTACTCGACAAGATCGGCAGCGTCTACCAGAAGTGGACCGGCACCGCCGTCGTCGAGATCGAGTCCGGCCGGATGCTCGCCGCGCGCGGCGAGAACGTCCCCGTCACCGCCGTCGACACCGGCAAGCTCGCCGAGAAGGACGGGCTCAGCCCGCGCATCGTGCGGCTCCAGAACGGCGAGAGCAGGCTGCTCGCCTTCGCCCTGCTGTCCTGGCCGGACCGGCCGCAGCAGTTGCTGATCGCCTCCAACAGCCTCCGCTTCCCCGGTGTCAGCAAGGGCCAGTTCCGCTCGATCGCCGTCGTCGACACCACGGGCCACATCCTCAGCCGGGACGGTGTCGCGGAGCCGGAGCAGGTCAAGACCGCGAAGCAGCGCGCAGACGCGAAACGTTCCGCCAAGCAGCTGAACTCCTTCGCCGAGACGGCCGCCACCAAGACCAAGCAGCACCCGCTCAAGGCCAAGGAGCCCGGCTCCGGCGGCTTCCCCGGTGTCAGCGGCAGCCTGCGCGGCAACTCCGTCCGCGGTGACCGCGCCGTCGCCGGTTACGCCGCGCTCGCCGGCCCGCAGCCCGGCGAAGGCACCCTCGCCACCTCGCTCGGGCTCACCGTCGTCGCCATGGTCGACGTCGCCGAGGACCCGACCCGCGTCGCCGGCCCCTTCTTCGGCCTGGTCTCCGCCGCCGCCCTGCTGCTCATCGGCGCACTCGCGGTGGCGCTGCTGCTCGGCACCGTGCAACGGCCGCTGCTGAAGCTGTTCCTGGAGAGCCGCCGGCTGACCCGGGGCGATCTGACCCGCCCGGTCTCCGTTCCCCGGTTCGGCGAGACGGCGCGCATCGGACGTGCCCTGGAACGCCTGCGCCGCCAGCTTCTCGGCGAGCCGGCGGACGGGACCGCGGGGGCCGCCGGAAGCACCGGCTCCGGCCGCCGGAGCCGGCTCGGCAGCCGCGCGCTCATCGTCATCTCCGGCGTCCTGCTGCTGGCCTGGTCCGCACCGATGCTGCTGCTCTTCAACCGCGCCGACTCCACCGTCGCCGTACCGGAGCAGGTCGTCAGCGACCAGCGCGAGCGCACCCACACCATCTCCGACCGGGTCCGGCGCGCACTCAACGAGGGCCACGCCGACCTGGTCTCCGTCGCCTCGCTGATCGGCAATCGCACCTCGCCCGACGACATGGAGAAGGTCCTGGAGCGCACCCGTACCGAGCACCAGCGCTACCGCTCGATCTACGTACGCGCCGCCGACGGCACCGTCCAGGCCCGCGCGGGCGAGAAGCCGCACGGGCTGCCCGCCGGTTCCAAGGGCAAGCCGCTCTCCCAGCCCATCACCGTCCTCAACGAGTCCGGCAAGGAGCCCTCCGTCGCCGGGTACGCGGAGATCCCCGGCCGCAACGGCGCCATGGTGATCGGCGAGTTCCGGATCGACTTCATCAACGCGCTGCTCAAGCGCCCCGGGCTCGGCCAGGTCCGGGTGGTCGACAGCGAACACCGGATCATCGGCGGCAACACCGGCTACCTCGCCTTCGACTCCCTGCCCGAGCGGCTGGACGAACTGGTCTCCGGCACCAACCAGCGGGTCGGCATGAACGCCCCCGCGGGAGCCGTCGTCTACCGCGACGGCAACGGCGTCCAGGTAGCCGCCGCCTCGCCCTTCGCCGGTGGCGGCGCCGCGAAGCAGCTCCGCTGGACGGTGGTCAGCTGGCAGCCCGCGTCCGGCCTCGCCATCCCCGAGTACAACCTGCAGAACCGCACCGTTCTCGCCGGCCTGCTCGGCGTCACCGCTGCCGTGGCCTGCCTCGGCTGGCTGTACATCGTGGTCGTACGTCCGCTGCGCGAACTGGCCGGAAAGGCCGAGGCGCTGGCCGACGGCGACCGCCGCACCGTGCTCTTCCCGCACCACCACGACGAGGTCGGCGCGGTCACCCGCAGTCTGGAAATTGTCCGGCAGCAGCTCCAGGAGCAGCGCAAACGAGACAGCGCTCCCCTGGTCGGAAGGAACTGAACGGCCGTGCTCTTCCTCTACGGCGTGCTCGTCGTGTGCTGTGCGATCCTCCTGATCTCCGGCATCGTCGAACAGCGGCGCCACTTCACCAATCTGGAGCGGATACCCACCCGGGTGCTGATCAACGGCATCCGCGGCAAGAGCTCCATCACCCGCCTGTGCGCGGGCGCCCTGCGCGGCGGCGACCTGGTCACCGTCGCCAAGACGACCGGCACCGCGGCCCGCTTCATCCACCCGGACGCCACCGAGGAGCCGGTCTACCGCAAGTTCGGCATCGCCAATGTCGTGGAGCAGATCGGCATCGTGCGGCGTGCGGCCTCCTACAACCCGGACGCGCTGGTCATCGAGTGCATGGCGGTCATGCCGGCGCTCCAGGAGATCAACCAGTCCAAGCTGATCCGGTCGACGATCGGCGTGCTGTGCAACGTACGTGAGGACCACCTGGCCGAGATGGGCCCCACGCTCGACGACGTGGCCCGCTCGCTGTGCCGCTCCATGCCGGAGGGCGGCATCTGTGTCACCGCCGAGCAGGACCGCTTCCACATCCTCCAGGAGGAGGCGGACGCCCGGGACTGCAAGCTGATCTACGCGGATCCGGAGACGGTGAGCGACGAGGAGCTGCGCGGCTTCAGCTGGTTCACGTTCAAGGAGAACGTGGCGATCGCGCTGACCGTCGCCGAACTCCTCGGCGTGGACCGGCAGACGGCGCTCCAGGGCATGTACGACGCCCCGCCGGACCCGGGTGTCCTCTCGGTCGAGCGGTACCGCACCCACGACGACAAGCGGCTGCGCTTCGCCAACGTCTTCGCGGCCAACGACCCCGAGTCGACGCTGATGAACATCAACCAGCTGCTCGACCTGGGCGCGATCGACCGGCCGCTGAACGTCGTGATCAACTGCCGCCCCGACCGGGTCGAGCGCAACGGCCAGATGGGCCAGATCATCCCCGATCTCCAGCCGGAGAAGGTGTTCGTGATCGGTCACCCGGCGAAGAGCGCCATCGACGCGATCCCCTCCGAGTGGCGCCACACCGCGGTCGACCTCGGCGGCGACAAGCGCGACCCCGAGGAGTTCATGAACGAGCTGCTCGGGCACCTCGGGCCGGAGTCCTCGCTGGTCGCGATCGGCAACATCCACGGCCAGGGCGAGCTGCTGCTCGAACACCTCGCCGAACTGCCGGCCGACGAGACCCCGGACGAGGTCCTGGACGGGGCTCCGGGCCGGCAGTCCGCCCCCGCGCCCGCCGGCACCGCGCCGGCCCCGGAGGCGGCCGACGCCACCGACCCGGACGGGAACCCCACCGGGAACCCGGCCGGCACCCCGTCCGTCGCCCTCTTCCCACCGGTCCCGTCCCAGCGGCAGCAGTCACCTCAGCCCCAGCCCCAGCAGGCGTCCCACCCGCAGCAGCCCCGGCAGGAGCAGCAGAGCCGGCAGCAGCCGCGGCACGACGAGACCCTGGCGCTCCCCCGCTACACCCCGCACATCGACCCGTACCAGCCGTACCCCGAGGCGTACGAGGCCCGCTACCAGCAGCCCCCGCGCCCTCAGCCGCATCCGCATCACCAGCCACAGAGCCACGCACAGAGTCACGCACAGAGCCACCCGCAGAACCAGCACGAGCCGTCGCACCGGAGTCCGGAGACCCCGGCCGAGCAGCCGCCCGCCGCGCCTCGCGTACGCGGTCTGTTCGAGCCCGTTCTGCCGCCCGCCCCTGCTGAGGAAGACCCGGCCCGACAGGAACACCCGGCCCAGCAGGAATACCCAGGAGAGCCCCGTTGATCCCCTCCGTCCTCACCCCCGAGATTGCCGCCATAGGCATCGCCCTGGGGCTGATGTTCTCGCTGGTCTGCTACCTGACGACCAACCTCTCCCCCGGCGGGATGATCACCCCGGGCTGGCTGGCGCTCACCCTCGTCGAGGACCTCCAGCGCGCGGCCATGGTGGTCGGCGTGACCGTGCTGACGTACGTCGCGGTGCTCGGCCTCCAGAAGGTCGTGATCCTCTACGGCAAGCGGCTGTTCTCCACCGTCGTCCTCACCGGTGTCATCTTCCAGGCGACGCTGATGATCGTGCTGTCGATCGAGTTCCCGCTGATGTACACCAACCAGACCCTGGGCTTCATCGTCCCCGGCCTGATCGCGTACCAGCTCGTCCGCCAGCCCAAGGGCGCGACCCTGCTGGCGACCGGCTCGGTGACGCTCATGGCCTATGTCGTTCTCACCGCAGGAATCCTGCTCGGCGCGCTGCCGACCGTCTGACCCGAACCTTCCGGAGCTGACTGACTCATGAGTGCCAAGACCAAGCGCCGCCCCCGCCAGGTGCTGCACGCCGTCACGGTGACCGCTCTGCTCGCGGGCAGTGCCTACCTCACCGTGGAACTGCGCAAGGACGAACAGGCCAAGGCCCCCGCCGTGCAGGCCGTCACCGACAACCCGGCGCTGCGGTCGTCGAACCTGAAGTCCGGCGAGCAGCGCTGGGAACGGCTGCGCAACCCGGACCGCACCCTGCTGCGCGGCACCGACGGCGAGGTCCTCGCCACCTTCACGGACGGCGCCCGCACCGCCACCCTCACCGGCCCCAGCCGTACCTTCACCGAGCCCAGCACCACCACGACCAAGGTCGTCACGGAGGACTGGGTGCGGCTGATGCCGTACCAGTGGAAGAAGGGCGCCGAGAACGAGAAGTGGTTCAAGGACTGGTTCAAGGAGTTCTTCGGCAGCGAGGAGGACGACCTCTTCGCCACCGCCTTCCAGTACATCGCCGAGGCCCCGGTCAAGAAGGACGACGAGGGGGTCTCGTACGCCGGTGACGCCAACTTCGGTCCGCTGAACCCCAACGGCAGCGAGGGCAACGACCTGCGGCTGGAGGAGTCCGACTTCTACGACTACCTCGGCATCCCGTACACCTTCCGCAACGGGATGACCATGCAGCCCCGCACCGAGCGCGCCCGCTCCATGGACTGCTCGGGCTTCATCCGTACGGTGTTCGGCTACCGGGCCCGCTACCCGCTGATGGCCACCGACAAGTCCGGCGACGGCCTGCCGCGTACCGCCAACGGCATGGCCCGTTCCAACCGCGGCACCGACGTGATCGACCTGAAGGGCATCACCTCGGCCGACCGCCCGAAGAACATCGACGTCCTGCAACCCGGTGACCTGGTCTTCTTCAAGCTCGACCAGCGCACCAAGGAGCGCCTGGACCACGTCGGCATGTACGTCGGGCACGACTCCGAGGGCCACAAGATCTTCATATCCAGCCGCGAGGAGGCCAACGGCCCGACCATCGGCGACAAGGGCGGCACGTCCCGCCTCGACGGGAACGGCTACTACGCGGCGACTCTGCGCAGCGCGAAGCGCCTGTAGCGGGACCCGTCGGTGTCGGTCACGACCCCCGCGCCGCGCCCGGCGGTGGCGCGGGGGTCAGCGCAGTTCCTCCGGGCACGGCGTGCCGGGTGACAGCTGGTACGGGGCGGCCAGCCGGTACACGCCCGGCCGCGGCGCGAGCAGTTCCGTCCACTCGTCGCCGTCCGCGTCCTCCTCGACCTTGAACAGACAGCCGTTGGTGTTGACGAAGGTCCGCGGTGTGTTCTCGTCCGTGCGCTGCTTGGACGCCTCGGTCTCCTGCGGCCGCTCCACGCCCCGGCCCTCGCTGTCGACCACGGCGAGCCAGCGCGAGTACGGGATGCGGATCAGGATCCGGCCCGGCGTCTTCACATGGATGGTCAGCTCGCCCGCCTCGGCCCGGTCCACCGTGGCCGGCGGATCGGCCAGCGGCACCGGGCCGTCCACCTCGAAGAGCCGCCAGTTGGCGTCGGACCACACCGGCTTCAGATACGGCAGCCCGCCGTCGACCAGCTGCGCCTCCTGCACCGCGCCGTTGGAGTCCGGCGTCCCCGTGGGCAGCACCACGTAGTGCACCGCCCAGCGGTCGAGCCACTGACGGTAGTTGGCGCTGTCCAGGGTGTCGTCGTAGAAGAGCGGGTTGCGCTTCATGTCCGCCTGCCGGTTCCAGCCGCGGGCGAGGTTGACGTACGGCGCGAGCGCGGACGCCTCCCGGTGGCTGCTCGCGGGCACGACCTCGACCCGGCCCCGCTCGGCGCCGACCTGCTGGAGCTCGTTGACCAGCGGAGCCAGTTCGCGTGCCCAGGAGGCGGTGGGGGCGGTGCGGACGATGTCGTCGACGCCCTTGAAGCCGATCCAGAAGTTCAGCCCGGTGAACGCGATGATCAGCGCGTACCAGCGCCGGGAGCGCGGCGCGGTGTACGGCAGCGCGGCGAGGAACACCACTCCGGCGAAGAGCATCGCCATCCGCGTGATGTTCGAGCCGATCTGGGAGTCGATGAAGTAGGTCAGCAGCGTCCCGACGCCGTACACGGCGGCGGCGGTGCGGACCGTCTTCCAGTCGCGCGGTACGAAGACGAAGACGAGGACCGAGAAGATGAACGGCAGCGAGAGCGTGGCGACCGACATCGGCTGCGTACCGGAGAACGGGAACAGCCACGCGGACAGCGCCACCACCGCGACCGGGGCCAGGCCCAGCGCGTAGGCGCCGGGGCGCCGCTTGTTCAGGAACAGCGCGGCGGCGACCACGCCCAGGAACAGCCCGGCCACGGGGCTGCTCGCGGTCGCGAGCCCGGCGAGCGGCGCGGCGACGGCCGCCTTCGCCCACCGCTTGTACCGCCAGCGGTAGGGCCAGCAGAACACCGCGGCCGTGGCGCCCACCGCGAACATCATCCCGAGCCCGAACGTCACCCGCCCCGACAGCGCGTTGCACAGGTACGCGAACGCCCCGGCGAGCGAGCAGGCCAGCGGATTGCGGACGGCCCGCACCCGGACCAGGATCAGCGCGGTCAGCGCCGCCGACACGGTCCCGGCGATCATCATCGTCGTACGCACACCGAGCAGCGACATCAGATACGGCGAGACGACGCTGTACGAGACGGGGTGCATGCCCCCGTACCAGGCGAGGTTGTACGCCGTACCGGGATGCCGGCCGACGAATTCGGCCCAGGCGTCCTGCGCCGCGAGGTCGCCGCCGCTGTTGGCGAAGAAGAGGACCCAGAGCAGATGGGTGACCGCGGCGGCGGCCGTCGCGATCGTCACCGGATGCCGCAGCAGCCGTTCGGCACGGGCCCGGCGCGACGGGCCGGTGCGCGGCGCGGAGGCGTCCGCGGCTCCCGTGTCCTCCCGGGCGGGCGCGGCCGTCCGCGTGCTCCCGCCGCTGTCGCTGCCCCTCATGCCTGTGCTCTTGGCCGCCCCATGGCCGGGTCCCGGCTCCGCGGTGGTCACTACGGCTCTCCCCGTCTTCCCGGATCCGCCTGCCTGCGCGCCCCGTACCCCGTCCCCGTGCACCTGTGAGGACGCCGTCCCGGCGTCATCGAGTTGCCCCGGGACGCTAACACGTACGCAATGCGGAAGGGGGCGCCGGGATCGGCGCCCCCTTCGTCATCGGGTCGTTCCGGCCATCGGGCCTTCCCGGCGGCCGGTCAGCCGATCCGGGTCAGCTTGTCGCCGAAGGTGGGTTCGGTCATCTCCGACTGGAGCGTGACCGGCGCCGAGACCTTGCCGGTACCCGTGCCGACCGTCACTTCGCCGACCGTGGTGCCCGCCTTCGCGGAGTGCGGGATCGGCTTGTCACCCGCTCCGATCTTGAGGCTCACGGTGAGCCCGCCCCAGCCGATCGCCTTGAGGTCCTTGGTGGAGACCACGGGGGTCCGGCCGCCGAGTCCGTTGTCGACGTACCCGACGACATCGCCCTTCTTGACGACGGGGGCGGAGACGACGCCCTTCTGAGCGGCCTTGATCAGCTTCAGGCTGTTCTGTATGGCCCGCTGCAGCTTGGCGTCCAGGGTGCCGTCCAGCTGGGCCCCCATCACCGCACCGACGATCCGGCGGCTCTTGCCGTCGATGACCGTGTCGGCCGCCCAGACCAGGTTGCCGCCGGCCGGGGTCGAGGAGCCGGTCTTGATGCCGCTCACCCCGGGCTCCAGCAGGATCACGTTGTTGTTGTAGATGGTCTTGCCGATGCCCGGGATGTCGGCCTGGGGCATGTTCACGATCTCGCGGAAGACGTCGTTCTGCATGACCGCCTTCGCCAGCTTGAGCTGGTCGGCGGGCGTGGACCTGGTGGTGGGCTCCAGACCGCTGGGGTCCGTGTACGTCGAGTCCGTCATGCCGAGGTCCTTGGCCGCCGCGTTCATCCGCTCGACGAAGGCCTCCTCGGTCTTGGCGTCCCAGCGGGCGAGCAGCCGCGCCACGTTGTTCCCGGAGGGGATCATCAGCAGCTGCAGCATCTGACGCTGCGTGTACTTCTGCCCTTCCTGGATCGGCGCGGTCGACTCGTCCGGGCGGTTGGCTTCCTCGCCCGCCTTCTTGTCGACCTCGATCAGGCCACCTTTCTGCTTACCGGTGATCGGGTGGTCCTGGAGGATCACGTACGCGGTCATGATCTTCGCGACGCTCGCGATCGGCGCGGGCTTCTGGTTGCCGTACGTGCCCAGCGAACCGACGCCCTCGACCTCGACCGCGCCCTGTCCCTCGCCGGGCCACGGCATCTCCAGCTTCCCGCCGCCGAAGGTGTACGTGGGGTCCGCGGAGAGCGCCAGAGTGGGCGTGGGCAGCGGGCGCACCGCCTGCGCGATCGCAAAGACGATCAACAGGAGCAGCACCAGCGGGGTCCAGATCTTGACCCGGCGGACGGCGGTGCGGACCGGGGTCTCCGGCGGCGGGGGCGTGTTCGTCAGCTCGGCCAGCAGGTCGAGCGGCGGCTTCGGCGGCATCGGCTGCTGCGTGGTCCGCTCGGCACCGGACAGCGAGGCGGGCGCCGGCGCGACGGGCGTCTCCGGCTTGCGGGGCGCGGGCGTCGGCTTCGGCGCCGGCCGTGCGTCGTCCCCGCGCAGGGGTACGAACTTGCTGGTCCGCTCGGCGGCGGACTCGGCCTTCGACTCGGACTTCGACTCGGACGGGAGGATCTTCAGCGCGGTCGTCGGCTGGTCGACCTTGGGCGCGGCGGGCGCCCTGAAGATGGCGGTCGGCTGATCGATCCCGCCCTTGTCCTCGTCGGCGTCGGCGTCCTTGTCGTCCTCGGCCTCGGCCTTCTTCTCCTCGCCGGAGGAAGCCTTGTCGTCGCCGGACTCGTCGCCGGACGGCTCGTCCGCGTCGTCATCGGCCTTGGACTCGGCATCGGCATCCGCATCGGCCGACGCGGTCGCGGTCGCCGCCTCCGGGGTTACGTCGTCCGCCTCCGGGGCCTTCGCGTCGTCCTCGTCCCGGTCCTGGTCCCCGTCGCCGTCGTCCGACGTGACGGCCTTCGCGTCGTCCTTCGCGTCGTCGTCGCCCTCCGTGGCCTCGTCGTCGTCCTTCGACACCCAGGCGGCGACGGCCGCACGCAGCCGCGCATCGCCCTCCGCAGCGCCCTCTGTGCCTTCGGAGCTCTCGGCGGTCTCCGCCGCGTCGTCCGCGTCGTCCGCGCCCTCCGCGTCGCTCTCGGGCTCCTCAGCGGCCTCGGCCGCCTCCGCGGTCTCCGGTGCATCCGCCGCCTCAGCCGCATCCGCGTCCTCAGAGGCCTCAGGTGCCTCCTCCGGAGCGTCGGCGGGCTTCTTGGCCCCCGCGGCCTCTCCGGTCTCCTCGGCGCCCACAGCACCGTCAGTGCTCTCGGAGTCCTCGGCCGCCGAAGCCGCCGAAGCCGCCGAAGCCGCATCGGCTTCCGCGTCGTCCGCGACCGCGCCGCTCGCGTCCGCGCCGTCCGCGCCGTCGCCGTTCTCGCCGTCGTCGCCCGCGCCGTCCTCGGACGGCGCGCGGAAGACGGCCGTAGCCGTGTCCGACTCGGCCTCGGCGAGGGCATCCGTACGGAAGACCGCCGTGGCCGTGTCCGTCTTTCCGTTTCCGTTCCCGGCGGCCGCGTCATCGGCGGACGGTTCACGGAAGACGGCAAGCCGCGGATCGCTTTCGCTCCGAGCCGTACCCGACGACTTCTGCTGCTCCGACTTGTCGGGGGACTCGCCCGCCACCGATGCCTCCTCCATGCGGCACGGGGGACACCCCCCGCGCTGTCCGAACCATCTACCAGTGTCCCGTGTGAACCACCGGCCCGGCTGCTAGACGGGAACGACATACCTACTGGTTCCCGTACAAAGCACCCAGGCGCTCTCGACAGACCAATGTGAGAGGGGTCACCCTGTCATTCATCCACGCGGGGAGGCATGGATGGGCAGGAGCCGCAGAACAATTCCGGAGGAGCTTCTGCTGCTCGCTCTGGACCCGACCACGGGTACCACAGCGCAGCCGCAGTCGCTCGACCTCGGCCTCGCCGGGGCTCAGCTAGTAGAGCTGGCTCTGGCAGGACGGATAGCCCCTGACGGGGATCGTATCGCCGTGGTGATGCCACGGCCGACAGGAGATCCGACTCTGGACTCCGCACTGGAACTGCTGCGGCGACGCGGCAGCCCGGTTCGGGCGGTCCACTGGATTGGCGGGCCCCGGCTGGGGCTGCGTCAGATCTACCTCGCTCATCTGGAGCGGTGCGGCATGGTGCATGCCGTGGCGGGCCAGATGTGCGGAGTGCTGCCGACGACTCGCTACCAGGCGACGGACACGGCAATCAGCCGGGACATCAGAGCCAGGCTGGACAGTGCGATCCGCACCGGCGTACCGCCGGACCCGCGGACCGCGGCGCTCGCCGCGCTGGCCCACGCGGTCGGACTCGGCAAGCACCTGTATCCCGGGAACGAGGGGCGTTCATCACGCTCCAGGCTCCGGGACCTGATCAGACACGACCCCATGGGCGGACTCGTGGCGCACGCCGTGATGGACGTCCAGAACGGGGCGGTCGCACAGCCGCGCCGCAACCAGGCGGCCGGAGTTCCGTTGCAACCGCAAGTGCAGTCGCAGTCACGCCGCGGCAGCATGGCGCACACCGCGGCCGGCTAGAGGCCCCGGGCGCGTCAACACCTTGAGCACCGCACCGCAGCACCAACCGAATACCGCCGCACCGTCGTCCCCAAGACCCGGTTCGGGAGCCGCACCAAGCGCGGGGCAGCCACGATCATGGCTGCCCCGCGCGCTTGCTTGTGGCCATTTCCCAGCGCGGCCGGGGCCGGGGGTGGCAATCTGCTGAGCAGTAGATACGCACAGCTACATAGCCGGAGGTGCCGTTTCCGTGCCGACCAACGTCAATCCCACCGTCAGACGACGCCGGCTGGGCCAGGAATTGCGCCGACTGCGCGAGCTCAAGGGCATGACGGCCGAGGAGGTGGCGGAGCGGCTGCTGGTCTCGCAGTCGAAGATCAGCCGCCTGGAGAACGGCCGCCGTTCCATCAGCCAGCGCGATGTCCGCGACCTCTGCGGGGTGTACCAGGTCGAGGACGTCCGGATCGTCGACTCGCTCATGCAGATGGCCAAGGATTCGCGCCAGCAGGGCTGGTGGCACGCGTTCGGCGACATCCCGTACAGCGTCTACATCGGTCTGGAGACCGACGCCGAATCGCTGCGGGTGTACGAACCCCAGGTGGTCCCGGGGTTGTTGCAGACGCGGAGTTACGCCGAGGCGCTGATCAACGGAGCGCTGCCGGAGGCCCCGCCGAACGACATCGACAAGCGCGTCAGCGTCCGGGCCCGCCGCCAGGACCGGATCACCGACCCCGAGCATCCGCTGCGGCTGTGGGCGGTCATCGACGAGTCGGCGCTGCGCCGGCTGGTCGGCGGCAAGCAGGTGATGATCGAGCAGTTGGAGCAACTCATCGAGCTCTCCCAGCTGCCGCATGTCACCGTGCAGGTACTGCCGTTCGACATGGGCGCGCACCCCGGCATCAACGGGCAGTACGCCATTCTGGAATTCCCGGACGCCGCCGATTCCAGCGTCGTCTACATCGAGGGCGTCACCAGCGATCTCTATCTGGAGAAAGCCAATGACGTTCAGCGGTACAGCGTCATGTACGAGCATCTGCGGGCGCAGGCGCTGAATGTGGAACAGACCCGGCACTTCATCACCGAGATCGTGAAGGGGTACACCCGGCCCGGCATCGACTGAACGCCGGGGGGCCGGATGCCGGGTGCCGAGCACCGGGCATCGGACGGCCCGTAAGGTCCGGAATGCGGAAAATGAAGTGATGTTACGGGAGGGGCGGCGGTAAGGTACACCGCCGCCCACCTCGACCGGAAGATCTACCTGGTATATACCACTCGGTCGAGTGAACGCCCCCTTCGCGCAAGGAGCTTGGCGAGTAGCGTCGATCACGCCAACCGGAACGGTGTTGGTGTCATTCACGCGACTCTTTGAACCGGAGTGAACATGGCCATTCGTCAGGGTGCTACGGACAAGTGGACGAAGTCCTCGTATTCCGGGGGCAACGGCGCCTGCGTCGAAGTCAAGTCCCCTCTCACCCAGGCAATTGCGGTGCGTGACTCGAAGGCCCCCGAGGGCCCCTCGATCACGTTCGTCCCCGCCGCCTGGAACGCATTCGTGCGTGATGTCGGCGAGGCTGCGCTCGACGCCTGACCGATGATTTCCCGTTCGCATCGCGGCGCCGGATCCGGTGCTGCCGTCAGCCCTCTCGACTGGTCCGCCGTCCTGGCCGAGGGGGCTCGGTGCCCGATCCGACGGGAGGCCGGGCGACCGGAACCGCCCGGTGAAGCCGCTCAGCGCAGCTGATCCACGTACAGGTCGGTCCCCGGCACCGTCGGGATGAACGGTGCCACCAGCTCCACCCGCCCCAGGCCGGATTCCGCGACCGCCGCGTCGAGCCCGGTGAAGTGCTCGTTCCAGCACTCCCGCGGGTCCTCCTGGAGGAACCACAGCAGGGTCAGCCGGGTGTCGACGCCCTCGACCTGCTTCACATAGCTCATCCGGTCGCCCGGCAGCGGCGTGGGCCGGAAGACGGTCACCATCGCCGCGGGCGAGCCGGCCAGCCGCTTCGGCAGATGCCGCGACCGCAGCCACTCCAGCAACTCGCCCCGCGCCCCGGCCTCTTCGGCGTCGATCACTTCGAGGACCAGCCCCCGGTAGGGGTGGTCCAGGGCGTGGAAGTCCCGGGGCCCCGCCGCACCGTCCCGGTAGACCGTCGCCTCGTGGTCCTGGAACGCGGTGAACACATGGGTCCGGGCCTGGTGGACCCGGCCGTCCCGGTTGAGCCGCTTGTTGATGCCCACGGTCCACTTCATGTGGTCGTCGTAGCGCCCGTCCGTCACCCAGTACGTCGACAGGTAGCAGCCGGCCGTGACGGGCTGCGCGACCGCCGACGCCTCCGGGTAGCGCAGTTCCTGGAGCTCCCGGGTGGCCACCCAGCGGCGCCCGGCGAACATCCAGGGCATCGCCATCGCACCCGCGTAGTAGTGGTCGTCCTCGTACCAGCGGTTGTACGCGTACTCATGGCCCGGGTGCGGTTCCACCATGGTGATCAGCGCGTGGCCGGGATGGACGCCGTACGGCCCCAGCGCGGCCAGTTCGGCGTAGGTGTCGCTCCGTGTCTCGTCGCTCATGCCGTTCCCCTTCCGTACTCCGCAGCGGCGTCCTACTCTGACGCCCCGTCAGACGTTCTGCCAGAGCCGGGAGGCCACCGATGTTGTTAGCGGGGAAGACCGTCGTCGTGTCCGGGGTGGGCGCCGGGCTCGGGCACCGGGTCGCGGCGGCGGTCGTACGGGACGGCGGCAACGCGGTGCTCGGGGCGCGCACCGCCGCGAATCTCGCCAAGTCGGCGGCCGAGATCGACCCGGACGGCCGGCACACCGCCCGGCTGGCCACCGACATCACCGACGAGGCGCAGTGCGAGGCGCTCGCCGCGCTGGCCCTGGAGCGGTTCGGGCGGATCGACGCGGTGGTCCATGTCGCCGCCTGGGACAGCTGCTTCGGCGGGATCGAGGACGCCGACTTCGCGACCTGGCAGTCGGTGATCGACGTCAATCTGCTCGGCACCCTGCGGATGACCCGCGCCTGTCTGCCCGCCCTCAAGGAGCGCGGCGGCTCGGTCGTGATCATCGGTACGCAGTCCGCGGTGGCCGCGCCGACCCAGGTCCGGCAGGCGGCGTACGCGGCCTCGAAGGGGGCACTCACCTCGGCCATGTACTCCATGGCGCAGGAGCTGGGCCCGCACCGGATCAGGGTGAACACGGTGCTGCCGGGCTGGATGTGGGGGCCGCCGGTGCAGGCGTTCGTACAGTTCACGGCGCACAGCGAGGGGGTGCCCGAGGCCGAGGTGCTGGGCAGGCTCACCGAGCGCATGGCACTCCCGGAGCCGGCCACCGACGGCGATGTCGCCGAGGCCGTCACCTTCCTGGCCTCGGACCGGGCGCGGGCGATCACCGGACAGTCGCTCCTGGTCAACGCGGGCGAGCTGATGCGGTAGACGACTGATGCGGTAAGCAACCGACGCGGCAGGCGACTGACGCGATGAGCCTCCCCTTCTCCGCCGCACGGGACCCGCATCCCGTGCGGCGTTCCTCGTTCTCCACAGTGCGCTCTCTGCACAACCTGACGAAGTGCCCGCTCATCGTGTGTCCGCCGTCACGTCGGCGACAACGACCGCGTAAGTCAAGAGCGAGCAAAATCGTTCGAATTGCTGATCTGCGTTCACATCCCTGACCGCGAAAACCTTGACCGGGGTACCGGGCAGGCGGTTCAATCCCCGATGTCCCCGCTCCCGCACGGGGCCCCGCTGAACGGCCGTACTGGCGAAGTGCGTTCCCCGTTCACAAGGCGGACCCCAGGAGGGGGCACATGAACAGTCTCGACTGGGTCGTGCTCATCGGCTACTTCGGTGTGATGGTCGCGATCGGGCTCTGGTCCCACAAGCGCGTGGACAACGTCAGTGACTTCTTCACCGCGGGCGGCAGGATGCCGTGGTGGCTCTCCGGCATCTCGCACCACATGTCCGGCTACAGCGCGGTGATGTTCACCGGTTACGCCGGTATCGCCTACCAGTACGGCGTGACGTCCTTCGTCACCTGGTCGCTGCCGATCGCCATCGGCATCGGCATCGGCGCCCAGCTCTTCGCTCCCCGGCTCAACCGGCTGCGCTCACGGCTGCATGTCGCGTCCCCGCTCGAATACCTGAAGAACCGCTACAACATCCAGACGCAGCAGGCGCTCGCCTGGTCCGGGCTGCTGCTGAAGATCGTGGACGTCGGCGCCAAGTGGGCGGCCATCGCCACCCTGCTCTCCGTCTTCACCGGCATCTCGATCACCCAGGGCATCTTCATCACCGGCTGCATCACCGCCGTCTACTGCACGGTCGGCGGCCTCTGGGCGGACGCGCTCACTGAGCTGGGCCAGTTCATCATCCAGCTCCTCGCCGGCGTCGCGATGCTCGTGACCGCCATGAGCGAGCTCGACGGCTTCAGCACCCTGTGGACGGTCTGGGACAAGCTGCCCGAGGGGCACACGGACCCGACGGCCGGCCCGTACACCGTGACCTTCCTGCTGGCGTATCTCTTCATCAAGACCTTCGAGTACAACGGCGGCATGTGGAACCAGGCGCAGCGCTACATGGCCACGGAGTCCGCCGCGGCCGCGAAGCGCTCGGCCCGGCTCTCCGCCGCGCTGTGGCTGGTCTGGCCGACGGTGCTGTTCTTCCCGATGTGGTGTGCCCCGCTGCTGGTGCACGCGCAGAAGCCGGACGCCTCGGACAGCTACGCCCTGATGACCGAACAGCTGTTGCCGCACGGCCTGTTGGGGCTGGTCGTCGTCGGGTTCTTCTCGCACACGATGGCCATGTGCTCCTCGGACGCCAACGCCATCTCGGCGGTCTTCACCCGGGACATCGCCCCGGTCCTGTCCAAGTCGGCACGCGAATGGGGCAGCCGGGCGGGCCTGCTGGCGGCGCGGCTCTCGACGCTCGGCTTCCTCGCCCTGTCGATGGCGCTCGCCACCCAGATCAACTCACCGACGTTCAAGGACATCATCTCGGTCGTCATCAAGTGGGTCGCCGGTCTGATGGGCCCGATCGCGATCCCGTTCATGCTCGGCCTGCTGCGCGGCTTCCGCAGGTCCGGCCCGACGGCCGCGCTCACCAGCTGGGCGGCGGGGCTGCTGGCGTTCTACTTCACCAACTACGACTTCGACGGTTCGGTGAAGACGGATGTCGCGCTCCAGTACCAGGTGGCCCTGCCGCTGGCGATCTCGCTGGTCCTCTACATCGTGATCGGCTTCGTCAAACCGGAGGACACCCCCGAGCGCGACGCGATCATCGAGCAGATCAACTCGGACGGGGACGGTGAGGGTGCCGGTGGTGGCGCGGCGGCCGGAGCGAGCGTTCCGGCGCAGCCCGGCTCCGGGGACACGGCCGTCTCCGAGGGCCTGAAGGACTGACGCCCGGCGGGGTACGGCGGCCGGCCGTACCCCGGCCCGTGCGGGGCGCTCAGGCGCGCGGGTAGCGGGCCAGCCAGCCCGGTGCGGCGGCCGACGGGCTGTGCAGGGCCGGGCCCTGCGTCATCTCCATGGCGAAGTCGTCCGCGAGCTCCAGCACCGTCGGCCGGCCCTCCAGTTCGGCGAGCCAGGCGGGCGGCAGCGCGGTCTCGCCGTGCAGCGCGCCGAGCAGCGCCCCGCACAGGGCCCCGGTGGCCCTGGAGGGCCCGCCGTGGTTGACGGCCAGCCGCAGCCCGTGGCGTATGTCCTCACCGACCAGCGCGCAGTACACGGCGACGGCGAGGACCTCCTCCGCCGCGTCCGTGGCCCCCAGCGACTCGATCAGGGCGGGCCCCGGGATGCCCTGGCGCACCGTGCCGAGGGCCTGCTTCAGCGCCTCGGTGACCGCTTCGTGCCCCGGGCGCTCGGCGAGCAGGGCCAGCGCGTGCTGGACGGAGCCGTCCAGGGTCTCGCCCCGGGCCAGGCCGTGCACCATGACGGCGAGGGCGCCGGCGGAGAGCAGTGCGTCGGGGTGGCCGTGGGTCTGGGCTGCGCACTCCACGGCGAGCTGGAGGACGAGCTGGGGCTCCCAGCCGACGAGCAGCCCGAACGGCACGGACCGGGTGAGGGCGGCCGAGTCCCGCGCCTGGGGGTTCTTGGGCTGGTCGAGGGTGCCCATGGTGGTGTCGCCGAGCCCCGTCAGGCATTCCCGGGTCGGGCCGCGACGCGCGTACAGCCACTCCTGCCGGGCCAGCCAGCCGTTGTCCTCGCGGCGCTCGTCGGGCCCCCAGTCGTGCTGGGTGGCCGCCCACCGCAGATGGGCCCGGTGCACATCGGTGGGCGGGTGCCAGGCCCCGGTGTCGCGGCGGACCTGGGCGCGGATCAGCCCGTCGACGGTGAACAGGGTGAGCTGGGTGACGGCGGTGACGGTGCCGCGTCCGCCGTACGCGGGTACGAGGTCGGTGACCGCGTCGGCGCCGTGGGCCTCGCGGATCTCTTCGAGCGTGAGCCCGTCGACCCCCGCCCCCAGCGCGTCCCCGATGGCCCCGCCCAGCAGCGCGCCGCGCACCCGGCTGCGGAAGTCCTGCTGTTCGACACGGCCCCACACAGCCGTGGTCCCTGTGCTCACCGTGCCCCTCCCCCGTCGGCCGGCAGGCCGGCCCGTCTGCGACTGCGCAGCACTGTAATCGAACGGGAACGGTCGGTAGAGAGAGCGGAAACAGGTACGCGTGGGTATGTGGGCGGACGTCCCGCAGGTCGTTTTTGACTGGTCGGAGACCACTT
Source organism: Streptomyces sp. ADI95-17 (assembly GCF_003846175.1). Taxonomy (GTDB): domain Bacteria; phylum Actinomycetota; class Actinomycetes; order Streptomycetales; family Streptomycetaceae; genus Streptomyces; species Streptomyces sanglieri. The sequence continues at coordinate 123,399 of NZ_ML123052.1, read as the reverse complement.
TCCGGCGAGGTGGAACGCCTGCCGACCGCCCGTCGACCACCCGATGACCGCCCGATGACCGGATCCGGCGAGTGTCGGCGATGAGTTTGCCCACTTCGGGCAGTCACCATTGCCGGATCACCGATCGAACATCGAAAGCGCGGGAGAAACACGTGACTCAGCTGCTGAAGGTCCAGAACTTCACCGTCTCCAGTGATGGATTCGGCGCCGGCGAGAACCAGAGCCTCGAACGCCCCTTCGGGCACGCCGACCCCGGGGCGTTGATGTCCTGGGCCGGTGCCACGGCGAGCTGGCCCAACCGCACCGACCCCGGCGGCAGCCGGGGCCTGGACGACTACCTCACGAGGGACTTCGCGCACAACATCGGCGCCGAGATCATGGGCCGCAACAAGTTCAGCCCCCAGCGCGGGCCCTGGACCGACCACGACTGGCTCGGCTGGTGGGGCGACGAGCCCCCGTTCCACACCCCGGTGTTCGTGCTGACCCACCACGAGCGGCCCTCGTTCACGCTCTCCGACACCACGTTCCACTTCGTCGACGCCGACCCGGCCACGGTCCTCGAACGGGCGCGGGAAGCGGCGCGCGGCAAGGACGTCCGGCTCGGCGGCGGGGCCACCACCATCCGGGAGTTCCTCGACGCCGGCCTGGTGGACACCCTGCACGTGGCGGTCTCCCCGGTGAAGCTCGGCTCCGGGGTGCGGCTCTGGGAGTCCCCCGACGAGCTGCGCGACCGCTTCCACCTCGACGTCGTGCCCAGCCCGAGCGGCATGACCCACCACCTGTTCTGGCGGAAGTGACGGGAGAGCCGGCCGGGCCGGGCGGGGGACGCGCTCCTCAGTCCGGCAGCACCGGCAGCAGCTCCGGAAGGTGCCCGTCGGACGCCCCCGCCGCCGCCACCCGCTCCTCGGGGACCTCCCCGTACAGCGTCGTACGCGGCTTCGCCGGGCGTCCCGCGAGCTCCGCGATGGCGATGAGGTCCTGGATGGAGCGGTACGAGCCGTAACTCGACCCGGCCATCCGGGAGATGGTCTCCTCCATCAGCGTGCCGCCCAGGTCGTTGGCGCCGGAGCGCAGCATCTCGGCCGCCCCCTCAGTGCCGAGCTTGACCCAGCTGGTCTGGATGTTGGTGATGTGCGGGTGGAGCAGCAGCCGGGCCATGGCGGTGACGGCCCGGTTGTCGCGGTCGGTGGGGCCGGGGCGGGCGATGCCCGCGAGGTAGACCGGTGCGTTGGTGTGGATGAACGGCAGCGTCACGAACTCCGTGAAGCCGCCGGTCTCCTGCTGGAGCCGGGCCAGCGTCCGCAGATGGCCGAGCCAGTGGCGCGGCTGGTCGACGTGCCCGTACATCATCGTGGAGGACGAGCGCAGACCCACTTCGTGGGCGGTCCTGATGACCTCCAGCCAGGTCGCCGTGGGCAGCTTGCCCTTGGTGAGGACCCAGCGGACCTCGTCGTCCAGGATCTCGGCCGCCGTGCCGGGGATCGAGCCGAGCCCGGCCTCCTTCGCCGCGATCAGCCAGTCCCGGATCGACATCCCGGTGCGGGTGGCGCCGTTGACGACCTCCATCGGCGAGAAGGCGTGCACATGCATGCCGGGCACGCGTTCGCGCACCGCCTTCGCGATGTCGAAGTACGCGGTGCCGGGCAGGTCCGGGTGGATGCCGCCCTGCATGCAGACCTCGACCGCGCCGACGTCCCACGCCTGCGCGGCCCGGTCCGCGACCTGGTCCAGGGAGAGGGTGTACGCGTCGGCGTCGGTGCGCCGCTGGGCGAAGGCGCAGAACCGGCAGCCGGTGTAGCAGACATTGGTGAAGTTGATGTTCCTGGTGACGATGTAGGTGACGTCGTCGCCGACCACGTCGCGCCGCAGCGTGTCCGCGATCCGGCACAGCTCGTCGAGCGCCGGGCCGTCCGCGTGGAGCAGGGCGAGCGCCTGCTCGTCGGTGAGCTTCGTCGGGTCGTCGGCGGCCTGGCTCAGCGCCTCGCGCACATCGCCGTCGATCCGGGACGGCACCATGCCGGGCGCGGCGGCCTCGCGGAGCGCCTCCCAGTCCCCGTACACCTCGTCGAAGTCCTCGCGGCGGTCGCCGGTGCGGCCCTCGGTGTCGATGGTGCGGTGCAGATCGGTGCGGCCGGTGGCGCCGAACTCCTCGTCGGGCTCCTGCCAGGGCAGCCCGGCGGGGACGGCGTCCTCGCGGGCGAGCCCCGTCTCCGGGTCCGCGAGCGCGCGGACGTGCGGCAGCAGGCGGGGGTCGAGCCACGGCTCGCCGCGCCGGATGAACTCCGGGTAGATGGTGAGCCGCTCCCGCAGCGCGAAGCCCGACTCGGCGGTCTTCGCGGCGAGTTCGTCGATGTGCGGCCAGGGCCGCTCGGGGTTCACATGGTCGGGCGTGAGCGGCGAAACCCCGCCCCAGTCGTCGATCCCGGCGCCGACGATCAGCGCGTACTCGGCGTCGACGAGGTTCGGCGGGGCCTGGATGCGGGCGGACGGGCCGAGGATGTGCCGGGCCACGGCGATGGCGGCGGCCAGCTCCTCCAGCTCGGCGTCCGGCATGCCGCGCATCGCGGTGTCCGGCTTGGCGCGGAAGTTCTGGACGATGACTTCCTGGATGCCGTGGTAGGCGCGGGCGGTCTTGCGCAGCTCGAAGAGCGAGTCGGCGCGCTCCTCGTACGACTCCCCGATGCCGATCAGGATGCCGGTGGTGAACGGGACGTTGGACCGCCCCGCGTCCTCCAGCACCCGCAGCCGCACGGCCGGTTCCTTGTCCGGGGAACCGTGGTGCGGGCCGCCCGGCTCGGACCACAGGCGGGTGGCCGTCGTCTCCAGCATCATCCCCATGGACGGGGCGACGGGCTTGAGCCGCTGAAGATCGGTCCAGGTCATGACGCCCGGGTTGAGGTGGGGCAGCAGTCCGGTCTCCTCAAGGACCCGGATCGCCATGGCGCGTACGTACGCGAGGGTGTCGTCGTACCCCTCGGCCTCCAGCCACTCCCGCGCCTCGGGCCAGCGGTCCTCCGGCCGGTCGCCGAGCGTGAACAGCGCCTCCTTGCACCCCATGGCCGCGCCCTCGCGGGCGATGTCCAGCACCTCGTCCGGCGACAGGAACATCCCGTGCCCGGCCCGCCGGAGCTTGCCGGGGACGGTGACGAAGGTGCAGTAGTGGCACTTGTCGCGGCAGAGCCGGGTCAGCGGGATGAAGACCTTGCGCGAGTACGTGATCACCCCCGGCCGCCCCGCGGCTTCGAGCCCGGCGTCCCGCACCCGGGCGGCCGAGGCGGCAAGGTCGGTCAGGTCCTCGCCCCGCGCCTGGAGCAGTACGGCGGCCTCGGCCACATCGAGAGCGACACCGTCACGGGCTCGCTTGAGGGCACGCCGCATGGAATTGGTCGTCGGACGTCCGCGCTGAGGATCGGTCATGGACCCGAGCATACGAGCGGGGCCCGCGCCCCGGACCAGGGCATCTGGCCCGGGGTGAAGGACGTGAAGGCGTCGGTGGGTACGGAGAGGGCGGGGCCGGCGGCACGGACGCCGCGGCATCCCGCTCACCGTCCGGGACCTCGCACCTCACGGCCTGTGTGGCGCGGTAACGATCGAGCCGACGCGGGCACATCGGAATCCGGCTTGACCCTCACGTTGCGTGAGGCCGGAACGTGGGGTGCATGAGCGACCACTACAACGCGTTCGAAATGAGCCCCGTACCCACTCCCGGCCCGGATGCGGTTCCGCCGGAACTGTTCCGTGGCATCTATGGAATGCCCGCTTTCGCGACGATCGCCACGACCGATCTGGCGGCGTCGGTGGACTTCTGGATTCGAGGGCTCGGGTTCTTCGAGCTGTTCAGCATCCCCGGCACGCTGGTGCATCTGCGCCGATGGGCGTTCCAGGACGTACTCCTTCTCCGGGCGGAGAGCGTTCCGGAGCAGGCACCGGCGATGAGCCTCAGTTTCTCGTGCGTGCTCGGCCAGGTCGATTCCCTGGTGGAGGCCTGTCGTGCGTTGCGCCCGGACTCGGTCGACGGTCCGCGGGACACCCCCTGGAACACCCGCGATGTGGAGGTGGTCACCCCCGAGAACGCACGGATCGTTCTCACCGCGGCGAAGCCCTTCGATCCGGCCAGTCAGGAGGCGCGGAACCTTGAAGCCATCGGGATCACTCCACCGGGCGCCGGTCGCGGCGACAATCAGGAGCATGCCTGATGCCACTGACGCCGACGGGCTGGCCGTCGGTCAGGTCTCGAAACGCCTGGGCGTGACGGTCCGCGCGCTGCACCACTGGGACGAGATCGGTCTCGCGCGACCGTCGCTGCGCACGGCCGCCGGATACCGGCTCTACACCGCCGGTGACCTGGAACGCCTGCACCGCATCGTCGTCTACCGCGAGATCGGTCTCGGCCTGGACCGGATTCAGGCCGTCCTGGACGACTCGGCCACGGACGTACCCGGTGCGCTGCGCGCGCAGCGCGCCCAGGTCTCGGAACGGATCGAGCGCCTCCGGCAGCTCGGCGCCGGACTGGACCGGATGATCGACGCCCACGAGCGCGGCCTGCTGCTGACCGCAGAGCAGCAGGCCGCGGTCTTCGGCCCCCAGTGGGACCCGGACGGGCCGGCCCGGGCCCGTCAACTCTGGGGAGACACCACGCAATGGCGGCAGTACGCCGAACGCTCGGCCTCTCGCGGTCCGGAGGAATGGCAGACCGTCGCCGACGCCGTCGCCGCCCTCGACCGCGCCCTCGGGGATGCGATGGACGCCGGCGTCACACCTGGCAGCCCGGAGGCGAACCGGCTCGTCGAGCGGCACCGCGAGGTCTTCGCCTCGTACTTTCCCCTCACCAGACAGATGCAGGTCTGTCTCGGCCGCATGTACGAGGCCGACCCGGCGTTCGCCGCCCACTACGACGGCATCCGCGCCGGCCTCGCCACCTGGTTCCGCCGCATCGTCGACGCCGAGGCGCGCGCCCACGGCATCGACCCCGACACCGCGACCTGGCAGTAGAGCGCGGTGCCGGAGGCGTCCGGCAACGGGCCGCGGACCGCGGAGAAGTTCAAGCCGGCTCGGCCGTCGGCAGATCCATTCACGCCCCAGGAAGTCGGTTCACCCGTAGCCATCAACTGGACACAACATGCGACAAGTGTACACTTCTGCACATGAGTGACACGCTGCCGATCACTGAAGCCCGCGCCCGCTTCGGCTCTCTCGTCCGCAGAGCCTCCAACGCGCGGGAACGCATCACCATCACCGACCACGGCCAACCCGCAGCCATACTGATCAACCCCCAGGAGCTGGCCGAGCTGGAGGACGCGCTGGCTCTCGCCCAGTACCAGGCACGCCAGGCCGTCGGCGCCGTGAAGACTGTCCCGCATGACCAGGTCCGTGCACGACTCGGCCTGGAGCAGCGTTGACGTATCTGATCACCTGGGACGAGCACGCCATCGACCAAGCTGCCCGGTTCCTCAAGGACGACCCCGACGGCTTGCGCCAGTTGATGGATGCTGTCGACATGCTCGCCGACAACCCTCTGCCACAGGGCTCGGCGCCCTACGGCTCACCCACGCTACGACGCGTGCACGTGGGGCGCTATCGCGTGCTGTACGAGATCAAAGAAGCCCAGGTCACCATCATCGTGATCCACGTCGGCCGCCTCGGCTGACGTTCACCGGGTCGTGGCCGGCGTGAGGTGGGCCGCTGGGCGAGGTGCCGGCCCGCAGGGCTGGTCCTTTTCCAGCAGGGCTGCCCGGCCCGTCGAGCCACACCCGCTCGCCGTCACCGTCAACGGTGAGCCCGAAGCGCTCGAACCCTGTCCGCCCCTGCTCGTCCCACCAGTGCCACCACGACTCGCGGTCGGCCGGGTCATACCGGTGCCCGCCCTGCCGGCGGATGAACTCCGGGTCGTCGCACATGTAGCTGTCCCGCATCTCCAGGTGCATCGCCGAGCGCTGCGCCTTCGAGAGGCATTCACGTACCGCTGTTGCCACCGTCGCCGTCCCTGGTGTCACCCTCGTCGTCTGCTGCTGCCTCGGCCTTTGCCTCCGCGTCCTCGGGACGGGGGAGCACAGCCCGTGCCCGCAGTTGTCCGACACCGGACGCGCAGGTGATTCAGCGAAAGGCGGCGGCGTTCTCCATAGCCCACTGCTGGAACGGCCGGGCCGGGGTTCCGGTGACCTGTGCGACCGTGTCGCGCACCGCCAGCAACTCGTCGTTGACGTCACCGCCCGTGACGTCGAGCACCGCGTCCGCGGCCTCGGCTCCGAAGACCGCGGCCATCTGCGCGTGGGCCTCCCGGCGGCTGATCTCGGCGAAGGGCACCTCCCGGCCCAGTGCTGCCGCGATGGCCTCGACCTGCCGACGGGCTGTCACCGGCTCCGGACCGGTCAAGGCGTACGTGCGCTCCTGGTGGCCGGGCTCGGTCAGCGCCACCCGTGCCACCGACGCGATGTCCGCAGGGTGGATGGTCGGCAGTGCTGTGTCCGCGTACGGCGCGCGGACCAACTCATGCTCACGGATGGAAGCCGCCCACATCAGGGCGTTCGAGGCGAACTGCGTCGGCCGCAGGATCGTCCAGGCCATACCGCTCTCCTTGAGCAGCCGTTCCACCGCGAGGTTCTCACCGGCAGGGCCCAGGTGCGGATGGGTCTGGGCGGTGATCGACGACACCATCACCACATGCTCCACACCCGCCTGCCGTGCGGCTTCGATGATGTCGGCGTCCGGCCCCAGGCGCGACACAAGAAACAGCGCACGTACCCCCTCCAGTGCGTGCTTCAACGACGCCGACGCCGCAAGGTCGCCCTCCACGGCCTCGACCCCTTCGGGGAAGGTGGCCCGCGCGGCATCACGGGTGAGCCCCCTCAGCGGCCCGGCACCGCATGCGTGCAGTTCCTTCAGCAGTGCACTGCCAATGTTTCCGGTGGCTCCGGTCACGAGGATCACGGCGCGTTCTCCCATCGTCGGACGATCAACCAGAGGAAACGGTAGAAACTCAATCGCACTTCAGGTCAAGGAGACCCCTGACCATTTCCGCTCCGTGACGCACTCCGCCCAGACCGTCTTGCCGACGACCCGGTCCTTCACTCCCCACGACGTCGCCAACGCCGCGACCAGGTGCAGACCGAACCCCGATTCGGCGCCGGGACGGGAGGGCCGGACCTCCGGCCCCCGTTCGCCCCGCGCGTCCGACACCTCGATACGGAGCGTGTCCGCGAGGGCGATCAGCCGCAGCTCGAAGTCCCGCCCCGGTACGAGCCCGTGCAGCACCGCGTTGGCCGCCAGCTCGGACACGATCACCGTGACGTCGTCGGACAGCTCGCTCCCGTACGGCACACCCCACTTGTCCAGTTGATGTGCGGCGAGCCGGCGGGCCAGCCGGGCGCCTCGACGGGTGGCGCTGAAGCGTTGGACGAACTCGGCGCCCGCAAGGGTGATTTCGGCGTTCATGTGACTCAGCGTGTCCGGTTGCTCGTACGCTGACCAGGAGTGACACCACGACACCGAGTAGCTGTACGGGCACGCCCGGTCGGCTGTACGGGGCGTCGGCCGTGACCGGGCGATCAGAAAGCGGTGCGGGGCGGATGACGAACACGGAACGCGAAGAGAGGCCGGAGCATCCGGCCGAGTCGGATGGAACGGCGCACCTGTTCAAAGCGCTGGGCAAACAGATCAAGGTGCTGCGCGAACACGCGGGCATGAGTCAGAAGGACTTGGGTCTCGCGGCCCACTGTGGAGAAGACCTGATCTCGGCGGTGGAACGGGGTGTGCGCACGCCGCAGCCTGACTTCCTGGCCCGCGTGGACCCGCTCCTCAATGCCTGCGGGGTGCTGTCTGCCGCCGTCGGCGAGGTGCAAGTGGCGCTGGCGCGAGCGCGCACTCGCCATCCGGACTGGTTCCGGAACTACGCCCGGGTGGAGGCGGAGGCACTTGCGCTGCACGAGTACAGCGCCCAGGTCGTGCCCGGCCTGCTCCAGACGGAGGCGTACGCACGGGCCGTCTTCACGCAGCGCCGCCCGTTGCTGGATGAGGCGACCATCGAGAAGCGCGTCGCGGACCGACTGGATCGGCAGCAGATCTTCGAGCGCTGGCCTGCGCCGACCTTCAGCTACGTACTGGAAGAAACCGTATTGCGGCGACCAATCGGAGGCGGGGCTGTCCACGCAGAGCAACTGCGACGACTCATGCACATCGGAAGGCTGCGGACGGTGGAGATCCAGGTCATGCCGACGCTCCGGGAGGAACATGCTGCGATTGGCGGCACGTTCACCTTGATCACCCCCAAGGGGCGCCAGCAGGCCGTCTACACGGAGCTCTACGGGAATCCCCGGCTGATCACCGACCCCGAGGAGGTCCGCGTCTTCAGCGAGCGCTATGGGATCATCCGAGCGCAGGCTCTCACCCCGAGGGAGTCCCTGATGCTGATCGAGAAGATGCTGGGAGAGCTATGAACACCGAGCAACTGCACTGGTTCAAGAGCAGCCACAGCGACGGCGAAGGCGGCAACTGCATCGAGATCGCATACGAGTGGCGCAAGAGCAGCTACAGCAGCGGCGAGGGTGGCGAGTGCGTCGAGGTCGCGACCTGCCCCGCCGCTGTCCACGTCCGTGACTCCAAGAACGTCCAGGGGCCCCAACTCGACGTCGCCCCCGGCGCCTGGGCGGCGTTCGTTTCGTACGCGCAGCAGGGCTGAGCGCCCTGTTGCGGCGGGCGTCCACCGGGTCGTGACAGCCGCGACCCGGTGGACCGGGACGCGGCTGACCGGGTCGCGGTGCGCAGCGACGTAAAAGCTTTTAAGTCTTTGTCTTGAGGACGTACGAAAAACCCAACCCGACCCATGTCTTTCACCTGCGGGTCCCTGTCACTCGCGCGGGTGACATCGGGCAACTCAGCTGGATTTCGGGGCGGCTTGCGGGCATATGCTCACGCCAACACAGCCGCACACGTACGTCGGCCCTCGGCCGGGAGTGATGATCCCGAACGAGGGCCTGACCACCTAGGAAGACTCAACCTTCCCGATGGATACACAGCAGGTTAGCGTGCCCGCACGCTCCGCGCCCTCCGTTCGCGCGGGCGGGTCGCCGACGTCCGGCATCCGCCACGTCAACACCCGCCAGACCAGCCGGTTCACGGTCATCGGCAACCACCTCGCCCAGCACCGCGAACTGTCCCTGCTGGCGATCGGGCTCTCGACGTACATCCAGTCGCTTCCCGCCGGGGCGCGGATCGGCGTCAAGAAGCTCGCCGAGCGCTTCCCCGAGAGCGAGGCCCGCATCGCCGCCGCGTTACGCGAACTGGAGGCCCACGGCTATCTGAGCCGTACCCGCGAGCGGCTGCCCAACGGCCGTGTCGTCACGCGTACGTGCTCCTACAACCAGCCGACCGGCACCGCGCAACGGCACCCGGCCCCGGCGCCCAGGCCGCCCCACAGGCCCAGCGCCCCGGCACCAGCGCCCGCACCGACGCCCGCGCCCGCACCGGCGTCCGCGCCCGCCAAGGCCCCGCCCCCGCCGCTTCCCCAGCCGCGCAAGGAGCTCCCTCAGCTCCTCCGCGCCGCCACCGCGCTGCTCACCGATCTCCCGCGCCACGCGCCCCGGATCACGCTCAGCGAGAAGGATGTCGTCCTGCTCGCCCCCGCCGCCGCCACCTGGTTCGAACGGGGCGCCTCGCCCGCCGCCCTCCGGCAGGCGCTCACCGCCGACCTCCCGCAGCCCCTCAAGCACCCCGCGAAGCTGCTCCGGCACCGGCTCACGGCTCTCCTGCCACCCCCACCGACCCCGGACCTGCCCGCAGCTCCGCTCCAGAACTGCGACCGCTGCGACCGGGCCTTCCGCTCCCCGATCCCGGGCGACTGCCACGACTGCGCGACCGATCGTCACCGGCTTCCACCGGTCTCCGCACAGGGCTGAGCGCACCCGCACCGGGTCGCGGGAATCCACGAACCGGTGCGGGGCGAGCCGTTCGGGTCAGACGGTCGGAGAGGCCGAGAACGTCGTGTTCCGGTAGCCCTTGCCGTCCTTGTCCCAGTCCAGCTGGAGGAATCCGTCGGCGAGGTAACGGCCGGACCCGGCCGCGTACTTGAGGACACCGGTCGTGTAACTGCCGTTGCCCTTGTAGTCACCGTGCTCAAGACGGGTCTTGATGCCGGTGTAGTTGGCCCACTTCACGACCTTGTCGGGGCCGGACACACTCTTCTTGGTCTGAAGGTGGAAGCGGGCGGCGTCGAACTCGCTGGGGCCGTCGACGAACCAGGCCGGACCGTCCCAGCTGATCTTGGCGTAGGTGTAGATGTTGCCGCTGGACCGCTTCGCGCAGAGCTGCACGCTGAAGTCGAAGTTGTCGGCGTAGACGCCGCCATAAGCCGGGTTGTCGACGGAGTGCTTGCTGGTGGTGCAGTGATAGCTCGCGGCGGCGGCCGGGCCGGCGGTGGCCACCATGGCGCCGCCGAACAACGCGGTGGCGGCCACTATGCCGGATATTGTGCGGGAAGTCGTGTTCACGGCTTTTCCTTCATCAGGATTCCCAGCGGGAGAGCGACTACGCGCCGGCCCGCTGTCAGCTGGTGGGGTGGCGGGGGTGCCGCGCACGCTACCAAAGGAGCCGGGCCGCCGTGGCCTCGGGCCGAACGGGTGCGGTCTCTGCCGTTCTCCGTATCCTTACCGGATGTTCACAGCCCCTGAGCTCGTCATATTCGACTGTGACGGCGTTCTCGTCGACAGCGAACGGATCGCCGTACGCATCCAGGTCCAGGTGGGCGCCGAGCTGGGATGGCCGCTGACGGCCGAGGAGGTCGTCGAGAAGTTCGTCGGCAGGTCGAACAAGTCCATCGGAGCCCTGGTCGACGCCCGGCTGCCCGGCACGTCCGCCGCCTGGCAGCAGCGCTTCGAGGCCCTCCACCGCGAGGCGGTCGACCGTGAACTCGTCGCGGTGGAGGGGATCCACGAAGCGCTGGCCGCCATCGCGCTCCCCACCTGCGTGGCGTCCAGCGGCAGCCACGAGAAGATGCGCCACACCCTGGGCCGCACCGGGCTCTACGCGCACTTCGAGGGACGCATCTTCAGCGCCACCGAGGTCGCACACGGAAAGCCCGCCCCCGATCTCTTTCTTCACACGGCCCGGCGAATGGGTGTCGAACCCGCCGCCTGTGTGGTCGTCGAGGACAGCAAGTACGGTGTGCAGGCCGCCCGTTCGGCCGGAATGCGAGCATTCGGCTACGCGGGCGGCCTGACTCCGGCGCACTGGCTGGAAGGCCCGGACACCGTCGTCTTCGACGACATGCGCAAGCTGCCGTCGCTGCTGTCCGGGAGCTGAGAGGTCCCGGCCCGCCGCCTCCCGTGCCTCGTGGGGGTCCGGACCGTCACCACTCCTCGTCGTGGCCGATCACCCGGAAGCTGCCCGCGACGCCGTTGTCGATGAACCCGCCGCCTCGGACGTTGGGCGTCACAACACCGTAGGTGCTGCCGTAGGGGCCGACCGTGGCGACCGGAGAACCGCCGTCACAGGCGAACCCCCGAAAGACCTCGACCGCATGCCGGCTGTCGTTGTAGATGCTGAAGCTGCTCGATCCCAGCCCGCTGGCCGCGGGGATACAGCCCCCCGGATAGGCGCCGTACTCCCGCTCGTTGAAGAAGATCCTCTCCCTCTTCCGGTCGTGGCCCCGGTCGCGCCCGCCCCGGCCGCCACCCTCGTCGTCCCGCCCGCCCCGGCCGCCCTCGTCGTCCCGCCCGCCGCGGTCGCCGCCCTCGTCGTCGCGCCCACCGCGGTCGGAGCCCTCGTCGCCGCCGCCGTTGCCCCCCTTGTCCCCCTTGTCCTCCGTTCCGCTTTCGCTGCCGACGGGGGCCGGTGCGGGAACGGCCTGCCGGGCGGGCGGGGCAGCCCGGTGGACGGGCTGCTCGGCCCGCGCGGGGGCCGGTTCGGCCTGAGTGGATCCGTCGGTCGAGGCATAGGTGATGCCGGCGGCAAGGACCACTGTGCTGACTACGGCGGCGGCCACCGTGAAGGTACGCGAGGGCATGTCACTTCTCTCCGTCTCAGAGACGTCGGCCGGACGGCCAACCTGCGGCGAACGTACCGACAGACCCCATACCTGTCATTTCGGACAGACTCAAGGTGTGACGCCGCAGGACCGGTCGGGTTCAAAGGAGTCGTCCCACGCATATCCATACCGATGCCGCTGTGCTGGCCGGGTGTCAGCAGTTGCGGACCGACCAGACGGGGCTCCAGCCGATGGAGCCCTGCTCGCGGGTCCCGCTCGACCGGGTAGCCGACGGTCAGCACGGGCGGCTCCCAGACCACCATCGGCCGCAGGCTGTTCAGCAGTGCCCGTGTGCCGCCGTCCACCAGGGCAAGACGGAGGACGGAGGACGGAGGACGGAGCAGCAGAGCGGCGGAGCGACGGAGCGGCCAGAACGACGGAACGGCCGGGCATCCCGTGTCAGTGGGATACCCGGCCGTTCCGTTCGGCTCACCGTTGTCAGCGGGCGACCGCCTTGGTCGCCCTGCTGGTGGCGGAGCCACTGGCGTGGCCCGTGCGGCGGGCGGTCACCTTCACGGTGATCTTCTTGCCGCGCTGGGCGGACTTGAGGGTCAGCGAGGACTTGGTCGCGCCCGAGATCGCCTTGCCGTTGGCGTACCACTGGTAGCCGTACGAGGTCGGGGCGGGCGTCCAACTGCCCTTCGCCGCCTTGAGGGTGCGGCCCACCTTCGCGGTGCCGGAGATCGTGGGCTGCTTGGTGGCCTTGGGCGCGCTGCCCGTGGCGACCTTCACCGAGGCGGGCGTCGTGGAACCGTCGGTGTGACCGGTGCGGTGGGCCGTGACGGTGACGGTGACGTACTTGCCGAGCAGCGAGGCCGGGACGGTGTACGTGGACGAGGTCGCGCCCTTGATCGCCTTGCCGTCGGCCTTCCACTGGTAGCCGTAGGAGGACGCGGCGGGTGTCCAACTGCCGCTCGTGGTGGTCAGCTTGGCGCCCACCTTCACGGAGCCGGTGATCTTCGGGGCGGTCGTCACCCTGGGCGCCGCACCCTTGGCGACCGTGAGCGCCGCCGAGGCGGCCGGGACGTCCGCCGTGCCGGTGCGGCGGGCCGTGACAGTGACGCCGATCTTCTTGCCGAGCAGCGAGACCGGGACGGTGTAGCCGGACGCGGTCGCGCCGGTGATCGGCTGCCCGTCGGCGTTCCACTGGTAGGTGTACGACGTCGGGGCGGGGGCCCAGGTGCCGGGGGACGCGGTGAGGCGGTCGCCGACGCGGGCGGTGGTGCCGATCGACGGCGGTGCGCTGTTGCGGAGCGGGGCCGGGGTGATGGTGAAGTCACCCTTGAGGTACTGGGTTCCGCCGTGCGTGATGACGCTCAGGCCCCAGGTGCCCTCGGCCTCGCCGGTCAGGTCGAGCTCGGCGGTCAGAGTGCGGCGGTCGGGCGCGACCGCGACGGTGGTCGCCTCGATCCGCCGGCCGAGGACGCTCAGCACGACGCGGTCGTCCTTGTGCAGGGCGGTGCCGGTGACCGTGACCGTCGTCCTCGTACCGGAGACGCCGGTGGCCGGGGCGACCTTGGTGACGGCCACCCGCTCCAGGCCGCAGAGCCCCGAGCAGACCGCCTCGGCCTTGTACGAGGTCTTCGACGCGTTCTCCGGCAGGGAGAGGACCAGGATGCTCGGGGTGAGCTCCCTGGAGTACTGCTCCATCACCGAGCACGAGTAGCCGCCGGGGGTGCCGTACACGCAGCCGTTGTCGAGGCTGGGGTCGTACAGCGCGGGCACCGCAGTTTCGGTGGCGCCGGTCGTGTCGCTGATCTCCATCTTGAAGCGGTCGCTGTACCCGGTGGGCAGCGCGGCACAGACGGCGGTGTGCTGCTCGTCGAGGGTGCCGGTGACCGGGCCGTACCCGTAGGCGATGCTCGCGACCTTCTCGCACTCGGCGGCCGGGCCGTCGGGGCCCGCGATGCGCAGGGCGTCGAAGCGGTACGAGTCGGGGGCCTTCAGCGTCGCGGGGACGGTGACCATGACCTGGTAGTGGGTGGAGCCGGTGACGGCGCACGCCCGGTTCTTGTTGCACAGGCCGGTGCCGTCGGCGCCGTACACCACGATGTTGGCGGCGCCGAGCGGGTCGCGGACGTCGATGTGCAGGGTGTCCTTGGCGTCGGCGGTGGTGACCTGGCGGCAGCGCAGCTCGCCGGGGGCGCCCATGGTGGAGCCGGTGGACGGGCCGCCGGGCTTCGTCGCCGGGTTCGCGGTGCAGCCCCTGGCGGTCGTGGTGACGTCGCGGCGGGCCAGGACGTATTCGGCGGGGGTGTCGCGGCCGGTGACCAGCACGGTGTGGGCGACGCCCGGGGTCAGTGCGCAGGTCGTCCAGGTGGAGGTGGAGGCGCGGGCCGAGCAGATCTGCTTGCCCTGGACGTCCAGGACGGTGAACTGGGCGAGCGACGCGGTGCCGGGTGCGGCCCGGAGCTGGATGTTCTCCTGGGTGCTGTGGTCGTCCGCCGGAATGCTCAGGCAGCGCGAGAAGACGCCGTCACCGGTGGTGACGCGGGCGGTGGGGCCGGTCTCGGTGAAGTCGCCCGCCGGGAAGGCCGGGCAGTCGCCCGCCGCGTCGGTGCGGTGCAGTACGAGCGCGTACGGGCCGGTCGGCTTCGACTCGCTGGTGTTGGAGACCAGGGCCCGGAACGGGGCCTTGCCGGTGAGTCCGCAGGTTCCGTCGGTGAGGCGGGACGGGTCGCAGCGCTGGATGCCGTCGGCGTCGACGACGGTCACGTCGGGGTGGGGCGCGGGCCCGGAGATGGCCTCCAGCGCCGCCAGCCGGGCGCCCTCGGGGAGCGGCAGGGACAGACAGTCGATCTCGCCGCCGACGGAGAACTCGGAGCGGTGCACGCCGAGTTCGACCGGCTCGCAGCCGGTGGTGGCGGTGTGGTCGATGACGAGGGTGGCGGCATCGGTGTAGACGGTGTACTCACCGGCGGCGGGGAGGGTGCAGACGTCCCAGGTGGCGCAGGCGGTTCTGCCGTTCCGGTCGTACACCGCGAGCAGGGACCGTGCGCCGTCGTGGACGGAGTACGCGTCGTAGCGGCCGGCGGCCGGGGCGGTGAAGGTCCGGCAGCCGTGGGCCGGATCGGCGGCCGTGGGGCCGGAGTTGTAGCCGTTCAGCGCGGGGTGGGCGCAGCCGGCCGGGTCGGAGGTGCGGCGGACGGCGAGGGTGTACTCGGCGGGGAAGCCGTTCTCGGCCTCGCTGACCTGCGAGAGGACCCGGTAGGGGCCGTCACCGGGCAGTACGCAGCCGTTGCTGCCGTCCTCGTTGGGGTACGGGCAGATCCGGGCGCCGGTCTCGTCGGTGATCCAGGACAGGCTCTGGCCGTACGCGGTCGTCCGGATGGTGTTGGTGATCCGCTCACCCGGCGTGCCGTTGAAGATCTGGCACTGGATGGCGGTCGGCCCGGCGGCCGAGCCGACGACGGGGGCGGTGTCCCAGGACGTGCCGATCGCGGGTGCGCAGCCCTCGGTGGTGGCGAGGGGGACGACCGCGACGGTGGGCCTGCTCGTCTCGGACCAGTCGTTGAACAGCCGGAGCGTGAACTCGCCCGAGCGGGGCAGCCGGCACCAGCCGGCGCCCCACTTGGGGTCGTAGCAGTCGATCTCCGTGCCGCCGTCGAGGACGGAGGCGTACGTGCTGCCGTTGGCGCCGCCGACGACCACGACCTTGTGCAGCCCGGCGGCCTCGGCCGTGAACGTGAAGCAGGCCGTGGTGTCGCCCGGGATCGTCGGCCTGCCCTCGGCCGGGGCGGCCTCGCCGAAGCCGGAGAGCGGCAGGACGGCACAGTCCTCGTCGGCCGTGGCGTCGGCCGCGACCTCGACCGTGGCGTCGGGCGCCGTCGCCGCGGGGGCGTACGCCTGCGCGGCCCCTGCGGGAATCAGCAGCGAGAGCAGGACCGACAGTGCGAGCAGCAGCGCGGCGTACGCCGCCGATCCGCCCGATCTGCCCGATCTTGCGGCCGTGCGTGGGTGGTTGGACATTCCGCTCCCCCCCGGACCGGTGAAGTGTGCACTTGAACCGGGGCTTCACGAGCGGCGCACGCACGCTGGACGGCCCGGGACACAAGCGATATGTGTGCGACTCGTAAAGAAGATCGCACACGATGATCGCACATGCGTCCGGGCCGGCGTGGGGACTACTTGCCCAGTACCGCCTTCATCACGCTCTTCGCGATCGGCGCGCCCAGCCGGCCGCCGGAGATGTCCGACCGGGAGATGTCCATGTCCGTCGGGTCGATGAACACCGCGACCGCCACCGACTTCCCGTCGGCCTTGCCGTACGAGACGAACCAGCCGTACGGCACCTCGTCGTTCACATTGACGCCGCGCTGCGCCGTGCCGGTCTTGCCGCCGACCGTGACGCCGTCGATCAGGGCACGCTTGGCGCTGCCCTCATTGGCCGTGAACTCCATCATTTCCTGGACCTTCTTCGCGGTCTCCGCGGAAACGGCCTGGCTCTTGAGCTTCGGCTCGTTCTTCTCCAGGACCGACAGGTCGGGGCCGCGCAGCTCGTCGACGATGTACGGCTGCATCAGCTTGCCGTCGTTGGCGAGGGCGGCGGTCACCATCGCCATCTGCATCGGCGTACTGGTGAGGCTGCCCTGTCCCATGCCCGTCAGCGCGGTTCCGGGCTTGTCCAGCTTCGTCGGGTAGAGGCTCTTGGTGGCGAGCATGTCGCCGAACTCCTCGGAGTAGACATCGGCGTTGAAGCCGAACTTCTCCGCGGTCTCACGCATCTTCTCGGCGCCGACCTTGGACGCCGCGTCGAGGAAGACGTTGTTGCAGGAGTACTGCATCGCGGTCTTCATGGACGCCTTGTTGCACACCGCGTCGCCGGCCTCGCTGCCGATCTTGTTCGTGGAGAGCGGCAGCGGGTACGGGGAGACGGCGTCGGACCGGGCGTCGACATCGGAGACCACCCCGTTCTCCAGGGCCGCGGCCGCCGTGAGGATCTTGAACGTCGAGCCGGGCGGGAAGGTCTCCCGCAGCGGGCGGTTGGCCAGCGGCTTGCTCTTGTCCTTGACGAGCGCCTGGAACTTGTCGCCCTCCTTGAACGAGTTCCCGGCGAAGACGGACGGATCGTACGAGGGCGTGGAGACGAGGGCCAGGACCTTCCCCGTGTCCGGCTCCAGCGCGACGACCGCACCCCGCGCCTTGAGGTCGGTCAGCCCCTTGTAACCGGCCTTCTGCGCCTTCGGGTCGATCGTGGTGATCACGGAGCCGCCGCGCCGCGGCTCGCCGGTGATGATGTCCTTGGCGTGCCGGAACGCGAACCGGTCGTCCTGGCCGCTGAGGATGCTGTCGTACGTCTTCTCCAGCAGGGACATGCCCTGCGCCTGCGAGGCGTATCCGGTGACGGGGGCGTACATCGGGCCCTGCTTGAAGGTCCGCCGGTACTTGAAGTCCGTCCCTTCGACCGCCTTGGAACCGGTGACCGCTTCACTGCCGACGATGATGTCGCCGCGCGGGGTGGCGAACTGGGCGATCTTCACCCGGCGGTTGTTCTCGTGGTTGGCCAGGGGCTCGCTCTTGACGTACTGGATCCAGTTCGCCCGCACCAGCAGCGCCATCACCAGCAGCCCGCAAAATATGGCTATGTGCCGCAACGGCCTGTTCATCGTCGATCCACTCCCGTGCTCGCCCGTGCGTGATCCTTGACAGAAGAAGATACCGATTACGGCTAAATGGTTGCACTCACGGCCAATCCAGTGCCGCAGACCGAGCACGTCGAGGCGAAGCACTGGACGTCGGGATATGCCCAAGACGGCCAACGGCTTGAGGGCGGGCGGAAGCGCCGACGCCCGCCCCTCCCCCCTCCGTCAGAGGTACTGCGCGTACCCGTCCAGCGCCCGCAGCACCTCCGCCTCGCCCGCCGGGGGCAGTTGCAGGACGACCTCCTCGATGCCCAGGTCCGCGTAGTGCGTCAGCTTGCCGGCGCTCGGGAGGACCGCGTAGGGGACGACCTGGAGGTGCTTCGGGTCACGGCCCGCCGCCTCCCAGGCCTCGCGGAGCTTCGGTACGGACTCGGTCAGGCCGCGGCCGCCGATGGGGAGCCAGCCGTCGGCGTACTCGGCGATGTGGGCGAAGAGCTTCGGACCCGCCGCGCCGCCGATCAGGGTGCGGGGGCCGTTCACCGGGCCGCGAGGCCGCTGGACCGGTTTCGGGTACGCGTGGCTGGCCCGGACCGAGCCGAACTCGCCGTCGTACGCGGTGGGTTCGTCCGCCCACAGGGCGCGCATCTGGGCCGTCCGGTCGCGGACCAGGTCGCGGCGGGCCGGCCAGTCCACGCCGTGGTCGGCGGCCTCCTCCACGTTCCAGCCGTAGCCGATGCCCAGCGTGAAACGGCCGCCGGAGAGGTGGTCCAGGGTGGCGATCTGCTTGGCCAGGTCGATCGGGTCGTGCTGGGCGACGAGCGTGATGCCGGTGCCCAGGGTCAGGTGCTCGGTGACGGCGGCGGCCTGGGCGAGCGCGACGAAGGGGTCGAGGGTGCGGGCGTACTCGGGCGGGAGTTCGCCGCCCATCGGGTAGGGGGTGTCCCTGCTCACCGGGATGTGGGTGTGTTCGGGCAGGTAGAGCCCTGCGAAGCCGCGCTGTTCGAGCTCGCGGGCGAGCCGCAGCGGCGTGATCGTTTCGTCGGTGAGGAAGATCGTTGTGCCGATCCGCATACGAGGACACCTCCGTCGTGATCCGGTGAGGGCCCCAACGTATGCCGTCGCGTGCCGTGCGGTCCGGTTCATCGGCGTTCTTCCGTAGTTCACCGGGTGCCGTCAGGGTTCGGGGGCGACACCCCTTGCCACTCACGACACCGGGGAGCCACTCGTATGTCCGTATCGCATCCCGCTCACGGCCACCCGATGGCCAGGCGCGGCCTTCTCGTCGGGACGGCCGCCACCGCTCTGACGTTGGGCACTGTGAGCTTCGCCGACGCCGCGCCCCCGAACGACGGCACCGACGCCGACGGCGGCCCGGACCGGACCAGGACCGTGCGCGGCACCCTGCCGACCGGGTCGCCGGACTTCGTGTACCTGTCGGTCGAAGTGCCGCGCGGGGTACGGGAGATCGCCGTCTCGTACGCGTACGAGAGGACTCCCGTACCGGCCGGGACGCCGGGCAACGCCCTCGACATCGGCATCTTCGACGAGCGCGGCACCGAACTGGGCGGGCGCGGGTTCCGGGGATGGTCCGGCGGGGCGCGCACCAGTTTCTTCATCCGGGCGGACGAGGCGACGCCCGGCTACATCGCGGGGCCGGTACGGGCCGGTACGTGGAACATCGCGCTCGGTCCGTACACCGTCGCCCCCGAGGGGCTGCCGTACGAGGTGACGGTCACCCTGCGGTCCGGGCCCGCCGGGTCGGCGCCGGAGCCGGTGTATCCGCCGGAGCGCGCGAAGGGGCGCGGGCGGGCCTGGTACCGGGGGGACTGCCATCTGCACTCCGTGCACTCGGACGGCAGGCGCACCCCGGCCGAGATCGCCGCCGCCGCACGCGCGGCCGGGCTCGACTTCATCAACAGCAGCGAGCACAACACGTACTCCGCGCACGGGGCGTGGGGCGGGCTGTGGGGCGACGACCTGCTCGTCCTCACCGGCGAGGAGATCACCACCCGCAACGGGCATGTGCTCGCGGTGGCCACCGATCCGGGCACGTTCGTGGACTGGCGCTACCGGGCCCGCGACAACCGGTTCGGGCACTACGCGAAGGCCGTGCGCCGGGCCGGTGGCCTGGTCGTGCCCGCCCATCCGCACGCCACCTGCATCGGCTGCCACTGGAAGTTCGGCTTCGGCGAGGCGGACGCCGTGGAGGTGTGGAACGGGGCGTACACCCCGGAGGACGAGATCGCCCTCGCCGAGTGGGACAACTCCCTGGTCGCCGCAGCCCGTTGGTCCAAGCCGTGGGTTCCGGCGATGGGCAACAGCGACGCGCACCGGGAGCCGGACCAGGTGGGGCTGCCGCAGACCGTCGTCCTGGCCGACGAGCTGTCGCGCGAGGCGATCGTGGCCGGGATCCGGGCCGGGCACTCGTACATCGCGGAGTCGTCCGCGGTCACGCTCTCCTTCGGCGTCTCCGGCGGACGCGCGCTGCACGCCGGGATCGGCGAGCGGCTGCGGGTGGACGGGGACGACACCCCGGTCACCGTGCGGCTGGAGGTGACCGGGGCGCCCGGCTGCACGGCGCACTTCGTCACCGACCAGGGCACGCTGTTCACGGCCGGGCTGCCCGAGTCGGGCACGGGGACGGTCCAGTGGCGTACGACGCCGGCCTACGCCGCCTATGTGCGGGCCGAGGTCCGGCATCCGGCGGCGGTGCCGGGGCTGCCGGGGGCACTGGCCGCGCTCACCAATCCGGTGTTCCTGGAAGGGCGCTGAGCACTCGGGCGCTCACCGGTACGCGGTCGAGGAAGGGGAGGGCCGGACCGGCGATGCCGATGTCGATGTCGATGTCGATGTCGGCGAACGCCTATCGTTAGTTGGGCTAACGCAATGGATAGGATGGGCGCCATGACCGGAGCCGAAGCCGCAGCCCTGCCCGACGACGGCGCGTCCAGGACGCCCGACAGGCTGCGGCTGCGGGCGAGCCGGCTGCTGTCGCAGCTGACCACGCGCTCGGACCGGCTGATCTCCGACGGACTGGCGCAGGCCGACGCCCGCAAGTGGCACTACGCCGTGCTCGCCTCGCTGCAGGACCACGGGCCCGCCAGCCAGGCGTCGCTGAGCAGGCGCACCAGCATCTACCGCAGCGACATGGTCGGCGTGCTCAACGAACTGGCCGAACGCCACCTCGTCGAGCGGGCGCCGGACCCCGCCGACCAGCGCCGCAACATCATCACGATCTCCGCCCGGGGCCGTGGCCAGCTGCGCCGCCTCGACAGGATCCTGGACGACCTCCACGACGAACTGCTCGCACCGCTGGACCCGGCCGAACGCGACCAGTTCGTGCAGCTGCTCGTCCGCCTGCTGGACCACCACACCGCCGGGACTCCCTGACCCCGCGCGGCGGCCGTCAGGCGTTCAGGGCCAACCCGTCGCGGGGCTCCGGCGCATCCGGGTCGCGCTCCTGCGCCTGCTCCCTCTCCTGCGTCTGCCCCCGCTCCCTCTCCGGTGCTTCCGCCTCCGGTGCTTCCGCGGTGCGGAGGCGGCGGGAGGGGGCGGTCAGCACGCCGAGGCAGGCGATGACCAGCGCGATGCCGGTCCAGCCGAGCGCCGGCAGGTGTTCGCCCACGACCAGCACCGCGAAGACCGCCGCCACGGCGGGTTCCAGCAGGGACAGGGTCGTCGCGGTGCTGACGGGGATCCGGGACAGGCCGTAGCCGAACAGGACGTACCCGGTGAACATCGGCACCAGCGCCATGTAGAGCCCGACGCCCGCGTTCGTCCAGGAGGCGGCCAGCGGTGCGCCGGTGGCCAGCAGCACCGGTACGAGCATCAGCCCGCCGAGGCCGAACACCGCGCCCATGGCCGCCCGCGAGGTGACCGAGCGGGTGATGAGGCGGTGCGCCGCCCACGCGTACACGGCGTAGGTCAGGCCCGCGAACAGCCCGAGTGCCACGCCGACGACGGTCCCCCGCGCGGAGCCTGCGCCCGCTCCGGTACCGGCCTGCGCGGCCTCGGCCGCACAGAGCAGCACCGTGCCGGCCAGCCCCAGGGCGGCCCCGGCCAGCCACCTCCGGGACAGGCGCCGGCCGTCGGCGAACCGCTCGATCAGGGCCGAGGCCAGCGGGGCCGAGCCGATGGAGACGACCGTCCCGACCGCGACCCCGGCCAGATGCATGGAGGTGTAGAACGCCAGCGGGTACAGCGCCACGCCCGCTCCCCCGACGAGCACGATCCGCCACCGCGCCCTCAGCTCCGTACGGGCCCTCGCGATCCGTCGCCCGGCCAGCAGGGCCTGGAGCAGTCCGCCCAGGCCCATCGCGGCGGCACCGATCGCCAGCGGGCCCACCTCGGGCGCGAAGGTCGCGGCGGTGCCCGTGGTGCCCCAGAGCACCGAGGCCAGCAGGACCGCGAGCACACCCAGGCCCGGTCCGGCCGCAGGCCGGGCAGTACGGGCGGGCCGGGCAGTACGGCCGGGCCCGGTCACAGGGCGTCCAGCAAGGATGCGGCCAGGTCCCGGGCGTGCCGCATGCGGGTGCCGTCCCCTTCGAGACCGGCGCGCACGATGGCGCCTTCGAGCAGGAACGCCAGGTGCTCCGCCACGGACCGGGACTGTTCGTCGCGGCCGGGCAGCAGTTCCCGGAGGTGGGCGGAGAGCAGGGCCTCGACCTGTTCCTTGTGGCGGCGGACCACGGTCCGGCCCTCGTGTCCGGTGGGCAGTTCGGCGGCCGCGTTGAGCAGGCCACAGCCCCGGAAGCCGTGCTCGTAGGCGAAGTCGGCGTGGTCGGCGTAGGCGTCGAAGACCGCCAGTACGCCCGCCGCCGGTCCCTGCGCGTCGGCCAGCCGCCGCCGGTAGAGGCCGAGCCACTCCTCGTGCCGGGCCTGGAGGTAGGCGCAGACCAGATCGGCCTTGGAGTCGAAGTTGTTGTAGAGGCTCATCTTCGCGACGCCGGCCTCGGCCGTGATCGTGTCGATGCCGGTCGCCGCCACGCCGTCGGCGTAGAACCGGCGCGCGGCGGCGTCCAGGATCCGCCCGCGCGCCGCCCCCCGCCGCCGCTTCACCGGCTGCTGCTGCTTCTCCTCGGCCGTTGCGTCGCCCATGACTGCCCGCCTCCTTAATTAGGTAGGCCAGTCTACCTAAGTTTCACTTGGCGGCGAGGGCGGCCCCCGCACGGGCCGGGCCGAGACCGAGCCGCCGCGCGCAGGCCCGGCTCTGTACGACCGCGAGTCCCGCGACCGCCGCCCCGAGCACCAGCCAGCCGGCCGGCCCGGCGGCCATCACCACACCGGTCAGCAGCGGCGGCCCGGCGGACTTCTGGATGGACTGCGACATCCCGGCCACCCCCAGATACGCGGCGCGGGCGTCCTGCGGTGCGAGCAGGACCGCGAGCTCCCACGAACTCACCGACCGCATCAGCTCCGCCAGCGTGACCAGCAGCGCGGCGGCGAGCAGGACGGCCCCGGCCGCCCAGGCCCCGCCCCGGGTGGCCACGGCCAGGAAGCCGCAGCAGGCGAGCATCAGGACTCCGTACAGCAGCACCGCCCGGGCCGCCCGGCGCGGCCCTTCCGCCCGCTTCGACACGCTCAGCTGGAGCACCACGACCAGCACGGTGTTGATGACGAGGAAGGCCGGGACGAGGGCGTGCGGCACGGAGGTGCGGTTCACCAGCCACAGCGGCAGACCGACGGCGAGGATCGAGTCGTCGAGGTTCATCGGGATGTCCAGCAGGACGAACCTGAGATAGCCCCGGTCCCGCCACGGACCGCCCCCGCGCACCACACCCTTGCCCTCGCCCCGGGCGGCCGGCGCCGCTCCCCCGGACCGTGCCACCTCGACGGCGCTTCCCGACGGCTCGCCCGTACGCCACACCAGCACCGCGGCGACGACGAACGACAGCGCGTTGCCCAGGATCAGGACGCGGTAGGCGCCCGTGGTCCCCACCGCCAGGCCGATCGCCGCGATCCCGGCGCCGACTCCGTAGCCCGCGTTGGCCGCGCTGCGCGAGAGCGCCTGGTACGCGGCGCGGCGCTCGCCCGCCGCCCGGGTGGCGAAGAGCATCTCCAGCGTCTTCGCGGCCCGGTCGCCCAGGTAGGTCACGGCGACGACCGGGAGCAGCGCGTCGAAGCCCGTGCACACCAGGACCAGTACGAGCGTCACCAGCCGCAGCAGATGGCAGCCGACCAGCAGCGAGCGCACCGGGAAGCGGCCGGCCAGCCGCCCGGCCAGCGGCGATCCGGCGATGCCCGCGACTCCGGCCACGCCCAGCAGTACGCCGATCTGCTGGGCGCTCAGATGCGTGACGAAGGTGAGGTAGAGGACCGAGGACGCGGCCCAGAGCCCCGAGCCGGTCCGGTCCACGGCCAGCGCGAGCAGCATGATCCGCGCATCGCGGCCGCCCGGCGGATCGCGCAACTGGGCCATCAGGCCCGGCCCGCGCTCTTTTCCTCGCGTTTCGCCTCGCCGCATCACGCGCCCCCCTCGGGCAGGAGATCTCGAACGGGACGAAGACTGCCGCAAGAACACTCTCGACGTCAAGATACTTGATAGCGAGATACCTTGGGCGCACACCGGCCCCGGAACCCGTCTTGGTGCGCTTCGGGGCCGGGGGCGTCACAGTGGAAGGGGGTACCGGGCGGGGGCTGCCGGAGGAGGTGTCCGGATGGATGTGACCGGCGACAACGGCGAGCGCACGGGCCCGGCGCCCTGCTTCGTCGTACAGATCCATCAGGCACGGCGCATGCACTTCGACTTCCGGCTGGAGGTCGACGGCGTACTGAAGTCGTGGGCGGTGCCGCGCGGGCCTTCGGAGAATCCGCGCGTGCGGCGGCTGGCCGTGCCCACCGAGGACCATCCGCTGGAGTACCGCACCTTCGAGGGCGTCATCGCGAAGGGCGAACACGGCGGCGACACGGTGATCGTCTGGGACCAGGGCACCTACCGCCCGCTCAGCCACGACCGGTGGGGCGCGCCCGTGCCGTTCGAGCAGTCCCTGGAGGACGGCCACGCGACGTTCTGGCTCGACGGGGCCAGGCTGCACGGCGAGTTCGCCCTCACCCGCTTCAAGGGCGGCGACGCCCCGGGCGAAGAGGTGTGGCTGCTGATCAAGGCCAAGGACGGACGGGCCACCCGGGAGAGCCCCGATCTGCCGGACCCGTATCTCGCCCGCTCGGCCCGCACCGGCCGCACCCTGGCCCAGGTCGCGGCCGAGGAGGGAAGCGGCTCCCCGTGACCGCCCGCGACACCGTGGACGCCCTGCTCGATCGCTGCGGAACCACATACGCGGCCGAGGCCGGGATCCGGCTGCGGAACACCCCGCAGCCGCTCTACCAGCTCCTCGTCCTCAGCGATCTGCTGAGCGCCCGCATCCGCGCCTCA
The DNA here is from genome assembly GCF_003846175.1 of Streptomyces sp. ADI95-17. Taxonomy (GTDB): domain Bacteria; phylum Actinomycetota; class Actinomycetes; order Streptomycetales; family Streptomycetaceae; genus Streptomyces; species Streptomyces sanglieri. The sequence goes on along the minus strand of NZ_ML123052.1, from coordinate 98,429 downwards.
GCGGCGGTGGCGGCGGCGCGTGCGCTGTTCGCCCACGGCATGCGCTCGCCGCGGCGGATGGCCGGGGCGACCTGGCAGCAGCGGGTGGACGCGCTGGGCGAGGGCGGCTACCGGCGTTACGACGAGCAGACCGCGACCCAGCTCGGCGAGGGGGCGCGGCTCCTGCTGGACGACTGCGGCGGCGATCTGCGGCGACTGCGCGAGGCGGCCGACGGGGACCTGGACGCCCTGCGGGCCGGGCTGCGGCGCACCCCGGGAATCGGCCCGGCCGGTGCGGACATCTTCGTGCGCGAGGTGCAGGCGGTGTGGCCGGAGACGGCTCCGTTCGTGGACGGAAAGGCGCTCCAGGGTGCCGAGCGGCTGGGGCTGCCCGCCTCACCGGCGAAGCTGGCGAAGCTGGCGGAACCGGCCGGGCGGACGGACGGGCCGGCGGACGGGCGCCGGATCGCCGTGCTCGCGGCGGCCCTGGTGCGCGCCGCACTGGACAAGCACATCGTGGACGACGTCCGGGCGCGGAGCTGAGGCCCCCGGGTTCCCGGGGCAGGGCGTCCAGGACACCGGTGCCGCCCCCGGGACCGCCCTCCACAAGCCGTGGTTCGACGGCCGGCCCCCGTTGCCGACGCCGACGGGTACGACGGCCGGCCCCCGTTGCCGACGCCGACCGGTACGACGGCGACGGCAACGGGGGCGACGGCTGATCGCCGGGGACCGGCCGCTCAGCCCAGCATGTCCTCGATCAGGCCGGCGGCCCGCGGGGTGCCGCCCTCGGCCCGTACCTCGGCCCGGAGCAGCGCCGAGCGGCGGGCGACCTCCGGATCGGCGACGAGCTCGGTCAGGGCGGTCCGCAGCGCCTCGCCGGTGGCCTGCTCGGTGTCGATGCGGCGGGCCACGCCCAGTTCGACGAGCCGGTCGGCGTTGCTGAACTGGTCGGCGGCCTGGGGAACGGCGATCATCGGCACACCGGTGAACAGCCCCTCGCTGCTGCCGCCCATCCCGGCGTGGGTGACGAAGGCGTCGGCCTGTTCCAGGATCGCCAACTGGGGCACCCAGGAGTGCACTTCGACGTTGGCCGGGATGTCGCCGAGCTCCGCCGGGTCCGTGTACTTCCCGATCTGGAGCACCACGTGCCAGCCGGGCAGGTCGCCGTAGGCGGCCAGGCACCGGCGGTAGAACTCCGGCTGCTTCGTGAACGCCGAGCCCAGCGAGACCAGGAGCACTTTCCCGGCGCCGTCGGGGCGCGTCCAGGTCTCCTTGTCCGTCCGGCCGCCGAAGCAGGGGCCGACGAAGGTGACCGTGTCGGTGTCGACCCGGTCCGCGTTCGGCTGCATCGCCTTCGGGATCAGCGCCAGGGACCGCGCGGGCGGTCCGCAGAAGGTGTCCATTTCGAGGGTGGTCGCCCCGCACCCGGCGAGCCAGCGGGCGAACCTCGCCCGGTAGGCGTCGGCGCCCGGCAGCTGCCACATGGGCGCCGCGACCTCCTCGGCGTAGCCCTCCCAGCCCACGTACGTCGGGGACAGCTGCATGAGGGGACGGCCCTGCGCCTCGCCGAGGGCACGCGCGGCGTAGGCGCCGATGTCGTACAGGTAGAGGTCCGCGGGGTCGTGGTCGTAGGCGGCCCGCAGCTGCGGGAGGGCCTGGACCCCCTCGTCGAGGAAGACGCCCATCACCTCGATGGGGTCTTCCGGCCAGTTGTTGTCGGCGACCGGCAGCACGGAGCCGTAGGGGACGAACTCGGCGCCGGTGGCCTCGATCAGGCCGGCCACCGCCGGGTCGTTGGCGTAGCTCACCCGGTGGCCCCGGGCCACCAGCTCCCGGATGATCTCAAGGCTGGGCAGGACGTGGCTGACGGCGGGGATGCCGATCATCGCGACATGGGCACGGCGACGTGACATGGATGATCACTCGTTTCAGGTCTACGGGAAATGGGACACGACGAACCGGTGCGCCGGCCACGGGACGGAACACCGTGGCGCGCACTCGGGTGCGGCGGGGTACTCGCCCCGCCCGTGTGTCAGCCGTAGATCTGATACATGAAGTACATGCCGGGAACCCTAGCCCGGCCCCGTGTCCGTCCGCACGGGGTTTTTCCGCCGGGCAGGCCCCCGGACAGCCCTAGTCCTCCACGACCAGGGCCGGGGTCTCCTTGGTCAGCACCTCGCCGCGGAAGAACGCCGGGCTGCGGCGCTGCATCACCAGCATCAGCACCACGCCGAGCAGCAGCAGCCCGACGCCGATGACGAACACCGAGCCGACCCCGAAGACCGAGGAGCCGGAGCCGTAGGCCGGATCCCACATGTCGTAGAGGGTCTTGCCGAAGACCGCGGTGAGCAGGATGCCGCCGACGCCCGGGAACAGGCCCTTGAAGACCAGGTCGCGGAAGGAGCGGGTCAGGTCGGCGCGGAAGAACCAGGCGCAGGCGAACGCGGTCAGCGCGTAGTAGAAGCAGATCATGAGGCCGAGCGCGTAGATGGTGTCGACCAGGACGTGCTCGCTGACCAGGGTCATCACCGTGTAGAAGACGCCGGTCGCGACGCCCGCGGTGACCGTGGCCCGGCCCGGGGTCCGGAAGCGCGGGTGGACCCGGGAGTACGAGGCGGGCAGGGCCTCGTACGTGGACATCGCCAGCACCGTGCGGGCCACCGGGATGAAGGTGGTCTGCAGGCTCGCGGCGGCCGAGGCGAGCACCGCGACGAAGAGCAGGATGCCCAGGCCGGGGCCCATGACCGGGCCGGCGAGCGCGGCGAAGACGTTGTCCGAGGTGCCGGGGTTGGCGAGGCCGAGCCCGGAGGTGCCGGAGCCGACGGCCATCTGGGCGGCGACACCGGTCGCCAGGTAGGAGCCCACGAGCACGACCATCGCGATGAGAGCGGCCCGCCCGGGGGTCTTCTCGCTGCCGGTGGTCTCCTCGTTGGCGGTCAGACAGGCGTCCCAGCCCCAGAACATGAAGATCGACAGTGACAGGCCGGCGGTGAACGCGGCGAACGACTGCACGGCGAACGGGTTCAGCCAGGACCAGGAGAAGTCCAGCGACGAGGCGAACTCCCCGCTCCGCGACTTCTGCACGGCCATCGCCACGAACAGCGCGAGGACCACCAGCTGGAGGCCCACCAGCGCGTACTGGATGCCCTTGGTGGCCGTCATCCCCCGGTAGCTGATCGCCGTGGCGACCGCGATCAGGGCGAGGCAGGTGAGGATGTGGACGGGTTTGTTGTCGTCCAGGGCGGCGATCGAGTCGTTGCCGGTGATCTCGCCGGCCAGCAGCCAGAAGTACGAGGTGGCGACGCCGGCCAGGTTCGACAGGACGATGATCGTCGCGATGACCAGGCCCCAGCCGCACATCCAGCCGATGCGCGGGCCGAACGCCTTGACCGTCCAGGTGAACGAGGTGCCGCAGTCCGGCATGGCCTTGTTGAGCTCGCGGTACGCGAAGGCGACGAGCAGCATCGGCAGGAAGCCGGCCAGGAAGACGGCGGGCATCTGCACGCCGACCTCTCCCGCGGTGGAGCCGAGGGTGGAGGTGAGGCAGTAGACCGGGGCGACGGTGGAGATGCCGATGACGGCGCTGCCCATGAGGCCGACGGAGTTCCCGCCGAGGCCCCTGCCGCGTACGCCGCCGTCGGCCGGGGCGGTGCCCCTTACCGTGTCTCCGGCCTGTGGCCGCGCGTCCAGCTGAGTCATGAAAAGGACGATAAACGCTGCGATTTCCACATCTGGAAGGCGAGACTCCGCCGTCTCATCCTTGAATTCCAGGCAACAATACGGAAACAGGAGCGTTAATTGAAGGCTACTTGCGACTATCACCTTCCGATGCGAGGTCGAGCCTCGGTCGCAGCAGCGTACGGGAATCGCAGCACTGCCCGTTTTGGGGGCATTCAAATTTTCCCGTGGGTGTCCGCTCAGCGGACACCCACGGTCGCGTGCCGGTTCAGCCGGGCCAGACGATCGACTGGAGTTCGCTGTACGCGTGCAGGGCGTACGAGCCGACATCGCGCCCGACACCGCTCTTCTTGAACCCGCCGAACGGGGCCTCCATGTTCCGCCCGATGGTGTTCACACCGACCCCGCCGGCCCGCAGCCGCCGGGCCGCTCTGAAAGCGCGGGCCACGTCCGAGGACCAGACGTAGTCGATCAGCCCGTAGTCGCTGTCGTTGGCGAGCGCGATGCCCTCCTCCTCGTCGTCGAAGGGGACGACCACGACGACCGGTCCGAAGATCTCCTCGCGGACGACGCGCATCTCGTTGGTGCAGTCGGCGAGCAGGGTCGGGGCGACATAGAAACCGCGGTCGAGCCCGGCCGGGCGTTCGCCGCCCGTGACGACCCTCGCCCCCTCCTTCCGGCCCAGCTCGATGTACGACTCGACGCGGTCGCGATGGGCGGCCGAGATGACCGGGCCGACCACCGTGCCCCTGGCCGCCGGGTCACCCACCTTCAGATGACCGGCGTAGGCGGCGAGCTTCTCGATCAGCGCGTCATGGACATCGCGCTGGACCAGGACCCTGGTCGGGGCCGTACAGATCTGTCCGCTGTAGAAGGAGAACGTGGTGCCGATGCCCGCCGCCGCGGAGTCGAGGTCCGCGTCGTCGAGGACGAGCGCGGCGCCCTTCCCGCCCAGCTCCATCAGCTGCCGCTTCATCCCGCGCCCGCACACCTCCGCGATGCGCTGCCCGACCGCCGTGGAGCCGGTGAAGCTGACCATGTCGACGTCCGGTGAGTCGACGGCGGCCTCGCCCGCCTCCGGGCCCGACCCGGTGACGACATTGACGACGCCCGGCGGAACGCCCGCCGCTTCGAGCGCCTCGGCCATCCGGTAGACGGAGAGCGGGTCCTGCGGGGCGGGCTTCACGACGACCGTGTTGCCCATGGCCAGCGCGGGCGCCACCTTGCCCGCCGGGTTGGCCCAGGGGTTGTTGTACGAGGTGATGCAGGTGACGACGCCGACCGGCTGGCGGACGGCCAGCGCCCCGAAGACGCCCGCCCGCCCCATCGGCCCGGCCTCGTTGATCTGCGGCGTGATCGCCTCCTCGACCGGCTCCAGGGCGCCCCTGGCGTACCGGCGGAAGCGTGAGGCGCCCACGGCGACCTGCATGCCCCGGGCCGTCCCCGTGGTGGCGCCGCTCTCCGCGCGGGCGAGCGCGGCGTTGCCGTCGAGGTCGCGCAGCATCAGACCGGCCGCCCGGTCCAGGATCTCGGCCCGCTCCTCGGGACGGGTCCGGGACCAGGTGGCGAAGGCCTCCCGGGCCGCGGCCGCCGCCGCGTACACCTGCTCGCGGCTCGCCTCCGGGGCGAGGCCGACCACCTCCTCGGTGGCCGGGTCGATCACCTCGTAGTGGCCGTGGTCGGGCTCGGTCCACCGGCCGCCGATGAACAGGCGCCGCTTTCCGTCGTCGCTCATACGGTGCTCACCGTCCGGGTGTCGCGGCCGGAACGGAGCACCGTGCCGGGGACCGCGCCGGTCACCTTGTCGTCGCGCAGCGTCTCCACCCCGTTGACCCGGACCGAGACGATGCCGATGGCCCTGGAGTCGAGCCGGGGGCTGTCGCCGGGCAGGTCGTGGACGAGGGTGGCGGGCCCGGCGTCGATGCGTTCCGGGTCGAAGAGGACGAGGTCGGCGTGGAAGCCCTCCTCGATCCGGCCCCGCTCGCGGAGGCCGAAGAGCCGGGCGGGGTCGTCGGTGAGCATCTTCACCGCCCGCTCCAGGGTGACGAGCCTGCGTCCGCGCAGGCAGTCCCCGATGAACCGGGTGGTGTACGGGGCACCGCACATCCGGTCCAGGTGCGCGCCCGCGTCGGAGCCGCCGAGCATGACGTCCTCGTGCTCCCAGGTCTCGCGGCGCAGCGCCCAGGAGCCGGGGTCGTTGTCGGTGGGCATCGGCCACAGCACCGTGCGCAGCTCGTCGGCGGCGCAGATCTCGACCAGGCAGTGGAAGGGGTCCAGTCCGCGTTCGGCGGCGATGTCGCGCACCACGCGCCCGGTCAGTCCCTCGTTGGCCTCGCTGTAGGTGTCGCCGATGACGTACCGGCCGAAGTCGGCGAGGCGGCGGAAGACGCCGGCCTCCTTGCTGTCGGCGCGGCGGAGCATCTCGGCGCGGGTGCCGGCGTCACGGAGCCGTTCGATGCGCTCGGGGACGGGGAGGGCGAGGATGTCGCCCCAGCCGGGTATGAGGTTGAGGGCGCAGAAGGTGCCGAGCGACATGTTCATCGGGGTGAGGATCGGCATGGTCAGCGCGACGATCCGGCCTCCGGCCCGGCGGGCCCGTTCGCTGGGTACGAGCTGACGCGGTACGCGTTCGGGGACGGCGGCGTCGATGGTGAGGACGTTCCAGTTCAGCGGGCGTCCGGCGGTGGCGGTCATGTCGACGAGCAGCTCGATCTCCTCGTCGGCGAACTGGTCGAGGCAGCCGGCCACGATCGCTTCGAGCTGGGTGCCCTCGTGCTCGCCGACGGCCCGGGAGAGGGCGAGGAGTTCCTCGGGCAGGGCGTGCCGGGAGGCGACGGGCTGCCCGTCGCCGTCGGAGTGGGTGGCGGACTGGGTGGTGGACAGCCCCCAGGCCCCGGCGTCCATCGCGTCGTGGAACAGCGCGAGCATGGCGTCGAGCTGTTCGGGGGTGGGCTGTCCGCCGATCGCGTCGGCGCCCATGACGTGCCTGCGCAGGGCGCAGTGCCCGACCATGAACCCGGCGTTGACTGCGATCCGCCCTTCGAGGGCGTCGAGGTACTCGCGGAAGCTGGACCACGTCCAGTCCACGCCCTCCTCCAGCGCCTTGAGGGCCATGCCCTCCACCCGCGACATCATCCGGCGGGTGTAGTCGGCGTCCTCCGGGCGCCCGGGGTGCAGCGGGGCGAGCGTGAACCCGCAGTTGCCCCCGGCGACGGTGGTGACCCCGTGGTTCATGGACGGGGTGGCGTACGGATCCCAGAAGAGCTGGGCGTCGTAGTGGGTGTGCGGGTCGACGAACCCGGGCGCGAGGACCAGACCGGTGGCGTCCTCGGTGGTGACGGCCTCCTCGGTGAGCGTGCCCGGCTCGGCGACGACGGCGATGCGGCCGTCGCGGATACCGAGGTCGGCGGGGTACGAGGGCCCGCCGGTGCCGTCCACGACGGTCGCTCCGCGGATGAGGTGGTCGAGCATGACGGGGGTCCCTTCTGTGGTGGGTGGATGTGCAGCCGGGGTGCGCACGGCCGCGGTACGCACCCCGGCTCCACGGAGCGGCGGTCCGGGAAGACGCCGCTGGTCCGGTCGAACTCCTCCGGCGATCGAGGAGCGGGGGTCCGGGGGCAGCGCCCCCGAAGCCACTACGCCGCGTCGCGGAACCGCGAGGTCCGGTGCACCGGGTCCGTGTCGATCTTCGGGATCACGTGCTCACCGATCAGCTTGATCGAGTTCAGCGTGTCCTGACGGCTCACCCCGATCGGCAGCCCGAAGCTCAGCTGGTCCGCCCCCGCCTGCTCCCACCGCTTGCACTGCGCCAGCACCTCGTCCGGGTCGCCGCAGATCATCAGCTCCTCGGCGATCAGCAGCTCGATGATCTCCTCGGTGTACTCCGGGAGCAGCTCGGGCCACTCCGGGATGCCGTCCGGCCGGGGGAAGGTGTCGTGGTAGCGGAAGAGCAGCGACTGGAGGTAGTTCAGCCCGCCGCCCACCGCGATCTCGACGGCCTTGGCGTGCGTCTCGGCGCAGATGGCCGTGGAGGTGACCATGACGTTGTCGTTGACGAAGTCCCCGACGGGTTCGGCGTCCTTGACGGCCGTCTTGTAGGACTCGACGACCCACTCCATGTCGGAGACCTTCTGCACGCTGAAGCCCAGCACGCCGAGCCCCTTCCTGCCCGCCATCGCGTACGAGGACGGCGAGCCGGCCGCGTACCACATCGCCGGGTGCGACTTCCCGTACGGCTTGGGCAGGATCTTGCGCGGCGGCAGCGACCAGTGCTTGCCCTGGAAGCCGACGTACTCGTCCTGGAGCCACATCTTGGGGAACTCGGCGATGGTCTCCTCCCAGAGTTCCTTGGTGTGGTTCATGTCGGTGATGCCCGGCATGAACCCGAGGATCTCGTGGCTGCCGGCCCCGCGCCCCGAGCCGAACTCGAAGCGCCCCTCCGACAGGTGGTCGAGCATGGCGACCTTCTCGGCCACCTTCACCGGGTGGTTGACCGGGGCCAGCGGGTTGAAGATGCCCGACCCGAGGTGGATGCGGTCGGTGGCGTGCGCCAGGTATCCCAGGTACACGTCGTTGGCCGAGATGTGCGAGTACTCCTCCAGGAAGTGGTGCTCGGAGGCCCAGGCGTACTTGAAGCCGGACTTGTCCGCCTGGATGACGTACTCGGTCTCCTCGATCAGCGCCTTGTGCTCTGCCTCGGGGTCGACCTTGGCCCGTGCGGCGGGCACATACCCCTGTACAAAGAGCCCGAATTCCAAGGGGGTTCACCGTCCTCAATCGTTTCTGACACTCCGTCAGATCTTGATGCGTCCGACTGTTCCACCGGCACCGTTACCCGTCAATAGCTGACGCATCGTCAGCTACGGTCAGAACAGGCTGACGCCCGCCAGCCATCCCCCGTCGATGACGAACGGCTGTCCGGTGATGTACGAGGAGTCCTCCGAGGTCAGGAAGAGCGCCAGCGCCGCCACCTCCTCCGGCCGCCCGATCCGCCCCAACGGCACCAGCTTCCGGTACAGCTCGGCCACCGCCGCCTTGGACTCCTCCGGGTCCGCGGCCGGGTCCAGCGCCGCCGGATTGGTCATCGCGGTGTCCACGGCCCCGGGGCAGACGGCGTTGACCCGTATCCCCTTCCCGGCCAGCTCCATCGCGGCCACCCGGGTCAGGCCGAGCACCGCGTGCTTGGTGGCGGCGTAGGCGCCCACGAACGCCATGCCCGTGAGTCCGGTGTACGAGGCGGTGTTGACGATGGTCCCGCCGCCCGCGGCCCCGATCTCGGGCGCGACGTTCTTGATCCCGAGGAACGCGCCCACCTGATTGACCTGCACCACCTGCTGGAACTCCTCCAGCGGCGTGCTCACCAGCTCGTTGAACCGGAGGATCCCCGCGTTGTTGACCAGCCCGTCGATCCGGCCGAAGGCGTCCTTCGCGGCGGCGACCGCGCCCTGCCAGTCCTCCTCCCGGCTCACGTCCAGGTGGACGAAGCGGGCGGCGTCCTTCCCCAGCTCGCCCCGCAGCTCCTCGGCCAGCGCCTCGCCCTGCTCGTCGAGCACATCGGCGATCACCACCCGCGCACCCTCCGCGGCGAACAGCCGCGCCTCCTGCTCGCCCTGCCCGCGCGCCGCACCGCTGATGAGTACGGTCCGCCCGTCCAGCTTGCCCATGGCCTGACTCCTACCTGTCGAGATGGGGTGCGACCTCGGCGGCGAACGCCGCCATCTGGTCGGTCAGTTCGCTGCGGCTCCGGCTGCGGAACCGCACCTGGATCTGGTGGACGCCCATGGCCCCGTACGCGCGCAGCGACTCGGCGAGGGCCTCCGGCTTTCCGGTCAGGGTGCGCCGCCCGACGGACCAGTCCGGCTCGCCGACGTACAGCGGCTCGGTGATCGCACCGATGACGATGGGCTCCTCCACCCCGGCCGCCTCCCGCAGCTCCTTCAGCCGGGCGATCTGCGCGGGCAGCTTCTCCCGCGGATCGCCCTGCGGCAGCCAGCCGTCGCCCCGTACGGCCGCCCGGCGCACCGCCGCCGGCGAGGAGCCGCCCACCCAGACCGGCACCCGCTCCTGGGCCGGGCGCGGCAGCTGCCCGAGGCCGCCGAAGGAGAACCGCTCCCCCGTGAACTCCGGGTACTCCTGCGGGCCGAGAGCCGCCTTCAGCGCGTCGATGGTCTCGTCGAGCACCCCGCCCCGACCGTCGAAGTCCGCCCCGAGCGCCTCGAACTCCTCCGCCACGTGCCCGGCGCCGACGCCGAGGATCAGCCGGCCGCCGCTGAGGTGGTCGAGGGTGGCGTACTGCTTGGCGGTGATCAGGGGGTGCCGCAGGCCGACGACGGCGACATGACTCATCAGCAGGACCCGCTCGGTGATCCCGGCGAGGTGGGCGAGGGTGGCGACCGGGTCGTACCAGACGGTGCCCATGACCCCGGCGAGCCGCCGCGGGACCGCGACGTGGTCGCAGCTCGCCAGATAGGCGAAGCCGGTGCGGTCGGCGGTCCGGGCGATCTCGGCGAGGTCGGCCGGACCGGCCGCCGCCTCCCACCCCTCGGCGTAGATGGTGCTCTGCGACTGGATCGGCAGCTGCATCCCGTACAACAGCGGCCCGGTGGTCGATATCGGCACCGTGCGGCCTCCTCCCCGAGGGAATCTGACACACCGTCACTTGACGGGCGCGGGGGCCATCGTGATGCCTGACGCTTCATCAGGCAAGGGGCGGGGGCAGCGATGAGGCCTCCGAGGGCCGGGGAGCGGCCGCCGGAACGGGCGTCAGGGCCGGGACGGAGCGGGTGCGGCCTGCGGAGCAGTGCCCGACGGGGCGCCGACCGTGTCGCCTGCCGTTCCACCGGCCTCGTTGTCGGCGTCGCCCTCGTCGTCGTCCCCGCCGGTCGCCGCGCTCTCGGGGGCCGGCGCACTCCTCGGCGCCGCCCCGCCCTCTTCCTCCTCGTCCTCGCCCTCGCTCTCGTCGGGCGCGGCCTGGACGCCCACGCCCTGCGAGGCCGACACGTTCTGGTCGATGGCGCCCCCGCCGCCGTCGTGGTCGCTGCCCGCCGTGCCCTTGCTGAAGGGGCCCAGCACGTTGAGGGTGCGGTCCACCTCCAGCCAGGAGTCGGCGTTGGAGTTGTCGATGGTGACCAGGGACGGACCGTGGTGCGTCTCCATGCCGCCGTCGGGGGCGTCGGCCCAGGCCGCTCCGGCGGCCAACTGGCCCTGGCAGAGCGCCCCGAGGGCGACCACCAGGACCGCGCGCGCCTTCGACGAGGTGAATCCCATGTTCCCGCTCTTCCTTCTTGCTGCTTGCTTCTTGCCTGTGGTGCACAGGGCGCCGAGGCCCCGTGGTGCGCGGTGACGCACCATCGGGGCCCGGCATTCGGACGGTCCGGTGACCGGCCGGGCCGACCGCACCCGGCGCGACGTCCGGATCAGACGGTCACGGACTCACGGGCGGGGTGGTGCCTGCTGATGTTCCTCTCCAGCAGTTCCGTCGAGCGCTGCACCCCGATCCCCTCGGAGGGCACGAACTCGGGGAGCCGGCCGTCGGACCGCTTGAGGTCCGTCAGCGCGCTGTCGATGGCCGCGTGCGCGGCGAAGAGACAGGGCGTGCTGTAGATGGCCACCTGGCAGTCCAGGTCGGTGAGTTCGGAGAGCGAGAGCCTGGGCGACTTGCCGCCCGCGATCTGGTTGAAGAGCAGCGGCTTGTCGCCGACCACTTCCCGGATCCGCTTGATCCACTCGACGCTGCGCACCCCGTCGACCAGGACGACATCGGCGTCCGTCGCGGCCAGCGCCTCCGCGCGGCGCAGGATGTCCGACTCCTCCGTGGCGTCCGTGCGGGCCACGACCACCAGGTCCCGCCTGCTCTCCAGTACGAGGTTGAGCTTCTCCAGGTACTCCTCCAGCGGCAGCACCTGCTTGCCGTCCGCGTGGCCGCACCTGCGCGGGCGCTTCTGGTCCTCCAGGATCACGCCGGAGGCGCCGATCCGCTCCAGCCGCTGCACCACGTGGCAGGCCACCTCGGGGTCGACATAGCCGTCGTCGATGTCCACCAGCAGGTGGTGGGTGGGGAAGGCCAGCCGCAGCCGCTCCACGAAGGCCACCATGTCCGGCCAGGCGATGAAGCCGATGTCGGGGAGCCCGTAGTGCGAGGCGGCGAAGCCGAAGCCGGACACGAAGAACCCGTCGTAGTGCCGGGCCACTACGGAAGCCGAGTACATGTCGTAAATACCGATGAGCGGAGTAGTTCCCGGGGACCGGACTTCGTCCCTCAGCGCAGTTCCGTAACTCACAGCGTCTCTCCTTGACCAATGGATGAACGGGTGTCGAGCGATGTCGTCCCGGTTGCTGCGGGCTCAGTCGATACCGGCCCCCGAGTCTCTGATGGCGCGGGTGCGGGAACACCGCGCGCGGACTCGCCCACCAAAATGAGGCAGCGGCATTCCAGCCGCCCGCACAGGACACAAAAAGCTGTCCTCTTGCGAAGACGCGTATATCTATACAGCCATGACCGTGTCTTTACCCAGGGACGCGCCGCTTTTTACCTTGTGTACGAGGCTTCTCGGGTGTGCGCCGGGGGCTTGTTGGAGGCGCACGGAATCCGGCGGTTGCTTCCATTCGGATCATCCGAAACAACAACTCGGGAAAGCGCCGAATGCCCTGCGTACACGCCGTGTTGACGTTCTACGGGATCGCCGGCGCGACAGCACGGAAGAGCGCCGTCCGGCGTTTCGCCGCACCGCTTCAGCAGTAACGTTCCACCCTTCCGGGGAACGCCGACGACAGGCCTACCGGTCGAACTGTTCGAGCAGGCGCTCCACATAGTTTTCCAGGTGCTCCATAAGCACCGCGAGCGGTTCCGGCATCGCTCACTTCCGGTACAGCGCCTCGATCTCCGCCTCGAAGTCCTGGGCGATCGCGGCCCGCTTCAGCTTCAGCGAGGGCGTCAGATGGCCGCTCTCCTCGGTGAAGTCCACGGGCAGGACGGCGAATTTACGGATCGACTCCGCGCGGGAGACCAGCCGGTTGGCCTCGTCGACGGCGCGTTGCAGCGCGGTGCGCAGCTCCTCGTCGTCGACGAGTTCCCGCATCGGCACGTTCTGCTTCTTCTTCATCTGCCGCCAGTGGGCGAGCCCGTCGGGCTCCAGGGTGATCAGGGCGGTGATGAAGGAGCGGTTGTCGCCGACCACCATGCACTGGCTGACCAGGGGGTGGGCGCGCAGCCAGTCCTCCAGGGGTGCCGGGGTGACGTTCTTGCCGCCGGAGGTGATGATGATGTCCTTCTTGCGGCCGGTGATCGTGAGGTAGCCGTCCTCGTCGAGCGCGCCCAGGTCCCCGGTGGCGAACCAGCCGCCCTCCTGCACGGGCACCGGCCGGCCCTGTTCGGCGTCCCAGTAGCCCTGGCACACCTGACCGCCGCCGAGCAGCACCTCGCCGTCGTCCGCGATCCGCACGGCGGTGCCGGGCAGCGGCCAGCCGACGGTGCCCAGGCGCGGCTTGAGCGGCGGGGTGACGGTGGCGGCGGCGGTGGTCTCGGTCAGGCCGTAGCCCTCGAAGATCTCGATGCCCGCGCCCGCGTAGAACGCCGCGAGCCGGTGGCCGAGCGGGGAGCCGCCGCAGATCGCGTACCGGACATGGCCGCCGAGCGCGGCCCGGATCCGGCGGTAGACCAGCGGGTCATACAGCGCGCGGGCGGCCCGCAGGCCCAGCCCCGGGCCGGGGCCGGTGCCGTGCTCGGCGGCCTCGACGGCCTCCCCGTACCGCTGGGCGATCCGCGCGGCGCGGTCGAAGGACGAGGCGCGGCCCATCTTCTCGGCGGTGGCGCGGCCGGTGTTGTAGACCTTCTCCAGCACGTACGGGATGGCCAGCAGGAACGTCGGCTTGAACCCCGCCAGGTCGGCGAGCAGGTCCTCGGTCTGTATGGACGGGGCATGACCGAGGCGGACCCGGGCACGCAGGCAGCCGATCGCGACCATCCGTCCGAAGACATGGGAGAGCGGGAGGAAGAGCAGGGTTGAGGCGGGATCCTCGCTGACCGACTTGAAGACCGGGTGGAGCAGCTCGATCGCGTTGTCGACCTCGGCGAAGAAGTTGCCGTGGCTGAGCACACAGCCCTTTGGGCGGCCGGTGGTGCCGGAGGTGTAGATGAGGGTGGCGGGGGTCTCCGGCTCCAGCGTGGCGCGGCGGGCGGCGACGGTGTCGTCGGAAACGTCCCGGCCGAGGGTCTTCAGCCGGCCGAGCGCCCCCGTGTCGAACTGCCACAGATGGGCGAGATCGCCGAGCTGCTTGCGTTCCTGGCTGATCAGCCGGCCCTGGTCCGCGGTCTCGACGGCGCACGCGACGGCGCCGGAGTCCTGGAGTATCCAGCGGGTCTGGAAGGCGGAGGAGGTGGGGTAGATGGGGACGGTGACGAGCCCGGCGGCCCAGGCCGCGAAGTCGAGCAGGGTCCACTCGTAGGTGGTACGGGCCATGATCGCGATCCGGTCGCCGGCGCCGAGGCCCTCCGCGATGAGCCCCTTGGCGACGGCGAGCACCTCGTCGGCGAAGTCCGCCGCGCTCACGTCCCGCCAGCCGCCGTCCGGCTGCTTGCGGCTGAGCACGGCGTCGGCGGGGGCCTCGCGGGCGTTGTCGAACGGGATCTCGGCGAGCGAGCCGCGGCGGACGGGCGGCGCGGCCGGCGGTACGGAGACCTGTCGCACCGAGCCGTCGGCTGCCCTGACTTTCGTCGGCTCGACAAGAACGGGGACGGCGGCGGGGGCGGTGGGTGGCGTGGACACGTGCGGCTCCTCAACGTGGGGTCGGGTGATCTCGCCGGGTCCGTCCGGCGGCCGGTGCGTATGAGGCGTCAGAGGCGTGGCGGACGCCAGGGCGCGGGAGGACGTCCGGGGGAACGGGAGGGTGTCAGGGGCGTTCGAGGATGGCCGTGACGCCCTGGCCGCCCGCCGCGCAGATCGAGATCAGGCCCCGGGACGGTCCGTCGCGCTCCGCCAGGAGCTTGGCGAGGGTGGCGACGATCCGGGCGCCGGTCGCGGCGAACGGATGGCCGGTGGCGAGCGAGGATCCGGCGACGTTGAGCCGGTCCCGGTCGACCGGGGCCAGGCCCTGCTTCTCCCAGGCCGCGAGGGTGGCCAGCACCTGGGAGGCGAAAGCCTGGTGGATCTCGAACAGGTCGAAGTCCTCGATGGTGAGCCCGGCGCGCTCCAGCATGCGCGGTACGGCGTACGCCGGGGCCATCAGGAGCCCGTCGTCGCCGGTCACGTGGTCCACGGCGGCCGTCTCGTACAGGGAGAGGTGGGCGAGCGGCTCCAGGCCGTGCGCGCGGGCCCACTCCTCGCTCGCCAGCAGTACGGTCGCGGCGCCGTCGGTGAGCGGGGTGGAGTTGCCCGCGGTCATCGTCGCGTCGGGGTGGTCGGTGCCGAACACCGGCTTCAGCGTGGCGAGTTTCGCCGCCGTGGAGCCGGGGCGGAGGTTCTGGTCACGGGTCAGACCCTGGAACGGGACCACGAGGTCGTCCAGGAAGCCGCGCTCGTACGCGGCCGCGAGCCGCTGGTGGCTGGTGGCGGCGAGGAGGTCCTGGTCCTCGCGGGTGATGCCCCACCGGCGGGCGGTGACCGCCGCGTGCTCGCCCATCGAGAGGCCGGTGCGGGGTTCCGCGTTGCGCGGCATGTCCGGGACGAGGTGCCGGGGGCGTACACCCGCGAGCGCCTTGATCCTGGCCCCCGCCGACTTCGCCCGCCGGGCGTCGAGCAGCAGCCCGCGCAGCTCGTCGTTGACGCCGAGGGGCGCGTCGCTGGTGGTGTCGGTGCCGCCCGCGATCGCCGAGTCGACCGCCCCGAGCATGATCTTGTTCGCGGCGGCGACGACCGCCTGGAGGCCGGTGCCGCACGCCTGCTGGATGTCGTACGCGGGGGTGCGCGGGTCGAGCGCCGAGCCGAGCACGGTCTCCCGGGCCAGGTTGAAGTCGCGGCTGTGCTTGAGCACGGCGCCCGCGACGAACTCGCCGACCAGCTCCCCCCGGAGCCCGAACCGCTCGACCAGGCCGTCCAGCGCGGCCGTGAGCAGCTGCTGGTTGGAGGAGTGCGCGTACGGGCCGTCGGAGCGCGCGAACGGAACGCGGCTGCCGCCGATGACCGCGACCCTGCGGGGCTGCGGGAGTTCGAGGGGGATCATCTCGACCAGCTCCTGACTCTTGAGTAACCTTACTCCAGAGTAAATCTACGACCGAGCAGGGAGTCTGGACAATGGCCGACCGCTATCTGCACTTCACCGGCACAGCACCCGGCCGATTTCTCACCCGGAGGCTCGGACTCCCGCAGCCCGCCCCGCTGCGCCGCTGGTCACCGAGGACCCCGACGCTGGACGGCCCGCTGCTGCACCTCACCGCCGGGGACTCCGCGGCCACCGGAGAACTCGGCGCGCTCCTCGCCGCCACCGGCCTCGAAGTCACCGCGAGCACCGAACGCCCCGCCGGGATCGTGCTGGACGCGACGGCCGTCGACACCCCCGGCAAGCTGTCCGGGGTCCACGCGGCGCTGCACCCGGTGGTCCGTTCCCTCGCCCCGGGCGGGCGCGTCGTGGTGCTGGGGGTGCGGCCGTCGGCCGACGACCACCATCAGGCCGCCGCCCAGCAGGCGCTGGAGGGGTTCGTACGCTCGCTGGGCAAGGAGATCGGCAGGGGCGCCACCGTACAACTGCTCCGCGTCTCCCTGGAAGCCGTCGGCGCGGCCGAATCCACCCTGCGTTTCCTGCTCTCGCCCCGCTCCGCGTACATCAGCGGCCAGGTGATCGAGCTGACCGCCGCCGCCCCCGGCCCGGTCGCCGACTGGACGGCCCCGCTCGCCGGGCGCACCGCCCTGGTCACCGGCGCGGCGCGCGGCATCGGCGCCTCGGTCGCCTCGGTGCTGGCCCGCGACGGCGCCCGGGTGATCTGCCTGGACGTCCCGCGGACCGGGGACGAGCTGACCCGGACCGCCGACGCGCTCGGCGCCACCGCGCTGCCGCTGGACATCACCGCCGACGACGCCGCGGAGCGGATCGCCGCCGCGGCCCCCGGCGGCCTCGACGTCCTCGTCCACAACGCGGGCATCACCCGCGACCGCCGCCTCGCCAACATGCCGGCCGAACGCTGGGCCTCGGTCGTCGACGTGAACCTCGACAGCGTGCTGCGCACCACCGACGCCCTGCTGAAGGCGGGCACCGTCAACCGCGGCGGCCGGATCGTCGCCACCGCGTCCATCGCCGGCATCGCGGGCAACAACGGCCAGACGAACTACGCGGCCAGCAAGGCGGGCATCATCGGGCTGGTCCGCGCACTGGCCCCGCGCGCCGCCGCCGACCACGACGTCACGGTCAACGCGGTGGCCCCCGGCTTCATCGAGACGAAGATGACCGCGGCCGTCCCCCTCCTCATCCGGGAGGCGGGCCGCCGGATGAACTCCCTCGCCCAGGGCGGCCTCCCGGTCGACGTCGCCGAGACGACCGCCTGGTTCGCCCAGCCCGCCTCGACCGCCGTCAACGGCCAGGTCGTACGGGTCTGCGGCCAGAGCCTGCTGGGGGCGTGACCGTGCCGAGCCTGAACGCGGCACTCGTGCGGGGCGCCGTCACCTCCCCGTTCAAGCGGGCCGGCCGCCCCGGCGCCACCCTGCCCGCCGACCGGGCCGTGCTGCCGGCCGCGCCGATCGCGGCCGGGCCGCTCGCCTCGTACCGCCGGATCTGCGGCTTCACCGAGCCGGACACCCTGCCGCTCACCTATCCGCATGTGCTGGGGTTTCCGCTCGCCATGCGGCTGATGACCGCCCGGAGGTTCCCGCTGCCGGTCGTCGGCCTCGTCCACACCTGGATCGAGATCACCCGGCACCGGACGCTGCACCCCGCGGACCGGCCCGAACTCACGGTGTACGCCGAGAGCCTGGCACCGCACCGGCGCGGCACCGAGGTCACGATGGTCACCGAGGCGCGGCTGGCGGGTGAGCCGGTCTGGGAGTCCCGCAGCGGCTATCTGTCCCGGCACGAAACGCACACCGGCCCCGTTCCGACGACGCGCACCGGCCCCGCCCCGGCGGACACCGGCCCTGCCCCGACGCACACCACCCCGGTACCGGAACTGCCCGCCCTCGCCGAGTGGCGGCTGCCCGGCGATCTGGGGCGGCGCTACGGCGCCGCCTCGGGCGACCGGAACCCCATCCACCTGTATCCGCTCACCGCCCGGCTCTTCGGCTTCCCCCGGGCCATCGCCCACGGCATGTGGACCGTGGCCCGCTGCCTGGCCGAGACGCCGGAGCCCCACGGAGTCCACGGCGTACGGGCCGACTTCAGGGCCCCCGTCCTGCTGCCCGCCACCGTCACCTACGCGGCGGACGCCACCGGCTTCCAGCTGCGCTCGGCCGGCCGCCTCCACCTCACCGGCCGGATCCGCCACGCGCCGGGCCCGGCGGCTGCCAGGGACGGCCGTTCATAAGGTTCTCCAGCCCCGCCCAGGAGAAGTTCATCAGGGTGGCCGCGGCCTCCTTCGCCGAGACGCCCGGGGTCTCGTTCGCCCATCCGGCGAGCGACTCCGCGGCCCCCACCAGCGCCTGCGCGAGCCCCGACACATCGCGGTCGGGGAGCGCCGGGTCGTGGTGCGCCTCGCGCGCCGCGGCGCCGATCAGCTCCGTCACGAAAGCAACGATCTCGTCCCGCATCGCCGTCACCTCGCCGGCGAACGGCTCCCCGTGCGTACGCGCCTGGCGGTGCAGCACCGCCCAGCCGTCCGGGTGCTCCGCCGTGTGCGTGAAGAACGCCCGCAGCCCGGACCACAGTTGCCGGTCGGCCGGCAGCCCCGGCTCCGCCCCCGCCCGCACCGCCTCGACCAGCGCTTTCGCCTCCCGCCTGATGCAGGCGGTGAAGAGCTCTTCCTTGGAGTTGAGATACAGGTAGACCAGCGGCTTGGACACCCCCGCCAGCTCGGCGATCTCGTCCATCGAGGCGGCCCGGTAACCGCGCTGCCCGAAGGTCTGCACGGCGGCGTCCATCATCTGCTGCTCGCGCACGGCCCGCGGCATCCGTTTGCTCTTCACAGCACCCACGTCGACTTCCTCCCACCCCCGTGTGCCACTCCCCGGTAAGGGTACGGCGCGAGAACGCCCCCGGTCCTGCCGCGAGGCGGACCGGGGGCGCTCCTGTGTGCCGTGCTCGTGCGCGGTTACGCGGCGACCGCCACCTTCTGCGGCTCGCTCGCGCGCACCTCGTCGCCGTCGACCGGGGAGGACGTGGCCGAGTTGTACGCGTCGTGGTCGAGGATCTTCTCGCGGGCCGCGACGATCACCGGGACCAGCGCCTGGCCCGCCACGTTGGTGGCCGTGCGCATCATGTCCAGGATCGGGTCGATGGCCATGAGCAGGCCGACGCCCTCCAGCGGGAGGCCCAGCGTCGACAGGGTGAGGGTCAGCATGACCGTCGCGCCGGTGAGACCGGCGGTGGCCGCCGAACCGATCACCGAGACGAACGCGATCAGGACGTAGTCACCGACACCCAGCTGGACGTCGAAGATCTGCGCGATGAAGATCGCCGCCAGCGCCGGGTAGATCGCGGCGCAGCCGTCCATCTTGGTGGTGGCGCCGAACGGGACGGAGAAGGAGGCGTACTCCTTCGGGACGCCGAGGCGCTCGGTGACCTTCTGGGTGACCGGCATGGTGCCGACCGAGGAGCGGGAGACGAAGGCCAGCTGGATCGCCGGCCAGGCGCCCTTGAAGAACTGCACCGGGCTGAGCTTGGCGACGGTGGCGAGCAGCAGCGGGTACACGCCGAACAGCACCAGGGCGCAGCCGATGTAGACGTCGGCGGTGAACGTCGCGTACTTGCCGATCAGGTCCCAGCCGTAGTCGGCGATCGCGTAGCCGATGAGGCCGACGGTGCCGATGGGGGCGAGGCGGATGACCCACCACAGGGCCTTCTGGAGGAGCTCCAGGACGGACTCGCTGAGGGTGAGGATCGGCTGGGCCTTCTCGCCGAGCTGGAGCGCGGCGATGCCGGCGACGGCGGCCATGAAGACGATCTGGAGCACGTTCAGCTCGGTGAACGGGGTGATCACGTTGTCCGGGATGATGCCGGTCAGGAAGTCGAGCCAGGAGCCCGCGTGCTCCGGCAGCTTGCCGTCCTTCGGCGTGAGGCCGGTGCCCGAGCCCGGGTTGGTGATCAGGCCGATCGCGAGGCCGATGGCGACCGAGATCAGCGAGGTGATCATGAACCAGAGCAGGGTGCGGGTGGCCAGCCGGGCGGCGTTGTTGACCTTGCGCAGGTTGGTGATCGACACCAGGATCGCGAAGAAGACGAGGGGCGCGACGGCCAGCTTCAGCAGCTGGACGAAGATGTGGCCGACCTTGTCGAGCGTGGTGTAGAGCCAGCCGATGTCGTACGTACGCGTGAGCCAGCCGAGTACGACACCGAGGACGAGGCCGGCGACTATCTGGGCCCAGAACGGGACCTTGGGTATACGGAAACCGGAGCCGGACGGACTGCCGGCAGCGGTGGACGCGGGGTTCGCGGACACGGACACACTCCAGATGTGACGCATCGGGGCGCACGGGGACGGCTGTGCGGGGGACGGGGGGTGCGGCGCCCGCGTCAGGGGCGGCGCCGCTGCATGGTGCCGGTTCAGACGTTGCGGCAACAGACCGCGGACATACAGCGGCAGAGATCGACATGCAGGCGCTCCACGAGCGGGACGCTCGCGGCGAATCGATGGCGCACTGCTGTCTTCATGTCGAACACGTTAACACTTGAACTTTGAGAACCTCAAAGCTCTTCTTTGACCCCGACCGCCCGCCGCCACCGCCGCCAGCGCGCCCCGGACCTCTGCGGGAACGACAAAACCCCAGTACAGGAGCAGGCGCTCCGGCGCTGGGGTTTCGAGTGAAAAAGTACGGGTGTGAGGAAGCTTACGTAGTCCTTACGCGGCCCTCACGCCGTCGCCACCTTCATCACGGGGTGACGTGGTCCTCGCGGGTCCGGTTCGCCTCAAGGCGCCCCTTGGCGCGGTCGACCGTGGACACGATCTGCTCGGACATCTCGTCGCGCTGCTTGCGCAGCAGCACGTAGCTGAGCGGCGCGGACAGGACCAGGGCGAGCAGAATCACCCAGACGAGATTCGAGCCGTTCGTCCCGGAGGGCAGCAGGCCGAAGTGCACGGCTACGGCGGCGACGGCGAAGCAGCCGACGAAGATACTGAGGCGCATCGCGGTGTACCGAATTGTCGCGCTCGGCTTGGCAGCGGACACAGTTGGCCTCTCTCTCAACGTATGACGGTCCTTCGATCCTGCCCGACCAGTGAAGCATGCCCCGGAATCGATCAGTTCGCAGGGCTCCACCAAAGGGGTGCGCAGCCTCTCAGCACCCGAGCGGCAGCAGCATGATGATGTCGTCGCGGTCGTCCCCGTCGGCCACCCGGATCGCGTCCGGCACCCGTCCGACCTCCTTGTATCCGCAGGAGGCGTAGAACCGGTCGACGCCGGTGCCGCCGCGGCAGGTGAGCCGGACGGCCTCGATCCCGTCAATCCCGCGGGCCGCCCGCTCCGCGGCGTCCATCAGATCGCGCCCGTAGCCCTTGCCCTGGTGACGGGGGTGGACCATCACCGTGTAGAGCCAGAGCCAGTGGCGCATCAGCCGGTGGGTGTTGAGGGCGAGGAAGACCGTGGCGGCGACGGCGCCGTCCTCGTCGCGGCCGATCAGCAGGCGGGTGTGACCCTCGGCCATGGCACCCAGATGCTTGGCCAGTTCGGGCCGGATGTCGTCGGCCGTGACGGGCGGTACGAAGCCGACCGCGCCGCCCGCTTCGGAGACATCGGTCCACAGCTCGGTGATGCCGTCCCGCAGCGTGCCGTCGACCTCGGGATCCAACTCGAATGTAAGCGCCATAAGCGCAGACTAACCATTACCGAACCGCCGCCTCAAACCATGTCCAGAACGCGAGAAAGCCCCGGCCGGCGGCCGGGGCTCCCGTACTTCCGGAGGTTCGCGAGTCAGACGCGCATCGGCTGCGGCGACTCGCGCCGCCCGGCGTCCGGGCCCGGGTACTCGCGGATGATCTCGTACCGGGTGTTGCGCTCGACGGGACGGAAGCCCGCGTCGCGGATCAGGTCCAGCAGGTCCTCGCGGCCGAGCTTGTTCGGCGTGCCGTAGTTGTCCGCGTCGTGCGTGATCTTGTACTCGACGACCGATCCGTCCATGTCGTCCGCACCGTGCTGCAGCGCCAGCTGGGCGGTCTGCACCCCGTGCATCACCCAGAAGACCTTGACGTGCGGGACGTTGTCGAAGAGCAGCCGGGAGACCGCGAAGGTCTTCAGCGCCTCGGCGCCGGTCGCCATCGTCGTGCGCGCCTGGAGCTTGTTGCGGACCTTGCCGTCCTTCATGTCCACGAAGTCGTGCTGGTAGCGCAGCGGGATGAAGACCTGGAAGCCGCCGGTCTCGTCCTGGAGCTCACGCAGCCGCAGCACGTGGTCGACGCGGTGCCGGGGCTCCTCGATGTGCCCGTACAGCATGGTCGCCGGGGTCTTGAGCCCCTTCTCGTGCGCCAGGCGGTGGATCCGCGACCAGTCCTCCCAGTGGGTGGCGTGGTCCACGATGTGCTGACGGACCTCCCAGTCGAAGATCTCCGCGCCGCCGCCGGTCAGCGACTCCAGGCCGGCCTCGATCAGCTCGTCGAGGATCTCGGAGGCGGAGAGCCCGGAGATGGTCTCGAAGTGGTGGATCTCGGTGGCGGTGAACGCCTTGAGGGAGACCTGCGGCAGGGCTTCCTTCAGCGCGCTCAGCGAGCGCGGGTAGTAACGCCACGGCAGGGTGGGGTGCAGCCCGTTGACGATGTGCAGCTCGGTGAGGTTCTCGCCCTCCATCGCCTTCGCGAGGCGGACGGCCTCCTCGATGCGCATGGTGTACGCGTCCTTCTCGCCCGGCTTGCGCTGGAACGAGCAGTACGCACACGACGCGGTGCACACGTTCGTCATGTTGAGGTGCCGGTTGACGTTGAAGTGCACGACGTCGCCGTTCAGCTGCGTCCGCACCTCGTGGGCGAGACCGCCGAGCCAGGCCAGGTCGTCCGACTCGTAGAGGGCGATGCCGTCCTCACGGGTCAGCCGCTCTCCTGCGCGGACCTTCTCCTCCAGCTCGCGCTTGAGCCCGACGTCCATGCGGCTGCCTCCCAGTTGTCGAAGTGCTGTGCGTTTCCCGGACGGTTGATACCGGGTGAAACCCCCGGTCCCCCGGGGGCTCCACCACGTTACGCCTACGACTCCTCGGGAAGTTCCCCGACCCGGTTCTCCCACTTGGTGGAGAGCACGATCGTGGTCCGGGTGCGCGAGACGCCCCGCGTGCCGCTGAGCCGGCGGATGGTCTTCTCCAGACCGTCCACGTCACCGACGCGCACCTTGAGCATGTACGAGTCGTCGCCCGCGATGAACCAGGCGTCCTCGATCTCCGCGAGGTCCTTCAGCCGACGCGCCACGTCCTCGTGGTCGGCCGCGTCGGAGAGCGAGATGCCGATCAGGGCCGTGACCCCGAGCCCGAGGGAGGCGGCGTCGACGGTGGCGCGGTAGCCGGTGATGACACCGGCGGTTTCCAGCCGGTTGATGCGGTCGGTGACGCTGGGCCCGGAGAGCCCGACGAGCCGTCCCAGCTCGGCGTACGAGGCCCTGCCGTTCTCTCTGAGGGCCTGGATGAGCTGCCTGTCCACCGCGTCCATGTGACTGAAACCTTCCATTGTTCAGCAGTATCGCGAGTCTATGTGTAGAATCTAAGGCATGCAGGCTTCACCGCCTGCAAATCTTTCAGAACATCCAAAAAATGCTTTCGAATCTTCAGGAGTGAAAACACCGTGTACACGATCGAGATGGCCTACGCCCGAATGCGCGAGCTGCAGGACCTGGCCAACCGCTCGCGTGCCCACCAGCCCGCCGCCGCGCACCGGGTCGACCGGACCCGTAAGCCGCGCGCCATGAAGAAGCGCTGACCAGAGGCTCAGCCACGGGAGTCGCGGGAGCCGCCACCGAGCTCTCCCTCCCACCGGCGGTACAGGTCGTGCGGCACCCCCGCCGCGTCCAGTACCCGCCCGGCGACGAAGTCCACCAGATCCTGGATGTGCGTCGCCCCCGCGTAGAACGCCGGAGAGGCGGGCAGCACCACGGCGCCCGCCTCGTCCAGGCTCACCAGATGCTTCAGCGTCTGACCGTTCAGCGGAGTCTCCCGCACCGCGACGACCAGCTTCCGCCGCTCCTTGAGCGTCACGCTCGCGGCCCGCTGGAGCAGATCCTTCGAGAGCCCGAGCGCCACTCCGGCCACACAGGCCGTCGAGGCCGGGACGATCAGCATCCCCTTCGCCGGGTACGAACCCGAGGACGGTCCCGCCGCGAGATCACCGGCCGCCCAGTGCCGTACGTCCTCGACGTCCACATCGAAGGTGTGCGGCTTCCCGTCCGCCCCGCGCGCCAGCCAGCCGCGCAGGTCCTCCTGCCAGTGCGCGTCGCGGAACGCGATCCCGGTCTCGTCCAGCAGGGTCAGCCGCGAGGCCCGGCTCACCACCAGATCGACGCTCTCCCCGGCGGCCAGCAGACCGCGCAGTACGGCGGCGGCGAAAGGGGTGCCCGAAGCGCCTGAAACCCCGACAATCCAAGGCTGTCGCTGGTGCTGACTTACTGAAGTCCCGGAATCCACATACCCGAGCCTATCCGGCAGTACGAAACCGGAACCGAGTAAGGTGCCCCGGTCGTTCCAGGGTCGGGAGCAGGGGCGACCGGGAACGTCAGGGGATACCAGGGGACACCAGGGGGGCACGATGGCCTTGATGCCGGACCGATCCGCACCGGCGTGGGGTGCGGGCGGGCGCGCGAGGACCGCGGCCGAGCTGATGCTGGGCTGGGTGGCCTTCCTCTGGCTGCTCGAAATCGTCGACGCCTCGACCGGTCACTCGCTGGACGGCTTCGGGATAGAGCCCCGCCGGGCCGCCGAGCTGCTGGACGTCGTGCCCGCGTCCTTCATCCACTTCGGCTTCGGCCACGTCGCCTCCAACAGCGTGCCGCTGCTGGTCTTCGGCTTCCTCGCCGCGCTCAGCGGAATCCGCAGATTCGCCGCCGTGGCCGCGATGATCATCGTGGTCGACGGGCTCGGCGTCTGGCTGGTCTCGCCGAGCGGCTCCAACACGGCGGGCGCGTCGGGGCTGGTCTTCGGCCTCTTCGGCTATCTGCTCGTCCGGGGCTTCGTGGACCGCCGAATGCTCGACGTCGGCGCCGGACTGCTGATCGGCGCGATATGGGGCTCATCGATCCTGGTGGGGATCTCCCCCGCCAACACCTCGGTCAGCTGGCAGGGGCACCTCTTCGGGCTGGCGGCGGGTGTGGCGGCGGCGTTCGTCTTCCGCCGCCCCGCGCACGGCCGGAGCACGGTGGCGCCGGCTCGGCCGCTCATACCGTAGAGCGCGGACGGAGCCGGTGTGTCCGGGTCAGCCCTCGCCCTGGCCGGCGCTGCCCATCGGGCCGACCTTCACCTGGGAACCGGAACCGTCCGTGACGGGCAGCGACGCGGCGCCCGGCCAGTCGAGGGTGACCGACTTCGTCTCGTCCGGCGGAGTCACCACCAGCCCCGTGACACGGACACCGGAACCACCCGAATCGTTGACCGGGTAGCTGATACCGAAGTACACCGACTTCCCGTCCTTCAACGTCATCGGCGTCGACTTCTCACCCGTACGCACCGCCGACAACGACCCCGCGCTCGTCTTCAGATCGACACCCGCGTACCCCGAGAGCAGACAGTCCCGGCCCCCGCCGTTCTTCAGCTCCACCGCCACCGTCCCCTCGGTGTCACCACCGACGGTGCTGTCCGACGCCGTGATCTCCAGCTCGTCGGTACGGCACTTGCCGACCCTGCCGTTCACATCGGACCCGCTCCCGGCAGCCGCACCCTGCCCACCGGAGCCCTTCCCGTCGGAGCCCTGCTCCGCACCGCCCGAACCCGAACCACCGCTCGCGGAAGCCGCACCGGACGCGGACGGCGGGGCACCCTGCCCCAGATCGTCCTCGCCGTTCTGACAGGCCGTGAGCGAAAGACCTGCGGCGACGGCCAGGGCAGCGAAGGTGAGCTTGCGTACACGCATCAATTCGTCCTCAGGATCGGTGAAAGCTGACGGCCACTCAGTACAGGTATGTACGAGCGAGCGTTTCTGATCACCAAGAGCCACCCGGCCGGACGACGCGTTCCGCCCGGCCACCTCCTAATACACCCCTAAGACATCCCTGTTACACACGCCGCCGAGCGCGCCGCCGGACACGCCCGGGACCGGCTCAGACCGTCAGGCCCCGCACCAGCAGATCCAGCAGCGCGCAGGCGAAGAGCGCGATCCCGATGAACCCGTTGACCGAGAAGAACGCCCGGTTCAGCCGGGACAGATCGTGCGGCCGCACCACCCGGTGCTCGTACACGAACGCGACGGCGACGATCGCCATGCCGATCCAGTAGAAGAGCCCGGCCCCGGTGGCCAGCCCGAACCAGACCAGCAGCCCGGTCGTCACCGCGTGGCAGACCCGGGCGCCCCACAGCGCGGCCGGAATACCGAACCGGGCCGGCACCGAACGCACCCCGTGCGCCCGGTCCGCCTGGACGTCCTGGCAGCCGAAGATCAGGTCGAAGCCACCGATCCAGATCCCGACCGCGAGACCGAGGATCACCGCCTCCCACGACCAGCTGCCGGTCACCGCCAGCCAGGCACCGATCGGCCCTATGGCCTGCGCGAGACCGAGGATGGCGTGCGGGTAGTGGGTGAACCGCTTGCCGTACGGATAGACCACCATCGGCACGACGGCGACCGGCGCGAGCGCCAGGCAGAGCGGGTTCAGCAGCGCGGCCGCGCCGAGGAAGGCGACGACGGCGACGAGCGCCCCCGTCCACGCCGACTTCACCGTGACCGCCCCGGTGACCAGCTCCCGGCTCGCGGTGCGCGGGTTCCGGGCGTCGATCTCCCGGTCGATGATCCGGTTGCAGGCCATCGCGAAAGTCCGCAGCCCCACCATCGCGACGGTGACGAGCAGCAGCGTGACCCAGTCGATGGACCCGTCCGCCCGGAACATCGCGGTCAGGGCGGCGATGTACGCGAAGGGCAGCGCGAAGACCGAGTGCTCGATCATCACGAGCCGCAGGAACGCCTTGACCTTGCTGTTCGGTTGTACGGGCCCTGAGCCCAGTGCTGCTTCGGCGGCGCTCACAGTCCGTATTCCTTCCACCGGCGGTCGACCTTCGCCGCCGTCCCGGGGTCGGACTCGACCATGTCCGGCCAGCCCCCGTCCCGGGTGTAGCCCTCCTCGGGCCACTTCTTCGTCGCGTCGATGCCCGCCTTGCCGCCCCAGAACTGCTGGTAGGAGGCGTGGTCGAGATGGTCGACCGGCCCCTCGGTGACGGTCAGGTCCCGCGCGTAGTCCGTGTTGCCGAGCGCCCGCCAGGCCACCTCGTGCAGATCGTGGACGTCGCAGTCGGAGTCCACGACCACGATCAGCTTGGTCAGCGACATCATGTGCGCGCCCCAGATGGCGCTCATCACCTTCTGGGCGTGCTTCGGGTACTTCTTGTCGATCGAGACGATCGCACAATTGTGGAAGCCGCCCGCCTCGGGCAGGTGGTAGTCCACGATGTCCGGCACGATGATCTTGAGGAGCGGCAGGAAGAACCGCTCGGTGGCCCGCCCCAGCGGCCCGTCCTCGGTCGGCGGCCGGCCCACCACGATCGACTGGAGCAGCGGACGCTTCCGCATGGTCACGCAGTCGATGGTCAGCGCGGGGAACGGTTCCTGCGGCGTGTAGAAGCCGGTGTGGTCGCCGAACGGCCCCTCGGGAAGCATCTCCCCGGGCTCCAGCCAGCCCTCGATGACGACCTCGGCCTGGGCCGGGACCTGGAGCGGCACGGTCTTGCAGTCGACCATCTCGATCCGCTTGCCCTGGATGAACCCGGCGAAGAGGTACTCGTCGATGTCCCCCGGCAGCGGCGCGGTGGAGGCGTACGTCACCGCGGGCGGCGCGCCGAACGCGATGGCGACCGGCAGCCGCTCGCCCCGCTTGGCGGCGACCTGGTAGTGGTTGCGGCTGTCCTTGTGGATCTGCCAGTGCATCCCGATGGTGCGGCGGTCGTGGCGCTGGAGCCGGTACAGCCCCAGGTTCCGTACGCCGGTCTCCGGGTGCTTGGTGTGGGTGAGCCCCAGGTTGAAGAAGGAGCCGCCGTCCTCGGGCCAGGTGAAGAGCGCGGGCAGCCGGTCCAGGTCCACGTCGTCGCCGGTGAGCACGACCTCCTGCACCGGGGCGCTCTCCTGCTTCACCTTCTTCGGCGGCACGTGCACCATCGAGCCGAGCTTCCCGAAGGCCTCCCGCACCCCGACGAAGCCGTGCGGCAGCTCCGGCTTGAGCAGCCCGCCGATCTTGTCGCTGATGTCGGCGTACGACTTGAGGCCGAGCGCCTTGAGCAGCCGCTTGTCGGTGCCGAAGACGTTCATGGCCAGGGGCATCGAGGACCCCTTGACGTTCTCGAAGAGCAGCGCGGGGCCGCCCGCCTTGTTCACCCGGTCGACGATCTCGCCGACCTCCAGGTAGGGGTCGACCTCGGCCTTGATGCGCTTGAGCTCGCCCTCGCGCTCCAGGGCCCGGAGGAGGGAACGAAGATCGTCGTAAGCCATGCCGTCCAGTTTGTCATCCCCGCCCGGCTCGGCCGCCGGGGCTCCCCCACCCCGGCCGTCGCCGGTCACCCCCGCTCGCCGTGGTATGCGGCGGATACCGGATACCCTGGGCCCGTCACCGGGGCGGGACAAGCCCCGCCAACTCTCCGCAGGGGGACCTTTTCATCATGTTCCGGGCCCTGATCTATCTCCTGCCTCTGGCGCTGACGATCTACGCGTTCATCGACTGCCTGAACACCCCCGAGGACGAGGCCAAGCACCTGCCGAAGATCGCCTGGGTCTTCATCATCCTGCTGTTCTGGATCGTCGGCCCGATCGTCTGGCTCGCCGCGGGCAAGATGCGCCACGCGCCCGCCGGGGGCCGTACGCCGTCCGAATGGCACCGCAGCCACCGCTCGCAGTGGGTGGCGCCGGACGACAATCCGGAGTTCCTGAACGCGCTGAGGGACGAGAACAAGAAGGACGAGTCGCTCCTCAAGGACTGGGAGGCGGACCTGCGCCGCCGCGAGGAGGAGCTGAAGCGCCGCGAGAACGGCGAGAGCCCGAGCGCCTCCGGCGAGTAGCTCCCCACGACCGTGGACGACACGACGATGCTCGCCACCGCCCTCGCCGAGGCCCGCACGGGTCTTGCCGAGGGCGGTGTTCCTGTTGGCGCCGCCCTGTACGGAGCGGACGGCACCCTCCTCGGCCGTGGTCACAATCGCCGTGTCCAGGACGGCGATCCGTCGCTGCACGCCGAGACCGCCGCGTTCCGCGCCGCCGGGCGGCAGCGCTCGTACCGGGGTACGACGATGGTGACGACGCTCTCCCCGTGCTGGTACTGCAGCGGGCTCGTGCGGCAGTTCGGGATCTCGCGGGTGGTGATCGGCGAGGCGCGCACGTTCAGCGGCGGGCACGACTGGCTGGCCCGGCACGGAGTGGAGATCGTGCTGCTCGACAACGCCGAATGCGTCGCGCTCATGCGGGAGTTCGTGCGCGACCGTCCCGACCTCTGGAACGAGGACATCGGCGCCGGCTGATCCCCGGCCGCGCACTCCCCCGGAACGTTCGAAAATCCCCTCCACTCCCCAACACCCGGGCGATACGCTCGTGTTGACGGTGTGACAGATCGGATGGAGCTTCGACGCTGGGGGTGCTGTGGAGAGAGAGCTGTACGGACGCGAGGCGATCTTCGACGACGACGGACTTGCCGCGCGCCTGACCGGCCTCACTCCGTACGGCTCCGTCCGGGTCGGCTACGAGCACCGCGACGATCCGCCGGTCGCCGTGCTGACCGGCGGCCGCGGCATGGGCAAGACGGCCGTCCTCAAGCAACTGCGCCACCTCTACCGGGAGATCACCCCGGTCGCCCTGGTCGACTGCGAGGCCGTCGTGGCCCCCGACGACGCGGGGCCCGCCTGGACCCCGGTCACCGGGGCGCTGCCGGGGCTCGCCACCCAGCTGACGGCGAGGGTGCGGGCCGCCCGTCCGGTGCAGTTTCCCCGGCTGAGCCTCGGGCTGGTGGCGGTCGCCTCCATTTCCTGGACCCGCGAGGACGAGACCCGGGCGCGGCGCGATCTCCAGTCGCTCGGCCCGATGCTGGCGACCGTGGACGGCCGTGGGGACGCGGCGACCGGCTGGGTCACCAAGGTGCTGACGAAGCTGGCCGCCAGCGCCTTCGACTCGGTGGCCCCGATGGCCGGGATGGTCGCGGAGGCCACGGTCGAGACGGTCCTGGAGGAATCGTTCAACCGCTTCCAGCGGCGTTCGGCCGACTGGTACGGAAGCTATCCGCACGCGGGCGGCAACGGCCGGATCGGGCTGCGGCAGCTGGCGGTCGACTTCGAGCGCGGCGGTGATCTGCGCCGCCGGGCCGAGGACCATCTGGTGCTCGCGCTGGCCGCGGACCTGGTCGCGGCGTACGGGGGCCTGGCCTGGGGTGCCCGCCGCGGCCGGCCGGTGCTGCTCGTCGACAACGCGCACACCCCGCTGGGCCGGCAGCTGGTGGAGCCGCTGCTGCGGCAGCGGGCCGCCGGGGTGCTCGACCGGATCGCGGTGTTCGCCTCCTCCCGGGTCCGGGACCACGAGGGGCTGAGCCATGCGGTGCGGCGGCGGCTGCCCGAGGTGGCGCACGGCTCGCACTGGTCCAGGGGCACGGGGGTGACGGCCGGGATCCTGGCCGTGGAGCTGACGCCGCTGGGCCCGGAGCAGGTGCGCTCCGCGTTCGACCGGCACGACCGGGCGGGCCGCATCCCGGCCGGGCTGGCCCGCGGGGTGCACCGGCTGACGGGCGGGCGTCCGCTGGCGGTGGAGCTGCTGGCGCTGGCGGCGGGCGAGGCGCCGGAGCCCGCCTCGCTGGTGCCGGGATCACTGCTGGACTGCACGGTGGAGGTGCGCGAGGACCGGGCGCCGGCCCAGGTCGCCGACGAGCTGCTGGCCCGGTTGCTGCCGGGGCCCGGGCAGCGGCTGGAGTTCCTGAGCGTGCTGGCCGCCGCGCACGGCGAGGACTCGGCGCGGCTGCTGGCGGAGAGCCGGCTGGGCCGGGGCTCGCCGGACGGCGATGTGGCGCTGCGGATGAGGGACGTGCTGCGGGCGGACGACTGGCCGGTCGGGCCCGGCCACTTCGTCGCCGATCCGCTGCTGCGCGCGCTGCTGCTGCACCGGCTGCGGTTCCAGGACGGCGACCACCCCTCGTACGCGGTGTGGCAGGCGGTGCACGTCTCGCTGCGCGGGGCGTACGGGCCCGGCGGCCGTCTCCCGAGCGTCCCGCATCTGCTGCACCAGAAGCTGGTGCTGGGCGACGCGGAGGCGTGCGTGGGGCATCTGCGGCTGCGGTTCGAGGAGCCGGACGTACGGGCGTGGCTCGAATCGCTGCGCTTCATCGCCTCGGCACCGTACCCCCGCGTCCGCGGTGGCGCCGGCCCCGATCCGCGGCGCGCGGTCGCGCTCGGCCGGGCGGACAACACGGCGCCCCGGGGGCTCGAACCGTCGGCCGCGGAGCTCCATGTGCTGCTGCGCCGGCTGCTGCACGGCATCTGGCTGCTGTCCGATCCACTGGCCCTGCCGGACGAAGAGGTGATCGACAAGATGGCGCACGAACTGCGGCAACTGTCCGGCAGGCATCCGACCGGCAACAGCGAGCTCTGGGACGCGGCGACGCACTGGCCCCGGGACATCAGGGCCTGGCGTCCGCTGTCCATGCCACCGGGCGGGCCGGGCCCGGACGGCGGCGGGCGGCCGCGCGGGGACGGTGGTCCGGATGCGTAATCCACTGCGCTACCGCCTCTGGTACACGACCCGGCAGAGGGTCGTCACCTCGGTGCTGGCCGGCGCCCTGGTGATCACCTCCGGCTGGTACGGCATCGGCCGGCTGACCGCCCCCGAGGACCGCTCCTGCGCGAAGGGCGTCGAGCGGCCGCAGGGCAGCGACGAGTGCGTCGGCGTCTCCGGCGACGGCTACGACTTCGGGCGCTCGAAGCTGACCGAGGTCGCCGCGGCCATCGCCCGGGAGAACGCCTCCCTGAAGTCCGGCCGGTACGCGACGGTCGCGCTGCTGCTGCCGCTGACGTCGACGGACGGGGCGATGCAGACCAAGATGCAGCGGGAGCTGCAGGGCGCGTTCGCCGCGCAGTACCGGGCCAACCACCTCTCCAACGACCAGGTGCCGAAGATCCGGCTGGTGCTCGCCAACACCGGGAAGAACAACCTGCTGTGGCGGCCGACGGTGGACCGGCTGAAGACGATGACCGGGGCCCCGGACAACCTGCGGGCCGTCTCGGGCGTCGCCACCAGCAGTACCCAGGTCAAGTCCGCGGTCAAGGAGCTGACCGCCGCGCACATCGCGGTGGTCGGCTCCACGATCACGGCCGACGACATCGCGAACGGCCCGAAGGGCGATCCGTTCCCCGGCCTGGCCCGGGTCTCGCCGACCAACCGGGACGAGGCCCGCGCCCTGGCCCACTTCGGGCAGGTCAAGGCCGCCAAGGCGCTGCTGGTGCAGGACACCCGCACCGGTGACCACTACACGGACACCCTGCGGGCGGCCTTCACCGAGCTGGTGAAGGGCACCCGGTACCAGCCGGAGCTGTTCACCTCGCGCGGCGACCCCAACGACGAGGGCACCACGGCCAACACCTTCCAGCAGATCACCCACCTGATCTGCGACACGGACGCGGAGACGGTGTTCTTCGCCGGACGCCACGTCCAGCTGCGGCAGTTCATCAACGCGCTCGGGGCCCGGGGCTGCCAGAGCCGCGCGTTCACGATCCTGACCGGCGACGAGGGCTCGTACCTCGGCAACGACAAGAAGCTCGACCGGAGCGCGCTGCGCCGGAAGGTGACCGTCCGCTACGCCTCGCTGGCGCACCCGGACACCTGGGGGGCCGAGAAGGGGGGCGAGAAGGCGACGGGCGGTTCCGCGGCGGACTACCGGGACTTCCTGGAGCTGCTGGCCACGGTGTCGAAGGCGCCGGCCGGCCCGATCGGCCCGACGGACCACCAGGCCCTGACCGACGGCCAGGTCATCGTCGCGCACGACGCGATGGCGCTGGCGGTGCACGCCGTCCGGCAGGCGACCGGGCAGGACAGCCGGCTGCCGCAGCTGGCGGACGTGGGCGAGCAGTGGCCGCGGGTGAAGAGTTCGCTGAAGGTGTCGGGGGCCGGCGGCTGGATCTGCCTGGACAACCACGGCAACCCGTACAACAAGGCGGTTCCGGTGGTGGAGCTGGCGCCCGAGGACGCCCGTCAGCGGTTCGTGGCGATCGCCTGGCCGGAGGGCCTGCCGCCGGACCCGAAGTGCCTGCCGCCGGCCTCGGCGCCGTGACCGGTCAGCGCTGGGCCGCCGCGTACTGCTCACGCAGCCCGGCCCACCGGAGCGGGGTCCACTTCGACCAGTCGGCGGGGTATCCGTCGAGCGCGTCCACCAGGTAGCGGAAGTGGTCGTGCCAGCCGGCCAGGCAGTCCAGGCGCAGTCCGTCGTCGCCCCGGAACTCGTTGGTGAACCTCAGCAGCACATGGTCGCCGCGCGGTGGCTCCAGATGGAAGCGGATGCGGCCGTGGAGCCCTTCCAGGGTGTACTCGGCGACCCGCTCGACGTCCCAGGCGGTGACGGTGCCGGAGGCGGCCGTGGCCTGCCCGTCCTGGCCGGTGTTGAGCCAGCGCAGCGTGATCGCCCCGCCCATCCGCGGCTCGAAGGGATCGGCGGCGGCGAGCCAGCCGCGCAGCCCCGCTGAACTGGCAACGGCTGCCCACACCCGTGGCACGGGGTGGGGCAGCCGTAGCGTGAACCTCAAGATGTGCAGGTCACCGCGGGTCTCGCTGATGCCGGGCTCGATGACGTCGGTCGCATCGGTCATGGTTCCAGCGTGGCCCTGTGGTGCGGGATCCGCACCCGTACGGGACCGGGTCAGACGCCGGCGTAGGAGTGCTTGCCGGTGACGAAGATGTTCACGCCGTAGTAGTTGAAGAGCCAGCAGCCGAAGGCGATCAGCGCCAGGTAGGCGGCCTTGCGGCCCTTCCAGCCGGCGGTGGCGCGGGCGTGCAGGTAGCAGGCGTACGCGACCCAGGTGATGAAGGACCAGACCTCCTTCGGGTCCCAGCCCCAGTAGCGGCCCCAGGCGTCGCCCGCCCAGATGGCGCCCGCGATGATCGTGAACGTCCACAGCGGGAAGACGGCCGCGTTGATCCGGTACGAGAACTTGTCGAGCGAGGCGGCCGAGGGCAGCCGGGAGAGCACGGACTGCGCGAACGCACCCGGCTCGCCCCCGTTCGCGAGCTTGTTCTCGTAGCTGTCGCGGAACAGGTACATCAGCGTGCCGACGCCGCCGAGGAAGAACACGGCGCCGCAGATGATGGCGGTGGACACGTGGATCCACAGCCAGTACGAGTGCAGGGCGGGCACCAGCTGGTCGCTGTCGGTGTAGAGCCAGGTGGTCGCGATGCCGAGGTCCAGCAGGACGGTGGTGACCAGGAGCAGCCCCATCCAGCGGACGTTCTTCTTCAGCGCGAGCAGGACCAGGTACGCGCCGACCGCCACCGTGGAGAAGGTGATGGAGAACTCGTACATGTTGCCCCAGGGGGCACGCTGCACGGACATCGCGCGGGCGAGGACCCCGCCGGCCTCGACGAGGAAGGCGAGCACGGTCATGGAGACCGCCATCCGCCCGTAGAGGTCGCCCTTGAACGTGCCGCCGGCCGCGCCGGGCCCGTCCGGCACATCGCGGGTACCGGCCGCCGCGCGCGTGATGATCTTCGGGCGGTCCAGCACGGCGGTGCCGCCGCCCTGCTGCGCGACCTGCACCTTCACCGAGCCGGCGGCGTCCGCGCCCTCGGCGCCGGTCAGCGCGGCGGCGGTGCGGCCGACCTTGCTGCGGCTGCCGAACACCCATTCCGCGATGTAGGCGAAGAAGGCCAGGGTGTAGACGGCCATCGACGAATAGATCAGCACATTGCTGGTGTGCGCCAGGTTCTCGTTGGTTGCGGCGGCGAGATTCACTTCTCAGCCCCTTCGGCAGGTTCTTCGGAGGATTCTTCGACGGAGTCGGAATCGGGTTCGGGGGATGAATCGGGCTCGGCGCCGGGTCCGGCGTCGGCCCTGGGAGGTGCCGATTCGATGAGCGCGACCGCGAGATCGGCCAGCTCCTCGGGAAGCTTCGCGGACTCGCTGCGGCCGAGACCCGCCATTTCGACGACCGTGACGCCGTCCGCGCCGCGCACCGCCCGCACCCAGACCCGGCGCCGCTGGATGAACAGCGAGCCCGCGAGTCCGGCGATCGCGGCGACGGCCCCGGTGAGTGCCCAGCCGCTGGCCGGCTGCTCGCTGATCTGGAAGCTGGCCCACTCCTGGATGCCCTCGAAGGTGATGGAGCCCGCGCCGTCGGGCAGCTTCATCGTCTCGCCGACCAGCAGCCGCTGCTTGAGCTGCTTGCCCTCGGCGTCCTTGAACTCCGTCATCTTGGACTTGTCCAGCTGGTACACGTTCTGTGCCAGCCCGGAGTCGGGGCCGAGGTAGCCCTGGTAGCCGTTGAGTGCCAGGACGGGCATGTCGGCGGCCGGGAACTGCGAGAACATCGTGCCCTTGCCGTTGCCCGCGAAGGTCGGCACGAAGAACGCCTGGAAGCCCAGCTGGGTCTTCTTGCCGTTCTTGTCGCGGTAGCCGTCGAAGACCTTGATCGCACCGGTGGAGGTGACGTTGTTGTCGATGGGCAGCAGCGGCACCGGGCTCCGGTAGACCTCCTTGCCCCTGCCATCCTTGACGGAGACGACCGGCGCGTAGCCGTGCGCGTTGAGGTAGACCTTGGTGCCGTCGATGACGAGGGGCTCGTTGACCCTGATGACGGACTTCTGCGGCTTGCCGTACGCGCCCTTCTCGTACGTCACATGGGCCTCGTAGGTCCTGGGCGTACCTCGCTGGGGGCCGCTGCGCTCGTACGTGCCGGTGAACTTGTCGAGCTTGAAGCTGAACGGGGCGAGCGAGTCGGCGTCGAAGAGCGAACCGGACTTGAAGTCGTCGTACTGGGTGAGCGTGTTGGAGAAGCCATCGCCCTCGACGACCAGCTTGCCGCCCTCGGACTTGAAGAGCTGTCCGAAGGCGAACGCCACCAGCATCACGATCAGGGCGATGTGGAAGACCAGGTTCCCGGCCTCGCGCAGATAGCCCTTCTCCGCGGCGACCGCGTCGCCCGCGGTGTGCGCGCGGTAGCGCCGCTTCCTCATCATCGCGAGCGCGGCCTCGCGGACCTGCTCGGGCTCGGCCCCGGTGCGCCAGGTGGTGTACGCGGGCAGCCTGGTCAGGCGCTTGGGGGCGCCCGGCGGCCGGCTGCGCAGCTGGCCGACGAACTGGCCGGTGCGCGGCACGATGCAGCCGATGAGCGAGACGAACAGCAGGATGTAGATCGCGGAGAACCACACCGAGCTGTAGACGTCGAAGAACTGGAGCTTCTCGTAGATCGGCGAGACGGTGGTGTGGGCCTTCTTGAAGGTCTCCACCTTCATCTCGTCCACGCTGTTCTGCGGGATCAGCGAGCCGGGGATGGCGCCGAGCGACAGCAGGAAGAGCAGGATCAGCGCGACCCGCATCGAGGTGAGCTGCCGCCAGAACCACCGGACCCAGCCGATGACGCCCATCGCCGGGAGCCCCGCCGAGCTCTCCTCGCTCGGGGCGGTGGAGAGCCGGGAGCCGGCCGCGCCCAGCTCGCGGGCGTTCTCCCGGTCCAGCTCGTCCCGGGCCTCCCGCTCCGCAGCGGGGGGGTTGGACTTGGTGTTGCTCATGGAACTCAGATCCCCACCGTGAAGCCGTTGGACCAGACCTGCAATTGCTGCATCATCGTGCCCCACGCGCCGGTCAGCAGGAGGAGACCGGTCGCGATCATCATGCCGCCGCCGATGCGCATGACCCATGCGTAGTGCCGCTTGACCCAGCCGAACGCGCCGAGCGCCTTGCGGAAGGCGACGGCGGCGAGCACGAAGGGGAGGCCGAGGCCGAGGCAGTACGCGACGGTCAGTATCGCCCCGCGTCCGGCGGTGCCCTGGTCCACCGCGAGGATGCTCACCGAGCTGAGCGTCGGGCCCAGGCACGGGGTCCAGCCGATCCCGAAGAGGGCGCCCAGCACGGGCGCGCCCGCCAGCCCGGTCACCGGCCTCTTGTGGATACGGAACTCACGCTGAGTCATCCAGGGCATCAGGCCCATGAAGAAGATCCCCATCAGGATCATCAGCCCGCCGAGGATCTTGGTGAGGATCTCGCTGTGTTGCTGGAGGGTCTGGCCGAAGAAGCCGAAGAGCGCGCCGCCGGAGACGAACACGGCGGTGAAGCCGAGCACGAAGAGGGAGGCGCCGGTGACCATGCGCCCCCGCTTGGCCTGCGCCAGGTCCGTGCCGCTGACCCCGGTGACGTAACTGAGGTAACCGGGGACGAGCGGCAGGACGCACGGCGAGAAGAACGAGACGAGTCCGGCGAGTACGGCGAGGGGCAGGGCGACGACCAGGGCCCCGGTCATCACGGTCTCGTTCTGGCCGGCGACGGCGAGGGCGATCACCTGATCACTTCTCCGCCATCAGCGGGTCGATCATCTTGTGCAGCTGGTCGGAGTCGAGCGCCGCCAGCGAACGGGCGGCGATCTTCCCGTCCCGGTCCAGCACCACGGTCGACGGGATGGCCTGCGGACGCAGCGTGCCCTTGGGGAAGCGCAGCATGAGCTTGCCGGTCGGGTCGTAGAGGCTCGGGTACGGGACTCCGTAGTCCTTCTCGAAGCTCACCGCGGGGCCCTTCTGGGCGTCCCGCGTGTTGATCCCGACGAACTGGATGTCCTTGCCCTTCATCTCCCGCGCGACCCGCGAGAAGTACTGGGCCTCAAGACGGCAGGGCCCGCACCAGGAGCCCCACATGTTCAGCACGACGACCTTGCCCTTGTAGTCGGCGACGTCGAGCTGCTTGCCGTCGAGGGTCTCGCCGTTCAGCGTCGGGGCGGCCTTGCGGTCGCCCTTGTCCACGGTCGAGATGCCGCCACTGCCCGTGACGAAGTTCGTGTTGCCACCGCCTCCGGCCTTGTTGCCGTCCCCGCCGCACGCGGTCAGCGTGAGGGCGAGGGCGACGGCCGCAGCGGGGGCGGCGAGCAGGGTGAAGCGGCGTCGGGGTGCGCGGCCATAGCTCATGTGAAAAGTTTCGCATGGCGGTTCCGGCGATCTCGGGCACCCCCCTCGGTGCCCGTAAAGCCCGTTGTCAGGCTTGTTTAAAGAAGGCGTTCCAGCCGCCTTCGGGCGACTGACCGACCTGCAGTGTGCGGAGCTTGTCGAGCACGGCCGGGGTCTGGACGTCGAGCCAGTCGACGAACTGCCGGAAGGAGACGAGGCGCACATCCGGCTTCCCCGCGATTTTCTTGAGCACTTCCTCGACGGCGTCCATGTAGATGCCGCCGTTCCACTCCTCGAAGTGGTTTCCGATGTAGAAGGGCGCGCGATTCGACGAGTACGCGCGGTTGAAACCGGCGAGGTACGACTGGGTGGCCTGCTCACGCCATTCGGGATAGCGCGAGGGCATGCCCTTGGTCGAATTCAGCGACTGGTTGGCGAGGATGTTGTAGTCCATCGAGAGGACCTCGAAGGTGTGCCCGGGGAAGGGCATCGCCTGGAGCGGCAGGTCCCAGACCCCCTCCCGCTTCTTGGGCCAGACCTGGGTGCCGCCGGGCGAGCTGGCGTCGTAGCGCCAGCCGAGCTTGCTCGCCGTGGGCAGCAGATTCTCCTGGCCGAGCAGACAGGGGGCGCGGCCGCCGATCAGTTCCTTGCGGTAGTCGAAAGGCAGCGGATCTAGGTCGGTCCAGCCGGTGTTCGTGCGCCATTCGGTGACGAAGGAGACCGCCTGATCGATTTCGTCGCGCCACTGCGCGGACGACCAGTTGGCGACCGATCCGGAACCGCTGCAGAAATGCCCGTTGAAGTGGGTGCCGATCTCGTGGCCGTCGAGCCATGCCTGCCGGACGTTCTTCAGTGTCTCCTTGATGTGACCGTCGGTGAGATATCCGATGTCGGAGGCGCCGACGGGGTTGTTGGGCGGCCGGTACATCGACTTCTTCGACTCGGGCAGCAGATAGAGCCCGGACAGGAAGAAGGTCATCGCCGCGTCATGATCCTTGGCGAGTTCCAGAAAGCGCGGGAAGAGTCCGTTGCCGACCTCGCCGGCACCGTCCCAGGAGAAGATCACGAACTGCGGCGGCGTCTGCCCGGGTTCGAGCGGCACCGGCTTGGCGGGCTGGTGCGGCTGCTTTCCGGTGTCCGCGGTGGAACCGTCCCCGATCTTCCTGACGTCCTTCTTCGCGGGCCCGGTCCCCCGGGTGGCCTCGTCGGCCCCCTTCTCCCCCGTGGTCCCCGACCGGCCCGAGTCGGAGGAGCCGAAGGCGCCGCAGCCCGCCACCCCGATCGCGGCAGCGGCCCCCAGCCCGGCTCCGAGCAGACCCCTTCGGCTGATGTCGCGCATGATTACCCCATCTGCGGTCGTTTTGCCTCAAGTCCATACAAACTGGCGAAGGCTTAGATGGCGGAATCAACACGGGGGTTCCGCGAATTAGCACATGATTCTTTGCGAGACCAGACCCGGACCATGACCGAACACATGACCTAGCAGGTGGAGCGGGGCGGGAGCAGCGCTCGACCGCCGCCGGGAAAAGCCGATCGCCGGACGGGCCGCGGATCGGGCCAGTCCGGCGATCGAGGACACATCAGTGACCGGGCCACGCGGGGGGGCGCTTCATGGCACCGTGCCCCACCCCACCGGCCTCCGGCCGGCTACGCGCCGAACGCCTTCGACTTCCCCTTCACCGGCTTCGCCCCGGCCCGCAGGTGCGCCGGCACCAGGTCCCGGGCCGGCTCCGAGTACCCGACCGACACGATCTTGTCGCCCTGGTACGTGAAGCTGGTCAGCGAGGCGAGGGTGCACTGCCGCTTGCGCGGGTCGTGCCAGAGCCGCCGCCGCTCGACGAAGCTGCGCACGATCCAGATCGGCAGCTGGTGGCTGACGCACACCGCCTCGTGGCCGCGGGCCGCGTCGCGCGCCGTGTCCAGCGCGCCCATCATCCGTACGACCTGCTCGATGTACGGCTCGCCCCACGACGGGCGGAACGGGTTCGTCAGGTGCTTCCAGTTGTCCGGCTTGCGCAGCGCGCCGTCGCCGACGCCGAAGGTCTTGCCCTCGAAGACGTTGGCCGCCTCGATGAGCCGGGCGTCGGTGGCCAGGTCCAGGCCGTGCGTCTTGGCGATCGGTGTGGCCGTCTCCTGGGCGCGCTCCAGCGGCGAGGCGACGACATGGGTGATGTCGCGGCCGGCCAGGTGCTCGGCGACCCGGTCGGCCATCTGCCGGCCGAGCTCGGAGAGGTGGTAGCCGGGGCGGCGCCCGTAGAGCACGCCGTCGGGGTTGTGCACCTCGCCGTGCCGCATCAGATGGACGACGGTGACGTCCTTGCGGCTTCCGTCGTCCTTTCGGTTTCCGTTCTCGCTCATGCGGTGGCCTCCGAGGCGGCGCGGGCGGCGGCGGGCAGGGCGGCGGCGATGCGCTCGACGGCCTGCGCGTCGTGGGCGGTGGAGACGAACCAGGACTCGAAGGCCGACGGCGGGAGGTAGACGCCCTGCGACAGCAGCGAGTGGAAGAAGGCGGTGAAGCGGAAAGCTTCCTGCTGCTTCGCGTCCTCGTAGTTCCGCACCGGCCGGTCGGTGAAGAAGACGGAGAACATGTTGCTCGCCGCCTGCACGGTGTGCGCCACGCCCTCCTTGGCCAGCGCCTCGCTGACCAGGCCCCGGATCTCCGCGGAGACCGCGTCGACCTTGGCGTACGCCGCGTCGTCGAGCAGTCGCAGCTGGGCGAGACCGGCGGCGGTCGCGACGGGGTTCCCGGACAGGGTGCCCGCCTGGTAGACGGGGCCGGCCGGGGCGAGGTGCGCCATCACGTCCGCGCGCCCGCCGAACGCCGCGGCCGGGAAGCCGCCGCCCATGACCTTGCCGAAGGTCATCAGGTCGGGCCGCACCCCGTCGACGCCGAACCAGCCGGCCTTCGACGTACGGAATCCGGTCATGACCTCGTCGGAGATGTAGAGCGCGCCGTTGGCCGCGCAGAGCTCCTTGAGCCCGGCGTTGAAACCGTCCAGCGGCGGCACGACGCCCATGTTGCCCGGCGACGCCTCGGTGATCACACAGGCGATCTCGCCGGGGTGCGCGGCGAACGCCTCGCGGACGGCGGCCAGGTCGTTGTACGGCAGCACGATCGTGTCGCCGGCCTGCGCACCGGTGACCCCCGGGGTGTCCGGGAGGCCGAAGGTCGCGACCCCGGAACCGGCGGCGGCGAGCAGCGCGTCGACGTGGCCGTGGTAGCAGCCGGCGAACTTCACCACCTTGGCCCGGCCGGTGAATCCGCGGGCCAGGCGGATCGCGGACATGGTCGCCTCGGTGCCGGACGACACCAGCCGCACCTGCTCCACGGGCTCGATCCGGGCCACGATCTCCTCGGCGAGCGCGACCTCGCCCTCACCGGGCGTACCGAACGAGGTGCCGCGGGCGACGGCCTCCTGGACTGCGGCGATGACCTCCGGGTGGGAGTGGCCGAGGATCATCGGCCCCCACGAACACACGAGGTCGACGTACTCACGGCCGTCGGCGTCGGTGAGGTACGGACCGGTGCCGGACACCATGAAGCGGGGCGTACCGCCCACGGCCCGGAAGGCACGTACGGGAGAGTTCACGCCGCCGGGCGTCACGAGGGACGCGCGGTCGAAAAGCGTCTGCGAAACTGGGGCGTCATAGGGAAAGCTCACACAAGCCATGGTGTCAGAGCCACGGACGGTCTTGCGGACTGGTGTTTCACCGCACGCCCGTGGGGGAGGTCACTGACACGATGATCGGGTTGCGCGGCGGGGGCTGTGTCTCCTAAGTAGTAGTCGGGTGGATGAGATATGCATCGCGGTGGCGGAGTGGGCGAAGGGACCGACGACCTGGGGCCCGAGCCTGCCCGGCGGGGTCGGCACCGGCGTGAGGCGGAGCGCGAGCAGGGCATACGGGCCGGTGGGGCGCAGGGTGGCGGAGCCGGAAGCAGGAGTGGTGGCCGGGTGGGGGTGACCTACAAGTACTTCGGTGCCCCCGACGGGGCCACCGCGGCACGCGTGCCCATTTCGATGCGCCCCGAGGAGCTCGGCGGTGACGAGCTGGGCATGGGCGGCATGTTCACCAAGATCAAGCCCGAGACGGTGGCGGCGATGGTCCTCACCGGAATACAGGGCATACCGCTGCACAAGGTCCCGCCGCTCGAACTGGTGGTGCTGCACCCCGACTACGCGGTGGTCAAGCTTCCGATGACGGTCGTCGACCCGCTGCGCGGCGTCGGCGAGGAGTCGGTGGGCGCCGCGGCGTTCATCTGGTCCACGGTCCCGGACCGCGGCGGCCCGCGCGACGCGTTCAACGTCTACCAGCTCCTGCACGAGTGGCAGGACTTCTCGCACCGCCTGCACGACGCGGGACATCAGGCGTACTGCCTGGTGTGGCCCTGATCCCGGGCCCGTTCCGTACCGCGGGGCCGCCGTCCGGCGACGGAGCGGCGGCGGGTCAGCCGGTGGTGCCGGGGGCAGGCTGCCGGGAGCCGGCGGACCAGGAGGCGAGGAAGCGCAGCCCTTCGTGGGAGGGGGTGCCGGGCTCGGCGGTCCAGACGATCAGCTGCTGGTCGGGGTCGGTGCTCGCGGTGAGCGTGTCCCAGTCCAGGCTGAGGGTTCCGGCGACGGGGTGGTGGAGCTCCTTGGTGCCGACGCTGCGACCGGTGACGTGGTGCGCGGCCCACCACTGGCGGAACTTCGGGTCCTGTACGGAGAGTTCGCCGACGAGGGCGGTCAGCCGGGGGTCGTCGGGGTACTTGGCTGCTTCCATGCGCAATTGGGCGGTGCGGGCGACGGTCTCCCAGTCGGCGTACAGCGTCCGCATGGCCGGGTCGGTGAAGACCAGCCGGATGCAATTGCGGTGTTCCTCCGGAACCTTCGAGAAATCGGTGACCGGGGCGGCGGCGAGGGAGTTCCAGGCGAGAATGTCCATGCGGCGGC
Source organism: Streptomyces sp. ADI95-17 (assembly GCF_003846175.1). GTDB lineage: Bacteria > Actinomycetota > Actinomycetes > Streptomycetales > Streptomycetaceae > Streptomyces > Streptomyces sanglieri. The sequence continues at coordinate 55,571 of NZ_ML123052.1, read as the reverse complement.
CCAGCACAACGGCCGGGGTGACGGCGAGGTCGTCGAGCAGCCGCTGCAATTGCGGCTGGATCTTCTGCCGGGTACGCCGCCGGGGCCGGGCGGGCGTCCGGCCGGCCAGGCCGAAGAGGTAGTCGCGCTGGTCGTCGTCCAGCCGCAGGACCCGGGCCAGGGCGGACAGGACCGGGGCCGACGCCTGGATGCGGCCCTGTTCGAGGCGGGTGTAGTAGTCGGTGCTGATCGCGACGAGCCGCGCCACTTCCTCCCGCCGCAGACCCGGCACCCGCCGGGGCCCGCCGGTGTCGGGCAGTCCCGCGCTCCGCGGGCTGATCTCGGAGCGCCGGGCCTTGAGGAACTCCCCCAGCTCATCGAGGTGTGCGTCGCGGGCCATGTGCCCAGTGTGGCACCGGCTCCCCGCCGTACAGGGGGACCGTTCCATCCCTGCCGTGACCTGCGCGAAAACAGCGGCGCGCGGCTGCGACGCGGCGTCCTCGCCCGCCTCGCGGCCGCGCGCACGGCGCGGAGGATCAGGCAGCCGCAGAGGCGGCCGAGTGCACCTTGCCGAGCACCTCGGTGAGCGCGGTGACGACCTCGGCGTCGTCGGCCGGGTGGGTGTCGGCGAAGCGCGTCACGGAGCCGGGGATGGACAGCTTGACGTCCTCCAGGACCACGGCGCCCGCGATGCCGACGGACTTGCGGGCGTCGTCCTGCGCCCAGACGCCGCCGTACTGGCCGAAGGCGGTGCCGACCACGGCGACCGGCTTGCCGGAGATGGCGCCGGCGCCGTACGGGCGGGACAGCCAGTCGATGGCGTTCTTCAGGACGGCCGGCATGGTGCCGTTGTACTCGGGCGAGAAGAGCAGGAACGCGTCGGCCTGACCCGCCACCTCACGCAGCCGGGCGGCGGCGGCCGGAACGCCTCCCTCGACGTCGGTGTCCTCGTTGTAGAAGGGCACCTCGGCCAGGCCCTCGAACAGCTCGATGTCGACGCCCGAGGGGGCGTGCTTGGCGGCGGCTTCGGCGAGCTGGCGGTTGTGCGAACCGGCGCGGAGGCTGCCGACGAGCGCGAGGATGCGTACAGACATGAGGAACTCCCGGGGAGGCGGAGAGGCAGGTACAACGGGCGCACCGAGCGAACGCACCGATGGCGCCGAGCAGATCGGGTCAAGCGGACCGTGGTCCGTTTAAAGTTGTACCACCTAAACGGACCGCGGTCCACTTGTCCTTTCCGGGCGCTACGCTGAAACCATGACCGGCCCCGATATCCCTCCGACGCCGAGGCTGCCCGCACCGCTGCCCGAACCAGGGGCTGCGCGGACGAATCTCCCGCTCGCCCCGATCGACGAGCCCCCACAGCTGCGGGCCGACGCGGCACGCAACCGCACGCTCCTGCTCGACGCCGCTTCCCGGCTGCTGACCGGATGCGGGGCGGCGGACCTGACCATGGAGTCGGTGGCCGCCGCGGCGGGGGTGGGCAAGGGAACCGTCTTCCGGCGCTTCGGCGACCGGGCCGGACTCCTGCTCGCGCTCCTGGACCACCGGGAGAAGCAGCTCCAGGCCGCCTTCCTCTCCGGCCCGCCGCCGCTGGGCCCGGACGCCCCCGCGGCGGAACGGCTGCACGCCTTCGGGCCCGCCGTGCTGCGCCACGAACGCGATCACCACGCGCTGATCCTGGCCAGCCGGACCGACCCGCTGCGCAACTACGCCGTCCCGGCGCTCCGGCTGCGCCTCAACCACCTCGCGATGCTGCTGCGGCAGACGAAGGTGCCCGGCGATCCGGAGCTGCTCGCCCACACCCTGCTGGCCTCCGTCGACACCGCCCTCGTCCACCACCTCACCACCGAGCGCGGCATGGATCCGGAGCACCTGGAGGAAGCCTGGCACCACCTGGTCAACCGCCTCGGGGCAACCGTCTGAGACCGGTCGGGACGCGTAGTCCCCCATGGCCGGTCGGGGGCGCGTAGTCCCCTACGGCCGCTCAGGCCGCCGCCGGCGGTGGCGCCTGCGGTACGACGGCCACCGGCGCCGGGCAGTGGTGCAGGACCGCGTGGGCGACGTGCCCGATGCGCGGCTGTCCGGGCCTGCGCGGGGTCGCCCGGCGGCCGACGACCACGAGCCCGGCCCCTGCCCCGGCCTCCGACAGCAGCCGGGCCGGCCGCCCGATCCCGGGCTCCTCGGCCACCTCGACGGCCGGGTACCGCTCGCGCCACGGCGCCAGCGCGGCCCGCATCGATTCGGCGACCCGGTCGATCGCCTCGGCCCGCCGGCCCTCGTCGTCACCGATGCCGTGCCCGAAGTAGGGCGGCGGATTCCAGCCATTGATCACCCGCAACGGCGCCGACCGGACGGCGGCGGCCGCGAAGCCGAACCGGATCGTCTCGTCGCCGGGGCTGCTCAGGTCGATGCCGAGCACCACGGCACCGTCATCCGCCTCCGACGCCCCACCGTCACCGTCAGCACCGCCCGCTTCCCCGCCCTCGCCCTCGCCCTCATAGGCACGTACGAGGACGACCGGCCGCTCGGTGTGCGCGACGGTCGCCATCGCCACGGACCCCAGCAGGAATCCGGCGAGCGGGCCGAGCCCGGTGCTCCCGAGGGCCAGCAGTTCGCTCTCCTTCGCGGCCTCGCACAGCACCTCGGGCGGCGGACCGGTGAGCCGGTCGGCGGTGACGTCCAGGCCCGGGTAGCGGCGCCGCAGCTCCGCGGCGGTCTCCTCCGGCACCCGTATGGACCACTGCTCGGGCATTTCGCTGCCGGCCAGGGGCGCGTACGAGAACGGCTGCCACTCCCACGCGCTCACCAGCCGCAACGGCAGACCTCTCAGTACCGCCTCACGGGCGCCCCAGTCCGCCGCGGCCATGCTCGCGGGCGTCCCGTTCAGGCCTACGGTCACGGGGACGGTCATGATCCACCTCCGGTGCGCGAAGTTCCGCCGCCACCCTCCCCTGCCTCCCTTCCACGATCCCCCACCCGACGGGATCCCGGAAACCCGGACCTTCTCCCGTACCGTCGCGGCGGCACTTGATACATGCTGGAGAGACATCGACAGTTCCCGAACCGCGGGGGTCAGATGTCCGCCCAGACGCTCACCGACACGGTGGTGGCCGACCTCGTGGCCGACGCCACCGCCGCACCGTCCATGCACAACGCCCAGCCCTGGCTCTTCCGCTACACACGCGGCGACCGCACCCTCGCCCTCCGGGCCGACTTCGAGCGCGCGATGCCGGCGGCCGACCCCACCACCCGCGCCCTGCACGTGGGCTGCGGCGCGGCCCTGCTGAACCTGCGGGTGTCCGCCGCCCACCACGGCTTGGCCGCGGCCACCACCCTGCTGCCCGCCCCGTCCGATCCGGCGTTCCTGGCCGCCGTACGCCTGGACGCCGGCCCCGACGCCCCGCGCGACCGGGCCGACGAGGCGCTCCGCGCCCTCCACCCCGCGATCGCGGACCGGCACACCAGCCGCTACCCGTTCGACGAGCAGCCGATCCCCGACGAGGTCCGCGCCCGCCTCGTGAGCGCGGCCCGTACCGAGGGTGCGGACCTCGCGTTCCTGGTCCCGCCGCATCTGGAGACCGTGCTCGACCTGATCCGGGACGCCGAGGGGTACGACCGCGGCGACCCGGCGCGGGAGGCCGAGCAGGAGCACTGGACCCGGTTCACGAAGACCGACGCGCCGGTCGACGGGATCCCCGACTACGCCTTCGGCCCGCGCGACGCCTCCGAGCGGGCGACCAACCGCGACTTCACCGGCACCGGCGCCCCGGCGGGCCGGGCCCGCGTCCTTTTCGAGCGACGGCCGCAACTGGCCCTGCTGTCCACCACGGACGACCGCCCGGCGGACTGGCTCCGCGCGGGCCAGGCGCTGGAACGCGTCCTGCTCACCGCCACGCTGGACTCGGTGTCCACCTCGTTCGCGACCCAGCCCGTCGAATGGCCTGACCTGCGCTGGGTCCTGCGCGACCCCGTCCACGGCACGGGGAACCCCCAGATGATCATCCGCATGGGATACGGGCCCACCGGTCCGCGAACGCCGCGCCGCCGCCTGGACCGGGTGCTGACGATCGAACCGTAGAGAAAGGCGGTGGGCGCGATGGGGCTCCCGGTGGTCGTCGGGGTGGACGGATCGGAGGGCAGTCTGCGCGCCCTGGACTGGGCCGCGGCCGAGGCGTCACGCTCCCGGCTCCCGCTGCGCGTCGTGCACGCGTCGCTGTGGGAGCACTACGAGGGCCTGCGGCCCACCGTGGACGCCGGGGTGCCCGGCGAACAGCTCCTCGCCGAGCATCTGGTCGCCTCGGCCCGGGACCGGGTGCGCGACCTCAGACCCGAGGTGAGCGTGGTGGCCGACGTGCAGCCCGAGGACCCGGTGGCCGCCCTCGTCCAGGAGAGCCACGAGGCGTCACTCGTCGTACTGGGCTCGCGGGGCCGGGGCCGGATCGCCGGAATGCTCCTGGGGTCCGTGGGGCTGGCGCTGGCCGGCCGGTCGCACTGCCCGGTCGTGGTGATCCCGGCGAGGCAGCCGGGCGCACCGCCGAAACCCGGCCGCATCGTCGTCGGGATCAGCGATGACGCCGGTCCCTCGGCCGCCGCCGTCTTCGCCCTGGCCCAGGCCGCGTCGCGACACGGCGAGCTCACCGCCGTACGCGCCTGGCGCCGCCCCGCGCACGCGCTCCTGACCCATCCGCCCCTCCCGGGCGCCCCCGCTTCCACCCAGCGCCGACAGGCCGAGGAACACCTGGACGAGGTCCTGAAGGGCCTGGAAACCCTGGAGAACCGGAAGAAACGACAGCAGGCGCAGGAGCCACGAGGGACACAAGGTGCGCAGGAGCCACAGGGAGCTCCCGGCCAGGACGGCTCCGAAACCGTCGTCGTCCACCGCTCCGTCGCACAGGGCCCGGCCCACCAGGTACTGATCGAAGCCGCCGACAACGCGGAACTCCTGGTCGTCGGCGCCCGGCGCGGCAGCGGATGGCACGGACTCCAACTGGGCCCGGTCAACCACGCGGTGCTGCACTACTCACCCTGCCCGGTCGCCATCGTCCCGGACACGTACCAGGGCTGAGGCCGCCGCCCCGGCACCCACCGACCGGCCTTACGGTTCTCCCCGTACCGCATACCGATGCACTCACGCACGAGGGGGAGGGCCCGTCCCATGGCCGACGCCGCAGCCGCACGCCTTGTCACCACGCTCGCCGCACCGCTGGACCACGTACGGAAAACGGCGGACGCCCCGCACCTCCTGCACTGGCCGGACGCACGGCCCGGTTCCGACGACGGGCCGTCAGCAGGACTCCGGCGCCTGCTCGTCCAGCGCGGCGACACCGAGCTGATCGCCGTCGACCCCGGCGATCCGGACGCGGCGCCGGTCCGTTTCCCCGCCCCCTGGCCCCGCGGCTTCGGGACCTGCACGGTGGCGCCGGGCGGCGGCCTCGCGGTCTTCGCCGGGGTGCACGCGGTGCGCGCGGTGGATCCGTCGGGGGCGGTGCGCTGGGAGGTGGCGCACGGCTGCTGGGAGGGCAGCTGCCGCACCCTGCACACCACGTACGAGGAGTACGCGGCCGACCGCCGGCATCTGTACGCGGACAGCGGCTCGGCCGTGTTCTCCGCGGACGGGACGCTCGTCTGGGCCCATATCCGCGGCCCCGTCGCCGCATCCGGCCCCGATCCGGAGGCGCTGGACGAGTGGCTGGTCATCGACGCCGCCGACGGACGGGTGCTCGGCCGGGCGGAGACCGGGACGGTGGCGGCCGGCTCCGACCATGTCCCGCATCCCGACCCCGCCCGGATGGGGCTGTGTGTCGGCGAGGGCCAGGACGGGGTGCCGCTGCGGTGGGGCCGGTGGGACGGCGCGAAGCTCTCCGTCGAGCAGTTCTGCGACGACGAACGGATCCTGACGGGGGTGAGCCCTTCGGGAGACCGCTTCCTGACGGTGACTCACTACGAGGAGACGCTCGGCGTGCACCGGATCGACGACGGTTCCGTACTCTCCGAACTCGACACCGAGCACGTCGTCCCGCGCCATCCCGAAGCCGATCCCGACGACGGGGACGCCGACGAGACGATCTGGGACTACGAGTGCGGCTTCCTCGACGAGGAGACCGTCATCGCCGGTACGTCGGAGCGGGACGGGGAGTACGGCGAGCAGCGCCACTGGCTGGTGAGCACGGCCGGGGCGGGGATGCGGTTGACGGCGCAGGTCGCGTACCCGTTCCCGATATCGGGCGTGCCCACGGCGCTCGGCGACGGCACCTGGTACACGGTTTCGGAGGCGGGCGACGCACTGCACGTGTGGAGCCGGTAGACCGCCCTCGCACCCCACATCCGCATACCCGTCCCCGCCCGCATCCGGCCACTCCTCCCACTCATTGGCCGAAGACAGATCTTCAGCCGGCCCGGCGAACCTGCCGATGCAGAGGAGACCTGCCTTGGTCCCGTGCGTGCGAGGAGGTCTGCCGTGGGCGACGCCCTGCTGGCCCTGTCCATCCTGGTGCTGGTCTTCGCCTGCGGCATCTACGCGGCGTGCGAGAGCTGGTGGCGGCGACGGCGCCCGGCGCCCCCGTGTACCGGCAGGCCGGGCCACCGGGCGGCCCGGCAGGCCGAGAGCGCGATGCTGGTGGATGCCGAGGCCGTCGTCGACACCGCGTTCGCCGGCCTGGACGGCCTCTACGACACGCCGGAGGCACCGGAGGGCGAGGCCCCGGACCCTCGCCCTCCGGCCGCCGGCGTCAGGCGCCGGGCGGCCGCCAGCCGGGATCCCGGCCGGTCAGCGCCAGCACCTCGTCGAAGGGGCTAGCCCCGTCCGGCACGGGGTAGGGCTCGCCGAAGACCTTCGCCTCCCGGGCCATCGGAGCCATCGCGGCCAGCGCGGGACCGATCTCGTCGAGTACGGACCGGTCCGGGGCGAACTCCTGGCCGGTGGCCCGCGCCAGGTCCCAGGCGTGGACGGTCAGATCGCCCAGCACCATGTTCCCGACGGTCCTGGCCGGAAGCCCCATGGCCCCCGTGGTCCCCTCGTCCGCGCCGGGCACGGCCCAGGCCGCCACCAGCCCGGCCGCCTCCTCGCCGAACCGGGCCCGCCAGTCCCCGGTGACGATGTCCGGCGTCGTACCGAAGTCGACCTCCTGCCTGGCCGCCAGGGCCTGGAAGTTGACGACCACTTGGAAGAGATGGCTGATCAGGGCCCGTACGTCGTACTCCGCGCACGGAGTGGGGGCGTCGAGGCCGTCGTCGTCGATCCCGTCCAGCACCGCCACGGCCGGTCCGACGGCCATGGCCAGCAACTCACTGATCTTCGTCATCCTCCGACGATGCACGCCCGGGCGGCCGGGCGCTTGAAGAAACGCGACACCTCCGCGCCCCGGCCGTCCACGGATCGTAGGATCGCCGCCATGGCCGGTCCTCGACGCGACACCCGGGGCATCGTCGACGCCCCCGAACTCTTCGCCCAGGTACGTTTCCGCCGCCGCGAGCCCGCCGCCGGGCTGCGGCCGTACGTGGAGCACTACTGGCTCATCGACTGGGACCTGTCGCAGCCGTACGCCTCCCATGTGGTGCCGCACCCGTCCGTGAACCTGGTCTTCCAGCGGTTCGAGGGCGCGGACGATTTCGTGGAGGTCTCGGGCATCGGGCTGGAGCTCTTCACGCAGAAGCTGGAGGGCCGGGGCCGGGTCTGCGGGGTGCAGTTCCGGCCCGGAGGATTCCGGCCGTTCGCACCGGACCGGCCGGTCTCGGAGTGGACGGGGCGGCGGCTTCCCGCCGACGAGGTGTTCACCCCGCCCGCCCCGCCGTCGGACGTCCTCGGCCCGGCCGACGAGGACGCACGGGTGGCGGCGCTCGACCGGTACCTGCTGGCGCTCGGCCCGGCGGCGGACCCGCAGGCCGAACGCGCGATGGCGCTGGCCGACCTGGTGCGCACGGACCGCACGGTGCGCCGGGTCGACGGACTCGCCCGCGCCGAAGGGCTGTCGCCGCGCTCGCTCCAGCGGCTCTTCGCCTCGTACGTCGGCGTCGGCCCCAAGTGGGTCATCCTCCGCTACCGCATCCACGAGGCCCTGGAGCGGGCGGAGTCGGACCCGCAGGTGGACTGGGCGGCGCTCGCGGCGGAGCTCGGCTACAGCGACCAGGCCCACCTGATCAGGGACTTCACCGCCACGGTCGGCGTGCCCCCGACGGCGTTCGCCCCGCGCTGACCGCCCGTTGACGCTCCTGCTGCTGTCAGTGCCGCGTCCTACAGTTCCGGTATGGAACGCGCCGCTTCATCTTCCGTACGGATCGATGCCTGGTCGGACGCAGACCTGGAGCTGCTCCGCCGCGCCAACGCACCTGAGCTGATTGACCACTTGGGCGGCCCCGAGACGGAGGAGCAGCTCATAGCGCGCCACGGGCGTTACATGGAGCTGAGCGCGGACCGCACGGGCCGGGGCAGGATGTTCCGCATCGCGCTGACGGACGGGGCCGAGGCGGTGGGCACGATCGGCTTCTGGGAGCGGACCTGGCAGGGCCAGGAGGTGTACGAGACGGGGTGGGCCGTCCTCCCCGGGTACCAGGGCCTGGGCATCGCGACAGCCGCGACGAGGGCAGTCGCCGAGCAGGCCCGCGCCGAGCGCAAGCACCGCTTCCTGCACGCCTACCCGTCCGTGGAGAACGGCGCGTCGAACGCGGTGTGCCGCAAGGCGGGCTTCGCCCTGATCGGCGAGTGCGACTTCGAGTACCCGCCCGGCCATGCGCTGCTGACGAACGACTGGCGGCTCGACCTCGGACACTTCGCCTCGTAGCCGTGCGAAAACGTTTGACGGCCCGGTGCCGTTGCTGGATATTTATCTGCGTCACGCAGCTTATTTGCGTCGCAGCTTTTTCGTACCGCCGTCATATGCGTACCGCAGTCATGTTCGCCGCACGCCCGCAGAGGGGATTCCTGCGCCATGCACACTCTCGTCACCGGATGCCGGGGCCGTATCGGCTCCACGCTCGTCTCACTGCTGCACCGCGACGGTCACGCCGTCCGCGCGGCCTCGCGCACGCCCGAAAGCCTTGCCGCCACGGCCGAAGCGCTGCCCGCCGGGGTGCCCGTCGTGGCCTGCGATCTCGGCGATCCGGCCACCTTCGGGGCCGCTCTCGACGGCATCGACGCCGTCTTCCTCTACGCCGACCCGTCCGGCATCGACGCCTTCCTCGCCGCCGCCGAGACCGCCGGGGTGGGCCACATCGTGCTGCTCTCCTCCAGTTCGGTCCTGGCCCCGGACGCCCAGGACAACCCGATCGCCGCCTCCCACCACGCGGTGGAGCAGGCCCTGATCGCCTCGCCCCTCACCACGACGCTGCTCCGTCCGGGGGCCTTCGCGAGCAACGCGTACCAGTGGGCGCAGCCGGTACGGGCCAACGGCTCCGTCGACCTCCCCTACCCCGACAGCCACTCCAGCCTGATCGATCCGACGGACATCGCCGAGGCCGCCCTGGCCGTGCTCACCGAGCCCCGGCTGCAAGGCGCGGCGTACCACCTGACCGGCCCCGAATCGCTCACCGCAGCCGAGCAGGTCGGCGCGCTGGCGGCGGCGTCCGGGCACCCCGTCGCCGTCAACACCGTGACCGGAGCCGCCTGGAAGGAATCCATGTCCGCCTTCATGCCCGGTCCGGTCGCCGACGGGCTGCTCGCGTACATGGCCGCTCTGGACGGCGTCCCGGACGAGGTGACGGGCGACATCGAGAAGCTGACCGGTCACCCGGCCCGCACCTTCGCCGCCTGGGCCGAGGAGAACGCCGCGGCTTTCCGCCCCTGAGCAGCGAGACTCCCCGCGCGGCGAAACCACCTGAGCGGCGAAACCCCCTGGCTGGCACACCCCGGCCGATGACATCCTGGCAGGGTGAACGGACCGGAGATCCACCTCGAAGTCGCCCCCGAGCTGCGGCTCTTCGTCGCACACGAACGCCGCCGGGGACGCACGGCCGTGACAACGGACGGCTCGTCCACCCTCGGCCATGTCGTGGAGTCGCTCGGCATCCCGCTCACCGAGGCCGGAGAGATCCTGGTCGACGGCCGGCCCGTGCCGGTCTCACACATCCCGGGGGACGGCGAACTGGTCGAGGTCCGCGCCGTGGCACGCCCCCAGCAGATCCCGGGCGCGCCCCTGCGGTTCCTGCTCGACGTCCACCTCGGCACCCTGGCCCGACGGCTGCGACTGCTGGGTGTCGACGCGGCGTACGAGAGCGAGGACATCGGCGATCCCGCGCTGGCCGCCCGGTCGGCACAGGAGCGGCGCGTACTGCTCTCACGGGACCGCGGGCTGCTGCACCGGCGCGAGATCTGGGCCGGGGCGTACGTCTACAGCGACCGCCCGGAGAACCAACTCCGCGATGTGCTGGAGCGGTTCGCCCCGCAGCTCGCCCCGTGGACCAGGTGCACCGCCTGCAACGGCCCACTGAAGGCGGCCGACAAGGACATGGTCAGCGATCAGCTGGAGCACGGCACCCGGAGCTCGTACGACGTCTTCGCGCAGTGCACGGAGTGCGACCGCGTCTACTGGCGGGGCGCCCACCACTCCCATCTGGAGGCGATCGTCACGAAGGCCATCCGGGAATTCGCGCCCACATCGGCAGACGGCGCGTAGCCCCGCCGCCCGGCCGGCCGTCGGCCGTCACGCACCGCCGGCGGCCTCCCGCAGCGACTCGACCTGCAGCGCGCTCAGCTCGACCGTCCGCCGCATATGGGCGATGAGCAGGGCCACTTCATCGTCGTCGTACGCCTCGAACATCGCCGCCCACGCCCCGTTCAGCCGCTCCCAGACCGCACCGATCTCCACCATCCGTTCCGGCACGGTCGTGACGAGCACCCGTCGCCGGTCGACGGTGTCCCGCTCGCGCGTCACGTACCCGCCCCGCTCCAGCCGGTCGACCAGCCGGGTCGCCGACCCCGTGGTCAACCCGGTCAGCTCCGCGATGCGGCCCGTGGTGACCGGCGCCGCCTCCAGGCTGAGCAGGTTGAGGCACTGGAGATCGGTCGGGTGGAGCCGCAGATGGTCGGCGACGGCCTGGTTGAAGAGCGCGAAGGCGGCCATGTAGCGGCGTGACTCGACGGTCAGCTCGGCCATCAGCGCACCGCGGCCGGGCTGGGACTTCTGCGACATACGGAGAGTGTACGAAGCAGCCAAACCGCCTCGGCCCGGCCAGGTCGGGCCAGGTCAGGAGTGGTCCCGGCCAGGTCGGGTCAGGCCAGGACCTGCCAGGGGCGGTCCCGGCCGGGTCGGGGCAGGCCGCCCCGGCCCGGCTACGGCGTCTCGGCGGTCAGATAGCGCTGGACGGTGGGCGCGAGCCAGGCGATCACCTCGTCGCGCGACATCTCGACGGCGGGCCCGAACCGCAGCACATAACGCGCGAGCGCCATCCCGAGTATCTGCGAGGCGACGAGCACCGCACGGCGGGCCGCCTCGGCGGGGACGGGGCAGACCCCGGCCGTGACCGCGCCGATCTGCCCGGCGAAGATCGCCCTCATCCGCTCGGCGCCCGCCTCGTTGGTGACGCTGACCCTGAGCATGCCCGTGAGCACGTCGTCACCCTCCCAGCGGTCCAGGAAATGCCCGACCAGCACCGCACCCACGTGCTTGCCCGGCAACGCACCCAGCTCGGGGATCCGCAGGTCGATCGAGGAGGCGGCGACGAACAGACCCTCCTTGTTGCCGTAGTAGCGCATGACCATCGACGGGTCGATGTTCGCGTCGCGGGCGATGGCCCGGATGGTGGCGCGCTCGTACCCGTCGGCGGCGAACCGCTCGCGTGCGGCATCGAGGATCGCGGCCTTGGTGGCATCCGAGCGACGGGGTGCGGTGGCGGGCTCTGTCATGCCAACAAATGTAGGCCAACAAGCGTTGACATGCCAGTTCCGTCGGAGCTACCGTTGCCAACAAGCGTTGACCAACACTCGTTGGCATAGCGGCGACAGCTGCTGTACGGGCCCAGGAGGCAGTCATGACCACCACCCCGAGCACCGCACCCGAAACCGTCGACGTACTCATCGTGGGCGCCGGCCCCACCGGCCTGCTGCTGGCAGGGGACCTGGCCGCCCAGGGCATCTCCGTCACACTCGTCGAGCGCCGCCCGCACCGGACGAACAACATGACGCGCGCCTTCGCCGTGCATGCCCGCACGCTCGAACTGCTCGACAGCCGCGGCCTGGCCGACGAGCTGATCCGGAAGGGCACCCCCCTCACTTCCCTGCGCTTCTTCGGGAAGCTCTCGCTCGACCTCTCCCGGCTGCGCACCCGCTTCCCGTTCGTGCTGATCACCCCGCAGTACGAGGTGGAGCACCTGCTGGAGCGCCGGGCCCGCACCGCCGGCGTCCGCCTCCGGTACGAGACGGAGCTGACCTCGCTCCACCAGAACGCCGCGGCGGAATCCGTCACCGCCGAACTGCGCGAGGCGGACGGCAGCCGGACGACCCTCACAGCCCGCTATCTCGTCGGCACCGACGGAATGCGCAGCCCCGTGCGCCATGCGCTCGGGCTCCCCTTCCCCGGCAGATCGGTGATCCGGTCGATGGTCCTCGCCGATGTCCGGCTCACCGACGAGCCCTCCGACATCCTGACGGTCAGCGGCGAGGGAGACGCCTTCGCCTTCATCGCGCCCTTCGGCGACGGCTGGTACCGCGTGATGGGGTGGCACCGCGCACACCAGGCAGCCGACAGCGACCCCGTCGACCTCGACGAGCTGCGCGAGATCTGCCGCACCGCCCTCGGCACCGACTTCGGCATGCACGAAGCCCGCTGGATCTCCCGCTTCCACAGCGACGAACGCCAGGTCCCGTCCTACCGGACCGGCCGGGTCTTCCTCGCCGGGGACGCCGCCCATGTCCACTCCCCCGCGGGCGGCCAGGGCATGAACACCGGCCTCCAGGACGCGGCCAACCTCTCCTGGAAGCTCGCCGCCGTACTGCGGGGACACACGGCCGACCCCGAAGCGCTCCTCGACAGCTACCACGCCGAACGGCACCCGGTCGGCGCGAACGTGCTCCGTACCAGCGGCGCGCTCGTCCGCCTCGCCATGGCCCGCACCCCGCTCCAGCGGACGGTCAGGACCGTCACCTCCAAGACGCTGGCCACCGTCCGCCCGGCCTCGGACAAGGCCATCGGCATGGTCTCCGGCATCTCGATCGCCTACCGGGCCCCGCGCGGTGCGCATCCCCTGACCGCGAAGCGCGCCCCCGACCTGAGCCTCCGGGAGGGTCGCCTGCACCAACTGCTGCGCGACGGCACGTTCGTCCTGGTCACCCCCGACGGCACCGCCGCTCCGGCATCACCGGCATCACCGGCATCACCGGCCCCACTGGTGCACGCCCACTGGCAGGGCGACCGCACCACCACCCTGCTCGTCCGCCCCGACGGCTACATCGCCTGGGCGAGCGACCACCCCGACCCGGCGGCCCTGCGGGCCGCACTCGACCGATGAACACCGGGCCCGAACGACTCTCCCCGTCGCCCTCCGCGCCGCCCGCCGGGGTTCAGAACACGTACTCGTCGCCGGTGGCCGGGGCCAGCACCTTGTGGTCGTTGTTTCTGGGGTTCCGGTCGGTCGCTCCGCCGTTCCACAGGGTGTCGACCCGCACGACGACTTCGTCCGGCCGCCCGGCGAGCCGCAGTTCGAGGGCGAGCCGCCGCTCCTGCACCCCGTCGGCGCGCAGGCTGCCGGTCCGGCACAGCACGGTCCGCCGGTCGGCCCGCAGACAGCTCTGCGGAAGTTCCTGCCGTCCGGCGAGCGCCACCGAGATCCGCACGCGCACGGTCACTCCGGTCAGACTCGACGGGCCGTGGTTCTCGGTCCGCATCCGGACCTTGAGCCCCGCGCCCCACAGCAGGACATGCCCGTGGTGCGACACATCGGCCTCGGGCGCAATGCCCGCGAAAGGCTCGGGAAGAGCGGAGGCATCGGGAAGAGCGGAGGCCCCGCGGAGAGCGGAGGCATCGGAAAGAGCGGAGGCATCGGGACGGGCGGAAGCCCCGGGAAGCGCGGAGGGCGTCATGGCCGCGGAAGGCACGGCAGCCGCGGCCCCCGTCCCCAGCACCACACTCCCGGCCAACAGCGCCGTCGCGGAGACGGCTCGCGCAGCTCTCTGTGTCACTACCATGCCCCGAAGATACAGATCGCCCCGAATCATCCGTATTTACCGACCGGTTCGGCGCGCCTTTCTCCTCACATGACACGCTGACCTCATGTCGATCGCCCGATCCGTCGCTCTCTTCGTCGTCGCCGCGCTCTTCGAGATCGGGGGTGCCTGGCTGGTCTGGCAGGGCGTGCGCGAGCACCGGGGCTGGATCTGGATCGGGGCGGGCGTCATCGCGCTGGGCGTCTACGGCTTCGTCGCCACGCTTCAGCCGGACGGCGAGTTCGGCCGCATCCTCGCCGCGTACGGCGGGGTCTTCGTCGCCGGCTCGATCGCCTGGGGCATGGTCGCCGACGGCTACCGCCCCGACCGCTGGGACGTGATCGGCGCGCTGATCTGCCTGGCCGGCATGGCAGTGATCATGTACGCCCCCCGCAGCCACTGAACCCGGCACCTGCCTATCCTGACCCCCGTACCGACCAGCTGTCCGAGGAGTCCGCCATGGCCGCCACCCCGATCGCCGTCATCACCGGAGCGAGCAGCGGCATCGGTGCCGCGACCGCCCGACAGCTCGCCGCCGCCGGCTACCGCGTCGTGGTGACCGCCCGCCGCAAGGACCGCATCGAGGCGCTCGCCGCCGAGATCAACGAGGCGGGCCACCAGGCCACGGCCTACGAGCTGGACGTCACCGACCGCGATGCGGTGAACGAGTTCGCCACGGCGTTCCGTACCCTCGCCGTCCTCGTGAACAACGCGGGAGGGGCACTCGGGGCCGACCCCGTAGCCAGCGGCGACCCCGCCGACTGGCGCCAGATGTACGAGACCAACGTCATCGGCACGCTCAATGTCACCCAGGCCCTGCTCCCCGCCCTCACCGCGAGCGGCGACGGCACGGTGGTCATCCTCTCCTCCACCGCGGGCCTCTCCACGTACGAGGGCGGCGGCGGTTACGTGGCCGCCAAGCACGGCGAGCACGTCCTTGCCGAGACCCTCCGCCTGGAGATCGTCGGCACCCCGGTCCGCGTCATCGAGGTGGCTCCGGGCATGGTCAAGACCGAGGAGTTCGCCACCACCCGCTTCCGCGGCGACGCCGAGAAGGCCGCCAAGGTGTACGCGGGTGTCGACGCCCCCCTCACCGCCGACGACGTGGCCGACACCATCTCCTGGGCCGTCACCCGGCCCAGCCACGTCAACATCGACCTCCTGGTCGTCCGCCCCCGCGCCCAGGCCTCCAACTCCAAGGTCCACCGCACCGCCTGACCGGAACGGGCCGGAACGGGCCGGACGAGGCCCGACGAGGCCCGACGAGGCCCGACGAGGCCCGACGAGGCCCGACAGGAAGGGGCCCGGGACACACCACCCGCGTCCCGGGTCCCTCCGTCCACCGCGCGCGAAGAATCGGCGATGAGCCGACGATGAACCGATGAAGAACCGGTTCAGCCCTTCACGCACACGATCTGCTTGAGCTTGGCGACGACCTCCACCAGATCCCGCTGCTGCTCGATGACCTTCTCGATCGGCTTGTACGCGGCCGGAATCTCGTCCACGACGCCGGAGTCCTTACGGCACTCCACGCCCCGCGTCTGGTCCTCCAGGTCGCGCGTCGAGAAGCGCCGCTTCGCGGCGTTCCGGCTCATCTTCCGACCGGCGCCGTGCGAGGCCGAGTTGAACGACTTCTCGTTCCCGAGGCCCTTGACGATGTACGAACTGGTGCCCATCGACCCCGGGATGATCCCGAAGTCCCCGGACCCCGCGCGGATCGCGCCCTTCCGCGTGACCAGCAGGTCCATGCCCTCGTACCGCTCCTCCGCCACGTAGTTGTGGTGGCAGGAGATGACCGGCTCGAAGGTCACCTTGGCCTTCTTGAACTCCTTGCGGACCACGTTCTGGAAGAGCGCCATCATGATGGCCCGGTTGTGCTTCGCGTACTCCTGCGCCCAGAACAGGTCGTTCCGGTACGCCGCCATCTCCGGGGTGTCGGCGATGAACACCGCCAGGTCCCGGTCGATCAGGTCCTGGTTGTGCGGCAGCTTCTGCGCCTGCCCGATGTGGAAGTCGGCCAGTTCCTTGCCGATGTTCCGCGATCCGGAGTGCAGCATCAGCCAGACCGAACCCGCCTCGTCGAGACAGAACTCGATGAAGTGGTTGCCCGAACCGAGCGTCCCCATCTGCTTCGTGGCACGTTCCTGACGGAACTTGACCGCGTCGGCCACCCCGTCGAACCGCCCCCAGAAGTCGTCCCAGCCCGGCGCCCGGAAGCCGTACAGCCCGTCCGGCTCCACGGCGTCGTCGTGCATGCCCCGGCCCACCGGAATGGCCTGCTCGATGCTCGACCGCAGCCGGGACAGGTCGCCCGGCAGGTCATTGGCCGTCAGCGAGGTCTTCACCGCGGACATTCCGCAGCCGATGTCCACACCGACCGCCGCCGGACAGACCGCACCGTGCATCGCGATCACCGAACCGACCGTCGCGCCCTTGCCGAAATGGACGTCCGGCATGACGGCGAGACCCTTGATCCAGGGCAGCGTGGCCACATTGCGCAGCTGCCGCATCGCGACGTCCTCGACCGAGGCCGGGTCGGCCCACATGCGGATGGGAACCTTCGCCCCCGGCACCTCTACATAAGACATAGTTCCTCGATTCCCCCGAAAAGTCTGAAAGCGCAAAACCGGTGCCAAGGTCGGCAAATAAGTCGGTCGACCGGCATTCACAGCGGCGCGTGCGATACACATTGTGTCCATCGGTCGCCATCGGGCGGCAACCGTTTTTCGCACGAAGGGAGCCCAGGACCGTGCGACGAATGGCCTTCGTAACCGGCACCGCGCTACTGGCAGCGCTCGTCGTCGGCTGCAGCGCCGACTCCGGAACCGATGGTTCCGCAGCCGACAGCAAGCCTGGCGAGGAGACCGTCGCCGCCGCGGCCCCCGGCAAGTACCGCACCCTTCCCGAGCCTTGCCGCGCCGTCGAGACCTCGACACTGAAGGACCTGCTCCCGGGCGCCGCCGAACTCACCGAGGAACAGCAGCAGAAGGTGTACGGGGGCACCGCCTCCGTCACCTACGACACCGACCGCCGGGTCGGCTGCGGCTGGAAGTCCGAGGACCCCTCCTCCTCGCACACCCTGTTCATCGACTTCGAGCGCGTCGTGTCCTACGACCCCGCGGTGAGCGACGACGACCGTGCCCGCGAGGTGTACACGAAGAAGGAGACCGCCGCCGGACTGTCCTCCCCCTCCGCGACCCCCGACGCCGCGAAGAGCACGGAGAACGCGGCGGACAAGGAAGAGGGAGCCGAGAAGGACGCCGGGAAGGACGCCGGGAAGAAGCAGACGTCCGCCGCCTCCGACGACGCCTCCGACCCCACCTCGCACGCCCTGTCCGGCCCCACTCCCGAGGACGACGGCACCGACGCGGCGACCGACCCGAGCACCGGCGGCGAGAACACCGACGACGGCACCGGCACCCCGGACGAGAGCCTTCAGCCGCGCGTCCTCGACGACCTCGGCGACAGCGCATTTCTGGACGATCTGCTCACCCGGGCAGGTTCCACCGCACAGCACCGCACGGTGAAGGTGGTATTCCGCACATCGAACGTCATCGTGACCGTCGAGTACGCCGAGCAGCCGACCGTCTCCACCATGGTCCCCGACAGCAAGGAACTGCAGGAGAAGGCCCAGGCACTGGCCCGGAAGCTGGTCGAGAAGTTCAGCGAATGACCCGTCCCGGGCGCCCCTGACCCACGTCTTCCCCGACCACCGGGCCCCCGGCCGAGGCGGCATCCGGTCTCAGTCCGTCGTACCGTGGCCCTCCGGAAAACCCTCCGGAGCAGCTTCCGGGACACCCTCCGGAGCACCGGCCGACCACCCGCCCGACCACCTGGCAGCCCGCCCGCCGCGCCACCCGAGTGAAGGAACCATGCACCGTTCAGCCCCGCGACTCTCCCGCATACTCGCCTGCGCCGCCGTCCCGGTGATGCTCGTCGTCGCCGGCTGCTCGTCGGACTCCGGCGACAAGAAGGAATCGGGCTCGTCCGAGTCGTCCGCATCGCCGAGCGCGAGCAAGAAGGCGGAACCGACCGTCGAGCCCGCGAAGTTCGCCGCGCTGCCCGACCCGTGCAAGTCGATCACCAAGAAGACGGTCACGTCCCTGGTTCCCTCGGCGAAGTCCAAGAACGGCACGGCAGCCAAGTCCAGCGACATCACCTCCCGCGCCGGCTGCTCCTGGAACGGCCTCGACGACAACGGTGTGAAGGGCTCCCAGTACCGCTGGCTCGACGTCGGCTTCACCCGCTTCGAATCGGACCAGGCCCTGGGCAGCGGCGCCAAGCGCGCGCAGCAGGACTTCGCGAAGCAGGTCGACAAGGCGAAGGCGACCGAGGGCGCCAAGAAGGTCGTCGAAGCGCCCGCCGCGGGCATCGGGGACCAGGCGAGCACGATCGCCTACGACCTCAGCAAGACCGGCGAGGACTTCAAGTACGTGACGGTCGTGACCCGTACGGAGAACGTCGTCATCACCCTCACCTACAACGGTGCGGGCTACGCGGGCGCGAAGACCCCCTCCGCCGGCGACATCATGAAGGGCGCCGAGAAGGCGGCCAAGGAAGCGGTGGCCGCGGTCGCCGCCGGCACGGATTCGGGCGACAAGTCCGGCTCGGCCACGCCGGACGAGAAGGCCACGGACAAGGCGGGCGACCCCAAGTCCTCGGACGGCAAGACCGACGACGACAAGTCCGACGACACCAAGAAGTCGACGGACAAGAAGAAGACCTCCGCCCACAAGTCGACCGTCAAGACGGCCGGCTAGCGACACCCCGGCCCGTCCGACGAGCCGGACGCGCCCCACTCCCGAGGCGGCTTCACGAAGCCCGGTGCTCCCCCGAGCACCGGGCTTCGCCCCTCCCCGCGCAATGCCCCACGCCCCCATGTGCCAGGCTGTGCCCGCCAGAAGTCACAGCACGACGCCAGAACATGACGTCGGATACGGGAAACGGGGAGGGAACGC
>NZ_ML123052.1:0-36475 GCF_003846175.1 Streptomyces sp. ADI95-17 | reverse complement strand
GGGCATCGAACCCGCCCTGCTGCCTCCGGCCCAGGCCCAGGTCGAACCCGGCGAGCGCCAGCCCGAGTTGCCGTACAGCCCCGAGCAGCAGTACGCCGAGCAGTACGAACCGGACCACGCCCAGCACGAACACCACCAGGCTCAACAGCAACAGCAGCAACAGAGCCCGCAACACAGCCACCCCTCCGACCCCGGCGCCGCCGAGGAGTGGCCCGAGGAGTGGCCCCAGGAAGGGCCCGGCTCGCACGAGAGCCCCTGGTTCGCGGCGCCCCAGGTCCCGGACGAGGCGTACGAGAGCGCCTACAACCCGGCATACGTCGAGGGCCTGGAGCCGACCCCGGTGATGGTCCCCACGGGCCCCGGCGGCCGCACCCGCCCCCTGGGCAGCGTGGGCACGATCGGCGCCGTCCCCGGCCCCCGTACCGCGCAGCAGCAGGACCAGGAGCAGCCCCAGCAGAACCACGAGGCCCAGGAACAGGCCCAGGAACAACTCCAGGAACAGCTCCAGCTCCAGGAGCAGCCCCAGGAGCCCGAGCCGGACCCCGCCGAGTGGGCGCAGGAGGACGCCGAGTTCGCCTCGATCGCGTACGAGGTGTTCGCCGCGTTCGTGAACCAGCACAACGACTACCCGAGCGTCGACGCCCTGGACATACACGTCACGGACGGCCACAACGTCAGGCACCCGCGCAGCGCGGCGCTGATCCGCCGCATGATGCCGGAGTTCAAGAACCGCTACCACGCCGAACTCGAAGCGGACCACATCGCCTGAGAGCCGCGGAGCCGACCACACCGCACAACCGGCAACGCGACGCCGAAGGGCCGCCACCCGATCCACCGGGTGACGGCCCTTACGTGAACAACAAACCGGAACGAACCGCTACTCGCCCAGCAGCCTGCGCACCCGGTCGGCGCCCACGGCCAGCAGCAGCGTGGGCAGCCGCGGCCCCGTGTCCCGGCTGACCAGCAGCCGGTACAGCAGCGCGAAGAACGACCGCTGCGCGACCTTCAGCTCGGGCGTCGGCTTGGCGTCCGGCTCCAGGCCCGCCAGGATCTTCGGCACGCCGTAGACGAGCGTGGTGAGCCCGTCCAGCGACCAGTGCGAGTCCAGCCCCTCCACGAGCAGCCGCAGCGACTCGCGGCCCTGCTCGTCCAGCGAACCGAGCAGCTCCTTGTCCGGCTCGTCGCGCACGATCGTGCGGGCCTCGGCCGGGACCTGGCTGGTGATCCAGTTCTCCGCGCGGTCCAGCCGCGGCCGCGCCTCGTCCAGCGAGGTCAGCGGGTTCTCCGGGTCCAGCTCGCTCAGGATGCGCAGCGTCTGCTCGTCGTGCCCGGCGGTGATGTCGACGACCGAGGCGAGCGTCCGGTACGGCAGCGGGCGCGGCGTGCTCGGCAGCTCACCGGCGGCCGTGCCGATGGCCCGCGCGTACGCGGCGGCGTCGGCCGACAGCACCGAGCCGTCGGCGACCTTGCGCGCCAGCGAGTCCCACTCGTCGTAGAGCCGCTGGATCTCCTGGTCGAAGGCGATCTTGAAGGACTGGTTGGGCTTGCGGCGCGCGTACAGCCAGCGCAGCAGCGGCGCCTCCATGATCTTCAGCGCGTCGGCCGGGGTCGGCACGCCGCCCTTGCTGGAGGACATCTTCGCCATGCCGGAGATGCCGACGAAGGCGTACATCGGGCCGATCGGCTGCACCCCGTCGAAGATCTCGCGGACGATCTGGCCGCCGACGACGAACGACGAGCCCGGCGAGGAGTGGTCCACCCCGCTCGGCTCGAAGATCACGCCCTCGTACGCCCAGCGCATCGGCCAGTCGACCTTCCAGACCAGCTTGCCTCGGTTGAACTCGCTCAGCCGCACCGTCTCGGCGAAGCCGCAGGCCGTGCAGGTGTAGTTCAGCTCGGTGCTGTCGTCGTCGTACGACGTGACGGTGGTGAGGTCCTTCTCGCAGTTGCCGCAGTAGGGCTTGTACGGGAAGTAGCCGGACGAGCCGCCGCTGCCGTCGTCCTCGCTCGCCGCGCCGGAGCCCGCCTCGGCCTCCAGCTCGGCCTCGTCGACCTTCTTCTGCTGCTGCGGCTTCTTGCCGCCCTTGGCGCCCGCGGCCGCCGGGTCCTTCTTCGTCCGGTACCGGTCGAGGACGGCGTCGATGTCGGCGCGGTGCCTCATCGCGTGCAGGATCTGCTCGCGATAGGTGCCCGCCGTGTACTGCTCGGTCTGGCTGATGCCGTCGTACTCGACACCCAGCTCGTCCAGCGCGGCGGTCATGGCGGCCTTGAAGTGCTCGGCCCAGTTCGGGTACGCGGACCCGGCCGGGGCGGGCACCGAGGTCAGCGGCTTGCCGATGTGCTCGGCCCAGGACTCGTCGATGCCCGGGACACCGTTCGGCACCTTGCGGTACCGGTCGTAGTCGTCCCACGAGATCAGGTGCCGGACGGTGTACCCCCGGCGGCGGATCTCGTCGGCGACCAGGTGCGGGGTCATGACCTCGCGGAGGTTGCCCAGGTGGATCGGGCCCGACGGGGAGAGGCCGGACGCGACGACGACCGGTTTGCCAGGCGCACGACGCTCCGATTCGGCGATGACATCGTCCGCGAAGCGGGAGACCCAGTCGGTCTCTGTGCTGCTCTGACTCTGAGCCACGGTCTGCACGTCCTTCTCTCTTGTAGGACTCGTAGGAAACACCCTTGTGGGACTCATAGGGGCACGCCCATTCTCCCAGGTCCCACCGGCAGCGCGAAAACGGCTTTACACCCCGTGGGATACTGGGCGTGATCCCTTGTACTCCTACGGAAACGGCAGCCAGCTCATGGCCTCGGTCAATTCCCTCGCTTCCACGCTCCAGCAGCAGCTCGCGGACGCCCTGACGGCAGCCCTGCCGGATGCCGGCACCGCGGACCCGCTGCTGCGACGAAGCGACCGGGCCGACTTCCAGGCCAACGGCATCCTGGCCCTCGCCAAGAAGCTCAAGGGCAACCCCCGCGAGCTCGCCTCGCAGGTCACGGCCGCGATCCCGGCGGGCGACCTGATCAAGGAGATCGAGGTCTCCGGCCCCGGCTTCCTCAACATCACGCTCACCGACAAGGCGATCACCGAGACCCTCGCCGCGCGCGCCGCGGACGACGAGGGCCGGCTCGGTGTGCCGTACAACAGCGCCGCGGGCACGACCGTCATCGACTACGCCCAGCCGAACGTGGCGAAGGAGATGCACGTCGGCCACCTGCGTTCCGCGGTGATCGGCGACGCGATGGTGCAGATCCTGGAGTTCACGGGCGAGTCCGTGGTCCGCAGGCACCACATCGGCGACTGGGGCACCCAGTTCGGCATGCTCATCCAGTACCTGACCGAGCACCCGGACGAGCTGACCCACGAGGGCAACGGCGGCGAGGTGGACGGCGAGGCCGCCATGTCCTCGCTGAACCGGCTCTACAAGGCCTCGCGCGCGCTCTTCGACTCCGACGAGGAGTTCAAGGCCCGCTCCCGGGACCGCGTCGTGGCGCTCCAGGCCGGTGACGAGGAGACGCTCGCCATGTGGCAGCGCTTCGTCGACGAGTCGAAGATCTACTTCTACTCGGTCTTCAACAAGCTCGACATGGAGATCCGGGACGCCGACATCGTCGGCGAGTCCGGTTACAACGACATGCTTGAGGAGACCTGCCGGATCCTTGAGGAGTCGGGTGTCGCCGTCCGCTCCGAGGGGGCGCTCTGCGTGTTCTTCGACGATGTGAAGGGCCCGGACGGCAACCCGGCGCCGCTGATCGTCAAGAAGTCGAACGGCGGCTACGGCTACGCGGCGACCGACCTCTCAGCGGTCCGCGACCGGGTGCAGAACCTCAAGGCGAACACCCTGCTGTACGTCGTGGACGCCCGGCAGGCCCTGCACTTCAAGATGGTCTTCGAGACCGCCCGCCGGGCCGGCTGGCTGAACGAGGACGTCAAGGCCGTGCACCTCCCCTTCGGCACGGTGCTCGGCAAGGACGGCAAGCCGTTCAAGACCCGTGAGGGCGAGACGATCCGGCTGGCCGACCTCCTGGACGAGGCGATCGACCGGGCGTCCACCGTCGTGCGCGAGAAGGCCAAGGACCTCACCGAGGACGAGATCACCGAGCGGGCCACGCAGGTCGGCATCGGCGCGGTGAAGTACGCGGACCTGTCCACGTCGGCCGCCCGCGACTACAAGTTCGACCTGGACCAGATGGTCTCGCTGACCGGCGACACCAGCGTGTACATCCAGTACGCGCACGCCCGGTCCCGCTCCATCAAGCGCAAGGCGGGCGAGCTGAAGTCCCGGCCCCACCCGGAGCTGGAGCTGGCCCCGGCCGAGCGCGCGCTGGCCCTGCACCTGGACCAGTTCGCCGAGGTCGTGGCCGAGGTCGCCGCCGCGTACGAGCCGCACAAGCTGGCCTCGTACCTCTACCAGCTGTCGTCGCTCTTCACGACGTTCTACGACCAGTGCCCGGTGCTGAAGCCCGAGGTTCCGGGCGATGTGGCCGAGAACCGCCTCTTCCTCTCGGACCTCACCGCCCGCACCCTGCACCAGGGCATGGAGCTGCTCGGCATCCGGACCCCCGAGCGCCTCTGACCCCCGAGCGCCTCCGACCGGGACTCCGGTCGGTCGTCCGTACGGATTCCGTACGCACCGGCCCGGTGGCCGTGACCACGAGGGACGCCAGGGTCTTTCGTTTGGATCAGCCCGGCATGATCCGAACGAGAGGCCCTAGTCCCACTCCTTGGGCACCCACTGGGCCGTGTCGTACTGGTACATGTACTTGGGCCGCGCCTGGATGCTGCTGGTACGGAAGGGCTTCCCGCCGTCGTCGATGCGCAGCATCCCCGTCCGGCCGCCGCTGCTCCACTCCAGGTCCAGGTACCAGCTGACGTCGTGCCCTTCGACGTGGACCGTGAGGTCGAACACCTCCACGTCGTTGGAGGACACCTTGAACGGGAAGTCCTTCGGCGGCACCCGTGTATCCCCCTGCTGCCCCGCCACCGGGGTGAGGTTCGGCCGGCTGTCGTCGAGGTCGACGTCGAAGGACTGCGGAGTGACACCGCTCCCGCAGCCCTCGCCCATCGAGTACGCCGACCACGCCAGCGGCGCCTTCCGGGACAGCGTCCGCACATGCAGTCCGTTCAGCACGACGGGCAGCGCCGACTTCCCCTGCACGGTGACTTCGAGCTGCATGCTGCCGCCGTCCACCCCGCCGAGCGCCTTGGCCCAGCCCCGGGTGCCCTGCGGCGAGGGCGGCGGAGGGACGTCCTCCGGCTTCTGGTCCAGTACGTAGTGCTGGCCGCAGGGCTCTTCCCAGTTGTACGAGCTGATCGTGGCGCTCAGCGGCACGCCCCCGCTCTGCTGCCCACCCGACCCGGCTCCCGTGCCGCGCCTCCCGGACGTGGCGGAGGCGCCGCCGGACGGCGGGGACGAGACGGTCGCCGAGCCGGACGGTACGGGCTTGCCCGACTTCTTCGTCCCGCTGGGCGAGGCGGTGACGCTCGGGTCGAGGCCGGACCGGGCGCGCGCGTCGTCGTCCGGGCCCTTCGCGTCCACGGCGGGGAGGTTGCTGAGATCGTCCTTGCCCGTGCCCGACAGATTGCTGACGACGATCGAGGTCGGCACGGTCAGCGCGACGACGGCGACGGCCGCGAGCAGCACCCGCGTCCGTGCGGAGGCCAGGAACCGCCGGGGCCGGCTCGGCCCACCGGCCAGAATCATGGGTTCGGACTCGGGTTCGGACTCGGCTCGGGACTCGGGTCGGGACTCGGATCGGGACTCGGATCGGGATTCGGGCTCATGCTCGGACTCGGGTTCGGGCGTGCTCCCGGACGCGTCGCCACCGGCCCCGGCCCCGGCTTCGGCCCCAAAAACCCCATCCCGCACCGGCTCTTCAGAAGCAGGAACAGGAACAGGAACAGGAGCAGGAGCAGGAGCAGCCGCAGTCATGGGAGCAGCCGCAGGAGCAGCCTGGGCAGGGCGTCGCCGCGCCGCATCCGCCACGATCCACCGCCGGTGCAGCTCCACCAGCTCTTCCGGAGTCGCCGCACACAACCGCGCCAGCCGCTCCACCGGGGCGTACTCGTTCGGCACCGCGTCACCGTTGCAGTACCGGTGCAGCGTCGACGTGCTGACGTGCAGTCTCCCGGCGAGCACCCCGTAACTGCGTCCCGAACGTTCCTTCAGTT
Source organism: Streptomyces sp. ADI95-17 (assembly GCF_003846175.1). GTDB lineage: Bacteria > Actinomycetota > Actinomycetes > Streptomycetales > Streptomycetaceae > Streptomyces > Streptomyces sanglieri. Next base: position 30,306 of record NZ_ML123052.1, on the reverse strand, counting down.
CCTTCAGCAGAGCCGCGAATTCCCCGGCCTCCGGCGTCACCACTGCGGCGTTCCCCCTCCTGGTCCGTCCCGGAACGCCGTTCCAGGGACGTGGAATCTGCCCAGGTCACAGTACGCGCAGCCATTCCAGCATCCCCAATGGGCTGTTCGGCGTTGCGGCCGGAATCCGTCGCCCCGCAATCTGTGAACACACCGCAGCGACCACCGGGACAACGCAGTGCGAATCCACTTCCGCATCGAGCCCATCGATGCCGTGGCCATCGGAGTGGTGATCGTGTCCACCGCGATCGTCATGGTCCTGATCTGCCACAACTGACCGAACACCATCACCAGCACACGGGGAGTACCAGCACCATGCGCAAGCACATCCGCACCACCGCCCTCGCCGCGACCGCCCTCCTGGCCGCCCTCTCGCTCACCGCCTGCGGCGGCGACGAGAACGGCAACGACGGCAAGTCCGGCGCGGCGGCTCCGGCAGCGAGCAGCACCGCCAACCCCGACACGGGCAAGGCCGCCGAGGACGCGAAGGAGACCGGCGGCGGCAAGGCCGACGCGCCCGCCGAGAACGTCTCCACCGCGGCCAAGGGCTCCACAGGCCGGAGCGGCAGCGGCAGCGGCAGCGGGAAGAGCAGCTCCGGCGCCACCGGGGGCGGCAGCAAGTCCCCCGTCACCTGCACCGGCTCGAACACCAAGGTCACCGTCACCAAGGTGAGCCGCCCCATCAACCACCTGCTGCTCACCGCGACCAACACCGGTTCCGCCACCTGCTACGCCTACCACGCTCCGGCGCTCCGGTTCGACGACGCCCAGGCCGCCTTCCCGGTCCTCCGCGACAGCATCCCGCAGGCCGTGGTCACCCTTGAGCCGGGCCAGTCCGCCTACGCCTCGATCGGGCTGTCCGGTGAGCCCGACGGACAGGAACTGCACAAGGGCACCCACCTCGCGGTGTACTTCACCGGCAAGGCCAACCAGGGCTCCACGGGCGCCGCGGCCGAGCTGACGCTCCCCGCCGGCACGTCCTGGGGCGACAACGGCTTCGTCACCTACTGGCAGAGCGAAATGGACGACGCCCTCACGTACTGATCCTCCGGTGTCCGGCCTCGGCGAAGGCGGCGAGCCCGGTAGCCGTACCGCGCCGTACCGCGCCGGACCACGTTGCCGCCCCACCCCACCGCGGGCACGCTACCGGTGGGCGGAGGGGCGGCCCGCGGAGAGCGCCGTCCGGATGACCGCCTCGATGTCATCGCTCTGGGCGTCCGAGCCTCCCGGGCCGAGATTGACCATGACCGTCACCCGCCTGCCGTCGACCGTGGCACCGGCCATCGTCTCGTACCCCAGGAAGTCACCGGCGTGCCCCCAGTAGAGGCCGCCGCCGGGAAGCGGCCTGCTCTCCAGGCCGAGGCCGTACGCGCGGCCGTCCTCGCTGCCGGTGCACCGGGTCGTCATCATTTCCCGGAGCTCGGCCGGGCGCAGCAGGTCGCCCCGGAGGAGGGCGCCCAGGAACCGGTTGAGGTCGGTGCCGCTGGAGATCAACCCGCCGGCCGCGCCGCCGACGGACGGGTCGACCTTCGTGATGTCCAGGAGCGGCGCGTCCTTACCGGGCCGCGCGTACCCGCGCGGGTGCGGGCCGGGGATCGCCGAGGCGCGCGGCACGTACGTCTCGTGCAGGTGCAGTGGTTTGATGATGCGCTCGCGGACCTCCTCGGCGTACGTGTTGCCGGTCACCTTCTCGATGATCAGGCCGGCGAGCAGGTAGTTCGTGTTGGAGTAGTCCCAACCGGTGCCCGGTTCGAAGACCCTGGGGTGCTTGAGCGCCAGGGCCACGAGGTCGCGGGGGTCATAGCGGACCAGCGGGTTCGCGACGACTTCCTGCGGCTTGAGGTGGTCGAGGAAATCGGGCAGGCCGCTGGTGTGCTGGAGCAGCTGACGGACGGTGATCTCCCGTCCGTCGTTGCCGTGTCCGCGGACGACGCCGGGCAGGTAGCGCTCCACCGGAGCGTCGAGGCGGACGCGATGCTCTCCCACCAGTTGGAGCACGGTCGTCGCCGTGAACATCTTGGTCATGCTGCCGATCCGGAACCTGCTGTCGCGATGAACCGGCGCGTTGCTCTCCACGTCCGCGACACCACTGGTCAGCACCGTGCTGCCGCGCCGGTCCCGCACCTCGGCGAGGGCCCCGGGCGCGCCGTCGACGGTGGTCAGCCGCTGGAGGACCTCCTGCAACCGGGCGCGGTCGGTGGCGGACCCGTGGCCCGCGGACACCGCGGCGGTGGTCGTGGCGGCGGCGCTCCCCGGAAGCACGGCTCCCCCGACGCCGAGCGCCACGGCGAGTGTGAGTGCACCGACCAGCGCGCGCTTGTGCTTCATCACGTGTACGTCCTCAGTCCTCGACGTCCCGGCTGCGGAACGGTGCATGACGATCTCTCACACCCCGCTGCCCTGTGCCCCCTACGGTGCCCGCCGGGTGCGGGCCGGCACGATGGGGCGATCATCCGGATCGATGGTCGGGCTGTCCCCCTCTCCGTGAACACCACGAAGCGAGACCGGCACTCCGGCAACTCGCGTTCCCGGAAGGGCAGTCGATCGTAGAATCGGAGATCGAGCCCGAGGGGGGAACCGTAATCCGTCGCACGGAGAGCAGTTCCTCGCCGAGGGCGAGTGCGCGGCCGCCGGGCCGGGCCGGAAGGACGGCGCCACTCACAAGGTCACGAAGATCCTTGAGGACGCGATCGTGGGCGGCTTCGACGACCCGTGCGACGGCGAGGCGGACGCCATGTTCACCGAGAACTCGCTGATCGACGACGACCCGGTGCACAGCGACCGCCTCCTCTGCGCCGACAAGCTCTAGAGCCGTACGGGAGAGGGCTGCCATGTCCGAGGCGAGCGACCGGGTCCGCCCCGGCGGACCGACCAGGCTCAAGTCGCTGGCCTCCATCGCCGCCGCCGCTCTCCTGGCCGCCCTCCTGCCGGTCCTGGTCGCCCTGTGGGCCGGAGACGGCGCCCGGAAACTGATCACCGGCGAGTCCGCCACCGTCCGCAGCGTCACGCAGTGCGTGGAAGGCGGCCCGCAGCTGCCGCCCTCGCACTGCTACGGGACGTGGGCGTTCGCGGACGGCCGCACCACCTCCGGCGAGATCACCGGCGCCGAGGTGTCCGCCGGTGACACGGTCTTCGCGGGTGCCGGCTGGGCGTACGACTCCACGTCGCCGCTCCACTGGCAGGTCTGGACCCCGGTCACGGTCTTCGGCGCCGGAGCCGCCGTCCTGGCCGTCTCCTGGCTGAACCATCGCAGGACCCACGGTCGTTCCGCCCCGGCCCAGGACGGGTGACCGGCGCCGGAGTCAGCGCCGGTCGGTCATTCCGTACGAGGGTCTCAGACGCCGTCCGGCGTACGGGGAGCACGCCGCATGGCCCACAGCTTCGGTCCGCCGCCCGGCAGTTCCGCCTCGCCGAGCACGGTGAAGCCGAAGTGCTCGTAGAAGGGCAGGTTGTCCGGCTTGGAGGACTCCAGGTAGACCGGCAGGCCCGCCGCGTCGGCCTTGGCCAGGCCCGAGCGCAGCAGTGCCGCCCCGTGTCCCTGCCCGCGGGCGGCCGGGTCCGCGCCGACCACCGCCAGATACCAGTGCGGCTCCTTCGGCCCGTGCTCGGCCGCCGCCGCGACGGCCGAACGGAACAGCTCGGCCCGGTCGCCGAGGATGTTCTCCAGCTCCTGGACGGTCTCCGCGTCGGGAACGGCCTTCTCCTGCCCTTCCGGCGACACCCAGAAGGCGGCCGCCGCGTCGGTGCGCTCGCACACACCGTGCCGGACGTACTGCCGGGCGAAGATCGTGCCGAAGTAGCGGGCCATCCCCTCCTCGCGAGAGGCCTCCTCGGGGAAGAACCAGCGCATCATCGGGTCGTCGTCGAAAGCACTGGCCAGCATGCGGCCGATCTGCTCAGCATCGTCGACCGTTGCCGTTTTCGGGGTGTTCGTTATCGACATACGGCTCATTCTGCACTCTTGATGATCAACGACGAACGGCGGGCGGCCCGTTAGCCGATCCAGGTCTCCACGGACTCGGCGCTGTACACGGGCGCCCGGCCGGCCGCACACCCACTCGTTAGCATCGTCCGCATGGCAATGTTCGTGCACCTGACACCCGCGGCGAACGCCCCACGCGTCCGCCGCTCCGGAATACGGGCCATCAGCCACGGTCGCGACGACTCACTGCCACGGGGCCTCTACTGCTTCCCCGTCCTCCCCTCGTACACCCTCACCCACCAGTGGCTGCGCGAACTGTCCCGGCGCAGCGGCCCGCGCGGACTCGTCGCCGTGCACATCCGCCTGCCGGACGACGAACCCGTCACCCTGGGCCGCTACCACCGCGACCCCGCGACCGTCACGGCCGCCGAAGCCGTACGCCGGGTCGCCGCCCTGCCCGACCCGCGCGGCTGGGAGGTGTTCGTCCCCCGGGCGGTCACCAGGCGCGAGGTGCACCGCATCCGCGCGGTCAGCCAGGTCACCGGCTGGCGGTACTTCCCCGACTCGAACGGCAAGGTGCCCTGCACCTGCTTCGGCTGCCGGGTACGCGGCGAGTACGGATCGCAGCGCCTGCGGCAACGCCGGCCGCACCCGCTCGACGGCCCTCCCCCCGCCTCCGCGGTCCTCGTGCGCCGGATCGCCGCGGCGGGCAGCCCCGGCGACCCCGAACAGCTCATCCAGATCCTCCACTGGTTCGGGATGCGCCGACGCGGACCGGTCGACCAACTGGCCCACCTCGCGGACCACCCGGACCCGAAGGTCCGCAGGGCGCTCGTATGGGCCGTCGAGAACTGGTCGTCCCGCGGCACGACGGAACTCCTCCACCGCCTCGCCCAGGACCCGGACGCGACGGTCCGGGAAGCCGTCGAACAGGCCGCGCCCGAACCCCGGTCCTGACCCCTGCGCACCCGTACAGATTTCTTGTACGGGTCGTACGCGCGTGACGCGAGCACGCAGGTGGAAGTTCGCTCCGTATGCACCCCGGAAAGCGGAAGCGCAAGAACGCGTCGGCAATGAAACTCGTGGGCAAACTGGTCGCCCTCTTCCGCAGAGCGGCCGGCCTGACCCAGTCCCAACTCGCGCTCCTGGTAGGCCACCAGGTCGAGACGATCGCCTCCATCGAGCAGGGCCGACGAGCCCTACTGCCCGACCTCGCCGCCAAGTTGGACGACCGGCTGGACACCAAGGGCGCGTTGGAGGAGGCAGTGGCGCAGCTGCCGGAGATCGACCTGATCCCGGCGTGGGCGGAGGAGTACTTGAACCTGGAGCGGGAGGCCCTGGCGCTGTGCTTCTTCGCAAACCAGGTCCTGCCCGGCCTGCTCCAGACCGAGAACTACGCACGTGCCGTGTTCGACAGCCGAGTCCCCACGTTCAGCAGGGAGGAGATCGACACACACGTCGGCACACGACTGGAGCGCCAGGAGATCTTGCGCCGCGAAGTGCCACCAACCACCAGCTTCGTCATCTCCGAGGCCATTGTCAGAGACAGGCTCGGGGGCGATGAGGTGTACCGGGAAACCCTGCGCCATCTTCGGTACTGCGCCGACCTGCCAGGTATCTCCCTCCAGATCATGCCGCTGGGACGAACGACCCACGCGGGGCTCGACGGGCCGTTCATCCTGCTGGAAACGCCGGACTATCAACGCGTCGCGTACACCGAAACTCAGCGCGGCAGCCAGCTCATCTCCAACCCGGACGAGATCAGCATCCTCGCCCAGAGATATGCGATGCTGCGGACGCAGGCTCTCAACACCGAGGAAACGAAGAGCCTGTTGGACCGGCTGCTAGGAGAGTTATGAGCACCGCACGAGAGTGGTTCAAGTCCAGCTACAGCGGCAGCGAAGGTGGAGCCTGCCTCGAAGTCGCCTACGACTGGCAGAAATCAAGCTACAGCGGCAGCGATGGCGGCGAATGCGTCGAGATCGCCGCCCACCCCACCGCAATCCACATCCGCGACTCCAAGAACCCCGACGGCCCCATGCTCACCGTCGCCCCCACCACCTGGACGGCCTTCGCCGGTTTCGCCGCCGACCGGCGACTCGCCTGAACCCACGTCCCCGGGAGGAACACACCGCCATGGCTGTCATCCACCGCACCACCCTGACGCCCACCAAGCTGGAACTCCTCACCGCCTGGCTGCCCGCACAGCCCTGGTACCGCGGCACGGGGCAGCAGCCCGAGCCGGCCCGGACCGGTGGATTCCGCCTGGACGACCCGAAGGGCGAGGTGGGCATCGAGTTCATGGTGGTCACCGACACGTCGGGGGACCAACCGGTCACGTACCAGGTGCCGTTCAGCTATCGCGGCGCACCGCTCGCGGGCGCCGACGACGCACTCATCGGCACGACCGAGCACGGCGTGCTGGGGAAGCGCTGGGTGTACGACGGGGCGCATGACCCGGTCGTCGTGGCCCAGCTGTTCGCGCTCGTCGCCGGTGAGGCCGAGCCGCAGATGCAGAGCACGAGCGACACCCCGGACCCGTCCGTCACCGCCCGGCTCGACGCATCGGGCAGCACGGCGGAGGTCGCCTCCTTCACCGCCACCAACAGCCCGGACGGCACGGACATCCTGGTCACGACGGCACCCGACGGACGCGAACTCACTCTCCACGTCCACCGCGTGCTCCGGCCCGGGCAGAACGCCGACGGCCAGGCGCTCGGCCACGTCATGGCGCCCGCGCCACTGCCCGACGGCACCACGGCGCCCACCGAGTTCGTCGTCGTTCACGCACACCCGTAGCCGAGCCGGAGCGCCGGGCGGGTTGTCAGTGGCCGCGCCTAGAGTCGTAGGCATGGCGACGCTCCCGAACCCGCTCCCGTCCCTGGCCACTTCAGGGCTCCAACTCCCGCCCGGCACGCTGGTGGACACCACGATCGACGGCACCTGGCACGAGCCGCTGCTCTGGTGCGCCGACGAGCCCGCGTCCCACGGCACCTGGCGCACACTGCGCGCGGCCGGGCGGGCGGTCGGCCTGCTTCCCGTACTGATCGACGGCGGGCGGCGCGACGAGCGGCCCGAGGACTGGGACCTGACCCCGGACAGCACGTCGTACCCCGGCGACCACGACGCCGAGGAAGTACTCAGCGAGTACTGGGAGGACTGCGCGCCCGAGGAGCTCGACGCCGCCGAGGCCGAGTGGCCGGGCCTGGCACCCGTCCCGGCCGCCGAGGGCCAGGACGCCCCCGACGACCTGGCGGCCGCGATCGCCGAGGAGTGCGTCGGCCCGGACGGCTGGTACCCCGGCTCTCGGGTGGCCCTCGTCCCGGCCCGGCGCAGCGCTGACATACCGGCGGCGATCGGCTGGTCGGGCCCGCTCAACTTCGAGGAGGACACGGCCCGGCTCTGTGCCGTGCTCCGCTCCTGGGAGGACCGCTTCGGCATACGGGTCGTGGTGCTGGGCTTCGACACCCTGATGGTCTCGGTGGGCCGCCCGCCCACCACCCTCCCGGAGGCCCGTGCGGTCGCCGCCGAGCACTTCGCGTTCTGCCCGGACAACATCGAGCAGAACCCGCCGTACGACCTGGACGTCTACGCCGAGAAGATGGTGCTGAACCAGGAGACCTGGTCCTTCTGGTGGGACTGACCCGAACGAACCGGAGGCCCTAGGTACGGCAACTCATGTGCCGCACCGGGGCACCCGGTTGAATCGCACCCATGCCCGACAACGTCACGGACGACGCCCCCGACAGCACCGACGACCCCGGCAGTGCCCGGCACACCTGGATCGCCTCGCTGATCTCCACGGTCGTCACGCTCCCGCTCGCGTTCTTCGCCCTGGTGTACAGCATGCTTTCGCCGATGGCCTGCGACTCCTGCTCGGAGGCGGATGCCCATCGCTTCGACGCGAGTTTCGGTCCGGCCTGGACGGTCTCCTGCTGCGGCCTGCTGCTGTCCCTGGTCATCCTGGTGGCGAGCTGGGTGTGCACCAGGCGCAGACCGCCGGCCGCGATCGGCCTCGCCGTTGCCGCACCCGCCACCGTGTTCTTCACCTGGGTCGCCTTCATGACCCTGATCAACTGGCCCTGATCAGCTGGCTCTGATCAACTGGACCTGAGCCTTCGAACGGAGGAACACCGTCCATGAACCCCGAGCCGGCCCCTGACGACACCACCCGCGCCTCCCCCTCCGCCGCCGACCGCCTCGCCCGCCTCGCCCGCCTCGTCGAGGAGTTCCGCGCCCTGCCGGCCGACAGCGACAGGAAACGCGAGATCATCGCCGAACTGGACGACAACGCGGCCGCGCAGCCGTTCCTCGTCTCGGTGGTCGCCGACGCGGGCGAGTACGACCTCGCCCGCACCGAGGCCGCCACGGTCCTGCGCCTGTGGCCCCCGGCCGACCCCGGCCTGCGCCACCGCGCGGGCAGGGCCCTGCTGGCGGCGCTGAACGACCCCGAGGAGGATCTGGTGCGCCAGTACGCGGCGATGGCGCTCGGCCCGTACGCCTCGGACGACCCGGCGGTCGCCGAGGCCCTGATCGCCGCCGGAGGGCCCGAAGAGGACCCCCTCGTCCAGGCCTGCGCGAGATCCGCCCTGGAAGAGGCGGGCCTCGCCTGAGCACACCGCACACCCGGACGGACTTCGAGACAACCCGATCGCAATCCGGAACGTCCTCTCTCACAAGCCCCGCGCCACCGGTACGGGACGGTGAACGAGGAGCTGGAGCATGGCCCGAAGCCCCATCCGCCCCATACGCGCGACTCGCGCGACCCGCGCGATCCGCCATCGCAGACTCGGCATCGACTACCCCCGCCGGGGGCGGCGTACTTGGCGCCGCTGGATCCCTTCGTGGCGGCAGGTGCTGAGCGGGGTCATGCTCGGAGCCGTCACACTGGCCGGCCTGTTCGCCGTGGTGTACGCGTCCGTCGACATCCCGAACGAGAACGACGAGGCGCGCAGGCAGGGCACCGTCTACTACTGGGCGGACGGCAGCCAGTTGGTGAGCGTGGGCGCGGTCAACCGGCAGAACGTCACGCTCGCCGACATACCCGATTCGGTGGAGAACGCGGTCATCGCCGCCGAGAACGAGACCTTCTACTCCGACCCGGGGGTATCGGCGACGGGCATCGCCCGCGCGGCCGTGAGCATCGTCAAGGGCGGTGAGACCCAGGGCGGCTCCACCATCACCCAGCAGTACGTGAAGAACACCTATCTCAGCCAGGAGCAGTCGGCCACCCGGAAGTTCAAGGAATTCTTCATCTCGCTGAAGCTGAACAACAAGCAGGGCAAGAAGGAGATCCTCCAGGGGTATCTGAACACCAGCTGGTTCGGCCGCGGCGCCTACGGCATCCAGGCAGCGGCGAACGCGTACTACGGAATCCCCGCGAAGGACCTCGACCCCGGTCAGGCGGCGCTGCTCGCCTCCCTGCTCAAGGGGGCGGAGCAGTACGACCCCGCGGGCGGCAAGGGCAACCACGAACGCGCCGTCGACCGCTGGAAGTGGATCCTCGACCGGCAGGTGGAGACCGGGACGATGACGAAGGCCGAACGGGCCTCGTACCAGAAGTTCCCCGAGCCGAAGCCGGCCGCGAAGCCGACCAGCCTCGGCGGCCAGACCGGCTATCTCGTCGACATCGCCAACAAGTACATCAAGAAGCGTTCGGGCCTCACCGACAAGGACCTCTTCCGGGGCGGCTACCGGGTGCACACCACCTTCGACAAGGCCAGGGTGGGGCAGTTGGAGCGGGCCGTGCGCGGTGTGCGCAAGCGCGACCTCGACCCGAAGAAGCGCTCCGAGGACAAGTACGTCGAGGTCGGCGCCGCATCCGTGCGGGCCGACGGGGCCGTGGTCGCGGTGTACGGAGGAGCCGACGCGATCACCCACTTCGCCAACAACGCCGACACCGCGGGCGTCCCCGTCGGTTCGGCCTTCAAGCCCTTCGTGCTGGCCGCGGCCCTTCAGCACGGCGACGGGATCACCCTGGACAGCGGCTACGACAGTGCGGGGCGTCTGATCAAGGGCGGCCCGTACACGGCGCTCCCCACCCCGTCGGATGCCGGTCCCGGCCGGGCGATGGTCACGACGCCGACGCCCCTGCGCGATGCGCTGATCAAGTCGTCCAACACCACCTTCACGCTGCTCGGCAAGGACATCGGGCTGAAGAAGGTGGAGGAACTGGCGGTGTCGGCCGGGCTGCACAAGGAGAGCCTGGCCCGTCTGGACAAGTCCTTCCCCCTCGGCACGTCCACACCGAGCGCGGTCAGGATGGCGGACGCGTACACCGCCTTCAGCAACGAAGGCATGAGGGCCGACCCCTACTCGGTGACCGGGATGACCCGGGACGGCGAGAAGGTCGAGGGCTTCGGGAAGCCCGAGCCGCGGCGCGCGATGGACGCCGCGGTGGCCGATGACGTGAACAACACCCTGGGGATGCTGGCCTGGACGCGGCTGGGCCAGGACGGGAAGCTCGGCACGTTCGCCAGGATCAAGGCTGCCGACAACCTCTCGGCGGGCGCGACCGGCGAGGACGACCGGATGAAGTCGGCCTGGTTCATCGGCCACGCCGACGGGCTGACCACGGCCGTCACGATGTTCCGCAACAAGCCGGGCACCCCTCAACTGCTGGGAATGCAGGGGGTGGGCGGGCCCGATTCGGGACGCGGCAATGTCTTCCCGCTCCGGATCTGGAACGCCTACGTCACGGGGAAGTAGGCCCACGGACCAGGTGCCGACAACGACGTGGCTCCCCCAAGAACTGACGGGGGCACAGGACCGGAACCGGCAACCGGCAACCGGACAAGGCAGCACTCTGCGCATTGGTCTTGACCAATATCCTATTGTGTGAAGAACTTGGCCGAAGCCGCCACGGAATCTTTACAAGCACCTCCGCTGGAGAGACACGCCCCCATGCGCATATCCGCAACCGCCGCCGCCGCGTCCGCAGTGCTCGGCGGAGCCCTCGTCCTCGGCCTGACGGCCGTCCCGGCCGCACAGGCCGCACAGGCCGCACCCGCCGCCGATGCCGCGGCCTGCACCACCGACGCCTTCGGAATCGCCGGAAAGTACGGCGAGTTCGTCCTCGGTGACGACGTCCACACCCCCGACGCGGAAGGCGCGGTGGCCGTAGGTGGCAACGCCGACTTCCGCGGCGGCTTCAGTGCCGCCAACGAACTGACGGCTGCGGAGGTCGACGCCCTTCCCGGCCGGGCGTCCCTCGTCGTCCGCGGCGACCTGCTCAACGGCAGCTCCGTCACCGCCGTGATGAAGGGCAACGCGGTCGTCGGCGGCAAGGTCAGCGACCGCGCCCTCGAAATGCACTCCGGCACCTTCAGCAAGAACGCCGGACTGATCGACTTCGACGCCGAGTTCGGCAAGCTCCGGTCCTACTCCGCCGCGCTGGCGAAGGAACCCGCGACCGGCGGCACCGAAGTGAAGCTGAGCGGCGGCAAGCTCACCCTGGAGGGCGGGAACACCACCCGCAACATCTTCGAGGTGACGGCCGAACAGCTCGAAGGCGCCAAGGACATCTACCTCAAGGTCCCCGCCGGCGCCACCGCGATCGTCAACGTCAGCGGCACGACGTACGACATGGCCAAGGCCGGCACCACCGGCTTCTTCCTCTCCGGCGGCCAGGACTACGTACTGGACGACAAGCTCCAGAGCGCCTCCGACGGCAAGGTCCGCGCCCGCCTGCTGTGGAACTTCCCCGACGCCACCGCGGTCACCAAGAGCAGCCAGGCCGCCTGGCCCGGCAGCGTGCTGGCCCCCAAGGCACACCTGGAGCTGGGCACCGGCGCCCCCGTCAACGGCTCGGTCTGGGTCGCCTCGCTGCACGGCTCGGGCGGCGCGGAGACACACCACTTCCCGTTCACCGGCTGCCTCCCGGAGACCGGCGAGACCCCGCCCCCGGCCACCCCGACCCCGGGCAACACCCCAGGCACCACGCCGCCGGTGACCGGCACGCCCTCCACCCCGGCGAGCACCCCGCCGGCGAGCGGCACCCCGTCCGGCAGCCCGTCCGGGTCCTCGCCGGCCACCCCGGCCCCGTCGCAGAGCACGACGCCCGGCGGCAAGGACGGCGACCTGGCCTCGACCGGCAGCAGCGGCACGATCCCGCTGGCCATCGGCACCGTCGTGGTGCTCGCCGCGGGCGCCGGCCTGACCGTGGCGGCCCGCCGCCGCTCCAAGCGGGCCTGACGGACAAAGTGTTCAGGGCCTGTCCGTCCCCGGCCGGGGACGGACAGGCCCTGAACAACGGCGAACGGCCCGATCAGCCGAGCAGGCACAAGGCGCTCGGCCTGGCAGGCGTACGGCTCAGCCGGGCAGGCCCTCGGGCGCCCCCGCCCACTCCCGCAGCAGCCTCTCCCGCTCCGCGCCCCGAGGCGTCGTGCCCCCGGACGCACGGCCCCACTCCGACATCGCGGCCAGCGTCGTCGACATCGTCGCGGCGCCCTCCGTGAGGCGGGCCAGGAGAGCACGGGAGAGGTCGATCTCGGTCTGCGGGTAGCCGTTGGCCGCGGCGACGTACGCCGTCGGCTCGTACGTACCACCGGACGACTCCACTCGCACCGTCATCAGCGCCGAGGCCTCGTCCACCCGGCCCGGCCCCATGGGCAGAACCAGGTTCACCACCAGGCCCACAGCCACGTCCTTGACCGCGCCGACCTGCCGCTTCAAGGACTTCACGGGAAGATCCGTCACCGTGAGGGCCCGTACGTCCTCCCACAGACAGAGGCCGGACTGCCCGTCCCCCAGGGCCACCACGCCCTCGGGCGTCAGGCGCACCCCGGGCCCCGAACCGGACGGCTTCGCGCCCACGTACACGTCGCCCTCGGCGATCCAGAACAGGCCCACCATGGCCACGACTTGCTCATTTCTCCCGATGACGGCACACCGTCACGCCCAACGCCGAACACCGAACACCGAACGCCAAACACGGAACACCGAACGCCGAACGCCGAGCGATCAGGGCCCCGCGCCCGCCCCTACGCCTGGGACCGCCGCAGCCGCTGCGCGACCTCCGTCGCCCAGTACGTCAGAATCATCTGCGCCCCGGCCCGGCGGATGCCGGTCAGGCTCTCCATGATCGCCGCGTCCCGGTCGATCCAGCCCTTCTCGGCGGCGGCCTCGATCATCGCGTACTCACCGCTGATCTGGTACGCCGCGACCGGCACGTCCACCGAGTCGGCGACCTTCGCGAGGATGTCCAGGTACGGACCGGCCGGCTTCACCATGACCATGTCGGCGCCCTCTTCGAGGTCGAGCGCCAGCTCGCGCATCGACTCGCGGGTGTTCGCCGGGTCCTGCTGGTACGTCCGGCGGTCGCCCTTGAGCGAGGAGCCAACCGCCTCGCGGAACGGCCCGTAGAACGCCGAGGCGTACTTCACGGTGTAGGCGAGGATCGAGACGTCCTCGTGGCCCGTCTGGTCGAGCGCGTCGCGGATGACACCGACCTGGCCGTCCATCATGCCGCTGGGGCCCACCACATGGGCGCCCGCGTCGGCCTGGACCTGGGCCATCTCGGCGTACCGCTCCAGCGTCGCGTCGTTGTCGACCCGGCCGTCCTCGGTCAGCACACCGCAGTGGCCGTGGTCGGTGTACTCGTCCAGGCACAGGTCGGACATGACGACGAGATCGTCACCGACCTCCGCGCGCACCGCGCGCAGCCCGGCCTGGAGGATGCCGTCCGGGTCGGTGCCCGCCGTGCCCCGGCCGTCCTTCTTCTCGTCCGCGGGAACGCCGAAGAGCATGATCCCGGAGACCCCGGCCGACACCGCCTCGACGGCGGCCTTCCGCAGGGTGTCCAGGGTGTGCTGCTGCACGCCGGGCATGGTCGAGATGGCGACCGGGGCGTCGATGCCCTCGCGCACGAACGCGGGCAGGATCAGATTCGCCGCATCGAGCCGTGTCTCGGCGACCATCCGCCGCATCGTCGGGGTCGTCCGCAGCCGCCGGGGGCGGGAGCCGGGGAAGTTTCCGTACACAGTCATCCTTCGAGATTAGACCCGCACACATCACCGTCTTACCGACACCCGTGCCGGGAAAGCCCGCCCTCCGGGGGTACGGGGCGGGCCGGGCCGAACGGGAGCCGCGCCCCGTGGGGTCGCGCGGAATCGGCCGGTCACGGCCGAGGGGCCCCGCCGCCGAAGCGACCGGGCCCCTCACACACTCCGGAACACGCTCGAACGCGCGTCTCAGGTCGTCGTACGGCGCCGCCGCGCACCGGGACGCCGCTCGCTCGGCCGCGTCACCGGGTCACCGGCCTCCTTCGCCGCCTCCCGGCGCCGCGCGCCGAACTCCGCGAGGGCCGCGGCCAGCTTGTGCACCGAGGGCTCCGGGGACAGGACGTCGACCCGCAGGCCGTGCTCCTCGGCGGTCTTCGCCGTCGCCGGGCCGATACACGCGATCACCGTCACGTTGTGCGGCTTGCCCGCGATGCCGACCAGGTTCCGCACGGTCGACGACGAGGTGAAGAGCACCGCGTCGAAACCGCCGCCCTTGATGGCCTCACGCGTGTCGGCGGGCGGCGGCGAGGCGCGGACCGTGCGGTACGCGGTGACGTCGTCGACCTCCCAGCCCAGCTCGATGAGCCCGGCCACCAGCGTCTCGGTGGCGATGTCGGCGCGCGGCAGGAAGACCCGGTCGATCGGGTCGAAGACCGGGTCGTACGGCGGCCAGTCCTCCAGCAGACCGGCGGCGGACTGCTCACCGGACGGCACCAGGTCCGGCTTCACACCGAAGTCGACGAGCGCGGCGGCGGTCTGCTCGCCCACGGCCGCGACCTTGATCCCGGCGAAGGCGCGGGCGTCGAGCCCGTACTCCTCGAACTTCTCCCGGACGGCCTTCACGGCGTTGACGCTGGTGAAGGCGATCCACTCGTAGCGGCCCGTGACCAGACCCTTGACCGCACGCTCCATCTGCTGGGGCGTACGGGGCGGCTCGACGGCGATCGTCGGGACCTCGTGCGGCACGGCACCGTAGGAACGAAGCTGGTCGGAGAGCGAAGCGGACTGCTCCTTCGTACGCGGTACGAGCACCTTCCAGCCGAACAGCGGCTTGGACTCGAACCACGCGAGCTGGTCGCGCTGGGCGGCGGAGCTGCGCTCACCGACCACGGCTATGACGGGCCGGTGACCCTCCGGCGACGGCAGCACCTTCGCCTGCTTCAGGACCTGGGCGATCGTCCCGAGGGTCGCCGTCCAGGTGCGCTGGCGGGTCGTCGTACCGGCGACCGTCACGGTCAGCGGGGTGTCGGGCTTGCGGCCCGCCGAGACCAGCTCACCGGCGGCCGCGGCCACCGAGTCGAGCGTCGTCGAGATGACGGCCGTGGCATCGCTCGCGCCGACCTCGGTCCAGCAGCGGTCGGAGGCGGTACGGGCGTCCACGAACCTGACGTCCGCACCCTGCGCGTCACGCAGCGGCACACCGGCGTACGCGGGCACACCCACGACGTTGGCGACGCCCGGCACGACCTCGAAGGGGATGCCGGCGGCGGCGCAGGCGAGCATCTCGGCACCCGCGTTCCCGTCCAGTCCCGGGTCGCCCGAGACGGCACGGACGACCCGCCTGCCGCCCCTCACCGCCTCCATGACAAGATTGGCCGCGTCCCTGAGAACGGGAACACCGGCGGCTGCTGACTGCGCGTCAACAACCGTCAGCTCAGGTGTGCTTACGCTTGCCCGCGCATGGCAGCGAACGACGCCGAGGACGTCCGGCTCGGCGACAAGGACGTCCGCGCTCGCAAGCGCCTCGACGGCGCGCAGAGTCAGCAGTCCCGGGTCGCCGGGACCGGCGCCGAGGAAGGTGACGTGCCCTTGTGCGGACAGGGCCGGAAAGTCGGATGCGGCGGGGCCGGTGGGGCTCAAAGTGCTCGCTCCCCCATAAGACCGGCCGCACCCTTGGCGAGCATCTCGGACGCGAGTTCGCGACCGAGGGCCGCCGCGTCGTCCTGCGACGTGGGAACGGGACCGGTGGTGGACAGCTGCACCAGCGAGGAACCGTCGGTGGAACCGACGACTCCGCGCAGGCGCAGTTCGTTGACAGCCTGTCCGTCGGCCAGGAAGTCGGCCAGCGCACCCACAGGTGCGGAGCAGCCGGCCTCCAGGGCGGCGAGCAGGGCACGCTCGGCGGTCACGGCGGCCCGGGTGTACGGGTCGTCGAGCTCGGCGAGCGCTGCGGCGAGGTCGGCGCTGGTCTCAGCGCACTCGATCGCCAGTGCTCCCTGGCCGGGAGCGGGCAGGACGGTGTCGACCGACAGGAAGTCGGTCACCTCACCGGTCCGGCCGAGGCGGCTGAGCCCGGCCGCGGCGAGTACCACCGCGTCCAGCTCACCGCTCCGGACAAATCCGATACGCGTATCGACGTTCCCCCGGATCGGCACGGTCTCGATGTCGAGGCCGTGGTTACGGGCGTACGCGTTGAGCTGCGCCATGCGGCGCGGCGAGCCGGTACCGATGCGGGCACCGGACGGCAGCTGCCCGAAGGTCAGCCCGTCCCGCGCCACCAGTACGTCGCGCGGGTCCTCGCGCACCGGCACGGCGGCCAGCACGAGGCCCTCGGGCTGCGCGGTCGGCAGGTCCTTGAGCGAGTGGACGGCGAAGTCCACCTCACCGCGCAGCAGCGCGTCGCGCAGCGCCGCGACGAACACACCGGTGCCGCCGATCTGCGCGAGGTGCTCCCGCGAGGTGTCGCCGTACGTGGTGATCTCGACGAGCTCGACGGCGCGCCCGGTCACCTCGCTGACGGCGTCGGCAACCATGCCGGACTGCGCCATGGCGAGCTTGCTGCGCCGGGTGCCGAGCCTCAGCGGCTTGTCGGCCCCCGCGACCGGGGTTGAGTTGTCGGTCATGACCGCCCTCGATTCGGGTCGTTCAGGTCTGCCCGGGAGACGGCGGCGACCGTCTGCGGGTCGAGGTCGAAGAGTTCCCGCAGCGCATCGGCGTACCCGGCGCCGCCGGGCTCGCTGGCGAGCTGCTTGACCCGCACGGTGGGCGCGTGCAGGAGTTTGTCGACGACGCGGCGCACGGTCTGCGTGATCTCGGCGCGCTGCTTCTCGTCCAGGTCGGGGAGGCGTCCGTCCAGTCGCGCGATCTCGCCCGCGACCACTCCGGCGGCCATCGTGCGCAGCGCGACGACGGTCGGGGTGATGTGGGCGGCGCGCTGGGCGGCGCCGAAGGCGGCGACCTCGTCGGCGACGATGGTGCGCACCTGGTCCACGTCGGCGGCCATCGGGGCGTCCGCCGACGCCTCCGCGAGCGACTCGATGTCGACGAGGCGCACACCGTCGAGCCGGGCGGCCCCGCCGTCGATGTCACGCGGCATCGCGAGGTCGAGCAGGGCCAGGCGTACGGGGCCGGCGCCCTGGGCGGGCACGGTGGCCCGGCGGACCGCCTGGCGCACCGCGCTGCCGTTCTCCACCCAGGCGGCGTGCCGGTCGGCGTCGGCCGGGGCGGGAGCGGGCACCGCGGGTGCGGCGGGCGTCTCGGCGGCGTCGTCGATGTCCAGTCCGAGCGCGGTGGCGACGGCCTCCGCGGTCAGCACCAGACCGGTGGCGCCGGTGCAGGAGACGACGACGTCGGCACGTGTCAGTTCGTCGCGGACCGCGGCCATCTCCACGGCACGGGCGGCCACGCCCGTGCCTCCGGGCTGGACCAGGATCTCGACGAGCCGGTCGGCGCGGGCACGGGTCCGGTTGGCGACGACGATCTCGGCGACACCGGTACGGGCCAGGGTGGCGGCGGCGAGCGAGGACATCGAGCCCGCGCCGATCACCAGCGCGCGCTTGCCCGCGGCCCAGTCGGCGACGTCCGCACCGGCCGCGAGCTGTTCGAGACCGAAGGTGACGAGCGACTGCCCGGCCCGGTCGATCCCGGTCTCGCTGTGAGCCCGCTTGCCGACCCGCAGGGCCTGCTGGAACAGGTCGTTCAGCAGCCGGCCGGCGGTGTGGAGCTCCTGCCCCAGCGCCAGCGCGTCCTTGATCTGGCCGAGGATCTGCCCCTCGCCGACGACCATCGAGTCCAGCCCGCACGCCACCGAGAAGAGGTGGTGGACGGCCCGGTCCTCGTAGTGCACATAGAGATACGGAGTGAGCTCGTCCAGCCCGACGCCGCTGTGCTGGGCGAGGAGCGTGGACAGCTCCGCGACGCCCGCGTGGAACTTGTCCACGTCGGCGTACAGCTCGATGCGGTTGCAGGTGGCCAGCACGGCGGCCTCGACCGCGGGCTCCGCGGCGAGCGTGTCCTGGAGCAGCTTGGCCTGCGCCTCGGCGGGCAGCGAGGCCCGCTCCAGTACGGAGACCGGGGCACTGCGGTGGCTCAGTCCTACGACGAGAAGACTCATGCCGGCATCACGGCGGGCATGTCCCCGTCGGGTCCCTTCCGGCTGCCGGAGGCCGAGCGCACCGGGGGTGCGGCCGGGTCCGGGCTGCTCTCGGTGGTGTCCTCGCCGGCCTTGCGCTGCTCGTGGAAGGCGAGGATCTGGAGCTCGATGGAGAGGTCGACCTTGCGGACGTCGACACCGTCGGGCACGGACAGCACGGTCGGCGCGAAGTTCAGGATGGAGGTGACGCCCGCCGCGACGAGCCGGTCGCAGACCTGCTGCGCGGCACCGGCCGGGGTCGAGATGACACCGATCGACACGCCGTTGTCACCGACGATCCGCTCCAGTTCGTCGGCGTGCTGCACGGGGATGCCCGCGACCGGCGTTCCGGCCATCGCGGGGTCGGCGTCGATCAGTGCGGCGACCCGGAAACCGCGGGAGGCGAAGCCGCCGTAGTTGGCGAGCGCGGCGCCGAGGTTACCGATACCGACGATCACGACCGGCCAGTCCTGGGTGAGCCCGAGTTCGCGGGAGATCTGGTACACGAGATACTCGACGTCGTAGCCGACGCCGCGCGTCCCGTACGAGCCGAGGTAGCTGAAGTCCTTGCGCAGCTTGGCGGAATTGACCCCCGCCGCCGCGGCGAGTTCCTCGGACGAGACCGTGGGTACCGAGCGCTCGGAGAGCGCGGTCAGTGCGCGCAGATACAGCGGAAGTCGGGCGACGGTGGCCTCGGGAATTCCTCGGCTACGGGTCGCCGGTCGGTGAGTTCGGCCAGTTGCCACGGTGCTCCTGCGGGATGAGCGGGGCTGCAGGCGGCCGTATTTCCCAAGACCGCCCCGTCGAATGCAGGCTATGTCTTTGTGAACACGTGCACAAAGATAGTGTCCGTTTTGTCCGGTCAAAGTGACCGGGGTCACGCACATTCGTCGCGCGATCCCGGAACCAAGGATCGCATCAGCCCGTTGCGGGCCCGAAGGGGGCAAAGCGGCACACACTCCTCACAGCCACTCCCCCGAGAGCACTCAAAACGCCCACGATGGTAACCGTCTTTCGCTCACGACCCCAGTGCCGCGCGCAGCCTCGCCGGGTCCACCCGCCAGAACGTGTGCTGTTCGTCATCGATCAGCACCACCGGAATCTGCTCCCAGTACTCCCGGTGCAGCTCCTCGTCCACGGTGATGTCCTTCTCCTCCCAGGACGCGCCGGTCTCCTCGCACACTTCCCGCACCACCCGCCTCGCGTCGTCGCAGAGGTGACATCCGGGCTTCCCGACCAGGGTCACCACGCGGTCCGCGGGCTTCTTCTTCGTACGTCGAAACAGGGCACTCATGCCTTCATTCTGCGCCGGGAGGGAAACTGTTCCGCCCTTGATCCGGTACGCCCGGAATCACCCGTTTAACAAATCGGCAGCCGAGAGTTCACGCCGCGGCATCCCGGCAGGTCGGGAAGGGCCGAACCGACTGGCTATGCTCACGACATGGCCGCTCTTGGATGGCTCACACCCCGTAGGCGCCCCGCGACAGCACGGAGCGTGCTGGCCGGCGAGGCAGCAGCTGAGGCAGCGCGGAAATCCACCCTCCCCGACGAACAGCCCCCCGGCACCGAGCAGGGCGCCGCCGCGAAGGCGGAGGCCGAGGAGGCACCCTTCCCCGTCGTCGGTGACGAACGGGCCGCCGCCTTCTTCGACCTGGACAACACCGTCATGCAGGGCGCGGCGATCTTCCACTTCGGCCGCGGCCTGTACAAGCGGAAGTTCTTCCAGCGCCGCGAGCTGACCCGGTTCGCCTGGCAGCAGGCCTGGTTCAGACTGGCGGGCGTCGAGGACCCGGAACACATGCAGGACGCCCGCGACAGCGCCCTGTCCATCGTCAAGGGACACCGGGTCTCCGAGCTGATGTCCATCGGCGAGGAGATCTACGACGAGTACATGGCCGACCGCATCTGGCCCGGCACCCGGGCCCTCGCCCAGGCCCACCTCGACGCCGGGCAGCGCGTCTGGCTGGTCACCGCGGCCCCGGTGGAGACCGCCACGATCATCGCCCGCCGGCTCGGCCTGACCGGCGCGCTCGGCACGGTCGCCGAATCCGTCGGCGGCGTCTACACCGGCCGGCTGGTCGGCGAGCCGCTGCACGGCCCCGCGAAGGCCGAGGCGGTCCGCGCCCTGGCCGCGGCCGAGGGCCTGGATCTCGACCGCTGCGCGGCGTACAGCGATTCGCACAACGACATCCCGATGCTGTCCCTGGTCGGACACCCGTACGCGATCAACCCGGACGCCAAGCTCCGCAAACACGCCCGCGCGCTCGACTGGCGGCTGCGGGACTACCGGACGGGCCGCAAGGCGGCCAAGGTCGGCATCCCGGCCGCGGCCGGCGTCGGCGCGATCGCGGGCGGCACCGCGGCCGCCGTCGCCCTGCACCGCCGCCGCCGCTGACCCGGCCTCCGCCCCGCCCCGCGCCGCCCGGCCCCGCCGGGGGCCGGGTCGGCCACGCCCGGACCCCGCCGGCCGATCGGGACCCCTTACCCACGGACCGCTCCGGCCAGTCGCCTTGCTCGCACACGACCACAACCCGTCGCCCCGACAGGCAGATAGCGAAGTAATTCGATCAATAAACGATCACGATGTGCTACTTGATGCGTCGTTTAGTCGCTACAGAAGCGACGTAATCGATGATTTGAGCAACTGGGTGTAGCACTGCCTGTACGAAGCGTTATTCTCCTCAGACGCATTCCGGAACCCACCACTCACTACGACGAGTGACGGTTTCGCACTGCACGTGATGGAAGCTCTGCCTCTGGGAGTCCCGTGTACCCACACGTCGGGGTTGACACCTCGGGCCTGGCTACGCTGCGCGCATCGGTCGCCGACCGCTTGCGCGGCTTCGTCCCCACCGCGTACGCCGTACCCGCATTTGCCGCCCCTGCACCTGCCGGCCCCTGCTACGCCATGGCCGAACGCAGTGCGGCGGTCGGAAGACGCAGCAACCGCGGCGCAACGACCACGTCCACCGTTCGTCGGCCCACCGCCGACAGCGACAGCGCGCGCATGATGGATCTCGTCGAGCGCGCACAGGCCGGCGAGGCCGACGCCTTCGGCCGCCTCTACGACCAGTACAGCGACACCGTCTACCGATACATCTACTACCGCGTGGGCGGCAAGGCGACGGCGGAGGACCTCACCAGTGAGACCTTCCTGCGCGCCCTGCGCCGCATCTCCACGTTCACCTGGCAGGGCCGCGACTTCGGCGCCTGGCTGGTCACCATCGCCCGCAATCTGGTCGCCGACCACTTCAAGTCCAGCCGCTTCCGGCTGGAAGTGACCACCGGCGAAATGCTCGACGCCAACGAGGTCGAGCGCAGTCCCGAGGACTCCGTCCTGGAGTCCCTCTCCAACGCCGCGCTGCTCCAGGCCGTGCGCCGGCTCAACCCCCAGCAGCAGGAGTGCGTGACCCTGCGCTTCCTGCAGGGCCTCTCGGTCGCCGAGACCGCCCGGGTCATGGGCAAGAACGAGGGCGCGATCAAGACCCTTCAGTACCGCGCCGTCCGTACGCTGGCCCGGCTCCTCCCGGATGATGCCCGCTGACCACACCCCCGGCCGAGTCACTCTCGGCGACGCCCCCGTCACGAACTGGTCCGATCATCCTTCGTGCGTAACCCAAGTGCCGCGCCCCTCGTTGTGCCGGTTGCAGGCCCCCTGTCGTCACCCCATGTCCGCCGACACTCACTCATTCGTGTGGAAGCGCTCAAGGTGTGCAACCTTCCGGACCCCAGGGGAGTCGACCGTCATGACGAGAGGAGGTGCCGCCAGTGATCGCAAACGTTTCGGCACACCGGCGGGCGAACGCCTTCGCCCAGGCCCTGGAGGAGCAGTCGCTCCGCGGTGCGGCGGCCGCACAGCCCGAGGAACCGGCCGAACCGGCCGACCACGGACCGTTGCTGGCCCTGGCGAACGGCCTCGGTGAGGTACCGAGGCCGGAGTTGGATCCCGAGGTCAAAGTGGTGCAGCGAGCCCAGCTCGTCGCCGCCATGGAGGCCATGTTCACCCAGGGCGGTGCGTCCGCGGGCCCTACGGTGCCCGAACAGCGGGCCAAGGGAGCCCACCGGGCCTCCCCGCTCCGGAAATTGCGTCCGCGTTCACGCTGGACGAAGGGCCTCGCGGCCGGCGGGCTCACCGTCGGTGTGGCGGCGGGCGCCTTCGGCGGAGTGGCCGCTGCCAGTTCCGACGCCCTGCCGGGTGATTCGCTGTACGGGCTCAAGCGCGGCATGGAGGACATCCACCTCGGCATGGCCAGCGGCGACGCCGACCGCGGCGAGGCCTACCTGGACCAGGCGTCCACCCGGCTCAGCGAGGCCCGCCGGCTGATGGAACGCGCCCGCTCCGGCGACCTGGACCACGAACAGCTCGGCGAGGTCAGGCGCACGCTCAACGGCATGATGCACGACGCCGGCGAGGGCCACCGCCTGCTCCACTCCGCCTACCGGCAGAACGGCGCCATCGGCCCCATCCAGACCCTGGACTCCTTCTCCCGCTCGCACCGCGACAGCTGGAGCAGCCTCCGCGACCGGCTCCCCGTGCAGCTGACGGACGTCGGCGACCAGGTCAGCTCGGTCTTCGACGCCATAGACGAAGAGGTCCAGCCGCTCCAGTCACTGCTGCCCCGCACCCCGGACAGCAGCGGCGACGCCCGGCGGTCGGGCACCACCGAACGGGGCACCCGCCCCTCGCACACCGCCCCCTCCGCGCCCACGTCGCCGGAGGCCTCCCAGGGCCGTACGGGCGACAGCGCCTCGCCGCACCCCTCGGGATCGGGCAGCGCCTCGTCCGAGGGCCTGATCAGCGGCACGGACGGCCTGTTCGGCACCCCGCCCCCCGGCACCGTCCCGTCCAACGACGGCCGGGTCAGCACCCCGCCCACCCCGGACGTGACCCTCCCGCCGCTCCTCCCCGGCCTCCTCCCGGGCCTGGGTATCAACGGCGAGGACCTGAAGAACGACTAGCGCCACCCCGTACAACGACCAGTGCCACCTCATACGCGGAGGGGGACGGACTCGGTGAGCCCGTCCCCCTCCGTGTGCCGGCACGCCGTGCGTACCGGCACCGCCCTCAGAAGAACACCGACCGCCGCTGCACCAGCAGCTTGTACAGCGTGTGCTGGATCTGCTCCCGCACCTGATCCGTCAGGTTGAACATCAGCATCGGATCCTCCGCCGCCTCCACCGGATACCCGCTGGTGGAGATCGGCTCCCCGAACTGGATCGTCCACTTCGTCGGCAGCGGCACCGCCCCGAGCGGCCCGAGCCACGGGAACGTCGGCGTGATCGGGAAGTACGGGAAGCCCAGCAGCCGCGCCAGCGTCTTCGAGTTGCCGATCATCGGGTAGATCTCCTCCGCCCCCACGATCGAGCACGGAATGATCGGCACCCCGGCCCGCAGCGCCGTGGACACGAAGCCGCCCCGCCCGAAGCGCTGCAACTTGTACCGCTCCCCGAACGGCTTCCCGATGCCCTTGAACCCCTCCGGCATCACCCCGACGACCTCACCCCGCCGCAGCAGCCGCTCCGCGTCCTCCGCACAGGCCAGCGTGTGCCCGGCCTTGCGGGCCAGCTCGTTCACCACCGGCAGCATGAAGACGAGATCAGCGGCGAGCAGCCGCAGATGCCGGCCCGCCGGATGGTTGTCGTGCACCGCGACCTGGAGCATCAGCCCGTCCAGCGGGAGCGTCCCCGAGTGGTTGGACACGATGAGCGCCCCGCCCTCGGACGGGATGTTCTCGATGCCCTTCACCTCGACCCGGAAGTACTTCTCGTACACCGGCCGGAGCATCGACATCAGGACCTGATCGGTCAGTTCCTCGTCGTAGCCGAACTCGTCGACGTCGTACTCACCGGTGACCCGCCGCCGCAGGAACGCGAGCCCGCCGGCGATCCGCCGGTCCCAGCCGCCGCGCCCGTCGGGCTCCACGCCCTGCTGCCCGGCCCGCTGAGGCCCCTGGGGCTGCTTCGAGGCGTCCTGCTGCCCGGGCAGGGCGCTCACGGCCGCGGTCCCCACCGCGGAGGCCGCCGTGGGCCCCCGGCCACCGCCCCCCGAGGGGCGGCGCCGTGCGGGGCGCGCCGGACCGCCCGTCCGCGAACGGTCGTCGTCGAACGGAATGACCTTGGCATCCGCCATCGTCGATGCGCTCCTCTACCTGGCGCTGGGGGCCGGCTCGGTGTCGCCGGCCCCGGTGATCCCCGCGGCATCGCCGCCCGCCGCGGCGAACGGCATCGCGGCAAGTCGGTCGACGGCCCTGCCCACCGCCTCGGGCGGCAGCAGTCCGGGCCCCTGACTGCCGGCGAACTCCGCGAACGTCTCCGCGGTACTGAACCGGGGGTGGAAGCCGAGGGTCTCGCGCATCTGCACGGTGGAGACCACCCGGCCGTGGGTGAGCAGCCGGATCTGCTCCGGCGAGAAGTCCGTCATGCCGACCGTACGCAGCGCCTGGCCGACCCAGGTGACCGCGGGCAGCAGCAACGGCATCGTCGGCCGCCCCAGCCGCCGCGAGCACTGCGAGAGCAGCAGCACCCCGTCCCCGGCGATGTTGAACGTGCCGCTGTTCAGCGTCCCGCGCCGCGGCTCACCGGACGCGACGCCCAGGACGTCGACGACATCGTCCTCGTGCACGAACTGGAGCCTCGGGTCGTATCCGAACACCGTCGGCAGCACGGGCAGCGACAGATAGTCGGCCAGCGGCGAATCGGCCTGCGGTCCGAGGATGTTCGCGAACCTGAGCACGCACACGGCCACGTCCGGCCTGCGGCGCGCGAAGCCCCGTACGTACCCCTCGACCTCCACCGCGTCCTTGGCGAAGCCCCCGCTGGGCAGGGACTTGGGCGGGGTGGTCTCGGTGAAGACCGCCGGGTCACGGGGCGCCGAGCCGTACACGTTCGTACTGGACTTGACCACCAGCCGCCGCACGCTGGGCGCCTTCTGACAGGCGCCCAGCAGCTGCATGGTGCCGATGACGTTGGTCTCCTTGACCGTCGTCCGGCCGCCCGTGCCGACCGCCTTGGCCGAGACGTCCAGATGCACCACCGTGTCGACGGAGTGCTCGGCGAGGACTCGTGCGATCGCGGGCTGGCGGATGTCCGCCGTCACGAAATCGGCGTCGCCCAGCCCGTGTCCGGGCGCGACCGCGTCGACGGCGATCACCCGGTCCACACCCGGATCACGCTGGATGCGCCGCACGAAGCGGCCGCCCAGCTGCCGGGCCGCTCCCGTGACCAGCACGACCTTCCCCAAGATCAGCGCCTTCCGTCGAAAGGTTTCCCCTGGCCGTCACCGTAGCGGGTGGATGTTGCCCTGTGATGACCGCGCGGCGGCCTTCCTGCAAGTCTTTGGCCCGAATGCGGGCGACCGCGGAGGTGACCCCCGGTGCGGCTGCCCCCGCAACGCACCGCAGCCCTCCCGCCGGAACGGCGGGAGGGCTGCGGTTTCACGAACAGCGTTCGCTTACTTCTTGTTGCGACGCTGAACGCGCGTGCGCTTGAGCAGCTTGCGGTGCTTCTTCTTGGCCATCCGCTTGCGCCGCTTCTTGATAACAGAGCCCACGACTACCCTCGCTCACTTCTTCT
The DNA here is from genome assembly GCF_003846175.1 of Streptomyces sp. ADI95-17. Classification (GTDB taxonomy): domain Bacteria; phylum Actinomycetota; class Actinomycetes; order Streptomycetales; family Streptomycetaceae; genus Streptomyces; species Streptomyces sanglieri. The sequence goes on along the minus strand of NZ_ML123052.1, from coordinate 4,421 downwards.
TCACTGGTGCGGGGCGTCTGGGCCCACACGACCTACGTCGGCCTAGCCTACCCGCCAGCGCGTGAGGGGCGTAATCCGAGGTGAACCTCAGGCGGACTCCACCCCCACAAAGGACTCGCGGAGATACTCGTGAACCGCTTGCTCCGGAACCCGGAAGGACCTGCCCACCCGGATCGCCGGCAGATGACCGCTGTGCACCAAGCGGTACACGGTCATCTTCGACACTCTCATGACCGAGGCGACTTCCGCCACGGTCAGAAACTTGACCTCGTTGAGAGGCCTCTCGCTGCCAGCAGCCATGACCCACCTGTACCTTCCGCACGAGACGCCCACCGGCTTCCCCTCCGGTGACTCTTCGTCGCTGTGCGCTCACTCCCCAGATTAGGGGCGGGTGATGCGAGTGGGGAAGAGGTGAGACGATCGACCGCCTACCGTGACAGAAACGCCCGATTGAGTACATAGCGCGTCAGCGGCCGGTAGTACGCGGACGGCACCCCGTCATCGAGCGGCACGGCGACCGCCACCCGCCCCTCCGCCTCTCCGACGAACAGCGCGGGATCGTCCGTATCGGCGAGACCGATCGCCTCAATGCCCAGCTGACCTGCCCCGCAGACCCAGCCGTGGTCCCCGACGACCAGCTCCGGCAACCGTCCACGACCCTCCGCCGCCGCCTCCAGCACGACCCTGACCGGCAGCGGGGAATGGGTATGTGCGCCGGTGTCACCACCGCGCGACCGCACGCCGGGTTCGCGCACCATCGCGACTCCCCGTACGTAGTCGAGACTGCACGTGCGTACGCCGAACCGGGTCGTTATGTCGATACATCGCCCCTGCGCGGGAGTGAGTACGGAGCACCCCGCCGCCGACATGGCGTCTGCCAGCGCTGCGTAGAAACCGAGCAGCCGGTGCGGATGACCGGTCCCGAACAGCACCGGCGCCCGCCGGACCGCCGCATACGAGAGCCGCTCGGCGAAGGCGTCCAGACCTGCCAGGGTCCGCTCAGGATCGATCACGTCCGGCCCCGAGACATGAGCGGGATCGTCCGAGACCCCGCACCTGTCGGCCATCAGCCGGAGCAGATCCTGCTCCGCCCAGCCACGCCCGGGGTCGAGACCGAGCGTCACCCGCGGATCCCGGGCCGCGAAGAGCCGATAGCTCCGCAGACTCACCTCCCGCGAGGTGGCCACGGGCCCGGCCAGCCGGGCCGCCAGCAGATGCGCACGCAGCGCTCCGGTGCTCAACACCCCACCGATGCTCCCCCAATCACCCGGACGGGGGGCCGGAAGCCCGGTTACGCCCCACAGTTGGCGTAACCATTACGCGCCACCGTACGGAAACGGCCGCACCGCGACCGCCCCCGCCCGGCTCAGGTCAGCAGCCCCCGCAAGGGGAACGCCGCCCGCCGCGTCGCCAGCACCGCCTGGTCCAGCCGGTCCGCGGGGTCGTACCCCTCCTCCCACGACTTCCAGGAAGGCGTACGGCCGTCCGTCATCCGGGCCGGCCCCAACTGCCGCGTCCGGGCGTAGACCTCGTCCCGCCACGACGACGGGATCACCGACTCCGGGTCGACCGGCGCATGCGCGGCGATCCCCACCAGATGCGTCCAGGACCGCGGCACCACATCGACCACCGCGTAGCCGCCCCCGCCGAGGGCCACCCAGCGACCGCCCTCCACGTGCTCATGGGCGAGGTCGTGACAGGCCGACATCACCGCGCGCTGCGCGTCCAGCGACACCGCGAGATGGGCGAGCGGGTCCTCGAAATGCGTATCGGCCCCGTGCTGGCTCACCAGCACCTGCGGCCGGAAGTCCGCCAGCAGCTCCGGCACCACCGCATGGAACGCCCGCAGCCACCCCGCGTCCCCCGTACCGGCCGGCAGCGCCACATTCACCGCACTGCCCTCGCCCGCCCCGGAGCCGGTCTCCTCCGGCCAGCCGGTCTGCGGGAAGAGCGTCCGCGGGTGCTCGTGCAGCGAGATGGTCAGGACCCTCGGGTCCTCCCAGAAGGCCGCCTGTACCCCGTCCCCGTGGTGCACGTCCACATCGACGTACGCGACCCGCTCGGCACCCAGCTCCAGCATCCGCGCGATGGCGAGCGCCGGGTCGTTGTAGACGCAGAACCCCGCCGCGCCGCCCGGCATGGCGTGGTGCAGCCCGCCCGTGAAGTTCACGGCGTGCGCGGTGTCCCCGCGCCACACCGCCTCGGCCGCCGCCACCGACTGCCCGGCGATCAGCGCCGAGGCCTCGTGCATCCCGGCGAACGCCGGATCGTCCACGGTCCCGAGCCCGTACTTCTGATCGGCGTGCTTCGGATCCGCCGAGGCGGCCCGCACCGCGGCCACATAGTCCTCGCGGTGCACCAGCCGCAGCGTGGAATCCCCGGCGGGCTTGGCCGACACCACGTCCACCGCGCCGTCGAGCCCGAACGCCCGGACCAGCCCCATGGTCAGGGCGAGCCTGACGGGGTCCATCGGATGACTTTCCCCGAAGTCGTATCCCGTTACTGCGTCATCCCACATCAACTGTGCGCGGCCGCTCATGCCCGCCACCGTATCGGGCCGACTCCGTGCCGAACGACTTGGCGTACACCAGCGTCGCGAGCACCAGCACCATCGGTACGAGCATCGCCCCGCGGTAGCTCCAGGCGTCCCCGAGCGCCCCCACCAAGGGCGATCCCACCAGGAATCCCACGTAGTTGAAGACGTTCAGCCGGGCGATGGCCGTATCGCTCGCCCCGGGGAACATCCGCCCGGCGGCGGCGAAGGTCTGCGGCACGATCACGCAGAGCCCGAGCCCGAGCATGGTGAATCCGAGCATCCCGATCCACGCCCCACCGGCCACCGCCACCACGGCGAACCCGGCGGCGGCCAGCACACTCCCGAACCGCACCACGGCCACGGCCCCGAACCGCCGCACCCCGAGGTCCCCCACGGCCCGCCCCAGCAGGGTCGTCACCATGTAGACGTTGTACGGAACGGTCGACAGCTGCTCCGAGCTCCCCAGCACGTCCTGCAGATACTTGGCGCTCCAGTTGGAGACCGTCGAGTCCCCGATGTACGCGAAGCTCATCACCAGACAGAGCGGCATCAGCAGCTTGAAGGAGACCGAGGCCGCCCCCTTGCCCTGCGCCCCGCCCGCCTCCGAGTCCGGCTCCGCGCCCTCGGCGTACCACCGGCTCCCGATGAGCGCTACGGGCAGCAGCACGACGACCGCCGGCAGGTAGGAGGCCAGCAGCGAGAGGTCCCAGTGCGCCCCGGCCCAGGCCATGGACGCCCCGGCGATCCCGCCCAGGCTGTACGCGGCGTGGAACCCGAGCATGATGGATCGCCCGTAGGCCCGCTGGAGGCTGACGCCCATCATGTTCATGGAAGCGTCGAGCGCCCCGACGGAGAGCCCGAACACGCCCAGCGCCAGGGCCGCCTCCCACAGCGCGTTCCCGGCGCCGGCGCAGAGCAGCGCGAGCATCACGACGGGCTGCGCCCACCTCAGCACGGCCCTGGGCCGCACCCGCACGACCACCTTCTCGGTGACCACACTGCCGACCCCGGCCAGGATGGGCACCGCGGCCAGGAAGACGGGCAGCAGCCCGTCGGATATCCCGTACTGGTCCTGAAGGGCGGGAATCCGCGTCACCAGCAAAGCGAAGGTGACTCCCTGCACGAAGAAACTCACCGCGAGGGAGGACCTGCCGTGCCGCAAACGAGCATCTGTCATGGCCGCGAGCGTAGGGCCAGTCTCTACCCGTGGGTAGATGGATCAGGCCAGCAATTCCCGGAGTTGGCTCATGTCGGAGAAGTGCCCGGTGACCCCGGAGAGCCGGTCCGCCGGCATCATCGACGTAAACCCGTACACATCCATCCCGGCGGCCTTGGCCGCTTCCACTCCGAGCGGGCTGTCCTCGATGACGACGCAACGCTCGGGAGGTACGCCCATCCGCTCGGCGGCGCGCAGGAACAGGTCGGGTGCCGGCTTTCCCCGCCCGACGTCCTCCGCGCTGAAGATCCACTCCTCCTCGAACCACTGGTCGAGCCCGGTCTTGCGATGCCCGACCCGGATCCGCTCGTGGTTGCCGGAGGACGCCACACAGTACGGAACCCCGTCGGCCACGAGCTTGCCCAGTACGTCCTCGACCCCGGCCACCGGTTCCAGCTCCTGCTCGAACGCGGCGAAGATCCGTGAGTGGAGCGTCTCGTCGAAGTCCGCGGGCAGCTTCTCCCCGGTCCGTTCCTCGACGAGATCGTGCACCCGGTGCACGGCGGCCCCCATGTAGTCCCGAAGGCTCTCCTGGTACGAGGTGGGGTGACCGAGCTCCGTGAGGTACTCGGCCAGGATGGTGTTGGAGATCGGCTCGCTGTCCACGAGCACACCGTCGTTGTCGAAGATGACCAGTTCGTAGCGCATGGTTCGAGCCTAGACGTTCGG
>NZ_ML123051.1:494604-509636 GCF_003846175.1 Streptomyces sp. ADI95-17 | reverse complement strand
GCCTGCGCCCTGGGCATCAACCGCAACACGATCCGCACGCACCTGCGCACGGCCGAGTCCGTCCTGGGCCTCGATCTCCTCACCGCCGGCACCGGCATCCACGACATCGTCCACATGCTCCACATCGCCAACATCCGGGCCGTCTGAGCACCGTGCACAACCCGCACCCGACATTGAGCACCATGCACGCTGGCCCAAGAAAACCGCACGCCCTAACGTCTTAAGGGTCGCCCGGCCCGTTAATACGGGCCGGGCCTGCCGGACGTTTCAGAGACCGAAGAACCGGGGCGCTCGGATCAGGCCGTCACGGCGGCATCCCACGGTCCCCAAGCCCCGGAGACAGCGAGAGGAGTCATAAATGTTCGTCAAGTCTGTGTTGAGTGTCGCAGCTGTTTCTGCCACGCTGCTCATCCCGGCCACGAGTGCCCCAGCTAGTCCCGCAGCAACCCGTGAAGTGACTCGTCATTGTGACGCGCCCCCTCTGGCGGACCTGAACGCCCGCCTAAAGGGGTACGGCGCATCCTACAAGTCGACTCACGTCCGCCTCTGGCAGTACAGGATCTCCGACAAGACCTACGCGGAAATCACTTCGACCAAACGCCCCGACGTAAAGATCTCCCTGGAGAGGACGCTCGGCAACGCACTCCCGAACAGTAAACCCAACATGGTGTGTGGGCCGACTAAAATCTCCGAAATCGGAATAGGCATCCGCTTCGGGTTTTTCAATAACGCAGACCATTCCGTACGGGTTTGCATTCTTTACCCGCGCGAGAAGAAGCACTGTGGTAAATGGTATGCGGAAGATAGTAATGGCGAACACGTCTGAGCCTCAGGGCGTCGGCAAAGTCGTGGCGGTGACTCTGTCGGGGATCTTGGGGATCCCCGGCGAGGCAGCATGATCAACTGGCAGGCTCGGCTCTGTTCATGGAGAGCATGTGGAAGAAAAAGCCTCGCCGCCCTCGCCGTTCATTCACGCCGGAGTTCAAGGCCGAGATTGTCGGGTTGTGCCGACGGGGTGGCACGACTGCTGGCGACTGCGCGGCCCGTCGTCGGCTTCGTGGTGGCGGTGGCGGGCGCGCTGGCCCTGGCCCGGTTCGGCGAGGCGCCGCAGGACACCCCCGAACCGGTCTGAACCCGCCCCGCCCGCGCCTGAACCGCCCGCCCTCGCGAACCGCGCCGGACGGGCAGGCGGGCAAACGGGCGGGCAGGCGGTTCAGGTTCGTCGGCCCGGGTGGCGTTCAGCTTCCCGCCCTGCCTCGTTCGCCCCGGTCACCCGGCGGTTGCCCTGCGGCGGGACCAGGCCGACAGTCCGAGTGCCAATACGGCGCCGGCGCCGAGGACCGCGACCGCGACCCAGGTGGTGTGGGTGACCGCGTCGGTGAAGGCGATGCGCGGGTCGCGGACGTGGGCGACGCGGTCCTCGAAGCGGGTGGTGACCAGTGTGCCGAGGATACTGGTGCCGAGGACGGCGCCGATCTGACGGGCGGCGTTGACGGTGCCGCCCGCCTCGCCCTCGCGGCCCGGTGGGACGTGGCCGACGGCGAGGGCGGTGGACGGGGCGTTGGCGAGACCGCAGCCGAAGCCGAACAGGACAAACGCAGCGGCGTACCCGGCGAACGCGGTGCCCGGTCCGACCTGCGCGAAGAGGACGGCGCCGACGGCCGCGAACAGCAGGCCCGCCGTGATCAGGACGCGCGGCCCGAGCCGGCGCACCAGTATGCCAGCCAGGACCGAGGCGGCGATGAACGCACCGAATTCCGCAAGAAGTTGAACGCCCACCTGCAGGGCGGTCAGGCCCCGTACCCGCTGCAGCCACAGCACTTGGAGAAGGCTGAGGCCGACGAAGCCGAACAGGACGGTCCCGGCCAGCAGGAGGGAGACGCTGTAGGAGGGATCACGCATCAGCCGCAGGTCGACCATGGGGGCGGTACGGCGCAGTTCTACCAGAGCGAAGGCGGCCAGCAGAAGGACCGCTGCCACAACGGCGGCCAGGGCCCGTGCGGAGCCGTAGCCGTGGTGACCGCCGTCGATCAGCCAGAAGACCAGGAGCGCGAGACCTGCGATCGCGGTGAACTGTCCCGCCCAGTCCAGGCGCTGGGCCGGATTGCGGGACTCGGCGACCCGGCCGAGCGCGACGATCGCTGCGAGGCCCGCCATGACGAGGTTGAGCCAGAAGGCCGCGTGCCAGGTCCACCAGCGCAGTGCGAGGCCCGCGACAAGGGGGCCGACGGCCAGGCCCAGCCCGGAGGTGGCCGCCCATGCGGCGATCGCCCCGGCACGGCGGCGCGGGTCGCGGACGGCGTGGGTGATCAGCGCGAGAGAGCTGGGGGTGATCAGGGCACCGCCCAGACCGGCGATCGCCTGGCCGACGAGGAGGGTGGCCAGGTTGTCGGCGAGGACCAGCACCAGAGCGCCTGCGGCCATCGCCGCGGTCCCGGTCAGGAAGACGCGCTTGCGACCCCACCGGTCGGCCAGGGCGCCCGCGCCGAGTACGCAGGATGCCACGACCAGGGTGTACATGCTCGGCACCCACACCATGTCGGCCGGGGCGAGGCGCAGATCGGCCTGGACGGCGCCGAGCGTGCCGATGGTCTGGGTGGTCTGGAGGAACACCGTGAACAGTCCCAGGCACGCGGCGACGAGGACCGGCCCGGGGCGGTTGCCGCGGGCGTCGTCGCGCTCCTCGGCCGTTGTGTCACGCAGCTCAGTGGTCATGGTTCGCTCCTCCGGACAGCATGGCCCCGGCCTGGCGGGGGACGTCGTCGGCGAGGAGTTCCTCGCGGGCGGCCTCGACGGCGTCGAGGACCTGGTCGACCACGTCGGCAGGGATGATCCCGGCCCGGTCGACGTGGGCGGCCATGTCGGTGTCGATGAACTCCGGGTGCACGGCGACGGTGCGGGTGCCCTGCGCACGCAGCTCCTCGCGCACCGCGTTGGTCATCGGCCGGGCCGCCGACTCAAAGGTGCCGTACGAGCCGGTCTGCGGCAGCGTGTGCCGGGAGAGCACGGGGAGTACGTCGGCCGGGGCCCCGCCACCGTTCCTTCCGGGGACGGGGGCGACGGCGCGGCCCGGTCCGCGGCCTGCTTCGGTGACGAGCGCGATGGCTCCGCCGGTGTTCACGAGGTCTCCCGGGGGGCTGCCGAGGGCGAGGGGGCGTTCTCCGGGGGGGCGTCCTGGACGACGCGGGCCTGCCGGGCGAGGGCCAGCAGTCGGCCGTCGGCCGACCACACCTCGCTGTCGTCGACCGCCCAGCCGCCGCCGGCCTGTTCGGTACGGATCCGGACGAGGGCCCGGTCCGTGAGTACCTCGGAGGCCGGCGTGTCGGCGAAGTGGATGGTCAGCTCGGCGGTCGGCACCGGACGCGGGGTGCGCCAGCACGCGAACAGGGCGGGCGGGAGGACATCGGTGAGGGTGACGACCGCGGCCTCGTCCAGCGGCCGCCCGTCGGTGAATCGCACCCAGGCCACTAGCTCGGCCAGCTCGCCCCCGGCGAGGGGCAGCGCCTCGGTGGCGGGTCGCACTTCCACCTGCTGGGCGAAGGCCACGAATCCGCCGGGCAGGTCGAGGGGCACGCAGTCGGCCGGACCCGGTACCTGGGGGAAGGCCCGCCCGTCATAGCCGGGCCCCGGGTGGCCGGAGCCAAACAGCGCCGACCCCGCGAGCACCGCGGCTCCGTCCTGATGGGCCGTGAAGAGACAGGTGGAGGCCCGACGTCCCCTACGGGGTCCGGTCAGGGACAGGCCGAGCGGACGGGTGTCGACAGGGGCGAGGAAGTGCGCGGTCAGGGCGCGGAGCGGGCGGCCTTGCCCGACGCCCTGTTCCCGCATGGCGGTGAGCGCCGCCGCTGCGACATGCCCCCCGTGCGCGCCCGCCCAGGACCTCCACAGGGGGTCGATCCGGGCCACCGCCTCATCGGTGACAGACGTGCTGCCGGGTGGTGAAGTCCTCATTCCGGTCTCCTCGTTCGGTCGGGCCCGAGGAATGCCCGAGCCAGATAGTTGGAAAACAGGACTCACTATAAGGGAGTTAGTTTGAAAAACAAATGCACTCTGATCCGGACCGCCCCCAGGCTCCGCCTCATGGGTCTTTTTTTCCAACCCACTGGTCTAGGATGAGAGGTCAACCGGCCCGGGAGGCAGACGATGGACGACGTACTGCGGGGCGGCAGGTGAGCCCGGAACCTCCCGGCGGCCGACGAGCTCCGCACCCGGAGCGACGCCCGCATGCGCCGTGCCGCCCCGGCACGGCGCCCACTCCCCGGAGGTCCACACCCATGACCGTCGCCCGCCCGCGCCCCTGTTCCATCGCGAACTCGCTCGCCGTCATCGGCGAGCGCTGGAGCCTGCTCGCGCTGCGGGAGGTGTTCTTCGGGGTGCGCCGCTTCGACCGGATCGCCGCGAACACCGGCGCCAGCCGGGACATCCTCACCACCCGGCTGAAGAAGCTCGTGGAGAACGGCGTCCTGGCCAAGGAGCTCTACCAGGCCCACCCGCCGCGCTACGAGTACACGCTGACCGAGGCCGGACTCGCGCTGCACCCGGTCCTGCTCGCCCTCAAGGAGTGGGGCGACCACTACGTGACCGAGGGAGAGGCCCCGACGGTGTTCCGGCACGACTGCGGCGCGGTCCTCCATCCGCGCACCGTCTGCGACGCCTGCAGCCGGCCCGTCCCTCCCGACAGCGCCCGCGCGGTCCGCATCGGTGGCGTCCCCCAGCGCTCCGCGGCAGACTCCCCCGGCGCACCGTCGCCGACGGACACGTGATCATCCGGAACCCTCGCCGGACGCCCGTACCGGGCGCCGGCGCCCCCTGCCGGCCGCCGCTTCCGGTATCACCGTCGGATCCTTGAGCCGGCTCTTCCGGTCCGGTCTGCGGATCGGAGGGCTGCGGGCGCCGCACATGACGGCCCGCTCTTTTGGCCGCACCATCACTCGTTCCCGTCCAGCCACCGCGGCCACCGGGAGGCCGCAGACGCGGGACGGAGCGGCCGGACGCCCCCTCTCGGAGAAGTGATCCGTACCCGGGGTTCCGCGGTACCCGGCCTCAGGAGAGCGCCCGGCAGAGAGCCTCCAGCGCTCCCGCCCACGCGCTGTCGGTCGGTGTCCCGTAGCCGACGACCAGTGCGTCGCGCCCCGGCGGCGCCTGCGGGTGCCGGAAGCGCGAGATCCCGTCCAGCGCGAGCCCCTGCCAGGCCTCCGCCCGGAGCGCGGCCTCCTCGCCGCCCTCCGGGAGTTCGAGCACGGCATGCAGGCCGGCGGCGATACCGCTGACCCGGACACCGGGGGCCCGTTCCGCGAGTACCGCGACGAGTTGGTCGCGTCGGCGGCGGTAGCGCAGCCGCATCGCCCGCACATGGCGGTCGTACGCGCCCGACGCGATGAAGTCCGTGAGCGTCAGGTGCTCCAGCGCGCTCGACGACCAGTCGCTCAGCCCTTTCGCCTCGATCACCTCCTCCACCAGGCTCTCCGGCAGCACCATCCACCCCAGCCGCAGCCCGGCGCCAGGGATTTGCTCGTCGTCCCCAGGTGGACGACGCCTTCTGGGTCGAGCCCCTGAGCGCGCCGACCGGCTGCCGGTCGTAGCGGAACTCCCCTCGTAGTCGTCCTCCAGAATCAGCCCGCCAGTGCCGCGCGCCCAGTCGACCGCCGCCCGCCGGTCGGGGTGGAACGGCACGCCCGTCGGGAACTGGTGCGCGGGGGTCAGCAGGGACAGCGCCGTCCGGAGGGCTGATCACTTTGGCACGGCGCGATACGTATCCCACTCGCCCGGCGATGGCGGGGCCTCCTCCCGGATGTCGACGACGAGGTCATACGCCACCTCGTCGACCGCCGCGAGGCTCGCCGCCGCGGGGCCGATGTCGTTCACTTCCTCGGTGCCCGCACGGAGGGGGGCGAGGTCGCCTCATGGGCCGACCTCTATCTGGACCCGGCAACTGGCACCGCCCAGATCGAGGACCTGGTCACCTCGGAGGCCCACCTCAGGCGCGGCTACGCCGATGCCGTCCTGACCACCGCCTTGCGCCTGGCCGCCGACAAGGACTGCGATACCCGGTTCCTGACCGCGGATGCGACGGACTGGCCACGGCACTGGTACGAGCGCCGCGGCTTCTCCGTCATCGGCCGCTCTCACTGCTTTGAACGGGACTGATTGCGAGACACCGGATGACAAACCGAACGAGGGCCTGGCCGCCGCCCGCGCCCGCGGCCGGACCGGCGGGCGCCCCTCGGTCATCACGCCCGAGCTCTTGCGCGCGGCTCGCGACATGCTGCCCAACCCGGAGAACAGCATCGAGTCCATCGCGAAACTCCTCGGCGTCTCCGACGATACCCTCTACAACCACATCCCCGACTGCGCGAACTGCGTGCCTCCCGCGTTCCGCGCCAGCTCGAAGGCAGTACCTCGTAGGTCACGGCAGAGCCGTTGTGGCTTTTGGCCTCACCTTGGCTGGACCCCATCTTGGCGGTGGCGTAGCTGCGGATGCGCGGGACGCTCTCGCGGACGAATTGCATCTCCGCGGCCAGGAGGATCGCCCCGGCCTCACCGAGGTAAGTCAGACCGGAGTGCCTGTGGATGACGTGCGACCTGGGCGGTGCAGTTTCGGTGAGACGAACTGAGTGGAGAGCGTGTCGGTGAAGGTGCTTCATTCCGTGCGGCGTTCCGCTGTGTGTCATGGAACCTGCGCTGTGTTGCGCTTCCTCGTGTGCCGGGGATACCGCTCAACGCGTAGCGGCGTCGGCGAGGATTGCCTGAAGCCGTGCTCGGCATTCGGCGACGAAGGCGGGGAGACGAGGACGCGGGCCGGGTGAGGTGTGGTCTCCTCGGCGAGCATGTGCAACAGGAACGGCACGGCGTGGAGCGTGGCCTCGTAGACGCTTCCCTGGTGGTAGAGGGCGGACCACATACGGTCCCACGCCTGGGTCCGGTGTTCCCCGTCGCCGCAGACCAGAGCGCGCAGCTGCTCCGGGACGTCGGTCGCCGGGCCGTAGGCGTGGCGGAGTTCGGCCCAGGGCGCCTGGTCGAGTTCGTCGAGTGGGCGGGTGCCGGGCGACGGTACGGCGCGGTCGGGTCTCACCGGGCGCTCCCCGGGGCCTCGGGTGCGGCGGTGCGCTGGGTCTGCCGCCACGACTGGAATTCGGGTAGGGCGGCGATGTCGGTGAGGTCGCCGAAGGAGGGGTCGCGGGTGAGGATCTGGTCGGCGACCCGGTAGGCGTCGTCGGTGCGGCCGAGGGCGAGCAGGACGCGGACCTGGGTGTCGCGGACGAAGTCGTACTCCGGGGCGTCGGCGACGGTCAGTGCCTGCTCGACGGCGGCGAGCGCGCGCTCGGGTTCGCCGCTGTGCAGCAGATGCCAGGCGAGGGCGTTGCCGGTGCGGCGTTTGACCTCTTCCTGGAAGGCGCCCTCGTCGGTGAAGTGCCAGATCGTGCCGGGTATCAGGGAGAGTGTCTGCTCGGCGTAACGGATGAGCTTCGTGGCCGGTTCGGGGCGGTCGGCGTCCGGGGCGTTGTCGGCGAGTTGGCCGAGGGCGTTGACCAGGCCGTAGTGGGCGTAGAGCCGGTCGTAGTCGGAGTAGCACGCGCCCGGAACGCAGAGCGCGACGGCTTCCTCGAAGGCGGTGACGGCCGCCGCGTGGTCCTGTGCGGCCTGCTTCTCGGCGCCGGTCCTGACCAGGGCGTGCACGGACTGCCAGTTCGGGTCGTGGACGACCTCCTTGGTGCCGGTGTCTCGCAGGTCGAGCCGGGTCCGCGGAAACATCGCGCGCAGCCGCTCCAGCGTGGGCCGGTCGAGCTTGGTGTACCGCAGGCCCGCGAACTCGAGCCGGCGCAGTCCGAAGAACGACTCTGGGAGGGTGGTGAGTTCGTTGAACGACAGGTCGATGTGCCGCAGGTTCGACAGGTGGGTGAACGCGTCGTCGGGCAGCGCGCGGAAGGCGGTGCGCGCCTTCCGGCCGTCGAACGTTTTCTTGCCCCAGCGGTCGATCTCCAGGTGTTCGAGGGTGGTGATGTCCCAGATTCCGGAGAGCAGGTCGCGGCTGGGCGGGGGCTGGTTGGAGCCCGGGGCTCTGCCGTTCAGGCGCAGGACGCGCAGCCGGGGCAGCCGGGCCAGGTCGGGCAGCCGCGTCAGTCGGGCGGACAGGGAGTTGCTCAGGTTGAGTTCCTCCAGTTCGGTCAGGTTCAGCAGCTCGTCGGGGACGGAGGCCAGCCAGACGTACGACAGGTCGAGTGTCCTCAGTCCGGTCAGGCGGGTGACGATCGGGGGGAAGTCGACCAGGGTGTCGCAGTGGTAGCGGCTCTGGTGCTGGCGGGACAGGTCCAGTTCGCGCAGCGTGTGCAGCCGGGCGAGCGTGTCGGGGAGCGGGCAGGTCAGCCATGCGGCGCGCAGCACCTCCAGGCGGTCCAGGTCGCCGAGGGAGTCCGGCAGGGCTGTGAAGGCGTTGTCGGAGATGTCCAGCAGCCGCAGGTTCCGCAGCCGGCCGATGGACTCGGGCAGCCCGGTCAGCTGTGTCCCGGCCAGGTGGAGTTCTTCGAGGGCGGCCAGCTCGCCGATGCGCGGGTCGATTGTCTTGAGCTCGGCGTTGCCCTCCAGGGAGAGGACCCGCAGGTTGGGGAAGGAGAGGAGCTGCTCGGGGAAGTGCCTCAGCTTGCGTCCGGACAGGTCGAGTCCTGTCACCTCCTCCGCACGCACCAGCAGCGCGTCCAGCTCCTCCAGGGCGGCCAGATGGCTCGGCCGGACCCCGGCGCGCAGCACCTGCCGCCCCTCGCGCAAGGCCTCCGCGATCTTCCCCTCGTCGGCCGTGCCGTCATCGTCGAGGAGTTCGGGCAGCAGGACGGTGTCCAGTTCCTCGTCGGTGAAGTCCACCGGGCAGTTGGACGGCCCGTTCTCGGCGACGAGCAGTGCCTGCGGCTGCTCGGCGAAGGTCATGCCGAAGTACGACACGCTGATGACGATCCGGGCGCGGGTCCGCCCGCACACCACGAGCCAACCGCCGTCCCCGTATGAGCCGCAGATGCCGCCGGTCACTTCCAGGTCCCCGCGCACCACCACGTTGGGGCAGCCGGACAGGAACACGTTGCGGGCCCGCAGACTGCCCGTCACCATGAGGAAGTTGCCGTCGCAGTCGTCCCACCAGTCCAGGTCACCGTCGACGGTCAGATCACCGTCCACGACGGTGTTGTACGGCACCCAGTCGCTGTCGCCCTCCGGCTCCAGATGGCCCGCGACATGCAGACCGCCCTCGTACAAGCGGATCTCCTGCTCGTCGGCGAACTCGGCGTACGGGTAGCCGACATCGGCGGAGACCCGGAACCGCTCCTCCGCCTCCTGGGCGCTGATGAGGCGGTACCCCACGGGTGAGTGCACCGTTGTGAGGGCGGGGGATACTGACGGGCCGCTCTGGGATTCGTCATTGGTCATCTGTGGTTGCTCCGTGGGGTGAAGTGCCCGGTAAGGCGGATTCGGTGGGGGAAGTGCGAGGCGCGGTCGGCTGGGGCGGGCCGCCAGGCCGACGGGTACATGCGCTCAGTGGGCCTCGGCTTGCGAGTCCGCGCGGAAGACCGGCAGACCCTCGCGGAGCCGGGCGAACAGCAGACCCCGGTCCAACATTTCCCTGCCCCCGTCCTCGTCGACGGCGAAGACCTCGTCCACCAGCAGCTCGCGCAACTGCTCCTGGACGCCGTCGCCGTGCCCCTGCTGGAAGTCGTCCAGGTCGAAGTGGAGGTCGGCTTCCACGGTCGCGATCGTGGCGTGCTCGTCCTCGATGACCAGGCGGGCGCGGATGGTGCCCGCCTGGAGCGTGTTGTCGTTGTAGTAGCCATAGACGACGTCGGCCTCGATGTCTCCGCCGACGGACATCTCGCCGTCGGTGAACACCCCTCGGGCCGTCACCCCGCCGCGGATGGCCACCACCGAATCCGGGCCGCCGTCCGCCAGCACGTCTTCGACCGCCAGGGAGCCGGTGACCACGAAGGAGGCCACCACATCCAGGCCGCCCTTCACCACCAGGTCGCCGTGATGAAAGAACGGCGTGTCCACCGACTGGTCGCCGACCAGGGTGCGCGTCGCACCCGTCCCGCCGAGCATCCTGGCGCACAACTCGGGAAGATGCGGCAGATGGTCGGGATCGCAGCCGTAGCCCAGTCCGGCCACGAAGTCCTGGTAGCTGTCGAAGTCCGGCTCCACCCGCCTGGTGAGCCAGCCGCTGTCGTCCGGGATCCCGGCGGCCTCACACACCTCGGCCAGCTCGGCCTGCATCACCCCGGCCGCTTGCCGCAGCGCCTCCATGTCGATGGGCAGCGGCCCGCCCTCCACCACGGGATACCGCACATGCGCCGGGGCCCCCGCAGCCTCCAACAGAGCCACGATCTCCGACCGTGCCTGCCGCTGCTTCTCGCTGTAATCCGGCAGGCGCAGGGCGATCCCGAGCGGGGTCCTGCCGAGGCCGTTGACCGCGGCGGCGTCGGCGCCGCGCTCCAGCAGCAGCTTCACCAGCCCCGGTCGCGCCGAGCCGACGGTCGCGTGCAGCGGAGTGTCTCCGCGATCGTCGACCGCGTCCGTCGGTGCGCCGTGGTCGAGCAGGAAGGCGTAGACCGGTACGGCTGCGCAGCTCTCGTGGGCGAGGGACCCGCCAGTGGCGGAGCGGATCTTGCCGTCCAGCCGGGCGCCGTGCTCGACGAGCAGGGCCAGCACCTCCACGGAACGCTTCGCCCAGGCCGCCGGTTCGGAGTCGTTCAAGGCCACGGCCCACGCGGCGGGGGTGACACCGTGGTTGTCAACGGCGTGCACATCCGCGCCGCACTCCAGCAGCGCCCGTATCACCTCAAGGGAAGGCAGCGGGTCGTCGGCGCTGTACGGGGCCTTCACCGCCCGGTGCAGCGGGGTGGCGCCCTGCTCGTCGTGCGCCGAGACATCCGCCCCGTCAGCGATCAGTGAACGAACCAGTGCGGCACCCTCGGCGGGGTCACCGCCACGGTCAGGCGCGACAGCAGCAAAAAGGGATTTGCTCATGACTTCGCTCATGGTGAGGACTCCTGGACGGTGCACTGACAACGGACCCCGGCAGGCCGGACGCCGGACCTGACAGAACGTAGAACATGTGACCAGGCCGTTGGTCATGAGCAGGAAGGTTCCGGTGGTTTCCGTGGCTGATTGCGTAGTTCTACTGACACCGGCGCCGGTCGAGACGCACACGGGAGAGACGGCGCCATGCTCGGATGGGCCCGGCACCGCAGGCCCGCCACATCACGAAGGAGAGGGTCGCCTCGTCCAGACAGCCCGGCTGCCATTCGACGAGCTGCTCGCCCCAGGCGACACCGGCGGTGGTTATTCGACCCGCACTCCACGGCACGGAGGCCCTCCGGGACGCTCGGCCGAGGAGCGTTCCGGTCCGCGTCCGGCCGACGGCACTTGGTCACGAGGGTGGTGGCGTGCCCGGTGCCGTAGCCGTGTGGCGGGCCACCAGGGTGGCGAGGGCCGCGCGGGACGGGACGCCCGTCTTGCGGTAGACGCGGGCGATGTGGCTCTCGACGGTGCGGACTGAGGCAGAGCCGGGAGGCCACGGCCTGGTTGGTGAGACCCTCTGCGACCAGTTCCGCTATCTCCCGTTCCCGCGAGGTCAGCTGGGCCAGCCCAGCGGCCGGTCCGGACGGCTCCGCCGCCCCGTCCGTGTCACCCAGCACCTCCGGGCGCTGCTGGTCGGCCAGGGCGACCAGCAGCGTGGCCCCGCCCTCGGCGGCCTGCTGGCGGGCGCGGCGCCACATGGCGGCCGCGCTGGCGCCGTCACCGGCGGCTCTGGTGAACGCGGCGCCGAGCAGCAGGCTCTGGGCCTCCCGGAGGGTCGCCCCGGACAGCGCGCTCTCCCGGGCGGCTTCGGTGAACGCCCGTGCTGCCGCGGCCGGGTCCCCGCGGTGCGCCTCGATCCGGCCGAGGGCTCGCAGCGCCGCTGCCCGGCGGGTCGGCAGGTCGATCTGTTCGGCCTCCTTGAGGGCGCGTTCGGCCGCGTGTTCGGCTTCTTCCGTCTCACCGACGGCCAGGGCTGCGGCGACGAGCAGTTCCAGGAACTCCGGGAGGAGTGAGGGCTGAATCCGGGACAGGTCCCTGCTCCCGCCCGTCTCCAGCAGGAGGTCCCGTGTCCGGTGCGGGTCACCGGCGCCCATCGCGGCGAAGGCGAGCAGGGACCGTGCCAGCGTGGACCACCAGCTCTGGCCCGCGCCTTCCACAGCTGCCGCCGCCTCCTCGGCGGCGGCCAGGACGTCCGGATCGCCCGGCGGGCGGGCCTGCATGAGGAACAGGGACCGGATCGCGAGGGTGAAGCCGAGCAGTTTGCCGCTGCCCAGGGCACGGGCGATGGTCGCGGCCTCGTCGGCCAGCTCCAGCGCCGTGGTGACCCGGCAGGTCAGGAAGTGGGTGTACGCCTTGCACAGCAGGAGCTGCGACAGCATGTAGGGCCGGCCGGTCCGTCGGGCGATGTCCACGCCCCGGTCGGTGTGCCGTTCCGCGTCCGTGTACCGGTCGAGCATCACCTCGGCCCAGCCCAGTCTGACCAGGGGCTCGCACAGCCCGGCGAGGTCGCCGTCGGTGAGCGCGTCCGCCAGCCCCGCCGCGGTCCGGGCGAGCCGACGGGCCTCGGCCGTGTCACCCTCGTACGCCTCGCTCATGGCGGCCAGCGTCAGGGCGCCCATCTCGCCGAGTCCGTCACCCAGATCGCGGGCGCCGCGCAACGCCTGGGCCAGTTCTTCCCGTACGTCGGGGAAGCGGGCGACGAACTGCGCGCGGCAGCACCATTCGATGACGAGACCGATCCGCTGGGACGGTGACGGCCCGGGCCTCCGGTCCAGTTCGCGGCGCA
Source organism: Streptomyces sp. ADI95-17 (assembly GCF_003846175.1). GTDB lineage: Bacteria > Actinomycetota > Actinomycetes > Streptomycetales > Streptomycetaceae > Streptomyces > Streptomyces sanglieri. The sequence goes on along the minus strand of NZ_ML123051.1, from coordinate 496,795 downwards.
GCAGCGCGTCGGCCTCGGCGTAGCGCCCGAGCTGACGCTCGATGACGGCGCACTGCACGACGGCGGAGGTACGGAGCGTGTCCTCGCCGTCCTTGTTGTCGGCGGGCATGTCGATCACTCGGTGGAATAGGTCTCTGCTGTTCCACAGCGCCCCGGTCGTGCCGAGCGCCCCGGCGCGCATCAGTATCAGCTCACGGCGTTTGTCGAGGAGTCCGGGGGTGTTGGGCAGGATCGCGAGGACGACACCGAGCCAGTGGGCCGAGGCGGCCGGGGCCGTCACGGCGGTCTGTTCGGCGGCGCTGGTCAGGATCGCGGCGGCCTCCGGGTCCCAGCCGGTCAGTGAACGCTCGATGTGGTGCGCCCGCTCGGCGAGGGGTGCGCCGGCCTCGGCCAGTCCGGCCGCCGCCCTGCGGTGGAGCTCCTGCCGCCGCCAGGGGTCGGTGCTGTCGTGGACCAGCGCCCGGATCAGCGGGTGGTGCAGTGCCAGACGGCGTCCGGCCTGGTCCGTACGGATTAGATCGCGGCGCATGACCCCGCGCAGGGCCTCGACGACGTCGGGGACGGGTGAGCCGGTGAGAGCGGCGATGAGGTCGGCCGTGGCGTGGTCGCCGAATACGGCGGCGGCTTCTACGGTGCCGCGCTCAATTGGGTCCAGAGGGGCGAGCTCGTCGAGCAGCAGTGCTTCCAGGCCTGCGGGCGGACCACCGTCCCGGACCGGGGGCCCGGGCAGCCGGGCGGTGCGATGTGCCATCAGGAGTGCCAGGAAGTACACCGGGTTGCCCTCGCTCGCGGCGTACATCTCGGCCGCCCGCTGCTGCGGCAGGTCGCGGGCCAGTTCCTCGACGCAGTCCCGTTCGTCGAGCGGGCCGAGAGAGATCCGCAGCACCGCGCCGGTATCGGCCCCGCGCGCCAGCGCCGTGGTGAGCGCCGCCGGGGCCTGGCGGTCGCGGCGCGACACGACGAGCAGGAAGAGGGCCTTCACAGGGTGCCGCACGAGGTGGTCGACGAGTTCCAGGGACGCCGGGTCCGCCCAGTGCAGGTCGTCGAGGACCACGACGAGCCGCGCGCCCCGGATGCAGCGCAGTGCGTCCGAGGTGGCCCGGTAGAGGCCGAAACGGTCCCTGTTCCACGGCTCGCCCGAGGGCTCGGTCCTTCCCCGCAGCACCGGAAGGAGCTCCCGCAGCGACGGGAACACCCCGAGCACGCGCTGGTCGAGGTCGGCGAACGCGTCGGCGAACGGCTGGAACGGGCTGTGCCGTTCGAACTCTGTAGCCCGGCCGCGCAACACGGCCGCCCCGCGGCGGCGGGCGAGGGTACTGAACTCCGCCAGCAACCGGCTCTTGCCGATACCGGCCTCACCAGTGACATCGACGAGGGCCGGACCACCGGCTCCCATGTGCTGCAGGGCCGCATCGAGCCGGCGGAGCTCGGCTGACCTGCTCACGAACGGCACGCTGTTCATGCGCCTGCCCGGCCCCCTGTACAACTCAACCACCACGATCTCCCTCGGAACGAACGCCGCCACGGCACGCCAGGGCCCCGGTGGCTACGACACGGGGCTGGGCGACTGTCGCTGTCAGACAGCGTTCTACAGCACGAGTACGACAACGCTGCCCCTGTGTGGCGGGCCCGGCCCGCGCCGGTCAGGGGCGCATGGTGACCGACGTACGGGCAGCGATACGCCGGACTGCCCGCAGCGGACCATCATGTATATCGGCTGGGAGTCAGGCTCCCGGCGTACCAAGGAACAGAACGCGGGAGCCAAAGATGTCTTCCCGGCTGCGTATGAACGCCTGAATCACCCAACTCGCTCCGGCTCAACTGCTCAAGCTCTGGCGAGGACGGCAGGAGCTCATCCGTCCCGACTCCGCCGGTGGCACCCACGCCTTCCTTGACTGGCTGTCGAGACGGGCCGGTGGCGGTCGTATTCCTCGGAATGACTATCACCGTTGCCATATCCACCAGGCTGCACTGAAGATCCCGAGGAAGGCGTGGACGTCGGCCTAAGCCCTCGGCGGAACCGAACGAACCCGGCACCCGGGTCGACAGAGGTCACCGACATTCCCGACCGCTCCTCCTGGCCCACGGGGATGCGCTTGAGCGTTTGCAGAGAGTGCCCTACGTCGGCGCCGAGTTGCGCTTCACCAATGTCGAGGGCAACCGTCCGAACTGTTTCGCGGCCAACACAAAA
>NZ_ML123051.1:489977-492705 GCF_003846175.1 Streptomyces sp. ADI95-17 | reverse complement strand
GGTGGCCAGCGGCTGCACACCGTCGGTTGGGTGGGGCGGGCTGTTGCTGACGGGTGGTGATGTTGTCGCCGAGCCCGCCGGGCACCGCGTGGAAACCCGCTCCGCCCCCCACGCACGCGGCACAGCATCCGCGTTCAATCGCGGGTCAGTGGCCGTGCCGGGCGATCGCGCGCAGGAAAGCGATGGTCTCCTCCTCGCCGCTGATGGCTTCGTCCAGGGACGTCCCGTACAGGCGGCTGGCCGAGAGCTTCACGATGGTGGTCCGGCTGACCGGATCGACATAGACGAACTGGTTGTAGACGCCGACTGCGCTGAACTCGCCACGGTCTCCCGCCGGGAGCCACCACTGGTAGCCGTAGCCGACTCCATCGGCTTGCTGGCCGCCGACGAGGGGGCGGCCGGGTTGCAGGTGCGGCGCGGTCCCGGTGACCGAGTCGCGCACCCACTGTGCGGGCACGATCTGCCGGCCCTGCCACACACCCCCGTTGCGGTACAGCTCTCCGAGCCTGGCGAAGTCGCGGGCGGTCAGGTTGAGCCCCCCGAAAGCGAGTTCCGTCCCGGCGGGGTCCACCAGCCAGTAACCCGCCGATGTCATGCCGAGCGGCTCGCACAGCTTCTCGCGCATGTAGTCGGCCATCGGGCGGCCGGTGGCCCGGGCTATCAGGGCGCCGAGTATCTGGGTCTCACCGGAGTTGTAGCGGCAGACGGTGCCGGGCCCGGTCTCGCGCACCATGCGGGCGACGAAGTCGTCGAGCGTGCCGCCGATGCCCGCCGTCGCGGCGGTGAGCTGGTAGATGTCGGAGGCCGGGTCGTTGTAGTCCTCGTTCCACCGGGCGCCGGAGGACATCTGGAGCACGTCCTTGATGGACACACCGTCGTACGCGGAACCGGGCCGCACCGGCACGTAGGAGCTGATGGGCTCGTCGACGCCCGTGATGTGCCCCTCGTCGACCGCTATGCCGACGAGCGCGGAGACAAAGCTCTTGGAGACCGACATGGACAGCCACTGCACGTCCGGGCCGCCGGTCAGGAAGTAGCTCTCGTGGTTGATGACCCCGTCGACGAGCACGAGCAGTGCGGACGTGTCGGTGCGGGCCAGGAACTCCTTGGTCACTCGTGCGGTGCCGTCGTAGTCGAAGCTCTCCGGCAGCGGGGCCGCCTCACTGCGTGGCCAGACATAGGGGTGTGCGGAGGGCGCCATCTCACGGGTGTCGAGGAGGTCCTTCATCCGGCAGAAGTGCTCGTGCTGCGGCACGCCGGTGAAGAGGCCGAGGTCGACCAGGGTCATGCGCTTCTGATCAGTCATTGCCGTCCTTCGAGTGGGAACGGGGGATCCGGAAGGAGATGGAGGGTGGGCGAGCCGACACCACTGCCGGGGCGGGCTCGTCCTGGGGCCGGAGTGACCGGCTGCGATGACTAGAAAAGTAGCAGTACCACTCGGTTAGGGCAACCGAGTGGTACTGTTAAATCTCCATCAACGCAGAACAGCGGAAGGCGGCGATGAGTTCATCCCACGTCGACGGGCGCACCCTCCGGTTTCAGCACCGGCGGCCCGAGTTGCTGGCCGCGGCGACCGAGTACATCCTCGAACACGGCATCAGCGGCCTGTCCCTGCGTCCCGTGGCGCAGGCGCTCGGTGTCACCCACGCGACACTGCTACGGCACTTCTCCTCGAAGGACGCGCTGCTCCTGGCCGTCTCAGAGAAGGTCCGCACGGATCTGGCAGCATGGCTGACGTCGGACGCGGAGCTCCGCGAGGCGCACTCGACGGCCGAACTCGTCAGGGCGCTGTGGCGTCGGCTGTGCGAACCGCAGGAGCAGCGCCAGTTCCTCCTGCTTTTCGAATTCGTCGGCCATCACGGGGAAGGGTCCGGGGAGGATGAGGAACTCTCCCGGTCGATCGTCCACGACTGGATCGGGATCATCGCCAACAGGCTTGTCGCGGACGGCTGGCCGCCCGAGGACGCCTCCGCTCTGTCGACCCTTGTCCTCGCACAGGTGCGGGGCCTGCAGCTCGATCTCCTCGTCTCCGGGGACCGCGCGCGAACGGACCGCGCCATCGACTTCGCCGTACGCCCCCTCGACCGCTCCCCCGCTGGTCGAGACGGTCCGCAAGTCCGCGGTTGACCGGGCGGTATCGACGGCGCTGGCGCCGTGGCGCAAGCCGCAGGCTGTGCACCATCCGGGGAAGGTCTTCCTCGATATCGCGCTCGCGACACCTCTCGGCGGGAACTGCCTGGCCGACGTCGCCATGCTTCGGGCCGAACTGGCTGTGTTCGGCCTGGTGGCCCCTGATCCGACAGTCTCCCGCCTCATCGACGCCCTGGCCGCAGCCGGACCGAAAACTCTGAGCTTGTTCTACCTTCCAAGCGTGGGTTTTGAGCCGGCCATTCGTGAGATCGGCGGGCCCGGGGGTTCTGGGTATGGCTGTGAGCTTGTCGCCGTTGGATGGCTCAAAGAACTTGGCCGCCCGGAGCCCCGCGACGACTCGACCGCTAAATTGGGATACGCGATTCGATCGCTGTGTAGACACCTCAGGCGCTCAACGTGTCAAGCAGCTACGGCGAGAGCGGTCGGAAAGGCCGTGTGTTCCTCGAACAGCGTGTGGTGCTGGAGGCAGTAGTAGAGCTGGCCGAGCATGCGGTTGAAGAGGCTCTGTCACGTTGTTGGGTGTGTGAGTGTCTGATGGGGCGTCGGGGTGTGGTGGGCTTGCGTTTCGGGCCTGGGG
>NZ_ML123051.1:483329-488790 GCF_003846175.1 Streptomyces sp. ADI95-17 | reverse complement strand
TCTCCGCACACCCGCCGAGATCACCAGCAAGCCCGACGACAGCGACGAACCACCGCTGGCCGGGGCCGCCGCCTGCTGACGTTGCCGTCAACTACTGCCGTCAGCCCAGCCTGACGCTCCGCCAGGCGCCGCCTTTCGGAGCGTCAGAGTTACTCGCGCACATACACGCCAACCCGAAGTCAGCAAGTAGCAAGATCTACGCGAAATTCACGCATTAGTCTCACAATCGAATCCAGAAAGGCATCGTCGAGATATTCTCGAGACGCCTGAAAGTTTCGCCAAACAATCCTCACAGGGGGACCCTCACCAAAACTCGAAGAAATGCAGTCTGCGAGAGCATCGAGATTCGATCCAAAGTACCCGCCAGGGCCATTGACCGCCTCACCCAACGCACAGAAGAATCCCGACTTCGTGGAGATTTGCGCACCGTCCAAGTGGACGACATCCTCCACCCCATAGCGAGCAGCTCTACGGTTCGTAGCAAACCAGGAATTCTGAACAACGTGCAGCCATGCACTCTGATAGTTTACCGGCCATCGAAGCCATTCACCCTTTTCTAGGGCGATCCCTGATGCCCAACGTGGCCAAATCCTCTCAGCTTCAGGATACTCACAGCGATTACCAAAAAATCTGTACGCGACTCTCGAAACATTTTCGCCTGGCTTCTCTACATCCGTATCGCTGAGCACAACCTGACCGATGAAGTACTCACCGATTTTCTCCCGTTGACGATTCGTGACCTCCAGCACCGCATTTTCGACTCGCCGCCTCCCCCTCTCAACCTCGCGAGCCCCCAGGAAGGCCACTTCTGACGACTCCTCTTCCGGGTCGACGAAGAATCCCTCCACCCCTTCGGCTGCAACGAGTACATCCTCGGATTCTTCATCCGATACCACGTACAGCGGAAAATCCACCTCGGCCGCCACAGGCAGTTCGACAGCCATATCTATTCCCCAAACCGGAACTGGTGCAGCGACAGTCGATCGAGTCGCTGCACCAGTTAACCAATAGCACTAGTAATTCCATCCCGAGTCAGGGAAATGGGGTGCGCTGAAGCGTTGAATCTTCGTGTAATGCGTGGACGTCCAGCCGTATACCTTGACGCCGTTCGGCAACTCCTTTTCCAAGATTCTGTCAGTTTCCGGCCTACCCGGCACGCGGTACTCCTTGGAACCCGCCCACCACGGGTGTTCGCGTCCCCCGTAGGTGTCGTGCGAAGGGATCCGCCCTGCCTTCACATCGTCATAGGCTGAAGCGATCTTGTTATTCATCCCCATGGGGAGGGGGCCCGACAGCTTCCCATTGAGGCAGTTGCTGTTGTGAACGAGTACTGGTGTCGCGCCCGCCAAAACATAGTACGTGTGCAGGTCATCGACGGTGAGGTCGTGTGTGCGTTGTGGGTCTTGCTGGTTGCGGACCTCAGTCACGGCCACACTGGCGCCGTCCGGGGTGTGTAGTTCGTCGCCGACGCGGAGGTCACCGGCGTTCTTCCACCGCTGGTCGTCCGCAAGCCAGAATGGGTGGTTGTCGGTTGCCGTGACGGTGGCGGGGCCCTGGTCGGTGGTGAGGGTGAGCCGGGTGAAATCCTTGTCGCCCTCGGTGGTGAAGGTGTTGGTCACCGGCCGCGTGGCGGTGGGTCGTACCTGCGGGTCACTGGCGGCGACCCGGTCACCGATACGTATGTCCTCGATGGCCCGGGTGGTACCGTCGGCGAGCAGCACCTGGGTGCCGGACGGGAAGCTGTGCGGGTTGGCGCAGGCTGCTGCGTCCCGTTCCGACTTCGCCTGGTTGGCGAGTTTCTCCGCCTCAACTTTGGCGAGGGCGCTGGCGTCGATCAGAGTGTTGGCGCGGAGCGGGTAGCTGAGGGTGACCTTGCAGCTACAAGCCTGGGCTCTGGCATTGGCCTGCGCCTTGTTACGGGCCGAGACCGAGGCGTAGAGCGGTCCGGCTCCTGGGTTGGAGCATTGCAGGGTGCCTGAGACGCTGTTGCCCCGGACGGGGAAGGTGCGCTGTGGGCTGGTGCACTGGCCGGCGGGTTTGCCGTCGATGGAGAAGGTCGCGCTCATCACAGCGGTGACCTCGCCTTTGGTGACGCGTTCCTTCCGCGCAATGGAGCTGACCTCGCCGGTGAAGTTCTGGGTGGCGGTGCAGCCCGACGAGCTGCAGTCCATCTCGCCCGCGCTGTCCATGGTGAAGTTGATGCCGTGGTCGGTCGCGTCCTTGAGTTGGGCGGCGTACTTAACCAGGGTGTCGAACATCTTGTCGGCGGCGTCGGCGAGGATCGGGGTCAGGTCCATTCCCTCGCCGTCGCCGGACTCCAGCGGCCCGGTGGTCACCTTGGGGGGTGCTGTCAGCTCCTCTCCGTTCTCAAGCTGGTCCTTCATGTCGGAGAGGCCTTCGCGGAGGTCATAGGCCTCCAGCCTCAACACCCGGTGCGGCTTCTTCTTCGTCACCAGCAGGCGACCGGCCGAGGTATCGATGCCGAGCGCAGGCGTTCCGTTGACGCTCAGCGGCTGCTGCCCAGCCGTCGTCTTCGACTCGCTCGCTACTTGCGGTGACTTCTCCAGGCTGGCCAGAGCCTTGGCCAGCACGTTCGCTAGTTCCGACGGGGCGATGGTACGGGCCAACGCCTCGTCCGTGAGATCGGAGCCGTCGTCCAGCCCCACCATCCACTCGCTGGGCGGCGCATCCTCGCCCGCCGCAACGTCTTCCCTGGGGGAGGGGTCGACATGCCACCGCATGAACGTCTTGCCGCCGATGCGCAGCACATCTTCGGCGTTGTCGTCTTTGCCGGTGCTGTTCCGGCCAGAGGAGGTAGTGCCGAACTGGCTGCCGCTGGCGGTGACGGTGATCTCATTCTCGGTGATGCCGAGAAACGAGGTGTCCTTGTAGCGCAGGCCAGGAGCGACGGCCAGGTCGTCAACCGCCTCCCGGAACGGCTCAAGGTTCCGAGCCGCCTTCGCCTCGTCGGAGTCGGAGGACGAGGACGTCAGCGACAGGAGCCCGGCCACCAGCACCACAATAACCAGCCCGACGACGCCAACAAGTGATGCCCGTTGACGTCCAGTCAGAGCCTGGATCCGCGCTATCCACGGCCTGTCGGTCGGTCGGCCGACGGGCATCGGAGGCTGAGTGGGGGGCGGGGTAGCCGGGCCCGCGGTGGCAGCGAACGGCGGCGGAAATTCCGGAAGGGGCGGCGGGGCAGCGGGGAGTGGTCGCGTGGCGGACGTTGAGGGGGCCTCCGGTGCCGGTGTCGTGCTCGGCTCGTCCCCCGGGGGGCCGAGCACAGGTTCTTCGCTGCTTGGTTCTCGTTCGGTCATGACTCCCCCTCATGCGCATCCATGACGTGCTCCCAGGGAACCCGGTGACGGGTCACCGTGGCAGCCGGCTTCGGGCGGCTGGACCCAATTTCCCGTGGGAGCACGGAGGATACCGATCCGGGTGCGCTCAGTTACCGTCGTTTGAAGCCAAGTTCACAGAATCCGACCATCGCAGTCGCGAGCGCTGGCGGTAGGGGCCTGGGCTTGTGCGGGTGGGGCCCCAGGGCCGGGGCCGTACTCCCCCGTCTCAACATGGAGCCATGGCTCGGGTTCCAGGCCAAGCACGGAGATGCAGCCCTGAGAAGGCGCCGACGGACGGGAGGCAATTCCATCTCCCAGATGTGACCTCTCCCAGCCCCCCAACGGCTAGCGCCCCCGTCTGAAGGCACCGGGGCCTGGGTCGGCTACGCGGCGAAGCCTATGTTGGTGACGTACTCGTACTGGCCCCACTGGGACCCGAGGTCGGGCAGGACGTCGGTGGTCCACTCGTCGTCAAGACCCTGTACGTCACCTGCGGCCCATGCCTCGACGATCTGGTCCCACCGGCGGACGTTCATCGTCCGGTACCCCACCATCCGCTGCAGAGGCCTCGCCACCTGCGACTGGTTCAGGGGATGGAACTCCACCCGCGTCCCACGCCCTTCACGGTTGAGACGGGCCAGGAGGTGCCGGGCCACATTGCGGCGGCGCACCGTCCGGTAGGCGGTGTCGATGCGTTCCAGGTTGGCCTTCGATGGCCGGCGTGTGCCTTCCAGCCAGGCCTGCAGTGTCCGGTCGGTCACGGTCAGGCCGGCGTCCTTCGCTGCGGCGAGGCTGTGGTCGGTCTTCGTCAGGTAGTGCAGGCGGGCCAGCAGGCCGCGCTTCGCGGTGACCGGGGTGACGATGCCGACCGCGAGGTCGTCGAGCTGCCGGCTGACGGCGTCGCTTCCCTTGATGCCCCGGGCGCCAAACCTCCCGAAGTCGATATTCCTTTCCGGCACTGCCCACCCCCTTGCATTTGACGAACTCCGCTGCTGTCAGCGGTAGTTGAGATTCTACCGTATGCGGTTCTATCAGGGGTTATGTGATGCTTTTCCTCGGCGACTGATGCTTGGCCTGGCCGCTGAAGCGCCCAGAACGCCACACCGCCCCCTCCTCGATGACACAGCCCTTCCCTGCCGCCCTGCCCCGGCCCGAGAAAGGGAGCTGAGATATGCGGGGCCTTACGGGACGGGGTACGGAGGCACCGGAGCCGAACGGCCCCCGGGGCCGGGCGGCGGAACCCGCCACCGGCAGGCGCTCCGTACATCGGAGTCGGCTCGGAGGATGTCGTCATGCCGCCAGACCAGCACATCCCACACTCAAATGCGCGGGCCGAGGGCTCGCATCACCGGTACGAACGAACCGGGCCAGGACTGCCGTACCGAATGCGCGTGTGGCCCGACCATCCGGCCGGGCCACACCTTGTCGCCTTCGTCTCCGGTCAGGCCGTCCTGGGGCGCGGGATCCACGCCGGCCGTCCGGGAACTGCCGGCAGCCTGGTGTTGTCCAGCGGGTCGAGGGCACGGCCCGCACGGCCCTCGCAGCGGCGCAGCGCTGCGAGGGTGATCGTGGTCGGCAGGGTGATCAGTGCCAGGTGCGTCCAGGTGGCTTCCCGTTCGCGGAGCTTTGCGAAGTGTTCGCGCAGCCGGGCGGCGATGGCGGGGCCCGCGCGGTGGACGCTGCCGACGTACCGGACTGTCCGCGTGGCGGTGCAGGGTAGGTAGATGCCGGTGCGGACGGTCGCCCAGCGGCTGTTGTTGGTCACTTCGGTGGTCGGCACGATGAGCGGGTTGGCGATGCCGCGCACGATGCCGCCGGTGGCGGAGTCGAGGCGCATCAGTACATCCAGGTGGTCGGCGATGTCGGAGGTGAGTTCGACAGGCATGCGGGCGGTCAGGCTGCTCACAGGTCCGTCTCCTCTGTGTCGCCTTCGCCGTACGTGAGGTCGCCGCTGGAGTTCTGCCCGATGATCTCGTGGCGCATCTCCCACGTGCGCACGAGTTTGGCCGCGTTCTCCAGGCCGGGTGCGATCCTGTTGTGCGGGTCCTTCCAGCCGCGCTGCTGGATGACGGTGGGAATCTTGTCGTCGTCGCTGCGCCCTTCCATGGTTCCCAGGAGGG
>NZ_ML123051.1:461034-480838 GCF_003846175.1 Streptomyces sp. ADI95-17 | reverse complement strand
GCGACTACGTCGCACGCCGCACCCTCGAAGGACTCAAGACGAAGGACATCTTCAGATGCCTCAAGCGCTTCGTCGCGCGAGAGGTCTACCGCCACCTCACCAGCGCATTCACCGGCGCACCCGGGCCGTCTCCTGCAGCTTGACGATCTATAGAAGCTTCAGAGTCAAGTTAGTTGCGCCTCCGCCGGTCGAGTGAAAGCTGCAGCCATGCCACCCGGAGGGATCCTCAGCACGCCCCGTCCGCCGAGAATCGGGCTTTCGCGGACGATGCTGCTTCGATTACGGAGTCCAGGGTGGATGGAACCCTCTCACTGATCCTGCTTCTCCTCTTCCTCTGGGGGCTGTACTCGCAGCGACTGGCGCGCGTCGAACTCACCGCCCCCGTCGCATTCGTGCTGCTGGGTCTGCTGCTGGGCGAAGGAATCGGCGTACTGCACCTGGCCCCCTCGCCCGGGACGGTGAGAACGCTCGCCGAAGTGACACTGGCCTGGGTGCTCTTCACCGATGCCGCGAGGCTGTCATTCCGGGCCCTGCGCCCGGAGCTCGGTCTGTATGCGCGACTTCTCCTGCTCGGGCTGCCGATGTGCATCGGTCTTGGCGCCTTGCTGGCCATGGGCCTGCTCCCGGGGGTGTCGGGCTGGGCGGCGCTGTACGTGGCGGCCGCCCTCGCTCCGACAGATGCCGCGCTCGGTGCCACGATGATGGTCAACCCGGTGGTGCCCGCGAGGATTCGCCGCCTCATCAATGTCGAGAGCGGTCTGAACGACGGTATCGCCACCCCCTTTGTCGTGGTCTCCCTGGCCGGAGTCGCCGCTGCCGGAAGCGCGTCGGACACCCATGCCACCGGAAGTGCCCTCGTGGAACTCGCCATCGGTCTGGCCTACGGCACGGTGCTCGGACTGACGGCCGGAGGGCTGCTGCGTTCCGCCCTGCGCAGGGGCTGGGCCACCGAGGACGTCGCCGGAGCGGGCATCCTGGCCTTGGCCCTCCTGGGCTACACCTCAGCCATCGCGATCGGTGGCAACGGATTCGTTGCCGCTTTTGTTGCCGGCCTGGCCTTCGGATCGACGCACGGCGCTCCACAGCGCGTGCTGTTGTTCGTCGAGCAGGCCGCTTCGCTGTCCTCCGTCCTGGTGTGGCTGCTCTTCGGCGCCGTACTGGTACCGGCCGCCGTTCACCACCTCACCTGGCAGGCGGTGCTCTACGCGGCACTGAGCCTGACGGTGGTACGCATGGTGTCAGTCGCCCTGTCCTTGGCCGGAAGCGGCCTGGACAGGAAAACCGTCCTGTTCGTGGGCTGGTTCGGCCCACGCGGGCTGGCGTCCGTCATCTTCGGCCTGCTGGCGGTCGAGGAACTGGGACCGCCGGCCGCGCAGACGATCGTCCCGGTGGTCGCCTGCACCGTGCTGCTCAGTGTCTTCGCACATGGCATCGCATCCGCTCCTCTCGCTCAACGCTACGGAAGAGCGGCAGCCGTCACCGGCCCGCCCCCGGTCGGCCCGGCCGTGAACGAGTTGCCTATCCGGGGGATGGTGGCAGGCGCCGCCAAGCATCACCGGCACGGCAGGCGAGACGAACATGTATGACCCTGCCGGGCACGCGCGACCGCCCGCAAACGGCACCTGTCGTCGACACCGAGGACGGTGAACACGCCCAGAAACTCCACTGACGTGGTTGTGAGGTGACCCCTGTGGTGTGGACACACCTGACAATGGATCTTGCTGATCCTGGAAGGTGTAGACCTACGTGGCACGGCCCTCGAAGTACAGTGCGGAGTTCCGGTCCGACGCGATCGCGTTGTAGCGGGCTTCGGCCGGCAGGCGGACGTTCAAGGACGTCGCGGCTGATCTGAACGTCAACCCCGAGACGCTGCGGACCTGGGTGCGTGATGCCGACGGTCGTCCAGTCGCCGCAGGCGCGTCGCGGGACACCGAGGCCGAGTTGGCCCGGCTGCGGGCGGAGAACGCGCGGCTGGCCAAGGCGGAGAAGGAATGGCAGCTGGAGCGGGAGATCCTGCGTCGGGCAGCGGCCTATTTCGCCCGGGAGATGAAGTGAAGACCGCCGCTTGGGACTTCGTCTCCACCCACGCCGAGATGTTCGGCATCAAGCGGATATGCCGGGTGCTGGAGATCTCCCGCTCGGGCTACTACCGGTGGATCACCGGCGCTGAGGCGCGGGCGGGGCGGCAGTTCGAGGAGGACGCCCTGGTCGAGGAGATCCGCGATATCCATGCCGAACACCGCGGGAACCACGGCGCGCTTTGAGTCCATGCCGAACTGCGCGGCTTCGGCCACACGGTCAACCACAAGCGCGTGGCCAGGCTGATGCGCAAGCACGGCATCGTCGGCCGTCACCTGCGGACGAAGAAGCGCACCACGATCCCGGACCGCCTCGCGCCGCCAGTGGCGGACCTGGTCCAGCGGGACTTCACCGCCAGTACGCTGGACGAGAAGTGGTGCGGCGACATCACATATGTGCAGGTCGGAGCCGCGTGGCTCTACCTCGCTTGCGTCATCGATATCCGGTCGCGCCGAGTGCTCGGCTGGTCGATGGCCCCGCGCATGCGGGCCGAGCTCGTCATCGACGCGCTCCAGGCCGCGGTCGCGACCCGCGGCGGCAACGTGACCGGAGTGATCTTCCACGCGGACCGCGGATCGCAATACACCTCGGCCGCGTTCGCCCAGGTCTGCGACCTGCCCGCCGAGCGGGAGCGGAGCTGGAAGCACGACTTCACCAACACCCTGCTCGCCGCGGTGGACCGGACGCTGTTCACGCACAAGGCAGCGCGGCGCGCCGGCGGCGGCCAGGGCGGCGTCATCGCCGTCACCCGCCCTCCCCTGCTGTCCGAGTCCGACCAGGCGGGGCCGGATCCGCTGGTCCTGCTCCCGCTGCCGGCCGCGTCCGACATCGTGCATGTGGCGGCTCAGCCGGACCGGATCGGCGGCCGGGACTTCCTGTTGCTGCCCTGCCGCGGGCCGGTCGGCCAGCACGGCGCCCAGCTGCGCGTCACCTTCCCCACCGGCAGCGCCAAAACCGTCGTCGCCTACGCGCTGCGTGGTCAGGCCGCAGTGCCGTACGTGGCCGTCACCGACGGCGTGATCGGCGTGCCGCTGACGGTGCAGGGAGTGCGGGACCGTACCCCGCGCAGCGTGCCCGAGGACATGGCCGCCGCACTGGAGCGGGCCGGGCGGGACTGGATGGCGGTGCCCGCCCACGAGCAGGCACAGATCCTCCACCTGATCACCGAGGCCAGCAGCAAGGACATCCGGGCCGGTCGGGTCACCGCCGCCGTGGACGCTGCGGCCCATGTGCCGGATGCGGCCGTGACGGCCGCGTGGAGGGCGCTGAACTACCTGTGCGCCGCGCAGTTGTACCTGGACGACAACGTGCTACCCGCCCGGCCGCTTCGGGTGGAGGACGTGAAGAAGGTGCCGAGCGGCCACTGGGGGGGTGCCCGCCGGTGAACTTCATGCTCGCGCACCTGGGTCCACTCACCAGCGGGCGGCCGCCTGGCAGCGAGGTCCTGGTCGTCCACGGCGCCGGGCACGCCGGGCCCTCCGCCCTGGCCCACGCCTACCTGACCAAAGCCCTTGCCCTGCCCGGCCACGGCCCGGGCTGGTCCGCCGACGGCCTGCGGGCGCTCGCCGCAGGCTTTCCCCACACCCGCGCCTACGGCGGGGAGATCACCCCACTCATCCCCGGCGTGCGCTACACCGGAGGCCAGCTCGGTCCGGCGCTCGCCGTCGCGCAGGGCATGGTCCTGGACGCCCCGCACCGCCTGGTGGTCGCGCTGCTCGGCGACGGGGAGCTGGAGACCGGCGCCGCCGCAGCCGCGTGGACGGCGCGGCGCGCGCTGTTCGGGTCCGGGCTGCACGGCGCGGTGCTGCCCGTCGTGCTGGCCAACGGCCTGCGGATGGGCGGCCCCTCCGTCCTGGCCGGACTCGACGAGGTCGAGCTGCGCGCGTACTTCACCGGCCTGGGGTACGAGCCGTTCCTCCACGACGGCTCCGACATGGCCGGCTTCCGAACGGTCCTGGCCGAGGTGTTCGCCCGGCTGCGCCCGCTCGGGGCCGCCCGCCCGCAGCCGGTGCTCGTCCTGACCATGCCCAAGGGCGCGACCGGGCCCGACCATGTCGCAGGCCGGCAGATCACCGGAGCCCCGGCCGTGCGCAAGACCCCGCTGAAGGACCCCGCGCGCAACCGGGAGGAATTCGACGTCCTCGCCTCCTGGCTGGGGTCCTACGGGCCGGGCGAGCTGTTCACCGAGAGTGGGCAGCCGTCCGGCCTCGTGCGGCAGGCGCTGCCGCACGAGGCGCCCCGGCCCAGCCCGGCCCCGCCGGTGGCCCCGCTCGCTGCCCGTGGAGCCGAAGCGTGTCCGCTGGTCAGCACGGTGATCCGCGAGCGGGCCGCCGCCGGCGCCTTCCGGCTGTTCAGTCCGGACGAGGCCGCCTCCAACCGGCTGCGCCTGGCCGCCGACGACGAGGACGACCGGCTGCCAGCGTGGGCGAGCGAGATCCTCAACGAGGAGATCTGCCACGCCTGGCTGCAGGGCTACACCGAGACCGGCCGCGACGCGCTGCTGGCCACGTACGAGGCGTTCGCCGCGGTCAACACCAGCCTGCTCGTCCAGCACCTCAAACACCGCAGCGCGCGGACCGCGGCCGGGGGCGGCGGGCTGGCGAACATCAACTACCTGATCACCTCCCTGGGCTGGCGCAACACCTGCACCCACCAGAACCCCGGGCTCGTCTCCGCGATGCTGGAGACACAGAACCCGACCGTGCACGTCTACACCCCGGCCGACGCCACCCGCGCGGCCGCCGTCCTGGCAGTCATGCTCGCCGGACGGGACCGGGCGAACTTCCTGATCGCCGACAAGCACAAGCTCAGAAGCCGTATCTCAACCGGTCTTGGAACGTGCGGGTCGAACAGGGTTCCCGCGCGGGTGATCTACGGCCGGTCGGCGCATGAGGGCAGGGCCTCTCGGAAGCTCGGGGATGCGAATCTGACCGAGCAAGACCGGGAGGCCCTGGTGTCGTTGTTGTACGCGTCCGAGCACGTTCAGTTCAACTCGGCTGCTCCATCGTGTGATTGCCTCGCGCATGTGTACAGCAACGCGGCCGACCATCCGGACCGGGAACGCGGTATCCCTCAGACATGTCGGACGCGGAATGGGCGGCTGTGCGGTCGTTGCTACCGGTGCCGGTCTGGCTTCAAGGCCGGGGCGGACGGCCCGAGGGCTACTGCCACCGTCAGATGCTGGACGCGATCCGTTACCTGGTCGCAGGCGGGATCTCCTGGCGGGCGATGCCCACGGACTTCCCTGACTGGGGCCGGGTCTACCCCTTCTTCCGCCGCTGGCGCGAGCACGGGCTGATCACAGAGTTCCACAACCGGCTGCGCGGACGGGTGCGTGAGCGGGAAGGCCGTGAGGCGGAACCGACGGCCGGGATCATCGACGCGCAGTCGGTGAAGGCCTCCGCGTCCGTGCCCACGGCCTCAAGCGGGTACGACGGCGGGAAGAAGGCGCCGGGCCGCAAACGGCACATCGTGACCGACACGCTCGGCCTGCTGCTGGTCGTCGCGGTGACGGCCGCGAACATGGGAGACCGGGATGCGGCCGTGCCACTGCTGGAGCGGCTGCGGTCGCTGCACCGGGAGATCACTCTGGTCTGGGCCGACGGCGGTTACACCGGCGGCCTTGTCTCCTGGTGCCGTCAGGAACTCGCGCTCACTCTGGAGGTCGTCAAGCGCACCGACGCCATGGAAGGCTTCGTGGTGCTGCCCCGCAGGTGGGTGGTGGAGCGCACGTTCGCGTGGCTGATGCATTCGCGCCGTCTGGCCCGTGACTACGAAACCCTGACCGCCACCAGCGAGGCCATGATCCAGTGGTCGATGATCACGCGGATGAGCCGCCGCCTGGCCCGGCCACGGGCCCGCGGCCGGCGCTGAACATCCCCGACGCCTCCTGGACCAGCCATCCGCGCTCCGCCAGTCGCCTCGCCTTCGACCGCACGCCCTCCACCTTCGCCGGCGTCGGTTCCAGCCCCAGCATCACCGCAATTTCCTTGGCCTTCACCGGCTCCCGGCCCGGCCGGTCCGCCAGCATGCCCAGGATCCGCTGGTAGTCCGGCGAGAGAGCCGTCGCCGGCAGACCTTCCCGCCAGGACGGCACTGTCGTTCCCGGCAACGGCGCGGAAGCGGGCACTGATTCCGCTTCCGTCTCCGCCTCGGTCAGGGCGGTGGTCCCGGCAGCGGACGCGGCCAGGGCCTCGACGAGTTCCTCCCGCGCAATCACCCGCCGGTCCAGCTCGATCTCTGCAGCCTCCAGCGCCGCAGCCGCCCGGGCCGCCGCCTCCCGCAGATCCTCGACCCGCTCGCGAGCAGCCGATTCCCGCACCTCCAGCAACCCCAGAATCGACGCCACCGCACACCCCTCACCGAACCAGCGGAACAGAACGTCGGGGACTCTCCTTCACTCCGACCGAAACAATGCCTGACCAGCGGAAATCAAACGATCACGTTCGGTTGAGATACGGCTTCTTACATGCGCGCATGGTGCTCGATGTCTTCTCTGAACTTGGTCAGCGCCTGGTCGGTGAGTGTGGGACGGGTGTCGGCGATGGCAGCGAGGTAGTCCTCGGCGCTGGCCGGCGCGCCTGTGCGGTCGGTGACTTCGCGTTCGAATGCGGCGTGGGAGCCCTTGCGGGCGGCGAACTCGATGTCGGCAGGTGTGAACATCTCACTGGCTGACACCAGTCGGTGCAGCTTGATGTCGTCGGCGGCCGGGCCGAGGTAGCGCTGCCAGATCGCCGCCCGGGCCTTCGGGTCGGGGGGGACCGACCGGAATGACGTAGTCGAACCGGCCGGGGCGCAGGAACGCCGGATCGAGGGAGCGGACGGAGTTGGTGGCGCAGATCAGCAGGCGGTTGTCCTGGTCGCGGAAACCGGGGATCAGCTTGAGCAGTTCGTTGGTGACTCCGTGGCCTGGATCGATGGCCTGACCGGACCGGACGCCAGCGATCTCCTCGACTTCGTCGATGAACAGCAGGACGGATTCCAGCTCCGCCAGATCGGCGAACGTGTCCCGCAGTGAGGCGGCCAGTCCGCCGGCAGTACCCTCTGTGAGCCGGGAGGGAAAGAGTTCCACGAACGGCCAGGCCAGTCGGGAAGCGACGGCCTTGGCGAAGCTGGTCTTTCCGGTGCCCGGCGGGCCGAAAAGGATGACGGCTTTCGGTGGCGTCACCCCGTACCGGTCGGCCAGCACGGGCTCGGCCAGCGGCAGCACGATCCGCCGCTCAATGGCTTCTTTCTCTCGTTCCATGCCCGCGAGGGCACCCCAGAGCCCCTGCGGCAGCATCCTCCCGCCGAGCTCCGCGAGCAGACCCGCATCGCTCGCGCCGAGATGCTCGACCTTCTCGTAAAAGGTCAACCCGTCGCGAGTGCGGTAACCGGAGTTTTCCAGCGCCGTGGTTCCGGTGGTCCCTGGGACGAGCAGCGCACCGATCCGGCGTACCCCCTGTGTGCGCAGACGCCTCTCGATTTCCGCGATCAGAGCGCTCCCGATTCCGCGGTTACGCCACATCCTTGCGAGCGCCACCAGCGTGATCCAGGCCCGCTCACCCTGGGCCTGCGCCACTGCCATGCCCACCAGGTCCTCGCCGACCACCGCAACCACTGCGGTCCCGCCGGTCCGGGCTTCGGCCATTGCCTCAGAGACGGGGAACACGGGAGGCATGTCGTCGGTCTGCCGGTCCTGATCCCATATCTGGATTGCACGGTCCAGATCGTCGTCATGGAAGTCCCGCAATCGCCACGTCGGCATCATCGCCACCTTGTCGGCAGATCGCCACCGCCTCGCCGACGCCCGGGCCGCGGGCCGTCCAGCGGCCGCTCCGTTCCTATTCATTCTCCGCGCCGACTAGATGCCTGTCGACCGGGCGTTTACCTCTTCCTGACCTGCCGGTGGAGTTGCGCGTGCGCGACTTCGTCGTGAGTGCCTTCGTCAATTCCCGCCGTGGGGTAGCGGTAGTCGTCATAAAGGCTGCGGACCAGCGCTGCGGCTGGCGGTGACCGCGTTGTGGATCGCTGCCAGGGCGCGGGCGACGTCCAGGAGCCGGTAGGCCTGCGCGCGGGAGATGTCGAACTCCGCCTCGCAGTACGACTCCCAGCTGCTGTGCCCGAGAGGGAGCCAGACGTGGGCGGCGTGCGCGTCGCGGACCCGGGCGGCGAGCACCGTCACGGAGCGCCGGACGTCGTCCATCGCCTCGCGCAGCCCGGCCGTCACCTCCCGGGCCTGTTCCGTGGTGAGCGGCGGCCGCGCCGGTTCGGCAACGTGCTCCTGGTCGTGCTTGCCCATGACTCCATCGTCCTCTGCGTTGCCGGGATGGGCCAGGACGTATGGAGGCAGGGCTGAGCTCCACACCGCGCCGCGGCGTCATGCGCGTTGAGCCGAACGCGGGAACTGGTCTGCGGCGCCGCGTCGTGCGCCCGTCGTGCGCGTTCTTGCGATGTCAGTCGCCGGAGTGTGGTGTGAGGGGCTGGGGTGTGGCTGCCCATGAGGCGAGGAGGCGTAGGCCTTCTTCGGAGGGTGAGCCGGGTTCAGCGGTGTAGATGGTGAGGGTGAGGCCGGGTTCGGCGGCCATGTCCAGGCCTTCGTAGGCGAGGGTGAGGTCGCCGACGGTGTGGTGGTGGAAGCGTTTGGTGCCGGTGTCGTGGTGGCGGACGTTGTGGGCGCCCCAGCGGGTGCGGAAGTCGTCGCTGCGGGTGGACAGCTCGCCGACGAGGTCGTGGAGGTCCTTGTCGTGGGGGTTGCGGCCGGCTTCGGTGCGCAGGATGGCCACGGCGATGTCGGCGGCCTGGTCCCAGTCGAGTAGAACCGGCGCGAGGTGGGGTCGAGGAACTGGAAGCGGGCCAGGTTGGCCTGGTTGCCGGCCGTGGCGTAGACGTCGTCGTAGAAGGCGCGGGCGAGCTGGTTGGTGGCGAGGAGGTCCATGCGGCCGTTGCGGACGAAGGCCGGGCCGGCGGTGACGGCGTCCAGGACCCACTGCAGGCTCCGGTGTGCGTTCCAGGCCCGGGTGCTGCGGCGGCGGGGGCGAGTGAGGGCGTCGGAGCCGTCGGCGGCCTGTGCCAGGTTGATGAGGTGGGCGCGTTCGGCGTCGTCGAGTTGGAGGGCGCGGGCGACGGCTTCGAGGACGGCCGGTGAGGCACCGGCGAGGCTGCCGCGTTCCAGCTTGGCGTAGTACTCCACGCTCACGTCGGCGAGCGCGGCGACCTCGCTGCGGCGCAGGCCCGGTACCCGCCGGCGGTTTCCGGAGGGCAGGCCGGCCTGTTCGGGGGTGATCTTGGCTCGCCGCGAGGTCAGGAACTCGCGGACCTCTGCATGGTTGTCCACGCTTTCGACGGTACGTCCCGCCCGCGTCTATAGGGATGTACTGGCAGTACACCCCTTGATGGTGTCTCGCTACGGGTGCGGTGAGCGGGTTACCTGGATGGCGTGGTGCTTTCCGTCCGGTCATCAGGACGGGATCTTGCACCTGGCCCTGCACTCGGCGGCGGTCCCGGTATCCGGGGTCGCACGCCTCGGTAAGCGAAGGAACCCCTCTCATGCGCGGAGCAATGATCTACGCCCCCGGCGACGTCCGCTTCGAGACCGTGGAGGACGCGAAGATCCTCAAGCCGACCGACGCCGTCATCCGTACGGCCGTGACCTGCGTGTGCGGCTCGGACCTGTGGCCCTACCGGGGTGCGGAGCCGACTGAGCAGGCGCACCCCATGGGGCACGAGTACGTCGGCTTCGTGGAGGAGGTCGGGTCCGAGGTCAGCTCGGTGAAGCCGGGGCAGTTCGTCGTCGGGTCCTTCGCGACCTCGGACAACACCTGCGCGAACTGCCGGAACGGCTTCCAGTCGAGCTGCCTGAACCGTGAGTTCATGTCGACCTGCCAGGCCGAGTACGTGCGCATCCCCAACGCGCAGGGCACGCTGGTCGCCACCGACGAGGTGCCGGGCGAGGAGTTCTGGCCGGGTCTGCTGGCCGTGTCCGACGTGATGGGCACCGGCTGGTGGGCGGCGGATGCCGCCGAGGTGAAGCCCGGTGCGACAGCCGTGGTGGTCGGCGACGGCGCGGTCGGCCTGTGCGGCGTGATCGCGGCCAAGGAAATGGGCGCGGAACGCATCATCGCCATGTCGCGGCACGAGTCCCGGCAGAAGCTCGCGCGCGAGTTCGGGGCCACCGACATCGTCACCGAGCGTGGCAAGGAGGGTGTCGCCCGGATCAAGGAGATGACCGGTGGGATCGGCGCGGACTCCGTGCTGGAGTGCGTCGGCACCGCGCAGGCCATGAGTCAGGCCCTGCACTCGGCCCGGCCTGGCGGCAATGTCGGCTTCGTCGGTGTCCCGCACGAGGTGGCCGTCGACGGGCAGGAGCTGTTCTTCTCCCACGTCGGCCTGCGCGGCGGTCCCGCCCCGGTACGCCGCTACCTGCCCGACCTGATCCACCGCGTCCTTGCGGGCCGGATCGACCCGGGCAAGGTCTTCGACCTCACCCTGCCCCTGGAGCAGGTTGCCGAGGGATACCGGGCGATGGACGAGCGCCGCGCCATCAAGACGCTCCTCAAGCCCTGATCCGCCCCCCTTACCCCGCCACCCGTACAAGGAGCTTTTCGTGCAGATCACCCGCAGCTCGATCGACACCGTCAAGGGTCCGGCCGACTGGTTCACCGGCGACGTCTACATCGACGCCGTCGCCGCCGCCCCCTCACCGTCCCGGGTCACCGCGTCGCTGGTGCACTTCATGCCCGGTGCCCGCACCCACTGGCACCGCCACCCGCTGGGCCAGAGCGTCTTCGTCACCGAGGGCATCGGCCTGTGCCAGCGCCGCGGCGGACCGGTGGAAGTCATCCGGCCCGGCGACCGCGTCCTGTTCGAGGCCGACGAGGAGCACTGGCACGGCGCCGCCCCGAACCGGCTGATGGTCCACCTGGCCATCAACGAGGGCGACGACGACCACGCCGTCGTGCGCTGGCTGAACCCCGTCACCGACGCCGAATACACCGCCGCCCCGGCCACCGCCTGACACCGCGGCCCTGCGCCCGCACCGTCCCTACCCGAAAGGCTCACCGTGACCACGTTCGCCCTCGTCGGCGCCGGACCTGGACTGGGGCTGGCCGCCGCCCGCCGCTTCGGCGCAGCCGGTCACCACGTCGCCCTCCTCTCCCGCAACGCCGACCACCTCGACGCCCTCGCAGCCGAACTCGGCGGTGACGGCATCCGGGCGCGCGGCTTCACCGCCGACGTCCTCGACTCTGCCTCCCTGACCGCAGCCCTGGCCGCAGCGGCCGAGGAACTGGGGCCGATCGAAGTCCTCCAATTCAGCCCGGTGCCCCGCGCCGACTTCATGAAGCCGGTCCTGGAGACGACCGCCGCCGGCCTGGACGACCCGCTGGCCTTCTCCGTCAAAGGCCCGGTGACCTGCGTGGACGCCGTCCTGCCCGGCATGCGGCACCTGGGCCGGGGCACGCTGCTGTTCGTCAACGGCGGCAGCGCCGTACGCCCGAACCCCAAGGTGGCCGGCACCTCGGTCGCGTTCGCCGCCGAGAGTGCTTACGCAGCAATGCTCCACGACGCCCTTGCGCCTGAGAACATCCACGTCGCCCAGCTGATCGTCCCCGGCGCGATCCGCCTGGATGCTGAGCACTCCAGCCCCGACGCACTGGCCGAGCGCCTGTACGCCATCCACACCGATCGCGGCGCCTTCCGGCATTACGCCGAGCCCATGCCCGCATGACAAGCATCGGGACACCCGTGATGAACCCCGCAGTCCGCCGCCGTCTGGTCGGTGCCGCTCCGGCAGCCGCCCTGCTGCTGGCCGTAACCGCCTGCTCCAGCGACGCGCAGGACAACGCCCCGGCCGCCACGCCCTCTGCCGCTGCCTCTGCGGAGCAGCAGGACGCGACGGCCTCCACCCCGTCACCGCCCTCCCAGAGGAGCACATCCATGGACCAGAAGGTCAGGGTCACCCTTGATGGCCGTCCCGTGGACGCCACCTTGAACACCAGCCCCGCCGCCCGCGACTTCGCCAAGCTCTTCCCGCTCACCTTGGACCTGGAGGACTTCCACAGCACGGAACGGATCGCCGACCTGCCCCGCAAGCTGGACACCTCCGGCGCCCCCAAACCGACCGCGGCCAAAGCCGGCGACATCGCCTACTACGCGCCCTGGGGCAACCTCGCCCTCTTCTACTAGGACGGACCCGCCCCTTCCACCGACCTGCTCGTCCTCGGCCACCTCGACGTCAGCGCCGACCAGCTCGGACGAGCAACGCACATCACCATCGAAGCCGCCTCCTGACCCCTGTCCCGGGCGACCGCCCCGAGACCTGCCAGTCCTGCCTGACAGAAAGAGAAGTACCTCTATGGCCTCCGTCGCCGGCACCCGAGAGGGCAAGCTGCCCCTCGTCGTCTGGGTGCTCGCCGCCGGCACGTTCCTGATGGGCACCACCGAGTTCGTCATCGCCGGACTTCTCCCGCAGATCGCCGGTGACCTCGGCACCAGCGTCTCCCACGCCGGGCTACTGATCACCGCCTTCGCGATCGGCATGATCGTCGGCGGTCCGACCATGGCCCTGGCCACCCTGCGCCTGCCCCGACGCCTGACCCTCATAGCGGCCCTGGCCGTCTTCGCCCTCGGACACGTTCTCGCCGCCCTCAGCTCCTCCTTCGGCATCGTCCTGGCCGCCCGGGTGATGACCGCGCTGGCCACCGGCGCGTTCTGGGCCGTCTGATTCGTCATCGCCACCGCCGCCGGGCCCCGGCCGGGCCACCCGGGCTGTGGGGGTCATGATGGGCGGCCTGACCCTGGCCAACGTCGTCGGCGTGCCGATCGGCTCCTTCGTCGGCCAGTACACCGGCTGGCGCGGCCCCTTCTGGGCCCTCGCGGTCCTCGGGGGACTCGCAGCCGTGTTCGTCGGCCGGTTCATCCCCGCCGGCCAGCAACAGGCCGGTGTGCCAGTGCGGGCCGAGGTGCGGGCCCTGCGGCAGGGCCGACTGTGGCTGGCGCTGGCCGCCGCCGTCCTGATCATGGGCGGGGTCCTGGCCACGTACACCTACATCACGCCGCTGCTGACCGACCGCGTCGGCATCCCGGCCGGGGCCGTCCCGCTGGTCCTGATCGTCTTCCGGCTCGGCGCGCTGGGCGGCACCGCGATCGGTGGCCGGCTCGGCGACCGCCGCCCGATGGCCACCACCATCACCGCTGCCGCCGTGACCGCCCTGGCCCTGTGCCTGCTGATCCCGCTGTCGACCGGACCCGTGACCGCCGTCGCTCTGGTCTTCCTCATGGCCCTGGCCGGGTTCACCGTCAACCCCGTGGTCACCGCGCTCGCCGTCCGCTTCGCCGACGACGCCCCCACCCTCACCTCGGCGCTGACCACCTCGGCCTACAACACCGGCATCGCCACCGGCTCCGCCCTCGCCGGGACCGCGCTGGACACCTCTCTCGGCCTGACCGGCCCGGCCCTGGTCGGCGCTGTCTCCGCCGCCCTCACCCTCCTGCCGCTCACCGCCCTCGCCCTCACCGGCACCCGACGTCAAGACCGGATCGTGGCCCAGCGCACCGATCCGGCAGCCGGCGTCTTGGGCAATGAGCGGACTCCGGCGTCCTCCAGTCGCTGACCCACATTGGCATCCACCAGCTCCCACCCCGACGGAAGAGGAACGACATGAACCCCGCCTATGACTTCACCGGCAAGGTCGCCTTCGTCAGCGGTGCCTCCTCCGGCATGGGCCTGGCCGCCGCCCGCGCCTTCGCCGAAGCAGGCGCCGCCGTCGGCCTCGCCGACATCAACCAGAACGCCGTCACCCAGGCCGCGAAGGAACTCACCGACGCCGGCCACCAGGCCCTCTCCCTGGTCTGCGACGTCTCCGACGAAGCCCAGGTCGCTGCCGCCGTCGACCGCACCGTCGAGACCTTCGGACGGCTCGACATGGCCTACAACAACGCCGGCATCATGCCCCCGCCCACCGACGCCGCCGACGAGAGCGCCGAACAGTTCGACCGCGTCCAGAACATCAACCTGCGCGGCATCTGGGCGAGCATGAAGCACGAACTGCGCCACATGCGCACCCAGGGCAGCGGCGCCATCGTCAACTGCTCCTCCCTCGGCGGCCTCGTCGGCAACCCCGGCCGCGCCGCCTACCACGCCACCAAACACGGCGTGATCGGCATGACCAAGAGCGCCGCCCTCGAATACGGCTCCCGCGGCGTGCGCATCAACGCCGTCTGCCCTGGCACCATCGCCACCCCCATGGTCGACGCCATGATCGACAGCGGAGAACTCGACCGCACCCAGGCCGAATCCGGCCAGGCCATCGACCGCCTCGGTACCGCCGACGAGATCGCCCAGGCCGCCCTCTGGCTGTGCAGCGACGGCGCCAGCTACGTCACCGGCATCGCCCTGCCTGTCGACGGCGGCTACACCGCTCAGTAACAGCCCACTCGTGCCATCAGCCCGGATAAGGGCTGCGCCAGTCCGGAGACGTCCAGGAAACCATCGCAGTTGTCGTGCGCCGCCAACTGGTGATGGTCAGCCACAACAGCCACCGCCCACAACACAGTCGGTGACAACCCGCCTGCCTACGTGACAACTACCGCGCTTCGGCTCAGGCCGAGAATTCAGCGGTCACGCTTTCGCTCCTAATCAGTAATCCAGGTCCAGGTAATCAATGTCATTGATTGCCACGCCTGACAGTCCCATAGCGCGACCGCCGCCGTCCTGGAAATAGACTTCCTTAAACCCTTCAGCGATGATCCCGCGCATCTCCTGGTCGCTGGCCCCCGTGTCGCGGGCGTCGAACAGGCGCTGCGCGTACGTCGCGGGGAGACGGACGGTGAGGCGTCGGAAGCGTCCGTCATCGGTCGTGCCGACCGGCGCGGTGTAGCCGAACCGGGCCCGCGTCTCCACCGTGATCCCGGTGGCGGCGGCCTGCTTCCGCCGGCGCTTGCGGACCTGGGGCTGCCAGCGGGACCGAACGGCGTCGTCGATCTTCGCCGCGATGTCCTTGGGCGGGTGCTTCCGCTCGCCCTTGCGGTAACGCTCCACCAACCGCTGGCTGACCCCGAGCTCCTGGGCGACGGCCTTGGTCGTCTTGAGCTACTTCATCAGGAAGTTGATGCGGCCCTGGAGGGTCTTGGGCGGCTCCCGGGTGAAGGCTTCCCGGTCGGCCCGCTCGATGGCGTCCTCGATCTCCCCCATGGCTTACTCCCCTTCGTCCAGGACGGCGTCGCCGCCCTTGATGTGGCGGGCCGGGTTGAGGCCCTTCTCCATGAGGTCGACCGCCCACAGCATCGACTGGACGCCCTCCAGCTTCGCCAGGCCCGGTGTCGGACCGAGGCGGAACCCGCCGGGCTGCGGCTTGCCGGACGCGGCGTACGGGAGGAAGTCGAGCGGGCTCTCCCCCGGCGAGGGGCAGACGACGCAGTCGGACAGCACGGCGAGCGGGAACAAGCCCGTCATCTTGACCATGTTGTTCAGCTTGCGGTGCATGTTGACCCGGGCCTTGCTGATGACGGCGGCCCGGATGTCGGGGCGCCAAGTCGGCCGCTGAAGGGCCGGCCACGTCTCGCCCTCCTTGTAGGACTTGCCCTGGGGGCGCTCGCGGAGCTTGCCGACGCCGCCCTTGACCGTGGCCTTGATGGCGGACAGGACGGCGGCCACGGCCGGGTCCCTCTGCTTGTGCTGCTCCATCGCGGCGAGGAAGGCCCGGTCGTCCAGGTCCTTGGTGACGCCCATGTCCGCGAGGGCGTCGACGTAGGCGTTCTTGAGCCGGTCGTGCCACGGGTCCAGGTACGCGCCGGTCTCGCGGCGCAGGTACGCCTCGATCGGGTGGACGTCGTGCCCGAGCTCCTGGGCGTAGGCGAGGGTGTGCGTCTGATACCAGGCCGGGCCCGTCGGACGGGTGCCGTCCGGGGTGAACGGCGAGGGCAGGCGCGGGTCCAGCTCGATGTGGGACAGGTCCGCCAGCCAGCTCCCGGGGATCTTCGGGTTGAACTTCGGGGCGTGGAAGTGGTCCGGGGCGCTGAGGCCGACGACCAGGCGGGCCGCGGCGGCAAGGAACGCAGTGTTGAGGTCCAGGCCGACCGCGAAGGGCAGCGTGCACTCCTCATCGGACAGCGTCTCCACCGACCGCACCCACTGCTACGCCTCCTCGTTCAAGAAGCCGCCCGTCCAGCCGGAGTTCACGACGACGGGGTGCTCCGGGGTGGCCTCCGGCGGCGCCGGGTCCATCGGCTCCGTCCCCAGCGAGCCCGGGTTGTAGCCGGACACCCAGTTCCCGCTCTCTCCGTCGCGCTCCGGCTTCGTGGGCGGGCGCAGCGCTGTCATCAGCTCCAGGCCGGAGACGGCGGTGGAGCCGCGCGGGGTGATGACCCGGGTTGCGTAGACGCCTGCGCCGTCTACCCGGAGCTCGCAGGGCTCGGGTCCCTGCTCGGCCGGCCTGCGGTCCTGGACGGCGAGATCGTCGCACTCGACGACGAAGGGCGCAGTGACTTCGAGCGGCTGCAGTCCCGCATGGGACGGGCCTCGGCGGCGAAAACCGCCCGGATGGTCGAGGTCGTGCCCGCCCACCTCGTTCTGTTCGATGCCGTGTATCTGGACGGACGCGGCCTGACCGGGCTGCCGTACGCCGAACGCCGCACACTCCTGGAGGAGCTCGGGCTGGACGGGAAGCAGTGGTCGACGCCCGCAGCGGTCGTCGGGCACGGTGGGCAGGCGCTGGAGATGACCCGGACCGCGGGACTGGAGGGCCTGGTCGCGAAACGGCTTACCTCTGTGTACGAGCCCGAGGTCCGGTCCCGCTCGTGGATCAAGATCCGGCACGTCCGGACTGTTGATGTGATCGTGGGCGGGTGGGTTCCCGGCCGCGGCCGGCTCACCGGCCTGCCCGGCGCCCTACTGGTAGGAGAGGCACGTGCAGGCGGGCTGCGGTACGTGGGCAGCGTCGGCACCGGATGGAGCGACAACGAACGCGCCACACTCGCCGGACTACTCCGTGTCGCTGCGATCGACGAGTGCCCCTTCGACAAGGTGCCACGCGCGGCCGGAGCGCGGGGGTACTACCGCGCCTGGTCGGAGAAGTCCGCTACACGGGCAAGACCCGGGCGGGACTGCTGCGGCATCCCTTCTGGCACCGGCTACGCCCCGGCCTCGCACCGGACGACCTCATGTGACTGATTCCCAACGATGGTTGTCAAGCGGCGAGCCGTAGGCTGCCGCCCGTGCGCAGCTGCTCCCGGTGCGGCGGAGACTCCGTCGCCGTCAGGACGCGGCCGCGCGCGCCGCCTCCAGTTCGGCCACCAGCCGCACAACCCGCTTGTTGCGGGCTCGGCCAAAACTGTGGCCCGACAGCATGTGCAGCTGGTCCGTCCCGCCGGAGACCAGCACCAGCTCCGGGACGTCGGACGAGTAGACCGTGCTCGGCAGGACGGCCACCCGAACCTCCCAGATGTCCACCCACGCGTGGGAGGGCAAGAACGCGCGCGTCGTCGTACTTGACGCCCTGGATCCGCAGACGCAGGAGTTCGGTGCGGCGTTCGGCGGTCTCGGCTTGCTTGGCTTTGGAGGCTGGCATGGCGGTCGGGGCTCCCGCTGTGTGGTGGTCAGGCCCCGCGCCTATCTTGATGATCCCTGATGTGGGGGTTTTCCTTCCCCCTGCCCGGTCTGGGTGGCATCCTGCGCGCCATGAGGCATATGCGTGGGGTGGGGGCTGTCGTGGCGGGAATCGCCGCGATGGTCGCGTTGTCCGGATGCGGCGGTAGCGGCAGTGATGAGGCGAAGCCGGCCTCGAGCCCATCGGCGTCGAACGAGGCCGTTGATCCGAAGTCCTCGGAGCCGGAGCCGTCGGTGGAGTACCCGGCAACGCCTGAGGGCGACATCGACAGGCTGGCGGATGAGAAGGGCTGGGTTGTCGATGACCTGTACCCGGCGGCGTCGGACTTCGTGGCGGACACCTGTGAGTCGATGCCGGTGAGCGCGGTGGATGGGGCTTCGCGGCCGCAGTGGCTGGCCGAGTCCGGGAACATGGACGGCGATGGGAAGGCGGTGCTGCAGGCGAGGATCCCGAAGCTGTGCCCGAAGTGGACGCCGGTCATGAAGCAGGCGGTGTCGGGGAGGTACGACCGGTGGTTCGGTGACGGCACGTATGTGGTGTCGAGTAAGCCGGCGGCCGCAGGCGAGGACGAGAAGACGATCCCGCCGGGCATGTACCAGGCCAGGGGCAACATAAAGGACTGCTACTGGGAACGGACGACGAAGTCCGGGGACATCATCGACAACCACCTTGCGACGTCGGCCCAGGAAATCACGGTGACCATCCGGGCATCGGACGGTCAGTTCACATCGGAGCGGTGCGCGGTGTGGAAGCCGGTGAGGTAGCGATCCGCGCCTTGCGGAACCTCTACCGAATCACGACCGGGGCGGCTAGCCTCCTTGCCTCCGCACGCCGAAGGACCACAAGAGAGGACAGCATGTCCATTCGTTCTCGGGTAGCAGCCGTCGCCACGTCTGTGGCGCTGGCCAGCGCAGGAATGCTCGGCCTCGCGTCTCCGGCCTCGGCCGGGGCCACGGCGCTCATCTGCCCGAGCTATCCGCAGCTCATCGAAGGTAGCGGCGGCCACAAGGGAGCGAAGATCTCCTGCACTGGCGGGTCGTCGTTCTTCCTTGCCATCAGGTGCGAGACGCTGGACGCCGCGAAGTACAGGTACTGGCACTACGGGAACTGGGCTTCCTCCGGCGGCACTTCAACGACCTGGTGCGATCTCAACGCGAAGGTCATCGCAACTGAGCCACGCACGTCATGAGCCTCCTCTGAAGGCTTCGGAGGTCGCGTGAAACTGAGTGGGGCCCGGCACCGTGTCGTGTCGGGCCCCACTCTTGCGGCCGATCAGTACCGGGCGATCAGCCAGGCGATGACCAGGCCGGTCGCGAAGTCGCCGAGCCGGTACGCCACGCCGCACATGAAACTTGTGTGAACGCTCTGTTCACGGCTGACCAGCCATTTCCGCAGGTGGCGGGCGACTGGTCCGCGTCCTCTGTTCACGCCGAAGCTGGGCTCAGAGGGTGGTTTCGCGTTACTCTGCATTCGGAGTCCTTCCTGATGCTTGGACGCCGCGCAAGGAGCCCCCTCGACCCATGGCCTAGGAAACCGCGTCGAGGAAGCGGGGCTCCTTTTGCGTTGGTGAGAAATGCAGTTGGGCGGTGTGTTAGGCCGACGACTCTGTAAAGAGGCTTAACAACACCGGGGGAAATTTCGGACATTCTAGTACACCGTTGGCCGGATTCTCTGACAGGGGGCATCACGAGATCCTCCGAGATCCTCCGAGACTCACCGCGTCCCATGACCCGGCAGTAACCCCCATCACATTTTCCTGACGCTTTCACGAAGGGCGTGTCGTGGCATGCGTCGGCCCCACCAGCCGGGGGTGCTGGTGGGGCCGAGGTGGCTTGAGGGCACTGTCACGTTGGCTGGCCGGGTGGGATGATCTTCTGGTTGGTCGTGCCGGGGAGGGATTCGTTCGTGTCGTCCGCGTCGCCGTCGTACAAGGGCCACTGGTACCCGGTGGAGGCGATCGCGCATGCGGTATGGCTGTACTTCCGCTTCCCGCTGTCCTTTCGCGAGGTCGAGGAGCTGATGCTCGAGCGCGGCGTCATCGTCTCCTGTGAGACCATCCGCCGCTGGTCCGCCAAGTTCGGCCAGGTCTACGCGGACGGACTGCGCCGCCGTCGGCCACGCCCCGGGGACAAGTGACACCT
>NZ_ML123051.1:454035-460421 GCF_003846175.1 Streptomyces sp. ADI95-17 | reverse complement strand
ACGACGCACCGTCAGGCACCTGCAACCCAACAACGTGACAACACCATCAGGATGCCTCCTTCTCGCCGACCACGTCAGTGCGGGCACAGCGCATTGTCGCCTTCGAGCGGGAGCAGTTCTGACGTGCCCGCCCATGCACCAGCCCACGACCGCCCGGAAGCAGGCCGCGTCCGGGACGACGCCAGTCTCAGGGAACACATGACGAGACAGCTCGCGCACCGCCCGGTTCCGCCGCTCCACCGCCTGCGTGATGCCCGGGCTGTACCCCAGGGCGTTACTCCTGCAGCCGGATACTCCGGC
The DNA here is from genome assembly GCF_003846175.1 of Streptomyces sp. ADI95-17. GTDB lineage: Bacteria > Actinomycetota > Actinomycetes > Streptomycetales > Streptomycetaceae > Streptomyces > Streptomyces sanglieri. The sequence continues at coordinate 460,121 of NZ_ML123051.1, read as the reverse complement.
CGCCCGTGCTTGTCGGCGATCCCGGCGATGATGGCGAGACGATCGTCAGCTTCGGGAGGGGAACCGTGACACACGTTTGGATCATGCGGAGGAGGAACAGTCCGCCGGTCGGGACCGCCAGGTCCAGTCTGGTGCGTGCCGACGCCATCACTCGGTTGAGCATGTACGACGGTTACGTTCGGGCTTCCGAACTCGGCTCCGACGAGGTCGCAGTGCTGGCCAAGGCCGAAGACGGCGGGCACAACGCTCCACCGCTGCCAGGGGATTTCCACACCGATCTGATCTTCGCGATCACCCAGGCACGGCGGGACGCGCGCAACGCGACCGACGACCCGGACGAAGAGGACCGCATCCTGATGGCCCAGCTCGAAGACGGGGACTGGGTCTGGAAGACGTTCAGGCCCTCCGAACCCGAGCCGAAGCCTTCCTGAACCGTCCGCACTGCACGAAGCCCCGGGGCAAGGCTATGACGCCCCAGGGCTTCGCTGTGCACGTGGACGCCCGGTTCAACGACCCGGGCCCGGCCCGGTCACCGGCTCAGGGCACCGCTCCCGTCTTCCGCTGGAAGTGAACGAAGCCAGGCGCCCGAACACCTCACTCAGGTACCCCCGGCTTCAGGCCCGGGGTACCACAAGGTCAAGGAGCACGGTGGTGAGTCCCAGAGTGAGCTCCTCGACCGCGCGGACCTGCTCCCGAACAGGGCGAGGAAAGTGGGCGACCTCCCAGTCGGTGACGGACTGGCCCGGCGGGCGGGCAGCCCAGGCGCGCTCCAGGCCGTCGGCAATGTCCGCCACCGAGCCCATCCCGGTGTGGACGACCGTGGGTCGGTGGAGGCGGCACCCCGGGGTGCCGCCTGAATCCGGCACCTCCCCCGTCGCACGCTGGCTGATCATCTCGCTGACACGGCCTCAACCCCCGTGACAGGGTGCGGTGATCGGATCAGTAGACGGCAGGGGGGCTCCCGTGGAAGCACGGATGCGGAACGGACTGGTCAGCGTCGCAAAGCAGACGTACACCGCATCGCTGGGTGAGGGGGCTGTGCCGCGCCCGCTGATGATGCCGCTGGTGCGCGGCGGGCTGGTCGGGCTGATCTTCTGGGTCCGCCCGCTCAAGGTCGGCCAGGACGCGCTCGCCGGGATCGCGGAGCTCGCGAACATCGCCGCAGCGGCCGGCTCAGACGAGGTCGACTTCGATGCGGAGCAGCCCGAGCCGACCGTGGCATGAATGCCCCCGCGTCAGTCATGGACCGTGACCGTCGTCGAGTGTCCGGCAGCATCAAGGCCGCCGAAGTCCGGTACGCAGGTCCGTGCGGTGAGGTCGAGACGCACGAAGTGCGCCTTGGAGACCTCCGGGATTCCACCCTTCAACCGTGCCTCGGCTTCCTTGCCACGGGCCTCGCTGCGGCAGGCGAGGACCGTTCGAGGGCCACGACGGGCCAGTTCGCGGATTCCGCAGATGCCGCTGTTGGCGTCGGCGGCACCGCAGTGCGGCAGCTCTGGTCGGGATGTGGCTCGCGTTCCAGCCCCTCGTGGCGGAGTTCCTTGCTGGGGAAGGTGCCGCCGAAGCCTACGAGCCGTCAGGCCGAGGATCCGCTGTCGATGACCAGGTCGGTGCCCACTACCGCGCCGGCCGCGGGCGAGGCGAGGTAGAGCACCGCGGCCGCCACTTCTTCGGCCTCCGCCACCCGGCCAAGCGGAGTCGCCGTCTTCATTCGCTCGGTACGGCCGGCCTCGGTCTCACCGGGCAGCAGCGACATGGACGTGGCAGCGGGACCCGGGCTGACCGCGTTGATGCGGATGCCCTGGTGGATGTGGTCGAGAGCGGCGGCGCGGGTCAGCGCGGAGACCGCTGCCTTGGAGGTGATGTACGCGGCGACGTTCGGGATCCGCAGGTGCGCGCCCAGGTTGGAGGAGATGTTGACGATGGCGCCGCCGCCGTTCTCCTTCATGTGGGCGATCTCGTGCTTCATGGCCAGCCAGACGCCGGTGACATTGGTCCGCAGCACCGCGTCCCAGTCCTCCTCGCTCACCTCTCCGACGGCTACGGTGCCGCGGAGTATCCCGGCGTTGTTGACCGCGATGTCCAGTCCACCGAAGCGGGTAACGCTCTCGCGTACCAGGTTTTGGAGCTGGCCGGAGTCGGTGACATCGGCGGTGACGGCGGTGGCCGTGCCGCTGGTGGCCTCGATGAGACCGACCGTCTCGTCCAGGAAGGCCGCGGTGCGTCCCGCGGCGACTACGGATGCGCCCTCGGCGGCGAAGGCGAGCGCGATCGCGCGGCCGAGGCCGGAGCCTGCGCCGGTGACGAGGACGGTCTTGCCGGTGAAGCGGTTCATTTCGGTGACTCCCTTGAGTGATGGATTACTTGGTGCGGTGGTTCAGGAGGGCCACGACGGCGAGGGCGGCCCCCGTCGCGGCCAGGGACGAGGCGTCGCTGCCGAGCGTGAGCAGGACGGCGAAGAGGACGGTCGGGCCGAATTCCATCGCAGTGTTCAGCACGCCACCCGCGAGCCCGGTCTGCTGCTGCGGTACACCTTCGGTGGCGAGCACGGCGGCTCCCGCGAAGGAGGCCGCGGTGCCGGCCGGCAGCAGCACAAGGCCCGGCAGCAGTCCATACGCGTACCAGGTGTGCGCATCGAGCCCGGTGAACGCGAGCAGGACGAGCCCGGCCGCGCCCGTGCCCAGCCCGGCGGCCGTGACGGCTCGGGCCCCGTACCGGCCGATGAGCGGTCCTGCCGCCCGGCCCGAGGCGATCAGCGCGACGGCGAACGGCACGAATGCGGCCGAGGTCTGCAACTGTGACCAGTCGCGCGCCTGCTGGAGGTGGAGTGAGAGAACCACGAAGGTCATCGCGGTCCCGCAGGCGCTCAGTGCGATGGCCGTGAGGGCGAGGGCCCGCCGCCGGTCAAGCAGGAAGCGGGGTGGCAGCAGCGGGTCGCGGGCCCGGCGCTCGGCGTACCAGAACGCGGCCAGCAGCGCGGTCCCGCCGAGCATCGGCACGAGCACGCCAGCCGACGACCAGGGGCGGGCGTCGGTGACGACGAGCCCGTAACTGGCGAGGGTGATCCCGGCGGTGGCGAGCAGAGCACCCGGCAGGTCAAGAGTCCTGCCCCGGTTTGGTGCGGTGTCCGGCAGCAGCCGGGGCGTGAAGGCGAGGGCTGCGATCGCCACCACGAGTGGTACGGCGAAGGCCCAACGCCAGGAAAGCAGCGCTGAGATGACGCCGGAGAGCAGATTGCCCACGGTCGCGCCGAGTACCGAGAGCCCGCCCCAGGTGGCCATCGCCCTGCCGTACGCGGTGGGGGAGGGGAAGACGGCGCGCAGCACGGCCATGGCGGCTGGCGCGACGAGGGCCGCGCCGGCTCCCTGTGCGAAGCGCGCCGCGAGCAGTGCCCCGATGCCGGGGGCGAGCGGGGCGGCGGCCGAGGCGGCGGCGAAGAGGACAAGGCCCGCGGTGAGGGCGCGCCGCCCGCCGTAGCGGTCGGCGAGGCGTCCGCCGAAGAGCACCAGCCCGGCGAAGGTCAGTCCGTAGGCGGCGCTAAGCAGGATCAAGTCAGCGCGATCCAGGCCGAATTCGCGCCCGATGGGGGGCAGCGGAACAGCGATCGCCGCGAGCGTGAAGATCAGCGTGGTCTGGACGCTGCCGAGGAGGACGAAGGCGCATCGGTGTCGCATGGTGGCGACGCGGGCGGCGCCTGCGGCAGTCATGTCTCCCCCTTGATATTTGACCGATCGGTTCATTATTTGGGCGCGCGGAAGGGAGCCCGGTGGCTCCGGTGAGTGTGATTCAGTCCAGCAGGGTCAGCGCCTGCTCGGCCGCGTCCCGCACTCGGGCGGGATCGTTCGACGCCTTGCCGACGATCCGTACGCCCTGCAGCAGGACGAGCAGCATGCGGGCCAGCGCGCGCGGATCGCGGTCCTCGGGAAGCTCGCCCTGGCCCTGGGCCCGTACGAGCGCGGAGTGCAGTGGGGTCTCGAGGTGCTCCCAGCTGATCTCGACCCGGCGGGCCGCAGCAGGGTCGTGCGGGGCCAGCTCGGCCGCAGTATTGGTGACGAAGCAGCCGTTCAGTCGCCCTTCCGGGGAGGCGGCTTCCGCGGCGAAGCGGCGCACCACCGCCCGAACCGCAGGCAGCGCGGGGCCCGGCTGGGACAACTCGACCAGGAGAAGCGGGTCGCGCATCTCGGCGTACCGGTCCATGGCCTTCAGATACAGCTCACGCTTGCTACCGAAGGTCGCGTAAATGCTGGCGCGGCCGATACCGAGGTGCTCGACGAGGTCCGTCACTGACGTCGCTTCGTAGCCGCGCCGCCAGAACAGCTCAAGGGCCGACTGCAGCGCGGCGTCCGGATCGAATTCCTTGGTCCTGGCCACGTCGAAGACCATAGGCGCATCTAGAACGTACGGTCAAATAACTGGGCGCCGTGGCCAGGTTCGTGAGGGCTCCTAACTTCCTCCGCGCTCCAAGACCCGGTACACCGTCGCCCGGGAGACGGAGAAGAGTTCGGCGAGATCGGCGATGGTGTGCTCGCCGCTGCGGTGTTCCTTGATGAGATGGGCCTGCTGGCGGGGGTCAGCTTGGGCTGCTTGCCCTTCAGCTTGCCTTTGGAGCGGGCGACGGCCATGCCTTCGCGTGTCCGCATTCGCAGCAGGTCCAGCTCGAACTCGGCGAAGGTGGCCAGGATGCGAGCGCCTGAGCGCACGCCACACCCCGCCTCGACAGATCGGCGGGCGCAGCGGCTGCCAGCAAGGGAGAGTGCCCGATCACCGCCGGACGGCCGCTTCTGGGGCCCTGCACGAGCCAGTCGGTGTCACAGCAGCTGAACTGCTGTCCGGGCCGGGCGGTGCGGCGGCCCGTCGAGAGCAAACTGCATGCGCTGCTGCTCGTCGGTGCCTGTGGCGATCACGTCGGCGAGGCTCCTGGCGTCGTCCAGGAACATGCTGGAGCCGGAACCGGTCATCGGACTGGGCAGGTAAGCGGCGCCACCGACCAGAGCCCTGCGACCGTTGATGAACCGGGGCTACGTCAGCTATCCCACGGCCCCGAGGAAGATCGCGCGGCCAGCCGTCGGCACGTGCAACAGCTCGATCAACTGGTGGTTGCAGACCGCCAGTGGAAAGCTCAACACGCTGCACTTGACAGGAAACATGCTCTGTCGGTGTAGAGCTCCGTGGTCAGCCGGCCGCCGCAGCCCCCAAGCAGGGTTCCGCACCAGAAGGTGTCGCTCTCGTGAGCGTGACGGAAGGCGTCCAGTTCGATCGCCTCCATCGGCAGCATCAAAGGCTCCTCCGAGCCCGCACTGCCCAGCGCTGCCGTCTGAATCCGCCGCTTGTCAGCCCGCACGCAGTCCCCCATCTATCCCGTCAAACCATCGTGTCACCAGCGGACTTCACCAACCAGACCACTTTTCAGCTCTCCTCATGCCGTACGACCCAGAGGTCTGGGCGCGGTCGCCGGCGTGATCGTGGGCAAACTGGACCGTTGGGCCGCGAGGCGCTGCAGGACCCGCGCCCGGGACACGTCACTGGGACGCACCTTCTGCTGGGCGGCGGCTCTGACGTGGAAGAAGTGGTGCTCCAACTGGAGGAACGGGGCCGGCGGCCGCGCCGACTACGAAGCCTGCCCCGGCAGCCCCGGCCGATGGCACTGGGCCGGCGACGTCCCCTGACTCCGGCCGATGCCTGCGACGGCATCCCTCCCCCGCCACCGGGCGCAGAGCAGGTGGCGCCCGTCAACCACCGCCAGGCTCACCCTTCCTGGCTTCGTTCACTTCGAGGGGTTCTGGCACAGGTTCTGTGATGTCGTCGCGCTGAGCGTTCAGTCCTCTTGGATAAATTCAGAGCGCTGGGGTCAGGGTACTCGTATGATCGCGTGCGGGATGGGGCTCGTAGCGCAGCGGTTGTCGCGCCTTCACCGCATGTGGGAGGACGCCGGTTCGAATCCGGCCAGCCCCATCTCACTCTGGCTCATACCAGCAGGACGCGTTTCCGTAGGAGTTGGAAGCCCGCGCGCACCCTTCGAGGAACAGCACTTGTCGATGAGTTTGAGCAGCAGTTAGCGATCTTCGGTGGCCGGAATGTTCACCAGA
>NZ_ML123051.1:437540-453446 GCF_003846175.1 Streptomyces sp. ADI95-17 | reverse complement strand
GGAGTAGGTCCAGCGCTCCCCGGGAGGAGTTCCGCTGCCGAATCGCTGGTCGAAGCGGCGCGGCTGGCCGCGGAAGAAGTAATCTGCCGACAGTCCACGGTCGACCTCGTGGCCGACGTCATCGGAGCGACTCCAGTTCCTGGCGGAGACTTGCGCCGCCTGGCTGCGCGATGTGGACTCCCCGCATGACGAAGCGAGTCCTCTACATCATCGCCTGCGCGGCCGGCCCGACCCAGTACATCGACGTGGGAGTTCGGCAGGCACAGGCTCGCGGCTGGGATACCTGCCTGGTCTTGACGCCGTCGGCAGCTGCTTGGTGGGAGCCGCGCATGGCCGAGCTGGAGAAACTGACCGGACACCCAGTGCGGTCTCGGTACAAGCTTCCCTGGGAGAAAGATGCACTGGCAAAGGCTGACGCCATGCTATTCGCGCCGCTCAGCTGCACCAGCCTGAACAAGTGGGGCGGCGGTATCTCGGACACGCTCGCTATCGGGCTCATCTCCGAGGGCGTGCACATGGGCGTACCTGCGCTGGTGATGTCGTACTTCAATCAGGCGCAAGGAGCTCAGCCAGCCGTGGCTCGCAGCATCGCCGGCCTTCGCAGCCGAGTGTTCAAAGCGCTCGGCCAACTGGCCTCCGCCGGCGAGGAGATCAGCGTTTCATCGGTCGCTCGCGCCACCGGCGTCCACGTCCACCGCAGCCTGATTCACCGTCACGGAGACCTGCACGCAGCCGACATCGCCCGCGCGGGCCAGCCCCCGCCCGACACGACTACCGGAACGCAGGTCAGCCGCAAGTCGCTGTTGGCCGACATCTCGAACCTCACGGCCCGCAACGGGAGACTGGCCGCGCACGTCACCCGGCTCGAACGGCACCTGTCCGAGGCCCTGGGCCAGACGGCTTGGGAAGTCTCCGCCTCGGCCGACATCAAGACCCTCACACGCCGCACCACCGAGCTGGAACACAGCAGATCTTCGACCGCCGCGGCGAACTCGCGGAACGGGACGAGGACCTCGAAGCCGCACGCGCCGCGAACCGGGAACTCATGGCCCAGATCAACAGTCGTTCGACCAGAGAATCCGGCATCACGCAAAGCTAGTTGTTGCGGCGGAGGACGGTGTTCACGCCCTTCTGTGTAGCTCGGTGGTCCGCAGCACTTCAGCCCTCAGGAGTGGTGCGCACGCACGGGGTTGGTGGCCGGGATGCCTAGCCGTGTGAGATCTCGGCAAGTCGACCACTTCGGAGCCTTCGCGACGCATCCGTTCACTCCCCCAGGCGCCGAGCGGCCCGAGCGCTTGATTGAGCGTGCGCCCGTGCTCGGTCAGGAGTTTCTCCACCCGTGGCGGCACCTCGGCAAACACCTCCCGGTGCACCAGTCCGTCTTCCTCCATCTCACGCAGGTGCTGAGTCAGCATCTTCTCGCTCACTCCAGGCAGGCCGCGACGGAGCTCGGCGAAGCGGCGTACGCGATGTGCGTCAAGTTCCCAGAGGATCAGTCCTTTCCACTTGCCGCTCACCACGTCTAGCGCAGCGTCGATGCCGCAGATGTAAGGCCCGCATCTCGGCGCCTTGGCCATCACCGATCCCCTTACTAAAAGGTAAGTACCGCAGAAAATAGTGGGTACTTCCAAGAGTAGTGACGCTCTCCGAGCATGGAGGGGTGAATGAACAACAGCACCACACCACCAGGCAAGACAGCACTGTCACCGTGATCGGGCTTGGCCCGATGGGCCAGGCGATGACCCGCACCCTCCTCGCCGCCGGCCACCCGGTCACCGTCTGGAAGCGCACCGCCGGCCGGGCCGACGGCGTCGTCGCCGACGGAGCAACGCTCGCAGCGACACCTGGCGAGGCGATCGAGGCGAGTGACCTCGTGATCCTCAGCCTCACCGACTACCAGGCGATGTACGACATCCTCGACAGCGCCACCGCATCGCTCGTCGGCCGGACGCTGGTCAACCTGAGCTCTGACACCCCCGACCGCACACGTAAGGCAGCATCCTGGGCAGCGGGCCACAACGCCACCTTCCTCACCGGTGGTGTCATGGTCCCTGCGCCGATGGTCGGCACGGAGGCAGCCTATGTCTACTACAGCGGCCCCACCGAGGTGATGGAGAGCCACCGGCCGATGTTGGCACTGCTCGGCACACCGAAGCATCTGGGCGAGGATCCGGGTCTCGCCCAAATGATGTACCAAGCCCAGCTCACAGTGTTCCTCACCACCCTGTCCGCACTGATGCACGCCACCGCGATGCTGGGCACCGCAGGAATGAAGGCCAAGGAAACACTGCCGGATGGACGACCTATCCCGCCCCCGCGTGCCGACGAGCGCGCCATGCTGGAAGCATGGCTGGACTTTCACCGCACGACGCTCGCCCTGAAGTGTTCGGGCCTCAAAGATGATCAATTACGGATTGCTGCAGCGTCACCCTCGTCGATGACGCTGCTCGGCCTCGTTCAGCACATGGCTGAAGTGGAGCGCAACTGGTTCCAGCGCGTATTCGCAGGTCAGGACTTGGTTCCGGTTTTCGGGGAGGGCAACCTTGACGGTTTCAGGCTTCAGCCGGAACGAGGACTGGATGAGGCGATGAATGCCTGGCAATCGGAGATCACCCGGGGCCGCGAACTGATCGCTGACGCATCGCTGGACGACGACGGGCGCCTGCCCGAGCAGGAAGCGGGTCACGTCGGCGATCAGGGAGTCTCCCTGCGCTGGATCATGGTGCACATGATCGAGGAGTACGCACGTCACAACGGTCATGCCGATCTCATCCGAGAACAGATCGACGGAGCTACCGGCGCATGAAATGTGCTAGCGCTGCCATGCCCCGAGCCATCAGTCGTTGGCACGGTGCCGGAGGTCATTCCCGCACTGCGTGCCCGCGATCGAGAGGGATCACCACGGCTGACCGTTTCGCGAGTTGATCGCGCAGGGCGGCGTTCTCGGCGAGCAGGGCCGCGATGACCGTGGCGGCGGCGTCGACTTCGTCTTGGAGTCGTTGTCGCTCGTGTCGGTTGTCTCGCAGTTGGCGGCGGAGGCGGGCGATCTGCGCGGCCTGGGCCTGGTCGTGTTTGCTTGCCGAGCTCTGGCTGACGTGGTTGTCCCAGTCGACGAGCACTGCAGTTGCCCGGTTCATCGTGGCCCGGCTGACGCCCGCCTCCCGCCAGAGGTTCTGCTTGGTGAGCTTGCCGTCGGTCCGGACGGGCCGGCCCGTGAAGAGCTGTTCCATGGCCTCCCGCAGCGCCTTCTCGGTCTTGAGGGAGAAGCCTGGCCGGTTCGGGGTGGTCATGCTTCGCCCGCCTTGGCGAGGGCGGTCTCGACGTCGCGGATCTGCTGGTCGATCAGGGTTCTGCGGTTGGCCGGGAGGGCAGGGAGGTTCCGCAGGCTGGTCAGGGAAGCGCGCTCGGCCCGCCAGATCGGCAGGTGCTCGGGGGCGATGATGCTGTTCGCGCAGCGCGCCGGCTGGCAGCGGTCGATGAGCGGTCCGCGGTGGCCCGTTGGGACGACGGTGTCTTCGAGGCATTTCGCGCCGACGGGGTTGTTCTCGTCGAGGGTGCAGTGGTTGAGCTTGCCGAACCGGATCGACAGGCGGGTGCGTTGGAGCAGGCGGTACTCGACGAGGATGTCGCCTTGCCGGGCCTTCCCGCTGGCGCGTAGGGCTTCGGCTTTCTCCCGGACGGCGGATGGGACTCATGCTGTCCTGTCGTACTGAGGTTGTCGGATTCTCACCGCTTCTCGTTTGCGCTGTCGGATTCTCATTGCGTCGCGCACTGAGCGGCGACGGTTGCCTCGTCCTTGGGGTTTGATCCTGTCCCGTTGCAACGTAGGTGGCAGATTCTCAGTGCTTCGCAGCTTGACCTTGCGGATTCTCACTTGTTCCAGAGCGGGACCAAACGGCAAGGTCTCCGCCGGGCAACGAGATGAAGCGCCATCCCTGTGGTTCTGTGACCTGCCAGGCTTCGAACGATGCGTCGGCCGAACAAGTCAGATGCATGCCGCTGTCGAACACCATTCGCAGGACGCCGGACTTGAACACAACCGCGGACAGGACCGTCGCCCCGAACAGTGGAAGAGCCGCAGCCACGTCCTGGGACTCCGGTGTCAAAGGCAGGCCAGGACTGGTGTGGAGTGACCCTTTCGAGAGCTGAGCTGGTGCTTCCAGCACGACTTCCCACCCTGCGTCCAGGACGAGGGTCAGCCGAAAGTCGATGCTGATCCTGACGACACTCAAGCCTCGGAGGTTAAGGACCCATCGGTCTTCGTGCTCGACCGGTTCCACTTCGGTGCTCATCACCACACCATGGTCCACTCCGTCGCAGGCACCAAGGGGTTTCGCTCCTCCTCGGCATCGTCCTCTGCTGAGCCGTCGATGCCTCTGGACGTTCCGCAAAAGCCAGCTTCGCTGAGAACGCGAGGAGAGGCGTGCGCAACCATCCTGGCAAACCGGCAGCTCAGGCCAAGATCAACGGACAACTGCAGTGCGACGGGACAGATCCCATTTGCCTGGCCCGGTTCTCTCTGTACCTGTCACGGTCGTTTGCGGCAGGTACAGAGAGAACCGGGGGTGGCGATGGATCCGGGTCTGGTCGATGTCGAGTGGGCCGACGGGGAGGGCGGCGGGCTGAGGAAGTCCGTACTGGGGGCGGTGTCCTGGGTTCCGTTCGTTCGAGTCGGTGCTCCCGCCCCGCCGGGTCCTACCCGGGCCGTCCGAGGAAGCCGCGACTACCTTCATTGACCAGGCATGCCGGATGCTGCGGCTCCCCACCGTCCGAGGGCAGTTTCCCGATCTCGCCGGGGCCGCGTCGCGTGAGCAGATGTCGTACCGGGGTTTCCTCGCGGAGCTGCTGCTGGCCGAGTGCGACGACCGGGCCCGCCGCCGCTTGATCGCCGGGGCGCTGAGCTCCTCTTCCAGGTGCTGACGGAAAGGGGCGGTAGGCGGCGAGCCCGACCAGGCCCACGGCTGTCAGGGCACGGTGATGACGATCTTGCCGCGCGCATGGCCGGTGGCGCTGACGTCGTGAGCCGTGGCGGCCTCCGTTAGCGGGAACACGGCGTGCAGCGGAACGGCGAGGCGGCCTTGGTCGGCGAGATCGGCCGCCAGTGGCAGCCCTGCCCAGCCCGGCGACTCCCCTGCTTCGGAGCGGGAAAACCGCACTCCGTGTCGGTCGGCGTCGAAGTCCGCGATGGTCACCACGCGATGCGGATCGCCGGCGATGGCCACCAGTTCGGCCAGAGAACCCTTACCGGCCGCGTCCAGAACCACGTCGACGCCGCGCGGAGCCAGTTGGGCAAGGCGATCGGCCAGCCCCGCCCCGTAGGTGACCGGTACGACGCCGAGCTGGTCGAGAAAGCCGTGGTTGCCTTCGCTCGCGGTGCCGATCACGGTGAGGCCGCGGGCCTGGGCGAGTTGTGCGGTGATGGTGCCGACGCCTCCGGCGGCACCATCGATCAGCAAAGTCATGCCCTCGGCAGCTTCCAGGGCCTCTAGTACCCGCGTGGCCGTGTCGATGTTGCCTGCGGCGCCGCCCGCTTCCTCGAAGGACCACGACCGGGGCTTGGTTGCCCATGCCTCCAGCACGGCGTACTGGGCTGCAGCGCCTCCCTGATTCACGAAGGGGACGAGGCCGAAGACCTCGTCTCCCACGGCGGTGCCGGTCACCCCCTCTCCTACCTCGTCGACTATTCCGGCGGCATCCATGCCGGGGATGTGGGGGAAGTCCAGGGTGGCGATGTCCCGCAGCAACCCTGAACGCAGGTAGCAGTCAACAGGAGTGACGCCGGTGGCACGCACCACGATGCGGACCTGACCGGGCCCGGCGTGCGGCTCTTCGACCTCCTCCACGCAGAGGACCTCGGAACCGCCGTAGCGGTGGTATTGCACAGCAAACATGGGCAAACTCCGTATACATAGCAAGTCGTTCAGCAGGAGAGCTTGCAGTCGCTCACCTCTGCGGCACTGTCAGATTCCCGCTGGTTCTCGTTCGGTGAAGAACTTGATCACCTCCTGGGACGTGGGGTTGTGCGCGACTGCGGCGGCGGCCGCGGCGCTGCGGGGGAACAGCCCTCGTTCGTACTCGGTGAGGGCGGTTTCGATGTCATTAGGGTGTGCGGCGAGGGCCTTGCCGAGTTCGGCGCCGTCCTGCATGGCCAGGTTGGCGCCCTCGCCGTTGGGGGTCGAGAGGTGGGCGGCGTCGCCGAGCAAGGTCACTCCTGGCACCCGGCCCCAGCGGTGCCCGACCGGCAGGGCGTGCAGGGGGCGCAGGACCGGCGCGGTCTCGCCGGCGGTGATCAGGGCGGTGAGTTCCGGTGCCCAGCCGTCGTACTCCTCCGCGATCCGCGCGGCGGCTGCGGCGGCATCGGTGAAATCGATGGTCGCGAACCAGTCTTGTGGCTTGGTCAGCGTGATGTAGGTGTGGAGGGTCCCGTCCTTCTCCCGGTGCGCCACGAACCACTTCCCGTTCCCGTCCGGGTCGAGCGCTACAAGCGTTCCGTCGCCGACCGCTTTCGCGGTGGCCGGGTGTCGGGTGTCGGCGTCGTGCAGGTGAGTCTCGACGAAGGACCGGCCGACGTATGCGGGCGTGGTGTCGCAGAGCAGCGGTCGCACTCGTGACCATGCACCGTCCGCGCCGACCAGCAGGCTCGTGGCGACGGCGGTGCCACCTGCGAAGGTCACCTCGTGGCGGCCCTTGGTGAGGGCGCGGACGCCGGTGGCCTTGTGGCCCCATCGGACGGTACCGGCGGGGAGTGCGTCGAGCAGGATCTGTCGCAGTTCGCCGCGCTGTACCTCGGGGCTTTCGCCCGTGCCGTCGTCGGCCTTGTCAAACAGGACGGTCCCGTCTCGGCCGAGGAGCCGTATCGCTTGGCGGCCTTCCAGGACGATGCTGCGGAACTCGTCCGTCAGACCGGCAGTCTTGAGGGCGAGTTGGCCGTTGCGGTCATGGATGTCGAGCATCCCGCCCTGCGAACGCGCCGTCGGGGAGGACTCCGCCTCGTAGACCGTGACGGGGATGCCGTGGAGGTGCAGGACGCGGGCCAGGACGAGGCCGCCGAGTCCGGCGCCGATGATCGTGACAGGAGTGTGCATGGGGGCTCCTTGCGTGTCGCACACCTGCCGGGTGGGTCTGGGCAGGATCGCTGGAAGGAAGGCAGCTTGCCGGGCTGTGCCGTCGGGCAGGAAACGGCTCAGACGACGATGACCCGGCGCCCGCGCGTGTGACCGGCCCGGCTGTCGATGTGCGCGGCCGCGGCCTCGGCGAGCGGGTACAACTTCTCGACCGGGATGTGGAGCTTTCCCCGCACGATGAGGCCGACGGCCTCGGCGAGGGCTTCCGGTACGTTCCCGGTCACGCCGGAGAATCGGACACCGAACTCCGGCGCATCAAGATCGGCGATGGAGATCACCTTCTGCGGGTCCCCGGTCAGTTCGACGAGTTCGCGGATCACGCCGGAGCCGGCCAGATCGAGCGCTGCGTCGACATGGCCGAGCTGCTGCACCCGCTTGACCCAGCCCTCGCCGTACGTCGTGGCGAGGGCGCCCAGGCTGCGCAGGTAGTCCTGGTTCGCGGCTCCGGCCGTGCCGATCACCGTGATGCCGCGGTCGCGGGCGATCTGCAGCACCGTCGATCCGACTCCGCCGGACGCGCCGCTGACCAGCAGCGTCTGGCCGGGCTGCACACCGGCCTGGCGGATGATGCGCAGCGCGGTCTCCACCACGGAGGGGTACCCGGCCGCCTCTTCGAAGGTCAGCCCCTCCGGCATTCGGGCCCAGGCCGACAGCACGGCGAATTCGGCATAGGTGCTTGAGCCTCGCCCGAACACATGGTCGCCGACCTCGACTCCTTCGACGCCTTCGCCGACCTCGTCCACCACCCCGGAGGCGTCCTGCCCGACTCCGGCGGGCAGGACGACCGGGCGGACCTTCTGGAACTGGCCTTCACGGATTCTCCAGTCGACGGGGTTCACGCCCGCCGCCCGCACGGCGATGCGTATCTGGCCGGGGCCCGCGTGGGGCTCCTCGGCGCCTTCGAGGCGGAGAACGTCGGGATCGCCGAACTCGGCGAAGCTCACTCTCTTCATGCAGCCGACCGTAACACTAACGGTTGTTGTTTAGAAACAGTTACTCCTTTGGATTTGATAGTGTCAGCGACATGACCGAGCCGCCCGGACGTCGTGAGCGCAAGAAGGCCGCGACCCGACAGAAGATCGCCGACACCGCCCTTCGGCTCTTCCTGGATCGCGGGTACGACGCGGTGGGCATCCGCGATGTGGCCGCCGAGGCAGACGTGGCCGTCACCACGCTCTTCTCCCACTTCGCCTCGAAAGAGGCCCTGGTGTTCGAGCAGGACGACAACTTCGAGCAACGCCTCACGCAGGCGGTCACCAACCGCGCACCGCACGAACCGCTCATCCCCGCACTGCGCCGCGAGATCCAGGAGATGGTCCGGCACTGCACAGCGGACGGCACCGTCCCGATCTACCACATGATCGACGAGTCACGTGCCCTGCGGGAGTACGAGGAGTCGATGCGGCTGCGTCATGCAGAGTCGCTGGCAACGGCCATCGCTGCCGATCCCGGCCTGTCACAGACCACAACGGCCTGCCGGACGATCGCGAGGTTCGTGATCGACGCCTATTCGCTGGCCCGTGAGGCGGACGATCCGCAGGCCGCGGTGGAGGAGATCTTCCAGATGATCGAGGCGGCCTGGGAAGTCACCTGACCTACCACTCTGCGAGCATCGCCCGCGAGGTCGGGCCCACCCTGGCGGCAGGCTCAAGGACGTCAGGATCCCCTGCAGAGCAACTACTTCGGCGGGGCTGGCGCAGGGCGCCCGGCCAGTTGCCTGGGGAACGGCACAGCCAACGACCGTTCTGCCTCCACCGAGAGCGCGACTTCCGCGAAAGCCAGGTCGACTGAGAACCCCGGGCCTCCGCCTTCTCAAACGACCTGGCATCCCGGCAGGTCAACAGCTCGCTACCTGACACATTCACTTCGACAGGACAGCGTGCCCTGTCGCACTCAAGCAGGCGTATTCTCACTCGATCTCATTCGAGTTGGCAGATTCTTGCCGACCAGGTTCCGAGCGACGGACCCGCACGACGCCCTTGTCCAGGTCAACACCAAGTGGCGTCCCCTCTCCGACCCGGACGTTCTTACGGAATCTCTCCTGCTCCATCGCCCGCTTCACCGCCTGCGCGGCTGGAGAGAACCCCTCTACCAGCGCGGAAGTACGCCCCTTTGTCTTGCGGTAGTAGATCCACCCACGGCGCTCTGCCCACAGCAAAGCACGATCCACCAAAATCAGGCAGACACCGGCGGCGACGCCGACTGTCACCACAATCACAGCGCTTCTCATACCGCTGAAACGTAGCAACCCTCTGCCGAGTTGCTCCAGCAGTTGGTACGGCGACCGGCCGGGTCGGCGCCGTCGTCAACGCAGCCCTGGCGCAGCGCGGCATCCCCTATGTGTGGGGTGGCGGCAGCACCACGGGCCCGACCAAGGGCGGTTACGACTGCTCGGGCCTGATGCTCTACGCCGTCTACCAAGGTGCCCGGGTCACGCTCCCCCGCACCTCCCAGCAGATGCGGCACTCCGGCACCCGAGTCCCCCGGTCTCAGATCCGGCCCGGCGACCTGATCGTCATCAACAATGACGGGAACTGGGGACACGTCGGCCTCTACATCGGCGACAACACCATGGTCCACGCACCCCGGCCCGGGAAGACCGTCGAGACCACTTCAACGTCGGGGTACTGGAAACGGTACGACTGGGACGTACGCCGCGTGCTCTGACGCCGCCTGTAGGTTCCGAATAGAGATGTCGGTGTCCGGCCATCTTGTCGTCGGTATGTCGGCTGCTGGGACAAACCCGCAGGTCGACCGTTGTCCCGTCGCACCCACCTGGACGGCCCAGCCCGCCAGCAGGGCGCCGAGGGAGATGCCTACGTTGGTCACGGCGCAGAGATAGGCGCGGAATGCCTGAGGTCGGTCCCCTCCGTAGTGCCTGATGAGCGGAAGCCGAGGACCCGCGGGCGGCCGGAACCGGCCGCCCGGATCCAGTTCCGCAGGGTCTCCGGGTTGATCCCCAGGTCCGCGGCAACCTACTTGATCGTCGTTTCCGGCCGCGACTCGTACAACGCGACCGAATCCGCCTTGAACTCGGCGGAGTAGTGCTTCATGACCACGACACGTCCATCTCTCAGATCCTCAAGATCCACTATCCCGAGTGTCCAAGATCAGGGGTGAGGGCCCAGGTGGGCAGATGCAGGTAGCCGAACGAGATCAGGCGGATCGGGCGAGTTCTTCGCCGGCATCGACGCCCAGCTCGATGCCGCCTCGGCCACGGCCCCGAAAACCCAGCGCAACGACCGAGATGTCCTCAACCTCCTGACCAAACGCGCCAACGTCCTGCACCTCGGACCGGCGAACTACTGCTGATTCACCGACCCGTCCCGGGCACTCTGTCTCAAGCTGGCCGGCACCCCGACAGCCGACCGTCCGCTGGTCGGGATGTGTGACTCGGCCCGCTGTCCGCAGGCCACCCATCAGCCCTGCCACCGGCCCGTCTGGGCCGAGCACGCTGAACGCACCGAGATCTTCCTCGGCCAGCTCGGCACCACACGCAAGACCGAACGCACCCAGCTCCGCGCCGACTACGACCGGGCCCTCCGTGTCGTCGCCGAGATCGACGCCGCCAGCACCACGGACGAGGAGTCCGCATGAGAATCTCCGCAGCCCAGCGGACCGAGAATGAGAACCGCATCCGGGCCGCCATGGACCGGCTCCTTCGCGGCGAGATCCCGCCCGGCAGGAAGTGCGACATCAAGACCCTCGCCGCCGAAGCCGCGGTCGACCGCACCGCGTTCTACGGCACCCGGCCTTACGCTCACCTCCGCGTCGAGTTCGAACGACGGGTACAGGCGCTGCACGACGCCGGCGAGATCCCCGACCCTCGCGAGGTTCGGATCGCACGGCTCAAGGCTGAGAACGCCAAGCTCCGGGAACGGCTGGCTCAGTCGGAGCAAGCGGTCGACCAACTCACCGACTTTCGTGGCCAGGCCCTGGCCCGGCTCGCCGCCCAGCACGAGGAAATCGTCTGGCTTCGCGAGTCCGTCACCGGGGCGAGCCGGGCGAGCCGCCTACCCGCTCCGCGAACCACAGTGATCGGAACGTGCAGCTGACACACCGGGATTCACTGGGCACTGTCGGACGCGGGGCGATCGAAAAGGGTTTACGGACGGGGCTGCGCTTGGATAGACGTTACGGCGGAACCCCCACCATGAGGGTGAGGGGCCACGAAAGCGAGAGGAGGGATAAGCCCATGATCGCCATGATCACCGCGCTTGTGTCCTCCCGGGGTGCGGACCACATCTGACCTCGGAGCGGACGGGCGCCTTCACCGGAGCGTGCTTTGACCGTGAAACAGAACGACCTGACCATGCGTCCGATCACCGGGCGCGAAGAACTCGACCTCTTCTCTCAACTGCCTTACACCCTCAACGGGGAATTGGCGGACGACCTTGCCGCCGGCCGCCGACGTCCGGAATGGATGTGGGTCGCCCTTCGCGGCGAGCGGCTACTGGCCAGGGTCGCATGGTGGGGTCGGGCCGGAGACGACACACCATTCCTTTTGGATATTTTCGACATCGACGACAGCAGCGCGGATCGTGATCGCGTGGACATCGGCGTGCGGCTGCTGCGGGCTGCCACGGCCGCAGTGGTCCCAGCCGGCGCCCGTCCACCCGAGTACAACCGAGCCGTCCCACCCGATTGGCGCGAGGGCGGAGCGACCAGGCGCATCGTCGAGGACCGCATGCTCGCCCTGGAACGGACCGGTGCCCGGCAGTTCGTCGAACGGCTGCTTCTGGAGTGGCGTCCCGGTACGCCACTCCCCGAGCCGAAGGGGCGCCTGGCGTTCCAGCCGGTCCGCGACACCGAGGAAATCCTCGCCCTGATGACTCGGGTCCTGGACGGAACGCTGGACGCGCACAGCAGGGACGACCTGACCCGGATGTCCCCCCGCGAAGCGGCGGCCAGACACCATGAGGAGGAGCTCGCGCACTTCCGGAGCCCGCAGGACTGGTGGCGGATCGCGACGCTGCCGGACGGCGAGCCGGTGGGGTTCGTCACCCCGGCCCGCAACGACTACAACCCCATCATCGGCTACCTCGCCGTACTCCCCGAACATCGGGGCAACGGCTACATCGACGAGATCCTTGCCGAAGGCACCCGGATCCTCAGCGCGCAGGACGTCCCCCGCATCCGGGCAGCCACGGATCTCGGCAACACCCCCATGGCGAACGCCTTCCAGCGCATCGGATACGTCAACTTCGCACGCCGGATCTGCATGATCTGGAGCTGACCGAGGGCGCGGGGCTCCCGCAACGGCGTCCCGCGCACTCGCCCGCGATCAACAAAGTGAACTGCATCACACCAGCGAGGCTGGAATGCAACACGCACTGCCCCCATCGTCGCGAACGCGGCGTCAAATCTCGGCTGCCCAATCACGACACGACTCCGACTGCACACGGCCTCTGCGGACACAAGGCACGGCCACGTCACCCATCAGATCGAGGACGGCGCCGACCCTGCGTTCGTCCAGCGCCAGGCGAGGCACCGATACGCCTCGACGACCGCCATTTACATCGGCGTCAGCGGCTCGGCGACCGTGGTGATGAGGTCCTAGACGCTTGGGCCTCGACTGTCGAGCGAGGGAACCACGCGGGCGTGCCGCAGGTCGAGGAGGGCGTGGCAGGCTTCCCGATCCGCACGGATCGTGTTCGTGCCGGACTTCTTGTCCGCGAAGGCCTTCTGTCAACCGGCCGCTCGGGCTCGTGGTCGCCGGTGGATCAGCCGTAGGAGCCGAGTTTGTCGGGCGGGTGGTCCGGGGCTGTCAGCCCTCAGCTGTCCTTCACGGTGAGGCCGACGTGCTGGGCGAGGGCGGGGGCGAGGTCGAGCAATTGGGGGGTGCTGATGATGGCACCTTTGAGTGCTTCGGCTCCCGAGGTGATGCCCAGCGCACTCGCCTCGCGCAGGTCGACCCGGGTGAGGGTGGCTTTGGTGAAATCGACCCGGTCCAGAGTCGTTCCCGGGAACGACACATCGGTCAGTGTCGCGCCGGCGAAGTCCACGTCGCGCAGCAGGCAGTCGACGAAGACGGCCTCCCTCAGTGTGGCCGCGCGCAGGTTGACCGAGTCGAACTTGCAGTGGTGGAAGACAGCTCGCCGCATCTGTGCCCCGTGGAGCTGGGTGCCGGCCAGGAGGCTGGAGAGGCACTCGGTGTCCAGCCAGGTGGTTTCCGCGAGGTCGGTGCCCACGGTGCGGATGTTGTGCATCCACACCGTGTCGAGGCGCGCGCGCCGCAGACGGCTACCGGTGAACGTCACCGAGGAGAGGGCCGACTCGGACAAGCGGGTCATACCGCCGTCGATGTCGTCGAAGGCGCGGCCGTCGATGTGGAGCCACTCGTAGACCTCGTCCCGCTCCAGGTCCCTGGTGAAGGGTTCGAGGCGGTGTGCGTAGGGCAGGTCGGGCAACTCACGGGGGGCATGTGTGGGCATCGGCGTCCTTCCAGCGTCGGGGGCAGCCCTCAAAAGGCCCATGGCAGGCCGTTTGGGGTTCGAGGAGATGACCTCATGCTCACCCGCACCGGCCGGTTCTGCCTAATCACCAGCGAGCAAAGAGTCCGTTGCGTAGACCGCGCGGTCACGGCGTCACGAGTGGATCAAAATCCGAAAGCACTACAGAGCGTCACATTAACGTTGCCTTTCGTGTCATGGTGAGATTGCCGCCACGTCGTCCGGAGCCTCGCAGAAGTGGCTGATATGGCTTCCTGCCTGCGGGTTTGCCAGCCCGGGGCAGCAGGGCGGGCACCGGACGGCGGGCGGTCTCGGGCTTCTCTCAAATTCATTTTGCGCCGCAGGCTCATCGTCCGGGTGTGAAGATCGCGCTCTCAGGCCTTCCTGGGGAAGATCACGCCACCGGCAGCCGGGGCGGCAGGAAAGGTGGCCACTCAGCCGTTCGGAGCCGCCGTTATGGCACCCATTCCGCAACTTCCGATAGCCGGAACTACCGACAGAGCCGTCGGGGTCCTGGTGGCAGTCGATGATCCGGGCGACGCCGATCACAGCGCCGGTCGCCAGGTCGCGGCCGCGGATCGTGCGGGCGACCAGCGGGGTGTGCAGGGCTGCTCGGTCGGTGCTCTGGCCCGCGTGCAGCAGTACCCAGCCCGGCTTCCACGGGCGGGGCCGGTTCTCAATGGTTTTGGCGCCGGTCAGGATGCAGGTCGCCCAGGGCTGACGGATCGTGATGCCGCGGATCCAGTCGCCTTCGATGAGCGGGCTCGGTGTCATGCGGCCCGCCCCCGTACTGCGGTGCCCGGGCGGCCGGCCCGACGGCCGTTGACGCTCGGAACGCGCGCATGGTCGGGGCGGGCCCGGAGGATGTCGCCGGTGTGTTTGCCCTCGTACATCGCCGCATCCGCAGCACGCATCAAGGTCGGCAAGTCGCGGCCGGCGACGGCGGCCGGGGTGGCGGCACCGAGGGAAACGGACAGCGGCAGCAACCCGTCCTCGTGGGGACGGGGCGGGTCATGAGACGGGCCAAGTGCTCCAGGCGCAGCGCCTGGTGGCGGGGTTCGATACGGGCGAGGGCTGCGAACTCGTCGCCTCCGAGACGGCCGGCAACGCCACGCGGCCCGGCCCACTCGCTCAGGCGGGCGCCGATCGCGGCGAGCGCGGTGTCCCCGGCCGCGTGCCCGTGGCGGTCGTTGATGCTTGAAATGGTCGGCGTCAGCGAGGACCAGGACCACGTCGTCGGCGTGGTGCTCCAGGAGGCGCTGCGCGCGGGTGGTGAACGCTTCGCGGCGCCAGGTGGTGGTGAGCGGGTCGCGCCGGGCCTGGGTGAGGCGGCGGTGCAGGACGGTGGTGTGCAGGTTCCATCCGGCCAGGGGCACGGCCATGGCGGTGAGCTGGAGCGTCTTCCTCGTTAACACGAGCGTGGTCATACTGGTGGCTTCCTTCTCGTCTCTGGCACGGGACTGGAAAAGCTCAGGGCCGCCGCTGACACGGCGGCCCCGGGCGCTTATACGTGTGGGTTCAGGCGGTCCCGGCCAGCCCTACGGCGGAGATGGCACTGGGATCGGGGCAGTACGGAGAGCCGTCAGCGCAGAGGGACCGCGGTGCTGGCGGTTTCCTGGTCCATGAGTGTCAGGAACGCGGCGCCGAGATCCGGTGCGTCCAGAACCACTCGGAGGACCGACGCGAGCTGGCGACGCTCCATCGGGTCGAGGCGGGCGAACAACTGCGCAGCCTCGCTGCGTACGGTGGCGCGCTCCTTGTCGGTGACGGCAGGATCGGGGAGCTGCTGATAGGTCATGCTTCTGGCCCTTCCGGTTCGGGCTGGGTGGTCAGCGGCCGGTGCGGCGCTGGGTGTCGGCGAGGATGGCCCGGCCGGCGGGGTGGGCCTCGACCGCGGCCCGCAGCGCGTGCCACCAGGTGTCCGCGTACTGCTGGCGCTCTTGCAGGTCCCGCAGCTTCTGGGCGAGGCGGCCGTAGCGGGTGGTGAGGGAGTCGCACAGGCATTCCGCGTCGGGGTCCTGGATCCGGGCCATGCAACCGGGTGCGAGGCAGAGCGTCCCGTCGGGGTCCACGAACCAGAAGCACCCCGACGGAACGCTGTCGGGTGTCGTTGTCACCGGGTTGTCGCGGGTACCAGACGCCGTCATCGGCGGCTGCTGGTGCAAGTGCGGCGCTGAAGCGGCGAAGCTCATGCGCGGACCGCGTCCGCGTACTGCTGCTCCAGGTCGGCGCGGCCTTCGGGATCGTCCGGGCCGTGTTCGGTGCACACGGTGTCCGGGTCGCTGTCCAGGGAGCCGGTCAGCGCCTTGTACAGGTCGGTGACCGAGTAG
>NZ_ML123051.1:420696-437308 GCF_003846175.1 Streptomyces sp. ADI95-17 | reverse complement strand
CGGATCTCCGCGACGCGGTCACCGCCCGCGATGTCCGAGCCGTGCTTCCACCGCCACAGCGGAAGGATCTCCGGGCCGAAGTACCGGCGGACCAGGAGCAGATCGCCCAGGCCCTCGCTTTCGTCGTCTCCGAGGTCGGCCTCACGGGCTTCGGAGAGCCGCTGCAGGAACGGCTCCAGGCGGCAGAGGCTGCTGGCGAACACCCCGTCGTTGAAGCCCTCGGAGAGCAGCATGGGGTGGGAGCGGACCATCGCCTGGTGCTGGGAGCGGACCGTGTCCTGCGGCACGCTGCGGCTGGCCGGGCGCGGGCCCTGCCGCTCGACACATACCGAGGCCGGCGTCGACATCATGACCGCGACGGTGTGCATCCCGTGGCGCTTCGCCGCGGCGACCAGCGGCGCCCTGGCATCGCGGGTGACGTTCGTGGCGTTCCCTGTCAAGTTGCTGTGTGCAGGGATGTTGGGGCGGCGTGGGCCGTGGTGTGGGCGAGGCGGTAGGACTCGGTGCCCATCTGGATGATGTTGCCGCCGACGGTGAGCCGGGAGGGAGCTCTACAGACGAGCCGGGTTCGACCTCCTTCGGAAGATGATCCTGCTCCAGTAGCACTCCGCCGCCCCTTTGGGACCACACTGTCAACGATCAAGTAAAATTCCCCACGATCTGCATGATCAACGTCAGGTTCCTCCCCCCTGGCGGTCACGATTCCCCAGGGGGGCGCTGACCGTTGATGGTGCTCGTAACAAAACTGCCGGAGTAATGCCGAGACGATCTGGCACCCGACTGACCGCGAGGAAAATCCGTTGGCTGTCGGTGTTCCCTGCTGGAACGATCCTGGGATGACCGACCACCGTGACGCCGTCCTCCGCCTGTGGGGTCGCCAGCTCTACGAGCGTCAGGGCGAGCCACTCGCCTGGGCGGAGGCGGTCCTGGAGGCCACCAGCCGCCCGCCGACCGCCGTCACCGCGACGATGTCCGGCCGACTCGACGCCCTCGCTGATTCCCCATCGGACCGCGCATGGCTGTTGTTCCGTACGGTCGCCAAGCTGGCCGCGAACCTGCGGGGCGACGGCCGCTACGACGCGGACGTCGGCACCCGAATCGGCCCACTGGCCCTGTGGTTGGGCGAGCTCGAACCACCGCTCGTCGGCCCGCTCGGGGACGCACTCGGCCACCCGCCGGACGGGCCGACATCCCTCGTCACCGTCCAGGCCACCGAGTTGAGCAGGAACCGCACGATCCGGCTGCCGGCGATCGACGCCCTGCTGGAGTGGGCCGAGCTCGGCCATCCGCAGGCCCGGGCGGCCCTGTCCGAGGTCGCCTCCGACCACCGGACTCAGGATGTCACCGTCTGGACCAAGGCACTCAACCGGATCGCCCTGTTCGGCGACGCGAGCGTCGAATCGGGCCTACTGCGCGCGCTCGCCGACACCGAGCACCGCGGGGTGCGGTGGTCGGCGCTCGCTTGTGCCGAACTCGGCTTCCGCCGGGCCGTTCCGCTGATCACCGCCCTGCTGGAGCATCCCGATCCGGTGGTCCGCGAGGGTGCCTGCGAGGCGCTCGGCCTCTTTGAGGAACCGGCCGCCATACCCGCCCTGACAGCCAGGCTGAACGACGAGACGAACTGGGTACGCAGCAGGGCCGCCCTGGCGCTCGGCCAAATCGGCGGCGACCGGGCACTCGCTGTGCTCTGGCAGGCCATGATGGAACGCCGGGACCCGAAGGCCAGTCACCTCGCCTCAGCGATCGCTGCCTTCGGCCCGCCGGTTGTGGACGACCTGATCACCCTCACCACCGATCCCGACCCGGACCTCCGAGCACTGGCCTGCCGCGCTCTCGGCTCCACCGCCGACGACCGGGCCCTGCCAGCACTGGAACGCCTCGCCGCCCACGACCTCGCCAGAACCACCCTCGGCGGCCTCGTGGCAACCGCCGCCAAGCAGGGACTGCGGACCGCGCACCGCATTCACGCGCGCACCGCATCGACCTAAGCTCGACGCTCGTCTCGACTGACGTTCATCCTGAACCCAGGGCCACGTGGCACGAGGAGACCAAGGCGTGTTCTCACTGCTCGGCAACATTTGCCGAGCGGCTGACCCTCGCGCGTTCTCAGAACACTTCGACAACCGTTCCTGGTTTCCACCTTCGCAGCCAGGCAGCTCGGGTTTCAGGTCGGCGGGCGCAGGTGGACGATGTTGCCGATGTCCTCTAGGGCTGGTCCCGGTTGGTCTTGGCCGTGTGTGAGCACTGCTGCGGCAAGGGTGAGCCGGGTGATCAGCTGGCGGAGGTCCTGGATCTCGGCGTTCTGGTCGGCGATGGTCTTCTTCAGCCGGGTGACGGTTTCCCGGAGGCGCTTCTCGGGCTCGGGGACCTGGCGGGTTTTGGTGCGGACGCGCTCGTAGAACTCGTTCTTCAGGTCGGCGTGGCGTTTCATGAGGGCCATGCGGTGAACGCCTGCTTCGACGGCGAGGGCGGTGGCGGTGAGGCTGCCGTTGGAGAGCGTGGCCTGGCCGGTCAGGAGGCGGTCCATGGCCTTTCGGACACGGGTGCGTTCGTCGTCGTGGGTCGGGTTCATCGCGGGGCCTCGGCGGTCTGGGGGGGGTGGAGTCGTGGGTGTCAGCGGTGGCGCGCAGGCGGGAGGCGTTGGTCCGCAGGCGGCGGGCGAGGGGTGGGGGCAGGCGGTCGGCGAACTGGTCGAGTTCGTCGGCACGTTCGCGGAGCAGGAGGGCGTGGTCGTCGGTGCGGACGGTGTTCGCGCAGCCGGGGCGGCAGTCGTACTGGCGGGGTGCGGTGGCACCGGGGTCGGGTTCGCACATGGCCACGTCGTGTTTGAAGGCGCAGATCATCAGGGCCTCGGGGTTGTCGTAGAGCACAATGCCGTCGCGGGCGAGGTAGGCGCGGGCCTTGTGTACGAAGGTGCGCGGGACAATGCGGCCTTCGAAGCGGGGGGCTTGGACGGCGGCGGTGAGGGCTCGGCGGGCGGCGGGTCCTGAGAGGCGTTCGCCGGCGGCGAGCCGGTCTCGCAGGCGGGCGGCGGTGTCGGCGGCCAGAGCGGTTTCGACGTCGAGGACGGTGTGGATGCCGCCGCGGCTGCGGGCGCCGTAGCGGCTGGAGGTGCGGGCGTCCAGGACGGTGCGCATGTGGCCGTACTGGATGGCGAGTGCGACCAAGCCGCCGGGGCGGCGGGCGATGTGCCAGGCCAGGGTCCTTCGGAAGCGGCTGACCTGGAGGGGTCCGTGCGGGTCGTCGGGGACGAACTGGCTGGCCAGGTTGTGGGTGGCGGCCTCGCGGTTGACCCAGCTCACGAAGTCCTTGATCCGCATATTCAGACCGCCGGACTTCAGCACCCCGCTGTGCTGGCCGGAGTGGTGGGCGGAGATGAAAAGAAGCTCGCCTTCGGGCACCATCTTCTCCAGCACTCGGATGGCGTTGACGACCGGCGTGATGGCCACCCATGGCACGGCGCGGACCTCGCCGGCCGACAGGTGGTGACCGTCTGGATCAGTGACGTTCTTGAAGTGGCGCGAGCGGATCAGGTGACGGCCTGGGAGACCGTCGGCGGCGGGTTCGGGGTCGGGGCAGCACCCGGAGCGTAGGTTCAGGACTACTGGCGGGAGGGGGTTATTCCGACCGTGCACTATTCCCTCGATTGATCTCGGGTTTGGTGCGACAGGAGCTCGGCAACTCTCCGGCTACGACGTTCTCCTCCCTGTTGCTGACCGCTGAACGCTCCGGCGGGTCTCAGGCCCGCGGGGGTGCCAACCACCGTTCTGCGCGGCCCTGCTTGTCGGAGTCTCCAGAGCGGCGAGCATGCGCCAGCAGCCGGGCACGCAGCGGTTCGGGTATGCCGACGACATCCCGCTTCTGGCGCGGGCGGGTCTTCCAGCCCACCAGATGCCGCACGGCCCCGGCGTCGTGCCGCTCCTCGGCCCGCAGATCGGCCAGCCCGGCGAGCAGATCAGCGATCGGCACCCTGCCGAGCAGTTCGCTAGGTACACCCTCGTGGACGGGGTAACCGGAGCAGCGCCCGCTGCCGGATCCGTACCAGTCGAGCAGGACCAGCACCCGCTCCACCGGGTCGGGGAACGTCGCCTGCAGTCGGTCCGTGAGTTCCGCCAGCAGTTCGAGGGACGGCCTGCCGCCGGTGTGGGAGAGGCCGAGGATCCGGTCGGCGGTCCCCTCCAATCCGGCGGGCATAGCGGCGAGCCATCTGCGTTCCTCTTCGGATCTTTCCTCCGCTCGCTGCCGGTCGGCTTCGAACTGCTGCATGGGGCCGGGCATGCCGTGCCCGTCCAGCCACGCCAGGAGCAGGCGGCCGTCGGCGAGGACGGCGTTGCTGTCCCACTGCCCCCACCTCAGCGTCGCCCCGTGGTGCAGGACGACGACTGCGAGCCGCTCACCGTGCCGGTCGAACAACTCGAAGCGGACGTCCCCGCCGCACATGCAGTGGAACCCGGGCAGCGATTCCACCGCCATAGCCCTCCTGAGCTGGGCCGACTCCGTCGGATCGGAGAGGTCCACCCGGATCTCTCCGTCCGCCTCGAACCCGCTCACCGAGCTCACCTGGGCTACGTGCGCCTGCTGCAGCACGCTGTCCAGCGCTGTCGTCTCGTCCATCAGCCGGTCCCTCCCCGCCCGGGCAACAGGTGCGGAGCCCGCCAGATTCCACCGCAGCTCAAGCTGCCTCGCAACTCGGTTCCCCCGGGCCCGCACTTCAGCTCGCACGTCGGCGGGCGGATCCTTCCGGGGTGAAGATGAAGCCGTCTGAGAACAGGGCGCCGCCGTCCCGGAAGGCCCAGAGGACGGGTTCGGCATGGACGGAGGCCGACGATTGGCTTGGCTCCGGGGCGAAGCTGTTCCAGAGGTGAAAGCAGAGCAGGGTGTCGTCACGTTGGTCGGTCGCGTAGGCCAGCGTCTTGGGGTAGTTGGGGTTGTTCCCCCCGAAGAGGACCGAGGGCGGGCCGAACGCCGTGACGACGTCGCTGAGGAGACGGTCCTTGCGGCACCAGGTCTCGCTGACGCGACGGATCTCGTAGTGCTCGGCTGAGGTGAGGGTCCGGTCGAGTCGCAGCCATCCCTGACGGTGTGCGATCTCGGCGTAGACCGAGGCCACGGCGCCCTCGTGTGCATCCCCCCACAGATCTTGGAAGGCTCCGCTCACGCCGGTGGAGGAGAATCCTCGGCGGGTTTGCAGGTCCTTCAGTTCCTGCTGCCATGCCTGCTCGGAGGCGTCCGCGAACGCCACCGCGTCGAGGTAGAGCCTGATCGCCGTCTCACCGCCATACATTCCCGGGCGACGCAGGGCGCCGTTCAAGTGCGTGATCAGGTAATCGAGCACTTCTTGGACTGTGCGCCTGTCGTTGATTCCGGTCGCGTCGGTCATCGTCTGCCTTCCTGTTGGTCCTCGGCGCGTGCCGCGAGGTACTCGGCCCAGTCGCGTCGGGCGTAGGCGACCCAGCGGATCGCGGTGTGGCGGTGCATGCCGGTCAGGTCGGCAAGGATGGGGCTGGGGAGGTCGGCGGCGAGCGCGGCGAGGGCGGAGTTGCGGGCCGCGCGGACCGGCGGGACGGGGTCGAGGACCGTGTCGGGCGCTGTTGTCGGATCGGGGTGGTGTTGGTGCCGGGGACGGTGTTCTGGGTCAGAGGCTGTGTTCGGGCCAGTTGAGCAGGCGTGCTCCGATGACAGCTGTCTGGAGGGCGTAGCGGTGGTGGGGTTGGTGGGGTCGGTGGGGTTGGCGTGGGTGAGTTGGTGGATGCGTTGGAGGCGGTAGGTGAGGGCGCGGACGCTGAGGGAGAGGCGGCGGGCTGTTTCGGCCGCGTTGCAGCCGGTGTCGAAGTAGGTGGTGAGGGTGTCGAGGGAGGTTTGGGCGCCGCCGCGTGTGTGGAGGAGGGGGCCGAGAGTGGTGCGGACGAGGTCGGCCATCGCTTGGCGGTCGCGGGTCAGGACGGGATAGACCAGCGGATCGGCGGTGTTGAGGACGGGGGCGTCCATGCCGAGTCGGATGACGAGGTCGAGGGTGTTGAGGACTTCCTCGTAGGAGTGGAAGTTCGGCATGGAGCGGACCAAGAAAGGGCTTCAGCCCTACTACCTTGCCGGGGACCCGGACGCTCCCAACCTGTATCATCTCAAGCGAACGTGACCGGGGCGACACCCAAGTCAAGGTGATCTCCGGCTACGAAAATCTTGCCAGAACCACGTTCACGTGTACGCCGACAGGCCTGTTGACTCGCCTGTGCCGTTCGGTCAGCATGGCTCGGTGACAGACCAAGCAGGACCATCACCGTTACGGGGCATCGCTCTGCTCGCCGTTTTGGCGGGAACACTCAGCCTCTCCGGCTGCGGCAGCGGCAGCGGTGACGCCGCCGCCCCGGGCGCCTCCTCAGCCACGTCGGCGAGTCCGCCGCCCTCCGTCGCGGCCACCCCCGCGGCGCCTCCGTCCCCCACGCCTTCCTGTGTCCGGGGTGACAAGGACTGGCTGGACAGCAATCTGCGTGGGCGCAGCGTGACCGGCTACCTGCCCATCGAGTTCGGCGGGCCGCCGAAGCTCTGTGCCCCCGTGACCGTCCACGTCGGCTATTTCGACGTCACCTTCACCACCCTCGTGGACGGGGCGAAGCCGAAGCAGGGCTACACGGTGGAGACGGTCGACCGGCAGCAGTTCACCGTCGACGGCTCAGCGCTGGTCAAGGCGAACCCGCCCTCCGGCGGCGGCAGTTATTCCTTCTCGTGCACCGGGCGCCTGATGATCATGTCGCTCGGCAAGCAGGTGCGGCCCGGCGACATCAAGACCATCAGCTGGTCGCAGTACGAGGGGAGCGGCGCCTTCGGGAACGTAGGGATCTCGTTCAAGGAGAACGCAAGCATCGTCCGATACGACCTGCAGGCCCCGACCGATGCCTCCGCCTGCTGATCCAGTCGGCCTCGCACGGGGCACGAGAGCCAGTCGAGTGTGCCGGCGGCGGTCGTGACGGGGCGTTCCACGTCAGAGGAACCCAACCCCACAGCACGCGGCTACTGGTAGCCGAGCTCGACGCAGTCGATGCCGCCGCACGTCCCTCTGAGCCGCGAACGGAAGCCCTCTTCGACCGGTTGTGCGCCGGGTTGAGGGGCCTGGCTCCGGTCCGGCCCAGCGGCAGCGCTCTTCGCCAGGTCCGCCAGCGACTGGGGCCGGCACCGATGAAAGCCCTGTTCAACCTGGTGAGTGGCCCTGCGGCCACGGCTGCTGCGGCCGGGCGGTGGCGGGGCCTGAGGGTCGTCGCGGTCGACGGCACCCTGTTGTCGGTCCCGGACTGTCCGGCCAAGCTTGCGGTGTTCACCCGGCAGCGGCTCGGCAACGGGATCTCGGGCTACCCACAACTGCGTCTGGCCGCACTGGTGGCTTACGGGACCAGGTCGGTGATCGGGGCCGTGTTCGGTCCGGCCACGACCGGTGAGCTGGAGTACGCCCGCCGGCTGGCAGTGGACCTCCGGGCCGGGATGCTGCTACTGGGCGACCGCAACTTCTCCGCCGCCGCACTGCTGAGCCAGCCGGCCGCCACGGGCGCGATCTGCTGGTGCGCTGCAAGACGAACCGGAAGTTGATTTTCTGCGAGCCCTAATCGCAGCGAACGGCGGATTGCTGATGGCCAAGTCCCGGCACAAGAAGCTGGAGAACGTCCGCCGCTACTTCAAGCCCTCCCCCGAGGGGAGGGCCGAGCTCACCAGCCTTCTCGCCCCCGGCGACAGCCGACGCTGAGGCATATTCTCGTGGTTCGCCGGAAGGGGATGCCCGCCGTCAATTCGCCTCCGGTCCGAACCGGCGCCTGTATGCCGACGGAGTGATGCCGGTCTCGCGGCGCATCAGCGTGCGCAGATTGGCAGCGGTGCCAAGCCCGCTGCGCCGCGCGACCATCTCGAAGCGGGACTCACCTAGCTCGATCAATCGGCACGCCAGGGCAAGTCGTTCCCCCGTGAGCCACGTCAACGGCGTCGTTCCCAGTTGTGCTTGGAAGCGGCGGTGCAGCGTCGCCGGACTGACCGCCGCGCGCGCCGCAAGGTCAGACACAGTGAGCGGTGAGTCCAACCGTTCCTGGGCCCAGGCCAGGACTGGCGCCAGGGACTCGTCAGGCAGGTCGGGCATGGGGCGCTCCACAAACTGCCGTTGCCCGCCGTCCCGGTGCGCCGCGAAGACCAGGCGCCGGCTCACAGAGTTGGCGACCTCCGCGCCGTAGTCGCGGCGGACCACATGCAGCCCAAGGTCGAGCGCGGCCGCGCTCCCCGCGGCGGTGAGGATGTCACCGTCATCCACGAACAGCACGTCTGATTCGAGCCGGACAGAGGGGAAGCGGGATCGGAAGGAATCCGCCCACTGCCAGTGCGCTGTGGCCCGGCGCCCGTCGAGGACTCCGGCTTCGGCGAGTGTGAAGGCGCCGCTGCAGAAGCCGACCAGGCGCGCACCGCGTGTGTGCGCCCGTCGGACGGCATCGAGCACGGCGGGACGGCGGGGCACTTCGGTGTCCGGGCGGTTGGGGACGATCAAGGTGTCCGCCGCGTCGGCCGCTTCCAGATCGGCGACTCCCGTGAGCGTGAAGAATCCGTCTCGCATCAGGGTGCGGGGCTCGGGGGAACAGAGCCTGAAGTCGTAGAGATCACGGCCGATCTCCGGTCTGCGCAGACCGAAGACCTCGGTCGCGCAGCCGAGCTCGAAGGGGTTCGAGTTCTCGTCCACGATCACGACGACCCGGTGTACGCCCGCCGCGTGAACTGCGTGCGAGGATTCTTTCGCCATGTGCAATTCCTAGCACTCACGGCGGCCATGCGAAACCGCTCAGGATGAGCCCATGAGTAACCAACCCATCCCCCTCAGCAAGGCTCTGGCCTCCTTCGACGCCCTGTGGAGCCCCCGCATCGTCACGCGCGTCAATAACTATGACGTCCGCATCGCCAAGGTCGAGGGCGAATACATCTGGCACGTCCACGACGACACCGACGAGTTCTTCCTGGTACTCGACGGCGAGCTGCACATCTCCTTGCGCGAGCCCGATGGGGAGCGCACGATCCTGCTCCCACAAGGGGCGGTCTTCACCGTCCCCCGAGGCACAGAGCACAAGCCGCACGCTCCCTCCGGCGCCGCGATCCTCATGTTCGAGCCGACCGGGACACCGACCGTGGGCGATCGCCACGACGAGATCCCGGACCACGTGGACTCAACGACCGGGCACGCCCTCAACACCTGAGCCGACAGGCTTCGGGCGCGCCCCTTCCAATGGCATCAGCCCGCCACCGGGTCGGTTCCGTTCACCGACTGCCCGGCAAGAGCGGCGCGGGGCTCACCCCTCAGCGGTGTCCGGATCGCGCAGGGGTCGCATTCCGCCGGGCAGGTCGGGGAACTGGAAGGAGTACCGGCCCAGCATGTTGACGTAATGTCGGCAGACAACACACCCTGGGACGCAAAACCGGGTCCACGCGCGCGGGAACCGCACCGTACTCACCGCCCCGGCCCGCGTCTTTGTGATGCGATCACCACCCACTACGGGCGGCGGCCCGGCCGCTTCCTGCCCACGGTCCCGATCTGGGGACCCCTCCCCCAGGCACCCCGGTCCACTTCCAGGCCCATGCCCGCACCCGCCAGGGAGGACTGGAGATACGGATGCCGCAGCTCTTGTGGACGGGCCATTTTCCCCACACCGGCGCCCCACCCGGGATGTGGGGGTCAGGTGGGTTTCCCACTGGCCAGCGCCCACTCGGCGGTCGTGGTATCGCTGGCTTGGCCGCCTGCCGGGCAGCGTGGGAGCGGATCCGACTGGATGGAGATGCCTGCATTGGGCCGCGGCGGCCTCAGCTGCCCTTGGCGAGGGCGTCAGCGAGCTGATCACGGGTCATGCCGGAGCGACCTTTGACCCCGGCCTTGGTGGCATTCTCATACACCTCGCCGGCCTTCTCCCTGGTGTCCTTCGGGCTGCGGGCCCGCTCCACGCTGGCACGCAGGGCCTCCACCGGGTCGACCACACCAGTGGGCTGCGCGGCCGGCTCGGCCTTCTCCACGACTTCGCCTGCGGCCTTGGCCTCGATCAGCGCCTCGGCCTTCTCCTGGAAGGTGTCGTGGAAGTCTTCCGGATCCCAGTCGGTGGTGAGGGCGTCGATGAGCTGGTGGGCCATCTTCACCTCGGCGATGGTCGGCTCCGCCTTTCCCGGCAGGTCGGGGACCTCCTGGTGGGGATCGCGGATCTCGTCCGCCCAGTGCAGGGTGAGCAGGTCGTCCTCTGCTTTCAGAGCGACGAGGTACTCGCGCCCGCGCCTCCTGGCAGTACAGCCGTGCTGGCGGTCGCCGTGGCGCTGGCGCAGTGCGTGGCGCTGATCGTGACCGGCTCCGTGCTGCTGGGCATGGACCTCCCGCACCGGCCGGAGTTACTGTTCAGGCTGGCGCTAGGCATCATGCTGGTCGCCGCGCTCGCCGCGGCGACCACGGTCTTCACGCGTGGAATTTGCCCAGCTCACGACGACACCGGTGCTGCTCGTCTCGGTGGTGGGCCCGGGAATCCTGGTCCCGTTGCAGCGGATGCCGCAGGTGACTCCCGCTGACCTCTGTGGTCGAGCTCGTACGGGCCGGCTGGGTGGAGGCCCTGGCCCGCGCCCCTGGAGGTGTTGCGGGCGCTGGGCACGGCGCTGGCCTGGACGCTGTTCGCCTTGTTTGCCGTACACCGTTGGTTCCGCTGGAACCGCGGAGCTGACAACCGGAGTGACTACTGATGGTGAGCCTGACGGGCTGGTGGCACCGACGGAGCGGTCCCGCACGGATCGAGCTGTACACGCGTTCCACGTTTCACTTCCTCCCCCTGGCCGAGATGGCCATCCTCGGTGCTTCGCTGGCCAGCGGGGTCGCCGGACCGTGGCCCGGGTTGCTCGCACTGGTGGCCGTGCACGCCGCGCTGTGCGCGGTGCTCCAGGCCAGAGGCCTTGACTGGCTGCTGGGCCGCCGGGAGCGTCCGGTCGGGCTGCTTACCGCCGTCGCCGCGCTGTCCGTGGGCGGAGCCGCGACTGCGCTGGCGCTGCGCTCGGACAGCTCCCTCCTGTCCGGCGTGGACGTCTCGGTGCTCGTCGTCGGTCTGTTCACGTTCGGCCTGGGCGCGATGGCCCTGGCCATCCGCGGGACCCGTCCGAGGCTGTACAGCGTGCTGGGCGCGGCCGTCGGGATGGCTGCGGTCTGCGCGCTGCTGGGGCTGCCCGGCCCGACGGCCGCCGGGTTCGCCGCCGCCGTGCTCGTCACCAGTGGCGTGATGGTGCTCACCAGCGGCTGCGCGGTGTGGCTGCTGAACGTGGTACGGGAGCTGGACGCCGCCCGCGAGCTGCAGTCGCAGCTCGCGGTCGCGGAGGAGCGGCTGCGGTTCGGGCGGGATCTGCATGATGTGATGGGGCGGAACCTGGCGGTGATCGCGCTGAAGAGCGAACTGGCGGTGCAACTGGCGCGCCGGGGGAGACCGGAGGCGGTGGAGCAGATGATCGAGGTGCAACGCATCGCCCGGGAGTCGCAGCACGAGGTGCGCGAGGTCGTCCGCGGGTACCGCAAGGCCGATCTCGCGGTCGAGCTGGCCGGGGCGCTGTCCGTACTGCACGCGGCGGGCATCGACGGCACGGCCGAGGGCGACGACGGAAGCGCCCTGCCGCCCGACGTCCAGAGCACCCTAGGCTGGGTCGTGCGCGAGGCAACCACCAACGTGCTGCGGCACAGCGAGGCACGGAGCTGCACCATCCGACTGAGCACAGGAGCCTCGGCGGTGCTGTCGGTCGACAACGACGGCGTGCCGGAGGCCGCAGCGGGCGGTACCTCCGGGTCGGGTCTGAACGGGCTGCGCGAACGGCTGGCGACGCTGGGAGGAACCCTGGACACCGAGTCGCTGGCGGGAGCCTTCCACTTGACGGCTGCGGTGCCGCTGTCCCGGCCGGAGGTCTCCTCCCCCATCGCACAGCAGTCGGGCCTGGTCGTATGAGTAGACGCATCCGGGTGCTGTTGGCGGACGACGAGCACCTGATCCGAGACGCGGTCGCCGCGCTGCTGTCGTACGAGGACGACCTGCTGGTCGTGGCCGAGGCGGCCTCCGGGTCTGAGGCTCTGGCGATGGCCAGGGCGCACAGGCCGGACGTCGCCGTGCTGGATCTGCAGATGCCGGGCGGGACGGACGGGGTGGCGGCGGCCGCCGCGCTGCGGACCGAGCTGCCCGCTTGCCGGACGATGATCGTCACCAGTCACGGGAGGCCCGGCCATCTCAAGCAGGCCCTGGCGGCAGGGGTGCGCGGGTTCGTCCCGAAGACGGTCTCGGCGCAGCAGCTGGCCGAGATCATCCGCAGCGTGCACGCCGGTGACAGATATGTGGACCCCGAGCTGGCCGCCGACGCCATCAGTGCCGGGGACTCGCCGCTGACCGCGCGTGAGGCGGAGGTACTGGAGATGGCGGCGGACGGCGCGCCGATCGCCGAGGTCGCCCGGCGCGCTTCGCTCTCGCCGGGAACCGTGCGCAACTACCTGTCCTCCGCCACGGCGAAGCTCTCTGCGGACAATCGCCACACGGCGGTCCGTATCGCCCGCGAACGGGGCTGGGTCTAGCGCCGCCGGTGCCGGGGCCCGCTGTGGTGCCGGACCAGAGACCATCGGCGACAGCCTTCGACGGACCGCGGCGCATTCTTGTGCGTCAACGGGCGGGCTTGGTTGCTCGAAGGAGAACTGCCGGGAGGTACCTGGTGGCTGTACGTCCCACGCGGTGGTCAGTTCCTGGGGGTGGCATTCGGTCAGCGACGATCTTCTTGAGCACTTCGGTAGCCATCGAGCGCATCATTTCGCGGCCGGGGCCTGCCCGTCGACACGATCACGCTTGCGATTCTTGAGCCCTGTGCGGGCCTTGATCGCCTGGACGGTTTCCTTCCCGATGCCCGCAATGCCGAGGAGGGCACATGTCTCGGCGGCCACGACCATTCCACCGATGGTGGCGGCCTTTCCGGCAGTGGTCAGGGGCAGGAAGAGGACGATGAGGACGCCCAGGTAGATCAGGGCGCAGAGGACGAGGAGAGCGACCCCGATCTTGAACCTCAGAGGCCTCTTCCGGGGAGCGGTGTTCGTTGCCATGAAAGTAGTTCAGATCCCTCATTCATATTGGGCGATGTGTGCGATTCACTGCGGTACGGCGCCTGACCGGGGGTCCTTCCGGAAGACGAGTTCCGGGTAGTGCGCGGTGGGCCCGTCAAGGACAGGTGTGCTGTGGCCGCGTAGGTGCAGGCCGAAGAAGACCGCGAGGACTTCCCGCTGCACGGACAGCGAGCGGCTCCACTGCAGCGGGCCGATGAAGGAGGCGAGTTGTTCCGGGGTCGCGCCGAGCCGCGCCGCGGCCTGAGGGAGCAACGCCTCGTAGTCGGTGAAGGAGAAGTGCTCGGACCCGGCCAGCCGCATGAAGCGGCGCCAGCCCCGCAGATGAGGCCAGGTGTCCAGCCATGTCGTGTCGTCGGGCTGATCCGCCCCTACCAGCAACAGAGGCCTGTCCACGCCACGCGTGACGACCTCGCCGAACAGGGCCCCGTCGAGGTTCACTCCAGCGGTGATCGGCAGTCCTGCACACATGGCCTCGGCCGTGGTGGCGCCGCCCAGCGAGTGGCCGAACATCGCCGTACGCGAGAGGTCCATGATGTCCCGCAGCCCAACAGGGAGGCCGGGCGTTCCGTGCCGGACCGCGCGGCGCAGCTCCTTCAGGGTGTACCGGACGTCGTCGACCCGCACCCGGACGGCCTTGCCGACGATGCGCGCCTCCTCGGCGGGCGGCAGATCCGGGGACAGCTCAGGCATTCCGTACGTCTCGACGCGACCACCGGGAAACTCGACCTGCCCGGCGTCATAGGTGTGATCGATGGTGACCACCACATAGCCGTGGCTGGCGAGATCCTCGACGAGGGACAGGCTGGAGCTGCGGTGCTGCCCATGACCGTGTGAGTAAAGGATCACCGGTCTGCGCCCACCGACCGTCAGCGCGGGCGCGTCCGGTCCGGCGTGAGAGTCGGGGAGCGTGACGTACCCGGTGGGCAGGAGACCCGAACTCTGGAAGTGCCGGGCCGCCGCCGGTGTCATCCAGGGGGCACGAAGCCGACCCGTCACCCGTGCGGCGGGATACCAGATCTGGATCATGAATTCCCGCGCCGGCTTGGTCGGTACCCATGGGTCTCGCCGGGAACGATCCACGAGCCGCAGGGAGCGCGTGCCGATGGCATGTCTGCCGGTCGGCATGGGCAGTACGAGGCGTAGAGGCGGGGTCTGTTCCCCTGGTGTGGGCGTGGCCGAGCGCCGCGTGGGAGACGCGGTGGCCGGGGATGTGCCGACCGTGGTGAGGGCAGCCACCAAAATACCGCCGACGGTCATCAACTTCCGTCGCGTCCAAGGTTGCCGGGTTACTGCTGTCTGGGCTGCCGTGACGTCGGACTGGCGTGACGGCACATTGGTTGTTTGCGTCCCATGGCATCGATGGTGAGTGGTCATGATCCGAGTATCGAAGTCGACTTGCCCCTTCACCGATGACGCCTGTCACCACTGTGACTGACAAATGTCACCTCGGTCTGCTTCATCGCGGCGGCCTATCATTAGGGCCGCATCTGCGGACGCCGTAGGACTTCGCGCAGGCGATCGGCTTCTGCCTCGATGCGTTCTTCACAGCGTTGGAGCGCGGACTGAACCTGAGCAAGAAGGGTCCGGTCGTCCTGCTGACCGGCTACCAGGTGCTGGCCGCGATCCGTCGCAGCGGGGCCAGGCGGATCGGAACCTGGCTGAAGAAGCGCAGGGTGAAGAACGCCGTCACGCTCGCGGAGACAGCTGTCGAGGCGGCCAGGGCCCAGCGCACCGCCCTGCCGGGAGAAACCCTCGCGGCCGCCATGGCCGCCCGCATCGCCAAGGGGTGCTGGCCCTCGACGAGGAGATCGCCGAGCTCGACGCGCTCATCGAGGCCTGGTTCCACGAGCACCGACACGCAACGGTGATCCGGAGCCTGCCCGGCATGGGCACCCTCCTCGGCGCCGAGTTCATCGCCGCCGCCGGTGGAGATCTGGAGGCGTTCGGCACGGCCGACCGCCTCGCGTCCTTCGCCGGCCTCTCACCCGTGCCGCGGGACTCTGGCTGCGTGAGCGGCAACATGCGTCGCCCGCGCCGGTACCATCGCGGCCTGCTCCGTGCCTTCTACCTCTCCGCGATGGCCAGCCTGAGAACTTGCTCTCCCTCCCAGGCTTATTACGGGTGCAAGCGGAACGAGGGGCAAACAGGCCCTGCTGGCTTTGGCCCGCCGACGGGCCAACGTCTTGTGGGCCATGATCCGCGACGGAGCGTGCTACCAAGTACTACCAACCGTCACGTCACGACGGCGGCTTGACATCGTCATTGGGAACTTCTTTAAGGTTTCTGTCGCCTCCCGGCGCCGGGTTACCTATGGTCCAGCCGCGTTTGTCAGACCGCCTCGGTAGTGTC
This sequence comes from Streptomyces sp. ADI95-17, assembly GCF_003846175.1. Classification (GTDB taxonomy): domain Bacteria; phylum Actinomycetota; class Actinomycetes; order Streptomycetales; family Streptomycetaceae; genus Streptomyces; species Streptomyces sanglieri. Next base: position 421,845 of record NZ_ML123051.1, on the reverse strand, counting down.
GGCGCATGAGAGCTACGGCAATTTTCACCGTCAAAGCGTTCGCCCCGACTGAGCTGAAGCCCGAGCCTGCCGTATCCACTGGGCTGCCGGTAGGTGTCGCGACGATGGAGAAGCACTTCGAGGGAGAGGTCATGGGGCGCTCGGCGACCCTGTTCACTGCCGCATTCGACCAGTCGGCCGGCGTCGGCACGTATGTGGCCATGGAGTCATTCGAAGGCTCGCTGCAGGGACGGGAGGGGTCCTTCAACTTCGTGCACTCGGCGACAACATCCGGCAGCGACCGCACAGCGGAGTTCTTCACCATCGTGCCTTCAAGCGGCACCGGCGAGCTGGCCGGGATCTCCGGGGCCGGAGGGATGGCCGTTGATGCTGACGGCACGCATCGCATCTGGTTCGACTACCAGCTCGGCTAAAACGGCGGGTCTTGTCGGCCTCGAACTATGACCCGAACATGATCGCCCGAATGAGGGTTCCGGGGACGTGAACACGACCTTCGTCTGATCCTGTGCTCCGGCCAAGGATGCACCTGACCAGCACGAAGGCCGTGGGGGAATGAGGCTGCTGCAACCTGACATCCAGCGGGAGCCGTTCGCGGTGGCGTCACGCTTCCGGGATGACTTCTTCGACTGTCTGACCGTGCGCGGGGACACATTGTTCGAGCTGACCGACGCGTTGCTGTGCACGGACGGCTCGGTGACCACGCCGGTGGACCTCACGCTCACGGCCGAGCACCGGCGCGGGCACGGCACGATGTATGAAGCCTTGAACAGTGGGAACGTCGATGTGCCGCGGTTGCGGCAGGTGCCGGCCGGGCTGCCGCAGCCCGAGGCCGCCGACGGGCGCCTGGTCCTGGCGGTGGACGTCACCCACTGGCTCCGGCCGGACGCACCGACCAGTCCGGACCGCTTGTTCTGTCACGTCTACGGCCGCAGCGGCAGGTCCTCGGACCAGTTCGTGCCCGGCTGGCCCTACTCGTTCATCGCCGCCCTGGAGTCGGGCCGGACCTCGTGGTGCCAGATCCTGGACGCCCTGCGGCTGGGGCCGGCCGACGACGTCGCCAAGACCACTGCGGACCGGGTCCGCCGGCTAGTCGAGGACCTCATCGACATGGGCCGCTGGAAGGCGGGCGACCGCGACATCCTGATCGGG
>NZ_ML123051.1:404886-419808 GCF_003846175.1 Streptomyces sp. ADI95-17 | reverse complement strand
GCCTTCCCCTGTCCTCACGCACCAGTGGCCCGCCCGGGACCCCGATATGGAGGACCCATGCGGAGCCGGAATGGTTGCGGGGGCGCTGTGGGCCTGACCGTAACGACGCTGGTTGGCAGGCTCTGAGTGGGCGGTTCGTGAGTATATGAGTCGTTCTGGTGTCGCCTGATGGTGTGGACGGAGGCAGAACGTGCCGGTCCGATGCCGGTGGCCTGCTGGGATCGGTGGGGTGAGTGAACGCAAGCCGTACCAGAGCGACTTGACGGACGAGCAATGGGCGTTGATCGAGCCGGTGCTCACGGCCTGGAAGAACCGGCACCGTTCCGTCAGCGGCCACCAGGGCCGCTACTCGATGCGGGAGATCGTGAACTCGATCCTCTACCAGTCCCGGACCGGCTGTCAGTGGGCTCTCCTGCCGAACGACCTGCCGCCGAAGAGCGCGACGTACTACTACTTCGCCGCCTGGCGGGACGACGGCACCGACCAGCAGATCCATGAACTCCTGCGCTGCCAGGTGCGGGAGAGGAACCGGCGATTAGAGGACCCGACCCTGGTGATCCTGGACACCCAGAGTGTCCGGGCGTCCACCGGGGTCCCCGTGGCCACAACGGGCAAAGACGCCGCGAAACGGGTACCGGGCCGCAAGCGGGGACTGGCCGTGGACGTCCTCGGCCTGGTCATCGCCGTCACCGTGCTGGCCGCGAGCGTCCACGACAACGCCGCCGGCATCACTCTGCTCGACGAGGTCGCCGTCGCGGCCGGCGGCTCGGTCAGCAAAGCCCTGGTCGACCAGGGCTTCAAGAACCAGGTCGTCACGCATGGGGCCGCCCTCGGTATCGACGTCGAGATTGTCCAGCGGAACCCTGAGGAGCGCGGATTCGTTCCGCAGCCGAAACGGTGGCGGGTGGAGCAGACGTTCGGGATCTTGATACTGCACCGGCGGCTGGTCCGCGACTACGAACACCGTCCGGCCTCCTCCGCCTCACGCGTCTACTGGGCCATGACCCACGTCATGGCCCGTCGGCTCACCGACACGAACACGCTCACCTGGCGCGATCCGCGGGTGGCCGGCGCGTGAACCTGAACCCTCTCCTGCAGGCACTCGACCTTCAGGAAGACGCCGCCCGGGCCCTGACCGACGATCTCCGCACCCAGATCGACGCCCTGCAGACCCAACTCCGTGAGGCCGAACTACGTCTGGAACACCTCGCCATCACCCGCACGACCATCACCGCCCTTGCCGACCGAATCCCGGCCCAGACGGTCGACCCAGCAGGAAGCCTGGAGCTGCCTGAGCACCCGGACTACCCGCGCATCCTCGCCGTCTTCAACGACACCACCGGTCCGCTGAGGGCCCGAGACATCTGTCAGGCCCTCGACTTCGAGCTCCTGCCGAAACACGTCGAACGCACCCGCGCCAAGATGAAACGCCTGGTCACAATAGGAATCCTCACCGAGGTCGAGCCCGGCACCTTCAGCAAGAAGCAGTAACCAAGTCCGGAACGGACATCAACTCACGAACCGCCCACTGAGGTGTCGAGGGCCAGCGAGATGGCGAGCGCGCCGAGCGCCGTGCCCATCGCGTAGCGCTGCGCCTTGAGCCAGGAGGGGCGGCGCGAGAGGAAGACGGCGATGGTTCCGGCCGCCAGGACGATGGTGAGGTTGACCGCGACGCTGACCACGATCTGGATCGAGCCGAGCGCGATGCCCTGGAGGAGGACGTGATTCTTCTCCGGGGCGATGAACTGCGGGATGAGCGAGAGGTACACGACGGCGATCTTCGGGTTGAGCAGGTTCGTCATCAGTCCCATCATGAATAGCTTGCGCGGCGAGTCGTGCGGGACGTCCTGCGGGGTGAAGACTGAGACGCCGCCCGGCTTCAGCGCGTTCCAGGCGAGGTAGGCGAGGTATGCCGCGCCGGCCAGCTTCACTGCGAAGTACAGCTCGGGCACGGCGATGAAGACGACCGACAGGCCGAGGTTTGCGGCCAGTAGATACACCATGAAGCCCAGGGCCACACCGCCGAGCGAGATGATCCCGGCGCGCCTGCCCTGGGTGATGCTGCGTGAGACGAGATAGACCATGTTCGGGCCCGGGGTGAGCACCATCCCGAGGGCCACCACCATCACGCCGAGGACCCCGCTCAGTTCAACCATGAGAACCCCTCATTCGCTGTTATGTCTCGCCGCCGTCTCCGGACGCGCCCTGTCGGAGCGGTCACCGCGCTGTACCTCGGCGAGGTCGTGTGCGATGTCGTGAAGGAGATGGCGGGTGAAGAAATCGACGGTGAGTCGCGAGTCGGCCAGGCCCGCGCCGTCGCGGTCCCAGTCGTCGGCGGTGAGCGTGGCCAGGCGGCGGGCCAGGGCCTCGGCGGCCCACCCCAGTTCCTCCGCCACTTGTCGCGGTTCCTCGTCGCGGTAGCGCCGGACGACGTCCGGGCGTTCTGCGGCCAGCCCGACATACGGCGCGGTGCGGTGGTCCGGTGCAATCGGTGTGGTTCCGAAAATTGCATCGAGCCGCTTGTGGAACAGGAGACACATGTCACGGACGTGGCAGCCGTGTTCCAGCGGTGACCAGTGAGGCACTCCCGCACGCCGGCCATCGAGCCCCGGCCCCGTCAGGACCCGCTGCCACTCCGCCGTGTACTTCCGCAGCAGGCCGACGACCGTACCGTGCCTTACCAGGCAGGAGGTGAATCCGCACTGGTCACAGTCAGGCAGCAGCAAGGGAGTCCGGCCGAGCGGAGACCGAGACCATGCGGTCGTGTTCACTGCTGGCAGGACTCCTTTCCGGCAGTCGCGCGCCCTCTCGTGGCGCATCCAACAGGGGTTTCCCTCAGCCCAGTGCACGGGCTGAGATCGAAGCAATGCCGCGAGCATATTGCCCTCAACCACTCGATGCAATATGCATTATTGCACTCGGTGCAATTGTGTGGTTGGATGGCGAGGCGCGTGGACGAGAGGAGAGCGCTGTGAAGGACTATCAGAGCGTCGCCGACACGGTGGCCGAGGAGATCAGGGCCGGCGTCCTCCGGCCGGGAGACCGGCTTCCCCCGCAGCGCAAGTTCGCCCAGCAGCACGGCATCGCCAACTCCACCGCCACCCGCGTCTACCAGGAACTCGCCCGACGGGGCCTCACTCTGGGCGAAGTGGGCCGCGGCACCTTCGTCCGCGCGGTCCCCCGTGCATCCGCGCCCGCGCTCACCGAACCCGCAGGCAGCCGGATCGACCTGGAGCTCAACTATCCGGTGGTGTCCGAGCAGGCCGCGCTTCTGGCCAACGGGCTCGGCGGGCTGTTGCGTCCCGATGTCCTCGGGTACGCGCTGCGGCCCGTCGGCGCGGCCGGCGTTCCGGCCGTCCGCGAGTCCGCCGCCGATCTGCTCGCGCGTGGCGGCTGGCGCCCCGACCCGGCGCAGGTGCTCTTCGCGGGGAACGGGAGGCAGGCCATCTCGGCCGTCGTCACCGCCCTGGTGCCACCGGGCGCTCGGCTCGGCGTCGAAGAGCTGACCTACCCCGTGATCAAGGCCATCGCCACGCGGCTCGGCATCACCCTCGTGCCCCTGGCCATGGATGCAGCAGGGCTGATCCCGGAGGCCGTCGAGGAAGCCCACCGCAGCGGCCCGCTGCACGCCGTCTACGTACAGCCGACTCTGCACAACCCGCTGTCGGTTACGATGCCCCGGGAACGGGTGGAGCATCTGTCCGATGTCCTGTTGCGGTCGGGGATCCCCGCGATCGAGGACGCCATCTGGGCCTTCCTCCACGACGAAGTGCCGCCGCTCGCCTCTCTGGCCCCCGAGCAGACCGTCCTCGTCGACAGCCTGTCCAAGCGCATCGCCCCTGGCCTGACCCTCGGATTCGTGGTGGCGCCCGGCTTCCTGGTGGGCGAGATCGCCACGTCGCTGCGCTCGGGGGGTTGGACCCCCATGCGCTTCGCACTGGAGGCGGCCTACCACTGGCAGCAGGACGGCACCGTGAAGGCGCTCGTACAGGCCAAGCAGCGGGAAGCCGCCGTACGACAGGAGATCGCGGCTCGGCACCTCGGCGGCTTCGCTGTACGGAGCGACCCGCGCTCGTACCACTGCTGGTGGCAACTGCCCCGCCCGTGGCGCGCGGACACCTTCGTCGCCGCCGCCGCCCGGCACGGCATCGGGGTGGTGCCGGCCGCCGCGTTCACCGTCGGCAATAACCACGCCCCCAACGCGATCCGGCTGGGGCTTGCCTCCCCGCAGACCGACGTTCTCTCCCAGGCGCTGGCCACACTGGCCGAACTCGCCCGGTCCGCCCCGGATGATCTCGTCACCGACTGACGCCTGCCCGCGCGCCAGCGACCGTCCGGCGAAGACCGAGGCGGAGCCCACGGCCACAGACACGGGATCGGCGTCGAGATCGTCGAGCGGAACCCGCAGGACAAGAGCTCTTTCGCGACTCCGAGGAGGCCGGGCGGCCCTCGTAGTCGCGGAAACTCAATCTGCTGGGATGAAACCGTCCTGTACGTGTGGTTCTGCGGGCGCTGGTACCCGACGCTGAGGTTCCCGGCCTTACAACTGCCCCAGAGTTCCGGCTGTGCGGACTGGCAAGGCCGACGCGCCGCTCGGGCCCTGCTGGCGGACGCTGCAACCTGATCATTTACTTCATGATCGTCAAGGGTGTCATCGACGTCTGAGGCGTCTATGGCCGAGAGTACGCACCGACAAGACGCTGGGACATGTAGCCGAGACGGAAGGCTATTCTCCGGCTCATTCGATCTTCCTAGGGTTGAGGACATCAAGCCGGACATCAACCGGTCGAACCAGGGAGAGTTACCGTGCGCGCAGTGTTCCAGAAGTCTTTCGGCGGCCCCGAGGTCCTCGAGATCGCGGAGACCGAGCGGCCGAAGCCACTGCCCGGCGAGGTTCTTGTCAAGGTCCACGCCAGCGCGGTCAACCCTGTGGACGTGTTCGTCAGGTCCGGCGCCTTCCCACTGCTCGGTGAGCCGCCGTTCGGCGTGGGCTGGGACATTTCCGGGGTGGTCGAAGAGGCCGGCCCCGGCGCCAGGTTCGAGGTGGGTGACGAGGTATATGGGATGCCGTTCTTCCCCCGCGCCGCCACCGGGTACGCCGAGTACGTCGCCGCACCGTCCCGCCAGGTGGCTCGCAAGCCCGCCTCTCTCGACCATGTGCACGCCGCCGCCATCCCCCTCGCGGCGCTCACGGCCTGGCAGGGCCTGGTACAGGCGGCAGGCGTCAAGGCGGGCGACCGGGTACTGATCCACCGGGCAGCCGGTGGTGTCGGCCACTTCGCGGTGCAGATCGCGAAGGCACACGGCGCCCATGTGATCGCCATGGCCAGTCCGGCCCGGCACGATTTCGTCCGCGGCCTCGGCGCCAACGAGGTCATCGACTACCGGACCACCGACTTCACCGAGGCCGTCAAGGACGCCGACGTGGTTTTCGACTCCACGGCCCAGGGCGATCTCTCGCTCGGTGTGCTGCGCCCCGGCGGCGTACTCATCAGCATCGTGGAACACGCCGACCCGGAGCTCGCCGTACGCGTCGAGGCGGCCGGGCGGCGCTTCGCCGGCATCTCGGTCGAGCCGGACTACGCCGCGCTCGAAGCGATCGCCGACCTGGTCGACGCGGGCCTGATCCGCCCGCACGTCGAGGAGACGTTCCCGCTGGAGGAGGCCGGTAAGGCACATGAGCTGGTCGCCTCGGGACACGTACGGGGCAAGATTGTCCTGACGGTCTGACCGCGACGGGCCGAACCAGGGAGAGCAAGGCGGATGGATATCCTCACCGAGGCGCTGGCCTCGATGCGCACCGGGCACCCGGCATCCGTACGGACCAACGGCCGCGCCCCCTGGGGCGTGCGGCTGCCACCGGTTGCAGGGGCCGGGTTCCATGTGGTGCTGTACGGGACCTGCTGGCTGGTCCCCCTCAATGACACACCACCGCATCTGAAGCCGATCCCGTTGAGCCCCGGTGATGTGATCTTCCTGCGCAGCGGGCGGGGCCATATCCTCGCCGATCATCCCTCCACCCCGGCCGTGGCGGCCACGGCGGAGCAGTTCCAACGGGGTTCACCGATCGGCTCGCTCACGCTCGGTGGCAAGGGCCCCGAGACCAGTCTCCTGTGCGGCGACTACCAGCTGGACCAAAGGCGCCCGCACCCGCTGGTGCGCCACCTGCCCGAGGTGATCCATCTGCCGACGCGGCACGGCCGCCATCCGGAGTTGAGCGCCGCCGTCCAACTGCTCGGCTCCGAGCTGGAAAACCCACGCATCGGCTCGGACGGCATCGTGCCCAGCCTGATCGACTCGCTGCTCCTCTACATCCTGCGGGCCTGGCTGGACGATCAGCCCCCGACCGCCGCCCAGGGGTGGGCTGCCGCCCTGGGCGACTCGGCGGTGGCGCCTGCCCTGTCGGCCATTCACGATGACCCGTCGGTCCAGTGGACGGTCGAATCGCTGGCCGAGCGGGCAGGGCTGTCCCGCGCCGCCTTCGCCCGACGGTTCGCCTCGCTGGTGGGCGAACCGCCGATGGCCTATCTGACCCGCTGGCGCATGACGACCGCCGCCCGTCTGCTGCGCGAGTCCAATGCCTCACTGACGACGGTCGCCGCCCGCACCGGATACGGCTCGGAGTTCTCCTTCGCCAGAGCATTCAAGCGGGAGTACGGCCTGGCCCCGGGCGGCTACCGGCGCCAGACCAGGGCTGCCTAGTGTCCTGCGCCAGTAGTTGAGCGTTGGTTGTCGTGTGACTTCTGCTACCGGACGAGTTGTTCCACTGATCGTGCGACCGCAGGGTCTGCGCACTGTTCCGCCGGAGTCAGCCCTGGTGGACTGCACCACCAGCTGCCGCGCACCGACCTGGCGCGCCGGATCTTGACCAGAGGGGGCAGTTTCCCCCGACGCGTAGGCCTGGGATCCGCACCTGCTCCGGCACTCAGGCCGCTACGAGCAGGATGTTGAAGGCGGCCTTGTCCTCGATCCGCGCGGGGGTTGCCGTCGATCGCCGGTGGCGCGGGCAGCAGTTCGGCAGCCTCGCTGGCCACAACACTGATCCAGCTGTGCCGCTTTTCGGCCCCTCGGACACGGTCCTGGACGGCCAGGACCGCGTGGGGACCGGCGTGTTCCCACCGGGATAGCAGCCGATCGCTCGCGCCGACCGCATCAGGGTGCGCAGCCGGAGCTCGGCGTACAGGGAGCGCATGGACGAGCGAACCGCTCGGCTGAGACCAGCGGGCGGCCCGCCAGGGCCTCGTCGAGGGCGGTCCGGGTCGCCTCCACGATTCCCGGATCGGGCACCGACATCCGGCCGATCAAGCCACGCACTCCAGTTCGCTGCTCGCCTCGGCCGGGGTCCTCCGGGCAATGCGGTTCTTGATCAATTTGAAAAACCGACTCGAAGGTATTTAGTATCGGGGCATGGGAAGGCCAGTGGACCAACTGACACCGAAGGGCGCTGCGACGCGCCGGGAGATTCTGCGCGCCGCCGCCCGTGTCTTCGATGCCAAGGGGTACGCCCTGGCCCGGATGGACGACGTGGTGAGCGAGACAGGTCTCACCAAGGGCGCCGTGTACTTCCACTTCAAGAGCAAGGCCGCCCTGGCCCATGCGGTCGTCGACGATCAGAAGCAAGGGATGCTTGCGCATGTGCGCAGGCGGCTCGAGGGGCTCGGAGGGCCGGCCGCGCAGGTACGGGGACTCGTCCCCGTCCTCGTGGACCTCGTCATCGCCGAACCCGCGGGATGGTCCGTCGTGCGGCTCGATCGTGAGCTCACCACCGAGTCACCGCAGGAACACGCCCAAGTGTCCGTTCTCGCGGAGTGGGTCGGCCTGGTCGAAGAACTCCTCCTCGCCGGCGCCCGCGCGGGCGACCTGCACTTCTCGGCCGACGCCCACGCACTGGCGACCGTATTCGTAGGTGCGTTCGACGGACTGAAGGGTGTCCTCGAGGCCACGGGGCGTGCCAATCCCGAAGAGCTGCGCCGTGCGGCGGGCGTTCTCGCTGAAGTCATTGAGGCGACCATCGAAGCTCACTGAACGCGGGCAGGCCGGACATCACGCACGTCGGCACGCCCGGCTTTTTCATCAACAAGAAAAAAACCTTCAAGTAGGTATGGAGACAGATATGAACTACTCGGACACTCTCACCTCCCAACTGGCCGTCGTCACCGGCGCTTCGTCAGGGATCGGCGCCGAGTTCGCCCGCCAGTTGGCTGCCCGCGGTGTGGACCTGGTCCTCGTCGCCCGCTCGAAAGACAAGCTGGAGGAACTCGCCTCGGCCCTGCGGACCAAGCACGGCGTGACCGTCAGACCCATCGCCCTCGACCTCTCCCGGCCCGACTCCTCCGAGACCCTCTCGCGCAGGCTCGACGAGCAGGACGTCGCCGTGGACATCCTCATCAACAACGCCGGCTTCGCTTCGCACGGCGACCTCGCCGAGGCCGACCCCGGCCACATGGCCTCCCAGGTGCAGCTCAACGTCGGCACGCTCGTCGGCAACACCACCCGGCTCCTGCCCGGCATGATCGAGCGCGGGCGCGGCACCGTCATCAACGTCGCCAGCACGGCCGGATTCCAGGCGGTACCGCACATGGCGGTCTACTCCGCGACGAAGGCATTCGTCCTGTCCTTCACGCGCTCCCTCTGGGGCGAGACCCGCGGCACCGGTGTGACCGTCCTCGGGATCTGCCCGGGCGCCACCGACACCCCGTTCTTCGACGTGGCCGGTGACAACGCGTCGGTCGGCGCCCGGCGCACACCGCAGCAGGTCGTCGCCACAGCACTCGCGGCGCTCGGCGGACGCAAGGCGACCGTCGTCGACGGCGCCGGCAACGCCCTGGTGTCACGCGTCGTCAGCCGCCTGGTACCCGAGCGCCCCCTGATCCGCATCGCCGAACGCAGCGTACGCCCGAGCGCGTAAAGGGCCCGCCGGCGAGCCGTGAACGCACCCCACCTCACCGCGCGCGTCCGCACCCGCCGTCGGCGGCCCAAGTCTGCCCGGTGCATGCGCGGTGAACGGACATTGGGCACATACATTGCATCCATGCGGCCTCGGGCAAGACCTACGGAGCCCGGCGGACTCACCCCCAGTCGCGGCGCAAGGACCTTGCCGCGGCCCGGCGCGCCTTCGAGCGGCTGATGCGCGAGGACGGCCTGGAAGGTGTGGTCCCGCGGACAGCGGCGCCGCACCACCATTCCTGAGCCGTCCGACCCCAGACCGCCGGGCCCGGTCCACCGACGCTTCACCGCCCACCGTCGCAATCAGCTGTGGGTCGCCGACCTCACCTATATCCGCACGTGGTCGGGCTGGGACTACATCGCCTTCGTCCCGGACGTGTACTCACGGATGATTGTCGGGCGGCAGCTCGCCACCACATGCGCACCGATCTCCCCCTGGACGCCCTGGAGATGGCGTTCTGGCGGCGTGGAATCAAGAAGGGCTTGGGTCTGATTCATCACAGCGACCGCGGCCCACACCCCGGACTCAATCCGCTACGGCGATCGGTTGCCGAAGGCCGGCGCGACCGCGTCCGTCGGCTCCATCACGGACAGCTACGAAAGCAACTTGACGAACTATAGGAGCCTCAATGTCACGGCCGAGGCCCTCAATGGCTCGTTCAAGGCTGAGCTGATCGAGCACCAAGGACCCTAGCGGTGGTTTGTTAAGCCGGGGAATAGAGGTCAAGCGGGTGGCCTGCGCCGACGGCGTTGATCAGGGCTTGGAGTTCGGGTGGCGGGGGTGCGTTGCTCCAGGCTCGCCAGCATCGTTGGAGGCTGGTCCAGGGGACGAGCCAGGCCCGGACGGCGCGTATTGCTTTGGGCCGGCTGGCCGTGTGGGGCTGGTGGGGTCTGGTTGGGCCCCCTCTCGGGCCGGCCCGGTTCTTCGGGCGGCTCCGTTGGTGCTGTGCCGGGCGAAACCTCGGGTGGCGGACTGAACCAGGCGTCCCAACAGAACGAGAACGCGCAGGTGACCAGCGTCTGGTGGCGGCGGATAGCGGTGTCGGAGCGGGCCTGGAAGTCGGCCCACCCGAGTTCGTCCTTGACCTGCTTGTAGTTCTGCTCGATCCAGTGCCGGATGCCGTAGATCCGGACGACTTCGTGCAGGTCAGCGGCGGGTTCGGGACTATCGGCCTCGCGGGGGCCGCCGGGTCGGGGCAGGTCGGTGGCCAGTACCAGGTGGCCTTCGCGGGCGGCGTGGCCGGGTCTGCGGTCGCCACGATCAGGCGGACGTTTCCGTCGGGTCCCCACCAGCCGAGATGGACATCGGCGGCCCACCATGTCTCGGTGTGTCCGTCGCGGAAGGTGCGCTCGACAGCGGTCCAGTCGCCGGGATGCTCGGGTTCCGTCCAGGTCAGGGCGCGGGCGGCGTCGGCGGGGGTGTAGGCGTCCTTGCCGTAGGCCCAGGTGCCGTGGCTCGGCTTGAGGGCCATGGCGAACGGCAGTTCCGCCTCGCTGAGTTGTCTGCGGAAGCTGTCCTGGTCGCCGTAGGCGCAGTCGGCGGCAACGGCCCGGAAGGCCACCCCGGTGGCCTTGGCGGTGCGGGCGAGTTCTGCGGCGATCTGCAGTTTCGTGCGGAAGCCGGGATCGCTCCTGCCCTTGGGAAAGTGATGGCCGGGGCTGTAGGGCACCGCGTGCAGCGGGTAGTAGAGGTTCTCATCAGCCCAGCAGGTGGTCACCGTCACGATGCCGTTGTCTGTCTTGCCCAGCCGGCCCAGCCACTGCCGCCCGATGTGTGCGGTCGTCTTCCCGTCCTTGCGGTCCCCGGAGTCGTCGATCAGCAGCACCCCGCCCGCGTGCGGCGCGGTTGCGGGATCCGCCAGCAGCAGTTCCACCCTGCGGGCGTTGACCCGCTCGTGGTCCCACGTCGACTCTGACAGGAAGAACTGCAACCTCTGCACCGAGGGGTGCTGGGCACCGACCACCGGCTCCGTGCCGGCCAGACAGGTCAGGGTCTTGTTCCGGCCCCGCGGTAGCAGCAGCCCCGCGAGGTACTCGCGGAACCCGCGGCGCTGTGCCGGTGTGGAGAGCAGGCCATCGAAGCGTGCCGCATAGGCTTCCAGCGGCCCTGGAGCGGGCGGACACGGCAGACGACGGGTCGTCACAGCCCCGCGCTTTGGGAGTCAATCACCGTCGCGACCGCCCGGGCCCATCTCACGGCGGATCCGGCCCGAGAGGTGATCGCGGATCTGTCCGATCACGCCGTCAGCGGCCCAGCGTGCCATGAAGCCCCAAACTGTGCGCCAGGGCGGGAAATCCGCAGGCAGAGCCCTCCATTTGCAGCCGGTGTCCACGACGTAGCGGATCGCGTCAACGATCTCGCGGCGAGGGTGCTTCTCCGGCCGACCACCGGTTCTGGTCTCGCATGCTGGCTCGGGCAACAGCGGTTCGATCAGGGCCCATTCGGCGCGGGTGGTGTCGGAGGGATAGCGGCGCTGACGCATGGCGGCGGCCTTCCCTCCATTCATTGGTGAGCGGTCCGCCCGGCCTGAGACCGGGCGGACCGCTCGTGATGGTCAGGCAGAGACGACGAGATCGAGGGCGGATTCGATGGAGTTGAGCTGGGCGATGATGTGCTTGACCCACTTGTAGCCCGGGTGGGCGGCCGCGTGCGGGGCGACCGTGCCGGTGAGGAACCGGCGGAGCTCGGTGAGCTTCCCGGTGAGCACGGCCCGCTCGTATGCCTGGAGGGCGGCCGGTTCGGCGCCGAGCTGGTAGCCGTCGGCCCGGGTCCAGATCAGCGGAGGCCAGCCGTTCTCCGCGATGATGTCGCGCAGGCAGGCCAGACCGGACCTGACCTGGCTATCAGAAAGCCCGGAAGCGCGGGTCAGCTCGTAGAACAACAGCCCGGCGGGCCGGGCCTCGAACAGCACGAACCGCAGGGTGTCCGCATGCCGCTTGGCGGCGTCGCCCCGACGCCGTGAGGCGCGGGGCATGCCTACTCGCCCTTCAGCAGACGGGCCAGCTCGCCGTCCATGTCGACCTTGCCCGTGTCGACCGCGGTCTCGATCCAGTCCAGCGTCGCCCGTACCTTCGCGACGTTCTCGTGCACGATCGTGCGCTCGTCCTCACCGAGCGTGCGATCACGCAGGCCCGGGACCGCACGGCCGGCCGCGGCCATGAACGAGTGGCAGGCGGTGACCAGGTCTAGGAACTCCACCGTCCGGTCGATGTGACGGACCGCCGGGGCGACCGGACTGGTGTCCTTGATCTGGTCGCGGGCTTGCCGACTTCGCTCTACCTGGGCATGGTTGACCTGGAAGCGAGCGGTGTCATCGCTCATCGCCTTGAACGCAACGTCCGGCCTGCGCAGCAGGTTCGTGGCAGCCGAGGGCTTCCCGGTTGGAGAGCTCGGGGTGCTCGTGGAGGTGACGTCGCCACCGCGCCAGGTCGGCAGTCGCATCCAGGACTGCCTTGTCGATGCGGGCGCGGATGCCCGTATCCCTGTCAGCGGCTGAAACCTCGGGCGTCTTTGTCACGCGACCGTCCTTTGAGCAGATCGACGAGAGCATCGCTATGGGTCAGCTGCGGATGGTGCCCGGCACCCCGCACCGAGATCAGCTCAACGTTGGGAAGTGACTCGAGCTGCTCAACCGCGCCCGGGGCGATTGGGTCGTCGCTTCCCGTGATGATGCGGACCGGGCCGCTGAATCGCCCAAGCGCTTCCTGGAGTTCGGCACGCCACTGCTTCGATCCCGCAAGGGCGAGATGCTCGGCCACCCTCCTGGCGCTGCTTCGCTTGAGGTCGCTGACACTGGATTCGAGAGCAGCCGCGCTCGTTTCTGATCTGGTCAGTTTGTGTGACAGCCGTGCCAGTTCGGTGTGTCGCAAGTAGGTGCATACCAGCGGCCGCAGTCTGGCCGAGGCGCCCATTGGGGCTTGGAGGAAGAACGGTGCGATCAACGTGAGGGACTTGACCTGCGCCGGGAACCGGTCAGCCGCGACTACTGCCGCAGCCGCACCGATGGAATGGCCGATGAGGTCAGCAGGTTCCCCACCCAGCACAGCGGGCAGCCACTGTTCCCAGTCCTGAACGCCCGTTCCGCCGCTGAGGCCAAGTCCGGGCAGGTCGACGACTCGCGCGCCGATGCCCGACGTCACTTCGGCCCACGTGTCTGCGTTGACTGGCAAGCCGGGAAGGATCACCCGGCCGGATCCGGGTACGCCGAGCTCGAATGTCCTCAGACCGCCAGCGTCGACGAATCGACGGCCGTCGGTCGTGACGGCACCAAACCGATGCGCGGCCAGGTGGTCGGCCCACCGTTCGAGGGACACCAGCACGTTGGGCGTCTGGATCCCGTGTCTGTCGGCGAACTCGATGGCGGACTGTGTCGGATAGCGGTCGGCGGACATGAAGGTGAGCGTCTCGGGATCCGCCTTGGTGATCCGCTGCGGGAGCCGCTTGATGACGCCGATCGGCATCCTTACCCGGGGGACCTTCGCGCCGAGATGCCGGCCGACGTGCGTGAGCAGGTCAGCCAGAGGCGGGGTGGCGTCGTCGAGAACCCAGTAGGCCATGCCCGCAGCAGCCGGATCGACCGCTGCTGCTGCCATGAACGCCGCCAGATAGTCGACCGTGACGACCGGGAGGAACGTCGATTCGTTGCCGGGCAACGCCGCTGCCGTGCCGTCCCAGATCTGCTCGATGGTGGTGGCCAGCCCGATGTGCTGGTCGGACTCCCCGGTCACGCTATCGCCGATCACGCTGGACGGATTGACGATGGTCCAGGGGACTCCGCGCTCCAGGGCTCGGGCCTGGAAGATGGCGTCGGATTCCACCTTTGACGCTTCGTAGGCGCCGAGTTCCTTATAGACCGCGGTGCGGTGGTCGTCTGACCACGGAACGGTTGTGGGGTCCTGTCCGCCGACGCGGTAGCCCGACACGTGGACGACGCGCTGCAGGTTGGGGAGGTCCTTGGCGAAGTCGAGCAACTTCTCGACGATGCCGACGTTCGCGCTGCGTGCCTCCTGGGCGGTCATCCCGAACCGGTAGGACCCGGCGCAGTTGTGGATCTCGGTGATGAACGGGAACGCCGATGGGCCGCCCGCGACGATCTCAGGAGCATCGAAGTCGACGATCGTCGTGGTGATGCTCCGTGTCAGGCCATGCTCCCTGACCCATCGCTCGACACGCGCTGCGGACTCGGCGGTCCGAACTGCCGCCGTGACGTTCGCACCAGCCTCGGCAAGGGTCAGGACGAGGTGCCGACCGACCAGTCCCGAGGCCCCGAAGACCAGGGCGTGGCGGGAGTCTTCGTGTGGCGTCATCGCGTGCTCCCAATGGTCTGGCAGCGCTGGTTGACGAGCTCCGCCACGACGTCAGCGGCCGCAATGAGCGGTTGGGTGCTCTGCATGGCACGAGAGACGATGACCGCCCCCTCGATCGTCGACACGACAACGGTCGCCAGAGACCGCGCCTCCCCGGCGTCAACGCCGCTGGCCTCGAGCAACGCGGCCGTCGGCGCGATCCACGACTCGAAAGCAGTGGCGCACGCCTGCCGCAGTCGCTCGCTCTCCGCGCCCATCTCCAGAGTGACGACGGACACCGGGCAACCCAGCCGGAAGTTGCTCTCGCTGACGATGGTCGTCAGGGCCTCAATCGCGGCGCGGGCAGCCTCGGCCGCACCGCCCGCGGAAACTGCGGCCTCTGCGATCAGCGTCTCGAACTCCTTCCCGGCGAGTTCGACCGCTGCGACGCCCAGGCCCTCCTTCCCGTCGGGGAAGTGGAAGTAGATCGAACCCTTTGGCGCTGCGGCGTGTTCGATCACAGCGTTCAGGCCCGTGCCGCTGTAGCCGCTGGTCTGGATGAGCTCGAGCATGGACTCTGCGAGCCGGGCCTTT
Organism: Streptomyces sp. ADI95-17; assembly: GCF_003846175.1. Lineage (GTDB taxonomy): Bacteria > Actinomycetota > Actinomycetes > Streptomycetales > Streptomycetaceae > Streptomyces > Streptomyces sanglieri. The sequence continues at coordinate 404,982 of NZ_ML123051.1, read as the reverse complement.
GTCAGGTCTCCTTTGGATGTCATAGTCCCATAATAGACCGGTCTACATATTTTGCAACCGACGAGAATGCGTCAACAACGTCATGGCCAGCAACAA
>NZ_ML123051.1:390784-402105 GCF_003846175.1 Streptomyces sp. ADI95-17 | reverse complement strand
GGGCCTGTCCGGCGGATCATGGCCTGGGCGAGGTTCCCCACCTTGTCTCTGGAGCCAGTCCAACAGGCCGGCGACGTGATCCACCGGACGCCGTAGGGTGATCGTGTGGACGTATCTGAGGTGTTGGGGGAGCAGGATGCGCTGCGAGCCGAAGCGGAGGGCGTGTATCGGGAGTTCCGGCTGGACAAGCTGCTGGCCGATGTCGGCACTCCGACCATCGTCGGGAGCGCGGCGCTGGGCCTGATGGTTCGTCGGGATCTGGATCTGGACGTGGTGTGCGAGCGTCTGGACGATGCTGCCGTGGCGGCCGTCGCCGCGGTCGGTGCTCGGCTCGCGACTCACCCACTCGTCCGTCTTGTGACCTTTCGCAATGACTGCGGGGCGTGGAACCGGGAGCCGGACGCCTACCCCGACGGCCTGTACCTTGGTGTGGAGTGTGTATCGTCCGGGGCCGCCTGGAACCTCGACGTCTGGTTTCTCGACGAGCCCGAACGTCAGCCCTCGACCGCCCACCTGACTACCCTGCGCCCGCGTCTGACGGACGAGAGCCGCGCGGCCATTATCGAAATCAAGCGGACTTGGGCCGACCGTCCCGAGTACGGCACGACTGTCAAGAGCTTCGACGTCTACCGCGCGGTCCTCGATGACGGCGTCCGCGATTCCGCACGGTTTGAGACCTGGGTCGGGCAACGGAAGAAGCCGCAGCCCTGAGTACTACGCCGTGCAGGCTTCGAGCGGCGGATCACGTGCGGAGCCAGAGCCGGACCGCGGCAACGGTGACAGTGCCGTGAAAGATGAAGGCGCGTTTGTCGAATCTCGTAGCCACGGCCCGGAAGTTCTTCAGTGTGTTGATCGTCCGCTCTACTTCGTTGCGGCGCTTGTAGATCGTCTTGTCGAAGCCGGTGGGTCGACCACCGTGGCTGCCGCGCCTTTTGCGGTGGGCCCGTTGGTCCTTCGGTTCGGGGATGGTGTGCTTGATCTGGCGTCTGCGCAGGTAGCGGCGGTTGCGTCGGGAGCTGTACGCCTTATCGCCGCCGAGGTGGTCCGGCCGGGTCCTGGGGTGCCCGCCACCGCGGCGGCCGACGCGGATGCCTTCCAGGATGAACTGCGGGGCATCGCCCCACTGGCCTGGTGTGATCAGCAGGGACAGCGGGCGGCGACTGCCCTCCCCAGCGAGGTGGATCTTGGGTCAGTCCGCCCCGAGAGGCGCCCCAGCGGCGGCTAGATCATTTCGTTGAGAAAACCTTACTGCCATCTTGGTGGCGCCTGCCTGCGAGCGCCGCCTGGCACGAACACCGACTGGCGTCGGGTCAGGCGGTAGTAGGCGTTCTGGAACTACGGTTGGCGGACGCTCGCGCCGCGGCGGGATCATCGGTTGCGATGGGAGAGCGGGCTACGCCCGCCCCAGGACGGACTGCAGCATCGTCAGCAACACCTCGCCGCCGGCGGCGAGGTGTGCGTTCGCCTCGTCGGCACCGGCGTTCAGGATGTCGACGGTGTTTTTCAGACCGTCGAAGGCGCCGACGAGAACGGTGGCGAGCAGGGTCGGGTCGACCCCGACCGCTGCGTCCGCCGCGCGCTGGGCGCCGCGGATGAGGTCGGCGACGTCGTCGATCCAGGTCCGGGTCAGCTGGGCTGCCAGCGGGCGGGTTTCGGGAACGTCCGCCAGGTCCTGGATCAACCGGGCGATGACCCAGGCGTCCGGGTCATCGCGGTGCAGGTCGAGCATCGTCGGGAGCAGTGCTTCGAGCCGATCGACCCCTTCCGGTGTCGTGGCCAGTCTCGTGCGGACGAGGTCGAGCCACTGTGCGTGCTTGGCGGACAGAACCGCGATCGCGAGCGCTTCCTTGCTCTCGAAGTGGAAGTAGACCGAGCCCTTGGTGAGTCCACTCTCCATGACGACGTCCGCCATCCGGGCACGGTCGTAGCCGAGTCGCGCGAACACTCCCGCGGCTGCCTCCAGGATGCGGTCGCGGGATGCGGCTCCATGGGCGGTGGATCCCGGCGGGCGGCCGACTCGCCTCGCGGGGGCACTGTTCCTGATCGCGCTTGCCATGGTCAGCATGATACTGGTAATTAAATAGACCAGCACGCAGGTTTAATTAAGGAGGCTTGGCGATGTTCATCGACGATTTCGCTCGCGCGGCCGAGGCTGCTGTCAATCACCACAGCATCGACGAAGTGACCGCCCTCTGGCGTGAACCGGCCCGGTACGACTCGCCCCTGACCGGCCCCCAGGAGGGGATCGATGCGCTAGCCGCCCGCGAGTCGGCGCTCTTCGCGGGCTTCAGCGACCTGAGGGCGAGCATCCGTCCGCTGGGCCAGGACGGCCTCACCGGCTCGATGCTGGTCCGCTTCGAAGGCACACACGACGGCGAGTACGGGGCGTTCGCGGCCACCGGCAACTCGATCGTCATAGAGATGGCGGCCGTCATCACCTTCGACTCGGAGGGCTATGTAGTCGAGGAGCGGCTCTTCGCGGACAGTGCGACCGTGGTCGGCCAACTCACGCACCACTCCCCGTCCCACGACTGATCGACCGGCGAGCCACGACGCTGCCCCGGGCACGGCCTTGTCTGCCGCTGCTGCACCGACTGACCGCACCTGGGCCACACATGCCCCTTGCCCTGGCTGTGCAGCGCCCGTGACCTGAGCACGCGTTCAGTCTCAGTCCGCTGTACGGGGGCATGTGGTCGGTGAACCAGTCACGGGCTACATCGATGACCTTCTCCAGGGCGCCGGTTTCTCGAAGAGGCGGGTGACGCCGGGGACGACCACGAGGCGGTTCTCGCAGATCAGCGGTTCTCGCAGATCAGTAGTGTTGGCGCCGTCACCGACGGCCGTCGTGGCCCCGCCAGGTAGGGCCTGCCGCCCCGCGAGACGACCGCGGTGATCCGCGCATGTGGCTCGGCGGCTGCCCACCACGCGGAAGTCCCGCGTGGTGGGCAGGAATATCGGCTCGTCGGCCTCCTCGCCGAGCCGTGCGGTCCAGTCGTGAAGTGCCACGGGGACGGCGAGCACGATCCGTGCAGCCCCGCGGGCACGTGAGGTGTGCAGGGTCTTCTCGTCGTCGGAGGTGACTGGTGCCTGGGACTCGTTCCCGCCCTCACGTCATCGTGACGACGACTTTGCCGGCCTTTGCCCGTCCCTTTTCGACGTACTCCATGGCCTGAAGGGTTTCCTCGAACGGGAAGACGCGGTCGACGACGGGGCGGATCTTCCCGGCGTCAATGAGGGGGCTGAGTTCGCGCAGTTGGTCGCCACTGGCCTTCATGAACAGGAAAGAGTACTTCACGCCGTGGCGCTTCGCGCTGCGCCGGGTCTTGAAGCTGAGTGCGGTCATGGCCAGGCGGAGGATCGGGTTCACGCCGAGTTCACGGGCGAAAGCCGGGTCGGGAGGGCCCGCGAAGCTGATGGCCATGCCGCCGGGCTTGAGCACGCGCAGGGACCTGGCGAGGTTCTCGCCGCCGAGGCTGTCGAGGACGACGTCGTAGCCGTCGAGGACCTCTTCGAAGTCCTGCGTGCGGTAGTCGACGACGACGTCCGCGCCGAGGTCCTTGGCCAGGTCGACCTTGGCGGTACTCACGGTGGTGGCCACGTGCGCGCCCAGCGCCTTGGCCAGCTGGACGGCGATGGAGCCGAGGCCGCCCGCGCCCGCGTGGATGAGGACCTTCTGACCCGGCTGCACTTGTGCCCGCTCGACCAGGGCCTGCCATGCGGTCAGGGCGACCAGGGGGAGGGAGGCGGCCTCGGCCATGGTGAGCGTGGCGGGTTTGGGTGCCAGGTCGTCCTGGTGAACGGCGATGAGTTCGGCGAAGGTGCCGATGCGGTCCTTGTCGGGCCGGGCGTAGACCTCGTCGCCCACCGCGAAGCGGGTGACGGACGGGCCGACCCGGACGACCGTCCCGGCGAGGTCGTTGCCCAGAACGAGCGGGAGACGGTAAGGCATGAACGCCTTGAAGTCTCCGTTGCGGATCCTGAGGTCCAGCGGGTTGACGCCCGCCGCGTGGATCTTGACCAGGACATCGTCGGCAGCCACCTGGGGGTCGGGTATTTCGGCGGCGCGCATCCCGGCTTGGCCGCCGTACTTCTCGACCACGAAAGCCTTCATCGTCGTCTCCGTTCCGTTTCCCGTCCGTGAAAGGTCGGGGTCTCCGCTCGCCCCGGGCTTCTGCCAGTACGAGACAGTTCGTGTTGTTCTTCTGGCTGCGGCGCGGGCGCACCGAGTCCTCAGCCGCGTTCACCCATCAGGCCACCGGCACGACCGGGGCGGTGAGGCGGTCGGCGGCACCTCCCTGGAGGCGGTCCAGGGAGGCGGCGATCCCTTCGTGGGGCGCGCCGAGCGGCACCGCGCTGACCTCGGTCAGGCGGGTGTACTGCGCGTCGGTCAGCTGGATGTCGAGGGCGCCGAGGTAGCTGTCGAGCTGGGAGAGGTTGCGCGGGCCGATGATCGGGACGAGCGTGGCCACGGAACGGGCGGCGCGCTCGCGCACCCAGGCCACCGCCACCTGGGCGGGCGTCACGCCGGTCTCCTCGGCGATGGCCAGGACGGTGTCGACGACGGCGGTCTTCTGGCCGGTGCTCTCGGTGTGGATGACCATGCCCAGGTCGCTCAGGCGCCCCTCGGCGGAGCTGCGGTACTTGCCGGTGAGCAGTCCGCCGCCGAGCGGGGACCACAGGGCGGCGCCGAGCCCGAGGCTCTCGGCCATGGGCAGGAGCTCGCGGTCGGCGGTGCGCTCGACGAGGCTGTACTCGTGCTGGATGCCCACGATCGGGGCCCAGTTCTTCAGGTCCGCGAGGGTCACGGCGCGCGAGACGCGCCAGGCGGGGAAGTTGGACAGCGCGGCATGGTGGATCTTGCCGGAGCTCACCAGGTCGTCGAGTCCGCGCAGGATCTCCTCCATCGGCGTGAGCTCGTCGGGGAAGTGCACCCACAGCAGGTCGATGTAGTCGGTGCCCAGGCGCTTCAGGCTGGCCTCGACCGAGGCGATCATGTTCTTGCGGCTGTTGCCCGTCTTGGAGATGTCCGGCTGCGGGGCGGCGCCGAGGGTGAACTTCGTGGCCAGGACGAAGTGCTCGCGGTCGGCGGAGATCAGCCTTCCGGTCAGTTCCTCCGACTCGCCGAACTGGTAGCCGTCTGCGGTGTCGAGGAAGGTGCCGCCTGCCTCGGCGAACCGGCCGAAGATCCGGCGTGCCTCGTCCGGCTCGGCTCCGGCGCCCCAACCGGTGCCGAAGTTCGCGGTGCCGAGCGCGTACTCGGACACGCGCAGTCCGGTCCGGTGTCCGAAGGTCGTGTAACGCATGAGTTGTCCTTGCATGAAGGGTGGGAAGGCGGTCGCGCCGGGGTGGAGGGGTGAGCGTCAGCCCGCGTTCGGCTGGGGTGCCGCGGACAGGCTCTGCTTGACGTACCGGCTGGTCTCGTCGGCGAGGATCTCGGGCAGGCCGGTCTCGATGCCGTACAGGGCCTGGGCTGCGACGTCGGCGGCGGCGACCTTCTGATCGGCGGGCACGCCGGAGGCCATGTCGGTGTCCATGTAGCCGACGTGCAGCGCCGAGACGGCGATGCCGCGAGGCGCCAGCTCGTCGCGCGTGGCACCGGTCAGTGCCCAGGCGGCGGCCTTGGAGGCCGCGTAGGAGCCGAGGCCAGCTGGGTGGAACCAGGACAGGGCGGACAGGACGTTGAGTACGGCGCCGCCGCCGTTGCCCTCGATGACGGGGGCGAACGCGCGGGTCGCGGCGAGCGGGCCGAAGAAGTTGGTCTCCATCTCCCGGCGCACCTCATCCACGTAGCCTCCGATCAGCGTCGCGCCGGTGGAGATGCCCGCGTTGTTGATCAGCAGTGTCGCGTCGGACGCCACGCGGGCGGCCTCCTGTATCGACGCCTCGTCCATGACGTCCAGCCGCAGCGGGATGACGCCCGGCACGTCGACCGCCTCGGGGCGTCGGGCCGCGCCGTACACCTTCGCGCCGCGCTCGACGAGCTGGGCGGACAGGTGCCGCCCGAGCCCTCGGTTGGCACCGGTGACGACCGCGACCGTGTTCTTCAGTTCCATGCTCGCTCCTGGTCCTGGCGGGCGCCGGCGGCCACCCGCAACGAATTAGATTATGCATTCAATCTAAACACGGGTCTATGATAGATGCCAGTCAACATCCAAACGGGAGCTGGTCATGGGCCGCGTATCGCAGGCGCAGGCGGAGGAAAATCGCAGGCGGGTGGTAGACACCGCATCCCGGCTGTTCCGGGAGCAGGGCACGCAGGTCAGCGTCGCCGACCTGATGAAGGCGGCCGGCCTGACCCACGGCGCGTTCTACAAGCAGTTCGCCTCCAAAGAGGCGCTCGTCGACGAGGCCACCGCCCACGCCTTCGCCGAGCTCACCCAGCGCTACAGCGCCGGGCTCGAGCGGCACGACGGGCAGCGCGACGCCGCCCAGCAGGCGCTGATCGACACCTACCTCTCCGTCGAGCACCGCGACGACCCGGCAGACGGCTGTCCGGTCGCCGCGCTCGCCACCGACATCGCGCGCGAAGGCGGGGGGCGCGAGGCCCGTCGCGTCTACGCCGAAGGGGCGGCCGACTTCGCCGACTTCCTCGCCACCGACGACCAGGACGGCATCGCCCGCCTCTGCACCCTGTTCGGTGCGCTGGTCCTGTCCCGGGCCACGAAGGGCTCCCCGCTCTCCGAGGAGATCCTCGCCGCCGCACACGCAGCCTTGACGGAAACCGGCTGATCAAAGGCGCGGTGCGGGGTGCACGTCGACCGCACTCGTGGGCGACGAGGCGTCCGCGGCCAGGCGGAGGCGGCGGGAGAAGCCGTCGGCGCCTGGCGCATCGACTCCACCGCGCGCCGGACATCGGTCAGATTCCCGGGCCACATGCCCGTGAAGTGGAAACTGCGCAACCGACGTCAACGCGTCAGCAGGACTGCGATCTGCTCCCGGATGTCACGCACGATCTCGTCCACGCTCGCGGCGACGTTCACACTTGCCGCCATCGCGAGGAACATCACGGCCGACACGACGCGCGCCGTTGTCGCCGCGTCCCCCTTGCTGACCTGTGCGTCCCGGCACAGCACGGCGGCCACGGCCTCCTCGGTCTGCCCGGTGATGGCGAGGGCCTCGCGGTGGTGGGGCTCGGCGGGGTCGCCGAAGACCATCTCCCGCAGGTAGACGCGCCCGTTGTCGACCTGCGTCCGGTTGCATTCGACGACCGGCCGGACAATCGCCATCACCGCTTCCAGCGCGTCCGGGATGTTCTCGGCATCCGCCCGGCCTCGTTCGAGGGCTTCGGCGTAGAAGGGCAGGCCTACGCCGACGGACTACGCCGCCGACGGCCCCGGCCCGGGGACAAATGGCATCTGGACGAGGTCTTCATCAAGATCAACGGCGAGCGGAAGTACCGGTGGCGGGCGTGCCGCTCACCGCGAGGTCATGCCCTCTGTCGAGCACCGCTCCCACAAGGGCCTGAACAACCGGGCCGAGAACAGTCACCAGCCCACCAGACAGCGTGAACGCGCGATGAGAGGCTTCCGCTCCGCCGGCGGAGCGGAATGCTTCCTGTCCTCGTTCAGCGGCATCTCACCCCACTTCCGACCTCGCCGCCACCTCATGGCCGCACCCGACTACCGCGCCGAAATGACCGTCCGCTTCACCATCTGGGAGCAGATCACCGGCGCCACCGGCCTGCCCATCACACCCTGAACACACAGCCGGAACCCGACCGCACCACACCCTGTCACGCCGTCAGACACCCACCCAACAACGTGACAGTGCCCAACCAGCCCCGGCCGGACACCCCAATCATCACCCTCGCCGGACCCACCAAACCTGCCCTGACCTCACGGAAATGACCTAAATCACCGGTATTGGACCTAGATGGTCATTTGTGAAAGAACGGGGCGCCCGGGCGGCCCGCATACAGCGACGCAGCGTTCATCGTCCGTCGTGCGGACGGATGAGAAGCAGGGCGATGTCGTCATAGCGGGGCGCGGATTGTTCGGCGTGGCGGAGGAGGACATCGGCGAGGGCGTCGAGGTTCTCGGGTTCCACTGCTGCCAAGTGGCCAGCGAGCGTGTTGGTGGCGTCGTCGATGTCGGTGCCGGGGGTTTCGACGAGTCCGTCGGTGTACAGGGCTAGGACGGCGCCGGGAGGGAGGGGGATCTCGGTGGTGGGGTAGTCGGCGGCCGGGTCGATGCCCAACAGTAGCCCTGGCGGCACGCGGAGGATGTCGGTGTGCCCGTCGGGGTGGCGGAGCAGGGCAGGGGGGTGCCCGGCCGTGGCGAGAAGGGCGCGGTGGTGGGTGTGGTCGAGGTGGGCGATGAGGCAGCTGGCGAACAGGCCAGGGTCGAGGTCGACCAGGAGGCGGTTGGTGCAGGCGAGGACCTTGCCGGGGGAGGCGCCGACGGTGGCGGCGTAGGCGTGGACGGCGGTGCGGACCTGTCCCATGAGGGCGGCGGCGGTGGTGTTGTGGCCTTGCACGTCGCCGATCACCGCGACGGCCGTCGTGGGTGAGCAGACGATGAGGTCGTAGAAGTCGCCGCCGATGTCCATACCGTGACCGGCTGGGCGGTAGCGGGCGGCGACGTCGAAGCCGGGGAGTCGCGGCAGGGTGTGGGGCAGCAGTCCGGTCTGCAGGGTGTGGGCGAGAGTGAGTTTCGCGTCGTAGAGGCGGGCGCGGTCCAGGGCCTGGGCGATCAGGCCGGTCAGTGACGTGAGCATGGCCCGCTCGGCAGGCGGGAAGGGTCGAGGCTGGTCGTAGGCGAGGACCAGGGAGCCGACCGGGCGTCCTGACACGATCAGGGGGAGGAAGGCCCAGGCTGCCATCTCGTCCTGGTTCACGGCAGGAGGGTAGGCCCTCTTGAGGTCGGCGAAGGTGGCGAAGAAGCTGGCCACACCTGTGGTGACGACACGCGCGGCGGGGGTGTCGGAGGTCAGGGGGGCCGCATCGAAGCGGTCCATCAGTTCCGGGCTGTAGCCGCGGTAGCCGGTGATCCGCAGCCGTCCGTCGTCCACCGCGAGAAGAGCCAGCGCCTCCGGGCCGAAGGCCGGAACGATCTGGTCGGCGGCAAGCTCGACCACGTCCTGCACACCGACGGCCTCGGCAAGGGCGGTGGCAAGGTGCGTCAGGTGGTACAACCCCGTCGCGCCGACGAGCCCGGCCGGGGAAGGGGCCGCGGCCTTGGCCGCCGTGGCGCTCGGATCCCCGCCGGTGGGGGTGATGTGGACGCTGATGCCGCTGTCGTGCGGGTAGAGCTGGAAGGACAGCCGGATGTCGGGTGGACGCCTGGCGGTGAAGGCGGTGGGCTGCCGGGAGACCGCCGCCTCCCGGTAGCGGTCTTCGAACACCGGGTCGTGCAGCCACAGAAGTACCTCCCAGGGGCGCTTGCCCAGCAGGGAGGCGGCACCGGCACCGACCAGTTCGGCACCGGCGGGGTTGATGTAGGTGAGCCGACCGTCCAAGTCGAGCGCGCAGCAGCCCACGGGCAGCTGCTCGGCACAGTGCAGTGCGGCCACGGCCTGGGCCGAGTCGGCCTCGCGGGAATGCGGCGCAGGCAGCAGACGGGGTTCGTCGGCGGGCCCCAGCGGACGGCCGCTGTCGGCGGCCTGTCGCAGGAGCGGGGCCGCACGCCGACAAAAGGCGGTGATCGTCTCCTGCTCGGCATCACTGAGCTGCGCCGGGTGCCAGACGGGCCACAGCAGCACGATGCCACCCCACACGGTGGTGCCGTCGGTGATCGGGGCTGCGGCGACCCTGAAGTCGTACGGCAGGACGATGCCGACCCGGGGGTAGCGGCGGGCGATCTCCTCCTGGCTGCCCAGCCAGACCAGGCGCCTCTGGCGCACGGCGTCCGCCACCGGGATCGCCGCATTGATGGGAACACGGGCCCAGGGAGCAGCGATCTCCCGGGACATCCCGGAAGCCAGCACCAGCCGCAGCACCCGCTCCCCCAACGGCAGGAGAAACACCAGCCCCACCGATGCGCCGGTATCCCGCATGACGTCGGCCAGGACCGCATCCAGCAGCCCCGTTCCGGGGCCGGCAGCACTTGCAGGGACAGCAGGGCCCCGCATGGCCGTCACCCGCCCCGGCCGGCAGGCGCGGCTCTGCGGCTGCGCCCGAAGCGGCTGCGGGCCGCCTCGGCGCTGATCCCCAGCCCTGCACCGATCTGTGCCCAGCTCGCCCCGGCCCGCCGATCCGCCAGCACCGCCGCGCGGACCAGCTGTCCGGCCAGATCAGATACCCGGGCCACGGCAGCGCAGTTCCAGCCCACGGGCGAACCCGGGCGGGGCGGCTCCGCGGGTAGCCGCGCGACGCTTGTGACGTGCAGCAACAGGAGCTCACCGGCCGCGGCCACCCCTTTCCGCGCGGGCGCTGCCTCCCGCCAACGGCGCCGGGCCCGCCAAGCCGCCTGCCGGTGCGCCGGCCGGCAGTACCGGCGCCCGTGGGCCTCGGACCCCGACAGCCGCGCACCGCACCAGCCACACCGCACGTCACCCATATAAGGACAATATGCCCGCCTTTGTGTGACGGCACCCCGTCCCGGCTTTGCCAGGGCCGCTCTCGCCCTCCCCGGCATCACCCGGATCAGGCTGCCCTCAGCTTCAACCCGACTGCTGCGACAGCAGGTTGGTGCAGGTCTTCCACTTCCACTCGAACCAACAGCGACTCACGGCGCAAACGAAAATCTTGCCAGAGCCCCGGACATGCACCGGTCGGTACGAATCAAAGTGCACAACCTTGATCTGACGCCTGTCCGTCCGCAAGGGCAGGAGCCCTCGCGGTACCTTCGCCCACCAGGCACGACCCGCGCCGTCCGTTCCGTCTTCAGTGCGTGGCCTGGTCTGCTGTTTCTCGGGTGATGTCGGTGTAGAGGCGGAAGAGAGTCGGGCGGGCTTCGCCCTGGTCGCGTTCGTGCAGGGCCGCCCAGCACTGGGCGATGAGCTTCCGGGCCTGGGTGCCGGGCCAGGGCCGGGGCAGGAGCTGAGGCGGCAGCAACGGGTCGGGCTCTATGGCGCGGGTGAGTTCGGCGGCCAGCTCGACAGCGATGGTGAGCAGTACGGATGGGGAGAGTTCGGCAGGGCCGGTGAGCCGGGCGAGGCGGGGCTGGGCGATGCGGCTGAGGCGGTGGTAGCGGTCGGCGATCTCCTGCAGGGGCCACAGACGTCGGGCGAGTTCGGCAGGTTCTTGGGTGTCGCCCCTGCGCAGGTCCGTCGTGGTGAGGAGGGTGAGCGCGCCGTGGGTGCCGAGGCGGTGGGCGGCTTCTTCGACGTACGGTTCCCATGTGTTGGCGCAGACGTACAGTCCGCCCTGGAGCGGGGCGCCA
>NZ_ML123051.1:373647-390351 GCF_003846175.1 Streptomyces sp. ADI95-17 | reverse complement strand
GGATCAGCGCGTGGACGAGCATGCGGGTGGGGACCTCGACGTGGTCGGTCTCGGCGCTCACAGTTCTCTCACTCCTTTTGTTCCGACCGGGCGGTGCATGGTGGTCACGGCGCCGAATCCGAGCAGTCCGCGCAGGTAGGGCGTGTGCTCGGTCCGTACGGCCGTGAAGCCGCGCCGCTCGTACAGGGCCCTGGCGCGCGGGTTGGTGTCGATCACGTCCAGTCTGATCTCCCGGCAGTCCTGCTCCGCCGCGACGGCGGCTACTTCCTCGATGAGCAGGCTCCCGACGCCCCGGCCGCGCATGTCCGGATCCACGGCGATGCCGTCCATGACGAGCTGTCCGGGGGCCGGGTGACGTTCGAACAGGGCGAGGAGCAGGAGTCGGTGCAGTCCGCGTACGTGTCCGTACGCGCGCAGTACGGCGCAAGCCGATCCTCCGGTGAGGGCCCTCCCGCCGTGCTGGTAGCCGGCGAGGCCGACTAGCTGCCCGTCCAGGAGTGCGCAGACCGCTCGATCGGCGTTCAGGTGGGCGGCGATGAAGGGCACCGCCTTGCTCGGCGGGTTCAGGGCGGGACCGAGTTTGCGGCCGAAGGCGTCCCAGTACAGCTCGGCCGCCCGCCGCTCGGCTCCAGCCGGAACACCCCGTCGTACTGTCACCGGTCCGGCCCCGGGGCCTGTCGCGTCCAGTCCCATGCTGTGCTCCCTTTCTCCTCGAAACCTCGACCTGAATCTATCAAATTCGCAGTGATCGTTCTGTCAATGATAGTTTAGGTGCCCACTCAAACTCGAACAGAGGCAGCCATCCCATGTGTCCAAAGACCCAGCCCCGACGGCACGGGCTCCGCATCGCCGTGTGGTCACTCGTCACGGTCCTGATCGTGGCCGCCGGCCTCGTCGGTGTGGTGCTGTGGCAGAACTCCTACGACATGGACGAGCAGCGGGTCACGATCCGCCACGGCGGCCACACCCTCAACGGCGTACTGGCCATCCCCAGGGACGGCCTCAAGCACCACGGCCTGGTCGTGTACGTCCACGGCGACGGCCCCGTCGACGCCACCCACGACGACGGTTACAAGCCCATGTGGGAGGCGAACGCCAAGGCCGGGTACGCCTCCCTGTCCTGGGACAAGCCCGGCGTCGCGGGCGCACCCGGCAACTGGCTCGACCAGTCCATGGACGACCGGGCCAACGAGGCAGCCGCCGCCATCGCCTGGGCCCGCGCCCGCCCGGACATCGACGGCGACCGGATCGGACTCTGGGGCGCCAGCCAGGCGGGCTGGGTCCTGCCGAAGATCGCCGCCAAGACGCCCGTGAGCTTCGTCATCGCCGTCTCGCCCGCCATCAACTGGCTCCAGCAGGGCCGCTACAACCTCCTCGCCGAGCTGCGCGCCGACGGCGCATCAGCAGCCCGCACCAAGGCGGAGACCGCCAAGAGCGACACCACCCTCCGGCTGCTGGAACGCCACGCGACCTTCGAGGAGTACGTCAAGGCGATGCGCGGCGACGCGGACGGCATGACCGCCGACCGCTGGGGCTTCATCTCCAAGAACTACACCGCGGACGCCACACAAGACCTCCGCGCCCTGCGCGGCGTACCGGTGCTGCTGACCCTCGCAGGCCATGACATCAACGTGGACACCGCCGACACGGAGCGCACCTACCACAAGGTGCTGGACGCAGGCGGCGCTTTGACGGTCAAGCATTACCCGGACGCGACCCATTCACTGCTCAAGCAGTCCGTTGAGCAGTCGGACCTCAAGATCACGCTCACCGCGCTCTTCTCCCCACACTCGCTCTTCGCGGACGGATTCCTGGACAGCCAACGACAGTTCCTCAAGGAACTCGGCCGCGTCAGCCACGCCACCCCATGACACTCCCGCAAGCTCGGCCATGGCGCATGGTGCACGTTCACGTGTACCGCCCGGTGCGCTTTGAAGCGAACGCCGACAACTGGGCGAGCTACCGCCCGACACCCCTGCCCACCGTCGATGCCTACGTCCAAACCTGCGGCACCCGCCGCAGCACCAAGGGACAAGCCCCGTGACCACGAAGAGGGCCTCGTCCACCAGGAAGCGGTGGCCGAACTCCGGGTCGTCGCGGTGCGCGTCGAACAGCGCGTTGGCCCGGTATGCCTCGGCCAGTTCGGCGTCGGTGACCGGGCGGGCCAGCCACCGGTAATAGGGCTGTCAGGCCGGCCCCAGCACCCGGCACGTCACCGGCACCCGCACAGGGGCGCTGGGGGGCGGCCAGCACGCGGACGAGCGGGTACATCATTCACGGGTCCTGCGGCCGTGCCGCCGACCTGGCTGTCGCCGCCCAGCACCAGGCCCGCTTCGACACGTACGTCCGCTCGCTCACCACGGGGCCGGCCACAGTTCTGGCCCACCACCACGCCAGTCGATCATCCCAGTCAGAGCCACCTCCTCCTCGCTGATGTCATCCATCCCAGCCCGGCGCAGAAACTCGGTGACGTCCCGAAGCGAGTGGGCCATGCCGAGAATCTCCCCATCCACACGCACCCGACGCCCACCCGATTCATCAGGCGGGTACACGACCACAGGCAGACAGCCGGACATGGGTGTCAGTCAGCGACAGGGTGCAGCGACTCCGCCTCCAGCTCAACATCGACGTCGGGGTGCTCGTAGTTTGCGAGGGCCAGGCCGAGGGCGAAGAACGTCGGCGCCCACTCACCCACGTAAATGCCCCAGTGATCCGCACGAGCCACCCCAAGGCGCTCGACCGTTATCGACCCGAACCACGAGGCGACGGAAAGGCCGATCGCGAGGAAGCCGGCGCAGTAAGCGTGCTCGGACTTCAGGCCCTTTTTGTGCAGCATCTTGACGATCATGGCTCTCCAAAGGGGAGTGAGGTCAGTGCTCCTTCCACCGTCGCGCAGCAGCCCACCCGCCGCATCTGGGGGACATGGTGAAGCCCCAGCCAGAGGACTGGGGCTTCACCATGCAAGCTCTCAGCGGTACTCGGCCCACGCCATCACCAGCTGGGTGTGCACTTCGTCGAGCCGTTCGCAGTGCGCCCGCACCTGGGCGATCACCGCGTCGAACTCCTGCGGGTCGAGGCACTCCATTACCTCGTCCTGGAACGGCTCCAGGTGGATGTGCGGAACGTTGCGCCGCGGGTCCTCCGAGTACGGGTCGACGTTGATCCGGCCGGCCAGTACTGCGTCGGCAGCGTCCCGTGCTCGGCGTCGAAGATGTCCAGCCGCGGGCCGTCGAAGTGGGCGCCGTGTGACAGATCGTCCAGCCGATTTCGATGCAACTGGCGGAGCCGGAAGACGTTCCCGCTGAGACCCTGCGGGTGGCGCGGGCTGCCTTCCCGGTGGGGACACTTTGTGGCTCTTCAACAGAGCGAGGTCTGAGCAACACCTACGGAGTTGATGGCCGCGGACCCCTTACGGCTTTGCCGATGTCGGATGGCCAATTGGGCCTGAATCGGGCAACGAAGTCGGCGAAGTCCTCGCACAGGTACTGCGGGTCAGAGGGCTTCAGCCGTATCTGCTGGTGATCGCTGTGCACCCACCAGACCTCGAAGTCGGTCACTGTTCCCTCGGCAGGCCAGTCCTCGCTTCGCCGACGAGGCAGAAGCACGACGTCGACGAACCCTCCGACACTGAGGCCAATGTCCACGAAGACACCGATCGCCCCGGGCCTGGGCACTCGGACAACAGTGCCAGTGAAGACGTGACCGAAGCGCAGCTCACCTTGAACTCGCTCCCACTCTGCTTCCGTCACCACTTCCGCATCCTCGCACCTCAGCACTGGCCTGGACAGGAGAGCCCGGTGCGAGCTTCAGCTCGCACCGGGCTCAACATCTGAATTCGCCAACAGGGTCCAATCGGTCGGGGCGGCGGTCTGTGCGGTGCTGACCGGACAGGGCGACGGGTCAGACGTCAGCCCCCACCCGTGCTGTTCGTCCAGCCGTGCCTGCCGCGCACTTGAAGGCGTGGATGGACAGCAGCTGGAAGGCACCACAGTCGTCCCAGGCGTGCGTGCCCTCCCCCGGCGGGCTCACCGCACCGCCAGCACACCTCCCGACCCGCCAGTTCGTGCGCCATCAGCGGACGAGGCTCGGTCGACCGCGACGCCCGCAGCAGCGCCGGGCTAGGCGACCTCGGGGCCAGGAGCGCGGCCGTATGGTCCACCGGGGCGGGCCGGGAGGCGACCTTCTCCAGGACCTCCCACAGCCGCGTGTGCGGGCCGTACTCGCGATCCGTGACCGTCACGTAGCAGGCCTCGGTGATCGCGTCGACCGCCTCCGGGGCGCAGCCGCGCCACATGAAGTGCAGGTCGTCGGTGCTCAGGGCTGGGGTCGGGTCTGCCGGGCCTGGTGCGTCAGGCTCAGGCGAGGCCGGGAGACGGCGGTGCGCGATGGCGGTGGAAGGTCGCTGTGCCGGGCGGCCTGCCCCGTACCCGACTTCGGCCGAGCTCGTCGAGGAGGCCGGCGGACGCTCCGCCACCCTGGCCGAGGCCCACCTGCAGCTGGACAGCACCCGGCGCAGCCTGGAGAGCGTTCCGCTCGCCCCGGCCGCGCTCGGCGAAATCCTCGCGCTGCTCCCGTTCCTCGTCGACCGCACCCGCTGACCCCGCCGCCCCGGGCCCGGCCGCCGGTGCCGTCGCCTGCTCGGGGTCAGCCGGTGAGCCCGGTGATGAACTCCTGCGCGACGGCCACCGGGGCCCGGGGATGGAGCACCTCGGTGCGGTGGACCAGGCGGGGCGCGGAGAGCCGGATGCCGGCCGTGCCCGGCAGTGCGGCGGCGAGGGAGAGGGGCAGGGCCGCCAGTCCGTGACCTGCGGCGACGAGCCTCCACCTTCGACCAGCCTCGCCTGTAGTGACCGATCGGTCGCGGGTAGTGAATACCAGCCCGTGGCCCTGGAGCAGAGTGGTGGCCGATCCACGTGACTGTGCGCGTTATTCGGTCATCAGGAACTCGCCGCCGGTGTAGTCGGTGCTGGGGAGACGTCGAGGCCGATGACGACCTGGAGCGGGAAGAACATGTCACCGAATACGTCGCGGTGCAGGGCATCGGTGCCGGGCGTGGGGTGCACGGTGATCCGGCCGGCTGCCGGGTGGTGTAGGGCCAGGGCCGCGCGGGCGTGGTCGGCGGCATCGAAGGGGTCGAGGACCAGCCGGGCACCAGGGCACGGACAAGCCGCGGACTGCCGAGTACCCGCTCGATCGCCTCCCGGTCGGGTATGACAGTGGCCTGCGGGGCATCGTCACGCCGTATCGCTTGCGACAGCAGGCGACTCGCGTCGCTGGGTAGATCGTCGCCCGGAGTCACGTAGCCCTCGGGCCACCCCCGGTCCGGTACCAGGGCTGCCCGCCTCAGCCGGATGTGCCCCCGCGCCTGCCCGCTGCCCCCTCGCCCGTCCACTTGGCGAAGTCGAGGTCGATGGCGGCCACGTCTCCCCAGACCGGCAGGGACTCCGCCGGGGTTGCGCGGCTTCGCCAATTGGGCTGTTGCCCGACGAGGCGTCAGCTCTCCGTGTGTTCGCTTCCTTGCCCGCGGGCGCGCTGCGCGCGGAGTTCCACGGCGTCGAGGAGCAGGCCGATCGCGGTCTCGAACTGGTCTTCTTCGTCGATTTCCGCGAGATAGGGGGCGACCTGTGCCAGGTTCGGGTACCGCTGTGGCGAGGCCGTCAGGTACTCGCGGCGCCAGGCCAGCCGGTCGCCTTCCTGAGCGGCCTTGTCCAGCATGTTGAAGGAAGCCTCGAAGGCGCTGGCGGCGAGTGCCATTTCGGCCAGGACTCGGTAGTACGAGGCCGCTTCGCGTCCCTGGAGGCCGGCCTGGAGCAGGGCGCCGATGACCACGTCGGCGCTCTGGAACTCCGGCTCGCGCCGCGAGGTGCGGGTCGCGACCAGGACGGCCACGCCCGGGTGATGCAGGCATGCGGCACGGATCCGTCGGGCGAGCGACGCGAGGGTTTCGCGCCAGCTTTCCGACGGTGCGAAGTCGTGCAGGGCGTCGCTGACCAGCCGGGCGGCCAGGCCGAGCAGCAGGTCGTCCTTGCCGCGGAAGTGCCGCAGGACGGCTGTGTGGTCGGCGCCCAGATCAGTGCCCAGCCGACGGAAGGTGAGCGCCTGCGGACCGTCCCTCTCGATCACGGCCATTGCGGTGTCCAGGATCAGATCCGGGGTGAGGAAGGATGCCGAACGCCGTGTCCGCCCCGCAGGAGTGGCTCCTGCCGATTTGGTCTTCGCGCGTGTCATGGCTGTCATCTTATCGACGGCGTTGTCAACGGTGGTTCTCCTGCAGGTGGTCGGCCACCGCCCGCAGTGCCGTGATGGACTCCGCGTCACGTGAGGGGTCGTCCGCCGTCGGCCAGGCGCTGGTCTTGACGATCACCACGTCGGCGTCCGGGTCCACATACAGGTACTGGCCGTGGATCCCCACCGCGGTGAACGGACGTCGCTCGCCGCCGAGTGTCCACCACTTGTTGCTGTACCCGTAATGCGGGTAGCCGCTGGGGCCCAGCGCGCCGACCTCCAGGTGAGGCACCCCGCGGCCCCGGCTGCGCGTCACCCATTCCTCGGGCAGGATGCGCTGCCCGTTCAGCTCTCCGCCACGGGACATCAGCAGTCCCAGCCGGGCCATGTCGCGGGCGGTGGCATTGAGTGAGCCGCCGGCGATCGCGGTACGCGGATGCTTGCGGGTGAGCCAGTAGTACGCGTCGTGCTCGGCGCCGATGCGGCTCCAGAGGCGCTCCGCGGCGTACTGCGCGAGGGAGCGGCCGATGGCGGACTCCAGCACCCATCCCAGGACCTGGGTGTCGATCGTCGAGTAGGCGAACTGCGTGCCGGCCTCGGTCGAACGCTCGGCTGAGGACACGACCTCGTGCAGCGAACCGCCCCCTGTAGCGGCCTTGGTGAACCGGCTGATCAGACTCTCCCCGACGGTGTAGTCCTCCACCAGGTCACCCACGCCGCTGCTCATGTCGAGCAGATGCTCGATGGTCACGCCCTCGAAGGCGGAGCCCGCCAGCCCCCTGCAGTACGCCGTCACCGGCTCGGTCACATCCTTGATCGCCCCCTCGTCGAGGGCGATCCCGATCAGCATCGACGTCACCGATTTGGATATCGAGAACATCTGGAACCGTACGTCGTCCCCGGCGAAGCACCCCGGATACGACTCGTGGACGATCTCGCCGCCATGCAGCACGACGAAGGAGGTGGTGTTCGTCCGAGTGTGCAGTTCGGCAAGGCTCCGCTCCCGCCCCTCGAAGCCGTAGGTCACTTCCAGGGGGCGCGGTCGCCGGGGCAGGGGGAACACATCCCCGCTGCGGCGGACGTCTTCGGTGGGCATGAGGAGATTCATGTGAGTGAACGTCCACTCATTGACCGGGCGGCCGGTCATCACCTCGTCCTGGTGGCACCACAGCCACACTGCCCCGGCGCCCGCTGCGGCGGCTCCCAGCAGCCACCCACCCGCTTCAATGCGCATTACTAAAGCCCTTTCATCGCATGGACATGCCGAGCTTCGGCACCCTCACCCTGGCTCGCCGATCCATCGGTGTCAACACTGGTGCTAACTCTGGTGTCAGCGTCGGTGTCACCACCGTTGACACACTTTGAGTGAGTGGTCATGATGACGACGGGGTCGTTGGACCCCCTCCCGAACTCCACGAAGGACAGCTCATGACAGCCATCCAAGAAGAGCTGTGCTGCAGGCCCGCCCGGGCGGACGCACGGTGAAGGCGCTCGCGGATCACAGGAACTGTGACCGATGAGCGGCACTGAGCTGCCCACCGCGCGCCGCCTGCTCGGGAAGCTGCCCTTCGTCGACCCGGGCCTGCCCCCGCTGCCCGCGAGAACCGCGTTCCTGACCGGTGCCAGCTCGGGCATCGGCAAGGCGCTGACAGCCGAGCTGTGCGCCCGCGGCTACGACGTGTACCTCACCGCGCGCAGAATCGAGCTCCCGGAAGAACTGCGGGCGCAGTTCACCGCCGCGTTCCCGCAGCGTTCGGTGACCGTGGCCGCCCTCGACGTGACCGAGCACAAGGCCGTGACACGGACGATCGACGACACGGCCCGGCAATTCGACGGACTCGCAATGGTCATCGCCAACGCGGGGGTCGACGTAGGGGGCAACATCAGGGAGGGCCACTTCGAGGCGCACCGCGCGGTGGTCGACGTCAATCTGCTGGGTGCGATGGCGACCATCGACGCGGCCGTCGCACACTTCCGCAGCAAGTTCGGCGGGCAGGTGGTGGGCTTCACCTCCGTCGTGGCCACGGCGGGCCTGCCGGGCGGGACGCCGTACTGCGCCTCCAAGGCAGGGCTCACGAGGTACCTTCAGTCGCTCCGAGGCGAGCTGTGGAACAGCAACATCGCCGTGACCACGGTCGCCCCCGGCTACATCGACACCCCGATCAACGAAGCTCTGGGCGACAAACGACCGTTCCTCATCGACACCCACACGAACGCCCGCAAGATCATGGACCGTATCGAGTCCGGCGCCGTCCACGCGACAGTGCCCCGAGTGCCCTGGGCCGTCGTCGAATACCTGCTGGCCGGGCTTCCGACCCGTCTGCTGCGGAAGGTCAATGCCTGACCGCCCAGGCCCGGGGACCACCGACGCCCCGGTGCCGAGCCGCCATCACCCGGTGACCTGGCCGCGACGGCGACGAGCACCGCTTCACCACCTCGATCGTGAAGACGTCAGGCCGGCGACCGGCCGCCAGCCGCCGGCCTGCGCCGCCAAACGCGTCCGGGTCGAGAATCCCCTCTCTGCCTGGAGGCTCCCTTTGCCGCCACGGCACCCGACCGCCTACCAGTTCCGAGGTCTCTGACGATGCTCCTCTTCCCTCCCGCTCCCGCGCCCGCCTGCCAGGCGACCCTCCGCGCAAGGGGCATTCGGTGAAAACGAACAGCGGCCCCGCGCTGACGTTCGCCGTCGCTGCTGCCCTGATCGCCGGATTCGCGCTCGGCAGCAGCGGCAGTAACGTGATGCCCGTCTTCGTGGACGACTTCGCCGACCGCTTCGACCTGTCCAGCACCAGCGCCGGACTCGTCGCCGCCAGCCAGCTGATGGCGGTCGCGATCGCCACCCTCCTGCTCGCCAACCGCGCCGCCCGCCCCGGACGCGTCCGGATGGCCCGAGGCGGGCTGGCCCTGGCCGCTGCGGGATTCATCGGCGCCGCCATCGCCTTCGACATCCTGACGCTGATCGCGGCCAGCCTGCTGCTCGGCGCCGGACTCGGAGCCGTCTACGCCGCCTCCACCGCCGCCATGGCCGGCGCCGGCGACGACGCCGACAAGACCTCCTCGATCACCATCACCGGCGCGCTGTTCACGAGTGCCCTGCTGCTCCTCGCCGTCCCCGCCGTCAACGAGTCCGCAGGCGGGGGAACCGGCTTCTTCCTGCTGGCCGTGTGTTGCTTGCCTGGCTGGTTCCTGGTGGGTCACCTCCCCGACGGCCCGGGCCCGGCGAGCAGTCCTTCCGCGACCGCCCCCAGCGCAGCCTCCCGGCCGGCCCGTCCCTCAGCCGTGCTGCTGGTCGGCGCGGGCCTCCTGATGGCCGTCACGCAGGGAGTCTGGTCCTACGCCTCCCTCCTGGGGCGCGGCCACACCGGCATGTCTGCCTCTGCGCTCTCCGCCGTCCTGGCCATCTCCAGCGTCGTCGCACTCGCCGGAGCCATAGCCGGACCGCTCGCCGTCAAGCGTTTCGGCCGCCTGCGCTCGATGACCGGGTTCGTCGTCGTCGAAGCGTTCAGCACGGGACTCCTCATCGTCACCCACAGCCCCACCCTGTTCATCGCCACCGCCGTCGTCTGGCAGACGTGCTGGCTGGCCGTCCTGGTACAGATACTCGCCGCCGCCTCGGTCATCGACTCCACCGGACGGTGGGTGGCTGCCCTCAGCGGCGCCGGAGCACTCGGCGCAGGCATCGGCCCCCTGGCCGTCGGCGCGATCATGGACAACATGGGCGTCGGCGTCCTGAGCATCCTCCTCACCGCCGGAACACTCATCGCCGCACTCCCCCTCCTCAAGATGACCGCGTCCAGCGACGCGGCAGCAGACACCACATCCGTCACACCCCACCCGCAGGCCACGCCCATCGCGAGGACGACCAACGAGAAACCAGCCTCACCAGCGGAATGAAACACCCGCCCCACGATGTGTCGGCGGCGGCTGAATCCTGACCGGTGTACCTCAACGGCAAGAAGGGGTGCGCCTGGCGGGCTCTGCCGCCATGTTTCGGGGGTCTCGAAGTCCACTGCCCACCGGCGCTTCGTCATCTGGTCCAGGGCCGGTGTTGGGGCCGGCTGCACGAGGCGGTGCTCGACCGTATCGACGAGTGCGGCCTGCTCGACCTGACCCGCGTGGTCCTGGGCTCCGCCCACGTACGGGCCAAAAGGCGTTCATCGAGGCGATGCGCCGCTACGGGGTCCCCTCGGAGACGCCGACGGACAACGGCAAGCAGTTCACCGGCCGCTAATCCAGGGTGGACGGATCGTGAGGATCGGCAGCAGGGGTGCATTACGGTGGGCACGAGGGCCTTTCGGTTGGTGTAGACGTCGCAATCCACACCGAACCGGAAGGCCCTCACCCGTTCAAGATCCCTCAGCCGATATGCATCACCCGTCCACAACCTCCCGAAAGAACGCGAGCCCCCGCCTAGCCCCGGGCTTCCGTCACGCCCGCACGTTCCTTCTGGGCCAGGGCGGCAAGGTCGGCGTAGCGGACGACCGAGCCGCCCGCGCCCCAGGTGCCGTCGGGCTGTTCATGGATCAGCACCCACACCCGCAGCGCCTCTTGCGGCGGCAGCCCGGCGGCCGCCAGAACGGTCTTCGTGACCTCCTCCACCAGGCCGGCCCGGCGGCTTTCCGAGAGGGCGCCCCCGGGCACGGTGATCTCCGCGAGGAAGCGCGGGGTGTCGTCCTCCGCCGTGACCTGCGCGTCCTCGGGCAACTCGACGAGATAGCTCCAGGTCAGGGAGCGGAAGAACGCGGTGTCGGGCATGCCCTCCCAGCGCAGGACGACAGCGGCCAGGTCACGCTGGACGGTGGCGCGCCCCACCTCGGTGAGGGCCCCTGACGGGACGGTAAGCCGGATCATCGGCATGGTGGCTCCTTCGGTAACGCCGGAGGCGTATAACAATCGTTATATCGAGATCACGCTACGATATGACAGTTGTTATGCGCAAGGAAGGGTGTGTGGGATGACGGAGAGCGGTACGTCGTCGCGCGAGCGGATCGTGGCCGGTGCCGCCGACATGATCAGCCGGCGCGGGCTGAGCGCGATGAGCATCCGGAAGATGGCCGAACACGCCGGGACACCGCTCGGCTCGACGTATCACTTCTTCCCCGAGGGCAAGCAGCAGCTGGCCACGGAAGCAGTCCGGTACGCAGGCAAGTGGGCGGTCCGCGCGTTCCGGGGGGAACCCGGCACAGGCCCGGACGCGGGACTCATGGCGTTCGTCGACGTGTACCGGACGATCCTGGTCGAGAGCGACTTCCACGCAGGCTGCCCCGTCCTGGCGGTCGCCATCGAGGAACCCCGGGCCGACGAGATCCCGCCCGCCCTGGAGGCCGCGGCGGAGGTCCTCGACACATGGGCGGGCCTGCTCGCCACCTCCTTGCGCAACCACGGAGTGGAAGCCGAACAAGCCGCGCAGATCGCGACGCTGGTCGTCGCCGCCATCGAGGGTGCGGTGGCCATGTGCCGGGCCAAGCGCAGCACGGACCCCCTCGACCACACGGCTGCGCAGCTCCACGCGTTGGTCAGCGGCGCGATCAGGGGCTCAGGGTCGTCGTCGATGTGAGCTCGCAGGAGAGATGTGGTGTCGGATCATGTCCCGGTCCTGCCGTCCGTCGTGCTGCGGTGGAGCAGGACGAGCGCAGCGCAGGAGAGTCTTTATGCCGGCAGGCATGGATCTTCGCGTGCTGTCCTCGTTCCTGGCGGTGGTCGAGGAAGGCCACTTCGGGCGAGCCGCTGCGCGGCTGTTCCTGCCTCCGCCGGCCGTCACCCAGCATGTGCGGCGGCCGGAGAACGAACTCGGCACCCGCCTGCTGCACCGCCACCCGTCACGCCCACTCCCGCCGGGAAGAGGCTGGCCCGTCATGCTCGCACCCTGCTCGCCGCAGCCAATGCCGCCCTGGATGAAGTGGCCGAGGCCGCCCGGCACGAACCGACAGCCCCTCGCCCCCTGCCGGTCGGCATCATGGGCCATGGCTCGGCCGAGCTCACCCCCGCCGCCATCAACGCCTACCGCCGCGCCCGCCCCGATGTCCCCGTCGAGCCGCTCCAGCTGGACTTCACCGAGCACGTCAGCGCACTCGTCGAGCACCACGTGGACATCGCCTTCGTACGCCCCGCCCCCGACGATGAGCGGATCACCTGCGACAGCATGATTACCGATCAGCGCATCGTCGCGGTGCCTCAAGCGTCGCCGCTCGCCGACGCACACAGCACAGGTCTCCGGATCCAGGACATCGCCTCACTACCTTTCTTCCGCGCGCCCCGGCACACTCCACACGTCTTCGCCGAACATCTGTACTTCGGCAGGGAGGCACACCGCCGCAGCACAGACTTCGCGGTGACCCCGCAAGAGGTACTCACTCACGTGGTCACCGGCCGGGCGGCAGGCTCGGGGCTGAAGTCCTTCGCGCGCTACTACGCCTGGCCGGGGGCGGTATTCGTGCCCGTCCTTCGACGCCCCGTGGGACAGCACCCACCTCGCCATCCGCACCGACGACACCAATTCCGAGGTCAAATTCTTCCGCGCCCTGGCCGTAGCCCTGGCCCACGCATGGCACCGTTCCTGACCAGTGAGCAGAAATGAGGCTTTAGCCCGTACCTGTCCTTCTCCGGAACCGCTTCCTGCGGCCGTGCTTCTCTCGGGTCTTCGCCTGCACAGATTCCAGGTTCCCGACGCCGCCGGACTGCCCCTGCACTCGTGGGACATGATCCTCCTCGGCCCAACCGGACCCGTCCGCCTTTCCGACTCCGGACCGCCTGGTCCTCGTCGCGCACGGACGCCACGACCCCGGCCGCGCCTCCCGCCCCGACGACGCAGCAGTCCGTGCGGTCCCTGTGGGCCGTCGTGCTCCCGCTCGATGCATGCTTCGTCCTGTACGTGCCGTAGGAGCACCCAGCTCTCACCTGAGTACCTGGTACTCACCGACCCGCTGACCGTTGCGTTCGGATTCATCGCTACCGCGGGACAGTTCGTCCAGTGGGTGCGGTGGCAGTGAGCCCGGTCCGCCCGTCCGACCTCGGGAGCAGGATGGGCGGACCCCATGCTCGGCTGGGGACACTGGGCCAGCCGCGGTGAGCGGTGGCAGGAAGGACAGTCGTGGGCCGCCCCTGCCATAGGCGCTATTAGACGATTGGGGCGACGACGCCGACGGTGTTGCAGTCCTTGCGGATCAGGAACGGCAGCCCCTGTTCCAGGGCGACGAGCACGGCAACTGTGCCGGCCGTCTTTATGTTGCCGCTCGGCAGACCTTCGCGACGCCGCAGCCACCGTGATCGTCACCCTGCATCATGACACCGTGGGCCTCTGCGAAGAACCCGCAGGCGAGGGTGCCCGTCGTCGCCCTCGGCGAACGATGCCTCGCTCCAGGCGATCGGGCGATCAGCGACGCGGACGGGCTCGTTGCCAGGTGGCGCTCTCCACGAAGAAGTTGTCGAAGCGTTCTTGCGAATCGAGGAGTTCCCGCGGATCGGCCGTGCCCTTGCTGACGCGGTCCAGCAGCCGGAAGTAGTCGAAGCGCTCGACGCCGGGGGTGATGACGATCAGTACGTCGGCGCCCGCGTCGGGTTCGGCGGCGAAGGCGTGCGGCAGTCCTGGCGGCACGAGGAGGAAGTCCCCCTCGTCCGCGGTGATCACACTGTCCCCGGCCAGTGCCTGAAGCCGGCCGCCGAGCACGAAGAAGAGCTCTGCGGACCCGGTGTGGCGGTGAGGCGAGGCTCCGTCGGTGCCCGCGGTCAGGGTCACCCGCTGGGCGCTCACGGCCCCGCCGGTGGTACTCGCGTCGGCAAAGAGCCGCACGGTGCTGTCGGCGCTGCCCAACAGCTCGGCCTCGGCATCCCGGACCAGGATTCCGCCCTGGGCATTGGGAGTGATCAAGGACATACGCCCCTCCAGTCGTCAGAACCGCATCCGGTCCCGGACGCAAGCCGGGACCGCGATCGGCAGAAGTGATTCCATGTCGAATAGTACGACAGCTAACTATCAGCCGTCGAATAAGATGGAGACGTGACGAAGGAAGACGGGACCAAGCAGGGCGTGGCTGCCGAGACGCGCCAAAGCCCCAAGGACGCTGTCGATCAGATCCTCGACCAGTGGCGCAGGGAACGGCCGGACCTGGACCTGTCGGCGGTGGGGGTCTTCGGGCGGCTGGGTCAGCTCTCGCTCCTCCTCACACCCATCCTCGAAGGGGTCTTCGCCCAGCACGGGCTGCGACGGGGTGAGTTCGATGTCCTGGCCGCACTGCGCCGATCCGGACCTCCGTACACCCTGATCCCGTCCGCCCTCGCGAAGACCCTGATGCTCTCCCGTGCCGGCATGACCAACCGCCTGGACCGCCTGGAGGCGGACGGCCTGGTGGAACGCCGCCTCGATCCCACCGACCGCCGCAGTTTCCGTGTCGCACTCACCGACCACGGCCACGAAGTCGTCGACGCCGCGGTCACCGATCACGCCGCCAACGAATCCCGCCTCCTCTCCGCCCTCACCCCCGACGAACGCGAAACCCTCGACCACGCCCTGCGCACCCTGCTCCAGGCGATCGAGTAGGGCCGAGTGACCCTGGTGCGAGGGCACGGCCGGGCGAACGCGGCTGACGGCGAGATGGTGTCGACTGAGTTGAAGTGGCTCTGGTCGCCCTACGGACGGGGCGGCCGAAGGCTGAGTTGACGTTGTCGGACGAGGAGCGGGCCGCTCTTGAGGGGGGTGCGGCGCCGTTCGACACCGCAGGCGTGGGCCCTGCGGTGTCGGATTGTCCTGGCCTGCGCCCGGGGTGTCTCGAACAAGGACGTGGCCGCTCAGCTCGGGTCCACGCCCCATGCGGTGGGCCGTTGGCGGGCCCGGTTCGTGCAGTATCGAATTGCCGGGCTGGGCGACATGCCGCGTCCGGGTGGCCCGCGGACGGTGACGGATGAGCAGGTGGCGGCGCTGGTCGCCAGAACGCTGGAGTCCACGCCGAAGAACGCAACCCACTGGTCGACGCGTTCGATGGCGAAGGAACTGGGCCTGTCGCAGTCGACCGTGTCGCGGATCTGGCGGGCGTTCGGCCTGCAGCCCCGCACCGCTCGGAGACGTCTCTGCTGTCGACGGATCCGTACTTCATCGACAAGGTCCACGACGTCGTCGGCCTCTACCTGGACCCGCCTGAGAGAGCTTTGGTGTTCTGCGCCGACGAGAAGTCGCAGATCCAGGCCCTGGACCGCTCTCAGCCGGTGCTGCCCGGGGTTCCGCAGCGGACCACCCACGACTACGTACGCGTCGGCACCACCACCCTGTTCGCCGCTCTGGAGGTCGCCACCGGCAGAGTGATCGGCTCCCTGCACCGCCGCCACCGCGCCGAGGAGTTCAAGAAGTTCCTCATCAGGCTCGACAAGGAAGTCCCGGCCGGCCTCGAGGTCCACCTGGTGCTGGACAACTACGCCACCCACAAGACCCCGGCCATCAAGACCTGGCTGCTGGCACACACACGGTTCCACCTGCACTTCACACCCACCGGATCGTCCTGGCTCAACCTGGTGGAGCGATGGTTCGCCGAGCTGACGAGCAAGCAGATACGGCGAGGCGTCCACAGATCTGTCCAGTCCCTGGAGAAGGACATCCGGACCTGGATCGCCGCATGGAACACCGACCCCAGGCCCTACGTCCGGACCAAGACCGCAGACGAGATCCTCGAACGCCTCGCCAGCTATCCGAACAGAATTCCTGACTCAGAAGACCAGAGCGTGTCTCTTTGATGAGCGGTGGAGGTCAAGAAGGAGTGGCAGGCAGGTGGGTCGCTGATGTCTTCTCGGGCAGTATGGAGAGGTTTTCCTCTGTGGCGCCCTGAGCCTGGAGGTAGGCGGGTACAGAACCGTGGTGGCTGCGGATCCACAGGAGCGCGCGACGAAGGTGCCCGGCCGTGACCGGCAGGGTGTTGTGTCCCCGTGGGCCTGACGGCTGTGCGACGGGCAGACCCAGCTCGGTGTTGGAACGCACGAAGTCCGCGACTACCTCTGCCTCGGACGCCCCGAACAGTGTCTGCACAAGGGCGATCACGACACCGGTCCTGTCCTTCCCCGATGCACAGTGGACGAGCACTGGTCCCTTGCCCTCGGTACGCAGGTGTCGTAGCACTGCCAGCACAGCACGTCCGGAATGTTCGGCCATCGACGGGTAGAGCTCCATCTGCTCCTGCGGCCATCGCTGTTCGGTGAACACCGGAACATGCAGGTACCTGATCGCCGCCTCGTGCAAGGAATCCGGCCGGTCGGTGACCTCGGGGCGGCTGCGCAGGTCAACGACCGCCCGCACTCCCAGGCCCTCCAGCTTGTGTGCCCCCTTCGCCGACATCGCGTGCAACGCCCCGGACCGGTAGAGGACACCCGGCGGCAATCCACCGAGTCCGCCGGCGTCCCGGAAGTTTCGCACCCCATCGATACCGGCCTGCGCCGCTGTTCCCACCCCATTGGTCGTCATCGGCTCACTGTACGTTTTCACGTTCAACCGGCTGTTTC
>NZ_ML123051.1:347904-372644 GCF_003846175.1 Streptomyces sp. ADI95-17 | reverse complement strand
CTTCTGTCGTCCCGCTGCGACGGGACAACGGTGCGGGCCTCACACTCGCACGCGGATCACAGCGCCTCGTGGCGCACGGTCTTCCACCTCCACTCGAACCAACAGCGCCTCACGGCGCAACCAAGGTCTGTGCCAGAACCCAGCAGCAAGAGCGTTTGTTGCCCAAGAGCGAGAACACCCCGTGGGCACGGAAGACGATGTAGCCGAGTTTCAGCAACGCCCGGTTGCTTGACTTGTCCCGGATGTCGTGCGTTCCCCCGGCGGGGGATGCGGAACCTGTCGGTGTGCCGGGTACCGTCAGCGTGCCCATCATGAGCAAGACCCTGGCCACGTGGTCCGAAGCCCTGCAGACGGAGCCGCCGGTAAGCGCCGCCGCGGTCGTAGTCGGGCGGCCCCGTTCAGGAGGCGAGGTGGCAGGATGACACGGTGTTCGACTCTCTGCGTGAACTGTGGCTGCGCGGCATCGCCTTCAATCGGGCGGCGCCCTCCGACGTATTGGTACGCCTGTTGGATCGAGCGGCCGGTGAAGCCGGCCTGCTGATGTGCGAGGGTCGTGACCTGCCTGACGCCGTCATCGACGCTGCCCTGCGCCATCCGGAGGGAGTCATCCGCCGCACGTTCGCCCGCAACCGGTACGTCGACCCGGCGCGGCTCGCCCCCTTGGCAACGGACCCGTCGGGGGTCGTCCGCGGGTGGCTCGCCGCAGGCCCCCGTCACTATCTCCGATGGGTCCGACCGCTGCCGGACGACATCCTCGTGACCCTCCTGACCGCCCAGAACGCGGGCGTGGACGGCAAGGTCACCGTGAACGAGATCATCGGGGGGCTCGACTCGTCCCGGCAGATCCCGCTGTCCTTCTTCCGCTCCATGGCCGGCAGCGAGGACCCCGAACTCCGGATACGGGCCACTTGGCGTTGGGAGTCGCTCACCCCGGCCCAGCGGGCAGGGCTGCTCGACGATCCGGACCCCGCGGTCCGTGAAGCGGCGCAGGACAGAAACTGGCGGCTGGACCCGGAGCGGGTGGAGGCCATGCTGCCGTCCTTCGGCTCGCGCAACCGATTCGTGTTCGACACGTGTGCTCTGTCCCCCGCGCTCGTCGAGCAGTGCTTCACGGACGGCACGGTGCTCCCCATGGCCCGGAACCCGCACATCCCCACCTACGCCCTCGCCCGTCTCGCCCGCCACCCCGACGCGGAGGTCCGCGCGTCGGTCGCCGCCCGGCCCGACGTAGGACCGGACCTGGTGGCGGAGTTGAGGGAGGACCCGGACGAGGACGTGCGGATGTGCGCGCGCCTCCACCCCCTCCCCCGCACCTGGGCGGAGTACTGGGCGATCGATCAGGTCCTCGGGCACGGTCCTGACTGCACCTGCCCGATCGGCGAGCCGTTCACTAGGTCGCATATTGAGCCGGACGTCGGGCCGTCGCCCGACTGGTTCGCCGCCTGTGCGGTGTCCGAGGAGCCGGTGCTCCGCCGGGTTGCGGCAAGTTGGCCGGGCCTGTCGGCGGAACTCGCCGAGACGCTCGCGCAGGACGACGACGAGGAGGTGAGGATCCGGCTGGCCTGCCACCACCCGCTGGCTCCGCCGCACCTCCTCCTGGATGTCTTCGTCACACGCCCTGCCCACCGTCCACACCTGCTGGACCTGCCCTCGTTCCCCCGTACCGGCCAGGCTCACCTCGTCGACCACCCGGATCCCGAGGTACGGGCCCTGGCCGCAGCCGATCCCGCCTTGCCCGACCCCCCGGTGGAGGACCCCGACGCGTCGGTGCGCCGGGCAGCGGCCGCCAACCCGAGCCTGTCACCGGACTCCCTGGAGACCCTCCTCGCCGACCCCCGTACCGCCGAGGGCGCTGCAGCCAATCCGGCCCTCCCCGTTCCGCGCATGCACGCACTCCTCGACCACTGCCTGAACGGCACCACCACCCCGCCTGGGGCCGTCCAGCGCTGACAGACGACGCCCACGTGTCGAGCACAGGCATGGCAACCTCCGTGGACCATCGACTGGAGTCGACATACCAGACAGGCGTTTCCAAATCTCGGCTCTGGTCCACTTCTTGGGCTCTGTCGCTATTTTGGGGGTAGTTGGGCATTGAACCTTCCCCGTGATGCTGGACACTCTTTACTTACGCTGCGAGGGCGTGTTCTTGCTCGTGTCGCTGTCGGATCTCCAGCGGGGTGAGGTATCCCCAGGCCGGATGCTTCCGCAGTCGTCTGCGGTTGCAGAAGGTCTCGATGAAGGTGAAGATCTCCGCGCGGGCAGTGGTCCGGTCGGGCCAGTGGCGGGTGCCGATCTCCTCTTTGAGCAGTGCGAAGAAACTCTCGGCGGCGGCATTGTCATAGCACGAGCCGGTTCGTCCCATGCTCTGCCGCAGTCCCGACCTGTGTATTTCCCGACGGAGTTCGTCGGAGGTGTACTCCGATCCGCGATCGGAATGTGCGATGCAGCCGGGCTGGAGTCGGCCACGTCCGGCGGCCATCTTCAGCGCGTCGACAACCAGGGAGGCGCGGTGGTGATCAGCCATCGAGTAGCCGACGATCTCGCGGGTGGCCAGGTCCAGCCAGGTCGCCAGATACAGCCAGCCCTCGTCGGTGGGGATGCAGGTGATGTCACCGACCAGCTTCCGGCCCGGGGCGTCGGCCGTGAAGTCGCGGCCGATCAGGTCCGCGGCGGGCACCGCCCTCTTCGCCGGACGGGTCAGCGACCGGCGCTTGCGCCGGGTGACCCCGGCGATGTCGCGCTCACGCATGATCCGCTCCACTCGCTTGCGGTTGACCCGCCGGTCCAGCCTGCGCAGCTCGGCATGAATACGCGGCACCCCATAGGTGCACCGGGAGGCAATGTGCAACACGGTTATCTCGTGGGCCAGGGCGTCGTCGGCGGCCCGGCGGGCGGCGCGGGCCTGCTCGCCGGCCAACCAGGCATAGAAAGAGGACCGGGCCACCTTCAGCAGCCGCACAACAGAGCGACTCCATGGGTGGTCTTCTCCGCCTCGATGAACGCATACACCTCGCTCATCGATCGCTCTCCTTCGCAAAGAAGACCGCGCTTTTCGCAGCACCTCGATCGTCTCGGCCTGCTCACGGTTCTGCCGCCGCAGCCGACGCAGCTCTTCCCGCTCTACGCTCGTCAGCTCGCTCGGCGCCCCCTGCCCGCGGTCGATCGAGTCCTGCTTGACCCAGTTCCGCAGTCCCTCGGCACTGACCCCGATCTCCCGGGCCACCTCGGTGACCGTCTTGCCGGAGGACCGGACGAGCGCGACCGCGTCGCGCTTGAACTCCTCCGTATACCGCCTACTGCGGTTGCTCTTGCTTCCCACCTGGCACTACTTCCTCTGGAACCTCACGTCCCAGTCTCCAGGTGTCCAACATCAAGGGGAAGCTTCACTTGTCACAGGGCGACATTGCGAGTGGGGTGCGGCGGCCGTCGGCGATGGGCGGGTGAGGGAAGCCTCATCCTGGACGAGCAGGCACCGCTCACCCGCTCCGTACACCGTCCGTTGACTCCGGCGCGTGGCCCGGGAGCCGGACCCGTACAAATTTCGATGGTGAGGCATGAATAGCTTCATCATCTTCCATTCACCGTGTGCGACTGCCAGCATCGGCGCACCGCACCCGTGAGGGAGAAATCTGATGAATCATTCCCGTTCTCTGCGCTGTCTGGCAGCCCTGGCCGTGGTGGCCCTCTCGGCCACCGCCTGCGGGCGCTCCGGCCAGGGCGACGCCCCGTCCGGGGCCGAGTCGCAAGCCGCCTCCGGCCGGACCGCGGCCGAGCTTCTGCCGGCCGAGTACCGGCAGAAGGGTGTCCTCCGGGTAGCCACCGCGGTCGGCTATCCGCCGATGGAGATGTACGAGCCCGGCACCACCCGGCTCACCGGCGTCGACCCCGACCTGGCCAAGGCCCTTGCCGGGCGGCTCAAGCTGAAGCTCGAACTCACCAATGCCGCCTTCGACGGGCTGATCCCGGGACTGGAGTCCGGGCGGTTCGACCTGGTCATGTCGTCCATGACCGACAGTGCCCAGCGGCGCAAGGCGGTCGACTTCGTCGACTACTTCCGCACCGGCGGCGTCATCATGACGAAGCAGGGCAACCCGCAGGGCATCAAGTCGCTCGCGGACCTCTGCGGAAAGACCGTCGTCCTCGCCAAGGGCAGCTCCAACCTCCACATCGGCGAGGAGCAGAACGCCAAGTGCCAGGAGAAGATGCGGATCTCGCAGAGCGAGGACGCACCGACCGGGCTGCTGCAACTGGACAGTGGGCGCGCGGTCGCGACCATCGTCGACTATCCCGTCGCCAAGATGTTCACGAAGAAGAGCAGCGCGTACGAGGTCCTGCCGGAGCAGTACGGCACCGCGCCCTGGGGCATTGCGTCCGCGAAGAGCCAGGGCGGACTGCGCGACGCCGTCCGCAAGGCCCTGCAGGAACTCATCGACAACGGCGGCTACAAGAAGATCCTCGGCACCTGGGGGGTCGGCGACAGCGCCGTACCCGAGGCCACCGTCAACGACGGGCAGTGAGAACGGAAATGAGCCACCAGAAAATACCCGGTATCGCTCCCGGCGGGGGGCCGGAAGTCATCCCCGCCGACGGGACGCCGCAGGAGGACGAGCTCTCCCTCCAGGTGACCAAACGGCCTCGCCCCGGGCGCTGGCTCGCGGTTCTCGCCGCCGCGCTGTTCGCCGTGTGGCTCGCCTACACCATCATCGTCAACCCCAATCTTCACTGGGACATCGTCGCCAAGTACCAGTTCGACGGCGTGATCCTCAAAGGCCTCGGGGTGACCATTCAGCTCACCCTCATCTCGATGATCCTCGGCATCGCCATCGGGATCGTCGTCGCGGTGATGCAACTGTCCGACAGTCCGGTCCTGCGTCTCACCGCCGGTGCCTACACCTGGTTCTTCCGGGGCACCCCGCTGCTGGTCCAGCTCATCTTCTGGTTCAACCTGGCCCTGCTGTTCCCGGTGATCAGCATCGGAATCCCGTTCGACGGCCCCAAACTCATCAGCTGGCAGTCCAACCAGGTGATCACCGGATTCGTGGCCGCGCTTCTCGGTCTCTCCATCAACGAGGGCGCCTACATGGCCGAGATCGTGCGGGCCGGCATTCAGAGCGTGGATCCCGGCCAGCGCGAGGCGGGCGCCTCCATCGGGATGTCGAACCGCCGGATCCTGTCCCGGATCATCCTTCCGCAGGCGATGCGGGTCATCATTCCGCCGTTCGGCAACCAGTTCATCTCCATGCTCAAGACGACCTCGCTGGTCTCGGTCATCGCCGGAGCCGATCTGATGACCGTGTCCCAGCACCTCTACCTCGCCAACTTCGAAGTGGTCGCGCTGCTCCTGGTGGCCTCGCTCTGGTACCTCGTGCTCACCACGATCGCCACCATCGGCCAGCACGCCGTCGAGCGTCGCTACAGCCCCGGCGCCGCTCCCGTGCTGCGGAGCAGGATCCTGGCCAATCTCCTGCCTGGACGCACCAAGAAGGGGGCAGCGGCATGAACGACGTGATCCTCAGGGCTCGCGGAGTCCGCAAGAGGTTCGGTGACACCGAGGTGCTGAAGGGCATCGACCTCGATGTCCGCAGCGGTGAAGTGCTCTGTGTCATCGGCCCCTCCGGGTCCGGGAAGTCCACACTGCTGCGCTGCTTCAACCACCTTGAGCGGATCGACGCGGGGCGGGTGTGGATGGACGGCGAACTGGTCGGCTACGAACAGCACGGCCCGTCCGGCCGGGTGCTGCGCGAGCGGCGCGCCCGGGACGTCCGGCGGCAACGCGAGCGGATCGGCATGGTGTTCCAGCGGTTCCACCTGTTCCCGCACCGCACATCGGTGCAGAACGTGATGGAGGGTCCGGTCGCCGTCAAGGGCCAGCCCCGTGCACAGGCCGAGAAGCAGGCCCGCAAGCTGCTGGCCGACGTCGGTCTCGCGGACCGGGCGGACCACTACCCGGCGCAGCTGTCCGGCGGGCAGCAGCAGCGTGTGGCGATCGCCCGCGCACTGGCCATGGAACCCGCCCTCATGCTCTTCGACGAACCGACCTCCGCCCTCGATCCCGAACTCGTCGGCGAGGTGCTCGGCGTCATGCGCGACCTGGCCCGCAGCGGTATGACGATGGTCGTGGTCACCCACGAGATGGGCTTCGCCCGCGAGGTCGCCGACCGGGTCCTGTTCATGGACCGAGGCGCCGTCGTCGAGGCCGGGAGCCCCGATGCGCTGTTCACCGACCCGCGGCACGAGCGTACGCGGGCCTTCCTGTCGACGGTGCTGTGATGGGCCGCCCCCTCGATCTGCTGCTGCGCGGCGGCACGCTCGTCGACGGAACCGGCGCACCCGCCCGGGAAGCGGACATCGCGGTGGTGGACGGGCGGATCGCCGTACTCCCCGCCGGCGCCCCTGCCTCGGCCGCCGAGACCCTGGACGTGACCGGGCGGGTCGTCGCACCCGGCTTCATCGACGTGCACACGCACTCCGACGCCCTCGCGGCGCCCCACGGAGTCGGCGGAGCCACGGAGCCGATCGACGGTCTCCGTCTCGCTCCGCTGCTCCAGGGCGTCACCACGGAGATCTGCGGCAATTGCGGGACCAGCCTGTTCCCCTCGCTCCCGCGACGGCTACCGGAACTCGCCGAGCATCTCAGGGTGACGTTCGGGCTCGGGCCGGTGCGGCCCGCCGTGGACTTCGACGCGTTCGCCGCCGGACAGGACCCTGCCCTGCGCCACACCCATATCGCCTCGCTGGTCGGCCACGGCACACTGCGCGCCGGAGTGATGGGCTTCGAGGCCCGGCCGCCCCGGCCCGACGAACTGGACACCATGTGCGAACTGCTGGACCGGACGCTGGCCCAGGGGGCGGCCGGTCTGTCCACCGGGCTGATCTACCCTCCCGGCACCTACGCCGACACCGAGGAGATCGTCGCACTGGCCAGGGTCGCCGCCCGTCACGGCAAGCCCTACGTCACCCATCTGCGCGACGAGATGTCGCAGGTGGAGTCCGCCCTGGAGGAGGCCCTGGAGATCGCGGTGCGCTCCGGCGCCCCCTTGCAGATCTCCCACCACAAGACCGCGGGCCGGCACGCCTGGGGCGCCACACTGCGTACCCTGCCCCGGCTGGAACGGGCCCGCGCCGAAGGCGTGGACGTGCTGTGCGACGTATATCCGTACACGGCGGGAAGCACCGTCCTGCATGCCATGCTGCCCCCGTGGGCGAGTGAGGGCGGCATCGGCGCCCTGCTGGAACGGCTGCGTCGGCCCGAGACGCGCGACCGGATCAGGACGGACATCGCCCAGGGCGTCGAGGGATGGGAGAACACCGTGGGAAACGGCGGCTGGGACCTCATCTCGGTGGCCGCCGCGCAGACGCACCCGGAGACCGAGGGACGCAGCATCGCCGACCTCGCAGCCGAGCGCGGCGTCCATCCGGTCGACCAGGCGTGCGATCTCCTGCTGGCCGAGCAGGGAGAAGTGACCATCATCAGCCATTCCATGCGCGAGGACGACGTCCGCAGGGTCCTCGCCAGCCCGTTGTCGATGATCGGTTCGGACGGCGTCCCCAAACCCGGTCGGCCGCATCCGCGCTGGGCGGGCAGTTTCGCCCGGGTGCTCGGCCGTTACACCCGTGACGAGCAACTGCTCCCGCTGGAGAGCGCGGTGCACAAGATGACCGGACTGCCCGCCGGGCGGTTCGGCCTCACCGGCCGCGGCATGGTCCGCGACGGCGCCCTCGCCGATCTGGTGGTATTCGACCCGGCGTCGGTACGCGACACCGCCGACTTCGACCGCCCCCTGCTGGCACCCGAAGGCATCGATACCGTCTTGGTGTCGGGGCGGGTCGCGGCAAGAGGCGGCCGCCCGACCTCGGCGCGGGCGGGAGAAGTGGTGAGAATCCGATGAGTCTGGCCCAAGTGGCCGCGGCAGCACGGCGTTCGGCCGCGCTGCCGCTCACCCTGGCCGTCGCCGCCGTCGACATCGACGGCGGCGGCACGGTGGGGGTGGACGAGCACACTGTGCTGCCGGTGGCGTCCGCCTCGAAGCTGCTGCTGCTCGCCGAGGTGGCGCGCCGACTGAACACCGGGGAGCTGCCCGCCGACCGCCTCGTGGAAGTGCTTGACGAGGACCTGGCGGGCGGAACCGGTCTGCTGCGCCGGCTGAGCGGGCGCGGCTGGACCGTCGAGGACCTGGCCTGGCTGACCGCCTCGGTGAGCGACAACACCGCGACCAACGCACTCCTGCGCCTCGTGGGGCGCGAGTCCACGGCTCGGCTCGCACAGGAGCTCGGGCTCGATCACCTCACGCTGCACGACAAGGTCCGTGACGTCCGTGGCGCGGACGTGCCGCCCGTCTTCGCCACCGGTACCGCACGGGACCTGGCGAGGCTGGTGACACACACGGTGCGCGGCACCATGAGCTGCCCGGCTGCCTCGGCCCGGCTGCTGCGCTGGATGCGGGCCAACACCGATCACGGCCTGGTCCCCGCACTGGTCGACCACGACCCGTACGACCCGGGTTTTCCCGAGAGGCCGCGCGACGGGCTTCTGGTGGCCAACAAGACCGGCACCGACACCGGGGTACGTGCCGACGCCGGTGTCATCATCGGCAGGCGCCGACTGGCGTACGCGGTGGTGGCGCACTGGGACACGGCGCTGGGCCCGAGTACCGAGCGGGCCGCGGTGCATGCCATACGGGACGTGGGCCGGACCCTCGCGGCCTGCGCGGGGCGCCGGACCGTTGTCTGAGACACGGCACGCCATCCTCCGAGGTGCGGTGGTCGTGACCGGCGGACCGGTCACGACCACTGCACCTCCAGCAGCGACCGGATCTCCTCGGCGGCCGACCGCAGCTCGGCGAGGAAGATCCGCAGCAGCGGGTTGCGGTTGGTGGACCGGGTGGCGACCCCGATGCGGCGGTGCAGCCGGGGGTGGTCCAGTCGGCAGACGTGCACGCCGGCGGTGTCGCCGAGTCCGAGGGCCGGGACGAGTGCGATGCCCATGCCCGCGCGAGCCAGGTTGATCGTGACCTGGTAGTGATCGCTGCGGCAGCGGACCCGGGGCCGGAAGCCCTCGGCCGCGCACGCGCGTTCCAGGACCGGTTCGCCGGTGTGTCCGCCGTGCGTACCGATCCAGCTCTCCCCCTCCAGAGCGGCGAGCCGGACCGTTTCGTGCCGCCCGAGGCGGTGTCGCAGAGGGAGGACCACCAGCTGCGGCTCGTCGAAGAACATCTCCACGTCCACGGCCGCCTGCCGGCACCAGGGGTCCAGCGGATGCTCGAAGACGACCGCGACGTCCAGCCGGCCCGCCTCCAGGTCGGGCACCAACTCGTGCGGCTGGCCGAGGATCAGTTCCAGCTCGACCTGGGGCCGGACCGCCGCGAACCCCGACAGGGCCCGGGGCAGCAGCTCCAGGCCCGAGGACGCGAAGAAGCCCAGTCGCAGGACACCGGCCTCGCCCTCGGAGTGCGCCCGCAGCTCGTCCTGTGCGACGGCCATCAGATCGGCGACCGCCTGTGCGTGCTCGGCCAGCCGCACCCCGGCCGCGGTCAGCCGCAGGCTCTGCGGCTGACGCTCCACCAACGCCACGCCGAGCTCCTGCTCCAGCCGGGCAAGCTGATGCGAGATCGCGGACGGGCTCAGATGCAGCGCCTGGGCCGCGGCCACGATGGTGCCGGTACGGGAAATCTCCAGCAGGACGAGCAGTCGGGCACTGTTCAGCATCGGGTCAGGTTAGGCCGTGCCGACGCACTGCGCCGCTCCGGCACCGGACCGTACCGCCTGGGCCGCCCCCGCCGGGAGCCCGGCGGGCTCGTCCACATCCAGGCGCAGCAGGTCCTCCTCGGTCTCCCGGCGCACCACGGTGCGCGCGCGGCCGTCCCGCACGAAGATCACGGCGGGGCGCGGCAGCTTGTTGTAGTTGGAGGCCATGGCGTATCCGTAGGCTCCTGTGACCGGCGTGGCCAGGAGATCGTCCACCGCGACGTCGGCGGGCAGCGCGGCCTCGTCGACGATCACGTCGCCGCTCTCGCAGTGCTTGCCGACCAGCCGTGCCCGCAGGGGCCGGGAGGCGCGCGGGCTGCGTGGCAGGAAGACCTCGTAACGGCTGCCGTACAGGGCGGGGCGCAGGTTGTCGCTCATCCCGCCGTCCACACCGATGTACGTCCGCACGCCCTCGATGCGCTTGATCGTTCCCACCCGGTAGAGGGTCAGTCCGGCACTGGCGGCGATGGACCGGCCGGGTTCCACGGTCACCGAGGAGGCCCAGCCCGCGTCGCGTACCGCGGTGCGCACCCGGGCCGCCCACTCGGCGAACGACGGTGCACTCTGTCCCGCCTCGTACGCGACGCCGAGGCCGCCGCCGACCGTCAGCCGGTGCATCCGGGTGTCGGCGGCGAACCGGGCGACGGCCGCGGCGCCGGCCGCGAGCTGTGCCGTGTCGAGCACCTGCGAGCCCACGTGCGCGTGGACGCCTTCCAGGATCATCGCAGGGGAGCCGGCGGCCCGGCGCACGGCGGCTGCAGCGGTTCCGCCCGCGAGGCCGAAGCCGAACTTGGAGTCGTTGCCACCGGTCCGGATCGCCGCGTGCGCTCCGGCGGCCACTCCGGGCGCCACCCGTAGCTGGACTCGGGCGGGAGGCAGGCGTTCTTCGGAGTGCAGCCGCTCGATGCGGTCCATCTCGTCGAAGCTGTCGACCACCACGTGCCGCACCTGGGCGGACATAGCCGTGCGCAGTTCCACCTCGTCCTTGTTATTGCCGTGCAGGACGATCCGCCCGGCCGGTACCCCGGCGTGCAGCGCGACACGCAGCTCGCCGCCGGAGGCGACATCGAGCAACAGCCCCTCTTCATGGGCCAGCCGGGCCATGGCCGTGCACAGGAACGCCTTGGAGGCGTAGGCGACGTTGTCCCGGCCGAACGCGGCGACCGCCTCCCGGCAGCGCCGGCGCAGATGCTCCTCGTCGTACACGAAGAGGGGTGTGCCGAAACGTCGCCCCAGTTCGGTGAGCAGGACGCCACCGACGGCCAGCCCTTCGGGACGGATTTCGGATGTGCCGGGCAGCAGGCCCGTTTCGATCGCTGATGTCATGCGTTCCTCCCCGGAAGCCGGCTCGCAGCCATCCTGCGGCCTGAGCGGGGAGTCATAAAAGCGCATTCTTCTATGGCTGAGCCTCAAGGTTTTCGATGCTCGCGCGATGCTGTCGGCGGGCACGCAGCAGCCGTAGCCGTTGTGGACGTCCCGCTGGACGACGGCCTCGGTACTGCGCTGCCCCTGACAGGAGACGCCGGGTCCACTGAGCCGGCACTCGTCATTCGTGAGGATCGACGTCGCGTCCCAGCGCCTGCCAGATGCTCCGACCTCGGTGAACTCCGGGTCCAGAAGCTCCGAACCCTATGGGCGGCCCCCGTCCCTCGCACGTCGGGCAGGCAGCTCTCGGAAACCCGGCGCGGCTGATGCCCCGGTGAACAAGCCGTGCTGCATACCGGCTTTCCGGAGCTGCGACGTCCGAAGCTCTGCGTCAGGGGTTCTGGGATCCGTTCGGCGCCGGTCGCCCGCGGCGGACCGGATCAGAATCACGTCAAGGTGGCCGCGTCAGGCCCCTCATCCTCCGCTCACGTCCGATGCTGATCAGCAGCACCCGTCGCCCGGCCGCACAGGAAGGCCTTCGTGACCAGGCGTGCGTGCGGCGGGAGGAGGCGCGTGTCGTGACGGAATCGGCTGTGGGACGGGGCAGGCTCAAGGTCTTCCTCGGGGCGGCCCCCGGTGTCGGCAAGACCTACCGGATGCTCGACGAGGCACACCGCAGAGCACTGCGGGGCATCGACGTCGTAGCTGCCACCGTGGAATGCCACCAGCGGCCGCTCACCGAGGAGCGGCTCAAGGGCCTGGAGGTCCTTCCCCCTGTCGCACGCTTCCACCGGGGCGCGGAGTTCGGCGGGTTGGACCTCGATGCGCTGCTACGCCGACGCCCTCAAGTGGCACTCGTCGACGAACTCGCTCACACCAACGTGCCCGGTGGACGGCACACCAAGCGTTGGCAGGACATCGAGGAGATCCTCGCCTCCGGCATCGATGTCGTCACCGCCGTCA
This sequence comes from Streptomyces sp. ADI95-17, assembly GCF_003846175.1. Classification (GTDB taxonomy): domain Bacteria; phylum Actinomycetota; class Actinomycetes; order Streptomycetales; family Streptomycetaceae; genus Streptomyces; species Streptomyces sanglieri. Next base: position 360,572 of record NZ_ML123051.1, on the reverse strand, counting down.
ACATCCAGCACCTGGAATCCCTCAACGACGTCGTCGAGAGGATCACCGATGTACCGCAGCGGGAGACCATCCCCGACGAGGTGGTGCGCCGCGCCGATCAGATCGAACTCGTCGACATGCCGGCCGAGGCGCTGCGCCGGCGGATGGCGCACGGGAACATCTACGCACCGGAGAAGATCGACGCCGCGCTGTCCAACTACTTCCGTCCCGGAAACCTCACCGCACTACGAGAGTTGGCCCTGCTGTGGGTGGCGGGGCGAGTCGACGAAGCGCTGCAGAAGTACCGCTCCGAACACGGCATAGGACGCGTCTGGGAGACGCGCGAGCGAGTCGTGGTGGCCCTCACCGGTGGCGCCGAGGGCGAGACACTCATCCGTCGCGCGGCCCGGATCGCCGACCGCAGCGCGGGTGGTGACTTGCTGGCCGTGCACATCGTGCGCAGCGACGGGCTGACGGGCGGCGCTTCATCGGCTTCGCTCGCCCACCAGCGGGCGCTCGTCGAGAGCCTCAGTGGCAGCTACCACTCCGTCGTGGGCGACGATGTGGCCACCGCGCTCACCGAGTTCGCACACGCCGAGAACGCCACGCAGCTGGTACTGGGCACCAGCAGGCGGAGGCGTCTGGAGCGGCTCCTCCCAGGCCGGGGCATCGGCGAGACGATCGTCGAACTGTCGCAGGACATCGACGTGCACATGGTCACCCACGAGCGTGCCGGCGGAGGCCGGCTCCTGCCGTCGCGGCGGCGCACCCTGCCAACCGCGCGGCTCATCGCGGGGCCTGTGTCGGGCCTGTTCCTTCCGATAGCTCTCACGTTCCTGCTGGACAACACCCGGGACAGCCTCAACCTGACGAGCGAGGCCCTGCTGTTCCTCGTGGTGGTGGTCGGGGTGGCCTGCGTCGGCGGAGTGGTGTCCGCGCTCGTCGCATCGGTGACGGCGTCCCTGCTGCTCAACTACTGGTTCATACCGCCGATCAGAGAGTTCACCATCGCCGAGCCCAACAACATCCTGGCGCTGTTGGTATTCGCGATCGTCGCAGCCACTGTGGCCGCGATTGTCGACCGGTCGCTGCGGCTGTCGCGCCGCGCCGCCAGTGCCACTGCCGAGGCAGAGACACTGTCCTCGCTGGCCGGGTCAATCGTCCGCGGGGACCAGGCGATCCCGGCGCTGCTCGAACGTACGCGAGAGACCTTCTCGATGACTTCGGCCGAACTGCTCACGCAGCCGGCGTCGGACGACGACGCCATCCACGTACCGGTCGGTCCTGACGCCCACCTGGTGCTGCGGGGCCGCACTCTGCCGGCGTCCGAGCTGCGCGTTCTGACGGCGTTCACCGCTCATGTCGCCGCTGCCCTCGAACGCGCACGCCTCGCCGAGGCCGCCGCCGAGGTGGAGCCCGTGAGGGCTGCCGACCGGATGCGTACGGCACTGCTCGCCGCGGTCAGCCACGACCTGCGCACCCCACTGGCCGCCGGCTGGGCCGCCATCAGCTCCCTGCGCAGCGCCGAGGTCGAGTTCAGTGAGGAGGACCGGGGTGAGCTGCTGGCGACGGCCGAGGAGTCCATGGCCCGGCTGAACCGGCTGGTGGACAACCTTCTCGACATGAGCCGGCTCCAGGCCGGGGCCCTCCCCCTGAATCTGAGGGCCACCGCCCTCGACGAAGTACTTCCGGCAGCCCTGGACTCGTTGCCCTGCGACCCGAGCACCCTGGAGGTCCGGATCTCCGAGGGCGTGCCCGCCGTTCTGGCGGATCCGCCCCTGCTGGAACGCATCATCGCCAATCTCGTCGGGAACGCCGTCCGCTACACCCCGCCGGGCCAACCGGTCGTGATCACCGCGAGCGCGCTCGCCGACCGGGTCGAGTTCCGCATCATCGACCGCGGCCCCGGTCTGCCGGCCACGAACCGTGAGCGAGCCTTCGTACCGTTCCAGAGGCTGGGTGACACCGACAATACGACCGGGGTCGGGCTCGGCCTCGCACTCGCCCGGGGCTTGGCCGAGGCGATGGGCGGCAACCTTGCGCCGGAGGACACTCCCGGCGGAGGCCTGACCATGACGTTGTCGCTTCCCGCCGTTGCACGGAAGGTCTCGTGAAGCGCGTGCTCAGTGTCGCGCCTCGCCGCGGGCGCCAGGTCGACACGATGCTCCTCGACCTGGCGTCCTGCCCGTCAGAGCTCGGTGCCGTCGGAAGGACTCGCATCAGCGACCGCATCCACACGGTGGTCGCGGGTGCGGACGCCTTTCCTCACCAAAACCTTCCGCCTTCGCGCCATACCGCAAGCTCCATGTCCCATGTCCTGAAGGCTGGTGCCCCATCAGTCAACATTTGCCCTGTAGTTCGCGGCGCACGTTGACTGATTTCCGCGCGCAGCCGGGACCGTGCGTCTGTGCACGTCGAGTCACGCGTCCCGTTGTGCGCGAATGAGTGTGTCGAGGCGCTGCCACGCCGGGGACGACGCGTTGACCGTGCGCTGGATGAGGGCTGGGATATCGGAGGCTGCATCCAGTTCGGGCGGTTCGTCGAGTCCGTAGCGTTCCCGGGTCGCCTCGGCGATCCGGCGGGCGAGGTCGTCGATGCGGGGATCGTCGGCGTCGAGGTCGTGTGCGTGGTCGTAGTCGAGGAAGAGCTGTCGCAGCGCCGGATCGGCCAGAGTTTCGGCCTGGTCGTGAAACAGAGTGATCGCGTGGTCCGGGTGAGTGGCGAACACGAGGATCCACAGGTCGCGTTGCAGGTCCGCCCAACGAGGGGTGAATCCCCAGCGGGCCAGGTGCTCCAGATGGGCACCGACCTCGGTCGGCAGCGGTGCCAGACACCCGGCGGCAAGCTGGCGCAGGCGCCCCTGCGTTGCCCGCAGACCACGGATGCGGTCGGTGAGCTCGTCTTCGATCTCACGCAGCGCCTGCCGGAACTCCTCGTTGGTCGCTGATCTCAGATCCCGGATACGGGCCAGGGGGACGCCGGCTTCGGCGAGCGTCCTGATCTTGATCAGGTCGATGGCGTCGTTGGCGCCGTATCGCCGGTAGCCGGAGGCATCGCGGTCGGGCTCTTGAAGCAGCCCCTTGTCGTGATAGACGCGAATGGTCTTGATCGACACTCCGACGTACCCGGCCAGCTGTCCGATGGTGATCACCCGGCCATCGTCCCACTTGACCCTTCCCCAAGGGCAGGGTTGCAGTATGGCGTCATGACGAACATGAATATCGATCGGGAGACCTTGCGCGAGCTGGCTGATGAGGGCAACGAGACCGCTTTGGACCGGCTGGCCGACCTCGCCGACGCGGCCGGCGATCTCACAGAGTTGAGCGAGCTGTTGGACGAGGGATCCATGCATGCCGGGTTCCTGCTCACTCGACGCACGGCCTCGACCGGCGACCTGCGGGAGCTGCAACGAATCTCCGACGCCGGGTACGACGAGGCCGGGAACGAGCTGGACCGGCTACTGAAGGCATCGGCCGATGGGCATCAGGGCTGAGAAGCCCGAGCAACCGCTGCAGCCGCGACCCTGAGGCGCCGCCGGACAGGCCCGGATGCCGGCCACGGTCCGCCGCGTGCCGGTGGAGTTTCTGGCTGCCTCCTGTCGACTCTCGGCCAAGATTCGCCGGACAGGCCCGTGCAGCGCTTCCTTGGGTTCTGTGTCTGGTTCCGTTGCAGGGTGGGCAGCGGTTGCAGGTGGTCCAGGTGCCGGTCCAGCCCTTCAGCCGCCCTCCCCATACGGAACTTTGATGCCGAACTTCCGTACGAACGGGAGTCAGCCCTCTCCGGAACGGCAGGCTGACGGGTGTGACCTCGACTTCCCCATCTACGACGCAAGTTGCGCCACGCTCACAGCACATGGTGATCTGTGGTGACGACGGGCTGGCCCGCCGGTCGAGCTCGACGCCGTCTGCGGTGAGACCGTCACCGTCGTCCTGCCGTCCCGCCACGACGAGCACGGTAGCGAGATCGACACACTCCACCGGAACCCGCGCTCCCCCGTCGAACTGCTGATCGCGGCACGTCCCGACGAACAGACACTGCGAGCGGCCGGGGTAGAACGGGCTGCCGCCCTCGCTCTCGCCTACGGCGACGACCAGACCAACATGATGGCGGCCCTGCTTGCCCGCAGCCTCAATCCATCCATCCGGCTGGTCATCCGGATGTACAACCGCGAGCGGGGCCGTCACCTCCTACCACAGCCAGTTCACGCATGGCCGGCTGATGTTGGCGGAAGTCACCCACGACCATGTCCTGGAGACCCCCGCAGACTCGCGTACGGTCGGCGGATGGTTGCGCGACCGGTTCACGCATCTGCCGTGGAAGGTGTTCGTCTCCCGCGAAATGATGTCTGTCTTCGGTGTGCTGGCAGCGGTGGTTGCGCTCCTGTCGCTCGCCACCTACTGCACGGTCGACGACATACCGCTGTGGAAGGCGGTGTACCTGCCCCTGCTGGACATCTTCACCATGGGCGATCCGGCCACCGACGAATCCCGGGCGCGCAAGGTCCTTCAACTGATCGCGGGCTTCACCGGCCTCGCGATACTGCCCCTTGTCGTTGCCGCCACGCTCAACGCCACCGGCGCCTTCCGTACCGCCTCGATCAGTCACCCGCCCACCGACGACTTCAGCGACCACATCGTGCTCGTCGGCCTCGGCAAGGTCGGCACTCGCGTCCTTGTCCGACTGCGCTCCACCCAGCACCGGATCGTCGTCGTCGAACGCGACCCGGGCGCCCGCGGCGTCGCCGTGGCCCGGGAACTCGGCGTGCCACTGATCCTGGAGGACGCCACTGATCCCCGCGTCCTTGGCCTGGCCCGGATCAGGCAGAGCGCCTCCATGCTCGTCCTGACCAGCGACGACAGCGCCAATCTGGACATCGTGATGGCCGCACGGGAGGTCAACCCCGGTGTACGAGCGGTGATGCGTCTGTACGACGACTTCGCTGCCACGGTCTCACTCACGCTGCGCGCTTCCTACCCGGATGCGCTCACCCGTAGCCGCAGCGTCTCAGCGCTTGCCTCACCCGCCTTCGCAGCCGCGATGATGGGCCGCCACGTCCTGGGCGTGATGCCGGTCGAACGCGGAGTGCTGCTCTTCACCGCGGTCGATGTGGCCGGTCACCCGGCACTGGAGGGCTTCTCCATCCACCAGGCCTTCGCCCGGAACGAGTGGCGGGTCCTGGCCGTGGGAGCCGCCGGTTCGGCAGCGGTCCGCTTCTCGTCCTCGGACACCCTCGGCGGCCTGCATCTGCCGAACCGCCCCGACTTCGACTGGCGCCCCTCGCACGGCCGCGTTCTGCGTGCCGGCGACCGGGTGGTGCTGGCGACGACCCGGAGCGGACTGGACATCCTCATGCGAGGGGCGATGCCGGCTCCGGGCCGCACCTGACACTTTCGGGGGCGAGGCGGGCGGGTCAGCCGATCCCCGGCACCATGGAGATCGCCAGGTCGATCAGTTTGATGCCGACGAAGGGAAGAACCAGCCCGCCCAGACCGTAGAGCGCGAGGTTGCGGCGCAGCGGGTCGTGGGCCGAGGCCGGGGTGTGTCGCACGCCGCGCAGCGCGAGCGGTATGAGCGCCACGATGATCAGCGCGTTGAAGATGATCGCCGAGGTGACGGCGGAGGTCGGGCTGTGCAGGCCCATGATGTTCAGCGCGTCGAGACCGGGATAGGCGCTCGCGAACATCGCGGGGACGATCGCGGAGTACTTCGCGACATCGTTCGTGATGGAGAAGGTGGTCAACGCACCCCGGGTGATCAGGAGCTGCTTCCCGATCTCGACGATCTCGATCAGCTTGGTCGGGTTGGAGTCCAGGTCCACCATGTTCCCGGCCTCCTTCGCGGCCGAGGTCCCGGTGTTCATCGCGACGCCGACATCCGCCTGCGCGAGGGCCGGAGCGTCATTCGTGCCGTCCCCTGTCATCGCGACGAGCTTCCCGCCCTCCTGCTCCCGCTTGATGAGCGCGAGCTTGTCCTCGGGGGTGGCCTCGGCGAGGAAGTCGTCGACACCGGCCTCCCTGGCGATGGCCCGGGCTGTCAGTGGGTTGTCACCCGTGATCATGACTGTACGGATGCCCATGCGGCGCAGCTGCGCGAAGCGCTCGGCGATGCCGTCCTTGACGACATCCTTGAGATGGATGACACCGAGGATCCGCGGCCCGTTCCAGTCGTGCACCGCGACCACGAGCGGAGTCCCTCCGCCGGCGGCGATGGACTCGGTGTACCGCAGCGCCTCTCCAGGGACATGGCCGCCGTAGGAGCGCACCCAGCCGATCACCTGCGCCGCGGCGCCTTTACGGATGTGGGACGCGGCGCCGTTGTCCCAGCGCAGGTCGATACCGCTCATCCTGGTCCGGGCGCTGAAGGCGATGAACCTGGCCCGGCTCAGCTCCGTCTCGGTGGGTTCGCGCAATGCGTAGCGCTCCTTCGCGAGGACCACCACGGAGCGGCCCTCAGGTGTCTCGTCGGCCAGCGAGGCGAGCCGGGAGGCGTCGGCGAGATGGATCTCCTCGACGCCGGGCATCGGTACGAAGCTGACGGCTTCCCGGTTGCCCAGGGTGATCGTGCCGGTCTTGTCGAGGAGCAGCGTGTTGACGTCACCCGCCGCCTCGACGGCCCGGCCCGACATCGCGAGCACATTGCGTTGGACGAGCCGGTCCATCCCCGCGATCCCGATCGCGGAGAGCAGGGCTCCGATGGTGGTCGGGATGAGGGTGACCAGCAGCGCGACCAGGACCGTCGTGGACTGGGCGGCGTTCGCGTACGAAGCCATCGGCTGCACCGCGACCACGACCAGCACAAAGACCAGAGTCAGTGCGGCCAGCAGGATGTTGAGCGCGATCTCGTTCGGCGTCTTCTGCCGGGCGGCCCCTTCCACCAGAGCGATCATCCGGTCCAGGAACGAGTGGCCGGGGCGTGAGGTGACCCGGACGACGATGCGGTCGGAGAGCACCGCCGTCCCCCCGGTGACACCGCTGCGATCCCCACCGGACTCCCGGATGACCGGTGCGGACTCACCGGTCACGGCCGACTCGTCGACCGCCGCGACGCCGTCGACGACATCGCCGTCCGCCGGGATCACATCCCCGGCTGTGACCACAACGAAGTCGAAGAGCCGAAGTTCGGTCGCGGGTACCGTCTCGGTCTCCGCGTACCGCAGATCCATGCCGAAGTGCCATCCCCGCAGCCGCAGTGCGACGGTGTCGGTACGCGCCCTACGCAAGGACTCGGCCTGCGCCCTGCCTCGCCCCTCGGCGACGGCCTCGGCGAGATTGGCGAAGATCACAGTCAGCCAGAGCCAGCAGCTGACCATCCAGGTGAAGACAGAAGGGTGGACGAGCGCGGAGAGCGTGGTCAGCACCGAGCCGATGGCTACGACGAAGAGCATGGGGCTCCTCACCAGGGTCCGCGGATGCAGCTTGCGCAGGGCTTCGGGGAACGACTTCAGGAGCTGCACGGGGTCGAAAGGGCCGCCCGGCCTGACAACCCTGCCGGATGCGCGCGCCTTCGGAGAGGGAAGAACCACTGACGAGGGCGGGCTCTGGTGAGGTGCGGCGGGATGCATCGAGGATGACCTTCTGAGGAGACCTGACCGGTCGACGGGGGAACCATGAGTCCCTGCCGGTGCGGGATTCCGGCACCGGCAGGGACGTACGCGAACGCAGTGCGGGGAGACGCCGCCGCGTTCCACCGCCGGCGACGCCGAGAGCGAGGAGGGAAGGATCCCGGCACTCGGCGATGTCGTCGGCCTTCGCCACCTTGAGCGGCATACGGAATCTAGGCGACCGTCGGGCGCCCTCCCTGCAGCGGAGATGAGTATTGACACCCTTCTGACAACCCGGGCGGACGAGTGTGAGGACAACGTCAGACCCTCGCCAGTGACGTGGCGGGGGAATGGCCGGGATGTGCCTGTGGCGGAGGTCGGACACTCCGGACGGGCTGCGTTTCCCCAGGTGGGTGTAGTGGCGTAAGGGTCTCAACAAAGACGCGCCAATGGCCGTATGGGACCTGTCAACAATAGGCACAGACACGCGGCATGGGTCTTTGCTCATGGGGTCCGAGTGTCCATATATCTCAACCAGGAGCACACGATGGCCGATGTGGCCTTCGTCGTCGCCACGATCGCGGTGTTCGCGCTGGTGGCTCTCATCGCAAAGGGGGTGGCGAGGCTGTGACTGCCGAGAACATCGTCGGCCTGGTAGTGGCCGTCGCCCTGCTGGGCTATCTCGTCCTCGCCCTTCTGTACCCGGAGAGGTTCTGAGCGCGATATGAGCCCCGTCCTCACTGGTGTGCTCCAGGTCCTCGACATCACACTCCAGGATCTCGTCAAGCAGTGATCGAGTCACATCAGTGGGCGGGAGCCGAGGCTGTGAGCACAAGCCCTGGATCCCCGGTGCCCGCCCTCGTTCCCAGGCGCTGCAGCTCGCACTCACCGGTGTCGAGGCCATCGCCAACGCCGTGCCGTCGTTCCGTGCCCCGGCCGCCCGCCGCGCACAGCGTGCCGAGGTGGCCCTCGGCACACTGCTCGGCGTGATGCTGATCGGCCTGTCCGTGCTGATCTCCCGGTTCGGGTTGCAGCCGGTCGGAGGCGTGACCGTACTGGCGCAGCTCGCCGACGCGTCCTTCGGGCACAATCTCGCCTTCCACGTCGTGCAGTTCGCCACGATGGTGCTACTGGCCCTGTCCGCGAACACGTCGTTCGGCGGTCTGCCGGTGCTGCTCAAGCTGCTGGCCCGCAACAACTACCTGCCGCATGTCTTCGGGCTCAAGGCCGACCGGCAGGTCCACCGGCACGGGGTCCTCACGCTCGCGGCCGTATCCGCCGCGCTCCTGGTCTTCTCCGGGGGCGACACCAACACCCTCGTCCCGCTGTTCGCGATCGGTGTGTTCGTCGGCTTCACCATCGCCCAGACCGTCATGGTCATCCACTGGCGCGCAGTCCGCGGCAGCAGGTGGGCGGCCAAGGCTCTGCTGAACGGTCTGGGCGCGCTCCTGACAGGCGTCAGCGCGGTGGTCGTCACGGCCACCAAGTTCCACGACGGCGCCTGGCTGATCGTCGTCACCCTGCCCCTGCTGGTCGCCGGCTTCGAGTCCGTCCACCGCGCGTACACCAGGATCGGTGAACGCCTGGGCGTCGGCCGCGTTCCGGAGCCCCCGCACCGCGACCGCTCGCTGATCGTGGTTCCGGTCTCGTCCCTCACCCGGCTCACCAGCGAGGCCCTCACCGCGGCGGTATCCCTCGGCGACGAGGTCCACGCGGTGACGGTCTGCCACCCGGACCCCGAGGACCGCGAGCAGACCGAGGCACTGGAGCGGGACTGGGCACTGTGGAATCCGAGTGTCCCCCTGGTCCGGATCCCCTCCGACCGCCGCACGGTCGGCCGCCCGGTCGCCGCGTATGTACGGAAGATGGCGTCCGACGATCCGGGCATGCGGATCACCGTGCTCATCCCCGAAGTCGAACCGGCCCATCTGTGGCAGCGGCTGCTGCAGAACCAGCGTGGTGCGGTCGTCGCCCACGCTGTCCGGCACGAAACGGACGCGGTCATCTGCCGCCTGCGGTTCCGGCTCCTGGACGGCTCGGCCGAGCTGCCCACAGACCTCGACCTGCGGTAGCCGTCTCGCATGGGCTCGGCTCCGTCGGGGATCGCGGAGCGACAACGGAGTCAAGCTCATGAGTGGTGGGAGGATGCGTGTCTAGGGCCGGTAGACGAGCTCGATCATCATGGCGATGATGGTCAGACCGGCCGTACCGAGTGCGAGGACGTTCCGGCGCGTCCCGTGGTCAGGGAACCAATCGCTGGTCACAGTGCAACCATCCTGCGGATTGCCCGCCATCGCGAGCAGCCCGCGGATTTCTGTTGGCTTGTTGACGTCCGGTGGCGTGTCGTGGGCATGGTCGGGTTCTGTGCACCGCTTGCGTGCGTTCACGCCCCCTGCACCCGCTGTCCTGTCCGGTGGCGCTGACACGTGGAAGTCCGAAGAGCCGGCTCTGCCCGCCCCCGGACTCGTAGATGCCGATCAGATCCTGTCCTCGGCGTGCGGCGAGTATCCGGGGTTCGGGGGACGCGACGCGGTGGGCGTCCCGGTCGCGCAGTGGGCGTACTCGCGTTGCAGCCGGAACCCGGCGGTCCAGGCCAGGAGGCGGGTGCGGCGGTCGCCGCGTGAGCAGGACAGGCTCGCGGTGCGGCCGCGGGCGGCGATGTCCTCGCACAGACCGGTGACGCAGGCGTGGGCGAGGTACTCACATCGGCGGTCGGGGACGGTGGCGCATGCGATGTCCTCGTACACGCTGCCGCGGAAGTATGTGCAGGCCACGGCGAGGATCCTGCCCTTGTGGAAGGCGGCCCAGCCGTACCCGGAAGCAGAGAGCCCCGCTGGGCCGTCCCAACTTGCGTGGATCCATGCCTCTGCCGGCCCGAGCGCGGCGAGTGCCCGCGCGTCCTCGCGCACGAGCGGGCGCACCGTCACGCCATGCCATGACCGCGGCGCCGGTGGGGATGCGGGCGCGCAGTGGACGTACACCATCCGCTTTCCCGGCACGATCCTGTCGAAGGAGGCGCTCAGGACCGGCAGAAAGCGGGACGGCGCCTCCACGAGACTGCTGGTGAAGGGGGCCAGAGAACCCGGGGCAAGGGCGTGCGGATCGCCGCGCAGGAGTACATGGTTCGCACAGCTCACGGCAACGACCTGTGGCTGGAGTGCGCTGTCCGCCCACCAGCGGCCGATCCCGGTGCCGAGAACGTGTTCGACCAGGGTGGCGGGGCCCGCCGTCCTGGCAGGAAACCACCCGGCGAGCGCGGAGAGGCTGTTCGGCTGGAGCTGGATCATGAGAGGCACCACCTGATTCGTGTGCGGGGCGGCCCTGACCGGGCCGCCCCGCGGCGGATTCAGCGTCGAGCGGCCTATGACCCGGGCAGCACGTCCCTTCGGCACATCCCGCACGCCAATACACCGCCCCCGGATCACTGGCAACCCGGGGCATGCAACGACGCTATCCCCGCTCCTGCCGGCCCGGACCTCCCCATTTAGCGACCCCTTGATCCCGCGCGTTCGCCCCTTGACGCACGATTGTCGACGGCCGCTCCTACGCCCCCTGGTCCAGTCCGATCGGGGTGCCCACCAGCGCCCGAGTCATCAAGGCCCCATCAAAGATGGATGGAATCGGACACGGGAGCGTTCGTCCCAGTTACACCTGAGGTGGAGGTGGGGCTCATGCTCCCGTACCTCACCAGGGGCCAGGTGGCGGTCGGTGCCGCCCTCGCGCTGCCGCCGGCCGCGTGCGCGGTGCTGGTGCCCTTCCGGGCCGACATGTCCGGCACCAACACCGTCCTGGTACTCGTCGTCACCGTGGTTGCCGTGGCCGCCCTGGGACATCGCCTGGCCGGTGCGCTCACAGCCCTGTCCGCAGCGGTGTGGTTCGTTTTCTTCACTTGACCAGCGCCTGGACACGCACGCCGGTTTCTCTCACTCGCCGTGCCTGGTGCAGGCCGTAGGCCCCCGCGAGGACGGCGAGCATGCCGCCGAAGGCGGTGATCCCCGCAAGCACGGCCACGGCTCCCATGTCCACGTCATGCCCCTCGCCGGTGTATGTCCTCGCCTCGGCCGCCCTCACATCGGGCACTCCCACATTCTGGTCACGTCAGCCTGGCGAGATCGTGGTTGAGTTCGACTACGTTGACGCGTTCCTGACCCAGGAATCCGAGAACACGTCCCTGGACGTGTCGGGTGACCAGTGCCCTGACCTCGGTGGGGGCGAGGTGGCGGGCCTTCGCGACGCGATCCACCTGTTCGTAGGCGTACGCCGGGGAGATCGCCGGGTCGAGTCCCGAGCCGCCGGCGGTGATGGCGTCCGCGGGGACGGAAGCGGGCTGGACCCCGTCGAAGGCTGCGACGGCGGCGCGGCGGTCCTGGACGGTCTTGATCAGGTCGGTGTTGTTCGGGCCCAGATTGGAGGCACCGGAGCTGGTGGGGTCGTAGCCGCCGGCGGACGGTCGGGGCTGGAACCACTTGGGGTCGGGGCGCGGTGTCTCCTTCTCGTCCTGGGGATTCTTCTTCGGCAGGGAGAAGTTCTGGCCGATGAGGCTGGAGGCCACCGGCGTGCCGTTCGTCGTCAGCAGGGAGCCGTTGGCCTGGTGGGTGAGACCTGCCTGGGAGATGCCGGTGACGAGCAGGGGATAGGCGATGCCGGTGATCATGGTGAAGGCCAGCAGTATCCGCAGGGCGGTCAGATGGTGCTGGAGTACTGGGGGAAAGTGAGTGCGCACCCCGGGATCGCCTTCTTCTCTCGTCGGGCCGTCTGTCAGCGCAGGCCGGGAATGAACTGAATGAAGAGATCGAGCAGCTTGATGCCCACGAACGGCAGTACCAGTCCGCCGAGGCCGTACATCCAGATGTTGCGGCTGAGCAGTGTCGCCGCGGAGGACGGCCGGTAGCGCACGCCGCGCAGCGCCAGCGGGATCAGGGCGATGATGATCAGTGCGTTGAAGACGATCGCGGAGGCGATCGCCGAGGTCGGGCTGTGCAGTCGCATGATGTTGAGGTTGTCCAGGCCCGGGTAGACCATCGCGAACATTGCCGGGATGATCGCGAAGTACTTCGCGACGTCGTTGGCGATCGAGAACGTGGTCAGGGCTCCACGGGTGATGAGGAGCTGCTTGCCGATCTCGACGATCTCGATCAGCTTGGTCGGG
>NZ_ML123051.1:337659-347692 GCF_003846175.1 Streptomyces sp. ADI95-17 | reverse complement strand
GAGGATGCGGGCGCCGGGCGCGTCGCCCTGCCGGGTCACCTCTCCGACGACCAGCGGGGTGCCACCGCTCGCGGAGATGCCGTCGACGATGCCGCCGACCTCTGCCATGGGGTGGCCGCCGTTGTCACGAACCCAGCGCATCACCGCCGTCGCCGCTCCCTTGCGCAAAGACAGGTTCTCCTGGGGGTCGTTGAGGTCGACACCGCTCATCCTGCTCTGCGCGGTGAAGGGTACGAACCGTGCCTGGGCCAGTTCTCCTTCACTGCGGCCGCGCAGCGCGTACTGCCGCTTGGCGAGGACGACGATCGAGCGGCCCTCGGGTGTCTCGTCGGCGATCGACGACAGCTGGGAGGCGTCCGCGAGTTCCTCGGTGCTCACCCCGTTCACCGGCAGGAACTCGGCGGCCTGGCGGTTGCCGAGGGTGATGGTGCCGGTCTTGTCGAGCAGAAGGTGTTGACATCGCCCGCGGCCTCCACCGCACGCCCGGACATCGCCAGCACGTTGCGCTGCACGAGCCGGTCCATGCCCGCGATCCCGATCGCCGAGAGCAGCGCCCCGATCGTTGTGGGGATTAGGGCCACCACGAGGGAGACAAGGACGACGATGGTCTGCTCCGCCCCGGCGAAGACGGCGAAGGGCTGCAGGGTCGCCACCGCGATCAGGAAGATGATCGTGAGGGATGCCAGCAGGATGTTGAGCGCGATCTCGTTCGGCGTCTTCTGCCGGGCGGCCCCCTCCACGAGTGCGATCATCCGGTCGATGAAGGTCTCCCCCGGCTTGGAAGTGATCTTCACGACGATCCGGTCCGAGAGCACTTTGGTACCGCCCGTGACGGCCGACCGGTCGCCGCCGGACTCACGGATCACCGGCGCCGACTCGCCCGTGATGGCTGATTCGTCGACGCTCGCGATGCCTTCGACCACATCTCCGTCGCCGGGGATGACCTGCCCGGCCTCGACGACGACGTGATCGCCCAGCTGGAGAGCGACGCCCGGAACCTCGTGCTCCGTGGCGTCGGTCGCACCCGGCTGCCAGCCGGTGAGACGACGGGCCATCGTCGTCGTCCTGGCCCGGCGGAGCGTCTCCGCCTGGGCCTTTCCGCGCCCCTCGGCCACTGCTTCGGCAAGGTTGGCGAAGGCGGATGTCAGCCAGAGCCACCCCGTGATCACCCAGGCGAAGACACTGGGTGTCCTGATGGCGGACAGCGTGGTCAGCGCCGCCCCGACCTCCACCACGAACATGACGGGGTTGTGGACCATCACTCGCGGATCCAGCTTGCGCAGGGCGTCGGGGAAGGACGTCAGAAGCTGCCTGGGATCGAGCAGTCCGCCCGAGACCCGGTGCTGTTGACGCCCGGCCCCCGGCGGGGTGGGAGCGGGAGTGGCGGTCGTGGTCATCAGTGCAGGCCCTCCGCAAGGGGTCCGAGCGCGAGCGCGGGAAAGTAGGTCAGACCGACAACGATGAGGATCACTGCGGTCAGCAGCCCGACGAACTGCGGCCGGTGAGTGGGCAGGGTGCCCGCGGTGACCGGAACGGGTTGTTGCTCCGCGAGCGAGCCGGCGAGCGCCAGGACGAACACCATCGGCAGGAACCGGCCGACGAGCATGACCACACCCAGCGTGGTGTTGTACCAGACAGTGTTCGCGCTCAGCCCTGCGAACGCCGAGCCGTTGTTGTTCGCGGCCGACGCGAAGGCGTACAGGACCTCGGAGAAGCCGTGCGGACCGGAATTGAGCATGGCCGCCCTCTCTCCCGGGAGCGCCATCGCCAGCCCCGCGCCCACCAGTGCGACCACGGGCGTGGTCAGGATGTAGAGCGAGGCGAACTTCATCTCCCGGCCGCGGAGCTTCTTGCCCAGGTACTCGGGGGTCCGGCCGACCATCAGTCCGGCGACGAAGACCGCGACGATCGCCAGGACCAGGATCCCGTAGAGCCCGGATCCGGCGCCGCCGGGCGCGATCTCCCCCAGCATCATGTTGAAGATCGTCATTGCGCCGCCGCCCGGCGTGTACGAGTCGTGGGAGGAGTTGACCGCTCCGCACGACGTGAGGGTGGTCGACACGGCGAACAGGGCCGAGGCCCAGATCCCGAACCGCGTCTCCTTGCCCTCCATCATTCCGCCGGCCGCGTGACCGGCGGTGCTGCTGACGCTGTGCAACTCGTTGGCTGTGACGACCGCGACCGACGCGCCCCAGGTCAAGGCCATCACGGCGACGACGGCGTATCCCTGACGGTTGTCACCGACCATCGTCCCGAAGGTCCGCGGGAGCGAGAACGCGATGACCAGCATGAGATAGATCTCGATCAGGTTGGTGAAGGCGTTGGGGTTCTCGAAGGGGTGCGCGGAGTTCGCGTTGTAGAAACCACCACCGTTGGTGCCCAGTTCCTTGATGGACTCCTGGGAGGCGACGGGGCCTCCGGTCAGGCCCTGGTGCCCGCCCGCGATGGTGGTGATGTCGTGGATTCCGTGGAAGTTCTGAACGGCACCGGCAGCCACCAGAACGATCGCGAAGACGAAGGCCAGCGGCAGCAGAAGGCGAAGCACAACGCGTGTCAGGTCCACCCAGAAATTCCCGACGCGATCGGTCTTCTTCCGGTTGAAGCCCCGGATCAGTGCGGCGACGACGGCGATACCCACGGCGGCGGAGACGAAGTTCTGTACCGTGAGGCCCGCCATCTGGACCAGGTGCCCCATCGTCGACTCACCGGAATACGACTGCCAGTTGGTATTGGTGACGAAGGATGCCGCAGTGTTGAAAGATTGATCCGTGGAAACCGGCTTCATTCCCAGGGACAGCAGGAGATGGTTCTGCAGGCGCAGAAACGCGTACAGGAACAGCACCGATACGGCGGAGAAGGCAAGGATGCTCCGCAGGTAGACCGGCCACTTCTGGTCGGCGTCGCCATTCACTCCGCCTGCCCGGTAGATCAAGCGCTCAACCCGCCAATGGTGATCAGCGGTCAGGACACGGGCCATGTAGCCGCCCAGCGGGCGAAACGAGAGACCTAGCGCGACCACCAGGGCAAGTACCTGGAGCCAGCCCGCGAGGGTGTCGTTCATCCGGGATTTCTCCTAGAACTTCTCGGGGAAGATCAGGCAGATGACCAGGTAGATCACGAGGCACGCGGCAACGGCCAGGCCGACGATGTTTTCCACGCTCACAGGCGTCCGACCCCCTTGGCGGCCAGACCGATGAGGGCGAACACCACTGCCGTGAGGCCGATGTGCGCGATGTCCGACATGCGCGAAGCACCCCGCAGAGTCATGAGGGACGGGACTTTCGGGCCCTCCCGGCCGGCATATGGAGTCGATCCGGAAAAGAGGGCGACCCATCTCTGACGCTATATCAGTTGATGTCTGAATTGCTCTGCAGCCCTGTGCGCTGATGGGATGACGGTGCAAGGCGTGGATTCACTCGTTGCGGCCGGATGTCGCGGTGCGGCCGGGCGCGGAAGTCGGAAGAGTGAGCGTCACCGAGAATCCGGGGCTCTCGACGGCCGTCTCCAGGGTCCCGTCCATGGCCTCGGCCAAGTCGCGCGACAGCCGTACAGCCAGACTGTCGGCCCTGGAACCCGGGGCCCGAAAGGCCTCGGGGCTCGCTTCCGGGCCCCGGTCGCGCGTGCCGTCCTCCACTCGAATCCTCACTCGTCCGACATGGACCTCGGCGGTGAAGACAGGGGGCCGGTCCGACGGGCTGTGACGCAATGCATCGGCCCCCAGTGCGGTCAGAGCACGGGTGAGGAGAGCGGCGTCGGCGATCACGTCGGGCAGCTGTTCCGGCAGGCGCAGAATGATCGAGTGGCCGCCGGGCCCGAGGTCGTCCAAGGCGGCGCCCAGCATCTCGTTGAGGTCGACCGGGCGGAGGTAGAGATCGAGTGCCCCGGCGTGCAGACGACTCACATCGTCGAGATCAGTGACCAACTGCGCCGCACGGTGCACCGCCGCGCGGGCAACGTCCAACAACTGCGTCTCGTCCGGGACGGTCTCGCCGGAGTGTCGACTCCCCAGGCGCACGAGCGCTTCTTCGGCGGTGTGCAGCGGAGCACGCAGATCGCGTCCTGCCGCGAGAAGCAGGGACGCCCGGGTACGTTCGGCGTCGGCGAAGACGTCCGTGCCATCGGGACACCCGGCGATCCGTCCTCGGGCATGTGCCAGCCCCAGTTCAGCGGCGCATGCGGCGAGGACGCGTCGGTCCTCCGTACTCAGTCCTGAGCCGCGCACGGCCAGCGTGAGGTTGTCGTCGACGGGGCTTTCCACATCCGCCTCATAGGGTTTTTCCGGCGGCCGCTCCCCGGCGCTGGCGACCACATACCAACGGGGCACGGGAGATGCTTCCGGATCCCTTTCGAGCAGGCTGATCGCACCGATACCGAAGTTCTCCCGGATCTGCTCCACCAGTGCCGTCAGATCCTGGCCACGCATCATGGCGGCGGCCAGGCGGCTCAGCGCCCTCGCCTCGGATGTCGCGCGTACGGCCTGGTGCGTGCGCTGGGCAGCCGTTCCCGCCGCCGTACCGACGAGAGCGGCCGTGGCGATGAACACCACGAGCGCGGTAATCGCGTCAGGGCGCTCGATGGCCAGCGAGTGCACTGGTGCGACGAAGTAGTAGTCGGCGAGCAGCGCTGCGGCAATGGCGGCGAGCAGCGCGGGGTAGAGCCCTCCGACCAAGGCGACCACGACGACGACGAGCAGGTAGATCACCAGGTCACTGGAGAGGTCGAGGTGGCCGCGCACCGCGGTCAGCAGGAGCGTCAGTACAGGCAGCAGCACCACGGCGCCGGCCAGCGCAGTCCAGTACCGTCGTGGGCCCGTGCCACGGCTCGGATGCGGAAGCCTCAGCACAGCAGACCCTGCTGCTTCCCTGTGGGTGACGATGTGCACGTCGATGGGGCCGGACCCCTTGATCGTCCGCTCTCCTACACCTGCTCTCAGGAGGGAGGCGAGGCGACCGTGCCGACTCGCGCCCAGCACGATCTGGGTGACGTTCTCCGCCTCGGCGAACTGAAGCAGGGCATCGACAACATCCTCGCCCGTGGTCTGGTGGTAGCTGCCGCCGAGCGACTCCAGAAGGGTGCGCTGGGCGTCCAGTACTGCCGGTTCGACGTCGACGAGTCCGTCCTCCAAAACCACGTGGAGGGCCAGCAACTCGGTTCCAGGGGTACGAGCACTGATCCGCGCGGCACGGCGGATCAGCGTCTCGCCCTCCGGCCCACCGCTCAGGGACACCAGGATGCGCTCCCGGGTCTCCCAGGGAGCGACGATGCCGTGTTCCGCGCGGTAGCGCTGCAGCCCTTCCTCCACCCGGTCGGCCAGCCACAGCAAGGCGATTTCGCGCAGGGCGGTGAGGTTGCCGACCCGGAAGTAGTGAGTGAGGGCGGACTCGATGCGGTCCGGGGCGTAGATGTCGCCATGAACCATGCGGCGGCGGAGCACCTCCGGTGGCAGGTCGACCAGTTCGATCTGGTCGGCCCGGCGAGCCACCTCGTCGGGCAGGGTCTCCCGCTGCGTGACGCCCGTGATCTGCCGTACCACGTCGTTGAGGGATTCCAGGTGCTGGACATTGAGCGTGGTGACGACATCGATGCCGGCGTCCAGGAGTTCCTCCACGTCCTGCCACCGCTTGGCGTTGCAGGCCCCCGGAACGTTGGAGTGGGCGAGCTCGTCGACCAGTGCGACCTGGGGACGGCGGGCCAGCACCGCGTCGAGATCCATCTCGGTGAAGAGTGCGCCGCGGTGGCTCAGCGTACGGCGGGCCGTCGTCTCCAGGCCGTCGGCCATGGCCGCGGTCGGCCGGCGCCCGTGCGGCTCGACGAAGCCGACGATCACATCCACGCCCCGTGCGCGCAGCCGCTGCCCCTCGGCGAGCATGGCGTACGTCTTCCCGACCCCGGGGGCGGCCCCGAGGTAGATCCGCAACCGTCCACGTGCCACCGGCGGGCTCCTGCCCAGGTCACCCCCCTATGTCGTGTTCGCGCCCTTCCATGGTGCGCCCGTCGAAGCCGTTCCACTCGACGGCACCGAACGCAGTGTGTGGGCGCGGACACGTTTCCGCCCGGTACGGGAAGCCCTCGGCTGCGGATCATTCCGTGCGTACGCTGATGCAGCCGTCTCCTCGATGGCCTGCACCGTTCGCTTCGCCGCACGTCAGGAGCACAACGATGGCCGCCCCCGCCCACGAGCCCCCGGGTCGCCTGCGCGCGTGGATGCTGGAAGGCCTGTCCGACATCGCCGGACACCAGCAGGGGCCGCATGCCGGCCCCGAGCCCGCGGACAAGGGGCAGCAGTGGTGGCGGGTGATGTGTCTGACCGGCGTCGACTACTTCTCCACGCTGGGCTACCAGCCGGGCATCGCCGCCCTGGCGGCCGGGCTCCTCTCCCCCGTGGCCACCATCGTGCTCGTGATCGTCACACTGGCGGGCGCACTGCCGGTCTACCGACGGGTGGCCGAGGAGAGCCCGCACGGCGAGGGCTCCATCGCGATGCTGGAGCGGCTGCTCTCGTTCTGGAAGGGCAAGCTCTTCGTCCTGACACTGCTCGGCTTCGCTGCCACCGACTTCCTGATCACCATCACACTGTCGGCGGCGGACGCCTCAACTCACCTGGTGGAGAACCCGCACCTGAACGATGCGCTGCACAACAAGCAGATGCTCATCACACTGTTGCTGGTCGCGCTGCTCGGGGCGGTGTTCCTCAAGGGCTTCCTGGAGGCCATCGGCGTCGCCGTCGTCCTGGTCGGAATCTACCTGGCCTTGAACGTTGTCGTCGTGGTGTCGGGCCTGTGGCACGTCACCACAGCCACGCACGTGGTCACCGACTGGACGACTGCCCTGACCACCGAGCACGGCAACGTCGCCGCCATGGTGGGCGTCGCGCTGCTGGTCTTCCCGAAGCTGGCCCTCGGCCTGTCCGGCTTCGAGACCGGAGTCGCGGTCATGCCTCATGTCTCGGGCGACCCCGGCGACACCGAGGAGAAGCCCACCGGCCGAATCCGCGACACGAAGAAGCTGCTGACCACCGCTGCGGTGATCATGAGCGTGTTCCTGATCGCCACCAGTTTCATCACCACCGTGCTCATCCCGGAGAAGGAGTTCGAGTCGGGCGGCCGGGCGAATGGCCGGGCACTCGCGTATCTGGCGCACGAGTACCTCGGAAACATCTTCGGCACGGTCTACGACGTCTCCACGATCGCCATCCTGTGGTTCGCCGGCGCCTCCGCCATGGCCGGCCTGCTCAACCTGATGCCCCGCTACCTGCCCCGGTACGGCATGGCGCCGCACTGGGCGCGCGCCGTGCGCCCGATGGTGATCGTGTTCATCCTGGTGGCGTTCCTGGTTACATGGATCTTCGATGCCGACGTCGACGCGCAGGGCGGCGCCTACGCCACCGGTGTCCTCGTCCTGATCAGCTCCGCCGCCATCGCCGTCACGATCGCCGCGCGCAAGGCCGGCCAGCACAACTGGACCATCGCCTTCGCCGTCATCTCGGCGATCTTCCTTTACACCACCGTGGTGAACGTCATCGAGCGCCCCGACGGCGTGAAGATCGGTGCCTGCTTCATCGCCGGGATCATCCTCGTCTCCCTGCTTTCTCGGCTCGCGCGCGCCTTCGAGCTGCGGGTGACCAGCGTGACCATGGACGGCGTGGCGGAGCGCTTCGTACGGGACGCCGCCAGCCGCAGGATCCGGTTCATCGCCAATGAGCCCGACAACCGCGACGTCGCCGAGTACCGCAACAAGATCGAACAGATCCGTCGCGACAACGACGTCCCGGTCCAGGAGGACTTCGTCTTCGTCGAGGTCACCGTCCTCGACCCCTCGGAGTTCGAAGCGGGCCTGAACGTACGCGGCGAAGTCCTGCACGGCCGCTACCGCGTCCTGACCCTGGAAAGCTCCTCCGTCCCCAACGCCCTGGCCGCCCTGCTCCTGCACGTCCGCGACCTCACCGGCCACAACCCGCACATCTATTTCGAGTGGACCGAAGGCAACCCCTTCACCAACTTCCTGCGCTTCTTCCTCTTCGGCCAGGGCGAAGTCGCCCCCGTCACCCGCGAGGTCCTCCGCGAAGCCGAACCCGACCGGGCCCGCCGCCCCCGCGTCCACGTCGGATGAACCGGCCTCGCACCAGGACCCAGGCCAACGCCTCCGTCTCCCCACTCACCTCGCCCTCACAACCGGATCAGCCCAGCAGTGCGCTCAGAGAACCCTCGGTGGTGTGCTGTTCGCGGCGCATCGTGCCCCGGGCCAGATGTACCAGCTCCTGTGGCGTGAGGCCGGCGAGCGTGCGGTGAAAATGCGCGATGAGGTCGTTCGCGGCCCCGGTCAGAGCTGCGTCGTCGTTGGGCCGGGCGGGCAGTCCGTCGCCGTCCAACAGGAGTGCCTCAAGAACGGCGTACAAGTGAGCGGAGCCGGCCTCGCGGACCGTGAACGAGAGGTGAGCGGACGCGCTCCCCCCGGCGGCTTCGGCCACATGCGCGAACCCCCGCGGCACGTAAAGGACTTCGCCCTGCCGCAGAACCACGTCGAGCAGCGGATCCCCCGGGTCGCCGTCCACACGCTCGGGCTGCCAGTTCCCGTCGGGCGGTCCCGCATACACACGCCACCGCTTCGCGCCGTGCATCTGCACGGCCAGCACGTCGGCGTCGTCGCGGTGCACAGGCCGGCCCTGCGTCCCCGGTGGGGTGAGGAAGAAGAACGCCTCCACCTGACGTCGAAAACACTCCGCGAGCCCATCCGCCAGTTCCCGCACGCCTGCGTGCCACTGGTCGACGTACCGCAGAAGGAGCGTGGCTCCCTCCTCACCGATCAGTCGGCGCACCGCCCCGGCATCCACGTAGCGGTTGTCGATCCCGCCCAGGACGACACGGGGGGAACAGTAACGCTCCTCCGGTACCGGACCCTCCTCGTGCACGAGCGTCGCGTACGGGGTGGTGAGGAGACCTGCGTCCAGGATCCTGTCCAGCTCGGCGACCGTCAGCATCTCCGTCAGGGGTGTGCGGGGGTGCAGTACGGCGGGTGTGCGGCGCCACAGGGTGCGATGAAATTCCTGCTCGTCGCCCACATATCGTGCAAGCGGACCCATCGTTGCCTCTCCATGTTCCATGCCGTCGGCCTGATCAGACGGTCTGACGGTTGCTGTACGCGCGCGGTCGTGCCCGGCCGATGACATCATCCGGAGTGACCGCGTCGAGCCGTGCGCCGAGATGGTCCAGGAGTTCGGCCGCGGTGCGCAGCAGGGCGTCATCGTCCAGCGGACGGCCCGGCAGAGTCAGGCCGTCGACGATCCCCGCCAGCAGAGCGGCGCGCAGATGCTCAGCGCCGGCTTCTCTCACCACCACTGTCAGATGAGCCGACGAGGCGTCGCCCACGGCAGTGGCGGTGTGCGCGAAACCTCTCGGCACATACAGCACTTCACCGGCCTCAAGGACCGTATCCAGCAGCGGCGCCCCCGGATTCTCCTCGCGGACCGGCGCCCAGTCACCGTCGGGCGGACCCGCGTACACCTGCCAGTGCTTGGCACCGCTGAGCTGGATCGCCAGCAGGTCTCCGTCGTCCCGGTGGACCGGACCCCGGCGGCCGGGACGACTCAGGAAGAAGAACGCCTCGACGAGCCGGCCGAGCCGCTCTGCGACGCCCCTGGTGAGTTCACGCACCGGGGGATGCCACTGGTCGACGTAACGGAACTGCAGGGTCGCCCGTTCCTCATCGATCAGTCGTCGGACCGCCGCCGCGTCGACGTACCCCTGGACCGGGTTCCCGGTGATGACGCGCATCGGACAGAAACGCTCGTCTGCGATGCTCCCCTGCGCAGTGTACAGGCCGATATACGGAACGCGCAGCAGTCCCGCGCCGAGGAGTGCGTCCACGTCGGAGAGTGTCAGCACCTCCAACGGCGGGTTCTGCGGCCGCAGAAGCAGCGGTTCCTTCCGCCAGTACGTACCCAGGAGCTGCTCCACGTCCGGTACGCACCGTTCCAGCCAGTCCATTGTTCCGTCCCTCTCCGAGCGGACCCGCCGGTGTGAGCACCGGCGGGTCC
>NZ_ML123051.1:333356-337258 GCF_003846175.1 Streptomyces sp. ADI95-17 | reverse complement strand
GTGTGAGCACCGGCGGGTCCGCGACGCGCTCGCGCGCACTCGCGTGCGCGTCGGTCAGCCGATCAGATGACGTCGGGGTAGCAATCCCCGCACCCGGCCTCGATCTTCTGGTCCGAGGTCGGGGACTCGGCGGCATGCCCGACGGACGGCACGAAGAACGCCCCTCCTGCAACGGCGAGCGCCGCCACGCTCAGCGCGGCACGCTTGGAGATCTCCGCACGCTTCGACGGCTCTACGGCCTGTGAATACGACATGACCACTCCCTTCCCCGGCAGCGGTTTCCACCGCACCCGGGTCTTCACTCGACCCCGGTTCCGAGGCCGGGACTGATCTTGCGTCGGCCCACGCACGGAGGAGAAGCAGCGCTGACGTATTCCATACGCCACTTACGGATCTCTGATGCACCCTCCCCTCGCAAGCCGGTGTCCTGTGCCAGGTCACGGCGGGTGAGTCCTGGGGTTGATCCAAGCCGCCTTCGGGATTGGAACCCGATACCTACGCATGACGAGTGAACGGGCGACTCTGATCGTTCCTGCGTAGGCCACGAACCGGCCCCAATAGCACAGAATTTCGGTCTTCCCGAAACACCCTTTCTGTGGATTCTCAAGCTGTCACCTACCAACTCAGCAACGGGAGTCCCGAAATGCCACATACCCATCCGCAGTACGAGACCGCCTTCCTGAACCTCCCGAAGGCGGCCGAATATCTGGGGCTTTCGACGAACACTCTGTATGTCTGGCGCCATCGTCGCCAAGGCCCCCCGAGTTTCCGCATGGGGCGGCGAGTCATGTACCGCATCTCGGCCCTGGATCAGTGGGTGCACGACCAGGAGATGTCCGACTCACGCTCCAACGCCGCCCTCAACCCCTTGAACCAACAGCCCCAGCACCGGGTCGAGGGCCCTGGGAAGCCAGCCCTTCCCACTTCAAAAATCGATCAATGAAGCAGCTCAGTCCGGGATAAAAATCGACCCCCAACAACGTTCCCAACACCAACGCAGGCACGATCACGAAAGAACTCACCGGGAGGATCACCGCATGGCTGGCTATATAGAGGACCGATGGCTCAAGAAGCGACCGGACAAGCAGACCGGTAAGCGCGAGCGCACTGCCCTCTATGGAAAGGGCCTTCGATACCGCGTCAAAGGCATCCCCGGCGTGCAGGACCGCTCATTCGCCACCAGCGAGGACGCCAAGAAGTGGCTGGCCTCCGCGAAGACCGACTCGGGTCGGGGCGAGTTCGTCGACCCTCGCGACGGTTCGATCTCGCTGAGCGACTACATCGAGGAGCACTGGTGGCCCGGCCGCACGGATGAGCCGTCCACGGCCGCCTCCATGCGCACCCGGATCTGGAACCACGTGATCCCCCTCATAGGCGCCGTCCCGTTGAAGGACATCGACGCCTCCACACTGCGCTCGTTCAAGGCGTCCCTGCTGCGTCGCGTCGAAGCGTCGACGGCCGAGGTGATCTGGGTGCATCTCACCTCCATCCTCAGCAGCGCGGTGGACGACAGGCGACTCCTCCGGAACCCGGTCAAGGTGCACCAGAGCGTCAAGCGACCTCGGCGAGCAGAGAAGAAGGCGAAGGCTTGGACGCGCGTCACCGCGGACGCCGTGCGATCCCACCTGCAGGAGCGATACCGGTTCGCCGTGGACCTGGGGCTCGGCCTCGGCCTGCGCCAGGGAGAAGCCTTCGGGCTCGCGGAGGAAGACTTCGACTTCGGGGTCGGCGTGGTCCACATACGGCGCCAGCTCCGGTGGGACGTCAAGGGACGGCCCTACTTCTGCCTTCCCAAAGGCGGCAAGACCCGGGAGGTCCCCGTAGCACCGAATCTGGCAGCCCGCGCCCAGGCACATTTCCGGCGTTTCCCTCCGCGGGCATGCACACTACCCTGGCGAAACCCCGAGGCACCGACGACGCCCCTGGAAGAGAAGCAGCGCAAGCCGATCACGGTGATGCTGGTTCTCACCACCTCGCACGGCAACCGAATCCACTACAGGACGTGGAACGAACGCAGCTGAAAGCCTGCCCTAGCCGCCGCCGACGTCATCAAGGTCGTGGGCGAAAAGATTCAGCGCTACAGCGGCCGAGTACGCAAGTACCCCGCCTACGAGCTGTCCCGGTCGGACATGTTCCACGTCCTCCGGCACACCTACGCCAGTGTGCAACTGGAGGCCGACGAGTCCATCGTGAGCCTGTCGAGGTGGCTTGGGCACTCGTCCCCGAGGATCGCTCTCGATCACTACGCTCACATCATGCCGGGCGCGGGCTCCCGGGGTCTGGCGGCGATGGATGCCTGGCTGGAGCAAGATCGCCACGCAAAGTCCCTCAGAAGTCCCTGCTCGCAGGACGAACCACACGAAGCGGTGGCCTCTGGCTCCGGCGCCGGCGGAGAGTTTCTGCCAGGCCCGCCTCGGTAGCCTCTTGACCAGAGTGTCGGCGCGGAGCTTGCCCGCGCGGGTGGTGATCTGGTGGTCACGGGCGACGGTGAGGACGTAGCCAACCTGCCGTTTCTCCAGTGCGGTCCGCAGGTGCGGGTTGCCTCCGTAGACCTCGTCGCCAGCTACCCAGGATGCGGGGACGCCGGCGTCCAGGGCGCGGCCGATCATGCGGGCAGCGAGTGCGGGCTTGGTGGCAAAGCCGACGGTGTCGGGGATCCCGGCGGCCCGGCAGCGGACCGTGTCCTCGGTCCAGAAACGCGGGACATACAGTTCGCGGTCGATCGCCGCGTGTCCGCGCCGGGTGGAATAGGCGAGGTAGACGGCGACCTGGCTGTTCTCGATGCGACCGGCGGTCCCGGTGTACTGACGCTGCACGCCGACCGTGTTCGTGCCCTTCTTGAGGTCACCGGTCTCGTCGACGACCAGCACCGCCGCGGTGTCGTGCAGGTGCTCGACGACGAAGCCGCGGATGTCGTCGCGGACCGCATCGGCGTCCCACTTGGCCCGCGACAGCAGGTGCTGCAGGCCGTACGGGTTCGCGTCCCCGGCGTGCTCGGCGAGCGTCCAGCAGTTCTTGCGCGGCAGCTCCGACAGCAGCCCGAGCACGAACGCCCGTGCCCGGCGCCGTGGTTCCACCCGGGCAAACCGCCCCGCGATACGGCCCATCAGGACCTCGAACGTGCCCTGCCAGCGGGCAGGATCTACGCTGTGACCTGCGGCCACCGTCTGATCTTCTGTCTTCACACACCGATGATCAACGGTGGCCGCATCCGTTCCCGGACCAGCCCACAAGCGCGATCATTAGCAGCGAGCGGCATGCTTCCCGGCCCAGCCGGTGGCGGTCACAACCTCGCGCGCGATGTCCACGACAGGCCGTCCGTCTGTCACCACCCGCACGGTCCCCGCGCAGGCCCGCTGGTCCAGAAGCCGTGCCTTACGGACACCGCCTTCCAGCTCCTGCTCCAGCTCCGAGCCGAGTTCCCGGCCGACCAGCCGCTCGCCGGCGGTAACGTCGGAAGCGGTGAGCAAGACCCGCGTGATACGCACCTTCGCCCCCATGGCACGCTCGAACATGCCGGTCGCCTCAGGCAGCACACTCGCGGTGTTCGTGTAGATCAGACGGCAGTAGCCGAGCCGGGTGAAGTTC
The DNA here is from genome assembly GCF_003846175.1 of Streptomyces sp. ADI95-17. Classification (GTDB taxonomy): domain Bacteria; phylum Actinomycetota; class Actinomycetes; order Streptomycetales; family Streptomycetaceae; genus Streptomyces; species Streptomyces sanglieri. The sequence goes on along the minus strand of NZ_ML123051.1, from coordinate 333,670 downwards.
TCCCACACGGCCGTCAGATTCCTCTCCGTGATCTCCGAACGGTGCGGGTCCCCCTCTGGCGCCGGATGCACCTGCCCCATGAAGTCACCATCGATGACCGCATGGGAGACCGCCACGGCGCGCAGCAACGCCGAAACCTCCCACCCCACCGTCGTCTTGCCGACACCGGCCCGCCCCCCGATGAGCAGTACTTCCGCGTGATCCATGGAAGCAGCCTGCCAGTTGGCGACCGCCTCAGGCGATCCGATATCGATCCATCCCCATGACCACATCCCCGACCAGCAAGATCGCGATCTACAGCTGGAGTACTAGGG
>NZ_ML123051.1:328007-331947 GCF_003846175.1 Streptomyces sp. ADI95-17 | reverse complement strand
ATACCGTGTTCTATGTGGTGATCACTCGTTGAGCTGTTCATGGGGCGGGATACGTGGAGTTGGATTGTTCCGGACGGGCTGTGGGAGATCGCGAAGCCGTTGATCCCACCGTCGAGGGTGCGTCCGCAGGGCGGCGGGACGCAGGACACGCCTGATGAGACGCTGTTCGCGGCTATCGTCTACGTGCTGGTGAGCGGGTGTGCCTGGCGGGCTCTGCCTCCGTGTTTCGGGGTCTCGAAGTCGACTGCACACCGGCGCTTCGTCATCTGGTCCAGGGCCGGTGTCTGGGGCCGGCTGCACGAGGCGGTGCTCGACCGCATCGACGAGTGCGGCTTGCTCGACGTGACCCGCGTGGTCCCGGGGCGATGACCGAGGCGCGACGGGACGAGCTGGACGCGATCGATCCGGGCTGGTGCCCGGTATGGGACACCGGGTGGCAGCGCTGCTACCGCCTCGTCCAGAACCACGTCCAGGCCGGCGGAACGCTCCCGGAGGCTGCGGGCGACGTCGTCGTCCAGAGCAAGAGGTACTCGCCGGCCGCCTGAAACCGTCCAGGAGAGCGCCCTGGTCACGGCTATGACTTCGTGCGGCCTGCTGAGGCTTGCTGAGTGTCCGCGCCGGAGCCGGCATCTTGCCGCTGGGTCTCCTGGGGGCCGTGCCAGTCCAGGCACATCACGGTGGCATCGTCTTCGAGCCGGCCGCCTGCGGCGTCCAAGACCGCGGACGTCAGCGTCAGTGCGGTCTCCCGCGGATGCAGGTCCCGGGTGCGCTCCACCAGGGCGAGCAGGTCGACATTCTCCCCATGACGTTCGAGCATGCCGTCGGTCAGCATGAGCAGACGGTCGCCGGGGCGCAGATCAATGTCCTGGACGCGGTAGGGGTGGGGGTCAGGCAGGGACAGACCGAAGGGATGGTCTACCTCGCAGGTGATCACCTCCGGAGCCCCCTGGCGCATGCGCAGGGGCCAGGGGTGGCCGGCGTTGACGAGCTGGGCCTGGCCGGTGTGGAGGTTGATGCGCAGTAGCTGCCCGGTGGCGTGGCCGTGGGCGTGGTCGGCCAGGGCCTGGTCGGCCCGGTGGGCTTGCTCGGCCAGGTCGGCTCCTGCGCGGCGGGCGCTGCGCAGGGCGCTCACCAGGACCGTAGCGGCCAGGGCGGCGTCGGTGTTGTGGCCCATGGGGTCGGTCACCGACAGGTGCAGGGTGTCGCGGTTCAGGGCGTAGTCGAAGGTGTCGCCGCTGAGGTCTTCGGAGGGCTCCAGGCTCCCGCACAGTGTGAACTGTGCTGCCTCGCACGACAGTGACATGGGCAGCAGCTGGTACTGGATTTCTGCGGCCAAGGTGGAAGGTCTGGGGCGTTTGCCCCAGGCGTAGAGATCAGTGAACCGCCCGTTGGCGATCACGATGTAGGCCAGGATGTGGGCGGCTTCCCCGATCGCATTGAGGAAGTCCTCGCCGGGGTCGGCCGGCAGGAGCAATTCCAGCAGCCCGATGGCATCCCCTCGGTTGGTGACCGGCGCGATCACCCGCTGTTCCTGACCGGTCGCCTTCTGATACAGCCGCTGGGTACGGATCACCTGCTCGTAGACGCTGCCGAGCAGGGGGAACCGCTCCGCTTCCCGCCCCAGGGTGCCGGCGACGGGCAGCCGCGCCACCGCCTTTCCTGTCAGGTCCACGATGAGGAAAGAGACCTTCGTAGCTTTGAAACGCCGCCGCAGGTCCTCCGCGACCACATCGACGGCCTCCACCGGCGCCGCCATCTCCGCAGCTTCCAGCAACCGGGCAAGTTCGCTGTGCTCAGCACTCACGACCACGCTCCCTACCAGCGCCCCTCATATCAGCTTGAGAGCCGCCACGGGGAGCGTCAATCTGTGACCAGTCACAGTAAAGACCGCCCCGGCCTCGTCCAGGCGCGATCAACACCCCGAAACGCAACAAGACGCCCTAAAAGCCGCAGCGGCGATGCGTTTCCCTGCGAATCGGAGGTCGGAGCGGGCACCTTCGAGCCGCTCCTGGAGCTTGTGGTGCTCCTGCGTGAGCCCGCGATCGAGTCGGCCGAACTCCGCATCGCGGTGAGGCCGCAGGGCGATGCCCGACTCGCCGACCTCTTCGACGGCCCGTGCGCAACGGTGGTCCGTACAGCGCTGGAGAGAGCACGCCCGGCACGGCGGTGTGCCTCCACGACGCCGGGTCGCCTTCCGCTCCGGGATGGAATCTGGCGGAGCCAAGGAGCGCCGGACTGCCCACCGGGCCTCGGTCCTGGGAAGGGATGCCAGGGCCGAGGCGGCTGAGGATCCGGTCAGATCGTGTCCGCGACCTTGATGTAGCCCTGCTGGATGACCCACTTCTGGTTGGTGTGGTTGACGCACCGCCAGATGCGTACCTGGTCACCGTTGTTGCGGGTGTTGCCGGCGTCCAGGCACATCTCCCGGCTCTTGCCCATCGTGTCGGCGAGCACGATCTGCGCGTTGCGGACGATCCACTTCTGGTTTGTGTTGGTGCCGCCACACTCCCAGATCTTGGTCCTGTCGCCGTTGTTGCGGGTGTTGCCGGCGTCCAGGCACATCTCCTTGGCGTCGCCGATCGTGTCTTCAACCTTGATCTGTCCATTGGTGATCACGAACCGCTGGTTCTTGTGGCCGGCACACTTCCAGAGGCGTACCTGGTCACCGTTGTTGCGGGTGTTGCCCACGTCCAGGCACACCTCATGGGCAGCCCGGAACGCGGGAGCCGCCGCGGAGGACGGCACACCCGCGCCGAGGGCGAGCAGCAGCGCCGCGCCAGTGACGGAGCCGAGACAGCGAGGAGAGAGGAGCGAAGCCATGAGCACAATCCCAATCGTTGATGGGGAAGCGAGAGCACCGTCACGAGACCAGCAGTCGGTGCCCACGCATCCTGGATGCCCCGGTTCGGCCGCCGGTAGCGGATAGCTCCAGACAGCCTCCGTTAGAGCGAAGATGATCACCCACCCGTGGGAGCGAAAAGCAGCTCACGGTGACGCCTCCGGCAGAGCAGGGCCGTCGACCGTCGTGACGGGGAGGGTGGGCGGCTTCGCGCCCCGGCGGGCCGTTCCGGCCTGTGCAGGCCCGCTGGCGAACCCGCACATGGCGGTGTGGACTCGCCCCGCAGTTCGAAACAGCCGCGCGCGGCCCTACCCCGCATCGCGAGACCAGCAGACGCGTCACCACAACGAGCGACCGCGCGGCCCCGCCGACGCGTAAGAGGACTGGCCGGCCGCCAAATCCCGAGGCGCACAGGGCGTCCCGCTCGCCAGGGTCGGGGTCGCGCCTCTGGTCGCGCTCCTGGACGCACCTCTGGTCGCGTCTCTAGTCGCGCTCCTGGTCGCGCCTCTGGTCGCATCGGACGACGAGCCCGGATCGCACAAACGCGCAGGTCAGACCAGTGATCCGGAAGACCGGCGAACGCCGACTACTTCCCTGGAGAGCCCCCTTCGGCCAGGAACGGGCCGTCACCACGGCACGCGCGGCGGGCACCTGACGCAGCGAAACCGCCGTACGCCCCCTGTGCCTCAAACGCGAGTCGCCCCGGGCTGGTGAAGGTGGGCACGCGGTTATTGATCACGCGGCGAGCGTGAGTTTAGCGGTGTGGTGTCGGTGTTCCACCGTGGCCATCACGCAGATCCGCATGCCCGGCACGCGGGGCCACGCCTACTACCAGGCCAAACTCGCTGAAGGCAAGACATCCCGGGAAGCGCAACGCTGCCTCAAACGCCGCCTGGCCGATCACGTCTGGCGCACGATGGTCGTTGATGAGCGCCGCCGCGCGCTGTTGACGGGCCCGGGAGGACAACTGGGGGCGGCTACAGAATCCAGCGCGGCCGGCCCAACCCCGTCGGCCGGCTCTTCGGACAAGTCACTTCCCGGACCCGCCATAGCCGAGCCTACGCCACCACACCAACCAGCTTGACAAACACAGAGGCACCC
>NZ_ML123051.1:322434-324490 GCF_003846175.1 Streptomyces sp. ADI95-17 | reverse complement strand
TGGCCCGGCCACTCGCGGAGGACCTTCGCCGTCCCTGGGAACGACCGACCGAGCCCCGCCGGCTCACCCCCGCCCGGGTGCGGCGGGGGTTTCGCAACGTCCGCGCGGCCGCGGCCCGGCCCGCGGCCGCGCCGAAACCGTCCCGGCCAGGGCCGGGACGGCCTGCAGGCTCGAAGAACAAAAACCGGGCCAGGCACCACGATGTCGACAAGACCGTCAAACGCGCCGAATCGATCAAGGAACACCAAGCCCGCCGAGGATAAACGCCAAGCTTAGGTGCGCCCGCTGAGCACAAACGGACGGAGCGTTGACTTCAGGTTGGCTGAGCACCCACTACTGCCGCAGGATCGCAACTTGCTCGGCGAGATATGATGCCGCAGGAAGGGACCTTCCTGTGCTGCTCAATTGCACGAACGGAACGCCATCGTGCATCTTCAGTGGACCACCACCCTCATCAAGGTCGATAGCCTCCCAGCCGACATGGACGATCTCACCCACGCGGAATCCTCCGAGAAGACAGCGGCGAATGAGCTCTGCCCGCTGCTGTGCGACCTCCGATATTTGGCCGCGCCTGTCAGGTTGGACGACTTTGAGCACGTCCGCAGTGGCAAAGACAGCGTCCTCAGTCAGCAGGAGAACACCTAGATGCCAAGCCGAACCGACCCGGACAATGCGCCGCCCGCGCCAGCGCGAGTCCCGTTCTTCACCGAGCGCATTCTTCGGCGACTCTTCAAGATCCGCGCGCGCCTTATCGAGCAACCCAGCAAGCCGCGTCATTGCGGCCTCCCTTGGATGATCGCGTTTAACACGGGATCCTCGGTAACAAGCTGAATAATCGGCGCTGATGATGGCATCAAATCGCTCCTAGCCTCCATGACTGTCAGTTGAAACTCGCCAAGGTGAAGATCAAACTGTCCAGGATCGTACTGTACAACCCCAAGTTGTTCTCGGCACCAATCTGATGAGCCCGCTGTTCTTACGAATGCCCTGCTCGCTCGCGAAGGCGTTGTCACGTTGTTGGGTGTGTGGGTGTCTGACGGTGTGTCGGGGCATGGTGGCGGGGTTTTGGGCCTTTGCTCAGGCCGTGGTGGGCTGGCGGGCAGCGCCGGTGATCTGGTCCCAGATGGCTAATACTCGATCGCAATCTTCATGCTTGAGTGGGGCCCTGACCCCAAGGCCGGGTAGTTAGCGTTTCCGCAGGTCACGCAAGTGCGTTGAGGGGTCAAGGGCAAAGCGCAACGGAGCTCGTTGGTACAGGCAGTCGACCAAGACAGCTTGTTCCCGAAGAGCTCCGTTGCTGTTGCATTCTGTCCTGCCGTCGCCGCTGACGGCTATCACTCGTACGGTGACCGTGGCCGCGGGGAGGTTCGCCCCCGGTCACCTCGGCGAACTGACGGCCGTCGTGCCGTTCGAGCTGGTCGATGCGGCGCTGGCGGAGACACGGACGGTGCGGCGGCTGCGCGATCTGCCGTCCCGGGTCGGGGTGTACTTCCTGCTCGCGACGTGTCTGTTCCCCGAGGTAGGCTACCGGCTGGTGTGGGACAAGCTGGTCGGCGGCTTGGCGGGTATGCCGGTGGCCTCGCCGAGCGCGAAGGGGTTGCGGGACCTGCGGCGCCGGCTGGGAACCGCACCGATGCGGGCGCTGTTCGAGGTACTCGCCGGGCCGCTGGCCCGCCCGATGACGCCGGGGGTGCGGTTCGGTGGCTACCGGACAGTATCGTTCGACGGCTGCAGCTCGCTGCGGGTACCGGACTCGCCGCGTAACCGGGCCTGGCTGGGACGGACGGCGCATCACGGCTATCCCACCCTGGAGTTGATGACGCTGGTCGAAACCGGGACCAGGTCCCTGATCGGCGCCGTGTTCGGCCCCACCGACGAGGGCGAGACCAGTTATGCCGGCCGTCTGCTGCACCTGCTCAGGCCGGACATGCTGGTGCTGTGGGATAAGGGGTTCGACGGCAACGCCTTCCTCAGGGTGGTGACCGCGACCGGCGCGCAGGTACTGGGCCGACTCCGCAACGGCACTGTCACGTTGACTGACCGGCCTGGGATGATC
>NZ_ML123051.1:258670-318605 GCF_003846175.1 Streptomyces sp. ADI95-17 | reverse complement strand
TCGATCAACACCGCACCAACGTGACAACGTCGACCCTTGGCTACCTGGGCCTCATCAAGATCGGCAAATGCCTCTTTCCCAGCCCCGCAGCCAGCCCCGCGGCTGCGTCCCGGGCACCGCCACATCCGCCGCCGCGCTGGCCGCTTCGCCACCCTCCCCTCCCCCGTCCCACGCCACCACATCTGATCGGCACTGCTCTTGTGGCCATGCGGCCGTCACCGCGATCGCCGTCATGCGCCGCGTGCCGCCGCGGCCGGTGCGCTGCCCGAGACGCGCCCTTCCCGGCTGCCTGCGCGCTCCCGGAAGTCGCACCGGGGTGCGGAGCAGGCCCTCGCGGCCGCCGTGCTGATCGTCGCCGGTACTCAGCCACTTCGCCCTGCCGATGGGCGGCCCGAATACAAAGCTGCCAAGAGTCCGCAGACGTAGGTCGCCAGCAACAGCACGGGCACGTGTCCGCCTGGTGCGAATCCGCAGATGGCCAGCCTGGCCAACGCCGGCACGATGGCTCCCAGAGCGCACAGCACCAGCAGCGGCGACCACCACCCGGCCGTTCCCAGTCCCGAGGGCAGCAGACGCAGCGGCCGCTGGGCCCGCATCACACCCACGGTGAGGAGTACCAGCAGAGCTGTCAGGAGGGTGAGCCAGGCCGGGCGCAGGGCCCACCACTGAGCCGATCCGATGGTCGGCTGGGGCATGAAGCCGGTGGGGTAGAGCATGACGGCCACGATGATCACCGGCATCATGTGCCACAAGTAGACCGTCATGACCGTGCGGTTGAGGCGGGAGACCAGCCGCCATCGCCACTGACGGGCGAGCAGGCGCTCAACGGCCGGATCGACCACGAGCAGCAGTCCCGTCTGGGTGGCTGCGAACGCCAGCAGGGCAATCGACGGCGGGGTTGTGTTTCCCACCCGCGCTCCCGTCCCGATCATGTCGATGGGGAAGGGGCCCCAGACCACCAGCGCGGCGAGGAGCACAGCTCCTCCGGCGACCAGCACCCCGCAGCGCCACCGGGGACGCGTGAGCGTGCCGTCCTGCCACGCGAACCCCCACTGGTGCATCACGCCCCACACCAGCAGATAGTTCGCGAAGCCGATCAGAGGCAGGTGAGGGCCGAGCACCAAGGCGTCCACCCCCACAGCTGCGACGGCCATCACCGCAGGTACTGCCAGTCCCCACCGCCGGTGCGCAGCGAGCAGGAGCGGGGTGAGCGCGATCAGCAGCAGATAGACGGGCAAGAACCACAGATGCAGAGTGGCGAGCCACCCGGCGCGGGCCAGAGCGGCCTTGTCCGCGTCGGCGATCCGGGCCACGGTGACGACGACTTCGCCCACCACGACGTAGACCGTCGTCGGCCACAGCAGCCGCAGCATCCGGCCGCGCACCCAGTTGGTCCAGCCCTCCCCTCGTTGCTGGTGGGCCGTCCAGGAGACGGCGTTGGCATACCCGCCGACCACAAAGAACACTGGCATGACCTGCAGCAACAGGGTCAGCCAGCGGCCCCAGCCGACGTACTGAAGAGCGTCGAGACCAGACAGATGCCCACTCCGGTACGTGACGCTGGCCAGTAGCCAGTGGCCAAGCACCACCCCGCCGATCGCACACACACGCAAAAGGTCCGCGCAACGGTTCCGTTCCACCCGACTCCTCCCATGAGATCGCCATGCCAGTCGTCGGTGTACGGCGGACTGGTCTCCGTGTAAGTGCGGTGCCAGCGAGTGATCAGCCGTCCAGGGTTCCGCGGCTGCGGAACAGGCCATCGTCGGCGCCTACGCCGAACGGCTCCACGCGGCGGGCCTGGTCGGCCGGGCGGACCAGTGCCTCCGTCGGACGCCGGACCTGCCTGGACCGCCCGCCTGTGTAGATCCACGCGCGCTGTACCGTGCGGCGGAACACCGTGAAGCGAGAAGACCCAAGGACTACCAGGCCGACTCGAGCGACACCCCCGGTACGCCGACCGCTGGGCGAACGAAGACTCCGGGGCCCGGATCAGCTGGCCATGAGCGAACCGCCCATGGGCAGGACGAACAGGCTCAGGGCCGCAAGCACGCGCGAGACCACCAGCGAGGTTGCCGCGAGCATCTGCTCCACGCTCCGGGTGGCAGCTGCCGGAACACCCAGGCGACCGAGAAGACAGTCTCGTCCGGCAGCCCGCCGACCATGGCGTTGGTGGCCGCCCGATGGGCGTCATCTGTCTCATGCGCCACTGCACACCGCACGCAGGAGCCATCGTTGAACAGCGGCAACGCACGCGATGGAACCTCAAACTGCATGGCGACCCCGAACTCGGGCAGACGCACCCGAGAGATCGAAGTGGTACGCCTCCACCAATTCGCGCTGCCGGAAGGCGGCCGCCAGGACTGCGGCCACCACCGAGCCATCCCCCCAGCCGGGCCGCGCAAAGGTGCCCGGTGCTGCCCTGTCGTTCCCGGACCCTGACTCCGGACGCGGCCAGCATCTGCGGGGGCTTTGCCGCAGTGCGGGGCCATAGCAGTGCGCAGGATGCGCCGACAGCCCGCCTGCCCGCCTGCCCGAGGTTCCGGCTCTGGCTGATCTTGCTCCAGGGGAGCATTCCGAGACACAGGAGAGGGGCAGAACCTCCCCCGCCGTCATCCGACGGTGTAGGGGCGCATTATTTCGTTGTCTTCGTGTTCGAGCATGTGACAGTGCCAGACATATCGGCCTGCCCGGTCGAACGTCGCCTTCAGCCTCGTCACGGCACCCGGATAGGCGACTGCTGTGTCCTTGAACCCATTCTCCCACGGCTCGGCGGGCCGCGTAGCGCGGCCCGCCTGTTGCCGGTCGAGGACTTGGAACTGGACTTCGTGGACATGAATCGGGTGTGCGTCCTTCGTGAAGTTGTGAATCTCCCAGATCTCGGTCGCGCCCAGGGCCGGATTCTCCGTAACGGGGTCGTCCCAGCGCATCGGCACGGGGGCCCCGTTCCGGTCCAGGGTGCCGAGCAGCATTTGCCGGGGGCCGACGTTCGGCAGTGACGCGGACTTCTGCTCGCTGAGGGAGAGCCGTCGGATGCGGCTTGCCTTGCCCAATGGTTCGAACGACGGAAGCGACAGCTGGGACGGTGGCACGGTCGTGTCCGGTGAGGTGAGTGCTTCGATGACGAGCTTCATGATTTGCCCGGTGGTGACAGGGTCTGCCGGGGAGTAGTCCGTACCTGCCTTCCCGCCCTGGAATGCTTTGTCGGGGCCCTCGTTGATGAGATACAGCTCGGTCCCGACCGGGACGGATGCGAAGTCGACGATCACGTCGGCGCGCTCGGCGGGAGCGATGAGCACCTGGTCGCGCTGCACAGGTGCGGGGAGGAAGCCTCCCTCGCTGCCGATCTGGCAGAAGGGGAGGGCGGGGGTCGCGGGACGGTTGGCGAGTGGGTGGGTAACGATCTTGAGGATCAGGTACCGCGAGTTGCATCCGTTGAGAAGCCTGAAACGGTAGCGGCGCGGTTCGACTCGAAGGACCGGCCAGGTACTCCCGTTGGTCACCATCGTGTTGCCGAAGAACTCGGGGTTCCAGATCGGGGGGATGTCACTGTCCGGGATGTAGGGGCCCCTGAATCCGTCGAAGGCACTGCGTCCGGCCGGGTAGAACAAGCTGCCGTCGACGTGGAAGGAGCGGTCCTGGATGGCGAGAGGGATCTCGTAGTACTTCCGGCCGGGCGGATCACCGGGCCGGGGCGCGGGCCCGGGCAAAACACCGGCGGGAAGGTCCGCAGGTCCGCCTCGCAGAAGGTAGAACCCTGCCAGTCCGGCGTAGACATTCAGCCGCGTGACGCCCAGGGCGTGATCGTGGAACCAGAAGGTCGAGGCCCTATCCGCGTTGGCGTACTGGAACACAGCGTCCCCCCGACCCCAGGCGTCGCCGAACCGGTCTTCGAACTTCTCCTTGAACTCCTCGTAGAACGAGCCGACTTCGGCGTATCCCGCAGGAAGATCAAGCGCGCCGGGAAGGTACCAGGCTTCGGTGTAGCCATCGCTCTCCTCCGAGTTCCGCCCGCCATGCAGGTGCGTCACGATCGGCACTGGGCCCGTATACGGTCCGGGTGTCGAGCGGAATCCGGGACGTGAGTCCCGGGCCGATGTTCCGCCCGGAGGGTTCGCCCAGTGCAGTGTGGGGTCGACCGGCAACAGGTGTGGCAAGTAACGGCCTCTGCGATCAAGCAACTGGTTCTTCCACCTCACCCTCACAGGTGTTCCGGCACGAGCCTCGACGGTGAACGCGGGGTAGTGGAAGCTGCGCGGGTGCGGAGGCGATCCGTACCCCCACACGGTCGTCGCCGGTAGGCCGGAGGGCAGCACCTGCTGCTGGAACTGTCGCACACCGATCACGTAATGGTCGATGTGATCAGCGACGCCGCCCCCGGCCTGCGGCATGACAGGCGGGACGACGAGCGGCGTGACGTACTTATCCACCTTTCCCGGATCCAGAACGCCCTTGCCGCTGGGCTCAAGGAGGCGTGGAGTCGCGGAGGCCGCCGGAAGGAGCGCGAATATTCCGCCGACCGCCGCCTGCACGACACGCCGTCTCGTGACCACGTAGGTCCTCCATCAATTGCGGGCACCATCAGGGGTCGCAGCTTGCAGATCCGCGCGCTGCCGGCAATGCTCCACGGACCTATCCGGCGACCAGCGCGTGAACGCATACGGGATACCGGGCCCGAACCCGCGTGTGCCAGACCCCGGGATACCGGCCTTGGTGAGCTTCTTTGGTTTCTTCTGTGCGTATTTAAGCCACTCTGGATGCCAGAATCGCGTCACGAGTGAGGCAGCGCACCTCCTATCACCCCATTGCTTCGAAATCGCTGACGGGCAATTAGCAGCCAACCTCCCACCGACGACATCCCAGGACGCTGGAGGAACCGGCGAGTATGACGTAGAGCCGCGTTCACAGCGGCCGACCGGGGAACAGCGCTGGCCCGGAATCCGGATCGCCCTCCAGCACACGACAGGACCACCGCAGAGGAGTGGCCAGCAGCCGAAGCGCGCACAAGCGTCGGTCAGCGGGCCGGTCGCAGAGTCTTGTTCCATGCGCGTGTGATCGCCGGCTCGTTCGGCGCCTGCCGAATCAACCGCGGGCCCGCGCGAAGGCAAGCCCGCAGCGGACCTTCCCAAGGATTCGCGTTTCGGTCAGCCACTTCGGCGGGAGCGAGCCAACCAAGGGTGACGGCGACCAGGCCCATCAGCATGGCGACGTAGGCGCCGCCCAGCCCGGTGCCGGTGCCACCATCGGCGGTGGCCGCAACCGCCCCGCCGACGCCCACGGCAATCAGGCCCGCCACGAGCGCTGTGACGGCCCCGTTCCGTCGGGCCCAGGTGCCGATGTGGCCCTGACGGCGGGGCGGGCCAGGGCCAGGCCGCCGCTGACCGCACCGAGGAGGCCAACCAGCGCGGCCAAGGAAGATCCGATACGGCCGACGCTCAGGGTGTAGACGCTTGCGGCGACCGGCTGGACAGAAAGGTCCGCGGCCGCCGGTACGGCGAGCACGAATCCGCCGACCAGGACGGCGCCGGCCACGGCGAGCACAGTGCGCATTGACATGGGGTGCTCCTTCTCCTCACGGGAACTGGATCACCCCAGCATGTCCGCCTGCTCCACCTCCGGTCGTCCGGCGGACGCGGGCACTTCCCGCTGCCGCGCCCGCCGCAGGCGACACGCATATACCGCCTACGTGGTAGCCGATCACTCGTCTGCAAGCGGGACTCGCCCGGGACCGCATCCGGCTAGGGTGCGCGCGTGAGCACAGGATGGCCCGGTGTCCCGGCCGGTGTGAGGGACTGGGCGATCGCCGTCGGCGTGGCGGCGACGCTGCTGGTCACCGGCCTGTCCTGAACCGTCTTCGGCGGGCTCAAGTACAGCTGGCCGCGGTGATCACGATGATCGAGTCCGGCCGCGACTGCAAGGACGTCGTGACCCAGCTGGCCGCCGTCTCCCGGGCCCTGGACCGGGCCGGATTCAAGATCGTGGCCAGCGGGATGCGGCAGTGCCTCACCGAAGGATCCGACGCCTCACTCATGACACAAGAAGGACTGGAGAAACTCTTTCTCACCCTCGCCTGACCCCGCTCCGTCCGGCCGGCCGGCTCCACCAAGGACCGACCGGCGACGTGGTTCTTCTCGCGGACGTAGGCGGGTCGATGGTCGATATCGCACAAATGGTCAGGTGCGCGCTGCGTACACGTCCCGGGCGGGGGAAACTCGCAACGCTGATCGTGCCGGTATCCCTCGGGCCGGACGAACGGCCGGATGAAATGGTGACGTCGGACGCCTACAAGACCCTCGCGAAAGCCCTCTGGGTCCTGCGGGCGCACGACACGGACATCATCGCGGCACTGGCCGACCCCGCGTCCGCGGGACGGGGCGCTGAGCGCGGCGGCCGAGGTACTGCGGTTCAGCGAGGCACGGCACCCCGCGCCGGTCCGTGCGGCTGCGGGTCATCGACCCGGAGTGCGCCCACAGGCCGCGCGGGATCGGGGCGGCCACGGGGTGGCTGCGGGAGACCGGGAACGGTGCGCTGCGAGTGCCCTACACGGTCATCACGCCGGAGGACTGGCGCACGGTCGGCGGCGGGTATCCGCTCGGGCAGTGGATCGCCGAGCAGCGCCACGCCAACAGGGCCGGGTAACCTGCCTCACCGCGCGCCGCACGGAGCATTCTGCACGGGCCCACGGCAAGGCTGACCGAGCCCGGAGCATGCCCGCGAGACGGAATGGCTCTCGTGTCGAGCCGCCTTGCCAGTAGCCCGTTCCGCCCTTTCAGGGAGCGCCCCGCAACCCGTCGATGCCCGACCACCTGAGGAATGACCACCGCTCTCCTTCATGTGCGAATTCTGTGCCCCTATGAGTCCCGCCACATCAGGGTCCGCATGCGACACCAGGAGATATGCGGTACTTCTCGAAATGAGGAGTAGTCGCTATAGGCGCGTCGGTGCGGATGTTCATACTATCGATTGCCTCTCACCCTCGTCTGGCTGGATACAGATAAGGGCACCGGGGCGCAGCGGGCGGGGCATGCGGACTCGCTTGCTGTCATTCCACCTCTTACGAGCCCTACGGGACGGAGGCAGTTGCCATGGAGACAGTCGTCACCGTAGGCCTCGACGGCTCACCCGAGAGCCTTGCCGCTGCCCGGTGGGCCGCCGACGAAGCCGAGCGGCGCAAGCTCACGCTGCGTCTGCTGCACGCGTGGCCTCTGCTGGTGCCGGAGCCGACCCGCGTTCCTGCAGAGATGGATCAGAACTACTGGGCGAGGCGGATCGTGCACAAGGCGCGGGCGGAGCTCCAGGCGCGCCACCCGGGCCTTGCCATTGTCGGCAGCCTGGTTGCCGACGACGCCCAAGACGCGCTGCTGCGAGCGGCATCGGAGTCCGTGATGATCGTGCTCGGTTCGCGCGGCCTGGTGCCCGTCGAGAGCTATTTCCTCGGAGACATCAGCATGTCCGTCGTGGCACGGGCCGACGTGCCGGTGGTCCTGGTACGCGCCGAAGTGAGCGAACAAAGGCCACAACCCGCCCCAGTAGCGGAAGGCGGCGTCGTGGTGGCACTGAAATTGCACGGCCCCTGCGACGACCTCCTCGAATTCGCCTTCGGCATCGCCGCGGCGCGAGGCGTGGCCCTTCGCGCGGTCCACGGCCAAAGCCTGCCACTGGTCGCATACGCGCCCTGGGGCGTGGATCACGACGTTACGGAAGAAATCACTCGGGACACACGGCAGCGCGTCCACCAGATCCTCCTCCCCTGGCGTGACAAGTTCCCGCTCGTGGAGGTGAGCGACAGCATCGCTCTCGAAAGCCCCGCCAAGGCTGTCGTACGGGCCGCCCATGGAGCCGGGCTGCTGGTAGTCGGCCGACGCAAGCATCGCCCCGCCCTACCGCACCTGGGCCCAGTCGCCCAAGCTGCCATTCATCACGCGCGCTGCCCTGTCGCCGTCGTCCCTCATCGCTGAGGTGCGTAACCATGGCAGCCGGCTCAAGCTGGCAGACGCGTCGGTGGCCGGGGGCCCCGATGCGGACGACATCGTTGTTTTGGCGCTCGTGACCGGCCGACACACACGCGGACAGCACCGTCAACGGCTCCGACCCCAATCGTCGGCGGGCCTGGCCGATCGCCGCTGTTGTCTGCACCCACCACGGCTTCTCCCGTCGCCGCGCCCGCTCCAGCCCTTGCGTCAACGGCCGGAGCGGTACGGGATCGACGGGAGTGGACAGGCCGTCACACTGTGAGCCACCAGGAACGGATCTCGGTCATCACCAAACGCCCTACCATGCCCGTTCCAATCGGCACGACCACGCAGCTCTCGCTCTCGTCCGTGATCATCGAGGGCCTTGATTTGAGCGGGGCCGAGCACGTCCTCAGCGGAACTGGGCTCGGCTTCCAGAGTCGAGGCTCGTCGCTGGGGCAGCATCAGGACCTCACCCCCGATGGTCACTTCGCGGCGCAGATGGCCTCGACGAAGTGGCCCACCTGCTCCTCCGGTAGGCGACGTGCGAGGTCCGCCTCGCTGATCATGCCGACCAGGCGATGGTTCTCAATGACCGGCAGCCGCCGGATCTTGTGCTCCTCCATGGCCCGCAAAACGTCATCCGTGTTGGCCCCAGCGTCAATGGTGATCGGTTTACCCTGCTCGAGCATGCCCGCGGTCATGGTCTTCGGGTCTTTGCCCTTGGCAAGACACTTCACAACGATGTCGCGGTCGGTAACGATGCCATGGAGCCTGTCGTCCGGCCCGCAGACCGGGAGCGCTCCGACGTCCAGCTCGCTCATCCGGCGCGCCGCAACCTCCAGCGTCTCGTTCTCCTGGATGCAGGTTGCATCGGCGTGCATGATCTCCCGTGCAATGGTCATGACCGTCTCCTTCGATCCTGAGGATCAACGCGGCAGAACCCACAGGTCCGGGCACGCCCCGAATCTTTCCTCCCTGAAGCCAGTGTGGGTTCTTCGCACCCCGTACGCATGCTGGCTTCCAGAGTCCCCGCGCCGCCGAGCCTGGCCCACGCGGCATCGCAACTGGGCTGACCGCGTTCGGGATGAGACCCCGGTAGCAGATAGCGTTTCCCTCCGTGTTCTCCGGGGGTCTATGGCGCCGACGTCGACTGCTCGGTCCCGGTCCCTCTCCTGTCACTGGGTCCGGGTCGGCCACATACGACTGCAGCCGTGGTTGAAGACGTCGAGGAACAAGTCGTCGGTGGTCAAGGGGCCGACGACACACCAGTGCTCGTCCAGGACGGGCAGGCTGCGCACGCCGGATCCGCGAAGCGCCTGGTAGGCGGCCTGGATGTCGTCGGTGGTCTCGCGGAGATCTTCGTGGGACGCCCGTTCTCACGTGCGGGTGATACTCCGGAGCTCTCGGGCCATCGCCGGTAGGTGCAGCGCAGCATGCTTGCATGACCTGTTCTTGGCCGCTGGTGCCCACCTCTCTACATACTTTGTACGCGGTCCCGCACCGCAGCAGCTTCCCCTAAGGGTGCCGGTCGCGGTGTGCGGCGGCGCTGCTCACCGCTGTTCACGCAGTAGCGTGAGGCGGCGTTTGTACTCGTCCTCGTCGATCTCCCCGCGCGCGAACCGTTCTGCGAGCAGGTCTTCGGCTCGTCGGCTTCCCCATGCTGCGTCACCGGAGGTCGGGTCGGACTGACGACCGCGGTGGGTATTGGTGAGGTAATGGGTGAGGGCAACGATCCCGACAATCAACAGCGACCAGAACACAACCATGACCACGGTCATGAAAAACCATCCACTCCAGCCCCAGCCGCCGTCGTACCACATCATGCCGATCACCTTCTCTGGGACGACCGCCGTCGACAGTTCCACAGTGACACCACGTGGCGCCGACGCGGAAGGGAAACATGGCCCTGTCAGAGGACTGAACGGCCCGTACGATCCGTACGCGGACGATCGCTGACGAAATCCGCTCAGGTCCTTGAGCCTCGCGTGCCTCGGGGCGTGCCACAACGGACGCGCTGGTATCGCCTAGAAGACAGCCCTCGACGGGCACCAGCCCCCGCGAGCCGAGAACGATCTCACGGACTCCGGTGCCACTCGCAGAGGCACCTGCTCGGCATCGTCGGCGACCAGGCTTCCGACGATGGGTAGGCCCAGGTGATGTGCACGGTCGGCCTCGCCCAGTAGTTCTGATCCATCTCGGCGGGAATTCCAGTCGCTCCCGGCACCAACAAAGGCGGCGCGTGCACCAGGCGCGGCGTGAGTTTGTGCCCACAGCTTCGTCGGCGGCCCAACGGACAGCGGTCAGGCCCTCAGGTGGCCCCGTCGAGACCGGCGATGACTGCTGGCTCCATGAGGGCTGCCTCCGTCTCGCAAAAGGCCGGAACGACGACGGTGTGGGAGCCGCCCTTCCACACTGCTGCCGCCCCCTGTGTCACAGCCCAGGGCGTGAGGGACGACGGCAGGGCATTGAAGGGCTGAGCAGGGGTCTCGGAAAAGGCATACGGGAGCACGGCCGCCGGCCTTGTGGTCGGACAACAGCCGCGCGGAATCTCACGTGCTGGTGGGCGTACTCGGTACGTCGCTGGTCCGGTAGGCCAGGTGTTCGGCGACGGACACCACACCGTCGACGCTCCTGCACAACCGTTCGATGATGGGAATCAGGCTCTTGAACTCGACGGATCCTCTGAGCGTCACCTCCCCCTGCCGGACCTCGACCGTCACCGCCGAGGGAGCGAGGCCCATGGTCTGCTGCAACACATCACGGTTGATTTCCTCTCGGATGGCATCATCGTGGCGCAGGAAGACCCGTAGCAGGTCTCTGCGGCTGACGATGCCCAGTAGCTTGTCCGTCTCGTCCACGACGGGCAGCCGTTTCACGTCCTGCACTTCCATGAGGCGGGCAGCCTCGACCACGGTCCACTCCGGACGCGCGCACACCGCGGGAGCCGACATCAGTTCCTCGGCCCTGGCCCCCTCGGCCTTGGCCCGCTCCCACGCCTCCAGATGCGGAATCGGTGTCCGGCCGGTCGGGTCGGTCAGGTCGGCGGACTTGCGCAGCAGGTCGGCCTCGGACACGACACCCATGGGCCGGTCCAATTCGTCCACCACGGGCATCGCGGTGACATCGTTCTCCGCCAACAGTTTGACGATCTCCTTGAACGGCAGGTCACGCCGCGCCCGAACAACGTCTCGGGTCATGAGCTCTGCAACAGTTCGGTGATGCATGTGACTCGCCTTTCAGGAAGCGCTGGTCGGAAGTGGTCATGTGCCGAGCGGATCAGGAACCAGACGCCCACGGTCGTGCCGACCGGGCTCGCCTTCGGGGCCGGTGGACCCCAAGGAACGTCCCACTCGGCCCCACGGCATTGTGCTTTCCTCCTCGTGCGGCGGCACGCCGTGCGTGGCAGTTTGAGTACAGCGACACGATGAAGAACGGTGACGATCATGCGAGCTCACCTCGGCGATCGCCTTGTCGTCGAAAGTCCGGCCACCGGAACCAACAGACGCGAGGGCGAGATCGTCGGAATCCACCATGCGGATGGAACCCCTCCTTATGACGTGCACTGGTCCGACTCCGACCGGGAGACGCTCGTGTTTCCCGGGCCCGACGCCCACGTGCGTCATTCCGGGGACGGGACACAAAGAACCCACTAGCTGGGCCGACGTCTGAATGCCGATACCCGACACGCGTCGAACGCAGTGCGTCCGGTGCCCGTCGGCCGCTCGCCGTCACAGCGCGGCCACACGTACTGCCGTGACCTTGTACTCGGGACAGGATGTGTCGGTGTCGGCATGGTCGGGCGTAAGTTGGAGGTTGCCGCTGCGCCGCGTCACGCTTCCGGAGTTGTAGTGCGCCCACCGCCGCCCGGTCACCAGGACGAGTGGATGGTCGGGATCGGGCAACTCACCGGGCGGGAGGTAAGGGACCGCCGCGAGATGCGCCCGGCCGTCCGCAGTGGCGAACCGCTCGCCGTACAGCTTGGCCCTGCCCGGACGGTCGGAGTGCGGACAGGGCCAAGGGACGGCGCCCTCGCGGTCCAACCGTTCGTGGGACAGCCCGGCGAACACGGGTGCGACCCGCCCGCACTCGTCCAGGGTGGCGGCAGGGGTCGGGCACCCCAGGTCCACGCCCATGGCTGCGGCCACGGCTTGCACGGCCTCGAAGTCGGTACGGGCCTACCGCCCCGGGATACGATCCAGGAGACGGCCGCCAAGGTCTCGACGTTGTTGACCACGGTCGGCGCATCCCACAGCCCGCGCTGGGTCGGGTACGGCGGGCGCGGTCGGGCGCACCCCCGGTCCCCCTCCAAACTCGCGATCAGGGCGGTCTCCTCACCCGCGACGTACGACCCGGCTCCCTCCACCACCTCGATGTCAAAGGCCGTGCCCGTGCCGTGGACGGACGGGCCGAAGTGTCCGTCGGCGTACGCCCGCGCGACGGCTTCCCGCATTCTCATCAGCGCGCACGGATACTCGGAACGCACCAGCACCAGCCCCTGGCGGGCCCCACACGCGAAACAGGCCAGAGCCAGGCCCTCCAGCACCCGCTCCGGATCCTCCTCCATCAACAGCCGGTCGGCGTACGAGCCAGGGTCTCCCTCATCCCCATTGGCCACCACCACGGTGCCGGGCGCCCGGCCGGCCGTCTCCCACTTCGTGGCGACCATGAAGCCGGCTCCGCCACGCCCTCGCAACCCAGATGCCGCCACTTCCCGCTGGACCTGGTCGGGAGTGCCTGTCGTCACAGCCTGCGGCCAGGTCTGCCACGCGGGCTCACCGGCCAGCACGCCTGGCGAGCAGTACGGGGTCGCCCGTGTCGTCGGCCACCGGGATCCGCGGCGCCAGCGGCGGCTCACTCCTCGCGAGTTGACCGGCCAGCGTCGGGCCCGTGCAGGGGGTGTCGCCGTCGAGCGCTGCGGGACCTGCGTAGCAGTACCCCAGACAGCGCACGGTCTGGAGTGATGTCTCTCCGCCTGGCGAGGCGGTTCCTGCCACGACGCCCAGTGAGTGCTCCGCATCGGCGAGATGCCGGCCGGCCTGGGCAGCGAAACACGCGGTCGCGGAGCAGAGCCGGACGTGACGGCGACCGTGCGCGGTCACGAGGTCCGCGTAGTAGCGGGCCGGTCCGAGCCCGGCTGCGGCGGGCAAGCCGGCACGAGCGGCGACCACCGGAGCCCACGCCTCGGGGCTGTCCACCGTTCCCGTTCTGGCCTCCGCCAGCGACCGGATCAGCCGGGCACCCGGCCGACCGTGTCAGCCTGCCAGCGCCCGAAGCGCGTCGAAGCGGTCTGCCGAACCGACAGGATCCATGCCCTCATCGTGGAGGCGGCCGGCCGTGGCTGCAATTCCGGCATGAGCGCTTACGCATGCGAGCAACAACAGCAACAGGGCGATCCATGTGTGGACGGAACACGGTCTCTTCCATAACGTCGTGCCATGTCTGAACGTCGTGCCATGTCTGACGAGAAGAGTTCGGGCGAGCCCGGGAAGCTGCCGCGCTCGCTGTACGAGCGGGAGCTCTACCGGCTCCAGACCGAGCTCGTGAAGCTCCAGGGGTGGGTACGCGCCGAAGGCGCACGGCTCGTCGTGGTGTTCGAGGGACGTGACGCAGCGGGCAAGGGCAGCACGATCAAGCGCGTCACCGAACACCTCAATCCCCGGGTGGCACGGATCGTCGCGCTGCCGCGGCCCACCGAGCGCGAGCGCGGCCAGTGGTATTTCCAGCGCTATGTCGAGCACCTTCCGGCCCCGGGGGAAGTGGTCCTGCTCGACCGGAGCTGGTACAACCGCGCCGGCGTCGAACGCGTCATGGGGTTTTGCACCATGGAGGAACACCAGCGGTTCCTTCGCCAGTGCCCGATCTTCGAGCGCATGCTGGTGGAGGACGGCATTCTGCTGCGAAAGTACTGGTTCTCGGTCAGTGACGCGGTGCAGGAGGAGAGGTTCCGGCGCAGGCTGCAGGATCCCACCCGCCGGTGGAAGCTCTCGCCGATGGATCTGGAGTCGATCACCCGCTGGGAGGCCTATTCGCGGGCGAAGGACGAGATGTTCGTCCACACCGACATCTCGGAGGCTCCGTGGTACGTCGTCGAGAGCGACGACAAGCGCCGGGCCCGGCTGAACATGATCGCTCATCTCCTGTCCACCGTGCCGTACAAGACGGTCGATCCACCGGTGATCGAACTGCCCCCGCGGCCTCCGTCCACCGGGTACCAGCGACCTCCGAGAGACCTTCAGACATACGTCCCCGACCACGCCTCAAGGCTCGGGAAGCGAGGCGGGAGGGGCATCTGATCAGGGCGCGAGAGGTACGACGGCCACCGGACAGTCGGCGTGGTGGAGCAGGGTATGGGCAACCCGGCCGAGTTGGAGTCCGAAGTGGCCTCGGCAGCGATGCGCTCCGACGACGATCAGGTCCGCCGCGGCCGAGCGCCGAACCAGTACCTTTGCGGCCGGTCCCTCCACCGCCGCCGAGTGCAGCCGGACCGTCGGGTGATCCTGTACGGACGCGGCCATCGCCTCGTCGATCAGGGTCGCCGCACGTTCCTTGTGGTACAGGTGCTCACTGGCAGTACGCCGGGGGTCGGCACGGTTGTGCGAGGGACAGCGCCAAGCCCGTACGGCATCCAGTTCGCAGCCCCTCGCCCCGGCCTCACGGAAAGCAAACCGAACCGCCGCCGATCCACTCTCCGGTTCCCCTACGCCCAGAAGGATCCGCCCGTGCCCGCCTTCGATGCCTGCCTTGTCACCGCGTACGACGATGACGGGACACGGGGCCCGCGCGGCCACGGCCAGACCGACCGAGCCGAGCAGAAGGCCGGTGAACCCGCCACGGCCTCGATCCCCGGTGATCAGCGCCTCGGCGTTGTGGCCCTCGTGCAGTAGGGCGATCACCGCGTCCTCGGGCGTCGCCTCGGCAGAGATGTCGACGCCCGGATGTCGGCGCCGGACCCGCTCAGCGGCAGTGTCGACAATGCAGTCGGCGAGCGCCCGCTCGGGGGGTCGGCCCAGGCTGAGCGCGAGAGCGGCGCCCTCGTACTGCTCCCACCCGAACGCGTACACCAGCCGCAGCGGCAGCCCGTGAAGGGCCGCCTCGTCGGCGGCCCAGTCGACCGCCCTCAGGCTGCTCTCCGATCCGTCCACACCCGAGACCAGGGGCAACGTCATCATCCCCACCGCCTTCCGCTCGCCTGCTGAAGGGAGAACGCCTGTTCTCACGGTCGCACCGGCGCAGGTCGGAGGTGAGAGCCGGTTCGGCCAGGCCAGGGAACGTCCGACCCTGTTCGTGGTCCGGCTGGACCACGTGCACGACGTGCTTTTCGGCAGCGGCACGACGGGAGCCGGATGTGCTCGTCGCCGCCCCGGCGTCCGGTTGGCCCGCGAGGCGCCGGAGGCGATAGTGGAGGGACCGGGCGGCGGCCTGGCCCGGTCGTTGCGATCGGGCGCGAGGAGCGCCCCGGCGGACAGGGCGGCCAAGTGCTCCGGAGTCGCGGGGCCCACAGAGGTCCGGACAGGCCTGCGGCAGGGGCCGGATGGCCCATGTCCGCGCACCGTCTGTCCGGCGATGCTGACACCGGGAACTACAGAGGAGGCCACCGATGAGCGGTTCTCCGACTCGCATCACCGCGGCCCTGCCCGCCCGGTACCGTGCCCGCCTGATGGGGGTCGGGCAGGAGGTCAATTTCGCCCAGGGGGTCCGTCTCTTCCAGGAAGGAGACCACGCGGACCGCTTCTGGATCCTGCGTTCGGGCACCGTCACGCTGGACATCCGTGTGCCGGGCAGTGCACCGGTGGTGATCGACAGTCTCGGATCCGGCGAACTGGTCGGCTGGGCCTGGCTGTTCGAGCCCCACATCTGGCACCTCGGAGCAGAGGCGATGACGCCTGTCCGCACCCATGAGTTCGACGCGACGGCCGTACGCATGATGATGGACGCGGACCCCGCCTTCGGTTCGGCCATCGGCCATTGGGTCGGTCAGGTCCTCGCCCACCGGTTGCAGGCCACTCGGATCCGTCTGCTCGATCTATACGCCCCGCACGGAAGCGGCGGATTCGTGTGAGTACGCCGTCGCGCCACCACCCAGGAATCATGTCCGAGGAGCATCCCGTGGCCGCATCCCCGTACACCGTCAGCGACGTCATGACCCTCACGGCCGTGGCCATCGGCCGCGAAGCCTCGTACAAGGAGATCGTGGAGCTGATGCACCACTGGAAAGTCAGCGCCGTGCCGGTCCTCGAAGGCGAGGGCCGCGTCGTCGGGGTCGTCTCCGAGGCGGACCTGCTGCCGAAAGAGGAGTTCCGGCAGGACGACCCGAAGCTGCCCGCCCAACTGGAGGAAGCGTCCAAGGCCGACGCCGTACTGGCCGGGGATCTGATGTCGAGTCCGGCCATCACCGTCCACCCCGACGCCACGCTCGCCGAGGCCGCCCGGATCATGGCGCGCAAGCGCGTGAAACGACTGCCCGTCGTGAACGATCTCGGCATGCTGGAGGGCGTCGTGAGCCGCAGCGACCTCCTGAAGGTGTTCCTGCGCCCGGACGAGGAGATCGACGAGGAGATCCGGTCCGCTGTCGTCGCCGGACTCTCTCCCCCGGAGGAGGTGGAGTTCACTGTGCTGGACGGTGTCGTCACCGTTCGGGGGCCTCTCCGGGACCGTTCGCTGGTGCCGCTACTGGCCCGTGCCATTCGCGCGGTCGAAGGCGTCGTGGACGTACGCATGGAACTTGCCTGAAACTTCCGGGGCGAGCCGGTTTCGGGGAAACGGTCATCAATGAGATCACACGGCCGCACCGTCGCAGCATTCACTGAACGACGAAACGCCTCGCGCCGGCTCCGGTCCGGCCGACGCGGGGTTCCTGTCCGGATTCCCTCTGCCCGGCCGGAGCGTTCGTCACGACGTGGGTTTACACGAGCGGAACCGTGATCACTGGGCAGTGCGCCCGGTGCAACAGACCATGGACAACGGAGCCGAGCCGCATGCCCTCGTAGCCACCACGCCCACGGCGGCCCACGACAACGGCCAGGGCGTGCTCTGCCGCCCCTGCAAGCTCTTCCACCGGATGTCCGGTCGGTACCTCGTGGGTCACATGCACCCCCGGGTACCGCGCTGACCAGCCCGCCGTGGTCTCGGAGAGCATGCGTCGCTGCGCCTGGACGGCGTCCTTCTCGTCGTGGAGCATGAATACGGGCGGCTGCCAGACCGAAATGGCACGGAGCGCTGCCGCTCGGAGGTCGGCCTCCTCGAACGCCAGCCCCAGCGCTGCTTTCGAGGACTCACTGCCGTCGATTCCCACCACCAGGTAGGCCGGCTGCTGGGTGATGTGCTCTGCGTCGCCCACAACCACCACGGGACAACGCGCCTGGGCCGTGACGGGGACGACGAGGGAGCCTGCGCTGAAGTACTCCGCCGTACGGCTCAGATGGCGGGATCCAAGCACGACCATGCGGGCCCGCGCGGACAGCCCGCCCATCACGGTGGCCGGGAAGCCGTCGAGCAGCTCGGTGACAGGCTGCATTTGCAGGTGGCGCGCCCGGACCCATCCTGCCCCCTCCCGGAGAGCGTCCGCCCCGGCTTCCAGCATGGCTTTCCTGCGTGGCCGGTCATCGCCCTCACGCCATTCGCGCCCCGGAGGTACGGCTACGACGAGCCGCAGGTCCAGCCTGCGTCGATGTGCCTCGTCGGCCGCCCAGGCCAATGCCAGGTGCCGATTCCTGGCGGGATCGATACCTACGACGAGCTCGCGGCGTGCGTCGGTGTCCATCATGAATCGCTCCCCTGTCCGGAACCGTGCCGAGGAATGAGCTGCACAGGACAGTGCGCGTGGTGCAGAAGGCTGTGCGTCGCCCGGCCGAGGGTGGGGCCGATGTATCCGGGTGTCCGTCGCCCACCCATCACCAGCAGATCCGCATGGCGCGATGCCTCCACCAGGACCCCGGCCACATTCAGGCTCTTCTCGGCTTCCGCCTGAACGTTCAGGTCCGGGAATTCGTCGCGAATCCGGTCCGTCACGGCGATCAGATGGTGGACGTGTTCACCGACGATCTCTTCGACATCGTCGAGCATGGTCACGGCAAGTCCAGCGGATCCGAGAATGCTCCACACATGCAGCAGCCGCAGCGAAGCCTTGTGGATCTCGGCTTCGCACGCCGCATACCGAGCGCATTCGGCATCGTGCTCGTCACGGACCGCGGCAAGCACCACGCCTCTCTCCGTCCCTTCGTCAGTACCCCTGACTATGACCACGGGCGTCGTGGCCTCGGCTGCGACCTTCAGGCCGACGGATCCGAGCAGGAGATTCTTGAACCCGCCCAGACCGCGGTTGCCCACCACGACAGTGCCGCGCGGGCCGGCGGTCCGGCGCAGGCTGGGGACAGCCGCGCCGCCGCTGAACTCCGTGGTGACGTGCAGATCGGAATGCAGTTCCGTGATGGCCGCGGCGGTTTCCCGCAGCAGTTCGTGGCCCGCTCTGCGAACGCGCTCGATGTTCTCTACCGAGAGATAAAGAACCCGGCTGTCGGTGTCGGTCGCGTGGACGATACGCAACGTGCTACCTCGACGCGCGGCCTCAGCCGCTGCCCACAGCGCCGCACGGCGGGCCGGCTCGGAGCCGTCGACGCCGACGGTTACGGATCCCAGTTCCGGGCTGCCGGTGATGCCTCTCATGGTCGCTCCTCACCGAGGCCGCTGAAGGGTCGGCTCCCACACTGGCACCGCTCGCCCCTGCGGGGAGAGGGCCGCTCAGGGCCGCCCCGGGGCCGATGGACCCTGTCGGGAGAATCCTGCGGGCCCCAGATGCCACGGCGCCCGGGGCCGGGTCCGACCGGTCCCGGTCACGCCCCGTTCGGCCCTCCTGTACCCGTGCGGCCCGAAGCATCGTGGTTTCTGAACAACCTCCGGCATCACGTCCGGGTGAATCGCTGTGAGACGGCAGGGGGTGCCGCCATGAAGCACATCAAAGTGGGAGACCTGATGACCGACGATGTCGTCTCGGTCGTCCCGCTCACTTCCTTCAAGGAGGTGGCGAAGCTGCTCGCCCAGCACGACATCAGTGGACTGCCTGTGCTCGACGACGAGGACCGGGTCGTCGGTGTCGTCTCCGAGAGCGATCTGCTGAGCCGGCAGGCGGCGGGTCATCCTGGTGCCGGTGCCACGGCCGCCGTTCCGTCCGGAGCGGAATTCACCGCTGCCGAGATCATGTCGACGCCGGCGGTGACCGTCCACGCGGAGGAGAGCGCGCCGGAGGCCGCCCGGCTGATGACGCGCAGCGGCGTGGAGCGGCTTCCGGTCGTGGACGACGAGGACAGGCTTGTCGGCATCGTCACGCGCCGGGACCTGCTCAGTCTTTTCCTTCGACCTGACTCGGAGATACGACGACGCATCATCGAGGACGTGCTGGTGAGCGCCATGGGAATCGGGTCCGACGCGGTCACCGTCCATGTCGTGGAAGGTGTTGTCACCTTGGAAGGCAGGCTGGAGAACCGGAGCCAGATCGCGATCCTGGCCTACCTTGCCGAGCAGCTCGACGGGGTGGTCGCGGTCGTGAGTCACGTGACCGCACCCGTGGACGGCCCCGTACCCGCCCCCCTCCAGGAGGTCACACATGGCCCGTCCGCCGAGTGGTGAGGCCGCGCCGCTGCCATCGCCGCCCGCCGCGGCAAACCCCTGCACGAAAGGGAAATCGGACCATGATGCATCGCACTGTTGCCGAAGTCATGACCCGGGACGTGGCCACGGCCAGCCCCGAAGCATCGCTCAAGACGGTTGCCTGGAGCCTTGCCTACAACGATGTCTCGGCCCTGCCCGTCGTGGACGCCCATCACCACCCCATCGGCATCGTCTCGGAAGCCGACCTGCTGCGCAGACAAGCGGGTCTGCCGGAAGCAGAAGGCCGTGACCAACTGCGCGGGACGGCGGCCGTCGACCACCGCACCATGGACGCCCGTACCGCCGCCGACCTCATGTCCACTCCCGTACTCACGGCCCGGCCCTCGTGGGGCATCGTCGAGACGGCGCGCTTCCTGAACGAGCGGGGCGTCAAACGCCTTCCGGTGATCGATGACACCGGCACGCTCGTGGGCATCGTCAGCCGTTCGGATCTGCTGCGCCCCATGCTCCGCCGCGATGACGCCATCCGCGAAGAAATCGTTGACGAGCTACTGGGCCGAACTCTCCGGCTCACTCCGGGCGGCGTGACAGTCACCGTTCAGGAAGGAGTCGTCACCCTGAGCGGCATGGTGGAGGAACGCTCAACCATTCCGATCATCGAACTCCTGTGCCTCTCCGTCGACGGTGTCGTCAGTGTCGACCAGTCCCTCGCGTACGCCGTGGACGACCTGCAGCCGGATCACGAATCTGCGCATGACGCCGACAACCCCTGAGCGTTCACGCCGGGGCAACAGGGCCGAGCAGTCCCCGGCGGCCCCCGGATGGTCCTACCGCCGGACGTCGACGATGCCGACGCTCGGAAATACGGGGGCCCATATTCCTGGAGGAACCATGAAGCATCTGCGTACCGTCGACGACGTGATGACGCACGCCGTCGTCACGGTCAACCGCGGAGCGGCGTTCAAGGACATCGTGGAGGCCATGCGGCAATGGCGGATCAGTGCGCTGCCCGTCGTGTCCGAAGAGGGACGAGTCGTCGGCGTGGTCTCCGAGGCGGACCTTCTGCTCAAGGCACAGGGCGCGGACGAGTCCCGCGCCGTCACCGCCGGTGAGCTGATGACCGTCCCCGCCGTGACGGTGTCCCGGAGCGCGGGGATCGCGGGGGCCGCCCGGCTGATGGCCCGCGGTCACCTCAAGCGACTGCCGGTCGTCGACGACGACGGACGCCTCGTGGGCGTGGTCAGCCGGGGTGATCTCCTCAAGATCTACCTCCGTCCGGACGAGGACATCGCCCAGGAACTGCGCGAGCTGATCATGACTCAGCTGATCCCAGCGGGCTCCGCGAACGTGTACGTCCATGTGTCCGACGGCATCGTCCGTCTGAGTGGCACCGTTCCCGACCCGTCACTCGGTGACGTGCTGGTGCGTGTCGCGCGCACGGTGCCGGGAGTCGTGGACGTCTCGGCCCGGTTCGAGTCCGAAGTTCCCGCATGACTGGAGGGCGACGATGAGGCATCGCAGCGTCTCCGACCTCATGACGCCCACGGCCGTCAGCGTCCAGCGCGGCACCACGTTCAAGGAGATCGCCCGGCTCCTCGACGAGTTCGGCATCACCGCCGTGCCTGTCGTGGACGAGTACGGATGCCCCGTGGGCGTCGTTTCCGAGGCCGATCTGATCCGTCGGCACGGCACCGGGAACACCGCCGTCGATCTCATGAGTCACCCGGCG
Source organism: Streptomyces sp. ADI95-17 (assembly GCF_003846175.1). Lineage (GTDB taxonomy): Bacteria > Actinomycetota > Actinomycetes > Streptomycetales > Streptomycetaceae > Streptomyces > Streptomyces sanglieri. The sequence goes on along the minus strand of NZ_ML123051.1, from coordinate 297,320 downwards.
ATCACCGCGGCTCCCGGGTGGAGCGCTGTCCGCGCCGCCCGTGTCATGGAGAAGCACAAGGTCAAGAGACTCCCGGTCATCGACAGCGAAGGCCGGCTGATCGGGGTCCTGAGCCGCAGCGACCTCCTGCAACTCTTCCTGCGCAGGGACCACGCCATCCAGGAGGAGATCCTCGAAGATGTCCTGACGCACACGCTGCGGCTCAGCCCCTCGTCGCTGACCGTCGAGGTCACCGATGGTGTCGTGACCCTCAGCGGCATTCTGAACCGGCGCAGTCTCGTCCCCGTCGTCCTGCGTCTGTGCCGGAGCGTCGACGGAGTCGTGGACGTGATCAACCGGCTCGACCACGAGCAGGACAACCTGTCCGACGATGTACGCATGGGCACCCGAAAGCAGCCGAGGAAGGCCTGACAACGCCGACGCGTACGCGAGTTCGTCACCGACCCGAAGCAGCCCCTGCCCGAGGAGGGCCATCATGAACCGGCGTATTGTCGTCGGCCTCGACGGATCCGCAGAGAGTGTCGCGGCGGCTCACTGGGCCGCGCGCGAAGCACTCCTTCGCCGTGTGCCCCTCCATCTCGTCCACGCCGAAATATGGGATCCGCCCCTCATCGTTGCCGCGGCCGGTTCCGAAGAGCGCCGCCAAGCGGCTCGGACCCTCCTTCGTGAAGCTTCCGACGAACTGCTGGACAAGCACCCCCAACTGGATATCAGCGCCGAATCGTTCGACGGACAACCAGCCGCCTCACTCGCCCATGCCACAGCGGGCGCGAGCATGCTGGTGCTCGGATCCCGAGGACTGGGCACACTCAGAGGATTTGTCCTCGGTTCCGTCGGCATGGCCGTCGTCCACTCCGTGGAGCAGCCCGTCGTCCTGGTACGCGCGAGCGAGGACGCGCTGCCGCACGTCCAGGGGCGGCACCTGGACCGCGGCGTGGTCGTGGGCGTCGACACCGGTCGGCCGTGCGACGCCCTGCTCTCCTTCGCGTTCGACGAGGCATCACGGCGGGGTTGCACACTCCATGCACTGCACAGCTGGATGCTGCCGCCCCTGGCCGGGTCCGGGGCCGCGTACAACCCTGAAGTCAATGCCCGGATCGCTCAGATCAAGCGAACCGGCCTGGACGACATACTGCGTCCTTGGCGGGACATGTACCCGGGCGTCGACCTCGACGCGCAGGTGACGGTCGGACCTTGCGCCGAACAACTCCTGGAAGCAGGTTCCGAGGCGGGTCTGATGGTCGTCGGCCGTCGCATCCGCCGGTCCTCGGTCGGCACGCACATCGGCCCGGTCGCTCACGCGATCCTCCATCACTCCACCGCGCCCGTCGCCGTCATCGCTCACGAATGACTATGCCGTCCTGCCGGATCCTTGGACGGAGCCGACCGGTTCGTCCGCTCGCGGCTCCCGTTCGGCAGCCACCACATGCTGCTTGACCGAGGCGAAGCTGTCCGGTGCGACCGAGATCGAATCGATGCCGGTCCTCACCAGGAATTCGGTGAAAGCAGGGTCGTCGCTGGGGCGCTGGCCGCAGAGACCCACCGCACGATCGGCGGAATGGGCGCGCAGCACGAGCAGCCGAATGCTCTGCGTGACTGCGGGGTCGGTCTCGTCGAAGACATGGGCGAGGGTCTCGGAGTCGCGGTCGACGCCCAGGGTGAGCTGCGTCAGGTCGTTGCTCCCGATGGAGAATCCGTCGAAACGCCGGGCGAATTCCTCGGCCAGGATGATGTTGGAGGGGATCTCCGCCATGACGTAGACCTTGAGGCCGTGCTCGCCCCGGCGCAGTCCCTGCTCCGCCATAACGTCCAGAACCCGGTCGGCCTCTTCGAGGGTGCGGCAGAAGGGAATCATGACGATGACGTTCGTCAGCCCCATCTCGTCGCGAACCCGGCGCAGCGCCCGGCATTCCAGGGCGAAGCCTTCGCGGTAGCCGTCGCTGTAGTAGCGGCTCGCCCCACGCCAGCCGATCATCGGATTCGCCTCGACCGGTTCGAATGCCTGTCCGCCCAGCAGCCGCGCGTACTCATTGGTTTTGAAGTCGCTGGTCCGTACGACGACCGGATCGGGCCAGCGGGATGCGGCGATACGCGCCACTCCGTGGGCCAGCCGGTCGATGAAGTACTGGCCGCGGTCGAGGTGGCCCTCGGTGAGCTGTTCGATGGCGCAGCGGTCGCGCCGGTCCAGTCGCTCGGGATGCAGCAGTGCCATGGGGTGAGCCTTGACCTGGTGGGCGACGATGAACTCCAGGCGCGCGAGCCCGACACCGTCGGCGGGCAGGCGCCACCATCGGAAGGCGGCCGACGGGTCGGCGAGGTTGAGCATCACGCGGGTCCGGGTGGCGGGGAGGTCGGTGAGATCGGTCTCGCGCTCCTCGTAGGCCAACAGCCCTGCGTAGACCCGGCCACGGGCTCCCTCGGCGCACGAGACGGTAGCGTTCTGGCCGTTGCGCAGCACCTTGGTTGCCTGTCCGGTGCCGACTACGGCCGGGACACCGAGTTCACGGCTGACGATGGCGGCGTGCGAGGTCCGTCCTCCATGGTCGGTGACGATGGCGGATGCCTGCTTCATGACGGGTTCCCAGTCGGGGTCGGTGATGCCCGTGACGAGCACACCATCGGTCGGGAAGCGGTCGAGATCCACAGGCGAGTCGAGGACGACGACCGGGCCCGAGCCGATGGCCTCGCCGACCGCTATGCCCTCGACGAGGCTCTTCTGCGGAATGTCGGTCAGGCGGCACCGGCGCAGTGTCGTCGTGCGGCGGCGGGACTGTACGGTCTCGGGGCGGGCCTGCACGATCGACAGTTCCCCGGTCAGGCCGTCCTTGGCCCATTCCAGGTCCATGGGACACCCGTAGTGTGCTTCGACGGTCATCGACCATTCGGCCAGTTGCCGGACCTCCGTGTTCGTCAGAACACATCGCGAGCGCTCCTCGCCGGTCGTATCGACACTCCGGGTCCGTCCGTGTTCTCCGTAGACTGCCTTCTTCCGCTTCGCTCCGATCCGTATGTCGATCACGGGATCCAGTACCGGGTCCTTGAGGCTCGGTTTGAAGACCGTGTACTCGTCGGGGTCGACCTGGCCACTGACGACGGTCTCGCCCAGGCCCCACGCCGCGCTGACCACGATGACCTCGGGGAACCCACTCTCGGGGTCGAGGGTGAAGATGACTCCGGCGCCCGCGAGGTCGGAGCGGACCATGACCTGGACGCCGACGGAGAGAGCCACCGCGAGGTGGTCGAAGCCCATCCGTTCCCGGTAGTCGATCGCGCGGTCGGTGAACAGCGAGGCGTAGCAGCGGTGGCAGGACAACAACAGCTCGGCGGGCCCTCGTACGTTCAGGTAGGTCTCCTGCTGGCCGGCGAAGCTCGCCTGGGGCAGGTCCTCGGCGGTGGCGCTGCTTCGCACGGCGACCTCGGGATCCTCTCGTCCCTGGTCGCGTGCGAGCTGCTCGTATGCGGAGACGATCTCGGTCCGCAGTCCGGCCGGAAGCGGCTCGGCCATGATCATCGACCGGATCCCCGCCCCCACCTCGTCCAGCGCGGCCCCGTCGTACAGCCGTGCGATCTGTTCCTCGATCCGCGCACGCAGCCCGTGGCCGTCGAGCAGTTCCCCGTATGCGTCAGCCGTCACAGCGAAGCCCGGGGGCACCCGCACACCGGCAGCTGCCAGGTGCGCGGTCATTTCCCCCAGTGAGGCGTTCTTGCCGCCGACAAGGCCGACGTCCTGCCGGCCGAATTCCGCGAACGGTGCGACGCGCCGAGTGGTTGCCATGATGTCCTCCGCCGTGAGTGCGGTGACTGTGGGCTTCAGTAGGGCATGGGCCGACCCGAGGGAGTACGCAGATCCTGCTGCGCATGACTGTGGTACCGCCTCGGCCGGATCCTGATCCGGATGCGTTGCATCGTCGTCACCTTTTCGGGAGGCGGAGTACAGGGCTGGGTGTCCGACATCCACGGTCGCTCCCCAGGGGGGCATCGCCGCAGTGCCGAGGGGGCCAGGAGCTGGGCCAGTGGGCCGTGCCGAAGCGGGACCGATCGGCCCATGGCCTCGGCCGGGCCGGAACCGGCTGCCGTTGCGGGCCGCGGTGGCTGCCCGGCCGAAAGGAGGCTCATCCCAGGACGAGGACGGCGGCGCCGCTGACCCGGTCGGCGGCCAGATCCCTCAGAGCCTGGTCGGCGCGGCTCAGCGGATACGGGCTGACGGTGACCCGAATGCCGATCCGTGCGGCCGTGTCCAGGAAGTCGCGGCCGTCCTGCCGGGTGTTGGAGGTGACGCTGCGCAGGTTCCGTTCCTCGAAGAGGTGGCGCCGGTAATTGAGCACGGGGATGTCGGTGAGATGGATGCCAGCGACGGCGAGCGTTCCTGAGCGGTCCAGCGCCTCCAGGGCCACGGGGACCAGATCACCGACCGGTGCGAACAGGATCGCCGAATCCAGTGGTTCGGGCGGGCGGTCGTAGGCGCCGCCCACCGAGGAGGCACCCAGCTCGGCGGCGAGTTGACGGGCACGGGCCGAACGGGTCAGCACATGCACGGTCGCCCCTTCGGCCAGGGCGACCTGCGCCGCCAGATGGGCCGAGGCCCCGAAGCCGTAGATCCCGAGCCGGCCGCCGGGCGGCAGGGCGCTGCGGCGCAGGGCGCGGTACCCGATGATCCCGGCGCACAGCAGCGGCGCCAGCAGCGCGGCGTCCTGGTCCTCCGGGAGCCGGTAGGCGTAGTCGGCCGGTACGAGGGCCATGTCGGCGAAACCGCCGTCCGCGTCCCAGCCGGTGTAGAGGGAGGCCGGGCAGAGGTTCTCGCGACCGGCCCGGCAGTAGCGGCAGTGGCCGCAGGTGCCGCGCAGCCACGCTCCACCGACCCGGTCACCGACCTGAAAGCCCGTGACCGTCTCGCCGACGGCTGCCACCCGGCCGACGATCTCATGGCCGGGAACGGTCGACGCGCGGTGCGGGCGCAGGTCGCCCTCGGCAAGGTGCAGGTCGGTGCGGCACACACCGCACGCCTCCACGCTCAGCAACAGTTCACCCGGCTCCGGCGAGGGGACCGCTCGTCGCACACGCACCAGCGGGCCGTCCCCGATCGGGCCAGGGCTTCCTACGGCCCATCCGGTCAGCGTTCGCGAAGCCGGCTCGTGCACCATGCTCCCAGCGTCGCGCCGGCCGGCAGGTCCGGCAAACGCTCACCGCGCAACGGACGGAGGAGCGGACGCCCTTCGGGCAGGTGACGAAGGCTCGCTCTTGCGGTCGGCGCGCCCGTGACCGGTAGACGTGATGCCATGGAGAGGGCTCCCTGACGAAGGGATCCGTCATGAGCGGCACACCGTCCCTGGCAGATTGCCTGCGCTCACTGCGGGCCGTGGTCTTCGACACCGACGGCGTGATCATCGATTCCGCACGGGTCCACGCCGCGGCCTGGCAGGGTGCCTTCGACGCCTGTCTGTCGGCTGCGGGCGGGCAGCGCCCGTTCGATCCGGTGAGCGACTATCTCCGCCATGTCGACGGCCGCTCACGGCTGGACGGGGCCGCCGGGTTCCTGGCCTCCCGGGGGCTGGATCTGCCGCTCGGCGATCCCGACGACGCGCCGGGCACCGCCACGGTGTGGGCCGTCGCGGCCCGCAAAGAGGAACTGTTCACCGCGAGCGTGCGTGCGCACGGTGTCGCGGCCTGGCCCGGCACCGTCCGGCTGCTGCACACACTGGGGCGTGAGCGGGTGTCCTGTGCCGCTGTTTCGGCGTCGCGCCACGCGACCGAGCTGATGACCGCGGCAGGCGTGATCCCCCTCTTCCGGAGTGTGGTGGACGGCAACGAAGCGCGCCGGCTGGGGCTTCCGGGCAAACCGGACCCGGCGCTCTTCCTTGAGGCGGCCCGACGGCTGGGGGTTCCGGCTCGGGACGCGGCGGTGTTGGAGGACGCACTGGCCGGTGTCGAGGCCGGCCGGCGGGGCGGATTCGGTCTGGTGGTGGGAGTGGACCGTACGGCCGGGGGAAGCAATAGGTCCGCACTGCGCCGCCACGGCGCAGATGTGGTCGTGACCGACCCGGGCGAGCTGTTGACCCCCGGGACGGACTGATATCCGCGGTCCGTACCTGGTCGCGCGAGGGCCGATGACCGGTCGAGCGATCCGGTCTCTCTCCCAGCAGAGCGCGCTGGATCCGCGAGGAGTCAGCGCACGGGCAGGCGGAACCAGTGCTGTTCCCCCGCAGCCACGGTCACCAACCGTTCGCCGGGCAGGCACACGGTCAGCGGGGAAGCCAGCTGCGAGCGGGGCGCACGGATCCCCAGTCGGCCCGGCAGGAGCCGGACACGGATGCCTCGGTGCCCGCGGTAACAGAACGTGAACGTGCAACGCGGCACCTCTCTGAGTGGAATGGGATCGATACGGAGCCCGTCCGGGCCTGCCTCCAGACCTGCGACGCCCCGTTCGACGAGGTCGAGGGTGCCGGCCATCGCACCGAGGTGGATGCCTTCGCCGGTGGTGCCGCCCTGGACATCCGCCACATCGCTGAGCAGGGCTTCCTCGCAGTACCGCCAGGCGTCCGGGCCTCTCTCCCGCGCGAGTACCCAGCCGTGCACCAGGCTGCTGAGAGTCGAACCGTGACTGGTGCGAGCCAGGTAGCAGCCGACCGTCGCGCGCCACGTTTCGTCATCGAGCCGGTATCCGAGACGGTCGAACACGGCCCGCAGCTCGGCCGGGCGGAAGAGATAGCCGAGCATGAGTGCGTCGGCCTGCTTGGACGCCTGATAGCGATTGACCGTGTCCCCCTCGGACTCCAGGATCCGGTCGAGCCGACGGATGTCGCAGTAACGGGAGCGGTAGGCGTCCCAGTCCAGTTCGGCCAGCTCGCCGTAGCCCTCGAACTGGCTGATCACACCGCCGTGGAACGGCACGTACAGCCGACGGGAGACGTCCTCCCAGCGGCTCAGCGTCGTGTCGTCCAGGCCGAGCCGCTCGGCCAGCTCCCGTCGACGGGCCTCTGGGAGCTCGCCGAACACCTCAAGTGCGCGTGCGATTACCCAGGCCGCGGTCACGTTGGTGTACGCGTTGTCGTCGATCCCGGGAGCGGCGGCCTCGGGGTAGGCGTCGTGGTACTCGTCCGGGCCGACCACACCGCGGATGCGGTAGCGCTCGCGATCGGCATCGTAGGTGGCCGCGGCGCCCCAGTAGCCGGCTATGTCGAGCAGCAGCTCCGCCCCCGGTCCTTGGGCGAATCCGGTGTCGCCGGTGCTCTGACCGTACCGCCACACGTTCCAGGCGATGGCCGATCCGACATGGCGCTGCAAGTGCGAGTGGTCGGGAAGCCAACGGCCGGATCGGGGGTTGAGATGCAGCGTCTGCGTCTCCTCGACACCCGAACTGCCGCTCTGCCAGGGGAACATCGCTCCTCGCAGGCCGGCCCGGCGGGCCGCGTCACGGGCTGCGGGCAGGCGACGGTGGCGGTACATGAGAAGGCCCCGTGCCACTTCCGGGAAGTGCAGCGTGAGGCAGGGCAGTACGAACAACTCGTCCCAGAAGACATGTCCCCGGTACGCCTCGCCGTGCAGTCCCCTGGCGGGCACTCCGACGTCCAACTCGGCCGTGTGCGGGGACAGTGTCTGGAGGACATGGAAGAGGTGGAGGCGAAGGATGCGGCCCGCTTCACCGGGTGCCTTCAATTCGCCCTGGCTCCAAAGGCGTTCCCAGGCCGCACGGTGTGAGGCCAGCAGCGCATCGAACGGCGCCGTGTGCGACGCGTCCTCGACAGCGAGCGGCAGCGGGTCGCCCGCGGGGCGGTCCAGCGAGGTGTACAAGGCGACACACTTCACCACGGTGGCGCAACGCCCCCGGGAGACCGGCAGCCTGATTCTCTGGACCGTCCCGGTCCCGGTGCAGCTCGATCCCACCGCTACGAGGGGCCGCGACGACGTTCGCACGGCGACGGCGATCCGGATCCCGGACGAACGGGTCCGGCAGGACAGCCAGGCCACGCCGTCCGCTTCGGCTCCGGCTCGGTGGCCTGTGAGATGACGTCCGTCCAGCCCCCGGTATCGCTCGACGCCGCTGTTGGTGACGTCACCGTCGATGACGGACTCGACCTCCACCGCCCCGCTCCAGCCGTACCCGTGGAAGGTGGTTCTCTGAGCGGCGAGATACGGGTCGCCCATGTGAACGAGTCTGGTGTGGGTGACGCCCAGCCGGCGGCCGTGGCCGTCCTGGAAGAACAGACGCCGGGTGAGAACGCCGCCTCGCAGATCGAGCGAGACCTTGTGATGCCGCAGACTCGGGTCATCGGTGGTGAGCCAGTCCCCCGCCGGTCCGTCGTCCGGCAGGCAGCGGTAGCGCAGGCGCGTCCAGTCGGGCAGGTTGACCATGTCCTCGTTGCCGACCCGTTCTCCCGCGACCTCCGAGAAGAGCCGGTCGTAGCAGCCGGCAGCGTAGGTGCCGGGATAGTGGACCGCGTCGGCGGGCGATTCGGGCGCGGCGCCCCTGGTGGCGAATCGGCCGTTGCCGAGCGTGCACAGGGCTTCGATCGTCCGCTCCGCCTTGGGGTCGTAGCCGTTGAAGTCCCAGGTGGACGCTGTGCTCATGGCTGAGCCGGGGCGATGATCTCGTTGTGCTGCGGTCCTCCCAGTGTCACCTTGAGCGCACCTGTGTCCGCGGCACGGGAGAACACGTCATATGCCTCTTCCATCTGCCCGAGCTCGAAGCGGTGGGTGATCAGTGATGACGACGGCAGCCGGCCGGCGGCCAGCATGCCCAGCAGCATGCGCGTGGAGTACGTGTCTACCAGCCCCGTGGTGATGGTGATGTCCTTGCTCCACAGGTCTTCGAGGTGGAGCGTCGCCGGCCTGCCGTGGACGCCGATGTTCGCGACGCGGCCTCCGGGCCGGACCATGCGGGTGCACATCTCGAAAGCCTCGGGGACGCCGACGGCTTCAATGGCGACGTCGGCGCCGAGCCCCTCGGTGAGGTCGTCGACCAGTTGTCCGGGTTCCTCGGCCGCGCCCGCCGTCGCATCCGCGCCCAGCGAACGCGCGGCGGCCAGCCGGGATTCGGCGAGGTCGACCGCGATGATTCTTCGCGGGCTGTAGAGGCCGGCGCCGACGATGGCGGCGAGCCCGATAGGGCCCGCACCGACCACGACGACGGTGTCGCCGGGCCGTACGCCGCCGTTCAGCACCCCGACCTCATAGGCGGTCGGGAAGATGTCGGCGAGCAGCACACCGTCATGGCTGCCGACCGAAGCCGGCAGCGGGTGCACGGACAGATCGGCGAAGGGCACCCGTACGTATTCGGCCTGGGTGCCGTCGATGGTGTGGCCGAGCACCCAGCCGCCCCCACCGCGGCACTGCCCGTAGTGGCCCTCACGGCAGAAGCGGCACCGGCCGCACGCGGATATGCACGAGATCAGGACCCGGTCACCGGGCCGGACCGTACGGACGTCGGTCCCGGCCTCGACCACTGTGCCGACGGCTTCGTGCCCCAGCACCCGGCCGGGGGCCACCTCGGGCACGTCGCCCTTGATGATGTGCAGGTCGGTCCCGCAGATGGTGACGACATCGACGCGGATCACCGCGTCGGCGGCGTCCCTGACCACCGGATCCGGAACGTCCTGCCACGCGATCTGCCCCGGGCCCTGGAATACGAGTGCCTTCACGACGCCGCCCCTCTTCCTGTGTCCCCCGGTGAGGTTCTCCCCCAGGCTGGCCCGGCGCGGGCCCGCTCCACATAGGCCGGTCGGTCCTCGCCGGGACCGTTCGGGCCCCTCCCGCCCCGGCTGCGGGGATGTGATGGTGAAGACGCTGCCACCCACCGAAGAAGGGGTCGGCGATGTCCGAGGCAGAACCGCACCTGGCCGAGCCCAGGACGAGACCCGCGCTGTTGCGGTTCCTCGGCGGCGTCCGGACCGTCACCGGCAGCAAGTTCCTCATCGAGAGCGACCGTGCCCGGGTCCTACTCGACTGCGGCCTCTTCCAGGGGTTCGCGGACCTGCGCCGCCGCAACTGGGCGAAGCTGCCGTGCGACGCCTCGTCCATCCACGCCGTGGTCATCACCCATGCCCACCTGGACCACTGCGGCTATCTGCCCCGGCTGGTCCGGCACGGCTTCCGAGGACCGATCCTGGCCACCGCCCACACCGCCCGGCTCGCCGAGATCGTGCTCCGGGACAGCGCACGCCTCCAGATGGAAGCGGCCCAGCACGCCAACGAACACGGCTGGTCCAAGCACCGGCCCGCCAAACCGCTCTACGACGAATCCGACGTCGACACCACCGTCAGGTTCTTCGATCCGGTCGAGGTCGGCAGCGAGATCGAGATCATGACCGGCACCCGGCTCGTACTGCATCACGGCGGGCACATCCTCGGCTCCGCCTGGGCCCGCCTGACCCTTGAGGACGGCCACACCCTCGCCACCAGCGGCGACCTCGGCCGACCGGGCCATCCGCTACTGCTGCCTCCGGAGCCGTTCTCGGGCGCCGACGTGCTGCTCACGGAGTCGACGTACGGCGACCGTGCCCATGAACCCGAGAGGGCCCAGGCGGAGTTCGCGGCCGTACTCACCCGTACCTTCGCGCGGGGCGGTACCGCGGTCATTCCCGCCTTCGCGATCGACCGTACCGAGGTCGTCCTCCACGAACTCGCCGATCTGCGCCACAGCGGGATCCTGCCGCGATCGGTTCCCGTGTACGTGGACAGTCCCATGGCTCTGGCCGCACTCGATGTCTACCGCGAGGCGCTGCGTGACCATTCTCCCGAGATCAGGCCCGAGATCCTCGCCCTGGGCGAACAAGCGATCAGCCCTGCCCCGTTCCGCACCGCCCGAACGGTCCAGGAATCCATCTCCATCAACAGTGCGCCCGGACCCGCCGTCATCGTCTCCTCGGCCGGCATGGCCACCGGCGGCCGAGTCCTGCACCACCTCCACCGGCTCCTTCCCGATCCACGCAATGCCGTCGTCGTCGTCGGCTTCGCAGCCGCCGGCACCAGGGCCCGCGACCTCGTCGACGGCGCCCGCACACTCAAGATGTTCGGCGAGTACGTACCCGTACGCGCGGAGGTCGCCGACCTCCCGCACTTCTCGGCACACGCCGACGCCGGCCAGATCATGGACTGGCTGCGCGGCGCCCCCGCACCGCACACGACCTATGTCGTCCACGGAGAGGAGTCGTCGTCCGACGCCCTTCGGGACCGGATCGACAATGAACTGGGCTGGACAGCAGTCGTACCCAGGCCCGGAGAGGCCGTCCTGGTCCGCTGACCGGCCAGTCACCCCGGTCGGTCCTGCAGCACGTTCCCTCCGGTGCGAGGCTGTGAATGAAGGACGGGAGGCACACCGTGCAGGCCGCGAGGACCTCGCCCGTCGCAGATCCGGTCCCACGTCCCCATTTGACCTGTCCATCCCGGTTCGCCCACGGCGGCGGTCGGCCGCTCACCCGCGCCCATCGAGGAACCTGCCATGACCTCCACCCGGTACACCGTCAACGACGTCATGACGGAGACCGTCGTCACCGTCACGCCCGACACGGAATTCAAGGAGATCGCCGACGCCATGGAGCGGTGGAAGGTCACCGCCGTGCCTGTCGTCGAAGACAAGGGCTCCGTCGTCGGCGTCGTCTCCGAAGCCGACCTCCTCCCGAAGGAGGAGTTCCACGAACACCCGCCCGGCATGATCGACCAGATGCGCCGACTGGGCGACACCGCCAAGGCCGGCTCGGTCCGGGCCGAGGAACTGATGACGAGCCCCGCCATCACGATCGAGCCCGGCGCGTCCCTCCCCCAGGCCGCCCGGCTCATGGCCGACCGGCGTATCAAGCGCCTCCCGGTCGTTGACGCCGACGGCAGGCTCAAAGGAATCGTCAGCCGCGCCGATCTCCTCAAGATCTTCCTTCGCCCCGACGACGACCTCGCCGCCGAAATACGCCGCGAGGTCGTCGACCGCCTGTTCCCCGACTCGCATCGGGACGTGAAGGTCGGCGTCACCTGGGGTGTCGCCATGCTCACCGGTCGCGTCCCCGACGCCTCCCTCATTCCCGTCGCCGCCCGCCTCGCTCAATCCGTGGAGGGCGTCGTCAGCGTGGACTGCCGACTCGAAGGCCCGGAATCGGCCTAGCCGAAGAAACGGCGGTATCTCTGCCGAAGAACCGTCCGGAACCGAGCGAGGGACGAACGGCCCATACGTACCGGGCGGCGATCCGCTCCATGCTGAAGGCATCGCCCCTTCCCGTCGTCCGGGAGACCCGCAATGCCCACCGAAGCACTCGAAGACGGCGCACTGGCCGACCTCGTCGCCGATGCCACTGCCGCCCCGTCCATGCACAACGCACAGCCCTGGCTCTTCCGCTATGTACACCACAGCCGCATCCTCACGCTCCGGGCGGACTTCGAGCGCGCGATGCCGGAGGCCGACCCCTCGGCCCGTGCCCTTCACGTCGGCTGCGGCGCGGCCCTGCTCAACCTGCGGGTGTCCGCCGCGCACCACGGCCTGGACGCGGTCACCGTACTGCTGCCCGTGGCGTCGGACCCCGCCGTACTGGCCACCGTCCATCTCAACAGCCGCCCCGACGCACCGCGGAAGCCCGCCGATGAGGCCCTCGCCGTTCTGCACCCGGCGATCAAGGACCGGCACACGAGTCGCTACCCGTTCGACGAACGGCCGGTCCCCGACGACGTCCGGGCACGCCTCGCCGACGCGGCCCGTACCGAGGGCGCCGACTTCGCGTTCCTGACCCCGATCCGCCTGGAGACCGTGCTCGGACTGATCCGCGACGCCGAGGGGTACGACCGTGGTGACCCTGGGCGGGAGGCGGAGCAGCAGCTCTGGACGCGGAACACGGGGAGCGAGGCACCCGTGGACGGAATCCCCGACTACGCCTTCGGCCCCCGCGACGCCTCCGAACGAGCCACCACCCGCGACTTCGCCGGGACCCAAGTCGTCCCGGGCCGGGCCCGTGTCCTGTTCGAGAACCGGCCTCAACTGGCCCTGCTGAGCACCCCGGGCGACCGCCCAACGGACTGGCTGCGCGCCGGTCAGGCCCTGGAACGCGTTCTGCTCACTGCCACGCTCCACCAGGTGTCCACGTCGTTCGCGACCCAGCCACTCGAATGGCCGGACCTGCGCTGGATCCTGCGCGACCCGGTCTTCGGCACGGGACACCCGCAGATGATCATCCGTCTGGGATACGGGCCGACCGGGCCGCGCACACCACGACGTCCCCTCGACCACGTACTGACCATCGAACCGTAGAAGCCACGACCGCATACAACACAGCAGGCAGCCATCCGAGCAGGAAAGGCGGTGGGAGCCATGCAGCTCCCGATAGTCGTCGGAGTGGACGGATCAGAGGGCAGTCTCCGTGCCCTGGACTGGGCCGCGGCAGAATCGGCGCGCTCACGGCTTCCCCTCCGCGTCGTCCACGCGTCGTTGTGGGAGCACTACGAAGGCATGCGTCCCACCTTCGACACCGGGCGTCCGGCCGAGCAGATCCTCGCCGAGCACCTCGTCGCGTCCGCGCAGGAGCGTGTACATCGCCTCCACGCGGAGGTGCGGGTGGTCGCCGACGTACAACCCGAGGACCCGGTGAACGCGCTGGTGCGCGAGAGCCATGAGGCAGCCCTGGTCGTCCTCGGCTCCCGTGGCCGCGGCCGGATCGCCGGCATGCTTCTGGGTTCCGTGAGTCTCGCCGTCGCGGGCAGGTCCCACTGCCCGGTCGTAGTGATCCCGGCGGCCGCACCGAACGCCCAGCCGAAACCGGGCCGCGTCGTCGTCGGAATCGGCGACGCCCCAGGGCCCTCGGCTGCCGCCCGTTTCGCACTTGCCCAGGCGGCAGCGCGCCACGGCGAGCTGATCGCCGTACGCGCCTGGCGCTGTCCCGCCCACGAAACCGCGGATCATCCGCTCCTCGCGGGCTCCCCGGCCTCCGCACACCGCCGGCAGGCCGAAGAACACCTCGAAGACGTCCTGGCCGTACTGGAACGGACCGAGTCGGAAACCGATGTCCACCGCTCCGTGGTGCAGGGTCCCGCCCACCAAGTAATCATCGAGGAGGCCGAGGGAGCGGAGCTTCTGGTCGTCGGCGCGCGTCGTGCCGATGGACATCATGGTCCGCATCTCGGACCGGTGAACCACGCGGTGTTGCACTACGCGTCCTGCCCGGTCGCCGTCGTCCCGGACACCCACTGAGCACGAGTGCGGCACCGGCACCACCACAGATCTCGTCGCCGGGTAATACGTCCGGCGCTCCTCGGCAGGCCTCATCAACACGGAGGGCATCCCAGGGCGCCCCCGCCCGCACTGGTCCGGCCCGACGGCAGTGTGGCGTTCCCCGACCTCCCGGCCGGCCCGCCCCTGGGCCTGGGCGCCATGCCGTTCGAGACGGCCGATCTGGAGGTGGCGGAGGAGAGCTGCCAGGCGGTCCTCGACGCGCTCCTGCCAGATCGGCCGAAGCATGGTCTCTCCTCGGAGTTGCGTGTGCCGATCCCCTAGCGATTTCGGAACTGTTCGGACAGTTCGGCTTCCACCTTGTCCCATTCCTTCTCCCACCCCCGGTACCTGATGGTGTCCACCAGCTTCGTGAAGACCTGCCACACTGCGGTGAACAGTCCCGTCGCCAGTGCGAAAGTCACTGTTGCCGTCATCCACGCGGATGCAACGGCCTCACCCGGTGTCGCGGGTCCCCTGCTGGTGGCCGCACCTTGAGGAGTGGTCCAGATCGGGACCATGGAACCGGCCGGGCTGCCCGCCCAGACACTGACCACCGCCGTGCGCACATGGCCGTCGGGCTGTGTCCAGCGGACAGGGGCGCGCACCAACGACTGTGCTCTGGCATCCACTGCGGGGCCGCCGGAGTCGGAAACGAGCCGGGCTTCGACTCTCGTCGTATCGGAGAGGGCGGCAGCACGACGGATCTCGGCATCGTGCACCGCACGGCCCGTAGCGGCCGATGCCAAGGGTGCCGCCAGCAGGAAGACCACAACCAGGAGCACTCTGCCCCAGCGCTGGATCCGGTCCGAGACACGGACCGGCAGCCTATGGGTGCTGGACCCGCCGGGTCCTCGCCCGGCTCCAGGGGACACTTCTTCAGTCATGATCCGGCCTCATTCCCCTGCTGCTGCGCCGCCCCTTGCCCGTAGCGCAACGCGAAGCACGAGCAGGAGCGGGTGTCATCATCCTGTGCGCCCCGTGCGGCCTGCGGCATGGGCTGAGCGGGGCGCGGTACCAGGCCGGTCGGCCCAAGCGCCAGGCGGCCCGGGCAACTCACGATGGAGTGGGTGAGGAGCACTCAGTGGATGATGACCGTTCGCGCCGACTGGCCGAGCGTCCCTCCGCAAGCACGCATATCGTTCGTAACGGGCGGGCGGTACACGCCGTCGGCCAGGAACGGAGGCTCCATGTCAACGGCCAGGAGTCTCCTCGACGCGGTCCCGCCCGAGAGCCGGGCCCGCTTGCTCGACGAAGCGGCCTGCGAAGTACCGCTGGTTCTCGACGCACGGCTCTTCGAGGAAGGCAGAAAGGCGGACCGCTTCTGGGTCATTCGCTCCGGACAGGTAGAGGTCGACCTGCATGTGCCCGGCCGTCGTGCGGCGGTCGTCGAGACATTGGGACGGGACGATCTGCTGGGCTGGTCCTGGCTGTTCACCCCGCACGTCTGGCACCTGGGGGCGCATGTGATCCAGGCGGGTCACGCCGTGGAATTCGACGCCGCCGCCGTCCGCTCACTGTGCGAGGCCGATGCGGTGCTGGGCCGGGCGGTGTACAAGTTCGTCGCGGAGACCGTGGCGGAGCGCCTGTACGGAACACGGAAACGGCTGCTGCAGTTGTACGGCCCCCGGGCAGAGGCCCCTGAGGCCTGACCGGACCGGAGAACGGGACCGTTCGACCCTGGCGCGGTCCGCCTGTACGAGCGGACGATGACGAGGCGGGACTGCGCACCCCTTGGAGCCGAGGAGGGCCACCATGAGCGACAGCACGGGGTTCTCGGCGCAGAATCCGATCCGTGTGTTCCTGCTGGACGACCACGAGGTGGTCAGGCGCGGCGTGCAGGATCTGCTCGACGCGGAACCCGACATCGCAGTCGTCGGCGACGCCGGCACGGCCGACCACGCATTGGCCCGCGGCCCGGCGCTCCGCCCCGACGTCGCGGTTCTCGATGTGCGGCTGCCGGACGGCGACGGGATCACAGTCTGCCGTGAGCTGCGCTCGCGGATGCCGGAACTGGCCTGCCTGATGCTCACCTCGTTCGACGACGACGAAGCACTGCTCGACGCCATCATGGCCGGCGCGGCCGGCTACGTACTCAAGGAGATCAAGGGTTCGGACCTCGTCACCGCCGTGCGCACACTGGCATCCGGGCGCTCGACCCTCGACCCGTCCACGACGGCACGGCTGATGAACAGCCTGCGCGAGGAGCAGTCCGGTTCCGGCTCCGAGGAGGACGACGCGCTGGCGGGGCTGTCCCCGAGGGAGAAGGACGTCCTCGCGCTGATCGGTGAAGGGCTGACCAACAGCCAGATCGGCATGCGCCTCTACCTGTCGGAGAAGACGGTCAAGAACCACATCTCCCGCCTGCTGGCCAAGCTCGGTGTCGAGCGCCGTATCCAGGCGGCTGTGATCGCCGCACACGCCACAGAGACCTCCCCGCCGAGTGCCGGGCACCATCAGATCTGACCGTACGGGCTCCGCGAAGCACCCCGCGCAGCATCAGGAGAGTCGCAGCGGCACACGCCAGCTCAGCCGGGTGCCGCCCTGTGCGGACTCCCCCACACTCATCTCTCCGCCGAGTTTCTCGGCGCGCCGTGCGAGGTTGTCGAGCCCGCTCCGGGAACCGCTGTGTCTCGGCATGCCCACACCGTTGTCGGACACGATCAGGTTCACCTCGCCCTTTCCCACCACCAGCGAGATGTCAACCGCCGTCGCCCGTGCATGGCGGACGACGTTGCTCAGCGCTTCGCCGAGCACCGCGATCACCTGCTCGCCGGTCTCGGTCGGCACGTCCGTGTCGATCAGCCCGCCCATCCGCACAGACGGCTGGAAGCCCAGGGTCCGTGCGGCCTGCTCGACCGTGGCCGCCGTCCGGGCGCGCAACCCCGGGCCGCGCCGGCCCGAGTCACGGGCGCGGAGTCCGAAGATGGTAGACCGGATGATCTTGATGGTCTCGTCCAGATCGTCCACCGCGCGCAGCAGCCGCTCGCTCGCCTGTGGCTGTTCCACGAGCCGCACCACGCTCTGCAGCGTCATCCCGGTGGCGAACAGCCGCTGAATGGCCAGGTCGTGCAGATCCCTGGCGATGCGGTCACGCTCCTCCAGCAGGGCGATCTGCCCGGCGGACTCGCGCCGTTCGGTGAGTTCCAGCGCCAGAGCCGCCTGCCCGGCGAACACCAGCAGAGGCGCGGTCTCCGCATCGGTGAAGGCGGGACGCTCCCGTATCCGGGCCAGCAACAACACCCCACGGGTCCGCTCCCCCGTGACCATCGGAACCGCGACCGCGGGGCCGAGGCCTGTCCACCTCTGCGGGCCCTCGGTGATCCTCGGATCATGTGCGACATCAAGGCTGGTGATCGGCTCGCCCGCGTCCAGGGCGGCGCCGGCGAACGATCCCGCTCGCGGCAGGACCAGACCGCGGTGCGTCTCGGCGTCCAGCCCGGACGCCTGTGCCACGCGGAGGCACTTCCCTTCCGCGGGCAGTGCCAGCACGCCGAGATCCGCGGCAAGAATGTGTGAGGAATGATCAACGATCATCTGCAGGACGTGCCCCTCGTCCGCCCCGCTCAGCAGGGCCGCGACGATCTCGCTGTTGGCTTCCTGCCAGCGTTGGCGGTCGCGCGTCTCGGCGTACAGACGGGCATTCTCGATGGCCAATCCTGCCGCCACCGCGAGTGTCGACAGCACGGTTTCGTCCTCGGCGTCGAATGCCTGTCCGCCCCGCTTCTCGGTCAGGTACAGGTTTCCGAACACCTTGTCGCGAACCCGGACGGGAACCCCCAGGAACGAGTGCATCGGGGGGTGGTTCAGCGGAAACCCGTAGGACGACGGATGCTCGGAGAGTTCCACCAGTCGCAACGGCTCGGGATGACGGATCAGCTCGCCAAGGATGCCGTGTCCCTCGGGCAAGGTACCGATGGCCTCGCGCTGCTCCCCCGTGACGCCCACCGGCAGGAACTGCGTGAGCCGGGTTCCCTCACCGACCACGCCCAGGGCCCCGTACTCGGCGTCGACCACGACGACCGCGGCCTCGACGATCCGACGCAGCACCTGGGGCAGATCAAGGCCTCTGCCCACCGACATGACGGCATCCAGCAGCAGGGCCGCCTCGGCCGGACCCCGCATCACGGCGTCCAGCCGCTCCTGGAGATCACCCGGCAGCGTGCCCAGACGGCGGTGTGCCTCGCTGCAGTGGCCGGATCCCCTGTCGCCGTTGTCGCCCACCGTGCCTCCAGTCGTGACCCACGTAGCGCGCCAGGCCACACCTTTCACGGTAATGGCCTCACCGCGAGAAGCATCTGGTGAGCGGCAACCGGCCCGAACAAGCGGCACGGATGCCGCTCCGGACCTCGCCACCGCGCCTGTTCGCACGCCGTGCTCACCGGCCCGGGCCCTGAAGCGCGAAGAGCGTCTGTACGGCCCTGGTGACAGAGCCGTTCGTCCCCTGCCGCGGGTACGCCCCGCCGGGGTGTGATGGACAGGGACCGGACGCACCGCAGGCAACCTTGCCGGACGGACAGAGGTACGTCATGAACCGCTCCGCCCTCACCACACCGCTGCGCTCTTCGACCGGAGCGGTCGCCTCACGGCTGGAGCCCGCGCTACTGACTGTCACGGCGGCGGCCCTCACCGCAGGAGGTGCCGCCTGGCTCACCGGCGACGAGGGTCTCGCAGACCTGCTGTGGGGCCTGGGCACCCTGCTCGCGGTCCCACCAGCGGTGGGCTGGGTGGTCGCCGCGCTCCGCCGCGGCCAAGCGGGCGTCGACCTGATCGCGGTCCTCGCTCTCGGTGGCACCCTTGCCGTCCATGAGTACCTGGCCGGGGTGCTCATCGCGCTGATGCTGGCCACCGGACGAACGCTGGAAGCGGCAGCCCGACGGCGTGCCTCGCACGATCTGAGTGCACTGCTGGAGCACGCGCCTCGCTCGGCACGACGCCGCACAGCGACCGGAGTCTCCACTGTGCCACTGAGCGAAGTCGCCACAGGTGACCTGCTCGTTGTGGGGCCGGGCGAGGTCGTACCGGTCGACGGGCGGGTGGAGGGCGCCGTGGCCAAGCTCGACGAGTCCGTACTCACGGGCGAGTCCCTGAGCGTCGAGCGGCCGACGGGCGACGCCGTCCGCAGCGGTGTGGTCAACGTCGGCGGCGCCTTCGAGCTGCGCGCCACGGCGACCGAGCAGGACAGCACGTACGCCGGAGTCGTGCGACTGGCCAGGCAGGCCGGGGCCGGGTCCGCGCCCGTGGTACGGCTGGCCGACCGCTATGCGGCCTGGTTCCTTCCGCTCACCCTGGCAGCGGCGGGAACGGCCTGGCTGCTCAGTGGCTCGGCAGTCAGGGCGGTCGCGGTGCTGGTGGTCGCGACCCCGTGTCCGCTGCTGCTGGCCGCGCCGGTGGCCATCGTCTCCGGGCTCTCCAGAGCCTCGCGCCTGGGAGTGGTCATGCGCGACGGTGGTGCCCTGGAGAACCTGGGACGTGCCCGTACCCTGCTGCTCGACAAGACCGGCACCCTCACCTGCGGCCGCCCTCGCGTCGTGGATGTGGTCGCCGCATCCGGGTGGCAGTCGACGGAGGTACTGAGGCTGGCCGCGTCGCTGGACCAGTACTCACCCCATGTTTTGGCCGAGGCGATCGTCGACAGCGCGCACGAGCGGAAGCTGGTGCTGTCCGTCCCGTCCGATGTCACAGAGGAGCCCGGCCGCGGTGCTTCGGGCATCGTGGACGGGCACCGGCTTTCCGTCGGCCGCTTCGACGTGTCCGGCGCCCGCCCGCCCTGGGCCAGGGCTGTGGACAGCCGTGCGATTCTCGACGGCGCCGCGGTGGCCTGGCTGGCCGTGGACGGTTGGCCTGTGGGGGCGGTGCTTCTGCGGGATCCCCTGCGCCACGACGCCGCGCGCACCCTGCGCCATCTGAGGACCGCGGGCATCGAGCGGCTGCTGATGCTGACGGGCGACCGCGCGGAGCCGGCCCGCGAAGTGGGTGCCATCCTCGGTCTGGACGACGTCCGCGCCGGGCTCGACCCGGCCGGCAAGGTCGCCGTGGTGCAGGCAGAACGCGCACGTGCGGTCACCGTCATGGTGGGGGACGGCGTGAACGACGCCCCCGCGCTGGCCGCAGCGGACATCGGTGTGGCGATGGGTGCTCGCGGCTCCACCGCCTAGTCGGAGGCGGCCGATATCGTGCTGACCGCCGATCGGGTGGACCGGCTCGCCGACGCCGTCTTCGTCGCCGTACGGGCTCGGCGGATCGCGGTGCAGAGCGCCCTGGGCGGAATGGCGATGTCCCTGGCGGCGATGGCCGCAGCCGCATTCGGCCTGCTGGCGCCCGCCCTGGGAGCCCTGCTCCAGGAAGCCATCGACGTGGCGGTCATCCTGAACGCCCTGCGCGCGCTGTGCGTGGACCGGACAGCGCGGCCGGCGCTGACACCCGCGGCCGAGGAGCTCATTCACCGCTTCGCGTCGGAACACGACGACCTCCAGGACGTGCTCGAAGCGGTGCGCGGTGCGGCAGACCATCTCTCGGACGGTCCCGGCCCGCAGGCTCTGGCAGCCGTCGAAGAAGCGCATCGTCTGCTCACCGACCGGCTGCTGCCCCACGAGTACGCCGAGGAGCACGAGCTCTACCCCGCGCTCGCGCCCACCCTGGGCGGGCCGGAGTCGACGGCCACCATGAGCCGTGCCCACACCGAGATCGAACGCCTCTCCCGCCGCATCGCGACCCACCTGCGGCTGGCCCACGCCGAGGGCGGCCTGTCCCCCGGCCAGCTCGACGATCTGCGCTGCTGCCTGTACGGGCTGCACACGGTCCTCCGCCTGCACTTCACACAGGAGGAGGAGAACTACTTCTCGCTGGCCCAGTGAGGAGGGCCGGCACGCCGACCGCTTCTGGATCATCCGTACCGGCCGGGCAGCACCGTGATCGCGGGACTCGTCATGAGGTCAGCCGCTGTCTCACCGAAGGCCTTGCCGTGCATGCGTCGCTCGCGCAGCCTGCCTATGCGTCCGACCCGGTGACCGGAGGCCTCGAAGGCGACTTTCGCCAACAGGTCGGACTCCGAGACGACGCCGACCACCTGGTCCTCGTCGTCCACGACCGGAATCGCGCCGACCTGCTCACGTGCCAGGAGACGGGCGATGTCGCGGTATGGCAGATCGTCGCTCATGGAGGCGGCGGGCACGTCCATCACGTCCCGCACCAGGGGGATCCCCGCTCCCGGTGGCGAAGACGGCTGCGGAGACGACGCGGCCGACGGAGCCGGTCGAGCGGTGACGTCTGCGGGAGCTTGCTCCTCGGCGCGTGCGTGCCCGGCTGCGGCCGAGGCCACGGCGCCCAGGTAGCGAATCAGCGTGTCCTGCCGTTCCGATTCGCCGGGGCTCCAGGGGCGGGAAGGCAGGTCCCGCCGGGCCTCGGCCTCCGCGGAGAAGTTCTCGTGCCTGTTCACGGCAGCCTCCGGACTCCGTCGGGTTGCCTACCGTCCCAGTCTTCCGCTCCGGCCGCCCTTGCCAAGAGCCGAACGGCCCTGGTGGAACGGCGTGACGGCCCTATCCGGTGCGGGCTGGAACGGGAACGGTGAGAATGAAGGAGCAGCCGACCGACGGGAGGCCGCCGATGAGCCTGCGTGACTTCTTGGAGCGGTTCCGTCCGGCGGGAACACCGGGAGCGTCCGCCGCCGGCGTACCCGTCGACCGTATGGCCGAACGTGCCGCGGAACTGGAGCCCACCCTCGCACAACTGATGGATGTACAGCGGGAGGCGGCACGGATCCGGGCCTCGGCGGACGAGGCTGCCGAGGCCGTGCGGCGGGACGCCGCGCGGGAGGCGACAGAGCTTGTGGCGGCCGCCCGGGAGCGTGCTCCCGAGATCCGCCGGCAGGCTGCGGAATCCATCCTCCAGGACGCCAGGCGGGAGGCGGACGCCCTTCGCGCCGCCGGGGACGGCGCTGCCTCGGTGGTCCGGCGGCGGGCCCGGGAGTGCATGCCGGACCTGGTGGACCACACGGTGGCTGACGCGCTGAGTCTGGCCTGCGGCCCGGGCGAGGGCGAAGCGCCATGAATGCGGGTTGGACCGCCGGGGCGGTGCGGGCCAAGGCCCTCGTCGGCCGATACCCGGGCGCCGGGGGTGCACGGGAGGTCGCGACCTGTCACACGCTCGACGACGCTTTGCGATACCTGGCGGCGACCCCGTACTCAAGATATGCGCGGACTGCGGTCGGACTGCCCGAAGCTCAGCGGGCAGTGACCGCCACGCTTCTGTGGCATCTGCGGGTGCTGGCCGGCTGGCTGCCCCGGGGCGGTGCCCGTTTGCTCGTTCCGCTGGCAGCGGGGTTCGAGATCGCCAATGTGGCCTCCCGGCTGACAGCACCGGACGGTTGCCACGCGGATCCCCCGCGGCCGTACCGGCTCGGAGCCCTGGAGACTGCCTGGCGGAATCTGGAGCGTGCCGGCACGCCCGCGGAACTGCGGGCGGCACTCACCGCTTCGCCTTGGGGCGATCCGGGTGGTGACACGCCCTGGGCCCTGGTCACAGGTATGCGAATGGCCGCCGCACGACGCACTACCGTCGCCGTACCGCCCGCGCGCCGATGGGCCCGGGGGCGCGCCGCGCTGCTGACGGCCCGTGAACGATTCGTGTACCAGCGCTCCCTTCCGGAGCCTGCACGACGTGACGCGGCACGGCTGCTCGGGGCACGGGCACCGGAGGCCGCCTCCTACCAGGAGTTCCGCGAGCGTCTTCCTTCGACGGCCGGCTGGGTGCTGGCGGAGATCGAGGAACCGGGTGCACTGTGGCAGGCCGAAGCCCACTGGTGGCGGACGGTGCAGGTCGATGGTGCGGAGATGCTGCACAACGGCCGGTGCGGGCCGCGGGTGGTGGTGGGCGCGGTCGCGGTGCTGTCCGTGGACGCCTGGCGCGTGCGGGCGGCGCTGGGGTCGGCGGCACGCGGGGGACGGCCCTGGGAGGTTTTCGATGCCCTGGTCTGAGGCGATGACACCGGTCCGGATGCGCCGCGTGGCGGTGATCGTCCCGGAGGCGGCCCTGCGAGGCACGCTGGTGCGGATCGCCGAGGCCGGTTGCGTGGAACTGGACCGAACCGAGGAAGCGGCTTCGGGGGCGGCGGCGGCGCGGCTGCAGCGGTTGCGGGGAGGTGTCACGACGACCGGGCCCGGCACTGCCGCTTCGGCCGTCCTCGCCGCCGAGGCGCCCGACCTCGATCTGCTCCAGGAGCGGGGCGATGTCGAGCTACTGGCGGGCGAGGCTCAATTGGAAGAGCTCACCGAAGGAGCTGTACGACGTGGGGAGGTGGCCGCGCTGGCCGGGTGGTGCCCAGCCGCCGAGGTTCCCCGCGTCGCGGGCCGGCTGTCCGCCGCGGGCGGCGCGCTGGTACCGCTTCCGTCCCCGCGCGGCGCGGATCCGCCGACGCTGCTGCGGTCGGGCGGGCCCGCGTCTTTCACGCCGCTCGTGACGACGTACGGCACACCGGCCTACTCCGACCTGGACCCCTCGTGGCCGACGGGGCTCGCCTACGTCGCGATGTTCGGGATCATGTTCGGTGATGTGGGCCACGGGGCGTTGCTGGTCCTCGGCGCGCTCGCGCTCCGCTTCGGTCGGCCCCGCCGACTTGCCGCGCTGCGTCGGTTGTGGCCGTTTCTGGCGGGCGCGGGAGTCGCCGCCATGCTCGCGGGCGCAGCCTACGGAGAGTTCTTCGGTCCGACCGGGCTGCTGCCGGTCCTGTGGCTGAGCCCGTTGGACAGCCCTGCCCGGCTGCTCGCCGCCGCCGTGGTCTTCGGAGCGGGGCTGCTCACCGTCGCGCATGCCGCCGGAGCGGTCAACCGTGTGCGTGAGCACGGCTGGGGAACAGCCCTGTACGCGGCGTCGGGCTGTGCTGGACTGCTGTTCTACCTGGGGCTCGCCCTGGCCACTGCGGGTCTGCTCCTGCATCGGCCGCCCGCGACCGTTGCCGGGGCCGCGCTCGGGGTGACCGGGCTGACGCTGGTGGCCCTCGGACTGTTCCGGGCGACAGCGGGCGGCGCGGCCGGATGCGCCGAAACGGCTGTACGACTGTTCGACGTCGTCGTTCGCACGGGCACCAACACCATGTCGTTCGCCCGGCTCGCGGCCTTCGGGCTCACCCATGCGGCGCTCGCCGACCTGGTGTGGCGCGGCACCACCGGCCTGGCCGGGCGCGGTGCCGCCGGAGTGGCCGGCGCCGTGATGCTGTTCGCCGTGGGTACGGCCCTCTCGTTCGCCCTGGAGGCCCTGGTGGCGGGTGTGCAGGCTCTGCGGCTGGAGTACTACGAGCTCTTCTCCCGCCTCTTCGAGACCGAAGGCCGCCCGTTCCGTCCCTGGCACGTTCCTGTGGCGGAACCCGACCGCGCTACGAAGGTGATCCCATGCTCACCTGGCTGATCGTCCTGCCTGTTCTGGCCGCGGTGCTCGGCGCCGCCCGGCTGCTGCGGCGGCGCAGGGCGAGACACGCATTCCGGTGGCTGCTGGCCACGAACCTGGCCCTGCTGGGCGGCGCCTGTGTCGTCCTGGCCACAGCTCTGACGGCCCCTGCTCAGGCTTCGGCGCAGGCCGCGACGCCCGGCGGAGTCAACGGGTCCGCCTTGATCGGGGCGGCCATCGCCGTGGCCGGCGCCTCGATCGGGTCTGCGATCGCCGTGGCGTACACGGGCGCGGCGGCGCTTGCCGCGCTGAGCGAACGTCCGGAGATGTTCGGCCGGGCGATGGTGATCGTCGGTCTCGCGGAGGGCATCGCCGTGTACGGCCTGGTGGTGGCGATCCTGTTGATCGGCAAGGCCTGAGATGGGCACCGTGACCGCGATCGGAGCACGGACCGGCGTGTGCGGGCTGGCCCTGGCAGGGGTCGACGTCCTCGTCGCGGAGGAACCGGACGCTGTCCGCCGCGCCTGGCGGGCGCTTCCCGGCACGACCGGCCTCGTGATTCTGACGGCGGAGGCCGCCGAAGTCCTGGGGCCCGAGGTCATGGCGCCCGACCCGTCCCGTCCGCTGACAGTGGTGATGCCCCGGTGACCGGGTCCGTGGACGCGCTGGATCCCGTACGCGCGGAGTTGCTGCGCACGGCACGGGCCTCGGCCGACGCGGTCCGGGACCGCGCACGGGCCGACGCGGCCGAGACTCTGCGCGCCGCTCGGGCCACGGCCGAGGAGTTGCTTGCGCGGGCGCGGGACCTCGGCACGGCCCAGGGCGTCGCCGATGCGGAGCGGGAGCGGGTGCGAGCGGTCCAGGATGCCTGGGCGGCGGAGCTCGTGGTCCGTGCAGAGGTCTACGCGGAACTGGCGTGTGCGGTCCGTGAGGGTGTGCGCCGGGCACTGGCGGAAGGTGCCGTATCGCAGGCCCGGCTCGCCGAGGCAGCGCGCGCCCTGTTGGGAGCGGGAGCGCGGGTCACGGCTGCCGGAGGAGGCGGTGTGACGGCCGAGGTGCCCGGCCGTCGGGTGGATCTGTCGGCAGATGCCCTCGCCGACCGGGCCCTGAACCGGCTGGGTGCGCGGGCCGAGACGCTGTGGGCGCCGCAGTGACCGCCCCGGGAAGCCAGGGGACGGGCCCGCAAGCCGTGGGAACCGGTCCGGCGTGCCCGCGGCGGGACGATACGTTCCGCCCGCGGATCCTCCGGGTCGCCGGCCCCCTCGTGGAGATCACCTGCCCGGCCGCGGTCGCCATGCACGACATGGTCGTGCTGGGGGCCGCCCGGGTGCCGGGCGAGGTGGTCGCCATCCAGGGCGACACGGCCACGATCCAGGCGTACGAGTACACCGGCGGGCTGGCCCCGGGGCATCCGGCGGAGCCGGAGGGCAGGCCGCTGTCGGTGCGGATGGCGCCGGATCTGCTCGGCGGCGTGTTCGACGGTCTGCTGCGTCCCCTGGCCGGTGCCGGAGACTTCCTGACAAGCGGATCGAGTGGTGTGCCGAACCGGCGTTCCTGGCAGTTCACACCACGGGTGTCCGCGGGAGCGCGGGTTGCGGCCGGAGACACTCTCGGGGAGATCGGAGCGAAGGTACCGCTCCGGCTCCTGGCGCCTCCGGGCAGATCGGGCGAGGTGACCCGGATAGCCTCGGCGGGCGGTCACTCCCCGGACGACGTGCTCGCCGTCGTCGGCGGGCACGAGGTACGGATGGCACAGTCCTGGCCGGTGCGCAGGCCCCGACCGGTCGCGGAGCGGTTGCCGACGGATCGGCCGCTGCACACCGGCCAGCGAGCCGTAGACCTGCTCTTCCCCGTGGCGCTCGGCAGTACGGTCGCCGTGCCGGGCGGCTTCGGCACTGGCAAAACCATGCTGTTGCAGCAGATCGCCAAGTGGTGCGACGCCGACGTGATCGTCTATGTCGGCTGTGGCGAGCGCGGCAATGAGATGGCGGACGTCATCGAGGAGTTGACAGAGCTTTCCGACCCACGCACGGGGGGCCTTCTGGCGGAACGGACCGTGACGATCGCGAACGCCTCCAATATGCCGATGATGGCCCGCGAGGCGAGCGTGCACACGGGCGCGACGGTTGCCGAGTACTTCCGCGACATGGGCCTGGACGTCGTCCTGATCGCCGACTCGACCTCCCGATGGGCTGAGGCATTGCGGGAGTTCTCCTCCCGCATGGGTGAACTCCCCGCCGAAGAGGGCTATCCGGCGGGGCTCGCATCGCGACTGGCCGCGTTCTACGAGCGCGCCGCCGCAGTGCGGACCCCGGGCGGCGCGACCGGATCCGTCACCGTGATCGGAGCCGTGTCCCCGCCGGGCGGCGACCGCACCGAGCCGGTCACCGCCCACACCGAACGCTTCGTACGGTGCCTGTGGAGCCTGGACCGCGATCTCGCCTACGCCCGGCACTACCCGGCCGTCTCCTGGGCCGACTCCTTCTCGCGGGACGCCGCCGCGCTGGCTGCCTCGCACGCCCGGTCCGGTGATCCCGAGTGGGCCACGCGACGCGGGCGGGTTGCGCAACTGCTGGCTGAGGCGGACCGGCTGGCCGACCTGGTCGAACTGGTCGGCATCACGGCACTGCCGCCCCAGGAGAGGATCAGCGTGCTCGCGGGACGGCTGCTGCGCGAGGCCGTGATCCAGCAGAACGCGCTGTCACCCGCGGACGCCTACAGCACTCCCGAGAAGACTGCTGCGCTCGTCGAAGCCGCCCTGGCGGTGATCGACCGCTGTCTGGAACTGGTCAGCTCCGGTGCCCCGGCGGACGCGGTCGAAGCGGTGGACTTCACCCCGCTCCTGCGTGCCCGCGAGTCTGCGGGGCCCACCGGGACCGCTCTCGTGGCAGCGGCACGGAACACCGTGCTGGCACGGCTCAAGGAGGTGGCATGAGCGGCACCGTGAGTGTCGAGTACACGGGCGTGCGCGAACTGCGCGGACCGCTCGTGATCGTCGAAGGCGTGAGTGGGGTGGGCTGGGACGAGTTCGCCACGATCGTGCTCGATTCCGGTGAACGACGGCACGGGCTCGTCCTCGAAGTGAACCGGGATCTCGCGGTGGTGCAGGTGCTGGAGGGCACGGCCGGCATGGACAGGACGGGTACAGGTATCGCCTTCGCGGGGACGCCACTGCGGATCCCGGTCGGCTCCGGATGGCTGGGGCGGGTGTGCAACGGCCGGGGTGAACCGGCCGACGACGGGCCACCGGTGCTGGGCGGCACGGACGCCCCGGTCGCTGGCGTGCCGATCAATCCTGTCCGCCGGGAGCCGCCGAACGAGCCGGTGCTGACCGGCGTGGGCGCCGTGGATGTCCTCACCACACTGGTGCGGGGGCAGAAGCTGCCGGTGTTCTCTGTGGCGGGCCTGCCCCATCTGGAATTGGCGGTACAGATCGCGGCCCAGGCGACGTGCGGCGGTGAGCCGTTCGCCGTCGTCTTCGCCGGAATGGGACTCACGCATGCCGATGCGGCGTTCGTCCGGGACGGTCTGGCCGCCCGTTCCGCCGCACGAGAGCTGGCCCTCCTCGTCAACACGGCAGACGACCCAGTGATCGAACGGCTGCTCACCCCACGTCTCGCGCTGACCGTCGCCGAGCACCTCGCGTTCACGCAGGGCCGGCACGTGCTGGTGGTCATGACGGACATGACGGCCTACTCCGAGGCGTTGCGCGAGGTCTCCGCCGCACGGGGTGAGATACCTGCCCGGCGGGCTTACCCCGGCTACCTCTACAGCGATCTCGCGTCCCTGTACGAACGCTGCGGCAGGATCAAGGGACGCCCAGGATCGGTGACCGTACTGCCGGTACTCACCATGCCCGCGGGCGACATCACCCACCCCGTGCCCGACCTCACGGGCTACATCACGGAGGGTCAGGTCGTGCTCTCCCCCGATGTCCACTCCACCGGCACGTATCCCCCTGTCGACCCACTGGCCTCGCTGTCACGGCTGATGCGCAAGGGAGCCGGACCGGGGCGTACCCGTGCGGACCATCCGGCCGTCGCCGCGCAGTTGACGGCCGCGCTGGCCCGGTCCCGGCAGGTCCGGGAACTCGCCGACCTGATCGGACGGCCCGCGCTCAGCCCGACCGACCTGCGCTTCCTGGACCTGGACGACGCCTTCCGGCACCGGTTCCTCACCCAGAGGACGGACGAGAACCGGTCGCTGGACGAGGCCCTGGGCCGGGCCTGGGAGGTGTTGCTGACGCTGCCGCGCAGCCAGCTCGGCATGATCCCCGCGGACCTGCTCGACGCCCATACCCCACCGCGGGGCGAGGAGCCGACGTGAGCGTCCACGGGCGCCGGGTACCGGCAGGACGTGCCGGTCGACTGCGCCTGCGCCGAAGCCTCGCCGGTGCACTACGCGGAGCGGACCTGCTGGAACGCAAGGCCCGGCTCCTTCTGGACCGGGAGTGCGCGGAGCGACGAGCGGCCGAGGAAGCGGGCCTTGTATGGCGGAATCGACTGGCCGAAGCTGATTCCTGGCTGGTGCGCGGAGTGATGCTCGGCGGCGAACGGGCGCTGGCCGAGGCGGTTCCTGCGGGCCGGGCATCCATCGAGGTCCGGTGGGACTCGCTGATGGGTGTGCGCCATCCCGCAGCCATGGCCTGGACCTGCCCCGTCCGCTCGCCGACCGAGCCGACACCCCCCAACACGGCGCTCGCGCACGCCGAGACGGCCTACCGTGCAGCGGTCAGCGCCGCAGCGGAACACGCGCGCCACCAGGCAGCCACCGATCTGCTCGCCGCCGAAGCCGAACGGACCCGGCAGCGGGTCCGCGCCCTGCGCCGCCACTGGATCCCACGGCTGCGGAGCGAACTGACGGCGGTGGAACTCGCGTTGGAGGAAGCCGAGCACGAGGAAGCGGTACGGCGCGGCTGGGCGGCCGCACGAAGAGCGGGGTGACAGCCACTTGAGGCGCGCCGATGGCGGGCCCGTAGTGGGGGCCCGCCATGCGTAGCCGACCGCCGTCAGCCGCCGTGCTTGATCTCGACGTGCTTGGCCGACGGCTTCTCGGCGCCCATGCCCACACTGACCGTGAGCATGCCATTGGTGTAGTCGGCCGTGACATCGTCCTCGTCCGCGCCCGACGGCAGCGTCACACTGCGGCTCATCACGCCGTAGCGGATCTCGCTGTGGTTCTTGTCCACTTCCTTTTCGGTGCGTTCGGCCTGGACCGTCAGCACACCGTCGCTGATGAAGACGTCGATGTTCTCGGGAGATGTACCCGGAAGCTCCGCCCGCACCACGTAACGGCCGTTCTCCGTGTAGTCCTCGATACGAACTGTGTACAGCTCGCCCATGGTGGGCATCGCGAACCGGGCGGGCAGGTTCTCGAACCAGTCCGGGACCTCCGGGAACGGGAACCTCTGCCCGCGCTTCAGGGTGGTCATCGTGGTACCTCCTCGGTGTTCGGTCGCCGATGCCGGCACACCCAGTCCAGCGCGGCCGGGTTCCGAATACTGAGGCCGATCGGCCCATGCCCGGGGTCCCTCCGGGCCCTTTCTCCCGGCCGGCCCGTGGTCAGACTGGTGACCACTGGACGATCACACGGCGGCGATCACCATGTCCGACGTCACGACCACCGATCTCTACGAAGTGACCATGGCCATGTCCTACCTCCAGGAGGACATGCGGGCTCCGGCCACGTTCGGTCTGTTCGTCCGCGACCTCCCGCCCAATCGGGGTTTCCTGGTGGCCGCGGGTCTGGAGCCCGCGCTGGACTTCCTGGCGGGCTACCGCGTGGAGCGGGAGGACATCGAGGCGTTCGCGGCCGCCCTGCACCGCCCGGAACGGGACCTCGAACCGCTCCTCGGCCTTGCCTTCGAGGGCGAGGTCCGTGCCGTGCCGGAGGGCCGTGCGGTGTTCGCCGGAGAGCCACTGCTGGAGGTGACCGCCCCGCTGCCGCAGGCCCAGCTCGTCGAGACGTACCTGCTGAACCAGGTCTGCCACCAGACGGCGGTGGCATCCAAGGCGGCACGCAGCGTCCTCGCGGCGGGCGGAAGGTCCGTGGTCGACTTCTCGC
This sequence comes from Streptomyces sp. ADI95-17, assembly GCF_003846175.1. Classification (GTDB taxonomy): domain Bacteria; phylum Actinomycetota; class Actinomycetes; order Streptomycetales; family Streptomycetaceae; genus Streptomyces; species Streptomyces sanglieri. Next base: position 266,701 of record NZ_ML123051.1, on the reverse strand, counting down.
TGCGCCGCGCCCACGGGCCGTGGGCCGGACATCAGGCTGCCCGCCTCGGCGCCCTCGTGGGCTTCGCCGGCACCAGTGACGTCGCTGCCGCCATCGCCCTGGACATCCCGGCCTCGGGCACCATGGCCCACTCCTACATCGAGGCGTTCTCCGGTGAGGAAGAAGCCTTCCATGCCTTCGCGCGCGCTCATCCCGGCCCGGTCACCTTTCTCGTCGACACCTACGACACGGAGGAAGGTGTGCGCACAGCCGCACGAGTCCTGACCGATCTCCAGCGCGGCCCCGGCTGCGCGATCCGCCTGGACAGCGGAGACCTCGGCACACTCGCCCGCAGTGCACGCACCGTTCTGGACGACGTCGGACTGGCCGATGTGCTGATCGTGGCCAGCGGCGGACTGGACGAGTACGTCGTGGAACGGCTGGTGCGTGCCGGTGCCCCGATCGACGTGTACGCAGTGGGCACACGTGTGGGCGTGTCCGCGGACGCCCCCTATCTGGACGCCGCGTACAAGCTCGTCGAGTACAACGGCCGTCCCATGATGAAGCTGTCCTCGGCGAAGGTCACGACACCGGGCCGTAAGCAGGTCTTCCGCCGGGCCGGGCGGCCCGACGTCATAGCCCTCAACGGGGAGGACCCGCCGGACGCCGCCCGGCCGCTGCTGCGCACGGTCATGCGGGGCGGTCGACGCACGGGGCCGCCGGACCGGTGGCAGGACGCCCGCGAGCGATTCCGCGAGGACATCGCCGCTCTGCCCGCACCGGCCCGCCGGATCCACGATCCCGATCCGGTCACACCGATCCGGTCCCGAGCCCTTGAGAAGCTGACCGACACGGTGCGCGCCGACATCAAGGCCCGACTGCGCCGGGAGCGTCGAGTCGCGCGCTCGGGCACGGCAGCCTCCCGCGCATCGGCCCCGACCCGCACATCAGGCATCTGAGCACGACGGCCCAGGATGGGTTCGGCTTCGCCTCGGTCGCTGACCGTCCCAGCCGTTCTGTCCGCTTCCAGACAAGCCGCGAAACCGTCACGGAAAGTCCGCCCGGCCCCGGCGACGGGCCCGGATGGCCCCTGCCCCGGCCCGGTGCACGGAGCACAGGGTGGAGACGGGACTCACTCGGAAAGGGGGCTGGCCTGCCAACCGCGGCGGGGGCGACGGCCCTTCCGGCCAAGGTCGGCACGTCCTGCGGCGAAGGGAAGCCACTGTGTCAGCAGTACCTCTTGACGCGCCGCCGTCACGGTCCTCGCTCCGGCCGCCACGGCGGCGCCCTCGTCGCACAGCGCACGGGACCGGAAATCGCGATGCCATCGCGGCTTCGACGGTCCCGCGCTCGTGCGGGCTCCGGGAGCCGTCCGGGCGGCCTGCGGCGTGCGGTGGTCCGTATGGGCCGTGAACCCGTCCGGTGGGGAGCGGCCTCGCTCCGCGAGGGCGGCCCACCGGAAGACGACGCGGTCCCCCCGAACGAGCCGCTGCGGCACCGGCCAGGTGACCCCACTCCGTCCGTCCCATCCTTGCCCGTCCCGGAGGTCTACGCCGCCCTCAACAGTTCCCCCCGCGGTCTGACCCCGGGCGAGGCCACCGCGCGGCAAGCACGCTACGGCCCCAACGGGCTTCCCGGCGTGAGCCATGGGCACGTGTGGCGACGGCTGATCGCGCAGTTCACCGACCTCTTCGCAGTCGTGCTGCTCGTCTCCTCGGCGATCACATTCCTCGCGTACTTGCTGGAACAGCCCCGGGATCCGGCCACACTTCAGCTGGCACTGGCCATCCTCGGCGTGGTGCTGCTGAACGCAGGCATCGGGTTCGCCCAGGAATACTCCGCCGAACGGACGGCGGAGTCCCTGCAGGCGATGGTGCCGCACACCTGCCGGGTGTTGCGGAGCGGGGATCCACGGGACCTGCCCGCGCGCGAACTGGTTCCCGGTGACGTCGTGCTCCTGGAGGCCGGGGACGCGGTGTCGGCCGACTGCCGACTGGTCGAGGCACACGAGGTCGCCGTGAACAACGCGGCGCTGACGGGCGAGAGCGATGCCGTCGCCCGGGTGGCCGGGCCTGTGCCGGCGGGGCCCCCGCTGGAAGCACGCAACCTCGTGTTCATGGGCACGGACGTGATCGCGGGCACGGGCAAGGCCGTCGTGTGCTCCACCGGGACGGCCACCGAGTTCGGACGAATCTTCCGGCTCACCGCCGCGGCGCCCCGGCAGAAGACCCCGCTGCAGCGGCAGGTCGCGGCCATGGCCCGCCGGGTGGCCGGCGTCGCGCTGGCGACCGGGGCCGTCCTGTTCGCGGTGCGTGCGCCCAGTGGGCAGCCGTTCGTGGACACGTTCGTCTTTTCGCTCGGGGTGATGGTCGCACTCGTGCCGGAGGGCCTGCCTGCCACGCTCTCCGTGTCCCTGGCGATCGGCGTCCGCCGTATGGCCCGCCGGCACGCCCTCGTCAAGCAACTGCTCGCGGTGGAGGCGCTCGGATCGACGAGCGTGGTGTGCACCGACAAGACGGGCACGCTCACCCAGGCCGAGATGACCGTCGTACAGCTGTGGGTGAACGGTGTGCCGCACTCCGTCGCCGGAGTGGGATACACACCCGTCGGTGAGGTCACCGACGCCGGACCTGTGCGGGAGCTGCTCCGGGCAGCGGCACTGTGCAGCAATGCCCGGCTGGTGCCGCCGACCGGCCGGTACGGTTGGCGGGTGCTCGGCGACACCACCGAGGGGGCCCTGGTGGTGGCCGCCATGAAGACCGGCCTGGATCCGGTGGCCGAGGAGGCCCGTACTCCGCGGGTGGCGGAGCATCCGTTCGACTCCGTTCGCAAACTGATGAGCACCGTGCACCGCGACCTCGACGGCAGCTGCCTGGCGTACGTGAAGGGCGCGCCGCTGGAGTTGCTCGCCCGTTGCGACGCCGTCGACCGGGAAGGCGCGCGGGAGCCGCTGACGGACGTCTGCCGTGCAGAGATCACCGCGGCCGCGGACGGCATGGCCGGGCAGGGCCTGCGCGTGCTCGCGGTCGCCCGACGGCGGGTCGACGGCCCGCACCCGCCGCTCGGGGACACCGAGTCGGGGCTGGCCTTCCTGGGTCTGGCCGGGATGTACGACCCTCCCCGGCCCGAGGTGCGGGACGCGGTGGATGCCTGCAGGCGGGCCGGGATCCGGATCGTCATGGTCACCGGCGATCATCCCCTGACCGCCGAGGCGGTCGCCCGGCGAGTCGGCATAGTACGGGGACGGGCCCCGTCCGTGGTGACGGGTACGCAGCTGAACGCGCTGGACGACGGCGGCCTGGACGCAATGCTGGCGGGCTCCACCGAGCTGTTGCTGTGCCGGGTCAGCCCCGAGCACAAAATGCGGGTGGTCACCGCGCTGCAGCGGCGCGGTGAGGTAGTCGCCGTCACCGGGGACGGCACAAACGACGCCCCTGCCCTCAAACACGCGGACATCGGCGTCGCCATGGGCGCCTCCGGCACGGACGTCGCCCGCGAGGCAGCGGTGATGGTGCTTCTCGACGACTCCTTCGCCTCCATCACCACAGCGGTGGGTCTCGGCCGTTCGGTCTACCGGAACATCCGCAAGTTCCTGATCTACCTCTTCAGCCACAACATCGCCGAACTCGTACCGATCCTCGCGGCGACCTTCGCCGGCTTCCCGCTGGTGCCGATCACGGCCGTACAGATCCTCGCCATCGACCTCGGCTCGGACGTGCTGCCCGCGCTGGCGCTGGGCGCCGAACCGATGGAGCGCGACGTCATGGACAGCCCGCCGCGGCCGCGCCGGGAACGGCTGTTCTCTACAGCTGTCATGGGGCGCATCCTCTTCCTCGGCGGCATCCAGGCCCTCGGCGTCTGCACCGTCTTCTTCTGGCACATCCACGCATCCGGCATCCCGTATACCGACTTCACCAAGAGCGATCCCGTCTACCGGGAGGCGATCACCATGGTTCAGGCCGGCATCGTCGTCAGCCAGTTCTTCAATGCGCTCGCGGTGCGCACCGACCGGCAGAGCGTCTTCCGAGTCGGCTTGCTGACCAATCCCTGGCTGCTGGCCGCAGGCTGTTTCGGAATCGGGCTGATGGCTGCCATCAGCTACGCTCCACCGCTCCGGGCGATCTTCAACACGGCGCCGCTGGCCCCAGCCGACTGGGCGGTTCTGGCCGCGTTCGGAGCGCTGTTGCTGGCTGCCGAGGAAGCACGGAAATGGGTTCTGCGGCGGCGTGGTACTCCCTCGAAGGGAGAAGCACGATGAGAGTGATCATCGTGGGTTGCGGGCGGGTCGGGGCCACCCTCGCCACGCAGCTCGTCGCCGAAGGCCACGACGTATGCCTCGTCGACCGGCAGCCCGAGGCGCGCAGACTGTTGCCGCCGGGATTCCCCGGCGCCTTCCACGCGGGCAACGGCTTCAGCCGATCCGTGCTGGAAGCAGCCCGGATCGACCACACGGACGCGTTCGTCGCGGTCACCTCGGGGGACAACAGCAACATCGTCAGCGCGCGGACCGCCAAGGAGACGTATCGGGTACCGACCGTCCTGGCCCGTATCCACGATCCCCGCCGAGCCTCCATCTACCGGGAACTGGGCATCCCGACGGTCTCCAGCGTCCGGTGGGCCGTCAACCGCATCCACCAGATGCTTCTGCACCGGCATCTCACTCCGGAGCTCTCCTTCGGCAGCGGCGAAACCCTGGTGGTCCGCTCCCAGCTACCGGCCTATCTCACCGGGCGGCCACTGACCGAGTTCGATGTCGACGGGGAGATCCGCGTCGTGGAGATCACCCGCGGCAGCCGCTCGCTGCTGCCCGCCCACGGTGTCCTGGCCGAGCCCGGTGACCTGGTCACTTTTGCCGTCGCCGCCACCTCGCTGGGCCGGCTGCGCGGCTTTCTGGACAAGGAGCTGGGAACGTGAAGGTCCTGATCGCAGGTGCGGGCCGCCTAGGCACTCAGGTTGCCCAGGTGCTCTCCGCAACGCGCAATGACGTCACACTCGTCGAGCACGACGAGGACCGCATCACTGAAATCGGCGACCTGCCCGCAGTGCACCTGATGGCCGGGGACGCCTGCGAACCCGTACTCCTGGAACGGGCGGGCGCACTGACCTGCGACCTCGTCATCGCCGCCACCGGCCGGGACGAGGACAACCTCGTCATCAGCCTGCTCGCGAAGCGCCGGTTCGGCGTGGCGCGCGTGGCCGCGCGTGTCAACGACGCGGAGAACGCCTGGCTCTTCGACGGACGGTGGGGCGTGGACGTCGCGGTGCCCGCGGCCACTCCGCTGATCTCTCTCATCGAGGAGGCCACGGGTGCCACGGACACGGTGGCACTGCTGCGACTCAGCAAGGCCGGCGTCGAGGTCATCGAGACAGCAATCACCGAGAACTCCCGGGCCGCGGGTCACACGCTGGGCGAAATCACGCTCCCGGCCGGCACGGTCGTGGCCACCGTCGTCCGCGACGGGCGTCCGACAGTGCCGGGCCCCGAGGTGCGGCTACTGCCGGGCGACGAACTCCTGCTCGTCTCGCACGAGGCCACCGAGCAGGAGATTCACGCAGCCTTCCAGTGATCCCGCAGCGTTCTTCCGGCTCCTGAGCCGTGGCCATGGTCCCATGCCTCTCCTCTCCCGGGAACGCGCCCCATCCCCGTCTCGGGCACGCGGTGGCGGTGGGCCTGAGCCGTCCGGCCACGTACGAGGGCCGTTCGACCCAGTGCGGGCGGAGCGTCCTGTGGCGGATGGTCGAAGAAGGCCCGAAGGAAGGAGGGGCCGGCATGCGGTGGGAGACGATCCGGAAGGACACTCCTCCTCGGACTGCCCCCAATCTGGGCGACTACGACGAGGAGTGTGCCGGCTTTTCGTGGTGGGAGGCACGGGCCAGGCTGGAAGGGCTGCCCGGCGGGCGGGGACTGAACATCGCACACGAGGCCGTGGACCGGCACGCGGCATCGCCCCGTGCGTCAGCGGTCGCGCTGCGCTGCGTCGGGCGCGACGACTCCGTGACCTGCGTGACCTACGCGGACCTGAGCCGTTCGACGGCACGGTTCGCCAACGTGCTGCGCACTCTTGGGATCGGTCACGGCGACCGGGTGGTGACGCTGCTGGGGCGCTGTCCCGAGCTCTATACCGTGGTTCTCGGCACGCTGAAGAACACCAGCGTGCTGTGCCCGTTGTTCTCGGCGTTCGGACCGGACCCGGTCGCACAGCGAGTGACGCTGAGCGACGCGAAGGTGCTGGTCACCACCGCAGAGCTGTACCGCAGGAAGGTCGCCGGGCGACGCGGCGGACTTGCCGCCCTGCGCCACGTACTGATCGTCGGCGAGGGCGCGGACGAACTGCCCGGCACTGTTTCTCTCGCCGCGCTGATGGCCGACGCGGCCGACACCTTCACGATCCCGCCGACTTCGCCCAACGACATGGCCCTGCTGCACTTCACGAGCGGCACCACGGGCACCCCCAAGGGCGCGGTACATATGCACGAGGCAGCCGTCGCCCATTACACGTCCGCGCTCTACGCCCTCGACCTACACCGGAACGACGTGTTCTGGTGCACCGCCGACCCGGGCTGGGTCACCGGCTTGTCGTATGGGATCGTCGCACCGCTCATGCACGGCGCGACCGTCGTGGTGGACGAGGGGGACTACGACGCCCGCCGCTGGTACCGGATCCTCGCCGAGCAGCGGGTGAGCGTCTGGTACACCGCGCCGACGGCCCTGCGCATGCTGATGCGGACGACTCCGAGGACCGGACCGTACGTCCCCCGGCGCGGCCCGCATCATCAACGACGCCGTGCACGAACTCACCGCGCTGCGCCCGCCGCCAAACGGCCGCCCGGTCCAGCTCCTGGTGAACTGCTGGTACGGACGCCACCGAGACGTTGACCGGACTACGCGGGGACACACCGAGCAGGATCATATCCCCGCCATGCCCAGTCGGTAGACGTTGCGCATCCCGACGATGAAGGAGCGCAACGGAGTTGAACGAGCAATTTGGTGATGTCCGCGCCATGCAGCTCCCGCACTGGGGGCAGGTGGCTACGGACCCGAGTGTCGTGCCCTGGCTGGTCTTCGATGAGGAGGGAGGTCGTGCAGCCGGCCCGCAGGGCCCTGACGTATGCGACGGCACGGGCCTTGTGGTTCAGCCCACAAAACTTCAGTTGCGCGTGGCGTTGGGACGCCGCAGAGGCCGGCTGGGGCAGTGAACACCAGCAAAGCCCCACCTGCCGGAACGCCGCACCGCAGCGTTTCCCTATCGTGTTCCGGCCGCACCCCGTGTTGGGTTCACGCGCTCAAGCTTGGACCAGCCGGTCCAGCCTCGCTTCGACAGCAGCTCGATCAGCCGACGGGTCGGCGGCAGGGTGTCGAACACATGTGTATCCAGCAGCTCGGCGAACGATGGCTCGATGCCCGTGTCGTCGACGTAGAACTCGCCCTGCTCGTTGGCCATCTGCGTGATGTAGGCGGCCAACTTGTCGGCCAGTTCGACCAGCCGTAGGTCGTCGTCGGTGCGGTCGAGAGCCTGGCTCAGGGTGAGATAGAAGTCGATGATCTGCGGGTCGGAGATCTGCTCCCGCTTGCGTGCCATCCACTCCGGGACTCGCTCGGGTGAGCGCGCGGCCAGCGGGATCCAGCCGTCACGCTCGACCTGGACAATCCGCTCGTCGACCCCGAGCACCCGCAGCCGGTCAAGATACTCGACCACCTCCTCGGGCAATGCCAGGCTGTCCCCGGCGGCAAGACGGGCGATCCGCTCGCGGTGCCGCTGCCGCTCCCGGATCTCCGCCCGCAGCCGCTTGTCGATATCTTCGACTGCCGCGGCGAACTCCTCCTCGTCGGCCTGCAGCAGCTCCCGCACGTGCGCCAGAGGAACCCCGGCCTCGGCGAGGGTCCGGATCTTGACCAACTCAACCACGGCGCCCGCGCCATACCTCCGATAGCCGGAGTGATCCCGCTCTGGCTCCGGCAGCAACCCCTTGGCGTGATAGTGCCGCACCGCGCGCACCGTCACTCCGGCATACGACGCCAGCTCGCCGATAGTCAGCATCAGACCAGTCTCC
>NZ_ML123051.1:238045-257586 GCF_003846175.1 Streptomyces sp. ADI95-17 | reverse complement strand
CCCTAGTTCGCAGCCCGGGTCCGGTAGAGACGCCGTGACCAGAGGTAGCCGATCAGCCCGATCACCACACACCAGCCGATGGCCCGGAGCACGTCCGAACCATCGGGCGATCCGGCCAGCAGACTGCGGAAAGCGTCGATGACCGGCGTGAACGGTTGGTACTCCGCGAACCACCGCAGCCCGGTCGGCATCGACTCGACCGGCACGAACCCGCTGCCCACGAACGGCAGCATGATGAAGATCATCGGCCGGTTGCTCGCGGCCTCCGGGTTCGGACTGGCCAGCCCCAGAGCCACGGTGAACCAGGTCATCGCGAACGACAACAGCGCGAGCAGACCGATCAGACCCAACCACTGCATCGCCGAGGTGGCGGTCTCCAGACCGAGCAGGAACGCAACGCCAAAGACCGTTGCGAGTGCCAGCGCAGTCTGGACCATCGCGCCCAGGACGTGGCCGGTGAGCACCGAGACCTTGGCGATGGCCATGGTTCGGAACCGGTCGATGATCCCGCCTGTCATGTCGGTGGCGACCGAGACCGCCGTGCTGATGGACACGCTTGCCACCGTCATCGTCAGGACCCCGGGAGTGATGAATGTCAGGTAGTCGCTGCGGTCCCTCGCCGGGGCTCCGGGCAGACCGGCGCCCATCGTGCCGCCGAAGACATAGACGAACAGCAGCAGGAACAGCAGCGGTAGGCCGATCAGCATCAGCGTCTGCGAGGGGTACCGAGCCATGTGCTTCAGGTTGCGGCGCAGCATGGTCGCCGAATCGCGGACGCCATACGTCGCGGTATTCATGCCGGCACCTCCTCGGGAGAATCGCCGGCGGTGGAGTGGTCGGTGAGAGCCAGGAACACGTCATCCAGGCCCGGGGTATGCACGGCGAGCCCGGTGACCGCGTCGTCGCCGATTCCGGCCAACAGCCGTCGCAGCGTGGTGAGACTGCCGTCGTGCGGCAGGGTCAGGGTCAGCGCCGCGGCGTTCGGGTTCGCCTCGGGGAACTGGCGTGCCAGCTCGGCCAGTCGTTCACCGTCGGCGGCCTGAAGCTCGACATGACCGCCGGAGACCAGCCGCTTCAGCTCGGCGGCGGTACCCTCGGCGACCAGCCGTCCTTTGTCGAGCACACCGATCCGGTCGGCGAGCTGGTCGGCCTCCTCCAGGTACTGAGTGGTGAGGAAGACGGTGACCCCGTCGGCCACCAACTCCCGCACGATCCCCCACAGGTCACGGCGGCTGCGCGGGTCGAGGCCGGTGGTCGGCTCGTCGAGAAAGATCAGCCGCGGCCCTGCCACCAGGGTCATGGCCAGGTCCAGCCGCCGCTTCATACCGCCGGAGTACGTCCCCGCACGCCGGTCGGCAACTTCAGCCAGGTGAAACCGCTCCAACAGTTGCGCTACCACGCTCTCCGCATGGCTACGGTCGAGGTGACCGAGGTCGGCCATCAGCCGCAGATTTTCCCGCCCGGTCAGTAGCTGGTCTACGGCCGAGAACTGTCCGGTCACTCCGATCGACGCACGCACCTGGTCTGCCTCGCGCTGTATGTCGTACCCGGCGACCCGAGCCTCACCGGCGTCTGCAGGCAGCAATGTGGAAAGGATCCGGACTGTGGTGGTCTTGCCGGCCCCGTTGGGCCCGAGCAGGGCGTAGACGGTGCCTGCGGGGACGGCCAGGTCGACTCCGGCGACTACCTCATGGTCGCCGTACGACTTGCGTAGCCCGGCGACCTCGATCGCATTGATTCTCGTCGTCATGCCAACCATGCTGAGAGGTTGCCCCTGCGGCAGGGTCAACTGTTGCGGCTACATGGCCTCGCACCCCCGAGACGTCGGCCTGTGACTCCACACCGGCCAGTCGGCTGTCGTGCGAGCGGGCCGATCTCTGGTAACTCAAGAACTACGCCCCCTGTGATCAATTCTGCCTCTTGGCGAACCTGTGGAACCTCGCAGATCGACTCTTCGATAACTTTTCCCTCATCCTCCCGACAGGGAGTGCTACAGCTGGGACGTTTCGTCTGGTGGGAGGAGGGTGGGTTCTGGTGGGGCTCTGGATCGCAACCGCCCTGTCTGAAGTGTTTTAGTCCGTCAACTGCGTGTGAGACGGCGATGGCCGATGAGTACGGCGGCTATGCCGACGAGGGCGAGGAATTGTTCGGCCTTGCGTTCGTAGCGGCGGTGCAGGTGCCAACAGCCGGCCGGCCAGGACACGGTCCGCTCGACCACCCAGCGGTGGCGTCCGAGCCGCTGTGAGTAGTCGATGCCTTTGCGGGCGCTGCGGTGTCGGATGCCGCGTTTGCGGAGCCATCCGCGCAGGTGGTCGTAGTCGTAGCCTTTGTCCGCGTGGAGCCTGCCGGGCCTTCGGCGGCGTGGGCCTCGCCGGGATCGGATGGGCGGGATGCCACGCACGAGTGGCTCAAGGCCGAGGCTGCCGTGCATGTTCGCGCCGGAGACACCCAGCGACAGCGGCAGTCCGTTCCGGTCAACAATCAGGTGGATTTTCGATCCTGCTTTGCCGCGGTCGGTCGGATTCGGTCCCGCCAGTGGCCCCCTTTTGCAGCCCGGAGGCTCACGGAGTCGATTGCGCACCGGGACCATTCCAGCTCGCCACGGGCGCCGAGTTCGTCGAGGGCGACACGGTGGAGCCTCGCCCAGACCCGGTCCCGGCTCCACTGGGCGAAACGTCGGTCCACCGTCTGCCAGCACGGACCGAACACCGGAGGCAACTGCCTCCACGTGCAGCCAGACGTCGCCACGAACACGATCGTGGCCAGGGCCTCACGGTCGCCCGCCCGCCGCCGGCCCCCACCCTGCGGACGCTTCATCTCCGTCGGCGGCACCACCCGCCGAAACAGCACCCACAACTCGTCCGGCACCAGCCGCTCAACCAGATCCGTCATGCACCGTTCTTCGAACGACAACGCCATAAGAAGCGCTCACTTGGTGATCGCTTTGAGGCGGGGGTCCATGAGTGCGGCGGAGTCGGTGGCGAGCACGGCGACTTCGTCCCGGCCGGGGGCCGGCCGGGGTCGGCGTCAGGTGACGCGGGATGCTGCTCGACGACCAGGGACAGGGCTTTCGTCGATCCCCGAGAACGCATTACGCACGCCCTCGGATAACCGTTCGCCCCCTGCAGGGACCTGATGACGGGCGTGGCCGTGGTGAAGGCAGAGCGTCGCCATGGGCTACCCGAGCCAGATGATGTCCAGCATGTAGAGGCGTCCGGCCGGGCGGTTGATCCAGTAAACGGCAGTGAGATGTCCGACCGCGGCGGAGCGGCGTCCTCGGGATCGCGGGGCCGGACGCGGTCTCTGTCACTCGGCTGCAGAGCAGCGCATGCCACTTGGCCGAGACCGCGCAGCCGTGGTGGCTACGCCGTTCGGCGGAATGCTGTTTCTTTCGGAACGCGGGGGGTTTGGCGACGGAGCCGGTTGAGATGGTGCCCTTGGTGAGGAAGAGTCTGTGGTCATGGAGTACTTCTGCTACCACCAAGACCGGCTGGGCTCCCTCGCGTTACGCGAGAAGTTGCTGGAGGAGCACTGGTTCTGCATGGACCGGTACGCGAAGGAGCTGACCGCTCGCGGTCCGACCTTCGCCGATGATGGTGAAACGCCCACTGGAAGCGTGCACATCGTCGATCTGCCCGATCCCGCAGCTGTCCGTGCGTCCGCCTTCGACGTGCCCAACCACCAGGCCGGTGCGTACCGGGACGTGCTGCTGCACCGGTGGCGCAACGTGTTGGGGCGCACCCTGGGGGATTTCCCCGGTGGGCCGGAGCGGTGGCAACCGGTACCTGGTGCTCGGCCTCGGCGAGGGCCTGGCCGCAGACCTCGCCCTGCCGCCCGACCAGGACGAGCTGATCGCGTACGGGCCGCTGCTGTCCGACAACGGCGACACATGGCTGGGTACGGCAGCGCTGCTCAGGGCCCCGAACCCGGATACGGCACGCGCCGCCCTGCCTCCGGACCGGTACGCGGACATCGAGGTCCACGACTGGGAGTTCGGCAGGCGTCGATGAACCACGGAGGCACCGGGCCGATGCCATCTGCGGAGCGCATTGATCTGGGACGGGGGCGGTGACGGTGGCGATGCGGGCGGTTCCATTGGTGGGCGGGCCGGTGGAGATATGGGGTGCGCTGGACATAGAGACCACAGCGGCAGGGGTGATGCCGCGCCGGTTGCCGGCGTGGACCAGGGAGCAGTACCAGGACCCGTCGGTCTACGGCGCGACCGTGATGCCTTCGGGGGTGCGGCTGGTGTTCCGCACCGATGCGCGGGCATTGGAGTTCGAGGTACTCACCTCCACCGGCCAGCTCGACACCGACCCCCGCCCTCGCCCCACCGGGATGCTGGAGTTGTTGGTGGACGGTGCCCTGGCCGGGCGTCGGCAGGCGCCGGTGGGCAACGTGCTGCGGATGGCGGGCCCCGGAGCCGTACAGCGACTCGTCCCGGGCGAGCCCGGGACCGTACGGTTCGCCGGACTGCCGGCCGGGATGAAGAACGTCGAGCTGTGGCTTCCGCAGCAGACCCCGACGGAACTGGTGGCACTGCGCGCTGACGGCGACGTACTGGCGCCGCTGCCGGACGGGCGGCACCGCTGGGTGCACCACGGCAGTTCCATCAGCCACTGCATCGAGGCTGACGGCCCGACCGGGACCTGGCCGGTGGTGGCAGCCGCGCTCGGAGGAGTGGAGGTGATCAACCTCAGCCAGGCGGGCAACGCGCTGCTGGATCCCTATGTCGCCCGGACGATCCGTGACACGCCCGCCGACCTGATCAGTCTGAAGTTGGGCATCAACGTCGTGGCCCTGTCCGCCTTCCGGTTGCGGACGTTCGGCCCGGCGGTTCACGGATTTCTGGACACGATCCGGGACGGTCACCCAGACACCCCGCTGCTGTTGATCTCCCCGGTGAGCTGTCCGGCCCTTGAGCAGGTTCCCGGCCCGACCGAGACCGGACCGGACGGGAGGATCACTGCCCTGGGCGACCCGGCCGATGTGGCCGGCGGCGCACTGTCGCTGACGGTGGTCCGTGCCGAGCTGGCCCGGATCGCTGCGGCACGACGGGCGTCTGATCCACACCTCCACTATCTCGACGGACGAGCGCTGATCGGACCGGATGAGGCGGACGACCTGGCCGACGGCCTTCACCCCACCGCCGCCGCGTACCGCCGAATGGGCGAGCGCTTTGCTGCCCACGCCTTCGCGACCGGCGGTCCCTTCCGCTGAGCTTTTCTTGACCTCCGGCGTCGAAATGCGCTTCGAACTGGGCCGCCGGCCTGGGCATTCGCCGGACGGCAGGTACCGCGAGGAGGCCGGCGGCCAGGAGGCGTTCCCAACTGCGCCGCTGCGCGAGCTTCTGTCGCCAGTCCGGTGCGCAGGGGGGGAACCTGGCTACGGGCTGCGCCTCGACCGCGATGTGGACAGAATCGGGTGCGAGTGGGTGGCCCGCTCTGACCGGCCGGTGTCTGTCCGGCCAGGAGCAGTCGCCAGTGCGTCGCGGCGCGCATGCCCACATCCGTACGCGTCATTGCCCGCATCCGCCCGCCGACGCGCGTCCGGGGAGTCACCGCAGGCGATGGACTGCAGCGCGGCATGCCACTCCAGGTGCCGTGACTGCACCGCCTGCGGGTCCGCCCGGAGCCACTGGTCGAGGGAGTCGGCCGAGGCTCGGCCGCCTCCCAGCTCGTGCTCGGCGTGCGCGAGGGCGTGCGCGGCCACACCCGAGCGGGGATACAGGACCAGCGCACAGTCGGCCAGTTCGTACGCCTCGCACACCCGGCCCTGCTCCGCCCTGGTCGAGGCCAGCCAGCTCTGCCACGGCCAGCTGTCCGGGCCGGCCACCGCCGCCTGCCGCTCCGTCAGCGCATCGCCGTGCGCATGGTAGGCGGCGTCCCCACAGGAGGAGAACGCGCCCAGCATGAGCCCGGCCTGCTCGTCGGCAGGCCACCGGGTGAAGTGGTCCTCCAGGTGATCGGCGGTCAGCCGGTACTGCCGGATCCACCCTCGACCTCATTACCAGTGCCCGACCGTTCCTCGCGGGGGAGAAGATGTGTCCCGCTATCCCTCGGACACTTCCGACGCCGAATGGGCCCTGATCGAACCGCTGTTACTCGAGCCTGGCTGCGAGACCCGGACCGGGTGCCGGCCGGAGAGGCACCAGCGACGCGAGATCGTCGACGGGATCCGCTATGTCGTTGACACCGGCCAATGCCGTTGTTCGAGAGGCGCAAGTAGTTCCTCTCCCAAGCCGGGTGACCGCCGGGGTGCTGGTTCGTTGATCCAGACCTGCTGCCGGGGCGCCGGCCTTCGCCGGATCAGGCGGGATCGTCTGGTCGCGGCCGTTTCCCGGCAGCCTCCTGGCACATCCTTGGGGCGAGGGCCAGGAGGACCGAAAGATTCTGGACCATCTCTACGGGGAGCCTGGCCCACGGCTTTCCGTAGCCGTGCCGATGGATCTCCAGCCAGCCTTGTTTCACCGTGACCCGGTCGACCTCGCGCCAGCTGATCCGGTGGTCGAGGTACCCGACACCGGCGGGATCGAGGTGGGCCCCGAAGAAGTCGACCCGCTCGCCCGCCTTCAGCCGGTCCCTGTCCTGCGGCAGCCGTACGCGCGTGAATGTCTTGTCCAGTTCGTCGATGAACCGTGCGACCCCCTTGTACGCGTCGGTCACCGTGATCTCGGCGCCTTCACGGGGACGCACCCAGAGTTCGTGTGTGGTGACGCTGGTGATCCCGTTCGTCACTTTGGTGCTGCTCCGCCGGATGCCGTCGATCTCGTCCCATGAGTACGCCTCCGGCACGTGCCCGGCGACCTCCCGGACGATTCCGTGCTGGTAGTGACCTACCCAGACCTGCGCCTGCCGTCTCGTGAGCGCGAGGAAGAGGAAATACCCGGCTGCGGCGACTATGGCGGTCCCCAAGATGAGCAGCGGCAGCCCGTAGTACCAGGCGCCATGGCTCCGCTGGCCCTCCACTGCGGCCGAAATCCCCAGCCAGAGCACCGGCAGTCCGACCAGTGCCGGCAGCAGCACCACGATCCACGGAAAGCGCTTGGGCTCGGTCCACACCAGCCCCTGGCGCGACCCGAGTTCGAACTCCCGCGCGACTCTGCGCATGGTGGGTGGAACAGGAGTGGAACCACGATCCGACACAAGCCCCCCAAGGCCAGACAGTTGAGGGCCATTGTCGGGGAGAGGAGCCCGTACGGGAAGAGCGTGCCCCGGCCCGGCGCATCAATTATGCGGATGGTCCCGCGCCTTCGGGCCGGGACGGTCCCCCGCTCTCGTCGCCGTCCCCGGCCCAACGACGTCCCGCGGCGCTCGCTCGGCAAGGCAGACGCCGGCGTCGGCCACCACGGTCTGGGCCTGACCCTGCACACGGGCTGGGGCACGCACGCTTACTCCGGGTTGATTTCCTCTCCCGGAGCTTCCGAAGGCCGGCGGCCTGGCCGCCGCGGGAGGCGACACCGTGCTGTTGGAGGCATCGTCCCCGGACGGCACTGCCCGGTTCCTCGTGCCCAGGCACGGGGACTCCGTGCCTGGGCACAGCCTGGAACTTGTTGTGCACGGCGTGGAGGGCGCCGCGCCCTTGATGGCGGCGGTCAGGTATGTGGGCGGGGCCAGTTCTGAGCGGGTGCTGCTCGTGCCAGTGGTGCTGGGGCGTTATGGCCCTGCGGCCTCGTACGTCCGGCTCTCGGGGTTCGTCGGGGAGGGATGGACGGCCTCCGTGGCGGCACCGGTGGGTTCGGACAGCACGTGGGCCGTCGAGACGGTCACGCTGTCCGTCGGCGCCTCACTCAATGAGCGTTTTCCAACCTCACGCTGATGCGTGGTGAAGGACGACTACTGCCTTCACGACGTTGGTGATGCGGTTGGTGCCGCAGCGGAGTTTCCGCAGGAGCCGCCAGCCCTTGAGGGTGGCCATGGCCTGCTCGCCAAGGCAACGGATCTTGGCGTGGGTGGTGTTGTGGCGGCGCTTCCACTGCTTGAGGCGACGGCCCCGAAACGGGACCCGGACGTGCCCACCGGCTCCTTGGTACGCCTTGTCCGCCCAGCACTTGAGGCCCGCTGAAGCGAGGGCGTCGATGATCCCGTGCTGCCGGGCGGCGGTCAGATCGTGGGTCGAGCCGGGCAGAGCCGGCGAGGCCCAGAGCAGCCGTCCGAACGGATCGGTGAGGATCTGGACGTTCATGCCGTGGCGTTTGTGCTTCCCGGAATGTGCGCCGTGAGGCGCTCGTTGTTCGAGTGGAGGTGAAAGACCACCACCATCGTCCTGTCGCAGCAGGGCGGTTGAAGCTGGGGGCAGCCTGAACCGGGAGGTGCCGGGGAGGGCGGGAAGCAGCCCCGACAAAGCCGGGACGTACCAGCACTGCCAGATGGTGCGGGTCCGGCAAGCGAAACGGAGAGGAGTACGCGAGGAACCGGCGTCTACGCCTCCTTAAGGCACGCCAGCTCGAACCTGGTGGATGAGGGCCGGATGCGGTGCGTCCCTGCTGGATATTCGGCTGGCGGGGAACTTCCCGGGTGATTTATTTCGGTCGCGCGGGAAGGCCACGGTGAAGTGCTGCGGGGTAGCCGCGGGGGCATAGCCGGGCTCCTACTCCGACAATCGAACAGCGAGCGAACACGGGAACCGTCCCGGTTCCGCCCTCCTGCCGCGCATCCAGCTCGGGCGGAGGGCTGGGTCCATCGTCGGCCGATCGAGCCGGGGCGGGGCGGAGCCGCCGTAGTACTCCGAGCCGGGGAGAGCCCGGCACATGGGAAAGGGCGGCAGCGGTTTCGAGAAGGGAAGGAGGCTGCAATGCCGAAAGACGCACCGCTGAACAGCGGTGCTCCCGAGGCCCCGCTGGGGTCTCACCAGCGGGTATCGGGAATGCAGACCAAGCTTCACCGTTGGGCGGCGGCCGATCACGGCCGCAGGTTCGACGATCTGTTCAACCTCGTATGCGACCCGGCGACGCTGCTCGTGGCGTTCGAACGGGTCGCGGGCAACAAGGGAGCCCGGACCCCGGGCGTCGACGGCCTCACTGTCGTCAACGTTGAGCGGGAACTCGGCCTCCCGGGCTATCTGGAGGACCTGCAACGCGTACTGAAGACGGGTGAATTCCGCCCGCTACCGGTGCGCGAACGCAAGATCCCCAAACCCGGCGGAAGCGGGAAGGTACGCAAGCTCGGTATCCCGACCGTCTCCGACCGGGTGGTCCAGGCGGCCCTCAAGCTGGTGCTGGAGCCAATCTTCGAGGCCGACTTCCTGCCGGTCTCCTACGGTTTCCGGCCCATGCGGCGCGCACACGACGCGATCGCCGAGATCCACCGCTACGGCACCAGCGGCTATCGCTGGGTGTTGGACGCGGATATCGAGGCGTGCTTCGACTCCATCGACCACACGGCCCTGATGGACCGGGTGCGCGCGAGGATCAAGGACAAGCGCGTGCTGCGGCTGGTCAAGGCGTTTCTCAAAGCCAGCGTCCTCACTGAGGGCGGCGGCCACGAGGAGACCTTCACCGGCACCCCGCAGGGCGGCATCCTCTCCCCGTTGCTGGCGAACATCGCCCTGTCCGCGCTCGACGAGCACGTGATGGAGCCGTGGGAGCCGGGTGGGAGGATGTCCACCAGAGGCAGGCGGGCACACCATCGCCTCCACGGCCGCGCGAACTGGCGCATCGTCCGCTACGCGGACGATTTCGTCGTCCTAGTCGACGGCAGCCGTGACGACGTCGCCTGCGCGAGGACATCGCCGACGTACTGCACCCTCTCGGGTTGAGGCTGTCACCGGCCAAGACTCAGATCGTGCACATGTCGGACGGGTTCGACTTCCTTGGTGCGACACGATGTCGCATGGTTCGAGCGAGCGCGCTGATTGGAGGGCTGAGACCGATGACAGCAGCGTAGCTCCGGATAAGTGTTCACAGATCCGTCCCCGCTCTGACGTGCGTTGCTGGTAACGGCAGGGTGCGAAGCTCAGGGAAGACGCCCAAGGGCTCCCGCTCCATCCGGGAGCTACAGGCAAGGGGAAGACCGGACGGGCGAGTACACGCGAACTCTCGATGATGCCTCGACATCGATACCCCCGGAGATGGGATGAACCGCTGGGGGCAGGGCTGGCCGTTGCGAAACGGCAGGCGGCGGCTGGTGACTAGGAGCCAGCCGCGCAGAACACCGCCGCCCCGGGGTACAGAGAGCGCCCACCCCGGTCGGAACTCGACCATGCGGAACGTGAAAACCCCGTCGGGGTCCGGGACTTGTCCCGGTAAGCCGACCGTGAGGGAGGCCCAACTCCCCGGCGGGAGCAGGACGGTCCAAGAAGCCAATGCCGGTACGCCGAAAGGCGACGGGAAACCGGGACACCAAGGCCGCACCCTTCGCGGTCGTCTCGCATAACCGGCCGGATACAGGCACCTGCCTGGCCCGAAAGGGAGCTGACGTGGACCGGGTGAGCCTTTGATGCACCAAAGCTGAAGTACCGGAACCGAAGGACAAGTTGGACACAGATGACGGCACACGCATTCGCTCTCGCGATGGCGGCCCTCGGAGTGAACGGACCGGAGGACGCGGCCCCCGACTGGGACGCCATCAACTGGCGCACCCACGAGGACCACGTACGGCGACTGAGGCAGAGGATCTTCAAGGCGACGAAGGACGGGGACCTCAAGAAGGTCCGCAATCTGCAAAAGCTGATGCTGCGGAGCCGAAGCAACACGCTGGTCAGCGTGCGGCAGGTCACGCAGCGCAACGCTGGCCGCAAGACGGCGGGCGTCGACGGAGAGGTCGCCTTGACCTCCCGCGATCGAGGGGACTTGGCGGAACGGTTGCACCGCCATGCATCACCCCTCAAAGCCCTGCCAGTCAAGCGGGTCTACATTCCGAAGGCGAACGGGAAACAGCGTCCCCTGGGAATTCCGGTGCTCGCGGACCGCGTGCAGCAAGCACGCGTGAAGAACGCGCTGGAGCCCGAGTGGGAGGCCCGGTTCGAGCCGAGATCTTACGGATTCCGGCCCGGACGGGCAGGCCATGACGCGATCGAGGTCATCTTCAAGACGCTCTGCGGCAACCGCAGCAAGCGCCGATGGATCCTGGACGCGGACTTGGCCGGGGCATTCGACCGGATCGACCACGATCACCTTCTCGACAGTCTCGACACCTTCCCCGCACGGGGCATGGTCCAGGCCTGGCTGAAGGCCGGCGTGATCGCGTCCGGCGAGTTCACACCGACCGAGGAGGGAACTCCTCAAGGAGGCGTGATCAGCCCGATGCTGCTGAACGTGGCCTTGCACGGAATGGAGCACGCGGCAGGGGTCCGCTACCGGCCCAGCGCACACAGTGGCGCTGAGACGGTGAAGGAATGCCCTGTGCTGGTCAGATACGCCGACGATTACGTGGCGATGTGCCACAGCCGCGAGCAGGCCGAGCAGGTCAAGGCCAGTCTCACGGCGTGGCTGGAGCCGAGAGGACTCCGCTTCAACGAGGACAAGACGCGCATCGTCCACGTTGAGGACGGGTTCTCGTTCCTGGGCTTCGACATCCGCCGCCGAGTCGATCGGCAGGGCAGCGGAAAGCTGCTCATCACTCCCAGCAAGGAGTCGGTCAAGCGGCTCCGGAAGCGGCTGAGCGCCGACGTGCGTTCCATGCACGGCGCGAACGCGGCCGCGGTGGTGTTCCGGCTCAACCCGGTCGTCCGGGGATGGTCGGCCTACTACCGGAGCGTGGTCTCGGGCCGGGTCTTCACCGACCTGGACCATCACGTCTGGCACCTCACCTACCGGTGGGCCAGGCGTTCGCATCCGAACAAGTCGAGAGGCTGGGTTGCGACCCGGTACTTCGGCAAGTTCCACAAGTCCCGGCAGGACCGGTGGGTGTTCGGCGATCGCGATAGTGGCGCCCACCTCACCAAGTTCGCCTGGACGAAGATCGTCCGGCATGTCCCGGTCCTCGGCGGAGCATCTCCCGATGACCCCGCCCTGGCCGAGTACTGGACCGAACGGCGGCGCAAGAAGAAGTCCCCGCCCGTGGACGAGCACACCGCCCGGCTTCTGCGAAGCCAAGGCGGACGCTGTCCAGCATGCGGGGAATTCCTACTGCACGCCGAGCACGAGCCACGCAGCCCACGCGAGTGGGAACAGTGGTTCATGACCGTCCGGCGAGTGCTGGCCAAGCAGCACATCGTCGAACAGGTCGACGGCCAGAACCGGACCTTCTACCGGCTCCTCCACGCGCACTGCCGACGGCAGATCCTTGCCGGAAAGGCGGTGCACCAGCCATGATGCCGACGCGGAAACTTCGCCGTCCTCGGGGCTTGCTTGAGCCGTGGTGCCTGGAAAGCGGGCACGCCCGGTTCTGAGGGGGCGGGGACGCAGCAATGCGTCCCCGCTACCCGACGGTTCCACATCCAGTGGCGCCGCAAGCGAGGCTCGAACAAGTGGTACGTCTACACCTTCATCGCCAAGAGGCCCATCCGGCAGCTGAAGGACAAGATCTTCGTTGCGCAGCACGGTCCAACTCGCCTTCAGCGCCGCCAGCTTAGAAGAGGCTCACTGGCAGGGGCGTCTTGTGGCGGGAGCAGCTCTCTAGTCAGGCGTCCCTTCGCGCTTGCTTCGTCGGGCGAGGTTTCGGGCCTGCCCTTCGTGAATGTCGCTTGCCCACTCCCAGCCGGGTTTGGGAGATGCGACCCGTGGATCGCTGGAAACCCGGGCGTCACGTAGGTCCTCCACGTACGCTCGATCCAGTTTGATCCTTGCGCGTACCTCATCATTCCTGGCGACGGACCCATGTCCGGGGATGAGGACATCGACGTCGTCCGCTACGCCCTCAAGCAGCCCTAGCCCGACGAGGTAGTCCTCAATCGGGTTATCGGTGTCGTCGAGCATGGGAACGAAGACGTCGGAGAGCATGTCGCCGGCGATGAGAACTCGGCGTTCTTCGATCAACAGGGCCGCATGGCCCGGGGCATGCGCCGGATGCTCAATGATCCGCACCTTGGGGCCGTCCCAAGGAAGCTGCGCGGTTTCAGCAGGCAGACCAGTGATGAGGCCGTACAGGTCGAGCGGTGTGTTCTCGGCGATTTCTGGCGGCAGCCCCTCGGCTACGCTGGCCTTCCAGTCCACGTTCGACAACACATCCTGCATAAAGTCCGCGCAGCGGGCTGTGCCGTAACGAGGCGCTTTGCCAAGTTCGGCGTGCCAGAGCACGTGATCCCAATCAGGATGCGTCGAGAACCCTGCCGCCACGGGCCGGCCCAGCCCACGAAGGTCGTTCGCCAAGCAGGTCATTTCGGCACCGGTAATCCCGGCGTCTACGAGTAGCACGCCGTCCCTGCCCTGCACGACAACGGTGTTGTTCTCGAGCAACTCACTCTGGTGGATCAGCACACCCTCGGCGACTTGCTTCAGCATGGGTCCCTCCCCGTTTGATGTCCGCACCCTGCCAGAGGGTCTGGCGCACATCAACACAACCGGACGGGGGTGTGTGATGGCGACTCCTTACGGCGAGACCGTCCACGGAGGCTTCTTCAGTGTTGAGCCCGTGTCAGCTGAGGCCCCTGAGATGGCACTTCAGGTTGGAATAGGCTCACTCGTCGTGGGGAAAGCCGTGAACGCTCACAGCGTAGGACTCGCGCCAGCCGAGGTGCCGCTGGAGCGGCCGCCATTTCTTCTCCTCGCCGATGCTGTGCTCCACGCAGATCCCCGCGCGGAGGACTGCCGTCGGCGCGCCTCGCGCCAAGCGTAGTTCTCACCCAGCGGTACTTTGTCCTTCGGCTTGCGTGGCGGTGCCTGGACCTGGTTGGGGAAGTCGTTGGCCAGGCCCCGGTATCCCTCGTCGACCTTCGCCTTGACCTGCGGATGCAGACACAGCTGCTCGGCGATGCTTTCGGTGCGCATCGCGGTCTGGTCGTGCATTCTGCCGGGCCGGTCGGCCCCGGATTACAGCAGGCGGCCCGAGCCGTCGCTGATGGTGGCGGTCTTGGCGGTGTTCTGCTTCTTCTTGCCGGAGACGAGCGCCTTGCGGCCGGGGCGGCCGGCCCAAGGGCGGCGGACCTGGGTCTCGGTGCCGTCGATGCGCAGCTCGACACCCTCGGCCTCGGCGTAGGCGAAGACATCGGCCAGGGTGCGCAGGCGGATGCCGGGCCGGTCGGGGGCGGCGAAGCCGCGAACAGCCGGCAGCGGGCGGATCTCGTGGATGGCGCAGGTGACGGTTGGGCGGGAGACGCCGTAGAGCCCTGCCAGTGCCGCGTGCGGCATCTGCAGACGCAGGTGGATCACGGTGACCAGGACGCTGTCGGTGAAGACCAGCTTGTGATCCGGCCCGGCTCCGGCGGTCCGCTTGCGCTCTCCTCCACGACGCTCACG
Organism: Streptomyces sp. ADI95-17; assembly: GCF_003846175.1. Classification (GTDB taxonomy): domain Bacteria; phylum Actinomycetota; class Actinomycetes; order Streptomycetales; family Streptomycetaceae; genus Streptomyces; species Streptomyces sanglieri. Next base: position 243,251 of record NZ_ML123051.1, on the reverse strand, counting down.
CAACTCGGACCCACACCGCCCCAGCCACGGGTCGGCCAACTCCTCGATCAGAACGCCGAGATGTGCACGCTCAAGGCCGCAGAAGGCAGGATGAGACAAGACCGCACGGGCTCGGTAATGCGTCACGACATCACCAACCCGTGCTGCCACCGTCATGTCACCGTTCTCCGGCGGCCCGAGCAACGTAGGACTTCGCGACCAGTTCCTCCACCAAAGCACTCTTCGCCCTCGAGTAGTCCCGCCTGCCCTGGCTGTCGGCACGGAACCGCTGTGCAAGGGCCACCTTCAACGCGCTGTAGCGCCGGACTTCATCGGGCCGCTGACGTAGGTAGTCACGGAGCAAGACGTGATCGAGGTGGGGTCTGGAGCCTGCGACCACGCTGTACAGGTGATGTTCGGGAGCCGCAGGAGGGGCTTGAAAGGCCTCCCGCCCCGGAATCCCCAGATCACCTTCGTGCCGGTAGCCCCGCTCGGTGAGCCGGAAGATCAGCGCGGGCATGGTGGCGTCCTCGGCCACCACGATGTCGAGGTCGATTATCGGCTTGGCGGCACATCCGGGCACGGCTGTGCTTCCGACATGCTCGATGGATACAGCCAGGTCCGCGACATGAGGTGCAAGCCGCTCCCGCAGGTCCTCAAACCGCTCGGGCCATCGGGGGTCGTAGTCGCCGACCACGATCGTGCCAGTCATACCGGCAGTCTCGCAGGGTCGCCAGGGCCCATCGAATCGTTCTGACGGCCCCGGCTATCGCGTACCAAGCCGTTACCCCCGGCCGCACGTTCCAACGCAATATGGCGGTGTCCTATGTGGTGCTTCCATCTGGCCCTCGATGGCCGACAATCCCGTTTTCAGCGCCGCGCGGCAGGCCTCCAGCGGTGCCTGGGCATGCTCGCCCTCAGCCGCTTCGGGGGTCTCCTTGGCGAGGCGGTTGTAGCGGTCCAGCAAGCGGGCCACTTCTCACACCTGCGCGGGGAGATGGATCTGGGCGCACCGCCGGTCGATCACGACAGGCCACCGCCGCGCCCTGGGCTGGGTCCTGCGGGTCCGGCGTCGCCTTGACTAGGTACTTCTCGGTCTGGATGGCACACGTTCCATGGATACCCAGGCGGCACACGCACGTGACCTACGGACATTCTTCAACTTCGGCCCGCGTCACCGCGAGTTCCCTCTGCCGGCTGCCGGGCATGTCGCTTCCTGAACACTCTCCGGGAACGAGGTAACCCCGTCCGCCAGGCCGACGGCACGCCGAACGGCAGCCTGGCGCCCGACATTCACTCCTTCTGACGATCCACGCGGGTGTTGATGACGGCGCATCCCAGCCACAGGGCGTTGCCCGCTCTTCCTGCGGGCAACGCCAGGACGGCTCCCATCCCTCTCGATCGGCCCTACCGCCACACACCCTTCGGGCACGCAAGGTAACGTGAACGTCACTGTGTGGAATCTCGTGTGGTCCCGTGACCGCCGCCTCGGCGTCGCCTGGGTGGTCGCCTTGGTGGCGTCCGCCCTGGTCGCGCTGCTGTTCAGCGTGTGTGACAGCGGCGGGCACCACCGCGCCGCCGTCCCCGACCGCGCGACGGCCGCGAGCACCGTGGTGACAGGTGGCTGTCCCGATCAGGACCTGCCGTGCGCCCACGCCCACGACGAGCATGTCGCCACCCCGGCGCCGGAACTCCGCGCCCCGGGCGCCCCGGACGAAATCGGCTCCGGCGCACTGGTGGTTCCGCCCGCAGCCGGTATCGGCACCGCGGCTGCGTACACGTCCACCGCCCCATCCGCGGTCGGATCGGGCCGTGCCCTGCTCTGCAGGGTGTGCGTCACCCGGACGTGACCAGCCCCGGCCTCCCCGCCCACACGGCAGCATGCCGCCGTGGTCCTGGACGCCTCCGTGCTCACCTCCACCCCCGCACGACCTGACACCGTCCCGTGCCGCCCATGGCGGTGCGCCGGTGCGCCGTGCCGCACGAAGGACACCCGCACCATGACCGAACTGTCCCTGCCCGCCTCCCTGCACACCGTGTTCAAGGCGGTCGGCAACACCCCCGTGCTGTTCATCGACGAACCCTTCGCCCGCGCCCCGCGCGGATTCTGGGCCAAGCTCGAAGGCTTCAACCTCGGCGGCATCAAGGACCGGGCCGCCCTGTACATGGTCGACCGGGCCCGTGAACGCGGAGACCTCCGTCCCGGTGCCCCCGTCATCGAGTCCACCTCCGGGACACTCGGCCTGGGCCTCGCCCTCGCCGGCGTCCTCCACGGGCACCCGGTCCACCTGGTCACCGACCCCGGTCTGGAACCGATCATGGAGCGGATGCTGGCCGCCCACCGCGCGGAACTCCACATCGTCGATCTACCGCATCCCGAAGGCGGCTGGCAGGAGGCCCGCCGTCAGAAGGTCACGGAACTCCTCGGCCAGTACCCCGGCTCATGGTGCCCGGACCAGTACCACAACCCCGACAACGTCGCCGCCTACGGCCCTCTCGCCGACGAACTCGCCGATCAGCTGGGGGACGTCGACATCCTGGTGTGCGCGGTCGGCACCGGCGGCCACTCCGCCGGCATCGCCCGCGGCCTGCGCCAGCACACCCCGGGGCTGCGGCTCGTCGGCGTCGACACCATCGGTTCCACGATCTTTGGCCAGCCGGCCCGACCCCGGCTGATGCGCGGCCTCGGCTCCTCGATCTACCCGCGCAACGTCGACTACGGCGCCTTCACCGAAGTCCACTGGGTGGCTCCCGCCGAAGCGGTCTGGTCCGCCCGCCGCCTGGCGGAACGCCAGTTCGCCACCGGAGGCTGGAGCGTGGGGGCCGTCGCCCTCGTCGCCGGCTGGATCGCCCGCACCCACCCCGAGGGCACCCGGATCGCGGCCGTCTTCCCTGACGGCCCGCACCGCTACTTCGACACCGTCTTCAACGACGACTACTGCCGGACCAACCAACTCCTCGATCCCACCCCGCCCGCCGAACCGGATGTGGTCACCTCCCCCTTCGACTGCGAGGTGACCCGCTGGACACGGTGCACCAACGTGACCGACCCCATGCCCGCGGCCGGCGTCTCCGCCGGAGCCGGCCGGTGAAGCACACCTGGAGCCAGTACCGCTCCTTCGACACCACGGTTCAGCTGCTGCTGATCAACCAGCTGACCATCAACCTCGGCTTCTACATGCTCATGCCCTACCTGGCCGCCCACCTCTCCGGCAGCCTCGCGCTCGCCACCTGGGCAGTCGGCCTCATTCTCGGCGTACGCAACCTCTCCCAGCAGGGCATGTTCCTCATCGGCGGCATGCTCGCCGACCGCCTCGGCCACAAGCCCCTCATCATCGCCGGCTGCACCTTGCGCACCGCCGGCTTCGCCGCCCTCGCCTTCGCCGAATCCCTGCCCGCCCTGATCGCCGCCTCCGCGGCCACGGGCCTGGCCGGGGCCCTGTTCAACCCCGCCGTACGGGCCTACCTGGCCGCAGAAGCCGGGGAACGCCGGGTCGACGCCTTCGCTCTCTTCAACGTCTTCTACCAGACCGGCATCCTGCTCGGCCCCCTCCTCGGCCTCGCCCTGACTTCGGTCTCTTTCCCCACCACCTGCGCGGTCGCCTCGGCTCTCTTCGCAGCCCTCACCCTGCTGCAACTGCGCCGCCTTCCGGAGAACGCCGCAACTGCGCGCGACGACCGTCCCGCCCTGCGCGAACAGGCCGGCACCGTGCTCCGCAACCGGCCGTTCTGGCTCTTCGCCCTCGCCATGACCGGCTCCTACGTCCTGTCCTTCCAGGTGTACCTGGCCCTGCCCCTGGAGACCCAACGCCTCACCGGCGACGGCGCCCTCGCCACCACGGCCACCAGCGCCCTGTTCGTCGTCTCAGGACTCGTCGCCCTCATCGGCCAGCTCCGCATCACCGCCTGGTGCAAACGCACCTGGACACCGGCCCGCTGCCTGACCGCCGGCACGGCCATCATGGGGGTCGCCTTCCTCCCGCCCCTGCTCACGGTCGGCCACCCACAGGCGGAACACAGCTGGACCGATGCCCTCGCCGTCACCCCGCTGCTGCTCTGTGCGGGGCTCCTCGCCGTGGCAACCGCCGTGCTGTACCCGTTCGAGATGGACACCATCGTCTCCCTGGCCGACGGCCGCTGGGTGGCCACGCACTACGGCCTTTACAACACCGTCTGCGGAATCGGCATCACACTCGGAAACCTCGCCACCGGAGCCCTGCTCGACACCGCACGGACCGCCGGCCATCCGGCCCTGCCCTGGCTCATCCTCGCCCTGGTCGGTGGGGGCTGCGCCGCAGCACTCACAGCTCTCAGCCGCACCGGCCGGCTGACCACGACCGAGCCCGTACCTGCCCCGGGCTAGCCACACGGCGGGGCAGGTGCGCCAGCCCCGCCTGCCGCCGACCATCCCTCCCACGACCAACCGGCGCCCCTCCCCAAGGAGGGGGCCGCCGGCCCGGTTCCTCATGTCCTCGCCCCCACCATGAACCCCTGTGTCTCTCAACGAGGTTCAAGACGTCCGCTCCCCGGACCCCGCCACCGACCTGCCCAGCGAGCATCGTCTGCTCCGTGCTCGCTGACGAATTGCAGGCGGACCCGGACTTCGCTGAGCTGATGTCCAGAGTCCTCCGTCTGCGTTCCAGCCCACCGGCACAGGCCACCACTCCCCAAGGCGCAGATGCAGGCCCCCTCCCCACCGAGCTACCCGTCCCGCACGTCGGCCCCGGCTCCAGCCCCGGCCACCCCAGATACAGCCGAGGTACGGACGACATGGCTTCTGGGGCTTCCGCAGATGTTCCCGGCCTACATCGCCATCGCCGTTGCAACGCAGAACGAGGCTGGACGGCCCCTGCAGATTGTCGTCCTGTTCGCGTCGGCCAGTCTGGCAGCGTACGGAGTGTGGCTCGGCAGCCGCCTTCTCCTGCGACACGGACGCAGTCACCTGCTCGAAGCCGGGATGGTGATCAACGTGCTTGTACTGATCAGGTTGGTTCTTTGTCTGATGGGGTCTGAACTCTTCGGCGCAGCAAGTTCCTGTCAGCACCGGCGGGCAGACTGTGACGGCAATAGGTCAAGGTCCACTGTCACCGGACAGATACCCCCTCGAACAAGCAAGGATGATTGACATGCCTCCGACCAGTTCCACCGTTAGCCTCTCGCACCGCGCGGCAGTGCTGATCGCACCCTTCGCCGGAGGAGCGTTAGCTTCCGCAATCGCGTTCCTGGG
>NZ_ML123051.1:236669-237924 GCF_003846175.1 Streptomyces sp. ADI95-17 | reverse complement strand
TTGATCGAGAGGTGAAGCGATGGGTGTCTTGGAGCGCCAGAAGCGGGTGCGTGCGTATCGCGGGCAGATTCCGTCGCCGGGTAGGCCGACGGTGGCCTGGCGTGAGGACAGGGTCAAGTTCTGGGCGGCGATTGCCCGTGGTGTCAAGACCGAGGACGCGTGTGTGGAGGCCCGTGTGTCCGCGCCGGTGGGGTTCCGCTGGTTCCGGCACGCTGGCGGTGTGAATCCGCGTCTTCCAGCCGAAATCTCTGGACGGTACCTGTCGTTCGCCGAACGGGAGGACATCGCGATCTGGCATGCCCAGGGTGCCAGCGGCCGAGAGATCGCCCGCAGACTGGGGCGGGATCCGTCGACGATCTCGCGCGAGCTGCGCCGTAACGCGTCCACCCGCACCTACAAGTTGGACTACCGGGCTTCGACTGCGCAGTGGCACGCCGAACGCTGTGCCCGGCGGCCGAAGGCCGCCAAGCTCGTCCGCAATCAGCGGCTGCGTGACTATGTCCAGGCGCGGTTGTCCGGGGACATCACCGACGCCGACGGTCAGCCAGTGGGTCCGGCCGGCCCGACGTGGAAGGGACGGAACAAACCACATCGCGGGGACCGACGCTGGGCGACGGCGTGGAGCCCGGAGCAGATTGCCCAGCGCCTGCCGGTCGAGTTCCCCGATGATGAAGACATGCGGATCAGCCACGAGGCGATCTATCAGGCGCTCTACGTCGAGGGGCGTGGTGCGCTCAAGCGTGAGTTGGTGGCCTGTCTGCGTACCGGACGCGCCCTGCGGGTGCCCAGGGCACGCAACCGGCAGAAGGCATGGGCCCATGTCACCGACGGGGTACTCATCAGTGAGCGTCCCGCCGAAGCGGAAGACCGCGCCGTTCCCGGACACTGGGAGAGCGATCTCATCATCGGGCTGAAACGCTCGGCGATCGGCACTCTGGTGGACCGCACCACCAGGTTCACCATGCTGATCCACCTGCCCCGCGAAAAGGGCTACGGCGTGATCCCGCGGACGAAGAACGGACCCGCACTGGCCGGCTACGGCGCTATCACGATGAAGAACGCCCTGGCCGACACGATGACCACGCTGCCCGAACAACTCCGCCGATCACTAACCTGGGACCGCGGCAAGGAACTGTCCGCACACGCGGCGTTCAAGGTCGAAACCGGCATCCCCGTCTACTTCGCCGACCCCCACAGCCCCTGGCAGCGCGGCACCAACGAGAACACGAACGGGCTGTTGCGCCAGTACTTCCCC
>NZ_ML123051.1:220438-236644 GCF_003846175.1 Streptomyces sp. ADI95-17 | reverse complement strand
TTGGGCTCCGTGGTCGGTGTGCATGATCGATCCGGCGAGGCTGTCTCGGGTGCGGACGGCTGCGGCCAGGGCGTCGGTGACGAGGTCCGCACGCATGTGGTCGGCGATCGCCCAGCCGGCCAGACGTCGCGATGCGAGGTCGATGACGGTGGCCAGGTAGCAGAACTTCCCGCCGTCGATGGGCAGGTAGGTGATGTCGCCGACGTATTTCGTGTTCGTAGCGGCGGCGGTGAAGTCGCGGCCGATCAGGTCGTGCGCCCTGGCCGCGGCCGGGTCGGGAACGGTGGTGCGGTGCCGGCGGCGCAACCGGACCCCTTCGATCCCGAACGTCCGCATGATCCGCGCGACCCGCTTGTGATTGACCGCCTCACCGCTCGTCTCGCGGAGCTCGGCGGTGATCCTCGGGGCTCCGTAGGTGCCGTCCGATTCCTGGTGCACCGCCCGTATCCGGGCGGCCAGCCTCGCCTCGGCCGCCTGCCGGGCAGCCCGGTCCACAGCCGTCCGGCGCCAGTAGTAGAAACTCGAGCGGGCAACGCCGAGGATGCTGCACAGCCGCTTCACGCCATAGCGGCGCTGGAGGTCGGCGACACACTGGAAGCGGTTCACCAGCGCGTCTCCCCGGCGAAATACTTCGCCGCCTTCCGCAGGATCTCGCGTTCCTCCTCCAACTCGCGGACCTTCTTGCGCAGGGCTGCGTTCTCCGCCTCCAGCGGGGTCGGAGGCTGGGCCGGTTCCTGCGTCCGGCGTCCCCGGGGCCGACTCACCCCGGCCGCCCTCACCCAGTTCCGCAGTGTTTCAGGGTTGATCCCCAGATCGGCGGCGACCGACCTGATCGTCGCCTCCGGCCGCGACTCGTACAGCGCGACCGCATCCGCCTTGAACTCCGGCGGGTAGTTCTTCATGACCACGAGATGTCCGTTTCTCAGATCCTCAGGATCCAGTGTCTCGTGTGTCCAACATCAGAGGTCAAGGCCCCCCGTCAGGTAGCACTCTGCGGTTGAGAGCACGGGCTGGCTGACGGATGCCAGAAGCGTAAGGAGAGACTCGGATGGCTTTCTTCAGCGACGACAGCGAGCAGGCGTACACGTACGACGAGTATGTGAAGTTGGACGTGTACCACGAGGCGTCAGTCACCCACGACCTGCTCGGTGGTGCGGTGGCGTACGAGGCCGGCAAGGCGTACGCGGACCACGTGGGGGAGAACGGCAAGCCCGACAGCCACGCGAAGGCCAGGGAGATCGTCGCCGGGATTTCGGGGGCGATCCTCGACCGGGAGATCGAGACCCGGGGGCTGGACTGGATCGGCAGGGAGCGCGCCGGGAGGGAGGTCTTGGCGCACTTCGACGAGCCGCTCAGTGGCGAGTACTACTAGGCTCCGATCAGCGGGTGCGGTCAGGTGTATCTGCCCGCAGTAGGAGGGTGCCAGGCCGTCGCACGGCTGCTGCACCGTGAAGGGGCGGCCGGGTCTGAAGGCCCGGGCCCGCCTGCCACTCGTTCGTGACCGCGGCCGGCCGGGCCGTCCCCGGTCTGCGGGACCGCACGCTCGGTAGTGCACCTACCTCGCCGACTGGACCGCCACAATGCTCCGGTGGAAGCTCAGAGCCGATGATAAGGAGCGTGCCGCGCTGGAGACCCTCGCCAAGGATTGCTCCGATACCGTCGTGAAGTACGAGGTTGCTCTGTAGTGTTCTTGCACCGCCACGCCCCCGGCGGTGCCGGTTTGGTGTGGCGCGGGCGGTTGGAGTCATCTGCCGGGCCAGGTGGTTGCAGCCTGGATGGGGGTTGGGCAGAGGACGTCGTGGGTGGAGCGTTGTCAGGGCAGCCTGACAGCTATGGGAGCTGAGGACACCCCGGTCTCGCTGGCCGGAATGGTCACCAGCAAGGACCCCGCTGTCGGTTTGCAGGCCGTCGTCGCGTTGCGCCGTCTCCTGGAGGAGCTGGAGTGGCTGCACGCCGACAATGCCCGCCAGCAGGGCTGGTCGTGGCAGAACAACGCCACGCACCTGAACGTCAGCAGACAGTCGGTGCACGAAAAGCATGCGGGCAGGCGCAAAGCCATGGACATGGAGGAGTAGCAGTGTTCGAGTTCTTCACCGATCACGGGAAGCAGACCGTGGCGGCCTCCCAGGACGAGGCGATCGCCCTGGGACACGACTTCATCGGCACCAAACACATCTTGCTCGGCCTGCTGACCGTGCCTGAACGCCACGCCCTGAAGGGCCTGGCTGCCCTCCAGGCCGACCCCGCCGCCCTGCGCGAGACGGTCCTCGCCCAGACCGCCCCGGAGGGGTCGTGACCGCAGGCCGAATCACCGCGGTGAGCCGCAACGCCTTGTACTCGTTCAGCAAGTCCAACCACGCCTCCATCACCCTGCTCGCCGGCCTCGGTGTGGAGGGGGACGTCCACGCGGGCGAGACGATCCGCCACCAGTTCCGCATGACCTACGAGCCGGACCTGCCCAACCTGCGCCAGGTCCACCTGATGCACGAAGAGCTCTTCGAGGAACTCGCGCTCAAGGGCTTCGAGGTTTCCGCAGGCCAGCTGGGCGAGAACATCACCACCCGCGGGGTGGACCTTCTCGGCCTGCCCACCGGGTCCCTGCTGCGGCTTGGAGCCGACGCAGCGGTCGAGGTGACCGGACTGCGCAACCCGTGCTCGAAGATCAACGACTTCCAGACAGGCCTCCTGGGCGAGATGTTCGCCCTGGACCCGCTCTCCGACGAGTTCACCTTCAAATGCGGCGTCATGGCCGTGGTCCGCCAGACCGGGACCATCCGGCCCGATGACCCCGTAGTGGTGGAACTCCCAGCCCATCCGCACCGCGCGCTGGAGCGCGTCTAGCGTGTCTCCCTAATCTGCCCGTCGGTTGATCGGATGTGTCTGTCTGGTGGGTGATCACTGATGGGATGTGGGACCGGATCAAGCCGTTGATGCTGGCCGATCCGGTCCGTGGCCGGCGATGGGCCGACCATCGTCGTACCCTGGGGGTCATCGCGTAGAAATACCGCACCGGCTCGCCCTGGCGGGACCTGCCGGACGAGCTGGGCTCATTCCAGACCGCTCATAAACGGCTGCTCAGGTGAGCCGTGGACGGCACCTGGGAACGGATCTTCGCCGTGCTCCTCGCAGCGGCCGACGAGGCTGACGACATCGGCTGGACCGTGTCGGTGGACTCCACCGTCTGCCGCGCCCACCAACGTAGTGAAGAAGCTCGCACGGGGTGAGGTTCGCACTTCGCGTGACGGTTCGTCGCTGATCTACGCAGGGGTCGCGAGTCGCAACCCACGGCTGGACGACTTCAGCGTGAACCTCGGATCCGCGCAGCGGGCGTTCTGGCTTTGTTCACGACTCGCGTCAGCAGCTGTTCACCGTTGTGGGTTCTGGCTCAGCTACCGGGCTCTGTCGCTATTTTGGGGGTAGTTGGGCATCGATCTTGTGTGATGGGTGGGGTTCGCGTCGCGGACGTTCTGTTGCCAGGTGTCGGGGTTCAGGTCGAGGAAGTGGCACTCACGGATACGGAGGTTCGGCTGGCTGTGCGGTCGCAAGTCGCGTCGGCCGCATGTCCCGACTGCGGACGAAGATTCTGTTCAACCTCGTTGCCGATGCCGCGTTCCTTCTGGTCGCGTGGGACCGGGTGCGGGGCAACAAGGGAGCACGCACGGCCGGGGTGGACGGGCGCACGGCCCGTTCCATCGAGGCCGGGCAGGGTGTCGTGGATTTTCTCGACGCGCTACGGTCGCAGGTCAAGGGCCGCAGTTTCTGCCCGCTGCCGGTGCGGGAACGGATGATTCCGAAGTCGGGTGGCAAGTTGCGCCGCCTGGGGATCGCCACCATTGCCGACCGGGTGGTGCAGGCTTCCTTGAAGCTGGTGCTGGAGCCGATCTTCGAAGCGGATTTCCGCCCGTGCTCTTACGGGTTCCGCCCGAACCGTCGTGCTCATGACGCCGTGGCCGAGGTGCGCTACTTCGCGTCCCGCTCCTATGAGTGGGTCGTCGAGGGCGACATCACGGCGTGCTTCGACGAGATCTCCCATCCGGCCCTGATGGACCGAGTGCGGGAACGAATCGGGGACAAGCGCGTCCTGGCACTGGTGAAGGCGTTCCTCAAGGCAGGCATCCTCGGCGAGGACCGCATGCTGCGAGAGAACCGCGCCGGAACCCCGCAGGGTTCGACCCTTTCCCCGCTGCTGAGCAATGTGGCCCTGACGGTCTTGGACGAACACATCGCCCAAGGACCCGGCGGACCCGCTTCCAGCCAGACGGAGAGGGCCAAGCGCCGTCGTCACCGCCTGCCTAACTACCGGCTCGTCCGCTACGCGGACGACTGGTGTCTGATGGTCACGGGCACGAAGGACGACGCGGAAGCCCTCCGGGAGGAGATCGCAGAAGTCCTGTCCGCGATGGGCCTACGCCTATCACCGGAGAAGACCCTGATCACCCACATCGACAAGGGCCTCGACTTTCTCGGCTGGCGCATCCAGCGCCACCGGAAACGAGGCAGCAACCGGCACTACATCTACACCTACCCGTCCGGAAAGGCCGTCAAGGCCATGACCGGCAAGGTCAGGATGATGTGCCGGACGACGGACACGAGCCAGCCGCTCGATGCCCTGCTGCGTCAGCTCAACCCGGCGCTCAAGGGCTGGTGCGTCTACTTCCGGCCCGGCGTGTCCAGCGCGACCTTCGCCTACCTGAGCTACTACACGTGGCGCCAGGTCGGGAGCTGGTTGCGCCGAAAGCACCGCCGGTCCACGTGGAAGGACCTCCGCCGCCGCTACTGCGACGTCGGTTGGTGGCCGGCCTCGGAGGAAAGGCCACTGTTCAACCCGGCCAAGGTGACCACCACGCGTTATCGCTACCGGGGAACAGTCATCCCGACCTCCTGGCCCAGCCTCGAATGAGGACAACACGCGGTTCTTGAACAGGACTTGCGGAGCGCCCGGTGCTCGGAAACGGGCACGCCGGGTGCGGGAAACGGTCCGGGGAAACGGACTGGTCGATGAGGCCAGAACCGCGCCCCGGATCGACTTCACCGTCCACAAGGCGGCCGGACTACGGGAGTTCGCCGCATCCCGGGACTGGCTGACCATCTACTACCTGCCGCCCTACGCACCCGATCTCAACCCCGTCGAAGGGATCTGGTCTCTTCTGCGACGCGGCTGGCTCTTCAACGTCGCCTTCAGCACTCCCGAACACCTCGTCCAGCGCATCCGACGCGGCCTACGACACATCCAGTACCGCAGCCATCTCGTAGACGGCTGCCTCGCCGAGACCGGCCTGACCATCAGCCCTGCCTGATCAGCAGCATGACATCCCGTGTTCAACCTCAGTAGACGTTGTTAGGGTGGTCGCTATCCCTAGCGGACGGTCGTTCGGTTGTCCACCTCATCGTGGCCTTCAAGAAGAGATCCTCGCGAGCGTATCGACGCCCCGATACGCCGTTGGCTCGGCGCTCCAGAGAATCGGCGCCGGAATGCGAAACCTGGCCGCCGCGTGACAATGGGTGGTGAGTCTAATGGACTTCGCATGGTCTTCTGGCTGACCAGGATCATCTACTCGGGCTCTCCGATTCGCTGCCTTCACAGTAAGCTGACAATTGGCACTCGGTGATCTGCTGAAATTTCCCCATGGTCGCGACCGTGAATTCATGGAATGGTGGAGGGATGTCAACCCTCGCTCCTGATTCTCACGGCACTCACCTGTCTCTTCTGGCGGCGTTCGTGTTCCAATCAGCGGTGGTCGACTCAAGCGTTTTGATAGCCGCATGCGCGCTCGTGAGCTGGGAGTGCTGTTGACCCCCAAATCAAAGTTCTTCTTTGGTCGGACATGGCGCGGGATATTGGAAACCTTGCTCGGCCTTCATCTCGGACGTAGCCTTTTCCCAGTCTCGGTCGCCCGGCCAATTCTGATTTCCAGATCGCGACAACCTCGCTGGCGGTTGGGGGCCGCGAGCGACCCAGCATAAAGGCGGCCGCGTAGATATCCGCTGCGGCAATATTGATGGATATGGCGGAGGTCACGGCTCGTTGTTCTGCCTCGGCGTGTTATTCGCCGGGGCAGACTCCTGAACTGTTTGAATCATCGGCATGACCAAGAGAGACGTTGCGGCCCTGTTCGGCAACCGGTTCCTGACCGTGCCCGCTCCCTCGAAGACCTTCCCTGAGGAGGGCATGACGGCGACGGACGCCATGAGGCTGCTGGATGAGGATCTTGTCATGGAGGGCGATCCGCAGCGCAACCTCGCCACGTTTGTCACCACCTGGATGGAGCCGGAGGCGCAACGGATCATCGCCGAGAACCTCCACCGGAACTTCATCGATCACGCGGAGTACCCCATCTCCGCTGAGATCGAGCAGCGCTGTGTGCGCATGCTTGCCGACCTCTTCCACGCACCGGGCAAGACCACCGGATGCCGGACACAGGGTTCGTCCGAGGCGATCATGCTCGGCGCGCTGTCGCTGAAGTGGAAGTGGCGGGAGCGGCGACAGGCGGCCAACCTGTCGGTCGACCGGCCCAACCTGGTCTTCGGCGGCGACGTCCACGTCGTGTGGGAGAAGTTCTGCCGCTACTTCGACGTCGAGCCGCGGATCGTGCCGCTTGCCGAGGACAAGTACACGATCGGCCCGGAAGACGTGGAGCCCCACCTCGACGGGAACACGATCGGCGTCGTCGCCGTTCTCGGCACCACGTTCACCGGCCACAAGGACGACGTCGTCGGGATCGACAAGCTCCTGCGGGAGGTCCGCAAGGAGCGGGACCTCGACATCCCGATCCACGTCGACGGAGCCAGCGGCGGCTTCGTGTGGCCCTTCCTCTACCCGGACTCGAAATGGGACTTCCGGCTCGAGCAGGTCCGCTCGATCAACGTCTCGGGACACAAGTACGGCCTGGTCTACCCCGGCATCGGCTGGCTGGTCTTCCGCGAGGAGTCCGACCTGCCCAAGGACCTCGTGTTCCACGAGAACTACCTGGGCAAGACCGACGCGACGTTCACACTGAACTTTTCGACCGGCGCGGCAATGGTGCTCGCCCAGTACTACAACTTCGTGCGGCTGGGTCGCCAGGGCTACACCTACGTCATGGAGACTATGCAGGAGAACGCCCGCGCGTTGGCGGACAACCTGCGCAGCAGCGGCCGCTTCGAAGTGATCGGCAGTGGCCTCGAGCAGCTGCCGCTGGTCGCTTTCCGCCTTGCCGGTAAGCACGCCTACGACGAGTCCGACGTCGCCTGGCAGCTCTCGGCGGAGCGCGGCTGGATGGTGCCGGCGTACACGCTCCCGCCCAACGCGGAGCGGGTGAAGATCCTGCGTGCCCTGGTCAAGGAGACCTTGAGCCGCGACCAGATCGACCGCCTGACCCAGGACATCGCCGACGCGTGCGGCACCTTGGATCACAAGGGTGCGACCACCGAGATCGAGCGGGCGCAGGTCAAGCGCGGCACCGGCTACTGACGCCCCCAACCCGGCACTCCCGGGTAAGGACGGTTGAGGGTGACGCCTCGGCATGGACGGTCAGCGCGGCCTGGAACGGAACGCCCCGCGTCGGCGGGGAGGACATCGGCATTCTGAGCTGGGAGTGGCCGGGGTATCGGCACGTGCGCCGGGCGGGCGGTCCAGAAGAGGTGGCCAGACCAGGGGCGGACAGGCCCGCGTCGGTCGGGTACGGGACACGCGCCCGGCAAGAGATGCCCCTGCTTGGCTTCGAGGTAAGTTCAGTGACGGAGCGGGCGGACGCGCCGCCCGGCCCCCGAGGAGACTGGGGTGAGGAAATGCCGGTCGGCCCCCTGTCCAGTGGGCATGACGGCGCCACGCGCGGCAGCCGAACATGACAGGACGTCATCCCACCGATCCCGGCGATCCGAGCAGTCCGCACGGGCCGGAGCCGCGGCAGGCGGCGTACGCCGAGGCCCGCTGGCCGATGGCCGGAGCCGTCATCGCCGCCGTGGTGCTGACCCTGCTGCTGCCCGACGACCTGCGGCTGGGACCCCGCTGGGCGCTCCCCCTCGCCGAAGGACTGCTCCTGGTGGCGCTGATCGCGGGCGACCCGGTTCGGATCAGCCGCCGCTCGGCTGCCATGCGCGCGGTATCGATCGCCCTGGTCAGCGTGTTGGCATGCGGCGCAATCTGGTCGACCGCCCAGTTGATCGACGATCTCATCCACGGTGGCACAGAGACCAACTCCGCCGATGCCCTGCTGCAGGCCGGCGGCAGCGTGTGGATCTCCAGCGTCCTCACGTTCTCCCTGCTGTACTTCGAACTCGACAGCGGCGGAGCAGCGGCCCGAGCCCATCACATGCCCACCACCCCCGACCTTGCCTTTCCTCAACACCTCAGCCCCGAAGTGAAACCCGCGCACTGGCGTCCCCGCTACATCGACTACCTCTACCTCGGATTGACCAATTCCACTGCGTTCAGCCCTACCGACGTCATGCCTCTGGCCCCTTGGGCCAAGATCGTCATGGCCATCCAGTCCCTCGTCTCCCTGGTCATCCTCGGACTCATCATCGCCCGAGCCGTCAACGTCCTCGCCTGAACCCGCCAAGCCCGGAAGACCGTGACCGATGGGGTCACGAGTGTTTTGGCAATGAGGGACGACATCGTGAGTGGGCACGGTCCGCCCAGGGGAGTGCCGCACGGCGAGCCGCCCCCTCGGGACGTGGAGCTGCGCGCTATGTGCGGACAGCGGTGGGCCCTCGCATCAAGGTCGAGGCAGTCACGGCGTGACCGGGGAGGCGTCGGTCGCAGCCCGGTTATGTCGACCGCCGGGTTCCACGTGTTCGGAGCCTGCACGCACGTCCTGCCCGGCAAGGATCGCGTGCGTCTTGCGAGAGAGGACCGAGGTGGCACAGGCGTCCGTGTGGGAGTTCCTGCTTCTGTGTCCAGGATGGTTCTCAGTTTGGTGTCCGGTCTTGGGCGCCTTTTCGGCGAGCGCCGTCTCGTGCCGGGGCGGCGTCGGGAGCTCACCCCGACGGCCAGATCCCGCCAGTGCCCCCGTCCTGGTTCTTGGTCCAGGCCCCGACCGGGTACCCGTCCCAGACCGCAGTCACGGGCGGCAGCGGATGCCCGTGGACGGCCGCCCCGGGAAGGGGCAGTGGCGAGGCCTTCCTCGCACGCGACGTCCTGCTGCGACGACACCATCCGGGCTGGGTGCCGTCACTCCAGGGCCTCAGCTTCCGGTGGGTGGTTGGCGAGGGTGTTTCGGAGCTCGGCATCAGCTCGAAGTCCCTGCGCGGCTGGTACCGCCAGGCCAGGGCGGACCGGGGCGAGGGAGCCCCGGGCCGCGAGAGCAGTTACCGGTACAGCACGTGGAACTCGGCCGCGGTCAGTTGTGGCGGTCCTGCCGGCCGGGCGTGCATGACCATGGTTCAGCGCCCGTTCTCCGCGTCGAGCGCCTCGTCGAGGGTGATCGCGGCCATGATCAGGGACAGATGGGTGAATGCCTGGGGGAAGTTGCCCAGTTGCTCCCCGCTCGGGCCGATCTCCTCGGCAAACAGCCCTACGTGGTTGGCGTAGGTCTGCATCTTCTCGAAGGTGTAGCGGGCCTGGTCCAGCCGCCCCGCCCGGGCCAGCGCGTCGACGTAGAGGAAGGTGCACAGGCTGAAGGTGCCCTCCGAGCCGCGGAGGCCGTCCGGCGATGCTGCCGGGTCGTAGCGGTAGACAAGGCTGTCGGAGACAAGCTTGCGGTCCATCGCGTTGAGCGTAGAGAGCCATGCCGGGTCCCTGGGAGCGATGAACCCGACCCTGGGCATGAGCAGCAGCGAGGCGTCCAGGACCTCGCCGTCGTAGTGCTGGACGAAGGCGTGCTCCTTCTCGTTCCAGCCGCGTTCCATGATCTGCTCGAATACGACGTCCCTCGCCTTGCGCCACCGCTCCAGGTCGGCGGGCCTGCGGAAGTTCTCGGCCAGGCGCAGCCCGTGGTCGAAGGCGACCCACGACATCACCCGGCTGTAGGTGAAGTCCTGGCGACCGCCGCGGGTCTCCCAGATGCCCTCGTCCGGCCGGTCCCAGCCGTCTGCGAACCAGTCCAGCGTTCTGGTGAGGGCCTGCCATCCCTCGAAGCTGGCCTGCTGCGCGATCTCGGCGCCCTGGGACACCGCGTAGAGGGCTTCGCCGTAGATGTCCAGCTGGAGCTGGTCTGCGGCGCCGTTGCCGATGCGCACGGGGAAGGAGCCGCGGTAGCCCTCGAAGTGATCGAGCGTCTCTTCCGGCAGGTCGGGGCTGCCGTCGATCCGGTACATGGTCTGGAGCGGCTCGCCCTCCTTCCCCTTGCGCTCACGCAGCCTGTCCGTCAGCCAGTGGAGGAAGGCGGTGGCTTCCTCGACGAAGCCGAGGTCCAGCATGGCCCGCACGGACAGCGAGCCGTCGCGTATCCAGGTGAACCGGTAGTCCCAGTTCCGCTCTCCGCCGACCTGCTCGGGCAGGCCCGTGGTGGCCGCCGCGATCAGTGCGCCGGTGGGGGAGTAGGTGAGGAGTTTGAGGGTGATGGCCGAGCGGTGCACCAGCTCGGGCCACCGCCCCCGGTAGTGGGACCGGCGCAGCCAGTGCCGCCAGAACAGGGCGACTTCGGCGAACTGCCCGTTGAGCCCGTCGACCGTGGGGGGTGCGGGCGCCTCACCGCCGGATGCGCAGACGGTGAAGACGACGCTGCCGGACTCGCCGGCGCTCAGCGTCACCTTTCCGCGCACGTCCTGGCCGTCCCGCTCCAGCGGAAAGGTGGCCTGCAGATGCCCGTCGATCCCGGGGGCCCGGAACAGAGCGCTGTTCTCTCCGAGTTCGAGTTCGTGCTCGGCGCGGCCGTAGTCGAAGCGCGGCCGGCACTCAAGGGTGAAGTCGACGGTCCCTCGAACGGCACGGACGCCTCGGACCAGGGTGTGCCGGTCGGTGGCGGTGCGGGTCCGGTCCGGGGGCATGAAGTCGACCACCTCGCCCACGCCGTCCGGCGACAGGAATCGGGTGACGAGGATGGCGGTGTCGGGGTAGTAGAGCTGCTTGCAGGTCCCGTCGGAATGCTCGGGGGCCAGCCGCATGTACCCGCCGCGGTCGTGGTCGAGCAGGGCCGCGAAGATGCTGGGCGAATCGAACCTGGGAGCGGCGAACCAGTCGACGACGCCCTGCGACGAGACGAGCGCGGCGGTCTGCAGGTCGCCCACCAGGCCGTGCTCGGCGATGGGAGGGTAGCGGTCCATTGCGGCTCCGAAGTCTCGGAAGGGATCAATTCTCCAGGTAGAGGTCACCGCTGAGGTGAGCGAGGTGCCGGCACGCATTTGCCGCTGCCCTCTGCTGCGGCGTTCACCATCAGCTCTGTTCGATGTGCAGATGGATGGGACCTCGCAGAATGGGGCTGGGCCGGTACGGTGGCGGGTCGGCGACCAGCCTGGGCCGGTTCAGACGGCGTACCAGTTCGGTCAGTGCGATCTGGGTTTCCAACCGGGCCAGCGGGCCGCCGAAGCACAGGTGGATGCCGCTGCCGAAGCCCAGGTGCTGGTTGTCCTGGCGATCGGGGTCGAAGCGGTCGGGATCGTGGAAGCGGTCCGGGTCACGGCTGCCCGAGGCCAGCATGAGCATGATCTGCGAGCCCTTGGGGATGACGGTGTCGGCGACGGTGATGTCGCTGTACGCCGCCCGCCAGGGAATGATGTGCACGGGAGGTTCGTAGCGCAGCAGTTCCTCGACCAGGGGCACGATCAGGTCCGGTTCGTCACGCAGTCGTTGCAGCACCTGCGGGTGGCGCAGGAGCGTCAGCATGCCGTTGGTGATGAGATTGACGGTGGTCTCGTGGCCGGCGATGAGCAGCAGGTTCGCGGTGCTGACGATTTCGTCGTCGGTCATCCGCCCGTCGGGCCCGTCGTCGTTGGCCAGCCGTGTCAGCAGGTCGTCGCCGGGCCGGCCATGACGTTGTTCCAGCAGCCCGCCGAGGTACTCGCGCAGGTCTGTTGTGGCCTGCATGCCGTTGTCCAGTTTCTCCTTCGGGTCGGTCTTGGGGTCGTAGTCGAGCGAGTCGATGATGGCGTTCACCCACACGTGGAACTGCGGTTCGTCCTCGCGCGGCACGCCGAGCAGGTGGCAGATCACGGTGACGGGGAACGGGTAGGCGAAGTCTTCGACGATGTCGATCTGCTGTTTGTCCGCGAAGTCGTCGATCAGGCCGCTGACGGTGGCGGTCAGGTCCGGTTCCATGCCGGTCACCAGACCAGGGGTGTGAGGGGGGCCGAAGTGGCGCATCGCCAGGCGCCGCAGGCGGTCGTGCTCGGGCGGGTCGAGGTTGATGAACGACGGCGTGGTACGTGCCTCGGCCGCGGCCATCGGCCGTGACAGGTTACGGACATCTGAGCTCAGGTGCGGGTCGTGCAGTATGCCGGTGAGCTCGCGGTAGGTACTGATGACGTAGCTGCCATCCTCCTGCAGGGCCACCGGCGTCTCGCGCAGCTCGGAGTACAGCGGATACGGGTCGGCCCGGGCCGAGTAATCGAGGATCCGGCGCAGGATGTCGGGCGACTCGGTCGTGGTCATGTCGCTTTCCCTCCTACCGGTGCTGCCACGCGGCCGTGACGCGCCGCTCGCTCGGGTCGTGGCCGGTGACGACCACCGTGGCGCCCTGGGCGAGCAGAGTGGGGCCGGGGAAGTCGACAGGCACCGGCTTCGCGTCGACGGGTTCGTCGGGCGTGGGGCAGGGGGGCGGGAAGGGCGCGGCCGTCTCGATCAACTGCCGGTAGTGGTCCAGCCACTTCGCGTTGTTGAAACTGACCGCCGCGGTGACGCGGCCCTGGTAGCCGTATGCGGCGACGAAGCGGTGGTCGGGCACCGACCCCTGGGTGACGACGACCTCGTCGGCGAAAGTCGGTACACCGACGGACTTGATGTTGACGCCGAACTGGATCGACCAGAACGTCGGGATGGACAGGTGCGGCCAGCGGTCCGCCTGAGCGCTGACCATGTTGTGCGCCGCGACCTGGGCCTGCTCCACGGCGTTGACCCAGTGCTCCAGCGAGATGAGCCGGTACTCGTAGATCGGGTTCGGGCAGCGTGCCACGTCTCCGGCGACGAAGATGTCGTCAGTGATCAGGCCGTTGAGATCGAGGGCGCGGCAACCCGTGTCGCAGGCGATTCCCCATGGGCCTGCCGCCAGTCCCGAGTCGCGCAGCCACTCGGTGTTGCGGATGCCGCCAAGCGCCACCACCGCCACGTCGGCGTCGATGGTGCTGCCGTCGTCGAAGTGGGCGCGGTGAAAGCGCCCCTGCGCGTCGCCTTCCAGTTGGGTGACCTTGACACCGCAGCGCAGGTCGACGCCGTGGGCGCGCTGCATGTCCGCCGCGACATCACCGATCACGGCGCCGAGTGCCCCGACCAGCGGGGCCGACGCGAGCTCGGCGACAGTCACCGGGATATCCCGCTCGCGGCAGATAGAGGCGATCTCGGAGCCGGTGAAGCCCGCGCCGATGACCAGTACGCGGGAGGGCCCGGCGGCGAGGGCTCGCTGCAGACCGTCGGCGTCCTCGCGCGTGCGCACGACGAACACTCCGTCCAGGGCCGCCTCGGCCTCGACGAACCAAGGCCGGGCCCGTACCCCGGTGGAGATCAGAACTCGGTCGAAGGGAACCTCGCGGCCGTCGGCGAGATGCACATGGTTGGTTGCCAGGTCCAGCCCGTCGGCGGGCACGCCCAGCAGCCACTCCGCATTGATGTCACGGCGTCGCGGCAGCGTGGTGCCCCCGGCCGGCACCCATCCGGTCAGCACCTGCTTGGACAGCGGGGGACGGTCATAGGGCTCACCCAACTCGTCACCGATCATGGTCAAGGATCCGGTGAACCCCTCATCGCGAAGAGCCTCCGCGGCTCGCAGTCCCGCCAGCGACGCCCCGACGATCACGACGCGGCCGTCGCGCTTGAACCCCTTCAGGGTATCGGCGCTGGTCATGACTGCGACGTCCCCACCGGCGCGTCCCGCCCCTCCAACTGGTCGACCAGAATCGCCTGGAGCGGGCAGGCTGCCGCGGCACGTAGCACCTGCTCGCGCTGAGCATCGTCGGGGTTCGGGTTGTACATCAGCGCTTCTTCACCGTGCATCCGGAACGCGTCCGGAGCCAGGAACGCGCACTGCGCATACCCCTGACACCGGGAAAGATCAACGACAACTCTCATCCCGAACTCCATTTCAGGGACACGAAGCTGCGGACCCTGAGGCAGCACCACCACGGCGCCCAAAGCGCGAGGCACGCCTCCGAAGAAGGGAATCGGCTGATACTCACTCCTGCGAATACGAAGGAGTGCACCACGCACGTCAAAGGTCTCCGCAGGCAGAATTGATCACCACGAAAGCGGACCGGGCATCTGCAAAACCACCCGGAGAACCTGTCCTTGCCCTCAAAAGCCTATCCCGCGCACACGGCGTCCGCACCCCGGAAAAGGGACGTGCGGACGTCCATACTCCCCGGCGTCCGAGGGCTGACCCAATAGGAGAAGTATGCCTCTGAGCTGGGCGGATGTGGCTTGCTGAAGGGGCTGTCCACTGCGATCCAGGAAGCACTCCCGGGGACCTGGAATTGCGGGTCACCGCCGAGCATGCCCCCTATGCGGGCCCGCAAGAAGGTCTACCGAACGACGTGCGACTACCGAATGACGGCCGTAGCTGCGGCGATCAGGCCTACCCGGGCTGTACGAGAGTGAGGCGTCCCACCGATGGTCACGTCGAAGGGTGAGGTGGTCCTCAGCCCGATGAGTATCAGGTCGAGGGCCATGACTGCGCCGTCATTCCCCCCACGGCGTGATCCCCCACCGGACGGTGTGCCGCTCGCCCGGGCTGAGGCTGACGAGCGCCGTGCCGCTGCGGAAGGCGTCCGGCGGGCAGGTCATCGGTTCGACGGCGATCGCGCGACGGCGCTCCCCCGGTGGGAGGGCGTCGCCGGTGTAGAGCTGCACGTAGTCGGCTCCCTCACCGAGCCACACGTCCGTACCGAACGAACCCGACGGATGGGCCAGGCGAACCACGGCCCGCCCGTCCGTGTCCCGGTCGAGGTCGGCGAACGGGGTGTCCAGTCGACGCGCTCCGACAGCCTGCGGCGTACGCAGGTCGTACGGCGTCCCGGCAACCGGCTCGGCGGCCACTGGCAGGCCGCGTTCATCGGTGCGCAGCCACGTCTGGGCGGGGACGGTCAGCACCGACTGGTCGACGACCGCGGTGCCCGCCGTGACATAGGGATGCTGGCCGAAGCCGTAGGGCGCGGCGCTCTCGTCGAGGTTGCGCGCGGTGACAGTTACCTCGAGCCCGCCCTCACCCAGGGCGTACTGGGCCCGGACGTGGAGATGGAACGGGTAGCCCGGCTGCGGCCACAGCGAAGCGTCCAGGATGACCCGGCTGTTGCTCGCCTCCACGACCTGCCACGAAGTCCACCGGAGCAGTCCGTGGATGGCGTTGCCACCGGCCGGCTCGGTGAGCGGCAACTGCAGGTCCTGCGCGTCCCACCGGTACCGGCCGTCCCGGATCCGGTTGGGCCACGGCACCAGGATCTGGCCGCGCCCGGCGATGATCCGGTCCTGTGCAGCGAATCCGTAGACCACGGCGCGTTCACCGACCGAGTACGACCGCAGCGCCGCGCCCAGCTCTACGACGACCGCGCGTTGCGCGCCGCAGCTCAGGGTCAGCTGCCGACCGGTGCGGCTCTCCTGCACGCGGGGCCTCCTCGGTTCGCCCGGCCGACGTCCTCGGACGTGGACGTGATGGTGGCCTGCGGTCTTGGCCCACTCGTTGGGAGCGTGCGGCTCCGCACCGGCCCGGTCAAGCCCGACACGTTCCTGCCGACCCGATCGCCCGGCACGTTCCCCCACCGGGGCCACAGGCTGCGGAGCAACCGCTCCACCCGGCTGCGAGGTCGGCCGGCCGGCGCACGGGATGTGCCCCTCCCGGACAGGACGGCAGCTTCAGCTGCCGCCGAGCGCCAAGTCCGACGCGCGGGTGATCTGCGTCGACCCGGCGCTGAAGCACGACAACGCCGATGGTGACGGGCGCCAATGTGCGACGTCTGGAGACCGACCCGACCGGACGCACCGTCACAAACGTCGTGGCCGAGTAGTCGCTGCACGACAGGTATCTGGGAGCGGACGACTGGGACTTCCCGCTCGGCGGCATCCAGATACTCGGCAAGTCGGACGCCGACCAGATCCACGGCGAGGCGCCGCGCTGGGCCGGTGCGGCCTCGCCCGACATACTGTTC
>NZ_ML123051.1:214756-219459 GCF_003846175.1 Streptomyces sp. ADI95-17 | reverse complement strand
CCCTAGTGCCGTGACCGCTTTGGTTCGCCGGGTGGGATCCGGCAGGATCTTGTGCATGTTCGAAGAGAAGCTCGAAGCGCTCTCGCAGGTGATGGCCGAGCACATGGCCATGCCGTTCCCGCCAGGCTTCCGCGGCCTGGGCATCGAGGACCAGGACATGGTGATGCTTGATGCGGACGCCTGCGGCTACGCCCTGGGCGTTCTCAAAGGCCCGCTCGACGAACAGCGCGGTGAAGGCTTGATCCGGCTGACGGCGGTGTTCGAGAAGGTTCTCCCTGCGATCGACGACGAGTACGCGACCAGGTACTACACCCACGTCCGCGATATGGCTGTGCTGGCCGCCGAAGTCGAGAATCTGCGCGAGAAGTAGCCCTCCGACCTGGAAGGTTCGCCCGGCTCATGGCCGCGGCGGTTGGATGTGTGCGGTGACGTCCAATCCGACCGCTGGAGGCGCGATGGCCGAGCCTGTCCGTGTGCGCAGGTTAACCGACCAGGAGGGGCAGAAGCTGCAGCAGATCGTGCGTCGGGGCAGCACCAGTTCGGTGCGGTTCCGGCGCGCGATGATGCTGTTGGCTTCGGCCGGCGGGAACCGGGCCCCGGTGATCGCGAAGCTGGTCCAGGCCGACGAGGACACCGTCCGCGATGTGATCCACCGGTTCAACGAGATCGGCCTGGCCTGCCTGGACCCTCAGTGGGCGGGAGGCCGTCCCCGCCTGCTCAGTCCTGACGACGAGGACTTCGTCATCCAGACGGCCACCACCCGCCCGGCCAAGCTCGGCCAGCCCTTCACTCGCTGGTCCATCCGCAAACTCTCCGCCTACCTGCGCCGCGTGCACGGCCGTGTGATCCGGATAGGCCGCGAGGCGTTACGGTGCCTGCTCGCCCGTCGCGGCGTCACCTTCCAGCGCACCAAGACCTGGAAGGAGTCCACCGATCCTGACCGCGATGCCAAGCTGGACCGGATCGAGCACGTCATGGACCATTTCCCTGACCGCGTCTTCGCCTTCGACGAGTTCGGGCCGCTCGGCATACGCCCGACCGGCGGATCCTGCTGGGCCGAGCAGGGCCGGCCCGACCGGGTCCCGGCGACCTACCACCGCACCCACGGCGTGACCTACTTTCACGGTTGTTACTCCATCGGCGACGACACCCTCTGGGGTGTCAACCGCCACCGCAAGGGCACCACCAACAGCCTGGCCGCGCTCAGGTCAATCCGCGCCGCTCGCCCCGACGGCGTCCCGATCTACGTGATCATGGACAACCTCTCCGCCCACAAGGGTGCCAAGATCCGCCGGTGGGCGTGGAAGAACAAAGTCGAGCTGTGCTTCACCCCGACGAACGCCTCCTGGGCCAATCCGATCGAGGCGCACTTCGGGCCGCTGCGGCAGTTCACCCTGGCCAACTCGAACCACCCCAACCACACCGTTCAGACCCGCGAGCTGCACCGCCATCTGCGCTGGCGCAATGCCAACGCCCGCCACCCCGACCTCCTGGCCGCCCAACGCCGCGAACGAGCCCGCATCCGCAGCGAGAAGGGCCTCCGCTGGGGCGGCCGACCGTTGGCCGCGGCCTGAGGCTTCCCGCCATGACGGCCTACTCGGCCATCTCCTCGGGAGAAAGACGAGTGATCTTCTTTGCCGCTTCGGTCTCGACCAGGGTCAACGCGCCAATCCAGTTCCCGTCTTCGGGATACTCCCAGTTGGCCGCGTCTTCGAGAATCGCCGGAAGCTGATCACGAGGCACCAGCTCGCCGGGCTGGAAGCCGTTCTCCCCGGCGGGGGAGGTCCACGGCGCGAGTCGGCGGACCTCGGTCCACCCGCGATCGATGAGAGCGAGCAAGATTCCCGCCAGCTCGTTGACCGGTCGAGACTGGTCGGCTTCGTCGAGATCGCCCCAGACACCAGGCAGGATGTCGATCTCATAGGAATTGACCATGAAGGCTTCTTCAGACTTGGTCAATGTGTCCCACTCTTGCTTGCTCACTCAGCAATCGTCGCAGAGCTGGGGCACGACAGACTCCCTACACGGCTGACCAGACCATCCCAACTCGGAGCTCACCCTGACCGCGGGGACCCGGTGAACCTTCGCGGTCACAGCACTAGATGCTGGCGCACCACGCCGTCGACTTCTGGCTGCGCGGGAAGCACCTTTGGCTTCTTCCCGAGCATCGGCGCGGTGAACCCCTCGCTCACCGCCAGCGCGCGGCGGTCTACCACGGTCACCGCGACGGTGACAGCCGCAGCGCACGAGCAGCGAACCCGCGGCCGAAAATCACCACCCGCCGGTGCGTCACGTGGTTTTGCACAGGGGATCAGCCTCCGGTGGCGAAGCCGGGGAAGAGAGTCATGCCACCGTCGACGTAGAGCGTGCTGCCGACGACGTAGTCGAGCAGGTCTGAGGACACGGCGACGACGGCGTTGGCGATGTCTTCCGGGTCGCCCACGCGGCGGTACGGAATCAGCCGCAGCAGGTTGGCCTCGGCCTCGGGGGTTGACCAGGCGTCGCGATTGATCGGTGTGCGGATCGCGCCGGGTGCAACCGCGTTGACCCTGATCCGATGGGGGGCCAGCTCCTGGGCGAGGGTCTGCATCAACATTCCCACACCCCCCTTGGAGGAGGCGTAGTTCACGTGCCCCGACCAGGGGATGATCTGGTGGACCGAGCTCATGCAGATGATCTTCCCTGCCGACCGGGACACCTCTTCCACCACGCCGCGCCGCATGAACTCCTTGGCGGCCTCCCGAGCACAGAGGAACTGCCCGGTCAGGTTGACGTCGATGACCTTCTGCCACTGGGCGAGAGTCATCTCCGTCACGGCCGAGTCCCGCTGGAGGCCGGCGTTGGCCACCAGGATGTCGATGGTTCCGAACTCCTCGACCATCCGGGCGACTATGGCGACCACCTGGTCCTCGTTGGACACGTCGGCCTCGTGGGCGTAGGCGCGAACCCCGAAACCCTCGATCTGCGCACAGACCTTCTCGGCCTCTTCCGCACCGACGACGTAATTCACCACCACGTCCGCTCCGGCCCGGCCCAAAGCAATGGCAGTCGCCTTGCCGATACCCGAGTTGGCGCCGGTCACCAGCGCCTTCTGGCCCCTGAGCAGCTGCGCGGACATCGCCCCACGGTTCTCGTCGGAGTTTCCTGCCACCACGATCTCTCCTCTCGGCGTTTCGGACGGCACGCCCTCAGGGAATGGTCGTTCCTGGGGAAGGCCAGGTGTCGGCGGGCCCGCCAGGACAGATCCAGGAGCCGTCGCACACCCTGCCTCAGACGAAAGCACCCTCGGCCGTAGGCGGGGTAGACCGGCGCGCAACGCAGCTGTATTTCGACCGGGCACCTCACACGGTCGGGTTACGAACTGCCCCCGAACCTTCCCCGGTGGGCCCCATGCGGCCCGTCGGGGCCACGTGCCAGGTGGTCGCCCACGAGTACAGCATCACAGCTGTCACGGCGGCCCCCGCGAGCGTGCCGCCGAACGCCGGCCACAGCGCCGTACGGGTGCCCGAGGCACTGGTCCCCATCACGGTGATAGTGGCCAGCAGGGCCCACAGGCCGTGGGACAGGTCGAGCGCGCCCACGATCAGCCGGCCGGCCGCCAGGGCCAGCGCGATCCGGACGGCGTTCTGGAAGTACACCGACCGCGGCGTGAGATGGGCCTGCAGGCGGCGCGCGTAGAGCGACAGCGATGACCGGCCTGCGTACCAGAACGGGCCCTGCCAGTCCGCGGGGTCCCGACAAAGGGCGCAGCGGGAGAATCCCCCTCCGGGGAGACCTCGGGGCGCCGGTTTGTCCTATTGATCAGAAACTCAAAGGGTTCTCGTCCAGGACGTAGCGGACGTGCGGGCCGCCGAGGTAGCCGCGGACGATGTGTGGTTGACGCTGGCGTCTATGGAAGAACCTGCGGGTTTCGGCGGCGAGTTCGGTCTGGTTCCTGGCCCGGTGGGTGTGGGGCAGGCTGCGTTTGAGGTCGGCGTTGACCAGCTCGTCGGGGTTCAGCTCGGGTGAGTACGAAGGCAGGAAGTGCAGCTCGATCTGGTCCTTGTGGCCGGCGAGCCAGGCCTGGAGGGTCTTCGAGCGGTGGGCCGAATGCCGGTCGACGATCAGGTGGATCTTCCGGTCGAAGTGCCCGACGAGCCGGGCGAGGAAGCGGCACATGACCTTCGCGTCGAACGACTCGGTGGGCCCGGCGGGCACCGCTACGGTGAAAGGCGGCGCGCCTCTGGGCTACGGGCGGGGACGGTATGGATGCGGTCAGAGCGCGGGCAGTGCCTGCGGCGGACGTGAACCCCGGCGAGCTGGTCCGCCTCGCGCGCAAGGAACGGGGACTGACGTTGGCCCAGCTCGGGGAGCTGGCCGGCTACTCCGCAGCTCAGGTCTCCCGGTACGAGCGCGGTATCTCGCCTCTGACGGACGTCACCGTGATACGTCGCTTCGCCGACGCGCTCGGTATCCCTTCCCAAGTGCTCGGCCTCGCCCCTCAGCGAGACGTTCGACATGGGCAGGTGATCGGGCCAACCACCGCCTACCCTCGCCTCCCGGCCCCTAGGGTGGCGGGGGTAGCTCGGAAGGACGGTGAGGATCCGGTGCGGCGCAGGCAGGTACTGGCAAACCTCACGGTCACGGTCACGGTCACGGTCACGGTCACGGTCACGGTCACGGTCACGGTCACGGTCACGGTCACGGTCACGGTCACGGTCACG
>NZ_ML123051.1:211616-214591 GCF_003846175.1 Streptomyces sp. ADI95-17 | reverse complement strand
CGGTCACGGTCACGGTCACGGTCACGGTCACGGTCACGGTCACGGTCACGGTCACGGTCACGGTCACGGCCGCGGCCGCGCCCGGTGCCCTCATCCTGCCCAGCGGCAGTCCGCCGGTGGACGAAGCCGCGCTCGGGGAACTGCTCGTCGGGCGTGTCCGGGACGCGATGCTCGGCCTGCACCACGACATCACCGTCCCGTCTGCGACGGCGTTGCACACTGATATGTCCCGCGCTCTCACTGACTTCCACGCCTGCCGCTACGGCAGCCTCGCCGTGCGCCTGCCCCGGCTCATCGCTGCTGGCCACGCGCGCGGCCGGCAGCGACAGCACAGAGCCCGGGGCGCTGTTGGCCCAGAGCTATCTGCTGGCCGCGCGCATGCTGATCAAGCTCGACGAGCAGCAGCTCGGCTGGGTGGCCGCCGACCGCGCACGCCAGACCGCCGAGGCCGCCGACGATCCGCTCCTGATTGCCGAAGCCGCCCGCCAACTTGCTGTCCTCGCACGCAAGGCGGACTGGCACGACCAGGCGCTGTCCATCGCCCTCACAGCCGCCGACCACCCCGGCCTGCGTGGAGGCGGTCCGGACCACACAGCCGAGCGGGGCCTGCTGATCCAGTCCGCGGCCTACACCGCCGCCTGGGCCGGCGACGCCGCCGGGATGCGGGAGCTGACCGACGAGGCCGCGGCCATTGCCAAAGACATCGGCGGAGACGCCGCATCGCGATCACGCGGCGGCGCCCGTGGTTGAGGCGCCTGCGGAAGCCGCTCGATGTGACCACCTCGACGCCCAGGAGAGCGAGCAGCGAGAGCTGCGCGGTATCAGAGGATGGGGCGAGGAGGGGAAGGGCGACGCGTGCAGTTGCGAAGACGCGGTGCCGGGACATGTGGGCTCCCAAGAAGCAGTTGAGCCCGGCCCACAACCAGCAGCTTCCCCACACGATACCGAATTGTGCTGCGGCGAAACCGGGCGCGCCGGCAGGCCCTCGTATTTGGTTCGGTCCGTGTGCCAGCAGCAGGAGACGATCGCGACTTCCCTCCGCATCGTGACGCCCGGCAGCAAGGGCCACGGACAGGAGTCGCCCGTGCCGAGCGTCCCACCGCGCGGACGGACGGCCCCGAGGGGACGGCGAAGGCAGAGACGGAGTACCTGGCCAGTTACGGTCGTGACGCTGCGGGGAGAAGCCTGTGAGACTGCGGCCAACGGCCAACCGCCATGAACCACTCGCTCAGACAGGCACGGCACAACAACGCCACCAATGGGGAGAACCATGAGGAAGCGGCTCGTCACAGCCCTGTCAGCAACCGCGATGTTCTGTTGCGCACTCGCAGCATCTCCGGCTTCGGCGAACACATCGCAAGCGTTGAGCCCTGCGTCGATCGCCGGGGGATGCACAGAATGGTTCGACTCGGCTGGCCCGGGAGGTGCCGGCCGCTACCACGTTGACTGCCAGGGGAACATCTACGTACAGGCGACAGTGTGGTGCAAGGACGGCAGCATGAGCGTCAGCGCCTGGCGCTACTCGTACGCCAAGGCCGAGTGCCCCTACGGTGTGAAAGCGGCGTCGGGAGATTTCGACACACGAGTGTGAACCACCGGCACCACCCTGATCGGCGGATCTCGGCCAGGCGCTCGCGGTGCCGCTCGGCGAACGCCTCCAGACGCCGCGTGTAGCCGCCCAGCTCGTCCCCCGCGCACCGCGCTGAGAGCCATGGACAGGAGTTCGTCCGATGCCTCGGGGACGAGGAAGTTTCCCGGGTCGATCAAGGCCCACGTGCACCGCCGCACGGCCGGGAGGATCTCTTCCACGGCGGGCCGAGGACCTGCCGCATCTCCGCATGCGGCTGATCGCTCATGCTGTTCCTCCCCCGCATCGTCTACCAGCGCATGCCGAGCGCATCCAGATCGGCCCGGCGTTGTTCGGGGAGTTTCGCGGCGCGTTTGCGGGTGTTGTCGAGCCAGGTGCCGAGCTTGACCACCATAGGCTCGTCAGTGCCGTTCTGACGGCCCGGCAGCGCACCTGCCGTCTCCAGGTGCTCGGTGTGCTTGCGGGGGACTCTCAGGTGTCCTTCACGGGTGTGGAACTGTCGTGCTGCCGCGAGGTTGAGGGCCCACTTGTCGTCCTGGGTCCGCTTCACCGGCCGCTCGTTGTCCTCGGCCGGTGTGATCGTGAGGGTGTTCTCCAGGATCCACTGCTGCACGGGCATCAGCTGTTCCCACCCGTACCGCTGCGCACTCACCCACCGTCCGAGGTCTTCGCCCTGCACCATCACCTCGCCCGTGGCGGTGGGGAGGGTGCCGCCGGCCTGGATGTGGTTCTGGGCGAGGCGGTAGCAGCGCTGCCACCCGGTGTCCCAGGCAGGGCACCATCCCGGGTCGATCGCGTCGAGTTCGTCCCGCCGTGCTTCGGTCATCGCTCCGGCCGCCGACGGGACTGGGCGGCCGGCCTCGCGCAGCTCGTCGTTCTCCCGCGCCCTGCGGGCCGCGGCGCGGGCGTTCTTCGCCCACACCCCGATGGGATGCCCCGCCCAGGTCGCGGTGGTGGAGGAAGGAAATGGCCGTGCGCCGCGGCGTATTCCTTGGCGACGGCGATCCCGTCCGCCCAGGCCGCTTCCTGCTCGGACCACACCATCCCGAGCTTCTCCAGCTCGTATTGAGCCCTGGTGTGATTTGGGGTGTGGGTGCAGGGCTGGGCTGGGGTGTTGCAGGTCGGGTGGGAATCGGTCGAGGTGATTTCGGGCGGGGCGGTAGGCGTCTGACCTGGTGTTATCTCAATTTTATTGAGAATTACCGGTGTTGTTGCAGATGGGTGTCTGCGTCTAATGGCAGTGTCTGTGTTTTTGCTGGTCAGGGGCGTTCTGCATGGTCAGGTGGGTTGGGTTAGCGGCCTCGGGTGGTTTCGTTGGTTTCGGCGAGGTGGTCCAGACGGATGGCTTCCAGAGATGTTTTGGTGATGCGTTCGGTTCCGTCGAGGA
>NZ_ML123051.1:205955-210426 GCF_003846175.1 Streptomyces sp. ADI95-17 | reverse complement strand
CCTCAAACCCGAAACGCAAGCCCACCACACCCCGACGCCCCATCAGACACTCACACACCCAACAACGTGACAGAGTCCCGGAGGGGGCTTCTCGCTGGACGGCACCGAGGCGGACCTGCGCGAGAATGAGCCCGACATAGACCAGATCCGTGCTGACCTCACCGCCGTGACCGGCATCGCGGCGCTCACCGACTTTGCCGATACGGTGCCGTATCACCTGCTGTTCACGTTGCCGCGGGGGGTCACACGGGCGCACCGAGGGGATCAATATGGCGACGATCACGGTGGACGTGGCAGTTCCCGACGCGCTGCGGCCGGTCGTGGATGTGGCAGCGTTGCCAGCGGCCCTCGGTGACGCGGGGCCGGCGTGGCTGGTGCTGTCCGAGGACGGACGGCTGGCGCGGTGGACGCCGACGACCGGCGAGGTGCAGGACGTGGCCCGGTATCGGGAGGAGAGGCTGGCGTCCGAATACGGTGGCGGCGTTCGACTGCGGCTTCATGTGTCTCGATGTGGCCGTTGGGCGGCGGTGGTTCAAGACCGAGGTCGGTACGGCACCGTCGTCGATCTCACCACCGGTTCGCCAGCGTTGAAGTTGGACGGCGGAGATTACTGCTGTGAAACCGTCCCGTTCGCGTTGACGTTCGCCGAACACGGTGGCCGGCCGGTTGTCGTCCATCGCACTGACTGGAACCGGTTGGATGTCACCGATCTCGCGTCCGGCGAGGTGCTTACAGCGCGGGACAGCCCGGATAGAGATGAGGAAGATGCGGAGTACGACCTCGATTACTTCCACGGCGCGCTGTCGCTGAGTCCTGACGGGACTCGTGTCTACGACGGCGGTTGGGTGTGGCAGCCGTGGGGGATGCCGGCGGTGTGGAGCCTGACCGCCTGGCTGCACGACAACCCGTATGAATCCGAGGACGGGCCCAGCTATGCGGTGTATCCCGAGGTCTCGGAGTGGAACTGGCCGGTGGTGTGGATCGACGACGGGCGGATCGCGGTGTATGACCGGGATGATGCCGGCAGCGGTACCGTCCACGTTCTCGACCCCACCTCGATCGAACTGCGCTCGCCGGGCGTCAGATGGATCAAGGCGGTCGCGACGTTCCCCTGGCCGGTCGGCGATTTCGGCTTTTTCACTGACGGAGAGCATCTGCTGATTGCCGACGAGGCCGGTCTGCAGGGCGTCGACATCACCAGCGGACAGCAGGTGTTCGCGATCGACGGGTTCCGCCCGGCGCGTCAGGATCGACATACCGGAACGCTGATCCAGGTCGGCAGCGCCAATGCCCGGTTGTGGACGCCGCCGGAGTGGACTGCGCGCGCTGGCTGAGCTGCCATTTCCCGCAGGGTGCCGAGCGGTGAGAACATCCGCGAGTCCACACTGGAAGGGCTCGACACCGCCTCTCGCAAGGGCAAGCACGGCGGCCGACCGCCGGTCATCACCGACGACATGCTGCACACCGTACTGCGGCGCCGCGCGAACGGCGAGTCCGTCGAGCAGATCCAGCCCGACCTGATCATCCCCACCGGCAAGCGCAAGGGGCGCAACCCCTCGGTGGCCAGCATCTACCGGGCACTGGCCGAGCACGCCAAACGTGAGGCGTACCCCGAAGCTGCCGAGAAGGCCCCCGCCGACTTCGCCGCCCTCCAAGCCGGCGAAGTCCCCGGCCCCCGCCTGCTACTTGTCACTTCGCCGTAGCTTCGGGAGAACAGGGCCATCACCACCGGAAGGCCGTCAGCGGAACCGCTGATGTCGCCGCCGGAGCAGCCCAAGCCCGCCCCGTTCGAATCCTGACCTGGGCAAACATTCGGCCGAGGTTCAGACACAGGTACTGAGCTTGACTCTGTCGGGGATCTTGAAGTCGCCGAGGTCAGCTGCCCAAGGTTCGCCAGGACTTCAGCCGGGGAATCTCGCGCTGGTCGAGGTAGTCCTGGAAGGCGGTCGGTCGGCGGGGTGCGGGGGTTTCCTCGTCTGGTGGCAGTCCGCTGAGGCGCTCGATGTTGACGGCGATGGCCGTCAGGACGTGCTGGATGTGGGCCTTTTCCTGCCCTCGGTAGCGGCAGCGCCGCATGCCGTGGCCGTGGGCGAACTCGTTGACCGTGCCCTCCACTCCGGAGCGGACCGCATAGCGGGCCTTCCACTCGGGCGTCTGCTGCTCGGTACGGACGCGAAGTTGCAGGTCGCGGAGTTCTCGCGGGGGAAAGCCCACAGTGCGCGCACTGTCTGCGGTGCTGGTGCACTGCGCGCGGGCCGGGCAGGGGCGGCACTGGCTTTTGGTGAACCTGGCCACGATCAGCGGGGCCGCGGTGGGCGAGGAGGTCGGGTAGGGGCCGTGCCAGCCCGCGCTGACCTGTCCCTTGGGGCAGGTGACCTGCTGGCGGTCGTAGTCGATGTGGAAGTCGTCCCGGGCGAAGCCCTCGTTCCGACGGTGCTGGAGGGTGGGGTTGCTCCGGAGCGGCCCGGAGACGGTGACCTGGTGTTCACGGGTGGCTTGTGCCAGGTGGGGCAGGGAGGTGTAGCCGCCGTCGACCAGGTGCTCGGCGGGCAGCAGCCCGCGACGCGCCAGGCGGGCGTGGATGCCGGGCAGGACCTGGCTGTCGTGGGTGGTGGCCGCGGTGGTGACCACATCCGTGATCACATTCGGGCCGTCGGGAGCACAGGTCTCGGTCAGGTGAGCGGAGAACCCCTTCCAGCTGATGATGTGCCCGTGGCGTGCGTAGCGGGCTGAAGTGTCGTAAGGAGAGACGATCGCCCGGGACGAGGGCGGCAGTCCGGGCCCGTCTTCCTTCTCGGCGGTGCGCCAGCGCAGGTGTCCTGCGGCGTCACGGTGGTAGTTCTGCACCACGATCTGGCGCAGGGCCTGGACGCGCGGGCCGGCCGTGTGGTCTGTTCCGTGCCGGTAGAGGTGTTCCAGGAGCCGGACGGCGTCGTTTCCGGTGGCGAGGATTCTGGTCTTGGGTTTGGTGGGGTTCTTGCCCAGGCGGACCGGTCGGCCGTAGCGGAGCCCCCAGTCCTCGTCGACCAGCTCGTCGAGCAGGTGAGGGGAGGTGCCGGCGACTTCTTCGAGTACGGCACGGACCGCCTCGGTGATCAACTCCAGGCGGGTCAGGTCGCGCACGGCGGCCAGGACGTGGGTGGAGTCGGTGCGCTGCGTGGTGCGCTCGCGCACCAGTCCGGCCTCCTTGAGGCGGGCCAGCGCGAGGTCGAGAAGACGGTCGGCGCGGTCGTCTTCGGCGAGGCGATCGCGGAAGTCGGCCAGCACGCTGTGGTGGAACCCGGGATCGTCCAATTCCATGGCCATGGCGTATTTGAAGTCGATGCGGCAGCGAACCGCCTCGGCGGCCTGCCGGTCAGACAGGCCGAGCAGGAACTGCAGTACGCAGACAGTGGCCAGCTGAGCAGGCGAAAGCCCCGGACGCCCGTCCCTCGGGTACCAGTCGGCGAAATCCTCGTCGCACCACAGCCCGTCCAGCCGGTCACGCACCCATATCGCCGTCGTGCCACCCGGGTTGCTCGCCCGCGCAACCCGCGCGGTCAGAGGCGGAACTTGCTCACCGGAACGGGGGCAAAGGGACAACGGGCACCTCGACAGCTTCGTCGGTCGGCGGAACTACACGAGCATGACCGTTGACCACGCTGTCGCACCGGGAAACTCCAAGATCCCCGACAGAGTCAAGCTCAGGCTGCTCCATGCCAGGCGTCGGCGAGGGCACGCACGGAGGGAAACCTCGCCCGTGGATCTGCCGCCGTCGCTCGCCGGATCACGGACAGCTGGTGGGGGGTGCCGCGCCACTGGTCCTCCACGTCGCCAGCGTCGAGGAGGAGACAGAGGGCTCTGCCGAGGTTGAACACTGTTGTCCGGATGTCGATCACTGAACCGCGTACGAACTCCTCCGGCGCCATGTATCGCCGGGAGCCGGGAAGCCGGTCCGCCCCCAAAGCGAACGGACCTGGTCGGTACTCATCCAGGTCGCACAGCATCATCCGGTGATCTTCGAAGTCGTACAGCATGCAGCCGTCATAGAGGTCAACGGCAACGAACCCGGCCTGTTCCACGGTGAGGTGGGCGTCCAGGATGGCACCCAGGGCGGCGTGGATCAGAGGGAGAGGAAGCCGTCGGAAACTTGCCATCGGGCTATCGGGCGCAGCCCGGCCTCCGTGGTGGGACACGGTCAGGTGGTAGAGAACCTGGCCAGGGACCCATGGGTAGACGAGGACCAGTCCGTCCTGCGTCGAGAAACTGTGCAGCAGTGGCACGATGGCCGAGTGGGCAACAGCCTGGTGCACGGACTCAGCGCGGTGTAGCGACGACACGGCTTCCGGTGTTGAGGCCGTTTTCACGAACCAGCTCTGCCCGTCGACCAGCACTCCGTATGAGGTGCACCCGGAGTCCTGATCGGCGAACGTTCGGAAGATCGTTCCAATGTCTCCAACGTAGGTCTCGAACGCGGCCACGTGGGTGACCT
>NZ_ML123051.1:187414-204768 GCF_003846175.1 Streptomyces sp. ADI95-17 | reverse complement strand
AAGAGATCCTAACAGAAGCTGTGGATGGTGTGACTGTCGGCTTGGATGCTCGTTGGTCTGTTCGTGGGGAAGAGGAACTCTCGGCCGTGGATCGTGTCGGACGAACTGTGGCTGCTGATCAAGCCGTTGCTACCGCAGCCGGCACCGAAGCTGGTAGCCGGGCGCCCTCGGGTCCCTGACCGGCAGGCTCTGTGCGGGATCCTGTTTGTGCTGCACACCGGCATCCAGTGGGAGTACCTCCCGCAGGAGCTCGGGTTCGGGTCCGGCATGACGTGCTGGCGGCGACTCGCCGCGTGGAACGAAGCCGGCGTGTGGGACCGGCTCCATGCCGTCCTGCTGACGAAGCTGCGGTCGGCGAAGCAGCTGGACTGGTCGAGGGCGGTGATCGACTCCAGTCACGTCAGAGCCGCTCGACGCGGCCCAAAAGCGGGCCCAGCCCGGTCGACCGAGCACGTCCGGGCAGCAAGCATCACGTCCTCGTCGACGGGCAGGGCATCCCGCTCGCGGTGTCGCTGACCGGCGGCAATCGCAACGACATCACCCAACTAATGCCCTTGCTCGCCAAGGTCCCGCCCGTCGCAGGCCTGGTTGGGCGACCGCGACGACGACCGGACACCCTGCTCGGCGACCGCGGCTACGACCACGACAAGTACCGACGCCTCGTCTGGGCCCAGGGCATCAAACCGGTGATCGCCCGCCGAGGCGTCCCGCACGGGTCCGGTCTCGGAGTCCACCGCTGGGTTGTCGAACGCACCATCGCCTGGCTGCACGCCTTCCGGCGCCTACGCGTCCGCTGGGAACGACGGGACGACATCCACGAAGCCTTCCTCGGCCTCGCCACCTGCCTCATCACCCACCGACACGTCCAACGCCTTTGTTAGGACCTCTAAGAGTGGGTGTGCTGTCATGCTGGGGATGGTGCCACTTCTGGGCCGACTCTGCGGGCCGATTGGGGACGTGCTCGAGGGAGCCCCGGGACGTCTGGCTCGGGGGTATGGCCGGAGGCCCCACTGGCGGCGGCTAATGCCCAGGGCTCGGTCCGCCCCAGCGGGACATATCGACCTCCCTGCTCTGAAGGAACTTCTGCATCGGCGGGGAGACCGGGGTCTCGATCCAGAACTCGTTGCCGTACCGGCGCTCCAGGATGTCCCACACGTGGCCCATGAGTCCGGTGCCCCGCTCGAAGGGGTGTACCCAGACCCACCGCAGGCAGTTCTCCCGGCGATTGAAGCCGACGGCTCCGCAGGCGACGGGCGACAGCATTATCACCTTCCGGGAGTTGATGAGCAGCACCTCGTCGCCGTCGGCGAAGTCGTCCGCGGTGAACGGGACGAAGTCGAAGCGCAGCTCGCGCTTGAAGTAGCCGGCAAACTGCTCGGCGACCTTCCGTAGCTCCGGGTCCTCCGTGCCGACGATGAGGCGCTTGTCGATCACAGCCTGCTCCGACACGGTAGGCAGTGGCACCATCTCGATCAGAAGCCGCTCCCGAAAGCCGCCCTCGCTCTCCCAGTACGTCTCCAGTTCGCGGCGGCGCTCGGCAAGTTCGTGAGGGTCCATGGTGTTCACGCTAGCGTGATGCGATCCCGGCCCGGCCGGGTAGTTACGCAGATATCACCCAGACCCGTCTGCTCGGCCTGGCCAAGCACCTTGCTGAGAGCCCGTTCACGGGAATCCTTGCGCATGCCCGCTGTTAGGGATGGGAAAAGCAGACCGTCGGCGGCCGGGCGGTGACGCCGCTACATCACAAGAGGGTGCGGTTCGTTTCGAGGGACGATGCTGATCAGGCGGTGAGGTTGTAGTTCTCCTGGCCGGGGGCGGGGTAGAGGCGTTCGTGCTCGTGGGCACTGTGGAAGCGCCAGTAGGCGTCGAGGTCACCGTTGGCGACGAGGGTGCGGAGTCGGAGGACGGCTTCGGCTCCGGGCAGGCCCCAGCGGGCACCGGTAATGTCGAGGCGGTCGGCGATCAGGTGGCGGCAGGCACCCTCGACCGCGCCCGTGGCTATCGGCCACCCGTTGGCGAGAGCGGTGTCGTAGCGGAGCTGGTCGAGGTGGCCGGTCAGGTAGCGGTGGCAGGCGTCGACGGTCTCGCGCCGGGTGGCCGGCAGTCCTTCCCGGTCGGCATCGGCGGTCATCTCGGCGGCGGTGCGGGCCGCGTGGCCTGCGAGGATCGCGGTCAGGTGGTCGGCTGCCCAGGCTTCGGCCTCGGTGGTGCCGGGCTTGTGGAAGGCGTGGGCGGCGGCCTAGACGTACTCGGCGACGTGCACGAAGTCCAGCAGGACGTGCACCGTGACGTCGCGTCGGGCGGTCTCGGCGGTGATCAGGTCGAGTTGGTGGCGAGCGCCGTCGACCAGGACGATCCACGGCCGCAGATGCTGCGAGTCGCGGGCGTCGGCCTGGTCGAAGGCGTCGGCGATGACCTGCTCGGGCGGGCGGACCAGGGAGGCGGTGCACCACTTGTTCTCCGCCCTCGGCCCCGGACGGACGGGACGTTCGCCGCTGCGGCCGCCGGGCGGGTGGATCACGTCGTGGGGGCGTCTGGGGGCCGGGCGGGTGTCGAAGACGCAGGCCACGGTCGCCATCCGCTTGCGGTTCGGTTTCTCGCCCGGCGCGAGCCGGCCGCGATGCCCGCCCGCGGCAGCGGCTTTCACGGCGGCCCGGCGGGTGGCCTCGCGCAGGGCCTCGGGGCGCATGACCACGCCCGCTAGCACAGAGACGGCGACCCGGTCAAGAAGGGAGGCCGTCATCGATCAGGTCGGCACGGTTCACACGCCGCGAGCCCGGCGTCATCCCCACCAAGTCCAGCGCCTCCAACCCAACCACGGTCATGGGGTACTCCACCTGTTCCGTGTCGACAGCCTCGAAGTAGGGGTCCATCGCCCGGTGCAGGCGCTGTTCCTCGGCCGGGTCGACGGTGACCATCGCAGGCACCCGGCCGCGTAGCTCGGCCACGTGTCGCCAGACCGGCTCACCTCCGCTCGCGCGGAGAGCACACGGTCGTCCACATCGGACACGGTGAGCCGAGCGTCACCCGCTTCGCACCTGCGGGGTCTCCTATGGTGCAGATCACACATCACCGTTGCCCGTGGGGCCGAGCTGTCAGTGGGGACTGAGATCGTGCATCTGTGAGCGAACTGGTTGAGCATGTCGATGAGCACGACCGCGTACTGGGGATCGTCGAGCGGGATGAGGCTGTGCGTGAGAACTGGCTGCATCGCATTGCAGCGACGATCTGTCGTGATCGCGAAGGCCGGATCCTCGTGCTGCGGCGGGCCGAGACGTTGTCCCGGTTTCCGGGCTACTACGACGCGATGGTCGGCGGGGCCGTGGACGTGGGCGAGTCGTATGAAGAGGCGGCAGTCCGCGAGTTGGCTGAAGAACTGGGCGTTCGTGTGCCGGTGCGCTTCCTGTTCAAGCTCCTTTTCCGGGAGGGGATTAGCCCCATCTGGCTCGGGGTGCATGAGGCCGTCGTTTCGGAGACCCTGGTCCCGGACTCGGGTGAGACCGACTGGTACGGCTGGTTGACAGTGACCGAACTGCGCGAAGTGGTTGATGAATGGTGCTTCGTTCCGGGAGGACGAGAGGCTCTGCGCCAGTACTTTGGGTCCTGATTCGGCAGCGATGCAAGCGAGCTGGCAGCCGAGTGACCGGCGATGCGGGCTACCTCGGTTCAGGGGCATTTCAGCTGCGGGACCCGATGACTGCGGTCGCGGTGCTGGGAGGCGGATGATCTTGGCTTTCCCCGCGGCGGATTCGCGGAGCCGGACGATCTCCTCATGCTGGGCGGCGAGGCGGGCCAGGGCCTGGCTGCGGAAGTCGGTGAGCTCGTCGACCGCCTGCTCCGACTGGGCGAGCCGTTCCCGGAGCTTGGTGTTTTCTGCCTCGAGCCAGGAGAGCTGGGCCTCGCGAGGGTCGGGGATCTCGCCGGCCTCACGCATGACGTTCAGGCGTCGCTCGAACTCGACGCACAGATGAGCGTAGGGGCGGGTGCCGTAGAACGCGGTGCGGTCGACGGCGGCATCGCTGGCGAGGGTCTTGATGTCTCACCTTCCCGCCTGGCGGGATCTCGCCGCACAGGTGCCGGTCCATCGCGGCCCGGATGCGGTTCTCACTCTCGGGCCGCTGAGCTGCGAAGATTCTCATGCGGAGTCCCAGCTCATGGTGGTTCGGGCGGCGTCGATCTCGGCGACGACGCGGAGGGCCCTGTTGTAGTCGGTCTGGAGCCGGGCGCGTTCTGTTCTGCGTGTGGTGCCGAGTTGGCTGAGGAAGGTCCCGGTGCGTCCGACCCCGGCCGACGACCGACCCCAACTAGGCACGCCCGTCTTCACCGACACTCCACCCTGACCGAGTGGCATGCGCTTCAGACACCCCTCAGTGCGGCCAGGGCAATTGAATCGGATCAGCAGGGGCATGCCCAGCCACCAGCTCGGCCGCCAACTTGGGTAGGCCGAAGGGATAGACCGTCTCATTAGTGCTGCGAGGTCAGCAATGGACCACCAGCGATACCCGGCTTGGTACTTGCATTCATGTGTCTCCTGGCCAGTCACATCAACCTGGTGGCTCGTGACGCGAAGCCGAAAAAAAGACGTCCCGGAAGATCCCTTCAGCCCAGCCGACATCTGCATATCCGGAGGTCTCCGCGACTGCTGATTCCAAGGCCTCTGGCTCCACGGACAGGCCCGTCTCTTCGCGAAGCTCGCGGGCTGCCGCCTCTGCCCAAGTCTCCCGTCCTCGACACCACCGCCGGGCGTGCACCATCCGTGACCGCTCTCGGGAGCATCTGGGTCGACATGAAACTTCAGCAAGAGCAGGCGGTCCAGCTCATCGATCAACAGAACACGAGCGGATTCGCGGCGGTAGCTTCCCTGATCAGACATGCCAGCAGCGTAATCGGGGCGATGTCAACAGACCGTTGAGTTTCGCACCACTGCAGTGCTCTTCCTTACGCGCTGGTGCCTGATTGCGGGTGATGTGTTCTTGCTGGTGGGCGGCATGATCCAGATGTGGCGATCATCGTTGACCGAGCGGTTCTCGCGCATCAGTTGTTCATAGGGATATCCCGGCATCATCTCGCTTGTGGAACGCTGGAACGGCGATCCGCCCGCCTATGTGGGGGCGTTCCAGAACGCTCCGAAGGGGTCGGCGGTTGTGCCCGTGCAGTCGGCTGCGAACAGTTGGACTGTCGTCGATCAGCCGTCGAATCCCCCGCACAAGGAACACCCCCTCCCCCACCACCCCATTCCCGGCCCGGGGTTCAGGCGCAGAAACTGG
The DNA here is from genome assembly GCF_003846175.1 of Streptomyces sp. ADI95-17. GTDB lineage: Bacteria > Actinomycetota > Actinomycetes > Streptomycetales > Streptomycetaceae > Streptomyces > Streptomyces sanglieri. The sequence continues at coordinate 199,501 of NZ_ML123051.1, read as the reverse complement.
ACTTGGCAGCCACGAGCGCGGGAGAGGACAGCCTCGACGACCTCGACAGGGACGTAGAAGACACCACCGAGGGCGAAGACCAGGCGGTGGACGGCCCGGCCGTGTCGGTATACGGCCCGGCCCCGTGTCGGTGGCCGTGTACGGGCTCTACGACGCCCGGGCAGAGGCCTTCAGATGGTGAACCGGCATGCCTCGGACACAGCCAGCAGCGTCGTCGCAACCACGTCGGGCGTGAGTGGCCAGGGCGAACACGAGGACGGTATGCCTGCCGATGATGCCGACAGGGCATGGCCGGTGACCACCTGGCAGGGCTGGCAGCACTTCGCGCCCTCTGCCCCGAAGCCGCCCGTACCCGGGGCACCGGAACGCAGTGGGGAGGAACGCCTCGCCTACCTCTCCGCATTCGTCACCGTCCGCACCCCCGCCATCGCCACCCTCACCACGAACGTACGCACGCTGATGATCCTGGGACGGCACCAGCAGACCACCACCCGGCCCTCGTTGATCGTCACCGGGCCGACGGCGGCCGGGAAGACCATGCGTGCGTGCGTCTGGTACTCATCGACGAAACCCACCGGCTCAACCCCCGCACCACCAGCGGCGCCGAAACCGCCGACCTGCTCGAAGACCTCACCGAACGCCTCCCCCGCGACCCTCGTCCACACCGGCATCAACGTCACCGACACACCCCTGTTCACCGGCACCCGCGGTGCCCAACTCGCCGGACGTGCCACCCGTATCACCTGTGGCCCCCTCCCCGGAACCACGGCACCCTCCACCCCCCTCCGAGCGGCAACGACATCGACGGGGTCACTCACGTCCATATCGGCATCCAGACCGGCCGCGCGCGGACTCGCCGCCTCCGGGCCCACCAGCCGCCTGTGTGCGGGTCATACCGTGGGCGTCGTCGATGTGGCCTCCGGCGCGCGGGCGCTATCTGTGATGGCCGTTGCCTTCGAGGCGGGCGGCAAGACGTTCCTTGGCCGCAGGCCACTCCTGGGCAAGGATCGAGAAGTACACCGTGTCGCGCCAGGTGCCGTCCGGTCGCCGGCGATGACGGCGCAAGACCCCTTCGCGGTGCGCGCCGAGACGAGCGATGGCCGCCTGCGAGCGGTGATTGAGATGGTCGGTCTTCAACTGCACGCGTCCCATGCTCAGGTCCTCGAAAGCATGGGTGAGGAGAAGCAGCTTCGACTCGGCGTTGACCTGGGTGCGCCAGAACGCACGCCCGTACCACGTCCAGCCGATTTCCAGCCGTTCGTTGGCCGCATCAATGTCCATGTACGTGGTCCAGCCGATGGCCTGACCGCTCGCGCCGTGGATGACTGCGAAGGGAACGTACTCACGACGCGCGGCGCCCTCCAACAGTGCGGCGAGCTTGCCCCCCAGCTCTTCCTGGGTCTGTGGCGCCGGCCCACCCTGCCACCTCCAGACTTCCTCGTCGCGGCCCCCCGCCGCGAACAACTCGTCGAGATGCTCCATCGTCAGTGGCTCCAGCCGTATGTGGCGACCGGTGAGCGTGACTGGTGTGGGAAAGGAGGCAGGCATGCCGTTGAAGTTAGCCGGACTTAGCACTAGATGCAAAACTATTTCACACTAGTGCAATCTGTCTCGACGAGTACAAGCCCTACCCGGACGACCGCTGGAACCAGGGGCGCGCCAACGCCCGGGCATTGTGGGAGGAAATCGTGCCGTTCGGCTGCAAGGGCCCCTACCAGCGAGTTCGCGCCTACCTGCGGGAGGAACGCCTCTCACCTCGACCGGTTTCCGCCAGGCCGTCGTCCCCTCGAACGGTCTCCGGACGGATTCTGCGACACCTCGAAAGCCTCACGGAGAGCGAACAGTTACGACTCAAGGTCGTGCAGGCTCACTGCCCGGACTTGGAACGCCCTCACCGGGCATGTCCGGTCCTTCGGCCAGATGCTCACCGAGCCCGAGGGCCAACGACTACCGGAGTGGCTCGACGCCGTCCGACAGGACGACCTGCCCACCCTCCACGCCCTCGCCGCAGGGATCGAACGCGACCGGGACGCCGTCATCGCCGGCCGCACCCTGCTCTGGAGCTCCGGCGTCGTCGAAGGACACGTCAACCGGATCAAGGTGCTCAAACGCCAGATGTTCGGCCGAGCAGGCCTCGATTACTACTGCGGAAGAGGGTTCTTCCGGCCAGCTGACTACAGCCACCCCTAGGGTGACGGAGACGAGAGAAGATGCACCATGGATCCCCGCATACCCCGCCTGCGTCGCAAGCTGGCCGCGATCCCTTTCCAACCGCTGCGCAGCCACTCCTTCGGGGAGGAGCAACACAAGTTCTCCCCCGGTCCGAAACTGGCGGAAGCACGCGTCGCTGCGTTTGAGGCCGAGCACAACATCGTTCTTCCGGATGCCTATCGGCAGTTCCTCACGCACATCGGCGGCTCAGGCGCGGCCCCGTTCTACGGCCTCAGGCCGCTGGAGCAGTGTTCCCTGCTGGTCATGAATCCGCGCCGAGAACAAGGGACACCCCGCGGCTTCACCAGCACGGCCCCCGGGGCGGACGAACGCGACCTCTTCCTCCACATCATAGAAATGGGCTGCACCGATATATGCGTCCTCGCGGTGACCGGTCCCCTCACCGGCCGCGTCCTCATTGGTAACGGCGACGGGTATTGGGGCCCCAACGTCTCCTCCGCCACCGACTTCCTCGACTGGTACGAACGCTGGCTCAACCACATGAGCGCTGGACGCGACAACCGGGCCCTGGAACTCACCTCGCCTCGACTTCATGCCCATCCGAACCGCTGCCGCATGGCTCCGAAGATCTGACTCTTCGTAACCGCTCCACGGAAAGTGAGCCAGAACCTGTGGCCTTTCCGGATGGCTGCGTGCCGCGTCGGGGCGTGCCATTGCAGGGATGGAGTGTTGGCAGCAGCTCCCGCCGCCCGAGCGAACGAGGCAGGATGAGACCGTGATCACACAGATAACGCGAGACGACTTGCCATTGCTCGGGAGAGCGGTCCGCAACTTTCGGGGAGTTGAGGATGCCGATGTGGTGCGGGCGTTCGCTGGCACGCCCACCGCGCTGGCCTTCGTGGCGGTTGATGGGACAGAGATCCTCGGATGGTGCTGGGGGCACCATCTGGCACGCCCGGACTCAGGTCCGATGCTCTATCTCCACCAGCTTGAGGTGGCTGAGTCCCATCGACGAAAAGGTATCGGTCGGGATCTCCTTCGCGCCTTCATGAAAGCTGGTGTGAAGGCTGGCGCCACGAAGATGTCTTTGACCACGGGGGCGGAGAACGTGGCGGCCCGGTCGCTCTACGAGTCCCTCGGAGACGGGCTTGCTGCGCAGGGCCCCACGGTGAACTATTGGTTCCTCCTGGATCCGCACCAGCGATGAGTACGGCTATGAGGCGTCGTTGTGCGCGTCAGGGCTGATCGTCTTCATGAGTTGGGTCAGGGGTACGAAGTCGTCGCTGGCGCCCAGCTCCCTGGGGGTTGAGCCTGCCGGGGTGAGGTGTCCGCGAGGCGTTCGGCGAGGGCACTGAACGCTTCCCGGCTCCTTCAGACCCTGTTGCCGACCCGGACCAACACCGAGGTGAAGTTCCCCGTGATCTTGGACCCCTCGCCGTTACGCCGCGAGGGCCTGATCCTGCTGGTGGCGCAGGCGTGTCTCGTAGAGTGTGAGGTGGCCCCAGTGGACGTGCTTGCGCAGGCTGCGTCTGTTGTAGAAGGTCTCGATGAAGTCGGAGATGCCGGCGCGGGCGGTCGCTCGGTCAGGCCGGAAGCGGGTGACGATCTCCTCTTTGAGTACAGCCCAAAAGCTCTCCGCGGCGGCCATGTCGAGCGCGTCGACGACGATTTCGGTGCGGTGGTGGTCGGCCATCGAGTAGCCGATGACCTCGCGCGTGGCCAGGTCCAGCCACGCTGCGAAGCAGAGCCAGCCCTCGGCGGTGGGGATGTAGATGGTGTCCCCGACGATCTTCGTGCCAGGACGGGTGGCGGCGAAGTCCCGGCCGATCAGGTCCGGCGACGGGGCGGCTTCGGTGACGACCCTGGTCAGGCTGCGGTGTCCGGTGCGCCGGCTGTTCCCGGCGATGCCGTGCTCCCGCATGGCCCGTGCCACCCGCTTGCGGTTGACCGGCCGGTCCTGTCGGCGTAGTTCGGCGGTGACGCGCGGGACGCCGTTGTTCCGCCGGGAGGCGAGGCGGATCACCGTGATCCCGTGTGCCAGGACCTCAGCGGCCCGCCGCCGCGCTTTGTCCGCCGGCGTCGCCCGCGACAGCGCCGGGCGGTGGCGCCACCCCGTGAGGCCGCACCGCGTCCGTACCGACCTCGACGTCCAGAAGGTCCCCACCAAGGCGACCAGGCCCCGGACACGTGACCTCTCAGCCCTCAGCTACGCCTGGCTCCACAAGTGGTCCAGGCACGCGATGTCCGGGGCGCCGACGGCCCGCGGCCGGCTCGCGAGCACGGGGCACGCCCGTGAGAGGTCCAGGCCCGGCACCTGGTAGCAAACCGTCATCTGCCGCGGGTACCACCAGGAGAGAAAGTTGGCGGTGAGGGCGACCAGCGCTTCGAGGAAGCCGACGAAGTCGGTTCTGGTCGTACGTGCCACAAGATCGTCCGTAGATCGCCGTGCCTCGAAGAACGCCCGGTCCGCGAGGCCGCCGACCCGGTCTGCGCCTTCCTGCAGCGTGGCATCCGCCTCACGGGCGAAGGCCTGGACCCAGTTGTACTTCGAGCCGGAAGCCAGGTCGTTGTAGCCGGAGTGCAGCTCGTTGTGGGCGGCCAGGGCCACTACGAGCAGGGACACGACGCGCAAGACCTCGGGGTGCTGGGTCTGCTCGGCGGTGACAGCAGGGAACAGCGGAAGGATCAAGGAGGCCGCGAGGAAACCGCCCATCGTCTCCAACCGGATCGCGATGGCCTCCTCCAGGCCGAGCTCGCAGTTCCCGGCCTGGAGGCGCTCCACCCGCGCCTCGGCCCCGAGCCACGTGAGGACCGACTCGACCGTCAGGCGGCGTTTGTCGTTCCCCTTGTCCGCCGGGAGTCTGCGCAGCGCCCGAAGGAACGCCTTCGGCAGCGGGGCGGCGACCAGGTCCTCCGTGGCCGGATCGGCCACCCGCGCGGTCACCGCTTCCGGGCCGATCGTCGGGTCACCGCCGGTGAGTCCATGGTGGAGGCTCGGCCTGTCCGTGTCGCCGGTCTGCGAGTTGTCCGCCAGCCCGGTGATGGCGGATACCGGGCCGACGGCCACCAGGGCATCGACGCCGGCCGTCGGGACACAGCAGGCGACCATCCCGGCCACGTCCTGGTTCTCGTACGTCGCCCGGTACTCGGGCTTGTCGAGTACGCGGTCGGCGGCGAGAAGTTCACTCAGACGCTGCTTGATCCGATCGGTCTCAGGGTGATGCCCGGGCACCTCGGGGCAGTACAGAGGCGGAATTCGGTAAGGCAGGGCGGGCGGCTCTTCCGTCATCGGACTCGCTCCTTGCTCGTCGGCCAATCCCCCTCCGGCCAACGACCGCAGCCGCAGGAGGGGTGCGAGTTCCACCCACCCAGCCCGGACTCAGCGTTGACGCGGTCGACCAAATCCTGATTGCCGAGTTACTCGACCTGCTGCCCGAGGTGAACGCGGGCCTGCTGCCGCAGCCGGCCGTTCTCGGTCCGGAGTCGAGTAGTCGCGGATCTTGCCGGGCGCCCCATTGCGAGGCCACCAAGAAGGTAATGGGGGGTCGGCACGCGGGGGCGCAGGCCCACAGCTCGGTCGGCTCGGTGAGAAGACCCCGGTCGTGTGTGAATACACCGAGTGACCGGTCGGCGAGGAGCTGTGCCCCGCACAGGGCGCAGTTCCGTCCCTGTGCCTGGCCGAAGTTCACCGTTGCCAGGTCGCGGGGTTCGTCGGACCGTGTCTCGGTGCATGGCCCCTGGACTGCGGTGAGTGCCTGCTGCAGGGCGCTGGTGCTGGTGCTGGTGCTGGTGAGCGTCCGGCGGGGGCAGCAGCCAGTACGGGCCGGGTGGTGCCTGTTTGTGGTCGGGTGGGAGGACGACGTGGGTGGTTTCGCCCAGGGCCGTGGTCTGGGGGACGGTCCAGGTCCGGGTTGTGCCGGGCGGGAACATCCGCGCCGTGGCCGAGACCAAGCTTTACCGGCACCGCTTCGTGGACGACCGGGCCGTCCTCCCGCCTTGCGATACGGCCCCCGTGGCCGAAGGGCCTGTCATCGATACGCCCTGTGATCCAGATCATGGTCCGCAGGTGCATCGTGGACCGTGTGCCAGTGCCTTCTACAGGGTGTAGGCGACCGGCGAGAACAAGGACAGTGCGGATGGAGCAGGGTCGAGCCCGTGCGTTCGACGAGTTCGTGGCTGCCCGATGGACGGTGCTGGTCCACCTGGCCCGTCTGCTCGTCGGAGGCGATCGGCATCGGGCCGAGGACTTGTTGCAGGAGTCCTTGGTCAAGCTCTGGTTCGTCTGGCCCAAGGTCGCGGATGAGGCACCGGAGCCGTACGTCCGCAAGGTGATGATGCGTGCCGCGGCACGCTCGGGACAGCGGCGTTGGTGGGGCGAACGCCCCGTCGAACAGCTGCCCGAGACGGCTGTTGTCGGCGATGTGTCGGCGGACGTGGCGGAGCGTTCCCGGCTGGAGGCCGCGCTGGCCCAGTTGTCGCCGAAGCAGCGGGTAGCGGTGGTGCTGCGCTATTACCAGGACCTGCCCGAGGGGCAGGTGGCGGAGGTGCTCGGGTGCCCGGTGGGCACGGCTCGGTCCCATGCCGCACGCGGAGTGGCCCGGCTGAGGCAGATCCTGGGCAATGTCAGCGAGCCGGTGCGGTGAAGGAGAACCCCATGGATCACTTCGAACGGCAGCTGGCACAGATGATGCGCGACAGCGAGGCGGCGCCCGCACCGTTCGAGCCGAAGCACCGGGAACGTCTCTGGGCAGGGGTGCGTGTCCGTCATCGGAGACGGGCCGCGCGGAGGGCAGTCGGCTCCGTCCTGGCCGTCGTCGGCCTCAGTGTCGGGCTGTCACTGCTGCCCGGTCATGCGACCCGGGTCGAGCCCAGCCATCCCGGCCCGCAGCCCACAACGAGCCTGCCGACCTCAGTCCCCTCCGCGGTACCCGACGCGTCCCCGAGCGAACCCTCCTCTTCCTCGGGAACCTCCATCGCCCCCGCACCCCCGGACGGGACCGCCACAAGCGCGCCGCCGGCCACGACGGGGAGCACAGCCACGGCCACCGGGACTCCGCCGGGAAGCACGGAGGGCGCGTCGCCGCCCTCGACCTCGGCTCCGCCTTCGGGTACGGCGACCGCACGGAACCAGCCGTTGAGCACCTCGTCCTCGCTCGTCACCCCGTAACGCCGTCACCCCGTACGCCATACGCCATACGCCGTAACACACCGTCGCTCCGAGTGACTTCGGCCTGCCCGGCATCAATTCACAAAAAGGATAGAACGTGAGAAAACAAGGTTCACTCGCCCTGAGGGGCCCGAGCCAACTGCCGCACCGCGCATCGGTGGCGACACACCACCCGGAGCCCGTCCTGGACATGGTCATCCCCGTGTTCAATGAGGAAAGAGATTTGGAGCCGAGCGTACGGCGGCTCCACACACACCTGCGCGAGACCTTCCCCTATCCGTTCCGCATCACCATCGCCGACAACGCCAGCACGGACAGCACCCCGCGGATCGCCGCCCGGCTGGCAGACGAACTGCCCGAAGCACAGTGGCTTCGACTGACCGAGAAAGGACGCGGCCGCGCGCTGCGTACCGCCTGGTCGCTCTCACCGGCCCCCGTACTCGCCTACATGGACGTGGACCTGTCCACGGAACTGACGGCGTTGCTGCCGCTCGTGGCCCCGCTGCTCTCCGGCCACTCCGACATAGCCATCGGCACCCGCCTGGCCCCCGGTTCCCGGGTGGTGCGCGGCCCCAAACGAGAGATCACCTCTCGTTGCTACAACGCCCTCCTGCGCTCCGTCCTCGCCGTGCGCTTCTCCGACGCGCAGTGCGGATTCAAGGCGGTCCGGCGCGATGTGGCCGAGCAACTGCTGCCCCTCATACAGGACTCAGAGTGGTTCTTCGACACCGAGCTGCTGGTGATCGCCGAGCGCGCCGGGCTGCGCATCCACGAGGTACCGGTCGACTGGGTGGACGATCCCGACACCCGGGTCGACATCCTCGCCACGGCACTGGCCGACCTGCGCGGCGTCGCCAGGATCAGCGGGGCACTGGCGCGAGGCACGCTACCGCCGGCCGGGTCGCTCCGCGACGGCGGCGCCGTCACGCAGGGCGGGATCACCACCCAACTCCTGCGCTTCACCGCCGTAGGAGCCGTCAGCACACTCGTACACCTGCTCCTCTACACAACGCTGCGTCCGTTGGCCGGATCCCAGGCCGCCAACGCACTCGCGCTGCTGATCTGCGCCGTCGCCAACACGGCCGTGAACAGGCGGCTCACCTTCGGCCTCCGCGGCCGCGGCGGTGTGCTGCGCCACCAGGGCAGGGGTTTGTTCGTTCTCCTGATCGGCCTGGCGATCACCAGCGGATCGCTCGCCACCTTGCACCACACGATGCCCTCGGCCGGGCAGGCCGCCGAACTCGCCGTACTCCTCGCCGCCAACCTGGCCGCGACGCTGCTGCGGTTCCTGCTCTTCCGCGCGTGGGTGTTCCGCACATGATCAAGACCGCCGTCCCTACGACCGCGACCGGCACCCAGAGCTGGAACGCGAGGCTGTCCGAGCAGCCCGCCACCACGAGCCCCGACCGCCGGAGCCGGCTGCGCCACACAGCCGAGCGTTACGGCCCCGTGCTGGCCATCTACGGCATGCTCAAGCTCACCGGCTTCGCCGCCTTCATGTGGCTGCTGCACTTCGCCGGGGACTACCGCACGAAGAACCCGCGCTTCGGCGGCGGCGCCCGCCCGTGGGACGTCCTGGCCAGCTGGGACGGCTGGTGGTACCAGCAGATCGCCGTGCACGGGTACGACCCTCAGCTGGTCCCGATCCCCGGCGCCACCGGCCCGATAACCCTCGAAGGGAACTCGGCGGCGTTCTTCCCGCTCTACCCGGCGCTGATGCGGCTGGTATCCGAGCTCACCGGCCTCGGCCCGTACGGCGCCGGCCTGCTGGTCTCCGTCGTCGCCTCCTTGGCCGCCGCCCTGGGCATCTACGCCGTCACCGAACGCCTCGGCGGCAGACGAGCCGGGCTGGCCGCGGCCGGTCTCTGGGCCGTCTGGCCCGGCTCCGGCGTGGAGTGGGCGGTCTACTCCGACTCCCTCTACGTGGCCCTGGCCGTCTGGGCCTGCCATGCCGTCCTGAGTCGCCGCTGGCTCACCGCCGGTCTCCTCACCTGCGTGGCAGGGCTCAACCGGCCCACCGCCGCGGCGCTGATCGCCGCCGTCGTCGTCGCGGCCCTACTCGCGCTCTACCGCTGCCGGGACGGCATCCTGCGTCCGGTGGCCGCGATGGTCGCCGCCCCGCTCGGCCTCCTCGCCTATCTCGGCTGGGTGGGTCACCAAATGGGCGACTACAGCGGCTACTTCAAGCTTCAGTCCGGTGCCTGGGCCCACGAATGGGACTACGGCCGACACACCCTCGACGTCCTCACATCCGTCCCGGTGGGCCACTTCGACTATCTCTCCGCCTGGCCCTTCGCTGACCTGATCGGCATCGGTGTCGTCCTGCTCGCGCTCGCACTGCTTCTGCTGCTGATCCGGCTGCGTCCCCCAGCCGTCCTGATGGTCTACACCGTCCTCACCCTTGTCCTCGTCCTGGGCAGCCAGCAGATATTCGGCAACGTCTCCCGCTATCTGCTCCCCCTCTTCCCGCTCTTTCTCCCGCTCGCCCTCGCCCTGCGCCGCCTCAGCCTGACCCACCAGCTCATGCTCCTCGGCATCGCGGCCCTGGCTTCCGGCTCGTACGCGGGCTACGGCCTTTTCGAACTCGGCGTCCCGTAACCGATGGCCCCAGAAATGAATGCCCGACGACCACGGCCCTGCGCACCACCAAGCAATCAATCTCAAGTCCGGCGCACCGTGATCCTGCACGCGATCCAGTGCCTCAACGGAAGCGGCGGCCGGGTTGGTGTTCGTGGTCCTCGGGTCGGTTGAATGTGACGACACGTCCGATCGGCGCGTGAAGGCAGCGGATCGTGCGGCAGGGCAGTACGAGCACGGTGCGGTTCCGGCGGCCGATCCGTGCTGCCGGCCTCGGCGGGCGGGAACAGCGTGCCGGTGATCGCGCGGCTCGTGCCGGCGGACGAGGACACAGTCCGCCACGTGATCGGGCCGGCCTGTCTGGGCCCTCGGCAGGCGGGTGGCCGTCCCCGCCTGCTCAGCGATGACGACGAGGACTTCGCCATCCAGACGGCCACCACCCGGCCGGTCAAGCTCGGTCAGCCCTTCTTCACCCGCTGGTCGGTCCGGAATCTCTCCGAGCACCTGCGGCGCAACGTCGCCCGCCCGATACGTATTTGGACGCGAGGCCGGTCGTCACTTCCTTCTCTGCGATGGTTACCGCTTTCCTCATGCCGCGCTTGGCGGGCCAGGCCGTGAGCCTGCTCTCGGTCATCCGCCGAATGGCTTCTGGTGCCTGGTATCCGGAAAGCAAGACCAACGGGCCGCCGGATCGGGCGAAAACGAACTCTTCTTGAACGCTGCGAACTCTGAGCCAGCGACGTATCGGGGACTCTGACCGTGGTTGGCCGGGATTCTCAGCAGTAACGCTGATGGACCGTCAACGAGGTCAAGTGCCCACGTCACGTGGTCCGCTGTATCCATACCCTCGACGAATACGGTGAGGATGTCGGGCTGGGAGTTGGTCCCCTTACGGTCCACAGTGGGTAGCCATCGGCACCACCAAGGAAATCCATTGCCGTTGGCGCGATGGCGGTTCCTTTCAGCCGCCCTTGGTCAGGCGCGCGCAGGAGTTCAGGGCGTCGGTGGCCTCGTTCCAGTTGCAGATGGAGAACCACACCCCGCTGACGCGTTAGAAGGGTTCGTCGCCGAACGAATAGAACTGACTGTCGTGGACGCGGTACTCCCGGAGAACGCCCTGGTCGCTGTGCACGACGAGGCTGGAGCCCCAGCCGTCGCCGTCGTTCAGGTCCCCCACCTTGATGTCTTCCAGGTAGGCGGTGTAGCTGCTGCCGACTTTCTCGTAGTGGTAACGCACAGACGCATAGGAAGCGTTGTTGGTCGACTGCCCTCCGAAGATCGAGCCGTCAGCCGCCTGGGCGGATCCGGCCAGGGCAACGGTGAGGGCTGCGGTCCCGGTCAGTGCTGTCACAGCAGTGCGTAAGCGCACGGTGGCTCCCGTGTTGTCTTGGATGCTGGCCCCGGCGATGATCAGCGCCTGCGCAGCACGTGCCCAGGGCACCAGGGGCCGTTGGCCGGATCGCGCTGCAGTGACCGGTTCCGTGTCAGGAGAACTGCGGAATTCCCGCAAGGCCGGATGCCTGGATCCGGGGCGGGTCGAACAGTCGGCCGGGCTGGGCATGGTGTGGTCGCATCAGGACGTCGCGTGCGAGGAAGGCCTCACAGCTGCCCGCGCCTGGGCGGCCGTGCATGGATACCTGCTGCCGCCCAGCACCACGATCTCGACGACACGGACACGGGGTCGGCTCCGGACCTGACCGCCGAGACAGCCGGCCTCGGAGCTGCTGCTTGATCAGGAGAAACCATGAGCACCCCCACTGCGGTAGCGATCAGCCTCGGCGGCGGTGGTCACTGCCGTGTCGTTACGCCTCTCCACAACCCGCCGCGCTGGATGTTGGTCTCCTGCGGGAGGCGGGTCGTAGTCGTCTCCCCGGCGCAAAGGTCATCGCATCCCGGGGGGCCGAGCGGCCCTGATCGAGATCGTGACTGCCACGGTTCACCGGCCTCCGTCGGCTCCTGTCTGGAACCTCGTCAGCGCAAAAAGGATCACGAGGTCGAGTGCCATGACAGGGATGGCCCACGCCGGATAGTACGGAACGAACATGAACTGCGTGATCAGGCTGATCCCCGCCACTGCCACGCCGGCCCCGCGACCCCAGCTCTTGTTCGTCAGGATCGCCAGCCCGGCAACGACGAGCGCCACACCGACCACGAGGTGAATCACGCCCCAA
>NZ_ML123051.1:182345-186847 GCF_003846175.1 Streptomyces sp. ADI95-17 | reverse complement strand
TCAGGGCCCCGGCCACCTGGGACGCACCGTCGATCCTCGCGCCGGACCCCCCGGGCCCTGGCTGTGCTGTCTTATTCGGCATCGCTGTCATGGCCGTAGCCTTCCTGTTCGGTGCGGCCACCGACGCACACGGCCCGTGCGAAGACAGCCACGATCCCCTACCAGGATCCCCACGATTCCCCGGAACCGCCACCGCGCCCCACCGCGAAGAGGCTGACGGATACCGACACGGCCGCGTGCGGCAACGGCGTCCCCTCGACGCGCTGGGGGATGATGCCGTTCCCAAGGCTGACTGCGTCCAAGTCGCGGAGTGACCTTGTTACTGAGGGACGGCGCCCCCCTGCGTTGATGCCGAGCAGCTCGCCTACCGCGTCCTCGCCAGTGGGCAGCGCAGGGTGCACGTCCAGCGCGCCGACGACGGGTGGATCGTCGGGCTGGCGGCAAGGACCAGGAACAGGACGACACACTGGCCGCCACCGAAGCGGCGCTGCTGCACTTCTCCAGTTCCCGCGATGCGGGCCGCACCCCGGGAGCGTGTGTGCGGTTTCGATGAGACAGTCGGGGCGGAGCGGACGGGCGCGGGAGTGGAGGGCACCGGCGGGCACACCGGCGGCGAAGATGCGGCACACGTTCCGTTGACGACAGACACGACATCACCAGCGGGCCGTGACGGCTGCGCCCCGCCCCATCTGCTCACTCATCCCGGCAGGCCATCGGCGCCGCCCCCGCTCCCGTGCCCCCTGATCCTCATAGGGGGTTGCGGTTGGAGAACTCGCGGGTGGCGGACTTGTCGGGTGCAGGGTGCAGAGGAGTGCGACTGCCGACGCTTCGTCCTGCTCGCGTAGGTCGTCCCAGAACGACTCCGGCCAGGACGAGTGCCAGCCCGCACAGTTGCTGGACTGTCAGCACCTCTCCGGCCACTGCCGTGCCGAGCAGTACACCTGTGACAGGGTTGAGCAGCCCGACCAGGCCCACAGTCCCCGCGGGCAGGTACCGCAGCCCGATGAACCAGGCGGCGAAAGCCAGCGCTGTGGCGACGAGGGTGACGTAGCCGAACGCGAGAAGCGCCGGTGTGGAGAGTGAGGGCGGAGGACCCTCCACGCCTGCGGCGACCAGCAGCAGGAACAGGCCTCCGGCAGTGAGCTGCCAGGCGGTCGAGGCAAGCACGTCGGTTCCGGCGTTCCACCGCTTGGTCAGTATGTGGCCGAAGGACGACACGAGCATGGCCGTGACCGAGGCCAGGACCCCCGGCACGCTCACTCCTGCCGTTCCCGTGAGCAGCATGAGGCAGACCCCGCCGAGCCCGATCGCGGCGCCGGCCAGATGTGCGCTGCCGGGCCGCTCGGCGACGAGGGCCCAGGCGATGAGCATCATCGCCAGCGGGGACACCGCCATGACGGTCGAGGCGATGCTCGTCGGCAGCAGCTGGGAGGCGGCGTAGACGAGCACGAAGAAAACGCTCACGTTGAGCAGCCCGAGCACTGCGGACCGCCACCACCACGCACCGCGCGGTCGCTGCCTGCACAGCCCCAGCAGGACGAGGCCGGCAGGCAGCGCCCGCAGAGCCGCCCCGTAGAGAGGGCTGTCGGGCGGCAGGAATTCATGGGTGACGTAATAGTTGGCGCCCCAGGCCACCGGTGCGACAGCCGTCAGGGCCACCCACCGCACATTAGCTTCCATGGAAGACACTATAACTTCCCAGGAAGCTAATATGGTGTGCATGGACGACCCTCAACTGCTGGACCGCGTGGCCCGCATCCAGGCCGACTGGCGCCGCGAGCGGCCCGACCTCGACATCTCCCCGCTGGGCGTGATCGGCCGGCTGCACCGCCTGGCCGACCATCTCACCGAGCAACTCTGCCTCGTCTACGGGCGCTACGGACTCAGCGAGGGAGAGTTCGACGTCCTGTGCGCTCTGCGCCGCGCCGGTGAGCCCTATGAGCGCGCGCCCGGCGAACTCGCCGCACACACCATGGTCACCACCGGCGCGATGACGAAGCGAATCGACCGCCTGGAGCGGGCCGGACTCGTCACCCGCCGCCGTTCCGATGACGACCAGCGTGGCCGGATCGTGGCCCTCACCCAGCCCGGTCGCGAACTGATCGACCAGGCATTCACCGACCACATGCGCAACGAACGCCGCCTGCTGAGCCTGCTGACGCCCGCTGAGACCAAGGCACTTGAAGGACTGCTCACCACCTGGATCTCACACGTGGAGAATCCGAGTCCGTCCGACAGCAAGTGACCCGATCGGTGCCGGGAGGTCGGGGACATACGGGAGGCCGCCACGCCTCCAGCCGGTGTGGCGGCTCCTGCACCCCTGCGGAGCTCTGCCGGCCCGGATGCCTTGGCCACGGTGGTGGCGACCACGACGAGCCGTTGACTGCCCTGCTCGTCGTCGGTGGAGTCAGGGTCGCACAGCGGCCGGAGCCCCCGGGCAGCTCGGGGGCTGGAAGAAGTGGCGGCCGAGCATGTCCTTTCGATGCCCCGAGTTCGTAATTCCGTGCCGCCGCTGAAACCACCGACATCGCCGACGTTCCTCAGCAAGACGTGATCCACGCGGAGTCTCTCGTGATCACCGAGTTCGATGCGAGTCTGGCACGTGGCCGCGGCGAGCGTGTGGCACGCCTGGGCGAAACCAGTGGTGGCCTGCGGCGGACTGTCACGGATTCGGCGGGATCCATGCCGACTGGGAGATCGAATACATCCCCGCGGATCACCTTCCGACCACGGTCCGGGCGTGCCGTCTCATGACGCAGGTGCCACAGTCACGATCACTGCCCGGTGGGGTTGTTCCAGTCGTCGGGAACGGGGCTGTGGCGTTCGGTGAGTGGGCCGACGCCGAGATCCTCACGCATGAGCTTGCGCATCTTGGCGGCTGCCTTGCCGCGCGCCTCCCAACGAGCACGATTCTCTGGACTGCTGACAGCAGTGCCGTCTATGTAGCCGTCGCAGATGCGTCGCAGACAGTGGAACACGCTGTTGGAGGCCTGGACGACGGGTTGGGGCGCGATGAGCCACATCCGTTCTGACGCGGTGCCTATGCCCGAGTCCCGAAAGGCCTCGCGCAGCACGAACGCCCGCTCGCCGTCGGACGGGTACTCTCGCTCGGCAAGGGCCCGCAGAGTCTCACCGAGGACCTTCACGGTGGTGGTGTACTGCGTGTAGATGTCGAGCCGCAGCCGAAGGGCCTCTTTGGCATCCTCGCGCTTCCACCGATTCCGATCGGCGACGAGCGTGGCAACGATGCCGATCGCGGCCCCGGCCAGAGTGGAGAGCAGTGGCAACCAGTCCATGCGGGCCAGCTTGGCCCATCCCACGACGGCGACACCAGATGAATTTCGAGAACGAAACTGCACCGCCAGCGCCGAGTGTCGAGTGTCGATCACGTACAAACCCCTCCAGTACGCTTTCGTCCGGCCCTGACCGGTTGCCCCGGCTGCGCGAGCACCTCCGCCAGGCAAGGCGTGGGCCGAGCGGCGTTGAGCCCGTGTACCCGACCGTCATGTCCGTGAGGTCTGCCCCTCGGACCCGTTCACATCACGCGGCACAGCGTGCCGTCGGTACAGCCGCCGAGATGCGCAACCTGTTCTCGGAACTACCGGAAGCCTGCGACAACACCCTGCTGATCGCCGAGCGCATCGAGTCCTACGACGAGGTCTTCGACCACGTCGACGAGATGCCGCAGTTCCCGGACGTGCCCGAAGGCGGAACGCAGGAGTCGTGGCTGCGCAAGAAGGCCCTCAAAGGGCAGGCGATCCGCTACGGGGCACCGGCCCCCCAACACATCCTGAATCGCTTCGGGACCGGGATGACGGTCATCGGCCCCATGGGCTTCAGCTCCTGTTTTCTCGTCGTGGCGGACGTCTGCCGCCACGCCCGGGGGAACAAGATTCCGCTCGGCCCGGGACGCGGTTCGGCCACCGGCTCGATCGTGGCCTGCGCCGCCCGCATCACCGAGTTGTGCCCCCTGGAACACGGCCACTGTTCGAAGGCAAGGGAGGCGTAGGTCAGCGCGATGAGGAGCGCGGTGAGGGCAGGTCCGGCCGCCCGGCCCGTACCCCAGTCCGTACCCCATCCGATGAATGCCCAGAGGCAGGACAGGGCCTGCCATCACCGTGACCGCGACCACGGGCGGAGCGACGATCCGAGCCCGGCCCGGTCCCCCACGCCTCCGACGTCCGTCCCGCCGGGGTCGGTCCCGAGAACGGAAGCGGCCAGAAGGCGCTGAAGCGGGCGGCGGCCGCGTACCGTGGCGCGGCACCTGCCGCACAGGCCGGGGCGGAAATCCCTCAGCAGGCCCGCCGCCAGGAGCTGTCTGCGGGCACCACCCCTAGTTGGTCGTGTGCGTCGGGTAGACCTCGACGTCGGTGTAGGCACCCTTGATCTCCCCCGCGCCCGCGGGCCACTTGAGGCTCACGGTGTGGGTCTCGTTCGGGGGCGTCACCAGGATGTTGGTCGGGGACGCGAGGCTGTCGCCGCTGTTGTCGATGTCGTAGGCG
>NZ_ML123051.1:173076-182067 GCF_003846175.1 Streptomyces sp. ADI95-17 | reverse complement strand
CCCGCGAAGCCCGTTGCCGAGCAGGTGGTCGAACCCCGGTTGATCATGGTGATGTCGATCCTGCCGGAGTCCTCGTCGGGCGCGGCGTCCGTGGCGTCGATGGCCAGATCCTGCGTCTTGCAGAACGTAACCTTGCCGCCGGTCTCCGCCGCGCCGTTCGCGGCTGCCTCTGCCTCGGTGTCCTCACCGGAGCCCGACTTCGCGTTGCCGGCCTCCGAGCCGCCGTCGCCCGAGCCGCCCTCCGACTTCGAGCCACTGTCCGGGGTCGAAGAAGACGAGGACGAGGAGCCCTTGGAGGACGAGTCCTTCCCGGAGCTGTCGCTGCCACAGGCGGTGAGCGAAAGGGTGGCGGCGACGCCGATGGCGGCGAGAGCAGTGATGCGGGTGTACTTCACGGTGTTCCCCCAGGAGTGGCGCGGTGCATGTGGTCTGAATTATTTGTATCCCGCACCGAGTCACAGGCGGTCCACCACGACGTCTTCGTTCCGTCACAGGCGTATCGACCTCACGGTCCGCCGAGGCGTCACCGTACGGCCACCAGCCTGGCCCGAGTTCAACCTCTGGCCCCGGTCGTAGCCGTGTCTCCACCGACAGCACGGTCCGGTCCGGCACTCTGTGTCCATGACCGACGTCTTCGAGCACACCCCGCAGGTCTGGAATGCCGCGCAGCTTCGCGACGCGCTCAAGGACCTGCCCGATGCCACGCCCATCCATATCGGCGTGGCAGGCGACCCCGGCGACTTCGACGGATACCGGGACTTCGTCCTCGTGGACGCCCATCAGGTCGAGAGCTGGTGGCCGGCCACCTCCACAGCGCCGGAACGTACCGAGACAGCAAAGGCACTGACGCTGTTCGCCGACTGGGAGCCGGGCGCCTACGACCGTCTGGACTGAACCCTGGCCCACCACGGCGCCTCGCTCCGGGTACGGGGTCAGATGGGTTCAGCGGAGTGGTGCCGGTCCCCGCGTACAGCTCGGGTTCCGGCGACAGGACCCCGAGCGGCTCCCTCGTCTTCACCGCGTGCAAGGCGATCGCAGCCGCGTGAGCCACCGGCCAGTCCTCGGCTCTCCGGTCCATCGCACCCACCGCGTGCCCGGCGGTGAACGGAACGTTCTCCGCGAACCGCAGGGATGCCGTGTGCCTGCCCGCACTCGTGACCTGCCGCTCCGCGGCAGGGACCGACAGCGACAGGACGATGACGCGGCCCGTTCCGCGCGAGGCTTCGATCAGAACTGCAGGGTGTACTCGATGCCGAGCTCAAGGGCCGCCTCGGCGGCACGCTGCTCACGCTCGGCTTCCGTGAGCTCGCGACCGGCGAGCGCTTCCAGCAGCTCGGTGATGATGGTGCCGCGCTCGTTGGCGAAAACCCGCAGCCGGTTGCGCACTTCCTCGGCGGTCTTGATGCTCGTCGGTTTGCTCTTCCCGGGAGTTCTGCCGCCGGTAGAACTCCCGGGAAGAGGGCCGCCGGTCCCTGTGACTGGGAACCCGAGCCGGCCTCTGAGTGCTTCGCCTGGCCGCGCTCGCGCTCAGTGCCACGCCCGGGCATGGCATAGCGGCCTCCTTGCTCTCTGCAGTTCTCCGGAGGGGTATCGGGTGCCTGTCGGCGGCGGCCGTGAGCCATCGGCGGTATGTCGGTGGAGGCTGCGACCTTGGGCGTGTTCGTGCTCCCCATGAGCACGCGGCCCCGAGCGCAAGGAGCTTGTCATCGTGTCTTCCGCACCCCCGAGCCGACCGTGGAACGTTCACCGGCTGCCGTCTGCCGAGGGCAGGGTCTTCCTTGTCACTGGAGGTAACGCCGGGATCGGCTACTTCGTCGCGGAGCAGCTCGCCGTCACCGGTGCCGTCGTCGTACTCGGCAGCCGGGACCCCGCGAAGGCCGACGCCGCCATGGCCTCGATCCGCTCGCGCGTCTCCGGCGCGCACGTGCGGCACCTTCAACTGGACCTCGCTGACCTGTCATCCCTGAAGACCGCCGTGGACAAGCTGGACCTCGAACATCTCGACGCGGCCGTCTACAACGCAGGGGTCGCGCTCGACGACCCGCCGCGTCGAGAGACCGAGGACGGCCACGAGCTGATGTTCGGCACCAACCACCTCGGCCACTTCGCGCTCACTCAGTGGCTGGCCCCACTGCTGTCCGCAGCGCCGGCAGGCCGCATCGTGACAGTGGGCAGCTTCGCGGCACGGTCCGAGCGACTGGACCTGAGCGATCTGCAGTCGACCAGGGACTATCGGCCCAAGCGCACCTACGGCCGATCGAAGCTGGCGCAGATGTCCTTCGGCTTCGAACTCGATCGCCACCTACGCGCAGTCGGCAGCTCGGTGCTCAGCGTGGTGGCCCACCCCGGCGGCGCACTGGACTCCCTCACCCCGTCCCGCCCGCCGGTACGCGTGACATCCCCCGGCCAACGGCTGCGCGCCTTGCCCGCCGGACTCATGGTGCAGGGCAAGGACGCCGGGGCATGGCCGGTTGTCCGTGCTCTCCTCGACTCGGAGGTGCAGGGCGGGCAACTCTGGGGGCCGAGGGTCTTCGGGCTGCGTGGCACACCAAGGCGTGAGCCCGTCCCTTCTCATATGACCGACCCGGCCACCGCCGCCCGCCTCTGGGCGGCCAGCAGTGAGCTGGTCGGCACCGATCCGCACCTCGGCTTCCGATAAGCGTGAAGTTGCGCCCAGGGCGGCGTCCAGTGGCCAACTGCAGTGCTCGGCCCGGCCGGCTCGGACGCTCAGTGCGACACGAGGTCGCTCCCGGTAAGTAAGTCCAGCTACGTGAAGGAGGTATCCGATCAGCTGGACTTCGGGCCAGCGTCCAAAGTCCGTCCTCGCGCCCCCATGCGTCGCTGGTGACGGGGAGGGAAGCGGAGCGTTCAAGTCCAAGGGCACCTCGGCCGTCGAGGAGCAACAGGCGAGTGGAAGGCTGGACGGGCGAGCGCAGGTGAACCCTCGATGATGCACCGTGATCCGTAAGGCCGCGCGATGGCATGCGGGGGCGTTCACAGGACCCGGTGCTGCAAGGCGCCAAGTCGAGCAGGTCAACGGCATCCTCATGCTCCACCGACGCCTCGCCCACGGCTACGACCACCGGCCGACAACGCCGCCTCCCGAGGCTACTGGGCCTCCACCGCAGGCATGCTCCGCCGCTTCACCACCCTCAGCCCCGCCTGGCGCGACGACGTCGAGTTGGCTGCCTGAACGTCACCGAACTCCTGCGGCTGTTGCAGGCCGAACACGACGAGACCGCCGCACGCGCCGACAGCCTGCGCGAACAGATCGACCAACTCACCAGTGCCCTGGCCGAGGTCGAGGCCCGCCTCGCTGAGATCGTCACCACCGGCAAGGCCATCGACTGCCTCGCCCTGCCCGAACCCGCACAAGCCCCCGCAGGCCCCGCCACCGTCTACCGGCGTATCGCGACCGCCTTCAACGAGCATCCCCGGCGGATCCTCCGGGTTCGTGACCTACACGAACCACTCTGGCCGCCCACCGACGAGCCCTCGATCAACCTCACCCGCTCCCGCCTGGGACGGCTCGTCCGTCAGGGACTCCTCGACCAACCCGGACACGGCCGGTACCAGAAACGGACTAACGCGGCACTTCGTGGGCTGGAATCGGCACAGCCGACGGCCGCCACTCTCGCCTGATCAACCCGAACACCCACGAGTCGGATACCTCGCCGTTCACGACGCAGTCTTCCCGCAACGTCCCTTCACGCACGAATCCGATCTTCTCCAGCACCCGGGCAGACGCCACGTTGCGCGTATCGGTCTCAGCCTGAACCCGATTCAGGTCCAGTGCGTCGAACGCCCACTGCAGCACGGCGTGCACGGTCTCCGTCGCGAAGCCGGGGCCCCACATCGCATCGTCGAGGCAGTAGCCCAACGACGCGCTGCGGTACTCCGGGTTCCATCCGGTCAGACCGCACCAGCCGACGAAGGCCCCGTCAGAAGCGCGGTCGATGGCCACCCGCGCCCCGGTGCCTTCGTCCGCCATCTTCCGGCACATCGCGATGAAGCGCTCGGCGCGGGCCTGTTCGTTCCACGGCGGGGAGTCCCAATAGCGCATCACGTAGGTGCTGCTGTGCAGCGCGAAGAGGGAGTCCGCGTCGGCGTCGGTGAAGGGGCGCAGCCGCAGGCGAGCGGTGTGCAGCGTGGGGGTGGCCAAAGTCATGCGCACCATCTTGCGTCCTCATGGGCAGGCAGAACACCGAATATCCGATCCCGGTCCGGCCCTCATGACCAAGGCACCGCCCACCAGCAGATCGTGCACGCCTCCAACCAGCACCCCGACCAGCCATTCAGGGTCCGCGAACGGCACGGCTACGGCCTGCTCACCGACGGCCCAGACATGAACGTCAGCCGCAATCGCCTCGGACGCCAGGACTTCCTCCCCCAACCCGGACCAGGCCACTACTAGAAACGGACCCAACGCCCTCTTACGAGCTGGTGCGGAACATGGAAACCCCGATGGGGTGGGGGGTCTCGCTTGGCCGAAGCGCAGGAGTGGTCACCAAGTCGGCGCGCTACTTGTCACCCCGTCCGCGACAACACGCCGGTTTGTCACTTGAGGTCCGGCTGACGGTGAGAATTGAGCTACCCGCCGTCGCGAGGAACAACGCTGAGAGTCGCTGGCAATCCGCACGCCAAAGCCTCGCGGGCGGCAAGGTAGCCCGCGATTTTGAACGCCAGTTCGTGAGAGCCGAACGTATCGGCGCGGGCACGCCGCAACACCACCCGAGTGGCGATCACAACGCCGTGCTCTGGCAAGCTCAGTTGCTCCTCGATCCCCGCCGCGGCAGCGGCGAAGAAGCGCGGCAGGTTTTCGGCAGGTTCGTACTCCACCGTCAGCTCTTGGTCTACCTCGAAGGCGAAGCCCTCGGCTGCGGGCTCGAAATCCACCTCTATCTCCGCGAAATGTGGCGCGCAGTTCTGCTTCTGATGCAGGACACACACGCCACGAATCGGATGCGGCGGGAACCGAGGCAGCACTGAGGTCATACCGGAACGCTACCCCCCTGGCCGATACCCCGCCTCCGCCGTCGATTCCGGCGCTGCTCGTGATGGCCGCAGTCGGGTCGGCGGGCCCGGGTGTCTACTTTTCTCTCTCCAGCCCGGTATTTGCTGCAGGTGGTGCCCGAGGAACGTCTGGTGAATGCGAACGGAGAACTGGCAGCCACCCGCAGCGCAGCCGACATCACGGGGCCGTCGATTGCCGACGGACTGCCGGCAGTGCCGACCGCGTCTTGGACGGTGCCGGTCGACGCGGTTTCCTTCGTGGCGTCGGCGATGGTTCTGCCCCGGGTGCGCACTCACGAAGCCGGCTCCGACCAGGCCGCGCCCGGGTCGCCGGCGCCGATCAGTCGGACCGGCTGCGGCGGTTGCCCCCGTCATAGCCCGTAGGTCCTCAACGCAGGCCATGGTCTCGGTGGGACTCGTCAATGGAATCACCCGAGCCGTTTTCGTCCTGTTCCTGGCCCGTACGTTGCAGGTCCAGCCGCCCCCATCGGCCCGCTGCTCGCTGCTGGAGCGGTCGCCGGTGTCGGAGCCGGACTGCTCGTGATCCGGGTACGGAAACGCCTCGGGGCCGGCCGGACGCTGGTGCCGGGTGCTCCGTCCTCCGTTGCCTCTATGGCGATGACGAGTCGCTGCCAGGCCATGGCAGGGCGTGCTCGTGTATCTCGTGATGGTCCCGGTCGCGAGTAATTGTCAACACCTGCGGATCGGTGACTATGTGCAGGGGCTGACTTTGGTGTCGCTGTGACCGCGCAGGAGTTCAGGCGAGGCCCTTGAGGAAGTCCGAGAGCGCGGCGTGCAGGATCTTGGGCTGTTCCAGGTGCAGGTCGTGGCCGGTGCCGGGGATACTCATGGCCATGGTGGCGGGTCGCTGCCGGAGCATCTCGTCGATTTCCTGCGCCGGGATGAAGCTGGATTGAGCCAAGACGACAAGGGTGGGGCACGCGACCTGCCCCCACTCGTGCCGGAAGGAAAGCTGGGCGTTCTCCGCCAGCGAGCGGACCATCACGTCCCGGTCGAAGCGAGGCCACCATCCGCCCTCGCGTTCCTCCAGCCCGGCCGCCCAGCCCGCGCCGACCGGTCCGCCGCCGAAAAACGCGGCTGCCGCTTCGCGTGAGGGAAACGGTGTCGGCCACGAGTCAAGCCATCCGCCGATGTCCACGGGGCCGTTCGGGTTTGGACCGCCGGGGCCGGCCTCGACGAGCACGAGCGCGCGGACGAGCCCGGGATGTGCGGCGGCGGTGAGCATGGCGGTGTGACCGCCCAGCGACTGGCCAACCAGGACGGGCTGCCGCAGCGCCAGCTGATCGGCAACGGCGATGACGTCGGCGACGTAGGCTGCGCGGGAGACGTCCCACGGGTGGCACTGGCCGGCGCCGTGCCCGCGCTGGTCGACCGCGACGACTCGATACCGGGAACTCAAGCGCCGTGCCAGCATGTCCCATTCACCCGCGTGACCGGCCAGGCCGTGCAGCAACACGATGGGCTGTCCCGGCCCGCCCCAGTCCCGGCAGGCAAGCCGGACGCCGTCTCGCACCACAACGTGTTCAGACCATGCCACGTGGCCTCCAGGAAATCGGCTGGTCTCGATCATGCCTCAACCGCCTCGGGGCGTTCGACGAGCCGGCCGCGTTCGAAGCGGGCGCCGTCGCGGACGAGGGCGACGGGGTGGGGCGCGTTCACGGCCCGCCACCGCTGCTGGGCGGACTCGACGAGCTTGAAGACCATGGCCAGGGCAGCGGTGCGGGAGCCGGCGCCGCGGGTGACCTTGGTCCGCAGCCGGACCGTGTGGCGAACGTGGACTCGATCGGATTTCGTGGTCCGCAGCTGGATCCAGTGCTCGGCGGGGAAGTCGTGGAACGTCGGCAGCTCGGCCTGGTCGTCGGTGATCTTCTTGATGGCCTTGGGGAACTTCGCGCCGTAGAGCTGGGCGAACGTTCTGATCGCCGCCTCGGCGTGCTGCTTGTCCTCGGCGTTGCAGATGTCCTGGATGGCCTTCTTCGCGCCGCGCTGCGCGGACTTCGGCAGGGAGCCGGGTACGTTTGCGGTTTTGTGAACCCAGCACCTCGTCTCGCGGGTGGTGGGGAACACCTCGGCCAGCGCCTTCCAGAAGCCCAGGGCGCCGTCGCCGACCGCGAGCACCGGGGCGCGCATGCCCCGGCGAAGGACGACTGGCCTGGGCCGGTGGGCCGGTGGGCCGGTGGGCCGGTGGGCCGGTGGGCCGGTGGGCCGGTGGGCCGGTGGGCCGGTGGGCCGGTGCCAGGCTCGTTGAGGGCGACTCCGACCCGGTGCAACCGGGCCGCCCAGAACGGCTGGTCGGCCATGACAGATACCGGCACGGCAGGCACCCCGGCTCGCAGTCCGGCCGCGGTGGTGCCCGCCCCGGCGTGGTGAACGACGGCAGCCGTGCGAGGGAACAGCCAGTCGTGCGGGAGGTCGCCGATCGCCAGGACGTCATCGCTGACCGCGCTCAGGCCGGCCCATCCCGCCTGCACCACCGCGCGCACCACCGCCCGAGTCACTGCCGCCGCCACCAGCTCGCCCAAGCGTTCCCCCTGGCCCGGTGCCATGCTGCCGAACGGAGACGGTCGGCGCCGCCAACCGCAGAGCCACCAGGTCGGAGGCGTCGCGTCGTTCTACTCCGGCATCATGGACGCCTGCACACTCGCCGCCGAGGCCCTGGCCTCCGGGTGCCCGACCCGGCGTGCCGAGGCCCTCGGCCACTTCGTGCGCACCTACGCCCGCATCAGCGGCCACGACGACACCCCGGCGTTCCGTGCGCACCTCCGCACCCGGTTCCGCCGCGCAGCGCACTACGGCTCGTTCCCGCTGCGTTACTGGCGGCACGCCCTCTCTGTCATCAGCGAAACCCCGCCTCAGTCCACCGCCACCGGCCAGGGGCACCTCGCTGCTTCCCTGGCCGCGGAGCACTGGGGCGACAACGACGACACCCCAGTCCGCCTGGCCGAAGATGCCGGAGAAGCCCGGCGCCACTACACTCCCGGCGACCACTCAGAGTGACCATGCCCCCTCCGCAGCTGGAGAATTCGCGACTCCCGATTACGCGAGGTTGCCAGTTCGATCCCCCGACAACGATCTCGGGGCGCGCCTGGTCCTCATCAACGAGGGCGGCCCTGGGGTGGGTTGTCCGGGCTTCGGGGTCATGGTCTTCTGGACGGCGTTCCTGCCTACGCACCACCATGTCGGGAGACCCAAAACGCAGACCATGATCACCTCTGTGCCGGCCTTCGCCAGCATGGCCATGCTCATCAACATGGCACCCGGCCCCGACACCCTGCTCGTTGTCCGCACCTCCATGACCCAGGGCAGACAGGGCGGACTGGCCGCCGCTCTGGGCATCCTGACCGGCTGCGCAGGCTGGGGCATCGCCACAGCCGTCGGCCTGACGGCCGTCCTGACCGCATCTCCACCGGCGTACGACATGCTCCGCATCTGCGGTGCCGCCTACCTCGCCTACCTGGGGGCCACCGCTCTGTGGCATTCCAGAAGGCCGGCCGGCCCCGAACCGGCCGAGCAGACCACCACACCGGCCGGCCGCTCGTCGGCATTCCGCGCGGGAATGGGTACCAACCTTCTCAACCCCAAGGCCGGCGTGTTCTACATGAGCCTGATCCCTCAATTCGTCCCGCCCGGCGCACCGATGCTCAGCACAACGCTGCTCTTCACCGCCATCGATGTCATCGAGCTGGCAGCTTGGTACTGGCTCCTCTCCCATGCTGCCTCGGCACTGGGCACGCGCATCCAACACCCCGTGTTCCGCCGCCGCCTCGAACAGCTCACCGGCGTAGCCTTCCTCGGTTTCGCCGCCGTCCTCCTCACCTACCGTCCGTAGAACGCCAAGGCCCATCCGGCGATCCCAGCGGGAGCCCGCCTGACGAACCGTCGGCTCTGGAGGAGGGCGAAGCTTGAGTTCAGCGACCCGCTGCATCTGCTCCCTCGGACAAACGCCTTCCGATTTGA
>NZ_ML123051.1:154942-170504 GCF_003846175.1 Streptomyces sp. ADI95-17 | reverse complement strand
CCCGATTTGATGGAAGACCACCCACCTTGATGGAAGACCGCCCACCACCATTGCCGGGGCCTGTCAGTGTGTCCTTGTAGTTTCCCCGTCACGGCAACTGAACTGGCCCATGACCCGCGTCCGACCTTCGCCAGGGCACTTGATCAAGCCGGGAAGCTGGTCGCGGCGGTAGGTCCAGACGAGCTGAGCAGCCGCACGCCCTGTGCCGATTACGACGTTCGCGCGCTGTTCGAGATGTTGACCAATGTCTCGTGTCGCTTACGCTCGGATCATGGTGCAAAGCCAGGCAAAAGACGTCGACGGCTACCTCGCCGAGGTGCCCGAGGAACGCAAAGTAGCTCTGACCCGGCTGCGTGAACTGTGCCGTGCAGAGCTACAGGGATTCACCGAGGTGATGGCGTACGGGATGCCCGTCTATGAGCGGGACGGCATCGGGGAGATCGCCTTTGCGAGCCAGAAGCAGTACATCTCCTTCTACCTTATGCGCAGCGATGTCCGCGAGGCATTCGCTGAGCAGCTGGCGGGCCATGACATGGGCAAGGGCTGCCTACGCTTCCGCAGGCCGGAGAAGATCGACTTCGCGCTCCTCCGAGATCTACTGAGGGCCACGGCGGCCCAACCGGGCAAGATCTGCTGAGTACTGCGACGCATGGCGGTCGCGCGGACAAATGCGTTGATCAAGGTCGTGAAACGGTCTTCGGACGGCTCGTGGGGATCAGGCAGGCGAACAGTGAGCCTTATCCAACCTCACCCTGAGGCGTGATGAAGGACGGGGGCTGTTTGGACCATCGTGGGGGTGCGGTGCCACCCACCAGAGTGGGCGCAACCCGGGCCGCTGCCCGCACTTTCGATCCTCGCCCGCATCCCCGCGCCCCTTGGCCAGGCGGCACAACCACAGCCGCCGAGGGCCCGTTCCGGATTTCTGGAATGGGCCCCGCAGGCAGGCGCATGGTGCCGCCTGCAACACTCCTCGCAAGAATGCTTCGCACGCACGTTTCGATCAGAGGTGGGTTCGTTGGTCTGGTGGGCGGAAAGGTTCCTCTGGGACGGGGAGCGTCCTGAGTGGACATGGGCCCCATTGAAGTCCGTAGGGCCCATACGGTTCGGTCAGAGCAAGGAGGAAGTCTCAGCCGCTCTGGGCGAGCCGATCACGGCATGGGACGCCAAGAAGTACGCGCGATGGTATCCCTTCGACGGCGTTGGCATCGACACCTACTACGACCAGAAGACCCAGACCCTCGCCGCAGTAGCTGTCGACGCCTGCCGGGGCCCACAGGTCAGCCTCGACGGCACTCCTCTGGTTGGCCGGCTGCCCTCGGAACTCGAAACCTGGCTCAAGGAGACCGCGTCAACACTTGAGGATCCGACTCTGCCCGAGTACGTCGATGGCCTACGCTTCGGGCCCCGCGGGGAGCCGTATCTCCTCAGTCTGGGACTGGTCCTGCGCTGCCAGCAGAACGGTGACCACGCCCGCTGTCGCCCAGTGTTCCTTGCGCCTCAGTGGGCCATGCGAGGCCAGGAATGGATCGAGGACTTGATCCCCGACACGGAGTGGCTGACGTATTGAGCGATGCCCCACCTCATGTTGATGCGTGGTGAAGGACAAGGACGGCCTTCACCACGTCGGTGATTCGGTTGGTGTTGTAGCGGAGCTTGCGTAGCAGGTGCCAGCCTTTGAGTGTGGCCATGGCCTGCTCGCCGAGACAGCGGAACTTCGCGTGGGATGTGTGGTGGCGACGCTTCCACATCTTGAGGCGCCGGCCGCGAAACGGAACTCGGACGGGTCCGCCGGCGCCTTGATACGCCTTGTCCGCCCAACACCGGAGTCCTGCTTCGGAAAGTGCTTCGATGATCTGTGCTGTCGCGCGGCGGTCAGGTCGTGAGCCGATCCGGGCAGAGCCGGCGAGGCCCCGAGCAGAGGATACCTGGAGGTGCAGCGGGCCACCTGCTACGGACGGCTCGGCCTCGGTGCGGAGGCCGGCGCACTCTGGTCGCGAGTCCTCTCGACCGTTCGGAGACCGGCCGCCGGGACCGCGGGGGGCATGGCCCGGCAGGCAACAGCTGCGGCGGCGGCGCGGGAGCCGGATCAAGCAGTGGAGATTGCCCGGGCCGTGGCGACGATCGCGGTGAAGACCCGCTCGGCCAGGGTGCGCAGGGAACAGGATGCAGGGAACTGGTCGTCCTCCCGGAGCGTTCGATGCGGCCGTGGCAGGATGCTCCGGCCGGCCGGGATCTTGCCGGGGGTCCGGAGCGCGTGAGCAGGGGGAGCTGAGCGTGGCCAAGGAACCGGTGCCGCGGACGGGCAGCGATCGAGGGGTGGCTCCTGGACCTCTGCGGCTGGTCGAGGGTGGGTGATGAGATCACACTGTCTCTCGGTATCCGGATCACGGTGGCGTCGCGATGATCGTGCACGTTGCTGATGTGGAGCGGCTCATCGGACGCCACGCCGACATCGATCTGCGGTGGGACACGATCCGGTTCGGGATCACTACGCACGATGCGGGCCACAAGCTGACCGACTCCGACTTCGACCTCGCGAAGCGCATCGACGAGATCGCGGCCGCGCACGGTGCCGAGCCCATCGATTACTGACCGGCCGATTCCCGGCCGCACGAATCCGCCCCCTGGAATTCGCCAAGGCGAAAGGGTGCGTTGTTCATGATCGGCGGCGGTCGGCCAGCAGTCCGGGCACGCTCGGGCCCGGGGATGGGCTGGGGCGGGACTGTTCCACGCACCCGCGGGGATGGTCCCGAGCCGGCCTCCACGTATCAGGGCAGCAGCTCCCGCGCGGCATAGTAGGCGTGCAGCGCGGCCTCGCTGCCGGAGCCCAGGGCGGTCATGATCCGTTGGAAGCGGGCGGAGCGCAGGTCGCCGGCCACGAGGATGCGGGGGTGCTGGCCGGTCGGCGGGCAGTAGCCGTCCGCGTCGCGGCTGAGGTCGCCGGACGGGGCGGTGGGCGCGTTCCCGATGCTCACGTAGACGGCGTCCGCCGTGACCGCGCGTTGTCCGCCGTCCCGGCTCACCGTGTCCGCTGTCACCGTGGCTCCTTCGAAGGGGTGGAGGGTCAGGTGCTCGACGGGCAGGAGTGTGACGCGGGGGTCGTCGCGGATCTCCTCGGTCTTGTACTCGTCGGCCTTGGGGTGAGCGACGAGCAGGCGGGTTTCGGTGGTCGGGTGGGCGCGCAGGAAGGTGCCGATGGGGCGGTCGCCGCCGAGGACGAGGAGGGTGCGGCCTTCGGCGTCGTCCGTGTCGGCCTGCCAGAGCGGGGGCAGGGTGAGGCCGCTGGGGGCGGTGATCCAGGCGACGTCCCGTGGTTGGAGGGGGCCGACGCCGGTGGCGACAACCGCGTACGGAGCGGTCAGGCGAGTGCCGGTGTCCAGTGTGACGGTGACGTGGTCGTCGGCGGCGCGGAGTTCGGCAGCGTGGCGGCCGAGCTCCAGGCGGCACAGCTGGGTGCTCTGCAGCTCCGTGGTGATGGAGTCGGCGAGCTCGGGGCCGCTGGTGCAGCCGCCGAGGACGTTGTTCAGCGCCGGGATGCGGTACAGGTTGCGGCACAGGGTGTCCGGCTCGATCAGGACCGAACGCATGCCGACACTGGCGGCCATGCGGGCGGCGGCGCAGCCGGCCGGTCCGCCGCCGATGATGATCAGGTCGGTGTCGTGGGTGATGGGCGATTCGGTGTGGGTCGGTGTGTCGGCCATGGGGCTATTCCAGCACCGGGGCTCCTGCGTACGCAGTGTGCTGTCCCACCACAGGCTCTGTGGTGACGGGTTGTGACCTGTTCGGCGTGAGCGGTTCGCAGGGCGTCGGCCCATGGCTGACCACCGGCATCAAACGCAGAGCCCCTGCGGGGGCTTACCCCACCGAGAGGACCCGCAACCGGGTACCGGCCGCTGCACGAGCGCCGGTCGAGCGCGGCGTCGCGAGGCTGAAGTCCTGGCACATCTCGCACAGGTCACGCTGCAGCCCGAGTCGAATGACGTCGATCGCCAAGGCCATCCTCGCCCTGGGGCGGCAACGCTGAAGAAGCTCATTGAAGCCGCACCGAGTCCAGAGAGCAGGGCCGTCGGGTCTGTGCCGTCCGGGGCAGTCTGAAGTTCAACCTTCAGCCCGTCACGGCCCACGCAGCAGGAGCAGGCCCCACGGACGGTGGCGCCGGGGCACCGTACCGGAGCAGCACAGAGTTGCCTCCGAACATGCCGTGCTACTGCCGAGCAGCCTCGCCGTCACAACACCATGACCGCCCGGCTCTGTCGGTCGCGCGGCGAGTCCGCTGTCGCCCGCCCGAGGGGCGGCCACGCCGCCGCTGTCCGCGTGAGCCGCCCTGGGCACTCGTCCGGCCCCCCGGCGCGCGGCGGTGGCCGGTGATCGGATGCCTCGCTCGTACGGTGTGGGCATGTCGGTTGTCATTGCGCGCGGCCCACGGCAGGGGCGTGCTCCTGACGTCCGGTCTGCCAACGGAACGGAGCCGACGAGTGTCCGGGATCATCCGACAGCCCGAGCAGGCGGCTGATGTGCGGGCCGCCGACACCGTGCCGGTCGTTGCGGACCGCGCCTTGGCCACTGCCGGACAGCTCGCGCAGGTGCCGGCCGGTGTGCAGGCGGCGCTCTTCGTCGCCGGTGCGGGGCTCGGTGACGCCCCGGGGCAGGCGAACCCACGGCCGGCCACGGCGCGGTCCTCGCCGTCGCGGACGCGGCACAGCTCGCCGGGGTGCGCCGCTTCGTCCTGCTCTCTGCCATGGGCGCGGGCCCGGCCAAGAACCACCCGGCCGATCCACTCGTGCAGTCCTTCCTGCGAGCCAGGGGCAGGGCCGGCCGAGACCTGCTGGCCCACCCGGCCCTGGACTGCTCCGTGGTACGCCCGGGCTGGTTCCGCGACGGTCCGGGCACCGGGCCGGTCCACCCCGCCGCCCCTGGGGACGGCGGCTCTGCGCCGCCCCGCAGAACGAGCCGATCGCCCCCCTCCGAACCCGTTGAACCCGTTGAGGCAACCCCCCTGCCCTCACACACGACGAACAGTCTTCGGACTGAACCACCGATTCTCTCTCCGGCGGAGACACCAAACTCGAATTCCGGAGAGGGACAACCCCCGAACTGTGAAAGGAAACGACCGGCCGTGAACGCATCCGAGCCCTGCCCTCCCCTGCACCGGTTGCGATTCGACGATCCCGGCCCGCCCAGACGCACGACACTGGCCGACGGCACCCCGGCCTGGCTCCTGACCCGCTACGCCGACGTCTACCAGGTGCTGGACGACACCCGCTTCAGGCGCTCTCCACCACGAGGATCAAACGCCCCGCTCCCGATCGCCTCCAACCTGGCGAACAGCCCGGACGCCCTTCCCCGCCAGGAGGGCGCCGAGCATCTGCGACTGCGCCACCTCTTCCAGCGGATGCTCAATCCACGAGCCGTCGGCCACATGGAACCGTGGGTGGTCGACGCCATCGACCAGGTGCTGGACGAACTGGTCGAACGGGGATCACCGGCGGACCTGGTCGACGGCTTCACGAATCCTCTCCCCATCATGGTCATGAGCCGGCTGCTGGACATTCCGGATGTAGACGAGGAACAGCTGATCCGGTGGGCTGCACACGCCCTGGCCGACACCACGCGCGATGCCGCGGAGGTCGCAGACGCGACCCGGGAGCTCGCGGAGTTCACAGCCGACATCGTGGCCAGACGACGGCGCACGCCGGGAGAGGACTTGGTCAGCGTCGTCGTGGAGGCAGCCGATCGCGACGGCAGCGTCCCCGAGCGGCAGCTCATCGCGCTGGTCAACCTGCTGGTGGTGGGCGGGCACCACACCACATCGACGATGCTGGGCAACATCCTGCTCTTCCTCCTGGCCGAACGCCCCCAGGACTGGGCCCGCCTGGGAGCCGACGAGACCGCGGCCGGTGCTCTGACCGAACGCCTGCTCCACCTCATCCCGGTGGGCGACCCGCAGCGCCCCCGGCCCCTGTACGCCACCGAAGACGCCGAGATCTGCGGTGTGACCATCCGCTCCGGCGACATCGTCATGGCCGACCGGCTCACGGCCGGCCACGACCCCGAAGCCTTCCCCGCCCCCTTCTCCGACCTTTTCACACCGCTGGAGAACCCGACCCTGGCCTTCGGAGCCGGTCCGCACTACTGCCCGGGTGCCTGGCTCGCCCGCACGGAACTCCGCCACGGCCTCCACCGCCTGGCCGCTCGCCTCCCTGGCCTCCACCTCACCACCCCGCCGAACGCCACCGAATGGCGATCGGGCTCCATCACCCGCAGCCCGCTGCACCTACCGGCCACCTGGTGACAGAACGGCAGCCCGCCGAAGCGCACCGGCTCTGTGGACCGATGGATACCGGTGAGAACGCTCCTCACGACCCGGTTGTCGCCGTGGGGAACGTGTGACGCCCCGTTCACCGCCATGACGCTGCTTCTGGCGCAACCCGGGACACGTCGACCTGGCCGAGATCGCCGGCATCCTCACCCCGCCGCACATGCCCAACTCGCCCTGCCCGCATGGCTCGATGACGACTCGGACGACATTGACTGCTTCGATGCCGCATCGACCGGCCTCATTTGGGCGATTCACATGTTCCGGGCACGGGAGTCCAGCCGTCGGCGGGTCCGGAGAGCAACCGGTGCGTCGGGTCCGTGGATGTCGGTGACGGTGCGCTCGCCGTACTCGTCCAGGGGCTGCAGCCTCACTTCGGCGGCATGCATACCGGCCGGGCCTGGCCAACACGTTGGTCGTCTTGGCGTACGGGATACCTGCCTTCCATGACTGAGGCCGGACACCACGTCTGCCGGGAGGGTTGAGGGCGAGAGGCTTCACCCTTCCGGCCCCGCCGGACGGTCGTCCCGGGCTCAGTGCCTGCTGTGCGAGGCGTGGGTTGAGTACCAGGTGCAGTTCGACGCTTTCGAAGCATCCTGCCTGCTCGCCCACGCCACCCCGCGCACCTCACGCCGCTTTGGACCTGTTGGCCCCGCTGTCCCCGGCTGTGCCGCAGTTGCCCATGGTGCGGGGATCACTGCTGGGCGCGGCGTTCCAGGTAGATGGAGGTGAATACGGCGACTTTGGCGCGCAGGGCCCAGGGGTCGAAAGGTTTGCTGATGTAGTCGACGGCGCCGGCGGCGTATCCGCGGGCGGAGTGCTCGGAATCCACGCCCATCGCGGTGAGGAAGATGATGGGGACGTCGCGGTTTCGGGCGCGGCGCTTGATGTGCGCGCACGTTTCGTAGCCGTCCATCTCCGGCATCTGGACGTCCATGATGATGACCGCGAAGTCTTCGTGGTCGAGGAGCGCTTTGAGTGCTTCGCGTCCGGAGGAGACGGTGACGAGCTCCTGGTCGAGGGACGCCAGTACCGCGGTCATCGCGAGGAGATTGCCCGGCTGGTCATCGACGACGAGGATCTTGGGCATGTCCTGAGACGTGGCGGCGGGCAGCGAGACCGTGGACTTCTCGACGGCGTCCAGCTGGCGTTCGAGCAGATTGCAGCGGTCCTCGGCGGCGACCCGCAGCGCTTGTGCCTCGCGGAGCTCCGCACTCAGCCGCTGTACGTCGAGCTGCAGGGCGTTGCGTTCCTGCAGGAGCCCGGAGACGTCGGGGTGGGCCGTGGCGAGCTCGTCGGCCCGTTTACGTTCGGCAATCCGGTCGGCCTCCAGCTGGCTGAGACGTACCTCCAGGTCCGCGATGCGGTGCGTGCGGTCCAGCAGGGCATCGCCCAGGACGTCACCGCGGACGCTCGATCGCCGGGATGCCCAGTCGGCGTCGGCCAGTTGCTGTTCCAGGATCTCGACCGCGTGCTTGGGAGAGGATCCGGCGTCGACGGCCGACCCGTACAGTCCGCGTACGAACTCGATGGCGTCGGTGGTGACTGCGGCACCTCGGTGCTCGGCGAGGTCGGTGAAGAGGTCTGTGATCACCTGCCACGGGGGTAAGCGGGTGCCGTTCAGGTAGCGCGAGAACGTTCCCGGATCACGCTGATGCCGGGCCGCGTACCGGCGTACGGACACATCCATGCCCTCGAACAGCTCCCGCAGGGCCTGGGCGAGAGCGCGGGAGGCATCCGTGAGATCGTCTCCCAGCGGTCGCAGCTCACCCATTTCCCGGTCCTTCCCCGGCGTCGGCGTCCGCACGCTCGCGCTGTTGACTCTGGCTGCCCTCGGCGTCGATGAGACGGTTGAAGAAGGGAACCGCCAGTCCTGCGGCGGCAAGGCCCGCCAGCAGGCTGTGCGGCGTTCCCTCACCCGCGAGTGCAGTCAGGGTTCCCGCTGTCGTGCCGGCGAGTAATGCGAGCAGGAATACCAAGGTCGTTCTCAGTGACAGCAGCGGCTCGTCCACCAGGGTCTCCGTTCGCTCAGCCCATCGCAGCGATGGGGGCTTGTCACCCGTCCAGGGGATTGCGGAAGGGGATTCACAGGATGGGGGACGCTGGAGCCGTTGCGGTCCGTGATCGGTGGACAGGCTGCAACGGTGGGTTCTTGTTGCTCCCCAGGCGTGGACGTTCTGGCTGATCAGGGCGGTGACGGGCCGATCTGTTGCGGCCGTTGCACTGCAACGCTGCCGGTAGTTCAGCAACGCATACGCGGCCGTGGTCGGAGTCCGGCACCGCCGACCGCTTCGTCCAGGCCGGGACCGCGGGGCCGTCGTGGCCGTACTCCTCGCACCAGGCCGGCCACGACAACGACACCCCGTCAGCCGCCCACCAGGGCCGACGAACACTTGGCGCACAATCTGACACGGATGTTCCTCAGCCCCCTGGAGCCCCGTGGGTTGACGGAAACCGAAGTCTCTTCAGCGCGAACCCAAGGATCCACCGGTGTGTTTCAGGTCAGTGGATCCGTGGGTTCGGGGGTAACACGGGGATGCTGAGCGAACAGAAGAACCTCCGCCGGAACGTCGGCGTCGACCTGTGCCGGTGTTCTGTCGCCGTATTCGCGGATGTCGTACTCGTCGTCCAGCTTGGCGAGTCGTTCGGCCAAGGGCAGTTCGTGCCCGAAGCGCTGGTGGATCCGGAAAACCAGCTCGCGTGGCGTCAACTCGCCGGCCGGCATTCGGGCGGCAAGTGCTCGTGCGGCGGCTTCCTGTCCGGCCAGGCTGCCCACTGGGTGGAAGATGAGTCCCAGTTCATCGAGTGCTGGGGGAAGCAGGCCGGGGACGCCGTAATCCGCCTCCGCACGTGTGCATGCGGCCAGCATCCGCAGGGCGGGACTGGCGAGGCCGACGACAAGCGCATCGCAGACGCCGGTGACGACATCGGTCGCACGGATATCGCCCATGCTCCAGAGGGCGGCGTGGTCCTGTAGGGCGAGTGCTGCTGCTTCGGTCGACATCACTCGCCCATGACTCCCTTCACGGCGCGTCTCGGTCGAGCGGGCCGGTGGCAGTCCGGTCAGCCGTACATCGCCACGCGGTACAGAGTCGCGAGCGCGTCGTCGATGGGATGGGGCTGCGGCTTGCCGGAGGAGTCGAGACCGTTCCACCTCTGCATGTTCAGTGCGACCGCCATCTGCCGCTTGCCGTCGGCGCGGGTCATGGCCAGCGTCCTCGCGCTGGCCGGCCGTTCACCGCCAGACGGGCGTCTCCCACACCGTTCACCGAATCCTGGCCCACATCGAGGTCGACGAGGAGCGTTGCGCCGCGATCCTGGTCCTGCCCGAGGGCAGGACCCGCTGGACCGCCGACGACGCCAAACGCCGGGTCGGCAACCGGGTCGAGACGCCGGTGACTCCCCAGGAGAAGGTCACCGCCATCCATTCGCTCGCGCAGGACGACCGGGTCGCCGCAGCAGTGACCAGGGAAGTGCGACGACACTGCCCGTTTCTAGGTCAACCGTGCCCAGAACGAGCGGTCCCGGCAAGCACGCGAGCACTTCGAGGACACTAGCGCCGTCGCGCCGACGGTGAAGAAGATCGACCGGACGGTGGAGTTCCTCGACCTGGTCACCGCCTGCCGCTCCTTCGTCGCTGCGGCCGGCCGGACCGTCCCGTGCCTGCGCGACCGCACCCTGAGCGAGGACGAAGCCACGATCGTGCACCAGAACGTCGCCAAGGCGAGGGCGACGCTCGACTGGATCGAGAACGCGGTCGACACCGGCAAGGTCGACATGGACGACGAACTCGCCCGCATGCTGCGGGGCCAGTAGCCATGCCTCGCGCCTCCCGGCGCCGGGGCAAGGAGGCGACGACCAGGTCGCCGCGCTTCACGGTGGTCACCTCCGTACCGCTGTCCTCGACGATGCCGATGAACTCGTGGCCCATGCGGGCGGGCCCGTCCTCGGGCTTCATCGAGCCGTAGGGGGTGCGGGTCGCTGCCGCAGATGCAGGAGGCGGTGGTGCGGACCAGCGCGTCGGTGGGGTGCTTTATGACGGAGTCGGGGACATTCACCTGCCCGTTTCACAGCGAGCTGTGCACGACCTGAGCCTCTGCACGGCCGAACCGGGCAGCACCTCCGAAGACCACCCGTTCCAGAGGCGTGTTGCGGATCGCAGTGACCGTCGTGCTGCGGTGCTGGTCTTCACCAGTAGCGCAAACGACTTTCTTCGGTCATGGCCCTCGCTCCTCAAGCGCAGCGCCCGGCGAGGCCCGGACATCACTGGATTCATGTTCTTCGATTCAACCTTGCGCCTTGGATCGAAAAACATCAACATAGAGGCATGCCGAAACAAGAGCTTGTGGTGCTCGGTCAGGAGACGGCCGACGGCTGCTGCCCGACCCTGTTGACCGCCCCCCTGGACGAAGAGGCCGCCACTGGCCTGGCGAAGGTGTTCAAGGCGCTGGGCGACCCGGTGAGACTGCGGCTGCTGTCGATGATCGCCTCGCGGGACGGCGGGGAGATCTGCGTCTGCGACCTCACCCCTGCGTTCGACCTGTCACAGCCGACGATCTCCCACCACCTGAAGCTGCTGAAGCAGGCCGGGCTGATCGACTCCGAGCGGCGGGGCACGTGGGTGTACTACCGGCTGCTGCCGGAGTCCACGGACCGGCTCGCCGCCGTCCTCACCCGTCCGACCGCCCGCGCCACCGAGCCCGCCGGGACCACCTCGTGAGCGATACGACCATCACCGCGTCGGGGCCGATGGCCGGGCGGCTGTCGTTCCTGGACCGCTTCCTCGCCGTGTGGATCCTGGCCGCGATGGCTGCCGGCCTGGGACTTGGCCGTCTCGTCCCAGGTCTGGGGGACGCGCTCGCGAAGGTCACCGTCACCGGCGTCTCGCTGCCGATCGCGCTCGGCCTGCTCGTGATGATGTACCCGGTCCTTGCCAAGGTCCGTTACGACCGCCTCGACACCGTCACCCGCGACCGCCGCCTGCTGATCCCGTCCCTGGTCCTGAACTGGATCGTCGGCCCGGCGCTCATGTTCGCGCTCGCCTGGATCTTCCTGCCGGACCTGCCCGAGTACCGCACCGGCCTGATCATCGTCGGCCTCGCCCGCTGCATCGCCATGGTCATCATCTGGAACGACCTGGCCTGCGGCGACCGCGAAGCCGCCGCCGTCCTCGTCGCCCTGAACTCGGTCTTCCAGGTCATCGCGTTCGCCGGACTCGGCTGGTTCTACCTGGGCGTCCTGCCCGGCTGGCTCGGCCTGGAGCAGACCACTCTCGACGTGTCCGTGTGGGAGATCGCCCGCTCCGTGCTGATCTTCCTCGGCATCCCACTGCTGGCCGGGTTCCTCACCCGCCGCCTGGGCGAGAAGGCCAAGGGCCGCGCCTGGTACGAGACCAGGCTGATCCCGCGTCTCGGGCCGTTCGCCCTGTACGGACTGCTGTTCACCGTCGTCGTGCTCTTCGCCCTCCAGGGCGACGCCATCACCTCCAAGCCCCTGGAGGTCGCCCGCATCGCGCTGCCGCTGTTGGTGTACTTCGCGCTGATGTGGACCGGATCGATGGTCGCCGGCCGCACGGTCGGCCTGGACTACCCAAAGGCCACCACGCTCGCCTTCACCGCGGCGGGCAACAACTTCGAACTCGCCATCGCCGTCGCCATCGCCACCTTCGGCGCCACCTCCGGCCAAGCCCTCGCCGGAGTCGTCGGCCCCCTCATCGAGGTCCCTGTCCTCATCGGCCTCGTCCACGTCGCCCTCGCCGCCCGCCGCTACTTCCCCCAACCCCAACCGGCGACCGTCTCGGCTGCCGCCCCGGAAGGTTCCGCCCGTGTCTGACCTCCAGCCCAAGGTGTCGGTGCTGTTCGTGTGCGTCCACAACGCGGGCCGCTCGCAGATGGCCGCCGCCTTCCTCACCCATCTCGCAGGCGACCGGATCGAGGTCCGCTCCGCCGGGTCCGCACCGGCCGACACAGTGAACCCGGCCGCGGTCGCCGCGATGGCCGAGGCGGGCATCGACATGTCCGCCCAGACCCCGAGGATCCTGACCACCGAGGCCGTCCAGGCGTCCGACGTGGTGATCACCATGGGCTGCGGGGACACCTGCCCCGTCTTCCCCGGCAAGCGCTATTTCGACTGGCGGCTCGACGACCCGGCCGGACAGGGCGTTGAGGCGGTCCGCCCGATCCGGGACGAGATCGAACGCCGCGTCCGCGGCCTGCTCACCGAACTCCAGCTCCACTGACACCACCCGCAGCCGCACCGATCCGGGCCCGGTCGTCGCCCGGCACGTCGACAGGGGCCACTCCGACTCCGATGCTCCGGCGGCGACCCCGGCCCGTCATCTTCCCCGGCTACGGTGCGCCGGGTCCGAAGGCCGTTAGCAGAAGGAGCGAGCGATGAACGCGGGGAGCGTGCCGACGGCCGAAGGCGGGATGAGGCGCCGCCTGGGGGTGTCCGATGCGGTGGTGATCGGCCTGGGCTCGATGATCGGAGCCGGGATCTTCGCTGCGCTCGGTCCGGCGGCCGGGGCCGCAGGTTCCGGGCTGCTGCCCGCTCTGGCCCTGGCCGCGGTCGTGGCCTACTGCAACGCGACGTCCTCGGCGCGGCTGGCCGCCCGCTACCCGCAGTCCGGCGGCACCTACGTCTACGGCCGCGAACGCCTGGGCGCCTTCTGGGGCTACCTGGCCGGCTGGGCGTTCGTGGTCGGCAAGACCGCCTCCTGCGCGGCCATGGCTCTGACCGTCGGCGCCTACCTCTGGCCCGGCCAGGCCCACGCGGTCGCCGTGGCTGCCGTGGCTGCGCTGACCGCGGTGAACTACGCCGGGGTGCAGAAGTCCGCACTCCTGACCCGCGTCATCGTCGCGGTCGTCCTGGCCGTGCTCGCCGCCGTGGCCGTCACCGCCCTGACCTCCGCGGGCGCGGACACCGCGCGGCTGGACATCGGCCCGGACGCCACCGTCACCGGCGTGCTCCAGGCCGCGGGCCTGCTGTTCTTCGCGTTCGCCGGATACGCCCGCATCGCCACCCTCGGCGAGGAAGTCCGCGACCCCGCCCGCACCATCCCGCGCGCCATCCCGATCGCCCTCGGCATCACCCTCGCCGTCTACAGCCTCATCGCCGTCGCCGCCCTGACGGTGCTGGGACCCGCCGGACTGGCGGACGCGGCCGCCCCGTTGACGGACACTGTGCGGGCCTCAGGAGCGAGCCGGCTGGTGCCCGTCGTCCGCGTGGGCGGCGCCGTCGCCGCCCTCGGCTCTCTGCTCGCGCTGATCCTCGGCGTCTCCCGCACCACCCTGGCCATGGCCCGCGACCGCTACCTGCCGCACGCCCTGGCCACCGTCCATCCCCGCTTCGGCGTCCCCCACCGCGCCGAACTGACCGTCGGCGCCATCGTCGCCCTCCTCGCCGCGACCACCGACGTACGCGGCGCCATCGGCTTCTCCTCCTTCGGCGTCCTGGCCTACTACGCCATCGCCAACGCCTCCGCCTGGAGCCTCACCGAGGAAGAGGGCAGGCCCAACCGGCTCATTCCCGTCATCGGCCTGGCCGGCTGCGCGGCCCTGGCCTTCGCCCTCCCCCTGAGCACCGTGGTCTCCGGCACTGCCGTCCTCGTCCTCGGGGCCGCCCTCTACCGTCTACGGAAGCTCAGTACCGGCAACGCGGGCCACTGACACTCCACGTATCGCTACGCCGGCAATCCACTGCCCCGGCACCACCGCGCCGACAGAGCACACGGCCCCCTCAGCCGTACGGCGCAGTCACCGCTGCCGGCGCCGGTGAACGGGACCAGGCGCACGCCGAGCCGAAACCGGCTCGACCTTCGCGCCGGACAAGAGGCTTTCGGGACG
The DNA here is from genome assembly GCF_003846175.1 of Streptomyces sp. ADI95-17. Lineage (GTDB taxonomy): Bacteria > Actinomycetota > Actinomycetes > Streptomycetales > Streptomycetaceae > Streptomyces > Streptomyces sanglieri. The sequence continues at coordinate 156,344 of NZ_ML123051.1, read as the reverse complement.
CCGCAGCGTTCGGCGGGCTGCGAGTTCTGCATCATGCTCACGCCCCGACGGAGGGCCTGTCTGGCGGATCTTGCGACCGCCCCGAGTCCGGGGAGCACTGATGCACAAGCATCGGTGCAGGACGGGGACCTGTGGAAATGCCGTAGTACCGCGGAATGGACTTCCCGTAGGGTGCGGCAGCATGAACCAGGTTTTGCGCGATGCCGTCCGTCCGATACGTGCCGATGAGTGGCCCAAGGCGAAGGAGCTGCGGCTCTTGGCACTGAAGGATCCGGCAGCGCCGATCGCCTTTCTTGAGACGTACGAGCAGGCAGCCACAGAGCCGGACTCCTTCTGGCAGGAACGGGCCAAGGGGGCGGCCGGCGGGACGCGGGCGCGGCAGTTCGTGGCTGAGGGCCAAGACGGGGCCTGGAGCGGCACAGTGACCGTGCTGATCGAGGACGCGGGCAGCGGTGATGTGTTCGGCGGGGCCGTTCAGCAGCGCCAAGCACACATCGTCGGTGTCTTCGTTCGCCCCGAGTACCGCGGAAGCGGTGTGATCGACGCACTCTTCGAGACCGCCGTCGGGTGGGCATGGTCGGTCGCGGAAGTGGCGCGGGTGCGCTTGTACGTCCACGAGGACAACGCGCGGGCCGAGAGCTTCTACCAGCGGTATGGATTCGTTCGCTCCGGAGAAACCGTCCCGATGAAGGGCGATCCTTCCAAGGCGGAGCGCGAGATGGTTCTCGACAAGCCCAAGGTTCTGTCCGACATCTCATGAGCGCAGCCAGAGCCGAATGAAGGCCACAGTGACGGTGCCGTGGAACACGTAGGCGCGTTTGTCGAATCTCATGGCCACGGCCCGTGAGTTCTTGAGAGCGTTGATCGTTCGCTCAACTTCGTTCCTGCGCTTGTAGATCGTCTTGTCCAAGACGGTGGGCCGACCGCCGCGGTTGCCGCGGCGCTTGCGGTTGGCCCGCTGGCTGCTCGGCTCGGGGATGATGTGCTTGATCTGGCGCCTGCGCAGGTAGCGGCGGTTGCGCCGGGAGGAGTATGCGTGGAGTCCACGCTCACCATCGACCAGTCGATGCGGCCCTCGGCGTCGGCATCGGCATCGGCCAGGACAGCCGCGAAGGCCTTCTCCCAGGCGCCGTCCGCGGACCATCGTCTGTGCCTCTCGTACACGGTCTTCCATCTTCCGAAACGCGTCGGCAGATCCCGCCACGGCACCCCGGTGCGCAGCCGGAAGAGAATCCCGTTGATCACTCTGCGATGACCTTCCCAACGTCCGCCCCGTTACCCGGACTTCGGCAGATGAAGCTTCAGCCGGGCCCACTCCTCGACCGTCAGATCTCCCCACTCCATGAGCATGCCAATGAACCGAGGGCGAGAAGGTCACAAGATCCGCCGGACAGGCCTAGGG
>NZ_ML123051.1:0-153782 GCF_003846175.1 Streptomyces sp. ADI95-17 | reverse complement strand
GTCAGGTTCCACCCGGCAGCGGTCTTGGGCGACGGCGGCCGGCCTTCCGGCGCTGCGTCCCGGAAGACCAGTCGAAGTACCGCGCTGCGGCTGACGGAGACACCGAGGATGTCCGCAAGGCGCAGGAGGCGTACGCGTAGCTGAGCGGGCGGTTCTGCCTCTGCTGGCGCAGAACTACCCGCCTTCCTGCGCTGGGTAGATCAGCGGGGAATCGCAGGTAGGACCCATGAACGCGGTTCGACCACCTTCCGCAGCCCGGACACTCAGCACCGGCCGACGTATGTGTGACGCCAATCCAAATCGTCCCGGCATTGTCCTCCGCCGACACCACCGACCCTTCAGGGTCCGACGGGAACAGAAGCTCTTCCAGCCGGAGCAGCTCTTCGTTCACGGCTCTGGGCTCTGGGCTCTGGGCTCTGGGCTCTGGGCTCTGGGCTCTGGGCTCTGGGCTCTCGGGCACGACACAGCAGCCATGGACACTTCTGGACTATCGAGGAGAGCGACTCCGGAGATCAACAGTTACGGATCGTCGCTGCTCCACAGAAGTTGAGCCCGAGCCGAAACTCATCGACAACCGTTGTCGCCGAAAGCAGACCAAGCCACCCTGCTCCCCCGCCCCACTACCACCACCGACGATCCCCGGTCGCGTACCTCACCCGTATACGCCCCTCACCAGAAGACCAAGCAGGCCGACAAACACCGAGCATCACGACCCAGCCACCCGAGAACCGTCACACCGTCACACCGTCACACCGGACGATCACACGTCCAACCCTACGCGGAGCGCCCTGCTCAACAGTTGCCTTCCGGTCGCTGCTCGACGACGGCATGAAACGGCGTGAACGTGATCGCGGACGCCGCGTGGGCGTCACCGGCTCCGGCCGCGCACAGCGTTCCGCGTCGTCCCACAGCTATGTCGTCCCCTCGATCGTCCTAGCAGGTCACCGGTGTGGGAGTCCCACAATGTCCCAGGTGTACCGGCCTCGGTGGCAGGGAGACCGACCCGGCCCGCACGCTCGGGGAAGCACAGCGGACAGGGCTACCCGTCCTGCACCGCCCCGACCACCGGGAGGAGGAATCCCCATGCACAACACGACCGCTCGCACACGAATCGGTCTCTTCACCGTGACCACGGTCCTGGGCGTCAGCTCGCTGCTGGCCTCGACAGCCACGGCGGGGGCCGCACCGGCACCGGCCGGCACGTACAGCGAGGAGGGGGTGGGGGCCCAGTCCGTCGTGTACATCCCCGGCAAGGACATCACCTCCGGCTCCTGCAAGGGCTGGCTGAACCGTCGGACCTCCGACGGGTATGTGCAGGCCCTGGTCCAATCGTGGGGAGCCCGGTGCGCCATGTGGCTGGAGCGCGCGGACACCTACCCTCACTACAAGCAGATCTCCAAGGTCTACGAGGCCCAGCTCAACAAGCGGTCCACCGGCTTCCATTGGAACGGCCGCGGGGCCGGAGCGCGGGTCTGCATCGTGAACCAGACCCTTGGCCAGACCACTCCCTACTGCGGCAACATCGCCTGGTAGCAGCCGCACACCACGGGGTGCGGCTGCTACCAGGGCGGTGCAGCACGTGGAACTCCGTGGCGCGGGGCGTCCCATGCCCTCGGCGGCCGAGGCGATGACCGAAGCACGATGCGAGAAGCTCTTCACGATCTCGCCGGGCTGCTCTCTCTGATGACGAATGGGCTCGGTTGGAGCCGCATCTCCCGAGGAGTGTGGGCCGGGGCGGGCGGTGGCAGTGTCACCGCCGGGTGATCAACGGGATCCTGTTCCGGCAGCGGACCGGCCTGCCGTGGCGGGACCTGCCATCCCGCTTCGGGAAGTGACAGACGGTCTGGTGAGGGCGGGCGTCGCCCACTCGCCCTCGTCGTCACGCACGACAAATCCTATTCGTCGCGACGCAACCGTCGTTACCTGCGGCGACGCCAGATCAAGCACCCCATTCCGCAACCCCGAGGCCAACGGGCTGACTGCCAAGGCCGCGGCAGCAGGGGTGGCCGTCCGACCGGGTTCAACAGAGATGTCTACGGGCGTCGCAATGAAGTGGAACGAACGATCAACCGGCTCAAGAACCTCCGCGCGGCCGTAACCCGCTCCGACAAACGGGCCTACGTATTCTACGTATTCCCCGGCACGGTCACGATCGCCTCGATCCGGCTGTGGCTCTGCACCTGAGACAGAGCCGCTCGCTCCCAATACACCGCTCACATGAGTGGACGATTGGAAGACGCGTACTCATCCGCGATGTTGAAGACGCTGGCACAGCGTGGGCATTCCGCCCGGCCGAAGAGATGGGCGATTCCGTCGGCGAGCACAACTTCCCCATCACGGGCTGCGGTCTCGTACATCCGACGACCGAAGCCGGAGAGCCCGTCGGAGGACGCCGGCCTCAGGTCACGTCGGTCCACGTCGCCCAGGTTCCAGTCCCGGATCGCTGAATAGCGTCCGTATCCGCCGATGGCGATCGTCACCTCCACAGCACAGTGAGGGCAGGCGACTTGGTAAAAGTCGTCCGCGAAGTCCCCCAGGACCGCACTCCAGTGGTAGTGCCCTTCGACCGCGACCAAGTCGCGGAAGGACGCGAGGTAGTCGTCCGGCCGTGACCGCAGGTGCCGATCCAGCAGCGAACGAAACTCCGCGAGCACATCGGCACAGCCCGCCAGCAGATCGTCGCAGCCATGGCCCCCTGCCGCGCACCGGACGATCGCCCCAGCCAGCACGCGCGCCCGCGCGCTCCGCGATGCCAGATGCACCAGACACGGCAGTGCGGCAAAGCTGGCGGGGAACACCAGGTCGTACTCAAGGATCAACCGGTAACCCAGCTCATCCCACACCTCTGCTCCGTCCTCGCGCTCTGCCCGCGCCAGGAGCTCGGGAACGCGATCGACGTCCCCGTAGCAGTCGTACATCAGTGCCCAGTTCACCACCTGAGCATTTAACCGCCCTGAGGCCGCCGGGGACGACTCCGCATCCATGAACGCCGTTGCACGACCCGTCGTACGTCCCGTCGTACGAGTTGCCCGATCCTGTGGTCCGGGGCAACGGCGCCCCGGCCACCCGGACGGCCGACTGGTGGCGCACCCGACGCCCCGAGCTTCTCGGACTCTTCGCGGAGCACATGTACGGACGGACGCCCAGCCTGCTCCCGGACGTCGAGTACGCCGAGATGGCGACCGATGTCCGGGCCCTGGACGGCGCCGCCACCCGCAGCGAAGTCGTCTGCGCATTCCAGACGGCCACCGGCCGGCACCGGATGACACTGTTGCTGTACATCCCCAACCACCGGGCGGCGGCGGGCCGGGGTGCGGAGCGGACCCGATGGCCGGTGCGGACCGTGAGCGCCCGGGGGTACGGGCTGGCCACCGTCTACTGCGGCGACCTCGCCCCGGATCACGACGCCGGGTTCGGCAACGGCATCCACCGGCTGTTCCCGGCCGGGGACGGCGGCGAGCAGGGCGACGGACGGGCCGCGTCCCATTCGTTGGGCGCCCTGGGCGCCTGGGCCGGGCCTCTCCCGTGCCCTGGACCACTTGGAGACGCGTCCCCGAGGTGGACCACACCAAGGTGGCCGTGACCGGTCATTCCCGGCTGGGCAAGGCCGCGCTGTGGGCCGGGGCGCAGGACCGTCGGTTCGCCATGGTCGTCAGCAACAACTCCGGTTGCGGCGGCGCATTCCTGATTCATGTCCGGTCGGTGGTCGCTCGGCGCCGGTTGTGCACTGCCGTACGCCACGTCCTTCCCCGCGTCGTTCATCGCTTCGAGACCTCCCTGTCCAAGGGTCCGGTAGGTGTCGGGGCCGCGAACGACCGGCCAGGCTGCCGAGGAAGCTTTCCGGCCGGTCGCCGCTTGCGACTGGTGTTCAGACGAGCGCCAGTGCGGAAGCGGGCAGGTAGGGGGTGATGTTGCGCCAGGCGCGCTCGATGTATTCCTCCTTCTCGCCGACCGGCGCGACATAGTGCAGTGCACCGTCGGCGGCCTCCTTGCCGTCAAGGCGGGCGATGATCCAGGCGGCGAGGTAGTGCGAGGCCAGGCAGCCGCCGGCGGTGGCGATGTTGTCCTTGGCGTAGAAGGGCTGGTTGAGTACCTCGACGCCGGCGGCAACGACCCAGGGCTTGGTGATCAGGTCGGTGCAGGCTGGGATGTCGTTGAGCAGACCGAGCCTGGCCAGCACTAGCGCGCCGGAGCACTGTGCCGCGATGAGCTGGCGCGAGGGGTCCAGGTTGCGCAGGATGTTCATGATCGCCGGGTCTTCGACGACCTCGCGGGTGGCGATGCCACTGCCGACGATCACGGCGTCAGCGGCGCACGCCTCCTCAAGAGTGGACATCTGCTCGATGACCACCCCGTTCATCGACGTCACCTTGGGGCTGGGAGTGGCGATGGTGACGCGCCAGTCGTCGGTCTTGATGCGGTTGAGCACACCGAGCGCGATCAGGGAGTCGAGCTCGTTGTAGCCCTCGAAGGTGAGGATGGCGATGTGCACGGCGGCTGTCCTTCCGGGTGAGTGGGGTGGGTCTTGACGGTAAGGAGCCTCGAACAGGACAGTCAAAGAATTGTCATGCGTACAATCCGGTGCATGCCAGCCTCGCGGTACAAAACACTGGTCGACGCGTTCGCCGCCGACATTCGGACCGGACGGCTCGCCGCTGGTACACGGCTGCCGACACACCGCGGGCTCGCCGCCCGTGAGGGCATCGCCGTGGTGACCGCGACCCGGGTGTACGCCGAGCTGGAAGCGATGGGTCTGGTGAGCCGGGAGCAGGGCCGCGGCACGTTCGTGCGTGATATCGCGGTTCCCGCCGGCCACGGCATCGACCAACAGACAGTCGCCACCGACGCGGTCGACCTCAACTTCAACTATCCGTCGCTGCCCGGACAGGCCGATCTCCTCCGGCAGGCCCTGCGCGAGGTGGCCACCTCCGGCGATCTCGACTCGCTGCTGCGCTACCAACCCCATCGAGGGCGCCCCCAGGACAGAGCCTCGATCGCACGGCACCTGAAACGTCGGGGAATCACCACCGACGCGGACCGGATCCTCATCACCAACGGTGCACAGCACGGCCTGGCCATCACTGTCATGGCCGCGCTCAACGCCGGCGACGTCGTCGCGGTAGACGCACTCACCTACCCGGGTTTCAAGGTGCTCGCGCACGCCTTCCATCTCGACCTGGAGCCCATACCCGCAACCGCCGACGGACCGGATCTCGATGCCCTCGAAGAGCTGTGCGCGACCCGCCCTGTGCGTGCGATCTACACGATGCCCACCTTGCACAACCCTCTGGGCTGGGTCATGCCGGCAGCCGATCGGACCCGCCTGATCAAGATCGCTCGACAGCACGGCCCGCTCCTCATCGAAGACGCCTCCTACGCCTACCTGGTCGAGAACCCACCACCGCCTCTGGCCGCAACCGCGCCGGACATCACCGTCTACGTCTCGGGACTGTCCAAGAGCGTCGCCACCGGCCTGCGGGTCGGCTTCGTCGTCGCCCCGCCCGCTGTGGTGCCGTCGCTCGAACGCGCGACTCGGGCGACCACCTGGAACACCCCGGCCCTCACCACCGCGATCGCCTGCCGCTGGCTCGACGACGGCACAGTGGACCACTTGGAGGCGCAGAAACGAGACGACGCCAAGGCACGCCAAACACTCGCCGGACAAGAGCTGGCGGGGCTCCCACTCATCAGCCATCCCTCGTCCTACTTCACCTGGCTGCCGCTGTCCGACGACGCACGCGCCGATCGTCTGACCGCCACCCTCGCCCGTCAGCACATCTCGGTATCCACGGCCGAGCCATTCACCATCTCGGTCCACACACCGCAGGCGATCCGTCTCGCCCTGGGCTCAACCGATCTGGACAGCCTCCGGTCGACGCTGCGTACAGTGCGACGAGTCGCTGTCGAGGACGCCTACGCTTGAACTCCCCTCGATCAGCCGATCGCTGCCCGCACCGGCGTCTGCCCTCGAAAGGCCGTCGGCACTGGAGGACCGCAGAAACCTCGTGGCGGATCTCTCGAAGTGCCCCCAGGAACTGGTCCCAATCCTCGGCGGTGGGCGTCCGGTACCCCTCCGCAGGTCGCAGGGCCCGTCGGCGAGCGATGAATGCCCGATGTACTTCGAACGCGTCGTTGGGATAGACCGATAGTGGCGAAGTCGGGTACGGAACTGTCCGAATGCCCCGGGTCACTGAGGTTCTCTCAGCGAAATGATCTTCGCGAACTGGTCTGAACCGCCGGACCGGTGCAGACCAGACGCGCTGGCCCTGACTGCGGACAGGCATGAAGCCCCTGGTAGGACAGGTCTCTCTCGCAAGATCGTCCGCTGAACCAGAGGCTTCACGTTGGTCACTTATGTTGCCACGCTCGAAGTCCCGCGCCACGCGGTGGAATTCCTTTCGCGACTGCTGGTCGCCCACCGGCGACAGATCGGGACTCCGAAAGGCCCCCGGGCACTTGGACCGTTCCGCCAAGCGGTCCTGGTGCTCCGCTGGTTCCGCGAACGCGGCTGCGTGCACTGCCTGGCCCGCGACGCCGGCGTCTCCCAGGCCACCGGCTATCGCTACCTGCACGAGGGCATCGATGTCCTCGCCGACCAGGCCCCCGACCTGCACGAAGTCCTTGAGCGATGCCAGCGCGATGGCATGACGCACGCCTTCTTGGACGGCACGCTGATCGCATCGGACCGCCTGGCAGGCGTTTGCGAGAACGGCAACGACCTGTGGTTCGGCCAGAAGCACAAGGCGTTCGGCGGCAACATCCAATTCCTGGCCGCCCCGGACGGCACTCCGCTGTGGATCTCCCATGTCGAGCCCGGCTCCACCCCGGACATCACTGCTGCCCGCATCCATGCCTTGCCGGCGCTCTACAAGGCGGCGGCCGAGGGCCTGCCCACCCCGGCAGACAAGGGCTACCTCGGTGCGAGCATCGGCATCCGCATCCCGGCCGCCGCCCAAAGGGCAAATCCGAACGGGCACTTCACGCCGATACCCGCACCGAGAACATGCTGATCAGAGACCTGCGTGCACTTGGCGAGCGGACCGCCGCCGAACTGAAGGAACGCTGGCGTGCACTCAGGCACATCACGCTCAGCCCGAGCCGGATCGGCGAGATCGCCCGCGCCGCCCTCGTCCTCAACGTCCATTCGAAATGATCTTTGCTGCAAATTCTCAGTGCCTGGCCGAGCTCCTCGCGGCCCTGCCTCTGATGGGGCGCTCACCAGTCCCAGGAGGCTTCCTCGAAGGTGTCGGGGTCGGTGACCCAGCCCGCGTTGAGGACGATTCTGGAGGTGCGGTGCAGGGCAAGGAACCCGAACGGTCGGTCGAAGCAGGCGCTGATCTCGCGGGCCCGGAAGGGGTAGCGCGGGACGCCACCGGCCACCGCGCCAAAGGCAGCGACGGCCGCGGAGCGAAAGCCGTGTGCGCCGAACGTCGCCGTCATCGCCTGTGCGGCGGCCTGGACGGCAAGTGGCCTGGCGCTGATGCCGGGAAAGTGGCCTCTTGAGGCGTCCGTCGCCGTGCGCAGGCCGAACAGGTCGGGGTGGTCGAGCAGGTCGTGCTGGGCTGTGATGGTGAACGGCACGGTGGATACGTGGAGCGTGGGTTCGCCGTCGACACTGGGGACGCGAGTCACGGACAGCCCGGGGCCCGGGGTGCCGTAGGGGATGTGATCGCCTGGGACCATGGCCCGGCGGTTGTGGAGTGTGCCCACGGCGGCAGTCAGTACCTGGCCTGCCGTCGCCTCAGGTGTTCCGAGGTACAGGTGGACGTCGATGCCGTGGGTGCCGATGACTTGGAGTTCGGTGAGGGGGCCGGTTGCCGTGTCCGCGATGCCGACTCGATTCAGGAGACTGGTGGTTCGGTGCAGGCCGGCCAGGTCCCTGTTCCGCCAGGGCCCTGCCTCGGCTTCCATACCGCCTGAGGTGAAGGGCCGGATCCAGTCGGTGCGGAGGGTCAGGGCGCTGGCCAGCACCAGCAGAGTCCCATCGTTCACCGTGACCGGCATCGCGTCGATCTGCCCGTCCGTGCACTTGGCCGCCCAGGCGTCAAGGTGCAACTGGTCGTTGTTGGGGTCGCCGGTGAGCTGCCCGTGCACGTCGGCGGGCAGTTGGTCCAGCCAGGCCGGTTCGACGGGCAGGGTGCCACGGGTCCACAGTCCCAGGGCCGTGCTCAGGCCACGCGTCGCTCCGAGCGTGGAGAGCAGGTCTCGGGCTGCCGTTGCGGCGCCGTCCGCCGGGATGCCGAGTACATCCGAGAGTTCCTGCCGGGCGGGACCTGCGGCTCCGTCGGCGAGGAGGCCGAGCAACGGCCACACCCCGGCTGCGGCGAGAACCGTGCCCTTCTGGGGCAGAGTCGCGGCCCACCGTGCGGTCAGTCCGTTGATGGCTTCGACTGTGCCGTGACTGGCCATGCTTGTCCTTTCGCTGCTCCCGGATCCTCGCGAGAGTAGAGCCGGACGTGCCGACTGGCGAGCGAATTGAACGTCGCGGTCACTGAGAAAACCTCGCTGTCCCTGTGCGCGTGGTGTTGCCGCGGCGAGGAGAGCGGACAGGGCGTCCTGAAGATCTTCGATCTGGCGGTGGTGAAGTGCGGTCAGCCCTACTCCGTCGTCGGCGTCCTCGATTCCGTCCAGTTCGATCAGGAGCTGGATGACGGTGTTACACCTGCCATTGCGCTGGGTTCGGCTGCGTTTGGCGCCGAGGGCGTCCAGTTCGTCGAGGAAGACGACGCACGGCGCCTTCCGGCGGGCGGTCTCGAAAACACCATGAGTATTGTGCTCGGAGTTTCCGACCCACGTGTCGAGCACGTCGCCGATCGCCAGGGAGATGAGATTCGCGCCGCGCTCCGCGGCAACGGCCTGGGATATGGCGGCGAACAGGTGTCGTACTCCCCGTAGAGGTTGTAGGTGGCACGGCGCCGTCGGCGTGGCTCGCGGTCGGGGGCTTTGTGACTGCTTCTGCGTTCGGCTCATTGTGGTCCGGGGTGGGGCCGAGGCGCTTGTGGTGATCAAGCTCGGCACATGACCCGACGCCGACCTCGACCGACCAGGAACCCGCTGGTGAGAGCAGGGCAGCGCACGAGCGGGGCATTCACCGGGCGACGAGTTCGTCGAGCGAGGGCGTGTTGGCGTCGGCCGCAGGACGCGCGAGATGGAGCGTGGTGTGGAAATGGCCCGCCGATTCCTTGCCCTCCGGGTCCTGCCCCTGGGCGGTCACCGCGTCGATGGCGTACTGCTGCTCGGCAGCGCCGGTGAAGCGGCGTTGGACGAAGGTGTGCCCGGTGTACGTCTCGGTGGTCAGGCCATGACCGGCCAAGTGCTCGGCGATGGGCTCGTAGGAGCCGGTACGCAGGACAAAGGCGGCGACCCACGGCAGTGTGCGGGCACTGTCCAGGAGTGGCTGGAATGTGGCTCGGGACAGGAAGCTGGCACCACCCGTGATGGTGATGAGCCGGATGCTCCGGGCTGCGTCCAGCAGGTCGCGGGTCGGCGGGGCGGTCTCCAGATTCTCGGCGTATCCGTCGTCGAGCAGGCCGACCGCTCGCGCGTAGGCGATGGCGTTCGGCGCGATGTCCAGGCCGATCACCGGGACGGCGTCCCGTCTGCGGCGGGCACGGAAGAACGACCTGTCGTGCTCGGCCAGTTCCTCCGTGGTCATGGCCGCCGCCCGCGGCGATGTGTAGTGGGCGTACAGGTCGTCCAGGGTCAGGTCGTGGTTGAGCAGGGCTGCGTTGATGCCGTACGAACAGCACAGGTCCAGCACCGCATCCCCCGGAGCCCGCAGCCGGAGTGCTGCCAGGCGGCGGAAGATGCGCTGGGCGTGATGCGGTGTCCTGTAGCCGAACGTGCCGAGTTCCGTGTAGAAGGCGCGGGGATCGGTCTGATCGTAGATGTCGTCGAACGGAGTCATCGTGCGCTGAGCGGGCTTCCCCGCGTCGTTTTCCCGTACCTTGGCCATCACATGCTCCGTTCTGCCCGGCCGGGCCGCCGACTGTGGTCGCCACAGCCTCCCGCACAGGGCGGGCCGGGGAAACAGGCCGCTGACGGATCCGGCCATGCTCGACGGGACGGCGGTGAGCAGGCCTCGGGCCGTTCCGCGGTCACGGCCTCGGTGTCCTCGCCCGGCGCTCGGGCTACGTTCGGACGGTGTGTTCGGCCTTGACCGTAAGCACAATGATTGCGGCTCGACGACTGACGACGAGACGGTCTTCTGACGCTGCGCCGGTCCCCGTCCAGGGGGCTGGGATGTCGCCGGCCTCCGGGTCCGTCGGCGGTGGGAGCTCTGGACCTCACGAGGCGTCGAGTGGGGCGGCAAGGCCGCCTGCACGTCCGCCTGCAGCGAACTCACCGGGCCGCACGAGCTCGATCGGACGGCGTGGCCGGGGACCACATGCCGAACCACTGCTCGGCGCCGTAGGCCTCGTACCGCTCCACCTCGGTGAATCCCAGCTTCGCCGCGAGGCGCATCGAGCGGACGTTGGCGGTCTGGGTGGCGAGTACCACCTGCTCGCCGGGAAACGCGTCGGCGAACCAGTCGAGTGCCGCGCCGCACGCCTCGGCGGCGTACCCGCATCCCCATGCCTCGGGCAGGAACAGGTAGCCGAGCTCGGCCCTCCCGGCAGCCTGACGAAGGTGCCCTGTCTCTCTGTAGAGCGTGATCTGGCCGATCATCGCTCCGTCGAGATCGACTATGAAGCGGCCCGGGCGCCGGCTGGGTGCGCCGGGCATGGCGCGCTCAAGCTCGTCACGCGGCTGGGGGCCACCGAGGTAGGTACCCACCTCTGGTGAGGCCAGCAGTTCGATGGCCGCCGCACGGTCCCTGGCCTCGGGCTCGCGGAGCACCAGCCGCTCGGTCTTGATCGGCGCGGGTGGCCAGGCGACAGATCCCAGTTCAGTCATGGCGGGCAAGCTATCGCATGCCCGACGGACATGAGTTTCGGACGGCCGCCGACGACAGCAGTTCCCTGCCCCGCCGTCCCGCAGAGGAACTCAGGGAACCACTGAGCACAATGGGTGTCTGCCGCCGCGGCTTCGTCGACGGGCTCAGCAGGAAGGCTGCCGTGCGCCTCCGAAGCGATCAAGCATGCCCAGCCCACACCCCTACGAGAGATCGAAGGGGGCGGGGCAGCAGCCTTCCCAGATCCGGCGGGAGGCCTGTTCGGGGTAGGGCAGAGTCTCCGACTCCGCATCCAGGACGCGGGTGAGCTGCTGGTCGGGTCGGTAGGCGGCCCAGCCCGCGTCGCCAGTGGTGACGAAGCGGATCCATGCCTCCTTGATTTCGTGGGAGAGCGCAACAGCCTCGGGGGTGGGCTCGCCGCCGATGAGTTGTGCGCCGATGGGGCTGTCCAGTGTGCCGAACGCCAGTGGGACGTCGAGGCTGTGGCAGGCGCCCAGGGCACCGCCGAGTGCCGGCGCGGTCCAGCGCAGTTCGAACAGGTACGAGGTGCCGCCGGCTGCGGCGTTCGCTTCGGCCAGCTTCTGTGACGGCATACGGAAAAGGGCGTCGGAGTACACCGCCTCCACCAGCTCCTCCGGGCCGGCCTGCGGAAACGCTGCACGGTACGCCTCTGCGCCGCCCGGCTGCGGGGCGAGCAGTTCCAGGGCGGCGCAGGCATCCTGCTCGGTGAAGGTGCCCTGTCGTCCGCTCATGACGCTGAACAGCCGGAATTCGTCTCGGGTATGGCCGACGAGCAGTTCGGTGCCGCTCGCGCGCGCGCCGGCCAGCGCGGGCCAGGGCGTTTCGGGGAGGACCTCTCCGTCGACGACGGGGCACAGGGCGGTGCCGGTCTCCGTGAGCCGTCCCCAGCTCTCCCGGTGTGCGTGGAGGCCGGCGTTGAAGGAGGTCAGCTCTGCGGCCAGGTGCCACGGACCGATGTCGCGCAGGGACGCGGCGGTGGGGGCCGCAGCACCGAGCCGGTCCGCGAACGCGGCGGTGACCTGCCGGGCCAGCGCGGGGGTGTTGTACAGCCCCGGCACCGAGTGGGCGATCGCCCGGCGGAACAGGCCGCGCGCCGACTCCATCGCGAGGAGGGCGGCGACCGAACCTGCCCCGGCAGACTGTCCGCCAACGGTGACCTGGTCGGGGTCGCCCCCGAAGGCGGCGATGTTCCGCTGCACCCACTCCAGCGCCGCGATCTGGTCGAGGAATCCGCGGTTGGGCGGCGCGTCGTCGAGGAACGCGAACCCCTCCGCGCCCACGCGTCAGTTGATGGTCACCACGACGAGTCCCGCCCCGGCCAGCGCTGCCGGGTCGTACATCGGGTCGCTCGACAACGCCGAGATGTAGCCGCCCACGGGAATCCACACCAGCACCGGCAGTCCTGCCGCGCCGGGATCCGGAGTGCCGACGTTCAGCGTCAGCCAGTCCGTGCCCTGCGGCGGACCCGTGTCGACCGGCAGCGACAGCGGCACCACGGCGCCGAACTCCGCCGCGTGCCTCGTACCCTCCCAGCGCTGCGGCGGGGCCGGCGCGGCGAAGCGGAACGCTCCCACCGGGGGCCGGGCGTAGGGAATTCCGCGGAACACCACGTGTCCCTGCCGTCGGCACCCCCGCACGACACCTTCCGTGGTACGCACCCTTGGCTCTTCAGGCAGTTGTCCAGGCATGACATCAGGGTTATAGGTCACATGTATTATGTCAACCGTATTGGAAAGATTTCGGGGCACGGCAGAACACGAGGGAAGGTCCGGCGATGCCGAAACAGGTGGATCACCGCGGACGCCGCGAGGCGATCGCCCGCGCGCTGTGGCGGGTGGTGGAGCAGCGCGGCGTCGCGCACCTGACGATGCGTGTGGTGGCGCAGGAGGCGGGCATCTCCCTCGGGCAGCTGCAGCACTATTTCGCTTCCCGGGCCGCCATGCTCTCCTTCGCCATGGACTTCGCGTCCGAGCAGACGTCGCTGCGCGTCGAGCGGGGACTCAAGAAGCTCGGCGACCGTCCGCACCCTCGCGACGTGCTGCGACTGACGCTCGCGGAAATGCTCCCCCTGCATGCCGACGCCCGCGCGACCAGCCGGATGAGTGCCGCCTACGTCCTGGAGGCGCTGCACGACGAGGCCGTCCACGAGCAGGCGCGCCGCGGCCTCGCCCAAGGACGGGCCCTGGCCGAGCAGTTGGTCCGCCATGCGATCGCGGACGGACACATCGGCTCCGACCGCGACCCGGCGACCGAGACCAACCTGCTGCTCGCCCTCACCGGCTTCACCCCCCTGATCGAACTGGGCGTGATCCGGCCGCAGGACGCGCTCGTCGCGATCGATTTGCATCTGGACAGGTTGTTCAGCGGGAACGATCGGAGTGCGTGACCTGCTCCCTGCGCGCAGGCACAAAAGCCCACGGTCCACGGGTGAGCACACCTGCCGGCCGCCGGCGGCGCCGGCCTCGGCAAGCCCCAACCCCGACGACAGCCATCAGCACGTTCGGCCCCGTCCAGTTCCGGCAGCAGACCACTGCTCGTCCAGGACTTGTCCGGCCGGTCATGCAACTGCTCCGTGACCGAATCATGGATGCAGGCATGGGCAGCGAGGTCCGCCACACAGCACCGGTCCCGGCCCACTCGGCGTACGCGGGCAAGCCCGTGACCTGGGCCGAACGACACCTTGACCTCGCGAGCGAGCCGGAGCCGCCCCAAGGACGCCTCCGGCTTCACCGCTCTGCCTGACTGCTGTGTCGTCGAGAGGGCGCCGCCCTGGATGATGCACGCTCGCCACCATGTGCCCGTGACAACGAACGGCTCGTCCAGCACGTGGTGCCTCACAGCGGCTCCAGGACCGACACAGCACCGAGCCGGCCGGCCTGGTGGCCGGCAGGACGGCCGACTCGTCCGCGGATGCCGGATACAGGACGCCGTCCTGCTCGATCTCGCTCGTCGATGAATGCCCGATGCTGTGCCGATTCAGCCGGTCATGGTGTAGTGCTGCAGATAGAGGAAGATCGACTTCCAGCCCGATCCCACATTGACGATGTGCAGCTGACCGCCCGACGGACCGAAGTCCCAGGCGGCGATCCCCTGAACCTCGTCTCCGGACTCGACGTCCTGATGGAACTCGTAGGCAACCTGACCGGTGCTGACATCGATCGAGTAGACCGACTTCGCCGAGTCGTCCACCGAGGCATAGAGCTTGCCCTGCCACATCGCGGCGCCCTGGATCCTGCTCAGGGGCTGCGACAGTGTCACGGTCCTCACCACAGGAAGCGTCGAACCGGCCGGAAGGCTCAGCAGGTCATTCAGGCTGTAGGCGACCAGTTTGTTCGTGCCCTTCGCGGCATCCTGATCCCAGGGCGAGGTGTAGACCAGTCCTGCGGCAGCGTCCACCGCGACCCACGGCACACCGCCCGGCATCTGTGCCAGGGGCAGTTGCACATAGCGACCCGTGTAGCTCAGGTCACTCGCGTTGTACAGCGCCAGCAGCGGATGCTGGTAGCCATCGCCATCCTCGATCGGCGCGATCACATAGCCGCCGTAGTACTCCACGTCCCCGATGTGATCGCTGCCGTACGTCCCGCTCAGCCCCCAGGGAATCGGGGCCACCGATGATGCGACCTCCGAGTCGTTGGCGACGGTGGCCTTCACCATCCCGCCGGGCCCGGCATAGTAGAAATGCGTACCGTCCGTCGCCACACCCTGCCCGCGCTCAAGCGCATTGAGCCCTGTCCACCGCTGATAGTCGGCCGTTCGTGTCCAGGTCGCGGCCATTGCGGGAGACGCCGCACTCCCGATGAGTGTCGCGGCCGCGATTGCCACGACCGCCGAGACCCTGCCCAGCTTCATCCGATTCCACCCTCTCTTTGTTCTGCATTGCGGAACGTCGATTTTCGGGGGCGAGTGGATTACAGCAGCGGCGGACGACTACAGTCAATGAGCCCTGGATGAACGGCAGTTGGATGCCCGACGCAGGATCGGTCGTCTGCTCGGCAGGGCCACCGGGGTTGCCGGGGACAGGAGCGAGGCGGATCGGTCTGCATCCGGCCGAAGGCCTCAGGCACGGGCCGTCGTGGCGGCGGTGATCCAGTTCCTGAACTCGACGGCGTAGTGCCGAAGGTGGTGCTCCGGGACGTCGCGCGGACGTGTGGTGGGCACGTAGACCGTCAGGCTTGCGGTGAAGCCGTCAGCGGTCGCCGAACCGGGTCAGCGTCCGCCCGACGACGGTGCCGTCCGCCAGGAAGAGGTTCGAGGACGTCTTGTGCGGTATCTCGGGCTCCGGGAGGAGTTCGGCCGCGCCCGCGGCCCAGGCCGCCGCGGGTGCGGCTGTCGGCCTTCTCACCGGCTGCGAAACCTCCCATGCCGTCCTTGCCGAGTCCCGCAGGACGATCGACCGGGCCTGGTCACCCCTCGAACGTCTCCTGCCCGCGACCCGGCAAAAGGCCATGCTCCACGCCTTGGGCCGGTACGCCGCGCAGCGAATCCCCGACGAGGCCACACCCCTTCCCTAGCCCCGGACACTGTAGGGCCACGGATCGGAAGGCCAGGAAGACGTCCGGGACCGGCCGGTGAGCCGGGCCTCGCGAGGCCCCGGACTCGATGTCCCGGGGCCTCCCGCGCGGTGCTCGCTGCCGCAGCGCAGTGCAACGGCGTCGCCCGTGCACGCCTCGGTGGTGTGGTGTGCCGTGCATGACTGCGGGTCCGCGCGGAGCCGGTCTCAGTCGGCGACGGAGCTCGGATCGTCGAGTTCGTGCAGCCCGGCCGGGTCCTCGTCGATCAGCACCTCCCCGGTCGCGGTGACGAAGCGCTGGGCGTGGCCCCGGTGGATGGACAGGAGTTGGTCGCGGGTGCCGGTCCGGTCCCGGTACACGGCCAGTGCTGCACCGTATTTGCTGCTGTGGCCGGGTATTTCGGTGTCCGTGCTCCACCCGGTGCCGTCGAAGGCGGACCACCACAGCTGCTGGCGGGCGGGGTCGCGGTGGACGCACATCAGCTTGCCGTCGAAGACGGCGAGGCCGATGTTGCTCCGGGTGCGGTGCCCGGGCAGTGCGCCCTCGGAGGTCCAGGTGGTGTCACGCAGCCGGGTCCAGTGGATCGCCCCGTCCTTGGGGTTGCTGTGCAGCATGTGCAGGGCACCGTCGTACACGGCGAGCGCCGGGGACCTCGTGGTGGCGCAGCCGGGGACCGGTTCGGGGGTGTCCCAGGTGCGGCCGTCCCGGCTGGTGGTGACCATGATGCGCTGGGCGGCGTCGGCGTAGGCGAGATGGAGGGCGTCGTGGAAAACGGCGAGCGCCGGGCCGTAGACGCTCCCGGCGTCGGGGACCGGCCGGTCCGGGCTCCAGCCGTCGCCGTCGTACGAGGTCAGCGCCATTCCCCAGTCACCCGAGCCGCCCCGGTGTGCGCAGTACAGCCGGTCCTGGAACACGGCCAGAGCCGGGCTGCCCAGGGTGTGGTGGGCGGGGAAGGGCCGGTCCTCGGACCAGCTTCCGTCCGCGCGGTGCGCGGTCCACCAGAGGGCGGGATTGTCGCCCCGGCCCTGGTAGACGCAGTACAGGTCCTCGTGGAAGACGGCCAGGGCCGGGGTTTCGGAGGCGTAGCGGGCTGTGAACTGCGTGTCGGATCCCCAGCCCGTGTGCGGTTCGAACACGCTGAACCACAGGCCGGTTTCGCTCGGCGGCGCGTCGCGGGCCATGGGGGCGAGGAGGGTGGGTGCGGCCCATGGCGAGAGCAGCTCGCATCCAGTGCCCCGGGCGGTCGGCCGGATCTGTTCGACGCGGCCGGGCAGCCGCGCGCCGGCGGTCTCGGCGAGCGCTGTGGGCAGGACTCCGGCGAGCACTTCCTGAACGAGGCCGGGGAATCCGCTGACGGGCCCGCTGCCGTCGGGAGGCGCCAGGCGGTCGACCGACCGCTGGTCGAGGCTGAGGGCGAAGCCCCACTCCAGCAGGCGGACGGAGACGGCCGCTCCTGTCCCGGCGAGTTCCTCGCGAGCCCGCTCCGCGCGTTCGACGGCCTTGACCGACGGGGTGTCCGCGCCGAAGTCCGGTGCCGTGTTGTTGTTCTTCCGCCCGGAGGCGGCGCCTTCGATCGCCATGCTTCTTCCTGCCTGCAGGGCCGCGGGCCGGTCGGTCCGCTCCCCGCGCGGTGCGCGGGCGAACCGTCCGGGGCCACGGACGTGGACGCTTGGGGCCCGTTCCTGGCGAGGTGTGCGCCGGACTGCGGGCTTCTTCACGATTCACCGGGCGTGCCGGTGCGACAAGTGGCCGGTCGGTCGCCTGCCGTCGGCGAACGCGCCTCCGGGTCAGGGGGCGATGCGGAGACGAAGAGGTGGGTGGCGACCAGGTCGGCGTCGGGAGGGGGGTGGGATGGCCGGCGTCCGCCGGGATGGCGAGCAGCGCGGTGGCGGCGGCCGGGGCTGGGGTGCCCGGGGCCTCGGATCGGTGGGCGTGGGCGGAGTCCGGGTGCGGCACGGCGTACCCGTGCCGGCCCTTCAGGGATGGTCTGCCGGGACGGGTGGCAGGTGTGGCCACGCTTCGTGCAGCAGCGGGTGGACCCGGTCGTCCACCCTGATCGTCCCGCCGCGGATCACCTCCGCCCGTAGTCCGCCGCGGTGCAGCAGGCCGCGGATCAGGCCGGAGCGTACCAACTGTTCGAGGCGGGCGCAGGGTTCGCTGAGTCCGAGACCGCGCAGGATCACGGTGCCGACCTGGAACTCCTGGTCCACCAGTGGGTTCAGTCTGATGTCGCGGCAGACCAGGTTGCGGCGGCATTCGGCGGGGGTGAGGGTGATGCCGTATTCGTGGGCCAGGGCGTCGAGGGTCTCGGTCTCGATGAGGGTGACGTCGCAGACTCCGGATGCCCGTCCGGTCCCCCGGCGCCGGGGCCGGGGGCCCGGACCCGCCCAGTAGTTGCGGTCACCTGCGAGGCCGCGGCCGGTCACCGCTTGGGCCTGCGCGACGCAGAAGGTGGGCTCGCCGGTGTGCGCGGCGAGGTGCAGGGAGGTGACCCGGCCGGGTCCGGGGGGCGGTGAGGCCTGCGTCATGGGCGGTTCACCTCTTCAGGAAGTGGTCCGTGAGGGAGCGGAGGGTGCGGAACTGGTCCACGTCGATCTGGTCGAGGTGCAGTTCCCGGCCGATCACGTCTTCCAGCAGCAGGATGAACTCCATGAAGGCGAGCGAGTCGATCAGCCGGTTCTCGATCAGATCGAGGTCCTCCGGGATCTCTTCGACGGTGGGGTTGCGTTCGCGCAGCCAGTCGACGACCGGCTTGATCGCATCGTCCATGGTCACCTCTCCTGGATCCGGTGCGGCTCTTCGGACCTGCTTGTGTGTGCTGCGGTGGTGGCGTTCGGGGCGCCTTTCGCGGTCTGCCGCTCGGCCTCGTACTCCCGCCGGATCCGGGCGACGACGACGGCGGCCGGGTGCGGAGCGGTGACGCGGGTGCAGGACCGGCCGCAGTACATGGCCATCTCCTCGATGCGGCCGGTGGTGGCGTCGCCCGGTGCCGCCGCGCTGTAGCGCGGGACCGGGTGGTTTCGGCCGTCCACCCTCGTAGTGGCTATGAAGGTGGCCGGCGCGCGGTCCGTGGTGGTGGTGAGGGGGTTGCGCAGGACGCGGTGCGGGCGGTGCGGCCAGCCGATGTCGAAGAGGGAGGTGATGAGGGTGTCGTCGGCCGCCGCTTCGATCACTCGCCGCTTGAACTCGGGGTGCGCGGTGGATTCTTCGGCGGGTACGAAGAGGGTTCCGGCCATGGCGCCGTCCGCGCCCCGGGCCACGGCGTCGGCGAGGTCCTTCCCGGTGGCGATCCCGCCCGCGACGGCCAGTACCGCCCGGGGGTGGCGGGCCCGGACGGTGACCAGCAGGCGGTCCACGGGGTCCTGGCCCAGCAGGTGGCCACCGGCTTCGGTGCCTTGGAGGACCAGAGCGGCCGCGCCCTGACCGAGAGCGGCCTCGGCGTCCGCGAGGGTGCCGGTCTGGACCACCAGCGGGTGTCCGGCGGCCTGCACGGCCCGTACCGCATCGGCGTTGCCGAGGAGCCCGAAAGTGGTGACGAAGCCGCCCCTGGGCAGTTCGGGCAGGACGGCGCGCAGCTGGTCCAGGCAGCGGGCCGGGCCGGTGACCTCGGGGACCACGTTCACCCCGAACGGGCGGTCGGTGGCCGCCGCCGCCTCCCGGACCAGACGGGCGGCCCGTGCGGGCGGTTCCTTGTACAGGGCGAGGGTGCCGCCCGCTCCGGCGCGGGACACTGCCGCGCACAGAGCGGGGCCGGCGACGGCGCCCATGCCGGCTTGCAGCAGCGGCAGTTCGAGCCCCAGCAGGGCGGCCAGCCGGGTCACGAGCGCTCCCCAGCCTGCCGTACCGCGCGGTGTGCGGCGGCCAGGTCCCCGTCGAAGCGGTCGCCGAGGGCATGCACCCAGCGTTCCAGGCCGAAGGCGACGCAGCCGGTGAAGGCCGGGCGGCCCGCGTGGCGGATGGTTCGGCGTTCACCGAAGAAGTTGCGGTGGTTGTTGGTGGAGGCGACGGCGGTGCCGTCGGTGTGCAGGTACTCGTCCTTGACCGGGGCGAGCAGTTGCATGACGGTGCGGGCCCCGTCCTTCTGGAAGAACGGGTCGGTGGCGGGCCGCCGGTCCAGGGTGAGGCCGAGGGCCGTGCCGAAGGCGAGGATCCGCTGCTGGTGCCGGTCGAGATGGGCGCGTACGTCCTCGGCGGAACCGACGCACACGATCTCCCGCATGGTGAACCCCCAGAGTCTGCGCAGCCCTTCGTGGTGGTCCTCCCCGCGGAAGCACTGCGCGACGGTGGTGATCAGGACCGGGTCGTCCGCGCTGGTGCCGGTGAGGTGCAGGAAACAGCCGTAGCAGGCCGCGGAGGGCAGCAGGTGGGTGGCGTCGGCCAGGTCGGCCGCGGGCAGTGCGGTGGCTCCGGACCGGTCCGCGGCGAGCGCGGCCAGCCGGTCGGTACGGATCCGGGTGACCGGGCTGCCCAGGTGCGGGAAGTTCCGGAAATAGTCGAGGGTGCGCAGGTCGTCGGCGCGCAGCAGTGGTGGGTAGCTCTGTTGCCGGGCTCCGGCCTCGGCGCCCCAACGGGTGAACACCTCGTCGAGTGCGGCCTTCAGCAGGACTGCGGGTTCGTCGAAGGTGGCCAGGCCGTCCCTGACCGACCAGGTGGTCCCGGTGTCACCCGGGGCCGTGGGGTCAGTGACGGGCATCGAACACCCCGATCCGGTGCAGGAAGTCGGTGGTCTTGTGCAGGACCTTGGCGTGGGCGGCCTGCCGGGCGGGGTGGGCGAGCAGCCGTCGGCGCAGCGCGAAGCCGTCCGTGAGGCCGGCGTCCCGGTAGACGGCCGGACTGTAGAAGGACTCCATGCTGGTGGTGAGGTAGCGGCCGAGGTAGTCGCGCAGGTCGAGCCGGTCCGCCTCGTTCAGGCCCCGGTCGAGAAGCCGTTCCCACAGCAGTTGCACCAGCCGGCAGCCGAACGCGATGTGGCGGGACTCGTCCTGGTGGTGGAGCCGGTTGATGTGCCGGACGGTCGGGTGCAGACGCTGGTCTGCGGCCAGGTGGACGTTGTAGTGGTCCACGATCTGCTCGAAGATCAGGATCCGTGCGAAGACCAGGAAGTTCTCGACGTCCTGTGCACGCGGGGCCTCGGGCAGCTTGACCGTTCTGTCGGGGTAGATCTTGTCGGCGTACTTGAGGCAGAAGGTGGCGAAGAACCACATGTGGTCGTTCTCCTCACCTATGAAGTGGTGGAAGAACTCGGAGGGCAGCTCGAAGCCGGTCGTGTGGATGCGCCGGGTGACTTCGATGAGCAGTTCACGGATGCCGTGCACGTTGAGGCTGTAGAAGTTGACGCTCTCCCACCGGCCCAGGGCCTGGAGCTGGGCGGGGCTGAGTTCGTCCATCAGCCCGGTGCCGTGGACGGAGAGCAGTTCGGGGGACATCCAGAGCCCGTCGGCGGGGATCGTGGGAGGCCAGTCGAAGGTGGTGAACGGGTTGTAGTAGTCCGCGGTGGCCTTGTCCGAGAGCCGGTCGAGCAGAGTACGGAACTCGGTGTCGTCCCCTGCGGTGGTGCCGGCCGGTCCGGTGGACGGCGTGTTCACGGAGGGCATGGGCATCACTGCCTCCATCGCACGGCCGACAGCAGGGCCTGGTGGAGTTCGGGCGTGGACGCGGCCACGCAGGACCGCTGGTTGGTGATGCTCAGGTCGGTCAGAACGGTTTCGCCGAGCGGCTGTCCGTAGCCGTCGGTGATGACCGCCCCGGCCCGCTCGGCGAGGAAGACGGCCGCCGCGATGTCGTACGGGAACAGGTGCAGGACCCGGCCGTTGCCGACGCGTTCGAACTCGGGCAGCAGCGCCTGGTCGTCGCGCAGCAGCCGGTTGCCGATGTCCACGTAGGCGTCGAGCTGGCCGGTGAGCAGCCGGGAGATGGACCAGGTGGCGCTGTTGAAGACGAAGACGCCGCCGGTGTTGGCCGAGCGGTCGATGAGGTGGCCGTAGGCCTCGGTCATCAGCTGGGCCGGGTGGCCGTTGAACTCCAGCGACCAGAACATCCGCGCGAGATCGGTGGTGCGGGTCAGCACCGGGACGGGACGGTCGTACCCGTGCGCGGTGATGCCGGGCACCGTCAGGTCCCCGTAGAGGTAGGCGCCCGTGCGCAGTTCCATCAGCAGCGCGTACTCGACGTCGGCGATGCGGGGCCGCGGTGCCATGCGGGCGACGGCGACCGAGACGGTCGCCGACTCCAGGCCGGCGACGGCGGGCCGTGTCCCGTCGATGGGGTCGACGACCAGCAGGTGTGCCGGGTCCTCGCCGTGGTACTGGAGGCCGCGGTCCTCGGAGTAGACGGCTACGGGCAGGTCGTGGTCGACGACGTACTTCCACACGGCCGCCTCCGCGACCTCGTCGAGACCGAACTGCGCGTCCCCGCCCGGTGAATGGCCCCGGACCAGGCGACTGCCGGACGAGTGCTGAGCGGCCAGTACGGCCTCGCGGACGGCACCGGCGAGGCCGGTCACGTAATTCCGCATGGCCGCGGCCTCCGGAGGGCTGTCGTGCTCGGGTCGGGTCATGCGGCGGCCTCCGCTGCGAAGAGGGCATCGAGCCGGTCGCAGAGCAGATCGGCCTCGGCGCGGGTGAGGATGAGTGGTGGGCGGATCTTGATCACGTTGCCTCGGCCGTATCGGGAGGTACGCAGGATCAGGCCGTGGTCCATGCCGCGGCGGGCCAGGGCCTGGGCCCGCTCGCTGTGCGGGCGGCCCTCGTCGTCGCCGATCTCCATCCCGATCATCAGGCCGAGGCCGCGCACGTCCACGACGGCGGGGTGCAGGGCGGCCAGTGCGCGGAGCCGGTCCATGATGTGTGCGCCCACCTCCCGTACGTTCTCCAGGAAACCGGGGCGCCCGATCACGTCGAGGGTCACTGCCGCGGCGGCAGCGGCGAGGACGTTACCGCCGTAGGTGAAGGAGTGGTGGTCGTTGCTGAGCCCGGACATCCGCTCGTCGGCAACGATCGCCGCGACCTGGGCGCCGGAGCCTCCGAGGCCCTTGGCGGTGGTCAGGATGTCGGGCCGGACCCCGTAGTGTTCGGCGGCGAACATCCGGCCGACCCGGCCGATACCGGTCTGGATCTCGTCGAAGACGAGGACGATGCCACGTTCGTCGCACAGGGCGCGCAGGGCGGGCAGGTAGCCGTCGGGCGGCACGATGTTGCCGCCGCTGCCGGAGACCGGTTCGACGACCACGCAGGCGACACTGCCGGAGCTGGCGTGGTCCAGGAAGTCGTGGATGCGTTCGACGCAGAGCATGCCGCAGCTGTCGGGGCCGGCCTGGCGGTAGAAGCAGCGCAGGCAGTAGGGGTCGGGGACCTGGAGCACACCGGGCATGAGGTGCGGGAACGGTGCCTTGCGAAAGGACTCGCCCGACATGGTGGTCGTCATCATGGTCTGGCCGTGATGACTGCGGAACAGGGTGATGACGTCGCGGCGGCCCGTGGCGACCTGCGCCATCTTGACCGCGCCCTCGTTGGCGGTGGAGCCGCCCGACACCTTGAGGTGCACCTTGGTCAGGTTCGGCGGGGTGACCTCGACCAGACGCCGGACCAGTTCGTTGACGGGGGCGGTCTGGAAGGTCGAGGTGGTGTGCACCAGCCGTTCGGTTTGATCACGCATGGCCTTGACCACTTCGGGGTGGCCGTATCCGAGGCTCAGGTTGAAGGTGCCGGACGCGCAGTCGAGGTACTCATTGCCGTCGTTGTCGTACAGGTGGACGCCCTCGCCGTGGTCCATCTCGAATGCGCTGACCGGGTAGTACAGGTGGTTCTGTGCGTAGCTCAGGGCATCACCGCGGACGTCGCTCCGGTCACCGCTCCGCGCGGCGCTCCGGACATCTTTCTGCGAATCGTGCTGGGCGCGCATGAGGTCGGCCATGTGTCTCCTGTCGACTTCCGTCCCGCGGAATCACGGACGACGGATACCGATATCTCCGGGCGGCGAAATTACGGGTTCCCTCCGGAATTCGGGTACCAGAATTCATACGTCCAGAACGAAGGTGAACGCGGCATCCCAGCCTTCGGGCGTCTCACGCACATCCATCAGGCATTCTGGCCGAAAATACTTGTCCAGGTGGTTTCGGCGTTCGCCGGGAAAGTAAAGCATCGTGGTCAATACGGCCCCGCCGGGCGGCTGCACCTTCACATGGACGTGCCGCGTCCGTCCCGGGTACACGGCGGGCAGCACCGTCTCCAGCCGCCACTGCCCCTCGGCGTCCGCGAACTGGTGGCCACGCAGCCCGAAGCCGTCGCCGTCGTAGACTCCGGCGTCCCCGACCTGCCAGAAGTCGAGCAGCGTACCGCCGATCGGCTTACCGTCAAGAGTGCGGACGGCGCCGTGCAACAGCAGTGGGATGCCCCCGTCGACATCGCCCCGGAAGCTGGTCCTCAAGGGGGTGTCGGGCTTGTAGTACGGCCCTTCGCGCAGGGCGGGGGTGGGCGGCGTCCCGTTGCAGCGAACGGTCGGCGTGAGCGTCTTCACGGCATCTTTCGGACTTCCGCTCTCCATTGCAGAATTCTCCCCTGATCAAGGGTATTCCGGGTTCGATCCAGGCAGACTAACCGACGTGTCCGACGTTGAGAAGAAGGCCGCGTGTCACCTCTCCGCCATTAACACGACGCTTATCGCCAAGGTCTGCGCGATCGGCGCGGACAGCAGTTGCCTTTCGGGAATGGAGCGGGGCACGAGACGCATGGGAAAGCTGGGAAAGGTAGGACGTACGGATGTGGCGCGCGCTCGGCCATGGTCGGACCCGGCTGTGGTCGGACCCGGCTGTGGTCGGACCCGGCTGTGCTCGGACCCGGCTGCGACTGATGCCGGCTTGCGCCAGTACCGGATTCCCTCAGTAGCGGCTTGCGTCAGTAGCGGCTTGCGTCAGCCGGTGGGCAGCGGCTTTGTGCAAGGCGGTGCGAGCGCGGGCGAAGTAGGCCGGGTCGGGCGGTGCGGTGAGGATGTCCGCGAGGGCGAAGAGGTCCAGCGTCCGGCTGAGCTGTCGCCAGTCCCCGGGCAGTCGGCCGTTCCCGCCCCGGAATCCCTGGAGGAAGCCCGTGGTGAAGGCGGGCGGGTACTCGTGGGCGAAGCGCAGCATGTTCCCGACGTCGAAGAGCGGGGAGCCGCTGAAGGCGAGCTCCCAGTCGAGCACGGCGGCCACCGCCCACTGCCCGGCGCGCCGTTCGACCAGGACGTTCTTCGGGTTGAAGTCGCAGTGCACCAGGCTTCGTTCACCGGACACGGCGGCCAGTGCCCGGGGCCCCTGGCGGGCCAGCGCGCGTAGTGCGGCCGCGTCCGTGCCGCTCAGCGGACCGTCCGCGGCCGCGGTGGCCAGACAACGGTCGACGAAGCCCGGCAGGTCTCCCAGCGGCACCGCTTCCTCCGGGGCCGGGACCAGCGATGCATCGCCGAAGGCACCCGGGTGGGGCAGTCTGACCCGGCCGATCCGTGCCAGTACCGCGCCGACGGCCCGCCCCAGGCCCCGCGCTTCGCCGCTCACCGGTCCGTCCGCGAGCACCTGGCTGAGCGGGGTCCCGTCCACGAACCGGTAGAGCAGGGTGGGGCGGCCGGTGGCCCGGCCGTGCGGATCGGAGGCGACCACCGCGGTCACCGGGACGGTGCGGGCCGCCGCCCGGCCGAGGACGGCGACCTCCACCGCACAGGTGTTGCGCGGGACTCGGCTGTCGCTCGGCCGGTAGCGGCGCAGTACGTAGCGCTCCGGGCCCGGCGCATCGGCGGGCTGGGCCGTGAGCAGGGCCATGTCGTTGGTGAACCCGCCGGGCAGCGGATCCACCTCGTGCAGCCGGGCCCCGGGCAGGGCGTGCCGGGTCAGCCAGGTGTGGGTGGCCGGGTCGAGGAGGCCGGCCCGGTCGGGGCTCGTCACACCGGCCAGCCTGCCCGGCCCGGGGCCGTCCTCATGCATCCGGTCCCTCCGACGGCCCACTCCGGGTCTGCGGCCGTGGCCGTGCTGCGGCGGCGGCTCCGGCCGCCAGGACCAGTCCACCTGCCGGGCCGGCGAGCCGGCCGAGCCGCGCCGGGACCACGAAGTCCTCGGCCGCGTGCTCGGGGAGCCCGGGATATCCGGCCAGTGTCGCGGTCAGTTCGGCACGGAGCAGCGGGAACAGCCCGGGGAGTTCGGTGACGCCGCCGCCGATCACGATCCGCTGGGGCGCGACCGTGTAGACGATGTTGCGCAGCCCCGCGGCCAGATAGGCCGCCTCCAGCCGCAGCGCCTCGCGCAGTGTGTCGCCGGTCAGTTCTTCGGCCGGACTCCCCCAGCGGATACTCATCGCCTCGCCGCCCGCCAGCCCCTCCCAGCAGTCTTCGTGGAAGGGGCAGGAGCCGGCGAAGGCGTCACCCGC
The DNA here is from genome assembly GCF_003846175.1 of Streptomyces sp. ADI95-17. GTDB lineage: Bacteria > Actinomycetota > Actinomycetes > Streptomycetales > Streptomycetaceae > Streptomyces > Streptomyces sanglieri. Next base: position 127,968 of record NZ_ML123051.1, on the reverse strand, counting down.
GATCCGGGGCACGGCGAGGTGGCCCATCTCCGTGTGTATCAGGCCGCTGACCACCTTTCCGCCGATCACCGCGCCGCCGCCGATACCGGTGCCGACGGTCAGGTAGACGTAGGTGTCCAGGCCGCGCGCCGCGCCCCAGCGCCCCTCGCCCAGGGCCGCGCCGTTGACGTCGGTGTCGATGCCCACCGGCACACCGAGCGCGGCGGCGACCGGGCCGGCCACGTCCACACCGGTCCAGCCGGGTTTGGGAGTGGCGGCGAGGTGACCGAACTTCGCGTGGCCCGGGCGCAGTTCGAGGGGCCCGAAGGAGGCGATGCCGATCGCGTCCAGCGGTCCGGTCGCGGCGGCCGTCTCCTGGAAGAAGGCGATGGCGCGGGCCAGGGTGGGGCCCGGTTCGCCGGTCGGGAAACGGGTCTCGGCCTCGATCCGGTCGGGGGCGGAGCCGACCAGGCAGACGAACTTGGTCCCGCCGGACTCGATCGACCCGAGCCGCTGAGCGCTCACGCGTCCACCGGCCAGCCATCGGCACCGACCGGGCCGGAGTGTGAGCGGATGACGACCTTGAGCGCGTCGTAACCCGCCCGTCCGGTGCCGCCACCCCCGTCGCCGCCGTCCCGGGTGAGCCCGCCGAGCGCGGTGAAGGCCTCCGCGTAGCGTTCGAGCGGGAACTCGTGTGTCACCAGCCGCTCCAGGCCCGGCCCGGTGTCGGTGCCGGTGCCGGGCCGTTGCGGGCCGCCGAGTTCGACGGCCAGGTCCACGGCGACCGGGAAGATGTCGGCCCGGTAGTCCCCGGCGCCGATCAGCCGGATGCCCCGGTTGGTGAGCTGGAGCGGGCGCAGCTGCACGGCGTAGGAGTCGTCGAAGCCCATCACCACCACCCGGCCGCCGTCGTCGATCAACCGTAGCGCCGCGTCCAGGCCGGTTCCCGTGGTGTCGAAGACGACGGAGGGGCGCTCGCCGCCCGAGGCCTTCACCACGGCTTCGGCCGGATCCGTTCCAGCCACGTCCACCACGTGCGCGAACCGTTCGCGGGCCAGCTCCAGTCGGTAGCCGTCCGGTTCGGCGACGGTGACCCGGCGCGCCCGGCGGGCGGCGACCAGTGCGGTCAGCATCCCGATCGGGCCCGCGCCGAGCACCACCACGGTGTCGTCGAAGGTGAGGGAAGCGGCCCCGACATTGCTCAGTACGCAGGCGAGCGGTTCGATCAGGACCGCGCTGCGGAAGGGCAGCCCGGCGGGAACACGTTCGACGAAACGTTCCGGCAGGGTCACGGATTCCGCGTACGTGCCGTCGCGGTCGACGCCGACCTCGGTTCCGGCCTTGTGGCGGCAGAAGTTGGTCGCTCCCCGGCGGCACGGGACGCACCAGCCGCAGTACAGCGTGGGGTTGACCACCACCCGGTCCCCCACCACGACCGAACGCACCTGGGGCCCGGTCTCCCGAACCACGCCCACCGACTCGTGCCCGAGCACCACGCCCGGCCGGGCCGGGAATCGCCCCAGCAGGATCTTGCGGTCCGTTCCGCAGACCCCCGTGCCGACAACCTCCACCACGACATCGTCATCGTTCACGAGCTGACCGGCGGGCCGGTCCTGCAGTTCGGCGGAGCCTGGACCGAGATAGACGAGAGCGCGCACGGAACCTCCCCATCGGTGTTTGGGGGGCGACGCTAGCCCAGCCCGACGCGGCTGGATACAACGCCTCTGAGCCACTTCTCGGCCAGGGCGGTCCTGACGGCGGTCCACAGGCTCCGGGACGGCCGGGGCTCCGCCCGGAGTGCTGGCTGGTCAGCGCCTCCTGCCGCTGTACCGGCCCAAGATCCCGTCGTACGTGTCCATGCGCCGCTTCAGTCCGAGATTCGGCGGCGGCAGACAGTTGGTGACACGAACACATTCCTCCTGCCCGGCCGTCATCCCGTCGTCGGCCAAAGGGGGCAGGCGGCACGGGCGGGAATCGGCATGGGAGGGGAAGGCGCCCCGGCCACTGCCCCGTCACGCCTTCGGCGCCCACTGGAAGTATCCGTCCGGCCGACGGTTCAACCACCGACCGGTGCGCCTCTCTTCGGGGTGAGCCCGGCCTCCGGCCGGTCCGGACACGCGCAGAGGGCGCGGACGGGACGGGCACGGATCCGAACGCAGCGCGCGGTGCCCTCCGGCGCGCGGACAGCCGGCCCACCATAGAGGCCGTACATGACCGTGCGCGTTCCGATGTGCATGGCGGGCCTCGCCGCTGGAGCGTCTTCGCGCGCGGGCGACCGGCGGTCGCCACTGGGGGCCGCTCCGTCGTCGGCCCGGTCGTCCGGCTCCTCGCCTCGCTGACCGAGGAACCGGACGAAGCCCCGGTGCTGCGCGGCAGAGGCCGCGTTTTCGCTCGTTCCCGTCCGCGGCAGCAGGTTCTCTCAGCCTTTCGTTCAGCGCTGGGAGGTCATCGGAGCGCGCTCAGCCCGGTGAGTCTGCCGGAGAGTTCCCAGAGCCGGGATGCCGCGTCGGGGTCGGTGGCCCATGGCTTGACTCCGCCGATGAGCATGTCGTCGGTGGCAGCCGGTTCCGCGATGTCGCAGTCCTGGCAGTAGGCACCTCCGTGGCCGTCGAGCAGAGGAGACGTTGCCGCCCATACGGCTGTCGCCGCGCCCTGCTCCGGGGTTTTGAAACCGGCGGCCGGTTCGCCGTCCGGGGTCACCCAGCCTTGCGCGAGCCATTCCTGACGAGGGATGTGACGCTGCAACGGCGTGAGGATGCTGCCGGGGTGCACCGCGAAGGCGCTCAGGCCCCGGTCCGCACCGAGGCTGTCGAGGTGCAGGGCGAAGAGGGCGTTGGCGGTCTTGGACTGCGCATAGGCCAGCCAGCGGTCATAGCCTGTGCGGAAGTGGATGTCGTCCCAGCGGATGCCGGACAGGAAATGCCCAGACGAGGCAACGGACACCACCCGGGCCCCTCCTGAGGTCAAGGCCGGACGGAGGCGATTGACGAGCGCGAAGTGGCCGAGGTGGTTGATCGCGAAGTGTGCCTCCCAACCGGGACCGACACGTGTTTCCGGACAGGCCATCACACCGGCGCCGTTGATGAGGATGCGGAGGGGACGGCGAGTTTCCAGGAAGCGTTCGCAGAAGGCCCGGACACTTTCCAGATCTGCCAGATCGAGTGTGTGCACCTCCGTCCCGGGGATGTCACGCAGGGCGCGTTCGGCGACGACTGGGCGGCGGGCGGGGACGATGACGTGCGCTCCTGCGCCGGCGAGAGCGCGGGTGGTCTCCAGTCCGAGGCCCGAGTAGCCACCCGTGACCAGGGCAGTCGTGCCTGTCAGATCGATCCCTGAAAGAACATCGGCGGCCGTGCTGTGAGCACCGAATCCGGTGCCGATCCTGAGCTGCTTCGTGATCATGATCATGACGCTAGAACCTAGACCGCACGCTAGGTCAAGGTACGTTGCCGTGATGAGCAAGAACATGGGTGGTCTGCCCATCGGGAAGGTCGCCGAGATGACCGGCATGAGCGTGCACGCACTGCGGTTCTTCGAACGCGAGGGCCTGTTCCTGCGCGAGATCCCGCGTTCCAGCGGCGGGCAGCGGATCTATGAACAGGCAGATGTGGACTGGCTCGTGCTGTGCGGCCGACTCCGGGATTCGGATATGCCAATTGCCATGATCAAGAAGTTTGCCGAACTTGTGCGGTCCGGGCCCGGTAATGAGCCGGACCGCCTTGCGCTGCTACGCGATCACGAACGCAACGTGCGCTCCAGGATCGATGACCTGACCGCGAGCCTGGAAGTCATCCACGGCAAGGTCTTGACGTACGAGCAGCATCTCCGTGGCGGGACGGCCGTTGGACTCTGGTCGCCGGTGCCGGCACCGGCACATTGACCTACCCACTCTTCGGGAAGTGCAGGGTCACTTCCGCGCCCAGGCGTACGTGAACGACACATGGCTTCCGCCGGTCCGCAGCGGTTCGACGATGTAGGTGCCGTGGGCCAGTCGGCGGCCGCCCGCACTGACGTTCCGCTCGACGATGCACAGCGGCGGGTCGGCCTTGACGACCTCGATAGTGACGTCGGTCTTCTTGCCGCCCAGCGTGGCTGTGACCACGGCGCACGATCCGATGCCCTGGTCGGGGCCGCTGTAGCTCCATCCGGTCAGGTAGTGGTCGGTGAATCTCTCGTGGTGAGCCATGACATCGAGGAAGTCGCTGCGGGCACGCGCTGCGGGGCCGCCCCGAGGCCGCGCTGGTCCTCGACGGGTTCGTGAACGACTGGCTGGACCCGCTCATGGCCGCCGAGGTAGCCGCGGGTACGGACCCTGCGGTGGCCCGGAACCGCGCCAGGCTGGGACTCGCCACCGTCCGCGGTCTGCTGCTCGATCTGCTCGCCACCGGTGACCGCGCCGGTGTCGACGCGGCGATGGAGGAGTTCTTCCGGCTGTACTACGGCTCGGAGTGACGCGGTCGCCGGTCGGGCCGAGCGGCTGGGCCGACGACGACCACTGTTCGAACAACGGTCGCCGAGGCAGGCGTACGCCTCGGCCTGCTTCGCAGGCCTTCCGGGGCACATTCGCACCGCAGCCCCGGAATCCAAGGCGACTCACTCCCGGACCGCATTCCGGGGGCCGGGGGGACCTGGCGCCCCGTGCATCCCGATTTCCCGTAGCCAGTCGACAGCACCGCCGGGAGGCTGCGGTCCCCGGACGGACGGCGACGGCAGGCGAGCCTGGTGTGACCTCGGAAGCGTCGACAGCCTGCCGGCCGGGGCCCGTCACGTCGGATCGGAGAGGGGCCACCGGACCGGGCCGGAACTCCGTGGCCCGTCTCTCGCGGGCCCCACATCAGCGGTGGGACCCGCGAGGGGCGGGCGTGTTCCTTATGCACGGGGCAGGTCCGGCACCCGGTTGCAGAACCACCGTCGTAAAACCCCCGGTTGTAGAGCCACCGGTTGGCGGCGGGCCGCCGACCGGCACTCAGTACGTCTGGATCTCCAGGAGATTCCCGTCCGGGTCGCGCAGGTGTGCCGCTCGCAGTCCCCAACCCGGTAGATCCCGGGCCGGTGCCACCAGGACCGCACCATGTCGTTGGCACAGTGCGACCGCCGCATCCATCGCCGCAGCGTCCGCGACAGGCACCACGAAGGTCGCACCGCCCTCATCAGGAGCCGACGGAACCTCGCCGACAAACGCATCCCGCTGGATCACGGCGAACGCGGTCGCCCCCTCAGGCGCGTCCCAACTGGCGTACCCGGACACCGCGTCACCGTGCGCGAGCGCATATCCCGCCAGCTCGGGCAGTACGGCCGTGTAGAAGGCGAAGACGGCGGGATAGTCCCCTGCGAGTACGCGCGGATACAAAGCAAACATGAGTACCAACCTAATAGCCAGGTTCTCTCGACCGGGCCGGATCCCAGTAGCTACTGCTCATCAATCCGGGCCGGCTTCGCTGGGTCACCCATGCTCCACCTGGCCGGCCGGGAAACGGCTCGTGGCGAACTGATTCGATGTTCGCGATGTGCCGAACGTTGACGGACCGGGCAGACCTGTCCTCATTCGTTGGCGGGCCGTTCGATGTGCGCACGGTGGTGGCCGCTGTACGACCCGAGGTCAAGGACGGATTCCTGCTCGACGAAGTCCCTTGGGACAGCTTCCCGCAGGGGGATCATGTCAGGGAGGCCATTCACCTGCTCCACACCGGCAGTTCGTCCGTTCGCATCGGAACGGGTGTTGTGAGCGGCATGTGCGCCAACGGCATACGGGCCGCCGACGACCTGCGCGCCGCCGTCGACGACCTCGCCACCGGCTAGCGCGCCCACGCCATGGACGACCTGCCTTGGATGGTCGCCGTCGGCGGATCCAACGAGACGGGACTGCGGCGCTGCGTCCGAGAGATGTTCCACCCCGAACTGCCTGATCCGACGGAGCAAGACGGCCCATGGGCCCCGCGATCCTGACGACGGAAGCAGAGCCTGGAACCGCGGGAGCGTGAGGCTGTCCTCGGCGGTGGTATCCATGGTGATTCCGGCGACCATGGTCCTGCGGCCGCGTCGGATCTCCACAGCCGGGGTGAACGACAGTAACTTCCCCACAGCGGGACCGCCTTGTTCGCCGCCACCGTCCCGACCTGTCGGTCCGTAAGGGTCGGATTCCAGTGCCTCGGAAGGCGGTGGAGACGGTGTCGCCGACCGCCCGGCTGAACGACTCGGTCTGGTTCAGGTCGCCACTGGTCCAGGGCTCGGACGCGTCCGCGTGCGTCCACGTGCCGTCGTAGGCGATGTGTTGTGAGGTGTTGTCGGTGATCGGGGCGATCACGCGGAACGCGTCGACGACGGCATGGGCGCCCTTCGCCCACTTCCCCTTCCCGCCGGTGCACTCGACCTTGATCGTGTGCCGGCCGTAGGACAGTGGCGCACTGCGGAAGACGAGCTGGGCGGGAGACTTCCCGGGGCCGTAGAGGTCGACGGAGCGGGTTGGCCGTGTAGCGCCAGCCGGAGGTGACGGGGTTCCGTGGCTGGTCACGCCCGAGACGATGTCGGGCAGCGGAGGGATGGGCCAGCAGCACCAACCGGCGGGCGCTCTGCAACGGAGATGGACCTGGCAGGCGGAGGCCGCCCCCGGTGGTCAGCGCCTCTGCTGCCTGCGGAAGACGGAGGGCGCGACGCCCACGTGGCGGGTGAAAAGCCTGGTGAAGTAGGCGGGGTCGAGGTATCCGACGTCCCGTCCGACGAGCGCGACGGGCCGGTCGGTGTCGGTGAGCAGGGCCTTGGCCCGGTTGATCCGGCGACGTGTCAGGTACACCGTGGGCGGGGAGCCGGTGATCCGGCGGACGGCCGTGATGAGGGTGTCACGGGACACCGCCAGTTCCTGGGCGATGGCGCCGATCCGCACCGGGCCATCGGCGGCGTCGAGCAGTCGGAGTGCACGGCGGCCGATGTCGCGTCGGGCGCGCCCCGGATCCGCGGACCTGCCCCGGCCGCTTCCCACCGCCGTGATCAGCGCATGGAGCGAGCTGGTGGCCGCCATGTGGCTGTCGAGCGATTCGGCCTCGGTGAGCAGGTCCAGGACCCGGACGCACAGGGCGCGGGTCTCGTCGGGGTCTGCGGGCACGGCGACCGGGTGCTCCGCACCGAGATGGCCTAGATCCCGGTAGCCCGCGGCGGCGGAGCCCTCGAACAGCACCCAGTACTCGTCCCAGCCGTCCGGGGACGGGCCGTAGCGATGTCTGATCCCGGGCGGCAGCCAGAAGAACGATCCCGGCCGCACGTCGTGCCGGCCGCGGCCCTGGAGCTCCAGGAACCCCGAACCCCGGAGCACGAGGACCCCGGCGTAGCAGTTCAGGGTGCGTTCGGCCTGTAGGCGACGCTGGCCGAGGATTCGTCCGGCCCCGGTTACTGCGATCCCCAGCGCCCGCACGCCGTCCGGCGGAGTGCGGTACCGCGCTACGGAGTCCGCCCTGCCCTCCCCCTCGCTGGCCGCCACCTGCCACACCTCCGTCGACAATCGTCCAAGTTTCCTCGGAATCCGTGCATTGTGCCTCGTCAGCACCGGGGACGACGATTCCGTCATGAGTACGAGACGGCTGGACCGGCCGCTACCGGCCACCCTCAGTTCCAACGGCTACCGCCTGGACGCGAGCGACCGCAGGCTCGGCCGCCTGGAACCGGTACCGGCAGCCGAGCGGGACGACCGGGACGCCCTGCGGGTCCGCCTGGCCCGTGACGGCTACCTCTACCTGCCGGGTTTCTTCGACCGCACGACCGTCGAGGGCTTCCGCCGTCACTACTTCGCCACGCTGGCCGAGACCGGCCTGACCCGCCCGGGCTCCGATCCGTTCGAAGGCCTCGCCGCGTCTGCCGGAGACCTCGACCGGGCGCGCCTGCGCTCCCTGCTCTTCCGGCAGATCGTCCCCGGCCAGGAATACGAGACCTTCTGCCGGCACCCGGACCTGGTCGCCTTCTACCGCATGCTGCTCGGCACCGACGACGTGCACCTGCACCGCAGGAAGATCATCCGCCATGTCGGCCCGGGCGAATCGGGCATCGGCACCGCCACGCAAGCCCACTACGACCTCGTCTACCTCCGCGAAGGCACCGATCGGGTCGTCTCCTCCTGGATTCCGCTGGGCGACTGCCCGATCGCCCAGGGCCCGCTCGTCTACCTCGAAGGCAGCCACCACCGCGTCCTGGCGGACGAGGCCGCCGGCCGCCTGCGCCGCCCCGCAGCGTCGATCACCGCCGACCTGCCCGCCCTGGCCGAGGAGTACGACTCCCGGTGGCTCGTCACCGACTTCGCCGCTGGCGACCTCATGGTGCACAGCGCCCACATCATCCACGCCTCCCTCGACAATCAGGACCCCGCCGGCCGGTTCCGCCTCTCCACCGACATCCGCTACCAGGCGGCCTCGGACCCGATCGACACCCGATGGCAGAACCACTGGCACGACCAGGACGGCCTGTGATGCCCCGACTGCACTGCAGCCTCCTGACCCTGCCCCGCCGACCTGACCCTGGCCGAACGCCTCACCCGCATCGCACAGGCGGGCTTCAGCGGCGGGCAGACACCCCTGACCGCCACCTCCGACCCGCCGGACCACCCGGCCGCGGCGGCCGCTCCGACCGCAGGGGTGGTCGCGCTCCCCGGCGGCATCCTGGCGTCCGCGGCCGCGGACGCCCCCCTTGGACTCGCCGTTCGGCCAGGCCGCCGCACTTTGATGTCTGGGCAGGGCACAACGAGCCCGGCGTGGGAACGACCGGGTTCACCTGGCCATCACCACCGACAGGCACCAGGCACTGGGCACCAGGCACTGGGAGAAGTCCTGCTCAACCGAACCACCGGTAGCATCGGCTACATCGTGGGCGCCGCCCACCGGGGACAGCGGCTGGCAGTGCGCGCTCTCGGAGCGATGACCGAGTACGCGCACACCACCGTCGCCCGGCCGCAGGCGATCCTGGAGATCGAACCCGCCCCCCATCGCCGTCGCGCGATCCGCCGGGTTCCGACTCTCCAACTCGGCATCCGTCGAACTCCTCTTCCTGTGATGTCCGGCGGCCCACGCTCAGTCGCCGCTGAACCCACAGTCTCGGAACAGTCCTCAGCTCGCACTTGCGAGTGGCGAGGTCTCGGTGGGCCGCCGAGCCGGTGTTGGGGTCGCTGGTGCGATGCTTCGGATCGTCCGGCGGGCCGCAGGATCACGACCGGCTGCGGCCGGGACGCCCGATGGCGGCGTTACGGTCGGGCTTGTTCGCGAATACCCATCGGTTGCCCGCCAACGCGTCGTTCGGCTCGGGCAAGGGGCCGCGTCCGTGCCGGCGGGTGAAGTCGAAGGGGGTCCGAACCGACGTGTCCCAGCCCCGGCTCGTCAGGTGACCGGCGGAGTCCGGTCGCGGCTCTCTGTCGAACAGGTTGAGCAGGTCGATGCCGATGTGGTGTGCCGTCGCGGTGTAGATCGGGCTGTCGCGGTATTCCAGCAGGTCCTTGTCGAGCTTGACCTCGTACGCCAGCGCGCTTCCCCCCGTACTCAACCGGTCCACCGTGTCGATGAGGTCCGTCTCGGCGGCGGCGGGCAGGTAGAACAACAGCCCCTCGGCCAGCCAGACGCTCGGTGCGTTCATGTCGAATCCGGCGTCTGCCAGCGGTCCGGCCCAGTCGGCGCGCAGATCGATCGGGACGGGTATGCGCGCAGCCTTCGGAGTGGCCGACAGTCCGTCGAGCACCATGTGCTTGAACGCCAGCACGCCCTCCCTGTCGATCTCGAAGACCGCGCAGCCGGGAGGCCAGTCGAGTCGGAACGCCCGCGAATCCAACCCCGCCCCGAGCAGGACCACTTGCCTGGCGTCACCCGTGTGTACAGATCGGAGGAGAAAGTCGTCGAGGACCCTCGTCCGCAGACCGAAATAGCGGGCGAACCGGCCCCACAGCGGGTTGGTGTCGCCGTCCGGAACCTGTTGTATCCGGACCGGCCAGTCGGCGGACGCCGGTGCGGCGAGCACGAAGTGCTCCGCGTAGATGTCCCGTGCCAGTGTGTCGTGGCGGTGGGTCTCGATCGCCCGTGCCGCGGCGACCAGCAGAGCGGTCAGGCCGACACCTCCTTCCACGCCCTCCACGCCGGTGTTCCGAGACGTTGTGCCGACCACGTGTTCTCCTTTGGGCAGGCTGAGACCATGAACAACGAGAAATGCGGATGATGGATCAACGGTGGACGCGCGACGCCACCGCTCCGGGCGCCCTGTGCCTCGGGGCGCGCCCGACCGCGCGCAGTTCTGCGTCCGGCGGTCGGGCAGAGCTGTCGGGTGCCGCGGTCAACGGCCTCTCCCCGTCGGAAGCAGGACGGGTTTGACCACACGGCCCGCGTCGCAGTCCCGTTCGGCTTCGTTGATGTCGGCGAGTGGGTACGTACGAATCAGCTCGTCGAAGGGAAAACGCCCGCTCTGCCACAGCCCGGTCAGCCGCGGAATCATCAGCCCCGGCACCGCGTCCCCCTCACAGATGTGGGAGACCCTCCTGCCTCGGTCCAATGCCCCCGGTTCGAGCGGCAGCACGGTACGGAGCCGTGCCACGAGACCGAGATGACCGGTCGGGCGCAGGGCCCGTAGCGCGTCGTTGATCAATTGGACGGAGGCCGTGGTGTCGAGTGCGTACTGCGCGCCGCCGTCGGTCAGTCGCCGGATTCGGCCGGGCAGGTCGGCCGATGCGGCATGCAGCGGGATCGCGCCGAACCGTTCGGCGAGCGCCAGCCGTTCGGGGTGCCGGTCGACGGCCACGGTCACCGCTCCGGAGGCGGCGGCCGCCATCACCGCGGCCAGGCCCACCGCTCCTGCGCCGAAGACTGCGATGGTTTCGCCGGGTCCGGCGCCGAAGGAGTTGAAGACCGCTCCGGCGCCGGTGAGGAATCCGCAGCCGAGTGGTCCGAGCAGTTCGATGGGCAGTGAGGGGTCGACCCGGACGGCATTGCGGGCCGGGACCACCGCGTACTCCGCGAACGAGGACTGGCCGAACCACCGGGGGGCCAGTTCGTCCCCGGCCGCGTCGCTGAGCCGCGCGGCCTTCTCCTTGCGCCCTCCGAAGAGGTTGAGCGAGGCGAAGGAGTCGCAGTAGGCGGGAGCTGCGTTCATGCAGTTCCGGCAGTGTCCGCAGGAGTCGAAGCTCAGCACGACATGGTCGCCGTTGCTCAGGCCGGTGTGCGGGCCGCCCGTCTCGGCCACGACCCCGGACCCCTCATGGCCGAGAACCGCCGGCAACGGTGAGCGGCCGTCCGAATGCCGGACCGCGAGATCGGTGCGGCACATCCCGCAGCCCGCGATCCTGACCAGGATCTCGCCATCGGCCGGTCCCGCGTTCAGGATCACCTCCTCGACGGCGAATCGGCTGTCGTACGAGCGCAGTACGGCCGCGCCGAACCTCGACGTCATACCTCCTCCGGGCGGTGCACGACGAACGGTCTGAGGTTCCCGTAGAGCCCCCAGGGCCCACCCGCGACGCCGACACCGCTCTCCTTGATGCCCGCGAAGGGCTGGGCGAGGGACAGTTCGGCGTGGTGGTTGATCCACGCCGTCCCGCACTCCAGCCGGTCGGCCACCACTTCGGCCCGGTCGAGATCGGTCCCCCACACCGAGCCGCCCAGCCCGAAGCCGGTGTCGTTGGCAGCCTCGACGGCTTCGTCGAGGCTCCGGTACGGCAGAACCGGCAGAACCGGACCGAACTGCTCATCCGTCACCACCGGACTGTGGGGCGGGACATCGGCCAGGATCGTCGGTGCGTGGAAGTAGCCCGGCCGGTCCAGCCGGTGGCCGCCGGCCGCAGCTCGGGCGCCGTCCGCCAGGGCCTGTGCTGTGTAGCGCTCGACCCGGGCCAGTTGGGGAATGTTGTTGACGGGACCCAGCTGCGTGCCCGGGTCGAGGCCGGACCCGACGACGGTGGTCTTCGCGCGCTGCGCGAGGGCCTCGACCACGTCGGAGTAGAGCCGGGCCGGAGCGTAGACGCGCTTGACGGCCATGCAGACCTGCCCGCAGTTGCGGAACGCCGCCCAGAACAGCCGGTCCGCGATCCGCTCCACATCGACGTCCTCCAGCAGGATGGCGGCATCGTTGCCACCCAGCTCCAGGGTGACGCGGCCGAGCGACGCCGCCGCGCCTGCCGCGACCGCCCGTCCGGTGGGGACGGAACCGGTGAAGGTCACGTGACGGATCCCCGGGTGGGAGGCCAGCCGTGCCCCGAGGGGCTCCTGACCAGTGACGACCGTGAGCACGTCCTCGGGGAGAGCAGTGGAGATGACGGACCCCAGCAGCCGTGTGGCGAGGGGCGTGAAGGGCGAGGGCTTGAGCACCACCGTGTTGCCTGCGGCGAGCGCGGGCGCCAGCTTCGCCGACGCCAGTTGGAGCGGAAAGTTCCACGGGACGATCGCGGCGACGGGCCCGAGCGGTCGCCAGCGGATCTCGCTGCGTACCGGGCGGCCGTCAGTGATGGGCCTCGGCCTGGGGTCGAGTTCGGCGAAGTAGCGCAGGCGGGCGGCTGTGCGGGCGACCTCCGCGTACGACTCGGACAGTGGTTTGCCCTGTTCACGGGTGAGCAGGGCAGCGAGCTCCGCCCCGGCAGCCTCCGTGGCGTCGGCTGCCGCGAGCAGGACGGTGGCGCGGGCGCTGCGGTCGGTCCGCCAGTTGAGCCAGGCTTCGTGGGCCCGGCCGACAACGGCGTCCAACTCGTCCGGCTGCAGGTCGGGGGCCTCCTCGAATGCCTCGCCCGTTGCAGGATCGAGGACGGCGAAGCGCTCGCCGACGGTGCCAGGCAACGCCTGACGGGGCCGGCCTGTCGACATGCCGCGGTCAACTCGCGGCGGTGACGGCAGCGGTGTGTTCCCGGGCATGCCGGTCCATCTCCGCCCGGAAGGCGGCCACCAACTGTGGCTGAATCCTTCCGGTGGTACGGTCGCCCCCCGCGCAGACCGCTCCGCGCACTCCCACGATGTCCGTGCCGACGCGGGTCAGCGTGCCGAGATCTCCCACCTTCACACTGCCGGCGAGCGCGGCGAGCAGCCCGGCCTCGTGGGCCCGCCGGACGAACTCCGCACAGGCCTCCGGCGGAACGTGGTCGAACAGCCGGGTGCCGTCCTTGACCGCGGTGTCGAGCATGGCCGCGTCGGAGCCGGAGCGGAAGGCGATGTCGGGCAGTGCGAGCGGGTTGACGCAACCGATCCGATGGGCGTCGGCGTAGCCCGAGGCGACGACGAACGCGTCCGGCCGATAGTCCTTCACCGCCCGGACGACGCCCCGCATGACGTCGATGGCTTGCTCGGGCGTCGTGCATCCGTAGAGGCCGACCTTGATGTACGTGGCTCCGGAGACAGCCGCACCGAGCGCCGCCTGGGCCACCGTGCCCGGCTTGTACGGGACGTCTCCCACGGTGGCGGACACCGGCTTGTCCGCCGGTACCGCGTCACGGATCTCCTTGATGACCCACGGAAAGTTCGCGCCGAGCGATCCCTCGTCGGGCTTCTTGACATCGACGATGTCGAGGTGGTCCGCCGCCTTCGCGCAGTCGAGGGCTTCCTCGACGCTGTCCGGGGAGATGAGAAGCAACAATGTGGACTCCTTCCACCGCATGTCCACCTGGCCGCGAGGCAGGTGTGCGGTGTCGCCTGGATTCCTTGCGGTCGGCTCATCATTGCCGGGGCCCATGACCACCGGTAGGGCGCGCGGAGTCGGAGCGGTGTCGCCTCGGCGTTCCAGGTGCGCCGTGCACGCCGGTTCGAACCGGCACATGCGTCGAACCAGCACATGCCCGAGCCGCGGATGTTCCGGTTGTTCACGGACAGCTCGCTGCTCGGCTCCGCTCCGGTCGGCTCGGCTGGGCTCCGGTCGGCTCCGGCCTGATCGCAGATGTCTGCCCGGCTCAAAAACCGGGGCCCCGCCACCTGCTACGCCGTGCGCAAGACCGTACGCCGTCTCCGCCCCGGCCGGACCGGTCAGGCAGCCCGTCGACCGGTCGTCGATCCGACGAGGTCCTTCCGCCGAAGGCCGACGGACATTCCGTCGATGAGCGCGGCACGCTCCCCCGTCCCGGGCACCCATCGAACGATGGACCGGGACGGCCTCATACCTGACCACCAATGCCAGGTGACGCGGCCGGGGCATGGCCCGTCAACCCCGACCACCAGGGCATCGACTGTGCCGGCGTGCCTCGCCCGGCCTGCTCCAGCCCGGCAAGCAGGTTTCGGCGACGACAAGCTCCGCCAGGTTTCCCGCGGGCAGGCGGGCAGGTAGACACCGGGGCGGACGACTGCCTCGCGGCCTCCTGCCCCGAGGCTCGGGAGGCGGACGCCGGCGGGGCGCGGGCGTCCCAGGCCGTCTCCCGCCGGGGACCGCTGTGCAGTGGTTGCCGTCTCAGCCGTGACGATCCTGGGACATTCCCGGCGAGTGAGAGCGGGCACAGATCAGAGCGACCATGGCTCCTGTGGAGAACAGCCGCAGGGCCATCGAGCAAGGCAAGGAGTGCCCATGCATGTCAACCGCAAGACCGCTATCACCCTCACCGCCATGCTGCTGGCCGCCGCGGCCCCCACAGTTGCACAGGCTTCCCCGGCAACGGAAAGCGGTGCTGCCCCCTCCGCATGCCGTCCGGCCAACCACACCGCGAAGATCACCGATGCGCCCGCCAGCGCTGGCCATCACCACTACCGCGTCACCCTGACGGCGCCGCGCGGGTACGACCCCTGCGAACTCGCCGGTTCGCCGACCGACGTGCGGTTCTCCGACCACGGCTCGCAGACCCGGCTCACCGCCGGGCGCTACGGCGACCAGCACACCGCGGTGACCTTCGGCCCCGGTCACCCGGTGCACTTCGACATCCAGGTCCCCAACGACGCCCGCCAGGTCTCCGCGGACGAGGCGTCCTTCACACTCCAGGCTCCAGACGGGCAGATCCCCGGCACGTCCTTTGCTGAGGGCACGCTGAAGGTTGCCAAGGGAACTCTCATCGGCCCGCTGCGGCAAGGGGCCTGACCTGCCCCTCCGCACACACCCGGCGCGACACATCATGGCAGGACGCGGTTGCAGTATGCCGCCCTTCCTTCCACAGACGACGCGCATACCGGTGCCGGTGCCGATGTCGGCGTCGACGCCGAGGCCAGTTCCCGTGGGCAGGGCCACCGTCGGGTTTATGAGGCCGCCGGCCTCGTGCTGAACGGGGCCGGCGGCTGTAGGAGTGGGCTGCGCCACGAACTGGCTGTGGGCCGCCACCCAGGTCTCCGGCCGGGCTAGGGCCGGCACAACGGCCAAATCCAGGTCCCGGCCAAGGGATCTACCTCATCCACGCGGTGGAGCGAAAGTTCATCAACAAGCAAGGACTTGAGGCCTTTTGGAGGAGTGACTGGAAGTCCACCGACATGCTGCGTCGCCCCGCATTCTGATCCGAGGTTCTTGTTCCGTTCGACATGCCCTTCGCCGACTCCCGACCTCCAGGCCGGTCCAGGACGAACTGGTGCAGCTCGCTTACAGTAGGTGGCCGTAGCCGCCCGGCAACGGCCAGGCGATCTCAAGGGTGCGCAGGGCGATGCCGAGGTCGGCGAGGACGTTGTTCCCCACGCCACGACAGTCTTCCCGGCCAGGAACGTACGGATCGCTTCGGCGGCCCGGTCCGGGTCGACGGCATCGTCGGGGATCTTCTTGCAGCCGACCGGAAGGTGGTACTTCGGTCGTTGCAGGTGGCGTGGAGGACGGTGAGGTGCCCGTCGAGGAGCTCGGAGGACTGGCGCTGGACGTGGGCGTCTTCGTCAGACAGTGGAAAGTCGGTCCATCCAGGCGTCGAAGAGGTCCAAGTCATAGCGTTCGCGCCTCTTGCCCGACAACGGTTCTTCGGGCCACTCCCACACGACGCGTCCTGGATCCACGCCGTTCAGGGCTTCGTACCACTCCTTCAAGGGAACAGCCAGAAGTACATGCTCCTCGAAGTTCCGGCGTGTGCGGGTAGCGTCACCGGCCCGGTGCGTG
Source organism: Streptomyces sp. ADI95-17 (assembly GCF_003846175.1). GTDB lineage: Bacteria > Actinomycetota > Actinomycetes > Streptomycetales > Streptomycetaceae > Streptomyces > Streptomyces sanglieri. The sequence continues at coordinate 112,017 of NZ_ML123051.1, read as the reverse complement.
CGCAGAACCGATTCGGACGGGACGACACAGGCGACCAGGTCAGCGATGCCGAGCGTCTTGCGTTTCAGGGAGTCGCGGATGAGCGTCAGTTGGCAGGTGAACTCTTCCGCCTTGGCATCCAGGCCTGCCCTCGCAAGGGTCCATGCGTAGTGCAGCTTGAGCGGATCGGTATCGCAGACCGCGATACGTTGCGCACCCTCGTCGTGGACGGCCTCTGCCCACCTCTCTTCGTTCCGACGGACCCAGAAGCGACTCGTCTCCTCAAGAGACGCCGCATCATCCGGTCGAAGATGCCCGTCAAGTTCGCAAACCACCTTCGGAATCTGCAGTGAGCCGACGTAGCGGCTTTTGCCTGCGGCGCTGGGCCCCTCAGCAACGTAGATCATCCTGTCAGTCTCGCAGGACCAGCCTCTGCCGGTTCGGTGGACCAAGCCGGCCCTCGATCAGACGCATCGGTCCACGCCGGATTCTCACGCCGTTCCCGCCGAGCTTCCGCGGCCTGGACATCGAAGGCCAGGAGGTGGTGCTGCTCGGCACGGACGCCTACGGCTGTGCCTACGGCGTGGCCGTTGGTGTCCTCGATGACCCGCTCGATCAGCAGCGCCGCGCCGGTCCGGTCGAAGGTCCGGTGAGGTTCACAGCGGCTATCGAGACCTTGCGCAACAAGTAGGCCTCAGCGCGCAGTTGTGTGACGGCGGCGCGACTGTGGTCGCTTTCCATGTCCCTTACCTCTCAGTCCACGACACCCCACCCATACGGGAGAAACACCTGCCCCCATCGTCCTCTGCAGCACGCTTTAAGCTCTCCCTTGATTCGAACAGGAGGGGGGAAGCGTGGCAATTTGGGGACTGGTCATCGAGACGACCGTGGGCGTCGGGGAGCGCAAGCACACGGAGGCGTACGTGCTGACGCATGTGGAGGGCACGCTCGAGGAGGCTCTGGTGGAGCTGGAGCGTCGTGCCCGGAGACATACGCCGGAGCACCCTAGAAGTCCGAAGCGACGTCGGCTCTTCCGAGAATGCGATGGCTTCCTTCTGGTGATCGACGGCGCCTGGCAGTCGTTCAGCACACGGTTCACGGTGGCGGAACTGCTGGACGACAGTGCCGCACCCGCCCCGCCGCCGACGACGGAGGTGGCCCCACCGGAGGCCGAACCGGATCCGGCAGACACGGTCCCGTCTCCACCTCCGCCCTCGACGCCGCCCTCGACGCCGCCGGTGGAACGCGATGCGGACGGAGTGCCGGTGCGGCCTGCCTGGTGGGGTCGTACTGACCTTCCGTGACGAGCGGCTGCACCCCGTCGGACCCCGGTCGGACTCCTCGCAGAGGCCTTCCACACTGCCGGCGGGGTCGCCCGCCGGCAGATTCTCGATGAGGGTGGGGATGTCGGCTGCGGCGAGAGCGGTGCCGAGCTGCTCGTGCAGCAGCGTGGGACTGGCCGGCGCCGCGGTCTACGCCGTCCCTCGCAACGATCGGATCCTCCAGTCGTCCGTCCTCCCTCCGTCCTCCCGGCGTCGTGCGAGCCCCGGTGGTCGCCCGATGCCCAAGCCTCGGCGCAGCCTCCCGGCTGCCGCACACCCGTCACCAGCGCGGACAGGGAGGAAGCCCCGGCTGCGCGGCCGGTACGCTGCCTGAGTGATCGAGCACACCGAGCAGGAAGGGCGCCGACCCGCGAACGACGGGCCGAAGGCCGCCGCCCGTAACCGGGCCGCTCTGGTCATCGCTGCCCGGGAGATCTTCGCCGAGCATGGTCTGGAGGCGCCCCTGTCCGCGATCGCGCGCAGGGCCGGGGTCGGGCAGGGCGTTCTCTACCGGCACTTCCCGGACCGAACCGCCGCGGTGGCTGCGGTTCTGGAGGAGAACGTGCGGCAGGTCGAGCAGGCGGCCGACGCCGATGGGGCGACTTTCGCCGATGTTCTCGGTGTGCTGACCTGGCATCTTGCGGAATCGGCAGCTTTCATCGGTCTTTTGCATGCCGACCGGGCGGGCAGCCGCTCCGGCATCCGAGCGCATGCCCTGGTCCTGTCCGAGCGCGTCGAACGTGCCCTGCGACGTCATCTGCCCGACGGTCATCGGCTGAGTGACGCGAACGACCTCGTACTCGCGGTCGCCATGGTCTCCGCCGCCGTCATCGGCCCCACCCGCGAGGAGCGGGAACTCCGGGCGTTGGCCGCCTGGCGGCTGCTCGGTGTCGAGGTGGGACCGGTGCGGGCCTTCGGAGGATGAGTGGAGGCCGGGTGTCAGCCGCCGTTGGACTGCCGGATGCCTTTCGCGAGCGCGTCGAAGCTGTACAGGTATCCCCCGGCGGGACCACTCACGGTCATGTACGCCTTGGTTCCGCCGGGCGTGATGGCCACGTTCGTCGCCGACTCCAGCCCTTCGGCCCGTGCGGGAAGTTCGACTGTCGCCAGTCGCTCGCCGTACCGGTCGTACACGGCCATCGCGGCCCGGCCGTGCAGTCCCTGGTAGAGGTTCCCGTCCGCGTCCACGGCGATCGAGTCGGTCTGGGCGATCCCGCCGTCGACGCGGATGGCCGTGTGCCGGGAAGCCACCTTGCCGTTCGGGTCGAGGCGCAGGTAGGAGATCCGGTTCTCGGTGAGTTCGCTGAACCACAGCCCGCGGTGGTCCGCGTCGAACGAGACCCCGTTCGGCGCGGCCAGCTCCTCGGCCAGAACGGTGGCCTTCGCGCCGTCGCGGCTGATCCGCACCACCCGTCCGTGCGCCTCGCCTTCGGACAGGCCCCGTGAATCGCTGACGTACAGGTTGCCCTCCTGGTCGAAGGCGATGTCATCGGGATTCATCTGCGCTCCGTCGACCTCGCCGGAGAAGAAGGTCCGCTTGTCGCCGCCACCGGGGGCCAGGCTCACGACCTCCCCGTGGGCGAAGTCGCTGAGGTAGAGCCGTCCGTCGTACGGGCTGAACTGCGCCGAGGTGTACGCACCCCGGCCGTCGGTGTGGACCGCCCGGGACGTCTTCTTCCTGACGTCGACGCGCATGACCTTGGGCTTCCCTTCCGGCGCGGTGACGTCCACGACGAACAGTCCGCCGTCCTTGCCGAACGTCGGGCCTTCCAGCAAGGTCATCCCGGTCTCGCTGTGCACCTGGGTCAACTGCATGAACTTCTGCGCGCGGATGGTCCTGCCCGCGGAGACGGACACCGCCCCTGCCTCGGGATCTCCGCTCTCCGTTCCGCATCCGGTCAACATCAGCGTGCCGATCGTGGCGAGCGCGGCAAAAGATCGGGCCGAAATTCGCTGCATGGGGGAACACCTTTCCTGTCCACTGCGCGGGTTCCGAAGGCCAGGGGGTACGGAGCGCGCCGGAGGCGTGAACGGGCCCTGGCCGAGTTTCGCTGTACCACCGGACTTCAACCGGACACCACTGTCCGGTAGTTGCTACCGTAGCGGACGGCCGCCCGCTCGTGGTGGCTCCACCGACCAGGATCGAGGCCCCGCATGACGACCCCTCACGCGCCGGCTCCCGACGAGCTCGCCGCACTGAGGCACCGCTACCGCCTCGAACGCGAGCGGCGCGTCCGCCCCGACGGCGCCGCCCAATACTGCGACGCCGACGCCGAGTTCGGCTATTACGCCGCCGACCCGTACACAGAGGGGCCGGTCGAGCGCGGCCCTCTCCACGACACCGTCGACGTCGCCGTGATCGGCGGCGGGTTCGGCGGCATCCTCGCCGGGGCGCGGCTACGGCAGCAGGGAGTCGAGCGCGTCCGGATCGTCGACAAGGGCGGCGACGTCGGGGGCACCTGGTACTGGAACCGGTACCCGGGCGTCCACTGCGACATCGAGGCGCACGTGTACCTGCCGATGCTCGACGAGACGGGATACGTACCGGAATGGAAGTACTCCCCCGGTGATGAGATCCGCCGCCACGCGATGCGGATCGCGCACAGGTTCGACCTCTACCCGGACGCACTGTTCTCCACCGCGGTCACTGCTCTGACCTGGGACGAGGCTTCCGAGTCATGGATCGTGGCCACGGACCGCGGGGACGCCTTCCGGGCCACGTACGTCGTCACCGCCACAGGCACCCTCACCGACCCGAAGCTCCCCGGGATACCCGGCATCGAGGACTTCAAGGGCCACACCTTCCACACTTCTCGGTGGGACTACGCCTACACCGGCGGCACGCCGGAGGGCGGCATGACCGGCCTCGCGGACAAGCGGGTGGGCATCGTCGGCACCGGGGCCACCGGCATCCAGGTCATCCCGCTGCTGGCCGAGGACGCCGCACACCTCTATGTCTTCCAGCGCACCCCCTCCACAGTGGACGTGCGGGCCAATCGCCGCACCACCGCAAGCGACGTCGGCGCCGACCGCGAGGGCTGGGCCCACGAACGACGCGAGAACTACCTCCGCATCGTCTCCGGCGAACCGGAGGACCGCGATCTCGTGGCCGACCAGTGGACCGCCTCGGCGGGCCTGCTGGAAAAGCTTCTGCCGAGCTTCCGGCGCCAGGGCGACCGGAAGACCTTCGAAGCCGCCTACGAGGTGGCCGACGCCGCCAAGATGAACGAACTGCGCGCCCGCATCGAGCAGACCGTCACCGACCCGGAGACAGCCAGGAAGCTCCAGCCCTGGTACCGCTACGCCTGCAAGCGACCCACCTTCTCCGACCTGTACTATCCGGCGTTCAACCGCGACAACGTCACCCTGGTCGACACCGCGGACACCCACGGCATCGAGCGCATCACCGAACACGGCGTCGTGGTCGGCGGCATGGCGTACGAACTTGACTGTCTGATCTTCGCCACCGGATTCAACGTCGGGACCTCCGGCATTCACTCCGGCAAGCTCCCGGTCCACGGCCGGGGCGGCGTCCAACTGCTGCACACCTGGGCGCAGCAGGGCCCGCGCACGCTCCACGGCCTCACCAGCAACGGCTTCCCGAACCTGATCCAGATGGGCCCCCTCCAGAACGCCAGCAGCGTCAACTTCACCCACATCCTCGACGAGCAGGCAGTCCACGCCGCAGCCCTCATCGCGGCCGCCGAAGCCGGGGGCGCCCTCATCGAACCGTCCCGGGAGACCGAGGACGCCTGGCTCGCCGTCCTGGCCGAGGGTGCCCCCGACCACGAGTGGTTCCACGCCGAGTGCACCCCCGGCTACTACAACCGTGAAGGACGCGGCCGGCCGAACGGCCCGAACGCCTACCCGCACGGCGCCGTCGCCTTCCATCAGCTCCTGGAGCAGTGGCGCGACGAGTCCGTGGGCGAAATCCTCCAGGCCAGGACTGCCCCTCGGTGAAGAGGTGGCCTGCGTCCGGTCCGAGGAGTTCCCGCAGGAGCGCCGAGCCCCAAGGAGATCCACGGCCGTACAGCGCCCGAGGGCATTGTCCGAGGCGGTGGGTACGATCCCGGGCATGCGTCTTGAAGATCAGCTGGACAGACTGGCAGAACTGGGGTTGCCGCTCGCGACCGGCCGGACCGTGGACGAGTTGCTGTACTCGTGGCCGCGGGTGGCATACGAGCGCAAGCCGTTCGACCTGTTGTTGTTCGCGCTGGGCTGCATGGTCGAGGACGAACCGTGGGAGCGGTGGTTCTGCAACCGGGCATGGCACTTCGATACCGAGTGCGTCCGCGGCCAGGGTTCGTACGTGTCGATCGCCAGGCAACTGTGCCGGATCTCAGGCCTGCCGGACGCGTTCTCCGGGCTGCGGGACCATGTCGACCTCGGCACGGAGGAAGCGTGGATCGAGTACACGGCCGACGGCCGGCGGGTCAACTGGCCCATCGAAGTCAGGGACGACTGGGCCGATCTGATGGTGGTCGGCTACCTCATCGACGAGCTGGAACACGGGGACCGGCGCTTCTACGTCCGGCACAACGGCCAGGCCATGACGCTCTTCTTCCTTGACGACAACGCAGCCGAACGACTCAACACACTCGCCGGGGAACGGGTAATCTCCCCGTTCCCCGGGTAGCGGGCCCGCTGCGACCGCCTCACCGTGCTGGTGCGGAATTCCCGGGCGCCCGGTGGCACAGTGGCTTCGGCCACTTCGGCCACTTCGGCCATGACCACAGGACCCGGAAGAACCTCTGTGGACGGTCCCGGAATCGGAGGGACTGCGCTGTCATGAGGTGTCAGGCTGCGTTGCGGAGACGATTCGAATCGGCCTCCGCTCCGACCCGGCCCCGGCCAGCCCCGTGAAGATGGATCACGTTGCCGAACTGAGGCCTCCCAGATCCGCCGAGAAGCGCCGTTGGCCCTCTTCATGCTCGGCAGCAGCGGCTGTCGATGACCTCCAGCAGCTGTCGACGCACACTTCTACGACGAACTACTGACCAGCGACATGATCGGCCGGACAAGTCCGAGCGGTTGCGCCGGAGGGCCCGGTGATGCGCGTGACGGCGTCGAGGGTCAGCAGGCGGTCGTGTGGTTCCGCGGCCAGGGCGCGGTGGAGGGTCAACCCCTCGATGAGGGCATCGAGTTGGCGAGCCGTGTCCGGGTCGAAGTGTTTCTCCAGGTGGCCGCGGCTGCGAGCCATCCATTCATGGGTGAGTTCCCGATAGCAGGGCCGGCGGGCGGCGAGGGTGTAGAGCTCCTGGGTGAGAATGAGGTCGCGTCGGCTTCCGTCGGACAGGGCATGGATGAGGTCGGCCACCGCCTCTCGGGCCTGGTCCCGGTCGGCCGGGACAGCGAGGTGCTCGTCGAAAAGCGCGACGATGTGCCCGGTGAAGTGGCGGAACGCCTCCCGGAGAACCTCGTCGATCCCGCTGAAGTGGTAGGTCATCGAGCCCAGCGGAACGTCCGCGCGCGCAGCGATCTTCCGGTGGGAGACCCCTGCGATGCCTTCCTCCGCAATGAGGTCGAGCGTGGCCGTGAGAATGCGGTCGCGGCGCTGCGGGTCGGTGTGTCCGGTAGCCATGGTCGTCGCGGCCTCAGAGGGCGCGGACAGAGCGGGCGGGGTTGCCGACGGCTACGACGTCCGCGGGGATGTCCTTGGTGACGACAGCGCCGGCACCGATGACGGAGTTGTCCCCGATGGTCACGCCGGGGAGCACGATCGCGCCTCCGCCGATCCATACGTTGTCGCCGATGGTGATCGGCTTGGCGGCTTCCAGCTTGTCGCGACGAGGCTGCGGCTCCAGAGGGTGCGTCGGGGTGAGCAGCTGGACATTGGGGCCGATCTGGCAGTCCTCGCCGATGGTGATGGCCGCGACATCCAGGGCGGTCAAGTTGTAGTTGACGAAGGTGCGCGCCCCGATCGTGATGTTGCTCCCGTAGTCCACGTACAGGGGCGGCCGCACGTGAACCTTGTCTCCCACCGAGCCGAGAAGTTCGGCGAGGAGGGGCTGAGCCGCGTCCGAGTCTTCGGTGTAGGCGGCCTGAAAGCGGGCGGCCAGACGTACGGCTTGCTGCTGGCGGCCGGCGATTTCGGGGTCGTCGGCGATGTAGAGGTCGCCCGCCACCATGCGTTCGAGGTTGGTGCGGGGGTCCTGTGCAAAGTAGTCCGTCGGCATGCGTACGACCGTACACCCCAGAGCGTACGTTCGTACGCTCCGGCTTCCGATGCAGCTGGGACAGCGCGGCATGGTGGGGGTGCCTGAGCCCTGCGGCTAGGCGAACCACGGCCGGTCGGCGCGGAAGGATGTCACTGATCGTGCCGAGGCCCTGCGGCGGATGGTCCAGGCGCTGCGCCTTGGCGGCCGGCTGCTCCTGGAGGATGCCGACCCGGGACTGCAGCCGTTGCTGTGTCCGGACGAGTCCGGCCCCGAACAGCGGCTCGCGAACCGGCTGCGGTCCGGCTTCCGCGACTTGATGGCGGCACGCGGCGCGGACCTCGCGTACGGGCGGACTCTCCCCCGGCTGCTGCGTGAGGCCGACCTTGAGGACGTCCAGGCCGACGCGTACTTCCCGATCACTTCACCGGCCTGCGCCGCCCTTGAGGCCGCGACCGTACGGCAGATCCGCAGCCGCCTGGTGGCGGCAGAGCTTGCCACCCACGAGGAGATCGACCGCCACCTGGCGAACGTCTCCACCGGACGCCTCGACCTTGCGACCGCTCCTATGGTGTCCGCATGGGGGCGCCGTCCCTCGGGCCTCTCGTTGGAGTGAGGTGCTCAAGATGCGATGCCTGCCCTCCATCCAGCTTTCCAGCCTTCCCGCCTTCCCGCCGTCCGTCCGTCCCGCCTTCCCGCCGTCCCGCCGTCCGTCCGTCCCTCCGTCCCTCCGTCCCTCCGTCCCTCCGTCCGGCGATGATCAATGCGAAGTCGCACGGTCCTCGGACGAGTTGTCGGCTGTCGACGGGATCGCGAAGAAGGCCAGTGCTGCGAGGACCGCCACGCTCGCTGCGAGTGCGAGAGCGCCACGCAGGGACCAGGTGGCGATCGGTCCGGCAACCGCAGCTCCCAGGGCGAATCCGGTGATCTTCAAGCTGGCGCCGGTGGTGAAGATCTGGCCGCGCAGATGTTCCGGGGCCTCCCGGTGGCGGACCGCGAACAATGCGGCCAGTTGAGGTCCTTCACCGATCCCGAGCGCCAGTACGGCCACGACCAGCAGCAATGGTTGCTCCGAGGTGGCCAGGACCAGGGCGGCGGCCTGAACCAGGGCGCTGGCCCAGATGATGGTGTCCGGGGAGAGCAGGTGCGGAAACCTCGCGAGTACGGCGTTGGCGACGAGGGCGGAGACCGCCGCGCAGGAGAGCAGCATCGTGCCACGACCGGCTCCGCCAAGGACATGCTCGCCGAGGAACACCGTGCAGGCGGTCAGCATGCCTTGTGCAACGCAGGAGACGACCGAGGTGAGAGTCGCTCGGGCCAGTGGCGGTCGCCTCGCAATGACCCGGAATCCGGCAACAAGGTCGCTGACCACTGAGGTCTTCCGAAGAACATGCTCCCGGACGGGACGGGCCGGAAGCATCAACGCAGTGGGCAGCGCCAAGCCGATGAGCCCCGCAGAGACAACCACAGCCGTCGGCGCCCCCAGCAACTCCGCCGTTCCGCCTGCAAGGGCCGGAGCGGCCAGGCTCGCCGCGCCGTACGTCATGGCGTCGAGCATGTTCGCCCGGGGCAGGCCGTCATCCGGTACGACCCGGGGCAGTTGGGCCGTCCATCCGCCTGACAGCGCCGGCGCCGGCATCCCCGTCAGAACTGCGATCAGGATGGTGACGGCGAACGGGAGGTGCCCGAGCCCCGCGAGGATCACCCCCAGGCCGGCCGCGTACACGACGAGCGCTCCGGATAGCAGACGGCCCGGTCGTCTCGCTCTGTCGAGGAGCGTCCCGAGCACTGGCCCTCCCACCGCGGCGGAGATCGTGATGCTCGCGAGCAGCGACGACGCGTCGGTGGTCGATCCGGTCAGCGCGAAGCCGGCCAGCATCAACGCCGGTCCTGACGCCTCGTCCCCGGCGCGAGCCGCCACTGCTCCGACGAAGTAGACGCGGAGTGAGTAACGCGTTTTCATGAGCAGGACGTTACGGACGTAACTCAAAACTCCGCAATATGCGTTACATTGTGCAGGTGTCCTCCACCATCGACGACTGGTCCACCAGGCACTCCGTATTGGCCATGGCTCGGCGAACCGCCACTCTGGTCAATGCTCTCGATGCCGACCGCCCCGACCCGGGCGAAATCGCCGATGTGCTCCGCGCACACGGTGAAGCGGGCGGCATCGAGCTCACAACTTGCGATGTCGACGGGATGCGTGCGGCTGCCGCCCTGCTGCGGGAAGTCTTCGCCGCCGAGACCGCCGACAGTGCGGCCGGCCACCTCAATCGTCTTCTGGCAGAACACACCGGACCGCTCCGCCTGACTTCTCACGGCGGCGGCTCCCCCTGGCACCCTCATCTCGACCACGATGACGACGCCCCCTGGGACGAGTGGCTTCTCGCCTCGTCGTGCATGGCCCTGACGGTGCTCGTCTGGGAACACCAACGCCCGCCCGGCAGGATCTGCTCATCACCCAGCTGCCGGAACGTCTTCGTCACGCACGGCAGCGGCCCGGAACGCCGCTACTGCTCCCGCCGATGCGCAACCCGCGAGCGGGTCTCCGCCCACCGACGCTCCCGCTCCGTCGAGCAGTCGGGCGGTACGAGGTAGGAGCGTGTCCCACGTGCTCGTGATCTACGTGTGACGTTGTGGTTGTCCCGTCCCGCCCGATCCATACTTCGCAGGTAGTTCGTTCAGGTCTGTAGTTGGCCGGTCCGAGCGTCCCCCCGGACAGCACTTCCGCGTCATCAGCGCCGGGGACGGCCCTGCCGGTAGTGTCGCTTCGAGGAGAGTGCTGATCTGGGGGAGTCATGACGGCAGCGGATACACCGCCCATCGTCTTGGTACACGGGACACGGTTCAGCGCGGGACAGTGGAGCCCGCAGCTCACCGCGCTTCAAAAGGACTTCGCGGTAGCCGCCGTTGACCTACCGGGCCACGGCGCCCGTTCTGCTCAGTCATGGAGCCTGAACGCGGCGACGGAGATCATCGCTTCCGCGGTGGACTCGCTCGACCGCGGACCGGCTCTGGTCGTCGGGCACTCGCTCGGCGGATACGCCTCACTGGAGTTCGCGCGGCGCTGCCCGGAGCGGCTGCGCGGGCTCGTCCTGGCGGGGGCCAGCGCCTCAACTCGTGGCCCGTGGGCAACGCCGTATCGGTGGGTCGCCGGGATCGTCCCTCGCATACCGGCGGACCGGTTGGCCCGGTGGAACGACCGGTTGCTGCGCCGACGCTATCCACCCGCGGTGGTGGAAGCGACCATCCGTTCCGGCTACGCCTTCCACACTCTGCCGGCCGCCTGGGGCGAGGTGCTGGGCTGCTTCGACGCGGGTGCGATGCGTCATGTGGCGGCTCCTGTGCTCATCCTGAACGGCGAGAAGGACACCGTCTTCCGGTCCGGCGAGATGGACTTCGTCCGTGCGCATCCGCGTGCCCGCGTCGAGTTGATCCCGCGTGCAGGACATCTCGCGAACTTTGACGATCCAGATGCTTTCACCGAAGCCGTCTGCCGCTTCGCCCGGCACCTGTCTGTTCGCAGCTGAGTGCGCCGGAGTCAGGTCCGCCCTGTGGCGACGTCTTCCAGGACCCGGCAGGTCTCGCGTTCTGCGGCGGGGATGTCCTCGTCGCGGACCGGGCTATGATCCACAACGGTGGCCACTTCCAGGTCGAGGGCGGCGTAGACGGCGTCGTCGACCTGGAAGTGGGGGCCGGGGCGATGAAATCGGTCCCCTACCTTGATCAGGGCAGCCACGTTGCCGGAGGAGATCAGCTTGGAGTCGGCGATCGGCTGAAACTCCTTCGGCCCGGCTATCGCGCGCGGAGCGTTCATGGTGCCGATGATCTGGGAGATCTCCGCGGCTCCACCGTCGATGACGCGGGACAGCAGCGGGATGCCGCCGTCGCCGGTCACCCCCGGGCCCGATCCGGATCTGCTTGAGCCGAACTCGCCGATCGCCAGGACCCCGACGCTGTCGGTGAGCTTCCTCAGGTGCGGGGCGATGGCGTCCGCAGCCTGGCCCAGACGGTCGTCGTCGAGCGGCTGCGCCTCCGTCCCGAAGTCATCCTCCACGGCCCACTCCCGGGCCCAGCGATCCACCCGCCGCCAGGGCGCGGCCGACCGGTTGACCATCAGCACCTCGATGACCTGGCCGTGTGTCACATGGGCGATGTCGCGGCCCGGGCGCAGCCGGTCGACGGTCCCGGCCACATCTAAACCTCGCAGAAACCGGGCAGCAACAGACAGAGCACCAAGGTGCTTCTCCACCACGGAGGTGACCACATTCCATGCGCGGGCGCACCGTCCGCACCCACGGGGACCGGGATGACCACGTCACACCCCGGTCAACACGGCGCCCCCGACCGGACACGGTCAGACAGCAACTCCACCCGGCTCAGCCACCCGCGAAATACGGTGCCGGACGTTCTCCCTGTCGAGCCTGATCTCGATCGTTTTGCTGTCCAGGCACTTCACTATCAGGGGCGGCCGATTGTTACTCTTCCCGATCATGAGAGCCCTCTTCCCAGGATCCTTCGACCCGGTCACTCAAGGGCACAAGGACATACTCCGGCGCGCTGCCCTCCTGTTCGACGAGGTTGTCGTGTGCGTGATGTTCAATTCGAACAAGACCGGCCGCTCCCCGGTCACGGAACGGCTGGACCGGCTCTGCGCGGCAGCAACTGACTTGAGCAACGTCACGGTCGACTCCCACACGGGCGGCCTGCTGGTCGACTACTGCCGCCGAGTCGGAATCGATGTCGTCATCCGCGGAGTCCGCGGCGTTGCCGACCTGGACTACGAAATGCCGATGGCCCGCATGAACCACGAACTGGCCGGAGTCGAAACGTTCTTCATCGCTGCAGACCCCGCCCTGGCTCACATCTCCTCGACCCTCGTCACCACGATGAGTCAACAGGACCCTGTCCCCAAATGATGATTTGAGACAGTGCTGGGTCGCATGAAGCCATCCCACCACCGGCGCCCCGGAGCTCGTGCGGTGGTCCGTAAGAGACCGCCTAGAGGCGGCGTGCCCCGATAACCACTGAACTAGCCGGTGTTATCAGTACCTCGGTGGCGTCCAAGTCCGGATGAGTGAGGTAGAACATGCGGAGTTCATCCACTTGACCCTCGAAACGAGGCGGCCAATCGGGCGAGGGAGTGAAGTCGTCCAGGATGAGGAGGCCACCGGGAGCCAGCTGCTCGACGACTCGCTGAGGGTCGTCACGCTTGCCCCCGCCATCGCAGAAGAAGACGTCGAACGGGGCGTGCTGCTCAAGCAGCTGCCAGTCCCCCGTGAGAACGCTGACGCGTTGGTCGTCCGCGAAGACGCCGGCCGCTCGGCGGGCCAGTTCCTCGTCACGCTCCACGGTGAACAGACGTGCGCCTGTACCGAGGCCACTGTGCAGCCAGGCTGTGCCCACTCCGGAGCCGGTGCCACTCTCCGCGATGGCCCCGTCGGGTTTCGCGGCAGCGGCCAGTTTGAGCAGCCTGCCCACTTCACGGATGCAGCTCTTTTTGAACCCCGCCTCGGAGGCGACACGCTCTGCGGTCACCACACGAGGCGGAACGGCACGTTCTTCCATGGCCACATCCCCTCTCAATGTGAATCATGACAATATCTGCCGGCAAGGGCGTCCAGACAGCCCATCTCCTGCGGGGCCTTGGTGATGGAACTCGTTCGCGCCCACACGAATCATCTGATGTGGTGGGCGCAGCAAGGGACTTGGAGCGCAAGGGGAAGTTCATGGTGGACGACGGATGTATCTTCTGCACGATTGTTCATGGTCGGGCGGATGCCAGCATCGTCCATGAAGACGAATCGGTGATCGCCTTCATGGATCTCCGGCCCGTCAACCCCGGTCACCTACTGGTCGTTCCCAAGACGCACTCGGTGGGACTGGAGGATCTCCCGGAGGACGTCGGCGTCCAGGTCTGGAAGGTGGCGCACCGGCTCGGGCGGGCGCTGCGGCGATCAGGTCTGCGGTGTGAGGGCGTCAACCTGCTTCTTGCGGACGGCGAAGCCGCGTTCCAAGAGGTTTTCCATGTGCACCTTCACGTCATCCCTCGCTTCACAGGCGATCCGTTTCGCATTGGCTCCGACTGGCGTGTTCATGAGCGTGAGCAGCTCGACAAGGCATCCGCCGCTGTCCGCGGCGGCCTCGCAGCACTGGACGCCTTGCAGCGTTGAGAGTCGGGGGGCGACGGCTCCCAACGGTCGTGTCAGCCGTCGGGAGCACATGCCGCTCACCAGTCCCTGGCCGCGATCAGCTCCTCCGCGTCTGCGTCCGAGAAGCCGTACGCCGTCGCCACGAACCAGAAGTCCTCGCCTATCTCCTCGCGCGCGACGGTCTCGATCTCGCTCCCTGCCGCCACGAACTCGGCCTCCAGCACATTGAACTGCTCCGTTGCCGCCTCCGTGAGCACGTACAGGGCCGGCAGATCCGCCGGCTGCTCAGCCTCGATCCGCTCGCACAGATTCAGCAGGATCGCCTTGCCCTTGTCGAGGACGTGGTCCGGAAAGTAGGCGTCCGCATACAGCGGCTGCAGAAAGGCGTGCTCAGCCACCTGCTGGTTCGTGATCGGCATGGTGCCCCATCTCCTCGAAGAGTCAACGCGCCGATCATGCACCACACCACTGACAGGCCCGGCGCACACCCGGAAGCAGCACTTTCCTGACTCGCCGATGGCGGCCGGCGATTCGGCGTCTTCCCCGCCGTAGCCCCTCGTGAGCGGCTGCCGCGCCTACCGCCCGTCGGTGGCGTGCTCCTTCAGGAATGCGCCCGCGTGGGCCGCGGCCTCTTCCTTCGTCGCGTAGTGCGAGGCGCAGTCGGCCTCATCGCGTGTGCCGTCGGCCCCCTGTCCGGTCCACCGCCAGCCGCCCGATGACGGATCCCGGGACAATTCGGCGCTGCCACCGCACAGTTCGATGAAGCTGGTCTCCGCCGCCGAGGCCGACCTGTCGATGGCTTCGGGCCACTTCTTGCGGGCACCCTGCCGGGTGATCCCCCAAGCAGCGCCCAACTGTTCATAGCTCGCACCGTAGGAGCCGGCGGTCCTTGCCGCGATCGCCGTCAATCGCTTGACCTCCGCGTCCACCACCTTCCAGGTGGTGAGGATCGACAGAGTGACGTCGATGGGGTCGGCATCCCACATGCGTTCTTCGGGAAGTCCGGTCGCTCGGGCGCGCATGGCCGAGGCGAGGGGATTGAGAGCGTCCAGAAGAGCCTTGTCGAGGGCCGTCTCTTCCGCGGTAGTGATCTCAGGCGGCATCATGCCGGTAACTTTAGTTACCAGATGGCGTATGCGCAACCAAAGTTACCGAGAGAATTACGTGCAGTCGACATTGATTCACGCTACACGCATATGCATAATGGGCTTATGGATAAGCGGGTTATGGATCTGGATCCCGAGGTGTCGGCCGAGACCCTGATGATCGCCGTGGAGCGGATGGTCCGCTATGTGCGACAGAGCGCCATCGCCGGAGGTCTGAGCACGGCCGCCTCCTCCGCGCTGGGCCGTCTGGGCCGCGAGGGACCGCACCGTATGACCGAGCTCGCGCGCGCCGAAGGCGCCTCCCAGCCGAACATGACCCAGCTCATCACCCGTATGGAGCGCGCCGGCCTCGTACGCCGTGTCGCCGATCCCCACGACGGCCGGGCCGTGCTGGTGGAAGCCACGGACACCGGCCTGGAGGTCTTCCGGCAGCGCCGCGCGGAGCGTGCGGACGCCCTCCGGTCGCTGGTCGAGGAGCTGAGCGAGCCGGAACAGCAAGCGGTGAAGGCCGCACTGCCCGCCCTCGCCCGCGCCATCCAGGACCGTCAAGCCCGGCAAGCCCGTCAGGACTGCTACTGACTCACGTCATTTCCGGTCCGCAGAACCTGTCCGCTCTCCCCCGTCACCTCTTCTCAACACTTGGAGAGAAACGCACATGAGTGCACCGCGTGGAAAGGCCGCCAGTCCGTTCAGGCAACCCAAGGCCGTCTGGGCCGTGGCGTTCGCCTGCGTGATCTCGTTCATGGGCATCGGCCTGGTCGACCCGATCCTGCCCGCTCTCGGCAAGAGCCTGCACGCCTCGCCCAGCCAGGTGTCCCTGCTGTTCAGCAGCTACCTGATCGTCACCGCCGTCGCCATGCTCTTCGTCGGCTGGGTATCCAGTCACCTCGGCGCCAAGCGCACCCTCGTCATAGGCCTGGCGGTCATCGTCGTCTTCGCCGCGCTGGCAGGCACCACCAACTCCATCAACGGCATCGTCGGCTTCCGTGCCGGCTGGGGCCTGGGCAACGCGCTGTTCATCGCGACCTCCCTCGCCGTCATCGTCGCCTCCGCCAGCGGCGGCTTCGGCGGCGCGATCATCCTGTACGAGACCGCGCTCGGCCTCGGCATCGCGGTCGGCCCCCTGCTGGGCGGCGAGTTGGGCGGCATCAGCTGGCGCGGTCCGTTCTTCGGCGTCGCCGTCCTGATGGCCGTCGCGCTGGTCGCGACGCTCGCCTTCGTTCCCTCGCTACCGAAGCCGAAACACGTGGTGTCACCGATCGCCCCGCTCAAGGCTCTGCGTCACCGCGGCCTGCTGACCATGGGCATCATGGCGCTCCTGTACAACTGGGGCTTCTTCACCATGTTGGGCTACGCCCCGTACCCCATGGAGCTGAGCGCCCACGAACTCGGCCTGGTCTTCACCGGCTGGGGTCTCCTGGTGGCCGCTTTCAGTGTCTTCGTCGCCCCGCGGCTGCAGGCCCGCTACGGCACCGCCCCCGTGCTCTACGCCAACCTGCTGGGCCTCGGCATCGTGATGGCGGTCATCGCGGCCGGTGTCGGCACGCCCACCGTGGTGATCGTGGCCGTCATCGTCAGCGGCGCCTTCATCGGCATCAACAACACCCTCACCACCCAGGCCGTCATGCTCGTCTCCCCCGTCGAGCGTCCTGTCGCCTCCTCCGCCTACGGCTTCCTGCGCTTCATCGGCGGCGGTCTGGCCCCCTTCGTCGCCGGCAAGCTCGCCGACGCCACCGACCTGAGCGTCCCGTTCTGTCTCGGCGCCGCCACCTTCCTCCTCGCCATCCCCGTTCTGGCCAGCGGCCACGGCCTGCTGCGCAAGGCCGAAGCGCACACCGGCGACAGTGAACCGGTCGCGCCGTCATTCACCCCCGTCGGCAGCCCGGCCACCACAAGTGATGCGCCTCCCGTCATCGTCGCCGTAGGCTCCCATGACCGGGCCTCCGCCATAGTGGACGCTGCGGCCCGGGTGGCTCGCGACACCGGCAGTCCGCTGGAGGTCGTCCACGTCCAGCAGACCGCCGTGATCGAGGAACAGGCCGTCGACACCGAGACCGCCGACCAGGCGCGCGCCGCGGTGACCGCTCATCTCGACCGGCTCACCGCCCACGGCATCGCCGCCACCGGCCAGATCCTCACCAGTGTCGGTGACCACGCCGCCGCGGGCCGCGCCCTCGCCCGGCACGCCGCGGACGTACACGCCCGCGCGGTCGCCATCGGGCACTCGCCGCGTGGGCCCGTCATGCAGTTCGCCGACGGCAGTTTCACCACCGCGCTCACCCATGCCGCCGCCTGTACCGTCATTCTCGTCGAACCGGACAGCACACCGCGTCCCCTCACGACGGATGCCCTGACAGAGCTGCGCAACAGCGCGGCTTGAGTCGCGCCCCTCGCACTGCCCCGATCGCGGGCTGCGGCGCCTGTCCGATGAGGCCGCCGCCGCCCGCGATGCTGGACGTGGAAGGGGCGGCCGCTCGGCCGGTCCGGAAGCGAACGCTGGAGGGTTGCGCGGATCAGTGGCAGGACCTGCGCGTCGGTCTCAACCGCTCGTCCTGCCGTCAGGTTGTGCCGCGATGTTCACAGGTCGGTCCAGACGTGCCCCGGGCAGTAGTTGGACTCGCCGCGGAAGAACCAGTCAGCGAGGTCGCCGATACGTTCGAGGCAATCCTCGTAGTAGGCGTCCGGGGCCGGTCTCGGAAACGAAGGGGCGGCTTCATGTCCCTCCGCGCGCAGGCTCCCGGCTATGCGCGATCGACGAGCAACTCGGCCAGGGAATCGGCAAATTGCGTGAGCCAGTCCAGTTGCTTCCCAGCCCGCGCTCTACGAAATCCGTGGCGGCGGCCCCAGAACGACGACTGGACAGCGTGGAACTGGGCCCAGCGTCGGGCGCGTTCACGATCGACTTCGGCTGCCTCGGCGAAGACGTGCAGAGTGTGGAACAGAGCTTTCCGCAGGTCGTCGGCCTCGATGAGCGTCAGTGCCTGCGACCTGAGCAGCGTGCCGCCGTCGTACGCGGGGTCGCCCGCGTACCCCTTGGGGTCGACGGCCAGCCATGGCTCACGGTCGGCTCGCAGGATGTTACGAGCATGCAGGTCGCCGTGGATGAGGCTGTCCGGCTGGTCGTGGCCCAGCTCCTCGGCGGTTGCCACGGCCGCGTCCACCGCGTACCCGGGCAGCGTATGCGTCAGCTCCTGGGCGTCCCGGCGGAGTTGGGCCGCCCAGGAGTCTGCCTGCTCCTGGAGCCGGGGAAGTCCAGGAGGTGCGGGGACGGCCAGCTGACAGCTGATCCGCCCTGCGACCCTCACCACCTCGTCGCCGTCCTTGAGTTCCGCGAGCGTCGACGGCCGTGCTCGCTCCAGCAGCATCGCGAAGCGCTCGTCGTCGCGCTCGTGCAACCGGACGGCCCCGCGCCCGCCCCAGGCCGCGAACGCGTCCGGCTCATGGACGTTGCCCGGGTGGGGGAAGGACACCTTCATCACGGCCGCTCCCTCCGCCGGCCGCAGCACCGGAACGATGATCCCGACGCCTCCGTGCATGACCTCGCCGTCCGGCACGCATTTCCAGCGCCCCAACAGCTCTTCCACGATCCCGGGCAGTTCGTCGAGCCAAGCCGCTCCGGGCTCGCCCTCGCGCTCGATCGTGCTCCTCGCGAACGTCTCAGGTACCTCGATCATCCCCGCACCCTACGCACCGGCCGAGCACCGAACCAGGCCGATGCCCCTCCCTGGTCTTCCCGATCCCGGCACGGGTGCTGTAGAAGTCCGCTCACATCACGGGGAACGCGTGCGGTGCGGGGCTCCCCGGAGGCAACTGCCAGCCCGTTGCCGCCGCCCAGCGCTCGGCCGCGATCATCAGGATCTCGGTGGCCGGGGCCTTGATCTGCCCGTTGTCCAGAAGGTCCGGCACGCTGTGGGCCAGCCGTCGTTTGAACGCCCCCCACTGCTGTCGGGCAGCCTCGTCGGCCCGCAGGTAGTCGCGGAACAGGAGCGCGTAACGGCAGTTCGGGTCGCCTTCCCGGCGCAGGTGTACGTTGCACATCCGCGCACCCGCCGGTGGGGCGAACACCAACTTGCGGCATTCCTGTCCGGCCGAGACCTCGGCTCGATTCCACGGCTCGGGCCGGCAACGGAAGCCGATCGCGGCGAGGAGCCCGACCTGCCGGGCTTCCTGGATCGCGGCGACGCGCACCTGGATGTCCACGCAGTCCTTGGCCGCCAGGCCCGGCACCGATGTGGATCCGATGTGGTCGATCGCGTGCGCCTCGCTTCCCAGAGCGTTGTACAACCCCCCGGCCGGCCGCTCGAAGTCCACCGGCCACCGCGGTTGATACTCCAGCACGGCCACCGGGGCCACTTCATCGGCAAAAGGCATGCTTCCAGCCTGGCCCCTCACGGGTGTTCCGGGCACCGGAAGGGCGAACAGAGTCGGAACGAACGAACAGAATCGGGCTGCTTCCCGGGGAGGAGTCAGCCCGTCGCACCGGAGGCTTCCGTACCAGGAGCTCCCACACCGGGGGCGCCCGCCCGCAGCCCGTCCATCACGAGGTCCAGGAGGCGCGTCGCGCGCGGCTGCCAGTCGGTGTGCGGGTCGATCTGCCAGAGCCCGGCGATGGCGAGTACGAAGTCGTCGGGGGTCACGCCCGGGCGGATGGTGCCGGCCTGCTCGTTCGCGGTCAGCAGCAGTGTGACCGCTCTGGTCACCGGACCGTGCCCCAGTTTGGCCAGGGTGCTGCCGGAGTTGCTGGTGGACTTGCGCAACGCGTCGGCCAGGCCGGCCTTGGCCATGGCGTACTGGGCCAGCCGGTCCATCCACTCCCTCAGGGCCCGGTCGGGTGCACGGGTGCTGAGCAGCTGGGCCGCGGTGTCTGCGACCTGCTGCATCTCGAAGCGGTAGACCTCCAGGACGAGGGCCTCGCGGTTGGGGAAGTTGCGGTAGAACGTCCCCTGCCCGACGCCGGCCTTCTTCGCGATGGTACTCAACGGCGCGTCCGCCGCCCGCGTCAGCTCGGCCAGTGCCACTTCCAGAATGCGTTCACGGTTCCGTTGCGCGTCCGGGCGCAGAGGCGTGCCCTGCCCGTCGCGCGTCTCGCCCCGTACCTCGTCCCGCATTCTTCCTCCTCGCGGAAAGGGCAGCCGAGCTCACCGAAAGGGCAACCGAGTCCGGCCTTGCTGAGCGGACAGCTGTCCGCTAGGTTCGACAACAAGTGGACAGCTGTCCGCTTGGACTCACCTTAGCGGCAGACCCGGCCGGTGTGGCTGACCTGCGCCCACCGCCATCGGTTCATTCATTCTCATCGCCCTCTCCCTCCCGTAATGTCCACCGGGATCGTCTCGCTCGACGCGCATCAGCAATGCGAAAGAAGGCTGATCATGACTCCATCGACGTCCAGTGCCATCACCCTGAACATCAATGGCGAAAAGTACACACTGCCCGTCGACCATCGCACCACCCTGCTCGACGCCCTGCGTGAGCATCTCGATCTGACGGGGTCCAAGAAGGGCTGTGACCTGGGTCAATGCGGCGCCTGCACGGTGCTGCTCGATGGGCGCCGAGCGGTTTCCTGCCTCCAGTTGGCGGTCGCGGCCGAGGGACGCGCGATCACCACCATCGAAGGTGTGGCCGATGGCGAGCGGCTTCATCCGGTCCAGCAGGCCTTTCTCGATCTCGACGGCTATCAGTGCGGTTACTGCACTCCCGGGCAGATCTGTTCGGCCATCGCGGTGATCGAGGAACACGCGGCGGGCTGGCCGAGCGCGGCGACCGACGATGTGCGGCCGGAGGCCGGGGTGCCCGCGCTCAGTGCCGAGGAGATCCGCGAGCGGATGAGCGGCAACCTGTGCCGCTGCGGTGCCTATGTGTCGATCGTGCAGGCAGTGGCACAGGCGGCCGAGGTCCAGGGCAAGGAGGCAGTGGCGTGAGGGAATTCGGCTACGAACGGGCCTTTGATGTTTCCGGAGCGGTCGCCCTGATCGGTTCCGACCCCGACGCCCGCTTCCTCGGCGGCGGCACCAACCTCGTGGACCTGATGAAGACCGGTGTGGAACGGCCCGCGCTCCTGGTCGACGTGCGCGAACTCCCGCTCGACAGGATCGAGTTGGAACGCGACGGAGGACTGCGGATCGGGGCGACCGTCACCAACAGCGACCTCGCGGCCCATCCCGACGTACGGCGTCACTACCCGGCACTGGCACAGGCCGTGCTGGCAGGAGCCTCGGGGCAGCTGCGCAACATGGCCACGGTCGGCGGGAATCTGCTCCAGCGGACCCGCTGCGGCTACTTCACCGACATCAGCAGGCCGTGCAACAGGCGTTCTCCCGGCAGTGGTTGTCCCGCCGTGGGCGGCGAGCACCACAACCACGCGATCCTCGGCGCGTCCGAACACTGCATCGCCACCCATCCCTCGGACATGGCGGTCGCGCTCGCCGCCTTCGACGCGGTCATCTCGTACGAAACGGCAGACGGGCCGGGCGAGTTGCCGATCGACGGGTTCTATCCGCCCGTGGGCGACACACCGCACATCGAGACCACGCTCCCGCCGGGCGCTCTGATCACCGGCGTCACGCTGCCGCCCGCCCCGGTCGCCGCCCGCTCGCGGTACCGGAAGGTGCGCGAGCGCGCCTCGTTCGCCTTCGCGATCGGGTCGATCGCCGGCGCGCTCGACGTCGAGGACGGAGTCGTACGCGAAGTCCGTCTCGCTCTCGGGGCTGTCGCCTCGATGCCGTGGCGGGCCCGTGCGGCCGAGCGCTTGCTGGTCGGCGGGCCGGCGAGCGCGGAGGCGTTCGCCGCCGCGGCGGATGCCGAGCTGGCGGCCGCCGAGGCCCTTCCCGACAACGGATACAAGGTGACGCTGATGCGCAACCTCATCGTGGCCGTGCTGACCGAGCTCACCGAGGAGGTCTCCCGATGACCACGACGACCGGGATCACCAGCGTGGCCGGAGCCATCGGCTCCGGCCGCACCCGGGTGGAGGGCCGTGACAAGGTCACCGGGGCGGCCCGCTACGCAGGAGAGGTCCCCTTCGCCGAACTCGCCCACGGGTGGCTGATGTTGTCCACCGTGGCCCGTGGCCGGATCCGCTCGGTGGAGGACGGTCCGGTCCTGGCCATGCCCGGGGTCCTGACCGTGCTGCACCACGGAAACGCACCTCGCGTCGACATCGATTACATGGGCATGCTGGGACGGCCGAACCCGATCGTCGGGATCTTCCAGCACGACCGCGTACCCTTCGCGGGCTGGCCGGTGGCGCTGGTGGTGGCCGAGACGTCGGAGCAGGCCAGGGAGGCCGCCGAGGCTCTGGTGGTCGAGTACGACGTGGAGCCGCACGATGTCGCGTTCCGCGCCGGCCGTCAGGATGCCTACACGCCGGAGAGCACTCCGATGGTGCAGCCGGAGACGGAGAAGGGGGATGTGGAGGCTCAACTCGACGCGTCCGCCGTCGTCGTGGATGCGGAGTACACCACTCCGGAGGAGCACCACAACCCGATGGAGCCGCATGCGGCCACGGCCCGCTGGGACGGCGGCCGGCTCGACGTCGTCGACTCCAACCAGGGCAGCAGCTGGGTGGCGAACGAGCTGGCGCAGCTCTTCTCCCTCGATCCGGCATCCGTGCGGGTGCGGTCGGAGCACGTCGGTGGCGCCTTCGGGTCGAAGGGGCTGAGCCCGCATCAAGTGGCGGCCGTGATGGCCACGACCGTCCTCCAACGCCCGGTCCGTGTCGTGCTGACCCGCCGCCAGATGTTCTCTCTCATCGGCTACCGCAGCCCCACGGCGCAGCGGATCAGGCTCGGTGCCGACGCCGACGGCCGGTTGCGTGCGCTCGACCACCAGGCGCAGAGCCTGACATCGACCGTGTACGAATTCATCGAGTCGAGCGCCGTCCTGGGGCGTGTGCTGTACGACGCCGACGCGCATCACACCCTTCACCGCCTCGTACGGCTCGACGTTCCGACCCCGACGTGGATGCGCGCGCCCGGCGAGGCACCCGGGTCCTTCGCCCTGGAGTCGGCGCTCGACGAACTGGCCGAGAAGTGCGGCGTGGACCCGATCGCCCTCCGCGTGCGCAACGAACCCGAGACCGGCCCCGTGTCCGGGTTGCCGTTCAGCAGCCGCAATGTGCTCGCCTGTTTCGAGGAGGGCGCCCGCAGGTTCGGCTGGGCGGACCGTGATCCTCGTCCCGGCCTGCGCCGCGAGGGGCGCTGGCTGATCGGGACGGGTACGGCGGCGGCCACCTACCCCTCGGGGGTCGGTCCCTCCACAGCGGCCGTGACCGCGGAGCCGGACGGCACCTTCACCGTGCGGATCAACGCGGCGGACGTCGGGACCGGGGCGCGGACCGCGATGCTCCTGGTCGCCGCGGACACGCTGGGGGTGGATCCGGACTCCGTACGGGTGCGTATCGCGGACAGCGATATCGGCCCGGCGATGATCGCCGGCGGCTCGATGGGAACGCGCTCCTGGGCGTGGGCCGTGACGATCGCCGCGAACGAGCTGCGGGAGCGTCTGGCACTGGGAGGCGGCATTCCGCCGGAGGGGATCACCGCCCGGTCGGACACGGCGGAGGCGATCGGCGCGCTCTCCAAGAAGGAGCGCCATTCCTTCGGTGCGCAGTTCGCCGAGGTCGCGGTGGACGTGGACACCGGTGAGGTGCGCGTACGACGGCTGCTCGGCATCTACGCGGCGGGCACGATCGTCAACCCGCTCACCGCGCGCAGCCAGTTCATCGGCGGAATGATCTGGGGCCTGTCCATGGCCCTCCACGAGGAGGCGGTCAGGGATCAGGTCTCGGGCGGCCACGTCGGCCCGGACCTCGCCGGCTACCACTTCGCCGCGCACGCCGATGTCCCGCTCATCGAGGCCGACTGGGTGGACGACCCCGTCCCGGGCGATCCGGTCGCGATCAAGGGCATCGGCGAGATCGGCATCGTGGGCGTCGCCGCCGCGATCGCCAACGCGGTGTGGCATGCGACCGGCGTACGTCACCGGGAGCTGCCGATCCGTCCGGACCGTGTCCTGCGTGCGGCGGACGAGGCCCGTCGCCGGGCGACGGATGGAATTCCGGTTGGCATGGAAGAGGGAGGAACCCGAGGTGGCCCGGCGGAGGGCGGAGCCCGGGGCGGCGGGGCGGAAGGAGGAGCGCCGGGTGCTTGACATCGCCGAGGAGCTGAGCCGGTGGTTCGAGGAGGGCCGGGACTTCGCCGTCGCCACCGTCGTGGCCGTCGGCGGCAGCGCACCGCGCGGTCCGGGCGCTGCCCTGGCCGTCGACGGTGACGGCACCGTCATCGGCTCCGTTTCCGGCGGATGCGTGGAGGGCGCGGTGTACGACCTGTGCGTCCGGGCGCTTCGGGACGGGCGACCGGTACGCGAACGGTTCGGCTACGACGACGAGGACGCCTTCGCGGTGGGGCTCACCTGTGGCGGCGTCATCGACATCCTGGTCACGCCGGTGCGCACGGACGCGCCGGTGTTCCGGGCGGGAGTGTCGGCCGCGGGCCGGAAAGAGGCTGCGGCGCTCGCCCGGGTGGCCAGGGGCCCGGTGGAACTGCTCGGCCGGGCGCTGCTCGTCCGCCCGGACGGATCGTACGAGGGCAGCTTCGACGGACCGCCGGAACTGGACCGCACTGCGGTGGCGGAAGCCCGCGCGATGCTGGACATCGGCCGCACCGGCACCGTGGAGATCGCGGAGGACGGGGCGCGCTGTCCGGGCGGTGTGGCGCTGTTCGTGGAGTCGAGGGTGCCGCCGCCCCGGATGATCGTGTTCGGTGCGGTGGACTTCGCGACGGCGTTGGTCCGGGCGGGCAAGTTCCTGGGCTATCACGTGACCGTGTGCGACGCCCGGCCGGTCTTCGCCACTCGCCTCCGCTTCCCGGAGGCCGACGACCTGGTGGTCGACTGGCCGCACCGCTACCTCCGGCGTACCGCGACCGATGCACGAACGGTCCTGTGTGTGCTCACCCATGACGCCAAGTTCGACATTCCCCTCCTGGAGGCGGCCCTGCGGCTGCCGGTCGCGTTCGTCGGCGCGATGGGCTCGCGCCGCACCCACGAGGACCGCAACCGCCGCCTGCGCGAAGTCGGCGTGACGAACCAGGAGTTGGCCCGTCTGCATTCCCCGATCGGCCTCGACCTCGGTGCCCGTACCCCCGAGGAGACCGCACTGTCGATCGCGGCGGAGATCGTCGCGGCGCGGCGCGGCGGGACAGGTGCTCCGCTGACCGGATCCGGGACGCCGATCCACCATGACACCGACGACGGGGAGGCCGGAGACACCCGCTCCCGGGCGGCGGCCTGATTCGGCGGGCCGGGCGGGCTCGGCAGGAGTTCACTCAGGGCAGGTCCGGCCGCCCTCCTCTGAGGCAGCGCGCCCGAGAGGCCCTCAGTGGTCGCGCCCGCTCAGCCCGACGCCGAGTTCCGCCAGGCCGTCGAGGACCAGGTCGATGCTGACCGCGGCGAGCAGAAGCCCCAGAAGCCGGCCGAGCAGTTCGATGGTCGCGTGATGCGTGGCGCGCAGTACACGTTCCAGGAGCAGGATGCAGACGAGGTCGAGCAGAATCACCGCCACGTACGCACCGGCCACCGTGGAGCGCCAGGTCCAGGACGAACGTGCTGTGGCCTCGATGAGCAGTGCTGTCATGGCCAGCGGGCTGACGACGAACGGTACGAGGAGCTCACGCAGGCCGCTGGTCACATCGGGGGCGTCCTGGTCCGGCGCGTCCATTCCGGTCGGAATCCCCAGGACGAGACCGACGGCGTAGAGAAAGAAGATGATGCCGCCGGCGAGCAGGAGCGCGGGTGTACTGATGTGGAAGAGGTCCAGGAGCAAAGGAGCGGTCAGGCTGGCCACCAGACCGATGAAGACCGCCGCGCCACAGGAAATGAAGGCGATGGTGCGCAGTTGGCGAGTCGGGTGGAGCTCGGCGAGGTGGGCAAAGGAGATCAGAACCTTGGGCGGCCCGACGACCGAGACGAAGGTGATCAGAGCGGCGGAGAAGGTGAGCGCGTTCACCTGCGAAATCTAGGCTGCGAGGACCGGATGCTCGTGGCAGGGCGGGGCTGGTGTCGCTCACTTCCTGGGCGGGATCCGCTTCGCAGCCGACGCACACCGCTGCCGGTGAGACCGGGTTCAATTGTCTCGGCTCCGCTCGGCCCGGATCGGTTCGGGTTGCCGAAAGCGTCGCGAGGGACACACGGCGTTCCACTCCTATGGGCCGCAGAGCCGGGCGGCGACCGGCGGATGGCCCGTGCCACCCGCCCGCAGGCGGGGACACGGGCCGACCGTACCTCGGACGCGGCCCAGACCTCGACCGCGACCTCGGCCTCGGTCGCAGCCGATGCTTCGCTCGGCGCGCGGAGGCCGGCTCAGAACACGAACGGTCCGGGCGACTGCGTGGATGTCGCGTTGCAGGTCGCCGTGATGCCGAAGACCACGACCTTGAGGGACGTGGCCACCAGGCTGTCGCCCGAGGCCACAGTCCCCTTGAGCGGCCCCGTCGAAACAGGGCTTCCGGCGGGTATGGCGGGGTTGGAGTTACCGGTGAACGTGACGGCTCCCGAGCCGTTGTTGGTGAGTGTGAGCGTCGACTTGACCGAGTTGGCCCCGACGCTGATCGGTGCCGTGATGGCAGATGTCGAGACATCGATGGTCGCGGTCGTGCCGCTCTGGGAGGCGGTGAGGGTCGCGCTGCCCGAACCGTAGGATCCACAGTCGAAGGAAATGGTCGCGGTGGTGGGGGTGACCGCGTCGGCCGTGGGTGCCAGTGCGAGCGTGCCTGCGGCGAGAGCGGAACAGAAGGCGAGTCGCCGTATGCCATGCCTCATGGTGATTGCCCTTCATGTGGGGGGACTGCCGACGCGTCGAATCGGGGAGCCGCGCCGGAATGCAGCAATTCTCTGACGAACCGTCAGCCTGGATTGCCTTCCTCATTGAGGCACGACGACCTTGAAGCAACAAGGCACGTCGCCATGATTCTTGACATGCTACGGCCAAATTCGGTCACGCTGGGCAGGCCTCCCTGGCATGGGACGTCCGGGCACGGGGCGCCCGGCGCGCGTCCAGAGCTCGCCGGGAATGCGAACCGCCGGCCGTCAGTCCCTACTGTCAGGAGGGCAGCTTCAGGTCGGTGCACCCATGGCGCTGCGCCGCCCGTTCGGCAAAGGCACGCAGGGCGGTACGGAGGTAGCCGCGCGGCGGGGCCGCGTACTCCGTGTCGTTGACGGTGAAGAGGGCGCGCGGGCCCTTGCCGCATGCGGCGCTCGCCCAGGCGCTGTGGCGGTCGGTGCCCGCGTCGCCTCGGTAGCCACCGGAGTCGCCGTCGTCGGAGGTCCGCAGGCGCTGCGCGTACGGTCCGAACGCGGCACCGAACCAGTAGAGTTCCTCGTCCCGCGCCTTGGTCTCGCCGAGTGCGCAGGTCTCCAGGAGCGCGGTGCCGGGGGCGGTGGTCTCACGGTGCCAGTCGACGGAGTCGTCGCCGGGGACGGGTACTCCCGCGCAGGTACCGGTGGCGTTCCCGGGCACCGGGCTGTCGGGTCGTACGGGGACGGTCGGCACCCGGGAGCCGTGCGGGGCGTCGCACGACCACCGTTCGGCGGCCCGCTCGGCGGTGGCCGTGGCCAGTCGGGCGATCCGCCGGGTCTCCTCGGCGTTCTCGTGCGACTCGTCGGCACTCACGGTCACCACGAGGGAGGCGGGCCGGTTGGTGCAGTTGAGCACGATGCCCGTGTCGCGGAAGTCGGTGTGGCCCTGCCAGCCACCGCCGACGGCAACGGGCAGATGGTCGGAACTCCCGTCGCGCAGCATCGAGAGCGGCTCCCCGGAGATGCGGCGGTTGCGGACGGCGTCGTGCGGGATCAGGGCGACCAGCAGCCGGGTGTCGGCCACGCCGCACTCGTCCCAGCGGTTGTCGTCCGCACCGCCCGTGCGGTCCCCCGGCAGTCCGGGGTCGATGGAGTACGAGGTCAGGGCGGCGGATTCGGCGGCCGGAATCAGACCCTCGCAGTACGTGGCGAGCCTGTCCTCGTACCGCCACCGTTTGCCGGTGTCGCTCATCCGGTACCAGCTGTAGCCGGCCGAGAGCAGCAGGACCAGTGGCAGCGCCACGTACAGCGCGATCCGGCGCATCGTCCTCATCGGGCGTCGCCCTCCCCGTATCGATCAGGCGCCCTGCCTATCATCCGCGCCCCGGGGTCCGGCAACCGCCGTAACCGAATTGAGCACTGCTGCGGGCTTTGAGCAGCGCAGATCACACCGCCCGTCCGTGCGGTCCGCCCGGGAGCTCGCAAGGCCCGGGGCACAGTACGGGCGCGGAGGGTCAGCAATTGGCCAGGGGGCGCCTGGCAAGGAAGACGAACTCGCGGCCGGGGCGGTCAGGAGCGTCGCGGACGTCGTCCACCACGAACCCCTGAGCGACCAGCTCCGCCTCGACCTCCCGCCGCTCGCGGAAACGCAACGTCGAATCCACTGTCAGCACCTGTCCATCCGCGGTGAACTCGATGGTCCCGCGGAAGGTCACCAACGGCCCACGCACTTCGAGCAGTTGGACCCAGCTCACGACCCCGCCGGCTCCCGGGATCTCCGTCACGCGGTACGAGGCCTCACGCTTCCACTCCTCCCAGGCGCGCCGGGCCGGATCCCGTGTCTCGAACGCAAGGATTCCGCCGGGTCGCAGTGCTTCGTACGCCGCCCGAAGAGTCATCCGCCACACCTGCGGGTCGACGATGGCCTGGGCCACGTTCGCCGTCATGGTCACGAGGTCCACCTGCAGAGGCGGCAGTGCCCCCGCATCACCGTAGATCCAGCGCACCCGTTCGCTGCCCGGTTTGCCCCGGGCCACATCGACGGACGCCGTGGCCGGATCCACGCCCACCACCTCGATCCCACGATCGGCCAGCAGAAGGGCGAACACTCCTGTCCCACAGCCGATGTCCAGGACCTGGCGTGCTCCCAGCTCCTCGGCCAGGCGGACATAGGGGTCGAGATCACTCCGATCGGATTCGAGCACGTCGTAGATCGCGGCCAGCCGGGGATGTGCGAAGCTCTCGTCGGCCATGCGGCCGAAGCTACGCAAGACCGGCAACGGGTGGCTACCCGTTTGCACCGTCGGCGAGCGGTGGACGTACGACCGACGACTTGCCGTCGCTCGCGAGCAGCGCCCCCGGTCCAGGCGGGACGCCGGCAGGGGAACCCGCTAGGCCGGCCACGTGATCCGCCCGTTCGCCACCTCGATCACTTCCGGCGTCAAGGATTCATGGAACCTCAAGTGGCCGATCGAAACGACATCGTCCCCGTGCCGGTGGGTGTCGTGGACGCGCTCCGCCAGCCAGCAGAGCAGTTCGCCGACCCTGTCGAAATCATCGGGGTGGATCTCCTGCCGGGAGGTCAGCGACCATCCCTTCCACGGCAGGTCCGCGCGCCCGGCCAGCGCCGAGCCGAGCACACCACCGATCCGCCGGGCCGCACCACTGCCGGCCAGCAGTGGGCGAGGCTCGTTCTCGATCACCGGCTCGCCCGCCTCGTCCTCCACCACGATCGGGAACTCGGTCACGACGGACAGGCGCTCCGGCTGCGGCCCGATTCCCAGGTGCCAGCGCAGCTCGGCCGACTCCGTCTCGGAGAGCTCGTCCCGCAGATCGACCGATACCGCCAGCTCATACACATCACTCATGCGCCGCACCCTACAAAGGACGACTGACATGGCGATCCGGGTCCGGGGCAGGGGAGCCGTCACATGTCACTCCTGGACCTGCACCTGCACCAGCGCCGCCATCCGCCCGGTTCTGCACCCCCGCCCCCCGCTCCGGCGCTGCCGGCAGGGACGGCCCGGCCCCGGCGTTACGTGTCCGTTCAGGCCTGCGAATGCCCGAATCTGTTTACATCCCCGATCCGCGGGCGTAACCTGACGGCGAAACCACACACTCGGGCACGGAACGGATTCAAACCAACATGTATGCACCGGAGCGGCAGCAAGCGATCCTCCGTCTCGCCCGCGAGAGCGGCCGGGTCGATGTGCTGTCCCTGGCAGAGGAATTCCAGGTCACGGCCGAGACCGTGCGGCGTGACCTGAAGAGCCTCGACCGGGCCGGACTGCTGCGCCGTGTCCATGGCGGTGCGATCCCGGCCGGGCGGCTCGACTTCGAGCCCGATCTCGCCGAGCGCGACGCCGTCGCCATCGACGAGAAGGAACGCATCGCGACGGCCGCGATCGGTGAGCTCCCCACCGACGGCAGCGTGATCATCGACGCGGGCAGTACGGCCGCCCGGCTGGCCGCGGTCATTCCGCTCGACGCCCACCTCACCGTGGTCACCCATGCGCTTCCGGTGGCCGCCCGACTCGCCGACCACCCGGGCATCGCACTGCATCTCGTCGGCGGCCGGGTCCGACCCCGAACCCGCGCCGCGGTCGATGCCTGGGCGTTGAACGCCTACCGTGAGATCAACGCCGATGTCGTCTTCCTCGCCACCAACGGCTTCTCGCCGAAGGGCGGTCTCACCACACCGGACCTGGCCGAGGCCGCCGTCAAGCGGGCCATGATCTCCGCCGCCCGGCGGGTCGTGCTCCTGGCCGACTCCGCCAAGTTCGGCCAGGAGCACTTCGCCCGGTTCGGCGATCTCGCCCAGGTCGACCTGCTCATCACCGACACCGGCCTCGGCTCCGACGACGCCCTCGCCATCGAGGGCCAGGGCACGGAAGTAGTACGCGCATGATCCTCACCGTCACCCCCAACCCGAGCCTCGACCGCACGTACGAGCTGCCCCGGCTGACCCGCGGCTCCGTGCTGCGGGCCACGGACGACCGGGTGGACCCCGGTGGCAAGGGCATCAACGTCTCGCGTGCGGTCGCGGCGGCCGGCCATCCTACGATCGCTGTCGCACCGATCGGCGGCCCCGAGGGCGCGCTGCTCGCCCGGCTGCTGGGCGACCACGGCATCGAGGCGGCCGGTGTGCCGATCGCCGGCAGCACCCGGATCAATGTCACCCTTGTCGAGCCCGACGGCACGCTCACCAAGGTCAACGCGGTGGGCCCGGAGATCACCGAGGCCGAGGCCGAAGCCCTGCTGGATGCCGTGCAGAGCCGGTCGGCGGCCACCGACTGGATCGCCTGCTGCGGCAGCCTGCCGCGCGGACTGCCCCCGCAGTGGTACGCCGAACTGGTCGCCCGGAGCCACCGTGCCGGGGCCCTGATCGCCCTCGACACCTCCGGCGCCGCCCTGACCGCTGCGCTGCCGGAGCACCCCGATGTGATCAAGCCGAACGCGGAGGAGCTCGCCGGAGCCGTGGGTCGCCCGTTGGCCACGGTGGGCGATGCCGTGAAAGCGGCGGAGGAGCTCCGCGAGCGAGGCGCCAGGTCCGTGCTGGCCAGCCTCGGGGCCGACGGGCAGTTGCTGGTCGACGGCACGGGGGCGTACTTCGGGAGCGCGCGGGTGGATGTGGTCCGCAGCAACGTCGGAGCGGGCGACGCCTCGCTCGCCGGCTTCCTCGCCGCCGGCGGAAGCGGGCAGGGCGCGTTCGCCGTGGCGGTCGCCCACGGCGCGGCGGCCGTGCAACTACCGGGCAGCGTCATGCCGACGCCCGCCGATCTCGATCTGTCGGCGGTCACCACGACCACCGAAATCCCTCTGGACCGGCCCCTGACGGAGCCGACGTCATGACCGCCGCGTATCGGAGCCGACGTCCTGACGGCCGCGCATCCGCGTCCTCATCCGCATCAGCGCCCGCGCCTGCACCCGCACCCGCGGCACCGAATGTCCCCCGAGCCGCCCACCGGACGGTCCACGAGCAAGGAGCCCCGCGATGAGTGAACTGATCACCGCGGCACTGGTCGATCTCGATCTGTCCGCCGAGACGAAGCAGGACGCCGCCCGGTCGCTCGCCGAGCGCATGGTCGCCGAGGGCCGGGTGACCGACCTCGACGGCTTCCTCGCCGATGTCGCGGCCCGTGAGGCACAGATGCCGACCGGTCTGGACGGCGGCATCGGCATCCCGCACTGCCGCAGCGAGCATGTCACCGCGCCCACGCTCGCGTTCGGCCGCAGCGGCCCGGGAATCGATTTCGGTGCGGCGGACGGCCCCGCCGATCTGGTCTTTCTGATAGCCGCGCCGGCCGGGGCCGACGACGATCACCTCACCATTCTGTCCGCCCTGGCACGACGGCTGATGGACCCGGAATTCACGGAAGCACTGCGCGCGGAGCGCGACCCCGGTGCGGCCGCGGCCCTGATCCGTGGCGAGGAGGCCGAGCCGGCCGGCTCGGCTCCAAAGGCCCCGACACCCGAGGCGTCCGCACCGCAGGCCTCGGCCGCGGGTGACGGCACACCGGTGGACGGTCCTGTCCCCGGCAGTGTCGCCCCAGCCACCGGACCCCTCCGGATCGTGGCCGTCACATCATGTCCGACCGGGATCGCACACACCTACATGGCCGCCGAGTCACTGGCAGCCGCGGCCCGCGCCGGGGGCGTGGTGCTCGATGTCGAGACGCAGGGCTCGGCCGGGTTCGAGCGGCTCGATCCGGCGCTGATCGCCGCCGCCGACGCGGTCATCTGGGCACATGACGTCGAGGTGCGCGAGAAGTCGCGGTTCGACGGCAAGCCGATCGTCGACACCGGGGTCAAGGCGGGGATCAACCGCCCTGCCGAGCTGATCGCCGAAGCCAGGCAGAAGGCGGAACGCGGCGAGACCACCACCCTGGCGACCGGCGCCGCCGCTCGTCAGGACGGTGGAGCCACGGCCGGTGGTGACCACGCGCACTTCGGGGTCCGGCTGCGGACGTACCTGATGTCCGGCGTGAGTTACATGGTGCCGTTCGTAGCGGCCGGCGGGCTGCTCATCGCGCTGTCGTTCGCCATCGGCGGCTACGAGATAGCCGGCGCGAAGTCCGTCGCGGACCACTTCGTCTGGGGCGAGGCCGCGAGCTGGGCCGCTCTGCTGAATCAGATCGGCACCGCCGCGTTCGCCTTCCTGGTACCGGTGCTGGCCGGGTACATCGCGTACGGCATGGCGGACCGGCCCGCGCTCGTACCCGGCTTCGTGGGCGGAGCCATCGCGCTCACCATCAACGCGGGCTTCCTCGGCGGCCTGGTGGCGGGTCTGCTGGCCGGTGCGGTGGTGATGGCGATCCAACGTGTGAAGGTCCATCCCACGCTGCGGGGCATCATGCCTGTGCTGGTGATTCCCCTGATCGCCTCGGCGGTCGTCGGCTTCCTCATGTTCATCGTCGTCGGCAAGCCGATCGCGTCCCTCCAACGCGCCCTGACCGACGGCCTCAACGGGCTTTCGGGCTCCAACGCGATCATTCTCGGCATCGTGCTCGGCCTGATGATGTGTTTCGACATGGGCGGCCCGCTCAACAAGGTGGCGTACGCCTTCGCGGTCGGCGGTCTCGCCGACCCGACGCCCGGCAGCCTCAAGGTGATGGCCGCGGTGATGGCGGCCGGCATGGTGCCGCCGCTGGCCATGGCGCTCGCAACCACCGTACGAGGCAGGCTGTTCAGCAGGACCGAGCGGGAGAACGGCCGGGCGGCCTGGGTCCTGGGCGCATCCTTCATCAGCGAGGGCGCGATCCCGTTCGCGGCGGCCGATCCCCTCCGGGTGATCCCGTCGGTGATGGCGGGCGGCGCGGTGACCGGTGCGCTGTCGATGGCCTTCGACTGCACCCTGCGTGCCCCGCACGGTGGCATCTTCGTGGTGCCGCTC
Organism: Streptomyces sp. ADI95-17; assembly: GCF_003846175.1. Lineage (GTDB taxonomy): Bacteria > Actinomycetota > Actinomycetes > Streptomycetales > Streptomycetaceae > Streptomyces > Streptomyces sanglieri. The sequence continues at coordinate 78,621 of NZ_ML123051.1, read as the reverse complement.
ATCGGGAATCCGTTCCTCTACCTGCTGGCCATCGCCGCCGGTACGACGGTTGCGACCACCCTGGTCGTCCTGCTCAAGAGCTTGGGCCAGAACACGGAGGCACCCGCCCCGGCGGCCGAGACGCCCAAAATCTCCGTCGCGGCCTGACGGAAATCCTGATCCCCCGCTCCGTCGCCACCTCACGGATCCCGCCGTGTCCCCGTCCCTGCTCCCCCATCCACACACAGGAGAGTCCCCCATGCATCAGCGCACAGTCGCCGTCGGTTCCCGCAGCGGTCTTCACGCCCGCCCGGCCTCGTTGTTCGTCAAGGCGGCCACCCAGCAGCCGGTGAAGGTGACGATCGGCCGCGACGGTGAGAGCGCGGTCGACGCCCGGAGCCTGCTCTCGGTACTGGCCCTGGGAGCCCTGCACGGAGAATCAGTGGTACTGACTGCCGAGGGCGACGGCGCGGAGGCCGCGGTCGAGGAACTGGCCACGCTCCTCCTTCGTGACCTCGACGCAACGCCGTAACCTCAGCCTGCCCCGCGACTGCTCTTCGACTGCCCGGCGGCCGACCGCCCGCCGGGCAGCGGACAGTTGACCGGCACCTCACCGGCACCTCACCGCCATCCCAACACTTCCCACCCGCTCACAGCGTTCGGGCGAGCCGGAACCCCAGGTCATCGATACGGAAGGTCGGGTGGCTCTTGCGCCGGCACGACGCCCGGCAACTCCGGGGCCGGTCGAAACCGCCCCCACCGCGGAACACGCGGTACGGGCCGTAGACCGCCGGGTCGTACAGGTCCCAGCACCACTCCCACACGTTGCCGATCATGTCGTGGAGGCCCCATGCGTTGGGGGCCCTGGTCGCGACATCGTGCAGCGCACCACCGGAGTTCCCGTAGTGCCAGGCGATCTCGTCCAGGTCCCCGTAACGAACCCCGGAGGTCCCGGCTCTGCATGCGTACTCCCACTCCGCCTCGGACGGGAGGCGATAGCCGTCGGCCCGCCAGTCGCAGACCACGTCCAGGCCGTCGGGCTCATCGCCCGTCGAGTAGCAGGGCTGGAGCCCCGTCGCCTGCGAGAGCAGGTTGCAGAACCGGACAGCCCCGATCCACGAGATCTCGGTCACCGGTGTACGCGGTCCGGCCTCACTCGCGGGCGCCTCACCTCGAACCGCGCGGTACAGCTCGCGGGTCACGGGATACGGCGCCAGCCCGAAGGCACCCACCTCCACCTTCCACTCCGTCCGCGTGCCCTCGTCGCGCAGGACGATCTCTCCGGCGGGAATGCTCCTCATGCTCTCGACGTCAACCTGGCGAAGTACGGATTCCAACCCCATCACCGCTCCTCATGTGCACCGGCGCACCAGACCGGCACGCCGGACTCAGGACATGATCTACGGGATTTGGGTTGCGGGTTACGGGTTACGGGTTACGGGTTACGGGTGAGCAGATCGGCGACCCGAGCGACCATCTGAGTCTCCTCGCCGTTGCGCGGGGACGTCGGATGGTGAGCGAGCACGAAGCGGCGCCGCTGATCACGGGTGGAGAACGCGGCGTTCTTGTAGCCGTACGTCTCCCCGGTCTTGCCCCAGAGCGTGATGCCGTTGACGATGGCCTGCTGAAGCCCTGAGCTGTAGCGGGCGGGAGATCCGTCGAGCATCCGTACATCGGCCGGTGGCAGGGTGAACATCAGCCGGAGCAGCTCCGGCTGGAGCAGTTCGCCGGAGAACAGCGCGACGAGCATTCGGTCGACATCGCTCGTGGTGGAGATCATGTCTCCCTCGCCCCGGGTGGACGACTGGTCGTAGGTCGTGATGTCCCGCAGTCGGCCGTCGGTCATGGTCAGGTACCCGTGCACGCGGGGTCCGTGGATGCGCGGATCGTCGCCGGGCACGACGGACTGCTCCAGGCCGAGCGGACGCAGGACGCGGGCCTCGACCCCCTCCCCGTACGGACGGCCCGTCACCTTTTCGATGATGAGAGCGACCAGTACGTAGTTGATGCCGCGGTACTCCTGACGGGATCCCGGGGTGAACTTCAGCGGCCCGTGCGTCGCCGTCGCCACCCACTCCCGCGGCGTCCAGTGGTCGAAGCGGTGGCGGAACACCTCCTCCGCGGTCTCCGGATCCGGGATGCCGACGTGGTCGGGCAGCCCGCTGGTGTGGTTCAGCAGGTGGGCCACGGTGACGGAGGAGAAGCCGCCCGGCAGCCACCCGGGCAGGACATGCGTGATGGGCGCGTCCAGCTCGACCCGGCCCTCCCCCACCATCTGGAGCAGCACCGTGGCGACGAAGACCTTGGTGATGCTGCCGATCCGGACCTTGTCCCCTGCCCTCACCGGCCGCCGCGTGACCACATCGGCCACACCCGAAGTGCCGTACCAGTGCCCGGCCGTGCCACCGACTCGCAACTGGGCCGCGGTTGACGGCGGGTGCTCCAGGTCGCCGATCGCCGCCTGCAGGGCGGTGGGGTCCAGCGGCGGGAGCGATGGGGATGAGGCGGTGGCGCGCGGCGTGGGCAGCGCCACGGTGGCGAGCAGCGCCGCCGTCCCCGACAGTGTTGCGCCCACAATGGCCCTTCGTGTCAAGCCTGTTGAGGTCATGTCCGCATGCTGTCAGCGGGCTGCAGTCCCGGACATCAGGTACATCCCGGAGCACTCCCCGAGCGTCCACTGAATTCTCCCTATGCCGACCCTGCTTGTCGTAGCGGGTGGAGACCGCGCACACAGACTTGAGATCGAGTTCTGCCGCCTGATCGGCCCGGCCTGAACTTCCGCGACCGGCGGCACCGCATATCCGACGTGGCAGAGTTGTTGACATGGGTGTGAACAACAGCAATGACCTCGCATCGCTGGAACGGTTGCCCGGCTACGCCTTCCGGCCGTACCACGGCCACGGCGACCATGGCGCGATGGCCGCCGTGCGACTGGGCTGTGCGCAGCGGGACCGGATCGACGCCCGCTCGATCGTGGAGGGAATCCCGACGGCAGCCGAGCTCGCCGAAGGCTCCGCCAAGCTCGACGACCCGTCCGAGAACCAGGTCCTGGTGGAGTACGGCGGTGGTGTCGTCGGCTACTCGACGATCAGGTGGTGGCAGGAGCGGGACGGGACGTGGTTGTACTTGCATCGTGGGTATCTGCTGCCCGAGCACCGCGGCCGGGGCGTGGGCTCGACCATGCTCAACTGGTCGGAAAGCCGTATCCGCCGGCTCGTGCAGCAGCACGGAACCACACCGACGGCCGTGTTCGGCGCGAATGCCCTGGCTTCAGAACAGGATGCAACGGCGCTACTGCTCGACAAGGGATATCGGCGTGTCTTCAGCCTGGTGGAGTTGGAGCTGACCGACCTCCGGCAACTGCCCGACGCCAAGCCGTTGCCGGCAGGCATCCGAGTCGGTGCGGTCGATCCAAGCAGCTACCGCACGGTTTGGAAGACGGTGGTCGATTCGTATGCGGATGCCGCCTTCACAGAGAGGTGGACGTTCGAGAGCTTTCTCGCCACGGCCGAGCCAACCTGCTGGCGGGCCGCTTGGGAGGGAGATCGGGTCGCGGCTGTCGCTCTGTGTTCCGTGCGTCGTCACGACCCCGCTCTCGGCGAAGTCGAAGAACTGAGCGTCCGGGCAGAGTCGAGACGTCGTGGCCTTGGACGAGCCGTGTTGCTCGACGGGTTGCGATGTCTTCGCGAGCACGGCGCGAAGACCGCCCGGTTGTACACCGGGACGGCAAATCCGTACCGCTCCTACGACCTCTACGAGAGCGTAGGGTTCCGACGCCAGAACGAACACGTCCGCTACCGCAAGCCAGTCGCTGTCTGATCCGGCAAAGGTGGCACCGCGACATTTTGCCGGAGCGGACGAATACGAGCGCGGTCGGGTTCGGGCGCAGGTTCAGTCAGCTCCTGTGTCACAGCCCACGAGTCCTCGGCCGGCCATCGGGACGGGTCGCATCGCCCCTGTCGGACGACTCGGGCGTGGCCCAAAGAGGGTCGATGCGGCCCAGCCAGGCGTCTTGTTCATCCGCAAGCGGATGCTTCAGAGGGAGGGAGAGGAAGCGGCATGCGAAGGTGAGGTCGGCGTCCTCGCCATCTCCGCTGACCCTGTGCTCCCACGCGTCAGGGGTGTCGGTTGATGTTCGGAGGAAGAAGAAGGTGGTCCTGCGTGGCTGCCCCGATTCAGGGTGCGGCTTGTCCTCCACCGCAACCTGCCGGACCACGGCAACGTCCGACAGCCCGGTTTCTTCGGCGACTTCTCGTAGAACAGCCAGTTCTGGTTCCTCGTCCGGCCCGACGCCGCCTGCGGGCACCTGGGTGCCGGCGGCCGGAGTCCCGACGTGGTCGAACACCAGCAATTCGGGTACGGAACGGTGCCGGATCACGTAAGCGGCGACACGGATTCTGGGGTGAGTCATACGCTTATTGTCTGTCGCCCGCGGCCGAACTCCGTCGCGGGCTGGACGGACCAGCGCCTCAGTGGGTGCACAAAGCCAGCGACCAAGCTGGTTGTTGACGACGAAGTAGTGAACGCTGACACGTCCGCGGGCTTTGTCGATGAGGGCGGGCGCCTCCTCTCGACAGGCATGCCGGAGCCAGCGGCGGCGAATCGGTGCTCCTGCCACCAGCAGCAATGGCGAAGCGATGACGATCGCCAATGTGACGGCGAACCTGATCAAAGTGATCTTGCCCGTCTGATCGATGCGCATGGGGTCAGTGTGGATGCCACGGCTGCACACTGCGAGGTGTACGGCGAAGCTGTCCACGTACGCTGTGCACTGCTTGCACGACACAGACCGCCAGAGGTGTCGCGTCCCGAGAACGTCGAGGTGATGCGCGTCACTGACCGGGTACTTGAGGTCGGGCGTGCGCGATCATGACCGGATGGACCCTCGCTTCCTTGGCATCACTGAGCTGGTCGAAACCCCGCGTGTGGCGGTGGTGGTCGACGTCATGCGTGCTTTCACCGTGACTGCCTGGGCGTTCGCCCAAGGGGCGGAAAAGGTCGTCCTTGCCGAGTCGCTGGACGAAGCCCTGGCGCTCAAGGCTCGCCACCCGGATTGGGTGGCGATCAAGGACGGTCCGTCCGCGCCCGGGTTCGACACCGTCAATTCGCCGGGCCTGCTGCGGTCCATTGACCTTGGCGGACGGACCGTTGTGCAGAAGACCACGGCAGGGACAGTCGGCGCCCTTGCGGTCAAGGAGGCGTCGCTGGTGCTGTGCGCCAGCTTCGTAGTGGCAGAGGCAACGGCCCGGCTCTTGCGGACACGTGAGGGTGACGGTGTCACCTTCGTGATCACTGGCGAAGACGGGCGCGCCGATGAGGATCTGGCGTGCGCTCAGTACATCGCTCGGAGGGCTACCGAGGCTGGGACGGATGCAACTGAGTTCCTACGCCGCGCCGGCGAGTCGCGCGCCGCCGCCGAACTGGCGCAGGGGGTACGCCAAGGAGTCCACCCTGATGACGTCGCGCTCTGTCTTGAGCTCGACCGGTTTCCCTTTGCCATGGTGGCAGCGTTGGAAGACTCGCTCATGGTCCTTCGTCCGCGCGCTGTGCCTTCGCCGGCCGACGAGGCTTCGATCTGACCGCCGGCAAGGCCCGGCCCGGCTCCCGACATGCGAGCCGGCATCCTCCAGACGGAACAAGATCTCATTCAAAGCCACGAGCTGTCGTCCCGGTCACTCACCGCGCCCTGCACGAATCGCCTCAGGTGCGCACGCACAACGTCGGGCTGCTCCAACCAGGGCTCGTGCCCTGCGTCCTCGATCCTGGTCAGCGGAAGATCCAGCCGGAGCGCGAGCGATTCAAGCGCCGAGATCGGACGGGGATCGTTGGCTCCGCCGAGGAGTTCCGCCCTCGCGGGCATGCACGCACGCAGCTCGGCAAGATGCTCATCGAGCGGGTCCACGCGCCCTTCCTTGCCGAGTTCACTGTTCATCGTCCAGTTGACGGGACGGCGGTGCCGGGCACCCTGCGCGGCCCAGTGCCATCCGCGCTCGGGGTCGGCGTGGTCGGTGAACCAGGCCAACGTGAGCAGTTCGGCTTCCTGCTCGTCCGTCCGGTGCGGCGCCTCTTCCAGTTCGCGGAGCCGCTCCTGCTGTGCTGCGGTCATCCGGCGAGCGCGCTCCGCTCGGTCCCCAATGCGCCAATCACCCACGAACGGCCCGCACATCAGCAGCATCGCGGCGACCCGGTCGGAGTGCCTCAGGCAGAACCGGCTCGCCAGGGTGCTGCCGTAGGAGTGCCCGATCAGCACGGCCTCGGACACATACCATGCGTCGAGCACTTCGGCTAGATCGTCGAGGTGCCGGGCGAAGGAGTGGCGGCCCCGCCACGGGGATCGGCCCGTGCCGCGCTGGTCGTACCGGTACACGGGCGCAAGGTCCGCGACCATGGGGGCGAGGCCGTCCAGATAGTCCGGCAGGCCCGGACCGCCGTGCAGCATCACCACGGCCGGCCGCCGGGACGTGTCTCCCAGCGCCCTCCAACGTATCTGTGCCCCGTCAGTCATCGACGCGAGGCCCTGCGTCTCCGTCAAGGTCATCTCGGAGAACCTACAGCGGGACCGGGGGTCCTGCGCGGAGGAGCTGCCCGGGGACATGGTCGGCAGGTGTGGCGAGCACCGGCTCGGACGTGTCCGAGGCGCGTTGACCATCGAGTTCCACCTTGCTGTCCAACGGAACGGGGCACAGAAGCCACTCTGGTCGAGCCCGCCCCGGCGCGATGGCGCGTGATCACCGGAACCCATCAGGTATCCCCGGTCCGCGCCGGGGCACGATGCGAGGACGGAATCCTGGTCGAGGGCAGGGAGGAGCAGGCCGCATGAGCGTCCGCTACATCCCGCAGACCCCCGGACGAGCACGCCCGCTTCGTGGCCCACCTCGACAAGCTGGGGCACGTTGCAGCCCCGGACGAGGCCGACCTGATCAGCCGTGTGCTCACCGATCCGGAGCAGATGTCGGCGCACAGGCCCCGGCTTACGTTCCCGTCTCCGCGGCTTCCTTCGAGGGCAGACTACTCACCACGATCACAGCAGCTTTCGCGGGCGTCACCGCCTCACCCGGGCGGGCGGCGTGGCCGGTTGCACTGACCTGGTACGACGGTCCGCCGCAGACGATGAGCGGGCGTCATGATCCGTCCCACGGAAGGGTAGGGCGCTGCACAGGAAGCGCAGTGTGCCGTGTGCCGGAAAGGGACAGGTGCCACGCAGGCAGTCACGGTGTCAAGGGCTTCGGCCACGGGCAAGTCGTCGGAGCTCTCGCCTCCAGCCGCAGGCCGATCCTCCATGTCCGCGACGGCAGTCCGCCGGGGCTCAGCCCGGAGGACAGGCGTGACTCGCCATGCGATGGAATACCAAGGCCCCCGCCCACCAACCGCCGTCACATGCTGGGATCCACGTTCCACACATCAGGCAGGTCGCCACCGCAGAAGACGCACACGAAGTCGTCCTCTCGCACGATGTTGTGCTCCCGGCAACCAGGGCAGCGCCGGAACACCACCTCATGGGTGAAGCCTGACGGACGCCCGAGCCCCGCCCGGTCCAGAGCCGGCGCCACCGCCGACCACGAGGCGGCATCCGGGCAGTACCCGGTTGAGTGGTTACTGACGTCCCCCACGACCCATCGATCTGCTTCGTGGATGAAGCTGATCTCTCCGGCGCTCAGGACCGGCCCTCCGCCGGCGCAAACCACATGCTCGCTTCGTCGCGGCGCCAGCCGAAGCACGCCGTCCGTGCCGACCACAAAGGTGAATGGCTCGGCCAGAGCCGTCGCCGGTCGTTCGGCGATCCAGCTCTCGAAGTCGGCTGCCGAACCGATCCGGCAGCCACCGTTGTCCGCCCGGACCGCCGCTTTCAGCTCGGCCGGTCCCACGTACCGGTATCTCCGCTCCCGCATGATCACGTGACCCCACCCAAGGCGTTATTTCAGAAGTGGATCTTACTGCGGCGTGCACGCCAGCGGCGGTGGCCCTTCGCGCTGCATCGCCGATGTCCGGGGTCCGCGACAGAACGGGGTGTGGGGTGCTGTTCATCGAGGATCCGTCCGACAAGTGGGGTGCCGCGAGCGCAAGCCGGGAAGATCGGATGGCGCGAGTTTGCCGGGAGGCGGTGAGGAGCGCAGGGCCTTGTGGGCCGTCAGGCCGTCCGGCATCATCGCGGGCATGATGACCAACCGAAAGGCCCATGCCGCGTAGACGGCCCGGCGCGCTTCGCGCCGAAAATCCGGTCCCGCCCGTCTGGAGCCCTTGGACCTGTCGAATTCCCGGGTTGTCCGAGCGCACCTGCGCCGAGATCCAGCGCACGGAGCGTGAGCACGGTGACTCCTGGGCCGGGTTGCGGGACGGCTTGTGGGACGGGGCGGTGGAAGCCGCGCTCAGGCACTACCGGGCGTTCCTGCGACAGCCCGGCCGCTACCTGGACCTGTGCTTCCCGGTCTCTCCCCATCCGGAGTCCTCGCTCGTCGACGTGGCGAACGCCCGGGACGTTCTGCAAGAGGCGTTGTGCTCGCTTCCCCAGCCGTCCCGCGCCGAACTCGGGCGAGTGGTGGCGTGTCTGGACGCAGAGTTCCGCCGCCGGACCTTGCCCGACCCACACGCCTACCGGCGCCTGCGGTGGCATGGCGAATGGTGGCACCGACGCCTCTACGACGGTGAATTCCGGTGGTGAGGGGCTGCAGCCCGACCTCTTGTTGCCTCAACTCCGATGAGGCAGGGCGGCCGGAGGGCTGATCAATCAGGTCGTTCCGGCGACGGTGCACGGCCACTTCGAGTACTTCACCACCGACTACCCGCGCGGCGCCGGGCACGGCATGCTCCCGGTCCGGCTGCACGGCGTCGGCGCTGGGCAACCGTGGGCGCCGGTGACGAGTGGCGTGCTCGTCCGGAAACCTGAACACGTTCCCCCTGATTTCGGGCTCATCGACCGGTGCTCTCGTCGGTGACACGGAGCTCGACAGCCGTGGTGGTACAGCCTCGTGGTTCCGGTCGACCGGTGGTACCGCATGAAGGGCCTGCCGCATTCGAGCGATCGCACTCGTGCCGCGGCAGGCCCTCGCCATGGGATTCGGGCGGACCGGGTTCAGCCGGACCTGCGTTCCGTCAGGCCGTGTGCAGTGTCAGCCCGTAGCGGTTCAGAATCTCGTTGATGGGCTGGTGCCAGGTCTCCCCGCCGCTGGTGCAGTTGCCCCAGCCGCCGGAAGTGACTCCCTGGGCCTGGTCCCCGCTGATGAACGAGCCACCGGAATCCCCCGGCTCGGCGCAGACGCTCGTCTTGGTCATCTGGTGAACCGCGCCCTGGCTGTAGTTCACGGTTTCGTTCGTGGCCAGCACATTGCCGCAGTGCCAGTGGCTCGTGGAGCCGGAGCGGCATATCGAGGCGCCGATGGGCGCCTCTGCGGAGCCCCGCACCAGTTGGTCCGAGATGGTGCCCCAGCCGAGTACGACGGGGACGGTCCACCAGCCATTGCCGACACTGACCCAGGCGTAGTCGTCACCGGGGAACGACGAACCCTGGAAGTTGCCGATGGCCGAACGGTCCCAGCCGCTGACCGCCGCGCCGGCCTGTCCGCAGTGGCCCGCCGTGACGAAGCCGCCGTACACGGAGAAGCCGATGGAGCATCGCACGTTGCCCGTGTAGTAGGGGTCGCCGCCCACGGTTCCGGCAGCGAAGGTCCTGGGCCCTTCGGGAGTCTGCTTCACCGTTACGGGGCCGGTCTTGCGGGCCCGTTCGACGAAGGTTCGGACATCGTTGTCATTCGCTGCCGAAGCGACAACGTCGACGACGACCCGGTTGACCTTCGGGTCCACGTGCCAGCTGCTGACACCCGCCGGTGCCGTCAGCCCGTCGATCCGCGCCTTGGCCGCGTCGAGCTGCCGCGCAGTGTGACGCACCAGCCGGACGGACGCGCCGGAGGCGCGCACGGCGGCCGACTTCCGGCTGTCGGTGACTGCCACGGTGAGCCGGTTCGTGGCCGGGTCGAACCAGGCACCGGCATAGGAAGATCCGGCGACCCGTCGCGCCTTGCCCTGCACGGCTGTTGCCGTCTTCTCCGCAGCCAGCCTCGCCTTGGCCTGGCCTTCCGTCAGACCGAAGTCCTTCCGCATCGCGGAGAGCAGCCCTTCGGACGCCGGTGCCTCACCGGTCGTGGAGCGGGGTGTCCCGGGCGGCAGATCCACGGCGGCGGCGGATGCCGGGCCGGAGGCAAGACCCACGGTGGCCCAGGCTCCGACGACAAGTGCGGCAGCCAGGCTCGTACGCAGCGCATTGATACATCTCAAGGCAATGGCCCTTCTGTTGTTCCGGCATCGTGGGGGAGGAACAGCAGGCGTCCGAGAGCTCCGACCTGAGAGCGCTCTCAGAGCGTGCCGCAAACGGACTGTAACGCAGCATGCCTATCAGGTCCATGCCAATGGATGGACATATCCCGGCCGTTGGCGACAGGCTCGTCCTGCCCCGGCCGCGCCTGCCCATTCCGGCCGCCGGACCCGTCTCCCGTCGCTCGGCGCGGACACCTATGCTCGCGGCGGACGGTCGCGCGTGCCCGACACACCGCCCCCGTCACCTGCGTCGCGAACAGCTGCGCACTCCCCCAACAGGAGCCTCACCATGACATCTTCCGCCGACGGATCCGCCTCCTGGCGCAGGTTGTGGGCGGGGACACCACATGTTCCGCATGTGCCCCTCGACGAGGAGACACGGCGCAGTTCCGAACTCCCGGGAACCTTGCTGCCCGCACCGGCCGGGATGAATCACCCTCTGATCTTCGAGCCCGCCCTGAAGCAGTTCGCCAATGCCTACCGGGCCGGAGAGCCAGTCTTCGGCGATGGCCGGGAAGACGTGGGTCGGGCCTGGCACCGGGCGCGACGTACCGTACTGGACACGGTGCTCGCGTCCATCGCGGGCGGCCCCTGGGGCGGCCATCTGGTGCTGCGCGGCAGCGTGTTGATGGCCACGTGGTTCGGGGAGGCTGCCCGTGACCCGGGAGATCTGGACTTTCTCTTCGTGCCCCGGGACTGGGCCATGGACGACCCCAGGTCCGCCGGGCTCTTCGAAACGATCGCCCGGGACGCGGCGGAGGCCGCGTCCGCCGCCCGTGGTTCGGTCCGGATCAACGCGGCAGGACTGGTGACGGAGGACATCTGGACGTACGACCGGGTTCCGGGCCGGCGCATGCTGCTGCCGTGGACGGCGGACGGGGTGCCCGGCGGCACCGTACAGCTCGACATGGTGTTCAACGAGACCCTGCCCTCCCCCGCCGTGCTCACCGAACTCCAGCCGCTCGGGGACGGACCGGGCTGCCGGGTGCAGGCGGTGTCGCCCGAGCTGTCACTGGCCTGGAAGTTGCTGTGGCTGGTGACCGACGCCTACCCGCAGGGCAAGGATCTGTACGATGCCGTGCTGCTCGCGGAACGCACTCCTCCGGGTTACGAACTGGTGCGGGAAGCCTTCGTTCTCGGCGGCACCGAGGGCCTTCGGCCCCCGGGCGCCTGGTGGCTGTACGAATTCGGGGTACCGACCGACTGGGAGCACTTCACCGCCGAATACCCTTGGGTCACGAAGAGTGCGGCGAGTTACTGCGGGCGTCTGGCGCAGGCGCTGGCGCCGCTGCTGGAGGCTGCGGAACGCCCGTACGGGGCCGACGCGACGCACGCGACGCATGTCACGGACGAGGCCGATGCCGTCGATGCGGCATACGGGATCGACGAGGTTGACTCCGAGGTGTCGGGCCGGTATCGGCTGTGGGCCCGCTGGCTGGAGCCGCTGGTGAAATCCACCCTCACGGCAGCCCCGGAAGACCCCGCTGCCGCTCTCGGGTTTCTCGCCGAAGGCGGGCAGGACGGGCTGACGGCCGCCGTCGTGGTCGTACGGGAGATCGCGGGGCCCCGGCATCTCGGACTGGCGGATGCGCTCGCCGCCGTCCTGTCCCATGAGGGAGGTTGGGGGTACTGGCGGGAGCACCCCGAGGCATGTGAGCGGGCCCTGGACGAGCTGCGCTGATCCACTCCCCCGGGGCCGCAGCTGATCGGGCTGCCCGATCGCCTGACCGGTCGGCCGGTCAGGATCAGCCGGCCCGGCCGATCGCGCTGCGCAGCATGGCGACCGTCGTCGCGGCGGCCGCGCGTTCCGCGTCGTCCTGCGTCGCGCGCACTCGTTCCTCCAGGAGGACCACGGCCGCCTGGAGGACGCCCACGCGTACCGGAACGCTCTGCATCGCCGTCAGTACGGCCGCGGCCTGTTCGGCCGGTCTGGCCGTGGCGGCCTGCGGAATGAGGGTGGTGATTCCGCGCCCGAGCGCGCGGTCGCGAGGCGGCTGAGCCGCGGCTGTGGTCACCCGAGAAGTGTGCCGCACCGGCCCCGGGGATTCGGTCAGCGACCTGGCCCCGACGCTGCGGGACTGCCGTGGACATTCGATCCTGCGGGGCTGTCGTGAACATGGGCGTGGACACGCTTCAACAGTGCTGCCAGCTGGCCTTGTTCGCGCGCGTTCAGGGGGGCGAGCATTGCCGCCTGCACGCTCCGCGCATCGTCCTGGAGCTCGGCGAGCACGGCACGGCCGGCCGGGGTGGGCGTGACCGTCACCCGTCGGCGGTCGGCGGTGTCCCGGGCCCGGCCGACGAGACCGGCCAGCGCGAGATCGTCCACGATCTTGACGATGTCGCTCCGGTCGATCCCGAGCCTCGATGCCAGTTCCCGTTGCACATGGGGGCCGAAGTCGATGAGCGCCGACAGTACGGCCATGTGCCAGAGCCGGAGGTCGCGCTCGGCCAGTCGCGCCGCGAGTCGGCTCCGCGCCGCCTTGCCGGTCTTGGACAGCAGATAGGTCGTGAGTCCCAGGAGGCTGGGCGGGGTCTCGCTCATCGACCCAATCTTAGGCACTCACCAATCATAGGTATTCACCCACCAATGAGAGAGCGCCCCGCCCAGCACGGTCCGGGCCGCACCGCCCGTGTGCACGGTCCTGCGGCGTCTACCCCTTGGCCCAGTCACGCATGGCCGTCCGCGAGGAGAAGGCGGCGACGTCCTTGTCGAGCGGGTGGTCGGTGTACTGGTGGATACGCCAGGACGCCTTGATCCTGGGCTTTCCCGCGGTCACATAGTCGGCGATCCACAGGCCGTCCCCCGCGTACGACGTGGTGTCGTGGTTCAGCCAGAAATAGCGGTTGCAGTACAGCAGAACCTTGTGGTGCGGCCGCAGGCGTTTGACCTCGCGGATGAAGCGGTCCTTCTCGGCGTTGCCGGCCCGCGTGCCTTCGCCGTTCTCCTCCCAGTCGACGGCGAGCAGATCACCCGCCTTCTCCGGGGCCTTGCTCACGAAGTACTCGGCCTGGGCCGTGATGTTCCCCGGCCAGAGGAAGTGGTAGAAGCCGAGCACGCACTCCGCGTCCCTGGCCCTTTTCACCTGCGCCGAGAGGTGTGGATTGACGTACGAGCGGCCCTCGGTGGCCTTGATGAAGACGAAGTCCAGTCCGTCCGTGTCGAAGGACGACTGATGGGAACTGACATCGACGCCATGGAGCATGGGCACCGCCTTCAAGTGGGATGAGCGCTTCCGTTCTTTTTCTGTACGTGCCCGCAGTCGGTCGTTCCCATCCTTCGGATGAACGGGCGAATCGTTTTGCCATTGCCAGGAATATGGACCGGAAACGGGTAGTTGATGAACCGGCGAGACCACATCACGTACCGCAGTCGCCATCGGAAGGTCGGATCCATGAAGATCGGCATCATCGGAGCGGGCAACATCGGCGGAAACCTCGCCCGGCGCCTCACCGCACTGGGTCACGAGGTGTCCATTGCCAATTCGCGCGGACCGCAGACGCTCTCCGCACTCGCCGAGGAGACCGGAGCCACCGCGGTCAACGCGTCGGAAGCTGCTCGGGGAGCCAGGATCGTTGTCGTCACCGTCCCGCTCAAGGCCGTCCCCGATCTGCCCACCGGGTTGATCGACGGCGCCGCGGACGGGGCCGCGGTCATCGACACGGGCAACTACTACCCGCAGCAACGCGACGGCCGCATCGCCGAGATCGAGGACGGCAAGCCCGAGAGCCGGTGGACCGAGGAGCAGATCGGCCACCCGGTGATCAAGGCGTTCAACGGGACGTACGCACAGGACATCCTCTCCAACGGGCTCCCCAAGGGCAGCCCCGGCCGTCAGGCACTGCCGGTGGCCGGTGACGACGCGGCGGCCAAGCAGGTCGTGCGCGATCTCATCGACGAACTCGGCTTCGACACCGTGGACGCCGGGGGCCTCGACGAGTCCTGGCGTCAGCAGCCCGGCACACCTGTCTACGGCCATCAGGGCGACGTGGAGGCCGTCCGCAAGGCACTCGCCGAGGCGTCCCCCGAGCGCACGGCCGAGTGGCGCGCCTGACGTTCCCCGGCGCCGGGGACGACGGGCCTCCCTCGTCGTCCCCGGCCCGTCGTCCCCGGGGCTCCGCCGCGGCGCCCTGTCGTCGTCGGGCGTGTCGGCGCCCGTGGGACGGGCCGCACTCCTCAGTCGTCGAAGGCGGTGCTGCGGCTGATCTTTTCCCACAGGAGTGTCTCGGCACGGGCCGCTTCGAGATGGGCCTGGATCGCGTCGGTCGCATCGTTGCCGAGCGGAAGTCGCAGTGGCGTCCTCTCTGCGGCGAGGGCGGTGAGAATGGCCGCCGCGGCCTTGTCGGGGTCGCCCTCCTGCTTGCCGTCCGAGCCGGGGAGGTCCGTCCGGACGGGGCCGACCGTCGCCTCGTACGCGGGCATCGCGGCTGTCTGCCGGAGCGCGCCTCCCCCGGCGAACCCGGTCCGGAACGATCCGGGTTCGACGATGAGTACCTTGATTCCGTGCGGGGCCACCTCGGCCGCGAGTGCCTCGGACAGGCCTTCCAGGGCGAATTTGGTGGCCGAATAAGCACCGACTCCGGGGAATGTGAAGCGGCCGCCCATGCTGCTCATCTGCACGATGGCGCCGGACTGCTGCCGGCGCATGTGCGGCAGCACCGCGCGGACCAATGCCGCGGGGCCGAAGAAGTGCAGGTCCATCAGGTCCCGTAGTTCCTGGTCGCTGGTCTCCTCGACGGCCCCGACCATACCGAGACCCGCGTTGTTGACGACGACGTCGATGCGTCCGTGCCAGAGCACCGTGTCGGCGACGACGGCGGCGATGCGGGCGGTGTCGGTGACGTCCAGTTGGGCCGCGACGGCCCGGTCGGGATAAGCGGCGACCAGATCGTCGAGCGCCTCGGGCCTGCGAGCCGTGGCCACGACCGTGTCCCCGGCGGCCAGTGCGGCGGCGGCGATCGAACGGCCGAAGCCGGAGGACGCTCCCGTGATCAGCCAGACGCGACCCGTCGTCCCGTCGCGGTCGGCGGCTCCGGTCTCTGCTTTCATCAGTAACTCCACTTGTTCAAAGGGGTTGTTGAGCTGACTCATTTATTGCAGCCGGTGCCGGGTGCGGTCCAAGACAGAGCTCCTCTCGCTCCATAAAGAAGATTTATGATCGCTGCATGGAGCTGCGTCAGCTGCACTACCTCACCGTGATCGCCGACGAGGAGAACCTCGGAAGGGCCGCACAGCGGCTGTACGTCAGCCAGCCGGCCCTGTCCTACGCGTTGAAGAGCCTCGAATCCGAACTGGGCGTTCGGCTCTTCGACCGGCACGCCGGGGGTGTGTCCGCGACCGACGCCGGCCGGGAGGTCATCGCCGAGGCTCTGCTCACGGTCCGCCAGTCGGAACGGGTGTCCGCCGCCGCCGAGCGGCACCGGCGCGGTGAGACGGGCGTGCTGCGGGTCGGGTTCGAGGCGAGCGGTGCGGGTGAACTCACCACCCGGGCACGGGCCGAGTTCGCGCGACGTAATCCCGGAGTGCGAGTGGTGCCCAGGCGGTATGACTGGGGTCAGGAGGCTGCCGCGCTGCGTGAAGGACTGGTCGACGTGGCCTTCGTCTGGCTGCCCAACGATCTGACCGGCCTCCGCTCCGAACTGGTGCATACGGAGCCACGCGTCGTGGGGTTGCCGTCGGGACATGTGCTTGCGGGACGCGACGAGGTCTCCGTACTCGATGTGGGTGACGAGCCGCTGATGTGGACCGAGCGCGCGCCGCGCGAATGGGTGGACTGGTGGGCGGTCAACCCCCGGCCGGACGGTTCGAGTCCGAGATGGGGGCCGACCAACGACAACGTCGAGGAGATGCTGGAGCAGGTGGCGGAGGGCTCCGCCATCTGCTTCGCGCCGATGAGCATGGCCAGGTACTACGCCCGGCCCGATCTCACCTGGGTGCCGCTGTCCGACGCCGAGCCGCTGCGGACCGTGCTCGCCTGGGCCGACGGCACGGACAGCAGCCTCGTGCGGGGGTTCGCACGTGTCGTGCGTGAACTGGCGGCCGCCGCACCCGACGGCCCGGACCAGCGCTAGACGGAGTCGTCCGGACGGGCCGGAAGGCTGTCCATGAACGAGCTGACGGAGAAGACGGCGCGGCCGGCGCCCGGCGGGCCGTAGCCGGGGGGCGAGCTGAGACCGTACTCCTCCATGGTCGCCCGGTAGGCGTCCAGCAGGCGGATGTGGTACTCCAGCGGCGCCCCGTCCGGGTTGGTCTTCCCGAGCGGGGTGGTGGGCTCCGGGCACCAGGTGGTGAACCGCGGGGTGATGCCGTGCGACATGAAGAAGCGCAGGCCCTCGGTGGTCGAGGCGATGGCTTCGTCCACCGTGGTGAAGCCGAAGGGCTCGGCCATCTCCACGCCCGCCACGAAGTTGGGGATGACATTGCGGGGGCCGAAGACCTCGGCGGAGTCCAGGATCCGGCGGTGCCACTCGTCACGGCCGACGTAGCGTTCCTTGCCCGGGCAGTAGAGCTCGAACAGCCGTCGGTCCCACACCTCGTAGTTCGGGTGGTAGATCTGCACGCCGTAGTCGTGGAACCGCTGCACGTCGGCCTTGGGCAGGGCCTGGGCCACGACCTTGCCGATCCAGCGGCCGGGGAAGCGCTCCTCGATGGCCTTGGCGTACTGGCCGTAGAAGTCGGCCTCGTCGCGGCCGCCGATGTGGGAGGTGATGGCCCCACCGGTGAGGGTGTAGGCGGTGGAGGTCTTCGCCGTGTCGTACTTGTCGATGATGGCGAGCGCCTCCAGGACCTCCTCGACCGGCTTCACTCCGGTGTACGGGCGTCCCGCCGCCTTGTGCTGGCGCCAGTTGTGGTTGATGTCGCAGTACTGGCACTCCTCCTTCGCCCCGAAGTACTGGCAGACCCGGAAGACCGTGAGATAGACGAGGTACCCCCACTGGATGGTGGGCGCCACCTCCATCACGGACTTGCCGTTCTCCAGCGTGTGCCGGTAGTAGTCCGGCATGGGCGGCAGGCCCACATCGGAGATCCGCCGGCCGTCGAGATACAGCCCGAGCACTCCGTCGTCGTCGGCCGCGACACGGTACGGGGACGCCGGGTTGACCCGGACCGACACGACGGTCCTGCGCAGGCCGTACGGTCCGCCGGTGAGGACGATCTCCTCCGGCGGGCGGCGCAGGGCGGCGGCGCCGAGCTCGGGGAGGGTGCCGTGGTCGAAGGAGAAGATGAAGTAGGACTTCGGCTTGACGTCACCGCCCTCGTTGTCGCTCAGCGCGGACTCGTCGAAGGCCAGTCCACCGCGCAGCAGGTCTTCCTTGATGACGGCTTCCCGGGGCACGTGCGGGAACTGCTCCATGAGGCGCTCGACCAGACGGGTGCGGTTCGCGTCCGTGCGATGCGGTTCGGTGCGGCTGCGGTCGGTACTGCGGGCCATGTGCGGGACTCCTCGGTCCGGTCGTCTGCGGCGTTCCGGGTACGCCACACTGTGCAACGAACCGGACACGTCCGCAGTGCCCCGACGCACCGGCCGATTCCCCAGGGTGCGTCGGGGCCGGTCCGCGGCCGTCGGCGGCACGGCCCGGGTCGTCGGTCTGTGGCCACCTCCGGGCCGGAGTTCAACGGGTCCAGTGCGTGGGGCGGCCGAGGGACGGCGGGAGTTTCGTCGACGCGTCTCCCCCGGCCGCGTTGAGCTGGGACTGGGTGAGGAAGAGGCTCGTCGTGAGGTCGGCGCCGGACAGGTCCGCGTCCCGGAAGTCAGCACCTATCAGGTCGGCCAGGCGCAGATCGGCACCGGTGAGGTCCGCTGCGATCAGGTACGCGCCGCGCAGGTCGGCGCCCCGCAGATCGGCGCCCCTGAGCCGGGCTCCGATGAGGTCGGCGCCCCGGTGGTCGCGCTTCTTCTTTCGCGGCGCCGTAGCTCGTACCAGCGCGCCGGCACGGCGCAGCAGCTCGGCCACGACGTCGCGGTGCCCGGCCACGTCCAGTTCACGGAACGCGTCCGCCGGAAGGTGGGTGAGGCGCTCCGTCTCGTCGAGGGCGCGCCGGATCTCGTGGTGGAGGGAGCGCGCCGCTTCCAGGGACAGCGCCTCCGTGAGGTACCAGAGCAGCTCATGGAGCTGCCGCATGACCGGGAACACCTGGAACATCTGCTGGGCGGTCCGCGGGGCGCTGCGCCAGTCCTGTCCGCGGAAGGTCTCGCCGGAGACCTTCTGGCCCGCCCCGAAGCAGTCGTACACGGTGCAACCGGGGAAGCCCCGGGTCCGCAGCTCGGTGTGGATGCCGCAGCGGAAGTCCTCCTGGAGGTTCCGGCAGGGCTTCCCGGCGTCCTTGTCGACCGCGAAGTCCGCGGACCGTGTCAGGGTCAGCGCTACGCAGCACAGCCCGAAGCAGTTCGCGCAGTCGGCGCTCAGCGCGGCACGGTCGGTGCCGGGTCCTTGGACGTTGTCGGGCACGGTGCGTGGATCCTCTGGGTACGGAATTGTCGGACGGCCGACCCTATCCGGATCCGCCACCGGCTCGCGTCAATTTAATGATCATCGCAATATCCGCCGGTGCTGAGTCACTCGCCGCGGGGCACCCTTCGGCCACCTGTCCCGCGCGTCGGAGCGGGGGGTTCCGGTCCGGTCCGGGACTCCACGCGCAATGATGATGGGTAGTACATCTTTGTAGTGGGAGGTGGCCACGGACGTGGCGAACGCAGCAGTCGACGACATCCCTGCCCGGCGGGTACTGACCGATCCGGCCGGCCTCGCCCGGTATCAGCACGACGAGGCCGAGTGGGCCCCGTACGGAACGCCCCTGGCCGTGGTGCGTCCACAGAGCACCGAAGAGGTCCGGGATGTGGTCCGGCACTGTCTGGCCCACCGCATTGCGCTGGTGCCGCGCGGCGCGGGCACCGGCCTTTCGGGTGGCGCGAACGCCGTGGACGGGGCGATCGTCGTGTCCTTCGAGGACATGAACCGCATCGTCCGCATCGACCCGGCGGAGCGGCTGGCCGTCGTCCAGCCGGGAGTGGTCAACGACGATCTGCGGGCGGCGAGCGCGGAGCACGGGCTCTGGTATCCGCCGGATCCGGCCAGCTCGCCCTGGTCGACGATCGGCGGGAACGTCGCGACCAACGCCGGGGGCATGTGCTGCGTCAAGTACGGAGTGACGCGCGACTATGTGCTCGGCCTCGAAGTGGTCAACGGGCTCGGCGAGGTCGTCCCGCTCGGCCGGCGCACCGCGAAGGGCGTGGCGGGATACGACCTGGCCGGGCTGATGGTCGGCTCCGAGGGCACCCTCGGCGTGATCACGGAGATCACGGTGCGGCTGCGTCCGGCACGGCCGCAGGAACGGACCGTGGCCGGATACTTCTCGTCGGTGGTGGCCGCCGGTGAGGCGGTGAGCGCCGTGACCGCGTCGGGCGTGATCCCCTCGGCTCTCGAACTGGTCGACCGTCATTGTCTGGCGGCCGTCGACGCCTGGAAGAAGATGGGGCTCTCCGCCGACGCGGACGTGGTGCTGCTGGGGCGGGTCGACACACCGGGAGCCGAGGGCGACGCCGAGGCCGAGCTGGTACGGGAGTGCTTCGAGCGGTCGGGGGCCACCTGGGCCGCGGTCTCCACGGACCAGCAGGAGGCCGATGCGCTGTTCCAGGCACGCCGACTCGCCTACCCGGCGCTGGAGCGGCTCGGTCCGGTCCTGACCGAGGACGTGTGCGTGCCCAGGACCGCGGTGCCCGAGATGCTGGCCCGGATCGAGAGGACGGCGGCCCGGCACGACATCCTGGTGGCCAACATCGCCCATGCCGGGGACGGGAACCTGCACCCGCTGATCATCACGGCGCCCGGCGACGAAGCCGCGCGCGCCCACGCCCAGTCGGCCTTCGAGGACATCCTCGACGACGCGATCGACCTCGGTGGCACGGTCACGGGTGAGCACGGGGTGGGGCTGCTGAAGATGCGCGGCATGAACAAGGAGCTGGGCTCCGCGGTGCTGGGCATGCATCACGCGGTGAAGGCGGCGCTGGACCCGCACGGCATCCTGAACCCGGGCAAGGTGCTCGGCGGCTGAAGCGGCTTCCCGTGCCCCGCGCCCGAGCCGCTGTCAGTGGCGCCACGCACACTGGCAGCAGCACGGCACGGCCGAAGGGGGACACTGATGGACACCGAGGACGGGGCCGGTTTCGAACCGGCGACCGGGGACGGTCCGGGGGCTCCGGAGCCTGACGCGAGACGCTCCGCTTCCGTGCGGACGGCGTTCGAGGGAATGCTCCAGATCCGTCGGCTGACGAACACCGGGCACGCCGATCCTCAGGGTGTACCTGCGCGCTGGGAAGTAATCCGGCCGGTACGGGCGGTCGCCATCGCCCTGGAGGCATCGGGCCTGGCCCCCTCGGCCGTCGACGGATCGGGGCTGCGGACGGCGGCCGGATATCGCTTGCAGCGGGGCGAGGCACCGGGCGGTGTCCGTGTCGACTGGCTCGGTCCGCCCGGCAGCGGGGCGTCCCATTCGGAGGAGGCCGGGCTGACCCGGTGCTCGGAGGTGCTGCGGGAGTTGGGCTGGACGGTGCTGATGTACCGAGGAGCGCGGCGCCGAAGATTCCTGGAGGTCGAACCGCCGGCCGGTGCACGGGGACCGGACGGCGGATGACGGGCCGCCCCGCGCCGCCGTCTACCGGCGTTGTCAGACCCATGGGGGATGCTGGTGGGTCCGACACCTCTGACCGGGAGATGCTGAGATGCGCAATGACGAACTCGCCGCGGCCCAGGCGTACGTCCGACTGCTGGAGGCCACCCGCGCTGCGCTCGCGGATCCCGACGACGGCCCCTTGTACGTGCCCTTGCTCGCCTCTCCGATCGCCGAGGCGGACGGTGCGCTCCAGCAGGCCGGCCTCTGCGGCAACGAGTCCCGGTTCTTCGACCTGGTGAGCTCGCTGCAACCGGGCATGTCCGTCGGCGGTCGCTGAACCGGGCGGGCCTTGCGGGCGCCACCACGATCGCAGGGTGCTCGGCAGCCGGACGAGGCCGGCCGGGCTCGCACCGGCCGGCCCCTCGCGGGCTCTCTTCACCTCGCCGCCCCGATGCGCCACCATGCACCGAACGGCTCGTCAGGCCGGGCACTTCCACGATGAATTGATTCAACCGGCCAAGAGAACCCGACCAGCGCCTTGACTGGAAGCTCTTGGCAAACCTAGCGTACGGTCCAGATGAAACGATTCATACATCCGAACGGTCTCCGGTCGCTGGATGACTCTGCTTACGAGGTGTTCATGTCTGATGTGTCGGCCGTCAAGGCAGCTCTGAAGTCCCAGGTCATCGAGACGCCCTCGTGGGGGTACGGGAACTCCGGGACACGTTTCAAGGTGTTCGCACAACCGGGTGTGCCACGCGACCCGTTCGAGAAGATGGAGGACGCGGCGCAGGTGCACGCGTTCACGGGTGTGGCACCGAAGGTGTCGTTGCACATTCCGTGGGACAGGGTCGAGGACTACGCGGCCCTGACCCGGCACGCCGAGGGGCTCGGGCTGCGGATCGGGGCGATCAACTCCAACGTCTTCCAGGACGACGACTACAAGCTCGGTTCGGTCACCCACCCCGATCCGAAGGTGCGCCGGAAGGCCACCGACCATCTGCTGGAGTGCGTCGACATCATGGACGAGACCGGTTCCCCCGATCTCAAGCTCTGGTTCTCCGACGGCACGAACTACCCCGGGCAGGACGACATCACCGCTCGCCAGGACCGGCTCGCCGAAGCGCTGGCCGAGGTGTACGAGCGGCTGGGCGACGACCAGCGGATGCTGCTGGAGTACAAGCTCTTCGAGCCCGCTTTCTACGCGACCGACGTTCCCGACTGGGGCACGGCGTACGCCCACTGTCTGCGGCTCGGCCCGAAGGCCCAGGTGGTCGTGGACACCGGGCATCACGCGCCGGGCACCAACATCGAGTTCATCGTGGCCTCCCTGCTGCGCGCGGGGAAGCTCGGCGCCTTCGACTTCAACTCCCGCTTCTACGCGGACGACGACCTGATGGCGGGGGCCGCCGACCCGTTCCAGCTGTTCCGGATCATGCACGAGGTGGTCAGGAACGACGGTCTGAAGCCCGAGACGAACGTCAACTTCATGCTCGACCAGTGCCACAACATCGAGGCGAAGATCCCCGCCGTGATCCGGTCGGTCGCCAATGTGCAGGAAGCGACCGCCAAGGCATTGCTGGTCGACATGGCGGCGCTGGGTGCCGCACAGCGGTCCGGCGATGTGCTGGCCGCGAACGGCGCCCTGATGGACGCTTACAACACCGATGTGCGTCCGCTGCTGGCCGAGGTGCGCGAGGAGCTCGGCCTGGCGAGGGATCCGTTCGCCGCCTATCTGGCCTCGGGCAATCAGGAGCGGATCGCCGCCGCCCGGGTCGGTGGCGAGCAGGCCGGCTGGGGCGCCTGAGCCGCGGCCTCCCCTCTCCCCCGTACGACCATCGACCGATTCAGACGGCTCCCCGACCACGAAGGAAACTCATGACCTCCGCGACGCATCCCGAAGTCGCCGCACTCCTGGAACGCGCCCACCGGATCGGCTCCGACGCCCGGAACACCAACTACGCCGGTGGCAACACCTCGGTCAAGGCCAACGGCACCGACCCGGTCACGGGTGACGACACCGAACTGCTGTGGGTCAAGGGTTCCGGTGGTGATCTCGGCACGCTCACCGAGGCCGGCCTCGCCGTGCTGCGCCTGGACCGGGTGCGCGCCCTCAAGAAGGTGTACCCGGGGGTGGAACGCGAAGACGAGATGGTTGCCGCGTTCGACTACTGCCTGCACGGCAAGGGCGGTGCCGCCCCGTCCATCGACACGGCGATGCATGCCCTGGTCGAGGCCGCCCACGTCGACCATCTGCATCCGGACTCGGGGATCGCGCTGGCGTGCGCCACCGACGGCGAGAAGCTGACCGCGGAGTGTTTCGGCGACAAAGTGGCCTGGGTGGACTGGCGCAGGCCGGGGTTCCAGCTCGGTCTGGACATCGCCGCGGTCAAGGAGGCCAGCCCCCGGGCCGTCGGGGTGATCCTCGGCGGGCACGGCATCACGGCCTGGGGCGAGACGTCCGAGGAGTGCGAGCACAACGCCCTGTGGATGATCCGCACCGCCGAGACCTTCCTCCAGGAACGGGGCAGGGCCGAACCCTTCGGCCCCGAATGGGCGGGCCGTGAGCCGCTTCCCGAGGAGCGGCGCCGTGAGCGCGCGGCCGCGCTCGCCCCGCTGATCCGCGGTCTGGCCTCCACCGACCGTCCGCAGGTGGGGCACTTCACCGACACCGAGCCGGTGCTCGACTTCCTCGCCCGTGCCGAACACCCGAGGCTCGCCGCCCTTGGCACTTCCTGTCCGGACCACTTCCTTCGTACGAAGGTCAGGCCTCTCGTCCTCGACCTGCCCTCGGACGCCCCGCTGGACGAAGCGGCGGCGCGGCTCAAGGAACTGCACGGGGAGTACCGGGAGGCGTATCGCGCGTACTACGAGCGTCATGCCTCGCCGGACTCCCCCGCGATGCGCGGTGCGGATCCCGCGATCGTGCTGGTGCCCGGGGTCGGCATGTTCTCCTTCGGCAAGGACAAGCAGACGGCCAGGGTCGCCGGGGAGTTCTACCTCAATGCCATCAATGTGATGCGTGGTGCGGAGGCCGTCTCCTCGTACGCACCGATCGAGGAGTCCGAGAAGTTCCGGATCGAGTACTGGGAGCTGGAGGAGGCCAAGCTGCGCCGGATGCCGAGGGCCAAGCCGCTGGCCACCCGGGTGGCGCTGGTCACGGGCGCGGGGTCCGGCATCGGCAAGGCCATCGCGCACCGGCTGGTCGCGGAGGGAGCATGTGTCGTCGTCGCGGACATCGACGCGGCCAACGCCTCCTCGGTGGCGGAGGATCTCGGCGGGGCGGACAAGGCTCTCGCCGTGCCGGTCGATGTGACCAGTGAGGAGGAGATCGCCGCCGCGTTCCGGGCCGCCGCTCTCGCCTTCGGCGGTGTGGATCTCGTGGTGAACAACGCCGGGATCTCCATCTCGAAGCCGCTGCTCGAAACGACGGCCCGGGACTGGGACCTCCAGCACGACATCATGGCGCGCGGCTCGTTCCTGGTGTCGCGCGAGGCCGCTCGGATGATGACGGCGCAGAACCTCGGTGGCGACATCGTCTATATCGCGTCGAAGAACGCGGTGTTCGCGGGTCCGAACAACATCGCCTACTCGGCCACCAAGGCCGATCAGGCGCATCAGGTGCGGCTGCTCGCCGCCGAACTGGGCGAGCACGGCATCCGCGTCAACGGCATCAACCCCGACGGTGTGGTGCGGGGTTCGGGAATCTTCGCGGCCGGCTGGGGCGCCCAGCGCGCGGCGACGTACGGCATCGAGGAGGAGAAGCTCGGCGAGTTCTACGCCCAGCGGACCATTCTGAAGCGCGAGGTGCTCCCGGAGCATGTGGCCAACGCCGTCTTCGCGCTGACCGGCGGGGACCTCACGCACACGACCGGACTCCATGTTCCGGTCGACGCCGGCGTGGCGGCGGCCTTCCTCCGATGACTCCTGTCGCGGCGATGCCCTGGATGGATATGCCGAGGCGAGCCCGCGGGGTGCCTCGGTGTTCCGCGATCTCCCGGATGAGATGGTCATGTCTGTGACGTCACAGAGCGACGCGACCTTCGCCGCCGTGGACCTCGGTGCCACCAGCGGGCGGGTGATCACCGGCCTGGCCGGGCCGGAAGAGCTCACGCTGACCGAGGTGCACCGGTTCGCCAATACGCCGGTCCGGCTGCCGGACGGGCTGCGGTGGGACGTGCTCGCGCTGTACCAGGGAATGCTGGACGGTCTGCGGTCAGCCGCGCGCATCGGTCCGATCGCCTCGATCGGCATCGATACGTGGGCGGTCGACTACGGCCTTCTCGATGCCGACGGGGCCCTGCTCGGGCTGCCCTTCCACTACCGCGACAGCCGGAACGGAAGGGCGGCCGAGCAGGTGCTGGCGGTGTGCGGGGCGCAGGAGCTGTATGCCGTCGGAGGCTTGCAGCATCTGCCGTTCAACACCGTGTTCCAGCTGGCCGCTCACCGTACGAGTGCCCAGTGGGGTTCGGCACGGACGATGCTCCTCATCCCCGATCTGCTGACCAACTGGCTGACCGGCACGGTGGGCGCGGAGAGCACCAATGCCTCGACGACCGGCCTGTTCGACGCGTCGGCCGGTGCCTGGTCCGACGAGCTGATCGGGAGGCTGGGCCTGGAGCGTTCCTGGTTCCCGCCCTTGCGTGAGCCGGGTGACTCGGCGGGAACACTGCTGCCGCACGTCGCCGAGTACACGGGGCTGCCGGCCGGGACACCGGTGACGGCCGTGGCCTCGCACGACACGGCGTCGGCGGTCGCGGCGGTGCCCGCCACCGAGCCGGGGTTCGCCTATGTCTCCTGCGGTACGTGGTCGCTGGCCGGGCTGGAGCTGGCGGCTCCGGTACTGACGGAGGAGTCCCGCGCGGCCAACTTCACCAACGAGCGCGGGGTCGACGGCACCGTGCGCTATCTCCGCAACATCATGGGGATGTGGCTGCTGGAGGAGTGCCGCCGGACCTGGGGCCTGCGGGGCGACGCACCGGGGCTGGCCGAGCTGCTCGCGTCGGCGGCCCGGGCCCGGCCGTTCGCCGCGGTGATCGATCCCGACGACGAGGCGTTTCTCGCGCCGGGTGACATGCCGTCGCGGATCGATGCCCATCTCGTACGGACCGGGCAGGTCCCGCCCGACGGGCCGGGCGGCTATGTCCGGTGTGTCCTGGAGAGCCTGGCGCTGGCTCATCGCAGGACGCTGCGGCAGGCTGCCGCCCTCGCGGGGCGTGAGCTGAGCCGGATCCATCTTGTCGGCGGGGGTTCGCGCAACGAACTCCTCTGCCAGTGGACCGCCGATGCCACGGGGCTGCCCGTCACGGCCGGCCCGGCGGAGGCGACCGCGCTGGGCAACATCCTGTTGCAGGCGCGCGCCCATGGGCTGGCGGGCGACCTCATGTCCATGCGACAACTGGTGGCACGGACCCAGGAGTTGCGCCACTACACCCCGCAGGGCGACCGGCGGGCCTGGGACCGGGCGGCCGCGAGGCTGGACCCGGGCTGAGCCGGTGCGTCCCCTGCCCTCGTCGGAGGCCCGGGCATCCTTCGGAAGCCCGGGCCTTCGGCGGAACCGAAGGAAGGAAACTCATGACTGATGTCCTGCCCGCCACGCTCGACGGTGTGCTCGCCCGCACCGCGCGCCGTCGTTCCCGGATCGGTCTGGTGTCCGGCGGACTCGGTGCGTACTGGCCGCAGTTCCCCGGTCTTCTCGACCGGCTGCGGGAGTCGGCCCGCTTCGTGACCGGGCAGTTCGAGGAGATGGGCTGCGAGGTCGTCGACGCCGGTTTCATCTCCGATCCGCAGGAGGCGGCGACGGCCGCGGAACGGCTCCGCTCTGCCGACTGCGACATGGTTGTGACGTTTCTGACGACGTATCTGACCGCTTCGATGGTGCTGCCGATCGCCCAGCGCGCGCACGCTCCGGTGCTGGTCATCGATCTCCAGCCGACCGAGGCGATGGACCATCCGGACACCGATACGGGCAAGTGGCTGGCGTACTGCGGGCAGTGCCCGCTGCCGGAGGTCGCCAATGTGTTCCGGCGCGGCGGCATCCCTTTCCGCTCCGTCTCGGGCCATCTGCACGACGAGAACGCGTGGAACCGGATCCGCCGCTGGATCCGTGCCGCTCAGGTCCGCGCCGCGCTGCGCCACGGCCGGCACGGTCTGATGGGACACCTCTACCCCGGCATGCTCGACGTCTCCACCGACATGACGCTGGTCTCCACCCAGTTCGGCGGGCATGTCGAAGTCCTCGAATTCGACGACCTGCGGGTCCGGGTCGCCGCCGTCACGGATGAGGCGGCGGCCGAACGGGTCGCGCTCGCGCGTAGGGTCTTCACCCTCGACGACTCCGTCGACGAGAACGATCTCGCGTGGGCCGCCCGCGTGTCGGTCGGGCTGGACCGGCTCGTGGAGGACTTCGCACTCGGCAGTCTCGCCTACTACCACCGCGGTCTGGAGGGCGAGATCCACGAGCGGCTCGGCGCCGGCATGATCCTCGGCGCGTCGCTGCTGACCGCGCGCGGCATCCCGATGGCAGGTGAGTACGAGCTGCGCACCAGCCTCGCCATGCTGATCGCCGACACCATCGGCGCCGGAGGCTCCTTCACCGAGCTCCAGGCCCTCAATTTCCGGGACCGGGTGGTGGAGATGGGCCACGACGGCCCGGCCCACCTCGCCATCAGCGCCAAGGATCCCCTGTTGCGCGGACTCGGCGTCTACCACGGCAAGCGCGGCTGGGGCGTGAGCGTGGAATTCGACGTCAGGCACGGACCGGTCACCACGTTCGGCGTCGGGCAGGAGGCCGACGGGACCTTCACCTTCATCGCCTCCGAGGGCGAGGTGGTGCCAGGGCCACTGCTGGAGATCGGCAACACCACCTCGCGGGTCGACTTCGGTTTCGACCCGGGCGAGTGGACCGATGCCTGGTCCGCGACCGGCATCGGTCACCACTGGACGCTGTGCACCGGCCATCGCGCCAAGGACCTCAAGGCCGCGGCCGACCTGCTCGGCGTCCCGTTCCGCACGGTCGGCGGACCGAACGACCTCTGATTCCCGAACGCGGTCCGCCGCCCCGCCCGGTGCGCCTCAGTCCGTCGGTCCGGAGGTGGCGGCCAGGCCGAGTTCGCGGTCGCCGAGCGGGGCGAAGAAGAGTGCGACGTCGGCGTCGGTGACCCCGGCGAGATCCGCCGGGGTCCACCGCGGGTCGCGGTCCTTGTCGATGATCTGGGCGCGCACGCCCTCCACGAAGTCGGGCCTGGTGAAGGCGGTGCACGAAGTCCGGTACTCCTGGTCGAGTACCGCCTCCAGGCTGCCGAGCCGGCGCGCCCTGCGCAGGGCGGAGAGGGTCACCTTGAGCGAGGTGGGCGACTTGGTCAGGATGGTTTCGGCGGCCTGCTTGGCCGCAGGGACGCCGCTGTTGTCGAGCCGGTCGACGATCTCCTCCACCGAGGCCGCCCCGTAACAGGCGTCGATCCACTCACGGTGCGCGGCCAGTTCGCCGTCCGGCGCGGGTGCGGCGTACCGCAGCACCGTCTGCTCGATCCCGGCGGTCGTGCCGCAGCCGGCCAGGTCCGCGGTGAGCTCGGCGAGCCGCTGCGACGGTACGAAGTGGTCGGCGAGGCCGCACAGCAGCGCATCGCCCGCCCCGACCGCTTCCGCGGTGAGCGCCAGGTGGGTGCCCAGCTCGCCGGGCGCCGCACCGAGCAGACCGGTGCCGCCGACGTCGGGGACGAATCCGATGCCGGTCTCGGGCATGGCGATCCGGGAGCGTTCGGTGACGACACGGATGTCACCGTGGGCCGAGACTCCTACGCCGCCGCCCATCACGATGCCGTCCATGATCGCGATGTACGGCTTGGGGAATCGGGCGATGCGGGCGTTGAGCCGGTATTCGTCGCGCCAGAAGTCCATCGACTCGCTGCCGCCGGCCCGGGCGTCCTCGTAGATGGACCGGATGTCGCCGCCTGCGCAGAGACCCCGCTCGCCCGCCCCGGTGATCAGGACCGCGATGACCGAGTCGTCGTGCTCGGCGTCGGCGAGTGCTTCGGTGACGCGCGCCACCATGGCGTGATTCAGTGCGTTGAGGGCACGTGGACGGTTCAGCATGATGTGCCGGACACGTCCTTCGGTGTGCAGCAGAACTGGATCTTCGTGGTTCATGAATGCGCTCCGGTCAGCCCCTGTGCCGTATCGACCGCCGGTCGCGGACGATCTTCCGCTGCCATTCTGCGGGGCGGGGCCGGTGTCGGGACAGCAGGGGTCCGGGGTCCGCGCAACCCGCCCGATCCTGTCTTCCGGCCGGATTTAGCCGGGTTTCCGCTGTGGCAACCTGCCGGAAGCGGTTCGACAATTGAGTCACCCCGAACGGGCCGCGCCGCCCGGCAGCCCCGCCCGGCGACCTCCGGAGCAGGAATGACCGATCACGACCAGCAACCGAGCACTTCCGTCCCGCCTCGCCAGCTGATCGAGAAGTCGCACAACGGTGAGATCGCGACGGCTCAGCGCCTTGCCATGAATCGGATGGGCAGCTTCGACTGGGACGTGGAGGCGGGGACGCTCGACATGGACGATGCCGGGCTACTGGTGTTCGGTCTGGATCCGCGGACCTTCGATTCACGGCCCGAGACCGTGCTGGACCGCCTGGAACAGTCGGAACGGGCCCGTCTCGATGTGGCGATCGACGAGGCCGTCAAGAGTGGGCGCAGTTCGTACAGCGTCCATTTCCGGGTGCCGACGGACGACGGCAGGGAGCAGTGGACCCACATCCAGGCACGAATACTGCGCAGCGACGACGGCCGGGAGCACCGGATCGTCGGGGTGGTGCAGGATGCCACCGCGGAAGTCACCCATTCGGCCTTCGTGCTCGATCTGGAAAAGCGGCGACAGCGGCAGACCAGCATCGTTGAACGCACAACGAGGGCGCTGTCACGTGCGGTGACCGTCGACGACGTCACCGCGGCGCTCACCGGACCGGGCGGGCTCGCCCGACTCGGAGCGGACGGTCTCTCGCTGGGCCTGGTCGAGAACACCACACTGAGCGTCATCGCCCTGAGCGGCGATTCGGCGGAGGCGGTCGACGGACTCGGGGACGCCGGGCTGGACCGGCGGTTTCCTCTGGCGGACACCGTGCTCAGCGGCCGGCCACGCTTCCTGACCTCGGTCTCGGCTCTCACCCATCGCTACCCGGTGCTGGCCCCCTCCGCCGGCCGGCTGAAGTTCCGGGCCGCCGCCTATCTGCCGCTCGTCGCCCAGGCCCGTTCCCTCGGCACACTGGCGCTCTTCTACCGCGAGAGCACGTCCTTCAACGCGGACGAGCGCAATCTGTGTCTGGGGCTGGCTGCCATCGTGGCGCAGTCCCTCCAGCGCGCGAAGCTCTTCGACGAGGAGCGCGAATTCGCCACCGGGCTCCAGTCCGCGATGCTGCCGCGGCGGATCCAGGAGATCGAGGGCGGCGAGATCGCCGTGCGCTACCACGCCGCCTGGAGCGGCCGTCAGGTCGGCGGTGACTGGTACGACGTGATCGCGTTGCCCAAGGACCGGTTCGGGATCGTGGTCGGTGACGTACAGGGGCACGACACACACGCCGCCGCCATCATGGGCCAGTTGCGCATCGCCCTGCGCGCGTACGCCGGCGAGGGGCACTCGCCCTCCACGGTGCTGGCCCGGGCCTCGCGCTTCCTCGCCGAACTGGACACGGACCGCTTCGCGACCTGTACGTACGCCCAGGTCGATCTCGCGTCGGGCACAGTGCGGGTGGTTCGCGCCGGGCATTTCGGCCCGCTGATCCGGCACATGGACGGGCGGGTCGGCAGCCCCCAGGTGCGCGGCGGAATGCCGCTGGGCATCTCGACCGACTTCGATGACGAGGAGTTTCCGGAGACCCGGCTCGACCTGGTTCCGGGCGAGACGCTGGTTCTGTACACCGATGGGCTGGTGGAAGAGCCGGGTGCCGACATCGACACGGGGTTGCAGGCATTGATCCATGAGGTGAGTACGGGGCCGGCGAGCGCCCAGGCGCTGGCCGACCATCTCTCGGACCGGCTCTGGGAACGCTGGGGTTCGGGGGACGATGTGGCTCTGCTGGTCCTTCGGCGCAGCCCGGACCCCGGTTCGCCCAGGGCCCCGCGGCTGCACCAGTACGTCCACCAGGCGGACCCGGAGGGCCTGTCCGACGCCCGCAACATCGTGCGTCAGGCCCTGACCGACTGGGACATGGCCGAACTCGCCGACGATGCCGAACTGGTGACCGGCGAACTGCTGGTGAACGTCCTGCTGCACACGGAGGGCGGCGCGGTCCTCACGCTGGAGGTGCTGCCGGAGCCGGTCCGGCGGGTCCGCCTCTCCGTCCAGGACCGCTCAAGTGCCTGGCCGAGACGGCGCAGTCCGGGCGAAACCGCGACATCGGGCCGGGGGCTGCTGCTCCTGGATGCCGTCGCCACTCGCTGGGGCATCGAGCCTCGTGGCGAGGGCAAGGCGGTCTGGTGCGAGATCGGGCCCTCGGCGCCGACCGTCGTCACTGCCCGGCCGACCGCCCAGCAGGTGTGACGGCGTTCCGAAGGGCGCGCCGCCCCGCGCCCCGGACGTGCGGCGGCGCGGACGCGACCGATGGTCCCGGCACAGCCTGTGTCAGGACCACCGGCTCATTCGTCAGTGCTGTGCGGTACGACGCTTGCGTACGGACCACATGATGCCGCCGCCCGCCAGCAGCACGGCCACGGCCGCTCCGGCGATGACCGGGGTCGCGGACGAGGAACCCGTCTCCGCCAGGTCCGGCGAGCTCGGGCTCGGGGTGGCCGCGGCGGGCGCGGACGTCGAGGGCTTCTCGCTGGGCTCGGCGCTCGCGGTCGGCGCCTCGGTGGAGGGTGCCGACGACGGGGTGCCCTCGGACGGCGCGGGCGGCGGGGTGGTGGCGTCCTCGCACACGGGTGCCGACTTGGTCTCGTCGCGCGAGAAGTTGTCACCGTCGCCGGCCTTGACGACGAGGTGGACCGTGAGCTCCTTGTCGTGCTTGGGCAGCTCCAGCTTCTTGTGGAACTCCCTGCCGAAGGTCTCGGTGGGCAGGAGGTCCTTGCCGTCGACAGTGACGGTCACCTCGTTGGTGACCTTGCTGTTGTAGGCAGTCAGGTCAAGGCTCACCTCGGAGCAGGTCACGGCCCAGGTGGGGGTGTGAGCTGCGGCCGGGCCGGCGGTGAGCACCGCACCGGTCAGGCCGACGACCGCGGCGGCTGCGAGCGTTCCCGCAGCGCGCAACGATCTCCTGGGTATGGTCATGGATTCTTCCTCCGCATGTGTTTCATCGCCCGAATGGCGGTGGGGCGCAGAGTACTGCCCCCGCCGACACCCCACGCACCCGCCCCACGAAGCACCTGCGGCATCAACTGCTCACACATCACCACGGCTTCGGACATGACGGGCACACTGCGGATCGGAGGGTGAGCGGCGATGCCGTTGTCAGAGGCGGCAGTGCATGATGTGCAGCCCGACGAAGCCCCGTTCCGGGTGGTTGAATCCCTCCGGGAGCGTTCCGAGGATCTCGAATCCGAGCGAGCGGTAGAGCTTGACGGCGTGGACGTTCGTCTCCACCACTGCGTTGAACTGCATGGCTCGGAAGCCCGACGTGCGAGCCCAGTCCAGGGTGTACTCGCACAGGGCCCGGCCGACGCCTCGGCCCGAATGCTCGGGGTCGACCATGTAACTGGCACTCGCGATGTGCGAGCCATTGCCCATGTGGTTGGTGTTCATCTTGGCCGTGCCGAGGATCGTCCGGTCGTCGTCGACCGCGACGACCGTACGGTTGGGAGACTCCAGGAGCCACCAGGAGCGGGCCTCTCCTTCGCCGAGATCGAGTGGGTAGGTGAAGGTCTCGCCCGCGGCGACGATTTCGTGGAAGAAGGGCCAGACGGCGGGCCAGTCCTCGGTGGTTGCTTCCCTGATCAGCATGGGAGACAGAATGCCTGTGCCGTTCTGCTCCCGCGAGCCCTTTTCCTCCGTCCGGCGGCTGCCCACAGGGTTGCGCGTTGAGGGGCATCCTCCCCATCACTCACCGAACGTCGCACGCCTCGGCGGGGATTGCCGACGGTTCGTCTCCCTGCTTGTGCGCCTGCGCAGACCGATCCGGGCAAGCAGGCCAACCACGGGTTCCGCTGCGCCTGTCGGCGCATGGACGGGTCCGGGCCCCGGGCATGGACTCGGTGGGACAGAAGAGGGGACCCCGGGGACGAGGTCGGACTCCGGACCGGACCTGGAGCGGGACCGGGACTTGGACTGGGACCTGGCATCGGCATCGGCATCGGCATCGGCGCGAGGGTCCGGGGCGGGCGCACGCTCGCTTCCCGGAGACGGGATAGCACGCCGATCGCCGCCCGGTCGCGGTGCCGGCCGCACCTCCCTGGCGTTGTCCAGCTCCATGATCAGGTTCACCCGCCGCCACAAGAGCTCGTCCGGTTCATCGGCTCTCATCAGGTGCGCCATGGTCTCCCGCGCCCATACCGGACCGGTCGGCCCGAAGGCAGGCTCAGGTCGGAGCCTGGCGACGTACGCGCGTTCGTACGGATCATCGACCACCTCTGCCAACTGCACCGGGTCCAGCGTGTCCGCGAGCACGGCCACTCGGGCCCACGGATCCTCCGTGAGGCTCAGCAGCCGTTCGACCCGGCGTGAACGCCAGTTGCCCGCCCGGCAGTCGGCACCGCCCTCCAGCCGGTCGCGCAGCCAGCCCGGACTCCTGCCGGTCAGAAGCTGCGGTTCCCGGGCGGCGAACCCGGTGAGTTCGTCGGCGAGATAGAGCCAGACGATCGCCCGGTACCGGTTGAGGTAGAAGGTGATGGGCGTAAGGCATCCCGCGCGGGCGAACCTGGTGAAGCGGTCCGGGCTGATCCCGAGCCGCCGGGCGCCCTCTGCCGTCCCGACCGTGCGCACCCGCTCCCTCAGCGTCTCCGGGAACCCGTCCTGCGACCGGAGCCGCTCGATCTCGTCGCGGCCGACCATCGGCCGCCCACCGTCCCGCGGCACCATCAGGCGGATCAGCCCCAGATGCACGGCGATCGCGAACTCGCCGCGTTTCAAGCCGACTTCCTGCGCCGCCGTACCCACCGCCATCGCGCTTGCGGCGGGCACGCCCAACGCCGTGGCACCGGTGGTCTCCGTGCACACGTCTTCAGCAACAGCCATGATGCTCTCCCCCGTGAGGCTCGGTCACTCTCTGTGAGTACCGTAATCCGGAAGAGAGTCCATCCGCCCGGCCTGTGGATAACTCCCGCAGCCGGATCACCGGATCAGAGGCGGTCGGCCCCTTCGTCCGCCGACTGCCGCGCGGCGACACCCAGATGTTCACCGACCCTGTTGACCAGCAGTGTCATCTCGTAGGCGACCTGGCCGACGTCGGCCTCGGCCTCGCTCAGCACGCACAGACAGCTGCCGTCCCCCGCCGCCGTCACGAAGAGGAGTGCCTCGTCGAACTCCACCATGGTCTGCCGGGCCTTCCCGGCCCGGAAGTGGCGGCCCGATCCACGGGCCAGGCTGTGCAGTCCGGACGAGACCGCGGCGAGATGCTCGGCGTCCTCGCGGGCCAGCCCCGTACTCGCGCCGGTCACCAGTCCGTCGTTCGACAGCACCAGTGCGTGCCGTATGTATTCGACCCTGCTCGTCAGGTCGTCAAGGAGCCAGTCGAGTCCCCTGTCCAGCGCCATTCCCCGCTCCTCCCCGCTCATACGTTCCCCGTGCCCCGTTGCCGTAAGCCTTGCGCACTGGTCACTCGGGGGCAAGCACTCCTTCGTCATGTGGCTTGGTCCCGGCCCCATATCGGGCGATGGAGGAGCATCCGGCAGGGTCGGCTCACCGACTCCAAGGGCCTGGCGGTGTGCATCCGGCCGGCGTACTCGACCATGCGGAACAGAACTTCCCAGCCGGAGTCCCGGTCGCGCGCATCGCACAGGACGACGGGGGTGCCGAGATCTGGATCGAGCGCGCGGGACACCTCGCGTTCGCCGTGTGTGCGAGCGCCGGCGACTACGAAGGGGATACGGCGGCGTTCGAAGTATTGGCCGGCCGGGAAAAGATCTTCAAGCCGACGGGTGTCGGCGAGGACGACGGAAATTCCTCCGTACGCGGTGGCCTGGTCTCGCTGACGGCTCCGACCAGCGTGGTCTTTCCGACACCGGAGCCTCCGGCGACCATGTCTTCAGCACGAGAGCGTCACTCTCCACCGCCTCCCCGTATGTGTTGTCAGTGTGCTCGGTGATCATCAGTGCTGGGTGCAAATGACCATCGGACTCGGATGCCGTGAACCTCGGCATCGAGTGCCGAAACCCTCCGCAATCGCACAGCGGCTCCCCGCCCTGTGCAGGCCGACAGAACGGCAAAGAGGGATCCGTGCCGTGGGACGAGTCCGAATTCCTGGAGATGTGACAGGTCCATCTCATTCGCCGCCCGGATCGGTCCGCAATCCGCTCGTCCTCGCAAGGGGCGGTCTCTTTCCGGCGCCTACACTGAAGACTTCGGGTGCGAGGAATCGAGCCACGCGGACAGGGAGAGCAAGAGTGTCGAGAGCTGCCGACGGCGGTTTCGAGGATCCGCCCGCGGAGGTACTGGCGGAGGCCGCAGCGGCCTTCGGCCTGCTGGCGACGCCCGCGCGGCTGCACATCGTATGGGCCCTGTCCCAGGGTGAGAGCGATGTGACCGGACTCGCGGACCGGGTGGGCGGCACCCTCCCTTCGGTGAGCCAGCACCTGACGAAGCTCAAACTGGCGGGGCTCGTACGGTCCCGGCGCGAGGGCCGCCGCCAGGTGTACCTGGTCGACGATCCCGATGTGGTGACCGTCGTCCGGCTGATGGTCGGCCAGCTCACGGAGCGTGCCGGACACGCGCCCGCACAGTCCTCACGCCTCCGTGGGCTCGGTGCCTGAGAGCAGTGCCGCCGCAGGTCCCGGCAGCACCTACGACCCCGACGACCCGTCCGCCGTCGTCGTGCCGATGGCGGCCGCGACAGCCCGGCAGGGCGCCGCCCACGACACCACGGCTGCCGCACCGACCTCCCTCCAGGTGCTGCGCTCGCTGGACAGCGGACCGAGGGGGCTGCTGGAGGAACAGGCCGGTGACCGGCTGGCGCGGTACGGCGAGAACACGCTGCCGGCCTGGCGTCCGGTCTCCTGGCCTCGCCGTTTCCTGCGCAGTCTGCGCGATCCGTTCACCTCGGTCCTCCTGTGTCTGGGCCTGGTCTCGGCGGCGGTGGCCTCGTGGGGCACGGCGTGCGTGACGCTCGTGCTCGTGGTGGTCAGCTGCCTGCTGCGTTCCGCGGAGGAGCACCGGGCCGACCGGTCCACGGCCGCGCTGCGGGAGCTGGTGGCGACCACCGCGACCGTACTGCGCCGTACGGGTCCGGATGCCGCGCCGCACGCCCGTGAACTGCCCGTCGGGGAGCTGGTGCCGGGTGATGTGATCCGGCTCGGTCCGGGTGATCTCGTACCCGCCGATGTGCGGCTGTTGCGTGCCAGTGGCCTCACCGTTCATCAGTCGGCGCTCACCGGCGAATCGGTGCCGGTCGCGAAGCACCCCGTGGACACTCCGCCGGGGCTCCGCGCCGCAGGCGGCGGAAGCGGCGCCGAGGAAGGGCCGTTCGCCCGGCCGGAGCTGTGTTTCCAGGGCAGCAGTGTGGCGTCCGGCAGTGGTACGGCGGTGGTGACGGCGACAGGTGCGGAGACCAGGTTCGCGGCCGCGTACGACGGTTCGGCGCGCCGCCGCGGTACCAGTGCCTTCGACCGTTCGGTGCACGGCATCTCCTGGACGCTGATCCGCTTCATGCTGCTCACCCCGCCCCTGGTGCTGATGGCCAACGCGGCACTGCGTGGCCGGGGCCTGGAGACGCTGCCGTTCGCCGTCGCGGTCGCTGTCGGGCTGACTCCGGAAATGCTGCCGGTGATCGTGACGACGGCGCTGGCCAGGGGCGCTTCGCTGCTCGCCGGGAACCACGGGGTGATCGTCAAGCGGCTGCCCGCGCTGCACGACCTCGGTGCGATCGATGTGCTGTGCGTGGACAAGACCGGAACCCTGACCCAGGACCGGCCGGTCCTGGAGAGCTCGCTGAACGCGTCGGGCCTGCCCGGTCCCGAGGCACTCCACTGGGCCGCGGTCAACGCGCTGTGGACACTGCAACTGGCCGATCTGCCCGCCCCCGACGCACTCGACGAGGCGGTGCTGGACGCGGCCGAGGAGCGGGAGGAACCGTTGTCCGCGTACGACGGCGTCGCCGCGCTGCCGTTCGATCCGGTGCGCCGCCTCGCCACCGCGGTGGTCCGCCGCCCCGGGAAGCTCGGTGTGCACACGCTCGTGACCAAGGGCGCCGTCGAGGCGGTGCTCGAACGGTGCGCACTGGACGAGGCCGAACGGACCCGGCTGCGCGAACTCGCCGCCCGCGAGACCGCCAACGGTCTGCGGATGCTCGCCGTGGCCCGCGCCGAGCGCCCGGCCAGGCCGCGCCCGTACACCACGGCCGACGAGAGGGGGCTGACCTTTCTCGGCTTCGTCACTCTCCGGGACGCGCTCACACCGAGCGCGGCGGACGCCCTCGACGCGCTGAAGGACCGGGGCATCGCCGTCAAGGTCCTCACCGGCGACGATCCCGGCACCGTCGCCCGTACCTGCCGGGATCTCGGCCTCGACCCGGGCGAGGTCATGTCCGCGGACCGGATCGACGCGCTGCCGGACGAGGCGCTGGCAAAGGCCGCCGACCGGGTCACGGTCTTCGCCCGCTGCACACCGGAGCACAAGGCACGGATCGTGTCCGCGCTGCGCACGGCCGGGCGGACCACCGGGTTCCTCGGCGATGGGGTCAACGATCTGCCCGCGATGCACGCGGCGGACGTCGGCATCTGTCCGCGCAACGCGGTCGATGTGGCGAGGGAGACCGCGGACGTGGTCCTTGCCGAGAAGGACCTAGCGGCCATCGATCACGCGATCACCGCGGGCCGGCACTCCAGCGGGAACATCGCCACGTATCTGCGCATCACGCTCTCGTCGAACCTCGGCAACGTCATCGCGATGCTCGCCGCGGGGCTGATGCTGCCGTTCCTGCCGATGCTTCCGACGCAGGTCCTGGTGCAGAACCTGTGCTTCGACGTGGCGCAGCTCGCCTTCGCCTTCGACCGGCCCGCGTCCGAGGTGCTGCGGTGGCCCACGGTGCTGCGTCCGCGCGACTTCCTCCACTTCATCACGGGCTTCGGTCTGCTGAACGCCACCGCCGACCTGGCGACGTTCGCCGTGCTGGCCGTCGCTCTGCACGGTTCCGCGACGTCGGGCGGGCAGGACGCCTTCCACTCCGGGTGGTTCACCGAGAATCTGCTGACCCAGGCCCTGGTGATGCTGCTGCTCCGTACGGGCGGACGAGTCGCCGTCGGTCGTGGCGGCGGGCCGCTGCGGGTGGCCGCGTGCGGTCTCGCCGTGGTCGGTCTGCTGCTGCCGCTCACCCCGCTCGGTGGGCTGCTGGGCATGAGCGCGCTGCCGCCGCTCTATTACCTGTTGCTGGCGACGGTGCTGGCCCTGTACGCATACGGCCTGCGGGCGGCCCGGACCCGCTACGAGCGGAAGTGGAGCCGGTCATGACCCCGTCACCCATCGACCACCCGGAGGCACACGGCGAGGCCGGCACCGATCCCGGTGACGGGCCGGTTGTGCGTGCCCGTCGTGCCACGCTCGACGACGTGCCCGCATTGGTCCGTCTGCGCGGGCTGATGCTGGACGGGATGGGTGTGGAGACGGGCGGCCCCGACGCGCCGTGGCGGGCGGCCTCCGCGCAGTGGTTCGCCGAGCGGCTGCGCCGGCCCGGTGAGTTCGCCGCGTTCCTGGTCGACGATCCCGTGCTCGGCGTCGTCTCCAGCGCGGTCGGGACGTGTGACGCGCACGCCCCCGGCCCGGCGAACCTCAGCGGTCTGCAGGGGCACGTCTCCAATGTCAGTACCGATCCCCGGCGGCGCCGCCTGGGGCACGCCCGGGTCTGCCTCGAAGCCCTGCTCGGCTGGTTCCGCGAGGAGGCCGGGGTCACAGTGGTCAATCTGAACGCCACCGAGGACGGGGCCGCGTTGTACGAGTCGTACGGTTTCGCGGCTCCCCGTCACCCGGTGTTGCAGCTCCGGACGGCCGGGACGCCGCGCCGGGCGCCGTCGTCCCGCTGCTGATGGCCGGTCAGCCGTACGTGAGGTCGGCGCAGGGGTCGTCGTCGGCCGACCGGGCGTCGTCGGCGACGGCGGAAGGGACGGTTGAGGGGGTCGGCGCCCCGGCGGAGGCTGTGGGGTTCTGCGCGTAGTCGCTGCCCAGGATCACCTGGATTCCGGCGGTGCCGGACTCCGACGTCCGTGCGCCCGCGAAGAGCCGTGCGGTGGTTGCCGCCTGGTCCTTCAGGCCCGGCCCGTATTCGATGACGGTCGAGGTCCGGTCCTGGCTGCTCGCCGTGGCCGTGCTGGTGACGGTGAAGTCCCGGGAGCGCAGGAGTCCGGCCGCCTGGGCTGCGAGCCCCCTGACCGTGGTTCCGTTGTAGACGGCGACGCTGATTCCCTTGCCGGAGACCGGGGCGTCCGCCGTGGGGGACGCCTGGCGGCCGTCCTTCCCGTCGCCCTGGTCCGAGGACTTGCCCGATCCCTTGGCGCTGGCATCCTTGCCGTCGACCGTACGGTCGGCCTTCAGCGCGGCCCAGAGCGCGTCGGCGTCCGGTTCGACAATGGCGACGCGTGCCCCCTCGTAGCGCCAGGGGACGGTCACGAACTTGGTGTTGTGCAGGTCGATCTTCTTCATCGACATGGCGAACGACAGCAGCCGGTCGGCCGATCCGAGTCCGGGGTCGACGGTCATCGCGTCGGTTGCCGCGTTGGCCAGGGGCAGCAGCGTGGTGGGGTTCAGCCCCTGGGACTTGACCTTCTTGATGAGGGAGGCGACGAAGGCCTGCTGCCGCTTGATACGCCCTATGTCCGAGCCGTCGCCGATGCCGTGCCGCAGTCGGACGTAGTCGAGCGCCTGCTGACCGGAGACGGTCTGGGGGCCCTTCGTGAAGATCTTGGCCCCTCGGGTGGTCCGCTTCGGGCTGAGGTCGCGCTGGTAGATGTCCTGAGGCAGGCACACCGGGACGCCGCCGACGGCCGAGGTCAGTGACGAGAATCCGGCGAAGTCGATGACGACCGTGTGGTCGACGCGCAGGCCGGTGAGGTGTTCGACGGTGTTCTGGGTGCAGGCCGGGTTCCCCTCGGCCGTCTCCCCCACCGAGAACGCCCCGTTGAACATGACGCCGTGCTGCGGGGCGGTCCACTTGCCGTCGGGCCCCTTGCAGGCCGGGATGTCGACCAGCGCGTCACGCGGAATGGACACGGCGACCGAGTGCTTGTGATCGCCGTAGACATGGAGGAGGAACGCGGTGTCGGAGCGTCCCACCGCGCCCGTGCCGCCGCCGAGCCTGCTGTTGTCGCCCGACCGCGAGTCCGATCCGATGACCAGGACGTTCTGCCCCTGCGAGGAGCCGGGCGGCCGGTTGTCGGAGATACCGTCCGCGCTGAAGGTGTCGATGCTGCCACCGAGTTTGAGGTAGCCCCAGCCGACTCCGGCGACCAGCAGCACGAGGAACGACAGCCCGAACATGACTGTCCGGCGCAGGCGTCCGGCCCTTCCCCTGCCCGCTCCCGCTCCCGCTTTGCGACTTCCCGTCATCGGCCACCCCGTCCGTCCGGTTCCCATGAGGGAAGACGTGCTCCGCCGCCTCATGGTTGTACAGTTGCGCAATGTAGCAAGTATTGATGCTCGAACCGATCATCGGACCTGCCTACAGCCAGCTTGAAGCACTGTCCGCGAATGCCGAACGGAAACTCCGGCCAAAACACCGAAAGGAAGGGCGGGACGCACATGTTGCGCAACGGCCTCGAACCCTGGCACCTGTTGATCCTGGCGATCGTGGTGATCGTGCTGTTCGGCTCGAAGAAGCTGCCGGACACGGCCCGAGCCCTGGGCAAATCCATGCGGATCCTGAAGAGTGAGGCGAAGGCCATGAAGGAGACCGATGCGCAGGCGCCCCATATCGACCCACCCGCGTAGGGCACCGGCCCACCAACGTACGGCACGTCTCACGGACGTTCACTTCAAGGCTTGCGCAAGCAAGGGAACCATGGTCACGACGCCGTCGTTGACCGGGTGACGGCGAAAGCAGCGCCGTTCACCGAATCGCTGGACCACTGGATCAATGGAGGAAGTTCATGGGTGTGACCCTGGCCAAGGGCGGCAACGTCTCCTTGTCGAAGGAGGCACCCGGCCTGACCGCAGTGACGGTCGGCCTGGGCTGGGACGTACGGACGACGACGGGCGCGGACCACGACCTCGACGCGAGCGCACTGCTGTGCTCGGACGCGGGGAAGGTCCTCTCCGATCTGCACTTCGTCTTCTACAACAACCTCACGAGCCCGGACGGTTCGGTCCAGCACACCGGCGACAACCTGACCGGTGAGGGCGAGGGCGACGACGAGTCCATCAATGTGGAGCTGTCGACCGTACCGCCGGATGTGGCCAAGATCGTCTTTCCGGTCTCGATTCATGACGCGCAGAGCCGTGGGCAGAGCTTCGGCCAGGTCCGCAACGCGTTCATCCGCGTGGTGAACCGGGCGAACGGCGTCGAGCTGGCCCGTTACGACCTCAGCGAGGACGCGTCGACGGAGACCGCCATGGTCTTCGGCGAGCTGTACCGGCACGGCTCGGAGTGGAAGTTCCGTGCGGTCGGGCAGGGATACGCCTCCGGCCTGGCGGGAATCGCGTCCGACTACGGCGTCAACGTCTGACCGGGACGGACCCCGCGAATCACGGGCACGGGCCCTCCTTCCCCTCCGCGGGAGCGGGAAGCGGGGGCCCGTGCGGGCCGCGGCACTCGAACGCTCACCTCATTTCCCGACGTCTCGATCCGCTTCGCTCCGTCTCGCCCTGTCTGCAACTACGCGACCATGTCCGTATGACCGATGACCACACACACGTCCAGGAGTTCTTCACGGCGCGCGCGGCGGACTGGGACACCCGTTTCCCGGACGACGGGCCCGCCTACGCGGCAGCTGCCGACTCCCTCTCACTGAGCCCTGGGGACGCGGTGCTCGACGCCGGCTGCGGCACGGGGCGGGCGCTTCCCGCCCTGCGGGCGGCGGTCGGGCCGCAGGGCGCGGTCATCGGCGTGGACCTGACCGTGGCGATGCTGGAGGCGGCGGTACGGGCCGGGCGGGACCGGGACGGGGCGCTGTTGCTCGCCGATGTCGCCCGGCTGCCGCTGAGGTCGGCATCGTTGGACGCGGTGTTCGCGGCGGGGCTGATCTCCCACCTGTCGCGTCCGGGCCCGGACCTGGCGGAGCTGGCACGGGTGGTGCGACCGGGCGGACGACTGGCACTCTTCCATCCCATCGGGCGGGCGGCCCTCGCGGCACGTCACGGCCGCCGGATCACGGACGACGATCTGCGGGCCGAGCCCAGTCTCCGGCCGATGCTGGCACGTTCGGGCTGGCGGCTCGACGCGTACACCGATGAGGACGACCGCTTCCTCGCCCTCGCCGTACGGGCGTCCTGACGCCCCCGCCCTGTGTCGCCGGGCTCACTCCACCGGTGTTCCGGAGCGCAGGTTGTGCGGGATCGGACAGCCTCCGGCGCCCGGGACGGGGAACGTCCCCAGCCCGGATACCTCGTAGCCGTCCGGGTAGCCCTTGATCTCCGGGTTCTGCCGGGCGTAGTGCGGGGTGGAGCGCGGCGGCAGGAGCCGCACCGCGCGCGCCCTCAGCTTCAGCGCGCCGTGCGTGAGGTTGCGGGCCGCAGCACTCGGGCGTTCGTACCGGAACGACCGCAGCAGGGGGTCGTCGAGCAGCGTGAGGGCGACCTTCCGCGCGGCGGGGGCCAGCGGGCGCGGGTACCAGGAGCTCATCAGGTCCAGGGTGGCGTCGGCGACGCGGCGTCCCCCTTCGTCCCAGCCGAAGTGCTCGGCCTCATAGGTGTCGAGGACGCGTTCGAAGTCCTCGTACGTCTGCGGGAGTTCCTTGATGCCCATGTGCGCACCCAGGACCCGGTAGTAGGCGGCGCACGCCCGCAGTTCGTGGTCGGAGAGCCGGCGCCAGCCGAAGGAGTCGAGCCAGCGCTTCGGGGTGACGACGAAGGTGCACAGCACATAGCGCATCTCGTCGTTGCTGATGTCGTAGCTGCGGTGCATCTGGTTGATCCGGCGCAGTGCCGTACGCCCCGGGTCGCTGTCGAAACCGTGCTCCAGGACGGTGTCCAGGAGCAGCGCAGTGTCGTCGTAGCGTTTCTGCGAACGGTCCGTCAGTTCGGCTGTCTGCGCGAGGAGTCGGCCGATGCTGGGTACGGCATAGGTTCGGTACAGGGCCAGTTCGAGCGCTCGGGCGATGTCCCAGGGGAACTCGTGGGTTGCCATGATCCGATAGATTCGAAGGAAGTCCCGGTGCGGATCGAGACGCTGAATCTCCTTCAACCAGTCGTACCGCTTCACGGCGATTCCCCCTCGTGTCGGCCGAAGGCCCAACTCTACTTCGGCGGGCAACACCGCAAGCAGGAACGGCACGTCACGCGGTCACCGCTCTTCGGGAATGCGGCCCCCATGATCGGCACAGCCGGCGAGCCGGCCGGCCGGACCGTCATCGCGTCGGTCCGCGAGCGCGGCGGATCGCCGCAGTCAGTGGCCCGCACTCTGCGCGGACTCCCGGCCGGACGACGAGCCCGGTCCGACCTCGCACGCAGCTGCCGGCCGGTCTCGCGTGCAGCCGGCGTCCGGCTTTGTCAGGGCCTCGACGAGTGGGTTACTCACTCGTTAAGGTGCGCCGACGGACAACGACGACGGACGAGGAGAGTGCCGTGGCTGCGCCGATCGACACGGTCGCCGACGACGACGCGCTGTATGTGCTGACCGCGGTGCTGCTGACACCGGCGCAGTTCCCGAGCGTCCTCGGTGACGACTACCCGGCCGCTTGTGCGGCGCTCGCGCTCGAACCGTACAGCGAGGGTTACGGGCTGGTACTCGGCCAGGACGGGAGTGGCGCGCGGTGGACCGTCGTCGTCGAGGACGTGTCGCTGGTCGCCGTCGCGATCGCGGCCTGGGACTGCGGCATGGATTACGACCTCTCCCCCGACGACCGTTCGGTGGTCTGTGCGCTGCCCGGCTGGCCGCTCCCGGTGGCGGTCGCCGCTCCGGGCGTGGCTGCGCCGCACGATCCGCTGCCGGACCCGGAGGCCGAGGGAACCGAACCGGCGCCGCTGACACCGCCCGACACGGAGTCGTGGGGACCCGCTCAGCGGCGCATGGGCGCGGACGAGATAGCGCACCAGTGGACCGCGTGGCGCGAGCAGATCGACGACGAGACGGCCTTCGCCGACCCGCCGGGCACGGACAGCACCGGGGGCGAGGCCACGCCCGGATCCGGACCTGAACCTGCGTCTGGATCCGGACCTGAATCCGCGCCCGGGGCTGGACCTGGGTCTGAACCTGTGCCCGAGCCCGACCCCCGGCTTGATGCACCCGACCCTCACCCTGAAGCAGAGGTTCAGGGTGAGGGCGGCATCGAGACCGAAGCCGGTGGCGACCAGGCCGACGATGCCGCCGTGAGCCCGGTCACCGACT
This sequence comes from Streptomyces sp. ADI95-17, assembly GCF_003846175.1. Classification (GTDB taxonomy): domain Bacteria; phylum Actinomycetota; class Actinomycetes; order Streptomycetales; family Streptomycetaceae; genus Streptomyces; species Streptomyces sanglieri. The sequence goes on along the minus strand of NZ_ML123051.1, from coordinate 34,120 downwards.
CGCCTTCCGGAGTGCACCCCGGCATCCGGCGGGCACTGGCCCAGGCGCACGACTACATCGATGCCCCGCCGCCGCCCGGCCGGGTCCGGTCCTCCTTCGCCACGGGCGAGGCACGGATGCTGCGCGCCGACGGGCCCGGCTGGTCCCTGGTCGCCCGCACCGACGACATCGCGTTCATCCTGTTGGACGAGGAGCCCGGCGAGGTGCTGCCGGTCGGGCGCGGAAGCGAACTGCCGGGGCTCCTGAAGGGTCTGGACGCGCTCGCGGTACGGCCGGCCTGAGTCCCGTCAGCGGCCTATTTCCTTGCGGGTGATCCTGCGGAGCCTGCGCCGCTGCCCCGGATCCAGCAGCAGATACGCGACGGCCGGAACTCCGATCAGGACAAGCAACGACAGCCAGAAACCGATGAACGGCATCAGGATGACCGCTACGACCACTCCCCCGATGGCGATCTTCGCGCTGTTCGACATCGTCCACGCCTCCTTCGCGGCCCGGAGCCGCTCCTGCTGTGAGAACGCATATGCCTGCCCATCGGTTCCAGCCACCCGGTGACTCACCTCAGCGGTTCGCCGACCTCGTGCATGTGCTGCAGCGCCTGCCGGTAGGACTCGATCAGTCCGGTCTCCGCGTACGGCATGCCCAGCGACTTGCAGTGGGCGCGCACCATGGGCTGCGCCAGGCGCAGGTGCGGTCGGGGCATGCTCGGGAAGAGATGGTGCTCGATCTGGTAGTTGAGCCCGCCGAGGAACCAGTCGGTGAGGATGCCGCCGCGTACGTTGCGCGAGGTGAGGACCTGGCGCTGGAGGTGGCCCCAGCGTTCGCCGTCGGGGTCCGGCATTTCCATGCCCTTGTGGTTCGGGGCGAAAGCCATGCCCAGGTGGAGGCCGAACAGCGCATGGTGCACAAGCGCGAAGACGACCGCCTTCCCCGGGGACAGCACGGTGAGCAGCAGTGCCGCGTAGAGGCCCAGGTGGGCGACCAGCAGCAGTGCCGCGAGGGCTCGTTCCCCGGCGGGCTGCCGACGCAGGTACTGGAATCCGGAGATCTTCAGCGCGATGCCTTCCAGGAGCAGCATCGGGAAGAAGAGCCGGGCCTGGTTGCGGGTGAGCCAGCGGGCGAAGCCCTCACGCTGGGCGGCCTGCTTCTGCGTCCAGACGAGGGCGCCCACGCCGACGTCCGGGTCCTTGTCTATGTGGTTGGGATTGGCGTGGTGGCGTACGTGTTTGTCGTTCCACCATGCCTCGTTCATTCCGAGCAGCAGGTTGGCGTGCACGAGGCCGACGGCGCGTCCCGCCCTGCGGTCGCCGGTTATCTGGGCGTGCCCGGCATCGTGTCCGACGAACGCGGTGCGCGACCAGAAGACCGCCAGGGGCAGCGCGAGGAGCAGGGTCCACCAGGTGTTACCGAGGAGGACCATGCCGGTGATCACGGCGCCCAGGGCGATCAGATTGACGGCGATGCCCGCGGCGTACCAGCCGGTCCGCCGCTCCAGGAGGCCCTGCCCCTTCACGGCCCGCAGCAGCGGCGCGAAGTCGCTGCCCTGGGCCGGACCGGTTCCGGTTCCGGTTCCGGCGGCGCCTGTCGCGCTCGCCTCTCCGTCACCGACCGCTCCGGAACTGCCCGCGCCGTCACGGATGCCTTCCGCTGCGGTGGCTGTGGCCTGGGGCATGACGTCTCCGGTCTCTGGAAAGCTGCGCTGACCTGTAGAAACGTACGGGGACCGGGTGGGCGGCAGCCATGGCGCCACCACCCGGGGTCTCCGGGGGTATACCCCCGCCCTCGATGGGGGTGCTGGCTACACCCGAGGGGCGGCCTTCCCCCTGGCCGACGCGCGGCAGGACTTCCCGACGGATCGAAATGTGTCCTGGATCACTGCGCCTTCCCTCACGAGTGAGGGCATCGGCGGGGTACCCTCGGCGACCCGACCCCCACTAGTCAAATTTGAGGAATTCGGCATCACTGTGCAAAGACTCCCTGCGGCAACGCTCCCCGAGATCTCCGCACTCTCCGCCTGCTCCGTGGTCTTCCTGCCCGGGGATCCCGCTCGCTCCGGCCGCATCGCCTTCTGGCATCCGGACGGCAGCGGCCCGCCGGACGGCCCCGGCTGCGTGGCGGAGTTGGCCGTCGTCGGCGCCGACGCACGGGTGTACGGCGTACCGGCACGGTTGCTCCCGGTCCGCGACGCGCTGCCGGTACTGACGCGTGCCCGGCTCTCGGCACATGCCTCCGACGCGGCCGCCTTCTGGGGTGCGGCCGCTCTCCTCGCTCTCCAACTCGCCGCCCGGGGACTGCTGCTGCCGGGGCTCACCGCCACGGACCACGACGCCTGGCGGGCCGGTCCGCTGACCGCGGACGACCAGTCGCGGATCCGGACGCTCGCCGCCTCGATGCCGCCCCTGGCCCACGCGGTTCCGCTCGACGGGTCCGCGGAGCCCGTTCTGCTGCCCGAGCCCGAACGGCTGCTGCGTGCGTTCCTCGACGCGGTGGCGGACGGTCTCCCCCGCACCCCCGCCGCCTCGTCGGCCGGCGGCGGCCCGGCCTTCACCGTCGACGAACCGCAGCATCTGCCCGGCCACCGGGCCTGGGCCACCGATGTCGCGGCCGGGCACGACGCGGGCGTCCGGCTCTCGCTCCGCGTGGAGGTGTCCGGGCTCACGGCGCCGGACGAGGACGGCGAGCGGTCCGCCGGCCCCTCCTTCCGTGTGGTCCTGCAGATCCACAGTGTCAGCGATCCGACGCTGGTCACCGATGCGGCCGAGGTCTGGGCAGGCGGTGCGGGCACCGCAGCGGCCTTCGGACCCCGTGTCCGGATGGACGTCCTGCCCGCGCTGCGCCGGGCTGCCCGCGCCTGGCCACCGCTGACCCCGCTGCTGTCCGCCGCCGTGCCCGACTCCGTGGAGCCGGACGACGACGAGCTCGCCGAACTCCTCGGCCCCGCCGGACGGGCACTGGCCGCGACCGGGGTCCAGGTGCACTGGCCCAAGGAGCTGGCCCGCAAGCTCACCGCCCGCGCCGTGATCGGGCCGCCCGACGACGAGGAGGACGGGGAGCGCGAGGGGGTCGTACGCACCGGTTCCGAGGCCCCGCCGCTCCTGTCGGCCGACGCACTGCTGGCGTTCGACTGGTGGTTCGCGCTGGGTGATCAGAAGCTCAGCCGCGCCGAGCTGGAACGCCTGGCCGAAGCCAACCGGCCGGTGGTGCGGCTGCGGGACCAGTGGGTGCTGATCGACCCCGAGGAGGCCCGGCGGGCCCGCGAGACCCGGGACCGAAAGGTTACACCGATCGATGCGCTGGGCGCGGTCCTGACCGGATCCACCGAGGTCGACGGGGAGCGGGTCGAGGTCCGGGCCACCGGCTGGCTGGAGCAGTTGCGCCGCCGACTGGCCGACCCGGACGCGGCCGGGCAGCAGGGCGAGCCGCAGCCGGTCGGACCGCCCGAGGCCCTCGCCGCCACCTTGCGCGACTATCAGCTGCGCGGTCTCAACTGGCTGCACACCATGACCTCGCTCGGGCTCGGGGGCTGTCTCGCGGACGACATGGGGCTGGGCAAGACCATCACGCTGATCGCGCTGCATCTGCACCGCCGGAGCATCGAATCGTCCGCCGGTCCGACGCTGGTGGTCTGCCCGACGTCGCTCATGGGCAACTGGCAGCGGGAGATCGAGAAGTTCGCGCCGGGTACTCCGGTGCGCCGCTTCCACGGCGCATCGCGCAGCCTCGCCGACCTGGCCGACGGCGAGTTCGTCCTCACCACGTACGGCACCATGCGGCTCGACGCGCCGAAGCTCGCGGAGGTCCGGTGGGGCATGGTGGTCGCGGACGAGGCGCAGCACGTGAAGAACCCGTACTCGGCGACGGCCAAGCAGCTACGGACGATCGGCGCGCGGGCCAGGGTGGCGCTCACCGGCACTCCGGTGGAGAACAACCTCTCCGAGCTGTGGGCGATCCTCGACTGGACGACTCCCGGTCTGCTGGGCCGGCTCGGCACGTTCCGCACCCGTTACGCGCGGACCGCGGAGGGTGGTGATCCGGCGGCCGCCGAGCGGCTCGCGGCGCTGGTCCGGCCGTTCCTGCTGCGACGGCGCAAGTCCGATCCAGGAATCGCGCCGGAGCTGCCGCCGAAGACCGAGACGGACCGCACGGTGTCGCTGACCGCGGAACAGACGGGTCTGTACGAGGCGGTGGTGCGCGAGACACTGGACGCGATCTCCGGTGCCGACGGCTTCGCCCGGCGCGGTCTCGTCGTCAAGCTGCTGACGGCGCTGAAGCAGATCTGCAACCACCCGGCGCAGTACCTGAAGGAGAACGAGCCCCGGATCGCGGACCGTTCGGGGAAGGTGGAGCTGCTGGACGAGCTGCTCGACACGATCCTGGCGGAGGAGGCGAGCGTGCTCGTCTTCACCCAGTACGTGCAGATGGCCCGGCTGCTCGAACAGCATCTGGCGGCGCGCGGGGTGCGTACGCAGTTCCTGCACGGCGGCACGCCCGTCGCGGAGCGCGAGGCGATGGTCAACCGCTTCCAGGCGGGCGAGGCACCGGTCTTCCTGCTGTCGTTGAAGGCGGCCGGTACGGGTCTCAACCTCACCAGGGCCGGTCATGTCGTGCACTTCGACCGCTGGTGGAATCCGGCGGTCGAGGCACAGGCCACCGACCGCGCGTACCGGATCGGCCAGACCCAGCCGGTGCAGGTGCACCGGCTGATCGCCGAGGGCACCGTCGAGGACCGGATCGCCGACATGCTGGTCCGCAAGCAGGGGCTCGCGGACGCGGTGCTCGGCTCCGGCGAGGCGGCGCTGACCGAACTGACCGATGCGGAACTGGCCGATCTGGTGGAGCTGCGAGGGGGCACACGATGAGCGACGGACACGACGGCGACCGCTACGACGGTTACGACGGCGGCGAGTACGGGAGCGACGGCCGGGGCGACGCCGCCCCGGGACAGGAGCGGACCTTCGCCGCGTTGCCGCCCGCGCACGGCCACGGCTTCGCCCGCTCCTGGTGGGGCCAGGCGTGGCTGAAGGCCCTGGAGGACACGGCGCTGGACGGCCGGCAACTGAAGAAGGGACGCAGGTTCGCCCGCGAGGGCCGGGTCGGTGCGGTCTCGGTGCGGCCCGGCCGGATCACCGCAGTGGTCCGGGACGGGGACTCGTCCACGTACCGCAGTGATGTGCTGCTCCAGGAGTTGAGCGAGGCGGACTGGGAGCGGTTCCTCGGCATGGCCGTCGAGCGGGCCGGGCACATCGCGGCGCTGCTGGACCGGGAGATGCCGCCGCATCTGGTGGAGGACGCGGCGGCAGCCGGGGTGGAGCTGCTGCCCGGGATCGGCGATCTGGATCCGGAGTGCACCTGTGAGGCGTGGGACCACTGCCCGCACACCGCCGCCCTGTGCTATCAGGTGGCGCGGCTGCTGGACCAGGACCCGTTCGTGCTGCTGCTGATGCGGGGGCGTGGTGAGCGGCGGCTGCTGGACGAGCTCCAGGTCCGGATCGCGGCCCGTGCCGAGGGGCACGCTCCGTCCGGTCCGGCCGACGGTTCAAGGTCCGTGGCGGCGAGGGCCGACGATCGGGGTGTACGGGCGGACGAGGCGTTCGCGGCCCGGGACATCCTGCCCCCGCTGCCCGGTCCTCCGCCGCTGCCCGCGGAGCCCGGCTCGGCGCCGTCCCTGGACACGGAGACCGAACCGCAGGCGGGCGTGGATCCGGCGGCGTTGGAGATGCTGGCGACGGACGGGGCTGCGCGCGCCCATCGGATGCTGTCCGAGGCGCTCGCGCCCGGCCACGGGAAGCAGCCGCCGCCGACCGCGTTGACCCCGCAGCAGGATGCCGTGCGGCTGGCCGCGGAGGCCCGGCCCGAGCCCTGGGTCACGAAGCGGCTGGCCGCTGGATCGGGGCGGCGAGGGGCGGAGCTCGACGCGGCGGTGCGGGCCTGGCGGTACGGCGGGGTGGCCGCACTGACCGTGCTCGAAGAGGACTGGACTCCCGATCCGGAACACCTGGCCAGGGCGCGGGCACAGCTCGCCGAGGCGTGGGAGGAGGGCGAGCGGCCCCGGCTGCGGGCGGCGGGCAATCGCTGGACCGCGGTGGAAAGCGGCGTGCAGCTCCGGTACGGACGGGACGGGCGCTGGTGGCCGTACCGCAAGGAGAGCGGGCGCTGGGTCCCGGCGGGTCCGGCGGACGACGATCCTGCGGCCGCGCTGGGTGCCTCGGGCGGGCCGGAGGACTGAGGCCCGCCCGTCCGGCAGGCAGGGCCGATCCACGACGGGCGGGGGCGTTGGACCTCCGCCTTTGCCCGTCGCCCCGTTCTGTCCTTGCGTTCAACCGGATGTAACCACGCGTTGAGGACGAGGGCGGAACCTGACGGCCGTCAGAGCTGTTCATGCCCCAGGAGGCCCCATGTCCGCGCGCGTTGTCCGTCGTTCCCTTGCCGTCGGTCTGCCGCTCGCCCTGCTCGGTACGGTGATCGCGACCGGGACGGCAACCGGCGCGCAGGACGACCGGCACCAGCGTCCGGAACGCACTGCACGGGTCACCGGCACCGCCGTGCTCGGCGACGTTCCGCTGGCCGGCTTCAGCAACGGGCTGCTGCCGGGCACGGTCGCGGACGACCGCGGGGTGCAGCTCGGCGGCATCGGCAGCGACATCTATCCCGCGGGCCGCCGGGGCGAGTTCTGGACCGTCACCGATCGCGGTCCCAATGGACAGATCAAGATCGACGGGAAGAAGCGACGTACCTTCCCGGTCCCCGGCTTCGACCCGGCGATCGTCAAGGTGCGGGTCAGCGGGAAGCACATCAAGGTCGTCGAGGCCATACCGATCACCACCCGGTCCGGGGCCGCGGTCACCGGTCTGTCGAACCAGCCGGGCCGCGACGAGGCCCCGTACACCTACGACGCGAAGGCCCCGCTCGCGTACAACCCGAACGGTCTGGACACCGAAGGCATCGTCCGCGCCGCCGACGGCAGCTTCTGGCTCGTCGACGAGTACGGTCCCTCCCTGGTGCACGTCTCCGCCCGCGGCCGGGTTCTCACCCGCTATGTGCCGGAGGGGCTCGGGCTGACGGGCGCCGACTATCCGGTGGTGGAGTCGCTGCCGGGCGTACTCCTGCACCGCAAGATCAACCGCGGGTTCGAGGGGCTGGCCCTCCTCCCGGGCGGCGATCTGGTGCTCGCGGTGCAGAGCCCGCTCTCACTGCCGGACCAGGACGCGGGCGAGGCCTCGCGCAATGTGCGGCTGCTGCGCTTCTCGACGAAGAAGCGCACGGTCACCGCGGAGTACGCCTACCGCTTCGACGCGGTGGATGTCGTGGACCCGGGCGAGGACGACACCTCCGAGCTGAAGATCTCCTCGGTCGTCGCGCTCGGCCGGCACGAGCTGCTGGTCGAGGAGCGCACGGACAAGGCGGCCCGACTGCACCGGGTGACGCTCCCGCACGGTTCCGGGATCCTGGGATCCGCCTGGGACGACCCGACGACGTCCCCCTCGTACGAGGAACTCACCGACCCCTCGGCGTCGGGTGTGCCGGTGCTCCGCAAGAGCCTGGTCGTCGACCTGGGCAAGGTCGCGGGCGTGCCCGGGAAGATCGAGGGTGTCGCGGTGACGGGCCGGAACACGCTCGCCCTCATCAACGACAACGACTTCGGGATGACCGACGGTGCCGAGGCGTTCGACGCGAACGGCCGTCTGGTCGACAGCGGCATCGAGACGTCGGTGACGGAGCTGAAGCTGGCCCGCCCGCTGCACGGCTGACCCGCATGCCCGCGCACGGACGGCGGCCATTGCAGCGGCCCGGCTTCGGGCGGAGCTGAACCGCGCGCCCGCGAACGGGCGCTTCCACCGCATCCGGCCCTCCGCAGCGATCGCTGCGGAGGGCCGGTTCCGTCAACCCGCCCTTTCCGTACGGAACTTCATTCCACGCGCACCGCACTGCCGCGCGTCCCGCTGATCCCAAGTCCCTGTTCCCGTACCGAGATCGGCGTACATTCCGGCGTTCCCCCTGTCCGCAGAGGCCATTTCCGCGCCTGCTGTCTTCCGCCGCCCGCGCGGCGCCCGTACGGTAGGGCGCGCGAGACACTCGGCCGCGCATCGGACAACATCTTCCGGTCATCGGACATCAGGGGAGCCGCGGGATGTCGGGGGAATCGGGCAGCGCACTCCCAGACGCTGTCTCCCGTACTCCGTCCCCTGTCCCCGGTGTCCGGGATCGCGGTGTCCGTCCCCGTGCCGCCGACGGCTTCCGCCGGGCTCCCGGCGTTGGGCATCGTCCGCGAACTCGGCTCGTCCGTCTCATACGCAGGGCCGGTCGCCGGTGTCCGGACGCCGATCGGGACCGTTGTGCCCGTGGTACTCGCCGCACCCACCCCCTCCCCCCACACACAGGAGTGTTCATGCACCGCAGAAGGATTCTCCAGGGCGCCGCGGCGACGGCGGCCGCCGCGCTGATCCCTGCCTCCACCCGCGCCGTGGCAGCGTCGGCCGCGGGCGACACCGACTATCCGCTCGCCCACTGGAATCCGGCCTCCACCTCCAACTGCACGGCGTCGAGCCGCCCTTCGGCCTATCCGGTCCAGTACGTGGTCATCCATGTCACCCAGGAGACGTACCCGAACACGATCGGGATCTTCCAGAATCCGGCGAAGCAGGTCTCCGCGCACTATCTGGTGCGCTCGGCCGACGGCTATGTCGCCCAGTGCGTCCGGGAGAAGAACATCGCCTGGCACGCGGGCAATTGGGACTACAACACGCGCAGCATCGGCATCGAGCACGAGGGCTGGGTGGACAAGCCTTCGTACTTCACCGACGCGATGTACGAGAAGTCGGCGCTGCTGACCGCTTCGGTGTGCGACCGCTACAACATCCCCAAGGACCGCGCGCACATCCTCGCCCACGCCCAGGTCCCCGGCACCGACCACACCGACCCCGGCCCGAACTGGGACTGGGTGCGGTACATCCGGCTCGTCAATCTGTACTCGGCGGGCTGACCCGCCCTCACCACCCGGGGCCGGCCACTCTCTTCACCGCGGTTGTCGCAGCGGCCTGCCGCGACGACGATGGGGTGTGCGGGAACCCCTGGACGGGAGGGTGAGTTGACGGATCCCTGGGTGGCACTGGCAGCCGATACGGACCTCGGTGCGCGGATCGGCCAACTGCGCCGCGCGCACGAGGCGTTCACCACGGCGGGCCGGCTTGAGCGGCCGGTGCGGCCGGTCGTCGGTGAGTCGTGGCGGCGCTCGGCGCGGGCCAGGGTCAGCCCGGACGGCGCGGCCCTGGTCGAGCTGGGCCCGGACGACCTCGGCCCGTACCGGGACGGGCATCCGCTGGCCCCCGCCATGCCGGTGATCCGTGAACTGATGGGCGTCTATGCGACGGACGGGGAACATCTCCTCGCGGTGTGCGACGCGCACGGCAGGCTGCTGTGGGTCGAAGGCCCCGCGGTGACCCGACGGGCCGCCGACCGGATGAACTTCGTGGAGGGCGCCCGCTGGTCCGAGGCGGCGGCGGGGACGAACGCGCCGGGGACGGCCATCGCCGTGGACCGTCCGGTGCAGGTCTTCGCCGCCGAGCACTTCCTGCGTCCGGTCCAGCAGTGGACCTGCGCGGCGGCGCCGCTGCACGACCCGCACACCGGACGGGTGCTGGGCGCCGTCGACATCACCGGCGGCGACCGGCTCGCGCATCCGCACAGCCTGGCGTTCGTGCAGGCGGTGGCCCGCGCCGCCGAGTCGCACCTCGCGCTGCTCCGCCCCTCGCCGGCCGCCGGAACCCTGCGGCTCAGCGCGCTCGGCCGGGACGAGGCGCTGCTGGTGGCGGGAGGCCGCAGGATCCGGCTCGGCAGACGGCACAGCGAGATCCTGACAACACTGGCCCGCCGTCCCGAGGGCCTCACCGGCGACGAGCTCCTCGTCGAGCTGTACGAGGACGAGTCGGTGACCCCGGTGACCCTGCGGGCCGAACTCTCCAGGCTGCGGCGGCTGCTCGGGCCGGAGCTCCTCCTGTCCCGCCCCTACCGGCTCGCCGCTCCGGTCGACGCCGACTTCGACACGGTGGCGCGCCGACTGGCTTCGGGCGCGGTGGCCGCGGCCCTCGCGGCCTACGCGGGCCCGCTGCTGCCTGGCTCGCGGGCGCCCTCCGTCAGCCGGCTGCGGCGCCGGCTCGACGAGCAGCTGCGGGCGGCGCTCGTCGCACGCGGCGATCCGGGGCTGCTGGCCGACTGGGCGTACAGCCCCTGGGGCGAGGACGACCTCCCGGTCTGGGAGGCGCTCGCCGCTGCCGTTCCCGCCGGGCAGCGCCCCGCCCTGCTCGCCAGGGTCCGGGCGCTGGACGCCGAGCAGCGGTAGCCGCTCCCGCGCGCGGCCCGTGCAACGGGGTTGCAACGTAGTGCTGCCTACCCTCGCGCCGAGGGCCGTCCAATGGCGGGCGGCACCGGATCCGGGAGGCCACAGAGATGACCCGTTACGCCGCGCCGGGTGCCGAGGGCGCCATCGTCTCGTACGAGTCCCGCTACGACCACTGGATCGGCGGCGCGTACGTACCGCCCGCCCGTGGTCAGTACTTCGAGAACCCCAGCCCCGTCAACGGCCGCCCCTTCACCGAGATCGCCCGCGGAACGGCCGAGGACGTCGAACTGGCCCTGGACGCGGCGCATGCCGCGGCGCCCGCCTGGGGTGCCACGGCGGCCGGTGAGCGCGCGGGGCTGCTCAACAGGATCGCCGACCGGATGGAGGCCCATCTGGAGGAACTCGCCGTCGCCGAGAGCTGGGACAACGGCAAGCCGGTGCGCGAGACCCTGGCCGCCGACATCCCTCTCGCCATCGACCATTTCCGGTACTTCGCCGGTGCGCTCCGCGCCCAGGAGGGTTCGCTGAGCGAGATCGACGAGGACACGGTCGCGTACCACTTCCATGAGCCGCTCGGCGTCGTCGCGCAGATCATCCCCTGGAACTTCCCGATCCTGATGGCCACGTGGAAGCTGGCCCCGGCGCTCGCGGCGGGCAACGCGGTGGTCCTGAAGCCGGCCGAGCAGACCCCGGCCTCCATCCACGTGTGGCTGAAGCTGGTCGCCGACCTGCTCCCGCCGGGCGTCGTCAACATCGTGAACGGCTTCGGGACGGAGGCCGGCAAGCCCCTCGCCTCCAGTCCGCGCGTCGCGAAGGTCGCCTTCACCGGTGAGACGACGACGGGGCGGCTGATCATGCAGTACGCCTCCGAGAACCTCAGGCCGGTGACCCTGGAACTCGGCGGCAAGTCGCCGAACATCTTCTTCGACGACGTGTGGAACGCGGACGACGACTTCCGCGACAAGGCCCTCGAAGGCTTCACCATGTTCGCCCTCAACCAGGGCGAGGTCTGCACCTGCCCGTCGCGCGCGCTGGTCCAGCGCGGGATGTACGGCGAATTCCTGGAGGCGGGCATCGCCCGCACCGAACGGATCGTGCCCGGACACCCGCTGGACACGGACACGATGATCGGCGCGCAGGCCTCCGACGAGCAGCTGAAGAAGATCCTCTCGTACCTGGACATCGGCCTGCAGGAGGGGGCGAAGGTCCTCACGGGCGGTGAGCGGATCGAGTACGACGGGGAGTTGGCGGGCGGCTTCTACGTCCAGCCGACCGTCTTCGAGGGCGACAACCGGATGCGGGTCTTCCAGGAGGAGATCTTCGGCCCGGTTGTGGCGGTCACGTCCTTCTCCGACTTCGACGACGCCATCGGGACCGCGAACGACACGCTGTACGGCCTCGGGGCCGGCGTATGGACCCGCGACATGAACACCGCGTACCGGGCGGGCCGCGCCATCCAGGCGGGCCGGGTCTGGACGAACTGCTACCACGCGTACCCGGCGCACGCGGCGTTCGGCGGCTACAAGCAGTCCGGGATCGGCCGGGAGAACCACAAGATGATGCTGGAGCACTACCAGCAGACGAAGAACATTCTTTGTTCATACAGCCCGAAGAAGCTTGGGTTCTTCTAGAAAACGAACTCGGTTGCCTGGAGGCTCCGTTACCCTCCAGGCAACCCTGCGCAGGAGTCGCCCTGCGCACCCGAAAGGGTGCCGCGCATCACCGTCCGACCTTTCGGGGATCGGCATCGCCCGCCTGCACAACCTCGTCCTCGCCGGACAGGAGAGGCGGAAGTCACCGCCGCTGACCGCAACTGCGTCAACCTCAGGATCAGTTACGGGACAAGCCTCAGGCGGTCTCGTCCGCCCAGGTATGGACCCATGCCTGGAGTTCCGGATCGGCCAGAGTGCGCAGCCACAGGTCGGCCTGGTCAGCCCCCTCTTCGGCCGGTCGAGGTCCCACGCCGAGCACGCGCATGCCTGCTCTCCAGGCCGACTCGACGCCGGTGACCGAGTCTTCCACAGCCATCGCGTCCTCCGGCCGCACGCCGCAGAGCCGGACCGCGGTGGCGTAGACGTCCGGATGGGGTTTCGGCAGCAGTCCGTCACCCGCGACAACGACATGGGCGAAGTGGCCGAGGAGGCCGACCCGGGCGAGGGTGGACTCGACCACGTCCAACGGGCAGTTGCTGGCGACCGCGAGCGGGATGTGGCGGGCGGCGAGGCGGACCAGTGCCGCCGCACCCGGCATGGTCACGGGGTCTTCGGCAACGAGCGCCGTGAAGTGTCTCAGAAGCGCATGCGCCATGTCGTCGGCGAGTTGCGGCTTCCCGGCCTCTCTGGCCATGAGGCCGCCGCACTCGGTGTAGCGCACGCCCTTGGCCCGCTCGGCGAAGCCGGGGCGGGGTTTCAGTCCGAACTCTCCGAAGACCCGGCTACGCGCGTCCTGCCAGTGCCGCTCGGTATCCACGAGGGTTCCGTCACAGTCGAAGACGATGGCGGCCGGGGACCAAGTGAAGATGTGACGAGGTGTCATTTGCCTGCCGTTCTCGAAGAGCGCGCCGCCCCGCTTCGTCGGTGCTCGCAGTTACGAGCAGGGGGCTGCGGAGAGGCCCGCTCGGCCGCAGAAGGTGCGCTGTCGAACGAGTCCTGCTCGACCACGCGTGAAGGCTGATGCTTCGCTTCCGGGTCCTCCAGCGGTGGACATCGTCCGATCCTCTCCGGATGAACCCAGAAACATCGTGATGACTACGTTATTTTCCCGAACAAGAGGGCGCAATCATCATTTCGAGTGTTTGACGGAACGCCCAACACCGAGTACTCGCGAAGCGCGCGCGACATCCAGCGACGGGTGAAATAGGCCTCCCATCCCCTCAACTCCGCTGGAATCAAGGGCATTTGGCCGAAGAAGCCGAGCCCCGCAGACCGGCGAACGCGCTCGACAGCACCGGCGAAGCGCGAATTTTCGCCATTGTCCGCACCCAATTACGGCCCAAGAACAATAATAATCTCCACGCATTAATGGCATGGAGCGCCGTCAGTGCGCCACGGCGCACGACTTTCCCGGATCAAAAAATGGGAACAGATGAACGAAGGTGAAACACGCATGCAAGACAGGGCACGCGCGACCCGAAAGTCTCTGCTGGAAGCCGCAGCACACCTTTTCGTTGCACAAGGGTACGCGCGGACAAGCATCAATGAGATCAGCGAACTTTCGGGGCGCACCAGCGGAGCCGTCTACTTCCACTACTCCAGCAAGGAAAGACTCGCACTGGCGGTCGTGCGCGAACAGTTCGCATCCTGGCCGTTGTTGGCTGACCGCTATGCCGCCCCCGGGGTCCCGCCGCTGGAGAAGCTGGTCGCCCTCAGCTTCGATATCGCCAAGGCGCTGCGCGACGACGTCATGACCCGGGCAGGCGCGCGTCTGTGGGCCGAGCGCCGCACCATCGACGTCGCCATACCCACTCCCTTCGCCGTCTGGACGGCTGCCGTCACGCGCCTTCTGGCCGAGGCACGCGACGAGGGCGAACTCGCTGACGACGTCGAGCCGTCGAGTACCGCCACGACCCTGGTGTGCACGTTCTTCGGGCTGTACGACCTCACCGAGGAGATGGCGGAGCACGAGGACCTCTCCGACCGGCTGCACCGGTGGTGGCTGCTGATCCTGAAGGCGTTGCAGGCACGCCCCGAGCCCGACGCCCTGGTGGCGCGGGCCCTGGCGCACCCCCGGCCGACGCCCACCGGATGACGTCCCGGCAGAACCGTCGGTCAGCGGGAGGGCCGGTCGGCCACGAAGCCGACGGCGTGCTCGCCGAGGCCGAGAGCGTCCTCGCGCGCTCGCGCCCAGGTTCTGCCGTGAGCAGTGGTACCGACACGGCCGCCGGCCTCGCCGCTGAGCTGTCGGCCATCCGGCGCAATGCCGAACCGGTCGATGTGCTCGCGCAGCATGTTGACGAACAACGCTGGTACAGGGACGGGACATGCGGCTGCGGCGGTGCTCCGTCGACTGCGGTCCGAGCTGGTGGCAGACCGTACAGCGGGCCCTTCGCCTGCTGTACGGAGGCCGCGATGACCAGATTTTTGCCGGGTCCGCCCGCTCCGGGGCCGCTGGGCACGTCACCGGCGTGTGCGGCGTGTTCCGAGTCCGCCCTGCACGATCGCTTCGTAATGCGTCAGCCGCACTATGACACCAGTGGGTGAAGGGTCTCGGAGCATGACCACGATCACTCTGCCGTCGGGCGGGCGTATCTCGCTGATGGAGTGACATCGGACAGTTGCGGCCGTGAGCGCCACGCGCGACCACCTGCTGTGATACGTACGCCCAGCCGGCTGCGGGATTCGGCGTCGCAACCGCGACCGTGTTCCGCTGCACATGCGGGTACGCATCACTCGCATGCAGTACGTCGAAACGCATGTGCAGATCACCGCCATCCCGCCAGGCAGGATCACGGACGAGGAGTGAACCGGGACAACTGCTGCCGCACCAAGGCGACCGAGTTCGAGTGGCAGCCCGACGGTCGACAGCTAAGACTGAGGCAGCGGTTTGGGATACGGACAACAGATCCCGATCCCGTGGCTTCCGGACCACTCGCTCCGGCCATCGAAACCGCGAGTACAGGGCACCGACCGTAATGGCGACGGCGCTCGAAAGTTCCTCAAGGAGCTCGCATGGAGGATCAACCCCTCGACGTCTTGACTCCCGGGCCGGATGAATCCGCAATCGGTACACGCAAGTACACCGGCCCGGAGACCGGCATCGAGAAGAGCCTCGCCGAAGTGCTGGCTGACGTCATGTGCGTGGAATGGGTGTCTGTCGACAGCCATTTCTTCGATGACCTCGGCGCCAACTCATTGGTAATGGCTCATTTCTGTGCACGCGTCAGGAAGCATGCAGACCTTCCCTCGGCGTCGATGAAGGACATCTACCGGTACCCGACGATCCGCAGTCTGGCGACGGGGCTCGCGAATGCCGCGCCCGTCGAGCCGTCGGTCCCGGTGCCGACCGGGGTGGTGGCGCCGGCCCGCACGGCGGTATACGCCCTCTGTGGAATCCTGCAGTTCCTGCTTTTCCTGGGGTACTCATTCCTCGCCGGACTTGTCGCCGACCGAGGCTATGCATGGGTCTCCGCCGGATCGGGTGTCATCGATATCTATCTGCGGTCGTTCGTCTTCGGAGGCGTCGGCCTCGTCGCTCTGTGCACCTTCCCCGTCGCGGCCAAATGGCTCCTCATCGGCCGGTGCAGACCAAGCGAGTTCCCGGTCTGGGGTCTGACCTATCTGCGCTTCTGGACCGTCAAGGTGCTGATCCACGCCAACCCGATGGTCCTCTTTGTCGGCAATCCCCTGTACGTGCTGTACCTGCGAGCGCTGGGCGCACGGATCGGCAGAGGCGTCACGATCCTCTCCCGCAACGTTCCGGTCTGCCCCGACCTGCTCACCGTCGGCGCCGGCACGGTGATCCGCAAGGACTCGTTCTTCCTCTGCTACCGGGCGCAGGCCGGCCGTATCCAGACCGGCCGGGTCACCCTGGGCCGGGACGTGTTCATCGGCGAGAAGACCGTGCTCGACATCGACGTGTCGATGGGCGACAGGGCTCAACTCGGCCACACATCCACGCTGTACAGCGGTCAGGCGGTCCCGGCCGGCCAGCGCTGGCACGGGTCCCCGGCACAGCCCACACAGCACGACTACCTGAGGATCGAGCCGGCCGAATGCGGCACGCTGCGCCGGGTCGGATTCGGTCTCATCACCGTGCTTCAGTTGCTATTCCTCTACGTGCCACTGATCGTCGGGGGCGCGTACATGCTGGCAACCCTGGTTCCGGCGCTGCACGACCGGCTGGGGCCGGGCACGGGAGGGCTCACGTCGCCGGATCTCGTCGTCGACGCGCTGGTCCTTTCCCTGCTGCTGTTCTTCGGCTTCGTCGTCGTGGGCCTGGCAGTGATGTTCACCGTTCCGCGCCTGCTGAACCTGGTCGTCAAGCCGGACAAGGTCTATCCGCTGTACGGGCTTCATTACTCGGCGCACCGGGCGATCGGGCGCATGACCAACATCAAGTTCTTCACATGGCTGTTCGGTGACAGCTCCTACATCGTCCACTACTTGCGCGGCATCGGATACGACTTGTCCCAGGTCGAGCAGACAGGGTCGAACTTCGGCACAGAAGTGCAGCACGAGACCCCGTTTCTGTGCTCGGTCGGGAGCGGGACGATGGTCGCCGACGGGCTCTCCGTCATCAACGCCGACTATTCGAGTTCGTCCTTCCGGGTGTCCCGGGCCTCGATCGGGTCGTACAACTTCCTCGGGAACAACATCGCCTATCCCTCGGGGGCCAGAACAGGCGAGAACTGTCTCCTCGCGACGAAGGTGATGGTTCCGCTCGAAGGCGAGGTGCGCGAGGGGGTGGGACTGCTCGGCTCGCCGTGCTTCGAGATTCCCCGGTCGGTCGAGCGCGACTCCCGGTTCGACCACCTGCGCACCGGCGACGAGTTGCGCCGCAGCCTCGCTGCGAAGAACCGCTACAACATCCGCTCGATGGTCTTCTTCCTCCTCGTGCGGTGGCTGCACTTCTTCGTGCTCACGGTTTTCGGCCTGGCGAACGCCGAACTGTACGACTCCTACGGGCATGTGATGATCGCCGCGTTCCTGGTGTTCAGTCTCGGATTCACCGCTGTCTACTTCGTACTGGTGGAGCGCGGCATCGCGGCATTCCGCAGGCTGCGACCGCAGGTGTGCTCCATCTATGAGCCCTACTTCTGGTGGCACGAGCGCCTCTGGAAGGTACCCGACACCTACCTCAACATCTTCAACGGAACGCCTTTCAAGAACGTGATCTGGCGAATGCTGGGGGTTCGGATCGGCAGCAGGGTCTTCGATGACGGCTGCTATATGACGGAGCGGACGCTCACCACCGTCGGAAACGACTGCACGCTCAATGCGGGAAGCAAGATCCAGTGCCACTCGCAGGAGGACGGCACCTTCAAATCCGATCGCAGCACGCTCGATGCCGGCTGCACCATCGGTGTGGGAGCCCACGTTCATTACGGCGTGACGATGGGCGCCGGCGCGGTGCTCGCACCCGACTCCTTCCTGATGAAGGGCGAAGAGGTCCCCCCGCACGCACGCTGGGGAGGAAACCCCGCCGCGGAGATGCGAGACGCCCCCCATCAGCCCGAGGCGCTGACGCGGAAGGGGTAGCGGCTCGGCCCTTGTCGGCGCGGCAAAGCACGGTAGCTGAGGCGATTGGAGAGAGACGGCCAGATGGGAACGCAAGTGAAGGCCGACCGGGAATTCTGGCGCGATGTGCTCGTCGCCGGAGGAATCACCGAAATCCCGCGGTGGACGCTCAATCCGGTGAAGGGCGTCGGCGAACACGAGGCGCCGATCCCGGACGACGTCGTGGCGGCGTTGGGCCGACTGGCCAAGGACCTGGCGGTGCCGCTCGACTCGGTGCTGCTGACAGCGCACGCCAAGGTGCTCGCCGCGCTCTCCGGCGAGCACCAGGTCTCGACCGGATATGTCGGTGCGGAGGGCGGCCGGCCGCTGCTCTGCCGGCTGACGACGGAGCCCGACTCGTGGCGGACTCTGCTGCTGGACGCGCATCGGGTCGCTTCGGATCTGCTGACGCACCGGAACTTCCCGGTCGACGAGCTCAGGCGCGAACTGGGCCTGGCCGAGCCGTCGATCGAGGTCGTGTTCGATCCGCACGGCATGGGCGGCGAAGTCACCGGTGACACCATGCTGTGGGTGGGGTTCTCGCAACGCGGCGGCCGCCTCGCGCTGCGGCTGCGGTACCGGACCGACGCACTCGACGAGGAATGCGCCGTCAGGATCGCCGGTTACCACCTCACCGCACTCGCGCTGATCGCCGCCGATCCGGACGCCGGGCACGAGCGGCAGAGCCTGCTCTCCGCCGAGGAACTCCACTTCCAGCTCGAAGAACTCGCCGGTCCGCACCGGGAACTGCCGGACCACCGGTTCCACGAACTGTTCGAGCAGCGGGCGGCGTCACACCCGGACGCCGTCGCCGCGGTGCACGGGGATCTGCAATTGACGTACCGAGAACTCAACGCGCGTGCCAACCGGGTGGGACGAGCCCTGCTGGGGCGGGGGCTGCGCCCTGAGGGTGTCGTCGCGGTGGTGACCGAGCGCAACCTGGACTGGATGGTCGCCGTCCTCGCGGTCTTCAAGGCCGGCGGCGTGTACCTGCCCATCGAGCCGCATTTCCCGGCCGACCGGCTCGCGACCATGCTCTCCCGTGCCGCATGCGAGCTCGTGCTGACCGAACCCGGCAGCACCGGCACTCTCGACCAGGCCCTCGGCCCACTGCCCGGGGTCCAGAAGCTCTTCGTCGGCACAGCCTACGAGGAAGACCATGCCGACGATGATCTGGCCGTCCACGTCGCACCGGACCAGCTCGCCTACATCTACTTCACTTCCGGCTCCACAGGTGAGCCCAAGGGCGCGATGTGCGAGCACGCGGGCATGCTGAACCACCTCTACGCCAAGATCGACGACCTGGAGATCGGCGAGGGACAGGTGGTCGCCCAGACGGCACCCCAATGCTTCGACATCTCGCTCTGGCAGCTGATGTCCGGGCTCCTGGTCGGGGGACGGACCCTGCTGGTGGAGCAGGAGGTGATCCTCAACGTCCAGCGGTTCGTCGACAAGATCATCGACGGCCGGGTCGCCGTCCTCCAGGTAGTGCCCTCCTACCTGGACGTGGTGGTGTCCTGGCTGAATCAGCACCCCCGCGAGCTACCGGACCTGCGGTGCGTGTCGGTCACGGGCGAGGCGCTGAAGAAGGAGCTCGTGCAGCGCTGGTTCGCCGCCCAGCCCGGGATCAAGCTGGTCAACGCCTACGGGCTGACCGAGACCTCGGACGACACCAACCACGAGGTCATGGACCGCGCGCCCGACGGAGACCGGGTCCTGCTGGGGCGCGCGGTCAACAACGTTCACGTCTACATCGTCGACGAGCACCTGATCCCGGTGCCGCTCGGAGCCCCCGGGCTGATCGTCTTCTCCGGCGTCTGCGTCGGCCGCGGATACGTCAACGACCCCGAGCTCACCCGGCAGGCCTACCTGGCCGATCCGCACCGTGAGGGCGCCCGGCTCTACCGGGGCGGCGACTACGGCCGCTGGACGCCCGGGGGAAGGCTGGAGTTCCTCGGCCGCCGCGACACCCAGGTGAAGATCCGCGGCTTCCGGATCGAGATCGGCGAGATCGAGAACGCCTTGTTGCAGGTGCCCGGTGTTCGCGACGGTGCGGTCGTGGTCGCCGAGCGGGCCGACCAGAGCAAGCGCCTGGTGGCGTTCTACTCCGGTCGGCGGCCGGTCGAGGTGGACGTGGTGCTGGACCGGCTCGGTGAGTCGCTGCCGGCGTACATGGTCCCGTCGGCCTTTCACTGGCGGGAGACTCTGCCGCTGACGGCCAACAGCAAGATCGACAGAAGGACTCTGCAGGCACTCGCCGGAGAACTCGATGTCATCCGGGACGACTTCCGCGCGCCGGTCACGCCGGCCGAGAAGCAGCTGGCGGCCGCATGGGCGAAGGTGCTCGGCATCCCGCAGAACCAGATCGGACGGCGGGACCACTTCTTCGACCGGGGCGGTACGTCGCTGTCGGCAGTGAAGCTGGCCATCGTCCTGGACCGCGCGGTGTCCCTCAAGGATGTCACCCGTCACCCGATCCTCGCCGATCTGGCAGGGCTGGTCGACGGCAGGCCCGGGCGGCGTGCCGGGCTGCTTCAGCCGCTGTCGGAATCGAACGGTGCGCAGAACTCCGCCCTGGTGTGCTTCCCCTACGCCGGCGGCAACGCGGTGAACTTCCAGCCGATGGCCAGGGCGCTGCCGGACGGTGGGCCGGCGGTCTACGCCGTCGAGCTGCCCGGTCACGACGTGGCCGCCGGGAGCGAGCCGCTCGCGCCGATGACGCAGGTGGTCGAGCAGGTCGTCGACGAGATCACCGGGCGTGGTCCGACCAGGGTCCTGCTGTGGGGCCACTCCTCGGGCGCCGCGTGGGCCGTGGAGACTGCCAGAAAGCTGCGGGAGCGCGGGGTGGACGTCCAACGGGTGTTCCTCGGCGCGCAACTGCTCGGTGACGCCGACGACCGGCGCGCCGCCATCGCCGAGCTGACGGGGCGGAGCGACGCCGAGATCGCCACGGACCTGAGCACGGACAGCGGCTGCAGCGCACTCGGTGAGCTGGGTGCGCAGCACGCCGAGCACGTCGGCGCCGCGTACCGGCACGACTGCGTGTCCGCTCACCGCTACTTCACCGATGCCCTGGAGAGCCCGCCCGCGCAGAAGCTGTCCGTGCCGGTCACCGTGGTCGTTGCCGCGGACGACCCGAGCACGGCGGAGTACCCGCGCCGGTACCTCGACTGGCAGCTTCTGGCCGAGCAGGTCGACCTGCACGAGCTCGCCGACGGCGGCCACTACT
This sequence comes from Streptomyces sp. ADI95-17, assembly GCF_003846175.1. Lineage (GTDB taxonomy): Bacteria > Actinomycetota > Actinomycetes > Streptomycetales > Streptomycetaceae > Streptomyces > Streptomyces sanglieri. Next base: position 13,344 of record NZ_ML123051.1, on the reverse strand, counting down.
TCCTGCGTACCCGTCCGGCCGAGACAGCCAAGGCTGTTCTGCGGGCCACCGAGTTGTTCGCCTCTTCCTGAGTATCAGTCGAAAGGAGATCGAGATGTCGTCCACATCCACGGCGTCGCTGGTCGACGTGGAACTGGAATCCGGCAAACCCCCGCGCCTGAGGGCCGAGGCCACCGGAGACGCGCCCGCCTGGGCGGCCGAGCACCGGGAGACGCTGCGCGCAGTCGTCGCCGAACACGGTTCGGTCCTGGTCCGTGGCCTCGGGCTGCGTGACGCGGCCGAGACCGCAGCCGTCTTCTCGAAGCTGGCCACCGGTCTGATGACCGAGCAGGAGGCATTCGCGCCCCGGCAGACCTACTCCGACGGGGTGTACTCCTCATCGAAGTGGCCGCCGAACCAGCCAATGTGCATGCACCACGAACTGAGCTACACGCTGGAGTTCCCCGGCCTGATGATGTTCGCCTGTCTCAGCGCACCCACCGACGGCGGGGCGACCGCGGTGGCCGATTCACCGACCGTTCTCGGGGCACTGCCCACCGAGTTGACCGAGCGGTTCGAGCGCGAGGGCTGGCTGCTCACCCGAAGCTACAACGACGAGATCGGCGCGTCCGTCGCCGAGGCATTCGGCACCGACGACCGGGGCGCCGTCGAGCGCTACTGCCGCGCCAACGCGATCATGTTCGAGTGGCAGCCCGATGGTGGACTACGTACCAGACAGCACCGCAGCGCCGTGGTGCGCCATCCGGTCACCGGCCGACGCTGCTGGTTCAACCAGATCGCGTTCCTCAACGAGTGGACAATGGCCCCCGAGGTGCACGAGTACCTGGTGGACGTCTACGGCGCCGACGGGCTGCCGTTCAACACCCGCTTCGGCAACGGCGACCCGATCGGCGAGGATGTCGTGCAGCTGATCACCGGCGTCTACGAGGCGAACACCGCACGCGAACCGTGGCAGGCCGGCGACCTGATGGTCGTCGACAACGTCCGCACCGCGCACAGCAGGGAGCCCTTCGAGGGACCGCGTGAGGTGCTCGTCGCCATGGCCGATCCGGTGCGTCTGGAAGACTGCTCGCCGACCGTGAAGGTGACCACGCGATGACCACCGTCGATTCCACCCCGAGAGAGCCCGCAACGGTCGCACCGATCACCGTTCCACCGTTCGCGGTGATCTCCGGTGCCCAGGTCCAACGCACGCTGCACAGATGCGAGAAGCGGATCACGGAACTGGTCGAGGCCACCTACCGGGCGCACGGCGCCGGTGATTCGGTGAACCCGCCGTCGTACTTCCTGCGCTTCCCCGACCGCCCGTCCTCCCGGATCATCGCGCTGCCCGCCTCTATCGGCGGGAAGGCACGGGTGGACGGCCTGAAGTGGATCTCCAGCTTCCCGGACAACGTGACGGCAGGCATCCCCAGGGCGTCGGCGGTGCTGATCCTCAACGATCCCGACACCGGCTACCCGTTCGCCTGTCTGGAGAGTTCGATCATCAGCGCCACCCGGACGGCCGCGTCGGCGGCGTCGGCGGCCGACTGGCTCAGCCGCGACCGGCCGCGACCGACACGTGTCGGGTTCTTCGGGGCGGGTCTGATCGCCCGCTACATCCACACCTTCCTGGCCGGCACCGGCTGGTCGTTCGACGAGATCGGCGTACACGACCTGTCCGCCGAGAGCGCGGCAGGCTTCCGGTGCTACCTGGAGCAGTCGGAGACCGTCGGCCGGATCACCGTGCACGACAGCGCCGAGCAGTTGATCCGAAACAGCGACCTGGTCGTCTTCGCCACGGTCGCCGGTCAGCCGCACGTCAGTGACCTGTCCTGGTTCGCACACAATCCGCTGGTGCTGCACGTGTCGCTGCGCGACCTCGCGCCGGAGATCCTGCTCGCCTCGACCAACATCGTCGATGACGTCGAGCACTGCCTCAAGGCCGACACGTCCCCGCATCTGGCCGAGCAACTCACGGGCAACCGGGACTTCCTGCACGGCACGTTGGACGACGTGATGGCGGGACGGGTAAAGGTGCCGACGGACCGGCCGGTGGTGTTCTCGCCCTTCGGCCTCGGGGTGCTCGACCTCGCGGTGGGAAAGTACGTGTACACCGAAGTGGCCCGCTCCGGAGAGTTGCACGTCGTCGACGACTTCTTCCACGAAATGAGCCGCTACGGATGAGCCGGCCGGGAGTCGCAGGCGGCTCCTTCGAGGCTGAGCCCGGAAGAGCACACCAGTCACGTCGCAGCAAGTCCTGACGCACGAGACAGCGGCCGCTGACACAGGGCCCTGTCCCGCCGGTTGGAGACACGGTCTCGCCCGCACAGGCGAGGAGCCCGCCCTCGGCCGGACGACTCCGAAAGTGCCCTGCTCCAGACAGAGGAGACCATGGTGCCCGTCATTTCCACTCCCTACGGCTTCAACGAAGAGAACCTCTATGTCGACCTCCGGTCGATCTTCGGGCATTCGCTCTTCCTGAAGTGTGAAGGCTTCAACTTCGCCGGCTCGATCAAGTTGAAGGCCGCGACCGCGATGGTGGAAGCCGCTGAGCGGGATGGAATCCTGACACCGGAATCGATCCTGGTCGAGTCCTCGTCCGGAAACCTCGGCGTGGCGCTGAGTGTGATTGCGGCGAGCAAGGGCTACCGGTTCCTGTGTGTGACGGACTCCCGCGGCAATCTGTCGAACAGAATGATGATGGAGGCGTTGGGCAGCAAGGTGCACGTGCTCGCCGAACCGCGGGCAGACTCCGGATTTCTCGGCGCCCGGCTCGACTACCTCCGTGCGTTGTGCGCCTCCGACGACCGATATGTGTGGCTCAGCCAGTACACCAATCCGAGCAACTGGAAGGCGCACTACCGTACGACCGCGCCGGAGGTCGCCCGGCAGTTCCCGCGGCTGGACGTGCTGTTCGTCGGAGCCGGCACCACCGGGACCCTGATGGGCTGTGCGCGCTACTTCCGGGGATGGCACCGACCGGTGCGGATCATCGCGGTGGACAGCGTCGGCTCGGTGTCCTTCGGCGGTTCGCCGGGCCCCCGGATGATTCCCGGCCTGGGCATGAGCATGCGCCCGCCGCTGCTCGACGAGTCCTATGTCGACGAGGTGATTCTTGTCGAGGAGGCGGACACCATACGTGCCTGCCATCGTCTGGCCAGGCGCGGATTCCTGTTCGGCGGCTCCACCGGCACGGTAATCAGTGGCGCAACGGACTGGCTGGCCCGGCACGACGCGAGCGAACTCACCGCAGTGGCCGTCGGCCCGGACCTCGGCGAGCGCTACCTCGACACCATCTACCAGACCAACTGGCTGCAGGATCTCTATGGTGAGGACGTGCTCGACTCCGACAAGGAGGCCGCCCATTCCTGGGCAGCCGCCCCTCCTCCGACAACACGGTAGGGCCGTCGGCCGGGCGCGACGCTCGGGATCCCTGTATCGCCGACGCTTTTGAGGAGCGGTGTTGAGCCATTCGTGTTGTGATCGATGACGGAGGAGGCAACACAGTCGGAACGGGAGGAAACCATGGGTGCGAAACTGCGAGCGCGAGACATCATGTCCGGCGACGTGCAGTGTGTCGGCGCGCACCAGTCGCTGTTCGACGCGGCGAAGATGATGCGCGATCTCAACGTCGGTTGCCTACCCATCTGCGGCGACAACAACAGGCTCACAGGCTTGATCACCGACCGTGACATCGTCGTAAAATGCTGCGCCGAGGGCATCGACCCGGCAACCGTGCAGGCCGGATCACTCATGGCCAGGGTGCACTGGATCGATGCCGAAGCGGACGCGGGCGATGTCCTGACAACCATGGAGGAACACCAGATCAAGCGGTTGCCGGTGATCGATGTCCAGGGTGGCCACCGCCTGATCGGCATGATCACGGAGGCAAATCTCGCGAAGAACCTCAGCGACGAACAGATCGCCGAGTTCGCGAGCCGCGTGTACGCGAGCGCCGGGATGTCCGGCCGGTCCGGGGACTGAGGTCTCGCCGACCCCCACAGGCTCCGGCCCGGGGTGTGATCTGTGCTGTCCGACGGGGCCATGGAGTCCATCGTGTCGGTGTGCCGACCGGACTCGTCGGGTGCCGGATCCGAGCCGTTCTCACCACTCTTCGGCGTGGTCGTACAGAACGATCGCGGCCGTTCAGCCGTCGGCTTCCATGGCCTGGAGCAGCATCGGTAGCGAGGAGTGCAACTCACGCTGCCAGTACGGCCAGCCGTGGGTCCCCGGTCCGTAGAAGTTGGTGGTCACGTGCTTCCGCGCCCCTGCGTTCGAGCTCGCTCGCGAGAGCGTGGTTCTGCCTGTTGAAGTCCGCCTCCAGCGCGCTCGTGCTGCCCGGCGGGTCCAAGGGGCCGGTGGTGCCGTCACCGCACGACAGGTAGACGGGGATCGGCGTGAGGCGCCGGTGTTTCCGGATCGAGCCGGGTCAGCCCCGGTCCGGCAGGATCAGCAGTGCGTCCCCTACGGGGCGTTCACCGGCCGCGTCGGACGGGTTGTTGATCACTTCTCCGTCGACCACCATCGTGGTCGACCCGCCGCCGTCGAGGTTGACCGCGTCGCGCAGGCCGAGTGCCCTGGCCACGGCGGCGCTCTCGGGAATGCTCAGCCCGAGCGCATCCGTGCTGCGTCCGTCGGCGGTGACGAACACGGTCCTGCCGACGGTGTCCACCCCGGCGAGCGTGCGTGGATTGCGCTTGTGCACCCAGCCGTAATAGAAGCTCGCGTTGCCGGGCTGCACGGGCACCGAGGGGGACAGGAACCGGCCGCGTGGCCTTGGCTGCTCGCCGTCTCAGGGAGTGGATCTCATGGACAGCGCCGTCGTTCGTCCAGCTACCTGCAGTCACCGCACCGCCCTTCAAGTTCAGAAGTCCCCAGCCACTCGTTGGCAGGCGGCACTGAGATTTCTGCAGGTGGATGACCTCCGCCGCCGGACGCATGGCGGCGTAGTACACGCAGCCGAAGAAGGCGTACAGGTGAGGGCCACGGCCCGGTAGGGCCTTGACGGCGGCAAGCAGTCGGGCGCCTGAGCCGGGTTCGGCACGCGGTCGGGATCGGCTTCGTCGGCGTCACCGCGTCGTCCCGATCCACGAGTCCGATGACGGCAGGCCACTGTCGGCCCCGAGGAGCATGGTGCCCGTCCTGGACTCGACCAAGAGCCTGCACGCCGGCCAACCGCCCACGACGAGAAGCGGCGTCGGCGTATTCCGCCCGCGGAGATGGCCTACAGCGGTCAGTACTCCGTCAACCCGCTCGCCGGGGTCTCCTTCCGGGGGATTCGCGTGCAACTCCCGGCCGTTCCGGGCCTGGTCGCCCGGCTGTCGTGGCGGACCGACCGGTGCGCCGTGCAGCTGCTGCTCCTGCACACAGACGGCGCGGACGGTACACCCGGCGCAGAACAGACCATTGACTCCACTACCGCCATCAGCCAGCCGTCCCTACAACCGTCTGCTCTCCTGACGGGGCAGGGCGGGTGACCTGTCCCGCCGTGGAGTGGCGCTCGTGGGGAAGCTCGCAGTGCGGGTGTTCAGGATGGAGCCTGGGTGGAGGGGATGGGCGGAAGCCACGCGGGGGTGTTGTGGCGGAAGCTGTGACCGATGGGGGTGATCTCGGAGACATTGTCCAGGGCCGAGACACAGATTCCGAGGTACTCCTCACCGTCGGCCGCCGCCCCGAGCGGCGTGCTGCACACGGGGCAGGACCAGCGCTCCATCGTGGGCCAGGACCGGTACGAGCGGGGTGTCCCGGGTCCGGTCCAGCTGAAGGCGGTCCGACGGAATCCGACCCAGGCCATGAGCGGTCCGCCGGACAGGCGGGCGCAGTGGGGACAGGCGCATACGTGGGGGTCGTAGGGCTCTCCGGCCGCTTCGAACCGGATGTGTCCGCACAGGCATCCGCCGGTGGACACCTCTTGGGCGGGTGTCTCGTCGTTCGGCACGGGGGCTCCTCGTCAGGGTCGTTGCGCGTGTCGGCTCGCCACGGGCGGCAGTGGGGCGGGGTCCGGGGCGGGTGAGTGCGCCTCGGGGTCGGCAGCCTGGCACGCCCGTTCCGCGGCCGAGGCGCGACCGCACAGAATCGGGCCATTGCCGCCCCCGTGACGCCGCGTGGCGCCCACTGGATGGCGCAGTCGCTGCACGGGTCGGCAAGGGTTTCAGGTTGGCCGGAAACCCGCGGCGGATACGGCCGAAGGGGTGACCATCCATCGAACGGAGACGTTTCAGATGCCCCGCCCCCGCGCGCTCGGCATGAACGGCGGAATTCGCACAAAAATCCAGAATCCCCTCCGCCGTCACCCGTTACGGCGAGCCGTGAGCCACGTTTTTTAGTGCACCAGTGCCACACCGACGCCCAGACGGAGGACGCCATGCACCCCAGCCCCGCCCCCACGAACCGGCCTCCCGAAATCGAACGGCCCGGCCCGATCACGCTCGACTCCGACAGCATCCGTACCGCAGCAGGCCCGGATACGGGGTGGGACGCATGAGCGAGCCCGATGAATCAGCCCGCAAGGTGCCAGGACCGCGCACCATCCCTTCCAGGAACGGCGCAGCCACGACGCCCGGCCGGCCGGCAGGTGCTACGAGCGGCTCCTCCCCCAAGACCGAGCCCGCGGCCGATGTCTCCGCCCCGCAGATGCGGTACGTCGATGTGACCGGCAGCCGTGAAGCGGCCGGGCGTTCCATCCGGATGCGTGACATGGCCCGGCGCCTGCCCCAGTTGGTGCGTCGCTCACTGGCTCTGGCCTGGCAGGTCGACCGGCGGGCGACCATCGGGCTCCTGCTGTGCCAGGCCGTCGCCGGCGTGATGCAGGCCCTGGGCCTGGTCGCCATCGCCGGCACCTTGACGGCACTGCTGAGCAGCGGGGACGTCTACCACCGGCTTCTGGAGGCGTGGCCGTCGGTGGCGCTGCTGGCGGGTGCCTCCGGTGTGCGTGCGCTTCTCGGGATCACTGTCAGCTGGTTGTCCTCCCGGCTGGGCCCGCTGATGTCGCGGGAGGCCGAGCAGATGCTGCTCACCGGCTGTGCCGGGGTGGAGCTGTGCGCCTACGACGAGCCCGACTTCAACCGTGACCGCGAGGCTGCCGATCGCGGGGCTCAGGTCACCGGGGATCTGATCGACGAGGGCCAGGACCTGATCGCGTCGAGTGCCAGTTTCCTCGCCGGTGCCGTCGTGCTGGCCGGTGTGCACTGGGTCCTCCTCCCGCTCCTGGTGGCGGCCAGCCTTCCGCAGGCGCTGGCCCAGGTCAGTGCCGCCCGGGTGCGGTACCTGGCGAATCTGCGCAGCAACGGTGACAACCGGATGCTGTCGGTGCTGCGGTGGCACATCTTCACGAGGGAGGCTGCGGATCAGATCCGTGCCGGCACCATGGCCGCGTTCCTGTCCGGCCGGTACCGGCAGACGGTTGCCCGGATCAACCGTGAGGACCGGGCCGCGGCCGACACGGGTGCCCGTATGTCTCTGGTCGGGGCGCTGTGCGGTGGCGTGGGGTCCGCGGTGGTGTGGTCGGCGGTCGTGTGGTTGCTGGCCAACGGCCGTATCAGTGTCGGGCACGCGGGGACGGCCGTCTTCGCTCTTCAGACGGTCGGGCAGTCGGTCCGGGGGCTTGTGGCCGTCGGGGCGCGCGCCGTGCGCACCGGCCTGTACATGGACGACTGGAGTGGATTCCTGGACAAGGCTGGCGGGTTCCGCCTGCGCCGAGGTTCGCACCGTCCGGAGGCGCCGGAGAAGATCGAGATCAAATCGGTCACCCACCGTTACTCGGGCAAGGACGGCAACGCGCTGTCCGACGTGTCGCTGACCCTGCGCCGCGGTGAGGTCACCGCTCTGGTCGGATTCAACGGCTCGGGAAAGTCCACTCTGTCGAAGCTGGTCAGCGGCCTGTATCTGCCCACCGACGGGCAGGTGCTATGGGACGGCGTACCTACCGGCGACGCCGACCCCCAGGCGCTGTGGGAGCAGGTGGCCCTGGTTCCGCAGGACTACGCCCACTGGCCGCTGACCGTACGCGAGAACGTGACCCTGGGGCAGCCCACGGCTCGCGGTGACGTGGCAGTGCGTGAGGCGTGCGAGGCTTCCGGCGCCGATGAGGTCGTCGACGGGCTCGGTGCCGGGCTGGACACGCTCCTTGCCCGTGAATGGCTCAACGGGGAGGAGCTCAGCGGCGGTCAGTGGCAGCGCATCGCCCTGGCGAGGGCGTTCTTCCGGGAGGCCGGGCTACTGGTTCTTGACGAGCCGACCGCGAATCTCGATCCGCGCGCGGAGTTCCGGATTTTCCAGCGACTGCGCGACCTGGCCCGGGACCGGGTGGTGTTGCTGGTGACCCATCGCATCACCAATGTGCAGGTGGCCGACCGGATCGTCGTGCTCGATGAAGGCAGGGTGGTTCAGGAGGGCACCTACCAGCAGCTCGCCCAGCAGCCGGGGCTGTTCCAGCAGTTGCTGTCCTACCAGGTCTCGGCCGAGCCGGACGGCGAGAAGGACGGTACACGCACATGAGCCGGCCCAGTGCCCTCGCAGATGCCCGCGCCGGCAGGAACTCGCCCACCACCCCGCGCTCTTTCGACCACCCCGCCCTCTCCCGAGGTGATGACGTGCCACCTACCCGTTCCCACATTCGTACGACCGCCGAGGCGTATCTGGACCGGTATCCGGATGAGCGGGAGGCTCTGACCGGGTTGCTGTCCGTCCTGGACAGTATCGACGACCCGTGCAGTCGTGCCACGCTGCCCGGCCACGTCACCTGCAGCGCGGTCATCATCGACCGTGATCGACGCGTGCTGCACATCGGCCACAGGGGCACTGGGCTGCTCCTCGTCCCCGGCGGCCATGTCGAGGACGACCGGACGCTTCTGGCGGCGGCGCTGCGGGAAGGGTGCGAGGAGACCGGGATCCGCCCCGGGGATCTGTGCCTGACCCCGCAGTTCCTCGGAGCGCCGGTCGATATCGACGTCCACGACATCGCCGCCAACCCGGACACGGGCGAACCCGCCCACCGGCACTTCGACTTCCGGTTCGTCTTCTACCTCGCGGCCGGGCAGCCGCCGCCGCTCGTGCTCCAGGACGAGGAAGTCTCCGGCGCCCAGTGGCTTGCGTTCGCCGACGTCAAGTCCCCGACGCTGCGCACCAAGCTCCTGGATGCCGGGGCCGCCCATGGGCTCGACGGGTAGCCTCACCCCCTCAACGCATCCGTTCTGGTCCATGACGGGCACGGTCGCTATCTGCTGCATCTGAGGGATCAGCGTGACGGCATTTGGCAGCCAGGGGCATTCGCGCTCATGGGCGGCGGCCGCGAAATGGGTGACCGCTGCCTGGAGGCGACGATTCGGCGGGAGCTCGGCGAGGAAGCACCCGGCCTGAAAGTCGCGGACCTGGCGCCGTACGCCGTGGAGGAGGCGACAAGCCTCGACGGACTCGCCGTCCCCATCCAGGTCTACACAGGTCTCTGGAGCGGTGATCCCGACGCCGTTGGCCTGCAGGAAGGCGTGTTGCTGCGGTGGTTCGCCCCCGGCATGCTGGACCGGCTGCGTCTGAGCCCCGACCTCGGCGACCTGATCCGCCGGCACGTGGCCGAGCATCCCCCGGCAGGCGGGTCACCGACCAGTGTGAGTCTGCTGCGAGACGAGGCGCCGGAGGGAACCGAGCTCCACATCGTGGGTGTCCACCTCTACCTCGAGGACGAGCAGGGTCGGATCCTCCTCGGCCGGCGCCACCCCAACTCGAAGTACGCACCCAACCAATGGCACTTCTTGGCCGGGCACTGTGAGCGGGAGGAAGCGGTCAGCTGTCTGGCACGGGAAGCCGAGGAAGAAGCCGGGCTGATCGTCAAGTCCGGGGACGTCGAACTCGTCCACCTGGTCCACATGGTCGACTCACCGTCCGCGCGGCCCCGGATCGGTGTCTTCTTCCGGGCCCGCACCTGGTCCGGCACCCCGCAGGTCCTGGAGCCCGACCGGTGTGTGGAGTGGCGGTGGTGGAGTCCGGATGATCTCCCCGCCGAGATCGTTCCCTACACCCGAGCGGCCATCGACGGCATCGGCCATGGCCGCCTTTACACAGCGACCGGCTGGTGAGCACCGATGACAGCTCCGCAACCGATGTCCGGGTCTTGGCCCGAACAGTGCCCTGCCCCACCACCGTTGGCCCGGCATGACGCACTGTGGACGGCGGACTGTGCCGGAGCGCGGCAGGAGATGGTGGCGCGTCTTGAGGCATCGGGCGATCTCCGGCCCGGACCCGTGCGCGAGACGCTGCTGGTTCTGCGCCGCGAGGTGCTGATGCCACAGTCCTACATGCGGCGTTCCGCGGACGGCGAGAATCCGCGGCGCTGGGACTTGCTGGACTGGGAGGTGCCGCAGGACCGTGAGGAACTCCAGAAGGTGCTGTACGGCGGGGCCAGTGTGCTCGTCCAGCGCGACGGGGAGCCGCTTCTCGGCCGGGCGCGCGGATCTCGGTCGGGGGCGTCGATCACGTCGGTGTCCACGGTGACAGGCGTGACTGCCTCGCTGCTGGACGAGCTGGATCTCCGGCCCCGTCAGCGGGTGCTGGATGTCGGCACGGGCGCGGGAGTGACGGCCGCGGTGGCCTGCCAGGTCTGCGGCGACCAGGGGGTGGTCACTCTCGACCGGGACCGGCACCTCACGCAGGCGGCCGCGGCACGGCTGGCCGACCTCGGTTTCCGGCCGGAAGCGGTGTGCGGGGCGGGGGATGAGGGCTGTCCGGCCCGTGCACCGTTCGACCGGATCTTCGTGTCGTACGCGGTGGCAAGTGTGCCGCCCGCCCTCGTCGAGCAACTGGCGCCCGGGGGCCGTCTGCTGGTGCATGTCACCAGCGTCTCGCCCTCGTGGCCGGCCCTTGCCGTCGTCGAGCGCACCCTCGATGGTCATGTCCAGGCCGAGCTGCGGGCCGTGGAGTTCGCCCACCGGGCAGGCCACGGCCTGGAACAGATCTGGCCTACCGAGGGGTTCCGGCAGCGCATCACCGCCGAGCCGGCCACATGGACGCAGCGGAGCATGCTGCCTCCGCCCGCGGACACCGACCGGGGCCTGTGGCTGGCGGCCGATCATCTCCTCGGTGGCCCGGTGCGGGACTTCGGCGCCGAGAACCTCGTGATCGGTGCCCCCGGCTGCGGGTCGTGGCTGCGCGCGGAGCCGCTGCAAAGCGAGAACGTCTGCTGCACCGGCGCTGCCAACATCTCAGCGAGGGCCAGAGCAAACCGGACCACACTCTCCAACGAATTCTCAGAACCCAGAACGATCAACCATCTGACGGAATGGTGGCATTGGCCATATGGCGACCGGCACCGGGCACTGCAGACAAAACAGCCCGCCACTCTTTACGGCCCCGCCGAAATTCCGTAATGGCACCGTCCCGCCTTTTCACGAACGAGGAGCGATCTGTGGGATACACCCGGGCCGACTGGTCCGAGCACTACAGCGAGGGCCGTGGCTTCCGAGGACTCGGGGACGAGGAAAGGAGTTTGCTCGTCAAGCACGCGCCGGCCCCGAGGGCGGCCGCGCCCTGGATGCCTGCTCCGGCACTGGCGAGCTGGCGGCGTACCTTGCCTCGCTCGGGTACAGCGTCGACGGCGTCGACTTCGCCGAAGGCGCCCTGGAGCGGGCTCGGTCGGAGCATGCCGGCGTGGAGGGGGTGCGCTGGCTGTGCCTGGATATGGAACACGACGATCTGACCGACCTGGCCGAGGACGGGTACGACCTGATCACCCTCCGGCTGTCCATCGCCTTCGTCCGCGATCGTGCCAGAGTGCTTCACCGTCTGGCCGCCCTGCTGCGTGAGGAAGGCGTGCTCGTCGTCATCACGCCGATCACGGAGAACACCTCGTCAGAGCGGCGCCACATCGCACTGGACGAGAATGAACTCGCGGCCCTCACCGACGGGTTCGAGAACGTCGAGCGGTTCGACGCGGCGGGCCTGGCGGTGCTGGTCCTGCGCGGCACAGGCGGGTCCTTCAGCGCACAGGAGAAGCTGCGGCCCGCCCCGCAAGCGGTCCTCGGTGCCGCGGTCGTGGTCACCGACGCACACGGGCGGGTGCTGCTGGGCCGCTCGACCCGGGGAATGTGGGAACTGCCCGGCGGTTATGCAAAGTGTTCGTGGATGTCTCACCTCGCTCCTGCCGAGACTTCCTCTGAGCTGGGCGTTAGTTATGTTCATGGTGATCCCGATGTCTCAAAGGACCCATGGACTACTTCTTCACGTCACGCAGCAAGGTACGTCGTTTCTACGAGCCGATACCCGAGATGGGTCTGGACGGAGCTCAGTACACGAGCCGAGACAAGGCCCTGAAGGACGGCACCCCGTTCTTCCTCGGGCCGGACATGCGGCCCAGGGAGCCTCACTGTTCGTTCTTCTTCGAACTGGCCAAGACGCTTGAGGCGAAGTCCCTGCAGGACTACGCCTACGACTTCCTCGACCTGGACGACTTCCTGGCCAGGTTGGACCCGCCGGCCGACGTTTTGTCGGCTGATGAGGACGATCTGATCGCCTACCGCGACTACTGCACCGAGTACCGCGATGAACCGATGGGTCCGGCAACGTGGAAGCGCCGGCGGGCCACGATCAACCGCTTCTACGACTGGGCCGTCGACGAGGCGAAGGTACTCGATCGGCGCCCGTACTACCGCAAGAAGAACGGCAGGGACATTCTGTCCTGGGGTTCGACCACCCAGCTGGACGTGCGCCATCTGACCTTCGAGCAATGGTGGTTCCTGGACCGGGTGGGCCTTCGCGGACTGCTGCCCGACGGGTCGGCCGACCCCTCGTTCCGCTCCGGGCACGCGCTGCGGAACAGCTGCGGGGGCAACCTGGCCATCACGACCGGTCTTCGCCTGCGCGAGTTCAGCACCTTGTTCGACATCGAGGTCGGTCCTGCGCGTCGGGACGGATCCGCCTGCGAGGTCGAGCTGGAGGCGATCGCGAAATTCGGCCTGCCCAGGACCGTCGAGGTCCAGGACGCGATGCTGCGAGACCTGGACTGGTACCGGCGGACCGAGCGCGCCAGCTGCATCCGCAAGGCCGCACGGAACCTGCACCGCCAACGCGACGAGCTCTTCGTCGTCGACGACGTCAACCTGCGCACGATGAAAGTCAGCGGAATCCATGAGGGCCGCCGGCGGACCTACACCGTCAAGGCGATGAAGGCCCCGCTGCGACGGATCACGGTCATCGAGGGCGACCACGGGCTGGAGCCGATGGCACTGTTCGTCGGACGCAACGGGCGGATGATCAGCAGCCAGCGCTGGGAACAGGTCTTCGCCGCCGCCCACGTACGGACGCTACGGATCGCCGCCGAGTACGGCCTGCCTCTGGAGATGCCGAGCAGGGTCCGGATCCACGACCTGCGCCACA
>NZ_ML123050.1:878857-881516 GCF_003846175.1 Streptomyces sp. ADI95-17 | reverse complement strand
CCCTAGACGCAAGGCCCCGAGACCTCGTACCCCTTGCCGTCGACACCGTGATCGGCCGAACGCCAGAGCACAGATGGCTGTTGAATGCCTCGGCCTCGGCCGGTGTCCACTGCCGGTCGTCCTCACCTGCGGCATCAGCTGCCCGGGCGTGACGGAGCGGCAGGAGGAGCTGCTGTTCGGCGCGGGTCGGCATCCGGACGCCGACCGCATCGAGCGCAAGCGCCTGGGCGACGGCGCCGACCCGGACACGGCGTGGCTGGACACCGTTCTCGGGAAGCCGGTCGAGGGGTCAAGAAAGCGAAGGCGCTCCATAAGGTGTTGCCTTTCTCGCTCACCTGGTCGGCGAGCAGGGCTGCCTTCTCGGACGGTCTTTCCCGTGCTGCCCGCGGGCGGCGACTATGGGCTTCGGTGACGGCGGTGACGAACTCCAGAACAGTGCGGGCTGCGATGGCCCCGGGCGTCCGGTCGAGCTGATCGGTGGCCGCCATCGCAATGTGGGCGGCGTTCGCTTCTTGCCCGAGTCTGAGGAGTAGGACGTGGCCCAGATCCCAGTGGGCGACGGCGATCCGTATTGGGTCATTCGCGTCCTCAGCGGCGCGCAGCGCTCGGTCGGCAACCGTGAAAGCCCGGCCGCTCGCCGCGGACCTTCGCCGGCTCGGCGAGAAACCCGCGTCGGTGACCTGCACTGTCGCGGCATCGGGCGCCGGCCGAGGTGGCCTCCCTGGTGCGGACCGGTCCGGTGGGCTCGGTGGCGGGTGCTGGATCCGTGCCGGCCGTGCAGCCGCTGTATAGGGTGATCGTGGGATACAACGAGGGGGTGCAGGGTGATTCAGCCGTTGAGCATCGCGGTGGCGCAGCCGAGGGGCGTGGTTCACGACGTGTTGTCCTACGCGGTGACCCATGCGGTGACCCATGCGGGGGGCCGTTCGGGCATCTGGTCTGCCGATTGTGAGCTGATCGCCGAGGCGGGCGCCGCCCCCGATGAGGTTGCGCGGGCGGTCTTCGTTGAGTCCGAGCCAGAGCGACTACGGAAGTCGCGACCCGCAAGCCGGGGAAGTGCCAGCGGGGTCGGAACGGGTGCGAGGGGATCGGCGGTGCCGTCGTCCTGAGGCGGCTGCGCACGCCAGCCCGTACAGAAAGCGTGCCCCTCAAGTTCTTGAGCACATCGACTTTCTGACTCCGTTTGATGGGCATGATCTGGCGCCGGTCCTAACTCGAACTCGCGCTTGCCGATCTTGCTCATCAATCAGTCGATTTATCAACACCGCGGTGCGGTGCAGGACGCTGCACCGCGGCCGGCCCGGCTGCCGATCAGCCCGTGCTCTTCGAGGACGCATCAGGCACGTGGACTTCCCGCACGGGGATCTGTGCGGCGTGCGCGTAGCGGATATCGGTGGCGAAGCGGCGGTTTGGGGTGGTGACAGCGATGACCAAGTCGGCGCCCCGGTCGATCATCTGCCGGTTGAGTCGGCACGCAGCGTTCCGGTAAAATGTCGTCCGGTCTTTTCGCCGCATGCGGTGTTCAGGGGCGTCGGTGGGGCAGTCGGGCCCGCAGGTGTCCCAGTCGGTGGTGTGGCCCTCGGTTGTGAGTCCGGCGGATCGCGCCCAGCAGGCCACCGCAGTTCCGATTCCGAGCCCGGTCAGGAAGGCCGTGGACGAACGCGGGCAAGCCCAAGAGCCCGTACTCCTGTGTGACGTCGTGCCAGGCCGTCTCCAGCGACCCAGTCAACTGTTCGTAGTTCGGGCACTGCGCGGCCCCGAGTACCAGGATGCGAATGGGCGAGGTAACGGGGACGATCCCTGCTATGTCCGGGCCGCGCTGCGTTGAGCCGACGCGCCAGTACTTTGCTGATCAGCACCGGAGTTGTGGTGACCTGATGGCGGGAGCAGATGGTGCTGTTGACGGCTGCAAAAAGCCAGCGGCCCTGTGGATCACTCCGCAGGGCCGCTGGGCTGTTGGGCACTCGGCAGGATTCGAACCTGCGACCTTCTGATCCGTAGCTCTGTCTGGATCGGTCAACGACGGTCATTGCGGTCTCGCCGAAGCCTCCAAGGCGCACTACTGGGCGGGGTTGGTTGCTGCATTTCGCTGCTGCACAGGGCTGGCGTTGGCCATCGCGATGAGGAGTTCGCTCGCGGATATGGATCGCCTGCGCCGGCCCTTCTTTGCCGTCATCAGCGGTGGTCGTGCTTGCCGCAGTGCTTGTCGCAGTGCTTGTCGGGGTTGATGGTGGTGGGGGCGGTGGCCGTGTGGGTGGTGGTGTCGCCGCCTCCGGTGACCGTCGCCTTGTTGGTGACGTGGGCAGGCGCGCTGCAGGAGACGCGGACGGTCAGGGTGATGGGTGGGTAGCTGCTTCCCGCAGGGAGGACGTCGCGGCGAGTGCAAGTAAGGGCGGAGCGGGTGCAGTTCCAGCCGGAGCCGCTGATGCGGTCGGCGGTGAGCCCCCGCGGGAGGGTGTCGCGGACGGTGACCGTGGTGCCGTCGGTGGTGCCGGGTCCGGTGTTGCCGACCGTGATGGTGTAAGTGCCCTTATTGCCTCGGGTGAACTTTCCAGTGCGGCTCTTGGCGATAGACAAGGACGCCTTCTGCTGACTGGCCGGGGCGATCGCGATGCCGAACGGGTTGTTGCCGGCGGGGATCGGGCTGCCCACGACGGTG
>NZ_ML123050.1:718408-877968 GCF_003846175.1 Streptomyces sp. ADI95-17 | reverse complement strand
TTGTTCGAGACCCCGTTGGCGACGTAGGCGTTCGGCCCTGGCGAGGCCCAGGCCAGGGGCGGGGCGATGGCCGGCAAGGTCAGTCCCGCCAACATGGTCAGCCCCGCCATGCAGGTCCGCGCCCACACCCGTGGCCTTGGTCGAAGCTCGTTCTTCTCGGCCCCCGGGCCGCCACTGTCCAACCCGGTCTGCCTACTCCTGCGTCTGATCACCGGCACCTCCACGTCATGAATAGGGTCAGCTGCCTCAACCACGTCGATGGCACCGACAGTGAGTGATAGATCACTTACAGTGATCACCCGTAGAGTATGGGTCGGCGAGTTGATTCGCGTGCTTTGACACGATCCATCGGATCTTTGTGTAGAACTGTCCAGTTGGTTGTCGATTCTCCCCAGACGCCCCCGCCAGCAGCTCCAATCCTCCCCAGACTCTCCCCAAGGAGGGCCGCCGTGAAGGACGTTGGGAGACGAAACTTGGCGTTGTCGCAGACACGCTGAGTGACTGTAGCGGGCGCTCAGTCGGCATCCCAGGACCGGATCCAGCGGGCAAGGGCGTTTCGAGAACGCGCAGGCGGGCCGGAACAAGGCTGCGATCGGGCACCAGGAACAGGGGCGCTGTGAAAGAGATCAGTCAGTATGAGGATCATCGGCGCCAGCGCGACAGCGGGTGCACGTTCACGCAGACCCCCACCATCACGTCAGCCTCGCTCGGACCGGCCATGACCGCATGCCGAAGAATGCAGACCGACAGCGACCGGCATGGCCACCAGATGCTTGGGCAGCCATCATCTTCTCGCCTGCTGTTGTCGTGACTGCGCCGCGTCAACTGCTCATGCCAGGATCAGAAACAGCTTCGTCACGGGGCGAGGCAGCCGTCGCCGAGCCGAACGCCCGGGGGCCTTCACCTCGTGCCCGAACGGGCCGCTCCCGGGCAAGGGCCGCTGCTCGTGGTATGGGCCTTTCCTGTCGGGCAGGCCGACCAGTCCATGGACAGCATGGGCATGGGCGTCAGGTTTGGCATGTTCATCGCGGCCCGGAGTCACCCGATCGCAAGCTGTCCGCCGCGTGCCTCGAGAACCGCGCCGGTGATGTAGCTGGCGCGGGAGGAGACAAGGAACAGAACCGCTTCCGCGATTTCCTCAGGGTTCGCGACCCGCCCCAGTACGGTGGTTCGCCCGATCGCCTGGAGGGTTTCACCTCCCATCTCCTCCGTCCCGGGGGTATAGACGGGGCCCGGGGCCACGGCGTTCACGCGGACGCCCTGGGCGCCGAACTCGTCAGCCCATACTCGTGTGAGAAGTTCGAGTGCAGCTTTGGAAGCCCCGTAGGCGCCCGATTCCCGCACCGGCGTGGTAGCCGCCGCTGTACTCACACTCACGATGGAGCCACGCCCCCGCGCAGCCATTCCAGGGGCGAGGGCACCGACCAGGAGCATTGGCGCGCGTGAGTTGACGGCCATCTGGGCGTCGAACATCTCGGCGGTGGTGTCCGGCGTACTGGCGAACCGGTAGATACCAGCGTTGTTGATCAGAATGTCTACTTCGCCTGCTTCAGCGGCAAGACGCAGGACATCCTCAGAACTACTCAGATCCGCAGCGACGAACCTGGCCTTCCCGCCTGCGGCAGCGATCTCTTCGACGGTCGAAGCACCTCGCTGCTCGTCCCTCCCATGGACGACAACCGAGGCCCCCAACGCTGCCAGGCGAAGGGCAATGGCCCGGCCGATGCCAGCGGTGGCGCCGGTGACAAGAGCGGTGGATCCGTCCAGTTCTGCAGTCATGGAAAGCTCCTCCAAGCCGAGAGGAACGACATGCTGTCGGCTGTTCCTTGTGTAACCGATGATTCTGATGGTTCATTCCATGGCGGGAACGGACCCACGCCCGGCCGATCGTTGATCATGGTCCAGCCCGGGGCCGCGGCCCCGGCGGTCTTGGGAGGCCGGTGAGCTCGCCTTCGCTGATCACGTCCGCAGGCGACTGGAGCGCGCCGCACTGCTCGTGGAGATCGACGGGTGCGCTGCGTCGAGATCGGTGACGGCGAATGACTGGTCGAGCACATCGGTGAGGTCACTGTGGCGCCGTTCAGCAGCCGGCTGGACCGCGGCGTCAGTCTTCCCCTGTTCCCGGCTCAGCCGTAGCGTGCGTCAGCCCTCGTGGCCATCGCCGTCCTCGTCCTGCTCGGACGCGTACGAGTTACGAAAGTGCCGCAGAGCGGCAGCCGCGGGGGGGTGGAGGCGCCACACGCTGTCCGGCCTGCCACCGCCCCGGCCTTGACGGCGGCGCAGACTTCCGGGTATCCGGCCGGCGAGCGTGACGGCCCCGCTCGGGCGCCAGGCCACGTTCACCGCACCCACTCGTACTCGTCGTCCGCCTCGTACTCGTCGTCCGCGTCCCATCCGGCGTCGCGGTCACCGTCGAGTAGACCGTTGATATCGTCCTCAGTGAGGACGTCGCGCACATCGTCCATGGCCATCATGATGCCGACCTGCCCCCGCCTTCCTGCGGCCTGGCTGAAGCCCGCCGCGGCAGGTTCCTGGTCACGCAGCTGCGTGAAATCCACATTCAGCTTCGGGTCGTACGCCGCCGGCTGAATGCCGAGCTCGTGCGTGGAGTACTCGCCGAACCGCTGGAGGTGCTCGGTCAGGTACGGCGAGACGCGCGCCAGGTCCTCGGGGGCGATCTCCCAGCCCTCCTCCAGCAGCTGGCGGACGATCTCGGCGATGTCCAGGGCGTTGTGGAAGATCACGGCGTTCGTGAGCAGCGCGTTGAACTTCATCTCCTTCTCCTGCTCGACGGGGTCGTTGTCGGCGATGACGCCGCGGTTGCCGAAGCCGACCCACTGGGAGAACCGGTTGAGCGACGAACTTCTCGCCGGTCCAGCGCACGACCAGCGCCTGTACGCCCTGGGAGAAGACCCGACTCGTGTTCGTCGGCTGGTTGGGGGTGCGTAATCGATGGAGCATAAGGGGTATATGGGTGCGCGACGTTCGTGGGATCAGCTGCTGGAGCCGCCATCAGGCCGTGGTTTGGTGGCGATCCCGTTCGTGCTGATCGGGACGATCACCCTGTTGGACATCTACACCGGTCGCGATGTCCAGCTGGGCCCACTGCTGGTCATCGCGCCCGCTCTGACCGCCTCCCTCGCCGGGACACGGCTTACTGCTCTCGCCGGGGTCCTGGCAGTGGCGGCCCAAGTGTTCATCGTTGTCTCCCTCGGCGGACTGACCACGCCCAACCGCCTGGCGCAGATCATCGCACTGACCGTGCTCTCCGCCTTGGTGGTGTTCACGCGGTTTGTGCGGGAGCGACGCGACCGGGCGCTGAGCCTGGCACGCTCCGTGGCGGAGACGGCTCAGCGGGCGCTGCTTCGGCCTCCGCCACGCCGGATCGGGCCGTTGCAGGTGGCATGGCTGTATATGTCCGCGCAGGACGAGGCCGAGATCGGGGGTGACCTGTTTGCGTTCGCCCGCGCCGCGCATGCCGCGACCCGGGTAGTCATCGGCGATGTCCGGGGCAACGGACTGGCCGCCATCGGTGAGGCCTCGCTGGTGCTGGGGGCATTCCGTGAGGGCGCTCACCGGTGTGCCACCCTCCCCGAGCTGGTAGCTGCCCTCGAAGACAGCGTCTCCCGAAACCTGGAGGACGTGTCGGACACCGAGCACGACCCCGGCGAGCACTTCATCACCTGCCTCGTTCTGGAGATCCCCGACGATGCCCCGTCGGCCGCCGAGATGATCAACTGCGGGCATCCCCCGCCTCTGCTGTTGCACGATCGGCGGGTCACGGTCCTGCATGCCCGACAGCCGCTGCCTCCGCTGGGCGTGTGCGAACGACCGATCGAGGGCGACCGCATCGACCCGTTCACCTTCACATGCGGTGACATGCTCGTCCTCTACACCGACGGAGTCATCGAAGCCCGCTCGCCGTCCGGAGCGTTCTACCCGCTCGCCGAACGAGTCGCCTCCTTCCCCACCACCAGCCCCGACACTCTTCTGCGCCACATCCACCGCGATCTGCTCACCCACATCGGCGGCCACCCCGCCGACGACGTAGCCCTCCTGGTCATCGAATGCACCCCGTCCCACCGGCCGCACCTCACACCCCATCCCATTGGTCACCACCGGCACCACCTCAGTGGATCGCCCCCGCCCCCAGGCCGCTGAGCCCAAGATCCGGGCGACCCAGGCGGGTGGTGTCAGGCCCATTCCACACCGAGCTCTGCGACCTGCGCCCGCTTGCGAAGAACGGGGCGACCGGCAGTTCCGGGAGGACCGCCGTGCTCCGTTCCCGGTACAGGGCGCAGTTCGCGGTGGCGATAGGAACCTCAGTTGTCGGGGGCGGCGGCAGGGCCCGGGTTCTCGGGTTCGACGGGGTGCTCGGCGACGACGCGAATCTCCGGGCAGTGCCATCGAGCGGGTCCAGGCTCGGGTTTTCCTGCGCGCCCGTCGGCCCAGGGAGGGCAGCGCGCTCGCCGGAGCAGTCGGCGGGCCGGCCGTTGCGGCTTTCCGCGTATCCCGCCCCGATCAGAGGGTCCCGTGTGCGCCCCCGTTCACGTGCAGCACCTGGCCCGTGATGTGACGGGCCCGGGGGAGGCAAGGAAGGCGACCGTGGTGCGACGTCCGCGGGGTACCGGCGCGGCCCGTTGCCGTGGCGGGGACGAGGGCGGTGCGCCGGGCTTCCGGGAGGCAGCCGCGGAAGAACTCCGTGTCGGCGATGCAGTCGGGCGAGACCACGTTCGCGGTGATGCCGCGTGGACCGAAGCTCGCGTGGCCAGATCCAGGTTCCAGGTGGCGAGCCCCGCCCTGACGGCCCCGTAGGAACCGGCATCCTGGTCGGCGGCGATCGAGCCGATGTGGACGACCGCGTCGCCGGGGGCGAGCCGGTCGTCCAGCGCCCTCGTGGTCAGTGCGGCACTCGCCAGGTTCGCGTCCAGGTTGGCGCGGAAGTACCGGGCGTATGCGGCCAGGTCCGTGGCTCCATCGAACGCACAAGGGGGCTGTGGGTCCAGCCTGTCCGCCGTCAGCGGCGGGCGCGTCGCAGCCGGTGGCCGAGAAGAACAGCTCCCGCACCGACGATCAGGGACGCCCCGGCGAGACGAGCGAGGACGGTCCTGGCACGTGCGTCATTCGCGGATCCGCTGGCCGCCAGGGACGGCCGGGCGGAGTCGGGGGCTGCAGCCGCCTGGAGGATCAGGTCGGCGACCGCCTCGGGGTGGGCGATCAGGGACACATGTGAAGAGTTGATCTCCACCGTGTGCGAGCCGGCCCGTTTTGCCTGGAAGCGTTCCTGATCCGGGTTGATGGTCTTGTCCTGCCGGCCTACCAGCGCCCAGGACGGTATCTGCTTCCAGGCCGCGACCTTGGCCTTCTCCGAGAAGGCGGTCGTGGCGGCGGGCCGCTGGGTGACCCCCAGCAGATTCGCCTCGCTCTCCGGCAGGTCTGCGGCGAAGACCTGGTGGACCTTGTTGCGCTCCAGGTACAGGTCGGTCCCACTGCGACCGCTCTCCCGGAACGGGACGGACTTGGTGGCGGTGCCCAGTTCACTGGGGAACCGCGCGGCCAGCGACATGCCGCTCTCGCCCACGTCGGGCATCAGAGCCGACACGTACACGAGCGACTTCACCTTGGGTTTTCCGGCCGCGGCCGAGCTGATTACCGCGCCGCCGTAGGAGTGGCCCACCAGCACGACGGGGCCCTGGACGCTGTCCAGTACCGAGGCGATGTAGGTGGAGTCGTTGTACAGTCCGCGCAGCGGGTTGGAGGGTGCGATCACCGGGTAGCCGCTGCGCTCAAGGCGCGAAATCACCCCGTCCCAGCTGGAATTGTCGGCGAACGCACCGTGTACCAGAACTACCGTGGGTTTCGCGCCGGAAATGTCGCCGTCCGCGAAAGCCGGGACTGCCGTCGTCGTGCACAGGACCAGGGCACATCCGGCCACGGTGACGTGCGCTCGCGATATGCCGGAGATCACCAATGAGGTCATGCTGTTCTCGCTCTCCTCGATGCCAACAGCACCTCAGCGTTCACGCAGTGGCGCCGCCGGGCCCGGCAGTACCCCCCAACCGGGTGAAAGGCGCGTGCATCGGAGTGATTGGCCGGCCTCGCCTGGCGTGGCAGTACTCGCTTCCGGGTGCGGAGCCCGGGTTGTCGGTCACCTCCGCACCCAGAAAGCGCTCGGATCTACAAGACGGCCGAGAAGGTCGCCGCCCGCGCCGGGGTGATCGCCGCCAAGCGCCGCGCGACCGCCTGCCTGCGCTGGCATGTCGCGCAGGACGAGGCAGGCCTACCCACACTTGAGTGGAGCTTCGACCAGGACGTGCTCGACGCCGAGGCCAAGGCCGACGGCTGGTACGCGCTGATCACGCCGCTCAACGCCGAGCAGGCCACCCCTGCCCAGATCCTGATCCAGTACAAGGGCCAGGGCGCGGTCGAGCGCCTCAAGGGCCCGCTCGCCGTCACCCCGGTCTTCGTCCAGCGCAACCGCCGCGCCGCCGCGCTAGGGACGTGTGTGCGTCGCCATACCGTAGGAAGGGGCAGGTCAGGGGCGTACGTGGCGGGACACCATAGTTCTGCCGCCCGGAGTGCTTGTGCCCACCATGAGGGGCTCCGGCCGGTTTCCGATGCGCCGCGCCCCTGGACGCGCTTCCGAAGTGCTCGTCCGCTCTCTACGGTAGAAGTGACTTCACGCGCGCACGGCGCGACGGCGAGACAACGGGGGCATCGTGGAAGCGGAGTTGGCGGCACTGGCGGTGTCGGGTGCGACGACCTTGGTCGGTCACATGGTCTCGGACGCCTGGGCGCAGACCCGGGAGCGAATGGCACGATTCCTCGCGCGGGGCGGGGAGACCGATGGTGTGGACGAGGAACTCGACGCGTCCCGGGAGGAACTCATCGCGGCCCGCGACGGCGAGGATCCGGATGCCGCGGCGGACATCGAGGACGAGTGGCGGCTCAGGATGCGCCGGGCACTGCGCGCGGACCCGGCGGCCGCACAGGAGCTGCGAGTGCTGCTGGACGAGCTCGCCCCTCGATCGGAAGGCGTGTCGACGGTGACGATCAACAACAGCGTCAGCGGGGACACCCAGAACTCCCAGGTCGTCCAGGGGCAGAGTTTTTCCGGCGGCCTGACCTTTCACGGTCAGGGGAGAGCGTGAAGAGTGAGGAACCCGCTGCCCGCCGGGAATCCACGTACGTCAGCAACGACCTGTCCGGGCAGGTCCACGGCCCGAGCATCCAGGCCCAACGGATCCATGGCGGAATCACCTTCAACGTCCAGGCACCGCCCGGCGTCGGGCCGGACATCAGGCCGGACGAGGTCCCACCGCTCCCGTTCCCGTTCGTCAATCGCTCGAAGCGCCTGGCGGAGCTCGACGCCTGGCTGGGAACGGGACGCCCGCGGTCGGTGAAGGTCGGGTTCGGAGCCCTGTACGGCATGTCCGGCGTGGGCAAGACCGCGCTGGTGTCGCACTGGGCGGACGAGAAGCGGGAGCTGTTCCCCGACGGCCAGATCTACGTCGATTTCGCGGCGCTGCGGGAAGAGCCGGAGGGCGGGGACGTGTCCGAGGCCGTTCGCCGGTGCCTCAGGTCCCTGGGAGTCGACGAGTCGACCATCCCCGCGTCGCTCGCCGACCGCACAAGGCTGTTCCGGTCGCGTTCATCGGGCCGGCGGCTGCTCGTGGTCCTCGACAATGTGAGCCAGCCGGCCCAGGCAGCCTCCCTGATCCCCAAGGGCGAGGGCAGCGCCCTGCTGGTCACGAGCGGCGGTCTGCTCGGGGAACTGGCACTGGACGGTGCGCGGATGATGCCGGTGCGGCCTCTGGGCCGGGCCAGCGGGCTGGAGTTGCTGACCGAACGCTGCGGTGAGGCGGTCGTCGCGGCGGACCGGGAGTCGGCCGAACGGCTGGTGGACCTTTGCGGGGGCCTGCCGGTGGCCCTGCACATCGTGGCGGCCCGACTGCTGACCAACCCCGGGCTGACCCCGGCAGATCTGGCCGGTGAGCTTGCCGACGAGTCCGGTCGCCTGGCGGGAATGTCCCTCGGAGAGGAGCGGTCGGTGTCCGCTGTGCTCGATCTCGGCTACCGGGAACTTCCCCCGGACACGGCCCGGCTGTACCGGCTCCTGGGCTGGCTGCCGGGTACCACGTTCGACGTGGGTGTCGCCGCGGTCGCGGCGGGCATCGACACATCGAGCACCGGGACGATGCTGAGGGCGCTCGTTTCGGCGAGCCTTCTCGAATCGACCGGGGACGGCCGCCACCGCTTCCACGACCTGGTACGACTCCATGCCCGGGAGCGCGCCGCCGCCGAGGAGCCGGAAGGCGAACAGCTCGCTCTGCTGGGGCGGGTGACGACGCACTACCTGGCTCTCACCGCACTCGCGGACCGGTCGATCAGGCAGGACCGGCTGCGGATCGCGGATCTCACGACGTTGTTGAGCGCGGCCCCCGACCCCTTCGGAACCACGGGGGGCACAGCGCCTCTCGACTGGCTGGAAGCGGAGCACCGCAACATCCTGGACGTGCTGCGGGCCGCTGTTCGCGAGGAGACTCTCCGGACCGAGGTGTGGCAGCTGTCCGAGGCGTTCACAGCGTTGTTCTTCCACCACCGGCATCTCGGTGACTGGCGGGAGTCGCTCGAACTGGGGGCGGCGGCCGCGGCCGCCGCGCTGGAACCGGCCGCCGAGGCCCGGCTGCGGAGTCTTCTGTCACGCCCGCTGATGGATCAGGGCGAATACGACGCAGCGCGGCGGGAGCTGGAATCCGCCGTGGCATGTGCCGAGGTGTCGGGAGACCTCGTGGTGCGGGCCTCCGTGCAGGAGTTCTCGGGCCGGTACTGGGAACGCTTCGACCTCTCCCGCGCCATGGACGCCTACCGCAGTGCGCTTGAGCTCAGCACCGCGGCGAATGAAGGGCGTGGCGCCGCAATTGCGGCCTATTTCCTCGGCAGCGCCCAGGACGCGGCCGGTGACCACGGCGAGGCCCTGGTCACTTTGCGAGGGGCGCACGCGGAGCTGACCGCGCGGGACGATCTGCGAATGGCGGCGCGGGTGCTGGCAGCCATGGGTCTCGCCCACGATCATCTCGGGGAGCACGACGAGGCGATCCGCACGCTGAGCGAGGCCGCCCGAGCCCTGCGCGAGCTGCAGGCGACGCACTACGAGGCCCAGGCCCTGGTGGCCCTGGCCGGGATCAAGGAGCGCTCGGCAGCCGATCCCGAAGCGGTACGGGCCGACCTGACGCGGGCCCTGGAGATCTACGAGGCGGGCGGCAGCCCGCAGGCCGAAGTGCTTCGCCGACGGCTCGAAGGAACGGGTGAAACAGGCTGAGGGCCGGATGTCCTCAGCCGAACGGGCCGACCGGGACATGCGGGCGCAACCGGAGGGAGACGTCTTCGTCGCGCAGCTCACCGATGCGCAACGTCACCATGGCGTCGTCCAACGGGGCCCCCGCGCGCAGCAGGGTGTAGACGGTCGCGGCCGGCAGACCGGGATCGACTGCGGGTCCGGTGACCGCCGCCTCGACCACCCGTCCGTCGCGCAGCCCCACCAGACAGCCGCCCCCGTCCAGGGCGACGGCCGCGAGGCGGCAGCCGGGACACCGGTGCAGCGTTTCCCCGATCCAGCGCAGGGCCGCGGCGGTCGTCGGCAGGGCACTGCGCCGGATCAGCACCGACGCACTCTCGACCAGGCGCCGGTCCCGTTCCCGCTCATCACAGGCCAGGTGGGTGAATACCCGCGGGTCCTCGTGTTCCGCGTCGGACACCGCCGCGGGGTGGCGCCGCACGGTGACGGTCAGCCTTTCGTCGTCGTGGGACGAGGCCGTGGTCGCCACGGTCCAGGAGGAGACCGAGGACACCGCCTCCTCCGGCGTGGGCAGTGCCGGCCGGGGCGGGACACCGGGTGACGGCTCGGCCAGTCCCATCAGCCGGTAGAGCGCGGTTCGCAGCTGGTGGAGCGCCTGCCCCGGCCGGGCGAAGGCCTGCTCGGCGATCGTGCGGTAGCGGTCGGGGGTGTGTTCGCCGACGGCGGTCCTGATCTGCTCAGCCATGTCGCCCAGCGGATCGAGTCGGGGCGCGTCCCGTCCGAGACCGTCCACGGCCGTACCCGGCACGGCATCGCTCCCGAACGCGGCGAGCAGCACCGGCTTGCCCAGAGCCGCACCGTACAGGGTCACCGAACCGTGGTCGCCGATGACGGTGTCCGCGGCCACGAGTGCCGGCCTCCAGGCGTGAACGGGGGGAATCAGGATCAGCCCCGCGTCCAGCGCGGCTGCCAGAGTGGTACGGATCTGCCAGGCGCCGTGCCCCGACCAGACGTTGGGATGGATGATCGCGGCGACCCGGAATTCGTCGTACGGCAGCGCGGCGAGCAGACGGGCCGGGAGATCAGGGTTCTGCCCGATCAGGGAGGTGGGGCCCCAGGTGGAACTGAGCACCACGAGTTGTCGCCCGTCCGGCACGCCCAGCGCGGCCCGGTAGACCCCGGCCTGATCCAGGCTGACGAGCAGTTCGTCGAAACAGGGGTCGCCGACCAGCAACGTGTGTCCGGCCGCCCGCGGATGGGTGGCGAGCAACTGCTCCTCCTGGCCCGGATGCGAAATGGCGAGCCAGGCCCGTCCGGACTCCAGGAGCCGGTCCGGCACCACCCCGGACAAGCGGCTGCGCGGTGCCCGTGAGTCCGGCACGTGCTTCTGGAAGCCGATCCCGTGGGGCAGCACCAGAACGGGACAGTCCCCCTCCGGCACATCGATGTTCTCACTCGCGGAGACGATGAGATCGGGAGCGGCGTCGGCCACCTGCTCCCAGGACATCACCCGGCATCCCGAGTCGTGGAGCAGGTCGAGCACCCCGTCGTTGAAGGCGGACGTGGAGTCGTAGGCGAAGACGACGGCCACCCGGCTGTCACCGCGCAGCAGCGCGGGCAGGCATTCAAGGACCCGCGCGGTCGAGGTGACGGTGCGAGCGGCTACGACCAGGGTCTTCTCGCGACGGAACGTGCTCCATCTCAGAGCATCCGGCCCGACGGGAACGCGGAGGGGCTGCCTAGCGTGCATGGCCACCCCAGGACGCTACCCCCGGTCGAGCGGCTCGCGGCTCGCGGCTCGCGGCTCGCGGCTCGCGGCTCGCGGCTCGCGGCTCGCGGCTCGCGGTCCATGGTTCCTCTATCGTGCTTCAAGCTGGAGAACAACCCCTCCGGAGGGTCAGTGCGACGTCGGTGTTCGCATACACCGTAGCCAACTCTCCACCTACTTCAGCACGGTCACCACCACTGCCATCACCGCGCTGATGACGGTCAGGGCCGACGCGAACGCCCTGCCCGACCTCGCGACGGCCTCGGGTACCGGGGCGCCGCCCCAGCGGGCGACGGCGAACGCGATCCCCGCCACGAGGCAGGCGGACATCACCGCCAGCGCGACTGCCATGAGCAGCATCGCCGTATGAGTGGGGCTCACAACAACTCCTCCTTCGATGCCTTCGAGCTCGTCTGCTTCGTGCGGGCGGGCATTCACGCGGCACGAAACAACCATCCACCTGCACGCGGGCCGGCCGAGCGGGTTGGATGTTGTCCACGTGACAACACGGGGTTGTCCGGGGAACAACTTGGTCTGAGAGAGATGACGTGGGGACTTTGAAGCGGCCCGGCCGGCCCTGGGCGCCCGCACGGGGATCGTGCAAGGAGATCAACGATCTCGTTCACGCCCTGCGGACCTGGCTCGACACCTCCAACATGTCGGTGGCTCAACTGCGTGACCGATTGACCGCCGAGCACTTCCGCACCGGCGCGGTTCCCGATCTGCGCAAGCTGCGTGAGCAGCTTTCCGGGGTCGCTCTGACCTGGGATCTCGTCGAAGCCGTCGCCGACGTATGTTTCCCCGACGAGTCCGGGCCGCGGGCCGCCGAGCGGCTGGAGCAACTTCAACCGCTGTGGAGTGCCGCTCAAACCGCGCCCACGCCCGTCACCGCCGACGGGAATCCGTCCGTCCCGGCCCACGAGCTCGTCGAGGCCCAGCAGCGCACGATCGCCGCGTTGGAGGATCTCAACCGTGTCCGGCAGGCCTACGAGGTCAGTGAGCAGGCCAGGCAGCAAGCCCTCCAGGTGGCCACGGTGCTCTTCGCGCTGCTCGGCCAGACGCAGGCTCAAGTTGCCACCCTCACAAGGCGGTTGGATGCGCTGCGCGGCGCGGACGACTCGTTCCTCGTCGATGTGGAGCTGGCGGAACACCGTCTCGAACGCGCCGTACGGCAGTCGGAGGACCTCCGCTCGCAGCTCGGCCGGGCCGAGGCCGAACGGGACACGGCGCAACGCGTGGCCGATCACGCCGCCCGCCGCATCAAGGCGCTGGAGGACGAACTCCGTGAACTCAGGAGCGTCTCCGCACCCGGCGGTCAGCCCCGCTCGGGAACCGCCCTGCAGATTCCCGGCCCGCTGCCCGGCACCGCCGACGACGCCGCGCTCGATCAGGTCGACGCCACACTGCGCAAGGCCCGTGACGTCCTCGACCGGGAGCACGATGCCGTACAGGAGGCGGCCGAGGACATGGGCTGGGGCAAATCCCGGAACGCCGGGACGGAGCACACCGGATCCGTCATTCCCGGGCAGGCCGTCCGCGGCGGTAACCACCACGGCCCCCGGTCCGCGCCCGTCGACGACGAGTTGTTCCGCACAACCCCGAACAACCCCATGACCAGCGGAGACGGACCCGGCAGCGAGGTCGAGCTGCGGCGGGCGGACGACTCGATGCGATTCGTCGGAGCCGCGACCCGGCGGATCGCCCGTGGCATGGACCTGGACGAGATCGTGCTCGGGCTGTGCCGTGCGACCGTCCCGTCGTTCTCCGACGAGATCTTCGTATATCTGCGCGATCCGCTCCCGGTGGGCGATGAACGACCGGCCTCCCCGTTCATGCTGCGGCTGCGCCGCGTCGACCGGCTGCGCCAGGAAGGGCGCGGCGGGCACCTCGCAGCCGACGCCGATCCCGCGGTGCTGCGCCCGGTGCCTCCGGGCAGCGCACTCGCCGAGGTGTTACGCGGGGTGCGCCCGCTCCTCGGCGGCTCGGACGCCGGCCGGGACGCACTGCCCTGGCTGCTGGGTGCCGACCACCCACTGCCCGACGGGCACCGGGCGATCCTCGCCCCGCTGCGCGGCCGGCGCCGGGTCATCGGGGTCGCGGTCTTCCTGCGCGGGAACGAGCGGTCGAGTTTCGATCCGAACGACCTTCTGGTCGCGGCCCAGTTGGTCACGCACACGGCGCTCTCCCTGGACAAGGCCGTACTGTACGGGCGCGAGGCGTACATCGCGGGGGAGCTGCAACGGGCGATGCTGCCGAGCTCCCTTCCGCAGCCGCCCGGCGTCGGGCTCGCCTCCCGCTATCTGCCGGCCGCCGAGACGGCCCGGATCGGTGGCGACTGGTACGACGCGATCCCGCTGCCCGGCAGCCGGGTCGCCCTGGTCGTCGGCGACGTCATGGGCCACTCCATGACCTCGGCGGCGATCATGGGGCAGCTGCACACCACCGTGCAGACCCTCGTCGGCCTCGACCTGCCGCCCCAGGAGGTGCTGCGACGGCTCGACAAACAGGCGCGGCGCCTGGGCGACGACCGGATGGCGACCTGCCAGTGCGCCGTCTACGACCCGGTCGCGCACACGATCACCATCTCCAACGCCGGCCATCCGCCGCCCGTGCTGCTGCATCCGGGCGGCCGTGCGGAGGTGCTGCGGGTGCCGCCCGGCGCCCCGGTCGGGGTCGGCGGGGTGGACTTCGAGGCCGTCGAGCTGGACGTGCCCGCGGGCGCCACATTGATTCAGTACACCGACGGTCTGGTGGAGTCCCGGCTGCGGGACATCTGGATGGGCATCGAGCAGCTCAGGGAACGGGTGGAGGCCACGGCACGGCGGACCGGGGCGGACCACACGCCGTCGCTGGAGGCGCTCTGCGACGACGTGCTGCACATGGTCGGCCCGGGGGACCGGGACGACGACATGGTGATTCTCGCGACGCGGTTCGACGGGATCGCGCCGAGCGACGTGGCGCACTGGTCCCTGGAGCCGGTGCACGAGTCCCCGGGGCGGGCCAGGCGGCTCGTGCGGCGGACGCTTGCCGACTGGGGCCTGGCGGAGCTCACGGACTCGGCCGAGCTCCTGGTGAGCGAGATCGTGACGAACGCCGTGCGGTACGCGGAACGGCCGGTGAGCATGAGGCTGTTGCGGACCGATTCGCTGCGCTGCGAGGTCGGCGACGACTCGACGCAGCTGCCCCGGGGACGCTGGGCACGGCCCACCGACGAAACCGGCCGTGGGCTGCACGTCGTCAGCGCGCTGGCGCAGCGGTGGGGCGCGGCCGATGTCTCCGGAGGCAAGGTGGTCTGGTTCGAGCTGGACCTGCCCCGGGGTGAAAGCCCCTGATGGACCCGGGAGTTCGGGCGGGGCGGTCACACGTCCGGCCGGCGTCGGTTCCCCGGCAAGGGGCGCCGACGCCGGCTTTTGTCAGGACTTCGGGGAGAAGCGCAGCCGCGTGGCCGCGAGTGCGCCGACGGCCAGCAGGACGATGGAGACCCACAGGCCGGACAGGTGGTTGCCGGTGGCGTCCTCGGCGTAGCCCATGATGTACGGGCCGACGAAGCCGCCGGTGATGCCGATGGTGTTGAGCAGTGCCAGACCACCGGCGAGGGTCTTGCCCGAGAGCCGGGTGGCGGGGAAGTTGAACAGCAGGGGCTGGACGACGAAGAACGCCAGGCCGGTGAAGCAGAAGCCGAGCAGGGCGATCACGGGACCGGCGACGGCGGCGACGATGAGGCCGGTGAACATCATCAGCAGGCCGACCACCACGAAGTTGCGGGAGCGCCGGGGCGTGGTCGCGCGGGGCGGGACCAGTACGGCGCCGACGGCCGCGGTGAGCCAGGGCAGGCCGGTCAGCAGGCCGATGGTGAACGGGGAGAGATCGCCCCAGCTTCCGATGATTCCGGGCAGGAAGTAGACGACGGAGTACAGGGCGACCTGGTGCGTCCAGTTGGCGAAGATGGCCAGCAGCATCTGCTTGTCGCGCAGCACCGTCAGCAGCGAGCCGGATCCGGAGCCGTTGCCGGCCGCCTCGGAACCCTCGGTCTGCTCGCGGGTGACCGCGTCCTGGACCAGTTGGGCCTCGTCCGCCGTCAGCCAGGGCGCCTTGGCCGGGCCGTCGGGCAGGTACCGGAAGATCGCGACGGCCAGGAAGAGGCAGGGGATCCCCTCGATGACGAACATCCACTGCCAGCCGTGCCAGCCGCCGAGGCCGTCCATCTCCATGAGCAGCCCGCCGAGCGGGTTTCCGACGACGCTGGCGATGGAGGCGCCGAGCAGGAGCAGCCCGATGGCCCGGCCGCGGATCTCGGAGCGGAACCAGTAGGTGAAGTAGAGCAGGATGCCCGGCAGCAGCCCCGCCTCGGCGGCGCCGAGCAGCAGCCGCATGGCGTAGAAGGACTTCTCGCCCTGCACGAAGGCCATGCAGGCGGAGATGACTCCCCAGGTCAGCATGATCCGGGTGATCCACCAGCGGGCGCCCACCCGGTACATGATCAGGTTGCTGGGCACCTCGGAGATCGCGTAGGTGAGGAAGAACAGCCCCGCGCCCAGCCCGTAGGCCGCGGCGGAGATGCCGAGGTCGACCTCCAGGCGTTCCTTGGCCAGGCCGATGTTGGTCCGGTCCAGGAACGACATGATGTAGGCGGCCAGCAGCAGCGGCATCAGCCGCCGCAGATTGCGCCGGTCCAGCTCGCCGAGCGCATCGCGCGGGGTTTCGTGTGGTGTGGCCGCACTTGGTGTGCGGGAACCGCGGATCAAAGACATCGGTGTCCTCTTGGGGTGCTCTGGCAGCCGTCAGGTGGGGACGACAGGACTTGGGGCTCGGCCGGGCGGACTGCGGCGGTGGTGCCGCGGGCCGCCCGGCCGCCGGGATGGGGTCAGACGACGAGCCGGACCGGGTTCTCCACGGCCTCGGTGAAGGCCGCGAGCCAGCGCGCCGCCACGGCGCCGTCCACCGGACGGTGGTCCACGGACAGGACCACGCCGAGCACCTTCGCCGCGGTGACCGCACCGTCGCGGACCACCGCCTCGTCGCGTGCGGCGCCGATGGCCAGGATCGCGGCCTGCGGCGGGTTGATGATGGCGGCGAACTCCTCGACCCCGTACATGCCGAGGTTCGAGACGGTGATCGAGCCGCCTTCGAGGTCGGCGGGGACCAGGCCCCCGGAGCGCGCCCGCTCCGCGAACGCACGGGTCCGCGTGGCGATCGCCGACACCGACAGGTTCTCGATCCCGCGCAGTACCGGGGTCACCAGACCCGTGTCGGTGGCGATGGCGACCGAGACGTCGACGGTCCGGAACCGGCGGACGGCGTCCGGCTGCCACACCGCGTTCATCTCCGGCACCTGGGTGTGTGCCGTGGCGACGGCCTTGATCAGCAGGTCGTTGACCGAGATCTTGACCGGGCTGACGGCGTTGATCCGCTGCCGCAGGGCGAGCAGCTCGTCGACCGCGCAGGTCGCCCGCAGGTAGAAGTGCGGGGTGTGCTGCTTGCTCTCGGTGAGCCGCCTGGCGATGGCCCGGCGCATCCGGGTGTGCGGGATGTCCTCGTGGTCACCGGTGCCGGCCGCGGATGCGGGCGCGGCGGGGGTGGTGGCCTGCGGTACGGGGGCGGGCGCCGGGGGTGCGGGCGGCTCCGTCGCCTGCGCCCGCCCGGCCGCGACCGCGGCCTCGACGTCGCGCCGGACGATGCGGCCGCCGGGCCCGGTGCCGGTGAGGGCCTCGATGCCGAGGCCCGCCTCGCGGGCCAGCCTGCGGGCCAGCGGACTGCTGAAGATCCGCCCGCCACGATCCGGCTCACCGGAAGCCGGCGCGAGGGAGAGCGCGGGTGCGGCGGAGGGCGCCGGAACGGCCGGCTCCTCCGGTACGTCCCGGCGCACCGCCTGCCGGGCCTCGGCGGGCGCGGCCACACCGAGTTCCACCAGCAGCGCGTCGAGGTCACCGGTCTGCTCGCCGGCGGTGCCTAGCACGGCGATCGGGTCACCGACCTCGATCTCGACGCCGGCTTCGTACAGCGCCTTGAGCAGTACGCCGTCCCGCTCGGCGGACACGTCCACCTCGGCCTTGTCGGTCTCGATGGAGACCAGCGCGTCGTCCTTGGTGAACGACGCCCCCTCCGCCACCTGCCAGGCGGACAGTACGGCCGTTGCCGCGTCGGCGGCCACGGCGGGCATTCGGAACAGTTCTGCCATGATCAACCCTCCTGGGTGTTCTCTCGTACGGGGAGGGTCAGTTCCCGGTGACCCGCTGGAGCGCGGCCACGACCTCTTCGGTCCGTGCGATCGCCGCCCGCTCCAGCACCTTGCTGATGCTGGGCGAGGACTCGCCGGCCCGGACGCGCTCGACCGGCTGGTCGAGCCAGTCGAAGTAGCGGCGCTGGATCTCGTCGGACAGCCAGCCGCCGTAGGAGGTGCCGATGGGGCCCTGCTCGGCGATGAGCACGTTGTTGGTCTTGCGGATGCTCTCGCCGAGGGTGTCCCAGTCGAGACTGGCGCGGTCCAGCCAGCGAAGGTCGATGACCTCGGCGTCCAGGCCCAGCTGCTCGACGGCCTCCAGGACGTAGTTGGTCATCGCGAGGTACGACACGACGGTGATCCGCGATCCGGTGCGGCGCACCGCCGCCCTGCCCACCGGCAGGCAGTAGTCGAAGTCGTCCACCGGGCCCGGGCCGACCGAGTTGTACAGGTCGGTGTGCTCCAGTACGACGACCGGGTCCTTGCAGGTCAGCGCCGAGTTCATCAGGCCCACGTAGTCGAAGGGCGTGGACGGGGCGACGATCCGCCAGCCGGGGGCCGTGGCGAGGATCCCCGCCGGGTCCATGGAGTGCTGGGAGCCGTAGCCGGTGCCCATGGCGACCTTGCTGCGCAGGACGAGCGGGACGCCGGACCCCTGTCCGTCGCCGCCGAACATGTGCCGGGCCTTGCCGATCTGGTTGAAGATCTGGTCGGCGGCGACCCACATGAAGTCGGCGTACATGAACTCCACCACCGGCTTGTACCGGCCGTCGAGCGCGATGCCGCCGGCCAGCCCGGCGAAGGCGTTCTCGCTGATCGGGGTGCCCAGGACCCGGTCCGGGTGGGCCTCGGCCAGGCCCTTGGTGGCGCCGTTGGTGCCGCCCTTGAGCCGGTGCACGTCCTCGCCCATGACGACGACCGACGAGTCCTCGGCCATGCGCCGGCTCATCACCTCGGCCACGACATCGATGAACTTCCGCTGTTCCAGGCGCCCCTGGAACGCGTCCGGGCCGCTGCCGGTGTCGGCGAGGCGTACGTCGTCGAACTCGCTGAGGTCGCCCCGTACACCGACGTCGCGGAAGGACGGGTCGGGCCATTCGGCGGGCCTGATGCGGCGGGTGCCCGGCTTTCCGCCGGGGTCGGGCTCCAGCAGCTCGTCACCGATGCCCGCCATGACCGCCTTGGCCCGCGCGGTGCACTCCTCGATCTCTCCGGTGCTCAGGACGCCGTTCTCGACGAGCTGCCGCGAGACGAGGGCGAGCGGGTCGCGGGCCCGCCACTCCTTCTCCTCGTCCTTGGTGCGGTAGCCGAACGCGCTGCCGGGGAACGGGCCGTTCTGGTGGAAGAAGCGGTAGACCTCGGCCTCGACGACGGTCGGGCCGCCACCGGCGCGCATGTGGTCCACGGCCTCGCTCATGGCGAGGTACGTGGCGAGCGGGTCCATGCCGTCCACGCGCCAGCTGGGGATGTTGAAGCCCAGTCCGCGCGCCGACAGCCGGGGCTCGGCCGTCGCCTCGTCCACGTGGGTGGAGACGGCGTACTTGTTGTTCTCGATGAAGAAACAGACCGGCAGCTTCCAGGCGGCGGCGAGGTTCATCGTCTCCAGCACGGAGCCGATGTTGACCGCGCCGTCCCCGAAGTAGGTGACCGAGACGGCATCGGTGCCGGCCTGCCGCGCCGACCAGGCGAACCCGGCGGCCTGCGGCACGCCACCGCCGACGATCGCGTTGGTGCCCATGGCCCCGGCCTCGCGCCACTGCAGATGCATGGATCCGCCGCGCCCCTGGCAGAAGCCCCTGGCCAGGCCGCAGATCTCGGCCAGGCTGCGCTGCAGGACGGTGTGCACCTCCGCGTCGACGGGCCGGCGCAGGTCGATGCCGCCGGGCGCGACGTAACCCAGTGCCTTGGCGAGGAACTGGTGGTGCCCCCGGTGCGAGCCGCCGACGAAGTCGGCGCCGGTCAGCGGCAGCACGGAGCCGACGGCGCCGCCCTCCTGGCCGATGCTGGAGTGCGCCGGCCCGTGGACCAGTCCCTGGCCCGCGAGGTCGAGCACGTACTCCTCGAACGTCCTGATCAGCAGGGTCTGGGTGAACATCGAGGTCAGCAGCCTGGGGTCCGCGCCGTGCCAGTCCTTCTTGGTCGCCGTCACCTCGGTCCAGGGTGATGCGGGGGCCAGTTTCCGGTGTGTGGGCATGAGCACTCTCCTGTGTGATTCGGTGAGCACTGTCGCAGTGAATGGATCCATAGCCAATACCTCGTTACCGGAACGTTACGTTCAG
Organism: Streptomyces sp. ADI95-17; assembly: GCF_003846175.1. Lineage (GTDB taxonomy): Bacteria > Actinomycetota > Actinomycetes > Streptomycetales > Streptomycetaceae > Streptomyces > Streptomyces sanglieri. The sequence continues at coordinate 858,403 of NZ_ML123050.1, read as the reverse complement.
ATTTCGGGAATATCCATTGACTACGGCACCTGGGGCGGCGCAATGTGAGAGTCATGGCGGATAGATGGATCCATTCCACGGATGATCGAGAGCGGGGCCTTCCCGGGCTGGCCGGCGTCGAGCACATCGGCTTCACCGTTCCCGACCTCGAAGAGGCGACCCGGTTCTTCGTCGAGGTGATCGGCTGCGAGCACGTCTACTCGCTCGGCCCGTTCCGTTCCGACGGCACCTGGATGAGCGACCATCTCGGCGTCCACCCGCGTGCCGTGATGCGGGAGCTGCGCTTCTTCCGGTGCGCAGGCGGTCCGAACTTCGAGATCTTCGAGTACGAGGCTCCCGGACAGGAGACGCGACCGCCGCGCAACAGCGACATCGGCGGCCACCATCTCGCCTTCTACGTCACCGACCTCGACGCCGCCGTGGCACACCTGCGACGGCACGGCGTACGGATCCTGGGCGAACCCACGGCCAGCTCCGGACCGAGCGAGGGGCAGCGCTGGGTCTACTTCCTCACTCCCTGGGGGATGCAGCTGGAACTGGTCTCCTACCCGGACGGCAAGCGGTACGAGGCCGGCTCACCGGTGCTGCTGTGGCAGCCTTCCGTCTGAACACGCCGCCGTACCACCGCACCAGGGAGAACCATGTCACCCAGTCCGACCACCGGATCCGGTCCGTCCGGAGCCGCCGCCGTCGCCAGCCAGCGCGTCGCGGACCATCTGCGCGCCGCCATCCTCAGCGGTGAACTGCGCCCCGGCGCCCGGATCATGCAGGAGCAGGTCGCCGCGCAGCTCGGCGCCAGCCGGCTGCCCGTGCGCGAGGCCCTGCGGATACTGGCGGCCGAGGGGCTGACCGTCGTGAAGTCCAACAGCGGCGCCTGGGTCTCCAGGATGGACATGGCGGAGTGCGAGGGCGTCTACAAGATCCGCGAACGCCTGGAACCGCTCGCCCTCGCCGAGAGCATCCCGCATCTGACCGCCGAGCAGGTCGCCGAACTGGAGACGATCGCGCGGCAGATCGAGCTCACCACCGACGTGGACCGCTTCCTGGCCCTCGACGGCCGGCTCCACCTGCTCACCTACTCCGGATGCCGCGTCACCCAGATCACCGCCATGGTCGACCGGTTCTGGAACACCACCCAGCACTACCGCCGCGCCTTCGCCCGGCTCGCGGGCGACAGCGGCTGGGAACTGATCCACGCCGAGCACCGCCTGATCATCGACGCGATCAAGCGGGCCGACATCGTCGACGCCGAACGCTTTCTCACCGGCCACATCCGCCGCACCCGGCTCGAACTGGCCCAACATCCCGAACTGTTCACAGAGGAAGACCATGACAGCGACCACACAGCAGACGCAGCAGGCCCCGCGGACTGACGCCCGCCCCTTCGAGGGCCGGACCCTCCTCCTGTCCGGCGCGGGCGGCGGCATCGCCCGCGAGGTGGCCCGCCAGTTCCACGCGGCCGGTGCCAACCTGGTGCTCGGCGACCTGAACGCCGAGGCACTGGCGGAGTTCGCCGCGACGCTCGACCCCACGGGCACCACCGTGATCACCCGCACCCTGGACGCGGCGTCGCCGGAGAGCAACAACGCGTTCGTCGCCGCCGCCGTCGAGACGTTCGGCTCGGTCGACTTCCTCGTACCCGCCGCCGGGATCTACCCCGAGCAGGCCGTCGCCGACATGACCGACGAGCAGTGGAACACCGTCATCTCGGTCAACCTCAACGGTGTCTTCTACCTCACCCGTGCTGTCCTGCCCCACCTCAACGAGGGCGGCAGCATCGTCAATCTGACCTCCATGGCCGGTCACCGAGGCAGCGTCCGGCACGCGCACTACGCGGCGACCAAGGGCGCGCTGCTCGCCTTCTCCCGCAGCCTGGCCTGGGAACTCGGCTCCAGGGCACGGATCAACATGGTCTCGCCCGGCATCATCGAGACCCCCATGACCCGCGACTACGTGGCCGACCGCGGCGACACCGCCCTCGCCACCACCCCGCTGGGCCGCCTGGGCCGGCCGGAGGAAGTCGCCTCCGTCGTCGTCTTCCTCTGCTCGCCCGCCGCGAGCTTCGTACAGGGCGAGGTCATCCATGTGAACGGCGGCATGCACATGATCTGAGCACGACCTGGAACACCGGAGCGGAGCACGACGGAGAACACGGCGGAGCAAGTGGTGACGGAACCGAACATGACGACCGAAGCGGCGGTCTACCCCGACCTGAGCGGCAGCTCCGTATGCGTCACGGGCGCCGCCCGCGGCCTGGGCCTGGCGATGGCCGACGCCTTCGCCCGCGCCGGATGCCATGTGCTGCTGCTCGACCTCGACGGCGACGAACTGGACCGGGTGCGGCCGGCACTGGCGGCACGCCACCCCGGCCAGGTGATCGCGGCGGCCGCGGCCCCGGTGAGCGACCAGGACGCGGTGACGGCCGCACTCACCGCGTTCACCGCCCGGACAGGGAAGCTGTCCGTCATGGTCGCCAACGCCGGTGTCTCCGCCAACGCGCCGTCCTTGGACCTCGAACTGGACCGCTGGAACGCCGCGTTGGACGTCAACCTCACCGGGGTCTTCGTCTGCGCGCGCGCCGCCGCCCGCATCATGCGCGAGGGTGACGGAGGTGTCATCCTCACCACCTCGTCGATGTACGGGGTGACCGCCGGCCCCGAGCGCGCGGCGTACTGCGCGACCAAGGCGGCCGTCGCCGCTCTCACCAAGGTCCTGGCCGTCGAGTGGGCCCCGTCCGGCATCCGGGTCAACGCGCTCGCACCCGGATACGTCGAGACCGACCTGCTGACCCGGCTCTCCGACGCCGGGCGCCTGGACACCGGGGCGCTGCGCCGCCGCACCCCGCGCGGCCGCCTCGGCACCCCGCAGGACATCGCCAATCTCGCCCTGTTCCTGTCCTCCGGGGTGTCCGCGAACATCACCGGCCAGGTGCTGGTCAGCGACGGCGGCTGGACGGCCGACGGCTACGCGGTGACGCCGGCCTGAGCGGGCGCCGGGCGGAGCCGTGGAAACAGTGGGCTTCGGGGTAGTGGCCCGGAGTGATCAGCGGCTGATCTAAAGTGCTCAGGCCAGATCCACGACCACGGACCTGAGAAGGAATCACGGATATGCCCACTGAGACGTTCGAGTTTCAGGTGGAAGCGCGCCAGCTTCTGCAGATGATGATCCACTCGATCTACTCGAACAAGGACGTGTTCTTGCGTGAACTCGTCTCCAACGCCTCCGACGCGCTCGACAAGCTGCGGCTCGAAGCACTGCGCGACGACTCGCTCGGCGCGGACGTGTCCGACCTCCACATCGCCATCGAGACCGACCGGCAGGCCCGCACCCTGACCGTGCGGGACAACGGCATCGGGATGTCTCACGACGAAGTGGTCCAGCTCATCGGGACCATCGCGAACTCGGGCACCGCGAAGTTCCTGCGGGAGCTCAAGGAGGCCGAGGAGAACGCCGCGGCCGACGGGCTGATCGGTCAGTTCGGCGTCGGGTTCTACTCCAGCTTCATGGTCGCCGACGAGGTCACGCTGCTGACCCGGCGCGCGGGCGAGAGCCGGGGCACCCGTTGGACGTCGTCCGGCGAGGGCACGTACACGATCGAGACCGTCGACAGCGCACCCCAGGGAACCTCCGTCACGCTCCACCTCAAGCCGGAGGACACCGACGACCAGCTGCACGACTACGTCTCCCCGTGGAAGATCAGGGAGATCGTCAAGCGCTACTCGGACTTCATCACCTGGCCCGTCCGGATGGTCCCCGAGGCCGCGGCGGGCGCGGACGGCGAGGAAGGGGCCGACGACGCCCCGCGCGAGCCCGAGACGCTCAACTCGATGAAGGCCCTGTGGGCGCGCTCGCGCGACGAGGTCACCGACGACGAGTACCACGAGCTGTACAAGCACATCAGCCACGACTGGAGTGCCCCTCTGGAGACCATCCGCCTCCAGGCGGAGGGAACCTTCGAGTACCAGGCACTGCTCTTCATCCCGTCGCACGCGCCCCAGGACCTGTTCATGCAGGGGTACCAGCGCGGCATCCAGCTCTATGTGAAGCGCGTCTTCATCATGGACGACTGCGAAGCGCTGATGCCGCCGTACCTGCGCTTCGTCAAGGGTGTCGTGGACGCGCAGGACCTGTCGCTCAACGTGTCGCGCGAGATCCTCCAGCAGGACCGCCAGATCCAGCTGATGCACCGGCGGCTGGCGAAGAAGGTCCTGTCGACTGTCAAGGACATGATGTCCGCCGAGCCGGACCGGTACGCCACGTTCTGGCGGGAGTTCGGCCGCGTCCTCAAGGAAGGGCTGCTGAGCGACTTCGAGAACCGCGAGGCCATTCTCGGTGTCTCGTCCTTCGCCACGACCCACGACAAGGACGAGCCGACCACGCTGCGGCAGTACGTGGAGCGGATGAAGGACGGCCAGGAGCACATCTTCTATCTGACGGGCGAGTCCCGTCAGGCCATCGAGAACTCCCCGCACATGGAGGCGTTCCGGGCCAAGGGCGTCGAGGTGCTGCTGCTGACCGACCCCGTCGACGAGGTGTGGGTCGAGGCCGAGCCGGAGTTCGACGGCAAGAAGCTGCGGTCCGTCGCCAAGGGCGAGGTCGACCTCGGGACCGAGGAGGAGAAGAAGGAGGCGGCGACCGAACGAGAGGGCCGCCAGCAGGAATACGCGGATCTGCTCGGCTGGATGACGGACCGGCTGAGCGACACCGTCAAGGAGGTGCGTCTCTCCTCCCGCCTCACCGTCTCGCCCGCCTGCATCGTCTCGGACACGCACGACGTGACACCGGCCCTGGAGAACATGTACAGGGCCATGGGCCAGGAGATTCCCCAGGTCAAGCGCATCCTCGAACTCAACCCGGAGCACCCGCTGGTCAGCGGCCTCAACCGGGCGCACGCCGAACGCGGCGAGACAGACGGCACCGGACTCCAGGAGACGGCCGAGCTGCTCCACGATCTGGCGCTGCTCGCCGAGGGCGGCGAACTGGGCGACCCGTCACGCTTCGTCAGGCTGATGGCCGACCGCCTCGAACGGACTCTGTGATCCCCGGCCGTCGGTGAATCCGCACCGACGGCTCCAGGACGGCGGACGCTTCACGGTGGGCCGCGCCTCGCACGGCCGGGGCGCGGCCCACCGGCCGGAGCGGGTGACCCTCATGTACCGGCGCCGGGATGCGAACCACGCGGTCCGGGGCGAGGATCGAAGTACGGGCAGTGGCCCGGCTGCGCCCCGACTCCCCGAGGGTCGGCCCCCTTCCCCGGCGCTCCGGTCCGCTTCCCGGCCGCCGTACCGCGCGCCCGCCCCGCGACCCATCCGGCCTCAGCGGGGCAGGGAGCCGAGCCAGCCGGTCAGGAGGCTGTTGACCTCCTCGCTGCGTTCCTGCTGGATCCAGTGGCCGGTGCCTTCGAGGATGTGTGAGGAATCCAGCGCGGGCAGGGTCGTCGGGTACGCCTCGATCGCCCCGGACATCCAGGTGGTCGAGGCGTCGAGGCCGCCGCCGATGAACAGGGCGGGCCGGGTGATGGGCGCGCCGTGGAAATCAGTGAGATCCGTCCAGTCCCGGTCCATGTTCCGGTAGCGGTTGAGCGCCCCGTTCATTCCGGTGCGCTCGAACTCCGCGGCGTAGACGTCCAGTTCGTCCTCGCCGAGCCAGGCGGGCAGCCGGCCGGCGGGGAACCGCTCACGCATTGTTCCGCCGCGCCGCACGAAGTGCGGATCGGGTGCGTCCGGTGCGGGCATGGTGTCGGCGGACAGCGCGGCATAGATGCCCGCGAGCCAGCCCCGGACGTCCGGCTCGATCTCGGCCTCGGCCCGGCCGGGCTCCTGGAAGTAGGAGACGTAGAACTCCTCGTCCCCGCCCATCCCCGCGAAGACCTCGCTGGGGCGTGGCCCGCCCGGTGGCGCGTAGGGAACGCTCAGCAGACCCACCGCGCGGAAGACGTCCGGCCTGACCAGGGCCGAGTCGGCGGCGATCGTCGACCCCCAGTCGTGTCCGACGATCACCGCGGTCTCCTCGCCGAGCGCGTGCACCACGGCGACGTTGTCCTCGATCAGGTCGAGCATCCGGTACGCGTCGACGGACTCGGGACTGGAGGAACGCCCGTAGCCCCGCACGTCCATGGCGACCGCCCGGTACCCCGCGGCGGCCAGCGCCGGCAATTGGCGGCGCCAGGAGTACCAGGATTCCGGAAACCCGTGCACCAGCAGCACCAGCGGCCCGACACCCTGCTCCACCAGGTGGATCCGGCCGGCGGGAGAGGGGACCGTACGGTGTCTGAAGTCCGTGACCCGGGCGGGCTGCGACATGGATCCTCCTGATCCTTCGATCTGTTGCGCGGGCCGCGATCCATCACGCGGACCCGATGCGTGGTCCCGATCATGCGACGGATGCCGGGGCCACGCGAGCGTTGTTGCCGTTCCGGCAAACCGTCGGCGGCCCCGGCCCGTTTCCCCGGGTGGCGGTGTGCGCGGAAAACGGGTGGCACGCGGTCGTGCGGCCGACGTAGCTTGTGCGCCTGTGACCGATGCCCCGAAGAGCCCATCGCGCGACCCGCACCCGACGTTCACGGACCCGGCCGCGCCGGACGGCGGCAGACGTACGAAGGCAGCGGATCTTCCGCCCTTACGGCCCGAGGACACCGACGGCATCTTCTCCCGGACGTACGCGGCGCCCACCTCCAGCTTCGCCGCGGTGATGTTCCTGACCGGCCTCGCCGCACTGGCCGTGGTGCCCACACTCCCGACGGCCGCCCGGGATCTGGACGGGGTGTCGCTCTTCCCGCTGGTGGCGGGCTGCTTCGTGGCCGCGAGTCTGCTGGGCGGGGTGCTGGGCGGTCACTGGGCGGACCGTGCGGGGGCCAATCGACCGCTGGCGGCGGGCATGGTGCTGGCCGTCGTCACTCTGCTGGTTTCGGCCAGCAGCACCTCGATCTGGCAACTGGCCGCCGGGCGCTTCGTGGACGGAGTGGCGGGCGGGATGGTCGCGGTGGCGATCAACACCGCGATCGGCCAGGCGTATCCCGAGCGGCTTCAGCCGCGCGCCCTGGCGCTGATGAGCGCCTGCTGGATCATTCCGTCGCTCGTCGGCCCCCCGATGGCGGGGCTGGTCGCGGAGTGGTGGTCCTGGCGTGCGGTGTTCTACGGCCTGGCGGTCCTGACGGCGCTTCCGGCGCTGGCGGTCGTGGCCCTGCTGAACGGCCGTTCCTGGAAGGCCGCGCCCGCGCTGTCCGAGGAGAGGACCCCGCGCCCCGCCCTGACGGTCGCGGTGGCGGTGAGCGTGGGTGCGGCCCTGGGCCAGTACGGAGTGTCGGGCTGGGACACGCGTCATCTGCTGTTCGCGGTGTCGGGACTCGCGCTGATGGTGCTGTTCGCCTCCCGGCTGCTGCCGGCGGGCACCTGGCGTGCCGCACACGGACTGCCCGCCACCGTGCTGCTGCGCGGGCTGAGTTCGGGTGTGTTCTTCACGCTGGAGGCATTCGTGCCGCTGATGCTGGTCACCGACCGGGACGTGGCCCCCGTCGTGACGGGTCTGGCCTTCACCGGCGCCGCCGTTGCGTGGGCCGCCTCCTCCTGGGTGCAGGGCCGTCTGCCGGAACGGACGCCACGTCACCGTCTGGTCGTGGTAGGGGCGTTGGTGCAGGTGGTGGCGGTCGTGATCGCCGCCGTCGGGTCGCTGCCCGGGGTGCCGGCGGTCACCGCCGCGTCGTCGATGGTCGTCGCGGCGGTCGGCATGGGGCTGCTCGCCCCGTCCCTCACCGTGCTGTCCCTGGCGCACGCCCCGGCCGGCCGGCAGGGCTACGCCAGCAGCGCGATGCAGACCAACCAGAACCTGGGCCAGATCCTGGTCCTGGGCGTCGCCTCAGCCGTCTTCAACGCCTTCCTGAGCGGCGGCTCGAACGACCACATCGGCTACGCCGCAGCCTTCGGGCTGTTGCTCCTGCCCGGCGTCCTGGCCGCCGTGCTCGCCGCCCGGGCCCGCGGCGCGTGAGCCGACCGGGACGGCGCCCGGCGGGCGAACGGGGCGGGAATCGCACAGTGGGATGCGGATGCGGATGCGGATGCGGGGCGGCTCAGGCTCCGAGGATCCGTACGGCGATGCCCGCGGGACCGGCGAGTGCCGTCAGCTCCCCGGCCCTCGCGGCACGCAGACACACCACCGGGCAGCAGTCCGAATCGGTGTCGAGCACGGCGAGCGTCGCGCCGACGTCCCGGTAGTGGCGACCGCAGGCCTCCAGGAACGCGGCCGTCCGCAGACGCATGTCGCGGGCCCCGAACAACACCCAGGGGTCCACGGACGGCCGGGAGTCCAGCTTCTCCAACCGGGCCCGTATCTCCGCGGGTTGCTCCTTCCAGTCGCACTCCGCGAGCAATCGGTGCTCGCCCAGGGCATCGACGAGCGCCGTCCGGGCGAGGTTCGGCACGGGCCCGGCGATGCCCCGGTTCGCCAACTGGGCCGCATACGTGTTCACATAGCGTTCGGGATCGTCGTGGGCGAGCAACACCCGCTCACCGACGGCCGGACGGGCCGGAGCGAGAAGCGATGCGACGGCTGCCAGTGACGTACGGACGGCGTCGGTGCCGGACATGATGTGCGCTCCTTCGGCAGCTTGTGGCTGCGGCCGGTCCTGAGAGGCGGAGGACGCCCTGACGACGTCTGTGGAAGAGCCTGGCACAGGGGTGTGACAACGGGCGGCACAGCCTGCGGGGCGCCCCCGGAGGCCGCGGCGGCAAACATCGGGCAGACGCCGGAATCGCGCCGAAATCAGGCGGAAAGCTGTCCTGTGGGCGGCAGATGAACATCCCTAGGCTCTGTCCCATGCGTGTACTTTTCGCCTCGACCCGCGGCTCGGGCCACTTCCACCCGCTTGTCCCACTCATCGACGCGTGCACGGCACGGGGCGACGACGTCCTCGTCGTCGCCCCACCGGCACTGGAATCGTTATTGGCGTCCCGGAAGCAGCCGTATCGCATCGGTGGGGAGCCGCCCGAGGAGGAGCTCGGCAGGACCAAGGCGCGCGTGCTGGCGCTGGCCCCGGACGACGGCGTCGCGATGATGGTCACGGAGGTGTTCGGCCGGCTCGGCATCGCCGCGATGCTTCCCGCGCTGGAGGAGGCGTGCCGCGACTGGCGGCCCGACCTCGTCGTGCACGAGGCGTACGAGTTCTCGTCGGTGGTGGCCGCCGAGCGGCACGGGATCCCGCGGCTCCGGGTCGCGGTCTCGGCCGCGCGGTTCATCCGGTCCACCGACTCCCTGATGACCCCCGTGTTCGAACCGTACGGAACCGGCATCACGGAACGGCTGCTCGCCACCCCGTACCTGACCCGCCTCCCGGCCTCCCTGGACCCCTCGCAGTACGCCGTGACCCACCGCTATCACGAGACCCTCCGGCCGGGTGCGCTGCCGGACCGGTGGGGCGGAGCGGAGCAGCCGCTGGTCAACCTCACCCTGGGCACCGAGGCGGGTGCCATGCCGACCGCGGTCGGCCTGTACCGGGCGCTCGTCGAGGCGGTGAGCGAACTGCCGGTGCGGGTACTGCTCACCACGGGGCACCTCGTCGAGGCGGCGGACCTCGGACCGCTGCCGTCCCATGTCCGGGTGGAGCAGTGGGTGCCGCAGGCGGATGTCCTGTGCCGTGCGTCCCTCGTGGTCTGCCACGGCGGATCCGGGACGGTCTTCGGCGCCCTGGCGGCCGGCGTCCCGCTGGTCTGCGTCCCGCTCTTCGCCGACCAGCCGGTGAACGCCCGGCTGGTGACCGACGCGGGGGCGGGGATGGCGATCACCCCGACCGGCGCCCCGGTGGACGAACCGGCGGTGCTGGGCCCCGACGACGTGCGAAGCATCCGCGCGGCCGCCGAGCTGATCCTCCAGGAGCCGTCGTACCGGGCCCGGGCCGGCCGCCTGGCCGACGAGATGCGGTCCACCCCCACGGTCGAGGAACTGCTCGGCACCCTCGCACCCTGACCCCGGCGGACGGCGTCCTCCGTACGGAGGGTGTCGCCGGACCGGGGCGCCCGTGCCGCGCACGGGCGGGCATGGGAAAGAAATGGCACGAGTATCCGCACCCGTGATCGAGCTCGTCCGGCGGACGACCGAGCCCGTCGGAGCGCAGACCCTGCGCTCCACGGCGGCCGCCGTCATCGCCTATGTCGTGGCGGTGTGGGCCCTGCCCCATCCCGCACCGCTCACGGCCCCGCTCACCGCGCTCCTCGTCGTACAGGTCACCCTCTACGCGACCCTCACCACGGGGATCCGCCGGGTGAACTCCGTCGTGGTCGGGGTGCTCATCGCCAGCGCGTTCACCGCGCTGGTCGGCCTCAACTGGTGGAGCCTCGGGCTGACGATCTTCGCCTCGCTGATCATCGGGCGGCTGGTGCGCGTCGGCGAGTTCGTCCCCGAGGTCGCGATCAGCGCGATGCTCGTGCTCGGTGTCTCACAGGTCGCCTCGACCGCCTGGGACCGGGTGCTGGAGACCCTGATCGGCGCGGGAGTGGGGCTGCTCTTCAACCTGCTGCTGGCGCCTCCCGTGTGGGTGCAGCCCGCGGGCGCCTCCATCGACGGTCTGGCCCGTGAGATGGGCGGGATGCTCCGTGCGACGGGAGCGGACGTGCGCGGGCACATCTCCGTCGAGCGGGCGGCCGACCGGCTCCACGCGGCCCGCCGCCTCGACCACGACATCGTGGAGGTCGACGCCTCGCTGCGGCAGGCGGAGGACAGCCTCACGCTGAATCCGCGGGTCCGGCAGGGACTGCTCTACCGGGTCGTGCTCCGCACCGGTCTGGACACCCTGGAGATCTGCGCCGTGGTGCTGCGGGTCCTGTCGCGCACGCTGACCGACCTGGCCAAGGCCCGTACCGACGAAACGCTGTTCCCCGCCGACGTGGCCGAGTCCCTGACCGAGCTGTTCGGACAGCTGGCCGACGCCGTCGAGAGCTTCTCCGAGCTGATCACCACCCCGCTCGCGGAGAACGCCGAGGAGGCGGAGGCCGGGCTGGCCGACGCGCTCGCCGTCAGCCGCGCGACCAGGGACCGGGTGGCCGATCTGCTCCTCGAAAACGTCCAGGAACATCCCCGGCAGTGGCAGCTGCACGGGGCGCTGCTCGCCGAGATCGACCGGATCCTGGACGAGCTCGACATCGACAAGCGCTCGGAACGCCTGGGCAAGGAGCTCGACCGGCGCTCCGCGCAGCTCCACGAACGTCACCCCTGGCTGCGCTCCGTGTCACGCCGCCTGGGCACCGGGCAGAGCTGAGCCGACGGCGCGGCGCACGCGGCGGCCGGGAGCATTCATCCGGAGCGTGGCAGGCGCTCGATGGCGACCAGCGCCGCATCGTCCCCCAGGCGACCGCCCGCGTGGTGCAACAGGTCGGCGCACAGCGACTCCAGCAGCGCTTCGGGGCCCGTGCCGAACCGCGAGGCGGCCCGTTCCCGCAGCGGATAGAAGCGCCCCGACCGGTCCCGGGACTCGATCACGCCGTCGGTGTACAGGAGCAGCGTGTCACCGGCCTCGAAGCCGAACGTCTCCGCCGTGTGCTCGGTGACCACCAGGCGCGCCAGACCGAGCGGCGGGGCCGGTGTGCGCACATCGAGCGGGATCACCTCACCGGCCCGCAGCAGGAGCGGCGGCGGATGACCGCAGCTGACCAGGTGGATCTCGGCGGCGTCGTCGGGGATGTCGAGCACGGCCGCGGTGACGAACGACTCCGCGAGGTTCGGGTCGTCCTCCTCGTCCCCGTCCGTGCCCGCGTAGGCGGTGTCGGTGTCGTCGGGGTCCGGTGCGATGCTCGTCTCCAGATGGCCCACCAGATCGGGCAGCAGCCACCGCTGGCGGGAAAGCGCGTGGAAGGCACCCAGCACGCTCGCCGCCTCACCGATCGCCGCGAGCCCCTTGCCGCGCACATCGCCGATGATCAGCCGGGTGCCTCCCATGGTGCGGGCGGCTGCGTAGAGGTCGCCGCCGATCTGCGCCTCCGCCTCCGCCGCCAGATAGACCGAGGAGATGCGCAGCGGGCCGCTCCGTGCGGGCAGCGGACGCAGCACCACGCGCTGCGCGGCCTCGGCCACCGAACGCAGCTGGGTCACGGCCCGCTCGTTGCGGACTCTCAGGTGGGCGAAGAACGTGACGAAGGCGGAGATGAGGACCAGCGCGACGATCTGGTAGGTGTGATTGAGATCGTTGAGACCGGTACGTTCGACCGCCACCACCGACTGCGCGAGCACCGCGACCACCCCGACGAAGGCGGTCATGCGCGGCCCGGTGAACGAGGCGGCCAGCGCGGGCGCCGCCACCAGGAACGGGCCGAGATGGACGTCCGGCGGCGCGATGATGTCCACCACGGTGACGGCGGCGATCAGCGCGAACGGCGTCGCCACGAGCGCGTTCCTGCGCCGTCGGGACTCACGGATCGACTCCAGGAACCGCGGGGAAGCCATGCTTCCGGAATACCTCACCCGGCGCGTCCTCGCTCCTCGTACGGCTGACCGCCGGGACGTCCGGGACCTCTCACGACAGGGTGTCATCGACGTGGCGTCCACCATGTGGACGGTACATCTCGGGTCGCGGGAGCCGGCACGCAGAGTGTCGAGAGGGCCTTGTCCCTGCTCCCGCATGGCGTCCTCGGGCTTGGCCGAGCCGGCCGGTACCGCCTGAGACCGCCGAGCGTGATGGGCGCGACGCCCGGGCGGTGAAGACTCCCATTCCAGTGAATCCGACGTGCGACATGCAGGATCGACATTCATGAATTTCGACTGTGCCGACCCTCGGATGGGACGAATCTGGGGAACGGTCTGCGCGAATGCTTGACGAAGCCTCGGTATATGGACACGCTTCCTGCATTGCGCATCCGAGTTGCACAACTTGAGTGCGTGGCAAGGCAATCGGACCGTCGGACGACGAAGGAGTACGGCATGAAGAGAGCGGCCCGCACCCCGCGCACGCTCGCAGTCGTGGCCGCCGGGCTGCTGGCCCTGGCCGGCGGGATCACCCCGCAGGCCACGGCGGCCGAGGCGTCCCCACCCGGCGACGGCTGGACGCTCGCCTTCGGCGACGAGTTCAACGGCACCGCCGTCGACACCGGCAAGTGGAACTTTCGCACCGATGTGAAGGCCTACAGCGCGCAGCGCAAGGAGAACGTCACCGAGTCGGGCGGCAGCCTCAGCATCAACCTGAAGAAGGAGAGCCACGCCGGCAAGGACTTCACCGGCGGCGGAGTGGTCAGCAAGCAGCGGCTGCGCTACGGCTACTACGAGACCCGCGCCAGGATCAACGACGGCAGCGGCTGGCACTCCTCGTTCTGGCTGATGGGCGGCGACGGCGGCACCACGTTCCCCGCCGACCAGCGCACCGAGGTCGACGGCTTCGAGATCGACTCGGTCAACCCCACCGAGCTCGCCCACAACGTGCACAGTTGGAAGGGGTCGGGCTCCACCGGCCCGGTGCACTACGGATCCGGCACCTACGACAGCGGCCTCGACCTGCGGCAGTGGCACACCTACGGGATCGACTGGTCCGAGAGCGGTGTGAAGTTCTACCTCGACGGCACCCTGAAGTACACCGCCGCCTACACCCCCGGTCAGTGGACGCACGACTACACCGCCGTCTGGCTCACCTCCATCGCCTACGGGGCCGTGCCGGACGCGACCAGGCTGCCGTCCGCCATGCAGTTCGACTACGTCCGCTACTGGCAGCGCGACTACTACGTCGACAACGACGGCCCCGCCGCCTACGGCTACTCCACCTCCGGTACCTGGTCGGCCAGTTCGCTCTCCGGCTGGACGAAGGACTCGCCGATGACATACGCCTGCGACGCCGGTGCCACGGCGACCTGGCGGCCCCGCCTCCGCTCCGCCGGAACGTACGAGGTCTTCCTCCGCAAGACGGCCACGCCCGGCGGTGACCCCGCCGCCCGGGTCGCACTCGACAACAACGGCACGGTGACCACGAGTACCCTCGACGAACGCACCGGAAGCTCCGGCTGGACCTCCCTCGGTACCCGGTCCTACGCCGAGGGCACCGGCGCCGCCGTCTCCCTCACCGCCAGCGGCACAGGGTGCGTGCACGCCGACGCGGTGAAATTCGTGCGCCGGTGACCACCGGCCGGCCCGGCTGAACCCGCACGGGGCGGTTGCGATGCGCGCTCACACGGACGCAGTCGGCCGCGGGTTGCCCCCGCGACCGGCTGCGACCGGTGCGTTACGGAACGAGCAGTGAATCCGAGAGACGGGGCGACGGCGGCGCCGCGCCGTCCAGTGTCGCGGAGTGCAGTGCGGTGTGCTCCTCGCGGGAGACGACCGACCGGCCGCCGCGCACGGTGAGCCGGTGCCCCTGCGGGGTCGTCCAGCGCACCTCGGCGTGGTCCCCGTCCGCGGCCGCCTCGGGATCCGGCATGGGCTCCGCGCCCTGCCGCGCGCCGGCCGCCACGAGGGACAGGGTCCCGGCCGCGAACGTGTCGCCGAGCTCCGCCCAGTCCAGCTCGGCCGGGGTCGTGCTCTCGAACAGCACCACCTCGATCCGTACCCCGTCGGCGCGCGGCACCAGCCGGAGCGTCGGCGTACGGCCGCCGAACGCACCGCCGGCCAGCCTGAAGTCCAGCCGGGCCGTACCCAGGTCGAGTTCGACGCCGCCGTCGAGGGTGCACGGTTCCGCCACGGGCGGCGCGCCGATCGCGTCCACCACCAGGCGCAGCGACCGCGCCCGGAACCGGTCGCCCGGCTCGATCATGTCGAGGTGGTGGTGCCGGTCGCCCGCCGGGCAGGCGAATCCCGCCAGCCAGGCCACATGCGGACCGCTCTGCACGGTCGAGAGCACGCCCGAGGCGAAGTCGAAGTCCTCCGCCCCGTCGTCCTTCATCAGATGGACGTGCAGATGCCCGGAGGTCCCGTCCGGGCGCACCCAGTGGCCGAACAGCGGACGCCGCTGCAGCCAGGTGTCCTGGTGGTTCACACTGCCCAGGGTGGTGACCGCGTCCAGCCAGGTGGTGCCCGTCTCCGGGGACGGGGTCTCGGTGAACAGCTCCCGGTGCTCGCGCTCGCCCGCCAGCTCCCGCAGCCGGGGCAGCACCCAGTCGGGCATCCGGTAGTCCACGCAGGACTCCACCCCGGTCGCCATCTCGCCCCGGACCGGGCTGGGCACCGGCGCGCCGAGCTCCCCGCGCACCGCCTTCGCCAGGAACGGCGGCACCCCCAGGTCGTTGCTGTAGCAGCGGGCCATCGGGCCGGAGAGCTGACGGGTCGGCGGGTGCCAGCGGGCCAGGAAGTGCAGCCAGAGCCGGTCGTGCAGCCGGTCGTTGAGCTCAAGGACCTCCTCGTCGTCGACGTGCTCCCTGATCAGGGTCAGGGTCTGGAGCACGACGCCCCAGTAGGACGGGCTGTTGAACTCGGTGAAGCTGCCGGTGCTGTCGATGGCCCGCGTGAGCCGCACCATCCGGTCCTTGCCGTACGCGAACAGCTCCTCGTCGTCCAGGAGTTTACCGGCGGCGAGCGTCACGAAGGTGCCCATGACGGCGACGTTGGTGTACGTCAGATGCACGTTCCTGCGGACGATCGAGGCGGCCGCGTGCCGCAGCGACTCCCGCAGCTCGTGGCCCACCTCGGCCGGCAGGGTGTCGCCGTGGCGGGCGTGCACCAGCAGCAGCGCGATGCCGAGGAAGTCCGCCCAGTTCCAGTCGGCCGGGACCATCTCCGCCGCCGGCTCCTCGGCGTAGTAGCCCCAGATCCCGTAGGTGGCGTTCTCCGGCGACCGGTCCTGGAGCCCGGCGATCCGCAGGATCACCGAGTGGGCGCGCTCGGCGTCGCCCTCGCCGCCCCGCTCCAGCAGCAGCAGGGCGTAGTGCAGGGAGTTGCGGGTGGGGTGGGCGGGGCCGCCCTTGATGTTGGTGTGGATGGGGTTGTACGGGGCTTCGACCTGCAGCAGGTTCGCCTCGGCGTCCCAGCAGCGATCGCCCTCGGCGAGGGCCGCTCGCAGCAGGGCGCGATCGTACTCGGCGGCCGACCAGGCAGGGTGCACGGGATGTCCTCCAGCTCGCGATCGTCGGGCCGACGATCTTCGGAAAACGCTTGGGAAACGTTTTCCAGAGGCTAAGCCGACGTCTACGCTGCGGCAAGAGGCATACGTTGGGCTCCGGGTCAGAAGCCCGCACCAAACCCATTGACGCGGCGATATCGGGCGGTGCAAGGTGACCCCGGCTGGAAAACGCTTTCCAGCCGGTTTCCGGTCTGCCCCTGAATGGAGTCCCGATGAGACCCTCCCTGCGCATCGCCCTGACGGGCGTCACCGCGGGTGCGCTCGTCTGCGTGCTTGCCTCGTGTTCCGGTTCCGGCAGCGACGCGGCCGCCGACGGTACGGTGACGATCACCGTCTCCGGGCGCCCGCCCGCCACCAACGCGGCCGCGCTCAAGACATTCGAAGCGCGGGTCGCGGAGTTCCAGAAGGCGAACCCCAAGATCAAGATCAAGACGAACGAGTACCAGTACGACCAGCAGAGCTTCCAGACCAAGGTGGGTGGCGGCAGTCTGGAGACGATCGTACGGGTACCGCTGACCGAGATGTCGGGTCTGATCAAGCGCAGGCAGATCGCCGATCTCACCTCGGACTTCAAGACGCTGAAGCACAACGAGGACTTCAACGACGTCGCGCTCGGGCCCGCGAAGAGCGTGGACGGCAAGCTCTACGGCATCCCCACCGAGGAGTACGCCCTCGGCCTGGTCTACAACCGCGAACTGTTCGAGAAGGCCGGACTCGACCCGGACAAGCCGCCGACCAGCTGGGCCGAGGTCCGTACGGCGGCCAAGGCGATCTCCGAGAAGACCGACGCCACCGGATACGCGCAGATGACCAAGGAGAACGCGGGCGGCTGGATGCTCACCGCGATGGCGTACTCCTTCGGTGACAGCATGCAGGAACAGTCCGGCGGCAAGTGGGCCAACACCTTCGACCGTTCAGGCAGCGGTGCGGAGAAGTCGCTGAAGGCGCTGAAGGACATGCGCTGGACGGACGACTCGATGGGCAAGAACCAGCTGCGCAACATCACCGACATGGAGAAGGACTTCTCCGCCGGGAAGATCGGCATGACGATCGCCGGACCGAGCATGGTCGGCCACTACATCCAGCAGTACAAGGGCGACCCCAAGACCATCGGCCTCGGCGCCATGCCCGTCGACGGCACCAGCAAGCGGACCCTGGCCGGCGGCACCATCGCGGTGATCAGCCCGAGGGCCACTGCACAACAGCGCGAGGCCGCGGCGAAGTTCATCGACTTCTACTACCTCTCCACCAAGTACGACGCCGGGCTCGCCGAGAAGGACGCGGCGGCCAAGAAGAAGGACGGCGCCGCCATCGGCGTGCCGGCCGTGCCGTTCTACAAGCCGGCCATCGCCGGCCCGGTCGACGCCGCGGTCAACAAGCAGGCCAATGTGCCGGTCGGGAACTTCGCCCCGTACAGCAGCACGCTCGGCGACTACGAACTGGCCATCGAGCCGCCCGTCGAGGCGCAGAACGTCTACAAGGCCCTCGACAGCGCCGTGCAGGCCGTACTGACCCGCCAGGACGCCGACCCGGCGGAGCAGCTGAAGAAGGCCGCGGCACAGGTCAAGTCCCAGGTGGAGCGGGCGCAGAACTAGTGCCCCTTGCGGGACCAGCACCCCTTCCGGCAGCGGAGCGTCCGGACATCAGGCAGTGAGCACAGCACGAGGAGAGGCGAGGAGACGTCAATGAGCAGGTCACAAGCGCCTGCGGCGCCCGCCGGGAACCGCACCCAGAAGGACCGGACGAGGAAACAACATTCCGTCGACCCCTCCGCGGACCTGCCGCGGACCTCCGACGGGCCGCCGCGCACCGCCTCCCCGCACCGCGGCGGCCCGGCGGAACGCTTCGTCCGCTGGGTCAGGCAAGGAGGTGTCACCACCATCCTGTTCGGCCTGCCGATGGTGCTGTGTTTCGCCTATTTCTCGTGGTGGCCGATCGTCCAGAGCGTGCAGCTCAGTTTCCAGCAGACCAATCTGGTCGACCCCGCCACCTGGGTGGGCCTGGACAACTTCAAGCACGTGCTGGACGACCCGCTGCTGTGGACGGCCGTCAAGAACACCGCGCTGTTCGCCGTGCTCGCCCTGGTGATCGGCTTCCCGGTGCCGCTCTTCCTCGCCGTTCTCATCTCCGAACTGCGGCGCGGCGGCACCCTGTTCCGCATCCTCGCCTACCTTCCGGTGGCGATCCCGCCGGTCGTGTCGGTCCTGTTGTGGAAGGTGTTCTACGACCCGGACGCCGGGCTGTTCAACCAGCTGCTGGCCCATGTGGGCCTCGGCCCGTACCCCTGGCTCCAGTCCACCGACACCGCCATGCTGTCGATCGTGCTGGAGGCGACCTGGGCCGGCTTCGGCTCCACGGTCATCATCTATCTGGCGGCACTCGGCTCCGTACCGACCGAACTGTACGAGGCCGCCGAGATCGATGCCGCGGGCATCTGGCGCCGGGTCTGGCACATCACCCTGCCGTCGCTGCGCGGGGTCATCCTGATCATGCTGCTGCTCCAGATCATCGGCACCCTGCAGATCTTCACCGAACCCTTCGTGATGACGGACGGCGGTCCCGAGGACTCCACCCTCACCATCCTGATGCTGATCTACAACTACGCCTTCCAGAACGGCGACTTCGGAGCCGCGACCGCGCTCAGCGTGATGCTGGCCCTCGTGCTCGGCGTGCTCTCGGCGATCTATCTGCGGGCGACGAGGAGCTGGAGCAACTGATGGCCGTACAGACCCCCCTTCGCACCCGCCGCGCCGGCCGCTCCGAGGAGAGCGCACGCGGACTCATCTCCGGCGCCGACCGGCGGCGGACCTCGGTACGCCTCTCGCTCCGCTCCGTGCAGACCCTCTCGCTCCTGCTGCTGCTCGCCTTCGGAGCGGCGCCCCTGTACTGGACGTTCAAGGGCGCCGTCTCACCGACCCAGGAACTGCTGCGCGATCCGCTGGCGCTCTGGCCCGACCACGCGCAGTGGGACAACCTCTCCCGCGCCTGGAGCGAACTCCAGGTCGGCCAGTACCTCTGGAACACCGTGGTCCTGGTCACCGGATCGGTCGTCGCACACCTCGTCGTCGCCACCACCGGCGGCTACGTACTTTCCGTGCTGCGCCCCAAGTGGGCGGCGCCCGTGCGGTGGCTGGTGCTCGCCACCCTGTTCATCCCCGGCTCCATCTCCCTGGTGGCGCTCTACCTCACCGTGCTCGACCTGCCGGGCCTCGGCATCTCGCTGGCCAACAGCCCCTGGGGCGTCTGGCTGCCGCACGCGGCCAGCGCCTTCACCGTGCTGATCGTGATGAAGTTCTTCGACGGCATCCCGCGCGAACTCTTCGAGGCCGCCAAGGTCGACGGGGCGGGGCCGTTCACCATCTTCCGCCGGATCGTGCTGCCCATGTCGAAGCCGATCCTCGCGGTGGTGACCCTGCTGACGGTCATGAACTCCTGGAAGGACTTCCTCTGGCCGCTGATCGTCATCCCGGACACCGAGAAGCAGCCCATCTCCGCCGCACTGCCGCGCCTCGCGGAAACGGCGGAACAGTCGCTGCTCATCGCCGGGATGCTGCTCGCCATCCTGCCCCCGGTCGTGCTGTTCCTGATCTTCCAACGGCAGATCGTCCGCGGCGGGGGAGGCTTCACCGGCCTCAAGGGATGAGGCACCACCCGGGTACCGGCGCGGACCCCCGTCCGCGCCGGCCGACGGCGGCAGCGGTGCGCGCCGACGGCACACGGGCCGGTGTGCTCCGCCGGGGTACAGCCGACGGAGCACACCTCCACCCGGGAACCACCGAAACGCACCGCGCCGATCCGATCGAGAGGTTGCCTCGATGGAACAGAACGGCACGATCCGGCCAGGTCCTCTGGTTCCGGCCAGAATAAGGGGTCGCTCCCGGCGGCCCGCCGCATGGGGCAGTGCCGCTGCCCTGCTCGGCTGTCTGCTGGTGGCGGCTCCGTTGCCCGGCACGGCCCCGGCCGCCCACGCGGCCGGCACCCTCACCGTCACCTCGCCCGACCTGATCTTCGTCAAGGGACAGGCGAAGATCACCCTGAGCTCCGACCAGGCCTCGGTGGCCTGGAAGGCCATCGACGACCAGGGCCTGACCGTCGCGTCCGGCACCGCCCCGGTCGCCGGCGGCTCGGCCACCGTCGACGTGACGAAGCTCGGCAGCGGCTACTACACGCTCACGGCGACCGCCGGCACCACCACCCGTACCGCCAACTTCGGCGTACTGACCGCGCTGACCGGCAAGGAACAGCAGGACACCCGCTTCGGCACCGGCATCCACTACGGATGGAACGACGGCGACGACCAGAAGCTGCTGCGCTCGGTCAAGCTGATGGGCATGCACGGGATCCGCTCCGACATCAACTGGGGCGCCATCGAGAAGACCCCCGGCACATACTCCTGGAGCAACTACTCCACCGACCAGCACATCCCGTACGCCAAGTCGCAGGGGCTGACCGCCCTGCCCATCTCCGGCTACCGGAACACCAATTACGACGGCAACCGGACCCCGGCCTCCGCCGAAGCCCTTGAGGCGTACGGGAAATTCACGGCCGCCGCTGTGGAGAAGTACCAGCAGTCCTCGAAGGAAATCGAGATCTACAACGAGTACAACTCGACCGGCTTCAACAACGGCACCTGCGGCATCACCGCCGACTGCTACCTCAAGCTGCTCCAGGCCAGCTACGGCAAGGTGCACGCCAAGGTCCCGGACGCCGTCGTCGTCGGCGGTGGCCTGGCCGGCCTCCAGACCGAATGGCTGAAGCGGCTGTACGCGATCGGCGGCCTGAAGTACATGAACGCGCTCAGCGTTCACCACTACGGCTACCCCGCCCCGCCCGAGACCGCGCTGGAGAAGCTGCCGCAGGTACGCGCCGATCTGGACGCGGCGGGCGGCAAGAACTTCCCGCTGTGGATCACCGAGAACGGCTACCCGACCCACAGTGACGGCGTCACCCCGGCCCAGCAGGCCGCGTACGTGCCGCGTGCCCAGATCTTCTCGTTCGCCTCGGGCGTCAACCGCTACTACTGGTACGACCTCACCAACGACGGCACCGACGCCACCAACAAGGAACACAACTTCGGCGCCTTCAAGCGGCCCACCGCGGAGGTCAAGGCCTGGCAGCCCAAGCCGTCCGTGGTCACCGAGGGCGTGCTGATCCGGCAGCTCGCGGGCCGCGCCTACGCCGGCCGCGACGACGCGGGCTCCGCCGACGTCCGCTCGTACCGCTTCGGCACCGGAAACGACACGGTCCGGGCCCTGTACACCACGGCCGCGACCCCGGGCACGGCCGAACTCTCGGCGAGCGGCCCGGTCACCGTCACCGACCAGCTGGGTCACGAGAAGACCTACCTCCCGGTCGGCGGCAAGGTGCAGCTCGGCATCGACGGCAAGGTGCTGTACGTCAAGGGCGCGGTGTCCGCGGTCAAGGCCGTCGGCGGCCCTGTGTTCTCCCTCCGGCTGCCGCAGCACTCCAACACGGAGGAGACCGTCGACGCGGTGCTCCAGGTGGACGGCACCAAGGGCCGGACGCTGCCGCTGGGCTACGACTTCCGGGTCGCCGGCGAGAAGTACCGGGTCACCGCGAAGCCCGGCAAGGTCGTCCGCCGGAACATCCAGCTGCCCACCTCGGCCCTCACCGGCCCGCGCACGGTCAGCGGCACCGTCGGACTCGGGCCGCTGAACCTCGCCCGCCTCACCTCCGACACCGAGGTGGTGCCGCCGACCCAGGTCACCTTCGACCCGGTGGTGAAGAAGGCGGCCCCGTTCGCCGCCGCGTTGAAGGTCACCGTCACCAACAACCGCGTTCGCGGCCCGCTCGAACTCACCAAGCTGGACTGGCAGGTGAACTCGGGCGACACCTACCTGGACCGGGGCACCGTCGACGGACCGATCAAGGTCGGCGCCGAGTCCAGCGCCTCGTACACCGTGGACGCGCGCAACATCAAGCAGTGGAAGCGCTACTGGACCGCCGCCTACATCAACACCCCCGACGGCGCCAGGACCGCGGTGGGCGCCTGGAACGGCTGGGGCGCCGTCCAGCCGGCCGGCACCGACACCACCACACCCATCGATGTCATCGGCGACGGTTCGGTGAAGTACACGGGCGGCTACAACGGCGCGGCCGACCTGTCCGGCGCCGTCCGGCCCCAGTACACCGACGCCGGACTCGTGCTCAAGGGCGCGATCACGGACAACGCACTGGCACAGCCCGCCACCACCGCCGAGAACATGTGGCAGGGCGACAGCATCCAGTTCGCCGTCACCCCCCAGGTGCCCGGCCGCAGCAAGCAGTACGTCGAGTTCGGCGCCTCGCTCGTGGGCGGCAAGCCGCAGGTCTACACCTGGCGGGCGCCCTCCGGCCAGTCCGCAGGACCGACCCCCGGCGCCACCGCGCAGATCACCCGTGACGGCACCACCACCCGCTACACGGTGACCGTGCCGTGGGCCTCGCTCGGCCTCGCCGGCAAGCCCACCGCGTCCATCGGACTCGGCTTCGTCGTCAACGACAGCGACAACGACGGCCGGGCACGCGGCTGGTCGGAGTGGGGCGCCGCCATCGCCAACAACTCCAAGAGCGCCACCGGCCTGCGGGCCGTCCAGCTGACCGACTGATCCACCCCACAACGGGCGGGGCCGGGTGCACCTGACAGCACCCGGCCCCGCCGCTCCATGCCGTGACGCCGCACGGCAGACTGTTCCGGATCCCACCGTGAGGAGACCCGCTCCATGGCCCTGTTCGACATGCCGCTGCCCGAACTCCGCGCCTACCGGCCGCAGATCGACGAACCGGAGGACTTCGACGCCTTCTGGTCGAAGACCCTCGCCGAGACCCGCGCCCACGACCCAGCGGTCTCCTTCGAACCCGTCGAGACCGGACTGACCGGCACCCGCACCTGGGACGTCACGTTCGCCGGCTTCGGCGGCCACCCGATCAAGGGCTGGTTCACCGCCCCCGCGAACGCCGAGGGCCCGCTCCCGCTCATCGTCCAGTTCCACGGCTACAACGGCGGACGCAGCCTTCCGCACTGCTGGGGCCTGTGGCCGACGGCCGGATTCGCCCACTTCATCATGGACGTGCGCGGCCAGGGCAGCGGCGGCAACGTCGGCGACACCCCCGACCCGGTCGGCTCCGGCCCCTCCCTCGCCGGCTTCATGACCCGCGGCATCGAGGACCCGGACACCTACTACTACCGCCGGGTCTACGCCGACGCCGTACGCGCCGTCGAGGCGGCCCGGTCCCACCCGCTCGCCGACCCCGCCCGCACCGTCGCGCTCGGCGGCAGCCAGGGCGGCGGCATCACCCTCGCGGTCGGCGGGCTCGTTCCCGACCTGGCCGCCATCTCCGTCGACGTCCCGTTCCTCTGCCACTTCGGGCGGGCCGTCACACTCACCGACTCCAACCCGTACGCGGAGATAGCCCGCTACCTCAAGATGCACCGGGGCAAGGAGGAGACCGCCCTGCGCACCCTGTCGTACTTCGACGGTGTGTCCTTCGCCGCCCGGGGCACCGCCCCCGCGCTCTTCTCCGTCGCACTGATGGACCAGGTCTGCCCGCCGTCCACGGTCTTCGCCGCACACAACGCCTACGGCGGCGAGAAGGAGATCGAGGTCTACCCCTTCAACGGCCACGAGGGCGGTGCCATGTTCCAGGAGGCCGCCCAGCTCCGCTGGGTGCCGAAGGCGCTGACCGGCGCGGTCTGAGCCCTGCCGCGCCGCAGCCGACGTGTTGTGGATCACGGACAAGGTGTGGACAGCACATATATCGTCCAGCGGGGCACGTCAATGCCCCGTGACGGGCGAGGACAAGGGCGAACAGTGCGGCAGAAAGCCTATGCGCAGGCGATGCGCGTCATCGCCTGCGCGCTGATGGCATGGCAGGTCTGGACGATGTGGCACATCGCCAGCCACGAGGCGATCGGCGTGAAATGGTCCTGCGACCTGGCCGGGGGCTGCGCCAGTGACCAGTTCGCGTCCGTGTCCGCGATGCTCGGGATCGCCTTCGCCGTCGTCCTCGGTCTGCTCTCCGCCCGCTACCTGCACCGGGCGGCACCGGGCGCGATGATCACACTCTGCGCCGTCGCGGCCGCGGCCGGCTGGTACGACGCGCTGGCGGAGGGCCAGGTCGAGCGGACCACCGTCACCACCTTCCACGTCCTCGTTCCGCTGGGCGACTTCGCCGTCTCCCAATGGCTCACCTTCCTGTGGTCCGTCGCGGGCGTGGGCTGCCTCGCCGCCTGGTGGGGCGCGGCGGTGAGCCTGCGCCGCACCGCGGGGCTGCGCAGGCTGTCCCGCCGCTACCGCACGGCCGACGCGGTACTGGAGGGCTGGCAGTCGGTGGGCCGCAAGTCCGGTGAGGTCACGGTGGTGTTCGACGACGAGGACGGGGTGCGCCACGAGGTCCCGGCCGTCGTGGATCGCATAGCCCTCGGACGCGACGTCCTCGCCGTGTACGACGCCGACCGCCCCGGCGACCCCGCTCTCACCCGGGTCGCGGTTCCCCACCGAAAGCTGCTGCGCCTCACATGAACCGATCCATGTCGTCCCTGCGTATGCTCTTCTCCTCGCTCAGGCTGGTGGCCGTCCTCCTGATCGGACTCTCCGTCGCCGCACTGGTCCACGGTGCCCTGGACGGCCCCCGCTGGCTGCTGCTGACCGGCGTCCCGGTGACGGCCCTGATCCTGACGATCCTCGGCGACATGGGCGATCCGACGGGGACGGGCTCGGCGATGCGGCCGCGCTCCGGCGGCCCGCGTGCCTTCGCACCCGCCGTGGTCAACGGAGTGAGGACCGTCGACAAGAGGACCGGCCGGCCGGTCCGCGACGGGCGGTCGGTGAACTCCGTGTTCGCCTTCGACCTGACCGTGATGCCCGAAGGGCTCCCCGCGTACCGGATGCGGGTCTGCCACCCCCTCGATCTCCAGGGGCTGCTGCGCAAGTCCAGGGCCGTCGTCGAGTACGACCCCGAGCAGCCCTGGCGGGTCGTCGTCGCCGACCACCCGCCGCGCGAATGGGTGGCCCGGGCGAACGCCGCCGCCCCGCCGGCCGTGGTCAAGGAGCCGTCCAGCGGGATCCCGACCGGTCTCTGGACGCTGCTGACGGGCGTGGGCCTCGCGGCCGTGCTGCTGGTGCTGGTCCGGGTGCTCGGCTGACCCGCGCCGCGTTCAGCCGTTGCGCGGATACTTCTTGAGCACCTTGCCGTTGATGTCGGCCCGCAGATAGGCGCCGCCGTACTCGTCCGAGACATAGACGCTGAGGGTCGGCCGGAAGTCGTCGAACGGGGATGCCGGGTCGATGTCCACGTAGTGGGTGGTGGGCTCGGAGACACCGAGCTCCTTGTCCGCCCGGCGTATCAGCCCCGGCAGGGCGTCCCAGTCGACCTTCTCCAGGTCCACGGACCTGGCGTCCGAGGGGAGCGTGCCGCCCGCGCGTTCACGGGCGGCCTTGCCGTCCCGGTAGGTGTAGACGTCGTACAGGGCCTTGTTCTTGGCGACCGGGGCCTCGATGCTCGCGTGTACGTCGAACAGTGTGAACGACGTGACCTCGGTGGTGCCCATCACCGGCTTGAGCGCCGCGACGACGGACCGTGCCCCGGCGGGTGTCAGCAGGTTCTTCCGGTCCACCCGCGACGAGCCCTGCGCCCGGTCGGCCCCGTCGGGCGACGCGCCGCCGGAGGGCCGGCCCGAGGTGGACGACGAGGTGTCGGGAGTGCCCGACACGGTGCCGGGAGGCTTCGTGCCTGAAGCCTCCGTGTCCGCGTCGGGCAGCAGCGACCACACCAGCGCCCCGGTCAGGGCGGTCCCCACGAGAGCGGTGGTGACCGTGAAGGCACGGCCCCGTCGGAGCCGGCGACGGATCTCCTGGCTCCCCAGCGTCGCGGGCGCCGGACGCGGGGGAGTGGTGCCCGTTCCGCCCGCGGGCGCCGGTCGCCGGACCGGGGCGGTGGGCAGCACCGTGGTCGGGCCGGGCCCACCGAAGCCGGGCGGCACCGCGTCCTGCCGGGTGGGCGCCTGCGGACCGGGCGGTACGGCGTCCTGCGGAGCCGCGGGGCGCGGCCGCGCGGCCCCGGCCGGCTCGCCCACCGGCGCGACGACCGCCGCCAGCATCCGGTCCAGTTCCTCGGTACCGGGCCGGACGGACGTGTCCCGGGTCAGCAGCGCGTTCAGCACCGGAGTCAGCGGACCGGCCTGCAGGGGCGGCGGGATCTCCTCGTCCAGCACGGCCGCCAGCGTCGCCAGCGTGGTGGCCTTGCGCAGCGGATGCCGGCCCTCCACGGCGACGTACATCATCATGCCGAGCGACCACAGGTCCGACGAGGGATCGCCCTCCTCGCCGCGGATGCGCTCGGGGGCCATGTAGTCGGGGGAGCCGATGATGGAACCGGTCGCCGTCAGACTGGTGGACTCGCGGATCGCCGCGATGCCGAAGTCGGTGAGCACCGGGCTCCCGTCGGCCCGCAGCAGCACATTGGCGGGCTTGACGTCGCGGTGCAGGATTCCGGCGGCATGGGCGGCCCGCAGCGCGGACAGCACCCCCCGGCCCAGCTCCGCGGCCTCGACCGGGGAGAGCGTCCCCTCGGCCAGCCGCTCCGCGAGCGAGGCACCGGGCACCAGCTCCATCACGATCCACGGGTACGTTCCGTCACCGCCGTCCACGATGTGGTGGACCGTGACGACGCCCGGGTGGTCGAGCCGGGCCAGCGCTCGGGCCTCGCGCAGCACCCGCTCACGCAGCAGCCTGGCCGACTCCGGATCGTTCTCGCTGAGCGCCGGGTCCGGAGGCCGGACCTCCTTGAGCGCCACATCGCGGTGCAGCGCCAAATCGTGGGCCCGCCACACCATGCCCATCCCGCCACTGCCGAGCCGGTTCACCAGCTCGAAACGGTCGTCGATCACACGGCGCACAGGCCCCCCAGCGTTCATGGAAAAAGAGTACGGGGCGGGTTCGCGGCGGTGCGCACCCACCCCGTACGCCTCACATCTGGGGCCTCTCGTCCGGATCATGCCGGGCTGATCCAAACGAAAGACCCTAGTCGTTCGGTGTGAGCCTCAGCGTCACGATCTGGAAGGGCCGCAGCCCCAGCAGGACCGCATCGCCGTCCACCTCGGCCCGCTCGTCGGCGAGCGGACGCTCCAGCAGGTCCGTCACGCTCGCCCCGGCCAGCGCGAAGCCCGCCGTCAGCCGCGCCGACACCCGCCCGCCGTGCGCCTCGTGCAGCCGGACCACCACGTCCCCACTGCCGTCGTCGGCGAGCTTCACCGCCGTCACGACCACCGCGTCATCGTCGACCGAGACCAGCGGGGCCACCTCGGCGCTCCCCGGTACCCGGCGCTCGGGCAGGCTGAAGGACCAGCCCTCACGGACCGCGTCACCGATCGTCGCGCCCGGCAGCAGCGCGTACCGCAGCCGGTGCACCCCCTGATCGGTCGCCGGGTCGGGATAGCGGGGCGCCCGCAGCAGCGAGAGCCGCACCGTGGTCGTGGTCGAACCGTCCTCGCGGACCGTACGGGTCACATCGTGCCCGTACGTCGAGTCGTTGATCAGCGCCGCCCCCCAGCCCGGCTCGCCGACGTGCAGGAAACGGTGGGCGCAGATCTCGAACTTGGCCGCCTCCCAGCTGGTGTTGGTGTGCGTCGGCCGCTGCACGTGCCCGAACTGGGTCTCCGCGGTGGAGTGATCGGCGCGCACATCGATCGGGAACGCCGCCTTGAGGAACTTCTCCTGCTCGTGCCAGTCGACCTCGGTGTCGACGTCCAGGCGCCGGGCACCGGGCCGCAGCGTCAGCAACTGGGTGACCCGGGACGAACCGAAGCTGCGCACCACCTCCACGCCGTCACCGCTGCGGCGCACCACGTCCGCCTCGGTCAGATCGGTCACCGTGTTGCGGTAGAAGGCATCGACGTCCCACGCGTCCCAGCGGTTGGGCAGATCCGGGTGGACCTGGAGCAGATTCGCCGCGCCCCCCGGCGCGACGGTCTCGCGCCCGGCCACCAGGTCGACGACGGAGACCACCAGCCCCCGCGCGTCCACGGTCACCCGCAGGACCCCGTTGTCCAGCCGGAAGCCGCCGTCGTACTCCTCGACCTCCACCGGCTGTTCCGGCTGCTGCGGCGCGAGCGCCGCGCCCCCCGCCACCACGCCCGCGCGGCCGTGCGGAGCGGAGTTGAACACCACCGTGCCGCCGCCCTCCGAGGCGCCGGCCAGCGCCCGCTGCGCCGCTCCGATCACCGCTTCGAGCTCCTCGGCGATCCGGGCGTACGTCGCCTCGGCCTCACGGTGCACCCAGGCGATCGACGAACCCGGCAGGATGTCGTGGAACTGGTGCAGCAGCACGCTCTTCCAGATCCGGTCCAACTCCTCCTGCGGATACGGGAATCCGGCCCGCACCGCGGCGGTCGCCGCCCACAGCTCGGCCTCCCGCAGCAGATGCTCGCTGCGCCGGTTGCCCTGCTTGGTCCGCGCCTGCGAGGTGTACGTACCGCGGTGCAGCTCCAGATACAGCTCGCCCAGCCACACCGGCGGCCGCTCGTACTCCGCCTCGGCGGCCGCGAAGAATTCCGAGGGCGCCTCGATCGTCACCCGGGGGGAGCCCTCCAGGTCCGCGAGCCGCTCGGCGCGTGCCAGCATCTCGCGGGTGGGGCCGCCACCGCCGTCGCCCCAGCCGAACGGCACCAGCGAACGGGTGGCGTGGCCCTTGTCCCGGAAGTTCGCCTCGGCGTGCGCGAGCTCCTCGCCGGACAGCTCGGCCACATAGGTGTCCACCGGCGGGAAGTGGGTGAACACCCGGGTGCCGTCCAGCCCCTCCCACAGGAACGAGTGGTGCGGGAACGGGTTCGTCGTGTTCCAGGAGATCTTCTGGGTGAGGAACCAGCGCGAGCCGGAGAGCTTCACCAGCTGCGGCAGCGCCGCCGAGTAGCCGAACGAGTCGGGCAGCCACACCTCCTCGGTCTCGACCCCGAACTCCTCCAGGAAGAACCGCTTGCCGTAGACGAACTGCCGGGCCAGCGCCTCCGACCCGGGCATGTTGGTGTCCGACTCCACCCACATCCCGCCCACCGGCACGAACTGGCCGGCGGCGGCCTTCTCCTTCACCCGGGCGTACAGCGCGGGCTGGTGCTCCCGCAGCCAGTCCAGCTGCTGGGCCTGCGACATCGCGAAGACGAACTCCGGCCGGTCGTCCATCAGCGCCACCACGTTGGAGGTGGTGCGGGCCACCTTGCGCACCGTCTCGCGCAGCGGCCACAGCCAGGCCGAGTCGATGTGCGCGTGGCCCACAGCGGACAGCCGGTGCGCGGAGGCGTTCGCGGGCGAGTCGAGCACGTCGCGCAGCCGCTCCCGGGCGGCGGTCGCGCTCGCCCCCACGGCGTCCAGGTCCAGGGCGTCCAGGCAGCGTTCCACGGCGCGCAGGATCTCCCAGCGGCGCGCGGAGCCGAGCGGCAGCTGCCGCATCAGCTGGTCGAGCACCTCCAGGTCCTGGACCAGCTCCCACACCTGCCGGTCGAAGACCGCGAGATCCATCCGCTCGACGCGGTACAGCGGCTCGCTGCCCGCGGTCTTCCGGTCGCCCAGCGGGCTGACCCCGTCCAGGATCTCCGGATTGGCGGCGGCCTCCAGGTAGTACGTGAACTCCTCGCCGCCCGCGACCGGTTCACCGACCCGCAGCCAGGTGTTGCGCGGGTTGAGCGCCTTGACCACGCCGCCGTCCGGCCGGTGGGCCAGCGCCTCCGCGGAGAAGCCGGGCCGGTCCTTGGCGAAGCCGAGGTCGATCACCGCCTCGACGGTCTCACCGGCCCAGCCCTGCGGAACCCGGCCGGTCACCCGGAACCAGCTGGTGCCCCAGGCCGGCCCCCAGTCGTCGCCGAGTGCGCCCGGCTTGTACGGGGCGGCCACCGCCTCGATGAACGGCACCGGTTCGCCGGGGGCGTGCCAGACCTCGAACTCCAGGGGCGTGGTGCGGGGGTGGACGGCGGGGCGGATGCGCTCGCGCAGGGCGCGGTCGAGCCGTTCCTCGGTCAGTGTGCGGTCGTCATGCATGAGTGAAGGGCCCCTCTGGATGAAATGTGTGCGACGCGGAAGTGGTTCACGGGAGGTCGTCGAAGCCCACGCAGGGCAGTGCCATCCCGTCGGCCGTGGCCAGGAGCTTCTCCAGCCGGGCCGGGGTCACATGGTTGGCCTCGTGGGCGTCGGCGACGCAGTGGGCGTAGAGCGTGGTCACGCCGCCGTGCTCGGCGCTGCGGCGCAGTGCCGCCTCGACACCGCCGAGATCGTCCCCGTACGCGACGCTCCCGCGCCCGGAGTCCACCGAGCACCCCGGCAGGACCCGCCGGGCGGGGACATCACCGGCCGGGACGTGGAGTTCGTCCGCGAGGCAGGGATCGGCGCGACGGCCGGCCGGCACCCCGCCGCGCAGCCGGTCGAAGAGCGTGAGCAGCAGCCGGTCGGTGTCCTCGTCGCGGGCACTGCACGGGTAGGCGAAGCTGCGGGACGGAAAGCCGAGGCGGCGCAGCGCGTCGAGGGCGGGCACCACCTCCCGGTCGAGATAGGCGCCCGCGCCGTGCGCGGCGACGAACTCCGGGGCGCGCTCGTGCCGCAGGCCGTGGCAGCCGATGGTGTGGCCGTCGTCCGCGAGCCGGCGCAGCAGCCGCACCTCCTCCCGGTCCAGCCGGTCGGGCTCGCAGATGAAGAAGGTGACCCGTGCGCCGTACGACGTGAAGAGCGGCGCGGCCGCGGCCCACTCGTGCACGTGCCGGTCGTCGAAGGTGAGCAGCAGGGCACGGTCCACGCCGCTTTCCGGGCGGTCGGTCATCGCCCGGACCCCTGCGGGGCCCAGCCGGGGACGGAGCCGTGCAGCGCCGTGTAGAACGGGTCGCCCGGTCCGATCTCACCGGCCAGGACCGGGCGGCCGGTGAGCGCGGCCTTGTACATCGAGGTGATCAGCTCCAGGGAGCGGCGGCCGTCCCCGGCGCTCGCCCGGGGCCGCCTTCCCGCCCGCATGTCGGCCAGGAGCGACCGGAGCTGGGCGCCGTGCGAGCTGGGGACGTCCTCGGCGGGGGAGGCCCAGCCGGCCGCCCGGCCGGGTTCGACGCCCGGAGCCGGGGTGTAGGTCCAGTCGCCGTTGCCGTACCCGTACAGATGGTTCAGCTCGATGGTGGCGTCCCGCAGATCGATCCGCAGATGGCTCAGCTGGCGGGGCGAGAGCGCGCTGTTGACCACGGTGGCCAGTGCGCCCGAGGCGAAGCGCACGGTGGCGGTGGTGACGTCGTCGGTCTCGACGTCACGGGCCAGCCTCCCCGCCATGGCCCGGATCTCCGCCCAGTCACCCAGCAGTTCGAGCAGCAGGTCGATCTGGTGGATGCCGAGCCCCATTGCGGGGCCCGCGCCCTCGGTGGCCCACTTCCCGCGCCAGGGGACCGCGTAGTAGGCGTCGTCGCGGTACCAGGTGGTCTGGCAGTGGGCGACCAGCGGCGCCCCCAGCTCCCCGGAGGCGATGAGCGCCCTGGCGTGCTCGGCGCCCGAGCCGAACCGGTGCTGGAAGACGATCGGGGCGTACGGTCCCTTCTCGCCCTCGGCGGCGGTCATGGCGTCGTACTCCGCCAGGCTCAGTGCGGGCGGCTTCTCGCACCAGACCCAGGCTCCCGCGGTGAGGGCGGCGACGACCTGTTCCCGGTGGGCGACGGGCGGCGAGGCGATGACGACGAGATCGGGACGGACCTCGCTCAGCGAGGCGGCGAGATCGGTGGAGTGGTGGGGGAGCGCGAAGTCGGCGGCGAAGGAGCGGGCGGCCGCGGGATCGGCGTCCACGGCGCCCACCACCGCGAAGTCCGAGGGAAGTTCGAGGAACGCCGGCATATGGACGGCACGGGCGATGTTGCCCGCGCCGACGAGCAGTACACGGTAAGGAGTCACAGTCACAGAGGGCCGTCCAGGCTGAGGGCGTGAGCCGCCGGGATTGGTAAGCGTTTTCCAGCAGGTCGGGAACGTGCCCTTCCCGAGGGAAGGGCAGTGGGGTTCAGAGCGTGGCGTAGAGCGCCCCGGCACTGGTCACGGGTCCGGTGCGGAGCCGGTCCGGCCAGTCGAGGGCGAGACCGAGCGAACCGCTCAGCCGGTCCTGGAAGGAGGCGAGCCGATGCTCGCCCGCGCGGACCGCACGCGGCGGCAGCCGGTGCTCCAGGCAGTAGGAGACCAGTGCGCCGACGGCCTCACCGATGCTCCACTGGCCCGCGTGCCCGCCGAGCGCGGGTGCGCTGAGATGGGTGGCGCCGATGTTCCGCCCGGCCGGGAGCAGATTCTCCACCCGTTCCGGCAGCAGTGCACCCAGCGGCAGCTGGAACGGCAGGCACTCCAGGTCCAGCCCGGGGCCGCCACCCGCCTTGGGGTGCAGGGTGATCCGGGAACGCAGGGTGCCCACACTGTCCGTGAACGTCTCGGCGCCCGGCGCCCCGGCCCGCGCCTCGGCTGTCAGATGGTGCTCAAGGAGGGTGAACTCGGCCCGGATGCGCCGGGATTCACGTACGTGCGCGGCCTTGGCGAACCCGTCCTCGGTGCCCGTGACATCGGGCCTGAGCCGCAGCTCGGGGTAGCCGTGACCGCCGTCGTGCCGGGGCGCGCGGGTCTGCATCCAGTGGAGGAACGACATGGCCTGCTCCCGTGCCTCCTGCTCGGCCCGGACCCGTACCGCGTCGTCGGTACCGGTCAGCGGGAGCCGGCTGTAGGCGGTCTGCTCCCAGTCGACCAGGGTGATGTCGCTGTCGAACGTGCCGGGCAGATACCGGCTCCGGGCCAGCGCCCGCAGCTGGTGCCAGCGGTCGTTGGGCGGCGCGGCCCAGGGCGGGACGTCGTCCGGCTCGTGCAGGAACAGCGGAACGGAGCGGGCCGGTCCGCCGCCCGGCTCAGCGGTGTCCCAGGAGAAGGCCTCGGACCACCGGTCGTAGCCGGCCGGGCGGTCCACCGTGTGGTCCTCGCCGGGGCGGTGGTCCAGGGCGAAGACCCAGGAGACCGGCTGCTGGTCCAGCGGATCGGCGACGGCGGGCGCGTGCGGCTCGCCGGTCTCCTCGCGGGACTCGGCGCCGGTGACGTGCTCGACGCCCGCGAGGCCGAGCAGCTCACCCAGGTCCGTGGCGTCGACGACGTACGGGGCGCTGACCGTCACCGGCTCGCCGTCCGCCGCCGCCAGGGTCACCGAGGTCACCCGGTCCCCGTCCGCCTGCGCGGCGACCGGGCGGTGGCCGAGCAGCAGGGTGAGCCTGCCGGAGGCGAGGTGCGGGGTGAGCAGCTCCTGGACGACCGCGAGTGCGGCGCGCGGCTCGTGGCTGAGATGGCCGGTGGTACTGAGGCCGGGGTCGAGCAGTGGATCGGCGAACGGCTCGGGGCACAGCGGGTAGTTGCGCCGGTAGAAGTCGCGTATCCGCTCGCGCAGATCGCGATAGCCCGGGGAGACGGGGTCCAGTTCGATGCGGTGGCCGTCGGCGAGCGGCACGGCCTGCGCGGTGAACAGGCCACCGGGCCAGTCGGTCGTCTCGGTCAGCACGACGCGGTGTCCGAACCGGGCGGCGGTCAGCGCGGCGGCGAGACCGCCGAGACCGGCACCGACCACCAGGACATCGGTCCCGAGTTCGCGGGTACGGGGGGTGGGGGCGGCGAACACAGGAGTCTCCTCCCTCAGGGCCGGCGGGCGGCGACGGTACGGAGCCGGACCGGCACGGACTCGCGCGTCCTGATCCGGACGGGGAGCACGATCTGCTCGGCGCTGCGGTACGGGTCCTCGCCCGTCGTGCGCTCCGCGATCCGGGTGACCAGTTGCTCGACCGCCCGGAGGCCGATCTCCCTGGCGGGGAGCCGGGCGGCGAAGCTGGTGAGCGGCAGCAGGTCGTAGGGTCCGGCGTCGTCCATCCCGGCCAGCACGATCTCGTCGGGCACGGCGATGCCGAGCGAGGCCAGATCGGCGGCGGCGGTGGCGACGGCGAAACCGTGGGCGCACAGCAGGGCGGTCGGCGGCTCGGGCGAGCCGAGCAGGTCGGTCAGCAACTGCTTGCGCTCGTCCTCGGACAGCGCCGTGTACGAGCGCAGCGCGGTCAACTGGGGGAGCAGCGGCTGGTCATGGGCGCGCAGCGCCTGCTTGTGCCCGGTCATCCGGTCGTGGACGCTGGTGCACTGCGTCTCGCCCCAGAGCGTCGCTATCCGCTCATGGCCGTCGGCCAGCAGATGTTCGGTGAGCCGGTAGCCGACGTCGTAGTTGTCGGCGGTGACCGCGTCGATGGCGCGGCCGGGGAAATACCTGTCGACCAGCACCATGGGGATGCGCAGGCGCCTGATCTCGTCGAGGACATCGGAATCGGGCGCGCCCTGGACGGGATAGAGGATGATGCCGTCGACCCGGTCCTCGACGGCCTGGCGCAGCGCCTGGTCCTGGCGGGCCAGCGAGGCGTCGTGCGCGGCGTGCCCGGTCTCGGTCATGTGGACGGCGGAGTCGGAGAAGAACAGCCGCATCCCGCGCTCCGAGGAGCCGGACTCGATCCCGCGCAGCACCTCCGACTGGTAGGGCCCCTGGCCGCTGATGACGCAGGCGATCACCCCGGACCGGTGTGCCGGTGAGGGCTCCGGGGCCGCCCGGTCACCGGGGTCGGCGACAAAGGTCCCCTGGCCGCGCCGCCGGACCAACAGCCCTTCGGCGACAAGGTCGTTGAGGGCCCGGACGGCGGTGGTGGAGCTGACCTGGAAGCGCTCGCGCAGCTGGTTCTGAGTGATGAACGGAGCACCGGTCTCGTACTCGTCACGAGCCACCTCCGCCCGCAACTCGTCCTTGATGCGCTGGTACTTGGGCCCGGACGTACCCATCCAGCCACCACCCTCTCGGATTTGACGCGTCAATCGGCGTTGACCTCAGTGTGCTGGGGGTTAATGCATTATTTCAAGAGGGTTGCAGGGAAAGGATCGGCAACTTGGTGCATCAAGCGGGGAGTCCGCCTCTTTGATGCGTCAACTCGCTCCTCCCGGCAGCTCCGTGGCCGGGCAGGAAATCAGGCGGTCACCCGGGGCGGCGGAGCCGTACTGGCCCGCACCACCAGGCGCGAAGGCACGGCGAGCGTGCGCGGCGAGGCCGTCGCGTCGCCGAGGGCCAGCAGCAGCGCCCGGCGGCCGATCTCCTCCAGTGGCAGCCGCACGGTGGTGAGCGCGGGCGTGACGTCGCCGGCCACGGGCAGGTCGTCGAAGCCGACGACGGAGACATCGGAGGGAACGCCCCTGCCGAGGTCGTCACGGAGCGCGGCGAGCGCCCCCAGCGCCATGGCGTCGTTGAGCGCGAACAGCGCGGTGATCCCCGGCGATCTGCGGAACAGCCGCACCGCCGCGGCCCGGCCGCCCTCCCGGGTGAAGTCGGCCTCGACGCGATGGTGTTCCTGCACGACGACGCCGAGCTCGGCGGCCCGCTCCAGGAAGCCGTGCAGCCGTTCCTGTACGGAGACCAGTGCCAGCGGACCGCAGATGACGCCGATCTCGGTGTGCCCCAGTGCGGCGAGGTGCTCGGCGACCGCCCGGCCGCCCTCGCGGTTGCCCGGCACGATCGTGTCCACCGGAAGGTCCTGGTGCGCGACCGCGGTCACCCGGCCGCCCTGTGCCGCGAAGGCCTCCAGCTCCTGGGCGAGCGCGGGGTTCGCACCGGTGAAACCCGATCCGGCGAGGACCACGGCGCGGGCCCGCTGCGCCCGCAGCCGGGCCACGTACTCCGCCTGGAGTCCGGGCTCGTGGAAGGTGCCCGCCAGCATCACCAGGAGCTTGTGGTCGCGGGCGACCTCCATGACGCCGGCCGCGATGGCGGAGTAGTAGGCGTCGTTCACATCGTGCACGACCAGGCCGACGATGGACGTCGTGGACTGCACCAGCGCGCGGGCGGGCGCGTTGGACACGTAGCGGAGCCGGGCGGCCGCCTCCAGGACCCGCTCCTGGAGCTCCTGGGTCACGTTGCGGTCGCTGTCGCTGAGGACGCGCGAAGCCGTGGCGAGAGAGACCCCGGCGTCCTGCGCGACCTGCTGGAGCGTCACGGCGGACGACGGGCGGGGGCGGGCGGAACGTCGATTGACCTGGCTCTGCATAGGACTACGATAGCCGCACTGAAAGCGTTTTCCCATTGTGTAAACAAGAGGATCCGGCCCCGCCGCCGACGCTCTCGCCCCGGTCTCCCGGTCAGCCGGCGCTCCACCGGCCCGGTGCGGCCGGTGGCAGTGCGGCCAGGCAGCGGTAGACGGCATCACCGCGGAAGGCGTACCGCCGCTCGGTCTGCGGGGTGAGCCGGACGCCGAGCCCGGGCGCCTGCGGAGCGAGCAGGTGGCCCGCCTCGATGCGGAAGGGCTCGACCAGGAGCTCGGACCGCAGGGGGTATGCGGGCATCGGCCACTCGGCCAGCCGACCGCCACCGGCGAACGCGGCGTGGTAGTTGGCCGCCTGGCACACCGCACTGCCCCAGCAGTGCACGACCGGGTCGACGCCGTGTTCCGCGGCACCCGCGAAGACGGCCAGCGTCTGCACCGGCCCACCGACGACCGTGGCGTCCGGCTGCACCATGTCGTAGCAACCGGCGGCCATGCGTTCCAGCAGCTCTCGCGCGGTGGTGACGGTCTCCCCGCCCGCCACCGGGCAACCGGCCGCCCGCCGCAGCTCGGGGTACTCATGTGTACGGGCGGGGCCCAGCGGCTCCTCCAGAAAACGCAGGGGCCGCCGGGTGCCGGCCCGCACCGCGTCGAGGAACGCCAGCGCGTCCGCCGCCGACTGGCCGGGGTCATGAAGGTTCTGCGCCATGTCGACGGCGATCCCGACTCCGTGCGGGGCCGCGTGCTCAAGCGTCCACACCGCCTTGTCCGCCTCGTGGCCCCGTGCCCTGATCTTGAAGGTGTCGATCCCGAGAGCGGCGACAGCGGCGATCTCGTCCCTCATCGCTGCCGGGGAGGTCGAGTCGCCCCCGCTGGCGTAGAGCCGGATCCGGTCCGTACGACGGCCGCCCAGCAGCTCGTACGCCGGCACACCGGCCCGTTTCCCGAGGGCGTCGACCAGGGCCGCCTCCACGGCGGAGACGACATGGCGGGCCGCTCCCTGAAGGCTCCAGTACCCCGTGATGTCCACCATGTCCCGGTAGCGCCCAGCCAGGTCCCCGGCCGGACGCCCGACCAGGTAGGGGGCGAGCAGCTCGACCGTGGAGACGAAGACCTGAGGGGCGAAGACGGCGAGATAGCCCTCGCCGAGACCGGTCGTCCCGTCGTCCAGGGTCACCTCGACCAGCCCCGTCGTGCGCCACCCCGTGGGCAGCGCCACGCGCACCTCCAGATTCTCCGGATCGGCGTACGGCGCGCTGAGCAGCACCGGCCGGAGTGCCGCGATACGCACCCCGTCGTCGACGAGCGCACCGGGGTACGCGGAAGCTGATTCGGGCATGTCGGTCGCGTCCTCAGAATCCTCTGGTCCACTGCACGGGGTTGCGCAGCGGTTCACCGGCCCCGAACCGGAGCAGGTTGTCGGCGAACAGGTCGACGACCCGTGCGCTCTCGTCCGTGGAGCCACCCGCGGTGTGCTGGGTGAGGATGACGTTCGGGCAGGACCACAGCGGATGCCCGGCGGGCAGCGGCTCCTGCCCCGTCACATCCAGCACCGCACCGCCGAGCCGCCCGGAGGACAGCTCGCGGACCAGTGCCTCCTCGTCCACCAGCGAACCCCGGCCGGCGTTCACCAGAACGGCCCCCGGCCGCATGAGCGCGAGCCGGCGTGCGTCGAGCAGCCGGTTTGTCTCGGGCGTGCCGGGCAGCAGCCCCACCACCACGTCGAAGCCGGGCAGCCGCTCGTCGAGTTCGGCGGGTGTGCGGATGTCGCCCGAGCCGCGTGCGAAGTGCGACACCCGGCAGCCGAACGGTCCGAGCAGCTCGGCGAACCTCCGGGCGATGGACCCCCGGCCCAGCACCAGGACCCGTGATCCGGACAGCAGCCGCAGCCGCGGCCGGACGGCGGACTGCGCCCAGGTGCCGCGGGTACGCAGCACCGCGAGCTCATCGATGCCGCGGTGCAGCGCCAGGACGCCCGCCAGGCACGACTCGGCCACCGATCCCGCGAAGAGGTCACCCAGGTTGGTGACGGTCAGCCGGCGGCCGAGGACCGGCCAGTCCAGGCCGAGATAGCCGTCGATCCCGACCGAGGCGAGCTGCAGCCACCGGAGCCGGGGCGCTTCGGCCACCCAGGCCGCCCGGGGATTGCCGAGCGCGATGCCGGCGCCCGCGAGCGCCCGGGCGTCCGCCGCGGCGGCGGTTCCCGGCTCGGCGAACCACACGGGGCCGGTCCACAGACCGCGCAGCCGGGCCCGGCCGGAATCGTCGAGCGGCAGCTCCACGTACAGGCCGGGGCCGTCGGTGTCCTTGTTCACCACGGGTGCGCCGCCAGGTAGTCGGTGATCCGCTCCCGGTCCCAGGCGCCGTCCGCGACGGTGACCCGGTAGCGGCGGGACAGGGTGTCGCCCGGGGCGAGCTCCAGCTCCTCGTGGAAGGCGAAGGACGGGGCGACGGCCGCGAAGGGCTCGTCGCGGACGAACCAGTGCGCCGGGTGGGTGCCGCCCGCTCCCGTGTGATCGTTCTCCGGGGCGTGCCGGAAGATCAGCGTGGCGTGCCCGTCGGCGCCGTCGTGTTCGCCGCTGTACGCCAGCCAGGGTGCCTGCGTCCCCATCAGCCCCGGGCCCTCCCCGTCCGGACCCAGGATCCGGCCGCCGCGGAAGGCGCGCGGTCCGCGCCAGAAGAGGCCCGTGTAGCCCGCCGCCTCCCGGCCGTGGGTCGTCGGGCTGCCGAAGAGCAGCGGCTCGGTACGCCGGTTGGTGATCGCGCTGGACCAGGTCAGCGTCCAGCTGCCACCGGGGCCCGCATCGGTGGCACCGGAGCCGGATCGGGCGTGCTCGACATCGTGCAGCTCGACCCGGCGCAGCTCGTCGGCCCAGTGCGTGCCGTCGTTGTGGCGCCAGCTCAGCCGCTCCGCGACGACCGCGTGCCCGGCCTCGGCCGACACCTCGTCGAATCCGATGTGCGCCATCGACCCGACCCGCTCGGGCAGCGGCACGTAGTCCTGGCCGTGCACATAGGTGTTGCCGCCCCACAGGTTCTGCCCGGAGAGATGGGAGGCCGTCATCTGGAGGCCCTTGTGCCAACGGTGATCGTTGGGCCGATAGTCGGTGACAACGTTGTCGGCCAGCGTGCGCATGGGGTGGATGTACGGCTTGGGGGCTTCCCAGGCCGCTTCCGGCCGGTAGACGTAGCTGATCAGATCGATACCGCCGTGCTCCTCCGTGACCGTGATCCGGTCACCGTGGGCGTGCGTGATGCGCAGTGGACTGCTCATGTCCCGAGATCTCCTGGGTGCGGCTGGAAAGCGCTTACCGCAACCTAGGGCCTGCGACGGAGGAACGTCAACAGCCCGGAGGAACGTCCACAGCCCTACGGAACGTCAACAGAACGTCACCAGCCCGGAGGGACGCCGACAGCCCCTGATGAATGCCGGTGACAACACGGCGGCCGACGGCTTGCCGCCCACTCATGGAAGAGCGACAAGACGTCGGCCGTTGGCGTGAGGCAGGTGTCACTTGGGCGGACGGATGCTTCCGCCGCCCATGTCGCCCTGCTGCTCGCACTGCTCCTGGAGCTTGCGGGCCTTCTCCTGCAGCCGCTGGCGCTGCTCAGGGTCGGTGGTGCGCTCGGCGGCCTCGGTCATGTGCCGGGCCTTCTCGCGCAGCTGCTGCGCACGGTCACCGGATTCACGTGCAACGCTCATCATCGCTCCTTGTGCGGTTGGGAAGAGCGGGCTCCATCAGAGAACCAGCGCCGCCGGGCCACCGCACCTCGAATCGTCACTCAGGGTCACGGTTCCGGAGGGAGGTCGCGACGCTGGCATGATCGAGGACATGAACGAGAGCATCATCGCCGCGTGTGACGGGGCGTCCAAGGGCAACCCGGGACCTGCGGCCTGGGCATGGGTCGTGGCCGACGCGCAGGGCCGGCCCGAGCGCTGGGAAGCGGGACCGCTGGGCAACGCGACCAACAACATCGCCGAACTCACCGCGCTGCTTGAGCTGTTGGGGTCGACCGATCCCGCCGTGCCGATCGAGGTACGGATGGACTCGCAGTACGCGATGAACGCGGTGACCAAGTGGCTGCCGGGATGGAAGCGCAACGGCTGGAAGACCTCGGCCGGCAAGCCCGTCGCCAACCGGGACCTGGTGACCGCCATCGACGACCGGCTGACCGGCCGGACCGTGCGCTTCACCTACGTCCCGGCCCACCAGGTCGACGGCGACCCGCTCAACGCGCTCGCCGACCAGGCGGCCAGCGAGGCCGCGGTGGCGCAGCGGCCGGCCGGAACCGCGCACGGTTCCGCGCAGCTGCCGACCCCCGCCCCCGCCCGGGCGACCGAGGCCCGGCGCGGCGGCGAGGCGGCGAAGAAGACGACGGGCGCGGCACGCCCCGCCCGTTCCGGGGGCACCATCAAGGCCAGGTTCGCCGGCCGCTGCCACTGCGGAAAGCCCTACGCGGCACAGGACATGATCGCCAAGAACCCCAACGGCTGGGGCCACCCGGAGTGCCGAACCGCCCCCGCCTGATCCGGACGAAAGGCCCCGGAGGCCCGCGAAGGACCCGGCCCGCGTGCCATGATGCGGCTCTGACGGCGGCGTCCGCGCACCGCTGTGCCGAGGCCCGGGCCGGCACCGGTGCGGCGCCGCTCGCGACAGCTGGACGCTGGGGGGCGGATGGGAAACACGGGCACGGTCCTGCGCGAGCTGCGCGGCGCGCAGAAGACGGCCAAGGGGGTGTCGCTCTACTCGCGATACGTGAACCGGCCGGTCGGCCGGGTCTTCGCGGCCGGTGCGTACCGGATCGGACTGACACCCAATCAAGTCACCTTGGTCAGTGCGGCGTTCACCTTCGCGGCGATCGCCTCGGTGGCGCTCGTCCGGCCGTCCACCGGGCTGGCGGTCGCGGTGTACGCGGGCCTCGTCATCGGCTTCGCCCTCGACTCGGCCGACGGCCAGCTGGCCAGGCTCACCGGCGGGGGAGGCCCGGACGGCGAGTGGCTGGACCATGTCGTGGACTGCGCCAAGATGATCCTCGTGCACACCGCCGTACTGATCTCCTTCCAGCGGTTCTCCGGACTGCCCGGCGAGGGCTGGCTGCTGCTGCCGTTGGCCTTCCTGTTCACTGCGGTGCTGACGTTCTGCGCGGGACTGCTGCGCGAACAGCTCGGAAAGGCGGCCGCCCGGCCCGCGGCGGACACCGGTACCGCCGCCCCTGTCTCGCGGCTGCGGGCAGTGGTGCTGCTGCCCGCCGACTACGGAGTGTTCTGCCTGGTCTTCCTGCTCCTCGGCGACCGCACCGCGTTCCGCGTCGGATATGCGGCGCTCGCCGCCGTGCACGCACTGTTCCTGGTGGCTTTCCTCGCCAAGTGGTTCAGGGAGCTCAGAGCGCTCCGGACCGCGGACTGACGAGCGTGTCCAGCGCCCGGCGCAGCTGGGTGCTGGACGTGTGCACGGTGTACGGGAAGTAGACGACCTCCACGCCGACCTCGGCGAAGTCGCGTTCCAGCCGTTTCCCCTTCTCCGTGTCCCGCCAGTCGTCCCCCTTGAAGATCACGTCGAACCTCACCTGCTGCCAGGTCTCGACCTTGTCGGGCACCGTCTCGACGAAGGCCGCGTCCACGTACCGCACGCTGCGTACGATCTCCAGACGCTCAGGCAGCGGAATCACCGGCCGATGGCCCTTGGCGAGCGCGGCCATCTCGTCCGAGACGACTCCGGCGACGAGGTAGTCGCACTGACTGCGGGCGTGCCGCAGGATGTTGAGGTGTCCCACATGGAAGAGGTCGTAGACCCCCGGCGCGTAGCCGACCCTGTGCACCATCCGTTCTCTCCCCCCACGGTGAACGTGATGTCCGTGTCCCGCAGCAGTTTTCCGGACATGGCATCCGGTGCGGTGGGATATCGGTATCG
Source organism: Streptomyces sp. ADI95-17 (assembly GCF_003846175.1). Lineage (GTDB taxonomy): Bacteria > Actinomycetota > Actinomycetes > Streptomycetales > Streptomycetaceae > Streptomyces > Streptomyces sanglieri. The sequence goes on along the minus strand of NZ_ML123050.1, from coordinate 816,402 downwards.
GTGTTGATGGAGCAACGACCTTACTGTGAAGACCACTTGCGCATCACGTGAACGGATAAGCTCGCTTTTGGGGCTGTTCTCCGGGGAGGAACCCGGGGGAACACGGAATGTTCCGGGGGGAAGGCGGGCGTCCATGTCCGATGCCGATCGTCACAAGCTGTTCGAGGGACGTACCCTGCTGGTCGTCTCGACGAACTACGCACCCGAGCTGACGGGCATCGGCCCGTACGCCGCGCAGCTCGCCGAGCACTGGGCGGAGGCCGGCGCGGAGACCCACGTGCTGACCGGGATGCCGCACTACCCGTCCTGGCGGACCGACGCGGAGTACCGGGGGGTGTGGCGGGTGGCCGAGAAGCGGGCCGGGGTCACCGTGCACCGGCGAAGACACTATGTGCCGTCCCGTCAGACCGCCCTGCGCAGAGCGGCGTTCGAGGCTACGGTGTTGGTTCATGGTCTGCTGTCGCCGCCCGCCGCCCGGCCGCCGGACGCGGTGGTCTCCCAGATTCCCAGTCTCGCCGGGGGCGTCATCGGTGCCCGGCTGGCCGGCCGGCACAAGGTCCCGTACATACCCGTCGTGCAGGACCTGATGGGCGCCGCCGCCGCGCAGAGCGGCATCCGGGGCGGGGACCGTGCCGCGGCCGTCGCCTCCGCCGCCGAACGGTACGCGCTGCGCTCCGCGGCCCTCGTCGGCGTCATCCACGAGACCTTCGTGCCCCGCGTCACCGCCTACGGAGTGGACCCGGGCCGCATCCGTACGGTGCCCAACTGGTCGCATGTGCGGGCCCCTTCCACCGACCGGGCCGTCACCCGGGCACGGCTCGGCTGGGACGAGGGCACACCGGTGGTCCTGCACTCCGGGAACATGGGGCTCAAACAGGGCCTGGAGGTCCTCGTCGACGCGGCCCGGCTGGCGCCCGAGATACGCGTGGTGCTCATGGGGGACGGCAATCAGCGCGAGGCGCTGCTGGCGCGCGCCGCGGGACTGCGCAACCTCGACATCCTGCCCCCGGCCGACGCTGGCGAGTTCACGGACGTCCTCGCCGCCGCCGACGTGCTCGCGGTGACACAGAAGGCCTCCGTGCTCGACATGAGCGTCCCGTCCAAACTCACCTCCTACTTCGTCTCGGGCCGGCCCGTGGTGGCCTCGGTAGCCGACGGGGGAGGCACCGCACAGGAGGTCCAGCGGTCCGGCGCCGGGCTCCTCGTCGCCCCGGAGGACCCCGCGGCGCTGCTCTCCGCCGTACGGAAGCTCGTCGAAGCACCGGCGGGAGCGAACGCGCTCGGCGCCAGGGGGCCGCAGTACGTCGCACGTCACCTGAGCCGTGAGGCGGGCCTGGCCCGCTTCGACGCCCTGCTCACCGAGGTCCTCGCGGACGCCAAAGGGAGACCACGTCGATGAACCAGCCGATCCGCACCCTGGAGGACCAGGACGAACCCGCGCTGCTGAGAGACCAGTTCCGTCAGCTCCTGCGCTACCGGGCCCTGCTCGCCTCCGGCGTGGTCGCCGGGCTCATCGGCGGCGGCTGGCTCGCGCTGAGCGGCGAGGAGAACTACACATCGACGGGCGAGGTCGTCGTACGCTCCGCCGCCTCGGACCCCTTCGCCGCCGGTGCCTCCGCCGACAAGGGCATCAACATCGGCTCCGAACGGCAGACCGCCGTCAGCGACACCGTGGGCACCCTGGCCGTCACCACCCTGGCCGGAAGGGGCGACCGGGTGGCGGTCGGGCCGCTGCTCTCCGGCCTTCAGGTCACCAACCCGCCCAACACCCTCGTGCTCCGCTTCTCCTACACCGGCCGCACCCCCGCACTGGCGAAGGCACGGGCCCAGGCGCTCGCCGACGCCTATCTGGAGATTCGCCGCCAGCGCACCGAGAACAGCATCGCCAACATGGTGGACGGCTACCGCGCCCAGCTCAGCCCGCTCACCGAACAGCGCGACCAACTCGCGGCGCAGACCGGCGGCGGCAACGACGTGACCAGCGCACGGGCCAACCTCGTGGTCGCGATCTCCGAACTCAACCGGAAGATCTCCGAGTTGCGCGCGCTGGACACCACCCCCGGATACCTGACGAAGAGGCCCGCCGCCCCGAGCAAGCCCACCGGGGCCGGACTGTCACTGCTGCTGGGGCTCGGCGGCGTCGTCGGTCTCGCACTGGGACTGCTGCTGTCCTGGGTGCGTCTGGTCTTCGACCCGGCCGTGCGCTCGACCCGGGAGCTGGTCCGCTCGCTCGGCGCGCCGCTGCTGGGCACCCTGCCCAGGGAGCGTGGGTACGGCGGCTCGCTGCTGGCCATCGGACGGAGCGGGAGCAGGCTCGCCGAGGAGTACCGCGCGGTGGCCTTCCGGCTCGCCTACGATCCGTCGTTCGCCGAGCGCCGCAGGCTCCTGGTCACCGCCCCGCGCGGGGACGGCGCCGCGGCGGCCGCCGCCGCTGCCAACCTGGCCGCGGCCTTCGCCGAGATGGGCCGCGACGTGATCCTGGTCGAGGCCGATCTGCGTACCCCCGCCCTGGCCAGGGACCTGGGTCCGGCGGCGCAGGGTTCCCGGCCGCGCTGGGCGACCCGAGGCCGGCGAGCCTGGCCCTCGGACAGCCAGATGAATGTGGACGTGCCCGGTTCGGGCGCCTTCACCCTGATAGCGGGCCGGCGCACGGACAACGTGCCGCGCGCCCTGACGTCGGCACCCGTCGGCCGGATCGTCGCCGAGGGCGACCGGCCCGGTGCCGTCGTCATCGTGCTGGCTCCGCCCGTGCTGTCGTACGCCGACGCCGTCGCGCTGATCGACCGGGTCGAGGGCGTCGTGGTGGTCTGCGACCCGCGCGAGGTGCACCGCAGCGACCTGGAGCGGATCCGGGAGATCATCGGCGCGGCGGGCGGCTCCGTGCTCGGCGCCCTGCTGCACCCCGGCCTGAGCCGCCACGAGCGCCGGGCCCGCAGGAAGGCCGCCAAGCGCCGCCCGGGCGGCGGCCGGCCGGGCCGCGACGAGACGGGCAGCGGGCCGGAACAGACCGGTGACCCCACCGAGACGCTGGGGCTGCGCGCCTTCGACTCCACCGCCGGACACAGATGAGGGCACGCACCGCGATCCTCTGCTCGGTCGCGGACCAGGGGGTGGCCGCGCTCACCAACATCCTGGTGCTGGTGACGGCCGCCCGGCTCTCTACCGTGGCCGACTTCGCCCGCTTCTCGGCGGTCTACCTCGTCTTCACGGTGCTGCTGGGGGTGTCCGGCGCCTACACGGGGCAGCCGCTCGTGCTGCGGCGCGGCGAGGGCGAGGAGGTGCGTGGTGCCTGCCGTTCGGCGGTGGTCTTCACGCTGCTCGCGTCGGCGGCGCTCGGCGCGCTGCTGTCCGGGGTCTGCCTGCTGCTGCCGGGCGCCACCGCGCAGGCCCTGATGGCGCTGGGACTCGTCCTGCCGGTGGTGCTGGGCCAGGACACCATGCGTTACGCCTTCTCGACCCTGCAGCTGCCGAATCTGGCGCTGGCGGGCGACGTGCTCCGACTGGCCGGTGTGCTGGGCGCGCTGGCCCTCCAGCCGCACGGCGCCCCGGCGGCCCGGCTCGTCCTGGTGTGGGGGCTCGCCGCGCTGCCGGCCCTGCTGCTCTCGGCGGCCCTGCTGCACCGGAGGGCGGCCGGGACACCACTGCGGCTGAAGGTCCTGCTTCGGCGCGGCCATCTCGGGCGGCGCTTCGTGGTGGAGTTCGCGGTGGGCAACGCCACCGGCCAGCTCTCCGTCCTCGGACTGGGCACGGTCGGCAACCCGCTGGTGGTCGGCGCACTGCGCGGCGCGACCACCCTCTTCGGGCCGTTGAACGTGCTGTTCACCTCGGCGACCGGCTTCGGCCCACCGCTGCTGGGCAGGCTCGCCGGCGAACGGCGCAGGGTACGGGCCGCCGCCGTCCTCGCGGCCGTCCTGGCGGCCGTCGCCGCCGCCTGGGCCACCGTACTGTCCCTGCTGCCCGACCCGGTCGGACGCCGGCTGCTGGGCGACACCTGGCCCACGGCCGCAGCTCTGCTCCCGGCGACCGGCAGCCAGTACGCGGCGATGGCCGTCGGCACCTGCGGGCTGCTGGCCCTGCGGATGCTCGACCCGCGCACCACGCTGGCCATCCAGGTGGTCTTCTCGCTCGCCGCAGTCGCCTTCCTGGCCGGCGGCTACGCGCTGGCCGGAGTCCCGGGCGCCGCCTGGGGCCTGTGCCTGGGATCCGGGTGCAAGGCCGTCGCCACCTGGACCAGGGTGGCCCGGCTCGGGGTCCGTACCGGCGTGGCGCGGGCGCCCGTCAGCGCGGGCGCCGCACGTCCCGACGGAAGCTCGTGACCAGCAGCAGGCAGAGCGCCGCGACGGCAAGCTTGCCGGCGGACTGCAACAGCGGCCCGCGCAGCAGAATGAAGGTGTACCCGGCGACCAGCGGTGCGGTGACGGCCAGGACGCTGCCGGGGCCCGGACCGTCCCTGGAGACCGCCCGCGCGTACCGCCGGTCGGTACGGGCGGCGGCGTACCCGATCAGTGCGAGGCCACCGACCATGCCCGGCGCACCGAAGTCGACCCAGAGCTCGGTCCACAACGGCGATGACAGGTTGGTCATGTTCATCCCCATCCACTGACCGACGCGCACTCCCGTGTCCTCCGGCTTGCCGCTCCACACCGACCGGGGCACGAAGAAGAGGGCGGTGCCCGCCAGTTGACGCCCGTAGGCGTGGCCGCGGGTGTCGACCCAGGTGATGGTGTTGGCGAACATCACCGTCTGGTCGTAGTCCTTGGTGGCCAGCGGCTCGAACACCGACGAGGAGTCCACCGGCCGGTACCCCGCGCTGTCGTACCGGAACCGGTCCGCGTACGGGAACAGCACCAGCGCCCCGACCACCCCCATGGCCAGCACCGAGCGGTACATCGCCGCACTGCTCGGGAACGCGGTGAACAGCAACGAGACCAGCACTGTCAGGAACCAGTAACGGGCATTGGAGACAGGGTTGTTGACGATCACATTGAGGACGAGAAGTCCGGCCCAGACCAGCACCGCCGACGGGGAGCGCCGGGCCGCGCGCGAGGTCACCAGCCGGCGGGTGAAGAAGAGCAGCGCGAGCAGCGCGGGCACCGTGCCGAAGCCCTTGAGGAACGCCGATCCCACATTGGACCCGTCCGACCCCACCCCGCTCCCCGCGACCGAGGCACTGATCTCCTGACGGCTGGTGAAGAAGACCGCGGGCCCGCCGACCTTCAGGACGTAGTAGCCGCTCGCCGCGAAGGCCAGCAGCACCAGCAGCCCGAGCCGCCCCCGGTGCGCCACGGCCGGGCGCCTCCCGGAGCGCACGGCGACCCGCCGCCGCAGCGGCCGCCGGGACGCCAGCAGGGCCCCCAGGTCGAACGCGGCACAGCCCACCAGGATCAGCGCGACGGCCGTCACCAGATCCGACCGCGGCCCGACCATCGGGGTGGGCGTCTGCCCGATGACGGCCTGGGCGAACGGCGCCACGCCCATCGCGATGTACACGAACATCCAGAAGACACCCTGCAGCAGACGCCGCCGGGTGGAGAGAATCATCGTCGCGAGCCGGATCCCCGCGTAACAGGTCAGCACGAGCTGGAGCCAGTAAGCGGTGTCACGGACCCCGGTACCCGGCTGCGCGGCGATCACCGCGGGCAGGAAGCAGACCAGGGCCAGAATGAGGGGCACGGCCAGCGCGCGCGAGAGCATGGTCCACGACCTGGGCTCCGCCTGCGCGTGGCCCGGCTCCCGCAGGCCGTGCTCCGGTACGGGTGCGGACGGCGCCGCCTCGTGCACGGACGTCATGTGCTCCCCGTTTCCGTGGACCTGTGAACACTCTAACGAATCAACCCACTTGGGGGGTTTGGATGACTAGTCTGTAAAGCGTCGGCCGCGGTCGAGGGGAACCCTGGTGAAGATCCTGCACATCGTCACACTGCACACCCCGGACCACGCGTTCGGCGGTCCGACCAGGGTGGCGCTCAACCTGTCGAAGGTCCAGCGGGCCGCCGGTGACGACGCCAGGATCATGGCACTCGGAGACGGTTTCGTGGGCCCCCTCCCGCGCGAGATCGAGGGAGTGCCGGCCCATCTCTTCCCGGCCCGCCATCTGCTCCCCGCCTTCGAGGTCAGCGGCATCACCTCCGGAGCGCTCCTGCTCACCGCACTGCGCATGATGCGCGGCGCCGACATCGTCCATGTTCATCTGATGCGCGACCTGGTGACGCTGCCCGCGGCGCTGCTTGCCCTGGCCTCCCGCACCCCCCTGGTCGTCCAGACGCACGGCATGGTGGACCCCACCGAGAACCGCGTCGCCCGGCTCACCGATCTGCTCGGGGTGCGCAGGGTGCTGCGCCGGGCCGACGCCCTGCTGCACCTCACCGAGACGGAACGCCTCGATGTGAACGCCGTCGCCGCACCGGTCCCGCCGGTCCGGGCCGTACGGCTGGTCAACGGGGTGCGCCCGCAGGAGATCAAGCCCGCCCGCGAGCCGGGACGGCCGCCGACGGTCCTCTTCCTCGCCCGGATCCAGGAGCGCAAGCGCCCGGAGGACTTCGTCGCGGCGATGCCCGCGGTCCTGGCGCGCCACCCGGACGCCCGCTTCGTGCTGGCCGGCCCCGACACCGGCGCGCTCCCCGCCACCCTCGGACTCGCCCGTGCTCTGGGGGTGACGGCATCGCTCGACCATGTGGGGCCGCTCGGTCACGAGGAGGTCCTGGCGGCGGCCCGGTGCGCCGATGTGTACGTGCTGCCGTCGATCGAGGAACCCCTCGGTGTGTCCGTCCTCGAAGCGATGTCGGTCGGCACCCCCGTGGTCATCACCCGCACCTGCGGACTCGGCCCAGACGTGGCGCGCGCGGGCGCGGGCCGGGTGATCGACAGCCGGGTCGGCGAGGACGGGAAGAACGCCCTCAAGGTCGCCACCGCCATCCTGGAACTCCTAGAACCGGAGACCAACACCCGTACGGGCAAGGCGGCCTGGAACCTCGTGAACGAGGACTTCACCATCGAGGCCGTGACCGCGACGCTCCGGCGGACCTACGAGGACGTGGCCCGCCGGAGCGGCGATCGGGTCAAACGGTCTTTCCCTCACGGGACTTGAGGGCGATCTGCCAGCGGTAGAAGCTCATCGCCAGCGCGAAGTCGAACCCCGCCCGCCCGTCGAGGAACCCCCGCCGGTACAGATACATGTACGCGAACGACACCAGTGGCTTGAACGGCGCCTTGTGGAACAGCTGCCCCTGGCGCGACTTCACCCTGCGCACCTGTTCCTTGACCTCGGGATGGTGCTCCAGCCATGCCTCCCAGTCCGAGTAGCGGTTGTGCCGCTCGAACCAGGCGGTGACCGGGTCGAGATCCTGGTGCTCGATCGGATTGCGGAGCGAACCGACCGAGTCGGCGACCGGCTGGTAGTGGCCCTCGACCTCACCGATGCCCGGCGCGTCCAGATCGCCCACCTCCGGATACCGGCAGCGGGTGCGGTCGGTCAGCGAGCGCTTGCGGATGGTGTAGCCGTGTCGCAGCCGCTTCCCGGAGAACCAGTAGCCGAGCGGGATGTCGTACGCCGCGGGCTTCGGTGCTGCCGGGTCGGCGAAGATCTGCCGCAGTTCGGCGAGCAGCCCGGGACCGATCCGTTCGTCGCCGTCGAGCAGCAGGATCCAGTCCAGGTCGGTGCGGACATGGTCCAGACACCACTGCTTCTTGCGCGGATGACCCCCGTCCCAGGTGTACGTGATCACCTCGGCCCCGCACTCCTCGGCGATCTTCACCGTCTCGTCCGTGCTGTGCGAATCGACGACGACGACCGCCTCGAAATGGCCGAGTACCGATGTCACCGCCTCGGCGATGTTGAGCCCCTCGTTCTTCGTGGGGATCGCCACGGCTATCGGCAGCCTGCTCATCCGAGGTCCCCTTCGGGCAGCCAGGCGTAACAGCCTGTGGAGGTGAAGACACGGGCCTGCCGGGGCACGGTGATCGAGGTCCGTTTCCCGGCGGCGGAGCCGGAGTCCAGGGTTCTGCCGTCCGCCCCGGTGATCTGCCAGGTGCAGCTTCCGGTGGGGGAGACATCGCGGTAGCGGCCCGGCCGGATCTGATCGTTCCTGTACGTGCCGTCCGGGTATCCCCGGTCGGCCTCCCGCAGCAGGTTCCGGTGCTGGGTGCAGAGGTGCTCGACGGCGGGCTTCGCGTCGGCGATCTCACCCGTCACGATCGCACCGACCGCGACGTCGCGGTCGGCCTTCACCAGGAACCGCAGCCTGTCGCAGGTCTCCTGACCGGTCTGGAGCACGGCCGCCGGGTCCATGCCTCTGGGTACCCGGTCGACCAGATACTCCTTCTGCTTCCTGCTGAACGAGCCGGTGGCCGGGGTGAGTTCGTCGCTGGGAAGCTTCGGCGGCTCACTCGTGCGCGGCGCCGGGGGGCCGTCGGCGGCGGTGGTGCCGGGCCCGGCCGACGGGGCGGCGATCGGGGCCCGCGCGGCCGCCGGTCCGGCGCCGTCGGCGCCGCCCCGCCCCTCGGCGGACGAGCCGCAGGCGGCCAGCGCCGCCGTCAGTACGACGACGGCGGCACCGACCCGGAACGGATGCCTCATCCGGCTGTCCTCAGCGCGTAGTGGGCACTGATCTGCGAGCCGCTCAGCGCGGCCGGGTAGACGGCGGTCTCGTCGATCTGCCCGGCGAAGAAGTCGCTCGTCGGCCTGCTCGGCCAGCCGTTCAGGTTGTCCCCGCCCACCCGCCAGTAGCCGTCGTACTTCTCGTTGCCGGTGTACAGGGCGTTGGAGGCGCGGAGCTGCCCGTCGACGTACAGCGCCATGCCACCGGGGCCCTGGGTGGCGACGACGTGGTGCCAGGCGCCGTTGTTGTACGCGGCGGGTGTGGTGACGGTCCGGGCGCTGCCGCTCTTCACCCCGAAGACCAGCCGGCCGTTGTCACGCATGTACACATGCTTGTCGTACTGGGTGCTGTTCTGCATGGTCAGACTGCCGAAGCCGACGATCTTCCCGCCCTTGGTGCTCGTCGTCCTGATCCAGGTCTCCACCGAGAACCTGGCCGGCTGCGGATGGCGCTTGTTGCTGTACACGTACTGCGTCGAACCGTTGAGGCCGATCGCGGTCGAGGGGCCCGCGACCGCGGCCGGGGTCACCCGCCGGGTGGGGGAGTTGCGCACGAATCCGTTGTCCCGCCCGCCGCTGCTGTCGCCGGCGAGGGTCGAGGCGGCCTCGTCGTAACGCCAGTAGAGCGAAGCGCCGTCCGCGAGCACCTTGGCGGGGTACTTCTGCGCCGCCGACGCCACGGTGGCGGACACCGCGGTCGACTTGGCACTGGTGTTGGTGCCGTCGCTCGCACTGATCCGGTACGAGTGGGTCTCGCCAGGCGCCACGTCCGTGTCGGTCCAGCTCAGCTGCGGCCGGTCCCAGAACAGCGAGTAGCCGGTCGTGGTGTGCACCGGGGTGCTCGCGCCGTCCTTGTAGATCCGGTAGGTGAGTTCCCCGTCGTCGGTGTCGAAGCTGGTCTGCCAGTCGACCACCACCTTCCCCGGGGTGAGCGTGGACAGGGTGACGTTGGGCACCCACGGGGCCCCGGTGTCGGGGCCGTCGGCGAACCTGGTCAGGCCCTGCTGGGCGGAGCCGTTGACGGTGGTGAACTCGCCGCCGACCCACAGGTAGTGATGGCCGCCCTTGTCGGTCTGCGCCATCACCCGGGGCCCGACCGGCTCCCCGATCCCGTCGTTGGTGTCCGGGAACCAGGGCAGCAGCTTCGGGTCGTCCACGGACTGGGCCAGCAGATGCTTGCGCGGCTGGTTGGGGAACTCGCCCATGGTGGCGCAGTCATGGGCGTGGCTCCCGCTGTACAGCACGCCGTCGTGCACCAGGACGGCCTGGGTGGCGCCGAGGCAGGTGTCCCGCCAGCGCTGCTCGAAGTCGCTCAGGTCCAGTGCGATCCGGCCGTCGAAGACGCCCCCTCCGGTGCCCTCGTTGGCGGTGTAGAAACCGGTGGCGTCGGTGGTCAGGTCCTGCACCGTGGAGGTGTTGGGAATGAACCCGGCCGGATAGCTCTTGGTCACCGCCCCGGTCGTGGCGTCCACCACCGCCAGCGCGTGCGACGTGGTGCCGTTCACCTTGAAGAAGTTGCCGCCGAGCAGTACGTGCTTGCGGTCGGGCGTCAGCTCGACGGCCCGGCCGATCTCGTCCGCGTTCGCCTTCCACGGCTTCAGCGCGGCACCCGTGGTGACCGCGGCGAACTTGTTCCTGGTCTGCCCGGCCACCGTGTTGAAGTCACCGCCCAGATACACGGTGTCGGCGGTCACGGCGAGGGCCCGCACCGTCGCCGAGACGGAGACCTTGAAGTCCTTGCGCGGGGTGCAGCTCGCGGTGTCGATCGCGGCGATGTTGCTCACCCCGACACCACTCACCGACCCGAACTGCCCGCCGACGTAAAGGGTCTTCTGGTCCGGCGAGAGTGCCAGCGCCCGTACGGTCGCCGTGCCGGACGAGAGTGTGAACGACAGGCTGCAACCGGTCGGCGCACCGGTCGCGGCGTCGAAGGCGGCGAAGTTCACCCCGGGCCGCTCCGAGGTGCCGGGTGCCGCGTCCGGCGGCCGGACGGTGGAGAAGGTGCCGCCGGTGTAGACGACACCGGCGTCCGACGCGGCCATCGACCACACGATGCCGTTGGTCTGCCAGGTGGTGAGGTCGTCCGCGGTCAGGGAGACCGGCGGGGTCAGGGCCGCGGCCGGGGAGCCCCCGGACGCGGCGGCTGCGGACAGTGCTCCGGCGAGCAGGCAGAGCGCGCCGGCGGCGGCACGTACCCGGCCGCGGCCGGCGCGTCCGCGGCCCGTGGTTGCGTACATCATTCAGCTCCGAAGGTGTGAACGGGCCGCGGCCGGACCGCCGCGGTGGCTGTTGTACCGGTGCCGGGCGGTCTCATCGGTCCACCCGCACGGCGGCTCCGGCGAGTTGGTCGGACAGCTGGCGGATGTCCGCCTCGACCATGATCCTGGCGAGCTCCCGCGACCGCACGACCGGTTTCCAGCCGAGCTGTTCCTCGGCCTTGGTGGCGTCCCCGATCAGGGCGTCGACCTCGCTGGGTCTTTCGTACTTGGCGTCGTACCGGACGTGCTCGCGCCAGTCCAGACCCGCGTGTGCGAAGGCGTACTCCAGGAACTGCCGCACACTGACACCCTCGCCGGTGGCCACCACATAGTCGTCCGGGACGTCGCACTGGAGCATCCGCCACATCGCCTCGACGTACTCGGGGGCGTACCCCCAGTCGCGTACGGCATCGAGGTTGCCCAGGTGGAGACGGGTCTGCAGGCCCGCCTTGATCCTGGCCACCCCGCGAGTGATCTTCCGGGTCACGAAGGTCTCGCCGCGGCGCGGGGACTCGTGGTTGAACAGGATCCCGTTGACCGCGAACATGCCGTACGCCTCACGGTAGTTGACCGTGGACCAGTACGAGTAGACCTTGGCGACGCTGTACGGGCTCCGCGGATGGAACGGGGTGGCCTCGTTCTGCGGCGGCGGGGTGGCGCCGAACATCTCGGACGACGACGCCTGGTAGACACGGGTGTCGATGCCGCTCGCGCGGACCGCCTCCAGCAGCCGGATGGTGCCGAGTCCGGTGATGTCACCCGTGTACAGCGGTGCGTCGAACGAGACGCGGACGTGCGACTGCGCACCCAGGTTGTAGACCTCGTCCGGCCGGATGTCACGCAGCAGATTCACCAGCGCGACACCGTCGGCGAGATCGGCGTGGTGCAGGACGAACGAGCGGTTCTCCTCCTCCGGTCCCTGGTAGATGTGGTCTATGCGTTCGGTGTTGAAGCTCGACGAGCGGCGTATCAGGCCATGGACCGTGTACCCCTTGTCGAGCAGCAGCTCGGACAGGTACGAGCCGTCCTGTCCGGTCACACCGGTGATGAGCGCGGTCTTCGCCACGACTCCCCCTTCTCTGGTCGCCTCAGCGGCTGTTGTTCCGCACCGAATATTTCCCGTCGAAATACCGGGATTGAGCGTTCTGCGGCAAAACATCACCGCAGGCCGCGGGTGCTGGCAGAATCCGGGCCATGACGACTGATCTCCCCGGCCCTGCGCAGGAATCCGTCCGTTCCCTCCTACGATCCGGTGCCCGTGTGTTCGTCGCGGGCCACCGCGGCCTGGTCGGTTCGGCGGTGGTGCGCCGCCTCACCACCGAGGGGCACGAGGTGGTCACCCGCGACCGCGACCGGCTCGATCTGCGCGACGCCGTCCGGACCGAGGCGTTTCTCCGCGAGGCCCGTCCGGACGCGGTGGTGCTGGCCGCCGCCAAGGTCGGCGGGATCATGGCCAACCACACGTATCCGGTGCAGTTCATCGAGGACAATCTGCGCATCCAGCTGAGCGTCGTCGCCGGGGCGCACGCGGCCGGGGTCGAGCGGCTGCTCTTCCTCGGCTCGTCCTGCATCTACCCCAGGCACGCCCCGCAGCCGATCCCCGAAAGCGCTCTGCTCACCGGCCCGTTGGAGCCGACCAACGAGGCGTACGCGCTGGCCAAGATCGCCGGAATCGTGCAGACCCGCTCCTACCGCCGGCAGTACGGCGCCTCGTACATCAGCGCCATGCCCACCAACCTCTACGGTCCGGGCGACAACTTCGACCTGGAGTCCTCGCATGTGCTGCCCGCGCTGATCCGGCGCTTCCACGAGGCGCGCCGGGACGGTTCGTCCACGGTCACGCTCTGGGGCTCCGGCAGTCCCCGCCGGGAGTTCCTGCACGTGGACGACCTGGCCGCCGCATGCCTTCTGCTGCTGGAGCGGTACGACGGCGACGAGCCGGTCAACATCGGCTGCGGAGACGATCTGACGATCCGCGAACTGGCCGCCACAGTACAGGATGTGACGGAATATCAGGGTGCTGTCGAATGGGACACGACGAAGCCCGACGGCACCCCGCGCAAACTGCTCGACATCTCCCGGCTCGCCTCGCTGGGTTTCGCACCGCGGATCGCCCTGCGTGACGGCATCGCCCAGACCTACGCATGGTGGCTGGACCGGCAGCCCGCGCAGATCTGATTCCGGCCCGACGCCGGTGATGCGTGAGGGACTTCGCGCCACTCGCATGGACGGCCGCCGCTCTCAGTAGGCCCCGCGGCCGTCGGTGACGGCGCGCAGCGTACGGGCCATGAGTCCCATGTCCGTGGCCATCGACCAGTTGTCGACGTACCACAGATCGAGCGAGACGGTCTCCTGCCAGGACAGGTCCGAGCGGCCGCTGACCTGCCACAGGCCGGTCAGTCCGGGCTTCACCGACAGCCGCCGGAACTCGCGTTCGTCGTAGCGGGACACCTCCTCCGGCAACGGCGGGCGCGGTCCGACGAGGGACATGTCGCCGCGGAGCACATTGAGAAGTTGTGGGAGCTCGTCGAGGGACGTCCGGCGCAGCAGGCGGCCGATTCCGGTCACCCGGGGATCGCGGCGCATCTTGAACATCGGGCCGTCGATCTCGTTCGCGGTGCGGAGCCGGTCCTTGCGGGCCTCGGCGTCGGCCACCATGGTGCGGAACTTCCACATCGTGAATGGCCGGTTGTGCTGCCCCTGCCGGACCTGGCGGTGGAACACCGGCCCGTCGGAACCGAACCGTACCGCCGCCCCGATCAGCACCAGCAGGGGGGTCAGGACCAGCAGGCCCAGAGCGGCGCCGACCCGGTCCACGACGGCCTTCAGGGCCGGTTGCGGCCCCCGGCGCAGCGGCGGCGCGATGTGCAGCAGGGTGAGCCCGGCCGCGGCGGTGGCCCGCACCCGGCCGGCCGCGATGCCGGAGAGGCCCGGGAGAACGGACAGCGCGAGCCCGCCGTCGTGCAGTCCCCAGGAGAGCCGGCACAGCCGTTCTTCGGAGAGCTGGGGCCCGGGGACCACCAGTGCCAGGTCCGCGTCCTGGGCGAAGGCCCCGCCCAGCACGGTCGACACATCGTCGTCGGCCGGTGCCGGTGCCAGCCGGCCCGGCACCGGCACCCCGCACTCCAGCGGCGCGGTACCCACCGGGACCGCGGCCACGACCGAGTACGGATGATCCGCGCGGGCCGCGAGCAGCCGGACGGCGCGGTCCACGCCCGGAGCCTCGCCCACCACCAGCACCCGCCGGACCGCCCGCGGGCGGCGTCCCGGCCACGGCAGCCGCCGCAGGGCCTGCGCCCCGATTCCCGCCGACAGTCCGGGCAGCAGTGCCACGACCGCCGTCGTGGGGTCGAGCGCACCGCCGGTCGCGGTGTGCAGCACGGCGAGCACGCCCAGGAACAGCAGCCAGTCGCCGGCCGTGCTCAGCACCCCCGACGGTCCGCCCGGCGGCCGCTGCGCGTACCGGCCGCGCACGGCCCGCAGCGCGGACCACGCCAGTGCGGCCGCGGCCGCGGCCAGCACGGCCCGGGACTGTCCGCCCGCGCGCAGTACGAGCAGGGCCGGAACTCCGAGGCCGAGGAGCTCCACACCGGCGACCACGGGTATGCACCCGGTCGCCCTGATCTTCGCGGCGGCCGGCCCGGAACGCTCACGCGGTGCGGCCGGCGCCTGCCACAATTCGTCGAGTCCGTTGCTGCGAGGCCGATTCGAGACGGTGCGCGGACGTGGTGCCCCCACCAGTCCCACGGGTCCTGTTCTGTCCGAATCGGGTAGCTCGACATGCCCCATGAACCCCCCAGTCACAGTTGCATCGTCACAAACGGGGCGCATCCGCCGATCTCATGGACTGACGGATGCGCCCTCGCTCGGTGCACGATATCCACAGACGTGCCATTTCGCTGGAGTTCTCGTGAAGTTCAGACATGCGCACTGACTCGGATCTCGTCCCGTTCCGCGCCGGATCGCTGGGTCTGTGAGTAAGTGTTGGCATTTGGAATGCACCTGAATCGGGTTGTGTGCGGACATGTACGCCGGTCAACTGTCCGGCGTGTCCACCAGGTTCGTCCGCAGCGGTGTGCTGTCGGGAGACCTTCCCCGGCCAACAAACGAGCGAGTGCGCATGTGGTGACGGCCGATGGCCGGATTGTTTCGGTGTGGAGGCGGGGCCATCGGTGGTGCCGGAGCGACGCGTGGTGCTCAGCGGCTGTCGAGTTCGTCGTCGGGCCGGGACGGCCAGGCGGCCTCCGCCCTCCCCGGCGCCAGATGGTCGACCACTTCGGCCAATTCCTCGCAGGCGCGCTCGATCCGGTGCCGGATGTTGCTCTGTTCGGTCACGACCGCCGCGAGCAACAGCGCGGTCAGCGCCACACACCCGTTGAGCACGGCGAGGTTGACCATCACATGCAGGATCGTCTGGCCCTCGAACGGACCCACCCCCTCCGTTCCCGCGATCGCCGCCAGCACCGACACCAGCAGCGCGCAGGGCGCGCTCCCCGCCAGCTGGAAGCGCAGGGCGGCCCAGATGAGCAGCGGGAACACCAGATAGATCATCGCCAGTGAACTCCGGGTCGCCACCAGCGAGACCACGACCGAGACGACCAGCAGCGCGCTCGCCTCGATCCACCGGTCGGTGGTCCGGGGCATCCGCAGTCTGCGCAGCACGAGCAGCATGGGAGTGACCACGAGCACCCCCATCGCGTCCCCCGACCACCATGCCGCCCAGACCGGCCAGAACCCGCTCGGGGGCAGCTTCCCGTCCAGCACCAGCATGCCCGCGCCCACGGTGGCGCTGATGACCATCCCGGCCAGCGCGCCCAGGAAGACCAGCATGACCCCGTCGCGCAACCGGTCCAGCTCCTTGCGGAAGCCCGCTCTGCGGAGTATCAGGTACGAACAGACCGGGGCCGCGGTGTTCCCCGCCACGACGGCGAAGGTGGAGGGCGTGACCGAGCCGCTGAGCGTGGTGACGACGAGCAGGGAGCCCAGCGCGATCCCGGGCCAGGCGCTCAGGCCCAGGTAGATCAGGGCCCCCAGCGCGATGCCCGTCGGCGGCCAGAGCGGTGTGACGACCGCACCGTGGACGGACACCTCCCGGATGAGGCCGAGCCCTCCGGCCGCGTAGTAGGCAGCGGTGACGGCCAGGACACGTAGTACGGCCACGGCCGCACGTCTGGTTCTCTCGCTGCGGATCACACATCTCATCAGACACCGCCCCGGACGGGTGGCGGCTGTTTGACACGCTAGGCCGGGTCCGCGGACCCGGCCCGGGCCGGACGGCCCCGGATCCGGCAGCGGCCGGAACGCTCCCGTCCGCGGCCTCGACAGTGGCCGGGGCGGCCCGGTGACGCACCTTCAGTACCGGCCGGGTACGGTCCCGTGCCGTACCACGAGCACCGCGGCGTCGTCCTGGTGCCCGGTCTGCTCCGCCGCCCGCAGTACCGCGTCGGCCAGCTCGCCGGCGTCGGCGCCGACCCTCGCGTGCACCAGCCGGGTCACCGCGTCCAGGCCCCGGTCGATCGGGAACGAGGGCCCCTCCACCACGCCGTCCGTGACCAGGACGAACGCGCCGGGGGCGGTCAGCCGCCGGCGGGTGACCGGATAGTGCTCGCCCGCCTGGATCCCCAGGGGCAGCCCGCCCTCGTCGCTGGTCACCCCGGACCGCCCGTCGGCCGTGGCCCACACCGCCGCGACATGCCCGGCCCGGGCGCTCTGCAGCTCCCGGGACACCGGGTCGAGACGGATGAACGTACAGGTCGCGAAGAGACCGGAGCCCACCGAGACCAGCAGGTCGTTGGTCCGGCCCACGACCTCGCCGGGGTCCGCGGCGGTGGCGGCTATCGCCCGCATGGCGATCCGGATCTGGCCCATGAACGCGGCGGCCTCGACGTCGTGCCCCTGCACGTCCCCGATGGCGAAGGCCAGCGCACCGTCCGGCAGCACGAAACCGTCGTACCAGTCACCGCCGATGTCCAGCCCGCTGCGGGCCGGTGTGTACCGGGCGGCGGTCTGGAGTCCGGGCCGGGCGGGCAGCGCCGCCGGGAGCATCTCGCGTTGCAGCACCTCGGCCAGCTCCACCCGGGCCTGGTGCAACTCCACCTCGCGGCGCGCCCGGGAGGTGAGCTGTTGCAGCGTGGTGAGCAACTCCTCGGCACTCGCCGAACGGGGAGGACGACGCCGGTTCATGGGCCGCTCCGCACTGCGCTCGTCGGCGCGGCGCAACCCGGGGCATGCCGCGGCTGGGCCGTCCGGGGTATCGACGGGCCGGATCCCGGTGCGACGTTCGGCCGTCGCCCGCTTTCGGTGGAATTGGACACCCTGCATCCTATTTCGGCGGTGTGATCTCCGCAGGACGAGCCGGAACGCGCGAACGCGCCCGGCCGGGTGGATCCTGGTGGCAGGACCGCGTCGAGGCGGCGCATCGCGACCGGACGCGGTCGCAGGAGGTGCGCGATGACCCGCACGCTGGAGTGGAGACTGCGCCTCGGCCTGACCGAGGACGACGGGACGACCAGGGCGGAGGCGGTGCTGGACACCGGCTCCGCACGGCTCACCGGACACGGGGTCGCCCGCTGCAACCCGCAGGACGTGGACGTACCCGCCATCGGCGACGAGCTCGCGGCGAGCCGGGCCATGAAGGACGTGGCCGCACAGCTGATGAAGGCCGCCGACGCGGACCTGGAAACGGTGGGCGCCGGACCCGCGAGCGGCCCGGTGGCCCCGCCCTACGCCTGGACCGACACCACGGCCTGAGCCCCCGGGAGCACCCATGACCCGCTTTTCGACGACCGTGGACGGCACCCGGTACGAGGACGAGGTCGAGCCCCGGCTGCTGCTGGTCCACTACCTCAGGGACCACCTGGGACTCACCGGCACTCCTGTCGGCTGCGACACCGGCAACTGCGGCGCATGCACCGTCGAACTCGACGGCGACAGCGTCAAGAGCTGCTCCGTACTGGCCGTCCAGGCCGATGGCGGCGAAGTGACCACCGTCCAGGGCCTCGCCACCGACGGCGAATGGACAGCGCTGCAGACCGCGTTCCACGAACAGCACGCGCTGCAGTGCGGCTACTGCACCCCCGGCATGATCATGGCCGCCCGCGACCTGCTCAAGGAGAACCCCGACCCCACGCCCGAGGAGATCCGCCGGGGGCTGGAGGGCAACCTCTGCCGCTGCACCGGCTACCAGAACATCGTGCGCGCCGTCCTGGCGGCGGCCGCCGAGGAGCGTCGCCGCGAGGCCCCCGCACCCCGGTCCGCGGACACCGGCCGGCCGGACACGCGGCCCGCCCCCGCCCCGGCCACCGCCGGGCAGGAGGCACGGACATGACCGCCCAGGCCACCACCGACGCACCACGCCCCGAGGTGGGCCGCTCCCGCACCCGCAAGGAGGACGCACGGCTCGTCACCGGCCGCACCACCTGGACCGACAACATCACCACGCCCGGCCTGCTGTACCTGGCGATCCTGCGCAGCCCCATGGCCCCCGCCCGGATCGACCGCATCGACGTGGCGCCGGCGCTGGAACGCCCCGGGGTGATCGCCGCCCTCACCGGCCGTGACCTGGCCGACGAGCTGGGCCCCATGCCGTGCGTCTGGCCGGTGACCGAGGACATCGTCATGCCCGACCACCCCGCCGTCGCCGTCGACGAGGTGCGGTACGCCGGAGAGCCCGTGGCCGTGGTCGTCGCCCGCGGCCGGTACGCCGCCGCGGACGCGCTGGAGGCCGTGGAGGTCGACTACACACCCCTGCCACCGGTGCTCGGGCTGGAAGCCGCGCTGGCCGACGACGCACCCCTCGTACACGCCGGGAAGGGCACCAACCGCTGCTACACCTGGCCGCTGGACACGGGCAACTACGCCGCCCAGAAGGCCCGCGCCGACGTCGTGCTTCGTCGCCGCTACACCCAGCAGCGCCTCATCCCCAACGCCATGGAACCCCGGGCGGTGGTCGCCACCCCGCCCACCGCGTCCAACGAGTACACGCTGTACTCCGCCACCCAGGTCCCGCACGTGGCCCGGGTCATCCTGTCCATGGTCACCGGGATCCCCGAACAGCGGCTGCGGGTGATCGCCCCCGACGTCGGCGGCGGATTCGGCTCCAAACTCCAGGTGTACGGCGAGGAGGCCGTCGCGCTCGCCCTCGCCCGGAAGCTCGGCAGACCCGTCAAATGGACCGAGTCCCGCTCCGAGGGCTACCAGGCCACCCACCACGGCCGCGGCCAGATCCAGGACATCGAGATCGCCGCGACGAAGGACGGCGAGATCCTCGGCCTGAGCGTCGACCTGCTCGCCGACATGGGCGCCTACCTGATGCTGATCACCCCCGGCATTCCGCTGCTCGGCGCGTTCATGTACCCGGGGATCTACAAGATGAACGCGTACACCTTCCGGTGCACCGGCGTCTTCACCACGAAGACACCGACCGACGCCTACCGCGGCGCCGGCCGCCCCGAGGCGACCTTCGCGATCGAGCGGACCATGGACGAACTAGCCGCCGAACTCGGCCTGGATCCCATCGAGTTGCGCCGCCGGAACTGGATCCGCCACGAGGAGTTCCCGTACACGTCCATCGCCGGACTCACCTACGACAGCGGCAACTACGAAGCGGCCACCGACCGGGCACTCGCCCTCTTCGGTTACGACGGCCTGCGCGCCGAACAGCGCGAGCGCCGCGCCCGCCACGACCCGGTGCGGCTCGGCATCGGCATCTCCACCTTCACCGAGATGTGCGGCCTCGCGCCCAGCCGCGTACTGCGCGACCTGCGGTACGCCGCCGGGGGCTGGGAGGCCGCCACCATCCGCATGCTGCCCACCGGAAAGGTCGAGGTCACCACCGGGACCAGCCCGCACGGACAGGGCCACGCCA
The DNA here is from genome assembly GCF_003846175.1 of Streptomyces sp. ADI95-17. Classification (GTDB taxonomy): domain Bacteria; phylum Actinomycetota; class Actinomycetes; order Streptomycetales; family Streptomycetaceae; genus Streptomyces; species Streptomyces sanglieri. Next base: position 796,682 of record NZ_ML123050.1, on the reverse strand, counting down.
CCTGCTGGAGCCAGATCGCCGCGGACGTGCTCGGGGTGCCGTTCGACGACATCGAGGTCGTGCACGGCGACACCAGGGCGGTCCCGCAGGGCATGGACACCTACGGCTCGCGGTCGCTGGTGGTCGGCGGACTGGCCGTCCACCACGCCGCGCTGAAGGTGGTGGCCAAGGCCCGCAGGGTCGCCGCGCACCTGCTGGAGGCGAACGAGGCCGACCTGGAGTTCACCGCCGGGACCTTCTCGGTGCGGGGATCGCCGGAGGCGACGAAGACCATCCAGGACGTGGCGTACGCGACGTTCTCGTCCCACGACCTGCCCGACGGGATGGAACCGACGATCAACGCCGGACACCTGGTCGACCCGGACAACTTCTCGTACCCGCACGGCACGCACCTGTGCGCGATCGAGGTCGACACCGAGACCGGGCGGGCCCGCATCCGCAGCTACGTCTGCGTCGACGACATCGGGAAGGTGATCAACCCGATGATCGTCCAGGGCCAGATCCACGGCGGCCTCGCCCAGGGCATCGCACAGGCGCTGTACGAGGAGGCGGTGTACGACACCGAGGGCAATCTGGTCTCCGGGACGATGGCCGACTACCTCGTTCCCGCCGCGCCGGACCTGCCGGACTTCGTCACCGACCGCACCGAGACCCCGGCGACCTCCAACGCCCTCGGCGTCAAGGGCGTTGGCGAGGCCGGGACCATCGCCTCCACCCCGGCCGTCGTCAACGCGGTCGTGGACGCGCTGCGGCCGCTCGGCGTGCGGGACGTGGCCATGCCCTGCACCCCGCAGCGCATCTGGCAGGCCGTCACGGACGCACGGGCGAAGGGGGCGAGGACATGATTCCCGCCGCATTCGACTACGTACGGCCCGACACCATCGACGAGGCGGTACGCACCCTGCACGACGGCGGCGAGGACGCCAAGGTCCTGGCGGGCGGACAGAGCCTGATCCCCATCCTCCGCCTGCGCCTCGCCTTCCCCGAACTCCTCGTCGACCTCGGCCGCATTCCGGAGCTGCGCGGCGTCCGCGAGGACCCCGCCACCGGGTCGCTCGTCATCGGAGCCATGACCACCCACCACGACGTCATCCACGACCCCCTGGTACGCCGCCACGCCGGGCTGCTGGCAGCCGCCACCGAGACCGTCGCCGACCCCGCCGTACGCCACCGCGGCACGCTCGGCGGCTCGCTCTCCCACGCCGACCCGGCCGGCGACCTCCCGGCGGTGCTGCTCGCCCTGGACGGCGAGATGGTGGCCGCGGGGCCGCGCGGCAGGCGTACCGTCCCGGCCCGCGAGTTCTTCGTCGACTACCTGCGGACGGCCCTGGCCGACGACGAGGTGCTGGTGGAGATCCGGGTGCCGAGGGCCGACGGCTGGGGGTTCCACTACGAGAAGTTCAGCCGGGTCGCCCAGGGCTGGGCGATCGTCGGCGTCGCCGCGCTCGTACGGCGCGTCGACGGCCGTATCGCCGAGGCCCGCATCGGCCTGACCAACATGGGCTCCACACCGCTGCGCGCGAGGACCACCGAGGCGGCGCTCGCCGGGGCCGAGGCGGTCCCGGCCGCGGTGGCGTCCGCCGCCGACGCGGCGGCGGAGGGCACCCGCCCCGCCACGGATCTCTCCGCGACACCCGAGTACCGCGCACACCTCGCCCGGGTGCTGACCCGGCGAGCGGTGCTGGCCGCGGCCGGGACGGAGTGAACGGTGACCGGACCGGCGGCCGGGGCGAACACGACGGACGCGACGGACGGGTCCGCTCGGCTGCGACACCGCGCCCCCGTCACCAAGCCGCGCCGGGTGGTGCTGCTGCTGGACGTGAGCGGCTCCATGGACCCGTACGCGGACGCCCTGCTGCGCTTCGCGCACGCCGCGGCGCACGGCCCGGCGGCCCGTACCCCCACCGAGGTCTTCACCATCGGCACCCGGCTGACCCGGGTGACCCGCGAGATGGCGCACCGGGACCCGGACACCGCACTGGCCGCGGTCGCCGCCGCCGTCCCCGACCGCAGCGGCGGCATCCGGCTCGGCGAGATGCTCCGCGCCTTCCTCGACGGCTGGGGGCAGCGCTCCTGCGCCCGGGGAGCGGTGGTGGTCGTCCTCTCCGACGGCTGGGAGCGCGCCGACCCCGCGCTGCTCGCCGACCAGATGGGCCGACTGCACCGGCTGGCGCACCGCGTGGTGTGGGCCAACCCCCGCAAGGCGCAGCCGGGTTACGCACCGCTCGCGGCGGGCATGGCGGCCGCGCTGCCGCACGTGGACGCGTTCGTCGAAGGGCACAGTCTGGCGGCCCTGGAGCAACTGGCCGCAGTGGTACGGGGGGTGGCGTCCGATGCGTGAGATCCTGCCGGTGCTCGGCCGCTGGTACGCCGCGGGGGAGCCGTTCGGGCTCGCCACCGTCGTCGCGGTGAGCCGCAGCGCACCGCGCGGCCCCGGCGCGGCGATGGCCGTGGGCCCGGACGACGAGGTCGTGGGCAGTGTCTCGGGCGGCTGCGTCGAGGGAGCGGTCTTCGAACTCGCCAAGGAAGTCGTGGAGACCGGCCGGGCCCGGCTGGAGACCTTCGGCTACAGCGACGAGGACGCCTTCGCCGTCGGGCTCACCTGCGGCGGCGAGATCACCCTCCTCGTGCGCCCGGTCACGGCGGCGGCCGACCCCACCTTCGGCGAGGTGGCCGCGGCGGTCGCCGCACACCGCCCGGTGGTGGCCGCCACCGTGACCGACGGACCCGCACCGCACGGGGCCGCTCTCGCGGTCCGGCCGGACACCGTGTCGGGATCGCTGGGCGCGAGCGGCCTGGACGCCGCGGTGACCGCCGACGCGCGGGGGGAACTCGCCCAGGGCGCGACGGGGTTGCGGCACTACGGGCCGAACGGCGAGCGGCGCGAGGACGACGTCGCGGTCTTCCTCCAGTCGTTCGCCCCGCCGCCCCGGATGCTGGTCTTCGGCGCGATCGACTTCGCGGCGGCGGTGGCCCGGATCGGCGCGTTCCTCGGCTACCGGGTCACCGTCTGCGACGCCCGCCCCGCCTTCGCCGACGCCCGGCGCTTCCCCGCCGACGCCGAGGTCGTCGTCGACTGGCCGCACCGGTATCTGCGCGAAACGGAGACCGACGGGCGGACCGTGATGTGCGTACTCACCCACGACCCCAAGTTCGACGTACCGCTGCTGGAGGTGGCACTGCGCACCCCGGCCGCCTACATCGGCGTCATGGGCAGCCGCCGGACGCACGAGGACCGCCTGGCCCGGCTCCGCGAGACGGGTCTGGGCGACGGCGAACTGACCCGGTTGCGTTCCCCCATCGGCCTCGACCTCGGGGCACGCACCCCGGAGGAGGTGGCCGTCTCCATCGCCGCGGAGATCGTGGCCCTGCGCTGGGGCGGCACGGGCAGCCCGCTCACGGACACGGCCGGGGCGATCCACCGCCATGCCCCGGACCGGGACGGTCCCGGGCCTTCTTCGAGACCGGTGCGACCGGTGAGACCGGTGTGATTCATGTGAGGAGCCGACCATGCAGCTGCAGAACTCATTCACCGTGCCCGTCCCGGCCGACGAGGCCTGGCGGACCCTGCTCGACATCGAAAGCGTCTCGCACTGCATGCCGGGCGCGACCGTGGAGGAGTTCGACGGCGACACCGTCAAGGGCTCCGTGAAGGTGCGGGTGGGACCGATCACCGTGACCTACCGGGGCACGGCGACCTTCCTGGAGAAGGACGACGCGGCCCACCGCATGGTCCTGTCCGCCCGGGGCAACGAAGTACGCGGCCAGGGCACGGCGAGCGCCACGGTGACCGGCACCCTGACCGAGCACGACGGCACCACGACCGTCTCCGTGACCACCGACCTCACCGTCACCGGACGGCCGGCCCAGTTCGGCCGCGGCGTCATGAGCGATGTGAGCGACGGCCTCCTCGGCCGCTTCGCCGACTGCCTCGCACAGCGGCTGTCCGCGACACGACCCGCCACTTCCGCCACACCCGCGGCGGGTGCCGCCGCCGACACGTCGGACAGTGTGACGGACACCGCGCCGACGGACGGGGTAGAGCCGATCGATCTGCTGCGCGCGGCGGGCGGACCGGTGGCACGGCGCGCCGCGCGGACCCTCGCCGTGGCCGCACTCGCCGCACTCGCCGTGCTGCTCGCCCGGCGCGGCTGCCGCCACTGCCGCTGCGGCGGACTGTGCCGCACGTGTCACAGCGGCTGACCGCCCCAGGAGCCGTAGCGTCGCCCACGGAAGCGACCGGTTCCGTACCGCCGGGTCCATGGGGGACGCCATGTGCTGGAGTGCGACCGCCGACCTCGTCGCCGGCACGGGCATCGCCGCCATCGGGGTGGCGTGCGTCGCGCGGGTGCGGCGGGTGCGTGACCTGCCGTTGGCGGCGCTGCCGCTGCTGCTCGGCGCCCACCAGATCATCGAGTCCGTGATCTGGCGCTCGGGCGGCGCAACCGGCCCCGCCACCCTCGCCTGGGCCGTCGTCGCCCTGCCCGTACTGCCGTTGTGGGTCGCGCTGGGGGTGCTGTGCGCCGCCCCGCCGCAGGCCCGGCGCCGACTGCTGATCCCCGTCGCGGCCGCCGTCGCCACCGCCGTGTGCCGCTGGCGTACAGCCTGGCGACCCGCCCGGTGACCGCCGAGATCCGTGGCCACACCCTCGGCTACGCCCTGGACCTGCCCCGTTCCGGACTGCTCGTCACCGGATATCTCCTGGCCACGGTCGGCGCCCTGCTCCTGTCCGGTGACCCGGTGCTGAGGTCGCTCGGGGCGCCGGCCGCAGCCGGGGCCGTCGTCTGTGTGGCGCTGTGGCGGCTGGAGTTCGTGTCGACCTGGTGCGCCTTCGCGGCGGTGTGCTCGGTGATCCTGCTGGTCCGGACCCGCCCGGACCCCGTGCCCGAACCCTAGACCGGCCGGGGCAGTCCGATCGGGTTGGGGAACGGCAGCAGCTCCGCCCCCAGCACCAGCCGGGTCGGCAGCTCCAGGTCGGCGAGCAGCTCGTCCACCGCGCTCTCGGTGAGCGGGCGCAGCAGGCGGGCGGCCAGCCGGTCGGTGGTGTCCTCGACGAGCTCCCGCTCCCGGCGGCCGCGCGGTGTGGCGGCCGACTCCGCGTCGATCAGGCCCCGGGAGCGCAGCCGTTCCCCGGCGTCCGCCCACTCCGCCTCGCTCCAGCCGCGGTCGAGCCGGATGCCCTCGCGCGGGACCCGCCCCGTGGCCGCGGCGAGCACCAGTGCCTCGGGCGCGTCGAGACCGTGGTCGGCGAGCGCGGCGATGTGCGCTTCACCCCGGAACTCCCGCAGCGCGGTGGTGAGTTGCCACAGGTTCTCCACCGGGTCGGTGCGGTCGCACAGCGCTCGGTTGGCGGCGAACAGCGGGCGGGCCGGTGCGGCGGCGTCCGCCACCATCGCGGCGAGCGGCGGTACGAGCCGGCCGGCGAGGGAGTCGATGCCCGGGACCAGCCGGCGCAGCGCACCGGCGGCCAGCCGGGCACGCAGGTCGGTGAGCTTCTCGGGGGTGACGACACGCCACGCGCCGGGCAGTGCGCGGGCCACCATGCCCGGTGCGAAGACCCCCAGGACCGCGGCGGCGGCCTCGGGAAGGATCCGCCCCATGGGGGCCGTACGAGTGGCGAAGTACCCCGTCCAGAAGCCCTTGAGACCGACCGGTCTCCCGATGCCCCGGCACTCCTCGTCGAAGTAGACCACTGCGTGGAGGGGCTCGGTGCGCAGCCACAGGGTGCGGGGTCTCGACTCCATGCGGCCAACCTAACGCGCGATGTGCCGACCACGCCCGGCGACGGCGGGCGGGCGCCGCAGGCCCCGGGGGAGTGCGACGGGACCTCGTCGGCACTCCCCGGTCCGTCCGCCCGTCCGGCGTACCCGGCCGAGGGTTCAGCCGTCGGCGCCGAAGTGCCGCTCCACGATCGCCGCGGCGTCGGTGCCGCGCGGCAGGATGCCGTACTGGTTGCCGCGTCCCTCCCCGAGCCGGGCGGCCACGAACGCCTCGGCCGACGCGGCCGGTGCGTGACGGAGCATCAGCGAGGCCTGCAGGGCCAGCGCCATGCCCTCGACCGACGCCCGCGCCCGGGTCTGCGCCGCCAGCGGGTCGCGCAGGTCCTCGGCCAGCTCCCGGCGCAACCGGCCGACATGCGCGTCCAGTACGGAACTGGCACCGGCCGTGGTCTCCAGCTCGGCCCAGAAGACGTCCAGCGACTGCGGAGTGCGCCCGATGCCCCGCAGCACGTCGAGGGCGATGACGTTGCCGGAGCCCTCCCACACCGCCATCACCGGCTGCTCGCGGTAGCGCCGGGCCAGCGGCCAGTCCTCGGTGTAGCCGTTGCCGCCCAGGCACTCCAGCGCCTCGTAGGCGTGGTGCGGGCCGCGCTTGCAGATCCAGTACTTGGACACCGCGGTGGCCAGCCGGCGGAACATCTCCTCGGACTCACCGCTGCCGCTCTCGTACGCGTGGGCCAGCCGCAGCGAGGTCCAGGTCGCGGCCTCCGTCTCCAGCGCCAGATCGGCGAGGACCGCCGTCATGGCCGGCTGGTCGGCCAGCCGGGCACCGAAGGCGCTGCGGTGCCGGGCATGCCAGATCGCCTCGGACACCGACTGGCGCATCCCCGCGGTGGTGCCCAGCACACAGTCGAGCCGGGTGTGGTTGACCATCTCGATGATGGTCGGGACACCGCGGCCGGGTTCGCCCACCCGTACCGCCCAGGTTCCGTCGAACTCCACCTCGGAGGAGGCGTTCGACTTGTTGCCGAGCTTGTTCTTCAGCCGCTGGATCCGGACCGTGTTGCGGGTGCCGTCGGCCAGCACCCGCGGCACGAGGAAGCAGGTCAGCCCGGCCTCGGCCTGGGCCAGCACCAGGAAGGCGTCCGACTGCGGGGCGGAGAAGAACCACTTGTGACCGGTCAGCAGATGGGCCCGGCCCTCGGGGTCGGAGGCCAGCGGGACGGCCCGCGTGGCGTTGGCGCGTACGTCGGAGCCGCCCTGCTTCTCCGTCATCCCCATGCCGAAGGTCAGCCCGGACTTGCTGCCCGGAGCGACCAGCCGGGGATCGTACGAGCGGCTGAGCAGACCCGGCAGCCAGTCCCGGCCCACGTCCGGGTCGCGCTGGAGGACCGGGACCACGGCGTGCGACATGGACATCGGGCAGCCGTGGCCGGGCTCGATCTGGGTGAACAGCATGAACGACGCCGCCCGCGCCACCGCCGCCCCGGGCTTCGGGTCGGCCCAGCCCGCGGTGTGCGTGCCGTGGGCGACCGCCGCGCCGATGATCTCGTGGTACGCGGGGTGGAAGTCGATCTCGTCGACGCGGTTCCCGTACCGGTCGTGGGTGCGCAGGGCCGGCGGCGAGGTATGGGCGAGCTCCGTGTTGAGCTGGAACCGTCCGGAGCCGACCAGGGTGCCGATCCCGTGCAGTTCCGGTTCGTGCCAGGCCGCCCCGAAGGTGCGGACGGCCTCGGCGAGCGGCAGGTTGGTGCCGTACTCGTCGAGGTCCACCCGGGGCGGTGCCTGGTTGGTGACCTCGTGGGTGAGGTGCGGCGCGGGGGCCCCCGGCCGCGGGTCGGTCCGGTGCTGGGTGACGGTCATGGCGGGTGGTCCTGTCCTGGGTCGAGGGTTCTGGTGGATGGTCGGCGCGGCGGGGGAAGCGAGTCGGGGGAATCGGTACGGCGGCGGGCGGCCCGGGTTCAGGTACTCCGGGCCCCGACCGCTCTGAGGCACAGCGCGGTGACGCTCGCCACGACGGGCTCCGGATCCGTTCGCGCGCCGACCGGCGAGAGCGGGCCGAGCAGCGCCTCGCCGACCGCCCCGATCACGGCGGCGGCCGACAACTGAGCGTTCTGCTGGGGCAGTTCGCCCGCCGAGATGCCCGCGACGATGACCGTCTCGGCGAGCAGGTGGTAGCCGCGCCGGTAGGTGAGCCGCTCCTCCTCGACGAGCGGGTCGACCGGTTCGGCCAGCAGTGCCCAGGCCGTACGGGGGCTGCTCAGCGCGCGGTACGAGAAGACCTCGACGAGCGCGCTCAGCTGCTCGGTGGAACCGCTCCGTGCCTGCACGGCCCCCCGTACCGCGCTCAGCTCATGGCCCGCGACGTGCCGGAAGACCGCGGCGAGCAGCTCCTGCTTGGAGGCGAAGTGGTTGTACACGCTGCCGGTGGCGACGCCGGCCCGCCGGGCGAGCGCGGAGATGCCGGCCGCCGGGTATCCGCCCTCCGCGAGCAGCTGCCGCGCCGCGTCGAGCAGTCGCTCACGGTGGGCGAGGCGGGTCGCCTCCGTGCGGGCGGTGGGTCGGTAGGTCATGATCTGAACCCCGATTCATATCTTCCGTTGTCCAGCCAACCACTGTTGTTCCCCGGGTGCAATGGCCCGGCGCGCGGCCGGGCGGCTGCCCGCCGGAGCCGCCCCGCGCCGGTCAGGAGCCGTCCGCGTCCGGCCCGATCTCCTGCTCGGTCCACAGGGTCTTGCCGTCGGTGCCGTACCGGGTGCCCCAGTGGGCGGCGAGCTGGGAGACGATGAACAGCCCGCGCCCGCCCTCGTCGACGGTGCGGGCGTGGCGCAGATGGGGCGAGACCGGGCTGCCGTCGTGCACTTCGCAGGTGAGCGTGCGGTCCAGGATCAGCCGGAGCCGCAGTGGAGGGGTGCCGTAGCGCACCGCGTTGGTGACCAGTTCGCTCACGATGAGCTCGGTCGCCTCGATCGTCTCCTCGTCGAGGTGCCAGCCGTCGAGCCGGTCGCGCACGAGCGTGCGGGCGACGCCGGGGGAAGTCCGGTCGCTGGGCAGCTCCCAGGTCGAGAACCGGTCCGGCGGGACGGCGCCGGTGCGGGCGAGGAGCAGGGCCGCGCCCTCCCGGTGCGCGTCGGCCGGCAGGTTGTAGACCACGTCGTCGCACAGGTCCTGAAGGCCGCGGCCGGAATCGGAGAGGGCCTCGCGCAGACCGGCCGGCCGCCGGCCCTCGGGCATGGGGGTGCCGGAGAAGAACGCCAGGACGCTGCCTTCGTCGAGCGCGAACGTGCCGGTGGCGAAGGGGGCGCTGTCGACGGAGAAGAGCCGGGGGCCCTCGGGCACGTCCAGCGGGACCGTGCTGCCGTCGGGGGCGAGGAGACCCGCGGTCGCGTCCCCCGCCCGGGCGATGGTGCAGGTGCCGGCGAACGGGTCGTGGACGGCGTACATGCACGTGGCCGTGAGGGACTGCCCGAGCAGCCGGTCCGCGGGCGGCAGCGCCTCCCGCTCCCTGGCCAGGCGGTCGGCGGTGTCGGCCAGCCTGGCCAGCACCTCGTCGGGCTCCAGGTCGAGACCGGCCAGTGCGTGGAGGGCGGTCCGCAGCTGGCCCATGGTGATGGCCGTCTGGAGCCCCGGACCCTCGACGGCGCCGACCACCAGCGCGGTGCGGGCACCGGAGAGACCGATGGTGTCGAACCAGGAGCCGCTGTTGCGTCCGGGCAGCAGGACATGGGCGGTCTCCAGGGCGACGTTGTCGTCGTCGCTCTGCGGCAGGAGTCGGCGCTGGACGATGGACGCGATCACATGGTCGCGCTCGTACTGCCGTGCGTTGTCGATGCTGAGGGCGACATGGGCGGCGGCCGTCAGTGTCAGCGGGAGATCGTTCTCCTCGAAGGGCTCCGAGTCCCGGCACCGGTAGAGGCTCACCAGGCCGAGGACCGCGCCGTGCAGTTTCAGCGGCACCACGATCATGGAGTGGGCCCCGGTCGCCTCGATCAGCCGCGCGCTCTCGGGGGCCGTGCCGAGCCAGGGCGTACGGGCACCGATCCGTACCAGGCGGGGCCGGAGGTCCGACACGGCCAGTGCGTAGGGCGTACGGGCGGGCAGCCGGCGCATCTCGCCCACGAGGCCGTCCCGGTGGCCGTCCGCACCGTGACCCCGCAGGGCCACCCGGCGCAGCGGCACATCGTGCCCCAACGGCCCCGGCGGCGGATCCGACCCTCGCAGCACCTCGTCCACCACCTCGACGACGGCCAGGTCGGCGAAGACCGGCACCACGGCCGTCACCAGCCCCTCGCAGGTGGCCGCCACATCGAGCGACCTGCCCACCCGGGTACGCACCGCGGCCAGGCAGGCCGCCCGGGTGCGCGCCTTCTCCTGCTCGTCGACGTCGACGAGCGTGGCCAGCAGCCCGAGCGTCCGCCCCCGCGCGTCGTCCAGCCGGTGGACGGAGACCTTGAGACTGCGATCGCGGCCGGGACTGTCCGCGAGCCGGCCGCGGACCACCAGATCGCGCACGGCCACCCCGCTGTCCAGCACTTCGCGCAGCACCCGCTCCGCCTCGTGCGGCCGCTCCACCCGGTACGCGTCGGTGAAGTACTGCCCTGCCAGGCGCTCGGCCGGAACGGCGTCGGAGAGGACGTTCGTCCGCACCACCCGCAACTGCGTGTCCAGGACATGCAGCCCCACGGCGGACTGGGTGAACAGGCTGTGCAGGATCGCCGCCGCCATGTCGTCGGCCCCTGCCGAAGCGGGCACCGGCGCACCGGCGTCCGACACGTCCGACACGGATTCACCCCCATCAGGCTCCGCCGCCCGCCCGGATCGGCAGGTTAGGGACAAGCGTCGGCGCACCCTGCGGACTTCGCCACCGGGGGCCGCCCGCAGGCCGCTCGGAGCACAGATGTGAGAGTTGACTCTCACATATTATGAGAGGAAGCTCTCACGTTATGGATTCCAATAACCGACTGGGCGATATCGAGATCACCGATCCGCAGGCCATGCGGGCACTGGCACATCCGGTGCGGCTGGCAATCCTCGACCACCTTCAGCGGCACGGGCCCGCGACCGCCACACAGCTCGCGCCCGACGTGGGAGCGACTCCATCCGTGACCAGTTGGCATCTGCGCCACCTGGCAGGCTTCGGACTGGTCCGCGACAGCGAACCGGGCCCGGACCGCCGTCAACGGCGGTGGGAGGCGGTGGCGAGCGGCTTCCGGTTCGAGACGCCGCAGGACCCGGCCGACGAGGAGGGCCGGTCGGCCGCGCGGGTGCTGTCGCAGGAGATGTTCCGGCGCTCCGCCGGCCTCCCGGAACGATGGGCCGCCGAGGTCGAACCCGGACTCGACCCGGCCTGGCTCGGGCACGCCGGGCTGGCCAACACCCGCGTCGTCGTCTCCGCCGAGGAACTCGCGGCCATCGAGGACGGCATCGAGCGCCTTCTCGCGCCCTACGTCACCCGCGACGTGGCCGAGCGGCCCGCCGGGGCCCGCGGCGTCCGGCTGCTGCGCTACGTCCTGCCGGAAGGCGCCGAGGAGCAGACCGGGCGGACACCGTGACCGGCCCGGCGCGGAGCGCCGAGCCATCGCTGTGGCGGGACCGGCGGTTCCGCCGCTTCTGGGCCGGTCAGTCCGTCTCGCAGTTCGGCGACCGGATCACCGAGCTGGCCCTGCCCCTGATCGCCGTCGGCGCCCTGGACGCCACAGCCAACGAGGTGGCGTGGCTGACCGCGCTCATCTGGACGCCGAACCTGCTGGCCATGGTCCTGGGGGCCTGGGTCGACCACCGGGCCCGCAAACGCCGACTGATGATCCTCGCCGACCTGGTGCGGGCCGCGGTGCTGCTCAGCCTCCCGGCGGCCTACCTCCTGGACGCGGTGACCCTGGGGCAGCTGTACGTCGTGGCGCTGCTGACCGGCGCCGCGGGAGTGCTGTTCAACACCGCCTATCCGCCGTTCTTCGTGCGCCTGGTGCCGCGCGCTTCCTACGTCGACGCCAACAGCAAGCTGAGCGCCGCCCGGTCCGTGTCGTTCGTCGCGGGACCGGCCATCGGCGGCCCACTGGTCCAGGTGCTGACCGCGCCCGTGGCCATAGTGGTGGACGCCCTGACGTTCCTGGCGTCGGCGGTCCTGATCAGCAGGGTCCCGGTCGCCGAACCGCCGGCCGCCGCCACCGCGGAGCCCTCACTGCTGCGGCGCGCCAGGGACGGCCTGGCCTTCGTCGTCCGGCATCCGGTACTGCGGGCCGGGCTCGGCTGCGCGGCCACCGTCAACTTCTTCACCTTCGTGGCGGGCAGCGGACTGTTCGTGCTGTACGCCAGCCGGAGCCTCGGACTCTCCGCCGGAGTGATCGGCATCGCGTTCGGGATCGGCGCGACCGGTGCGCTCCTCGGCGCGGTGCTCGCCCCGAGGATCTCGCTCCGCTTCGGCGTGGGGCGCAGCATCTCCCTGGGTGCGGTGCTGTTCCCGGCGCCGCTCGCCATCGCCGCCGCCGCGGGCGGCCCGCTCTGGCTCCGCGCCGGAGCCCTGGCCGCGGCCCAGTTCGTCTCGGGCTTCGGCGTCATGCTGTTCGACGTCAACCTCAACTCCCTCCAGGCCGCGGTGATCCCCGACGGCATGCGCAGCCGGGTGGCCGGTGCGTACAGCACGATCAACTACGGCATACGCCCCGTCGGCGCCGTCGTCGGCGGGCTGCTCGCCACCCTCGTCGGCCTGCGGGCCACGCTGCTCGTCGCCGCCGTCGGCGGAGCCCTGTCGCTGCTCTGGCTGCTGCCCTCGCCGATACCCCGCATCCGTTCCCTGGCCCCGGACAACGCACCGGACAACACCGAGGACAACGCACCGGACAACACTGAGGACAACGCACCGGACAACGCCGAGGGCGGTACCGACGACGCGGACGCCGGCAGTCGGCCGGTGGCTCCATGACACATGGGCGGCGGCCCGGTGCGGACCACGGACACCGCTCCGGCCTCAGCCGGGGGAGTCCCCCCGAGGGGCCGAGCCGCCCAGACCCTGGTGGTCGGGGACGTCCGCGACCGCAGACAGCAGGGGGTCGGAGAGGGCCGTCGCGGACAGGCGATCCAACGCGGCCGTGCGCCGGGCGAGTTCCGGCCTGCGCGACTGCGGCGCGGCGGCGGTCACGTGCTCCAGCAGCGCGCGAAGGCGCCGGACGACCTGCGGGTTGGACGAGCCGTACAGCAGCGTCTCGTCCAGGGCGAGGGAGACGAAGTCCGCCCAGCCGGGCGCCGGGTACGACACCCGGGGAGTGCCGCTGCCGTCGAGCAGCCAGGCGTCGCCCAGGGAGCGTCGCGACAGCCGCAGGAGCGCGTCCTCGATCTGGTCCAGGGCCTGTACCGCTGTCGTCGGGTCGTTCACGGCCGGTGAGAGCGCCCTGATCGCGATGTCGGCCAGCAGCCGGAACCCGTACGCGGCGTCCTGCTCCACGGTGCGGCTGGGGCCGTACCGGACACAGGCGGCGACGCGCGCCGCCCGGCGGACGTCCACACTGCCCCCGCCGCCCACCGGCTCCACGAACGCGATCGTGGCACCGGCCCCCGCGAAGTCCCCGATCGCGCGGACGAAGCGGATCCGCAGACCGCGGCGGGCGGCGAGCCGTACCAGCCTCGGCTCGTCGACGGAGAGCAGGACGGCCGGCCCGCCCCCGTGGACGACGGGTACGCGGGCGCCGCGGTGGGTGTCGTCGGCGGTGGGCGGCACTGGCACCGCGGGCCCCGGCGGATACGTCTGGTCGATGACGGTGCGCAGCCGTTCGGCGACCCCGCGCGAGAGGCCGCCGCCCGTCACCGCGTGCCGCAGGGAGGCCAGGAGACGGAGCACGACGACGGAATCGACCAGCACCAGCCCCACGGCGAGGGTGACGCTTCCCCGGGGGACCAGATCGTTCTGCACCTGGCTGAGGGCCACGAGCGCGTACAGAGCGGTGCCGATCAGCAGTCCGAAGAGCACCAGGTACCGGCTGAAATGCCCCAGCGCCGAGACCAGCCGGGGCGACATCGACTGGACGGTCTGGATCACGAGCGTGATCGCCGTGACGATGAAACCGGCGAGCGTGATCATGCCGCCCGCGATGGCGGCGAGCGTCGCCTGCGCCGTCGACGCGTCGAACCCCAGCCCCGTCGACGGCAGATGCTGCTCCCAGCGGGGTACGGCCCACCCGAGGAAGGCGCCCAGCACGACCAGCAGAACGGCCGCGCCGCGGCTGCGTACGTTGCGGGCCCGGTTGGAGCCCCTGCTGCGGCGGGGTGCCCGGGCGCGGGCGGGCGGCGTCATCGTGGGGCGTGCGGGGAGTGCGCGGGGCCGGGCGGGGATGCGGCGCTGCTCATACCTCTCCTGACCCCGATGCCGTCACGTCCGAGACCGCCATCGTGGAACCCCGCCACAGGTCCCACAAGCCGCGATGCTCCGGGCGGGCGACGAGGCCCGGTACGGCAACGGGCCCGGCCCCGCCCTCGCGTCCCCCGTTCGGAGCAGCCCCGATCGTGCCCCGATGCCCGCCGTCGGAGGGTGGGCCGGACGCGTCCGCGCACTTCGGCCGAGGGGCCGCGCGAGAGGGAGACCGAAAAGATGACCCGGAAGACGGACTGCAAGCCCGCGCAACGCCGGATAGCGGAGGGCAACGCCGCGATCCTGCGGCGATTCCCCTTCGACGACACCCGCGACCTCGACGACGCCCGCCGGGGATTCATCGGGACCGCCGACGAGCCGGTGATCCGTGACGCCGCGGGACGCACGGTCTGGGACCTCGAAGCCTACGGATTCCTCGCCGGGGACTGCCCCGACGAGGCCAACCCCAGCCTGTGGCGCCAGAGCCGTCTCTCGGCCGACCACGGCCTGTTCGAAGTGGTCGAGGGCATCTACCAGATCCGCGGCTTCGACCTGTCCAACATGACGGTGGTGGAGGGGGAGCGGGGCGTCCTGGTGATCGACCCCCTCATCTCGGCGGAGACCGCTGCCGCCGCCCTCGCCCTGTACCGCGAACACCGGGGTGACCGCCCGGTGACCGGCGTCCTGTACACCCACAGCCACGTCGACCACTTCGGCGGCGTACGGGGCGTGGTGACCGACGCCGACATCGGGGGCGGTGTTCCGGTGATCGCCCCCAGGGGGTTCCTGGAGCACGCCGTCAGCGAGAACGTCTACGCCGGCACGGCGATGGCCCGCCGCGCCGCCTACATGTACGGTGCCGCGCTGCCGACGGGCGAGCGGGGCCAGATCGGAGCGGGACTCGGACAGACGACCTCCACGGGCTCCGTCGGACTGATCCCGCCCACGCTGGACATCACCCGCACCGGGCAGACGGAGTCGGTGGACGGCATCCGGATGGTCTTCCAGATGACACCCGGAACCGAGGCCCCCGCCGAGCTGAACATCCACTTCCCCGACCGCTCGGCGCTCTGCATGGCGGAGAACGCCACCCACAACCTGCACAACCTCCTGACGCTGCGCGGCGCCGAGGTGCGCGACCCGAGGGAGTGGGCCCGGTACCTGACGGAGGCCGTCGGCCTCTTCGGCGACAGCACCGACGTCGCCTTCGCCTCGCACCACTGGCCCGTATGGGGCCGCGAGCGCGCCGTCGAGTTCCTCACCGAACAGCGCGACGTCTACGCCTATCTGCACGACCAGACCCTGCGCATGCTCAACCGGGGACACACCCCGCTGGAGATCGCGGAGATGATGGAGATGCCGCCCGCCCTGGAACGGGCCTGGCACACCCACGGCTACTACGGATCGGTCAGCCACAACACGAAGGCCGTCTACCAGCGGTACATGGGATGGTTCGACGGGAACCCCGCGCATCTGTGGGAGCACCCGCCGGTCCAGAGCGCCACGAGGTACGTCGAGTTCATGGGCGGCGCCGACGAGGTGCTGCGCCGGGCGCGTGAGTCCTTCGCCGCCGGAGACTTCCGCTGGGTGGTCCAGGTCGTCAACCACGTGGTGTTCGCCGACCCGGACAACGCCGAGGCCCGCGACCTCCAGGCCGACGCCCTGGAACAACTCGGCTACGGCAGCGAGAACGGCACCTGGCGCAATTTCTATCTCACCGGGGCGCTGGAACTTCGCCACGGCCCGGTCGGCACCCCGACCACCACCGCGGCCCCCGATTTCATGCGCGCCCTGACGCTCGACCAGCTCTTCGACGCCCTCGCCATCCGTGTCGACGGACCCCGCAGCTGGGACGCGGACATCTGCGTCCGCTGGAGCGTGAAGGACCGGGAACCCGTCACCATGCGGCTGCGCAACGGCGTGCTCACCCATGTGACGGGCATCGGGCCCGCGGCCGGCGAGCCGGACGTCGAGGTGACGCTCGACGAGGACGCCCTGCGCGCCGTGCTCCTGGGCGAGGCGTCCGTCCCCGGTCTGGTGGAGCAGGGGAGGGCGAAGGCCGACGGTGATCTCGCGAAGGTGGACGAACTGCTCGGCCACCTCGGCGAGCCCGACCCCGGCTTCGCCATCGTCACCCCGTGAACACCGTCGCTCCGTAGACCTCGCGCGGTCGCCACCGGTGTGCCACGGCGGCGACCCCCGCACTTCGCCCCGGGTTCACCGGATGGTTCCGGAACCAGGAAATCCTTCTGTCGGCGGCCCCGCGGTCCGGCCCCGGACCGTCGCCGCCCGCACGAAGGAGAACGACGCGTCATGTCCCACCCCGTGCCCGAATGGGCCGACCCCCAGGTTCCCGCGGAGTCGCTCGACCCCCAGGGCCTCAGCCGCCGGGGGCTGATGCGCCGCGCCGGTCTGTTCGGCGCGGCCTTCGCCGCCGCCTCGCTGCCACTGCCCGCGCTGGCCGACAGCCGGGGAGGACGGTCCCACGGGCACGGGCACGGGAACGGGCACGGGAACGGGCACGGCCACGCCCCTGATCTCGTCTATCTGGTCGGCGACCACCACAACCACTCGGTCTACAGCCACGACGCCAAGTACACGTTCTCCCAACTCGCCTCGGCAGGGCAGAAGTTCGGCCTCGACTGGATGGTCTTCACCGAGCACAGCAACATCGGCCACGCCGAGTTCGGTGCCGCGCAGGAGCACCGGGAGATCCTCAAGGCCCGCGCCGACAACAAGCGCATGCTGATCTTCCAGGGGCTGGAGTGGTACATCCCCGGCGCCGAGCACTGCACCGTCTTCTCGCCGCCCGGACGGCACGAGGTCGACCTCCTCACCCGCTTCGAGGAGGCCTTCGACGGCAAGCTGCTCGGCTACACGGCCGGCGGCCCGACGCACCCCGACACCCCGCGCAACGAGGCGCACGCGGTCAAGGCCCTCAAGTGGCTGGCCGAACAGCGCCGCACCCGGTACGTCGACGACGTACTCGTCCTCGCCAACCACCCCATGCGCCTGGGCATCGACTCCCCGCACGAGATGCGCGGCTGGCGCGACGCCGCACCCGGGATCATGATCGGCATGGAGGGCGCCCCCGGCGCCCAGGCCGGTGCGATCCCGGGCTGGCACCCGGACACCAACGTCCGCGGCGAGTACACGAATTCACCCTCCGCCGACTCCTGGCCCGGCTACCCGCGCGAGGCATACGTCACCTACGGCGGCTTCGACTGGGCGACCGCGACCGTCGGCGGCCTGTGGGACGCGATGCTCGCTGAGGGCAAGCTCTTCACGATCACCTCCAACTCCGACGTCCACCGTGTCGCCCAGGACACCTGGGTCAACGGCGAGTGGCCGCCCGGCCGGGACTTCGACAACACCGGCCACCTCCCCGACCCGTACAACACCACCGAACCGCAGCCCGGCGGCGACTTCTGGCCCGGCCAGTTCAGCCGTACCCACGTCGGCGTCACCCGGTACGGCTACCGCAACGTGATGGAGGGGCTGCGGGCCGGCCGGGTCTGGGTCGACCACGGCCACCTCATCGACGGCATCGACGTCAAGGTGCGCGGCGAGCACGGCAACAGCGCCACGCTCGGCGGCCGGCTGCGCGCCAGGCGCGGTGAGCGGCTCACCCTCACGGTCACGGTGACCGCCGCCTCCCGCCGCAACCCGTACGGTGTGCTGCCGCGCCTGGAGCACGTCGACGTCATCCGCGGCGCGGTCCGCGGCCCGGCCGCCGACCGCGACGACTGGCACGCCCCCGACACCCGGCTCGCCCACACCGCCGACGTCTCGGGCCGCCGGGGCACGTACACCCTGCGCATCCCGGTCGGGCGCGCGGACGAGCCGTTCTACCTGCGGCTGCGCGGCAGCGACGGCAAGCGCCACGGAGCGGGCTTCCTCGGCTCCGCGATCGACCCGCACGGACCGCTGCCGCACGAGCCGGGACAGGGCAACCCGTGGCTCGACACCTGGTTCTACACCAACCCGGTCTTCGTCGACGTGGTGCGCTGAACCCGCGCGGACGGCCGGGGCGGCCCGTAAGCCGCCCCGGCCCGGCTCAGGACCCCAGCGCCGCCGACACCACTGCCCTGGCCTCCTCCTGCACCCGGCCGAGATGTCCGGCGCCCAGGAACGACTCCGCGTAGATCTTGTACACGTCCTCGGTGCCCGAGGGGCGCGCCGCGAACCAGGCGTTCTCGGTGGTCACCTTGATGCCCCCGATCGGCGCGCCGTTGCCGGGCGCCCGGGTCAGCACGGCCGTGACCGGCTCACCGGCCAGCGTGTCGGCCGTGACCTGCTCGGGGGAGAGACGCGCGAGGACCGCCTTCTGCGCGCGGTCGGCGGGAGCGTCGATCCGGGCGTACGCCGGCTCGCCGAACCGGGTGGTGAGCGCGGCGTAGCGCTCGGACGGCGACTCACCGGTCACCGCGAGGATCTCCGAGGCGAGCAGCGCCAGAATGATGCCGTCCTTGTCGGTCGTCCACACCGAACCGTCGCGGCGCAGGAACGAGGCCCCGGCGGACTCCTCGCCGCCGAACCCGAGCGATCCGTCGACCAGGCCGTCCACGAACCACTTGAAGCCGACCGGCACCTCGACCAGCTCACGGCCGAGACCGGTGGCGACCCGGTCGATCATTCCCGAGGACACCAGCGTCTTGCCGACCCCCGCGGCCGCGGGCCACCGCTCCCGGTGGGCGTACAGGTAGTCGATGGCGACGGCGAGGTAGTGGTTCGGGTTCATCAGCCCGGCGTCCGGTGTCACGATGCCGTGCCGGTCGGCGTCGGCGTCGTTCCCGGTCGCGATCTGGTAGCGGTCGCGCTGCCCGATCAGCGAGGCCATCGCGTACGGCGACGAGCAGTCCATCCGGATCTTTCCGTCCCAGTCCAGCGTCATGAACCGCCAGGTGGGATCGGTCAGCGGATTGACGACCGTCAGATCGAGCCGGTGCTGCTCGGCGATCCGCCCCCAGTACGCCACCGACGCGCCGCCCAGCGGGTCGGCGCCGATGCGTACTCCGGCCGCCCGGACCGCGTCCAGGTCGAGCACGGACGGCAGGTCGGCCACGTAGTTGCCGAGGAAGTCGTACGTCCCGGTGGTCGACGCCGCCCGTGCGCGGGCGTACGGCAGCCGGCGCACGTCCTTCATCCCGGCGGCGATGATCTCGTTGGCCCGCTCCTGGATCCAGCCCGTGGTGTCGGAGCCGGCCGGGCCGCCGTTCGGCGGGTTGTACTTGAACCCGCCGTCACCGGGCGGGTTGTGGGACGGGGTGACCACCACACCGTCGGCGAGCCGTGCCGTCCGGCCCCGGTTGTGGCCGAGGATCGCGTGCGAGACGGCCGGGGTCGGGGTGTAGCCGTCGGCCGGATCGATGAGCACGGTCACGTCGTTGGCGGCGAACACCTCGATGGCGGTGATCCGGGCCGGCTCCGACAGCGCGTGGGTGTCGGCGCCGAGGAAGAGCGGCCCGTCGGTGCCCTGCATGGCCCGGTACTCGCTGATGGCCTGGCTGGTGGCGGCGATGTGGTCCTCGTTGAACGCGGTGGCCGTGGACGACCCGCGGTGACCGGAGGTGCCGAACGCCACCCGCTGGTCCGGCTCGGCCGGGTCCGGGTGCAGCGCGTAGTACGACGTCACCAGCCGGGCCACATCGATGAGATCCTCCGGCCGGGCCGGCTGTCCAGCTCGTTCGTGCGGCATCTGCCCACTCCTCCGTGTCGGTCGGTCGTTCGGTGTTCCCCCGTCACATTTTCGCGGGTGGCCCGCACCGGTCCGTGACTGCCCCGCCGAATTCCGCTGGCGGCCGGGCTGGGCCCCGGCATAGGTTCGTCCGCGACCACGAGCGGTTCACCGCGGATCGCGTACGACGGCGGGTTTCCTGCCGGACCAGGAGAGACGAGATGTCACGAGACGATTCCGGGCCGGACGGCCGGGTACTGCTGCGCGAGGCCACCGCGGCGGACGCCGGGCCGCTGACCCGGCTCTTCCTCGACTCGCGTGCCGCGTCGATGCCGTATCTGCCGAAGGTCCACAGCGACGAGGACACACTCGCCTGGATGACCCATGTGGTGCTGCCCGGCACGACGGTGCGGATCGCCGAGACCGGCACCGGGGAACTGCTGGGCTTCGCCTCCCTCGACGGAACCGAGCTGGAACACCTGTACCTGCGCCCCGACGTTCGGCGCCGGGGCATCGGCTCGCTGCTCCTGGCCGAGGCGCGCCGGCTCGCGGCCGGTGAGCTCACGCTGTACGTCTTCCAGCGAAATACGGACGCCAGGGCCTTCTACGAGCGGCACGGGTTCACCGCCGTCGAGTTCGACGACGGCAGCCGCAACGAGGAGCGGGTACCGGACGTCCGGTACCGGTGGACGGCCGATCGCGCGTGATCCACGCGAGACGTTGATCTCCACCGTGTGCGGTGGTTGAGTGTGGCACGCGCCGGCGGAGTTCCGGCCGAGGACTTCGTGCCAACTCCCCGCGAAAGGAAGGCCAACGTGGCAGCCGGCCCCGCGCCCCAGGTCACCGTGGAATGGTGGCGGGACGCCGCCATCTACCAGATCTACGTACGCAGCTTCGCCGACGGTGACGGTGACGGAACCGGCGATCTCGCGGGAGTACGCGCCAAGCTGCCCCACCTCGTCGAACTGGGCGTGGACGCGATCTGGTTCACCCCCTGGTATCTGTCGCCGCTCGCCGACGGCGGATACGACGTGGCCGACTACCGCGCCATCGATCCCGCGTTCGGCAGCCTCACCGAGGCCGAGGGACTGATCGCGGACGCCCGTGAACTGGGCATCCGAACGATTGTCGACATCGTCCCCAACCATGTCTCCGACCAGCACGCGTGGTTCCGCGCGGCCCTCGCCGCCGGGCCGGGCAGCCCCGAGCGGGAACTGTTCCACTTCCGGACCGGGCGCGGCCCGGACGGCGAACTGCCGCCCAACGACTGGGTCTCCGAATTCGGCGGCGTCCCATGGACCAGGCTCGCGGACGGCGAGTGGTACCTGCACCTGTTCGCCGCGCAGCAGCCCGACCTCAACTGGGCACACCCGACGGTCCGCCAGGAACACGAGGACGTGCTCCGCTTCTGGTTCGAGCGGGGTGTGTCGGGCGTACGGATCGACTCGGCGGCCCTGCTCGCCAAGGACCCCGCGCTGCCCGACTTCGTCGAGGGCCGCGACCCGCACCCGTTCTCCGACCGCGACGAACTCCATGACATCTACCGCTCCTGGCGGGCCATCGCCGACGAGTACGGGGCGGTCTTCGTCGGTGAGGTCTGGCTCCCGGACAGCGAGCGCTTCGCCCGTTATCTGCGCCCGGACGAACTGCACACCGCCTTCAACCTCAACTTCCTGGCCTGCCCCTGGGACGCCGGGCGGCTGCGCTCCACGATCGACGACACGCTCGCCGAACACGCCGCGGTCGGTGCCCCCGCCACCTGGGTCCTGTGCAACCACGACGTGACCCGGACCGCCACCAGGTACGGCCGTGAGGACACCGGATTCGCCTTCCACACCAAGACCTTCGGCACGCCGACGGACCTGGCACTGGGCGGCCGGCGGGCCCGGGCCGCGGCACTGCTGTCGCTCGCCCTGCCCGGCGTGGTCTACCTCTACCAGGGCGAGGAACTGGGACTCCCGGAGGCCGACATCCCGCGCGACCGGATCCAGGACCCGATGCACCTGCGCTCGGGCGGCACCGACCCGGGACGGGACGGATGCCGGGTACCGCTGCCGTGGTCCGCGCGGGCACCGTACGCCGGATTCGGCTGCACCACGGAGCCATGGCTTCCGCAGCCGCCCGACTGGAGTTCGTACGCCGCCGACCGGCAGCGCACCGACCCCGGGTCGATGCTCAGCCTCTACCGCGAGGCGCTGCGGCTGCGCCGGACCGAGCCCGGCTTCCGCACGGCGGGGGCCGGGGGCCGGCAGCTGACCTGGCTGCCCTCCGCACCCGGTGTGCTCGCGTTTGCCCGGACCGGCGGACCGGTCTGTGTGGTCAATCTGGGGGAGGGGCCCGTGGAGCTGCCCGAACACACGGACGTCCTTCTCCTCAGCGGACCGCTGGACGGGCAGGGACGGCTCCCGAGGGACACCGCGGCCTGGTTGCGGCCGTAGGGCCGCCCGGCCGGTCGGGCGGATGATCCGCCCGGCCGGGCCGCCGCCAGGATCGCGGGGTGACGGGCACTGCGGCACAGTGGGCACATGGACGATCTGAATGCCCTCGCCGACGAGCATCTGGCCGCGGCCCGGGCCTCCGCGCACGGCCGCAGCGCCCACCGCCTGCTGCACGAGGAACCCCTGAGGCAGACCGTCATCGCCCTCACCTCGGGCTCCGCCCTCGACGAGCACAACGCCCCCGCCGCGGCCTCCCTCCAGGTGCTGCGCGGCAGGGTCCGGCTCACGGCGGCCTCGGGCGATGTGGAGCTGGGGGCCGGAGGGCTCCACCCGATCCCGCAGGAGCGGCACGGGCTGCTGGCGCTGGAGGACGCCGTGGTGCTGCTGACCGCCGTCAACGACTGACGGCGCCGGACCCGGACCCGGCCCCGTTGCCGGGGCTCGCGGCGGAGGCCGTCCGGGCGCGCTCCAGGACCCACAGCACGAGACCGCCGGCGGCGAGGACGCCGCCCAGGAGGCAGATGCCGCTCCAGCCGGCCCGGGACCAGACCACCGAGGCGAGCGCCGCGCCGGCCGCCCCGCCCATGAAGAAGAGGGTCATGAAGGCGGAATTGATGCGGTTGCGGGCCTCCGGGCGCAGCGCGTAGATCACGTTCTGGCTGCTGTTGAGCCCCGCCTGCTGCGCGATGTTCAGCAGGATCACGCCGACCGTCAGCCATAGCAGCGACCGTTCACCGGCCAGCAGCGGCAGCCAGGCGAGCGTGAGGAGCGCGGCCGCCGTTCCCGACACGGCCTGCACCCGGCCGCGGTCACTGAGCCGGGCCCCGATGTTCATGCCCACCACGCCGATGACGCCCACCAGACCGAAGAGCCCGATGGCGGCCGCGTTCCACCCGAAGGGCGGCCGGGCCAGCAGGAACGTCAGCGCGGTCAGCTGCACGCTGTACGAGGCCATGGAGAATGCGCCGATGGCCGCCCGCCGGCGCAGCAGGGGCTCCTGTCGCAGCAGGGCCAGCGTGGAGCGCAGCAGACCGGTGTACGACATGGCGGCGCCGTCGCCCGGCCGGGGCAGGCGGGGGAGGCGCTTGTGCAGGAGTACCGCCATGACGGCCATGAGCAGCGCGTTGACCCAGTACACGGTCCGCCAGCCGCCGAACTCGGAGAGCGCACCGGCGGCCAGCCGTCCGAACAGCCCGCCCAGCAGCACGCCGGACATGACGACGCCGACGATCCTGCCGCGTTCGGCCGGAGCCGCGAGGGCCGCCGCGAACGGCACCACGACCTGGGCCCCGACGGAGGTCAGCGCGGTCAGCAGCGTGCCGGCGATCAGCAGCGGTCCGGTGGGGGCGGCGGCCGTCGCCAGGAGGAAGAAGGCGGTCAGGGCGAACAGGCCCACGGCGAGCCGCCGCCGGTCCACGACGTCCCCGAGCGGGACGAGCAGGATCAGCCCCAGCGCGTACCCGGCCTGGGCGGCGGTCACGATCAGACCCGCCGCGGTGACACCTATGTGCAGATTCCCCTCGATGAGGTCGAGGAGCGGCTGTGCGAAGTAGTTCCCGGCGCAGGAGAGAGCGGCGGCGAGAGCCATCAGCAGAACCAGACCGCGGCCGAGCGCGGGCTGCGGGGACAGGGTGCGGGGCACGGCCCTGCTACGGGTTTCGTGAGTGGTGTGAGCCATGTGTCCCAGCCTCATGGACCGGCATCCATGAGTCCAACACATGTTTTTCATTCCATCGATCGTGGTTCACGATGGATGGATGGAACTTCAGCAGATGCGTTACGTCGTCGCGGTGGCGGAACTGGGCAGCTTCACCCGCGCCGCGAAGCGGTGCCTGGTCGTCCAGTCCGCGTTGAGCCACCAGATCGCCCGGCTGGAGAAGGAGCTGGGGGCCCGGCTCTTCGACCGCACCAGCCGCCGGGTACGGCTCACCGCGGCGGGCGAGGTGTTCCTGCCGGAGGCCCGGCAGGCGCTGGACGCGGCGGAGCGGGCCCGCGCCGAGGTCGCCGCGGCGGCGGGGGAGGTCCGCGGCCGTCTCGCGGTCGGCTCCATCCCGACCATCTCCGCGGTCGACATCCCGGCCGCGCTGCGGGCCTTCCACCTCCGCCACCCGAAGGTGCACATCGTGCTGCGGGACGGAGCGAGCAAGGACCTGGCCCAGGAAGTACGGGACGGGACGCTCGACGTGGCGTTCCTGGGGGTGCTGCCCAGCTACCGGCCCAAGGGCGTGAGCGATCACGAGCTCGCCACGGGTGAACTGGTCGCCGTCGTGGCACCCACCCACGCCCTGGCCGGGCAGACGGAGGTGGGCCTCGACCGGCTGGCACAGGAGATGTTCGTCGACCACCCGGACGGCACCGCCGCCCGGGCGCAGTCGGAGGAGGCGTTCGCGGCGATGGGGCTCACCCGCGAGGTGGCCTTCGAGGTCAGCGGCACCGACTTCATCGTCCGGCTGGTACGCAGCGGGCTCGGCATCGCCATGCTGCCAGCCGCCTTCGCGGCGGAGCTGACCGGCGTACACGTGCTCTCCGTCCGCGATGCCCCCGCGCGCACCGAGCGCCTGGTCTGGAGCCGCTTCCGCCCCACCCCGGCCGCCGCGGCGTTCCTCACGGGGCTCGGGGTCGATCCCGGCGCGGTGACCGGCGCAGGCGCTCCGTCCCGGTGACCGGAGGGCGTGACCTCGACTCCCGGCCCGACGAGTATTTCCAATTCGTATATTTTGAAATCGTAGTAATGTTGGGCTTCCGCTCCCGAGGAGGTTCCGATGGCCCCATGGCCCACCGCGCTCGCAGGCCGCATCGACGAGCACGTCATCGACAGCGCGCTGTTGCGCGACAACCCGCTGGGCGACCCGGCGCAGCGGCCGCTGTGGGTCTACACCCCGCCCGGCTACGACACCGATCCCGGGCGCCGGTATCCCGTCACGTACCTCCTGCTCGGCTACGCCGGAACGCTCCCGGTCTGGCGCAACCGCACCCCCTACCGTCAGCCGGTGCCCGAGCTCGTGGACGGGATCTTCGCCCGCGGCGAGGCCCCGCCGATGGTGCTGGTGTTCGTGGACGCCTGGACCACGTACGGCGGCAGTCAGTACATCGACTCGCCGGGCACCGGCCGCTACCACTCGTACCTCTGCGAGGAGATCGTGCCGTGGGTCGACGCCCACTACCGCACGGCCGCCGACCGCGACCACCGCGCGCTGGCGGGGAAGTCGAGCGGCGGACTCGGCGCGATGATCACACCGATGCTCCGGCCCGACCTGTTCGGCGCGTTCGCGACCCACTCCGGCGACTCGCTGTCGGAGGCCCAGTACATCCCCCATTTCCTCATGGCGGCACGGCACTTGAGGGCCTACGACGGCGACATCTTCCGCTGGTGGGACGACTTCCGCTCACGCGTGGCCTTCACCAGGGACGAGGACCTGCGGCTGCTCGAACTGCTCGGTGTCTCGTCCTGTTTCTCGCCCGCCGCGGACGGCACCCCGCAGTTGCCCTTCGACCCGCGAACGGGCGCGCTCCTGCCGGAGATCTGGCAGCGCTGGCTGGATTGGGACCCGGTACGGATGGCGCCGGCGCATGCCGGGGCGCTGCGGTCCCAGCGGGCGATCTGGATCGACGCGGGCACCCGCGACGAATGGTTCCTCGACCTGGGGGCGCAGGCCTTCCGCGACGCCCTGGCCGAGGCCGGGGTGGACGACGCGGTCATACGCTTCGAGCTGTTCGACGGAGGGCACCACGCCGTCGAATACCGGATGCCGCCGGCCCTGGCCTGGCTCTCCCGGCAGATGGCGGACCCGAGCTGAGAGCCGTCCGCCGATCGCGCCGGCCGTTCGTGCGCGGGCGTCTTCGCGCCATCCCCGGCGACCGGCCGACGGATGGGGTGTCACCGGAGTTTGCTGGGCAGGTACTGGTGTACGACCCCGGGAAGCGGGGTGCGGCGACCGGTGGTGAGGGGCGTGTGACGTGAGGGAGCAGACCGTGTGGCAGTTCTCCGACGATCGTGGACAGTTGTCGACGGCCGAGCGGCGCCCGGCGCGGGTGCTCGCCTATGTCCAGGCCGGAGCGACCCTGTGGGACCACGGAATACGCCCCGGCGCGATATTCGGCTCCGATCACGACGACCGGGCCGTGCCGGACGCGGCGAAGACCGGTTCGCTGCCCTTGGCCGAGGTCGGCTACCTCGGCGCGGGCAGCACCCTGGACGTGGACACCCTGCTGAGCGGTGAGCCGGACCTCGTCGTGGCGGTCAGCTACGGCGGAGGTCATGTCTACGGGCTCGCCGCTCAGACCGCCAAGCATCTGGAGGAGCACGTCCCGGTCGTCGTCATCGACGTGGGCCAGGCGCGCACCCTCGCCGAGATCGGCGACCGGTTCGCCCTGCTCGCCCGCTCGCTCGGGGCCGAGGAGCCGGAGGCGGCGACCCAGGACCTGGACGCCGCCCGGCGCCGGCTGAGCACGCTCGTCGCCGGTTCGGACCGGCCCCGGGTCGTTGCGCTCTCCCCGGCCGGCCAGGAACAGACCCACCTCGCCCGCCCCCGGATGTGGCCGGAGCTGCGGGTGCTGGCCGAGCTCGGCGTCGACCTCGTGGAGCCGGCCGAGGGCCCCGGCGCGAACTGGTCCACGGTCGGCTGGGCGGAAGCGGCGGCGCTGCGCCCGGCGGTGGTGCTCGCCGACATCCGGGCCAACGCCACACCACTGGACGAGTTGCGGACCAACGCCGACTGGGCGGCGATCGAGGGGGCCGCCCGGGTGGTGCCGTGGAACCCGGAGCCGGTGTGCAGCGCACGGGCCCATGCCACCTTCCTGGACCTGGTGGCCGACGCGGTGGAGGCGGCCGTCCGCTGAGCACCGGCGGGGACGCGCGCCCTGCGGCAGGGGTGCCGCAGCGCGGTGGGGATCCCGACCCGGTACGCCCGCGCGCCGACGCCCGTACGGACGTGTCCGATCGCGCGGGCCGTGCCGGTTCGCGAGGCTGGTCGGGACAACCTCGTGCCGACCGCGTACCTCCCCAGGAGCAGGCATGCAGCAGGACAAGCACCCTTCCTACCGTCCCGTCGTCTTCCGAGACCGTTCGGCGGGCTACGCCTTTCTGACCCGGTCCACCGCGTCGAGCGAGCAGACGATCGACTGGGACGACGGCAACAGCTACCCCGTCATCGACGTGGAGATCTCCGCCGAGAGCCACCCCTTCTTCACCGGGAAGGCGCGCGTCGTCGACTCGGAGGGGCAGGTCGCCAAGTTCGAGCGCCGGTACGGGGGCGAGGACGCCTCCTGACCCGCGTACGGACCCAAGTCCCCCGCCCCTGTCCGAGGGGGCGGGGGACTTGCTCCGTCACCCCTCTTGACACCGTTGGCCAACCCCTCGTAACTTGCCTGCAACATCGTACTAACGCGCGTTACTAAAGCGCGTAACCAGAGCACGGCCCGCTGCCCGCGGGACGCAGGGGGTAACCGAAGTGGCCACGAACAAGGCGCGACGCGTGACGATGAGTGATGTCGCCCGCCATGCCGGAGTCTCGCGCACCACCGTCTCCTTCGTCCTGAACGAGCGCGCCGACGCCGGCATCCCCGAAGAGACCCGGCTGCGAATCCGGGCCTCCATCGAGGAGCTCGGCTACCGGCCCAACGCCGGGGCGCGGGCGCTCGCCGCCAAGCGCAGCGAGTGGTACGGCCTGATCACCGAGATCGTCACCGCGCCGTTCGCCGTGGACGTGATCAAGGGGGCGCAGGACCGGGCCTGGGCCGACGGGAAGTTCCTGCTCATCACGGCGGGGGACCGGGACCGGGCCATGGAGGCCGCCGCCTTCGACAAGCTCCTGGAACAGCGTGCCGAAGGGCTGCTGTACGCCACCACCTGGCACCGTGCGGTGACCCTGCCGCCCGCCGCCCGCGAGGTGCCGGTCGTCCTGGTGAACTGCTTCGACGCGGACGGCGCCCTGCCGTCCGTGGTGCCCGACGAAGTGGCGGGCGGCCACACCGCGACCCGACGGCTGCTCGACGCGGGACACCGGCGCATCGGATTCATCAACCTCGACACCGGCATCCCGGCCGCCGTCGGACGGCGCCAGGGGTACGAACAGGCGCTGCGCGAGGCCGGACTGGACATCGACGACAGCCTCGTCGTACCGGGACATGCCACCGCCGACGGCGGCTACGCCGCGGCCTGCGAACTCCTCGACCGCGAGGGCGACCGCCCCACGGCACTGTTCTGCGGCAACGACCGCATGGCGATGGGTGCTTACGACGCCATCAAGGAACGCGGACTGCGGATCCCGGACGACATCGCCGTCATCGGATTCGACAACCAGGAACTCATCGCCGCCTACCTGCGGCCCGGCCTCACCACGGTGGCCCTGCCCTTCGAGTTCATGGGAGCCAAGGGCGTCGACATGCTCGGCGCTCTCACAGCGGGACAGCCGCTCGACACCACACAGATGAAGGTCGACTGCCCGCTGATCGAACGCTCGTCGGTCTGACTGCGAATCAGCCCGACGGGAATCCTCACCCGTCTTCGGCCATTGAAGAGAGAGAAGAAACCACATTATGGCACCGTCGATACGTGCCCGGCGCCTCCGACCGGCAGCGCTCGCCGCCCCGGTCGCCGCCGCGGCCCTGCTGCTCACGGGCTGCAGCGGCACCGGTACGAACACCGCGGGGGACACCTCCGGTCATCAGCTCCTGACCGTCCCCCGCGAGGACTTCGCCACCTTCACCCGGAACTTCAACCCGTTCGCCCCCGGCCAGGTGGTCGCCCCGATGACCACTCAGGCGATCTACGAGGCGATGCTCGTCTACAACCCGGCGAACGGGAAGGCCACCCCCTGGCTGGCCACCTCCTGGGAGACCTCGAAGGACGGCAGGACCGTCACGTTCACCCTGCGCCACGGCGTCAAATGGTCCGACGGGAAGCCACTGACCGCCGCGGACGTCGCGTACACCTTCGGGCTCCAGAAGAAGCTGCTCGGCGGCTACGAGTACCTGCGCGCCGTGAAGGCCGAAGGCACCGACAAGGTCGTCTTCTCCCTCACCAAGCCCTACTCGCCCGGCCTGTTCGAGCTGGGCAAGCAGATCATCGTGCCCGAGCACGTCTGGGCGAAGGTGAAGGACCCGGCCAAGGACACCAACCCCGATCCGGTCGGCTCCGGCCCGTACACCCAAGTCGCCAACTTCCAGAGCCAGTCGTACGAGCTGCGGAAGAACCCCGAGTACTGGCAGCCGAAGAAGCAGCGCATCGACGGGATCCGGGTGCTGGGCTTCTCCGGCAACGACAGCGCCAACCTGGCCTTCGTCAACGGCGAGGCGGACTGGACGCAGTCGTTCATCCCCGAGGTGGACAAGAGCTTCGTCGCCAAGGACCCGGAGCACAACAAGTACTGGTACCCGAAGACCGGTTCGATGGTCGACTGGACCATGAACACCACCAGGGCGCCGTTCGACGACGTGAAGGTGCGCAAGGCGCTCAGCCTGGCCGTCGACCGCGAGAGCGTCACCGAGGTCGGCATGAACGGCTACACCCGGCCCGCCGACTGCACGGGCCTGTCCGGTGGCTACGACAAGTGGCGCGACAAGACCCTCGCCGACTCGTGCACCTGGACGAAGCACGACGCCGCCGCGGCGGCGAAGGCGCTCGACGACGCCGGGTACAAGAAGGGCTCCGACGGCAAGCGGAAGCTCAAGAA
Source organism: Streptomyces sp. ADI95-17 (assembly GCF_003846175.1). Classification (GTDB taxonomy): domain Bacteria; phylum Actinomycetota; class Actinomycetes; order Streptomycetales; family Streptomycetaceae; genus Streptomyces; species Streptomyces sanglieri. The sequence goes on along the minus strand of NZ_ML123050.1, from coordinate 766,836 downwards.
CGGCAAGCCGTTCACCTTCGACATCTCGGTCGGGTCGGCCTCCTCCGACTGGCTGTCCGTCGCCAACATCATCAAGCAGAACCTCGCCGGGATCGGCGTCACCGCGAACGTCAAGTCCCCGGACTGGGCCGCCGTCGTCAGCGACTACGAGACCGGCGACTACGACACCGGAATCGTCTGGAGCGACAACGGCGCCACACCGTTCCAGTTCTACCGGACCACCATGGGCACCGATTCGGTCAAGCCCGCCGGCACCAAGACGGTCAGCAACTACCACCGCTTCGGCGACAAGAGGGCCGACGCCCTGCTCGACCGCTTCGCCGCGGCCACCGACGAGGCCGGACAGCGCGACGCGATCGACGGACTGCAGAAGCTGTTCGCCGACGAAGCGCCCGTCGTGCCGCTCTTCCCCGGCCCGGAGTGGGGCGCCTACACCGACACCCGGTTCACCGGCTGGCCGACCGAGGACAACCCCTACGCCACGCTCACCAACCGCGGCGACACCACCGTCCTCGTCCTGACCGGCCTGAAGCCCGTCAAGAACTGACCGCACTGACACCCCGCCACTCCGGTGGCCCGCCCGCGCCGACCCCACGGACGGGCCGCCGGCCCTCATAGATTCGGAGAGGGACCAGTGCGTTACATCCTGCGCAACCTGGGCTTCTACCTGCTCGCCTTCTGGGCCTCCATCACCCTGAACTTCATGCTGCCCCGCTTCATGCCGGGCGACCCCGTCTCCCGGATGTTCGCCCGCTCGCAGAGCCAGATGCAGCCGGAGCAGATCGACCAGCTCCGCCGGCTGTTCGGCCTCGACAACCGCCCGATGTGGCAGCAGTACACCGACTACATCAAGGACATCTGCACCGGGAACATGGGGATCTCCATCTCCCGCTTCCCGACCCCCGTCTCCGAGGTCATCGCCTCCCAGATCGGCTGGACGCTGCTGCTCGGCGGCACCGCCCTCGTCGTGGCCGTCGTCATCGGCAACCTGCTGGGCATCATCGCCGCCTGGCGGCGCGGCGGCCTGCTCGACTCGGTGTTCCCGCCACTGCTCGTCTTCGCCGGCTCGTTCCCGTACTTCTGGCTGGCCATGGGCGCGCTCTACCTCTTCGGGATGACGCTCGGCTGGTTCCCCATGCGGCACGCCTTCGACGTGGGCCTCAGCCCCGAACTGTCCTGGGGCTTCGTCTCCAACGCGGCCTCGCACCTCTTCCTGCCCGCGCTGACCATCGTCCTGGTGTCGATCGGCGGCTGGATGCTCGGCATGCGCAACACCATGATCGCCACGGTCGCCGAGGACTACATCACGATGGCCGAGGCCAAGGGCCTCAGCCCGAGCCGGATCATGTTCCGGTACGCGGCACGCAACGCGATGCTCCCGTCCGTCACCAACTTCGGCATGGCGCTCGGATTCGTGGTCGGCGGCGCGCTGCTCACCGAGGTCGTCTTCGCCTACCCCGGCGTCGGCTTCCAGCTGCTCGCCGCCGTCCAGGGCCTCGACTACCCGCTGATGCAGGGGATCTTCCTCACCATCACCGCCGCCGTACTGGTCGCCAACTTCCTCGTCGACCTCGTCTACGTCCGACTCGACCCGCGTGTGCGCGTCCGCTGAGCGGCCGGACAAGGAGAAGACCCATGAGTGCCCTCGACTCCCGCGCGGAGCCCGTCGCACCGGCCGCGCCGCCGCCGGCCGCCGGAACCCCGAAGCCCCGTCGCGCCCGCGCCGGACTGCTGCGGTCCCTGCTCGCCAACCGCAAGGCCCTGTTCGGAGCCGTCGTCCTGGTGGTGTTCGTGCTGCTCGCCCTGCTGGCACCGCTGATCGCCCCTGGCGACCCCTCGAAGATCAACAGCCTGGGCGCCTCGGCCCCGTCCGGCTCCCACCTGCTCGGCACCACGGCGAAGGGGCAGGACGTCCTCGCCCTGACGCTGTGGGGCGCGCGCAGTTCACTGCTGGTCGGATTCTGCGTCGGGCTCGCCGCGACCGCCCTCGCCGTGCTCGTCGGCATGGCCTGCGCCTACTTCGGACGGATCGTCGACGACGTTCTCTCCCTCGTCACCAACATCTTCCTGCTGGTGCCCGGAGTGCCGCTGCTCGTCATCCTCGCCGCGTTCATGCCGCCCGGAACGGCGACCGTCGTCCTCGTCCTGGTGGTCACCGGCTGGGCCGGCTCCGCCCGGGTGCTGCGCGCCCAGGCCAAGTCGATCCGCGGCAAGGACTTCGTCGCCGCGTCCGTCGTCACCGGTGAACGCGCGATCCGGATCATGTTCCGGGAGATCCTGCCCAACATGGCATCGGTCGTCATGACGACCCTGCTGGGCTGCGTCATCTTCGGGATCGGCGCCCAGGCGGGCCTGGAATTCCTCGGCCTCGGCGACGCCTCCGTCGTCAGCTGGGGCACCAACCTCTACTGGGCCGGCAACGACGGCGCGCTGATGACCGGCGCCTGGTGGGTGTTCGTGCCCTCCGGCCTCTGCATCGCCCTCGTCGCCTTCGCCCTCGCGATGGTCAACTACGCCGTCGACGAGATTACCAACCCGCGACTGCGCGCCCGCCGCACCAAGAACCGCAACCGGAAGGGCTGAACGATGACCACGCCCTCTCAGAGCCCCGTGCCCGCCCGGACACCCGCCCCCGCCCGGGTTCCCGTGCTCGACGTACGGAACCTGCGCGTCGAGTACGGCGGCGACGGCCGCGCAGTCGTCGGCGCCGACGACGTCTCCTTCACCATCGGCGCCGGTGAGGTCTTCGGCCTCGCCGGGGAGTCCGGCTGCGGCAAGTCGACCGTCGCCAACGCCCTGATGCGCCTGCTCAAACCGCCCGCCCGGATCACCGCCGGAACGGTCACGTTCAAGGGGTGTGACGTACTCGCCATGGACCCGCGCGAACTGCGGGCCTTCCGCTGGCGCGAGATCGCCATGGTGTTCCAGTCCGCGATGAACTCGCTCAACCCGGTCCTGACCATCGGAGAGCAGATCGGCGACATCTTCACCACCCATGAGCGGATGAGGAAGCGGCAGGCCAGGGCGCGCTCCGGTGAGCTCCTCGAACTGGTCGGCATCGACCCCGCCAGGCTGAAGTCGTACCCGCACCAGCTCTCCGGCGGCATGCGCCAGCGCGTCGTCATCGCCATGGCGGTCGCCCTGAAACCGGCGCTGCTCATCATGGACGAGCCGACCACCGCACTCGACGTGGTGGTCCAGCAGGAGATCATGGCGCAGATCGGCGACCTCCAGCGCGAACTGGGCTTCTCCGTCCTCTTCATCACCCACGACATGTCCCTGATGGTCGAACTCTCGCACCGGATGGGCGTGATGTACGGCGGACGACTCGTCGAACTCGCCCCCGCCAAGGAGCTGTTCGCCGACCCGCTCCACCCGTACACCCAGGCGCTCATGAACGCCTTCCCGCCGCTCACCGGACCCCGCGTCCACCTCACCGGCCTCGCCGACCTCCCGCGCACGGGAACGAGCTGCGGATTCCATGCCCACTGCCCCGACGACCGGTCGGACTGCTCCATGAACATCCCCGATCTGCGCGAGGTGGCCGCCGGCCGATTCGTCGCCCGTACGAGCGGAGGCGCGCGGTGACGGACCGGGCCACCACCACGACCCGCACCCCGCTGATGAGCGTGCGCGGACTCACCAAGGACTTCCGGACGGGCGGGCTGTTCTCCCGCGACCGCCACCGGGCCCTGAACGCCGTCGACCTCGACATCCCGCACGGCAGGATCGTCGCCCTCGTCGGCGAGTCCGGCAGCGGCAAATCCACCCTCGCCCGCTGCCTCGCCCGGCTCGAACAGCCCACCTCCGGGCAGCTCCTGCTCGACGGCCGGGACGTGCTGCGGACCCAGCGGCGCGGCGCCTCCCGCGCCTACCGGGGCACCGTACAGATGGTGTTCCAGGACCCCTTCGGCTCCCTCAACCCCGTCCACCGCGTCGAGCACTTCCTGCGCCGCGCCCTGCTGGTGCACGGACGGCCCGCGGGCGAGGACGAACTGCGCGAACTCATCGCCACGGTCGGGCTGAGCGAGGACATGCTCCAGTCCTACCCGCACGAACTCTCCGGCGGACAGCGCCAGCGCGTCGCCATCGCCCGCGCGCTCGCCGTCGACCCCCGCCTCGTCCTCGCCGACGAACCGACCTCGATGCTCGACGTCTCCGTACGCATCGGCATCCTCAACCTGATGCGGCGCCTGCGCGACGAGCACGGCATCTCCATGCTGTACATCACCCACGACCTGGCATCGGCCCGCTACGTCGCCGACACCACCCAGGTGCTGTTCGCCGGCGAACTCGTCGAGGGCGGCGACTCGCTCGCCCTGATGGACCGCCCCGCCCACCCCTACACCCGGCTCCTGCTCTCCGCCGTCCCCGACCCGGAGCGCGAGAGCGGCTACGACCCCGTCGAGCGGGCCGCGCTGCGCGCCGCCGTACTGACGCCCGAGTCGTGCCCGTACGAGGACGAGGGCACGTGCAGCCGCACCGAGCCCGTCCGCCATGTCATCGGCGAGGACGAAGGACAGCCCCACTGGGTGCGCTGCCACCTCTACGCCCCCGCCACCCCCACCGCGCGCCGCGTACTGACCGCGGCCACCCCGGAAGCCGAGAACGCCTGATCATGACCCACGACCTCACCCTGCCCCGCGCCCGCCCAGAGGACGCGCCGAAGGGCCTGGCCGAACGGGCCGACCTCGACCCGCACCGCCCCCGCTTCCACTTCACCGCCCCCGGCGGCTGGCTCAACGACCCCAACGGGCTTTCCCACTGGGACGGTGTCTACCACCTCTTCTACCAGTACAACCCGCTCGCCGCCGCCCACCACCGCATCCACTGGGGCCACGCCACCAGCCGCGACCTGGTCCACTGGAGAGACGAACCGGTCGCGCTCGTCCCCGGCACCGACGGCCCCGACCGGGACGGCTGCTGGTCCGGCGTTCTCGTCGACGACGGCGGCACCCCCACCCTCGTCTACTCCGGCCGGCACGGCGAGCGCGAACTCCCCTGTGTCGCCACCGGATCGCCCGATCTGCGCAGCTGGCGCAAGGACCCCGCCAACCCGGTGATCGCCGCCCCGCCGCGGGACGACATCACCGCCTTCCGCGACCACTGTGTCTGGCGCGAGAACGGGAAGTGGCGCCAGCTCGTCGGCTCCGGCATCCGGGGCGTCGGCGGCACCGCGTTCCTCTACGAGTCCGAGGACCTGCGCGACTGGCGGTACGTGGGCCCGCTGCTCACCGGCGACGCGGGCACCGGCACCGCGGCCGACCTCGACTGGACCGGGACCATGTGGGAGTGCGTCGACCTGTTCCGGATCGACGGCACCGACGTCCTCGCCTTCTCCGCCTGGGACGAGGGCGCCACCCACTACCCGCTGTACTGGACCGGGCGCTACGAGGGCGACACCTTCACCCCCGACGGACTCCACCGGCTCGACTACGGTCAGCGCTACTTCTACGCCCCGCAGTCCACCCGCGACGCACTCGGCCGGCGCATCCTCTTCGGCTGGCTCCAGGAGGGCCGGGAGGAGGACGCCGTCGCCGAGGCCGGCTGGTGCGGCGTGATGTCCCTGCCGCGCGTCGTCACCCTCGGCGCCGACGGCCGGCTCGCCCAGGCACCCGTCCCGGAACTCGCCCGGCTGCGCCGCGAGGCGGTGCGGACCGGTGCGTTCACCGTGACCGACGGGCGCTGTCTGCGGCTCGACGGCGTGCACGGCGACCAGCTCGACATCGAGACGACCCTGCGGCTGGTCCCCGGAGCCTCGGCCCGCCTGGTGGTGCGCGAGAGCGAGGACGGCTCGGAGCGGACCGTGATCGAGGTGTCGCGCCCCGCGGACGGCGGCGCCGGCACACTGCGGCTGCATCGCGGCACGAGCAGCCTCGACCCGGCCGCCGACAGCGAACCCCGGTACGGCGAACTCCCGTTGAACGGCGAGGGCGTCGTGGAACTGCGGGTCCTCGTCGACCACTCCGCGCTGGAGATCTTCGCGAACGGGCGGGCACTGGCCGCCCGGATCTACCCGACGAGGGCCGACGCCCTGGCCGTCGGGATCGAGGCCACCGGACCGGTCGCGGTGGAACGGCTCGACGCCTGGCGGATGGCCCCGGTCTTCGACGGCCCCCGCCCGCTCTGGCCCTGAACGGCCCGCCCTTCCCCCCCCACCATGAGGAGACGATCATGTCCATATCCCGGCGTGCACTCCTGTCCTCGGCCGGTCTGACGCTGCTGGCCCCCCTCGCGGGGGCCGGCCGGGCGTCGGCCGTGCCCCCGGCCGGTCGTCGAGCGGCTCCGCCGGCCGGTGACCTCGCGCCGATACCCGACCCGCTGGGCCTCACCGGCGCCTGGTCCCGCACCGCCGACGGCGGACAGCGGGTCGTGACCGGAGCCGAACGCAATGCCGTGGCCCTGTCCGAGCAGCGCATCGCGGCCGTCGCCGGATACGAGGCCCGGATCACCATCGACGCCGGATCGCCCTACGCGGTCGGTTCGCTGGTGGTACGCGCCACCGACGACGGATCGGCCGGATACGCGGCGAGCATCGACCCCAATCTGCGCCGCGTCCGCCTCCACGACCTGGCGACCGGACGCGACCTGGCGCCGCCGGCCACCGCCACGCTCGCCCCCGGCACCACCTACCTCCTCGAAGTCACGGTGGACGGACCGGAGCTGACCGTCGTCCTGGACGGCAAGCAGGTGCTCGCCGCCCGGGACACCACGTACGAGCACGGTGCCGCCGGGCTGCACGCCTACAACGGCACCGTCGTCTTCGGGCCGCCCGGAGTGTGCTCCGTCACCACCGACCCCACCGGATGGACCACGGACGGCGGCACCTGGACGGCCACCTCGCTCGGCTGGCACGCACAGGCCCCCGCCGGCACCAACTGCCGTGCCGTGTCCGCCACCCGGGTGCACGACACGGTCTACCAGGCCGACGTGAGGATCACCGATCCGTACGCGGTCGCCGCCCTGCTGCTGCGTACCGACGCACAGGCAACGGCCGGATACGGGGTCCAGATCGACCCGAACCTGAACCGGCTGCGGCTCTACCGGATCGACGGCGACATCACCCTCGGCACACACAGCACCGCCATCGACACCGACAAGGTGTACCGGATCCGCGTCGAGGCGGACGGGCCGCGGCTCAGGGTGCGCTGGCAGAGCGACTTCATCACCCCCGACGGCTACGCCCCGGTCATCACCGCACAGGACGCCACGCACGGTTCGGGACTGCTCGGCGTCCTGGCGTACAACGGGGCCGTCCGTTTCGAAGGGATCGCCACCAGCGGCCCGGTGACGGACCTTCAGGGCTGGTCGACGGTGTCCGGTGCCTGGACCCCCGATCTGCGCGGGCTGCGGGGAGAGGGCGCCGAGGCACTGCGCATCGCGCCGTTCCCCGGCGGCGACGTGCTGATCAGCGCCGACATCGGGCTCGCCGGGGCGACCGGCGCGGGGCTCGTGGTCCGCGCGGACGCGGCCGGTGCGGGCGGCTACGAGGCCCGGCTCGACGCGACGGGCGTCCACCTGCTGGACCGCACCGACGGCACCATGATCGGCCGCGCCGCACCACCCGTCCGGCCCTTCGCGGCGGGCGGCACCTACCGGACGGAGGTGCGGGCCCTCGGCACCACCGTCACCGTGACGGTGGACGGCGTCGAGGTCCTCACCGCCACCGTGTCCCGTACCGGCGGGAAGGCCACCGGGCTCGCCGCGACCGGCGGCACGGCCCACTTCCAGGAGGTCAGGGCCCGCGCTCCGCAGGCGTACTACACGGACACCTACCGGCCGGCGTACCACTACACCCAACTCGCCTCGCGCACCAGCGACCCCAACGGACTGGTCCACCACGAGGGCGAGTACCACCTCTTCCACCAGGACTCGGGGCAGTGGGCGCACGCCGTCTCCACCGACCTCCTGCACTGGCGCGCGCTGCCCGTCGCCCTCCCGGTCTCCGACTTCGGCCACACCTGGTCCGGCTCGTGCGTGGTGGACCCCGACGACACCAGCGGGCTCTTCGGCGGCCGGCCGGGGCTGATCGCCTTCTACACCAGCTACCACCCGGACAGACCCGGGGGGAACCAGTGCGTGCGCGCCGCCTTCAGCAAGGACCGGGGCCGCTCCTGGCAGTGGCACGGCACCGACCCCGTGGTGCGGAACCCCGGTGGCCCGGACGGAAATTGGGACTTCCGTGACCCGAAGATCGTCCGCGACACCGACCGCGACCAGTGGGTGATGGTGGTCTCCGGCGGCGACCACGTCCGCTTCCTCACTTCCACCGACCTGCTGAACTGGACGTACCGCTCCTCCTTCGGATACGGCGACTGGGTGACCGGCGGCGTCTGGGAGTGCCCCGACCTGTTCCCGCTGCCCGTCGACGGCGACCCGGAGCAAGTGCGCTGGGTGCTCGTCCTGTCCACCGGCGCGGTCCGCGGCACCGACGGCTCGGCTGCCGAGTACTTCCTCGGCGACTGGGACGGCACCGCCTTCACCACCACCAACCGGGCCGGCACCCCGCTGCGCACCGAGGCCGGCCGCGACTACTACGCCGCCATGACCTTCTACGGACTGCCGGACGGCCGCCGCGTCCAGCTCGGCTGGCTCAGCAACTGGGACTACGCGTTCAGCGCCCCGACCGGCGAGTGGAACGGCCAGCTCGGCATCGCACGCGAACTGACCCTGACCGCAGGGGGACTGGTCCAGCGGCCCGCCGCCGAGATCGAGATGCTGCGCACCAGCAGCACCACCATCGAGGACGTCACGGTGCGCCCCGGCTCCGCCGACCCGCTCTCCGCACTGCGCGGCCGGTCCTACGAGATCGAGGCCGAGATCGCCCTGCCGGGCACGGATGCCGCGACCGCCTTCGGCTTCCGGCTCCGCACCGGGGGAGACCGGCACACCCTCGTCGGCTACGACACCGGCACCGGGAAGCTCTTCGTCGACCGCAGTGCCTCGGGCGCCGGCGACTTCACCGAGCACTTCGCCGGACGGACGGAGGCGGTACTGCCCCTCACCACCACCGTCGACGGCGAACGGCGGCTGCGGATCCGGCTGTTCATGGACACCTCCTCGGTCGAGGTGTTCGGCGGGGACGGCCGGGTCACGATCAGCAGCCTGCTCTTCCCCGGGCCGGACGACCAGGGCATGGCGTTCTACGCCGACGGGGGAGCGGCCCGCATCGTCACCCTGACCGTCCACCGGCTCCGTGGCGTCTTCCGGGTGACCGACAGCGACCCCGGACCGGCCGTGAACCCGCAGGGCGGCGCCTTCCGCAGCGGCGGGCTCGGCGAACTCACCGTCGTGCCGGCCGGGCACTGGACGACCACCGGCGCCGGCCGTACCGGAGTCTTCGACCGGGACTCGACCACCGTCTCCAGCACCGAGTACACCGATCTGGAACTCACCTCCCTCGTCCGTCTCGGCGGCCCCGACGCGACCGGCGGCGCAGGATCGGTACTGCTGCGCGCCTCGCCCGACACGGCCGACGGGTACGCCCTCAACCTCGACCCGAACCTGCGGACGGTCAGGCTCTTCCGCAAGGACGCCGGGCGCACCACCGTGCTCGCCGAGGCACCCCTGCTGATCCGGGCAGGAGTCAGCGTTCCACTGCGGATCAGGGCCCGGGGCGGGCGGATCGAGGCGTTCGTCGACGGCCTGCCGGTCATCGATGTGACCGACACCCACCACACACGCGGCAGGATCGGGCTCAATGTGTTCGGAGGCCGCGCCGCCTACCAGGACACCTTCGTCACCGCACTCTAGGAGACCCCACCCCCATGCTCGACAGACTCGACCTGCTGGTCATCGGCGAATGCGTCGCCGACATCGTCCGGCTGCCGGGTGCGGCCGATCAGGTCCACCCGGGCGGCAGCCCGGCCAACGTCGCGTACGGTCTGGCCCGGCTCGGGCACGGCACCACCCTGCTCACCCAGCTCGGCCCCGACGACAACGGCCGGCTGATCAGGGACCATCTCGCCGGTGCCGGCGTCGAGGTCCGCACGGACGACGCCACGGCCGCCACCCCGTCCGCCGCCGTCACCCTGGACGGCGACGGCCGGGCCGCGTACACCTTCGAGATCGCCTGGACGCTGGGCCCGGTCGCCCTGGACCGGGCGCCGCGGCACGTGCACACCGGTTCCATCGCGGCGGTGGTGGAACCGGGGGCGGCCACCGTCCTCGGCGCGGTGGAGTCGCTGCGGACGTCCGCGACCGTCAGCTACGACCCCAATGTGCGGCCCGAGCTGATGGGGGACCACGACTCGGCCGTCCGCCGGGTCGAGCGGTGCGTCGCGCTCAGCGACGTGGTCAAGGCCAGCGACGAGGACCTGGAGTGGCTCTACCCGGGCCAGGATCCGGAGCGGGTCGCCGAGCGCTGGCTCACCGCCGGCCCGGCACTCGTCCTCGTCACCCGGGGCGGCGACGGCGCACTGGCCGTACTGCCCGGGGGGCGGGTGACGGTCGACGCGCTGCCCACCGAGGTCGTCGACACGGTGGGGGCGGGCGACGCCTTCATGTCGGGCACCCTGCACGCCCTGGCCGGACACGGGCTGCTCGGCGCGGACGGCCGGGAGTGGCTGCGCTCGCTGGACCGGACCCGAGTGGCCGACGTCCTGCGGCACGCGGCGGCCTCCGCCGCGGTGACCGTGGCCCGGGCCGGCGCCAACCCGCCGGACGGGGCGGAGCTGAAGGCGGCACTCGGCCGGAGCTGAACACGCCCCGGCCGGGGACGGCGGGACCCGGAAGCTCCGTCACCCGGGCACCGCCAGATGCGGGCTGCTGTCGTCGTCGAGGAACTCGACGACGGCGAGGACGATCAGCGCACACAGCGCGATCCACACCGTGACCAGCCCGGTCGGCCGGTCCCAGGCCACCAGGACGGCGGCGGCCACCACGACGACCGCCCAGTTCAGCGGGCGCCTGGCGCGGTGCACCCACCGGCCGACCGGGCCGCCGGTGAACCCGGCCGCGTCCCGGACGGCGCCGATGCCGCCGCTCCACATCGCCATGACGCGGCCGGCGGCGCGGCCGTCGCCGGTCAGCCAGGCGGCGAGGGCCACCACGATGCCGAGCGTGACGACCATCCGCACCAGGATCCGCATCGGGTCGGCGAGGGCGTCGAAGACCGCACCGGCCGCGGGCTGCGACACCTCCGACGGCAGGCTGTCGAGATAGAACGCCCGGCCCACCCACATGGCCAGGCCGAGCACCGCGGCACCGGCCGCGACCGCGAGCGCCGTCGTGACCAGTGCGCGACGGCGGCGCACCGCGAGGAGCACCCCGCCCGCGGCCAGCGCCAGAGCCGCCAACGGCAGCCAGAACCCGATGACCTGGAGCGCCCGGAACCACTTCTTGGCCTTGCCGACCGAGTCGGAGGTCAGCACCGTGAAGTCGGTGTGGATCTCGGGGATCTTGGCCGCGACGCCCAGTCCCCGGTCGACGAGGCGTTGTTTCACCCGGTCGATGACGGGTGCGAGGTCGATGGTGACGGTGTCGCCGGTGAGCTCCACCGCCCCGCCGCCGCTTCCGGACAGCGCCTTCAGCGTGGCGGACTGGGCGGACCGGTTGAGGTCGGTCCAGATCGTCGCGAAGGCGTCGCTGGAGACGAACTTCTCCGTGGTCCCGCGCACGAAGTTCGAAATGCCCGTGGTGAGCGGGCCGCTCAGCTTCGACAGCGCCTTGTCGAGCACCGGCCGGTCCGCGGGGGAGACGTCGGCCAGCAGGGCCTTCACATCCAGGTGCCCCATGACGGCACCGGTGACGCGATCGGCCACCGCGGTCCGCACATCGGTGTCGGAGGCGAGCGGTGCCATCATCGCCACATAGTTGTCGGTGTCGCCGATCTGGTTCTTCGCCCAGGTCGACACGATGCTCAGTGGCGTGAGTACGGCCGCGACAATGATGAGCAGCACGGCGAGGAACGAGCGGGCCCGGGGCCGGTGCCGGACCGTGGCACGGGTCTCCAGTACGGCCACCCTGGCGCGCAGCGCGTCCAGTTCGGCATGCTCGTCCGGGGGCTTCGACTGATCGTGGTCCGCTGCCATTCCCCCAGGGGACGGCCGCCCGTCGCGCACGGCGCGGCGGGCTGCTGCGGACGGGTGACAAGGTCACCGTGGCGTGCGGCACCGTTCGGCCCGCCGGAGGTACCGGTGACCCTTTCGGCTCATTGTGCGCATCCTCGCCGGGGCTACTGCCGTTCGACAACCAGTAGGCCTGATCGATTACGGAGGAGGGGGCGGACATGACGATGGCCGACAGGGGCGTCGCGGTGACCGGGCTGGGGGTGGTGACTCCCGCGGGGGCGGACGAGCACACTCTCTGGGAGGGGCTGTGCGCCGGTGTTTCCACGGCCCGCGGCTGCGAGGAACTGGCCGGGCTGCCGGTCGACTTCGGCTGCCCGGTGGACGGGATCGATCTGGACGCGGTGGTCGGCGGGCGTTCGGTGTGGCGGATGGCGCGGTTCGTGAAGATGGCGCTGGTCGCCGCCCGCCAGGCCGTGGCGGACGCCGGGCTGTCGCCGGAGCGGTGGGACGGCGACCGGGTCGCCGTGGTGCTCGGCGTCGGAGTGGGCGGGGTGTCCGTGCTCGTCGACAACGTGCGCAGGCTCGACGACGGCGGGGCGGACGCGGTGTCACCGCTGCTGGTCCCGATGATGATGCCCAACGCGGCCGCCGGGGAGGTGGCCATCGCCTTGCGGGCCCACGGCCCCAGCCTGGCCCCGGCGACCGCCTGCGCGTCCGGGGCGACGGCCATCGCCGTCGCCCGCGACCTGCTGCTGAGCGACCGGTGCGACGTGGTGGTGGCGGGCGGTGCGGAGGCCGTACTGACCCCGCTGGTGGTGAGCGCCTTCGCGGGGATGGGCGCGCTCTCGCTGCGCACCGGCGATCCGGCGGGCGCCTCGCGGCCGTTCGCCGCGGACCGGGACGGGTTCGTGATCGGCGAGGGCGCCGCCGTGCTCGTACTGGAACGTACGGCCGACGCGTACGCCCGGGGCGGACGGGCGCGCGCCCTGCTGACCGGTGCGGGCTCCGCCACCGATGCCCACCACCCCACGGCCCCGGACCCGGAGGGCGGTGGTGCGCGCAAGGCCGTCGGGGCGGCGCTGCGCGAGGCGGGCTGGGCGCCCCACGAGGTCGACCACATCAACGCGCACGGCACGTCGACGCAGCTCAACGACGCGATGGAGACCGCGCTGATCTCCGAGATCTTCCCGCACCGCCCTACCGTGACCGCGCCGAAGGGTGTCCTCGGGCACACCCTCGCCGCGTCCGGGGCGATCGAGGCGGTCGCCACCGTACTGACCCTGGAGCGGGGTCTCGTCCCGCCGATCGCCAACCTGGACTCGCTGCCGGACGGGTTCGACCTCGACTGTGTGGTCAAGGAGCCCCGGATCCAGCCGGTCGAGCGGGCGCTGAGCCACTCCTTCGGCTTCGGCGGACACAATGTCGTACTCGCCTTCCAGCGTGCCGGTGCGGGCGGCCCGCCAAGGACGGGTCCGGGTGTCCTCGCCGTTGCTTGATCGTTATATTTTCCATGACCGCAACGATCGACAGCCCCTCCGCAGAACGATCCACGGAGCTCCTCACCGGCGTGCTCCTCGGCGGCAACCACCGCCGGGAGCACGGCTTCTGGCAGCGGCTGATCAGCACCCAGCCCTTCCGCCGCCCGGACCACCGCACCACCGAGGAGCGCCTGGCTCTCACGTACGAGCGGCTGCGCGTCCTCAACGACTGTCTGGACAGCGGGGCCCGGCTGGCCGCCGATCCCCGCGCCCTCGCCGCCCTGCACGAATGGCTCGGCCCGGTGGACCCGGCGCTCACCACGGTGGCTGGGATCCACTACAACCTCTTCCTCGGCAGCCTCCTCGACCACGGGGGCGACGGCCACCGCGATCTGTCGGACTTCCTGCGGCTGCGGCGCATCGGCACCTTTCTCTGTACGGAGGTGGCACACGGCAATGACGCCGCGGCCGTCGAGACCACCGCCGAGTACGACCGCGAGCGCGACGGATTCGTGCTGTGCACCCCGCACGCCGGGGCGCAGAAGTTCATGCCCAACACCGGTCCGGCCGGTGGCCCCAAGACCGGGCTGGTGGCCGCGCGCCTGCTCGTCGACGGCGCCGACCAGGGGGTCTTCCTCTTCCTCGTGCCGCTCACCGACGAGGGACAGCCGCTGCCCGGAGTGCACATCCGCAGGCTTCCCACCCGCACGGGCAGCCCGGTGGACCACTGCCTGACCTCCTTCGACCGGGTCTTCGTCGGACGTGCCGCGCTGCTCGACGGGGACCACGGACGGGTCGGTGCGGACGGGGAGTTCAGCAGCGCCGTCGACAACCGCAGGCGGCGCTTCCTCGCGTCGATCGGGCGTGTCACCTCCGGGAAGATCTCGATGGCGGCCTGCGCGGTCGGCTGTGCGCGCGCGACGCTCGCCGTCGCCGTCCGCTACGGCGGCCACCGGTACATCTCGGGCCCCAGGGGCTCGCTCCGGGTGCCGGTGATCGCCCACCGCAGCCACCACGGACCGCTCGCCGCGGCCATGGCCACCGTCTTCGCGATGAGCCTGCTGCACCGCAGGGCCCTGGACCGCTGGGAGCGCGGCGAGCGACGGGAGGAGGCCGAGCGGCTGGTCGCCGTCGCCAAGGGGTGGATCACCTGGCAGGCCCGGTCCGTGATCGTTGAATGCCGCGAACGCTGCGGAGCCCAGGCGCTCCTGGAACACAACGGCATGAGCGAACTCGTCACCGGGGTGGAAGGTGCCATCACCGCCGAGGGCGACAACCTGGCCATCCACGCCAAGGCGGCCGCGGAAATGCTCTTCGCCGCCGCGCCCGCCGCCGGGGCTTCGTCCAACGGGCCCGGCGATCTGGACGACCCGGGCTTCCTCGGCGGGCTGCTGGCGGAGCTGGAGCGGATCTGGTTCGTCCGGGCCCGGGAGCGGATGGGCCTCGCACCGCACGGTGACCCGCTGGGGCGGTGGAACGCTGCGGCCGGACCCGCCCTGCGCGGTGTCGAGGCCCACGCCCAGCGGCAGGCGGCCGAGGCGTACGCGGAGGCGGTGGCCGTACTCCCCGAGGGGCCGGCCCGCGACCGGCTCGGCGAGCTGGAACGGCTCTTCGCGCTCGACCGGATCGCCCGCAACAGCGGTGATCTGCTGGCGGCGGGCCTGCTGAGCGCCGACCAGGTCAACAGCCTGCCGGACAGGGTGGAGCAGCTCATCACCACCGTCGCCGCCCATCTGCCCGACCTCGTCGACTCCTTCGCGCTGCCACCGGAACTGCTCGCCGACTGGCCGATCGCAGGCGCCGACTACGTGGCCGCGTACGACGATCCGGGGGCTTTCTGGCAGACCGGCGGGGGCCGGGACACGGTTCGGGGCGAGCGGTGATGGCCATGACGAGGAAAGGAACAGTTGTCCGGAGCCGTCGGGTCAGAGAGGCCGCCGGAGCCCTCGGGGTGCGTGTTGTCCTGCTGGCCTTCTGGGGTACGGCGTCCGTCCTGGCCCGGTGGTGCGGGGAGCGCGAGGAGGGCGCTGCCGAATCGGTTCGGCACAAGGCGTAACTGGAGGCACTCCTCCCAGTTGATTCGGCGTCGGGACGGTGTCACCGCCGGCCCGACAGCCGGACCGAATGATGGAGAGAAAGCTGATGAGTGCGATTCACCCCAAGATCACCGAGGTTCTGACACACACCTTCAAAGTGCCCGCCGCCGAGATCCACCCGGGCTCCACGATGGACAGCCTGGAGATGGACTCCCTCGCCGTCGCCGAGTTCGCCGTCCTCATCAGGGAGACGACCGGCGGCGACCGGGAGTTCGACCAGCTCCCCAAGGACGCCACGCTGGCCGACATCAGCCGGTTCATGGACACGGCGGCCCGCAGCGGGGCGCGGGTGGGCGGCGCGGCAGCGATGAGCAACGCCCGATGAACAGGCCTGCCGTCGCCGTCACCGGACTGGGCATGATCACCCCGGTCGGCAACGACACCGAATCCACCTGGCGTGGGGTGTGCGCGGGTGTGTCACCGGCCCGCACCGTCGCCGGGCTCGAAGGATGCGCGATCGACTTCGCCTGCATGGTCGACGGCATCGACCTGGACGCCGCGATCGGCAGCCGGGCGTCCTTCCGCATGGGGAAGTACGTGAAACTCGCCGTCCTCGCCGCCCGCGAGGCGGTCACCGACGCCGGACTCGACCCGGCCCGGTGGGACGGCAGCAGGGTCGCGGTGGTCGTCGGCACCAGCAGCGGCGGCTCCGCCTCGCTGACCGAGCAGGCCGTCGTGCTCGACCGGCTCGGCGCCGGGGCCACCTCACCGTCGGGCATCCTGCTCACCATCCCGAACATGCCCGCCGCCGAGATCGCGATCCAGATGCGGGCCACCGGACCCAGCATGGCGCCGTGCACCGCCTGCTCGTCCGGCGCCACCGCGCTGTCCGTCGCCCGCGACCTGCTGGTCACCGGGCAGTGCGACATCGCGATCGCCGGAGCCACCGAGTCGATCGTCTACCCGGCCGCCATGGCCGCGTTCGCCAGGTCCGGGGCCGGGGCCCGGCGGGACGGCGACCCGGCCGGACTGTGCCGGCCCTTCGCGGCCGACCGGGCCGGCCTGGTCATGGGCGAGGGTGCGGCCGTCATGGTGCTGGAACGGACGGACGACGCCCGGGCCCGGGACGCGGTCCCACGGGCGCTGCTGGCCGGCACCGGAGCCACCACCGACGCCCACCACCCCATCAGCCCGCATCCGTCGGGCGCGGTCGCCCAGGCGGCGGTGGAGGCCGCACTGCGCGACGCGGGCTGGACGGCCGAGGACGTCGAGCACGTCAACGCGCACGGCACGGCGACCCCGGTCAACGACGCCACCGAGGCCGCCCTGATCGCCCGGGTCTACCCGCACCGGCCTCCCGTCACCGCACCCAAGGGCGTACTGGGGCACTGCATGGGAGCGGCCGGAGCGATCGAGGCCGGACTCACCGTCCTCACGCTCCAGCGCGGAGTCGTACCACCGATCGCCAACCTGGACGCCCCGGCGCCCGAGTTCGACATCGACTGCGTCACCAAGCAACCTCTGCGGCGGCCCATCAGGCGCGCCGTCAGCCATTCCTTCGGATTCGGCGGCCACAACGCCGTACTCGCTCTTCAGCGTCCCTGAGAGCCCTTCCGCAGGCGGCAGGCAGGTGGTGCGACGGGAAAACAGCCCGGCGTACCACCGGCCACACACCGCCCGTGAGCTGCACAGAGGCACGTGATAGCTTGCCGGGGCCAGTCAAACTCCACCTAGGGGTCAGGGAATCCGGTGCGAATCCGGAACTGACGCGCAGCGGTGAGGGGGACGGGCGGGGCCACGGCCACTGGGACCACCCTCGGGTGCCCGGGAAGGCGCCCCGTCCGGACGAACCCGAGTCCGAAGACCTGCTGGCATCCGCGACCCGGCACCGGGCCGCGGGACTCCGTACAACGGGCTCCGCGCATGGGCCCAGAGACGCAGAGGGACTCCGTGCCGCCCATAGCCAGCCCCGTCCGCACCGTCGCCCTGCTCTCGGCGGGACTCGTCCTGCTGACCGCCTGCGGAGGCGGAGCCGGTGACTCCACCGCGAAACCGGGCCGCGCGGACGGATATCCGGTGACGCTGAAGAACTGCGGCCGCACCGTCACCGTCGATGCCGCGCCGCGCCGCGCCGTTTCGGTGGACCAGGGATCGACGGAGATCCTGCTCTCCC
The DNA here is from genome assembly GCF_003846175.1 of Streptomyces sp. ADI95-17. Lineage (GTDB taxonomy): Bacteria > Actinomycetota > Actinomycetes > Streptomycetales > Streptomycetaceae > Streptomyces > Streptomyces sanglieri. The sequence goes on along the minus strand of NZ_ML123050.1, from coordinate 749,138 downwards.
TCGGCCTCGCCGACCGGATGGCCGCCACCGCGACCTGGACCGACCCGGTGATGAAGGGCCTGGAGAAGGCCAACGCCGAGGTGCCCAGGATCGCGGACAACCGGCCGTCCTCGGAGAAGGTCCTCGACCGCGAACCGGACTTCGTCAGCGCCTCGTTCGAATCGACACTCGCCAAGGGCGGCGTCGCCCCCCGCGAACAGTTCGAATCGCTCGGCGTCCCCACCTATGTCTCGCCCGCCGACTGCACCGGCAAGGACAACAGCGGCGGCGGCGACGGAGCCCGCACCGCGCCGCTCACCATGGACAGCGTCTACGGCGAAGTGCACGACCTGGCCCGGGTGTTCGGCGTACCGGAGCGCGGCGACGCGCTCGTGGCCGCGCTGCGGGAGCGGGTGAAGAAGGCGACCGAGGACATCGACGCCTCCGGCACCACCCTCCTGTACTGGTTCTCCGACTCCAAGGCTCCGTACCTGGCGGGCTGCTGCGGAGCCCCCGGAATCATCACCGAAGAACTCGGCGCGAAGAACGTCTTCGACGACACCCACGAGGAATGGCCCCAGATCAGCTGGGAGACCGTCGCGGACCGCAACCCCGACGTCCTGGTCATCGGAGACCTGACCCGTAAGGCCCAGACCGCCGAGAGCGCCGCGAAGAAGATCGAGTTCCTGGAGTCCAACCCCGCCACGAAGAACATGGACGCCGTCAGGCACAAGCGGTACGTCCTGCTGAGCGGCCAGGCCATGAACCCGTCCGTCCGGACGGTCGAGGGCGTCGAACGCGTCGCCGCCGGGCTGCACGGGTTCGGGCTCGCGGGGTGACGCCGGCCGAACGTGCCACGGCGGTGACCGCACCACCGGCCGCCGTCGCACCGGTGAGCGTCACGAAGGGCGTACGACGGCTGCGCGGCGGGGCCCTGTGGGTTTGCGGCCTCGCACTGCTCGTCGGCTCCGTGGCGGTCGCCGTCACCATCGGACCCGCCCGCATCTCGGTGGCCGACGTCTGGTCCGCGGTGGCCGCCCACCTCGGCGGAGGCCAGTCGCGGCTCTCCCCGATCCGGGACGGCATCATCTGGAACCTGCGGATGCCGCGCACCCTGCTCGCCGCGGTGTGCGGCGCCGGGCTCGCGGTCTGCGGCACCGTCATGCAGTCCCTGCTCCGCAATCCGCTCGCCGACCCGTTCGTCCTCGGCGTCTCCTCCGGCGCCTCCACCGGCGCGGTCGTGGTCGTCGTCCTCGGCGTCGGCGGGGGAGCGTTGTCGATCTCGACCGGCGCGTTCATCGGGGCGCTGTGCTCGTTCGCCCTGGTACTGCTGCTCAGCCACACCCTGGGCGGCACGACGGACCGGGTGGTGCTCTCCGGTGTCGCGGCCATGCAGCTGTTCTCCGCGCTCACCTCCTTCGTCGTGATGACCGCCGCCGACGCCGAGCAGACCCGCGGGGTGCTGTTCTGGCTGCTCGGCTCGCTCAGCGGGGTCGGCTGGACCGATGTGTGGGTCTGCGCCGCCGTGCTCGCCGCGACCCTGCTGATCTGCCTGGGCCACGCCCGTACGCTCGACGCCTTCGCGTTCGGCCAGGACGCCGCCGCCACGCTCGGCGTCGATGTCGCGCGCACCCGGATCGTGCTGCTGTGCACGACCGCGCTGCTGACCGCCGCACTGGTCAGCTCGGCCGGTGCCATCGGTTTCGTCGGTCTGGTGCTGCCGCACGCCGCCCGTGCCCTCGCCGGTTCCGGGCACCGGCGGCTGCTGCCGGTGACGGCGCTGGCCGGGGCGGTGTTCCTGGTCTGGGTCGACACGCTCGCCAGGACCGTGCTCGACCCGCAGGAGGTGCCCGTGGGTGTGGTCACCGCACTGATCGGGGTGCCCGCGTTCGTCCTGGTCCTGTACCGCACCCGGAGGACCGCATGACGGACGAGGCCGGCGCGGGACTGCGTGCCGAACGGGTCAGCCGGGCGGCGGGCGGCCGCCTCATCCTCGACGGGGTCGACCTCGCCCCGCGGCCCGGCGCCACCGTGGGGCTGATCGGACCGAACGGATCCGGCAAGTCGACCCTGCTGCGGGTGCTGGCGGGAGTCCTGGCGCCGGAGACCGGTGTGGTCACCCTCGACGGACTGCGGCTCACCGAGATGGGCCGCCGCACCGTCGCCCGCCGCGTCGCCGTGGTCGACCAGCATGCCGTCACCCAGGTCGAGCTGAGCGTGCTGGACGTGGTGCGGCTCGGCCGCATCCCGCACCGCAGGGCCTGGTCGGCGCCGAACGGGGCGGACGACGAAGCGGTACGCGAAGCGCTCGCCCGGACCGGTCTCGCCGACCGCGGCGACCAGTCCTGGCACACCCTCTCCGGGGGCGAGCGCCAGCGCGTCCAGATCGCGCGTGCACTGGCCCAGCAGCCGCGTGAACTGCTGCTGGACGAGCCGACGAACCACCTCGACATCCAGCACCAGCTGGAGCTCCTCGCGCTGATCGCCTCACTGCCGCTGACCGGTGTGATCGCGCTGCACGACCTCAATCTGGCGGCGATGTTCTGCGACCGGATCGCCGTGCTGAAGGAGGGGCGGGTGGTGGCCGCCGGCACCCCCTCGGAAGTGATCACCGAGGAGCTGATCGCCGAGGTCTACCGGGTCGCCGCCCGTGTCACGCCGGACGGACCGGACGGGCGGCCCTCGGTGCGGTTCCTGCCGGGGCGGCCGACGGGGACGTAGCGGCCGGGACGTAGCGGGCGGCCGGGGAGCGGCGGGCTCCCCGTGGAGGGGGCCGCGACGCAGAGCGGGCGGACCCGGCACTGCATGGCGTGGGTCCGCCCGTTCTTTCCGGGTGCGGCGGTTCGCCGCGGTGCGTGGAGTGGGGTGGGGTGGGCCCGGCGGGTCAGCGGCGGCGTCCCCGGCCGAAGTCGCCTCCCATGTCCTTGCCACCCATGTCCTTCCCACCGATGCCGGTGTCGTCCGCGTAGTCGATCTGCTCCTTGCGGAGTTCGGCGGAGACCTCCTTCTGCTCGGTCACCTTCTTGGTCTCCATCCGCACCCGCTCGACGGCCACGGTCTCCTTGCGCGTGGTCGGGCGTTCCGCGTGCAGGGTGACCTCGACGTCCTGCTCGCGGATGGTGGCACGCTCCGCAGACTTCTCGCCGGGCTGGAGCGGTTCGCGGATCAGCCGCACCTCTTCGTGCGTCACCGGGACGGTCCTGGTGACGTTCTCGGTGACGACGTACTTGTGCAGCCGGGCCGTCCCGCTCTCGTACTGCTCGGTGCCGACGCGGAGCTGCTCCTCGGAACGGATCATCTCCTCCTTGCCGCCCAGGTCGGCGGCGGACCGTTCGGCGCCCGCCCCGGCGCCGACGAGGGGACGCGAGGTGCCGGCGGCCGCCTCGGTGTCGCGGTGCCTGCCCTGGCCCGTGCCGGTCCCGGTCCCGGCCATGCCGGAGGAGGTGGTCCGGGCCGTGCCCGTACCGGAGGCGGTGGTGCCCGTCATGTCCGTCCTGCCGGACCCGGCGGTTCGTCCGGTGCCGGCCGCACCCATGGCCCCGGCTCCGGCGGCTCCCGCGGCACCCATCGCCGTGGTGCCCGTCCCGGACGTCGTCGTCCTCGCCGTGCCCGGCCGGTCGCCCAGCTTCGCGGTGGTGTTCCTGGCGAGGCCGTAGTGCTTGTAGAGCTCTTCCTCCTCCGCGACGGACAGATGCGCGTCGGCGTCCACCCGGGGGGCGTCCTTGACCCGTTCCTTCGGATGCGAGATGTGCAGATCGGATCCCACGCGGCGGGCGCCGGCAAGCGGAACGAAACTCTCCTTCATGCCGAACAGGCCGGTCTTCACCGTTATCCAGTCCGGCCGGCCGGTGTTGTCGTCGACATACACCCGGCCCACACTGCCGACCTTCTCGCCGTCGGTGTCGTACACCGTCAGGCCGTCGAGCTCTCCGGAATCCGTGAAACCGTCAGCGGCTCCCATGACCGATTCCTCCTCGTCCGGGCGCGTCCTGTGGCGGGGGCCATCAGGGGAGGCGCGTCCGCATTCCATCGGGCCTCACCCGGATGGACGCTGCAACCTCCCGGGCCGCGGAGACCGGCTGCCGCATGCTCGGCGGTTCGGCGGTGACCGCCTGCCACGGTGGTGGGCGCCCCGATCCCTCATTAGGCCATTCAGGTGAAGCGTGGAGAGTGCGCGCAGGACCGGGCCAGGCACCGGACAGTTGACCGTTCCGCTCGCGTCGGCCGGTTGTCAGGTGACGGCCGTCGAGCCGGGCCTCTCGCCGGCGGCCGTCACCACCCACCGTGTGGCGGGCGGCAGCGAGGAGTTCTTCGACAGGTGAAACGGTGCTACGAGCGCTGGGACCGGCCACCGGCCCGGGTCACGGCGCTCCCGCCCTCGCCCCGCTCAACGGCCTGTTCGGCCCCGTCCGGGGCCTGGTCGACGACCGGCCCGCGGGGCGCATCACCAAGCGGTACCCACATGAACTCCTCACCGTACGCGAGGCGTTGTGAACACCGGGAACATGCCCTCCCTCCGGTGCCACCGACCGTAGGATCGGCACCGTTCGAACGGGCGGCCACCCACCCGGTCCGTCGGCCACCGGCCCACCAGCGTCTGGAGACCCCGATGACCGGTACCCCGCACCGCCTGGACCCCGCCGGCGGCTGCCCGCACGCGGACAACGCCGTGCTGCTGGCCCGGGGGAGCGTGGCCTCCGTAGTGCTCCCCGGCGACGTGGCGGGGGCGGTGGTGCTCGGGCACGACGCGCTCAAGGAATTCCTCGCCCACCCCGACGTGGCCAAGGGCGCACAGCACTTCACCGAACTGGCCGAGGGCCGCATCCCGGACGGCTGGTCGCTCAGGACCTTCGCCACCGTGCAGGGCATGACCACCGCCGACGGCGACGACCACCGACGGCTGCGTTCCCTGGTCGGCAACGTGTTCACCGCCCGGCGGGTGGCCGAACTGCGGCCCCGGATCGAGACGGTGACCGCGGAGCTGCTCGACGGCGTCGGCCGAGCCGCCGCCGAGACCGACGGAACGGTGGATCTGCGCTCCCGGTTCGCCCTGCCGCTGCCGATGGGTGTCATCTGCGAGCTGCTCGGCGTGGAGGCCGAGCACCAGGACCGGCTGCACCACCTGTCCGGCCGGGTGGTCGCGACCGATACCGGCCCCGAGGAGGCGATGGCCGCCAACCGCGAGCTGGTGGCCCTGCTCGGAGCGGTCGCCGCCGCCCGTGCGGAGCGGCCCGGCGACGACCTGACCAGCGCGCTGATCGCCGCCCGTGACGAGGGCGGCGGCCGGCTCGGACCGCACGAACTCATCGGCACCCTGCTCCTGCTGATCATCGCCGGGCACGAGACCACGCTGAACCTCATCACCAACGCCGTACGGGCGCTGTGCGCCCACCCCGAGCAGCTCAGGCTCGTCACCTCCGGCCGGGTGAGCTGGGCGGACGTGGTGGAGGAGACGCTGCGCTGGGACAGCCCGGTCAGCTACTTCCCGTTCCGGTATCCCACCCGGGACCTCACTCTCGACGGCACGGTCATACCGCGGGGCACCCCCGTGCTCGCCGGCTACTCCGCCGCCGGGCGGGACAAGGCCGCGCACGGACCCGACGCCGACCGGTTCGACGTGACCAGGCCCGCCCGCCGTACCGCCGCCCGGCACCTCTCGCTCGGTCACGGCCCGCACTACTGCCTCGGCGCGCCGCTCGCCCGAATGGAGGCCACCGTCGCCCTTGAGCAGCTGTTCGGCCGCTTCCCGGAACTGGAACTCGCCGTACCGGAGACCGCGCTGCCCCACCACCCGGGCTTCGTCGGCAACAGCACGGGACTGCTCCCGGTGCGGCTCCGCCCGTAGCTCCCGCAGGCGTACGCCCCGCCCCCCACGGTGCGCACGACCGCCGCCCCCGGTACAAATGCCGGCACATATGATCGACGGGCCAACAGCCGACCGTCGTCCTGCCGCGCCACCGGGGGTGCCCCATCAGTTCCGTACGCATCCGGCTGCCCGAACAGCGCGGCGAACTGCTGACCCGGCACGAGGGCGGTACGCAGCTGCACCATCTGGTGTGGCGGCTCGGGCCGGGGTGGCGGGTGTGCGGCAGCGCCGTGCTCGGCGGCGGGATCGGCCCGCGCGACTGGATACTCAACGCCCAGGTGCCCGGCGGCTACCCGCGCCTGGACCCCGACCGGCACCTCGCCGAGATCGCCGCCGCCGAGCACCTCACCGGACCCGGTGCCGGGCTGATGACGGCCGCCGACGTCACCGCGTACACGGTCGCCGCCGAGGCGGGCGTGACGGCGACCGCCACCTGCGGACTCGGCGTGCGCGGCTGGGCGGCCGCCCCGGCGGAAGGCACCGAGGAGCCACCGAGCCCCGGCACGATCAACATCGTCGTCACCTTCCCCGTGCCGCTCTCCGACGCCGCACTCGTCAACGCCGTCGCCACCGCCACCGAGGCCAAGGTCCAGGCACTCCTGGACGCGGGCCTGGACTGCTCGGGCACCCCCACGGACGCCGTCTGCATCGCCGCCCCGTCCCCCGGGCCGGCGCCCGCCGAACCCTTCGCGGGACCGCGCTCCCTGTGGGGCGCGCGACTCGCCAGGGCCGTGCACGCTGCCGTCCTGGAGGGCGCGCTGCGGCAATCCTGAGAGACCACAGCGCCGCGATCCGACCCGGGCGCGGCCCGACGAAGGGAGCCCCCTCATGACATCGAGCACCGCGGAAACCACCGAGGACACCACCGCGTACCGGCCGGTCGTCGCCGTTCTCGGCACCGGGATCATGGGATCGGGAATGGCCCGGAGCCTCCTGCGCGCCGGACTCGACGTCCGCGCCTGGAACCGTACGCAGTCCAGAGCGGCCCCGCTCGCCGCCGACGGCGCGGTGGTCACCGGGACGGCCGAGGAGGCCGTACGCGGCGCGGATGTCGTCGTCACCATGCTCAGCGACGGCCCCTCCGTGGCCGCCGCGCTCGCCGCCGCGTCCGGGGGAGTGCACCCCGGTCAGGTCCTGCTCCAGAGCTCGACGGTCGGGATCGACGCCACCGCCGATCTCGCCCAGCGCGCCGCGGACCTTGGCCTGGTCTATCTCGACGCACCGGTCTCCGGCACCAAACAGCCTGCGGAACAAGGGACGTTGACGGTCTTCGTCGCGGGCCCCTCCGCCGTCCGCGCGACGGTCGATCCGGTGCTGGACGCGATCGGGCAGCGCACGGTGTGGGTCGGCGAGGCACCGGGAGCGGCCTCGCGGCTGAAGCTGGTGGTCAACACCTGGGTGGTCACCATGGTCAACAACATCGCGGAATGCCTCAACCTCGCGGAGGGGCTGGGCATCGATCCGCAGTCGTTCCTCGACGTCATGAAGGGCGGCCCGCTGGACTCCGCCTATCTCCAGGGCAAGTCCGCCGCCGTCCTCTCCGGCGACCTCACGCCGAGCTTCACCCTGTCCACCGCACTCAAGGACACCCGCCTCATCCTGGACGCGGCACGGTCGGCGGGGGTGCGACTGGACCTGGTCGCGGCGTCGGCCGACCGTTTCCTACGGGCCGAGGCGGCGGGACACGGCGGCGAGGACATGATCGCCACCTACTACGCGGGCCGGGCCCCGGAGCAGGACGACGACTGATCCCCACCCGCGTGGGAAACGGGCGGCGCCGCCTCCCCCGGAGCCGCCGGACAACCCTATCCGTGACGATGCGTCAGTCGGGTCGGGCTCCGTGCGGAACGGGCAGCAACTCCCGTACGAGCAGCCCGACCTGGTCCGTCTCGATCAGGAACCCGTCGTGACCATGGGGCGAACGAATCATCCTGGGCCGATCCGCACCCGGCAGCAGCTCCGCCAACTCCGCCTGCTGCGAGGGGAGATGGAGCCGGTCGGAGTCGACGCCCGCGATCAGGGCCGGCATCCGGGCGCGGCTCAGCGCCCGGGGGACGCCGCCGCGCCCTCGTCCGACGTCGTGCCCGTTCATCGACTCCGTCAGCGTGACATAGCTGCCGGCGTCGAAGCGGTGCACCAACTTGGCCGCGTGGTGGTCGAGATACGACTCCACCGCGTACCGCCCGCCGTGCCAGGGGTGCTCGTCCGGCTGCGCCGCACCGCCGAACCGGGCCCCGAGTTCGGGCTCACTGCGGTACGTCACATGGGCGATCCGGCGGGCCAGGCCGAGGCCCCGGTGCGGGCCCCCGCCCGGTGGCGCGTCGTGGTAGTGACCGCCCCGCCAGCCCGGATCGGAGCGGATCGCGGAGGTCTGCAGCGACCCCCAGGCGATCTGTTCCGCCGACGATGCCGCGGGCGCCGCGAGCACCAGCAGCGCCCGGGTGCGCTCCGGCCGGCTCACCGCCCACTCCAGCGCCCGCATGCCGCCCATCGACCCGCCGATCACCGCCGCCCAGCTGTCGATGCCCAGCGCATCGGCCAGCCCGGCCTCGGCGGCCACCTGGTCACGGATCGTCAGATAAGGGAAGTCGCCGCCCCAGCGCGGCCCTTCCGGGCGGTGCGAGGACGGCCCCGTACTGCCCTGGCAGCCACCGAGCACATTGGGCGCGACGACGAACCAGCGCTCGGTGTCCAGCGCCTTCCCGGGGCCGACCAGCGCGTCCCACCAGCCGGCCGTGGGATGTCCGGGGCCCGCGGGCCCCGCCACATGGCTGTCACCGGTGAGGGCGTGCAGCACCAGCACCGCGTTGGCTCCGTCCGGGGACCGGCGGCCCCAGGTCTCGTAGGCCATGCGCACACCCGGCAGCACACCGCCCGCCTCCAACGGCAGCGGCCGCTCCAGCGGCACCCAGGAGCGGCGGCCGGGCGGATCCTCCTCCCGCCGGCCTCCGGTGGCCGGCGGGAGGAGGAGCGCGGGGGAAGGGGCCGTGCGGTTCAGGACGCCGCCTTCGCCGCCCGGAACCCGGTCTCCAGATCGGCCTTGAGGTCGTCCACGTTCTCCAGGCCCACCGAGAGACGCACCAGCCCCGCGGTCGCTCCGGTGGCGGCGAGCTGCTCCTCGGTCAGCTGGCTGTGCGTGGTCGACGCCGGGTGGATGATCAGGCTCCGTACGTCGCCGATGTTGGCGAGGTGGCTGAACAGCTCGACCGCGTCCACGAACCGTTTGCCCGCCTCGACCCCGTCCCGCAGTTCGAAGGCGAGCACGGCCCCGGCACCGCGTGGCAGATATCGGCGCCCCGTCTCGTACCACCGGCTCGACGCGAGACCGGCGTAGTGCACCGCCGACACCTCGTCGCGCCGCTCCAGCCACTCCGCCAGTGCCAGGGCATTGGCCGTGTGCCGTTCGAGCCGGAGGCTCAGCGTCTCCACGCCCTGGAGCAGCAGGAAGGCGGAGTGCGGGGAGAGAGCGGGGCCGAGGTCGCGCAGCAGCTGCACGCGGAGCTTCACCGCGAAGGCACCCGGCCCCAGGTCAGGCCAGTAGCGCAGGCCGTGGTAGCTCGGGTCGGGGGAGGCGAAGTCCGGGAACCGCTCGGGGTGCGCGCCGAAGTCGAACGTCCCGCCGTCCACCACCACACCGCCGATGGTGGTGCCGTGCCCGCCGAGGAACTTCGTCGCCGAGTGCACGACGACGTCCGCGCCGTGCTCGATCGGGCGCAGCAGGTACGGGGTGGGCACGGTGTTGTCGACGATCAGCGGAACCCCGGCCGCGTGCGCGGTGTCGGCGACCGCCCGGATGTCGAGCACGTCGCCGCGCGGGTTGCCCAGCGTCTCGGCGAACAGTGCCTTGGTGTTGGGGCGGATGGCAGCGGCCCACGCCGCGGTGTCGTCCGGGTCGTCCACGAAGGACACCTCGATGCCGAACCGGGGCAGCGTGTGCCGCAGCAGGTTGTACGTGCCGCCGTACAGCGAAGTGGAGGAGACGATGTGGTCCCCGGCGCCGGCCAGTGTCAGCAGGGCGAGCGTCTCGGCCGCCTGACCGGAGGCGAGCGCCACGGCGGCGACTCCGCCCTCCAGGGCGGCGATCCGCTGCTCCAGTACGTCCTGGGTGGGGTTGTGGATCCGGGTGTAGATGTTGCCCGGCTCGGCGAGCGAGAACAGGTCCGCGGCGTGCTGGGTGTCCCGGAAGACGAAGGACGACGTCTGGTAGATCGGCACGGCGCGGGCCCCGGTAGCCGGATCGGGGACGGCTCCGGAGTGGATCTGCTTGGTCTCGAAGGACCAGGCGGGACCGGTGTCCTGCCGGTCCTGGTCCTCGGGGGTGTGGCCTGCGGTGACGGAGTCGACGGGCTGGCTCATGGTGTTCCTCGCACGGTGGTCTCTCGGGGGCGCGGATGGGTGTGGGTGGGTGTGGGTCAGGCGGCGGTGGAGGCACCCGACGCGATGCCGAAACCCGGTGCCGGGACCTCGTCCGGGCTGAGCAGCACGGAGCGGCGGCCGTCCGTGCCGACCGGGATGTCGCCGTCGACCGTGACCCGGCGCAGGCTGCGGTCGTGGTCGTCGGAGTCGTCCACGCCGTAGTGCTGGGTGGCGCGGTTGTCCCAGATGGCGACGTCGCCGGTCCGCCACCGCCAGCGCACGGTGTTCTCCGGACGCTCTATGTGGGACTGGAACAGTTCGGTCAGTACTCGGGAGTCACGGCCGGTGAGCCCCTCGAATCCGCTGGACGAAGCTGCCGAGGAGCAGCGCCCGTTCACCCGTCTCGGGGTGGACGCGGACCACCGGGTGCTCGGTGCGGAACTTGGTGGAGGTGAACACCTCGCGGTGCTGGGCGAACTCCTCGGGCCGTGCGCTCGGACGCAGTGCCGCGTAGTCGTAGTCGTTGGAGTGGACGGCGCGCAGCGCGTCGGCGAGCGCCCGCAGCGGTGTGGGCAGTCCGGCGTACGCGGCCGCGGTGTTGGACCACAGGGTGTTCCCGCCGTACGGGGGGACGGTCACGGCACGCAGGATGGAGAAGGCCGGACAGGCGGGCACGAAGGTGACATCGGTGTGCCACTGGTTGGCGCGGCCGCCGTGGCCGGATTCGATGCCGAGTGCGTAACGGCCGTCCGCGGACGGGACGGTCGGGTGGGCGACCGGTGTGCCGAGCAGCCGCCCGAACGCCTCGTGGCTCGCCTCGTCCAGATGGTCCTGGCCCCGGAAGAAGACGACTTTGTGTTCCAGGACCGCGGCGCGGACGGCGGAGACCACGGCGGAGCCGAGTCCGCCGCCGAGGCGGACACCGGAGATCACGGCGCCGATGCGGCCGCCCAGTCTGCGGACAGTGACGGCCGGGCCGGTGGACGCAGACGCGGGAGCGCGGGAGGGGGAGGCCGGCTCGACGACGGGTGCGGAGGTCATGGCGGAGACCTTTCCGAGCGGAACGATTCGGGGGTGTGCGCGGCCCGGCAGTCCGGCGGAGGGGCCGGACGCGGGTGCGGGAATCGTCGCTGCGGTGGCGCCGGTGCAGCTCAGCTGCTCAACGGAGCGGCGCGCAGCGGAAGCCGCGGCGACACGCGGCGGACGCGAGGCGTCCCAGATCGACGTGGCGCCGCGAGACGAGGATCGGAGTCGCGGGCATGGCGGTGAGCGTGTCAGCGGCTCCCGCAGGCGTCAACCGCACTGCCGTACCGCCGGCCGGGCCCGCCGGGGCCACACGGAACCGGCCGCGCCACCGCCGGCCGCCCCTCGATTCAGCCGCCGGACCGCCTCCGACCTGGGAACGGACCCTCCTTGCCCAGTGCGACGGAGGCCGCCGGCGACGGGTCGCCGAGCGGCCCGGTGGCGGCGCCGGAATTCACTCGGCCGTAATGTACGGCCGAGTGAACGGCCGCAACTCCGGGGTCACTCCTCGACGAGCATCCCGTTGCGGAGCTTCCGCAGAATTCTGCTGATCAGCCGCGAAACGTGCATCTGCGAGATGCCGAGTTCGGCGCCGATTTTGGCCTGGGTCATCTCCTGGCCGAAACGCATGTCGATGATGCGGCGCTCGCGTGCGTCGAGGCACCCCAGCAACGGCGCGAGCGTGTGCAGATTCTCGACCGTCTCCAGAGCGGGATCCGGGCCGCCCAGGACATCGGCGAAGGTGCGCCCCGGGGCGTGGCGCCGTCCCGCCTCCGAGGGATCGGCCGGCATGTCCAGCGAACCGGCCGCGTACCCGTTGGCCGCCACGATGCCCTCGGTGACCTCGTCCTCGCTCAGGCCCATATGCTCGGCGAGCTCCGGGACGGTGGGGTCGCGGTCGAGCTCCGTGACCAGCGACTCCTTGGTCCTGGCGATGTCCACCCGCAACTCCTGGAGCCGGCGCGGGACATGTACGGCCCAGGTGGTGTCGCGGAAGAATCGTTTGATCTCCCCGGTGATGTACGGGACCGCGAAGGAGGTGAACTCGACCTCGCGGGAGAGCTCGAACCGGTCGATGGCCTTGATCAGTCCGATCGTGCCGACCTGGACGATGTCCTCCATGTCGCCGCCCCCGCCCCGGTGCCGGAACCGTCCGGCGGCGAACCGTACGAGGGAGAGGTTCATCTCGATGAGGGTGTTGCGCGCGTACTGATGGGCGGCGGTTCCCTCCTCCAGTACCTGGAGACGGCCGAAGAACAGCCTGGACAGTTCGCGCGCGTCACAAGGGGCGACCTTGCCCGCGTCCTCGATCCACGGCAGTCCGCCGAGGTCTCCGGCCGGCACGTCCGCCTGTGTCGAGCGAGCGTCCTCCGCTCGCTCCGTACCGGCAGTCCGTGCAGTGTGCGCCGTCATCCCGTCACGCTCCCCAGGTCGTATCCCATGAGGTCTATGCGCATGCCCCAGGCGGGAATTCCCATGCGTGGGAACGGGAGTTGATCACGTCACACGGCGGCGATTGGCCGGGAATCGTCGTGATCCCGCGTCATCCTCCGTCATATCCGGTATCCGTGCCGGCCGGGCACGTACGGGAACGCGGAACCGCCCCACCGGTACGGGGGAGCCCGGTGGGGCGGTCGCTCACCAGCCTGCCACAGCCGAGGGGGCAATGGGGACCGACCGGCGCATATCCAGCGGTAGTTGAGTTGAAATCGACGGTGTTCCGACGTCGGTGTCTCAGGTTCGGGAGAAAGGCGGCAACTTCGACCAGGAGCCGGCTTCATCGGCCCGAACGGGAACCGGAGCGGGAACCCGCGCTCGTACTCGCGCCCGTACCCGCGTATCCGGCGACGGCCCCACCGCCGAGGCGTGCGGCCGCGATGGACCGGCTGCGTGCCGCCGTGACGGCCCCCACCACCGGCATGGCCAGCACGGCGAGGACGACGGGCCCGTAACCGCCCTCCGACGAGACGTCCATCACCACCACCTCACCCGCGGACAGCGTGGCCCCCACCACGAAGCAGGTCAGGCCACGGGCGGGGGCGGAGCCGAGCATGCGCGGGGGTGCGACGGCCAGTACGGCGCCCGTCACCAAGCCCACTGCCGCGCCGACGGCGAGGGAACCCAGCACCGCGACGAGTCCCGCCGCGGGCTTCTCGAAGCTGCTGTCCAGCGGCTCCCCGGACAGTCCGGACAGTGCGATCGCCGCCCACAGCACCGCGCAGATCCCCGCCGGGACCGCTCCGGCCCGGAGGCCGAACAGGAGCCCACGACGCATTACGGCGACCGACGTCCTCATGTGTATCTCCCCGCCCGTGCCCCGCCCGTGCGCGGCCAGTGCCCCGTCCGCGCCCACCATTCGCGCCCACCGTCCGCTGTCGCCCGAAGGCCCGCCCCGGGCGACGCGCAGCCGTAGGGGCCGCGACATCTTCGCAGGTCCGCCGATGTGGCCGGACAGCGCGTCCGTACGGACAGCGATCCGCTCCCGTACGGCACCCTCGAATCCGGTGGCTGTTCTGTGGACCATCATGGGGTGGACGGATGGCACGGCCGAGGGGGCACAGATGATTTCCGAGCCGGAGATGGTGGACGAGTTCGGTGCGGTCGGGACGGGCGAGGTGGTGGGCGACTTCGACCGGGGACCCGCCCGGGAACCCCGGCCGCCCCGTCCGTGGTGGTGGGCGCTGGGCGGAGCCGTGCTGGCCTCGGCCGTGTGGGCAGGCGCGTTGTACCTGTACCCGGTCGACGACCGGAAGCCGCAGATGCACGGCTACCGGCTGAACGAGGACCCGTGCCCGACCGTGCGCCTGAAGGCGCTGGGCGCGGCGATCTCACCGCGGGAGCCCACGTCCGGGGCCGAGCCCGAGCTGCTGAACGATCCGGCCCTGGACCGGGCGAGGTGCTTCCTCTCCCTTCGGGCGATGTCCTGGAAAGGCGCGAAGAAGCCGGTCAAGAGCCGCTGGCACACCGGATACTCCGTCGGGATCACCGTGGCCCTGCACAAGAGGACCGATCCCGCGGCCGAATTCGAGGCGATGCGTGGCGTGACCGAATCCATCACCACCGGTGACGAGGTGAAGGTCGAGAAGGTGCCGAACCTCGGCGACAGCGCGTACCTGCTGACGCAGGGCAGCGGAAGTGCGGAACTGCGGGTACTGGAGGGCGGTGCGGTCTTCGCGCTGGGTCTCGACGCCTACACGACGTACGACGGTGACGGGAGCGAACCCCCGTCCGGCGACGGGCCGGACGTCTCCGATCTCTCCCCGTACCAGTCCGCGATGATCAGCGACATGCGCGACCTGATGAAGAGCCTCAGACACTGACCTCCGCATCACCGGCCTCCGGGTCGTGCGGATGCCGGTCGTGCGGGCGCCCTTCGAATCATTGCGGTCCGATGAACGCCCCACCCGCCGGGGAATACGTGCCCGGACCGGGGCCTTCCTGCTGCTGTGAGACCGACGACCGGGCCGGCCGCCGGTGCCGTGCAGCAGGAGAGAGGGAGCTCATGCCCAAGGCGTACGTGTTCACCCGCCACGGCGGACCGGAGGTGGAGGCCCTCATCGAGCAGGACGTACCCGTGCCCGGCCCGGGTGAGCTGCTCGTCGCGGTGCGGGCGGCCGGGGTGAACCCGGTCGACTGGAAGCTGCGCACGGGGTACATCAGACCCGGCAGCGAGCTTCAGCCCTTCCCCACCGTTTTCGGCAGCGAGGCCGCCGGAGTCGTCGAGGGCATCGGCCCGGACGTCGAAGGGTTCGCGATCGGGGACGAGGTCTTCGGCAACCCGGTGACCGGCGGGTACGCCGAGTACACGCTGCTGCCCGTCGCCGTGACCGCGCACAAGCCGGACGGGCTGTCGTTCACCGACGCGGCGGTACTGCCGGTGGCGGCGGCCACCGCGTACGACGGTGTGCGCCAGCTCGGCCTCACCCCCGGATCGACCCTGTTGATCACCGGCGCCGGCGGTGGTGTCGGAGCCGCGGCGGTACAGCTCGCCCGGCATGCGGGCCTCCGGGTCGTCGGCGTCGCCGGCGCGGCCAAGAAGGACTTCGTCGAGTCGCTCGGCGCGGTGCACATCGAGCCCGGCCCCGGATTCGCCGACCGCGTGCGGGCGGCGGCTCCCGAAGGCCCGGACGCGGTCTTCGACCTGGTCGGCGGCGACACGCTGAGGGCCGTGGCCCCATTGCTCGCGGATCCGGCCGCGCTGATCAGCGCCGGGGACAAGCCGCTGGCCGTGGAGCTCGGCGGGGCGGCCGTCGAGCGGGCCCGCAACGCGGCGGTCCTCGACGAGGTGGCGAAGCTCGTCGCCACCGGCGCCCTGCGCACCCATGTGAACCGGGCCTTCCCGCTCACCGGGGCGGGAGACGCACTGCGTGCCGTGGAGAGCGGCCACACCCTCGGCAAGATCGTGATCGAGGTCGTCGCATGAGCGCGCCGGATCCCACCGGTGAGCCGCACCCTCTGGACCGCCCGGTCCGTGCCGCGCTGACCGGCCCGCACGCCCGTTTCGCCGAGCGCCGCGGCCGAATCCTGCGGTACCGGGCGGACGTGGCCCCGTGGGTCGCGGTCCCGGACGACCCACAGGCCCAGGACTGGGACGACGCGGCGGCGCTCGTCGGACCCGGTGGCGCCGTCACCATCACCGCCTTCCGCGAGCCGCCGCCCGCCGACTGGGAGACCGTCTTCCGGGCCGAGGGCGTCCAGCTCGTCGACGCCGGGGTCGCGGCAGCGCCCTTCCCCGAGGCCGTACGGCTCGGACCCGCCGATGTGCCCGAGATGCTCGAACTGGTCGAGCGCACCCGGCCGGGGCCGTTCCTGCCCCGTACCGTCGAGCTCGGCACCTACCTCGGGGTACGGCGAGAGGGGGCGCTGGTCGCGATGGCCGGCGAACGGCTGCACCTGCCGGGATGGTCCGAGATCAGCGCCGTCTGCACGGACGAGTCCGTACGCGGCCAGGGGCTCGGCACCGGACTGGTGCACGCCGTCGCCCACGAGATCAGGCAGCGCGGCGAGACGCCGTTCCTGCACGCCGCCGCCTCCAACACCAACGCCGTCCGGCTCTACGAGTCCCTGGGATTCGTGCTTCGCCGCCGGACGTCCTTCCTCTCGGCGCTCGCACCGAAGCCGCTGCCGGCGCGCCTGCCGGGTCCCGGCGGCATCCGCGGCGACCGCGAGGCGAGCGCGGCCGCCGCGCGCTGACCCCGGCACCGCGCTCCGGTGCGGGACCTTCGGCCCGGAACACCCGGGCCGAAGGTCCCCGCCCGCCCCGCACAGGGGACCTTCGGCCGTGCCCATCGGGCCGTAAGCCTCGTGTTCCGCCCCCCGCGAACCGGGTGGACTGGTTCCGGAGCCGGCACCGGGTCGGCCCGAGGACGGGAGGAGCCGGCCGTGACCATCGGGCTTCAGCGCCGACGGGTGACGCGTGGAGCGACGCTTCCGGGCACCACGGACCCGGGGGAGGCCGCCGTGGGCCGGCAGCGGGTCGGGAACCCGGCGCTGTTCGGGGGGCTGGCACTGCTGACCGCGCTGGTCGGCCTCCTGGACTTCCGGACCGGGGAGGACCTGCACCTCATCCCGCTGCTGGTGGTCATCCCCGCTCTCGTCTCCGTCTTCGGAACGGTCCGGCAGACCATCGGCGTGGCCAGCTGGGTCACGGTCGTCGTCGCCTGCTCACGGATGGTGGACGGCGGAACCTTCTGGGACACCATGACCAGCGTCGCCTTCACCGTGCTGGCCTGTTTCCTGGGGGTCGGCGCGTGCGTGCTGCGGATCCGCCACGCCACCCAGATCGCCCGGCTGCGCTCCGCCGCCGGAGCGCTCCAGCGCCAGATCCTGCGCCCGCTGCCCATCCTGACCGACCAGGTCCTCGCCCACGGCATCTACACCCCGATCGAGGAGGACCGTCTGGTCGGCGGCGACATCTACGAGGTCGTCGAGTCGCCCTACGGAACCCGGGTGATCATCGGGGACGTCCAGGGCAAGGGACTCGCCGCGATCGGCGTGGGCTTCGCCGTGCTCGGCGCGTTCCGGGAAGCGGCCATCCGGGAGCCCGACCTGACCGGGGTGGTCGACGCCCTGGAGGACGCGGTCGCCCGGCACAACACGTTCTCCGCCCAGACCGGCGAGATCGAACGCTTCGTCACCGCACTGGTGCTCGGCTTCGACGGGAGCGACCGGGTCCAGGCCGTCAACTGCGGCCACCTGGCGCCCCGGCTGCTGCACCGGGGAGTGGTCCGCGCACTCCCGCTGCGCCGCACCTCCGTCCCGCTGGGCATGGCGGAACTCAGCCCCGAGGCGCGGGCCGCGGAACCGCTGGACGTTCCGGCCGACGCCACGCTCCTGCTCTGCACCGACGGGGTGACCGAGGCCCGTGACCCGTCCGGCGCCTTCTACCCGTTGGACACCCGGCTGAGCCGCTGGGCGGCACTGGGGCCGGTCGAGCTGCTGGAGGCGCTCCACGCGGACCTGGAGACGTTCTCCGGCGGCGTACGGCGTGACGACACCGCCGTGCTCGCTCTGCGCCGGGCCCCGGACGGCACGCCGCCCCGGACCGGGCCGGCGGACCATGGCGCCCGCCGGGCGGCCGTGGCGTTCAGCGGCCGGTAGCCGGGCGGGGAGGACGACTCCGGTGACCATCGAATGTCCCGACGAGACTCATGTCGCGTCGGGACATTTTCAGGTGTACGGTGCACTTATGAATCCGGAACGGAAGACCCCGGAGCGGCGGAGCCGCAAGGCCCGCAGAACCCGGGACACACTGGCGCAGGCCGCGTTCGAGCTCGTACTCGACCGGGGTCTGCGGAATGTGACGGTCGAGGAGATCGCGGAACGCGCGGACGTCGACCGGCGCACCTTCAGCCGGTACTTCACGAGCAAGGAAGCCGCGGCCCTGGACTCGCTCCGGGGCGACGGCGACCGGATCAACGACGCCCTGCGGGCCCGCCCCGCCGACGAGCCCCCGCTCACCGCGTACCGCCGGGCCGTCCTGGACTGGATCGAAGACCCCGGAGCGCGGGCCTGGCACCGGCGCGAGCGGATCTTCGACCTGCTGGTCCTCGCCGAACAGGAACCGACCCTCTACGCGGCGTTCCACCACATCCGGGTGGACGCCCAGGAGGACTCGGTCGCCATCGTCGCGGACCGGCTCGGGGTAGACCCGCGACACGACATCCGCCCCGCCGTCACGGTCGCCGCGGGCGCCGGGGCACTCCTCGCGGCCCAGGCCGCCTGGGTACGCGCCGGGCAACCGGACGGCCTGCCCCGACTGATCGGGGAGGCCTTCGACGCCCTCGCCGGGGAACTGCTCGCGCAGCCTCCCGCCGGGCAGGCGCCGCACAGCACCACGGAAGGAAGCACAGAATCATGAGCACCACCCCCACCCCCGCCGACCAGGAGTTCGCCGGCCGGACCGCCCTCATCACCGGCGGCGCCTCCGGCATCGGACTGGCCCTGGCCCACCGGCTGGCCGCGGGCGGCGCGTCCGTCGTCGTCGCCGACTACGACGAGGCCAGTGCCCGCAAGGCGGTCGCCGAACTGCAGAGCGCCGGCGCCGAGGCCGCCGCGGTCGCCATGGACGTGACCGACCCCGCCTCCGTCGAAGCGGGCGTGCAGTTCGCCGTCGACACCTTCGGTGCCCTGCACCTCGCCGTCAACAACGCGGGCATCGGCGGCCCCAGCAACCCCACCGGTGAGTACGGCATCGACGACTGGAACCGGGTCGTCGCCACCAACCTCAGCGGCGTCTTCTACTCGATGCGCTACGAGCTTCCCGCCATCGTCGCGGCCGGCGGCGGCGCCGTCGTCAACATGTCGTCGATCCTCGGCACCAACGGCTTCGCCGGATCCCCCGCCTACGTGGCCGCCAAGCACGGCGTCGTCGGCCTCACCAAGACGGCGGCCCTCGAATACGCGGCCCGGAACGTCCGCGTCAACGCTGTCGGCCCCGGCTTCATCGACACCCCACTGCTGCGCAACACCGACAGCGTGGCCCGCGACCACCTGATCTCGCTGCACCCGGCCGGACGCCTCGGCAAGGCGGAGGAAGTGGCCGAACTCGCCGCCTTCCTGCTCTCCGACCGCGCCTCCTTCATCCACGGCAGCTACCACCTGGTGGACGGCGGCTACTCCGCCTCCTGAGTGGCGGACGGGGGCAACGGGGGGCGAGCAATGGAGCAAAGAACGTGAGGAGAATTCCATGAAGGCCGTTCAGTACCGCACCGTGGGCGCGGCACCCGAGGTCGTCACCGTGCCCGACCCCGAGCCCGGCCCCGGGCAGGTGATGCTGAAGGTCACCGCCGCGGGCGTCTGCCACTCCGACATCGCCGTGATGAGCTGGCCGGCGGAGCAGATCCCCTTCCCGCTGCCGCTCACCCTCGGCCACGAGGGCGTGGGCACCGTCGCCGCCCTCGGTGACGGGGTGAGCGGGCTCACCGTCGGCGAGTCCGTCGCGGTCTACGGCCCCTGGGGCTGCGGCACCTGCGTCAAGTGCGCCGAGGGCAAGGAGAACTACTGCCTGCGCGCCAAGGAGCTCGGCATCGCGCCGCCCGGACTCGGCGCACCCGGCGCCATGGCCGAGTACATGATCGTCGACGACCCGCGCCACCTGGTGCCCCTCGGCGACCTCGACCCGGTGCAGGCCGTGCCGCTCACCGACGCGGGCCTGACCCCGTACCACGCGATCAAGCGTTCGCTGCCCAAGCTGGTGCCGGGCGCCACCGCCGTCGTCATCGGCACCGGCGGCCTGGGCCACGTCGCGATCCAGCTGCTGCGGGCCATGACGGCCGTCCGCGTCATCGCCCTCGACGTGGCCGAGGACAAGCTCGCCCTCGCCCGAGCCGTCGGCGCCCACGAGACCGTGCTGTCCGACAAGGACGCGGCGGCGAAGGTCCGCGAACTCACCGGAGGGATCGGCGCACAGGTCGTCCTCGACTTCGTCGGGGCGCCGCCCACCGTCGCCACCGCCGGGGCCGCGGCCGCCATCGACTCCGACGTCACGATCGTCGGCCTCGGCGGCGGTGCGCTGCCGGTCGGCTTCGGCTCGCTGCCGTACAACACGACGGTGACCTCCCCGTACTGGGGATCGCGCTCCGAGCTCGCCGAGGTGCTCGACCTCGCCCGCGCCGGAGCGGTCGAGGTCCATGTGGAGACGTACTCCCTGGACGAGGCGCCGCTGGCGTACGAGCGGCTGCACCACGGCAAGATCAACGGCCGCGCGGTCATCCTCCCCAACGGCTGACCGGCCCGGAACCCCCTTCTCACCCACGGCGATGCGGGCCGTCGCACGGTGCGGCGGCCCGCATCGTCATACCCCCGACCGATGCGCGGCGCACCACCCGCGGGGGAGACTGGGCGGATGGAATTCGTCGCGCTGATGACTCTGCCCGGACTCGTGATCGGGCTCACCGCGGTCGCCTTTATCGACCAGCTGATGCTGCGCGCGGGCCGGGCCGGCCTGCTGCCGTGGCGCAACGGCGCACGGCAGGGGCAGGTGTCGGCGACGGGATTCGAGCAGCTGCACGCGAGCTTCTCGCCCGGCAAGCAGAGCGAGCTGAAGGAGCGCCGGAGCGCCCTGCTGATGCGCGACGACGAGGAGGACGGCGCCCCGCCCCACCGCTCCACCGTCGACCTAGACGGCGGCCGCGCCGTCATCCGCCTCCCCGGCGGCGCCACCCGGTAGAGGGCACCGGCCCCGGAGCGTCCCGGCTCACCGCGTCGCCACCAGAGGCCGCAGCGGAGTGCCGCGCAGCCGGACCACCGCCGGGGCGCAGCGCCGTGCCGCCGTCGTCAGCAGCCAGGCGACGAGCGCGCCGGTCACCAGCCCGATCAGCACATCGTGCGGGTAGTGCACACCGATCCACACCCGGGACGCGGCCATCAGCAAGGCGGCGGGCACCGCGATCGCCCCGAGCCTGCGGTCGGTCAGCCAGAGCGCCGTCGCCGCGGCCGCCGCGATGGCGGCGTGATTGCTGGGGAAGGACCAGTCACCGAGCGCCGGGCATGCCTCCACCGTGACGACATGGAGGGTTTGGCAGGGCCGCTGCTCGTGGAAGACCGACTTCACCAGGTCATTGGCGAGGTACGCGGCCACCACGACGAGCGGGGCGCAGAGCGCCATGGCGGTGCGGGCGGGATCGCCGGAGCGGGAGCGCCACCACGACGCGAGCATCAGTGCGGCGAACAGGAGGAGCCCGTAGTCCGACCAGATCCGGACGGCGGAGTCCACGGCGGTGGGGGAGCGCTGCGCCAGCTCGGTGATCCAGATGTACAGAGCACCGTCGGTCGAGGTGGCGGCGGAGGCGAGCGGCATCAGCTGTTCTCCCCTTCGGGGGTGCGACGGCCCCGGGAGCGGAGCAGTTCGGCGGCGAGCGGGACGAGGGAGACCACGACCACGAGGGCGACGATCGGCAGCAGATAGCGGTCGACGTTCGGCACCGAGGACCCCAGCGCGTATCCCGCGAGGACCAGTCCGACGGTCCAGACCACCCCGCCGACGGCCTGCCAGAGCGCGAACACCCGGGCCGGGACATCGAGTGCCCCGGCCAGCGGGTTGAGCACCGTACGCACGACGGGTACGAAGCGGGCCAGCACGATCGCCCGCGCGTGGCCGTATCTGCCGAGAAGCTCCTCGGCGCGGGCGGCGCCCTCGTGAAGCCGTCGGGAACGGCTGCGGGCGAGCAGGGCCCGTCCGCCCCGTTGGCCGATCCAGTAGCCCGCCTGGGCGCCCAGCAGCGCGCCGGCGACGGCGGCGACCAGCACCTGCGGCAATGACAGCCGCACCGGACCGTGGGCGCCGGACACACAGAGCAGGCCCGCCGTGAACAGCAGCGAATCGCCGGGGAGGAAGAAGCCGACGAGCAGTCCCGTCTCGGCGAAGAGCACGACGGCGATGCCGAGCGCGCCGAACGCCCCGAGCAGTGACCCCGCGTCCAGCAGGTTCACCGCCTGTGGCGCGGATGCCAGTGAGAATACGGACACGGTGGAAGGTCTCCCATAATGGTGAGCGGGCGGCCCGACGGAGCGCCCGGACTGACTACAGTGATGTAGACGGTCTACATCACTGTAGACGCCCGAAGGGGGAGGAGAGTTCCCATGTCCCAGGTGAAGGGGATATCGAACGGCGGACCCGGCCCCCGCCCGCACGACGAACCGGCATCCGGTCCGACGCCGGAAGCGGTCCCGCACCACCCGTCACCACACCCCGCCGCGCCCGACCGCCGGCCCGCCGGTGAGCTGGAGTCCACGATCCTGGCGGCGCTCTGGGCCGCCGGAACGCCGCTCACCCCCGGCCAGGTCCAGGGCGCGATCGGCGCGGAACTCGCCCGCACCACCGTCACCACGATCCTGTCGCGCCTGTACGAGAAGGGCGCGGTCGACCGCACCCGGGCCGGCCGCGGATTCGCCTACACGCCCACCGAGGACGAGCCCGGACTGACCGCCCGCCGCATGCACAGCGAGCTGCGGAAGCAGGAGGACCGCAGCACCGCCCTGGCCCGCTTCGTCTCCCAGCTAACCGACGAGGACGAGCGACTGCTCCGGGACCTGCTCGACGGGGAGACCTCATGAACCACGCCGGCCGCGGGGAGACCTCGTGAACCACGCCGAGTGCGGGAAGACCTCGTGAACCACGCCGAGTGCGGGAAGACCTCGTGAACCACGCCGAGTGCGGGGAGGCCCCGTGATCTACGCAGTGTGGGTGCCGCTGCTGATGCCGTTCCTGGCGGTGCCAGCGGCCCGCCGTCTGGCGGACGCGCTCTCGCCGGTGCGCGCCGTACGACTGCTCGCCGCGACCGGCGCCGGCCTCGCCCTGTGCAGCCTCCTCGCCCTGGCCCTGCTGGTGGTGCCCGGCGCGACCCGGTTCTCCGTGGTCTCCGCCCTGGGTGAGCTGGTCAGACCGCTCTCCGACGCAGTCCCGGCCGCCACCGTGCCGCTGGCCGCCGCCGCACTGGCCCTCCTCGTGGGCTGCGCCGCCGCCGTCGTCCGCGCCGCCCGCCGCCACTGGGCGGAACTGCGCCGGGCCGGACGGCTCGAAGGACGCGCCGACGGCGAACTGGCCGTGCTGCGCGACGGCCGCCCCGACGCCTACGCACTGCCCGGCCGCCCCGGCACTCCCGGCCGGATCGTCGTCACCACGGGGATGCTGCGCGCCCTCGACCCCGCCGAACGCGATGCCCTGCTGGCGCACGAACGCGCCCATCTCGTGGGCCGTCACCACCTGTTCATCGCCGCGATCGAGGCGGCGGCGCTCTGCCACCCGGCGCTGCGTACCCTGCGCGCCCCCATGGCCTACGCCCTCGAACGCTGCGCCGACGAGGCGGCCGCCGATGCGGTCGGCGACCGGCGGATCGCCGCCCGGGCCATCGGCCGGGCCGCCCTCGCCGCACACGCCGCCGAAGGCACCCCGCGGCCCCGCCCGCGCGTGGCGCTCGCCGCCGCCGCCGGGCCCGTCCCGCGCCGAGTCGCCGCCCTGCTCGGCCGGAACGCCGCACGGCCCCGGGTCGGCCGTGCCGCGGCAGCGGCGCTGCTGGCCTGCCTGGTCGCCTCCGGAGCCGCCGCGCTCGACGCGACGAGCGATCTGCACAGCAGCATCGAGGCGGCACAGGGCGAGAACGCGCAGCACTGACCGGCCGATCCCCGCCGCCCGCCCGTCCGGCGGCCTGCCCGGATCCCCTCCCGGTCAGGCATCCCCCGCCCGTCCGCCCGCCAGGTGTTCCCGCAGCCGGTCGAGGAAGACCCGCTGCCCGGTGACCAGCCGTTCCGCCGCCTCCCGGGGCGTGCACCAGGCGAACCGGTCGACCTCCGGGAACTCCCGCCGCACCCCCGACCCCTTCGGCCACTCCATGCCGAATGTCCCCGGAACGGCAGTCGCGGCGTCGAGATCCGCCTCCAGCGCCCACACCGTCACGGTCTTGCCGCCCGACTGACGTGCCTCGCCCAGCGCCACCCACTCACCGTCCGGCGCCGGACTCCCGAACTCCTCCCCGAACTCACGCCGGGCGGCGGCCTCCGGCTCCTCCTCCGGGCCGTACTCCCCCTTGGGGATCGACCAGGCCGCACTCTCGCGACCCGCCCAGAACGGGCCGCCCATGTGCCCGATGAGCACCTCGAAACCGGCCTCGCCCGACCGTCGGAACAGGAGAAGACCCGCACTGCGCCTGGTGCGCTTCTGGGATGGCATGCCGTCAAGTCTGCGGCCCGGCCCGAGCACACCACCGCCGACGACACCCCTTTCGCGCTGATCATTGCCGTCATCGAGCCGACGCGTCCTGTTCGCCGCGAGGTTCCCCATGCCCCCTGGTGCGGCCCCGCGCACGCGGCCATGCTGTCCGCCGACAACGCCTGCGCCCGGACCGGGCCACGCAACCATCGGGAACCCAGGAGGACTTGTGGCCCTTGGCACAGTCGGCAGGACGGCCGGCCCGCGCGGGAGGGCGGAGCGGGGACCGGGAACGGCCGCGCGCCCGCTCGTACTGCTCGCGACGGTGACCGCTCTGACCCTCGGCGCGATCTCCCCCGCACTCGCCGATTCGACCCCCGACCCACGACCCCGCACCTCTGCCGAGGTCCTCAGACCGGTCGCGCCACCACCCGCGAGCAACCCGGCGGAGCAGACCGGAGCGGTCGCGGACGGCGACGGCATCGAGACGGCACGCACGTCCCGCCCCGTCGCCCCCGGGGTCCGCCTCAGCTCGTACGACCGGCTGGAGTCCGACAAGTGGCTGCGGGTCGACAACCTCTCGGTCGACCTCGCCGGCAGCGGAGTACGTGCCGACTACCTCTCCTCCGGCAAGGTCTCCGAACGGCACACCGTCTCCGAACTCGCCGCCGGACACGACGCGGGCCGCGGCCGCCGCACCGTCGCCGCGATCAACGCCGACTTCTTCGACATCAACCAGACGGGCGCTCCCGAAGGGATCGGCATCAAGGACGGGGCCACCGTCCAGTCGCCCGCCCCCGGGATCAACCGCGCCGTCGGCATCGGCCCCGACAACGCGGGCCGCATCCTGAACCTGTACTTCGAGGGCACGCTCACGCTGCCCGCCGGGCAGCGGCCGCTCGCCGCGTACAACGCCGCCAATGTGCCGGCCGGCGGAGTCGGCGCGTACACCTCCGCCTGGGGCACCGCCGACCGCGCCCTGGCCGTGGACAGCGCCACTCCGGTCGCCGAAGCGCTCGTACGGGACGGCAAGGTCGTATCCGTCTCGCCCGCGCCCGGCTCGGGGGCCGTCCCCGAAGGCACCACCGTCCTGGTCGGCCGTGAGGCCGGCGCCGTCGCACTCGGCGCGCTGAAGCCCGGTGACCCGGTGTCCCTGACCTACCGGGCCCGCACCGACAGCGGGGCCGTGCCGCGCACCGCCGTCGGCGGACGGGAACTTCTCGTCGTTGACGGGGTCGCGCAGAACCACGACGGCGAGGGCAACAACACCGCCGCGCCCCGTACCGCCGTCGGCTTCTCCAAGGACGGCCGGACCATGCAGGTCCTCACCGTCGACGGACGGCAGGCCGACAGCGGCGGCGTCACCCTCACCGAACTCGCCCAGATGATGCGGCGCGCCGGCTCGTACAGCGCACTCAACCTGGACGGCGGCGGATCGTCGACCCTCGTCGCCCGCCAACCCGGCAGCGACGCGCTCCGGGTGGAGAACAGCCCGTCCGACGGCAGCGAACGCACCGTTCCCAACGGCCTGGCCCTCACCGCCCCTGACGGCAGCGGACGGCTGAAGGGCTACTGGGTGCAGCCCCGCACGCCCGCCGACGCCGCACCCGGCGTCGACCCGGTCAAGGGCGGACACCCCGACCGGGTCTTCCCCGGTCTCACCCGACGCCTCACCGCGAGCGGATACGACGAGACGTACGGCCCCGCGCAGGGCACCCCGCGCTGGCGCACCGCACACGGATCGGTCGGCACGGTCGACAGCGACGGGCTCTTCACCGCACGCCGCAGCGGCACCACCGACGTACGCGCCGAACACGGGCCGGCGCGCGGAAGCACGTCACTGACCGTCCTCGACGAGCTGGCCCGGATCGAGCCCACCACCCAGCGAGTGGGCCTCGCCGACGGCGGGGCGACCGGCACCTTCGGCATCGTCGGGCTCGACGCCCACGGCACCAGCGCCCCCGTCGAACCGCGCGACATCGAACTCGACTACGACCACGCCCTCTTCGACATCCGCGACGACGGGCAGGGCTCGTTCACCGTCTCCTCGCGCACCGGCTCCGGCGCCGGACAGATCAAGGCGACCGTCGCGGGCACCACCACCGTCCTCGCCGTCAGCGTCGGCCTCACCGAGCAGGCCGTCTCCACCTTCGACGACGCCGGATCCTGGAAGTTCAGCCAGGCCCGCGCGGACGGATCGCTGACGGCCACCTCCGACGGCCACACCGGCACCGGACTGAAGCTCGACTACGACTTCACCCGGTCCACCGCCACCCGCGCCGCCTACGCCGCCCCGCCCCAGCCGGTCACCGTGCCCGGCCAGCCCCAGTCGTTCAAGCTGTGGATCAAGGGCGACGGCCGGGGCGCCTGGCCCACCCTGCACCTCAAGGACGCCGCCGGCTCCGACCAGCTGCTGCGCGGACCGTACGTCACCTGGAACGGCTGGCGGCAGATCACCTTCGCCGTGCCCGCGGGAGCCGCCATGCCGCTCTCGGTGTCCCGCTTCTACCTCGCGGAGACCGCGGCGGACAAGCAGTACACGGGCGGGATCGTGATCGACGACCTCACCGCCCAGGTCCCGCCCACCGTCGAGCTGCCCGAACAGGCCGCTCCCGCCGACCCGCTGATCGACCCGGCGGCTGTGACCGGGCGCAGGGACTGGCGGTTCGCGGTGATGTCCGACGCCCAGTTCGTCGCCCGCGACCCGGACAGCCCGATCGTCGCCCAGGCCCGGCGCACCCTGCGCGAGATCAAGGCGGCGGACCCGGACTTCCTGGTCGTCAACGGCGACCTCGTCGACGAGGGATCGCCCGCGGACCTGGCCTTCGCCCGCCGCGTCCTCACGGAGGAGCTCGGCGACTCGCTGCCCTGGTACTACGTACCGGGCAACCACGAGGTGATGGGCGGCCGGATCGACAACTTCATCACCGAATTCGGGCCCGCCCAGCGGACGTTCGACCACAAGGGCACCCGTGTCATCACCCTCGACACCTCCAGCCTCAGCCTGCGCGGCGGCGGCTTCGCCCAGATCAAGCAGCTCCGCGATCAGCTGGACGCGGCGGCGAAGGACCGGACCGTCGATTCGCTGATGCTCATCGAGCACGTGCCGCCGCGCGATCCGACCGTGCAGAAGGGCAGCCGGCTCGGGGACCGCAAGGAGGCTGCCCTGGTCGAACAGTGGCTCGCCGACTTCCGTCGCACGACGGGCAAGGGCGCGGCCTTCATCGGCAGTCACGTCGGGGTCTTCCACGCCTCGCACGTCGACGGAGTGCCGTATCTGATCAACGGCAACTCCGGCAAGGCGCCGGCCGGACCCGCCGACGAAGGCGGCTTCACCGGCTGGTCGCTGATCGGCGCCGACCGGATCGGCCGCGGAGCACAGGCCGCGGCACGGCAACGGCCGTGGCAGGGCGGACCCGACTGGATCTCCGTGCAGACCCGCGCACACGTGGACGCGCTGAAGATCGACGCACCCCCGGTGCTCGGCACCGGAAGCCGTACGAAGGTCACCGCGACCGTCACCCAGGGGGCGCGCAGCGTCCCCGTCGCCTTCCCGCTGGCCGCGGACTGGACCGGCTCGCCGAACGTGCACATCGGTGACCGAGACGGTGTCCGCCACCGCCACACGGCGGTCCTCGACCCGTCCACCGGCACCCTGACCGCACTTAGGCCGGGCACGATCACCCTCGCCGTGACGGTCAACGGCACGACACAGCGGGTACGGATCACGATCGGCGCGACCGGGGCCGCGTCGGCGGCCTGAGGACCGGGAGCCGGACCGGGGCCGCCCGCACCCCGACCAGGGGGCGGGCGGCCCCTCCGCTACACCTTGCGGTACCCGTACGCCTCCGACGCCGCGGCCTCCACTGCCGCGATGTCACCGCCCGCCGACGCGGTGACCACGGCCGCCACGGCACCCTCCACGAACGGCGCGTCCACCAGCCGCGAGCCGTCCGGCAGCTCGTCACCCTCGGCCAGCATCGACTTGACCGTGAGCACCGCACTGCCCAGATCGACCAGCAGCGCGACGCCCGCGCCGGAGTCCACCGACCTGGCGGCCTCGGCGATCAGCTCCGCACTCGTCCCGAGACCACCCGCCGGGGTGCCACCGGCGGCGGCCACCGGCGCCGTGGCGCCGCCCGCCGCGAGCCCCCGGGCCAGCTCGGCCACGGACTCGGCCACCGGGCCGCTGTGCGAGACCAGCACGATCCCGACCTGACTCGTGTCGCTCATGCGCCGTCCCCGTCCGCCGCCGCGGTGTCGGCCAGCGCGGCGATCAGCAGGGCCGAGGACGTCGCCCCGGGGTCCTGATGGCCGATGCTGCGCTCACCCAGATAACTCGCCCTGCCCTTGCGGGCCTGCATCGGCACCGTCGCCAGTGCCCCCGCCTCGGCCGCCTCCCGGGCCGCCGCGAACGAAGTGCCGAGCGCCTCGGCGGCCGGCAGCAGCGCGTCCAGCATCGTCTTGTCCCCGGCCTGCGCCCCACCGAGCTGCGCCACGGCCGCGACGCCCACCCCGAGCGCCTGCGCCAACTGCTCCGGCGTCACGGCGGGGGCATCGCCCAGGGCCTTTCCGGTCCGCCGCAGCAGCGTCCCGTACAACGGGCCCGACGCGCCGCCGACGGTCGAGATCAACTGCCTTCCGGCCAGCATCAGTACGGCCCCCGGGGTCTGCGGCACCTCGTTGTCCAGGACCGAGGTCACCGCCGCGAAGCCGCGCCGCATGTTGCTGCCGTGATCGGCGTCCCCGATCGCGGAGTCGAGGTCGGTGAGGTGGTCCGCCTCACGGCTCACCTCAGCCGCGGCCGCGGTCATCCAACGGTGGAAGAAGTTGGTGTCGAGCACATGATCTCCTTGTCGCTCCAGCATGACGGGGTGGCGTACCGGCGGATCAGCGGCCCCAGCGCAGCGCCGGAGTCTCCACCGGCGCGTCCCAGAGCCGCAGCAGTTCCTCGTCCACCTGGCAGACCGTCACGGAACAGCCCGCCATGTCGAGCGAGGTCACATAGTTCCCCACGAGCGTACGAGCCGCGACGACGCCCCGCTCGGACAGCACCCGCCGGACCTCGGCAGCGAACCCGTACAGCTCCAGCAGCGGCGTCGCGCCCATGCCGTTGACCAGCACGATCACCGGTCCGGTCGGCCGCAGGTCGTCCAGCACCGCGTGCACGGCGAAGTCCGCGATCTCCCGCGAGGTCATCATGGGCCGGCGCTCGCGCCCCGGCTCGCCGTGAATGCCGATGCCGAGCTCCAGCTCACCCGGCGGCAGATCGAACGTGGGGGAGCCCTTGGCCGGTGTGGTGACGGCGCCGAGAGCCACCCCGAAACTCCGCGAGGCCTCGTTCACCTGCCGGGCGACGGCCTCCACCCGTTCCAGCGGGGCGCCCTCGTCGGCCGCGGCCCCGGCGATCTTCTCGACGAACAGGGTGGCGCCCGTGCCCCGGCGTCCCGCCGTGAAGAGACTGTCGGTCACGGCCACGTCGTCATCGACCAGTACCCGGGCGACCCGGACACCCTCGTCCTCGGCGAGCTCCGCGGCCATCTCGAAGTTCAGCACGTCGCCCGTGTAGTTCTTGACGACGAACAGCACCCCCGCCCCGCTGTCGACCGCGGCGGCGGCCCGCACCATCTGGTCCGGCACGGGCGAGGTGAACACCTCTCCGGGGCAGGCCGCGGAGAGCATCCCCGGCCCGACGAACCCCGCATGCAGCGGCTCGTGCCCGGAGCCGCCGCCGGAGACCAGCGCCACCTTCCCGGCCACGGGCGCGTCACGCCGTACGACGACCCGGTTCTCGACGTCCACGGTCAGCTCGGGGTGGGCGGCGGCCATACCGCGCAGTGCGTCCGCGACAACGGTTTCGGGGACGTTGATCAGCATCCTCACGGGTACCTCCTGGTGAGCTTGGCGGGCAAGCTGTTGAGCACGGTTTTCACAGGTCAGGATGGGTGGGGCGGATTATTGATCT
The DNA here is from genome assembly GCF_003846175.1 of Streptomyces sp. ADI95-17. GTDB lineage: Bacteria > Actinomycetota > Actinomycetes > Streptomycetales > Streptomycetaceae > Streptomyces > Streptomyces sanglieri. The sequence goes on along the minus strand of NZ_ML123050.1, from coordinate 718,802 downwards.
TGGCGGTTCATGGCGTTTCGAAGCGGTTCCGCGCGGTATTGATGCCGACTCTTTGCTGAGTTTCCTGATGGAGCGTCAAGTGGGGTCGGCGGGTGGCGCCCTTTGCGAATGTGCATCATGGCGTAATTATCGACGCAAGGGTGCGGGCGCGCGCCAGTGCGCCATCGGTCGGATGCAGGTGATCCCGCTTCTGGCATGACCGGTGTGCCAGGGAGGTCGCTGGTCCGCCCGTTCATCCCCCGAGGATGCCGGGTCGGTGCTGCTCGGACCGGGGGAGGCCACTTCGACGGAGTCCTCATCATCGACGACACCGGGTTCATCAAGAAGGGCACCACCTCCGCCGGGGTCCAGCTCCGGGACCGCAGGTCGCACCGAGAACTGCTGTCCTCGCCGA
>NZ_ML123050.1:700975-718383 GCF_003846175.1 Streptomyces sp. ADI95-17 | reverse complement strand
CACTCCAGCTGTAGATCGTGATCTTGCTGCTTGGCAGGCGTCAGGTGCGGTCACCCATCCAAGCGAGTCGAGACCGAGGGCTTGATCACGCCCAGTTCAATGAGCGGGTCAAGCCGGTGGTCGGAGTGCACGCTGTTCCGCGAAGCCCGATGGCGCCGGAGCGTCTCAGCCGGCAGGCCATCGCGTCCCTATCCCCGGATCCCCGCGTTCCGCCTGGGCCGGCGGGAACGGGCAGCAGCCGATCGAACGCTCGCCACCACGGTTCCAGCGACAAGGTGCACAGCTTCTCGGCCTGAGAGGTTGCCAGACTGACCGGCGAGCCGCTCGCTTGTCGGCATTCGGGCAGCCGAAGATTGAGGCCTGTCATGTTCAGGATCAGGGGGGCGAGATGGCGGGCACATGGGCGGCGAGCGTCTCAACGAACAGCGTCAGCGCGCGCGGCGGCTTCGAATGGTGGTCGTCGATGGTCGCCGAAGCGGTCATTCCCGTGTCGATCACGTGCGAACGCGTCGACTCCTTCGTGGGGGAGGCGGCCTCGCTGCAGCTGCCCCGGACCCAGGTGTCAGCATTCCGCTTCTCCCCGATGTCAGCCTGCCGCACCCCGATCCACATCCGGCGGGCGGATCCCGAGTCCTACTTCCTCTTCCTGGTCCACGGCGGCCCGGTCGGGCTGGAGCAACGACGCAACAACATCCTGCTCAGGGCGGGCGACATGGCCCTGTTCGACACCTCGGTCCCTCTGGCTTGTGAGTTCCGGGACGGCAGACAGCCCCCTCGGCTCACCATGATCCGGCTGCCCAGAACCGCGATCCCGCTCCCCCTCGGTCGGACGGACGAACTGGTCGCTACACTTCTCCCCGCCCGGACCGGGTCGGGAGCGCTCCTCACGTCCTATCTCACCGGGCTGCGCGACCAGGCCGCGCACTGCGACGAGGCGGAACTGCTCCGCCTGGGGAGCGTGGGATTCGACCTGGCCACCGCGTTTCTGGCCACGCGGCTTGATGCCGCATCGGGGCTACCCGCAGACACCCGTCGCCAAGTCCTGCTGGCCCGCATCCACGCCTTCATCGACCACAACCTCAGCAATCCCCAACTCACGCCGGCACACATCGCAGCACACCACCACATTTCCGTCCGCGCCCTGCACCAACTGTTCCGTACGGAGGCGAGTACCGTCGCGGCCACAATCCGCCGGCGGCGCCTGGAGCGCTGCCAGGCGGACCTCACCGACCCCCGGCAACGCAGCCAGTCGATCAGTGCGCTGGCAGCGCGGTGGGGCTTCCTGATGCCGGCCGAGTTCAGCAGGGCATTTCGGTCAGCCCATGGCATGACTCCCACGGAATTCCGCCACGAGGCCACACGGCAGGCCCGGACTGCGCCAGGACACAAGTGACGCTGCGCTGATTCCCAATTGCCCGCGCGCCTCCCGTGTCACGGTGAGATCGCACGGTTCAGCCCATGGCATGGGCATGCCTGTCCCGTGCATTGCGCGGTGCTCCCGCGCGAATTCCTGCTCCCATGGAGGGAAAATGAAACGCTATTCGGTACCAGCGGCTGGACTGCTGCTCGTCCTGGTCGGAGCCTCCGCTGCCGTAGCCGCACCGGCGAGTGCCATGCCCGTCGAGTCCGCGGCCTCGGCAACTATGGCGCAGCCGCGACAGGTGCCTGACGGGCCGGTACTGGTGACTCAGGGCGGCAACGGAGCGCCTTCGATCAAGCACTCGAACTACTGCAACAACTTCGTCAACTACGGCACGTCGTGGAGAGCGGACTGCAACGTCGACTACGGAAGTTCCGGATCGTGGACCCAGTGCTCGGACGGTACCGAAACATGGGGTCCGCTGGTCGGCCCGGGCTACTGGGTCTTCAGCGGTGACTGCTCCGGTCACGGCAGCGTGCGGGACTGGGGAGTTTACGACGGTTAGCGATCCCGCGTGGGAACTCCTCCCGTTCCTGCCCGTCACGGCTGCACCGTAGGAATCGCGGCAGGCCTGCGCAACTGCGGCGAACGCGGACCCTTGTCGATATCGGCGTAGCCGAAGATCTCGCGGCGCCTGCCGACCAGCCGGAGTCTTCTTCACGGCCGGTCGAGGAAGTGCACCGAGAGCCGACCTCCGACGAAGGCGCCGGCGACCGGAATGCGGCGGTGCCCTCAGCCACGCGTGGCTGAGGGCACCGCCGGCCGAGCTCGGAGTGGACCGATCCGCAAGAGCAGCTCAGCAAGTCCGTTTTCCCACAGGTCCGTTGGTGTATCACTCATGCGAGCGGGCTGCCCGGAACGTTGCCACTACAAGCAGCGCGGCCACACGTTCGTGGGACGACCCCCGCAAAGACCGCCCCACCCCCGTCCCAGCCCGTTACACTCTCCACACCCAAGCCGTTGACCAGCGCTAATGAAGAAGTCCGGCTGGAGTACTAGCCCCCTCGACGCCCGCCCGGTTGCGGCGGTGGCCGCGCAGCCTGGCCGGAGGCTTCGCTGATCGCGAAAACCCTCATGGGGCAAGCGGGTCCGCCTCGTACGTGATCCGGCTGACGCCGTCCGGATGCCGTTCGGCGCGGGCGTGGACCCCGAAGACCTCGTGAAGGAGGCGCGGGGTGAGGGCGTCGAGGACTGGGCCTGCGGCGACTGCACGGCCGTGGTGGAGGACGACGAGGCGGTCGCAGAAGCGGGCGGCAAGGTCGAGGTCGTGCAGTACGGCGAGGGTCGTGACGCCGGTCTGCCGGATCAGTCCGAGGAGTTCGAACCGGGCGCGGATGTCGAGATGGTTGGTCAGTTCGTCCAGCACGAGGAGCTCCGGGGCCTGGGCGAGGGCTCGGGCGAGCAGGACGCGCTGGCGCTCACCGCCGGAGAGCGAGGAGAGGTCGCGGTCGGCGAGCGGCGCGATGCCGCAGTTCTCCATCGCCTCGGCGACGGCGCGCCGGTCGCCCTCGCCGTCGCGGCCCAGTACCCCGTGGTGCGGGGTACGGCCGAGCGCGACCGTCTCGGCGACGGTGAGGCCGCCCGCGCCCGCCCCTTCCTGGAGAACGGCGGCGGTGTGCCGGGCGGCGGCCCGGGAGGAGAGCCGCCACACGTCCCGTCCGCCGACCTCGACGACCCCTGCGGCGGGGCGCAGTGAACGGTAGACGGCCCGCAGCAGGGTGGACTTGCCGCTTCCGTTGGGGCCGACGAGGCCCACGATCTGGCCCGGTGACACGTCGAGTCCGACGTTGTGCAGGACCGGTTTTGCGCCGAGGGTGATGTCGAGTCCGTCCACGGTCAGTCTCATGCGGCGTCGAGCCCCTTGTTGCGGCGCAGCAGCCAGAGGAAGAACGGTGCGCCGAGGAGTGCGGTGAGGATGCCCAAGGGCAGTTCGTTGGGCCGGTTGACGGTACGGGAGAGCAGGTCGACCAGTACGAGGTAGACGGCCCCGAGGAGTGCGCTCAGAGGAAGCAGCCTGCGGTGGTCCGCGCCGAGGGCGAGCCGTACCAGGTGCGGAATCATCAGGCCGACGAAGCCGATGCCGCCCGCGACGGCGATGACGGTCCCGGTGAGAAGTGCGGCCACCACCAGCAGCACCGCACGGGTGCGGTGCACGTCCACACCGAGAGACGTCGCCGACTCGTCCCCGGCGAGCAGTGCGTTCATGCGCCGCCCGAAGGAGGCGAGAAGCGCCGTCCCGATGGCTACCACTGCGGTGACAGCAGGCAGTTGGCTCCAGCGGGCCCCGGAGACGCTGCCCAGCATCCAGAACATGACGCCGCGCAACTCCGTCGGTGTGGACCGCAGTTGCACGAAGCTCGTTGCCGAGAGCAGCACATAGCCGACCGCTACCCCGGCGAGGACGAGCCGCGTGGGCGCGAGCCGCCCCCTGCGTTGTCCGAGCGCGAAGACCAGCAGCCCCGCCAGGAGGGCGCCCACGAACGCCGCTCCGGAAACGCCGAGTCCGCCGAGTCCCGCCCCGCCGAGTGTGATCACGAGGACCGCGCCCAGCGACGCCCCGTGCGAGAAGCCGAGCACCGTGGGATCGGCGAGCGGGTTGGAGACCAGGGTCTGGAGGACGGCGCCGGCGACGGCGAGTCCCGCCCCCACGACCGCGGCGAGGACCACACGCGGGGTGCGGAACTGCCAGACGATCTGGTCGAGAGCGATGTCGTCCACGGCCCCCCGGCCGGTGGCGTGGTGGACGAGGACCGTCCACACGTCACCGGCCGGCACGTTGACCGCGCCGATGCCGACGGCGAGGACCATCGAGACCAGCAGTGCGACGGTGAGTACGAGGGCGCAGACATAGAGCGGGAGTCGGCTCAGAAGGCGTCGGGGTGCAGCATCCTGGCGATCTTCTCGACCGCCATGTCGTTGCTGGGGCCGAGGTACATCGAGTCGGACAGGACCACGAACTTGTTCTTCTTGGCTGCGGGCCACTGGGGGAACTCCTTGAGCAGCTTCTTCGCGTACGTGGTCGGGTCGGGGTCGTTGTAGCTGACGACCACAAGAGCGTCCACGTCGGTGGCGGCGACCTTCTCCTTGCTGAGGTCGGCGAAGGAGGTCTTCGACGCGCTCGCGAAGGCGTTGCTGCCGCCGGCCTTGGCGAGGATGTCGTTGTAGATGCCGTGGGCGGCGACGGAACTGAAGTCGTTTCCGCCCATGGTCATGTTGGAGAAGATGACCATGACCTTCGGCTTCTTCGCGTCACCGACCTTGTTTGCCACGTTGGCGACGTTCTGCCGTTCGGTGGCGACGAGCTTCTCCGCCTTCTCCTCGACGCCGAAGACCTTGCCCATGTCGCGCAGCAGCGTGTAGCTGTCGTCGATCGTCATGTTCAGGTTGTCCTGTCCGCAGCCCTCGGGCGAGATGTAGGTGCGCGCCCCGACCGCCTTGAGCTGCTCGCGGGTGGCGAAGCCGTTCTTGGCGTCGAAACCATAGGAGGTGGTGGAGAGTACGAAGTCGGGCCGCAGGCTGATCATGGCCTCGCGCGGGATGTCGAAGGCGTCGTTCGGCTTCACCCCGCCCGTGGGCAGGTCCTTGATCTCCTCGGCGCGACCGGGGACTTCGGACATGCCGTACGTCTGCTGGTTGGAGACGATCCGGTCGCCCTGGCCGAGGGCGAGCAGCGTGGACACCTCGGCGACCGAGGCCCCGTTCATCACGACGACCCGGCCGGGGGCCTTGTCGAACGTCTGATCGCGTCCGCAGTTCTTGAGAGTGACGGGGTACGTGCCCTGCGCGGCGGGAGGCGCCTTGTCGGCGGAGCCCGCTTTCCCGCCGTCCGTGCCGGAGCCGGAGTCCGCTTCGGAACAGCCGGCGGCGGCGAGGCACAGGAGGGTGGCGAGGGCGATGGCTGCCGGCCTGGGTGTCGGCATGGGAGTTCTCCTCGGTGATCAAGTGAGGCACCTTGAGGCGCTGTTGCAGGAGTCGGGCGCAGGGGCGGAGAAGTTCCCGGCGATCGGGACGTGCCATGCGGTGACGGCGATGGCCAGGCCCGTCCGGGCGCGCAGCGGCACCCCACACCCTCTGTGACCTATATGACGCCATGCGTGCGGGAACTCACGCCCCTCTCGCTCCGACTCCTGTACGTGCACCTCACCGTCCCCACCGGTCCACGCATGAGGAAGAGTCGATGACCGAGACCACGCCTGCCGCGCCACCACCGCTCCGGCAACACCAGACCGAGGAGGCCACCCCGCCCGAGGACTTCGCCACGCCCACGCCGAGGAACGGCGGCGGCGCCTGGAGCGGGCTGCGGCCCCTCCTGCTGCGCCTGCACTTCTACGCGGGCGTCCTCATCGGCCCGTTCCTGCTCGTCGCCGCCGTGACCGGACTGCTCTACACGGCGACCCCACAGATCGAGCCCGTCGTCTACCGCCACGAGTTGAAGGTCACCCCGCACGGCGAGCCGAAACCGCTCGCAGTTCAGGTGGAATCCGCCCGCGAGGCGATACCCAGCGGGCAGCTCGTCTCCGTCACCAAGGGCGCGGGCGACAGCGACACGACCCGGGTCACCTTCAACGTCAAGGGACTGCCCGACGGCTACACACAGACCGCCTTCGTCAATCCGTACGACGCGGAGGTGCGCGGCACACTGCGCACCTTCGGCGAGTGGCTGCCCGTGCGGGCCTGGTTCGACAGCCTGCACCGCACCCTGCACCTCGGCGAATTCGGCCGCAACTACAGCGAGATCGCCGCGAGCTGGCTGTGGGTCGAGGTACTGGGCGGGCTCGCCCTGTGGCTCGCGGCGCCGCGCGGCCGGGAGCGGCTGCGCAAGCTGTTCGTGCCGCGCCGGGGCCCGAAGGGACGCAAGCGAACACTGTCTTGGCACGGGGCCGTGGGATTGTGGGTGTCGGCAGGTTTCCTCGCGCTCTCGGCAACCGGGCTGACCTGGTCGGCGCACGCGGGCGTGAACATCGGCAAGATCCAGGACTCGCTGGGCGGGGCGACGCCCTCCGTCTCCTCGGCCCTCGGTCACGGCACGCAGGGCAGCGGCTCGGCAGGTGCGGACTCAGCTCAACCCTCTGCCGGCTCCTCCGCCACGCGGATCGATCTCGACGAGGCCGTCCGCATCGCCCGCTCCGAGGGTCTGCGCGGCAAGCTCGTCATCAGCCCGCCCGCGGACAACAAGAGCGCGTACATCGTCAAGGAGAACACGCGGCACTGGCCGGAGCAGCAGGACTCGGTCGCGATCGACCCGGCCACCGGCAAGGTCATGGACAAGCTGGTCTTCGACGACTTCCCCGTCCTCGCCAAGCTCACACGCTGGGGCATCGACGCCCACATGGGACTGCTCTTCGGTCTCGCCAACCAGATCGCTCTCGCGGTCATCGCCCTCGCGCTCGTCGGAATGCTCTTCTGGGGCTACCGCATGTGGTGGCTGCGCAGGCCCACCCGGGCGGGCGGGACGCGGTTCGGCCGCCCGCCGGCGCGGGGAGCCTGGCGCCGAGTGCCGGGCAGGGTCATGGCACCGCTCGCCGTCGTGACCGCCCTACTCGCCTACTACCTGCCGCTGTTCGGACTTCCCCTGGCCTGCTTCCTCCTCGGAGACCTGGCAGTCGCGCAGGTACGCCGACGCCGACGCACGCGCACCGAGGCGCGAGCCGAGACACCGAAGGAGATGGCCCGATGATCGCCGCCACCGGGCTGCGCTGGATTCTGACGCTGCTCTTCTGCGCACTCGCCGCCTACGGTCTGTGGCGCGCCTTCGCGGCCCGCTCCCACCCGTGGACCGCACGGCTCGCGCACGGTCTGCACGCGGTGATGGCCCTCGCCATGTTCGCGATGGCCTGGTCCTGGGGCATGGACCTGCCCGGCACGCCACAGGTGGTCTTCTTCTCCGCCGCCGCGGCCTGGTTCGTGCTGGCCGCCCTCGCGCTGCCGGACGGCCCCGAACCTCGGCTGCGAGCCCTTGCGAGCACACTGCCGCACGCCGTGATGACCGGCGCCATGGCGTGGATGGTCGCCGCGATGTCGTCGGGCATGTCCATGGGAGCGATGGACGCGGGCCAGGCGCACGGCATGCCCGGGATGGACATGTCGTCCCCGGGAGCACTCGCGACGATGACGCTCAGCGGCACCGGTGACCGCTGGACCGCGGGCCTGCTCGCGCTCGTGCTGCTGGCCCTCGCACTGTGGTGGCTCGCGAAGGGCTTCGACACGGGCCGCCTCGCGCCCCGGGCAACGGGCGGCGCGGTCGCGGGCGGCGCAGTACACGCCGCTCGGGACGTGGGCTGTCACGGGCTGATGGCGCTGGGCATGGCGGTGATGTTCGTCGTGATGGCGTGAGTCGTTGGGGTTCGATGCCGGCTGAACGGTCCTCGGGCTCGTGGGATCCCCGGCGTCAGGCGTGCCCCGGAGCCGTGACGCTTCTGGGGCACGCGTGACACGTGCCCGATATGTGACGCACACCACCCGGGTGCTGGGGAACTCGCGGCCCGGGGCGGCCGACCTCTGGTGCGTACGACTCGCACTCTCGCCCGGAGCCTGCCTCATGGACCACTCTGTGACGACTTACACCCAACGGCGTTCCGCCCCTGCCCCGTACGCACTGCTCGGGGGGTTCCTGCTTCTGCTCGCCGCGCTCTTCGCCGTCTCGTACGGAGTGGGGCATCTCGCCGGGCCCGCCGCCCCCGACATGCGCGGGGTCCCGCACCCGGACGAAGAAGGCTCGCACGACATGGGTGGCATGAGTGGGATGGGCCACTGATGAGCCGGGAAACGGCCCCGCGCACCCTCGCCACGACGGATCTGATCGTCGGCGGCATGACGTGCGCGGCCTGCGTGCGCAGGGTCGAGAAGAAGCTCGGCGCACTGGAAGGTGTGCACGCCACCGTCAATCTCGCGACCGGTACCGCCCATGTCGAGCATCCGGCGGACCTCGGCACGGACGCGCTCGTCGCCGCCGTCGAACGAGGCGGGTACACCGCCCGTCTCCCCTCGCCGCCCGCGTCCGGCGAGGACCGGGAGGCCACGGCGACCGAGCCCGGTGTCCCGCAGCGGCTCCTGGTGACCGCGCTCCTCGCCCTCCCCGTCCTTGTCCTGTCGATGGCGCCCTCGCTCCAGTTCCGCAACTGGCAGTGGCTGTGCTTCGTACTCGCCGCACCCGTCGCCTGCTGGAGCGCGTGGCCCTTCCACGAGCGGGCCTGGCGAGGGGCGCGGCACGGCGCGGCGACGATGGACACGCTCGTCTCGCTGGGCGTCCTCGCCTCCTTCGGCTGGTCCTCGTACGCGCTCTTCCTCGGGGGCGCCGGCGCCCCCGGCATGCGGATGTCCTTCGCACTGCTGCCCACGGCGTCGGACGGGATGGCGCACGTCTATCTCGAAGCGGCGGTAGGTGTTCCGCTCTTCGTCCTCCTCGGCCGCCATCTGGAGTCCCGCGCCCGGCGCGGCACCTCGGCCGCCCTGCGTGCGCTCGCCGAGCTCGGCGTGAAGGAAGTGACGGTGCGGGACGGAGCCGTGGAGCGGACCATGCCGGCCGCGCGTCTCGCCGCGGGCCAGGTCTTCCTCGTACGGCCCGGGGAGCGCGTCGCGACGGACGGCGAGGTCGTGGAGGGCACGTCCGCCGTGGATCTGTCTCTCGTCACCGGTGAGACCCGGCCCATGGAGGTCGCGGCCGGCTCCGCCGTCACGGGTGGCTCGGTCAACGCGGGCGGGCTCCTGCTCGTACGCGCGACGGCCGTCGGCGCCGACACCCAGCTCGCCCGCATCACGGCCCTCGTCACCGAGGCCCAGGCCGGGAAGGCTCGCGCCCAGCGGCTCGCCGACACCGTGGCCGGGGTCTTCGTGCCTGTCGTGCTCGCCCTCGCCGTCACCGTGCTCGGCTTCTGGCTCGGCGCGGACGCGGATCCGCAGCCCGCCTTCACCGCCTGTGTCGCCGTCCTCGTCGTCGCCTGCCCCTGCGCACTCGGGCTCGCGACCCCCACCGCCCTCATGGCCGCCACCGGCCGAGGTGCCCAACTGGGCATCCTGATCAAGGGAGCCCAGGCCCTCGAAGCCCTCCGGCAGATCGACACCGTTGTGCTCGACAAGACCGGCACCCTCACCTCCGGCCACCTCACCGTCGCCGCCCTCACCACACGTACGGAAGGCCCCGGCGCGCAGGAGGTACTGCGGCTCGCGGCAACCGTCGAGACCGGCTCCGAGCATCCGCTCGGCCGGGCCCTCGTACGCCACGCCGAGCGCTCCCTCGGGGAAGGCGCCGTACGGCCGGGCGCACTCAGCGGCTTCGCCGCGACACCCGGAAACGGCGTACGCGGACACGTGGACGGGCGGCTCGTCGAGGTCGGTGTCCCCGAGGGCGAACTGCCCGAGGAACTGGGCGCGGCCCTGGCCACCGCTCTGCAAGCCGCCCACACCCCTGTCCTGGTCCGTGTCGACGGGCGGCCCGCCGCCGTCCTCGCGCTCGGCGACGTCGTACGCCCCGGCAGCTACCACGCCGTGGAGCGGCTCCGCCGCCTCGGCGTGCGCCCCGTCCTCGCCACCGGCGACCAGGAGGAGTCCGCGCGAGCCGTCGCCACCGCACTCGGCATCGACGAGACGTACGCCCGTTGCACCCCCGAGCGAAAAGCGCAGCTCGTCCGTACGTTGCGCGCCGAAGGGAAGAGGGTCGCGGTCGTCGGGGACGGCGTCAACGACGCGGCGGCGCTCGCCGGGGCCGACCTCGGCATTGCCATGGGCACCGGCACGGACGTCGCCATCGGCGCCGCCGATGTCACCCTCGTCCGCGACGACATCGAAGCCCTCGCCGACGCCGTACGCCTTGCCCGCCGCACTCTCGCCACCATTCGCGGCAACCTGCTGTGGGCCTTCGGCTACAACGTCGTCACCCTCCCACTCGCCATGGTGGGCCTGCTCAACCCGATGCTCGCCGCCGCCGCGATGTCCCTCAGTTCGGTCCTCGTCGTCCTCGGCAGCCTCCGCCTGCGCCACTGGCAGCCGACTCCTGCAGCAGCAGCAGCCGCCGCACGGCGCCGGCGCCCCTCACCGAGGGCGGCCTTCTGATGCCCGCTCTCTCCGCACTTCTGCGTACATCGTTCACCGCCGTCGGCGTTCCCGTCCTCGCCTGCGGCATCGCGCTCGCCGGGCTCGGTGCCTGGACGGCGAGCGGACGCGCCGGGAGCCCGCCTCACGTGGCCGTCACGAAGGCGTACGTCTACCAGCCGTTCGGCTCGACGCCGGAGACCGCCGCCTTCTTCACCCTCACCAACGACGGGGGCTCCGCCGACCGGCTCGTGCACATCGCCTCGACCGATACGGTCGCACCGCCCAGGCTGAGCGAACACCACATGACGTCTTCCGGGGGCGCCTACCGGCAGCCGGTGGACTCCGTCACGGTCCCGGCAGAGGACGGGCTCACCATGACCCCGCACGGAATCGACGTGACGGTACGGCCGAAGGGAACATGGCGGCCCGGCGAAGAGGTCTCCTTCACGCTCCGCTTCGCGCAGGGAAAGCCCCTGAAGATCCGGGCGGTGGTCGTGCGGCCCGGCGCGCAGACCGACCGCCTGCCTCGCCCGTAGCGCCGTGCACCGCACCATCGCCTTCTCCAGTCGCGTATGCCAGAACTCCGCCGCCGCATCCGCTTCTCCGATATGGGCGACAAGCCGGACACCCTGTCATGTTGCTCGGCTTCCCGCGATGGGAGGATGAGGCGCCATGGATGCGGGGCCGGTCGGACGCGCGGTGAGGGCGGCGATGTTCGCCGTCGTCTCGGTCACGCTCGCCGCGACCGGGCATGTCCTCATGTCCGAGGCCCCGATTCCCTTCTGGGTGCTCGCCGCCGGCTTCTTCGCGCTCGCGGTTCCCGGCTGGTGGTTCGCCGCCCGCGAGCGCGGCCCCTGGCTGGTCACGGTCCTCGCCGTCGCAACCCAGGGCGCGCTGCACAACGCCTTCGCCGCCGCGCAGCCCGCGCTCGGAGCCACCGGAGGCGCGGCTGCCGAGGCCGTCACCAGGGCGGGCACAGCGTCCACGGGCTCCATGAGCGGCATGGAGCACATGGCGGGCATGCACCACTCGCCCGCGAACGGCGCGATGGCGGGCATGGAGCACATGGCCGGCATGAGTCATGCGTCCTCCACGAGCCACATGGGCCACATGGGCATGAGCTCGATGACCCACGCCGGCCACGACATGGCCGGGATGTCGTCCACGGGCATGCTCGTCGCACACCTTCTCGCCGCCGTCATCTGCGGCGTGTGGCTGGCCCGAGGCGAACGCGCCGCCTTTCAGGTTCTGCGCGCGGTCGCAGGCTGGCTGCTCGCGCCTCTCCACCCCCCTCTCACAGCGCCGTTGCCCGTCCCGCGCCGCCGCTTGCGAGCTCGCCGGGGTCTGAGCGACCGGCCGACGCCGGGCCTGCGGTGTGCCCGAGCGCGGGACCGGCGCGGGCCGCCGGGGGTGTCCGCCGCGTTCTGAGGATGCGGCAGGCATTCCGGAGGACATAGGCCCCTGACCCACGACCGGTCGCCGACCGGCGCGCAGCCGTACCCGCGTGCAGGGGGAGTCCTCCGGCACACCCGGCCCCGAAAGGCCCGGGTGCCCCATTCACCGGAAACCCGGACCGTTCCGTACGCCGCCCCGCGCGCCGTAACCGCAGTCGCTGCACGCGCGAGTCCGCGCCGTGACCGGACTCCCGGGTGCCGGACCGATCCGTGAAGGACACCCTTGGCATGAACACCACCCTGCCCGCTCCGCGCGGGCCACAGCACGCCACCGCCGTCCCGCGAGACAGGACGGCCGAGGACACCGCCTCGACCGGCTGGGCGCTCGCCGCCCGTACCGGGGACCGTGAGGCCGCCGATGCCTTCGTCCGGGCCCTGCACCGCGACGTCGTGCGGTACGTGGCCCACCTGTCCGCCGATCCGCAGTCGGCCGAGGACCTCGCGCAGGACACGTTTCTGCGGGCGCTGCGCACGCTGCACCGCTTCGAGGGCCGCTCCTCGGCCCGCACTTGGCTCCTCACCATCGCCCGCCGCGCCGTCGTCGACGACTTCCGCAGGGCCGCCGCGCGCCCCCTGCTCGCCGACACCCACGACTGGCGTGCGAGCGTCGAGCGCGCCCAACCGACCGGGCTGCCCGGCTTCGAGGACGGCGTGGCGCTACAGGAGCTCCTGGCCGCGCTTCCCCACGACCGCCGCCAGGCGTTCGTGCTCACCCAGTTGCTCGGGTTCTCCTATGCGGAGGCCGCCCATGTGACGGGCTGCCCGATCGGCACCGTCCGCTCCCGGGTGGCCCGTGCGCGTACCGCCCTGACCGCGGAACTGGAGCGCGGCGAAGCGGAGACCGTGCCTCAGGCCGCGTGACGTATGCCGGGGCCGCACCTGTCCGGTGCGGCCCCGGCTCATACGCGCGTGAGGCGCGCCCCCTTGGGTAGTCGGCTCCGAACCGTCCGCAGTTCCCTGGTTACGCGGAGAGATGACGCACGCGTCGCGTCGGTCTGACAGCGCGCGTACGCGGGTATATCGGCCCCGTTCAAGGCCGCCGTGGAGAAGGTGGCCCCGGTGGAAGGTGCCCTGATGACCCTCGACGCACAAGTCCCCGACCTCACCTCCCTCGAACCCGTCGCCACGTTCTGCGGGAACTGCGACTGCGGCTGCCCCCAGCTCTTCGTGGATCCCTCCGCGAGCGAGGACCGCCGCATCGTCCTCACCGACGACTTCGGCCAGTGCGTCCAGATGAGCGCGACCCAGTTCGCCGACCTCGTCACCGAGGCGAAGGCCGGCAGGCTGGACGCGGTGACTCTCGCCTGAAGACCGACGCCGGGACCGGCCGCCCGCGCGATCCGGCGGTATTTGTGCCACTCGGGGCGGCGAACGGCGGTCAACATGGGTCGCAGGTGCCGGGCCGACGTCGCCGCGGACCGCAGCGCCATTTGTGCGTGAGCGATGTGTGAGCGAACGTTCCGGCGCAGCCCGGTTTTGTCGGGAACACGCGGCACTGCTTGGGCTGTCCGAAGAGGCTGTTCCGGATGAAGTAACAGGGTCCGGCACCACTCACCCCCACTGCCCAGGACTTGTAATGCGTAGGTCGTCGGTTCGAATCCGGCAGGGGGCTCGGAATGAGGCCAGGTCAGATATCGTCTGACCTGGCCTTTTCTGTCGCTCAGGCCGACGGTACGCCGATCGGAGGTGACAGTGGGCTGTTCGCACAGTGTGCCGAAGCACTTGGCGGCCGCGTAGGGAGCGACCGGCCAGAGGCAGTCGGCAACGGCAGAGGAACCGGCCCAGAAGAAGGCGGCGGGCAGGCCGTGCAGGTCGGCGTTGATGTCGAAGCGGCCAGGGGCGACTCGGACGCGCTCATGGTGACGAGTTCGACGCCGCGCAGGTCGCCTAAAGGGTCTCGTGGGCGAAGACTCGGCCATCGGCGTCCTCAACACGGCTACCCAGTATGCGAATTCCGTGATCTCTTGTCAGACATTGCCCCTACGCTGCCCTTCATCTGTGACATGAGGGGGAGAGTTGAGCAGCACCGCTCCATCACCGTGGCGGCATCCCGTGCTCCGGTTGCACCACCGCCGTGTCGAGAGGCATCTTGTTCCCGCCGTGGAGGCTGCGGCCGAGCTGGGCGTAGCCCTCAATGCGGAGACAGTCCGCCAAGCTCTGCGCTACCAGCGCTGGACCTTCCTCCGGAGGCTCCGTGGTTTTGCATACCTGTGTGTCGCGATAGCCGTCATGGGGGCAGCGCTCTACGTACCCGCCTGCACGCCGGGCGGACGCCTTACCCTCACGCCAGCTGAGTGTTCGTCCGTGTTTGCCTACTTCGACCTGGGCACTCCGTCCGTGTTCTTTGCGCTGCTCGGCACCGTCTTGGCAGGCATCTGGATCACCGCAGTGTGGAATGGGGAGTTCATTGCTAAGTGCTCCGAGCCCCTGTACCTCCTGCTCGACTTGCTGACCATGGCTGCTGCTGTGTTCGCCACGGAGGGGACTGACTACACGGATGCGGCGAAGCTCGCCAGCAAGACCACCTCCGAGCTTCGTCGGAAATTCTGGGAACTGCCGGGTCATCTGGCCAAGGAGTTCGGTTACGCGGGTGACATACGAGAGCAGATGGGGGACCATACCAAGCGCGTTCTCGAAGCGTTGGAGAGTGACGCGGTTGGCCTGGCTGCCAACCGTCGGGAGGCCGCTCGCATGCTCGGTCTTCACTTTGCCGAGGTAGTCGACAACCTGGCCGCTGGTCGCTTCACACACTTGCTGAGTGCTGCGGTGCTCCCCTCCTCCGAGCCTGATTCGGACCGGACCGCAGAGCGATACCTGGTATGGGCCTGTGCGAAGTCGGGGCTGCTTGCTATCGCGCTCGTCAGCGCTGGCGTTTGGTCAGGCCTGGGTGCAGGGGTGCTCGCCGTTGCTGTACCTGTCTTCATCCTTACGGCGTATTTGATGCTGCTTCACAGACACGGCCTTGTGGAGGCATCCCGGCTCATCCGTGAAGTGAAGGCGCACGTGCGCGGGGACAGCGAGGCCAATCCGGCACCGTGACCTGCAGCCAGGAGAAGCCCCAGCCTCTGGTCAGGGGGAGGTAGCCGCGTACTTCGGACACCTCCCCCGTTATCTTTTTCGTGGTCCTGCAATGGGGCCGTTGGCCTCCGGGCCCGGTATGACTGTGTCCCCTCTGTCGAAGTGATGACCTGGGGGGTGGTGTCGCCGGGTCCGTGGGGTGCCGTCGGAGACGCTGATGAGAGGTCCGGCCACCGCCTGGCCCGGTGCAATGCCGGGCAGCTCGCGGGCGGCAGGTCTGCATAACGTGGATGCGCGAGCACGGTGCCACCGCCGAGGCCGGCAAGGTCAACCACTTGGGAGGGGTGCGATGTTCGACACCGGCGATGTGGGCGTCTTCCTGGGCATGGACGTCGGCAAGAGTGCCCATCACGGCCACGGGCTGACCCCGGCCGGGAAGAAGGTCTTCGACAAGCCGATGCCCAACAGCGAACCGAAACTGCGGGCCGTCCTCGACAAGCTGACCGCGAAGTTCGGCACCGTGCTGGTGATTGTCGACCAGCCCGCCTCGATCGGTGCTCTGCCCCTGACCGTCGCCCGGGACGCGGGCTGCCAGGTCGCCTACCTGCCCGGACTCGCGATGCGGCGGATCGCCGATCTGTATCCCGGCGAGGCGAAGACCGACGCGAAGGACGCGGCGGTGATCGCGGACGCCGCCCGGACGATGCCCCACACCCTGCGCTCGCTGGAGCTGACCGACGAGATCACCGCCGAGCTCACCGTCCTGACCGGCTTCGACCAGGACCTCGCCGCGGAAGCCACCCGCACCAGCAACCGGATACGCGGCCTGCTCACCCAGTTCCACCCCAGCCTCGAGCGCGTCCTGGGCCCGCGACTGGACCACCGGGCCGTCACCTGGCTCCTCGAACGATACGGATCCCCGGACGCCCTGAGGAAAGCCGGCCGCCGCAGACTCGTCGAACTCATCCGGCCCAAGGCCCCGCGGATGGCACAGAGGCTGATCGACGACGTCTTCGACGCCCTCGACGAACAGACCGTCATCGTTCCCGGCACGGGCACCCTCGACATCGTGATCCCGTCCCTGGCCGCCTCGCTCGCAGCGGTCCACGACCAGCGCAGAGCGCTCGAAGCCCAGATCACCACCCTGTTGGAGGCCCACCCTCTTCACCCGGTCCTGACCTCGATGCCCGGAGTCGGAGTCAGGACCGCCGCCGTCCTGCTGGTCACGGTCGGCGACGGCACCGGGTTTCCCAGCGCAGCCCACCTCGCCTCCTACGCCGGCCTCGCCCCCACAACCAAGTCGTCCGGGACCTCGATCCACGGCGAACACGCACCACGAGGAGGAAACCGGCAGCTCAAACGCGCGATGTTCCTCTCCGCCTTCGCCTGCATGAACGCAGACCCCGCCTCCCGCACCTACTACGATCGCCAACGCGCCCACGGCAAGACCCACACCCAAGCACTCCTCCGCCTCGCCCGCCAACGCATCAGCGTCCTGTTCGCCATGCTCCGCGACGGCACCTTCTACGAGTCCAAAGCCCCCACCGCCATCCTGGCCGCATAACCACCCCAAAAGCCCGCACACCCGGCGCCACGTCCTTGACGAAGGACATAGAGGCACCCCCCCGCAGTATTTGCGCCGGGACCGGCTTTCCAGGCTGCCGTGCCCACGAACCGGAGGTCCCAGGGGCGAGGAGTATCGTCGGTCGCGCGTGAAGGCCGTCGCGGCCAGCTGGCCAGGATGGATCCTTCCCATCGCTGTCGATAGCTCAGAGGGCACACACTGGGCCTGCCCCCGCCACCGAAGCCGACGACGGACAACTCGTGAGGCGAATTCGGTGTTCCCTGTGAGGCATGTTGCGGCGGGGACTTTCACGTTTTCCCAGGGAGATTCCAGGGACTTTCCGCCGCGTATGTAGGGAAGGCCCTGACAGTGCTGAAAGGTAGAAAATCACTGACCAGAGCCTATGTGGCCGGCACTCGATGATGCTCACCGCGAGCCCGCCGCGCGCGGTCTCCTTGTACTTCACGTTCATGTGACCATCGGCATCGCTCTTCCAGCCATTGTCGGACCTCCGCTGGCGAGAACCGAAGCTGTTGGCCTACGCGGAAGCTCGGCAGTTCCTCCTTGAGATGGTTGTCGTACACCCAAGAGGTAGGTTTCCCGAGATAGGTGGCAAGCGCCTTGACGTCCCACATCGGCTCACTCACAGGCAATTCCTCTACGCTTGCTTCAGCTGCTCGCGAGGACGGTAGTCAGGAAAGACGGCCGCACCAAGCGGGCGGAGGTCTGCCGGACGACGAGGGCCCCGGAGTCAGCACCGATCCAGCGCGACGCGCCCGAACGGACCGGAACGGACGCCAGCGGAAGCCAGCACCGGGTCAGCACCAGCGCGTCTGCGCTCGATTTGCCTCGCGCGACCCGTGCCTCTGACCTGCATGTTTGTTTGGGAGGGTGTCGCGTGGTAAGCGGCGCCCTCCCATTT
>NZ_ML123050.1:695404-700601 GCF_003846175.1 Streptomyces sp. ADI95-17 | reverse complement strand
GGGCCAGCGCCGGGTCCTGAGGTCGTTCGGCCTGCTGTGAGCAGGTGGGGCGCGACGGCCGCCTCGGCACTTCGACAACCACATACCCGATCACATCGACGACAGCACCCTCGCACAGGCCCTGGACACGACCGAGGCGAAAGTCACCGAGATCAGACGCCACCTCACCGGCGATGTGCAGGACGCAGTGAGGCTGCTCCGTCTCCTGGCCTGCGTCACCACCGCCGATTGGGATGAGGAGGCGGAGCACCTCCTGGCCCGTGCCGCGAACGAGACCGAACTCCAGGCGATCATCGGCCGGTACGCACCCGACCTGCCCGTCCCGTCGGCCGACCTGATAGCTCTCGCCCGCTCCTCGACGACGCCCGCCGAACTCCGCGACGAACTGCACCTCGAATTTCAGGAGTTCAACGCGGTACTTGCCGCACTCGGGTACTCCACGTACTCCTACCCCGACGTCCACGAGCAGACTTTCGGTGACTTCCTGCGCGCCCACGCCGATGCCCTGCTTGACCGACTGCGCGTGCACTACGCGGCCGTCGCCGACGAGGGCGGCGACTTCTCCCGCTACACGGCGGCCCGCAGTCTCCACGACCTCCGGCCGGACCCGGACTGGCTGTCCCGGTTCATGACTCCGCCCCCGGAGGCGATGCGCGGCAGGGTACGGGAGTGGCTGCGCCAGCACGGCGCCGACGACGACCTGGAGCGGCCGGGGATCCTCCAGCCCGTCGACCGGCTCCGTGAACGCAACGCGTCCGCGGCCGACGCGCTCGTGGCGCGCCTGATTCCCCTTGTGGAAGCCTGGTGCCGCCGCCAGAACGTCGAGCCTCCGACCGGCTGGCGCGGTGCCGTATTCCTCGAGTCCAAGAGCTACGTCGAAAGGTCAGGGCTGGGAGACCTGGTGACACTGAGCGAGGACCAACTGCTCGACGCCGTGGAGCGCGCCGTGGGGTGGCCGGACGGCATGCCGAAGACCGCGGACCCCACTCGGCTGAGCCTGACCCCGAAAGATCTGGCGCACGCGACGAAACGACCCCAGAGCTCCGGCACCACGAACGGCACCGCGACCCGCACGATTACTATCGGGGACGATGAGGTCACGGTGGGACGCGATCAGCTCTCCGCCATCGCGGACATGGCGGCGCGGTCGGTCGGCGAATCCTTCCTCGTCCAGAGCGGCAGAGTGCGCCTCGAAGCCGTCGCGGGTGTACCCCGGCCACGCACAGGAACCAGTTCCCCCAAGCCGCGCATCGTTGTGGCGAAGATGAACCAGGCCAACGAGGACCAGCGATCGGCCATCGGCCTCGTCGGAGAAGTGGCGGCCCGCGCATGGCTCCAGCGCCGGTACCCGAACGTGCGCTGGACATCCGGATACGCCGCGGTCGTCAACGGCGACCGCGACGCGTCCGACGCCCTCGGGTACGACTTCGAGGTCGAATGGCGCGGCACCACCCGGCTCTACGAGGTGAAGGCGCTGAGTGAACCGACCGCCGAACGGGTGGAGTTCGAACTCGGCCCTTCCGAGGTGGACGCGGCACGCCGCCACGCACGCGACAGGCGCTACCGCATCCTGCTGATCACCTCCGCCCTCGCCCCCGAGGACCGCGGGGTCTTCGAGCTGCCGAATCCCTTCTCCGCACAGGGGCGTGACCGGTTCAAGATCGTGAGCCGAGGACTGCGCTACCAGTGCTCCCCCCTTGCGAGGGGGTAGGCCGTCTCTTGAGGGCAGACAGCCCCAAGTATTCGCGTGCCTTGAGGAGGTTCAGGGAGGCGGTCTCGTGCTGAGGTCTTCGTCGACCGGCTCCTACTGATGGGGTATCACGTTGCGTCGGAGACCGCCGAACCGATGCCCGGCCGGATGCGGGAGTCCGCTTGTTCGGCGGATCCCGGAACCGCTACTGCTCCTCGATCTCGACGAGCGGCGCGTGCTGGTACCAGCTGCAGAAGACCGAGATCTCACGGTCGTCACGGGTGAAGGTCACCCGGATCCACTGCTTGGTCTTCCATACCTGCATCTGCCAGCCGGACTCGGGAGTGGCCGAGACCAGCTCCGCCGAGGCCTGCCGGATGTCGAAGACGACCCGGCCGCCGTCGACGGTGTAGCCCTTCACGTTCACGCTTCCGCCGGAGGGCGTCCGCGTCGGGCTCGGTGGGCCGGCCGGCTCGGAGCTGTGCGGGGAGCCGGCCGGGGGCGTGCGGTCTCCGTCGTCCTTGCCGCCCTTGTCCTCGGCGGACGGGGACGCACTGGGCTTCGGGGACTTCTCGGGGCGGTAGGTGAAGGAGGGCTGCGATCCGGCCTCTTTGCCCTCGGCCCGTGCCGCGTCCGCGATCGGGAGGGCCCGGGGCGGGTCGTACGCGGTCCCCGCCATCACCGTGTGGACACCCCACCAGGACAGCGTGACCGCAGCCCCGGTGGAGAGCGCCCAAGCTATGCCGTGTATCAGTCCTCGTCGCATCGCGGACCATATTGCACCATGTGCGTCACCATCCCACCTGAGGGGTGAGCAATTCGTTGAATGGCGTACGGTTTTGCCATGGCTAGTGTGCTCGTCGTCGAGGACGACCGTTTCGTACGCTCAGCCCTCATCAGGCACCTGACCGATGCCTCCCATGTCGTGCGGAGTGTCGGAACGGCCCTGGAGGCGCTGCGCGAGGTCTCCCATTTCCGTTTCGACCTGGTGATCCTGGATCTGGGGCTGCCCGACCTGGACGGCTCCAAGGCGTTGAAGATGATCCGCGGCATCACCGACGTCCCCGTGATCATCGCCACCGCCCGGGACGACGAGACCGAGATCGTGCGGCTGCTCAACGACGGCGCCGACGACTACCTGACCAAGCCGTTCTCCGTCGAGCACCTCTCGGCGCGCATCGCCGCGGTCCTGCGTCGCTCCCGCGCGGGCGGCACCGGTGCCGTGCCGCCCCCGGTGCTCCGGGTCGGCGGGCTCGCCATCGATCCGCTCCGCCGGCAGGCCGCGCTGGACGGTGTCGCGCTCGATCTGACGCGGCGCGAGTTCGACCTGCTCGCGTTTCTCGCGGGACGGCCCGGTGTCGTCGTGACACGCAAGGAGCTGCTCGCCCAGGTGTGGCAGCAGCCCTACGGCGACGACCAGACCATCGACGTACATCTGTCGTGGCTGCGGCGGAAGCTGGGGGAGTCCGCCGCCGCGCCGCGCTACCTGCGTACGCTCCGGGGCGTGGGCGTGAAGCTGGAGTCCCCACTGTGAGATGGGCCCTGGTCAGGGTCTGTCTCGCGGTCACCGTGATGGTGGTGGTCGCCTTCGCCGTCCCGCTCGGCCTGGTCGTCAAGGAAATGGCATCGGACCGGGCGTTCTCCAACGCCGAGCGGCAGGCCGCAGCCATCGGACCCACCCTCTCCATCACCACCGACCGGGAGCAGCTGAGCCGGGCGATGCTCTCCACCGACGCCGGCCTGGCGGGGCGGATGGCGCTGCACATCCCGGCCGACGACGAGGCGTCCGAGCTGGAGATCGGCCGGGGCCGGGCCGTGCACGACGAGCTCGACGCCATCCGCGAACTCGGCCGTTCCGGCATCTTGAAGGTTCTCGGCGGCTCCGCGCTGCTGGCACCCATCGCGCTGGACTCGGGCACGATCTCGATCGTCGAGGTGTACGTACCCGATGCCGATGTCACCAACGGCGTGACCACCGCCTGGATCGTGCTCGCGGGCGTCGGCATCGCCCTGGTCGTCGGCTCGGTCGCGGTCGCGGACCGTCTCGGCGTACGGCTGACCCAGCCGGCGGAGCGGCTCGCGGGCGCCGCCCACGAGCTGGGCGAGGGCATGCTCGGCGTACGGGTTCCGGAGGACGGGCCGACGGAGCTCAGGCAGGCCGCGGCCGCCTTCAACTCCATGGCGGACCAGGTCGTGCAACTGCTCGCCAACGAGCGGGAGCTGGCCGCCGATCTCTCGCACCGGCTGCGCACTCCGCTGACGGTGCTGCGGCTCAACGCCGCCTCCGATACAGCTCGACGGCAGGCGCCCCGAACCGGGACGCCGCCGTCATCGGGGCAGGGTGCGGAGCAGAGCACGCGTGTGACGCGTCCTCTGCCCGGCCGTCACCGGTGGCCGGCGTGCGGAGCGTTCTCGTCCGCCGCCCCGGCCCACCCGTCCGCACTGCCGTACGGCGCGGCGGCGGGAGTCTGCCGCGGCGCGTAACGACCCGGTGCGGGGGACTGCGGCGCGGTATGCCTGGGCTCGTCGTCGCCCAGGATCAGCAGCGGGTCGAACATCACGACGACCGCGGCGAGCACCAGGAAGATCAGCGGACCGACGAGCATCGGCAGCACGCTCACGGTGGACGAACCCCCGCCCGTGTGCCCGAGGGCATGGTCCACCTCTGCGCTGACGGCCGCCATGCCCGTGTAGTGCATGCCGGTCACGGCGACACCCATGACCACACTGGCACCCAGGCTGGCGAGGAAGCCGCGGATGGACACGGCCGCCCACAGTGCGGCCGTTGCCGCCACGACGGCGATGAACACGGACAGCGCCACGACGGCGGGGTCGTAGCTCAGGTGCCCCTGCATCCGCATCGCCGCCATGCCGATGTAGTGCATGGCCGCCACCCCCAGCCCGGTGAGGGTGCCCGCGGTGAGCAGGACGGCCGGCGCGGTGCCCCGGTAGCCGACGACGAAGACACCGACCGCCACGGAGGGTGAGAGAGGTGTCGTACCGGATGGACGTCTCGCGCACCCGGAAACCGAGCATGGCGATGAAGTGCATGGTCCAGATCCCGCAGCCGATGGACGCCGCACCCAGCGCCAGCCATCCGGGCTTCCGCGGGCGGTCGGAGCGTAGCGACCTGACCGTGCAGCGCAGACCCAGAGCTGCTCCCAGGCACGCCATTACGTAACCGGCCACAGGGGTGACCAGGCCATAGCTGAAGCCGTCAATCGTGCCTTGCATGTATAGAACCCTCGAACGTGACTCAGGTGATAAGTGCGCGTATATGCCCTTGAGGCGCGCGGGCAACTGTAACCCGATGATTTTGAATTGAATGCCCATCAGATTTTTCAAACTGTCGCAAAGTGGACTATTTGGAATGATGGGTCCTCTTCCGGGGGCTCAATGCGTATCGCGGAATTGTCCGACGGATCATCAGTAATCCATGCGTGCACGGGAGATGGGGCGGCCGTGATTTCGCCGCTCGCCGGAAGTAATCGCAACCTGATCATTATC
>NZ_ML123050.1:690666-694412 GCF_003846175.1 Streptomyces sp. ADI95-17 | reverse complement strand
GGCGCGCCGAAGACCGCCGGTGCGGCCGCCGGACCCGAGGCCAACGGGGGTGACGGCACCACCGGACAGGTCCCGGACGCCGAACTCGCCGAGACCGGCGGCGACAGCAACACGCCCTACATCGCCATCGCCGGGGCCGCCGTACTGTCGATCGGCGCGACGGCAGTGATCACTGCCGGCCGCCGCCGCGCACGGGCGGCCGGCCGGTAGGGGCCGGTCCACCCGCTCCTTCGCGTCAGACGCCCGCGGCCCGCGCCGCCTCGTACACCTCGGCGGCCACGTCGATCAGCTCCGAGGCGTCGCGCGTCGTGCCCTGAAGATCCAGCAGGATCTCCGGAACCCCCGTCCCCGCATGCGCCACCAGGTCCTCGACGATCTGGGCCACACTGCCGTGGAAGGGGGTACGGTCCGCACCCGCGACCGGTTCGGCGGTGTACCTGGCATTGGCGCGGGCACAGACGCCGACCGGACGCTCCCGGCCCCGCTCGGCCGCCAGATCCTGGACCCGCTTCCACTGCTCGGCCAGCTGCGCGGCGCCATTGGCCACCGGCATCCAGCCGTCCGCCCGGTCGACCAGGCGGCGGGTGGCCCGGGGGCTGTTCGCCGGCAGATAGACCGGGATGGGGCGCACCGGCTTCGGGCCGACCTCGGACGGGGCGATGGTCGTGAGCTCGCCCTCGTACGAGACCGGGTCCGGGCCCCACACGGCCGCGCACACGTCCAGCAGCTCGTCCAGCACCGCGCCGCGCTTCTCGAAGGGGGCGACCGAGGCGGCCGCGTACTCGTCCAGGGACCAGCCCGTGCCGATGCCCGCGACCACCCGGCCGCCGCTCGCCACATCGAGCGAGGCGAGCGAGCGGGCCAGCTGGAACGGCACGTGCAGCGGCGCGACCAGGACGCTGGTGCCCAGCCGGGCCCGGCCCGTCGCCGCGGCGGCGAGTGCGAGCGTGATCAGCGGGTCGGCGACACTGCGGTACTGCTCGGGCCAGGGCAGGCCCGGAACGCCGTACAGCCCCTGCGTGGCGGGCTCGGGAAAGATGATCCGCTCGAAGACCCACAGGCTCTCGTAGCCGGTCTCCTCCGCCGCGCGCGCCACGGCGGCCACATCGCGGCCGATGTCGTACTGCTTCATCTGCGGAAGACCGAGACCCAGCGAGACCGGCATGTGTGCACTCCTTCTGGTGAGCAGTGGGACAACCACCGTATGACACCTGCCCATTGCCCGTGCAGCATCCGCCGGGGAGCGCTGCCGGGCGCGGCCGCGGACCGTGGGGCGGGGGGTGTGTACATGGCGACCAGGGTGTACGTCGACGGGCGGCAACCGGGCCGGGGCTGGGGCGCATGCGCGATGTGTGGCCGCGGCGACACGCTTCGCCGGGTTCGTCGACGTGAAGGCAGGGCCCTGTCGAGGACGGGGCGATCACGAGATATCTTGATGTCAAGCAATGTTGCAGACGTGGAGCGGAGCACAGGGTGACTGACTCGACCATCATCTATACACACACCGACGAGGCCCCGGCCCTGGCGACGTATTCGTTCTTGCCCGTGATCCAGGCGTACGCCTCGACGGCCGGGGTCAATGTCGAGAGCCGTGACATCTCGCTGGCCGGACGCATCATCGCCAGCTTCCCCGAGCGTCTCGAAGAGGGGCAGCGCATCGACGACGCGCTCGCCGAGCTCGGTGAGCTGGCCAAGCGTCCCGAGGCCAACATCATCAAGCTTCCGAACATCTCGGCCTCGATCCCGCAGCTCAAGGCGGCCATCGCCGAGCTGCAGGCGCAGGGCTACGCGCTCCCGGACTACCCGGACGACCCGCAGACCGACGAGGACAAGGACGTCCGCGCGCGCTACGACAAGGTCAAGGGCAGCGCGGTGAACCCCGTCCTGCGCGAGGGCAACTCCGACCGCCGCGCCCCCGCCTCGGTCAAGAACTACGCCAAGGCGCACCCGCACCGCATGGGCAAGTGGAGCGCCGACTCGAAGACGAACGTCGCCACCATGGGCGTCGACGACTTCCGTTCCACCGAGAAGTCCACGGTCATCACCGAGGACGGTTCGCTGCGCATCGAGCTCGCGGGCGACGACGGCACCACCACCGTGCTGCGCGAGTCGGTACCGGTGCTCGCGGGCGAGGTCGTCGACGCGGCGGTCATGCGCGTCGCGGCCCTGCGCGAGTTCTTCACCGCGCAGGTCGCCCGCGCCAAGGCCGAGGACGTGCTGTTCTCCGTCCACCTCAAGGCCACCATGATGAAGGTCTCCGACCCGATCATCTTCGGCCACGTGGTCCGCGCCTTCTTCCCGAACACCTTCGCCAAGTACGGCGAGGCGCTCGTGGCCGCCGGCCTGTCCCCGAACGACGGCCTCGGCGCCATCCTCAAGGGCCTGGACTCGGTGCCGCACGTCGGCGCCGAGATCAAGGCGTCCTTCGAGGCCGAGCTGGCCGAGGGCCCCGCGCTGGCCATGGTCGACTCGGACAAGGGCATCACCAACCTGCACGTGCCGAGCGATGTCATCGTCGACGCCTCCATGCCGGCCATGATCCGCACCTCCGGTCACATGTGGGGCCCGGACGGCCAGGAGGCCGACACCCTCGCGGTGCTGCCGGACAGCAGCTACGCGGGCGTCTACCAGGTCGTCATCGACGACTGCCGCGCCAACGGCGCCTTCGACCCGTCGACCATGGGCTCGGTGCCGAACGTCGGCCTCATGGCGCAGAAGGCCGAGGAGTACGGCAGCCACGACAAGACCTTCGAGATCCCCACCACCGGCACGGTGCGGGTCGTCGACGGCAACGGTGACGTCGTGCTGGAGCAGGCCGTCGGCGCCGGCGACATCTTCCGCATGTGCCAGGCCAAGGACCTGCCGATCCAGGACTGGGTCAAGCTCGCCGTCACCCGCGCCCGCGCCACCGGCGTCCCGGCCGTGTTCTGGCTGGACGAGGACCGCGCCCACGACGCGCAGCTGATCACCAAGGTCAAGAAGTACCTCGCCGACCACGACACGGACGGCCTGCAGATCGAGATCATGTCGCCGGTCGAGGCGACCGCGTTCTCTCTGGAGCGCATCCGCCGCGGTGAGGACACCATCTCGGTCACCGGCAACGTGCTGCGTGACTACCTGACCGACCTGTTCCCGATCCTGGAGCTGGGCACGAGCGCGAAGATGCTCTCCGTCGTCCCGCTCATGAACGGCGGCGGCCTGTTCGAGACGGGCGCAGGCGGCTCCGCGCCCAAGCACGTCCAGCAGCTGGTCAAGGAGAACTACCTGCGCTGGGACAGCCTGGGCGAGTTCTTCGCGCTCGCGGCCAGCTTCGAGCACCTGGCGACGACCACGGGCAACGCACGCGCCCAGATCCTCGCCGACACCCTCGACCGCGCGACCGGCACCTTCCTCAACGAGGACAAGTCGCCGAGCCGCAAGCTGGGCGGCATCGACAACCGCGGCAGCCACTTCTACCTGGCGCTCTACTGGGCCCAGGAGCTGGCGCAGCAGACCGACGACGCGCAGCTCGCGCAGGCGTTCGCCGCGCTCGCGAAGACGCTGGGCGAGCAGGAGCAGACCATCGTCGACGAGCTGATCGCGGTGCAGGGTTCGCCGGCCGAGATCGGTGGCTACTACCAGCCCGACCCGGCCAAGGCCTCCGCCGTCATGCGCCCGTCGGAGACCTTCGTCCAGGCGATCGCCTCCATCGGCTGACGAGACACCGCGGAGAGGGGGCGCGACCAGGCGCCCCCGCCCCTCCCCCC
>NZ_ML123050.1:687966-690340 GCF_003846175.1 Streptomyces sp. ADI95-17 | reverse complement strand
CCAGGCGCCCCCGCCCCTCCCGCCCCGGCCGGCACCATTCCCGGCCGGGGCGGTTCCGTGTCCGGGAGCGGCACCGGCGCCAGGCCGCCGGATCGAGGAGTTTCCGCGTAATCGGCCCCCGGGAGCCCATCCGGCGGTAGGTTCGAACGCCCGGACCAAACCGTGCCCTGGAAGGGGAGAGGCCGTGCTGGCAGGCAGGAACGCCGTGGTCACCGGTGGATCACGGGGCATCGGCCGTGCGATCGTCGAGCGGCTGTGCCGCGACGGGGCCCACGTGATCTTCAACTATGCCAGCGACGACGACGCGGCGGCCGAGGTCGTCCGCACGGTGCGCGGCGACGGCGGCAAGGTGCGGGCCGTCCGGCTGGACCTCGCGGACCCGGACGGACCGGAGCGCCTGATGTCGGCCGCCGAGGAGGAACTCGACGGGCTGGACATCCTGGTGAACAACGCCGCCCTCTGCCCCGCCCCGGCCCTGCTCACGGACACCGATCCGGCGGTCTTCGACCAGGTCCTGGCGGTCAACACCAGAGCGGTCTTCATGACGGTCCGCCACGCGGCGCTACGGATGCGCGACGGCGGCCGCATCGTCAACATCTCCACGGCCAACACCGTGCGTACGGGCCCCGGTATCTCCGCCTACGCGGCGAGCAAGGGAGCCGTCGAGCAGCTCACCGCCGTCGCCGCCCATGAACTCGGGGCCCGCGGGATCACGGTCAACACCGTCTCGCCCGGAGCCACCGACACCGAGCTGCTGCGCGGCAACAACCCGCCGCAGGCACTGGAGGCAGTCGCCGGCATGACCCCGCTGCGCCGCCTGGGGGAACCCGCGGACGTGGCCGACGTGGTCGCCTTCCTCGCCGGTCACGACGGCCGGTGGATCACGGGACAGAACGTCCGCGCGACGGGCGGGCTGGCCTGAGCGGCGCCGGGGGAGCCCGCCGCCGGTCCCCGGCCCGGGTGTCCACCGGGCCGCCCGGCAACGGCAACGCAACGCAACGGAGTTCGGCCGGCGGCGGCCCGGCTCGCGGCGGACCGGGGGTCTGGAACACGGCCCGTTCCCATGGACGCCCTGACGGGTGAATGTCGTGCGGCGGCGGGCGGCGGGACACGCATCGCGGCCCCGCGGCTGATTTGCTGCTCCTGGAATCTGGCGTGACGCGCGCGGGACCGGCCTGGCGGCCGTCCCGGTGGAAACGGCGCCCCTTGCCGGGGTGCTCGGGCCACCCGCGAACGACAATCGAAGGAGCGTCCCAGTGACGACGACGGGCACATCAGGGGCAGCCGAGGCGGAGGAGGCGTACGCGAACGAGCTTCCGGTCCGTGCCAAGGAACCGGGAAACGTCGTCATCAAGTGGCTGACCACCACCGATCACAAGACGATCGGCACGCTCTACCTCGTCACCTCGTTCGCCTTCTTCGTCATCGGCGGTGTGCTGGCCCTGGTCATGCGCGCCGAGCTGGCGCGTCCGGGGATGCAGATCGTCTCGCCCGAGCAGTTCAACCAGGCGTTCACGATCCACGGCACGATCATGCTGCTGATGTTCGCGACCCCGCTGTTCGCCGGATTCACCAACTGGATCATGCCGTTGCAGATCGGCGCGCCCGATGTGGCGTTCCCGCGGCTGAACATGTTCGCCTACTGGCTCTACCTCTTCGGCTCGGTCATCGTCGTGGCCGGCTTCCTCACCCCGAACGGGGCGGCGGACTTCGGCTGGTTCGCCTACTCCCCGCTGACCGACGCGGTCCGCTCGCCGGGCATCGGCAGCGACATGTGGATCATGGGCCTGGCCTTCTCCGGCTTCGGCACCATCCTCGGCTCGGTCAACTTCATCACCACGATCATCTGCATGCGCGCCCCCGGCATGACGATGTTCCGCATGCCGATCTTCGTCTGGAACGTTCTGCTGACCGCTGTGCTGGTCCTGCTGGCCTTCCCGGTCCTCGCGGCGGCCCTCCTGGTGCTGGAGGCGGACCGGAAGTTCGGTGCGCACGTCTTCGACCCGGCCAACGGCGGGGCCCTGCTCTGGCAGCACCTCTTCTGGTTCTTCGGCCACCCCGAGGTGTACATCATCGCCCTGCCGTTCTTCGGCATCGTCAGTGAGGTCATCCCGGTCTTCAGCCGGAAACCGATCTTCGGCTACATCGGCCTGGTCAGCGCGACGATCGCCATCGCGGGCCTCTCCGCGACCGTGTGGGCGCACCACATGTACGTGACGGGCGGCGTGCTGCTGCCGTTCTTCTCGTTCATGACATTCCTCATCGCGGTACCGACCGGTGTGAAGTTCTTCAACTGGATCGGCACGATGTGGCGGGGGTCGCTGTCCTTCGAGACACCGATGCTCTGGTCGATCGGCTTCCTGGTGACCTTCCT
>NZ_ML123050.1:614317-687519 GCF_003846175.1 Streptomyces sp. ADI95-17 | reverse complement strand
CCTTCGACCTGCACCACCCCTCGGTCCGCGCGCTCGACGAGGCCCTCAACCGTCCGGACACCGGGACCTTCCCGGCCCCGGGGGACGAGCGGGCCTGAGCACGACGGCCCGGGGAGAGGAGGAGCGGGTGGACCCCGACAAGGACGGCGCCCGCCGACCGGTCGCGTCGTCCGTTCCGCCGTCCCCAGCAGGCGAACTCGTCCGCGGCTCGTAAAGATGAGTGAGGACGGGCGCGTGCGACGTGGCAGGCGAACGGATGAACGTACAGGCCCCTGAAGGGACGAACACCGTGGCACGACCCAGGATCCTCGTTGTCGGCGCCGGATTCGCCGGAGTGGAGTGCGTACGCCGTCTGGAGCGCGGACTCATCCCCGGCGAGGCGGAGATCGCGCTCGTCGCCCCGTACTCGTACCAGCTCTACCTCCCCCTGCTGCCACAGGTGGCGGCGGGCGTGCTCACCCCGCAGTCGGTCGCCGTCTCACTGCGCCGCAGCCGCAAGCACCGCACCCGGATCATCCCGGGCGGGGCCATCGGAGTGGACCCGAAGGCGAAGATCTGCGTCATCCGCAAGATCACCGACGAGGTCGTCTACGAGCCCTACGACTACATCGTGCTCAGCGCCGGCAGCGTCACCCGCACTTTCGACATCCCCGGCCTGCTGGACAACGCCCGGGGCATGAAGACGCTGGCCGAGGCCGCCTACGTACGGGATCACGTGATCGCCCAGCTCGACCTCGCGGACGCCAGCCACGACGAGAACGAACGCGCCTCGCGCCTCCAGTTCGTGGTGGTCGGCGGCGGCTACGCGGGGACCGAGACGGCGGCCTGTCTGCAGCGCCTGACCACCAGCGCGGTCCGGCAGTACCCGCGGCTCGACCCGAAGCTGATCAAGTGGCACCTCATCGACATCGCCCCGAAGCTGATGCCGGAACTGGGGGACAAGCTGGGCCGGAGCGCCTTGGAGGTGCTGCGCGCCCGCGGCATCGAGGTGTCGCTCGGCGTCTCGGTCGCCGAGGCCGCCCCCGAGAAGGTCACCTTCACCGACGGCCGGGTGCTGCCCTGCCGGACCCTGATCTGGACGGCGGGCGTCGCCGCGAGCCCGCTGGTCAGCACGTTCGACGCGGAGACGGTACGCGGCCGGCTGGCCGTCACACCCGAGATGAGCCTGCCCGGCTTCGACGGCGTCTTCGCCCTCGGCGACTGCGCGGCCGTCCCCGACCTCCACAAGGGCGACGGAGCGGTCTGCCCACCCACCGCGCAGCACGCCATGCGCCAGGGCCGCAGGCTCGCCGACAACCTCATCGCGACCCTGCGGAACCAGCCGCTGAAGCCGTACGTCCACAAGGACCTCGGCCTCGTCGTGGACCTCGGCGGCAAGGACGCGGTCTCCAAGCCGCTCGGGATCGAGCTGCACGGGATTCCCGCGCAGGCCGTCGCCCGTGGCTACCACTGGTCGGCGCTGCGCACCAATGTCGCCAAGGCGCGGGTCGCGACCAACTGGATCCTCAATGCCGTCGCGGGCGACGACTTCGTACGCACCGGCTTCCTGTCCCGGCAGCCGGCCAAGCTGCGCGACTTCGAGCACATGGACGCCTACCTCACCCCGGAACAGGTCCGCGAGCACACCGCCGCGCTGCACACCGGCACCTGATCCCGCAGCCGGCGGTCCCGGCCCCGCCGCACGCGGGGCCGGGACCGTCCGGCCGGATCAGTCGTTCTCCGCGTGCCCGGCCGTCAGTGCGGGATCCCGCTCGACCACCGGGTCCAGGATGTCGTCGATGCCCTTGAGCAGCTCCGCGTCCAGCGTCACGCCCGCCGCCGCGACGTTCTCCGTCACCTGCTCCGGCCGGGACGCTCCGATGATCGCGGCCGAGACGTTCGAGTTCTGCAGCACCCACGCGACCGCGAGCTGGGCCAGGCTGAGCCCGGCGCTGTCGGCGAGCGGCCGCAAGCGCTGCACCCGCTCCAGCACGTCGTCGCGCAGCCAGCCGGCGACCATGTTCGCACCGCCCTTGTCGTCGGTCGCCCGTGAACCGGCCGGGAGCGGCGCACCGGGCTTGTACTTGCCGGTGAGCGCGCCCTGAGCGATGGGGGACCAGACGATCTGGCCGATGCCCAGCTCCTCGGAGGCCGGCACCACGTCGCTCTCGATGACCCGCCACAGCGCCGAGTACTGCGGCTGGTTGGAGATCAGCGGCACCCGCAGCTCGCGGGCCAGTCCGTGCGCGGCGCGCAGCTGGTCGGCCGTCCACTCCGAGACGCCGATGTAGAGGGCCTTGCCGGAGCGGACGACGTCGGCGAACGCCTCCATGGTCTCCTCCAGCGGGGTCGAGTGGTCGTAGCGGTGCGCCTGGTACAGGTCCACGTACTCCGTCTGCAGGCGGCGCAGCGAGTTGTCGATGGACTCCATGATGTGCTTGCGGCCGAGCCCGCGGTCGTTGTGTCCGGGACCGGTCGGGAAGTAGACCTTGGTGAACACCTCCAGGCCCTCACGGCGTTCGTTCCTCAGCGCCCGGCCGAGTACCGCCTCGGCCCGGGTCTCGGCGTAGACGTCCGCGGTGTCGAAGGTGGTGATTCCGGCGTCCAGGGCGGCGCGGATGCAGGCGACCGCCGCGTCCTCCGCCACCTGGGAACCGTGGGTGAGCCAGTTCCCGTAGGCGATCTCACTGATGGTCAGGCCGCTGCGGCCGAGTCGGCGGAACTCCATGTGGCTGCTCTCCCTGTGCTCGTGGGCGCGGATCACGCGATCGCCGGGCCATGCTATGCGCCCGGGCCGGTGGCGCCCGGACGGGCTCAGGCCTCCGGGACGGTGCCGTGGACGGCACGGAGGAACGAGGCGTTGTCCGGGGTGCGGCGGAGCCGGTCCAGCAGTGTTTCGAGCGCGGTCTGCGGGTCCCTGGTGTGCAGTGCCCGCCGCAGTCCGCGTACCACCCGCAACTCGCCCGCCGGTACGAGGAGTTCCTCGCGCCGGGTGCCGGACGACAGGATGTTCACGGCCGGGTGGACGCGCCGTTCCGCGAGTGCGCGGTCGAGCCGGAGCTCCATGTTGCCGGTGCTCTTCAGCTCCTCGAAGAAGTAGTCGTCGGCGCGGGAGCCCGTCTCCACCAGTGCGGTGGCCAGGATGGTGAGGGAGCCGCCCTCCTCGGCGGGCCGGGCGGCGCCGAAGAACTGCTTGGGCCCGAGCAGGGCGGCCGCGTCGACACCGCCGCTGAGGGTCCGTCCGCCCGAGGCGGAGACGTTGTTGTGGGCGCGGCACAGGCGGGTGAGGGAGTCGAGCAGGATGACGACGTCCTGGCCCTGCTCGACCAGCCGCTTGGCGCGTTCGACCGCGAGTTCGGCGAGGGCGATGTGCTCCTTGGCGGGCCGGTCGAAGGTCGAGGCGAGCACCTCGCCCCGGACGGACCGGCGCATGTCGGTGACCTCTTCGGGGCGTTCGTCGACCAGCACCACCATCAGGTGGCACTCGGGGTGGTTGGCGGCGACGGCCGCGGCGATCTGCTGGAGCAGCACCGTCTTGCCGGTCCTGGGAGGCGCGACGACCAGCCCGCGCTGCCCCTTGCCGACCGGTGCGAGCAGGTCGACGAGACGCATCGCCGCACCGCCGGATGGTGTCTCCAGCCGGAGCCGCTGCCGGGGATGGAGCGGGGTGAGGTCGCGGAAGTGGGGCCGGCCCCGGAGCGCCTGCGGGGAGCGGCCGTTGACCCGTTCCACGGCGGACAGGGTGCGGGGCCGGTCGCAGAGCCCGGCGACGGCATCGCCCCGGCGCAGGCCGTGGCGGCGGATCAGGGCGGCGGGGACCACCACGTCGCCGGGGGAGGGGAGGCCGTCCCGTACGCGCAGTACGCCGTTCCCCTGGTGGGTGAGGTCGAGTACGCCGGCGGCCGCGGTGGTGTTCGTGGCCTCGGCAGCCAACTGGCTTTGCTGAAGCGGGTGTTCGAGAGAGATGGTCATGGTGGGCGGGTCCTTTCGCGGACATGGCGAATGAGGGGCCGGACGGCACGGGGCGGCAGAGAACACGCCCCCGACGACGGGCGGGAAAGTCCGGAGGGAGGATTCCGGTCCGAACTGGAAGAGGTGATGCGGAGAGCTGGGCCGCCGGTCGGAAACGGACGGGCGCGGCAGCTTTGGAGAGATGGATCGGCACCGGCGCCTCGAAGCGAGGCGAGCACTGGTACCACAAGCACGGTAGCACGGCCCGGCGGGACCGGGGCCGTGCCGAGGGCCGACAAGGCTGCGCAGGGTTCCGAAATCCGCTTGTCACGGCTCTCGCGGAGTGATGTGGTTCTCCGGGCCACCGGCCCGCTCGCCATCCTGACCTGCGCCCCGGGCGCGGAGGAGTCACTTTGCCGATACGTATCACCGCGCTGACCGACCCCGCTCCGCCCGCCGGGAGCCACCGGTCGGCCTGGCTCGCCTCCGACGCCGGGGGCAGCCCCCTCGGCTCGGCGTTCCTGCGCGTCTTCACCCGCGAGGGCCAGGACCACCTCGCCGAACTGGAACTCGACGTCCACCCCGCGGAGCGCCGCAACGGCGTCGGCTCACTGCTGTTCGAAGCCGCGGTCGCGGCCGCCCGCGAGGCGGACCGGCGCAGCGTCATCGCGCAGGCCGAGGCCGGATCGGCGGGGGACCACTTCCTGCGGGCCAAGGGGCTGCGCAAGGTCCTGACCCTGGCGTACGTCCGGCTCCCGCTGGCGAAGGCGGACACGCAGGCCCTGCGCCGGACCGTCGGGCAGCCGCACCCGGGCTACCGGCTGATCTCCTGGGACGGCACCGTCCCCGACGAGCTCGCGGAGACGTTCGCCGCCTCCCGCCGGGCGATGGACGACATGCCCATGGACGACACCGACTTCGGCACGGTCGTCTGGGACGTGGACCGGGTCCGGTCCGCGGCAGCGGCCGTCGCCGCACGCGGCGACCTTCTCCACACGGTCGCGGCGTTCGACGAGTCCACCGCGACGATCGCGGGCTTCACGGAACTCGTCGTCCCGGGCGACGGAACCGGCGACGGACAGCACTACGGCACCGGAGTCCTTCCCGAGCACCGGGGGCACGGCCTGGGAGCGTGGATGAAGGCGGCCTCCATCCTCCACGCCCGCGAGACCCACCCCGGCCTGGCAGGGCTGCTGACGGACACCGCCGACAGCAATACGCACATGCGGCACATCAACGACGCGCTCGGCTACGAGCCGACACACACCTCGGTCGAGTACCAGCTCGATCTGTAGGCGACACGAACGTCCGGCGGCCCGGGAATTCCGGACCGCCGGACGGACACATCGCGTACCCGGGCCGTCAGCCCATCGGGTCACCGGCCTCCGGGACCGCCGCCGTGCTCCGGAACGCGGCCAGGATCTGCTCGGCCGCCAGCGTGGCCGTCAACTCGCCGTCCCTGACCCGCTGTTCCAGCCCCGGGGTGAGCGCACGCACCTCCGGATGGCCGCGCAGACTCTCCAGCAGCTCGTCCCGCACCATCGTCCACGTCCAGTCGACCTGCTGGTCACGCCGCTTCGCGGCGAGCCGCCCGGTCGACTCCAGCAGCGCGCGGTGCTGCTCAAGACGCTCCCACAGGGTGTCGAGACCGGCCGACTCACGGGCGCTGCACGTCAGCACCGGCGGCGTCCATGCCGCGTCCACCGGGTGCATCAGCCGCAGCGCGCCCGCCAGTTCGCGCGCCGCCGCGCGGGCGTCCCGCTCGTGCGGACCGTCCGCCTTGTTGACCGCGATCGCGTCCGCCAGCTCCAGCACACCCTTCTTGATGCCCTGGAGCTGATCACCGGTCCGGGCCAGCGTCAGCAGCAGAAACGTGTCGACCATGTTGGCCACCGCCGTCTCCGACTGCCCGACGCCGACCGTCTCCACCAGCACCACGTCGTAACCCGCGGCCTCCATCACCACGATGGACTCCCGGGTCGCCTTGGCCACCCCGCCGAGGGTGCCGGCGGTGGGGGACGGGCGTACGAACGCCGCCGGATCCACCGCGAGCCGCTCCATCCTGGTCTTGTCGCCCAGGATCGAGCCGCCGGTACGGCTGGAGGAGGGGTCGACGGCCAGCACCGCGACCCGGTGCCCGAGCCCGGTGAGCATCGTGCCCAGCGCGTCGATGAACGTGGACTTCCCGACCCCGGGCACCCCGCTGATCCCGATCCGCCGGGCCGCGCCGGAGTGCGGCAGCAGCTCGCGCAGCAATTGCTGGGCCAGCACCCGGTGATCGGGGCGGGTGGACTCGACGAGAGTGATGGCGCGCGCGATGTGCGCCCGCTTCCCGTCGAGCACCCCCTTCACATAGCTGTCGATGTCGATCCTGGGAGCCATCGGATCAGCGGCTCACAGCTCGTGGCCGAGCGCGGCGCCGAGCCGCGTCACCAGGTCGTACGCGGCATCCGGGATCACCGTGCCGGGCGGGAACACGGCCGTCGCGCCCGCCTCGTGCAGCGCCTCGACGTCCTGCGGCGGAATCACCCCGCCCACCACGATCATGATGTCCTCGCGCCCCTCGGCCGCCAGCTCCTCGCGGAGCGCCGGCACCAGCGTGAGGTGCCCGGCGGCCAGCGAGGAGACGCCCACGATGTGCACGTCCGCCTCCACCGCCTGCCGCGCCACCTCGGCCGGCGTCTGGAACAGCGGGCCGACGTCCACGTCGAAGCCCAGGTCGGCGAAGGCGGTCGAGATCACCTTCTGGCCGCGGTCGTGACCGTCCTGGCCCATCTTGGCGACCAGGATGCGCGGACGGCGCCCCTCGGCCTCCTCGAACCTGTCCACCAGCGCCCGGGTCCGGTCCACGGAAGGGGATTCACCTGCCTCGTTGCGGTACACACCGGAGATCGTACGGATCTGGCCCGCATGCCTCCCGTACACCTTCTCCAGGGCGTCCGAGATCTCGCCCACGGTCGCCATCGCACGTGCCGCGTCGACGGCCAGAGCCAGCAGATTGCCTTCGAGCCCCGGACCGGGGTCGCGCTCGGCCGCGGCCGTCAGGGCGCGCAGCGCCGCCTGGCAGGCGCCCTCGTCGCGCTCCTCGCGCAGCCGGCGCAGCTTCTCGATCTGCTGGGTGCGCACCGAGGAGTTGTCGACCTTGAGCACATCGATCTGCTCGTCGCTCTCCACCCGGTACTTGTTCACCCCGATCACCGGCTGGCGCCCGGAGTCGATCCGTGCCTGGGTACGGGCCGCGGCCTCCTCCACCCGGAGCTTCGGGATGCCCGCGTCGATGGCCTGCGCCATGCCGCCCGCCGCCTCGACCTCCTCGATGTGCTGCCAGGCCCGGCGCGCCAGGTCGTACGTCAGCTTCTCCACGTACGCGCTGCCGCCCCACGGGTCGATCACCCGGCCGGTCCCCGACTCCTGCTGGAGCAGCAGTTGGGTGTTCCGGGCGATCCGGGCGGAGAAGTCCGTCGGCAGGGCGAGCGCCTCGTCGAGCGCGTTGGTGTGCAGCGACTGGGTGTGGCCCTGGGTGGCCGCCATCGCCTCCACACAGGTCCGGGTGACGTTGTTGAACACGTCCTGCGCGGTCAGCGACCACCCGGACGTCTGCGAATGGGTGCGCAGCGAGAGCGACTTCGCGTTCTTCGGCTCGAACTCCTTGACCAGCTTGGCCCAGAGCAGCCGGGCCGCCCGCAGCTTCGCGATCTCCATGAAGAAGTTCATGCCGATCGCCCAGAAGAACGACAGCCGGGGCGCGAACGCGTCCACGTCGAGACCGGCGTCCCGGCCGGCCCGCAGATACTCCACCCCGTCCGCGAGGGTGTACGCCAGCTCCAGATCGGCCGTCGCACCCGCCTCCTGGATGTGATACCCGGAGATGGAGATCGAGTTGTAGCGCGGCATCTTCTGCGAGGTGTACGCGAAGATGTCGGAGATGATCCGCATCGAGGGCTTCGGCGGATAGATGTAGGTGTTGCGGACCATGAACTCCTTCAGAATGTCGTTCTGAATGGTCCCGGCCAGCTTCTCGGGCCCGACGCCCTGTTCCTCCGCGGCCACGATGTACAGGGCGAGCACGGGCAGCACCGCGCCGTTCATCGTCATCGACACCGACATCCGGTCCAGCGGGATGCCGTCGAAGAGCTGCCGCATGTCGTAGATCGAGTCGATCGCCACGCCCGCCATGCCGACATCGCCGGTCACCCGCGGGTGGTCGCTGTCGTAGCCCCGGTGGGTCGGCAGGTCGAAGGCGACGGAGAGCCCCTTCTGACCGGCGGCGAGGTTGCGGCGGTAGAAGGCGTTGGACTCCTCGGCGGTGGAGAACCCGGCGTACTGCCGGATGGTCCAGGGCTGGTTGACGTACATCGTCGGGTACGGGCCCCGCAGGTACGGGGCGATGCCCGGATACGTACCGAGGAAGTCGAGCCCTTCGAGGTCGTGCCCGGTGTACAGCGGCTTGACCGCGATGCCTTCCGGGGTCTCCCACAGCAGATCGCCGTCCGAACTGCCGGAGGACTCCTTCACCGAGGCGCGCCACTGGTCCTCGGAGACCTCGGCGGCGCCGCCCGGACCGAGCTCGATGCCGGAGAAGTCGGGGATACGCATTACGCCACATCCATACGGTCGAGGAGGGAGGAGAGCACGGTCACCACATCGGAGCCCGCGAAGACGTACTCGTCGACACCGGCGTACTCGCCTGGCCGGCCGGCCAGGAACACCCGCCCGGCGCCCGCCGAGAGCAGCGCCCCGGCGACCGCCTCGGCCTGCTCGGCGTAGAGCGCGTCGCTGGAACACAGACACGCGACGGTGGCGCCGCTCGCCGCGAAGGCTTCGGCGGCCGTGGTCGCGTCGACGGAGACCGGGTCGTGGACCGGTTCGATGCCGCCCGCCTGGAAGAGATTGGCGGCGAACGACGCCCGCGCGGTGTGCGCGGCGGCGGGGCCGAGCGCGGCCAGGAAGACTCTCGGCCGCTGCCCGGTCGCCGCGAGATGCGCGTCCGACCG
Organism: Streptomyces sp. ADI95-17; assembly: GCF_003846175.1. Classification (GTDB taxonomy): domain Bacteria; phylum Actinomycetota; class Actinomycetes; order Streptomycetales; family Streptomycetaceae; genus Streptomyces; species Streptomyces sanglieri. The sequence continues at coordinate 678,595 of NZ_ML123050.1, read as the reverse complement.
GGCGCGCAGCGCCTCGAACGCCTCGTCACGGCGGACCCTGGGCAGGCCGCCCGGTGCCGCGGCCGGTCCGCACGGGGCCGGCTCGCGCTCCACCGGCCGCTCCGCCAGCTGCGGGAACTCGCTCACCCCGGTGATCGGCTCCTTGCGACGGGCCAGATCCTTGCTGCGTGCCGCCCAGGTGGCCGCGAGACGCTCACCGATCATGCCCGAGCCCAGCGCGGCGGCCTGACCGCCGGACCGTTCGATCTCCTGGAAGAACGACCAGGCGGCGTCGGCGAGTTCGGCGGTGAGCCGCTCCACGTACCAGGAGCCGCCCGCCGGGTCGATCACCCGGGCCAGGTGCGACTCCTCCAGCAGGATCGTCGACGTGTTACGGGCGATGCGCCGGGCGAACGCGTCCGGCAGGCCCAGCGCGTGATCGAACGGCAGCACGGTGACGGAGTCGGCGCCGCCGACCCCCGACCCCAGACAGGCCAGCGTCGTGCGCAGCATGTTCACCCACGGATCGCGCCGAGTCATCATCACCGAGGACGTCACCGCGTGCTGGCGCTGCGCCCCGGCTCCGGCGGCCCCGCACACCTCCGCCACCCGGGACCACAGCCGGCGCGCGGCCCGCAGTTTGGCGATGGTCAGGAACTGGTCGGCGGTCGCCGCGTACCGGAACTCCAGCTGCCCGCAGGCTTCTTCGACCGTCAGCCCGGCCTCGGTCAGCGCCCGCAGCAGGGCGACACCGGTCGCCAGTGAGGCGCCCAGCTCCTCGGCGGCCGAACCGCCGGCCTCGTGGTACGGCAGCGCGTCGACGGCCAGCGCCCGCAGCCCGGGGAGCTCGCGGGCACACCGCCGGGCCCAGTGGACGGCGGCCGGCAGATCGGGCTCGGCGCCGCTGCGGGCTGCCTGCCCGAACGGGTCCGCGCCGAGGTTGCCGCGCAGGCTCCGCGGGTCGATGCCCCGCTCCGCGCAGATCCGCAGCAACTCCGTGGCCGCGGCGTCGGTCTCCCCGCCCGCGTCGAGCACCACGGGAGCCAGATCGAGGAAGACGCCGTCCAGGGCCCCCGCCAGCGCGGACACCGGAACACCCTCGGCACCGCCCACGGTCAGCCACAGCGAGGTGACGCCGTTCTCCAGATCGGCGAGCAGTGCCTCGTTGAGACGCGCGGGATCGGGAAGGGTGTGCCGCTGCCGTACGTCCCAGCCGCCCGCCGCGTTGCCCTCGGCCTTGCTGCCGCGGGTGAAGGGGGCGAAGCCCGGATATCCGGCATCGGGCGCGCTGTCGCGCGAGGTGTAGAGGGGGCGGGTGATGAGCCCGTCCTCGACCGTGGTGGACAGCGCTTCCTCGGCGGCCGAACCCGCAGCCTCCTTGCCCGACTTGCGCAGCACACCTTCGACGAGGTGTTGCCAGTGCTCATGGGCGGGGGCGGGGAATTCGGCGGCCAACGAAAGCCCGTCGGCAGGCAGGACCGTCATGCCCAGATGCTAGGTCAGGGCGCTTGAGCGCAGCATGGGTTCCGCTTGTGACCTTGCCCTCTCCGAGCGCACTTGATCCTTCACCCACCGTCGCGTAGCCGGTCCTCGCCGTCGCCCGGACCCAGTGCTTGGTGATTCCTCCAACGCCCCTGGCATTTGCTCCACAGATCACCCGGACGGATTGCAGCTGCGAGGACGATTCGAATATCTTGTCGCACATGCAGTCCTACACAATCGGCCAGGCGGCACGTCTGCTGGGGGTCAGCCCCGACACGGCCCGCCGCTGGGCGGACGCCGGGAGGGTCGCCACCCACCGCGACGAGAGCGGCCGCAGGCTCATCGACGGCCGCGACCTGGCCGCCTTCTCCATCGAGGTCGGTCAGGGCGGGGGCGGCGAGGACGACACCTCGTACACCTCGGCCCGCAACGCCTTCCCGGGCATCGTCACCGCGGTGAAGCTCGGCGATGTCGCGGCCCAGGTCGAGATCCAGGCGGGTCCGCACCGGCTGGTGTCACTGCTCACCCGGGAGGCCGTCGAGGAACTGGGGCTGGAGGTCGGCATGCAGGCCACCGCTCGCGTGAAGTCCACCAGCGTGCACATCGATCGCGTCTGACGACGCGTCATCCACGGCACGCATCAACTTCAAGGAGTCACCGGACCATGTCGACCATCCTCACCGGGCGGCGCGCCGCCGCCGCGGTCATCACGGCCGCACTGCTGTTCCCGCTCGCCGCGTGCGGCAGCAGCGACGACAGCAAGAAGGAATCCGCCGGGAAGTCGGCGTCGTCCGGCGCCCGGCTGACCGTGCTGGCCGCCGCCTCGCTCACCGATGTGTTCAAGACCGCGGGCGCCGCGTACGAGAAGGAGCACCCGGGCACGAAGGTGACGTTCTCCTTCGCCGGCTCCCAGGAGCTCGCCGCCCAGGTGAAGCAGGGCGCGCCCGCCGACGCCCTCGTCACCGCCGACACCAAGACGATGGACGGGCTGAAGTCCGACACGGCGACGCCCGTCGTCATCGCCAAGAACCGCCTCGTCATCGCCACCCGCGAGGGCAACCCGGAGAAGATCGCGGGCCTGAAGGACCTGACCGACCCCGAGCTCAAGGTCGTCCTGGCCGCGCCCGAGGTGCCGGTCGGCCGCTACAGCAAGCAGGTCCTCGACGCCCAGAAGCTCACCGTCAAGCCGGTCTCCCAGGAGCCCAACGTCCGCGCGGTCCTCAGCAAGGTCGAGCTCGGCGAGGCCGACGCGGGCATCGTCTACCGGACCGACGCCGCCACGGCCACCGACAAGGTCGACGCCGTCGACATCCCGGACGCGCAGAACGCCGTGGCCTCCTACCCGGCCGCTACGCTGCGACAGTCCAAGAACACCGAGGCCGCCACGGCGTTCGTGAAATGGCTGAGCACCCCTCAGGCGCAGAAGATCCTGCGGTCGGCGGGCTTCCAGCAGCCCTAGGAGTTCCGTCCCGGGAGGGCCTGTCCGGCCGGCCGCAGTCGGGCCGGCCGACCGGGGAGCGTGAGCGACCCTGCCCGAACCGACCGATTCCGGGAACCTCCGATGAGAGCTCTCCGCAGCCGGATGCCCGGCGTGCGCACCCCCGTCGCCCTGGCGATCCCCGCGCTGCTCGCCGTCGCGTTCCTGCTGATCCCGCTGATCGGCATTCTGGCCCGTACGTCCTGGGCCGACCTCGGCACCCATCTGACCAGCCCGGGAGTCACCCAGGCGCTCAGACTCTCCCTGCTGGTCTCCTTCTGGGCGCTGGGGCTCTCCCTGCTGCTCGGGGTGCCGCTGGCCTGGCTGCTGGCCCGGACGGACTTTCCCGGCAAGGCGTTCGTACGCTCCCTGGTCCTGCTCCCGATGGTGCTGCCGCCCACCGTCGGAGGTGTGGCGCTGCTCCTCGGCTTCGGCCGCCGGGGGCTGCTCGGCCCCTGGCTGGAGAACACCTTCGGGATCACGCTGCCCTTCCACACCTCGGGCGCGGTGGTCGCGGCGACCTTCGTCGCGATGCCGTTCCTCGTCATCAGCCTCGAAGGCGCACTGGCCGGACTGCGCCCCGCGTACGAGGAGACGGCGGCCTCCCTCGGAGCCTCACCGGTCCGGGTCTTCTTCACCGTCACCCTCCCGATGGCCGCCCCCGGGCTCGCCGCCGGGGCCGCCCTCACCTGGGCACGGGCGCTCGGCGAATTCGGTGCCACCATCACCTTCGCGGGCAATCTGCCGGGCACCACGCAGACACTTCCGCTCCAGGTCTACCTGCTGCTCCAGGACTCCCCGGAGGCCGCCACCTCCGTATCACTGCTGCTGCTCGCCATCGCCATGGCCGTACTGATCACGCTGCGCGGCCGCTGGACCGGAACGCCGCGCGACCGCGCACGCGAAGCGCAGCCCCCGGCGGACGACACGGCCGTCCCGGACACGGCACCGCGCGCGGACCGGGAGACGCCCCCGGCCCCGCAGGAACGACGCTCGCTGCACGCCGAGGTCACCGGCTTCGACCGGCTGACCCTCGAAGCGGCGCCCGGCACCACGATCGCCGTCGTCGGCCCCAACGGCGCGGGCAAGACGACCCTGCTGCGCGCGCTCCTCGGCCTGACCCCCCGTGCCCGGGCCCGGCTGCGCCTCGGTGACACCGACGTCACCGAACTGCCCCCGCACCGACGTCAGGTCGCCTGGGTGCCGCAGGACGGCGCGCTCTTCCCGCACCTGAGCGCGCTGACGAACACGGCGTACGGGCTCCGTGCCCACGGCGTCTCCCGCGCAGAGGCCCGGCGGGAGGCGCAGCAGTGGCTCGACCGGCTGGGCGTCGGACACCTCGCCCACCGCAGGCCCGCCCAGCTCTCCGGCGGCCAGGCCCAGCGCGTGGCACTGGCCAGAGCGCTCGCCGCCCGCCCCTGGCTGCTGCTGCTCGACGAGCCGCTCGCCGCCCTCGACCAGACCACCCGCGCCCATGTCCGGCACACCCTGCGCACCCACCTCGCCGGATTCGGCGGCGTCTGTCTGATCGTCACCCACGACCCCGTCGAAGCGGTCTCACTGGCCGACCGGGTGCTGGTGCTCGACGAGGGCCGCACCCTCCAGGACGCGCCACCGGCCGAGGTCACCCGCAATCCCCGCTCGCCGTGGGTCGCCCGGATGCTCGGCCGCAACGCCTGGCCCGGCACGGCCGCGCCCGACGGCACGCTGGCCCTCGCGGGCGGCGGCCGGCTGGTCGTCGCGGACTCGCTCGCCGAGGGAGCGGCGGCCCTCGCGATCATCGCGCCCGAAGCGGTCTCCGTGCACCGCGACAGGCCCGGCGGAAGTCCCCGCAACGTCTGGCCCGGAACGGTGCGCGAGCTCACCGCCGTCGGCAGCCGGCTCCGGGTGGTGATCGCCTCCGCCGAGGCGCCGGACCTGGTCGCCGAGATCACCCCCGAAGCGGCGACCGAGCTGGGCCTCGTGGAGGGCACTGCCGTATGGACGAGCGTCAAGGCGACCGAGGTCACCGTCGTCGTGCTCTGAACGCGCGGATTCCGCGGCCCGGCAAGGGCCGTGCCGACCCGATCCGTACTCCGGCGGGAAACGCCGGGCCGAGAATTCAGGATCGGGTATTCACGGAACACGCCGCTATTGGTGTGGTGCGCCCCTGACCTGGGGTGAGAGCGGTCGTGATTTCACACCTCTGTTATCACCGCAGGTGCCCCCAAATGGCGCCCACCGGCGTTTTACTTTGTCGATTTCCCGGCTGCGTGCGACGTTTGATCCGGCAAAACCGAATGAATTCGGATACGCGTCGAGCGAAAAAGGGGAAGTTCATCGTGCAGACCGCCAGGGCCGTCCAGGCATCCACCGTCCTCAATCTGCGCGACCTGGGCGGCATCGCCCTTGGCCCGGACCGCCGGGTCCGGGCGGGTGCCGTGCTGCGGTCCGGGCAGCTCAGCGGGCTCGACGCGGCGCAGGACTCCCGGATGTCCACGCTCGGCATCCGCACCGTCGTCGATCTGCGGACCGCCGACGAGCGGGCCGCGGCCCCCGACCGGCTGCCGCAGGGCGCACGGCTGTTCGTCGCCGATGTGCTCGGGGACAACCCGGGTGTGGCGCCCGCCCGGCTGCGCGCCCTGCTCGCCGATCCCGTCGCCGCGGAGCGGATGCTCGGCGGCGGAAAGGCGGCAGGACTGTTCGCGGACACCTACCGGCAGATGGTGCTCTCGCCGGGCGCGTCCGCCGCTTACCGGGCCTTCGTCGAGACCGTCGCCGACGACCGCGCCCGCCCGGTGCTCTTCCACTGCACGGCGGGCAAGGACCGGACCGGCTGGGCCGCTGCCCTGCTCCTGATGATGCTCGGCGCGTCGCGCGATGTGGTGCGCGCCGAGTTCCTCGCGGTGAATCCGGTGGTACGGGTCGCCTTCGCGCCGTACGTTCAGGACTTCCTCGACGCGGGAGGTGACCCGGAGATCGCCTCCGCGATCACCGAGGTGCGCCCCCGCTACCTCGACACGGCGCTGGACGCCATGGACGAACGCTGGGGCGGACTCGACGGGTATGTGCGCGACGGTCTGCGCATCCCCGAGGCGGCGGTGGAGCGGCTGCGCGCCGGGCTGGTGGTGCCGGCCTGAGCGGCGGGCCGCGATCCGGCCTGCCCTGCTCCCTCCTGCTCAGCCGACGGCCCCCTGCCCACCGACAACCCCCTGCCCACCCGTGAACCTCTTGCCCACCCGCGAAGCGATGGTGCGTTCCGGGCTTGACTTGATACCCCCAGGGGGTATGTTGTGAGGTGTCGGGAAGCGCTGCCTCCCGGTCGACCCGATGGAGAGAACCGTCATGAACAACGCACTGAGGATCACCGCCTTCGCCGCCGCGCTCGCCGCGACCTTCGGAACCGCCTACGGAGTGGGCAGGAGCGTCGACCCGCTGGTGGCCGCCGAGGACCGCCCCGCACAACAGCACGGCGGCCACGGCGGGGGAGAGGAGGGCGGGGCGAAGCCGGCTGCGGACCACGCGCCCGGCGGACTGCAGATCTCGGAGGGTGGCTACACCCTGGACCTGGCGACACCGACGGTCCGGGCCGGGGCCCGGACCGAGATCCGGTTCGCGGTCAAGGACGACAGCGGGCGCAAGGTCACCGCCTATCAGCGTGAGCACGGCAAGGAGCTGCACTTCATCCTCGCCTCCACCGACCTCACCCAGTACCGTCACCTGCACCCCGTCCGTGCGGCCGACGGCACCTGGTCGACCCCTGTCGACCTGCCCGAGGCCGGTGGCTACCGGGTGTTCGCCGACTTCACCCCGGCGGCCGCGGGCGCCGGCAACCTCACCCTCGGCGCGGATCTGGCCGTCTCGGGCGCCTACCGCCCCGCCGCTCTACCGGCCCCGGGCACCACGGCCGAGGTCGACGGCTACCGAGTGGCGCTCGGCGGTGAACTCCGGGCCGGCCGAAGCGGCGAACTCAAGCTGTCCGTCAGCAGGAACGGCCGTCCCGTCACCGACCTCCAGCCCTACCTCGGTGCGTACGGGCACCTGGTCGCCCTGCGCTCGGGCGACCTGGCCTATCTGCATGTCCACCCGAACGAGGGCGGCCCCGGGCCGGAGGTGTCCTTCACCGCGACGGCACCCAGTGCCGGAACGTACCGGCTCTTCCTCGACTTCAAGCACGAGGGCAAGGTGCGCACCGCGGCGTTCACCGTCCGGGTGGCGGAACCGGGGAACGGCGACGGCGGGCACCGGGAGGGCGGGGCCGGGGCGCCCGCCGGGCACGCGCACTGAAACGGGCCGCCGGACCCGAAGCGGTATGGCGCCGAAGGGCGTTGTGCCGCCGGGCGTGGAGGCCGGGACCGGCGTCGCTCGGTCCCTGGGTATCGTGAAGGGACCGGATTACGAATCCTCCGAGAGGGGCGTACGTTGACCGAGCGAAAGCCTGCGGGCGTCAGCTTCGAATCATGGGTCGACAAGCAGATCCGGGAGTCCGAGCAGCGTGGTGACATCTCGCAGTTGCCGGGATTCGGTAAGCCGCTCGACAGTATCGGGGCCCCCTACGACGAGAACTGGTGGATCAAGCAGAAGCTTCAGCGCGAGGGGGTGTCGGTGCTCCCGCCGGCCCTGGCCCTGCGCAAGCAGGCGGAGGACGTGGCCGAATCGGTGTCCGGGGCACGGACGGAAGCCGAGGTGCGGCGCATGCTGTCCGAGGTGAACGAGAAGATCGCGGCGGCCATCAGGCGGCCGCCGCCGGGCCCGCCGCTGAACCTCAAGCCGTTCGACATCGATGCCATGGTCGACGAGTGGCGCACGGCGCGCGATCCGTCGTAGTGCCCGACGGGCCGGCCGGTGGCTCGTGGGTGGGTGCCCGGCGTCCGGATGCGTAATACTCCATTCATGAAATCGAGCATTACACACCGGGGTGGCGGGGCGCCGCGGGAGTCCGTACGCATCAGGCGTGCCACCGCCCGGGACGCGAAGCGGCTCACCCGGCTGGTCAGGACGTCCCGCGCCTACGAGGGGCACTACGCCGCCATGGTCGCCGGATACCGGGTCGGTCCGGACTACATCGAGACCCACCGGGTCTTCGCGGCGGTGGAGTCCGACACCGACCGGCTGCTCGGCTTCTACTCGCTCGTTCTCGCGCCGCCGGAGCTCGACCTGATGTTCGTCGCCGATGCCGCGCAGGGACTCGGCATCGGACGGCTCCTCGTCGGGCATCTGCGCGGCGAGGCGGAGCGCGCCGGACTCACCGCAGTGCGCATCGTCTCGCACCCGCCCGCCGAGGGCTTCTACCGGAGCGTGGGGGCCCGTCGGACCGGCACCCTGGCGGCCGATCCGCCCGCGGTGATGTGGGACCGGCCCGAGCTGCTGCTGCCGATCGACTGAACGGACGCGAGGGGGCCCGACCCGGCATCCGTACCCGGATGCCGGAGCCGAACCCCCTTGCAGGAGCGTGGTGTTACGAGGCGAAGCCCCCGTACGGACGCGTGATGATCTCCATGCCGTGACCGGCGGGATCGGCGAAGTACACGCCCTGGCCGCCGTCGTTGTGGTTGATCTCGCCCGGATGCTTCCGGTGCGGATCCGCGTAGTACGTGATCCCGAGTTCCTTGATGCGGGCGTACGCGGTGTCGAACTCGCCTTCCGAGATGAGGAAGGCGTAGTGCTGCGTGGTGATCGAGGCTTCGGGAACGGTCGCGAAGTCCAGGGTGACTCCGTTCGCGGTGGAGACCGGGACGAACGGGCCCCATTCCTCGCCGACTTCGAGCCCCAGTATGTCCGCCAGGAACTCCGCGGACTCCCGGTTGTCCCGGGAGTGGATGATGGTGTGATTCAACTCGACTGACACTGTGGAATGCCTCCAACGGGCATCTCACGGGCACCTCCACGCCTCACCCAGCCGGTGACCGACGCGCGATGCCGTACTCAGAATCCTAGGTGAGGCCGGAGTGATCGTCGAGGGCCTGGCGGACGATCCGGCCGTCTCCCCTTCCCCGGTGACCGGTTACGGTGGGGGAGGAGGGGAACACGAAGTACTCCGGGTATTCGGACGGAGGCTCCCGGTGACCTCGACAGCGCATCGCCCCGACCGCGGCCGCCCCGGCCGCGACGAGACGCCCGAGGAACGGGCGGACCGGCGGTGGAGCGATCTGCTCCAGGAACTGCGGGTCGCCCAGACCGGCGTCCAGATCCTCTTCGGCTTTCTGCTGGCCGTCGTCTTCCAGCCCCGCTTCGCCGGGCTCTCGGACACCGACCGCACCATCTACGTGGTCACCGTGGTGCTGGGATCCGCCACCGCCGCCGCCCTGATCGGCCCCGTCTCGTACCACCGGCTGCTCACCGGGCGGCGGCTCAAACCGCAGACGGTCACCTGGGCGTCACGGATGACGGTGGTGGGGCTCGTCCTGCTGTTCTGCACGATGTGCTCCGCCCTGCTGCTCATCCTGCGGGTGGCCCTGCACAACTCCGTCGCGCTGTGGCTGGTCGGCGGGATGGCGCTGTGGTTCCTGATCTGCTGGTTCGTCTTCCCGGCCTGGGCACTGGCCCGCTCCTCGTCCACGCGCGACAAGTGATCGAGCGCCGCGGAGCGGACGGCGTGCTCAGCCGGGACCGTCCGTCGTGAGGCCCCGGACGTCCGTGACGGTGAAGAGGCCGCCGTCCGGGTCCAGCAGCGTCGCCGCCGTGCCCTGCGCCAGCGACCGCTGCTCGACCAGGCTGCCGCCGTGCGCCCGCGCGGCCGCGACCGTGGCCGCCACATCGCCGACCGGGAAGTGCACCTGCCAGTGCGGGCGGACCAGCGGATCGGGTGCCGCCTCCACCGCGCCGGAGCTGATCCGGACCAGCCGGCGCCCGTCGCACTCGACGATGACCTCGTCCTTCTCGTACGACACCTCGCAGCACCCCGGGCGCCCGCTCGCCCAGTCGAGCACCTGCCCGTAGAAGATCGCGGCGTCGAAGGCGTTCCTGGTGTGCAGCCGCAGCCAGGCGTGCGAATGGTCGTCCGGCGCGGGCGGCGAGGTCGCGGGCTCGGTCCGTTCCCAGATCCCGAACACCGCACCGTCCCGGTCCGCCGCGAGCGCTCCGCGCCCCTTCCCGAGTGCCATCGGGCCCACGGCGACGGTGCCGCTGCGCTCACGGATGCGCGAGGCGGCCGCATCGGCGTCGGTGACGGCGAAGTAGGGCGTCCAGACGACGGCCACCTGGTAGGCGGTCGCCACCGCGCCGATGCCGGCGACCGGTACGTCGCCCCGGCGCGCGACCGAGAACTCCTGCCCCAGCTTGCCCGGACGGAAGGTCCACCCCAGCACGGCGCCGTAGAACTCCTGGGCCGCCCCCAGATCGCGGGTCATGAGGTTGACCCAGCAGGGCGCTGCGGATCCGGTCAGCGGCGCAGGTGTCGGCGCCTTCCCCGGGTGGCTTCCGGTCATGGTCCTACTGCCTTCATCGGTTCTGAGGTCTGGGTACGCCGTGCCCGACGGGCCCCCACCAGCCTCACCGGAGGCAGTCACCCCCGCAACACGCGACGCCCCTGCCCTGGGCCGCCGCCGGGGGAGTCCGCCGGGTCAGTCGCGCCGCTCGTCCGTGTCGCGGGGGATGGGCTCGTTCCCGTGGTCACCGAGTTCGTACGGCGAAAGGCCCCGGCGGTCGGGCGGGAAGTGGTCGTCGCCGTGCACATCGCGCTCCTCGATGTGGCTGCGGTGGTCCGGCCGGGGTGGCTGCTCGTCGGGTCTGGGTGGTGGCAGCTCCTGGGCCCGGCGCCGCTTCCCCAGCCAGACCGCGCCGATCAGCACGGCCACCAGCACCACTCCGACAATGCCCATCACCGACCCGGTCGCGCCCCGCCCGTCGGCGAGAACGAGAGCCAGTGAAGTCAGGTCTGTGCTCGAAACGTCCATGCTTGCCGGATACCCCGAGGCGAAGCCCTCACGCAATAATTGCCATGAATTCATGTTTTAAGTGGATATGACCTGAAAAGGAGTTTCGCGTCGAGGGCGCAGCGGCCGTGCGGGGAACGCGGGGTGCGGTGAGGTGCGCGCACCCGATCGGCGGCCGTCCACGGGCCCCGCGCGCACCCGGCCCCGTGTCGCCGTCGTCCTGCCGCGGGGAGAGCCTGGAGACATCCTCGAAACACCGCTGGGGCACGGCACCCGGCGCGGGGACGCGGAGTGGAACACCGAGCGGAAGGAACCGCGGTGAACACCATCAAGGAGAAGCAGGCGGAGGAGAGCGGGTACGGACAGGAGGTCTCGGTCGTCATCAGCGGGTGCGAGAAGGGCGATGCGCGGATGGTCTTCGACGTGCTGCGGGCCGCGTTCACCACCGACCGGGCCTCGGTCGACGTACCGCAGCACCTCGCCGGGAAGCGCCCCACCGCGTGGGTGGTGACCGTCGACGTCGCCGAGGCCAGGGTGGTCTCCGGGCCGGTCGCCCTCGGCGCGCCCGTGAGCGTCGACGTCCAGGGCGGCTACTGGGCGGTGGAACGGCTCCGGCAGAGCCTGGCGCACGCCTTCGACGTGACGGTCGTCGGGACCGTCTCCGGCGACCAGGAGGAAGAGGTGCGGCTGCGGCTGGCGAACCGGTAGACCGATGGGCCGACAGTCCGGCGGGGCACGGCCCGGCGGCGGAGCAATGGCACGGGAAGCCCTCCCGCGTCTGGTAGAAAACGGACAAAAGCCCACCTCTGAAAGGTGCGAGTGCGTGGACCCCTCTCGCGGGCGGGACGACGGTGCGCAACAGCCGGGAGCAACCGGTGACCGTTCCACCCTGACACTGCAGATCAACGGAACCGAGCGGACGCTCACGCTCGATCACCGCACCACCGTCCTGGACGCCCTGCGCGAGCACCTCGGTCTCACCGGTGCGAAGAAGGGCTGCGACCACGGACAGTGCGGGGCGTGCACCGTCATCGTCGACGGCCGGCGCGCCAACAGCTGCCTGCTGCTCGCCGTCGCCCACGACGGCGCCGCCATCACCACCGTCGAGGGCCTCGCCGACGGCGAGAGGCTCCACCCGCTCCAGGAAGCCTTCCTGGACCGCGACGCCCTGCAGTGCGGTTACTGCACCCCCGGCCAGATCTGCTCGGCCGTCGGCATGCTCGGCGAGGCGGCGGACGGCTTCCCGTCCCACGCCACCGCCCGCAAGGCGCCCGCATCGGCCCCGGCGCCGCTCGACGCCGACGAGATCCGCGAGCGGATGAGCGGCAACCTGTGCCGCTGCGGCGCCTACCCCCGCATCGTCGAGGCGATCGAGGACGTGGCGCTGTGAAACCATTCGGCTATCTCCGCGCCCGGTCCGCCGAGGAAGCGGTACGCGAACACGCCGCGCACCCCGGCGCCCTGTTCCTCGGCGGCGGCACCAACCTCGTCGACCTGATGAAGCTCGGCGTGGCGGCCCCGGACCGGCTCATCGACATCAGCAGATTGCCGCTGGACCACGTGGCCGACACCGAGGACGGCGGCCTGCGGATCGGCGCGACCGTACGCAACAGCGCCCTGGCCGCCCATCACTCGGTACGCACCCGCTACCCCGCCCTGTCCCAGGCGCTGCTGTCCGGCGCCTCCGGGCAGCTCCGCAACACCGCCACGACCGGTGGGAACCTGCTGCAACGCACCCGGTGCGCGTACTTCCAGGACACCTCCAAGCCGTGCAACAAACGGCAACCCGGCACCGGCTGCCCCGCCCTCGACAGCGCGCAGCGCGACCTCGCCGTGCTCGGCCACTCCACGCACTGCGTCGCCACCCACCCGTCCGACATGGCCGTCGCCCTGTCCGCCCTCGACGCCACCGTCCACCTGCACGGACCGGACGGCGGGCGGACCGTGCCCGCCACCGGATTCCACCGCCTGCCGGGCGACACCCCCGACCGGGACACCGAGATCCGGCCGGGCGAACTCATCACCGAGCTGGTCCTGCCACCACGCCCGGAAGGCGCCGCCTCCCTCTACCGCAAGGCCCGCGACCGCGCCTCCTTCGCCTTCGCCCTCGCGTCCGTCGCCGCCGTACTGAGCGTCCGGGGCGGTCGGATCGAGCACGCCGCGCTGGCCTTCGGCGGCCTCGCCCACCGGCCCTGGCGCGCCCGGACCGCCGAGGACCTGCTCCGGGGCGCACCGGCCACCGAGGAGACCTTCGAACGGGCGGTGGACGCCGAACTCGCCGCGGCCCGTCCGCTGCGCGAGAACGCCTTCAAGGTGGGCCTCGCCCGCAATCTGGCCGTCGACGCGCTCGCCGAACTCGCCGCCGACAGCTGAGCGACCCGCCGCCCGCCGACAGCTGAGCAACCGCACCAACGCCGCCCCCCGCCGTGAGGACCCCGTCATGAGCCAGGCCCCGTCACCACTGGGCACCCCCGTCGTCCGCCGCGAGGGCCGGGACAAGGTCACCGGCACCGCCCGCTACGCCGCCGAGCACACCCCGCCGGGGTGCCTGTACGGCCGGCCCGTCCCCGCCACGATCGCCCGCGGCCGCGTCGACGCCGTCCACGCGGACGAGGTACTGGCCCTGCCGGGCGTGCACGCCGTGCTCACCCACCACAACGCGCCCCGGCTGAAGGAGCCCGACGACCCGATCCTCGCCGTCCTCCAGAACGGCCGGGTGCCGCACCGGGGCTGGCCCGTCGCGCTCGTGGTGGCCGACACCCCGGAGGGCGCCCGCGCCGGGGCCGAGGCGCTGCGGATCACGTACGAGACCGACGGGCACGACGTCCTGCTGACCGAGGACCACCCCGGTCTGTACACCCCGGAGATCGTCAACGGCGGCTACCCCGCCGTCCGGGAACGCGGCGACACCGACCGGGCCTTCGTCACGGCACCCGTACAGGTCGACGCCACCTACTCCGTCGGCGCCCTGCACAACCACCCCATGGAGCCGCACGCCACGACGGCGCGGTGGGACGACGACGGACATCTGACCGTCCACGACTCCAGCCAGGGCTCCACCACGGTCCGCGACAGCCTCGCCACCGCCTTCGGACTGAGGCCGCAGCAGATCACGGCCGTCTCCGAGCACGTCGGCGGCGGCTTCGGATCCAAGGGCACCCCGCGCCCGCAGACCGTCCTGGCCGCCATGGCCGCCCGCCACACCGGCCGCCCCGTCAAGATCGCGCTGCCCCGCCGCCAGCTGGCCGCCGTGGTCGGCCATCGCGCCCCCACCATCCAGCACATCCGGCTCGGCGCCGAACTCGACGGCACCCTCACCGCGATCGACCACGAGATCATCACCCACACCTCCACCATCAAGGAGTTCGTGGAGCAGGCGGCCGTCCCGACCCGGATCATGTACGGCTCCACCACCAGCCGCACCGCCCACCAGGTGGTCGCCCTGGACGTGCCGAGCCCCTCCTGGATGCGCGCACCGGGCGAGGCCCCGGGCATGTACGCGCTCGAATCGGCGATGGACGAACTCGCCTCGGCCCTCGGCATGGACCCCGTCGAACTGCGCATCCGCAACGATCCGGGCATCGAACCGGACTCCGGGCGCGCGTTCAGCAGCCGCGGGCTGGCCGCCTGCCTGGAGAAGGGCGCCGCGCGCTTCGGCTGGTACGACCGCGATCCGCGCCCCGCGAGCCGGGAGGAGGGGCCGCTGCTGCTCGGCACGGGCGTCGCCGCCGCCACCTACCCCGTCTACATCGCCGCCTCCAGCGCCTCGGCGCACGCGGCCGCCGACGGCTCGTACCGCATCCGGGTCAACGCCACCGACATCGGCACCGGCGCCCGCACCGTGCTCGCGCAGATCGCCGCCGACGTCCTGGCCACCCCCGTGGACAACGTCCGGATCGACATCGGCAGCAGCGAACTGCCCGACGCCCCACTGGCGGGCGGATCGTCCGGCACCGCCTCCTGGGGCTGGTCCGTGCACAAGGCGTGCACCCTGCTGCTGCGGCAGTTGCGTGAGCGCACCGGCCCGGTCCCCGCCGATGGGCTCACCGTCACCGCCGACACCCAGCAGGAGACCGCCGGACAGTCCCCGTACGCACGCCACGCGTTCGGCGCACACTTCGCCGAAGTCGCCGTGCACTCACGGACGGGAGAGGTGCGGCTGCGCCGGATGCTCGGCGTCTTCGCCGCCGGACGCATCCTCAACTCCCGCACGGCGCGCTCCCAGTTCATCGGCGGCATGACCATGGGGATCGGCATGGCGCTGACCGAGTCCTCCACCATGGACCCCGTCTTCGGGGACTACACCGAGAACGATCTCGCCTCCTACCATGTGCCGGCCTGCGCCGACGTGCAGGAGATCGAGGCGCACTGGATCGACGAGGAGGATCCGCACCTCAACCCGATGGGCAGCAAGGGCATCGGCGAGATCGGCATCGTCGGCGCCGCGGCGGCCGTCGGCAACGCCGTCCGGCACGCCACCGGCATCAGGCTCCGCAGCCTTCCGCTCACCCCGGACACCCTGCTGCCGTACCTCCTGTGACCCGGGCGGCCCCCTGAGCCGCGGCCGACCGGGTGTTCCTTGTGTTGCGGGACCGCCTCCGCCGGTCCACTCTGAGGAGTGACCCAGAAGTGACATCTGCTCACACTTCGTGTTCGGGGGTCGTTGGTTCAACGGGGCGAAGTCAGTGGGCCTCGATGTGAGGAGCCTCGACGATGACCGTTCCACTCGACCGGCACTACCTGGTCGAACTCCAGGTTTCGGCAGAGCGTGTGACCCAGCTGCGACGAATAATCGCGGCACACCTCCGCCACTGGAGTCTCGAACTCCATATCCGGCCGGTATGCCGTGGTGTGGAGGAGCTGCTGACCAATGTCCACCGGCATGTCGGTGACGACAACAACTGCGTCGTCGAACTCCGCTGGTCCGGGCGGCACCTCACGGTCTCCGTCGCCGACAACGGCTCCGAGATGCCGCGGCTGCTCAGCAACGGCGGCGGTGGCCTGAGCCGGGTCATGGCCCTGAGCGACAGCTGGGGCACCTGCCGCACGGCCGAGGGCAAGGTCGTCTGGTTCACCCGGTACGCCAAGGAGCCGTACAGCGTCGACCCGGTGCGGCTGCCGCCGCTGCCCGGTGTGCGCGAGTTCCGGCGCCCGCCCGTCGAGGCCGCCGCCCCCGTGCCCACGACCGCATCCGACCCCGCTCTCGTCTGAACCGGGCCACCGGGACGGCACCGCCGCCGGCCGCACCCGCTGGACGATCCCCCGGCGCGGACGACGTGCACACCGCACGCACGGACCGCGCCGGCCGGGTGTCCGCCCGGCGGGCCGCGTTGCGGCGCGGCGTACGGCACGGCACGGTCGAAGGACCGAGGCAAGGAGGACACGGCCATGCCCATCGCGACGGTCAATCCCGCGAACGGCGAAACCCTCAGAAGATTCGAAGCGCTCGACGACGCGGGGATCGAGCAGCGGCTCGACGCCGCCGCCACCGCGTACGGGCAGTACCGCACCACCGGGTTCACCGAACGTGCCCGGCTGCTGAACCAGGCCGCCGGGCTGCTCGACGAGGACCAGCAGGACATCGCGCGCACCATGACCACCGAAATGGGCAAACCCGTCAAGGCGGCCCGCGCGGAGGCCGCCAAATGTGCCAAGGCGATGCGCTGGTACGCGGCGCACGCGGAGGAGCTCCTCGCCGACCAGCACCCGTCCCCGGCCGACGTGGCGGACTCCGGCGCCTCGCGTGCCTACGTCCACTACCGCCCGCTCGGCCCCGTGCTCGCCGTGATGCCGTGGAACTTCCCGCTCTGGCAGGTCGTACGGTTCGCCGCCCCGGCCCTCATGGCGGGCAACGTCGGCCTGCTCAAGCACGCCTCCAACGTCCCGCAGACGGCGATGTATCTGGAGGGCCTGTTCCGCCGGGCCGGATTCCCGGCGGGCTGCTTCCAGAGCCTGCTGGTGGGATCGGGTGCGGTCGAGGCGATCCTGCGTGACCGCCGGGTCGCCGCGGCCACCCTCACCGGCAGCGAACCGGCCGGCCGCTCGGTCGCGTCGATCGCCGGCGACGAGGTGAAGCACACCGTCCTGGAACTGGGCGGCAGCGACCCGTACCTCGTCATGCGGTCCGCGGACGTCGCCAGGGCCGCCCGCACCGCCGTGACCGCACGGGTGCAGAACAACGGGCAGTCCTGCATCGCCGCCAAACGGTTCATCGTGCACACCGAGGTGTACGAGGAGTTCGCCGAACGGTTCACCGTGGGCATGAGCCACCTGACGGTCGGCGACCCCATGCAGGAATCCACCGAGGTCGGCCCCCTCGCCAGCGAACAGGGCCGTGCCGACCTGGAAGAGCTGGTGGACGACGCGGTACGGCAGGGTGCGCGGGCGCTGTGCGGAGGCGGCAGGCCCGACGGGCTCGCCCCGGAACTGGAGCGGGGCTGGTTCTACGCCCCCACGGTCCTCACCGGGATCACCCCCGCCATGCGCATCCACCACGAGGAGACCTTCGGCCCCGTCGCCTCCCTCTACCGCGTCGACGGTCTGGACGAAGCCGTGGCACTCGCCAACGACAGCCCCTTCGGCCTCAGCTCCAACGTATGGACCCGCGACGCGGACGAGGCACGCCGCTGCGTACGCGACCTGGAGGCGGGCGGTGTCTTCTTCAACGGCATGACGGCGTCCCATCCCGCACTGCCCTTCGGCGGTGTGAAGCGCTCCGGCTACGGACGCGAACTCGCCGGGCAGGGCATCCGCGCGTTCTGCAACGCGACCACGGTCTGGTACGGCCCCGAGCCCGTCGGACCCTAGGACCTGCCCAGCGCACTGAAGCCTCCCGTCTGGAGACACGATGAGCAACGCCCCCGGCCCGGCGGCCGCTTCCGGCCCCACCGGCCCGTCCGACGAGGAGGTCGCGGCACTCGACGCATACTGGCGGGCCGCCAACTACCTGACCGTCGGCCAGATCTATCTGATGGCCAACCCGCTCCTGACCCGGCCGCTGGCCCGGGAACACATCAAGCCCCGCCTGCTCGGCCACTGGGGCACCTCACCCGGACTGAACCTGGTCCACACCCACCTCAACCGCGTCATCAGCTCGCGCGGAGTCCAGGGACTCTGCGTCTGGGGCCCCGGCCACGGCGGACCCGCCGTCCTCGCCAACTCCTGGCTGGAGGGCAGCTATTCGGAGACGTACCCGGACGTCACCCGGGACGCCGAAGGCATGGGACTGCTGTTCAGACAGTTCTCCTTCCCCGGCGGGGTGCCCAGCCATGTGGCACCCGAGACACCCGGCTCCATCCACGAGGGCGGCGAACTCGGCTACGCCCTCACCCACGCCTACGGGGCCGCCCTGGACCACCCCGGGCTGATCGTCACCTGCGTCATCGGCGACGGCGAGGCCGAGACCGGACCGCTCGCCGCGTCCTGGCACTCCAACAAGTTCCTCGACCCGGTGCACGACGGGGCCGTCCTCCCGGTCCTCCATCTCAACGGCTACAAGATCGCCAACCCGACCGTGCTCGCCCGCCTCCCCGAGACGGAGCTCGACGCCCTGTTGCGCGGCTACGGCCACGACCCGCTGTACGTCGGCGGCGACGAGCCGATCGGCGTCCACCGGGCGATGGCCGCCGCGATGGACCTGGCCGTCGACCGGATCCGGGAACTCCAGGCGGCCGCCCGCACCGGCGGAGACACCCGCCGCCCGCACTGGCCGATGATCGTGCTGCGCACCCCCAAGGGCTGGACCGGCCCGGTCGAGGTCGACGGGGTGCCCGTCGAAGGCACCTGGCGCGCCCACCAGGTCCCGCTGCCCGGCGTCCGGGACGACCAGGAGCATCTGCGGCAGCTGGAGGAGTGGATGCGCTCCTACCGGCCCGAGGAACTCTTCGACGCGTCCGGACGGCCCACCCCCCAGGTGCTCGCCTGTGTACCCGAGGGCGACGCCCGGCTCGGCTCGACCCCGTACGCCAACGGCGGTCTGCTCCTGCGCGATCTGCCGATCCCGCCGCTGGACGACCACGCCGTCCGGGTCGACAGACCCGGCACCGTGCTGCACGAGCCGACCCGGGTGCTCGGCGGTCTGCTGGAGGCCGTCATGGCAGCCACCGCGGAGCGCCGCGACTTCCGCGTCGTGGGCCCCGACGAGACCGCCTCGAACCGGCTCGACGCCCTCTACGGCGCCACCGCCAAGGCCTGGCAGGAACGGACGCTGCCGACCGACGAGCACCTCGCCCGCGACGGACGCGTCATGGAAGTGCTCTCCGAGCACCTGTGCCAGGGCTGGCTGGAGGGCTACCTCCTCACCGGCCGGCACGGCCTCTTCTCCTGCTACGAGGCGTTCGCCCACATCGTCGACTCGATGGTCAACCAGCACATCAAATGGCTCAGGACCTCCCGCCGGCTGGCCTGGCGCCGTCCCATCGCCTCGCTCAACTACCTGCTCACCTCGCACGTCTGGCGCCAGGACCACAACGGCTTCTCCCACCAGGACCCGGGCTTCGTCGACCACATCCTCAACAAGAGTCCCGAGGTCGTACGGGTGTATCTGCCGCCGGACGCCAACACCCTGCTCTCCGTCGCCGACCACGCGCTGCGCAGCCGCGACTACGTCAATGTGATCGTGGCCGGCAAACAGCCGTCCTTCGACTGGCTCACCATCGACCAGGCCCGCGCGCACTGCGCCCGAGGCGCCGGTGTGTGGGAATGGGCGGGCACGGAGGACGGCAGCCGCGCACCCGACGTGGTGCTCGCCTGCGCCGGCGACGTACCCACGCTGGAGACACTGGCCGCCGCCGGCCTGCTCCGCACCCACCTGCCGGAACTGGCCGTACGCGTGGTCAACGTGGTCGACATGGCACGGCTGCTGCCCCGCGGGGAGCACCCGCACGGGATGCCGGACTCCGAGTACGACGCGGTGTTCACCAGGGACACCCCCGTGATCTTCGCGTACCACGGTTACCCCTGGCTGATCCACCGGCTCGCCTACCGGCGCGCGGGCCACGGGCAGCTGCATGTGCGGGGCTACAAGGAGGAGGGCACCACCACGACGCCCTTCGACATGGTGGTCCGCAACGACCTGGACCGTTACCGGCTGGTGATGGACGTCATCGACCGGGTGCCCGGCCTCGGCGTCCGCGCCGTGGCCGTGCGCCAGGCGATGGCGGACGCCCGCACCCGCCACCACGCCTGGATCCGCGAACACGGCACGGACCTGCCCGAGGTGGCCGACTGGACCTGGAGCGGCTGACACCGCCCCGTGCGCCCGGCGCGGGCTCAGCGGCCGACCGCGCGTGCCAGCTCGGCCTTCGTCATGTTCGACCGCCCGTGGATGTTCTTCTTCTTCGCCTCTTCGTAGAGCTGGTCGCGGGTCGGCCCCTCCGCTCCGCTGTGGGAGCGCAGACCGCCGCGCCGCGAGGAGGACATGTCCTCGATGGAGGTGCGGCTCGCCGTCCTCGAGTCACCGGCGCGGGCGCGTGCCTTGTTGACCGTACGGGCCGCGATCTCCTCGGCGCGTTCCTCGCTCACCCCGCGCTCCTGCGCGCTCTCCTTGATGTGCTCGTACTGCCGTTCCCGCTTGGCATTGGATCCGCGTGGCATGGTGCGGTCACCTTTCTCTCCGGGACCTGCGCCGGGGCCCGGCGGGCCCCTCCCCAGTCTCCCAGCGACGCCCCGGGCCCGCATGCCTGGGACATGCGGGCCCGGGGGAGGGGTACGGCGTCGCGCCGGTCCGTTCAGTAGCGCAGGGCCGCCGCGATCCGTCCGTGCTCGGCGAGCGAGCCGTCCGGCAGGAAGACCACGTCGGCGCCGCTGTCCAGGGCCGCCTCGACGAGCTCGTCCACGATGTCCTCGCGGACCGTGCCGTCCGTGAGGTCCACGGTCCCGCCGGTCACCGGCTCCAGGTGCCCGTCCGTCACCCGGACCGTCTGCTGGAAGTGCTCCTCCACCGCGACCAGTCCGGCACGGCCCTCCCGTACGGCCGCCCACACCTCGTCCAGACCGCCGGCGAAGGCACGACGGCCACGGGCCTCGTCCAGCCTGCCGTCGATCTCCGCGGCGAACCGCTGCTGCCGTTCGTCGAGTGCCGGACGCAGCTCCTTGAGCAGCTCGCTCGGTGACATGTCGGCAGGCACACCCTTGGTGACCCGGCCGACGGCCGGCTTGGCGCTCTCCCCGACCTCGTCCAGCAGAGCGAGCGCGGGGGCGAGGCCCACCAGATAGAGCGGGCGGGGGTCCTCGGCCAGGACCGCGCGCAGCTTCTCGTCGACCGTGCGCAGGAAGTTGCGCGTCTCCTCGTCGCTGAAGGTGCTCGGGGTGTCGCCGACCCGCTCCTCGCGCTGCGGGTCCGACGGCTCCTGCGGAGCCGTCAGCGGGAACCCGCCGCCGGGCTCCTCGCGCAGGGCGTCCGCGGTGCCGCTCCACAGGACGGCCCGGTCGGCCGACACGGTGAGCGCCCAGAAGGGCTGGGCCTGTGCCTTCGCGGCGACCAGATTGCGGGTCAGATAGCTGTCGCTGAGCACCACTCGTGCGGGCACGGTGCGCGGAAGCTGCCAGATCTGGTGCTCGTCGGCGGTGACGAGGAGGACCAGGGCGTCCAGGGCCCGCCGGGGGTCCACCTCGGTGACCGCCCGGTCGAGTTGTTCCTTGAGCGCGGTCCGTGCCTCGCGGGTGACCGCGGGGTCCGCCTCCAGCCGCCGGACGGCCTCGGCCACCAGGTTGCGCAGCCGAACGGCGTCCTGGGAGTTGTCCGGAGCGCGGCGGTGCGTCGGCATGGTCAGGGACAGGGCCGGATAGGGCTTGACCGCCCGCAGTCCCTGCAACAGGCCGGCGGTCAGGGCATCCGTATCCATCGTTCTCTCCCAGGGGTTTCGGCAGGAATCCGCTCCCGAGCGGAGCGGGGGACTCGACAAGTCAATTCATACCTTTTGACCCTAATATGGGCGAGTTCTCCATTCTTTGTCCCTGGGAGGTGTGTGCGATGTCCACGACCTTCCGTATGTCCCCGGACGGTCCGGGGAGGGCGCACCTGACGGCCGGGGCCGGGTGAGCCCCGCCGCCGAGGCCGTCACCGACGCGCTGCGTGAACTGCACACCCGGTTCGCGGGGCTGCGGGACGGCCGGCTCGCCGACTACATCCCGCAGCTGGCGCGGACCGAGCCGGACGCGTTCGGGCTGGCGCTGATCAGCATGGACGGCCACCGCTACAGCGCGGGTGACGCCGGTACCCCGTTCACCATGCAGTCCGTGTCGAAGCCGTTCGTCTACGCGCTCGCCCTGTCCGTGCTGGGGCTCGACGAGGTGTGCCGCTGGGTCAGCGCCGAGCCCAGCGGGGAGGCGTACAACGCCATCAGCCTGGAACCGGACACCGGGCGGCCCGACAACGCCATGGTCAACGCGGGGGCCATCATCACCACCGCGCTGATCCCGGACACCGCCGACGCCCCGAGGTTCGAGCGCATCCTCGACTGTCTGAGCCGCTTCGCCGGCCGGCGGCTGGACGTGGACGAGCAGGTGTACGCCTCCGAGGCCGCCACCGGCGACCGCAACCGCGCCCTCGCCTATCTGATCCGCAGCACCGGGCCGCTGCCCGTGGACCCGGTGGCCGCGGTCGAGACGTACTTCAGGCAGTGTGCGGTACGGGTCACCGCGCTGGACCTGGCCGCGATGGCCGCCACCCTCGCGAACGGCGGCGTGAACCCGCTCACCGGCGACGTGGTGGTCCCGGAGCCGGTCGCCGCGCAGGTGCTGGCGGTGATGGCGACCTGTGGCATGTACGACGCCTCCGGCGAGTGGCTGCTGCGCGTCGGACTGCCGGCGAAGAGCGGTGTGTCCGGCGGGCTGATCGCCGCCGGCCCCGCACGGTTCGGCCTGGCCACGTACAGCCCCCGGCTGGACCCGAGCGGCACCTCGGTACGCGGGCGGGCCGCGCTCGGTGCCCTGTCGGAGAGGCTCGGCCTGCATCTGATGCACAATCCGGCGCTGGCCGCCTCCACCGTCACGCTCGTCGCCACCGCCGGTGATCTGCCCGCCGCCGGGGCCGCCCCGCAGGATCGCGCCCTGCGCGAACGGGTCGGGGTCGTGGCCGCCCAGGGGGCCATCGACTTCACCGCGGCCGAGCGGGTGCTGTACGCGCTGGACGAGTCGCGCACGCAGGGCGCCGGACCGGTCGTGCTGGACCTGGGGCAGGTGACCGGCGTCGACCGGGTGGCCCGGGCGATGCTGCGAGGCGGGCTCGGCCGGCTCGCGGCGGACGGAGCGCGTACCGCCGTCGCCGACCCGGCACGGCGGCTCGCGCTGCCCGGACCCGGACAGCGGGACGCACCGACGGTCCCGCGGTCCTTCGTCACCCGTGAACAGGCCGTGGCCTGGTGCACCGGCGGCCCGGCGGGCTGAGTACCCCGGCCGGTCCGGCGGACGCCCACCGGACCTCCGGAGCGGTCGGGTCTACCAGATGGACTCGACCCACTCGGGGTGATCGATGAACGGGTTCCGGTTGTGCTGGTACTGGTCGAATATGACGTCGTTGCGCCGCTTCTCGAAGGTGTCCGGCGGGTCCTCCTGGCTCCACGTCTTCAGCACCGACAGTCGGCCGATGTTCGGGGCGGAGCCGTTGTTCACCTTGTCGTTGGGCTCCAGGTCCGGGAAGGAGTCGTCGCCCTCGTAGCGCACCGCCATGTAGAGCAGCATGCGCGCGACATCGCCCTTGACCGCGTCGCGCGGCTCGAAGGAGTCGCTGTCGGTGTAGTTGCCCGGCGCGCCGCTGACCGCGCTGCCGCCGTTGTCGAAGTCCTTGTTGCCGCGGATCGAGTTGACGGTGACGTCCTCCGGGCGCAGGTGGTGGATGTCGGTGCCGGGGCCGGTGGCAGTGCCGAAGTCGCCGTGGGACTTGGCCCAGACGTGCTCGCGGTTCCAGTCGCCGACCGAGCCGCCGTTGGAGTTCTTGGACTGGGAGCGGCCGGTGTAGAGGAGGATCACGTTCGAGCTGTTGGCGGGGTCCTCGTCGGTGTCCTTGAGGGCTTCCCAGACCTGGCTGTAGGAGAGCTTGGTCTGGTCGCTGATGATCTCGTGCAGAGCACTCTTCAGCGCGGTCCCGCTCTTGCCGAGCGCGTCCTGGTAGTACGTGTCGTCGAGTACCCGCAGCGGTGACGCGGTGGTGGGCGCGGCCTCGGGCGTGGCGGCCGGAGCGGCGGCCGCGGTGCCGCCGAGTATCGCGAAGGCGGCAAGGGTCGCCAGCAGCGGGCGCCGGTAATGAAGGTGACGACGGGACATGTGGGGTGTCCTCTCCGGAAATGAGTGCGCCACGACACCGTCACAAGGTCGGGGGCGGCGCCGCGGCGGTCGTGTGTGGTACGTGGTACGCGGGAGCCTTCCACACGCACCGTGACCGTGGTGTGAACAGCGTGTACCTATCATGTGCAGGTCAAGTGATGGCGCGATCCCGATGCCGGGGGAGGTCCAGGAGGCCTCGGATGCGGCGGGCCGGGCGCGGGGCGAGAATGACCGAAAGGACCGAGGAGGCGGCATGAGCGACGAGCCCGAATCCGTATCCACATCTCGGGGAGTGACTCCCGACAGCCTCTTGCACACCGGCGGCAGTGATCATCCGTCGGCAGAGGACCTGGTGCTCGCCTCCGGGCGGGACCTGACTCCGAAGAATCTCCAGTGGGCGGAGCGCAGGCTCGCCCAGGAGGGCCGCTCGGCGATCGACAAGGTGCTGCCCTAGGTCCGGCGCTGCCTCGGATCCAGGGGGTCGGCGCGGGGAGTGTGTGGGCGCTCCCCGCGGCTCGGCTAGCCTGGGTGGACAATGAACCGTTTGACGACGTCAGGGGCCGGGTTCGAGCTCACCCGCCACCCCGAGGACCCGCGCGACCCGCTCCGTGCCTGGGACGCTGCCGATGAGTATCTGCTGCGGAGGCTGGAAGGGGCCGACGGGGCGGATCCGGTCGATCTGTCGGGTGCCGTGGTCGTGGTGGGCGACCGCTGGGGCGCGCTGAGCACCGTACTGGCGGGGCACCGGCCCGTACAGATCACCGACTCCTACCTGGCGCAGCGCGCGACCCTGGCGAACCTGGGCCGCAACGGCATGGACGCGGACGCGGTGCGCCTGCTCTCGGCCAGGGACACTCCGCCGGAACGCATCGACGTCCTGCTGGTACGTGTCCCGAAGAGCCTCGCGCTCCTGGAGGACCAGTTGCACCGGCTCGCGCCGGCCGTCCATCCCGGCACGGTCGTCATCGGCACCGGGATGGTCAAGGAGATCCACACCTCCACCCTCAAGCTCTTCGAGCGGATCATCGGTCCGACCCGCACCTCCCTCGCGGTCAAGAAGGCCCGGCTGATCTTCTGCACCCCCGGCGCCGGAACGCCCCGTACGCCCAGTCCCTGGCCGTACCGGTACGGCCTGCCCGACGGGCTCGGACCGGTCTCCGGCCGGACCGTCACCAACCACGCCGGGATCTTCTGCGCCGAGCGCCTCGACATCGGCACCCGGTTCTTCCTCGGCCACCTCCCCGCGCGCAGCGGCGCCGACCGGGTCGTCGACCTCGGCTGCGGGAACGGCGTCGTCGGGCTGTCCGCGGCGCTCGCCAACCCCGAGGCGACGGTCACCTTCGTCGACGAGTCGTACCAGGCGGTCGCCTCCGCCGAGGAGACCTTCAGGGCCAACACCGGACCGGACGCCAAGGCCGAGTTCGTCGTCGGCGACGGGCTGGCGGAACTGCCGCCCGCCAGCGTGGACCTGGTGCTCAACAACCCGCCGTTCCACTCCCACCAGGCCACCACCGACGCGACGGCCCGCACCATGTTCCAGGGGGCCCGCGACGCGCTGCGGCCCGGCGGCGAGCTGTGGGTGGTCGGCAACCGGCACCTCGGCTACCACACCCGGCTCCGCCGCATCTTCGGGAACTGCACCACGGTCGCGGGCGACCCGAAGTTCGTGGTCCTGCGGGCCGTCAGGCGCTGACCCCGCCGGAACCCGTCCCGGCCCTTCCGGATTCTTGCAACACGTTCTACTGTGTGCGCCGCCGCACACGGACGACGCGACCGCGAGACTCCCGGAGG
The DNA here is from genome assembly GCF_003846175.1 of Streptomyces sp. ADI95-17. Taxonomy (GTDB): domain Bacteria; phylum Actinomycetota; class Actinomycetes; order Streptomycetales; family Streptomycetaceae; genus Streptomyces; species Streptomyces sanglieri. The sequence goes on along the minus strand of NZ_ML123050.1, from coordinate 652,750 downwards.
GGCCGTGCACCTCGAATACACGCCTGAACAGCAGCAGTTGCGCGCCGAGCTGCGCGCCTACTTCGCCGAGCTGGTCCCCGACGACGCCTACGCGCGCTACGCCGCCCCCGCGGCCCAGAAGACCTTCTACCGGGAGACGATCCGCCGCCTGGGCACCGACGGCTGGCTCGGCGTCGGCTGGCCGGCGGAGTACGGCGGACGCGGACTGTCCCCGATGGAACAGTTCATCTTCTTCGACGAGGCCGCACAGGCGGGCGTACCGCTGCCGCTGATGGCCCTCAACACCGTCGGCCCGACGATCATGCGGTACGGCACCGACGAGCAGAAGGCGTACTTCCTGCCGAAGATCCTTTCCGGCGAGATCGACTTCGCGATCGGGTACAGCGAGCCCGACGCGGGCACCGACCTCGCCGCCCTCAAGACCCGGGCGGTGCGCGACGGCGACGAGGCCACCGGGCACTACACGGTCGACGGACAGAAGATCTGGACGACCAACGGCGACACCGCGGACTGGGTGTGGCTCGCCGTCCGCACCGACCCGGACGCGGCACCGCACAAGGGCATCACCATGCTGCTCGTCCCGACCACGGACCCCGGCTACTCCTGCACCCTGATCAACACCCTCGCCTCGCACGACACCACCGCCAGCTACTACGAGAACATCCGCGTCCCCGTCTCCCGCCGCGTCGGCGAGGAGAACCAGGGCTGGCGGCTCATCACCAACCAGCTCAACCACGAACGCGTCACCCTCGCCGCCCACGGCACGATGGCGATCCGCGCCCTCCACAACGTCCAGCGCTGGGCCGCGGACACCCGGCTCACCGACGGCCGCCGCGTGATCGACCTCGGCTGGGTCCGCGCCCTGCTGGCCCGCACCCACACCAGGCTCGACGCCATGAAACTCCTGAACTGGCAGATGGTCTCCGCGGTACAGAACGCCACCCTCACCCCGCAGGACGCCTCCGCCGTCAAGGTCTACGGCTCCGAGGCCCGCCGCGACGCCTATGCCTGGCTGATGGAGATCGTCGGCTCGGCGGGACCGCTCAAGGAAGGCTCGGCGGGCGCCGTGCTGCACGGTGAACTCGAACGCGGATACCGCTCCGCCGTCATCTTCACCTTCGGCGGCGGCAACAACGAGATCCAGCGGGAGATCATCTCGTGGATCGGGCTGGGGATGCCGCGCGTACGGCGGTGAGTCACCACGTGAAGAGGATTGCTGTCGTCCTTCAACTCCCGCCCTCAGGACGGCGGAACCGCGTTGCTGGACGAGCGGGCCGGGTTCACGGTGGTGGTGTATGTGCCGACCAGCGGGGGTGCCTTGCGGCCCTGCTGGAGGCGTCCGGGATGCCGCCCGCGACGGCGCATCTCATGAAGCAAGGCGGGGCTGTGGCGCGGATCGCACCGAGCGGTCCAGGGGGCCACTGCCCTCACCTGCCGAGAGAAGCCCAAAGCAGTCGCCACAGCTGATCAGCACGGAACCATCTGTCGGCGGGCAAGTCGCTCCCCCTGGTGTCCGTCGTCCTGGGCGACGGAAAGCAGGACGCCCCCACCCAGGTGGAGGTCTCCCGGCGGGACCGGCACGTGCTGGTGTTCAGCGGCGACCGGGCGACGGTGGAGGTCAAGGTCGTCAACCACGCGACGTACGCGACGCTTGAGGTCCCACGTACCCATGGCGCGTCCGTACTTTCCTCGCTCGCCGGACCTGTCCCTCGTATCGTGGCAGGCGGCACTGAGAACGGCCTGTCGGTGCCGTGTGCTTGGATCGCCGGCATGACGAAGGACGACGACATCCAGCAGATCCCGGAGGGCTCCGCCGAGTTGTGGATCGGGGCGGTGCCCTCCCTCGGGCCAGGTGGGCGTGATGTGTTTCTGGGGCTCGGTTCGCACGCCGACGAGCCCGGAGCCCGGCTGGCGCGGTTTCTTCTCGACCGGGGGCACGAGGGTGAGGAGGGCGTTTTCTATCTGTTGCCGGAGGACCTGGCCGCCCGCTACGAGCGGACCGGTGACCGGCTTGCGGTGACGCTCCTCGCCCGCCGGGACGTCCTCGCCCACAGCCTCCGGGCGTGCCCGGAGGAGGAGCGCGTACTGCCCGGAGCGCTGCCCTCCGATCCACTCGACGCCGACCGGGTCGTCCTGCTCCGCCGCGAGCTGACCACCGGCTTCGTCCCCGTCGAGCAGGGTGGGGAGTTCCAGCCGGTCCTCCTCGTCGACCACACCGCCGGTCCGGAAGCCGGGCCCGAGGAGCTGACCGCCCTGTTCGAGGAGGGCGAGGCGGGCATCGCCGTACTCAACGCGGAACTGCTGCCGGACCGGGCCTGACGCGGGGTCTTGTGGCCGTAGGCCGTCTTCTTCGGCCGGTGTCGCGTCACTCGGCGTAGAAGGCGGCGGGACCTCGCGAGGAAGAGGCAGCGGCGCGGGCGTGAAATGCACGAGGAGGAGCCATGAGCAGCAAGCGAAACCCACAGGTCCCAAAGCCCGGCAGAGGCGTACGGCGGCTGTGGCTGCTGCCCGACCCGGGTGGGGACGAGCCGTTCATCGACATCGGGAAGGACGGTCACGGGACGCTGAATGTGTGGGTCGCCCGGGACGGACGGCATGATCATTTCTGCTTCGCGCTGACCGCACAGCACATCGTCGCTGCGGAGCGCAGCGCGCTTCGGCGTTGGGCCGTCTTCGCCGTGCTCTTCGGTGAACTCGCTGTCTTTCACCCCGATGCCGCCCCGGCGCGTCCGCCGGGAGAATGCCGGCGGGTGATCGACACGATCCTCGGTGGCACCGATTCCGGGGTCGAGCAGTACTTGACCGTGACGAACAAGCGTTTTCTGGGCGGTCTTCGGGATTCACTGGCGTTGTTGTGCGAGGCTGATCTGACGCGGTCTCGGGACCGTGAGGCGTTCGAGAAGCGGCTGTGGTTCGGCGTCGAGTCGTTGATCATCAACGATGCGGAACGCGCCCGGCGTGCACAGGAGGCGGAAGACAGGGCAGCAGCCCGGGCGACCGCGGTGCGGCAAGCCTTCGAGCCGTACAACGACGCTCTTCTCATGGCCGAGCGCGACGATGCCGTGCAGCGTGCCATCGATCTGCTCGGCTCGAACCCGGTGATCAGCGAGTTCGAGGTCGGTGCACCCGCACACCACGACCGGTATCTGACGTTCGGCTCCGGCGGCGAGATCATGCTGCGGGACGGGGCGGTGACGGCGATCCTCTTCCATGTCCAGCCCACCGGGGCCGCGCCGCACGGCTTCACGGGGCTCAGCACCCTGATCCCCGGACTGAGCCGGGACGCCTCCAGAAGCCAGGTCGAGGAGGCACTCGGGGAGCCGGTCGTCGGACGCACGGGCCCGAACGCGACCTATCCCGTCGGGGACGGGTTCGTGAAATTCTTCTACGACGCGCGGGCCGAGAAGGACGCGCCGGGTCATCTGAAGCTCATCCAGATGACAGCGGAGGACACGTATGCCAAGACCGATCCTGCCGACCAGCGTTGCCCCGGCTGCGCGGGCATGTTGATCAGGACGACATCGGCGTCCGACGGCGTCGACGTGGGCGCAACGATCACAGCGTTGCATGACGGGGTCGCCGCCGGCCGTCTCCGCCAGGCGCACAAATGGGTGGCGCTGGACGACATGCTCCGCCTGCACGACTCCGGACTGATGGAACACGTCGAGGCGCAGCTGGGATGCACGATCTGCCACCGGCACATCTTCTTCGCGCTGCACCGCGACGCGGACCCGACCTTCGAGTACGTCTCGCTCAACGACGCCTGTCGCCGAACCCCGGAGCGGGTCCCGCCGGTGGAGCGGTGGGGCGATGCCGCCCGGATCGCGCGAGAAGCACAGCGCCCGGAACGGATCGCGACCGACGGCAGCACCTGGGTTCTGTTCTCCAAGGGCAAGCATCTCTTCATGAACGCGCGCTGCTGGTACAGCGCCGTGGAGGGGTCGAGGCTGATCCGCCTGGAGGCCGCCGAGGTGCGGCAGTACCAACGCGACGGTGAGGCCTATTTGTCCCGACTGCAGGAGACGATCAACCGCACCTGGACGAGCGACGACGATACGTGGCGCTCGCGCGACCTGACGCGGAGCGGGATGTCGGACGAGGAGGCCATCGAGGCGAGCCTGGCCGCAGAGCAGGAGCAACAGGAGTGAGCAGCCGGGGCATCACCACACCCGAGACGGCCGGCGTCGTCAGGGATCACCACGGTTCTCGGCCGACGCGGTGCCGCGTGGGCCCGACGAACGGCCGCGCACCCGCTGACCACCCGGCGGGGATGTGACCATGCCGCTTCGAGCCGGTGCCTGCGAGGTGCGTTCCGAACGTCGTGAGCGGCACCCGGTCGTCAGCCGCGCGGGCTGGTGATCCGTTCGGGTTCGATCACATAGATCACCCGGACCTGGTCCTTGCCACCGAACCACGGGTAGGGGCCGCCGAGATACTTCTGTGCGAGCGCCTCGATGTGGTCGACCGCGCCCTCGGTCGTCACCCGCACCACCCGGCCGCGGATCTGGACGTACGAGGCGGGTTCCGCGGGGTCGGAGACCACGACGGCCACCCGCGGGTCGCGCGCGATGTTCCGGGTCTTCTGATGGGACTCGACGCTGTTGATCAGGACATGCTCACCATCGGTGTCGACCCAGGTCTGGGTGAGCTGGGGCGAGCCGTCGGGCATCGTCGTGGCGATGTAGCAGGTGCTGGGGCGGCGCAGCAGCGCCACCACGTCCTCGCCGAGGGATACGGGCACGGGGTCTCCAGAGGTCGGTCCGGTGCGGTGCTGGGGCAACGGTAGTCACGGCAGTGGACCCCTGACGCTCCGCCCCCCCGCACGCCGTACCGCGTCGGCGGGCCGTTTCCGGCCCGCCGCGTGGTCACTTCACCGTGACGGCGTCGCCGGTGGCGACGACCTTCATGGTCGTGGTCGTCCCGAGGAAGGCCCAGCGCCAGCTGCCCGAGGCAGTGGCCTTCACCGTGGTCCGGAGGTGGCCCTTGCTGTCCGTGGTCGCCGTCTTCACGGTGCTGTACCTGCCGCCGGGCTTCTTGAACTGCAGCTTCACCACCTGCTTGGTGAACGCGTGGTACTTGAGGTCCGTCCAGTTGGCCCGCGACAGCTTCCCGGTGACGGTCAGCGTGCCGCCCTTCCTGACCGGCTCGGGCGTGGCGTCCGTGGTCAGGGTCGCGGCGCGCTTGACCTTGAACAGGGCGATGCGGTCGGAGATCCAGTAGCTGCTGTCGTTGGCCTTGACCGTGGCGTTGACCTGCCAGGTCCCCGCGACCGCGTTGGCGTCCCAGCCCTCGTTGCCCCTTCCGTAGTCGTCGATCCAGGTGGGGTCGATCCGCATCGTCGCGGTGCACACGGACGTCGTCGAGCTGGTCTTCCGGCACGTCGTACCGAGGTGGTCCACGGGCCCGTGACCACCCTTCGTGGTGAACGCGGACACATCGGTGACCCCCTTCACCCCCGAGTTGTCCTTGATGGTCATGGTGATCGGGAACTGCTTGGGGGCCTTGACCCCGACGATCACATTGTTCCCGCCGTTCACCACGGTCTTGACGACCCGGATGTCGCCCCGGCCCTCGGCATGCGCGGCCGGCGCCACCGTGATCCCGATTGCCACCGCCGCCAGCACGGAGGCCACCGGCATTCTTCTGTGCATGTCCCACCCCTGTTCTCCCCGCCCGACGGCAGGGAGGGACAGATTAACGATCACCTCGCGCGGGCCGCGCCGCGGGCCGCCAGCCGCCGCAGCAGCGCGACGACGGTCTCCCAGTCGCCGGTCGCCGGTCGCCGGTCTCCTCCGGAGCCGGGCCGATGTGGTGCAGCGGGGACAGCACCAGGCCGTCCGCCGGCGACAGCCGCCCCGTGCGCGGATCCGTGTGCTCGCCGCGCAGCCCGTCGCGCGCCGCCCGTAGCAGCTCGGCGGAGAGCTCGGGACCGGGGTCGCCCGCTCGACGGCGCGCAGGGCGGTGACGGTCAGCGCCGTGAGGTGCTGCTCGTACGCGTCGTAGGGGGGAGAAGTACGGCGGCGGTCCGGACACCGGCCACCGCTGCCACATCGTGTGGTGCCAGCCGACGTAGCCCGCGTCACGTCCGCAGGCGCCGCAACTCCCCGTGCAGTTCCCCGAAGGTGCCGCACGGCGGAGTCTTCGTCTCCACCTGGTACCGGCCCAGCTTCCGGGAGACCAGATCGCCCGGCTCCTCCGCGGCCTGCGCCGCCACCTCGTCCCCGTACGGGACGACTTCGCGGGTGCGGGGACCGACGAGGAAGCACTCCTCCTCCACGCCCATGAGCGGTACGGACGGGCGTAATCCGCTCGTATCGGCCAGGCAGGTCACCCTAGGAGGTACGTACGTGCACCGGGACGGGCCCTCCGGGCACCTCCGCACGAACCCCCTGGGAGATGTCGGTGCCCCCACGTATCCTTCGCGTACGTACGTCGCCCAGCGGGAGGTACGCACAGCATGGTGGACGCCGACCCGGGGCTCTTCGGGCCCGAATCCGTGACCTGGCAGATGCACGGCGACCCGATGATGTGGATCGCCGGGGTCCGGGCGCTCTACCTCCAGGCGCTGCACCCGCGCGCCGTGCGCGGCGTCATGCAGAACTCCGACTTCCGCAAGGACGCCTGGGGAAGGCTGATGCGCACGGCCGGCTTCGTCGGCACGATCACCTACGGCACCACCGAGGCCGCCGAGAAGGCCGGCGCCCGGGTCCGCAGGATTCACCGGCTCATCAAGGCCACCGACCCGGAAACCGGGGAGAGTTACGGCATCGACGAGCCCGGACTGCTGTTGTGGGTGCACTGCGCGGAGGTGGACTCCTACCTTCAGGTCGAGCGCCGCTCGGGCTTCCCGCTCACCGCCGCCCAGGCCGACCGCTACATCGACGAACACCGCCACAGCGCCCGCCTGGTCGGCCTCGACCCCGCGGACGTGCCGGCCACCACCGCACAGCTCGCCGCCTACTTCGAGGGCGTGAGGCCCCGGCTCGCCGCGTCCCCGGAGGCCCTGGACGTCGACGACTTCCTGCGCCGGCCCCCCGTCCACCCGCTGCTCGTACCGGCGCGGGCACTGCTGTGGCGGCGCGTCGCGGCACTCGCCTACCAGTCACTGCCCCCGTACGCCCACGAGCTCTACGGCAGACCCGTCGCACCGGTGCACATCGTCGACCGCCGCCTGCGCACCGCCGGAACCGCACTGCGCCGCATCCCCGCCCGGCTCCGCTGGCGACTCCCGCCCGGTCACATTCCGAACGCGATGGCCCGGCTCGGTCCCGGCAGCCGCCCCACCCCGTACAAACTGCGCAGCGGGGCCGCCATACTGGACGGGCCGGGGAGGGCGCAGCAGTAGACAGCAGGCAGAACAAACGGGGGCGACAGCAGGCGATGGCGGACACCAGGCTGATCCAGAGCCGGTACCGACTGCTCGATCTGATCGGGCGCGGAGGCATGGGTGAGGTGTGGCGCGCCCGCGACGAATCGCTCGGCCGTCATGTCGCCGTCAAATGCCTCAAGCCGATGGGGTCCCAGCACGACCAGTCCTTCACCCGCGTCCTGCGCGAACGCTTCCGCCGCGAGGCCCGGGTCGCCGCAGCACTCCAGCACCGGGGCGTCACCGTCGTCCACGACTTCGGCGAGCACGAGGGCGTCCTCTACCTGGTCATGGAACTCCTCGACGGGCGCAACCTCAGCCAGCTCCTGGAGGACAACAAGCAGCACCCGCTGCCGGTGCCCGACGTCGTCGACATCGCCGAACAGGTCGCCGACGCCCTCGGCTACACCCACCAGCAGGGCATCGTGCACCGCGACCTCAAACCCGCCAACATCATGCGGCTGGCCGACGGCACGGTGAAGATCTGCGACTTCGGCATCGCCCGGCTCGGCCACGACATCGGCTTCACCTCCCGTCTCACCGGCACCGGCATCGCCATGGGCACCCCGCACTACATGTCGCCCGAGCAGATCAGCGGCGGCCAGATCGACCACCGCAGCGACCTCTACTCACTGGGCTGCGTGCTGTACGAGATCGCCACCGGAGTTCCCCCGTTCGACCTCGACGACGCCTGGGCCGTCCTGGTCGGACACCGCGACACCCAGCCCCGGCCGCTGCGCACCCACCGGGCCGAACTCCCGGGCTTCTTCGACCGCGTCGTACTGGAACTGCTGGCCAAGACCCCCGAGGAGCGCCCCTTCGACGCGGGCGACCTCCGGCAGCGGATCGCCGTCGGCCGTACCGGCGAGCAGCCGCATCTGCCGCCCACCGGGCAGGTACCGCTCGCCCCGCCCGTTCCCGTCGTACGCCCGGGGCAGCAGCTGCCGGCCTGGACCCGTGGCATGACCGCCGGTCACAGGGCGACCGGCACCCAGCCCGGGCTCGCCCCGCCCGAGCACTGGGCCGGGCTCACCGGCGAGTGGACCACCGGCACCGATCTGCGCGGCCCGACCGGCGAACTGCCCCCGGTCAGGGCCGAGCGGCCCACCCCGTCGCCGGAACTGCTGTCGGTCCTCGCCAGCCGGCACAGCGCGGGCCTCAACCTGGGCCGCCTCGGCCACTGGGAGGAGGCCGGCGAAGTACACCGCGCGGTCGCCGCCGAACGGGAGCACGCCCTCGGCCCCGACCACCCCGACACGCTCGCCAGCCGGTACGAGATCGGCTTCACCCTCAGCCGCACCGGACGCGTCCAGGACGCCCTGCGGGAGTTCGACCGTGTCGCCCGGGGCCGCGAGCGCACCCTCGGCCCCGACCATCCGGAGACCCTGGCGGCCCGCCAGGAGACGGCGTACGTGCTGGGCCGGCTCGGCCGGCACTTCGAGGCCCATCAGGTGTACGCGACGGTTCTCGCCTCCCGGGAACGGTCGATGGGACCCGACCACCCCGACACCCTGCGCTGCCGCCACAACCTCGCCTTCAACCTCAGCCGTCTCGGCCGCCTGGAGGACTCGTACCGGATGGCCAGGGACGTCGCGTCGGACCGCAGCCGGCTGCTGGGCGCCGACCACCCCGACACCCTGGTCACGCTCTACGAGGTGGCGTACACCCTGGGCCGGCTGGGGCGCTGGACGGAGGCCCTGCAGGCGTACCTGGAAGTCGCCCAGGCCCGGTCGCGGTCGCTCGGCGCCGACCACCCCGACACGCTCTCCGCCCGCTACGAGGTCGGCATCAGCCTCGGCCGTCTCGGCCGCAGCGCGGAGGCCCTGGAGCTGTACCGCGCCCTCGTGGCGGACCGGACCAGGGTGGGCGGTTCCACCGACCCCGAGACGCTCCGCGCCCGCCACGGCCTCGGCGTCAACCTGGGGCGCCTCGCCCGCTGGGAGGAGGCGCTCGCCGAAGCGCGCGACGTGTGCGCGATCCGCGAACGCGTCCTGGGCCCCGACCACGCCGACACCCTCGTCAGCCGCCGCGAGGTCGCCGTCGGCCTCGGCTGGCTCGGCCGCTGGGCCGACGCCCTCACCGTCTACCGCACGGTCGCCGCGGCCCGTGACCGGCTCCTGGGCCCGGGTCACGCCGACGCCCTCGCCGCCCGCAACGACGAGGCACACTGCCTGGAACAGCTCGGCCGGGGAACGGAGGCCGTGGAGCTGTACCGACAGGTCGCGGCGTTGCGCGGCGGACAGCAGCCACCGCACTGACCGGGCACCACGGCCTCTGGCCGGCGCGGGCGCGCCGTGCTACGAAGGGGCATGCCCGCACCCGACAGCTATGACGCAGTGATCGTGGGCGGCGGCCACAACGGTCTGGTCGCCGCCGCCTACCTCGCCCGTGCCGGACAGTCCGTCCTGGTCCTGGAACGCCTGGCCACCACCGGGGGAGCGGCGGTCTCTACCCGCCCCTTCGACGGGGTCGACGCCCGCCTGTCGCGCTACTCGTACCTGGTGTCCCTGCTCCCGCGGAAGATCGTCCGCGAGCTCGGACTGGACTTCACGGTACGGAAGCGGACCGTCTCCTCGTACACCCCGACCGTGCGCGGCGGCCGCGCCACCGGACTGCTCGTCGGCGGGAGGGGCACCCGGGACTCCTTCGCCGCGCTCACCGGATCCGACCGCGAGTACCGGGCGTGGGAGCGGTTCTACGGCATGACCCGGCACGTCGCCGAACGCGTCTTCCCGACGCTCACCGAGCCGCTGCCCGGCCGCGACGCGCTGCGCGGGCGGATCGACGACCCGCAGGCCTGGCGGATGCTCTTCGAGGAGCCCATCGGCGTCGCCGTCGAGCAGAACTTCGCCGACGACCTGGTGCGCGGAGTCGTCCTCACCGACGCCCTGATCGGCACCTTCGCCGACGCGCACGATCCCTCGCTGCTCCAGAACCGCTGCTTCCTCTACCACGTCATCGGCGGCGCGACCGGTGACTGGGACGTCCCCGTCGGCGGGATGGGGGCGCTCACCGACGCCCTGGCGCGGGCCGCCCGCGAGGCCGGGGCGGAGATCCGGGTCGGGCACGAGGCGACCCGGGTCGAGACCGACGGAACACGCGCCGAGATCACCGTCCGCTCACTCGACTCCGAACACGTCGTCGCGGCCCGCAAGGTCCTGGTCAACGCCTCGCCGCAGGCGCTCGCCGCCCTCCTCGGGGACGAACCGCCCGCCCCGGCCGAGGGCGCGCAGCTGAAGGTGAACATGCTGCTCACCCGGCTGCCCCGGCTCCGCGACCGCTCCGTCGACCCGCGCGAGGCCTTCGCCGGGACGTTCCACATCGCCGAGGGGTACGGGCAGCTCGCAGACGCCTACCGGGACGCGGCGGCGGGGCGGCTGCCCGCCGCCCCGCCCTCCGAGATCTACTGCCACTCGCTGACCGACCCGTCGATCCTCGGCCCGGACCTGGCCGCCCGCGGCTGTCAGACCCTCACCCTCTTCGGCCTGCACACCCCCGCCCGGCTCTTCGCCGCCGACAACGCGACGACCCGCGCCGAACTGCTCGCCGCGACACTCGCCGAACTCGACGCGCACCTGGAGGAGCCGGTCACCGACTGCCTGGCCCGAGACGAGAACGGGGAGCCGTGCATCGAGGCGAAGACCCCGCTCGACCTGGAGCGGGACCTGCGGCTGCCCGGCGGCCACATCTTCCACCGCGACCTGGCCTTCCCGTACGCCACGGAGTCCACCGGCCGGTGGGGGGTGGAGACGGCGCACGCCAATGTGCTGCTGTGCGGGGCCGGTGCGGTGCGCGGCGGCGGGGTCAGCGGGGTGCCCGGCCACAACGCCGCGATGGCGGCGCTGGGCCGGTGACCGTGGTGCGCTACTGGCCGAACACGCCCCGCAGCGCGCCGAGCTTGCGTGGCAGGTCGTACTCGGCGCCGCCCTCGTGCCCGTTGTACGTGAACACCTCGATCTGCGCCGGGCCTGCATAGCGGTGGTAGGCGGCGAACACCGTGGACGACGGGCAGATCTTGTCCATCAGGCCGACCGAGAACCACGCCGGGGCACTCGCCCGTGCCGCGAAGTTGACCCCGTCGAAGTAGGACAGCGTCTCCATCGCCTCGTCGATCCGGAAGCGGTGCCCGGACAGCCAGCGGGCGATCTCCGCGTACGGTCCGGCGTCCGTGATCTGCGAGGCGCGCCGGTAGTGGCAGAGGAACGGCACATCGGCGACGGTGGCCACGATGTCGTCCCGCAGCCCGGCGACGGCCAGCGCCAGCCCGCCGCCCTGGCTGCCGCCGAGCACCGCCACCCGGGAGGCGTCCACCGCCTCATGGGCCTTCGCCGCGTCGACCGCCCGCACCGCGTCCGTGATCAGCCGCCGGTAGTAGTGGCGGTAGGGGTCCTCGATGCCGCGGGTCAGGAAGCCCGGCGAGGAGGAGCCGTGCCCGTCCGGGCCGATGTCCGGGGTGTCGGCGGTGTTCTTGCCGCCGCCGCCCTGGCCCCGGTTGTCCATCACCAGATGGGCGTAGCCGAGCGCGCTCCAGGTCAGCCAGGAGTACGGGATGCCCCGGCCGCCGTTGTAGCCGATGTACTGCACCACGGCGGGCAGCGGGCCGGAACGCGTCTTCGGCAGCATCAGCCAGGCCTTGACCGGCTGCCCGCCCCAGCCCCGGAACGTCACGTCGAACACGTCGACGGTCGCGAACCCGGCGTCGTACGGAACGAACTCGGCGTCCAGGCCGTGGCGGGCCGTCTCGGTGAGCGTCTTCTCCCAGAAGGCGTCGAAGTCGGCCGGCTCCTCCGGCTCCGGCCGGTAGTCGTGCAGCCGGTCCAGAGGCATGTCGAACAGCAAGGGTCTAGCTCCTCTTCAGGGTGAGGTTGAGGGTTGCGCCGTGGCGTCCGGCCGTGTCGGCGGTGATCCGGACACCGTCCTTGGTGGACCGGGCGCTCACGCCCGGATCGGCGGAGACGACGCTCAGGCCGCGCTGCGCCAGGTCCAGCACGACCGAGGACCGCAGCTGGGTCGGGTCGGACAGCGACACCTTCACCGTCTTCCCGTCCGGCCGCACCAGCACCGAGGCGGGGCCGTCCGAAGTGAGGTCCCGGACGGTGCCGGCGGTCCAGAAGTTCGCGGCGACCAGCCCGTCCGCGCAGCGTTGTACCGCGTGCACGGCGGTGGAGCGGGCGATCAGCTTCACCGGCGGCGCGGCCGACCACTGCTCGGTCCGCTCGGCCGAGGCGGCCGGGGCCTGGAGCCAGAAGTAGCCGGCCCCGCTCGGTGCGGCACCGTGGTCCTGCCACAGCGTCAGATACGGGCGGGTGACCGAGGTGTCCGTGCCGTACTTGAGGTTGATCTCGCGCCAGGTCGCGGTGCGCTCCTCGCGCAGACCGTTCAGCGTGGCGGGCTCGGGGAAGACATAGCCGCCGGTTCCGGCCACATGCAGCCACCGGACCTTGTCCAGCCGGGCCGACCAGCCTGCGTCCGTGGGCGCCGCCGCGCCGTTGACCAGCAGGGCCGCCTTCGGATCGCGGAGTTTCCGGTTCTCGACGACCGTTTCGGCCGTGCCCGCGTCGGCGCCGATGCCCGAGCCGACGCAGGCGATCACGTCGTCCAGGCAGAACCAGCTCTTCAGCCCGTGCAGCGAACTGCCGTACGCGCGCAGCTCCATGCCGTACGCGCCGAGCGTGGTGCCGGGCAGCGCGGTCCCGCCCGCCCAGTCGGCCGTGCTGGTGGTGCGCTGCCCCGCCGCGTCGGCCGGGCGCCCCGCGATGACGGTGGTGCCGGGCAGCCGGGACGGGTCGACGGTCGGCCAGTAGTCCTCGCTGTAGTGCCCGAGGTCGTCGGTGTAGAGCAGGACCATGCCGTCGGACAGGTGCCAGGCGTGCAGGTTCTCGTTCTGGATCGACTCGTAGTTGTAGATCCGGGACGAGTACGCGGAGATGCCGAGCGCGAACGACGGCCGGTGGTGGGCGGCCTTGTCCATCCGGGGGTGCTGCTTGTGCGCGACCAGCGGCCCTCGCGCCGGCACCGTGGAGGCGATGACCTGCCGGGCGGCGACCAGCGAGGCGAGGTCGGTGACGGCCAGGAAGTCCCGGTAGGTGTCCTCGGCGATCCACTGCTTGACCAGGGAGGTGAACCGGTCGGCCGTCTCGCCAGGGAAGCTCGGGATCAGCCGCACCACCGCCTCGATGACCGTCTGCGCCGACACATGGCCCTGCTTGCTGGGCCGGGCGATCTCGCGCCCGCACACCGAGGCCATCACGTCGCCGCGCACCAGCAGCGGGTCGAAGCCGTCGTCGACCCAGCCGCGGATGTTGTCGAGGTCGGGGTCGGTGACCGCCCACTCGGTCCCGGCGAGGAGGTTCAGCAGCCGGGACAGGTTGTTCAGCAGCTCCTTGCCGTACCCGCCGTTGTACGGGTGCTTGTAGTGCTGGAGGAACGAACCGTCGGAGTAGAAGCCCTCGCCGGTGCCCTCCGCCGCGGCGCTCGCGTCGTTGAAGGCCAGGACGCTGTTGGCGCCCGAACCCTCGACGTCCGAAAGAGCGTCACGGACCCGGGCCAGATCGCCGCCGGTCCCGGTGAGCACCGCGTTGACGGCGACCACGGTGGAGATCCAGACCCGGTTGGCGCCGGTGGCGATCTGCCGGTCGGCCCGCCAGAGGTTCGGGTCGGGTGTGTAGTGCCGCACGGCCGCGGTGATCCGGCCCAGCCGCTCCGTGCCCAGCACGTCGTACAGCAGCACGGCAGTGTCGTTGAGGGCGAGCGCGGAGCCGATCTCCCAGTCCCAGTCGTTGTCGAACCGGGTGTGGTCGGCGCCGTAGCGGTTGGTCAGCATCCAGTCGAGGCCGGCCAGCAGCAGATCGCGCAGCGCGGTGTCGCCGTACTGCGGGGTGCCGGGGACGGCCCACGCGGTCGCGACCGTGGCGAGCCGCTTGAACGACGTCGTCACATGGTTGGAGAGCGTGGTGCTGGTCAGATCGGGGAACAGCCCGTCGGTCCGGGCCGGGTCGAGACCCTTGACCGAGGTGGTCGCGGCCTTGCCGATCCGGGCCACGGCCGCGGCGATCTGCGGGTCCGTCAGGTCGAGTCCGGGGCCACCGGTGAGCAGGGTGTGCCAGCGGGTGCGCAGGGCGGCGGGGTCGTCGGTGACGGCTGCCGGGGACGTCGCGTGCGCGGTGCCCGTGGCGGCGGTGAGCGCCAGCGGAAGCGCGGCGGCCGCGCCGAGAGCCGCCGCCCCGGCGAGAACGGTGCGCCGGGTGGTGCCTGGAGTGGTGCCTGGGTTCGTCATGCGGCCCTCACAGGAGATTTCGGCGGTCGACGGCCGCTGCCAGCGCGGCGTGACCGGAAGGGTTGGGGTGGAGTCCGTCCCCGCTGTCGTACGCGGGCAGCAGCCGTGCCGGGTTCTCCGCGTCGCGCAGTGCCGCGTCGAAGTCGACGACGGCGTCGAAGACCCGGCCGGTGCGCACCGCCGCGTTGATCCGCTGCCGCACCGCTTCGAGCTCCGGCGTCCAGCGGGTCCAGCCGCCGAACGGGGCGATGGTCGCGCCGACCGTCCGCAGCCCGGCGTTGCGGGCGCGCAGTACCAGTTGCCGGTACCCGGCCAGGACGAGCGCCGGGTCGGTCTGGCTCGGCGGCTGCTGGAGGTCGTTGACACCGAGATGGACGAGGACGGTGCGCAGTCCGGGCAGCGACAGCACATCGCGGTCGAAGCGCGCCTGTCCGCCCGGCCCGAACCTGGCGTCGTCCAGCAGCAGCCGGTTGCCGCTGATGCCGAGATTGGCGACGGCCGAGCCGGGGAGACGCCGGGCCAACTGGTCGGGCCAGCGCAGGTCGGCGTCGTCGGGTGTGCCGACACCCTCCGTGATGGAGTCGCCGAGCACCGCGATCACGGGCCCGTGCGCGCCCGTCACCTCGACGCCCGTCAGCAGGAACACCGATGTGGTGCGCTCGCCGTCGACGGAGTGCGAGGCATGGGTGTTGCGGTGGAAGGAGAGCGGACCGGTGGGGCCGGGGAGCTTGGTCTCCACCGTCAGCCGCGCGGCCTCGGGGACCCGCAGTCCGGCGACCGCGTCGCTGGTCAGCGAGGAGCCCGCGGCGAGCCACGCCTGCCGCTGCCCGCCGAACGTCACGGGCAGGCCGCCCGCCGTCACCGGGCCGACGAGGACCGGGACCGTGCCGAAGGCGTGCCCGTAGCGCAGCCGGACGTTCCCGCCCGCGGAGAGCCGTACGTGGGAAACGCAGGTGCCGTCGGTCAGGCCGGCGCTCGCCACCGTGTCCGTGGCGGTGGGCGCGGTCTGCGCGGTCGCCCAGGACGTCGTCCAGCGCGACCGGCCCGCGCCGCCGCCCGACCGCTCGGCCGCCTGGGCCCCGGGCGCCGTGGCCGCGACCGCGGCCAGAGAGGCCGCCGCCGTCAGTACCCCGCGTCTCGCGGGTCCCCGCCCGGTCACTGGGGGCACGCACCCGTCGGGTCGTACTCGCCGCCGTAGGTGCCGACCGCGTCGCCACCGGTGTTGCCGCTCATGGTGTTGGTGCACACCGGACCTTGCGGGGTGCGCATGAACTTGATGCCGCCGCCCGCGTTACCGGTGATGGTGTTGCCGTAAATACTGGTGTTCACGCCGTCGGTCGCGGTGTCACCGCCGAGCCGGATGCCCGAACCGACGTTGTCGTGAATGGTGTTGTAACGGAAGATGTTGCCGCTGCCGCGCGCGTCCAGGCCGCCGGAGCTGGAGTCCTTCTGGCCGCTGCAGTCGTTGTACTCGACGTAGTTGTTGGTCGAGTTCTCCTTCACGTCCACGCACTCGTTGCCCTGGGTGGCGATGGTGTTGTGATGGATGCGGTTGTTCTTGCTGATGTCGGGGGCCGCGTCCGGGGCGCCGTTCGCCCCCTGCTGCTCCGGGGCGGTGCCGAGGTAGATGCCCTCGCCGTTCTTGCCGCCGCCGCCGAACTTGAAGTCGTTGACCCCGCAGTTGGTGATCGTGTTGTCGGAGATGTCCGCGCCGGTCACCAGGTAGCGCACCCGGAGGCACTCGTCGGCGGCGTTCTTCAGCGTCATCCCGGTGATGCGCAGACCGCCCACCCCGTTGCCCGGAGTCGTGCTCATGACATATATGAGCTTGAGGCGGTAACCCGACACATCGGTGGACGACCCGTGCAGCCCGTCCACGGTGAAGCCGCTGAGCGTTGTCGAGTCGTGCTGCACCTGGATGATCCGGGCGTCGCCGGCCCCCTTCACCACGGCGTTCGCCGGGCCGGTGATGGTGACACCGGCGCGCTTGGTCACGACGTCCTGTTTGTACGTACCGGCGGCGAGATTGACCACCGCGCCCGTCGGCGCCAGATCGACCGCCTTCTGGATCGTGGCGAGCGGGGCGCTCGCCGACGTACCGGCGTTGGAGTCGCTGCCGGACGGCGACACGTAGTACGCGGTGGCGGCCTCGGCGGCGACGGACGGCGGCGGGAAGGCGAGCGGCGCGCCGGCGGCGAGCGCGGCGACGAGGATGGTGCGCAGTACACGGCTCATGGGGTGTGCCTCCTGGGGTCTGCGAAGGACAGAGCGAGCAGTACGGGGATGCTGGGGCCGAGGAGCAGGGGCCCCAGCGGTACGACGAGGGAGATCAGCACGGCGGAGATCACCGCGCCGAGCAGAGCGGTGCCACGGGCCGCCGACCCGAAGCCGAGGGCCAGCGCACCGCGCGACCAGCTGCGGACCGTTCCGCGCGGCGAGCGGCCCGCCTCGGCCGCGAGCGCCACATGGTGGATGGCGAGGGCGGCCGCGATGCCCACCTGAGCGGCGAGCAGCACGAACGTCCACGGCTCCGGACGGCCCAGCAGATGGACGATGTTGGCGGCCAGCACGACGGCTGCGGCGGTGGACGCCAGGGAGTGGCGCCACAGGGACCGCCAGTACTGCGGGAAGGCGGCGAAGGTGTTGGTGAAGCAGCGGCTGTCACCCTCCGCCCGCCACCGCTGGAGGGCGTGCCCCATCGCGGCGAGCGCGGGAAGCCAGGTCACGACACCGAGCGACAGCACGGTGAAGGCGGCCCCGGCGGCCGCCGGGTAGGCCACGAACTCCAGCCGCCGCAGCAGCGTCGGCCAGCCGGACGAGAGGGTTGCCTGCATGGTGATCAGCCGACCTTTCCTGTGTACGGCTCCGGGACATCGAGCAGCACGCGGCCGTCCAGCTCCAGCCGGGTGGCCGCCACCACGTACGGGGCCGAGCCTTCGGCCCCGAGCAGCACCGCCGCCGCGTCCGCCGACACCGAGGCGGTACGGATCCGGCGGGCCACGGGGGAGAGGAGCACGGTTTCCTCGCCGAAGGTGACGCCCTGGCCCCGCGCGCACAACACCCGCTCGGCGGGGGCCGGTACCGAGCCCGGGACGATCGAGGTGAGGAAGAGGGCGTCCGTCGAGCGCCCGGTCGTCGCGCTCAGGGTGTGCAGTGTGCGGGTGAGCCGCAGCTCCGGCGTGCTGGACGTCGGATTGGCCTCCACCTCGGTGGCCTCGGAGACGACCGAGGCATCCTGCGGCGCGAACTGCCGCACCAGGGCACAGGCCGCCCCGGACCGGATCAGCCGGCCGCCGTCCGGCCCCGGCTCGGTGGGCCGGTCGGTCTGGAGCAGGAACGTCCACTCCCGCTCCGTGTCCGCCTCGGCGAGGTCCAGCAGCACGAGCCGCCCCGCCGGGGTGAACACCAGCGTCCGGTCCAGCCGCCGCACGCCCAGGTCCGGGTCGTACATCGCGGCGATCTCCGCCGTGGCGTGCGCCCACCCGCAGTCGGGACCGGCGAGCACATCGCGCTGCCGGGCCTGCCGCTCGTACGGGATGTCCTTGTAGACGTGGTAGCGGTCCTCGTCCGCGTACCCCCGGCCGTCCACCAGCAGCAGATTGTGATGTGCCGCCCGCTTGCGGTTGCTGTAACCCTCGTCGACCGCGAGGAACGCACCCTGCGACACCAGCACGAACGAGCCCGAATCGGGGTGGTGGTGGCCCTGGTTGAGAGTCTCCCAGCCCAGCTCCGCCCGGTGCTTCGCCGAGGTCTCCCACGCCTTGTGACCACCGCCGGGGCTCGCCTTGAACGAGACCAGCGTGGCGTCGTCGTCCCACCCGGTCCGGGCCGCGAGCAACCCGAGATCCGGGAAGAACGCCCGTGTCCCGGTGGGCCGGGCGCCGGACACGGACGGGTCGTACCAGAGGTATTCGAGATACGCCTCCGGCAGGATCCCCGGCCGTACCCCGCTCTCCGCCGCCTCCTGCCACAGCAGTTCACCCGAGGCGAGATCACCCAGCCACTGTGCCTGGGGAATCCCGTACTGCGCCGCGAGCCGGTAGTACAGGCCGGCACTGTGTCCGCTGCGCCGGTCGTGGCAGTCGCCGTGGTCGACGTTGAACGCGAAGCCGGGGGCCAACTGGTGCAGCCGGTAGTGGAAGGTGTTCGTGAGGAAGCCGCCCCG
Source organism: Streptomyces sp. ADI95-17 (assembly GCF_003846175.1). Lineage (GTDB taxonomy): Bacteria > Actinomycetota > Actinomycetes > Streptomycetales > Streptomycetaceae > Streptomyces > Streptomyces sanglieri. The sequence goes on along the minus strand of NZ_ML123050.1, from coordinate 633,943 downwards.
CCCCCACCAGTCGATGCCCTCCGCCTCCTGGAGGAGATCCAGGTGGATGGCGAGGAACGGCACTCCGTAACGCCAGTAGACGACCCCCTCGGCGTGCGAACCGTCGTCCGGCATCAGATCGAGGACCGTGCCGAGATTCTCCTTGGCGCGCTCGGTCCACTCCTCCTTGCCCAGCACATAACCGGCCGTCGCCAGACCCGCGTAACAGATCCAGTTGTGGTTCTGCCAGTACGAGGACGACCACCAGCGGCCCTCGCTCGCCACCGCGAACTCGTACATCCGCCGCCCCTGGAGCAGCAGCTTGTACCGCAGCAGTGCCCGCACGCCCTCCGGCAGATCGTCGCCGATCCACCGGTAGGCGAGCGAGAGATGGTGCAGCAGCCAGCCGGCGTCCAGATCGTGGTCCGGCATATGGGCCTTGCCCCAGTGCGGCAGCCGCACCGCGGCCTCGATCCAGCGCCGGCTCTCCGCCAGATGGACCGGGTCGCCGCTCACCCGGTGGGCCAGCGCCGGGTTGGAGGCGGCCGGGCCGAGCCAGGTGATGCTGGCCAGGGGGTGCGTACGGGGCGGGGTCAGCCCGCGGTGGCGGGCCGCCTCCTCGTACAGCCGCGCCTGCTGCGCGGGGCGCGGACCGGGCGGCGGGGTCGCCGAGAGCAACAAGGGTCAGTCCTCCGTCCGGAACCGTGCGGCGCTGCCGTCGGTCAGCGCGACCGTCAGTACCCCGTCACCGTCCAGCGTCACGTCGGCCACGGCGGGGCCGGCCGACGCCGCCTGGTACACCGAGGCGAAGGTGACCAGGTCCGACTGGGCGGTGAAGTCGACCCGGGTGCGCACCCGCTGCGGGTCGTCGGCCGGACCGGGGCCCGGCCGGGAGACCGGACGCACGGCCGCGCCGGGGGTGTGGGTGTGCCAGCCGTGCAGGGTCTCGTCCCCGTACCAGGTGGTGCGGACCTCGCCCGAGGCCTGGAGCTGGACGTCCAGCGCCACACCGGGGCGAAGCTGCGCGGTGAGGCGCCGCTCCTCCTCGGCCCGCACCGTCAGCAGATCGACCAGATAGCTGTCACCGAGCACCACCCGCCGCACCGCGCGCACACCCTCGTAGGCGGTCGTCACCTCGGAGGTGACGGACGAACCGTCCGCGCCGAGCAGCCGCCCGGTGCACTCGGCCTGTTCCGCGCCGTCCACCCGGAACGCCGGGTGGGCCTCCGTGGACGCGTACAGATCCCGGAACTCGGCGTGAGCGTAAGGCACTTGGCCCGGGTCGGGCTGCCACGGGGTGGTCTCCCCGTACAGATAGAGCGACAGCTTGTCCCGATGGCCGTGCGAGCCGCCGTGCGGACCGAAGTCCAGCAGCGCGTGCACGCCCGCGTGGTGCAGCACCGCGTATCCGGCGGTCGGGAACACCGTCACCGGACCGGGTGCCGGCCGCTGCGGCAGCGGCGGTCCGGCGAACCAGCCGGCCAGCTCGCGGTCGAGCCCGTCGTCCTGCGCGCCGAGCTCGGCACGGGCCCGCCCGGCCACCGCTTCCAGTGCCGGAGATGGCACCAACTGCTGAGCCAGGGCCGCGAGTTCGAGCCATTCCAGGGCGAGCGGGCGGCGCAGATACGGGCCGTCGTGCAGCGCCGGCAGGATGCCGCCCGGCGTGGCGATCGCCGCCAGCACATCCGTCATCCCGGCCAGCACATCCACCACGTCGGACGGCACGGCGGCGGGGTCGGTGCCCCGCAGCGCCAGCAGCGCCGCCCGCAGCACGAACCCGTGGTAATAGGTGCTGCCTTCCCACTCCCAGCCGTCGTCGGCGACCGCGACGCGCAGATGCGCGTACAGCCCGTGCTCGCCCTCCAGCCACCGCCCGGCGCCGTCCCACTCCTGGCCACGGGCCGCCGCACCACCCCGGCTCGCCGCCACACCGGCCGCGTTGAGCCACGCGGTGTAGTTGGAGGCGAGTTGGCCCTGACCGGTGAGCACGTCCCGGGCGTCGAGAGCTGCCTGCTCCAGCGCGTCCAGCAGCGGCAGCACCGGCGCCAGGTCCTCGGTCGACTGCTCGGCGAGCGTGATCACGGCGTGCCCGACGTTCACCGCCCAGATGGCGTCGGTCAGCGCCTGGTGGAAGAGCCGGCCGCGCAGCATCCAGGACTGGGCCTCGCCGTGCCGCTCGGTGGCCAGCGAGGCGTACAGCCCCGCGTACTCCACCAGTCGCGACACCGACTCCGCGCGCTCCTTGCGGTGGGCGAGCACCCGCAGGTGCCGCGCCCACGCCTGGTGCGAGAGCACCAGCCAGGCGCCGCGCACCGCCTCGTCGTCCACCCGGCAGCCGTACGCGCAGCGCGCACCGCCCTCGGGGAACACCCCGGAGAGCAGGTCACCGTGGTCGAGCTCCACGCCGTGCGCCGGGCAGACGTACGCGTGCCACCAGCCGCCCCGCTCCCGGGCGATCCGCCTCAACGCGGCCACACGCCACCGTCGATGTCCACCGTGGTGGCGGTGAGGAAGCCGGACGACGGCAGGGCCAGGTGGACGACCGCGGCGCCGACGTCCTCGGGGGTGCCGGCCCGGCCGACCGGGATGCCCGCCTCCATGGCCTGCTGCGCCTCGGGGGCGGTGAACGTGTCGTGGAAGGCGGTGCCCTTGATGAAGCCGGGCGCGACGGCGTTGACCGTGATGCCGGTGCCCCCGAGCTCCTTGGCCAGGCCCTTGGTGAAGCCGCGCACACCGGCCTTGGCCGCCGCGTAGGCCACTGAGCCGGGGCCACCGCCGTTGTGGGCGGCCAGCGAGGACATCGTGATGATGCGGCCGGCCGACGACTCCTTCAGGTGGGGGACGGCGGCGCGCACGGTGCGGAACGTGGACGTCAGATTGGTGGAGATGACCTGGTCGAAGTGGTCGTCGGACATCTCGGCGATGGTGGCCCGGCCGATCAGATGGCCCGCGTTGCAGACCAGGACGTCCAGGCCGCCGAGGAAGCCGGTCGCCTCCTCGACGAGCCGGTCCACGTCGGCGGTCACCGTGACATCGGCCTTGAAGGCCTTGGCCCGGCGGCCCAGCGCCTCGATCGCGGAGACCGTCTTCGCGGCCTCGTCGGCGGAGGAGTTGTAGTGGACGGCGACGTCCGCGCCGGCCTCTGCGAGCGCGACGGCGATGGCGCGGCCGATGCCGTGGCCCGCCCCTGTCACCAGTGCGCGGGAGCCGTTGAGATCAGCAGACATGGAGTAAGTACCTTTCGAGGAAAGACCGTTGGGGCCCGAGCCGGTCACCGGTGACCGGAGCCGGTCACTTGAGACCGGCGGTCGCGAAGCCCTGCACGAAGTAGCGCTGGCCGATGAGGAAGAGAATGACCATGGGCAGGGTGGCCAGCGTGGTGCCGGCCATCAGGAAGTGCCACTGGGGGCCGTTCTCCGTCTTGAAGACGGAGAGTCCCACCTGGATCACCCGCAGGCTGTCCGTGCGGGTCACCAGCAGTGGCCAGAGGAAGTTGTTCCACGACGACTCGAAGGTCAGCAGCGCCACGGTGGTGATCGCGGGTTTGACCTGCGGCGTCATGATCCGGGCGTAGATCCGGAACTCGCCCAGACCGTCGAGCCTGGCCGCTTCCTCCAGCTCCACCGGAAGGTCCAGATAGAACTGGCGGAAGAGGAAGACCGCGAAGGGGGTGACGGCGCCGGGAACGATCAGCGCCCACCAGGAGTCCAGCCAGCCGCTGCCGCCCTGGCCGAAGACGTCGTTCCCGCCGGCCAGCGGCATGAAGCGGACGATCAGGAACTCCGGCAGCACCTTGGTGTAGGTGGGGATCATCAGCGCGGCGATGAAGAGGTAGAAGATGACCTCGCTGCCCCGGAACTTGATCCGGGCCAGCGAGTACCCGGCCATCGACGCCACGACCACGTTGATGAGGGTGTGACTGAAGGCGATGATGAAGCTGTTGCGCGCGTACGTCGCGAACGGCGCCGCCTTCAGTGCGTCGACGTAGTTCCCGAACTCCCAGTGTTCCGGCAGCAGTCCGGCGTCCTGGGAGGCGATCTCCACCGGGGTCTTGAGCGAGGTGAGCACCATCCAGACGAACGGCACCACCATCAGCAGCGAGACGACGGTGAGGGTCACATAGAGCGCGACCCGGCCGGCGGTGAGCGGCTTGCCGTTCTTCACCGGCCGGGACTTGCTCGTGGCCCCCGGCGCGTGCAGCTCAGTTGTTGCCACGGGTGCCTCCCATGATCCGCCGGTTGACCAGGGTGAAGCCCATCAGCAGCACGAACAGCACCAGTGACTGCGCGGAGGCGTAGCCCACGCGGAACTCCCGGAAGGCGGACTTGTAGATCTCGAACGTCATCATCGTGGTGCTGTTGCCCGGGCCGCCGTCGGTCAGGATGTAGATCTGGTCGAAGGACTGGAACGCGCTGATCATCGACGTGATGAGGACGAAGAACGTCGCGGGTTTCAGCAGCGGCAGAGTGATCGAGAAGAACTGGCGCACCTTGGACGCGCCGTCCACCGAAGCCGCCTCGTACAGTTCCTTCGGCAGGGACTGCAGCGCGGCCAAGTAGATGAGCATCTTCATGCCGATGCCCTGCCAGATGCCGACCAGAATCACCGACGGCATCGCCCATGAGGTCGACGAGAGCCAGGCCGGGCCGTCGATCCCGAGGAAGGACAGGAGTGTGTTCAGCAGCCCGTTGCCGGGGTTGTAGATCCACAGCCAGACCAGCGCGATCGCGACGGTGGCCGTCACCTGGGGAATGAAGACCGCGGTACGGAAAATGCCCCGCGCCTTCAGCCCGGTGTGAAGTGCCAGGGCCACGAGCAGCCCCAGCGCCATGCCGAACGGGACGGTGAAGAAGGTGTAGATGACGGTGTTGACGATGGACTTGCGGAACACCGCGTCGTCCAGCATGTCGCGGAAGTTGTCCAGACCCACGAACTGCGGCGCCGTCAGCACGTCGTATTTCGTGAAGGCCAGGACCACCGATGCGACGACCGGCAGGCCGATCCAGAGCGAGGCATGCAGCAGCGCGGGCGCCACCATCAGCATGCCGGCGCGCTGCCTGCGGCGCCCCGGCCCCGTCGGGGCCCGGCCGGAGCGCTTCTTCGTGACCGTGCGCCCGGCCGGGGCGGAGGGCGGCGCGGGGCGCGCCTTCAATACGGATGTAGCTCCCACAGTGACGGGTCCTTACATCCGGCCGATCGCGGCCTCGGCGAGCCGGCCGAGTTCCGCGATGGCGTCCTTCGCCGACTGGTTGCCCACGATCGCGGGCTCCAGTGTGGGCTTGATCTTCTCGCGGATCTCCATCCAGGCGGCGGTGCCGCCCTCCGAGCACGCGTCGCCCATGCTCTGCAGGGAGAGATCGACGAACTTGTTCTCCTTCACGTACGAGGTGTCGCTGAGATCCTTCAGACCGGGCACCGAACCGCGCTGCTTGGCCGCACCGAGGATGGACTCGGGCGTCGCGAGGTACTCGACGAGCGCACGGGCCGCTGCCGGGTGCTTGGAAGTGGCGGACTGGGTGACGAGCGTGCCGCCCTGGAGCATCGCGGGCTTGCGGTTGGCGAGGACGAACGCGCCGAGCTTGTCGTTCTTGATCAGGTCCGGCGTCTGTTCCCCGACCTGGGTCCACAGGGCACTGGTCGTCATCATCATCGACGCCTTGCCGGTCTGTACGTTGGTCGGGGCGCCGGCGTCCGTCTTCTTGGCGTAGTCGGCGGAGCCGTCCTTGATCAGGTCCTTGAAGAACTGCAGCGCCTCGACCCCGCGGGCGTCGGTGAACAGCACCTTCTTGCCGTCCTCGCTGAACAGCTGGCCACCGTTGGCGAAGAGGAAGGTCTCCCAGCACTGGCGCAGATTGATGGAGAACGGGTCGAACCCGATCCGGCCGTTCTTGGTCAGCTGCTTGGCCACGGCGCGCAGTTCGGCCCAGTTCGCCGGGGTCTTCTTGATGCCGGCCTCGGCGAAGTGGTCCTTGCGGTAGACGACGATGCGGGTGTCGAGCACGACCGGCAGCGCGTACAGCTTGCCGTCGTACCGTGACGGCTCAAGCACCCGCTTCTCGTAGTCGTGCGCGGTGGCGAACTTCTCGGGCAGCTCCGCGATCGCCTTCTTCGCGGCGAACGGCGGGATCCAGCCCACGCCCATCATCAGCACGTCGGGCAGCAGACCGCCCGCGAGCCCCGTGGTGATCTTCTCGTTGAGCTGGTCGTACGTGGTGTAGTCCACGTTCACCTTGACGTCCGGGTACTTCTTCCGGAAGCCGCCGAGTATCTCCTTCTCCAACAGCGTCTTGCCGTCGGCACCTTCGTAGATCGGGGTGAGCAGAGTGATCTCACCTTCGGCGGGACCGTCGGCGGAGCCTGCCGCCGAAGTGCCGGTTCCGCACCCGCTGAGCGCGGCGGCAGCGGTACCGGCGCCGATGGCGGCAAGCAGCGACCGTCTTTTGAGTTGCATGGAACACCCCTTTTGAGGTGGAGGCTGTGGATCGATCCAGCGATGAGACCCAGCCATGGCTGGGAAGTGCTGGTAAATCGATGCACTGATGCTAGGAACGCCGTGAGAGCGACGTCAACAGCTGATGCACATGAATTTTCAGGGATGTTAACGGGTGTACCGGTAAACGAAGTTCAGTAAATCGATACACTGGTATGGTCTAGCGAGTTCCGAACCGGAGGTGGCATGAGCGGGGTAACGATCCATCAGGTCGCGGAGGCTGCGGGGGTCTCCGCGAGCACGGTCTCCAACGTCCTGAACGGGCGGACGGACCGTATGCAGGCGGCCACGCTGGCTCGCGTGGAGCAGGTGATCGAGCAGCTCAGCTACCGGCCCAACCGAGCCGCCCGGATGCTGCGCACCGGCCGGATCAAGGTCATCGGCCTCATCGTGCCGTCGGTGGCCAACCCCTTCTGGGGGGCGCTCGCCCGGGAGCTGGAGGCCATCGCGCTCGCCGAGGGTTACCACGTACTGCTCTGCAACAGTGAGCGCGACGCGGCCCGCGAGCTCAAGTACGGCGAGGAACTGCTCGCGGACGGGGTGAGCGGAGTGGTGCTCTGCTCCTCGCTGCCCTCGCTCGACCACATGACACCACTGCTGAGCCGAGGGCTGAAGATGGTCGCCTTCGACCGCACCGCGCAGGCGGGGGATCCGCCGTCGCTGGCCTCCATCAGTGTCGACAACGCGATGGGCGCCGAGATCGCCACCCGTCATCTGATCGAACTCGGACACCGCCGGCTGGCGTTCGTCTCCGGCTCGGTCAACAGCGTCAACCGCCGCGAACGGTTGCGCGGCTTCCGGGCCGCCCTGGAGGCGGCCGGTCTCGACCCGGCCGACGCGATCGTCTGGCCGGGCGCCGACGCCACCGAGTTCGGTGACAAGGACGCGGCCGAACTGGGGCGCAACGCCGCCCGGGAGCTCCTCGGCGGCCCCCGCCCGCCCACCGCGTTCGTCGCCATCAACGACATGTGCGCGATCGGGATCTGCCGGGGGGCCAAGGACGCCGGGCGCAGCGCCGGCCAGGACGTCTCCGTGGTCGGCTTCGACGACATCCTCCTCGCCGACCTCTTCGAACCGCCGCTCACCACGGTCCGCCAGCCGCTGCCGGAGATGGCCGCGGAGACCTTCCAGCAGCTGCGGGCCCGGATCGACTCGGCCCCGGCGGCGGGACGGTCACTGCTCATCCGGCCGAGGCTGGTCGTACGGGAGTCGACGGCCCCGGCGCCGGTCGGTGCGGCCGCCGCCATCCCGGCACCGGGCGGACCGGAACGGCAGGTCGCGGGCCGGACGGTGTAGCCGGGGCGGGTCCGGCGGTTCAGGGATGGGCGAGTTCGAGTACGACGATGCCGGCGAGGACGGCCGCGCCGGCGGTGAGGCGCAGCCGCCCGAACCGTTCGCGGAACAGGAGCGTGGCGATCAGCGCCGCGATGAGGATGCTGGTCTCGCGCAGGGCCGCGATGGTCGCGAGGTCGCCGTGGGCCTGCGCCCAGATGACCAGGCCGTAGGCGGTCAGTGAGATGACGCCGCCGGTCAGGCCGACCCCGCGGACCGGCTTCAGCTGCGCGAGCAGCGGACGGCCCCGCCGGGCGAGCGCCAGCAGAGGCAGAACGGGGCCCTGGCAGAGGAAGAGCCAGGCGATGTAGCCGATGACGGTCCCGGAGTGGTGCACCCCCGTGCCGTCGACGACGGTGTAGGCCGCGATGACCGCGCCGGTGGCCACCGCCGCGGCGAGCGCGGGCAGCTGTGCGCGCCCGGGCCACCCGTCCGCGAAGGCCAGCCCGGCCAGTCCGGTCGAGATGACCAGTACGCCCACCATTTCGGCGGCGGCGATTGGCCGGCCCAGCAACGTCACGGAGGCGACGGCCACCAGCAGTGGCGCGGTGCCGCGGGCGATGGGGTACATCTGGCCGAAGTCGCCCAGCTGGTAGGCCCGCAGCAGGAAGAGCTGGGAGAGCACTTCCAGTGCGGCGGAGACCAGGATGAACGGCCAGGCCCCGGCCTCGGGCAGCGGAACGAGGCAGACCATGACCGCCGCGCAGCCGGTGTACGCGAGGTTGATGAGGGTGAAGCCCACGAGTTTGTCGGGGATGCGGTGAGCCATCGCGTTCCACAGCGCATGGAGAACGGCGGCACAGAGCACGGCCGCAGGCACGGCTGAGCCAGGGGGAAGGAACGAGGGCATGGCGGGGCTCCCTGCGACAACAGAGTATCTGGAACGAAATTCCGCGCTACTCTAATCACATGGAACAGAATTCCAGTGACGGGTACCGGCTCGGTGCCCACGTGAGGGCCAGGCTGCCGGAGCTCCGGGAGACCGAGGCGCGCGTCGCGCAGGTGATCCTCGACCAGGGGGCCGACCTGGTCCGGCTCAGCGTCAGTGACGTCGCGGCCCTGGCCGGTACGGCTCCGTCGTCGGTCGTCCGTGCCTGCCAGCGCCTCGGCTTCCGCGGCTATCAGGAACTGAAGATCGCGGCAGCACGCCAGGGCCCGGGGAGCGGCGCACCGGCCCTCGACCCCGGCGACGACCCGGCGGCCCGTGCGCTGGCCGACACGCTGCACGCCTCCCGCGAGGCCCTCGACGACCTGGCCACCACCCTCACCGCCACCGGGCTCCGCGCCGCCGCCGCCGCACTGGACGCGGCCCCCCGCGTCGTGGTCGCCGCGGCCGGCCTCTCCGCCGCCGTGGCCGCCGACGCCGCGTACCGGCTGCGTGCCCTCGGCTGTGTCGTCGACGCCCCCGCCGACGCCCTCACCGCTCAGCTCTCCGCCGCCCAACTCCCGCCGGGCGCCGTCTGCCTGGCCATCAGCCACACCGGAGCCACCCGCAGTACGGTCGACACCGCCCGCCGCGCCCGCCTGGCCGGAGCCGAGGTCATCGGCCTGACCAGCTATGCCCAGTCACCGCTGAGCGAGACCAGTACGCACACACTGGTCGCCGGGGGACAGGACCTGGTCTTCGGCCTGGAGACCACGGCCAGCCGCATCGCCCACCTGGTCACCGTCGACGCGCTCGCCCAGACCCTCCTCGCCCTGCGCACGACGACGGCGGAACGAACACTCCACCTCTCGGCCGACGTCACCGCCGACCACTCCTACTGACCCCCGCGCACGAGCGACTTCACGGGCGGCTCGTGGCACGGGTCCATTCACCGGTGGACCCGTGCCGGGCGCCGCCCGGATCGTGGTCAGCGGCGATTGACGCGGTACACGTCCCTGACACAGAGGTTGAGGAGTGTGGCCGCCACGATGACAGCGGCGCAGACCAGCAGTACGGTCCGGTCGGCCCAGGCGTGCACGGCGAGCGCGGTGATCAGGTAGCCGAGCGGGATGGCGAGACGCTCCCCGACACCGTTGAATGAGCTCATCCGGCCCATCTCCTCCTGCGGCACATGCTGTTGGAGAGCCGTGTTCCACGCCACGATGGTGATGTCCAGCCCGATGCCCGCGATTACGGCGCCGAGCAGCACCCACGGCAGGGGCAGGCCAAGGCCCAGCGCGGCCGGCGGCAGACAGAGCCCGGCGCCGGTGACCACGGCGACGGCCAGCAGCCGGTACGGCTTCCAGCGCAGGCACACCACCGTTCCCGCCAACAGGCCGAAAGCGAACGCGCCCTGGACGAGCCCCCAGGAACGTGCCCCCGAGTAGCGCTCGGCCGCGACCACCGGACCGAGCAGCTGAAACCCGGCCAGCCACGCGGCGACCACCACCGTTCCCGCGGCGGTGTACGTCCACAGCCAGGTACGCGACCGGAACCCGGACCACCCCGCCCGCAGATCGGCCAGGGCGCTGCTCGTCGTGACCGGTGCGCTCAGCCGCAGACCGAGCAGGAGCAGCGCCGCGACGAGAAAGCTGAGCGCGTCCCAGGACAGGGCCCAGGCCGGCCCGCCGACCGCGACGATCACCCCTCCGGCAACAGGGCCGAGCACCTTGACGGCATTGCTCGGAAGCCGGAGCAGCGCGTTGGCCCGTTGGAGATGCTCGGCCGCGACGATCTGCGCCACGACGCCCGTCGCGGCCGGAGCCGTGAAGGCCGTGGCGATCCCCGAGACGAAACCGCACCCGGCGATCGAAGCCGTTGTGGCATGTCCGGTGGCCACGAGCGTCGCGAGCACGCCCTGCGCGGCCGCGGCCAGCAGGTTGCTCAGGAACAGGATCCGGCTGCGGGACAGACGATCCGCGAGCACCCCGCCCGCGACGGTGAAGACGATGGTGCGGGTATCGCCGAGATACGGGTCAAAGGGGCAATGAGTTGATCTTGAATCCCTGAGAGCGCCCGTCCCGTCACCCGTTCGGCTCGGTGTCGTTGGTTGTGATGTTGTTGTCGTCTGGGCCGGGGCGGGATTGTGACCTCGATCGAGCGGACCGCGTACCCGCGGTTCAAGCGGCTGATCACCGCGCATGAGCTGTATCTGTTCTTCTCGCCAACTCGCGATGAGCTTCAGTGGGCGGCCGATGCCACGGATGGAGACGAACATCTGCTGGCCCTGCTGCTGATGCTGAAGTCGTGCCAGCGCATGGGATGCTTCCCCGCGCTGGAGGACGTGCCGGAGCAGGTGGTGGAGTTCGTACGGCGCCAGGTGGAGCTGCCGGAGGGCACGCTGCCGCTGTACCGGGCGGAGCGGACCGCCAAGCACCACCGGGGCCTGGTCCGCAAGAAGTTCGGCGTGAAGTACGACCAGGGCGAGGCCCGGCGGATCGCCGAGCGGTCGATCCGCAAGGAGGCCGCGGCGAAGAACCGGCCCGCGGATCTCATCAACATCGCGTTGGAGAAGGTGGTGGAGGCCGGGCTGGAGCTGCCGGGGTTCTCCACCTTCGACAAGATGGCCTCGGAGATCCGCACCGAGGTGAACGTCTCGATCCGCGAGGGCATCCACGACCGCATGACTCCCGTTCAGCGGGCCGGGCTGCTGCGGCTGCTTCAGGAGCGCGACAGCGACGGCACCACATTGTTCAACCGGTTGAAGAAGCCCGCCAAGGGGCCGACCTGGTCGCACTTCAAGAGCCTGGCCAAGCGCCTGGAGTGGGTCGACGAGCTCGGCGACACGTCGGTGTGGATGGAGTCGGTCGCCACGGGGAAGATCACCGACTTCGCCGGGGAGGCGGACGCGGCGGACGCCTCGGAGCTTCGGGACTACGCCCCCATCAAGCAGATCGCGCTGATCGCGTGTCTGACTCACAAGGCGAGGATGCGGGTCCGCGACGACCTGGCGACGATGTTCTGCAAGCGCGTCGCGACGAAGATCAAGAAGGCCAAGGAGGAGCTGGAGGAGATCCGGCTTGCCGAGCGGGAGATCGTTGAGGCACTGATCGGGAACTACCGCACGGTGCTCAAGAACATCGACGCCGACGGCCCCGCCCATCAGGCGGTTCAAAAGGCCGCGGCCATGACCGCCGAGGTCCGCCACGCCCTGGAGGGCCTGGATGACGAGTCACCGGGGGACGAGGTCGCCCAGCGCCTGGGCGGCAAGGTTTCCCCGGCGGTCCTGGCGATGGCCAAGGCCCTGGTGGTGCAGGCTGGCGGGCTCGGCGCCGTCACCAAGGCGGTGGAGGGCTTTGGCGGGTTCGTCCAGCAGTACGAGCAGATCGAGAAGGTCTCGGCCCATCACGGCAACTTCTGGGAGGTGCTGCTGTACGGGCAGATCGGCCGGGACCGCGCGGTGATGTTCGACCTGGCCGAGAAGCTGGAGTTCACCGAGACGTCCGAGGACCGGCGGGTGCTGGATGCGCTCGCGCACGCCCAGCGGCACCAGAGCGCCCGCGGCGAGTACATCACCGCCTTCGACGAGGAGGGCAAGGAGGTGGACATCTCCTTCGCCACGCAGAACTGGCGCAAGGCCGTGGTCGACAAGACCCGTGCGGCGCAGTTCGTGCGCAAGCACTTCGAGGCGATGGTCTTCACCGCGCTCGCCGAGGAACTGCGCACCGGCGATGTCGCGGTCGTCGGCTCGGAGGAGTACGCGGACTGGTCCAGGCAGTTGCTGGACTGGGAGGTCGTGAAGGAGAAGCTGGGCACCTACTTGGTCGAGGTCGGCCTGTGCGAGGAGGGCGAGACCGCCGCGTTCGACGCGGTCCCCTTCCGCCGGCAGCTGGAGGACAAGCTCACCGCGGCCGCCGCGGCGGCGGATGCCGGGTACCCGGACAACGAGGGCCTGGTCATCGACCCCGAGACCGGAATCCCGTCGCTGAAGCCGCACCGCTCTGAGGGACAGCGGCCCTCCGCGAGGCGCTTGGAGCAGGAGATCAAGGCCCGGATGCCGGAACGCTCGCTCATGGGGATCGTGGCACGGACCGCGTACTGGGTGGATTGGTGGCAGCGCTTCGGTCCGGTGTCCGGCAACGAGCCGAAGCTGGGTGATCCCTTCGGCCGCTACGTCATCACGACCTTCGTCAAGGGCACCAACATGGGCCCGTACGAGGCCGCCCGGCACATCCCCGGAGTCTCCGGCCATGAGCTGGCGTACACGGCGAACCGGCACTTCTCGATCGTGCTGCTGAACGAGGCGATCGCCGATCTGGTTAACGCGCATGCTCGCCTGGACATCTCGCAGGCGTGGGGCGACGGCACTACGGTGGCGGCCGACGGCACCCACATGGACACCTATCTCGACAACCTGCTCGCCGAGACGTCGGTCCGGTACGGCAAGCCGGGCGGGATCGCCTACCACCACATCTCCGACACCTACGTCGCGCTGTTCACGCACTTCATCCCGTGCGGGGTGTGGGAGGCCGTCTACATCATCGAGGGCCTGCTCAAGAACTCCTCCGAGGTGCAGCCGACCACGGTGCACGCGGACACCCAGGGCCAGTCCCAGCCGGTGTTCGCGCTCGCGCACCTGCTGGGCTTCGATCTCATGCCCAGGATCAGGAATTGGAAGGGCCTGACCTTCTACCGGCCCAGCAAGACCACCGAGTACGTGCACATCGGCGCGCTGTTCGGCGAGGTCGGGAAGAACGTCATCGACTGGGACCTGATCGAGTCCCAGTTCCGGCACCTGATGAAGGTGGCGGTCTCCGTACGGGAGGGGGCGATCTCCTCGTCCACGCTGCTCAAGCGGCTACGCTCGGGCTCCAAGAAGAACGCCACCTACGCGGCCTTCCGCGAGGTTGGCCGCGTGATCCGCACCGTCCAGCTACTGCGGTACCTCTGTGATCCGGCGCTTCGCCGACGGGTGACCGCGGCGACGAACAAGACCGAAGCATTCAACGGCTTCTCGCAGTGGATCGGCTTCGGCAACCGCGGGGTCATCGCGGACAACGACCCGGTCGAGCAGGAGAAGGCGATGAAATTCAATGCTCTCCTCACGAACGCGGTCATTTTTCACAATGCCCTGGACATCGCCGAGATCGTGCGACAGCTGCTGGAAGAGGGCTGGACGATCGAGCCGGAGGACCTGGCCCACATCTCGCCGTACCTGACCGGGCACATCAACCGGTTCGGCGAGTACAGCACGCACGAACTCGGCATCCAGCCCGAGGCGTACGACCCGAAGCTCGATGTCGACTTCACTCAGCTCCGCGACCAGGACCTGACCGCCGCCGGTCTCCGCCAAGCCGCCTGACCCGGCCGCGAGCGGGTCGGCATCATGAGGCCATAAACGAGGCGCCCGAGCTCCCGGCCGGTCGGCGGCGTGGTTGTCGTCCAGGACGCGTTCGATCCGCTCCCGCGGTTTGAGCGGGTCACCCTTCCGCACGTCGCCGGTCTTGGGCAGCTCAGCCTGGAAGAGATGCGGCCTTCGGCAGTAGGGGAGGTCACCGGTGCGGAATTACCCAAGCCGGCATGGAGGCCGCGTCCTGTTAACCTTCCCGGATGTTCATCGTGATGTTCATCTGACGGTCCTGGGTCTCTCCCGTCCAGGTTCTGATCCGTTGAGGGTGCGCTCTGTCCTGCCCTCCGGACCTCGATAGCCGTCAGATTCTTGGCGGCCTCGCGTTCAGCGTCGGTCGCACATCATCGGAGCTTCTTCGTGCTCGCAGTACTTCTCCTTCCTGGCGCTCTTCGCGCCTTCCTCCCCGCCCTGATCGGCCGGTCCGCCCTCGCGATGGGTGGTCTTGCTCTCCTCCTCGCCGTCCAGGACAGCACGGGTTCGTACACGCAGGCCGGTTTCGCAACAGCGGTGTTCGGCATCGCCAACGTCCTCGCTGCCCCCTGGCGTGCCCGGGCCGTCGATCGATTCGGTCAACGGATCGCGCTCACCACGATGGCCTCGGGCCAGGCCTCCGGGTTCATCGCTCTCGCGCTCATCACGGGAGCCGAGAGTGTCGCGGATATCTGGTTCCTCGTTTTCAGTGCGGTGGTCGGCCTGACAGCGCCACCCCTGGGGGCGGCGATGCGAATGGTCTGGGCATCGCTCACAACAGCCGGTGACCAGCGAACAAAGGCATTCAGTATCGACGCGGTTTGCGAAGAGCTCCTCTTCGTCGGTGGTCCTGTCATCATCACCGCGGTCATCGTGGCCAGTTCTCCCAGCATCGGGCTCTGGGTGACCGCGGCAGCGGTTTCCCTCGGCACTGCAGCGATGACGTCCAGTGCGTCATCGGGGGCGCTGCGCGGGACAGGAGGGAGCGGCGCGCAAGGTGATCGCCCACTGCGACAGCCAGGTTTCGCAAGGGTATTGGTCGTCCTGCTGGGCGTCGGTGGTGTATTGGGCGTCGCGGAGATCGCAGCGCCAGCCACCGCTGCTCAACGTGATGCTGTCGCAGCTTCGGGCTGGCTCCTGGCGGCCTTTGCCGGCGGAAGCGCTCTCGGGGGTTTCCTCTATGGGCAACTGAACCTCAAGTCGGGAATCGGCAAGAGGCTGTTCGCCCTGTGCGTCGGCATGGGGCTTGCTGCGATGTTCGTGTCCCAGCTGGACACACTCGGTCTCTTCGCCGCAGGCCTCGCCCTCATCGGCCTCTTCCTCGCCCCGTCCCTCATCACCGGATACCTCATCGCCGACACCATCGTTCCGGACACCAGCCGGACGGAAGCGTCGACATGGATCAACACCTCCGTAAACCTCGGCGCATCGCTGGCATCCGCCGTGGCAGGACTCGTCATCGACAGGTCCGGCGCCTGGCTCGCCCTCTTGCTCGTGGGCGCGATTGCTCTCGCGCTCGCCTCCGCTGTGCCATTCACACGGCTGCGCAAGATCGAGTCACCTGCGGACCACGCTCCCGACCGTTGCGAGCAAGGCTGATCAGCAGCCCCCGACCTCCCGAGCGGTCAGGGCGTTGGTGCTGGCGTGCGGTGCTCCGTAGAAGCCAGGACGGGGTGGTCGGCCATGGGGCCGGCGGATCGGACCCCAATCACGGTGGGGACTGGCTTGACAGTGAGGGGCCCCGGCGGCGCGCCGCCGGGGCCCCTCACATATCCACCCTTCGACGACGGTCTGTTCGTCGAAGGCTCGAAGGGGCAGCGACCTCTGACAGGCCGTTGGCGTCGCTGGTCATCTCGCGGCGGCCCAGGAGCGGAACGAACTCCAGATCGAGAGCGCCCAGGCCGCCACGCAACCACCGTTGAAAGGGTGTCACGCTTCGCGCTCGCAGAAATGAGTAGTTCTGAGAGGCCGGAGACCCCGCCGGACCGTGTCCGGTTTGCTCCTGATCTTCGTTCCCACAACCTCTCGCAAAACAGCTTTCGCGCAATGTCCCTCGCGATAGGTTTTGCGACATGTCAGAGCTCGCCGAACCGGCCGCCGTCGTCGAACAGTTCGACTGTCCGACATGTGAGGTGCCCGCCGGAAGCACCTGCCGCACCCGCGGCGGCAAGGTCGCCCCGAAGTACCACACCCCGCGCTTCATGCTCGTCCCCCAGCTCCGCGCCGAGCTGGAGGTGAAGACCCCTGCCGACCGCGGACCCGGCCGCGCGTGGGAGATGGGCCCGGCCATCGACGCCTCCGCGCCGGAAGCCGCGACGAAGCCCACGAGGGTGGGGTATGCCCGTTGCAGTACCGCCCAGCAGGAGCTTCAGAGCCAGCTCGACGCCTTGGCGGAAGCCGGGTGCGATCCGGTCTTCTCGGAGAAGATCAGCACCCGGGTCAAGGTCCGGCCTGAGTTCGTCAAAGCGATGGACTTCGCGCGCACCATCAAGAAGGCCGTCCCGCACCAACGGGTGATCTTCACCGTGCACGAGATGAAGCGCCTGGGCCGCGGCGCCGCCGAACTGCTGGCCATCGCCGAGGACCTGCGCCACCACGACATCCAGCTCGAACTCCTCACCGGTCCCCTCCAGGGCGTCTACGACCCGTCCGGGCACGGCGCCGCCCTGTTCGCGTTCTTCGCTGGCATGGCCGAGTCCGAGCGCGAGTACATCCGGGAGAAGTCCCTCGAAGGCCAGGCGTCCGCCCGTGAACGCGGCCGGCATGGCGGACGTCCGAAGGTCGTCGACGACGACATGGCCGCGTACGCACGATCCCTGCGGGCCAACGGCGTACCTGTTCCCGAGATCGCCCGCAAGCTCGTCATCACCTCGGGCAAGAACCAGGGCAAGCGGCCCTCGGTCGCCACCGTCTACCGCATCCTCGCCGAGGACGCCGACGGCGCCGAGTAGGCCCGGATGCCCGTCAGGGCTTCAAGATCAACTCATTGCCCCTTTGCCCCGTATCTCGGCGATACCCCTAGTGGGGACCGAATTGGTCGCCAGCACCACACCGAGCGACCCGGCTCCGCCGCCCTGGCCGATCACCGCGTAGGCGAGTGCGAGGGGCGCCATCGCCGAGCCGGTCGCCGAGACGAGAGAGGCGAGCGCGAACCGCCGGAAGGCCGGAACCCGCAAGGGTGTCGGACGGGTCGCGGGCGCCTCGACGGTGGATTCCATGATTCTCCTGCTGCAGATGTCGCGGCGGTCGTTCCGGCTGCTGGTGGGGCCGGACCGTCAGCTCATCGCCGGCGCTCTGTCCAGCTCCTCACCGATACCCGCCCGCAGGGCGTCGTGCCGCGGGCCGAGCGCGTAACGCTCGTCGGTCCACCGGTCGTGGGGATACAGCCAGACGGGCATGCCCACCAGATCGGCCGGTTCCCACTCGTAACGCGGCCACACATGGGCGTGCAGAAAACCGTCGGTGTTGCCGAGGATCTCCAGATTCACCCTGCGGAACGCGGGGTCGGCGCGGCGGCAGGCCCGCTCGACGGCCTCGCCGAGCCGGTCCATGTCACAGAGGAAGGCCAGCCGTTCGGCCCGCGGGAGTTCCGACAGGCGCTGCACGTCGGTTCGGCCGGTCAGGAGTACCGAGTACCCCGGCAGGAACTGCACGTCCCCGATCACCGCGAATCCCGAACCCAGCCGTCGCAGCACGGTCGGGTTCTCTCCTCGCAGCGCACTGCCTATTCGGTCGTTCCGCCAGTTCGAAGCCACGGCAGGAACCTACCTCGGCCCGTACGTCCCGCCTCCGTCAGAGGCGTCGCTCGGCCAGATCAAGCCAGTGCTCCACGTCGCCCGGTGCGAAGTGCCGGATGGCCCAGTCGGTCATCCGCAGACTCATGTGGGCCCAGCAGGGGCGCAGAACGTCGTCGGGCAGCGCGTCCAGGATGTCGTCGAGCCGGCCGACGACCCCCGGCGCCTGTTCCCGTGCGTGCAGCCCGAAGCGCAGCGTGACCAGGTCGAAACGGCGGTCTCCCCGTCCGGCGCCGTCCCAGTCGATGACCCCGGTGACCGTGCCGTCCACGGCGAGCAGGTTGCCGTGGTGAAAGTCCTGGTGCACGGCATCGTCCCCGGCCAGACGGGGAGGATGACCGGCACCGACCGAACGGACCCGGCGTTCGAGGGCGGCGCTGCGCGGGCTGTGAAGACGCAGCGGCTCGTGAAGGCAGTAGCCGGGGCCGTCGTCCAGCAGATACAGGTGCACCGACGGGATGTCGGCGCGCCCGGCCAGCAGCCCGGCCTGGGATTCGTTGAGAGCGAGAGCCTGATCCAGACCGTGGTGGTCCAGCGACTCCGGCGGTGTGCCCGGCAGAAGCTCCTGGACCAGCACCACCCCTCCACCCACCTGGAGCGCCAGCTCCGTGGACGGGCAGGGACACCCCTGATCGCGCAGCGCCTCGCACACCGCCAGGGGCCCCGCCCGCAGCGCTTCGAGCCGGGTGTCCGGCCGCCACTTCAGTACGGACCGGTGGCCGTCGGGCCACCGGACGTACGCGGCACCCACCTCGCCGCCCGGACAGGGCCCCTCGACCACCAGCCGCACGCCGGTCCCGGCGTGCACGGCATCCGTCATCCGGCCGGCGTCGAGGCGCTCGGCACGTTCCCAAGGGTGCTGCGGTGAGGTGGTCATCGGAGCATTCTCCGGGAGGAGCGATACGGATGCCGGTCAGGGGGCCGGGCTGCGGCGCAACACCTTCCCCGCTCCGTCCGCTTCGAGCGAGGCCGTGGAGTCCGGTCACGGTGATGCGGATGGTGAGGGTCCCGGTGATGCGGTCGGCGGTGAGTTGCCGGGACTGCGGGGAGTCGATGCCGAGGGTGGTGCTGGCGTTCTCGACGAGGGCGGGGACGCGCTCGTACGGCAGGGAGCGCAGCTGGAAGCCGGGCGCCCGGACTTCGGCGGGGGTGAAGACCACGTCTCGATCTTCGCGAGAGCGGTGCACGGCACCACGGCCGCCTCGCGGGCGCGCCGGGGCATCCGGGCCAGGAAGAACAGCAAGGCGTACACCGCGGGCGGGCCCAGGCCCGCGACGAACACCGGCACGCTCTCGATGACGGTGCCGAGGACCAGCGCGGCGAGCGACGCCCCGACGATGCCGCCGGTCAGGAACCCCCGAGCGAGGGCTACCGGACCGTTGTGGCTGGGGCGGGCGCTCTCGGCTGTCACCATGGAAGCGATTGTGCCGTGCGCGGACGAATACCGAACGCGCTTTTGATGGCTGTGTGGCGGGCAGCGAACGTGAATCGTGGGCGCGGTCCGCCGCTCGGTTCCGGCGGGCGCTGCGGACGATCCGGCCGACGGCCGCCGCCTGCTCCGGGTGCTCCTCCAGCCAGGTGCCGAGGTGTTCCCGGACGGCGTCGGCGACACAGGCACGCACCGCGGCGCCGCCCAGCACGCCGTTCGTGGCGCCGAGGAACACCGGACGGGCCAGCTTCACCGAAACGACCGCCGTCAGGAACAGCGGACGGTCCAGCCTCACCGAAACGACCGCCGTCAGGCCCACGCCGATCTGCTCGGTACCGAGGCCGGGATCGGCGGCCG
>NZ_ML123050.1:592675-614134 GCF_003846175.1 Streptomyces sp. ADI95-17 | reverse complement strand
GGGATCGGCGGCCGCCGAGGCCACCGATCCCGGTTCGGCGCCCCGGCCCGCAAGCCGGCCCCGCCCGGTGCGGTGCGGGCTCAGTCCGCCGACGCCGTCCAGCCCAGTGCCTCGATGCGCGCGGCGTCGCCGGACCGGCTCTCGTCGAAGAGCGTCCGGTTGCCGTCCTCGACCCGGACGGCGTCCACATACGCCCCGCGCCCGACGTACAGCTGGTCCGTCGTGTACCGCCACCTCAGCCGGACCTCCTTGCCGCGCCAGGCGGCGAGGTCCGCGTCGAGGCGGTGCCACGCCCGGCCGGACCAGCCGGAGACCGCTCCGGTGGGATGCGGCTCGGGCTCGGGGCGGGGCTTCTCCGACGTCGGGACGGTGCTGAACGGGACCGGCTGCCAGGTCGCCCCGGCGTCCGCCGACACTTCGAGGAAGAGGAAGTCGGACCCCGGCTCGGTGTCCCACCACAGCGCCGAGCTCAGCCGGCCGTGCGAGGAGGCTAGGCGCACCGGGGGCAGTGTGAGCGTGGCCGAGGCGGCGCTCGCCATCCCAGAGAACCACGCCGTACGGCCACGGGCGGGGCGGACCGCTACGGCGCGCGCCAGCTGATTCGCGGTGGCGACGCGCGGGGCGCTGCCGGAGCGCCAACTGCGCACGGGGTGAACGGAGTTGCCGAGGACGATCAGGAACGAGTCGGTCGTCGGGTCCAGTACGAGGCTGGTGCCGGTGAAGCCGGTGTGGCCCGCGGTGCGCGGGGTGGCCATCGCCCCCATGTACCAGTGCTGGTAGAGCTCGAAGCCGAGGCCGTGGGCATCGCCGGGGAACGAGGTGTTGAAGTCGGTGAACAGCAGGTCGACCGATTCGGCGGAGAGGATCCGCGCGCGGCCGTAGACCCCGCCGTTGAGCAGCGTACGGGCGAGGATCGCCAGGTCCCAGGCACAGGAGAAGACCCCGGCGTGACCCGCTACCCCGTCCAGGCTGTAGGCGTTCTCGTCGTGCACCTCGCCCCAGACCAGTCCGCGGTCCAGCCCGGACCAGGGCAGCCGGGCGTCCTCGGTCGCGGCGATCTTCGGCTTCCAGGAGGCCGGCGGGTTGTACCGGGTGCGGTGCATCCCGAGCGGGGCGGTGATCTGCTCACGGAGCAGGACGTCCTGCGTGCGGCCGGTGAGCTTCTCCAGTACCAGTTGCAGCGAGATCAGGTTGAGGTCGGAGTAGAGGTACACCGTGCCCGGCGGGCTCGCGGGCACCTCGTCCCACAACAGCTGCAGCTTCCCCTCGCGCGTGGGCGCCTTGTACAGCGGGATCCAGGCGCGGAACCCGGAGGTGTGCGTGAGGAGTTGACGGATAGTGATGTCCTGCTTGCCGCCGCCCGCGAAATCGGGCAGGTACGAGGCGACCTTCGCCTCCAGCTCCAGCGTCCCGCGCTCGATCTGCTGCACGGCCAGGATCGAGGTGAACAGCTTCGACACCGAAGCCAGGTCGAAGACGGTGTCCTCGGCCATGGGGATCTGCTGGTCCGGCGGGAACTCCACGCCGGTGTCGGACTTCTCGTCGTACGCCGCATAGCGCACGGCCTTGCCGACCGGCCGGTGCAGGGCCACCGTGCCACCCCGCCCGGCGAGCAGCACCGCCCCCGCGTACCAGGGGTGCTTCGGGGAGGCGGCCAGGAACTTCTCCGCTTCGGTGACCAATTGGTCCAGGGGCTCCTGGAGCAGCCCGGCGCGTTCGGCCGAACCCCGCCGCAGCGTCGGCCTGCCGTGTCCCGACGCGGCGCCCCCGGCCCCTGTGCTCATATCCGACGACCCCGCCCCCGACTCCATGGCCGACGCCTGCCCCGCGAACGGAATCGGCGCCAGAGCGAGTGCCCCGCCCAGGGCCAGCATCCCACCGCCCAGCCTCCGCCGGCTGATCCCTCTGCCCGCCGCGTCCTCGGTCATCCGGAACTCCTTCTCACTGCGCGAAAGTAACTTTCGAAAATTCGTCCGGCAATGAAACTTCCTGCCGCCGCAGAGATTACTGTCACCCCCGCCGTCACGGAGGACCCCTGCGCCACAAAGAATCTGACACTGCATCAGAAAAGCTCTTCCCTCGGATGTCGGGCTGAGGCATCCTGCGCCCCATGGAGACGGAGCTGAGCAAGAAACTGGGAGTCGAGCACGCCATCTTCGGCTTCACGCCGTTCCCCGCGGTGGCCGCGGCCATCACCCGGGCCGGCGGATTCGGCGTACTCGGCGCGGTCCGCTACACCGCCCCCGACGACCTCGCGCGCGACCTCGACTGGATGCAGGAGCACACCGACGGCAAGCCGTACGGCCTCGATGTCGTCATGCCCGCGAAGAAGGTGGAGGGGGTGACCGAGGCAGATGTGGAGGCGATGATCCCGGCCGGCCACCGGCAGTTCGTCCAGGACACCCTCGCCAAGCACGGCGTGCCGGAACTCCCCGAGGGCGAGGCGTCCGGCTGGCGCATCACCGGGTGGATGGAGGAGGTCGCACGCAACCAGCTCGACGTCGCCTTCGACTACCCCATCAAACTCCTCGCCAACGCCCTGGGATCGCCGCCCGCCGACGTCGTCCGGCGCGCCCACGACCGGGGTGTGCTCGTCGCCGCCCTCGCCGGGAGCGCGAAGCACGCCCGCCACCATGCCGATGCGGGCATCGACATCGTCGTCGCCCAGGGGTACGAGGCGGGCGGCCACACCGGTGAGATCGCCTCCATGGTCCTGGTACCGGACGTGGTCGACGCCGTCGGACCGCTTCCCGTACTCGCCGCGGGAGGAATCGGCAGCGGCGAGCAGATCGCCGCCGGACTGGCCCTCGGCGCCCAGGGCGTCTGGCTCGGCTCCCTCTGGCTGACCGCCGAGGAGGCCGACCTGCACTCCCGCGCGCTGACCCGCAAGCTCCTCGCCGCCGGCTCCGGCGACACCGTCCGCTCCCGGGCCCTCACCGGCAAGCCCGCCCGCCAGCTCCGTACCGAATGGACCGACGCATGGGACGACCCGTCCGGGCCCGGCACCCTGCCCATGCCGCTCCAGGGGCTGCTGGTGGCCGAGGCCGTGTCGCGCATCCAGAAGTACGAGACCGGCGAACTGCTCGGCACCCCCGTCGGACAGATCGTCGGCCGGATGAACAGCGAACGCAGCGTGCAGGCCGTCTTCGACGACCTGACCCGCGGCTTCGAGCGGGCCGTGGACCGGATCAACCGCATCGCCGGACGGAGCGCCTCATGAGTCAGCCGCCCAACGGTTTCTGGGCCCAGGCCGCCGCCGACCCCGACCGCACGGTCCTGATCGCACCCGACGGCGAGAGCTGGACGGCGGGCCGGCTGCACGCCGCCGCCAACCGCCTCGTCCACGGACTGCGCGCGGCCGGGCTCCGCAAGGGTGACGCGTTCGCGGTCGTGCTGCCCAACGGCGTCGAGTTCTTCACCGCCTACCTCGCCGCCTCCCAGGCCGGCCTCTACCTCGTACCCGTCAACCACCACTTCGTCGGCCCCGAGATCGCCTGGATCGTCGCCGACTCCGGCGCCAAGGTGCTCATCGCCCACGAGCGGTTCGCACCGGCCGCCACCGAGGCCGCCGACGAGGCGGAGCTGCCGCCGAGCCACCGCTTCGCCGTGGGCGCGGTCGACGGTTTCCGCCCCTACACCGAACTCCTCGAAGGGCAGTCCGAGGCGGCCCCCCAGGACCGCACCCTGGGCTGGGTCATGAACTACACCTCGGGCACCACGGGCCGCCCGCGCGGCATCCGCCGTCCGCTCTCCGGAAGGCTGCCCGAGGAGAGCCACCTCGGCGGATTCCTCGGCATCTTCGGCATCAGACCGTTCGACGACAACGTCCACCTGGTCTGCTCGCCGCTCTACCACACGGCCGTTCTGCAGTTCGCGGGCGCGTCCCTGCACATCGGACACCCGCTGGTCCTGATGGACCGGTGGACGCCCGAGGAGATGCTGCGGCTCATCGACACCCACCGCTGTACCCACACCCACATGGTCCCGACCCAGTTCCACCGCCTCCTCGCCCTCCCCGACGAGGTGCGACGGCGGTACGACGTCACGGCCATGCGGCACGCCATCCACGGCGCCGCACCCTGCCCCGACCACGTCAAACGCGCCATGATCGACTGGTGGGGGAGGTGCGTCGAGGAGTACTACGCGGCCAGCGAGGGCGGCGGCGCCTTCGCCACCGCCGAGGACTGGCTGAAGAAGCCGGGCACGGTCGGCCGGGCCTGGCCGATCAGCGAACTCGCCGTCTTCGACGACGACGGCAACCGGCTGCCGCCCGGCGAGCTCGGCACCGTCTACCTGAAGATGAACACCGGCGGCTTCAGCTACCACAAGGACGAGACCAAGACGAAGAAGAACCGCATCGGCGACTTCTTCACCGTCGGCGACCTCGGCATCCTCGACGAGGACGGCTACCTCTTCCTCCGCGACCGCAAGATCGACATGATCATCTCCGGCGGGGTCAACATCTACCCCGCGGAGATCGAGGGCGCCCTGCTCGGACACCCCGCCGTCGCCGATGTCGCCGTCTTCGGCATCCCGCACCCCGACTGGGGCGAGGAGGTCAAGGCGGTCGTCGAACCGGCCGGGGGACACGAGGCGGGGGAGGAGCTCGCCGCCGCGATCCTGCGCCACTGCGAACAGCGGCTCGCCGGATACAAGCGGCCCAGGAGCATCGACTTCATCGAGGTGATGCCCCGCGACCCCAACGGCAAGCTCTACAAGCGGCGGCTGCGCGACCCGTACTGGGAAGGCCGCTCACGGGCCGTGTGAGCCGCCGTCCGGCCGCCGCCCGACGAGCGGCCCCGTACCGGCTCTGGCAGGGTGTGGCTCATGAACGCGAGCGCTACGGTCCGGTCACTGGCGACCCGGTGGACGGTGGTCGTGCCGGTCGTCGCCGCGCTCGCGCTGGTCTTCAGCTGGGGCCGGGAACTGCCGGCGTTCGCCGTCGCCGTGGTCGCGCTCTGTCTCGCGGGCGCCGTCCTGGCCGCCGTGCACCACGCCGAGGTCATCGCCCACCGGGTCGGCGAACCGTTCGGCTCGCTCGTCCTGGCCGTCGCCGTCACCGTCATCGAAGTGGCCCTCATCGTCACACTGATGGTGGACGGCGGCCCCAAGACGTCCGCGCTCGCCCGCGACACCGTGTTCGCCGCCGTGATGATCACCTGCAACGGCATCGTCGGACTGTCCCTGCTGGTCGGCGCCGTCCGCTCCCGCGTCGTCGTCTTCAACGCCGAGGGTTCGGGGGCCGCCCTGGCGACCGTCGCCACCCTCGCCACGCTCAGCCTGGTCCTGCCGACCTTCACCGTCGGCAAACCCGGTCCCGAGTTCTCCACCGCCCAACTGGCCTTCGCCGCCGTCGCCTCGCTCCTGCTGTACGGGCTGTTCGTCGCCGTACAGACGGTGCGGCACCGCGAGTACTTCCTGCCGCTCACACCCGAGGGCGCGTTCAAGCCGGACGAGCACCACGCGGTGCTGCCCGGGCGGGGCGCCACCGCGCTGAGCCTGGTGATGCTGCTGGTCGCGCTGGTCGCGGTCGTCGGTGACGCCAAGTCCGTGTCGCCGACCATCGAGTCCGGGGTGGAGGCGGCCGGAATGCCCCAGGCGGTGGTCGGCGTCGTGATCGCACTGCTGGTGCTGCTGCCGGAGACCCTCGCGGCGGTACGGGCGGCGCGCCGCGACCGGGTCCAGACCAGTCTCAACCTCGCCCTCGGCTCGGCGATGGCGAGCATCGGCCTGACCATCCCGGCCATTGCCCTCGCCTCGATCTGGCTCGACGGACCGCTCCATCTCGGCCTCGGCGCCACCCATATGGTGCTGCTCGCCCTCACCGTGATGGTCGGCGCGCTGACCGTCGTACCGGGACGGGCCACCCTGCTCCAGGGCGGCGTCCATCTGTCGATCTTCGCCGCGTTCGTCTTCCTCGCGATCAGCCCCTGACCGCCCGCCGGACGGACAGGGGCCGGTCGCACCGCGAGGAACTACCGGCGTTCGTGGACCCGCACGACCCGCAGCGCGGGCGAGCGCAGGATGTCCCGCTCGCAGAACCGGGACGTCACCCACCGCTCGGCCGAGTACAGCTCGGTCTGGTCGCTGTAGTGCGCCGAGCCCGGGTCGGAGGACTGGGAGTACGTGAGCAGGGTGCGCGCCACCGGGCACCCGCTGCCGTCCCAGCCGACCGCCTGGATGTAGCTGGAACCGGCCGACACCTCCCGGTAGCCGCCGGCCGCCGCGTCCCACAACGGCTCCGTCTTGTTCCAGATGCCGAGCGACTCCGTACCGCCGCCGACCGGGATGCGCTTCCCGTTCCGCTCCACCGACTGGTGCCGGCCCAGCGGGGCGTCCAGTGCGATCCCGGCCGCCCGCAGTTCGGCCACCGTGTCGGCGAGCGCCGTGGCGACTCCGGGCGCCGAGGTGTTCAGCGTGTTCGGCGTTCCGACCGGATCGGCGGGGGAGAAGGGCACCTTCCACAGCTCGGCCCCCGCGACCGTGGCCGTCGCCCGGCGCCAGAACCGGTCGAAGAGCAGCGCGCCCCGGCTGCCGGTGTCGACCTTCCGGTCCCAGCGCCGCAGCACGTCGCACGCCGCCGACACATCGACCGCCCCTCCGTCACTGCCGACCGCGCTGCCGCCGGGCAGCGCCGCACAGGCCGCAGCCAGGTCCCCGGCGACCAGATCACCGGCCGGCGCACGGTTGGCGAACTGCTGACGCTGCAGATCGGCCACGGTCAGCCGGCCCTTCGCCGCCATCGCGGACACGTCCTCGACCGCGCCCCGGGTCCGCATCGAGCGCTGCGTGCCGATCGTGCCGAACACCCGCTCGTAGCCGGTCAGCGGCGCGGCCGCGTTCGTCAGCCAGGCACTGTCGTTGGAGTTCTCCACGTACGGGGCGTCCTTCACGGTGGGCATCCGGCCCGGACCGAAGATGCCCGGCTGAACCGCGTCCCGGTCCGACCCCGGCGCACAGCCGCTCCGCGAACCGTCCAGCACCGCCAGCCCGGACGAGGGATACGTCGCCCTGCCCAGCGCGGTGGAACAACGCTCCGCGAGCTCGTCCGTGATCCTCGGCAGCACCTGCGACTGCGAGAACAACGAGTGCCCGGACGAGTCGGCGGCGATGGTGTTCACCCACGGCAGCCCCTGGGTACGGCGCAGCGCCGCCGCGATGTCCGCGGTGCTGCGCGCCCGGCTGAAGCCGAGACCGGCGTCCGCGAACCGCAGATTCACCGAGTTCGGGTCGTTGAGCGCGTACGCGGTCGTCGCCGTCCAGGGCAACGGCAGCCCGGCACCGAGCGAGGTGACGACGGGCCCGTAGCGGGTCGACCACTGGGTGCGGCTCACGGCCCCGCCGCCCTTCACCGGGACCGAGACCGTGCGCTTCGTCATCCGCTCGGGCCTGCCGTCCACCAGATACACGGTCGGATCGGCCGGATCGAGGGTGAGCTGATGGAGGTTGAGCGGCACCCCGGTGGCGACGGTGTGGCTCCACGCGATGTTCGCGTTGTGCCCGATCGACACGGTCGGCGCGCCGAGCAGCGAACCGCCCGAGACGTTCAGCTCGCCGGGAATCGTCTGCTGGGACTGCCAGAAGCGCCGACCGCCCTGCCACGGGTAGTGCGGATTGCCCAGCAGCAGGCCCCGCCCGTTCGCCGTCGTGTCACCGCGGAACGCGACCGCGTTGGAGCCCATGTCCGCGTTCTGCGTCGACAGCAGCCGCCGGGCCGCGTCCGCCGCGTCACCCGGCGACGGGACCTCGGGCACCTCTGCCGCCCCGGTGGGCGGCTGGGCGCCGGTGATGCCGTCGATGCCGCGCCCCTGACCGCCGAGCACCGAGAGCGCGTAGCCGCGCGCCACCACGTCCAGCGCCGTCACCGGCCGCACCCAGTCGGCGCCCCGGCAGGCCGGGTCGTCGATCCGGTTCTGCGCCAGCCACGCGTTGTAGCCGGCCGCCCAGCCGCGCTCCAGCTCCCTGACGTCACGGCTCTGACCTGCCGGAGCGGGCGTCCTCAGCAGCTTCTCCAGGGTGTGGCTCTCGCGGACCGAGCGGAAGTACAGGTCGCTGGAGAGGTTCTTCGTCGCGGAGGACAGCGAACCGTCCGGAGCCGCGTCCGGACCGAAGTACCGGGACCGCTCGCCGCGCAGAGTCACGAAGCCGTCGGCGAGGGTGCACACCTGGTCGGCGGCCTGCGCCCAGCCATTGCCGAAGCCCAGGCTCGCGTAGTCCTTCGCCAGGATGTGCGGGATGCCGTACTCGGTGTACCGGATCGTGGCGGACAGCCCACCGCCCGACGGACGGTGGGAGCGCGGGCCGTCGGCCGCGGCGGGCGGCAGCGACGCCGAAACGGTGAACAGCGCGAGGCCCGATATCGCGAGAAGTCTCAGACGGTTGCGGAGAGGCAACGGATCTCCCAACTGCGCGGGTGCGAAAGGCGGTTGCCCGAGGGTTCGGACCGCCACTCGCCACTCAGCCAGCACCCGGGCACCCCTGTCAACATCCACACCGCCATCAAGGCCCTTGACCCCCGGGTTCCGGCCGCACAGGATCACGCCATGACAGGTGTACGGAGCAGCACAGTCGACGGAGTCGTGGCCCGCAGCGCCCGGCGCACCCCCGACCGCACCGCACTGCGGTACGCGGACAGGTCATGGACGTACGCGGAGCTCGACGCGGCCGTCAGCACCGCCGCCGCCGTCCTCGGCGGCGAGCACGGACTGCGCCCCGGCGACCGGGTCGCCTGCTACGCGCACAACTCCGACGCCTATCTGATCGGCTACCTCGGCTGCGCCCGCGCGGGCCTGGTCCACGTACCGGTCAACCAGAACCTCACCGGCGACGACCTCATGTACATCCTCGAACAGTCCGGCAGCGCCCTCGTCCTCACCGACCCCGACCTCGCCGACCGGATTCCGGCCGCGTTCCCCGTACGCCCGCTGCGCGACGCACCGGACTCACTGCTGGCGGCGACCGCCACCCCGCGCCCTTTCGTCCCGGAACGGGAACCGGGCGCGGCGGACCTCGTCCAGCTGCTCTACACCTCGGGCACCACCGCCCTGCCCAAGGGCGCGATGATGACCCACGGCGCACTGGTGCACGAGTACGTCAGCGCGATCACGGCACTCGACCTGCGGGCCACCGACCGGCCCGTCCACTCGCTGCCGCTCTACCACTCCGCGCAGATGCACGTCTTCCTGCTGCCCTACCTCGCGGTCGGGGCGCAGAACACCATCCTCGACGCACCCGACGCGGACCGGATCTTCGACCTCGTCGAGAGCGGGCAGGCCGACAGCGTCTTCGCCCCGCCGACCGTCTGGATCGGCATCTCCCGGCACCCCGGCTTCACCACCCGGGAACTCGGCGGTCTGCGCAAGGCGTACTACGGCGCGTCGATCATGCCCGTACCCGTGCTGGAACGGCTCCGCGAGCGGCTGCCCGCGCTCGCCTTCTACAACTGCTTCGGGCAGAGCGAGATCGGCCCGCTCGCCACCGTCCTCGGACCGGACGAGCACGAGGGCCGGATGGACTCCTGTGGCCGGCCCGTGCTCTTCGTCGAGGCCCGGGTCGTCGACGAGGACGGCAAGGAGGTCCCCGACGGCACGGCCGGCGAAGTGGTCTACCGCTCACCCCAGCTGTGCGAGGGCTACTGGGACAAGCCCGAGGAGACCGCCGAGGCATTCCGCGACGGCTGGTTCCACTCCGGCGACCTCGCGGTGCGCGACGTCGAGGGCTTCCTCACCGTCGTCGACCGGGTCAAGGACGTCATCAACTCCGGGGGCGTCCTGGTCGCCTCCCGGCAGGTCGAGGACGCCCTCTACACCCACCCCGCCGTCGCCGAGACGGCAGTCGTCGGACTGCCCGACGAACGCTGGATCGAGGCCGTCACAGCCGTCGTGGTGCTGCGCGGCGACGCGACGGCGGCCGAACTCATCGACCACGCCCGCGAACGGCTCGCCCACTTCAAGGCCCCGAAGCAGGTCCTCTTCGTGGACGAACTGCCGCGCAACGCCAGCGGGAAGATCCTCAAGCGGGAGCTGCGCGACCGGTTCGCGTAGGCCGCCGACCGCCTCGCGTACGGGGCGGTCGGCCGAGGAGTGGCGGGCGGGGCCGGCCGGCCCGTCACTCCGGAGCGCCGGCCCCGTCCCCGCCGCGCTCGTCCACGATCCGCCGGAACTTGCCGACCGACCGCTCCAGCGTCTGCGGATCGACGATCTCGACCCCGACCGACACCCCGATCCCGTCCTTGACGGCCGCCGTGATCGACGCCGCTGCCGCCGCCCGCTGCTCCGAGGTGGCCTCCGCGCGTGCCTCCGCCCGAACCGTCAGCGCGTCGAGACGGCCCTCGCGGGTCAGCCGCAACTGGAAGTGCGGGGCCACCCCCGGGGTGCGCAGCACGATCTCCTCGATCTGTGTCGGGAAGAGGTTCACACCGCGCAGGATCACCAGATCGTCGCTGCGTCCGGTCACCTTCTCCATCCGCCGGAACACCCGCGCCGTGCCCGGCAGCAGTCGGGTCAGGTCCCGCGTCCGGTAGCGGATCACCGGCATGGCCTCCTTGGTCAGCGAGGTGAAGACCAGCTCGCCCTCCTCGCCCTCCGGCAGCACCTCACCGGTGAACGGGTCCACGATCTCCGGATAGAAGTGGTCCTCCCAGATGTGCAGCCCGTCCTTCGTCTCGACGCACTCCTGCGCCACGCCCGGCCCCATCACCTCCGAGAGCCCGTAGATGTCGACCGCGTCGATCGCGAAGCGCTCCTCGATCTCGCGCCGCATCTCCTGTGTCCACGGTTCGGCGCCGAAGATCCCGACCTTCAGGGCGGTCGACCGCGGATCGACGCCCTGCCGTTCGAACTCGTCCAGGAGGGTCAGCATGTACGACGGGGTCACCATGATGATCTCGGGGCGGAAGTCCTGGATCAGCTGGACCTGGCGGGCGGTCATGCCTCCCGAGGCGGGGATGACCGTGCAGCCGAGCCGCTCCGCCCCGTAGTGCGCGCCCAGTCCGCCGGTGAACAGCCCGTACCCGTACGCGACATGGACCTTCTGCCCGGGACGCCCCCCGGCGGCCCGGATGGAGCGGGCCATCACGTCGGCCCAGGTGTCCAGGTCCCGCCGGGTGTAGCCGACGACGGTCGGACGGCCCGTCGTTCCGCTGGACGCGTGGATCCGGCTCACCTGTTCCTCGGGGACGGCGAACATGCCGAAGGGGTAGTTGTCCCGCAGGTCGGCCTTGGTCGTGAAGGGGAAGCGGGCGAGATCGGCGAGCGTGCGGCAGTCGTCCGGGCTCAGCCCGGCCCTGTCGAACGCCGCCCGGTAGTGGCCGACGTTCTCGTAGGCATGGCGCAGGGTGGCCCGCAGCCGCTCCAGCTGCAGTGCCTCCAGCTCGTCCCGGCCCAGCCGTTCCGCCTCGTCCAGCAGGGACGTCATCCGGATCTCCCTCTTCCGAGCAGGCGACCGATCATTCGGTCGATCTTTCGGTAGCAGTAATTCAGTATGTTCCGTCCGTTGGCAAGAGGGGCGACGCGGCTGATCCACATCCCGGCTTCGCTCATACCGAACACGGCTGCGCCGCTCCTCGGGCGCTGTTTGGATGACGGGCATGCCGATCTTCCACGCACACGACGGGACCGAACTCGCCTACCGCCTTCTGGGGAAGGGCGCACCGCTGATCTGTCTGCCCGGCGGACCGATGAGGGCCGGTGCGTACCTGGGGGACCTCGGCGGACTCTCCGCCCACCGGCAGCTCGTGGTGCTCGATCTGCGCGGCAGCGGAGACTCCGCGGCACCCGAGGACCCGACGAGCTACCGTTGCGACCGGCTGACCGACGACATCGAGGCGCTGCGGGAACACCTCGGCGAGGAGCGCATCGACCTGCTCGCCCACTCCGCGTCCGGGAACCTGGCCTCGCTGTACGCTGCCCGGCACCCGCAGCGGCTGCGCACGCTCACACTCGTCACCCCCGGCACCCGGGCCGTGGGCATCACGGTCACCGACGGAGACTGGCGCGAAGCGAGCGAACTGCGCCGCGAGGAACCGTGGTTCGCGGACGCACGAGCCGCCCTGGACGACTTCCTCGCGGGCCGCTCCCCCGACCGGGCCGCTGTCGCACCGTTCGCCTACGGGCGCTGGGACGAGACCGCCCGGGCACACGCCGCGGCGGGCCCCGGACAGACCAACTCCGCTGCCGCGCCCGTGTTCTACCAGGACGGCGTCTTCGACCCGGCCGCCACGAACGCCGCCCTGGCGGCGGTCACCGCGCCGGTCCTCGTCCTCGCCGGGGAGTACGACGCGGGACCGACTCCGGACCGGGCCGCCGAACTGGTCGCGCTCTTCCCGGACGCCGAATTCGTCGTGCAGCGCGGCGCCGCGCACTTTCCCTGGCTGGACGACCCGGGCGCCTTCGTCCGTGCGGTGGCGGCCTTCCTCGACCCGGAAGTGCACAGTGTGCAGGCAGGCGGCACCAGGCTCGCCCACCGGGTGTGGGGGGATCCGTCGGCGCCGCCCGTCGTGCTCGCCCACGGCCGCTGCGGCGACAGCCGCACCTGGATCCCGATCGCCGAACGCCTCGCGGCCCAACACCGGGTGTACGCCTTCGACTTCCGCGGCCACGGGCTCAGCGACTGGCCCGGCCGCTACTCCTTCGAGCTGTTCCGGGACGATCTGCACGCCTTCCTGGAGGCCCGCAACCTGGCCGGAGCCACCGTGATCGGGCATTCCATGGGCGCCGCTGCCGCCTGTCTGCTCGCCGCACGGGAACCCGGGCTGATCGGCAGGCTCGTCCTGGAGGAGATGCCGCCGCCGTTCCCGCTCGATCCGCCGCGCGCCCGCGCCGAACGGCCGGACGGGGAACTCGACTTCGACTGGCCGGTGGTGCCGTCGACCGACGCCCAGCTGAACGCCCCGGATCCCGACTGGTCGGAACGGCTCGGCGAGATCACCGCTCCGACCCTCGTCATCGGCGGCGGCCCCACCAGCCGGATCGCCCAGGAAGAGCTGATCCGGCTGGCGGGGCGCATACCGGACGGCCGGTTCGTCACCATCGACGCCGGACACCTCGTACATACCGACCGGCCGGAAGAATTCCTCGCGGAACTACGGGCGTTCGGCCTGTCCTGAGTGTGCCGCGGGCGTCGGCGGCGGGGTCAGGCGCGGTGCAGCAGGGTGGTCAGAACCTCGTGGAGGGCGCCCTCGGTATCCGCCGCGGGGCCCGTCGACCGCCAGGCCACGAAACCGTCGGGACGCACCAGCACCGCACCCTGCGCCGTCGTCCCGTGGAGCTCGGCCCAGTTCGCGCCGTTCTCCGGCTCCAGATCGGCGCCCGGACCGATTCCGTACGCCTGGAGCCGTACCTGGAGCCGGTCGGCGACCCGCGCCGCCGCCCGCCGCCACGCCACGTCCGCACCGTCGGTGAGCAGCACCAGCGTCTGCTCGTACAGATCCAGTGTGGACTTGCGCTCACCGCCCTGATGAACCCACAGATGCGGCGCACGACTACCCGGTTCACCGTTCAACTGCACTCCCTGCGGCACCACCGGCTGCTCGGGATCGGTGCCCAGCACCGCGCCGCGGACATAGCGGTAGCCCAGCGCCACACTGAGCATGCCGCCCTGCTTGCCGCCGCCCACGCCCGGCGCCGCCGAGTACCCCGGGTGGCTGTGCTCGCCGGAGCGTGCCGAAGCCCGTGCGCTCGTCGCCCGGGCCACCGGCAGCCGCTCCGCCTCGTAGGTGTCCAGCAGGCCGGGGCCCGCCTCGCCCTTCAGCACGGTGGCGAGCTTCCACGCCAGGTTGTGCGCGTCCTGGATGCCGGTGTTGGATCCGAACGCCCCGGTGGGGGACATCTCGTGTGCCGAGTCACCGGCGAGGAAGACCCGGCCCGAGGAGTACCGCTCGGCCACCCGCTCCGCGGCGTGCCACGGCGCCTTGCCGGTGATCTCGATGTCGATGTCCGCGGCGCCGACCGCGGTACGGATGTGCTCGGCACACCGCTCGTCGGTGAAGTCCTCCAGGGTTTCCCCGAGTTGGGGCTGCCACGGCGCGTGGAAGACCCACTCCTTCTTGTTGTCGACCGGCAACAGGGCACCGTCCGCTGCGGGGTTGGTGAGATAGCAGACGATGAACCGCCGGTCGCCCAGTACATCGGCGAGCTGCCGGGAGCGGAAGGTGATGCTGACGTTGTGGAACAGGTCGCCGGGGCCCGTACGGTCGATGCGCAGCTGCTCGCGGATGGGACTGCGCGGCCCGTCCGCCGCGATGAGGTAGTCCGCGCGCACACTGATGTGCTCGCCGGTCTCCCGGTTCTTCAGCGCCGCGTCCACCCCTGCCGGGTCCTGGTCGAAGCTCTGCATCTCGGTGGAGAACCGCAGGTCACCGCCCTGCTCCCGGGCCTGCTTCAGCAGCACCGGCTCCAGGTCGTTCTGGCTGCACAGGCACCAGCCGGTCGGGCTGAACCGGGCGATCCCGCCACCCGGGTCGATTTCCTTGAACAGCCACTCCTGGTCGTCCCCGGTGAGCGAACCGGCTTGCAGGATGCCGTGGTTGTCGGCGAGGACCGACGCCGCCCGCCGGATGCCCGCCTCGGCGCCCGCCGTACGGAACACCTCCATCGTGCGGACGTTGTTGCCGCGGCCGCGCGGGTGGGTCGAGGTGGCCCGGTGTTTCTCGACCAGCAGGTGCTCGATACCGAGCCGGCCGAGGAATAGCGAGGCGGACAGGCCCACCAGGGAGCCGCCCACGATGAGGACCGGTACGCGAATGTCGACGTTCTCGTTCATCAGTTGCTCCAGCTCGGACGCCGTTCGGATGCATTGTTCAATGCCCTGGTGAGAGCGGTTCGGACGCCTGCTCACCTGAACGGTTCATAAATCTCGCGCCACCCGGACCAGCGTTTCACGATCGGTCACGGAGACGACGCCCGCGGTCATGGGGGGCGGACCAATCACATCCGCCGGGAGAGTCCCCGCTCCGAATCCACTCGCCAACCGACGGTTGACGGCTTGCCACCCGGCTCGACCACGAAACCGTCTCGAAGGAGATCGAAAGATGACCACCACCCTCTCGGAACGGATCTCCCAGTCCGCCTTCGACGGTTCCCGGCTGCGCGTCGTGCTGCTGCTGGACCTCTACGACGGGGCCCAGAAGGAGTTCCTGGAGGCGTACGAGCACCTGCGCAATCAGGTGGCATCCGTCCCCGGGCACATCAGCGACCAGCTGTGCCAGTCCATCGAGAACCCTTCCCAGTGGCTGATCACCAGCGAGTGGGACAGCGCGCCCCCGTTCCTCGCCTGGGTGAACAGCGAGGAGCACGTGGCGACCGTCCAGCCGCTGCACAACTGCGTTCGCGACACCCGGTCGCTGCGCTTCAGCGTGCTGCGGGAGACCGGGAGGGCCTTCGAGATGGCGCCCGAGCCGGTCAAGGGCCGCCTCCAGGCGTCCCCGCGCCTGGGCGACGGAGTGGTGCGCCACGCGCTCACCTTCACCGTCAAGCCGGGCACCGAGGACATCGTGGCGAAGATCCTCGCCGACTACGACTCCCCCAACGCACGGGTCGACGAGGACACCCGACTGCGCCGCACCTCGCTCTTCATGCACGGAAACCGCGTCGTGCGGGCCGTCGAGGTCGAGGGCGACCTGCTCGCCGCCCTGCGCCACGTCGCCCGGCAGCCCGAGGTCAGGGCCGTCGAGGAGGCGATCAACCCGTATCTGGAGCAGGACCGGGACCTCAGCGACCCGGACTCCGCCCGGATGTTCTTCACCCGGGCGGCGCTGCCCACCGTCCACCACGTCACCGCCGGCCGGCACAAGGCCGAGGACGTGCGCCGGCACGCGCTCTTCTACCAGGCCAAGGAGGGCTGCGGCATGGCACTCGCCCGGCTCCTGGCCGAGCACGACGAGGAGGCGGCCGACGACCCGGCGAGCATCATCGACAGCAGCACCATCTTCCAGCGTGACGACGTCGTCGTCCGCCTGCTCGAAGCGGTCGAACCGATCGACGTGCAGCCCGCCCAGGCGGTGGGCATCGACGGCGCCGGCAAGGTGGCCAGGCTCGGGCGTCTCCTCGACGGTGGCAACAACGCCGTGCCCACGGACGAGCAGGGCATCTCGCGCTTCCTCAAGCAGTCCGAGATGACCCTGATCACAGACCGGCGGGCCATGGAGTCCTGAACCGCGCATCCGCACCCTGGGGGGTTCTCGCTCAACCCGTCATTTCAACGCGCAATGCGCCAGGAGGAAAGCAGTCATGACCATGCACCGGCCACGCATCGTGGACCTCAGTGAGACGCAGCCCAACCGCAGGCGTGGAGGAGACCTCCGTGCCCTGCTCACCCCGACGGCGGTGGGAGCCACCAGTGGCTTCATGGGGCTGGCGATCGTTCAGCCCGGCGACCGCATCGGCGAGCACTACCACCCGTACTCCGAGGAGTTCGTGTACGTCGTGAACGGGCTGCTGGAAGTGGATCTGGACGGTGAACCGCACCGGATGCGGCCCGACCAGGGCCTGCTGATCCCTCCCCATGTACGTCACCGATTCCGCAACGTGGGCGACGTCGAGGCCCGCATGGTCTTCCACCTCGGCCCGCTCGCCCCGCGCCCGGAGCTCGGCCACGTCGACACCGAGCACACCGAGTCCGCCGACCGCGTCGCACCTCCGGAACGAACGGAGGCAGCCTCATGACCCGCCGCGTGGCGGTCACCGGCGTCGGCGTCGTCGCCCCGGGCGGCATCGGCGTACCGGCCTTCTGGGACCTCCTCGCGAACGGACGCACCGCGACCCGGGGCATCACACTCTTCGACCCGGCCGGCTTCCGCTCCCGGATCGCCGCCGAGTGCGACTTCGACCCGGCGGCGCACGGGCTGGACAGCGACACCGTCGAGCGGTCGGACCGCTACATCCAGTTCGCGATGGTGGCGGCCAGGGAGGCCCTCGCCGACGCGGGCCTCGACCCGGAGAAGACGGACCCCTGGCGCATGGGGGTGTCGCTGGGCACCGCCGTCGGCGGCACCACCCGGCTGGAGCACGACTACGTCGCGGTCAGCGAGAGCGGTGCACGCTGGGACGTCGACCACCTGCCGGCCGGTCCGCACCTGGAGCGGGCCTTCTCACCCAGCTCGCTCGCCTCGGCGGTCGCCGAGCAGGTCGGTGCGCACGGCCCGGTGCAGACCGTCTCCACGGGCTGCACCTCCGGCCTGGACGCGATCGGGTACGCCTTCCAGTCCATCGAGGAGGGCCGCGTCGATGTGTGCATCGCCGGCGCGTCCGACTCACCGATCACCCCGATCACCGTGGCGTGCTTCGACGCGATCAAGGCCACCTCGGCGAACAACGACGACGCGGAGCACGCCTCCCGGCCGTTCGACGCGCGCCGCGACGGCTTCGTGATGGGCGAGGGCGGGGCGGTCCTCGTCCTGGAGGAGCTGGAGCACGCCCGGGCCCGCGGTGCCACCGTGTACTGCGAGATCGCGGGCTACGCCACCTTCGGTAACGCGTACCACATGACCGGGCTGACCGCGGAGGGCCTGGAGATGGCCGAGGCGATCAACCGGGCACTGGGCCACGCCCGCATGGACGGCTCGCAGATCGACTACGTCAACGCGCACGGCTCGGGCACCAAGCAGAACGACCGGCACGAGACGGCCGCCGTGAAGCGGGCACTGGGCGCCCACGCCTTCGACATCCCGATGAGTTCGATCAAATCCATGGTCGGCCACTCGCTGGGGGCGATCGGCGCGATAGAAATCGCGGCCTGCGTGCTCGCCCTGGAGCACCAGACCGTGCCGCCCACAGCGAACTACGAGAGCCCCGACCCCGAGTGCGACCTCGACTACGTGCCCCGCACCGCACGCCCGATGAAGCTGCGCAGCGTCCTCTCGGTGGGCAGCGGATTCGGCGGCTTCCAGTCCGCGGTGGCCCTGACCCGAACAGGTGGGAGGACACCATGAGAACCCGCAAAGCCCGGCGTACCGTCGTCACCGGCATCGGTGTGGTCGCCCCCAACGGCAACAACACAGAGGCCTTCTGGAAGCGGACGCACGAGGGAATGAGCGTCCTGGACCGGGTCACCCGCGAGGGCTGCGAGCACCTGCCCCTGCGGGTCGCGGGCGAGGTGCGGGGGTTCGAGGCGGTCGAGCTGATCGAGGAGCGCTTCCTCGTCCAGACCGACAAGTTCACGCACTTCGCGATGGCCGCGGCGGACATCGCACTGGACGACGCCCGGCTCGGCCGCGCCGACTACGAGAACACACCCTTCGACGTCGGCGTGGTCACCGCGGCCGGGTCCGGCGGTGGCGAATTCGGCCAGCGGGAACTCCAGCGGCTGTGGGGACAGGGCTCCACCTATGTGGGCCCCTACCAGTCCATCGCCTGGTTCTACGCGGCCAGCACCGGCCAGATCTCGATCCGCGGCGGCTTCAAGGGGCCGTGCGCGGTCGTGGCCAGCGACGAGGCCGGCGGTCTGGACGCGCTGGCGCACGCCGCCCGTTCGATCCGCGGCGGCACCGAGGCGGTGGTGGTCGGCGCGGCGGAGGCCCCGCTGGCGCCCTACTCGGTCGTCTGCCAGCTCGGGTACGAGGACCTGAGCACCGTCGAGGACCCCACCCGCGCCTACCGGCCGTTCACCTCGGACGCCTGCGGCTTCGTGCCGGCCGAGGGCGGCGCCATGCTGGTGGTCGAGGAGGAGCAGTCGGCGCGCCGGCGCGGCGCCAGGGTCCGGGCCGAAATCGCCGGGCACGCCGCCACGTTCACCGGAGCGTCCCGGTGGGAGGAGTCCCGGGAGGGCCTCGCCCAGGCGATCATCGGCGCCCTTCGGGAGGCCGACTGCGCGCCGGACGAGATCGATGTCGTCTTCGCGGACGCCCTCGGCGTACCCGCGGCCGACCGCGCCGAGGCGCTGGCGATCGCCGACGCCCTCGGTGCGCACGGCAAGCGGGTGCCGGTGACGGCGCCCAAGACAGGGATCGGCCGGGCCTACTGCGGTGCGCCGGTGCTGGACACGGCCGCCGCGGTGCTCTCCATGGAGAACGCGCTCATACCGCCCACACCGAACGTCTTCGAGGTGTGCCACGACCTCGATGTCGTCACCGGCTGCGCCCGCCCCGCCGAACTGCGGACGGCGCTGGTGCTCAGCCGCGGGCTCATGGGCTCGAACGCGGCGATCGTGCTGCGGTGCTCCACCGACCCCCGAACGTGAGAAGGAGATGTCCTCATGACCGACCGACTGACCTACACGGAACTCGCCGTCCTGATGAAGAAGGGCGCCGGAGTCACCGTCGACCCGCGCGACATGGAGCAGCGGCCCGGTTCGGCCTTCGACGAGTACGGCCTGGACTCGCTGGGCCTGCTCGGCATCGTCGGCGTGCTGGAGAACCGGCACGGCCGCGCGCTGCCGGCCGACGCCGACCGCTGCAAGACCCCCCAGGAATTTCTCGACCTCGTCAACAACAGCCTCATGACAGGAGCCTGACGTGCCCGGACACACCGAGAACGAGATCACCATCGCCGCCCCCCTGGACCTGGTCTGGGACGTGACCAACGATCTGGAGAACTGGCCGCGGCTGTTCAGCGAGTACGCCGCGGTCGAGATCATCGAGCGGGACGGCGACAGCACCACCTTCCGTCTGACGATGCACCCCGACGAGAACGACAAGGTGTGGAGCTGGGTCTCCGAGCGGACCGTGGACCGTGCTGGGCGCACGGTCCGCGCCCGTCGTGTCGAGCCCGGTCCGTTCCAGCACATGAACATCCGTTGGGAGTACTCGGAGGTGCCCGGCGGCACCCGGATGCACTGGACCCAGGACTTCGCGATGCGTCCCGACGCCCCTGTCGACGACGTCTGGATGACCGACAACATCAACCGCAACTCCAAGGTCCAGATGGAGCTGATCCGGGACAAGATCGAGCAGCGCGACCGGGAGCGCCGCACCGCCTCGGTCGGGGCCAGCTGACCCGCCATCCGCCCACGACTCGCCACCCGGCCCCAGGGCCGGGTGCCGGGCCGGGAACCAGAAAGGCATCTCCCGATGCACCACGCTCTGATCGTCGCCCGGATGGCACCGGGTTCGGCGCCGGACATCGCCGAACTGTTCGCGGCCTCCGACAGCGGCGAGCTGCCCCACCTCGTCGGTGTGACCAGGCGCAAGCTGTTCCAGTTCGGCGATGTGTATCTGCATCTGATCGAGTCGGAGCAGCCGCCGGGCCCCGAGATCGCGAAGGTGACCCAGCACCCCGAGTTCAAGGACATCAGCGACAAGCTCACCGCCTACGTCAGCGCGTACGACCCGAAGACCTGGCGGAGCCCCAAGGACGCCATGGCCCACGAGTTCTACACGTGGGAGCGCGGCACCCCCGCCTGAGACGGACGATCGCCCCGGGGCCGGCCGAGAGGCCGGACCCGGGGCGATTCGCATGCCCGGGGAGGGGAGGTCAGCCGGGGACCACGCATTCGAACGCGTCCAGGTAGGGGTTGACCGCGACGACGTCGCCGATCAGCAGCCCGGCGTCCGAGATCCGGGTGACCAGGCTCTCCCTGGTGTGCTTCGCGCCGCCCACGTTCAGGAGCAGCAGCAGGTCCATCGCGGTGGTGAACCGCATCGAGGGGGTGTCGTCGACGAGGTTCTCGATGATGACGACCCTGGCGCCCGGCCGGGCCGCCGCGATCACGTTGCGCAGCGTCCTGCGGGTGCTCTCGTCGTCCCACTCCAGGATGTTCTTGATGATGTAGAGATCGGCATCGACGGGGATGGTCTCACGGCAGTCCCCGGCGACGATCCGGGTCCGGTCGACGAGCGCGCCCTCGTCGCGCAGCCGCGCGTCGGCGCGGGCCACCACGCCCGGCAGATCCATCAGCGTGCCGTGCAGCGAGGGGTCCTTCTCCAGCAGGCTCGCCAGTACGTGCCCCTGGCCGCCGCCGATGTCGGCGACCGTGGACACTCCGGTGAGGTCGAGGAGTTCGGCGACGTCCAGCGCGGACTGCATGCTGGAGGTGGTCATCGCACGGTTGAAGATCTGCGCGGACTCGTGGGCCTCCTGGTGGAGGTAGTCGAAGAACCCCTTGCCGTGCACGTCGGCGAAGACACTCCTGCCGGTGCGCACCGCGTCGTCGAGGCGCGGCCAGACGTCCCAGGTCCAGGGCTCGGTGCACCACAGCGAGATGTCGCGCAGGCTGTTGGGGTCGTCCTTGCGCAGCAGGCGCGACATCTCCGTGTGGGCGAACTGCCCGTCCGGGGTCTCGGTGAAGATCCCGTAGCAGGACAGGGCGCGCAGCAGCCGCCGCAGCGGCGCCGGCTCGGCCTTGACCAGCGCCGCGAGTTCCTGCGCCGTGGCGGGCGTCTCGCCCAGCGCGTCGGCGACGCCCAGGCGGGCGGCGGCGCGCACGGCGGCGGCCCTGGCCGCGCCGAAGACCAGCTCGCGCAGCTGCATGGCCGGCTGCGGGGGAGTGACGGGGTGCGGGAGGGCGGCGTGTACGGGGGAGGGGGTG
>NZ_ML123050.1:557759-592574 GCF_003846175.1 Streptomyces sp. ADI95-17 | reverse complement strand
CGGGGGAGGGGGTGGGGGTCGGGGTAGGGCTCACAGTGGTCATGCTGTCTCGCTTCTCCTCGTGCGGGGGTGCACCGGTCAGCACATGCCGGCCGGTGCGGACTTGGCGCAGACGTTGTCGGTGAAGGTGTTGCCCTTGCCGGTGTCCCCATTGGCGAGGTCGGCCGGCTTGTTGTTGAGCACGACGTTGCCGCTGATGGTGTTGCCGGTGTTCTTCGTGCCCACGAAGCTCTTGAACAGGACGACGCCCCCGGACATCGGGGTGGCGCCGGAGTTGTCGCGGATGGTGTTCGAGCGCACCTTGGTGTCCGCGGCGCCGGTGAGTACGAGGCCGGAGCCCTGGAGGGCCGACAGCCGTTCGGTCGCGGAGCAGAACTTGTTGTTGCCGGTGATCTCGTTGGACTCGATGGTCATGGCGCCGGCCTGCGGCTTTCCTTCGTCGCCCACGACGAACACACCGGTGCAGTTGCCGGAGACGCTGTTGTCGTGGACCGACAGGTTCCGGACCCGCCGGGCGGTGAATCCGATCCGATTGTCCTTCAGCGCGTTGTCCCGGACCTCGGTGCCACGGGTGTCGGTGGCGCCGCCCTCCTTGTCGACGGTGTTCGCGACGAAGATGCCGGCGTCGCCGTTGGCACGGGCGGTGTTGCCGATGAACGCGCCGCGGGTGGAGCGCTCCTGGGCGATGCCCCAGACACCGTTGTGCTCGGAGACGACCCGGCGGACGGTCAGCCGGTCGGTCCAGGAGGCCCAGACGCCGTTCTTCTTGAACCCGGACAAGGTCAGCGATTCGACGCGGACGCCGTCCACGGTCTTGCCCGACCGGCCCTGGACGCAGATTCCGCTGCCGGCCTTCGCGCAGGCGTCGGCGGCCTTCGTGCCCGCCTCGGCCGGCCGGATCACGGTCTTGCTGCCGGCGCCGCGCAGAGTCAGGTCGGGCTTGGTGACCAGGACGCTCTCCCGGTACGTGCCGGGCAGCAGGACGATGGTGTCACCCGGCTGGGCGGCGTCCACCGCTTTCTGGATCGACTCGCCCGGACGGACCTCGTGCGAGTCCGTGGCCGAGGCGGAGGGGATGGACATTCCGCATCCCGCGGCCGAGAGGACCGCGACGGGGACAAGGATCTTGATGTTTCGTTTCCTCATGAGCCGAAGCTATGGGCGATCTCCCCCGGTTGCCACATAGAGTGAGCGGATGGGTTCGGGGCGTGCCCGAATGGCTTACCCGGGCTCCCCCGCCCGGTGGCCGGGCGGGGTCCGGACGTGCGGTGTGTTTTTGGCTCTCATTCCCCGGTTTCGCGCCGGGGCGCGACGACCGAGCGGGCCCACCGGTAGTCGGCCTTGCCGCTCGGTGAGCGCTGGATCCGGTGGGTGATCACCAGCCGGCGGGGGATCTTGTAGCCCGCCAGCCGGGTCCGGCAGTGGGCCTGGAGATCGTCGAGCGAGGGCTCGGCCGCCCCCTCGCGCAGTTGCACCACCGCCGCGACACGGTTGCCCCACCGGTCGTCGGGCACCGCGGCGACCAGCACGTCGTACACGTCCGGATGGGCCTTGAGCGCCTGCTCGACCTCCTCGGGGTACACCTTCTCGCCCCCGGTGTTGATGCACTGCGAGCCGCGGCCGAGGACCGTGACGATGCCCTCCTCGTCGACCGTCGCCATGTCCCCGAGCAGGACCCATCGCTCGTCGCCCCGCCGGAAGAAGGTCTCCGCGGTCTTGCCGGGGTCGTTGTAGTAGCCGAGCGGCACGTGCCCGCGCTGGGCGATCCGTCCCGGCTCACCCGGAGCCACCGGCTCGTACGTCGCCGGATCGACCACCGCCGTACGGGAGTTGACCCGGAGCCGGAACCCGTTCTCCGGCCCGGAGTCGGCGGTCGCCGTGCCGTTGAAACCGGACTCCGACGAGCCGAAGTTGTTCAGCAGCATCACTGTCGGCACCAGTTCCTGGAATTCGGCGCGCACCGAGTCCGACATGATCGCGCCCGAACTGGATACCGAGAAC
This sequence comes from Streptomyces sp. ADI95-17, assembly GCF_003846175.1. Lineage (GTDB taxonomy): Bacteria > Actinomycetota > Actinomycetes > Streptomycetales > Streptomycetaceae > Streptomyces > Streptomyces sanglieri. Next base: position 590,573 of record NZ_ML123050.1, on the reverse strand, counting down.
ATCGCGGAGCAGTCGGTGCCCTTCAGCGGGCCCTTCAGCGCGTCGATCAGCGGCCGCAGCATCGCGTCGCCCACCAGCGACACACTGGTGACCTTCTCCTTCTCGATCGTACGGAGCACCTCCTCGGGTACGAACTTGCGGTGGACCACGACCCGCTGCCCGAAGTTGAAGCCGATGAAGGCGGTGAGCGTCGAGGTGCCGTGCATCAGCGGGGGAGTGGGGAAGAAGGTGATGCCGTCGCCGCCCGCGGCGACGCGCTCGGCCAGCTCCTGCGGTGACTTCACCGGCTCGCCGGTCGGTGCGCCCCCGCCGAGGCCGGAGAAGAAGAGGTCCTCCTGGCGCCACATCACACCCTTGGGCATTCCGGTGGTGCCACCGGTGTAGATGATGAACTGGTCGTCGGCCGACCGCGGCGGGAACCCGCGCTCCGGGCTGCCGGCCGCCTCCGCGTCCGTGAAGGCGACCGCGTCCGGACCGCGGACACCCGCCTCCGGGACCCCCACCCGTACGAGATGACGCAGGCCCGGCGCCTTCGGCGCGGCGGCCGCGACCCGCTCGTCGAACTCGGCGTCGAAGACCAGCGCGGCGAGATCCGCGTCGCGGTAGAGGTAGATCAACTCCTCTTCGACGTACCGGTAGTTCACATTGACCGGGACGACGCGTGCCTTCAGGCAGGCCAGCACCGTCTGGAGGTACTCCACCCCGTTGTAGAGGTGCAGTCCCAGATGCTCGCCCGGGGTGATGCCCGCCTCGATCAGGTGGTGGGCCAGGCGGTTGGCCGCCGCGTCCAGCTCCGCGTACGTCAGCCGGCGCTCCGCCCCCGTGCCGGGATGGTCGAGGTAGACGAGCGCCTCGCGTTCCGGGACCGCGTCGACGACCGACTCGAACAGGTCGGCAAGGTTGTACTCCACCGTTCCTCCTGACCCCGGAAGCTGACTGGCTCGGCGGTCATTAGAGCGCCGGGAGGCGCAACTGGGAAGGGTGCCGTCGAAGAAATCTGACTAGCTGTCAGAAAACTATTGAACTGGGCCACCGCCTACTGCAACCTGTTCTAGGTCTTTAGACGGGAGGCGGACAATGGGTGGTACGGAACACCTCGTCGTGCGGCGCGAGGGCGCCACACTGGTGCTCACCCTGAACAGGCCGGAGGCGAAGAACGCCCTGTCGCTGCCGATGCTGGTCGGGCTGTACGACGGCTGGCTGGCGGCGGACGAGGACGACACGATCCGCTCGGTGATCCTCACCGGCGCGGGCGGCTGCTTCTGCGCCGGCATGGACCTCAAGGCCCTGGCGGGCAAGGGAATGGAGGGCGAGCAGTACCGGGACCGGATGACCGCCGACCCCGATCTGCACTGGAAGGCGATGCTGCGCCACCACCGCCCCCGTAAACCGGTCATCGCCGCCGTGGAGGGCCACTGCGTCGCGGGCGGCACCGAGATCCTCCAGGGCACCGACATCCGGATCGCCGGAGCGGGCGCCACCTTCGGGCTCTTCGAGGTGCAGCGCGGCCTCTTCCCCATCGGCGGTTCCACGGTCCGGCTGCCGCGCCAGATCGCCCGCACGCACGCACTCGAAATGCTCCTCACCGGACGCCCGTACAGCGCCGGGGAAGCGGCAGGCATCGGACTGATCGGCCGGGTCGTCCCGGACGGCACCGCACTGGAGGAGGCCCTCGCCGTCGCCGAACGGATCAACGCCTGCGGACCGCTCGCCGTGGAGGCCGTCAAGGCCTCCGTGTACGAGACCGCCGAGATGACCGAGACCGAGGGGCTGGCCGCCGAACTGAAGCGCGGCTGGCCGGTGTTCGCGACCGAAGACGCCAAGGAGGGCGCCCGCGCCTTCGCCGAGAAGCGCCCGCCCGTCTACCGGCGCACCTGAGCCCAGGAGGCAACCGTGCCCGAAGCCCTCAGCGCACCGCTGGTGGTCGAATTCCCCTTCACCCGCTCCCTGGGCCCCGTACAGAGCGCCTTCCTCACCGGACTGCGCGAACGCACCGTCCTCGGGGTCCGCACCGCCGACGGAAAGATCCTGGTCCCACCCGTCGAGTACGACCCCGTCACCGCCGAGGAGCTCCGCGAGCTGACCGGGGTCGCCACCACCGGCACCGTCACCACCTGGGCCTGGAACCCCGCACCCCGTCCCGCCCAGCCCCTCGCCACCCCCTTCGCCTGGGTCCTCGTCCGCCTCGACGGCGCAGACACCGCGCTGCTGCACGCCCTCGACGCCCCCGGCCCCGAGGCGGTGCACACCGGCATGCGGGTACGGATCCGCTGGGCCGCCGAACGGACCGGCGCGATCACCGACATCGCCTGCTTCGAACCGTACGGCGGCGACGGCACCGGGCAGTGCGCCCCGCACGACGGCGAGTTCGCCGACCCGGTCACCGGAATCGTCACCCCCGCCCGGCTCGACTACCGCTACACCCCCGGCCGCGCCCAGAGCGCGTACCTCGACGCGCTTTCCGGGCAGCGGATCGTCGGCGAACGCTGCCCGTCCTGCCACAAGGTGTACGTACCGCCCCGCGGCGCCTGCCCCACCTGCGGGGTCGCCACCACCGAACAGGTCGAGGTCGGCCCGCGCGGCACCGTCACCACGTTCTGCATCGTCAACATCAAGGCCAAGAATCTCGACATCGAAGTCCCCTACGTCTACGCGCACATCGCGCTCGACGGCGCGGACCTCGCACTGCACGCCCGGATCGGCGGCATCCCGTACGACCAGGTGCGCATGGGACTGCGCGTCGAACCCGTCTGGACCGAGGGCGGGCGGCACCCCGACCACTACCGGCCGACCGGCGAGCCGGACGCCGACTACGACGCGTACAAGGAGCTGCTGTAGATGCGAGACACGGCGATCGTCGCCTTCGCGCAGACCGACCACGTGCGCCACACCGACGAGCTCTCCGAAGTCGAGATGCTGATGCCCGTCCTCCACCGGGTCCTCGACGCGACCGGGCTCAAGGCGAGCGACATCGGCTTCACCTGCTCCGGCTCCAGCGACTACCTCGCGGGCCGCGCCTTCTCCTTCACCATGGCACTCGACGGCGTCGGCGCGTACCCGCCGATCTCCGAGTCCCATGTGGAGATGGACGGTGCCTGGGCGCTGTACGAGGCCTGGGTGAAGATCCAGACGGGGCAGGTGGACACCGCGCTCGTCTACTCGTACGGAAAGTCCTCGCCCGGCGAGGTCCGCGACGTCCTCACCCGCCAGCTCGACCCGTACTACGTCGGCCCGCTCTGGCCGGACTCCGTGGCCCTCGCCGCCCTCCAGGCCCGGGCGCTGATCGACGCCGGCGACACCGACGAGGCCGCCCTCGCCGCTATCGCCCACCGCAGCCGCGCCGCCGCGGCGGACAACCCGCACGCCCAGCTCAGGGGACCGGTCCCGGCCGGCGAATACGTCGTGCAGCCGCTGCGCACCGGCGACTGCCCGCCGGTCGGCGACGGCGCGGCCGCCGTGATCCTCGCCGCCGGTGACACCGCACGGGCCCTGTGCCCCCGCCCCGCCTGGATCCGCGGCATCGACCACCGCATCGAGGCGCACTCCCTCGGAGTGCGGGAGCTGACCGAATCGCCGTCCACCTATCTCGCCGCGACCCGTGCCGGGGTCTTCGAACGGCCCGTGGACACCGCCGAACTGCACGCCCCGTTCACCTCCCAGGAGGTGGTGCTGCGCAAGGCGCTCCGGCTCGACGACAGCGTCGACGTCAACCCCTCCGGCGGCGCGCTCGCCGCCAACCCCGTCATGGCCGCCGGGCTGATCCGACTCGGCGAGGCCGCTGCCCGCATCCACCGCGGCGAGTCCGAGCGGGCCCTCGCCCACGCCACCTCCGGGCCCTGCCTGCAGCAGAACCTGGTCGCCGTCCTCGAAGGGGAGAGCGCTCATGTCCAGTGAGCCCGTGGCCGTCGTCGGCGTCGGCCAGACGAAGCACGTGTCCGCACGCCGGGATGTGTCCATCGCCGGACTCGTCCGCGAGGCCGCCGTCCGAGCCCTGGAGGACGCGGCCCTGACCTGGGCGGACATCGACGCCGTCGTCATCGGCAAGGCACCCGACTTCTTCGAGGGCCTGATGATGCCGGAGCTGTACCTTGCCGACGCCCTCGGCGCGGTCGGCAAACCGATGCTCCGGGTACACACCGCGGGCTCCGTCGGCGGCTCCACCGCACTCGTCGCCGCCAACCTGGTCTCCGCGCGGGTGCACCGCACCGTCCTCACGCTCGCCTTCGAGAAGCAGTCCGAGTCCAACGCCATGTGGGGGCTCTCGCTGCCCATCCCGTTCCAGCAGCCCCTGCTCGCCGGAGCGGGCGGCTTCTTCGCCCCGCATGTGCGGGCGTACATGCGCCGCACCGGCGCGCCCGACACGGTCGGCTCCCTCGTCGCGTACAAGGATCGCCGCAACGCGCTGAAGAATCCGTACGCGCACATCCACGACCCCGACATCACGCTGGAGAAGGTCCGGTCGGCGCCGATGCTCTGGGATCCGATCCGCTACTCGGAGACCTGCCCGTCCTCCGACGGGGCCTGCGCGATGATCCTCACCGACCGTGCCGGAGCGGGCCGTTCGCCGCATCCGCCCGCCTGGGTGCACGGCGGCGCGATGCGCAGCGAGCCGACGCTCTTCGCGGGCAAGGACTTCGTCTCGCCGCGGGCGGGCCGGGACTGCGCCGCCGATGTGTACCGGCAGGCGGGCATCAGCGACCCGCGACGGGAGATCGACGCGGTGGAGATGTACGTGCCCTTCTCCTGGTACGAGCCGATGTGGCTGGAGAACCTCGGCTTCGCCGACGAGGGGGAGGGCTGGAAGCTCACCGAGTCCGGCGTCACCGAACTCGACGGCGACCTGCCGGTGAACCCGTCGGGCGGAGTGCTCTCCACCAATCCCATCGGCGCCTCCGGCATGATCCGCTTCGCCGAAGCCGCGCTGCAGGTACGGGGACGGGCCGGCGAACACCAGGTCGTGGGGGCCCGGAAGGCGCTCGGCCACGCGTACGGGGGCGGGGCGCAGTTCTTCTCCATGTGGCTGGTCGGAGCCGAGCCGCCCAGCAGCTGACACCGCTCGGTCCCGGGCCGACGGAAGCCCCCTTCGCGCCCTGTCCGGGACCGCCGGGGGTGACTAACCTTTGGCCCGGGACGACAAGTGGGAGGAGCCGACGTGGCGGAGCGCACCACGACCCAGCAGCCCTTCGCGGGCTGGGACAAGCCGGATCTCGATCTCAGCAACGCGCGGTGGAGATCGGGCAGTCGGGGCGCGGGGGACGTCCAGATCGCCTTCGTCGAGGGATTCATCGCGATGCGCAACGCCGGGAAACCCGGCAGTCCGTCGATCGTCTTCACACCGGCCGAATGGCGCGCCTTCGTGGTGAACGCCCGCGACGGCGAGTTCGACCTCACCTGAGAACGCGCGGTGCCGTGATCCGGTGGCCGGCCGCGATCACCCGATCGGCGGCACGGCGGCACGGCGGTGCGCGGCGCCGTCGACGGGGATCGCGCACCGTGGGAGGTGCGGGTGCCGGGAGTGACCCGGACCCTGCCGATCGGACCGCGACCGGGGCCGGACCCAGGCCGCCAGGTCTTCACGGCCGTGCACGGCGGTGCCGTGCCGACGGGGGCCGGGCCACTCGCCGACGCGACGACCTGTTCGTTCCGTACGACGGGCCGCACACCCGTCGGCGCCCCGGCCTGCACGGACCCGGCTCCGCAAGGTGAGCCCGGACACGTAACATGTCTGCATGTCCTTCCTCCGCCGCCGTAGCGCCGCCACACCCGCGGGCCCCGACTTCGACGTCCTGGCCATGGACCCGGGGGACTGGCCCGGAAACCTCGGCGCCGGTCTGCTGCCCGCGCCCGACGGAAGCTGTCAGGGCGTCTTCCTGCGCTACGACCTGTTCGGCGGCCGCGGCCCCGCGATGATCATCGGCAACCTCCCGGAGGGCTCGCCCGCCCGCGAGACCGAGGAGGGCCAGGTCCCGTTCGAGGTCGCCCAGCTGCTGCTCGCGCTGGAGAACGACGAGCCGGTCGAGGTCACCGGCACGGAGGACATGCCCGTGATGCAGGGCGACAACCTGCTGATCGTGCGCCGCGTCAAGCTCTCCGAGAGCCGGATCTCCTGCGTCCAGTTCGACCGCAGCGACGGCGTGCTCGTCACCATCGCCAGCTGGGACCGGCCGATCACCGACGACCTGTACACCCTGCTCAAGCCGCTGCCGGCCGAGCTGTTCCAGCAGGGCTGAACCCGCCCCTCCCGCAGGCCGTCCGCACATACCGGGCGGCTGCGGGGCACGTATCCCGAGATCCGTCCAAGTGCTCGCGGCCTCCGTCCAAGAGGCCGCTTTGTCACGCTCCTTGTCGGGTCAGTCGTCGGACCTTTACCGTCGGCCGCATGACATCCGGGATCACGCGACGTACCACCGTGAAGACAGCGATAGGGGCAACCGGTGCGCTGGCACTGGGAGTCCCGGCCCTTTCCAGCACAGCTGCTGCTGCCGGTACCTCCGATGAATCGACGGGAGCCGCCCACTCGAATAACCAGGCGGAACCGACGCTCCGGTACGACGTGCCCGCCGCGGACTGGGAGCGCGAGTCGCTGCCCATCGGCGGCGGCGCCCTCGGCGCGAGCGTGTTCGGGACGCTCGCCTCCGAGCAGCTCACCTTCAACGAGAAGACCCTGTGGACCGGTGGCCCCGGCTCCGCCCAGGGTTATGACTTCGGGAACTGGACCGCTCCCAGACCCGGCGCCCTCGCCGGCGTGCAGCAGCGTCTCGACAGCGAGGGCACGCTCGGCCCGGACGCCGTCGCCGCCGAACTGGGCCAGGCTCGGCGCGGCTACGGCGCCTACCAGGTATTCGGCGAGCTGAGACTGGACCTGCCGAACGCCCCGGCCGCTCCCGACGCCTCCTACCGCCGCACCCTCGACCTGCGCAACGCCCTCGCCGCCGTGACCTACACCCACCAACAGGTCGTCCATACAAGGGAGTTCTTCGTCTCCCACCCGGGCAGAGTGATCGCGGGACGCCTCGCCGCCGACCGTCCGGGACAGGTGTCCTTCACCCTGCGCCACACCTCGCCCCGCGACGACTGCACCGTCACCGCGGACCGGGACCGGCTCACCGTACGCGGCGCGCTGAAGGACAACGGTCTGCGCTTCGAGGCCCAGATCCGCGTCCTGACCAGCGGCGGCACCGTCACCGCGGGCACGGACGGCACCCTCACCGTCACCGGCGCAGACAGCGCCTGGTTCTTCCTCGCCGCGGGCACCGACTACGCCGACAGCTATCCCGCCTACCGCGGCGCCGACCCGCACACCGCGGTCACCGCCGCCGTGGACCAGGCCGCCCGGACCTCGTACGAGAAGGTCCGCGACACCCACGTACGCGACCACCGAGCCCTCTTCGACCGGGTCGCCCTCGACATCGGCCAGGAACTGCCCGACCTGCCCACCGACCGGCTGCTGGCCGGCTACACGGGCGGAACGAGCTCCGCCGACCGGGCCCTGGAAGCGCTGTTCTTCCAGTACGGCCGCTACCTGCTGATCGCCTCCTCACGCGCAGGCTCGCTGCCCGCCAACCTCCAGGGAGTGTGGAACAACTCGACCACCCCGCCCTGGTCGGCCGACTACCACAGCAACATCAATCTGCAGATGAACTACTGGCTCGCCGAGGTCACCAACCTCGCCGAGACCACCGCGCCGTACGACCGCTACATCGAGGCCATGCGTGCCCCCGGCCGCAGGACGGCGAAGGAGATGTTCGGGACCGCCGGCTGGGTGGTGCACAACGAGACCAACCCGTACGGCTTCACCGGCGTCCATGACTGGTCCACCGCCTTCTGGTTCCCGGAGGCCGCGGCCTGGCTCACTCAGCAGATGTACGAGCACTACCGGTTCGGCGGCTCCACCGACTACCTGCGCTCCACCGCCTACCCGGCGATGAAGGAGGCGGCCGAATTCTGGCTGGCCAATCTGCGCACCGACCCGCGCGACGGACTGCTCGTCGTCACCCCCAGCTACTCTCCCGAGCACGGCGACTTCACCGCCGGTGCCGCGATGTCCCAGCAGATCGTGCACGACCTCCTCACCAACACCCTGGAGGCCGCCCGCACCCTCGGTGACTCACCGGCCTTCCGCAGCCGGCTGGAGACGGCCCTGGACGGGCTCGATCCCGGACTGCGGATCGGGTCGTGGGGCCAGCTCCAGGAGTGGAAGACCGACCGGGACGACCCGGCCGACACTCACCGCCATGTCTCGCACCTGTTCGCCCTCCACCCCGGCCGCCAGATCGAACCCGGCAGCGCATGGGCACGGGCGGCCGAGGTCTCCCTCGGGGCGCGCGGCGACGGCGGCACCGGCTGGTCGAAGGCCTGGAAGATCAACTTCTGGGCGCGGCTGCGCGACGGTGACCACGCCCACCGGATGCTCGCCGAACAGCTGAAGAGCTCCACCCTGCCCAACCTCTGGGACACCCACCCGCCCTTCCAGATCGACGGCAACTTCGGCGCCACCTCGGGCATCGCCGAAATGCTGCTGCAGAGCCAGCACGACACCGTCGACATCCTGCCCGCCCTCCCGTCGGGCTGGCCGGACGGATCGGTGCGCGGGCTGCGTGCCAGGGGAGGGTTCACCGTCGACATCGAATGGGCCGCCGGGCAGGCCCGCCGTGTGGTGATCACGGCGAGCCGCACCCGCGAAGTGACCGTCCGCAGCACGCTGTTCGCGAGCGGCGAGAAGGTCTTCAAGGCACGCGCGGGCAGCCGCTACACCCTGGTCGCCGAGGGCTGAGCGAACAGCGCGGTCACCCGCGCCGCCGAGACACCGAGCCCCGTGGGACCGCTGATGTGCCACGGGGTTCCGGTGCCGCGCAGCAGATCCTGCTCGCGGTAGCGCCGGCAGTCCCGGTGCCAGATCAGGATGCCCGCGAGCCAGTGCTTGAGCTCCTGCACGTACCCCGCCAGCACCTCCCGCGCCTGAGCGTCCAGCCCGAAGTCGTCGTAGAGAACCGGGAGTTCCTGCTCGGCGACGTGCAGGAACTGCCTCAGCCGGGACTTCATCAGGTCGTACACGATCGCCACTCCGGTCGGATAGTCCACCCCGAAGAAGTTCTGCACGACCAGGACGCCGTTGTGCACCTCACCCTCGAACTCGATCTCCTTCTGGTACGAGAACAGGTCGTTGAGCAGACAGGCGTAGTCCGCCGCCGCGTTCTCCAGGGAGCGCAGCGGCCCGCTGTGATAGATCTCCGGCGGAACCTTCCTGCCGTGACCCAGCCGGCACAGGCTCATCGTGAGGTCGGAGCCGAACGTCATGCGCCGCATCTCGACGTAGTCCACCGGGTCAGGGATACGGTTCTGCACCTGGTTCGCCAGCTCCCACACCCAGCTGGCGGTCATGTCCTCGACCGCCTTCCGGAACGCCCGGCGCCCGCTCTCGTCCATCGGCGCCGAGGTACGCGCCCAGAGATCACCGAGCCCCCGCTCCAGCGCGTTGACGGGCTCGGGCGTCCCGCCCCCGTCCAGGGGCATGAACAGCGACAGGCGCTCATTGGCCAGCTTGGCCCCCGCCAGATCGCGGGCCCGCCCGTGCACCACCGGGAACCAGTCGTCGCCGTACGTCCCCCAGGTCAGCCACTGCGAGGACAGGTCCAGCTCCTCGGGCGTCGCGTCCGGGTGCAGCCCCGCCGCGCAGAGCGGCAGATCGGTCGCGATGAGCCGCTCCTCGTCCCAGATGTGCGAACCGGGCACGCCCGGCTGCGCCTCCAGGATGCCCATCCGGCCCGCCCAGTCGACGATGCGGACCCGCGCCCCGTCCAGGTGCGGACTGAGCGTCGTGCCGAAGGGCAGCTCGATGTCGGGCAGCAGCGACGGGCCGACGCGCTGGTAGGGCAGGTGGGTGTGGCTGCGCAGCCTGGCCGTCTCCGAGCGTGATGTGAACTTGATCGACGCCGCGGCCATCCCGAAGCCGGTGGTGGCCGCTTCGACCGCGCCGTCGTTCATGTAACGGCTGGAGCGCATGTGCCACTCATGGCCGCCGGACTGCCAGTCCTGCAAGCCCTTGACGTACGCGAGCACCGCCGCGGTCTGCGCCGGGTCGAGTCCCTTCTCGGCGCAGAGCGGCCCGAGTTCGGTGAGCGCGGTGTTCTCGAACTGCTGGAGCCGGGAGGTCAGCAGATCGTTCACCGCGTCGGCGGCCTCCTGTGTGGAACAGCCGAGGAAGTGTTCCAGGACGAGCACACCATTGCTGTTCTCGCCCTCGTCCTCCACCTCCCGCTGGTACGAGAACAGGTCGTTGCGCAGGTGTACGCCGTCGGAGAAGGCGTCCCGCAGCACCCGCAGCGCACGCTCGCCGGCCACCGCCTCGGGGACCTCGGCGCCCGCCGCGTACTCCACGAGCCCCGCCGACCACGGGGCGCCGCCCACCTTGCGGCGCATCTCGATGTACTCGACGGGGTTCGCGATGCGCCCCTCGTTGATGTTGGACAGCTCCCACAGCGACTCGTTGAGCAGGTTCTCCGTGGCCTCGGCGAACCTGGCCCGCCAGGCGTCGGACATGCTCGGCACCGTTCGCGCCCACAGGTCGGCCAGCCCCGCCTCGACCGGATTGGTCGGCTCCGGCATCGGTGCCCCGCGCTCCATCGGCATGAACGCCGGCAACCGGTCCAGATAGCGTTTGCCGCCCTCACGGTCCGGGGTGCGCTTGAACAGCTCCAGGAAGTGGTCGTCGAAGAAGAAGACCCACACGTACCAGTCGGTGACCAGTGAGAGCGCCTCGGCCGAGCAGTCGGGATGGGTGTACGCACACAGCAGCGCGTAGTCGTGGGAGTCGATGTCCTTCTCCTCCCAGATGCCCGACCCCTCCACCATCCCCATGCTGCGCGCCCACTCCTTGGTGTGGATCCGGGCCTCCTCGACATGGACGTTGAGCCGCGCCGGATACGGAACGTAGAAGTCCGGCAGAGTGAAGGGCTGAGCCATGTGCGTACGGCCTTTCCTGGATCGCCGCGCGGGCATCGCGCGGACGTGATCGTGTCGGCGCGAGCACTACCCTTCGGCCGTTCGGGGCACGCACATCCGGGATTAGTCAGATAAAAGGCATGGGTGTTGGTGGTGTCCGGGCGCACCCGGCCGGGCCTCCGGAAGATGCCCGGGATGTGGGCAACAGGCCTTCGGCAACGACCGGTTGAATCTTTCCTGCGCAGGTCAGACAACCCGCCAGTGGTCTGGTCCACTGGCTCGGCCCACGACCTCCACAGATCCCTTGACGTGCTGTCATCTCAGGTCGGAGAGTGTGCGCGCACAGCGGATCAGTGGGATCGGAACACGCACGGCTCCATCACGCACGGCTCCAAGAAGGGTTGTCATGACGTCCAAGCAGAGGACCGGACTCGCACTCGCGCTGACAGGTGTCGGCGCACTGAGCATGACGCTGCTCAGCCCCGTGACGCAGGCCGGCGCGGACGGGGTGCGACCGGAATGCCCGCGCAGCCTCGCATGCGACTGGGTACCGGCGGCCTACCAGCAGACGGGTGACCCGGCCGACAAGGAGACGTACGGGAACTACGACACCGCGGACCGGCCGCACACCAACAAGGTCAGATTCATCGTCCTGCACGACACCGAGGAAGACTTCGACACCACCCTGAAGATCTTCAAGAACCCGCTGAAGCAGACCTCGGCCCACTACGTGGTGCGCTCGGGCGACGGGCACGTCACCCAGATGGTCAAGGGCAAGGACGTCGCCTGGCAGGCCGGCAACTGGTATCTCAACAGCCACTCCATCGGCATCGAGCAGGAGGGCGTCGCCGTCGACGGCGCCAAGTGGTACACCCCCGAGATGTACCGCTCGACGGCCAGGCTGGTGCGCTACCTCGCGGCCAAGTACGACATACCGCTCGACCGCCAGCACATCATCGGCCACGACGGAGTGCCGCCCACCAGCGCGTCGGGCACCAAGAACATGCACTGGGACCCGGGCACCTACTGGGACTGGAACCGCTTCATGGCGCTGCTCGGCAAGCCCACCGTACCGAGCGCCCCCAAGAGCAGCGAACTGATCACCGTCAGCCCGGACTTCAAACGGAACCAGCAGGCGTTCCGCGACTGCGAGAAGGGCGTCGACCTGCCGGTCCAGGGCTCCAGCGCACTCCCGTTGCACACCGCGCCGTCCACCGAAGCACCCCTCTTCTCCGACCCGGGCCTGCACACCGACGGCTCGCCCGGCACCAACTGCGTCGCGGACTGGGGCAGCAAGATCAGCGCCACCCAGCAGGCCGTGGTCGCCGACCACGCGCCCGGCTGGACGGCGATCTGGTGGTACGGCCGGAAGGCCTGGTTCGAGACCCCGGCCCGCAGCCGTAACACCACGCCCACCTCCGGCCATGTCGTCAGGCCGAAGGCCGGCCGCACGGACGTACCGGTCTACGGGGTCGCGTACCCGGAACAGTCCGAGTACCCCGCCGACTTCACGGACAAGCGGGTGGGCGCGCCGCTCCAGTACACGATCAAGGCCGGCCAGTCCTACCCCGGCGGCGGCGAGGCGCCCACAGGTTTCTTCTACGCGCCCACGATCGACTCCTCGTACCCGTTCGACCACGCGTACTTCGCCGGCAAGGAGAAGTACGTGACGGTGCAGATCGGCCACCGGATCGCCTTCGTGAAGGCGTCCGACGTGGACATCGTGCGCACCCGCTGAGATCACGCCGGCGCTCCGCCGCAGTGACGACGGAGCGCCGGGAATCCGTACCGCCGAGAAGGAGCCTTCATGCACAAGCTGACCAGGACCGCCGCCACCGCCGCCGCGGGCGTCGCCATGGCACTCGCACTCACCGGCGCCGGAGCCGTCGTCACCGTGGCGACGGCCTCGGCCGCCGCCGCGTCCGAGACCGGGGCGCAGGGCTGGGACGTCTCCGGCTCGTTCGACACCCAGCAGGAGTGCGTCACGGCCGGGGACGCGGGCCTCGCCGACGGGAGCTGGGCGCAGTACCGGTGTGTGCTGTTCGAGGCACGGTGGGACCTGATGACTCCGGCCTGACCGCCCGCCGAGCGCCCCTCCTCACGCCCCGACCGTGCCCGGAGGGGCCACTCGGCCTCACCCCGCGACCAGCCGGTTCACCTGCGCGGGAGACAGCGCGTGCTCGATGGCGAGGATCCCCGCCCCCACCGCCGCCGCGTTCTCGCCCGTACGGCTCGGCTCGATCCGCAGCAGCTGGGTGGCCAGCGGATGCGAGCGCCGGTACACCGCCTCCCGGACCCCCGCGAGCAACTGGTCGTGAACGGCGGCCAGCGCGCCGCCCATCACCACCGTGTCCGGATTGAAGAAGTTCACCAGACCGGCGAGCACCTCACCGACCGCCCGCCCGGCCTCCCGGACCATCCGCACGGCGTCCCGGTTCCCGGACCGCACCAGGCGCACGACATCGCTGCCCGACGTCGCGTCCAGCCCCAGGGCCACCAGCTTCGCCGCCAGTGACGCGCCGCCCGCGACGGCCTCCAAGCAGCCCGAATTGCCGCACCGGCAAGGATCGTCGAGATCCCCGACCCGGATATGGCCGATGTCACCGGCACACCCCTGCGCGCCCCGGTGCAGCTTGCCGTCGGCGACTATTCCGCAGCCGATCCCCGTGCCGACCTTGATGTACAGCAGATAGCGGCAGTCCGGGAACGCGCGCCGCTGCTCACCCAGCGCCATCACGTTCACATCGTTGTCGACGAGCGCACGCACCCCGAACCGGGAGGCGAAGAACTCCGGGATCGGATACTGGTGCCAGCCCGGCATGATCGGCGGATCGACCGGACGGCCGGTGGAGAACTCCACCGGACCCGGCACCCCGACGCCGATGGACCGCAGCGTCCTCGGCTCCCGGCGGGTCTCCTCCAGCAGGGCGCGCACGGTGCGCTCCACATGCCGCAGCACGGAATCCGGGCCGTCGCCGATCGACAGCGGTTCCTCGTGCGACGCGAGCATGGTCCCACCGATGTCCATCAGCGCCACCCGGCAGTGCGAAGCCCCCAGATCCACCCCGGCCACCGCGTGCTCACGGGTGCGCAGCGCCAGCCGTCTCGGGGGCCGGCCGCCGGTGGAACCGCCGTCGGCGTCCTCGTCCACGAGGCCGTGCGCGATCAGCGCGTCCACCCGCTGGGAGACCGTCGAGCGGGCCATCTTGGTGACCCGGGCGATGTCGGCACGGGTCGTCACCGCCCCCGAGCCGATCAGCGCGAGCACCTCGCCCGGCGAGTGCGACGCGGCAGCGGAATTGCGATCCGACGGCGAAGACATGGCAGTCACCCTAGGGACGACTTCCGCTGCTCACAAGGCATCCGCTGTTCGTTCATCGGCATAAGTACATGCCAAGTCGCCATGGAACAAAGGTGCTTGAGCCCTTGACACTCCCAATGCCTGTCACGACTCTGCTCTGCAGACCACTGAGCGAGGAGCAGTTCGATGCTGACGATGCAGGGTGTGTCCAAGAGCTTCCTCGGGGTGCGTGTGCTCGATGGGGTGGGGCTCGACCTCGAAGCCGGAGAAGTGCATGCCCTGGTGGGGGAGAACGGCGCGGGAAAGTCCACCCTGATGAAGATCCTCGCGGGGGAGCACTTACCCGACGCGGGGACCATCACCATCGACGGCACCGACCGCTCCTTCGGCCACCCGGCCGAGGCGCAGGCCGCCGGGGTCGGCATCATCCACCAGGAGTTCGCGCTCCTGACCCACCGCACGGTCGCCGAGAACGTCTTCCTCGGCCGCGAACCGACCAGGTACGGACTGGTCGACCGGCGCGCCATGGAGCGGCGCACCGCCGAACTCCTCGCCGAACTCGACGAGACCGGCATCACCCCGCGCACCCCCGTCCACGAACTGTCGGTCGCGCGCAGACAGACCGTGGAGATCGTCAAGGCCCTCGCGTCGGATGTCCGCATCCTGGTGATGGACGAACCCACCGCAGCGCTCGCCGACCACGAGGTCGAGCAACTCGGCTCCCTCGTACGCCGCCTGACCGCCCGCGGGATCGGCATCCTGTACATCTCGCACCGCCTCCGCGAGATCTTCGACCTCTCGCGGCGCATCACCGTCCTCAAGGACGGCCGCCGCGTCACCACCCTCGACACCCGCGAGACCGACGCCGAAACGGTGGTACGCGCCATGGTCGGAAGGGAGTTGGGCGCCTACTACCCGCCCCGGGCCGGCCCGGAAGAGCCGGGCGAAGAACGGCTCACGGTGCGCGGCGGCGGCAACTCCAGGATCTCCGGCATCGACCTGACCCTGCGGGCGGGCGAGGTCGTCGGCGTCGCCGGTCTCCAGGGCTCCGGCCGCACCTCCCTCGCCCGCGCCCTCTTCGGCGCCGCTCCCTTCACCACGGGCACCATGAACGTCGGCGGGGAGCCGCTGCGCCCGGCGAACCCCCGGGAAGCCGTCCGGGCCGGGATCGCCCTGGTCACCGAGGACCGCAAGGGGGAGGGCCTCGCACTCCACCAGTCCGTGGCCGACAACGCGCTGCTCGTGACCCGGGCCGTCCCCGCGCGCGGCAGACCGGCCGCGCGCCGTGAGGTGACCGCGCTGCTGGAACGCGTACGCCTCCATGCCCACGGCGAGGACCAGCAGGTCCAGTACCTCTCCGGCGGCAACCAGCAGAAGGTCGTCATCGCCAAATGGCTCGCCGCCCGCCCTCGGGTCCTCCTCTTCGACGAACCCACCCGCGGCGTCGACGTCGGCGCCAAGGCGGCCATCCACACCCTCGTACGGGAACTGGCCCGCGAGGGCCTCGCCGTACTGATCATCTCCTCAGAACTGCCCGAGCTGATCGGCATGAGCGACCGGATCCTGGTCATGTCCGAAGGCCGCCTCGCCGGTGAACTGCCCGCCGGAGCCGCGGAGGAGGCCGTCATGCGCGTCGCCACCGGCGGCGGCAGCGCCACGGAGGGAGCGGCATGACCGTCCTCCGGCCCGGCCTCGGCACCCGACCCCCCGCCGCCGCACCGCGCACCGCCCGCCCGCGCCTCACCGGCCCCGTGGCCGGCGTCTGGCTCGCCGCACTCGCCGTCACCGTGCTCGGCTGGATCGCCGTCGCGGCCCGCGGCGGGGACTTCCTGACCGTGACCAACGTGGTGACGATCCTTCAGAACTGCGTCGCCCTGGGCCTCGTGGCCGTCGGCCAGTCCGTCGTCATCCTCACCGGATCGCTCGACCTCTCCGTCGCCTGCCTCATCAGCCTCGGCACCCTTGTCGCTGCGGAGACGATGCAGAGCGGCAGCGTGCTCGTGGCGGTCATCGCAGTCCTCGCCCTCAGCGCCGCCGTCGGCCTGGCCAACGGGCTGATCGTCACCGGCCTCAAGGTCAACGCCTTCATCGCCACCCTCGGCACCGCCTTCATCCTGCGCGGCTGGATCGAGGACAACTACACCGGCCCCGCGGGCAAGGTCCCCGCCTCCTTCCAGCACCTCGGCTACGACCGGATCGGACCGGTCCCCGTCTCGCTCTTCCTCCTCCTCGCGGTCGCCGCCGTCCTCTGGCTGATCACCCGCCGCACCCGGCTCGGCCACCACATGTACGCGACCGGCGGCGACGAGCACGCCGCCCGGCTCTCCGGCGTCCGCACCCGGCGCACCGTCGTCGCCGCGCACCTCCTGTGCTCGCTGTGCGTCGGCGCGGCGGCCCTCTTCCTCGCCGCACGGCTCGGTGCCGGGGCCCCCTGGGCGGGCACGGAGGCCCGCTACGACCTGGAGTCCATCGCCGCCGTCGTCCTCGGCGGCACCGCGCTCGCCGGGGGACGCGGGGGAGTGGCGGGCACCCTCGGCGGAGTCCTCGTCCTCGCCGTGCTCGACAGCGTCTTCAACCAGCTGTCCGTGGACCCGTTCTTCAAGAACGTCGTCCGGGGCGTCGTCATCATCGCCGCCGTCGCCCTCTACGCCCGAGGCCGCCGCACCCCGAAGGAGCGGACCGCATGACCACCGCCCAGGCACCCGCCAAAGGCCGCCGAGTCCTGCGTGCCCTCACCACCGGCACACCCGTCTACCTCCTGCTCGCGGTGCTGCTCACCGCGCTCGCCCTCACCGACCCGGGCTTCTACGAACCCGACCGCTTCCTCGCCTTCGTCAAGCGCGCCGCCCCCCTCGTCATCCTGGCCGCCGGCCAGTACCTGGTCATCGTCTGCGGCGAGTTCGACCTCTCCGTCGGAGCGATCGTCACCGCCGGGGTGGTCGTCGCCGCCGAACTGTACGGCTCGTTCCCGGCCGCGCCCTGGCCGCTCGTGACTGTGGTCCTGCTGCTCGCCGGAGCCCTCGCCGGACTCGTCAGCGGACTGATCACCACCCTGCTGCGGGTGCCCTCGTTCATCACCACGCTCGGCATGATGCTGATCCTCGAAGGCGCCGTCTTCTTCTGGACCGGCGGCTCGCCGCACGGCGCGCTGCCTGCGGAGTTCCGCAGGCTCGGCCGCGGCACCGCGTTCGGCTGGCTGCCGTGGGCCGTACTGGCCTGCGTCGTCGCGGGTCTGCTGGCCGTACGCCTGATGCGTTCCGACTTCGGCCGTACGCTCCTGGCCACCGGCGACAGCGAACGCGCTGCGGCCCTGGCCGGAGTCCGGGTCGCACGCGCCCGGACCATCGCCTTCGTCCTCTCCGGCATCGCCGCCGCGCTCGCGGCCGTACTGGTCGGTGGCTTCTCCGGAGTCTCGGCACAGGCCGGCCGGGGCTACGAGTTCGAGGCGATCACCGCCGTCGTCCTGGGCGGCGTGGTGCTGGGCGGCGGCCGGGGCTCCGTCGTCGCGGCGATGGCCGGGGCGTTCTCGCTCCAGGCACTGTTCACCCTGCTCAACCTCCAGGGCGTCTCCGGCGCACTGGAATCGACCGTGCAAGGCGTCATCGTCATCGCCGCCGTCGCCCTCGGCGCAGCCGACTGGTCCAGGCTGCGCCGCCGCGGCACCGAATCCCCGGGAGCGAAAGCCTCATGAGTACGCGAAAGCTCGGACACGTCCTCGCGCCGGTCGCCGCACTGCTCGGCGCGGCCCTGCTGGCCGGCTGCACCAGCGACGCCCCGCCCGACGCGCCCGCCGCCGGAGCGAGCGGCGGCACGGGCGACCCGGGCACCGGCGAGCAGTCGAAGTTCTTCGACCGGGCCGAGTACGACCGCCAGCTCGGCCTCGCCGAGGTCACCCCGCAGGGGCCCGCCACGAGACCGTGGGAGCAGATGCTCCGCCCGGAGCTCGTCGACACCGGCCGGTACCGGAAGAAGGACTCCGGCGGAATCCGGCTCTGCTTCTCCAACGCGGGGGTCTTCAACCCCTGGCGTCAGGTCGGCCTCAAGAACATGCGGGCCGAGGCCGCACTCCACAAGGAGATCACCGAGTTCACCGTTCTCGACGCGCAGGGCAAGGACGACAAGCAGATCTCCGACATCCAGGAGCTCGCCGGCCGGGACTGCGACGCCCTGATCGTCTCCCCGAACACCACGGCCACCCTGACCCCCGCCGTCGAACAGGCCTGCGCGAAGGTGCCCGTGATCGTCTTCGACCGGGGCGTCGAGACCGACTGCGCCGTCACCTTCATCAACCCGATCGGCGGCTACGGCTACGGAGCGGTCGCCGCCGACTTCCTCGTCGGGAAGGTGAAGCCCGAGGGGAAGATCCTCGCCCTGCGGATCTCTCCCGGCGTCGATGTGCTGGAGACCCGCTGGTCGGCGGCGAAGCTCGCGTTCGACAAGAGCGGACTCGACGTCGTGGACGTGAAGTTCACCGACGGCGACCCGGCGAAGACCAAGGCGATCGTCACCGACGCCCTCACCCGCAACGGCGACATCGACGGCGTCTGGATGGACTCCGGGGCCACCTCCGTCGCCGCGGTGGAGGCCTTCGAGGACGCCGGCCGGGACGTGCCGCCCATCACCGGCGAGGACCAGCAGGACTTCCTCCAGGCATGGAAGGAGAAGAAGCTCACCGCGATCGCGCCCTCCTACCCCACCTTCCAGTGGCGCACCCCGGTCATCGCCGCGCTGAGGATCCTCAAGGGGCAGCAGGTCCCGAAGGAGTGGAAGCTGCCGCAGCCCACCGTCACCCAGGAGACCCTCGACCGGTACTTCAAGCCCGGCATGCCGCCACTGCACTACGCGATGTGCGGCTGCGAGAACCTCCCCGGATTCCCCGAGAAATGGGGAGGCAAGAAGTGACCGTCGCTCTCCCGCTCGGCGCCAACCCGTGGATCTGGCACTCGCCGGTGACCTACGAAACGCTCGGTGACGTGCTGCCGAAGCTGTCCGCATGGGGCTTCGACTGCGTCGAGATCCCGCTGGAGAACGAACGGGACTGGGCACCCGGATCCGTCGCCAAACTGCTCGACGCCTCCGGTCTCGCCCCCGCCGCGGTGATCGCCGTGATGCCGCCCGACCGCAATCTCGTCCGCACCGACCCGGGGACCGTCCGGGTCACCCAGGACTATCTGTTCCGGTGCGTCGACGCCGCCCGGGCTCTCGGCGCCCCCACCGTCGCCGGACCCATGTACGCGGCGGTGGGCCGCACCTGGCGGATGGACCGTGCCGAACGCGCCGCCGCGTACGAGGAGTTGCGGGAGAACCTCGCCCCGGTGGTCGCGCACGCCCGCGCGGCGGGGGTGCGGCTCGCCGTGGAACCCCTCAACCGGTACGAGACGAGTCTGCTCAACACCGTGGACCAGACCCTCGAAGCGCTGACCGGGCTTCCCGAGAGCACCATCGGCCTCGCGCTCGACGTGTACCACCAGAACATCGAGGAACGCTCGCTGCCCGACGCCGTGCACCGCGCGGCGGGCCGCATCGTCCACGTCCAGGTGTGCGCGAACGACCGGGGCACCCCCGGCGCCGACAGTCTCGACTGGCCGGGCTTCCTCGCCGCGCTCACCACGTGCGGCTACTGGGGCCCGCTCTGCATCGAGTCGTTCACCGCGCACAACGACGCCATCGCGGTCGCCGCCTCGGTCTGGCGCCCGCTCGCCGGCACCCAGGACAGCATCGCCGCCGACGGCCTGGCCTTTCTGCGCCACGCCCTCGGCACCACCCCCTGACACCGCTCGTCCGCAATCCGCAGAGAGGACCCGCTCGTGAGCCGTCACCGATTGCGCTGTCATGTCCGTGACATGCGGCGTACGTTCATCGCGCTGGTGGGCGCACTGCTCCTCGCGCTGACCGCACTGCCCGCGACCGCAGCCACCACCGGCAAGGCCCCCGCCTTCCGAGCCCTGCTCTTCACCCGCGCCGTCGGCTATGTGCACGCCTCCATCCCGGCCGGCATCCAGATGTTCAAGGAGGAGGCGGCCGCCGGCAATTTCGAACTCGTCGAGACCGCCGACCCCGCGGTCTTCGACCCGGTGAAGCTCAAGGACTTCGACGTCGTCGTCATGCTGCAGAACTCAGGCATGGTCTGGGACACCGACGCCCAGCGCGAAGCGATGCAGTCCTACGTACGCGGCGGTGGCGGCGTCGTCGCCCTCCACAACACCCTCGACATGGGCATCGAGGAGACCTTCCCCTGGTGGGACGAGGCCATCAACGGCGGCGTCCACATGCCCGCCCACTCACCCGGTGTCCTCCAGGGCACCGCCAAGGTCGCCGACCGCGTCCACCCCTCCACCGCGGGACTCCCCGAACGCTGGGAACGCCCCGAGGAGTGGTACAACTTCGACCGGAACCCCCGCGGTGACGTCCACGTCCTGGTCACCGCCGACGAGACCACCTACAACCCCGGCGGCTCCGCCATGGGCGCCGACCACCCGATCTCCTGGTGCCGCAACACCGAGGGCGGCAGGGTCTGGGCGACCGCCATGGGCCACGACACCGCCTCGTACAGCGAAGCCGCCTTCCGTACCCATGTCATGGGCGGCGTCAGGTGGGCCGCGGGCAACAAGCCCGGCGACTGCGGCGGCACCGTCTGGAGCGGCTACGAGAAGGTGGCTCTCGACGACAACACCGCCGACCCGATGGAACTCGACGTCGCCAAGGACGGCCGGGTCTTCTACATCCAGCGCAGCGGCGAGATCAACATCTACGACCCGGCGACCCACGCCACCACCACCGCCGGAAAGCTCGACGTCTACACCGGCGGCGAGGACGGCCTGGTCGGCATGGAACTCGACCCGGACTTCGTCAAGAACCACTGGATCTACCTCTACTACGCCCCCGCGGGTGCCACCGAGGACGTCAACCGGCTCTCCCGCTTCACCGTCAGGGGCAACACCCTCGACCCCGCCAGCGAGAAGAAGCTCCTCGACGTCCCCGCCTACCGCGACCGCAGCTTCCCCGAGCCCGGACACACCGGAGGCGCCGTCGAGTTCGGCCCCGGCCGCACGCTCTACCTCGGCGTCGGCGACGACACCCCGCCCAACCTCGACCCGAACTGGCAGGGATACGCCCCGCTCGACTGGCGCGAGGGCAAGCAGATGCTCGACGCCGCCCGCACCGCGGGCAACACCGACGACCTGCGCGGCAAGATCCTGCGGATCAAGCCGAAGGACTCCGGCGGCTACACCATCCCCAAGGGCAACCTCTTCGCCCCCGGCACGGCCAAGACCCGCCCCGAGATCTACGCGATGGGCTTCCGCAACCCGTTCCGCTTCACCGTCGACCCCAAGACGGGCTACGTCCACGCCTCCGACTACGGCCCCGACCGCGGACTGCCCACCACCGACCGAGGACCGGAGGGCCTCGTCGAGTACAACGTCATCAAGAAGGCCGGCAACTTCGGCTGGCCGTTCTGCCACGGCAACAACCAGGCCTACGCCCCGTACAACCCCGACACCAAGGAGGTCGGCGCCAAGTTCGACTGCGCCAACCCCGTCAACCCCTCGCCCAACAACACCGGACTGACCGAACTCCCGCCCATCCAGCAGCCGGAGATCTGGTACGGCTACGGCGCCTCCGAGGAATTCCCCGAGGTCGGCAGCGGCGGCTCGGCCCCGATGAGCGGCCCCGTCTACCACTACGACGGGAAGAACCCCTCCACCACGAAGTTCCCCGCCTACTTCGAGGGCGCGAGCTTCTTCTACGAGTGGTCGCGCAACTTCGTCAAGGAAGTCCGCTTCGACAAGGACCAGAAGGTCCTGAAGATCAATGACTTCCTCTCCACCCAGAAGTTCAACAAGCCGATGGACATGACCTTCGGGCCCGACGGCTCGCTCTACGTCCTCGAATGGGGCAGTTCGTTCGGTGGCGGCAACAACGACTCCGGGCTCTACCGCATCGACTACGCCCAGGGACAGCGCGCCCCGGTGGCCAAGGCGGCCGCCTCCGCCACGGACGGCCCCGTACCGCTGAAGGTCGACTTCTCCAGCGAGGGCAGCAACGACCCGGACGGGGACGCGCTCAGCTACGCCTGGGACTTCGACGGCGACGGCACCTACGACTCCACGGAGGCGTCGCCCAGCCACACCTACACGGCCAGGGGCGACTTCGCCGCCCAGCTGAAGGTCACCGACTCCACCGGCAAGTCCGGCTACGCCAACATCCCCGTCACCGCCGGCAACACGGCACCGAAGGTGACCATCGAATTCCCGGTCAGCGGCAAACTCATCGAGTTCGGCGACAAGATCCCGTACAAGGTCACGGTTACCGATCCCGAGGACGGCCCGGTCGACTGCACCAAGGTGACCGTCAACCCGGCCCTGGGCCACGACGACCACGAGCACCCCACGACCGACATCCCCGGCTGTGAGGGCACCGTCGACACCGGTGACCTGGGCGGCCACCCCGAAGGAGCGGACCTCACCTACGTACTCAACGCCAAGTACACCGACAAGGGCGGCGACGGCGTCTCCGCCCTGACCGGCTACGGCCGCGCCGTGCTCCAGCCGAAGCACAAGCAGGCGGAGTACTACGACGCCCAGTCCGGCACCCGGATCGTCGCCCAGGAAGGAGCCGAGAACGGCAAGCGGATCGGGGACGTCTCCGACGGTGACTGGGTCGCGTTCGACCCGATGAGCGTCGAGGGCATCGGCACCGTCAGCTACCGGCTGTCCTCACCGAACGGGGTCGGCGCGATCGAACTCCGCGCGGACTCCGCCGACGGCCCGCTGCTCGCCACCACCCCGGTGCCCAATACGGGCGGCTGGGACAACTATCAGGCGACCCCGCCCGTGCCCGTCCAGGAACTGAAGGGAACCCACAAGCTGTACCTCGTCTTCACGTCCCCGCAGGACAACTCGTTCGACGTGGACGCGGTCGACTTCAAGAGCCCCTGACCGTACCTCGGCGTGCCGCGGGCCCGGTGTGTCGGCACCGGACCCGCAGCACGCATCCCCTGGCAGGGTCAGCGGGTGCCGACCGCGGCACGTACGGCCCTGCGGGCCATCGCACAGTCGTCGTGCAGCCGGCGCAGCAACAGCCGCTGCTCCTCGCTCGACGACAGCGCACCCGGGCGCTCCTGACCGGCGCCCGAGGCCGTCGAATCCCGCATGGCCCGCTGGACGGCCGTCTCGTACGTACGGATCTCGCGGGTCAGCACCAGCATCAGGTTCACCAGGAACGCGTCCCGCGCGGTCGGTCCGTTGGCCTGCGCCAGCTGGCTGATCTGACGCCGTGCCGCCGGTGCGTCACCGAGGACCGTCCAGAGCGTCGCCAGGTCGTACCCGGGCAGATACCAGCCCGCGTGCTCCCAGTCCACCAGCACCGGACCTGTGGGCGACAGCAGGATGTTGGAGAGCAGGGCGTCACCGTGACAGAACTGCCCCATGCCCTGCCGGCCGCCCGCGTGCGCCAGACCGTGCAGCAGCTTCTGCAGATCACCCAGATCGCGGTCGGTGAAGAGCCCCAGCTCGTGGTAGCGCGCGATCCGCGAGGCGTAGTCGAGCGGGGCGTCGAACAGCCCCGGCGCCGGCCGCCAGGCGTTGACCCGGCTGATCGCGCCCAGCGCGGCCCGGACATCGGCACGGGGCGGGGCCTCCGAGGGATGCCGGGTCAACGCGGCCACCCGGCCGGGCATCCGCTCGATCACCAGTGTGCAGTTCTCCGGATCGGCCGCGATGAGCCGCGGCACGCGCACCGGCGGACGGTGCCGGACGAACGCACGATATGCAGCTATTTCGTGACGGAACCGCTCCGACCACGCCGGGGAGTGGTCCAGTAAACACTTGGCGACCGCGGTGGCCCGGCCGGTGGAGCCCACGAGCAGCACGGAACGGCCGCTGCGGCGCAGCACCTGGACCGGGTTGAACTCGGGGCAGATCCGGTGCACCGAGGCGATCGCCATTCTCAGCTGCGCCCCCTGCGCGCCGGACAGGTCCAGCCGGCCGCTGAGCGGCGGGCCGACCATCCCGGCCGGCCGACGCGGCCGGACCGTGCCGGGCGCCGGGGGAGCGGCGTGCGGGGAGAGGTACGGACCGCCGCCCGCCCCCAGGGGACGGAGCGGCCGGGGCGGGGCGGTCACGGAGGACGATGCTGTGTACATGGGCGAGACAGATCCCTTCGCGCGCCGACAAGTTGCGTGCGCCGCCCCGGCCGGCGGCCGTTCGGCACCCTGGGGAGTACCTAGGGCTGCCGGGCGGGGTGGCGCTTTCCTACCTGACACCGGCAGGCGGGTGGCAGACCAACTGGCGGACCCTGGCGAACCCTGGCGAATTGTCGCAAGGCCTCTGACAGGGGGTTACTGTCAACACAGCCGAGAACCTGGGGGCTTGACGTGACCGGAGAACCCAACACCCGCCTGTCCGACCTGTTCGGCCTCGCCGGCTGGTCCAAGGGCGAACTTGCGAGAATGGTGAACAGGCAGGCGGCGGCCATGGGCCACCCGCAACTGGCCACCGACACCTCGCGGGTGAGGCGCTGGATCGACATGGGGGAGTCCCCCCGAGATCCCGTGCCCAAGGTGCTGGCTGCCCTG
This sequence comes from Streptomyces sp. ADI95-17, assembly GCF_003846175.1. Classification (GTDB taxonomy): domain Bacteria; phylum Actinomycetota; class Actinomycetes; order Streptomycetales; family Streptomycetaceae; genus Streptomyces; species Streptomyces sanglieri. Next base: position 565,755 of record NZ_ML123050.1, on the reverse strand, counting down.
TTCACCGAGCGGCTCGGTCGTGTCGTGACCATCGAGGACCTCGGGTTCGGCCGACGCGGGCGTATGGGGAAACGGCAGGAGGCCGGGACGCAGGACAATCCCGACGGACTGCCGTGGGCGCCCGAGCGGACGGCAGCGGTCCTCACCGAATTCACGGGAATGGACCTCATGCTCAACCGACGCGGCTTGGTGAGCGCGGGCGCCGCGCTCGCCGCAGGATCGACCATCACCGGCCCCATGCACGACTGGCTGCACTCCGACCCCGTACTGGCGGCCGACGCGCCAAGGATCGAAGACCCGCTGCACGCGGACCCGGCCGGTTTCGACCGGTACGAGGCCGCGCCCATCGGGTCGGACGAGATCGAGGCGCTCGAACGGTCCGTCGAGGTGTTCCGCGCCTGGGACGCCTCACGGGGTGGCGGACTGCAGCGCAAGGCCGTGGTGGGCCAGCTCAACGAGGTGGGCGGCATGCTCGCCTACCGCCACCCCGATCATCTCCAGCGCAGGCTCTGGGGCGTGGCGGCCAATCTCGCGGTACTCGCGGGATGGATGTCCCACGACATCGGCCTCGAACCGACCGCCCAGAAGTACTTCATCATCGCGGCCCACGCGGCGCGCGAGGGCGGCGACCGCCCCCGCGCGGGCGAGGCGCTCTCCAGGGCGGCCCGCCAGATGGTCCATCTGGGCCGTCCCGACGACGCCCTGGATCTGATGAAGCTCGCCAAGTCCGGTTCCGGGGACATGGTTCTGCCCCGCACCCAGGCGATGCTGCACACCATCGAGGCCTGGGCACAGGCGTCCATGGGCCGCGGCCAGGCGATGCGGCGCACGCTCGGGAAGGCCGAGGAGCTCTTCACCTCGGACAAGAGCGATGTGCCGCCGCCCAGCTGGATGCAGATGTTCGACGAGGCGGACATGCACGGCATGCAGGCCCTGGCCTTCCGCACGCTCGCCGAACACGACCCGTCGGCGGCGATCGTGGCCCAGCGCCACGCCAAGCTGGCGCTGGAGCTGCGGGCCAACGGACGCCAGCGGTCCAAGATCTTCGACTACATCTCGCTCGCTTCGGCCTGCTTCATCGCCGATGATCCCGAGCAGGCCGACCGTTACGCGCGACTGGCCCTGGTGACGATGGGGGAGACCTCCTCGCACCGCACCTGGGACCGGCTGCGCGAAATGTACCGGCTCACGGGCCAGTTCGCGGGCTACGCGAAGATCGAGGACCTGCGGGAGGAGATCAAGCTTTCGCTGCCGCAGAGCTCCATCATCAAGCAGCGCAGGCGGTCGTCGGAGATCTGACCTGCGGGCGCCGCGACGAGGGGGCGCCTGGCACAGACCTTCCGACCTCCGTCTTTCCTACTACCGGCCGTCCGAGCATCGCACCCGTAGGCGGGCATGCCCTCCTGCGTACCGCGCCGTGTCCGGTGTTCCGTGTGTCCGTGGTCCTGTATGCATGCCGTCGTGCGCTACGCCCCGATGCGGGCGATCAGTACGCAGGCGTCGTCCAGGCGCTCGATGCCACCGAACTCCGCGACGACGGTCCGCAGGCACTCCTGTGCCGAACGGGCCTGCGCGAACCGCGGTGCCAGAGCCAGCAGCGCGTCCGGGCCCGCACCCCGGTCGCTGTGACGGTTCAGCCCGTCGGTGTGCAGTACCAGCACATCGCCGGGCAGCAGGCGCACTTCGTCCTGCTCGTACGCGACCCCGGAGGCCGCGCCGAGCAGGACCCCGTCCGGCGCGGGCAGCGGACGCCCCACACCGTCGCGGAACAGCAGCGGCGCGGGGTGCCCGGCCTGCGCCCAGACGAGGGTGCCGGTGGCCGGATCGACACGGCAGCACACCGCGCTGCCGAGAGCGGGCTGAACGGAGGACTCCAGTAACTGATTGAGGTGCCCCATCAGAGGACCCGGCTCGATGCCGGCCACGGCCATGCCGCGCAGCGCGCCCAGCAGCATCGCCATGGCCGAGGTGGCCTGGACGCCGTGCCCGGTCAGATCACCGACCGTGAGCACGGTCCGGCCGTCCGGCATTTCCAGTGCGTCGTACCAGTCGCCGCCGATGAGTGAACTCGACTTCGACGGAAGGTAATGGGCCGCGATGTCCAGGGCGCCGGGCCCCTGCGAGGGAAGCCGCAGCGAACCCCGCCACGGGGGGAGCACGGCCTCCTGGAGCTCGACCGCCAGACGGTGCTCCGTCTGCGCCCGGTGCTCCCGGCTGCGCAGCGAGTCATGGGTCCGGCGCAGTGCCTGCTGGCTGCGCCGCAGCTCGCTGACGTCACGCAGGACGGCCCACATCGAGGCGGTGCACCCGTTCGAATCCAGAACGGGCTCGCCCATCATGTGGAGCGTGCGCACCCGGCCGTCGGTCCGCGTGATGCGGAACTCGCCGTCTATCGGCTTTCCGTCCACGAGGCAGTCGGTCACCAGGGCGGTGAGCAGGGGCTGGTCCTCGGGAAGGAGTATGGACGGGAGTTCGTCGAGCGAGAGCGGTCCGGCCGCGGGGGGCCTGCCGAAGATCTGGAACAGTTCCTCGGACCAGCTGACGGCGTCGGTGAGCAGATTCCACTCGGCGCTGCCCACCCGGCCGATCAGCGATCCGGGCTTCGGCTCGTCGTAATGCTTCTGTGGGTCTTCCTGCGCCGTGTCCTGCCCTGCTCCCGGCGCCGGGATCCGCGCGAGGTGCTGCGGTGTCCCGGGCGGCAGGCCCTCCCTGAGCTGTCCCAGGTGTGCCCCGAGGTCGTCGAGATGGTGGACCGCGAGATCGCAGAGCGCCCGCTGCCAGCGCAGCTGCGGGTCCTCCTCGTCGATCAGCACCGTGTCCCGCCGCACGGCATCCACATCGCCGCGGAGCCGGAGGGTCCGGTTGATCAGGGCATCGACGGTGTCGCGCTCGGGTGGTTGTGGGGCGGGGCGGTCCGCGGACAGATGGGACGGCATCTCGTACTCCGATACAGGCGCGGCACGACCAGGTCTGAAGGTGGACCGAAGATGACTGTGGCACAGCCTGCGGGAGCCCGTAAGGGATTTGGCAACACTCGAGACGTTGTTGCTTCCGGCATATGCCACAGGCTGCGCAGGGCGTCGGTCAGTCGAACGCCCTTGCTGTCAGCGGACGTTGGCGCAAGTCAACCGGCGTGTGGGGACGGTTGTGCGCCAGCGTCCGGCGTCCCCTCGCCGCACGCCGGGTCCGGTCGGGGCATATGCCGAAGTGTCGTGGGCTCCGCGGCGGGAATGCGGCGGTGAGCCGTCGCGTTACGTCAGCATATCGAAAACGACACCCATTCCCATCGTAGGGGACTGGGGTCGGTGCGAGAGTCTGGAGGTGCCCATGGCCCGCAGTGAGACCCGTCCCGTCGTGACGCTCCGGTCGACGGCCGGAACGGGGCAGAGCTATGTGACCCGCAAGAGCCGTCGCAACAACCCTGACCGGTTGGTGCTGCGCAAGTTCGACCCCGTGGTGGGGCAGCACGTGCTCTTCCGCGAGGAGCGCTGACTGCGAAGGTGCGGGGGGCCGCGCTCCGTGCTGTGGATCACAGTGCGGGGTGCGCGTTTCCGGGAACGGGAAGTGGTGGTTTATCGTTCACCTATATGTGGATGTCGCGCACCGCGCCCACCCTTGAGCCGCCCCGGCTGGATTCCCCCGATCCGGCCGGGGCTTTCCTCTGCCCTGGGAATCTTCGCAGGTCAGCCCCCTGAAGCCCGTCGGTGTACCGTCTCGATCAGCAGTGCGCCCGCCGCCGGTACCGCCGCCACCAGGGCGGCCGCGTCGGGCCACAGGCGTACGGTCAGCGCGGTCACGGCCGCGCCCGCCACGACCGCGATCAGCCGGCCGGCCACCCAGTGGTCCCCCCGCTCCCAGGACCGCAGCGCAGCTCGGCCGACCAGGGCGGTGAGCGTGCCGGTGAAATAGTTGGTGGGCGTCGCCCGGATCCGGCCCTGGACGCCCATGGCCACGGCGATGAGCACCAGCAGCCCGAGCCGGTCCCCGTCCGAGGTGATCAGCCCCAGCGCCCACAGCACGGCCGCGGCCGCCAGCAGGACCACCTCCACCAGCAGCATCACCGGCAGTGACCACCGCAAACGCTCGTTCATCCACGCACCGCAGCCGACACCGACGGCGTACGCGACCAGTGCGGTGATCACCCGCAGCGCCACTCCTTGCTCTCCGGCGCCGGCGGCGGAAGCGCCGAGCAGCACCAGATTTCCGGTCATCACCCCGGCGAAGACCTGGCCGACGCAGATGAAGACGAACGCGTCGGCCGCCCCGGAAGCGGCCGACAGGAGCAGCAGGGCCCATTCGCCCCATGGGCCGGGCCCGGCATGGCGGGCGGGGGCGGAGCGACGCGCGGGAGTGGACACGCCTGCATTCTCGGTTCGGGCCCGCGCCACCGCGACGTCGACGTATCCCGCCGTGCGCCTCTAGAGTCCTCCGTCGTGAACAGGCACCTGGCATTCGAGCGACTGCACAACTTCCGCGACGTCGGCGGCTATCCGGGGGAGGCCGGCCGACCGGTCCGATGGGGCCGGCTCTACCGGTCGGATTCGCTGGGCAAGCTGCGCGGCGAGGACGAGGACCGCTTCCGGGCCCTCGGGATCGGCACGGTCATCGACCTGCGGTACGACTGGGAGATCGCCGCCAAGGGGCGAGTGCCCGAGGCGCCGGGGCTCCGCTACCACAACCTCAGCATCGAGCACCGGCCCTACGACCAGGCCGCCCTGGGCCCGGAGGTGGAGACCGGGCGCTTCCTGGCCGACCGCTACGCGGAGGTCGCCCACGACGGAGTCGTCGAACTCCGCCACGCCCTGGAAGTGATCGCCGACGAGAACAGCGGCCCCGTCGTCTTCCACTGTGCGTCGGGCAAGGACCGGACCGGGCTGCTCGCCGCGCTCGTCCTGTCCCTGCTCGGCGTGGGCGAGGACGACATCGTCGCCGACTTCGCCCTCACCGGGCTCGCCACCGAACGGTTGCTGGCCGACTGGCGGGCGGACCATTCCGGCCAGGATCCCCGCTGGCCCGGATATGGCACGGCGCCCGCCGACATCATGCGGCTCTTCCTGGCCGACCTGACCGCGACGCACGGCTCCGTCCACGCCTACGTCACCGAATTCCTCGGTACGGACCAGGAGTTGGCGGCGGCACTGCGCGGAAAGCTGCTCGAACCCGCCGGGTGAGCCCGGCCACCCGTGCGCCGTACGACCGCCGCGAGGGGCCGGGGACACCCGTTCGGCCCATGACCGATTGCGGGGCGCCGCCACCGGGCCCAGCGTGGGGAGACGTCGTACGCGCCGACGGCGTACGGACCACCCGCCGACGAGGAGCGAAATGGCCGACGCCCAGTGGAGTCCGGGCCCCAGGGCATGGGCCGCCGTCGAGTGGCTGCCCGTGCTGGACATCATCGAGCCGCCACGGCAGCGCCGGCTCACCGTGCTGGTGCGGCTGCTGATCCTGATCCCGCACTTCATCGTGCTGTTCTTCCTGCACATCGCGGCCGTGCTGACCGTCATCGTGGGCTGGTTCGCCGCGCTGTTCCTGGGGCGGCTGCCCGAACCGCTCTTCCGGTTCCTCGCCGGATACCTCGGCTACCAGGTACGGGTCGGCGCCGGCAGCATGCTGCTCGTGGACCGCTATCCGCCGTTCGCCCTCGATCCGCCGCCGGACTACCCGGCCCGGATCGAGGTCAGACCCACCGCCCTCAACCGCCTGGCCGTCCTCTTCCGGCTGATCCTGATGATTCCGGCGGCCGTCGTGCAGAGTCTGGCCGTGGCCGGCTGGTGGACGGTGGCGATCATCTGGTGGCTGATCACCCTGATCCTGGGACGCATGCCCCGCCCCCTCTTCGAGGCCACGGCCGCCGTGCTCCGCTACGAAATGCGCTTCTGCGCCTACGCCATGATGCTCACCCCGGCCTACCCCAAGGGTTTCTTCGGCGACGACGACCTCTCCGTACCGCAGCAGCAGCCGCGTTCAGCCACCCGGCCGCTCGTCATGAGCGGCGCGGGAAAGTGGCTGCTCATCCTGTTCCTGGTGCTCGGGGCAGCCACCTCCATCACCACGTCCTCCACGACCGACTGGTCGACCGAGTCGGCCGGCGGCAGGTGAAAACCCTGCCCGGCCCCGCCGCGGGCGAGGCATGATCACGGCATGACATGGACAGCACCCGAGGTAACGCGCACATCCGGTTCACTCGTGGCCGACGAGCGGGAGATGCTCACCGGCTACCTCGCATGGTTCCGCAACTCCCTGCTGCACAAGTGCGCGGGCCTGACCGGGGAGCAACTCGCCCAACAGACCGTGCGGCCGTCGAACCTCACCCTGCTGGGGCTGATCCGCCACATGGCGAAGGTCGAACGGGTCTGGTTCCGGGAGCGGTTCGCCGGGCAGTCGCTCGATCCCATGTACGACCCGGCGAAGGGCAAGGACGCGGACTTCGAGGACCTGGACCCGTCCCGCGCCGCCGAGGACTACGCCCGCCTCGTCGAGGAATGCCGGCTCGCGGACGAGATCGTCGCCACGGCCTCGCTGGACGACACCTTCGTCCATGGCGGCGAGGAGTTCTCGCTGCGCCTGATCCACCTGCACATGATCGGTGAGTACGCGCGCCACACCGGCCACGCCGACCTGGTGCGGGAGGGCGTGGACGGCGCGACCGGGTGGTGACGCGCCGCTGAACGGGGGCTCGGTGCCGACGGTGCGCGGGCCGGAGCGGGCCCGGCCCGGCCCGCCGGCCCGTCATCCGGATGTAGTCACCGGGGGAGGTACGGAATGATGCCGGGCGTCTTGACGTGAACGCGTCGATAGGTATGGTCTAGTCCAAGTGCAGGGCCCTGCCGGACGTCGCGAGTCCCGGGCGTACGCGGCAGGTTCCTGCCATGCCCTTCGCACTTCTTGGCCCCCACACTGGAGAGGCCGGTCTGCCACTGCCGGGCCCCCACAGCCCGCTCGTGTGCGGCGACGCCTCATGTGAAGGAGAAGCATGCACGCGAAAAGGAAGACGGCCGCAGTCATCGGTGCCTTACTCGCCCCCGTACTGGCCCTGAGCCTTCCGGTCGGCTCCGCCAGTGCCCACGGATACATCTCGTCGCCCCCGAGCCGCCAGGCCCAGTGCGCCGCCGGGACCGTGAGCTGCGGGGAGATCAAGTACGAGCCGCAGAGCGTGGAAGGTCCCAAGGGGCTGACCAGTTGCAGTGGCGGCAACGGCAGGTTCGCCGAACTCGACGACGACTCCAAGGGGTGGCAGGTCACCCCGGTGAGCCGGAGCACATCGTTCCAGTGGGTTCTGACCGCCCGGCACGCCACGAGCACCTGGCAGTACTTCGCGGGCGGCCGGAAGATCGCCGAGTTCAACGACAACGGTGCGCAGCCCGGCGCCACCGTCACCCATCAGGTCGACTTCGGCGGCCTGACGGGCAGGCAGAAGGTTCTCGCGGTGTGGAACATCGCGGACACGGCCAACGCCTTCTACGCCTGTATCGATGTGAACGTCGGCTGACCGACGGGCCCGGCCGGCGGTGTGCCGAAGCCCTCGCCCACTCGCGCGGGCTTCGGCGCACCAAAGGAGTCATCCGATCCTTGAGGTCGACCAGCGGGCCGGGTGCCGGTCAACTCCCCTGCAATCGCCGCCACAACTTCATGCTCCCTGCTGCGCAATATTGCAAGAAGGTCAAGACATCCGATCAAAGTCTTTCGCGATGGCCTTCTTTCGCACCATAGTGCTCTCGACACTGCACAGAACGTGCACAGAGGGAGCCGCAGCGAATGCATCGATGGCGCATACGTAACCGTCCGATCCCCGTGGCCGTCGCCGCCACCGCCCTGTCCCTGCTCGCAACCGCCGTGCCGACGGCTGCCGCCGCGGACGGCCCCCGGGCGAGCAACCGCGAGACCCAGTACGTCGACTGCTCGGCGGACGCGTCCACACAGACCGGGTCCTCCGCCTTCCCCTGGAAGAGTCTGGAGCAGGTCAACGGCCTGAGTCTCAAGACCGGTTCACGGATTC
>NZ_ML123050.1:533208-556846 GCF_003846175.1 Streptomyces sp. ADI95-17 | reverse complement strand
GCGCCACCTTCAACCTCAAGAGCAACGCCGTCACCCTCGCCCACAACACCCTCGTCAATGTCCGCAGCACCCCCGGCAACCCGGGCGGATCCACCGCCGACCCCCGGTTCACCGACCGCACCGGCGCACTCCCCGACGGGCTGCGCCTGCACACCGGATCGCCCGCACTCGGCGCCGGGACGGCCGTCGCCGACGATGTGGACAAGGACCTGTACGGCAACCGCGTCGCCGACCCGCCCAACACCGGCGCGTACCAGGGCCCAGGCGTGGAGGGCGCCGCCCCCGACCCCGTCGGGCCGGTCGCGGCAGGCCTGGCCAATGGGGGATTCGAGCAGGGGCTCGCCGGCTGGTCCACCCGCAACGCGACGGCAGCCGCCGACGCCCGCACCGGATCCGGCGCACTCCGGCTGAACGCCCCCGCGGGGAACTTCGCCACCGCCGAGCAGACCGTCTCCGGGCTCAAGCCCGACACGGTGTACGAACTCAGCGGCTGGATCCGCAGCGACGGCAGCCCGACCGTCCTGGGCGCCAAGGGATTCGGCGCCACCATGGACAACCGGGTCTCGGCCACGACCTGGACCCGTACCGCGCTGCGGTTCACCACCGGCGCCAACAACACCACCGCGACCGTCTACTGCTACCGGGAGAAGCCCGGCCAGGCCTCCTGCGACGACCTGGAACTGACCGAGTCGGGCCCCAGGGCCGTCCTCACCTCCAAGGTGAAGGTCGGCTTCGGCGGCTCCTTCACCACCGCCACCGGATATACCCCCTCGACCGGTGAGAACGTCGACGGCACCCTCAGCCGGATGTCCGGCGGCGAACAGCTCGACGGGGGTGCGGTGACCCTGGGCGGTGGCGGGCAGGGCATCATCTACAGCCCGCGTGAGCCGGTCTCCGACGGCAAGTACCTCACCAAGAACATCCTCAGCGAGGCCCTGGTCCGCCGGGCCGCGGGCGCGAAGCTCGATTTCGACACCGTGCTGAGCCTCGCCGGTGGCGGCTACTACCGCTACCGGTCCGGTTCCCAGAACGTCACCCAGTTCGGCATGTACGGGCCCGAGGCACCCTGGTACGAGCAGCAGCAGGACGGCCCCGACCTCTCGTCCGACGCGTACACGCATGTGGCACTCGCTTACTCCACCACCGGCACCACTGGTCCCGGCGTCGCCCGCCTCACCGCCTACATCAACGGCTGCCAGGCCGGCACGGCCCTCGTGAACCAGGTCGCCGCCGCGGATGCGGCCAAGGGCGTCCTCGCCTTCGGCAACGACGCGGGGACCAGGAACCGCGGTCTGCACGGAAGCCTGGACGGAATCGCCGTCGCCACCTACACGGGTGCCGTCACCCCCGAGGACTTCCAGCTCACCGCCCCCGGATCCGGCTGCGGCGACGGCACCCCGCCGCTGCCACCGGGCTGCGAGGACGACCCGGGCACCTCCGGCCCGGTCACCCCGTCGTCCGTCGTCACCGTGGCCACCTGTGACCGGCCGGACCGGATCCTGGAGAAGGCCGCCCATGTGGTGCCCGACGCCAAGCAGCTCGCCTGGCAGCAGAAGGAGCTCACGGCGTTCGTGCATTACGGCATGAACACCTTCACCGACAAGGAGTGGGGCGACGGCACCGAGGCCGAATCGGTGTACAACCCGACCGGTCTCGACCCGGACCAGTGGATGGCGTCCCTCAAGGCCGGTGGATTCAAGCAGGTCATCCTCACGGTCAAGCACCACGACGGATTCCTGCTGTACCCCTCCCGGTACAGCGACCACTCGGTGAAGAACAGCCCCTGGTGGCAGGGCGGCGCCAATCCGAAGGGCGATGTCTTCGTTGCTTTCGTCAAGGCGGCCCGTTCCGCCGGACTCGGCGTCGGCGTCTACCTCTCACCCGCCGACGGCGCGGAGATCCCGGCCGCGGGACACCGGGGCAAGGGCCGCTTCGGCAACAACAGCGCCAAGAAGACGGTCACCGTCCCCACACTCGTCGACGGCGACGACCGCACCCCGGGCACCACCTACACCTACCGGGCCGACGACTACAACGCGTACTTCATGAACCAGCTGTACGAGCTGCTCACCCAGTACGGCCAGATCGACGAGGTCTGGCTCGACGGCGCCAACCCGTGGGCCGGGCAGTACGACCAGCCCTACCAGACCACGGACTGGTACGACCTGATCGGCAAGGTCGCCCCGCACGCCAACGTCGCGATCAACGGCCCCGACATCCGCTGGGTCGGCACCGAGACCGCCTCGGGGCGCGACGACGAATGGAGCGTCATACCGTTCAAGGGCGACCCCGCCTCCCGCAACCGTGACGACGACATGGTGGTCCCGCCCGAGAGCGACGACCTCGCCTCCCGGGACGTCCTCACCGCCCACCACCCGGACTACCTCGCCTGGTACCCGGCGGAGTCGGACGTCTCCATCCGGCCCGGCTGGTTCTGGCACGCTTCCCAGGACAGTCAGGTGAAGACGCCCGCCAAGCTGCTCGACCTCTACCGCACATCGGTCGGCCGCAATTCGGTACTGCTGCTGAACGTGCCGCCCAACCGGGCGGGCCGGATCAGCGATCCGGACACCGCCGCGCTGGCGTCCTTCGGACAGACCGTACGCGCCACCTACGGCACCAACCTGCTGGTTCCTTCCGCAGGTTCCCCGCTGACGGACGAGGAGCTGACTTCCGCGTGGAGCCCCGCCGGTGACGCACGCTCGGGGGAGGTGGTCGTGGAGTCACCGCAGCCGGTCACGTTCGACCGCGTCGTGCTTCAGGGGGACATCACCCGTGGGCAACGGGTCGAGTCCTTCGCCGTGGACGTCTGGGACGGCACCGCGTGGAAGACCGTCGTGCAGGCGGGCACCATCGGCTACAAGCGCATCGAGCATCTGAGTGCGCCCGTCACCACGTCCAAGGTCCGGCTGCGCGTCCTCGGCGCCCGCGCCAACCCGCACGTGGCGAAGCTGGGGCTGTACAGGGCCTCCTGACCCGGACTTTTCCAGGGGCGGGGCGCAACGGACGACCTCCGCCCCGCTCCGCACCCGCACTGCGGGCCCGGGAGGGCCGCGGCTACGTCGCGCGGTCCTCCCGGTCGTGAACGCGCCGGGCCTGCGGCACACAGCAGTGTGCCGCGGCGGGGGCGCTGTGGATGATGTGCTCGGCCCGTGTCCGGTACTCCGGATCGTCGGCGACCGGGTGCATGTCGGTCCAGTAGATGCTGAGCATCGTACGGAGCGTCGTCGGATCCTGCCCGGGGCCGGTGGGCACGGTCAGCCGGTCGAGGTGCCGCCACAGTTCGTGGTCCGCGGGCTCGGCGCTGCCGCCGTTGCGGGCGTGGACCGCCTGGTGGCGTTGCACGGCGACGGCCAGTTCACGGAGCGTCTCCCGGCTCTGCTGACCGGAGTTGAGGCTCTGTGCGCGGTTCACGTTCCGCTGTTCCTGGCCCAGTTCGGAGATGGCTCGCTGGACGCGCTGGTGAAAGTTGGCGGTGCGGCGCCGCAGCGATTCGAATTCGGCCCGGGTGGCGAACCATTCGCGCTTGCCGGCCTCACCCCGGGCAAAGCACTCGATACGGAACTCCTCGCGCTCCGTCTTCCGGCGGCGCAGGACACTCGCGGTGCGTTCGTGGACATGCGTGAGGATCTTCCGGGCGCGCGGCAGATTGTCGGGATGAGTGATCGCCGCCCACGTTCTGGCGTCGCGGGTGGGCGGGTGAATGTTCGAGGTGAGAATCTGCTCGAACTCTTTGTCGGCGAGCTGCGCGAGGTCCTGGGCGTCCACTACTGGCCTCCAAGCCGGTGTTGGGCGGTATGTGCCCAGCGTGGCGTATGCCACCGACAAGAACGTAGAAATCCGGAAATAGAACACGCCAAGGCGGGGGCGTGCACAGGCCATGTTCCTGACGGTGTGTCAATTGCGAGATCTCGGCCCGCTTCCCCCCGGCAGTGGTCGGCAGGCGCGGTCCACAAGAGACCGTCGGGTCGGCGAACCGACCATCGGTGCGGTGCGGCTGCCGGGTGCGGACGACTCAACAGGGCGGCCTCGGGGCGGAGTACGGCCATCCTGCGCATGTCCGAAACTGGATGCCACGAGTCAACGCGCCCGGCCGGCAGCTGGTCCTTCCTGGCCTGCTGCTGATAGCGGCCCGGCCGGGGACCTGGGAGGATTCGCACGGAGACTGAGCTGCCGCCCATGGCTCGGAGCCCTGCCGAACTGGTGATCTTCGACTGTGACGGTGTCCTCGTGGACAGCGAGCGGATATGCGTCAGGGGGGACGCGATGGCCATGGCGGACCCGGGATGCGCGTTCGCGAAGGCGAGATCGTCGAGCGGTTCGTCGGGTCACGTACCACCGTGTTCGACGACATGCGCGAACTTCCCGGGCTGCCGGCGGCCGTCACCCACTGAGTCCGGACGCGATCGACGGGTCGTGGCGGAGGGGCCGACCTCGCGCGGGAATCCCGCCGGGCCCGTCCTCAGGAGCGCCACAACGGCGGCCGTACCACGTCGTTCTCGGAGACCCCGCAGTTGATGCCGTTGACGACCTCGTCCCCCTCGATGTCCCAGCCGACGACACCGTTGCCCTTGCGCCCCAACTCCACCAGACGAGCACGTTCATTTCCCTCCCCGGTGTTCACATCGCATTCCACAACACTTGTCCAGGAGCGGCCGTCCACCGCCCCGGCCAGCGCGATCACCGGGAGCACCACCCCGGCCAGCAGCAGGGCGGCGACGGTCGCGGTGTCGGCGGAGTGCTGCAGCCAGCCGGAGGGGGAGGTACGGGTGCGCTTGCCGCTGCCGAGCTCGCGACGTCCGGTGCGGTACTCGACGATCACGCCGAGACGCAGTGCGTACGAGGCGACGGCCACCGCGACGCCCCACCACCATCCGTGGAAGGCCCCGACCACCAGCGCGAAGGTGAGGGGGACGACGGCGGCCGCTGACAACGTGTGAACGACGGAGCTGTCCGCGTGCACCCGGGCTCCGCCCTTCGCGGCGAAGTACGCGTACGTGGTGCGCGAGACCACGACGGCGAGCACCGAGGCGAGCAGCGCGGTGTTGAGGAGCATGCCGATCAGGACGTCCGGCCAGTTGGAAGGCTCCATGGCGACCAGTGCCTCGCTCGCCTCGCCTCCGCCGCCGAGCGTCCAGGCCAGCTTGAGGACGGGCACGGCGAAGACGACCGCCAGCAGGATGATGTGGCCGGGGCCGCCCTTGAGATCCTCCGACTTTTCGTTGTCGCTCATGGCGCAAGTCTTGGCTGCGTCCGGGCGGTCGGCGAGGCGACCTGCCGGGACCGTCGACCGTGCGGTGCGGCACGGCAGCCCCGGATGCCACCCGAACGGCGTACTCCCGGCCGGTCCGTCACAGCGCCGGGAAGTCCGTGACGCGGTGCCGGGCAACGGCCGCGGGCGTTGGGCGATCGCCCGCGCCGTTGCGAGACGGGGTGGGCGTTGGTCTAGTGAAATCACCTGTCGATGGGGACCACGGGGCGGCCGCGATGCGCCGCGGGCCCCGGTCACCCCACGTCCGTGTCCGGCGCAGGGCGATCCCGGCAGGCATACCTCTCGCGCTCTCCCTTCCCACCCGCACCCACTGGACGGTGACCATGACCATGTCCTCCCTCGGCTCCTTCGGCGGCCCGGACCCGTTCAATGAACTGCTCAACCGGTTCTTCGGGATGTCCCCGGCGTCCTCACCGCCACAGATGCAGCGGGTTCCCATCGGGCGGCTGCTGACCGAATCCGCCCGTGAGCTGATAGGCCGGGCGACCGCACGCGCGACCGAGGACGGCAGCCGGGACCTGGACACCGAACACCTGCTGTGGGCCGCCACCCAGGTGGATCCGGCGCGCACCCTGCTCAAACAGGCCGGGGCGGACCCCGACGAGCTGGGCAAACGGATCGCGGAAGTCCTTCCGGGCGAGAGCGCCACGCCGTCCGCGGAACCGAGCCTGACGCCGGCCGCCAAGCGCGTACTGCTGCATGCCTACGAGCGTTCGCAGGCGGCCGGGGTCTCCTACATCGGGCCCGAGCACATCCTCGGCGCGCTGCTGGACACCCAGGAGTCCGGTGCGGCCAAGCTGCTCGGTGCCTACGGCACGGACACCGGCAAGCTGCGGCGCGAGGCGGACAACGCGGCACGGGCCGACGGCACCCCGGAGGGCGGAACGAGCGACACCCCGACGCTCGACCAGTACGGACGTGACCTGACCGAAGAGGCGAAGGCCGGGAAGCTCGATCCCGTGGTCGGCCGGGCCGAGGAGATCGAGCAGACCGTGGAGGTGCTCTCGCGGCGCTCCAAGAACAACCCCGTGCTGATCGGTGAGCCCGGTGTCGGCAAGACCGCGATCGTGGAGGGAATCGCCCAGCGCGTCGTGGCCGGGGACGTCCCCCGCACCCTCAAGGACAAGCGGGTGATCGCGCTGGACCTCTCCGCCCTGGTGGCGGGCTCCCAGTACCGCGGCCAGTTCGAGGAACGGCTCAAGAACGTCATCGACGAGGTCACCGCCGCCGCGGACTCGACGATCCTGTTCATCGACGAGCTGCACACCGTGGTCGGCGCCGGAGCGTCCGGCGAGGGCGCCATGGACGCGGGCAACATGCTCAAACCGGCACTGGCCCGCGGCGAACTGCACGTCGTCGGCGCGACGACCATCGACGAGTACCGCAAGCACATCGAGAAGGACGCCGCGCTGGAGCGCCGTTTCCAGCCCGTCATGGTGCCCGAGCCGACCGTCGAGGAGACCATCCAGATCCTGGAGGGTCTGCGGGACTCCTACGAGGCCCACCACCAGGTCCGCTTCGCCGACGACGCACTGGTGGCAGCGGCCGAACTGTCCGACCGCTACATCAGCGACCGTTTCCTGCCGGACAAGGCCATCGACCTCATGGACCAGGCGGGTGCCAGGGTGCGGCTGCGGTCGCTCGGCAGGTCCACCGAGGTCGTCTCCCGCGAGGACAAGATCGCCAAGCTGAAGCGGGAGAAGGACGAAGCGGTGGCGTCCGAGGACTTCGAGAAGGCATCGGGGCTGAAGCTCCAGATCGCGGAGACGGAGGCCGAACTCGCCGGTGTCGAGGAACGGCGCGAGGGCGTCATGGACGTCACCACCGCCGACATCGCCGAAGTCGTCTCCCGCCGCACCGGCATCCCGGTCACGCAGCTCACCGCCAGCGAGAAGGAGAAGCTCCTCAAGCTGGAGGACGCGCTGCACTCCCGCGTGGTCGGTCAGGACGAGGCGGTCACCGCGATCGCGCAGGCGGTGCGCCGCAACCGGGCCGGAATGGGCGACCCCAACCGCCCCGTCGGCTCGTTCCTCTTCCTCGGGCCCACCGGCGTGGGCAAGACCGAACTGGCCAAGGCGCTCGCGGAGTTGCTCTTCGGCGACGAGAGCCGTATGGCCCGCTTCGACATGAGCGAGTTCCAGGAGAAGCACACCGTCTCGCGGCTCGTCGGCGCACCGCCCGGATACGTGGGCCACGAGGAGGCCGGCCAGCTGACGGAGAAGGTGCGCCGCCAGCCGTACAGCGTGCTCCTGTTCGACGAGGTGGAAAAAGCCCACCCCGACGTCTTCAACACGCTGCTGCAAGTCCTCGACGACGGACGCCTGACCGACGCGCAGGGGCGAACAGTGGACTTCCGCCACACCGTCGTCATCATGACGTCCAACATCGGCGCCCAGCGCATCCTCGCCCACAAGGGCGATGTCTCCGAGATCCGTGACGACCTGATGGGCGACCTGCGGGGTCACTTCCCGCCGGAGTTCCTCAACCGAGTGGACGAGACGATCATCTTCCACGGCCTCGACAAGGACGACCTCGGCGAAATCGTCGACCTCATGCTCGACGGCAGCAAGCGCCGCGTACGGGCCCAGGACATGGAGCTGGAGATCACCGAGGCAGCGAAGAAGCTCCTCGTCGCGCACGGCCACCAGCCGGAGTTCGGCGCCCGCCCGTTGCGCCGCACGATCCAGACCGAACTCGACAACCGGATCGCCTCCCTGCTGCTGAGCGGCGAGGCGGAGCCGGGCGACACCATCGTCGCCGACGTGAAGGACAACGCCCTGGTCTGCTCGATCCGCCGTCCGGAGACCTCGGCCGAGGACGGGGCCGAGTCGGAGACCGGGCCCGGGACCGAGGCGGTTGCGGCCGAGTAGGCCCGACGCCGCAGATCCCCGGCTGCCCGCCCGGCTTCCCGGTGATGACTGGGCTTGTCGCACAGTCCCAAGAGCTGCGCGGCAAGCCCTGTGCGGTGTTTCGGCAGCGTCCGCGCAAATTCGGATCGGCCGATCATGGAACCCCGGCTCCGATCTCCACATCCTCCTTCACACGACGCGCGGCCACCGGCCACGCAATGTGTCCTGGGGGGACCACATGTTCACGTTCAACGGGCGTACCGCGGCCGCCGCACTGGCCGCCTCCGTCCTCGCCGCGGCCGGTCTCGCGGTCACCGCGACTCCTGCCGCCGCCATCCACGGCGGGCAGAACACCACCGTGGTGGACCACCCGTACGCCATGCTCATCGAGACTCCGGAGGGCGAGCAGTTCTGCGGTGGCACGTTGGTGGCACCCACCAAGGTGCTCACCGCCGCGCACTGCATCAAGGACGCCGCCGAGCCCCGCGACCTGCTGGTCATCGGCGGGCGAACGGACATGAGCGGCACCAAGGGGACGGTCCGGCACGTCGCGTCGGTCAAGATCCACCCGAAGTTCGCCGCGGCCACCCTCACCTACGACGCAGCGGTGATCACCCTCTCCAAGCCGATGCCGTACGCATCTCTCAAGCCGGCCGGTCCGAAGGACTCGGCTCTCTACGCCTCGGGGAAGACCGCGAAGACCGTTGGCTGGGGCAAGACCGCCACCGACACTCTCGGGAAGCGGCTGAAGTCGGCCACGCTGACCCTGGCACCGCTCAAGGGGTGCGCGCCCTTCACCGAGCCGGGCGAGTCCGCCGCGCTCAAGGTGTGCGGGATCCCGGCCGTGAAAACACACGACAGCGTCTGCCGGGGCGACTCCGGCGGCCCCCTGGTCGCCGGGGGCAAGGTGATCGGTGTGGTCTCCACGGGCAACAAGTACTGCGACGACCAGTACCCGGTGTCCGTCTTCACCCGGGTCAGCGCGATCGCCGCAGGGCTCGGCCTCCCGGTCGGGTGAAGGCGATCCTCCGGGCCGGGGCCGACCCGGAGCGGGCGGACAGCGAGAGCGGCGCACTCGGGTCGGAAGGCAGGCCCTCGTGCGCGGCCGCGTGCTGGGGACACACACCGAAGCGGTGCGCGAACTGCCGGCGCACGGAGCCGATCCGAACCTTCGCCCGAAGAGCACGGCACCGGCCTTCGCCTCTGGACTGGGCGAAGGCCGGCCCGCATGCCGGCCCGCATGCCGGAACAGCCGACCTTCTCATCGCTGCGGGAGCCGTCGCGCCCCTTTGCAGACAATAGGAAACGCGTTCCGGGGGTGAACCTCACGACCCGTACGGGTGATTGACCCCTCCGTCGATGCGACGGCGCGCCGAGCCGCGGCTAACTCTGCTCCTTGTGATTCAGAACCTGCTGCGTACCGCCACGGCGGTCGCTCTCACCGCCCTGCCCCTCACCCTTGCGAGCCCGGCGCTCGCCGGAGAAAGTCCCGTCGCACCACGGACGGGTTCCGCCGCGCCGCAGTCAAGCTCCCTTGCTCCACAGGCGAGTCCGTGTGCTGCCGTCGTCGCGCCTGTCGGGCAGTTCTGTGTGCCGTCGCCGAAACAGTGCTTCACGACTCCGTGCCCTCAGTACGATCTCGTCGCCATCCCGTTCTACCCCCTGTTCCCGGGCAGGGCAGCCGTGACCTCCCAAGGCCCCGCGCGCACTCTCTGATACCGCCTGGGGCGGGGTGCCCTCCGCTGTTCGCCGATCCTTGCCGCATACGGATGACTCTCCACGTCCGGCGCTGAAGCGTTGATGCCCTGCTGCGCGGCCGTACTTCGACGGTCGCGGCCGCGCAGCGGGGCACACCTGTGCCCGGGGGAGGCCGAGGCCGGCGGGCGAGGCGGTCCCGCGACCGCGACCGGGCGTTGTCAGTGCCCGTAGGTATGTTCGGTCGTGTCCTGCCGTTGTGGCGAGGAAGTCGCCTTGGTGCACATAGGAGTGGTGCGTTGTCAGACTGGGAGAGGTCGAGCACGGCACGGGTGATAGCGCCCGCGCGACCGCGCAAGCTGGCCAAAGTGCCGTTCGTCGAGCTGGCCGACGGACGCCTGCAGGGTGTGGTGTCCAGCGGCTCGGACATCGGGCGCGTCTATGTGTCGTCGGTCGCCGCGGGCACGTACACATTCGCGTGCAGCACCAACAACAACCGGCCCTGCGGCGGCGCGCGGGGATCGTTCTGCAATCACATCCGGGCCCTGATCAGCGAGGCGGTGCTGCAGTACGGCGCCGAGCGGGTCGCACGCTACCTGAGGGTCGAGCCGTCGGACGGGGAGCCCAGCGCGCAGACCATCACCGACGGCATGAGTGCCGCACGTCCACCGCAGGGGGACACCAAGGCCGCCGCGCCCGTCTTCAGCCGGTTCCTGCGCCACCTCGCCTACCTGGAACTCACCCCGACCACGGCACCGCTGCCGGAGATGCAGTGGTTCCCGCCGACCAGGGCGGTGGCGTGATGCGTGCGGACCTGTTCGCGGAGGACATCACCGGACTCGACGAGGCACTGACGGCCGTCGACGGCTTCGACCGGGCACTTGTCGCGGGCCTGCTCCGTCCCCAACCCGTCCAGAGCGCCGGCCTGACCGGACTCGCCCACGCCGTCGCAGGGACGCCGCTGGCCGCGAGGGTCGCCGAGGCGGCCGAGAAGGCGGCGGGCGGAGCCGCGAACGAAGACCACTTCGTCGCACTCGCCGCCGCCCGCACGGCGCTTCTCGGCTCCGTCCACGACGCGCTGATGACCCGTATCGAAGAGGCGACCGGCCGACCCCGCGGGGAGGCGACCGCCCCCGAACCCGCCGGGCAGCAGGCGGCGAACCTGCTCACCGCCGCCCGCTCCTGGCTCTCCGATCTGGCCCGCTCGGGATGGCAGGGCATCGATCACGACGTGGTCTCCGGCGCGGCGCCGGTCGTCTCCGCGATGCTTCCGGACCCCGAGCTGCGCCGACTGGCGACGCTCCTCGACGGCTTCGCCGCCGAACTCGCGGCGTCCTGCCCGGGCGTTTCGATGGAACGGGTTCCGGCACGCCGCTGGGCCGATCTGTGGTCACGCGCTCTGCTGCTCACGGTGCCCGGCGCGGCCGACGTGCCGGTGACCGGCACGGTCACCGGCCGCCTCCTGCCCCTCGGCGTCGATGTCCAAGAGCACGCGACCGCCGTACAGGCCCAGATCCACGCGGTGTTCGAGCCCGCCGACGGCACCACGCCCCGCCTGGTGCGCGCCGGGATCGCGGTGCCGAAACCCGACACGGTCGTCGGAGCAGGTCTCTGGCAGCTGCTCCGCCCGCACATGTCGTTGCTGACCGCCGTCAGTGAGGGGCGATCGATGGAGCTCACCGACATGCCGGTCACCGAGGAGGGCGACCTGATCTGGAGCGACGAGCACGCCGGCCGGGGCGAGCCCGCCGACGCCTTCGCCACCGCCCGCGTCGCCCTGCCCGCCGCCACCGACGCGGCGACAGCACCCCTGGACCGGCACCCGGCGCGCATCGCCGTCCCCGTGTTCCTGGAGGGCTACGCAGTCCAGAGGGACGACGACACACTCACGTTCACACTCCCCGGTGGCCCTCTCGCTGTCGACACCGACCGCATTCCGACCGCCGGACCGCTCACCCCCGAGGCCGTCGCGGCATCCGGCGCGTGCATCGGACTGCTCCGCTGGGACGCCGGGACGTATCGCGTGCAGCCCCTGGCAGTCGAGACGACCGTACGGAAGAAGGCCGTCGCGGTCCACGCCGGGGGATGGGCCGGGGGTACCACCGACAAGGCCGGCGCCAAGGCCGAGAAGGCCGCCACCGACGCCGTGTCCGTGCTGCGGGAGCGTGCGGGGAGGCTGCTGCGGAAATGACGGACCACAACACGACGGAGCGGACTGCCGAGAGCGCGCCGCTTCAGGGCAACGAAGCTGCTCGGGCCCCGCAGCCACTCCGGACCACGCAGGCTTCTCACGTCCCGCGGATTCCGGAGGCGGATCCCCAGGACAACCGCCGTCAGGTCCTGTACTGGCGGCTACTGGCCCGGCTCTTCGACCCCGAGGAACAGGGCACGCTGGAATCCGCGAGCCTCGCGGTCGTCGAGGACATCGGCCTGCCCTCCGCGCTGCTGGACCCACAGGCATCCGTCGACTCGATCGTGCAGCGCCACCCGGAGCTGGCCACCGAGTTCGACGGCCTGATGGCACCCGACCCCGACCCCACCCCTGACTCCGACCCCACCCCTGACTCCGACCCCACCTCTGGCTCCGACCCCACCCCTGACTCCGACCCCACCTCTGGCTCCGACCCCACCTCTGGCTCCGACCTCGAATCCGGATCCGGGACCGCCGAGGCACGCGACCGGGCCGCCGAAGTGCGACGGGCGGCGCTGGTGTCGAAGGTGCTGCTCAACGTCTTCGCCTCCGGCTCGGGCACGGTCACCGCCGGACAGCTGGCGAGCTGGCAGTCCGACGCGGGCTGGCTGGAGCGCGCACTCGGCTGCAAGCCCGGCGAGCTGCGCGGCGGTCGAGCCGGGGGAGGGGCCGCCGGCCGGGGCGTCAGCCCGACCGGCACCGGCGGCAGGCGCACGACACCCGACCTCAGCCAGCTGATCCCGGCGATCGGCCCGGAGCTCGGCGCCATCGAGGCCGACCTCGTCAAACGGATGCACCTGCGCGAGGTGCTCGCCGACCCGAAGCTCGCCTCGCAGCTCACCCCGAGCATGTCGCTGATCGAGCAACTGCTCCGGGACAAGAACAACCTCTCGGGCACAGCCCTGGCCAACGCCAAGGACCTGATCCGCCGCTTCGTCGACGAGGTCGCCGAAGTGCTGCGTACCCAGGTGGAGAAGGCCACGGTGGGCGCCCTGGACCGCTCCGTCCCGCCCAAGCGGGTATTCCGGAACCTCGACCTCGACCGGACGATCTGGAAGAACCTCACCAACTGGAGCCCGGAGGAGGAGCGGCTCTACGTAGACCGTCTCTACTACCGGCACACGGCCCGCAAGACGACACCCCAGCGGCTGATCGTCGTCGTGGACCAGTCGGGCTCGATGGTCGACTCCATGGTCAACTGCACCATCCTGGCGTCCATCTTCGCCGGGCTGCCGAAGGTCGACGTCCACCTGATCGCGTACGACACCCAGGCCCTCGACCTCACACCATGGGTGCACGATCCCTTCGAGACCCTGCTGCGCACCAACCTCGGCGGCGGCACCGACGGCACCGTGGCCATGGCACTGGCCCAGCCGAAGATCGCGGAGCCTCGCAACACCGTCGTGGTGTGGATCTCCGACTTCTACGAATGGCGGACCGAGCCGCTGTTCGAGAGCATGGTCGCCATTCACCGATCGGGAGCCAAGTTCATCCCGGTCGGATCGGTCACCAGCTCCGGCCGCGGCAGTGTCAACCCATGGTTCCGTGAGCGCTTCAAAGACCTCGGTACGCCGGTGCTCTCCGGCCACATCCGCAAGCTCGTCAACGAGCTCAAGACGTTTCTCGCTTAGAAAGGCCCTGTCATGTCCGACCTGTTGCGCGCCCCCGCCGAGATCAAGTACGCCGAGGAACTGGAGTGGCTCGAGTCCATCGACGACAACCCCAAGCCCTTCTCCTGGCGGCTGTCCCCGAAGATGGTCCGTCTGTTCATCCTGGGCTCCGAGCGCTCCGACGGCCTGGACCGGGAGATCTCGCAGAAGTGGTACGGCGACCGCAGTTTCGTGGAGCGTTCCATCGTCACCCTGGCCTCCGACCGCGGCCTGCTGCTCATAGGTGACCCCGGCACGGGCAAGAGCTGGCTGGCCGAGCTGCTGTCCGCCGCGATCTGCCGCAATTCCACACTGGTGGTGCAGGGTACGGCCGGCACCACCGAGGACCACATCAAGTACTCCTGGAACGTGTCGATGGTCATCGCCAAGGGCCAGTCCCGGGAATCGATGATCCCCTCGCCGATCATGACCGCCATGGAATCCGGCGCCATCGGACGCTTCGAGGAGCTCACCCGCTCCACCAGCGACGTGCAGGACGCGCTGATCTCGATCCTGTCCGAGAAGTACATCTCGGTACCCGAACTGGACAGCGACAGCATCGTCTTCGCCAAGCCCGGCTTCTCGGTCATCGCCACCGCGAACAGCCGCGACCGAGGCGTCAACGACCTGTCCTCGGCGCTCAAGCGCCGCTTCAACTTCGTCCGCATCCCCGTGGTCACGAACAAGAAGAGCGAGGTGGAGATCGTCCGTTTCCGCACCGAGGAACTGCTGCGCCGCCACCAGATCGAACTGGAAGTGCCGCCGACGCTCCTCGACGTGCTGCTGCAGAGCTTCGCCGACCTGCGTGCCTCGGCGGCCGCGGCCGGCAGCGACGACGAGAAGCTGGAGTCCGCGCTGTCCACCGCGGAACAGATCGGAGTGCTGGAGGATGCGGTGCTGCACAGCAACTTCTTCGGGGACCGCGCACTCACGGCCCGCACACTGGCCTCCTCGCTCGTCGGATCGCTGGCCCGGCGGGAGCCCGAGGACCTGGCCATCCTCAACAAGTACCTGCACGGTGTCGTCGAGCCGCGCAGCAAGGAGGAGGGCGGCTCCTGGCCGGAGTTCCTGGAGGGCGGCCGCGACGCGATCGCCACCCTGTCATGACCAGCACCCACGAGGGGACCTTCGAAGGACTGCGGGCTCAGCTGCAGGAGGCCGCAGCGACGTTCGCCGACGGACCCGACGCGCTGGAGGGCATCCTTCTCGGCATCGTCGACGACGTCGACCACGCGGTCCGCGAGCCGTTGGAGATCTTCCCCGTCTGTCATCACTCACCCGCCTCGGCGATCGCGATGGCCCGTCGCCTGCGGGAGAAGCAGCCCAAGGTGGTCTACCTCGAACTGTGCGAGGACATGGCGCCGCTGCTGACCGAGCTGCGCAACTGCAAGCTCCCGGTGGCGGTCCAGTCGTTCGCGACCGAGGTCGACGGCTTTCCGGTCGAGTGGTCCCCACTCTCGGTGGTCGCACCGATCACCGAGGCCTCCGCCGAGTACCAGGCGATCGCCTACGCACTGGACACCCCGGGCGTGGAACTGGTCCTCGTCGACCGCTCATCGGACCACGTCTTCCAGTGGGACGCACGTGCGACGGAGTCCGCCGAGCCGGCCGCCCCTGACACACCCCCTGCCGAGGAGGAAGCCGCACTGCACGGTGACGCGGTCGGCGTGGAGATCGGGGACCTGCGACCGCGCTTCGCCGAACTGGAGGAGCACCTGCTGCACCACGGCAAGGTGCGGCACTGGTCGGAATGGTGGCACCAGTACGTCGAGCTGCCGCTCGGCGACAGCGACCACGACACCTACCGCCAGGTCATGCTTCTGATCGGCAGCCTTTTCCGGCGACTGGCACCGGGCGACGCCCACCGGGTCCGTGTGGACGAGGACCGCGAACGCTACATGTGGACCAGGATGCGCGAACACCTGGCCGCGACCGGAGCCGATCCCGCGGACTGCCTCTATGTCTGCGGCGCCTTCCACGCGGCCAGCCGCGTCGCCGAGTTCGGTGTCCACGGCACGGACACCTTCGAGATCAGCCCGCCCAGCGCCACCACGTGGCAGCACGGCCTGATCCCGTCCAGCCACGCGGCGATCGAGGCGCAATTCGGCCTCGCGGCGGGGTCGGTGTCCATCGCCGCGACGGTGTGGGCGAAGAACGTCCGGCGCACCCGCGTGGAGCCCTTCCGCCTGGCGGGGCAGGCGGGCGCGAAGAAGTCGAGGGCCAAGAAGGCCGCGGCCCCGGTGGGGCCCGTCCCGGAGGTCCCGCCCTCGGACAAGCTGACCGGATTCCTGCAGCGACCGCCCGCCCTGGACCGGCTCGACGAAGCGGAATTGCTCGGCTGGTCGGTGGAGATCGTGCGCGCCGCCCGCCGAAACGGCTACCTCGCCTCCACGGCCGACGCCATCGCGGTGTTCGAGACGTCGATCCTGCTGGCCGGAATGCGCGACCGGGCCAAGCCCACGCCGTACGACTTCCAGGACGCGGCGGTCACCTGCATCGAGAAGGACACCGTGCCGGGCCGGCGCGATGTGCGGCGCCTCGTGGAGATCATGATGGGCGGCGACCGGGTCGGCCAGGTCGGCTACGAGGCGCTTCCGCCGCTGGCCCGTGACGTCCACGACCGGCTCGCACCCCTGGGCCTGAAGCTCCAGCAGAGCGGCGTACAACGAGCACTGCTGGACATCGCCTCCCAGCCCGAACTCGAACGGTGCTCCGACGCGTTGTGGATGCTTCGCTACCTGATGCCGCAGGGCGCCGCCCGTCCCATCATGGGAGAGCGGAAACTGGGGGAGCGGCCCATCCAGGAATCGTGGGACCTCGCTCTCGGCACCTACCAGCGTGCGCTCATCGAGCTCGGCTACGAGGGCGTCAGCATCGAGCAGGTGCTGGAGCAGCGATTGCGCCGCACGGCTTACGACCGGCGCGCCACCGCCGCGACCGTCCTGGAAGCCGTCGAGGACGCCACGCTCTACCTGCGCAGCCGCCGCCTCGCCGACGAGCTGGGCACACACGCCCTTGAGGTGCTGTCGGCCGAGCGCAGCGTCGACGGTGCGCCGGAGGTACTGCGCCGGGTGCGGCGGCTGCTGGCGTACTACCGCACCAGCGAGCCGGTGCTGCCGCCATGGATCGAGTCCTTCGCCAAGACCGGATACGCCCACTACTGCACTCTGCTGCCGACCGCCTTCACCGACGAAGACGCCACGGTCCGCCAGGTGGCGGCCATGTTGGGCTTCCTGTTCAGCATGGAGAGCCTGGCACTGTCGCTGGGCTGCGACCGGACCCAGCTGGAACTGGCGGTGGCCCAGTCGCACCCCGAGGAGCCGTCGAAGACGGCCCTGCTGTGGGCGGCGCAGGTACAGCTCGGCCACCTCTCCCGGGCAGAGCTCCGCGCCAAGTGCGACGAGCTGCTGGGTAACCCCCTGGTGGTGCCCGCCTACCCGCGCTACCTCAGCGGCTTCGTACACGCCCTGGAACCCGTCCCGGGCCTCACGGACTTCGTGGTGGAGGCAGTCTCGAACGCGTTCGCACGGCTGCCGGACCCGGTGCTCCTGCCGTGGCTGCCGACGCTGATCACCACCCTGCGATCCGGCGGCTCGGAGCTGGCTCCCCTGCTGATCCGTGAAGCCGGACGGACCTTCCCCGGCCGGCTCGCGACACTGGACGCATGGGTGCCGCCGTGGCGCTCCCGACCGGACCTCGAAGCCACACTTTCCACACACAGCATGGAAGGCGCCCACGGCTGCACAATCCTCGCCGCGCACCCCGCGACATGCGACGCGGTGGCGGGCCTGCTGGGCTGGGAGGTTACGTGGGAGACGGCGGAGCCCGACCGCCCGGCAGGCGCGGCACTGTTGGGCCGCCATCCGGAGACGGCCGTCGCGCTGGAGGTGCTGCTGTCCGGAGCATGACCGCTTCGGTGTGTGCACACGAGCGCACGTGCACACGCAGCGGATCCGTCGAGGACGACGAGTCCGGTGCCGGCCCTGCCACCCGGCGGGACCGGCACCGGCCGCACCGGCCGCACCGGCCGCACCGGCCGCACCGGCCGCACCGGCCGCACCGGCCGCACCGGCCGCACCGGCCGCACCGGGCTCGCCGTACGCCGCGTGCCGTGGTGCGATGGCTGATCAGCCACGCCCGTGCGGTCAGTCAGCAGACCCGCACGGTCGCGCCTACGGTCGTACGACAGACCGGTAGACGGTGGAATCACGGGCCTGGAATCCCAGGCGTTCGTACAGTCGATTGGCTGCCCGGCGGGACGGACGAGAGGTGAGATCGACTGTCCGTACCCCCGCCGCGTCGGCCAGGCGAAGCGCCTCCTCGGTCAGCGCCGCTCCCACTCCGTGACCCCGCGCCGCCTCGTCGACCACAACATCCTCGATGCGGCCGCGCAGCCCCGACGGCAACGGATACACGATCAGAGTCAGCATGCCGACCGCTCGGCCGTCGATCCTGGCCACCAACAGGGTGTTGGCGTCACTGCGCAACAATCGGGTCACCGACTCCTCATCGGGCGCACCGGCCGTGCTCGAAAGCTGGGGCAGCAGCCGGGCGATTGCTTCCACCACTTCATCGGTCGCCTCGCGGACGACCTGCACCTCGACGCTCATGAACGTGACCCTACCGACAAGTCCCGCGCACGCGGTGCGGGAACGGCTGCACGGGTCACCATCACCACCGCGAAGTACCTGGTCAAGGTGGTGTTGTGAGGGGCGGCGAATGCCCTGGACGGCGAATCCGGTGCGTGATTCGATGAGGGATGACTTCGTTCTGGGTGGGGAAGCGGATACGTCTGCGTGGGATCGAGCCGGACGACTGGACCGCGCTCATGCGCTTCGCCGAGGACGAGGAGCGATTGGGAGACCTGCTGAACCCGCCTCGTTCTGCCGAGAGCCATCGTGCCCGGGTGAAGGAGCAGGCCGTCGCCAAGGCTGACGGGGACTGCTTCCAGCTGGTGATCGAAGCTGCCGACACGGGGAAAGTCGTCGGCTCCCTGGGCTCGTACCACGCCGATGCGCGTTCGGGCTGGTTCGAGTACGGCATCACGATAGGGGCCGGGTTCCGGCGCAAGGGGTACGCGGCGGAGGCCGTACTGCTGTTGCTGCGCTACATGTTCGCCGAGCGGCGGTTCCACAAGTGCCAGGTACGGATCTTCGCGCACAACGAGGCCTCGCTGGCACTTCACCGTCGGCTCGGATTCGTGGAGGAGGGCCGTCTTCGCGATCACGTGTTCATGGCCGGACGGCACCACGATCTCGTCCTGATGGGTCTGATCGCTGACGAGTTCGCCCAGCTGCATCCGGCCGGCGAACTCCGGGGCCGTCCTCTGGATCCTCCGTCGAACGCGACTTGAACCAGGCGAAGTCCGTCCAACGCGCGGAACACGAGTGGCGATGCCTGCGCTCTGCTCCGGCCGAGACGATCAGGGCGGCAGCGGTCATCGTGGTGAGGAGCGCCCAGGCCGGGACGAAGCTGTGGGTGAGGTCCTTGAGCAGGCCGAGTGCGGGTGGCACCGTGACGATGGCGATCTGGTTGGCCGACATGGCCAGCCCGAGGGCGAAGCCAGTTCTGCCCGGTGGGGCGGATTCGGTCACGTAGGCGACCCACGGGCCGTACCAGCCGAAGCCGAAGAAGCCGAGCCAGACGAGCACGCAGCAGGCGATCGTGGGTGATCGACCCAGCGGTGTCATCAGCACTGCCATTCCGACGACCACGGCGGCCATGCAGGTCATGACGGCGCCGTACCGTCCGGACCTGCTGCGGTCACTCCACGCAGCCAGGCAGATCCGGCCAACGACGCCCGCTCCCTGGGCCACCACCAGGACAAGGGCCGCCGTGCCGGCGCTGACGGACGCCGCTTCATGGAGGTGCAGCACCGTCAGGATGCCCACACCGGACTGCACCGATATCAGGGTCGTCCCGGACAGCATGATCTTCGCCATCGATGGTTCGCGGAGCATTCGTAGCCGGATGCCGAGTCGGGACCTGAGCGAGGCGCGCGGCGTACTGTCCCGCGCAATGACGTGATGGGTCTCCACGGTCTCGGTGGGCGGCCGGCGGTAGAAGCCCATGAAGACGGCGGATCCCAGTAGTGCGACGAGGCCACCGGTCAGAAGTGTCGATCGCCAGCCCAGGGTGAGCGCGAGGTAGGGGAGCACGGCCGAGGCGAGCGCGGCGCCCAGTGGCAGACCGGCCTGGCGGATGCCCATCGCGAAACCTCGCTGGGAGGCGTCGAACCAGGACGCGACCGACTTGCTCCCGCCGGGCTGAACCGTGCTGTATCCCGCGCCTACGACCAGCAGGACACAGAGCAGGGCCCCGTAGCCCGGCGCGAGGCTTCCCGCGCACAGGCTCACCGCGACCGCGCAGGCGCCCGCTCCGACGACCCAGCGCTCGTCGTAGCGGTCCAGCAACTCCCCGGCCACCAGCAGGCCGACCAGCGGTGCCAACTGGGCTGCCGAGATCAGCAGGCCCAACTGGGCTGTACTCAAGTGCAGTTGATGCTGAAGATGGATGCCCATCGCGCCGATGCCCTGCACGAAGAAGCCCGAAGCCGCCTGGGTGAAGGTCGCGATGCCGAGGACGACCCAGCGGAAGGGGTGAGTGTGGGGAGCGGACGAGAGGCCGCGTCGGGGGGTCACGGGCGCCAGTACAGCGACGGGTCGGGGTGGTTGGTGAAGCCGAGGTCGCGATAGAGCGGTTCGCCCTCGGCGGAGGCGTAGAGGTCGACCCGCGCGACGTCGCTCTCCCTGAACCAGCCGAGCAGTCCCTGCATGATCCTGCGGCTGTGACCGCGCCGCCGGGACCTCGGGTCGGTGACCACACCGATCACCTGTCCGATCCGGCCGTTGCGCAGGTGCGGGCCGGGCAGCCGCTGTTCGATCGTGCCGATGCCGCAGGCGGCGAGGCCGTTCTCACCGTCCACCACGAGGATGCGTACGGTGTCGGAGCCGGTGTCGACGCTCGTGGTCAGCTGCTCCTTGAGCACTGTGGCCAGGGCGTCCAGCCAGTCGTCGCCTCCCGACGCGGGGGCGAAGAAGTCGCCGCCGAGGTTCTCGAACAACATCGCCCGCAGGCGCACGAGTTCCGCGATGTCGTTCTCCGTCGCCTGCCGTACATCGGCGTCGTTCGCAGTGCGTGGTGTCATGACCACCAGACTGGTGTAATGGTCTTATGCACCTCAACCCTTACGGCGAGGATGTCGTGAACCTGGCCGCGGATCTGGCCAATCGGCGCCCGGCGAACGCCGAGGAACTCGCCGACCGCTGCCGCGCGGCCGGCCTGGTGCTTGAGCATCCGGTCACGGCACAGGATGTCGAGCGCACCCACGAAGTGCTGGACGCGTGGGAGAAGGTCGTCGATGCCGACGACGAGCGTGAACGGGCCGAGTTGCTCAACCGGATGCTGGCAGCGGCCGCCGCCCACCCGAGGCTGACCGACCACGCCGACGGCGGCTGGCACCTGCACTACCGCGACGACCGGCAGCCGCTCGGAGCCCTGCTGTTCTCGCTGATCTCCGTCGGCACCGCACTGCATCTGGCGGGACGGGGCATGCGGCGGCTCGGGCGGTGCGCCGTGACCGAATGCACCGTGATCTTCGCCGACACCTCCCGTACCGGACGGCAGCGCTACTGCTCCCAGCGGTGTGCCAACCGCGACGCGGTACGCCGACACCGTGCTCTGCGGTGACCGGCAGTGACTGTTCCGGTGCGCTTCGAGGGTCTCTGTCGTGTGACGGGCCTCGAAGCGCACCAAGTGCCGAAAAATCGGTGGCCCGGGTGGATCGGTGCCTGGACACTGGCCCGTTATGTCTATCAAGTCTCAGCACGGCCCCATGTGTACCCGTGACTCGCTCGCCTCCGACCTCCGTGCAATGGGCCTGCGCGCCGGTGAGACCCTCCTTGTGCATTCCTCGCTCAGTTCGCTCGGCTGGGTCTGCGGCGGTCCCGGTGTCGTCGTCAGGGCGCTGCTCGACGCCCTCGGTGACAGTGGGACTCTGGTGGTGCCGACCCACTCCGCCGACAATTCGGATCCGGCGTACTGGGAGAACCCGCCCGTGCCCGAGGAATGGTGGGCGGACATCCGCGCCTCGACGCCGGCCTTCGACGCGCGGACCACTCGCACCATCGGCGTCGGTGTCGTCCCGGAGACCGTACGTAACTGGCCCGGTGCGGTACGCAGTTGTCATCCGCAGACGTCCTTCGCGGCCGTCGGCCCCCGCGCCGCCGCGATCGTGGACGGTCACGCGCTCGACTGCCGGCTCGGCGAGCACAGCCCGCTCGCCCGGCTGGAGGAGGGCGGGGCGCGGATTCTTCTCCTGGGGGCGGGCTTCGGATCCTGCACGGCGTTCCATCTGGCCGAGTACCGCGTTCACTCGCCGCAGTCGGACAATTCCTTCGCCGTCATGACTCCGCGGGGCCGCGTCTGGGCCACCGTGCGTGACACCTCGATCTCCTCGGAACGCTTCGACGAACTGGGAGCGGCCTTCGAGAACGAACGCCAAGTGGTGCGAGGCGCGGTGGGCGGTGCGCAGGCCAGGCTGTTCGACCTGGCCGACGCCGTCGCGTACGCCGAGGGCTGGCTGTCCGAGCACCGTCCGCGCGCATCCACGATGTGACCGGATCGATCCCCGTCCTGCTGCTGCGCTGGGCCGGCAGCAGGACCGGGCCCGCTCGCCGCCCCGGTCGGTGTGGGAACGGGCGTGGGAGCCGGGGTGCTGAGGTGCGGTGGAGCAGTCCGAGGTACACGGTTGGATCACGAACTCGGCCTGCCGATCGCCAGGACGTCGCTCACCGACGGGCGATCCCCGTACGACGGTCGGTCACGGAGACAGGGCCGAGCCCTTGGGACGGGAGGCGAGCGATCGCGGAACTCACGGCGGACCACGTGGCGGAGTCGTCCACGCGGATCGAGGGGCAACCCGTGGGGCATCGGCAGCGGCGAGCGACCCGAAGGAGCATCGAATGCCGGCCCTCGGAAGGATCAGGCACGCAAACGGCGCTCCCTGCTGGGTGAGCCTGATCGTTCACGATCTGGACGCGGCGCAGGCCTTCTACGCCGACGTCATGGGCTGGGATTTCGTCGCGAGCACCCTCGGCGGCAACTTCTCCGTGGCCATGGCGCACGACCGGCCGGTGGCCGGGATCGGCTGCTGCTCTCCCGCCGCCAGTCCGCCCGCTGTCTGGACCCCGTACTTCGCCGTGGACGACGCCGACGAAACCGCGGACCGGGTCAGGGAGCGGGGCGCCACACTCGCCGTCGGGCCGGTGAAACTGGCCGAGGGCCGCGCGGCGATCGCCGCCGACCGGGACGGCGCCGTATTCGGCATCTGGGAAGGCATGGCCCTTGCCTGGTCGGTGGGACGGGGCAGCGCACCCGCGCGACTGGACCTGCAGACACGCCATGCGTTCGAGGCGGCCATCTTCTACGCGGGGATCTTCGACTGGGCCCAGCCTCCCGGTGGCTGCACGGTCGACTACGCCGAGGACCACGTCCGCGTCAGGCTCGAAGGACGCACCGTTGCCACCCTGCGCGGCGGGGGCATCGAAACCGCTGCGGACCCCAGAATCCGGCCCCGGTGGATCGTCGACTTCCGGGTCGAGGACGGCGCACGCGCCGCGGCCGCCGCCTTCGACGCCGGTGGTGAGTCGTCATTGGTCCCCGCGCTCGACGACCCGTCGAAGGACGCCTTCATCATCCGCGATCCGTACGGCGCGCTTTTCACCGTGTCCGGCCCGTGACGTCAGGCCCTGCTCGCACCACGACCCCGGACGCCGTCCTCCCGCCGGAGCAGCGCCTGTTCAGCCCGTCCGACCTGCGGCGACGAGCACGGTCCCGGTTCACCGGAGCCCGGCTCGCCATGGACCAGGGGCGTGTCTCGGAGTTCGGGGCGGCCTGAGCCACCGTCAGCCCGAGGCATCGGCTTCCGGGGCTGTCCGAAGGGACGGAAACTCGCTTGAGTGATCGGAGTCTGAGGAACGCC
>NZ_ML123050.1:457920-532963 GCF_003846175.1 Streptomyces sp. ADI95-17 | reverse complement strand
GCCGCGCCGAAGGCCGCCGGTGCGGCCGCCGGACCCGAGGCCAACGGGGGTGACGGCACCACCGGGCAGGCCCCGGACACCGAACTCGCCGAGACCGGCGGCAACAGCAACACGCCCTACATCGCCATCGCCGGGGCCGCCGTACTGTCGATCGGCGCGATGGCGGTGTTCGCCCTCGGTCGCCGTCGCTCGGCGGCAGGCGGCCGCTGACCTCCCCTCGCCCCGTGTCGCGGCGCCCCCTCGCCGCGCACATCAAGTGGCAATGCGGCGAGTCGAATCGGCCCGATGCCGCGTGCCCGTGCAGGGCGCTGTTGTCGCAGCCCACACCGCGACGGCGCACCTGCGCGGGCGGACCGTACCCAACACCCTTCACCCGCCCGTGCTCCGGACGGCAGGAAGCTGCCGGTCCCGGAGTGCCGGCAGGCAAGCTGCGGTGGTTCAGGAAGGAAGCGTCGTCGTGAACATCAGACCATCCCGAGGTGCCGACCGCCTTGCGGCCATATTTGACGCCCTCCCCGACGGCCTCGTGCTCGTGAACAGCAACGGCACGATCGTCAATGCCAACACCATGGCCCTCGGCATGTTCGAAATGCCCGGCACCGTGCTGGTCGGCCGTGGGCTGTTCGACCTGCTGCCGGACTTCGACCCACGCCTTCTCCCGGGCTCGATGCCGCTGCCCGGGGACGCCGGCGGGCAGGGCCGCCCCGCGCCCGCACGCATGGTCGCCCGGCGCGCCGACGGCAACGAGTTCGCCGCCGAGGTCACCGGCGTCCACCTGGACGACCGGCGCGAGACGCCCGACCCGTACGACGGCCACAGCGATGACCGGCTTCTCCTGCTGGTGGTACGGGACCTCGCAGGCACCCTTGATGCCGAGACCGAGCTGGGGCGTTCCCAACGGCAGTTGGAGATGATCCTCCGGGCGGCGTCGGAAGGGGTCGTCGGCACCGACGCCGAGGGCCGCGTCGTACTGGTCAACCCGGCCGCGGCACAGATCCTCGGCTACCGGGCCAGCCAGCTCGGCGGACAGCAGCTCCACCCGCTGATCCTGCACTCCCGGGCGGACGGCGAGCCCTTCCCGTACGAGGAGTCACCGCTCTCCGACACCCTCGGATCCGGTCGCAAGCACCGGGTCCGCGAGCAGGTCCTGTGGGCACAGGACGGCGAACGGATTCCCGTCGACATCACCACCGCGCCGGTACGCGACGGGAGTCAACTCGTCGGCGCGGTCATGACGTTCACCGATCAGCGCCCCTACGAACAGCTCACACAGAAGCACCAGGCACAGCTCGCCGACCTCACGGAGCGGCACAACACCGAACTGGACCGGCGCGAGGAGCGTTACGCGGCCCTGGACGCCCGGCACGCGCAGCTGGAGGCCGTCCTGGACGGGGCCCTGCACGGGTCTCTTGAGCGACTGCGTACCGAACTCGGCACCCTGGCGGCCGACGATGCCTTTCACCTGTGGCCGGAGGCCAACCAGCTCCTGCAGCACCTGTCGGCCGGATACGCCCGGATGACCGCCCTCGTGAACAACGTGCTGGGATATCAGCGGCTCGACGCGGGCACGGACGGGCTGCGCAGGAAAGCCGTGCTGCTCGACCAAGTGGTGGACGACGGCATCGACGGCGCCGTCGAACTGATCGGCCCGGGCCGGCTCCGGTTCTCCGTGGACACACCGCCGATCGAGGCGGAGATCGACCCGGAACGGCTCGCGACCGCGCTCGCCCACCTCGTCGCGGACGTGGCCGGCATCGACGATGACATGGGCGCCGCGGGTGTCGACCCGACCATCGTCGTCGTGGCAGCACAGTGGGGCGACACCGTACGGATCGAGGTCCGCGGGCCGCACATCGGCGGCGATCCTGTGCATCAGCCCATCGTGCGGGGGATCGTCGCCGCGCACGGCGGTGTGGTGCGGACGCGCGAGGTGCGGGAGACGGGCGGGACCGCGTACGTCCTCGAAGTGCCCGTCGTGGCGGACAGGAGAACCACCACCTCGCAGCCTTCCCCGGATGCCCGGCACGCCCTGCCCGTTCCGAGGCCATCCGCGGAGGTCCCGGACACCGGTGGCAGCGGCCGCCGACGTGCCCGGCGCCCTGCCGCGGACATGGTCCCGCGCAGCTCGACGGCCCCTTCGCGCAACGGATCCGGACCGACCGGCCGTCGCCGGGGTCGCCCCGCCGAAGGCGTCGTGGTGACCGCGTCCGAGGGTGCGAAGAAACACGCCGCGCCCGGAGACGCCGTGCATCTGCACGGGGTGCGAGGAGGAGCCCCGGCTCCCATGCATGCCGGCGTACTGACCATCGAAGCGGACGACGACGGGTTCCCCGCACCGCTGTCCGCCGGGGACGGGCGGCACGTGCTGGTGGCCGCGCAGGAGTGGCCCGCCACGGCTGAGGCCGTGCCCTGGGCGCGGTTCGGGACGGCACCGGCCCGGACAGAAGGCGTCCCCGAACTGATGCCGGCGCCCTCGGAGTGGCCCGAACCGCCGCCCCCTGCCCCTGCACAGTCCCTGCCCGGCGGGGTGACCCTTTACCCCGTGCCGGATGTGCCGGACGCATCGGTGAAGGAGTTCGGGCAGGGCCCCGCATTCCCTTCCCGAACTCCGGCCGGCGCATGACCCCAACCGTCACGCCGCACGAATGACGATTGCAGGCAGCCGCGCATCAGAAGTCGAAACCTGGTGCCATTGATTTCCGGCAGATGTGGCAAGCGCCGTAATTCGCGGTGCGTGAACCGTGCGAACCGGTCGCCGTGGAGCAGTTCTTATTCGGTCCGAAAGCCAGACTCAAGAAAACCTTAAGGATCCTCAAGGAAGCCGCTGCCGGAGTTTTCGTGCGATTCCAGCAGCTAGGTTCAGCTCTGTGGAAACCCGGGACCATCCTGAAGTGAATATGAACCTCTCCGCAATTCGGCCGACGGGCGCTCCGGTGGGCCGGCGGCGCGCCTCGCGCACCGGACCCGCGTCCCCCGGTCCGGCTCCGGGCCCGCGGCATGCCGCGGGCCGCTCGGCGCCCGCGGCGTCCGCGCGGACGAGGCACCGCGAGCAGCCTGCGGGGTCGCGCCGCGAGCAGCTGGCACGAGTCGCGAAGCAGGCCTTCCCCGCCGGAACCCGGCTTTCGGTGCCCTTGAGGATCTCTCCGAAGTCCCTGCGGGGCGGGCTGGTCGCGGGTGTCCTCTGGGTCCTGGCCCTGTGGGCCGTGGGCATGCGGCCGACGCTCCGGCTCGACGAGTTGTTCGCGACGTTCGCCCATCTCACCGGCCTGCTCGCCGGCTACGGCGCTCTGGGCATGTTCTTCCTGATGGCACGGGTGCCCGCCCTCGAACACGGCGTCGGCGCCGACCGGCTCGCGCGGTGGCACGCGTGGAGCGGGCGCTGGGTGCTGCTGTTGTGTCTGGGGCATGCGCTGCTCGCACTGTGCGGATCCGCCGCACGCCACGGGAACGACCTGCTGACCTCCGCGTTGCAGATGCTCAGCCGTACGCAACTGGCGTTCGCCACACTCGGACTGGTGCTGCTGTGCGCTGCCGGAGCCGTATCGGCGCGGTCGATACGCGGCCGGATCCCGCACGAGACCTGGCGGGCGGTGCACCTGCTCACCTACCTCGGAGCCGCGCTCGGGGTCGCGCATCAGATGACCGGTCCGGATCTCGCCGACAACACCTGTGCCTTCTGGCTGTGGGCGCTGCTGCACGCCACGGTCGTCGTGCTGCTGGTCCGGTACCGGCTCGTCGTCCCCGTACGCCAGGCACTGAAGCACAACCTGCGGGTCGTGGAGGTCAGGGCCGAGGGGCCCGATGTGTTCTCGGTCGTGATGGAGGGGGACGGTCTCGACGAACTCCAGGCGGAGGCCGGGCAGTTCTTCCGCTGGCGGTTCCTGCAGCGCCGGGTCTGGCACTCCGCGCTGCCGTTCTCGCTCTCCGCGCCCGTGCGGGACAACAAGCTCAGGATCACCGTCAAGGCGGTCGGGAACCACACCCGGCGGATCCGAAGGCTCAAGCCCGGTACGCGGGTGCTGGCCACGGGTCCGTTCGGTGCCATGACGGCCCACAGACGCAAGCGGCGCAAGGTGCTGCTGCTCGCGGGCGGCGTGGGAATCACACCGATGCGGGCGCTCTTCGAGGCGCTACCGGGCGGACCCGGCGACATCACCCTGCTCTACCGGGCCGGCAGCGAGGAGCAGTTGGTACTGCGGGAGGAACTGGAGGCCATAGCCGCGTTCCGTCAGGCGGGACTGCACTATCTGCTCGGCCCGTCCGACGCCTCGTTCAATCCGCTCGCCCCGCAGACGCTGCGCAGTCTGGTCCCCGACCTGGCCAGGCGCGACGTCTATCTGTGCGGGCCGCACGGCATGACCGTCGCGGCGGTGGCGGCACTCGTCCAGGCAGGGGTTCCGCAGAAGCGGATCCACACCGAGAGTTTCGCCCTGTGACCAGAGCTCCCGGTCCGATGCCGGGTCCGGTGCCGGCTGCGGCCGTCTGGTTCCGTCCTGTCCGTGCCGGCCGTCAGGCATTGGCCCCGGCCGTGGCCGCTCCTCGGAACGTCCTGCGGTAGGCGAGCGGGGAGACACCGATGGCCGCGTGCAGATGCTGGCGCAGCGATGTGTCGTTGCCGAAGCCGGTCTGCGTGGCGACCTCGTCCACGGGCAGGTCGGTGGATTCCAGGAGGTGCCGGGCCCGGGCGACGCGCTGCTGGGTGAGCCAGCGGCCCGGGCGGATCCCCGCCTCGTTCTGGAAGCGCCGCGCGAACGTACGGCGGCTCATCCGGGCATGGGCGGCGAGGTCGGTCAGGGCCAACGGCTCGTGCAGCCGCTCCAGGGCCCACTGACGGGTGGCGGAGGTGCTCTGCCCGGACGGCTCCGGTACCGGCCGGTCGATGAACTGCGCCTGCCGCCCTGGCCGCCTCCGGCGCACTGAGGCCGCGGATTCACGCGACGTTCCCGCTGGCCAGGGCCGCCGAAGCGCACACGATGCTCGAAAGCGGGCGGGTCACGGGGAAGAGCGTCCTGGTGGTCGAGGAGCGGCAGGACCGGAACGCCGACTGAGTGCGGCGGGGTGAGGCGGGGCGGGTGCCGGGTTCTCTGCGCCCCGCCCGTACCCGCCTTCCCGTTCGAACATCGGCAACGCTCCGGAGTCGCGCATCTACACTGTGCTGACCTCTCGCAGAGGCGCGAGAACTTGATCACCACGGGGGCCCCATGGGATTCGGCTTCGGGCAGCGGCGCAGCGGGCAACCCCCCGCCGAGCGGACCAGCTTCGTCGGACGTACCGAGGAGATCTCGCTGATTCAGGAGGCCTTCGGCGAAGTACGGCTGGTCACGCTGGTGGGCCCCGGAGGCGTCGGCAAGAGCCGCACCGCTCTGCGCGCGGCGGAGGGACTGCGGGAACGGTTTCCGGACGGGGTGTGGCTGGCCGAACTTTCGGCCCTCTCCGACCCGGAACTCGTACCCGCGACGCTGGCCACCGTGCTCGGAGTCCCGGACCAGGCCGGGATGGAACCGCTGGACGCGGTCGTCGGCCATCTCAAGGGGCAGCAACTGCTCATCGTGCTCGACACCTGCGAGCACATGATCGACGCCTGCGCCGTACTCTGCGACGTCCTGCTGCGCGAGGCCGCCGAGGTGTGCGTACTGGCCACCAGCCGGCAGCCCCTCGACGTTGCCGACGAGCGGACGATGCCGATCGCGCCGCTCGGCGTGGACGACGCCGTGGAACTGTTCACACAGCGGGCCGCCCGCGTGCTGCCCGGCTGGACCGTCACCGAGGCCAACCGGACACAGACGCTGGCACTGGTCGAACGGCTCGACAGAATCCCGCTCGCTCTCGAACTGGCCGCGGTACGCCTGCGGGTGGCACCACTTGCCGAGCTGGTGTCCCGGCTGGACCGCCGGTTCGAGGTGTTCACCGGCGGGCAGCGGGCGGCCTGCGCCCGGCACCAGACGCTGCGTACGACCATCGGCTGGTCCCACGAGCTCTGCACCCCGGCGGAGCGCCTGCTGTGGGCACGCCTGTCCGTCTTCGCCGGACCGTTCGAGCTGTCGGCCGCGGAACGGGTGGGCGGGGGCGACGGGCTCCCGTCCGACGCGGTCCTGGAGGCGCTGTTCGGCCTGGTGGACAAGTCGGTCGTGCAACGCGTGGGCGAGGCCGGGGCGCGCTACCGGCTCCTGGACACGATCCGTGAATACGGTGCCGAGCGCCTCGACGAGGAGAGCAACGCGGCCGCCGTGCGCGGGCGGCACTTCGAACACCATCGCGACACGGCCGGTCGCCTGTGGGCCGAACTCATCTCTCCGGCCCAGACCGAGCTTCATCAGGCGGTACGCGGCCAGATCGCCGACATCCGGGCCGCGATGAAGTACGCCTTCACAGCCCCTGGCCGCGCGGCGGAAGGGCTGAGCCTCGCCGTGCAGCTCGCCCCGCACTGGCGGGCGACCGGCACCCTGTCGGAGGGGCGGTACTGGATCGACAAGGGGCTCCGCCTGGTGCCCGAGGACTGCGCGGAGCGGGCCTGGGGCCTGTTCATGACCGGCGTGTTCGCCACCTGGACCGCCGACCTCGCGGAGGCACCCACCTTCTTCCGGGAGGCGCGGGAGGTGGCGCTGAACTGCGACGAACAGCGCGTGGCGATGTTCACCGAGCCCTACATCGGGGCGATGAGAGCGCTCTGCGGCGAGATCGAGGAGGGACTGGCCGAGCTGGAACAGGGACGCCGGCGGATCGTCGCCGTGGGCGACTCGCTCGGCATCAGCATGGTCCACTACGAGGGCGCGCTGCTGCGGGCGGTGCTCGGGGACACCGACGGGGCCCTCGAACTGTGCGAGGTGGGGCTGGCCCATCTGCACGACACGGGCGATCGTCAGTTCTACGGATCCACACTCATGGCGGAGGGCCTCATCCTCTGGCTCGCCGGACGCCACGAGGAGGGCGCCGAAGCGCTGCGGCAGGCCCTGGACGCCATGAGCGAGATCGGAGACGTGCTGGTCGCCGCGCTCTGCTGTCTGGGCCTGGCCTGGCACGCCGCACAGCAGGAACGCCACGTCAGGGCGGCCTGGCTGCTGGGATACGCGGAAGGCGCGCGGCGGCTCGGCGGCGACCCCGTGGCCATGCTGACGTCCGTGCTGGAACAGCAGGAGGCGACCCGGAACGCCGTGCGGGAAACGCTGGGAGACACGGAGTACGAACGCTGGTACGGCGTGGGGGCCCGGCTGTCGGGGACCGAGATCCTGGACGCGGTCCGCGCGGACACCGACAGCCCACTGGCCGGGCAGCGACTGCCCCGCAGCAGGCCGGGGTCCCCGGCGACCGACGTACTCACCCCGCGGGAGCGGGAGGTCGCCGCGCTGGTCGCACGGGGACTGTCCAACCGGGAGGTCGCCGAGCGACTCGTGATCTCCAAACGGACCGCGGACACGCATGTCGAGCGCATCCTCACCAAGCTCGCGATCGACTCACGTACCGAGATCGCGTCGGTGCTGAGTCCCTAGGCCCGTCCGGCGGGAACAACCCGGCCGGCCGCACCGTTGATCCACTCGCTCTGTACCACGAACCGAGGAGTACTGTGCCCGGCACCGCTTCCACCAGCACCACGGTCGGCCCGCTCCCGTCGCTCACCGCTCAGGCCGAGCGCCTGAGCGCACTGGGGGTGCCCGAACTCGCGGGCATACCCGCCGACGAGATGCGCGCCTTCGCCGAAGGCGCCGGCGGCGACCGCACCGATGCCCTGCTCGTCGTCCACCCGGACCGCGCCCCCGCCTCCGCCCTCGCGCCGCTGCTCCGACGTGACGGCAAGCCCGGATTCGTCGTCGTCGACATGCCCGACGTCGACCGGTTCGCCCCGGTGGACATCGAGTTGCCCGAGGCCTCCCTCTACCTCGTGACCGGCATCGACCGCGGCGACGACAAGGCCGACTGGAGCCCGGAGGAGGCGTTGCCCGCCCTCACCGAGGAGGACCGCTCTCCGCTGCTGCTCACCGAGGGCATCCAGTGGGTGCTCCAGCAGCCGGAGGCCCTGGAGCGCAACCGCTGCTTCATGACCATCGGTTCCCGGCTGCGCAAGGCGAACGGCGGCTTCGACGCCCGCACCCCGGCGGTCTGGATCAGCAACGGCACCGGGCGGGACGGCCGCGAGCGGCGTAATGCCCCGAAGGTCGGCTGGTGCTGGTGGGGCAACCGCCACAGCTGGCTGGGCTTCGCCTCCGCCACCGGCCGCGAGTCGGTGTGAACCGACGGACGGGCCACGGGGCAGGGCCTGCCAAGGCGGTGTCCTGGAGTGATCTCGCGTGGTGGATCATGGACGGGTGACAAGACGCCATGAACTGACAGGCGTCGAGCGGGAGTTCGTCCGGCCGCCGCTGCCCGCGCCGTCCGCCCGTCGCCGGGAGGCAACCCGGTGAACCATGCCGTCGTCCTCAACGTCGGGTCGTCTCAGGGAGGTCATGCGGTGGGTACGCACGCCGACATCGTCAGAACACTGCCGGAACTGCTCGGGGACCATGCCCGGCGCCTCGGGGACAAGGTCTGCTTCCAGGACGTGTTCACGCGTGTGACCTACCGGGAACTGGAACGAAGGACCGCACGGCTGGCCGGCCACCTGGCCGGACTCGGCCTGGCGCGCGGTGAACGGGTGGCCGTACTGCTCGGCAACCGGGTCGAGGCGGTCGAGAGCCTGCTCGCCGTCACCCGGGCGAGTGGCGTGGGCGTGCCTCTGGACCCCGGGAACCCGGACGAGGAACTGACCCGCCTGCTGGACGACAGCGGGGCCCGGGTGCTCATCACCGATTACGCCGGCCTGGCACGGCGGCCCGCGTTGCCGTCCCGGCCCGGGCTGACCGTGGTGGCGGTCGGGGGAGGCGACGAAGGGGAGGCGGGTGACCCGTCCTCGTGCACGGGCCCCGAGGGACCGGCGGACGAGGGCGGCGGCACCGGGGGCGGGCCCGCCGCGGTCGCGGGCGGCGTTCTGCGGTACGAGGAGCTGGCGGGTACGGAGCCGAGCACGCCGGCCCGGGACGATCTCGCACTGGACGAAGTGGCCTGGCTGCTCTACACCTCGGGCTCCTCCGGCGCGGCCAAGGGCGTCCTGTCCACCCAGCGCAACCGCCTGGCCCCGGTCGCGGCGGGCCTTGTCGGCGCCCTGGGCCTGTCCGAACAGGACCACGTGCTGTGGCCGTTGCCCCTCCACCACGCGATGAGCCAGATCGTCTGTTTCCTCGGGGTGACCGCGGTCGGGGCGAGCGCGGTGCTGCTGCCCCGGTTCTCGGTCGCGGGGGTGCTGGCCGAACTCCGGGGTGGGGACACCTCGTTCACCCTGCTCGGCGGCGTCCCGACCACGTACTCGGCGCTGCTCGACGCGGTGCGGGGCGAGGAGAGCGGCGGCGGTCTCGGCGCGCCCGCGCTGCGGGGCTGCGTCAGTGCGGGCGCCGCGGCGGGGCCCGGGTTCCGCGAGTCCTTCGAGGCGATCTGCGGTGCCCCCTACCTGGAGCACTACGGCAGCACGGAGGCGGGCCCGGTGACCATGCCGGCGCCGGGCGAGGCGACATCGTGCGGCCGGGTGCTGCCCGGCACCCGGGTCCGGGTCGGCGGCGGCACCGACGGCCGGGACACGGGGGAGGGCGAGCTGTGGGTCAGCGGGCCCGGGATCATGGCCCGTTACCACGGCAGGCCGGAAGCCACCGCGGAAGTACTGCGCGACGGCTGGTTCCGCACGGGGGACCTGGCCAGGATCGACGCCTCCGGCGAACTGACGATCACAGGCAGGGCGAGTGATCTCATCATCCGGGGCGGGGTGAACATCCACCCTTCGGAAGTGGAAGCCGTGCTGCGGCGACTGCCGGGGGTGGCGGACGCCGCCGTGGCCGGACGCCCGCACCCCTCCTTCGGTGAAGTACCGGTCGCCTATCTGGTCCCCGAGCCCGGTGACGGCGCGTTGGACAGGGGGCGCGTCCTCGCCGCCTGCCGTGCGGAACTCTCCGGCTACAAGGTGCCCGCCGAACTCTTCGAGGTGGCGGAGATTCCGCGTACCGGTTCCGGAAAGATCCTGCGGCGCGACCTCGCCGGACTGCCGGCGCGGGCGCTGGGCGCGGAGGCCGCCGGGCAGCCGTCGGAGGACCTGCTGACCCTGGTGCGGAACGAGGCGGCGGCCGTGCTCGGCTGCCCGGCCCGGGAGGTGGAACCGCGCACGGCACTGCGGGACCTGGGCATGGACTCCCTGACGGCGACAGTGCTGCGGGAACGACTGTCGGCCGTGACCGGCCTGCCGCTCTCCGAGGCCGTCGCCTTCGACTTCCCCACCGTTGCCGCGCTCGCCGCCCACCTCGGAGAACGGAACGCCGCCGCGCAGGCCGACGCCGGGCCCCTGAACCGGAGTTCGGCCCGCTCGGACGACGACCCCGTGGTGATCGTGGGAATGGCCTGCCGCTACCCCGGAGACGTGACCTCTCCCGAAGAACTGTGGCAGCTGGTGGCCGACGGGAGGGACGCCATCGGCCCCTTCCCCACCGACCGGGGCTGGGACACCCGGGAGCTGTACGACCCGGACCCCGGGCGCTCCGGACGGACGTACGTGCGCGAGGGCGGCTTCCTCTCCGGCGTGGACCGCTTCGACCCCGGCTTCTTCGGCATCTCGCCCCGCGAGGCCCTGGCCATGGACCCGCAGCACCGACTGCTGCTCGAAGTGGCGTGGGAGGCCTTCGAGCACGCCGGTCTCGTCCCCGGTACCCTGCGCGGCTCGCCGACCGGGGTGTACGTCGGGCTGATGTACAGCGACTACGCCCGCCACCTGACGAGGACGCCCGAACACGTCGAGGGCTACCTCGGCCTCGGCAACGCCGGAAGCGTCGCCTCGGGGCGTATCGCCTACACCTTCGGGCTCGAAGGCCCGGCCCTCACCGTGGACACCGCGTGTTCCTCGTCCCTGGTGGCCCTGCACCTGGCGGCCCAGGCGCTGCGCCGGGGCGAGTGCGCCTTCGCGCTGGCCGGCGGTGCCACGGTGATGTCGGGGCCCTCGTCGTTCGTCGAGTTCAGCCGCCAGCGGGCGCTGTCCCCGGACGGCCGCTGCAAGGCCTTCGGCGCGTCCGCCGACGGCACCGGATGGGCCGAGGGCGCCGGCATGCTGCTGCTCAGCCGGCTGTCCGAGGCGCGCCGCGCGGGACTTCCGGTACTGGCCGTGGTGCGCGGCTCGGCGGTCAACCAGGACGGGGCGAGCAACGGACTGACCGCACCGCACGGACCGGCACAGCAGCGGGTGATCCGGCAGGCCCTCGTGGACGCTGGGCTGAATCCCGGCGACATCGACGCGGTGGAGGCGCACGGCACCGGCACCCGGCTGGGGGACGTCATCGAAGCGGAGGCCTTCTTCGCGACGTACGGGCGCCACGAACGGCAACACCCCCTCCGGCTGGGCTCGGTGAAGTCGAACATCGGCCACACCCAGGCAGCGGCCGGAGTGGCCGGCCTGATCAAAATGGTGCAGGCGATGCACCACGGAGTGCTGCCGCGTACGTTGCACGCCGACGAACCGACCCCCCGTGTCGACTGGTCGACAGGGCGGATCGAGCTGCTCAGCCGGGCGATGGAGTGGCCCGCCACGGGCCGTCCGCGCCGGGCGGGGGTGTCCTCGTTCGGCATCAGCGGCACCAACGCCCATGTGGTGCTCGAAGAGCCTCCGCGTGCCGTGGCGGAGCCGGAAGGCACGGCACGTCCCGGACCGGCCGCGGTGGCCGTTCCGGTGTCGGCCAGGAGCCTGCCGGGGCTGCGGGCCCAGGCACGACAACTGCACGACCACATGGCCGCCGCCCCCGATGCCGCCCCGGCGGACATCGGGTACTCGCTCGCGACCACGCGCGCCGTCTTCGACCACCGGGCCGTGCTGGTGGCCCGGGACCGTGCCGAACTGCTCGGCGCCCTGCGGGCCGTGGCCGAGGGCGGCGACCGGCCCGGCGTGCACACGGGCACGTCCCGCCACCACGGCCCGACGGCCGTGCTGTTCACCGGCCAGGGTGCCCAGCGCGTCGGCATGGGCCGGGAGCTGTACGAGTCGCGGGAACTGCATCCGGCCTTCGCCGACTCGTGGGACGAGTGCTGCGCCCTGCTCGACACACTGCTGCCGGTGCCCCTGCGGGACGTCGTGTTCGCCGAGCCCGGTACAAAGGCGGGTGCGCTGCTGCACACGACCCGGTTCGCGCAACCGGCTCTCTTCGCCCTGGAGACCGCCCTGTTCCGGCAGTTCGAGGCCTGGGGGGTACGCCCGGACCTGGTGGCCGGGCACTCGGTGGGCGAGGTGACGGCGGCACACGTCGCCGGGGTGCTGTCCCTCGGGGACGCGTGCACACTCGTGGCCGCCCGGGGCCGGCTCATGGACGCACTGCCGCCGGGCGGCGCGATGGCGGCCGTGGCCGCCGACCCGGACGAGGTGGCCGCGCACCTCGCCGAGTCCGAGTCCGGGTGCGCGGTGGAGATCGCCGCGGTCAACGGGCCCGCCTCGGTGGTCGTCTCCGGCGACGAGGCCGCGGTGGAAGAGGTCGCCGCGTACTTCAGGGAGCGGGGCCGTTCGGCGACGCGTCTGCGGGTCGGCCATGCCTTCCACTCCGCTCGGATGGAACCCGCGCTGGCCGACTTCGCGAACGTGGTCCGGAGCCTGTCCTTCGCCGCGCCGCGGCTGCCCCTGATCACCGCCGTACGGGGCCGGGCGGCCA
Source organism: Streptomyces sp. ADI95-17 (assembly GCF_003846175.1). Lineage (GTDB taxonomy): Bacteria > Actinomycetota > Actinomycetes > Streptomycetales > Streptomycetaceae > Streptomyces > Streptomyces sanglieri. Next base: position 520,271 of record NZ_ML123050.1, on the reverse strand, counting down.
CCGACGAGGAGCTGTGCACAACGGAGTTCTGGGTGGACCACGTCCGCCGGCCGGTCCGCTTCGCCGATTCGGTGGCGTACCTGGGTGACCGAGGAGCGGCACACTACGTCGAACTGGGACCGGACGGGGTGCTCACCGGCCTGGTACGGGACTGCCTCACCCCGTCCGGACCGGCCCCGGCCGACCCGGACACGGGCGCAACGGGCGGCGGCGGGCGGGGCCCGGCACCGCTGGTCCTGCCGACCCTGCGCCGGGCGAGGCCGGAAGCGGACGCCCTGCTCGACACGCTGGCCGCACTGCACGCCCACGGCGTGCCCGTCGACTGGCAGACAGTCTTCGCCGGGCGGGGCGGGCGGCGCGTCGCGCTGCCCACGTACCCCTTCCAGCGCCGCCGGTTCTGGCTGGAGCCCGACCCGGGCCGCCCGCCCGTGTCCCCCGCGGACGGGGCCACCCATCCGTTCCTGCGGTCGGTCACCCGCACGGCCGACGACGGCGGGGTGCTGCTGAGCGGGCTGCTCTCGGTGCACGACCAGCCGTGGCTCGCCGACCACGTGGTGGCGGGGGAGATTCTGCTGCCCGCCACCGCTTTCGTCGAAATGGCCCTCCACGCCGGTGAGTCGGCGGGCGCGGCCGAGCTGGACGAGCTCGTGCTGACCGCGCCGCTGCCCTTGCCACCGGAAGGCACCGTCGAATTGCAGGTGAAGGTGGCGGGACCGGACGGCGCGGGGCGGCGGACCGTGCTCTTCCACTCCCGGCCGCACACACCGGCGGGCGACCGGCCCTGGCAACGGCACGCCGGCGGCACCCTCTCGCCGGCCCGGCCGCCCACGGACCGGGAAGCGGCCACCACCGGGACCGGCGGCCACACCTCATGGCCGCCGGAGGCGGCGATGCCACTGCGCGCCGACGATCCGGACACCGGACCGTACGAGCGGCTGGCCGCCGACGGGCTGCGTTACGGCCCCGCCTTCCAGGGCATGCGCGCCGCCTGGAGCCACGGTGAGGAGCTGTACGCCGAGGTCGTCCTGCCCGACGCGGCCCGCGCCCCGGGGCAGGAGGCGGACGGCCCGGGATTCGTCCTGCATCCCGCGCTGCTCGATGCGGCGCTGCACGCCCTGGCCCTGGACAGCATCGTCACGAACGGTTCCGGGACGGCCGGTCCGGAAGCCAGCGGGTTGTCCCTGCCGTTCGCCTTCAGCGGGGTTCGTGTGCACAGCGCCCGCGTCCAGCGCTTGCGGGTACGGACGACACCCGGGGCCGACGGGCAGGCCGGAGTGGAGCTGACCGACGGGACGGGCTCACCGGTGGCGACGATCCGTTCGCTGACTCTCCGGCCCCTGCCGCGCACCGGATCGGCGACGGCGGACGCGGCCGCCGGTGCTCTCCACCGGACGGACTGGGTACCGCTGACCGAACCGCCCGTCCCCGTGGCGATGCCCCGCTGGGGAGTTCTGGGCACGGCGGGCACACGGCCGGTGGACGCCCTCGCGGCGCTGGGATCCGGTGTCCCGGTGTACGCCGGAGCGGCGGCGTGCGACGCGTCGTCGACCGTCGTAGTGGCCCCGTGCCCGACGCCGCCCGCCGCGACCGGCGACGCGCAGGACCAGGCCGCCGAGTTGCTGCGGGCAGCGGACTGGACGCTGGGACTCGTGCAGGAGTGGCTCGCCCGACCGCACCTGTCCCGCTCCCGTCTCGTTCTCGTGACGTCCGGCGCCGTCACCCCGGCCGGCGACGGTCACGGGAATGACGGCCGATCCGGCGAAGCGTCGTCCGTACCGTCGCACGCACCGGTGTGGGGCCTGGTCCGCTCGGCCCTGCGCGAGAACCCCGGCCGCTTCGCCCTGATCGACGTGGACGACCACCCGGACTCCTGGAACGCCCTGCCCGCCCTGCTGGCCGCCCCGGTGCCGGAGACAGCCGTACGCCGAGGGACGGCATACGCGCCGAAGCTGACGCCACTGGCCGGGACGGCACCGGAGCCCCAGAAGCGGCGTCCCCTCGACCCGGAGGGCACCGTCCTGGTCACCGGCGGCACAGGTTCCCTGGGCAAGCTGGTGGCACGGCACCTGGTCGCCGCCCACGGCGTCCGGCATCTGCTGCTCGCCGGCCGGCGCGGACCGGACGCACCGGGGGCCCGGGAACTGGTCGCGGAACTGCGTGCGGCGGGCGCCGAGGTGGCCGCTCACGCCTGCGACATCGCGGACCGGACCGCGCTCGCCGCCCTGCTCGACGCCGTACCGGCCGCCCACCCGCTGACCGGTGTGGTGCACAGCGCGGGGGTGCTGGACGACGGTGTCGTCGCGGCACTCACCCCCGACCGTCTGAGGCGGGTGCTGCGCCCCAAGGCGGACGCCGCTCTCACCTTGCACGAACTGACCGGGGGACACGACCTGGCCGTGTTCGCGCTGTTCTCCTCGATCGCGGGTACCTTCGGCTCCGCCGGCCAGGCCAACTACGCCGCCGCCAACTGCGTACTGGACGCCCTGGCACAACACCGCGCCCGGCTCGGCCTGCCCGGTACGTCGATCGCCTGGGGTCCCTGGCAGCAGGACGACGGCATGATGGCGCACCTCGGCGACGCGGACCGGCGGCGGATGGCCCGCTCCGGGTTCGGCCCGCTCGGGCCCGAGGAGGGCCTGGTCCTCTTCGACGCCGCCGTGGCCGGTGACGAACCCGTGGTGGTGGCGGCCCGCCTCGCCCCGGCCGCTCTCCGCGCCGGTGACCCGGCTGCGAACCGGCCCCCGATGCCTGCCGCCGACGCGGGTGACGGGAGCGGGGACCGGCCCGGCCGGGCGCCGATGGCTGCCGCCCCCGGCGAGCGGGGCGAGGCGCTGCTCGCCAGGGTCCGGACCCTGGCGGCCCGCGTCCTGGGCCACGGGGACGAGGCGAGCGAGATCGACGAGGACGCCCTGCTGGCGGACCTGGGACTGGACTCCCTGGCCGCGGTCGATCTGCGCAACGAACTCGCGGCATCGACGGGGCTGGCACTGCCGTCCACGCTGCTGTTCGACTTCCCGACACCGCGCGCGCTCGCCACCGAACTGACCCGCCGCCATGCCGCCGACGCACCTCCTGCGGGCGCCGCGCCCGACGCCCCGGCACGGCCCGACACCGCCGGTGGGGAGGGGGGCGCACCGCCGAACGCCCGGGCGCGGACCGCCGGCACACCGCACGCCCAGGGAGCCCCGGACTCCCTGGGTGCGCTCTTCCGTACCGCATGCGCCCGGGGACGGAGCTGGGACGGCATGGTGCTCCTCACCGTCGCCGCCCGCCTCCGCCCGGTCTTCGACAGGACCGGGGCGCCCGGCGCCGCGCACGAACCCGTCGTGCTCGCGGCGGGCGGCGCGGGGGCCCGGCTCGTCTGCACCCCCGCGCTCAGCGCACTGTCCGGACCGCAGGAGTACGCACGCTTCGGTGCCGGGCTACGAGGACTGCGGCCGGTCTCCGCGGTGCGGCACCCGGGGTTCGAGTCCCGCGAGGCTCTGCCCGCCTCGCTGGACGCCCTCGTCACCGCCCAGGCCGCGGCCGTACGCGCAGCCGCGGGCGAAGGCCCTGCGGTACTGCTGGGGCGGTCGGCCGGTGGCTGGGTGGCCCATGCCGTGGCCGAGCGTCTGGAGGCCGAGGGCGCCGCCCCGGTGGCCGTCGTCCTGGTGGACACCTATCCACCCGGTCACGACGACCGGGACGAGGCGCTCTCCGCGATGACGTCGGACATGCTGCGCCGGGCGGCGGAGTTCACCTCGGACGACACCGGCCGGCTCACCGCCATGGCCGGATACTTCGAGCTCTTCAAGGGCTGGAAACCCGCGCCACTCGCCTGCCCCACCCTGTACGTACGGGCCCAGGACTCGCTGCCGGGCACCGAACCCGCCCCGGACTGGCTCCTGCCGCACGCCGGGATCACCGTGCCCGGGGACCACTTCACCATGCTGGAGGAGCATGCCCGTACCACCGCACTCGCCGTCCACCGCTGGCTCGGCGGCCTGGTCTGAGGACATCCCGGCCGGGGCGCGGGTGCGGGGCGAAAGGAGGCGCAGAAGTCTCTTGCGCCCGCGGATCCTCCTGGAATGGGCTGTTCCCATGAAGAAGCGAAGCATTGCGGCCCTGACCGCGGCCCTGGCCGTGGCACCCCTGCCGGCGACGGGTGTGCCGGGGCAGCCCGCGGTGGCCGCCGGCTCCGGGCCGACGCTCCTGCGCGGAGCGGACCTGGACACGGTGACGATTCCCGAGCTGCAGGAACGCATGGAGCGTGGCGCCCTGACCTCGTCGGAGCTGACCCTGTCGTACCTCCGGCGGATCAAGGCCGTCGATCCGAAGATCCACGCGGTGCTGCGCACCAGCCCGACGGCCCTGCGCCAAGCGGCCGCCAGCGACGTCAGGCACCGCCTCGGGAAGGTTCGCGGTCCGCTCGACGGCATCCCCGTCCTGCTGAAGGACAACGTGAACACCCGCGACATGCCGACTACGGCCGGGTCGACGGCGCTGGCCGGGAGTCCACCGGACACGGACGCGGACCTGGTCGGAAGGCTGCGCGCGGCAGGCGCGGTGATCCTCGGCAAGACCAACCTGTCCGAATGGGCCAACTTCCGCGCGGCGAAACCGACGTCGGGCTGGTCGGCGGTGGGCGGGCAGACGAACAACCCGTACGTCCTGGACCGGAATCCGTGCGGATCGTCCTCCGGTTCGGCCGCCGCGCTCGCCGCGTCGTTGGCGCAGGTGGCGATCGGTACCGAGACGGACGGCTCCATCGTGTGCCCGGCCGGGATGAACGGGGTCGTCGGCCACAAGCCCAGCCTCGGACTGGTCAGCCAGTCGGGAGTCGTCCCGATCTCCGCCGAGCAGGACACGGCAGGGCCCATGGCGCGCAACGTCATCGACACCGCGATCACCCTCTCGGTGCTCAGCGGCGGCGATGCCGCGCGCACCCTCGGCCTCACGGACGCGGCCACGCGCCCCGGCGGCCTGCGCGGCAAGAGGATCGGGCTGTGGCGGCTCCCCTCCCTCGGCACCGGGACGGACGCGCTGATGACCCGGACCGCGGCGCGACTGCGTGCCGCCGGGGCCGAGGTCGTCGAGGTGACTCCGCCGTACCAGGACAGGCTCGCGGAACTGGAGTTCCCAGTGCTGCTGAGCGAGTTCCACCGGGACATCGACGCCTATCTGGCCACCCGTAACGGGCCTCGCGACCTCACCCAGCTGGTCGGGTTCAACCGCACGCACCCGGCCGAGCGGACCTGCTTCGCCGGTCAGGAGCTGTTCGAGCAGGCCCTGGTCGCGCCGCCGACCACGGACCCGGGCCACCGGGCCGCACGCGCCGAGCTGAAGGACCTGTCCCGGCGCTCCATCGACGAGACCATGGCCGCCCATGACCTGGACGCCATCGCCTCCCCGGCGAACCCGCCCGCCTGGACGACCGACTGCGCCCGGGGCGACAACGACGTGATCCCGTCCTCCACCCCGGCCGCCGTCGCCGGGTACCCCTCGTTGTCGGTGCCCGCCGGGTTCGTCGGCGAGTTGCCGGTCGGCCTGCTCCTGATGGCCGGCGACCGCCAGGACGCCGAGCTGCTGTCGCTGGGGGCGGCGGTGGAACAGCGGCTGGACGCCTGGCGGCCACCGCGGTACCTGCCTTCGGTGCCGTCCGACGCCACTCGTTGAGGCGGCCGGCGACGGCACCTCGCCTGCCGCCGGGCTCCGATGACGGACCGGGGTGAAGAGGGGGACGGGAGGCGAGGGCCGAGGCGCCGGGCCCCGGCACGCCGTCTTCGCCGGGCCGTCCCGTCCCCTGCCGCCGCCGGTCCGACCGCCCCGCGCCGCCCGGACCAGGAGGTATCCGTACGCACCGGAACCCGGCGCCGGTAGAGTGACCGGCCGAACCAGGGGGAGGCACCGATGCGGACGCTGTCAGGGATATGGAGGCGGAGCGGGACGTTCGGGGCCCGGGCGGGCACGGCACTCGCGGCGCTCGTGCTGCTCGGCAGCGCCGGAACGGCCGTCGCGGCCGAACCGGGCACCGTGCCGAGCGCCACGGCAACGCCCAGGGCGACCGCCACCGCCACACCGAACGGCCGGCCCGCCGACGGCGAGACCCAGTCCGAGCGCCTGGCCGCGGAACTGCGCCGGAACCCGGTCTACGTCTCGGCCGACCGTCCACGCGGACTGCCCCGCTCGCTCGCCCCGGACATCGCCGCCCTCGCCGAGCGCACAGGCGTGCCCACCTACGTGCTGGCGCTGCCCGCGGGGGACGCCACGCTGCTCGGCCTGGTGCACGACCGGCTCGGTGAGGACGGGCTGTATGTGCTGATCAGCGACCACAGCAGCATCACCGCCTCCGCGTTCGGCGTCGACGTCCCGGTCGAGGAGGCCGGCCGCATCGCCCTGTACGGCACCCCGTACGGGGCCGGCCCGCTCGCCGCGTTCGAGTCCTTCGCCGACGCGATCGCCTCCGGACACGACCGGGCCGCCGCCAGGGCCGACGAGCTGTACGACCGCTACCACGAGGACGGCAAGCCCGACCTGTACATCAGCTCCACCGACCGGCAGAACCAGAACCTGCTGCTCGGCCTGGCCGTGGTGGTGATCCCCGGTCTGGTCCTGGCCCTTGGCATCCGGCTCTCCCGCCGCCGCTCCGACCGGTCGCAGCCGACCGGCACGAAGAAGGAAGCCGTCTCGCAGGCCCCGGCCGTCCGCCTGGAAAAAGGTTCCGGCAAGGGATCGGGCACGGGTTCCGGTACGGGAACGGGCAAGGGCTCCGGCACGGCCGCTGCGAAGTCGAAGGCTCCGGCCCGCGCCACTTGGCCCGCCTCCCGCCGACGCGGTGTGCTTCCCGTGACGGTGGTGGCCGCGGTGGCCGCCGCGGTCGCCGTGGTGCTGGCCGCGCCCACCGTCTTCCCGCAGACCGTCGACAGCCCGTATCTCGATGTCACCCAGGACGACCTGAACGCCCGGGTGGAGGAAGTCGCCGCCGGGCTCGCCGCCGGACCGATCTACCAGGACCCGTCCACCGCGTACGTGCTGACCGCCGCCGACCTCCCCACGATCCGGCAGCGGATCGCCGGACTCGCCCCCAAGGGCCCGGTGCACGTACTGGCCACGACGACCGGCAGCGACGACGAGAGCGGCGGCGACAGCAGCACCCTGCTCGCCCGGGTCCACCAACGCACCGGCCAGAACGGCGTCTACGTGCTGATCGATCCGGTGTCCGGCCGGATCGACCTGGAGACCTTCGGTACCGACCAGGACTCCTCCCGCCGCTTCATGCGTCTGCCGTCCGGCGTCCGCTACCCGGAGTACCGCAGGGACGGCGACCTGCGGGTGGTGCCGCGCCTGGAACGGACCCTGGACGCCGTCGCCGCCGCCCGGCCGGAGAAGGGCTACGACTCGGCGACCCAGGACACCGAGCTGCCCCCGCTCCATGACAACCGGCTGCCCGGCCTGTTCAGCAGCGACTTCGGCCCCGGGATCATGCTCGGCACGATGCTGCTGGGCGTGCTGCTGCTGATCGCCTGGCTGGTGATCGCCATCGCCCGGGCCGTGCTGCGTTCCCGCCGCGAGCACGCGGCCGACCCCTCGCCGCCGCAGCGCTCCGGGCCCCGGCACACCACAGCGCTGCCGTCCGTCCGGCAACTGCGCTCCTGGGCCACCGCCGACGTCCGCGAACTCACCGGTCGGCTGGCCGCCGCCGACCAGGACGCGCCCGGCCGCGCCCGCGCCTGGGACTGCCTGGACGCCGCCGGACTGCTGGCCGACTCCGGTGACGAGCACCCGGACGCAATCACGCAGGCGGGCAACCTGGCCGCCGTCGCGGTGCTCGCCCGGGCCGGGCTCGCCGCCCTCCAGGGACAACTCGAACCCAGCCTCTGCCGGCTCAACCCGCTGCACGGCGAGGCCACCGGTGGCAAGGTCCCTGGATGGCTCGCCGGCACCGGCATCGGCCCCAGGTCCGCACGGCTGTGTCCCGCCTGCCACCACGCCCTCCGCGGCAGCGGCGCCAACCGCAGCACCGCCGACCGGGCCGCCCGCGAACGGGAAGCCGCTGAACGGCTGCTGGGCCTGCCTGGGGCGGACAGCCGTTCCCGGACCGCCTGGGACGAGGCCGGGCAGGTCCTGCCGGCCGCCCGTGAAGGGCTCGAAGCACTCATCCTCAGGGCCAGGGAGTCCGCCAGTGTCCAGTGACCGACCGACCAGTCACCGCCCGGCCGGCGACCGGCCGACCAACGACCACCTGAGCAGTGGCCGGCCGACCGGTTGCCGCCCGGCCGGCGGTTCCCGGGGCCGCGCCGCCGGACTGCTGACCGCGCTGCTGCTGGCCTGCACGTCTCTGCTCGGCACCGGCGCCCCCGCCCGGGCGGAGACCGCGGGTACCGGACCGACCGCCGCGACGATCGCCGAGTCGCTGGCCACGGACCCAGTCCACGTCGACCCGTCCTATGCGGCCGCGGTCGACCCGGCCCAGGAGCAGGCCCTGGTCGACCGGATCGCCGCGACCGGCCTGCCGATCAAGGTGGTGCTGGTCCCGCTGAAGAAGGGCGACGCCTTCGACGGCGACGCCCGCACCCTCGCCGCGGTGGTCAAGGAACGGCTCGGTGAGCAGAAGCTGATCCTGATCACCACCGACGAGTACGGGAAGTGGCTCAACGGCACCGAGTGGCCGACCGACACCCATCAGACCCGCGACGCCGTCTCCGCCGTCGGCTTCCTCAAGGAACTCGACGACGCCGGTCTTGCCGCCCGGGTCGGCAAGGCCGTGGAACTGATCAAGGCCGGCAACGGCACCGCGGTCTACGAGGCCGAGACCGCCAGGATCGACAAGGAGTACTCGGCCCGGCCGAAGGACGAGGAGCACGCCTCCGGCGGCGGCTCGGCAACCCTGCTCACGGTCGTCGCGGTGCTGGTCCTCGCCGTCGCCGGCGCCGCCTTCGTGCTGCGCCGTCGCCGCTCGCCCCGGCACACCGTCTTCAGCTTCCCCGACGCCGTCTTCGCCGCCGACCAGGCCGCCGACGAGGCCGGGCTGCGCCGTCGGGCCGCCGCCGAACTGCTCGCCCTGGGCGAGGCCGTGGAACAGGCCGACGGCTCCGACACCCCGGGCCTGAGCCGTGCTCTGGACGCCTACGACGCGGCCGGCCGGGTGCTGGACGCGGCGCGGGGCCTCCCCGACCTGGTCGGAGTGCTGGCCCTGGTCGCCGAGGGACGCTCCGCCCTGGTCCCGGCCCCCGGGCTCCCGCTGTGCTTCTTCGACCCCCGGCACGGCACCGCCGTCCGCCGGACCACCTGGCGCCCGCTCGGCCGCCGGGAGCGGGTGGATGTCGCGGTCTGCGAGGACTGCGCCCAGGCCCTGCGCGCCCGCCGCTCGCCGCAGGTGCTCGCGGTCCGGGACCGGGGCCGTACCGTTCCCTACTTCGAGGTGCCCGCCGAACGCAGCCTGTGGGCCGCCACCGGTTACGGCTCCCTGCTCTCCGGCCCCGACGACACCCTCGCCGCCCGGGTCGGCACCGGCGAGTTCAGCCGCGCCCGGCAGCAGTCCGAGGACCATGACGGCGCGGCCACGGACTGATTCCGACGAACCGCTGAGTTCGGCGAACCGCTGACGGGCCGCCGGTTCCCGGCTGCTCGGTTCGCCGGCCGACTCGGCACATCGACGGCTACCGGCGCTGCTCCCGCTTCTGCTCCCAGCCGGCCCGGACGAGTTCGTACTCGACGTCACCATGCTCGGAACCCGGGATCGTCTCCGGCCAGTCCTCGGTGAAGCTCCGGAGGAACGACAGCCCGGCCTTCTCCATCACACGTCGGGACCGCGTGTTCACCGTCATCGTGTTCGCGGTGACCCGCTGCACTCCGAGGTCCGTGAACCCCTTGTCGATCAGGGCCCGCGAACCCTGGGTGGCGTATCCCTTGCCCCAGGCGGCCTTGTTCAGCCGGTAGCCGAGCTCGACCACGAGCGGGCTCTGTTCGTCGAGCGGGCGGAACGCGAACCAGCCCAGGAACGTCCCGGTGGTCTTCTCGTCGGCGGCCCAGTAGCCACGGGTGCCGAAGCACGGATGGTCGTGGAGGAGCCGCGGCAGGGTCCGTGCCCGGATCGCCTCGCGGCTCGTCGGCCGGCCGCCGTTGATGAAGCGCATGACATCGGGGTCGTTTTCCAGCGCGAACAGGCGATCGACGTCGCTGCCGGTGTCGGTGAACGGGCGCAGCACCAGGTGCTCGGTCTCCAGGAAGACATGCATGCCGTGATCATCACCACCGGCGGTCGTGCCTGCCACCAAATATCCACGTCAGACCGGTGAGCGGCGAGCGTGCTCGGACCCGGACGAAGACGAGTCACGGCCGCGCCCCACAGCCGTACGTATACCCGTCCCAACGCCGGTACGTATGCCGACGCCATCGGGGTGAGACGGGTCCGGCGGCGCAGATACGTGTACCGACCTGCGGTTCGACGTGCGCCGATGTGCCGTGTCGTGCGGCAGGCTGGGAGTGCCGCTGGGGAGGTGGAGTTACTGCGCAGCGTCGGCGGACGAGGCTGTGGCAGACCCGAGTGCTCCTCACCCCCAGCGGCGCCGGAAACATGTGCCCGCGCTGTCGGCGGTGCAGGCGCATGATTCCGGCCGCCGGGGCCGACGCCCGGCCGAGGGAGATGGGGCGGCACGCCACCACGGCCCACACCGGATGGGCATGGCCGCAACCGGACGGCCCGGGACCGAAGCGGTGGCCTCAGCCGTCACCGGCTCCGCAGGGACGGTCGGACACTCGCCACCCGACCGCGTGGCTGCGCGGAGCGGCACCCTCCGCCTCGCCTACCGGCGCCGCGCCTCGACCATGAAACAGCCGAATTCGACCGCACGGACGTGCACGAGGGCCACTTCCGGATCGGAGAAGACCTCGTGCAGCGCGTCGTCCACCTCGGCGGCCCGCTCCTTCGGGATCTCGATCAGCCGCCCGCCGAGGATGTGCCCCCGATCGTCGTAGGCGCGCAACACCCGGCGGGCACCGTGAAGTTCGACCGGGTAGACGGTGCCGGAAGCCGCTCCGTCGCACTCCTCGGCGTGGACGAAGACCGGACCGCACTCGTCGTACGGTCCGGGCTCGGCATCCGCCTCCGCCGCCCAGCGCCGCAACGGCGCGTACGAGACGAGGACGATCCGCTCACCCGCCTCGCTGTGCCGCAGACAGCAGCGCAGCGGGGCACCGCCCTCCGGATCGGTGACGGGCGTCCGGGCACGACCGGCGTCGTCCCGCTCCCGAAGCTGCTTCAGTACGGTGGGGTCGATGGCCCGCACCTCGTAGGTCGTGGTCATGGCTCCAGCATCCGCAGACGCCCGTCCGGGTGCTGGCGGAAATCGGACGCGGCCCTGTCGGATTTCGCCCGGTGCGGCGTCGCACGGCCCGGCCGGTACGAGTAGCGTGCATCGTCTCCCATGGGGGTACGCCCGCGGCCGAAGGGGCCCGGCGAACGAGCGCCGCGAGCGGCGGTCAGGAGAGAACGTCGTGGCAGACCAGCGGACCGAGGCACCGGACAGCACGGCCGTGCGGGTCGCACTCTGGCGGGCGATGCACGTTCAGGTCGATTCTCCGCCCCATGTGTTCGAGGACGAGATCGGCCTGCGGCTGGCGGCCCCCGACGACGGCTGGCGCCGCCGCCCGGACATGGACCCGCTCACCACCAGCGGGTTCCGGGCGGCCGTCGTGGCCCGTGCCCGTTTCATCGAGGACCTGGTGGTCGAGCAGGCCGGTCAGGGTGTCGACCAGTACGTGGTGCTGGGTGCCGGCCTGGACACCTTCGCCCAGCGCAGGCCGGAGATCGCCTCCCGGCTGCGGGTCTTCGAGGTGGACCGGCCCGGCCCCCAGGCATGGAAGCGCCGACGCCTGTTCGAACTCGGCCATGGCATCCCCGACGGGCTGAGACTGGTGCCGGTCGATTTCGAGGCCGACGACTCCTGGACGGAGCGGCTGACCGCGGCAGGCTTCGACCCGGCCCGGCCGGCCGTCGTCGTCTCCACCGGCGTCACGATGTACCTCACCAGGGACGCCACCGCGGCCACCCTGGGCCGGATCGCATCGTTCGCTCCCGGCTCGACCCTCGCCATGACGTTTCTGCTGCCGACCGAACTGCTCGACGACGCCGACCGCCCCGGACTCCAGAAGTCGGAAGAGGGCGCCCGGGCATCGGGAACGCCGTTCGTCAGCTTCTACACCCCGCAGGAGATGCTGGCACTGGCTCAAGAAGCGGGTCTCGCGGACGCCCGGCACGTTCCGGGATCGCTGCTGGCCGAGCGCTACTTCGCGGATCGGGCCGACGGACTTCGCCCGTCGAGCGGCGAGGACCTGCTCCTGGCCACCACCTGACGGCCGGATGGCCCCGCCCGGGCCCGGTGCTACCCGGCCCGGCCCAGGGCATCGCGGACGATCGCGGCGGATGCCCTGGCCGCGGCGAGGACCGGAGCGGTGTCGTGGGCCGCGCGACCGAGCATGAAGGCCCCTTCCAGCAGGGCGATCACCGACCCCGCGGTGTCCCGGGCGGTTTCCGCCTCGATGCCCGCCCTGGCGTAGAAGCCGGCGAGGGCCTCGATCCACGAGGCGAAGACGTCCGCCGTCGCGCGACGCAGCGCCTCGTGCGTACTGGCGACCTCCAGCGCCACGGTGGCGATCGGGCACGGGTCGGTGAAGTCCAGTTCCCGGAGAGTCTCGGCCGCGCCGGTGAAGGCGGCGACGGTGGCGGCTGCCGGATCCGCCTCGGGGTCGGCGAACAGACTGCCGATCAGCTCCAGATACGCGGCTCCGCCGGGACCTCGCCCGCTTTCTGCGCTCCACCCAGAAGGACACCTACCTGCGGGCCGCCGAACGGTTGCGGCACTTCGACCGGCCGGCACTGGTGGCCTGGGGCGCGGAAGGCCGGATGGTGCCGCACAGGACCGGACGGCGCCTCGCCGAACTGCTGCCGCGTGGGCGGTACGTCGAGATCCCCGAGGCCGGAACACTGGTCCCCATGGACAATCCGGCGGCACTCGCCCAGGAACTGCGCCGGTTCATCAAGGAGGACGCCTGAGCGCTTGGCCACCGGGCACGGCCGGGCAGCCCGTAGTCTGTACGGAGCAACACCGTGCGCGGGCACGAAAAGAGGAAGCACCATGTCCTTCGCTCCCCTCGGCCGGCACAACGGCGAGCACAGCGACTACTGCAACACCAGCCTGTGCTGCCGCTGCCAGCAGCGGAACTGGACGACCCAGCAGGGCAACGAGCGGCTGTGCGGGCTGTGCGCGGCCTGCTGCCGCGAATGCGGCAGAGCGCCCGCGTCACACCTGGACGGGCTCAACGACGGGATCTGCGTCGACTGCCGCGGACTGTGCACCCGCTGCCACAGCCCGCTGCCCGACGGGGGAGTCTGCCACTGCCAGCAGTGGAAGCAGAGCCCGGGCAACGACCCGATCCGCTTCATCATGCAGGGCTTTCCCCAGCCGCTGCTCCAGGCGCTCGGGCACCGGGTTCCACGCACCCTGCCCGACATCCTGTTCGAGGAGCTCAAGCACCGGACGGCCGCCCAGCTCCTCGACCGTATCGAGAGGCGCTGGAGCAACCGCTGGTCGCACGCGATCCACGAACGCGACGAGGAGAACCGTCGCCGCTGGGCGCCCCAGGAGATCGCCGAGGCCCTCGTACGCCCCAGCAGCTGCTCGAACCGGGCGTGCGAGGACGGCTACCTCCTCGCCGACGGAGCGTCCTGCCCGTACTGCCGGCGGCCGGCCCACCGCTTCGTCCCCGCCACGGCAGAGGCGATCTCCACCTCGGAACACGCACGGGCGACCGCGGCGCAGATCCGGCAGGCGCTCATCAGCAACCGCTCCACCGGAAAGAAACCCAACCGCGGAGCGCCGTCGGGCGCCTGGCCGGCCCCTTCCACCGACTGACGGACGAGACCACTGGCCCGCAGCGATCGGCCGATCGCTGCGGGCCAGTGGTCTCGGCGTCCCTGCGGGATCAGTGTGTCGACTCCACCGCAGCGGCGTTCTCCTGCGCGAGCCGTGCCATGCCGCTCTGCGTCTTGAGCGGCTTCTCCTTGATGAACAGCACCGCGATCAGGGCGAGGAACGCGAAGGGGGCTCCGATCAGGAAGACATCCGCGGTCGCGACCCCGTACGCGTGCTCGACGATCTCCCGGGCCGGTTCGGGAAGCTTGGAGAGGTCGGGAACGCCGTGGCCGGCGCCCCCGTTGTCCGCCGCCCCGCCGAAGCCCTTGGCCATCTCGCTCGCCACCCGGTGGCTGAGCACGGCGCCCAGCGCGCTCGTGCCGATCGCTCCACCGAGGCTGCGGAAGAACGACAGCACCGAGGTCGCCGCGCCGAGCTCCGAGGCGGGTACGTCGTTCTGGGCAGCCAGCACCAGGTTCTGCATCAGCATGCCGACGCCCACACCGAGCACCACCATGTAGACGCTGAGCAGCCCGAACGAGGAGTCCGCGCTGATCGTGGACAGCAGGCCCATGCCCGCGGTCATGATGATGCCGCCCGCGATCAGGAAGCCCTTCCACTTGCCCCGGGCGGAGATGATCTGCCCGGCGACGGTCGTGGAGATCATCAGACCGAGGATCATCGGCAGGCTCATCAGACCCGCGGCGGTCGGCGTCTTGCCGAGCGAGATCTGGAAGTACTGGGAGAGGAACACCGTGCCACCGAACATGGCCACGCCCACCAGCAGGCTCGCCACGGTCGTCAGCGCCACCGTGCGGTTGCGGAAGATGTCCAGCGGGATGATCGGTTCCTGGACCTTGGACTCGACCAGTACCGCGGCGAGCAGCAGGACCACACCGGCGGTGACCAGAGCGGCGGTCTGCCACGAGGCCCAGTCGAACCGGTTGCCGGCGAGGGTCACCCACAGCAGCAGTGCGCTGACCCCGCTCATGATGAGGACGGCGCCGAGATAGTCGATCTTCACTTCTCTGCGGACCGTGGGCAGCCTCAGGGTGAGCTGGAGCAGCACGATCGCCAGCAGCGCGAACGGCACACCGATGAAGAAGCACCAGCGCCACCCCAGCCAGGAGGTGTCCACGAGCACACCGCCGATGAGCGGTCCCGCGACGGTGCCGACGGCGAACACGGCGCCGAAGATGCCGGAGTAGCGGCCGAGTTCACGCGGCGGGATGATCGCCGCCATCACGACCTGGGCGAGCGCCGTGAGACCGCCGGCGCCGATGCCCTGCACCACACGGCTCACGATCAGCAGACCGACGCTGTGCGAGAAGCCGGCGACGAGCGAGCCGACGACGAACATCGAGAGGGACAGCTGGATGAGCAGCTTCTTGTCGTACAGGTCGGACAGCTTGCCCCAGATCGGGACGGTCGCCGTCATCGCCAGAAGTTCGGCGGTGACCACCCAGGTGTACGAGGACTGGGTGCCGTTCAGGTCGGCGATGATCCGGGGAAGTGCGTTGGAGACCACGGTGGAGGCCAGGATGGCCACGAACATGCCGGCCATCAGGCCCGACATGGCCTGGAGTATCTGACGACGCGTCATGGCTGGTGCGGCCCCCTCGGGCGCACCGGCCGTGCCGGCTTCGGGTGTGACGGCAGCGCTCATCGGCTGGCGTTCCTCATTCTCTGGTGACTCGGGTGAACGGCCCCGGTGCGGGGCCTTCGGATGTGCTTCAGTCGTTTGTGCTTCAGTCGTTCAGGCCGGCGGCCAGCGAGGCGAACGCCTCGTGGTAGATGCTCTGGAACGTACGGGTGCGGCCGGAGGCCACCCAGAGCTCGACGGCGGCGCGCACGGCGGCGAGTGCCACGTGTGCGAGGAGCCTGGGGTGGAGATCGGACTCGGGATCCTGGCCGAGGCGCTCGGCCACGGCGGTGATCAGCGCGCGCTCGTCCGCACCCCGGGCGGCCAGGAAGCTGGGCAGCAGCGAGGGGCTCGTCCTGAGCACCGCCATCTGGAGCTCCCAGCGTTCGTGGTCCTCCTCGATGTGGGCGAGTTCCTGGCCGATCGCCTCGCGCAGGGCGTTGAGCGCCGTGAGTTCGTCCGGCGCGTTGAGTACCGCCCTACGGGTCCGCTCGGCGTTGTCCTGGGCGGGGCGGGTGATCGCGTCCTCAAGGCACGCGAAGTAGTTGAAGAAGGTGCGCATGGATACGCCGACCGTATCGGTGACCGCTTCCACGGTCACGTTCTCGATCCCGCGGTCCGCAGCCATACGCAGTGCCGCGTCCGCCAGCGCGTTGCGCGTCGCGCGCTTCTTGCGCTCGCGCAGCCCGAGGGCCGTGTCGTCGACGCTGGCGGTGGTGTCGGCACTCATGAAGTGCATGCTATGCAAGTTTGCGCGTTGTGCAAAATTCTTTTCCGGGTGTGCGCATGCCCGGCCGGGCCCGCCAGCAACCGGATCCGGGTGCCACGGCCGGAGGGAGGATCCTCTACCGTGGCGCGTCATGACACTCCTGGTGGTTGGCGGCAGCGGATTCCTGGGCAGCGAGCTGGTCAGGAAGGCGGTGGCGGCGGGGCACCCGACGGCCGCCACCTTCGCGACGAGACCCGGCAGCGCCGGGGATATCGCCTGGCACGCCCTCGACCTGCGAGCCTCCGGTCGCGTCGAGGCGGTCGTGGCCGGGGTGGCACCACGCGTGATCGTCAACGCGACGAGCGGCGGAGCCGACTGGGCGGTCACGGCGGAGGGCCCCGTCCGCCTGGCGATGGCCGCGGCGAAGTACGGCAGCCGGCTGATCCATGTATCGAGCGACGCGGTCTTCTCCGGCGCCGACGTCCACTACGACGAAGCCTGCCGCCCCGACCCCCTGACTCCCTACGGTGCGGCGAAGGCCGCGGCGGAGACGGGGGTCCGTCTCGTGCACACGGACGCGGTCATTGCCCGTACCTCCCTGATCATCGGCGACGACCGGCGGTCCGAGCACGTACGCGCGGTGCACGAACTCGCGGCCGGCAGCCGCGACGGCGTCCTGTTCACCGACGACATCCGATGCCCGGTGCATGTCGCCGATCTGGCCGCCGCCCTGCTGGAACTCGCGACCGCGGATTCGACGGGCGTTCACCATCTGGCAGGATCCGACGCCATGAGCCGCCATGAACTGGGCACTCTCATCGCCCGGCGCGACGGGCTCGACGCCGCACGCCTGCCCTCGGGCCTGCGGGCCGGCAGCTCCCTTCCCGGAGGGCTCGACATCCGCCTCGACAGCCGCGCCACCCGGCGCCGGCTCCGTACGACCTTGCGCGGCGCCCGCCGGTTCCTCACCGGGCAGGCTTGAGTGTGTGCGCAGGGGTGAGTGGCGGAGGAAGCCCCCCCGCCACTCACCCCACCCCACCCCGCGACTCCACTCGCGGAGATCGCGGGGATCAGGGAGTCTCGTGCGCCGAGGCCGGGTACACCACCCCGTCCACGGAGAGGAGTTCGTCGATCCGTTCGGTGAGGTCCTGCGCGAGCAGCGGACCGCCGTCCGCCGAGCGGATGCCCGGGGTCTCACCCGTCAGCACCCGCCCCACCCGGCCGCGCCCCGCGCTCAGCACCTCGCCCGTGACCGGCACCTCGTCCGCGAGCAGCGCGGCCACCACCGGCGCGACCGCCTCGGGCGGCGCCTCCTCCCGCATACGCTCCAGCACCTCCTGCGAGACGCCCTCGGTCGCCGCCGACATCCGAGACCAGGCCACCGGGGCCACGGCATTGACACGGATGCCGTACGGGGCGCCCTCGGCGGCCAGCGTCCGTGTGAGCCCCACGATCCCAGCCTTGAGCAGGGAGTACGCGGCGTTCCCCGCCATGCCGTACAGACCCGCCGACGAGGTGACCAGGACGATCCGGCCTCGGCCGTGCTCCGTGAAGTGGGGCCAGGCGGCCCGTACCAGTCGCCAGGCACCGAGGGAGTGAATGGCCGTCATCCGCTCCAGCAGCGCCTCGTCGATGTCGGTGAAGTCCAGCCCCGGCCGGTAGATTCCGGCATTCGCCACGATCCCGTCGACCGAGCCGAACTCGGCGCGCGCCAGAGCGATCAGGGAACGCGTCCCCTCGACGCCGCTCGCGTCCGCGGTGCTCGCGACGGCCGTCCCGCCCGCCGCCCGGATCTCCTCGACGACCCGCGCCGCCGGGCCCGCGTCCTGGCTCCCGGTGCCGTCCGTCGCCGTCCCCAGGTCGTTGACGACGACACGGGCGCCGCGCCTCGCGAGGTCCAGGGCGTAGGACCGGCCGAGGCCGCGGCCCGCGCCGGTGACGACGACGGAGCGCCCGTCCAGCCTCAGTGTGTCCCGCCTCATGCCGACACCCCCGTACCGAGTGCGAAGCCCCGGTAGCCGGACCGCGCGACCTCCTCGCACCGTTCCCGATAGTGGTTGAGCCCACCCGCGTACGGCATGAACACCCGTGCCTTGCCTTCCACGTTGGCCCCCACGTACCAGGAATTGGCGCGCGGGTAGAGGGTCGTGTCGGCGACCTCGTTGACATGGGCGACCCAGGAGTCCTGTGCCTCGGGCCGCGCCTCGATCCGGTCCACCCCGTCCTCGCGCAGCCGCCGCAGGCAGTCCACGATCCAGTCGACGTGCTGCTCGACCGCCCGCACCATGTTGACCAGCACCGACGGGCTGCCCGGTCCGGTGACCGTCATCAGGTTGGGGAAGCCGGCCACCGCGAGGCCCAGGTAGCTGCGCGGTCCCGAGGCCCACTGTTCCTTCAGGGCCCGGCCGCCCGTCCCGCGGATGTCGATACGGGTGAGCGGCCCGGTCATGGCGTCGTAACCGGTCGCCAGCACCAGCACGTCGGCCGGGTAGGTGCCGGCTTCGGTGCGGATGCCGTCCTCGGTGATCTCCACGAGCGGTTCGGTCCGCAGGTCGACGAGATCGACGTTCTTCCGGTTGTACGTGGAGAAGTAGCCGGTGTCGACGCAGATGCGTTTGGTGCCGATGGGGTAGTCCAGCGGGACGAGCTTCCGTGCCGTCTCCGGGTCGTCCACGGCGTCCCGGATCTTCTCGCGGACGAACTCGGCGAGGTGCTCGTTGGCCTTCCCGTCCGTCAGTATGTCGTTGAAGACCGACATGATCTCGGTCCCGCCGATGGCCCACTTGCGTTCGAAGGCGGCCCGGCGCTCCTCCTCGCCCACATCGAGGGCCGAACGGCCGGTGGAGGCGATGTAGAAGCCGGAGAATCCGGTACGGGCATACGTACGCAGCTCGTCCAGCTCCGTTTTGGCCCGCCAGCTCTCCCGCCCCGACAGCGGCCGGTTGCGGGCCGGGAGGCTGTAGTTGGGAGTTCGCTGAAACACCGTCAAGTGACTGACTTTTGAGGCGAGTTCTGGCACAGCCTGAATGCCGGAGGAGCCGGTGCCGATGACGGCGACGCGCCTGCCGGCCAGGTCGACGCCCTCGTGCGGCCAGCGACCGGTGTGGTGCACCTCGCCGCCGAAGCTGCCGAGACCGGGCAGGTCGGGCACGCGGGATGCGGACAGGCAGCCCACGGCGGTGACCAGGAACCTCGCCCGGGCGCGGCGGCCGTCATCGGTGGTCAGGAGCCATGTCCTGCCCTCCTCCTCCCAGACGGCCGAGGCCACCCGAGTCCCGAAGGAGATCATCGGCCGCAGGTCGAAGCGGTCCGCGACGTGTCCGGCATAGCGCAGGATCTCGGGCTGGGTGGCGAAGCGTTCGGACCAGTCCCACTCCGCGTGCAGCTCGGCGGAGAACGAGTAGCAGTAGTCCAGGCTCTCGACGTCGCAGCGGGCTCCCGGATAGCGGTTCCAGTACCACGTACCGCCGACGTCGTCGCCCGTCTCGAAGGCGTGGCAGCTGAACCCGTGCGCGCGTAGCCGGTACAGGGCGTAGAGGCCGCCGAACCCGGCGCCGACGACGAGTGCGTCGTACTCCGGTACGGAGGTTGCTGAGTCGGTCATGTGCGGCTCCTTGCGGGGGAGTGGGGTGTGTCAGACGGAGAGACCGCGGCGCAGCGCGCCCAACGCGCCCTCGGTCATGCGGCGGGTCACGGCGGTGTCGGGCACGAAGCCCGCCGCGCCGTGGAAGGTGCCGGGAAACAGGTGCAGTTCGGTGGGGACACCGGCCTGTACGAGGCGTTGGGCGTAGTCGAGGCCCTCGTCGCGCAGTGGGTCGAGGTCGCTGACCGCGACGTACGCGGGCGGCAGCCCCGTCAGGTCCTCGGCGCGGGCGGGCGCGGCATAGGCGGGTACCGGGGCGTCGGGGGCGCGGTCCGCCCCGAGATAGGCCCGCCAGCTGTGTACGGCGTTGGGGCGGTTCCACACCGGTGTGTCGGTGAACTCCCGCATCGAGGGGGTCTCCAGGCGGTCGTCCAGCTCCGGTATGTCCAGCAACTGGAAGCACAGCGCCGGTCCGCCGCGGTCCCTGGCCAGCAGGGAGAGTGCGGCGGCCAGACCACCCCCGGCACTGATCCCCGCGACGGCGATCCGGGCCGGGTCCACCCCCAGCCCCGCGGCGTTCCCGGCCAGCCACTCCAGGGCCGCGTAGCAGTCGTCGGTGGCGGCAGGATAGGGGTGCTCGGGGGCCAGGCGGTAGCGTACGGAGACGACGACGGCACCCAGGTCGGCCGCCCAGCGCGCGGCGAGGGCCCGGTCCCCGTCCCCCTCCTCCAGGATGAACCCGCCGCCGTGCACATAGAGCACGGCGGGCAGCGCGGTCCCGGCCCCCACCGGACGGAAGACCGCCACCGGAACCTCGGGGGCGTCCGGGGCCCCCGGGACGCGGTGCTCGCTCGACTCGACGCCCTCGGGGACGACGAAGGGCGGCGAGGCGGCACCCATCGCCTCTACGGTGGCCCGCGCGGCTGCGGCATCACCGACATCGAGAGCGGGCAACAGGGCGAGCCACGGGCCGAGTTCGGGATCCACGGGCAGGGGAAGGGACACGGGGGCCTCCGGCGGACGGCACGGAGCGGCCCCGGGCGGAGAACGGGACCGCCCGGGAGAACCGCTGCTGACGTCCGTCAGTCTGGGTCCGCCGCCCCGACCGGGTCATGAGCCGGGTGGCGCGCGATCCGCCCCCGTCCGCGCCGGTTGGAGGCTTGCGCCGGGGAGGGGGAGGGGACAGGGCCATGGCCGTTCGACGGCCTCCCCTGCCCCCTTTCTCCCCTCCCGTCCTCTCTGCGGCGCTGCTCGCGCAGTCGGTGCTACGCCGGGTTGTCCCGCAGCCGGCGCAGGGCGAGTGCCAGCGCGAGGCGGAAACGGCCCACCGTCTCGCCCAGCCCGTAGCCGAGCGCGGCCTCCGCCCGGGCGACCCGGACCGCCACCGAGTTGTGGTGCAGGTGCAGTTCCCGCGCCGCCGCGCGCAGCGAACCCGCCTGCACCAGGACCTCCAGTGTGGTCAGCAGCTCCGTGCCACTGCCCGGCTCCGCCGCGAGCGCGTCCAGGACGTCCAGGTCCCCGATGCCGGCGATGGCCGGGCCGGACAGTTCCCTCGCGAGCACCTCGAAGGCGCCGAGCGAGGAGTGGTAGATGGCGGGCTCCTGCGCGACCGGGGCCAGCCCCACATCCGAGCGCGAGGTCCCCGCGAACCGCAGCGCCCGCAACGCACCCTCCCAGGAACGCGGCGCCTCCGTCGCCGTGACCTGGGGGCCGACCCCGATCCGGAAACCCGCCGGGGCGAGCAGCCGCTCGGGCAGCGGGCCCGCCATGGCCACCGCGTGCACCGGGCCGAGTGCGGCCGTGCGGCGCCGGCCCGCCGGTGTGGTGGGGAGCCGTTCGAGGACCGGCGCCAGTCCCTGCGGGCCGTGCCCGCCGTCGACGGCCAGGACAGTGAACGGGCCCGAAGGCGCGAAACCCAGCAACCGCAGTGCGCGCGCCCGTTCGGGCAGCGGGGCGGTGGAGCTGATGGCGGTCTCCAGCAGCGCCGGGTCGAGCGGCACCGCCTCGCTCCCGCGACGGCTCAGCACGGTGTCGCAGGCCAGCGCCAGCCGCTCCAGGAGCAACCCGTCGAAGGGCTGCGGCTCACCCTCACGTGCCAGCCAGGCGCACTGCCCGCCGCGCAGCTCCCGTACGGCCGCGCCCGGAGGAGGACCGCCCGGCCGGGTACTGCCGTCCGGTCCGGCGGTCAGACCGTCGGGACCGGGCCCGGCCAGACCGACCGGACACTCGGCGACCCGGGCCGCCATCCCCAGTACCCCGTCGAGCCCGAGCCGCTGTTCGACGAGGGTGTCGAAGAAGCCGATCAGCCGCATGGCGCTCTCCGCCCCGGCATTGAGCCCGGCCAGCCGCAGTACGAGACCTCGCATGTGCCCACCCCGATCTCCCCCGTCGCAGAGTGCTGTGATCTTGCGACGAGTGTCGTCGACTGCGACGGACTGGGGAAGAGGCGCGGCCGGCGGGGCCACCCGGCCCGTGCCCGCCGGGTGCTCGTCGAACCGGGCGGAGTGCCGGCCGCCCCGTACGTCGCGAGGCATTCGGGACACCCATGGCCGGCGGTCCGCCCCGGGGATCAGGCGCCCGCGCGCGAGGCGGTCGAGGAGCTGCTGCACCGCCTGGAAACGCTGACCGACACCAGGACTGCCGACCGGTCTGTCAGTCCGCGCTGACTGGCAGGTGCGGACACTCGTCACCCCTGCACTCGTCACCCCTGGACTCGTCACCCCTGGACTCGTCACCCCTGGACTCGTCACCCCTGCGTTCGTCACCCCTGCGTTCGTCACCCGCGCGCTCGTCCGCCGGGCGCTCACGGTCCGGGCAGTCGGCCGACAGCAGTTCCACCACGGCATGACCGAGCCGGGGGCGGATCCACTCACCGTCACGGGTGATACCGAGCACGCCCCCGAGAAAGGCCATCCGGTGATCCCCGGCCGGCGTCTCCCAGCGGAACGGGACTTGCGAGAGGTGCGAGGGAAACTCCTCCTCCACGGAGGCCCCCGGGCCGAACGACTTCTTCGGAACGGGTCCGTCGTCGGTGTACCGGTGGGCGAAGAAGGCAGTGATCCAACCCGTTACCCGGTCCCCGCCGGACGCCGACTCCCACTTGTACAGCGAACGCCAGAAGTCCTTGTCCGCTCCCCACCCCGAAGCCGTCGCACTGATCGCGTCCAACACGGGGCGCAGGGCCTTGAACCACGGCCGCAGGCCGTCGAACCACTCCTCCAGTTCACGTACGCGGCCGGCCAGCAGGCGCCAGTCCCGGCCGGAGCCCTCCAGCCTGATCCGGGGGATGCCGCAGAGCGAGATCCACCGGAATCGGTAATAGGGACTGACCGCGTCCATCAGCGCCACCAGGGCGGCAGTGGCGTCGGCGGGGGTGGTGGTGGAGAACGTGGGCTGGAACAGATCGGCCACCTCGTCGCCGATCCGGGTACGCAACGGCCGCTGGACCAGGCCGATCGAGCGCCCCCAGTCCAACGCCGCCAGATCGTCACGGACGGCGATCTCCTGCTGATCGCCGGGTGTGCTGGTGAACACCCCCTCATACGTACGGGAGTTCAGCCGGATGTGGACGGCCGTCTCGTGCACGATCGCGTACCAGAGCAGGTCTGGCGACAGGCTCAGGGGGAGGTGGGCGGTGAAGCACAGATGGATCGCGCGCAGCAGGAGACTGGAGGTGGGTTCGCCGGCCTCCGGATCGCGACCGGGCCGGCCGATGAGCCGGCCGGTGCTGCGGTGGTGGAAGTGTGCCGGACCGGGCAGTGCCGCCCGCAGAAAGCGTTCGTTGCCGATCTCGGTGAGCTCGGAAGCGAGCCGGAAAGCATCGGCATCGGCTCTGGCCCGGCTCTCGGGATCGGCGCCCTCGCCGAGCGGCAGGTCGATCTCGACAGCCATCCGCACCCCCGGGAACAACCCTCACCAGCAACGACCGGCCCCGATTCTAACGAGCCGGTGTGCCCGGGGGCGGTCGCCGCCGCCCCCGGGCCGGACCCTATCCGGGGAGCATGGCACGCCGGCCGGGGGCGGCGGAGGACTGCATGGTCATCCCGCCGTCGACGACGAGGAGCTGGCCGGTGAGGTAGCGCGACTCGTCGGAGGCGAGGAACACCATGGTGTGGCCGATGTCCTCGGGAGAGCCCAGGTAGGGCAGGGCATTGCCCCTACGCAGCGCCTCGACGACGTCTTCGGGGAGGTTGTTCTCCAGCGCGGGGGTCATGACCGCGCCGGGAGCGATGGCGTTGCAGCGCACGTTCTGCGGCCCGTACTGAACGGCGATCGACTTCGTGATGCTGACCACCGCGGCCTTGACGGCGCCGTAGGAGGTCTGCAGGACATCGCCGACGAGCGCGGCCACGGAGGCCGTGTTGATGATGGATCCGCCACCGGCGCTGATCATGTGGGGCACCGCGTGCCGGGCACCCAACAGGGTGCTGCGCACATTGAGGGCCACGGCCCGGTCGAACTCGTCCATGTCCATGCGGAGCAGGTCCAGGTCCCTGCGCGGGTTCGTCCCGCCGACGTGGTTGCACAGGACGTGCAGGCCGTCGAACTCACTGATGGTCGCGGCGACCATGTCGGCGACCGAGCCCTCGTCGGTGACGTCCACGGTGACCGGCAGCGCCCGTCCGCCCGCGGCCTCGATGATCGCGGCGGTCTCCTCGGCGGCCTGGGCGTTGTGGTCGGCGACCACTACGCGGGCGCCCTGCCGGCTCATCAGCTCTGCGGCGGACCTTCCGATTCCGCTGCCCGCGCCGGTGATGACCGCGACCTTGTCCTTGAGGCGTTCCATGGCCATGTCCTCTCGTCGTACTTGTTGGTGCTGTGGTGCTGTGGTGCTGTGGTGCTGTGGTGCTGTGGTGCTGTTGGGCTTGTTCGTTCAGTCGGCCTGGCGAAGTTCTACTGCGGAACGGGCATCCCGGCCGCAGGTTCCGCAGGCGCGGCGGGTGTCGGGGCGTCGGCGGACCGGGGATCGGTGAGCAGTTCCCGGCGCAGGCGCAGTGCTTCCTTCGGGGAGTTCCAGGCCAGTACGGCGGCGGGTCGGCCGCCCAGCCGGTAGACACCGGTGAAGCGGTCACGCTCCGGATCGACCTCAAGGGGCTTGAAATCCGATCCGGGCGTGAGCAGGCCGTGCACGACGATCTTGTGCGGTCCCTGATCCGTCCAGAAGAAGGGGACGGAGTTCAGTACCTCCGTGCCGCCCAGCAGATTGGCGGCCACGACACGCGCCTGCTCGCCGGCGTGCATCCGGTGTTCCAGACGCAGATGCCCACCGTGGCGGGGGTGGTACCAGGACGCCACGTCACCGCACGCGTACACACCGGGTGCGGCCCGGCCGCCCGCGTCGCAGCGCACCCCGTCGGACAGGTCGAGTCCGGTCGAAGCGAGCCAGTCCGTCGCCGGTACCGAGCCGATCGCACCGAGTACGGCATCGGCGCGCAGCCGGGTGCCGTCGTTCAGCAGGACGGTCAGGCGCCCGGCTTCGGGAAGCCCGTCCCGCTGGTGCACCGCCCGGACCGTGCGTCCGGTCAGCAGGGCGGCCCCGGCCGCACGCAGCCTCTCACCGACCAGGGAGCCGACGTGATCGCCGAGGACCGTCAGCGGAGTCGCGGCGCGGTTGACGAGGGTGACCTCGCACCCCAACGCAAGGGCTGTCCACGCGGTTTCGGTACCGAGGAAGCCGCCACCCGCGATGACCACCCGTCGACCGGGCCGTAGCTGCTCGGCCAGCGCCCGCGCGTCGTCCAGGGTCTTGAGCGTCCCGACAGGGCCGGGCCGTCCGACGTCGCCCGGCTCTCCGCCACCGTCCGATGGCCCGGTGCCGCTGAGTCCGCGCGGAGCGACGCCCGTGGCGACGACCAGGTCGGTGTACATGAGCACGGTCCCGTCATCCAGGGTGACGGTGCGCGAGTCGAGGTCGGCGGTGACCGCCCGGCGGCCGCGGTGCAGGGAGAGCGCGAGCCGGTCCAGGGCTTCGGTTCCCGCCAACCGGAGCTGCTCAGCTTTCAGTTCACCGGCGAGGAAACGCTTGGACAGCGGAGGACGGTCGTAGGGTGGATGGTTCTCCGCGCCGACGAGCGAGAGGTCACCGTCGTAACCGAGGCGGCGCAACTGCTCCGTGACGGCCAGCCCCGCTGCCGCGGCGCCGACGACGACAATGTGCCGGTTCACCGGCCGTCCAGCCGGATGGCCGCGGCGGGGCAGATCCGGGCGGCCTCCTCGACCCCGCCGCGCTCCTGGGCCGGGGGATCCTCGGTCAGCAGGACGGCGACCCCGTCCTCGTCCCGCTGGTCGAAGACCTCGGGAGCGACCAGTACACACTGGCCGGCACCGACGCACTTGTCCTGATCAATGTCGATCTTCATCGGGGCGGCTCTCCTACCAGGCGACTTGGAGCGAGTTGAAACCGTGGACACGGCTCCGGGCGTTGACGTCGAAGCCTTCGGAGCTGTCGGCCGGTCGCAACGTGGGCACCCGGGCGAACAGGGTGCGGAAGGTCAGCAACAGCTCCAGCCGGGCGAGCGCCTGGCCGAGGCACTGGTGGGTGCCGTGACTGAAGGCGAGGTGCCCACGGGCGGTCCGGCCGATGTCGAACGCGTCGGGGGAGTCGAACTCCTGCGGATCCCGGTTGGCCGACGGCAGTGAGATCAACACGCCGTCCCCGGGCGATAGGGGGCATCCGGCGACGGTCACCTCGCTCCGGACCGCCAGTTGGCGCGGATGCTGGGCCACCGAGAGGTACCGCAGCAACTCCTCGACCGCGTTGGCCCCGAGGGCCTCGTCCCCGGACATGAACAGGTCCCGCTGCTCGGGATGGCGGAGGAAGAGCGCGGTGCCCAGACCGATCATGTTGCCGGTGGTCTCGAAGCCCGCGACGAGCAGCGTCATCGCGGTATTGACGAGCTCCGCCCGGTCGACGGTGCCCGGCAGCAGCAAGTCGCGGGTCAGCTGCGTCAGGACGTCGTCGCCGGACGTACGCGCCTTCTCCTGTACGAGCACGTCGAGGTAGTCGCCCAGTTCGCGCAGGGCGATCCGCACGTCTGCGGGGTCCGCGTCGCCGGCCAGCGCCCAGGCGGCTGCCTGCTGGAAGAAGGCGTGGTCCGCATAGGGCACACCGAGCAGCAGACAGATGACCCGTGCCGGAACGGGGCGGGCCACCAGCACCACCAGATCGGCGGGCGATCCCGCGTCCAGCAGGTCGTCGAGCGTGGAGTCGATCACCTGCTGGATCTCTTCGCGCATGGCGTGTACGCGCTTGACCGTGAAATGCCTGGTCAGCCGACGGCGCCGGGTGAGGTGGTCGGGGTCGTCGCTACGGATGAGGCTCTCGACCCGGTCGTCGCGCTGCTGAACGTCACCCGGGCTGAAGAGAGGGAAGCCGGGACTGTCCAGCCGCGCCGAGAACGCCGGGCTGGCGAGTGCGGCCTTGGTGTCCTCGTACCGGGTGATCAGCCAGGGACGTGCGTTCTCCAGGGCGCGCGTGCGCGGGAGCCCCGGGAGGGCGCGGAGCCGGGTGAATTCGGCGGGCGGGTCGAAGGGGCAGGTCCGTGCGGTCGGATACGTAGCGGTTGTTTCGTCCTCGGGCTGGTCTGCACTCATGCGGGACTCCATGCCTCGGGTGCGTCAAGAGCGTGGGCTGTGCGGTCTGCGCGGACTTCAGTAGGCATCATGCACATGATGTTCAAGATACACATGATGTGCATGATGCACAAGCTTCCTCCGTGGTGTCCGCCGGGACAGGGCGGGAATGGGCGATGATGAGTGCGAACCGACGGTGGAAGAGGACCGAGCACATGAGCGAGCAAGAGCACCGGCTGAGCGATCTGGAGCGGGAACTGACCTTGCTGTCCCGGCATTTCATCGCCGCACGGGGCCCCCGCATCGGCCAGAGCCTGGAACGCTCGGCCTACGTCCTGCTCACCCGACTCGAAGTCGGTGATCCGCTCACGCTCAAGGAACTGGCGCACACCTTCCAGGTCGATGTCTCCACCATCAACCGCCAGGTCAGCGCGATGCTCCGCAACGGCCTGGTGGAACGCTTCCCCGACCCCGAGGGCGGGATGGCACGCAAATTCCGCCCCACCGCACTCGGCCTGGAACGCCTGGAGGCGGATCGCGCCATCAGCCGGGCGGGCACCACGCGCCTCATCGAGGCGTCGGGGTGGACGGGGGAGCGCACCGAGCAGTTCCTCACCCTGCTGGTGGAGTTCAACCAGAGCATCGAACAGCTCGAAGGTCTCACCTGGTCCCGCGCGGGCCGAGCCGACACCCCCTCGGCCACGGCGGACTGACCGGTACAGCACTCCTGGGCCGTTCCGGTGGGGGGAGGAGTCCGGCATGCGGGAGACCGAGGAATTCGCCGACGAACACGAGGGGCGGCTTGGCGTACTGCTGGCCGGTGGCACCGAGCCGGGCCCGGTGCACTTCGATGCCGGGAGCGGGCCGACGGCGCATCAGAGCACTGACCGGTACGTCTACGACGGCACGCCCGGCGTCCCGGTCGCCACCGAGATGCGCGGTGCGTGTTCGTACGGCCGGCGCGGCACGCCCCGCTCCCCGCTCGGCTGGGAGGCCGTAGAGCGGCGGAAACCGTACCTGTTCGACACCAGCGGCCCGGAAGACGACTGGGACGCCCACATCGCCGACGTACAGGCCCGCACTGTTCCCCCGCCGGTCGACCTCACGGCCTTCCTCGACCAGGTCGAGACGTCTCACCGCCCCGACCGCCGAAGGGCCACTGCCCGCGATCCGGGCCGCCGCCGCCCTGGAACGCACGACCCGGCGCGCGGCGGCGGATGCCGCGTACAACCTCGACACCGTGGCCGGGCCGGACCGGGACGGCGTTGCCCAGGCGCTCCGGGTCAGCCGGCGGACCGCCCGCTCCCGCCTGACCCACTACGCGCTCCGCCGCTGACCGGTTGGTGCGCCCCCCGTGGCCGTGGCCGCTCAGCCCTCGCGGCCGACCTGCAGGGCCTTCTCAAGGAGCGTGAACGACTTGGGTACGCCGCCCGGCTGTTGCTTGCCCGCCTTGTGGCCGACGACCCGGTAGCCGTCGTTCACGTAGTAGGCGCTCAGGGCGGCATTCCCGGCCAGGCAGTCCAGACGGACGAACGCCCGCCCCGCCGCGGCCACCCGCTGCTCCGCAGCTCGCAGCAGCCGCCGCCCCGTACCCGGCCGGGCGCCGGTGCGGTCCACCATCAGCCGGTGCACATAGCCGGCCACCGGCGGCTGGGGACCCCAGGCGTCCTCGTCCGCCCACCACAACTCCCAGGCCCCGGCCGGGCGGCCGTCGGCCTCGGCGACCCAGACCTCGCCACTCGCCATGATCCGGCGGAAGTGATCCTTGCCCAGCTCGCCGGGCTGCCATTGGCCGGATATGCCCCGGGCGAGCATCCAGCGGGCGGCATCGTCGCGCAGCCGGACGAGAGTGGGGAGGTCGGTGTCGTCGGCGAGGCGGAAGCGGAGATCGTTCTTCATGTCGCGATCCTCGCACCACGCAGTGCCCGGGCCGCACCGGGCCGCCGCCACTGTGCGCTCCCGGGAACGTGTGCTGCGCGCGGAAGAGCTGGGCCGTGTTCGGCTGCGTGACGGCCATGGGTGGCAATCGAACATCGACTGCTGCCCACCGATGGGGCGGGCGGAACGACGCCCCACCCAGGCTCCGGAGGCGTTCCGACCCGACGACCCGACGACCCGACGACCCGACGACCCGACGACCCGACGACCCGGCGATCTGGCGGAATT
The DNA here is from genome assembly GCF_003846175.1 of Streptomyces sp. ADI95-17. Taxonomy (GTDB): domain Bacteria; phylum Actinomycetota; class Actinomycetes; order Streptomycetales; family Streptomycetaceae; genus Streptomyces; species Streptomyces sanglieri. The sequence continues at coordinate 490,707 of NZ_ML123050.1, read as the reverse complement.
GGCGGAATCAGCGGAATTCGTGGACGAGTCGGATCACGCCGACGATATGGGCGTTGAACTCGTCGAGTTCCTCGGCCGGCACCCACAGCTCAAGGATCGTCCGCCCGCCGGCTTGCTGGACGGGGTAGCGGCACAGGAACTCCGAATCGACCTCGAAACGAGTGACGAACCCGGCCCCGTCGTGTTTCACGTTCCAGTCCCTGGCGATCCGGATCGCGTAGTCCTCGTTGAGAACCGGGTAGAAGATGGGCTGCTCGGGAAGACGGGGCGGCCACGCGCGCCAGTTCAGTTCCCGGACCAGGTCCAGCTCCTTGGGGCCGGTCGGGCGCCAAAGGGTCGTCGTTGCCTGCCGGCTGCTCATGGGAAATCGCTCTCTGGGGGTCGGAGGCCGCCGGAGCGGCTGATCGGGGGACCGGACGATACCCGCCGACAAGGCGGTCGGCCACGACGTTTCCGTACCCCGGCCGGCCCTGCCGCACCCTGGCGCTGCCGCCCGGCGTCAGGACAGCACCTCCCGCAGCCAGGCACGTTCCGCGCGGCTGGTGGCACGGGCGATGGTGAGCATGCCGCGACGGTACGGGTCGTCGGTGTCCTCGACACCGAGCGGGACGTCGCCGTCGTGGAAGAAGCTCGCGGGCTGTTCCAGGAATTCCAGCCGTCGCCGCAGCACCGCGTGCTGGTCGGCGGTGTCGGGGAGCCGGGAGAGGAAGGCCAGGACCGTGTACCGAGTGCCGTCGCTGATCTCCAGGCCGTTGGCGTCCCGCAGCCGACGCAGCAGTTCGGTGCGGCCGGTGGTGGTCAGGCTCAGGGTGTGCCGCTGGGCGGCCGAGGCGCCCGGCTCCGCCCGCCGGTCCAGCAGCCCGGCCTTGACCAGGCGGTTGAACGCCGGGTAGAGACTGCCGTCGCTGACCGGCCGGGCGTGGCCGGACAAGTCCGCGGTGAGCGACGCGGGCCGGGTGACCGTGTCGGCCGCCGGCCGGGTACGGGTCACGCTCGCGGCGTCCCCGACGGTGCTCGGGACTTACCCGCAGTACGAGATCGAGGCAGTGGAATGCCTGCCCGGCTCCTCCGACGCCCTGCTGGGCACCGATGACGAGAACCTCGGCGGCTATGTGAGGACCGCCCCGCACTGCGGAGCCTGACCCCGGCACCGGCACCGTGTGGTGTGACGTCGGCCTTCAGGATCCGTACGGGTCGTGGGGGCCGGTGCTGTCGTACGGGACGGCCGCGGACCGGCGGTTGCTGAGTGCGCAACGCCCGGCCCGCGCCCACGAGCACGCTGTCGGAGCCCGAGGAGAGAAGGGCTCCGGACAGCGAGTCGCGGCATCAGGCCCTCCACCGGTCCACCGGCCGACCGGTCACAAGTCCCCTCTCCCCGCTCCGTACCGCGATGCCCGAATTCCCGGGATCGGGGATTCCCGACTGCTCTTCGAGCTGACAAGGCTCGCTTGCGGCCTTGTCAGCTCGCGGTGGGGATCCTGCGCGCGTAGGTGAGGAAGGCGGCCCCGGACTTCAGGACGGTGTGGTCGGTGAGATCCCAATTGCACGGATCGAACACTGCCTTGTGGGAGAAGAGCGGAATACCCGAGCCGATTGTCATCGGGCTCAACTTGATGACCAGCCCGTCTATCTCGGAATACAGCGCACCTGCCAGCTCGGCACCACCGACCAGCCAGATGTCCTTGCCTTCCTGCTGCTTCAACTGGCGTACCGTCGCTGCCGGATCGTCGGCAACCAGTTCCACGTCCGGGTCCGGGCTCTCGCTCAGCGTCCGGGAGAACACCAGATGCCGCAGGTGGGGGTAGGCGTTCGTCAGACCGGCCTTGAGCCCGATCTCGTAGGAACGCCGTCCTTCGACGACGGTGTCGAAGTGCTTGCCGCCGTCAGTGATGGAGAATGCGGCCCGGGCCGGTCCGGGAAGGGTTTCCGGGTACTCGGTGATGATGTGCTGAATGTAGTCCTCGGGGATCGGCCAGAAGCCGTCCGGACTCGAAGGATCGGAACCGTCGGGTCCCGCGATGAATCCATCGAGAGAGGACGCGATGTAGTACACGAGTCTGCGCACGGAAGACCTTCCGTTGATCGATTCGGTGGAGGTGACGGCATGCGGTGCGAAGTGACGTAAGCCGCACGCCCGAGTGCCAGGAGTCTCCATGATCACTACGTGCTTGTCACGACCACGACCTCGCGGCCGCGCGTCCAGGAGCCTCGGCTAGGGTCGGCCCCATGACCTGGAGCGAGACGGAGTACGTCGAGTGTCTTCGGGGCGAGCGGCGTCGCTACGCGTGGCTGATGCGGCGGCACGGCGAGCTGGCACCGGCAGAAGCCTGGGCGGCGGCCTTGGACCGCTACCCGTACGAGCCGAGTGACGCGCCGTACCGCGGACTCATCTTCCATGACGAGGCGTGGCACTGGGCGATGCTCGCGATCCACGGAGACCGGTACACCGTGGGGCGTCCCGAACTGGCCCAGCCCTCAGCCGAGTACATGGCTCTTGAATGAACAGCGGCGGACGGAGCATTCCGGGCCGGTGAGCGCCCTCATCGTGGGGGCGCGGCCCAGGCCGACTGCACACAGCTCCAGGCAGTGCCGGTGAAAGCCCTGTGCCCCAGTGTCGGCCCGGGGCGCGGGGCGTCAGGGCATCGCGAACTTGGCGACGTACTCGTCGAAGGGTTCGATGCCGACCTGCGCACGCAGATCGTCCATGCGCTCGGGCTCTTCGCAGGGCCACGGAACCGGTGCACCGTCCTTCACACCGGCGATCTGAGTGCCGTAGACCTGTTTGCGGCCCTCATTGACCAGTGTGCGGTCGCGCAGAAAAGCCAGTTCACGTCGGCCGGCCGCGCCTGTCGACACAGCCTGTTGCATCAGATGGAGGGCGCGACGTTGGACGTCGAGCTGCCGGTCGGCGTGCTGGGCGATCAACCACGCCGCATGTGCGGCCTCCTCGCCGACCAGAGCGGCTGTCGGCCAGCCGTACTCGTCCATGATCTCGCCGAGCCGGTCGCCGTGCCGTGCGGTCAGCCGGCGCCATGCCAGCTGCTCGGCCGGATCGTCGCTGTTCGCGCCGACCGAGGACCGGTGATCGGCCGCAGCCATGTCCGTAAGTTCCACCGCCAGCGCGGCAACGTCGTGCGTCACTCTCAACTCCGTGGATGGGTAGGTGTGTTGTGTTCTTCGACCGTAACCCTAAAGGTGCATCTCGGGCGTAAAGATCATTCTGGAGAACGGTGACAGGCGCCTTCTCGCATGGGGATAATGGATCTACGTCAAGTCGTCGAAGGCGGCGGGACTACCACCCTTGCTGTCCCCGGCTGCTGCGGCTGGTCCGTACTCGCCATGGACCCATCACTACGACTTCCGTGATAGCGGACGGGTGTGGGGCGGACTTCCGATGCGAGCTGACAGCATGGCCGCATGGATGCAGTGGACATGGGTGAGTTCGTTGTGCGCCGCGCGAGTGAGTCGGACGCGGACGCGCTGGTCGGGATCGATGTGGTCGCGCGACCTGAACCCGCAGGAAGGCGTGCGGTCCCTGGTCAAGCGCGACCTCGGTAACCCTGCCGCCCGCCGGCCTGGGCCAGATAGCCCAGGCCGTCAAGCGCAAGCTCAAGGCGCTGCAGTTCCGGCCTCGCGTCATTGACGGCTGCCTCACCAGCACCGGTCTGGACCTCTACAGCCGACCCGGGCCGGGCTGCCCGCAATTCCGTCGCAGCGCTGCGACCAGACCCGGGAAGACCGTGCCGGATGGGTCAGAAGAATTGCAGGAGTTCCGTCAGGGAGGTGATGGAGGGCACGTCCGAGACGGCCGAGTCCCGGCAAAGCGCACACCCGCCTCCGTCAGACCGACATCACGAGTTCAAGTTCAGTACCGTGCACGAGCTCATGCGTGATCCATCGCCGCCACAACGTAAAGGCACGAGAGAACCGCGACTGCGCAGATCATCGCCACGGCGATCAACATGCAGCCGAGCACCCCTGTTGTCCCGGCGATCGCTGCCCAGCCGAACCGTGTCGCTCGTTCGGCCCGCTGGACCGCGTCCTGGTAATCGCTGTCGTCGTACCAGTCGCGATCAGCCATGGTCACCCCTCCCGGTCCCTGCAGTCCGGTCAACTCTCACAGAACGAGGACGGGACTGGTGCGCGGGGATGGGGTACTCGGCAGGACGGACCTGGGCCTGCCGGACAAATGATCTCTGTCCGGTTGTCCGGTGACCTTGCCCAATGGACTTGCTGCGGTGGTGGCGAGCCGGTGATGCTGGGCCGGTGCCAGGACAGCGGAAGAGGAAACGTCAGCGGCAGGCTGTGGATCGTGCCGGCCTCGGTGCAGGTCACTGGGAGGTGCTCTTCGAGACGCAGGACGAGTCGGAGTGGCGTGTTCACCTGCGTCATCTGCGTGCCGGGCCGGAGCGGATCGACTGGGCGATGACTCGGATCGACACTCTCTGTGGCCGCCTGGTGCAGCCGACCACGTACCGGCTGAGTCTGTTCGTGCCCGACCCTGTGCACGATCCTGGTCGTGAACAGTCCGATCATTGATCTCGTGGTGGGGTGTGGTGAGGTGATGGTTGTGACGGGGACAGGCCGACGGCTGACCGCCGGCTCTCGGCTTCGAGGCACTGGCTGCCCCCTGCACCACCGGTGCACTACTCCGTAATTACGTGCTTGCAGCTTGGGGGCCACGGAGCCGATGGTGGCTGTATGCATGACTTGAACCTTTCCGATGGGGTTGTAGTTCTGTCTCCTCTGCGCCTGGACGATGTCGATGCGCACCTGGCCGGCGAGGACGAGCTCCTGGTCCGTTGGCTCAGTGGCGAACCGGCAACCCGGGCCGGCACCGAGGCGTACTTCCGCCACTGCATCGAGCAATGGGCCACGTGTGGACCGCTGCGCGCGCTGGGGATCCGTACGGCTGCCCAGAGAACCCTGGTGGGTTACATCGACCTGCGATTCGATGTGGAGGGGTTGGAGCCTGGGCAGGTCAACATCTCCTATGTGCTCTACCCGGCCTGGCGGGGTCAGGGGCTGGTGAGCCGTGCTGTCCGCCTGATCTGCCGGTACGCGGCAGCCGAAGGGGCGACCCAGGGGGTGATCCGGGTGGATCCGGAGAACCACGCGTCGGCAGCAGTCGCGCGACGGTCGGGCTTCACCTACGACAAGCAGCTCTTGGAAGAGGACGGCAACCGAACCGACTGGTACCTCCTCAGCCTGCCCGACGAGAGCGGACTGCCGAGCACATGAATGACCCCGTCTGTGTGGATCGTTGATGCGGCCATGGGGCGGGGAGACCTGACCGGTGAGACCGGACTGCCACCGCCTTCACCGCTACCACTGCCGCTACCGTCTCAGCCCTCGCCGGCTGACCCGGACGAGATCGCCGGGACGTGGGTTCGTGCCTCGCCCGCCCCACAGACCCCTAGGGAAACCCGGTAGTGCTGGCCCTACGCAGAGCGGGCAGCTGGCCTCATGTCCTGGTGGAGCCGCCAACAGGCAGGATCCATACATGACTTCACAGCGCAACCACACCCCGGCCCGCCTGCTGATTGCAACGGCGATCCTCGGCACCAGTGTGGCCCTGACCGTACCGGCACCGGCATCGGCGGCGACCTCGACCGTGTACGCCCAGACCCGGCCGACTCCGGCCCGGCAAGCCCCGATCGCCGACACCCGTATGCGGCCGGCACAGGCCGGATCCATCATCTCCTCCCGACGGGTAGCCGATCTGACGGCCCAGCAGGTAGCCGCGGAACTGCAAGGAGAGGTCGAATCCGACCTGGTACGCCACGGAGTGACGGCGTACCAGGTCGTCTACCGCACCACGAACAGCGCGGGCGAGCCCACCACGGCGAGCCAGTTTCTCGTGCTGCCCAAGACCGTCGGCCGTCATCTGCCGACCGTCGCCTGGTTGCACGGCACCATCGCCTACCGCAAGGACACCGCGTCGGAGAACCCTGGCTCCAGCGACCGGCTCGCCGCCTACCTGCTTGCATCGACCGGCCGCGCGGTGTCGGCACCCGACTACGTCGGCCTCGGCGCGGGCGAGGGCTTCCACCCGTACGGCGATCCACGGGCCACCGTTGCCGCCACCGTCGACGGGCTGCGGGCGGCACGCGCCTTCGCTCATCGAAACGGCCGGGAGCTCGACCGTGAGGTCCAGGTCAGTGGGTTCTCGCAAGGCGGGCCCGCGACCATGCTGGTCGGCCGGGCCCTCCAGGAGGAAGGCGCCGACCAGTACTTCCGGCTCGGAGCGCTCGCCCCGGTCGCCGGGCCGTTCCATCTGTCCGCCTTCGAGGCGGCCGCGGCGGACGACAAGATCGACAAGTCAGGCCTCTACCTCGCCTACTTCGCGACTGCCTGGAACAAGACCTACGGCCTCTACAGTTCGCCGAGCGAAGCCTTCCGTGCACCGTACGACCAGATCGTGGAGGAGCTCTTCGACGGCTACCACACGACCGAGCAGATCGCCGGTGCGTTGCCGCCCGCATCCAAGGACTTGTTCACCTCGGACTTCCTGGACAGGATCCGCACACCCAGCGGTGTCCTCAAACAGCGACTCCATGCGCTGGACACCACTTGTGACTGGAAGCCGAACGTACCCGTGAGCCTCTTTCACGCCCGCGGCGACAAGGACGTCGACGCCTCCCACTCCGCATACTGTGCACAGCAGTTGAAGGACAACGGTGCGGACTTCCGGCTCACGGACGTCGGTGACCACGACCACAACAACTCGGTGGAGCAGGCTCTTCCGCGTATCGTCCGCTTCTTCGACGAGACCGCTGACGCCGACTGAGACGTCCCGAGCGGGCCTCGGGCTCGCCGACGCCCCATGAACCTTCCGTATCCGTACCGGTTCAATCGGACGGATGATCGAGACCGATGCCGACTGCGGTGTCCAGCACTCGGCCTGGCGGAACGCTGCCCTGCCGCCGGAAGTCCTGAGCACCCTGTTGCCCGGTGATCACAGTGCCGAGGCCGCCGCCCAGACCCCATCGATTCCGATGAGTCATGTACCGAACGATCGACCTGTCCGTGATCCGGGGCAGAAAGGGGAGACCGAACCACACTGACGGTGGGAGAATCGAGCCCGCCCGGTGATCTTCAGGCCGGGCGAGCGTTCCCGTACGCTGCGGACATGAGCGAACGCGTCGGCGGCGTGGGATGCCGCCCCTTCAGGCAGGGCCTGCCCGCTCGGAGCGAGAGCCTGCACGGTCCGGACTGCCTGGCAGGCCTGAACTTCCTGGCCGGTCTGGAGTGCCGACCCGTCAGTCCCGTTGCCCTTGAGGCCGACAGGTTCGCCACGGTCCACGACAACCACGGACACGTACCTCCACACTTCCCCGAACACCAGCGGAATGCAGCAGTACCTTCGACGTCCGGCAGGCAGTGACGTGCTGCCCCATGTCTACCGGATCACCAGATACGACCCGGCCGACCGTGATCAGCACGGCCACTACATCGGTGCCGAAGCCGAGATCAGTGACCACGGGCCGGTCGAGGCCGCCTACCTGATGGCCGTCGCCGCCTTCGCCGAAGACACCGGTGTCGGCCAACTGGCCATCCGTGAACCGGAGATCAGCGGCTTCGCCCACGTCGGCCCGGAGCCGGCGGTCGACGGCCACGGAATGGCGGGCCTCTTCCCACACGACCTCGCCGGATTCCACGACGGCGCGCAGGTGCCGGTCGAAGTCGGCCTGGAGATCGTCCGTGCCATGCTGCGCGACAACGGCGCATGGTGCCGCCTGGAGGTCGAAGGAAGAATCTCGGTGCATGTCGGGTGGGACCAGTACCTGTACGTCGGCAGCAGCCGGCCGTGCGAAGCAGCGCTGGCTCGAACCCGCGCGCTCGGACTGTTCCCGGAGCGCCTGGACGCCTCGCCCTACGACTTCGACCTCGATCAGCAACACGTACAGCGTCCGGCCGATGCCGACTTCTGGGCCCGCCTGCGGTGGGTGGTCAGCTCCCACCGCGCGACACTCCTGGAGGAGACCTACGTCAGGAACGCGTCGCGCTGGCACCGCCTCACGTACGAGAACATCGAGACCGTGCGTGGTCAACTTGCTCCCCGCGCTCAACTGGCGGTCTGGCCGGACCTGCTGACCGAGGTCGACGGGGCCGTTGCCGCGCTGCCCGACGAGGGCACGGTGGAGATCCTCTGGGAGGACGCGAACGGCCGGATCGCCGGCACGATTGCCGACGAGACCCGGTTCGAGGCAGTGACCCGTCGCATCACCGATGCGCGGGCCGCCGCCGTCATACCCATCACCGGTGACGAGCGGCTCCCGCTCCTCACCGCAGTGTTGCCCGACAGCGACGGCATACTCCGCGCCCGCTGGCGGACCGAGCCGACGCCCAGCGACCGGGACTGGGCCTTCCTGAAGACCCTGCGGCGCGGTCAACTCGTCACAGGCACCGTGAAGTGGATCGCGGACTTCGGTGTCACTTTCGTCGACATCGGCGGCTTCACCGCGATGATCAATATTCCGGAGCTGTCCTGGCGTCCCTTCGACCATCCGACCGAGATCGTCAGCGTCGGCCAGGAGATCACGGCCGAAGTACTCGACGTCGACATGTCCCGGGAGCGGGTTCCGCTGTCGCTGAGGGCGGTGCAGGAGGACCCGTGGCCGCAGCTCACGCAGCGGATCGGACAAGTGGTCACCGGCCCGGTCACGAAGGTCGTGCCGTTCGGGCTCTTCGTACGTATCGAAGACCGGGAGGACGGTATCGCGGCGCTGGTGCACATCGAAGGGTTGGCCGACACTCCTGTCGAGAGGTCCGAGCACGCCGTGCGAGTGGGCGACATCCTCACCGTGAAGATCCTCGACGTCGATGTCACGCGCCGCACCGCCCTTGCGTGTAATCAGTCCCGTCCCGCCGACGGGTGACGGGCGAAGGCGACGCACCGCGGGCTCGGCTCTTTGCGCGATTGTTCACAACATCTCTTTCGAAACAACTGTTGTAGGTCTATCTTCGGCGCATGGCCGCTTCCTCCGCTGAATCCGCCGAGTCCTCGGAACGGGATATCGAGTCTTCGGAACGGGACGTCGAACTCGACACCGCCGCCCTGCGGGTACTCGCTCACCCATTACGCCTGAACGTGCTCACCCTGCTGCGTGAGCGTGGCCCCTCCACCGCCACTCTCATCGCCGAGGAACTCGGCATCAACCCCGGCGCGGCGAGCTACCACCTGCGTCGCCTCGCATCGGGCGGACTGATCGTGGACGAGCCGGGCAGGGGCACCGGGCGGGAGCGATGGTGGAAGTCCGTCCACCGCCAGTCCATCCACGACCCCGCGACCGCGCCCGTGGAACAGCGCGAGGCCGGGCGCGCGTACACACAGGCAGTCGCCGTGGCCGCCGCCGACCGACTGCGCAGGGCCGCGCAGGAGGTGGCCCTGCTCCCTCAGGAGTGGCTTGAAGCCACCTCGTACAGCGACTTCCTCCTGCACCTGACCCCTGGCGACGCGGACCGGATGAAGTCCGAACTCTTCGAGGTGATCGCACGCTACCGCCACGGAGCGGGCGAGGCGCCTGAAGGCTCCGCCCCCGTGGTGCTGCAAGTGCAGGCGTTTCCGGTGCCCGGTACGGCCCTGCCACCGGCCGGCGACGAGTGAGCACACACGGCATAGCCGCCGGCGCACGGCCTGCTCACCGGGACGTCAATGTCCTGCGCTGGCTCTCCGCGTACACGGCTTCGGTCACCGGCGACGTCGTGTACTTCCTCGCCCTGTCCTGGGCTGCCACCCGGTCCGGCGGGCCTTCGCAGGCGGGCATGGTGGTCGCGGCCGGGGCGCTTCCCCGGGCGGTGCTGATGCTCGGCGGGGGTGTGGTGGCCGACCGGTTCGGGCCGCGCCGGGTCGCTGTGGTCAGCGATGCGGCCCGCTGCGCGCTGATCCTCGCCGTGGCCGTGGCGGTCATGTCGACCTCGCCGGGTGTGTGGCTGCTCGTCGCGGTCGCGCTGGTCTTCGGCGTGGTCGACGCGGTGTTCATGCCGGCGGTGGGTGCCCTTCCACCACGCATCACATCACCCGAACAACTCGCCAGGGTCCAGGGGATGCGCGGGCTGTCGATCAGGCTGAGCAACGCCGTCGGCCCGCTCCTGGCGGGATCGGTGCTGGCGATCGGCGGCGCGGCCGGTGCGTTCACGGCCGCGGGGGTTCTCTTCGCCGTATCGCTCGTCGTCCTGCTCAGCGTACGGATCGCCACACCGAGCGAGGTGCCTCGGCGCACCTCCGCCCGGCGTGAGTTGGGTGACGGTCTGCGCTATGTCCGCCGCCACCGGATGCTCGCACCCCTGGTGATGGTGATCGGTCTGAGCGAGATGTGTTTCAGCGGCCCGGTCGCCACCGGCCTGGTGCTCCTGGCGGACGAACGCGGCTGGGGTGCTTCGGGGATGGGCTGGGTCGCGAGCGCGTTCAGCGTCGGAGGAGCGACCGCGGGGCTGCTGCTCACCGTGTCGCCCCGGATCCCGCGCGCAGGGCTGATGATGTCCGCGGCGCTGCTCGTGACCTCGGTGGGAGCGGTTGCTCTGGGGCGGGCGCCCTCATTGCCCGTCGCTGTGATGTTCGGAGCGCTGATCGGCCTGACGAGCGGTTTCACCACGGTCGTGACGGGTGCTCTGCTCCAGACGGAGGCCGACCCCCGATACCTTGGCCGGGTCACCTCGGTCACAACCCTGTGTACCTTGGGGCTCGCCCCCGCACTCTTCCCGGCCGTCGGTGTGACGGTGTCCCTGTGGGGCGCGGGTGCGTTCTTCGCTGGATGCGGCGCCATCTGTCTGCTTGCCGCCGCGCTCGGCCTGGCTGTTCCCGCGCTACGACGCGCCGAACTCCAACCACCCGGGCCCGCCGCGCGAGCCGGACAGTAAACGCCCTGCGGAGTGCTGGAGTTCGACCGGCAACAGTTCCCCGTTCCCCGCCCTTGGCCCTCCCGTTCGCGTCGGCTGCGTCGAGGAACAGGCGACGGCTCCGCGCCGCTCGGCGCAGCCGCGGGCTACACCGACGGCAGAAGTGCCAGCGCCTGCTTCGCGTTGCGGTCGGCGACTCCCTGCATGAACGCGCGGTCGGGGAAGTCGCTGTCGAGAAGCCGCAGGGGACCGGCCACCAGCGACAGTCGCACCGCGAGCATGTACAGGTCGAGCCGTCGGGGATCGAGACCGGGCCGGTCCGGTACGGCGTACCGCTCGCCGAAGCGGGGCCGGAGGAAGACATGCTCCCACTCGTGCATCGCGCCGAGCATTTCGGCAGGATCGTCGAGCGCCCCCGAGGCGCGCTCGGGATCAGTCTCGAAGAGGGCTTCGAGCGTGCGCACAAGTTCCGACAGGTCTTCGATCTCCGCGAAACGACGCTTCCGCAGAAGTCACACAGGACGACGCCGCGTGCACCACTGGAATCATGCTTCGAAGCCTCCGCGCCCTTCAGCTGCCGATGAGCGGCCGCGCCCTCCGGGAACCCTGCCGGATGCTCACGTCGGACCAGGCCAACCCGGCCTTCGGCCGACTCCAGCGCCGAGTGGCCGATCCTTCATGAGCCGCAACCATCCGAGACTGTTCACCAGTGCCAGTGCGCAGCGTCTACTACAGTGGTGTCTGGACCGTGACTGGCGCTGAGGTGGAGTACCACCGGGGAGCGGTCTGACGAAGAGTCGATGCCGTGCGCCTGGGCGAGTGGTCAGCAACGCCTGGAGGGCGACGATGTCCCGGACTCAGACAGCACAGCTCATGGATGGCACCAGCCTCGCCAGACGCATGATTGAAGAGACAACTGCCAATGCGGCGGACATCACGCGACGGACGGGGACCAGCCCCTGTCTGGCGACGGTGCTGGTGGGGGAGGACCCCGCTTCGGTCACCTATGTCCGTATGAAGCAGGCGCGGTGTGCGAAGGCGGGCATCAAGTCCCGGCACATCGGCCTGCCTGCCGAAACCACGACAGCAGAACTGATCGACGTCCTCGCCGGCCTGTCCGACGATCCGGAAGTACACGGCATCCTGCTCCAGCATCCTTGCGGCCCGCACATCGACGAGCGAGCGGCGTTCGAGGCCATCGCCCCGGAGAAGGATGTCGACGGGGTCACGATGCAGTCCTTCGCCGCGATGAGCTTCGGCCTGCCGGGCTTCATGTCCTGCACACCGGGCGGGATCATGCGACTTCTGGAGGCGTACGACGTCGAACTCGCCGGCAAGCTCGCTGTCGTGGTGGGGCGAAGCGCGATTCTCGGCAAGCCGGTGGGGATGCTTCTGCTCGCCAAGAACGCCACAGTGACGTACTGCCACTCCCGCACGGCGGACCTTTCGTCGATCGTCCAGGAAGCGGACGTTGTGGTAGCTGCCGTGGGGCGGCCACGGTTGATCAGGGGTGAGGACATCAAACCTGGAGCTGTGGTGATCGATGCCGGCTACAACCCGGGCAACACCGGCGACGTGGATTTCGACACGGCTCTCACCCGTGCCCGTCTGATCACTCCGGTGCCCGGTGGCGTCGGGCCGATGACCATCGCCGTCCTGCTCGCACAGACCGTGGAAGCTGCCGCGAACCAGCTCGGAATGTGACCCGCGGCAATGCCGAGCATGGCCGGCCACAGGGGAAGCCGTCCGGCCGCGCCCAGGCGAGGTCGAACACCCAGGTCAGGAGGAGGAGCAGGCCGAAGAGTTCCGGCTGACGACGCAGGGCCCGCGATGGTTGCGCTCCACAGACTGGTGCTGAGCGTGCTGTTGGCCGCCAGGCGCTGACCGTCGGAGAGCAAGGGAACGAAGAGGGCGTGCTTTCCCGCCTGCCCCAGGCGTGAAGCAGCGAGGAGGTGCCCAAGAGCCCGACGTACACGGACGGCGTGAGCACCCCCGTCACGTGCGCGAGCGGGACCGCCCCCAGCTGTACGGCCCGGAGCGCGGAGCCGGTGACCAGGAGCCGCCGGGCGGAAAGCCGGCGTATTCACCGGCCCAGGACCGGTGAATAGGGCGGATGGTGCGGACACCGTCCTGCCGACCGGTGGCCCTGCCGGCCCTCCGAAGGGGCCCCGGAACGCGCTGCGGCCACTTCTCACCGTCGCCCGCGGCCGAGTCGTTCACCAGTCGGTGCGTTCGCTGATCCGACTGGCCAGCGACGGATCGGCGTGGGCGGTGTTGCGTTCCCGGCCCATTAGTCGGTTGAACAGTCGCCCTGCTGCTGTGCCCGCTCGATGTCGGCGACCGGGTACGGGGTCAGTTTGCTCTCGGAGAGCAGCCGACGGTGGAACTCGTCCAGAACAGAGGCTGTCCGAGCATGCCGGTTGATGACCGTGGCAATGGCGGGTGGGACCTTTTCGGATCTTTCACCCTCGATCCAGTTGCGCAGAAACACCCCGTGCTCCGTGCCGACGTGCAGATCGTCGGGCAGATGGTGACGGATGAGGTGGTTCCCGATGTAGCAGCCGTCGTACGTGAGGTGGTCGGAGAGGAACTCGGTCTCGGCCTGCGAGAGTTCGAACTCGGAGCTCAGGGCAAGGCCGAAGTCCGCGAAGTAGATGATCCGGCCGTCGGTCAGGACGTTGTTGAAGTGGGCGTCGAAGTGGACGAGCCCGCGGGAGCTCATGAAGTCGGCCCCACGTATCAGAGCTTCCTCCGCCCACGCGTACCCCACGTCGTGCGGACTGTCTGCCGTGGCCGCTCTGTGGTCCCTGAGCCACGTGCCGAGAGTCTGTGGCACGTGTTCCAGGAAGATCACAAGGCTGGACGAGGAGCGACCGATGGCCTCCAGCCGGTCACGCACGGCCGACGAGCCCTCCCAGTGGGCCACCGCACCGTCGATGCCGCCGAATTCGTCGGCGAATGCCCGGGGAGGGGAGTCCGGCAGGACCCGCCAGTGGTACATCAGCGGAAAGCCTTCGTACTCGCTGCCGATGGCCCAGCCGGTGGTCATCGTGTGCACGGCCAGCTCACGCCATGCGCCGAACCCGGATGAGCCCGCCCCGTACTGGTAGAACGTTGGCAACCCGAAGACGTTCGCCGTCGACCGTACGTTCTCCGGCCGCAATTCGATGTCCGTCAGCGGGACTCGCTTGACGAAGACTCGGGTTCCGCAGAGATCGAGCTCCGCGGACCTGCCGCCGATGCCGGACCCGAGAGGGGTGGCCGAGGCCACGACTTCGCCGAGTCGACGGTCGCTCAGCAACGACAGGTGGGTGGAGACAGATCCGTATGCGGCCAGGCGTGCGGTGTGCCGCGGGTCCGGATGGTCCATGAACGACTCCTCAATGCCCGAACACGACATCAGCGGGCTCACTGGCGTGATCGATCCTATGCGTGGCAACCGGCTTTCGTCCTGAGCGCCGATGTGTTGCAGATGGAGGTGCCGTGCCATCCCAACACGCGGAGCGTGGCATGGGGTTGCATCGAAGTCCTGCCGTGTGTGGCGGGATGACCATCCTGTCTTTCGTCGGTAGATGCTGTGCAGCTCAAACTGAACAGCTGAACTGGATAGCCATGACTGAGGGTCTTACGGTGAAAACATGGCCAAGAAGACCGAGAGCGCTTCCGCCTCCGCGCCCGTGTCCGCCTCCGCGGTCCGTGCCGCAGGCGCCGTCCTCGTAACCGTCGGGCGCCTGCGCCGTCGCATCCGGAGCGTGAACGACACCGCGGACATCACTCTCTCCCAGGCCTCCGTCCTCGCCCGGCTCTCCAAGAGCGGGCCCGCCACGGCAAGTGACCTCGCGGCTCTGGAGGGTGTGCGGCCGCAGTCCATGGCCACCACGATCGGGTCGCTCTCCCGTCTCGGGCTAGTGGAGCGTCACGCCGATCCCTAGGACGGCCGCAAGCAGCGCGTCACTCTCACCGACTCCGGCCGTGAACGCGCCGAGGGGGACCGGGAGGCCCGTCACGCCTGGCTGACCCGTGCCCTGGAAGAGCACTGTACGGAGAGTGAGCGGCAGACGGTCGTGCAGGCGATGGCCGTGCTGGAAAGACTGATCGAACCATGAGCATCGAAACATGAGCTTCGAACCATGAGCGAGGAAAAGCCCCTCATTCCCCCCGACGCGACGCCCCGCAAGGGCGGCAGCGGGCGGAGCGCCCCGGGCAACCGCTTCGATCGTCGCCTGATACCACCGATGATCCTCGGGTCGGTCCTCAACCCGATCAACTCGACGATCATCGCTGTCGCACTCGTCCCCATCGGCGCCGCGTTCGGCGCCCCGCCCGCGGAGACCGCCTGGCTCGTCTCGGCGCTGTACCTCGCCACCGCGATAGGGCAGCCCGTCGTCGGTCGCCTCATCGACCTCTTCGGGCCGCGCCGACTCTTCCTGATCGGCACCGCACTCGTAGGCGCCGCAGGCATCATCGGAATGTTCGCCCCCAACCTGGGCGTCCTCATCGGCGCCCGGGTGGTGCTCGGCTTCGGCACCTACGTCGGGTATCCGGCCGCAATGTCACTGCTGCGCCGCGAGGCGGACCGTACCGGAAACGACAACCCCGGCGGAGTACTCACCGCGCTCGCCGTCTCCAACCAGACCATCGCCGTCATCGGCCCCACGCTCGGCGGCCTGCTGATCGGCGTGGGCGGCTGGCGCACCACCTTCGCGCTGAACATCCCGCTCGCCGCGGCCGCGCTGGTTCTCGGCGCGCTACGGCTGCCGAAGTCCCCGCACGTCCAGCCCGGTGGTCCGGAAGGCCCCGGCGGCCACGGACGCATCGCGACGCGTCTCGACCTCCCCGGCATCGGCCTGTTCGCAGCGATGCTCGTCACCCTGCTGCTGTTCCTCATGAACCTGAGCGTGCGGACGCTGTACCTCCCCGCCATTGCAGCCGCGGCGGCCATCCTGTTCGCCCGGCGTGAGCTGCGGGCCCCCGAACCCTTCATCGACCTGCGAGTCCTCGGCGGCAACGCACCCCTGCTCGCCACCTATGGGCGAGCCCTGGTCGCGTACGTCGTCTCCTACGCCTTCCTCTACGGCTTCACTCAGTGGGTGGAGGAGGGCCGCGGACTCTCGGCCTCCCAGGCGGGACTCGTGCAGCTGCCGATGTTCCTGCTGGCCATCGCCGTCTCGGCGTTCACCGGTCGACGCAACGCCGTTTGGGGCCGGCTCGTCATCGGCGCCGTCGGCCAGATCGTCGCGTGTGTGCTGATGCTGTGTCTGAACGCGAGCAGTCCGATCTGGATGCTGCTGGTCGTCGCGCTGGTCTTCGGTGTGCCGCAGGGGCTCAACAGCCTCGCATTGCAGAACTCGTTGTACCGACAGGCCGATCCGGAGCGCATAGCAGCTTCTTCCGGGCTGTTGCGCACCTTCTCCTACATGGGCTCGATGGTCGCATCCGCTGCGTCGGCGCTCGCCTTCGGCCAACACGCCGACACCGGTGGCATGCACGAGCTGGCCTGGGTGATGGCCGGTGCAGGTGTGCTGTACCTGCTGGTCACGGTCCTCGACCGACGCCTGCACTCACTCGCTGCCTGAGCACCCACAGCGGCCCGGGAAACCGGCATCCCGGTTATTCGCCTGGTGCTCGCCGGGATCGCCACAGGTGGCGTGGTGCTCTCGACCGTCCGCCTCGCGGTCGAACTCGCTCACCGACTGACCGCCGCGGTCACATACGACATGGTCTCCGGCCCGCTGCGAAGCCCCCGTTCCGCTATCGGCTGACGCTGTCGCGTCCCCGGTGGACAGGCGACAGGATCGTCATATGCAGCCCATCTTCGTTCTCGTCCACAGTCCGTCCGTAGGCCCCTCGACCTGGCAACCCGTGGCCGAACATCTCACGGCCGCGGGATACACGGTACGGGTGCCGTCCCTGCTGCACATCGGCGGCGGTGCTCCGCCCTTCTGGCCCCGTGTCGCCGATGCCGTCCGCGATGACCTGCGGCAGGTCCCGGTCGGCAACCCAGTGACGTTGGTCGCTCACAGCAACGCCGGCTTGTTCCTCCCGGCGATCCGTGCCGGCCTGGATCATCCGGTGGCCGGATCGATCTTCGTCGATGCCGCGCTGCCGGCCCGGATCGGGCCGACACCTGTCGCCTCTCCCGAATTTCAGGAGTTCCTCCGCCCGATGGCGGTGAACGGCAGGCTGCCGCGCTGGACGGACTGGTGGGACGAGGCGGACGTCGCACCCATGTTCTCCGATCCGACAGTGCGGCAAACGGTCGTCGAGGAGCAGCCGAGCCTGCCGCTGTCCTACTACGAGCAGCGCATCCCGGTCCCCGAGGGCTGGGACGACCACCCCTGCTCCTACTTGCTGTTCGGCCCGCCGTACGAGGACTGCTCCGCCGAGGCACACGAACGCGGCTGGCGCGTGGCACACCTGCCCGGCGCACACCTCCATCAGATCGTCGACCCTGCCGGCACAGCCCGGCACCTCGTGGAACTTGCCGGTCCGGCTGGAGCCGCCTGATCCGCCCGAGGGCCAGAAGCGGGCCGCTGCTCGCCAGGACGCCACCATGCCTCTGCACCGGCCTGTTCGGCGCGCTGCATGCGATCGCCGGTTTCGCTGCGACGGGCAGGACGGTGGGGCAAGGATGGAGGGCATGGGATTGTCGACGGCATTCACGGAAATATCCGGTGTGGAGTATCCGATTGCCCTGGCCCCGATGGGTGGTTCGGCCGGTGGAGCACTGGCGGGGACGGTCTCGCGCGGCGGCGGGCTCGGACTGCTGGGGGGCGGAGGCGGGGACGAGGACTGGCTGGCCAGGGAGCTGCCCGTCCTGGTCGATGAGGCAGCCGGGAAGCCCTGGGGCATCGGCTTTCTGTCGTGGGCGGTCGACGTCGCTGTCGTCGCGCGGGCGCTGGAACACGGTCCGACCGCGATGATGTTGTCCTTCGGCGACCCCGGCCCGTTCGTGGAGCACATCCGCAGCGCGGGCGCGGTGCTGATCATCCAGGTCACCGATCTGGAGGAGGCTCGGAGGGCGGTGGAACTGGGCGCCGATGTGATCGTGGCGCAAGGCACCGAATCCGGCGGACACGGGGCCCGGCACGGACGGTCCACGCTGCCGTTCGTCCCCGTCGTGGTGGACCTGGCCACGCCGACCCCGGTGCTGGCGGCCGGCGGAATCGCGGACGGGCGCGGTGTGGCGGCCGCCCTGGCGCTGGGGGCTGAGGGAGCACTGGTCGGCACCCGCTTCCATGCCACGCCCGAGGCGCTGCTCGCTCCCGAGACCGCCCGGGCGATCGTTGCGGGGCGTGGAGAGGACACCGAGCGCAACAGCTTGCTGGACATCGCCCGCAGCTCGCGGTGGCCGACGAAGTACACCGCACGCACCCTTGGCCACCCCTACCTCGATGGCTGGTGGGGCCGGGAGGACGAGCTCGCAGCTGCCCCTCATTCCCAACAGGCATACCAGGACGCCGTGGTACGAGGCGAGATCCCCGCACTGCCCCAGTGGGCCAGCGAGGCCATCGACCTCATCAACGACCTGCCGTCCGCGGCCGACCTGGTCGGAACCCTGGCTGCACAGGCCGAGGCCGCACTGTCCCGAGCAGGCAGACGCTGATCGGGGACCAGTTGGGTTCTCGCTCTGCGGACGGCCGCCAGGTCCGGTGTCCGGCTCCGCTGAGGCACTGACTGATCGCTTTGGGACGAGACGCGAATGCTGCTGGGCGGGAAGTGTCCCGATGGAGTCGACTCGGCGCACGAGGGCCACACGATGAACCTGGGCGGGCCTCGGCGGACGGGTCCCGACGGGAGTCGGAATGCCCAAGTACTGAAATACCTGAGGGACTTGGAGCCACTTGCGCCTTGGCAGGTGGTCGGCAGAGGCAGATGATGCCGCACACGAGACCGAACGGACCTCGCCCCGGTCCACGAATGCCTCGGCCTGTACCGGGAGAACGGCACCTTCATGCAGCGGTGAGGGATCCAGCCTCCGGCAGATCGTCGAAGCCGAGGCAGCGCAGACCCAGTTCGGCGGCCCGAGTGAGCAGCCACTCGATCCGGGCCGGGGCGATGTAGTCGTGTTCGTGGGTGTCGGCGATCGCATGGGCGATGAGGATTGACACCTTGCCGCGCTCCACCGCTCGACGCAGCCCTCCGAGCAGCATGGCATCGGAATGGCCACGGGGCTGGTGCTGGGCGCCGTTGTCCGCGCCGGCACCGATCAGGATGCGGCGTTCGGGCAGTTCGGCGACGGGCACGAAGAAATCGTCGATACCGGCAAGCTCTCGGCCCTCCGGGACGCTGACGCTGCCACGAAGCCGGGTGGAGACTTCGGTGAGCAGCGCATCCGAGGACTCCGAACGGGCGGAGCACGGATAGGCGAAGGTACGCGGGTCGAACCCCTCCGCACGCAGTCCAGCCGCACAGGGGGCGACCTCGTCACACAGGTAGGCGTCCGAGCCCACCTCGGCCACCCGCTCGGCTGCGTTCAGGTGCCGCAGGCCATGGGCGCCCACCGTGAGACCGTCCGCGGACAGTTCGCGCAGCCGGCTCCCCAGCCGCCGAGCAGAGCCCGTGCCGCGCACCGCAACAGGCAACAGCCCGATTCCGTTCACCCGCCGAGCATGGCGGCGGCCTCGCGTACCTGCGGATCCGGGTCGTCCTGGCTCAGGTGCTTCAGCCGCGCGGTGTAGCGGTGACGCTGCTCCGCGTTGAGCGGTGCGCCGGACAGTACGAGGAGCGCGTGGCGCCGTACGACGGGCAGCGCCGAGGCCAGTGCCGCGAGCGCTGTCCCGGCCTCGTCCGGGCCGATCGAGCAGAGCCCCCTCCCCGGGGCGAGCTGCTCGGACACGTCGGGACGACGGTCGGGGCACACTGCCAGTGCGTTCTCCAGCGGCGCGTAGTCGAGGGGACCGTGGGCGCCGTGGTCGCGGAACGATGTATAGGGTGCGGCGAAGCCTTGTACTGCCACCCCCGGCGGAATACTGTCGAGCCGCTTCACCACCAGATCCATCCGGCCCAGACGCGAGAGCGCTGCCGCGGCCCAGGACCGGTCCGGCTCGTCGAGGTGCTTGTTCGTCATGGTTCGTTCCAGTGCATCGGACACCTCGGCCGACGTGATGCCGATGTCGGCCAGGAGCTTCGCCCAGAGCCACTTGTCGGGAGAACTGTCCAGACACGCCAGCGCGGCGGGGACGGTGAGCCCACCGAGCGCCCGAAGCCACTGGATGGCCCGTTCGGAGGGCAACGGCGACGAGTGCGACCCGACGATCGCGACGAGCTCGGCCACCTGCTGCTCCGGAGGCAGCGCGGCCAGTCGGTCCGCCTCTCGCTGCTCGGCGTCCAGTTCGGGGAAGTGCTTGCGTACCTGCGCCCGGGTCAGACTCAACGGAATGAGCTCCCACGCCTCGTCCATCGCGACGACGACGAAGTCCCCGCCCACGATCCCGTCGGCCACCAGCTGCTTCCTCGCTGCTGTGCAGGCCTTGGCAGCGGTACGGAGGTAGCGCTCGTGGACCGTGTCCCAGTGCCGGCCGTCCCCTGCCGTCGCGGCTGTCTCCAGCCGGGAGGCCCACTCCTCCTCGGCCGCTCCCGGGTCGAGTTGCCATGGCCAGTCCGCCGGGCTCCACCGCAGGGCCTGAGCATCGAGTGCGTCCGGCGCGGCGGCTGCGAGTCTCTCCTCGCTCGCCACACCGACGAGCGTCCAGGCGATGGTGCCGCCGGACTCGGCGTAGAACTCATGGACAGCCGCGCCGTAGATGTGCTCGTCAGGATGCTCGGCGCACATGCGTCGGACGAAGCCGACGACCTGGTCCCGTATCGCCGCTTGAAGACCGGCCCAGTCGAAACGCATCCGTGGACCCTACCAAGGGCGTCGAGGCCTGCAATCCGGTGGTGGGCGCGTAGTGGGCGACGACCTGCGGGTATTCGACGAGGCTCTGCCGGGCCGCGAAGCCGGAGGAAGGGGTGAGCCGCAGCAGCCATCGCGATCAGCCGACCCGGACGCCGGAAACCGGTCCACTCCTGTCGGACCTCGCGGATCTGCCGGACCTGTCGAATCCGTCGAAACAGTTCGTCCGTCGTGAGTATGTGTATGGCATCGGTTCCACGGACTGGCCCATGACGTGGTCCGAGCCGCCGTTGTCATCCCGCTGTCGGTACTCCAGCCGTAGATCGTGATCTTCATGTGGTGGCCACTGTCCGGCGTCACCAGCGGGCGACGAGCGTCTCCTCCTTGCCCCGGTTGCGGTACAGCCAGGTGGTCCCCGGCGCGATGGCCCCGGTCAGATAGCCGACGATGGGCTCCCGCTGCGTTGCACTGTCCAGTTCGCCGAGCAGCTTCAGGGCATCAGGCAGGGGGAAGAAGGCAGCCTGTGCGATGTCGTCGTCCTCCGGCGCAACGTCCCCGCACCACTCTTCGATCTCGAAGGCAACGGCCAACGCCGACGGGTGCTGTTCGGAGTCGATGTGCATGAGGAACGCGGTCCGCACCGGGTCGCCCACCAGCAGCCCGGTCTCCTCCCGCAGTTCGCGCCGGAGAGCTTCGTGCATGAGCTCGCCGTCCTCGACCCCGCCACCGGGGAGGGACCAGAGCATCTCGCCGTCAGTGCCGAGACTCTCTCGCACGAGCAGGATCTCGTTGCCCTGGCGGACGATGCCAATGACCAGCTGCACCCGGGGTTCGGGGGCCTTCGAATCTTCGGCTGTCATGCCGCAGACCGTACACCGGCCGCCGGGACCAGGCCGTGAACAACCCGGAGTCCCATGTCCCATGCCCGGGCCGCGCCCGCTCCGGCCGCCTGTCTCCCAGCGTTGCCGGACGTGCTGGTAGGAGTTCCGGCGCAGAACACCCGGGACCCGCATCAGTGGAGGTCACGCCTCGTCGTACCTGCTGATACCGCGCGCACTCCACCGCTCCGGGCTCGATACCGGCTGGGGGAGGGGTAAGGATGGAGAGGCAATGCGATTTTGGAGAATCCAATGAAGTTCATCGATGAGAAATTGCGTGCCCCGCCCCAGCCGGCGGCCCGCGTTCAGGGAAAGACCGCGGTATCCGCCGGTGACTGCGGTCTGCTCCTTGTCAGGATCACCTTCGGTCTCCTCATGGCCGGGCACGGATCCCAGAAACTCTTCGGAATACTCGGTGGTGAAGGTCTCGACGCAACAGGCAAGGGCTTCGCCGCCCTGGGGTACCGCCCAGGAACGCTCTATGCCGCCATAGGCGGTGGTTCGGAGTTTCTGGGCGGCCTGGGGCTGGCCCTGGGGCTTTTCACGCCATTGGCTTCGGCTGCCCTGATCGGTGTGATGATCAATGCCATGGCGACCGTAACGGCGGCACACGGCCTATGGGAAACGCAAGGCGGCGTCGAGTTCAATGTGTGCATCGCGGTGGTGGCCCTGGCCATCGCCGCCATCGGGCCCGGGCGGTTCGCCCTCGACAGACCATTCCGCTGGGGGCGGGGTGGCTGGCCAGAGGCCGCCTTCGCGCTGTTTGTAGGCGGCATCGGAGCTGCCATCGTGCTGAGCCTTTGAGTCCGGCTTCCCCGCGGTCCAATTCTCTGCCCGGTCTGGCGCGTGCTGCCGGGGCGGCGACGCTGATGATCTCCAAGGGTTGTGCGCCGCGCGAAGTCGAGTCCTAGCACGGCCTGCTCACCCGTGATCCTTCCCAGCGGTCATTGCCCAACGGCAAGTTGCCTCCGACAACGAACCGCCTGACGCGGCTGCGATTGGCGAACAGCGATCCATGCCGCCGGTGTCGGTGGCGCGCATTGGCTGATGGTGGGATGGCGTCGTGCGTGGACCAGGACGGTCCGGTCAACGCACATCGTGGCCGGGGTGCTTCTGGTCGTAGTCGTGTCGGGCTTCGGCGATGCCTGCTCGGTGCGCCAAGGACCACTCGGCGAGCGCCTTGACGAGGTGGGTCAGGCTTGCGCCGGTTTCGGTGAGGCGGTAGTCGACCTGGGACGGAACGGTGGGATACACCGTGCGGAGGACGAGCCCGTCGCGCTCCAGCCTGCGCACGGTGAGCGTGAGCATGCGCTGAGAGATGCCCTCGATCGCACGCTGCAGTTCCCGGAAACGGCGCGGCCCGCCGGCGAGCTCCACGATCACGAGGACCGACCACTTGTCGCCGACCCGGTCCAGCACATCCCGGATGCCGCAGTCGGGGTGGTCCTTCCGCCCGCAGGGGTCGAGCTCAGCAGGCTCGGGGGTTACTCCGGTGTGCGTGGGTGACATCGAACTGCCTTCTTGTGGCCGGTGGGCGGACGGGTCAGGATCCCATCGTAGTTACTGAAGAGAACCACGAAGGAGACGGCGACCCATGATCTTGGTGACCGGAGCGAACGGACATCTCGGCGCACTCACTCTCGCCGCTCTGCACGCCCGCAAGGCGGACGCGACAGGCGGCAGCCGAACGCCCGGCGACGCGATGCGGCTGCTGGACTTCGACAACCCGTCCAGCCTCGACCTGGCCGGTGTCACCACCGTCGTGCTGGTCTCCGCGGGCTACGCGGAG
Source organism: Streptomyces sp. ADI95-17 (assembly GCF_003846175.1). Lineage (GTDB taxonomy): Bacteria > Actinomycetota > Actinomycetes > Streptomycetales > Streptomycetaceae > Streptomyces > Streptomyces sanglieri. The sequence goes on along the minus strand of NZ_ML123050.1, from coordinate 467,360 downwards.
GACGACCAGGTGGTCCGGCGGCACGCGGCAGTTGTCGAAGCTGCCGTCCGCGACGGCATCCAGCACATCATCTACACGAGCCTGACCGGTGCCGGTGACCACCTCGGCTTCGCGCTCGCCCACCGTGCAACCGAACAGCTCGTCACGGACAGCGGCCTGAGCTGGACAATCCTGCGCAACGGCCTGTACGCCGAACTCTTCGGCGCCCTGATGACGTGGGACGGCGATACGCTGGAGTCCGCGTTCGGCGCGGGCGCGCTGGCAGCAGTGGCCCGTGCGGACCTGGCCGATGTGGCGGCGATCGTCGCAGTCGATCCGGAGCGTCACACCGGACGCGTCTACGACCTTGTCGGCGTGCCGATCACGGCGGCGTCCGTTGCCGGTCACCTGGGAACGGGCCACCGCACCATCGGGTTGGCGGAATACCGGCGCAGGCTCCTGGACACCCCTGGGCTCCTGCCGTTCCAGCCGCCCATGCTTTCCTCGATCGCCACGAGTGTCCGCCATGGTTTCCTCGGCACCACCAACACGGACCTTCAGGACCTTCTCGACCACCCTGCACGCGACGCGCTGGCCATCGCCGCTGCGGCGGCCTCCGCCGCGCGGCCGGAGTCCGGCTGAACTCCGTGGTCCGGCCATCACGATGTGCCGGCCGGATGGGCTCACCAAGGTCATATGCTCCACAGCATGCCGAACCATGAAGTGGCGATCGGGCCGGCGATCGCCGTGCTGTCCGAGGCGCTGCATCGTGCCGACGTCGATGCAGGGTTCGGGCGTTGCCCGGCCGCCGATCTCCAGACGGTGGCTCGGAACCTGCCACTTCCGGCGGAACTGCTGAGCTTCTACGGGACTTGCGGACCGCTCGGCACGGTCAATGTCCCAGCTCCACTCGGATCGATCGCGCTCACCCCTGCCCGGGATCTGGTCTCCTATCAGCCCGGCTACCGCCGGCACAGCAACCAGGGGCACCGACTGAACGAGCGGCCGGACGAGTGGGTGGTGATCGCCGACCACTCAGGAGATCCGTTCATCGCCGACACCGCGGTGCCGGGCACACGAGTCGGCATCGCAGTTCATGGCACGGGCTCCTGGAGGCCGTTCTGGGTTGCGCCCACGCCGGCTGACTTCGTCATGCTGCTGGCCTGCTTCACCGAGTCCTACGTCGTCGAGTACCTCAACGGTCCCGGCGGAGACGAGGACGACGACGAAAGTCGGCCGCCCGCCTATCACGACCGGCTCGCCGCACTGCTGCGTGACCGAGCACCCGCAGTCGATGCCGTGGCCTTCCTGAAATACCTCCGCCAGTAGCCCACGCGACGGGGTCCCGGTGCTCCTGTCGGGAGGACCGGTCCGGGTCGGGCCAGATCGGATCGGACCGGTCCGGATCGGGCCGGACCGAGTCCGCGCAGCGAGTTCCAGCCGTCCGATTGCGGGCCGGTGAGCCGGTCACGTTCGGCCATTTCGTTACTGGCGAACCGCTTACCTGGCTCCCCAACTCCTCGTATTATTCACTCACTTGGGAATGGCGGGGGAGGGTGAATGGCTTCCGAGCTGCCGCTCGTGCAAGGTGTGGTGATCGCCTTGTTCTGCTGGTTGATCTACCGGATTTTCGTGGGGATCCGCGGCGCCGTACACCGATGGAGGTTGCCGGAGCCGTCGCTCGCCCCGAGCCAGTTGGAGATGTGTCAGGGGCAGGCATTCCGTGAGATCTGTCGACGGTCCGCGAGCCCGGGCCCGCAGGTCACGATGACGGACTACTTTGCCGAGCGAGGGTGGAATCGGGCAGACGCCATGCGCATCCTGGCCGAGCCGATCAAGCACAAAATGATCAAGATCAAGGGATGGAGGTTCGGCGGGTACAGCGTCACGCGCAAGGGCTGGTCCGAGTACGAGCGCAAGTTCATCTGGACAGGAGGCGAAGGGGTGCACATCTCTTCCACAACGGGCGGCTTCGTCGTGGCGAACGTCAACAGCGCGCACGCCGTGGCACACGGCGGCTACGGCAACCGGGCGAACGCGTCCGACATCCCCCACCAGCAGCTGATCGACGCCCTGCGTACGGACGCAGCCACCGCAACGTCCGATGAGGGGGTACGGGCCCGGGAGTACGCCGACGACCTGGCCGCAGCCGTCGACTCGCAGGACGCCGACCGAACAACCCGCATCCTCGCGAGGATCAACGCACTCCTGTCCACCGCCACGACAGCCTTCACTCTTACCCGCGAACTCCTGCCGCCCAACTCGTAGCGGCAAACGGGCAGGACGACCGTTCGCAGAGGCAGCGGTCCGACTGCCGAGGCACTACTGCTCGTGGTGTCCACGGGCGAGATGGACAGTGACGTCGGCGGCGATCTCGACTGTCCGAGGCAGAACCTGCATGATCTGGCTGAACACCTGCTCCCGCTCGAAGGCCGGCAGGACGAGATAGGCAGAGATGGTCGAGAGCTGGCCGATGTATTCGCGAGCACTCATCGTCAAACGTCTTTCGACCACGCACTGTTGAACGTCGGTGAACCACTCGGACCACTGGAGCTCCGTACCCGGCCACTGCATGTCACACTCCGGAGGTGTCCCGTCCGGGGACGGGATCTCGTCACTCTCCAGAAACGGTGCTCGTGCTGCGCGCACCACCTTCTCCACCGCGGGGTCGGCCAGCTGGATCGGCCCCCCGAACGAGGCGAACACACCACCCGGCTCCAGCAGCGCGGCCATGCGGGTCCATCGACCCTCCGGGGCCGTCCAGTGCAGCGCTGCTGCCGCATAGACCAGCCCGTACTTCTCACCCGGCCGCACATCCTCGAAAGCGGCCCGCACCGTCCTGACGCTCGCCGGAACGTGCTTGCGCAGCTCGTCGAGCATGGCCCCGTCAGGCTCGGTCGCGGTGACCGTGATCCCCTGTCGCGCGAACAGACGGGTGGCCTTGCCCGTCCCGGCGCCGATCTCAAGGGCAGACCGGACCGGATGACCCGCGTACGCCATCACCACATCGAAAAGTTCCACGGGATACCCCGGCCGGAACCGCTCGTAGGCTTCCGCCATCACTCCGAAGCTCCGTGCGCGATCAGACATGCCGCACATCCTGACACGAGCCGCGACCTCTGTGGCCAACCCCTACAAGGCTGCACGCATGGCAACGAGGAGGCGCCGCCCTGCGATACAGCCCCCCGGTGCACGTCCCCGGCGCTCGTCCCCGGCGTCCCCTGGGACTCCGGCGGCTCATGACCCTGCCAGGTCGAACATGATTGCGGTACAGGTCGGCCGGAACAGTAGACTCCGGACATGACTGAAGTCCCGCATCCTCCACCACTGTCGAGCCGGTGGCGGGCGAGGCAGTCGGGTTTCGCCTATGCGCCGCAGGATTCCGCCGATCTCCGGCAGAGCCGCCGCCGGGCCGCCTTGTTGATCGTGCTCCTGGTGTTGCTGGCGGTTGCCGGCGTCATCGCCTGCGTCAGCGCGGTGGCCCAGTGGGGTCAGGAACACATTGAGCTCGCCGGCCGCTTCGGTGCGACAGCGGCCTACCGCCCGGCCGTCGTGCTCGCCGGTGGCCTGGTCCTGCTGATCGCTGCCGGATTCGGAGTGGCCGGCGCGCGGGCCGTGGCCCGACCACGGAAGCCGGCAGTCGAGCTGACGCCGGACGTGGTGCGTTCGAACTGGCTCGGAACAGTGGAGGTGCCCTGGTCCGACGTGGTCGGTGTTCAGGTGACCAACGGGCCCCACCTGCGGCTCGCCCGGCAGATGGGTGCCTACCGCGTGGCGGGGAGGCCGCGCCGCGAGGACAACGAAACACTGCTCCGCCTCTACGCGCCCGCGAATGATGTCCTTCCGCTCGTTGAGTGGCTACGGGCTCATCCCGAAGTGCGTGCGACTGCCCTCGTCCCGGGCACAGGGCTCCTGCCGGCCGAGCACGGCGGCACCGGTTCGTGACCGAGCAGGACCGAGCGGGACCGGGCACTGGGTCGGACGGACAGCAGCCCGACAGTCACCGACATCGTGACAGCGACTGTGACCGGGGCGAAGAGCAGCGGGCCGGGGTCGGCGCCGGTTCAATCGGAACCGACCGCCGCCTTCCGGACCCGTGCCCGCTCCCATGACCACGAACCCGCACCCACCAACAGAGCCGTTCCCAACGCGTACACCGGCAGCCAACGTGTCGTCGTCGACGCGAGGCAGTCGGCCACGGCCTGGCGGCTCTGCATCAGCTGCGTGTGGGCCAGCGCGTCACTGTCACGACCGGCCAGGTTCCCAAGAGCGGCCTGTGTTCTGAGACTCTCGTACCGGCCCGACTCCACGCACTCGTGCCGGGTGCCCGGCATCGGAAACAGCCAGTCCCAGCGCTGTAGCGCCGGCGCCAACGTCAGTGCCACGCACAGACCCACCACGAGCGAGAACGCCGCCAGACTCCACCCGTATGCAGCCCGTCGGTCCGGCGTCCACACCGGTACATGGCCAAAGGACAGGACCACCGCGAGCAGCGTCACACCGAGATAGGTGGAGAACCACTCCCAAGATCCCTGCGCCAGCGAGAACGCCAGCACCACGGCAAGCGCGGTCCCCAGCACACCGGCATCGCCGGTCATCCGACTCCCGCCCACGACCACGGGGCTCCGGACACCTCGACGGCTGTGCCCACTCACACGCTCTCTCCTGCCTGCTTCCGGAGCGCCAGCCTCCCGTAGCCGCCCGTTGTGCCACTTCGACACCACACCGGTACGCCCTGACCCCACCCGAACAGCACAGTCATGAATCATCCGAAACCGCTTCCCTGCCGCCCGCGGGGGCCGACGAGACGATTTCGGGAACGACATACGTCCCGGGGTCCGGGGTGACCTGGACGAGCGTCTTGCATCGGCTGTCTTGACGTTCACGCCGGCGGAGAAGGGCTCGACGCCGTTACGCCCGCGACGGCCCGCCTCCATCAACCACCGACAGGTCTGTCGGGCCCTGCTGGTGACGCTCTCGGGATAGCCATAGCTGACCTGGTGTTCGGCGAACTCGTCCTCGTCCTCGATGCGGGTTTCTCCGCCACGGTGCCGAACGACATCGAGATCGAGGTCCACCATGCGCAGGACGGTCCCGTCCACCACTCGCCCTTCCGGATGTCGACCAGCACCGTGGCGTTCCTTGCGATCACGTCAGGAGGCTTACCCAACAGTGCCGTAGGAATGTCGGAGGGCGGTGATGGTCGACTGCCGGCAATCCGGTCCGGTTCAGAGGATGCTCAGCCCGGTACCTTCCTGACCCGGTCGGCGGGCGTCCTCAGGAGGCCCCCACGCTGAACAGGGCTTCGCGTGCGGCGGCAGCGTCGGGGTCGGTCCAGCCTCTTACGGTGATCCGTGCCTCCTCGCCGGGGAGCAGCGTGATCAAGCCCCGGTCCGCCACGGCGTCGGGCGCCAGACGGTCGGGCTGGAGGAGGAGATCGCGGATCAGAGTGCGGGCCGTGACGACGACATCGACGGCGTCGGCTCCGGACCGGGCGTCGAGGCGCACGTCGTACTGCGGAGCCGGGTAGGCGAACTCCTTGTCGAGCACGGAGAAATGCACCGCCCGGAGTCCGTCGGCATCGGCCACGAGGAATTGCCCGGTGGAGTCCTCCGGCAGCAGAGGGCTCGGCACCGTCAGTCTGGTGACCGATCGCGGGCCCGCCTCCAGGTCCAAGGACGCCTCGTGCAGCACGGATCCCTCCGTGTCGAGTCGGCGCAGGAGGACCGTCGCCCGCCAGGCGGAGCCGGACTGGTTGTCGAGGGTCAGCACGGGGCCGTCATCGGTGGGCACGAGGGAGAGCAGCCGGTCCGCGTAGAGCCGCCGCAGTTCGTGGTAGAGCGGCTTGAATCGGCCGTCGCCGTCGATGGCCGCCCATGAGCTGACCGGCCAGCAGTCGTTGAGCTGCCAGACCACGGCGCCGGCGCACACCGGCCAGCTCGCCCGCCAGTGCTCGATTCCTGCGGCGACGGCGCGCGCCTGGACGACCTGGGCCAGATAGTGCCACCGGTCGAAGTCGCCCTCGGGCAGCCCGAAGTGATGCTCGATGCCCCGATCCAGTTTGCCGTTGCCGCCCTCGGCCTTCTGGTGGTGCAGCATGCCGGGGGAGTCGGGGGCGAGTCGTTCGCCGGGCAGGGCGCGGTGGAGCGTCGCGAGGGCGGGGGGAGCCTGCCAGCCGAACTCCGCGCAGAAGCGGGGTACGTCCGCCCGGTACTCGGCGTAGTCCTGACGGTTCCACACTTCCCACGAGTGGTGGGTGCCGTGCCGGGGATCGTTGGGATGGTGCTCCCACGAGCCGGACCAGGGACTGCCCGCCGTGTACGGGCGGGTCGGGTCGAGTTCGGCGACGATCCGGGGCAGCATGCCGAGGTAGTAGCCCTCGCCCCAGGAATTGCCGGCCAGCGGCTGCTCCCAGTCCCAGTCCCGGAACCCCCAGAGGTTCTCGTTGTTGCCGTTCCACAGCACCAGACTCGCGTGTGGCATCAGGCGGATAACGTTGTCACGGGCCTCTGCCTCAACCTCTCCGCGTAGCGGCTGCTCCTCCGGATAGGCGGCGCAGGCGAAGAGGAAGTCCTGCCAGACCATGAGCCCCAGTTCGTCGCACACGTCGTAGAACGCGTGGTCCTCGTAGATGCCCCCGCCCCAGACCCGGACCAGGTCGACGTTGGCCTCGGCGGCCTGGGTCAGTCGTTCGCGGTAGCGCTCGGGCGTGACCCGGGAGGGCAGGACGTCGTCGGGGATCCAGTTGACCCCGCGCGCGAAGATCCGTACGCCGTTGACGACGAAGGTGAACCCGGTGCCCTGGGCATCCGAGGAGCGATCGATCTCGACGGTGCGGAAGCCGATGCGGCGCGTCCAGGCGTCGAGCCGGTCACCCTGCTCGTCGAGCAGCGTCACATCGAGGTCGTACAGCGGCTGTTCGCCGTATCCGCGGGGCCACCAGAGCGCCGGCTCCGCCACGTCCAGGCCCAGCACTGCTTCGTCGCCCTCGAAGGCGATCTCCGCCTCGATGCCTGCACCGGCACCGGCGACGGAGGCGCGCAGCGTCAGTCGTCGGCCGGCGCCGTTCGCGGTGCGTTCCGTGCGCACCCGGAGTTCGACGCGGCCGGTGGAGCCGTCGACCGAGACGAGGGGGCGGACGTCGGCGAGGCGAGCGGTGGACCAGTGTTCAAGGCGTACCGGCCGCCACATGCCGGCGGTCACGACGGTGGGGCCCCAGTCCCATCCGAAACTGCAGGCCATCTTTCGGATGTACTGGAAGGGCTCCGGGTAGGCATTCGGGCGCTCCGCGGTCAGGGCGCGGACGCGGTCCGCCTCGTCGTAGGCCGAATCGAATCGCACTTCGAGTTGTCCGGTACGCCCTGTGACGTCGAAGCGGTGAACCCGGTGCATGTTGCGCGTGGTGCCGAGACTCTCGTCGGCGAGGACGACCTCGGCGGCGGTGTCGAGTCCGTCGAAGACCAGATCGGTGCGCTCGTGCTCGCTGTTGTGGTGCAGCTCGGTCACGTACGACCATGCCCGCCGTCCCACCCAGGCGATCTCGGTCTCGTTGTGGCCGATGAAGGGGTCGGGAATGACCTGGGCGGTGAGCAGATCGGCGTGGACGCAGCCGGGGACGCGGGCGGGCAGCAGCGCGTCCTCGTGGCGCAGGCTCCAGCCCTCGCTCAGCTGGGTGACGTCCTTCATGGTGTACGGCTCCAATCGCCTGGCAGCTGACGGATGCGTTTACGGGGTTCGGCGGCGTGTCCGGCCTGTGCGGCAGACGTGGCCTTCGGGGGCGACGAATTGGTCACGCGGTCGCCGCACTGTTCATGAACCGATCAAGCTTCGGTCGGCTCACGCTCGGTCGTCAATGAAGGCCATTAGGGCCTGACTTGTGCGGGTTGTGGCGCAATGAACTCGACGCTGGGCAGCGGCCGCTGGGTCTGAACTTTACCGGTTCAGGTCTGACTGGCATAGTGCTTAGGCCAGTGCGACGGATCTCCGTTCAACGAGAGTGCGAGACGCCGCCCGGCGACGGCGGGCCGGTACTGCCTCGCGGGACGAAGCCGGCGCATTCCATGCGGATGTCCTCCGCCGGTTCACCCGCGATGAGGGACAGGAGTGCGCTTGCCGCGCGTGCGCCGTAAGCCGGAATGTCGCGGGTGGTCACCGAGAGCACGGGGCGGACGACCTGGGTGAGTGGGGACTCGTCCCATGCGACGATCGAGAGGTCGGCGGGGACGGAGAGATCCAGTTCCTGGGCCACGGAGAGCGCCGCGACGGCCATGATGTCGTTGTCGAAGACGATCGCCGTTGGGCGCCGGGGCGAGATCATCAGGCTCCGCGCCGCGCGGGCGCCCTCGTCGCCCGTGTAGTCGGTGTGGATCAGGGTCGCCTCGGGGATGCCGGCCTCCTGGCAGGCCGCGCTCAGCGCCGCGTCCCGCACCGCCGTGTGCGCCAGCCCTGCGGGCCCGGCCACACGGGCGATCCGGCGATGGCCGAGTGCCGCCAGGTAGCGGACGATCTCGTGGACGCTCTCACCGTCGTCCGACCAGATCGCAGGAAGCGTGCCTGTCGCATGAGGCGGCCCGATGGCGACCGCGGGCAGGCCAAGCGCTTCGACGGCGGGCGGGCGGGGGTCATCGGTTTGAAGGTCCATCAGGAGGACGCCGTCGATGCGTCTCTCGCCCCACCAGCGGCGGCACAGTTCGATCTCGCTCTCCTGCGAGTCGACCATCTGCAGCATCAGCGCGTACGACCGCTCGACGAGGATGCTCTCCACCCCGCTGATGAACTCCATGAAGAACGGTTCGACGCCCAGTGTCCGGGCGGGGCGCCGCACAGCGAGGCCCACGGTCTGCGCCCGACCGCCGGTGAGGGCTCGGGCGGCGCTGTTGGGGCGCCAGCCCAACTCCTCGGCGATGTCCTTGATCGACGCGCGAGTGGTCTCGGAGACGCCCGGCAGATCATTGAGCGCGTACGAGACCGCCACTTTGGAGACGCCGGCGCGGCGTGCGATGTCCGCCATGGTCGGCCGCTTCACACGCCGCTCCTGTTCTGCGCCGAGCTGATCTCGGTGGGGGAAGTCTGGGGAGACCCTACCGTCCGGCCGGGCGGCCTTCCGACGGTCCTTGCGGGAGGCCGCCCCGGCTGTGGCTGCTACGAGGCGTTACCGGCGTCGGCCGTGGGCGTCGGCCGCAGCGGTCCGGCGACGCCACGGCCCTGGTAGGCGCCCATGTTCGGCGGATTGCCGACCGGGTTTCCGTACAGGTCCCGGCGCGGGGAGCCCGGGACGGGAGTGCCCGCGCGCAGGGCGGGGGAGCCGGAACGCAGGCGCAGTCCGTCGGGGAGTGCGCCGGTGGGGTCGGTGAGCCGGGGGTCGGTGGTGGTGCCGCCGGGGTTGCCGGGGGTGCTGCGGATGTTGGCGAGGGTGTTGTGGGCGAGGGTGACGGCGTTGTTCTTGAGGTTGAAGGTGGCGG
>NZ_ML123050.1:293378-457895 GCF_003846175.1 Streptomyces sp. ADI95-17 | reverse complement strand
GGATCGAACTGCCGGTCTTCAGGTTCAGGCGGTTGACCTGATCGAGAGTTCTCCAGGGCTGGTTGCGCGAGCCGCTCTCCGTTCCGGATGCGGCCCCGCAGTCGACGTACTGAACCTGTCCGGAGTTGTCCCGGGCGGTGGTCGTCGCGGACACGGCCGGTGCCGTGGATGCTGCCAGTGCGACGGCGACGAGCGCCGCGCCTGCTGCGCGTACGGCCCCGGAGCTGCGTGGCAAGGGTGTGGTCATCTGTCTCCGCTTTCCTTGGTGGCCTGCCCGACGCGCTCGGAAGTGGCCGGCCGGGCGTGGGTTTCGGTTCGCAGGGGCATGGCAAGGCGTTGCCCGCCCCGGGTGCTGTTGTGGAGCTGCGGAGCGCCGCGAGGCGGCGGCGCGGAGGATGGTGAGGCAGGAAGCGGGGGAGTCGCTTCTCCCATGGGACGGAGCCCCTGCCGAACTTCGGCATCAGACTTCGAGGCCAGTCCTAGGACTCACTCCTCGAAGTCAGTTCCCGAAGTCAGTCCACCCCCGAGACAGTCCTCGGACAGCGACTTCAGGCGGCCTCCCGGCGGCCCTGATGTGCCGCGGCGGCACGTCGGCCGTCCTACCGGATGGTCAGTTCGACCCGCAGCGGCCGGTGGTCGGAGACCGTCACGTCCAGCACCCGGGCCCGTCGCGCCTCGACGCCCGACGAGGCGAACACGTAGTCGATCCGCTCCCGCGGATTCACCGAGTCGTACGTGAATCCGTCCCCCTTCCCGGCGGTCGGCCAGGTGTCGGTCAGCTGCTTCGTCACCGAAGCGATCTCGTCGCTGTCCGGCGTCGCGTTGAGGTCACCCACCAGCACCGTGGGAAGACGGGATCCGTTCACGATCGCGTTGATCGCTGCCACCTGCGTCCGTCGCTCGGCCTGCGAGGTGTCCTCCAGGTGCGTGTTCAGGAAACGCATTTTCTTGCCCCGGATCATGAGGTCGGCCTCCAGCAGACCCCGCTGCTCGCCCGCCTCCGAACGGGGAAGGAGCGTATTGCGGGTGTTCACGATCGGGAAGCGCGAGAGGACCGCCGTTCCGTACCGACGCCGGGGGTCGCCCGGCTTCTCCGGATCCAGGTCCAGGTTCGTGCCGTAGGCCAAGTGCAGACCCAGCCGATTCGCGAGCCACTCCGCCTGATCGACGAAGTCGCTGCGCGAGGCGAAGTGCCGGTCCACCTCCTGCAGGCCGATCACATCTGCGCCCGACTGCCGTACCGCCTGGGCTACGTGATTTAGATTCAGCACATCATCCGGATCCGCGCCATGGTGAATGTTGAACGTCATCACCGTCACGTCACGTCCGGCCGCCGACGTCCGGGAGCCCGCGGACGTCGCCGATGCCGTCCCGGTAGCGGCCAGAGCCGTCGCAGCGGTCAAGGCCGCCACCATGATCAACGCGCATCTGTTCCATGCACGAGACACAACACACCTCCGAATCACACAGAAATCGAACGCCAACTCACGGCGTTCCGAAGGTGGTTGAACATAACCGCGCTCAGTCAAACACTCAACTGGCAACTCCTGGCTATATGTCTTGTTCGTCATCCAATGGCGTGATCATCGCATATGGGTGGTACGGAATTTGTTCGCGCCGATCTCTTGACGCCGAGGCCACTCGCCCCGAACATATCCAAAGTCCTTTAATTAAAGGGTCTTTACTTACCCGGAGGCGAACTCTGTGTCCGAGCCGTTCCTGCCGTCGACCGACCCCCGCCGCCGCGCCGAACGCGGGCTGGCACGGGTGTCCGCGCGTCGGCAGCCGCCCGAGCGGACCAAGGCGAGCACGCTGGACAGCAGGATCCACAACCGCGCGCTGGTCCTGGCGACGCTGTACCACCAGGGTGCGATGAGCAGATCGGAGATGGCGCGGACCCTGGGTCTCACGGCCCCCACGGTGTCCGCGCTCATCGCGGACCTCGAAGGCGACGGGCTCGTCGTCGACACCGGTCCCCGCAAGGACAGCCGGCTGGGCAAGCCGGCGAGCGTGATGCGGATCGACGACGACGCCGCCCACATCCTCGCCCTGGACCTGTCCGGCAGCGAACACTTCAGCGGCGCGGTCCTCAACCTCCGAGGCGAGGTGGTCCATCGTGCCCGCGTACGGTACGGGGACATCGTCGGCGAACGTGCCATCGGCCTGGTGTACGAGCTCGTCGGCGAGCTGGTGGACCTCGCGCCACGTCGCATACTCGGCATCGGGGTCGGCTCGCCCGGCATCGTCGGCGATGCCGGAGTCATCCATCACGCGGCCCATCTCGGCTGGAGCGAACTGCCGCTCGCCGCCCAGCTCTCCGAACGCTTCGGTGTGCCGGCCTACGTCGGCAACGACGTGAACATCGCCGCGCTCGCCGTACTGCACTTCCGGAACGCCAAGACGCAGAACCTCATGGTCATCACGATCGAGCACGGTGTGGGTGCGGGCCTGATCGTGGGTGGCGAACTCGTCGAGGGCGAGCAGTTCGCGGCCGGCGAGATCGGGCACGTGACCGTCGACGAGGACGGCGATCCGTGCATCTGCGGACATCGAGGATGCCTGGAACCACTGATCGACGCGGCCGAACTGCGCAAGCGCCTGGCCGGCCGCGACCCGTCCGAACACGACGACGTACTCGCCGACGCGGGCCGGGCACTGGGCACCGTACTCGCCCCGATCAGCAGCGTGCTCAACCTCAATGAGATCGCGCTGATCGGCCCGCCGGACCTCGTAGAGGGCCCCTTCCTGGACTCCGCGGCCGCGGTGATCCGCGCACGGACATACGCGCCCATCAGCGCCTCACTGGCCATGCGGTCACTCGCGGGCGACCCGGACCTCATCCTGCTCGGCGGAGCCAGCATCGTCCTTTCGGGCGAGCTTGGCGTGTGGTGAGACACGAGCCCTGACCGGCTGCCGGCCTTGCTCCTGCTGTCCCCCGGAACGCCATCTTTCCGGAGCCCACTTTCCGGAGTCAGTACCTCCCAGGGCCTGTTCTTCTCAGAACCCGACCTGCTCAGAACCTGCCCTTCTCAGAGCCTGCCCTTCTCAGGGCCCATTCCCCAGAGCCATTTCCCCAGGAGTTTCCATGACACATAAAGGCATGCGGTACAGCGCACTTGTGGCCGTCACCCTGACCGCGGCACTCGGCGCGAGCGCCTGTTCGGGGTCCGCGGGACGAGATTCGGGCGGCGACACGAAGCCCCGGGCGGTCCCCGTGGTCAAGGGGGAGGGCAAGACCCTGACCGTGTGGGTGATGGACGGCGACTACTCCGACGCCACGCTCAAGGCGATGAACGAACAGTTCACCCAGCAGACCGGCGCCAAGGTGAAGGTGGAGGTCCAGAACTGGGACGGCATCACCACCAAGATCACCACGGCGCTCGCGACCTCGACCCCGCCGGACGTCATCGACATAGGCAACACGCAGGTGGCGAGCTTCGCCGCCAGCGGAGGGCTGATGGACCTCACCCCGTACACCAAGGATCTGAAGCAGGGGCAGTCCTGGCTGGCAGGTCTCGAAGAGCCCGCGACGGTGGACGGACGGCTGTACGCCGTGCCCTCGTTCGCGGGTGCCCGCGCGGTGATCTACAACAAGAAGATCTGGGCCCAGGCGGGAGTGAAGTCCGCCCCCGCCACCTTCGACGAACTGACCGGTGCCCTGCGCAAGATACGCGCGGCCAACACCGCCCCCGACTTCTCCCCCTTCTACCTGCCGGGCCGTTACTGGCACACCGGTGTGCAGTTCGTGTGGGACGCGGGCGGCGACATCGCGTCGAAGCAGGGCTCCGGTTGGAAGGGAACGCTCGGCTCCGTAGCGGCGCAGCGCGGCCTGAACGAGTACAAGCAGTTCCAGAACGAGTTCTCCGCACCGTCCACCCGTACCATCGACACGCTCAACCCCGACCAGACCCGGGTCTTCGCGGACGGCAAGGCGGCGGCGATGAGCGCCACCAACGCCACGATCGCTCTCATCAAGAAGGCCAACCCCGCCTTCAAGGAATCCGACCTCGGGACCTTCCCGTTCCCGGGCAGGTCCGGCAAGTCCCAGCCCGTGATGCTCGGCGGATCCGACTGGGGTATCGCCGCCAAGAGCGCCAACTCGGATCTCTCCCTGCAGTGGGTGAAGATCGCGACCGCACCGTCCGTGCAGAAGCAGTGGGTCGCCGGCCACGACGGCTGGATCCCGAACAGCACGGGCGCGGTGAAGGCCGCCCGCGGCGAGGCCGACCCCCTGTTCCGGGGGTTCTTCGACGCGGCTCTGCGATCCAAGGCCACCCCGGCCGCCGCCGACTGGGCGGCAGTGGAGGGCAACAAGGACATCGACAAGGTGTTCTCCTCCATCGCCTCCGGCACCAGTGGTCCGAAGCAGGCGGCCGACACCTTCGACAAGACGGTGGGCAAGGTACTCAATGCCCAGCACTGAGCAGCCCGTCCGCGGCAACCCGAAGACGGCCGGCAACCCGAAGGCGGCCTTCCCGGACTCCACACCCGGGCCCGCCGACGCGCTGCCGCGGCACCGTGCCGGAACCCGCGCCGCGTCCGCACGGCACCGCGGACCGTGGGTTGCGTGGTGGCTGCTGACTCCCGCCGGGCTGGTGATGCTGGCCGTCACCGTCGCACCGATCGCCTTCCTCGTCTACGCGTCGTTCACCGACTACGACCAACGTTCCCTGTTCACCGGCGCGTTCGACGTCGTGGGCACCCGCCAGTACACCGACCTCCTGTCGCAGTCGGAGTTCTGGGACGCCCTGACCAGGACCGTTGTGTTCACCGCCGCGATGGTGGCGGGAAGCATCGCCGTGGGAGCAGGCGTCGCCCAACTCCTCACCCGGCTGGGCACGGCCATGCGCATGACCGTCACCATCGTCCTCATCCTGGCCTGGGCGATGCCGACAGTCGCCTCGTCCCTCGTGTGGAAGTGGCTCTTCCAGCCCGGATACGGAGTGGTCAACTGGCTGCTCACACAGACCGGCCTGTTCGGCGACATGACCAACACCGACTGGTCCAACAGCGCGCCCCTGGCCTATCTGTCCATCTGGCTGCTCATCGTCTGGCAGGCCGTCCCCTTCATCGCGCTCACCCTGTACGCGGCCCTGAGCCAGATGCCGGGAGAGTTGCAGGAGGCAGCCCGGCTCGACGGGGCCGGTGAGTGGCGTCTGTGGTGGTCGGTCACCCTTCCGTTCCTCCGCCCCACACTCACACTGGTCACCCTGATGTCGGTGATCTGGGACTTCAACGTCTTCAACCAGATCTGGCTCATCTCGGCCGGAGGGCCCGACTCCGCGACGACCACACTGGGCGTCTTCGCGTACAAGACCGCCTTCGTGGCATTCCGGGTCGGCCAGGGCGCGGCGCTGTCCGTCATCACGACGATCATGCTGCTTGCCGTCACCGCCCTGTACATCCGACGCCTGCTGCGTTCCGGGGAGGACCTGTGACCAAGCTCCGCACACGCGGCGCCCGTTCCATCGCGGCCCGGGGCCGGCTGCTCAGCAACAGCCTCGCGATCGTGTTCTGTCTCGTGTGGATCTTCCCGGTCTACTGGATGGTCAACACCGCGCTCAAGCCCCGCGCCGAGGCGATGACGGCGACGCCGCACTTCTGGCCCAGCTCACCCACCCTGCACAACTTCGATGTCGCGCTCAACCGGACGGGGTTCTGGACGAACCTGTGGAACAGCCTGCTCGTGGTCGGCGGAACAGTGATCGTCGCCGTCGTGCTCGGCCTGTTCGCGGCAGCCGCGGTCTCGCGGTTCCGGTTCCGCGGCCGGCGCACCGTCATGGTCGCGATCCTCGTGGCACAGATGCTGCCGGGCACAGCCCTGCTCATCCCCACCTTCCTGGTCTTCAACGAGGCCGGTCTGCTGGGTACTTACACCGGGCTGATACTCGCCTACCTCGCGCTGGCACTGCCGTTCTCGATCTGGGTGATGCGGGGATTCTTCGCGGCCATTCCGGTAGAGATCGAGGAGGCCGCCCGCCTCGACGGAGCCTCTACCTGGCAGGTGCTCTGGAAGATCCTCTTCCCGCTGGTGCTGCCGGGCGTGATCGCATCGAGCATCTTCGCGTTCATCGCCGCCTGGAACGACTACCTGATCGCCTACACGTTCATGAAGGACCGGGGCCAGTACACCCTGCCGGTGTGGCTGGTGTCCTTCACCAACCCCGCCAGCGGAACCGACTACAGCGCGCAGATGGCCGGTTCGGTCATCTTCTCCCTCCCGGTGGTCGTGTTCTTCCTCCTCATTCAACGCAAGTTGGTCTCCGGCATGTCGGCCGGAGCAGTGAAAGGATGATCCGCCCGATGTTCCTCCCTCGCCCCACATCAGTGCAGACCGACAACGGCGAGTTCGTTCTCGATGCCTCGACCGCGATCACCGCCGCGCCGGAGCTGCGTTCCACGGCCCGCTGGCTGCAGTCGGTCCTGCGGCCCTCCACCGGCCTGGACCTGCCGTTCCTCTCAGACCTGCACGAGGCGCGGCACACGATAGACCTGCGGTTGGGCGAGGGCCTCGGCCCGGAGGCGTACCGGCTCCGGGTGAGCTCCGACGGCATCGTCATCGAAGGCGGCGACCGGGCCGGTGCCTTCTACGGATGTCAGAGCCTGCTGCAGTCGCTGCCCGCCGAGGTCCACCGCCGCTACGAGGTGGCCGGGGTGCGATGGGCGGTGCCCGCCGTACGCATCGAGGACGCGCCGCGGTTCGCCTGGCGCGGCACGATGCTGGACGTGGCACGGCACTTCATGCCCAAGCACGATGTGCTGCGCTTCCTCGATCTGATGGCCATGCACCGCCTCAACACACTGCATCTGCACCTCACCGACGACCAGGGCTGGCGGGTGGAGATCCTGCGGCACCCGAGACTCACCGAGGTCGGTGCCTGGCGGCGCGAGTCCCCGCTCGGCGCGTCGCCCGAGGCGCCGGGGGACGGACGGCCGCACGGCGGTTTCTACACCCAGGACGACATCCGCGAGATCGTCGGATACGCGGCACAGCGGCACATCACCGTCGTCCCCGAGGTCGACATACCCGGGCACTCCCAGGCCGCGATCGCGGCCTATCCCGAGCTGGGAGTCGGCGGTGAGCCGGCGGAGGTGTGGACGCGCTGGGGTGTCAACCCCCGCGTCCTCAACACCGAGGAGTCGACCGTCGCCTTCTTCCGCGACGTCCTCGACGAAATCATGGACCTCTTCCCCGGCCCGGTCGTCGGAGTGGGCGGCGACGAGTGCCCCACGACCGAGTGGAGCGAGGACGCGCGCACACAGGAGTTGATGCGCGAACGCGGGCTGCGGCACGAGAACGAGCTGCGGTCCTGGTTCGTACGGCAACTCGGTTCACACGTCACATCGCGCGGCCGCCGTCTGCTCGGCTGGGACGACCTGCTGGAGGACGAGGTGCCGGCCGGAACCGTCGTCGCCTCGTGGCGGGGCATGACCGGTGCGGTCACCGCGGCCCGCCGCGGCCTGTACGTGATCGCGTGCCCGGACGACCAGGTGTATCTCGACTACCGGCAGTCCGAGCGGTCGGACGAGCCGATCCCCGTGGCGGTGCCCGTCACGGTGGAGACGGCATACGGATTCGACCCGGTACCGCCCGAGCTGACGGACGCGGAGCGCGAACACGTCCTGGGCGGCCAGGCCAACATCTGGACCGAGCACATGGACTCGCCACGGACCGTCGACTACTTCGCGTTCCCCCGCCTCTGCGCCGTCGCCGAGGCGCTGTGGAGCACCGGCGAGCGCCGGTACGAGGAGTTCCGCGGCCGCCTGGACCATCATCTGGCCCGCCTGGACGCCGTCGGAGTCGAGTACCGCCGCGAGACCGGCCCCCTGCCGTGGCAGACCCGTCCGGGCATCGTGGGACGGCCGTCCACGCTCGCCGAGCGGGAGGCATTCATCGACGTACTCGTGGCCGACATCAAGTCCTGACCCCGGCAGTTCTCAGGGCATCGACGACCCGACCGGCGCCCTCGGCGGAGAGGAGGCCGCCGGTCGCGCCGGTCGCGCCGGGACCGCATGCCGCTCCGGGCGGACGCCCCGTCCGGGAATCCGCTTCACCTTCGCCTTCGGCCGCAGTCCGGCCGGTCCCGGTTCCCTCACGTCCGCGTCTCTCGTACGACCGGAGCCGGGCTCACACGGTGGTCCGGCTCACCGGGCGGCCGGCGGCGGCCAGCGCGGTCACCTTCTCCCGTGCCGAAGCCAGCGAATTCGCCGCCCGCGGTTGCTGGTGGGCCAGGTGCGGCACCACTCCGGCCATCGTCAGCTCGGCGCTGACGAAGTGGATGTTGTCCTCGGCCACGCCCTGCTTGCCGAAGTAGGTCCGTAGATACGGTGTCTGGAAGTCCCACGCCTCCCGCGGGGTACCCGGGCCGTAGGACCCGCCCTGCGCTGTGATCACCACGACCTTCGTGGCGCGCAACAGGCTGTCCCCGGTGTCCGGGTGCGTGAATACGCCGGGGAATCCCACCCGGTCGATCCATGCCTTGAGCAGGGCGGAGACCGAAAAGTTGTACATCGGGGCACCGATCACAACAGTGTCGGCAGCCAGCAGCTCGGTGATCAGCGGGCGGGTCAGCGCCCATTGCCGTTTCTCCGCCGGGCTGCGAATCCACGCGTCGATGCCGGCCAGAGAAGGAAGACCGTTCCGCTCCAGTCGCCGCCCCAGCGTGCAGTAGGCCGTATCCAACGGTGGGACCGGATCTGCGGCCAGATCCCGGTAGCGAGAACGGTCTCCGGCAGGGCCGTGCACAGCGCGCCAGGTCTCGGCGAACAACGCGGTGAGGTCCCTGCTGACCGAGTCACCGGAGCGATTGGCACTGGAATCCAGATGCAGCAAGGACGTCATGGGGTTCTCCTGTCACCTCAGCCGGCTTGCATTCGTCATAGAGGTGACGAGTCGGGACGAGGAAAGGTGACCGGTGAACGAGTGCGATGGGCTGGCCGAACAATTCGAGGCGCAACGCGGCCGGCTTCAGGCAGTGGCCTACCGGTTGCTCGGCTCACCGAACGAGGCCGAGGACGCCGTGCAGGAGGCGTGGCTGCGCCTGGGCCGGACAGATGCCGGCACCCTGGACAATCCGGCCGGCTGGTTGCGGACAGTGGTGACCCGCATCTGCCTCGACATGCTGCGCGCCCGCTCGGCACGGCGGGAGGACCTCGCCGAACAGCAGGTGCTCGATCAGATCTCGGAGCCCGTTCAGGGCAGCCAGCCGGAGGACAGAGCTCTGCTGGCCGACTCGGTGAGCCGTGCGCTGCTCGTGGTACTGGACGCCCTTGAGCCCGCCGAACGCGTTGCCTTCGTGCTGCACGACATGTTCGCCGTACCGTTCGGCCAGATCGCGCCCATCCTGGAGCGCACTCCCGTGGCCACCAAGAAGCTCGCCAGTCGCGCGCGCCACAAGGTGCGGGGGACTCCTGCGGTCCCGGCGGAGGAACTCGTCCGCCACCGGCAGGCCGTCTCCGCATTCCTGTCGGCCGCCCGGGCCGGTGACCTCAACGCGATGCTCGCGGTGCTCGCACCCGATGTGGTGCGCCGCAGCGACCCGGCGGTGCTGCCACCTGGCGCGGCCGCCGAGCTCCGTGGCGCGCGGGCCGTGGCGGAGGGGACCGCCCTCCTTGCGCACAGGTCGCAGCTCGCGGAACTGGCCCTGGTCGACGGCACGGTGGGGCTCGTCGTGGCTCCGCGTGGCCGGTTGCTGATCGCGCTCACCTTCACCGTCGAGAAGGACAGGATCGCCGCGTACGAAGTGATTGCGGATCCCGCCCGCCTCCGTCGCCTCGACCTGGCCGTCCTCGCGGAGTGAGCCGGCCGATCCGGTCCCGCACCGGCTGCCGGTACGGGGGATCGCGGACCGGTCAGTGTGCGTTCTCGGTGGGCCGGATGCCACGGGGGATCCAGGCCCAGGCTGCCGCCGCGGCGACCAGGGCCAGGGCGGATCCGATGGCGAAGGCCGGTGTCATGCCGTGGGTGAAGGCGCGGGCGACCTGTTCCAGGAGCGAGGCACCTTGGGCGCCACCGATCTCCTGGGCGGCATGGGCTCCCTCACCGACCGAGTCGTGTGCCGCGGCCGGTGCGGAGGCCGGCAGGCTGCTTCGGTACAGGGCTCCGGCCAGGGAACCGAGGGAGGCCACGCCGAGGGCGGCGCCGAGTTCGTAGCAGGTCTCCTCGATCGCGGCCGCGCCGCTGACGTGCTCGTTGGGCGTGGCGGCCATCAGGGTGACCGAAGCCACCGTGGTGGCGAGCCCGGCGCCGAAGCCGATGAGGGCGAGGGCGGCCGCCATGACGGGGTAGCCGAGGTGATCGTCACCGTCCTGGGCCAGCCAGGGCAGGACCAATCCCGTGGCCATCAGGACCAGGCCGGATGCCATGACGTGGCGGATCGGAAGGGCACGCATGAGCGCGGGGGCGAGCAGGGACGTGACCACCAGGGCCAAGGGTGCGGGCAGTACCCGCAGTCCCGCCTGGAGAGGCGAGTAGCCCTGCGCGTACTGGAACCACTGCGTGAGCAGGAACAGCACCGCGCCGAGCGCGACCATGCCCAGGAAGAGGACCGTGGCCGAGACGCTGAAGGCGCGGCTGGTGAACAGACGCACATGCAGCAGGGGGTGGGCCAGGCGCAACTGCCGGCGCACGAACAGGGTCAGGACGACGGCGGCGAGCGCCAGCAGGAGCCAGGGCAGGGGCGAGGCGAGCCCGCTCTTGCCGAGCTGCTTGATACCGGCGGCCAGGGCGATCATGCCGACGATGGACTGGGCGACGCCGGTCCAGTCCCAGCGTCCGGTGCGCGGCGCGAACGATTCGGGCAGGAACCAGGCACCGAGGGCGATGACGGTCAGTGCGATGGGCACGTTGAGCAGGAAGGCCGACTGCCAGCCGTAGTCCTGGACCAGGAGCCCTCCCACGACCGGGCCCAGCGCCATGCCGCCTCCCATGACCGCTGCCCACACCGCGTAGGCGAACGCCCGCTCGCGGGCGTCGGTGAAGACGTGCCGCAGGATCGACAGTGTGGTGGGCATGATCGCGGCGCCGCCGACGCCGAGCAGCGCGCGGGCGGCGATCACGTGCCAGGCCTCGGTGGCTGCCACCGCGCCCAGCGAGGCCGCCGCGAACAGCGCGAAGCCGACCAGCAGGAGACGCTTGCGACCCCACCGGTCACCCAGCGCTCCGGCGGTCACCAGCAGTCCGGACAGGGCGAGCGCGTACACGTCGATGATCCACAGCTGCTCCACGGCGCCAGGCTGAAGATCGGCGACCAGTGAGGGGAAGGCGACGTTGAGGATCGTGGTGTCCATGGCGATCAGCAGCAGGCTGCCGGACAGGATCGCCAGGACGACCCAGCGGCGCGCGTGCACACGGTCTGCGACCGGGATCACGGCGGGGCGGGACATTGAGACTCCAGACGGTTGAGTAAGACGTGTAAGTCTTAATTGAGACATCAATGTATCACTCGCGTTGTGCTCGGACAATCGACGGTGCTGCCGGACGCCGTTCCGGTGGACAGGAAGCCACAGCCGTGGCTGCTTCCACCAAGGAGACGTACCGTCTGGAGACGCACCGTCCACGCGTGGGCCGGTCGTCACGCTCGGGACGTCGGTTCTGACGAGCGTCTGCGTCCGCGAGGCGCTGTCCAAGGGGCGTACGCAAGCCGAGGAGAGAGGTCGCCATGCGAATCGCTGTCGGCGCACTCACTGCCACCGCCCCGACCGGAGCCGGGCATGGCGTGGTGGGTTTGAGCCGTTCACTCGACGTGGACCTGTCGACCGGAGAGGGCCTCGACGTCACGCAAGCGGGGAGAGAGCAGAAACACCTTGTCGCTCAGGACTCGGTGCCGTGAACGATCGTTCCGCTCGCCAAGTTCCACGATTTCGCCGCGCCGGCGGCGAGCAGGACCGAGCAGACAGCGTCCTTTGAACTCGGCTACTCCGGCCGGGGGGTTGTGCCGAATCGCCCGCCTCGGCCGAACCTCCCTGCCGACCTGCCGGTAGGCTCGCCGGCCATGCCCATCTCGAGACTCGCATGGATCACCCCGCGCAGGGTGACAGTCGCCGCCGTCCTGGCCGCCGTATTCGCATCCGGTTGGTACCTGGGGCAACCAGTCCGGCTCCCGCAGTGTGACGCGCCGATGAAGACCGTGCGCTACAGCGACTACCTGGCAGCCGACGGTATAGGGCACTGCGACGAGAAGCCGCGACTGCTGGCCTGGATCACAGGGAATTTCCGCTGAGGGCAGCGACGTATGGCTGAGGGCAGGAGATATGACGGTCCTGGCGGCGACCTTGGGGCGTCGGCGGTGGCAGGAGCCGGCCTGCCCCGGATCTGACGAACCCGGGACGGTCCGCGTACGGCCTGTCGGCCGGCCCGGCGTCCTGGCGAACACGCCGACCGCGCGAGGTGTCTTCCGCCAACGAGATACGCCGCACCGTCGAAGTGCTCGGGCGGCGGTCGAGACGAGCGATCTGCAGGGACTGCTCGACCTCCTCGCACCGGACGTCGTCCCGTGGACCGACGGTGGCGGAATCGTGCAGTCCGCGCTGGTGCCCGCCGTTGGTGCCGACGAGGTGGCCCATGCGTCGAGCAGGATCGCCGCCGGCCGGTGCGGGGGGAGTGGCCGGGCGAAGAACTACTCCTGACGCCACCGGCGCCAGGCGGGCTCGGGGCGTGACCGGCGGCCGATGCCTGCGGTGGCCCGCCGGGAGGCCTACGCCTGTCGGAGCTCAAAGGGAAGCTTGACTGGCCAAGCATCCACCGCACGGCTCGGGACGAGACGGATCGGGCCGAGGGCTGCCTGGCACGCCGCTCCGTCAGGGGCGGGCCGCCGGAATTGGACAAGGCCGACTGCCGGGAGCGGTACGCGGTCCAATGCGCAATCAACCGACTCAAGGGGCACCGTGGCACCGCGATTTCGCGACCGGCTACGGCAGACCGGTCGTCCACCACGAAGTGACTGGGCTGGTCGCAGCCATCAATGAGTGGCTGTGATCATTCGCCGCACACACGCCACTACCGGTACACGCCACTACCGGCACATGCGACTACCGGTACATGCCACTACCGGGCTTCACCGCTCTCCGCGTTGAACGCCTGAGCAACGGCGAGACTGTCTTCGTAGACGTGGTGCCGTGTGACCAGGCCGTGCTCGACCGTGAGGTGCAGGGCGAACCGCGCACGATACGCGCGCCCGGTGGACCGGGCGGTTTGGCGGATCTCGCCGAGCAGGACCGCATCATTGCCATCGACGAGGACGCGCTCGACCTCGGTGGCCTCCTGCCCGGGCACATGGTGTTCCGCGAGCTCACGGTAGTGAGCTGCGGCGTCGCTGCGTGTGCTCCGATGCCGGATCCATGGGGTGGCAGCGTGGCCGTGTTCGGACTCAGGCCAGTCCAGTTTCCAGTCGCCCCGCTCGGCATAGAGCTCGGCGATGCGGTCGGGGTCGCCCTCGCCGATCCGGCGCAGCAACTCCTCCACCACGGAGCGGGTGGTCGTGGGTGTGTCCGAGGACATGGCCATTCCTTCCGTTGTGGAACCGCGTATCGACGCGGCGAGATCACATTCTTTCCAGCCCTGAAGCCTACGGCGATTACCTCCCGGGTAATGGCCACCAAGACTCACTTCTGCGACATCCCTGGTGCCCTGGACTCAGCTCAACGAGAGGGACCTCACCGAGGGGGAACAGGCGAAGCTGCCGCACGGAACGATGGCATCCTCGACGATCACGTGGCTCGACGACGTGAACGGGACCGCTGAGTTCGAGCCGGCCGGGACACACCCGGACTACCGGCGTCTGGGGTTGGCAAGGGCGATGCTTCTGCACGGGATGCATCTGGCGCGGGCGGCCGGGGCCGGACACGTGACGGTCGCCTCCCTGGGTGCGCCGGGGCATCCGCAGGCGCGCGGGCCGCATTACGGCGTCGGGTTCTGGGAGTTGACCCGGGACGCGCCACTCATCAAGACCACGAATTCGGGCTGAGGACTGTCCGTTCGGACAGCTGCCGGCCGGGCCATGATGTCCCGGGCGCCGTTCTTGACGTGGGCGGGGCGGGGGGGCAACGTAGCGCGGGCTCGGAAAAGGTGTTGTGATGCCCTTTCGCTCGCTGATACGAATCGGGGATGCTTGCCACTGAAGCGCTCGATCCCACGAACCGCCTGCTCGCCGAGCGAGCCTGCGAGCGCCTGATCATCGAGTTCGTGCACAAGCTTGACCTCGGCGATCCTGGTGAGGTGGCCGAGTTGTTCGTGGATGACGGGGTCTGGGAGTGGGCTGAGGGCGACCGCCGGATCCAGGGCCGTGACGCGCTTCGCTCCTATTTCGCTGGTCGGCCCGCAGACCGTCTCTCGCGCCGGATGTGCACGAACATCCTGGTGACCCTCACATCCGAGACGACAGCAACGGCGACCACCTACTTCACGACATACCGCGTCGACGGATATGCAAACGGCTTCGTACCTCCGCGGATCCCTACGCAAGTGGGCCACTATGAGGACACATTCCTCAAGGTCAACGGCCTTTGGCTTCTCCGTTCTCGTTCTTTGTTTCTGGCATTCGCCGGACCGACCGAGAGCCTCGAACCAGTCACCAAGCCGTAAGCTCAGCCCGGCGACGAGTATGGGTGAACCAGCTGAGCACGGGTTGCAGAAGGTGCTGCCGCCCCCAGCGAGAGGTCACCCACGTCCGAAAGGAACACGGAGACGGTCCGTCAACACAGGCAAAGCCGGTGTGCTCCGGCCGGGCCGACTGCCAGGACGAAGGCCACGGGCCGACTGCGATCGTCGGTCACGGGGTGGACCTTGGTGGTCGGATTCCGGTGGCAGACATTCAAGAATCAGCGCCTCGGAACATCATGCAATGTCGGCCCCTCGCTCGATGAATCGGGCCTGCCACCGAGGGAAGACACGTAATGCACCCCTCCTCGTGACACGGGGGGCGCCCCGCAGCAAGTGCTGCTGCCAGAATGTGATCATGAACAAGACACCGGATGGGCGATCTGTCCCGCCAGCCTACGCCGACGAACGCGCCATGCTGGAAGCATGGCTTGACTTTCACCGTGAGACTCTCGCTCTGAAGTGCTCGGGTCTGAGTGACGATCAGTTGCGACTCGCTGTGGTGTCACCGTCGTTGATGACACTGCTCGGTCTCGTTCAGCACATGGCTGAGGTGGAGCGCAACTGGTTCCAGCGCATATTCGCAGGTCATGGCGTGTCTCCGGTCTTCGGGGAGAGCAATGTCGACGGCTTCACTCTTCAACCGGGACAAGGACTCGACGAGGCGATGACTGCCTGGCAAACGGAGATTGCCCGAGGCCGTGAGGTGATCGTTGACGCATCTCTGGACGACTCCGGCCGCCTGGCTGAACAGGAGGCGGGGTATGTCGGTGAGCAGGGAGTCTCCCTGCGCTGGATCATGGTGCACATGATCGAGGAGTACGCACGTCACAACGGTCATGCCGACGTCATTCGCGAGCAGATCGATGGGGTTACCGGCGCATAGGACGTTGGCGGTGAGGTCGGGAGGACCGCGCAAGTCACCATCTCTGCGCGACGTGGTCCGGTGAACTCGCCGGTGCGCTTGAGGTATCCAGCTACGCTGGCTTGAACAACCTGTGGCCATGTCCGTGCGTTGGTTGTGGGGCCGGCCGACCCGGTCCGCGGGCGCATGATCGTCGGGCTCAGCTCGAAGTGGCGCCCCTTTTTTCCTGGCTCCGGCGACGTGCTGGTGTGTCCGGCAGACGGTGGAGTCCACCGACACGGTCCAGCCGATGTCGTCAGCGCCATCGGCCGCTGCCAAGAGCGCGGCAAGGATCCGTGCCCAAGTCCCGTCCACGGCCCGCCTGAGCGGCCGTTCGTGAGCGGTCTGCAATGAGCCCAGCTCATCCGGCAGGTCCCGCCAGGGCAAGCCGGTGCGGTACTTCCACGCTGGCCCTCGGTCGTTACCGCGGCGGCCTGAGTACGCAAGTCCACCTCGTCAGCGCCAGCCACGCAAAGGCCTTGGTCCTCCGCGTCACCGCGGCAGACGCGCGCAAGCCTTCCACCTCCGCTGACGCGGGATCCGAGCGGTCATCTCTCAGCCCTCCGACCAGACCTCCCCGCCGTTCTAGAGGCCGCCTTCGGGCGGAATCCTGACGGCACCACCATGGACCATCCGCAAGCGCCTCAATCTGTAGATGGTCAAGGAGGCACGGCCCAGCTGGGCCGGACCGGCCAGATCTCGGACAGTGCCGAAGCGATTGCGGACCACGAACGGCAAGCCGAATGCCTGGAACCGAAGAAGGAGACAGCCCCTTCGGGAAGAGCCCCGTAAAGCATCCTGCTGACTGACCGACGCTTTGACCAGGGGGACCGGGTCGGCAGCGTCATGGTGTCGGTGGCATTTCGGCGCTTGTCGGTCGGATGTCGGTGGGGCCTGGCAACTTTCGAGAGGTCCGGCCGGGTGCCCATCCGGCTGTGGGTCCGGGATCCAGGGAGCGCAAGGAGCGCATATGACGATCACTGTCCGACCGGGAAGCACCATGATGTTCACCGGCGATTCGATCACCGACTGCCAACGGCAGGAGAGCGAGGACGGTCTCGGTTTCGGCTACCCGCTGCGCGTCGCGGGCGAGTGGGGACTCCGGCATCCGGATCGCCCGGTGACCTGGCTGAACACCGGGATCGGCGGCAACAAGGTGATGGACCTCGAAGCCCGCTGGCAGGCAGACGTACTCGACGCGCGCCCGGACGTGGTGTCGATCCTCGTCGGGGTCAACGACATGGGCTGGCACACGCTGGACCCGAAGGGGTACGTGATCCCCGTGGAGGAATTCGAGGCGGGCTACGACCGTCTCCTCGCGCCCCTGGCCGAGGCGGGCACGGAACTGATCCTCATCGAACCGTTCCTCCTGCCGATCCACGACGTCGTCGAGGCCGGTGTCGGTGCCAGGCGCATCGGAGAGGAGGAGCGAAAGGAATGGCGTACCGATCTGGACCCGAAGATCCAGGCCGTGCGCAGACTCGCCCGCAAATACGGTGCGCATCTGCTCGCCGCCGACGGCATGTTCGCCGGCCTCGCCGCGACGACCGGACCGGAGTACTGGGCCGCGGACGGCGTACACCCGACGCCGGCCGGCCACGCCGCACTCGCGGCGGCCTGGCTGCGCCTGGTCAGGTGATCGGCCTCGCGACCACTCGCGAACCGGTGGTGTGCAAGGCCCGCCCCGGCGGACAGCCGCAGTTCAGCGCCGTCTCGGTCCGCTCACCGGGTACCACCCGGCAGCACGGGCCGTGACGGACGCGGCCGGAGCCGGCCCGCACTCCGCGTCGCCGAGATGCATATACTCGCCCCGGCCGGCGAGCAGACCCATAGCATCCCCTGTCATGGTTACAGTGATCTTGACCGTCGGGCTGGCGTTCATCGGCTACCTGGCGACTTACCTGAACGGTCTGCGCCTTGCGCAGAGGCAGGCCCGACTCGCGCGCGTCAACCAGCAACTGAGCGACTTCTACGGGCCGCTGTTCGCCCTCATGGAGGCCAACAGCCGAACCTACGACACGTTCTCCGAGAGGTACGCCCGCCCGGACGGCCGTGACCCGTTCCGACACGACACGCCACCCACCGATCAAGAACTCGCGCAGTGGCGCACCTGGGCCACCACCGTCTTCATCCCCAACATCAAAACCATGCGGGACGTGGTGGTGACAAGGGCCGACCTTCTCATCGAGGAGGAAATGCCCGAGGCACTCCTCCAGCTCTGTGCCCACGTCGCGGGCTACGAGATCACGGCTGCGCGATGGGCCCAGGGCAACTACGAAGAACACCTGTCGCTCATACCCTTCCCGGGCCGGGACCTCAAGGAGTACACCTGCGACAGGTTCACACGGCTCAAGAGCGAGCAGGCGCAGCTGCTGGGACGCAGCCGTGACGACGGCGGAAGCCGATGGGCGTACCGCGTCGGGCGATGAGACGACACTGCCGTACTCGTATCCAGGGTGGGCGAGCGTCACCTCGTGCCGCATCGGACACGTACCGCCCCGCTGTCCGATCAAACGCTGCCGGTCTCGACAGCGAGTTCCTTGGTCATGAATACGCGGCTGGCGCCCGGCGGATCGCAGGGCACCTCTGCCAGGAGCCTCCATCCTTGTTTCCGATAGAAGCCGGGTGCCTGGAAAGTGATCGTGTAGAGCACGGCCGCGCGGCAGCCGCGGGCGCGGGCCTCGTTCTCGGCCTGTCGAAGGATCTCTCCACCCAGTCCACTGCCACGAAGCCCGGGAGGCAGGAAGAAGAGGTCGACGAAGAACAGCCCGAGCGAGGTGCGCCCGGTCAGTCCGCCGATCACCCGATCTGTCCCGGGATCACGGACCAGAACGGCGAGCGGTCTGCGGTCGTCGATTCCCGTCCTCTCGGTATTGAACCGGTCCAGTGCGTCGGAGATCACCGCGAGGTCCGCGGGCATCGGGGAATCGGTGACAACGAGACCTGTCCGGGGCTCGGGGCACGACGGCATGCTGGTGGGCGGGTCGGACGCGGGCATGGTTCCTCCGGTGTGTGAGCGGAGGCGGCGCGCCTCCGGCCCAAGGGCGCCTCGGGCATCTGGTGACGTTAAGGCGTGGACGCTTCGACGGGCGTCGAACCGAGGTCGGCGACAATTGGGGGCATGGATACTCAGCGCGCAGGTCAGGACGTGGGCGTCGACCTGGCGGCCGTGGCCAGGCTGCTGGCCGACGGGACCAGGGCGGCCTTCTGCCTGGCGCTGCTCGACGGCCGGGCCTGGACCGCGATCGAGCTGGCACGTCATGCCGGGGTCGCGCCCTCGACCGCGACGTCGCACCTGAATCTGCTCGTCAGCGGCGGACTCCTCGCCGAGGAACGGCACGGACGCCATCGCTATGTGCGAGTGACCGACCGCCGGGTGGTCGAGCTGATCGAGGGCCTGGCCGCACTGGCCCCGCAGCAGACGACCCGACCGCGTTCGCTGTCGGCCTCCGGCCGTCAGCAGGCACTGGCCCGTGCGCGGCTGTGTTACGACCACCTCGCCGGAACCGTCGCGCTGGCGATCACCGACGCGATGGTCGGGCGCGGCCTGCTGGAGTGGGGGGCCGAGCCCGGGCTGACCAGTGGGGGAGTGTCCTGGCTGGCCGAGGTCGGCATCACGGTGCCGACGGGCTCACGCCGCCCGCTGGTGCGTGCGTGCCTGGACTGGACCGAGCGCCGGCCCCACCTGGCGGGTGCGGTGGGTGCCGCACTGTGCAGCCACGCCCTCACCGTCGGCTGGGTCACGCGGATCGGAACGACGCGCGCGCTCGCCGTGACCACCACCGGCCGCCGGGCATGGAACGACTACTTGGGTCTGCCGCCGGGTGATCTCTGATCCGGGGCAGCCGTCGGAATCGCGCTCACATGCCCCAGGGCCGAGAACGCTCGCCTGCAGCGTGGCGACCTCAAGGAATATCGTGTCGGGCAGCATTCGCCCTGCTGACGACTTCGCCCCGGTCACCGATCGTACGAGACTGCTCAGTCCTCGCCGTCGGCACAGCTTCGCGCAGCGCGCTGCTGCGCGGATTCACTCGGGCGGCGTGCCGATCCGCAGGCGGTTGCCGTCAAGGTCTTGAAGCTCAATCTCACATGCCCATGGGGCGTCCTCCACGTGTGCGCCGAACTCGGCGGCGACAGCTTCGACATTGTGGACACGCATGTACACCAGCGTGTCGGGGCGTGCGTCGCCCGTGTGTTCCGACAAGAACAGCCGGACCTGGCCCCGGGCGACCTCGACGAACGCGGGAAGTCCCGGTTCGAAGCGATGTTCCCACTGCTTGGTGAAGCCCAGACGGCCATACCACTCGACCGCCGCCGCAGCGTCCTCGACGCGAAGAATGGGGATCACTTGCTCGTCCATGTGCCCATCATCTCAGGCCGATCCGGCAACGCGGACGACGCTTGATCCGGCACTGGACCACTGGTCGTCCGCCGGTCCAGGTGGCGGGCGGCGTGCTCGTACCCACCGTCCATGGGCACCCCGTCCCGCAGTGGGATGTGCACGATGGTGTGCCGGGAGCGGGCGGCGAAGGAGAGGCGCGCGGCGAGACGCGACAGACCGTCGTGGTCGCCGAGCAGCCAGCCGAAGCAGGTCGGGTCGGCGAGCGCGGTGTGCCGCAGCCAATACCACGGCTGCGCCACCCGGTACTCCCGTGGCCCGATCCGAGGTCGGAACTGTCGCAACCTCAGCCGCATGTGCACACCCGCACGGCGCCAAGGATGTGGCTCCGGTGCGAGGCCGCTGACGGAGCTTGCCACGGGGCCGGGCCGATGCCGACCTGGTGACGGGCTGGCGACGGATCGGTGCCGGACGGACCGCGCTGGGGAATATCCGCCGGTCTGATCCTGGAGTGCGCCGGAATATCGCCCACGAACTCGCAGCCCGCTGGAAGCCGTTGAGGAAGTCTCACTCAGAAGCCCTGCGATCAGTCTGCCTTCCGCGTCGATCGGACGGGTGCGAGCCGGTGTATGCGCGAGCTGGGCGCTGAAAAGGGGATGTGGGGCGAACCTGGCCCGTGCTTGTATGAGCGACATGGTGTCTGCTGAGCGCTTGCTTGCCTTCGCGGCTATGTCATTCCTGCTGATCGTGGTCCCCGGGCCCAGTGTGCTGTTCGTGATCGGGCGGGCGCTGGCGCAAGGGCGCCGGGCTGCGCTGACCACGGTGGTGGGGAATACGTTGGGTGCTTATGCGCTCGTCGTGGGCGTTGCCCTCGGGGTCGGGTCGATCGTGGAACGCTCCGTGCTCGTCTTCACGGTGTTGAAGCTGGCCGGTGCCGCCTACCTGGTGTATCTGGGCGTCAAAGCGTGGCGGCACCGTGGTTCGTTGCCGGCCGCGATCACGGGCGACGGGGCCGCACAGGGTGGCTTGCGCACGTTGCGGGAAGGGTTCGCTGTCGGTGTGGCCAACCCCAAGACCATTGTGTTCTTCGCCGCCGTGCT
Organism: Streptomyces sp. ADI95-17; assembly: GCF_003846175.1. Taxonomy (GTDB): domain Bacteria; phylum Actinomycetota; class Actinomycetes; order Streptomycetales; family Streptomycetaceae; genus Streptomyces; species Streptomyces sanglieri. The sequence continues at coordinate 436,956 of NZ_ML123050.1, read as the reverse complement.
GCCTCAGTTCGTCGACCGCTCCCAAGGGCACGTTGTGGTTCAGATGCTGCTGCTCGGCCTGGTTTTCAACATCATCGCGGTGGCTTCCGACAGCCTGTGGGCGCTGGTCGCGGCAACCGGACGGAACTGGTTCGCCCGCTCACCTCGGCGGCTCTCTCTGGTCGGAGGAGTCGGCGGGCTCACGATGATCGGCCTGGGTGTCACCGTCGCCGCGACAGGACGCAAGGACTGAGCCCGGTCGTCATCCTCGTCGAGGCGGAGTAGCAGCGATGCGCCGGCATGCGCCACACCACGCTGGTCTCCGCTTGGCCCGTTGCTAACGGAGCGCGGTCGCCTTGACCCAGTCGTCGACGGTGACGACGTCCGCCCACTGCGGGAACAGCTTCTCGGTGAGGAACCGGTGCACCTCCGAGTCGGTGTCCAGACAGGCGTCGGCGAGGACGGTGAGATCGAAGTCCAGGTCGTTGGCCTGGCACAAGGTGTGCAGCACCACGGCGCTGGTGGCGATGCCCGTGAGGACGAGGCTGTCGATGCCGTGCGCCCGGAGCACCACGTCGAGGTCGCTGCCCGAGAACGCGCTCGCTCGTCTTTTGGTGACCACCACCTCACCGGGCCGCGGCGCGACATCAGGGTGGATTTCGGTGCCGACGTCGCCCTCGACATGGAGTCCGGCTCGCGCGACGGCGGTGAGAGCCCTGTTGCGCGGGCTGACTTCCGGAAAGCCGGGGCGCAACGCGATGACTACGTAGACGACAGGGATGTTCGCAGCCCGGGCACTGTCGATTGCCCTGCGCAGGCGAGGCAGGTACCCCGAGCCGTCGTCGACAATGTCCACGACGGCTCGCTGGACATCCATCACAAGAAGGGCGCTGCTCATTCGATCTCCAGGAACGACATCGGTTCGGCATTGAAGTGGGACGGATTCCCCACGTTCGGGAAGTACACGGCCGCGGACACCGTGGCAGTGTGCCCGCTGGAGGTGCGTTGCGCCAGGCGGCCTGCCAGGGCGAGTTGGGCCGGTACGTCCGAGGTACTGCTGACCGTGCACACGGGGACGGCGATGCTGGGCACGCTACCGAGCGGCCGTGCTCCGGTGGCCGATGGTCGGCTGCGATCGAGTCCGCGCCGGGCAGCGACATCGATCACGTCGTCCTGCCGCTCCGCTGGTAGCCGATTCCGGCCTCGGGCGGCAGCAACCGTTGGAGGGCGACAAGGCCCTGAGGGACTGGCGTCCGCCGCGTTCCGGTTCCGGTTGGGCGGGACGCCTGAATACCGGACGAACCGGTTCGCGTCCGGCCTGCCGTGGGGGAGGAGCGGCAGGGACCCTTGCCCCGGCCCTTCCTCTGCGGTGATCCGCCTTGAGCGCTCAGGGCTGCCTTCGTCATCGGGGAGTAACGCCGACCGCTGTGACGGCAGTACCTACTCGCGGACCCCGAACGCGCTCCACGAGAAGCGGCGACATTTTCGCACGATCGGTGCAATGCCACGCGGTCAGCCTGACAACTCCCGGCCTGCTCCCGCCACTTGAAAAAAGTTCTGCCGACGTCGATCCGTTTCCGCAGTTCACCGGAGTGCGGATGGGTCTAGACCACTAACGAATCGGAAAGCTATTTACCGGGCGCGTGTTCCCGTGGCTCAATATGTCGTGTTCGCGTCAAGCGGACGCGCGTAGATCCCTCGGTGGGATGCGCACGGCCGGTTCCTCCTGACCGGATGCACGCCGACCTTTCTGTTTGCCGCGCCGCGCCGCACCCGTGCCGACGCGCTGAGATCCACCGCACCGAAGGACCACTCGGAACCACTGAATCTCACCCCCCCACCAAGCAGGAGGAAACCTTGTTCCCCAGGAACCATTCCCCCAAGTCCATACAGCAAAGACTCACTGTGGCAGGCGTCCTCGGCACGAGTGCCGCGCTGACTCTGAGCCTGATGTCGGGCACCGCCTCCTCGACGCCACTGCCGTCAGACAGCGCCGTGCCACAGGGCAAGGGCTACATGGGCGTGGGCTACGTCCAGGACAGCAAAGACTTCAAGCCGGACACCCGGCAGCTCAAGCTCGACACGACACCGGATGCGAACCTCCTGGCGAACCCCGTGGGTGTGGACATCTCCAGCTGGCAGGGCAGCATCAACTGGGGCTCCGTCCGCAGCGCGGGCATCGAGTTCGCCTGGATGAAGGCGACCGAGGGCACCACGTACAAGGACCCCACATTCAGCGCCAACTACCTGGGCGCCTACAACGCCGGCGTGATCCGGGGCGCGTACCACTTCGCGCGGCCGGACGTGTCCGGGGGCGCGGCACAGGCGGACTTCTTCGCGAGCAATGGTGGCGCCTGGTCCCGCGACAATCTGACGCTCCCCGGCGTGCTGGACATCGAGGGCACCTGCTACGGCAAGACGCCCGCGGCCATGCAGTCCTGGATCCTCGACTTCTACAACAAGTACAAGGCCCGCACCGGCCGTGACGTCGTGATCTACACCAGCGCGAGCTGGTGGAACTCCTGCACTGGTGGCTGGACGGGCATGTCCGCCAGGAGCCCGCTGTGGGTGGCCCACTGGACCTCCGCGGGCAGCCCCAGCATCCCGCAGGGCTTCCCGTTCTGGACCGTCTGGCAGTACACGTCCACCGGAGCGGTGAGCGGCATCTCCGGGAACGTCGACCGCGACCGCTTCAGCGGCGACCGCTCCCGCCTGCTGGCTCTGGCCAACAACACTCCGTGACGGCGGGCCCGAGCGCGCGGTGATCGCCTCCGGGGGCCGGTGACCCCGGCGTGATCGGCACCGTGGGCCGGAGCAGACCGACCGGCTGGTCTGCTCCGGCCTGGATCGCCGGCCGATGGTCCGGCCGGGCACAACGACAGTTCGCGAAGGAGAAAGTCATGACCTCCACACCACAGCCCCTCAGCAGGCGCGGCGCTCTGCTCGCCGGAACAGCGGCCCTGGCCGGCGGGATGGGGCTGGCGGGCCGATCGGACGCAGCCGTACGCATTCCCGAAAGGGCGCACACCTCCCTGCCCGCCCTGAAACCGGAACAGCGCGCCGGACAGCGCGTCATCCACTCCTACCCGGGACTCACCCCGCCGGCCCGGCTGATGGACGCGATCAGGGAGGGCCGTACGGCCGGGGTGATCTTCTTCGGGGAGAACATCGAGAGCCTGAGCCAGATCGAGGGCGTCATCCAGGAGATGAACGACGCGAACGCCTCCGCCCCCGTGAAGGCCCCGCTGCTCCTGATGACAGACCAGGAGGGTGGCATGGTGCGCCGCCTGCCCGGCGAGCCCGTGCTGTCAGCGAAGGACGTAGGCGGTTCCACGGACCCGGAGGGACAGGCGGAGTTCACCGGCAACGCTGCGGGCATGAACCTCGCGGGCGTCGGAATGAACGTCAACCTGGCGCCGGTGCTCGACGTGTACCGCAGGGCCGGCGACTTCACCGACCAGTACGAGAGGTCGTACGGCAAGGACCAGGATGAGGTCGGCACATGCGGTTCGGCCTTTATAACCGCGCAGCAGGACGCCGGAGTGGCCGCCACCGCCAAGCACTTTCCCGGCCTCGGCCCCGCCTCCGCGAACCAGAACACCGACCTGGGGCCCGTCACCCTCACCACGTCCGTGTCCACACTGCGCAGCGTCGACGAGGTGCCGTACCGGGCGGCGATCTCGGCCGGGACCAAGCTGGTCATGCTCTCCTGGGCGGTCTACCGCGCGCTGGACGCCGACCGGCCCGCCGGCCTGTCCCCGACCGTGGTCGGCGAGCTGCGGAACCGGCTCGGCTTCCCGGGAGTGACGGTCACCGACGCCCTGGAGGCCGGGGCGCTTCGGGCCTACGGCAGCACGGCGGAGAGGGCGGTGCTGGCAGCCGCGGCCGGCATGGACCTGATCCTGTGCTCGGCCCGTGACGCCGCCCAGGGGGAGGAAGCGGTGACCGCTCTGAGCGAGGCCCTGGCGGCCGGCACGCTCGACGGGACCGCCTTCGATGCGGGCGCCGAGCGCGTCAACGCCCTTCGCGGCAGCCTGTCCTGACCGGTACGACACCTTGCCGGCCCGGGCCCCTTGGCGACTGGCTCCGGAAGCACCACGCCACTTTACGTGCGAGGTCGCCTGAAAGCCGGGGGCTGAAGGGAGTCGCAGGTCCGACAGCGGAAGCAGGGTGTTCCGGCGGCGGAACGACCCGTACACCGTTTTCCACTCACCGTCCCGCTCGCGTACGTCCTGCCGCGGTGCCCCGATCCGTCTCCGCCACCGAAACCGTCCGTGAAGCGGATCACTCTGGTGGCCCACTGCTCACAGGCCCTAACGTTGGTCCATGCTCAAGATGCCGTCACGGGTAGAACTGCGCCCGCTCACCCTCGCCGACCAGGACGAGTTCTGCACGCTCGTGCGGGCCAGTTCCGAGCTGCACCTGCCATGGATGCGGCTGCCTGCGACCGCGGAGGAGTTCCGGACCTGGATGCGCCGCTTCGACGACGGCAGCAACCTGGGCTTTCTGGTCCGTGTACGGGATTCCGGCGCAGCCGCCGGCATGGTCAACATCAACTCGATCATCCGGGGTCGCTACCAGGGCGCGTCCATCGGCTATGCGGCCTTCGCTCCGTCCGCAGGGTACGGGTACATGACCGAGGGGATCGCCGCCACCCTGGAACATGCCTTCACCGACCTGCGGCTCCACCGACTGGAGGCCAACATCAGGCCGGCGAACAAGGCATCCCTGGCCCTGGTCCAGCGGCTGGGCTTCCGCTACGAAGGGGTCTCACCCGCTTACCTCTACATCAACGGGGGCTGGCGGGACCACGAACGCTGGTCCATCACCGCACCGGACCCCTGGATTCCCGATCCGTCCCTTCCGGGGGTCTGAGCCGCACGGCGCTGCTCGCGAACACACTGTTGCCCCGAGCCGCGTCCTCAGAGCTGTTCCCGCACTGCCCACACCAACCCGGCCTTCCGGGCAAAACCACTCCTCCCCTGTCCGCATCAACATCTCGGTTGCGAAGCAGCCGCGTGATCGGCCGGCCAGGTCTAGCCGCGCGAGGTTGGCATCCCGTTTAATGCATCTCTACTCGCAACGGGGAGGAACGGCCGATGAGTTCAGCAACACCACCCGACGACGGAGCGCCACCTCCGCCGCCACCGGCACGGCCGCCCTCGCCGCCAGATCCCGGACCTCCGACACCGCCGCCGGCGCCACGACCGAGAGGGGTCGGCGAGATCGCCGCGCTCGTCTCGGCCATCACGGCCGTCGTCGGTCTGCTGCTCGGGTTCTTCGGCTTGCCGACCGTGGTGAACTCTCCGACGGCCAAGACCGTGACGGTCACGGAAACCGTGACGGCCACCGCCACGGCCACCGTCGAGGCGTCGCCCCGGGAGCCGGCCGACGAAGACTCCGCACAGTCGCCCGCGCCCGCTCCGCTGCCGTCGGGTGAAGTCGCTCTGAGCGATCTCACCCCGCTCGGGGACTATCCCGACGACGAGTTCGGTCTCCAGACCGTGACGCTGGGGGGTAAGTCCTACTCCAATGCCATGGTTGTCAAATACCCCTGTCAGCCCGGCACCGAGTACAGCATCAACCAGAGGTACAAGAAGCTCGTCCTGACCGTGGGGCTCGACGACAACGCCGTAGCTGTGAGCGGGAAGTTGGCGGTCATCGGGGACGGGAAAACCCGTAAGAACATCATGCTGGAGGTCAACAGACCGCAGACCGTGTCGGTGGACATCACCGGAGTGGTCAAGCTCGGCATAGAGGCCGACATCAGTGACGAGAGCTCCTGCAACGACGACGGTGTCGTGGTCGCGCTGGGGAAAGCGGTGCTGATGTCCTGATCCCGAGGGAAGGCCAACGCTGCTAGTCATAACGCGACGCCACATGGCCGACGGTGTTGTTGGCCATGTCGGTCGGTCACGACATGAGAGAGCCGCAGGGAACTCCGTCACAACCGGCAGCACTTCGTGCGAAGATCCGTGCTTGCCGTGCCCGGCACGGGTCGAGTCAGGAACGCGGTTGCAAGGGGCCGGGCATCGACCGGACACACCTCCACGCTACGACGGGCAGGGCGGGGCCCGGGCTGTTCGGTCCGACTGCTGCCGAGGCCCCGCCCCCCGGGGACAGGAGTACTACTTCAGGACGGTGTGCACCTGGTCCGCGACGGCTGGATCCGTCAGCAGAGCGTTGTGCTTGAGGCAGCTGGTCTCAAGGTTTGCAGCCCCGTCCAGCATCGTGCTCGTGGTCGGACTGGTCTGCTCGTCGCAGCCGGAACGGAACGTCGTGTACCGCGTGGATCCGGGTGTCGGGTCCGCTTCGTTGAGGTGCTGGACGACGTACGAGCCGGGCGTCATGTCCCTGCACCCCTGGTCCCAGAGAGCACAGAGATAACCCAGGCTCGTGCCGTGGTTGGGGCCGGCCAGCGACACCCAGTTCCGGACGGTGGTCCCCCCACCCCCGAACTTGATGTACCAACGGGACGGTAGGCTGCCCAGGCTGTGCGCGACGATGTCGACCTGCTCCGCACCGGTCTCGTCGAGCACGCGGTTGACGTAGTCGGCCAGTTGGGCGCTCAGCACCTCGTTGGTCGACAGTGATGTGTCGTAGTCCCAGGCGAAGAAGCGGCTCTTCGGATCCCCCGCGGACTCGAAGCGGCTGATCATCGTGGTCCAGACGCCGGGATCGCTATTGCGGCCGTGCACGAAGATGACCGGCGTCCAGGTGGACGCCGTCGGGGCTGCGACGGCCGGAGCGCACAGTGCGAGGGTGGCGACGAGCGCCGACGCGGCGGCGAGTACTGGATGACGCATGATGAAGTCTCCTGCTCTGAGCCGACCTCGTGGCCGGTCGGACTGCGTGGTCACAACGAGTCGACATGATCGGGGATGCGGCCTCTCGTTGGAACCGTGATGCACGACCCAATGCGTCCTGACACCCCCGGCGGGGGACCTCGAATCGGTCCCCGGCCAGGTGGTGCCATCCGGGAGCGGTCGGCGCCGTGGGCGGAGACGATGAGGACGGACGGCTTCGAGCTCTCAGGCGTGGGCGGGGCCTTCCGGGGCGGTGGCCGGTGCGGTCGCGGGGTCGGGCTGGGGGAAAGCGGCGGCGTGCGGTAAGGGCGACGTGGACCAGACCGATGAGAACGGGAAGTCCTATGCGGAGACCGACGACTCCGGCGAGGGCCTGGCCGGATGTGGCACCAAAGGTGGCGATGGCGACCGCGAGAGCGTCGTCTAGGCCGGACACCAGCCGCCCTCTTCCCGGCCGAGTGCGGCCAGCTATTGTTTCGACATTTCTCTATGTTGACGAACTTCGATGCAGGGCGCATGCTTGCATTGATAAGGATCGATGCAAGCTCTTGGGGAGTGAGTCATGACCGAGCAGTCCGCGGACCTGCGAGAGACCGTCCGCCGGCGATACGCCGCCTCGGCCCTCAAAGTCACCGAAGGCGGCACCAGCTGCTGTGGGCCCGAACCGGTTGAGGTCGATGGCAACTTCGGCGGAGCGCTCTACGCGGCCGACGAACGCGACGCACTCCCGGCCGAGGCCGTCGCCGCCGCACTGGGCTGCGGCAACCCGGCCGCCGTCGCCGATCTCCACGAAGGCGAGCGCGTCCTCGACCTCGGTTCCGGCGGCGGCATCGACGTCCTGCTCTCCGCCCGCCGTGTCGGACCCGGAGGCAAGGCGTACGGCCTGGACATGACGGAGGAGATGCTCGCCCTCGCCCTGGCCAATCAGAAGAAGGCCGGCGTCACGAACGTCGAGTTCCTCAAGGGCGAGATCGAGGCCATCCCGCTGCCCGCGGGCACGATGGACGTCGTGATCTCCAACTGCGTGATCAACCTGTCCACCGACAAGCCGGCTGTCTTCGCCGAGATGTTCCGCGTCCTGGTCCCCGGCGGCCGGATCGGCGTCCTTGATGTCGTCGCCGACGACGGACTCACCCCGGCGCAGCGGGCCGAGCGTGGCGATTACGTCGGCTGCATCGCCGGTGCGCTCTCCTTCGCCGAGTACCACGACGGGCTGTCGGCGGCCGGCTTCACGGACATCGAGCTCGCCCCGACCCACGCTGTTGCCGACGGCATGCACTCCGCCATCGTCCGAGCGGTCAAGCCCGTGATGGCCTGCCCCGGCGTGGGGTGACACCACCGGGTCCACCGCAGTCGCCCCTGCGACCTCCCGCGGTTGCTGGACCGTACCTCTTTGGCCGGGTCGGTGAGTTGATCGGACGTGACTGTCCGGTTGATCGCCGATTGCTGATCGCTGATTGCTCATCGCTGATGAGATGCGGTGGACCGACCATCGATCTCCATCCCGCGGGCGCCCCGGGCGCCCCGGCACGCCCGGCTGTGCTGGCTGTCCCCGCCATTGCCGGCTGGGCACGGGGCTGACCGCAGAGGTAGAACCTTGCCATGGCGAGCTTCGAGGTCACACCGATAGGTACGGTCCGGAACGACCGAACGGATATCCAGCACACGGACAACTGGGGCGCCGTCCGTAGCACGATCACTGTCGACGAGCGCTTCGGCGAGGCGTGCCTGCAGGGTCTGGATGGCTTCTCCCACGTGGAGGTGCTCTTCGTCCTCGATCAGTTCCCGGAACAGGACGACTACCGCGAGCCCCGTCCCTACCGTGGCCGCTCCGACCTCCCGCCCGTTGGCGTCTTCGCCGGCCGCGGCCCCCGCAGACCGAACCGCATCGGTGTGACGTGCTGCGTCATCGAATCCGTCCAGGGCCGCGAACTGACGGTGGTGGGCCTCGATGCGGTCTCGGGCACCCCGGTCATCGACCTGAAGCCGACGATGGCGGAGTTCCGCGCGGTGGATGTCAAGCAGCCCGAATGGGTCAGCCGCATGATGTCGGAGTACTTCCAGCCGTAAGCCCCGCCACCTGCGAAACACCGCTTGCGCGCACGCCCCGCCACCCGCGAAACACCGCTTGCCCGCGCCCCGATGCGCGCGGGAGCCGCGATCACCGGCGCGGCCGGCTCCCGCCCGGTGTGGCCGTACCGTCGCAGGTCGGGAACGGAACGGCCACACCGGGCCGGGCACTGCGGCGCTACTCGCCGCGCCTCTCCAGCAACTGCTCGGGCACGAATTCGGCCTCCGCGAGCCGTTGCCACAGCTCGCCCGGGATCGGGAATCGGGCAGCCGCCGCGTTCGCTGTCACCTCGGCCGCCGAACGGCAGCCGAGTACAACCGAGTTGACGGCGGTGTGCAGCAGGGGGAACTGGATCGCGGCTGCGGGGAGCGGCACCTCGTACGCCTCGCACAGCGCCCGGCACTGCTGTGCCCGCTCCAGCGTCTCCGCGGGAACCGGCCGGTAGTTGAACATGGCGCCGGGGGACGGATCGGCCAGCAGCCCGGTATTGAAGACGCCGCCGACGACCACCGCCGTGCCCACCTCGGCGCACAACGGCAACAGGGTGGTGAGCGCCTCGTGGTCGAGGAGCGAGAAGCGGCCCGCGATGAGCACGACGTCGACCTCGAACTTCGCCACGTACGAGGCGAGCGGGCCGCTGTGGTTCATGCCGAATCCGATCGCCCGGATCAGCCCCTCGTCACGCAGCTTGCGCACCGCCGGGTAGGCCGTGCGGCGTATCTCGTCCGGGTACTCGTCCGGGTCGTGCAGATAGAGGATGTCGACGCTGGAGCGGCCCAGGCGGGTCAGGCTCGACTCCAGGGACTCGCGGATGCCGCGTTCCGTCCAGTCGGTGATCACCTCACCGGGTGAACCGTCCGGCCGGGGGCGCAGCAGCCAGCCCGTCTTGGTCGAGATCACCGGGCCGCTGCCGCCGGACGGGGGCAGCAGGCGGCCCAGGCGCTGTTCGGCGAGGCCGTGTCCGTAGCGGGGCGCGGTGTCGAAGTACGTGATCCCGGCCTCGGTGGCGGCCTTGAGGGTCGCGGCGGCGTCCTGCTCGCCGACCTCTTCGAAGAGCCCGCCCAGGGGGGCGGTACCGATGCCGAGGCGGGGCAGGGCGAAGGGCAGTCGGCTGGTTGCGGCGGTGTCGGTCATGCCGTCTCCCACGGGGAGGAACAGGCCGCGCGGCTCGCGCGCAGCGCCAGGGTCAGAGTCAGCCGGATCCTTGAGTTTCCGGGAAGGCCGACGCGGCAGTACGGTCCGTCGACCGGCTGCTCGGGTCCGTCGTCCACGCGGACGGTGGCTACGTGGTGCTCGGCGAACGACCCCGCCTGCACCAGCAGAGAACGTGCCGCACCGCCGAGGTTGACCAGCTCCACCACCGTGTGGTCCGGGCTGATGTCGCAGACCAGTGCGGCGACGTCCTGCGGCAGGCCGGGGCGGCGGGACTCCGCGTCGTGATAGCGCACATGCAGTTGGGCGAGGCCGCCGTTGTAGAGGACCTGCGGCGAACCGGTGGTCAGCTGCAGCAGCGCTTCCGTCACCACCGGGTTGAGGTGCTGCCAGTGGTGGATGTCCAGGGCGTCGGGGCCGACGGCCGGGTCGACGGTGTCGTTCTCGATGGCCTCGACCCGCTCGGCGCAGCTCGCCAGGGCGCTGCGCAGCATGCGCTCGGGGAAGTGCGGGTTCCGACCGTGCAGGAATTCGTACCAGGGCTCCTCGTGCCCGGCCTCGTCCTTGATCCGCTGGGTGTGCACGGCGGTCCAGTCCCATCGGGACTCGGCGCGCAGGCGCTCGATCCGCTCACGGTCGGCCTGCTCGCGGCTGAAGTGCCACAGTGCGAGCGGCAGTTGGCCCGGCATGACGGTGAAGTCGAACCAGCCGGAGTCGTTGTGCCGCTGGGGCACCATGAGGGTGCGCTCGGCCGGCATCGCGCGCAGGTGCGGCTCCCAGCGCTCGCCGAGGGTGCCCATCTGATCGGCGCCGCGCTGCTCGGCGTGGCGCAGCACCGCGTCGAGCGGATTGCGCGCGAGGTCCAGGAAGCCCCGGTCCCCGGTGAGGAGCGTGGCGTTCGTGGCGCCGATGACGGTCGCGCTGCCGACCGGGGACAGCCCGTGCGGCCACGACCAGCCGTAGTGGCCGCCGTACCAGCGGCCCTCCATGTACTCGCCCACCACACCGCTCAGGCCGACGTTGTCGGGCACCACATCGCGACCCGCGAGCCGCGCCTGCCACACGCCGACGTACTCGGCCACCCAGTCCGCGTAGCGCTGCTCGCCGCTGAGCAGGTAGGCGTTGGTGGCCAGGCCGGTGGCGGCGAGGTTCACGATCGTGTCACCCCGGCCCATCCGGTCCCACATCGCACGCCCGTACGCGCGGGCGCGCTCGGGCGAGGAGGCCAGATCGTCGAAGGACGTGACATCGTCGAACCCGTCCAGCGGCAGACCGTACGGGCGCAGGGCCAGGCTCCAGGGGAAGTACGCCTCCTCGTCGCTGAATCCGAAGCGCGGGCCCGCCGAGCCGTTGTGCGGGGCGCGCAGGAGGCGGTGCCCGGAGTCGTAGTTGGGACCGCCGGGAAGGTAGAAGTCGGCGAAGCGGACAGCCAACTCGCGCAGCTCCGCGTCCTGCGGGTCCGCCAGGCACAGACCGTAGAAGAGGAGCAGTCCCTCGCCCTGGTGGAACCAGTCGTAGCCGCGCTCCAGGCCCTCGCTGAGCATGCCCATCTCGGTGAGCTGAGCGGTGACTCCGCGCCAGTGGCGCCGAGCGGCGGTCAGCAGGTCCACGCTGCCACCGAGCAGATAGAGCGTCGGCCAGTTGAAGAACGGCTCGTAGAAGTCGTCGACGCCGTCCCGGCCGTCCATGCCCTGCCCGAGCGTGTCACGGAAGACGAGGCGGCCGTCGCCCTCGGTGTAGCGGTCGGCGAAGAGTCGCCATGCCTTGTCCTGGAAGGCGAACAACTTCCTTTCCAAATAAGCCCACTCGGGGACCTCGGTGACGCGCCGGGTCGCGGTCAGCAGAGGTCCGTGCGCCTCGCCCGTGCTGTGCGCGTCGCCGGTTCGTTCAGGCCTGAGCATCGAGAACACCTGCACCCTCGTCATGTACGGATTGAACAATCGCCCATCGATAGCCGATAGTTAGACTCATGGGAGGGGAGCCGAAGTGTCAATACTTCGGGGCGGCCCCGACAGGCCCGAGGAGGAGGCGCACCGTGATCGACTGCCATGTCCACCTGTGGGATCCGGCCCAGGGATTCCCGTGGATCCGACCGGGCGACGAGCACCATCGCGCCTTCGACGAGGACGACCTGGAACGGTCGGGCGAGGGCCTCGGCCTGGCCGGAGCGATACTGGTCGAGGCGTCGCGCGGCGACGCGGGCGAGACGCTCGCCCTGCGCGAACTGCGCCGGCGCCGCCCGGACCTGGTCACCGGGTACGTGGCCAACCTCCACGTCCATGGCGAGGACGGGCCGGATGCGTTCCGTGCCACTCTTCAGGAGCTGGGCGACTCCCGCCCCAATGGGATGCGGATCGGCGGCTCCTCGTGGACGGGTACTCCCGAGCCGGCCCGCGAGCTCGTCCCCGTGCTGGCCGAAGCGGGCGTCGCGCTGGAACTCAATCTGTATCGGGGGGCGTTGACAGCGGCCGCCGACGTCGGCTCCCGGCATCCCGGGCTGACCCTCGTCGTCGACCACCTGGGCAACGCCCCGGACCCGCGCACACCGGAGGCGGGGGAGTGGTTCCGTGATGTCGAGCGCGCCGCCGCGAGCCCGAACGTGGTGGTGAAGATCTCCGGGCTGCTCACCCAGCAGCACGGGCTCCCGCCGCAGCGCATCGCACACATGGTGCGACACGTCGTCGACACGCTCGGGCCCGACCGCTGTCTAGTCGGCTCCGACTGGCCGATCTGCCTGCCCCGTGGCTCACGGGCCGACTCGCTCGCCATGTCCCGGCTCGGGCTGTCCCATCTGGCGGCCGATCAACTCGATCGCGTACTGCGTACGAACGCGGTCCGCGTGTACGGGCTGGGCGGCTGAGCCTGCACGGCTGATGCGCGTGCGGCTGATGGATGCCCGCATGTCTGATGCGCATGTGGCCGATCTGCATGTGGCTGATCTGCATGTGGTTGACGTCCGCGTGGTTGACAGTGCTCGAACGCCCCTGCTTCGATTCCCTCGATGATCGATAGGCGATGACCAGTGACCGACCTCACCTCGCCGGGACTCGGTCCCACCTCCGCGGAGAGGCCCGATGGCACATTTCGACCCGGCCATGAGGCTGTCGAACGGGAACGGCCGGAAGACCGGCAGCTGGAAACCTCGATGTGACTCCATCGAGAGAAGACGGGCGCGTACTATGTCGCAACTGACGTGCCCCAGTGCAGGATTGGGTATTCATGGCATCTAATGCGTCGGGTGGATTCGTCTCCACGCTGGCCACCAACAAGGACCGGTTCCGCAAGACCCTGATCTCGGACCAGGTGTACGAACTCCTCCGCCAGGCCGTCGTCGAGGGCGATCTCGCGCCGAACGACCGCGTGGTCGAATCGGAGATCGCCCGGCGGCTCGGCGTGAGCCAGGCCCCCGTGCGTGAGGCGGTCAAGCGGCTCGCCCGTGAGGGCCTGTTCACGCACGTCCCGCGACGTGGCCACTTCGTCGTCGAGATCTCCTCACAGGACGCGGAGTACGCACGTCAGGTCCGCGAGCCGCTGGAGAGCCTGGCCGCCCGGCTCGCCACCGAGCACATCACCGAGGAACAGCTCACCGAGCTCGACGCACTGGTCGAGCGGATGCACGAAGCGGTCGCCGCGAACGACGTCAGCGGTTTCCGCGACGCCGACATAGAGTTCCACACCCTGGTCAGCCAGTACGCGGGCAATCCGTTCCTGGCCCGGATGTGGGAGGTCATCGAGCCGAGCCTGCGCACCCTGCGGGCCATCTCCGACCCGCTCTTCGAGGGCGACTGGTGCGCGATGGCCGACGAACACGGCCGGCTCGTCGGCCTGCTGCGGTCCGGGGAGCCCGACAAGGCGGCCGCTGCCTTCGCCGACCACGCTGCCGGGCGCGGACCTGTTCCGGACGCCCGGGAGGCCAAGAAGCCGCGCAGGAAGGCCACGGCGACGAAGGGGACCGCCGCCGACCGGACGACTGCCGGAAAGACTGCGGCCAGGAAGAGTCCGGCCGTGAAACCGGCGGCGAAGCCGAAGGCGAACTGATCGAGCGGCTGTGGGCCCGGTCCGGAATCCCGGACCGGGCCCACAGCCGTGTTGCGGGTCGGCTACCGACGGGCCCCGGCGGTCCATGCGGGTGCCCCGTACTGGTAGGCGCCCAGACTCGGAGTCGCATCCGTGGAACCGTCATTGATCCCCGGCAGCGGAATCGCCTGATTGCGTGCGGGCGACTGCGCGGTCAGCCGGTAGTCGTGGTTCGACGCGTCGACGAACAGCGGATCGACGCCCGTGGGAAGGTTGTTGGAGAGCACGAGCCCACCGTCGGTGGCGCCGTCCAGGCCCCGGATCGTGCCGATGTTGTTGTAGATCTTGGTGCCGGTCGACTGCCCCGTCTCCTTCACATAGAACAGCGTCATTCCCCCGGTGTTGTTGTAGACGCTGTTGTCGTGAGACCCGGTGCCCAGACCGTTGAGCATCACCGTGCCCTCCCGGTTGCCCCAGCCCACGTTGTTCGCGATCACCAGATCGCTCTGGCCGTTGTCCGCATAGATTCCGGAGATCCCGAACGTGGTGGAGGTCGTGGCCGGTGCCGGGTCGTGCAGTACGTTGTGGTCGATGGACGTGCCCATCATCCAGGCGCTGCAACAGGTGTAGATCGCGGCGACGTCCAGGCTCAGCCGGGCGTACCCGGAGATGTCGTTGTACGCGATCAGGTCCTTGCCCGGGGCGAGTCCGCTCACCTCGTTCCACTGGAGGTTGATCCCGCTGCGGCCGACGCGGGAGATCGTGTTGTGCGTGACCGTCTGGCTGTTGCCCTGTACGGCGATGCCCGCCGCGTAGGTGCCCATGTAGTCGACGTCATGGATCACGTTGTCCGTGGCGGTGTTGTTCTGCCCACGGAGAGCGATGCCGTTCCCGGCGCTCAGCGCCAGATCACTGTTCACGATTCTGTTGTAGGTGCCGTCGAGGATGATGCCGGTGTCACCGACGCCCCGTGTCACCGTGCTGCCGCAGTCCGTCGCACCCCGGGTGATGTCCGTGTAGTGCGACAGATACCGGCCGTTGATGCCGTCCAGAGTGACGCCGGTGCTGGAGGGGCCCGTCCTGATCGTGGTGGCGAACAGGCCGATGCCCGCGATCGTCGTGTGACTGGCGTTCGCCAGGTCGAAGCCCAGGGTGCGCCGCTTGGCCTCGACGGTGTGGGCGTCCGGGTCGTCGGTGCCGTACACGTACAGGCGCTTCGCGGTCGGGTCGTAGAACCACTCGCCGGGATGCCCGAGTTCACCGATCTTCCCGGAGAGCGCGTACCGGGTCTCCTTGGGCACGACCTTGTGCACGCAGGGCGGCGCCGCGTCCAGTGTCACCGAGCCGGCCGCGGCGCTCTTCACCGTGGTGGTGGCCGAGACGTACCAGTAGCCGGTGAGGGCCCTCGCACCGTCCCAGTACCCCGCCGGGCGGGTCAGGTCCGCGTCGGCGATGGTGGCGTCCGCGCTGCCCTCACCGGCGTACTGGAGCGTGGGATCGAGCAGGTCGAGGCCGGGGTACGGCCACTGGGCCTCGATGTCCATCTTCTTGTCGGTGAACACCTGCACCGTGGTCACGTCCGCGCCGAGGTCGACGCTGGTGCTGTAGATGTGCCCGGCCGCCACCGCGTCGCTGAACTGCGACTTCGCGGCGAACGGGTCGGACTTGGCGATCTGGGTGACATCGGCGGCGGTGACCGGATCGAAGCCGCCGATCCGGGAGGCACCGCTCACCGTGACCTTCGCCCCCGGAGCGGCGCGGTACGTGATCGGCAGTTCGGCGGTGCCGGAGCGGGCCGGCACCACGGTCTCCTCGTACGTGCCGGACAGGACCAGGCACGTATCACCCGGCACCATCACGTCCGCGCACTTCTGGATGTGCCGGAACGGCGCCTTGGGGCTCTTGCCGCCGGCGGTGTCCTGGCCGGACGGCGAGACGTAATACGTCTTTCCCGTCCGGAACTTGACCGGATGGGCGGTGGCGGGCTGACCCGCCACCACCACGGTCAGGACGGCGAGCAGGGCGGCTGCGGACCACGGTCCCCTGCGGGACCGTGGCATCCATCTACTCAGCACTGCGTGATCCTCTCTCTTGTCCCGGCTCTCTCTCGGACGGGAAACTTCGGGACCGTCCCTCCCACCACGACCTGTGCTCCGGCTGCTCATCCCTTCACCGCGCCGACGGTGAGACCGCTGATGATGTGGCGCTGCATGTAGATGAAGAAGATGACGACGGGCGCGACGGCGAGCAGAAGGTTCGGGAACACCTTCGTCAGGTCGGTCGAGTACTGGCTGATGCCGGCGTAGATCGCCGTCGTGACCGTGTAGTGCCCGGAGGACGGGCTGAGCAGGATCTGCGGCGAGACGAAGTCGTTCCAGATACCGATCGAGTTGAGGATCAGCACCGTGACGACCGCGGGGCGCATCAGCGGGAAGACGATGGACCAGAACGTGCGGTACCGGCCCGCGCCGTCGATCGTCGCCGCGTGATCGATGTCCACCGGAATGGTGCGGATGAAGCCGACGAACAGGAAGATGCTCACCGGCAGTGTGGACGCCACGTCGTGTGCGACCAGGCCGGTGACGGTATTGGCCAGGCCCACCTCGCGCAGCACGTAGATCACCGGGATGATCACGGCGGCGCCCGGGATGAACGTGCCGGCCAGGAAGTACAGCAGCACCAGCTGTGTACGCCGCTTGAGGCTGCGCGCGATCGCGTACGCGGCCGGGCCCGCGAGCAGGATGCACAGCACGTCCACGACCACCACGAGGAACAGCGTGAAGCCGTAACCACCGATGACGTTGAACTGTGGGCTGTTGACCGCGGCCGACATGTGCTCGAAGGTCAGCCCGCTCAGGGGGACCGAGAACGGGTTGTCGAGGATGTCCTGCTGCGACTTGAAGGCGTTCACCACGAGCAGGTAGATCGGGACGATCATGACGACGAACAGCACGCCGAGAAGAGCCCACCGCACGGGTGAGCGCGGCTCCTTGTGTTCCGAACGCCGCGACGCTGCACCGCCCTCGGTCGGCGCGGCCTTCGGCCTGTCGCGGACCTCTGCCTCTAGTACGACCACCACCGGCTCCTAACTAACCTGTCGCAGCTTGGTCTTGACGGTTGCGCAGCGCCGTCACGAGGAGGGCGAGCACGGCGGACACCACCATCAGGAAAACTGCCTGCGCGGTCGCGTACCCGACCTTGGTGCCCTCGAAGGACCGGGCGAGAATGAGGTACGTGAACGTCTGGGTCGACCCGGCCGGCCCGCCACCGGTGAGACTGACCACGATGTCGTACGCCCGGATCAGCCCCACCAGGTTCAGCACCGTCGCCACGGTGACCACGGGAGCGATCATGGGGATCACGATCCGGAGATTGATCTGCCGCTTGGAGGCGCCGTCGATCGCGGCGGCCTCCAGCAGCTCGGCGGGCACCGTCTGCAGGGCGGCCACGAACAGGACGACGTTGAAGCCGAACCCGGCCCACACGATCACCGCGATCAGCGAGACCAGCGCGAATCTCTCGTCGAAGAGGAAGCCGAGCGGTTCGATGCCGAACTTGGCGAGGGTGTTGTTGATGGCGCCGTTGGTGCCGAGGATCGCCGCCCACAGATAGCCGAGGATCAGCGCGCTGATGACGTGCGGGAAGTAGGCGACGGCCCGGAAGAAGGAGTTGGTGCGGGAACGGCCCTTGAGGGCCAGCGCGTACACGAGCCCCAGTCCCACCATGAGGACCGTTCCGACAACGGCGATCAGACCCGTCACGTACCAGGCGTCCGAAGAACTCGGGTCGTCGAACAGGTGCTTGTAGTTGTCGAGCCCGGTGAACGAGGCGGTGGAGAAGCCGTCCCAGTCGGTCAGGCTGAGATAGATCGCGACACCCACCGGCACCACGGTCATCAGTGTGTAGAGCAGGACGGCCGGGCCCATCATCCCGAGGGAGACCGCCGAGTCCCGCAGCCTCGCCCGGCGGCGCTGCTTCAGTCCTGCGTTCAGCTCTGCGAGTTCCACCACTTGTCCAATCCGTCGGCCGCGTCCGCGGGGGACGAGCCCGTGTACAGGGACTGGATCTGCTTGTTGAGCTCATCGCTGAACCCGGCGATCGGCTGGCTCTTCCCGGACTTCACGATCACCGACGGGGCCTTGTCCAGAACCTTCTGCACGGACGTACCGAGGCTGGACATCGGGTACGTGAAGCCCTCGCGGAGATTGGCGTCGGAGGCGAGCTGGCTCTTGATGGCCTTCGGGTCGGTGGTCGCCCACTTCACGAACTCGATCGCCTCGGCCCTGTGGCGCGACTTGTTCACCACGACGTACGGATTGGAGATGTTGCCGAACTGTCCGGACGGGTAGGTCCCGTCGGTCGGCATGGTGAACACGCCGATCTCGTCGCTCTTCCTCGCGGCGTCTGCGGCCGGCACGAAGAACGAACCCATGATGTACATCGCGGACTTGCCGTTCAGGAAGGCCGTCTGCCCGTCCGCGTAGGTGAGGCCGAGCGCGCTCTTCTCCAGATAGCCCTTGTCGATCCAGCTCTTGTAGTGCTCCAGGTAGGGCAGGTAGTCGCTCTTGGCGAAGGAGGTCTTGCCGTCGTTGCGCTTGGCCGTCCACTCGGGGTCGGCGGTGAGCACACCCGCGTCGGCCATCATCGAGAACTGGGAGCCGGTGACCCACTGGCCGGCCGTCTGCAGCGGCTTGAATCCGGCACCCTTCAAGCTGCCCATGGCGGCGGTGAACTGATCCATGGTCCGGATGCTCGTGGCGTCGATACCGGCCTTCTCGAATACGGCCTTGTTGTAGAAGACGAGCGACTGGATCTGTTCACCCACGCCGACGACGTAGTGCTTGCCGTCGATGGCGTACTGGTCGGCCAGCGGAGTCTTGGCGGTCCAGGGCTGGTCCGACAGGTCGGCGAAGAGCGACGCGGTGTCGGCCGTCGGCGTGATCTGCTGGGCGACGTCCGGCGGGTCGCCCGCGGCCAGGTCCTGCCTCAGCTTCGCGTCCGCCGAGATGGTGCCGGTCAGTTCGAGCTTGACCGTGACGCCGGGGTGGGACTTCTCGTAGGTGTCGAAGAGATCGTTCCAGTACTTCTCCGTCAGGTTCGGCGTGATGTTCACGATGACGCGGAGGGTCGTGCCCTCCGAGGCCTGGTCGGACCCATTGCCACAGGCGACGGCCGATGCCATCACCAGGGGAGCCAGGGCGAGTCCGCAGGTTCGACGCCACATTGTTTTCATCGGGACACGCTCCGTTGCGTAGTCGTGAATAATCGATAGCTGGTGTTCAGCCGCAGAGTTCCCGGTGGAGCAGTAGCGGGAGTGGGTCGCGGGCGGTCATCGGTGCGGGCCGCCCGGCGGGGTGGTGCGATGCGGTGGAGGCGGGGAGAAGCCCTCGCCTCCGTGACTATCGTCTATCGATTGCTGATGCTAGGGGCGGCACTCCGCTTCTTCAAGAGTGCTGCGCCAAACCGCTGAGTTCGTTCTTCCCGGTCTCGTCGGCCCCGTCGACTAGCAACCACCGCACGGTCAAGCGGCCTTGGGCACCGGGAGAGCGGACCGTGAGCGTGATCCGGGTGAGGTGGACTCCCCAACTCGCGGTCAGCAGTGGGTCGTCCAGTTCCTTGCGTACGACGGAGGCGGCGGCGTCCCGAGGATTCCAGTACATCACCAGCCCGCTGCCGTCAGGGGCGGTGACCGTGGCCCGGCCCTGGCCGAGCTCGACGAGCCCGGCCAGCACATGATGCAGGGCCACGCTCTCCCCGCACCCTTTCCACCGGTCCTCGACGCTCACATGCGGGGGAGTGGTCCCGTCGGACCGGACCAGGCGTACCACTCGGTCCCATCCGGTGAGGCTTCCGCGGGGATAGGCACCGCCGAGGTCCGCGGTCATCCCGCTGACGCCGCGGCCGAGTTCGGCGCGTACGTCCCGGGCCCGGTGCTCGGGCCCGGGCTGCTGTGCGACGCCGGGCTCGGGCACGTTGTGCCAGCCGCTCTGGAACGGCCAGGCGGCGTAGCGGTCAGGGCCGAAGGTCTGTGCCGTGTAGGTCGGCCGGCCGACATCCACCAGCAGGGGACGGCCGCCGGCCGCCACCCAGTACGAGCCGACGTCGAGGTGGTTGTGGTGTTCGCCGTTGTGACCCGCCTTCACCGCGACGGCGAGGCCGTCGGCGCTGCCCGCCGTCTCGCGGGCCACCAGGATCTGCAGGCGTGGCAGCCAAGTCTCGTGGGCCAGCCAGGGTGCGGAGGCGTCCGGTTCGCCGGCCGTGAGGGCCTCGCACCAGTCTTCGTCCGACAGCGCGGCCAGCGCACGCCCGAGCCCGGCACGCGGGGCCACGGCGCTGTGCTGCTGCCGAGCTCCGGCCAGGGCATGCGCCACCGTTTCCGGCTGCCCGAGTCGCCTGCCCCAGCGGAACGGGACCTGCCAGGGCTGGTCGGCGGTCAGCCGGGCGGGCGCGTCGCCCACGTTCACGTACCAGTCGGCACCGAAATGCATCCGCTGCGGATACCTCAACAACTCTTCGAGAAGCGGGATTTGACGGGCGTCGAGTGCGGAGCCGCCGACCCCGGCGAGCAGATCGAGGATCTCCAGCAGCCGGCAGGCCCCCACCCACCAGTAGGCGATGCCCTCGTCGATCCCGCCGTCGTCGGGAAGCGTGGCCACATAGTGGTCGAGGCCCTGGACGACCAGCCGTACGAGGCGGGCGCGTCGGGCATCGTCCGTGCAGAGCAGCAGCGCGGCGGCGAGCACGGCACCGTGGATCCACGGGTTCCAGTTGTTGGCGCCGCCGTCCGCCCCGATCCAGCGCCAGTCCCGGCGGCGTTCGAAGGGCAGCAGCACCCGCCGCTCCACCTCGCGGCGCAGCCGGCGCCGAAGCCCCGGCATCCGGCGGTCGAGACGCGGCCCGAGGGCGTGGTCCGCCCAGGCGAACAGCGAGGCGACCTCGGCGGCGCCCAGGTCGAGATACGGCTGGTCCGGATCGGGCACAAGGTCGCCGCGCTCCGCCGCGAAGCGCTCGTGCGGTGCCCAGCACCAGGTGCCGGCCTCGGCGAAGGAAACGAGCCCGTCGATCGCGGCGTCCAGATGGGGGCAGGTCCCGGGGGCCTCCCTCGCATCGGCCGACTCGCCGGTGAGGACGGCCGCCAGAGTCAGCAGTGACACCCGCTCCTGGAGTCCCCAGGCCGCGTCCTCGTATGCGCTGCGGTCACCGTCCCGGAAGGCGCGGGCCCACGCCCCGGCCGTCAGCCGGGGCTCCGGCCGGGTCAACTCCCGGGCAGCGTCCTCCAGTACGCGCTCCCGAACCGCCCCCGGGACCTCATCCCACACGGCACGGCAGGTGACATCGGGCACCCCCACCCGCCCGGCCGGATCGACGAGCAACCGCTGCAGCACCGGGCCTCCGTCCGGGCCCAGCACCGTTGAAAGGCGCTCGCCCAACGGTTTCACCACCGGGATCACTCCTCCCCGTCCAGCACCAGCTCGATCACCGGGAGCAGCACGTCGGGCCGGGCGACGGGGAGGGTCAGGGTGAGAGTGCCCGCCGGCTGGCTCGGCGGCGCGAGGTTGTTGTGCTCGTGCCGTGCGCCGTCCATCTCGTGGAAGCGGATCTCCGAGCCGTCGTGCAGGAGCTGGGCGTACCGCACACGCCCGGCCAGTCCCGGCAGATGGAGGTGTTTCAGGGGCCAGGCCGGCAGATGCAGATACAGACGGGTGCCCGACTGTGTGTACAGGGCGTTGGCGGGGGTCTCGAAGGCGCTCGGCCCCGCACCGTGCACGGACCGGGCGTGCAGCTCGGTCCACTCGCCGATGGCGCGGAGCGTGGCCCGGGCCCGGGGGTCCAGGGCGCCGCGACCGGTGGGTCCGACGTTCAGGATGAGGTTTCCGCCGCAGGCGACGGACTCCACCAGCATGCGGACCAGCAGCGCAGGGTCCTTGTAGTCGTGGTTGTCGCGGTCGTACCCCCACGAGCCGTTGAGGGTGTGGCACGCCTCCCACATCACCCGCTCGCCGCCCCGCTCCAGCGGCCGGTCGGGCTGGTACTGCTCGGGCGTCACATAGTCGCCCGGAATTCCGAGCCTGTCATTGACCAGAATGCCCGGCTGCAACTCGCGCACGAGGTCGAGAAGTTGCCGCGAGCCCCACTCCTCCGGTCCCTTCTCCGGGTAGGTGAAGTCGAAGAAGAGCAGGTCGATCCGGCCGTATTCGGTGAGGAGTTCGCGTATCTGCCCCTTCATGTACTCCCGGTAGCGCGCCATGTCGCGGGGCTCCCGCCGGGCCTCGGTGTCCCGCAGCGGATGGTGCTCGTCGACCGTGAAGCCGGGGTGGTGCCAGTCGAGCAGCGAGTAGTACAGGCCGACCCGCAGACCCTCGGCGCGCATCGCGTCGACGAACTCACGCACCAGGTCGCGGCCGGTCGCGTGCATCGAGGTGTATTCGGACAGCGCCGACCCGAACAGGCAGAAACCGTCGTGGTGTTTGGCGGTCAGCACCGCGTACCGCATCCCGGACTCCCGGGCGGTACGCGCCAGTTGACGGGCGTCGAAGAGGTCGGGATCGAACCGGTGCAGGTAACGGTCGTACTCCTGCTGCGACATGGACTCCCGGCTGCGCACCCACTCGTGCCGCGCCGCCAGGCTGTACAGGCCGAAGTGGACGAAGAGCCCGAAGCGTGACGCCTCGAACCACCCGGTGCGGACAGTGGAATCTGCGGGATCGGCGGAAGCATCGGTCACGGACGGCTCCTGACGCATTGACATCACTAATCGATTGGCTGTTATCTACCATCGATAGGCGATGATGTCACTGGCGTTGCGTGCTGTGAGCGCGCGGAGAGGCAAGTGCATGCACCCGATTGGGGATCAGGAAGCACCGTCGACCGGGGCGACCCGCATCAACGAGACGGAGGAGACCCGTACTTATGAGTCGATGCGAGCGCCGGTCCACACCTCGGCCTACGCACGGCCCACCTCACGGATGGTGGAAGCCCTCAAGGACGTGAGCGCGGCGACGGCCTGCGCGAAGCTGCATCAGATGGGCATCACCCGGACGTTCATCGACGGCCCGGTGCCCCTGCACCGAGAACCGGACGTCAAGATCACCGGCGGTGCCGTGACGCTGGAGTTCCTGCCGCAGCGCGAGGACATCTTCAACGGCGCGGAGCAGGAGGACATCGAACGCAAGACCCCGCTGTGGGGCGTCCTCGAATCCATCCAGCCCGGCGACGTGCTCGTGGTGTCGGCCCGAGGCAGTCACTTCACCGGCTGCCTCGGCGACATGCTCGTGCGCTACTTCAAGCTGCGCGGCGGCGCCGGGATCGTGGTGGACGGACGGGTGCGGGACGCGGCCCGGGTACGCGCCCTCGGTGTACCCGTCTGGTGCACCGGAGTCACCCCGCACTACGCCTCGCAGACCGAGCTGTTCCCGTCCGCGTTCAACGTGCCCGTCGGCGTCGGCGGCTCCCTGGTGACGCCCGGCGACCTGATCGTCGCCGACGAGG
This sequence comes from Streptomyces sp. ADI95-17, assembly GCF_003846175.1. GTDB lineage: Bacteria > Actinomycetota > Actinomycetes > Streptomycetales > Streptomycetaceae > Streptomyces > Streptomyces sanglieri. Next base: position 413,442 of record NZ_ML123050.1, on the reverse strand, counting down.
ACGGCGCCGTCGTCGTCCCGCAGCGCAACGCGATCCCGCTCGCCGAGGACTCTTTGCTGCACCAGGACCGGGAGGAGTTCGCCCGCCGCCGCCTCGACGAGGGCGCACGGCTCTCCGACTACTACCCCCTCACCGGCGAGAGCCTGACCGAGTACCTGGCCAGCCGCCCCGCCGCCGACTGAGCCCCGGCAGGCCGCCCGGAACCGCTGCTCCTGCGGACGGTGCCGGGCGGCCGGCGGGAGAGCGCCTCCAGGGTGTGCTTCGATGGATCAACCGATCGGTCAGGAGAAGCCATGCCTCTGCGGATGAAGTTGGATGCGATAACGCTGGATTGCCCTGATCCGCCAGCACTGGCGGCGTTCTATCAGCAGGTCACCGGCCTTGAACTTCATCCTGAGTCGGACGCCGATTTCGCCGGCCTCAACCGTGAGGACGGACTTCTCCTCGGTTTTCAGAAGGTGGACGGCTACCGAGCTCCGAGCTGGCCCGGCCAGACCGTTCCCCAGCAGCTCCACATCTGCTTCAGCGTCGGGAGCGACCTGGACGAGGCCGAGGCCCGGTTGCTGGAACTGGGTGCGGGCAAGCCGGAGTTCCAGCCTCATGACGAGGCCAGGGCGCGAGTCTTCACAGATCCGGCCGGGCATCCGTTCTGCCTGGTCAAAGGCTGAATGCTCGGGCTCGATCCGCTGAAGCGGCTGCCGTTGTCCTGGGGCCGCTCGACCGGCCTGCCGTGACGCGCGCTGCTCAGCGCCGGAATGTCGCACACGAGTGAGTCAGCGGCCGGTCGAGCCGTCGATCAGTTCGCGGAGGATGTCGGCGTGGCCGGCGTGACGGCCGGTCTCCTCGATCATGTGGGCGAGTGCCCAGCGGACAGTGGGTGCGGGCTTGCCCGGCCGGGAGCGGGGGAGCGGCGCGGCGGGGTCGACGCACCTTTCGAGCACCGCGTTTGCCGCGGTGACCGATTCCCGGTAGCGGGTGACGACGTCCGCCGCGGTGTCCGAAGGGGAGGCGTGGAAGGTGGCCGGCCAGTCGGTGATCCGGGCTCCGAGGAACGTCGCTCGTTCGACGTGCGTGAGGTGGTTGAGCAGGCCGAGAAGGTTCGTGCCCGACGGCACCGCGGCCGTTCGGACCTGGGGCTCGGGGGCACCTTCGACCTTCGCGGCCATCGAGTCCCGCAGGTAGTCGAGGAACCCGCGCAGAACCTCGGTCTCGGTGTTGCCGGTACGGGGCGGAGGTGTGTCGATGCGGCCGGTGCGCCGGGATGAGGTGGTCATGAGTTCTGCCTTTCCAGGACCGCACCCTGTTCAGACGGCGCGGCGGATGATCAGGACATGGTCGGTGACCTCGGCCGTGCGGCCGTCCGGACCGGTCGCGGTCCGTGCCGGCGCGTCGGCCGTCTCGACCGCCCAGGTCTCCGGGGCCAGGGCCAGGTCCGCAGCGACCTCCTGCGGGGCCGGGTACCGGACATCCGGGTCCTGGGCCCACGACCACGGGGCTGTCGATCCATGGTCCACGACCAGCAGCCGGCCGCCCGGGCGCAACGCGTGCGTTGCCGCGCGCAATACGACCGCCCTGTCCAGGTCGAGGGGGGTGTGGAGGTAGTGGGCGCAGACGAGATCGAACGTGCCGTCGGGGAATGACCGGCGCAAGTCGTGCTGCTGCGCCGAGATCCGGTCGGACAGGCCGTGCGCGAGGGCGACCCCGCGGAGCCGCTCGACCGCCACGGAGGAGACATCGACAGCGGTGACATGCCATCCCAGGCGGGCGAGCCACAACGCATCACCGCCGCCGCCGCACCCCAGATCCAGCACATCACCGGGCGGCAGGCCGATGACCCTCTCGGTGAGGCATACGTTGGGCCGAGGATCGGCCGCCGGTCGGGACGCGTGGACGCCGTTCCAGAACTCGACCACGTCGGTGGTGCTCATCAGGACTCCTTCTGCCGGGAACGAACGCACATCAGTCTTGCCTGGCATCCCCGGGCCGGCACGCAACCTTGCGGTTTCGGCAAGATGGTGCGATGGAACGTGAACCGGAAGACGTACTCGACGCCGTCGGAGCCCGGCTGCGCGCGTTGCGCCGCGAACGCGGCATGACCCTCGCCGATCTCGCCGAGGTGACCGCGGTGTCGGAAAGCACACTGTCCCGGCTGGAGAGCGGACAGCGCCGGCCGGCTCTGGACCTGCTGCTCCCGCTGGCCCGGCTCTACGGCGTGCCCCTCGACGACCTCGTCGGTGCGCCGCGCACCGGTGATCCCCGCATCCACCTGAAGCCGATCCGACGATTCGGGATGGTCTTCGTCCCGCTGTCACGGCGGCCCGGTGGCATGCAGGCGTTCAAAATGATCATTCCTGCCTCGCCGTACCGCCGCGAACCGACGCCGCAGACCCACGAAGGATTCGAGTGGCTGTACATACTCGACGGCCACCTGCGGCTGCTGCTCGGTGAGCGCGAACTGACCCTGACACCCGGTGAGGTCGCCGAGTTCGACACGACCCTCCCGCACTGGCTGGGCAGTGCCGATGGCGGCACGGTCGAAGCCCTGGTCCTCTTCGGACCACAGGGAACGCGTGCGCACCTGCGCGTGACGCCCGACCGGACGCCCCAGGACCGCGACGGGCGGTGACCTCGGCGAGGGGACGGCCTGTCCCCAACCAGTCCGTGGGCCTCGCCCCGGGCCGAGGCCGGCAAGTCAGCGCGTCGTACGCTCGGATCCATGCACGCCACCCTGACGGACCACGCTCGATGCCTGTTCGGTGACGAGTACCGCCCCACGCCACCGTGCGACCGTCAGCACGACGAGGCCTGCTTCATCGAGGAGCTGACGTTCGCCGACACCGACGCGATCCTGGCAATGCTGCGGGAACTGTGCCCTGACCTGGTCGACGGCTACCTGCCGGTGCGGATCCGTAACCTCGCGTATCGGCTCGCTCTCCTGCAGAGGCCCGATGACCCGGCACTGATGCGAGAGGCAGCGGGCAGCCTCTACCTTCACGGGCCCGACTGGGACGACATCGCCGCCGATCTCGAACGACGGGCCGATGCTCTGGATGCAGCAGCCCAGGACCGGCCGTGTCTCACGAACCTGGGACGTGCTTGACCGATCCGCCGGCTGTGCGGGACGACAGGCGGTGTGTCATCGATCGAGGTCGAGCACGCGCGGGCCGGGCGCGGGCCTGAGCGCCCAACGCACCGCGGCCTGGGCGTAATCCGGACGTTGCTCGTCGTACGCGATCGCCGCCGCGCCGAACGACGAGGCGTGAAGCAGTCGTTCGTTCATATCCACGCGGTTACCGTATCGGTGCAGCCGGGGGCCCACTGCCCCGCCTCACCAGCCGCACTCACGGGGGCACTTGCTTCCGAGGCTGCTGCACCCGTGATCCGGCCTGCCTGGCGTGCTGCGGTGGCAGCACCCGGGTCGCGTCCGTCGGGGGCCGTTCAGGGTTGTGATCAGGGTGATCACTGATGGGCAAGGACCGCTGCACGCAGCAGAGTCGGCGACGTAGCCAAGCACCAGTGCCGCTCCGGAGGAACCTCGATGCGTATCCGTCTCGCCGTCACCACCCTCACCCTGGCCACCGCACTCACGGCGGGCGCGGTGCTGCCCTCGGTCGCCGCCGCGTCTGCTTCCAGCACTCCGGCGTCCGCGAACCCCACCGTCCAGGACATCCTCGACCACTTGCCCGACGACATCGTTGCGGGCGCGCTGATCAGGCAGGACGGCGTGGGCGCCACTGCCGGACCGGTCAGCGCCGACGCGCATTTCCGGATCGGCAGTGTCACCAAAGCGTTCACCAGTACGGTGGTGCTTCAACTCGTCGCCGAACACCGGATCGGCCTCGACGCACCGGCGCGACGGTACCTCCCCGAGGTGCTGCCCAAGGCGTACCACCGCGTCACCGTGCGCCAGCTCCTCGACCACACCAGCGGTCTGCCCAAGCCTGCCCCGACCCCCGGCCCGGCCGACGGCCCCGGATGGCAGCTCAAGTCCGTGACGCCCGAAGACTTCCTGCGTGACTCGTTCGCCGAAGCCACCGACGCGCCGCCCGCACCGGGATCCGTGCAGCAGTACAACGGGCTCAATTCGTTCGTTCTCGGCCTGATCGTCGAGAAGGTCACCGGCCACTCCTTCGCCGACGAACTGGAGCGCAGGATCATCCGGCCGCTGCGCCTGCGCCACACCAGCCTGCCCGCCCCCGACGACCCGACGATCCCCTCGCCCCACGCACAGGTATACGTGGACGGGCAGGACGTGACCGAGCAGAGTCCGTACCCGTGGGCGGAGGGCGGCATGATCTCCACCGCAGCCGACCAGGACCGCTTCATCACCGCGCTGTTCCGGGGCCGCCTGCTCCCGCCCGCCCAGCAGAGGTTGGTGTTCGCCGTGCCGAGGGTGAAGAGCGCTGCCACCAATACGAACTGCTTCGGTCGGACGGCCTGCTACAGCATCGGCGGGCTCATGCGCTACCGGCTCTCGAGTGGCGAGTACGTATGGGGCAAGACAGGTTCCCGGCCCGGCTGGGACAACGGGTTCTTCGCCACCCACGACCTCGGACACCGGATGGTGTACTCGCTGAACCCGACGGGGGCCGGCAATGACCTCCCGTACATCAAGGCGCTCGTCGACGCGGCTCTTGCCGATTGACAGCCGGACCGTCCGTCCGGACCGGCGCGTGGCAACAGCCGTACCGTTGAGTGGCAACCGGCGCGACCGAAACGGACGCACGGCCGGTCTGAGGCCGGATCCATCATGAAGGCCAACTCCACCTGATCGAAGTGAACTTGGTGGTTCTATGCGTGGATGAGCCTGCGGACCAGTTCCGCGTTCCATTCGACATACTCGACACCCGCTCCGTCCGCGTGGCGGGCGTAGAGGAACCGCCCCGTCGGCCCGTCGGTCGCGGGAGTATTGATGGTGGCGTCGGCGGACTCCAGAGTCGCCTGGAGTGCGTCGAGATCATCGACGACGACGGTGGCGGAGGCATGACTGTACTTCGCGCGTTCCTCGGCCGGCCCGGCGATGACGAGGAAGTCGCCGATCGCGCCGAGCCCGACCGCGTGGAACGTCACCCGCAGGTGGGGCTGCTCGCCGGTGAGCTGCTCCAGCAGTGGCAGCGCACGGTCGAGGTCGTCGGCCCACAGACGTGCGTAGGTCTTGAGGATGGTCATGATTGCGCCCCCAATAGTCTCTTCCGGTTACTCGAAAACCGTAGGTGAGTAGGCTCTGACGTGGAAGAACGCACTTTTCAGTGAGAGAGGCACCTGATGGAAACCGAGCAGATCGGGCGTGCGTCCGAGGACGCGAACGTGATGCGTGCCGATTCCCTGGCACGCGAGATCTTCTCGGGGGTGGCCAACAAATGGGCCCTGCTGATCATCAACGTCCTGGGGACGCGGACGCTGCGGTTCACCGAACTGCGGACCGAGGTGGAGGGCATCAGCCACAAGATGCTCACGCAGACACTGCGCGGGCTGGAACGGGACGGGGTGGTGCACAGAACCGTGTACGCCACGGTGCCGCCCCGCGTGGAGTACCGCCTCACCGAGGCGGGCGAGGCGCTGCGGGAAACGGTCAACGGGATGTGCGCCTGGACCCGTCGCTACCTGGACGAGATCGAGGCCGCACGGCGTCGCTTCGCCGGGCAGGACCCTGGTGCCACTCAGGGCTGACGGTCCGCATGAGATCAACGCTGCCGTCGTGAGTGGTCGTCCCTCACACCTGTCGCGGCGGCAGTCCGGCCCTTCGTCCGGGCAGCGGGGGTGTGCGGCCTCGATAGCCAGACCTTGTGGTTGTGGAGGCGTTCAAGGCGGACGACGAGATCATCAAGAAGCTGGAGAAGCGGGGCGTGCCGGTGCTGGCCACGCTGGGGGCGGATCCGGCCGACCCGATCAAGAACATGCAGAACGTGTTCAGCATGATCGGCAAGGCGACGGGGCGCACCGAACGGGCCGACCAGGTGCTCAAGGAGTTCGACGAGCACCTCGCCACGGCCAAGAAACAGGTGACCGCCGCCGGTCTGCCGACGAAGGACTTCCTGTTCTTCGACGGATGGCTCCAGGGCGGCAACCTCACCGTCCGCCCCTACGGCAAGGGCGCCTTGTTCACCGCGATAGGCGAAGAGCTCGGCATGACCCCCGCATGGACCGACGACGTCGACAAGGCCCACGGGAACGGTGGCGTCGATCCCTCCTACGGCCTCGCGCAGACCGATGCCGAGGGACTCACCGCCGTAGGGAAGGCCAACCTCTTCTACGCCAACGACGAAGGAGCGGGAGGATACGTCGCGGCGCTGGAGAAGAACCCGATCTGGAAGTCGCTCCCGGCCGTGAAGGAAGGCCGCGCGCACGCGTTCCCGGCGCGGGTGTGGGGCGCGGGCGGTCCGCGCTCCTGTGAGCAGGCGATCGACGCGTACGTCGACGTGCTCGACAAGAAGTGAACACAGCACAAGAAGTGAACACAGAACAGAAGGCGAGCACACCACCGGAGGTGAACACACCACCGGAGGTGAACACACCACCAGGGGTGGGCACACCGCCAGAGGTGAACACACCGCATGCACCGGACCCCGGACGGAAACCGCAGCCGAGCACCGGTCACGGCCGCGGCTTCGCCGGGGCGGCCGTCCTGGCGCTCCTCCTCGTCGCGGTCGCCCTGGTGGGCATGTGGCACCTGACGCAAGGGACGTCGGGCGTGGGCGTCCGGGATCTGGTGCGGTACTTCGCCGGGGACGGGGAGCACAGCGGCGGGGCACCGGTCGGCGAGATCTTCACGGGATCGCGCCTGCCGCGCCTGCTCGCGGGTGTGGCAGTGGGCTTCGCCCTCGGTTCCGCCGGCGCGCTGTTGCAGTCCGTCACGCGCAACACGCTCGCCTCCCCGGACACCCTCGCGGTCACGGCCGGGGCCTACTTCACGCTCTCCCTCGTCGCGGCCTTCGGTCTCACCGTCCCTCTGTGGGCGTCGGGCGCCGTCGCCTTCGCCGGCGGCCTGCTCGCGGCGGCGCTCGTGCTGGCCCTCGCGGGCCGGGCCGCGGGCACCACGGGCACGCGCCTCATCCTCGCCGGATCGGCGATGGCGATGGCCCTGGACTCGGCGACCGCGATGCTGCTCATCCTGTTCGAACAGAACACGACCGGCCTGTTCGCCTGGGGAAGCGGCTCGCTCGCACAACTGAACATCGACGCGTCGGTACGTGCCTTCCCCCTCATGGCCGTGGTGTTGTGCGTCGCCCTGGCGCTGTCCAGGAAGCTGGACGTGATGGGCCTCGGCGACGACGCCGCGTCCTCCCTCGGCGTGCCGATCCGTACCACCCGGGTGATCGCCGTGTTCTGCGCGGTGCTCCTGACCAGCACGTCGGTGACGCTCGCGGGTCCGATCGCCTTCGTCGGACTCGGCGCCCCCGTCCTGGCCCGCCTGATCGCGGGCCGGGTCCGGGCACTGCGCCGGCACCTCCTGATGGTGCCCGCGTCCGGGCTGCTCGGCGCATTGCTCATCCTGCTCGCGGACGCGTCCCTGCGCGCGGTGCAGGGTGCCGGCGAAGCCGCCTCCATTCCCACGGGCGTACCGACGGCGCTGCTCGGCGCCGTTGTGATCGTGGTCCTCGCGCTCCGCCTGCGCGACACGGGCGGGCTCCGGCAACCGCCGCGCGCGCGGGTCGCCACACGGTCGCGCCGGTCGTTCCTTCTCGTTGTGACCGGCGCGGTGGTGCTCCTGGCAGCGGCGGTCCTGGTGGCGACCCTCGCGGGGAGCCTCTGGCTGCGGACGGGGGACATCGTGCTCTGGGGCCGGGGAACTGCCCCGGACCTGATCGGCCAGGCGCTCGACGACCGGGTCCCACGCGTGGTCGCCGCGGTGCTCGCCGGCGCGGCGCTCGGACTGTCCGGATGTGTCGTGCAGAGCGCGGTCCGCAACCCGTTGGCGGAGCCGGGCGTGCTCGGCATCACGGCGGGTGCCGGGCTGGGGGCAGTGAGCATCGTGACATCGGGCCTGTCCGGCGGGCGGCCGATGCTCATCGCCGCGGCGGTGGCGACGGGGCTCGCCACGTTCGGGGTGATCGCCCTGCTGGCCTGGCGCGGCGGCTTCCTGCCCGACCGGTTCGTACTCATCGGCATCGGCTGCGGGTACGGCCTCAGCTCCATCACCACCTTCCTCCTGCTGCGCACCGACCCGTGGAACACCCCCCCCGGATCTTCACCTGGCTCTCCGGCACGACCTACGGGCGCACGCTGCCCGACGTCGTACCGGTCGCGGCAGCGCTGGCGCTCGCGCTCCCCGTGCTGCTCGGCATGCGACACCGGCTCGATCTGCTCGCCGTCGACGAGGACACCCCGCGCGTGGTCGGCGTCAGGCCGGAACGCACACGATTCGCCGCACTGGCGATCGCCGCGGTGCTCGCGGCGCTCAGCGTGATCGCCGTCGGCGTCGTCGGCTTCGTGGGGCTCGTCGCCCCGCACCTCGCCCGGTCGCTGGTGGGCGCCAGGCACGGCCGCGTGATCCCGGTCTCGATGCTGCTGGGCGGACTGCTGGTCTGCGTGGCCGACGCCCTCGGCCGCACGGTCGTCGCACCTGCCCAGATGCCGGCGGGCCTGATGATTTCCCTGGTCGGGGCGCCGTACTTCATCTGGGTGCTCCGAAGGTCGCGCGCATGACGCCGGACGCCCAGCCCGGTTCCGGGGTTGCCGACGCCCCGCCCGTCGCCCCCCCCGCCCCACCAAGGAGTGCTGGAATGCCGCCCCATCAGGACACGCTCGTGAAGAGCACCGTCGTCCCGTTCGACCCCGCCGCGCTGCCGGCCCGGTTGGAGCGGCTCGGACACCATGACGTACTGGAACGCTGGCGTGCGGTCGACCGCTCCGCCCACGACCCTCACATCGTGGCCGTGGTGGGCGACGACGGCGAGGACTGGGCTGCCGCCGCGCTCGTGACGGCCCGCCCGCACACGGCCTATCTGAAGATCGTCGATGCCGTCGGCGACGTGCCGGCGGCCGTCGAAGCCGTGGTCGCCCACGCACGCGACCGCGAGCTCGTGCAGGTCAAGTGGGAAGGGTGGACGGTGACCCCCGAGGCCGCCGCCACTGCTGGCTTCGTCCCGTTGAGTGCTCCGCTCACGCATGCGGAGGAGGCGAGCGGGCCCGGCACCGGCCACGTGCGCTGGCTGCACGACGACGCGGTCGACGAGCCCCCGTACTACGGGCAGACGACACACTTCACATGCGGCGCCGTCACAGCCCTGGTCGCGCAGGCGCATGCGGGGCGGCTGCCGCGGGAATCGCTTGACCGCCGGGCGGAGCTGACACTGTGGCGCGACGCGACGAACTTCCCCGCGTGCGAACCCGTCGGACTGGGCGTCGCCGTGCGCCGGGCGTGGCCGTCGTCCCCGGTCACCGTTCTCCTCGATGTGGACCGGCCCGTCCTGCTCGGCCACTACCCGCAGGACGAACAGGAGTGGCGCGCCGTGCTCCAGGAGACGTCGCGGGCGGAAGCCGGACGGGTCGGTGTCCCTATCGACTCACATCATCTGTCCATGACGGCGATCCGGAGCGCGCTCGGCCGACGGGAGCACGTGCTGCTCCTGGTCTCGCTCGCCGAGATGCAGGGCTTCGACGTACCGCACTGGGTGCTCTGCCACGGCGCCGTACCGGGCGCCGTCGTGATCGAGGACCCATGGACCAACACCGCCGCGGGTGACACCTGGGTCGATGCCCACCTGTTGCCCGTACCGCCCCCGTCACTCGATGCGATGTCGACGATCTCGCCGGACGGCTTCCGGGGCGCCGTGATCATCGGCGGCCCGGAGCGGTGCACCGCACTCCCTCCCGAGCCGGGCGCTTGAGACGAAGCCCGAAACAAGCCGGGCGCCGACCGGTTCCGGACTCCTTCGCCGCATCCTCATGTGCGATCGATGTGCGATCGACGACGTGGCCTTGTCGCGTACATCGGTTCCGGGCAGTCTTCCGTGTGACAGCGCGAACGCGTGTTTCTCCGGAGGAGAGGGCCCATGGCTGCCCCCATGCGAAAGATCAGCCGCAGAACCGCACTTGGGCTGGGACTGGCGGTGGGCACATCGGTCGTCGCGCTCCCCGGAGCCGAGGCCGCGAGCCCGCACGGACCGGCCGGCGCCGGGCACGCGCGGTCGGCGGTGACGAAGGCGTTCACCGCCGACCGCTCGACGGTCCTGCGCAACCCGCTCAACGGTTGGGTGCTCTACGGTGACACCTCGTTCCCCGACGACTTCTGGACGTCACGCGACGCCATCAGCGTTCCCGGTGTCGAAGGCACCGTCCGCGCGTCGGACTACGCCTCGACGTTCTACCTGCGGATCGCCTGGTCGCGGCTGGAGCCGGCGGAGGGCGTCTACGGCTGGGACACCGACAAGGACCTGAAGGCCGCGATCGCCACCGCCCAGGAGCGTGGGCTGCGGCTGGCGTTCAGGGTCGTCGTGGACAGCCGCGACAAGTCGTACGGCTTCACACCGGACTTCGTACGGGACGCCGGGGCGGCCGGCTACGAGACACGGACGGGCAGCAGGACCGTGTGGTCCCCCTACCCGGACGACCCGGTGTTCCAGGCGAAGTACGCCGCTTTCGTACGGGCGTTCGCGCAGCGGTTCGACGACCCCGGCACCGTCGACTTCATCGACGGCTACGGCCTGGGCAAGTGGGGCGAGGGCCACTCCATGAGGTACGTCGACTACGCGAACCGCGAGTCGGTGCTGCGCTGGGTCGTGGACCTGTACGCGGACGCGTTCACCCGCGTCCCGCTCGCCATCAACTACCACCGGCTCATCGGCGCAGAGAAGGACTGGGGCGCACCGGACGCGGACAGCGAGCGGCTGCTGGACATCGCCGTGGACCGGGGATTCATGCTGCGGCACGACGCGTTCGGCATGACCACCTACTACGGGGACTGGGAACGCGCCTACGCCGAGAAGTGGCGCTACCGGCGGCCGATCCTGATGGAAGGCGGCTGGGTGACGACACAGCACAACTACACCGTCGACCCGCGAGGGTACGAGACCGTCGCCGACGTCCGGAACGGAGAGTTCGACGACTCCGCGGAGGCCCACGTCAACGCACTGGACTTCCGGAACGGCGAGACCCTGTCCTGGTTCACCGGCAGCTTCGACCTGGTGAAAAAGGTCGTCGCCGAAGCCGGATACCGCCTGTACCCGACGACGGTGAAGGCACCGGCGCACGTCGTCGCCGGCGCCACCGCCGAGGTGCGCCACGATTGGGCCAACCTCGGCTGGGCCAATCTGCCCAACGACCTGCCCCAGTGGAAGAACAAGTACCGGCCCGCCGTGGCCCTGCTGAGAGCGGACGGCACCGCCGCACACATCTACGTCGACAGCGGCTCAGATCCGTCCGCATGGCGCAAGGGAGCCGTGGTGAGCCACATCTTCCGAGCGCGCCTGGCCGGGGTGGCGAAGGGCGGCTACCGGTGGGGGGTGGCGATCGTCGACACCACGCGGGGCAACGCCCCGGGTATCGAACTCGCCGCGAAGGAGGCCACCGTAGGCGGCTGGCTGGTCGTCGGGGACGTCACGGTCCACTGACCCGGGAACGCTGAGCGGCCACCGTCCGCGGGAACCCGCAAATACCCTCGCCCGGCACGGGCCGGCCGCACGCACGGAGCACGCCGCCATCGCTTCCCCCGGCCAGACACCGGACACACTGCGGCGGGCGTTCGAGGCAGCCCGAGTGCTGGACCTGGAAACGGTTTTCGAGCCGATGGTGCCCGCCGTCGGTGGGCCGAGGAACGGGAGATCGACAGGACCGCGTCGCTAGATGAGCCCCCGTCCCGGTCCGGTCGGTGTCGACATCATCGGCGCCGGCACCATCAGCGAGCAGTACCTCTCCACGCTCGAACGGTTCTCCGACGCGGACGTACGGATCGTCGGCGACGTCGCCCTCGACCGGGCCGAGGACCGGGCCCGAAGGCACGGCGTCGGTGCGTGGGGGAGTGCGAAGGACGTACTCGCCCACGACGGAGTGGAGACAGTGGTCAACCTGACCAATCCCGTCGCCGCTCACCCCGACGTCAGCACGGAGGCTGTCGCAGCGGGCAGGTATGTGTGGTCGGAGAAGTCCCTCGCCGTTGAACCGCTCGAAGCACGTACTCTCCTCGACAGGGCGGCGGCCGGACCGCGAGTGGGAGCCGCCCCCGGCACCGTCCTCGGTCCGGGTGTGCAGACGGCACGCCGGGCGGTCGCCCGCGGGGACGTCGGCGCCGTGCTGTCGACGCAGACCTTCATACAGACCCCCGGCTCCGACGCCTGGCACCCCGACCCGGAATTCCACTTCGCCGTGGAAGCCGGCCCGCTGTTCGACATGGGCCCCTGCTACCTGACGGTGCACGTCTCCTTGCTCGGGTCCGTGACACGGGTGTCCGCCGTGGGCTCCACCGGGCGCAAGGTCCGCACCGTCAGGACAGGAGACCGCACCGGTAGGGAATCCGCCGTCGCCGTCCCCACCCATGTCTCGGCACTCGCCACGTTCGAGAACGGGCGAGCAGCCAGAGCGGCTACAGTCTCGACTCCCACCTGGTCCGGAGCGGGGCCGTGGAGATCACCGGCACTGAGGGCACCCTGGTCGTACCCGAACCCAACACGTTTGCCGGGGACGTGCGGATCGCCCGGGAACACTCCGCGGACGGCGAGGCGCAGTGGGAGACGGTCGAGTCCGTCGGCCCCGAGGCGGGCCGCGGACCGGGAGTACCGGACATGGCCCGGGCCACCCGCACCGGTTGAGCCGCACATCGTCACCGGAGACCTCGGCCACCACATCCTGGACGTTCTTACCGCCATCGACCGGTCCGTCGCCTCCGGGGAGACGGAACACATGGAGAGCCGGGCCGGAACCATCCCGCTGGTCCCGCTATCCAGCTGGTCCCGCCGGCCCGCGACCCGTACGCGGCCACCCTCTGACCCGCACGGTGGCGTACGGCAGAATCCCACTGTGGCGTCTTTGGAGGGCTTGACCGAACTGGAAGCGAGCATGGCAGCGCTGTCCACGCCGATGAGGGTGTACGTGGAGGCCGGGCGGTTCACCGAGCCCGACCCCGACTTGCCGGAGCTGGCGGCCCGGATCCGTGGGCTGCTGGCCGCGGTAGCGGCGGACGAGTCCTGGCAGCGCTTCCTGCCCGGATACACTCCGCCGTCCGCTCCAGAAATCTGTGCCGCTCTGGAGCCATTGGAAACGCATGATGCGGCCCCGTTCCTGGCCCGGCTCGCGGCGGTCGACCTGGTCTGGCCGAGCCACCGGCACCTGCCCGCCGAGACCGCCGAGCACGCGGCGGACCGGGTGGTGTCCTTGCTCGGACCGGAGGCCAGTTGGTGGACCAACCATGACGTCGGCTGCGGCGCCGTGAACGGGCTCACCCCGCTGTTCGACAGCCTGCTCGCAGGGACGAACGGTGAGCACTTCGCACTGGCCCTGCAGATCGCGGACGACTGAGGTCTCGTCAAGCAGCAGTTGTGCGGCAACTGTTCGGCGTCTTGCTGCCGGACCGTGCGAGGTGACGGCGGTGTCACCGCGGGCACTCGGTCTTCGAGGGTTCAGGACATCTGCTTCCCGGGGCCGCGCGTGAGCCGTTCCGGAATCCGGCTCACGATCTCCACCTCGTCGGGCTGCACGAGCCTCCCTGCCTCCCGGAGGAACCGATGGTCATGCCTGACCAGCGGTCTGTCAGCGCCTCCGGGACCGGTGACACCGCCCCCGGCCATACGTTTCTTACGAGTTGGTGCGTGATAGGGGGTGATGTGTTCTTGCTGGTGGGTGGCATGATCCGGATGTGGCGATCATGCTCAGTCGGACGGTTCTCGCGCATCAGGTGTTCACAGGGGTCTCCCGGGCGCATCTCGCTTCCCTGGTTGAGGAGTTGACGGGACCGTGGCAGGCCGTGGTCGAGGGGCGTCGTCACGAAGCTCGCGGCGGGGCCAGAAAGCGCGAGGCAGGAGCCGGTGCCCGGCATCGGCTGGTGTTCGTCGACCGGCTCGTGGCCACGCTGATTCACCTGCGGCACGATTTGCCGCATGCGGCGTTGGGGCTGTTGTTCGGCGTTGACCGCTCCACCGTCACCCGTGCGATCGGTGAGATACGAGGGCTGCTGGCCGAGCGGGGATGCGCGGTCCCGGACCGGCCCGGCCTGCGGCTGCGGACCCTGGCGGATGTGTTCGCATACGCCCAGGCCGAGGGCATCGAGCTGCGGTTGGACGCCACCGAGGTCCAGGTCCGCCGGCCCCTGGCCGGCCGCGGCGGGCGCCGTGCGTTCGTCTCGGGCAAGAAGAAACAGAACACGATGAAGGCCACCATCGTCGCCGACCACCAGGGCCGCACGCTGTGGACCGATGCCCTGCGGCCAGGGCGGATGCACGACGCGACCGCCGCACGCAACGAAGGCATCGGTATCTGTTTCCGGCACTTCTCCGACGTGGAGGTCCTCCTGGACGACGGCTACCTCGGGCTTCGCCGCGATCATCCCGGCCAGGCGGTGACCCCACCCAGGAAGGGGAACAAGATCAGCCCGCCCGAGGTCCTCGAAGCCCGCCTACGAGCCCGCCACCGGCACTCCTCGAAGCGCATTACCGTCGAACACGCCCTCGCCGATCACAAACGCTGGAAGCAACTGGTCCGCTGGACCCACCGCCGGGAGACCCTGCCCGTCACCTACCGGGCCATCGCCGGCCTCGTCTCCGACCGCAACACCACCAGCTGACACAAACCCCCAGCTCAGGCCCCCACGCCTCCAACGCAATCCCGCACCAGCTCGTTAGAGGGTGCAGCCATGCCGATCCAGGAGCCCCGGAGCCCCTGCAAGCCGCGGTGTCGAGCCCGACGGGTGTCGCCTTGCGGACGGTCTCCCTCTGGATCTCCGTCTTCGCGGCGAAGAAGACGAACAGCAACCTGCCGTTGCCGCTGGATCGTAGATCTCGGCCAACAGCCCGGCGATCATCTCCAGGACGAGGCCGTGCGAGGAGCGACGTCGTGAGCTCGCGGCCTTCCTGCGCAGCCGCCGCGAGCGCATCACCCCGCGCGAGGCGGGCCTGCCATCGACGGGCAGGCGCCTCACCCCCGGGCTGCGGCGCGAAGAGCTGGCGCTGCTCGCCGGGATGAGTGCCACTTGGTACACGTACTTGGAGCAGGGACGGGACATCCGTCCTTCGGACCAGATCCTGGATGCCCTCGCCGGCGCTCTGCGCCTTGACGCGCACGAGCGCGACCACCTCCTCAAGCTCGCCGGACGCTCACTGGCCGCCAAGGAACCGGGGCCCGAGCCACTCGATCCTCGATCGGACATCCTTCGGAACTTCTCAGGGCCAAGCCCCTGCGGCCTCGCGCTGAGCGAGCAAACTGGACATCTTATGCTCATCCCTCCATCAACCCATAGACACGATGTGCCATCGAGCCCGCGCCACATCACCGAATCGAACGCCCGTCTGGTGAAAGTCGTGTGGTGGCCCGCCGCTTCAGGTTTACTCAAGTCATGAACGATCGGACACCCTCAGCGCACAACACCGGCCTGCTGACCGACAGGACCGTGATGATCACCGGAGCGTCGAGCGGCATAGGCGAGGCCGCAGCGAGGCTCTTCGCCTCCGAAGGCGCGGCCGTCGTCCTCATGGCCCGCCGCGAAGACCGGCTCAAGGATCTCGCCCACGAGATCGAAGCATCCGGCGGACAAGCAGCCTGCAGCGTGGGCGACGTGACGCGGGCCGACGACGTCGAGCGCGCCGTCGCGACGGCCGTCGAACGCTTCGGCCGCCTCGACGGCGCCTTCAACAACGCCGGCTACGCCGGCTCCACCTTCGGCCGATCGCACGAACTGCCGGAAGAGGATTTCGACCGCGTTATGGATGTCAACGTACGCGGGACCTGGAACTGCCTGCGCCGTCAGATCCCTGTCATGCTGGATGCCGGCCACGGGACGATCGTCAACACCGCCAGTTCGGCGGGCCTCATCGCCACCGGCGCACCATCCCCCTACGTCGCGGCGAAGCACGCTGTCCTGGGCCTGACGAAGGCCACGGCTGCCGAATACGGGGCGTACGGCATCCGGGTCAACTCCCTGATCGTGGGCACCACCCGGACAGAAATGATCAACGCGGCCGTGACGGCCAACCCGGCTTTGGAGGAGGCATTCGTCGCACGCCAGATCCAAAAGCGGATGGCCGAGCCGCAAGAGGTGGCGGAAGCGGCACTGTGGCTGCTGAGTGACCGCTCCTCATTCGCCACCGGCAGCCATGTGGCGGTGGACGGCGGCATTCTGGCCATCTGAGCGGCAAGGGGCCCGGGGCAGGCGACGCCGCCGGGCACCCACGCACGAGCATCTGCTTCCTCTGCTGACCCGCATGACCTTCCCGCTTCCCGGCCAGCGGCCAGCCGCGGCCGAGTGCGCCGAGCTGCTGCGCGCGCCTGCAGAGCCGGCGAGACCAGCGAGGCCACCGGTGACAGTTCGGCACGGCGTGCGGGAGCGGCTTCTCCCTCCAGCGTCAATGCTCGCGCAATTCACCCAAGCTTCGGGATGCCCGGAACGTCCGCGTGACCGCCCGCAGCCCGTCGTCCCGTTTGGTCAAGACAAAGGCGCACCCCTCGGTCGCCACCGTCTGTCGAGCGGACCGGCGGGGGCGTACCTGCCCTTGGGGCCGGGTGAACCATGAACTCGCCGGGTTGCTCAGCAGGTCAGGGCACGCGCCCATCCCTCTTCCCTCGCGTGGCTTCGTTCACTATCAGCAGCAGCTTTTGTCCGGCACTTTTGTCCGCTGCCATCGAATCCAGCCCGCGGCATTCCTTGCCATCCAATCCAGTCGTCGCAGGTCGCAGCGGACGGAAGCCGTTCGTCGCCACAGGACCGCCTTGCCAATGAAGTCAGTCGTCGCAGGTCGGAGGCTCCCGCCCGACTGACTTCATTGGCAACGGACAACTTTGGGCAGCAGCTGGAGGTCGGCGGGTTCGGAAATGCTCAGGAGAAATGACGTCAGTGCATGGGTGAGACCCAGCGGCCGAGTTGGCCCGCCATCGATGGCGTCGAGATACTGACCCCTGTGAGCAACGTCGCGTTCGTGGTCGTCTCAGGTCTGCCGGGCAGCGGAAAGAGCACCCTGGCACGAAGTCTGGCCAGGCGTCTCGGCCTTCCGGTGATCGACAAGGATGTGATCCTGGAGTCCCTCTACGACTCGCTCGGAGTCGGTGACCATGCCTGGCGAAGCAGGCTGAGCAGAGCGAGCGACGACATCATGTTCGCCTTGGCAGCGGACGCCGGCCGGGCTGTGCTCGACAACTGGTGGCATCACGACACCGCCCCCGGCCGACTCCGGAGCCTCGCGGGCCTCTTGATCGAAGTACATTGCGACTGCGACGTCGCCCTCGCTGCCGAGCGATTTCAGGCGCGCACCCGACACCCCGGCCACCTCGACCCGCAACTCACCCCCCAGCAGGTCGCCGAGCGCGTGGCCGCCGTCCGTGCCACTTACCCGGGCCCACTCAACTTGGGCGGTCCGTTGCTGACCGTTGATACCAGCCACCCCACCGACGTTGCGGAGATCGCGGAGAAGATCGCGCACACCCTAGGTACCAACCGCGACGAGTAGACGACACTTCCCTGGAAACCTCGCATTGGCCCCGATGCATTGATGGATGGGGCGAAATCGCCGAGATGGACGCCGTGGTCCCAGGCAGAGCGCATGAGGTAGTGGGCCAGGCGGAAGAAGTCCGTTGTGCGTTACGGCTGTGCGTGTCGGTTATGGGGGTATGGCGGGGCCGGCCGGGCTGATCACCCTGCCCGGCTTGACCACCATGGGCCTGTCAGTAGCGTTCTGACGGACCGATAGTGCATTTACCGACTTTTCAGGTGCTCGGGGTGCTTGCGGAGTGCTCCCAAATGTCCTTCACGTGCGTTTAACTGCCGTGCCGCCGTCAGGTTGGCCGCCCACATCAAATCCTGTGTCCGTTTCACCGGCCGCTCGTCTTCCTCGGCCGGTGTGATGTGATCGTGAGGGTGTATTCCAGGAGCCACTGCTGTACGGGCAGGAGCTGTTCCCACCCGAACCGCTGCGCGTTCACCCACCGGCCGAGGTCCTCGCCCTGCACGACGACATCGCCGTCGGCGCGCCTGCCAATTGCCACTACCGAGTCATTGCGTTCTGAGCTTGCGGCTTCCGGCTCGGTTCTTCGCGATGTTTCGAATCTTCTTTCTGCTGCCTGACTCGGCGAGCAGGCCGAGTACCGCCAGCGACGTCGACTTCTCGGCGAGGACGCGCTGCATCCAGTCCGTGACCTTCGCCAACTCGACCGGTGTCGGCACGTGATCGTCCTCGATGGACAGATAGAACAGCCAGTCGTGGATGCGGCGGCGGATGAACTCGCGGTACCCCTCCGTCTTGAGCTGGTCGATCTCCGGCAGTTGTTCGGCCGACCACTGCCGGAGCTCGGCAGGACCGGTCACTTTCATGGCGATCCTGTCCACAAGGGCTACCACCGCCGACTTGGACACCATCTCGATGGGGTCGCGCAGGATCGTGGCGACGATCGCGCGGTCTCGGTCGCGGCTCCGCGAGGAAGCGGTCACCAGGACGACGCGTCGGTACGCGGACGATCGCACGTGCTCGTCCGCGACGGCGTCGTCGACGTCCACATCGAGGATTCCGGCCCCCGCCAGCAACTCGGCCACATCGGAATGCAATGTCATCGCTTCATCCCTTTTCGCAGGGCCGGACTACACATCGCGGGCATCTTCCTCTGGTCCGCACGCTGATCCGAACGAAACGGCCTAGCGGTGGTGCGGCGGGTGGGGTGGTGGCGGGATGGTGGTCGTGCTGGGGGCGGTCTCTGGCCAGATGAGCAGGACGGGGCAGGGGGCGTGGTCGACGATGAAACGGCTGGTGGGGCCGAGGCTGCGGGGGCCGAGGTGGGTGCGGTCGCCGTCGCGGGCGAGGATGAGCAGGTCGGCGCCTTCTGCGGCGGTCACGACTTCTCGTTCGACGCGCCCCGAGCGTTCTTGCCGGGTACACGGGCGTCCCAGCCGATCGGCCGCGCTGGCCAGAAGCTGTTCGGCAGAGTCGGAGGCGAGGTGCTCGATCCGTGTGCCGGGGTCGCGGGCGGGGTGTGCGCGGCCCAGCAGTCCGGCGTAGGCGCCGTGGGCGGCGCCCGGCACCTCGTGGCCGGTGACGTGGAGCAGCACCAGGTCGGCGTCTGCAGGCGCGTGGGTGCGCGCGGCGTCGACGCAGGTGGGCCAGGTGCCCTCGACGATCCAGACGATGACGGTCACGGTGTTCAGCCTCCGATCGTTTGGAGTGAGACCCACAGTGCCACGACCGAGAGCAGCAGGGCGGTGGGAACGGTGAGCAGGCCGAGCCGGGTGAACTCGCTCAGTTCCACGTCGGTGTCGTGTTCGCGCACGATGCGCCGCCACAGCAGGGTGGCCAGGGAGCCGGCGTAGGTGAGGTTCGGGCCGATGTTGACCCCGAGGAGGACGGCCAGGACGGCGCCCGGGCCGGTGGGGGCGGTCAGTGGAAGCAGGACCAGGACGGCGGGCAGGTTGTTGATGACGTTCGCCAGTACGGCCGCCAGTGCCGCGAGGGCGAGGAGGGCTGGGAGTTCGGTGTTGCCGGGCACCAGGTGACCCAGTGCATCCGCAAGGCCGTTGTCGACCACAGCCCGGACCACGACGCCCAGGGCCAGGACGAAGGCGCAGAACGGCAGGGCCGCGGCCCGGACGATCGCCGTGGGGGTGGTGCGGTGCTGGCCCAGGGCGCGGGCCGCCAGGACGGCCGCGCCTGCGGCTGCCGCCCAGGCCGGGTTGATGCCGAGCGCCGAGGTCAGGACAAAGCCCGCCAGGGTGCCCGCCACCGTGAGCAGGGCGAACAGAGGCAGTTCGCGGGGCTCGTCGGCGGGCGGGGCCTCGGCGCCCGCGTCCAGGTCAGTGGCGAAGAAGCGGCGGATCACCACGTACTCGGCACCGATGGCCACCAGCCAGGGCAGTGCCATCAACGCGGCGAAGCGGGTGAAGCTCAGGCCGCTGGCGGCGAACGCCAGCAGGTTGGTCAGGTTGGAGACCGGCAGCAGCAGCGAGGCGGTGTTCGACAGGTGGGTGCAGGCGTAGACGTGCGGCTTCGCGCGGGCGCCCAGCCGGGCGGCGGTGGCGAACACCACCGGAGTCAGCAGCACCACCGTGGCGTCCAGGCTGAGCACCGCGGTGATCAGCGCTGCGATCACGAACACGAGGACCAGCAGGCGGCGGGGCCGGCCCGCCGCCCGGCGGGCCATCCAGGCGCCGCAGGCGTGGAAGAGCCCCTCGTCGTCGCACAGCTGGGCCAGGACCAGGACGGCCGCGAGGAAGCCGATCACCGGGCCCAGCCGGGCTGCCTCGGCCGCCGCGTGGCTGACCGGGATCGCGCCGGTGGCGATGACCAACCCGGCAGCGGGAACAGCCACGACGGCCTCCGGCCAGCCCCACGGCCGGATCACCGCGCAGGCCAGCACCGCCAGGAGCAGGGCGACAGAGAGTGCTTCTGCGAGTGCGGAGTTCAGCGTCTGAGCCTTTCCGGGACGGAATCCTGGCACAGCGGAACGACCGTACCGGGGCTGGCCGTGGCGCGCGTCGAGCACGCCGAGCCTTTGGGAAACTTCAGAGTAAAAGTACGCCGTCGGCCCTCGGGCACCCGGTGCCGCCCGTATACCGGCGAGGCTTCCGCCAGGACATCTCTGAGCCGGTCGGCACCCACGAGCCGCAGGGTGGGGGAGACCGCGGAGACGCGGCGCTCCTCCTGCCCGGCCTTCTGTAGTCCTTCGCGTGTGGAACTGTTGTGCCGCGCGCAGGTCGAGGGCCCACGTCGTCTTGCGCCCGTCGAACCAGCCGCTCCTCCTGGCTGGCCGGTTCGACCCCGAGGACGTTCTCCGACAGCCACCGCTGTGCGAGCAGCAACTGCTCCCACCTGTGCCGCTGAGTGGTGACCCGGCGCCCGGCCGAGTCGGGCGAGGCCCGGCTCGGCTCGGCCGGGCGCCGGCATTGCAGGCACTGGTGACACCGCGCTGAACCGGGCCTGCCCTCAGGCCGTCGGGCCGGAATGCTGCAGCGCCGCGGCGTTCCGTTCCCAGCCGGACCACAACGCGGCATCCGCGCAGTAGCCGCAGTCCGGGCCGAAGAACATCCGGCCAGCCGCTTCATCGCCCATCAGCCAATAGCGGAACCAGGCGGTGGCCGGGGCACGGAAGTCCCCGCCGTCGCCGATCGAGTCGAGATGGCCGGCGCCCCGGACCTCACCGTAGACGGCGGGGACGTGGTCGGAGTCCTGGTACATCGCCTTCACCAACGCCGGCCACACGATGTGGTCCTGCTGCCCGGCCAGATAGAAGACGGGCTCGTCCATCAGATCCGGATCGGTCAGGGGACCCGGCTGGATGGGCACAGCGGTGATCACCCGTGGATCGATCGCTGCATTGACGGCGGCCGCGCCACCCTGCGAGTGACCGGCGGAGCCGATGTGCGCCAGATCCACCTTGTGGTAGTAGGGACTTGAACTGTCTGCGTTCCGTTGCTCCAGCACGTCGATGCCCAGGCGCATACTGATCGCGTAGTTGGAGGTCGGCGTATTGGCGGCAGCCACGATGAAGCCCTGGCTCGCCCAGTGCCGCAGCAGCGAGCTGTACACCCCAGGCACCGCGCCTGTGCCGTTCCCCCAGATGATCACCGGGTGGGACTTGCCCGACTGACCCAAATCCTTCGGCCGGTAGAAGGTGTGCACAATCCCGACATCCACCCTCACGTCGTACGGCCCCGGTGCACCCCAGTCAGTGCCGACAGACGGGATACTTCCCGCAGCTGCTGAAACCACCGACGGCGACCGAGCCGCGTCACTCGCCCCGACGGCACTCGCGGACACCCCAGGCGCCGCACCCACCATCAACACGACGGCGACCAGAAGCCCGCCGAACGTACGCCGCCTTCTTATGCCTGACATGGCAACTCCTCCACGGATACGGCACGTTGCGCGTCCTCGCATCGTGACCAGAGCCATGATGGGATCTGGTGCTGCTCCTGTCTGTCGACAGGCGCCCAGTCGCCACGCCGGATTCCTGGGCATCTGCACAACACCGCTCCACGTAGTTCAGAGGCAGGCGTTGCTCCGGCTGCCTGGCACAACGGCCGTCGCCATAGCGCCCGTGCCACTCGTGCTTTTGCCCGCAGCCACTCAGTCGCGCATGACTCTGCGTGCTCAGCTGCGGCCGGGTGGCTAGGCCGGCGGACGACATGGGACGACGCTGTCGGCTGCAGGCGCCTTCGAGGTGCAGGAGCGCGGTGGTTCCCGGCCGCGGCCGGTCCGGTGACGATCAGCGAAGGCCGTGCGGTCGTCGTCTGGCGGCGGCCGGGGATCATCAGGGTGCGGACGCTGGTGGTGAGCGTGTCGATGACCGGGGTGCGGAGGATGACGAACGCTGAGTGGCAGGACAGGAGTTCTTCCGTGCTGCGTGGCGGGGCGCCGGGCTCGGGAGGCGTGGTGGGTGGTGTGACGAGTTGCTGCCAGCTTTGCCAGGTGGTCACGGGCCGGCGAGCGCCGCCCCGCATCGTCGTTCGCGCAGACGGCCAAGAGCATCGTGGAGCGCAGCTTCGCCTCGACCGACTCCCGGCACCCCGAGCCCCGGGACGGCCGGGCGTGCTCGATCCGCATTGCGGGGAAACGGCGTTCGCCTGCCGAGCCTCTCGCCCTGTTGGGAGCACGGTACCGCCGGGCTCGGGCGTGCCTTCTTTCCAGCGGCGAGCAGATACCTGCCCGCGCGGGCGACCGACATGCCGTGTAGCGGAGGTTCACCTGGCGGCGGTCGGGCGGTCGGCTGCGGTGATGAGTTCGGCGAACGTCAGGGGGACGCCCGGTCCCGTGGTGGCCGCGGGCCTGTTCGAGGGCACGGCGGTCAGGCCGTCGAGGGCCAGATCGAGGTGGCGGTGGAGGAGGGCACCGTCCGGGTCGAGGCGGTCCAGGCCGCCCGGAAGGGGGCGGGAGAGCCGGATCGAGAGCAGGACGAGGTCGCCCATGCCGACGTCGCGGCGGAGCTGGCCAGCCTCGTGTGCGGCCTGGATCAGGGTTTCGACGGTGTTCGCGGCCCGAGTGCGGATGAGTACCAGCTCCTGGTCGACCACAAGGCCTTCGAGGAGAACGAGGATGGCCGCCCCCATCCGCAGGTCCGCCGCCGCGTGGACGAATCGGCGTACTGCCGCGAAGGCGTCGTCATCCACCGCAGCGGCGCTTTTCGCAGCACTCTCCAGTTGCGATAGCAGGTCGCCGGTCAGGTCCCTGACGAGTGCTTCCCGGTCCGGGTAGCGCCGGTAGAGCGTGGCGGGTCCGACTCCGGCCCGGCGCACGATCAGATCCAGTGGCGCGTCGAGACCGCGTTCCAGGAAGACCTCACGGGCCGCGTCGAGAATCCGTCGCCTGCTTCGTGCCGCATCCGCCCTCACGGCACACCACCTTTCGTCGCCCCACCCAATCGGAGAGTTTCTCTCCGCTATGCTAGCGCCCTAAAGGCGGAGGAAAACTCTCCGCTTAGGGTTTCGTGAAATTCGTGAAAGGGGCACGCCATGAGCGGCGCGCTGAATGTCCGGACCGTGATCGACGGCACCGAGTACTCACCGGACGACATCCGCCGGTGGGAGCTGGACCGCGCCCGCACCGCGCTCACCCTCCTCAAGAGCCGGATCGGGGACGAGCTGATGCGGGAGCTGCTCACCGAGGACCTCCGGGCGGCGGACCGGGCGATGGCGCCGCTGCCGGGCGCCTCGGACGGAGCATGGCGGTCCGCCGTCACCGAGATGGAAATCGACGGGATCGACGCCGACGGATTCCTGACCTGGTGGCAGGGCCGGCTCGCGAACGCCGACCGAGGTGCGCTGCTCGCGGCCAACCCGGAGCACTACCTCGCGGACTCCGCCGACGGCGTGGTCGAGATCATCGAAACCATCGGCTCCGGACCGCTGCGCTTCTTTCTCACCTTCCACGAGGGCGTCGAGATCGAGGGCGAGGGCCACGAGACGTATCCCGTCCGGATCGGCGGCACCGGCAGGCTCGCCGACGGTACCGAGGTCGCGCGCGTCATGCACGAGTTCGGGGACGGTCCGCGCGGCCTGCGCATCCGGCTGACGATCCAGTTCCCCGCGAGCGCGCCGGAGCACGTCTTCACCGGCCACCAGTGGCACTTCGCCTGCGAGTTCCTCAACTGGCTGGAAGCCGCACACGCAGCCCGGTGACGACGGCCGAACGGCAGTGGGGAACCCCTTGCGCTGCCGGGTTCCCCACCCGCGGCCCCCAAGGCACGCACTCACACCATCTAGGTCGTCCCTCATGCGGACCAGAAAGCCGCCCACGGATCCAGGCACACCCCTCTCGACGGCAACCACCATCCCGATACGAGCGACCGCCGACGCTCGAAACCCCACCGCCGACCCGCCTGTGCGCATCCCGCGGCGCGCGGCCCACGAGTCCGTCCCGACCGGATTGCTGCTCTTCCTTCTCTTCACTGCGTGCGATGGCGGCTTTCACCCGACTCACCCCTGGTCATCGCCAATCCCGACCCCGTCCCGGCCGTAATCGACGCATCCACGGGAGGGCTGCTCGCCTTGCTCGTCCTGTCGCCTTCCGGGCGGTATTCCGGCAGAGATCTGAACCCCGCCGTCACCGTTGCGCTGTGGCGCCTGAAGTTATTTCCCGGACGGGCCGGCATCCCGTACATCACCACCCCGACAGCCGGATCACTGGCCGGTACGGCATTTGGCGGCCTTGCCTGGGTGACCACTGCCTGCCACGCCCCCGTGGCCGTGAGACCAGCACCGACATGGAACGCCACCGCAGTGTTCAAGGCGGAGGCCGGAGCCATCGTCGCCGGGACAATCGCGCTCGGCGCCTTCCTCTCAGCCGCCTCTACACTCGACGGCGCCTGCCGTACGCCGTGGGCCTGGCCACAGCACTCATCATCGCGCTGCTCGGTCCCCGCAGCGGCGGATCCGCCAACCCGGCACGGCAACTCGGCCCGGCGCTGACGTCCGGGAACACCACACATCTGTGGATCTACCCGCTCGCGCCGGTGATCGGCGCGCTCGCCGGCGCCGACATCTGGCGCCCGCCCGCCGCGCTCACCCGCCAGGGGCGTATCCGCCATGCCCTTCGCTCCGCTCCCGACACACACCCCGACTGCCCAGCCTCAGCCCCGGGCCGCGATGCATGGTGTTGCGGTGAGCGGGCGATGTGACCGGCAGGCCGATCACGCGTGGCCCGGTCCTTCGGAGTCGTCGGCAGGCGTGCGGGCTGGGGGTGCAGACAGCGACTGCGTTCCGGTGAGATGGGCTCACCGCGTATGGCTGTGCCGATGAGCCCGGTGCGCGAGTACCTGTAGGCCGGTGAGCCTGCGGGAGGGCCTGCCGGGGCGGGCCGAAGCCGGCGTCGTTGATGGTCACGGCGGGGCCTCGGTCACCTGAACGACCAGGGCCCTCGACCGACGGGATCGGACACCCGGTCGTCCAGCGGCCCCGGGTGCGGTATCGGGGGCCGCTGAACGGCACAGGACCCGTTAGGTCTTGCCTGCTCGGCCGGTTATGTGACGGGGCTCCTACCGCTCGGCGGTGCCGTTCTCGCCGTCAATCTCGTAGATACGCTCTTGAAGCCGTTCACCGGCCCAGTCCAGCCCGGCGCCCAGGTCAAACCAGTGCCGATCCTTGCGGACTCCGGGCGGTGAGAGATTCACCGCCGCCCACGAGAACACCCCCAGGAGGACGGAACGCCCGTGCTGTGTTGCGCACACGGACAACGCAAACGGCGCGGCGAGTGCCGCGCGGGTGACCAACATGACCTGTACGTCCTCAGAACGTCGACGCCCACCCGTGAGAAACCGTGGCGTTTCAAGGATCTTGACCCACTCGACCACTGCGTCGGCCACCTGGGCGCGCAAGGACTCCTCGATGCCCTGCCGGACGGCGGTCGCGGGATCATCGCCGAGCCAGCCAAGCCAGTGATCAGGGTCAGTGAGCTTGCTGAAGTCGTCCTGTGGTACCCCGTGACGGGGATTCTCCTGGTACTCACCTGTCAGTTTCCCGCTGCTATCCACCAACCACGCACCGCAGATCGCCTCGGGAGGTACGTAGCCGTTCGGGTCATCGATATACGTCGGATCGATCTCGGCGACGCTGCCACCCGGATTCTGAGCAGCCGCAGCCAGCAGCGCCGGCTCGTTCGGTATGCCCTTACGTCGGCTTCGCGAGCCAAAACGCCTCACGTTCCCACCCCCACTGTTGGCTGCCTGGTTGACCGCGATTCTGCCGCACCGGTCAGGACCGCATGAGGGGGTGTGCGTGACGGTGACGAGTGGGTGGCGAATATCAGCGAGCAGGTCTGTCCCTCCCCAAGCAAGGGTGGGAATTCTCAAAGAGCGTCATCAACGGCGGGGTGGTGTTGCGCTGACTGGATACGTTTTCTTCGGACTCCGGGGCGGACGCCTTCCTGAGCCGACAACGTCGCCGCCGACCTTTCCAGTCGTTCTGCATGCCCCGCCTGGAGACGAGTTACCGTGATGACCAGGGAGCACACTTCTGCCGGCCGGCCGGGCGGGCATCGACAAGATCGAAGCCATCTGCGTGGCGCACGAGATGTTGGAACTGGCCCAGGCAGGAGTCACGGACGAACCCGACCCACCCTTGCGTGGTCGCGTGTCGAAGAAGCCACCCGACGACGTCCATCATCACCCCGAAGTCGTCCTCGTGGACGCATGTACGGACGGTCAGGGCCCACGGTTCGCTGCCGTCCAGGTTCGGCCTGTCCGTGGCACGGACCAGCAGGGAGACATCGGCCCCGTCGAACGAGTGGCTTGCCGAGCCACCGTCGAAGGCCTGCCAAGGACCGCCCCATGACTCCCAGTCGGTCGAATTCAACTCTGCCGGCATGTCCGCCTGCCCCAGGAGCCACTTCAGTTCCTGAAGCACCGGCTCGGGCAGGTCCGGCGCCAGGTCCACCGCCAGGAACAGGTCGTAGTAGTCACTCACATCAGGGACCCTAGCCCCAGCCGCTGACAGCACCCTGCGGGCTTGTCAGACCCCCACGGAGCCCGGTGCTGTCAATTCTCGTGAACATCAGGCGGCGGTTTGATCACCAAGCGCTGCCCGCACCGGGGCCGTTGCGGGTCTCGGCTTCCGCGGCCTGGACAACGACCTACGTGACCCCGTGATCGTTACCGGATTCATCGCGACCCGCGCCCACAAGCTCCCCCCAGGACAGAAGGATGTCAACCGCGTCCCTGCCACCGGACGCGCACCTGCCGAACACGGCCTCGCCCACCTCAGAACTGGCGGACCCTCACCAAACTCCGCACCGGCCCCGCTCGTGCCCCCGCCTCCTGCGCGCTGTGCCGGTCCTGACGAACCTCGAAGCCAGCCGCTGACTGTCTTCGATGGGGGAGAGGTCTCCCCGCGGGAAGGGGAGTCAGCTCCACTGTCGATATGCGCTCTAGCTGGATTCCTCGCTGCTGCGCCGATCCGTAGGTTTCACGTCATGACGGTTTCAACCAGGTACTTACCGCTCGTCAACCGGCGACGTGGTCTGTTCATCTTCCTCGGTGTCGCCTACATCGGCATGTGGGCGGCCATGTCCCCACTCCTGGCAACCGGTTACCGGCGCGGTGACGCACGCGAGGAGACCGGTGCGCTGGAGCAGACGTGCATCGCGGCCGCGATGTTGGCGCCCGCCCTCGCCGCAATCCTCGTCGTCCGCTGTGTCGAGCGCAGCGGTCGGGTGCGGGACACGCTCGCCCTGCGCTGGACGCAGCCCTGGGGGCGTGCCGCACGGGCGTGCCTGATGGCTTTCGTCGTCCCCGCCGGCCTCACTACGGCTGCTCTTGTCATCGGCACCTTCGCCGGCCGCTACCCGTTCGGTGGAGTGCACTGGAGCGGGCTCGGGGCGTGGGCGGCCGCATCGGTGCTGAACATGCTGGTGTCGCTTCCGCTGTTCTTCGGCGAGGAACTGGGCTGGCAGGGCTACCTTTTTCCGCGTCTCGCTCAGGATGGTGACCGCCGGAGCCTGATACGGGCGTACGCAATCACCGGGGCGGCCTTCGCCCTGTGGCACCTGCCCACGCTGCTGATGGGCGGCCAGTACCCAGGTCGGCCCTGGTATGTGTCGGTGCCCGCCATGATGGTGAGTTGCCTCCTCATCCTGCCAGTCTTCACATGGCTGCGTCTGCGCTCCGGCTCGGTCGTACCCGCCGTCATCGGCCACGCGTTCGTGAGTTCGGTGAGTGTCGCCATGGTCACGGAGTTCGCCGACCCCAAGGCAGCACTGGATCCCCTGCACATGAGCATGGCCGGATGGCCCGGCTGGATTGTCACAGGCGCGTTCGTCGCCTTCCTGGCGCTGACCGGCCGACTCCACCCATCCTTCTACACGGCCCGAACCGTCCCTCATCCCGCATCGATCCGCAGACTGTGAGCGCGTGTTCTGCGGGCTGACCACGGGCCGAGCCACCAAGGCCTGGGCAAGGCGGTGCGGGCTGAGAGTCCACGGCCGGGCGCTCATCCACATTGCGTGAACGTGAGGCGTCCGTGCCGTGCCGGCCGTTCCCATGGCCGACGGAGGTCTTCGGCCATGGGCCGGGCGAGGCGGAGTTGGGTATAGGCGGCGATGACCAGCCAGGTCCAGCGGTCCGTCGCGGCCGGGTCGCGAAGTTTCGGAGCGGTCCAGCCAAGGGTCCGCTTGATCATTTTGAAGGTATGTTCAAGATCGAATTCGCCGCAGAAACGATTGCCAGAGCCGGTCCACGTCGGCAGCAGTGGCATCGCAGCGTGACCACCACAGTCACACCGGCTTGGGATCCTGCTCCCAGGGCAGGTGGTCGACCTGGAATGGGACCACTGTGCCCGCGTTGACCGGTAGTTCACCTTCGGGATGGTCGGCCCACGCCGAGCGGCGGACCAGCAGCGGGTGCAGCTGGCTCCAGGCGCTGGCGCGAGGGCCGGCCCGTAGCGGGTGGTTTCGGTGACCGTGGTAATCGCCGGGCGGGCCAGGTGGCGGCATCCTCGAATTTGAATTCCGGTCGGCGTTTGGGCTTGCGCCCGCGTTTGCCAGACGGCTGCCGCGTTGGCGGGAAGTACAGGCCCCAGCCCATCAGAATGCACCACCCCCTTGTTCCACTCTCTGCCAGGCACGCCTCGAAAAGCAAGACTGCAATTTCTTCCCGCAAACCAGGACACTCACTCCCGGGTGGCCGTGCGCGCCACCCGCCCACGGGAGGACTTTCATGGCAGAGGTCTGGGATCCACACGGCAGTCTGCGTCGGATGCTGTGGATCGGCGGCGCGCAGTGGGCCGGTAAGACAACCGTGTCCGAACTCCTCGCGCACCAATTCGGTCTGACGGTATATCACTATGACTACCACGACGCCCGGGGCCATCAGGACCGCCGGATCGCTCGGCGGGTGGCGCTGGGCGAGCCAGTGGCGGATCCGGGGCCCGAGCAGGTCTGGACGGAGCGGGGCCCGGAGGAGATGGCGGCCGAGACACTGGCCGGTTTCCCGCTGCGGTTCGAGTGGGCTCTGGACGACCTGCGCGCCTTGTCGACCGGCCGGCCTGCGATCGCCGAGGGATGGGGGCTGCGGCCCGAGCTGGTCGCCCCACTGCTCGATTCGGTCCGGCGGATGGTCGTCCTCGTGCCCACCGAGGACTTCCGGCAGCACCAGATCCGCACAGTACCTCGTGCGGGCGCCCTGGGTGTGCCGGTCAGCGACCCGGCCCGCGCCCAGGCCAACCGGATGGCCCGCGACCGACTGGTCGCCGAGGACGCGGTGCGCGGCGCCCGGCGTCTGGGCGTCCCCGTGATCGAGGTCGACGGGACACGGGACGCTGCGGCCGTGGCATCGCTGGTCGCCGAGCAGTTCGCCCCCTGGCTGGGGCCGTCGGCACAGGCCGGCTGAGGCCTGTCTTTCGGATCAGGCCGGGATTGCGGGGCCTGATCCGAAAGGCACCCCCTACTGCTCTGACCGGGAACGTTTGCCGGGTTGCGCCGGTGGTGGGCCAGTTGGTGGGACGGTGTATTCCCATCCTGGCTGCCAGTGGGCCGGGGCTTGGACGAGGTCTTCGAGGTCTGCGCCGGTGAGCAAGCAGTCCAGGGCCCATCGGTTGGCCGAGTGGGCGATCAGCAGGATGCGGCTGCCGTCCCACCATGTGCCCAGGTCGCCAAGGAAGTCTTCGGTGGCGGCCAGAACTTCGCGGTAGCTCTGGCCGCCGGGGAACGGCTCGTCGATGTGCCGCCCCCGCAGCGGGGCAAGAGCTGCTTGCGGGCGGCCGTTGAGGCGCCCGTAGTTGCATTCACGCAGGCGGTGATCCTGGTGGATCGGCACGGTGGTACACGCGAAGGCGATCCGCGCGGTGTCCACAGCGCGGTGCAGGTCGGAGGTGAACACCGCCGCGATGCCGTCGTTGCGACGGCGGTCGCCGAGTTCCCGGGCCTGCCGGCGGCCGACCGGTGAGAGGACTCCCGGTAGCCAGCCTGTGGCGATTCCGGCCTCGTTGTCGATGGTGGTGGCGTGGGTCTCGTAGACGAGCCGGATCGGCATCCTAGCCCTGCGGTTCATGATCGGGCCGCCTGAAGAGGGCGTCCGCCCCAGCGGATGCCCTTCTCGCCGCGGATACGGGCGCACGTTCCCTGCGTTGGGCGGCAAGCACATCAGAGTGGCGGGCGTTGTCGTTGCGCCGACGGAGGTGGGCGTGCAGGGCCCGGGTCTGCACCGGGTGGTTGGGGGGTTGGAGTTGGCGATGGTGAACTGTCGAAAGCGGTCCGAAGTGGGCTTCGATCGGGTTCGCCCACGAGGTGTAGGGCGGGGTGAAGCACAACTCGACTCTGTTCTTCCTGGCCCCGCGGTGGATCTGGGTGTCCTTGTGGGCAGACAGGTTGTCGAGGATCACGTAATTCGGGGCGCCGCCGGGCCGGGCGGCGCGGATCGATTTCAGCGCGGCCAGCGTATTGGCGGCGCCCTTCTTGTGCTGGTTTGTTGCCCCACAGGGTGTCGTCGCCGAGTGAGTATCCGCCGTGGAAGTAGCGCACGCCGTGAGTGCGGTGATAAGTGGCGGCCAGCCGGTCGGGGCGCTTCTCAGCGGCCCAGCCCGAGCCCGCGGTGAGCCGGTTCCCGAGCAGGCCGAACTCGTCGAAAGCGAAGACCCGGTCCGGGAAGCGGTCGAGGACCTCCTCGATCCGGTCCAGCTTCGTCTCCCGGTCCGGGTCGGGGGTTCCTTCCACGTCTTGGTTCGCTGGAAGGTGACACCGCGGCGGGCAAGCATGCAGCGTAAGGCCTCACGGCCGATCCGGATGATTCGGCCGTGGAGTTTCCGCGGGTAGGCGACGAGCTTGTGCAGGGACCAGTGGGTGAAGGGCCGGCCGAGTTTGGTGGGGCGGGGGGTGGCCGTCCGGATGACGAAGTCCTCGTCGTCAGCGCTGAGCAGGCGGGGACGGCCTCCCGCCCACTGAGGGTCCAGACCGGCCAGGCCGATCTCGTTGAAGTGGTGGATCACGTCGCGCACGGTGTCCTCGTCGGCCTGCACCAGGTGGGCGATCACCGGCACCCGGTTCCCGCCGGCCGACGCCAGCAGCATCATCGCGCGCCGGTAGCGCACCGAGTTGGTGCTGCCCCGGCGCACGATCTGCTGCAGCTTCTGCCCCTTCTGGTCGGTCACTCTGCGCACACGGACAGGCTCGGCCACCGCGCCTCCAGCGGTCGGATCGGACGTCACCGCCCATCCAACCGCCACGACCACCGACCCGGCGAACCTATGTGGTCAGAGCACTGGGCGGCGGGCTGCCCCTTGATGTGGTCGACGAACGTATGCCACTGGGGGGACGTCAGCAGCAGCACGGGCCCGTTGGGAACCTTCGAGTCGCGCACTCCGGTCCGGTTCAACGTAAACCGGGCTGTCTCCAAACAGAAGCTGTCCTCATTGAGGCTGTAGGAGCTCTTGTGCCATGCGGTGATCTGAAAGGGATGTGAAGCCACGATGGTTCCTCCCGGATCGAGCTGCAGCGTGAGGACCAGTCTGCCCAACCCCCCGCCCAATGGTTGGCTGAAGTGAACAAAAGCGATGTAAATCCACTGTCACGAACGAAATCAGGGGCAGTCATGCAGAACGTCGTGCCTGAACCAGGTGACCGTTGCAGGCCGCGCATGCCGAGTCCTGCAGGGGCGCCCGCAGGCTGCTCAATGCCCTCATCGCAGCCTGCGGTGCCAAGACCGAGGCCGCCTTGCACCAACCTGGCATTCGAATCCGGTCGCACCAGGAAAGAGGGCAGGATCATGGCTCAGATCATGAATAAGGGGTGACAGGGTGTTGTCGCGGGCAGCTGCAATTGTCGTCGGCATGACGATCACAGATGAGGACTGCCTCTCCGAGGCCTTGGCGTTCAACGAGCAATTCGAGGCTGCCGCCGCGACCCGTCCAGCCTGCGGTCAGGCACCGAGCGCAGCCGCGCTGGCGCTCCTGCGACGCAATCGGCTCGGCGGCGACGCGCCACCGAACGGCTCGAAGTGGCGCCAGGACATCACCCGACTGCGCAACATCCTTGACCCACCGGTCCCGCCGCAGGAAGAAGCCCTCTTCGACATCTAACTGGTCACTTACAGTTACGCACCACAGAAGTTGAGCAGAACTCGATTCCTGGCAGTACTCGGGCACTTGCCAAGGAAGCATCGGGTGCTTCTGGTGCGCGCGGGAACCCAGGGAGCATCTGGACGCGATGCCGCGGCCCGTCGGCGGACAGCGCGTTCACGGCCTTGTGGGATCCACGGCTCAGCGGGTGTGTCCTAACGGTTCGCCAAGAACTCGTCGAACGTACGAGGCGGGCACCCCGTCAGGTCCCTCACCGCCGTTGTCACTTCGGCCATGGAGCCGGCCGCCATATCTGCATAGAGCCGGAGGAGGTCATCCACGAACCAGCCGGGCAGCCCTTGCACCCGTAGATCCTCGGATGCCTTCTTGGGTGTCAGATCGTGGAAGGGAATGGCGAGCTTGGCCGCGATCTCCTCATGCGTCAGCGCCTCCGGGCCGGTGAGCGCATAGGCGTCGCCGCCTCCGAGCGGTCCCGTCAGCAGTGCGGCGGCACAGGCGGCGACGTCGTAGGCGTCGATGTACGCCACACGTCCCATGCCGTACGGGCCCGCCAGGGCGCCGCTGTGGGTGAAGCCGCCGTCACCGGTGAAGAAATTCTGCATGTAGCCGGTGGGCCGCAGCGACGACCACCGCAGCCCGGACGCCCGGAGGTGTTGCTCGATCTCCCAGTGCGCGCCTACAGACAGCTTCGAATCCGGGCCGGGCTGCCATGCCGACACCTTCACCACCCACGTGACCCCGGCAGCCCGCGCCGCGTCGATGACACCGGTCTGCTGCCGGACCATCGGCTGCTGCCCGGCCAGAGGGAGCGCGCCGCCACTGTTGAGCAGAAGGCGGTCGGGTGAAGTCGGCGTAGAGGTCGCTCAGCTCGCCGAGGAGCTGGCGGGTGAGGGCGTCGGCGCCGGTGGTCAGTGCTGCTGCGAGTTCCGCGTCGTCGCCCAGGACCGCACTGGCGGTGGCGGGCGTGAGATGGTCAGACGCGGCGACGGCGGCCAAACGGCGGCGATCGGTGATGCCCTGCAAGCCTGGATAGGCGGCAGAGGCCAGGCCCGCAGCCTGGACGAGCATGGCGAGGGATACGTCGTGGGCAGCCTTCGGCACTGCGGAGCCGGAGCGGACCACGTTGTCGAGACGGGCCAGCAGCGCCCGGCGGCGCGGCAGGTCGACGGAGAGAATGTCGTGGCGGGCACGGCCACCGGGGTCGCGCCACCTGCGGACACGGACCGCCTTCTGGTCTTCGAGCCGGGAAAGGTACTCGATGGTGAGGGAGCGTGGTGTCCGGCGCAGCCAGTCCTTGAGGCCGGGCGGGGGAGCAGCCGCGCTCAGGCTGCGCAGGACATTACTCAGTCGACGGTCCTCGACGCTCTGGGAGCCGGTCACCTCGATCCGCCGGGGGTGACCGTGATCCGTCCGGCCAGACCCAGATCCACCAACTCCGAAGCCCGCAGGGCGAACCGAAGCCGGTCCTCGGCCCGTATGCGTATACGTCGCCTGCCCGGGACTATGGCGAGCAGGAGCAGTTCGTCCCCCGTGGTCATACATGCAGGCTAGGGGCGGCTGTCCGTGGAGGGGAGTCCTCCGAGGATCCTCGCGCCGACTTCTGCTGCCGGCCGCATCGGCCGTCCTCAAAGCTGAGGCGCGGCCGTCGACGAAGAGCAGCTGCGCCAGCTCCGGGCCGCCTTGACGAAGCCGGCCGGTCAGGCCCGCGAGACGATGGACCGGTACGGCCGGGAGGAAGCCACCGCGCCGAGCCCGGTGCGCGTCGAGGATTTCGTGCATTCTCCACTCCGGTTGGGGGCTGCCCGGAGGTCCGGCACCGTCAAGGGGAAACGGAAACGCGGTGTGCCACACAGATCGCGGAACTGCTCCGGGACAACATGGCTTCAGTGATCCCCCGCGTCATCCCGGGAATCCGTCCCGACTCGCTCTCATACCCGGCGACACCCGGGGTGACACTCCCCGCCGCCTACGCTGCCCGATCGTCCGCGTCCGCTCAGGCAGGGCCGCGCCCTCGCACCCATCCTGCCTGGTCCGGGCGGCGGTCTGGGGCGCGACCATCGGCGTCACCGCGTTGACCCTCTTCTGGCACCTGGGAACCGCGCGTCGCCCCGCCGCGCCCGCCCCGTGACATCTGTGCCCGCCCCGGCCTGTTCGGAGAAGTCCAAGGCGTGCCCAGTCGAGTCCCACCGCCAGTTCCGGACCGACGTGCCGTCGGCGGTGCTTGAGTTGGGCGTCCGGGGTGCGGCAGCCCGTAGTGACCACGGGGCGCCGCCGATTCAGCATGTCCGGAAATACCGCGGCGAGAAGCGCCGGTTACGCGCCTGGAGTCCGCGATTACGAATGGCCGGCCCTCGCTGCCCGGCAGTCGACGTGGTTCGTGTCTACGCGCGGCCAAGACCCGCGAGAACGCCGACCGACTCGCGGCCGTTCTGGAGGACAGCGGTCACCAAGGGCCTGCCCGGCCCCGAGCGCTGCACGCCTCGTGTGGAACCGCGTGAGGCCCCGAGTGGATACCCGCCGACCTCGCCCCACTCCTCCGGCGTGACGGGCGTACACGACACCCGCGTCCACGCCGGTCCCGGTGCGGTGGCAGTCAAGGGGGCGAAAAGAGCCAGGGCGGAGCTGCGGGGTAGCGGAGAGCTTGGCTGTACGCCGACAATGCGGTCACCCTTCACCGTCCAGGGGCCGCCGGGCTCCTGGACCGGACCGAGAGGACCGACCATCACCATGCGCAAACCTCTCCTCGCCACCCTCGCCCTCGGCGCCGCCGTCTTGACAAGCGCCACGGGCACGGCAGCCGCAGCACCCAACCGCGTGAGCGGGGCGACCCCCACTGCCGTGACGGCCGCCGTGCACCCTGACAGCGCGTCCGCCTCGGTGACAGCCTCCTCCTTTGCCGGCACCGTGGCCCTCAGTAACTGTTCAGGCTCCTTGATCCGCATGCCGAACTCGCAGGCGACGGACCCGGGACTGGTCATGACGAACGGCCATTGCCTCGAAACAGGCCTGCCGAGCGCGGGCCAGGTCATCACCAACCAGTCCTCCACCCGCAGTTTCACTCTGCTCAACGCCTCGGCCGGCACGGCCGGAACGCTCAAGGCGAACAAAGTCGTCTACGCGACGATGACCGACACGGACGTCACGCTCTACCAACTGACCAAGACATACGCCCAGATACAGCAGTCCACGGGAATCGCGCCGCTGACGCTGTCCGCGACCCACCCGGTACAGGGGCATGCGATCGACGTGGTCTCCGGCTACTGGAAGCGGGTCTACTCCTGCTCCGTCGATGGATTCGCGTACCGCCTGAAAGAGGACCAGTGGACATGGAAGGACGCCGTCCGCTACACCCCGGAATGCCAGATCATCGGGGGTACCTCGGGTTCCCCGGTCATCGACACGACGACCGGGCAGGTCACGGCGATCAACAACACCATCAACGAGAGCGGCGGAAGCTGCACCCTTGACAACCCCTGCGAGGTGAACGAGCAGGGAGCCGTCACCATCCGCCGGGGAACCGGATACGCCCAGGAGACCTACGGCATCCCCGCTTGCTTCACGACGGGCAACAAGCTCAACCTGTCGGCCACAGGCTGCACGCTCGCGAAGCCAACAGCGGCAGCAGCACGCTGAGTTGACACCTGAGAGGGTGAGCAGGGCCCGTCCACGGTGAGTGACCGCTCACCCACCGCCTGCCGCCCACCTCTTTCCAGAGGAAGGACACTGTTGGCGAACCTCGGGGGCGAGCGTGACGTCGGCGGAGGCGTTTGCTCGCTCGCCGGTCCTCCATCGGCGTTTGGCGACCGTCTTTTCCTTCCGTCGCGGTGGTTGGGGGAATTGGTGTGGTGCAGGCGGGCCGGAGCCCGCGGAGTTTCTGGATTGGTTCTGTCCGTCCTTCTCGCGACGGCCGTCACTTCTTGTTCAGGCGACGACAGCGCATCGCCTGAACCGTCCCGGCAGGCGTCACGCAAGCAGACGCCGGAGCAGTCCGCCAGGCCGCAAGCGATGCGCCCAGCAACGACGACCTTCGCCGCATGTTGCCCACCACTGCGGAGCTGCCCGCAGGGTGGAAGCGAACCGACTCGAAGTCGGTCGGCTGGCGTGACGCTGCTACGTCCGAGGAATTCGCCAAGTATCTGCCGTGCTCCGCGACGGCTCAGGAGTCCGCCGAGCGGCACGGCTACGGGAGCATTGTGTTCGATGCCCCGGGCAACGGGGGCGACGGGATCGACTTGACCCTCTCTGTGCCACGGTCACCGGGCACCCTCGATGGGCCCGCGCCCAAAGCCGAGGCCGTCTCCCTGGTCGAGGAGAACCTGACGCTGTACCGGAAGCTGTACGACTGCTACAACCCCAAGAACGCTGGCACCGGAGACTCCTCCATCGTGTTCACCACCGAGCGTTTCACGCACATCATCATGCGCGTGGGGCCGGTGGAAGTGGCGTACAGCCCGACGAAGTCCGTGTCCGAGAACAGCTCGCCCAGCTCGTCACGGATCCGCATAGCCAGGCTGCCCTTCGGGAACGCAGCCCGTGCCACCGGGCCGTCTCCTCAGGAACCCCGTACCCCGTCGGTCTTCCGGGCGTGCAGCGACACCGAGACCCTCCCCGAGCACCACGTCGGCCTTCACAACCACAACGGGTCATGAAGGCCGATGTCACGTTCAGCCCCTGGATTCGCCAACAGTGTCGAGGACGTGACGCGGGTCGTGTGGCAGCCGGCCGTCCTGCCAGAAGCCGCGCCCGAGCAGGCGCGCTGTTCCTGCGGGCGGGGGCCTTGAACCGTCTGTTGCGGTCTTCGGGGAGCCGAGCGTAGGCGTTGAAGCGCTCGACCTTGCCGTTGGTCTGCGGCCGGTAGGGGGATGCGCTTGTGGGCGAAGTCGGCCGCGGATAGGGCCTGGGTGAAGAGCTTGGACTTGCAGCGTAGTGGCGTATCGGCTCGCCGGTCGGGCGTTCCAGTCAGGCCAGACGGTTCAGGCCGTGACGGGTCAGGATCCGGTGCACCGTAGAGGCGGGCAGTCCGAGGGTCGCGCCGATTCCCGGATCGCCCTCGGCCTGCCATCGGACTTACTCGTGGGCGGTCGTCCGCGAGATTTGAGCTCCTCGGCCCATGTGAGCGACCGGACGGCAGGAGCAGACCCGGAGCAGACCTGGAACAGACCTGGAGCAGGCCCGGAATGGGCCCGGAACAGGCACGTTGGATCAGCCGTCGCCTGCCATGAACAGTCAGCCGGGCATTGCGGTGGGACACGAAGACCTCCGCGTGGCGCGTTCCTGGTCAGCTCCACCACACCGGAGGTCTTCCCCTTTGATCAGGGCCACGTGTCAACAAGGCTCGTGATCAATGCATCTAGTTCCTCCCGCTCAGTCCGTCCAGCACCAAGTCGGCCAAGCGTTCCGGCAGTTCCGGCTCGATCGGGCGGTGGCCGAGCAGGGAGCGGGTCTGGAGCGGGGAGCAGAGCAGTTCCAGCGCCAGGGCCGCGTCCGTGTCCGCCGGGAGTTCTCCGCGTTCGACGGCCCGGCTGATGATGACGCCGGCCTGATCGAGGCGGGACTTCCAGAAGGCCTGCCAAGCCTCGGCGAGGTCCGGGTCGTCGGCGCTGAGCGAGGCCGCCCGGGCAACCGAGCGGCCGGTCGGGGTGGCCAGGTACTCGGCCAGTGCGCGGGCGAAGGCGGCCAGGTCGGTGCGGACGGATCCAGTGTCGGGGACGGGGATGCCCTCGTCGCTGCCGGCCAGCATGGCGTCCAGCACGAGCTTCTCCCGGCTGCTCCAACGCCGGTACACCGTTGTCTCGTTGACCCCGGCGCGGGCCGCGACCTCGGCGATGCTGAGGCGGGCGATGCCTTCCTCGGTCAGCACCTCCATGGCGGCCGCCAGAACAGCTTGGCGGACGCGTGCGGCGCGGCCTCCAGGGCGGCGGCGGATCGGTTCCGCTTCTTGCTCAGTCATGTGTCGATCACCTCGATCACCACCTTAACGCAGGAGAGCTTGCGTTAAATGTGGTCCGGGTGCATAGTCGCTAAAGCAAGAATTCCGGCTTTAAGTGCAGCAGGAGGCATCACCATGTCTTTCACCTGGCCCCTGGATCCGCAGGACCTGTTCGTCGAGCGCTACCCACAGATGACCCTCGGTCTCCCCGCCGACGAGGTGGACGTGGTCCGCGCCGCCGTCACCGAGATGTGGCCTGACCGGCCCGGGAGCTGGGTGTACGAGTGGTCCGCTCTCGCCGCCCGGCACGCCGAGGCCGGATCCCACCGCCTGGCCGCGCAGGCGTACGGCTGGGCCAAGTTCCCCTCACTGGCCGACGACCCGAAGCGCACCGCGCTCGCCCGCCAGGTCGAGCAGTACACCCTCGCTGCCCCCGGCTTCCCGGTGGAGTTCGAGCGCCGCACGCTCACCGTCCCGTACCGCGGCGGCGAGGCCACCTTGCCGATCCACCTGATTGCCGCCCCCGGCCTGCCCGCCGACGCGCCGGTCGTGCTGGCCAGCGGCGGGGTGGACTCCTGGAAGACCGACCTGCACGGAATGTGGGAGCAGCTCGCGCTCGCGCTGCCGGCACGGTTGCTGCTGTTCGACATCGTCGGCACCGGCGAGACCGCCCACCTGCCGATGACCCCGGATGGCGGGGCCGAGGTGATCGCCGGACTGGTCGCCTTCGCCCGCACGATCGGCAACGGGAAGGTCGGTCACTTCGGCATCTCGATGGGCGGTTACTACTCTGCCCGGACCGGACTGACCGGTGCGGTGGACGCCTCCGTGGTGCTCGGCGGCCCGGTGGAGCGCTCCTTCGCCCCGGGCCGCGGCTTCGCCTTCGGCATGGACGGCATCGTCGGCAATGCCCTGGGCTTCGACGCCATGCCGAGCACGGCCGAGCGAGAGGAGGCGTTCGCGGCCTTCGACCTGCTCCCCCTGCTGGACCAGGACGCCAATGGGCCGATGCTGGTGGTCAACGGCACCGAGGACGTCCACGTCCCACTGGACGACACCCTGGTGTTCGAGGGCCGCCGGGACACGCGGGTCGAACTGATCCCGGACACCGGCCACTGCGCCATCTCGCGCTTCGGTGAGGCGATGGCCGTGATCGCTCCCTGGCTGAGGAACACCCTGATCGGCTGATCCGACGGTCCTGTCGCGACACGGAGCCGCCGAGCCGCGAACGTCGTGTGTGGTGTCACCGAGAGGAGAGACCACGCACGGCGCCGCGGCTCCGCGTCGGCGCTTGAGCCGTGTTTTGTGCGACGAGCCGGACGAGGCAGGTTCTGGGGGAGGCGGAAGCAGCGCTGTCATCGCACGTGGGAGGCTTCGCCTCCCGGCTTGGGTCGGTTCTCGGTTTGGTGTCCGGTCCTGGGTGCTGCGGGCCGTGCTGATCCGTTTTGTTTCATGGGGCGTTGAGTGTTGATGGGCGGGTGTCGGCGTCGGGCAAGTGGTGAGGATTGCCCGGTCAGGGGAGCAAGGGCTCCCAGGGCGCCGTCACCGCAACCTGGAACGTCGAATGGACCGCCCCCGCCCCCCGATCACTGCACCGGACGGGCCTGAGCAAGGCCGGCAATGCCACAGGCACCACAGGAACCGCACACGGTTTCTTCACGTCTAAGGCGATAGCCGAGGCAACAACGCCGACGACTACGGCGGTTTCGAAGGCGCCGTTCCAGACCACCACCGCACCGACTCCCAGCCCCGGCTCCGGCCCGGTCTTCTGGAGGAGAGCAGAAGGTTGCCTCCTCGCTGTGCGGTCAGCAGCATGCAAGCCGTGAGAGGCCCCGCCACACGATGAGCAGCACCACAGACACGTCGACGCACCACACACACGCGATCGGCGCACCGAGCCGGCGCAACACCGAGCTGGCGCTGCTGGTGTTCGCGGTCGCCATCACGGCGTTCGCCTACGCCAACGCGGGCCTGGCCATCAACAATCAGGTGCCGTCGGGTCTGCTGAGCTATGGCGCGGGCCTGGGCCTGCTGGCCGGCGTCGCCCATCTCGTCGTACGGAAGACCGCGCCGTACGCGGACCCGCTGCTGCTGCCGCTGGCTACGCTGCTGAACGGACTCGGCCTGGTCGTCATCTGGCGGCTGGACCAGTCCGAGCTGCTGCAGTCGATCAAGCAGGCGGGAACGGCTGCTCCGAGGCAGCTGATGTACACGACGATGGGCATCGCCCTCTTCATCGTCGTCCTGATCTTCCTCAAGGACCACCGTGTCCTGCAGCGCTACACCTACATCTCCATGGTGGGCGCACTGTTCCTCTTGCTGCTGCCGTTGGTCCCGGGCCTGGGCGCCGACATATACGGAGCGAAGATCTGGATCCACGTCGGCAGCTTCAGTATCCAGCCCGGTGAGTTCGCCAAGATCGTGCTCGCGGTCTTCTTCGCCGGTTACCTGATGGTCAAGCGCGACGCGCTTGCCCTGGCCAGCCGCCGCTTCATGGGCCTGTATCTGCCGCGCGGACGCGACCTCGGCCCGATCCTGGTCATCTGGTTCCTCTCGATCCTCATCCTGGTCTTCGAGACCGACCTCGGCACGTCACTGCTGTTCTTCGGAATGTTCGTCATCATGCTGTACGTCGCCACCGAACGGACCAGCTGGACCGTCTTCGGGCTGATGATGTCTGCGGCCGGTGCCGTCGGCGTCGCCTCCTTCGAGCCGCATGTTCAGCAGCGTGTCCAGGCCTGGCTCGACCCGATGCACGAATACATGCTCAGCCGCCAGAACGTGGACGGTCACTCCGAGCAGTTGATGCAGGCGCTGTGGGCGCTCGGCTCCGGCGGCACCCTCGGCACCGGCCTCGGCCAGGGCCACTCCGACCTCATCCGGTTCGCCTCCAACTCCGATTTCGTCCTCGCGACCTTCGGCGAGGAGCTGGGCCTGACGGGCATTATGGCAATCCTGCTGATCTACGGCCTGATCGTGGAGCGCGGCGTGCGCACCGCCCTCGCCGCCCGTGACCCGTTCGGAAAACTCCTCGCCATCGGTCTGTCGGGCGCATTCGCCCTGCAGGTCTTCGTTGTTGCCGGCGGTGTGATGGGCCTGATCCCGCTGACCGGAATGACGATGCCGTTCCTGGCGTACGGCGGTTCCTCCGTCATCGCCAACTGGGCCCTCATCGGGATTCTGATCCGCATCAGTGACACCGCACGCCGCCCCGCGCCGTAGCGTGCACCCATCACGTCTTCGTACGTACCGTCGGTTCCGGCTGAACGGATTCGGCGGTTGCCCACCAGGGTTCGCGGGCTGGCAGTATCCGTTCGACGGGTGAGGGGGCCGGGGATGGCGCCCCCGGGTACCGGCCGCCCCCGGCCGGGCCTGAAGCGGATCGCCGTCCCCCCGCACCCGCTTTCGGGAGCGCTCGGAGCCCCGCCGATTCGTACGTCGCGGGTCGGGGGATCAGCGGTAGTCGTCGGCGGGGCTGTCCTTCCCGCCGTATGTGATGTCCTCGAAGTACGCCCAGGCGTCCGGCTGGCTGCCGTCGACGTCACGTACGTCGTAGACCCTGGCCAGCTCCGCGCTTGAGGTGGACTTCCCGTTCCATCGGGCGGACCGGTCCGGGTCGGCGGCGAGCGCGGCGACCGCGCGGGCGAGGTAGTGCGGTGACTCGGCGATCGCGAAGCCCGGTTCCTGGGCGATGGCGTCGCGCCAGTTGTCCTCGCTCACGCCGAAGTGGGCGAGCATCTGTTCCGAGCGCAGGAAGCCCGGTGTGACGGCGACCGCCGTGCCCCCGTACTCCGCCAGTTCCTCGCCCAGCCCGAACGCGATCCGGATCGGGGCGTTCTTCGCGAGGTCGTAGTAGAGGTTCTCGCGGTACCTGCGGTTGGAGACCGCGGTGCCGTCGGTGACCTCCACATGCAGGGGTGCGTCGGAACGGACCAGGAGAGGGAGGGCGAGTGCCGCGGTGATCACGTGCGAGCGCACCCCGAGCTCCAGGATGCGCAGCCCGTCGGCGAGTGGTGTCTCCCAGCTCTTCTTGCCGAAGACGGAGCCGACGAGCAGGTGCTCGCCGCCCCAGAGGTCGTTGACCAGGATGTCGAGCCGTCCCTGTTCGTGGTCGATCCGTTCGACGAGGGCGCGTACCCGGGCCTCGTCCAGGTGATCGGTGGGGACGGCGATGCCGGTGCCGCCGGCCACCGTGACCAGTTCCGCGGTCTCCTCGATGGTTTCCGTGGTCCGGCCGACCTCGCTGGTGTGCTCGCGGGTGGTGCGGCCGGTGACGTAGACGGTGGCGCCGGCGCGGCCGAGTTCGACGGCGAGGGCGCGTCCGGCGCCGCGGGTTGCTCCGGCGACGAGCGCGATCCGGCCGACGAGCGGGCCGTCCTGGCCGGTGTGCTGGGTGGTCCTGTTCTTGTTCATGGCACCACGGTGCACGTTAAAGGCGACAGCTCATGTCTTCTTTTCTTCCCGTGTCGTTTCGCTCTGCGGGGTGCACCCACGACCTGCGTGGCCGAAGGCGACAATGCCCCCGTCCCACCATGCCCCTTCGGGAGGCTCGATCACGGCTCGTGGCCCGCCCGGGACAGCGCCATCGATCGGGAATCACCAAGCCGAGCTCACGCAGTCGCGGCAGGCAGACCTCCGGGCACGCCTCCAGAGAGACGGCGTCCGTGCGAGCCAGGAGATCATCCCGAAACGGAGCCCCGCTCGCGACGAAGGGCCAGGGCTTCGTCGCAAGAACCCGCCAAGGCCGGCTGACACCTGCCGCCCCGGGGCCGGGCGGGTGGGATCACCTACTTGCCGGCGCGGGCGACGAGCAGCGGTTGGAAGAAGCCGGTCTCCTGCGGCATCCGCCACCCGAGGTCGACAAACCCGGCCTCGGCTGCGAGGCCGGTCAGCCGG
This sequence comes from Streptomyces sp. ADI95-17, assembly GCF_003846175.1. Classification (GTDB taxonomy): domain Bacteria; phylum Actinomycetota; class Actinomycetes; order Streptomycetales; family Streptomycetaceae; genus Streptomyces; species Streptomyces sanglieri. Next base: position 370,003 of record NZ_ML123050.1, on the reverse strand, counting down.
TCCCGACCGAGTGCCCAATAGGTGGTCCGGCGGACCTGGACGCGCCATTCTCCGTCTGCCGGAAGGAGTTGGAAGTGCTCCAAGTCGTAGTGCTCGCCGTCGTCATGCCAGTGCCAGAGTTGGAAGGTGACGGCACGTTCGCCGTCGTCGGCGTGGTCGGCGATCCGGTGGACCTGCGGCGGTGTCGAAGCCGGGCGGTCGCGCACCAGGTCGTCGTAGGGGCGTGTGCTGGCGAGCAGCAGGCCGGAGGGGCGCAGCACGCGGTGCATCTCGGCCAGGGCGGTGCGCGCATCCTGCTCTGTCAGCAGGTGAGGCAGTGAGTTGTCGGCGCAGACGACGGTGTCGAACCGGCCATCGGGAAACGGGAGGCGCCGCATGTCGGCGACGGCCGTGCGCAGGCTCAGGCTCCGGCGGGCGGCCTCACGGGCAGCGCGGGCGGCGGCCCGGGGGCTGAGGTCGGTCCCGATGACATGGTGCCCGCGCATCGCCAGGCCGATGGCCTGCGTGCCGATGCCGCAGGAACAGTCGAGCACCGCCGCACGATCCTGCCCGATCAGGGCGTCCAGGGCGTTTCCCTGCCGGCGGATGCTCGCGTTCCAGTCCGGGTAGATCAGGTGGTAGTCGTCGGCCAGTTCGTCATAGAAGTGCGCCACCGATGTCTCGGGCATGGCCCGAGACTACTGTCCTCTCCCCGGAGCGGCCCTGGTCGCCCCGGAATCCGGGGAATTCGGTTTGCCGAGCCCGGGCCGCGTGACTGCGCGGGTATCGGCTCGGACGACGATGACCCGGCGCCCGCGCGTGTGACCGGCATGGCTGTCGACGTGCGCGGCCGCGGCTTCTGCGAGCGGGTACGACTTCTCGACCGGGATGTGGAGCTTTGCCCGCGAGATGAGGTCGGCGGCTTCGGCGAGGGCTCGTGGCACGTCCCCGGTCACACCGGAGAACCGGGCACCGAGATCCGGCGCGGCGAGATCGGCGATGGAGATCACCTTCTGCGGGTCCCCGGTCAGTTCGACGAGCTCGCGGATGACGCCCGAGCCGGCCAGATCGAGAGCCGCGTCGACATGGCCGAGCTGCTGCACCCGCTCGGGCCAGCCCTCGCCGTACGTCGTGGCGAGGGCTCCCAGGCCGCGCAGATAGTCCTGGTTCGCGGCTCCGGCCGTGCCGATCACCGTGATGCCGCGGTCGCGGGCGATCTGCAGCACCGCCGATCCGACTCCGCCGGACGCGCCGCTGACCAGCAGCGTCTGTCCGGACTGCACACCGGCCTGGCGGATGATGCGCAGCGCGGTCTCCACCACGGAGGGGTACCCGGCCGCCTCCGTGTAGGTCAGGCCCTCCGGGATACGGGCCCAGGCCGACAGCACGGCGAATTCGGCATAGGTGCTTGAGCCTCGCCCGAATACGCGGTCGCCGGGCTCGACCCCTTCGACGCCTTCGCCGACCTCGTCCACCACCCCGGCGGCGTCCTGCCCGACTCCGGAGGGCAGCTCGATCGGACGGACCTTCTGGAACTGGCCTTCGCGGATCCTCCAGTCGACGGGGTTCACGCCCGCCGCCCGCACGGCGATGCGTATCTGGCCGGGGCCCGCGTGGGGTTCCTCGGCGTCGGTGAGTTGCAGGACGTCCGGGCCGCCGAACTCGGCGAAGCTCATTCTCTTCATGAGGACGACCGTAGCACTAACGGTTAGTGTTTAAAAACGGTTTCAGTTTTGTATTTGGTAGTGTCAGGGCATGACCGTGCCGTCCGGACGTCGTGAGCGCAAGAAGGCCGCGACCCGCCAAAAGATCGCTGAGACCGCCCTGCGGCTCTTCCTGGAACGCGGGTATGAAGCGGTGGGAATCCGTGATGTGGCCGCCGAGGCCGATGTGGCCGTCACCACGCTGTTCTCCCACTTCGCCTCGAAAGAGGCCCTGATATTCGAGCAGGACGACGACTTCGAGCAACGCCTCACGCGGGCGGCCACCGACCGGGCGCCGCACGAGCCGCTCATCCCTGCGCTGCGCCGCGAGATCCAGGCTCTTGTGCGGCATTGCACGGCGGACAGCGCCGCCCCGATCTGGCGCATGATCGACGCCTCGCCCGCGCTGCGGGAGTACGAGGAGTCGATGAGGCTGCGCCATGCGGAGTCGCTGGCGACGGCCATCGCTGCCGATCTCGGCCTGTCCCGGACCACAACGGCCTGCCGGGCGATCGCGAGGTTCGTGATCGATGCCTATTCGCTGGCCCGTGAGGCGCCCGATCCACAGTCCGCGGTGGACGAGGTCTTCCGGATGATCGAGGCGGCCTGGGAGGCCAACTGCCCTTCTGTCGGCAGTCGCGGGTGACCTCACGCGGCCGAGGGTCCGGGTGACGCGCCGGCCACCGCGGCGACCTGCGAAGCCGGTGTCGCCGGCTCGAACTCGCTGTTGGCATGCGGTGCGATGGTGACCGATCACCCATGACTCCGGGCCCGCCGTAGCGGCAGGCCCGCACCGGGCATCCCGGCGATCGGCATGGAAACCATACCCACGGTGTCGGAGACGTCCGCGGCACGGATTCGAGTCGTCCGCTTCCGGCCGGGCGTGCGCGATGTCCGGCTCGGCGTGACGAAGGGCGTCCTTGCCGGGCTCACGTTCCAGTGCCAAGCCGAGGGCCGTCCCGCAACTGCTCCTCATCTCCGGTGGGAGACGGCCCGCGGCGGTCAGTGGAAGATGAGCTCGACTTCCTTCTCCATGCAGTACTTCATGACGGTGACCAGTTGGCGTACGTCGTCGATGCGTCGCCCAAGGACTGGTCCACTGACCACGCCCGAGGTGACCTGAAGATCATTTACGGGACAGTCCTCAGCCCAGCGCCTCCACCAGAACGCGGGGCAGGAAGGTGGAGGTCGGGACGCGGACCTCCACGCAGAAGTCGGACAGTTTCATTCCCGCGGCGTCGGTGTCGAGCTCCCGGTTCTTGTAGATTTGCTCCTTCACCCGGAATCGGCCGGTCGACGCCTCCTTGACAGGGATCGATCCGGTGTACCCGTCCAGAATGAGGGCCCCGTTGTCGACGCGACCGAAGGCGGGCAGATCGAATTCTATGTCCCCGCCGGATTCCTGGGCGTTGGGCAGGAGTCCGGCGAGCGACACCTTCTCTTTCTCGACGACTGTTTCCTGCGCGGTGTTCAGTTTGATGTAGATGTATGAGCCCTTGATTTCCATGGGGTGGATCGGTTCACCGTAGTAGAAGAACTTCGTCTTCTCCTTGTTCTGGGAGATCCCCTGATACCTCCCCTTCTCTATCTCGTCCATTCGGATCATGAAGTAGGTGTAGTCCCGCATGTGGTCCCTGCCCAGGGCGCCTGCCAGCCGGTCCACTTCCCCCACCGAGGTCACCTCGGTCCAGGCCCCGGCGTCGAACGGATGCGGGGTGGCGTTCACGGTAATGCTCAGGATTTCGCGCAGGAGGCGAGCCTGTCGCTTCTTGTCCTTGGCCGCGTTCGCGGCCTTCAGTTCGTCCCCCAGAGAGGTGAGGTCCGTGAACCGGTCATTTTCGAGCGGAGAGAAGTGCCGGCCGTCGTAGTCCGTGTCATCCCCGCTCTTGGTCGGTTCCGCGCGGAGGCTGGTGTTGGGGCCGAGGAACTGATTGCCTCCCTGCCACTCGTAGAAGGCGTAGCGAATTTCTTTGAGGTTGTTTCCCTGGAATTCGGCTGTGTCGCCCCCGCTCGTCTTGACCAGCGCGGCGCGGAGCCTTTTCTTGAAGTCGTCCCGGTTCATGTGCGGCGGAATCTCGATCTTCAGATTCGCCAGCATCTTGTCGGTGATCACCTCGGGAACCGCTTGGCGCAGCAGGGTCGCCTGCTGCCCAGAATCCAGTGAGTCCAGCGCGCCGCTCAGCTGGGAGTGGGCAACGACGTGATGCGCGGTCAGTTCCCACCCGTTGTGCGTGTCGCCGGCGGCGTGGGGGTTGTCGCTGCGCATCCGCTGTACGTACGGGTCGCCCGAGCCGGGCGCGAGGGCCGTCGCCTCCGCCGCTTCACGGGCCGGGGCGTTGCCGGACAGGACGCGTGTGGCATGTGCTTCCGCCTCCCGTTCGAACCGGTCGGACGGGTCGGAGACCCGGAGGCCGCCGCCGTTGTCGGTGCCGCTCACAGGGCCCTGGCGCTGCTGGATGACGTGGGTCAGCTCATGGGCCAGGGTGTGCCGGTCACCCCCGCTGTCGCCCAGCACGATGTGGTTTCCCGAGGTGTACGCGCGAGCGCCGATCTCGGCGGCTGAGGCGCGGGCGGCGCCGTCGTTGTGGACGCGTACGTCGGTGAAGTCGGCGCCGAACCGGGCCTCCATGTCCGCACGGGTTCCGCCGTCCAGGGGCTGTCCGGCGGAGCGCAGTACCTCGTGCACGGCGGAACGCTGCACCGATGGTTGTCCGCCCTGCTCATGCTCGCAGCCCGCATCGTGCTGGTGCGTCCCCTCGGCCCACGGGTGGCCCGCCTGCCGCAGCATCTGGACCACGGCCGCGTTCCCCGTCGTGCTCTGAAGCCCGAACAACCCCTGTGGGGCGGCGCTCTCGGCTCCCTCCGGTGCGCGAGAAGACTTGCGCGCCGTCGAACGGTCCTTCTCGGCGCCGTCGCGGGCGGGGCTATGGGCGTGTGGACGCATACGGGGTGGCCTTCCGGCTGGGCGGGGTGAACATCCCCTGCATACCCGGGATATACGGTGTTGGGCCAGGTCTCCGGGGGCAGAGAGCATTAGCCGGTGGGGCGGCAGGGCGACTGCGTGTGAGGACCCCTCCGGCGTACGGCTTGTTCCTCGTCTTCGGCGATTCGCGGCTGGGTCGGGTGGGCCCGTTCAGGAATCAAGCTCCTTCATGATCTTGCGGAGCGCACGGGCACCCCGCTGCGACATCGCTCGCATCACGCCGTCGAGCAGGGCACGGCCTTCGAGAGGGTTCCCGCAGCAGTACCAGTGCACGTTGCCGAACTCGTCGTCGTGCCACAGCTCACGCTCGGGGCGGTGGACGTAGTCCTTCCACAGGCGCAACGCCGCGCTGACGTCCCCCGGTTGGAGATAGTTCCGCGTGCGTACGATGCGAACGATCTCGAACGGCGTTCTCGAACGGTTCGCCGACCTGGCGGTTTCGCCGGACGTGTCGTTCCGGCTGGTCGCCTACGGGCCGTCCCCTGGGCGACTTCCGGGCGCGTTGTTCCCAAGCCCCGCCGGCCCCTGCTTCGCTGGACCCATGACATGACCGGACCGTCGTGACTTGATCGTGCACCGGAGTGGGGGATGCGTGGACGTCGGGAGTGCGACCGCCCTGTCGGCCGCCGTCGTGGGGGTCGTCGGGACGCTGCTGTCCGCGCTGCTGACCCAACGCGCCGCCGACCGCAGCCGGCAGCACGAGCGGGAGCGCGCCGAGCTGGTGCGGGAACGGCGCAGCGAGGTCAAGGAACTGCGGGCGTGCTACGTAGCCCTCAACACCGCGGCACGGCAGTATCTGGCCGCACTCACCGACCAGGTGCACGCCCTGAGCCGCGACGACTCGACGCCCGTACGGCAACGGCTGGCCGAGGCGCGCGACCAGCACCGCGACGTGTACGCGGAGGCCCAACTGCGGGTGCCGGACCGGGTCCTCGACCTCGCGGGCGACCTCAGCCGCGAACTGGGCGCGGCCTACGGGATGGTGCGACGCCTCGACGGTGGCGTGCCGCGCGAGGGGGACTCGGCAGCCGCCGTCCAGGAACGTATCGACGTGCTCTGGTGCCGTCTGCGGGAGATGCGCCGGGAGATGCGGGCCGAACTGGGCGTGCCCCGGGTGTTCCGTGGTCGAAGCCCGGGAACCCGTCGTCCCACGCCCGACGGATCGGCATAGTGGTGTCGTTGCCGAGGGCGGTTCGGGCTCCGGGGGAGAGGAAGTGCCGATGAGCGACCAGGCGAGCGGTGGTGTCCAGGGCCTGCGTACCCGGTCGGCGGAGGCGGCGGAGAGGGTCAGAGAACTGATCCCGGCCATGGGGGCACGAGCGGTGCCGCCGGCGGCGTACGACAGGTCGATCGGTGAACTCGACCAACTCGTGCGGTTGTTGGACCACGATCCGGTGCTGCGCGGCGCGGTGAGTGTATGGCTCGGTGGCGCGCTCGCCCTGCGGCTTTCCACCGGGGCCGGGACCGATACGGACCGGGAGCGGGCGGAACGGCTCCTGCGGGACGCGCGGGACCGCCGCACGGCGCTCGGTGCCACGGTCGGCACACAGGAGCGGCGATGGGCGGCGCTGTTCCTGCTGACGCTCCTGACTCCGATGCGCTCGCAGCCGGGCGCGCCGGGGAACGTGCCGGACCTCGCCGCGTTCGTCGACTGGTTCACGCGGTCCGGGCCCGACGGGGTGATGACCTTCGCCACGGAGATCCACGAGCTGACCGACGACATCGCGGAACTGCCGCTGCCGCCCGAGTTCCTCACGGAGTACCGGCGGTTGCGGGAGCTGTTCTCGGCCAGTACGGGACCGGATTTCACCGAGATCCTCGCGAACGTGATGCCCGTCGGCGATCCCTTCGCGGATGTGCTGCGGCAGACGATGGGGCGGATGTTCAATGGCGGGGGGCCGGGAGCGGAGGGGCCCGAGGGGGCAGCGGCCGACGGCGCGGGGGGCGAACGGGATACCCGAGCCGCGCCCGCGGAGGAGGAGGGGGCAGCCGCGCCCGCCGCGGAGGGGGACGCCGCGCCCGCCCCCGACCCGGAGCCCGAGCCCCCGCTCGCCCTCGGTGACATCCGGCGCATCGCCGCCGCCCTGGACGCAGTGAACGCCACCACCCACGGGTTCGACGAGGCGCTCAGGAACGGCGATCCCCAGGCGCTCAACGAAATGCTCCGGAAGCTGCGTTCCGTACAGGACATGCCGCCGCCCGGCCTCGACCCGACGCCCGGTATCGAGGCCCTGATGGCGCTGCTGCTCAACGTCAGTGCCGGCGTCGGAGGCACGATCCAGGACCAGTCCACCGGCCGCGCCCACGTGGACGCCGTCGCCCGCTACTTCGAGAACTACGGCGGCCCGCTGCCTCCCGGGTTCCGGGACCCGGCCGTCCTCGGACGGGCGCAGGCGCTCTACGCCAAGGTGCTCGACGCGGGCGACGCGGAGGACGGGGAAGCGCTCCGCGGCCTCGTCGACGACGCGGAGGAGCTGGCCCGGACCGCCCCCGAGGGCCATCCGTTCCGCTTCGTCGTCGAACTGACCCTGGGAGCGGCCCTGACCCGACTCGGCGCTGTCATCGGCGACCTGGAGCTGATCCGACGCGGTACCCCTTTCCTGGAGCAGGGGATGGCCGGTGCCCGCGCGGTCGACTTCCCGTTCGCGGAAGCGACGCCCCTGCCCACCGGCCCGGACTTCGCTCTGCTGCGTGCCGCCCTCTCCGGCGGGACGGCCCCCGGCGTCGACCACGTCCCGCCGCCGGCGGACGCCTCCACGGACGAGGTCTACTCCGCCGCCCTCTCCGCCGGACTGCAGTACGCACTCACCCGCGACCAGGCCGTCCTGGACATGCACATCGATGAACTGGAGCGCGTCCGGGGCGCCGTACGGGAGGGCAAGGCGCCGCGGATCGCCGCGGAGGCGCTGTGGAGACTGGCCGAGGCCTACCGCGAGCGCGGCGTCCGCGACCAGGACGTCCAGGACATCAGGGCGCTCGGCGCGGCCGAGGAGGCGCTGACGGCGCTCGCCGCCGACGTACTCCTCCAGGCCGGTGCGGAACACGGACTCCTCACCGCCCGCTCCGGGGCGAACCGGGGCGTCCAGGCAGCGCTGTGGGCGGCCTCGCAGGGGCGGCTGCACGAGGCGGTGGCCGTGCTCGAACTGGGGCGGGCCCTGGTGCTGCACGCCGCGTCCACCTCGTCCGCCGTACCCGAACTCCTCGACGCGGACGGCTACCACGAACTCGCCGAGGCCTGGCGGGAGGCCGTCGCGGCCGGGGCGGACGGAGCGCCGGGCGACGCCCGGGATCAAGGGGTACCCGGCGAACTGCCGAGCACCCTGCGCCGCCGCGCCCTCGAAGCCCTCGGCTACCGCCGGCGGGGCGGACTGCTCGGCACCCCCACGCCGGCCGACCTCGCGGACGGGGTCGCGGCGAGCGGCGCCGACGCGCTGGTCTACCTCGTCCCCGGAGAGGACGCGGAAGCCGGAGTGGCGATCATCGTGTCGCCCGAGCGCGGCCTCGCCATGAAGGTCCTGCCGCTTCTGTCCGGCGCCGAGAACGGTCCGGTGGAGCGCTACCTCGACGCCACCGCCCTGATCGACGCCGCGGCCCCCGACGACGCGGCCGCCGCCCAGAGCTGGGAGCAGTCCCTGGGGGCGCTGTGCGACTGGGCCCACGACGTGCTCGGCCCCGTCGTCACCGCCCTGGAGGAGGCGCTGAGGCCCGGCGGCGACCGGGCGCAGGAGCCGCTCCGCGTCGTCCTGGTGCCCTGCGGCCGCCTAGGAATCGTCCCCTGGCACGCCGCGCGCGGGCCCGGCGGGACCTCGCCCGCCTACCTGTGCCGGACCACGGTGTTCAGCTACGCGGCGTCCGGCAGCCAGTTCCTGCGCACGGTGCGGCGCGCACCACGGGACCCGGCGGCCGCTCCCGTGCTCCTCGCCGATCCCACCCTGGGCCTGACCTACGCCGAGGTCGAAGTCCTGGCCCTGCGGAACGCCTTCTACCCGGGGGCCCGGCTGTGCGGAGGGATGTTCGAGGTCCCCGAGGACGAACTGCTTCCCGGCACCCCGGAGGAGGTCCTCGGGTTCCTCACCGAAGGGGCCTCTCTGCTGCACGTCGCCTCGCACGGATCGGCGGGTGTCCGGCCCACGGTCTCCGCACTGCACCTCGCCGCCGAGCCCGCGGGAGACCCGCCCGCCGAAGCGGACGGTACGGACCCGGGCGACCTCACCGTGACACGGCTGCTCGACCAGCCGGTACGCCGACAGGCGACCGCAGACGGTCCGTTGGTCGTGCTCAGTGCCTGCCGGACCGATCTGAGCACCCGTGATCACGACGAGGCCCTGACGCTCACCACGGCGTTCGTCTCGGGCGGCGCACGGGACGTCGTCGGATCCCGGTGGGCGGCCGACGACGGCACCGCGGCCCTGCTGATGGCGGTCTTCCACCACTATCTGAACGCCGAAGGGCTCAGCCCCGTCGACGCGCTCAGGGCCGCCCAGCTGTGGATGCTCGATCCCGGCCGCGAGACCCCGGGCTCGCTCAGCGGTGTGCTGCTGCGGCAGGCGGAGAGAACCGACCTGGACCGCGTCCCGCTGTGGGCCGCGTTCATTCACCAGGGGCATCCCGGCCCGGCAGGGACGAGGAAGACAAGCGAAGGAGGGGGACCGGATGAACACGAGTGGTGAGGGCCCGGCGGGCCGGCTGCTCGCACTGATCGGGGAACATCACGCCGCCGTCCGCGCGGCGCTCGACGACGAGCAGTACGCGGTGCTGCTCACCCGGCTGGAAACGCTCGCGGCGGTGGTACCCGACGACGGCATGGCCGTCCGCAGGGCCTGCCAGGGAGTCCGTCTCGCCCTGCTGGCGCTGCCGTTCGACCATCCCGTACGGCCCGCCCTGGACGCCGTACGCCTGGTCGCCGCGCCACCCGAACCCGCCGTGGTCATGGGCGCGCGGGAGCTGATGGCACTGCTGGCGCCCGCGCGGCAACCGGCACCGGACATGCCGGACGGCACCTCGGACGAGATCCTCCGCGCCCCGGCCCTCTCCAGGGACGAGGCACACGCCCGGTGCGGGGGAGCGGCGCCGCCGGAACTGATCAGGTTCGCGGACCCCCGGGGCGGCGAGCGCTACCCGGAGTTCCAGTTCCCCGAGGGCTGCGGAAGCCCGTACGAGGTGGTCATCCAGGTCAACCGGCTGCTCCTCGCCGACATCGACCCCTGGGGGGCCGCGGCCTGGTGGCTCAGCGGGAACACCTGGCTGGGCGGGACACCCGCGGCGCTCCTGGGCCGGCTGCCCGACCGGGAACTGGTGGGCGCGGCCGCCGCGCTGGTGGAGGGGGACTGATGACCGGCATCTTTCCCATGACGTCGCTGGAACTGCGGCCCGTCCTGCACGTGCTCCCGGCCGGGACCGAGCTGTGGCGGGTGCACAACATCCGTTACGCGCCGGACGAGTTCAATCCGAAGCTGGCGGATCCCTTCGAGTTCAAGGACGGCAGCCGCTTCGACGGCACGCCGCTCGACCCGTACCACTGCCTGTACCTCGGGGACACCGCGACCACGGCCCTCGCGGAAAGCGTGCTGCGCTCCCGTCCCTTCGAACTGCCCGCCGGGCGGCGGCGCATCCCGTACGCCACCGTCCTGCACCGCACGCTGAGCGTGCTGCGCACCCGGTGCGAGCTGACCCTGGTCTCCCTGATCGAGGCGAAGGACCTCGCCGCCGTCTGCCAGGAGTCCACGCTCCTGGAGGACGAGCGCAACTATGTGTCCGCCCGGCGCTGGGCGAGTGAGATCCGGGCGCAGGCACCCGAGGCCATGGGACTGATCTGGCAGTCCCGGCACAACCGGCCGCAGCGTGCCCTGGTGCTGTTCCACGACCGGTTCGCGCACTGCGACGGCAAGCCGCTGGACGTGGTGCCCACCTCGGGGATCCCGCAACTCGACTCCGACGCGGGCATCGACCGGGCGAACCAGTACCTCGAACCGCTGCGTGCGGAGATTTCACGGCCGCGACGGGAGTGACGCCCGCGAGAACCCGGACCGGCTTGTCCACAGAGGGACGTGGTGCCATGGTGATCGCATGGCATCGCTCCAACCTGACCTTGCGTCAACTCTCGAAGAGATCAGGGAAGTCCGGCGCATCGGCCTCGTCCGGCTGCGCGGCCGCCCGCTGCCGCACCTGGAGTCGGCGGCGGCCGTGGCCGCGACGGGCGCCCGTACGCCCGGTGCGGCCGTCGAGGCGCTGCTGCGGCGCGCCGTGTCGCTCCTGGACGAGGGCACGCTCCGTACCACCGCCGAGTACACCCTGGGTCTCGCGCAGGGCACCCGCGACTGGCCGGCGTCCTCGCGCCGGGCCAGGGCGGCCTCGGTGTACGGGGTGAGTGTCGAACGCTTCCGCAAGGACCACGAGGTGATGGTCCTGGGACAGGTCGCCGAGCACGTCGTACGCCTGGCGACGGCACCGGCGGAGCCGGAAGCGGAGGAGGGGGCGTCCCCGGGCGGCGAAGGGGAGCGGAGTGCCGTCACGCACCGCACGGTGCGGGTGCTCGTCGGAGGCCGCCAGGTGGTGCTCACCGTGCACATGCACCCCGTGGACCTGCTGCGGGACGTGGACGTGGTGGTCTCGCCGATCAACGTCCACCTCGCGCTGCCCGAGGCGTACAAGTCCTCCGTCGCCGCGTCGTTGCGGCGGGCGGCGACCGTGTGGGGGGTGACCGGTGATGTCATCGACGACCCGGTCCACGACGGGCTGCGCGAGTGGGCCGCCCGGCACAGCACTTCGGGGCGCGCCGTGCTGCCCGGCACCGTTGTCGCCACGGGTTCGGGCGCCCTGACCGCGCAGGGCGTACGGCGGATCCACCACGCCGCGATCGCGGTGCCCCGGGCCGGCACCAATGACTACGACGTGCTGCCCGCCCATGTCACGACAGCCGTGTCGCGGACCTTCGCGGTGCTGGCCGAGGAGTCCGGGAAGACGGCCCCGCCGTTGCGGTCGGTGTGCTTCCCCCTGCTCGGCTCGGGCCGCGGCGGGTTGCCGTACCACGTCAGTCTGGGCGCCGTGTGGGCCGCCGTCGAGGCGGAGTTGGCGCGCGGCGCGGACTGGGACGTCCACTTCGTGGTGCGTACGCCGCAGGCGGCTGGCCTGGTGGCGCGGATCGCGTCCAGGATCCGCCCGTAACGTGCCCGGTCCGCGACCGGCCGACCCGTTGGAATGGAGCTGAGCCCCTCCGCCAGGCAGATGGCGCGGCGAGAGCGGCGCGGCGCATTCGTGTCGCCGGAATCGCCGTAGGACGCGCACGGTCGTGACCCCGCCCGACGGCACCGGTCGGTGAGCGATGGGGTGGTGAGCGGGTTGAAGGTGTGGCGTCCGGTCGTCCGCGCCGGTGCCGAGGAGTGCCGTGCCGGCAGCGCGGGGCGGCATGGGCGGCGCGGCCGGAGGGCGGGCGTGCACGGGGTGCCGCCGACGAGGAACGGAGGGGATTGTTCCGGTCGTGGCCGGCTGATGGAGTCTCCGGCGAGTTCTGTCCGCGGTTCACGGAAGTCGCCCATGCGCACATCTGACGTGGAATCATCATTCCTCCTCTGCAAGGGGTTTGGGTGATCACGGCGGCCACCGGCGCGTGGCCTCGGCAGCGCCCGGACCGCCACGGCGAGCCGGGGCACGGACGGACTACGGGGGGCTGTGGTGTGCTTGGTGTCTGTCCGGTGTGCGCGACTCCGGAGGACCGGCGGGACATCTGCGCGGTCTGCGGCTGGCGCCTCCACGACGACCCGGTGCTCGGCGAACTGACGGCAGCGGACCTGGCAGCCGCCGAGACCGTCCTCCGGACGGCGGAACACGCCTGGGACCTGCGCGCGGCGGTACTCGCCGCACCCGGCACGGGCGATCACCCGTGCCTCGCCGCGGTCATCAGGGGCGGCCCGCCGCAGGGGGACGAGGCGGAGCGGTCCGGGGCCGTTCTCCCCGGCGGCCGGAGCGCCCCCGACGACCTGCCCGCGCGGGCCGGACCCGGCGCACCGCTCGACGAGCTCCGGCACGGCCGCGCGGAGCTGTCGTTCGTGGAGTGCGCGCCCGACGGGCTCCACCTGACCCGGGTGACCTTCACCGAAGCCGGAATCCCGGTCCTCCGCGACGCGGACAGCACCCCCTGGCGCACGGTCGTGCCCGCTCTCGACGCCGACGCCACCCTGCGCCGTTTCCAGCTCGCGGGCGGCAACGGCACCCTCCCGCCCGTGGACCGCCAGGAGTTCGACGACGCCGTACGGGAATGGCTCACCCTGAGCCTGCCGACCGTCCCGGGGACCGCGGCCGTCCTGCTGCGCCCGGCGCCGGGCTGGGAACTGCTGCGGCGCGCGGCCGCCGTGGTGGCCCGGGACCACGCCGTGCGCCTCGAACTGCCCGCGGACCGCGCCGCGTCGGTGGAACCGGGACACCCGGGGGAAGCGCCCGCCCGCCGCCTCGCCGCCGACCGGGTGCGGCGACTCCTGCGTACGCTGCCGCTCCTCGCCGATCACACACTGCTTCTGGCCCGCGCCGACCGGGACACCGGCGCCGTGCGCCCGCACAGCCATGTGCTCTTTCCCGCGGGCTCCCGGCTGGCCCCGGGCGAGACCGCGACCGCCGAGGTCACGGTGTACGGCGGAGCCACCGGCACTACCCCCCTTCACCTGCCGGTCCTCGCCGGGACCCCGGCCGCGGACGGCAACGGCGCCCCGACCGTGACCGTGCACCGGCTCAAGGTCGGGGCGCTGGAACCGGCACGGCTCACCTTCGTGCTGCGCGGCCCCGGCGAGGTGGACCTCGTCGCCCCCGCGAGTGAGCGGCCGCCCGAGCAGTCCTTCGTAGACGTGCCCCGACTGCTGTCCGGTCTGCCCCGCCGGATGGTGCGCCCGCCCCGCCTCGATCTGCTGTTCACCGTCGAACTCAGCGGCGCCGACCTGGCCGAGACCGAGGAACGCCTCACCTTCGTACGGGACGTCGCCGCCCTCCTGGCCCGCAGGGATCACACCGGCACCGCCGTCCGGGTCGGAGCCGTAGGCCACTACGACCACACGGACTACGAGAGCACCTGGGCCAAGGAAGGCACGCTGCTGCGGGCCCCGGTCGTCGCGCGCCCGCCCGCCGAGCTGCCCCGGGCGCTGGCCGACTGGGCACCGGCCCTGCGGCGGCAGGACACCGTGTCGTCCCTGGAGGACGCGCTGCACGCGGTGGCCTCGCTGTCCGCCGTGCGCTCCGGCACCGCGAAGGTGTGCCGCGTCCTCCTGATCGTCGGCCGCCGGCCACCCGCCCCGTCCCGTCAGCACGGGGTCGTACGGGCCTGCCCCCGCGGCACGGACTGGCGGGCGGCGCTCGCCCGGCTGCGGGCGGACGGCTACCGCGTACTGGCCCGGGCGGACCCCGCCACCGGACCTCCGCCGCCCGACGCGGCGGGCAGACAGACCAGGCGCTACGCGGCCGAGGCCTGGCGGGCCCTCGGCGCCGACGGGGTGCTCCGTCCGGGTATCGACTCGGCCCAGGACGCGGTCCGGGCCCTCGACCCGCCCTGGCGGCACGAGGGCCCGGAATGCCCGTTCGCCTTCGCCGCCCCGCTCATGTGACACCGCCCCACGACATGGCCCCAGCACGAGGAGAGTGCCCATGGACGATCTCTACGACCCGAACAGGAACGACCCGACGAGGAACGACCCGACCAGGAACGACCCGAACAGGAACGACCCGACCAGGAACGACCCGAACAGGAACGGCCCGGCCGGAGACGGCCTGAACGGGCACGACCCGAACAGGAACGAGCCGGACGGTGCGGCACGGGACGGCGCGGACAGCCGGGGGGACACGCCCACCGGCGAGGGCCCCGGGGCCGTACCGCCGTCGGCCGTACCGGACTCCGTACCGAACCCGACGCCCGAGCGCATCCCGTCCGGCGGCCCGGACGCGGACCGCATCCGGATAGGGCTGTGGGGCGCTCCGCGTTCGGGCAAGACCACCTACCTGACCGCGCTGCCCCTCGCCGCCATGCAGCACCAGCGGTACCACGACGGCGGCTGGAACATCAGCGGCATGACAGCGGAGGCCGGCGCGTTCCTCAGCCGGGGCATGGATCTGCTGACCCGGCAACGGGCCTTCCCCGAGGCCACCATGGGCGTCCGCGAGATGGCCTGGTCCATCCAGGGACCCAAGAGGAAGGGGAGGCTGGGGATCAGCGGTCGGCGGCCCAGCTTCGTCCTCGACATCCAGGACGCGGCCGGGGAGGTCTTCGGCGACGGCCACCCCCAACAGGCCCAGCTCGTCGGCCAGCTCGCCCGCTCCCACGGGCTGATCTACCTCTTCGACCCGCTCGGTGACGCCGAGACGGCGACCGAGAGCTTCAACTTCCTCCAGTCGACCCTGACCCAGCTCACCGCGCAGGTCCGCAACCGCCAGGGGCTCGTCGACGGCAGGCTGCCCCACTACGTGTCCGTCTGCGTCGCCAAGTTCGACCACCCGGACATCTTCCGGCCCGCCGTGGAAGCGGGCTGGGTCACCCAGGACACCGTGGGCGCGCAACTGCCCCGGGTGCCGGCGGAGCAGGGCGAGAAGTTCTTCCAGTGGATGTGCGACGACTTCCGCGGAGCCAACGCACGTCTGGTGCGGGACGCCCTGCACGCCTACTTCGACCCGCGCCGCATCTCGTACTACGCGACCTCCGCCGTGGGCTTCCGGCTCACCCCGCAGCACGTCTTCGACTACAGGGACTACGTCCAGCCGATCGAGGTGGACGGAATGTCGCGTCTGCGTACCTCCCCGGAGCCGATCAACGTACTCGAACCACTGATCGACCTGGAGGAGCGCATCTACCGGGACCGGGGCCGCGAGCGCGGCCTGGGCGGCCGGCTCGGGGGAAAGCGACGGTGAACCAGAGCCTCGGGGAGGAACAACTGACCGCGCACCGGGCGGTGCTCGGCAAACATCCGGGGCGGACCATGGGGTACAAGGTGCTGCGCAGCAGCCTCCCCGGCAACCGGGCCGACACCTACCTCTGGCGGGCCGCCGCCACCGGCGCGCCCGAGGGCCACGACCCCGACGGCGCCCTGCCCTGGCGGGTCTTCCTCGGCGCGTCGGACACCCACCCCGCCCCCGTCTGCGCCTGCGTGGACACGAGTTGGGACGGGACGGCCGACGGCACCGGCGCCCCCAGCTACACCTGGCGGCTGACCCTGTTCGACTGGCCGGACGTCTCGCGCTCCGCCCTGACCTGGTCCGGCATCGACCGCGCACTGCCGACCGAGCCACCGGCCCCGACGGCCGACGACGCCCCGACCGAGGTCGGCGTGCCGAACACGTCGGCCGAAGAACTCGCCGCCGTCGTCGACGACCTGAGCTTCACATGGGCGTCCGGTGTCGCCGCGCTGCTGCTCGACAACCGGCAGGTCGCCATCACCCCGCGCCCCGGCCGGCCGCTGCCGGACGTCGCCGACCGTGTACGGGCACTCGACGCGATCTGCTCGCTCCTGCCGTACGCGTGCCGGTCCTGGCTCAGCGCCGCGACCTGGACCGGCCAGTCACAGCACGACCTGCGGCTGTTCTTCGCGCCGACGGCACGGGCGGGGCAGTGCTCGGCGGTGTTCGGCGGGGCCCCGCCGCAGGAGCCACGCGGCTCGGCGGCGCGCGGGTATCTGAAAGGTCTGCGCGCGCTGCGGGCGAAGACCGACGACACCCGGCCACTCGTGCGGCACCTGCTGGCCGCGACGGAACCGGCCACGTCCGCCCCCGACGCGGGCGGCGCCCTCAAGGCCCTGCGCGAGGCCGACCTGCTGGACTCGGTGGTCGAGGAGGTCCGCTCCGGGGCGGGGGACCTGGCCGATGTGGCCCGGGTCCTCGACCGGCACCCGGCCGCCTCCCTCGACGACCAGCGGCTCACGGTCCTGACGGGCTATCTGGTCGACGGCGCGCACGGCCGGAAGGCGCGCGCCGGTGCGCTCCTCGCCGAGCAGTGGTCCGATCGCCTGCGGTCCCTCCTCGTCGGGGAGGTCCTCGTGGCCGGGGACCTGGCCCGGTCCTTCGACCGGGCCGAGGAATATCTGGGCGTCGTCCACAACGTGGTCGAGGCGCACCGCCCCGGAACCTTCGACGAGCTGTTCCACGCCCTGGTGGAGGCCCAGGCGCCGACCGACGGCTGGGCGGGATCACTCATCTACATGGCGGAGGACCAGTGGGGCCGGAGCACCGAACGGGCCGACCGGATCCTCTTCCGGGAACCGGCCGTCGGCAAGACCTGGCTCAGGTACCTGCTGAAGAAGAAGCGGCGCGACCTGAAGCCGCTCGAACGGCTGGTGCGCCGGGCAAGGACCGAGCTGGCCGCCGACGCAACCCCCGGCTGGCTGCGCTTCGCGGCCGTGCTGCTCGGCGACTCACCGGACGGGACCACCGCCACGGACGCCGCCGACTTCGCCGAGGCCTTCGAGGAAGGCTGGCGGACCACGCTGGAGATCGCCCGGCTCCGGCGGCGCCCGGAGGTGCTCGGACCGATGTGGCCCAGGCTGTGGCGGGTCGCCCGGACCGAACGCGGCCTCGGCGAGGCCGTGGGACGCCTCGTGCCGGTCGAGGAGCGGGCCGGGGGCGCCGTTGCGGCCGACGCGGACCTCTTCTGCGCGGCCACGCGCACCGGAACACCGGGCATGCCCCGCCTGGAACGGCTCGCCGACGATTCGGAACTGCGGGCGTACATCGCCGCCCTGATCAACCGGCTCGGCTCGGACGGCGAACTGCGGCGCCTGGCCGTCGACGCCCTCCTGGCGGGGACGCCGGGGCAGCGCGGCTGGCGGGTGATCGAACAGCTGGGCCTCGTACTGCCGGAGAGCTTTCTGCAGCCGGTGTGCGAGGTGCTGCACCGACGGCTCATCGGGCATGGACGCCCGCTCAACGACCTCGACGTACCCGCGTACCTCATGGAGCAGGTGTCGCAGCGGTACGACATGGCCTGGCTGCGGCCCGTCCACGAGTTCCGCAGGGCGGTGAACGACCACGCGTCGTACGAGCGGCTGGCCCGTCTCCTGCTGGACGCGGGTGCGCCGCTGCGGCTGCCGGCGCAACTCCTCGACACCGTCGCCGGGTGGACCCTGGCGCAGGGGCCGTACGGCCTGGAGCAGGTCACCCGTTTCATGGACGAACTCGCGGCGGACCTGCCCGGCCTCCGGCTGTACCGGGCCCTGGTGCGGGACGACCGGCACGCGGGGCTGCGTGTGTTGCTGACCGAGCACAGCCGGCAACAGCGGGCCCGGCACGACAGGATCGTGGCGGAGCTGCGGAACGGTCCCGACGCGCCGATGGCCGCGGAGCCCGCCGCCGAGGGCGAACGCCGGGGCGTCCTGGGGAAGATGGGGCGGATCGTGCCCGGGAAACGTCGATGACGGCGCCCGCCGAACCCGCCGTCGCCGTCGACGCGGGCTCGCGCTTCCTCCGGGTGGCGCGGGTCGACGCCGACGGGATGCCACGTCTGGTCGACCTGCCGGGCGCGGTGCCGGGCGAGGGTCTGCCCACCCCGGCCGGGGTACGCGGCGACCGGTACGCCGCCCTCGGCGTGGCATACGCCGCGTACCGCGATCACTGCGGCACGCCGGGACGGCTGGTTCTGGTCGTCCCGCACGGCGAACAGGCGCGATCCGCCCCGGACCTCGGTGGCCCGCCGGCCCGGCTCGTCGGCGCCCCGCACGCGGTGCTGGCCCTGCTGCGGCACGCGGGCGGTCCGCCCGTGTCGCCGGTGCTGGTGTGCGACCTGGGCGCGGCCGGCATCGACATCGCGCGGTGCGCGCTCGTCGGCGGGACCGTGACCGTTTCCCGGGTGACCGGGCACGGGCCGGAGCCTGGCGGTTATGGTGCCGCGTTCGACAGGGCGGTGCTCGACGGGGTGGGCCTCGCTGTCGACGACCCGGACGTACTGCGCCGGCTCGACCTGGCCAGGGCGGAGAACACCCGGCGCACCGAGGTCGCGCTCGACCGGATGGCGGCCCGCCCGGACCGCGCCGAGCGGTCCGCGGACACCGTGGTCCATGAGGTGGCGGGCCGGGAGATCACCGCCGGTGTCGTGCACCGGGCACTCGCCCGGCTCACGGAAGGCCTCGACCGGGCCCTCGCGGACGCCCGCACCGGCCCGGACCGTACGTCCGTGGTCGCGGTGGGTGGCGCGGCCCGGTCGGGGACAGTGGCACGGCACCTCGCGGACCGTCTGGGCCCTGCGGTGCCGCTGCCGGAGGGCACCGATCCCGCGCTGGCCGCGGTGCTCGGGGCCGCGCTGGTGGCCGGGGGGCGCGTCGACGCTGCCGACCGGTACCCGCACGCGGTCGCCGTGCGTGTCCACCGCATTGTGCACGGACGGCCCCAGGACGGCGAGTTGCTGATCAGCGCGCCGGGCACGCTGGTTCCGGGCGGAGCCACCGTGTTCGCCGAGACCGACGGGGAGCGGGTGCGGTTCGGGACCGCGACGGCCGAGGCGAGCGGTGCACGCGCGGTCCGGCTCCTGGTCCACGGGTCCGGGGCGGAGCGTGGCGTACCCGCGGCTGTCGTGACGGTCCCCGCGGTGGCCGAGGAGCGCTTCCACGTCGGAATGCGCGTCACCGCCGAAGGGGCCGCGCACCTCGTACTCCAGCCGCTCGGCCGGGGCCGGACCGGTGCACACCCGCCCGGGGCCGGACTCCCGCCCGAGGAGTTCCCGTTGGGTGTCCTGCCGGTCGACGTGCCGCCCGGGGCCGGCCCCGGGCAGCCCCTCTCCCAGCCTCCGCCCGGGGGGTGACCCCTGCCCCGCGAAGCCCGGCAACCCGCCCATCCGCCCGACACTCAGGGAGCCCGTCCGTGAAGCGAACCACCCGGTCACCACGTGCCACGACCACGCTGCGGCGTGCGGCGGCAGTGGGAGCCGTCCTGCTGGCCGCCCTGGCGGCGGCCACCGTTCCGGCGACCGCCGCCGAGGGGCCGAGCCGGGAAGAGATCTACCGGGAACTCGGCGTCGCCGACCAGCCCGTGGATTACGTCATCCTGGTCGACACCTCCGGCTCGATGAAGGCCAAGGGCCGCTACGACGCGGTCCGTTCGACCCTGCGCACCTTCCTCGGCGGCCTGACCCGCACCGACCACGTAGCCCTCGTCACCTTCGACGACCGTCCCGAGGCGCGTTACATCGGCTCGGCCGGTGACCCGGCGAAGATCGTCGCCCGGCTGCCCAAGGCCCCCGACCCGGACGGCGGCACCGACATCGGCACCGCCCTCGACCAGGCCCTGCGCGAGCTGGAGCGGACCGACGCCGCGAGCGTCGCCTCCGTGGTCATGCTCACCGACGGCCGCCACCAGCCGCCGCGCGGGTCCGGCTACCCCACGTCCTCCGGCACCCCCTGGAAGGCGCTGCGAAAGCGCGCCGAAGCCATCGGCGCACGCACCGAACTCGCCGGGTACGCACTGCCGTTGGCCACCGGCGCGAGCGGTGCCGAGCGGCTCGGGGACGTCGTTCACAACACGGTCGTCCTGCGCCCGGGGAGCATCCAGGACCTGGGTTCCTACCTGCAGCGGGCCGGGGACAGCACCCGGGCGCGCTCGGCGGCGCGGCTGCTCGCCGAGGACCGGGGCAAGGGCGTCACCGCGTCCTGGAAGCAGACCGGCCCCCGCGATCTCACCACAGGCTCCGCGGCCGCCTCCGTCACCTTCCGGTCGGCCGCCCGGCACCTGCCGCTGACGGTGAGCGACGTACGGCTCTCGGCGGCCGGAGCCCCGCTCGGCATCAGCGGTCTGCCGACGCGGCTGACCCTGGGCCCCGGCGAGTCCAGGACGTACGCCGTGCGCCTCGCGGGCGGGCCGGACGGAAGCGGCCTGCCCTACCGGCACACCGAGGAGGCCTCGGCCGTGCTGCGGGTGTCCGGACAGGTGTCGTCCCCGTGGCAGCGGGCCCTCGCGCCCGACGTGGACCTGAAGGTGCCCGAGGCGGTCGCGGTCGGGGGCGGCCCGCTGGCCGTGCGCGCGGACATCGGTTCCGTCCTTCTGCTGCCGGGGATCCTGCTCGGCCTCCTGGCGGTCCTGGTGCTCGGCTGGCTGCGCTGGCGGAGAGTCAACCGCCCGGTTCTGTCGGGTGCGTTGATCGTCGTGCCGGTGTTCGCGGGAGGCGTTCCGGGCCGGATCGCGCTCTCCGGCAGGCGGGTGGTGTTCCAGCCGCGCGAGGGCGGACGCGGCACGGTGCACGGACGCCGCCGCCGTGCTGCCGACGGGCCGGGGACGGACCTGATGATCCGGTACGTCCCGGACGGCGCGACCGGCCGACCGGACCGGGTGGTCTGCGCACCGGGCGCCCAGGCCGTGGTCGGCGGGCTGTCGTTCACGCACCACCCGGACAGCGGCCCGGCACCCGCACCGGGCACCGCCCGGCCCCGCGGCGAGGGGCCCCGATGACGGGGCAGCCGCCGCTGAACGTGGCGGCCACCCGCGTCGGAACCCGTACGCTCGGGCCCGGAGTGCGCTCCGTGGTGTGGGTGCAGGGCTGTCCGTTCCACTGTGCCGGCTGCCTCGCGCCGGAGTGGATCCCCGAACGCCCCGCGCGCCGGGCACACCCCGACGACCTCGCGGCCGAACTGCTCACGGACCCCCGGGTCACCGGACTGACCCTCTCGGGCGGCGAACCGATGAGCCAGGCCGCGGGGCTGGCCCGACTCGTCCGGCGGGCCCGGCAGATCAGGGACGTCTCCGTGGTCTGCTTCACCGGACACCGGCTGGAGCGGCTGCGCACCCGGCCCCCGTCCCCGGACGTGCCCGGACTGCTCGCCGCCGTCGACGTACTGATCGACGGCACGTACGTGGCCGCTCTGAACGACGGGCGCGGCCTGCGCGGCAGCAGCAACCAGCGGGTCCACCACCTCACCCCGCGCCTCGTGGACAGCGGCTACGACTTCGAGGGCCGGGCGCGGGACGTCGAGATCGCCGTCGACGGCCGGGAGGCCCTGCTCATCGGGGTGCCTCCGCGAGACTTCCCCGCCGCCTTCGAGCGAGCGGTCGACACGGTCCGCGCCCGAACCCCGGGAGCGCACCCCCATGGCTCCGGCGCGGGTCCGGACGCGATTCCACAGCAGAAGGGACGGTCATGAGCGGCAGGAAGAGGATTCAGATCGACGAGTCGGAGTGGCACCGCCTCCAGCGCAAGGCGCGACAGCTCCAGGCCGTCAAACGGGACATCCCGCGCCTGGTCGCCGACGTACGGAAGCAGACCAGGGCCGACGTCGACCGGGCGTTCGCCACGGTGCAGGCCCGGCAGCGCCGCCAGGACGCGGCGATCGACCGGCTCAGCGACCGGACCAGGCAGATCGAGGCCGACACCAACCGCAAACTGCGCGACCAGGCCCAACGCCTGCACCAGGACCTGCGCGAGACGGCGGGCCGCATCGAGGAGAACACCCGGCAGCGCCTCGACGAGCAGCGCCGGGAGGCCGAGCGCGCCCTCGCGGCGGAGCGCGCCGAGCGGCGGGCCGAGACCGCCCGCCTCGCCCAGGAGATCGACGCGTTCAAGGCCGACCGGGCCCGCGCCGAGGACACCGTACGCGCCTGGCTCGCCGACGCCCGCACCATGGCCGACCTCATCGACGGGGAACTGCCCCATGACCGGTACGCACCCGGCCGCCTCGACCGGCTGCGCCGGCGGATCGCCACGGCCGACGCGACCGCGGGCGAGGGCCGCTTCGACGCCGCGCTCGCCGTCGCACAGGAGACCTTCCACGAGCTGAGCGACCTGCGGGTGGACATCGAGCAGCGGGAGTTCGAGCGCTGCCTGGCCCAGAAGGAGGCCGTGGAGGCCCTGGTGCAGGTGGAGGCCCTGGCGGAGGACAACCGGCACCGCCCCGTCGTCGGCCCGGACGCCCGGCCGGTCCCGGACTGCACGCTGGACGTCGTGCACTGGTCCGAGGGCGAGTTCGACCAGGTGCTGCACGAGACCGCCGAGGCGCTCTCCCGTGCCCGCGACCCGCACACCGGCGTACAGGACCTGCGTGTGCTGCGCGACGAGGAGGCACCCCGGCTCGAACGGGGCCTGGGCCAGGCTGTGGAGCGGGCCGGGATGCGCCAGCTCACCTCGCAGATGCGGGTGAACCTCGCGGACGTCGTGGCCCACACCCTCGCCGAGGTCGCCTACTACGACCTGGTGGAGGAAGAGTCCGGCTACGCCGACGACGACGAACGGGGAGCGTTCCACGCCCGGCTGCGCAACGCGGCCAACGGCAACGAGATCAGGGTCGAGATCGTCCAGGAGGACAAGGACTCGGACCAGTGCGTGATCCGCGTGGAGTCCAGCGATCACGACGTCACATCGGAGGCCGAACTCCGCAACAGGGCCGACGCGGTGCACCGGGCGCTGCGGGACCAGGGCGTGCCCCTGGGCCTGGAGCCCTCGGAGCCGACGGTCATTCCCGGGGGCGCCCCGATCCCGGACCCCGGAGAGCCGGGCAGCCGGGCCGGCCGACGGGGGGCGGGCACATGAGCGGAGGCCTGACGAAGGGGAGCCCCGACCCCGGGCGCCCACCGGACACGGAGCGGCTCGCCCCCGAGGCCGTCCGTACCGGGGAGCCCTTCACGGTGTTCTACGGGCCGGGCGTGGGCGACGTCTTCGTCGACAGCACCGGTCAGGTCCGCTCCATGGAACAGGCACTCTGGCGCATGCTGCGTTCCGAAGGGTTCGAGCGGATCGTGTTCAGCACCCTGCACGACCCGGTCTACTTCCGCGACAAGGAGTCCTGGGAACGGTCCCGCCGCCCCGCCCGCCGCACAACCGGGCCGGACGGCCGGACCGGCACGGGCGGCATGCGTCACGCCGGTCTGCGCGGCCCGCTCGGCGGTGCCCAGCTCCTGGTCCCGGCGCCTGCCGCGGGGCCGGAGCCGGGCTCCACGTCGGGAGTGGGCGCCGCCCGCGCGTCGGGGATCGCCGACCCGTTCGGCGTGATGACGCTCACCGGGTATCTCCGCGGCACCGAACACCGTACGGCCGTGGTGTTCCCGCACGCGGACGAGTTCCTGCTGCACAACCAGGCCCCGCGCCAGCTCGCCGGAGCCCTGGCCGAATGGGCGGCCGACGGCGTCGAGGGCAACCAGTGGATCCTCGTGTTCAACAGAGCCTCCCTGAGTCAGGTGGCCGCATTCCTGCAAGGGCTCGGACGCAGTCCGCAGCTGGAGACCTTCGTCGCCGAACGACGCGACGAGCCCGCCCGCGGCGGCACGCACCGGATCGGACTTCCCCAGGGACCGGAACTGGAACGGCTGGTGCACTCGGTACGGCTGCGCAAGGGGCTGCGGGTCGAGTGGCGGGACCTGGACCGGGTGGTCCGGGCGATGGCCGGGCAGCCCGAGACCGCCCGCGTCTGGCGGGAGCGCCTCGAACAACTCCTCGCTGCCGGAGCCGTGCTGGACCGCGAATCGGTCCGGCCCTGGCTGGGCGGCAGCGTCGCCGACGAACGCTCCCCCTGGGAGCGGCTGGCCGCGATGCCCGGTACGCAGGAGCTCGTACGCCGCTTCGAGAACCTGCGCGCGGAGCTGGCGACGAGTGACGAACTCCGGGCCCGCGGCCGGTCGCAGGACGGCGAACCACCTTCCCGGCACCTGGTGTTCACGGGCAACCCCGGTACGGGCAAGACCACGGTGGCCCGACTGGTGGGGGAGATGTACCGGGACGTCGGCGTGCTGGACCGGGGCCACTGCGTGGAGGCCAAGGTCAGTGACCTGGTCGCCGGATACATCGGACAGACCGCGCAGCGCACCGACGCGGTGGTCGACCGGGCGCTGGGCGGGGTGCTGTTCATCGACGAGGCCTACGGGCTCAGCGACCAACGGGACGGCTTCGGCGACGAGGCGATCCAGGCGCTCCTGAAACGCATGGAGGACGACCGGGGGCAACTGGTGGTCGTCGTGGCCGGTTACCCGGACAAGATGAACCAGTTCCTCGACGCCAACCCGGGTCTCCGCAGCCGCTTCCCCGAGACCAACATCGTCACCTTCCCCGACTACGACCCCGGCACCCTGCACACGACCCTCCTGAACCGTCTGGAACAGGGCGGCCTGACGGTCGAAGCGGACACGGCGGCAGCGCTGCGGCAGATCGTGGAGAGCATGCACCGGGGCCGCGACGCGAACTTCGGCAACGTCCGGGAGATGCGGACCCTCGCCGACGCGGTCCGTTCCCGGTGGTCCGTACGCGTAGGACGGGACGTGGAACAGCCCGTCGGCGTCGACGACATCCCGGATGCCTACCGCGAGCACCTGCCCCGGCCGGCACCGGACCCGGCGGAACTCCTCGCCTCCTTCGACCGGTACGTCGGCCTCGGGCCGGTCTGCGCGGAGCTGGCGAGCCTGGCACAGCGGCTGCGGATGCGCCAGGAGCGGGGCGCCGCATCCTTCGACCCGCCGCATCTGGTGTTCACGGGGCCGCCGGGCACCGGGAAGACCACGGTGGCCCGACTGGTCGGGGAGCTGTTCCGAGCGCTCGGACTGCTGCGCAAGGGCCATGTCGTGGAGGTGACCCGCGCCGACCTCGTCGGCCAGTACGTCGGGCAGACCGCGCCCAGGGTCCGCGACGCGGTGGAGCGGGCGCTGGACGGGGTGCTGTTCATCGACGAGGCGTACAGCCTGGTCCGGGACACGCGCGGAGCCGGAGGCTTCGGCGCGGAGGCAGTGGACACCCTGCTCCGGGAGATGGAGCACCGGCGCGGCCAACTCGTCGTCATCGCGGCCGGGTACCCCGGGGAGATGGAGGAACTGCTCACCTTCAACGCGGGAATGCGGTCGAGGTTCACCACGAAGGTGCCGTTCCCCGCATTCTCCCTGGACGACCTCGGGGAGATCCTGCGCCGCTCGGCCGTGGCGGGCGGCTACGTCCTCGGCCCCGGGACCGAGGAACGTGCCCGCCGATGGCTGGAGGAGACCCGAAGGGCCGACCCGCACTCGTTCGGCAACGCCCGTGAGGTGCGTCGGCTGATGGAGATCATGGAGGCCCTGAAGGCGGCGCGCTGGGGTACCGGGGACAAGGGCCCGGAGTTCCTGCCCGAGGACGTACCGGATCCGGCGGACGGCCGGTACGCCGGGGAACCGCCGGGGTGTTCCGGGTGATACGGGCCCACGGCCCGGCCGTACGCCGGGCGGCCCCGTCTCAGGCCGGACTGCTGGTGATCTTCCTCTGGCCGTCGGCGTCGGGGGCGCTCCGGTCCACGAGGATACGGCGCAGGGCGCGGTCCGCCTCGGCGAGCCGCCGCTCGACGGTTTCGGTGAGCACCGCCACCTCGGCCGGGGTCAACCCCGGTGCCCGCACTTCGCCGCCGTCGTCCGCGGCCTCGTGCAGGGCGTGTGCCAGCTCCCGGTCGGCCCGGGCATGGCGGGTCAGCGACGCGAGCACCGTGCTGTACTCGACCCGGACGCTCTCCAACGTCTCCTGCAAGGAAGAGAGTTCCTGCGTGCTCTCACTCAGCCTGCGCCGGGTGTCCTCCAGCTCCCGCTGTGCCGCGGCCACCTGTTGCAGGGACTGCCGGGTCCGTGGGGCGAGTGCCGAGAGCTGCTGCTCGGTGAGCCGCAGCAGGGAGTCGGCGGCGGTGAGCAACTCCTGGTCGGCCGCGTCGGGGTCCTGGTCGCGAAGCTCCCGCAGCCGTACGTCGATCGCCGCGCGCTGTGCCCGTACGTCGTCCAGCTCCGCCACGAGCGCTTCGAGCCGCCGCAGTTCGTCGACCTCGTGGCGCAGCTTCTCGTGCTCCGCGAGGCGTTGCCGCAGTTCGGTCTCGCGCGCCAGGAACTCGTCGAGGGCGGCGCGCTCCACCGCGATCCGCCCGGCCAGCGAGGTGAGTTCGGCCATCAGGTCCTGGATGTCACGCCCCAGCCGCTCGCCCGCCCGGGCCACCCGGAGCAGTGCGGGCAGCGCTTCGGCGAGGTCATGGGTGCCGGCCAGCGCATCGTCCAACGCGTACAGGGCGGTCAGGGCACCGGCTCCGTCGATGTCCTCGGCGGCGTACGGCGTGCCGGTCCCGCCGAGTGTGCCGGCGGCCCAACGCACGGCGTGCCCCAGCACCAGGAGTGCCGTCTCCCGCTCGCAACGCCCGGAATCCGTCAGTGCGTCTGAGATCCTCGTCCTGGCGTCGTGCACGGTGCCCCTTCCCGGAGTGCTCGGCGGGACCGTCGCTCGACGGCCCCGGGCTGTACCGACCGTCAGCGTATCGCCGGGTGCGGTGCTTGAGGGGGGAGTCGATGACTGAGGAACTGCGCGGGCGGGCGGCCGAGGCGGTCCGTGCCGTGGGGCGGCTGATGGAGGGCGGGGACTGGAAGGACGAGACATGGCTGGGGCCCGCAATCGATGAACTCCTTTCACTGGAAAGAGAGCTGATTCGGCACGAGGAGGAGTTCTCCGACGTCTTCGTGCATGTGGCCCTCCTGATCGGTGCGCGCTGCCACATACGGCGCGACGGTACGACGCTCGATCCCGACGAGCGGGCCGAGGCGCTGCGGCGCCTGCGCTGGGTGGACCGTCACGGACCCCTCGACGCCCCGCTCGCGGTGCTGTCCCGCATGATGCTGCTCTTCCTGCTCATGCCCTGGGCCCTGCCGCGGGCCGACGGCAGCCGCACCGCCCTGCAGAACGCGCTGCTCGACGTGGCCGACGGGCGGGTCCTCACGGAGGCAGTGCGCCGCGACCTCATCGAGGCCAGGGACGTGGTCGACCGGATCGCCGAGGCGCCGGTCGACGAGGAGTTCCGTCGGCAGACGGAGAGCAACCGGGAGATCATCGAGCAGATGCTCGCGCCCGGGTCCACCCGCTCCGCCCGGTCCGCGTCCGACCGTTCCACCGACGGGGCGGATCACGTCGCGGCGGCCCGCGACGGCACCGGCGCGGCCCCCTCGGCGCAGAGTCAACTCCTGGATGCCGTACGGGGGCTGGTGGATCTGGCCGGTTCGTGCAGCACGGCTCGGTTCACCCGTGTACTCGTATGGCTGATCGCCGAGTTCTCCTCCGGGCGGGGCGGCGACTCCACACCCGACGACCTGACTCTCGACCTGGAGGCCGCGCGGCTGGTGCGCCGGGCGGGCGCCGGACGCGCGGCCGGTGCCGACGGCGTACGCCGGGCCGCCGACCTTGCGTTGCGGAGTCTGCGCGCGGCGCCGCCGGACACGCCGCAGCGAGCCCGGGTGGCCAGGCTCCACGCCTACCTGCTGCTCCAATGGGAGTTCCTGACCGACGAGCCGGCCGATTTCTCCGAGGCGGAACGGCCCACGCCCGATCCGGACGGCGACGACGCGGACCGTCTGACCGACTGGCCGATCGGTACGGCCGTGGATCCGGGCGTCCTGCCGTATCTCGACAGCCACGTACGGGACTTCGTCGCGCACACCGGCATCCGCGAACGGCAGTCGGCAGCCCAACTGGACCGGCTCCTCGCCTACCGCACCGGCGACCCCGGCTATCTGGACGACGCCGCCGCGCTGCTCAGGGAGGCCATCGACGCGAGCCCCGCCGGCTCCTGGTGGGGCGTTTCCCTGCAGGCGGAGCTGGTCGGCATCCTGGAGCAGGCCGCCGTGCACGGAGGCAGTTTCCACGACGCCGACGTCGCCCTGACCACCCTGCGCGAACTACGCGCCGCCCTGGAGCGTGACGGCTCGGTGCCGCCCGACGCGCCGTTCGTCCTCGACCTCGCGCTCTCCGCCGCCGGTGCCGAGCTGAGCCACGCCCGGCGCACCGGGAACCACGGGGAACTGCCCAGCCTGGGCGAGGAACTGCGCGGCCGGCACGCGGCCCTGCCGCCGGACAGCGACCGGCGCGGGGCACTGGAAGAACGGATCACCGAGCTGGACGCCCTCCTGCCGCCCGTCCGACAGGAGGGGCGGACACCCGAGGGCGTCCTCGAACCCGCGCGGCCCGAGGCGGCCGAACCGGAGATCCTGTATCGCGCGATCTCCGAGTTCCGCCGTGACCTCGACGGTCCCCGGCTCTACCACGACCATGAGTACGACCGACGAGGCGCGCTCGGTCTGCGGATGCTGTTCGACGTGCTGCGCGGCGAGGGGCCCGGGGAGCTGCTGGACGATGCCATCACCGAGTTGACCCGTGTCCGAGTGCTGATCACCGAGGGGCGTGGCCAGACACACCGTGTGGACCTCCTGACGAAGCTGGCCGAGGCCCACCTCATGCGCGCCGCGCGCGGCGGCCCGCACCGCGCCGCCGACCAGCGGGCCTGCGTCGAGGTCTTCCGCGAGGCGCTGGGTGAACTGGCCGCCGACGTCCTGCTCCAGTCCGGCGCCGACCACGGCCTGTCCGCGGCGCTCAACGGGGCCATGCTGTCGCGGCGCCTCGCGTTCATCGCCTTCCGCGTCGGCCGGCCGGTGGACGCGGTGGCCGACCTGGAGCGGGGCCGTGCCCTGGTGCTGCAGTCGGCCGCCGCCACCCGGGGCATCCCGGCACTGCTCGACGCCGCGGGCCACCCCGGACTCGCCCGGCAGTGGCGGGCCCAGGTCTTCGCACACCCGATCCGCCCCATCGCGGCGACGGCCCCCGGGGCACGAGAGCCGCAGGTCCCCGACGACACCCCGCCGGTCCCCAGCGGTCTGCGGCGCAAGGCGCTCAAGGCGCTCGGCGCGGGCCGGGGAGCCACGGAAGGGCCGGGCACCCGGCCGCTCCTCGGCGCCACCGGCCCGGCCGAACTGTCCGCGGGCCTCGCCGCCACGGACACCGACGCGTTGGTGTACCTGGTGGCCGGAGTGCCGATGGCCAACGGCGGGTTCCCCGGCCGTGCGCTGATCCTCCGCCCCGGCGCGGCCCCGGCCGCGGTCGCGCTGCCTGAGCTGCTCCAGTCGGGCAGCCCACCGCTGGACCGCTATCTGGAGGCGGCGGCGGAACGCTCCCGCGTGCTCACCGACCCGGAGCAGGGACCGGCGGAGCTCGCCGCGTGCGAGGGGCGCTGGCAGAAGGCGCTGGGCACGCTGTGCGACTGGGCCTGGCGGGCCGTGATGGGACCGGTGCTCGGCGCCGTACGGCCGTTGCTCGCGGCCCAGGGGCCCCTGGCCCGGCCGCCACGGATCGTCCTCGTACCGTGCGGCCCGCTCGGTGTCGTCCCGTGGCACGCCGCACGCATCCGGGGTCTCGGCGAGCACGGCCACCGGTACGCCTGCCAGGAGGCGGTCCTCAGTTACGCCCCTTCCGGCGCCCAGTTCCTGGCGGCCGCCGGCCGGCGGCGGATGCCCCCCGCCACCGGACCGCAGGTGCTCGTCGCCGACCCGGAACTCACCTTGCCGTGGGCCGAGCTGGAGACGGCGGCACTGCGCTCCGCCTGCTACGCCGGAGCGCTGCGCTACGGCGAGTTCTTCACCGCCGACGGGGAGCGGGACGCCGCGGGCACTCCGGAGGACCTGCTCGCCGTGCTGCCCGGAGGCACGACCCCGGCCTCCCTGGTCCACCTGTCCTGCCACGCCGTCGCCGCACCCCGGCCCACCGACTCGGAACTGCGGCTCGCCGTCCCGCCCGGTGCCGGAGCCGACGCGGGCAGGCTCACCGTCGCCGGCATCCTCGACGCCTCCGCCGACCGGGGGCCCGGCACCGCAGGCCCCCTGATCGTCCTCAGCGCCTGCGAGACCGACCTGAGCGCGGGCCACCACGACGAGGCGCTGACCCTCGCCACCGCACTGGTCACGGGCGGGGCCGCCGATGTCGTGGGCTCACGCTGGGCGGTGCGCGACGGCCCGACCTCGGTGATGATGGCGGTCTTCCACCACAACCTCACCGCCCGGGGCCTGGCCCCACCCGACGCCCTGCGCGCCGCCCAGCTCTGGATGCTCGACCCGCACCGCACACCCCCGCCCACCCTCGACGGCCCCCTCCGCGCCGAGGCCGCCCGGCCCGATCTGCACCGGTTGCACCACTGGGCGGCGTTCACGCACCAGGGCAATCCCACGGCGAGCGGCGGATAGCACTTCGGCCGGGGCAGGAGGACGGCGAGGACACCGTGCCGGGTCCCCGACGGAGCCGACGGCCTCCCGGAGCCGGGGGCGGCCGTGTTCGCGTTCGGGTCCGGGACGTACGATCGCCGGGCGAGCGGGCCTGGGAGGGCACAGTGCGACATTTCGAAGGCTTCGACGTGGCCGGGTTCTGGGACGACTCGGCATACGCGCTGGAGGAGTACGTGGAGGAGGCCCCGCCCACACCGGAGCTGATCGCGTCGGTGGAGGAGGAGCTCGGCGGATACCGGCTGCCCGACTCGTACATCGCTCTGATGACCGCGCACAACGGCGGCATTCCGACCCGGGACCACTTCCCCATGACCGAGCCGACCTCCTGGGCCGACGACCACATCGCGATCACCGGCATCAGGGGTGTGGGGCGGACACGGCCGCAGTCGCTCGGCGGCGAGTACGGCAGCCGGTTCTGGATCGACATGTGGGAGTACCCCGACATCGGTGTCTACTTCGCCGACACCCCCTCGGCCGGCCACGACATGCTCGCCCTCGACTACCGCGCCTGCGGCAGGCACGGTGAACCGGCCGTGGTCCACGTCGACCAGGAGGGCGACTTCGCGATCACCCCGGTGGCGGAGAACTTCGAGGCCTTCATCACGGGTCTGGTCGACGAGTCCGTCTACGACACCTCGGAGCAGGACCGGTTCGACGCCCTGGCCACCGTGCGCGACGGCAGCTTCTCCCCGGTGCTGTCCCGTGCCTTTCGCGAGGTCGCCGACGTCCTGCCCGACGCGGACCGGCGCCTGCGGAGGCTCGCGGAGGCCATCGTGCACGACAAGGGGTTCTTCGCCCTGCACGCCGACGAGCGCTCCACGCTGATGTACGACTGCCTGTTCTGGCTGTTCACCAGCTTCAACCGGGTCGACTCCTTCGACAGGTACTTGAAGGCGCCTGCGGGGCACGAGCGTTCCTACGCGCTGCCGGACTACGAGCTCATGATCGTCTTCGGGCTCGTGGCCGATCCCTACGACTTCAACACCGGCGGATACGCCCCCGGCTTCGTCGAGGACTGGTGGAACTCCCGTGTCGCCTCGGGACATATCGCCGAGACCGCCGACGGCTACCGGATGACGGGCGCCGCCGTCACCGCCCTGCTCGACGGACTCGCCGCAGTGGCCGAACGGTAGCCGCACGCTTCGGACGGCGCCCCGGCTCCTGGCGGCCGGCCGCCTGAGAGGCGGACCGGGCGCTGAAGACGGCAGCGCGATTGCCGGCCGCCCGGCGCAGTGCCATCGCGTGGTCCTCGGCGGGTGAGCCGGCCACCGAGTCGGCCACCACGAACGCCTGGATGTCGGGCCGTTCCCGTACGGACCGATGCCGACCGGGTCCGGCGGACCCGCGTCCGGCCGCGGGATCGCATGTGCCGGCTCGTCGAAAGTGTGCCCCGCCCGTCCGACCGGTGACCGGTCCGTACCCGCGCCCGTGGTTCAGTCCGTCCCGTCTGCGGTCTCGGGTCCGTCGTCGCCCGGGGAGACGGGCCACCGGCGTTCACCCTCGTCGTGCCAGAGCGGCCGGTGATCGACACGCAGGCCGAGGATCTCCGGTCGCGCGTAATGGCCGCGTGAGTCGACCCAGACCTTCACGGCGTCGAGGTCGTCGAGGTCGATCGCGGCAGTGACGAGCCGCTCCTCGGGGCCGGTGTGCGGGCCTGCGAGATACTGGGTGAAGGGATGGATCACCGCCGACCAGCCGCCGCCGGCGGTGATGTGTTCCTGCGGGCCGAGGGCGGACACCATCCAGCGCAGACACGTCTGGTCGACCGGGTTGCCCGCGGAGACCACGAAAGCCTGGGCGGTGAGAGCGTGGGTCTTCATCATCGCGTCGATCTGTACGTCGGCGACGGTCTCGAAGCCGGCCATGGTGGACAGCCCGGGCCAGGCCGCCGCGTGGATCTCCTGCCCCTGGGCGATCAGGGCCTGCCGGGCCAGGTTCATGGTGTGCTCCCAGCAGGCCAGGCCGCCGATCCGGCCGAGCGAGCTGTCGAACACCCGGAGCGTGGCGCCGCCGCCCTGGGCCCATACGATCCGTTCCGCGTAGGTGGGCTGGAGCTTGCGGTGCACTCCGAGCAGAGCCCCGTCGGGGTCGATGAAGACCTGGCTGTTGAAGCAGGTGCGGGTACCTTTGAGGCGTTCGCTGACGCCGAGGACCGCCCCGGCGCCGGCCCGCCGGCAGGCCGACTGGATCCGGGCGATCTGAGGTCCCGGCACCTCGACGGACGCCCCGGCGTAGGCGGCGTTGGCGGCCTGCTGGTCCAGCGGGGTGTACGCCTCGATCCAGTACGGGTAGCCGGGCACGAAGGTCTCCGGGAACACCAGCAGGTCGATGCCCTCCCGGCCGCCCTGTTCGATGAGGGCGACGGCCTTGTCGACCGTGGCCTCGGTGTCCATGAACACTGGTGCGGCGTGGACCGCCGCGACCGTTCGTCTCCCGACGGCGGGAGGGGGCATGGGATCCTCCTTGAGAGCGGCGGACCAACGGTCCCGATGGTGCGGGCTCGTCGGCGACCAGCGGATGAAGAGCGGCGTCCGAGCCCGTCGCCCGGACACACCGGCCCCACCGTGCTCTTCGGGGGCGCGCCGGCCGCGTGGACGCGGCCGGAACGGGGCCGGTCGCGCGCAGTGTGCCACGTTCGCTGCCGCTGGTACGGGACTTCGCCGCAATCCCCGTTGCAGTATGTGTTCGGTGGTCCGGCTCTCTTGCCGAACCGCCAGTTCTGCTCGGGGCAGGCCGGTGGGTGCGGCCGGCGCGGACTGGCCGGGGCTGGGCCGGTTCTTGTTCCAGGCGGTGGGCGGCTCGGAGTCGTCCAGGTGGTGTTCATCGTTCCCGTTCGTGGGCCACCGGTTCGCGGGGCCCGTCGATTGCGTCGCTTGCCGGGGAAGCCTCTGGAGCAGGCCCGGCCCCTCGTCAGAGGGGCCGGACGGGCAAGGCGGCGGCGCCACGGCCTCGCCGGTCGGAAGAAGGACGGCTGGGCCGTTCCGTTCCGTCGGTCTCAGGCGAGGTCGGTGGCGGGCTCGGTCGCGTAGCGGCTCATCGCATCGATGTTGGCCTGCCGCGTCAGCTGCCGGCCGTCGGCGAACACCTCCTGGAGGTCGCGGAAGTACTGCACGTACATGTCGGGGGTGAAGGTGCTGAGCATGACGGCGGGCTGGTCGGTCAGGTTGGCGAAGGTGTGCGGGGTGCCTGGCGGAACCATCACGAGCGTGCCCGCGGCGGCGTCGTGGTCCTCGTCCCCGACGGTGAACCGCACGGTGCCGGAGAGAATGTAGAAGCCCTCGTCGTGTTGGGCGTGGCGGTGCTGCGGCGGTCCCTGGGTGTGCGGGGCGAGGACGGACTCGGCGATCGCGAGGCGGTGCCCGGTGTGGCTGCCGTCCTCCAGAACGCGCATGCGCGTGGTGCCCAGAACAATCGTCTCACCGTCGCCGGGACCCACCACCGATACGGCGGGGCCGGCCTGCGGCTCGCTGGTCTTCGCTTCTTCGGTCATGTTCACAAGTGCACCGCCGGAACCCCTCCAGTGTCCAAGACCCATCTCGCAGCGCCGATACCTCGTGGGTATCGTTGCAGCGTGGAGCTAAGGATCCTGCGCTACTTCGTGGCGGTCGCCGAGGAACTCCACTTCGGCCGGGCCGCCACCCGACTGCACATGAGCCAGCCGCCGCTGAGCCGGGCGATCAAGCAGTTGGAGGCCGACATCGGCGCCCTGCTCTTCGCCCGCTCGCCCACCGGTGTCACGCTCACGCCGGTGGGCACGGTGCTGCTCGACGAGGCGCGAGCCCTACTCGACCATGCCGACCGCGTCCGCGTGCGCGTCAGAGAGGCGGCCGGCGGCGCGACCATCACCGTCGGCATCCTGGGCGACGGAACCGACCCGGGAATGTCCGGGCTGGCCGCCGCCTACCGCCGGAACCATCCCGGCATCGACATCCGCATCCGCGACACCGACCTGACCGACCCGACATGCGGGCTGCGCGCCGGACTCGTCGACGTCGCCCTCACCCGGGCGCCGTTCGACGAGACCGCCCTGACGGTGCGTGCGCTGCGATCCGATCCAGTAGGCGTGGTCCTGCGCACCGACGATCCGCTGGCCCGCCACGACCGGCTGCGACTGGCCGAGCTGAGCGACCGCCGCTGGTTCCAGTTCCCGCAGGACACCGACCCCATCTGGCGGTCGTACTGGAACGGCGGCAGGCCGCGCGAGGGGCCAATGGTGCGCACTGTTCAAGAATGCCGGCAAGCCGTGTTGTGGAACGGCACGGTCGGACTGGCCCCCTTCGGACACGACCTGCCCACGGAGCTGGCCGTGGTACCGCTGATCGACATGGCGCCGAGCCGAGTGGTGGCGGCGTGGAACGAAGGTGACACCAACCCGTTGATCCGATCCTTCGTCGAGATCGCGACAGCCACGTACCGCCAGGAGCTTCGGTAACCGGTGCTGCCGCATCCCGTGAGGCGGGCGCGAGCGGTGGTCTCCTCGCGTCTGTTGGGCGCCGCGGCCGCCCTGGCGTTCACCGCGGGCATTGCCTCCATGACCGCGAGCCCGGCGGTGGCCGACTCCGACCAGTGCCCGTACGGCTCTTTCTGCGTATGGGAGAAATCCAGCTACCGGGGCGACTTCCGGCACTACACCTCGTCGACCCCCAACGTCGGTGACTACACGAACGACCGTATGACCTCGTACTGGAACCGCACTGGTAAAACGGTCAGCGTCTACGAGCACTCCAATTACGTCGGGCGCATGTTCACGGTCGGGCCGGGCAAGTCCGAAGCGGCCATGGCCTCGCACTTCAATGACAAGATGATGTCTCTTCGCATTGGCAGAGGCTGCTGACACCGCCCGAAGACGACGGTGTCCACCGAACCGGAGCCCGCTGAACCGGAACCCGCACCGGTGAGCTCCCGGTGGGCCCTTCGAGCCCCAGCCCGAGCCGGGCTGGGGCTCTCCCTGTCGTGAGCGCACGGTGCGCGGCTCGACCTGTGTTGCCCCGCACGTACGCGCTACGTACCGGGCTTGCGGACGAACTTCAGCTTCTGCGCCGCACGCCCCATGGACAGAATGCCGGAGTCGTACTCCGACGGTGAGGGCCAGCACTCCGACGACAGCGCCGATGAGCCGGGCCCGTTTGAACCGCGACCGCACGGGTGGGGCACTCGGCTCTGCCGAGGGGGCGCCAGAAGTCGGGGCGCCCACCGAAACGATTGCCGGCACGTCGGGCTGAACCACCGAACGCGCACTCACCGGAACGGCCGGGTGGCCGAGTGGGACCGTCACTCCCCGATGCGGTTGGCGAGGCCCTGCCCGACTCCCACTCGCACGGATCACTCGATTGGTGGAGCGCGCAACTCGGTGCCCGTCGGACAGGCGGCGCCGATCGGGGGCTGTGATCCCCCTTGCTGACCCGTCGCGCACGATGCCGTGCGGGTGCCGGGCCCTACCACTGTCGGGGATGCTGGAGGCGCACGGCGCGAGCTGGTCTTCAGGAGCGGCGGAAAGAGGGAGTGTGGTTGATGTGGCCCGGAATCTCCGGTTGATCCTGAGCCCGCCGTCCACAGTCTGGGGCTTGTTGTCCGACGGGCCTCGCTACAGGGAATGGGTCTCGGGAACGCAACAGATCACCGCCGCTGACCCGCACTGGCCCGAGGTAGGCGCCCGCCTCCAAGTCAGGGTCGGCGTCGGCCCGCTGGCTCTCGACGACACCTGTGTCGTACGCATCTGTGAGCCGGAACGGCGTCTGGAACTGGAAGCGAAGGCAGATCCCTTCGGCGCAGCCCGCATCGCCATGAACTTGATCCCCTGGGGCGAGAACACTCTCTGCGTTCTCGACTGGCACCCGCTGCGAGGCCCGGGCATCCGGATGCACGGGCTCCCTGTGGACTACATCGTCTCGATCCGCAACGGCATGATGCTGACGAAGCTGGCCCGGATCGCGGTGCGCGAGCAGCGCATCAGCGCCGGTGGCGCTCTACAGGGCCTCCGGAGGGGATGAGGAGAAGTACATCGCATCGGATGTGGGTGATGCCAGTCCGGACCGGTCTGAGCCCGCTCTCGATGACTGTGGTTGGTTGTCCGTATGGCCCGTTGGGCTGCGCATCTCGTGCAGTTTCCGGTCCGGTACTCCGGCCTCGGATCCGCGACCGGGGTACGGCTGTTCCGCGGTGTGCGGTGTCCGGTACCCCGCGCCGGCTGACCCCCGCCGGGCGGCTCCCACCAGGAGCTCCGCCAGAGCGGGCGTTCGAGCAGCGGACGGACGACCTCGTTCACATCCGGCACCGCCGCAAGGGACGAGAAGCAGGACGCCCCGACGGCGTCTTCACAGCAGACACGGCCGGTCCCGGAGGGCATCGTCCCCCTTACGGCCCCTTCAACTGACGCATCGAGCCTGTGCACTGGCCCCGGCGCATCCCGGCGGGGCCTGATCGACCTGCGACACCCCGGCGATTGGCCTTCCGGCGGCTTCTGCATGGACTCCGCGGCCACACTTCCGCTGTTCGGTGAGCCATGCCCCGAGCGAGTGTGGCCCTGCCGCGTTTCTTATGCACCAGGATGCCGGCCGGCGCGTCCGTGCCTCGGGGGATGAGCAGAGCGCGGGGCACGAGGGAAATGCCAGGTGTTCTCACTGGGCCAACGCGAGCAGTTCATCGATCACCGCCTCCTCACCACCGTTCCCGAGATGGGCGATGGCCGCGAATGGGGCGATCACCTGGCTCCAGGCGTGGAGCCGGTCGCCATCGAGCCCGCACGCCGCTGCCACGCGCGCACAACGGGTCTCGACGCCTTCCAGCCCGGCACCGGCCACGACGTAGTCCACGGCGTCGAAGCACGGATCACCCACACATGCCTTCGGGTCGATGGCCATCAGACCGCGCTCCGCGCCACCATCGAGCACGTTGCCCAGGTGCAGGTCACCGTGGAGCAACACGGTTGTCGCTTCCGTGTCCAGCAGCTGCCCACACCGCTGTCCGGCCCTGCTCCACGCAGTGACATCGATACGAGCACTGATCGCGGGTTCGGACAGCCGCCTGCCGACACGAGCGAAGGCCTCCTCGCACCGGCCACGCAGCACACGTGGCGGCCGCGGAGGCGGAGCGACCCCGTGCAACGCGGCGAGAAGATCCGACCACTGCCCGGGGAGCGGAGCCGCTGGCATGTCCTCCGCCGGCGTTCCGGGCACGACCTCTTCCAACACCATCGCGCCCGCGTCCTCGTCGACGGCCAGCACAGCGGGCACCCGGCCCGAGGCAGCGAACCACCCCAACATTCCGACCTGTTCGACCAAGAGCGCCCGATCGGGACTGAGCTTCAGCACCGCGGGCGTGCCGTCAGGCCATTTGCACCGCAACGTGATCGACGAAGCACCATCCGGGAGGGATTCACCGAGGGAAAGGTCCCAACGGGACGCCAACCGTGCAATCAGGTTGGGTGTGTCAGCGCACCATTCGGCAATCTGCGGACCGAATCGACGAACCAACCGCGTAGTTACGCTGTCCACATCCACCGATAGTCGTTTCATACAGGTCAGTCTGCCCGCTCCCGGTCCTGGCTACTGAGGATTTCGGTCCGGGGCGACGGGCCCTCCCCGGTTGTCCGGGCCCGCGCGTCCACCCGTGCCCGAAGTTTCGCCTCAGCCGCGGCGAAATCCGTGGGCTCCAGGACCCGTCGCATCTCACGGATGTCATCGAACCAGTTGTTGCGCTCGACAGCGCACGTGATCACTCCATGGCCGCTGCGCTGTCTGGAGAACGTCAAAACCCGTGATCAACCACAGGCTGACCACGGGCTGAGGTTCATGAACCAGCTCACGTGCTCGGCAGTGACACCACGGGACCATGGGCTCAGTGGGCGCGCCGACTCTTTGCCTGTCCAACCCTCACGTGTGACCGACTGGGCGTGGGGTACCAGGTCCACAGTCAGACCGTCCAGCGCCGTGATCATTCGCGGATCGTAGCCACCGCGGCCACCACCGTCCACGGAAATCTCCTGGGGCCGCCCGAAGCATCGATGACCGGCGGTGATCACAGGGCGATGCCGCCACCGAACAAGCGTCGCGTGCGGCTTCTGCGTCCAATGGCACCAGCTGCGTTTCTTTGCTGGTCAGAGACGTTGTTGCCGGGCCGTCCGTGATGGTTTTGCAGGTTGTTCCGGTGGCGGGTCTCAGCGAGATGATCAATACGGATCTGGTCGAGGCCGGACGTCGGCGCCCGCGGCCTGGCGTAGGGGCCGGGTCGGACTTCCGAGTCGGCCCACGGTCCGCTGGCGACAGTCTGCTGGTGGAGGTGGGAAGCGCAGCGGGGGAGTGGCCCTACCCGGTGCGCGGGGATCGAGATTCGTAACCTGCACGCCGGGCTGATCTCGCTCCTCGTCTCTCCACCGACCGTTCGGATGGCACGCTCCGAGCCTTCGTGCAGGCTGCGGCACATCGGCAGCAGGTCGGTGAAGAGCGGCTTGCCGCTCGGCGCCATTGTCACGGCCAGGTTGTTGCGCTCGAACAGGGCGGCGCCTATACAGCGCTCCCTCGATGTCGCGCAGCTCACACACGATCTTCTCGGCGTTAAGCGAGAGGTTAACTCGCATTATCGGACCTGGCGTTGTCGCCGGTGACCGCTGCGTTCAGGCTGGGTGCGTCGGGAAGGAACACCGTTCATCAGTGGGGCTCACCGGGCTCCGGATACCCTTTCCCGGGGAGACGTGCTGCACATCATCAACTCGGTCGTGCCGCCGAACGCCGACGACACGGCAGCCACCAACAACGTCTTCACCGCCCATCCGAGCTTCCACGAATCAGCGGCGGCCAGGGGGTTTTCGTCCAAGCGACCACGACGTACGGATGAGGCCGAGGAGCCAGGTGACAGCGTCACCCGACTCCTCGGCGCGCACCTGCCCGCGGGGGAGGTGGTCAGGCTGCCGCGATTCACGTACAAGGCCCGGCAGGCCGAGCGATACCGCTACGGGCGGATCCTGCCGGTCGGGGAAGCGGCGCATCTGTTCCGCATCATGTCCGGCAGCGTCGACGACCTCGAAGCGGCTGCCCCCGTGCAGACGTGGAGCTACATCTGAACCTCGCCGACACGCGGGAGTGCCGGGCTGCCGAGTGGTCCGGCACCCGACAGCCGGCAGCGCGGTACGGCAGAGTGAGAGCACCGCTCTGCCGCCGCACTCCGGTGGTGCCCCTACGTGCGGTGATCCTCACTCCCACTCCGTCAATCAAGTGATTCACCTTCCAGCACGAGAATCGAGTTGTCCGCGTGTCTGTTGCGACCCGTCAC
Organism: Streptomyces sp. ADI95-17; assembly: GCF_003846175.1. Classification (GTDB taxonomy): domain Bacteria; phylum Actinomycetota; class Actinomycetes; order Streptomycetales; family Streptomycetaceae; genus Streptomyces; species Streptomyces sanglieri. The sequence goes on along the minus strand of NZ_ML123050.1, from coordinate 330,124 downwards.
GCCCCGTTCGCCGACTGGCTCGGCGACCATGCCGTCCCGCTCACCCATCTCGACCCCGAGGCGCCGCTGGACGACCTGGAGCCGCTGCGCGACCTCGTCGGCGACGCGCGGGTCGTCGCGATCGGCGAGCACTCCCACTTCATCGACGAGTTCATCCGCCTGCGCCAGCGCATCGTGCGGTTCCTGATCGAACGCTGCGGCTTCACCGTCCTGGCCTTCGAATACGGCTTCAGCGAAGGCTTTCCCCTCGACGCCTGGGGGCAGGGCGAAGGCGCGGACGACGATCTGAAGGACCACCTCGCCGAGGCAATCCCCGTGGGCGTTGACGAGCCGCTGCGCTGGATCCGCCGGCACAACCACGCCGTCTCGCCGCCAGTGCGTTTCGCCGGCATCGACATCCCGGCGGCCGGTGGATCCCTACTGCCCTCCCTGACGCCCGTCGCCGACTATCTGCGCCGGATCGACCCCGACACCCTCCCGCTCATCCAGGAGGCGACGCGGATCGCCGGATCGTTCGCAGGCACCTCCGCAGCCGCCGCCGCGCCCGCGTGGACCCGCCTGCCCACCGCCGACCAGGACGCCCTCACCGCGACCCTGACGCGCCTACTCATCCGATTCCGCGCCGTCGAGCCGCTCTACGTCTCCCGCGGCGACCGGCACAGCTACGACATCGCCCTGCGCCGCCTCGAAGGTGCCTGCCAGGCCGACTACGGCTTCCGCGCCATGGCCGGACTGTTTGCCGGGAACGGGCTGACCGCCGACACCTCGGCCCGGGACGTCTACATGGCCGAGTCCGTCCTGTGGCACCTGAAGCGCAACGAGCCCGGAACCCGCATCGTGCTGGTGGCCCACAACGCCCACATCCAAAGATCACCGATTTCCTTCAACGGCCACCTCACCGGCTTCCCGATGGGGCAACACCTGCAAAACGCCCTCGGCAACGACTATTTCGCCCTCGGGCTGACCAGCTCCGGCGGACACACTGCGGAGATGGTCCGCGACGAGCAGGCGCGCTTCGGCTTCACCATCGAGCACACCGCGCTGCAGCCGCCCGAGCCGAGCAGCGTCGAAGCCGCCTTTGTCGCGGCCGGTCTCGGGCTGAGCGTCGCCGGCCTCCGCCAGGCGCGCACGTGGGCCGCCGACTCCGCCCCTGGTCCCGACCGCATAAGGCTGCAGAGCACCTTCTTGCACACCCCCGTCGTGGACGCGTTCGACGGCATCCTGCACACCCCGGCCTCCACCGTGGCCGACAACGTGGAGTGCGAGGCCGATGACCCCGGCGGGGCACGGGGCGGAGCAAGTCCCGGAACACACCCCCGGCAAGAGGCACAGGGCGAGGACGACTGGGCCGCAGCACCGTAGTTGTCACCGACAGCCACCGCTGCACTGCGGCTTCGGTCATATGAAGCGCGGTGGTTGTGTCGCCGCACGGGGTGCTCAGGCAGTTCGGTTCAGGAGGTTCGGTGGAACCGTTCCTGTCCGGGTGATGTCTGGGCAGACGCGTCTGATCTTCTGTTCCTCGCCGTGCTCTTCGCGCCGTTCCCGGCGCCCTGCGCGCTGCCAGGAGCTCCGCGTGCTGGTCTGCCCGTCCTCGACCGACCTGTCCGGGGCACAGCCGGCGGAACGGTCAGGCTGGTGAGAGCAAAAGGTATATCCGGCCGTGGACATCGGGGTGGCCGAGGTCAGCCGCCGAGGTGCGTTCCGTGGAGTGGAGGTCGCCCTCCCGCATGGGCCTGATCTGCAAAGCGAACTCCTGAATCCCCGAACGCTTCCGACTGCGCAGTCCTGCCTAGGTATCCGGTGGCTCGCGAAGGCGGCCGCAGTGACGCTGGTGGGTGGGCTGAGGTGTGGTGTCTTTCGGCCTGGTGATGGGTCGGCTGACAAAAGGGGGCATGTCAACTTCGTTGAGAACGCGGGCGTTTGACGCATCCAGCCTCTACGTCTCATCGTACCGACTGTGTTTCTGCTGGGCAGTGATGCCTTGCCCGGTCTTCCGCCCGCGCCCACTACGGGCTGCTCTCCGAGTACGAGCTGTCCCCGGCATACTGCGGGCGATCAACGCGCGATGAGACGGCCTCGCGCACTTTGCTCGGCGAAGGACGGCTCCGGGTGCCGCCGAATCGGCCGGTGCGCCGTCCCCCGTGGGACGGCGCGGGCCCGGATCCGGTCCTTCGCGAGCCGGTGGAACTCAGGGACACTCCCAGCTCGACGCGATATGCTGATGCAGATTGTGCAAGCCATTTGCAAAATGAGGAGGGTCATGGCTACGCGGGCGACCGATGCCGGGACGAATCAGAGCGTCGAACGAGCGGTCTCGGTACTGCGCGCACTCGACGCCGGCCGCGCCGAACTACGCGTCTCCGACGTCGCCGAACTCACCGGACTGGGGTCTTCCACCACCTCTCGGCTCCTGTCCACCCTCGAACGGCTCGACATGGTCGAACGCGACCCGGTCAGCAACCTCTACCGCCTCAGCCTCGGGATTCTCCCGCTCGCCGCCACCGCGACCAACCGCCATCCCGTCCACCGCGCGGCCCGCATGGTCCTCCAGGACCTCGCGACCCGCACCGGGCTGGGGGCCAATGTCGCCGTCCGCCGCGACTCCGAGCTGATGTTCCTGTGCAATTTCGAGGGACACCGTGCCCCGAAGTCCTATACGCAGGCCGGGCACACGGCTCCGTTGCACGCCACCAGCATCGGCAAATGTCTTCTCACCGGCCTCACGCCCAAGGAGCGCCGCAAGCTGCTTCCCGAGCCGCTCGCGGCACACACCGACTACACGACCACCAGCCACGACCTCCTCGACGACGAGATCGACACGGTCCGTCGCACCGGCTACGCGATCGAAGCCGAGGAACGAGCCCTGGGCCGGGCTTCCCTTGCCGCGCCCGTCCGCGACGCCTCGGGCGACGTCGTCGCCGCCATCTCCCTGTGGGGCCCGGCCTCCCTCCTCGGCAACCACACCGAAACCAACGGGCAGCGTCTCGCCCTCACCCGTGAGGTCATCGAAGCCGCCGACGCCATCAGCCAGGCACTCGGCGTCCTCTGAACCGCATGGCGAAGGGGCCCGGCGAAGGTAGAACAACCTTCACCGGGCCCCTTCGCCGTGCCGCTATGCTCCGTACGCCTTGAACGCGATCACGTGCGCGTGCCGCGCGCCGTGCGTCGCGTCCACCACGAGCCGCAGCGCGTCGGTGCGCAGAGGCCCGCCGTCCGCACCGCTCAGCGGGTGCACGCGGTGGCGGCGGCGGTTGCCCTCCACCGTCAGCACCGTGTTCCAGGTGCCGTCGGGCTCGCGGCTCTGGATGCGGTAGTCGCGGACCAGTTCCGGCATCACCTCGAACGGGGTGCGGTGGCGGTGCAGGTTGTTGAGGTACTCGTCGATGTCGTCGTCGAACACCACACGTGTCTCGGTGAGCTGCTGCTCCTCGTCCCACTCCAGGCTCAGCCATTGCTCGGCCCGGTCCGGGTCGGGCAGCAGCTCGGACGACCACATCTGCGGGCCTCCGTAAGCGCGCTGGAATCCGCCGACGGCCCGCTCCGGCAGGAATGCACCGGTGTCCGGGGCGGCGCGGAAGCCGAAGGTCCGGCGGCGCAGGCCGCGGGCCTGCCATTCCAGGACCAGCTGGCCGTCTTCCTCCGGAATGTCGTGGTCGACGGCCTCGTCCCCCTCGGCCCTGCTGCGCAGTGCGAGGACGCCGTCGGTGCGCTCGGGGACGAGGACCAGCGCGGCACCCGGGCAGGCGCGCACGATCAGGACGACGTTCTCCGGAGCGTCCGGGCGGTGGCCCAGGCGGGCCGTGACCCAGTGGGGGCCGTCGGCCGGCACGGTGACCGTGGTGGTGAGCAGGTGGTCGACCGGGACCGCGTTCTCGGGGCGGCCGGTGCTCCACAGCTCCACGGTGAGTTCACTCGCCGGCTCGCCCGGGACGCCGTGGACGAGCAGGTCGACCGTGTCCAGCGCGGGGTCCACGGGCAGCAGCAGCGCGAGGTCGCGGGTGAGCGGGTAAGGCTCGCCGGGTGCGGTCTGCGTGGGCTCGGCGGCCAGGCGGCTCAGATGTGAGGAGGCGCTGACGCGGGCCGTTCGCGCCAGGTTCTCGGGGTCGTCGTCGTACAGGCCGATGACCGAGGCGTCCTGCCGCAGCAGGGTGCGGCGTACCAGATCAGGGCGTTTCGTGGCGAGTTCGCGCGGGGTGAGGCCCTCGGCGACGCAGAGCGCGGCGGCCGTGCCCGCGGCCTCGCCGAGCGTGGCGCAGGTGGCCATGACACGGGTGGCACCGAAGGCGATGTGGGTGGCGGAGATGTTGCGCCCGGCGAACAGGAGGTTCGTGACGTTCTCCGAGTACAGGGAGCGCAGCGGGATGTGGAAGATGCCGTCCGCGTAGCGCTGGCGGGCACCGGGCTCGTCGGCGTACATGCCCTGCACCGGGTGGAGGTCCACGGACCAGCCGCCGAAGGCGACGCGGTCGGCGAACTGCCGCTGTTCGAGGATGTCCTGCTGGGTCAGCATGTGGTCGCCGAGGAAGCGGCGGTATTCGCGCTTGCCGGGGAGGCTGCCGACCCACTCCAGGGTCAGGTTCTCGGCGTCCGGGAACTCGCCCGAGTTCTTGATGTGGTCCCAGATGCCCATGATCACGGACTGGAGCTCGTCGCGGATGCGTTCGTTGTCGTGGACGGTGTCGAGCTCGCCGCCCCACTCGATCCACCAGTAGTCGCAGCCGTTGTCACCGGTGCGCAGGACACGGTTGCGCAGGATGGGCGTGGTGGTGAGGTCGCGGGCGCTGGCGGGCGGCACGAACTTCACCGGCCGGCCCGTGTCCTTGGTGTGGAACAGGATCGTCGATCCGAGCAGTGCCTTGTCCTCCGCCTCGGGTGCCCAGGGCTCGCCGAACTCCGCGCGGGCCTCGCGGCCGATGCGGTAGCGGGCACCGGCGAGGTGGCCGAGCAGGCCGTCGCCGGTGCAGTCGAGGAACTGGCGCGCGTGGAAGGTGATGCGCCGCTCGGAGCCCATCATCCAGCCGGTGCAGGAGTGCACCTCGCGTGCGTCGTCCGGGCCGCTCGCCTCGACCTCGCGTACGTCGGTGTTGAGGTACAGGTCGATGTTCGGCTCGGCCCGGACCGCGTCGAGGACCACCTGGTCCCAGTAGTACGGGTTGCCTTCGGGATTGCGGAACTGGTTCTCGGTGTACAGCTCGCCCATGATGCCGGTCTCCCGGGCCCAGCGGTGCACGCCGTGGGCGGTGGCGCCGCAGACCCAGACTCGGACCTCGCTGCTGGCATTGCCGCCCAGGACGGGCCGGTTGTTGACCAGCGCGACGCGCCGGCCGAGCCGTGCCGCGGCGATGGCCGCACAGGTCCCCGCCAGGCCGCCGCCGATGACGGCGATGTCGTAATGGACCTCTTCTTCCCGCACGGTGCGGCCTCCTTGATGTGAAGCTCGGATTCTCTCCGCCACAGCGGAGCGGCCTTGAACGTACATCACATCCATATTGTGCAACCACTGTTCAGCCAGTGGGATGTGTTGTAAGTTTCCAGCGCAGCCGACGACACCGTCGCCGCGGGCCGACGGTCCAGCTCATGGCAAGTGCGGCGACTTCGCCGGTCCCGCACAGAACCGGCGATTCACTCACCAACAGGGTTGACGCCGTCGCACGATATGGAGAACGATCCCGCATGCTGCAACTTGCGTTCAATGGAGCATGCAATGGCATTCACACAGGGCCTCGGGCGAAACAGGGGACGGCGCGACTCACCACTCGCGCCCGGCCGCGTCGCATCCGGCTGCCGGTGCACGGCCTTCCGTGCCACGCCCTGCAACCCCGCTCCCGCCCCGTTTGAGAGGACACACCCATGAGTACGGCCGCACCTCCCCAGAAGGCCGCTCCACGCCGTGAGCGGGCCGGCGGGCGGCTCTCCAACGGCGCGTTCGCACTGCTGCTGACCGCCCCGGGGATCGCGCTGTTCGCGACGATCATCGTCTACCCGCTGGTCTCGGCGCTGTTCACCGGCTTCTTCAAGCAGGACCTGCGGCTGCCGGGCCGGGAGTTCGTCGGCCTGGAGAACTTCGCCTACTGGCTGGACGGCGACTTCCTCACGATCCTCAAGCAGACGCTGGTCTTCACCGTCGGCGCGACGATCGTGCCCTTCGTGATCGGCTTCGCGCTCGCGCTCGCGCTGAACTCGGGCCTGAAGGGCAGCGGCTTCCTGCGCGGCCTGTTCCTGTTCCCGTGGGTGATCCCCGGCGTGGTGATCTCCTTCCTGTGGATGTGGATCTTCAACGCGAACTACGGCGTGCTGAACGGCATCCTCATGAAGGCCGGGATCATCGAGGAGTCCATCTCCTGGCTCGGCCAGCCCGGCACCGCCATGCTCGCCGTCATCATCACCAAGACCTGGGCGAGCTTCCCCTGGATGATGGTGATGCTGCTGGCCGGTCTGCAGACCGTTCCCAAGGAACTGCACGAGGCGGCCTCCATGGACGGGGCGGGCTCGATCCGTCGCTTCTTCGCCGTCACCTGGCCGCAGGTCCGCGGTGTCGCCTCGATCGTGCTGCTCCTGGAGTTCATCTGGAACTTCCAGCACTTCGACACCATCTACGTGCTCACCGGCGGCGGCCCGGCAGGCTCCACCGAGACCTTCGCGACCGCCGTGTACCAGACCGCCTTCAAGGGCTTCGACATCGGCCGGGCGACCGCGCTGGGCGGACTGTGGATGCTGCTCCTGCTCATCCTCGTCGCCGTGTACCTCAGGATCACCGAGCGGAAGGGCGACGCCCGATGACCTCCACGACCTCCACCCCGCTGTCCGGCACCGAACGGCTGAGGCCGCACACCACGTCCGCCGGGCGCACCTCGCGGCGCCGGATCCGCAAGGACCTGCTGCGCTCGCGGATCGCGGCCTGGACCGCGGTCCTGGTGATCGGCGCCTTCGGCATGCTGCCGATCTACTGGCTGCTGGCCACCGCCCTGAGCAGCCCCGAGCAGACCTTCCAGTTCCCTCCGAAGCTCATCCCCACCGAGATCACCTTCAGTAACTTCACGGCCCTCGCCGAGAACGACCAGCTGATCAAGTACCTGGTCAACTCCCTCATCGTGGCCTCGATCACCGCCGTGCTGAGCGTGGTCGTCGCCACGTACATGGGCTACTCGTTCTCCAAGTTCCGCTACCGCGGACGCCGGTCGCTGATGCACCTGGTGCTGGCCTCCCAGATGTTCCCCCAGGCGGTCCTGCTGGTGACGCTGTACGCCGTCTTCTCCAGCTTCGGCCTGCTGAACACGTACACCGCTCTGGTGCTGTCCTTCACCACGTTCACGATGCCGCTGTGCGTCTGGATGCTGAAGGGCATCTTCGACACCATTCCGGACGCCCTGCTGGAAGCCGCGTCCATCGACGGCGCGTCCCGGTGGCGGACGCTGCACTCCATCGTGGCGCCGCTGGCCGCGCCCGGAATGATCGCCGCCGGCCTGTTCGCCTTCGTCCGAGGCTGGAACGACTTCATCTTCGCGGTGACGCTGGCCGACAAGGAGAAGCAGACCCTGCCGCCCGGCCTCGTCTCCACCTACATCGGCGAGTTCCAGACCGCCTGGCCCGAGCTGATGGCAGCCTCGCTCGTCGTCTCCATCCCCGTGGTCATCGCCTTCATGTTCCTGCAGCGCTACCTCGTCGGCGGCATGACCGCCGGTTCGGTCAAGAGCTGACCCCGCGGGACCCTCCCGCACCCTCCCCCCACACCCTTCCCTTCCGCTCACTCCCCCATGGAGAGACCATGACCACCTCTGGCATCAGCCGGCGCGGCGCGCTGCGTATGTTCGGCATCGGCGCGCTCAGTGTGGCCGGAGCCGGTGCGCTGGGCGCCTGCGCACCGTCCGGCGCCAGCACCTCCTCGAACGGGGGCGACACGAAGTCCAAGGACTTCGACTTCACCTCCTGGTCGCTCAACGAGGAGGCCGCCAAGCCCTCCATCGAGAAGATCATCAAGGCGTGGGAGAAGGCCGAGGGCTCCAGGATCCGCGCGGTCTCGTACCCGTACAACGAGTACCTGAGCCAGCTCACCCTGAAGCTCGGCGGTGGGGAGACGACCGGCGCGGTGCACCTCGACATCGCCTGGCTCGCCGCGATCGCGCAGATGGGCAAGCTCGCCGAACTCGACTCCACGGCCATGAAGGGGGGATACACGAACGTGGCGCTGGAGAGCGGCATGTACGACGGCAAGCAGTACGGCCTGCCGTGGAACACCGGCTCGATCGGCGTGATCGCCAACTCCAAGCTCCTGGAGAAGGCGGGCATCAAGAAGCACCCCACCACCATCGAGGAGTTCGAGGGCGCGCTGCGGGAGCTGAAGGGGCTCGGCAACGGCATCGTGCCCTACGCCGCGGCCACGAAGGTCGCGCAGCTCAAGGACATCTTCCCGTGGATGCAGACCTTCGGCTGCACGCTCATGGACGGCGACGAGGTGACCATCGGCGACGACGCCTCCATCGACGCGGTCACCTGGTACAAGAAGCTGCACGACGAGAAGCTGATCGCCTCGGACGTGGACCGGTTCGACGCGCGCGCCCTGTTCGGGCAGGGCAAGGCGGCCTTCTACGACGACGCCATCATCGGCAAGGGCGTGACCTCGGCGCAGTCCAAGGACAAGACGCTGGCCGACGCGATGCAGCCGATGAAGCGTCCGGTGCTGCGCTCCGGAGACACTCCGCAGGCGCTGCTGTGGGGCGGCGTGATCGCGATCGTCAAGGGCAAGGGACAGGACGCGGCGACGGAGTTCGCGCTGCACACCACTTCGGACCGCGCCACCACCACCGAGTACTTCGCCTCCCGCGCCCTGCCGCCGTCCACCACGGTGGGCCTGTCCGACCCGAAGGTCGCCCAGGACACCTTCACCACCGAGTGGACCGAGAAGATCACCGACACGGCGACCGGCAGCCCGTTCTGGCAGTTCGCGCAGAACGCCCAGATCGAGGAGGCCGTGGCCAAGCAGGTCCAGGCGGTCCTGGTCGGCAAGTCGAAGCCGAAGGACGCGATGAAGAAGGCTGGCGAGGAGGTCGCCGCCCTCATCAGGCGCTGAGCCGGCGCACGGCGCTCCGGGCCCGGTGAAGGTCGAAACGACCATCACCGGGCCCTTTGTAGTGCTGCATCCGTCTTCCCTATGACGTATTCAAGTTCCGCATTGTGCAACCTCTATTCATGATCTGGGATCTGCTGTAAATTCCGGGCGCAGCGGAGGGGGTGTGCCTGGGGTGTACCGACCTGCGGGGCCACTCCCGTTCGCCTCACCGCCACATGCCACACCCCCACGAAGGAGTTCACCTTGCGACGTCCCACGGCACGCGCCTACGCCGCCTCAGCCGCGTCCCTGGCCGCCCTGCTCGCGCTCGTCCCGGCCGCCGCCCGGGCCGACGACACGGACCGTGCGGCAACTGCGGCAACCGCGGCAGCCGCGGCGACGGCGATCGAGAAGGTCCCGTACGCGATGGACTCGTCGAACCAGGCCGCCTGGTGGACGCCGGTCGCCACGTACAAGGGGCGCGGCCAGTACACGTACTTCGCCTTCAACGAGCCCGGCTCGACGGCCGCCACGCACCGTCCGGCCATCGCGCGGCGCGACCCGGACGGGGTGTGGAGCCGTCTGCCGCTGCTCGACAAGAGCGGACAGCAGGCCGAGTTCCCCGACGACAACGGTCACAACCAGTCGTCCGCCGCACGCGACGGCAGTGGCCGTCTGCATGTGTTCGCCTCCATGCACGCCGATCCCTGGCGCTACTTCCGCACCGAAGCCCCCGGCGGGGACGTCACGGATCACGCGTCCGAACTGCCCGACCAGGGCGTGGGCATCACCTACCCGGTCGTGACCACCGCGCCCAACGGTGATCTGTACCTGGCCGCCCGCGTCGGCGCCGGTTCCGACCAACGTCCGGGAAAGCTGTACCGCTGGGACAACGCCGCCGCGCGCTGGAGCGTAGTGGCCACCTTCGCGGGCGCGCTGAACCGCTCCGTTTACCCCGACGACCTGACCGTGGACGCCGCAGGCCGCGTACATCTCCTGTACGAGTGGGCCAAGGCCCCCGCGACCGGGTTCCGGCACCAGCTCTCCTACCTGAGCTACGACCCGTCGACCGGCGCCTTCGCGGACAGCACGGGCGCGGCCGTCACCACCCCGGTGACACCCGCCACGTCCGATGTGATCCAGGAGCTCACCACAGGTGAGGAGTGGAGCATCGACAACGCCTACACGGGTCCGGCGGTGCAGAGCGCCAAGCTCACCCTCGACGGCTCCACCCCGAAGGTCGCCTACCGCTACCGCTCGGCCGACAGCGGCGGCAACTTCCGTGTGTACTACGCGTATCCGAGCGGCAGCGACTGGGTCCGCAAGACCGTTTACGCCGGTGGTCAGACCGCCGCGGCCCTCGGCATCACCTGGGACGAGACGGACACCAAGCGGATCTACTACGTCACCGGCTCCGGCACCGACCGCGTCTTCGCCGCGACGCAGACGGCTGACGGGACCTGGACCGCGGAGTCCGCTGCGCCGGGCGTGACTGCGGACCGGCTCGCGGTACGGCGGGACTCGGACGGCAACGACGTGCTGTACCTGCCGGACACGGCACACAACTCGCTCTACTACGGGCTTCGCTGATGCCCTGAACCGGCTGCGGGGCCAACGGCGGGGCGGGGCGGCGGGGTGCAGTCCAGCGGTCGGCTGTCCCGTCGTACCGGCCCGTGTCCACGCCCCGGCGACGGCGACCGGCAAATGCGACCGCAGCCGACGGTCGTCGTGGCCACGACTCCGGTCGGGAAGACCGTTTCGACACGTCGCCCACTTCGTACGCTTCCGACCTGCGCGGACAACGTCGTCGCGCTGGAGCGATTCCGGACCGCTGCTGCCTCTGGGGCCACCACGTTCCGTGGTGCTCGCCGGGGCTCCGCGGGTGCTGCGTAGGATCATGGCGAAGTCGGAGTAGAGGGAGGTCAGATGGCACGGCGGCGCAAGGACGGCAGGGACGGCAGCCGGAAGGAGAACTGCGGCGACGCATGCGCCGACAGCTGCTTCTGGAGCCGTACGGGCTGCCCCGACATGTGGCTCGTCTCCCTCCTCCTGGTTGTCCTGCCCCGGGCAGCCGGGCCCTTGAGGCCCGCCGGCGTTGATCCGGCGGCACCCCGTCCGGGCGGCCGGGCGGCGGGTGCGCTGTACGAGGTCGTGCGGCGCTACCGGACGAAGGCCAGTCCACTGCTGCCCGCGTGCTGTCCGTACACGCCGAGCTGCTCCACCTACGCAGTCAAGGCGCTGTACCGGCATGGTGCCCTGCGTGGTGGCCGGCTGGTTCTGGGACGTCTTCTGCGGTGCCGGCCGGGAGCTGCCCGTCGGCGGGGGTACCACGACCCGGTGCCCGACTGACGGGCCAGAACGTGATTCTCCGCAATTACCCGCAATCTCGTTGAGCCCGCAGTCGCCCTCCATCTCTCCGTAGCGTCGGACGAAACCGATTGCAGCAACAACGGAGACGGTGTCCATGGGCGCACCCACACCCACCGGCCCCGCACCGCAAGCCCGCGGCCTCCAGCCGCTCTACTTCGCCCGGCCTCCCCGGCACTGCCGGCCCGCCCCGGCCGCGGCTGCGCCGCTTCGTCGCCCAGACCACCCCGGCCGTGCAGCACCGCCCTCCGCGCCATGGGCCTTTCTCCGCCCACACACACCAACCGCCGTGTCCAGGTCGTCCAGGACGGCTCCGCGCACCCTGGCGCTGGGCCTGCTCATGACCGATGCCGAAGCCGCCGACTGGTTCACCACCAACGCGCAGCCGAAGAGAGCTGATGCCACGTAGAACGCACCACGGATCTTGGGGGATCAGCCATGACATCCCCGGGACCCGGCCCTTATGAAGTCACCCGATCCAACTACCCCCCGTGAACTCAGCGTCATGCGCCCCAGCGACGGTTGAACCGGAGCAGGGCGACATCGCGATGAACCTGCAGCACACCAGAACCATGAAGACCCAAGAAGCGCCTGCGCGCGCTGTGGCAGAGCGGACACCCGAGTTGCCCGCATCGACCAGACCAGCGCGGAGGGCGCCTTCCTCCGCTGCGGCACGCCCTTCCACGCCACCCCGTGCCAGAACTGCGGCGGCTGCCGCATCGACGGCTCTTCCGGTTTCCCCGGCATCCGGGTCGAGCCCCGCTCATGTCTCTGCCCGCGCGGAATTACGGGCCTGACGCAGAGACTGGTACACCGACCAGGCGACGGACACCAGTGGCACTGCCACCACCGCGCCCAGCACCCCTGCCGTGATGGCGCCCCCGATCACCGCGAGCGCGACCACGACCGGATGCAGGCGGACGGCCCAGCTCAGCACGAGCGGGTGCAGCAGGTGGCCCTCGATCTGGCCGATGATCACGATCAGCGCCACGACGATGCCCGCCACGAGCACGCCCTTGGACGCCAGAGCCACCACGGCGGCGACTGCCAGCGCGATGGGGGAGCCGATCAGTGGGACGAAAGCGGCGAAGAATTCCAGCAGGGCCAGGGGCAGCGCCAGCGGCACGCCGAGTGCGAACAGCGCCAGTCCCACAAGAATCGCGTTGGTCGCCGCCACCAGGACGATCCCGCGGGTGTATCCGGTGAATGTCCGCCACGCCGCGCGGCCCGCGATCGTCACCCGGGCCCGGGCCGTCTGCGGAAGCTGGTCGCTGAACCAGCTCCACAGATGGTCGCCCGAGTGAATGAAGAAGACCGAGCAGAACAGGGCGAGCACGAACACCGTCACCACCTCCACCACCCGGCCCACACCGCTGAGGGCCGTGCTGATCAGCGCGGAACGGTGGCTCGACAGGAACTGCCCGGTGCGGGACTGGAGATCGTCGAGCGCCTTGGGGGCCAGCCGGAACGGCGGGCCCTCAAGCCATCGCTCGATCCGGCGCAGGCCTTCGCTGAACTCCCTCTCCAGCCCGGCGCTTTCCCCGGCGACCGCCTCGCCGACCAAGGTCAGGATGCCGAGAACGAGGACGACGCTGCCGATCAGCGCCACGGCAACGGCGAGCGGCCGCGGCATCGCACGAGCCAGGAGATCCGCCACCGGGCGCAGTATCGCGGTGCCGACCAGGCCGAGGAAGACGGCCACCGCCACCTCGTGGAACTGCCCCAGCACTGAGAAGGCGGCGTACACCGCGGCGCCCACGACGAGGATGCGCCAGGCATAGGCAGCGGTCGTCCGCAGCGCGGGGTTCACTCGCGGCTCGTACGGTGTTCTGGACCCGTGCCCGTTGGCGGGGGTCCATGTCGCGGGGCGGGGGAGGCCGCGCAGCGTCCGGCGCGACGGCGTGCGGATCCGGAGCCTCCGTCCTTCGGCGGGTCGGTCGGAGGACATGACCTCGGGCTGCAGATGCGATCTCCTGGGCATTCCTTGCTGGTATCAGCATCGAATGCGTCGACCGGGGCTCCTGAAGCGACATGCGCAGGAATACACCCTACGGGCGGAGCCGCCGGCCGGGGCAAGCCTCTGCGGCACGCTCGCGGTCAGCCGCATTGAGCCGGGAACGTGAAGAACACGTGGGTCACACGGAGTCCCCCACAGATCTCAAACTTCAACGATCTTAGGTCTTCAACAAGCGGTTGAAGAACGAACGATAGCGTTGGAGCGCGACGCGCAGTTCCTCGGTCGGGACCTCCTCGCCTCGCTGCCACTGGCCTTCGAGCCCCTGTTTGCGCTCGGAGAACGTCGTGGCGAGGGCCTGCATCACCTCGGCGACGAGGGTATCCGCGGCACCGACCGCCTCCCGCGGATCATCCACGAACGTGCCCTGGATCCTCTGCCACCGGTCACGGAACCCCGCCTGCTCGGATCCGAGCAGCGGCTCCTCTCCCTCTCCCTCTCCCTCTCCCTCTCCCGCTGCGCTCCGGTCCGTACCTGACGGGGGAGGGCGGTCATCTTCTTCGGAGGGCCGGCCCGGGTGTGCTTCTGTGGCTTCCCCGGGAAAGGTCGGCGGAACAGAGAGGGGCTCGTGTCCTTCCGTTTCCGCTTTCTTCGCTGCGGGCCCAGTGCCGGTCAGATCCTCGGTGGACGGACCGCCGGTGTCGGATTCGGGCAGATCACTGCGTCCCATTTCCACCTCTCCGCCTTTCCCTCATTGTGGCGCCATCGTTCTGAGGCCGGGGGCCCCTGATTCCGGCGCATTCGCGTTCTCGCAGCCGTTACTCGCGCGGCCGCTGGCCGTTGTGAAGAAGCTCGTCGAACAGGGAGCGGTAGTGAACCATCGCGCCCCGCAATTCTTCCGTTGTTGCTTGATGCCGGTCGCTGCGGGCAGTGACCTCATGGGCGGCGCGGTAGTGCTCCAATGTGCGTCCGTGCTCCACTGAAAGGTCGCTGACCTGCTGCTCAAATCCTTTGGTCGGGTATCCGCGCTCTCCCATGAGCGCGGTGACCAATTGGTCGGCATCATGGACCGCTTCGTCGGGCTGGTCGACGAAGCGCTCTTGCGCGCGGTTCCAGGACTGAGCGTATTTCTCCCGCTCCGCTGCCGAAATCTGCTTGATCTCCAGTGCGTCGTGGCGCTGCTCTCGCTCGCGCAGTTCACGCTCGGCCGCCGGACGGCTCTGCTTCTCCTCCACGGCCCGCTCGTACTCCGGGCCGAATTTTTCCTTGAGGTGGCGCCGGCGTGAGACGGTCCAGGTCACCGCTGCGCAAATCAACAGCACGACCACGATGGGCACGATGATTGCTATGAGGGTGCCGGTCGACATGGCTCCTCCGCTTGTAGTTGCCGAAAATAAGGAAAGACCGGATAATCTCCTTTCCCTTCCCCGGCTACGCCATTCTTCCGACGGCTCCCGATGAAAACAGTAACGGTGATGACGCCGAGTGGCAGGCCGAACGAACCGGATCCGTCGACGAAATCCCGTCGAACCCTGGCCGGATGATCAGGAATCACCGGAAAAGGAAAAACGATCACGAATCCAGTGGCGGCCCGACTTTTCCCGAACGGTCACGGGCTGCTCAGAGCTCTGATTTCTGTACTCTTCTCACTTTGGTCCCCGCATGCTGTGAGAGCAACTGCTCGCCATGGCCATCAATCTCGGACGGACAACAGCCCGGCCGTACGGACGGTACGGACCGAGGCGGCGGACCACTGCGGCCGGTTCGGGGCGGGGCTGCTGCCGGGGCCGCAGTCCGGGCGACCGGCCGTCGAGCAGCGCGAACACACACCCGCACACGTGCTGCTGTGAGCGACCCGGCGAATCCATGAAGGACGAGGGTGGCTGCCCGCTCCTGCGGGAGGTTCGGCGGGTGACTCACCTGGCCAGGTGTGATCGCGGGCCGGGCGATCAGCGAGTCGGAGCGCTGGATGATCCGCCGAGACGTGACGTACGGCTGCGGAACAGGACGGCCTTCCGGCTGGGGCCTCGCGGTCGGTGAGGAACAGCGGGCCGCGGGTGCGACGCCCGATCGGGCGGGGCAGCAGCTGGGCGGTGCCGGGCTGCCGGTGAATCCATTCCATCGCCCCGTCCTTCCGGTGCTGCCCCACTAGATCCGGCACCTACTGCGGCAGGACTGGAACGTGCCGGCTGTGGCGGCCTGTTCATCGTGTCCGTGTCGCAATCGCATGGCGCGGCCGCTGAATGTGTTGTCATTCCTGCCTCCAGCGGACTTCCGCCTGATGATGCGTTGCCGTCCGTACGCTCTACGCGCGACCACCGAACCTCCGGGCGCCGCCACTCCGTTAAACAACTCTGGTGTGGGTAACAGCAGTTGGCTGGGTGAATCACCTGCAGGCGATCGGCCGCTGGGGCAACTGGTTCAACCAGGAACTGTACGGTCGCCCTACCACGCTCCCCTGGGGCCTGGAGATCGACCGCGTGCACCGTCCGTCCGGCATGCTCGACATTGCGACGTATCACCCCACCTTCCTCTACGAGTCCCTCTGGAACATCGGCGTCGCCGCACTGGTCCTCTGGGCAGCGAGCCGGTGCCCGCTCGGTCACGGCAGGACCTTCGCCCTGTACGTAGCCGCCTACACGGTCGGCCGGTTCTGGACCGAGTACCTGCGCATCGACGAGTCCCACACGTTCCTCGGCCTGCGCCTGAACAACTGGACCTCCGTCCTGGTCTTCCTCGGCGCTGTCGCCTGCCTCGTCGTATCGGCCCGCCGCCACCCGGGCTTCGAAGACGTGGCGCGGCCACAGGACGAGGGCACCAACGAGAGGGCCGATGAGCCGCGCCTGGCTGACGCCTCTGTCGGCCTCGCCTTCGGAAACAGCCCAACGCGAGGGGCGGCGGCTCCTGGAACGTCGGGAACAGATCATGATGCGTTTGGCGGCTAGCGGTGCTGGTGCGGTCCAGCCCTCACCGTGATGAGACTTGCGGGCTCATCCGCGGGACCGTCGAGAGCGCGGGATCGGGTGAGCGAATTGAACGAAGCGAGGAGCCGTCGACGATTCGGCCTTGTCGCTGTCATGGCGGCACTGCCGTTTGGCCGTGGATCTGGCAACGAAACAGATCGCCTTGGCCGACTTCTCGCCGGCGGACCCAGCGAGCACTCTCGGCGGTTTCCTGAAGTTCACCCTGGTTTCAAATTCCGGCGCCGCATTCTCGGTCGGCGAGGACGCGACGTGGCTGTTCAGCGTGGCCAAACTCATCGTGATCATCGGCATGCTCTGGGACTGGATCACGCGGACGGCGGAAAGCGGCGCCCGGAGCCGTAAGAGATGGCTTCGGGCACCGCTTGACCGTACGGCCAGCGCTCACCACCCGAAGGCTCACGGGCGGTCGGGCATTGTGGAAGATCACCGCGTTCGTGGGCGGCGTGTTGAACTTCATCGCCCTCTCCTGCTCGCTGGGGCCGTTGTCGGCGAAGACGCCTCGGTGGTTGCCGAAGCCGATCCACTGGGAGAACCGATTGAACGACTTCACCGTGTTGGTCGCAGGACCGCCCCCTCTGCGAGAATTACCTGCATGGACCAAGGGAATATCGACCAAGGGAATACCGGGGCCTCGCCGCCCGGGCAGAGTGACCCCCTCCTCGTCATCGCCGCCGCGGTCGTCCAGGACGGACGGCTCCTGGTGGTGAGCAAGAAGGCAGCCCCTGACGTCTTCTACCTCCCCGGTGGGAAGCCCGATGCCGATGAGGACATGCTGGAGACACTGGCACGGGAACTGGAGGAAGAGCTCGGCGTCCGGCCGCTGGAGCCCCGCTTCCTCGCCGACATCGAGGCCGTCGCAGCGCTGGAAGGCGTCCCCATGAAGATGACGGTCTTCGAAGCACGACTCGGCCGGCCGCCCAGGCCCGCCGCCGAACTGGCCCACATGCGATGGGTGTCCGGCGACGAAGACGGCACGCAGCTCGCTCCTGCCGTACGGGACCACGTGCTCCCCCTGCTGCGACGAAGCGGCGTACTCGTGGCGTAGCGCGTCCAACAGCGCCGTCCGCTCCCTCGCGTTCAGCCTGGGCGGTGCGCTTCTCGCCGGCGCGACCAGGGAGCTCTGTGCGGCCACTTGAGTGTGGGGTCCGTCATTGAGCCCGTTTCAACTGAAGCTGCTGGTCACGGGACCGGCGTGATGCGGGAGGGAGAGGGAGCGGGGGCGCTCGTGCCGGTCGGGGCATGATCATCGGCAGATGATCGTCCCTCGGCGCGGCACTTCGACGTTCGTCAGTACGAGCAGGTCTGCACGAGCGCGGCCGCATGGCGGACGGTCATGCGGACCCGGGTGACGAACCGCCAGTTCGGCCGGTCGGCGAAGGGTGTACCGCCCCTCAGGGCCGCCGCTTGGGATCCAGCAACTGCTCACGCAACGCGGTGAGCTGGTGCGAGGATTCCACCGCCCGGGTCTCGTCGAGCGTGGTCAGCGCAAGCAGCAGGGCGTCCGCGACGAGCAGCCCCGTCAGCGATTCCGCTGTGATCCCGGTCGGGGTGTGCGGCGCGGTCAGGACCGCCTCGACCCGGTCCGCATACGCCTCGCCCAGTTCGTCCGTCACGAGCACGACCTTGGCGCCGACCGCACGGGCCCGCTCCATCATGACGGTCAGCTCCACCAGCCGGCGGCCCGGCTGGAAGATCACCACGCTGTCGCCCTGCTCCAGGGCCAGCAACTGGTCCGCGAGGGCGAAGCCCGTCTCGGAGACGAAGCGGGCCCGTCGGCCGATCCGGCCGAGCGCCAACGCCAGGTGGCGGGCGCCCGGTTCGGAGGCGGCGATTCCGTAACAGAACACCTCGCGCGCCTCGGCGAGGGCGGTCACCGAGCGCTTCAGGGCTTCCGGTTCGGTCAGGCGCCTGGTGTGGTCGATGCGGTCCTGGGCCTCGTCGAAGACATCGGTCCAGATGGACTCCAGGTCCTGGCCCACATGCGCGATGCGCTGCTTGAGACGCTCCTCGGGGGCGACGGCCGCAGTGAAGTCGTTGGCCAGCTCACGCTTCAGGGCGGGCAGTCCCGCGTACCCGAGGCGTTGCAGAGCTCGTACGACGGTGGCGTTGCTGGTGGAGCTGGCGGCCCCCAGCTCCTGGGCGCTGACGAAGAGCAACTGCCCGACGGGAGCGCTGACCAGGTACTGCGCGACGGCTCGCTCAGATGTGGACAGACCCTCCCATTGATCGCGAATCGCGGCGCGCAGCCGAGTCGCTCCGGCCCCATTCTCTGGAATCTCCATTACAACCATTGACTTCCGTGTGACCGACGTTACTGTTCCTGGGCAGTACGTTCCAACCGGAACGCAACTCGTAATCGACGTTACAGGACTCTCGTGGTCCTGCGGCGCCGTTCGGAGTGCGTTCCAGAGCGAGGAGAAGCATGGCACCCCGTCCCGCGGCCCCCGGGCCCGCCCGGGTCCTCCCGGTCATCGAGATCTCCGGCAGCCCGCTCCAGCGCGGCCGCCAGTACGGCGAGGCCGTGCGGCCCCAAGTACATGCCGCGCTCGGCTACTACGAGGAGGCCTTCGGCCGGTCCGCAGGACTGGCCTGGGACCGGGTCACCGCCCGGGCCGCCCACTGGCTGGAGCCAGTACGCGACTACGCACCCCACCTCGTCGACGAAATGCAGGGCATCGCGGACGGCGCCGGCGTCGGCCTGCTGGACGTCCTCGCCCTGAACGCCCGCGGCGAGGTCATCTACGACAAGTCCTTCGCGCAGATGGAGGCCGACGGGCGGGCGAGCGAGGAAGAACCCGCCGAGGGCTGCACCTCCTTCGCCGTCCACGGCGAGGCAAGCGGCGACGGACACGTCTACGCCGGGCAGAACTGGGACTGGCGGGCCGGCGTCGCCGACACCGTCGTCATGATCAGGATTGTCCAACCCCCCAAGCCGACCCTGATCATGCAGGTCGAGGCCGGACAGATCGGCCGCCAGGGCGCCAATTCCGCCGGGCTCGCCTTCAACGCCAACGGTCTCGGCGGCCGATTCAGCGATGCGATCGGCCTGCCGCAGACCGTCGTACGCCGAAGTGTCCTGGACCAGAGCAACATCACCGACGCCCTCGATGTGCTCTGCCGAACCCGGGCCCATATCGCCAGCAACGCCCTGCTCACCTGCCGTGAGGGCTTCGCCATCGACCTGGAGACCACCCCGGCCGGGCACGGCTGGATGTATCCGACCGATGGCCTGCTGGTACACGGCAACCACTACCAGGCAGGCATTCCCGCACCGCTGGCCGCCGCCGGGTACCGGCCCATGTCGTCCGATTCCCTGGTCCGCGTCCCCCGAGCCACGGAAGGGCTGAAGGCGCTGCGCGGCTCCGCCGGCCCCGAGGAGTCGCGCAGGATCGTCCGCCGGGCGATGTCGGATCACCTCGGCCACCCCGAATCCCTGTGCACCCACCCCGATCCGCGCCGGCCGCAGCTGGAGCGGTGGACCACCCTCGTCTCCTCCCTGGCCGACCTCACCTCCGGTGACTACCACGTGACGGCGGGCACCCCCTGCGACCGCGAGTACCAGCACCTTCCCTGGAACCTCTACGACGGCCCGTACGGCCAGAACTGACAGGAAATCAGTGATGACGCACACCTCCTCAAGAAGGTCGGTCCTGGCCACGGCCCTCGTCGCGGCGACCGTCGTCGCCGCCGCAGGCTGTAGTGGAGCGACCCAGAACACCGCAGGCGCATCCCGGACCGCCGACGCGGCCACGCTCGACCTCACCCCCACCACCACGCCGGCCAAGGGCGAACTCGCCAACGCCGACTGGCTCCTGGAGGACGAGCCGGACTCGCTCGACCTGGACACCCAGGGATCGAGCGCGGGCCGCGTCGTCCTCACCAACGTCTGCGAGCGGCTGTACCAGCTCCAGCCGGACATGTCGACGAAGCCGTTCCTCGCCGAGAAGGCCGAAACCCCGGACGACAAGACCCTCGTACTGACCCTGCGCTCCGGTGTCACCTTCCACGACGGCACCCCGATGACCGCCGACGACGTGCTCTGGAGCCTGAAGCGGCACGCCGATCCGGACATGGAACAGGGCGACGAGTTCGGCAACATCGCCGCGATGGAGAAGACCGGCGACCGCCGGATCACGATCACCTTCAAGGCGCCGGACGCCATGTTCTTCAAGGCACTCGCCGGTGACGCGGGCATCGTCTGGAACAAGGAACAGGTCGAGAAGGCGGGCAAGGACTTCGGTACGCCGGGACAACCCGACGCCTGCACCGGCCCGTACAGTCTGAGCAGCTGGAAGTCCGGCGACTCCATCACCATCGAGCGCTACGACGCGTACTGGGGCAAGAAGCCCCTGACGAAGCAGGTCACCTTCCGCTGGGCCGCCGACAGCGCCCTCGTCAACGCCCTGACGACCGGCGCCGCCGACGGTGCCTACGCCGAATCGCCCAACACCGCGGCGGCTCTCCAGGACAAGGAGGGCATCGAGCAGCACTATGGCCCCTCCACCGCTTCCCTCGTCCTCATCCCGACCGAGCGCGGCGGGCTGAAGGACCCGAAGATCCGCCGGGCGCTCTCGCTCGCGCTGGACCGCAAGGGCATCGCCGCATCCGGCTACGGTGGCATGGTCCAGCCCTGGGGCACCCCGGTCGGCTCCGGCGCCTGGGGCTACGAGAAGCCCGTCTTCGAGGCCGCCCAGAAGGCCGTCGCCTACGCCCCCGCCGCCCCGACCACCGAGGATCTCGCCGAGGCCAAGAACCTGGTGAAGGAGGCCGGCGCCGACCCCACCGAGCCGGTGGTGATCGGCACGGACGCCAGCCAGGGCCGTTCCGTCGTCGCCAACGCCGTGCGCGCCGCGCTCCAGCGGATCGGCCTCAAGGGGCAGATCAAAACCGTGCCGACCTCGCAGTTCGAGCAGTTCTACAGCGATCCGCGGGCCCGCGCCGACATCGACGTGCTGGTCGGTGACTGGTACATCTCCAAGGCCGATCCCATGGGCTTCTACGACAACGCGCTCTCCGACTCCTCCAACAACTGGGTGGGCTTCAAGGACGCCGCGTACGACGCCAAGGTGAAGAAGGCGCTCACCACGCTCGACGACGCCGAGCGCGCGAAGCTCACGGTCGACATCCAGAAGACGTTCACGGACGCCGCCGTCTGGATCTCGGTCGCCCAAGTGCCTTCCGTCCTCGTCCTCAACGAGAAACTGACCGGACCGCCCGCCTCCATGGCCTACCTCTACTACCCGTGGGCCGCCGAACTCGGCTCGAAGAAGGGCTGATCGCGCATGCTCGCCCGGATCTCCCGGCGGCTGGCCGGACTGCTGGCCACACTCCTCGCCGCTTCCTTCGTCATCTTCGCCGCTGTGTACGCGGCGCCCGGCGACCCCGCCGTCTTCCTCGCCGGGGGCCGCGACAAGCTCTCCCCGGAGAAGCTGGAACTCGTCAGGGCCCAGTACCACCTCGACGAGCCCCTCGTCGTGCAGTACGGGCGCTGGCTCGGCGACTGCGTTCAGCTCGACCTCGGCCGCTCCTTCAAGTACAGCGACCAGGTCGCCGATCTGCTGGCCGCCCGCTTCCCGACGACGCTCACCCTCGTGGCGTACGCGACCGTGCTCTTCGTCGTCCTCGGGGTCGGCGCCGGCGTGCTCGCCGCCGTCCGCCGCGGCACCTGGATCGACTCCACGGTCGTCGGCGGCACGACCCTGGCTGCCTCCGTGCCGTCCTTCGTCTCCGCCATCGCCCTGGTCGCGGTCTTCGGTGTCCAGCTCGGCTGGTTCCCGGTGACCGGCAGTGGCGAGGGGTTCGCGGGCACCGTGCATCACCTGACGCTGCCCGCCCTGTCCCTGGCGCTCGGCGCACTCGCCCTGATCAGCCGTGTGACCAGGCAGTCGATGGTCGACGCCGGCGCGGCCGACCACGTCGAGGTCGCCCGCGCGTCCGGAATCCGCGAACGGGAGATCGTGGTCCGGCACGTGCTGCGCAACGCGCTCGGGCCGATCGTCACCATGTGCGGCCTGGTCATGGCGGGCATGCTGGCCGGCACGGTCGTCGTGGAGACCGCGTTCGGGATCAGCGGCATCGGCTCGCTGCTCGTCGGCGCGATCAACACACACGACTTCCCCGTCGCACAGGCCGTACTCCTGCTCATGGTCACCGGCTACATCGTCGTGACCACCCTCGTCGACCTGGTGCACCCCCTGCTCGACCCACGGGTGAAGGAGGCCTCCGCATGAGCGCGCCCACCCTTGACCGCGTCGGTCCGAAGACCGGGAAGGACCGCCGCCCGGCGGGTGTGATGATCGCCGACGGGACGCTCGTCGTGGTCGTCCTGGCGGCACTCCTCGCCCCGCTTCTCGCTCCGTACGCCCCCGATGCCATCGACCTCTCCGCATCCCTGGTCGGCACCGGCCCGGAACATCTGCTCGGCACCGATTCCTCCGGACAGGACCTCCTCTCGCGGGTGTTGTACGGTGCCCGCACCAGCCTCGTCGCCCCGATCCTCCTGCTGGCCATCGCCGCCGTCCTCGGTGTCACCCTCGGCACACTCGCCGCATGGCGTGGCGGCTGGGTCGACACCGTGGTCTCCCGCCTCACCGACGTCATGTACGCCTTTCCTGGGCTGCTGTTCACCGTTCTGATCATCGCCGTCTTCGGCGCCGGAATGACGACCTCCGTGCTCGCGCTCGGTCTCGCCTACACCCCGACCGTCGCCAAATACACCCGGTCGGTGGCACTCTCCGAACGTCGCAAGCCCTACATCGACGCCTATGGCGTCCAGGGCATGGGCGGAGCCAGGATCTGCGCCCGCTACCTCGTCCCCAACCTCGGCCGTTCGATCATCGGCTATCTGGTCGTGCTGTTCGGCGAGGCCCTGATGTCCCTGGCCACGCTCTCCTATCTGGGCTTCGGCGCCCAGCCGCCCAGCTCCGACTGGGGTCTGATGGTGCAGGAGGGGCAGGCAGCCGTCGTCCAGGGCGCACTCCTGCCGGCCCTGGTGCCCGGCTTCGCCATCGCTCTCGTCGTGGTGTCCTTCAACGTCGTCGGGGTCTGGGCCGCCGACCGACTCGGCAGCAGGAGGTAGCCGCATGCTCCTCGACATCGAAAACCTCACCCTCGAACTCCCGGGCACCGCCCGGCCCGTCCTCAACGGTGTCTCCCTGCGGGTGGCAGGCGGCGAAGTGGTCGGCCTGGTCGGCGAGTCCGGCTCGGGCAAGTCGACGACCGCCAGGGCGGCGCTGCGTACGCTCCCCGACAGGACGGTTGCCTCCGGTTCGGTCCGCGTCGACGGCACGGACGTCCTGGCACTGACCGGCGACGCCCTGCGCCGGCACCGGGCCCGTACGGTCGCGATGGTCCACCAGGATCCGCGTTCCGCGCTCAACCCGGTCCGCCGCATCGGCGACTTCCTGGTCGAACGGCTGACAGGGACCGGACTCGACAAGAAGGCGGCTCGCACCCGAGCCGTCGAACTCCTCGACACGGTCGGCCTCTCCGACCCGGAACGCCGGTTCCGCCAACACCCGCACGAGCTCTCGGGCGGCATGCTCCAGCGCGTTGTCATCGCGGGCGCGCTGGCCGCCGAACCAAGGCTGCTCCTCGCCGACGAGGCGACCAGCGCCCTGGACGTCACCACTCAGGCCGAGATCCTCGCTCTCCTGCGCACCCTGCGGGCCGATCGGAGCCTGGGTCTTCTGTTCATCACACACGACCTCCAACTGGCTGCTGCGTACTGCGACCGGGTGTACGTGATGTACGCGGGCCGGGTCGTCGAGGAACAACCCGCCGGCGGCCTCTTCGACCGGCCCCGCCACCCGTATACGAAGGGACTGCTGGCCTGCTCCCCGACGCTGGGGGAGGGACGGCGGAAGATCCTCCCGATCCCGGGGCGCCCGCCGTCGCTCGCGGACGCGTTCGGCGGCTGCGAGTTCGCCGACCGCTGCCCGGATGCCGAACCGGAGTGTTCGACCTGGCGGCCCGAACCGGTGCCGCTGGACGGCGAGGGCGCCGCGACCTGCCGCCGCCTGCCCGCGCTGCCGGGTGCGGGCACTGAGAGGAGGAACGACCGATGACCACCGCACTACCGCAAGCCGCACCGCTGCTGGCCGTGGACGGACTGCGCAAGACGTACGGGCTGCCCGGCGGAGGCCGTCTCACCGCTGCCGACGGCATCACCTTCACCGTCCCGGCGGGCGGCTCACTCGGAATCGTCGGCGAGTCCGGGTCCGGCAAGACGACCGTGGCCCGGATGCTGGTAGGTCTCGTACGGCCGGATGCGGGCAGCATCTCCGTCTCCGGACGGCCCCGCGCCCCGCGCACCCCGCGCGGCCGGGAGGCCCGGCTGGCGCGGGCCCGGGAGATCCAGATGGTGTTCCAGGACCCGTATGTCTCCCTGGACCCCCGGCTCACCGCCCGGCAGTGCCTCACCACTGCCCTGCGTCTGCACGGCCGGGCAACGACCGTGGCCGACGGGCTGCTCGACCAGGTGGGGCTCGGCGCCCGGGAGGCGGAGGCCAGGCCACACGGCCTCTCCGGCGGCCAACGGCAACGGCTGGCCATCGCACGGGCGCTGGCGGTCGATCCGAAGGTATTGGTCCTCGACGAGGCAGTCGCCGCGCTGGACGTGTCGATCCAGGCGCAGATCCTTCAGCTCCTGAGCGAGATCCGCCGGGACACCGGGGTGGCTCTGGTCTTCGTCAGCCACGACCTGGCGGTCGTCCACCACATCACGGACGAGGTATTGGTGATGCGCCGCGGAACCGTGGTGGAGCAAGGACCGACGGCCGAGGTGCTGGCCGGTCCGCAGGACCCGTACACCCGGCTGCTGCTGGCGTCGGTGCCACGAGCCGGCTGGGATCCGGCCGACGCGGTCACAGCCCGGGCCGCCACGGCCTGAGCCACTGACCCGGCGCGCAGCCGATGACGCAGGACACATCACTCCGCACTCCGCCTTCCAGCCGTGCGGGGAAGTCCACCGTCACAGCGCCCGCCCCAGTGCGCAGGCCCGGCATTCGCCGACCCGGAACCGACCCGGCACCGGCCGGGTCCTGCCTGACGATGCGCTCAATCCACATCACCGAACGCAGTGCCCTCTTGGGATTCGCGCATCCATATCCCCCAAGAGGGCGCTGCGTTCGGTGATCGCGGCCGGACGGCAAAGGGTGAGAAGAACATGCCCCGAGGGGGAGACGCACCGGGGGAGCGCGACCGGTTTCCTGGGCGACATGCGAGTCAATCGAAGCCCAGCGGACGGGAGTTGATCCCGGGTCCCATGTCCTTCGCGAGGGCCGTCGTGAGCGCCCGGAAGATCCGCGCCTCCGGGTTGTCGTCATCGGCCCGGCACCGTCAGCTCTTCGGCGCGCAACGCCCACGACGGACTGCCACCGGGCCCGGCCGGCACGTCCACAGCGAACGGCGCGTAGTCGTTTCGGCTGTCGCGCAACGTGAAACCGGCCGACGTCAGGATCGCGGTGATCGCCGCAAGCATCGCCTCCAGCACCACCTGTTGATGGGCGAGCGCCGGATCGTCCAAGAGGCTGTGTCTGGCTGCACGCAGCACACAGTTCTCCAGTCGCGGGCTGGACCTCCAGGACACGGACACCCCGCCGGCGTCGTCGTCGAACGGGTCGACGTTGACCTCAACGCCTTGTGACAGCACCGGATTCAGCCCCGGCGCCAGGACCGGCAATCCGGCGGCCACCAGTTCGTCCCGCACTCTGGCCGCGATGCGCTCGCGCTCGGCCCGGACCTCAGCATCCGCCTTTTCCAACATCTCGGCACCCTAAAAGGCTGTCCCTGCACCACACCAGGGACGGGGTTCAGCGCCGCCCCGGGCCCGTCCGGCGGCGCCGGCGGTGATGGACCAGTTCGCGGACGGGGCCTGACAGCCGCCGATCCCCGCGAGTACCGTCACCCCATGACCGACGAGATCACGGCCAGGGCAGGTAGAGAGTTCTACACGTTCGACGGCCGGATCCTGGAGGTCTTCGGCAGCCATCCGCGGCGGTTCCACATCCGGAACATGGACCTGCGGGTCACGGGCCCCGACCGGAAGGGGAGGCGGACCGTCGAGATCGTCGCAGGTTCGCCCGAAGCCCCGGCGGCGCAGCACACATGGCACCACTCGGCCGAGGAATGGCAGCGGGCGCAGGGCCTGGAAGCCCTGCTGGAAGCGGTACGGACGGGTATCGCGTCGGCCCGTGAGCACGGAGCCTGAAGGAAGGCCCGCAACTGTGGTTGAGGTCGGCCACAGCCCTGTCAGGGGCTCGGGTTCCTCCACAGATGCCGCTCGTCCAGGATCAGCAACGGCCACGTGCCGGTGACCGCCCCGGACCCAACTGGGCTGAAGCAGCGATGTCCAAGACAACAACCCTGTCCGAGTGACAACCGCCGTGCTCCGGCTCACCCGTTCTGCAGTGCTTCAGCCCGCCCTTTGCATCCGATATCCGAGCAGACGTGATGCGCGGAGGACATTGCTGCGATCACTCGTTCTGCAACGGTGTCCCGTACGTGGCATCGAGCACCAGGGTGAGCAGCCGGTCGGGCTGTTCCGCGTCGTGGCTGCGGGCTGTGGAAAGCGCGATTCCGACGACAAGCTGGACCAGGTCGTCGGCGGTCAGGTCGGCGCGCGCCGTTCCCTGCTGCTGGGCCCGGGCAAGAAGTTCGGCCGCCGTGTTCAGGATCAGCCGATGGCAGTCGAACCCCAGCGCGACCGGCTCTTCGACCATCAACGCGCCCCCCAGCCCTTGGTTGACCCTGGCATGGGCGAGGAATGCGCGCAGCCACTGCGTCAGGGCGTCGTCGGCGGATTCCGAGGAGGACAGCGTCTCGGCCAGCTCGCACAGCGTCTCGATCCGGTCCCTGAGGATGCCGGTCAGCAGGGCGGAGCGGTTCGGGAAGTGACGGTACAAGGTTCCCGGGCCGACGCCGGCTCGGCGGGCGACCTCATTGAGGGACGCCTCCGGTCCGGCTTCGGCGAATACTTCCTGCGCCGTGGCGATGAGACGTTCCCGGTTGAGTCGCGCATCGGTACGCCGCGGTCGTCGCGCAGGGACATGCCCGTGTGTGGTCGTCATCGTCCCGTCTTCCGGTCGAGTTCGGGGTAGTTAAGCGGAGCGCCTCTCCGTATAGTAGCGCCCACCAAGCGGAGAACCTCTCCGGAACGTGTGGTCAGAGGAGTGCGGATGACGGACAGCGGGCAGACGGAGCTGGGACGAGTCGGGATCTGGACCTTCGCCTACGAGGGACAGCCTGCCGGGCGGGTACGGGAATCGGCTGCGGAGATCGAGGAGTTGGGATATGGGGCCATCTGGTACGGGGAGGCGTTCGGCCGAGACACGGTAGGCCAGGCATGGCTGTTGCTGTCGGCCACACAGCGCATCGTCGTCGCCTCCGGCATCGCCAACATCGCGTTCCGGGATCCGATCGCCACCGCTACCGCGACACGCGCGCTGGGCGAGGCGTTTCCCGGACGCTACGTACTCGGCCTGGGCGGACATCGCGTCGACGACACCGTCCACGAACTGGACGGCTATCCCGTACCGGCCCGCGGCAGAGCGGTGACCACCATGCGTGCCTACCTGGAGGCCATGGACGCGGTACCCGCCCACGGCCCCATGGCGGACCCGGCTCCGCGCCGCGTACTGGCCGCCCTCGGCCCGAAGATGCTTCAGCTGGCCGCCGAACACACCTGGGGCGCACACCCCTACTTCGTGTCCACCGAGCACACCGCACAGGCGCGCCAGATCATGGGACCGAAAGCCTTTCTCGCCGTGGAGCAGGCAGTGGTGCTCGACACCGACCTGAGCCGCGCCCGCCAAGTGGCCACGGAGCACGTCGCCGGCTACCTCTCGGCACCGCATCAGGAGGCGAACGTCCGACGACTAGGCTTCGACGACGAGGACATCGTCGGCGGACCGAGCCGTCGAATGGTGGACGCGCTCGTCGCCCAAGGGGAAGTCGAAGCAATCCGCCAGCGCGTTCAGGAGCACCTCGACGCAGGAGCCGACCACGTCTGCCTGCAAGTACTCACCGCCGACGCCACCTCACTGCCCGAGCGCGAGTGGCGCGAACTTGCCGCTGCTCTCCTGCCCCACCACGCGGTATGAGTGACGCCCCGCCTCTGCCGTGATCTTGTACGCCGACACCTCTCGGCATGGAGGCGTGAGCTGGACCGACGTCCGGCTCAGGTGACGAACCGGTGGGCGACACCATGCACATCGTCCTGGACGACACGGCGATGACCACAGCCTGCCAGGGCAACGTCCTCGCTCGCCTCCAGTCTCATCCACCGAGTCCATGCGGCACCAGGGTGGTTCCTCTACGCCCCGGCGTGCGCGCTCATCGGGGTCGACCGGGCGCGGCCCCGCACAGCCGAGCACCTGGCCGCCCCCCCGGCATCACCAAGGCCCGTGAGCTCCTCACGGACATCGTCGTGACCGACGAGGACGACGGCCCAGGCTGCTGCGGGGCGGCGGGCCTTCCATTTCCGCATGCGCGCAGGAGTTCCCTTCGAGCTTCTGGCCCTGTCGGTTCTTCCTTCGCCAGGCGGGCGGCGCCTGCTGGGTACTGAGTGCTTCGGATCGTGGAAGGCTCATGGAAGGGGGGCAGTGCGGTGGCGTGACTCTGTGCCATGTGGGCCCGTCGTTCAGCCGCAGTCGTTGCCGTTGACCTTCAGGCAGCGGGTCAGGTCGTCCAGGCTGCCGGTCTGACCTTCGCCGTTGCGCCGAGTGCATGTTCAGGTGGTGCGGCACAGGGCGTGGTCGATGAGGTCGCGCAGTGCGTCTTCCTGACGGGCCGCGGTTTGCGGGTCCGCGGAGCGGCTGTGCGCGGAGACAGTGATAGTGCGTCGACCGTCCACGGTCGTGGCTGCCCGGATGACATAGCCGAAGCCGCTTCCTCCATGCCCGAGGTAGCCGCCGCCGCAGGACAGGGGTGTGGAGAACAGACCCAGGCCGTCCCGGGTGCCTTCCGGGTGACCGCTGTCCTGCGGCATCGGCACAGTGGACTGCATGGCAGCGAGTTCGGCGGGCTTCAGCAGTTGTCCACGTGCCAGCGCAGCGAAGAAGCGGTTGAGGTCGCGAGCCGTTCCGGTCATCGAGCCGTCGGCCCCGCTGTCGAAGGGACGGTAGGGGATCGTGGTGTCGACCATCGGTTCGTCCACGGTGAACTGCTGGTGGTTGGCCGTGTGCGGATACGGAAGGAAGGGCCGGGTGCCGGGGGTGTCGGTGTGCTGCAGGCCGAGCGGGCGCAGTATGCGGCTGTGGACCTGCTGCTCCCAGGTGCGGCCTGTGATGTTCTCAATGATCATTCCGGCGAGCACGTAGTTCGTGTTGGAGTACGCCCAGCGGGTGCCTGCCGGGAAGGCAGGTTCATGGCGCATCGCCAGGTCCACCAGCTCTTCGGGTCTGTAGGTACGCCACCGGTTGGCGAAGTAGGTCTGGGTACCGGGGTCGGGGAAGACATCGTAGATGTAGTCGGGCAGGCCACTGGTGTGCTGCAGCAGGTCGCGGACGGTGATGGTCCGGCCGTCGTTTCCGGCGCCGGACACGACCCCGGGCAGCAGCTGCTCCACCGTCTGGTCGAGGGAGACCCTTTCTTCGCCCACCAGCTGCATCATGACGGTGGCGACGAACGTCTTGGTGGTGCTGCCCAGACGCAGGAAGCCGTCCTTCGGAACCGGGCGGCCAGTGACCAGGTCCCCCACCCCGGAGCGGGCCGTGACCGTCCCGCGCGGGGTCTCCAGGCGGACCGCTGCCCCGGTGACGCCGGTATCCCGCAGCGCGTCGGTGTCACGCTGCACCGACCACTCCGTGCCGGATGGGCGTGGTGCGGCTGCAGCCGCGACGGACGGCAGGGATGACACAGCCAGCGCCAGTACCGCAGCTGATAACCACGAACGACGAAAGATCATGATGCGAGGCTAGGAACTGCAAGGGTCACCCGCCATCCGGCATACGCCCCATCTCGAACGGGTGCCAGCCGGATGGACATCCTGCCAGGGCTCCAGCGCAACTACTGGCCACCTCCGACGCGGAGGCCGGCTCAATGTTGTGCTGCTCCGGTCCCGTGGTCTTCCATTGAAGTCCGTCGATGTCTGCTGGGGCACCGAGCCCCGACCAGATCGCGGTGACGATGGAGGAGCGTGTGGTCCAGAGCGAGGGCGGCGTCAAACCGGTCGCGACAGCGCCAGACCTGGACCGTCGGCCTTGTCCCCACAGCCCGGTTCGTGCTGCGCGAAGAACAGATCCTGGGACGCTCCGGCGAACCACCGGGCCAGGTGGCCACGCGGCTCACCGTCCGACGTGGTGGGCGCACTCTGCTCGACCAGGCAGCCGAGCACGGGCCCGGTGAACCAGGCTGGGACGGCCCAGCCGTCCTCGCCCACCACCGCGCCATCAGGCAACCCCTTGTTGCCGCACCGGACTTCGAGATCAAGCCGCCCGAAGTCCAACCCTTCGGCGATGTCCCGGAAAACGGCCGGGCCGCGCTGACACCGCTCGCGGGCCCTGTCGCACCGGGCATTGCTGTCGCCCCGGATGGCCTCCGTCTGCGTCACCTCTTCGATACGGCACAGATCATCCTCGGCGCCGGTGTTGGCAAGTCGTGAGGATTAGCTGGTCAGGTGAGTGAGGGTTCTCAGCGGGCCGATTCTTCCCATCCCGTTTGGCGCTGATCGTCGCGATGACAGCTCCGCCGCTGACTGGGAGCGACCTGGCGACGAGCAGCGCCTCTGCCATCGGGCAGGACGTTGCGCGAGACGGTCTGTTTCAGGATGCCTTTTGGTCGGTGGGCTTCTTGATCTCGGTGGTCACCCGTGCCCCTCGGAAGAGCACAGGGAGCCACAGGAGACATGCCAGCAGGGGGACTGCGGCGTAGGCGGCCATGCCCACACCGGAGCCCATCCCGTCCATGAGCGAGCCGAGGACGAGATAGCCGATGCCGATGAGCGCCGACTCCACGAATGTGATCATCGACAGCAGGCTCGCCCGGTGGCGCGACGACACTGCCTCGTTGAACACGTTGTCCACGAGCACGGCGGTGATCTCGGGAATTCCGACCAGGGCCAGGAACGCGGCGACGGTGACCCAGACAAGGCCGAGGCCGCTCAGTGCGAGTGCCGCGGCGAGCGTCAGGAGAGACACCGGGACGATGATCCGATACCCGATGCGCCGGTTCGCGCGGTCCGACAGCAAAGGAGTGAGTCCGCCGACGAAGAACCCCGCCGATATGACCACGCTGACCAAGGCGGTGCCCGCTCCCTGATCGGAGAGGGTCTTCTGCGTAAGAATGATGTACGGCGTCAAAGTCGCATGCATCAATCCGGACACCACGACAAGCGTCACGAGCGCCGGCGTGGCGACCCGAAGCATCGCCCGCCATGCTGTGGCGTCGCCGTGCCACTCCTTGGCCCCCTCCTGCTCGTCCACCGCGTCCGCGCCGCGGATCTCGGGCACCCGTGACATCAGCACCACCACGGCCAGGACGAGGCACGCCGCCGAACCGACGTAGACGATTCCCCAGGAAATCCGCTGCAGTTGGCCGCCGAGGACGATGGCGGCTCCCGAGGTGACCGTCCCGAGCATGGTGAACCGGGACTTGATCCTGACGTAGCCTGCCGTTGCACCACGACGCACGAGCAGGTCGTACAGCAGGGCGGTGTCCGAACCGGATACACATGCCATGCCCACGCCCTGGCCGATGAACAGCGTCAGGAACACCCAGTAGTTGGAGGACGTCACCTGACCGAGCAGGCATCCAGCTATCAGCACCTGGCCGATCACGATGCTGGCCCGCCTGCCGATTCGGTCAGCGATGACTCCCGTCGGCAACTCCGCAAGTCCGCTGACCAGGTAGAGCAGTGTCTGAAGGAGGGCCACTTGCCCGGCGGAGAAGCCTCGCTGCTGAAGGAAGAGGACGAATACGCCACGCTGGAACAGCGAGTTGGCGAGCACGGCGTACACGTAGAACGGGCGCGTGACACTTGGTGTTGCATTGTCGACCGCAGCCGACCCGCCAAGGGCCTCCGTGGTGTCGGTCATGCTGCGGGCTCCCCCTGGTGACTCCGTTGATCATTGGTGTTGGGCCTCCGCCGCCGACCGGAACCTCCAGTCCATACTTCGCGCAGGATATTGGGCCGGCCATCCGGGAGCCGTTGCCGGCGCCGCGGCCATCTTCGGCGGTGGTGTCAAATGCTGGAAACAGTAGCGTGCATCTTCTGGCTACGGTTGCGTACATCTTGGAGCCGGCGTGGGCGTGGAGTCAGGGCAGTCCCAGACCTCGTCACTGAGAAACGATCTTCACTGAGCTGTGTGAACCGCTCGACTCGGGACGGGTGGGGCAGGTGGGCCCCGCTCGTCGAGAGACGTGAAGCCCCTGGTAGGACGATTCCCACCGGCATCTCCCAGGCCACCAGCTATTGCCACCTGCACGAGGGCATCGACATCCTCGCGGCCCAAGCACCCGATCTGCACGTGGTGTTGGACCGCCGCCGCGAGGAGGAGATGAGTCACGCGATCCTCGACGGCATGCTCAGCGAGAGCGATCGCCTGGCCGGCACCCGGGACAACGGCAACGACCTGTGGTTCAGCCAGAAACACAAGAGCTTCGGCGGCAACGTCCAGTTCCTGTCCGCCCCGGACGGCACCCCGCTGTGGGGCTCCGATGTCGAGCCGGGCCCCACCCCGGACATCACCGCCGCCCGGCCGCACATCCTGCCCGCGTTGTACAAGGCGGCCGCAGACGGCCTGCCCACCCTGGCCGACAAGGGATGCATCGGCATCGGCATCCGCGTCCCGGTCCGCCGCCCGAAGGGGAGTCGGAACAAGCCCTCGACGCCGACACCCACACCACGAACTACCTGGTCAGAGACCTCCGCGCCCTCGGTGAGCGCACCGCTGCCGAACTCGAAGAACGCTGGCGCACGCTCAAGCGCGTCACCCTCAGCCGCAGCCGTATCGGCGACAGAGCCCGCGCCGCCCTTGCTCTCAACCGCCACTGGAAGTGAACTTCACTGAGAAGACCTCAGTGCCTGGGATGGCGTGCCGCCTGGGCATCTTCGGAGCAATTCGTTCGGCGTTGAACGATGACTCGCGTAGGGTGCCCCAGTCATCGAGGCGGAAGGCGGGTTGCAGGCGTGGCACCCAAGAAAGTGACGCGGGATCAGTTGGCGGGTGCGGCGCGGGCCGCGCTGGGCGGCGGGCGACGACTGGAGGCGGTCGAGCGACTCGCGGGCGGCACCACGAAGGGCGTCTACCGGCTGACGATGGACGACGCCACGACGGCGATCGCCTATCTGTGGGAGGACTCCGAGAACTACTGGCCGACCACCGAGCACGACGGCGACCTCGCCGACCCGTTCTCGCCTGGCATCGGGCTCGACCTGTTCGAGGCCGCGCACGCGCGGCTGGAGACGTTGGGCCTTCGGGTCCTCAAGATCCACCTGGTCGACCGTGACCGCACCCACTACCCGGCCGACCTCGCGATCGTCGAGGACGTGCCCGGCGAGGACCTGATGGGCCTGCGCAACCGCGACCCGCGCGCCGCGGAGCCGACCATGATGCGCCTCGCCGAGAGCCTGGCGATGATGCGCGCCCACCGGGCGCCGTCCTTCGGCAAGGTAGCCCTGATCGACGCAGGCGGCACGTCACGTTCGGCCTCATGCGAGCAGGCAGCGCTCGCCTTCGCGCTGCGTTGCCTCGCCGAGGCGACCGCGCGCGACCACAGGATCGCCGACGCCCGCGATCAGTTGGAGGAGCGGCTGCGGCAGCTGACCGCGGCGGTGCGGCCACGCGCCGAGTACTCCGTCGTCCACGGCGAGCTGGGCCTGGACCACGTCATGGTCGACCGAGACGGCCATCCCGTCGTGATCGACATCGAGAACCTGCTGTACTTCGACGTCGAGTGGGAGCACGTGTTTCTACGCCTCCGCCATACCGACAGCCAGTATCAGCAGCTGGCGGTGGACGACCTCGACGAGGACCGCCTTGCCCTCTACAAACTCACCCAGCATCTGTCGCTGACAGCCGGCCCGCTGCGCCTGCTCGACGGGGACTTCCCCGACCGGGAGTTCATGCGAGGGATCGCCGAACATCACCTGAACGAGGCGCTGGCTCTCGTGCTGGCCGGTTGAAGACGCGACCTGCGTGCGTATGCCAGGGCTGGGTGATCTCCAAGATCGTCGGTCACAAGAAGCCAGACGGGACCCTCCGAACTGACGTCAGCGCATGGGACGGCCCGCTGCCCGCGAGGGCGGCGGGTAGTCGAGACGGAACCCGCGTTCAGCTGGCTGCGGCGGTCTCTTCGGCTCCGGCCCTGGTGCTGGTGAGGTGGTAGGAGTCGGTGCCGGTCTTGGGGATCGTGCCGTTGAAGGTCAGGCGGTCGACGATGGCCGCGCAGAGGCGAGGATCCGTGAACGTCTTGGTCCAGTCGCCGAAGGACTCGTTGGACGCGATGGCGACGCTGTTCTTCTCCTCGCGCTCGGGCAGGACCCGGAACAGCAGTTCGGCGAGGAAGCCGCGGTAGACACCTCAGGTACATAAGTCGTCAAGCCAGGCCGGTCATCGTTCGAATGGACGTCGATAGCATCATGGACATGCTTGACGTGTGGATCGGCTTCAACTCTGACGACCGCCAGAGAGCTTGGTGGCAGAACGGCCTCGTGACGCTGGCCCTCACTGGTGTGATGGTGGTGATGATCCTGACCACGCACGAACCGAACAAATGGTGGTTTGTGAGTGGCCTTGGAGTCCTCGCTGTGGTCACGTTCGTCGGCACGGTCAATCTGATCTATGGCAGGGTCCTCCTGACCGCAAGGGGATTGGAGTTCCACACCTTCGTCAGCAGGCGAGTCATCCCTTGGAGCGAGGTCGCCGGTATCGAGACGCGGCGGCGGGTGATCCGGAGCAGGATTTTGTGTGATCTGCGAGTCGTCAGGGTTCGCGGGCGGGCGCTCACGATTCCGGGGACGGCCACCAGCCGGGTGATGGATGCCGAGCTTGAGCGGAAGCAGGTAGCCATCCAGGAACGCTGGTCCCGCGCGGTCAACGGCTGATGGACTTCATGCCGCGAGAGCCTCGGCTACCGCGGGGAAGGCGATGGCCTCGTCGAAGCGGGCCCCGTGCTGGAGGCAGTGGTAGAGCTGTCCGAGCAGGCGGTTGAAGAGGTTCCTCTGAGCCGAGGCATGCCAGTCTCCGTGGTCACGACGCTTGCGGTAGTGGGCTTTGGCACCTGGCGATGCGTTCGGGGCAGAGAAGGCCCAGAGGTAGCCGACGTGGTTGAGCCGATCGTTCTTCACCCACCGCCGGGTGATGCTCGATTTCTTTCCTGAGGCGCGCGTGATGGGTGAGGCGCCCGCGTAGGCTTTGAGGCCGCGGGCATCCACGAAGCGTTGACGATCGTCTCCGATCTCGGCCAGTACCCGCGCACCGAGCTGGACGCCGAGACCGGGGAAGCTGAGGATGATCTCAGCGTCCGGGTGCTGAGGGAACGCCTCTTCCACTGCATGTTCCAGATCGTCAGCGGCCTTGGAGGCGGCTTCCAGCTGGAGCAGGAGAGCAAGCATCTGCGTGCCGAGCGCATCTTCGACGAGCCGAGGTTGATGAGCCCAGTCAGCTCGAAGAATGTCGCGGAGTCGCTCAACTTCTGCTTCGATGCCCCGCTGACGGCCGGCCCGTTTGAGGGCGGTCTGCAGCTGCGCGCGAGTCAGTTTTGCTGCTCGTGTTGGAGTGGGGGCGAGCCGGAGAATCTCGCGAGCTTCCGGCCTGCACAACCCCTTCTTCCAGACTTCAACAGCGGCGAGAGCCGCAGGGTAGTACTCCCGTAGGAGCGAACGGAGCTGGTTGGCTACCTGCTGGCGGTTCCAGACGGCATCCTGCTGGGCGCGAGCGAGAACGGCGACGGCGCGGGCCAGTTCGCTGTCCTGCGGCAGTGGCCGGTGGGCGTGCATATCGGTGCGGAGGATGTTGGCCAGGACCAGGGCGTCGCCGGGGTCGGATTTCTTGCGGGAGACGGCATGCCGGTCGCGATAGCGGGCTGCGGCCATGGGGTTGATCGCGTATATCTTCCGCCTGCCTGTGCGGAGTACTGCGACCAGTAGGCCGCGAGACGTTTCGATGGCGACCGGGATCGGGCTCTCCTCGGTATCGCCGTACTCGGCCAGCAGATCCAGGAGCACCTGGTAGCCGGCGGCATCGTCGGTGATGTGCCGTTTGGCGACGAGCTGGCCGCTGTCGTCGACCAAGGCAACGTCATGGGTACGTTCGGCCCAGTCAATACCACAGTAGATCAAGGCTTTCCTTCCGCCGTGCTCTGTCCTGTCCACGAGCTCATGCGGGCCACGCAGCGACCTAATCCCAGGACTCAGCCTCTACAGCCGGTCCGCCACCTCAGTAGCTGTTCGTGG
>NZ_ML123050.1:279948-292941 GCF_003846175.1 Streptomyces sp. ADI95-17 | reverse complement strand
AGCAAGCTCTGGTGTTGATGCTCGACAGCGCTGAACGGCGCCTGTCTACCGCCAGGCCTTCTCAGCCCAGTCATCTGTAGGCGTACGTCCAGCGCCGACGAGCGCCAACATGCAGGCCGTGGTGATGGCCCACGGACGCCAAGACGTGCCCAGTCTGTCCGTAGGCCTCAAAGGCCAGGCCGAACCGTATGCATCCCACCTGGCACCCGCGCGGCCATCACCACTTGAGCGTCCAACCAGACCGCTCTAACTACGGATTAGGTCATCTGGTCCTTGACCGCCCGGTCGGCGATGTCGTTGAACTCGTGCCGGATCGGCGGCAGTCGCAGGAGGCGGCAGGCGGGGTCGATCGCGGCGCCGCTGGCCTGCTCGGTCAAGCCTCGCCGGCGGGGCAGGGCCACTGGGCTTCTCCCTCACGGTGGTCACTGCCGCTGGTGCGGCGGCGTCGGAGCAGTCGGTCGTAGGGGGCACCGATGGCAGCGGCCTGGTGTCCGGCGGGAGGTGCGCGAGGCGTCACTCATGCAGCGACGTGACAGTCGCCGGCGTCCCGGGAGGCGTCGGGACGGATGCACCGACGGTTGGCTGGACATGGTTCTGGACGAGGCGGAAGCAGCGCTGCCACTCGGTGTCCCATACCGGGCACCACCGCTGGGACCGACCGCACCCAGCTCTTCACGCCGCGCCTCGGTCATGGCCCGGCCGATGAAGGGACGGCCGGCCACGCGCGTGCTCCTCCTAGGGACGCCGGTGCCGCGTACGCGTTTCCTCAGCCGATCGTCGGGGCGGCTACCGCAGGACGAAGCCGGTTCCGAGGCCGTCCGCGGGATCGAGCTCGAAGCGGTGCTCGCCGGTCCGGTATGCCATCCCTGTGACCTCCGCAACGACGGCGGGGTGGTCGACGACGGGCGACTCCGCGACGATCCGCGCGTGGAAGCGGGTGCCGACGATCGAGTCGTGGACGAGAAGCTGGCCTGGCTTGAGGTGACCGGTCGCCGCGAGCACCGCGACGCGGGAGCAGGTACCGGAGCCGCATGGGGAACGGTCGACCTGGCCGTCGGCGAAGATGGTGACGTTGCGCTGGTGCGGGTTGCCGTTCTCGTCGGTGCCGAGGTCGTCGTACAGGATGGTGCCGTAGATGCCGCTGAGGCGGTCGTCGACGGGGTGACGGGCGTGCTCGCTCTCGTTCAGCGCCCACTTGACTTCGCGTCCGATCGAGATGAGGTCGGAGTAGTGCTCGGGGGTGACGGCCAGTCCCACACTGGTTGCGTCCAGGTGTGCGTAGATGGCGCCGCCGTAGGCGATATCGACGATGACGTCTCCGCGGGACGTGGCGGCGGTGACGCGTTGGGCGAGCCGGTAGCTGGGGACGTTGACGAAGTCGACGCCGGTGATCTGTTCGCCGACGGTGTGCACGCGCAGGGTGACCCGGCCTGAGGGCACGTCGATGACGACTGTGGTGGAGCCGGAGGGGTCGCGGTCGACGCGGCCGGTCTGCACGGCCCAGACGGCGAGTGCGATGGAGCCGTGGCCGCAGGCGGTTGAGAAGCCGTCCTTGTGCCAGAACAGCACGCCGAAGTGGGCGCCTTCGTCATCGGGTGGGGTAATGAATCCGCCGTACATATCGGCGTGTCCGCGGGGTTCGAAGCACAGCAGCTTGCGCAGGTTGTCCACGTCGGGGTCGCCGATGGCGAGCATGCGGCGTTCGGCGACGGTGGCCCCTTCGATGGCGACCGGCGGTTCGGGAACGATGCGGAACGGTTCACCGCCGGTGTGATAGTCGGTGGTGAGTACCTGTTTGATGGTCATGAGGTCCTCCACAGAGCTGGAGAGGGCAGGATACGAGGCAGTCAGAACCGGCCGGCGTCGACGAACCAGGCCGGCTGGGGATCGCGCGAGGTGGAAAACAAGCGAGTACGGCGCGGAAGAACCCAGCGAACCTGGTGCCGATGACGATGGCTGTCAGCCGGCGAACCGGGCTGTCCACGCAGCGACCTTGTCGGCCGACAGGTTCTCGTGGCCGTCCTCTGTGACGACCAGGTCGCCCTCGATCCGGACATCGATGCGTGCCACCCTTCGGGCACAATGAGGTTGTCGGGACGGACCGGGCGCCGCTCCCTCGCCGAGTTCGGCGATCTCCCCGTCTTCCTTGACGATGTGGAGACCACTGAGCGCCTCTTCAAGTTCGGCGTCACGTTCTCCTCCTCGGCGGTGACAGCAGCTTCCCAGTCCGGCTCGGGTACCCTCACTGCCGCCGTCCGGTGACAGCTCCCGGACGGTATCTTGCACCGGCCGCGCTCGGTGCCCAGGAGTGTCACTGGCACAGACCGGCCACGGCCTTGACCGGAGTGGTCGACAATGTCCCTCTCCAACTTGGCGGTTCGACCAAGCGGCGACCAGCGAACATCCTGGCCACTACGTCCCTGTGGTGAAGGGGAACCAGAAGAAACTGCGCACGCAGCTGCGAGATCTGCCCTGCAACGAGATCCCGTTGCGGGGCCGCAGCCGACGGAGCGGCACGGCTGCCGTGAGGTGTGCCGGCTGAAGGTGTGCACCGTTCGCCCGGGCCTGCTCTTCCCGCATGCATTGCCGGCCATGGAGATCAAACGTCGCCTTTGGCCCGACCGCAAGACGAGCCACGGGCTGTCTCTCGGGAGACGCACAGATCCTCTCTACCTGCCTTGATCTCGATGGAATGGGCAGATCGGTGCACGTGTTGAGACTGGCATGACGAACGATCAGCGCACGATCACCAACCCGGCCGCTCTCCACGACCCGACACCGTTTGGCTACAGCCACGCTGTCTCGGCGCCCGGCGAAACCGTCTTCATCGGCGGTCAGTATGCCTCCGACACCACCGGTGCTCCTGTGCCCGGTGATTTCGCGACCCAGGTGAACCTGGCGTTCGACCGGCTGTTCTCCGCGCTGGAGGGGGTCGGCCTTGGGTACGAGCATGTGGTCCGCCTCGGTACCTTCATCGTCGACCACGACCTCGACAAGCTGGAGATCCTCGGCAAGGCGCTACACGCCCGTTTTGGCGACAGGCTGCCGGCCCAGACACTGAGCGGCGTGGCCGCGCTCGCGCTGCCGGGGATGCTGTTCGAGGTTGATGCGGTGGCGATACGGCCGTAGCGGATCATCCGCGAGCAGCATCAGCCCGATCCCGCAGGAGGCACATTCAACGACGACCGGCTCCGCCTGAGGCGAGGCCGGTCGTTGCGTGGGTGGGAGGGCCCGGCCCGGATCTTGCCTGGTGACCGGCGGGCCACGGATCAAGGCGGTGCCGCGCCGCTGTGCGGCCATCTTCGACTGTCCCACTTACGACGGCAGCATCGTCGATACCGGTACTGGCTCCTACCGACTTGCCGTCACCCGCACCCGCGCGGACCAACAACTGGCCACAGCCTTCGCTCACTGGACCAGGACGCGGCATCCGGCATGATACTGACATGATCACTGTTCATCTGAAGTACGAGATCGACGCCGACAAGCTTGAGGATTTCGAGGAGTACGGTCGTCGCTGGGTCCGGCTCGTCAACCGTTTCGGCGGGACGCACCACGGATACTTCCTGCCGAGCGAGGGCGACAGCGACATCGCCTACGCACTCTTCTCCTTTCCCGGCCTGGCCGCGTACGAGCAGTACCGCACGGACAGCATGTCTGACCCGGAGTGCCAGGAGGCGTTCCAGTTCGCTCGCGACACTCGCTGCATCAAGCGGTACGAGCGCCGCTTCCTCCGGCCGCTCGACGGCCTGTCCCAGTAGGGCTTTGTTACGTCTCTGGCCAGGTAGCTGTTCTGGTGGCTTCCTGCTGGTATGAGGGTTGATGAACTCGCTTCGTGTCGGGGCCCCCGCGAGCCCACACTCAGGCGCCACCAGGCTTTTCAGCGCGGCGTAACGTTC
The DNA here is from genome assembly GCF_003846175.1 of Streptomyces sp. ADI95-17. Taxonomy (GTDB): domain Bacteria; phylum Actinomycetota; class Actinomycetes; order Streptomycetales; family Streptomycetaceae; genus Streptomyces; species Streptomyces sanglieri. Next base: position 289,042 of record NZ_ML123050.1, on the reverse strand, counting down.
TCGGTCACTTCCCGTCGGGTCCGTGAGTTCACAGCACCCGCAGGTGGGGTTCCGTTGCGAACGCGTCCCTAGAAGGGCTCCGCGGCCCGGAGGAGACCCTGCGGAAGGTAGGGGGATTCGACGCGGATGCTCCAGCCGCGACGGCGAGCGTGGCAGGCCAGGGCGAGGATGTCGAGGTTGACGGAGGCGTCCGGATCGTCGGCGCGGTCGGCGACCCGGTAGTAGTCGCGGTGGGCTTCGAGCGCGTCGGCCAGGGCCAGGTTGAAGCTCTCCTCGTCGCCTTCCACGAGCTGCGACAGCAGCACGGCCGGCGGAATGGCGAAGCCCCAGTCCTTGGCCTTCTCGACCTGCTGCAACGCCCGCTTCACGGCCGGTTCGGGATCAATGCCTTTCAGGTAGGCGTGGAGGGCCTCGCGGTACGCGCTGAAGGCGGAACCGTCCGGCTGTGCGAAGGCAGGACCGGTGAGGACCAGCGGTGCGAGGTCCTCGCGTGCGCCGGTGATGAGGGCGAAGGCAGTGGCCTTCTGCCAGGTGCCGGCGCAGGCCTTCTCGCCGCGCTCGGCCCGGTAGCGCAGTGCGCGGCCGTCGACGGTCACCTCGGCCTCGGTGCCCGGCTCCGCAAGGGCGATGTGAAACAGGGCCGCCCCTGTCCGGGAGGCCAGCTTGAGGTTCGCGAGCTGAAGGTCCGTCACGTGACCGGAGTCCTCCGCACGCCACTTGAAGAGTCGCTCCTGGTCGCCCATGACGCTGCTGAGCCGCCAGACGTCGAGGGACTCTCCGTCGACGGCGGTGAACGCCTCCTGGACCTGCTTCTCGTACAGAGCCGCCACCTGCGAGTGCACCGTCCGTTCGCAGGCAGGCCGCTCCACCACCAGCGGGCCCGCGGCCAGCGCGGCCACGGCGTCCGCCCGCCGATCTCTGCCGAAGCCCGCCACCCGGGGGCCGCTGCTCTCGAAGCCGGTGATCAGAGCGTGCGGGAGATAGCCAGTGCGGACGGCCGGTGCCCAGCCCAGGGTCTGGTAGGCGAGCGCGGCAAGGGCGATGGGGACGAGCGGGAGGAGAGTGCTCGGGGAGGCCGCAGGGCCGTGCAGGGTGGCGTACTTGGCCAGCAGGTCGGCCAGCGTGGTATCGAAGGTCTCCCGGTCTTCGGCGGCCAGGGCGCGCAGCGTGCGCAGCGCCACGCTGTCCGGCCGGTCCAGGAGGGGGTCACCGGTCTCCCCGGCGCGGGTACGGATGCGGTCCAGGGCCGCGTCGACGGCGGCGAGCTTGGCCTGCGGGCTCGGCGGGTACTCCTCGTCGTCGCCGGTGTCGTCCAGGACCACGGCCATCAATCCCGTGGCCAGTTCGCCGACAGGCGTCCCCTGCGCCTGCTCGGCGAACTTCTGGCGGGCGAAGTGGAAGGCCTCGCCGTGCCACCTTGCTTTGTCTCTGAGGACCGACAGGCACAGCGCGTCGGTCCACTCCCCGGGCGTGACGCTCTCCGCGGGGGCGTCCTCGCCCGGGTCGTAGCTCATGCCGAAGTTCACGTACTCCAGGAAGACCTGGAAGCTGCAGTGCGGGTGGTATGCGGCGTAGGCGACGGCTCCGGCGGCGGCTTCGGAAGCGTCCTTGAGGGCGGCCTTGGCCTCCGGGGTGTCGAGGTCGGGTATCTCGACGGAGAGGGCACCCAGGTAGTCGTGGAACTCGTCGGCGATCGACTGCCATTCGTAGGTGGTCATCCGGCCGGCCCGCGACATGGACCGGACCTGGCCCCCGATCCGGTTGGTGAAGTCCTCGCGCGCTGCCGATACGATGGCCCCGCCCACCTGGTGACGCTCTATCCGCACTGTCCTGCTCCTTGATCGAATCTCTGCGGACAGCCTAGGTGCCGGATCTGACAGGCCACGGCTGCCGGGTGTGGGGCTCCAGCCGGGCCGGGCCGAGGATCTTGTGGGCGTGGGCGACGGTCTGGGGCTCGGTGTACTTGAGGATGCCTTCGGCGCCGTGGCGGCGGCCGAGTCCAGAGTCACCCACACCGCCCATCGGCGCGTCGATGCTTCCCCAGGCGGCGGCGAAGGCTTCGTTGACGTTGACGGTGCCGGCGTGCACGCGGGCGGCGACGGCCCGGCCGCGTGCTCCGTTTCGCGACCAGACACTGGCGTTGAGTCCGTACGGCGAGGAATTGGCCAGGGTGATGGCCTCGTCGACATCACGGTAGGAGTAGATCGAGACAACGGGGCCGAACGTCTCGTGGTCGTACAGCGTCATGTCGGGGGTGACGTCTGTGAGGATGGTCGGCTCGTAGAACAACGGACCCAGATCGGGGCGGGCCTTGCCGCCGCCGAGGACGGTGGCGCCCTTGGCAACGGCGTCTTCGACGGGTTGGGTGACGGTCTTCAGCTGGGAGGAGGTGGTGGTGAGGCTGCCGACGTCGATGCTGTAGTCGTACGCCGCACCGACCTTGAGCGCCTTGGTGCGTGCGACGAACGCGGCGATGAACTTGTCGCGGATGGACTCGGCCACGTACAGGCGCTCGATGGACACGCACAGCTGTCCTGCGGAGGGGAAGCAGGCGTTGACGGCGCCGTCGGCGGCCTTGTCGATCCAGTCCGAGTCCGGGCGCCACCTCCAGCGGTGCGAGCTCCTTCGGCAGGCGGGCGCGGATTGCCCGGGAGCGGGCCAGCATCGTCAGCCGGGCGGTCGAGATCCGGTACTAGAAGTTCGGGGTGAGGGTGGGGCCGATGCGGGAGTCGACCCTGGTCTTGGGCAGCTGCCGGAAGAAGTCCGCCCCGCTGACGCGGGGGTCGCGGGCGACCTCGTCGAGGTCGGTATCCATACGGTAGCGGTCGTACAGGCCGTCCCTGGGGACCATGACCGTGCGGCCGCCCAGGTCGGCCTCGACCGTGTCCCGTCGGTCCGCTACCTGCCGGCCTGCTTCCCGCCCACCTGGTTCCTATCGGCTCGATGACATCGAAGCAGCTCCCTTACGCTCATGTTGACGGTGCTCACATGGACCTAGCCCGCCATGTAAGCACCGTCAACACTGAGGCTGAGGCTGAGGCTGAGGCTGGGGCCGCCGGCGCGGTGGAGCGGTCTCAGTCGTTGTGCAGGGCCGTGCGCAGGGCGTCGACGGCGAGCTTGCGGGCGACATTCGCGGCGCGGGTGTCGCGCAGGCTGTCCAGGAGCAGGAAGTCGTGGACCATGCCCGCCACCCGTACGGAGGTCACGTCCACGCCGGCCTCGCGGAGCCTGTTGGCGTACTGCTCGCCCTCGTCGCGCAGCACGTCGGCCTCGTCGGTGATGACCAGGGTGGTGGGCAGCCCCCGGAGCTGTTCCAGGGATGCCTGGAGCGGGGAGGCGTGCACTTCGGCACGCTGGGCGGGGTCGGTGGTGTAGGCGTCCCAGAACCACTTCATGGCGTCGCGGGTGAGGTAGTAGCCCTCGGCGAACTGGAGGTACGACGGGGTGTCGAAGTCGGCGTCGGCCACCGGGTACAGCAGGACCTGCGCCTTGAGGTCGATCCCGCCGCGCTCCTTGTTCATCAGCGCGAAGACGGCGGACATGCAGCCGCCGACCGACTCGCCGGTGACAGCGACGTGCGAGGTGTCCAGGCCGTGCTCCGCGCCGTGCTGCATGACCCACTGGCCCACTGCGTAGTTCTGTTCGACCTGGGTGGGGTACTTCGCCTCCGGTGCCCGGTCGTAGACCGGGAAGACCCCCGCCGCCCCGGCGCCGACGGCGAGTTCGCGGAAGAGGCGGTCGTGGGTCTGGTCGTCGCCGAAGACCCAGCCGGCCCCATGGATGTAGAACACCACCGGCAGCGGGCCGGCGGCCCCCTTCGGCCGGATGATCCGGGTGCGGACCGTGCCCCACTCGCCCGCGTCCACGTCGACCCACTCCTCGTCGATCTCGGGACGGGGCACGCTCTGGTCGCTCTGCAGGCCGAGCAGGATGTCGCGGCCCTTCTCCGGGGGGACCTCGTAGATCCGCGGATGCGGGTCCGTGGCCTCGCACAGCTCCTTCGCGGCGGGTTCGAGGTAAGGAGTGATCGGAGGAGGAAGATCAGCCATGTCGACTCCATGTCGCGGGCACGCGAGCGCCCTGTTCGCGCGGCCTCGCCGACCGCGGCTGCTGTTTGCCCCACGGGCTTGCCTCCCCCTCGAACCATCCTCGCCCTCCGCCCGTGAAGCGCAACCCGCGCCACGCACCCCCCGAGCGGCGCGGGCCTGGCGGTGATCGTGGCGAGTTTCCCCGGCCGCGCTCACCGCCAGGCCCGCGACGACCACCTGCTGCGGCTGGGCCGGGGCGTGCTGCGGCAGCCCGCCGTACCTACAGCCGCCGTACCCAAAGCCGTCGGAGAGAGGCTGACGCTTCCGGCGTGCAGGTCATGCTGAAGGGGCTGGCGATCAGACGACAGGCGCACAAAACGCTCTATTGCGGGTCCTTGACCCGGCGGCCCGTTGCGGATGAGAAGCCCAGCCAGGTGTGCCGGTCCCAGGCCCAACGCCAGCCGACCTCGGGGGCGTTGAGGTGCTCGCCGCCGTCCGGTCCGGTGCCATTGCTGAGCCAGAGCGTCGGCGTACGGGCGTCCAGCGCGCTGTCGGCTTTGCGTAGCCGCGAGGCGATGGTCATGGAGCAGTGGTTGCGCTCCAGTCGGCCGTCTGGTCGCCGCGGTCGAGGCCGCTGAGGAGGCAGCGGGTCGAGCGACTTCTGCTTCACGGTGAGCCGCTGCTCGGGGCAGCGGCGTCCGGGGCCCTCCTGCGCCTGCTGAGCAGTGTCGAGATCGGGAGGGCTCCTGCAAGGCCGCTGAGGAGGATCGCGGCGAGTGCGCCCAGGACGGCGGGCTGGTCGGCGAAGGCGAGGCCGATGGCGGCCAGCGCGGGGCCGACGTTGCGCACCGAGGCGACGCCGCCCATGGTGGTGCGGCGTGTCGTCGGGCCGGTGGCCAGCAGCGTTCCCACGGCGAAGGCGAACACGGCGAGCAGGAAGCCCGCGAGCAGGGCGAGTGAACCAAAGAGGTCGACGACATCGCGCCAGCTGCCGAGCAGCATGCCCGCCAGCACGATCAGGAAGGTGACGTTGGAGACGGCGGCTGCCGACGGGTGCCATGCCTGTGCGGTGGGTTCGGCGTAGCGGCGCAGGAGCAGGCCGATGGCGAAGGGGACGAGTTGCAGGAGTGCCACGGTTCGCACCAGCGCGCCGACGTCGAGGGAGACCTTGGTGCCGATGTCGGCGGCGGTGAGGATGGCGTTGACGGTGGGAGCGAAGGTGAGGCTGCCGAGGGAGGCGAGCAGTACCTGCATCGCCGCGCCCGCGACGACGTCGCCCTGCTGCACGGTCGCCAGTTTCGCCCCGAAAGGGCCGCCCGGGGAGGAGGCGATCAGGACGAGGGCGATGAAGGCCGCCGAGGGAAGACCGAACAGTGCACCGATGCCCCAGCCGAGCAGCGGAATGACGACCATGTTGGCGACCAGCGCAAGCACCAGTAGGGGGACGTCGGCAAAGACGCCGCGCAGTGCGGAAACGGTGGCGCGCAGCCCGGCGGCGAACATGGTGGCCGCGATGAAGATCACGGTGACCGCGTTGAGGACGAGATGCAGGACGTCCATGGTGCTTGCACGCCCTGTCAGCCGTGAAGTTCCCCGAGCCAGCGCAGCGCGCTCAGGCTCGGCAGGAAGCAGTACTCGCCTCCACGGGTGACGACGAAGCGGGGCAGCGGGGCGAGGCAGCGCCGCACGGGCCGCCGGGGGAAGGTGTAGCCGACCTGCCCGTCCGCGGCGCCGACGACGGGGTCCTTCGTGTGGCCGGCGCCGAAGAAGACGCCGTCGTTCATCCACTCCGACTGGACGAACTCGAATTGCCGGCCCAGGTGGGCGCCGATGAACGCGAACATCAGGCCGCGGTCCGCGCCGTCGTCCTCCAGCATGCCTTCGGGCAGTGGCGGGCCGTAGACGGCGCCGCGCCTGATCATGCGGTGCAGCCGTACCTCGCCGGCCACCGAGGCGTCGCGCGGGTTGGCCCGGCGGATGTGGCAGGCCCCGGGGGTGGTGAATCCCGTCGGGTCGTCCTGCTCGTAGAGGAAGGTGTTGCGGCGGTCGGGGTCGGTGCCGAGAGCGGGGTCGTCGTGCCGCGGGGCGAGGGCCAGCGGGGCGCCACTGCGCCAGCGGCCCATGATCTTCGCGGCGATCAGCTCCTCGTCCTGGTCCCCGGCGGAGTTGTCCCTCAGATAGCGCCTGAACGCGGCGACGTCCTGGTGGAGTTTGCGGAAGACCACGTAACTGCCGTTGCGCCCCAGCACGGTCGGCTGCGGTGTCTGGGCGCCGCCGATTTCGTCCGGGTAGCCGAGGACGAATTCTCCGCTCTTCAGAGGCGCTTCCAGCCTGTTGGACCCCGGGATGCCGCTGCCTTCGACGGCCGGATGGCTGACACCGTCGAGATAGCCGAAGTGTTCCTTCTCGGTGGGCAGTGCGTAGCAGTCCTGTCGCCAGATCGCCGTCACGCCGGACAGACGGTCGTAGGCGGGCCGGGCGCGGTCGATGGCCGCCTCCAGGCCCGGGGGATCGGGTGCGACCGCGGCGATCACCACATGGACGTCGCGGGTGCCGAGCGGTGCTTCCCAGTGCTGTGGGCTGCCGGCACCCTCGTCGCACAGTGCTCGGGCGCGAGCCGCCATGCCCTGCCGGAACTCCCAGGAGAACGACTCCAGCGAGGAGCGTGGCACCCCCAGGGCCTCAAGGCCCCAGTAGGTGACGGCGACACTGACCCAGGTGTCCCCGAGGGGGCTGGAGGCGTCGGCGGCCGAGGTCGCTGACGCGCTCGCCCGTCGCATCAACTCCCGGCCCTGGGAGCGGTCGTCGATGCGGAAGACCAGATAGGTGGCCGCGTACGGGGTGGGGCGTGGGCTGAGGACCCCGCGCTGGATGTCGTCGAGCTCCAGTGTGACGTCCGTGGGTGCGCTCACGTCGGCCTCCCTGCGGGATCGCTACGAGACGAGGTTGCGCCAGAAATTCCGCAGGCTGTCATCGGCGCCGAATAGCGTGCTGAAGATCGTGGAATCGGCCAGCAGCACATCGGCCGCTCGGTCACCGCCGGGGGGCATCCACAGGAACATGTTGAACTCGGTGTTCCCCTCGTCGGTGAACGGATGGGGCCGGGAGGTGTCGATCGGCTGCCGGGCCAGCACGTGGATGGGCTGCGGTTCATCGGGCGTCACCGCGTAGTGAGGCAGGTGCATGTGGAAGTTGAAGTTCGTGACCCCGTTCAGCCACCCCTTCTCGTCTAGATCCCTGACGGTCGACAAAGGAGCGATCCGGTTGTCGTCACCGGTGGCGGGACGCAGCCCGTACCGGTTGATGACCGGTACGCCCAGGCCCACCATGAGATCGCGTACGTAGGTGGCGAACCGCTGCTGGCGAGGCACAAGGGGATCACCGTGATGGCGGTACTCCACCTCCCGCACGGACAGGTCGTCCGACGCACCGACGTCGTGATGAGGCCCCAGGACCAGGCGGGCGTCCTCCCGCGCGAGGAAGGCCCGCAACGCCTCGATCTCCCCGGGCTGCGCCTCCTGCCCGGTGACCATGTGGTCCAGTCCGAAGACGAACAGGACATCCGTGTCGTCCAGCACCCGCTCATCGAGGGGGGTGTGGAAACCGGCCTGGTCAATGCGCTGGTAGACCGGGACGGAGTGCTCGGTGACCTCCGCGACGAAGTCCTGGAACGGCACCCAGGCCCAGAAGAACAGCTCCAGCGACCCCGCGATGGTCTGCTGGAACCGATAGGGGTCCGACCACTTCGGGTCCTCGTAGGCCGGCCACGCCACCCGACGCACCTCCGTCAGGGTGGAGAACCGGTTGTCCAGCTCGGCTGCGTTCCGGCCCGCCTCGGCGGGATAGCTCCACGAGACGTAGACGCTCACACGCCGCCCGCCAGGTGTGTGCTTCCGGGGAACGTGACGCTGGTTGTAGACCCGCGCCGTTCTGGCCTCGCTCATCGCCCAACTCCCAGCCTCACTGCATCTGGTCGAGCATCTCCGACAGAGCGCTCTTGATCCGCAACGCCTTCTTGATCTCGTCCGCCGTCACATACGGATACTCTCCGTACTCGATGAAGCTCGGACAGTGGTGCTCGCGGACGAACCCGACGAACGCCTCCGGATTGGTCCGCCAGTCCTCCGGGAACCCCTCCAAATGCTCGAACGCCGTGCTCACGCCCGCCTTCGAGAACAGTGCGATGGCGTCCTCGGTGTACTTGTCGAAGTCGGTGTCGAAGATCCCCTGGTACATGAAGCGGGTGTCGTCGTCGAAGAGGACCCACCGCAGGTAGTGCAGCTTCAGCGGCGCCAGAAGGTATGGATCCTGTTCCAGCGCTCTGGCCAGCGAGTAGCCGTACTCCCGTATCGCATCGGCGTGGCCGGGTTTCACCCGCGCGACGATGGTGAACCCGTAGCACGCCGGAGTCCTCGGAAAGACAGGGCCGTACTTCCCCTGTTCCAGATGGTCCGTCTCCTTGGGGAGGACGACCGCCTGAGGTTTGATCTCCATGTCCACTCCTCCAGCCAACCAAGAGGCCGGGACGATCCCATCTTCCCGCCCCATCGCTGAGCGCGCCTGCCGAGCGGGGAGAAGGGCGCGTGGATCCGGCCCGGAACTCCCACAGCCTCAACGGCTCCGATTCCGGGATCGACGGCACATCGTAGGGGCGTCCGGACCAGGCGGCGGAACTGCCTGCGAGCGGAGAAGGCTGCGGGTACTGCCAGTGGGCGGGGGAGGGGGCGGGCGCCGTGGCCGCAGTCAGCAGCACGGACTCGGCGCTCAAGCGCGCTCGGCTCGCGCTGAACATGACGTCGGAGGAGGTGGCCGACGCCCTGAACGTGGTCACGGGCGGGGCGACGGACGTCGGCGGGGTACGTGGAGTTGGATCGTTCCGGACGGGCTGTGGGAGATCGCCGAGCCGCTGGTCCCGCCGTCGAAGGTGCGGCCGCAGGGCGGCGGGACGCAGGAGACGCCTGATGCGACGCAATGGCCATGGGGCAAGCACATAGGTGTCCGCATCGCCCGCAAGTGAGTCGAGTCCAGCGAACGGTCAGGGCGCCGACGGTGGGTCATCGAACGAA
>NZ_ML123050.1:236190-277244 GCF_003846175.1 Streptomyces sp. ADI95-17 | reverse complement strand
CTACCGCCGACTCAACCACCGCTACGAACGCCACCCCACGACTACCTGGCCTTCCTCGGCCTCGCCGCCGCACTCTGCTGCTACAGACGACTCCTCCGGCTCACCACATAGGACACGGTCTGAGGACCCTCGGGACCGACAGTTGGCGACAGGGCGAGGAAATGACCGTGCGCGGCACGCCCCGGGGTATCTGCCGAGGTCATTGGGCAGGCGACGCGGCACTGTGTATGCGTTCCTCTTCCTGTGCGGGGAGGGCGGAAGCCAGGTCGAGGACGCACATTCCGGAGGGCGGCACCTCGACCGTGTGGATGCCTGGCGTGAGGGAGAGAGCCGTGGCCTGCTGCAATCGGCCTCGGGCGTCATAGACCTGTGCGCAGACCTGGCGGGGTGGTCCGGAAACGTCGAGGACCATTCGTGAAGCGGTGGAGGCGTTGATGAGGGAGTGGGAGTGCCAGGCCTCGGTGGGGAGGGGCACGACCTTGTCGGTGTAGTTGGTGATGACTCGTTGGTTTCCGTGGATGGCGGTGACCTGGGGGAAGAGTTCGTCCGGGCGGCCGGGTTCGTAGTGGCCGGAGGTGAGGACGGGAGCCATTCGACTCCAGGTGGCGAGCCAGAACGCGAGTGTCTCGCGGTGATTCGGGGAGAGCCGGGTGAGGCGGACGGAGATCTGCGGCACGGAGTGCAGGGCCCCGTGGAAGTGGCGGGCCAGGCTCTCCGGTGTTGCCTGCGGATCCCACATCAACATGTCGGAGTGGACTGCTCCGCCGGGTGCGAGCAGCGCGATGTCCAGCGTCCGGATGCGGTTGGCGACGGGATCGGCCGGGCAGTCGGTGGCGCGCAGCGCGTTTCCGAGTGCGGTCATGGCCGGTCCGGTGCAGGGCTGGCGCAGCTCGATGACGAACTGGTTGCCGCGCAGGGCCCGCAGGGTGTCGCGGATATCGGTGAGCAGCGCGGCCATTGCCTCCCCGACGTCCGGAATATAGCCGGGGGCAGGGTGGTCGGGTGTGGGTACTGCGGCGTAGGCCATGGCCTCGTCGAGGAAGTCGATCTTCAGGCCGTCGAGTCGGTACGTGTCGACCAGGGTGCGGCAGGTGTCTGCGATGTGCGCGCGGACTTCGGAATGGCGGGGGTCGAGGATGTGGCAGTCGAGATGCGGGACGTGGTGTGGCGCGTAGGGTGCCCAGGCTTGGTAGGCGGAGGAGCGTTCTCCCAGGAGGAGCGGGGCGATCCAGGCGGTGCAGTGGAGTCCGGTACGGCGAACGGTACTGATGTGGGCGCGGAAGTCGGGGAACTTGACGGGGTCCGGCTGCCAGTCGCCGCAGCCCGCGTAGCCGCGGCCGTTGCCGTGCAGTTGCCACCCGTCGTCCAGGAACAGCTGGCCGCAGCCGAGGACGGCGGCGAGGGCGGCCTCCTCCTCGACCTCGGCCGCGGTCACGTCCTGGGTGAAGGCGTACCAGGTCGAGTAGACGGGCGTCCGGGCGAACTCCGGTACGGGCAGCGGCTCTCCGTCGGGCAGGGCGGCGAGCCACTGGCGGAGTCGGCGGAGGGCGGCAGCCATGGTGGTGCCCGGCGCGCAGATGCGGACTCGGTAGGTCTGCCCGGCGGTGAGAGAGAGCCGGAGCCACACGCCGAAGCGTTTGCGTTCCTCGGAAACACCGAAGCGGATCCGGGTCTCCTGGACGGTGCGGTCGGTGGCGAGAGCGAGCAGACTGCGACCGGCGGTGTCGTAGAGGCAGCCGACGGGTGCGGATCGAACGAGTGACAGGCTGCGCCATGCCGACCAGTCGGCGGGCAGGGTGCGCTCCCAGCCGGCGTCGGGGTGCCAGAACCCCGCGGCGTCGCCCAGTGGGACGTCCAGGCGCAGGGTCACGTTGCCGTCCGCCGTTGCCGTCACAAGAGCCTCGGTCCCGGCAGCGTCGTCGTGCGACAGGGTAAGGGTGGCGCTGTCGGCGGGGGTACGCAGGCTGATTCGTGTCTCGCCCACATCGAGGGTGTACGCGCCGTCTTCCCACTGGCCGGGGTCGAAGGCGGCCAAGTCGATGGAGCCGAGGGACGTGGTATCCACGGATGGGACCTCTCTGCGCGATGTCAGTGGGGCGTCCTTGTGGTTGGCTGCCGCGCCTTGCGGTCGCCGACAGGCGGTTTCCTGCTGGCGGTTTCCTGCCGGCGTCAGGCGGTCTGTGGCGCGGGGGAGTGGAAGGGCCGTCCGTCGAGCGTCCAGTGCGGGTCGGGCGCGATGCCCAGAGCGGCGTAGACGTGGGCGGCGACATCGGCGTGGCGGAGGCTTTCCGGTTTGGTGGAAGGGGTGATGCCCGGGCCGTTCGCGGCGATCCAGGCGGTGCGCTCCGATGTGCTGCGCCCGCCGTGGCCGCCTTCGTCACGGTGGCCGTGGTCGGTCACCGCGATGACGGTCCACTCCTCGGACCGGGCGTCGGGACGTGCGCGTACGGCGGTGAGGAGCTGTCCGAGTCGTCGGTCGGCCGTCTCGATCGCGTGCCGGTACTCGGGGCCGCAGCCGAGGAAGTGGGCGGTCTCGTCGACGGCGCCGAGATAGACGAAGGAGGCGTCCAGGTCTTCGCCGGAGCTGAGAACCCTCACGGCTTCGTCGGTCACGCTCTGGTCGCACTCCTCCCAGGCCCGCGGGGTGTCCTCGCGCGGGGCGATGTAGGCGAGTCTGCTCGGGGCCGCGAAGACCGGGCCGCCCTGTCGCGCCAGGAACAGGGGTTCCCAACCGCCGGCCGCGAAGGTTCGCAGCCCCTGCTCGGTGGCCAGGCGGGTGGTGAAGTCGGGGAACACCCCGAGCCGGTTTCCGGAGAAGTTGTTTCCCCAGACTCCGTGCTTGGCCACGCCGACACCGGTGACGATCGTGGTCCAGCAGGGGCCCGACATAGTCGGTGTGTCGTCGTCGATGTGGACGGGCGCGAGGACGCCGGCGTCTGTGAGTTCGTCCAGGTTGGGCGTTTCCAGCATCGGCAGCAGATCGAGGCGGACGCCGTCGATTCCGACGACCAGGACGCGGGGTGTGGGCATGTCTTGGTTCCTTCGTGGGTCGGGCAGAGGAGGGGCGGGGGTCAGACGGTGCGGCGCAGCCGGATCAAGCGGCTGGCGTAGTCGCCGGCGGGCAGCCGTAGGTCTATGCCCAACCGGGTCAGGACGGCACCGCTGTGCACGATGCCCTCGTCGATGTCGAGATAGCGGGCCGCGGGGTCGAGTGCCGGCAGAGCGAGCGCGGGGGGCCGATGGCCGAAGCGAGTGGTGGGGCGCCAGGCAAGGACGGCATGTTCGGTGTCGTCCTGGGACGCGTAGTGCACGGCTGTCACTCCGTCCGGGCCGTGGAGGCGGTGCTGGCAGCCGTGCTGGACCAGGGGGCGGATCTGCTTGTAGCGGATGACGAGCGCGGTGGCCTCGTCGATCTCCTCCTCGGACCAAGCGGTGAGGTCTCCGCCGAGGCCGAGAGATCCGGCCATGGCGACATGGAAGCGGAACCGGAGAGGGGTGGTGCGGCCGGTGGTGACGTTGGGGTTGTCGGTCACCCAGGCGGCCATGGCCTGGGCGGGGAAGAGCTGGCTGAAGCCGTGCTGGATGCTGATCCGGTCGACGGGGTCGGTGTTGTCGGATGTCCAGGCCTGATCGGTGCGGGCGAGGATGCCGAGGTCGGCCCGTCCGCCGCCGCCCGCACAGGCCTCGATGCGAAGGCCGGGGTGGTCGGCACGGAGGCGGTCCATGACGCGGTAGACGGCATGGGTGTGGTCGATCCACAGCCGGTCGGGGTCCGGGTGGCCGGCCCAACCGGCTTCGGTGACGACCCGGTTGGCATCCCACTTGAGCCAGTCGATGTCGTGGTCGCGCACCAACCGGTCCAGGGTCCGGTGGGCCCAGGCCTCGACATCAGGACGGGCGAAGTTCAGCATGAGCTGGTTGCGAAGCTCGGTGGCGTCCCGAGTCGCTGCGTGGATGACCCAGTCGGGATGGGCACGGTAGAGATCGCTGTCGCGGTTGACCATTTCCGGCTCCACCCACAGTCCGAAGGCCATGCCCAGGCGGTGCACTTCGTCGGCCAGTGGGCGCAGCCCGTCGGGGAACGCATCGGGCCGGGGCGTCCAGTCGCCGAGCCCCGCCCGGTCGCTGCTACGGCCGCCGAACCAACCGTCGTCCAGCACGAAGAGTTCGGCGCCCAGACGTGCGGCCAGCCGGGCCAGGCGTAGCTGGCCGGGTTGGCCGACGTCGAAGCCGGTGGCTTCCCACGAGTTGTAGACGACGGGCCGGTCCCGGTCGGGGGCGGGCAGCACGCTGGTGCGGATGTGGGAGTGCCAGGCGCGGCTGGCGGCGCCGAAGCCGCCAGGGGTGTAGAGGCCGGCAAAGACGGGTGTGCGCAGGCTCTGACCGGGCTGGATGGTCCAGCTGATTCCTTCGTGGCCGAAGCCACCGGTCCAGGTGGTCCGGCCGACCGGGTCGCGGTGCACGGTGATGCGCCAGCTTCCGCTCCAGGCCAGGGCGGTGCCCCAGACCTCGCCGTGCTCCTCGTCGGCGGTGCCGTCGTCGAGGGCGAGCCAGGGGTTGGTGTGGTGGCTGGTGACGCCGCGGCGGCTGGTGAGCACGGTCTCGGCGACCGGGAGCCGGTCGCGCTGCAACTGGAACTCGCTGTTCCAGCCGCCCACGAGGTGGTTGAGCCGGTAGTCGCGCAGTGCCGGTACCGTCCAGGAGGCGGAGTCCAGCCGGTCGACGCTGATGAGGCCCGAATCGTCGGCTCCGGTGTGGGTGAGTTCCACCCAGCGCTCGATGACGTCACTGCCGGGACGGACACGGTAGCCCAGTTCGGCGGCCAGCGGGTACCGGCGGTCGGCCAGTTGCAGGCGAAGCTCCCCGTCCCGGACCGTGTGCCCGGTGAAGGACCACTGGACGCCGCGGGTGCCGTCGGCGAACCGCACCTGGAGGCCGGCCGGCCCGAACCGCGCACCGGTCTGCGGGGCCAACTCGTCCGGGGCGGGGTCTGACTCGAAGCTGCTCGCGGCAGGTGAAGCGGCCGCAGGCAGTCCACAGAGGGCGTCGGTGTCGAGCACTTCCCCCCAGTGCAGATGCCGGGGGCTGCCGTCGGCGCCGATGCGCACGGCGTAGACGCTGTTCGGGGTCCGCAGGACCACCAGCCCGCGGGTGGGGTCGAAGGAAACGGATGAGGACGTGGGAGGCACAGGAGGTCCCGAGGGGTGTCGAGCGACGGAGAGGACCCGGCAGACGGAATCGCCAAACGGCGTTTGAAGTGACCGGAGTTGGGCCAGAGCGTAGGACCGCTCGAACAGGAAAATCAATACTGGACGAAGTTATTTATTTGCCGGTAGGTTGCCGCCGTGTTTCCAAACCACTCGCAGCCACTGGTCACCGCACCGGCCGAAACCGCCATCCTCGCTCTGCTGTTGGCCGAGAGCCCGCTCAGCCGGGTGGAGCTGGCCCGCCGGACGGGCCTGTCCTCGACCGCCGTGACCAAGGCCGCGCGACCACTCATCGACGACGGATACCTGCACGAACTCCCCCCGGAGCGCACCGCTCCAGGGGCCGGACGCCCCGTGAACCCACTGGCCGTCACTTCCGACCGGGAGTTCGTCGTCGGTGTGAAGATCAGCGCCGACACCCTCTACGGCGCGGTCTGCGACCTGCGGGCCCACATGCGCACCACCGCCAGCCGACCGTTGGACGACCGCGCCCCGGCCGCCGTATGCGGGCTACTGGCCGACCTCGTCGCCGAACTCCTCGAGGCGAAGCCCGAATACCGGGCCCGCACCCGGCACCTGGGCATCGCCGTCTCCGGCGACGTGGACCGCGCCTGTGGGCGTGTCCGCTACTCCGGGCTGCCCAGCTGGCGCGACGTGCCGCTGGCCGAGACCGTCGCCGCGGCGACCGGCTTGACCGTCACCGTGGAGAACGACGTCAAGGCCATCACCACCGCCGAGCACTGGTTCGGCGAGGGCATCGGCACCGAATACTTCGCGCTGGTCACCATCGGTTCCGGGATCGGCTCCGGGATCGTCATCAACGGTGATCTGGTCGCAGGCGCGTACGGCGTCGCCGGAGAGATGGGGCACATAAGCATCGACCCGACAGGGCCACGATGCCACTGCGGCCAGACCGGCTGCGTCGAGGCCATCGCCTCCAGCGACGCCATCCTCGCCGCCATCCGCCGCGCCACCGACGACCCGGACCTGGACTTCGACGGCGCCGTCGAGCTCGCCCGTGGTGGAGACCCCGCCGCGCAGAGCGCCTTCGCGAGGGCGGGCCGTGCCATCGGCGTCGGCATCGCCACCCTTGTGAACCTCATAGGTCCCGAGCGCGTCGTCGTCACGGGCGAGGGGCTCGACACCTACGACCTTTTCGGAATGCACATCAGGGACGCCTACGAAGCGCACTGCTTCAAAGCAGCGGCGAAATGCCCGCTGACCCTGCGTCCACTCCCTTGGGAGGAGTGGGCCCGCGGCGCCGCCGTCGTCGGCATCCAGGCCCTTTTCCCCTGAGCGAGCGTCACCACCCTGTTCGCCGGCCCATGCCTCCGGCGCGACCGATGTCCATCACCGTCTGCCAACTGTGAATGCCGGACACCGGCTGCGCCGGACAACACCACGTACACCCAACCCTCTGAACCTGAAGGACGCGAAGTGAGCGCACGGAGCTCCAAGCTTAGCCGCAGAGGCTTCCTCGGCGGATCCATCCTGTTCGTCGCCGGAGCGGCGGTCGGCTGCAGTACCGACCCGGCCGGCGGTGGCTCCGCCGGGGCGAAGACCACCCTGAACGTCTGGTCCCACGCCTACGGCGAGGCCGGCACCCAGCAGGCCCTGACCCGCTATGCCACCGCGTTCACCAAGGCCAATCCGGACATCGCGGTCAAGGTCACCTGGACCCCCGGCGACTACTCCGGCAAGCTCTACGCGACCCTGCTCACCGACGCCGCCCCGGATGTCTTCGAGATAGGAGACTTCAGCGAGAGCTTCGCCCGGCGGGGCCAGATAGCCCCACTGGACGACATCTACGGCAGCGCCAAGTCCGACTTCAACCCGGGCGCCCGCGAGATGGTGACCGTCGACGGCAAGCTGTACGGCGTCAAGACGCTCGACGACGTCATGATGCTCTACTTCCGCAAGAGCGTGCTGTCCAAGGCCGGCATCACCCCGCCCGACAGCTTCGACGCGCTCGCCGACGCGGCAAAGGCCCTGAGCTCCAAGAAGACCAAGGGGCTGTTCGTCGGCCAGGACGGCCTGGGCGACAGTGCCATCCTGTCCGTGTTCTCCAACGGCGGCGATCTCGTCACCGAGGACGGCAAGGCGGGCTTCGGATCCCCCCAGGCCGCCGAGGCCGTGGCCGGACTCAAGCGCCTTCACGACGACCGGTCCCTGCTGCTTGGCTTCACCACCGACTGGTGGGATCCCGCCGCCCTCACCCAGAACGCCGTCCCGATGCAGTGGGGCGGCCTCTGGTCGATGCCCGCCATCAAGACCGCGCTCGGCGACGACTTCGGCGTCCTGCCGTGGCCCGCCTTCAAGCCCGGCGGCAAGCCCGCAGTGCGCGTCGGCGGCTGGAGCACCTGCGTCAACGCCAAGGGCAAGAACGTGGAGGCGGCCAAGAAGTTCGTCCAGTGGCTCTGGATCCAGCAGACCGACCTCCAGACGGACTGGTCGCAGAGCTACGGCCTCCACATCCCGCCGCGCACGTCCGTTGCCGCCACCGCCGACAAGCTCACCCAGGGGTCGGCCAAGGAGACCGTCGAGCTGGCCGCCAAGTACGGCAGGAACAACCCCAGCACCTGGAACACTGCGGTGAGTTCCCTCTTCACCGCGGCCGCGGCGAAGATCGTCAGCGGGAAGGGCGATGCGGAGCGGCTCCTGGCCGACGCGGCCAAGAAGGCCCAGGGCGAGATCGACAAGCAGCGCGCATGATGAAGTCCCCACCTCCACCCACGCTTCACCACGAGCGTGTCGGGTGCCCCGAGGCCAAGCCGCGGGGCACCGCCCCCGTCCGTCGTTCCCGCCCGGACCGGCGTGCCTGGGGAGCGTTCGCACTGCTCGCCGGGCCCCTGCTGATCGGCCTGGGCGTCTTCAAGTACGTGGCCATCGGCTGGAGTTTCCTGCTCAGCCTCAGTGAGGCACGCGGCAGTATCGCCCTGGGTCACTGGGTCGGCCTGGACAACTACCGGGCGCTGCTCTCCGATGCGGTGTTCCGCAAGTCGCTCGGACAGATCCTGCTGTTCACGGTGTTCATCGTGCCGGTGACGTTCGCCGCCTCGCTGGGGCTGGCGCTGCTGGTGCACCGGATCCGGCGCGGCCGGGCCGTGCTGCGCACCGCCTTCCTGATCCCGGCCGCCGTCTCCTACGTCGCAGCCTCCCTGCTGTGGAAGATGTCGCTGTTCAACGGGCTGCCGAGCGGCATCGCCAACACGATCGGCGGATGGTTCGGCATGGATGCCGTCCCGTGGCTCCAGACCACCTCGCCGCCGCTGTACTGGGTCGTCCTCGTCAGCCTCCGCCTCTGGCTCCAGGTCGGCTTCTACATGGTGCTCTTCCTGGCCGGGCTCCAGGCCATCCCCAAGGAGATGTACGAGGCCGCCGCACTCGACGGCGCCACCGGCCTGCGTCTGCTGCGCAGGATCACCCTGCCGATGCTGCGCAACACCTCGGTGGCCGTCCTGATGCTGCAGTTCATCGCTGCCTTCCAAGCGTTCGACGAGTTCTACAACCTGTTCAACAGCGGGCTGTCCGGGTCGGCCGCGGCCCCGATCCGAACCCCCCTGGGCTACCTCTACGACACGGCGATGGGCTCCCAGAACTACGGCCTCGGATCGGCCGGAGCCTTCGCACTCACCGCCCTCATCGTCGGTGTGACCCTGATCCAGGGCCGGCTCACCGGCTTCGGGAAGGGGGAGGAGTGAGCAGCATGACAACAACACGACACCTGCCGCAGGTAGTGAGCCGGTCCGTGCGCGGCCTGCTGGCGGGCCTGCTGACAGCGGTGTTCCTGGCGCCCTTCTACCTGATGCTGCGCAACGCGCTGATGGACACGCAGGGCCTGACGTCACCGGACTGGAGCTGGTGGCCGTCGACGATGCACTGGGAGAACTTCAGCGCGCTCTTCAGCGACCCCGCCCTGCACATGGGGCAGGCCCTCGGCAACTCGTTGCTGATCGCCGCGATCACCGCCCCGGTGTCGACGCTCCTCGCCTCGGCCGCCGGATACGCCCTCGCGCGCATCCCGGTACCCGGACGCGGCGTCATGCTCGCCCTGGTCGTGGCCACATTGATGATCCCCGGCTCGGTGACGTTCGTTCCCACCTTCGTCGTCGTGGGCTCCATGGGCGGGGTCAACACGCTGTGGGGAATCATCGCACCCGGCCTGTTCAACCCCTTCGCCGTTCTCCTCTTCCGTAACTTCTACCTCCAGTTCCCCAGCGAGATCGAGGAGGCCGGACGCCTGGACGGGCTCGGCTGGCTGGGCCTCTACCGCCGGATCGCGTTGCCGTCGTCCGGAGCGATGCTCGCCTCGCTCGGCGCGCTCGCCTTCATCGACAGCTGGAACGCCTTCCTGTGGCCGCTGGTCATCGGCCAGGACCCGTCCGCGTGGACCGCCCAGATCGCCCTGTCGACGTTCCTCACCTCACAGACCATTAACCTGCCCGGCCTGTTCGCCGGAGCCGTCGTGACCATCGCCCCACTGGTGGCCATGTTCCTGGTCGCCCAGCGCTACATCGTCGAAGGCATCGCCACCAGCGGCCTCAAGGGCTGAGCCGCACTGACTCCGGACCACCGGTCCGGGCCGCACCACCTGAAGATCCAACCCCCACACCCACCCCACCCTTGGAGGGGACAATCATGAGATCCGACAGGTCGGCTCCCGCCGTCAGGAGATTCTTCTCCCGAATCCTGCCCGCCACGGCTGCCGCGGTCACCCTCGTCCTCGCGGGAACCACCGGCTCCGTCGCAGCGCCCCCCGGCGCCACCGACACCGCCACTCCCATGACCGGACCGCAGTTGGCAGCCTCCTGGACGGCGCCGCTGAGTACCCGTGGGCGGTACATCGTCGATGCCGACGGCAACCGCTTCAAGCTGAAGGCCGGCAACTGGGCCGGTGCCCAGGGCACCTGGGAAGGCAGCGGCGACGTCAACGACCCCGCGAACCACCAGGCGGACCAGATGTCGAACAACCTTCCGCTGGGCCTGGACCGCGCGCCGATGACACAGATCATGGCCGACTTCCACGAGCTCGGGCTGAACAGCATCCGCCTGCCGTTCGCCAACGCGATGATGCGGGACACCACGGTGGTACCGGACTCCGCGGTCGCGGCCAACCCGCAGCTGAAGGGCAAGACCCCGCTGCAGGTGTTCGACGCGGTGGTGGCGGCCCTGACCGCCGAGGGATTCGCGGTCATCCTCAACAACCACACCACCTCCTACCGCTTCTGCTGCGGCCTGGACGGAAACGAACGCTGGAACAGCGGCCAGTCCGCCCAGCAGTGGCAGGACGACTGGCTCTTCCTGGTCAACCGCTACAAGGCGAACAAGCGTGTCGTCGGAGCCGACCTGCGCAACGAGATCCGCCGCGACACCTGGGACGACCCCAACTGGGGCCGGGGTGACGACCACGACACCTACGCGGCCTTCGAGCTGGCTGGCACCCGCATCCTGCAGGCCGACCCCGACATGCTGGTCATCATGGAGGGCATCAACTGGTACGGCATCCCGCTGGACGGACTGGACTACGGCAGGCCGATGCTGACGCCGGTCCGTGAACTCTCCAACACCCTGATCACCTCGGGCAAGCTGGTCTACGCCGCGCACTTCTACGGCTACACCGGCCCGAACTACACGGGTGCCGACAGCGGACCGGGGCACACCAACGACTGGCCGTACGAGGACTTCCCGCTCGAGAAGCTGAAGCAACTGGTGCACGACGAGGCCCTGTTCGTCACTCAGTCCGGCCAGCACTTCACCGCCCCCGTCTGGATCAGCGAGTTCGGAGCCGCCGGCCGAGGGTCGCAGGACACCAAGGAGAAGACCTGGTTCGGCAACTTCACCGACATCCTGGTCGAGAACGACACCGACTTCGCCATCTGGCCGCTGGTCGGATGGACCGGCGCCAATGGCACCCCGCAGGACACCTGGGCCCTGATCTCCTACGACGCCGCCGGTAAACGGCAGAGCGTCAGCGACTCAGGTGACTGGCGGTCCGCCGACTGGAACAAACTGGTCAACGCCTCGGGAACGACCGGTCCGGTCGCACAGGTCAACCACTGGAACATGCTCGACCTCGACTTCCGCGACCACAACGTCTCCTCCCGCATGCTCGCCCAGGGCGACTGGAGCCCCGGCCACCGCAAGGGCAACTGCCCCGACAGCCAGCGTCTGACCGGCCTCGGCCGCAGCGACAAGCGCGGCCTGTGCACCGACGCGGGCCAGCCCGCCAAGGGAGCCGGTGACTGGGTGGCCGTCCATGACGAGCGCTACGTCACCCACGGCGACTGGGCCTCGGGCTACAACAAACTCCAGTGCCCCGACAACACCTTCGCCGTCGGCTACAGCGCCAACGGCAACTCCATGGCCGGCCTGCTCTGTGCGCCGTCCGCCGCACCGCTGCCGCTGAACGGCCGCAACGTCTGGTTCGACCAGGGCGACAACCGCCCGGCCACCGGCGGCTCGGTCGAAAGCGACTGGGCTCCCGGCTACTACAAGGGTCAGTGCGCCGACAACGAGTACGTCGCCGGCGTCGCCTTCACCTGGAAGTGGAACCACGGCGGAGTCCCCGACGCACTGCTCTGCCGTCCGCTGAACTGACCCACCTCCATCAGTTCCATCATCGAGGAGACCACGGCCATGCCACGACTCGAGGTTGCCTCAGACGGCTTCCGTCTCGACGACCGACCGCTGCGGATCATCTCCGGCGGGCTGCACTACTTCCGGATCCATCCGGAACAGTGGGCCGACCGGCTTCGCAAGGCGCGCCTGATGGGACTGAACACGGTCGAGACCTACGTCCCATGGAATGTCCACTCGCCCCATCCGGGTGAGTTCCGGCTGGACGCAGGTCTCGATCTTCCCCGGTTCCTCGATCTGGCCGCCGCCGAAGACCTGCACGTACTGCTCCGCCCCGGCCCGTACATCTGCGCCGAGTGGGAGGGCGGCGGCCTGCCCTCCTGGCTGCTCGCCGACGAGGACATCGAACTGCGCAGCCGCGACCCGCGCTACTTGAAGGCGGTGGACGACTACCTCGCTGCCCTGCTGCCGCCCGTCCTTCCTTACCTCTCCACTCGTGGCGGCCCGATCCTCGCCGTGCAACTGGAGAACGAATACGGTGCGTACGGCGACGACTCCGGCTACCTGGAGGATCTGGCGGAGCTGCTGCACCGGCAGGGAGTCGACGTACCGCTGTTTACCTGCGACCAGCCCTCCGACCTGGAGCGCGGCGGCCTCGACGGCGTCCTGCGCACCGTCAATCTCGGCAGCCGGGTGGACGCCGGGCTCGCCGCCCTGCGCACGCATCAGCCGTCCGGACCGCTGATGTGCAGCGAGTTCTGGATCGGCTGGTTCGACCGCTGGGGCGGCACCCATGTCACCCGCAGCACGGCCGACGCCGCGGCGGACCTCGACCGGCTGCTCACGGCCGGCGCCTCGGTCAACATCTACATGTTCCACGGCGGCACCAACTTCGGATTCACCAACGGTGCCAACGACAAGGGCACCTACCGAGCCACCGTCACGTCGTACGACTACGACGCGCCTCTGGACGAGGCCGGCGATCCCGCCCCCAAATACGCCGCCTTCCGCGAGGTCATCGCCCGGCACGCGCCCGTCCCCGAGGAGCCGGTACCCGCCCCCGCACCCAAGCTTGCCCCGGCCGCCGTGGAACTCACCGCATGCGCCGACCTCCTGGACCAGTGCGAGCGGCTCGGCAGCGCGGTGCACGCCGACCGCCCCCAGGCCATGGAACAGCTCGGCCAGTCCTTCGGATTCATCCTGTACGAGACGGAGCTCCCGTCGGCCGGGCCGACCGTCCTCCGCATCGCCCAGGTACACGACCGCGCCCAGGTCTTCGTCGACGGCCAGCCGGTCGGCGTCCTGGAACGCGAGAACCATGAGCACGCCCTCGCCTTCCACACCCCCCGGCGCGGTGCACAACTGGCCGTGCTGGTGGAGAACCAGGGCAGGGTGAACTACGGGCGGGGCATGCACGACCGCAAGGGGCTGCTCGGCGAGGTCTCCGTCAACGCACTGGCGCCGGAGAGCTGGTACAGCCGGCCGCTGCCTCTCGACGATCTGGACCGGCTGTCCTTCACCGCGTTCGAGCACGCCTCGCCCCCGGTCGGCCCCACGTTCCACCGCGGGCACCTGGACATCGGCCAGCCGGCCGACGGCTGGATCGCCCTGGACGGCTGGACCAAGGGCCACGTCTGGATCAACGGCTTCGCACTCGGCCGGTACTGGTCCCGAGGACCGCAGACCACTCTCTACGTCCCCGCGCCGATCCTGAACGCCGGCCGGAACGAGATCACGGTCCTCGAACTGCACGGCGCCACCACCCGCACGGTGGAACTGCGGGGTACTCCCGATCTGGGCCCCGTCGAGGACTGACGTCCGTGACACCGGACATCACACCTCAGCCAGTCGGACCGACCGGCCACGCCCACATGAACCTCCAGCGCCAGGGCTTCGTCTGCACGATGAACATCACCGATGAGGCGGTACGCATCCCCGCCCCCGGACATCTGCTGCTCGTCGGCTCCCCGATCGGCCCCACCAACGGCTCCCACGGCGCGAGCTTCGAGCTGGACGCGAACGCCACGGTGTGGTGGACGGTCTGACGCCCCTGTTCCCACACCGCTCCTGTCGGCGAGCCGACCGCAAGAAGATCACCGTCCTCCACCGACTGCAGAGGATTCCATGCACAGCAAGCGACGCCTCACCGAGCAGCGGCTCGACCGGGTGCTGAACCAGCGCATCCGGCCTGCGGCCCACGCCCGTACCGTCCCGGTCGAGATCGCGATCTGGAGCGTGCAGGGCGAGCCGGTCCCCGTGGCCGACGGCCTGGCCGCACCGTACGAACCCGTGACGCTCGGTCACCGGTGGGGTCCGCCCTGGTCCACGAGCTGGTTCAGGATCAGCGGCAGAGTTCCGCAGGAGTGGGCAGGCCTGTCGGTCGAGGCGGTCATCGACCTCGGCTTCAACGTCACCGGCGCAGGCTTCTCCGCCGAGGGCCTGGTCTACCGGGCGGACGGCAGCGTGGTAAAGGCCCTCAACCCCCGCAACGCCTACATCCCGGTCGCCGACCCGGCGGCCGGCGGCGAGGAGTTCACCTACTACGTCGAGGCCGCCGCCAACCCCAACCTGAACGATGACCACATCCCGTCCCGGACCGGGGAACAGCCCTCCTGGATGACAGGAGCCGGCTCCGAGAGCGCCCCCCTGTACCAGCTGCTCCGACTGGAGCTGGCGGTCTTCGACGCACAGGTATGGGAACTCGCCCAGGACCTGGACGTCCTCGGGGAGCTCATGCGCGAACTGCCCGAGGCAGACCCGCGCCGCTGGCAGCTCCTGCACACCATCGAGCGGGCCCTGGACGCAGTCGACCTGCAGAACATCGCGGACAGCGCCACCGCCGCCCGCGAGGTGCTGCGCCCGGCGTTCGCCGCTCCCGCGGCCGCCAGCGCCCACCGCATGTCCGCCATCGGACACGCCCACATCGACACCGCCTGGCTGTGGCCGCTGCGCGAGACCATCCGCAAGGTCGCCAGGACGCTCTCCAACGTCACCCACCTCATGGACGAACACCAGGGCTTCCTGTTCGCCATGTCCCAGGCCCAGCAGCTGGCCTGGCTCAAGGAGCACCGCCCCGAGGTCTACGGCCGGGTCCAGGAGAAGGCGGAGAAGGGGCAGTTCCTGCCTGTCGGCAGCCTGTGGGTGGAACCCGACACCAACATCACCGGCGGTGAGGCCCTCGTCCGGCAGCTGATCCATGGGAAGCGCTTCTACCTCGACGAGTTCGGCGTCGAGACCGAGGAGATGTGGCTGCCCGACACCTTCGGGTACAACGCGGCCATGCCGCAGCTGATGAAACTGGCAGGAATCCGGTGGTTCCTCACCCAGAAGATCTCCTGGAACACCACCAACAAGTTCCCGCACCACACCTTCTGGTGGGAGGGCATCGACGGCACCAGGATCTTCAGCCACTTCCCGCCGGTCGACACCTACAACGCCGAGATCACCGGCGCCGAACTCGCCCATGCCGTCGGCAACTTCCAGGACAAGGAAGCAGCCAACAGCTCGCTGCTCCCGTTCGGCTACGGAGACGGCGGCGGTGGCCCCACCCGGGAGATGCTGGCCCGGGCCGAGCGTCTCGTCGACCTGGAGGGCTCGGCCAGGGTCGTCATCGAGAGCCCCGCGGACTTCTTCGAGCGGGCACACGCCGAATACCCCGACGCGCCGGTGTGGCAGGGGGAGCTGTACCTGGAGTTCCACCGCGGCACACTGACCAGCCAACTGAGGACCAAGCAGGGCAACCGGCGCAGCGAGCACCTGCTGCGAGAGGCCGAGCTGTGGTCGGCGACCGCCACCTTGCGCACCGGATTCGCGTACCCGTACCAGGCCCTGGACCGGCTGTGGAAGACGGTCCTGCTGCACCAGTTCCACGACATCCTGCCCGGCTCCTCCATCGCCTGGGTTCACCGGGAGGCGGAGCAGACCTACGCCGCCGTCACCGCCGATCTGCGCGCGATCACTGACGCCGCCCAGCGTGCCCTGGCCGGCGAAGGCGATCTGCCCGTGGTCTTCAACGCCGCTCCGTTCGCCCGCGACGGTGTCCCCGCCCTCGGCGCCACGCTCCGCACCCGGCCGTCGGGCCGACCTGTCGTCCCGGTCCCCTGCGGGGACGGTTTCGCGCTGGACAACGGCCTGGTCCGCATCCGTATCGGTGCCCAGGGCCTGGTTACCTCGGCGTACGACATCGCGGCCGAACGCGAAGCGCTCGCCCCTGGTGCCGCCGCCAACCTCCTCCAGCTGCACCAGGACTTCCCCAACGAGTACGACGCCTGGGACATCGACGCCTTCTACCGCAACACCGTTCACAACCTCCTCGACGCCGACTCGGTCGAGGCGGAGGAAGCCGGTGTCCGGATCGTGCGGACCTTCGGTGACTCCCGCATCGAACAGCTGGTCTCCCTGTCCGAAGGCTCGCGACGTCTGGACATCGACACCGAGATCGACTGGCACGAGAAGGAGAAGCTCCTCAAGGCATCCTTCCCGCTCGACGTGCGGGCCGACCACTCCAGCGCGGAGATCCCCTTCGGACACGTCCGGCGCCCCACCCACGCCAACACCAGCTGGGACGCCGCCAAGTTCGAGATCTGCGCCCACCGCTTCCTGCACCTCGGCGAACGGGGGTGGGGCGCGGCTGTGGTCAACGACTCGACCTACGGGCACGAGGTCACCCGGGACGTCCGCGCAGACGGCGGCACCACCACCACCACCGTCCGGCTCTCCCTGCTCCGCGCTCCCCGCTTCCCCGACCCTGATGCCGACCAGGGCCATCACCATTTGCGATACGGGTTCGTCATCGGCGCCGACATCGCCGACGCCGTCCGCGAGGGCTACGCCTTCAATCAGCCCGAGCGCAGCCTCCTCGGCTCGGCCGAGGTCGAGCCGCTCGTCACCGCGGACAACGAGACTGTTGTCATCGAAGTGGTCAAACTCGCCGACGATCGCTCCGGCGACGTCGTCGTACGCCTCTACGAGGCATTCGGGGGACGCGCCCGAACCGTCCTGACCGCCGGATTCCCTCTGGCCTCCGCCGCCGAGACCGATCTGCTGGAGCGCGAACCCGACCCCCGCGGGAACACGGACGTCGTACAAGCGGACGGCCAAAGAGTGCACCTGGCACTGCGCCCGTTCCAGATCCTCACGCTCCGGCTGAGGCCCAGGAAGCGTGACTGACCGAGGCTCTCCGGGAACGGAACCCCGGAGCCACCGGCCTCACGAGTGATCAATCAAGCCGTGATCGAAGAAGGTAGGACTGCCGTGCCCGTACCCCCTGCCGCTGTCCTGTTCGACATGGACGGCACGCTGGTCGACACCGAGCGTCTCTGGCTCCGGACCACGACCGATCTCGCCGCCCGTCTCGGCCACACCCTCACCGAGGAGGACCTGCCCGAGGTGCTCGGCCGCGCTGTCGAACACACCGCCGCCCACCTGTGCCGCATCACCCGGACCAGCTTCACCGCGAACGCCCTGGCCGAGATCCTCAGCGACACGTTCAGCAGCAAGGTCGCCGCCGAGGTCGTCCCCCGGCCCGGCGCACTGGCGCTGCTCGCCGAACTGGGCGACGCCGCCGTGCCCACCGCGCTGGTCTCGGCCTCACCTCGCCGCGTAGTGGACCTGGTCCTCGCCAGACTCGGCGATCACTGGTTCACCGTCACTCTCGCCGCCGAGGACACCGAGCGCACCAAGCCCGACCCAGCCCCCTACCTGGCCGCCGCCGATCGACTCGGATTGGACCCCGCGGTCTGCGTGGCCGTCGAGGACACTCCGACCGGTGTCGCCTCCGCGCGCGCGGCCGGCTGCTCGGTGCTGGCCGTCCCCTCCACTGTGCCGATCGCCGAGGCCGACCGGATCGCCGTGCTGGACAGCCTTGAGCAGGCCGACCTGGCGCTGCTGTCCACGCTGACCGTACCGACGACGCCGACCGCCTGATGCCGCTTCCTCGCAACCGCTTCCAGACCTTCAGGACTGCCGTTGCGAGGGCGGCGGTACCCGCTGGCCACCGCACGTTGGCCACAAGAACAGGATCCGGCAGACAGACGACCCGACACCGCCCCCCACTGCCGGACAGCAGCAGCGACCCCACAGCCACGGTCGAGCGGGTACACGGCCGGCTCATGCTCCACCGCAGCCTCGGCCCGCGACAACGAAACCCTGCCCGCCCGCTCCGAAGCAAGTGATCCACCCAGCCGTGACCGACCCGACAGGGAGCCGAGCGGCGTCCTCGGAAACGGCGGACTCATCGCGCACAGCGAACGTCTTCTGCGCACCCGCCGCCGTGACACCCTGCATGTCCTGCTGCCGGACAGGATCGGCTTCAAGGCTCTCAACGACACCTACGGCACGCTGCGGGCGACGCCGTCATCCAGATCATCGGCCGACGCGTCGCCCGCAGGACCGCGAGCCGCCAGGCAATCGCGGCCCGGATGAGCGGCGACGAATTCGCCGTGTCCGTCGGATCCGCGGCATCACCATCCGCCAGCCCTGGGCCACCTGCACCCTCGTCGGACAGCCCGTGGAGAACAGGCCCAAGCACTGGCTCATGGATGGTTCGGTGGCTCGTCATGGGTTCTGATCTGGTGCTTTGCGTGGCGGACATGTCCCGTGACGGGTCAGGCCGGCCGCTGGCCTCGGTCGCGGACGACGAGATCGGCGGAGTGCCCTGGAACTGCTGTGGGGCTTCTGCGGCCGACAAACATCCGAAGCCGTACGTCGAAGGTCTCGACACGCGGGTCGCGGCCCGGTTCGGCGAGTTGGTGGACGCCCCCGCGGACGCGGACCTCGCGATGCTGCGCCCGTTCACCCCGTACGAGTTCCGGGAGAGCAAGTTCGAACAGCTCTTCCACTCCGGGCGCCTGGACTTCACAGAGGAGGAGCCGAAGCGAGTCCTGGACCTCCTCGACGCCGTACCGCCCGTCGTCTGTCTCAACCTGGAGCGGCCTGCCGCCATCCCGGAGACCGCCGAGCGGGCGGCGGCGCTGATCGTCGACTTCGGCGCGAGCGACGAGGCGCTGCTCGATGTGGCGTCCGGACGGGCCAGGGCAGTGGGCCGACTGCCGTACGAGCTGCCGCGCTCGATGGCCGCGGTCGAGGCGTCCCGGTCCGACGTGCCCCACGACACGGCCGATCCGGTTTCCCCCTTCGGGGCCGATCTGGGCCTCTGCGACGCTTTGGGTACCCGGATGCCCGACCTCCACCCGCAGAGCAGGAGTCACCCCTGATGACCACCAGCCCCACCGTCCTGACCAGCAGCGGCCCCGTGCGCGGCGAGCGCCGCGAGAGCGGGATGCGTTTCCTCGGCATCCCGTACGCCGCGCCGCCGGTCGGTGAGCTGCGGTTCGCGGCTCCGGTTCCGCCCGAGCCGTGGACCGAGGTGATGGACGCGACGGCGTACGGGCCGACCGCTCAGCGCCGTCCGTTCGGAGAGGTCACGACCATTCCCGAGCCGACCGTTCCGGGCGAATCGATCCTCAACCTGAATGTGTTCACCCCGGACGTCGCCTCCCCTGCCGGGAGCGGCCTCCCGGTCCTGGTGTGGATCCACGGCGGTGGTTACGTGGCCGGTTCGGCAGCCAGCCCCTGGTACGACGGGGCGGCCTTCAACCGGGACGGCGTGATCGTGATCTCGCTCGGTTACCGGCTGGGCATCGAGGGCTTCCTGCACCTGGCGGACGCGCCCGACAACCGTGGGGTGCTCGACTGGATCGCGGCCCTTCAGCGGGTGCGTGACAACATCGCGGCCTTCGGCGGCGACCCGTCCAAGGTGACCGTCGCGGGTCAGTCGGCGGGCGGCGGCGCAGTCCAGACACTGCTCGCGACGCCTGCCGCGCAGGGCCTGTTCCGGGGCGCGATCTCGGTGTCCGGAGCGGTGATGCAGCCGCAGGGACGTGACATGGCGCTGACCGTCTCCCGCCTGTTCACCGAGCGGACCGGGGTCCCGGCGACCGCCGCCGCGCTCCGCGACAAGTCCGACGACGGGCACCTCGCCCTCATGGACGCGTTGAACGCGCCCGGTCCCGAGCGCCAGTCGCTGCCGCTGGTCGCCCTCGCCCCCTTCGCCGACGGCGATCTGATCCCCGTCCCGGTGATGGACGCTCTCACCACCGGCGACGCGGGCACCGGCACCCCGCTGATGCTCGGTTTCACCTCCCACGAGTTCAACCTCATGCCCGCCCCGGACGGCGGCGAGGAGACACTGCGCGCCGCGCTCGCCGCCATGGGCCTGGACCCGGACCGCACCCAGCGCTTCCTCGACCTCAACAAGGACACCCCGGGCGCCCTCCTCGGCCAGGCGGCCACCGACACCACCTTCCGTGCCCCCTCCCTCGCCATCGCCGAGGCCCGCGCCGCCCGCCAACTCCCCACCTGGCTCTACCAGTTCAATTACACGTCCACCGCCGGGACCTACGCGGGCCTGGCAAGCCACTGCCTCGACCTGCCCTTCGCCTTCGGCCTGCCCGCCGACGCCGAAGGTGTCACCGCAGCTCTGGGCGAGAACCCGCCGCAGCGCCTGACCGACGTCATGCACTCCGCCTGGGTCGCCTTCGTGACCGATCTCGACCCGGGTGCCGGCTGGCCGCGCTACACCACCTCACAGCGCTCCACGATGATCTGGGACGCCGAACCGCACGCCGAGTCCGACCCTCTGGGCCCGGTCCGCGAGATCTGGCTGGGCTGACCCGGACGGCGAGGCAGGCCGGTCGGCTCTCCGACCGGCCCGCCTCGCCACCGGACCGTTCCGGCAGCCCCGCCCCGTCCACCGTCACCGACCGCAGCAACCGGTCGAAGCAGCCCCGCAGCCGCCCCACCATGGCGTACGTCTCCGGGGCGAGCGCCCACTGCAGCTGCAGCCCGTCCATCACCGCCGCGATCTCCGCGGCCGGCGCCTCCGGCCCGGTGTCGGGCCTGACCTCACCACGCTCGACGGCGTCCCGAAGCCCCTGCCGATCGCCTCGACGACTCTGCGTTAGCGGCCGACGAAGAAGTCGTGCGCGGGGTGGCCCCGCTCGCCCGCCTCACCCACCAGCGCGTTGACCATCTTGTCGCGGCCAGGCCGCTCGGCGTTGTACGCCGCGAGGCCGAGCAGCGTCTGAAAGGTCTCGACGGCGGACTGCGGCTCGCGCACGAAGAGCCGCTCCCCGCCCTGCGTGATCCCTACGTCCTTTGCGATCCGAGCGAGCGACGAGGCATGGAACCCACGAACCCACTGCGCGAAGTGCTCGACAGCGGTGTCCAGAATCCGGGCACGGCGCTCGGCCCGCCCGGGCGTGCCATGAGCAGCACTACGTGCAGGGTGCGGCCTTTGCACCGCGCACACGGCAGGTGGGAGCCGCGCCGCCGACTGCGTGGCTCCCACCCGGCCGGTTACTTCCGCACGCCTACCGCACGGATGATCTCCTGCTCGACCGAGCCGCCCTTGTTGTCGGCGGCCGACGCCCGCACGGAGATGTACTGCGTGTCGTCCGGCACCCGCACGGAGCCGGTCCAGGCAGCGGACTTGCCCCGTACGCCGTCGAGTCCGACGGATGTCCACGTCGCGCCGTCGTCGAAGGAGACCTCCAGAGTGGAGCCGGTGATCCTCCCGGTGTCCGAAGCGCCCTTGACGTATTCGGAGAAGATCCCGAGATCCAGGCGCTTTCCGGCTCGCACATCACCGTGCAGGTCGGTGTCGATGTCGAACCCGAGGTTGAGCATCGGCAGATATGTCCACCGGTCGGCCGGCGTGGCGGACGACTTGAAGGTCCATTCGGAGTGGCCCTTCGTGGAGAGCCGCCAGACGTCCGGGTCCATCGTGGTGTCGGTGACCACCTTGAAGTCCTGCTCGGTCGGCTTGACGCGCCAGGCGTGCACCCCCGAGCTCTTCTTCCGGTCGACCTGCACCCCGTCCACGTACACCTCGGTGAACTGGGTCAGCGACTTCTGGTTGAACACTTCGCCGAAGCCGGTGTGGTCCGGTCCCGAGTCGCCCCAGCCCGGCGTGTTGAACTCCAGGTCGTTGCCCGCGCGACGCTGGCCCCAGCCGAGACCGGTACCCAGCCACGGGTGCAGGACCGGCTTGAACCAGTCGGTCCCGGAGCGTGTGCCGCCGCGGTAGTGCACGATGCCGCTGCGCTCCTCCAGGGCACCCGGGCCGCTGGACATGGACTCGTGCCAGCCCTGGTCGGGGCCTGCGCTGACGTAGTCGGTGCGCTCCGCGGGGAACTTGATCTTCTCCTGGAATCCCATGCCGTAGGGGAAGCTGTCGGTGATCGAGTAGCGGAACTCGCCGCCGTCGGCGGCCTTCGGCGCGTGGAACTTGTTGTTGACCACGGCCAGTTCCCTCTTGCCCGGCCGGTACGTCAGATCAGCGGGGATCGCCCCCGAGTACCCCTTGCTGAGGTCGTAGACATAAGGCGTGAACTCGGTGCCGGTCAGTTCCACGCCCCGGCCGAGCCGAGCGGCCTCGATCAGTCGCGCCCCGTCCTGCGCGTTCACCGTCGCGCTGTACAGGGGACGAGTCTCCCCGTCGGCCGCGCTGAAGTCGGCCATCAGCCGTCCGGGAGCCTCGTCGGTGACGAACAGAGCCCTGGCGCCCGCATCCCGTGCGTTCTGGGCCAACTCGACGGTCGTGATCGCGTCGGTGCGACACACGACGACCGCTCTGCCCGCCACGTCCTTGCCGGTGTAGTCGGCGGTGGATCCGGCGCCCGCGTCCACCAGGGCCATCCGCTTCTGCCCGGTGAACATGTCCGACCCATACTGCACGGCCGTCTCGCCGAGCCGCTTGCCGCCTGCTTCGACATCGAGTTGCGGCTTGCCGAGCCGCCAGACGGTCCGGTACTCGAAGGTGCCCGTGGCGGGCTTGCGGGTCGGTGCGGCGAAGATGCTGTCGTACTTCGGCGGGACCTGCACGGCCGGCGCGAAGGACGCGCCGTTCGCGGACCGGTTGAACTTCATAATCAGCTGACGGGTCTCGGTCCGCTGGTCCACCTCGGTCCGGATCTCCCGCAACTTCGTCCCGTCGAGGGTGACTTCGCGGTCCCGGTCCATGGTGACCTCGGGCTCGGTGAGCAGACCGAGACCGAGCGAGTCCTTGCCCCTGCTGCCGCGCACGTCGAGGAAGCTGGACAGGGCGTACATGCCGGGCTGCAGACGCAGCTTGAGCGTGCCGGAGTCATCGACCGCGGCAGGGATGGGATCCACGTCCATGGCCAGCTGCTTTACGGTCAGGTACGCGGCGGATGCGGCACCGTCGCGGTCCTTGACGTGGACGGTGAGGGTGTAGCGCTCGTTCTCCTTGGTCAGGCCGAAGGCCGTGTGCGCCACCACCGTGTCACCGTTCTTGGCGACGATCCGGCCGGAGGTCGCGCCGACGGGCGCGGAGGTCCCGTCACCGGTGACCGTGGTCTGCGCGGTGCCGTGTGCGGGCACGGTGAGGGTGGCATCCGCGAGGGTGACCACGCCGGCGGGAGCGCCCTCGGCGGTCAGCGCCAGGGTGACCGGACGGTCGGAGGCGTTGGTGTAGGTCAGCGTCTTCGTGACCGGCTTGTTCGCCTCGTAGGGCCAGCTGAAGAAGCCGAGGTCGGCGCTGCCGGTCGCGGTGATCTGCGCGGCGATCGCGGACGGGACGTCCACGCGGCCCGCACCCACCTCGTACGACGTGCCGCTGATCTGCTTGGAAGTGCTCATCAGCCCGTCCTTGAGCTGCTGTCCGCTCCAGTCGGGGTGCTTCTCGGCGAGCAGCGCCGCCACGCCCGCGACGTGCGGGGTGGCCATGGACGTACCGCTCTTCGATGTGTACGGGCCGCTGCCGCTCACCAGCTGGGAACGGGCCGCGAGGATGTCCACGCCCGGCGCGGACAGGTCGGGTTTCAGCGCGTTGTCGCCGAAGCGTGGGCCCTGGCTGGAGAAGGGGGCACGCCGGTCGGCGGAGTCGACCGCGCCGATCGTCAGTGCGGAGTCGGCTGCGCCGGGGGAGCCGATGGTGCCGGGGGAGTATGCGTTGCCGGCCGCGATCACGAACAGGGTGCCCGTGTCCTTGGAGAGGGTGTTCACCGACTGGGCCATCGGGTCGGTGCCGTCACTGCCCTGTGACGATCCGAGGCTCATGGAGATGATCTTGGCGTGGACGTCCTTGGCTGCCCACTCCATGCCGGCGATGATCTGCGATTCGGTGCCGGACCCCTGGTTGTTGAGAACCTTGCCGACGGCGAGAGTGGCGCCGGGCGCGACGCCCTTCTCCTTGCCGTCGGACGCCGCGCCGCTGCCACCGACCGTGGACGAGACATGCGTGCCGTGTCCGTTCCGGTCGGCGACCTCCTGCCCGTCGATGAAGCTCCTGGTCTCGCTCACCCGGTCCTTGAGATCGGGGTGGGTCAGGTCCACGCCCGTGTCGAGGACGGCGACCTTGACACCCTTGCCGGTCAGCCCGGCCTCCCAGGCAGCGGGGGTGCCGATCTGGGAGTTGCTGGACTCCATCGCGGCGTCGACGCGTGCGTCAAGCCAGATCCTTTCGACGCCGCCCGACAGACGCACACGACCCGAAGTCGCGCTGCGCGCTCCGGACGTGATGTCCGGTGCGACCGTGCGCCAGAACTCCCCGGACTTCGACGCCTCCAGGGCCGCACCGCCCAAGCTGGGCAGACCACGGACCTGGCGGGCTCCGCGGGGCGTCGTGCTGCGGGCGTTCTTCGTGTACGTCACGATGAGCGGGAGGCCGTCGGACGACGGGTCACCGAGCCCCTGCTCGATCAGAGCGGTGACGTCGAAGAGTTCGGCGTCGAGAACGCCCGCCTGGAGGTAGGGCCGGGCCTCGTCGGGCACGACGGTGATCCGGCCGTCGGACATCTCGCTGCGAACCGCTCCGGTCGCGCCGTCGGGACGCTCCACGGAGACCGACTTCCGGCCCGCGCCGAGGTCGGTCACGGTCACCTGGTCACCGGTGATCAGGGTGACGGTTCTCGCGGTGCTCGGTGTGTGCACGGGTGACGTGGCACGGTCGGTGCCCGCCCCCGCCGTCCCCAACGCCCCTGCTGCGACGGCCTGCCCTGCCGGCAGAAGTACGAGCGACAGCCCCGCTGCCAGCAGCCGGGCTCTGTGCCTCGCGGATAATCTGGTCATGGATGACTCTCCTCCGCGCACCCGGTGATGGGTGGTGCCGGGTACTGCGAAGAGTTTTCGCGGAGGCAACCTGCGTGTCGACCGTTCTGCCCTGGCGGATCCCCGACTTGGCAGGTATCCGTCAGATGCGGCGGAGCACGGACTCGCGCGGACTCGCCCTACGCCCAGCCGTGACGGTTTCGGCTACCCCCTCCGCGCCATCGCAGGCGGCGGCGCTGACGGGAAGGGTGTCCAGGTGGCCACCCGCAACGCCGACGCCGGTGGCGCAGCCACCGCGTTCTACGTCGCCGTGCTCTGACCCGACCCAGTCCCACGAGAGCCTCATGCAGGGCTCATCCGTACGGACGGGCCTTGCGCCCTGCGCACTTATTCAGCCAAGCCGAGCGACTTGCACCCCGATCACAGTAAGTATCTGGTTGGCGACGGCGATCCCGTCCGCCCAGGCCGCTTCCTGCTCGGACCACACCATCCCGAGCTGTTCCAGCTCGGTCACCCGCTCGGCCTCCAGCACCCCGGCCGCCGCCCTGCTCAGCGCCGCCGTCCCGTCTCCGTCCGCCAGGCCCTCCTCGGCGTACTCGCCGTCGCTGACCGGCTGGAGCCGCGGCCACGTCGTCACCCACCTCGCCCGCAGCGCCGACGTCTACCGCTGGCTGCTGACCCTCGCCCGCACCGGCAACCCAGCCCGGCCCTCGCGCCGACGCTGTCACGCTGGACCGCGTGCTGCACGAAGGCGCCGGGCGCAGTGGCGCCGAACTCGTCGCCGACCTGCGTACCAGCCTGGACCGACTTCTGGACGAGGCGGCGTCCATGCCCGCCGAACGATGGAGCACCCTGGCGCATCGAGCGGCTGATCACCACTGAGGGTTGGACGCGGACGCGACCCTCAGCCGGTGTCTATCCCATGACGGCCTGCGTGCCGCAGTGGTGCGCGACGGTCTCGGCGAACGCTCGGGCCAGCGGGGCGAGGGCGTCCCAGCGGCGCACCGCCCAGCCCGCTGTGAGGGCAGGGAGTGCGGGGATGGGAATCAGCCGCAGGTCCGGGTGTCCGGGGCCGCTCCAGGCCGGCAGGGCCGGGACGACGGCGTGGCCCAGTCCCAGCTCGGCCAGAAGGATCGCGGTGTCCCAATCTGCGACGCTGGTGTCAA
Source organism: Streptomyces sp. ADI95-17 (assembly GCF_003846175.1). Taxonomy (GTDB): domain Bacteria; phylum Actinomycetota; class Actinomycetes; order Streptomycetales; family Streptomycetaceae; genus Streptomyces; species Streptomyces sanglieri. The sequence continues at coordinate 251,224 of NZ_ML123050.1, read as the reverse complement.
ACACCGGCCGGATCCCGGATTCGGCAAGCCAGGTGCCAAGCTGCTGGCGGGAGGTCGAGTTCTCCGGGAGTCCGATGAGCCGGGCGTCCTGCAGGTCAGCCGGTTCCAGGAAGGCCTTGGCCGCCAGAGGATCGGCTGCCGAGACGGCAAGCGACCAGGGAAGCTCGACAACAGGGCGCTGCTCAATGGTGCGAGTCGCGGGCCCCAGGGTGATCCAGGCGAGGTCGACGCCGCCGGCAGTGAGCGCGTCGAAGCAGCCCCGACTGGAGGTTTCGGTCTGGAATTCGATGCTGGCCTGGGGAAAGCGCCGTCGGAAGTCGACAACGGCCGCGGACATGAAGTGCCGGACGGTCGTGGCCCCTGTCGTGACCCGCACCGATCCGCCTTCCGCCCGTGCCACTTCTTCGAGCCGACGCAGTGCGTGGTCGATGCAGCCGAGGCCCTCGGTGACCGCCGCGTACAGCACGCGCCCGGCGGGAGTCGGCACCACCCCGCGCGTGTGCCGTTCGAGCAGGCTCAGACCCAGCTCCCGCTCAAGCCGCTTCACATGCTGACTGACCGCAGACTGCGTGCAGGACAGGTCGCGGGCAGCCGCACTCAGTGAGCTGGTCCGGCAGACCGCGGTGAAGACACGGAGATCGTCAAGAGTCATGCGACCCAAGGTATCGCTTGGGTCTTTCCAGCAAACGCCTGGATTGACTTGGGTTTCCGAGATGCTTGATCATCGTTGCAGGGCCCAGGGCGGCAACCCGCCCGCTGCTTTCACCCGATCCGGAGGCGGTGAACGCACGGCGGGTGCCGACCCGTGGTCCACCAGTAGTGCCGACCGGCGGCCCTCCGCCCCGCCGCACTCACCCAGGAACGACAGGAGCGCACGTGACTACAAGCAAATCGACGGTGGCCATCCTTGGACCCGGCGGGGTCGGGGGCCTGATCGGCGCGCTGCTCGCCCGTGACGGTCACCGCGTCGTCTGCCTGGCCGGCCAGGACACCGCCGCGGTACTGAGCCAGGACGGCCTGCGCATCGAAAGTGCCCAGTACGGGGACTTCACCGCAGCGGTGGAGGCCGACACTCAGTTGCGAGAGCCGGTGGACGCCGTCTTCGTGACGGTCAAGCAGACCGCACTGCACCAAGCGCTCGACCGCGTCCCGTCCTCTGTCCTCGGCGACGCGATCGTGATCCCGCTGCTCAACGGCCTCGACCACATCGCCCTGCTGCGCAGGCGCTACCCCTCGGCCAGGGTCGTCGCGGGCACGATCAGGGTCGAGGCCACCCGCACCTCACCGGGGTGCGTCATCCACTCCAGCCCTTTCGCCAACCTCGAACTGGCAGCGCCGTTCGACGACTTCGCGGACCATTTGCGGCACGCAGGCCTCGGCGTGACCCTGCGCACCGACGAGACCGCGATGCTCTGGGACAAGCTCGCCTTCCTTGCCCCGTTCGCCCTGCTGACCACCCGGCACCGGAGCGACGTCGGAACCGTCCGCAGCGATCGGCGCCCGGAACTGCTCGCCGTGCTCGACGAAATCACCTCGGTGGCACAGGCCGCCGGGGCACCAGTGACGACCGACACCGTGCTCTCGTTCTTCGACCGTGCCCCGCACACGATGAAGTCCTCGATGCAGCGCGACGTCGAGGCTGGACGCCCGTTCGAACTCGATGCCATCGGCGGGGCAGTCCTCCGCGCCGGAGCCGCCCACGGGATCGAGACCCCGGCCACGGCCCGGCTGGTTGCCGAAGTGGCTCATCAGGCGAACCAGGTGGCCTGATGCGGCCGACCGGCCCGTCCGACGGCGGCGACCCGAAAAGCGTTTGCGGCCCTGCGGCGGTGTGGCCCGCAGCCGAGAAGTTCCTGCGTGCCCGGGGTGCCGGCGAGACGCCCCACCCCGGCGGAACTCTCCTGGACCACCTGATCCGCGTCGCACGCCTGCTGGGCGCGTGGGGCGCCGATCCGGACCTGCAGGCCGCAGGACTGTGCCACGGGGCATACGGAACCGACGGGTTCGACCAAGCCCTGGTGGACACCACCGAGCGCGCACTCCTCGCCGACCTGATCGGCGAACGGGCCGAGGCGCTGGTTCACCTCTACGCGAGCTGTGACCGCAGCGTCGTGTATCCGCGATTGGCGAACGGGCGACCGGTGGTCTTCCGTGACCGCTTCACCGGCCGTGAGTACACCCCACCCGAACCGGACGTGCGCGCCTTCCTGGAGATCACTGCCGCCAACGAACTCGACGTGCTGGCGCACAACGCCGGCCTCGCCGACCGCCACGGTGCCGCCCTGCACCGGCTTTTCACCCGCTCGCGCGACCTGCTCTCCGCTGCGGCGCGGGATGCCTGTGTGCAACAGCTCGGCCGGCACGCCCCCGACGCGGGGCCGGGATCCGGACCCCGCCGCCCGACATGGTGAGCCGGAGAAGTCGCTCGTAGAAGCACAGCACAGCACTGCGGCGAGAAGGCGCCCCCGGCGAAGCCGTCGATCCCCGCACCATCGCAAGCATTCGTTCGAGGGATTGGTGCCCTTGGAGGGATACGGAGGGCGGTCCTTGCACATGATGCCGTCACTGAACGATCACCTGCTATGGAGGCTTCGACGTGACTGCTGAGAACCATGGCACCACCGAGACCGACGGAGAACCACTGGACCTGGCCGATGAAGAGCTGGTTCGTGATCCGTTCGCCGCCTACGCGCCCGTCCGTGAAGGGGAGCGGATGGTGCGGGGGCGTGTGCAAGGTGTCGATTTGATGTGGGTGGCCACCCGCCACGAGGACATCCGTACGGTCATGAGCGACTCCCGCTTCACCATTGACGCCGCGACCGTCCCCGGCGCACCGGTGGCTCACCGCACCGAACAGACCTGGCAGGCCCGCGGTATGTACTCGGGGCACGAGAAGTATCTGCGCGCCGGAATCTTCGACGCGGACGGCACCGATCACCGACGTATCCGCGGCCTGGTGACCGCCGCGTTCTCCCCAGGCCGTGTGGCCGCACTGCACCCCAGGATCGAGGCAATTGCTGGCCAACTGCTCGACCGCCTGCCGGGCCACGCGGAGAACGGAGTCGTCGACCTCGTCGAGCACTTCGCCCGTCCGTTGCCCATCACTGTCATCTGTGAACTCATCGCCGTCCCCGAAACCGACCGCGACCGCTGGCGGGAACGGAGCGCCACACTGACCGCCGGTATCTGCGGTGACGAACTGGGCGCCGCGCTCGCCGGCATGGTCGAGGACGCCCACGCCCTCGTCGACCACCATGCCGACCACCCCGGCAACGACCTCATCTCCGAATTGGTCGCGCCCCATCACCATGACCGGCTGAGCACCGACGAGTTGGTCGCCCTCATCACCAACCTCGTCGTCGCCGGACACATCACCACCGTCAACCTCATCGCCAACAGCACCGAAGCGCTCCTCACTCACCCCGACCAGCTAGCCCTGCTGCGCGAAGACACCACCCTCATGCCACACGCCGTCAACGAACTCATGCGCTACTGCGGCCCTGTGGTACGCGCGCTGCCCCGCTACGCCACCTGCGACACCACTGTCGGCAACACCCCCGTACGTGCCGGGGAAGCCGTCCTCCCGATCGTTTCCGCAGCCAACCGCGACCCGGCCGCCTTCGCAGACCCTGACCGCCTCGACCTCGGCCGCACCCGCAGTGGCAGGGAGTCCCACCTCGGATTCGGACACGGCGCACACCGCTGTCTGGGTGCGCACCTCGCCCAGGAAGAGACCGCCGTGGCTCTGACCGCGCTGCTCAGCCGTTTCCCCGACCTGCAGCTCACCACCGACCCGAAACACCTGCAACGCGGCACCAACCCCGTCAACTGGCACCTGAAAGCTCTCCCTGTACGCCTGGGACCTCAGTCCTAGTCAGGGCTGTCCGATGGATCGGGGCGTGACCGGCTGTAGAAGCCGGTCACAGGGATACCTCCTCCGGCGGCGGAATGCCGGCCTTCGTCAGGGTTGATGGGCGAGGGCTGCGGGCAGCCTTGTGGCGTCATCCCGCAACTCGCGCCGAAGGAGACATACGTCGTGTTGCGTCGATCCGCTCTCACACTCTTCACCGCAGCGGGCCTGGTCATGTCCACGGCGCTGACCGTGCCGGCCGTTGCATCGACTCCGGCCACGGCAGCGGCCTACCCCACCACCTCGGTCAAGGTCTCCGACGGCGCCGGAAGTTATATCTCCGGCACCCTGACCTGGTACAACCGGTCGGTGGACTTCACCGGGACGTTGAAGTCGGTCGGCTGCCGCAGAGCGTGGTACAGCGTGTTCGACGGCTATGCCAACCCGCTCGGCGCCAGGAGCAGCAGTACGCACTGCAACACGGTGACTTCGGTGCCCGCCACACTTCCCGCGGATGTCGTCGGCGGCGGCTCGTACGTCGGGGTCTGCCTCGACGATGCGAACGGCAAACCGGTGACGTCCTGCGGCGTCTACTTTCGTCCGTGACCGATCACCGGCCTCTGCCGACCACGTGGGTCGACCCCTGCCGGCGGGTGCGCGGACGGCAGGGGTGCCGAGAAATAGCACGCCGAGTACGCGAATTGCCCCGCCCCGCTCCGCGCGGTCCGGACAGCGTTGACCCGCTCCGCAGGGCCCTGGAAGAAGTGTCCTGCTCGGCCGGAGGTCCGACCGGGCGTCACGGGACGGCCTCAACCGCGATGGCCACGCGTCCCCGTTGCTTCGCAGGGCCTGGACGAACCAAGGGCAGACCGGGATCAGCTTCGGCACCCCCTGCCGGCCGTTGACGAGCCACACCAGCCGCCGGTACCGATCCACCCCGGGATCGTGCGCTTCTTCGAACTGCTTGGCCATCCATTCCCGGAACTTCGTGTCAGGGGAGCGCTCGAACACCTCGGCGAAGCGGTGCACAAGGTTGTCGATGACGGGCACGGCCCGGTTGCCGAGTGCGTCGATGCCCGACTTCATGGCCTCGGCCACCTTCTGACGGGTGAACCGCATCAGTTCCTCGTCGGCCTCGCTCTCGATGTCGAGCATGCGCCCACCGGCCTGGCACATGGCCGGCGAAGGCGGCCTCGCCAACCTGATCGTCAGCATGCACGGACACATCGTTCCGGACGCCTCGAACTCACACTCGGCCAGCTTCGCCAAAGACATGCGCATGTCCGCTCTGGACAGGTCCGGGGCGATGGGCGCCGGGGCGGGGACGATGGCGGGGCGTGCCGGGTTGTCTCGGTCGGCTCGGCCCTCGGTTGGCAGGGGGTGGGCACCCGCAGCGCCTTCTTCGGACAGGGCGCCCAGGACGGTACAGCCGGTCAGGGTTCGCACGTTGGCCGAACAGGAGGGGCAGGAGTCGCGACGGGGTAGTGACGGCACGGGTGCGCTTCTGCAGGGTGATGCTGCTGCTGGCCTCGGCAGACGGGAACTCCGTCCCCGTCATCGCCCGGCTCGTCCAGGCCTACGAGGACACCGTCCGTGACGTGGTCCACAAGTTCAACAAGACCGGGCTGGCCTGCCTGGATCCTCGCTGGGCGGGAGACCGTCCCCGACCACTCGACCGTGACGACGAGGACTTCGTCTTCCAGACGGCCACCACCCGCCCCGCCGCGATTGGCAGGCCGCGAAGACGCTGCACATCCTGCGCCTGGCCGACGAGCCCGACTACCGCCGCCAGATCAAGGTGCAGGCCAAGCTCCGGGAGGGCCGCAACGCGCTCGCGCGGAAGGTCTTCCACGGCCGGGCGGGGCAGCTCTACCACCGCTGCCAGGACGGTATGGAGGACCAGATCGGTGCCCTCGGCCTCGTCCTCGATGCCCTGGTCCTCTTCAACACCCGGTACACGGACGCCGCCGTCGCTCAGATCCGCGAGGACGGCTTCGAGATCCGTGACGAGGACGTCGCCCGGCTGTCCCCGTTCGTGCGCCACCACAACAACGTGCTGGGTCGGTATTCCTTCCAGCTTCCCGAGCTGCCCGGCGGGCTGCGGCCCATGCGCGACAGGCACGCCACCGACGACGGGTGACCGCGCGGTCGGCCGGGGAAAGCCGCACTGGGCCTTCTTCGGGTCCCGGCTCGTTGACCAGCACGGACGGCACCGTGAACAGGACCGACGCGGAGTCCGATGACTCAGACGATTCCGACCGGTGCGGCGCTTGATTGCCCCCGAGTTGAGCCCCCGTCACCGGACGATCCCGCCCCAACGCAAAGCCTCAACTTCCTACACGTGGTTCACGTCAGTGCCACTCGTCGTACGCAACGAGCACAGCCTTGATCCCGTCTTCCCAGCTCGCGAAGATCCCCCGGAGCATCGTGAGCGAAACCGCCGGCTCCGTGTCCACACCGTCCATCACGTAGGGGTGGCAGAAATTGCCCGACGTCCCGGTCCCGACCACCTGCCCCACCCTGGTGAACCCGCAGTCTTTCGGGTTCGGGTCGGTACACACGAAGACGAAGACATCCACTTCGTCCTCGTCGGGCGAGACGAGGAACAAGCCCCGCTGTTTCACCTCATTCCGCACGCGACGATCGATCTTCGACACGTCCAAGAACGCCATTGACCCGCTCCGTCCGGCTTACCAGGGCCACCCCAGTAGTGGCCGATGACAGTCTGAGTTGCGAAGGGAAATGGCGACAACAGACCGCTTCAAGTTGACTTGAAAGGGCCCCAGTTCGCGCGTTTGGCCCAAACAGGTGACTCAGCGCCGCGCTTTGCCGGGGGGCGAGCAGGCTGGTCAGTTTCGAGATCGCCTCGGGTGAGGGCTTGAAGTAGCGGCGGACGTTCTTCGGCTTCTTGTTGGGGACTTGGCCTTCGGTATCAGAAGGGAGGTGCCCTGCTCTCCGAGGTGGGTCAGGGCCGGGTGACGGTGCTCGTGCAGGTCCCAGCCGGTGTCCGGCCGCGCACGGCGGTGTGCTCGTCCAGTAAGGCGCGGGCCCGGCCGTAGGAGAGGCGGGCGAGGCCGGTGTCCGGGCACACGTCGCGGGGGCCGGCGACCTTCCTCGGGACGGGGCGGTGGTAGGTGATGAACACCGGCCTGCGGGTCCGGCCCGCAGCAGACGGGGCAAGAACTGACGCATCCGCCGCTGGGCGGAGAAGAACAAGGTCGACCTGTGCTTCACGCCGACGAATGCGTCCTGGGACGCTGTCCGTCTGGAGCCCGGCGCCGACGTCGCCGCGGTGACCACGGTGCAGATTCGCGAGGTCGTCGAGAGGCTCGTCGCCGCCGACCAGTGGCGGCCGGGTGACCCGAAGGTCCTGGTCGTGCTGGACACCGGATACGACACCCCGCGCATCGCCCACCTGCTGGATGACCTGCCCCTGGAGATCCTCGGCCGGCTCCGTTCAGACCGGGTGATGCGGCGTCCGGCACCCTCCCGCAAGGAGTTCAGCCTGGCCAACCCCAAGGGCGGCCGCCTGCCCAAGCACGGCGGCGAGTTCGTCTTCGGCGACCCGGCGACCCGGCGACCCGGCTACCTGGCGACCCGGCGACCTGGGGCATCGAGCAGGCCGTGACGGCCACGGACACCCGGCTCTATGGGAAGGCGACCGCGCGGGCGTGGGACCGGCCGCACTCACGGCTGACCCGCGGGGCTGCATGGCTCGACCACGACGGGCCGCTGCCCATCATCGAGGTGTTCATCACCTGGGCCTCCTGACGGAGCCAGGACAGGGCTCGCTCATGGTCGGCCAAGTGGTCAAGACGCACTGACGAGCGTCAATGCCCTCTGGCTTGGTGTCAGTTTCGATGCGCTCGGCCAGCGTTTTCTGGCCGGTGTCCAGCAAGAAGTGATGCACGGGGATGCCAGCCGCCGTCAGACCGTCATGGATTTCCCGCCAGTACTGCTCGACCAGGATCGTCTGCGTGACCACCAGAGTTCCGCCCACGTGGTCGAGTACCTGTCGCGCCGTCTCCACCAACCCTCACCATGGCGGAAAGTCCCGAAAGTCCCTTTCGGGTACTCCCGGTACATGCCAGAGCATTTCCCCGACTTCTCGGCATCGAAGAGCCTCGAATCCGGGATACGCGGGATCAGCTCTTTTGCGGTGGTGGTCTTGCCCGCACCGAAGATGCCATTCAGTGAGATGAACGCATATCTCGCCCTACGTGGAGCATCACGTTCAGCAGGCTACTTCTGGGCAGGCCGGAAACAGGAACTCAGGACTCAGGGGGCGAGATGTTCGTCCGCCGGCGGTGTCGGGTCGGAGTCGCGGGTGCGCATCGACACCGCCATGAACAGGGCTACGAACCAGAACAGACCGGTGAAGGCGCCGATGACGTTGACCACGATGGCTGGCCGCAGACGCTGCACCTTCCTGCGGTAGGCGACGATCGACGGCGCGCTGAGGATGAGAAGCGCCACTGGTATCGCGGCGAACAGCTCCACGGGGCTATATCCGAAAACACCAGCTCACCCTATACACCCGGTGAACGTTCCCGGTCACAGCACTCGGGTCTTGCGTCTTTACCCGCCGCGCGGCGCCGAGATGGGCCGACGCGGACGAGTTCCGGCGTCACCCCGCCGCCGTCATGTCCTCGCTCAGGCCACCGTCTGATCGTCGACGGGAATGCCCAGTCGGTCGGCCACGGTGGTCAGAGCCGTGCCAAGCGGGAGCGCGACCCGGGTGAGGGCATGTGCGTCGCCCCGGGTCGGGTCCCGGTTCATGATCAGTACCGGTGTTCCGGCCCGGGCCGCCTGGCGGACGAACCGGAGGCCGGACATCACCGTCAGCGAGGAACCCAGGACGAGCAGGGAGGCCGCCGCACGGACCAGCTCGCGACAGTGCTCGACCCGCTGCGGCGGAACCGCCTCGCCGAAGAACACCACATCCGGTTTAAGGATGCCGCCGCAGACCGTGCACGGCGCCACGCGAAAGTCTCCCACCTGTTCGTCGGTGAGGTCGGCGTCGCCGTCCGGGTTGATTCCCGCGGCCACCGGCGCGAAGCCGGCATTGGCCTCCTCCAGCCGCCGGGCCAGTTCAGGCCGCAGACTGAGAGCACCGCAGGAAAGACAGACGACCCGGCCCAGGCTCCCGTGGAGCTCCACGACGCCCTCGCTGCCGGCGGCCTGGTGCAGGCCGTCGACGTTCTGCGTGATCACCCCGGAGAGCAGGCCGTGCTGCCCGAACGCGGCTACGGCCCGGTGCCCGACGTTGGGCAATGCGCGGCCGAAGACGCGCCAGCCGAGGTGGCTGCGCGCCCAGTACCGGCGCCGGGCCTGGGCGCTCGCGGTGAAGTCCTGGTAGGTCATCGGGGTGTGTCGGCTGAGGCTGCCGCCCTCGCCCCGGTAATCGGGGATGCCCGACTGTGTGGAGATGCCCGCCCCGCTGAGCACCAGCACACCGCCGGCGCTCAGTGCATCGATGACCGGTCCCGGATCCGTGGTGCCCGGTGGCAGATCCTCGGGAGGTGTCCAGTGCAGAGTGGGGCGCATACGCATGCCGCCAGGGTACGGAGTCGGCCACCTCCGGTGCCTGAGTCGGCTCAGGTAGCCGGTCGTGGCGTTGCCATCGAGCGGCTACCCCTCGTTCAGCCTGGTGTGCGGCCCGGTGTCATCGGCGGGTTTGCTGCGGCCGAGCCCGCCTTGCGGGGGACGACCAGCTCGGCAGCGAGCACCCGCTCCTCGCCGTCGAACCGACCCCGGACGTACGAACCACCGAAGTGTCCGGTTGAGTCCACGGAGGGCGTCGGCGAGCGTGCAGCGTTCGCCGAGGCGCCGGCAGAGGAAAAACCTCTGGCTTGGGCCGGCGCCCGCGCCCGTAGGCGGCCGCATCGGCGGACGCAGCACGGTAACGCCCCCGGCCGCCGTTGCGGGCGATCTCGCGGGAGATCGGTCGAAGGGGATCGGCCCAGCCGCTTGGCCAAGCGTACGGGGGAAAGGGTTGGTGAGGGCCTGCTGAACCGTTCGTGGGCGGGGAAGACTGCCGGTACATGCCGGTGGGTGAGGAGGGGCGGTGTCCGTGGCTGCGGCCAGCACGGATTCGGTGCTCAGGCGAGCCCGGCTAGGAGTGTGGGTCAGTAAACAACTCCTGGAATGCCGCGCCTCGTGGTGAAGTGCGGCTGCCGAGCGCTGCTCTTGAAAAGGCGTGGCTGCCGGGCAGCCGTGATGCGAAAATCAGTCCGCAACTTGATCCACATCCGCGTCCCGGAGGTCCGCATGGACGTCACCTCGCTGCTGCCGTTGACCACGGCCCGGTTGTCGCTGCGTCTGTTCACTCCCGGCGACGCCGACGACCTGTACGCCTACCAAAGCCTGCCGAGCGTGGCGCGCTACTTGTACCGGCCGGCGCACACGCGTGAGCGCAGCGAGCAGGTTGCCGCCGAGCGCGCGGCGCAGACGGCCTGGCGCGCCGACGGGGACAAGCTGGCGCTCGCTGTCTGCCGACGCGATGAGCCCGGCGTCCTTGGCGAGGTGAGTCTCGCCCTGGCCGATGCCCGCGCCGCCCAGGCCGAGATCGGCTGGACTCTCGACCCAGGGCACCAGGGGCACGGCTACGCGAGCGAAGCGGCCGCGGCGCTGGCCGGGTTTGCCTTCGACACGCTGGGCGTGCACCGGCTCTACGCACGGCTGGATGTGGAGAACACCGGGTCTGTGCGGGTCTGTGAGCGCCTCGGGATGCGCCGGGAGGCGCACCTGGTCGAGAACGACCTCGACGGGGATCGCTGGGGCAGCGAGTACATCTACGCGGCTCTGGCCGCGGACATTGGCGGTCAGTCAGGCAGTTGAGCCCGACGCCGCCTCCTGTTCGTGATCTTCCATATGGGAGAATCCTGGTATGTCTGGTGGGGACGGCCTGTTCGAGGTGGATCCGGCGGCGGTGGTGAAGCCGGAGACCGCGCCGACGGTGGCGGTGAAGAAGACCGTCCGGGCGTTCGTCCCCGATCAGATGCTGATGCTGCCGCCGACACGGGATGAGTAGCTGCCCGAGGGGCATCTGGCCCGATTCGTGGCCGAACTGGTCGACGAGGTGCTCGACCTGGGCCCGATCCTGGCGTCCTGCACCGAGAAGCGCGGGTTCCCGCCGTATGACCCGCAGTGAGTTGCCGCCAATTTGAAGTCCCAGGTCAAAGGGCTGGTGTGATCGGTCCTCGGGGTACTCGTGCTGGTCGTGGGCGGGGGTCTGCGGAGAAGATCATCCGTCAGCGGTTGATTTCGAGGTTCGTCAGGACGAGCAGAGCGCGCAGGAGGCGGGTGGCCCGGGCTGGATCGGTACGGAGCTTGGTGAGGATCCGCCAGTTCTTGAGGTGGGCGAAGCCGTGCTCGACCGGTGCGCGTCCGACGGCGAGGACGCGGTTGGCGCCCTTCTGGCCTGGGGTGAGCTTGTGGGTGCGGCTGGCGGCGTAGCCGGTGACGATCACGGGGTCGTGGATGTCGTTGTCCAGGCCGCGGAAGCCGAGGTCCGCGAGGGCGCCGAGCCCGGCGGCGCGCAGGTGGGTCAGGATGTGGTCGTGGCGGGCGGCGGTGTTGTCGTGGGTGCGGCCGGGCCGGGCGGCGGATATCCAGATCAGACGGCCCTTCTCGTCGGTCAGGGCGAGGAAGTGCAGGCCATGGCTGCGGTGTTTGCCGGAGTAGTTCCGTCGGTCGGCCCTGCCGGTGCGGCGCTGGGTGCGGATGAGGGTGCCGTCGATCAGGACCGCCTCCCCGCCCTGCTTGGCGACCTTCATCAGGGCGCGGTCCAGGCGCGGCGCCTGGGCGGCGAGCAGTCCGATCAGCTCGTCCCGCCAACGGCGGACCGTGGACTCGGACACGTTGCTGCCACCGGCCATGTCGGCTAGGCGCTGGTCGTGACGCAGCACGGCCAGGACGATCACCGCGATCTTCCCCGGCGGCAGGATCCGCCACCTGGACCGTATCGCCTTCAGATGGCGGCGCAGCAGGTGGGCGAGGTGGTTGACGGTGCGCGTGGACAGTGGCAGATGGCACTGGTAGACAAGCGGGCAGGTTTCCTCGGCGCGTTCGTTAGTTTTCGTCACACAATTCCAACGGTGGCCGGGGGCACCCCGGTTACGGTCGCGCCGCACCGCTCCGGGCGACAGTGTTCCCAGTCACAGGCGGGTGGTGAACCGGCCGTCGGGCAGTTTCCGCAGCCAGCCGCGATCGACGAGTCTGACCAGCTTGCTGCGTAGTGGTTCCAGCTTGGCCCGCACGCTGACGTCCACCCCCAGCGCGTCGCCGACCTGCCGGGCCATGACCGGTCCGGCGGCCTGCCGAACGGCGGCGAGAATGCGCTGGTAGTCCGGCGGGAGCATGGTCTCCTCCACGCCCGGCTCGCGGTGCGGGACCAGCATCACCGCCCGTCCGCCCACCTGCCCGGGCGCCGGCGCGGCCGAGACGCGTTCGTCAGCGAGCTGCTCGCTGACGCGCTCAAGAACCCGTTCGGCGACCGCGAGTTCGTCCCGCTCAGCCCGTACCTCGGCTAACTGCTTGTCCAGCTGTTCTTCGAGTTCGTCCAGTTCCGCACCGCGTGCGGTGATCCGTTCCAGCAGTTCGGGATCCAGCATCCCCGGATGGTAAGAGGCATCCGGACAGCACCGTGGAGAAACCGACGAGCTGGCTGAGAACGGCTGCTCCCACCTGGGACCAGCCGTTCCCCCTGCGCATGTCCCTTCACTGCAGTGGGCCCGCAATTGCGGTAAGCGCGGCGAGGTGGCGCCGGTAAGCACCTGTTCCCTCCTCGGTCAGACGCAGCCAGGTCCGCGGCCGACGTCCGACCTGCCCCTTCTCGACTGTCACCCACCCTGCTTGTTCCAGGCTCGAGACCTGTTTCGACAAGGCGGAGTCAGTGATCTCCACGAGATCCCGCACGTAGGCGAACTCGGCCTTCTCCACAGCAGCGAGAGCTGCCACGATCGACAGACGCACAGCCGAGGCCAGAAGAGGGGCGAGTGCGTGTCGCGGGTGAAGACCCTGTCCTGCGCCCGCCGAGGCTTCCGCCATCATACGGCGCGCGCTTCCCGCCAGGCTGCCGCGGAAGCTGGCAACGCGCATGCGAGAGCGGCCACGGCCGCGAAGGCAACGCTGCCCACAAAGGCCGTGAAGCCAAGCACGAGGGCCAAGACGTAGGCAGCCGCCCAGACGCCGATCACTTTGAGGTGCCGGCCGCCGTAGCCGTGCGGCATCACAGGCTGTCGCGTGGCGAAAAGAGACAGCCCCATGACCACGAGGCCGTTCGCGGATGCGCTGACCAGCGCCCCCGTCGGCCCGTGCCAGAGCAACACGGCAGGTACCAGGACAAGCTGCCAGACGGCGAATAGCCACAGGTAGCGGACGTACCAGTGGCTTCGCGCCCGCGCGGTCGCCTCGATCCCCGCAATCCCCTTCAATGCCGCGGCTGCATCAACCTGTTCACCCATGACACACCCCTCCCGTCACCGCCGGGGCATCCTCTTTACCGCTCCGGCATCTACTTGCCAGAGTAGCAACTACATGCCGTACTGGATACTTGATGGGGCGAGCGCGGGACCTATCGAGCCGATCGGCTGACAGGCGATCTACGCCGCAGGCTGCCACCCACGACCAGCGTGAGCACCCCGGAAGACTGGCACACCAGCCCTTTAACCTGCGGTTTCAAGTTGACGGAGGCTCAGTTGATGGTCCGGCTTCTGATCTACGGGTACACCACCGGAGTGCGCTCGTCGCGGTCGATCGAGCGCAAGTGCGCCGATGATGTGGCCTTCCGCTATCTGGCCGCAGGGGCGGGGCCGGACTACCGGTCGATATCCCGGTTCAGGGCCCGGCACCCGGACGCCCTGGCCGGGGTCTTCACCCAGTCGCTGTGCCTGGCGCAGCAACTGGGCATGGTCAAGATGGGCCGGGTCGCACTCGACGGCACGAAACTGCAGGCCAACGCCTCCAAGCACAAGGCGATGAGCTACAACCGGCTGGTGGAGAAGGAAGAACGCCTCGAAGCCGAGATCGCCGGCCTGGAGGCGGCGGCCGCCGGCCTGCTGGCCGACGCCGAGGCTCTAGATGTCGCCGAGGACGAGCGGTTCGGGTCCGACGGCAAGGACACAGACCTGCTCGCCGAACTCGACCGCAGGGAAAGGCGCCTGGCCAGGTGTCAGACCGCCCGCGCGTAGATCGAGGCCGAGGCCACCGAGAAGGCCCGCAAGCACGCCGGGGACAAGGAGCGGCGACGCCGAAGGCGTGCCGGGACCGACGAACCCGAGGCGGTGGCCGAAGCCGGCGACCTGGCGGCCGGAACCGCGCGGCCGAAGGACAAGACGCAGGCCAACTTCACCGACCCCGAATCGCGCATCATGAAGAACGGGGCCGACGCGTTCGTCCAGGCCTACAACGCCCAGGCCATGTTGGACGACGCGCACCAGACCATCACCGCCGCCGACGTCACGACCAACCCCGCCGACGCACTCAACTACACCGGCATGCTCGACCAATCCGCCGCGAACACCGGAATCCACGCACGTCAGGCGCTCCTCGACGCGGGCTACTGCTCCGAGGCGAACCACCAGGCCGCAGCCGAGCGCAAGGAAGAACACGGCACCGACACCTTCACGGCCACCGGCCGCCTGTGCCCCGACGAACGCGTCAGCCCCGCCCCGCGCGGACGCATCCCGGCCGACGCCACAGCGCGCGAGCGCATGGCCCGCAAACTGCACACCAAACCCGGACGCGCCGCCTACGCCCAACGCAAAGCCATCGTCGAACCCGCCTTCGGGCAGATCATGACCTGCCAAGACGGCCGCAGGCTCCTGCTACGCGGCGAAGCAGGCGCCCGCGCAGAATGGCGGCTACTCACCGCATGCCACAACCTGCGAAAGATCTTCGGCCAGGTCGGAACCCCCGGACTGGCCGCCGCCCGAGCCTGAGCGCCCAGGCGGCAGCATCACCCTCCACTGCAACCACACCCCGCACCCGCCCCGACACCGCCGACAAACCCCAGACCGCCAGAGATCCGACCACCAACCCTCGACGGATTGCTCGTTACCGATCCACGCTCCTAGGCAGCGTCTTCAAATGATCTTGTTTGGTGGGTCATGGTCGGGTGTTACGTCGCCATGAATTGTCGGAGGCCGAGTGGGAGTTCGTCCGGCCGCTGCTACCCCTGTG
>NZ_ML123050.1:195814-235645 GCF_003846175.1 Streptomyces sp. ADI95-17 | reverse complement strand
CCATCCTCTGTTCCACAGTGCCGTCACATGCCGCACGGCACCCGTGCGGCATGGACAAAGAAGAGTTCCATGAGTGAGCGCACGACAGCCCACGAGTCCGGGAAGAGGAAGGGAGAGCCGCGGCCCGACGTGGAGTTCAGGGCCCGCGAGTTTCACGTCAGTGTGAACAAGGTCCCGTGGACGGGCCTCGCCCTACTGGCGGGGGCCCTCGTTGCCAGAGTGGTCGGCAGTCACGTCTGATGCTCTGACCTGACGGATGGGGTGGCCCTGCGGAACGTGCGAAGTGACCGCGGGGCCATCCCAGGAGCACCGTCCTGTCAGGGCACTCACGACCGACCGTACGAGCCGCGGTGGTTCACCGCCCGGTGAACTGCTGCATCCGTGCTCGGCCCGGCCCCGGACGCAGCTGAGATGAGGCTGAGGCCGCGGGCTGCCCCGGGCCGGCGGTGACCTCACCTGTCACGGTGGGGCTACGACCAGCACACATGACCCGGTGTCAGGAGAGCAGACCTGCGCGAGCACCGCACAGCTGTCCGCGGCCGCCACTTACGCACGACCGCAGACGGGCATGAGGTGAATGCGGGGCCCGTCCCGACCAGCCCTGCACCCCGTGGGCGACACCGGCCGCGCACTGTGCCAGACCTGCGTACACATCGAGCGCCTCCCGTACTTCACGACAGTGTCGGAGCGCCCTGGGCCGGCTTCTCCTGCTCCCCTGCTCGAACAACCCTGCTCGAACAACCCTGTCGAACGGCGCTGTCAGTGGCGCACGGTAGCTTCGGGATTGTTCGAGATCACGGGGTGAGAGGGGTGGAATCGTGGGTGTCAGACATGCGTTGAGCGTCGTCCTGGTCGACGTCAACGACGAGGTGGTGACAGCTTGGCGGTCCGCGTTCGCGGACACGCCGGAGGTCGGGATCAGGCGGGGATCCCTTCTCGATGTGGACGCCGACGCCTGGGTCTCGCCCACCAACGAGCGTGGCCGGATGGACGGTGGGGTCGATGCCGTCGTCAAGCGGTATCTCGGTGCGGGCATCCAGGTGCGAGTGCAGCGGGCGATCCGCGACCGGTTCGGCGGACGGCTGCCGGTGGGCAGCGCGGTGTGCGTCCCGTCCGGTGCGGACGTGCCCCGGTACCTGATCTCGACGCCCACCATGCGTCAGTCGTCGCAGAACGTCAGCGACACGATGAACGTGGCCCTGGCCTGCGCGGCCGCCTTCCAGGCGGTGCATCTGCAGAACCGGGCGAAGCCGGGCAGTATCCGGTCGGTGGCCCTCGTCGGGATGGGCGCGCAGACCGGGCAGGTGCCTGCGAAGGTGTGCGCCAACCTGATGTGGACGGGTTACACCCTCTTCCACGACCATGATTTCGCGGACTACGACGAGTTGCGGGCCGCCGTACTGGGGCAGCTCGACGACATCGAGGGAGCGGGGTCCGCACGGCGGGTCCGGATCAACGTGCCGCAGCGGCCTTCCTTTCGTCACTGACCCGAAGACCTCGCAGGCCGGCGCCGCCCAGGGCGCGGACACCGGCGACGACCCTGCCGCACCAGTTCAGCATGCCGGGGCGCTCGTGGAGGCGTCCGGTTCGAGTATTGGGAGTTCCACCCTCGTGAGTGATGTCGATGTGACGGCCGCAGGCGATGCCGGATCCCCGGCCGGAGATCCGCTGGGACTGGCCGGCCTGTTCACCGATGGCGGCGAGCCGTGGCTGCCACTGCTCGGACCGGTGATCGAGGCGCAGCCAGGAGCCGCCGACTTCATCGGCCCGAAGCGCAGCCCGGAAGTCGTTCCCGTGCGCGAGCTGACGTTCCAGGCGTTGAAGCCGCATCCGCCGGAGAAGTGGAAGGTGGTCGTCTTCGGACAGAACCCCTATCCGCGGGCGGAGAGCGCGACCGGCATCGCGATGTTCGACAACACCTTCAACGACTGGAAGGACAGCCAGTTCGGCCGGGTCGTCAGCATCCGCTGCCTCATCAAGGCGGCCGCGATGTGGAAGTACGGCATCGTCAAGAAGACCCCGATCGCCGATGTCCGCGCCTTGCTGAAGAAGGAGGACACGGTTCAGCCGCCCGAGTGGTTCCAGGCGATGCTCACTCAGGGTGTGCTGCTGCTGAACGCGTCCCTCACGGCGAGCGCGGACGGGGCGATGGCGACCGATCGGCACACGTCGTTCTGGCGCCCTGTGGTCGAGCAGATCGTCGAGGAGATCCTCCGGGCGAAGCAGGACGCGGTGGAGGAGGACGACCGGGGTGTGGTGTTCGCCTGGTGGGGCGCGCACGCCCGGAGTCTGAAGAGGGTCGTCCAGCGGCTGGAGAAGAAGTACCCGGGTGTGCAGGTCCGTCACCTGGACCACGCCAATCCGGCCGCGCAGGGGGATCTGTTCTGCGAGGGCGACCACTTCGCCCAGGTGAACGACGCCCTGGCGACGGTGGGGTCCGAGCCGGTCGACTGGCTGCCGCGGAAGGGCTGGGACCAGGGGACGGGTGGGGCCGGCGGGCCGGAGGACGGTGGTGTCGCGCAGCGGATGGGCGCGTTCATCGCGTCCACGATGGAGTTGCACCAGCTGTATCTGGAGCGGCTCACCAGCGTCAAGGACGAGGGCCTCGTCCTCCCGCCCGTCACCGGCGTGTTCGACACGCCGCTGATGGACTTCCGGAAGGCCGTCGAACCGGTCTCGCGGGTGCTCGCGAACCTGGATCGGCATATCGATCTGTCGAGTCGTTTCGGGGAGACGAAGGCCGCGGAGGCGGCTTCTGCGGGCGCGCCGTCCGGGACGGCCGTGGGCGCCTTGTCGGCCGACGCGATCTCGGCCCTCTACCTGTACACGTGCGAGTCGGGCTTCTACCGCGAGATCAACGCCGTGCTGCGCTCGTCGGACCGGGAGCGCGTGGTGCCGTACCTGCCGTACCTGCGGTTGCTGTTCTCGGCGATGGAGGCGTTGCCGGCGCAGACGCGGCAGCTGTGGCGTGGTGTGGCGCTGGATCTGCGGTCCCAGTATCCGCTGGGGCGGACGGTGACGTGGTGGGGCGTGTCGTCGTGCACGTCCGAGCTGGGTGTGGCCCGCGCGTTCCTCGGCGGGCGTGGCCGGCGGACACTGTTCGAGGTGACGCCCGCGCGGGCGGTGGGGATCCGGCGGTTCTCCGCGTTCACGGGCGAGGAGGAGTACATCCTCGCGCCGGGGACGCAACTGAAGGTGACGGAGGTGAAGGCCGAGCGTGGGGGGCTGTGCACCGTGCGGCTGACCGAGCTGGAGGGGGCCGGCCTCGTGTCGTGACGTCCCCGGGCCGGGCAGCGAGCGCGCCGTGGCGGCCTGAGCCGTGCCGTGGAAGAGGACTGGAAGAGCCGTACCCGGATCTCAGCCCAGGGCCGCCGCGGGAGTCCGTCGACGTGATGTACGTGCGGTGTGAGGCGCGTCAGGCGACCTCCTCCTGCTGGACCAGTCGGGGGTGGAGGCGATCGAGGAGGCGCGTGATCGTGCAGGCCGGAGCACGCCGACCGCGATTACGTCTTGTAACGACATAGCCCCGCAACTCCTGCCGGGGGAGCAGGGGTTCGGCTCTTGGACGGCCTGCTGGCGTCGCCTGAAACGATGCCAGCAGGCCAGCGTCCTCGACCAGCTGCAGCGCGGCCGACGTCAACGATGTCGCTCGGGCCGGTGCGGAGCTGGTGGACGGCACGGGGCTGGTGACCGCACCGAGGGCGCTCCCTTCACCGAAGTCGCCGTGACTACCCGGTGAATGCAGTAGATCACGCGTCGGATATCCGCTGCTCGTGGGCGGCGATGACTGTGGGCCCGGTTCAGCCTTGATCCGCACCGCCACCGCGGCTTCGTACGCGAGCAGCGTGTCGACGAACAGCTGTCGCTGATTCCCGTGTCAGCGGGGCCAACGCCTTGCGCCACGCAGCCGCACCCGGGGGCAAGCCAGGCGGTGATCGCGGGTTGCTGGTCGGCCGGAATGCCAATGATTCGACGGCGTCGGTCCGCCTCGTCCTCACGCCGTTCAAGGAATCCCTTCCGGCTCAGATCGCCGACCAGCAGGCTCACCGCCGTCGGCGCGACCTGCAGCCGGGCCGCCAGTTCGTTCACGGTCATCGGTCCGTCGAAGAGCGGGTAGGAGAGCAGGGAGAGGTGGCGTGTCGCCGGCGCGAAGGACTGCAGCGCCTCGGGCCCCCACCACCGCCACCGCGGCCCCCCACACTCCCGCCCTCAGGCACCCGCCCGTCTGGCACCATCCCTCCGCGAACTCCCCGAACCGCCGGATGCGGTGAAGGCCCGTGAGCTCCTGGCGGGCTTGGCCGTGGCCGACGAGGACGACATCCCCGGTTACTCCCGGGCGAAGTTCCCGCACTGGATCACCCAGTACGGCACCTGCGACGACCGCGAGGTCGTGCTCCAACGGGACGGTCAGGACGTGGTCCAGGACGATCAGTGCCGCGCTGTGTCCGGTACCTGGTGCTCCGAGTACGACGGCCTCACCGTCGACTCCGCCTCCCGCGTCGACATCGACCACGTCGTCCCCCTCAAGGAAGCCTGGCGCTCCGGCACATCGCAACGTCCGAGCGGCATGCTTTCGCCAACGGCCCCCGGCTGCTGGAAGCCGTCACTGCAGTCGTACTGGTGCACCTACAGCCGCGCCTGGATCAGTGTGAAGGCCAGCTACCACCTCACCGCGAATCCGGCCGAGGCCGAAGCCCTGTCCCGGATGCTCGACACCTGAGATGCCTGACCCCACACGGCGGCACCGATCGGGAGCCCCGCGCCCGGTAGACCGCTGGCCGGTGGACAGGCCGGTGCCCACTGAGCAGCGGCGCCGCCCGCTGTGCGCCGCGGCGGGACGTTGGCCTCGGCTCCTCGGCTCATCACCACTTGAGAGCCTCCGCCCCAGCATGACTTCGCGGAACGGCCCCTGGACCCGCCGTGAGGGCGGCGGGCTGTCGAGGTGGGCCTGCAGGTGCCAGTACGTGTTTGGGTCAATTGCACTCGCATTGGCTGATTAGCGATCATCCCATGGAGTGGCGGGCGAATGGGTGAATACCACCCAGGGAAGAACCCCTGCGGCCGCTGTCCAAGACGTCGGCAATCCGAAGCCGCAAGGACGCAAGGAGTCACACATGTCCATGGTCCAGACCGGAAAGCTCAACCTTTCGTCGAACCAGCCCATCGAGACACGCGGGGGAAACACCTCCACTTTCACCCGCGTCAACTTCCCCACCCCGTTCCCCAGCGGATCCCAGGTGATCGTGCTGGCCCAGACCCAGACGTTCAACGGCACGGAGACGCCTGGCATCCGCCTCCACGACGTCACCCCCAGCGGATTCCTCATCCGCTTCAACGAGGTCAACGTCAACGCCAACGTCCGCAGCGACGGCACCCACACGACCGAAACCGTCGGTTGGGTGGCCACCACCGTCTGACCGGACATCTGCTGCCTTTGGTCCTGGATGCAGGCGGGACCAGAGGCGGCAGGAGTCGCGGGCTCCAGCGGCGACCAAGCCGACCCGGCGAAGTCGGGGTGGGCGGCGAGGGCCTTGCCCAGTTCCGCGCCTTCGTACATGGCCCAGTTGGCGCCTTCGCCGTTGGGGGCCAGCAGGTGGGCGGCGTCGCCGACCAGGGTCACCCCGGGCGTCCGCTCCCGCAGGTGCCGCTTGGGCAGGGCGTAGTGTGGGCGCAGGACAGGCAGCCGGGTGCTGTGTGTCGGCGTTGAACGGGTAGGTCTCGACGAACGACGTGCCGGCGTACTCGGGTATCGCCTTTGACAGCAGCGGCCGTATCCGTGATCAGGTGCCGTCCGCGCCGATGAGCACCCTCGTGGTGACGCTGCTGCCGTCGGTGAAGGTCACTTCATGCCGGCCGCCGCCCAAGAGGCGGGCGCCGGTGGCGTTGCGGCCCCGCCGGACTGTGTCGTGCGGCAGCGCGGCGAGCGGTATCTGTCGCAGGTCCGCGCGCTGCGCTTCCGGCCGACCGCCGGTGCCGTCGTCGGCCTTCTCGAACAGGACGCTGCCGTCCTGCCCCAGGACACTCATCGCCTGGCGGCCATCCAGGACGATGGCGCGGAACTGCGCCATCGGGGCTGCCTGAAGGGCGTGCTGCCCGTTGTAGTCGTGGATGTCGAGCATCCCGCCCTGAGCCCGCGCCGCAGGCGAGGCTTCCGCCTCGTAGACCTCGGCCGGGATGCCGTGGATGTGCAGGACGCGGGCCGGCGTGAGTTCGCCGAGCCCTGCGCCAATGATCGTGACGGGGGCATGATGCCGCCTTCGTGAGCAGGGGCGGCGCGCCGCACCACCCCATTTGGTGCGCTGATCTAAAATAGAACGATACTCCAATATAGTTCACTGCTCTAATTTGGCACAGCGCTCCAAATGAGTCATATTTGGCACATGCCAACACGAGCACGCCGGACTCACCGGCGTAACCAGGTGCTCTCTCAAGAGCAGATCATCGACACCGCGATCGACCTGCTCGATACCGGTGGTGAGAGCGCGCTGACCGTCCGGGCGATGACCGATCGCCTGGCCACCGGGTCGGGGGCGATCTACTACCACGTCGGCAACCGGAACGAGTTGCTGGACACGGCGACGGAAACCGTCATCACTGCCGCCCTGGCCACCAAGCCCGCCCGGGCCGCGGCCTCGCCCGAGGACGAGATCCGCGCCGTCGCGCTGGCTCTGTTCGACGCCATCGCCGAGCACCAGTGGCTCGCCACGCGGCTGACCCTCCAGATCATCCGCAACCCGGTCGGCCCGGTAACGGTGGGGATCTTCGAAAGGCTCGGCCAGCAGGTAGGAGCCCTGGGCGTTCCGCAACCCCGCTGGTTCGACGCGGCCTCGACGCTCGTGCACTACATCCTCGGCGCGGTCAGCCAGAACGCCCGCGTCGAGGGGGACACCTCAGGGATCGCCCCCGATGCGGATCGCGAGGAGTTCTTCGACGCGGCCTCGGCCGCGTGGCAGGCACTCGACCCCGAGGACTACCCGTTCATGCACGCCATCGTCGGCCAGATCAGAGAGCACGACGACCGCGAGCAGTTCCTCACCGGCATCGCCGTCGTCCTCGACGGCCTCACCAACCTGAGCTGACCATCCGGCCGGGCAGCCCCTGTTTCGTTTGAGAAAGGAACTCTCATGCATGACGTAGTAATCGCGGGCGGCGGCCCGGTCGGCCTGTTCCTGGCCGGCGAACTGGCTCTGTCCGGCTGCTCGGTCCTGGTGCTTGAGCGCGACCGGGAACTGTCCTCGCCCGTGAAGGCACTCCCGCTCGGCCTGCGAGGCTTGAACGCCGGCTCCGCCGAAACGTTCTACCGCCGCGGCCTGCTCGAAGCGATAATGGATGCCTCGGGAGCCGACGAGAAGGAGGTCGGCGCCGACCCCGACACGAGCGAGGCACCTGCTCCCCGCGACGTGTCCCATTTCGCGGGCATGGGCCTGGACGCGGCCGGCATCGACGCGTCCGCACTTCCATTCCGGCTGCCCAGCCCGGCGATGGAAGGCTTCATGACGAGCCTGGAAGCAGTCGCGACAGTGGTGGCCGAGCGGGCCGCTGCCCTCGGCATGGAGATCATCCGCGGCGTTCCCGTCACCGCTGTGACGCAGAACGACGAAGGCGTCACAGCCACCGCCGGCGGCCAGGAATACCGGGGACGCTGGCTGGTGGGATGCGACGGCGGGCGCAGCGCGGTGCGCGAGCTCATGGGCTTCGACTTCGTCGGCACCGAGCCGCTGTTCACCGGTTACGTCGCCAAGGTCACCTTCGCCGATCCCCAGCAGTTGCCGCTTGGCTTCAACCTGACACCGACCGGCATGTATCTGCGCACGCCCTTCGAAGGCCACCTGGGCATGAATGACTTCGACGACGGCACCTTCGACCGCTCGCAGCCGCTGACGCGCGAGCATCTGCAGGCGGTCCTGCGTCGCATCTCCGGCACCGACGTGACGCTCACCGACGTTCAGCTCGCCTCCAGCTTCACCGACCGTGCGATGCAGGTGACCAGCTACCGCAAGGGGCGCGTGCTGCTCGCCGGGGATGCCGCGCACATCCACTCCCCGCTCGGCGGTCAGGGCCTCAACCTTGGCATCGGCGACGCCGTCAACCTCGGCTGGAAGCTCGCGGCGACCGTGCACGGCACCGCGCCTGATGGACTGCTCGACACCTACACCGACGAGCGCCACCCCGTCGGTGCCGCGATCCTGAACTGGTCGCGGGCCCAGGTGGCGACCACGAAGCCAGGGCCCAACGCCCCCGCGCTGCGCAAACTGGTGTTCGACCTGATGGGCACTCGCGACGGGGTGACCCACGTCTACCAGCAGACGTCGGGGCTGTTCCACCGCTACGACCTGGGCAGCGAGCAGCCGCTGGTCGGCCGCACCGCCCCCGACTTCCGCTTCACGGACGGCACCCGCCTTGGCGAACTGCTGCGCCGGGGACAGGGCGTGCTCCTCGACTTCACCGCCGACCGCGCGCTGCAGAACGTGGCCAAGGGGTGGGAAGGGCGGATCCGGTACGCTGCCGGACCGGTGCGCAACGACCTCGGATTGACCGCACTGTTCATCCGGCCGGACGGCATCGTGGCGTGGGCAGACACCGACGCCAATCCTGAGGCGTTCCAACAGGCCGCGACCCGCTGGCTCGGCCACCCTCAGAGCTAGCGGGTCCCCGCGGACAGGGGGAGCGGGCGGGGCGAGTGAACACGCCCCCGATCACGAAGTGTTCGGGCCGGGACGAGTTGCGTCCCGGCCCGCAGTCGATGCGCCCCTTGCACGCGGGGTGAGCCGGATGACCGGGTGCCGCCGAGTACGCGCCCCGAGCCCGGGGCCCCTGCTCGGGAGAGAGCCGGCGCGCCCCTGCCCCCGTTGCCGGTGTTCCACGGCATGTGTGTCACCGCATGTACACAACCGGTTGGTGGCACCAGTCCGGCCGATCGTCCTGGCCGAGGCGGAAGGCCGGCTGTCCGCGAAACTGGAGGGCACCGTGCGCTGTGTCCAGAACCGCGCCCGCCTCGTCCGCTCCCTCTACGAACGGCTGGACCGCCTGGAGGCCCCGCTCGCCCCGGAGGGGATTGCCCCGGTGGCTGGATGGTTGCCTCCAGTGGGGACCGCAGGTGTGACCGATGACGGTGAAGGCGGTTGGCCGGGCATGGCGATCCTCAGTCTCTCCGTCGAGCAGGCCGATCAAGCTCCGCGCGAGCCGTGGGAGGACGAGGCCGAGATCCTGGACGCAGACGCAGACGCAGACGCAGACGCAGACGCAGACGCAGACGCAGACGCAGACGCAGACGCAGACGCAGCCGCAGACGCAGACGCAGCCGCGGGCGCTGGCCGACGCGCGGCGGCCTGGGTCCGCACCCTGCCCGCCCCGAGACCGACCGGTGGATCGTCGGCCCGTACGCCGACGCCGTCGAGAAGGTGATGACGCCCTTCGACCCCGGCGACTGCGACGACGTGGACCGAGATGGCACGGGCGGCGTCGACGACGACACCACGGAGACGCTCGCCGGACCCACCTAAGCGGTGCAGGAGGCGGCGCACTGGCTCACCCCACAGCAGGTCTGCCTCCTGGCCGCGGCCGCCACCGTCTCCGGGATCCCGCGACTCCTCGCCAACGACCCCGGCACCGCTATCGAGGGCGGCCAGGTGCCGCGCATGTGCGCCATCCTCGACCACACCACCCGCCCCTGACCCGTTCACCGAAACACCCGACCCGCCGCGGGGGAGGAGAAACAGGACGCCCCGCCCCGGCCCTCATCCCCCGCGGTGCCCCAACCTCGACTCGCAGTCTTTGAGTCCTCGGCATCGGCGATGCGCGAGGGCCGTGCGGGGCTGTCCGGAGGGGAGCGAACCCAGTCATCACCCAGGAAGCACCCGGGGCGGGGCTGTCTCCGCAGGACGTGCGGAGTGACCACGGGGACAACTGAGAGCCCCGTCCTGTCAGGGCACCCGCACCCGACGGCACGGACACCGGCGCGTTTTGGGTGGGACCACGGTCGCGTTCCCCATCAGGCAAATGCGCGCAGTGTCCGCCAAACACGGCCACGCCCGCCGCGATGGCCACCGGCGCGGTCGTTGTGTAGCCGAGAACGAACCCCTGTGGGCCGGGCGACTGGCGATGCCAGGACAGTCAGCTGTGCGTCGACGCATGCAAATCGACAGGCAGTGATGCATTGCGGTGCCCCGCCCTCAAGTTGAGCGTGATCAGTCGAACAGCTGGGCTCCGAGCGGGTGTTGCCGGTCGAAGCCGGGGAGGATCAGGAATGTCGCGCTGGCGGTTGTGGTGGTGAAGGGCAGCAGTGCGTCGGAGGTGTCCATGTGGGTGAGGGTGGCGGTGAAGGTCCGCAGGTCGTTCTGGAAGCTGATGAAGAGCAGGCCGGGGGCAGGCTCGTCGGTGCTGTAGGAGCGGCGGAGCATGAGCCCGACCCCGACCACGGTGGCGTGCGCTCTGCGCGCGTGGGCGTCCGCGGGGACGAGGTAGCGCCCATCCGGTGTCTTGGCTCCGAGCTCCGGGCCCGAGGCGGCGGTGCCGCCGGAGAGGGGGACGCCGCTGGCCCGGCGCCGCCCGAAGACCGCTTCCTGTTCGGCTAGGGACAGGGCGGCGAACCGCGGCAGGTCGAGTTCCATACGCCGCAGTACGGCAAGGGTGCCGCCGGCGACCGCAGGGGGCCCCGCCAGCCACAGGTCGCGTTGCTGTTCGGCGGTCGTGTGCGGGCCTACGATGCCATCGATGAAACCGAGCGGGTTGCGGGGCGCGGTAAGGCCGTTGCCGACGGACACGTTCGTACCGCGGCGTGCGGACTGGCGCCAGCGTTCGCGGATGCGGTCACCGGCCTGGTCCAGAAGCACGGCGGCGACGACCGGTAGGAGCAGCGCGTCGCTGGCGCAGATCTGTATCAGCAGGTCACCGCCGCGTGCTTGCGGGGCGATCCGCTCGCGGGAGAATCGCGGGAGGTCGGCCGCGCCGGGCAGCGAGGCACCGGCCGTGCGTACCAGCCGGGGGCCCACGCCGACGGTCACAGTGAGGTCGCCTGGCGGCAGGCCCAGCAGCCGTGTATCGGTCCCCGCTGTGAGTGCGCGGATCGCCTGGCCGAGTTCGGCCAGGAGCGGGCCGGGAGCCACGGTGGCACCGAGGTCGGCAACCACGGCGAGCAGGTTGGGCTGGGCCGGCTGGGGGAGCGTGATGCCTGCCTGATGGCGGCCCGTCGCCGGAACCGGCATTGGCACGGCCCCCGGGGTAGGGGCGTGCCGGCCTGGCTGGGTGGAGTCCGATGTGCACCCGGCGATCAGACCGGCGGCCATCATGGCGCCGGTGACATCGAGGAACGTGCGGCGTGACGGGTGGTGATCGGCTCGGCGCATGGGGTGCAGAGTGCCACACCCGAATCGCGTGTGCCGGTCAACCTCACGATTCTGGCGTGGAATTGGGAGTCATGCCAGACTGGGATCATGCCTCGATTAGCTCTTCGCGTGTTGGCGGCGGTAGTGGGCACGCTGACACTGGTGGCAGGCTGCGGCGGCGATGGCGGATCGGGCGCAGGCCGGCGTCCGGCCGGTGCGCATGTGACGATCGGAGTACCTGCCGATGCCCCGACGATTTCGGATGCGGTGTCCTTGGCTCGGCCCGGTGACCTGGTGCTGGTCGCACCGGGCGTGTACCACGAGTCGGTGAAGATCGACACGGCGCGCATCACTCTTCGCGGTTTGTCCCGGGACAAGGTCGTCATCGACGGGCGGTTGCGGCAGCCGAACGGCATCGTCGTCTCGGCGCCCGGGGTGGCCGTGGAGAACCTGACCGTGGAGAACAACACGCAGAACGGGGTCCTGGTCACCGGTTCGGCGAAGGCGGCCGCCGGTCTGCCGGGGGGAAGCGGCGGCTACGACACCGGCGACGAGTCTGTCACCCTCCTGAAGTCGTTCCTGGTCTCCCACGTGACCGCGACCCGCAACGGTCTGTACGGCATCTACGCGTTCTCCGCCCAGAACGGTGTCATCGAGCACTCGTACGCGTCGGGCAGCGCCGACTCGGGGATCTATGTCGGCCAGTGCAAGCCCTGCAACATCGTGGTGCGGGACAACGTCGCCGAACTCAACGCGGTCGGTTACGAAGGCACCAACGCCAGTGAGGACATGTACGTGGTCGGCAACCGCCTGCTCGGCAACCGGGTCGGACTCACCACCAACTCCGACCACCAGGAGAAACTGCTCCCGCAGAAGGGGTCCGTCATCGCGGGCAACCTGATCGCCGCCAACCAGCAGACGGCCACCCCGGAGCAGGCCGACGGCGGGTGGGGCATCGGCGCCGGCATCGACGGCGGCAGCGACAACCGGTTCATCCGCAACCGCATCGCCGGCAACCGCAACGCCGGGCTGATGATCACCGCGACCACCGACATACCTCCGGTCGGCAACCAGATCGTGGACAACACGTTCACCGGCAACGGAGTCGACGTCGGCTGGACGTTCCCCACCACCACGCGGGGACGGGGCAACTGCCTGCGGGGCAACGATCTGCGCACCACCGTGCCCGCCCGGCTCGCGACGACTGCGGCCTGCCCACTTCCGGCCGGGTCGTCCTCGCCGGCCGGCACGTGGGCGGCGCCGACGGCACCCGGTGGCATCCCGTTCACCGAGGTCGCGGGGCCTGCTCCGCAGCCGCAGTTCCCCGACGCCGCCACCGCGGACGCCACTGCTGTCCCGCCCGTCCCGGCCCTGCCGAAGACGGAGGGCATCCGGCTGCCGCCGACGTCCCTGCTTGCCGCGTACGCGCGGGTGCAGACGCCCTGAACAGCGGCTACCGGGTCGGGGTGGTTCCGGGTACCGGCTTGACCGGAACGTACTTGTGGGTGTCGAAAACGATGACTACCGGCTCCGGCTGCGAACCCACGCTGACGCGGACCCGGTACATGGTGCCGTCGGAGCCGATCCAGTAGCGCACGTTGCCCGCCGTACCGGTGCGGTCAGGGGAGGACGGTCCGGTCATGACGTCCACCCAGCGCCCGTCCACCTGCTCCCGCCCCCACCAGGCGGCGCCATTCTGCGGCAGCAGTTCGGCGTTGTCCGGCCGGTCGCCGCCGAGACCGAGCGCGATGGTCAGGGAGGTGTCCAGCGCGCTGCCGGACGACAGCAGCGGACGGTCGTACCAGCCCGAACGGGGCGGCGACGCGGGCGCGTGCGCCGGGGCGTCCGTCATCGGGCGGACGTGCACCGAGGCGGGCGTCCACTGGATCAGCCCGTCGCTGGACCTGTCGCGCCCAGTGCCGTGCACCACGCCGTAACCGACCTTGCGCCGATAGTCGACGGACCCGGTCACAGTCAGCCCGCCGGCAGTGCCCGGCACGGTGATCGTCACCGCGCGGCCCTGCGCCTGGTAGTTACGGAATCGTGTGATCGCCAGCTGGCCCGCCTCATCCGTCGTCAGCGGGCGCGGACCACCGGCGTCGGAGCCGCCGTCGGCGACCAGGAACGCGGCCACCGCGGCCACCGCGACGGCCGCGATGCCGATGACGGCCGCTGCCCGGCGCGACCGCGGCCATCGGCGCCGGTCAGCCGGACGACCCGGTGGGGCTTGCCGGATTCTCACGCTCCGCACGCGGTTCGACGCTGACACTCTCCGATTCATCCTTTCGATCACCACACCGTCCGGCCGCCGCGGGCTCGCGGCGGCACTCGGCACTCCGGTGGCAGACCACGCCAAGGCCGGTCCTCCTGGACCGGCCGAGACGCGATCTGCCCGTCCGCGCCGTCCGGAACGCGGACGGGCAGATCACCGTTGTGCAGTTCGTTCAGTGTTGCCGGGCGCGACGATTCCGGGTCACGAACGCGATGACCAGGCCCGCACCCACCAGCAGACCGACGATGCCGATCATCTCCGCCAGCCCGGGCGTACCGGTGCTCGCCAGCGAACCCCCGCCTCCACCGGCCGGAGCCGGGTGGTTGGCAGGCGGCGCGGACGACGGCGGCGTGGAGGCCGCGGGCGGCGTCGGGGTCGGGGTTGGCGTCGGGGTCGGGGTTGGCGTTTCCTTCGGGATGTACACCCCGGCGTCGATCGTGTGATCGACCCCGCCCGGCTTGTCCGGCGCCGTGACAGCCGCGTAGCCGTTGCACAACGGTCCGGTGGTCGGCGGGGTCACATTGGAGTCGTGCGCCCGGCTGGCACCGGCCCGCGGGAGCGTGAACCTCAGCTCGCGCGCCGGGGGCTGCCCGGGCACCTGGCTGGTGTCCGCGGTGCACACGTCGAACTGCACCGTGTACTTCGCGCCCGGCGTGAGCTCGTACGCGGCGCCGACACCACCGAAGTAGTACTCGCCGGCGGCATTGGTCCTGGTCGTGGCGACCTGTTTGCCGTCCGCGTCCAACAGGTTGATCGTTGCCCCCGGCAGCAGCACGTGCCCCGGGTCCTGAATCCCGTTGTGGTCGCCGTCGAACCACACGACGTTGCCGACCTGGATCGGCGCGTTCGCCGCCGCGTACGCGATGTCACCGAGCCCGCCGGCCTTGCCGAACCCGCCTTGTTCGCGGCTGACGAACTGGAACCCGTTGGCGGTCGGGTTGTTGCCCGGGCCCTGACCGGTCGTGATGTTGTGGTACCCGGTCCCTGAGGTCGCGACGTTGACGACCGGGTCGAACTCCGTGCTGACGACCCATTGTTGCTGCGGGATATAGGCCACCGACCCCAGCGCGGTCTCCTGGTGCGCGTTGGCGTAGAAGTCGCCCGGGAAGTATTCGACGACATCGGCGGCCTGGCCGCCATTGTTGGCGGGGGTGGCGTGGTTGGGGCAGCTCCCGGTGCCTTCCCACTGGTATTCACCGGTGGGGGTGGCGCAGACCATGGTGATGTCACCACCGGACATGCCATTTTCCGCCGTGTCGTTCCCCGGGCGGGGGTCCAGCCCTCCCCAACTGAGCACGTCCATGAACCGGTCGCGGAAACCCAGGATCATCGAGCCGTCGCGGGCGAAGGCGAGGGAGGCCAACTCCGGCTGCGGATCGATGAAGACGCCGCCCGTCTTCCTGTCGTCCCACGTGTCCAGGCTGGTGTTCCACGGGTTCCAGTGGGTGGCCTTGTCGCCGGAACCGAAGACGCTGCCGCGTTCGTCCGTGAGCGGGTGGCTCAGCACCGTGGTGAACCGCTTGCCGTCGTAGGTGGAGACGAAGACTTTCAGGTCCGCGCGCTGCTGCGTGCTCTCCGCGCTGCACACGCCGCCGACGTACAGCGTGTTGTTGTGGACCTGGAGACCGAACGGCCGCCAGTCGTCGGGGCTCGCGCACCCCGGATCCGGGATCGGGACCGTCGACTTGGGCGCCGCGGCGGTGGCCCCTGTCGCGTCGAAGCTCACCAGGCTGCGGGTCCGCAGATTCACTGCGTACAGCGTGGAGCCGTCCTCCGACAGGGCCAGGCCACCGATGCTCTCCTTGCCCGGCGTGTCGGTGAACCCGGGATCCTTGATCATGTTGGTGGTGTCGTGCCGCGTCACCGAGGCGTCCGGCACCCGCGCGAACAGCTCCGGCGCATCCGAGCCGTTGACCGGCACCGTGTAGATCGCGCCCCCGCCCTGCGGCCCGTACGGGGCGTACCGGCGGGCGAACGCGCTCTGGAACAGCCGGGTCCGGTACTTGTCGTAGGCCAACCCGAACGTCGTGCCCACCTGGTCCTGCGTGGCCAGTGTGGTCGGGCACGCCACATCGGTGGGACACGTGCCCCGGGCCTCCGTCCCGAACGCCACCAACGCCCGGTTGTCGGTCCCGTTGGCGCCGTTGTGGATCGGCACGAAGTACCGCGAGTCCGGCAGCGCGTAGTCGGCCGGATCCCACACCCCCGTCACCACCGAGGCGTTCTTTCCGCCCGACACATCCACGAACGACGTGAAGCTGTCGAAGTGGTTCTCCGCCGTCGACGCAGGCGCCGCCCGCAGATAGCCGTTGTACGGCGCCGGGATGCTGACGTCGACGCGGTACTGGCCGCCGCTCAGCACGGTCGACCGCGACACCACGACCTTTCCGGTGGCATCCGTGACGCCGGTGACAACCCGCCCAGCGGGGTCGGAGATCTCCACCCTCATGCCCCGCTGCGGCACGTCCATCGTCGTGTTGATCACGCCGGTGCCGAAGAAGTCGCGCAGCACCTCGACCGTCAGCGTACCGTCGGCGGTCGAAGCGGTGGCCGGTCCAGCCGTCGCTCCCAAGGCGCCGCCTGCCAGTAAAAGAACAGACAACGCGATGCGCGCCGGCGGCTCCACAAGCCTCCAGGCTAATCGGCGCGAGTCTCTGCCGAGTCGGTTCATGGCATCACACTCCACACTTCTCTTGTCGTGAAAACGAAGCACTCGCTTCTCGCTACACGTCCACTTCGTGAGCCCGGGCGCGGACGCCGGTCGTGAACGTCATGGAAGAAAAAAAGGGCCCGCTGCTGTTGAGTGGACCGCTTTGTGGTGACCATGCGTGGATATCGCGGGGTGCTTTGTAAGCGCTGCAGGCCAGGAAAAGTAAGCGCGCGTTCACGACCTCGGGCAGGACCGCCCTGGGGTGCGTGTTTTTGCAGCTCAATCACGGTGCCTTCGCCCCCGCCCCCGCCCCCGCCCCCGACCTCACCGACCGCCACCGCGAGCAGTGCGCGATATCTTATCCCCCGGAGTCGGGTTGTCGCCAGCAGAACCCCTCGCATCCATCGGGATCCGCGACAGTCTCCGAGTGCTCGGAGAATGGCGACCGAAAGAATGTGCGACAGTGAAGTGATGGCCGAATCTGTTCCCATCGGGTCCGTGCCGTCCGGAAGAAGCGACTGGGGCATGCTCGTCGCACAGGAGCGTTGCGTAGTCGGGATTGGTCCGGTTCGCCTGCTGCACGATTGACGTGGCGTGATAACTGGTATGCGGATCCGGACAGCCCTGACGGCCCGACAGTGCGCCCTCCGTCTCCAACTGCTCGACGTGCTTCCGAGGGACTCTCAGGTGTCCTTCACGGGCGGGGAACTGCCGTGCTGCTGCCAGGTTGGCCGCCCACTTCGCTTCCTTCGTCTGCTTCACCGGCCGCTCGTCCTCCTCGGCCGGTGTGATCGTGAGGGCGCTCTCCAGGATCCACTGCTGCACGGGCAGAATCTGTTCCCAATCCGAACCGCCGCGCCGTGAC
The DNA here is from genome assembly GCF_003846175.1 of Streptomyces sp. ADI95-17. Classification (GTDB taxonomy): domain Bacteria; phylum Actinomycetota; class Actinomycetes; order Streptomycetales; family Streptomycetaceae; genus Streptomyces; species Streptomyces sanglieri. Next base: position 218,534 of record NZ_ML123050.1, on the reverse strand, counting down.
CCACCGGCCGAGGTTCTTGCCCTGCACGACGACGTCGCCCGCAGCCTCCGGGAGGGTTCCGCAGGCCTGGACGTGGTTCTGGGCGAGCCGGTAGCAGCGCTGCCACCCGGTGTTCCAGGCCGGGCACCATCCCGGATCGATCGCGTCCGGCTCGTCCCGCCGCGCCTCGGTCATCGCACCAGCCGCCGAGGGCACGGGACGGCCGGCCGCGCGCAGCTCCCCGGTCGCAGGCGTACGAATGCGTCGTCGTCGGCGGCAGTGTGCCGGTCTACCGGGGCCCCATGGTCAACGGGCCGGAACCGACCCACCGGGCACGGCGGGCTGACCCCGGCCGGATGATCGGCGGCTACTGGGCCGCGCGCGAGGTCCTCCGTTCGCTCGACGACCCTCAGTGCAGCAGGGCGTCGATCGAGTCGGCGACCTTATGGCACATCTCGGTGAACATGGCCTGTTCGCCGGGCGAGAGCACCTCCACGGCGGCTTGGACGTTCTCCTGCCGACTGCGTGCGGCACTGGCCAGGAAGGCGTGCCCCTTCGGGGTCAGCGACGTGGTGTGCTCCCGCTTGTCCTCACCGAGCGCCGCCTGTTGGATCAGCTCCAGGTCCTTCAGGACGCGCAGCGCTTTGGACGCGGTCTGCCGCGACACTCCCAGGGACTCGCTGAGCCGCGAGGGGTTCATCGCACCGCGTATGCGGAGCATCTCCAGGACGTCGTACTGCTGCCAGTTGATGCCCTCGGGGTTGGTCGCGGTGCGCCGGGCTACCAGGACGCACTGCAGATGGGAGAGCGCGTCCTCCAGCTCGGAGGGCGGTCTGAGCTGTGCGTGGACAGCGTCCGTGTCCGTCATCGGTGAGCTCCTTCTGAGGCGGACACGGTGGGCCGGGGCCGCCGTGATGTCCGATGCACCCCTACTTGGTTTCCGGATGGAAATGATGCAAGCGTAACCGGCTTGTCGACGGGTGTGGCGGCCGCCCCGTCCTGGGTGGCCGCCGCAGTGCCCCGTGGTCGCCTACACCGCCCCCTCACGGGACGCGTCCCGCATCAGGCCCAGGAACAGTTCGGCCCCGGAGCGGCTGAGGGCGGACTCAGGGTGGAACTGCGCCCCCGCGACACCGGGACCGCGCGGCGCGATTACCTCGTCCGTGCCCGGCCGCCGGCAGAGCTTTACCCCGGCCCGGTGCAGCGCCTCGGCCGGGCCGCCCCCGGCGCGCACGGAGAAGGAGTTGTAGAAACCGACGGTCGCCGGGCTGCCGAGCACATCGGTCGTGCGTTGTGTCCTCTGTTGGGGCTGCTCGCCGCGTGAAACGGTCAACCCCAGTCTGGAAGAAAGCAGTTGGAAGCCCAGGCAGATGTCAAGGACCGGGTTCCCGCCGGCGCGCGCGTCGGCCGGCAGTCGTCGGGACAGGCCGCGGAGCCGTGCGATGCGGCGGTCACCCGTGTCGTCCGGGTTTCCGGGCCCTGGGCCGAGGACCACGGGGCCGCGGTGCGCGGCGAGCGCGCGCTCCGGACCGGGGTCGTCGTACCGGTGCACGGCGGTCCGTAGTCCGAAGGCGGGCAGCAGGTGGGCCGGCATGGCGGTGAAGTCGTCCTCGGCGTCGATCACCAGGACGCCGTCCCCCGGGACGCCCTCCGCCGGGCCCGGCCGCCTCGTCCCGTCCCCGGGCTTCAGTCAGAAGGGGACGAGGTTCTCGCCCCGGGCGGCCAGGCACTTGAGGACGCGCGGTGACGACAGCGGCACCGGCGGCCCGGCCGGCACGTCCGCCGCCCCGCGCCGGTCCGGGCTGCCCAGCGCGCCCAGTACGCCCGGCGAGCTCGGCCCGGGTCTCGGCGGCCTCGGAGTACGGATCGGAGTAGTCTTCCAGCCGGGCGGTTGAGTCCCGGCGGATCACGAAGTTGGCGCCGGTGCCGGGGGCGACCTCGTTGCGCACAATACGGTCCACGACGGCGGCGTACGCGTCGTCGAGGTCGGAACCCGCGCCGCTCAGGGCGACCGGTGCGTCCGGCAGCGCGGCCGGCAGCTCGTCCGTATCGATCCGGTGGGCCCGTTCGACCTCCAGCACCTGGAGGGGAGTCGCGTCGTCGTGGCATTCGAGGCCGCGTTCGCGGATCTGCCGGAAGGGGGCGAGCGCCAGGGTGCCGGGACCGGTGACGCCCTTCCCGGGCAGGGGGATGCCGGATATCCGGTCGGACTCGGTCACCAGGCCGAGCAGCAATTCGACCGGGCCGGGTTCTCCGGTGTCCGGATCGGTGCGCCGCAGCAGTACGAACGCGGGTCTCGGGGGTGCCGAGCAATTGGCCGATGATTTCGGCGGCGGTGGGGGAGCTGGCCGGTCCGGTGTCCGCCACCGCTCGGCTGTCCTGTATCAGCGGGCGCGGGTCGCGGCGAAGTGGATCAGGGCTCGCATCGTGTCCGGCACCGGGGCCGTGACCGAGGCGCCGAACTCCTGGCCTGCCGAGGGGCCGTCGAGCTCCGCCCGATGGGTGACGCGGGTGCCCCTGGAGATCTCGGCCAGGTGGTAGGTGAACCTCAGCGGCGTCCCGTCCGGGATGTACACCTCGGTAGTCAGGGCGCTGCCGGGAATGACGCTGGGCATGGTGAGGTCCGTCGGTGGCAGCCCATGCAGTTCCAGAGTGCCCCGCATGCCAGGGGCCAGAGGCCCGTCCAGGGGCAGCTCACGTACCTCCTTGTCCCACTCGGGCCGCAGGGCCGGGTCGGCGTAGCAGTCCCAGACGGCAGCCTGTGGCAGGGCGGTTTCGATGCTGTGCTCGTGCGTCCGCGTGTGGAAGGACCTCCGGGGTGCGGGTCAGTGGTCAGGTCGAAACAACGTTAGCCTATGGTTGCCTGAGGGAAATCAATTGCCGTAGTGTGGGTGGAAGCGGCTTCGGTGCGTCGGGCGGAGGACGGCCATGGCAGGCGGGATGAACACGCGATTCGGCAGCGACATCGTTCTCGGCGGCATCCGGGAGAACAACCTCAAGAACGTCTCGCTGACCATCCCCAAAGGGAAGATCACTGTATTCACCGGTGTATCCGGATCCGGAAAGTCCTCGGTCGTCTTCTCTACGATCGCCGTCGAGTCCCGACGCCAGCTCAATGAGACATTCCCGTGGTACGTGCGCAACCGGCTCACCCGGTACGAGCGTCCGCGTGCCGAAGTGATGGAGAACCTGTCCACCGCCATCGTGGTCGATCAGAAGCCCATCGGCGGGAATGCACGCTCGACCGTCGCTACCATGACCGAGGTGCACCCCATTCTGCGGGTGCTTTTCTCGCGGAGCGGAAAGCCTTCCGCCGGCCCGTCGAACGTCTACTCCTTCAACGACCCACACGGCATGTGCGAGAAATGCGAAGGGCTGGGTCGCGTCACGACGGTGGACCTGGACCGGCTGCTTGACAGGAGTCGAACCCTCAACGAGGGCGCCATCGCCTTCCCCTCGTTTGCGGTCGGTACCGCCCAATGGCAACTGTACGCGGAATCAGGCCTCTTCGATCCCGACAAACCAGTGGCTCACTTCACCGAGCAGGAGCGTGAACTCTTCCTGTACGGCAGCGGGTTCCGAGTCGACCGCCGTAGCCGGCACAGCGTCTACAAGAACGAGTACGAGGGAGTGGTCACCCGCTTCACCCGCCGCTACCTCAAGCGCGACGCGCACACCCTGAGCGACCGCGACCGGGAGGCCGTGGCCCGCGTCGTCACTGAGGGCCCCTGCCCGGAGTGCGGGGGCGCCCGCCTCAACGCCGCAGCCCGCAGCTCCAGGATCGGCGCGCACAACATCGCCGACTATGCAGCCATGGAGATCAGCGAACTCGTCGAGGTGCTCGCCACCCTCGACGACCCCGTCGCCAAACGCGTGGCGACCGCAGCCCTTGCCGTACTGCGCCGCATCGAGGCGGTGGGTCTCGGCTACCTCAGCCTGGACCGCGAGACGTCTACCCTATCGGGCGGGGAGGGACGGCGGTTGAAGATCGTGCGCCACCTCGGCAGCAGCCTCACCGACGTGACGTACATCTTCGACGAACCCAGCGTCGGACTGCACCCCCGCGACGTACACCGGCTCAACGAACTGCTCATGGAACTGCGGGACAAGGGCAACACCGTCCTGGTCGTCGAGCATGACCGGCAGGTCATTGCCGTCGCCGACCATGTCGTCGACATGGGTCCGGGCGCCGGGACCCACGGCGGAGAGATCGTCTTCGAAGGTACGGCAGAGGAACTTCGATCCTCCGGCTCCCTCACCGGGCGCCGCCTGGGCACCGTGTCCGGGATCGACCGGACACCGCGTACTCCCACCGGAGCCTTCACCGTCACCGGGGCCGCCCTGCACAACCTCAAGGACATCACCGTCGACATCCCGACCGGCGTCCTCACCGCAGTCACCGGCGTCGCCGGTTCGGGCAAGAGCACCCTGGTCTCCGGAGCCCTCGCCGCCCGCCACCCCGACGCGGTCGTCGTGGACCAGTCGGCGATCGGCATCTCGCCACGCTCGACACCGGCCACCCACGTGAACGTCATGGACACCATCCGCAAGCTGTTCGCCCGTGCCAACGGAGTCGACACGGGAATGTTCAGCTTCAACTCCACCGGCGGCTGCCCCGAGTGCAAAGGTCGCGGCGTCATCGAGAACGACCTCGCCTTCCTGGATCCCGTCACCACCACTTGCGAAGTCTGCCGGGGTCGGCGCTACCGGGATGAAGTCCTCGACCATCGCCTGCACGGCCGCGACATCGTAGAAACCCTGAACCTCACAGTCGAGGAGGCGCTCGACCACTTCACCGAACACACAGTGTTGAACAGACTGGCGCCGCTCCGCGAGGTCGGACTTCCCTACCTCACCCTCGGGCAGCCGCTGTCCACACTATCCGGAGGCGAACGGCAACGCCTCAAGCTCGCAGGCCGGCTGCACGACGCGGGCGGCCTGTACATCTTCGACGAGCCGACGACCGGTCTGCATATGGCCGACGTCGACACACTGCTCGCCCTTCTCGACCGGCTCGTCGACGGCGGCAACACCACTGTCGTGGTCGAGCACGACCTGGACGTGATCAAGCATGCCGACTGGATCATCGACCTCGGCCCCGGCGCAGGCCGGCACGGTGGCCGCGTCGTCTTCGAGGGAACTCCGGCACAGCTGACCACTGCCCGGGGCTCGTACACCGCCGACTACCTCAGAAAAGACCTCGCACAGGTCACCACACGGCACTGACCTGCCCGCCGTACCACGTACACGTCACACAGCTGAGAAGAGATGGATCGATGGCAGAACCCGCACAGACCGAGCTTCGCCAAGCCCTGGACAACGGGCTGGAGGGCCTGAAGACGCCCCGGAAAGTGGTCGTCGTCGGAGCCGGTCTCTCGGGCCTCGCGAACTGGGCGAGCCGGTAGCAGCGCTGCCACCCGGTGTTCCAGGCTGGGTGGCACACCGGATCGATCGCATCCAGCTCCTCCTGCCGCGCCTGGGACATCGCCCCGGCCGCCGAGGGCACGGGGAGGCAGGCCGCGCGCAGCCCCTCGTTGTCCCGCGCCCTACGCGCCGCCGCCCGGGAGTTCTTCGCCCACGCCCCGATGGGATGCCCTCCCGGGGCGCGGTGGTCGGGGGAGGAAGTGCCCGTGGGCGGTGGCGTACTGCTTGGCGACGGCGAGCCCGTCCGCCAGGCCGCTTCCGGGCCCAGGCGTACTGGACCGGAAGGACGCTGAGGCGTGGTGCCTCCGGGCGGGCCGCAGAGACGGGCACCGTGACGGCCCTACGTGCTCGGCCGCATCTCCTGCGACGGCGCTGGCTCCGACCGCGAGCCTCGCCATGCATCCACGAGCGGGGGACACCGCGGATCCCCTCCACGCCGCCCGTGCCGCTGAGGTCGCTTCGCTCCGGCGTCTCGCCGGCACTTGACGGTCAGCGCCGGTTGCCGCCAGGCGAGCAGGCTGGTGACCTCGGCGATCGCCTCCGGGTGGGGGTGGAAAGCGCACTTCCGGACTCGCGCTGGTGGTCGGTGTCGGCATCGGGCCGGGGCTCACGGCATCCGGCGGATGCGATCGCAAGGCGGAGGAGGCACCGGCCGCGCAACCGTTCGAGTTCGACAGGAGTCTAGTGACCGGAAACTTTTCTTCTGGAAGTCACTGCCCGTTTTCCCGCGTCCCAGCAGAGGATCTCTCCAATGCCGATTCCCCCGCACAGCCGTCGCGCCTCCCGTGCCGTTGCTGCCACCCTCAGCGCTGCCGGCCTGATCGCACTGGCTGCGGCTCCTGCCGCCTTCGGCGATGAGACCGCACCCGAGTTGGTCATCGGAGGCATCGAGCCGGTCAACGGAGTGAAACCCGGGAGCAGCTTCGATCTGTCGGCAACCGTGGCGAACAAGGGCACCAGGGCGGCCGAGAAGGTGTGGGTCTCCTACGGCGTCACCCGAGGACTCGACTTCGCGGAGGTTCCCTCCAACTGCCGGACACAGCAGGTTCGGTCCTACGACGAGATGCCCGAGAGATGGATCGCGGTGTGTGCGTTCGACCAAGTGGTGGAGCCGGGCACCGTCTACACGCCCGAGAGGCCTCTCCGCGTCGAGGCACTGGACCGCGCGCTCAACGACGAGCTGCGAGTGAATGTCTGGGACGTCGATCCCGGAGCGGACGAGAACGGCACCCAGCCGGTGGCGGGAACCGCGCCGGCGGTGAAACTGGTCGAGGGGCAGGCCGGGAGCGAGGGGACCGCACGAGTTGTCAATGTGCCCGTCAGCTCTGTCAACACGGCCGACTACCAGGTGACGGGTGCCGTGCTGAAGGGAGGCGTCGGTGACACGGTGAAGATGAAGGTGAAGTTCATCAACGCCGGGCCTGCCTGGATCCTGACCAAGCAGGGGGAACGGTCCGTCAGCGTCATGATCACGCCTCCCGCCGGAACGTCGGTCGTCAAGCGCGGCCGGTTCTGCCAGGCCAAGGGTAAGGCGTACGTCTGCGGCATGCGGTCGCTGAACGAGGGCAGCCAAGAGACCTACACCTTCGAGCTGAAGATCGACAAGCGGGTGGCGAACGCCAAGGGCCAGGTGGCCCTGAGTACCGAGGCACGGCCGTTCGACCCCAGCAAGGCCAACGACAAGGCCGACATCACGCTGGACGTCACGGGTGGGGAGCCGACCGGCTCGACGGGCGGCTCGGCCAATGTCTCGGGCGGCTCGGCCGGCGGGTCGTCGACGGCCGGCGACGACGGGACCACGACGAACGGCGGCACCCTGGCAGAAACCGGCTCCTCGACGCTGCCGATCACGGGCGCGGCTGCCGCAGCGGTGGCCACGGGCGCGGGCATGCTGTTCATCGTGCGCCGTCGCCGGACCCAGAGCCCGAGCTGACGACCTGGCGGTGGTCGCTTTCGCAGGCGTCGAGGCGTACGGAGGTCAGGTAGTGCGTGCTCTGAGGGTTGACGTCTGCGGACAGTAGGAGTTTGCGGTCCGACGGGTCGAGGACCTCGGTCAGTTCATGGATGGGGTAGCCGAAGAGGTCGAAGTCGCCGAAGGCGACCGGAACGTCGGCGGCCCGGTCCGGGACGCGATCGGTCCGCTCGACGATCAAGTGCCCCAGGAGCTGATCGGCACAAGCCGTGCAGGCATAGGCCGTGACCAGGATGTCGCAGTGAACGAAGAAGAAGGTCCAGTGCGCTCCGCACATCCACCCGCCGGCGCGGATGTCCGCCAGAGTCGACGTCGTCCACTGTGCCGCATGCTCGGTCATGCCGAATCGCAGGACGCCTGCGTTCGCTGGTAGGACGAGCCCGGTGCCGGGCACCAATCGAAAGGTCACTCGAACAGTGTGCCGGGACGCGGCGGTTGGGCGACCCCGCTTGCGCTCCGTTCATCCCGACACAGATCCGAACCCGCACAGCTCCCCAGCCGTCTCGGGCGACGTTCTGGTACTGCAACGGTGTTTGTGGCGATGGTTGGGCAGGTCAGTCGTTGGTGTGTTCATGGGTGGGGAACTGGCTGATGCCCGGACGTGGGCGGGGCGGGTGAACTGAGTTCTTTGCACGAGCGGTTGCGTGCACCGTCTCGCCAGGTCTGATCCGCCTGAGTCGGTGCTCGCGTACATGCGGGGACTGCTCGCTCCGCTGGAGGAGCGGAAGAACGGCTGGATGCTGGCGGACCGAGCCGGAAGGGGCGAACGTCTTTCACGTCATGGCCACCACCCGGCACGACACCGTCGTCACCCGTCGGGTCATCGACCACCTCGTCCACGACCTCGTCACCTGATGGGACCGGCAGGGCGGCTGTACTCCGAGACCTCTGTGCGGCGTTACTTCCATCCCTCGGCAGAGGCGATCGCCGAGGTCACCAGCCTGCTGGCGCCCAGCGACAGCCGACGCTGACCGCGGACCGGGGCGGGACCGTCACGGATCCGTCCTTCCGTCCCGGGGAACGAGCTGCCCGCACTCCAACGCGCGGGCGGGCAAGGGGGACTTGGGGCGGGCGCGTTCGCCACCGGTCCGTATCGACCGCGAGCGCTCCGGCCGGCACTGGCCACTCCGACACCGGGCGAACTCAGCGCCGTTCAGCACCACCTCAGCGCCGTTACCTGCCGGAAGAGCAGACTGAGGTCTGGCGGACGTCACCTGAGCCCAGCACAATCGCCCGTATGACGATCGCCACGAGCGCCGCGCCGCCGCCCACGCACAACAGGTCCGTCGCCCGGGGGTTCCTCACGGGCGGCGTGATGGGGGCGTCCCTGGCGGCCATCGTCGTCGGCATCGTCATTGAGAACGAGCCGCTGATCGCCGGGGGAGCGTTCCTGCTCGCGGTCTACGTCCTGATCCGCTACCTCGCCGGCATGCCGAGGCGCGCCCGGGAAGCGGCGATCCCGCCGTACCTGGCCCTCGCGATGATCGAGAGCCTGGAGGCCGTCGGGGGTGAGACGAGCGACATACCGGTGAAGTTCGACCTCACCGTCGCACCGGACGACGCACCGGCCTACCGCGTCGAGTTTACGCAGGACATCAACCTCGCTGACCTGACCGACTACCGGCCGCGCGGCATCCTGGTCGTCCAGTACCCGCCGGACCGGCCGCTGAAGGTAAGGATAGTCAAACGACCGACACCGGACTGGGAGGAACGGGCCGCCTCGGCCCACCTCGACTCGGCACCCGGACCGGCCCTGGCGAGCGACCCCTTGGAAGGCTGCGGTGCCACCCTGGTCGGGTTCCTCGGTCTGCTGCTCGGCGCGGCCCTGGTCGTCCTGTTGTTCCGCGCGGACCTGTTCGACCGGGACGACACCGACACCGCGAGGCCGTCGGTCTCCTCCTCCAGCACCTCCTCGTCGTCCACGACCACCGTGTCGTCGGCGTCCGGCACGGTGGCCCTCGGCCCTGGCCAATCCTTCCTGGACCAGGGCAGGTTGGGCAGTTCCGTCGCCGTGCTCGCCAAGGGCGAGGACAAGCACCGGGCGCTCACCGTCGTCGTACAGGAACGCCTGCTGACGGTCGTCCTCGCCCCCACCGGCACCCAGGCGGCCTCCCGACTCGACCTGGATTCCCTGCCGTACGACCGAGTTCCCGCCCTGGTGAAGGAGGCCACGACCACGCTCGGCGTCGGCTCCCCGCGCACCTGGCAGCTCACCGCCGACCGCCTCACCGGCAGGGTGGCCCTCAGGGTCTCCGTGACCGGCTCCGAAGACACCGCCTATCTGGAGGCGGACGAGCAGGGCAAGGTCGTACGGCGCGTCTCGGTAGGAGGCTGATCCATGGACTGGCATATGTATCAGGCGCTGTGGTGCGGGGTGTTCGGCGCGTGGGCGCTGGTCGGATACGGGAGGTCGCTGGCCGGGATGACCCGGGCGCAGCGGACGGTCCGGGCAACGGGGCGGATCGAGCGGGTGGACGAGCCCCGGCACGGAAGCTCCCCGAGCGACGGGATAGCTGTGGTCGTCTCCTTCCAGGACCCGGCCACCGGGCAGGAGTTCACCGTCACCAACGAGGGTGAGCGCGGCGAGAGGATCAGCGTGGCCTGGACGGGCCGGGAGATCGGGGTCCACTATCCGCGCGGCAGACCCCACGCCTTCCGGTTCGCCAACGACCTCTCCGAAGGCGGGCGCGGACTCGGCTGGCCGACTTTCGCGGTCTTCCTCGTCTACGCCGGTCTGGTCGCCGTCGCCGCGATCGACCGGGGCTGGCCGTGGGCACTGCTCGGCTTCTGCGGACCCTGGGCCCTCTCCGGCCTGTACCACCTGCCCGGGAACATCCGCGACAGGAACCGCCGTATCGACCAACTGGCCGCCATGGCCGCTGTACCCGGCCGTGTCGTCGCCGTCCTCAAGAGCGTCACCGTCGACTCCAACGACGGCCACACCCTGACCAACCTGATGCCGGTCGTTACCTTCACCACCCTCGACGGCAGGGAGGTCACGGCCTACTGCGAGTCCGGAATACCGGACCCCGCCGGATCACGGGGCCTGGACCTCACGATCCACTACGCCCCCGACGACCCGGCCCTCTTCGTCCTGGACGTCGAGGCCGAACGCCGCTCCTGGAAGCGGGACATGGCCATCAACGTGGTGGGTGTGCTGGTCGTGGTGGCGGCGGCCGTGGTGGGGGTGGTCGCGCTGTGACCCGGGAGCCGGGCTTTCTTCCCGCCATGGAGCCGTTGACGTTCGACTACGAGAACCTGCATCTGCGCGTGGACCGGGGGGTGTTCGAACTGTTCACCATGGGCAGATCCGAGCTCCGGGTGCCGCTGCGGTGGCTCGGGGCACTGGTGTACTACAAGAAGCCCGCCCGGCCCGGCCAGTTGTTCATTGGCACCGTACGCGATCCGAACGCCGTGCTCTACGGCACCGACCAGGCCGCCTTCTGGTACAGCACCTCGCCCGCGTTCAGGGTGCCGCCCGGCGACGAGCCGTTGTTCCGCGCGTACTTCACCGAGGTTGCCGCGCTGGCCGACCGGAGGGTGGCCTGAGATGGAAGCGGCGGAGCCGACGTCCCGATCTTCCCTGCCCACTTGCCATTCCTGCTCGGCCTTGAGCAGCCGGTCGTTCTCCGCCCGCAGCCGGGCCGGCTCCTCGGCCGCCCCCTGAACTCCTCCGGATACGGGGACTTGCGTCCCACCTGGACATCCCTCCCTGGACCGTCGAGATCCATTGGCAGGGTGTCCATTCCACAGGATCATCCTCAGCGCGGCCGGTCACCCGCGGGCGGCCCTGCAACTGGTCCGTGGGCGACCTTCGGTTCCGACAGGTTCCGGTCCGCCGCGAACGAGATCTGCATCAGGTGGCGGGTGGGATCCGATGAGCCGTGATGTAGCGGGCGGGGTCGTTGTTGTGGGTCGTCTGCCAGCGACGGGCGGTCTGCTCGGCGAAGGTCTCGTTCGTGTCCAGGATCTCGTTGAGCGGGTCGAGAAAGGCGAGCGCTCTGGGTTGTTCGAGCCCGGCGTGGATGCGGGCCTGCAGGCCCGTGCGTGCCAGACCGAGCAGGTGACGGGCCAGGTCACGAACGCTGTCTCCGCCCAGACGGGTGGCCAGTCCGGCCGTGGGCAGAGCCTGTTGCGCCGCGTTGTTCTCCTCAGGTGTGTAGTGCCGGAGAAGCTCCCAGGCAGCCGCACGCGAAGGCGCGTGATACGTCAGTCCGGTCCACAGGGCCGGCACGGCGGGAACGTGCGGGTACGGCGGGCCGTCGGGCGCGCGGGTCTCCAGAGTCTGACGTACGCGGACGGTGGTGTAGATCTGGTCGAGGTGGGAGAGCCAGTCCTCCCAATGAGGAGCGGTGCCGTCGTCGAAACCGTCGCGGAGATGGTCTGCGAATGTCCGCGGTCCAGCAAAGCAGTAGCCGCTGGGGCCACGGCGGTAGATCATGGGCATGCCCAGCGCCCAGTCGGTGAGGGCCTTCGCCGTGAGCGGGGTCCGCAGCGCGGGGCGCGGGGAACCGACTCGCCTGGGGTCCATGCGGAGCCAGTCGCGGCAGCGGTGCGAGAGGACACCGTCGAGGTGTCCTGCGTACAGCGGTGAGTTGACGAGCAGCGCCGCGACGACGGGCGAGGCGGCGACTTGAACACGCAGCTTCGAGGCCAGGTCGTCCTCGGAAAGGTAGTCCAGCGTGGTCTGGGTCGAGGTCGACAGCTTCATGATGTGCGGTGCGCCCTCGCCTTCCGGGCCGAGGCCGGCGAAGTACGTTCGCATGACGCCACCGCGCACGGTGGGCACCCAGGTGGCGGTGTCGACTCGATTGAAGGGGAGGTTTCCCCCGGGAACGATGGCCGGCCCGTGCTGCTGCGCCAGAGTGGCCAGGGCCTCCCTGGTGACGCGCATGGCCGTCACCAGGGTGACGAGGTCGTCTGCGGGAGGGGAGAGTACTCCAACTGACCGCCGTGCTCCAGTGTCAGCTTCGTCCCGTCCGGCAGGTGAACTCCTGTCAGGACCTCTCCGGCCCATTGCGGTGAGCCGCCCCATTCTCGTAGTACCTGGTGCAGGAGGGCGGCCATGCCGTGTGGCCCGGCGTAAGGAGCGGCGAGACCGGTAGTCTCGTCGAGCACACCTGCCTCGACTTCAAGGCCGATGCGTTCGCGTGTGCCGTGAGGAGCGAGAAACGCTTCGTGCAGGTCCGACATGCGCAGAGGAAGACGGTTGCGACTGCCCTCGTCGCCTTGCGTACTCATGACGCCGCTCCTTGTCTGATGAGGTCGTCCGCTTCGCGTTGCGAAGAAGAGACGGGGATTGCCTGCCGGGTGCGGCGTCGCAAGGCCGTCGAGGTATCTCGTGTGCTCCCCTGGAGCGAGGTAGGCGAAGGACCCTCCGTTCATTCCCGGCTGGTTGTCCCAATCCCAGTGCAGGATGTCGTCGATTGTTTCATCCCGGGATGGGATGTTCTGTGGCTTTTTTCGAGTCGCGCCAGGAGATGGTGTTCTCACTGGTGAGGCGGCGGGCCAGGAGGCCGGTCATGGCGAGGAGAAGGCCGAGCGTGTCGGTGACGATGCTTCGCTCGGAGCAGGCCGTTGAGCTCAGCGAACACGCCCTTGTCGGCCCATTTGGAGAAGTAGCCGTAGGCGGTGTTCCAGTGCGGGAAGTCGTGCGGGAGGTACCGCCACTGGACCCCGGTGCGGTCCACGTACAAGATCGCGTCCATGATGTCGCGCAGGTCGTGCTCGGGCGGCCGGCCGAAAGCCAGGGCCCCTGCCGCGGCGCTTGAAACGCCACGCGTTCAGGACCGGCTCGATCAACTCCCGGCGGGCATCGGATAGATCACTCGGATACGGACGTCGCTTCGGCATGCTTCCGGCGTACCGCGGCGTACCGCGGCGTACCGAGTGCCCCCAGGCGCACAGCGATGGCGGCGGAGGCGCACGACCGCGGAGACCGGACATCCTGGGATGACACAGGAGCACGTAGCCTTTCGCTCCATCCGCAACTCCACCCGCCCCGCAGGCGTCGACCGCCTCCACAACCTCGCCCGCACCGCACCCCAACATTCCAAGAATCCGCTAATAAGCGGGTAGTTCAGATGGAAATGGCATCTAAGAGAGTGTTTCGGGTATCGAGTCGTTTGCGACGACTCATGAAACATGATCGCCGCAGGCGGACGTCCGGGCGGCCGGGTGTTTCATGAGCGACCACCTGTGAAACGGACGGTCTGGACTGGAGCCCCCGTGCGCCGAGGGCTCATGGCCGTGCCCACCGGCGCCGCGGCACCCCTCCGGCCCGGCGGAGCCGTAGGCGGCCGGTTTCGAGGCCGTGACCGGCACGGCCGCCACGGCGGTGCTCACCGAGCCCGCTGCTGCGAAGCGGCGCGACGCCGGGCGCGGACGGGAGCCGTCTCGTCGGTCCAGGTGATCAGACGCCAGCGCTTCCCGCCGTGTCCAGGGGTGCCTCGCCGCGGCTCCAGGGAGTGGACGAGGCCGTTCCAGAGTTCCATCCGCTCTTTCAGTGTCTCCGGCCGGGACGCGGTGAGGGTGTCCTTCAGCAGGTCGAGCCGGCATCCGGCGGTCTCATAGAGGCTCTGGGCGACGCGGGTCTCCGGGGCGGTCGGCCGTTAGCGGGCGTCCGCCTCGCTGAGCCGGGCCGCGAGAAAGGTCTCCATTGCCGCCACGTCGACCGCGGTGATCGACGTGGCTTAGACGTCGAGCGGGCCGTCGGGCGCGAAGCCGCAGTCGGGAAGCTGGTCCGGATTGTTCATGACGGGGCGTCTCCTCGCCTTCCGGCAACGGGGCCTGCCCCTTCGCCATGCCCGGTTTGTCGCGTCGGACAAGGAGAGAGGTTATCCGACGCGACACGCCTCATCGATTGTGAGGAGTCTGACTCATGTGAGACACCTGCTCCACCATGCTGACCAGCGTCGAAGACCAGCGCGTAGTCGATGTGTTCCCGACGCGTGAAGCCGGGAGCTCATCGGCTTCGCACTCCACCTGCTCCGACACTTCGATGCCGTGACCGCCGGCCTCACCCTGGCCTGGAGGGCGCCGTGAACCGCATCAAGAAGATCAAGAGACAGCTCTGTGGCCGCGCTGGATTTGAACCGCTACGTAAGATGATCTTGCTTCAGTAGTGCATCGCTCGGGGGCTGGATCGACGCCTTCCAGCCCCTTGAGATCAGAGTTCGGCCGTCCAGATCCCGACAGGATGATCGCTCGGAGGCAGCCACAACCGAGGCTGTGACTCGCGATGCCTTACGTCGGCCTGCTCATCCCAGTGGAAACGGTCTTCGGTATCAGGCCACGCGACTTGCAGCACGGGGAGAGGTGGCCGCCGGTAGAACCCGATGGCCCGTCCGAAGAAGGTCCGGTACCAGCCGCGATCAACCTGCCTGAGCGCGACTCGACGACCGTCGACAACATCAGGATGGCTCTGGCCGTCCGCCAGTGCTTCGCCTGCGGCGGACTTCGCTCCGAGGGTGTTGAGCATGCGGTGCATGGCGTGTACATCGAGCCCGAACATGGCGAGTTCAGGTCCGCCGTGAGTGTGCGCGAGGCCGATCGTGTAGGCGAATCCAGGGCCGATCTCGTCTTCGGGAACCATCACGACGTGCCATCCGTGCTGCTGCACATGCTCGATGATCGTCAGATCCATGCGGTCCGCGTCGTCCCGGTCGCCGTAGCCATGACAGAGGACGCAGCGGCACTGGAACGGATCATCGGTCATATGCGGAGGGTACGAGGTGAGCGTTCACGTCGACCAACCGGGGTTTGGACCCCTCTCAGTCGAACTACGCCGTCACCCTCCGCGACGGCTCCCCGAAATCTGTGCCGGAACCTGAAACTCGCCTACAAAGCCAACCCTCGGCAGCACGCACCGGGGGTGTGCCGGAGTTCAGCGTCAGGCCGCCCCGGCCGCCGCGGCCAGGATGCGATGCAGGACGGGGATCGGGATCGCCGGGTTGGTGACCGCCGCGCATGCCGTGGCGCGGTCGTGCAGCAGCCCGGCAAGGACGCGGGCCGGCAGCTGCGGATTGCGTATGGCGTTCCCGCGGACGTAGTCCGCCGGGTCGTTCAGCAGCCGCACTGCGTCGGCCGGTGACAACCGGGGGTCCTCAGCAGCGCGGCAGCGCACCTCGGCTTCGGGATCACGGGCGAGACGCGCGACGTCGGCAGGCGTGGACTCCGGATCGTCCAGGGCCAGGCGGCGCATCCGCCCGACGGGGTCGCCGATGTAGCGCAGCAGGCCCGTGCGGGGGAAGTTGGGGTGGCTGCGGGGGCGGCCGGGGTAGCTGAAGCCGCCGTCCCACCAGCGCCAGACCTCCAGCAGCAACTCGGCCGGCGCGTCGTCGCACGACTCGGCGAGGAACAAACGTACTGTTCGATCCTCGTCCCTGGCCAGACGCTCCACGACATCCGATGGAAGATGCCGGGCGCGGGCCACGCTGCGGCGGATGAGTGGATGGGACGATACGGCCAGGCGGCGCATCGCGCCGGCGTCGCCGTGCAGGCTCTCGACCCAGGGCACAGTGCGCGACATCGACGTCGGGTCGAAGTCGAAGCGCACGGCGGCACGCTGCTCCTCGGTGAGGTCAGGTCGCAGGGCCACCACCGAGCGGATGTCGTCGTAAGGGTCCTGCGCCAGGACGGCGACACTGTGCGCGCCGAGCCGTGGGTTGGCGGCCAGCGCCCGGCGTACCTCCGCGTCCCCGTCCCGGACCAGCGCCGCCTCCAACTCGGTTTCGAGAAGGAACTGTTCGAGCGCTCGCCGGGGCGCAGGAAGCGCGGTGAAGACCTCGTGAGGCATCGGGACGCCGACGTGGTGGCCAAGCAGCGCCGCCGTACGCACCGCGTCGTCGGTGTCGGCCAGCAGCCGCTCCCGCAGCGGCGCGGCGAGGTCCTCCCACCGGGCGCACGCAGTCGCCCGCACCCGGGGATCGGCGTCGGACGCGAGGCCGGGGAGGTAATGGGCGGGGAGCCCGCGGAGTTCGGCGGCCTTCGCGCGCAACGGGCCAACGAGGAGGTCGTCGTACAGGTCCTCGGGGAGTTCGACGCCCCAGGCGCAGGCATGCTCGGCCCAGAGCACGCGCCGGCTCGGCGACGGTTCGGCGCGGACCAGGCGTACCCATTGATCGGACGTGAGCTTGGGCTGGAAGGTGTCGGCGGGCCTCGACCGCACCCGCGGATCGGGGTGCGCCACGGCTGCGTCGAGGACGGCAGGCCGGTCGCAGCCGTGCAGGAAGCCCTCCGCCACATCAAGCAGCCGGATGAGCAGGTCGTCCGGCGCGGCCGAATTGGACCCGATCCCCTCTGCCCAGTGCAGGGGCCACGCGGGTCGGCCGGGCACCGCCGCCCACACCTCGGCGCGCTCTCCCTCCGTCTCGCGCCCGGCGGCCGCCGCGGTCTCCTCCAGCCGCTCCGGCAGTCGGTCGAGGGCCGTCACCCGAGGCCCGTCGGCGCCGGGCACCTGCGCCAGCAGCACCTGCCCGTCGAGGGAGAGCGCCACGAACCCGAAGTTGCCGGTCAACTCCGGCACACCGCCGCCGACGTACCGGACGCGGGTCCACCAGGAGTCGTTGCCGCCGATCCGGTGCCCGAGGACGGCAACCAGAAACCCACCGTCGGCATCAGCAAGGCGGCGCCACCACATGGCGTCGAGCGCTTTCCGGGCCGCGCCGTCCGGTGCCGCGATCCCTCGCGCGATGCGCCAGCCGGCCTCCGGCGGGAACAGGCTGCCCGGGCGCACGTCCTCGACGACCGTGAGCCCGGCGCGCACGAGCAGTTCGTGGAGTTCCTCTCGGTGTTGCACGCGGTCATGATCCCCGCCGGCTCGCGGCGGGACAAGGCCCTCAGCCCGGGCGAAACCGGCCCACACTCCCGTACAACGTCATTGGTTGCATCGTCGTTCGTGCGGTGACGTCGTCGACGCCACTCCAGCAGTCCCGGTCCACGTCGTCGCAGTCGCCGGGGTCGAGGCCGCCATCGCCGTCTCGACGGCTTCGTCGAGCGGACCCACCGGCCGGATTCAGGGACGGACAGGGCCCGGCCCCGGACCGCCGTGTGTCGGCCGACGGTCGCAGCCCCGGCCAGGGCCTCGACCTCGCCGCTCTGCGAGCGCCTCCCCGGCCCGACGCGCTGTCACGATCCTGGCGGCGCTGAAGATCGCGGTGACTGCGGTGGCACCTGCCTTCAGGCGCCTCCCGCAACCCCGTCGTTCGAGCCTTCGTTCCGTCCGGGACGTCGCAGCGGGCTAGACTGTCCCGACCGCGTTCCGCTGGGTCCAGAAGCGGCGCACCGCCCACCCGGCACCGAGCGCGGCGGCGGTCCAGACGATGACCTCGGCGACCAGGATGGACGGGGTCACGGTGAGATGCGGCCTGGGTGGCATCACGATCATCTGCGCCGCCGCCCCCATGGGAACCACCAACGCGGCAAGCAGGCCGACCGCCCCGGAGCGCCTGACGGCCGAGCCGATTGCGCCGAGGACCAGCCCGAAAGGCACACCCACCGTCACCCAGGCGCTCATGTCCGTACTGGCGTCCGCGACGGCGGAGTCCGTGACGTAGTACGCCACCGTCGCCCCCACCAGGGACAGCGCCCCCGCAACCGCGCCTCGGACAAGGCTCCTGGCCAGCCAGCCCGCCAGCACCGCCAGTGCGGCCCACGACCAGCCGGCGTCCAACAGCAGACTCAGCACCTTGGCCGTCCTGCCCACGACCGTGCCCGTCAACGGCATCCCGATCTCCGAGTACGGGGACGAGAGAGCGTTGACGAGCGCCGTCGCCGTCCCGAACACCACCCCGGCCGCCAGACCCAGCGCTGTGATCTTCATATCTGCACGATATCCGGTGGGGTCGGTCGCTCGGCGCCGGGAATGGAGCCGAGGGGCGGGCCGAGGCGGTGGGTCCGGTTTCAGGGGTGAGCGTTGCCGGTCATCACTTGATCGGCACGATGATCAGCTTGCCGCGTACACGGCTGCCCGCACTCTCCCGGTGAGCATCGGCCGCCTCGGGCAGCGAGACGTCCGGGCCACGGACAGGCCGAGGTCACCGCTCTCGACCAGCGCGGCCGCCTGCTCCAGACGTTCGCG
Organism: Streptomyces sp. ADI95-17; assembly: GCF_003846175.1. GTDB lineage: Bacteria > Actinomycetota > Actinomycetes > Streptomycetales > Streptomycetaceae > Streptomyces > Streptomyces sanglieri. The sequence continues at coordinate 200,079 of NZ_ML123050.1, read as the reverse complement.
GATCGCGTCGGGACCAGCGAAGACAAAGCGCACACCGTGCTCCGCCGCCCGGTGATCGGCGATGGCGACTACACGCTCCGGGGAGCCCGTCAGCTCGACCAGGGCCGACAGCGACCCCTTCCCGGCGGCGTCGAACGCCGCGTCCACCCCCTTCTTCGCGACGGTGCGGACCTGCTCGGCGAACCCCTCCCCGTACACCACGGGTTCGGCGCCGAGCGCGTTGCAGGCAGAAGGCGCAGCCCAACGTGCCCGAAACCGTGGTGTCGAACTGCGTCTTCCCGCGGCTTATGTCATGAGACCGGGGTCAGCCTTCTGAAAGCCTCACCGTTGGTGGGGCCTTCGGCAGTACACGCCCCGAACAGCACGCGGGCCCCGGACACCGGTCCGGGGCCCGCTCGCGTACCCGTGGGCGCGGATTTTCATGCACGCGTGCCGTGCTCAACGCTGTCCCGGCACCGGCGGTTACTGCTCGCCGAAGCCGCGGTCGAAGCCCTTGAGGACGGGGTCCAGCTCGGCGGCCGCGCCGCACAGCGAGCACAGCCGGATCCCAGGGTGCTCGGCTGCGTACAGCGCCCGGGGCAGAGGCAGCACCGGTGCTCCGGCCGGCGCCTCTTCGCAGTCGACGGCATGCACGACGCCGCCCCGGCCGGGACCGCGGCCGCCGGCCTTCACCAGCACCCAGCCGGACGGCCGCCGTGGCCCCAGCTGCCTACTGTCTCTCAATCGAGTTGTTTGACAGCGATCCCAGTCCTTGTTGTTGTTGGAGCAGGCATGGTCAACTAGCGGTGTGGACGAGGTACTTACGACCTTCATTGCAGTCGCGGGAACGCTCATGGGTTCTCTTCTGGGGTACCAGTTCCAGAAGCGTGTGGCAGACCGGAGCGAGTGTCGCGGCGCCGTCCTCGCCTTCACTGCTGCGACAAACGAATTCATTCGGAGCCAACACGACTGGTGGCACCGCCAGCACGAGGAACGCGACAGTCCGGCGCACGTGGCAGCCAGAACGGAAGCCTTCCGGATCCGCGGCCAGGCCTTCCAGGCCGTTCACCAGCTCCGCTTGCTCGTACCCGATAACGACCTGCATGCACGGGCAGAGCAAACCATCGGGATGATCGGTGCTCTTCACCGTGCAACAGACCGCGAAGAACTGCGGACTAGGTCGGTCGAGGCGCGGGCGTCCCTCAACTCCTTCGTCGTGCACGCTTCAGCCCAGATCAGGTAGACAGCCGACGGCTCTCGCAAGGGTACTGACGTTCAGTACAGTCGCTGCACGTCCAGCGACACGACGGCGACTAACGAGTTGGTGCGTGATAGCGGGTGAGGCTGTGGTGGCCTGGTCCCGGGTGGTCGTTCAGGTGGTGGCGGTGCGGTCGGAGACGAGGCTGGCGATGGCGCGGTAGGTGTCGGGCAGCCGGTCTCGACGGTGGGTCCAGCGGATGAGTTGTCTCCATCGTTTGTGGTCGGCGAGGGCGTGCTCGACGGTGATGCGGTCGGATGAGTGCCCGTGTCGGTCGCGTTCCCAGCGTTCGTGGACGTCGGGCAGTGCGCTCTTGTTCGGCTTCCTGGGTGGTGTGATCGCCTGGCCCGGGTGATCACGTCTGAGGCCGAGGTAGCCGTCGTCCAGGAGGACCTCCACGTCGGGGAAGTGCTGGAAGCAAACGGCTATGCCCTCGTTGCGTGCCGCGGTCGCATCATGCATCCGTCCAGGTCGCAGGGCATCGGCCCATAATGTGCGACCTCGGTGGTCGGCAATGACAGTGGCCTTCATGGTGTTCTGTTTCTGTGTGTCCTGAGCGTGAATAGGAGTTGGTTGTAGGACAGCTTCCAATCATGGTGCTGTGTGGGAGGTGAAGGTCTTGGCCCTTCGAAGTCGCCCTGCGGGGGGAGGCTTCAAACCGCCTCATGCTGCGTTAGCTAATGACTGTCGTGGTGAGCGATGAGGAAAAGGCGTCGTAAGAGGCGTCAGGTGGGGATCGGGAAGACGAACGCAAGTGAATCGCTGCTGACGTGTCGAAAGAACAACAGACGACATCAAAACCGGGGTGTAGAAGCGACTTCGGGATGAGCTTGGCGGGTGCCCGTCTATTGGCCAGGTGGTGTCCGGCATGAAGGCGACGTGAGCCCGGTCTGCGGCTTCCACATGGAACAGGAGAAGGCAGGTCCGACACCGCCGCCGCACAGCGGCGACGAGAGGGAGTGCCCCAAGCGGAAGACATCGCGAGGGGTCGAGTACCGGCGCGGTGCCTGCTGGCGGACCGGCTCGTAGTAGTGATGAAGCCTCTGTAATGGGGGTGGAGCGAAGGGGCCGGGTCGTTCGTGACTGAGTTGATCACATCAACCGGACAGCGTCTGGGAGGAGTGCGATGAGCCAGTTGAAATCATCGACAAAGCCGTTTGAAATCTCAAAGTGGGAAGTCAAGGAGGCGTGGGAGGAAGTCAAGGCCAATAGAGGTGCGCCTGGAGTGGATGGGCAGAGCATCGACGACTTCGAGAAGGACCTTAAGGGAAACTTGTACAAGGTTTGGAACCGTATGTCCTCGGGCTCGTACTTTCCGCCTCCGGTGCGAGCGGTGGCCATTCCGAAGCCGCATGGTGGTGGCACGAGAATGCTCGGTATTCCCGCTGTTGCCGACCGGGTGGCTCAGACCGTCGTGGCTCGGCATCTGATGCGAAGGGTGGAGCCCATTTTCCATCCGGACAGCTACGGATATCGGCCCGGACGGTCTGCCTTGGATGCGGTAGGAAAATGCAGGGAGCGTAGCTGGCGGCGGGACTGGGTGGTTGAGTTCGACATTGCCAAGTTCTTCGACAGCGTGCCCTGGGACCTGCTGGTCAAAGCGGTGGCCGCGCACACCGATGCCGTTTGGGTGAACCTGTACGTGCGGAGATGGCTCGCCGCCCCGCTCGTCATGCCCGACGGCTCCCTGGTGGAGCGGGGGTGCGGAACGCCTCAAGGGGCGCCGGTCTCTCCCGTTTTGGCGAACCTGTTCCTGCACTACGCGTTCGACATGTGGATGGAGCGGGAGTTTCCGTCCGTCTGGTTCGAGCGCTACGCGGACGACGCGGTGCTGCACTGCGTCACCGAGCGCCAGGCCCGCGAAGTGCTGGCCGCGCTCACGGACAGGATGGTCGAAGTCGGGTTGCGTCTGCACCCGGACAAGACCCGGATCGTCTACTGCAAGGACGGCAGCCGCCGGCGCTCCTTCGAGCACACGGCGTTCACCTTCCTCGGATACACGTTCCGCGCCCGGAAGAACCGGAATCGACACGGCCAGCAGTTCCTGTCGCTCGAGCCGGGGATCAGCAGGGAGGCCCTGACAAGGATCGGCAGGGAGGTGCGGTCCTGGCGACTGCACCGACGTGCCGATCTGACCTTCAACGAGCTCGCGCGCAGGGTGAATCCTGTGATCGGGGGCTGGATCAACTACTACGGCCGGTTCCGGCCCTGGGAGCTGAACCCCTTCCTGGCGCGCGTCAACACCTACTTGGTGCGTTGGATCCGCAACAAGTACAAGCGGCTCGCGGCCCAGCAGAGGGCGTACTCGAAGATGCAGGAGATCGCTCGGCGATACCCCCGCATGTTCGCGCACTGGCGCCTGTCTGTGGACGCCGTACCGGTCTGATGACCAGAACGACAAGAGCCGTGTAACGGGCGACTGTTACGCACGGTTCTGTGAGAGCCGAGAGGTGAGATTCCCCTCGGCTACTCGACTCTTGCCCGAGACGAACGCACGGCGCCCGCCACGGCCGGCCAGGGGCCGGCGCACCTGGACCTCGGTGGCGTCCAGGCGGAGCTCGATGCCCTCGGCCTGGGCGTAGGCGAATACGTCCGCCAGTGTCTTCAGACGCAGGCTGGGCCGGCCGGGGACCGCGCAGCCCCGCTCGGCCAAGAGGGTGCGGATCTCGCCGACGGCTCGGGTGATGGTGGAACGGTCGACACCGAACAGCAGCCCCAGCACAGAGTGCGGCAAGTCGTGCCGCAGGTGGATGAGCGTGGCCACCAGCCGGTCGACGAAGACCAACTGGTGCCGAGCGCCCGCACCCGCGGCCCGCTTTCTCGCCCCGCCTCGTACTTCATGACGGCGACCTTCGACTGTGGCCTGCCACGGCTGGGCCAACTCCTGTGCCAGACAGCTCAGATGACGCCGGGAGATCCCGGTGAAGAGCCGATGCGCGAGGACCGCCCGGTTGACCTTGATCGTCACAGATGGATCATGTCATCCATCAGCGCGGACGCGCTTCACCCGCTATCACGCACCAACTCG
>NZ_ML123050.1:186750-192526 GCF_003846175.1 Streptomyces sp. ADI95-17 | reverse complement strand
TGGGCACTTCCCGAACGAGACAGCCACTCTGAAGTGCGTCTGCGTGGCGATTACACCGCTCGATTGGCAGACCCGTGTGCTGGCAGGGCAAAAAGTTCAGCCGGGGAGTGTGATGCGGAAGGTGGTGTGTCCGGGACGGCTGGTGATGGTGGCGGTTCCGCCGTGGGCGGTGATGACGGCGTGGACGATAGCGAGGCCGAGTCCGGTGCTTCCGGTGCTGCGGGAGCGGGCGTGGTCGGCGCGGACGAAACGGCCGAAGACCTCGGGTTGGAGTTCGTCGGGGATGCCGGGACCGTTGTCACTCACGTCCACGCAGACGGTGGTCTGTTCTGTAGTGAGAGAGATCGTCACGTCGGTGCCGGGCGGGGTGTGGATTCGGGCGTTGGCGAGGAGGTTTCCGATGGCCTGTTGGAGGCGGTGGGCGTCGCCGGTGACGGTGACCGGTTCTTCGGGGAGGTCGAGGAGCCAGTGGTGGCCGGGGCCGGCGGCGCGGGCGTCGTCCGTCGCGTTCAGGATCAGCAGGGTCAGGTCGACCGGTTCTTTCTCGAGGGGCCGTCCGGCGTCCAGGCGGGCGAGGAGGAGCAGGTCGTCGACGAGGCGGGTCATGCGCTGTGACTCGCTGCCGATACGTTCCAGGGCGTGGCGGACTTCGGTGGGGACGGGGCCGCGGTGGCGCAGAGCGAGTTCGGCGTGGCCGCGGATGTTGGCGACGGGAGTACGCAGTTCGTGGCTGGCATCGGCGGCGAAGTGGCGGAGTCTCTCCTCACTCGCGTGGCGTCGGGTCAGGGCATCTTCGACGTGGCCGAGCATGTGGTTGAGGGCGGTGCCGACCTGGCCCACCTCGGTACGGGGGTCGGTGTCGGGGAGCGGTCCGGGCATGGCGACCTCGCCGCTGGCCAGCGGCAGTTCGACGACCTCCGCCGCACGGGCGGTGACCTTCTGGAGGGGGCGCAGGGAGATCCGCACCCACACGGCCCCCGCGATGCCGGTCGCCACGAGCGCGGCGCCGAACAGGACGGCTTCGACCGCTTCGAGGCGGTGAACGGTCTCTTCCACCGGGTGCAGGGGCAGGCCCGTGATCAGGGTGTCCTGGTCGTCACCCCGCACAGCCGTGACGCGGTACTTGCCCAGTCCGGAGAGGCGGATGCTGTGCCCGCTTCCGTCCACGGGGATTCCCGCCAGGGTGCGGTGGTCTTCGGGGGTGAGATGGAGGGGCCGGTCGGTGGCGTCGTCGACGACTGCGGCCTGGGTGACGGTGTTGTCCAGGAGGCGGGCGCCGAAGGTCGCATCGGCCTGGCCCCGGGTGTCGGGGCGGTTGTCGGCGTCGGGCTTGGCCTCGTGTTCCAGGCTGGCCGCGAACCGGCCGCCGGACGCGGAGAGCTGCTCGTCCAGGCGCCCCATCAGGAAGCCCCGCAGAGCGAGGGCGGTGGTGATCCCGACGGCGAGACAGGCGACGGCGAGCAGGGCGACGAGTCCGGCAGTGAGCTGGCCGCGCAGAGTGCGGGGCGGCAGGCGTGTCACGGGGCTTCCGGCTTGAGGACGTAGCCGACGCCGCGCACGGTGTGGATCATCGGGGTGCGTCCGGCGTCGATCTTCTTGCGCAGATAGCTGATGTAGAGCTCGACGATGTGGGCGCGGCCGCCGAAGTCGTAGGCCCACACCCGGTCGAGGATCTGGTCCTTGGACAGGACCCGGCGGGGGTTGCGCATGAGGAATCGGAGGAGTTCGAACTCGGTGCGGGACAGCTCGACGGTGGCCCCGCCGCGCCTGACCTCCCGGGCTTCCTCGTCCATGGTGAGGTCTCCGACGGTGAGCCGGTTCGTGCCCGGCCCGGCGGTCATTCCGGCCCGTCGCAGCAGCCCGCGCAGCCGGGCCAGTACTTCTTCAAGGCTGTAGGGCTTGGTGACGTAGTCGTCGCCGCCCGCGGTGATCCCAGCGATGCGGTCCTCGACCGCGTCGCGGGCGGTCAGGAACAGGACACACACCTTGGGCATCTCATGTCTGAGGGCCCGCAGGACCTGGAGCCCGTCCAGGTCGGGCAGCATCCAGTCCAGAACCACCGCGTCGGGCCGGAAAACACGGGCCGCCGCGAGCGCGGTCGCACCGTCACCTGCGGTGCGCACCTTCCAGCCCTCGCCGGTAATGACCCCGGCCAGGACATCGGTGACGTCGGGTTCGTCGTCGACGACGAGAATCCGTACGGGATCCCCGTCCGGGCGGTGCAGAAGCGATGTCGTACGCGGCTCGTCCATGATTCCTTCAGCATCCCCCGGCGCAGGCCCCCACAGGGGTGAGGCGTGTCTCAGAGTTTCCTCTCAATCGGAGCTGAGAGCGATCGACCACGCTGTTTCAGAAGGTACACAGAGGTTGGGCTGTGAGGCTGGCCACCCATCGCCGGAGCGTGCGCCATATCCGGAGGAGCCCCATGATCACCACATTCACCACCACGACGTATGCGAGCCGAGGGATGCGCCACCGGCGCCCGCGTCGAAGCCTCGTCCCGTTCCTGGTGCCGCTGGTGATCTGGGCCGGCGCCGCCGGGGTGCTGGGCCTGTGGTGGAGCGACACGAACTCGGTGGTCGGCCCGGCGGGCTGGCTCACCGGCGCGGGACGTATCACCGGTCTCCTGGCCGGATACGCCTGCGCGGTCCTGCTGGCGCTCATGGCCCGGATGCCGCTCCTGGACCACACCATCGGCACCGACAGGCTCGTCCGCTGGCACGCCTGGGGTGGCCGCTGCACCGTGTCCCTCGCCCTTGCGCACACCCTGCTGATCATCTGGGGCTACTCGCTGACCTCCCGCACGACCGTGGTCAGCCAGACCTCCACACTCGTCCTTCACTACCCCGACCTGCTAAAGGGCACGGCCGGCTTCCTGCTGTTCGTGGCCACAGGGGTTATGTCCGCCCGCGCTGCCCGCCGCAGGATGAGTTACGAGACGTGGCACTACCTGCACTTCGCGACCTACCTGGCGGTCTTCCTCACCTTCGGACACCAGCTCTCCAACGGAGCCGACTTCGTCGGCAACCGCCTCGCGCAGGCCGCCTGGTACACGCTGTTTCTCGGGGTCGCGGTCCTGGTCGCCTGTTACCGCTTCGCCGCCCCAGTCCGGCGAGGGCTGCGCCACCGCCTGCACGTGGCCGCGGTTCACCCCGAAGCACCGGGCATGGTCTCCGTCCACCTCACCGGCCAGCACCTCGACGACCTCGGGGGCGAGCCGGGGCAATTCCTGCGCTGGCGCTTCCTGACCCGCGGACTGTGGTGGACCGCGAACCCCTACTCCCTCTCGGCCCCCGCCCACCCCGGCCACCTGCGGATCACGGTCAAGACCGCCGGCGGGCACAGCGCCGCCCTTGCCCGCTTGAGGCCCGGCACCCGGGTGTGGGCCGAGGGACCCTACGGCGCCTTCACCGCGAACCGCCGGACCGCCCCCAGGGTCCTGCTCCTGGCCGGCGGGGTCGGCATCACCCCCCTGCGTGCGCTGTTCGAGACGCTCCCGGGCCAGGTGACCCTCGTCTACCGGGCCCGCCGCGCCGTCGACCTCGCCCTGCGCGGTGAACTCGACGCCATAGCCTCCCGCCGACGGGCCACCGTGCATTACATCGTCGACGAACCGGCCGGACACGCCTCCCCCCTCACCGCCGGGGTCTTGAGCACCCTGGTCCCCGATCTGGCCGCGCACGACGTCTACCTCTGCGGCCCGCTTGGCATGACCGAGGCCGCGATCGGGGCCCTGCGCGAAGCCGGTGTCCCGGCCCGGCGCATCCACCACGAGTCCTTCGCGTTCTGAGGAGAACCGCCATGCGCCGAGCCGTCCTCGCCACCACCGGGATCAGCGCCCTGATCGTCGCTCTGCTCGCTCTCAAACCCCACCAGCTCCCCGCCCTGGCCGGGGCGGCTCCCCGTTCCCCCACGACCTCGCACACTCGCGCAGGCACCTCGCCGGCCACATCCACTGGGACGGGCACGTTCACCGGAGATCCCATCGACACCCAGTACGGAACCGTGCAGGTCGCCGCCACCCTCAACCAGGGCAAGATCACCTCGATCAAGGTCCTCCAGGCCCCCGACCGCAGAGGCCGTGACCAGGAGATCGCCGCCTACGCCCTGCCCCGCCTCACCCAGGAGGCCATCGGAGCCCAGAGCGCGCACATCGACGCCGTCTCCGGCGCCAGCTACACCAGCCAGGGCTACATCCAGTCCCTCCAGAGCGCCCTGGACCAGGCCCATGCCTGACACCGCGACCGGGCTGCGCCACGTCGAGCACGTCATGGGTACCGTCTTCTCCTTCGACATCCGCGACCAGCCGACCTTCGCCATCCGCCGCGCCCTCGTCGAGGCTGTGCACCACCTCCACCAGGTCGATGCCGTGTTCTCCACCTACCGGCCCGACAGCCACATCAGCCGCCTCGACCGCGGCGAGATCCGACTGGAGGACTGCCCGCCCGAAGTCCACGAAGTCCTGTGCCTGTGCGCACAGGCCGCCCACGCCAGCGATGGCTGGTTCAGCATCACCCCCGCGAGAACCCTCGACCCCTCGGGGCTCGTCAAAGGCTGGGCCACCGAAGCGGCATCCCAGCTCCTTTACGACGCGGGCGCGCACCACACGTGCATCAACGGCGGAGGCGACCTGCAGCTCCGCGGCCAGGCGGGCCCGGACAATGCCTGGCGCATCGGCATAGCCCACCCGCTACGCCCCGGTGAACTGGCCACCGTCATCACCGCCGGCCACGACCTGGCCGTCGCCACCTCCGGCACCGCCGAACGCGGCCATCACATCGTCGACCCGCACACCAGTAGACCTGCCGACACGTTCGCCTCCCTCACACTCGTCGGGCCCCGCCTGACGCTGACCGACACCTACGCCACCGCCGCGTTCGCCCGAGGCAACGGGGCACAGGGCTGGGTGGAAACACTGGACGGCTACGAAGCACTCGCGATTCTGCCCGACGGCCAGGAATGGCGAACTCCAGGATTCAGCCGCTATGGGGCATGAGGTGCGACACAGTGTCATTCCCGCGCGCAGGGAACGGGCGCCTCCCGGTCGCGGCCGCGGCTTACCACCTATGTCGCCGCAGGAGCCCGACTCGTCCCTGTCCAGCATTGAACACCACCCTCCGAAAGAGCCCCTTGTGGGACTCGACCTGATCAACGGCATCCCCGCACACGTCCTGTTCGTGCACGCCGTCGTGGTCCTGGTACCCCTCACCGCACTCGCCCTGATCCTGTGCGCCGCCATCCCCTCCGTCATGCGCAGGTTCGGCCTCGCCCTGCCAGCCCTTGCCCTGGTGTCCCTGATCAGCGTGCCGCTGACGACCCACGCCGGCGAGTGGCTGGAACGGCACGTGGACCGCGACCCCCTGGTCCGTAAGCACACCGAACTCGGCGACGAACTGCTCCCCTGGGCCATCGGGCTCTTCCTGATGTCCGCAGCGGTGTGGTGGCTCTACCGCCGCGCCGCCCACCGCACCCCCGAGGCGGAGGGATCCACCAGCACGGTGGGCACGCCGCTCCATATCACCGCCGCGGTGCTGTCCCTCATCATCGGCGTGGGTGCCGGCGTACAGGTCTACCGAATCGGCGACTCAGGCGCTAAAGCCGCTTGGCACGACGCCTACTCCGCCACCGCGCCCCCCAATCGCGACTGGCCGACACGCGCCGTGACGCACCCAGCCCAGGGGCTGCGCTCGGTGACACCGCACGGTATCCGGCCCTTCTGCTCGCTACGCATCGAGGACGTTGTCGGGCGTTGTCACATTGGTGCGGTGTTGATCGA
>NZ_ML123050.1:177734-182889 GCF_003846175.1 Streptomyces sp. ADI95-17 | reverse complement strand
GACGAACGCCTTGACGATGTTCCCGGCGACCGGATCGGGTCGGCCGATGACCCCGGCTTCGGCGACCGCAGGGTGCTCCATCAGGACGCTCTCGACCTCGAACGGCCCGATGAGGTGTCCCGCCGACTTGATGACATCGTCGGCCCGGCCGACGAACCAGTACCAGCCGTCGGCGTCGCGTCGTACCAGCTCGCCGGTGAGGTTCCAGCCGTCCGCGAAGGCCGCTGCAGTGCGGGGCTCGTCGTGCAGATAGCCGCGGAACACGGACGGCCAGTTGGGCCGGAGCGCCAGTTCGCCCTCGATGCCGGGCTCCTCCAGCACGGTGACCCGTCCGCCGATGACCTGGGCCCGGCCGTCCTCACCGCGCTGTAGCACCGCAGCCTCCACGCCGGGCAGCGGACGGCCCATGGAGCCGGGGCGGATGTCGCAGGCAGCGAAGTTGGCGATCATGATGGCACCCGTCTCGGTCTGCCACCAGTTGTCGTGCACCGGCAGCCCGAGCACGTCCCGCCCCCACACCACGGCCTCCGGGTTGAGAGGCTCACCGACCGACGCGATGCACCGCAGCGCGCTCAGGTCGAACGAACGGGGCAGGAGCGTCCTGCCAGCGGCGCCGAAGGAGTCGATGTACACGTCGGTCGTCACGGAGCCTCCAGGCTCGTAGGGGTTGAGACGCCACGAGCGCCGCCCCGGCGAGAACGGCTGGGCGGCGCATGTGACGTCAGCGGTGCCACCCGGTGGTGTCGGTGATGACCAGGAACTGGTCAGGTCCATCACGACCCGGGCGTCCGTCGTTGCCCTGGCCTCACCGGAGGCGGCTTATTCGTCGGCGGGCCAGGAGGCGCGGGAGCGGACGCGGCCTCCAGCATCTCCAGGCCGTCGACAGTGAAGTTGGGCCGGGGTCTCGGAGACGTCGGGCTGGACGACGGTGCCGGTGACGTGCAGGAGGTCACCGGGATGGATTTCGCGCAGCGGCACATCGGTGATGCGCGGGTCTCCGGTGGTACACGCGTACACGGTGCCCGGGGTGTCGGGTGCAGTCCGGTCTGCGTCGGCGGGGGAGTGGATCAGGTCGAACACTGCGGTGCCCCAGCCGGGGCCCAGTTCTCAGCGCACTTCCCTGTCAAGTTCTTCTGTTCAGGCCCGCCGACTGCGGCTGAGGCCACGAGCGGGATGGGCTCGCCCCGGCGTGCGGTAGGTGTTTTCGAACCCGGGGTGACTGAGCGATCGCGATGGCCCTGCTCGTCTTCTTCGTGCCCGCCGACGTCTGGATGAATTCGGTTGCGGCGGGACCGGTGAGCCCGGTGAGGTATTTCCATGGACGGTGCCACGAAGCAGGCGCAACGTTGGAAAGCAGGGAGAAAGGACCGTACGGTCACGGGGCAACCGGCCCCATGGCACGCACTGGCGGTGCTCGTGGCCCTGATGCTGGCTGCCTTCACCTTCAACACTGCGGAGAACCTGCCGGTGGGCCTCTTGGAGCTCATCTCCGAGAGTCTTCGGGTGTCCCTCTCGGCGGTCGGTCTCCTGGTCACCGCCTACGGCGTAACGGTGGCCGTCGCGTCTGTGCCCCTCGCCCACTTCGTGCAGGCTGTGCCCCGACGTCATGTGCTCACGGGACTCCTGGCCGCGCTCGTCGTATCCGCTCTGGTTGCGGCACTGTCGACCTCCTATTGGCTGCTTCTTGTGGCTCGGCTGCTGACGGCGCTCGCCCAGGCGCTGTTCTGGGCCGTGATGGGGCCGGTCGCGGTGGGCCTGTTCGCGCCAGAGTTCCGCGGGCGAGTGGTCGGGGCACTGTCCGTCGCTGGTTCGCTGGCCTTGGTGCTTGGTGTTCCTGCCGGAACCTGGCTGGGCCGGCGGAGCGACTGGCAGGTGCCTGTCGCCACGCTGGCGGCTCTGGGGCTTGTCTCGCTGGTGACGATCGCCGTTCTGCTGCCGACCTCGCGTCCGGACGAAGAGCCCGCCGCCTACGGAGCCAGCCCCGACGTCCGCCGGTTCGTGACGGTGCTTGTGGCCGGGACTCTGTCTGCCACCGGGGCGTTCACGGGGTACACCTACATCGTGAAGTTCCTGGGTGACGTGAGCGGGTTCTCCCCGAGCACGGTCAGCGCCCTGTTCGTAGCGTTCGGCGTTGCCTGCCTGGCCGGTGTGAGCGTCACCGGCGCGTTGCTCGACCGCTTTCCGCGGCCCGCGCTGACCACGGCCGTGGCCACTCAGGCTGTGGGCATGCTCGGCCTGTACTTGGCTGGCACTGATCCGGTGGCGGCGGTGGTGTTCCTGGCGCTGATGGGCGGTGCGCTCGGGCCGGTGTTCATGTCCACCCAGAACGCGATGCTGCACTGCGCACCGGGACGCACCGATATCGCGCTGGCAGCCAACTCCGGTTCATACAACGCCGGCATGGCGGCAGGCGCCGCGCTCGGTGGACTGATTCTGCCGCTGGCCGACGTGCGGGACGCCTTCCTTGCTGGTGGGCTGCTGACCGTCGGAGCTTGCGCGGTGCTGCTCGGCGGACCGCTGAAGCGTGACAGATTGAAGTTCGCCAAGTAGAACCGGCCAGAGGCTGTCCCGTAACTGCTGGTCACGGGTGAGACGATCTTGTCGTGTCTGGTGTGATCACGGCGTCGGAGTCGCCCTGGGTAGCCCCGTTCTCCTGGTTGATCCCGCGTCAGTCCGGAAAGCTGATCGCCGCGTTGCGGCGCGAGGGGGCGGCTCCGGTCCGCAAGGGCCTGCCCTGGAGCCTGCCGCTAGAGGACCGCGTCCTGCTGGTCGCCGCCTACTGGCGAACCGACCTCACGCCCCGGCAGTTGGCGCCGCTGTTCGGCATCTCGAAGTCGGCCGCCGCCCGCATCATCGACTACCTTGGCCCGTCGCTGGCGCTCCAGCCCCGCCGGCGGTTCCGCAAGGACACCGCGCTGATCGTGGAAGGCGACCTGGTCCCCACGCGTGACCACCAGGTTGCCGAGCAGTCGAAGACATCTCATGTCGCTGGTGGGTCAAGTCGGCGCTAGGACTTGTCCGGCCGATCGCTGGAAGAGCTGAGTCTGTGACCTTGACGTGTGGGGCCAGCTTCGGCCGATCATGGCTCCATGACTCGCGCTCTCTCGACGAAGCCCGTCATTTCCTCCGGCTCGCTCGCCAGTTCCCCTCAACCTGTGCTCACGGTCTTCGGTGGTCTGCTGCTGCGCCCCTGGGAAGGAGGCGACGCGCCAGGGTTCCTCTCCGCTTATCGTGACGACGAGATCCGTCGCTGGCACACGCGACGGCCCTTGACCGAGACGCAGGTCCAGGAGTGGTTCGACGCCTACCGGCGGGACTGGCAACGAGAAACGGGCGGCCACTGGGCGGTCACCCGGGACAGCGGTGAGGTGATCGGCCGGATCGCCCTGCGCGGCTTGGACTTCGACGACGGCACTGCCAACGTCGCGTACTGGGTGCTCCCGGCGGCCCGAGGCGCCGGAGTGGCCTCCGGTGCCCTCGCCACGCTCACCGCCTGGGCCCTGCACGAGATTGGCTTCCACCGCCTGGAGCTGGACCACTCGACACGCAACGCGGCATCCTGCCGAGTCGCCATGAAAACTGGCTACCTCCTGGAAGGCACCAAGCGCAGCGCCGCCGTGCATGAGGACGGCCGACACGACATGCAACTGCACGCCCGCCTGCTAGGCGATGAGCCTGACGGGCGATGACGTGCGGAGCCAGCCGACGGCCGAGGCGGCGGTCAGGGTGCCGAGATTGACGAATCCACGCTCGCCGTAGCGAGTGGCCACAGCCCGGAACTGGTGGCCAGGTGATCGGCCGGACAAGTCCTCTAGGCGGCGATGTCCAGAGGCACTGCGAAAGCGCGATCGGGGTCGTAGTGCGCCCGGTTCTGAAGACAGTGGTAGAGGCAGCCGAGCAACTTGTTGAACAAGTTTCTGAGCGTGGCTGTGTGGCGTTCTTCGCCTGCTCGTCGTCGGTCGTAGTGGGCACGTGGGGCCTCGGTGCGAAGGGCGGCGAAGGCCCACATGTACCCAGCGGCAGCCAACCGCTGGTTCTTGACTGTTCGGGCCACGACGACGTGGCTGCGGCCTGAGGCCCGGGTGACGGGAGCCGCGCCAGCGTATGCCTTCACCGCTCTGGCATCTGCGAAGCGTTCGCGGTCGTCGCCAATTTCGGCGAGGACCCGTGCTCCTGACAGTACAGACAGGCCAGGGAAGCTGGTGATGACACCGGTATCAGGGTGCGCGAGGAACGCTTCCTCCGTCGCTGCCGCGAGCTGGGCGACACTGTTGCAGGCGGCATCGAGCTGCTGGATCAGAGCCGCCGCTTGGTGTCCCAGGGCCAGTTCAACCTTGGGCAGCTGGCGGAGGCTGTCGGCGCGGAAGATTTCCCGGAGACGCTCAACCTCGGTGTCGATCCCGCAGCGCGGTCGTGCCGTGCGTTTGAGCAGCGCACGCAGCTGGCTGCGGGTGAGCTTGGCGGCGTCAGTCGGCGTGGGTGCCGCAGCGAGAATCATGCGAGCACGCGGTGAGTCGAGTCCGGGCTTGCCCGGTCCGTGAAAAGCCACGAGGGCGGCCGGGTAGTACTCACGCAGGTGAGAGCGGAGTCGATTGATCATCTGCTGCCGGTCCTAGACTGCGTCCTGGTGGGCACGGGCGAGAGCCGCGACGGCCTGCCCGGCCTCGCTGTCCGCGGGCAGCGGCCGGTGGGCATGCCGGTCGGTCCGGAGGATATTGGCCAAGACTCGGGCATCGGCGGCATCGGACTTGGCCCGGGAGACGCTGCCGCGGTCGCGGTAGCGGGCCGCGGCAAGCGGGTTGATCGCATAGATCTGACGGCCGGTGGCCCGAAGGCAAGCGACCAGCAGGCCGCGCGGGGTCTCGATGGCGACCGGAATCTGGGCTTCGGCGGTGTCTCCGTGCTGTGCCAGCAGTGCCGTCAGCGCTTGGAATCCGGCGCTGTCGTCGCTGATCCGAAGCTTGGCCACCTGTGTGCCGTTCTGGTCGACGAGGGCTATGTCGTGGTGTCCTTCCGCCCAGTCGATTCCGCAGAAGATCGTGCTCAAGTCCTTTACCTCGCGCTAATTTGCCGGTGCCTTCCGTGCGGAGCCCGCGGCGCTCTAATAGAAGTGCTCAGGGCACGCCATCTCATGAGCCGTTCGTGCCTCCAGCGA
>NZ_ML123050.1:164713-175941 GCF_003846175.1 Streptomyces sp. ADI95-17 | reverse complement strand
GTGAATGGTCATCGAGTAGGCCTGCGGTGCAGCGCGGGTCGGGAAGGTACGTCCGTGCTCAGCGTAGTAACTGCCGACGGCTCCACCCACTCCGGCTCTCTGATCGACGAGATCGTCCGCGAGGGCGCCCGGCGTATGCTCGCCGCCGCACTGGAAGCGGAAGTCAACCAGTACATAGCTGAGTTGGCCGCCGAGACGGACGATCGGGGCCGACGCTTGGTCGTCCGCAACGGCCACCACCGGCCCCGCACCGTGGTCACCGCGGCAGGTCCCCTCAAGGTCACCGCGCCACGGGTGAACGACCGGCGCGTGGACGAGGCCACCGGCGAGCGCAAGCGGTTCTCCTCGAAGATCCTGCCGCCGTGGTGCCGCAAGTCCCCGAAGATCAGCGAGGTGCTGCCGTTGCTCTACCTGCACGGACTATCGTCCGGGGACTTCGTGCCCGCACTGGAGCAGTTTCTCGGCGGCACGGCCGGCCTGTCCCCGGCTACCGTGACCCGGCTCACCAAGCAGTGGAGCGACGACCACGCCGCCTTCCAGGAGCGCGACCTGTCGGATCGCGACTTCGTCTACGTGTGGGCCGATGGCGTGCACCCCAAGGTGCGTCTCGGGCAGGCGCACTCCTGTGTCCTGGTCCTGCTCGGGGTGCGGTTGGACGGCACGAAGGAGCTGATCGCCCTGGCCGAGGGTCTGCGAGAGAGCACCGAGTCGTGGGCCGACCTGCTACGCGACTGCCGCCGCCGGGGCATGCGCGCCCCGGAGCTGGTCGTCGGTGATGGCGCGATGGGCCTGTGGAAGGCTGTCAGTGAGGTGTTCCCAGCTGCACGGCATCAAAGGTGCTGGGTTCACAAGGCCCGCAATGTCACGAACTGTCTGCCGAAGTCCGCACAGCCGGGCGCAACGAAGGCGATGCAGGAGATCTACAACGCCGAGGATCGCACCCACGCCGAGAAGGCGATCGAGGCTTTCGCGCGCACCTACGGGACAAAGTGGCCCAAGGCCGTCACGAAGATCGTCGAGGACCAGGAGGAACTGCTGGCGTTCTACGGCTTCCCGGCCGAGCACTGGATCCATCTGCGGACCACGAATCCGATCGAGTCGACGTTCTCCACGGTCAAGCTGCGGACCAAGGTCACCCGCGGGGCAGGCAGCCCGGCTGCGGCCCTGGCGATGGTGTTCAAGCTCGTCGAGTCCGCCCAGATCCGCTGGCGCGCGATCACCGGAGCCCATCTCGTCGCGCTCGTCCGCTCCGGCGCCAGGTTCGAGAACGGCGTCTTCGTCGAACGCCTGGAGAACACTGCCGCGTGATGGGATTCGCGGCTGGGCTCACTGATCGCTAAGGGAGGTGACGAAGCGGACGAGGGCCTCGTCCCCAGCGCGATTACCGGCGAGCTCCGCGCACAACGCGGGGAAATCAGCCCAGGCCTCGCCCTCGACGGTCCACCTGGCAACGCTGCTACGTCCGTCACGGATGCGTACTTCGTCGACCCATCGGTCGAGGCCGTCGCCCGCCGAGTAGACGAAGAAGTGTGCGTCCTCCATGGCCGGTGCCAGGAGGTCGATGAGCTGGTGAAGGTTGCGTATGTCGATGTAGCAGATGTCCGACAGCTGCTCCAGGCAGAGGTAGTCAGCCTCCGGTGGCCCCAGGTCGAATTCCCATCCTCTCCCATGGGCCTTCTGGTTGAGCAGATGGACCGGCCAGGTTTTCTGCCTGGGCACCTCGGTGGCCACCACCGAGAGCGTCTCCTCGACCAAAGACCGCCATCCCGGACGTACTCGAATAAACGTCCCGTATGGGTTGGGCCACGGCGACACCTGAGCAAACCACAACCGGTACCGCCCGTACCACCGATCATCGCGCCAACGATCATCGCCCTTGGTGACAAACGTTCCTGATGGCTCGATCGGATGAGGCTCTCTCATGGGCTGAGCATATGAGACACCGCCGTCGGTGCCATGAAGCTCCACGTCCGGTCGGCAAGCCCTCCCGGGCCAGCATGCCAGGCTCTAGCACAAGGCTTTCATCAAGCCTCAGTGAGACTCACCCTCATGCACCACCTGACCCACAACTCTTGACAATTGCTCCTCCAGCGACCGGCAGGAACCTCGGTCTGTTGGAGAGCTCTCGGGCTCGCGAACTGTTGAGAGGTCGGCCCCTGCCGGCGGGCTGGCTACATGAAACCCGCGGAATCCACGTTCTTGCCAGGCGGGACCGGTCTTAGACAAGAGATCAAGGTCCCGGAACTACCGAAGATCTCCGCCTGGCAGGAACGAGGCGTGGTGGAGCCGGTCTGAACACGAGGATCTCAGTCCCGGAACGGCGGCAGGCTTCCACCTCGCTTGGTGTCCCTTGCGTTTACGTGCTCGGGCCCACCGATGAGCTATTAGAACTACCGATACTCCACCAACCACCAGGTCGTCATCGACGCCGACACCCGGCTCGTCGCGGTCGGTCGGCCGCTGCCCCGGCAACCGCAACGACTGCAAGGCGTGGGAGCTGTCCGGTGCGAAAGCCGGCCGTCGGCCGCACTGCGGTGATCGCGGACGGCGGATACAGGGCAACGGTCTGGTCATCCCGCACCGCCGCGACAAGGGCCAGACCGAACTCCCGGCCTGGAAAGAGGAACACAACGCTTCCCACCGCAAGGTCCGCGCCCGCATCGAGCACGCCTTCGCCCGGATGAAGACCTGGAAGATCCTGCGCGACTGCCGCCTCAAGGGCGACGGCGTACACCATGCCATCCCTGATCCGTGGCGTGGCCTGTGCCGGGTGATCGAGAGGATCTGTGAGCTGCACGCACGCGATCGGGGCTTCACCGAAGCCTTCCTGTCGACCTACCCGGGGGTGAAGGATGTCGCCGCAGGCCGGGAGTACACGGTGAAAGCAGTCGCCGAACTGGCTCAGCGAGCCAAGGCAACGGGGCACCTGCGGTCCGACTTCGTCCTGGACGACCTGATTCTCATACTCATGGCCAACAAGGGAATCCACGTCACATCGACCGCCAGCCAGGTCAAGGCCTCCCGACGCTTCGCAGGGCTGGTCATCCAGGCGTCGAAGCCTGCCCTCGGCACGCGCCACTACGACCAGCGGCACGACTGGTATCCGCGCCACCCCCACGGCCTGTCGCGGTGCATTCCGGATCTGCTGCGGCAGACTCCCTACCGTGATCATTGCGACCTGCGGTGGGCTGCTCCGGCCGCCGGGGCGGGGGTGTACGCATTCACTGCGGCAGTTCCGGAAGATGAGGCGGGCGTGACGGTCGAACTAGTGACCGAATTCGGGAGCAGTGGCGCGCCTTGTCGGCAGCAGCCTGGAACTGGCCGGTCTCGGCGATGGCCACGGTGCGATCCAGTCCGACCGCAGGCTCTACCGTCGCCGAGTCCCTGGCCGAGAGGCAACGCCTCCCAGCCTGGGGTGCTGTCGAAACTCGGGCTCTGGTCCAACCTCTGTGGACCCGGCCTGACGAGCGCTCCCGCGCGCCGGCCCCGGTCAAGGTCGGTTGCGGTGCCGACGGGATTTGAACCCGCGGACAGACAGGGGCAGGCCCGCCCCGTCTCTGTCAGTCGACGTGGAGGGACCTCTCCCACGTCGATCGCAATGGGCCACTCTGCCACGGCACCGCAACCTGCGGGAATGCGCGCAAACCCGCTTCGACTCAGGGTAGGGACATCGTCCTCTGCGGACGAACCCTTATCTGGGACCGGAGGACCTCGCCACGGGACCACAAAAGTTGTGCCAGACCCTGGCCCAGGGCACCACCCACCTGTGGATCTACCTGGCCGCTCCGGTGCTCGGAGCGGTGCCGGGAGCAGCCCTCGTGGCTCTGGCCAAACCCCTGACCGCACAGCGGCCCCGGTGCTGACAGAGAGGGAAATCACCGATCGGCTATCGCGGCGGACCGGAACGCCGGCCCGCGCCGGTGTCCAGATCTCGCCGTCGGGGCGGCCGGGCAGACGCATCTCGTCTGGTTCCGCCTTGGCTTCGAGCATGCTGACGGCGGGCGGGTGGGAGACGAGCGACGTCTGTGATGCGGGCCCCGCCGCGCTATCGACCCGGCCGGGCAACCTCCTCAGGTACCCCAAACCGTTCATGGAGTTCTTCGGCAAAACGAGTCCGGTAGACGCCGTGGGCAATGGTCCAGGGGGACTGGTAGCCCCTGTGCTCCGGGTCCGAGACATCCTCGTCCCACGGCACTACGCAGTCTGGAAGCAGCCGCGCACGGCCCAGATACATCTGCGCGGCCTCTTCCAACTGCACTTCTCCTGCGATCACAGAGCTCCATAGCCCGCAGCCCTGCCCGACCACCCACATGCACAGATCCTCGGTGCTGTCTTCGGACCAGACGTCCCCATCCACGCTCACGCCTTCCGAGAAGTCGGCCAGCGAATCAGCCGCGGACTCGTACGCGAGCGCGAAGGCTTCAAGGACTTCCCGAGGCTGGGACTCCAACCACAATTCAAGGGCAGACAGGCGCGGTCGTGTCGCTTCCAGGACCTCCCAGAACCAATCAGGAAGATGATCCGGTCCCATTTCGGCTCCCGTGTCGATGGCTGCGGTACCCGCCCGACCGTACAACGGGGATGGAGCCCCCTGGACACTCTCAGACTTCACCGTCGGCGAATGGCGCTCTCCATCCGCACAGTCACGGGATTACAGGCAGGCACTTAAGAGGCCGGCCGACCGCAACTCCCGCGTCGGCTGCTGCGCCTCTCGAGGACCGCACCCCATGGCATCCGCCACTCGAACACCGTTCGCTTGCATGCCCCGTCATCCCCGCCCACCGCACCAGCAACGCGAATAGCCCCCCACAGAGCGACGGCGTGGCCGGGGCGGGCGTAGAGGACAGCACGGGACTGCAGCCGTCCCGGCTGTTGACGCAAATGGGAATACGGGGGGGTGCCTCTATGTCCTTCGTCAAGGTGTGACCGTGTGCCGCAGTAGGCGACTCTTGAGCACCCCGGCAACCATTCCGGCTCGGCGGGGGTCCTCCATACCAGGCCCCGCTCGGGGCCTCGACGCAAGAGGGAGGAGCGTCATGGGGGTCCGCAGGGCAGCGAAAGGCGTCGGCGACTTCCTGGTCGAGGCGCTGGGAGAAGCCGTCGCCGAGGTGATCCTCAGCCTGCTCGCCTGTGCCCTGCTCGGCTGCCTGGCTCTGATCGCCTACCTGAGCTGGTCCCTCAGCCCGCGCTTCACCATCGCGGGGGCTGGGCTGCTCAGCCTCCTCCTCGCCCACGGCGCCTGGCAGACCTTCCGCACCCCCGCGAAGGGGCGCCGTCGGGGCCTCGCCGCCCTGACCGCTGTCGGTTTCACCGTGACCGCCATGACGGCCCTCTTCCTGCTGCTCTACTCCACAGGATGCGACTGCCTGTGAGGCCGTTTGGTTCAGCTACGCAAGTCCGAGGCTGGTCATGCGGTAGCTGTTTCGGGGACGCGTGACTCGTAGAAGGTGCCGTCGCGGAGCATGGCGAACAGGACGCTGATGCGTTGGCGGGCGAGGCGGAGGAGGGCTTGGGTATGGGTCTTGCCGCGGGCGCGTTGCTTGTCGTAGTAGGCGCGGGAGGCCGGATCGGCGTTCATGCAGGCGAAGGCGGACAGGAACATCGCCCGTTTGAGCTGCCGGTTGCCGCCTCGGGGTGCGTGTTCGCCGTGGATCGAGGTGCCCGACGACTTCGTCGTCGGCGCGAGGCCGGCGTAGGAGGCGAGGTGGGCGGCGGTGGGGAAGCTGGTGCCGTCGCCGACGGTGACCAGCAGGACAGCGGCGGTCCTGACGCCGACGCCGGGCATCGAGGTCAGGACCTGGGAAAGAGGGTGGGCCTCCAGCAGGGCGTTGATCTGGGCCTCCATCGCCCGGCGCTGGGTGTGCACGGCGGTCAGGGAAGCGGCCAGGGAGGGCACGACGATGTCCAGGGTGCCGGTGCCAGGGACGACGACGGTCTGCTCATCGAGCGCGTCGAAGACCTCGTCGATCAGCCGGGCGGCCATGCGTGGGGCCTTCGGGCGGATCAGTTCCACGAGTCTGCGGCGGCCGGCCTTGCGCAGGGCGGCCGGGGAGCCGTAACGCTCCAGGAGCCAGGTGACGGCCTGGTGGTCCAGGCGCGGTCCCAGGACGCGTTCCAGGGAGGGGTGGAACTGGGTGAGCAGGCCGCGTATCCGGTTGGAGGTGCGGGTGGCCTCGGCGGCCAGGTCCTGGTCGAAGCCGGTCAGCACGGTCAGCTCGGCGGTGATCTCGTCGGTCAGTTCCAGCGAGCGCAGGGTGTGCGGCATGGTCCGCGCGGCATCGGCGATGACGGCCGCGTCCTTGGCGTCGGTCTTGGCCTCTCCGGGGTAGAGGTCGGCGATCCGGCGCATGGACAGGCCGGGCAGGTAGGCGACGCGGCAGCCGGCGTCGCGTGCGACGGTCAGCGGCAGGGCACCGATGGAGGCGGGCTGGTCCACGATGACCAGGACGGTGCCGAACTTCGCGGTCAGCTTGTCGAAGACGGCCCGCAGTTTCGGTTCGCTGTTGGGTAGCGGCTTGTCGAAGACCTTCTTGCCCGCCGGCGTCAGCCCATGGCCGTGGTGAGCGGACTTGCCGACGTCCAAACCGAGGAACACGCCCACGTCTTCGATCTCGAACATCGTGCCCTTTCCAGGGTGTTGACGGTGCTGGCCTCGGCTCGGGTGTCGTGCTCGCGCATCCACGTTATGCAGACCTACCGCCCGCGAACTGTCCGGCATTGCGCCGGACCGGACGGTGGCCGGACCTCTGATCAGCGTCTCCGACGAACACCCCCGGGCCCGGTGACACCACCCCCCCAGGTCATTCCTTCGACAGGGGGACACAGTCATGCCGAGCCCGGAGGCCAGCGGCCCCGTTGCAGGACCGCGAAAAAGATAACGGGGGCGGGGGCTGTGAGCCCGATGTGCCCCAACTCCCACCCCGTCAGGACCTCATCTGCCCGAACCGGCCCCCGCCGGCCGTGACCCGCCTACGCTGATCTGACGGCCCCGCCCCGCCCCGCACTTCTGGGAGGCCCTGTGTCGCACCCTGTGGAAGCCGGCCCGACGCCGCCGTCGTACCCGCCGAAGACCCCGCCGCCGCCGAAGAAGCCGCCGAACCCTCCCCGGCCGAACCCGCAGGACCCGAAGCCCCCACCCAGCCAGGTGATGCCGACAGCGCGGCGCGGGGTGGGCATGGTCAACCGGCGCGGGGCGAACTGGTCCCTGGAGTCAGCGCCGTGGGCGGCGGGGAAAGCCCGGACCGCGGTTATGGAGCAGCTCGGAAAGTGGAAGTACCGGCCGGCCCCAGACACGGTCACGGCGGTGGAAGCGGTGACGACGCTGCTCATCGGGGCCGCGGTCGCCGACGGCGGGACGAAGGTGTCCGTACACCTGTCGGATCAGGACGGGCAGGCGTGCATCCTCGCCCTCTCCCACCACACCAGACTCACCACCGGGGCCGACGACGCGGGCAAAGACGTCCTGCACCAGATCACCGCCCACCAACCCGTCACCGGGTGCGGGACTGACACAGGGCCCGACGGGCGCCGCATCTGGGCCGTCATCACCCTCTGACTGCGGGCGCAACAAAGCTCCGGACCGTGCAGTCCGGGGCCATCAAAGAGGCAACGCTCCATCAGCATGTCCAGGTAGGCGCTCACCTCTGCCTCGCGCTGCCGGAGACGTTCGACATCAAGGACCTCTCGAACCTTCCGAAGGATCTCAACTGCAGACTTGTTGAGAGCCTCGAGAGCCTCGGGATCAAGGAGCTGAAAGAGCGTTGGCTCCCGAGGCCCAGTACCAGGGTCTCGTTCGGGAAGCGCTCACGCGGCGAACGCCCCCTGGTGTCGGCGTACTCCTTTGAGTGCTCCACCAAGTACAGAGATACGTGCACCAGCGTCCAGTGGCCGTTGGTCGGTCGTCATCCGAGTTGGACAACTCTCAGGTCACCAGGGAACATGCCGCCCTATTTCTGTCGGCGTGAGCGTCAGACCGTTGGCTCTAACGACTCGGTCCGCGATTGAGGTCGGGTCGTGCTGGTCTGGCGGGTCGGCTGGTAGTTGATCAGCAGGCCGCCTGTCGGGCGAGCATCAGTTCGGTGCTCGGCCTGCGGCGGGTTGCCCGACGGGCAGAGCGATCCGAGACCAGTGAGGCGATCGCGGCATGGGTTTCGGCGTAGTCCTCGCGCCGGTTGGTGTACCGCTGGAGCGGGCGCCACTGCTGCAGTTCGGCATTGGCGTGCCCGACGCAGTTCCGGGCCGAGGACTGACGGCGGCGCATCTCCCGCCAGGCGTACTGCTCGCCGAGCGGCGCATCGTCCTTCGGTTTCTTCGGCGGGGCACTGACCTGAGCGGGGAACTCGTTGGCCAGGCCCCGGTAGCCCTCATCGACCTCGGCTCTCACCTTCGGGCAGAGCCGGACTGCTCGGCGATGCCCTCAATGCGCATCGCGGTCTGATCGTGTATCCGGCCGGGCCGGTCCGCGCCCGACCACAGCAGGCGGCCCTGCCCGTCGCTGACGGTAGTGGTCTTGATGGTGTTCTGCTTCTTCTTGCCGGAGACGAAGGCCCGCCATCCGGGCCGGTTGGCCTTCGGCCGGCGGCCCTGGGTCTCGGCGCCGTCGATCCGCAGCGTGATCGCCTCGGCCTCCGCGTAGGCGAACACGTTCGCCAGGGTGCGCAACCGCACCGTGGGGCGGTCGGGGACGGCGAAGCCACGCGCCGCCAGCAGCGGCCGGATCTCGCCGATCGCACGGGAAACTCTGGAGCGAGCTGTGCCATACAGCTCAGCCGGCGCGGCGTGCGGGAGCCCAGTGCGCAGGTGCACCAGGGTAGCCAGCACTCGGTCGGTGAAGACGAGGTCGTAATTCGGTCCGGCGCCAGCCTCCCGCTGCCGCTCGGTGCCACGCCGCTGGTGCAGAGCTGACTCGCACCGGGCAAGCCACAGGTCTGCCAACTCCTTGATCAAATAGCCGAGATGCGAACGGGAGTTGCCGCAGAAAGCACGATGGGACAAGGCCGCGCGGGCCCACTTCTGGGTCACACTCGATCGGCCAGACGGAGCACTGCATCCAGTCCGCGACGCGAACCGGGAGTGGCTCGACCCGGCAGCACATACGAGCGCAGTCCCGCCCCGGCCGCGCCGCCATCCTTCGCGGGATGGTCACCCACCATCAGCGTCTCCTCCGGAGCGACACCCAGTTCACGGCAGGCATGCTGAAACAGCAACGGGTCCGGCTTTTCAGTGTCGTGTTCGTAGGAGTGCACCCAGGACGAAAAATAGTGGTCAAGCCCGTGATGGGCGAAGGTGGCCCGCAGATCCCAGCCCACGTCGCTAACCACCCCCAGAACCACGCCGCTCTGAGTCAATCGGACCAGTGTGGACTCGGTGTCCGCGTAAGGCACCCAGTGCTCAGGGGCCTGCAGTTGCTCATAGAGCACGTCAGCGACCGGTGCCAGCTCAGGAACCGAGGCGTACCAGGCTGTGAAGGCGTGGTGATGTGCCCTTGAGGACACGTCACGGCCTCGCTGGGCCTCTATCACGTCGGGGTCCGACAGACCGGCTTCGAGCCCGCTCAGCATGATGTTCATCGCCACATCGTCCACGGGTTCAGCCATCGCTGCCCGGATCCGGTCTGCATACGTACCGATCTGGAACAGAGTGCCGGAGAAGTCGAAGAGGACGGCCTGCACGGTCAGCGGCGCCTGCGAGGTGGTCCTGGCGCGGATGGGCCCTTCAGGACCGCAGGCAGGGAGATGAGTCATTTGATTTTCCTACCGCAGGCCGGACGAGAATGACCAGGTCTAGCGCGAGCCACGTCGTAACAGTGGGTACTGGCCCCGTCTGTGAGGCTCGGTTGGCCCCATCCGGCGGGCCCCGGATTGGTGTAACGACGGATTCTGGCCCCACCGGGGTTGTTGTGGGACGCTCGTTGTGCTGCTCGCACTGAGGGGGCACGGATGCGAGCATCGAAGTCCAAAGTTCAGCTGTACGCCGCGATCCGAGGGGATCACCGGAGGCCCTGTCGATCCGTCTGCTGGCGGAGCGGTACGGAGTTCACCGGCGTGAGGTCCGTAGGATGGTCACCGGATAGGCCCGCGTTCGCAGCGCGGGTCCATAAGGGACGCCCGTGCTCAGCGTAGTGAACGTCGACGGTTCGACCGAGTCCGGCTCCCTGATCGACGAGATCGTCCGCGAGGGCGCCCGGCGGATGCTCGCCGCCGTGCTGGAGGTCGAAGTCAACCAATACATAGCCGAGTTGGCAGCGGAAGGGAACGAGGCCGGGCGCCGCCTTGTGTTCCGCAACGGCCACCACCACCGACCGAGGACCGTGACCACCGACGCAGGTTCCGTCGAGGTCACAGCCCCGCGCGTGAACAACGGGCGGGTGGACGCGGCGACCGGCGAGCGGATGCGGTTCTCCTCGAAGATCCCGCCGCCGTGATGCCGCGAGTCGCCCAAGGCCAGTGAGGTGCTGCCGCTTCTCTACTGGCACGGGCCGTCCTCGGGGGACTTCGTTCCCGCGCTGGAGCAGTTCCTCGGCTCGGTGGCCGGCCTGTCGCCGGCGACCGTGACCCGGCTGACCAAGCAGTGGCAGGACGACCACGCCGCCTTCCAGCAGCGCGACTTCGCCGGGTCCGACTACGTGTACGTGTGGGCGGACGGGGTGCACCCCAAGGTCCGGCTCGGGCAGGCGCACTCCTGCGTCCTGGTGCTGACGGGTGTGCGTCTGGACGGCACCAGGGAGCTGATCGCGCTGACCGAGGGGCTGCGGAAGTCGACCGAGTCGTGGGCGGATCTGCTGCGCGACTGCCGCCGCCGCGGCATGGGCGCTCCCGAACTGGTCGTCGGCGGCGGCGCGATGGGCCTGTGGAAGGCGCTGGTCGAGGTGCTCCCGGCTGCCCGCCACCAGCGGTGCTGGGTCCACAAGGCCCGGAATGTCACGAACGCCTTCCCGGAGTTCGCACAGCCGGGCGCCACGAAGGCGATGCAGGAGGTCTGCAACGCCGAGGACCGCGGCTACGCCGAGAGGGCGATCGGGGCTTTCGCGAAGACATACGGCGCCAAGTTCCCCCAAGGCCGTCGCGAGGACCACCGACGACCGGGACGAGGTGCTGGCGTTCTACGACTTCCCGGCCGAGCACTGGATCCACTTGCGGACCACGAACTCCATCGAGTCGACCTTCTCCACCGTCAAGCTCCGCACCAAGGTCACCCGCGGCGCCGGCAGCCCCGCCGCAGTCCTAGGG
>NZ_ML123050.1:153755-163844 GCF_003846175.1 Streptomyces sp. ADI95-17 | reverse complement strand
GCGATGTGTTCAAACTTGTCGAGGCCGCCCAGGCCCGCTGGCGGGCGATCACCGGAGCCCACCTCGTGCCCCTGGTCCGCACGGGCGCCCGGTTCAAGAGTGGCGCCCTGGTCGAACGTTCGCGGGGGCGCTGCCTGATCTTGTGGCGGCTGGTCGGATAGGGCAACTACTTGGACAGGAGTGGGGCTGCCAGGACAGAGGTCAGCCGGATTGTGCAGTCTCACGCTGACGGAGCACGTCGTAGCCCACGAACTCAAACAGTCGGGTGGTGGTGCGCAGGGGTCGAGGCGTGCCGGTGAACCGGTGCACACCGACCCCGTAGCCGACATCCGGTTCGGACAGCCACTGCAGTTCGAAACCCTGCTCGTCGAACCAATCGCAGATCATGGGCACTCGGTCGGGGGCGGCACGGTTGCGTGTCCAGATGACGCTGCCACCGGTCTTGCACAACTGATTGCAGGCGCCGATGGTGCCCTCGATGTCGCTGTCGGTGATGTTTCCGAAGACACCGCAGACCAGAACGAGGTCCGCGGGGGTCATGCCCCGGTACTGGTCGATGAGGGAGGCGTCGCCCGTCACTACCTCGACCTGGTCCAGCTTTGCCAAGCGGGCCGTCTCCGAAGCCGCGGCGGTGTTGCGGGCGTCCAACTCGACAAGCCGCGCCCGCACCTCGTGGCGGCGCGGATGATCGGACAGGACGTGGAGGAGGTCGCGACCGTCCCCGGCGCACAGGCTGATCACCTTCAGCGGCCCGGCCGGAGCATTGTCCAGGGCAGCCCGGCTCTGCGATTGAACGGTCCGCAGCCTCCGTTCCATCCAGGAGTCCGCTACGTCGTACTTGCCATGCCAGGCGTTCCAGTCCATTGCCGCACCCTACGACTGACCACGAGCCGCAGACGATCCAATTTCGATCACCGCAAGGGCAACCGCTGCAGCAGCCAAAATCGAGCCACCGTCCGTCAGACCGCGGCGGTCACGACTTCCGTCATCGGGACAACCGGCGAGCGGCCATCCACAGGTCTTGACAATTACTCGTGGCTCTCGCGCCTGGTTCCCTGCAAACCTGCGATTGACGCGATGTTGCGGGTGGATCTGGACGCGCCTCTCAAGCAGCGCCATTCGGTGAGGCGGATCTTCGACCGGTTGGTGGCGGAACATGAGATGGAGGGCATCTCCTGCTCCTCGGTGTGTGACTACGCGCGGCTGCGGCGCCCGGAGATCAGGGTGGCGGCGGGCAGGGCTCCGTCCAGGGTGTTCATCCCGCCGGCGCACCGGCCCGGGGTCGCGGCCGAGGTCGACTTCGGCGACGTGACTGTGCTGCTGCGGGGCGAGAGGCCGCGCTGTTTTCTGTTCACGTTCCGGATGTCGTAATCCGGCAAGGCGGTCCACCGGGTGTTCGCCTCCTGCGGGCAGGAGGCGTTTCTCGAAGGCCACCTGCATGCCTTCAGCGTGCTGGGCGGGATCCCTACCGGCAAGGTCCGTTACGGCAATCGGCGATCCGCACTCAGCCAGGTGCTCGGGTTCGCTCGCACTCAGGCGGAGAACGAACGATGGGTTGCGCTCCGTTCGCACTCGGACTGGATGCTGTGTACTGCCGCCCGGGCCTGGAAGGGGCCCATGAGAAGGGCGGCGTCGAAGGCGAAGTGGGCCGTTTTCGCCGCAATCACTTTGTGCCGGTGCCGGTCCGATCCGATTGGTCGGCCACCAGGTCCGGGTGTTCCTGCACGCCTCAGAAGTGGTCGTCTTCGACGGCTCCGACGAGGTCGCCCGGCACGAACGGCTGACCACCCGCTACGGCTCAAGGCTCGTCCTGGATCACTACCTTGAGGCCCTCGCCCGCAAGCCCGGTGCCCTGCCGGGGGCGACCGCGCTCGAACAAGCCAGGGCCTCGGGAGCATTCACCCCGCGCGTGAAGCCCGGCTTCCTCACCGAACTGCTGATGGCCGAGTGCGATGAACGCGACCGGCGCCGATCGGAACGACGGATCAAAGCCGCCCGGCTTTACCCGCAGCAAGTGGCTCTCCTTATTCGACTTCGACGCCAACCCCAACGTCCAACCCGCCACCATCCACACCCTCACCATCTGTGACTGGGTCCGCGATGGCCAGCCGTGCTGCGATCGGCGACTCGGGAACCGGCAAGTCCCACCTCCTGATCGCGCTGGGCACCACGGCAGCCATGGCCGGCTTCAGAGGCCGCTACGCACTCGCCGCGAAACTCGTCGACGAACTCGTCGACGAACTCGTCGAGGCGGCTGACGAGAAGCAACTCACGAAGACCATCGCCCGCTACGGCCGCGTCGACCTCTTATGCATCGACGAACTCGGCTACATGGAGCTCGACGAACGCGGGCTGAACTCCTCTTCCAGGTTTTGGCTGAACGAGAGGAAAAGAACAGTGGCGCCATCACGTCCAACGAATCGTTCTCCGGCTGGACAAAGACGTTCACTGATCCCCGGCTCTGCGCGGCCACCGTGGACCGGCTGACCTTTGGCGTAACTCCATCGAGACCGGAACCGGCTCCTACTGTCTCTCCCACACCCGCGCCCAGCAGGCGGCGACGAACACAGGACGACCTGCGGCTTCACACCGATCACCCCGCCGTGAGCCGACAACCCCATTACGAGCGGAGGGACAGCAGGATCCGCCGTCTGTGCAGGTTGATTCCAGCGACTTCGACCATAACCTCATCATCAATCTGCAAGACGCTCTCAGGCTGATCCGCATCCCGCTCTGCGAGCTCATGGATCGGAACCAGTCCCGCGAAATTCTCGTGGACTTGCACGAACGCTCCGATCCTCACGACCCTCTCCACCCGGCCCGGAACCACGCGACCGAACTGAACGCGAGCAAACTCCTCAAGCGGATCCGGATAAAGCGCCTTCAGCGAGAAGGAAGCCCGTTCCCGCTCGACATCGACGCCCAGGACCACGATGGTGACCTCCTGTCCGACCTCCACGATGTCCGACACTGCCTCGAAGTGGTGAGCCCAGGTCAACTCGGCCACGTTCACCAGTCCATCGAAGCCTCCGATGTCGACGAACGCGCCGAACCTCTCGATGGACGACACCACCCCTTTGCAGACCTGGCCCTGCTCCAGCTTCTCCAGGACCGTCCGGCGACCTCGTTCCGCCGTCTGCGCCATACCGTCAACCCTTCGTCAACGGGCAAGACTCTCACGTCAGACTCGCGCGAGGAAGGCGGCAGAGTGGCCTGAAGATGGGGTCAACTCTCGTTGTTGCTTCCGGCCTTGAAGATCAGGAAGTGGGGCCAGAACTCACCCCGTTGTTGGGTGGGGCCACGACTCATCGGTGAAGCTAGACAGCCGATCCAGTCGCTGCTGTCCGGGTAGTCCCAGTTGTCGGCGTCGGCCAGCAGCGTTGGCAGGTCCTCTCGCGTGATGGGCTTGCCGGGCTGCAAACCGCAACTCCCATCAGGAGCAGTCCAGGGAATGATGCGACAGACCCCCTTGATGGAGATGACGCCGCAGTGGTGGAGGAGGCGGTCGAGGATGGCGGTGGCGAGGACTTCGTCACCGAACGCCTGTCCCCATTCGCTGAAGGTATTGTTCGAGTCAGGGTGATCGAGAGGCGATCGGTACGTTGCGCGGGGATCCGTCCTTGGCGACGTAGGCCAGGCGGGTACGTCATGGGTCAGCAGCTCCTGGCTTATCGGGCGGTTCCGAACCTCGGTGGTCTCGTTCGGCTGTATGGTTCGGTTCCTCCTTCTCAGCGCAGTTGCTCGGCCAGTCCGACGATGATGCCCTCCGGGCCGCGGATGTAGCAGAGCCGATAACTGTCCTCGAACCGGGCGATCTGGCCGACGAGTGCAGCGCCGTGAGGGCGCAGGC
Organism: Streptomyces sp. ADI95-17; assembly: GCF_003846175.1. Lineage (GTDB taxonomy): Bacteria > Actinomycetota > Actinomycetes > Streptomycetales > Streptomycetaceae > Streptomyces > Streptomyces sanglieri. The sequence goes on along the minus strand of NZ_ML123050.1, from coordinate 159,994 downwards.
GGGCGACAGTGTCCTCGATGTCGTCGACGGCGAACATGACGCGGTGAGTGCCCAGAATGTTGTGCGGCCGGTTGCGGGGCCCGGCGCTGATCGCTGCGGGGCTGCGGTATTTCGCCAGCTCAAGCCGGCTGTGACCGTCCGGGGTCCGGACCATCGCGATGTCGCAGTGGACACCGTCGAGTCCGGTGCACTGGTCGGCGACGAGGCCCTCGACCTCCGCCCTGCCCTCCAGCTCCATACCGAGTTCCACGAAGAACGCGATGGCGGCATCCAGGTCCTCGACGACGATGCCGACGTTGTCCATCCGCTGAATCGCCATGCTGGTCTCTCCTTCTTCTTCGTGCGGCCGGTGGTGGCCGCTGATGTCTCTGGGACGGAGCCGGTGGCACGTTCTCGACATCCTCAGACCGCCGAACTCCGAAAAATCTGGATCGCGCCTCAGCACCGCTACAGCAGACCCGTGGGCCAGGCGCCACCACCGAACGAACTGCGCAGCCGCCCCGGGGCAGCGTTCCTTGCTGAACCGCGGTACCCCGCCGCCCCGCCCACCCGCAATCCGGTGGTGAGTCTGCGGACGTACGTTCCAGTCTCTGGTGTTCGTACCGTCGGGGGTGTGGCGTCGTTGATCATACGAAGTCCGACCCGACGACCAGGGCTCATGAGACACCCAGGCTGCGAAGAACTCCTGCACACCCACATGTGTCAGGCCGCCCCGGCCGGTGCTATACGGGCGGCCAGGAAGGCGAATGCCAGTGCCAGGGCGGCCTGCACGGTCACGGCGACGGCGAAACCGTGGGGCAGCCCGGCGGCGGGACCGCCCGCCGTCGCGGTGGCCACGGCGTGGAAGACGCCTCCCAGGAGCGCCACGCCCAGGCCGAGACCGAGCTGCTGCAACGTGGTGAAGAGCCCACCGGCGACACCCGCCGCCCACGTCGGTGTGCGGGACAGGACCGTGCGGAGGACCGGCCCGTACATAAGGGCCTGAGTGACACCGAGCACGATCAGGAGCGGCTGCAGGGCCGACGGGGTCCCACCGTGGGTGCCGTTCACGGTGAGGGCGAGTCCCAGGAGCACAGCCGCTTGCCCGATGGCCGCACCCGTCATTGTCCAGCGTCCGGTGAGGCGTTCCACGGCCGGCAGGGCGAGGGCGGTGACGACGAAGGCCGCGCCGAACCCGAGCAGCAGCTCGACGGCGCCCCAGGCGTCCACGCCGAACGCGCCCTGGGAGAGCGCCGAGAACTCGTACAGGAAGGCCCCGTAACCGGTGAAGAACAGCAGCGTCATGATCAGGCCCTGGCGTACGGCCGGGGTGCGCAGCACGCTCGGCGGTACGACGGGCAGTTCGTCGCGGCGTTCCGCGGCGCGTTGCGAGCGGGCGAAGACGGCGAGCACCGCACCGCCCGCGGCCAGCATCGCGAGCACCGGGGCAGGACCGCCCGCGGAGGTGCCGAGCGTCAGGGGCACCACGACGAGGAGCAGGCCCGTGCCGAGGAGCGCGGCCCCGCGCAGATCGAGCGCGAGCGGTGCCGTCGAGCGCGACTCGGGCACGGTGCGCAGGGCGAGCAGCGCGGCCGCTCCTATCGTCCCGGTGAGCATCTGAACGAGCCGCCAGCCCCAGTGGTCACCGGCGGCCTGGGCCACGGCGCCCGCGAGGAGCTGTCCGGTGACGGTCGCGATGCCGCTGACGGCGGCGAACAGTGTGACGCCCAGTGCCCGCAGCTTCTCGGGCGCCGTGGACTGGATGGTGGACAGGACCTGCGGGGTGAACAGGCCCGCGGCGATACCCAGTACGGCACGCAGCGCGACGAGTGTGACCAGGTTCGGCGCGAGTGCGGCGAGGACGGAGGCCACGCCGAACGCGCCGACGCCGGCAGCGAGCAGTCGGCGCCGTCCGAACCGGTCGCCCAGGCGCCCCGCGACGACGAGGGTCGCGGCGAACGCCGTGGTGTACGCGGACAGCACGAGCTGCCCGCCCGACACGGTCACGCCGAGGTCATCGATGATCGCGGGTTCGAGCAGGTTGACCGACCCGAACGTCATGTTCACGGGCAGGTACGCGACGAGCAGGACGGCGAGGCCGGAGCCGGTGAGGGCGCGCGCCGGGTGCGGCGCCACAGTGTGCGCGGTGGGAACGGTCTGTGTGGTCATGACCACGACCCTGCGCCCCTCGTCATCCTGGTACCAGGAGCCCAGCTATAGGGGTACCAGTACTACCTGGATCCACCGGCCCCGAGCCGGGACACTGGGGTGGTGACCTCTTCGACACCCGACCGCAGCACCCTCGGCGCCTTCCTGCGCGCCCGTCGCGCCCGCGTCACCCCCGGTGAGGTGGGCCTGCCCGCAGGCGGACGGCGCCGTACACCCGGTCTGCGGCGCGAGGAGGTCGCGCAGCTCGCCGGCGTCGGGGTCACCTGGTACACGTGGCTCGAACAGGGGCGGGCCAAGAACGCGTCCGACCAGGTACTGAACGCGGTGGCGCGCGTCCTGCGTCTGGATGCCGCCGAGCACCGCCACCTGATGGTACTCGCGGGCCGTGGCGCGGCCACCGAGCCAGGACCGCCCATGGACCTGCGCCCCGAGCACACCGCCGTCCTGGCCAAGCTGCTGCCGTACCCGGCCGCCGTGCAGACTGACTGCTACGACCTGGTCGCGGCCAATCGCACCTACCGGTACCTGTTCGCCGACCTGGACGCGTACCCGGTCGAGGAACGCAACTGCGCCTGGCTGATGTTCACCGAACCGAGCTGGCGCAACAGCCTGGTCGACGAGGACAGCGTCCTTCGCGAAATCACCGCGAAACTCCGCACCCGCCAGCCGGAACACCGCGACGACCCCCGCTGGAACGCACTGATCACCCGGCTGCGCCAGGAGTCGCCGGACTTCGTACGGCACTGGGAGTCGTACGAAATCGTGGGCGACCGCACCCAGCTGCGCCGCTACCAGTCACCGCGCGTCGGCGCCCTCGACGTCCAGTTCCAGAGCCTGTGGCTGGACCGGGTGCGGGGCGAGCGGATCATCGTCATGACGCCGACCGACGTCTCCACCGCCCAGCGGCTGGAACGCCTCGACTCGCTGGTCGGCGCCGCACCGGAGTGGACCTCCCGCGGCGACTCCGCCGACGGTTCGGCCGCAGGGGCCTGAGGGCCGCCCGGGGGCAAGAGCTGCACCCCGTCGCCGTACGCCCTGTCCGCGAGGTGGGAGTTCTCGCTTCTGTGTCCGCCGGTCACAGGCGCCCCGGCTGCTCGACGTCGCCCACGCCCTGGGCGCCATCCGGGCCGCCGTGGCCGCAGGAGTCCCGCATCCGAGACACCGAAGTGACGACCGAGGCCGTGCTCGATCCGCGGGTCTGGTCCTCGTTGCCGTCCCGCTCGCAGACGCCGGCCGTGGTCGAGGCCCCCACGGCCTTGGCCTGCCCGACTCGCAGTGGGCGGAGTGGCGCGGTGGCCCGCACGCGAGTTCAGCGCCGCTGGACGTTCGAACGGCGGCAGCAGCCGGGCAGGGCGGTTCTGCCCGGCTGCGGTGGCTACTCCCGGGGCCGCGGTAGCGCGTGCCACAGGGCTCTGAGCCGGTCGGGCTGGTGAGGAACTTGCCCACCAACCGGGCCGTGATGGATCGAGCGGCTCTCTGGGCGGGCTCTGGGCTGTCGCGGCGGTCAGGCCGGCACCCACGCGGACTGCTGTGAGACAGGCGCGGGGGCGGGGCTCTGCCGTTGGCACAGGTCGGTCGGGTTACCGGTGGTCGTGGCGCTCGCAGCGCTCGTCGTGCCTGTGGCGCTTGATCTTGGTGAGGTCGGTGGCGGTGTGGGTAGTGGTGTCACCGCCCCCAATGGCGGTGGCGGTGTTCGTCACCTGGGCGTGGGCCTTGCAGGAGACGTCGACCTTCAGGGTGATGGGAGGGTAACTGCTCCCGGCGGGGAGGACATCGCTACGGGTGCAGGTGAGGGTGTTCAGGGCGCAGTTCCATCCCGTGCCACGGATGCTGTCGGCGCTGAGCCCGGCGGGGAGGCTGTCGTGCACGGTGACCGTGGTGCCGTTGGTCGGGGCGGCCCCGGCGGCGTTGCCCACGGTCATGGTGTAGGTGCCATCCCGCCCCTGGGTGAAGTGGCTGGTGTGGGTCTTGGTGATGGTCAAGGACGGGACCGTGTAGGAGATGATCACCTGGCCGTTGTGGTTCGCCGTCCCCGTCGTCGAAAGCGCATAGCTCGTGCCGATACCCGTGGGGGCGGTGAAGCTGCTGCCCCCACCGCCACCGCCCCCACCCGCCGAGGTGCCCGTGTTGTTGACGGCGCCGCTGCCGCCGCCCCCGCCGGCGAAGTACCCACCGCCACCGCCCCCACCAGTAGCGATGGCAGTGGCGGCGCAGCCGCCGTCGAAGCTGCCACCAGTGCCACCGGTACCGACGGCGGCACCTGAGAACCCGCCCCCCGGACCGCCGTTCGTGACCGCACAGAATGGAACGGTACCGGCGGCCCCGCCGGCACCGCCGGTACTGGTGCTGGTGCTGCCACCGCCACCGCCCTGCCCCGGCGAAGCCCCAGGGCCGGTGGCACTTCCTGCGGTACCGCCGGTGGCATCCGGCGTTGTCCCGCCGTTGCCTCCGTGCCCTCCCGTAGAGCCCGCTCCGGTGCCGCCGGCGGCACCGCCGCCCCCGGCGACCACCAGCAAGGAGCCGCCCGTGCTGATGCTGGAGGCCCCGCCCCCACCCGGACCTTCAAAATGAAAACCACTGAGCGGAAAACTCCCACCTGGGGCGCCGCCGTTGAACCCGCCGGCACCCGGCGTCCCGGTGCCGTTGCAGCCTTTGCCGCCGGTGCCGCCGACGTTGACGGTGAAGGTCGTCGGTGCGGCGGTTTGCGGGAAGGTGGTGACGACCCGCGCCCCTGACCCGCCGGTCCCCGTGACGGAACAGGGGGTGCCGGTGTTGTCGGCGCCGCCGGCGCCGTCCGCGGTGACCGTCACCACGGCCCCCGCCGGAACCGTCAAGGTCTGCGGAGTGCCGGTGAAGGTGAAGGTCTGCGACGGATCAGCCCTCTGCGCCTGCACTGGCACGGCCCTCACCGGCGCGGCGGCCACCGGTGGAGCCGTGGTCGCCAGCAGCGCCATACCGGACAGCAGCGCGCACCCCACCGGTACCACCCCCATACCGCGCGCTCCACGCCGTCCACCCGAGCCGACCGGATCGGACGCACCGGCCGCACGAACCGGGGGTGTTCCACCGGCCGGGGCCCTGAACACGGCCACGGGCCAGTGGCGGCTGACCCGATACCGCGAAAAATCTCCCTGTCCACGAGTACGAGCTGTCATCCGCGGGTTCACCTCTCCTCACAGCAAAGCGCCCCGCACCCCTCACGCGACAAGACGCAAGCATGGCAGGACACCTGATGGAAAATTATGACAAGGCGCAATCAGATACCTCGATCCGATCGCTTCGGGGGTAGCGAGGTAATGAGAAACCTCGCGTGTCGCAGCGCCCCGCGCGAGCCGGCGAGAAGGATGAGTCACATCCTCGGCCCGGTCTCCGCGCTCAGCCTGCTCACCCGCCTGCGCTTCGGCCGACCCGAGCCCTCCTCCCCGGGACGGGCGCCGAACGTAGTCAGGGCCGGCAAGCTGATCCACTCTCCGGTATCCGGGGTGGCCCGCTGCGTCTGTGGTGGAACTCGACGGCACCACCCTGGCCCTTCACGACCGTCACAACGGACGGCAGGGCTGCTTGGCCCACCCCATACCCGCCTGGGCTCAACTTCTGCTGCGCGCCGCCGTGTTCACCCACCTCCTGGCCGCCCGCGAGCACGGCAGCCTACTGTTCACCGATCACCGACTCGATGGGCGCCCACGATCTGGCCCGTCAGCAGCGCACACCACCCAGGAAAAAGCCGCTACGTCAGCTCACTGCAGATTCCGAAGGCAGTTTGCGAACTTGCCGGGCATGTTCGACCGGATGATGCGGCGTCTCCTGAAGAGACGAGCGCCTTCTGGGTACACCGGAACAAAGAGAGATGGGCAGAGGCCGTCCGTGACGAGCGCGCGCAAGGTGTCGCGGTCTGCGATACCGATCTCCTGAAGCTGCACTATGCGTGGACCTTTGCGCGCGCAGGTCTGGATGCCACGGCTGACGCGTTCACCTGCCTGACGCTCGTCCGCGACGCTCTGCAACGCAAGGCACTCGGCATCGCAGACCTGGTTGCCCGCGTCGTCCCGTCCGAGTCGGTCCTTCGCACCCACCGGTCCGGGGATACCACC
>NZ_ML123050.1:145154-153260 GCF_003846175.1 Streptomyces sp. ADI95-17 | reverse complement strand
CCGCGGCGTCGATCACCTCACGGTGGTCTCGTCACCTACCGCACCCTCTCGGAGCCCGGCTGGCAGTATCGGCTCGACTCCCGCCCACTGCATATCAGTCAACGGCACATCGAGGAACTGGCCTGGCGGGCGGCTCCTACCAGCGCATGCTGAGGTGGTCGAGGTCTGCTCGCCGCTGCTCGGTGATATGGCGCTGAGCGATGCTCGGGGCTGGATCGGGCGCGAGGGGCAGTGGTGCGACGATTGACGGCAGCAGTCGTTCCGCTTCGAGGTCCGCTCATCGGGCACCTGTATCTGATGGTGCGTCAGGGGTGTGCCGCAGTAGATGCCGGATTTACTGCAGCGGTGACATTGTCCGCGAAACCGCCGGTCGCGCGGCCGGCCGCAGGGACGGCGACTGCCAGGGAGCGCCGGGGACCGTGACCTTTCCACCGGCGTACGACACCGTCCACCGTCGGCCATCCCCGCATGCTGGGGGAGTAGTTACCTGTCCTGCCCGTTGCCGGGGGTGTCGCACAGTGCGTGGTCGACGAGGTTGCTGGCGGCTTGCTCCTGCCGGAGTGCGTTGTCGGGCGAGTCACCCAGGGCGGTGGACATGGAGACGGTCACGGTGCGCCTGCCGTCGTCGGTGGCGCCGTTCAGGGTGATGTAGCCGCCGTTGCCTCCTTCGTGGCTCCAGTAGCTGCCGCCGCAGGACAGGGGCCGTTCGACCAGGCCGAGGCCGTAGCGTCCGTACGGCCAGAACGCCTGCATCTCCTTGTTGACCGGGACGGTGTCCCGCATCTCGGCCAGCCGTGCCCGGGGCAGCACCTTGCCGCCGAGCAGGGCCTGGAAGAAGCGGTTGACATCCGCAGTGGTGGAGACGTAGCTGCCGGGGTCGGGGAGGATCACCTCGGTGACGTCGACCCGTTCGCCGGAGGGGAAAACCTGGTAGCCGTTGGCGTGTGGAGGCCGGAGCGCGGGGGTGCTCCCCGGCAGGTAGGTGTGCCCCATGCCGAGCGGCTTCAGGACCCGGTCCTCAACCTCCTTGTGCCAAGGGCGTTCTGTGACCTTCTCGATGATCATGCCGAGCAGGACGTAGCCGGTGTTGGAATAGCTCCACCCGGCGCCGGGTGGGAAGTCCGGGCGGTGCCTCATCGCCAGCGCGACGATCTGTCGGGGTGAGTAGGTGTCGTACCGGCGCTCGTAGTACTCCTGCGGGGTGGTGTAGCCGGGGAGGTCGTCGTCGTGGATGCCGCTGGTGTGCTGGAGGAGTTGGCGGATGGTCATCCGGCGTCCGTCGTTGCTGTTGCCGTCCACCAAGCCGGGCAGCCGGCGGTCCACCGTGTCGTCGAGTGCCAGCTTGCCCTCGTCCACCAGTTGCAGGACCACGGTGGCCACGAGCGCCTTGCCGGTGCTGGCCATCCGGAAGCGGCCGTCGCGGGGCACCGGACGGTTCGTGCCGGCCTCGGCGACGCCGCTGGTGGCGACCAGGTCCCTGCCAGGGCCGGTGGTCACCCGTGCCTGGACGCCGGTGACCCCCAGTGCCTCGATGGCGTCGGTGTCCCGGCGCAGATCGTCTTGCCCGTATCCGGGCGCGGCCGAGTCGCGTGCGTCGGCCGACAACCGGACGGCAACGGCCGTACCTGCAATGACGAGGACGGCCACAACGGCAGCCGGCCACCGTTTGCCGGTGCGGCGGTGCTGCCGATCGGGCCGGCCGGACACGGGAGTGTCCGGGTGCGGTACGGCGTTCGGGCTTGTGAATCTCATGCCCACACGCTAGGTAAGCATCCGACGGAGGGTCGCTACCGCAGGCACCCGGACGAAAGGTACAGCTGCCTGTAGTGCCGCAGGGCCGCCTGGTTGTCTAGGGTCAATCACGTGGGGCCTCCCACGGTCCTCCTGCACGACAAAGGGAAAGCGAGACAAGTGCTCGGCATACCCGGCGCGGCCCGCGCACGGTGGCTCAAGGCATGGCACAGCGGGCATTACCTGATGGCCACTTTGGTGTCCGCGGCGGTGGCGCTCGCTGCGGCGCCCCTGCTGTGCCTTCCGTCGCTGGCGCAGTCCTGGACGGAACAGCATCGCCGGCGCGCCGGGGCGCTGCTGGGACGGTCGGTCGAGCCGCGCCCGCGCGCCGCCCGCCGCAACCTTGCGTGGCTCGTGACGCAGGTGGTCACCGGCCTGCCGTCGGGCGCCCTCGCCCTGGTCTGTCTGGGCTGCCTGTTCATCACTCCTGTCATTACGCTGTTGTGGTGGGCCTTTCCCACAGCGCCGTGGCTGCCGGTGGTCAGCGTTCGCATAACCGGCTGGGGCACCGCGTTACCGCTCGGGCTGGTGAATCTTGTGGTCCTGGCGACACTGGCCGCCATCGTCCTCCCGCCGCTCGCCCGAGCGCACGCCCGGTGCTGCCTCGCGGTCCTGGCACCATCGCCCGCGGAGCAACTGGGCGAACGCGTCACCGAACTCACCCGAACACGTACGGACGTCCTGCAGGCACACGGTGCGGAACTCCGGCGGATCGAACGGGATCTTCACGACGGCACCCAGGCCCGGCTCGTGGCCATCGCGATGCGGCTCGCCGTGGCCGGCGAAAGCTTCTCCGACCAACCCGACGCGGCCGCCGCTCTGGTGCGACAGGCCCACGCCGAGACCGAGGACGCGATGACCGAGCTGCGCTCCGTCATCCGCACCATCTACCCCCCTGTGCTGGCCGACCAGGGCCTCTCCGGCGCGCTCAGCACCCTGACCACCAGGGCCGGAGTGCCGACCCGCATCGACATCGGTCCGCTCGGTGAGATCCCCGCAGCGGTCGAAGCGGTCGTCTACTTCGCCGTCACCGAGGCACTGGCGAACATCGCCCGACACAGCCGGGCCACCCATGCCTCAGTTCGCGTGACCCGCAACGGCGCGCTGCTCTGCGCGCAGATCGCCGACAACGGGACCGGCGAAGCGGACGCCGCCCGAGGTTCCGGCCTGGACGGAATGCGCCGCCGCGCCGCCGCTCTGGACGGCACCATGAAGATCAGCAGCCCGCCTGGCGGGCCGACCAATATCACCGTGGAGCTTCCGTGCGCGTAGTGATCACCGAGGACAACGTCCTGCTGTCATCCGGGCTCGAGCTCCTGCTCAACTCCCAGGGCTTCGAGGTCGTGGAGATCGCGGCCGACGCCCCCGGTTTCCTCACCGCCGTCGAGACCCACAGGCCGGACGTCACCATCGTGGACGTGCGGCTGCCCCCGACCTTCCGCGACGAGGGCATCCGGGCGGCGGTCCAGGCCCGCCGTGACCATCCCGGACTTCCCGTCCTGGTCCTGTCGCAGTACGTGGAGCAGGCATACGCGGGCCGCCTCCTCGCCGACGCCCGAGGCGGCATCGGATACCTGCTCAAAGACCGCGTGAGCCGCATCGCGGAATTCACCGACGCGCTGCGCCGTGTGGCCGGCGGCGGCACCGCCATGGACCCCGAAGCCATCGCCCAACTCCTGGCACACGGCGATCCCGTCGATGCCCTGACCGCACGCGAGCGCGAGGTCCTCGCGCTGATGGCCGAGGGCCACGACAACGCGACCATCGCCCAACGGCTCGTCATCACCGACAACGCCGTCCACAAACACATCGGCAACGTCTTCCTCAAACTCGGCCTGTCGGCCGGCGACAGCGGCCACCGCCGCGTCCGCGCAGTCCTGGCCTACCTCCGCCGCCATGGCGATCCCGCGCTAAACACAACGACATCACACCCATCGACATGAACAGCGCTGTGCCCCCATGGAACGACTGCATCGTCAGCCGACCAACTTCGTTGTGGAAGGACACCTGACCCCAACTACATGATCCGAACCTCGAACAGCTCCCAGAGATCGTTGCAACGCCCCGGCTCAAGGGGTGGCGATGTTCGAGATCCGGAAGAACCGGACGGTGGCTCAGGGGCGAAGGACCCTTTTCCGTGAGCGGGAGGAGTACTCCAGGCTCAGGCCTCCCACGCAAGGCGCTCGGCTGGGAAGCCCCAGCCGAGCGCCTGCACAGACTCTTCGCGGCCTGATCAAACCGACCACGTGTTGCAACTGCCCCTGGAACCCACCGAGTGTGCGGGGCCTTCCGCGGTCTTCATCCGGCGCAGCCCACCAGGTCGGCGAGCCGGTAGCGTCCGGACTCGCGGGCCAGGAGTCCGTCGTCGACGAGGGCGCGCCGCAGCGAGACGGCGTCCAGTGCGCCGCCCTCGCACCATGGCTGCAGGCGGTCGGTCACCGTCCGCTCGTCGTAGACGTCGCCGGCGGCGAAGGTGCTCCCGGCGACGTGCCCGAGGACCGCGCGACGGGCGTCGGCCTCCTGCTCCGGCACGTCGACCAGGATGCCGCCGCGGATGTGGCCGCGCAGTTGCGGGTCGGGCTGGTCGGCCGCCGTCTCCGCCGCCACACGCCGGGCGGCGGTCTCCGCGGCCGCGGCGAGGGCGTCGTCGTCCAGGGCCAGCGTGCCGTGCCCCTGGACGAGCAGTCCGCTGCGGACGAGCCGGCCGATGGCCGGGGCGGCCTGCGGTGCGCCGAGCCCCGAGACGGAGAGGATCTCCGCGGAGGTCGACGCGCCGAGGGCGGTCGCCGAGAAGATCCGGCGCAGCACCGGATCGGCCAGCTCGATGGCGAGTTGTTCGGGTGTCATGAGAGGGAACGCATCCTTTCTGAAGCCTGCCCGGCCCGTGTGCCCGGCAGGGGCCGGTTCCGTCAGGGGCTCAGCGGCCCTTCCGCTTGACCTTGATCTTGGACAGGTCGGTGGAGACCGACCGGAGGTCCCGGTACTCGCCCCCGAGCCTGCGGATGGCGGCCGCGGCCAGTTCCTTGGCCTGGCCCAGCACGAGGTCCTCGGTGTCCTCCTCGGTTGCCGGGACGAGGACGCGGAAGGTGAAGGTGAGCAGGGCCGGCTCGTAGGTGACGGTGCCCTCCTCGGTGAACCGGGCCTTGAACAGGTCGTGTTCGCCCGCCTGGGTGATCAGGGACGCACGCTGTTCATCCGTGAGCTCGGCGAACTTGCCGTGTGTGATGACCTGGTAGGTCGTACCGCTCATAACTGTGGTTCTCCAGGTGTGGATTCGGACATCGGCCCGCGTTCCGCAGGCGCGCGCGGCGGAGTTGACCGCATGTCAGTCGATGAAAGGTCAGCAGATCAGCCCGGCGGCCGGGGTCGAGCACCCCCTTCGGCCGCCGAGGCTCACTTCTGTTCCGGCCGGTGCGCCCGGTGCGGCAGGAGGAACAGCAGGCCGGTGACGAGCACCAGGCCGCCGGCCGCCCAGTACAGAGCCTCGCTGTAGGTGGCGATGAAGGTCTTGGAGCGGATCTCGCCGAGGGCGGAGTCGATGGTCTCGGCGTCGGCGCCGGAGTCCTGACCGGTGCCCGGGGCGCTCGCCAGCAGCGTGGTGCAGCTCTCCGGCACCTTGGTCGGGTCGGCCCGGCCGAGCGAGTCGGTCGCGCAGCTGCGGATCGCCCCGGCCTTGGCAGGTGCCACCGCCTGGACGGTCGGGATGACCTGGTCGGCTTGCGGACCCGCGTTGCTCGCCAGGGCGGAGAAGAAGACACCGCCGATGATCGCCACGCCTAGGGCCGCACCGAGCTGACCGGTCGCGTTGATGATGCCGGACGCTGCGCCCGCCTCCTGCGGCTTGACTTCGCGCAGGATCAGACCGGTCAGCGGGGCCATCAGCAGACCCATGCCGGAGCCGAGCAGGAGCATGGACGGGACGGCGTGCCAGGAGGTGATGCCGCTCCCGGCGTGGTTCGCGACCCAGGCGTAGGAGGCGATGCCGAGCATCATCATCAGGGCGCCCGCCACCAGGGTGTACCGCCCGTACCTGGGGAAGAGCGTGCGCACCGCGATTGTGCCGACGATCGGGACCCCGAGCGAGAACGGTATCGCGGTCAGACCGGTGTGCAGCGCCGACCAGCCCAGGCCGCCCTGGAGGTAGAGCGTCCAGCTGAGGAAGAAGCCCGCCGGGACGGCGCTGAAGAGCATCTGCGCCGCGACGCCGGCGCCGAACGCGCGGACCTGGAACAGGGAGAGGGTCACCAGCGGGGATCCGTCCTTGCGGGTCTTGTACCGCTCGTAGAAGACGAAGCCCACGATGACGGGCGCGGCGCCGAACAGGCAGGTGATGCTCCAGGCGGGCCAGTCGAGTTCACGGCCGAGCATGAGCGGCAGCATCAGCAGGAGCAGCCCGAAGATCGCGAGCAGCATGCCGATCAGGTCCAGCCGCATCGGGTGCGGGGACTTCGACTCCTTCATCCACTTCGAGGCCCCGAACAGGGCGGCCGCGCCGACCGGCAGGTTGACCACGAAGATGCTCCGCCAGCCGAGGTCGAGCGGGCTCCAGTCGACCAGGGCGCCGCCGAGGATGGGGGCGGCGACGATGGCCAGGCCGATCATGCCTGCGTACAGACTGACGACGCGGCCGATCTCCTGTGGGGCGAACGTGACGTGGATGATCGCCAGGACCTGCGGGACCATGATCGCGGCGGCCACACCCTGGAGGATGCGGGAGGCGACCAGCATCTCGGAGTTCTGCGCGGCCGCACACAGGGCGGAGGCCACGACGAACCCGGCGACACCGGTCATGAACATCCGCTTGCGGCCGAAGATGTCGCCGAGCCTGCCACCGGTGATCAGGATGGCCGCGAAGGAGAGTGTGTAGCCGGCGGTCACCGCCTGGATGACGACGGCCGACGCACCGAGGTCGCCCTGGACGGCCGGGATCGCCACGGTCACGATGTTGACGTCCAGCAGGTCCATGAAGGTAGCGACCAGCAGAACGGCCAGCGCGAGCCACCGCTTCGGGTCCGGTGCGGGGGCGTCGGAGGCGACAGGCGGTCCGGCGGTCGGCTGCCTCGCCTGCGCTGCCTTGCTGCTCATGGGTTCTTCTCCGGCTTCTCGATCGATGGCGTCCGACCCTTGGTGGTCGGACGCCCGGGGGACGGGCGGGAGGCTTCCTCGGCGGGCGCGGGGTTCCGGGAGAGCGCGCTCCAGGAGCGCATCAGCAGCTCGATGGCGTTCGCGACGGTGTCGATGTCGCTGTCCTCGGGGCAGAGCACGCGCTGGATGGACAGGCCGTCGCCCAGCGAGTACATGACGAGGGCCAGGAACTCGACCGGGGCCGGGGGAGCCACCGAGCGGGCGGCGAAGCCCTGCTCCAGCGCTTGGGCGAGCGCGGCGCGCGACCGCCGCTCGCGGACCGCGAGCACCGGGAGCAGTTCCGGGTCGCGCAGGCCGTAGAGCCAGAGCTCGGTGCGCAGGGCGAGCCAGCTGCCGAGGGTCTCGTCGCGTTGGCGGTACCAGGACCTCAGGTGCTCCATCAGGTTGTCGAACGATCCGGCGTCGAGGCTGAGTTGCTGCATCTCCTCCAGCTCGCGCTGGGTGTGCTGGTCCAGCAGGGCCAGGACGAGCTGGTGCTTGCCCTCGAAGTTGCCGTAGAACGCGCCGCGGGTGTAGCCGGCGTGCTCGACGATCTGCTCGACCGAGGTGCCGTTGACGCCGTGCTCGGCGAAGAGTTCGGCCGCGGCCTGCAGCAGCTGCTCGCGGGTGAGTTCCCGGCTCTGCTGCCGGGTGAGTCGCTTGGTGATGGTGATCGCCTCCTGATGCGCCGTCGGATACGAGACTGTATCCAAATACAGGTCTGTATCTGAAATGGGTTTCCGTATGACGACGGGCTGCCGCCGGCTCCCAAGGGAGGCAGTGGCGGCCCGAGGGCGACCGGCGGGACGAATCTCGATGCCAGCGCACGTAGCGGCGCATCAGTCGGTCCAGTTCCGCGGCCGGGGCGGCGGTGATGCCGCCGTGAACCGGACCGGGCCGCACGATCGGCTGCGCGGCACGTCGAGGACGGCCGCGACGTCCGGGACGTCGACCCCGGGGGTGCGGGGTGCGCGCAGGGTGGGCCTGACCGCTGAGCGGCCGGTGTTTCGTGAACGGGTGCGGCCAGGGGCTGTTCGAGGTTCGGATCTTGTTGGGGCCCGGTCGTGGGTTGATGTCTCTGCTAGGCAGTGTCTTCAAATGATCTTGTTTGGTGGGTCGTGGTCGGGTGTTACGTCGCCATGAACTGTCGGACGCCGAGTGGGAGTTCGTCCGGCCGCTGCTACCCCTGTC
>NZ_ML123050.1:125096-144400 GCF_003846175.1 Streptomyces sp. ADI95-17 | reverse complement strand
GTTCGCGGCCTGCGAGACGCCTGTCCTGTCGCGCTGTTCTCACCGCACAGGAAGGGAAGCGGACGGCCATAGGTGCGTCACTCGACCCGAGCAAGCCTGCCGCTGCCAGCGGGTACGCCGACATCGCCCGCCGGACGGTGAAGCTGCCGGGCATCGACGACTGGCAGGCCACGCCGAGCAAGGCCCGACCGCGGCCGCTGGTCCTGGTCCTGGCCCTGGTCCACGGCAGTTTCGGCAACGCCGACAACTACTGGATCGCCACCGCGCCGATGCTGGTCGCTGCCGGCTACCTCGTCTTTCGGTCCGACTACGGCGCACTGCCGGACGTGCCGGTCCTGCACGGGCTGGGGCCGGTGAAGGACTCCGCCAAGGAACTGAGCGAGTTCGTGGACCGGGTGCTGACGTCGACCGGCGCGTCCCAGGTCGACATCATCAGCCACTCCGGCGGCGGTCTCGTGTCGCTACTGCCTTCGGTTCCTCGGTGGCGCGGACAAGGCGTGCCAGGACATCGAGCTGGCCCCGCCCACCCACGGAACGACCGGCATGGGGATGACGACCCTCGCGCGGCAGTTCACCGGCGGCGTCGAGGTGGTGGAGGCGACCAACCCGCTCGCGGGGGAGCCCTCGACGAACGAGCGGAGAAACTTGAGACATCCCGTGCAGCCAACCGCGAACTGACCGGTCCAGGTGAACAGGTCGGGCGCGGCAGGTCGCGCAGGTCCGGGCGTCGGGCTCCGTTCGTTCGGCATCGATCCAGCACAGCTCCCTGACCTACCCGGAGGGGCGCTTTCGACCGATCGAGGTTGTGGAGCACCACCCCACAGCGGCTCGCCGAAAGCATGGCGCGGGATCCCGCCCGTCATGGGCCTCTGGCCGGCCTGGAGTCGCCCGGCCTGCCGAACCTTTGCGGAGAGTAATGTCATCGTCACTCCATTGTGTCCATGTCGTGTGAAGAGAGTGGTTCGACAGTGACCGACGTGATTGAGTCGCCGCGCCAGCAGGTCCCCGGGTCCGACGTGAGCACGTTGCTCCTGCTGGCGCACGGCAGCATCGACCCCCGGGCGCAGGAGACCACTCGTGCGCTCGCCCGCGTGGTCGGGCTGTCCCGGGCGCGCCGGGTCGAGGTCGCCTACCTCCGGCACGCCCACCCCACAGCGCGTCAGGTGCTGCACACCCTCGCGGGGACCGGACACGGCCGTGTGGTGGTGGTGCCGTTGCTGCTCACCTCCGCTTTTCACGCCCGGGTCGACCTGCCCATGGCGCTGTCCGGCCCTGGGGCCCCGGTGCCGGTCGTGACGTCCGTCCTGGGCAGTCCTTTGCACGTGCCCGACGCGCGCCTGGTCGCAGCGCTGCGGCGCCGTCTCGCCGAGCTGGACGTCGAGTTCGACGCCGTGGTGCTGGCTGCTGCGGGCAGTAGCGACAGCGACGCCTGCCGGTCGGTGAGTGCCATGGCATCCGCGTTGGGTGCGGACCTCGGGCTGCCGTGCCTGGCCGGTTTCGCGTCGACCGTGTCACCGACACCCGCGGAGGCGATCGAGCAACTGCGTCTCGCGGGAGCACGCCGGGTCGCGGTCGCGTCCTATTGCCTGGCACCCGGGAGGCTGTTTCGCCGGGCCGCCGACTCGTCGACCGAGGCCGGCGCGGTCGGCATCTCCGAGCCGCTGGGCGACGCGCCCGAACTCGTCGGGCTCATCCTGGAACGATTCCACGAAGCCTGCGACGCGAAGACAGGAACAGGAACGTCAACCGAACGGCCCTGACTGAATTTTCGGATCGCCAGTCCGCGCTACCGAGACAGACACTCACCCCGCGAGATCTACTTCGCCGCGGCGTACTTCCCCGTGGTACACGCACCGCCGGACACTGCAGCCCGGCCGACGGGACGGGCGACGACTTCGCCCCCGACCGGCCCGAGCCCCTGCCGGCGACCACCCCGCACACGACGACAGCGCCCCAGCCCACCACCGGGGCGCTGCGCCCCGCCGAGGCCGGCACCACCACAGCCGCTCGTCCTCACCGGACGGTGTGACCTTGAGGTGTTCTCCCGGATCCACTGCTGTACAGACAGGAGTTGCCCCCACCCGAACCGTTGCGCCGTGACCCGTCGTCCGAGGTTCTCGCCCTGGACGACGACGTCGCTCTCAGCTGTGGGGAGTGTGCCGCCGGCCTGGACGTGATTCTGGGCAAGGCGGTAGTAGCGCTGCCACCCGGTGTCCCATACCGGGCACCACCCCAGATCGACCGCGTCCAGCTCATCCTGTCGCGCTTCGGACATCGCCCCACGCGTTCGACGCCGGAATACAAGCGACAAGTTGGGGGCGCGGGCTTCCTCTCCTGTTTTCCTCCCTGCTCTCCGGATGGGTGACCGGTGGGGTCTTCAGGTGCACTGTTGATGAAATATCGACCATTGAGAATTAAATTTCTCCGCTGGCTGGTCAACGTGTGCTGATCAATTTCTTTCCGGTTGCCATCCTCCCGAGTGAGTGCCTGCCCTGAGCCGCGCATACTGGCCGGTACGGGTGGTGAGGGCGAGCCGGTATGAGATAGAAGTGGTTCCGCATTTCGGGAATTCTTGTTCATCTCAAAAGAATAGACGGTTCAACCAGACGAGGGCGGTAATTCGTTCGTACTTCCAGGGGTTCCCCGGAAGGCCGACGCCGCCCCTGTCCGGGGGACAGTCGTGCCCATGGGCAGACCGAACAGCCGAGAGACAGGTGCCTCATGACCGCTCAGACCCCCGCTGCTCCGCAGCTGACCAACGATGAGTTCGACGAGCTCATCGACCGGATCAACGCCCATCACCAGGCGACGCTCATCGCCATCTCGGCCGGCCGGCCGAAGCCGGCTCCCTTCGTCATGCCGAAGGAGTTCGAGGGCGTCAGCAACGACTACACGGACCTGCCCCAGGATTCGATCGACGCGTTCGCCAGCTCCAGGGAAGCCAACGCCAGCCAGGCCAACGGGCAGACGGGTCACATCTCCAGCATCTCGGAGGATTACAAGAACGGAAAGATCAGCGGGGATTCATTCGACGAGCTGATCGACAAGCAGAAGAAAGAGAACATCGAGAAGTTCACCAAGGACCAGAACGATACAGCTGAAAAGCTCAAGGCATCCGGTCACGCACACCCGGAAAAGCAGAACGAGATCGCTCAAGCCTTCAGCGATGCCGGTGAGTGGATCGTCAGCAATCTCTGGGGCGCGGTAAAGGACTTCTTCCAGAAGCTCGCCGATCAGATCCAGCAGTGGTGGAACCAGGTCGTCAGCTGGTTCGGCGGCGCGGTGGAAACCCTGAAGAGCTGGTGGCACGGCCTCTTCGGCTGAGCCCCGCCCCACGGCCGGGGGCGGGAAGCGCCGCAGCACCCCACGGCGCCCCGCCCCCTTTGGCTCGGCACCACGAATCGGGGGCCGGGCAGCCGCCCGGCCCCTCAACGGACCAGGCTCGCGCATCCGGCACGGGCAGTGACAACCGGGGAGAAACACATGGCACAGAACCTCGACCAGCCGTTGACCGACGCCCAGTTCGACACCCTCCTCGACGAGCTCAACGCCCACCACAAGGCGACCTTGGAGGCGATCACCACCGGCGGGGAACGCCCCACGTCTCCCCGGTCCGCCGCCCCCTACACGCACGACGACTTCAGTAAACTCCCCGAAGACGCGAAGAAGGCTCTCGCGGACACCCTGCAGCAGGAACTCGCCCTTCTGGCCGACAGCAAGAAGACCATTGTCGGTCTCCTGCTCCAGGCCCACGAGAAGAAGATCACCCAGGACCAGCTCGATGCAGGGGCCAATGCGCAGGAGGACAAGAACAAGCAGGCCCTCGCAGACCTGAACGGCAAGTTGGCAGAAGGGCTCAAAGCATCAGGACACGCACACCCCGAATCCCAGGACTTGATCGTCAGCGCCTACAAGACCTCAAGCGATCTGTCCGCCCAGACCTGGAACGCCGCCAGGGAGATCGACGCCGAAGCCACCGGCAGCGTCGAAACCCAGTGGGACAAGGCCGGGCCGAAGTACGACACCCTGATGCAGGACCTCCAGAACAACTGGAAGATCTTCGCCTGACACAGCCCCACCCCGCCCGGCGGCCGCCTGCCGCACCGCCACGGACTCCGTAGTACGGGTGATGTGGAAGCCCGGCGGCATGGCCACAGCCCTCAGGCTCCTCCTCGCCACCGCCCTTCGCCGATGGCCGCGCACACCTCTGCAAGGGCGGAACCGCCTCGTAGCTGACCGACGCCAGCCCCGGACAGGCCCGCGGCCTGGACACCGTCGCGGACCGCAGGACCAGCCCACCGACCATCACGCCCGGCGCCCCCAAGGAGACAGGAACCCACCCACGGGCTCCAGGGTGACGGCAGCCCGGCCATCACCCTGGACCCACACCAGCCGGCGCAGCCATCAACTGCGTGACACACCCGGCGATCGACCGCGGCGCGCCGTTCCTGTGGCTTGCGGACAAGACGGGCCGGCGTGGCTTCGTCGAGCACTGCCAGGCCGTACGCCTGGACGATGCGTACGCCGCCCTCCACCGGATCATCGGCGGCGGCGCAGTTCGGGGCCGTGGCCACCCGTTAGGACCAGCGCGGATGCATCTACCTCGGCGCTGTCACCGCCGCCGCTCTCCTCATCTGGCTGGGCTCGTGAACCGAGTTCACGGGGTGAAAGCGACACCAGGATCAACCGTGCGTCCCCTGCGTAGATTCCCATTTTGGCTGTGACATTCCTCCGCCATCAGGCGCCTTCTCGTCAAGGCTCCCTCTTGGGCATACTCCACGCCTATTCCACCTCAAATCATCGATGAGCGTGGGCTGTTGCGAGGGGAGTGCTGGAAGAGATGACGCTGGAGACAGTCTCTGCGGGGACCGCAGGCACCTGGCTGTTGGGGGACCTCGCGGTCAACCGGATCGGATTAGGTGCCATGCGGTTGACCGGCAGTGCCGCCTTCCATCAGGGCATCGCGCGTGACCGCAGCCAGGTGATCGGCGTACTGCGCCGTGCGCTGGAACTCGGCGTCAACCACATCGACACCGCTGCGTTCTACTTCTCGCGGCTACGCTCCGCCAACGAGCTGATCAACGCGGCATTGGCTCCGTACCCGGACGACTTGGTGATCGCCACCAAGGTCGGCCCCACACGGGACGCGTCCGGTGAGTGGACGGCCCCGGCCCGGCCCGGTCAGCTGCGCGGCCAAGTCGAGGAGAATCTGCGTCAGCTCGGCCGCGACCACCTCGACGTGGTCAACCTGCGCCTCATGGGCCAGGACTCGATCAGCGAGCACTTCGGAGCCCTTGCCGAGCTGCGTGAAGCCGGACTCATCCGCCACCTCGGCATCTCCGGCGCACGCCCCACTCACCTGGCCCAAGCCCAAGCAATCGCGCCCGTGGTATGCGTCCAGAACCGCTACGGCATCGACGCACGCGCCAGCACTGAGATGCTCCACACGTGCGCCGCACACGGCATCGCGTTCGTGCCCTTCTTCTCCATCGCCGGCGAGGGGCGCGAAGCAGGCGCCATCCACGCTGAGGAGGAACAGATCCTCGCTGTCGCCCGTGCGCACGGAGTGTCACCGGCGCAGGTACGTCTGGCATGGATCCTGCGACAGGGCAAACATGTCCTAGCCATACCAGGAACGGGCAACCCGGACCACCTCATCGACAACCTGGCGGCAGGCTCAATGCATCTGACGAAGGAAGACCTCGCAGTTCTCGATTCGATCAACTGCACTGCATTCCGATGCTGATTGCCATCAGGCGCGTGAGTAGATTCAACACTCGTCTCGATAAGGGATACAGGCCCTGATACCCGACTCCACCATCACGTTGGAGCAGCGCCGGGAGCGGGCGGACGAGCGTCAGCCGTCGCCCTCCGGTTCCCGGTTCCTCTACTTCGCGGTCCCGGCCATCTCCCGCCACATGTTCCGCACGGTCGAGATCCGCCAGGCGCTCCCCGCCCTGATCACGGTGGCCCCCGCTTGGGAACTCGCCCTGCAGGACATCTTTCTCCCCCTGAACGACTGGCCGGACGTCCCTGCGCTGGTCCCCCTCGGCGGTGCCCTCGCCGCCACTTGGTCGCCGCCTGCGAGCTGCGCCGCCTCCACGGCTGCCACGGCATGTGCTTCCGCAGGCTGACCGCCGTGGCGGCCTGAGCGCGGCCGGGCCCGGCCAGGGGGACGGCCCGGTCCGCCGCTGCCTTCCTCTGCCCGGCCGGGGGCCGGGCGGAGGACCCGTGTCGTACCTCCGTGGTACTCCTGTCCCATGAGCCAATTCCGCGACTTCAACCTCAAGCTGCTCGTCATCGAGGAGCTCATGTACGGCCCCGAGCCGCTCCTTCCGGTCTACGACCTGCCCGCGCGGCTGGCCGAGCGGGGGATCGGCGACCCCGCGTCCTACGTCCTGGAGAACGGCCTCCACGCGGAGGTGCTGCCGGAGTCCCGGTCCCATTTCGAGGACCTGGAGATCCCGGCCGAGCTGCTCGCCCGCGTCGAGGAGCTGTGCTTCGACGCCGGGGCGGACGTCTTCCGGCACTGCGCCCCCGCCTGGGACGGCGAGGACGACCTGTTCGACGTCCGCTCGCTCGACGACCTCGCCCTGCTGCCCAACCTGCGGGAGGTCACCTTCGTGGAGGACGGCGTCCTGGCGGTGCCGGACGCGGCGGAGGTCTTCGCCGCATCCGGCATCGACATCGACTGAGCCCCGGCACCCGTTCGTCGCCCGCCGCCCCGGCGCCCCCGACGGCCCCGGCCCGCCCGCCGACGCCGCCACGCGCGGCTGGTTGCCGCCCTGACCACGCTGATCGGCGCCTGTGCCGAAGCGGCGGGCGCGGTCCACGAGCCGACCGCCGCGGCCCCGCCCGGCCAGGAGGCCGTGGGCGTGAGCCTCTTGCCACGTATCCAGGTCAGCCTCAGCGCCGGCCTTCTGCTGGACCGGGCCCGCGCCGAGGACGATGCCCGGTGGCCGGCCGCCGTGGCGCGGGAGCGACAGCAAGCCCGGCGGACGTACGCCGCACGGTGCGACGTCGCCATGGCCCAGCAAGTCGCGGAGCGGGCCGGCCCGCCGGGTGAGCACGGTGTGCCTCTGCCGACGGTGCACCAGGCCGCCGCGATGGACCTGACGAGTGCCGGCGACGAGGTGGCCGCGCGGTGGCGGACCGACCCGTAGGAGGCGGCTGCCTCGCCGCGCGAGCTGGTGGCCGGCGGCGAACTCGCCGCCGGCGAGGTCCTCGACGAAGCGGCCGACTCCGCAGTGCTGACCGGACTGTTGGCACTGCAGGAGGCGCGCACCGCGCCCGATCCGAGCACGGCGGCGGAACTCTGCCTGACCACCGTCCCCCACATCGCACTTGCAGTTCACCCTGGCCGGCACCGACCTTGACTGATCGAGACCAGGAAAGAGGCCCCCTGTACCCATCGTCGGACCCGGCTACGACGACCCCGAGTACGCCAACTACGACGGCAGCGCCGGTCCGGGTGCGGGTCAGACGCACGCGTGGAGAACCACGAGGGCGACATCGGTCCGCGGCTGCCCCGGCCGCAGCGGCCGTATTGCCCCCATGACCGTGTTGGCCACGACGATGGCCAGAAACGCGAAGGCGGCGCGCGGCGAGTGACGCAGGCCGCCGCGCACTGTGCCGTTCTGTCGGTCGCGTCCGGTATCGCCACCGTCCGCGCGTCCAGGACGGCAACGAACCCGGCGGGGCCGCCGCGCGGCGAGACGTCGCAGTTGCCCTCGGCGTCCGCGCCGGCGACCAGGACCAGCGATGAGCAGCCGATCAACCGCCAGGTCTGCTCGGTGAGTTCGGTCATCTGCTTGCGCACGGCCACGGGTCATAATCCGATGAATTTCACTGTTTCCGTCATGTCCGCCCGTCCGGTGCGCAGCCGTGGCGCGCCTTCTTTCTCGAATCCCACCGAGACACCGCAGAGCAGCACGAGCTCGTCGTCGGCTCCGACCATCTGGCTGACGGTCTTGCGATACATCGTCCACATCACCTGGGGGCAGCTGTGCAACCCCTCCGCCCTCAGCAACAGCATGACCGTCTGCAAATACATCCCCGCGTCCGCCCACTGCCCGGGGCCCATCGTCCGGCCGAGGTAGCAGAACAGCACGAGCGGCGCCCCGAACGCCTCCGAGTTCAAGGCAGCGATCTTCATGGGCCGGTCGGGGTCGTCGCGCTCGATGCCCAACGCTTCGTACCGCTGGGCGGCCGCGGCGGCGAAGCGGCCCATATACGGCGAGGCCAGTTCGGCCGGGTACATCGGGTACTCCCGCTCGTCGCCCGGGTCGCCCGCCAGTGCCCTGGCCGTCGCGCGCCTCTTCAGTTCGGCCAGGGGCTCGCCGGCCACGACATAGGCATGCCACGGCTGGAGGTTCCCACTCGACGGAGCCCGCGTCGCTGCGGTCAGCACTCGTTCGAGAACCTCTTGCGGCACCGGCTCGTCGCTGAACGCCCGCACGGCCCGGCGGCCGTCCACGGCTTCATACACATCCATGTGGTTCTCGTCCTCTCACTCAACCTCTCACTCAACGTAGCTCGACCTGCTCTGGTCGGTAATGATCTTCACCAGTCCTGGATCGCTGCGGTTCAGCTTCTCCTCGACGGTGCGGAAGGCGGCCGCGGAACTGTCGACCGGCTTGCGGGCACGGTGTCCTTCGTCGCCAGCGTGTTGCCTGGCCAGCAGATCCGGTAGAGGTCGACCTCGGTCAACGGGTCGCGGCCGGATCGGTAGAACTCGCAACGGGTGCAAGGCTGTTGGGGCGCGGAACGGGCATGGTCGGGCGGGAATGGTTAGGCGTGGTCCGGCAGCAAGGGAGCGAGTTCGCCACGGGGGCGGCCGATGGTCAGCTCGTCGAACCGGGACGGCGGCAGCACGCTGATTGTCAACTGCCAGGCCAGGTATACGGCTGCGGGTACGAAGAAGGCGGCTGCGACGCCAGGAGCTGCGAAGGCGACGACGGATCGGCGGCGGGCAGCATTCCGTACGGAGGCGAGCCCTGTGACGGACTCCGGTACGGCGGTGCCCTTGCCGGGGCCAGGTGAGCGGCCCCTGCGTGCGGCCCGCGGACTGCGGGCGCCGCCTCCCGTCGCGACATCGGCGTCCCCGGTCGCGGCGTCGGCGTCTCCGGGCAGGTCGCGACCTGGTGCGGGAGGACTGCAGTGACACGGAATCCGCCCTGGTGCGGGCCGGTCCACAGGGTGCCGCCGAGCACCGTCACCCGCTCTCTGAGCCCCGTCAGACCCCTGCCACCGGTGCCGATCGTCGGGCCCACGGCCGCGAACGCCGATCGGTCAGCCGGCGGAGCGGTGTTCACGACGCTCACGCGGGTCCGATCGGCCTCGTGTGAGATCTGCACAAAAGCCGCACGGGCGTCCCGGCCGCGTGGAGCCGCTCGGCGTAGCGGCGGCCGGGATCGGCGACCGCGTCCGGGGTGGGCACCACCACGAGCGCGGGGGCGAGTCCGCTCAGGTTGTCGGCGCACAGGCAGTCGCCGTCACGGCCGGAGGTGAATTTGCACTGCCTGAAACAGGGAGGCCAGGCCGCGCAAGTCGGCCCTAGCCGATTCGACGGTCCGTGTGTTTTTATGCAGATGTTCAGATGTCCAACATTTGGAGGTCTCCATGGATGCTTTGCGGCAGCCGCGCCGAGCGTCGACGCTCGCCGCGCAGGTCGCCGACCAGCTGCGGGAGCAGCTGGCCACGGGAAAATGGCCGGTAGGCACCCGGATCCCGGGAGAGTTGGAGCTTGCAGGCCTGCTCCAGGTCAGCCGGAATACAGTCCGTGAGGCGCTGCGGGCTCTGGTGCATCTGGGTCTGCTGGAGTCGCGGGTCGGCGACGGCACCTATGTCCGGGTGGCCAACGAGTTGGAAGCCGTCCTGCTGCGGCGGACGGCCACGACGCGGCCGGTGGATGTTCTGGAGTTGCGGGCGGTGCTGGAGGAGCATGCCGCCGGGCTGGCTGCCGAACGGCGCTCCCAGGCAGACATTGTGCGGCTGCGCGAGATGCTTGCGGCGGTGCAGGAGAGTAACCGCTCGGGGTCAATGACGCAGGTCGCTGCCGCCGACGGCGCTTTCCATCAGGCAGTGGTACAGGCCGGTGGCAACGAACTCCTCGGGGAGTTGTACGACTACCTGGGCAGTGCTCTGTCGTCCTTGCTGACGGCGCTGCCCTGGGACGACGACGTCGCTGTCGAGCACGACCATTGGCATGGTGCACTCGTCGACGCAGTCGCCGCCGGCGACGCGGTTGCCGCCCGCTACGCGGCATCCATGCTGGTCCAGGTGACCAGTCGGCTGGCCGACGAAGCGGGCCAGGACGCGGTTGCCGAACAGGACGATGCGGTAGACCGGGGCCGGTCCTGATGCGCGAGGTGCCCGGTGCCGTACGTGGCGGCCAGTTGTCTGCGTTGCTGCTGGTGGGCGTGTTGCTGGTGGCCGCGAACCTTCGCGCCGCGCTGACCGGGGTCGGTCCGCTGCTTCCGGACATCGGCAGATCGACCGGCCTGTCCGGAACCTGGACCGGACTGCTCAGCACCCTGCCACTGCTCACGTTCGCCGCCACCTCCCCGCTGGTCGGCCGCACCACACACCGCTACGGCGCCCCGCGCACCCTGGGCCTCTCTCTGGCCGTCCTGGCGGTCGGGCTGGTGCTGCGGTCCCTTCCCGGCACGTTCTTCCTGTTCGCGGGCACTGTGGTGGTCGCCGCCGCGATCGCCTACGGCAACGTGCTGCTGCCGTCCGTGGTCAAGAGCACCGTGCCGGAGGACCGGATCAGCCAGGTGACCGGCCTGTACGTCACCGCCATGGGTTTCCTGGCCGCCGTGGCGTCAGGAGTGTCCGTGCCGCTGGCCGACCATCTGCCCGGGGGATGGCGCGCCGCGCTGGGCTGCTGGGCCGTCCTCGCGGTGCTGGCCTACGCGGTGTGGGCTCCGCAGTACCGCCGCACCGGCCCCGCGACGCCCACGCATGCGGGACGGCAGCGCATTCCCTGGCGTTCCCCCCTGGCTTGGCAGGTCAGCCTGTTCATGGGGCTGCAGTCCCTCGGCTTCTACAGCACCATCGCCTGGCTGCCCAGCATCGTGCACGATCAGGGAGTGGGCGAGGCCGCCGCCGGGTGGCAGCTGTTTCTCTTCCAGATCGTCGGCCTCGTCTCCAGCAGCACATTGCCCGTCCTGACCCGCCGGTGGAAAGACCAGCGGATCCTGGCCGCGGCCGCCTCGGCGATCGGTGCTCTGGGTTTCGCCCTGCTGGCGGTGGCCCCGCAGCTGGCGGTCGTCTCCAGTGTGCTCATCGGCTTCGGCGGCGGAGCGTGCCTGGTCCTGGCCCTGACCTTCCAGGGCCAGCGGGCGGCCGATGCCTCGCAGGCGGCCGCGCTCGCCTCCATGGCGCAGAGCGTCGGCTACCTGGTGGCAGCTTTGGGGCCGTTGCTTCTAGGCGCGCTGCACGACCTCACCGGCGGCTGGGCGCTTCCGCTGACCGTGCTGGTCGCCCTCACTCTCACCCAGGCCGTAGTCGGAGCCGGCGCTGGCCGGGACCTCCTCCTGAAGACCACCTCATGCAGTTCTACACCCGTACGGATCGGAGACTGACGACCATGACCGTAACCGCCCCCTTCAGCTACCTGGACACGCCGACAGCGGCACCCTTGTCGATCACCGAGCTCATGCCCGGCGTCTACAACCTGCTGGAGTACGCCGCCGTCGCGGCAGGGGAACAGGTACTGATACTTGCCGAGCACAGCACCGACCCGGTGGTCATCCAGGCCATCGCGGCAGCGGCCGCCTACCGGAACGCCGACGTCCACGTGCTGTCCACCGCACCGTTCAGCGCAGGCGGATGGGACCGCGCGACGCCCTCCCCGCTCCTGCCCGCCGCCCATGGCGCTGCCGATGTCGTGATCTCACTGACCTGGTGGGGAGAGGTGCACACACCGCACCTGTTCTTCGATGAGATCGCCAAGCGCCGAGCCCGGTTCGTCTCGCTGCACCAAACGGCGACCGCCGCGGCCCTGTCCACCGGTGCCCGGCTCCCACTCGATCTGTACTTTGCGCTGGAGGCCAGGGCAACGGCCCAGCTCGCCGCTGCAGAAGAAATCCGGGTGACCACCGCACTCAACACCGATGTGACCTTCCGCAACTTCACCACCGCCGGACACCACGCCCCCCTGACCCCCGGCATGTGGCGCCCCTTCCCCTACGGCGGTGTCAACTTCTACCCCGACCAGACCGACGGCGTCGTCGTCATCGAGGAATCCACCGTCACCGGCGTCCCCGCCGAACGGACCACAATTGAGCTGGCCAACAACCGCGTCACCGCCATCGAGGGCGGCGCAGCCGCCGCACTGCGGCGCTACGCACCGAACGGCTACTACATGCGCCACGCGCTGATCGGGCTCAACCCCAAGGTGCGGTCCGCAGGAGGAACCCAGTTCGAGCGTGAGAAGCACGCCGGCGCCTTCTACTTCGGCCTCGACGGCCTCACCCAGGAGGGAACGGCCGACCGCAAAGGCCCCGGGCATGCCCACTGCGACTGCCAGTTCGACAGGCCGACCATCACCCTCGACGGCAAGCCCTTCATCGAGGACGGCTACCTGCTGCTCCTCGACGACCCTGAAATCCAAGAGCTGGCTGGAAAGTTCGGCCCTGCCGACATCCTTCTGGACCCCAACGACCGCCTTGTGCTGCCGCCCCGCTACAGCCGCTGACCGCAGCGGCCGGTAGGTCTCAAGACCGTGCCCGGCACACCCGGACCGCTTGGCCGGGTGTGCCGGATCGGCAAGCCGATCTCGCCTACGCCCGCATCAGTACGACCGCTCAGGACCTCGACCGGCAGATCGACGCGCTCCGCGAAGCCGGCATCGCCGAGGAACACATCCGCATTCGGTATGTCGTCGCCTTCGACGCCGGGTTGCCTGCCGAGTTCGCCCCGGCTCCTGCGCACGCCCCTACGGCACCCCCTGCCTGCATCAAACGCCCTTCAGAACACGATCAAGTGCCGCCCGGCCGGCAGGTCCCCAGTTCGGCTTGCCGCCGGGAAGGCCCCGGTCTCCGTTCTGCCCCATGAGCATCAGGAAGAGGCTCTTCATAACGGCCAGCCCGCGGGCGCGCCGGATCGCTGCCTCGTCCGCGTGTGCGTACGTGTCGAAGAACCGTGAGGCCGTGCCCGCAGGTAGCAGCACCCATGCGGCGGCGAGGTCCCACGCCGGATCGCCGGCGATCAGGCAACCGAAGTCGACGATGCCCGAGAGCGTTCCGTCCGAGACGACGACGTTCGCGGGATGGAGGTCGCCGTGTACCCATACCGGCGGGCCCTGCCATGCGTGGGCCGCGACGGCGTCGGCCCAGACGGCCCGGACGTCGGCAGCGATGTCGTGAGGGGCAACGGCCTGGAAGAAGTTCTCGAAGGCGTCCGTGCAGTTTCTGGGATGGGCACCGTGGTCCGTGGCGATCGGGGCCTCGGCGGGCGCCTCCACATGGAGCGCCTGGAGGAAGCCTGCCAGTGTGTCGGCCGCGTGGGCGCCGCGGCTGATCGAGCCGTGGTCCAGCGGCTCGCCGGGAACCCACGTCATTACGGTCCAGTGCTTGGGGAAGCGCTCGGACGGTTCGCCGAACCGTACCGGGGTCGGCACCGGGAGCGGCAGGCGCGGGGCCAGCACGGGTAGCCACCGTCGTTCCTTGAGCTGGAGTTCCGGGGTGGGGTCCATGCGCTGCATGCGCACGGCCAGCTCGTCCCCGAGGCGCCACATTTGGTTGCCCCAGCCGCCTGCCACCTCGCGGATGGCCAGCCCTGCAAGGTCTGGATGTTGCTCCTGCAGCAGATCGCGGACCAGGTCCGCGGTGATCTCGATCTCGGTGTCGGTCATGCGAAGCCACAGTACTGCGGTGGCAGGCAGAGCGGCTCTCGCTCTCCAGAAGATCTCGCGGTGTGACTTCGCTGATTTCTCTGGCATCACCGGTTCGGTCTCAGAAGCCGTTGTCTTTTCGAGAGTGACGGGTACGTTTCCGCTGGTCAGGTGTAGGTGCGGCGTTCCGGCGGCAGGTGCGAGGTGTTGTGTCGTCTCTTCGGTGGAGGTGCCGGGACGCCGTCGGTGATGGGGTTGCTGGAGGAGCGTGAACGCGCCGTTCGGTAGCGGGCGGAGACTCTCCAGGCCGAGCTGCGGGAGGCGGAGGCCGCGTGGGAGCGGTTCGTGATCGCCCGTGAGACGGTGGGCGAGGTTCTGGCGGATCCTCGCGCTGGCGAGGAGGTGCCGCCAGCCGTGGTGGCTGGCGAACGGCCGGTGCAAGTCACGGCGGCGGTGCCCGGTTCGGTGGTGCCGCGCTGGCAGGAAGGGCTCGCCCCGACGGTTCTCGCGCCGGACTACCGGCGGATCATGGATGTCCTGGCCGGTGGGAGCGGTACGCGCGGGAAGGCGATGCACTGCCGGCAACTCGCGGCGGCAGTCGGGCTGGAGCCGGTCCCGGCGAAGGTGGAAGGGGTGCGGACGAAGGCGAAGCGTCTGGCCGCGCGGGGCCGGCTGGCGGAGGAACGTCCGGGGATGTTCAGCGTGCCCGTCCCACGAGTCGGCGGCTCGTGACCATTCTCATCGACCACCGGATCACCGCCTCCGACGAGCGCGAGCGTGCGCGGATCGCCGATCGCCGTGGTCGCGAGGGTGCGTTCGGGGCGCCACGGGGTCGACCAGAGCAGGCGCCGGGTCATCTGCGCCCAGCCGGTCGCCGGGCCGGCCATTACCCAGAGGTCGGGGTTGGCGGCGGCGAACCGTGACGCGTGGCGCAGCCAGGAGGCCCCGGTCTCGGGCCAGGTGATCGTGCCGAGGGTTGCGCCTCCCGCGCGACCCCAGGCCGATTCGATCAGGCGTGAGGTCTCACGTGCGTGTGGGGTACGGCCGGAGCCGATCACGATGGTGTGGGCCCGGCGGGCGCGAGCCAGTTGGACGATGGCCGCGACCTCAGCGTCCGTGGCCGTCAGGTCTGCGTCGTAGCTCGCCGGCCTCTTCAGCAGGGGGCTGGTCAGGGGGTCCATTGTCGGCCGTTCTCTCGGGCGGTCTTCCACCGCTGATAGCGGACCTTGCAGCAGGCGCCGCAAGGGCGGAACCCGGCGGCGACCGCCGTGGCCTCGTCGGCGAAGAAGACCCGGTGCCTCACGTAGCCGCCGTGAGCGACGGCGCGCAGTGCTGCAGGACAGTCGAGCCGTCCGTAGACCTTCGAGCCACGGTGGCCGCCCCACTCTCCCTTCACCGGCGACCGGTAGGGACGGCCGTCGGCCCCGAGAAGGGTGTAGGTGTTCATCGCGTCGTTCATGCAGCGTCGTGGAAGACGAGGGCAAGGGTGTGACGTTCGCCGGACCGGATGGCGGACACACCGTGGCGAACCGGCGCGGCGGACCATCCGCGGGCGGACTTGACCGGTCGGTCGCGGGTGGTGAACAGGTACCCGTGGCCGTGTGGCAGCAGCGTGGACGTGCCCCGGGACTGGGCGCGCGGGCGCTGTTCCAGGAGCAGGAACTCGCCGCCCGTGTGGTCCACACCGGGCTCGTTGAGGTTGATCACGACCTGCAGCGGGAACACGAGGTCGCCGTACAGGTCGCGGTGCAGAGCGTTCCAGTCCCTCTCCTTGTAGCGGAGCAGGATCGCCGTGGACTTCGTCTGGCCGGCTTCGTGGCACATCTGCAGCCACTCATCGAGCGAGTCCGGCCACGGCGCGGGCCGGCGGAGTTTGGTCCACCAGTCGCGGGCGATGGGCAGCAGCCTCGGGTACAACGCCTGCTTGAGCCGTTCGACCGGTTCCGGGTACGGCGCGTTGAAATACCGGTACTGGCCCTCGCCGAAGCGGTGGCGGCCCATGTCGACGGTGCTGCGGAACAGGCCGTCCCGCTCGTAC
Source organism: Streptomyces sp. ADI95-17 (assembly GCF_003846175.1). Classification (GTDB taxonomy): domain Bacteria; phylum Actinomycetota; class Actinomycetes; order Streptomycetales; family Streptomycetaceae; genus Streptomyces; species Streptomyces sanglieri. The sequence goes on along the minus strand of NZ_ML123050.1, from coordinate 128,522 downwards.
AGTTTCCTGATCTCTGCGGTCTCCTCGAAGGTCAGCAACTGCGGCAGCAGCGCGCCACCGTACTCGTTGATCTCCGCGGTGATCGCCTCCCAGCCGCCGGACTCGACGCGACGGTGCCAACGGTCCGTCTTCTGCCCGGTCGCCTTTGTGGTGCTCATGCCGCGGCCTCCAGGTCCAGCAGTGTGGTCTTGGCCTCAAGTCCGCCGATGTAGCCGCCGAGGGTGCCGTCGGTGCGCAGCACGCGGTGGCACGGGACGACGATCGGCAGCGGGTTGGTCGCACAGGCGGTGCCCACCGCCCGGACGGCCTTGGGGTTGCCGACGAGCTCGGCCATGTCGCGATAGCTGCGGGTCTGGCCGTACCCGATCTCGGGCAGATGCGTCTGCACCAGGCGCCGGAACCCGCGCGACAGGGACAGGTCCAGCGTCACGTCGAAGACCTGGCGGTGCTTGGCGAAGTACTCGTCGATCTCGCGAGCCACTTCGTCCAGCCGCTTCGGGGCGCGCAGGATCCGCGGGCTGAGCTTCTGGCCGAGGGCTTCCAGAACCCGGTCGTGGTCCTCGCTGGCGTACGCCACGCGGACCAGCCCCTTCGGGGTGGCGGCCAGCAGCAGCTTGCCGACGGGTGAGTCGATGGTCGTGTAAGCGACATCGATCAGGTCGGCTTGCTCTGCGGCCTGCTCCAGACGGCGGTGGAGGCGATGGAGAGTGTCGGCGTCCACAGGCGTCGACAGCAGGACGGCCATGTCGTCATCGTTGCGCATGTCGCTCACGACGATGCTCCTTTCGTGATCGCGCCCGGATAGTGTTTCCTGAGATTCTTCAGCCCGTCCGCGGCGGCTCTTCGGGCCGCCTCGACGGTGCCGCCGAGGATCTCCGCGATCTCGGCGTACGCCAGCCCCGCCACATACCGGTAGGCGATAGCCTGACGTTGCTTGCTGGGCAGTTCCTTCACCGTGGCCCACAGGTCGGCGTCCTCGGCATCCGGCACGCCCTGCCCTGCTGGTGCTTCCGGTACCTCGTCGACTGGCAGAGGATTCCTCTTCGCGGCACGCAGCACGTCGATCGCCTTGCGGTGCGCGATCTTCACGAGCCACGCCTCCACGTTCGCCGTCTCCGGCAGATCGGGATAGGCGCGCATGGCGGAGAGGAAGGTCTCCGACCACGCGTCGTCCGCATCGTGCGGGCCGAGGACGACCCGGCAGACGCGCAGCACGGTTGCACCATGCTGCGCAACCACGCTCTCGAACGGTTGTTTCATGTCCATCCCAGTGAAGACGTACGTGCGGTAATAAACGTGAGATTCCCGGTCAGAACAACCGTCCGGCGTCGCCTGCAGGCGGCTCCTCAAGCTCCAGCAGCGCCTGCTTGCGCTTCAGCCCGCCGGCGTACCCGGTCAGGGACCCGCTGGAACCGACGACGCGATGGCACGGGACGAAGATGCACAGTGGGTTCGCACCCACGGCTTGTCCGACCTGCTGCGCGAGACCACGGCCTCCGACCTGCTCGGCGGTACGGCCGTAGGTGGTCGTGTCACCGCACTGGATGCTCTTCACGATGTCCCAGACGGCGTGCTGGAACGGGTCGCCCTCGGCCGCGAGCGGAAGACCGAACTGCCTACGCCGTCCCGCCAGGTAATCGCACAGCTGGCGGACCGCTTCGTTCAGCAACGAGTCCGTCGCGTCGCTGACCTCGGAGCCGAACGCCTCCTGCGGGGGCCGACGGACATGATGCCTGAAGTACAGGCCGGTGATCGTCTCGTCCTTGGCGACGATCGTGATCGGTCCAAGGTACGTCTCGATCACGACGTGTCGAGTGCTCATCTGCATCTCCCCTCTCTTGACCGGTAGACGGACGGCCCCCGCAGAACGTGAGATTGCATTTGGAGCCGTTGCCGATCAACGTGCCAGGGCGTGTGGCGGAGGCGCTCCACGATGTGAGCGCGCGGGGCGGAGCAAGCGACATGCTCGACCGGGCCGAGCTGGAGACCACAGCCCGGCTGGCAGCGCCGGGTGCCCCGCGTCAGCGCTCGGCACGCAGGGTGGCGCGCATGCTGCTGGCCGCGCAACCGGACATGCCGGCCGACGAGATCGATCACGAGGCGGTGCCGGCCACCCGCGCTGCCGGACAGGGCGCGAACCGGCTGGCGGAGCTTGTGGCACCGGCGATCTCCCGGCCGGTCGCCCTCAAGCTGGTCAAGCGCTACCCGGACTACCTCGGCGTCGGCCACCAGGTCTCGGTGCCGGAGGACAGCGTCTCGGAGACTGGGGGCGCACAGGGGAGATCGTCTCCGTCGACAAACAGGCCGCCGTCGTCGAGCCCACCGGCGGCCACCGCCAGGAGCTCCCGCTCGATGAGCCCGCGCTGCCGCTTTTCGTATCAGGAGGATCACTCCTGATACACCCCAACGCAATGTGACTAGACGATTGTGGCTCGTTACTGGCGCGGCAGGGTGATTCTTCTCCGAACTAACGGTTTGATAGGGCTCGTTGGGGCCGGATGGCACCGGTTCAGTCCGTCGAGAACGCCTTCGCCTCCTGACGGAGCGGCGAGAAGCACAAGTTGCGTGCGGACCAGGCCAGGGTGCTGACCGAGCGTTCGTGATGCGGAATGCTTTGGTCATGAGCGAAGAATCCGAGCGGCTGGCGAAGGCTCTCATCGAGTTCCGGGAAGCCGAGGGCATTTCCGTGAGGGAGCTCGCGCATCGCACCCAGTTGAGCCAGGCGACCATCAGGCTCCACGAGAGCGATCGCGGACGCCCGCCTGTCCCCATCGCGGCCCGTCGTTTCGAGGAAGTGCTCGGCTGGGCACCGGGCAGTATCCCGACCGATTCGAGCGAGAAGACGGACCTCGAGCTTCCACCGGCCTCCGGGGCTGGCACTGGGTAGTTCGAGAGATCAGGTGGCCAGAGGGTGCTGGGCCGCCCGGCGATCTGACCGAAGGTGGGCAGGCTCAGGTGGATCACCGAGGGTTTGAGTGCGGCATCGAGCTGGGCCGGCTTCTCCTCGGCACCGGCCAGGCTGATCTCCAGGCCCTCGACCTCTCCGAGCCAGCTTTCGCGCTGAGCTTCGGCGATCCGATCGAGTAGGTTGTCGCGGATCTCGATCAGACGGCCTCGTTGGGACGGCTCGGCCGGAGGGGCGAACATCGGACGCAAGCGTGCTCGTGGATGCACGACGTTCCGAACGAGCGAGCGCAGGTTCCCAGAGAGAGCTTGCGCTTCTCGAAGTGGGCGAGGAAGGCGTCCCACTCTTCGTTCGTCGGGGTCCGGTATTCCTCGCTGGGACGAAGGGATCGGCGACGGGCGATGAATGCGCGGTGTGCTTCGATGGCGTCCGTCGGGTAGATGGCGTTGTAGCCCATCGTGGTGTTGATGTCGGAGCGACCTGCCAGTGGCACTGTCACGTTGGCTGATCGGGTGAAATGG
>NZ_ML123050.1:122410-124481 GCF_003846175.1 Streptomyces sp. ADI95-17 | reverse complement strand
ACCTGACGACCGCCACCCACTGCCGCGCCGAGACGACCACCCGCTTCGCCATCTGGGACCGGATCACCGGTGTCGCCGGCCTGCCTGCCGCGGCCTGAGCACGGAGCCGGAACCCGCCCCCTCCACACCCGACACACCATCAGGCACTCACTCCCGCAACAACGTGACAGCGCCCGGGGGAGTGTGCGCGCCGTAGAGCCAGTCCGCCTACACCCGTTCTACGGGCGGGTACAGCCCCGGGTCGTCCCCGGTCAGCGCGGCGGCGACCGGCCGGGACCCCGGCCGCCATCGTCTCCGCCTCACCCACCCGGAAATGGAACGACAGCGGTGCGGCTATCTTCCACGGCCCATCGGGGACGAGGTTCCGTGCACGATCTACAGCCATAGCGGACGATCATGTCCCAGGTGGCGCCTGCGGCCTGGGCCCGGGGCAGTGCTGGGATAGGAGTTGGTCGTCGAGTCCTACGGCTCCTAATCTGCTCGAATGATCGACGATGGCCCCGCGGTACGCGTGGGAGACCCCGGACCGCGACCGGTCCACCTGCTCTTCTTTGAGCCGACAAGACCGTTCGGGGACGACCCCATGCTCGACTTCCTCGTGAAAGCCCGCGGGCAATGGGTGAGCATCGAAACCCTGGTGCGGACGTGGGACGGCGACGGCCTCGACACCTTCCTCTCGTCGCTGGCCGAAGACTTCCGGGGGTGGAAAGGAGCGCGTGCCTGGCGCTCTCTGGAACACGACCTGACAATCTCGGCGGAACACCGCCCAGGCGGCTACGTCCACCTGACGTGGGGCATCCACGACCGGCCTCCGTCCGAGGAGTGGCACTTCGAGACCACCACCGTGCACGCGGCCGGCGAGGAGATGCGAAACCTCGCCGCCAAGATCCACACGTTTCTCACGAGCACGGTCGAGTAGCTGAAGCACCACCACGTGAGACAGCCTCCAAGTCGGATCCGACACTGAGCTGAGATTCGCCGGTCGCCGCCCTACCTTGTTCGGGGGAATGCATTGCTGATGCGGTCAAGAAGCACCGGAAGTGACGGAGCCGTCCGTTGTCAGTGGTTGCTGGGACCATCCCTGCATGCATTCCGACTCGCTCCGCTTCGCCCAGGCGACCACCGCGCATGACATCGACCAGGGTCGGCGCCAGTCCCTCATCAACTGCTGGATCGATGTGTCCAACGCCGGCGGCGCTGTCGGCTTCCCGTTCCCTCCCATCGACGAGCGGGATGCCGCCCCGGCCCTTGAGACCATCCTCGAAAGCCTCGCCGCCCGAACCAGCCGCCTCTTGATGGCCCTGGACGATGACGAGCTGGTGGGCTGGCTCAACATTCGTCGCGATACCTACGGCCTCATTGCCCACTGGGGAACGCTGCATCACGTTCAAACCCACACCAGCAGACGCGGGCAGGGGATTGGCAGCGCCATGGTGAAGGAAGCGCATCGCATCGCGCGTGAGGATATGGCCCTTGAGCAACTGCACCTGGCTGCACGTGCTGGAGAAGGGCTGGAGACCTTCTACGAAAGCCTCGGCTGGAAGGAGATCGGACGCTGGCCAGGAGCCCTCCGCTTCGGGTCCGGCGACGATCGCGACGAAGTCCTCATGCTCGTCGATCTCTGATCTGAGGAAATGACACGTCCGTGAGACTGCAGCTGAACGACACGACCTGAGACAGGCCAGAAACCCGCTGGTCAGAGCTGTGCTCTATGACACGGGCTGCGAGTTCCTACACGACGCGGTCAAGGCCCGCGAGCTGCTCGCTGACTTGGTGGTGGCCGACGAGGACGGCGTCCCCGGCTACAGCAGGTCGAAGTTCCCGCACTGGATCACCCAGTACGGAACCTGTGACATCTGCGAGGTCACGCCTCGGCGCGACGGCCGGGACGTGGTCCAGGACGACCAGTGCCGGGCCGTGTCCGGCACCTGGTACTCCGAGTACAACGGCAAGACGATCACGTCCGCCTCCGGCATCGACATCGACCACGTCGTCCCCCTCAAGGAAGCCTGGCGTTCTGGGGCATCGCAGTGGACGACCCCCGAGCGGCGCGCCTTCGCCAACGACCTGG
>NZ_ML123050.1:105842-122021 GCF_003846175.1 Streptomyces sp. ADI95-17 | reverse complement strand
TGCCTGGATCAGCGTGAAGGCCACCAACCAGCTCACCGCCAACCGGCCGAGGCCGAAGCTCTGTCCGAGGTGCTCGACACCTGCGACGTCTGACCCCACCCGGCGGCACCGACCGGAAACCCTGTCCGGTGAACTGCCGGAGTACCGGACGAATCCGTCCGTGCCCTGACTCGCCGCGGGGGAGGAGCAGGACCCCTCAGCCCAGGCACTCTTCCTCTGCGGCGACCCCACCATCCCGACTCCGCAACCCCACGACAGCGGACGGGTGCGCGAAGGACGGCTTCTCGGCATCGCCTTCACCTGGCGGATTCCACGGCTCCCCCGAACTCTCCAGCCGATCATGGTTGATAGCCTCCGGGGATGACTGCGCCTTTCGATGAAGCCGTCCGCGCCCGACTGCAAGCCCCCAACATCTGGTACGTCGGCACCGTGTTCGCCGACGGAGCACCGCAGGTCAGCCCGATGTGGGTGGATCTGGAGGGGGAAAGGGAGCTGACGTTCAACACCTCGGTGGGGCGGGTGAAGGAGGAAAACCTGCGCCGCGACCCCCGCGTCTACCTCTCGCACGCGGACGCCACCGACCCCTTCGACCGAGTGCAGATCAGTGGTGTGGTGGCGCGCTTCATCGAGGGCGAGGAGGCACACGACCGAATGGACCGGCTGGCCCGCAAGTACCTGGGCGTCGATCGCTTCGAGTGGATCATGCCGGAGGAACATCGGGTCGCGGTGATCGTGCGTCCCGTCAAGGTGCGGCACATCGTCGGGGTGGAGCGGTTCCGGCCCGGCGGCCCCGTCCCCGCGCCCGGGCCGGCATACCCGTCCTGACAATCGTCGCCGGCACGACGGCTTCGCCCCGAGGGAGTACGGCAGCGCTGCCCGTCGGCCGAAGAGCTCAGGCCCCGAGCACCACCACTACACGGCCCCGGTCGGATGGTTACCGGCCGTCGATCGGGTCCGGACCAGGAGCGAGCGGGGGGAGTCCGTGGGCGGCGAGGACGCGGTCGGCGAAGTCCCGTTCGGCGAGGGGGACACCATGGGCGGCGAGGAGGGTGAAGAGGTCTGCGAGCCGATGCGGTTCGGTGCCCCGAAGCTGATGGCCGGGGGCGAGACCGAGGACGCCGACGAGCGGTCCGCGGCCGGCAGCGGGGGTCGTGGTCAGGCGCAGACGCATCGTGAGGCGAGGTGCGTCCGAATCGAGGTCCTCACCGAAGGCCCTGTCCAGGCCCGTGATGTCGTGCCAGTGGTAGCGGCGGCGTAGCAGCGCCCTGGAGAGGGTGAGGCCGTCGCTGTCGGCGCGCACCCAGAAGCTGACGGGCGCGGGCAGGGCCACGAGGGGGACCACTGCGGCGACGATCAGCAGGCTGGGGCCGAGGCCCAGCCGATCCACCGCGCCGCTCGCGCCGAGGACGACAGCTGATAGAAGGCCCAGAAGGCATCCGGGCCCTACACCCGAGAAACGCCACAGAAAGCCCAGGCGCACGGTCCGGAACCGGTTCGTTGTGTCCACAGGCTCAATCCTGGAGCCTTGATGTCACGGTTCCGCCACGGTTCCAGGGCCCTGGAGCCACAGTTCCGCAGCGGCTTCCCTGCGCTCCCTGCCGGATCGTGTCGCAGAACTTCTGCCGGAGCTGGGAAGTCCGCCGCGGCCGGCAGCCCACCTGCGCGCTCCCCCAGGCTTCCGTTCGCCGCACTGAGAGAGGGCGTTTGATCCAGGCAGATTGCCCTTTCTGCCCTAGTGGGTTCCTCGCCAGGTGGGGGTGGTTTCGTCAATTATGTGCTTGGTGAGGTTGTCGATCGACGCGATGTGGATCATGGCCTCGGAGCTGGCGGTGAGGGTCTCGTAGTCGCGGGCGAGGCGCCGGTGCATCATGATCCATACCAGGGCGCCAGCAGCTCCATCCGGGTACCCTTCCGCGGCCGTCGCCTCAAGCGGTGGCAGAGCAGGCACAACAGCGCGCACGCCAAGATCCGCTGCCTCGGCGAGCAGGCCATGGCCACCCTGAAGAGCTGGCGCCTCCTGCGAAAGCTCCGCTGCAGCACCAACCGCATCACAGCGATCGTCCAGGCCGTTCTCGTCCTTCATCACACCTCAGCGTGAGGTTGAAAGAGGCTCACTGTGCGTCGTTGCCCGTCGAACGCGGGTGAAACCGCCCAGCGGCTGATCCAGCACGCCTACGACGCGAAGGTGCGGAACACGAAGGCGTTCACGCTCGCGGGAACTGGCTCACCGAGGGGTGTCGCTCGCTCCGTCGACCGTTGAAGACACCATCGAGAAGAGCGAGGCGAGACGACCATCCGCCTCGCCATCTGGGACCAGATCACCGGCGCTGTCGGGCGGCCCACCACAGCTTGAACACAGACCCGGTCCGCAAGCCCACCATGACCCGACACGCCGTCAGACACACCCGTCCAACAACGTGACAGCGCCCGGGGGCCGTCAGGGAAACCGGGGTGAGTAGGTGATGCGCTTGAGGTAGTACCACTGGGCGACGCACTTGGCCGGCCACGGCTTCTGACCGTGCTGGCCGAATGGTTCGCCCAACCCGCTGACCGAGACCGGTGTGTAGGGCAGCACCTGGTCGCCGTGTGCCGCGTGGGTGCGCAGCCACTGGTCCTGGCGGTCCCAGCGCTGGGCCCGCACCTCCATCTCCCCCTCCAGGTGGGCCAGAGGGATGGCAAGTCCGGTGCAGGCCAGGACGCAGACAACTGCCGCGGCCACCGTCGTGGGGGCGAGCAGCCGTTGCCGTGCGCGCAGGACGCGGCCCAGCATGGCACCGACGGTGACCAGGAGCATGACGTAGAGCAGCAGATAGTCGTTCCAGGTGCGGGAGGCGCTGGTCAGGTTCGCTCCGAATGCCGGGCGGGCGACGACAGTGCAGAGATATCCGGAAACCAGGAACGCGATTGCCCCGACGACGACCGGAATGAGAGGCCGCCGCCATAGCAGCCCATGCGTCCGTGGGCCGTCTCCGCGCGCCAGCAGTCCCAGGAGGAGGCCGGCGGCGACGGCCCCGGCGTACTGCCACGTCGAGAGGATCGTTCCCAGGATGTCCGCGAACGCGCGCAGAGATGCCATGAGCTCGTCCGGGCTGAACATTGACGTGGTGTCGGCGCCGAACCGCTCGCGCCGGTTGCGTGCGCCGGGCGACGTGTAGAGGGTGACAGTGCCGATCGCGGTACCGATGAAGGCGAGCGCGCACCACCAGCGGGCAAGCGTCCGGCCGGGGCCCGGCAAGGCCCAGCAACTTGTCAGCAGTGCGAGGGTGAGAACGACGAACAACACGACCGCCGTCTCCTCCGACAGTGTGCCGATGAAGACTCCGGCCATGACCGCGGTCCCGAGGGCGAGGGCGCGGCCCTTCCGGGTGCGTGCGAGCAGCAGCGGGATGACGGAGCCGGCGGCCAGAACTGGCGCGAGAGTGTGGGAGACGGAGGAAGCCGGCCAGTAGAACGTCTTGTAGGTGTTTTGCGTGGCGAAAAGGAAGACGACTGTCATCATCGCCGCTACCAGCGGCGGGATCGCGCGGGCCGTGTGCATCCCGGCGCTGCGGAGCGCTGAGGCGGTCACTGCCCAGAGAATGCCCAGGATGAGAATGCCGGTGACCAGTGCGAACCATCTGTGGCCCGGGACCCCGAACGCGGCGTAGGCGACGACGAGCAGCGCGTTGGCGAGACGTCCATTGTCTTGGAAGTAGAACTTGCCGATGAGACCGGATGCACCGTCGTCCCGGACGACGGGGAGGAAGCACCAGTCGTCCGCTCCCGGGCGGACCAGGCGGCCGATCCAGACCGCCGCGCTCAGGAGGCCGAGCGGCAGCAGGACGAGAGCGGTGGTCCAGACGGTCGTCCCCCGTGACGCGATTCTTTTGTCGATCCCTGTACTGGACCTGCGTTCCGGGTGGGAGAGGGCAGGGGCCTTCGATTCGTCTGCCGTCATGCGTCCTGGTGCCCTTCATGGAGGCGTCGTTCGGATCCGGGCGGCGTGGGTTCCCGGTCAGCGGGCCCGTTGCTCGGCGAGGTCAGTGCCGGAGTTGATTGCCCATCGGGCGAGCAGAAATGAGAGCGGGGTCGCAAGGAGCCCCGCTGCTACGGCGGCGACGTTCTTGCCCATATCCAGGGTATGTACACCGGCAAAGAGAAGAACGCCGGTGAGTGCGAGGTTGACGAGGCTCGAGAGGGGATACCGGAAGAATCCGTGCCATGTCGGCTTCGTGCGACAGGTAATGTACGTATTGAGGAAGAACGACCCCACGATACTGACTGCGAAGCCGATGACATGCGCGATCAGGTAGGGGATCCATCGGTTCAGGGAGGCGTACACCGCCAGATAGACCGCCGTGTTGACGATTCCGATCGACGCGAAGACGAAGAATTGGCGCACGGTACGCGCCTTGGTCGAACCGATCGTGGAGGATGCCATGGCGGTTGCTGACGGGATTTCGGGCGGTTGAGGGTCTGTAACGGTGTGGTGCCCATGTGGGGCACGTAGCTCCGTCTCGCGCACCACGTAGAGCGGCCGGTGTTTCGTTTCGCGGTAGATACGGCCAACATATTCACCGATAATGCCGAGCGTGGCCAGCTGGACACCGCCCAGTGCGACGACAGCGGTCAGCAGGGTGGCGAATCCTGGGACGCGCACACCATGCAGGGCGACGCCGACGATGATCCACAGCGCGTACACCAACGCCGCCGAGAAGAGCGTGAGACCGATGTAGACGGCCAGGCGCAATGGTCGGCTGTTGAAGGAGATCATTCCGTCGATGCCGTAGTTGAGCAGACGTCTCCCGCCCCATTTCGACGTACCGGCGGCGCGGCTGACGTTGTGGTAGGTGAAGCTGACGGTGTCGAAGCCGATCCAGGAAAAGATTCCCTTGGAGAACCGGTTGGCTTCGGGCAGGGCGAGCACTGCGTCGACGGCAGGACGGGACAGCAGCCGGAAGTCTCCCTCGCCGTCGGTGATGTCGACATCCATCCAGTGCCCCACCACGCGGTAGTAGGCCGTGCTGACGAGGCTGCGCACCAGGCCGTCCCCCGAACGGTCCCGCCGCGCGACGACCTGGTCGTAGCCCCGCTGTCTCAGCTCCAGTATCCGGGGAACGAGTGAGGGCGGGTGCTGAAGGTCGGCATCCATGAGAATCACGTCGTTACCCCGGGACATACGCAATCCGGCAAGCATCGCGGCCTCCTTGCCGAAATTCCGGCTGAAGGAGGTGTAGCGGACCCGCGGATCTGCGGCAGCGAGAGCGCGCAGCTGCTCCCTGGTCGCGTCCCGGCTGCCGTCGTCGACATAACAGACTTCGAAGCTGTGTCGAGTCGTTCCAAGAACGGCAAACAGTGTTCGGTGAAATCGCCCGATCACCTCATCCTCATTGAAACAAGGAACTACGATCGAAACCTGGCACTCCGTCATTCGCATCCCTGGCAGGTGTGGTCAGGACAAGCATGAGTCCGTGTCTACTGAACGTCTCGACCTGGCGTCCGTCAAACGATTCTGTAGACCCTGTTGTTCTTGGCGACGTCTCCAGCCGAATCACGACACGAGATGGCACCGAATGGGTGCAGCATCCGTCTTGCCGCTGGCCGAAAGGGACCTTGGCGGCGCGGCCTGACAGGTTGGCGGTGATTTCCTCCCTGCGCAGTGCAGTGTTCTTCGAACGGAGGGTTATGCAGACTCGGCTCCATCAACGGCACATGTGCTCATGTTGTGCTGAATCATGGGGTGCTTAGTCATCTTCTGGGAAAGTTCAGATTTTTTGCCCTGAACGGTCCTACTGTCCTGTCGCGAGCAGGGCCTCCTGAGAAGCGGAAGACTCAGGGCCCGGCCGAACGGACGGGCCACAGCCACGCCAATCCGGGGAGGCGAGGCATGCCGTGGTTGGCGAGTTCGGCGGCGTTCGCGGCCGAGCCGCTTCCTCCCGTACACGGTGAAGATGACCCGGCAGCGCGGGGCGGGAGCTTTGATCTCCCGCGCCGTACGCAGCGCTTCCTCGAAGGCAGGCCGTACGTGGAAGCGTGGGTGTGGTAGGCGGAGACGACCGCACCGCCGCGGCGCGATCGGCAGGGCGAGCCGGGGGGCGCGCACCCTTGGGACAGGGCGTGCTGTTCGACGTCGTCGGCGTCCACGCAGAAGTGGTCCGCCACGCGACCATCGGACGCGACCCCGCATGCCGTGCGGAGCAGGCAGACTTCCACGTCGAAGCGGTGCTCGCCACAACACCGGTCTTCCGTGATTTCCAACAGGCAGACCACACCTGGGCCTCGGCAGAAACTCAGCAATCCATTGACGAGGGCCACATTGGTCGAGACGGTGGCCACCGCTGGTTTGTTCGCCGGCCCTTCCCAGGGGCCGTACTACGCATCGTTCACTCTCGTCAGCGTGATCTGTTGCCATTGATTTGAGTGGTCCTAGCGGGTGCCTCGGCTTGAGCTCGGATGCCGGCGAGGCGGCAGGAGTCAGTGTCGGCCTCAATGCTTCTGCGGTTGAAAGTGAGGCGGTCGACGAAGCAGGGTGGCGGACTACCGGCGCTTGCGGCGCCGGGCTCCGCAGAATTCGGGCCAGATCGGCGGAACGAAGTGGAACCGGACCCAAGCCAAGATACTGAGCCGACTGATCGTCCACGTTCCCGCGGAGTGACTCTTTGTCACCGGGCTATTGCCGGGCCAGGACTCCGAGGAGTTCACCGAGCCATGTGGTGCCGAATTGTAGCCTGGAGCCGGCGCGGCAGTTCCACGCCCGTGAGAAGCAACTGCGAGTGCCCTGCGAGCGCGCCGAGCACCTGAGGTCGGGAGATTTGCGATCCCACGACACGATGCGGCGCGGTCTCCGTTCGGCGCTGCCTCGTCGTCTTCGAGCCCGTGGCGGGGGACGATGGCTGGTGACAGTGTCGAGGAACGGGTTCGGCGGACGCTATGAAGCACGGGGAAAGGCAGGACGCCGGAATTCCTGGCCGGCTGGACCGCAGGCTCTTCCTTGCTGCGGCAGCGAGCGGGGCGATGGCGGGCGGCGTGGCAGTGACCGGTTGCCACTCCTCCGGGACAGGCGCGCCCACCCCGCCCGGCGCCGGCCGCCGCGCCGAGAGAAGGGAAAGCTCTCGGGCGGGGGACGCCGACTGGCGGGTCCGTTCGATGGGTCCGCCCGGGGCCATCGAGGGCTATGCCGACAAGGTGAGCGTGTTGCCGGGCGAGGAGTTCGGCCTGTACGTCTCCACCACCGCCCCGGCGTTCCGGGTCTCGGCCTACCGCGTCGGCTGGTACGACGGGGCGCAGGCGCGACTGGTCTGGCGTTCGCACCGTGTGACCGGGTCAGTCCAGGCCCGTCCCCGGCTGGTCCGGGCAACCCGTACTGTACGGGCGGATTGGCACCGCACACTCCCCGTCCATACGGGCGGCTGGCCGGAGGGAGCGTATTTGCTCCGGCTGGACTCGGAAGACGCCCACCAGCGCTACGTGCCGCTGATCGTCCGCTCGGCGAGCGCCGCTGGCAGCATCGTGTTGATGCACGCCCCGGCAACATGGCAGGCGTACAACCTGTGGGGCGGCTACAGCCTTTACCAGGGCGAGAACGGTGCGTACGGCACGCGGTCGCTTGCCGTCAGCTTCAACCGGCCCTACGACGGCATCGGCGCCGAGAAGTTCATGGCTTACGAACGGGCGGTGGTGGTCCTGGCGGAGAAGCTGGGTATCCCGCTCGCCTACACCACTGGCCTGGACATCCATCGCGACCCTGGCATTCTCCACAACGCGGCCGGAGCTGTCTCGCTGGGACATGACGAGTACTGGACGCCACAGCAACGGGCGCACGTCACCCGGGCGCGCGACACAGGTACGAACGTGGCCTTCCTCGGGGCCAACACCTGCTTCCGCAGAGTCAGGCTGGAGCCGGACGACACCGGCGCTGACCGCACCGTCGTCTGCTACAAGACCGACTACCGGAACGACCCCTACCTCGCCGACCACCCGGACATGCCGACCAACGACTTTCGCCAGCCACCCGGCGCCTCCCCCGAGTCCTCTCTGACCGGTGTCCTCTACGAGGGCTATCCCGTGGACGCCCCGTACGTCGTCCGCCGGAGCGACCACTGGCTCTTCGAGGGGACAGGAGTGAAGCGAGGAGCCTCCTTCGACCATCTGATCGGGGTGGAGTACGACCGGGTCACCCCCGGCATGCCCACCCCGGCACCGATCGAGATCATCGCCCATTCCCCCCTCGTCTGTAACGGCAGGCCCAGTTACGCCGACTCCGCCTACTACACCGTGCCGAGCGGGGCGGGCGTCTTCGCCTCCGGGACGATGCGGTGGGTCGAGGCCCTGATGGCGGGAACCCACGAGAACGGACGCAACCACGGCATGGACGCCCGTACGGGAGCATTCGTCACCCGCAGCACGGAGAATCTGCTCCACGCCTTCGCGGCGGGCCCGTGTGGCCGGAACAGGCCAGAGCTCGCGGACGATGTGAGAGAGGTGTACGCGTCCGCACCACGCTGACACCATCAGCACCGCCCCGTCGGAGAAAGCCGTTCGCAGCCGGGGAGCCTGGCTGTCGGCGAGGGCCAGGTGTATTGCCCTGTGAGGTTGGGGACGCGGCTGGCGAGTGGTCTGCCTGCGAGTGCGGTGTGTCCGCGGTGGTGATTGCAGGTGGGCAGCCATTGCGGGAACGCGTCGCGTCGTTCGGCTTCTGAGCAGCACCTCCTTTGCCTCCGGGCTGCTCGTCGGTGTGTCGGTTGCTTCTGCTCCGTCCGCTGGAAGATCCTCAGTCGGGGGATCGGCAGCGGCGAAAGGAGCCCTCGGTGGGCTGGAGAAGGCGTCACCCGGGCTGGCCCTCCCGCACGCCGGAGACTGCGGCGGCGCTGATCGTCTGTGCCCTGCTGGGATCCGCCTGCTCGGCAATGCCCGATTCGTTTCCTGGCACGGGCACGACGGCCGGGTCGTCCCGTCCGGCCGCGCACGCGAAAGACCCGGTGCAGTGCCGTCGCACACTGGTCGGCGTGGCGCATCCTGATGACGACCTGTTCTTTCTGAATCCGGAGATCAGACAGACCATCCGCGCCGGGTGCCCGGTAGACACGGTGTATCTGACCGCCGGTGACGGCGGCAAGAAGAACCGGGCCGAGGCACTCGAGTACGTGGACCGCAGGGAGTACGGGGTGAGGGCGGCCTACGCGGAGATGGCGGAGGCGGCCAACCGCTGGGAACGGTCGGATGTGCGGGCGGACGGCGTCCGGGTCAGGTCCTACCGGCTAGCGGACGCCGCCAGAAACACCGATGTGCGGCTGACGTTCCTGGACCTCCACGACGGACTGCCGCGCGGCCAGGAGGCGAACAGTCTGCTCAGGCTGTTCGACCAGGACAAGAAGAGCATTGAGCCGTTCCAGAGCACCGCGAGCTACACGGAGGACCGGCTGCTCGCGGTGGTCTCCGCGCTGGTCAGGCTGAGTCGGGCAGGGCGCATCCTGACGATGGATCATGACAATGCCTCGTTCGCCTTCGGGCTCGGCGGCGGTGTCGACCACGCCGACCACGGAGTCGGCGCCCGGTACTTCCGCAGGGTGGGCTACGCGCTCGGGGTTCCCGTGTCGGCCTACCTCGGCTACACCATGTCGCCGCTGACACCGAATCTCAACCCCGGAGCCTCGGCCGAGAAGGACGAGGTGGCGCGCTGGTATCTCGCCAACCGGAAGTGCCGGGCCACCGGGACGTGCGCGAACGCCACCGCCTACAAAGGCCCGCTCCAAAAGGACTGGAGCCTGTGGATCCACCGGCAGTACCAGCAGAACCACCGGCCCCCACGCGCCGGGGAGATCCTCGGGGACGTCGGCCGGACGACGTACTTCACCGGAAGGGAACCGTCACAGTGCCTCCACGCCGCCACCGGGCCGGCGATCTCTGGTACAGCCGACATCCGCGGCTGTGACGGATCAGCCGCGCAGAAGTGGGACATGAGGAAGGACGGGACGATCAGGCCCCGGCTCGACCGCGACTCCTGTCTGACCGCGAACTCAACGGCTGTCGGACTTGAGCGGTGCGAGGGAGGCCGCGGGAGCCAGCGGTGGATCCGTGAGCCGTGGCAGAGCACGACCTGGAAACGTAGCGCCTGGCGGATCATGGGCAGTGACCATCGCTGCCTCTTCCAGGACGACCGCGAACTCCCCACCCGCTGGGACGACCGCGCCCGGCAGAACCCCGAGCTGAAGCTCTCCGGCTGCGGCACGCAGCCCCGGCCCGAACTGTACTGGCGTTG
This sequence comes from Streptomyces sp. ADI95-17, assembly GCF_003846175.1. Taxonomy (GTDB): domain Bacteria; phylum Actinomycetota; class Actinomycetes; order Streptomycetales; family Streptomycetaceae; genus Streptomyces; species Streptomyces sanglieri. Next base: position 111,784 of record NZ_ML123050.1, on the reverse strand, counting down.
GAGCGGCTGAGCTCCCGTATTCTCGGTCGGCGCCTCACCGAATCGCGTCAGCGCCAGTGCTCCCGCCACCGCCACTACGAACCACGCGACCGTCGGCCACAGAGGGCCTTCGCGTGGCCGGGCGAGGGCTGCCAGCGCAGGGCCGACCGGTTTCACCCAGCACCATATCTGCCGTTGCCACTGCGGCCGAGCCGCGCTGAAACGCCGAGGTGAGTAGGAGGAACCCGGCCCCCCGGCAGCGGACCGGAGTGGGCCTCGATCGGGTTGGCCTGGGAGGCGTAGGCCGGGTGAAGCACAGCCCGGCCTGGTTCTTCTTCGCACGCAGGTCACAATGGGAGTGGCCTCGACGGCGTTCGGCTACGAGGGGAGTGTCGTTGTCCATCGACCGCCTGCAAACCCATCAGCCCCGCAGCGCTGAATGTGCCAAGCCTCGGTCCTGTCCGAGCCGATGGTCACGGACTCCGCCTTGTTGGCTGTTGCCGATCCGCTCACCCAAGGTCTCCAGGACGTCTTCAGGCGCAGTTGCGTACGCCTGGCGCCCACCGGACCTTGTCGGCGGTCGGGGTCGGGATCCGGTAGACCGGGGTGGTGAGGTCGCGGCGGATCCGGGTGCGGGGGAAAGAACCGGCGCTCCCGAGTGAATGTCGTGCCCTCCACGGCGCCAGCACATCCGGTGGCCGCCCGACCAGCGCGACAACGTCGGTCGGACGCCGAGGCCGCACCGTTTTCGGCGCCGACCGCGCCCGTGCCCCGTACGGGCAGCCCGGCGGGCATGGTGGCGCGCCACGACGCGCGCCCGGACGGACCGGACCGTAACGTTGACCGAGGGCGTGCACGAGACGGGCGAGGCGCGGACCCCGTTCCACGGCGGGAGGACGCCCCCGGGGGTGTGAGCAGCACACAGCACAGCCGAAGGAGCGATCCCAGGTGAAGGCCGCACGCTATTACGACCGAGGTGACATCCGCATCGAGGACGTCCCGGAGCCCGCCGTACGGCCGGGCACCGTGGGCATCGATGTCGCGTACTGCGGGATCTGCGGCACCGACCTGCACGAGTACCTCGACGGACCCATCTTCGTCCCGTCGGCCGGCCACCCGCACCCGGTCTCCGGCGAATCCGCACCCGTCACACTCGGCCACGAGATGTCCGGCACCGTTTACGCGGTCGGCGAAGGCGTCGACGACCTGAAACCGGGCGACCGCGTCGTCGTCGAGCCCTACATCCTGCGCCCGGACGTCGACACCAGCGAGAACAACCCGACCTACCACCTCTCGCCCGACATGAACTTCATCGGACTCGGCGGCCGGGGCGGCGGACTCGCGGAGAAGATCGTCGTCGAACGCCGCTGGGTCCACCCGGTCGGAGACGTCCCCCTCGACCAGGCGGCACTCATCGAACCGCTCTCGGTCGGATACCACGCCTTCCAGCGCTCGGGCGCGAAGGCCGGCGACTTCGCCCTCGTCGGCGGCGCCGGCCCCATCGGCCTGCTCACCTGCGCGGTGCTCAAGGCCATGGGGATCCAGGTCGCGGTCACCGAACTCAGCTCGCTGCGCCGGCAGAAGGCCCTGGACACCGGGGTCGCCGACCACGTCATCGACCCCGCCACCACCGACGTCACCGAAGAGGTACACCGCCTCACCGGCGGCAGGGGAGCGGACGTCGCCTACGAGGCCACCTCCGTCAACGCGGTCCTTGACACCCTGATGGACGCCGTCCGGCCCGGCGGCGTCATCACCGTCATCTCGATCTGGGGCAAGCCCGCCTCGCTCGACATGCAGAAACTCGTCCTCAAGGAGATCGACCTGCGCGGCACCATCGCGTACGTCAACTCCCACCCGCAGACCATCGAACTCGTACGGGAGGGCCGCGTGGACCTGGCCCCGTTCATCAGCGGGACCATCGGCCTGGACGACCTCGTCACCCAGGGCTTCGACACCCTGATCCACCACAACGAGACAGCCGTCAAGATCCTGGTCGACCCCCGCGCCTGACACCGCGCCCCGGCACGCCACTGCATCTTCCAGGACCCCCACGGCGACCGCCCGCACCACCACCCGCCGGTCCTTCCGGCAGTCCACCGCCCCGGAACGGCGGGCGGCCGCCCGCCCGGCCCCGGCCCCCGGGCGGCAGGCACCGGCCGTCGCGCCGCCACCGCCGCGCCCCCGACGCCAGGAACCACGGCAGGACCCGAGGGCCCGGAGACCACCGGCTTGACCTTGGCACGGTGACAACGCTTTCACTCGGAGACAGGAGGTGGTCCCGATCAACCCGACCCACACCACCGCACGACAGACCCGGCCGGCCGCCGCCCTGCGGGCCGAGGCACCCTCGGTCCGGCTCCAGGCGGCCCTGACGGCCGGCTCCGCCCCCGCCGTCCTGGAGACCCTCGTCGAGCGGTGCGCGGCCGAACCCGACTTCTTCGCACGGGACATGCTCTCCTGGGCGCTGACCCGCCTCCCGCCGCGGACCGTCCTGCCCCGGATCCGCGAGGAACTCGGCTCCGCACACCCCCGGACCCGCAGCCAGGCACTCCACACACTCTCCAAGATCAACGACAGGAGCACCTGGGCCTGGATCACCCGCCCCATGCTGCGCGACCCCGACGACGAGACCGCACGCACCGCCTGGCGTACCGCGGTCCTCCTCGTCCCCGAGGGCGAGGAGGAGAACCTGGCCGACGAACTGCCCTGCAACTCGGGCCGGGGCGGCCGTGACGTACGCCTGAGCCGGGCCCTGGCCGGCCTCGGCGCGGCCAGGGCGCCCTGACCCTGCTGGGGCAACTGTCCAGCGGCATCACCCAGGCCGGCCGGTGACCCCCGCAGGCGCCGTCCCACGGCGGCCGGACGCCCGCCGGTGCGACGGCGCACCCGTACCCGTACCTGCCGCCCCTACCGGCGGCCGCGGCGGCGGGTACAGGAGGGACCCGGCCGGCCTCCTCGTGGCCGCGGTCCCGGCCGTCGCCGTGGCGGTTACCGTCGTCAACTGGCTGCTGGCCCACCGGCGGGTCCTGATCGCCCTAGGCGACCTCGCCCTGTTCGCCGGAGGACTCCTGCGCCACCGGAAGCGGGAACGGGCCCGGTGGGAAGCGGCCCGCACCCGGGGCCTGCGCTACGGCCTGGCCCAGCTGGACGCACTGCACCACACCCGGTTCGAGGACGCGGTACGCGAACTGATGCACTGTGACGGCTGCCGGGACGCGACCCGCGTCGGCGCCGGCGGAGACCTGGGCGCCGACGTGAAAGCCACCGAGCCCTACGGGCGGCGCTGGGTCATCCAATGCAAGCACCGCCGCGACGGCCTGTCCGGCTCCGCCGTCGGCACCCCGGACTTCCAGGTCCTCAACGGCACCGCCCGCCAGGTCCACGGCGCCGACATCGCGGTGATCGTCACAAACGGCCGGGTCACTGCCCCCGCCGTCACCTTCGCCCGGCAGCAGCGCCTCCACGTCGTCGACCGCCACACCCTCGGCACATGGGCCGCTGGCCAGGCCCCCTGTGGGAACTACTCCCAGCCGTACCACCACCTTGCAGACCCGCTCCGCCCTCCTGAACACCGCGGACCCACGCGGGACCGCCAGGCCCTCCACCGGACGGACAGGGACACGGCCGGGCCGGTCGACGCGGATCGCCCTCCGCGGATTACTTGCTGACGGCGAAACGCATCAGGGCGTGCTCGTTGCCCTGCTTGATCTTCCCCGTCGTGTTGATCACTTCGAGTTTCCAGGCGCCGCCGACACGTACGACCTTGGCCACCGCGCAGCCGTTGTCCTGGGTGAGCAGGCTCGGCCAGATGTCGGCGACCTGCTGGGAGCTCCCCCCGGTCGCGTCGTACACCTTGAAGCTGATGTTCCGCGCCTTCTGGAAGGAACTCCCCTTCTTGTAGGCGGCGGCGACGAACACGATCGAGGTGATGTTGGGTGGTATCCGCGCGAACTCGACCGTCACCGTCTCGTCGTCCCCATCGCCGCGCCCGGTCTGGTTGTCACCGCTGTGGACCAAGGACCCGTTGCCCATGGGATCGAGGGAGTCGAGCCCCGCCAGGCGCACCGGATCCCCGTCCTGCATCGCGATGGCGATCAGATCGAGGTCGGTACCCGACTTGCGGCGGAGCATTCCCATCATCCCGCCGCTGCTGCCCGCGGTCGGATCCCAGGACACCCCGATGGACAGGTGGGTCACCCCGTCCAGATCGGCCGGTCCGTCTTCCTTCTTGAGCGTAATCATGTGTGAATCATCCTCTGGACCAGGAACATCTGACACACAGAGTGTGCCTTGTGCCCTCCCGGTCCTTACCTGCCCGGCCGACAACCGGACCGGCGGATCGGGAAGAGGGCGGTGCCACCCCGACCTGGGGAACTCCGGGCTGGGCGGCAAAACTCCTCACACCTGACAGAGCGCGGGAACGGTCCCACGGCGCCCGCGGCTCCCGGTTGTTCCCGCGGGCGCTTTCGGCCGGTCCCTGGATGACGATCGGGTCGGCCACCGTGGTGCAGCCGGTTCCGATCACCACGAGCGTTTCCACCAGCACGGTTTTGAGGATCTTGCCGAAGACCGTGACGGAGCCGGCGCAGTAGATCTGGGTCGAGCTCTGCTTCGGGTCGCGGAGCACGACCGGCCCTCGGTTCGGGTACGGCAGAACGTGAAGGGTCGCGTGGAGCCGGCGGAGCGGCAGGCGCGGATCACCGGGACAAGGCGAGCAGTTCGTCGATCACCGGCCCTTCGCCATCGCCGCCGAGGTGGGCGATGGCAGCGAACGGAGCGATCACCCGGCTCCAGGCCTGGAGCCGGTCGCCGTCGAGCCCGCATGTCGCCGCGACGCGCGCACAGCGGGTTCCGACGCCCTCCAGCCCGACGCCCGCCACGACGTAGTCCACGGCGTCGAAGCACGGATCGCCGACGCAGGCCTTCGGGTCGATGGCCATGAGGCCGCACCCGGGGCCGCCGTCGAGCACGTTGCCCAGGTGCAGGTCGCCGTGGAGCAGCACCGTTGCTGTCTTTGTGTCCAGCAGCCGCTCGCACCGCTGGACGGCCCTGTCCCAGGTGGCGACATCCATCCGCGCGCCGATCGCGGGCTCGGATAGGCGTCTGCCGACCCGGGCGAAGGCCTCCTTGCACCGCCCGCGCAGCACGCGCGTCGGCGCCGACGGGGAGGGGACCCCGTGCAGGGCGGCGAGCACTTTACCACTGTTGCGGAAGCGAGGCGGCCGGCATGTTCTCCGCCGGTGTCCCGGGCCCGATCTCCTCCAGCACCATCGCCCCCGCTTCCTCGTCGACGGCCAGCACGGAGGGCACCCGGCCCGAGGCGGCGAACCACCCCAGCATGCGGGCCTGCTCGGCCAGGAGGGCCCGCTCCGGACCGATCTTCAGCACCGTGGGCGTGCCGTCGGGCCAGCGGCACCGCAACGTGACCGACGAGGCGCCGTCCGGCAGGGGCCCGCCGAGCGAGAGTCCACACCGGGACGTCAGCCGCGCGACGAGATCCGGCGTGCCGACGCACCATTCGGCAACCCGGGGGCCGAATCGACGTACCGACCGTGCGGTGACGCTCTCCACATCCACCAGCCGTCGTTTCACCCGGGACAGCGTGCCGTTCGCACGGCCCCGTGCCACCGCGGATCGTGGGTTCGGGGACCGGGGTGTCAGTGCAGTGTGTACCCGCCGTCGGGGTAGAGCGTGGATCCGGTCGTGTATCCGTTGGTGAAGAGAAACAGGACCGTGTGTGCCACCTCGTCCTCGGTGCCGAGCCGCTGCAGCACGGTGTCCCGGCGGTACTGGACGAACGCGGCCTCCCGGTCCGGCGCGGGCCGGCCTGCCCACAGGTTCCCGTCGATGGTGCCGGGCGAGACGACATTGACGCGTACCGGGGCGAGTTCCACGGCGAGCCCGCGTCCCAGTCCCTCGATCGCGGCGTTGCAGGCCGCGTAGGCGGGGGCGGGGCCGGG
>NZ_ML123050.1:102218-105474 GCF_003846175.1 Streptomyces sp. ADI95-17 | reverse complement strand
AGGCGGGGGCGGGGCCGGGCGGGCGTGCCCCGGCCGCACCCGCCATGAGCACGACCGAGCCGTCGGGCGATAGCTTCGGCGCCGCGTGCCGCACCGCGTGGTACTGCCCCCAGAACTTGGAGGTGAAGGGGGTTTCGGCGTCCTGGGGGCTCAGCTCCCGCAGCGCACCGACGCGGTAGGACGCCGCGGAGGTGAACAGGTGGTCCACCCGGTCGAGTCCGTCGAAGAACGCGGCCAGCGACGCGTCGTCGGTCACGTCGACGGTCTGCCACCGGGCGGCGCCGCCCAGCTCCTGCGCGGCCGCGGCGAGGCGGTCCTGCGTACGCCCGCCCAGGACGACCTGCGCTCCGGCGGCGACGGCCTGGTGGGCCACCCGCAGCCCGATGCCCGATCCGCCGCCGATCAGGACGACCGTACGGTCCTTGAGCGGCCCTTCGGGGACGCGGGGGGCTGACGGTGAGGACATGCGGCACACTCCTTGAGACGTCTTCGGCGGGCGGACCGGCCGTCGGACGGCGCCGATCCACTCACTCCCAATCCACGAGCGGACCAGGGCATTCCCGTCGACGCGTCTGATACCGCGAAGGGCACACGGCCGCCCGGCAGACGGCGAAATTGGTCTGTACCAGATCTGGCGAAGCTCTTGCCGGAAGCCGTGGACCTCGGCAGGATCTGACTCGCGACCGAGCAGGCGATCACCTGCTTTCTCATCAGTTGTCGCGTTTTGGCGTCTGCGGCGTCCGTGGCACCCCATGGGATCCGCCCGTAGAAGCCGGACCGGTCCGCTCCACGCCCCATCCGCGCATGCGCCCCTTCCCATCACGCGTCGTCATCGGACGAAGGAGTTCCCATGTTCATGAAGTCCCCTTCCCACAAGCGCGTCACCGGAGCCGTGGCCTTCGCGGCGGCCACGGCGGGCCTGGTGCTGGCCATGGCGCCCGTCGCCCAGGCGGCGCCCGGCGACTGCACCGTCTCGTCCGGGAGCGGCACCCTCTCCAGCCTCTGCACCAGCGGTACCGGCCAGCACCGGATCCACGCGGTGCTCAACCCGCTCGACCCCAGACTGCCGCAGCGCATCGTCCTCGGCGACTGGGCCCCGGTCGGCCAGGCTTCGGTCGCCTCCAACCCCTGGGGCGCGGGATACGTCGCGAGTGTCTGGGTGGACCGCACCGACTGACGCGTCCGCCCTGCCTGATGTGCCGTCGATGACGGCGGGCGGCGGTGGCCGTACGAAGTGAGGGACGGGCTGGCCCGTGATGCGGGCCGGCCCGTCGTGGCCGTGGAGTGGGTGCGGTCCGGGCTCCTGCCGTTCAGATGGCCAGGATGCCGCCGTCCACCGCCACATGGCTGCCGGTGGTGAACGAGGCGCGGTCGCTCAGCAGCCACAGGGCCGCCTCCGTCACCTCGCGTGGTTCGGCCATCCGTTTCTGGATCTGGCGCGCGACGAACGCCTTCGGCCTTGCGGGGCGTGGTGGTCAGTTTGCTGCTGATCGCTACGAGGGTGGGGTGTTCGTGCTGGTCAGTGGTGTGGTGTGGGCGGGTGTCGTTTCGGTGGGTGTAGTTGAGGTACGGGGCGCGGTGTGTGCTGGGGATATCCGGGATTGGTTGAGACTGTGTGAGCGTGGGTTCGCGGGGGAGTAGGCCTGCTGGTCTGGGGATGTCTCTTTATCGTTGAGATCGCCTTGGCGTTCCTCAGATAGCGTCAACTCCTAAAGGCCCAGGTGTGTTTTACCTGGTTACAGCCTTCTGTGTCGACCGCTGGGCAGAGAAGAAGGGGGCTACCGGCGGGGTGCGCGGAACCCGTTCGTGGCGGGGCGGTGGTGGGTCTCGGCGAGGTGATCGATACGGATCTGGTCGAGGCTGGTCTTCGTGATGCGTTCGCTGCCGTCGAGGATGCTAGTGATCGCGGCTTGGCGGATCAGCCGGGTCAGGCTCCCGATCCTGCCTGCGGTCCGCTGGTGTAGATGGGCGGTGTGGCGGGGGAGTGTCCCGACCCGGTGCGCACGGAGATCGAGTGCGGCTTCTACCCCCGCGATCAGTTCTCTGAAGGGCTCGCGTGTGCCGAGCCGTGCCGGGAACACCCCGCATTCCACCAAGCTCGCGCGTGCGGCGAGTTGCGCCCCGCGCACACCGCTGAACAACGCGGTGGTGGTGACGTCGATGCCCGCGTACACGAACGTCGCCCCGATGCGTTCGGTGAGATCTTTGAGCAGGTCGGTGGTCTCCGCGCCGGTGGTGGTGCGGGGGTTGAGCCGGTGGATCTCGTCGATGAGTACCAGACGCACGCCCGCATGGTTGTAGGTATGGCAGACGGCGTCGGTGATCTGGGCCTGGGTCATGCGGGCGGTGACGGGGATGCCGGTGACCTACTTTTCCGGGTCGTCAGTAGGGCGGTAGACAGCTCGATCGGTGTCCAGGCGCTGGAGGATCTCGCCATTACCAGCGCATGCCGAGCTGGTCGAGGTCGGTTCGGCGTTGTTCGGGGAGTTTCGCGGCGCGTTTGCGGACGTTGTCGAGCCACATGCCGAGCTTGACCACCACGGGCCCATCAGCGCCGCCCTGACGGCCTGTCGGGCCCCAGGGTGCTCGACGTGCTTCCGAGGCACCCGTAGGTGTCCTTGACGGGCGTGGAACTGCCGTGCCGCCGCGAGGTTGGCCGCCCACTTCGCATCCTGCGTCTGCTTCACCGGCCGTTCGTCCTCCTCGGCCGGTGTGATGTTGGGGGTGTTCTCCAGGATCCGCTGCTGTGCGGGCAGGAGCTGCTCCCACCCGTACCGCTGCGCGGTGACCCGCCGGCCGAGGTCTTCGCCCTGGACGACGACGTCGCCCGCAGCCTCCGGGAGGGGTCGCCGGCCTGGACGTGGTTCTGGACGAGGCGGTAGCAGCGCTGCCACCCGGTGTCCCAGACCGGGCACCATCCCGGGTCGATCGCGTCCAGCTCGTCCTGCCGCGCTCGGTCAACCGCGCGGTTGCGTATCCGCGGGCGGTGGGGGCGGGCACGGCCAGGCGGCCGAGGGAGTCATCGAGCTGCGCTGCCCAGACATCGATGCCCAGGGCGTGCCGGATCAGGACCCCGATCTGCCCGGCTCAGCTCGGTAGTGTCGATGCAGGACAGCAGACGTAGCCAACGCCCTGCTGGGACGGGCCGGTTCTCGCGGATCCGTGACGTGCTGTCATGGCAGGATCGACGCGGGTCGGCAAGGTGCTGGCCAGCAGGAGGGCGTACACCATGGAGTCTCTTACTGACTTCGGCTCG
>NZ_ML123050.1:97026-101003 GCF_003846175.1 Streptomyces sp. ADI95-17 | reverse complement strand
CGAGGGCACCCGTGTCAAAGCGGCACAGAGCATTTTGATTGCGCAAGGCGAGCGTGGGCAACCCCGACTTTGGATAACTGAGGGCACGCCAGGCACAGTGGAAGAGAGCCGGGCAGCCGGACCAATCAAGCGTCTGCTGACTGTCAGGCTCGATAACGGGTTCACCGTGACTGACATCGACCAGACGTACTTCACCGCCAACGAAGACTGAATCGAAGCAGATTCCGTAGCGCCCCACACCCCTTGTGGGAACTGCTCCGGGCCGTACCCGACCTCGCTCTCCTGAAGCCGTGCTGGCGAGAGTCGGCGCAACGCTCTCATGTGTCACTAGAGTCCAGCTGCCACACGAACCCCGGCCTACGAGCCTCGCCGTGCGTGGCACGCGCAGCTGGCATGACGACTCATACCCCTGCCACCGCCAGGCGCAAGGCTAAGAAGGCCCGCTGCGGCATCGTGCACTGGCGTCTCCTCATCCCTGCCCAGCAGAAAATGCTGATCACCCGCTACCCCCACGGCCCCCGGGCCCAGACCAGTTCCTCCTGGACCACTACGAAATCCGCCCCGACGTCCTCGCGTCCCTGCTCGGCATGCGCCGCTGGACCGTCCGCCGACTCGCCCACGGCTGGGCGATCCCGCTCGGCTACGCCCGGCGCGACCAGATGCGCTCGCGTGTCCTGCGCCTGATCTGTCCTTTGTGTCAGAAGGAGGACCAGACCGAGTGGGAGCGCGAGGCCGTCAGGGAGAAGGCACGCGACATCCGACGCAAGGCCCGCCAAGCGCCACGTACATCAGCGCGGCGACCGTGATCCGAATCCTGGAGGCGCGCCGGTCAGGCGTCCGGTCGCCCGGGCGGGCGCTTGGCGCGCACGGGCAGCCCGGCCTCGGTCAGCCAGCGGTAGAGCACGGTGGGACCCACGCGCGCGAGTTCGCGAATCCGGTTGCGCTCCGCGCCCGCACGGGCGGCAGTGATCGCGGCCGGTTTGATCTCCTCGTCCAGGATGCGGTCGGCCTCGGTCAGCAGCTCGGTCCGGCGGGCGCTGGCGTCGGCCACGACGCGGAGCGCGGCGGCCTGCTGTTCTTCTCGAATCTCAGTCACAGGGGAGAGTCTGACTGCCTTTCATGCCGCGCCGCTCGGGGAAGCAGCGACTGGAGCGACTGACTTCACGGGTTGGGCCGAAACGGCCGGGAAGGGTCCTCTGTGAGGAAGGGGCTGTTGCGCCGGAGGGCGGCGAGCGCGCCTCGCGGTGTCAGAGGCGGATGCCGGAAAGCCGGGACAGTCTCTTCAGCTCCGGGTTCGCGCGGCGGGAGGTTGTGCAGGCTGGTCAGGGAGGCGTGCTCGGCCCGCCAGATCGGCAGGTGCTCGGGGGCGATGATGCTGTTCGCGCAGCGTGCCGGCTGGCAGCGGTCGATGAGCGGTCCGCGGTGGCCCGGTGGGACGACGGTATCCCCCTGTTCGAGGAGGCGAGGCGGGCATCGCTGTACTCAACGCGGAACTGCTGCCGGACCGGGCCTGACGTTCCAGTGCAGGACGGTTCGGTCGGGCCGAAACGTCCCATGGGTAGCGTGCCGAACGCAGCCCGCCGGCGGCGAACCGGCCCCGCCGGGAGTGGTCACCGGAGGATGCCGTGGCGGTCCCAGCGGAAAGTCGCACCGGACCGTCGACGGGCCCACGACGGCTTCAATGATCGAAGACATTGGCCAGCCGTCCTTCAATAGGAGCCCTGCGGGACACGGCACGGTCGGTGAGAAGGCATAGCTGTGCCGGGGTGAGTCCGGCAAGGTCGCGGAAGTCGCGGTTCATGTGCGCCTGGTCGTAGTAGCCACACACAGCCGCCCGGTCAGCCAGCGACCTGCAGGCACCAGTCGGTAAGGTGAGCGCCCGTTGAAACCGCAGTATCCGGCTGGCGGTTCGCGACGGCAGTCCGATCTGCTCGCGGAGGAGCACCTGGAGCCGCCGACTGCCGCGGCCCGTGGCAGCGGCCAATTCTTTGGCGGATACCTGTCCGTGGCCAGCGCGCAGCCGGCTCCACACCTCGGCAACGACTGGCGAGGGCAGTGGCGCGTCCACCATCCGCCGCGCCAAGGCGTTGTCAATGACCGCCCAGCGGCTTTCCCAATCCGGCATCGCCATGAGCTGCTCGGTAAGCCTGGCCGACCAGCCAGCGCCCAGCACCTCATCAGGGTGCAGGTGAGTATTGGTCAGGTGGTGCAACGGCAGCCCCAGGCACTGGTACGCGCCGAGCGGAGTGAATTCCACCTCGACCGATTCCGCGACGCCCGTGTAACCCCCACTCACCGACGACGTCCGCAGACCGGCGAGCATCGCATGCCACGCCGTCCGCTCCGCCGGAGCGCTCCGGGCCTCGTGGAACAGATGCAAAGGATCTCCCCAGCCCAGAATCAATGTCACCGTGGCCGCGGGAAGGGTGAGCCTGACCGGTCCCCGCCCTGCAGTGCGATGCCCTCGATACATCACCACCTGAGCCCGTAATCGCTCGGAAGCGCGACGCTCCGCATACTCGCCCTTGGTCCTCGATTCCATGGACGTATCAACCTCCTGCTGGGACCCCGTACCAGTGCGTGCCATTCGTCTCGCATGTAGAGAGTGCGCCTTTGTACAAGACGACCGCCCAGGCTCCGCAGCAATCTGGACACACACCGCGCGCGGCGCCCGTCATCTTGACGCGGGCACCGCGCCGGACCGGGCACCACCCACCGACCACGAATGAGGAGCATCTCCATGCGCATTCGCCGACTCCTGGCGACCGCCGGTCTCAGCACGGCCCTCGCCCTCGGCGCGACTGCCTTCCCCGCGGTCGCATCTACTGCCACAGCGGCGCCAACCGCCGACTGCACGTCGGACTCCATCTTCCTGGACGGCGCAAAGGCCTACTACCAGGAGTGCTTCGACGGTGCGCGTACCCGAGTCAAGGGATGGGTCGAGGACACCGACGCAGACGGGGCATGCGCCTACCTCACTGTGAACATGGACAACGGCTACTTCGGCTCGTGGAAGGCGTGCCCCAAGGGCACTCGCACACCGGTAGACACCGGCTACCAGGGTGCGTTCTATGCCGAAGTCCGGCTCGGCATGTGGTGATCACCTTGCCATCGGTGGACGTGGCCGGTTCGCCGACATCCCACGCGCGCCCCTGACTGCGTGCGCGACGGCTGGATCATCAACAGCAACCTCGGCGACGACTACGCCCTCAAGCAGGATCCGAACGCCGGCCACTAACGGCTGCACGGCTCCGCCGGTCTTCCACCCCCGGCGAGGCCGTGCGGCGCGACCAGGAGTGCGACCAGAGCTGCGACGACCAGCTGCGCGCCCAGGCCGACCGCCTCGGCCTTCACCACGCGGCCCAGCTGGTCGCCCTGGGAGGCCGCGCCCACATCGATGCCGTCGCCGCCGTCCTGGGAGTTCTCGTGGGGAAACGGCCCGAGAGCGGAGTGCGTCCGGCCTGTGGTGATCTGCTGCTCGATGAGGCGGGCCAGCGTCGGCGGCAGAAGCACGGGGTGCTTGTCGAAGGTGAAGGACCCGGACCCAGATCTCGGCATCGGCCGGCACCTCGGCGACACCGGCTTCGGCGGCCGTCGCGGCGACTTCGGAGACGGCCTCACCTGTGGAGGACGTCCTCGGGCCCCGTCAGTGAGCAACGAGCCGTGGCCTGTCAGGCTGTCGCCGCAGGCAGCCAAGGCGCTCGGCGACCTCCCCGATCACGCCAAGGAGATGCTGCGCGACCTTCTGGACATCGCTGCCCGCTCTCCTTGGGGTTTTCCGCAGTGGAACGCTAACGATCCAGAAGGTGAGGACGTACGGGCCGCCTCGGTCGGTCAGCTCAGCGTCATCTACTTCCTCAACCGCCACCAGCGGCACTTGTCCGTACTCGACATCGTCTGGCTCGGGTAGCCACTCACAGGCTGACGCGACCTGGAGCAGACGCGGAGAGGCCTCGAAGCCAGTGCTGCGACGGCCA
>NZ_ML123050.1:70554-96177 GCF_003846175.1 Streptomyces sp. ADI95-17 | reverse complement strand
GGAATCGTGTGCGCGGGGACGAGGATCCTCGGTTCGAGAAGGACCCAGTGCCCGTCGTAGAGGGTGCGGTAGCGGTCTTGTGGGAGGCCGCAGTGCGGACAGCTGGGCGGCGCGGGTGGTGGCGGGGCGGTTGCGCCTTCGAGGGCGGCCTGGAGTGCACTGTCGGGGCGGTCCGGACGGTCTGCGGTGTTCTCGGTGTACCCCATGCTTCACAGGGTCCGGACGGGCCGTCAGGACCGGTAGGGCGCGATCCAGCCGTGCCGGGTGGGACAGGCAGCTGCCGGTGCGCCTGCAGGCGTCCCACGGGGCTTGTGGCGCCCCAGAGTTCACAGCTACGTGGGCCGGGACATGCGAGTGTGCGACATGCCGCACGTTCCTCTGAGGTCTGCTGAGAGCTTACCCCTGTGGCCAGGGGCTTCTTCCTCCGTCGGGTGCTCTTCCGTCCGGTGACGGAACTTCTGGATTCTTGAAGCTTTCTCATCTCGCCCGACCGGCCTACGGTCCGAGCGAAGGCGAGGAGGCTCGGGCCAGCGGCACTGGCAGTCGCAGGAGGCCCTCACTGGCCTCAGCACACCAGATCGGCCTGATCATCGCCTGCTGGAACGCGTGGGCGGCAGGTGGCTTTGTTCACGAGAAGCGACAGCATCGGCCGTCCGTGTCGGGCGGCCTTCAGGAGGCCATGACTGTGCTGACCAGGGTGACGTGGACGGTTGTGCCGCCGAGGATGCTCAGCAGTGCGTTGCGGCGCCACAGGTGCAGGCCGATGGTGACGGCCAAGGCGGTCAGCGGGGCCAGGGCGTGGGGGTGGGTGAGGGGGAGGTTGCGCAGGCAGTAGGCGAGGAGGATCACCATGACGCCGGCGGGCATGCGGGTGCTGAGGTACTGCACGGTTCTGCTGGCGCGCAGGGGCGTGAGGGCGGCGAAGGGGAGGGCGCGCAGTGCCCAGGTGACGGCGGCGGCGACGAGGACAGCGGCGATGGTGTAGCTCGGGTCAGGCATGGCTCGGCTTCCTGGTGGTGAAGTAGTGGCGGGCCAGGAGGGTGGCGGTGAACAGGGCGAAGGCGGCCGGGAGCATCTGGGCGGGGAAGAGGAGCCGGGCAGCCGCGGCACTGATGAGGGCGAGTGCAGGGCTGGGCAGGTCGCCGCGCATGTCGCGGATGGCGTCAAGTGCCAGGACGGTGAACATGGCGGTGAGGGCGAAGTCCAGGCCGGTGACGCCGTTGGGGATGAGCGAGCCGAGCAGGGCTCCGGTGATCGCGCTGGTCGTCCAGCAGAGGTGCAGGTAGAGCTGCAGCCACAGGATGCGCCGACTGGTCCAGGAACGAGCCTGGTTCGCGGTGGCCAGGGCGTACGCCTCGTCGCACAGGGCGAAGGCGGCGTAGGTCTTGCCGAGGCGTCCGGTGATGCGCTGCAGGGGGAAGGACAGTGCGTAGAAGACGTGCCGGACGTTCACCATGAAGGTGGACAGAGCGATGGCCGCCAGCGGGACGGCAGCGGTGACCAGGCCGATCAGCAGGAACTCGAACGATCCGCCGAAGGCGAGCGCCGCGGACAGTCCTGCCCACCACCATTCCAGGCCCGACTGGGCCGCCAGCGCCCCGAAGGCGAGACCGAGCGGGACGAATCCCAGAATGGCGCCGGCGGAGTCCTTGAACGCCGCACGCGCCTCGGATCGCCCCGGGGGCAGGGGAACGGGGGCAGACCGGGGGCGGTTTCCAACAGCGGCGGGGCTTGTTCGCATGGAGAAATTCTAGAAGGAATTACACCTCATATGGTTGCTACTTGTCACACTATGATGGCGCTATGAGCAATGATGTGAGCCTGGATGAGGTCGATCGAGAAATTTTGTTTCACCTCCGTCAGGACGGTCGGCTGACCAATGTCGAACTGGCCAAGCGGGTCGGCCTGACCCCGCCGCCCTGCCTGCGCCGGGTCAAGCGCCTTGAGGAGACCGGCGTCATCGCCGGATACCGGGCCGTCATCAGCCCCGAAGCCATGGGCCGCGATCTTGAGGTCCTCGTCGATGTCGAGATCTACGCGCAGGACCGCAAGAGCTTCGAGGAGTTCGAGCAGACCGTGGCCTCCTACGACGAAGTCGTCGAGTTCCGCCGCATGTACGGGCGCCCCGACTACTTTATCCGCGTCGCCGTAGTTGACCCCGCCGCCTATGAAGCCTTCCTCACTGGCAAACTCAGCTGCCTGCCCGCCGTCCGCCGCCTCGAATCCCACCTCACCATGAAAGAGATCAAGGCCAACCAGTAGCGCGTGCCGGAAGTTGTGCCAGAACCTACTGTCGTGTACGAAGCCAGAAGCTGGCGCGCCGACAGCGGGTTGCCTTCCGGGTTGCCTTTTGAGTTGCGTTCCCGGGTTGCCTTCTCAGATTGCGAACCAGGTTGCCCAATGGCAGCCAACCACTCGTGCATCGCACGGGACCTTCAGCAGGTCAGGGCGGTTCGGGGTACTACACGCCCACCCCGATACCTCTCTTGTCCACCAAGAGAGGCTGCTCCTTCCTCTTCGCGCCGCGCCGCTCGAACGCCGGGACCGCCTGCACGGGGCGGTGAGCCAGGAAGGCATCGCCCCGTGCCGGAGCCGAACGCGTGGCGCCAGGAGGAAGAGGTCGTTGAACGCCGGGCGACGGAGGCGGTCTGACGGCCAGCGATGAATCCGCCCAAGCCGGCCCGACTGCGCGAGCACGTCTCGCGGTTTCCGAGACGGATGCCGGAGAGCCGGGAAAGTCTCTTCAGCTCCGGTTTCGTGCGGCGGTGCAAGGACACCAGGACGCGCAGTACCTCTCGGCCCATGGGATGGATGCGGGCCATCTGGGGCGCGACGTCGAATGCGCGGGACAGGTTCTCCAGCGCGCCGTCGCGGTCGCCGAGGTCGAGCTGGGCGCGCGCGGCGTTGATCCGGGTCGGTGCGACCCGGGTCGGCGGCAGACCTTCGAGCGCTTCGTCCAGATCGTCCGTGAGGGCGAGCGCGTCCTGCGGCCGGCCGAGGTCGACCTGGGCCGCGAGTACATGCGTGAACGTGTTCTGCGGCCCGAACGTGAGGCCTTGGGCATCGACGTCGCGCGTGGGGAACGATCCAGCGGCACGCCACGCGGACTCGATGTGCCGCCGCGCCTCGCGCTTGCCCTCAGTTTTGTCCCGGAGCCGTCCGGCGAGTGTCATCCCGCGCAGGTTCAAGATGACCACTGCAAGGTCACGGTCGGCGGTGCTGAGCGGGGCCGACTGCACGGCGACGATCGCCCGGTCGACGACGACTAGGCCGCGCTCGACGTCCCCGAAGTTGAGGTAGGTTCCTGCCCGGTCGCGGGAACTGAACGCCTCGGCGACGGGGTTGGGCTGCTGCTCGACGGCCCACCGCTGCCGCGTCACCGCGAGCTCCGCCATGTCCATCCACCGGTGCCGAGCGGCGAGCCAGTAGACCGTGCTGTAGACGTCTGCGAGCACGGACCACGCCCCCGGCGAGTTCGCGGTGTGCGCGAATGTCGTGGCGCTGCGCAACAGGCCGGGCAACAGCGTGATCAGTGCGTCGACGTCATCGCGGTACCGGTCCGAGCATGTCGTAGTCGCGCATCGCGGACCGGAGCTTTGCGAGCACCTGCTCGTCGTCGGCCGCGACCGAGGCGCGGCCGAGCACCTCGGCCATGCTCAACCCGAACGCACGGCCCAGTGCCGCCGCCACTTCGGGAGTCAGGGCGCGGTCGCCCACCTCGACCTTGCTGAGCAGCGACGTGGACACGCTCGCGCGGTCCCAGAGCTGAGTCTGAGTCCAGCCACGGGCCTTGCGCAGCATCGCCACGTGCTCGCCCGGCGCCGGATCGATGATGGTGCCCATAGTGATCAGTCTCTCTGGGAGGCACGGCCTTGAAGCCATGGTCACAGCCCGGACGGATGCCCGCACACGTCTTGTGCAAACTCTGTGCAAGTCCGTGTGACACCAGGGGCGTTAACTGAAGTGCAAGACCCCCGCGGCCGCCATAACGGCCCGGGGGCGTGGCCATCAACTGGATGGAGTTGACGACATGGCCCACGCTAACGCCCACCCCTGGACGCAGGCACCGGGAAAGCCTCTTCCTGCTGCCGGGCACCCCCGCGACCCACTAACGCGCCCCGCCGGACCACAGCCGCCCACGAATGCTGCCCCGCTCTTCTCGCCTGCCCCGTCCATGCTGCCCAAAGGCACGCCCCGCCCGGACTACGTTGTGTGCCGCGACACCGAGCCGCTGCGCCCGCTGGAGGCACCGTTCTCCGAGGTGCTGAGGATGATGAAGGCATGACGGCCCGTACCGGACGCGCCGTCGTCCTGGAGGAGTTCAACGCGCCGCTGCGGCTCCAGGAGTTCCCGCTGCCCCAGGCCCCCGACGGCGGCATGACCATCGCTTGCGGCTACGGCGGCATCTGCGGCACCGACCTGCACCTGCAACAGGGCCACCTGGACATCCCCGTCCCGCTCATCCTCGGCCACGAAGGGCTCGAAGTCGTACGAGAGTTGGGCGCCGGCACCCACCACGACGCCACCGGGGCGCCGCTCGCAGCCGGCGACACCGTGATGTGGGCCTCTTCCATCGCCTGCGGCGTCTGCCCGCCCTGCCGACTGCACCGCGAACCGACCCTCTGTGAGCGGCGCCGCACCTACGGCGTCAACCGCGCCCTCGCCGACGGCCCAGAACACATCGTGCTGCAGCCCGGCACCACCGTGATCAAGGTCCCCGACGGCACCAACCCGCTCGCCGCCATGTCGCTGGCCTGCGCAGGGCCCACCGTGGCACACGCGCTGTACGAGCGGCGGCCGGTACGGCTGGGCGAGACCGTCGTGGTGCAGGGCAGCGGCCCGGTTGGTCTCGCGGCGGCCGCGTTCGCGCAACTTGCCGGCGCCGCCAAGGTCATTGTCGTCGGCGGCCCGGCCGGCCGCCTGGACCGGGCCGCTTCGGCAGGCATCGGTGACGTTCACCTGGACATCGTCGGCGCCACCGACCCCGAGGAGGTCCTGCGGCAGGTACGGGCCGCCACCGGCGCGGGCGGCGCCGACCTGGTGATCGAGTGTGCCGGGGTACCGGCCGCAGTCGGACAGGGCCTCACCCTCGCCCGCCGGGGCGGCAGCTATCTGATCATCGGCCAGTACACGGACGCCGGGGACACCCTGATCAACTCGCACCAGATTGTCCACCGGCAGCTCGATGTCGTCGGCTCCTGGGCCTTCACCGGCGCCCATCTCGTCGAATACGTCCGCCTGCTGCCGGCCCTCACTGCCCGCTTCGACCTGGCGAGCCTGGTCACGCCGTACCCGCTGGAGCGGCACGCCGACGCGCTCGCCGCGGTCGCCGACGGGTCGGTGATGAAGGCGGTGCTCACGTCCTGACACCTCGCCTCCGGATGCTCACCTCCTGACGCACCGGCCCCTGCGGTGCGCCGGTGACGGTCCGACCCCAGCCCACCGGCGCGGTCGGGCCGTCACCGCTGCCTGCGCGCCCACCCGCAAGGAGGGACACCGGCTCATCCGACGAGCACCCTCAGGGACTCCTCGGTCGGCCGGTCGTCGGGAAGGTAGGCCAGCAGATGGTGGCCCGGCTCGTCGACGGCGGCGAGCTTGACGTAGCGCAGCCGCAGATCACCGGCCACCGGGTGCCGGAAATGGCGCACTGAGGGATGGAACGCCGAGGTCTCCCGGCGACCGTACCAGCGCGCCGCGTCCGGGTCAGTCAGCAGTTCCTCGGTGATCTCGGCATACCGGCCGTCCTCCGGATGCCGGGCCACCTTCGCCCGGAACTGGCCGAGCAGGCTCCGTGCCTCCGGCTCCCAACTGGCCAGCAGCGTACGGGCCGGCGGCCAGCGGAACACCAGCCACAACAGATTGCGCTGCTTGGGCGCCAGCCGCGCCAGGTCGGTGAGCAGCGCGGTGTACCCCGAGTTCCAGGCGAGCAGGTCCCAGTGAGGGTCGAGCACCACGGCCGGGTTCGGAGCCAGCGCCTCCACCAGCGACAGCAGATTCCGCGACACCCACCCCGACGGCTGCTCGGACGGTGCGGCGTGCTCCACGAACGACATCACATGCGCGGTCTCGTCTGGGGCGAGGCGCAACGCCCGCGCCACCGACCGCAACACCTGCTCCGACGTACGGACCCGGCCCTGCTCCAGCCACGCGTACCAGGAACTGCTGATCCCGGCCAGCTCCGCTACCTCCCCGCGCCGCAGCCCCGGGGTACGGCGCCGTGGTGAGCCGGGCAGCCCCACATCAGCGGGCGCCAGCCGCTCGCGGCGAGAGCGCAGAAACGCGCCCAGCTCGCGGCCCGGGCCGTTGAGTCCGCCGCCGTTCATACCCCGTCCCCCTTGTGACGCTGATCCGTCCCGGGGCCCGGCACCATGCCCACAGGGTGTGAGCAAGGGTAATCGGCTACGGCGCCACCGTGATCGCCTGCGGTGATGAGCTGGAGCTGCCGGTCCGAAATCACCGGCAGGCACGACACAAGGAGCCTCATGGACACCGCCGACTCGGCCCGCACCACCCCCGCACCCCCTCCGGCCAACGCCACCGCGGGCCCGACCACCCCGCCGTTGTCCGCCGCCTCGCTGCGCCTGTTGCGCGCCGCCGGTTTCGTCGGCAACTTCGACCGCTTCTGCATCACCCCGATGCTGCTGCTCATCGGCACCCAGCTCGGCGTCTCGCTGCCCACGGTGATGCTCGCCGCCAGCGGCTACTTCCTCGCCTACGGCCTGATGCAGCCGGTCTGGGGCCTGGCGAGCGACCGTATCGGCCGGGTGCGGGTGATACGGATCTCGCTGGCCGGGGCCGCCGTTGCCGCACTCTGCTCGGTGATCGCACCCGACGCGACCGTGCTGATCGTGGCGCGCGCCGCGGCCGGCGCGTTCTTCGCCGCGTGCATCGCCGCATCCATCACGTATGTTGGAGACACCGTGCCCGCTCCGGTCCGCCAGCGCCCGCTCAGCGAGCTGATGACCGCGTTCGCACTGGGCACCGCTGTGGCGACCGTCGTTGCCGGAGCGCTGGCACACTACGTCATTTGGCGCCTAGTCTTCGCCCTGCCCGGCTTGATCGCCACCTACCTGGCCGTCGCCCTGCGCCGGCTGCCGGAGCCGCCGCGCGCGGCGCCCGGTGCGCTGCTGGCCCCGTTCAAGGTCGTCCTGCGCTCCCGCTGGCAGTGGTACGTCATGGCCGTCGCGATGCTCGAAGGCGCCGTCCTGCTGGGCTTCTTGACATACATCGCACCGGCCCTGGAGGCCCAGGGCGCCTCGGCTACGCTGGCCGGTGCGGTGTCCGCGCTGTACGGCGTGGGCTCGATGGCCGCGGCGCAGACGGTCAAGCGGCTGGTCGGGCGCTGGACACCGGTACGGCTGATCGTAGTCGGCGGGGTGCAGATGGCGGTGGCGTTCGGCCTCGCCGCGGCCAGCCGGTCGGTGCCCGCGCTGGTGGCGTGCACGCTGCTGCTCGGCGGCGGCTGGTCGTTCATGCACTCCACGATCCAGTCCTGGGCCACCGGCCTCTCCCCGGCGGCCCGTGCCACCGGAGTCGCAATGTTCGGTCTCGCTCTCTACGTCGGCAGCGCCCTGGCCAGCGTTTTCGCCGCCGGGCCTGCCGAACACCACGCGTACCAGGGGATGTTCCTGACAGCCGCGGTCCTCACCGTCCCGCTGACGGTAGCCGCCGCTGTGGGCCGCGCCCGCTACCAGAGCTGACCCGGCCGCACCGGTGCCGTACCCAGGTGTCGGACTCCATATGCGCGGAGGCTTGGCCTCGCCGGATGCACCCTGCTTCGGTGAGTGCGTGGATCTGCCAGTCGAGCAACTGCCCCTTGATGGACACGCGTGTGTATCCCACGAGGCTGCCGGTCCGTACGGCCGGAACGGGGGCGAGGAGATCGGCGGTGTCGTCGTCCTGGGGTGGCTGCACCTGCCAGATCGTACAGAAAGGGTGCTCCTCAAGTTCTTGAGCACATCGACTTTCTGACCCCGTTTAATGGGCATGATCCGGTATCGATCCCGCCGCGCGCCGCAGCTTACCGAACTTGCTCATTATCGCTTGGTACAATGCCCGCCTGGTAGGCGCCCGCAGGAACCGGCCGCCACACCCCGGACGTGGTGGCCGAGTGGCGCACGGCCCGGGACCAGGCCGTGGACGACCTGAACCGGCTGGAGACCACCGACCCGGACGAGACCGTGCAGATCGCCCTGCACCTACGCGGCCCGGCTCAAGGAACTGCAGGCGACCTGAACCAGCCTGCGGGCACCGGCAGCCGCCCCGGGACGGGACGGTGCTCCACCGGGCGCAGCTGCCAGTAAGCAGGCATCAGCGGCCGCGCCTGGGCCGTCAGACCGGCCACTTCCTCTCGCATCCGGGGCAACGCCTGGTGCAGGGCCCGCTGAACAGAGTGGAAGTGTGCGGCTTCCTGATCGGGGTGACCGTGTTGGGGGCCAGCAGCTGCGAGGTGGCGGTGGGGTGTCAGGTCTCCCGGTGTCCGCTCAGAACAGTTCTAGGTCCTCTCCGGTGGTGTCCGTGATGACTGGCCGGAACTGGGCAGGGAGGCCGTCCAGGCGGTCAGGACCGGCCGCGGCGGCCACGGCAGGGGCCGTCTCGGCCAACCAGGCACGAAACCGCTCGGCAGCTTCGCGGTAGGGGACTCGCGCCAGGACACGGTGCTCGCCGGAGGAGCAGAAGTCGACGGTGACAGTGAACATGCAGGAACGGGGGGCGTTCTGACTGCCCGTCCAGGACACGCGCAGGACACCGCAGGGCTTACGCCCGCGGGGGGCGCGGTGGGTCGGGCGCAGTGATCGGCAGGCTATGTGGGCGGTCCATGCGGCGAGGTGAGGCAGGGGCAGGGTGGTGCGTGCGCGGCAGCCGGGGCAGCGGTGCCAGTGGCGGAGCCAGTCGTCGGTGTCGGTGTGGAAGAGGCGTGTGTAGCGGTTCGCCACGCGGATGTCGTTGCTGTACAGGTGGTCGGGGCGTTCCTGTGTGTTGCAGGACTGGCAGACGGGGGCTTCTCTGAACTAAGCCGTCACGCCCGATCGATGACTTGGGTAGCCTGCAGTCGGTGGAGACTGGACTGAACGAAAATGACTGGCTGGCAGATACGCGGACGTCTTATGACACCGTCGCTGCAAGTTACGCAGAGTTGACGCGTCATATTCTGGACGAAGCACCTGAAGAACGTGCGGCCTTGGCCCTGTTTGCTGACCTGGTGCGTGCCCAAGGCGGTGGGCTGGTCGCGGACGTGGGGTGCGGGACAGGCAGGATCACAGGCCACCTGCGGGACCTTGGCCTGGACGCGTTCGGCATCGATCTGTCACCTGGAATGATCGATGTGGCCCGTCGTGATCACCCCGGTGTGCGGTTCGATCTCGGTTCCATGACGGACCTCGCCTTGGCCGACGCCTCGGTGACTGGCCTGGTCGCCTGGTACTCACTGATCCACATTCCTGACGATGAGATCAGTTCGGTTCTTGCGCATTTCCGTCGAGTGCTTCGGCCCGGTGGGCCTTTGCTGCTCAGCTTCCATGTCGGCGATGCATCGCGGTTGAAGACTGAGGGCTATGGCGGGCACCCGATGAAGGTCTATGTCCATCGCCGGCAGCACCATCAGACGATTGAGTGGCTTAACGAAGCTGGCTTCGCCGTCGAGACGCACAAGACTCTCACCTCCGCCGAGAGCAAGCTGGGAGGGATCATCCTCGCGCGTCGTCAACCGTGAGCGGCTCCGCCTGTCGCGTGGCGGAGCCGATCAGGTGGTCCGTGCGGCGATCTCGCCGAAGGTGGGCAGGCCCAGGTGGATGACTGAGGGCTTGAGAGCGGCATCGAGCTGGGTCAACTTGTCCTCGGCGCCGGCCAGGCTGATCTCCAGGCCCTCGACCTCGCCGAGCCAGCCCTCCCGCTGCGCTTCGGCGATCCGGTCGAGCAGGTTGTCGCGGATCTCGGTCAGACGGTCTCGCTGGGACGGCTCGGGCCGGAGGAGCGAACAGCGGACGCAAGCGTGCTCGTGGATGCACAACGTTCCGAAGGCCCGAGCGCAGGTTCCCAGAGAGAGCTTGCGCTTCTCAAAGTGGGCAAGGAAGGCGTCCCACTCCTCGTTCGTCGGGGTCCGATATTCCTCGCTGGGACGAAGCGATCGACGGCGGGCGATGAACGCGCGGTGGGCTTCGATGGCGTCCGCCGGGTAGATGGCGTTGTAGCCCATCGTGGTGTTGATGTCGGAGTGCCCTGCGAGGACCTGCGCGATGTGCGGCGGCAAGCCGCTGCGGATTGCGTCAGTGATGAAGATCCTTCGGAAGTCGTGCGGAGCGAAGTCGAGGGGCTGGCCCGCGGAGTCGGTAAGCCCGGTTCGTTCCAGGACCTCATTGAGACCATTGCGGATCAGCTGGCGGGACACCGGTGTGCGCTGGCCTCCGTATGTCCACTGGAACAGCAGCGGCATCGGCGGGTTCCAGATCTTCTCCGCGACGTCGTAGTTGGGCAGCATCGGGATCGCGCCTGTTCGAGGGTCACGGACTCGGGCAATGATCGTGCTGAGCACGTCGGCCAGTTCTGGGCTGACGAGGAGAAGCCGTTCCTCGTCGGTTTTCGAGGGAGCGACCTGGAGCAGAGGCACGACTTCACCACTGGTAGGCAGCTTGTACTTGATCAGGGCGTGATGGCTGGCCTCCAGCATCTCCTCGATCCGGACGCCGGTGTGCTGCAGGAACTCGATCGTGGCCCAAGCCCAGAACGCCCGTTCCTCGACCAGCCCCAGATGGACGCGTCGGCCGGACTCGTCGTAGGCCCGGAACGGAGTCGACGAGTCCTTCTTCTGGCGCGTGTAGGTTCTGCCCCTGAACGTGAACTGGCCACCGAGCGGGGCGGCCTGCAGAGCCTCCATCCCCTCCCGGGCCTCCGTCCAGTTCGCCCTGGCGGCGCGGACAACGGTAGACAGCGCGGGCAGTCGTTCACGGGTGCGCTGGTCCATCTTGGCCTTGCGACGCTTCTCGTGCTTGGACGTACTGGCATCGGCGGCGCTGACCGGGCAGGGAGCAACCCACGGGCCCCAGCGTTCTGGTTCCTCGACGGCCCAGTGGGCCAGGTCAAGGTATAGAGCTCGAACTCCGATCATGAGGCTGCCGTAGTTGGCGCGCTCCGTCACTGCCTCGTGGACTGTGCCATCGGGCAGCCGGCGGCGCGTGACTTTCGTCCGGCTGACCTGCTTCCATGCGCTCACAACTTCAGGCGGCAGCCGGAGTGTGTCGATGCCGGGCTGGATGCGCTCAATCTGCAGCCAGAAATTCCTCACAAGCGTCCGTGACGCGTCCTCCAAGGACGTGTAGTCCATGGTGGGCTGGCGTTCCTTGAGGTACTCCACCAGCAGGTCCCGGATCGGCTTGGACTGCGGCCGGTAGCGGTCGACGAGCTGCTCGACCGAGACCTGGCCGGACGTTCGGTGCAGGAGCCTCAGTGACACGGGCGCGTCGGGCGGCAGGTGACCCAGGTCCTTCAGCCAGGAGTAGAACAGGCTTTGACCGCCCGACGTGGCCCGCTGAGCTCGATGCGCCTCCATGTACTCAATGGCGTCTCCGACATTGATGTCGGCCAGACCCCCACCCTTGGCGATGACCAGCTTGACCAGCACGTTCTTGGCGAGGATGCCGAGGTGAGAGGACCACGCTTCTGGGCCCACCAACTCCTGAAGGCGGGCAAATCCCTCAGGGTCACGGTACTGGCAGATGATGGCACGCAGATTGGTCGAGGTCCGGGTGAGCTGCCAGTGGAGCGACGGCCGGAGCACATCGGCGCAGACCAGGGCGAACAGGCCCGTGTTCAGGATGCCGTTCGCATTCGCTGCGTCGTAGCCGACCCATCTGGCGTTGAGCTTGTTCCACTGTGCTCCGGTCGAGGTTGCGGCGGGAGTCGCGTTCCATCGTTGTTGCCAGGTGGCGCCCGGCTGGTCCAGAAGCCATCGGAGAATGAGCGTTGCGCCACGGCGCCGGTAGAAGTGGGTGGATTCGCTCGCGGCCCGTAGTGGAGGTTGGTTCAGTCGAGCCACGACCTCCTCATAGGACTGGCTGGTGGCAGGCCAGGCGTCCTCGTAGGGCCGCGGCGAGAAACGCTTCTTGGCGGCCCGGAGAGCCTCGCCGGCGAGTGGCTGTGCATCTCGGATGGCGGCCGGAGCGCGCAAGGTCTCAGTGCTCGTCACCATGAGTTCCCGAAGAGAGTCTTCAGCGAGTCGGAGTTGTAGCCGGGGGCCGGTGGCGCGGGCGGCCGGTCACGCTGCTCTGCCCGGCGTGCATGATGGGCGCGGACGCGTTCGATCACTTCGTCCTGGCTGGCCGGAAGGTAGAGCTGTGTGGTCGTCAGATGTGCGTGACCGAGGACCCATTGGACGTCGGTCAGAGGCACGTTGGGGTCGCGGGCGAGCCGGTAGGACGCGGTGTGGCGTAGATCGTGGAGCGTCCAGTTCGCCCCGAGGAGATCGTTGGCCCGGTTGAACATCGCGCGCGCCGCGTCATAGTTCAGCGGTCGCCAGGGCCGCCTCAGCGTCCACCACAATGGCAGATTCTTGCCCCGCGGGATGCCGTCTCGCCGTGTTTCCTCTTGGTAGAGGCGCAGCCAGACGAAGGCGTCGGTTGAGCAAGGAAGCTGCTGGTAGGCGCGGGTTCCCTTTCGGATTACGCCGACCAACTGCTGTCCGGGGAGGGCGTCGCGCTGCCGGCTGGTGAGCAGTTCTTCGGCGCGTGCACCGTTGGAAACCCAGAAGGCCAGTAGGGCGCGATCTCGGTTGTGTCGGAGGGCGGCGAACAGCGCGTTGAACATCTCGTCCGGGATGCGCCGGGGCGCACGTTTCGGGATCGTCGGCCGGTAGCGGCCTGTCCGCTCTTGGTCAAAGGGCCGGTCAGGCTTGTGGTGGGCGTTCGCGCGGCCGCCGCGACGCGAACGGTCGAGCGGAAACGGGTTGATGATCGGCCCGGTGCCCTCGTCCCGGTGGAAGTCGTAGAACGTGCGGAGAACGGTTTCGCAGTGCGCGCGCGTCCTCGCGGCGTACTGCGGGCCGGGTGAGACCTTGCCCGTGATGGCGTTCGGGGTGCCGGGGATCTTCTTTCGGGTCGTCCGCGGCTTCGGCGCCGTCTCTTCGGAGTGGCCCGCCTTCCGGTGTCTCCAGTGCAGGCGCTGGGGCTTGTTCGCGATCTGCATCCACCGGATGAAGTCCCGTGCATCGGTACGCGTTGCCCGGTTCCACTCGATGTTGAGAGCCCACAGGAACCGCCACCAGCGCAGCAGGTCCATGCCGTATGAGCGGACCGTGGAGGCAGGTTTGTCCTCTGCCTGCAGCTCGGCGAAGAAGACCCGGACGGGGTCGACGACAATGCCGTCCTGATCGAGTAACTGGTACGGCGCCCACTGATTGCCGGTCTCGTGCAGCCTGCCTAACTCGGGCAGGGCGAACGCCGTCAAGTCCCGCTCGGGGACATCACCTTGAAGCATCCCGAGAAGCTAGCGGAACGCCCCTCTGACCTGCAAGAACTCACGAGTTAGTTCGGTTAACGGGCCGCGGACGTAGCCGTGTTCGTGGCAGTGGTCGAGCACGGTGGCGGGCGCAGTGCGGCAGACGGCGCACGCCCACCCAGCCACCCTGCGGGAGGTACCGGTCTTCCTGCTGAGCATCGAGTACAGCTGGCCTTCCAGCTCTTTGTTGTAGGGGCGCAGTGAGGCGGTGGGGCCCTCGGGGCTCGTCGTCTGCCGACTGTCGGCGTCTCGGGCCTGCCGGGGGCGGGAGGGCGGCTCCGTGACGGCTGTGCTTGCCTGGCGGGTCCGCGCGGCTTGCACCCACTGCGTTTCGGCGTGCTCGGCCGTGTCCAGCAGCCTGACCACAGCGCGCGGCAGCCACCACGTGCGCTGCGTCCCGTCGCGGGTCTGCTCCACGAGTATCTGTCGCCAGTCGATCCCCGCCAGGTGGTACAGCTGGCCGACTTCACGTCGTGCTGCCCGCTCGGGGCCGCCCAGCTCCTGCAGTTCCCCCTTGATGCGCTGGCGCCAACGCAGCGGCGTTTCCTCGTTGCACTCCTGCCTCGGCGCCCCACGAAACGGACCGATGCGGACCAGGTCCTGCCGATCCATCCCAACCGCGTTCAGTTCCTCGGCCGCCCGGCGCACCTCAACCTCCGGAACACTCCACTGACCGTTGCTCGCCCTCACCGTCGCCACCACATGGCCGCCGAGCAGGACGTACCTCACCTGGGCACGGGCAGGAGAGCGGGTGAATGCCCCAGAAACCGTCGGCACAGCACTGTCGGCCGTCAGATCGACCCACAGAGCGTCCGCGGCAACCAGGGTGATCAGGCCGTCCGTGCGACCGGGCATGACATGCTCTGACATGCCGACAGGCTAACGGCCTGCAACGCGGCAATGGATCCCAAGCGCCTCGGTCAGCCGGGCCACCACCCGCAACTCTAGCGGTGGTTTGTTGACGGCGGGTCAGGACCGTAGTAGGCCGGTAGCAGAGGAACGTCGCCTCGCCGCCTGGGGGGTGCCTCTATGTCTTTCGTCAAGCGAGGTGTGGGGTTCTGGGTTCGTAGAAGGTTCCGTCGCGGAGCATGGCGAACAGGACGCTGATGCGGTGGCGGGCGAGGCGGAGGAGGGCTTGGGTGTGGGTTTTGCCGCGGGCCCGGCATTTGTCGTAGTAGGTGCGGGAGGCAGCATCGTGCAGGGCGGCGAACGCGGACAGGAACATGGCCCGTTTGAGCTGCCGGTTGCCGCCTCTGGGTGCGTGTTCGCCGTGGATCGACGTTCCGGACGACTTCGTCGTGGGGGCGAGGCCGGAGTAGGAGGCGAGGTGGGCGGCGCTCGGGAAGCTGGATCCGTCGCCGACCGTGACGAGGAGGACTGTGGCGGTCCTGACGCCGACGCCGGGCATCGACGTCAGGACCTGGGAAAGAGGGTGGGCCTCCAGCAATGTGCCGATCTGGGCCTCCAGGGCGCGTCGTTGCTCGTGGACGGCTGCCAGGGAGCGGGCCAATGACGGAACCACGACGTCGAGGGTGCCGGTTCCGGGAACGACAACGGTCTGTTCGTTCAGGGCGTCGAAGACGTCGTCGATCAGCCGTCCTGCCATGCGCGGGGCTTTGGGGCGGATGACCTCGACGAGCTTGCGGCGGCCCGCTTTGCGTAGGGCGGCCGGGGAGCCGTAGCGCTCGAGGAGCCAGGTGACGGCCCGGTGGTCCAGACGGGGGCCCAGGACGCGTTCCAGGCTGGGGTGGAACTGGGTGAGCAGGCCGCGGATGCGGTTGCTGGTGCGGGTGGCTTCGGCGGCGAGGTCCTGGTCGAAGCCGACGAGAACGGTCAGTTCGGCGGATATCTCGTCGCCGAGCTCGAGGGAGCGCAGGGTGTGGGGCATGGTGCGGGCGGCGTCCGCGATCACCCCGGCGTCCCGGGCATCGGTTTTCGCCTCGCCGGGGTAGAGATCGGCGATCCGCCGCATTGCGAGACCAGGCAGGTAGGCGACCTGGCAGCCCGCGTCCCGGGCCACGGTCAGGGGCAGGGCGCCGATGGTTGCGGGCTGGTCCACGATCACCAGGACCGTGCCGAACTTGGTCCGGAGCTTGTCGAGGACGGCCCTCAGTTTCGGTTCGCTGTTGGGCAGGGGTTGGTCGAAGACTTTCTTGCCAGCGGGGGTCAGCCCATGACCGTGATGTGTGCTCTTGCCGACGTCCAGACCGAGGAAGACGCCCACCTGGCTGATGTCGATCACCGTGCCCCCACATGATTCGATGCGGTGCCGGCCTCAGTGGGCGGGGGTCCGTTCGCGCGCATCCACGTTATGCAGACCTGCCGCCCGGACACAGCCAGGCATTGCGCCCGGCCGGGCGGCGGTCGGGCCTCTGATCAGCGTCTCCGACGGCACCCCTCGGGCCCGGTGACACCACCCCCCAAGTCATCAACTTCGACAGGGGGCAACAGTCATGCCGGGCCCGGAGGCCAGCGGCCCTCTTGCAGGACCGCGAAAAAGATTACGGGGCTTGTGATGACTCGCCGTCTGCCGTGTCCGCCCGCTCCGGGCCCGCTGGAAGCCTACGCCGCGCGCTTCGATGACCTGCTCTCGACGTTGGCACAGCGCCGCGGGTTCCGCGAGTACCTCGCGGGGCTGCTGCTGTCGCGGGACCGGAACAAGACCCTGACCTGCCTGGCCGGCGCCGAACCCGTCGTCGGGGCCCAGCACCCCTCGGTACAGCGGCTGCAGTTCTTCCTGTCCGAGTCGACCTGGGACCACGAGCAGGTCAACGCCCGCCGACTGGAACTGCTGCTGACCGATCCCGCGACCGCCCCGCACCCAGGCGGGGTGCTGGTGATCGACGACTCGGGCGACCGCAAGGACGGCAGGGCGACCGCGCACATCGGCCGCCAGTGGCTGGGCCGGCTGGGCAAGACCGACAACGGCATCGTCACCGTGACCACCTGCTGGGCCGACGAGAACCTCTACTACCCGCTGCACGCCGTGCCCTACAGCCCCGCCCATCACTTCCCCAAGGGCAAGAGCGACCCCGGCTTCCGCACGAAGCTGCAGATCGCCGCGGATCTGGCCCGCACCGCGAAGGCTGCCGGGGTGGCCTTCCGCGCCGTGGCCGCCGACTGCGCCTACGGCGACCAGGACAGCTTCCGCAGACAACTCGACGCGAGGGACTGCCGTTCGTCATGGCCCTCAAACCGAGCCACGGCACCTGGGCCTACGGCAAGGATGCCTATACTCCCGTCCATGCCGCCCACGCCTTGACCTGGACGGACCCCGAGCGCCCCGGGGACTGGACCGCCGTCGAGCGCACCTTCCGCGACGGACACACCGAGACCTGGTGGGCCGCCGACGCGACCCTTGGCTGGTGGGGACCCGACGGAAACGTCCGTCTCGTCGTGGCCACCACCGACCCGGCCACCCTTCCCCCGCAAACCACCTGGTACCTGGCCACCGACCTGCCCCGCCCCGGCGGACCCCGCGAGGCCGATAGTTCCGAACCGGCCGCCGACCTGCATGAAGTCGTCCGGATCTACGGCATCCGGCACTGGATCGAGCAGAGCTACAAGCAGATCAAGGACGAACTGGGCTGGGCCGACTTCCAGGTCCGTTCCGATACCGCCGTCCGCCGCCACCAGACCCTGGTGAACTGCGCATTCTCGTTCTGCTGGGACACCTGGTTCGCTCAACCTCCCGACCGGGAGCCCGCCGTCGTCCCCACGGCCCCGCCGACTGTCATAGCGGTGGGGCCGGCTGAGAGGGGGCCCCAGCAGACCCCACCAGCACCAACCGGCCAGCTGGCCGCAGGCGATTCGCGCCGTCCGGGCCTGGCTCGACCCCTGGACCACCCTCCAACGCTGCTGGCGAGCCTGGAGTAATGCACCCCCGCCACCCGAACTTCAAGCCCTGATCAACGCCGTCGGCGCAGGCCACCCACTCGATCTCTACTCCCCGGTCTAACAAACCACCGCTATATTCCTGAGCATCTGGTTCGTCAGCACCTCCCGTGCCCGTAGCCTCACCACCAGAACGTCAAGAACCGGGCAAGTCGCCCTCGCGCATCAGCGGTCCCCGAGCCCAGACGAATTGAGCAACAGGGTCGGTGCCCCCCGGCGCAACCACGTCCAGTGGACGTTCATGGGCGGGAACCTGGTGCTGAATGCTCGTCATCGTAGGGTCAGCGGGCGCCGAGTGCTTCGGCCAGGATCCGGGCTTGTGCTGTGGTGAGATGGGTGGCGATCTGGATGGTGCGGCCTGCCAAGCGCTGCATGATGACGGGGTTGGCGAGCATCCGGTTGCCCATGACGATGGCGATCTCATTGCGTGGCTGCGGCTGGCCTGCGACCTGCCCGGTCAGACCGGAGAACTGGGCGGCGTCCTGGCTGTTGAAGGTGACCTCGACGATCCAGTCCCGACCTCCTTGGGCGTCCTCGAAGGTGCGGACGCCGTCCAGCTGCCTCACCTGCAGGCCGCCCGGCGTAGTGACGGTGACGCACGCGCTGCGGTCGTCTGCGGTGTAGGACCGTGCCGGTTCGGTACCGGGAGCGCGCACGGGTTGGGCTTGGGGATCGGTGGAGCACACGCCGTCGGCTTTGCTGTCCACGGCGTAGAAGCCCACCGGCTCGTCCGGCGCCACGAGGGCCGGCCCGCCGCCCTGCCAGGGCTGCCAGAGCAGCAGCGCCCCCACTACGACGACCACTGCCGCCCCCGAACAGAGGGCCCATAGGCGTCCCCGCTGTCCCCGCCGACCGGGCGGCGCGTCCTCGTGCTGGGGCGAGGGCGGCAGCACTGTGGTGCGCTGGGGTGCTCCTACCGGCCCAGTCACCGCGTCCGGGTCCACCCGTTGCCGCGCGTCTTCCACCTCCCGCGACCGGCGCTCGCCATACCGTTCGATCTCGCTGGTCCAGGCCGGGTCCAGCCAATGCCTGCCGCCCCGGCTGGTCGGCTGGCGCCGCAACTGCCCTGCACAGTCCTCCAGGATCTGGGCTGGCGTCGGGCGGTGAGCGGGGTCGAGTGCCAAACACGGCAGGACCAGGGCATGGAGTTCGGGCGTCAGCCCGGACACGTCGAGGTCACCGGTCGCTGCCCGCACCAGTTGCTCCATCGCAGGGCCCGAGCCGCCGTCCCGGTACGGGGCCCGGCCGACCGCCAGATGGAATAGCGTGGCGCCCAGCGAGAAGACATCTGAGGCGGGTGTGGTGGCCTGCCCCTGGGCCTGCTCGGGCGCGGCGAACGCGACCGTGCCCAGCACGGCCTGCGTCCTCGTCATGTCGATGGCATGGGAGATCCCGAAGTCGATGACCCGGGGGCCGTCGATGGGAAGCAGAACGTTCGACGGCTTCACATCACGGTGCACCAGCCCCGCGGCATGGATACTCACCAGTGCCTCCGCGATACCTGCGGCGACCCAGTACAAGGCCTGCGGTTGTAGGGTTCCGCAGCTCGCCACCAGGTCTCGCAGGGAAGGGGCCGCAATGTACTCGGTGGCCATCCACGGCATCGGCGCCTGCGCGTCCGCAGCGACCACACTCGCGGTGTAGACCCCCTGCACACGCTGCGCGAGCGCCACCTCGCGGGCGAAGCGGCGCCGGTCCGCCTGGGCGACAACACCGCTCGCGTCGTCGACCAGCAACGTTTTCACCGCGACCGTCCGCCCGCCTGCGGACGCCGCCAGATACACCCTCCCCATCCCGCCACTGGCCAATTCCCCGAGCACCGTGAACGGCCCAAAATGGCGCTCCGGCTGCGATTGCTTCACCCTGTTGCTGTGCATGTCTGCCCGCCCTGGTCCGCCCCACCTCGCACGCCAACGGCCGTCACTCTAATTGAGCTGACAGGGCGCCATACCACGCAGGGGCACTGTCACGTTGGCTGACTGGGGGGATGATCATCGGGTTGATCACGGTGAAGGGGATTACCCGTGGGCAGTACGCCGCCGTCGTACAAGGGGCACCGGTACCTGGTCGAGGTGATCTCCCACTGCGTGCACCGGGGTGACCGCGCACCCCACCGCGCAGTGGACGGTACAACAGGCCCGGAACATCGCTGCCGACCTCGGCGAGCGGGGCGCCGGGCCCCGGTTCCTGCTACGCGACCGCGACAGCAAGTACACCGACGCCTTCGATGCCGTCTTCACCGCCGAGGACACTTCAGCGCGCCCCGGGCACCGCGCATGAACCCGCATTACGAACGCGTGATCGGCACCATCCGCCGCGAGGCCCTCGACCACGTCCTGATCCTGGGCGAGAGCCACGCCAGGAAGGTCCTGACTGACTACCAGGACCACTACAACGGACACCGGCCGCACCGATCCCGGCAACAGCTACCGCCCAGCACGACCGAGCAGCCCGCAATCGTGCACGCCCTCGACGACCGAAGCCTGCTCCGCACCAGGGTCCTCGGCGGCCTCATCAGCGAGTATTGATACGCCGCGTGACCTGCAACGACGACTTTTCGAGCCCCACACGTAGCCGTCGATCGCTGGCGAAGCCGGCCTGCGCGCCGTGGACAGCTTCGAGGTGCGCCTGGGCCTTCTCCTGTTTGGCGAGGGCCCGGTAGATGCTCGCGGCGGACGGGCTGTGCCCCCTTGCGCTTGCCGGTGGGGATGATCAGGTCGCGCTGGACCTGCTCGACGGACTCGTCGTTCGCCCGGCGCCGGAGCGTGGTGCCTTGCCCCTTTCGTTCGCGATTACGCTGGACGCATGGCTGAATCGTTGTCTCCCGTGGTCACGGCCGCGGCCGCAGGGCGGTGGCGGTCGGGTGGCTGGTTCGCGGTGCGCTTGGGGCGCCGCATGCTTGTGGACTCGGTGTACCTGTTGACCGCGCCGGTGAGTGCCACGTTCGGCCTGCTGCTGGTGCTCGGCGCCTTGTGCCTCGGCACGGTTGGTCTGCTGTTGCCGAGCGGGTCGCCGGTCAGGACCGGTGCTGCGGCACTGGCGCGGTGGCCCGCCGACGTGGAGCGGTGGCGGATCGCCCTGGCGCGTCCCCAGGTCGGCGAGGCGCGGGGCGCGCGTCGGCGACCGGGACAGGCAGCCGCCGTGTCCGACCCGGGGCTGTCGCTGGACGTGGCCCACACGGTGCTGGTGCTCCCCGTCGTTGTGGTCACGTCGGTGGTGACGACGCTGTGGTGGTTCGTCGGCATGGCTGCCGTCACCTGTCCCCTGCGCAGCCCGTACGCGGCCCCCGGGCCGCTGCGGCCGATGAACCTGTACGTGGGCGGTCCCCGATCCCACATCGCCTTGAGCCTCGGGCTGACATCACCGGACGAGAGGGTCGCCTTCGCGGTCACGTTCGGCCTCCTCATGCTGGCCACCCTGCCACTGGTGACCCGCGCGTGCGTTGCCGCTCAGATCGGGCTGGGGAAGGCACTGCTGTCCGACCTGTCGGCACTGCACCGCAGGATCAACGGGCTGGAGCAGGAGCGGGACACCGCCCGCGCACAGACCCTCGCCGCGGTGACGGCCGAGGCGGCGGCGCTGCGCCGACTCGAACGCGACATTCACGACGGCCCCCAGCAGCATCTGGCCCGCCTGGCGATGGAACTGGGCCGCGCACAGCGCCACTTCGACAGCAAGCCGGAAACCGCCCGGGAGGCACTCGCCGACGCGATCGTCCAGGCTCAGGAGACGCTTGAGGAGCTACGGGCCCTGTCACGCGGCATCGCCCCGCCCATCCTCGCCGACCGAGGCCTGCGAGCGGCGCTCTCCGCGCTGGCCGCACGCTGTGTCGTACCCACCAACCTCGACCTCGGCCTTCTGAGCCGCCGACCGGAACCCGCGGTCGAGACGGCCGCGTATTTCGTGGTCGCCGAGGCCCTGACCAACGTGGCCAAACACAGCCACGCCCACCGGTGCGCCATCGGCATGCGCCACGGCGAGGGAATCCTACGGGTCTGGGTGACGGACGACGGCCTGGGCGGGGCGGCTGTGGCCAAAGGACACGGCCTGCGGGGCCTGGACGACAGACTCCACGCGGTCGGCGGCCGACTGCGGATAGCCAGCCCCGACGGCGGCCCGACGACGATCACTGGAGAATTGCCATGCCACTGACCTCGGCCGGATCAGCTCCGGGCACAGCCGCCGAAGCACCGCCGGATCGCGTGCCTCGCATTCCGCTGCGGATCGTCGTGGCCGATGACGCGGTGCTGCTGCGTGAAGGCCTGGTCCGCCTGCTCACCGACGACGGCCACCAGGTGGTGGCCGCGGTCGGTGACGGTCCTGCCCTCGTCCAAGCAGTGCTCGCCCACCGCCCGGACGTGTCGGTCGTCGACGTACGGATGCCGCCGACCCATACGGACGAGGGCCTGCGCGCGGCGATCAGCGCCCGTGCACAGCTGCCCGGAACCCCTGTACTGGTGCTCAGCCAGTACGTGGAGGTGTCCTACGCCGCCGAGCTGCTCGCGGACGGTTCCGGCGCGGTCGGCTACCTGTTGAAGGACCGCGTCGCCAGAGTCGAGGAGTTCCTGGACGCACTGGACCGGGTCGCCCGTGGCGCGACGGTACTTGACCCCCAGGTCGTCTCCGAGCTACTGGCCGTGCGGCGCCGCAATGCCCCGCTGGAGGCACTGACCGCACGTGAGCGGCAGCTCTTGGCTCTGATGGCTGAGGGCCATTCCAACACCGCCATCGCCCGGCAGTTGGCACTCTCCAACAGCGCGGTGGAGAAGCACATCGGCAACGTCTTCGCCAAG
Source organism: Streptomyces sp. ADI95-17 (assembly GCF_003846175.1). Lineage (GTDB taxonomy): Bacteria > Actinomycetota > Actinomycetes > Streptomycetales > Streptomycetaceae > Streptomyces > Streptomyces sanglieri. Next base: position 74,002 of record NZ_ML123050.1, on the reverse strand, counting down.
CTCGGCCTGCCGCCCGACGACACCCAGCACCGACGGGTCCTCGCCGTCCTCGCCTACCTCGGCTCCTGATCCGGCCGATCCGTCACGGGGCGCGTCACAAGCCTCCCTTGTAGAAGCCCAGGAGGGCAGGCGCCGGGTCTGTCGCAGTGCCCTCGTTGGCGAGCGCGATGACGATCACTGTCAGCGCCAGCAGGGCCGAGAGCACACCGAACGACCTCATCGTGCGCCGTGTTCGCCTGTCGGACCTGTCTGCTGTGGCGAACCTCCTCCACGACAGCACGCTCAGACCGACCAAGACGAGCGCCACGATGGACGCCATCACGGCAAGCACCGCGTGGTACAGACCGAAGTCGTTGACCATCACTTTGAGAGCGACCGCGTTCTGGCCGCTCGTGCTCGGGTAGTGGGCCAGGCCCTGCTTGATTTGATCGATCGCACCGGCGAGTTGGCCACTGGGTGCGCCGAGCGGGAGCAGCGTGGTCGCCGAGGAGAATGCGGCCATCGCACCCTGGACATTCGCCATCAGCGACACCAGCGACACCAGCGCAAGCACGCTGACGAGGATGGCAGCCGAGGCGAGACCCCTGCCCCCGGCTCCGGGACCGCTGGACCTCAGGAACGCCTTCCAGAGCAGGACGCCGAGCACGACGAACACGATCAGCAGGGCCGCGGCCAGCACGGCCTTGATCACGTGGAAGCGCAACCAGTAGTCGACAAGCCGCTGCAGGTCTGGAGGAAATCCCTGGTCTCCGGACCTCCAGTACTTGACGAACGCCGGGCTCAGGGCGTCGATGAGGTTGCGCTGTTCGGAGAGACCGCCGTCCGTTCCGATCGCCGCCAGCCTGCTCGGGGCGAGGACGAAGGCGGCGCCGAGTGCCACCGAGAGGGCGAGGAGCACAGCCAGTGCCCGACCGGGCACCTCCGCTGATCGCGACAGGGCCTTATGGGTGCGCATGGATAATCCTTCGGCTCGATCAGGCATGGGGGCAGCGCCCGAACCACGTGGTGGGCGGGCCCCTCGTCATGCCGATCACGATGTCGCGCCGTCGATCACCCGGTCACTGAGGTACGCCATCCATCTGGGGTGTGGCCTGCCACACCCCAGCCGAGCAGAACAGACCGGCCTTGCACCGTCGCCCCCGGTCCCGCCCTCATCGCGCAGAGCCTGCGGTTACCAAGAACCACTGCTCGGCCGGGACGGACATGCCCAGCCGACCCGCACCAACTGCAGGCCGCCTGTACATCGCTGATCAGAATTTCTCCTACGAGAGCAGCGGCGGCTACGGCGAGGCCACCCTCGATTTCCGCACCCGTGCCAGCCACCTTGCCCACCTCGACCTCTTCCTCGCCGCGTGACCAAGTAGAGCCAGCAGGATCGATGACAGCGTTCTTACCGGCACCCCAACCAGGCGCCGCCCGTCTTCGCGGTCTTGCCGCCGAGTCACACCTCGTAGGTGCGCGGGTCGTCTACTTCGTCACGGCACTGCGGACGATCACGATCGCCGCGTACATCGAAGCCTGAAAGCACAGCAGCGTCCGACGCGGATCCAGTCGGGTCCGGGAGTGCAGGGCGGCGGCCACCGGAGCTCCCTGTCCCAAGCCGGCCGAGGCTCGCCCGGCACTGCCCGACGAGCCTCCCTGGCCCGACGCACTGTCACGAGCCCGGCTGCGGCGCCCGGTACGACTTCCCACCCACGCGGGTGACACCCGCCAGGAAGCAACGATTCTGCGCTGATCAGGGGCCGGAGCATGATCGGCGTGACTCGTCATCTGCGCCGTACCGCGCTCCTCACGGCCCTCTCGGCGCTCGCCGGGCTCGCGCTGACCGCCGCCCCCGCCACCGCCACCCCGGACGCCGGCCCCAGGCCTCCGCCGGCCAGACCCCGTCCCTGCGCGAGCTCCCCGAACCGCAAGTGCGCACCCAGCAGGTGCGACCGCCGAATGCAAGGACGGGACCACCAGCTACGCGGCGAAGTTCCGCGGCACCTGCAGCCACCATGGCGGCGTCCGCTACTGGTGCAAGTAGGCCACGTCCTCTTGTGGGTAGCGCCAGTCCTCCCGCCTGGCGCTACCAGCCTGCACGAACCGAACAGGCCCGTTTGTAAGGGAGACTTCCCAAGAACATTTCTCAACGTCCTGTAGCCGCACGAGCGGTCCGTCCATCCCAGCATCCCCCGGTTCGTCAACCAGAAAGGGTTGTCAGAGTCGGACGCAGGCCCAGTTCGAACCAGACCACCTTGCCGGTTAAGAGACGTGTCGCTCCCCACCGTCTGGCCAGTCGGTTCACGAGTAACAGACCGTAGCCGCGCTCGTGCGTGTCCCTTCCCCGGTGCTACCGGGGCATCTGTGGCGAGTCGTCGCCGACTTCGCAGCGCAGGATGTCGGTGCGCAGCAGCCGCAGCGTCACCGGTCGCTTCGCATGGCGCAGGGCGTTGGTCACGAGTTCACTGACGAGCAATTCCGCCGTGTCGGAGAGATCATCGAGACCCCAGCGGCTCAGGGCTCTGCGGGCCGGCCCGGTGCGGTCTCCTCCGGTTCGAGGTGCCAGTACGCGACATAGTTTCGGCGCGATCCCGTCGAACCGGGCGGCGAGCAGCACGATGTCGTCATCCCGGTCACCCGGGCCGGGCATGTACAGGACGTCGTCGCAGAGCGCCTTCAGCGGCGGCGAGTGGTTCGGGCCAACTCGATGGGCAGCGGTTGCGAGCCGTTCGCGCAACTGCTCGCCCGTGGTCCACACGTCCCGCAGCCGGGACTCCACCAGGCCGTCGTTGTACAGCAGCAGCGTGGCGCCCACGGGCGCGTCCAGCTCGACGGCCTCGAAGTCCACCCCGCCGACACCGATCGGGGCGCCGGGGGCGGCACCCGCAGCACGCTGGTCACTGGGCGAGGATTACCTGGTCAGGGGAGTGGGAGTTCCCACTGGTGACCGTGCGGTGACGCCTTGGCGGACCGTGAGGTCGATACGCCTGTGACGGAACGAAGACGTCGTGGAGGACCGCCTGTGACTCGGTGCGGGATACAAATACTTCCGACCGCATGCACCGCGTTACTCCTGGGGGAACACCGTGAAGTACACCCGCATCACCGCTCTCGCCGCCATCGGCGTCGCCGCCACCCTCTCGCTCACCGCCTGTGGCAGCGACAGCTCCGGCAAGGACTCGTCCTCCAAGGGCTCCTCGTCCTCGTCTTCTTCGTCCTCGGACAGTGGCTCGAAGTCGGAGGGCGGCTCGGAGGCCGGCAACGCGAAGTCGAGCTCAGGTGAGGACACCGAGGCAAAGGCAGCCACGAACAGCGCGACGAAAACCGGCGCCAAGGTTACGTTCTGCAAGACGGAAGACCTGGCCATCGACGCCACGGACGCCGCACCCGACGAGAACTCCGGCAGGATCGACATCACCATGATCAACCGGGGTTCGACCACCTGCTCGGCAACGGGCTTCGCAGG
>NZ_ML123050.1:59598-67804 GCF_003846175.1 Streptomyces sp. ADI95-17 | reverse complement strand
TCATTTCACCCGATCAGCCAACATGACAGTGCCGACGGGAAAGTTGGGTCCTGCCGTATCTCGTACCGTTGCCTGCTGACCGGGCGGCTGGGACTGTGGTCGCATGGTCGACACTCACTCGCGCGGGTATGAGGCAGCCGCCCGCTGGATGTTCTGGTCCGGCATCGCCCTGTTCCTACTCGGGTTGGCCACTCTTGGGGTTGCGAGGGCGGATGGTGCCCAAACGTGGGAATGTGCCCCGGGATGCCGGCTTGTGGAGAGCACGGCATGGGAGACCGCCAGAACGGTGGGTGCGGGGGGCGCGGCGCTGGGAGCGCTGCTCTGGGCTGCGGCCATCCTGATGGTTCTCCGCCGACGTCGGACTCCACCCGCGACACCCACCGACAGTTCAGCGTCATAGACCTTCACTGCACGACAGGGCCCGGGGCCTCGTGGAGGCTGTTGGCGAATTGTGGAGGCTGTTGGCGAATTCAGGCCTCAATCACTTCGTCCTGTCGGAGTTCATCCGGCGGGACGAAGCGCTGCCAGGTGGGAGGTCCGGATGTGGGCCCTGCGTATGTCCGTATCCAGCCATCGAGGCGAGCGAGGTTGATCGCGGCCGCCGTGAGCTATTGCTGGAGCCAAGTCTTGGCGAGGGCACTGTCAAGTTGAGTGAGTGGTCTCCGGGCTGGAATGGTAGCCGGGTTTGTTGATCGTTCGGGAGGAGCTGGTGGTGGAGGGCGCCGGGGAAGGGCCGTTGTACAAGGGGTTCCGGTTCCCGGCGGAGGTCATCTCCCACGCAGTATGGCCGTGCCACCGCTTCCTGCTCTCCTTCCGCGAAGTCGATGAGCTGCTCCTGGCACGCGGGATCACCGTCTCCCATGAGGCGATCCGCCGGTGGTGCGACCGGTTCGGCCCCCGCTACGCGGCCGCCCTGCACCGCCGCCGGCCCCAGGCCCGCGACAAGTGGCACCTGGACGAGGTGCTCCTGAAGATCAACGGCGTGCAGCACTACCTGTGGCGGGCCGTGGACCAGGACAGCACTGTCCTCGACATCCTGCTGCAGTCCAACAGGGACGCGAAGGCCGCGAAGCAGTTCATGGCCAAGCTGATGAAGAAAGCAGTACAGAACACCCAGAGTGCTGGTCACCGACAAGCTCCGCTCCCACGGCGTCGCCCACAGAGAGTTGATGTCCTCGGCCGATCACCGTTCCCACAAGGACCTGAACAACCGTGCGGAGAACTCCCATCAGCCGACGAGGCAACGCGAACGCGCGACGAAGGGCTTCCGCACAGTCGGCAGAACCCAGAAGTTCCTGTCCGCGTCCAGCCAGACCTCACCGCACTTCCGGCCCCGCCGCCACCGGATGACCGCCACCGGCCACCGCACCGAGATGCGCCACCGCTTCGGAACCCGGAACGAGATCACTGGCACTACCGCCACGCCCACCGAGGCCTGAACCAGAGGCGGAAACCAAGCCCAGCACACCCCCGCACACCCTCAAGTAACCGCACACCAACAAGTTGACAACGCCCGCCGGGGTGTTGAGCTGTTGTCACAGTCTCAATGCAGGGCCGTGGACGATCCGTTACTGGGGATGGCCGCACCGGGATTGGGGGGACAGCCGTAGTGAGTGGGGCTACTGCTGCGCATAGCGTCTACGGTGTGAAACATATACGGAACGGGGCAAAGAGATCCCCATTCGACGGGCACCGACCGGCCCGGTCTGCAGCGGTGTCGGCTGTCCCGTCGGGCGTGGTGGCGGTTGCCGTACCCACGGCGGACGCAGCGCATACGACTGGCACTTCCGACCACAACACCCAGCGCCCCAAGGAAGCTTCGTGATCACCTCCAGCCCCGTCGTGCGCCGCACCTCTGCCGTGGGCCTCGCCCTCACCGCCTGCCTCAGCGCGGTCCCCACCGCCGCGGCCGCGCCGGCCCCCACCATGTCGAAGTCCGAAGACCGGCTCGACCATTATTACGATCAGCGCCTGGGCTGGGGCAGTTGCGCCAAGAGCTCGGGCGACACCATGGGCCGTGATCTGGACAAGGCCGGCGTGCAGTGCGCGGACGTCACTGTGCCGCTTGACTACGCCGACCCCCGGGGCCGTACGATCACCGTCGCGATATCCCGGCTCAAGGCCACTGACACCCGCCACCGCATCGGCTCGATCCTGCTCAACAACGGCGGCCCCGGCGGCACCGCCCTCGAATCCCCGCCGGAATTCCACGCGTGGATGAAGAAGGTCGGCCCGCGTTACGACATCGTCGGCTTCGACCCGCGCTTCGTCGGCCGCAGCACCCCGCTGGACTGCGGTCTGCCCGTCGGCACCAATCTCTTCTCGGCCGGCCACAGCCGGGCGAGCTTCGAGCGCCAGGTCGCCCTCCAGAAGGACCTGGCCGACAAGTGCCGGGCCACCAACGCCTCCGTGCTGCCGCACGTCACCACCCGCAACACGGCCCGCGACATGGACGTCATCCGCGGCACGCTCGACGAGAAGAAAATCTCCTACTTCGGCTACTCGTACGGCACCTACCTGGGCACCGTCTACACCCAGATGTTCCCCGGCCGCACCGACCGCATGGTCCTGGACGGCGCCATCGACCCACACAAGTTCGGCCCCCGGCTGCTCCGGGAGGTCGTCGGTGAGAACGAGCAGGCGCTCGCCGACTGGGCCTCTTGGGCTGCCGCCCGCAATGACACCTACGGCCTCGGCCGCACCCGCGCCCAGGTCCTTGCCACCATCGACCGCGTCATCAGGGCATCCGCGCGCGCACCGCTGACCGTCGGCAGCGCCCCGGATGCCTTCCAACTTGACGACACCCAGACCCCGTTCCTTCTGCTCGCCGGCCTCGACAGCGACACCGACGCGTCCCGCGCGGCCCTCGGCGAGCAGGTGTCCGTGCTGAACGAGGCCGTGGCCGGGCAGCCGACCCGGCTGTCACCGCAGTTCGCCGGGCTGCTGCGGTTCGCACTGACCGGCGAGCAGTCACACCACGGCAGTGTGCAGTCTGCGGTCATCTGCGGGGACGTGGCGGCCCCGCGCGACCCCGAGGTCTACTGGCGGGCCATCGAGCGCAGCCGCGCCGCGTACCCGCGCTTCGGCGCGCTGGCCAACAACATCGGCCCGTGCGCCTTCTGGGACCGGCCCCGCGAGAAGCCCACCCGGGTGAAGCACGACACCAAGGCGCTGATCGTGTCCGCCACCGGCGACACCCGCACCGCCCACAAGGGTGCCGTTGCCCTGCACGGCTTGTTGCCGAGCTCCAAGCTGATCACTCTCAAGGGTGCGAACCGGCACGCGATCTACGGACTGTACGAGAACGCATGCGTCGACAACAAGGTCAACCAGTACCTGGCCACCGGCCGGCTACCTGCGAACGACCGGACCTGCTCCAAGCAAGCCGGGCTTCAGAAGCTGTATCTCAACCGAACGTGATCCCTTGATTTCTGCTGGTCAGGCATGGTTTCGCTCGGAGTGAGGGAGGCATGCGGCGTCTTGTGTCCGCTTCATGACCGAGGGGTGCGCGGTGGCGTCGGTGCTGGGAATGCTGGAGGAGCGGGAGGCGATTGCCCGGGTGCGGGTGGAGGGGCTGCGGGAGGAAGCCGCGCGGTTGGCTGAGGTGCTGGAGGCCGCGGAGATCGAGCTGGACCGGCGGGTGATCGCGCAGGAGGAGCTGGTCGAGGCCCTGGCCGTGTCCGCCGCCGAGACGACTGCCGTGACCGGGGCGGAGCGGGAAACGGTGCCCTCGCCGGTGCCGGGGTCGGTGGTGCCGCCCTGGCGGGACGGGCTGCCGGTGACCGTGCTCGCGCCCGACTACCAGCGGATTGTGGGTATGTTGGAGAAGCGGCGGTCCGCGGGCGAGGGACCGGTGAAGGCCAAGGAGATCGCGGCGGAGCTGGGCCTTGGGACGACGCCGGCGAAGGTCGAGGGGGTGCGCTCGAAGGCCAGGCGCCTGGCGGAACGCGGGTGGCTCCTCCTGGAAGCGTCGGGGATGTTCAGTGCCGGCCGGCGGCTTGCGGCCGTGCCGGACGCCGACTCATCCGTGTGACCATCGACCACCGGATCACCGCCTCGCTGCTGGCCGACAACGTCTCGTGGTCCCGGGCCAGACGGCGGGAGTTCGTCAACCACGCGAACGTGCGCTCTGCCACCCAGCGTCTGGGGAGCACCACGAACCCCGTCATGTCGTCAGTGCGCTTGACGATCTCCAAGGTCAGGGCGAGTTTGTCCCGGCACCAGTCGCCGAGGGAGCCGGTGTAGCCGCCGTCGGCCCAGACGAGGGTGATGTCGCGGTGCAGGCGACGGAGCCGGGCCAGCAGTCCCGCCGCGGCGTCCCGGTCGCCGATGTTCGCGGCGGTGACCGCGACGACCAGGAGCAGGCCGAGCGTGTCGGTCACGATGTGCCGTTTACGGCCCGGCACCTTCTTTCCGCCGTCGTAACCTCGTGAGTCGGCCGGCACTGTCGCTGCGGCCCGCACCGACTGGGCGTCGATGATCCCCGCCGTGGGCTCGGCCTCGCGGCCTTCGCTTTCACGGACCTTCCCGCGCAGCCGGTCGTGGAACTCGTTGATCAGCCCGTGCTCGCGCCAGCGGTGGAAGAAGGCGTAGACCCGGCCCCAGCCGGGGAAGTCCGCGGGCATCGCCCGCCAGGAGATCCCGCCCGCGACCAGGTAGCGGATCGCGTCCAGCATCTGACGGTGGCAGTAGCCTTCCGGCTGCCCGCCTCGGCCCTGGAGCCAGGCCGGCACCGGCAGCAACGGCCGCACGGCCGTCCACTCCGCGTCCGTCATGTCCGACGGATACCGGCGCACCCGATCGGGATGATCGGCCGCGTTGCCGTACACGTGCGCGAGGCAATCGCACGAAACGGCGGGCGAGTTGAAGTCAACGGGCGCGGGCGCGTACAACAACGACAACAGGGCCTCCGGGATCCGCTCGGAGTGGGGTCGCACCCCCGAGCTACCAGGAGGCCCTGCCTTCATGCGCGTACGACCGGAAGATCACCCGACCAGGAACCCTGTTCGAACCGCACGTTCCAAGATCGGTTGAGATACGGCTTCTCAAGAGCCGCTTCGGTCCAGGGGGCTGCGTTGAGCACGCGAATGCCCAGGCGGCGGTCGGCGGGCTGGTGGTGGCGTTCCCCGCCGAGCAGCCAGTGCGTGATCCGCGCGGTCGACGGTGCGGTGCCTTCGGCCGGGCTGTCCACGTCGATGGCGGGTGCGGGGGCGTTCACTGCCGGGCTCCTTGAGGGCATGTGTCGGTGGCCGTGGTGTTGGGGCGGTGGTGGTTCAGGTAGGCGGGGAGGGCCTGGACGGAGTTGGAGATCAGGGACGGCACGGGCACGAGCGATTCGGGGTTGGTGGCGAGGGAGAGACCGGGGTACTCGCTGAACAGTGCTTCGAGAGCGATCGCGGCTTCCATGCGTGCCAGGGGCGCGCCGAGGCAGACGTGGGGGCCGCCGCCGAAGGCCAGGTGCCGGGCCTGGTCGCGGGTGATGTCGAACCGGTGGGCGTCCTGGCCGTGCTGGGCGGTGTCGCGGCCAGCCGCGCTGTAGGGGGCGAGGACGGCGTCGCCGGCGGGTATGGTGACGCCGCCTATGTGCAGGTCCTCGCGGGGGTAGCGGGCGAGGAAGTTGCCGATGGGGGCGTCCCAGCGCAGGGTTTCCTCCACGACGACCGGCCAGACGGACGGGCCGGTGCTCAGCGCCAGGTCGAGTTGGTCGGGGTGGGTGAGCAGGGCGCGCTGTGCGTTGGTGATGAGGCTGAGGGTGGTTTCGTGGCCGGCGGAGATCATCAGCCAGAGGGTGCCAGTCAGCTCTGTGTCGCTGAGGAGGTCGGGGTTGTCCCTCTGGACGGCGATCAGGTTGCTGGTGAGATCGTCGCCCGGTGTGCGGCGTTTGTGCGCGACGACCTTGTCGAGGAGTTCGTAGATGAGGCGTTGTGTCGAGAGGACTTCCTCGGGCTGTGCGGTGGAGTCGAAGATGGACCGGACCAGGCGCCGAATCTGGGGCCGGAGCGGTCCGGGGACTCCGATGGCGTCGCAGATGACGGTCATCGGCAGCGGGTAGGCCAGGTGTTCACGCAGGTCGACCGAGCCGTCCGGGCCGGTGCGCTCGGGCAGCGCCTGGACGAGGCGGCGGGCGAGTTCGGTGATGCGCGGGCGCATGGCCCGGAAACGTTCGGGGGTGAGGACCTGGGTGACGACGCGGCGCAGGCGGCGGTGGTCGTCGCCGTCGGCCGTCACCATGTTGGTGATCTTGACCATTCCGGTCAGCGGCCAGTCCTCGGGAATCCGGTTGGTGCGGATGTCCGTCCACCGGTGCCAGTCCTTGCTGACCCGGGGGTCGTTCACCAGCTCCGTCAGCAGCTGGTGTGTGGTGACGACCCATGCTTCCACGTCGCCGGGAAGGATCACCTTCACGACCGGGCCGAGCTCTCGCAGCCGTGCGGCTTCGCCCTGGTGGTCCGCGCCGGTCGGGTCCAGGCGCAGGACGGGAACGTGCTGAGTGGTGCGTTGTGGTGCCGTCATGATCTACCTCCGGTACACGGTGCGAGAGCGGGCGGACTGGGCTATCGGACGGAAGAGTCGGGGGCGGTGTTGCCGGCCGGGGCGAACGTCACGGGCAGGGATTCCAGGTGACGCATCCAGGGAGAGGGGCTGGACGTCACTGCGTCGGCGGGGACACCGAGTGTGATCCGTGGCAGGCCATGCAGGGCCTGTTCGACAGCGACGCGGGCGATCAGGCGGGCGGGAGTACGGGCCGGGCACTGATGCGGGCCCGCGCTGAACCCGAGGTGGGACCGGTTGCCGATCTCCCGCTCCGGGTCGTTGGTGTGGATCCGCGGATCGGTGTTCGCCGCAGCCAGTACCAGGATCAATGGCTCGCCGCGGATGATCCGCTGGCCGCCCAGCTCGGTGTCGACCAAGGCGTAGCGTGCGGGCATGTGCGTCATGCGGGCGTCTCCGGGTCCAGCCCGTCTTCCGTCAGGCGGTCGATGTAGCCCGGCCGTGGCGGCGTGATGGGGCCGGTGTCTAAACCCTGGCCCTTGAGGGCCCTCGATGGTGCGGCGGGTCGCATTACTGAGAAGGGCAAACCTCATTGTCACCCCAAGCGCGGCCTCGGCTACCGGGCGGGTGGCGTCCAGGTAGAGGATGGCACGAATCTTCTGGATCTCGTTCTGCCGGTATTTCAGCGCCTGATTCCAGCGCTTGTGCGCCTTCTCGATCCACTCCTCGCGCTGGCTCGGAGAACGCTCGATGCGAGAGAGCGGGATCAGCGTGGTGGACAGCAGGTCCAGGTAGCGCTCATGCTCCTCGGCGAAGGCGAGATAGGTGGCCCTGCGCGACTCCCGCAGGGCTCGCATGTTCTCGGCCCTGACCTGATGGCGAGCCGTGCTGCGACCCGGCAGAGCCGCTGCGAGACCCGTCGCCCCGGTGCCGAGGGCTCCAACCGTGGCGCCGAGAACAGCGGCGATTCCTGAGTCCATCGCGCCACTGTGACGGATCGGCGACGGCCGCACGAGATGATGATCAGCCATCTGTCGACGATGTTCCGCAGGCCGGGCCTTCAGCCGTCGCGCACCGAGGGATCCTCGCAGGCGACATCGTTTGAGCACTACCGGCGGGCATCGCTGTCGACGGTGTATCGAGCGGTACAGCGGCCCGGCTCAGTCCACGTGTTCGTGATGCCATCGAAGCGACGGTCGATGACCTGGCGCCGACCAAGCGTGCCCTACGTGTGGGTGACCCGATTCGCGAGCGATCACAGGCTGCTGATGGAACATCAGCCCCAGACTGTCAGCCCCCACCGGGCAGGTGTGTGCGAAACCTCCTGCGGAGGCCACATCCACCACAACGGGCATTGGCCACGCCTCGCTGCCTTCGACAGGAGCACTTCAGCCGCGCGCGCCGTGAACTGGAAGCAGCCGGGTGGCTGGAGCACACGCACAACGTGGGCCAGGTCAAGTTCTTCCGGCTCGGCGAGATGGCCACCGGATCGCCGGTCGTCGTGCCAATGCACAGCCGGCCGACAGCCTGAGCTGCACAACCGAGGAAACCGGCGGGAAGCGGACCGCTGTCACCGCCGCGAAGAAGACGGCCGGCCGCGGACAAGCGCCGCGGAGCATTGCACGCCACCGGCTGGCCCAGCGGTTGGCCTCGAAGGACATCGGCGCTGCGCCTCCCCAGGTGCAGCGCCGTTCGTGTGCTCAACTGATCATCA
>NZ_ML123050.1:57676-58673 GCF_003846175.1 Streptomyces sp. ADI95-17 | reverse complement strand
CCCGGATCACCAGGTCAGTGGCAAGAGCCCTTGCTGAAGGTCGCGTGGGAGAGGTAGAACGCGAGCATCCCCGGGTCGGGGGGCGGCCGGTCCTCGGCTCCTGGGAAGACTACGGGGGGCTGCTCGTCCAGGGTCAGCGTGATGCGGACGCAGTACTCCGTCTCGGTGTCCTCAGTGCTGACCGTGTAGCCTCCGCCCTCCTCTTCACGCGTGTCGACGCCGTGCCCTGGCCCGATGCCGCCCTCCCGGATCGCCTCCGCGATCAGGTAGCCGTGGTTGCCCTCCAGGCTTGTGTAGTGCCGTTTGCCGCCTAGATCTCGGACGCCTTTGCGGACGGCGTCGCGGAGTTCGCCCTCACTCCACGTCGACTCGGCCTGCATACCGAACAGTACGCCGAGCGCGACAAGCGGCGTGAGGATGATGAGTGCGAGACCAACCGGGTTGCGGTGGTTGTAGACGTACCGGCTGGTTCCCAACTTGCTCCGGATGAAGATGGGTTCTTCGCTCAACGTGCTGCCTGCACACCGCCGATGTGCGCTGCCCGGGCATCTGCCCGGAGCGCGAGCTTCGGGGCATCGGGGCTCTGCGGGGGCATGCCCTCAAACGGTCCGTCGAACTCGGCTTCGGCTCGGTTGATGCGGGCCGAGAACCTGCGGTGAGGTGCGGTCGTCATGGCGGCACTGTAGCGGCGAGGGTGATCACATCGGATATCCCGTCGATATCCGAGACGACGGCTCGGGTTCCTCGATGACGGACATCGCCCCGGCCGCCGACCGAACAGAACGGCCGGCCGCGCGCAGCTCCTCGTTCTCCCGCGCCCTGCGCGCCGCCGCCCTCGCGTTCTTTGCCCACGCACCGATCGGGTGCCTGGCCCACGTCGCGGTGGTCGGGGGGAGAGGAAGTGGCCGTGGGCGGCGGCGTACTGCCTGGCGACGCGAAAGTGCACGGTCGGTGCCCCTTCTTGACCGAGTACGAGGCAGCCCGCGATGGCCGGACC
>NZ_ML123050.1:48391-57538 GCF_003846175.1 Streptomyces sp. ADI95-17 | reverse complement strand
GGGGATCGAGAGACCGGCCGCACGGGGGTGATGCCGGCGGCCCGTACCGCTCCGCGGGCGGGCCGAGGTGTGCGAAGCCGGGACGCTGCAGCAGCGCGTCGACCACGCCGTCCGGACATCCGGTTCAACCTCGAATGGGCCGCGGCCAACCCGCCATCGACGAGGCCGCGCGCGAGGTGTCGCTCATCCACCGCCAGTGCGAGGCCCAGGTGTCGGGGGAGCGCCGGATCGCGGCTTGAACGAAATTCCGATGCACGCAAGCCAGCCAACCGACAGGATCCCGGAATGCAGAAGATTCCCACCGTGTTCGTCCGCGACTTCGACAACAATCCCGCGCCCGTCCTGCCCAAGGTGACCCCCGGCTGCGAATGGGTGCTCACAGGCGAAGGGCAGGCCACCCGCAAGTACGACGGCACATGCGTGATGCTCGACGAAGCAGGCAAGTGGTGGGCGCGTCGCGAAGTGAAGCCCCGCAAGCCGGAACCGCCGAACTACATAGCCCTCTCCGTCGACACCGAGACGGGAAAGACCATCGGCTGGGAGCCAATCGGCCAGTCATCGTTCGCGAAGTTCCACGCAGAGGCCCTTCAGGCGGCCGGGTCGAGCGAGTGGACCGCCGGGACCTTCGAGCTGATCGGCCCGAAGGTGAACGGAAATCCCGAGGGTGGCGACGTTCACCGGCTCGTCGAGCACGCTGCGGCGCAGCACGTCTCAGTGCCAGAGCTGACCTTCGAGGGGATCGGTAGCACAGTGCTGGCCCTGGCAGCGGTCGATGGCTGCGAAGGCATCGTCTGGCACCACCCCGACGGACGGATGGCGAAGATCAAAGCCAGGGACTTCCCGAAAACATGACAACGAAGCGCCCCCGCACCGGGTAGCCGGCGGTTTCTAGCGGTCGTCGCAACACGTTGGTAGTGGTATGGCGTCTGCTGCGTCGTTCCGGCTTCACTTCTCGTCGGGTTCGGCGGGAAGTGAAGCCTCCTCGCGTGGCGGGTCTCCGGCTGGGGCTCGGAAGCGGCCCATGCTCGCCATGATCAGAACGGCTCCGGCCGGGGCCGCGAGCCCGTAGGCCAGCGGGAAGCTGTCTTTCACCAGGTTGAACAGGATGAGCAGGCCGACGAGGCCGGCGATCAGCACGGGCCGTCGGATGACGTGCCGGGCGATGATCTTCAGGCGCCCCATTCCACGGGCGCGGGTGAGTCGTTCCCATTCTGGTGCAGCCATGCCATCACTTTAGGTGCGGCCTGCTTGGTGGGCGCCGGTTCAGAGGAGTTGGCGCAGGCGCTCGGCCGGGGTTTCCCAGCCGAGTGGTCGAGGCGCTGATCGAGGCCAAGGCTGCCGGTGAGGCCGTGGAGAAGGCCGAGCCAGCCGCGCAGCCCACCGGTGTGGTCGACCTGGTGGAGGCCCTGCGAGCCAGCGTCGAGGGGGCCCGCAGCCCGAAGGGCACCGGGGAGAAGGCCGGCACCTCCGACAAGACAGTGCGCGGGAAGAAGTCTGCCGCGAAGAAGCACACCAAGGCCTCGGACATTGGGTCGCTACGGTCGCTGACCAAGACCGAGCTGTACGAGAAGGCCACCAAGGCCGGTGTCAAAGGACGTTCCGGCATGACCCACGACCAGCTCGCCGACGCCCTCGCCAAAGGCAGCTGAAGAGCTTCGGCACGGGCGGGACTCTCGCCCTCTCACGGCCCCGCCTCGGATGCCTTGGGCCCGATGACGACGAATTCCTCGCCATTCCAGTGCATGACCAGTTCCCGTACCCCGTCCGGTCCGCTCCGGGCTGCCCGCACCAGCTCGACCCGGCCCGCCATGCTCCAGCCGTGCTCCGCCCAGTACGGATGGGCACTGATCAGGCAGGACAGCCGGATCAGCTCCCGGCGCAGCTCGGCCGTCCCGACGGCGGGCCGCAAGGCGAGCTTGTTGTAGATGCGGATCTGCCGGCGCCTGAGATCGATCAGGTCAGCTGTGACCGAGCACTGCATCTGCCCAATGAGCACTGGACTTGTCATGCCGCGCAGTTGAGTTGGCCAGTTTGGGGCCGCGATGTTGGGGACCCGTGCCCCCAGCGCGCGGAGGGCCTGCCGGCCCCGTCTCGCTTCGCTGTGCGGAGAGCGTTGCGCGGAGGTGCGTGGGGTGCCGGCGGTGCTCAGCTGGTGCCGTCGATGTCAGTGGTCCCTTGCAGACTGCCGTCCATGATCCACGCACATGATGTCGACTGGACGGCCGGCCACCTGCCCGGTCAGGTATGTGGGGTCCCGGACCATCTCAGGAACATGCTCTCCCCGGCCCCCGCCGTACGGACCGAGGCGTTCGACGGGTTCTACGCGGAGGCCCATGACCAGGGAGCCGTCGACCCGTGCACGGCGATGAGCTTGCCGTTCCTGTTCGACATGGCAGATGACCCTGCCACCCCTGACCAGGCCGAGATCGTCAGGCTGCTCCTCAGCATCGGGCGGGAGAGTTCGTGTTGTGACCCTGAGGACGTCTACTTCACGACGAATGGAGTCGAGTCGACGGCTCACGTCGACATCACCGCTGAGATGACCAAACGGGCGGACGCCTTCGTCCGTTACGCGGCGGACCCGGATCCGTCGGTACGCCGCCCGGCGATCGAGGCCGTCGGTCTCTTCCTCGCCAACGGCGGGCGCGCCGCCCGCGTGCTGGCCGAGCGCCTGCCGGCCGAGGACGGGATCGTGGAGCGGCTGCTGGTCATCCGCACGCTGACGCGTCTGGCCGTCCGGTTGCCGGAGACGGGGACGACCGTGGCAACCTGGCTGGACGAGCTGATCGACGGCCCCGACCGGTCCCACGTCGACGCCCCCGTCCGGCTCTCAGCCCTCACCCATCGTGCCCTGATCGACCCGGACCAGGACACCGCCGACCTCGTGCCTCGCGCGATCGCCCTTTTGCGGGACATCACAGGGACCCCGACCGCTGAGAAGTCATGCGACGGATGCCGGCGGTGCACAGCGACGTTGCACGTCCGCGGACGCACAGTCGTCCCCGCGGTGCGCCCCGCTCACCTGGCCGCGGACCACTTCGATCCCGACCATCCCTGGAAGGAACACTCCCCACTCAGCAGTGTCCTACGCACCCTCCACACCACCTTGGGCGACCGGATCGCGGACCGTACGGCCCTCCTCGTTGCACAGCTGACCAGCCCCGATGCCGCTACCCGGTACGACGCCATCGCCATGACGAAGGACCTTCCCGGCATCCTGCCCCGTCCCGTGCTGACCTCTCTCCTCGACCTGCTCCCGGACGACTGGGCCGCGGCCCGCACCATCCAAGGCGGATTCAGTCAGTGGTTCGGCGGCCGACTCCGGGTCGCCCCCGAGGACACCAAACTCCTTCTCGACACCCTCGACGACTACATGACCACCCTGCGCGCCGCCCATGGTCCGGATGTCTGGGCGATCGACAATGCCGTCGTCCGCGAGGCCTACCAAGAGGCGGTCATGACCCTGGCCGACCACCGTGACCCCCGCGCGCTCCCCGACCTGATCCGTTCCCTGGAGACCCGGGTGGACGACTGGCGGGCCCTTTACGGCGTCGGCGGCTACCCACAAGCCGCCGACCGGCTCGTCCCCCTCCTCGCCGACGGCCTGCGCTTCATCGACCCCGCCCGCCCCAACGCACCCATCCCCGCCGGCCTCTACCTGTCCTGCCTGGCCGAGCTGAGGGACCCCATCGCCATACCCGTGATCACCGACACCCTCACATGGGCCGGCCGGCACCAAAGCTGGGGCGTGGTGACCGGCGCGCTCAACGCCCTCGCGTCCTTCGGCCTCGACGCGCAACCCGCCCACACCTTCGTCCGCCCGCTGACCAACGCCCCCGACGAAGCAGTACGCGCCGCGGCCCGAGCCACGCTCAACGCGCTCAGCGACCCCCACGCACCCCGCACCCCCGGCCGAAGGCCGGAAACGCCTACGGGAAGGAACCGCCCCACTGAGCCCGCTCGACGCGACTCGAAAACCTTGAGGTGAATGCTGAGCATCCAAGTTGCCCATCTGGGTCATCTGTCGTGCTCCGTCACACCGACCTCACCGGCTCCCACGGCGGCGCCGAAGTTTGCCTCCCGGTTGCCCTGGAACTGGTCCGTGCGATGCTCCGCGACCAGGGAGCCTGATGCCGGGGGCTGGCGCGCAGCATTCGCACGACGGACACCACGGCCTTCCGGCGGACATACCCCTTCCTGGCGCTGTACGGCCGCCTGCAGCACTCTGGACACTCCCGGCCGGAGGGGCGATCGGCTTATTCCGTACCCAGCAGGATCGTCACCAGCCGCAAATGGCGGCATCCCTACGACGGGCCCGGCGGTACGTGTACCACGGGGATGTCGGTGTGCCGTCCGGGTCCAGGCCATACGGCCACAGCCTGTTGAAGATACTCGGCATCCCAGCCAGGAGGGCCAGGGCGTCGGTGTCGCCGTGGTCGGCGGCCTGCCGGGCGAGGAAACGCGCGCGAAGCGAAGTCCGCGAGCGGCCTGGCGTTTGGCGGGCCAGGCGGCCCCGAACGCGGGCGGCGAGGTGATCGTGGACATCGACGGGGTCCTGGTCTCGCGCACTCGCAAAAGGAATACGGGGCCGCGACCTGGCGGAAGACCTTCGGTCATCACTCGCTGTTCGCGTTCGTCGACCACGGCCGGGCAGGGTCCGGCGAGCCCGTCGGTGCTCTGCTGCGGCCGGGGTCTTGTGGGTGGCCGACGGATGCCGGGCCGCCACGCCAGGTTGGACTTTCGTCGTTGGCCGTCGCGACCAATGGCCGGCGCGGAGCGGGTTGAGAGGGGCTTAACGTGGCCGGGTGACTCGTGTGGAATCTACGGCCCTTAAAGCATCGGCTCTCCAGGCACTGGCAGCGAGGCTGCGTTCGGCTACCCTGCGGCTGGCTGCCCCGGGCAGGGCTCTCTTGGTTCCCGGAATGTGGTCTCCCTGGCGCATCGTGGGCGAATCGCTGCTGAGCGTAGCGTTTGGGCTGCTGGGAGCAGGTCTCGCGGCCCTGGACCACGGCGGCACCGTACGGATCGCTGCCGCCGGGCTGGCGATCGCAGCGCTGTCACTTCTGCGCCGGACGTTGCCCGCGTCCGTGCTGCTGGTGACGGCCGTCGGCTCTGTCCTGTTCGGCGGTCTCGCTCCGTTGGTCCTTGTCGCCGCGTGGTCGGCGGGGCGGCGGATCGACGGGGTCGGCAGGGCCGTCGGCACCTTCGCCCTCGCATACGTCCTCAACCTCGGCATGGCAGTCGTGCAGGCGCTGCCTCACCTCTCACTGCCCCGCTTGGTCTTCGGCGTCCTGTGGCCGCTGGTCGCGATCATCGTTCCCGGCCTGGCCGGCCGCTACCGGTCGCAGCACCATACGCTGACCGACACGCTTCGGGAGTACGAGGCCCAGCAGCAACGCGAGCGCGCGATGATCGCCGGACAGGCCCGGGCGCGGGAGCGTCAGCGCATTGCGCAGGACATGCACGACAGCCTCGGCCATCAACTGGTGCTCATCTCGGTGCACGCGGGCGCGCTGGAGGTGGACCGCGAGCTGACCGGACGGCAGCGGGAGGCAGTGGGGGTGCTGCGCGAGGCGTCGGTGGCCGCGATGCATGAGCTGCGCGAGGTGGTACAGGTGATGCGGGACAGCACGGAGGCTCCACACGAGGACCGCACCACCCCAGGCGTCGCGGCTGCTGCGGCGGCGGCGGCGGAGGACACCACGGCGCTGTCGCGCGGGGTGGCGGGCATCGAGGGCCTGGTAGGAACGTCCCGGAGCGTGGGCGCGGCCGTGAAGCTGCGGCACTCCGGCGAGCCGTGCCCGCTCCCCCCGACCGCCGATCACGCGGCGTACCGCATCGTCCAAGAGGGCCTGACCAACGCCCACAAGCACGCCCCGGGCGCCCCGATCACCGTCGAGCTGCGGTATGAGCCGGACTCGCTGGTCGTGGAGGTCGCCAACGGACCCGCAACCAGGACGACGGACAACGGCCGGGGCGTGGTGAGCGGCGGCCAGGGGCTGACCGGGCTCGGTGAGCGGACCCGGCTCATCGGGGGCCTGGCGCACGCGGGCCCGACGGCGGACGGAGGCTTCCGGCTGGCGGGCGTGCTGCCGTACACATCGCCGGAAGGCGGGATCCCGAGCCCCGAGCCCGGCAACGTGACGACGACGTTCGTTGATCCAACGAACACCTTTTGGCAGCAGACCCCGGGGGACTCCTTGGACGAGGGTGCTCCTGTCATGAACGGGAACGGTCTGAAGGAGCTGGCCAAGGCAATGAGCAGGAAGAACGGAAGCGGCATAGCCATCGGCTGCGGGATGGCGGTACTGATTTCTCTGCTGCTGGTGATCGCCGCCCTCGGCGTCGGGGGATACTTCCTCCTGAACAAGGCGGAAGAGGCCAGGATCGAGCCGAAGCAGTACGACACGGTGAAGGTGGGCCAGCCCGAGGCAGAGATCCGCAAGCAGTTGCCCAAAGAGAACTCCTTCGTGACCGACGGCCTGGAAACGGATGCGCCGCCCGTGCCCAAGGGCGCGAAGTGCCTCAGCCTGACTTCCACGGAGTCCAGCAACAATCCGGACATGGAGCCGGTCTTCCGGTTCTGCTTCAAGGACGGCAAGTTGACCGAGAAGAAGTCTTTCGAGGTGAGAAACTGAGGAGTAGCGGGCGCTCGATCAGGGATGATGGCGAGTGACCGCAGGCAGACACTCAAGGACCGCGCAGGGGAGTCATGATCAGGGTTCTCGTCACGGATGACGAGCCGCTCATCCGGGCAGGCGTCAGGATGATCCTCTCCTCCGCCGACGACATCGAAGTCGTCGCCGAGGCGGTGAACGGCCGTGAGGCTGTCGAACTGGCCCAGACCCGCCGCGTGGACGTCGTGCTGCTCGATATCCAGATGCCGGTCATGGACGGACTGACGGCCCTGGCCGAGCTGCACCGGACCGTGCCCGACACGCGGGTGCTGATCCTGACAACCTTCGGGGAACAGCGAAACGTACTGCGCGCACTGACTGGGGGCAGCGTGGGCTTTCTGCTCAAGGACTCGGCGCCCGCGGAACTCATGCGCGCGGTCCGGGCTGCCGCGGCCGGAGACGCGTACCTGTCGCCGGGTGCCACCCGCCGTGTCGTGGACTCGTTGGCATCCAGCCAGAGCGCCCACCGTGCTGAGCAGGCCCGCTGCCGGCTGGACGCACTGACCAACCGCGAGCTGGAGGTCCTGGCACTGCTGGGTGAGGGCCTGTCCAACGCGGACGCTGGTCAGCGGATCCATATGAGCGAGGCCACGGTCAAATCGTACGTGAGCCGGATCCTGACCAAGCTGGACTGCGAGAACCGAGTGCAGGCCGCACTGCTGGCACGAGACGCCGACCTGGGAACCTGACCACACCACTCCGTCACTGTCGAACCGGGCTGCAAGATCGTCGGAGGTGAGCACGGCCGACACCAGCCGAGTTCGAACAGCAACTGATCACGTCGCCTACGGTGTCACTCGTTGCATGAAACCCGGTGTCCACTCCCGGGGATCAACCTCACAATCGCTGCTACACCACATGGCGGGACACGACCGTGGGCTTGAGGGCCTCAATGGGCCCGCGCCGGGGGTTGGCAGCCTGTCTCCGGGAAGTGGCCGTTGACGTCCGACCAGACGCGCTCTGCGCTGACGGCACCGGTGAGGCAGGCGGTTCTGCCGATCCAGATTCCGTACATGCTGCCCTGAGCAGGGCTTTCGTCTCCTGAGGTGGGCCGCTCCGTCACCTCTAGGTGGGCAGGAGCGGCCAGTGGTGCAAGGGCCTCGCGCACCTGGGCGGGCCGGGTCCGATGCTGACGTCGCAGGTCCTCAAGGGGCTGCGTGATGTCCTTGACTTTCTCCCGGGCTTGCTTCTCGTCCGCCGGGGCCGGACGGTCCGGGCGTCGGGCCCGGCTGTTGTCGCCGTAGAAGGGCGGCGCATCCGGGCCGGCCGTGTCGCTGCTCGGGGTTTCGTGTTCGGAGGTGTCGGACGACGTGGTGCCGTTGAGATTCGAGAAGAGATCGTCCACGCCCTTCCCGCAGCTCGTCAGAGCGAGGACGAAGAGCACCGCGACTGCGGCCGTGCTGGTACGACGGGTCATGGTCCCAGTGTCCCTTCGCAGGCGCGGCGGGGGCGTGAGTACGCGTGCTCAAGGTGGTTGAACCACCCTGGTTTTTGAAACAGTTTTTGCAGGCTCTGATGAGAGGGGTCTGCCGCTCTCAGGCCGCCGATCCCGGTGGTCCACGAGCCCGTTCCAGGGCCGCGCGTCCGGAATCCGGGTGGTCTTGCGCTGCCCGTGCGTCCAGTCCGAGACCGAGCATCCAGTTCAGCGCGAGCCACGCGGTCTGCAGGAGGAGAGGAACAGCACCGGGTGTCCCTCCCTTAACCCCTAGGGGCCGGGGGACCCGCGCGCTGGTCCGACGAAGCCGTAGGACAGGAAGGCCACGCCGGGTGGGCCGGCGCGCCGGACTGGTCCGCCACTGTCGCTCCCGAGGAGCT
This sequence comes from Streptomyces sp. ADI95-17, assembly GCF_003846175.1. Taxonomy (GTDB): domain Bacteria; phylum Actinomycetota; class Actinomycetes; order Streptomycetales; family Streptomycetaceae; genus Streptomyces; species Streptomyces sanglieri. The sequence continues at coordinate 49,046 of NZ_ML123050.1, read as the reverse complement.
CGCCGCCGGCAAGAACTTGGCCACCGGTCGGGCGCTCGACCCGCGCCGGTCCACCCGCACCGCCGCCCGCGACACGGCCGAATCGATGCAGGCGATCTGGGCCGATCGCACCGGAGCGCTGCTGTCTGCGGGTGGGTGCGGACGGTGGCGAGGTGGCAACTGATCGACACTGCATTGTTGTTGGCCTCCGTCCGCCGGTTTGTGTGGCTGCGAAGAACGGCAGCCCGGTCGGGTTGGTGCGCACGAGGTCGGCGTCGTCACCCAGACGGCGGGTGCCGGTACACGGCAACCGTGTTGAGCCGTTCCCGCCCGGGCGCCGACGACACGGCGATGGGCCGCGCCGTCGGCGCTGCGCCCTCCCGTGCCGTCTCAGCGCTGCGGGTCGGGGTGTCGATGGCACGACTGTCGGCAGACGGCGGATCGGCCGCCCACCCTGATTGATGAACGACACGGAGCAGGACTCCAGCAGGACGTCGGTGTGCCGTCCTACACCGCTAGTTGGATCATGAGCCCATCCTCGTGCAGTACGAGGTACGAGTGGGGCGGAACAGAGACTGGAGGTAATTCGAGACACTGATTCTGCACAGAGGACTGGCATGGCTCTACGAGGCGCCCGAACGATTTCCGTGCTCACGGTCGGCACGGTGACGACGTT
>NZ_ML123050.1:43506-47935 GCF_003846175.1 Streptomyces sp. ADI95-17 | reverse complement strand
TACGGGCGGGCCGGCGACGTTCGAGTGCGCGAAGGTCAAGGTGCCGCTGGACTACAGCGACCCCGGGGGCCGGAAGTTCGACCTCGCGATATCGCGGGTGAAGGCGAGCGGTGCGAAGGAGCGGCACGGCGTGCTGCTGATGAATCCCGGGGGACCGGGTGTTCCGGGGCTGACCATGCCGGTGGAGATGGAGCCGCTGCTGCCGGCGGAGGTACGAGAGCGGTTCGACCTGGTCGGCTTCGATCCGCGGGGGGTCGGGCAGAGCGCGCCGATCAGCTGCGGCCTGACGGCCGACGAACAGGCCGTCCAGCACCCCTACACCGCACGGACGTTCGCGAAGGACGTGGCCCTGGCCCGGACGGTGGCCGACAAGTGCTGGGCCAAGGCGGGCGACATGCTGCCGCACCTCACCACCCGCAACACGGCACGGGACATGGACATCGTCCGGGCGGCACTGGGGGAAACGAAGATCTCCTACTTCGGGTACTCGTACGGCACCTACCTGGGCGCCGTCTACACGCAGATGTTCCCCCGGCGCTCGGACCGGTTCGTGCTCGACAGCGCCCTCGATCCGACGCTCGCGTGGCGAGGGACGTTCCGGGGGTGGTCGGCCGGGGCCGAACTCGCCTTCACCCGCTGGACCGAGTGGGCCGCCGCCCGCAACGCCACCTACGGTCTGGGTCCGACTCCGGCGAAGGTCCGGAAGACGTACTGGGAGCTCATCGCCCGCGCCGACCGCACACCCGTCCCGACGAACGGTGGGGCGCTCAGTGGCGGCGCCATCCGTTCCCAGTACGGTGCGTTCGTCGGCGTCAAGACCGTCACCCCGTGGATCGTCGCGTTGAAGGCTTCGGCCGCAGGCGGACCCCCCGCGCCGGCCACGCCGACCGCGCCGACCGCGTCGGCGGTGACGGCAGCGTCGGCCGAACCGGCTGTCCCCGGCTCCGCTCCGGTCCGGTCCGCCGACGCGGGAGCGTTCGGTGCGGACGTTCCTGCCGACAACCAGTCCGCCGTCACCTGGGCCGCCTTCTGCGGCGACACCCGCAGCTGGCCGCGCAACCCCGAGCAGTACCGCCGGGACGTAATCCGAGACCGGGCCAAGTACCCGCTGGCCGGAGACCTGGGGGCCACCATTCAGCCGTGCGCGTTCTGGAAGTCGGCGGCAAGGGAGCCGGCCACAGTGGTGAGCAACGACGTCAACGCACTGATCGTGCAGAACCAGTGGGACCCGCAGGCGACGCTGCCCATGGCGCAGGGCATGCGACGGGCGCTGCACGGTGCGCGGATGGTCACCGTGGCCGACGGCGAGGGCCACGGCGTGGTGGTGGCCGGACCGTCCTGCGCGGACGCCGGCGTCACGCGGTACCTGACCACGGGCCGACTGCCCGCGAAGGACCTGACCTGCGGTGGCCAGTGACCTGAGTCGGAGACTCATGGGCGGTTCGCCCGGCTGCCCGAACTCGGCCGGGAGGCCGGCTGCCCTGCAACTGGTCCGTGGGCGACCTTTCGCGGATACCCCGCCAAGGCGGTTCGAGTGGGCAGTGGACATGAAGGCGTCCATGACGAAGGCACTGGTCGACGCGTCTGTGCGTCTGGCCCGCCTGCACCTGACGGAACACGAACCTGAGGCGGCCCTTTGGCCGCTGCGGCAGAGCTTTCGCGCACTGGGTGACACCGAGGATGCCGTCCTCGCAGCCCTGCGAAATCTGCAGTAGCCAGGACGTACCGGTCCCGATCCGCTGTCACTCGGGGCAGCGTCGCGCGTACGGCGCAGCGTTGCGATGTGGCCCCGTCCCGTTGATCACGTCGACCAGCACCGGGCCCCGGTGCCTTCAGGGGCTGCGGGCGCCGACTGCCGGGCTGGGCGGGTGGTCACATCTGGAGAATGGGCTGGCCCTGCGGAACGTGCGAAGTGGCCGCAGGGCCGTCCCGGGAGCACCGTCCTGTCAGGGCGCTCATGCCCGACCGTACGAGCAGCAGTGGTTCACCGCCCGGCGAGCTGATGCATACGTGCTCCCCGGTGTTTTCGACAGGGTGAACGGGAACCACTTGGGCGACGTGAGGAGCCACGTTGCTCCATCGGTGAAGGGGATGGAGCACGACACAAGCCCTTGATCGGCAAACGAGAATGGGAGCCACCTCTATCGGGTGGCATCCGGATGTGCCCGGAATGGGCCTCGTAGTCCTAGCTTGGAAACCAGGGAGCAAGTAACCCGCCGGTAGGTTTTCGCGAGTTCACCTGCGGCGACGGGCGGCCGGGTCGCGCTCGTCAACGTGCTGGGCAACCGCGTCGACGCCGGGCCGGGCGCACCTCTGCAGGGAACGCCCCCTGCTCTCCGGTGTGGCCGTCCAAGCGGCCCTTGTCCTGCACCTCAACGCCTCCGCACGGATATGCGGGGCAGGTCATAGAGCTCACTTATTGCAACTCTCTTGCTATTGCAAGTAATAAGCAGAAAGCTGGGCCAGTCCTTACTGCCGACCCAGGAGGCGGAGCCCCGTCATGCCCAAACTGATGCCGGATTCCGGCCCGCAGCGCGTCATCGCCGCCTCGAACTTTGTCTACACCGTCGGCAGCGGCCTCTATCTGACCGCTGGAGTCCTGTACTTCACCGAGGCAGTCCACCTTCCGGCAACCCAGGTGGGCCTCGGACTCGGCATCGCCGGTGTCGTCTCGCTGGCCGTGGGCATCGCTGTCGGTCATCTCGCGGACCGGCACGGAGCACGCGGCGTCTACGCGATCACCCTCGTCGTCCAAGCGCTGGCCACTGCCGGCTTCGTACTGGCAGACAGCTTCTGGCCGTTCGTCATCGCGGTAGGCACGGCCACCGGCGCCAAAGCGGCCGGATTGGCCGCACGCAGTCCGCTCATCAGGCACTACGGAGGGGACCGACCTCAGGCATTCCGCGCCTATCTCCGCGCCGTGACCAACGTAGGCATCTCCCTCGGCGCCCTGCTGGCGGGCTGGGCCGTCCAGGTGGGAACCCTCCCCGCCTACCAACTCCTGGTCATGGGCAACGCGGTTGCCTTCGCGGCTTCCGCAGCGATCCTGATCCACCTGCCGCCGGTCAAACCTGTCCCCACCGCCGGGGGCCCCCGCTGGATCGCCCTGCGGGACCGCCCCTACCTCCTGCTCACCGCTCTCGACGGCATCATGGCCGTCCAGTTCAAGGTGCTCACGGTGGCCATCCCGCTCTGGCTGGTCACGGCCACCACCGCCCCGCGCTGGCTCATCTCGGGCACCATGCTCATCAACACCATCATCGTCATCGCGTTGCAGATACGAGCCAGCCGCAGCATCGATTCCCCAGCGGCCGGCGGAACCGCCTACCGCCGAGCGGGCGTGGCCTTCCTCGTCTCCTGCTCACTGATCTCCCTGTCTGCGGGGATACCGGCGTGGGCCGCTGCCACGCTTTTCATGACCGCGATGGTGATCCACACGATCGGCGAGCTGTGGCACTCCGCCGCAGGCTTCGAAGTGTCCTTCGCCCTCGCCCCACAGCACGCCACCGGCCAGTACCTCGGAGTGTTTGGCCTGGGTGCCGGACTGGCTGAAGCCCTCGGGCCGACCCTGCTCATCTCACTCTGCATCACCTGGGGCCGCCCCGGGTGGTACGTCGTAGGAGCGCTGTTCACCCTGACGGGCCTGGCAGCACCACTCGCAGTCCGCTGGGCACAACGCCACCAGCACGCTCAGCAGACACACCCAGAAGTCGCGTGGAAGGAAGCAGCCGCCTGAAAGGCTCCAGCGCGCCGATCGCTGTGCACCAGCCCGTCGGCACGGGCGGCCGACGCGTCACCGCGCACGCTCACGGCTACGACGAATCCAGCCCCTGTCGTCCACGCGGATCGCCCCCGCCGGCGGCCGGGTGGGGCACACGGTGACGGTCAGTGGATGCCGGCCGTGGCCCAGGCTGTGTGGATTTGTTCGTAGGCGGTCTGGACGTGGGTGTCCTGCGGTGTGTTGAGAACGAGGGCGGTGGCGAGCGTGCGGACGGCGGGAATGTCGAGCAGCAGGACGGCGAGTACGCGGTTGAGTCGGCCGACGATGTCGGCGGCGGCCTGGGGTGGGTGGCAGTCCTCGACCACTTCCTGAAGCAGATCGCCGAGCCCGGAGGCATCCGGTTCCCCGTCCTGTGCCTATTGCAGGGCGATGTGGACCTGCAACAGGGCCTCGGTCTCCCATGCGGGCACTGCCCGGAGGAACACCGCGTCGGAAGTGTCCCGCAGGCCGGTGGCAGGACCCGACGGGGGGCTGGGGGAGAGCGGCGGCGAGGTTGTTGATGGCGTCGGCCGCGGCCCGGTACGGGGCATCGGGCAGCCCGGCCGAACCGCCGGTGTCGTTCTCGTCCTCGACGGCGTCGGCGAGCTGGGGCAGCACCATGGTGTCGAGAACGTGCACGTCGTGAAGCCATGACGGAATGGCAGGCCA
>NZ_ML123050.1:34003-42982 GCF_003846175.1 Streptomyces sp. ADI95-17 | reverse complement strand
GCGCGACGCACGCACGACGAGCCGGCCTGGTACCGGTGTGACGAGGCGGGCGGCTCCGTAGCGCTGACCGGGCCTGGACGAAACTCCGCGTCCGGGCCGTAGACCGCAACTTTGATGAGCAACTGGCGCCCGCTGGCGCGGGTAACGCCGTGGTGTAGGGAAGACTGGCTGGGCGCCCCGGCAGCACGTGCCCGCGTCCGGCCGATGCTGCCCGCTGCCGGGGCCTGGCCGTCACCCCACTGACCTCGATCCGCCGGCAGCCGCAGCGCGGCCCCGGCCCGAGTACCTCTGGCGGACCACCGCCTGACTCGATGCCCTGACGCTTTCCGTCTTCGGTCGGCGGGCCACTGTGCTGCACTGCTGCACCCGCCCCAGCAGGCTGGACATCGATCACGGCCAAGGCGTCACCACATCGGCGGGTGGCCGGCCGGGCCGCATCCCCGGTACTCCTCCGCGAGCCGGGAGTGCCGTTCACACGGCATCTCTCTTCCGTCACCGGGAGAACACCGAACGGAAGCGTGGCGCCGCACGCCGGGAGATCCACAAAGCACCACTGAGAAAGAAGAAATACCAGAAACCATCACATAGTTACTGATAAACCCTAACATGAGTCAAATCCAACTACTCTCTGGCACAAGGAAGTTCAACTCGGGAGGAATGTCATGCCGGACCAGGAAGTTCACCGCTACGCGTACTGGGGCGAGGTACCGGCCGGTACCTACATGACGAAGTCCCAGCTCCAGCGCCTCACCCTGCCGCGCCAGCCGGGCGGCCCGGCCCGCGCCACGGTCGAAGGCCGCGACGGGGCTGGCCGCCAGGGCGTCTTCGACCTCTGGCCTCCCGCGAAACGCAACACGACTGCTCGACACCACGTCGGTCCCGATCACCGCCCCTCAGAATCCCGGGAAACCGCAGCACCACCTATTGTCCCAGCACCCTCGACTCTGTCGGGTCGGTGCTGGCCAGGGTGACCGCGAGCGCGATGTGGGGGACGCGCTCAGGCAGATTCCCGCCGCCGTGCTCGGATCAGACGCGGCGCGCGCCTCCTGCAGCGCCAGCAGACCGCTCAGCACCGCGGAGTCGACCGCCTCGTCGCGAACCTCGTCCGCGGCGAGCTCGCCGGAGCTCACCAGGTCCATCGCGGCGAACTGGTGCACCGTCGGCTGCGGCACATCGTGCTCACCCGTCAGGCCGGCCTGCTCCGCAAGCTCCTGGGTCTTCGCCACGGCGCAGCGTGCGGCGTACGTCCGCCGGGCCTCCTTCCGCTCCCGGCGGCCGGCCACCGGGCATCGTCCTCGGCGCGGGTCCGGCCCTGCGTGGCCGCTTGAGCGTCAGGGCCTCGATGTGAGGTCGTCGGAACGGCCACCCTCGAGTCGTGACCACTGAGGGATGGGGCGTCCGTTGCTCCGCAGTCGGACGTGATCGGCGGGCGTGCCCTGAACGCGGGGCCAGCCGGAGGGCGAGTCTTCCCACAGCTCCTGACGTCCGTACACGGTGAGGTCCATGAGTGCATAGCTGTAGTCCATGGCCTCTACGCCGCGCAGGGTCGTCCAGTAGGTCTCGAAGATGCGGTCGCCGTCCCGTAGGTAGCACACGAGGTGCATCATGCCGACATGGCGTCCGACCAGGAGCACGTCCTGGGAGGGGACTGCCGAGTACCACGGCACGTCCCAGCCCATGAAGTCGCGGTAGCGGCGGCTTGCCTCGTAGGGGCCCTGGCAGAAGACCGCGTAGGTGATGTCGCGCGAGTGAAGGTAGGACAGCTCCTCAACCTGGGTGGTGACCCACGTGCAGCCTTCGCACTGCTCGGCCGCGGGGTGGCCGTGGTGCCACATGAAGTAGTAGGCGATGAGCTGGCCGCGCCCTTCGAACGCTTCGAGCAGAGTGACCGGCCCGTCGGGCCCCGTCAGCTTGAGATCGGCGGCCACCTCGACCATGGGCAGGCGCCGTCGGGCCGCAGCGATCGCGTCACCTTCCCGGGTGTGCGCCTTCTCCCGCACCCGCAGCTTGTCCAGTTCTGCCTGGAAGGTGGCCCGGTCGGCCACCGCCGGCAACGCCGACGCGCGGTCGGCCGTCCTGTTCTCCTGATCAGTCATGACCTTGTCCCTTCGTCCCTTCGCCGGCCGGCGTCCGCTGCCGAGGCGAACATGATGTCGTCACTCGCTCTGCTCAGCCTGTTTCGCCAGGCATGGTCACCGACTCCGAGCGAGTCGTAGAGGGACTCCAGGATCACATCCTTATCGATCGCCGGAAGGCTGAGGCGCCTGGCCAGACTCCGTGCCAGGGTGCTCTTCCCGCTGCCCGGTTGACGTACGTTGCCGTGCCACTTGCCCGCCAGCGAACCCAGACCATCTGTGCGTCCGGGTCGGCCTCCAGGACCGGAACGGCATCCGGGGTGCCCCGACACCGCGCAGGTTCTCGGCCTGTCACTCAAAGAACACCGGCTCCCGCAGCGCCTCCCGGTCGGCCTCATCCAGCCGGGCCACCTCCGCCCGGAGGCTACCGAGCAGCGACGCGCCACTACCGGCGGCACCCCGTCCGGGATCGCAGGGCCCGTACCCGGCGGCCGGGAAGTCCTTACCGGGCGGACGTTCGCAGGTTCAATCGAGTAGGTCGTACTCTCCGGGCGTCCAGTCGGCAAAGAGAGTGAGCGCCTTCTCCTTCTCGGCCCGTTCGGGCGTGGTGCCAGTGGCCGGCCACCAGTTCTCCACATGGTGGGCGTCCACAAGGACGGATTCGCGGTACCCGCCGAAGTCGCCTGGGTCTTCGGCAACACCAATGTGAATGGGGGTGTCGTCGGGCAGATACTTGAGTGCTGCGCGGAGCTGCGCACCGTTCCATACCTGCGGCGCGTGGTCAAAGACGTCGGTCATGCGCACAGAGTGCCGAATCAGACGGCGTTGCTGCTGGAGACACGGCTGTACCCCGGGCCAGAGCGCTGATCCGGGGTACAGGGGGCTGGGGTGAAAAGCTGATCACCCGTGGTGAAGCAGGCCCAGCCTGTGGATACCGTACTGGGTGGTCCCGCGGACGATCCGCCTCGGGAAAGGCGCAGTCTCCCGGGCCAACGGTGTCGACTAGCTTGACTCTGTCGGGGATCTTGAAGTCGCCGAGGTCAGCTGCCCAAGGTTCGCCAGGACTTCAGCCGGGGGATCTCGCGCTGGTCGAGGTAGTCCTGGAAGGCGGTCGGTCGGCGGGGTGCGGGGGTTTCCTCGTCCGGTGGCAGTCCGCTGAGGCGCTCGATGTTGACGGCGATGGCCTACATGTCGTCGAAGCCGGACAGCCCGGGATACACCGAGGACCAGGCCGCGGAAGTCACCCGCTTCCGCACCGGTCTCGTCATCGGTGGACCACAGGGCGCGCGCGAGGAAGTACAGGGCGGCCATCCCGGCGTAGATGAACATCCCCCAGCCGAAGATCAGCATGAAGGCGTTCGCGTCGCCGCGCGGGGCACTGTAGGCGACGCCCTGCATGGTGGTGAACAGCCACGGGAACCACGCGTAGCGGACGAAGCCCGGGCCGGCGTACCGGCCGCCGCCCCGGCGCCACGCCAGCAGCGGGACCGACGCGAAGCCGACGCTGGCCAGGCAGTACATGAAGGCGAAGAAGTCGTTGGCGATGAACTGGTGGCCGTTGGTGATCCCGAGGTAGGCGACCCCGGGCAGGAAGAGGACGGCCGCCGCTCCGAAGCCCAGTACCTCGCCACGGTCTCGGATCTTTCCCGCCGCCACGTTCTCCCCCTGCTGTCGACGTCTCACCCGGCACCGTACCGGCCGCGCACCGCCGGATCCGCCGATCGGCAGGAAGGGCCAGGAGGGCGGGGCCGGCTACTCGCGGGGCGCGAGCTCCTCCGGGGTGGGCCGGTGCCGCGTGACGTACGGGTGGCCGCTGTAGTCGGCGGTGACCGTGTGCCGAAGGACGTCGTCGTCGGCGTCGACGTGCTCGATCTCCAGGCAGACCCGCTTGGTGGAGATCCCGAAGTCGTGGGCCTCCTGGTCGTTCACCTGCCGGGCCGGCTGCCGGTGACCACCCGCACCGTGCCGACCGGCGCGGGCGGAGGCGGCTCGACAACGCCCAGCCGTGCCCGCTCCGCCCAGCCGTGCCCGCTCCGCCCCGCCCTGATCCCCAACCTGATCCGTCATGGTCGTCACCGTAGCGAGCACGGCTCTCCTGTCGTCTGCCACGACATCGTCAGTGGTTCTGCCACGGAAGTGTCAGTAGGGCTGGAGTTCGACGAGCAGGCTATGGATGTGCCCGTCGGCACCGACGAGACCCTGGCCAACCTCGTCAGCCGCAAGGCGCGTAAAGAACTTTTGCCAATCTTGAAGCAACCAATGGACGATGCCGGCTTTCTGACGTCTCGCGCCCTGCGATCGATGGGAGACACGAAATGAAGCCGCATATGGCGAAGGGCAGCCGCCCTCGGTCGGCGGTCCCGGGCTGTCTGTCCGGCTGGGCTCCGGCCACAGCACTCCTCCTGGCCGTGACGACATCCTGCACCGGCTCCGCACCGGGAAACGGTGCCGTCGCGGTCGGAAAGCCCGGCACGGCCGGAGTAGGAGATCGGCTGTTCCCAGGGCTCGGCAATGGTGGCTATGACGTGGTGCACTACGGGCTGACGCTGGATTACGTGCCCGAGACCAACCACCTGAAGGGCACGGCGATCATCACAGCGCAGGCCACCCAGGACCTGAGCCGCTTCAACCTCGACCTTTCAGGGCTGCGGGTACGCACCACCACGGTGCAGGGAGCCGAGGCCCAAGTCGCTTGCTCGGGCGACGAATTGCTCGTGACACCGGCGAAGACGGTGAGGAACCGCGAAGTCTTCAAGACAGTCGTCACCTACGACGGCACACCGCGCACGCTCAAGGACGACGATGGAGGCCTGGGAGGCTGGATAGAGACCGACGACGGCTCGACGGCCCTGGGTCAGCAGTCCGGCTCCATGACCTGGTTCCCGGGCAACCACCACCCGTCGGACAAGGCCACGTACGACATCACGGTCACCGTGCCCAAGGACGAGGACGGCGACCCCTACGACGTGATCAGTAACGGTGAGCTGATCACGGAGGAGGACAAGGGGAAAACGGTGACCCGGCACTGGCGTACCGAGGAGCCCATGGCCAGCTACCTCGCACACGTCTCCATCGGATACTTCGAGACCCACAAGGGGCGGACGGACGATGATGTGCCCGTCTACGTCGCCATCGACCCCGACGAGGCCGAAGACTCCGCCGATGTCCCAGACCTGGTGCCTGAGATCGTCGACTGGGCCGGCAAACGTTTCGGTCCCTATCCCTTCTCCTCTACCGGTGCCGTCGTCGACCACCTGCCCGGGCTCGACTACGCCCTGGAGACCCAGACCAAGCCCTACTTCGGCGAGGCGCCCGACGAGGCGCTGCTCGTGCACGAACTGGCACACCAGTGGTTCGGCAACTCCGTCACCCCGCGCGAGTGGAAGGACCTGTGGCTCAGCGAGGGTCTGGCCACCTACGCGGAGTGGCTCTGGGAAGAGGAGCGGGGCGACAGGAGCACCACGGAGATCTTCGAGGACTACTACGACGGCACGGACACCGAGAGCGAGGGCATCTGGGCGTTCCCGCCGGCGGATCCGCCCAGCGCAGGACGCGTCTCCGATCCGCCCGTCTACGGACGCGGTGCCATGGCCGTGCACAAGGTGCGCAGGGCCGTCGGCGACGAGACCTTCTTCGACATCCTTCGTACCTGGACCCGGCAGCACCGGCACGGCAATGCTGACACCCGGCAGTTCATCGCCCTGTGCGAGAGCAAGTCCGGGAAGGACTTGACCGCGCTCTTCAACACCTGGCTCTTCGACAAGAAGAAGCCCTCCCGGATGTGAAGAGGGCGATCCGACGAGAGAAGGGCTCTCCCCGAGGGAAAGCCCTTCTCCAGCCCGCAGGAGGCCCTACGCAGGCGGGTACACCAACGTGATCTCGCGGTTCAGGCCGGTCTCGTCGGCATCCGGGTACATGGACACCTCACCGTCGGACCACCGCACCAGGAAGTCGTCCGGGTGGCGGTTGTCCGTGTAGTCACCCGCGCCCAGGACGGTGGCGTGTGTCCAGAGCCGGTTGGGCTTCTTGACCTGGATCTCGCCGTGGAAACCGTTCTGGTCGACGTCCTTGTAGAGGGTCAGCTCTCCGTCCGTCCAGCGCACGATGAGGTCGTGCTGGTCGTTGCCGGTGAAGTCGCCCGACGCGATCGTCGAGGCGTGCGTCCAGGTGCCGTTGGGCGCGGCGAGTTTCTTCTCGCCGTGGAAGCCGTCGCGGTTGACGTCGGTGTACAGGGTGACTTCACCGTCGCTCCAGCGGACCAGGAGATCGTCGGCCCACTTGTTGCTGGTCGTGTAGCGACCACCGGTTATGGAAGTGGCGTGCTTCCACAGGTCGTTGGGCTTCTGCAGCTGTACCTCGCCGTGGAGCCCCTTCTCGTCGACATCGGGATATAGCGTCAGTTCGCCGTCCGTCCACCGGACGATGAGGTCGTCGCGGTCGGCCCCGGTGAAGTCGCCCGCAGCCATGGTCACGGCGTGCTTCCAGGTGCCGTTGGGCGCGACGAGACGAATCTCCTTGTCGAAGTTGTCGGCTTCCTCCCCGGCACCACGGTACAAGGTCAGCTCGCCGTCGGACCAGCGCACGATCAGGTCGGAGTAGTCCCAGGAACCCGGATTACTGTCGGTGAAGTAGCCACCCGCCATGACCTCGGCATGCTGCCAAGTCTCAGCCTTGCCCAGGACACCACGGCCCGCCGGCTGACGGTTGTTGACCACGTCGTCGTACAGCGCCTTGGCGTCACCGTCGAGGTAGGAGCTGTAGGAGATGTCGTCCTTGTCGCCGCCCGTCTTCCAGCCGCCGATGACGCCGATGATGCCCCAGTCGCTGCCCCGCTTGATGAGGAACGGCCCACCGGAGGCACCACCCGAGTACTTGTCACAGGCGATGCGCAGGAAGCTGCCCGGGATCTTGGGGTCGGTGCTGTCGTATCGGACGGTCTTGTCCGTGCAGTCCAGCGGGCGTTTCTGGTTGGCCGGGTAACCGATGAGGCGGGTGGGGTTGTGGTCGTACCCGGCGTTGATCATCAGCTCGGCGCCGCCGACGACGTCCTCGACGTTCTTGCCGCCGCGTGGTTCGAGCTGCAGGAAGTTGAAGTCGAGGTCGGCCGCGGCGTCCGGGCCCTTGGCCAGGTACCGCTTGTCGACGTAGATACGTCCGGGCTTGACGGTGAAGGAGCCGTGCGGCTTCTTCCCGTCGTCGTACTGCGGGACGAACGCGAGGTTCTTGCGCGCGTCCTGGTCGTCGAAGCAGTGGCCGGCGCTCATCACGATGTTCTTGCCGGGGCTCTTGACGACCGTGCCGCCGCAGAAGCGGCCGGTCTCGGTGCCGTCGTTCCAGAAGAAGGTGCCGACGATGGGCAGCCCTTCGAACGGCTGGCTGGCGGCGCGATCCGTCCTGGTCGGGGCGGGAAAGTGCTTGGCCTCCTGCTCCTTGACGGGCTTCGCGGCCCGCATGCGCTCCGGGGTCCAGTAGTCGTCGGCGTCAGCCGGCGTGAACCCGCGCGCGTCGTCGTCCCCGCCTGCCGGGACGGGGACCGACGGAGCGGAAGACTGCTCCTTCGGGGCGGCGGTCGGCGAAATGGAAGGCCGCTCCTCCGGGACAGGGACCGACGGAACGGAAGACTCCGTCGGTGGCACGGAGTCCGGCGGAACAGAAGGCTGCTCCGGGACGGCGGTCGGCGAAGCGGAGGACGGCTGCGCCGGGGTGCTCGGGACGGCGCTCCCCGAGGGAGTCGGATCGCCCTGGTCGGCAATCGCCGGAAAGCCCGGCAGTAGCATGAGTGCTGCGGCGCCCGCCGCAGTACCCAGCGCTCTGCGTAATCTCATGGTTGTTCCCCCACACGAAAAGAGACGCATGCCACGCCGCCTGGCGTGGCTGCGTCAAGGTCAGTCAAGATCGTATGACCACTACTGGCACGGGGAAACGCATATGATCGACTTCACACGTTCGTCCATCCGCTGCGGACTTGCCGCTACTGCCCTGCCGTTGATGTTGCTCGGGCAGGCCGGAGCGGCCCACGCCGATCAGCTCCCCTTCCCCAAGCAGGGGTACAGCTTCGTCGGTGGCCCCGCGGCGCCTGGCGAGGTAGTGAACCTCACGGTCAAGGAACGCCCCGGCAACCCGCACCCGACGGCAGTCGAGGTCTCAAGCCCTGCGCTGACCGACGACACCGCCCTCGGTGACACCAAGAGCGCCTGGGTGGGCGCGGGCCGGATCAAGAAGACGGTGAAGCCCGGAACGTATCCGGTGACATTCACGCTGCGACACAAGAGCGCCGACTGCGTGACGGAAAAGGACCGCGACTACGTGTGCGACTACCCCGCGATCGTCTTGCGCTCGAAGGTGACGGTATCGGGTCAGGACGAGACCGCGGCATCGAGCGAAGGGCCAGGCTTCGGCGGCGGATTGGCCATCGGTATCGCGTCGGGCGCCGTGGCGACACTGGCGGTGGGCGGGGTACTGCTGCGCCTTCGCCGCCGCCAAGTTCCGTCTTGACCGTCGTCGGCATCCCGGGGCCCGGTTCAGCGCGTCGAGGTGCCGGTCGAGCCGTTGTGATCCGGTGCTGACCCGCATACGGCGAGCTCAAACGGTCAGCGCATCACCGCTGTTCAGAAGGTCAGCGTAGACCTCTGCCGGAGTGCGATAGCCGTGAGTCTTGCGCGGACGATGGTTGAGCTCGTGGGCGATAGCGTCCAGGTCGGCCTGGTTGAAAGTGCGGAGGTCCGCGCCCGGAACCAGCACCCGAGCCGCTCACACCAGCTGGCGAAGCCGCACAGCCTGTCCGCGGCCCGCAGGTGCTCGACGGCCGCGCTCCAGGCCGCTCCCCGGGCACCGTGGTCCCGGATCGGCCGGGCGCTCGGCGTGGACGCGACCACGGCGGCCCGCCGCTGGGAGCGGCTGCGGG
>NZ_ML123050.1:24030-32503 GCF_003846175.1 Streptomyces sp. ADI95-17 | reverse complement strand
GAAGCTGGACTGCATCTACACCGGATTGACGTGGGTCGGTCTATGCGTTGGGGAGGCCGCGGAGCATGACGGTGTAGAGCGGGGAGTCGGGGAAGGGCTGGCGTTCGCCGATCTTGCGGTAGCCCCATGTTTCGTAGAGGGCCTGGACGCGGGGGTGTGTGGTGTCGACGAGGAGGGTGGTCATCTGCTCGGGCCGGGGGGTGAGGAGGGTGTCGTGGAGTCGCTGGGCGAGGCCGGTGCCACGCCACTTCGGGCGGACCATGAGCTCGGGGAGGGCGAAGGTGGTGCCTGGGGTGGGGGTGGGGGAGAGGTGCCCACGCCAGGTTTCGCGGCCGAGGGCGGCGGTGGCGCCGTAGGCGAAGCCCGCGGGCTGGCCGGTGTCGAAGGCGATGACGCAGTCGAAGGAGGGCCTGGCTCCCCAGTGGTCGACGAACCAGGCGAACTTCTCCGTCTGGTGGAAGGGGTCGTCCATCTCGGTGGCGTAGGCGTCGGCGTGGACGTCGAGGAGTATCTGCCGGATCGTGGGCAGATCCGCGTGGCCGTAGCGGCTGATGGCGCTCATGTGCGGCTCCAGTTGGTGCGGTAGCGGTCGGCCCACTCCCGGGTGGCAGGTGCGTGTGGGGCGGTGGTGATCAGGTCGCGGTGGAAGTCGCCGAGCAGGGTCCGCAGCCGTCCGGGCAGGGCGGCGCCGCCCAGGAGGGGGAAGATGCCGGCGGTGGTGGCGGCTGCCTGGTCGAGGTCGCCCTGGTGGAGCTGGGCGAGCGCGAGCCGGGCGGTGGCGAACGCCCTGTTGCGGGCGAACACGCCGGGCAGGGCCGCGAGCGCGTGGTGGGAGGCGGCCTCGGCGGCGGGGGAGTTGCCGAGGCGGTCGTGGACGATCGAGGTGATGGCGTGGAGCTCAGCCCGGCCGTAGAACGTGATCCAGCTCGGCCGCGGGCGGGCCGGTGGTCGCCGAGGTGGGCGTGGGCGATCCGTGCGTGCGCGAGGCTGGCGAACAGCGGGTCGCGGCGGGCGACGGCTGTGGCCCGGGCGGCCTGGCCGGCCGCGAGGGACTCGGCGTGAGCGCCGCGCTGGTGGGCCAGGATCGCCACCGAGTTCCACACGCGCATCGTCGCGACCGGATCCTGCGCCAGCCCGGCCAGATGCAGGGCCCGCTCGTGCAGAGGCCGGGCGCGGGCGCTCTCGCGGGCGTCCACGCACGACCAGGCCGCGGTCGCGGTGTAGTTGGCCGCGAGGGAGAAGAGCCGCTGCCGGGTGCGCTGGGTGGCCGGCTTCTCCTGAAGCGCGACGGCCTCCTGAGCGCCGGCGAGCGCGGCCCGCTCCAGGGTGTCGTGGCCGCCCTGGGAGTCGTCCAGCAGCATGAGAGTGTGGAGATGCTGCCGCAGCCGCAGCACGTCACCGCTGCCAACCCCTGCCGCGGGCGGGCCGAGCACCGCAGCACCGGCCGAGCCGGTCGTCAGCGCGAGGAAGGAACGGCGGTGCACGGGATCCTCCACGGGCGCGGGCTTCTTGCGACGGTCGGGCGGAGCGAACCCCAAGGCCGCCACCATCAGCCCGCTGACCTGCTCCAGCGCGATCCGGTACTTCTCCTGCGGCCAGGACGTCTCACCAGAACGCCACTTGTGCACCGTGATCTGCGACAGCTCCCGCCCCGGCCCGGCCTTCCGCGTCAGCTGCCGTACGACGGCGTCCAGTTCCTTCGCGAGCACCGGCGCGGACCACCCCTCGCTCTCCATCCAGGCGACGAACGTCTCGTTCCGTACACGTGCCATCCCCTCACGGTAGAGCCCAGTCCCGCCCCGCCGAAGGTCAACGAACAGTCAAGTCGCTAAGTGGTCGGCTCCGGAAGTCCCTCGGGGGTTGACTGCGGAGCCAACCATGCGTCGGAGCGCTGGTCATAGGTCGGAGCCGGCGCCAGCAGGTCCCGGCTGGACGGGTCGAGATGGGGTGGCACCCCAGCACAGCCGACAGGCGGGTACCGCCGCCGAGCCGCACAAGCCGGAGGGTGGCCGGCCGCCGCCGGACGCTGTCGCCACAAGGGTGGCAAGGGCGACTGACCACCGCACGACCACGGTCGACGACGGCCTCAGCCCAGGAACTCTTGGCGCGTTGAGGCCGAGGTGCTGAGGTCGACTGGTTCCGGAGCAGGGCTCGGGCTGCTGGCCTGTCGGCGTCGTACCAAGAAGCACGAGACGGCGCCGACCGCGATCACGATGATGGGCAGTGCCAGGGTCGGCCGCATCGCGTGGACGACCCCGTGTTCGAACGTGGACGCCGCCACCTGATCGATGTGATGGGCCAGGCTTGTCGGTGTTCCCTGCGGCGGGTGGACCACCGCGCCGTTCCGCCCGATGCCGACCTCTTGACCGCTCTTGGCGGCGTTGCGGAAGTCGGCCAGGAATTGGCCGCGGACGTCGGCCGGGAGGCCGGCAGCCCGCTTTGCCGCTTCGTCTTGCAGCGAGGCGGCCAGGCGGTTCTGCAGTACTGCGCCGACTGCGGCACTGCCGATCACTGTGCCGATCTGGCGGATCGTGTTCATCACGCCGGAGGCCGCCCCGGCCATCGTGGGCTCCACGTTGTACATGGCGACCGTGACCATCGGGCCGAACACGCAGCCGATGCCTCCCCCAGCCGTGATCAGGGCGGGCTGGAACTCCCACCACGCGCGGCCGACATCGGTGACCCAGGTGAGCCAGGCCATACCGGCCGCGAACAGGGTCAGACCGGTCATCAGGACGTACTTGCCGCCGATCCGGTCCGCCATCCGGCCCGCGACCGGCGACAGCACCGCTGACACCACCATCGCCGGCGCCATCACGAGCCCGGCTGTGAGGGCGCTGAAGTTCAGCACCGACTGCAGATAGATCATCACCGGCAGGAACAGGCCGAGCATCCCGACCTGGACGGTCGCGGACACGAAGCTCATGACCGCGTAGTTGCGGTCGCGGAAGAGCACGAAGGGCAGCAGCGGTTCGCCGTGCTGCCGGGTGCCCTGGTGAATCAGGAACAGCACCAGCAGCAGGGCAGCCGCGCCCAGCAGCGCCCAGATCCTGGCGTTCCAGTCATATCGCTGGCCCTCGGTGAGCGCGAAGGCCAGGCATACCAGTGTCGCCGCGGCGAGTACGACACCCGCAATGTCCAGCTTTCGGTGCGCGCCGTGCCGGATGTCGGGCACGAGCGTAACGGCCATCGCCAGGACGATCGCGCCGATCGGGACGTTGACGAAGAAGATCCACCGCCAGCCGGCCGTGCTGACCAGGAACCCGCCGAGGGTGGGCCCGGCGATCGTGGCCACGCCCGCGACTCCGCCCCAGACGCCAAGTGCGGCGCCCCGGCGCTCGGCCGGGAACGTGCCGATGATGATCGTCATCGTCTGCGGCATCAGCGCCGCCGCACCCAGGCCCTGCACAGCCCGGGTGGCGATGAGCTGGGCCGGATCCTGCGACAGGCCGCACAGCACCGATGCCACGGTAAACAGCGCGACACCCCCGATGAACATGGTGCGCGGCCCGCGCACATCGCCCAGTCGGCCGAACGTGATCAGCAGTGCGGCAAGGACGAGGATGTAGACATTGATCACCCATAACACCTCGTCCAGCGACGCGTGCAGGTCGCCGATCATGCTGGGGATAGCGACGTTGACGGCCGTCAGGTCCAGCAGTGTCATGAAGAATCCCAGGCTGAGCGTCAGCAGCACCGCCCAGGGATTGCCGCGCCATCTGCTCATTCGTATCCCATCCTTCGCTCCTCGCATCCCCACGGTCAGTGGCGGAAGCGCCGCCACCGGTGGGCTCAACAGGTCTTGTTGCTCCAGATGTCCTCGCCCGGTACCCGCGTACGGGGCCCCTCCGTTGCCCGCAGGTGTGTGACCTCGGCTGTGGGCAGGCTGGACAGCGCCTGGCAGGGAAGGCGAGCACCCCGGCGACTCACGGCGCTTGCACGGGCTGCTCCAGGAGCCCGTGAAGTTGCTCGCCGGCTCGATGGTCGGTCGCGTTCGGTCTCCGGCATGGCATAGCCGGTGCCGTTCCTCGGAGTTCGCCTCGGCGGTTCGATCAGGCCGTGCTCACGAGCAGGGGGTTCAGCAGCACGCTGCTGAACCCCCTGCGGGCGCAATGGCCACTGCCCGGCAGGGCGAAAGTCGTCACTGCCGCAGGGTTCACCGGGCGGACCGCAGGCACCGTCGGCCGAGGGGAATCGGCCCACCCGGACGAGAGGGAAAATGTCAGTTCTTGGCAGGGGCCTGCAGACTCCACAGGCGTCCGTCGGGGTCGCGGACGGTCATCTCCCGGGTTCCGTAGTGCGTGTCCTGGAACGGAGTGACCACCTCCACGGCCGGATCGGGACGGAACAGGTCCGCATCGGGCACCTTCAGTGCGATCTGCACGCCGGGCTCCCGGTTCTCGGGGATCTCGACAACGACGAGGTAGGGACCCTCGCCGTTGCGGAACACGCCGGAGCCGTCGCCGGTGGAGGTCTCCAACTTGTAACCCAGTTCCTGGAAGAACTTTGCGCTCTTCCCCCAGTTGTGGGTCTCCACGAACACCGCCTCGAACCCTTCGGTTGCCATGTCATGACTCCTTTCCTGAAGAGGGCTGCCGCTGCTCATGGGCGTCGTCGAGGTAGGCGCGCAAGGCCTCTGTGACCAGCGCGGACAATGACATGCCCGTCTCGATCGCGTGATGCTTGACCTGCCTGATCAGCCCCAGCGGCAGATACACGTTGAACTGTTTGACTTCCGTATCACCCATAGGGCGATACTAGCTCGCTAGATTGCTAGCATACTAGTCCCAGGGGGTCTCTCGTGTCTGTTTTTGCAGCTGATCCACACGACCCGGTTGTCGTCCGCGCAGGCGACGCCGAGCAACTGCCCGAGATCGGCCACTGCCTACTGGCTGACGCCAGTGCCAGCAACGGGGCGCTCAGCGCCCACCGCATCCGACTCGCCCGCGGCGCCGACGGCGCGGTCCCGCACCGGCACGACCACTCCTCCGAACTGTTCTTCGTCGTCGACGGAACGCTCCAGGTGCTTGTGGGACCGAAGGTCATCACCGCCGGCTCCGGTGACTTCCTCGTCATCCCGCCGCGCTGTGACCACGCCTTCCGCGCCGCCCCGGAGAACACCGCCGATGCCCTGATCGTGATCACCCCTGGCATCGAACGATTCGACTACCTTCGGCAGGTCGCCAGGATCCGCCGGGGCGAAGCCAGCCGCGACAGCCTGCTCACCGAGCAACACCGCTACGACACCCACTTCGTCACCAGCCCGGCCTGGTAAGACAAGACCACCACCTCAACGACCACACCGGCGGCAGCACCCCAGACCCCGCGGGCTGAAAAGAGACCGGCGAAGCCGAAGCCGGCTGACCGAGGGCGAGCCACTCTCGCGGCGTGGCGGCAACGCGAACTGCCCGCTGCCAAGGTTCGCGGCGTGTCGTGCCGACTGGGGTGTTGTCGAGGCGTCAGGCTGCGGCCCGTCCGTGATCCGTTCTCTCGATGGGCCCGCCTGCCATGCCTGTTGCCGCTGCCCGCCCGATAGACCCGAGCGCCGCCGAGCGGAGGAGGCTGAAGGCGATGGCCTACGGCCTCAAGACCGAGTACCGGCTGCGGATGCGTGCCCAGGTGGTGCTGCACGCCGCCCGCGGCCGCTCCAACTCCCGTATCGCGGCTGAAACCGGTCTGCACCTGGATACCGTGCGGCTGTGGCGGGGCCACTTCGCCGACGGCGGCATCGCTGGGCTGGCCGACCGTCGGCGCTCCGGCAAGCCACCGGCCTTCACACCGCTGCAGGCCGCCGAGGTCACCGCGCTGGCGTGTCGACTGCCTGCCGAGACAGGGGTTCCGCTGTCCCGCTGGACGGCCCCGGAACTGGCCCGTGAGGTCGTCGAGCGGGGCATCACGCCCTTCGTGTCGGCCGCCACCGTGCGCCGCTGGCTGGCCCAGAATGCGCTCAAGCCCTGGCAGCACCGCTCGTGGAACTTCATCACCGACCCCGGCTTCCGCACCAAGGCCGGACGCGTCCTGGATCTGTACGCCCGCATCTGGCAAGGCCACCCACTCGGACCGAACGAGTACGTCATCAGCGCAGACGAGAAAACCTCCATCCAGGCCCGCTGCCGCTGCCACCCCACCCTGGCCCCCGGCCAAGCCAGAGCCATGCGCGTGAACCACACCTACGGCCGCGGCGGTGCCCTGGCCTACCTCGCCGCCTACGACGTCCACCAGGCGAAGGTGTTCGGCCGCACCGAACCCCGCACCGGCATCGAACCGTTCATGAACCTGGTCACCCAGGTCATGAGCGTTGGACCCCCATAAGCCCCACCTGGACCGCCGGTTCACCGAGGGCTGCACGAGCGTCACCCAGCTCCACCGTGAGCTGGTCGCCCAGGGCGCCCCGGTCACCTACGGCATGGTCCGCGCCTACATCGCCACCCTGCGTGGTGTACCGCCGGACGCGCCGCCCCCGCCACCGTCGGTGCGGAAGGTGACCGGCTGGCTTACCCGTCACCCCATCTCCCTCAGCGAGGAGGACCGGGCGGGCTTGAAGGACGTCCTGGCCCGCTGTCCCGAACTGGACACCGCCGCCGGGCATATCCGCGACTTCGGCGAGATCCTCACCGACCGCCTCGGCACCACGCTTCCCACATGGATCGACGCCGTCGATACCAGCCAGCTGCCTGGCCTCACCGGCTTCGCACTCCACCTGCACCGTGACTTCGACGCCGTGACCGCCGGACTCACTCTGGAATGGAGCTCCGGAGCCACCGAAGGCGCTGTGAACCGCATCAAAAAGATCAAGAGGCAGCTCTACGGGCGAGCCGGATTCGACCTCCTTCGCAAGATGATCCTGCTTCAGTAACCCACCACGACCACAGCACCGGAACTGCGCCAGATCCGAGAAATGGTGTCGCTCATGTCAGAGAACGCCCATCGCGAAGCGGCGACAGACGTGCACGCGGGCGAACTGCTCGCGCATGAGTTGTTCGTTCTCCAGGCTGGCGTGGAGGAAGGAAGCCATCGGCCTCAGCCCCGGCCGGCGTTCGCTGGTAGCCCGGTCCGGCTCGCCGGGGTCAGCGTAATAGTTCGCGTAGACATGGAGGTAATGCTGGCTCTCGGTGAAGCCCATCGCCCGATACCAGCGCAGCGTCGCGGGGTCGTCCCTCGTCCAGGCATCCAACGTCGGTACACCCAGCGCGCTGACACGGGCGCGTGCCTCGGTGAGGAGAGTACGGCCAAGGCCCCGGCGCTGGTAGTCCGGGTGGACAGCGACGGTGTCGATGGTCGCCAGTTCGTCGTCGACAGAAACATCAATGATCCCTGTGACGGTTTCCTGCTCTGCCGTTGCGACCAGCGCGAAGCCCGGGGCGGGTGTCTCGGGCTTGGCTGTTAGGACGTCGTCGAAGTAGGGGGTGTCCAAGAACGAGAGCACCCGGCAGCGCAGCCAGGAAACCTCGTCGGCAGGGCGGTACTCACGTATGACGTGGTTCAAGGCGGTGATCCTCAATGTGCGTGGCGAAGTTGGGACGACGGTGGTCACGGCATTGAGAGATCACGACGGAGATTGTGCGCACTGCCCCGCGCCTCGGCAATCGGTTTTGTTGGCCTACCGGACGACCAGGCATACGTGATCTCACGCGACCCCATCCCTCGCAATCGAACACCGAGGTGACGCTCCGCGACCGCTCCCCAAGATCTGTGCCAGAACCCAGTAGTGAAGTCAGTTGTCGATGGGTTTGGGAGGCGCCCCAATCCACAGAAGGGTGGTGTTGACGAGTTCGGGAGGCACTGGACCTCTTGCCAGGGCAGCATCGGGATGCTTCTGGTGAAAGGTGCTGGTCATGCCGCGTGGTGTAGCCCGTGGGCATCCCGGCGGGGGGTCCGGTACAGCACACACTGGCGAAGCGGCCCTTCGGGCACGCTCGGATCCTCGAAGTCGTCGGCCGGGTCCTGGGTCATGCCGATCCGGCGCATCACCGCCTGGGAACGAAGGTTGTTGACGGTCGTCGACGCAACGACCTCCGGCAGTCCGAGGGCCTCGAAGCCGAAGGCCAGGCAGGCCAGGGCGGCCTCGGTGGCGTAACCGTGGCCCCACGCCGAACGCTTCAACCGCCACCCGACGTCCACCCCCGCGAACGGCATGTCCTCGCCCACCTCGTCCAGGCCGGCGCGGCCGATGAACTCACCGGTCTCTCGTGCTTCGAGCGCCCACCACCCAAAACTTCGCTCGTCGAACTCGGCCTGCATGAGTGCCACCGCGGCATCACTTTGCTCCCGCGTCAGCAGTTCCCCCAGATATTTCCGAACTTCGGGATCGGCGTTCATCGCCGCCCACGGTTCGAGGTCGGACTCCCGCCACCGACGGAGCAGGAGACGATCGGTACGCAGTTCTGGCATGCCGACCAGCCAACGCCATCACACTCGGGGTGTCGATCGGTTATGTCGCGCCTCACCTCACGGTCGCCCTGGAGGCCCAGCT
>NZ_ML123050.1:2981-23555 GCF_003846175.1 Streptomyces sp. ADI95-17 | reverse complement strand
TCTCAGCGCCGCGGTGACCATGGCTCTGGTGACTGCTCGGGTTGAAGGGAGTCGGTGACGTAGTGCGGGGGAGCGGTACGCAGGTATGCGCGATGGAGTCGTCTATGGGCGGTTGTTGGCGAGAACCGGTGTCAGGCGGTGTGGGATCGGCCACGGACGAGCCGTGCGGTCAAGGGGTGGTCAAGGGTCAAAACGGACACCGGGGCCGGGGCGGGCAGACCGCGGACAAGGCGTGATCGAGCAGGGTGGTGCCGTCCCGCGCGGCATGTGCGTGCGGGACGGACGACCAGCCGCCCCCGTCCCGAGCCCCGGCCGGGAGGAATTGAGGACCCCGTGCCCACACCCGCACCCGCACTGACCCCCGCCGCCCATTCCCGCTGCGTCCGTCCGGCCCGATGGAGCCCTGCACCTGGCGCCGCCGCACCCCGGTTCGTGACGGCGGTGTCCGGTGCGCGGTGGTGGGCAAGCCCCGGTGAACTCCTGCCGCCGGCGCTTGCGTTCCCACTGCCGAAGCCACTTCCGTGCCCGACACCGGCCTGACCGGCATTTCCCCTTGTCACCACGGGTTTTCACGACCGTGCGGGATCGTCACAACCCTCTTCTCCCCCCTATTACCTGAGTTGGCTGTCGGTGGTGGAGGAGATCATCGGGTCCGGGGGCCCGGTGCCCTCCGCGGCCGGGAGCCGGCGCCATCCCGCACGGCCGGACGCGATCGACGGGAGGGCGGGCCTGATGGCGGGCAAGCGCAAGGCGAACGAGTCGGGATCGAGCAACGAGTTGCGCGCGGATGTGCTGCGCGTGCTCGGTGTGCTCAAGGTCGCCACCGCCGACCAGATACAGCGGCTGTCCTCGCCGCACCTGACCTACCGCCACACGGCCAAGAAGACACCGGCCAAGCAGAAGGAAGCCCGCACCGCCTCCCACCGGGGCGCGGCGAACGACCTGCGCAGGCACGGCCTGGCGCTCGACGGGGGCCGGACCCGGGGCGGTGAGGAGCTACGGCTGCTCACCAAGGAGGGGCTGGCCGCCGCGGCGATCGACCTGGACCGCGAGATGGAGGAGATGGGCGGCATGCCCAAGAGCGGAGGCCGCTCCGGCGCCGCGCACCCGATGACGGTGAACGAGACGGTCCTCGCGCTGATCCGCCCGAAGCCCGACCTCGACCTGGTCGTCGGGGAGCCGGCCGAAGCGGTCGCCGCCGCCCGGGCCGCCGTCGACGCACCGGACGGGATCGGCACCCTCGTCTCCTACGCCACCGAGGTCGCGCTCCCGGTGAAGGGCACCTGGAAGAACCCCGCGATCGGCAGCGCCCGCGCCGACATCGTCCTGACCGCCCCCGGCGCCGGGGTGCCGCTGCTGTTCATCGAGGCCGACAACTGCACCGATGAAGCCGTCCTGATCGCCGCGAAGTTCGACAAGTACGCCCGGTTCTTCCAGCGGCAGGAGAAGGACACCGACAACGTCGAGAAGCCGCTGTGGCGCACCCGCTGGTCCGCGCCTGCCTCCGAGGAGTACGAGCGGGTGCACCCGCCCCTCCTGCTCGTCTTCCACCAGGTCGGCAAGCGCCCCGCCAGGACCCAGATGGCCAGGGTCGCCGACCTCACCCGCCACCACTGGCAGGGGCAGTGGCACAGCGAGCACGGCTACCACTCCTACAACCGCCGCATCCCGGTCGTGGCGACGACACTGGACCTGCTGCGCGAGCACGGCCCGGCCGGCCCCGCGTTCTGGCGATTCGGCCGCGACCACCGCGAGCCGCTGCTGGAGGCGATCGGCAACTCCCGCCGGGACGCCTACCTCGCCCGCAGCCGCAAAGCCGCCCGGGAAGAGCAGCGGCGCCGCCAGGAGGAGGAAGCCGCGCGGCGGGAATCATGGCGGCCGGTGTGCAAGGACTGCGGGCAGAAGTTCACCGACGACCGATGGAAGGCGGTCGAATTCACCCGGGACTGGAGCAGACGCCAGTCGCACCCGCACCTGTGCGAGCACTGCCAGCACCAGGCCGTAACAGCCCAGGCCAAGCAGCAGGCCAAGGCTCGAGCCGAGGAACGCGAGCGCCAGGAGCAGGAACGCCTGCGCCAGGAGGCAGAGGAACAGGCCGCCGCACAGAAGGCCGGCGGCTGGCTCTCTCGCTTCCGCACCTGGCCGGCAGGTCGCGGCGGCCGACCACGCGGGCAAGCCCAAGGTGACCCTGGGCAAGCCCGCGGTGTCGGAAGTACCGGTGTGCCCAGACTCCAGTGGCCGAGCATCGTGGACCGCGCCGCCGACATCGTCACCAGCTACGACGGGTCGGCGGCTGCACCCTCCGCCAGGTCTACTACCGGCTCGTCTCGGAGGGGCGGATCCCGCACACCGCGCCGACGTACCGGCGCCTGTCCTCCCGCCTCGTCGAGGCCCGACGACAGGAGCGGTTCCCCGACCTCATCGACCCGCTGCGCGAGGTCCACGTCTCCCCGGCCTGGCCGGACGCCGGCGCGTTCCTCCGGGCCGCGCCCGACTGGTTCGCCCTGGACCGGACCACCGGCCAGAGGACGGCCCTGTACGTGGCCTGCGAGAAGGACACTCTGCGGGCCCAACTGACCGGCTGGCTGAAGCGCACGGGCATCCCCGTGCTCGTCGTCCGCGGCTTTGGCAGCCAGAGCTACGCACAGGTCGTACGCGAGCGCACGGCCTGGCGTTGTTCACGTGAACGCGGAGCAGCGTTTCGACAGCAGTTCGGGAGGCGCCTGCCTCTCCGGATGTTCCAAGAACGGGCAGCAGCACGGTGGTGACCGGCGGGACGCCGTCCGCTGCTCCTCGTACGGCGGGGGCAAAAGCGCTGGCGATCTGCGGAGGAGTGCTATAGCGAAGTCGCTACACCCCTGCTGCAGGGGTCCCAGCCGGGGACCTCTTCGCACACATACATGATTCCGGGACGTGTGTTTCCGGATTTCGTTCCGCTGAAGTGTTGGCACTTCCCTCCAGCTCCGGTTCGGTCGTAGTAGTAGTTGCCGTCTTCACTCCCAGCAGTGAAGTAGGCGTAGACGGGGTGGCCGTCCTTCTCTTGATCGCAGACGTTGAAGTCGTGGTCAACACGGTCCCACGTGGCCCTGTCGCTGCCCTGATAGGTCTTGCCGTACCGGCTCCATTCGGAGATCTCGGCAACGGCCGACCGTGGTGTTCCGGCGGCCTGTGACGCAATGGCCGGTCCGGTCGTGGCTAGGGCTGCGGCGCCAGTCAGTGCGATTCCTACTACGAGCGCGGCAAGGCGATTCCTGTTCATATTTCCCCGTTTTCTCGTGGGGAGCATTAATTGGCCCCCTTGAGTGATGGTTTCGATTGCTCTACTAAGACATTAGAAGGAAGGTCTTTCTTGGACCAGCGTGCACGATGCTCAATGCTGGGTTCGGATTGTGCACGGTGCTCAGAGGTTCCGGGTGTTGGTGATGCGGAGTGCGTGGACGATGTCGTGGATGCCGGTGCCGGCGGTGAGGAGATCGAGGCCCAGGACGGACTCAGCCGTGCGCAGGTGCGTACGGATCGTGTTGCGGCTGATGCCCAGGGCGCGGGCAGCCTGCTGGGCGTCGGTGTTGGCGTCGATCCATGCCTGGAGAGTGCGGCGGTGCCGATCCTGGAGAGGACGGAGGGTGGCTGTGGCCCAGGCAGCGGCGCGTTCGGTGCGCAGCAGGTCGTCCAGGGTGGAGGGTGGTTGGTCGTAGTCGGGTTCGGGGGCGGGGTGGGAGCTGCTGAGGGCGAGGGCGAGGTGGAGGGCGGCGCGGCAGCGGATGTCGGTGAGGTTCAGGCCGAGGGATGCTTCGGTGCGTTTGAGGTGTGCGGTGACTGTGTTGCGGCTGAGGCCGAGGAGCTTGGCCACGGCGGAGCGGGGCATGTTCATGGTCAGGCGGGTGATGTCGGTGCTGGTCTTCGTGGCTGTGTCCAGCGGTCGCAGGAGTGTGCGGGCCCATTGCTGGGCGGCCTGGTGGGGAAGGGCGCCTTCCAGTGGAGTCCGGCCGTGGTAGGAGGCCACGCGGGTGGGTGCGGTGGGGGCGGCGGCCAGGGCGTGGGCTGCCTGGCTGTAGGCCTCGGCCGCCGCGTGAAGAGGGTGGCCGCCGCTGACACCCATCGCGTAGCGCGGGTTGTCGCGTACCAGTCGGTGCAGGGTCTCGGCGTGGCCACGTAACTTGCCGCCAGGGCTGTCTGGTTCCTCGTCGTCCGTGAGGAGGCAGATGAGGTGGCTTTTGAAGACCGGGCATTGCACCATCAGGCCTGAGCCGTGGTAGCCGGAAGGGTCCTGGTAGGTCCGGACGATCTTGTCGCGGTCTGCTGGCGGGCACTGCAGCAGGTAGAGCCGCAGCCGGTCGGCGTCCAACAGCGGCGGCATGGCGCCGGTGGTCATCCGCCGGGCCAGTATCGGCTCCCCCGACAGGAGTGCGGACAGCACCGCGAACCGTAACTGGTGTGTCGTGTGCTGGTAGTCGTGCCAGATGCGATCAGTGCGCCCAGCGCGGCGCAGCAGTGTGAGGACGCTGCCGGTGTGCGAGATCAGCGCGATCGCGTTCGGGGCCGGCTTCGAGGGGCCGGCCACCACGAGGACCGGACGGGGTTCGTGTGGTCCGAGAGCCTCGCATCGCACGTGCAGTGCACCGGATTGGGTCACGGCTGCAGCCAGCTGCCCGCTGGACATGCGTACCAGCAGCGGAGCGAGCGGCCCCAGCACCTCGTGGGGAAAGCCTGCCGTGGACGACTCGATTGTGCCCGCGTCGTCGGTGACCAGCGCGACGTGGACGCCGGTCTGCCGGCGCAGCCATTCGAGAACCTTCCGTACGTTAGGCCCGACCCCACGTGACGCCTGAAGCCTCACTTCCCCCAGCAGCCCTTCCAGAGCTCCAACCTGCCACTGCACTCCGGCATCTGTCACGGCTCACACCCTTCCGCTAGACAGCCCGCTCTCTCCGGCTCGCCTTGCCCGGGGCACAGCCCACACATCGGCCATCCCTGCCACCCTGTGCTCACCGGCACAAGAGTTTGCGCAGCCATCGGTGGACGCTCCGGGCGCCGCTGCACCTCCGCGCTGTCCAACAGAGTCCGCGCATGGCGTCCTGTCCGGGCTGGGCCCGCTTAGCGTTACCGTCTGCGGCGGGGTGGACTTGTCGAGCTTTGCCCCTCGCTTCGCCATGGTTCGCACCGTACTGAGCGCCGGTCAGTTCAGTCAGGACTTCGCGAGAACCAGCCAGGCAGGTGCCTGTGTTCAGCCACCACTTTGTCTTCACGAAGCCAAAGCCCGTCGGGGCTGGTGCGGTCAGCGTGCGCGCGGGGCGTTGATCTGGGCCATCAGCTCACGGTTCGCGGCGCGGGCGGCTTCGAGGTCCTCGTCCCGTTCCGCAAGTTCGCCGCGGAGGTCGAGAATCTGCTGTTCCAGCTCGGTGGCGCGGCGTGTGAGCGTCTCGGTGTCGGCCGGGGCGCCGAGGCCGGATGCTTCCCAAGCCGTCTGGCCCAGAGCCTCGGACAGGCGGCGTTCGAGCCGGGTGATGTGCGCGGCCAGTCTCCCGTTGCGGGCCGTGAGGTTCGCGACGTCGGCCAGCAGCGACTTGCGGCTGACCTGCGTTCCGGCAGCCGTGCCGGGCGGGGGCTGGCCCGCGCGGGCGATGACGGCTGCGTGCAGGTCACCGTGGCGGTGAATCAGGCTGCGGTGGACGCCGGCGGCGCGGGCGACCGAGGAAACGCTGATCTCCTCGCCGGCGGAGGCCAGTTGGTCGAGTGCCTTGAACACTCGGTTTCGTCGTCGGTCGGAGTCAGCGGCCCGCGCTCGGGTCAGGTGGTCCGGTGATGCGCTCACGCGTCACGCTCCAGCCGCAGGTCCGGCTCAGGCGGACGGATGCCGGGCATGCCCAGGGAGACGGTGCGGGACTTGCGCAGGGTCCGGGTGGCGTCCTTGATCTGCTCGCGTTCGTCGTCGGTGAGGCCGTCGAGGTCCGTCTCGACGCGGCGGATCAGTGTGCGGATGCGCTTGATCTCCTCGTTGGACGGCGTCGCTTCGGCGCGGGCCCAGGCGTCGAGGTCCGAGGCCGCGGCGAGACGTTCGCGGTCCCTCAGCAGGGTGTCCAGGTAGGTCCGCAGCTCCGGCAAGTACGACGGGTCAGTGCGGAAGTGGTCGCAGCCGACGCAGCGGAACCGGAACGGGCAGCCATGGCCGCCGGTCTTGACGTTGCTCGGTTCGACGCAGATGCCGTAGGGGACGGACACCTGGCCGATTCGCAGGCGGGCGTGCTCGTGCTCCAGGAGCTGGCGGGCCTGGGTCCAGATCTTGTTGCCATTGTTGGTGAGAAGCTGGGCCTGGAGACGTCGGTCCGCGGCAAGCTGGAGCCGCTGCGTGCGAAGCTGACCAAGCTCGCCGACCGCGGCTGGCTGCACAAACGGCCCGACGGCAAGTACACCACTCGCCGGTAACCGCGCCAGGGCGAACGCCGCTGGTACGTAACCAGCGAACCCCCGGCGGCAGTTGAGTTTGGTGTGAAGAAAAACAACCCTCGCACCGAGGGCCCTGACAGCCTTGTCTACACCGCCCGCCTGCCGCTGTCGAGCGCTACCCTGAACTACCTCGCCGACCTGATACGCGGCCATCTGAAGAAGATCGGCTCACGGTGGCGGGCCCTTCCCCCGGGGAAATCGCCGCCCTCGTGCTGGCAGTCCTGCGCTGTGACCAGCGGCCGGGCGACCTGGCCGGCGGCAACGCAATACACCGCACCACCGTCACCCGGTGGGTCCGCGAAGTCGTTGGCCTGCTGGCCGCCCGCGCCCCACGCCTGGACCGCGCGCTGCAGAAGATCGCCCGAAAGGGCGGCGGGATCGTCCTCCTGGACGGGACCCTGATCCGCACCCGGCGACGCACCGGCGCACAGAACCGGAAGAACTACTCCGGCAAGCATAAATGCCACGGCCTGCTCGTGATCGCGCTCACCGACGACCGCGGCCGACTGCTCTGGGTCTCCGCAGCCCGGCCCGGACGAACCTCGGAGATCACCGCCTGCCGCCACGACCAGCTCACCGCCAAGCTCCGGGCGGCGGGCCTCGGAGCCATCGCCGACCTGGGGTTCGTCGGGCTTGACGACAGTGATCCCGACGCCGACCCGGCAGTGATCACCGGCTGCAAGGCCGCCCGGAACCGCCCCCTGACCCGCGGCCAGAAACTG
Source organism: Streptomyces sp. ADI95-17 (assembly GCF_003846175.1). Lineage (GTDB taxonomy): Bacteria > Actinomycetota > Actinomycetes > Streptomycetales > Streptomycetaceae > Streptomyces > Streptomyces sanglieri. The sequence continues at coordinate 16,389 of NZ_ML123050.1, read as the reverse complement.
TCCACCAAGGCCCTCGCAGCCGTCCGGGCCCCGGTCGAGCACGGCTTCGCCCACCGGTGGTGAGGATCCTGGTCTTGGGCCGGGTGCAGTTCTTGCCCAGACGGGCCGGTCGGCCGTAGCGGCGCTCCCAGTCCTCGTCGACCAGGCCGGTCAGCAGGTGCGAAGCGGTGCGGGCCACTTCTTCCAGCACGGCACGGACGGCCTCGGTGACCAGTTTCAGCCGGGTCAGGTCGCGCACCGCGGCCAGGGCGTGGGTGGAGTCGGTGCGCTGCGTGGTGCGCTCGCGCACGAGTCCGGCCTCCTTCAGGCGCGCGAGTGCCAGATCGAGAAGACGGTCGGCGCGGTCGTCCTGGGCCAGGCGCTCGCGGAAGTCGGCCAGCACGCTGTGGTGGAAGCCGGGATCGTCCAGCTCCATGGCCAGGGCGTACTTGAAATCGATGCGGCAGCGTACCGCTTCCGCTGCCTGACAGTCCGACAGACCGAGCGGGAACTGCAGCACACAGACGGTGGCCAACTGCAGGCGAGATGTCGGGGCGTCCGTCACGCGGGTACCAGCCCGCGAAGTCCTCGTCACACCACAGCCCGTCCAGCCGGTCTCTTGCCCACATCGCCGTCGTACCGCCCGGATTACTCGCCCGCGCGACCTGCAGAGTCAGGGATGGGACCTGCTCACCGGAACGGGGACGGACAGACAACGGACACCGCGACAGCTGCATCGGCCTTCGAAACAGCACCAAGCATGCCCACTGATCATGCTGGCGCACCGCGAAACACCAAGATCTCCGACAGAGTCAAGCTAACCCCGAGGGCTCCACCGATCCCGAGGGGCTCCCCTGGTCCCACGGGCTCCCTTGAGCCCCTGGGCTTCGCCGATCCCACGGGCCGCGGCTCCCGGCCCCGTCCCATGGGGCTTCGTCGGCCGTGGCGTACGGGCAGCAGCGCGGACGCCACGGCTGAGGCAGCCCCGAGCGCCCTGCCCCTTGAACTGATCCGCACGCGAGGACCCCGCCCCCGGGCGGGGTCCTTTGGCATGCCCGGGCCTCGGCGCCGCCGCCCGGACATGCCAAAGGAGCCGGCCAGGTCCGCCCGGGCGGGGGCGGTTGACTGCGGCAGTCTGTCCGCCTAAATTTGCTGCACTTTAGATCGTTCGATGAACCAATGTTCATAATGCGGTTGCGGGAGGTTCATCAGTGGCTCGGCAGGCAGTGGTCGGTATCGACGCGGGCACCACCGCGGTCAAGGCCGTCGTCCTCGCGTGGGACGGCAGGCAACTCGGCTGGGCGCGCGCGCCGCTGGGGGTGACACACCACGGCGACAGGGTCGAACAGGACATGGACGAGGTGTGGTCCGCCGTCCGCGACACCGTCCGCTCGGCGGTCTGGCAGGCGGGCGACAGCGTCGAGATTGCCGCCGTCGGGGTCACCGGACAGGGCGACGGCGCGTGGCTCGTGGACGCCGACGGCCGCCCCTGCGGCCCCGCGCGGATCTGGATGGACGGCACCGCCGCCGACCGGGGCGCGCGCTGGGAGGCCGACGGCCGGGGCGCGCTGGTCCACGAGGTCACCGGCTCGTCCCTGTTCCCCGGAGCGCTGCCGGTGCTCCTGGAACAGCTGGAGGCGGACTACCCCGAGCGGCTCGCACAGGCCGCCCACCACCTCAACTGCAAGGACTGGATCCGCTTCCGGCTCACGGGCGAGGTCGCCACCGACGCCTCCGAGGCATCCCGTACCTATCTCGACGTGGCCGCCGGGAAATACTCCGACGCCCTGATCGAAGGGCTGGGGCACCAGCGCTTCCGCCGGCTGCTTGCCCCGGTGCTGCCCCCCGCGTCCCCGGCGGGCCGCATCACCGCCGAGGCCGCCGACGCCACCGGTCTGCCGGTCGGCGTCCCGGTCTCCGCCGGTCTGGTCGACGCCGCCGCGGGCGGGGTCGGCCTCGGGGCGGTCCGGCCGGGCGACGCCTACCTCATCGTGGGCACCACCGCGTTCACCGCTACCGTGCACCGCGGCAGCCGGGACCGCCGCGCCCAGGGCCAGATCACCCTGGCGACCGGCCTGGACGGACAGGCCCTCGCCTGCCTCGCCCCCATGACGGGCGCGCCCAACCTCGACTGGGTGCGCCGGGTGACCGGGCTGGAGGACAGCGACTGGCCCGAGGTGGAGCAGGTCGCGCGCACCGCGGGCCCCGGCGCGGGCGGTGTCGTCTATCTCCCCTACGGCTCGCCCAGCGGGGAACGTGCCCCCTTCATCGACAGCACGGCCTCCGCGTCCTGGGTGGGGATGAGCGTCCGCACCACGGCCGGGCAACTGCTGCGCGCCGTCTATGAGGGCATTGCCTTCACCCTGCGCGAGTGCCTCGGCGCGCCCGTTCCCGGGCGGGTGCTGCGGATCGCGGGCGGCTCGGCCTCCTCGGATCTGCTCTGTCAGGTGCTCGCCGACGTCACCGGCGAGCCCGTGGTGCGTTCCACCGCGCCCGAGCTGGGAGCCCGGGGCGTGGCCGCCCTCGCCATGGTGACCGGCGGGGTGGCCGAGGACCTCGACGCAGCGCTCACGGCGCTGGCCCGCCCCACGGACGCCTTCCGCCCCGACCCCGCCCTCCGGGAACCGTACGACCAGCAGGCGCGGGTGTTCGCCGCCGCCCGGGACGCGCTGCGACCCCTCTGGCCCGCGCTGCGGGAACTGCGGACCGAGGCCGAGGCCCCGCCGTCCGTCTCCCCTGCCACAAACACCTCCAGCACCTCTGACCTCTCTGACACCTCTGACACCTCTGACAAGGCTGAGTCGGCGTATGACGCCGATGGATGGGAAACCCTGTGACCAGTGCGTCGCCGCGACCGCGGCTGCTTATCACCGCACCGTTCGATGCCGCCGCCGCCGCGCGGCTGGCCGATCTCTTCGACATCGAGACCGTGGAGCCGTCCATGGCGGGCGACTCCCTCGCCCGGCCCCGGCTCGCCGACCGGCTCGCGGCGGCCGACGCGGTGGTCTGTGAGGTCGACCGGGTCGACCAGGCGGCCCTGGACGCCGCTCCGGCGCTGAAGTTCGTGGTCACCTGCCGGGCCAGCCCGGTCAACGTCGATCTCGCCGCATGCACCCGCCGGGGCATACCGGTGGCCACCACTCCGGCGCGCAACGCGGAGATCACCGCCGACCTGGCCTTCACCCTGATCCTCTCCACCGTCCGTCACACCAGCGCCGCCGAGCGGTGGACGCGCGCGGGCAACTGGACGGCGGACGACGTCTTCGAGCCGTACGCCCGGTTCCGCGGGATCGGTCTGGGCGGCCGGACCCTGGGCATCGTCGGCGGCGGCGCGATCGGCCGCCGGGTGCTGCGCCGGGCGCTGGCGTTCGGCATGGACGTCCTGGTCTACGACCCCTATCTGGAGCCGGGCGCGCTAGGCGTCGACGCCGAGATCGTCGCCCTGGACGAACTCATGCGCCGCTCCGACGTCATCACCGTTCATGTGCCCCTCAACGACGCGACGGTGGGGCTGATCGGAGCGCCCGAGATCGCCCTGATGCGTCCCGACGCCTATGTCGTCAACGCGGGGCGGGCCGCCGTCGTGGACGAGACGGCGCTGCTGTCGGCCCTGAGGGAGAAGCGGATCGCCGGGGCGGGCCTTGACGTCTTCTGGACCGAGCCGCCGCCCGCCGACCACGAGCTGTTCCGGCTCGACAACGTCACCCTCACCCCGCATATCGGCGGCGCGTCCGACGATGTGGTCACCGAGCACTCCCGCATCGCCGAACGGGCGCTGCGGGCCTGGGCGACGGGTGCGGAGCCCGCCGCGGTGGCCAACGCGAGGGAACTGGCCTCCTGAACACCCCTCCGCACAGACTGTGGGCGGGCCCCGACGGGGCCCGCCCACAGTCTGTGCGGAGGTGAGAAGGAAGCAGAGGTCACACGTGGTGCAGCGCGGCCAGGGCCGAGGACGGGAAAGCGGCGGTCGCGTTGCCCAGCGTCAGCGCGCGATAGGTCGCCACGGCGGCCTCCTCCAGGTTCATAGCGCGGCGGAACGCCATACCCACATCCGCACCCAGCGAGGAACTGCCGTGGTGGGACAGGACGACGCAGTCGTGCGTCAGCGCCTGCTCGGCCGAGGCGTCGGCGAGTTCGTCCGACCCGTTGGGGTGGTACGGCACCGTGCCGATGGAGCGGACGTAGTAGGCGTGGTCGAGGGTGATCAGCCGTATCGGCTCGCCGACGGCGTCGAGCAGCACCGCGTGCTGCGGGTGCAGATGGACCACGCAGTTCACATCCGGCCGCACCTGGTACGTCCGCTGGTGCAGCTTCCACTCGCTGGACGGCCGATCCGCGCCCCCGGTCCGCTCCCCGGCGAGGTTCATCACGGTGAAGTCCGCGACCTCCAGACGGTCCAGCCAGGTCCCCGCGCCGGTGACCACGTACTCGTCGGAGCCGGGCAGCCGCGCCGACAGATTCCCGCCGCTGGCGAGCACCAGTCCGCGCTCCACGGCGAGCCGGCCGACCTCGGCCAGTTGCTCACACAGCTCATCGCGCGTTTGTACAGGCTTCACATTGTGTCCTTTCGTAGCGTCGCTCGGATGCCACTGAGGGCGTCGCCGCGGAACTCCCGGCGGCGGCTCATGAAGGGGCCCCCTCGGGGGCGTCGGCGTCGGCCAGCAGCGCCTCGGCGGTGCTGACATCGGTCACCAGCACATTGATCAGGCCGTGGCGCAGCGCGACCGCCAGGGCCCGCCGCTTGTCGGCCCCGCGCGCCACGCCGATGCGGACGGGGACCGCTCGCAACTGCTCCAGGCTCGGCCCGATGAGCCGCTCGTCCACCTCGCCCGGCACGGCGGCGCCGTCCGCGTCGAAAAAGCGCCCGGAGATGTCGCCGACCGCGCCCCGCTTCCGGATGCCCGCGAGTTCCGCGGCGCTCAGACCCTGGACGAGCAGTCCGGCGTCGGCGGCGGTGCCGCCGATTCCGGCGATCAGCACATCCGCCGATACGGCCCGCTCCAGCGTTTCCTGGACCGCCGGGTCCTCCCGCCACACCCGTGCGGCCTGCGCGTTGCGCGCGAGCAGCGGAGCGGGCAGGTGGTAGGCCCGCCCGTCCACGGCGGCGGCGAAGGAGAGGGCCAGCTCATGGGGGCTGGCCGCGCGGGAGACGCCGCCCTTGCTCCCGGTGAGCGGGACGATGCTCAGATCCAGCCCGGTCGCCTCCCGCAGATGCCCGGGGATCGCGGCGACCGACCCCGACAGGCCCACAGCGACGGTGGTGCCCTTCGTCAGGAAGGCGGTGACGCAGTCGGCGGCCACCGCCCCCAGGGAGTGGAGCGCGCGGCCCTCGTCCTCGAACGCGGGGCCCACCCACGCCTGGCGGAGCGGATAGGCGTGTCCGAGGGCCGATTCCAGGCCCACGAACAAATGGTCGTCGCTGTGCACCGTGATCTCGACGATCCCGACCAGGCGGGCCTCCGCCAGCAGACGGGTGACCTTGATCCGGGACAGCCCACAGAGATCGGCGATCTCCTGGTGGGTCAGACCATGCTCGTAGTACAGCCGCGCGATCTTGCCCAGCGGCGGTTGCTTCTGACCATTTGTTCTCTCCATTGATCCTCCGTTCGGATCCTGTCCTCGCCGCCCTCCGCCGGTCAAGGCCCGGCGGACCGGAGAACGCGCCCCCGGCCAAGGGTTGACACCCGCAGAGGCGCCACTCATATTACATGCACTTTGGTTCGAATTTTGATCAGATGTTCACGCGTCTGTTGTGTACGCCGGAGGACACATGCCCACCTCGCCTCACACCGCGGCCGACGCCGCCGTGCCCCGCCCCGGACTGCTCGAACGGCAGGGGATCGTCCGCCCGCTCGCCTTCGGCTACCTCGCCGTCATGCTCTTCATGGTCGGCGACGGCATCGAAGTCGGATTCCTCTCGCCCTACCTGGAGTCACGCGGGCTCTCCGGCAGCGAGGTCGCCCTGCTGTGGAGCATCTACGGCTTCGTGGTCGCCATCGCCGCCTGGCTCTCCGGCGCGCTCGCAGAAGCCTGGGGCCCCCGTCGGGTGATGCTGCTGGGCCTGGGGATCTGGGGCGTCTTCGAGGTCCTCTTCCTGACCGTCGGCGTGGCCGCCGGAAACTACCCGCTGATGCTGCTGACGTTCGGCATCCGGGGCCTGGGCTACCCCTTCTTCGCCTACGGCTTCCTGGTCTGGATCGCCATGGAGACCCCGAGCGAGAAACTCAGCCGGGCCGTCAGCTGGTACTGGTTCGCCTCCACCGCCGGACTCGGCGTCATCAGCTCCTACTTCGCGGGCGCGGTCATCCCCGTCATCGGCGAGATGGCCACCCTCTGGCTCTCCCTCGCCTTCGTCGCCACCGGCGGCGCGCTGGTGCTCTTCCTCGTCCGGGCCCGGGTCACCAAGGGGCCTCCGGCATCGATGAAGGAATCCATGTCCCAGATGGTCAAGGCGCTCACCATCGTCAAGACGCACCCCCGCGTGGGCGTCGGAGGCGTGGTCCGACTGATCAACACCCTGTCCTTCTACGCCTTCGTGGTCTTCCTGACGACCCATATGGTCAACGAGGTCGGCTTCTCCACGGCGCAGTGGCAGACCATCTGGGGCACGATGCTGCTGGCCAATGTCGTGGCCAACCTCCTCTCCGGCTACGTCGCGGACTGGATCGGCGGCGTCAACACCGTCGCCTGGGTGGGCGGGCTCGGCTGTTTCGTGACCGTGCTCGCGCTCTACTACGTGCCCGAGGCGGTCGGCCCCAGCTTCGGCATCACGCTCGCCGTCGCCGTCGTCTACGGGCTGGCCCTCGGGGCGTTCGTACCGCTCTCCGCGATCATGCCGCTGCTCGCGCCCCGTCATATCGCCAGCGCGGTCGCCATCCTCAATCTGGGCGCCGGCCTCAGCCAGTTCGTCGGCTCGGCCGTGGCCGGACTGGTCGGCCCGATCGGCATCGAGGGCACCGTCTGGGTGATCGCCTCCGTCTATCTGGTGGGTCTGGTGCTTACCTTCACCCTCAAGGAGCCGAAGTCCGACGCGGACGACGCGGTGGCGGACGGGCTGCTCCCTCCGTCGCCGGTCAAGGAGCCCGCCGGGGCGGCGGTCGTCGCGCGATCGGGGGAGTGAGCGGGACGCAGACCGGGCCGCCGACGCCCGCCGACCGCCTCGCCGCTGCGACGGTCGGCGGGCGTCGGCCGTGGATGACGCGTTCGCCGCACCGGCCACATCGTGCTCAACGACGAAGCGGGCAAGCCGGCGTTGCGGTGGAAGTTCACCAACGCCTGGCCCAAGCAGTACTCGGCACCGTCGCTCAGCGGCACCGCCACGGAGGTCGCCATCGAGGAACTGGTACTGGTGGTCGAGAGCTTCGAGGTGGATCCTGTGTGACCGCTGCGGCGCCGACGACAGCGTCGCCGTCGAGTAACACCTCACGATGCCCATGAACCCGCGCACGAGGCGGCCGTCGAAGGCCACCTCGCGCGCGGGTTCATTTCTGGGACCGCTTCGGCGGACTTGGAAAGCTGACCCCCGAGGGATGCGTCCCGGACATGACCGCGACGCATCCACCCAGCTCAGACGCAATACGGACTCGCGGCTGCTCGGAAAACTGGCGACGATCCGGGACTGGATCGCCGAGACCGGCGAGAGCCCGTCCGTCCGGCAGATCGGCGAGAAGGTCGGCCTGTCCAGCACCAGCTCCGTCGCCTACCAACTCGGCCGCCTCGAAGCCCGCGGACTGATCAGCCGCACCGGCCACCGCTGGCGCTCCTGCCGCCTCGGCGCCTGACCCCGGCCATGCCGGGCGGGTCAGCAATTGGGTCAGCGGCCAGGGGTGTCCGGCCCGGCCGCGGTGTCGCCCGTTCTCGCACACGTCGGACGGGCCCGTCGTAGCCGGAGGTCAGTCCGCGTACACGAAGATCAGGCACAGAGCCGCGAAGGGCACGATGGACCCGCCGAGCAGCGCCAGCACCGCCGCCGTCAGTCGCTTCTTGCCCTTGTGCCGGCCCGAGCGGAACACCGCTCGGGCCAACACGAGCGGCAGGCCACGAGGGCCAGGAAGATCACCGGCACCAAGAACCGGCTGAACGCGGTGGTGCCGGTGTCGGTGATCAGATGCCAGGCGGTCGTACCGAAGACCACTGCCGGGCCGACCAGCAGGGAGAACGAGAGGCCCAACGCCACGGCGACGGTCAGTCCTTCCGTCAGCCGCTCGGCACACGGATGCTCCCGGCGTACTTCTGTCATCCCGCTGTCCCCCATGCCCATCCCCCCCCAGCTGCCACAGTTCGGTGTCGTCAGCTTCTCGGTCGAGCCGCTCAGTCCGTGGCCAGCAGAAAACGATAGTGCCAGGGCCCAGGGCTGCAGGCGCGATGCCCCCATGTGCCTACCGGCCCGTCAGAGTCCTCCGCCCTTCCATACAAGTGGTGTTCCGCTCGGCCACGTCACGCGTTTCATGCAACGTCACTGGCTACGCAGGTCCGGGCTCTCGCCGACCACAGCTGGCTGTCACCTCGCCCGAAGTCGCGGTCCCGGTGACAACAAGCGTGCCTTTGTGTCAACTGTCGCGCTTCGGCTCCCCTCTCTGTCAGCCTTGGGTGAGACATCCCGTTCTGCCGGGTTAGCCTGAGAGGGCACGACAGGAGAACCGTCCCTTATGCCCAGCACAGAGCCCGTCGGGTCCGACCCAGCGCCGAGGCCGAAGCGCCGCGCTTTCACCTCGGAGTACAAACTGCGGATCGTCGCCGAGTACGACTCCGCGCCCAGGAACGGGAAGGGTGCAGTCCTGCGCCGGGAACGGCTCTACCACTCGCATGTCAAGGAGTGGCGGGCCGCCCGGGATGCCGGGGCCCTGGAAAACCTGGTCGACCGCCGGACCAGCCCGGCCCGTGCGAAGAAGTCCGCCGCGGAGGTGGAGAACGAAAAGCTGCGGCAGCAGGTGGAGCGGTTGCAGAGGGACCTGGCACGGAACAAGGCCGCACTCGAGGTGATGGGAAAAGCTTCCGCGCTCTTGGAAATGATCTCCGAGAGCGCGGACTGAAGCCTGCCGCCGGCCCTGTCGTGGACGAGGCGTTCACCGGCGTCGAGGCTCAGCTGGGCATCCTGGCCGCCTGCCGGCTGACCGGCCGCTCCCGCGCCACGCACTACCGTCGGCTCCGGCCGGCACCACCACGCAGAGCACGTGCCCCGCAGGTGCAGCCATCGGCCCTGACGGCCGAAGAGCGGGCTGCGGTACTTGAGTTGATGAACGGCGACGAGTACGCCGAGCTGGCGCCCGCGCAGATCTGGGCCCGCGAGCTGGATGCCGGGCGCTATCACTGCTCCGTCTCGACGATGTACCGGATCCTGCGCGAGCAGGATCGGTCCGGTGAACGCCGACGGCAGGCCACCAATCCTGCCAAGGCGGTGCCCGAGCTGGTCGCCACGGGGCCCTCGCAGGTGTTCACCTGGGACATCACCAAGGCTGCCGGACCGGTCAAGGGCCCCTGGTATCACGCCTACGTGATCATCGACATCTTCAGCCGCTACATCGTCGGGCACACCGTCGAGCGAGCCGAGTCGGCGCTGCGGGCAGAGGAGTTGATCCGCGAGACCATCGCCCGCAACGGCATCGTGCCCCAGACCGTGCACGCGGATCGCGGCACCTCGATGACGTCGAAGAAGGTCTCCCAACTATTGATCGATCTGGGGGTGACGCGGTCGCACTCGAGGCCGAAGGTCTCCAACGACAACCCTTGCAGCGAGGCCCAGTTCAAGACCACGAAGTACATGTCGGACTATCCCGAACGGTTCGATTCGCTGGCCCACGCCCGCGAGTGGTTCGACGCGTTCATCGCGTATTACAACCATGAGCACCGGCACTCGGGTATCGGCTGGCACACCCCCGCCTCCGTCCACTTCGGGACTGCCGAGGAAGTCCGCGACCAGCGCGCGGTCAGGCGTTGTCACGTTAGTTGACCGGCCTGGGATGATCTTGGAGTTGATCGTGCTGGGGAGGGGTTCACTCGTGTCGTCCGCGCCGCCGTCGTACAAGGGGCACCGGTACCCGGTGGAGATCATCTCCCACTGCGTGTGGCTGTACTTCCGCTTCCCGCTGTCGTTCCGCGAGGTCGAGGAGTTGATGCTCGAGCGCGGCGTGCTCGTCTCCTATGAGACGGTGTGGGACTCGTAAAGTCATCGCTGCAGGTGAGTAGCGGTGTCCATGGTTGTCGGTGGTGGCTGGGACCCAGTCCGGATGATCGTGTCGCTGTTGTACCGTGCTGCTCGCACGATGCTGTCCATACCGGCTGTCCTGCTGCGCCGGGACACTGCCAAGGACGCCGAGTTGTTGGTGCTGAGGCATGAGAACACTGTCCTGCGCCGTCAGCTCAAGGGCCCGGTCCGCTACGAGTCGGCCGACCGGTTCTGGTTCTCCGCGCTGTCCTCGCTGATACCGCGGCGCCGCTGGGCCGGCGTCTTCCCCGTCACCCCCGGCACCGTGCTGGCCTGGCACCGCAAGCTGATCGCCAAGAAGTGGGACTACTCCGCCCGCCGCAGCCGTACCGGCCGACCCCCGACTGTGGCCGCGCTCAGGAAGCTGGTGCTGCGCCTGGCCGGCGAGAATCCCCGGTGGGGGCACCGAAGGATCCAGGGCGAACTGGCCCGGCTGGGCCATCCGATCGCACCGTCCACGGTCTGGGGGATCCTGAACGCCGCGGGCATCGACCCGGCTCCACGCCGGTCCGGCCCCAGCTGGCGCGAGTTCCTGACCACCCAAGCCCAAGGGATCATCGCGGCCGACTTCTTCCACGTGGACACCATGCTCGGAAAGCGCCTGTACGCCATGGCTTTCCCGGAACACGGCACCCGCCAACTGCACATCACCGGCGTCACCGCCCGCCCCACCCGGGCCTGGGCGACGCAGCAGGCCCGCAATCTCGCCGACCAACTCGACACGCGCATGGAGTCCCTGCGCTTCGTGCTGCGCGACCGCGACGCCAAGTACGACCAGTCCTTCGACGCCGTCTTCGAAGCCGAGGACATGGAGGTGCTGCTCAGCGCGCCACGGGCGCCTCGGATGAATGCGCACTGCGAGCGGGTGATCGGCACCGTCCGCCGCGAGGCGCTCGACCACCTCTTGCTCATGAATGAGGCCCACGCCCGGCAAGCCCTTGCCGACTTCGAACGGCACTACAACACGCATCGACCTCACCGGGCCCGAGATCAACGGCCCCCTCACGCCTCCGGGCAGCCCGCCACCGTCCACGGCCTCGACGGCCGAAGACTCCTGCGCACCCGCATCCTCGGCGGTGCTATCAACGAGTACCGGTACGCCGCTTGACCTGCGCCGATGACTTTTCGAGCCCCACAGGCTGGCTCTTCTTGATCCATTCGCAGCTGGCGAGGGTATGGATGGTCGCCGCGTCGATGTTCGGGTTGGCGTCGAAGTCGAAGGCCCGAAGCGACTTCTCCCGCGGGAAGCCCGCTGCTTTGATCCGTCGTTCCGAGCGCCGACGGGCCCGGTCGTCGCACTCGGTCATCAGTAGTTCGGCGAGGAAGCCACGGTAGACACCTCAGGTACATAAATCGTCAAGCCAGGCCGGTCATCATTCGAATGGACGTCGATAGCATCATGGACATGCCTGACGTGTGGATCGGCTTCAACTCTGATGACCGCCAGAGAGCCTGGTGGCAGAACGGCCTCGTGACGCTGGCCCTCACTGGTGTGATGGTGGCGATGATCCTGACCACGCATGAGCCGAGCAAATGGTGGTTTGTGGGTGGCCTTGGAGTTCTCGCTGTGGTCGCGTTCGTGGGCGCCGGCAATCTGATCTATGGCAGGGTCCTCTTGACCGCAAGGGGATTGGAGTTCCACACCTTCGTCAGCAGGCGAGTCATCCCTTGGAGGGAGGTCGCCGGTATCGAGACGCGGCGGAGGGTGATCCGGAGCAGAGTTTGGTGTGATCTGCGGATCGTCAGGGTTCGTGGGCGGTCGCTCACGATTCCGGGGACGGCCACCAGCCGGGTGATGGATGCCGAGCTTGAGCGGAAGCAGGTAGCCATCCAGGAGCGCTGGTCCCGCGCGGTCGACGGCTGATGGACTTCATGCCGCGAGAGCCTCGGCTGCTGCTGCGGGGAAGGCGACGGCCTCGTCGAAGAGCTGGCCGTGCTGAAGGCAGTGGTAGAGCTGCCCGATCATGCGGTTGAACAGGTTGCGCTGGGCGGACGCGTGCCAGTCGCCATGCTCGTCACGGCGCCTGCGGTAGTGGCGTTTGGCACCTGGTGAGGCGTTGGGGGCGGAGAAGGCCCAGAGGTAGCCGACATGGTTCAGCCGGTCGTTTTTCACCCACCGTCGGGTGACGCTCGACTTCTTGCCTGAGGCGCGGGTGATCGGTGAGGCACCGGCGTAAGCCTTCAGACCACGAGCGTCTGCGAAGCGTCGGCGGTCGTCTCCGATCTCGGCCAGGACCCGGGCGCCGAGCTGAACGCCGAGGCCGGGGAAGCTGAGGATGACTTCAGCATCTGGGTGGCGAGGGAACGCTTCGGCCACTGCTTCTTCGAGGTCGTCGGCAGCTTTGCAAGCGGCTTCCAGCTGAAGCAGTAGGGCAAGCATCTGCCTGCCGAGGGCGACTTCGACGAGGTGGGGTTGATGAGCCCACTCGGCTCGGAGAATGCCACGGAGCCGGTCAGCTTCTTCAGCGATGCCACGTTGACGGCCGGCTCGCCTGAGGGCGGCCTGCAGCTGCGTGCGGGTCAGCTTTACGGCTTGTGTCGGAGTCGAAGCGAGACGGAGAAGTGCGCGAGCCTCGGGACGGCATAGACCCCTCTTCCACGACTCGACGGCGGCCAGGGCCGCAGGGTAGTACTCCCGCAGCAGGGAGCGGAGCTGGTTGGCTATCTGCTGGCGGTTCCAGACGGGGTCCTGCTGGGCCCGGGCGAGGACCGTGATGGCGCGGGCCAGCTCACTGTCCTGTGGCAGCGGCCTGTGAGCATGCATGTCGGTACGCAGGATGTTCGCCAGGACCAGGGCATCGCCGGGGTCGGATTTCTTGCGAGAGACGGAGTGGCGGTCGCGGTAGCGGGCGGCGGCCATCGGATTGATCGCGAATATTTTGCGCTTGCCCGTCCGTAGCACTGCGACCAGCAGACCACGGGAGGTTTCGATTGCGACTGGGATCGGGTTGTCCTCGGTGTCACCGTACTCAGCCAGCAGATCCAGCAGGATCCTATAGCCGGCAGCGTCGTCGGTGATGTGCCGCTTGGCGAGCAGTTGACCGCTGTCGTCGACCAGGGCGACGTCATGCGTGCGCTCGGCCCAGTCGATGCCGCAGTAGATCAAGACGTTCTCCTCCGTCGTGCTCTTTCCTTCTGTCCACGAGCTCCATGCGGGCCACGCAGCGACCTAATCCCAGGACTCGGCCTTCGCGACCGGTCCGCCACCTCAGTAGCTGTTCGTGA
>NZ_ML123050.1:0-1562 GCF_003846175.1 Streptomyces sp. ADI95-17 | reverse complement strand
GGGCCGTGTCCGGCCACCTCCAGGGCATCGGCCGGGCCTCCTACCCAACGTTCTTCCATGGCCTGGTCAACGAACGGACCAGCAGGAGGGCACTGTCTGCTCCGAGGGAGACCGGCGGAGCGCCTGCCCCAGTGGTCAGTTCTCCAGGCGGACAGGCATCAGTATCGAAAAGGTGTCCTCGGTGTCGGTCCGGCGGATCGCCAGGGGCGCTGTAGGGGCGCCGAACTCCAGAATCAGTTGGTCCCGGGCTCCGGCGGCGAGTGCATGCAGTAGGAACTCGCGGTTGACGGCGATGTGGTCCTGATCGTCGTCACCGTCTTCGCAGACGGTCACCACGCCGTCGGCCGCCACCTTAAGCACGCTGAGATCACAGGGCACGCCGTCCTGCTCGCGCACCTCGCTTGCACGGACGGGGCCAGTTTCCACCGTCTCCCGGAAAGCCGGGACATCGACAAGGGCACGGCGCCCTGCTGGCAGGCGGACGAGGCGACGGTAATCAGGAAAGTCGTGATCGAGGCACTGGCCAGCCGCCTGACGGTCCCCCGTCTCCAAGGCCACGCGGTCACCATCCACAGTGAGCTGAACGGATGCGTCGTCACTCAGCAGCGCCCGCATCGCGTCGGCGAGCGGGGCCGGCACGATGATCTGCACACGGGGCCCGCCATGCCCGGTGGTAGCGGCCTGTGCGACAGCCATCCGGTACCGGTCGGTGGCCACGACACGGAGCTCGTCGCCCTCGATGTCGAACAGGACACCGCTAAGCATCGGCAGCTCGGGGTCGGTGCTGGCGGCGAAGCGGACCGCGTCCAGCGCGGCGGCCAGCTCAGGTGCGAAGACAGCCGACCGGACGGTCGTGGTGCGGAGCGAAGTCATGGGGTTCTCCCTGCATTCGAGTAGCGCTCGGATCGTGGAGAACTCATTGCGGGCATCGGACAGCCCGAGTTCGAGACGGCGCAGATGCGCCTGGAGCAGCTTCCGCACCAGGTCGGTGTCCGCACCGGACCATCCGGCCAGTACCAGCCGAATGTCTGCCAACGGCATACCAGCCCGGCGCAGCCGGGCCAGCAACTGGGACTCCTCAAGCTGCTCGGGGCCGTACCAGCGGTAGCCGCTCACCGGATCCACCCAGGCCGGGACCAGCACGCCAGCACCGTCGTAGAACCGCAGAGCGCTCACGCTCAGTCCACTGTCCCGGGCCATCTCACCAATACTGCGCATCTCGCTCTCCACACCCAGCACTCTGAGCCCTCCACCAAGTCGAGGGTCAACAGCCGGCCGACTCGAAGTAAGGGTGGCTTCGGCAGTCGCCGATCTGCGGGTCCGGGTGCTGCAGGATGTCCCAGCAGATGTCCGAAGCGGCCTCGGTGTCCAGTCAGTCGTCGCTCCGGGAGATCTGTTCCCGCCAGAGCCGATGGCGCCTTGTGGCCGGTCGGCATTTTCCATCAGGGTCGCAAGGTGCAGCGCGTGTGCCAATCATCATGGAACCAGTCTTCCCGGGCCGGGCAGGGCAGCGAGGAGAAAGCCGCCGGCATCACCTCCGTGCGGCCGGTCTCCCGATTCCC
>NZ_ML123049.1:884429-907032 GCF_003846175.1 Streptomyces sp. ADI95-17 | reverse complement strand
AGCGGCTGGAATCCTCCCCGGGCAGCGGCACCCGGGCCACCGCGACCTCGCCGGTCGACGGGTCGCCGTGGTTGTGGAGGACGGCGGTGCCGTCCGGCGTGAACACCGGGTGCGGGTGCCTCGGGTGCCGGTCGGCCGCCGTCCGGGCCAGGAGAGTCCGGGCGCCGGTGGCCATGTCGACGAGCACCACGTCGGAGACCTGTCCGGCGTTCTGCCAGCCCCGGCCCGGGGCGCCCAGCGGCCCGGACGTGTCGACGACGGCCCGGCGTCCGTCGCGGCTGATGTCGCAGTGCCAGTCGCGTTCGCCCGCGCTGACCAGGCGGGCCGGGCGGCCGTCCGGGTGGAGTGCGTACAGGCCGCGCGGGCCCGCCTCGCTCTCGCCGTACGCGCACACCAGGGCGCCCAGGTCGTGGAACATCCAGCGTTCGTGGCCCACGGCGAGCGTTCCCCCTTCCGCCGCCTGGTCGAAGACGCAGCGGCCCTCCGGGGCCCGTACGGGGTGCCGGGCCCAGATGCGGTCCGGGATCTCCCGGGAGGGGCCCTCATGGGCGAACGTCAGCCACGACTCGTCGTACGGGCTGTGGGCGGGGTGGTTGGCGAACCAGTCCTTGGTGAACAGCTCGTCGGCCCTCCCGGTGGACACGGAGATCTCCAGGCAGGTCACCGGCGCGTCCCGGTCCTCGGGCTGTTCCATCACCACCACCCGGTCGCCCGCCGCCGTGAGGGAGCACAGGTTCTGCAGGGTGTGCCCGGGGGCGGCCGCGTACAGCCGCTCGGGGGCCGCCCGGGAGTCCAGGTCGAGAACGTGGACGGCGCCGTTGCGGACCCAGGCGACGCGTTCGGCGGCCAGGGCCACATCGGGCCAGAGCAGTTGCTCCGGCCCCGTGGTGCCGGGCTCCGCCTCGTACAGGTCCCGTGCGGTTCGTTCCCCGTCGCGCCAGCGGACGCTGGTGAGTCCGAGGGCCCCGGTGGTCGGGGAGTACCTGGTCAGTACGAGTCGTTCGCCGTCGGCGTGGAATCCGTTGGTGTGCGGGTAGGGCAGGTGGGCGCCGCTGAGGAGGATGGTCATCGCACCAGCCTCACGGACCGGAACCGCGCGGGGTTCTTGGGCGCGGCCCCCACGCCGGCGCCCCATTGGAGGTAGCCGTCCCGGGCGTCGGTGGCGGTGCCCGCGTCGGCGTCGTTGACGAGGAAGGACAGTCCGAACGTCCCGGTGGGCGCCCGGTCGAAGCCGAGCGAGGTCCAGGGCACCGCCAGCCGGTAGGTGGTGGTCCCGGCCGTCCCGTCGCGCACGACGGAGACGTCCGCGCCCGGTGTCGGCCCCGCCTGCTGCCCCGGCGGCGGGGTCCAGGTGTACGCGACGGGGCCGCTCGGCAGCAGCGCCGCGCCGACCTCGACCCGGTTGCCGTCGGTCGTGCCGGGGAAGCCCGAGTAGAGGTCGTACTGAAGGGAGTCGACCTGCCAGGCCGCCGAGGGGTCCGTCCGGCCGGCGTTGTGGACGTCGTCCTTGATGACCGCGTCCAGGATCAGGTCCTTGTCGGTGTGGGTGTAGCGGATCGTCCCGGAGAGATCGTCGGGTCCGCTCCTGGTGCCGCCCCGCAGACTCGCCCACTCCCCCCGGGAGCCGAGGTCGACCGGGGCGAGGGTGGTGCCGGCCGCCGGTTCGACGGGGCTGAAGCTGAGCGAGCCCGAGTCGGTGGCGTCGCCGGTCGTGACGGAGTAGGCGTAGGAGGTGAACTGCTGGGCGTCGGCGGGGAGTTCGACCGTCCACTCGGAGGACTTCCCCGCGGGGACGGGACCCGGGTCCGCGACCGTGCCCGTCCAGGATCCGACCCGCCAGCCGACCGGTGCGGGCGCCAGTGCCCGTTCCGGGTCGTTGTTGGTGAGCCGCACGGTGAGCCCTGCGCCGTTCCTGCGGATGTCGGGCCGGCCGGTCACGGTGTACGGATCGACGACCTTCGTGGTGGTGCGCAGCCGGGCCGGCCGGCCGACGGACGCGTCGACATCGCGTACGCCGGTCTGCCCGGTGGCCGGGACGGTGAGCGTGAGCGAGGTCTTCGTGCCCGGCCTGGTGGTCAGTGTGCCGCGCACACCGTCGACGGTGACCGGCAGCCTGCGGGGCAGTGCGCCCGCCCGGGTGCGGTCCGCGGTGACCGTCACCTTCAGGTCGGCGCCGGTGACCGACTGGGCGGCCGTGCTCAGCGAGAGCGGCGAGTCGGTGACCGCCACACCGGTGACCGGCCCTTCGAGGAAGACCGGGCTGCCGTCGAGTCCGAGCGTGATGCGCCCGGCCGTCGGGGTGAGCGTGCTGCGCCTGCCGAACTGGTCGGTGAGCGCAAGGGGCCGGTCGGTGCGGACCGAGATCGTTCTGGGCGAAGTGGCCCACAGTGAACGAGTGGTGGTGCCGTACGGGTAGACGTGGACGGCCGGATCGCCGGCGTCCTGCCGGGCGCCGAGCCGCTTGCCCGCGGTCTGCCGGATGAGGACCGCGTTGGAGACGGCGGAGGGCTTCGGGGCCAGCCCCTGGACGCCGCCCCCGGCGCGGCGGAACTGGCCGAAGCGGTGCTCGCGTTCGCCGGGCTTGTCGCCGTCGTCGAGAACGTCGTACCAGAAGAACTTGTCGGCACCGGCCGCGCGGGCCAGCGTCTGGGCGCGGATCAGGTAGTCGGCCTGCTGGGCCTCGGTCCAGCCCGCGGTGTGTGTGGGCCAGCCGTTCTCGGTGACCCAGACCGGCATCTTCTTGCGCGCCTCGACCTTCTTCACCAACTGGGTGAACTCCCCGAGGGCCTTGATCTCCTCCGGAGGCGTGCTGGGGCTGTCGCCGGTGCTGCTGTAGTAGTTGACGCTGAAGGTGTCGAGGTGGTCCAGGCCGCCACGGGCGATGAAGTCGTCGTGCCAGGCGAGTTGGGTGCCGGCCGAGGTGGGGCCCACCAGATTGGCGTCCGGCATGGCCTGTTTCACCGCCTTGACCATGTCGTAGTAGCACTTGGCGGTGATGCCGCAGGCGCCGTCGTTGAAGCCGGTCGAGTTGTACTCGTTGTAGACGGAGAAGTCATTGGTGTACGGGGCGTAGGCGGCGGCCGCCGCCGCGCCGAACCTGGCGAAGGCGGCCAGGCCCTCCGGCGTGCTGGGTGTCTTGCCGCCGTCGTAGAGCGGGTTGCGGTATCCGAGGATCGGCATGGTCCTGATGCCGCGCTTCGCCGCGTTCTTCAGTCCCGCGTCGAGGGGGTAGGAGCCGAAGTCGTAGACGCCCTTCTGCTTCTCCATCGCCCAGTTGACGTCGGATCTGACCTCGCTCCAGCCCACGGTGGCGGCGGAGTCGATCAGCGCGTCCTCCCATCCGGGCTGCCAGCCGTAGTGCATGGCCACGGCGTAGTACGGGTCCTTGGCGGGCAGCGGGGCGACCACGCCGAACGAGGTCGTCCGCGTCACCGGGGCGCCGGAGTCGGCGGTGGCGGTGAGCGTGTAGTAGCCGGGGCCGAGGTCCTTGATGTCGAGGGCGGCCCGGCCGTCGGTGACCTGTGCCGTGCCGGACTTCAGCGGTACCCCGTTCGGGTCTCCGACGGTCCAGCCGATCCGGCCGGCCGCGGAGGCGAAGGTGATCGGGCCCTGGTCCGCGCCCTGGGTGAACAGCAGGCGGCGCGAGGTGATGTCGAGCAGCGGGGCATCGGTGAATTCGACGGATATCCGGCTGAAGCAGACCGGTGGCATGTTCTCGGCCGTCGCCTGCACATCGAGCCGGAAGTCGGCCCCGTTGGCCCGGTCGGCGAACCGGATGTCACCCAGCTCGAACTGGTGGCTCCGCCAGGTTCCGGTGCCCTTCAGCGCCAGGCCGGTCGCCCCGGTGAAGGCGCTGGACCGCGAGTCGTACTGGAGGTTCATGCCGACCGCGCCCGCGTCGAAGTAGTCGACCGTGACCACGGCCCGCTTCGCCCCGGCGGGGACGGCACCGGCCGCCACATCGACGTACAGGTACCGGTTGTACGGGTCGCCCGACATCGTCCAGCAGCTTCGTCCCGCCTTTTCGCGCACCGCGTGAGCGGGGTCCTTGTCCCGGTCGCCGGGCCAGGCCCGTTCGATGCCCTCGTACGTGGGCTGCGCGCCGAGCACCGCGGTGGCCCGGGCGGCCAGGGCGTGGGCCGGTGCGGCGGCGGGTGCCTGGATCAGGGTTGCGGCCAGAGCCGCGACGGCGAACGCCGTGAGTGTGCGGCGCAGCCGGGTGAGCGGTTTTCTCGGTGGTGCTCCGGACATTGTGGGGTTCCCTCTCCTGGAGCCAACTGGGGTGCCGGGCC
Source organism: Streptomyces sp. ADI95-17 (assembly GCF_003846175.1). Classification (GTDB taxonomy): domain Bacteria; phylum Actinomycetota; class Actinomycetes; order Streptomycetales; family Streptomycetaceae; genus Streptomyces; species Streptomyces sanglieri. The sequence goes on along the minus strand of NZ_ML123049.1, from coordinate 902,740 downwards.
GTTCATCGCGTCGGTGTCACCGCTGCGACCGTTCGAGGGCCGGGCCGATCCTGCGGTCCGCCTTCGCCAGTTCCGTGTCCGGGTCGGCGCTCTCCCGGGTCAGTACGGCCTGCACGGCGCTGTCCAGAGCCGCGTACAACTCCTGGGCGGCGACGGGTGGTTCGACGACGTACCGGGTGGTGGCGAGGCTGTTGAGGTACGGGGTGAAGTTCTTCAGCGGCACGTTGGAGTGCTTGCGTTCGGCCGCCGTGGCCGGGCCGGAGACCTTCGCGTCGTAGAAGGGGAGGCCGGGGACACCGGCGGGGTTCTTGTCGGCGGCGACCTGCGCGGTGCGCTCGGCGGCCAGCGCGGGATCGTACTTGGGCCTCAGATAGAAGAAGTCGATCCACTTCGCGGCGGCGCTGCGCTGCGCCCGGTCCGCCTTCGGCGAGACGACGGCTACGCCGCCGCCGAGCAGGGTGGACTTCTCGCCTTCCGAGGGAAGCGGGGCCTGTCCGTAGACGTCGGGCCTGCCGCGGAACTTGGCGGCATAGGCTCCGTAGGTGCTGGGGGAACCCAGCAGCATGGCGACCTTGCCGCCGGCGAAGTCGCGGGTCAGGTCGTCGGTGCCGCGCAGCTGTTGCCTGCCCATCGATCCGTCGTCCCACCGCATGGCCTTCAGCAGGGCGAGGGCCCTGCCGGTCGGGCCGTCCCGGAAGGCCGTGACCTGTCTGCCGTCCACCTCCTTCTCCATCCGGCCGCCGTAGGAGTACGTCATGGTGGTCAGCATCCAGCCGCCGGTGTTGTCGGTGGTGTGCATGCCGAAGCCGGGGACACCGGTCCGGTCCGTGATGGTTCTGGCGGCGGTGCGCAACTCGTCCCAGGTGGCGGGCGGCTTGTCGGGGTCGAGTCCGGCCTTGCTGAACAGCTCGCGGTTGTAGACCAGGCCGACGGAGTACACCTCGGTGGGTATCCCGTACACCTTCCCGTCGGAGTCCGTGACCGGGGCGAGCAGTCGCTTGTCGAACTCCGTGCCGTGCGGAAGTGCCTTGATCTCCTTGCTGAGATCGGCGATCCGGTGACGTTCGATCATGTCCGGCGGGTAGGTGAGCGGCACCCGGAACACCGTCTCCAACTGGCCGGAGGCGAGGCGCGCGGGAAAGGTCTTGGCGTCCCACAGCGCGTCGGTCGGTTTGATCCTGATGCCCGGGTTGGCCTTCTCGAAGGCCTTGACCTGGGCGAGGAAGTCCTTCCGGCCGGCCGGCAGCGTGGTCGGCGGCATGCCGGCGACGGTGATCTCCGTCCTGCCGTCCGTGCTGCCTCCCTCCCCGCCGACGCTCCCGCAGGCGGCGAGGGAGACGACCATGAGCAGGGTCGCTCCGACGGCGGCGGGTCCCGTCCGGCGGCTGCCGGTCCGCCTGCGGACTGGTCTGTGCGCTGGTTCGGTCATCATGGCTCCCATGGCTTTCATGGCCGCGGCTCGGGCTGAGCAGAAGCTAGCAATAGCGCGTTAACGCGTAAAGAGACTTAGGCCAACCTCCCTGAATCCGGGCCGGAGTTCATGCAGTTAACACACCATGAGTCTCGTTCTTCGTTCCCGCCCACCACACGGGCTGACATGACCAAGAGGTGTCTTCCGCTCGGAAGGCGCCCGGAGTTACCCTTAGCGCGTTAACGCGTCAGGAAATGGTGTGGTGAGCGATGGGGGGCAGCATGACCGAGGCCGAGCGGGACGGCACCGGCCAGGAACCGCTCTACCGGATGGTGAAGCGGGATCTTGTCGCGGACATCGACCGGGGCGCCTACGAGGCCGACCAGCCGTTCATCAGTCAGCGTGAGGTCTGCGAGAGGTTCGGCGTCAGCTCCACGACCGCGGTGCGGGCCCTCAACGAACTCGTCGTCGAGGGCTATCTGATCCGGCAGCGGGGGCGCGGAACGTTCGTGGCCGAGCGCGGCTCACCGCCGGCCGGCCCCGGTGCCGGGGCGCGGGAGCGCTCGGTCGCCTGTGTGATGCACGGACGCGGCGCGCACCAGTCGGCGATCGTCGACGGCATCGAGTCGGTGTGCGGCGAGGAGGGTCTGCGGATGTTCCTGTCGAACTCCAAGGGCTCGAAGCAGGCGGAGGAACAGGTCCTGCGGCTGGCCCTGGAGACGGGGACCGGCGGGGTCGTGCTCTACCCCGTCGACAGCGGTGCGGACTCACCGGCGCTGGCCGAGCTCGCGCGGTGCGGCGTTCCCGTCGTCATGATCGACCGCTACCACCCCGAGTCCCCGAGCGACGCCGTCGTCTTCGACAACTACGCGGTGGGGTTCGAGCTGACCGAGCACCTCATCGAACGCGGCCACCGCCGGATCGCCACGCTCTGGGACGAGACCGACGTCACCAGCGTGACGGAGCGGCTCACCGGCCACGTCCAGGCGCTGCGGAAGCACGGCATCCGGGTCTCGCCGGAGCTCACCGCCCTGACGACCTATCACCGGCTCCCCGACGACCGTCGGCTGGCGATGCTCACAGCCTTCCTCGACCGCCCGGAGCCGCCCACCGTGCTGCTCTGCGCCAACGGCCACACCCTGGAGCACGCCGCCCGGGACCTGTCCGTCCTCGGCCTGGAGGTGCCCGGTCAGATCGAGCTGGCCGGCATGGACGACGCCGGTCCCTTCGACCTGCTTCCGCTGACGGTCGCCGCCGCCCGGCTCCCCTCCGGGGAGATGGGCCGCCGGGCCATGGAGATGCTCGCCCGGCGCATCCGGAACCCGGACGGTCCGCACGAGGTGCGGCACGTCCTGCTGCCCGTCGAGATCCGCACGCGTGACTCCGCGCAGGCGTACCTGCGGGTGGTCGGCGCCGCACGTGCGTGAGGGACCGGGCCGGCCCACGGCCGGCCCGGTCCCTTGCGCGATGCTCTAGCCGCCGACCACCGGGAGCTCCAGCACACCGGTGTCCTCCGGGGCGCTGACCACCGTGACCGGCTTGATCCCCCGGTTGCCCGCGTACGCGCTGTCGCTGGCCGCGATCACGAACTCCAGCCGGTGGCCCGCTTCGTACCGGTGGACGATGCCCGGCAGCTGCACGGTGAACGAGCGCGTGACGTCCGGCACCCGCACCGGGGAGACCAGCCGGTTCACGAGTGTCCGGCTGCCGTCCGGGGCGACGTCGTAGACCTTGGCGAACAGGACGAGCCTGTCGGCGGCGTCGCCGCTGTTCTGGACCCGCTCCGTCTTCGGCGAGACGACCTTCAGGGTGGCCTTCGGCGCGCCGACCACGTCGAGGGGCGAGGTCAGCGGGGCGCTGCTCCAGCCGAGGTAGGTGCCCTTGGTGTCGTAGGGCTTGGGGTCGGGCAGCCCGATCAGTCCGGCGAGCGAGCTCTCCGAATGGCTCGTGGGGACCAGCCAGTTGACGTACTGGCGGCTGCCCCGGGCAACCTCGGACCGGTTGTCGACGAGCTTCCCGTCGCCGGACAGGTACAGCTTCCGCGAGAGGGCGGGCACGGAGTCCGCGGTGCCGTAACCGCTCCGCCAGTCGCGGTAGTAGGCGAAGCCGGGCCCGGTGTCGGTGTTCCTCCGGTGCTGGAGGTAGCGGTCGAACCAGGCGAGGACGCGCTGCCCGACGTAGCTGGTCTCCAGGTTTCCCTTGCCCAGGTCGAGTTCGCCGAGCACCTGTCCGCCGCTGTGGCCCCAGGCCTGCCAGATCATCTTGGTGGTGGTGCCCTGCGCCTTGAGGGTCTCGTACGTGGCGGTGGCCTCGTTCAGGTTGAACAGGCTGTCGGTCTGGCCCTGGACGAGCAGGGTGGGTGCCTTGACCTTGCCGAGGTAGTCGACGGGAGACACGCTGCGTGCGTAGTCGAGCATCTCGGTGGTCCGGCCGGCCGGGAAGCGGCCGGAGTTGAGCAGCCGGATGGTGTCGCAGGCTTGGGTCGCGAAGTGCAGACAGGTGAGGTTGTTGAACCGGGACGGGTCGAGGCTCGCGTTGAGGAGCGTCTGCCCCTCCCCCATCAGGTAGAAGCCGTTGGTCCACTGCCACTTGAACACCCCGGCGGTGTCGGAAGAGACACCCTTGCGGGTACCGGCGTTGTTCGGGGCGAGCGCGTACGCGAGGTCGTTCCAGGTGATCAGCGGTACGAGGGCGTCCACGCGCCGGTCGACGGCGGCGGTGGCCATCTGGACGGCACCGCCGTACGAGCCGCCGATCATGCCGACCCGGGGGTCGCCCGCGCCGTCAGCGGTGACGTAGTCGGCCTTCGTACCGTCGTCGGCGGCGCGGGTTCCGGCGAGGAAGTCGATGAGACCGGCGGCGGCCCGGCCGTCGATGGCCGGGTCGTCGAGGGTGATGAGGCAGCCCGACTTGCCGAAGCCGAGTCCGGAGTAGACGAGGCCGACGTAGCCGCGGGACGCGAAGGCCTTGCCGATGGCGTCGGTCGTGCCGTCCGACTTGCTGCCGCCGAAGCCGTTGGTGGCGAGCACGGCGGGGGCCGGATGCTGCGCGTCGACCCCGGCGGGGCGGTACAGATCCGCGTCCACGGTGCAGGAGCGGCCGCCCGCCTGGAGAGTGAACTTCAGCGGGGTGACGGTGTACTGGGACGGTTCGGCCGCGGTCGCGCGCGCCGCGCCGGTGAGGACCAGCGGTGCGGCGAGCGCGGCCCCGGCCACGTACGCGGCCGACTTCCGGGTGAGTGTCCGGTACCCGGACCGGGGGCGGGGAACAGCACGCGACACGAAGACCTCCACACCGAGGGCGACTTACCAACCGGTAAGTAACGGACCGCGCTCATGCTGTGACACGCGTCATAGCGATGTCAACGCTGGGAGGGGTGTTTCGTGAACGTTGCTCAACTTCTTTACGGTTCGGGCCCGTTCAGAGCAGTGCCGGCACCTCGGCCGTCAGGGTGGCGGGGCCGCCGTCGGCCGGGGCGTCCAGCACGGCCGGCACGCCGAGCGGGATGGTGAGCGCGGTCGGGCCGTGCCCGAAGCCCAGCTCCTCGACGACGGGTACGCCCAGCGGTCCCAGCCGGTCGGCGAGCACGGCCCGCACCTCCTCGTACGGACCGCAGCCCGCCCAGGAGCCGCAGGCCACTCCCGCGATCCCGTCGAGCGCCCCGGCCCGCAGGAGCTGGGTGAGGATGCGGTCGATGCTGTACGGGTCCTCGGTGGTGTCCTCGATCACCAGCAGCCCGCCCCGGGCCGATGCCCTCGCGTGCGGGGTGCCGAGTTCGGCGGCGAGCAGGCTCACACAGCCGCCGTAGGTGATCCCGCGGGCCCGGCCGGGGACCAGCGCCCGTGCCGTGGGCAGGCCGAGAGTGCGTACCGAGTCGGGCTCGAACAGGGCGGCCCGCAGGGACTCCTGCGTGTCCGGGTCCTTGAGGAAGGTCTCGGTGCCGGTCATCGGGCCGTGCAGGGTGGCGAGTCCCGTGCGCAGGGCGAACGCCTCGTGGAGCACGGTGATGTCGCTGTAGCCGACGAACACCTTGGGTCCGGCCGCGCGCATCGCCGCCCAGTCGACCAGGTCGACCATCCGCTGGACGCCGTACCCGCCCCGGGCGCAGATCACCGCGTCCACCGCCGGGTCGCACCAGGCCTCCTGGAGATCCCTGGCCCGCGCCTCGTCCGTACCGCCGAGGTAGTCCAGCTCCGGGTGCACGTCGCGGGCGTGCGGTGCCTCGACGGGGTCCAGGCCCCAGCCGCGCAGGATGTCCAGGCCCGGATCGAGGCGGTCGGCGGGCACCGGCCCGCTCGGTGACACGACGGCGACCCTGGCCCCCGGGCGCAGCCGGGCCGGGCGGGTCAGCGGTGCGAGGGTCACTTCTTCAGCTCCAGCCGCGGTACGTCGGTCCGGTCGGTCCCGAAGGTCTGGGCGTACAGGGAGAGTTCGGCCTCCAGGGCGCGGATCATGGTGTCGGCGCGCCGGAACCCGTGTCCCTCGCCCTCGAAGGTGAGGTAGGCGTGCGGGATTCCGCGTCCGTCGAGTGCGGCCAGGAACCGTTCGCACTGGACGGGCGGGCAGATCGGGTCGTCCAGCCCCTGGAGCAGCAGGAAGGGGGTGGTCAGCCGGTCGGTTCGGCTGACCGGTGAGCGTTCGCGGTAGCGCTGCGGGACTTCGGCGAGCGGGCCCACCAGGGACTCCAGGTAACGCGATTCGAAGTCGTGGGTCTCGTCGGTTCCCCAGCCGGTCAGGTCGAGGATGGGGTAGATGATCGTCCCGCAGGCGTAGACATCGGTGCCGGTCAGTGAGGCGGCGGTGGTCCAGCCGCCGGCGCTGCCGCCCCGGATGGCGAGCCGTTGCCGGTCGGCGGTGCCCTCGTCGGCCAGCGCCGCGGCGACGGCCGCGCAGTCCTCGACGTCGACGACGCCCCACTGTTCGCGCAGCCGGTTGCGGTAGGCCCTGCCGTAGCCGGTGGAGCCGCCGTAGTTGACCTCGGCGACGCCGATGCCGCGCGAGGTGAAGTAGGCGATCTCCAGGTCGAGTACGAGTGCGGCGTGGCCGGTGGGGCCGCCGTGCGCCCAGACGACGTAGGGCGGGCGCTCGTCCTCGGGACCGGTCCGGTCGGGGCTGCGGGGCGGGTAGACGTGGGCGTGGATCTCGCGTCCGTCGGGCCCGGTGAAGGTGCGTTCCTCGGGGCGCGGGTAGTACGCGGGATCGACGGCGTCCTTGTGCGGTGACCCGATGACCCGGGTGCGGCCGGTCGAGGTGTCCAGCTCCACCACCTCGTAGGAGCTGTACGGGCTCGCGGCGACGCCGATGACCCGGCTGCCGTGCACGGCGAGCGTCTCGGCCCATTCGGTCCAGGGCCCGGCGACGTCCACGAGTTCGCCGGTCTGCGGGTCGAGGATGCCGAGCGTGGTGGTGCCCTTGCCGTGGATGGTGGCGATCAGGCCGTTGTCCAGCGGCCGGAACCAGCTGAGCCCGATCTTCCAGAGCGGTCCGGCGAACTCCTGCTCGCGGGGGCAGAGGGGGATGGCGCCCCGGTCCGGGTCGGCCCGGTAGAGGTTCCACCAGCCGCTGTGGTCGCCGGCCAGGAGCAGTTGTCCGTCGGCGTCCCACTCGATCTGCGGCACCGATTCCTCGGGGCCGCCCGCGAAGGAGCGGGGGCGGTGGAAGGTCCCGTCCCCGGCCACGTCCGCGAGCATCACCTCGGTGCCGTCCCACGGCATCCGGGGGTGGTCCCAGGCGATCCAGGCCGCCTGCCGTCCGTCGGGCGAGAGCTTGGGTCCGGTGACGAACCGGCGGCTGTCGTCGGTGAGTTCGCGGACCGCGGTGCGGTCGTCGGCGGCCGAGCCGTCCAGGGGTACGGCGGCGATCACCCGGCGCAGGTCGCTGGGGCCCTCGCCGGTGAACTCCTCCAGGACGCACCAGACCTCGCCCCGGTCCGGGTGGAGCTGCGGGTCGGCCCAACGCAGCCCGCCGGCGGTGTCCGGGGCCGGGGTGAGCGGTACGGGTTCGCCGGGCCCGTCGGGGGCGTAGGCGTACAGCCGCTGGTCGGCGAAGTGGACGAAGACGATCAGCGGGCCGCCCTCGGTCCGCGCGGTCCCGGCCCAGGGCACTCCGCCGTACTCGATGACCCGGCTCCGTACGTTCCACGGGGCGGGCAGCACACTGCCGGTGCTCCCGTCCGCCCGGCGGCGGACCAGGGCGCGGCGGCCGGCCTCGGCCGGGCGCGGCTCCGTCCACCACACCTCCTCGCCGACGGTGCCGACGTACTCCGGGCGCCCGTCGTGGGAGGCGGCGAGCGCGGCGTCGATCGGCGACGGCCAGGTTCCGTGAGCCCCGATGGGCAGCATGATCGATTCCCCCTGTAGCGGTCAGGCAGTACGCAGGTAGTGGTCGAGGACCCGGACGCCGAAGTGCAGGGCCTCGACGGGTACGCGTTCGTCGACGCCGTGGAACAGCGCCTGGTAGTCGAAGCCGGCGGGCAGCTTCAGCGGTGAGAAGCCGTAGCCGGTGATGCCGAGCCGGGAGAACTGCTTGGCGTCGGTGCCGCCCGACATGCAGTACGGGACGACATGGCCGGCCGGGTCGAAGCGTTCTATCGCGGCGCGCAGCTTCGCGAAGGTCGGCGAGTCGACCGGGGCCTGGAGCGGGACCTCGCGGTGGTGGAACTCCCAGTCGACGTCGGGGCCGGTCAGCCGGTCCAGGGTGGCGTGGAACTCGTCCTCGCCGCCGGGCACCATCCGGCCGTCGACGAATGCGGTGGCGTGGCCCGGGATCACGTTGACCTTGTACCCGGCCTCCAGCATGGTCGGGTTGGAGCTGTTGCGGACGGTGGGCGCGACCAGGTCGGCGGCGGGGCCGAGCTTGCCGAGGAGTTCGTCGACGTCGAAGCCGGGGGCGTCCAGGTCTGGGTGGATGCCGTGCAGTGCGGCGATCTCGGTGAGCGCGGCGCGGACCGTCGGGGTGAGCCGGACGGGCCATTCGTGCTTGCCGATCCGGGCGACGGCCGCGGCGAGCGCGCTGACTGCGTTGTGCCTGTTGGCCTTGGAGCCGTGCCCGGCCTTGCCGTGTGCGGTGAGCTTCAGCCAGCCGGTGCCGCGTTCGCCCGCGGCGATCGGGTAGAGCGGCAGGTCCGGTCCGGCGTGGAAGGTGAAGGCGCCGGATTCGCTGATGCCCTCCGTACAGCCCTCGAAGAGCTCGGCGTGCCGGTCGGCGAGGAAGCCTGAGCCGTCGTCGGCGCTGGCTTCCTCGTCGGCGGTGTAGGCGATCACGATGTCGCGGCGGGGCCGGACGCCGGCCCGTGCCCAGGCGCGTACGACGGCCAGGACCATCGCGTCCATGTTCTTCATGTCGATGGCGCCGCGCCCCCAGACGACGCCGTCGCGGACCTCGCCGGAGAAGGGGTGCACGGACCAGTCGGCGGCCTCGGCGGGGACCACGTCGAGGTGGCCGTGGACGAGCAGTGCGTCGGCGGACGGGTCGGTGCCGGGAATCCGGGCGACCACATTGGTACGTCCGGGGGTGCGCTCCAGCAGGGTGGGTTCCAGCCCCGCGCCGGCCAGCCGTTCGGCGACGTACTCGGCGGCCGGGCGTTCGCGGCAGTCGCCGCCGCCGCGGTTGGTGGTGTCGATCCGGATCAGTTCGGAGGTGAACGTCACCGATTCGTCGAGCGCCTGCCGGTCGACGCCGCCGGCACTCTCCTGGGGGTAGGTCGCCTCAGCCATACTGTTCCTCCACGGCGGACGACACGATCGTCGTCACCGCCTTGAACGTGCGGATTCCTTCGTACATCGTCGCGCTGGTGTAGGCGACGCGCCGTTCGCCGCTGGGGGCCACGCCGGGGACGACGGTGGCCGCCTGGGCCAGGTGCTCGGCGTCGAACTCCAGCTCCACGGTGAAGGGGCCGCCCTCCACCGGTGTGTGCCGCACGGCGAGCGCGGCGGCGTCCTTCGCGGCGGCACGGATGTCGGCCGCGGTACGGGCCGGGGTGCGGCACACCGCCGCGTACCGCGACACATAGTCCTTGACGGCGACCTTGCGGGCGCGTGGTGCGTACCCCTCGGCGTCCACGCAGGTCAGGTCGTCGCCGGTGACGAGGACGACGGGCACCCCGTACTCGGCGACGACATGCGCGTTGAGCAGTCCCTCGCTCGCGCGGGCGCCGTTGAGCCAGACCCCGGTGATGGAGTTGGCGAGATAGGTGTGTGCGAGCACGCCCTCCGCACCGGCGCCCGTGTGGTAGCCGACGAAGGCGATGGCGTCGACGTCACCGTGCTGGATTCCCTCGACCATGGAGAGGGACTTGTGTCTGCCGGTGAGCATCTGGACGCGGTCGTCGAGCCGCTCCAGCAGGAGGTTGCGCATCGACCAGTGGGCCTCGTTGACGAGGACCTCGTCGGCGCCGCCGTCGTAGAAGCCGAGCGCCGCCGCGTTCACGTCGGAGGTGAACATGGAACGGCACCGCTCCCACTGGGGAGTGCCCGGCAGCACATCGGCCGGCCAGGTCACACCGGTGGCGCCTTCCATGTCCGCGCTGATCAGGATCTTCATGCCGGGTCACGCTACGCGCCCGAGAACCGCCAGGCCAGAGCCTCCGAGACGTTCAATGGTCCAGTCCACCGAAGAGAGTGCGACGCACACCTCGAACAGCCGCATCACGGACATTCCCCCAGGGGGGCCGCCCGGCCCGCCTTGACACTTTCCACTACCTCAGACCATGATTCCATTAATTGACTAATGGAATTGAGGCTGGGTGCATGGCAGACGCAATCACTCCGGACGACGGGTCCGTAGCCTGGGCCCTGGAGGCCCGCGGTCTGGGTAAGCGCTACCGTCGCGGCTGGGCGCTGCAGGACATCTCGTTCCGGCTGCCGGCCGGGCGGATCTGCGGTCTCGTCGGCCCCAACGGAGCGGGAAAGAGCACGCTGTTGGGGATCGCGACCCGCCAGGTGCAGCCCACGGAAGGCGACCTCCGGATCTTCGGCGTGCCCGTGGACGACCCCGATGTGATGCCGAAGTTCGCGTTCCTCGGCCAGGAGAAGCCGCTGTTCAAGCGGTTCACCGTGGCCGAGACGCTGCGCATGGGCGCCGAGCTCAACCCCGGCTGGGACATGGCCGCGGCCGAGCGGATCGTACGGTCCGGCCAGGTGCCGATGGGCGCCCGGGTCGGCACGCTCTCCGGTGGCCAGCGCACCCGGGTCGCGTTCGCGCTGGCCTTCGGCAAGCGGCCCGATCTGCTGCTGCTCGACGAGCCGATGTCCGACCTCGACCCGCTGGCCCGCCACGACATGAGCACCCTGCTGATGTCGGAGGCCGTCGAGCGCGGAACAACGGTCGTGATGTCCTCCCACATGCTCTCCGAGCTGGAGGACATGTGCGACTACCTGCTCGTCCTCGCGGGCGGCAGGATCCGGATGGCCGGCGACGCGGACGCGCTCGTCCCGGCCCACGCACTGGTGACCGGGCTCGCCACGGACGGGGATCCGGCCGCCGCGCTGGCACCGCACACCGTGATCGAGTGCCGCGTCCAGGGCCGGCAGTTCCACGCGCTGGTCCGCCCGAACGGCCCGCTGTCGGGCGACTGGGTGGTCGCCGAACCGAGCCTGGAGGAGGTGCTGCTGGCGCACCTCCGCGCGCCGGACGCGCCCCCGCTGTTCACGCCCGGTGCCCGTATCGAGGCCGAAGGGAGCCACACCTCATGAGCACCACCCTGACCGACGCGCCCCGGACCGGGCGCACCCCCCGGCCCCGCATGCTGCGCGGGCTGAGCTGGCTCGTCACGCGCCAGCACCGGGCCGCGCTGCTCAGCCTGCTCGCCGCAACGGTCCTCGGCGCGATCTGGATCGTCTACGAGCGCAGCCACATGAAGGACCTCCTGGACGCCGCGGGCTGGCCGGGGAAGGAGCTGGCGCAGCCGACGTTCGACTCGGACGGTGTGGGTCTCGTCCTCACCGCGCTGGGCGGGCTGCCGCTGATCCTCGCCGTCTTCGTCGGCGCCCCGCTCGTCGCGGGGGACCAGGAACAGGGCAGCGCGCAGCTCGTGACCACCCAGTCGGTGTCACGCATGCGCTGGGTGGCGACGAAGTTCGCCTGGATCTACGCGGCGGTGCTCGTGACCACCGTGGCGCTCTCGGCGCTGTTCACCTGGTGGTGGAAGCCCTACCGTTCGGTGTTTCCCAGCCAGTGGTCGGAGGGGTCGATCTTCGATGCCACCGGTCCGGTGCTCCCCGCGCTCTGCCTCTTCATGACCGCCGCCGGCATCACCGTCGGTGTGCTGGTCCGCCGCGTCCTGATGTCCATGGCGATCACCTTCGTCCTCGCCGGGGCCGTCGGGGTCTTCTGGGACCGGATGATCGTGAACCTCGCCCCGACCCGGACGCTCACCTACCCGCTCGAAGCGGACATGCCCGCCCGGCTCAACGAGTCGATGGAAGTGGACCGCTGGATCGGTTCCGCCGACGGCCATCTCTACGGCTGGGGCCTGTGCGCCAAGGAGACCGAGGCGGCCTCCGACGCGTGCGTCAAGGAGCACGGCATCGTCAACAATGTGTACGAGTACCTCGGCTTCGACCAGATGCCGGCCATGCAGTGGACCGGGGCGGGCGTCCTGCTCGCGGGTACCGTCGTGCTCACCGCGTTCGTCCTGTGGCGGGTGTCCCGTCGGCCTCTCTAGGACCTGCCGGCGCAGGTACACAGGGTTTCGGCAGTCGAACGGGAGGTGAAGGCAGTGGTCGTGTTCCGTATCGACCGGCGCAGCGGAGTGGCGACGTACCTCCAGATCGTGCGGCAGGTCGAACAGGCGCTGCGCATGGGCGCCCTGGAGGAGGGTGACCGGCTGCCCACGGCGGCTCAGGTCGCCGCTGAGACCAAGGTCAACCCGAACACCACCCTCAAGGCGTACCGCGAGCTGGAGCGCGCGGGGCTCGCCGAGGTCCGGCAGGGGGCGGGCACCTTCATCACCCGTTCCCTGGTCCCGCCCCAGTCGGGCCCCGACTCCCCCTTGCGCACGTCGCTCGCCGAGTGGCTGAACGAGGCGCGGGCGCAGGGCCTCAGCGGCCCGGAGGTCGACGCCCTCTTCCGGTCGGCCTTCGCGGCCGTGTATCCGGGCGGGGCGGACGCCGGCTGAGGGGGCGCCTCCGCGGGTGTCGTGGCGTGCGGCTGCTCCGGTCCCGTCCCGGGACCGGAGCAGCCGTTTCTCACGCCGGCGGCGGGTAGTCGCCCGTGGCGCCGTCGGTCCGCTCGCGCAGCAGGTCCGCGTGGCCGTTGTGACGGGCGTACTCCTGGATCATCACCAGGAACACCCAGCGCAGGCTGACGGTCCGGCCGCGGGTGGCCGACACGAACGTCTCGTCGAGACCCCGCCCCGCCACGGCGGCCTCGCACGCATCGACCTCGGCCCGGTAGGCGGCGAAGTCGCGCTCGGCGTGGGCGGCGTCGGCCCCTTCGAGCCCTTCGTCGCCGTCGCCCGGGGCGGTGAAGACGTCGCCGACCGGCTCCCCCGTGAAACTCCGCCGGAACCACCAGCGTTCGATCTCCGCCAGGTGCCGCACGAGCCCGAGCAGGGTGAGGCCCGACGGCTCGGCCGTGGTGTGCGCGAGCTGTGCGGCGGTGAGCCCGGCGCACTTGGTGAGCAGGGTCTCCCGGTGCCAGCGGAGCCAGCCTTCCAGCATCACCCGCTCGTCCGCGGTGCTCGGAACGTTCAGCTGGTCGCCGTCGGCTGTCGTGCGTTCGATGCGAGGTGCCGTCCATGTCATGGCGGCCATCCTCACACCGGCGGGCTCACCGCTCAGGTCAGTTCCCGCAGGAGGGGTTCCGGGTCCGCGAGCAGGAACAGGTGTCCGCCGTCGGGGACGGTGCGCAGCTCGGAGCCGGGCATCTGTGCATGCGCCCAGCGCGCCACCTCGATGGGGACGTTGCCGTCCGCCTCGCCATGGATGAACAGGGTCGGTACGGAGACCGAGCCCAGCGGGTCCGGCAGCGGGCGGGAGTAGCCGGCGAGGTCGGTGATGACCTCGTCCACGCCCTGGCGCTGGCCCTCCTCGGTGTCCACCTCGGACAGCGCCCGGAAGGCGGGGGTGGTCATGATCAGCCGGTCGGAGCGGGGCCAGGCGTCGAGGTTCGGTTCGTTCCTCGTCTTCTTGAAGATCCCCTTGCCGGCGAGCATCGGCCGGGCGAGCGCCGGGGCCCAGACGACGATCCGGTTCATCCACTTGACCAGCGGGATCCGGCGCGCGTACGCCGAGCCGGGAGCTCCGGGGACGGCTGCGCAGGCGAGGATCAGTCTCGTGACCCGGCCGGGGTGCTTCTGGGCCGCCGAGAGCGCGTACCCGCCGCCGCCGGAGATCGCCACCAGCGTGGCCCGCTCGTGGCCGAGGTGGTCGAGCAGGGCCACGAAGTCGTCGTTCCAGCGGTGGAAGCCGCGGCCGGGTACGGGGTCGGTCTCGCCGTAGCCCGGACGGTCCGGGAAGACCAGATGCAGGCCGGCGTCCTGCGCCGCCTGCCGCAGGGCGAGGCCCTCGTAGCGGCTGCCGGGCGTGCCGTGGAGCACGATCACGGGCGGCGCGGCGGGGTCGCCGTACGAGCAGTACGCGATGCGGCGCCCGCCCGGGGCCGTCAGGTGGTGCGTCTGCGGCAGGTCCGTCTTCGGCAGGTCCGGCGGGGAGGGGGTCATCACTGCTCCTCGTGGGGTACGGGGGTGGCGGCAGCGGCGGCGATTCCGCCGATGACGAAGTCGAGGCCGTAGGAGAACCTGCGGTCGTAGTCGTGGTGGTCCGTGAAAACCGACGCGGCCCGGCGTTCCGGCGGGAGCTGGATCAGTTCCAGGTCACCGCGGCCGAGCCGGATCGCCACGTGCCCGGTGACGAAGTCGTGCAGGGTGCCGTACGCGTACGCGGCGGCCTCCTCGTCGAGCCCGGCGCTGCGCAGCGCCGCCACGACCCGGTACGCGACGTCGTCGGCGCCCGGCCCGACCAGGGAGGCGCGGCGGTGCGCCTCCAGGATGACGGGGTGCCGCATGAGCAGGTCGTGGAGCGTGTCGGCGAACAGCCGGACGATGCCGCGCCAGTCGTCCGGCCACTCCACCGACCGGGTCACCTCGCCGACGATCCGGGACACCAGCGCGTGCTGGAGCGCGTCGATGCCGCCCGTCGTGCGGTGGATCGCCATCGGTGACACGTCCAGCCGGTCGGCCAGCGCGCGGAAGGTCACGGCGTCCAGCCCCCGGTCGTCGGCCAGCTCGGTCGCCGCGTCCAGGACCGCGTCGAGGGTGACCGCCCGGGGCCGGCCGTTCTTCGGAGTGCTTGCGTTCTCGACCACCATGACCGCACCATATCGATACGCGTATCGAAACTTCAATGGGAGCGCGCATGACGGAGTTGCACGACCTCACGGCTCTGGAGCTGGCCGCCGCCTACGAGAACGGCGACACGGGTCCCGCCGAAGTCGTGGATCATCTGCTGGCCCGGACGGGAGACGGCGACCGGGTGGGGGCGTTCACCACCGTGTCGGCCGACCGGGCCCGCATCGCGGCGGCCGAGGCCGAACGCGTACTGCGCACGACGGATCGCGTCGGCCTGCCGCGCCTGTTCGGCGTGCCCACCGCGGTCAAGGACCTGGAGGCCACCGCGGGCGTGCGCACCACACTGGGATCCGCACTGTTCCGCGACTGGATTCCCGGGCACAACGACGAGATCGTGGACGTCATGTCGGACGCCGGGCTGATCAGCCTCGGCAAGACCACCGTTCCCGAGTTCGGGGCCGCCTGCTACACCGAGCCCGAGGTGTCCGGTCCGGCCCGCAGCCCGTTCGACCTCACCCGGAGCGCGGCCGGCAGCAGTGGCGGCGCGGCGGCGGCGGTCGGTGCGCTGCTGGTGCCGATCGCGCAGGGCAGCGACACCGCGGGCTCGGTGCGCTCCCCCGCGAGCGCCTGCGGGGTGGTCGGGCTCAAGCCCAGCCGCGGCCTGGTCACCGCGGGGCCGAACGGCAATGACGGGATGGGACTCTCCGTGCGCGGGCCGCTCGCCCGCACTGTCCGCGACACCGCCGCGTTCCTCGACGCGCTGACCAGCCGTACCGGCGCCGGTACCGTGCATCCGCCCCGGGCCGACAGCTACGAGCGCGCCTGCGACGCACCCGTGCCGAGGCTGCGGATCGCACTCGCCCAGGGGTCGGTCTCCGGCTCGCCCGTGCACCCCGAGGTCGCCGCCGCCGCGGAGCTCACCGCCCGTACGCTGGCGGACCTCGGGCACGATGTGTTCATCCGGGACCAGGCACCGGACCCCGAGCTGACCGAGGGCTTCCAGGTGATGTTCACGGCACTGGTCGGGTCCAGGACCATGTCGTTCGACGAGTCGTCGCTGCGCCCGATCGTCCGCCATCTCCGGTCCCGGGCACAGGAGTTCAGCTCGGCCGAGCTGGCCGCCTCGATCGGTGTGGTCCAGGCCCGCGCCCGCGCCTGGGCACTCGACCACGCGAACGCGGACGTGGTGATCACCCCGACCGTGACCACCCCGCCGACGCTCGTCGGCCAGCTCCGCGACGACGCCGACCCGGCGGCGGAGCTGGCCGCGATGACCGCGTTCACCGGCAACACCGTCCTGGCGAACGCCACCGGCTTCCCGGCCATCAGCCTTCCGCTGGGCTGGAGTTCGGGGGGCCTTCCGCTCGGGGTCTCGCTCACGGCCGGTTGGGGCCGCGAGGACCTGCTGCTCGGCGTATCGGCCGCACTTGAGGAGGCCCTGCCGTGGGCCCACCGCTATGGCGGCCTGCCCCGGGCCACCCCCTCATGAGCATTCGGAGTGGCGACGATCACCTCGCCACCCCGACTCCCGGCGACGTCCGGGGACCCGGAGGCGCCGGGCGGCTCAGCCGCTGGCCCGCCCCTTGAGGATCTCCTCGATCCGGGCCAGCTCCTCGTCGGCGAAGTCCAGGTGCCGGATCGTCTCGACGCTGTTCTCCAACTGGGCGACGCTGCTCGCCCCGACCACGGCGGAGGTGACCCGGCCGCCCCGCAGCACCCACGCGAGCGCCAGCTGCGCGAGGGACTGCCCGCGTGCGGAAGCCACCTCGTCGAGCGCCCGCAGCCGTTCCACCAGCTCCGGGGTGACCGCTTCGGGCGTCAGGAAGGGGCTGCTGCCCGCGGCGCGCGAGCCTTCCGGGATGCCGCGCAGATAGCGGTCGGAGAGGATGCCCTGCTCCAGCGGCGAGTAGGCGATCGATCCGGTGCCCAGCTCGTCGAGCGCCGTGAGCAGACCGTCCTCGACCGTGCGGTCCAGCATCGAGTAGCGCGGCTGGTGGATGAGCAGCGGCGTGCCCAGCCCGTCGAGGATCCGGGCGGCCTGGCGGGTCTGCTCCGGCGAGTAGTTGGAGATGCCGGCGTACAGCGCCTTGCCCTGACGCACCGCCGAGTCGAGCGCGCCCATCGTCTCCTCCAGCGGAGTGCCGGGGTCGGGACGGTGCGAGTAGAAGATGTCGACGTAATCGAGGCCGAGCCGGGTGAGGCTCTGGTCCAGCGACGAGAGCAGGTTCTTCCTGGACCCCCACTCCCCGTACGGGCCGTCCCACATCAGGTAGCCCGCCTTGGTCGAGATGACCAGCTCGTCCCGGAGCCGGGCGAAGTCCGTCCCCAGTGCCCGCCCCATCGCGGTCTCCGCGGCGCCGGGCGGCGGTCCGTAGTTGTTGGCGAGGTCGAAGTGGGTGATGCCGAGATCGAAGGCCCGCCGCAGGATCCGCCCCTGGGTCTCCGGCGTCCTGTCGCTGCCGAAGTTGTGCCACAGGCCGAGGGAGAGCGCGGGCAGCAGCAGTCCGCTGCGTCCGGCGCGCCGGTAGGGCATGGCCTGGTAACGGTCGGCGGACGGAAGGTACATGCGGACTCCACGGAAGAGGGCGGGTGCGGTTCGCAGGTACAGGTTGGCCGACAACGATCCAGCAGTCCAACAGAAGATTCTGCTGGGATTCAGCGCCTATATTTCTCAATCATGGAGCTGCGTCAGCTGGAACACTTCGTCGCCGTCGCCGAGGAACAGCACTTCACCCGTGCCGCCGAGCGCCTCGCCGTGTCGCAGTCCGGGCTCTCCGCCTCCGTCCGGGCCCTGGAACACGAGCTCAGGACGCCGCTGTTCAGCCGCACCACGCGCAGCGTGCGGCTGACGGAGGCCGGGCACGCGCTGCTGGTGGAGGCCGAGCGGACGCTGGCGGGGGCACGGGCCGCGCGGGATGCCGTCGACGCGGTACGGGGGCTGCTGCGCGGCACCCTGTCGGTGGGCGTGGAGCAGTGCGTGCCGGGGGTGCGTCTGCCGCGTCTGCTGGCGGCCTTCCACCGCAAGCATCCGCTGATGGAGATCCGGCTCCGCCAGGAGGGCACCACGAGCCTGGTGGACGGGGTGGCCGGCGGGCGGCTCGACGCCGCGTTCGCCGCGACGGTCGGTGCCGACGAGTGGCGGGGCGATCTCATTCCGCTGGCGCGCGAGCCCATGGTCGTGCTCTGTGCGCCGGGACATCGGTTCGCGGCGGCGGAGCGCGTCGCATGGCGTGAGCTGTCCGGTGAGTCGTTCATCGACTTCCACCCGGACTGGGGTCCGCGGCGGGCGGCGGACGGGGCGTTCGGACGGGCGGGGGTGCGGCGCACGGTGGGGCTGGAGGTGAATGACGTGCACAGCCTGCTGGAGCTGGTGCACGAGGGGCTGGGCATCGCGCTGGTGCCGCATCACTTCTCCCGCAAGCCCGAGGCCCGGGGGCTGGTGACGGTGGACCTCGATGGGCCGCAACAGCCTTGCTACGAGAGCGTCGTGGTGCTCCCGGCGGCCCAGTACATGAGCCCCGGCGCGCGGGAGCTGATGACGCTGCTCCGAAGCGACAGTGCGAGCGGCGACACTGCCGCGCCGTGACGGGGGCGGTGCCGGGGGGGCGGTGC
>NZ_ML123049.1:878093-884404 GCF_003846175.1 Streptomyces sp. ADI95-17 | reverse complement strand
GTGGGTGATGCCGGGGGGCGGTGCCTGGGGGGGGCGGTGTCGGGAGGCGGTGTCGGGAGGCGGTGTCGGGGGGGCATCCGCCCAGTGCCTTCGCCAACGCTCCCTCCGCCTGTGCGACCCCGCTGCACGTGTCGTCGGCCTCCGAGGAGTTCCCGTCCGCGCACTCCTGGTCGCGGAAGGTGGCCCACCGGGAGAGCGCGCCGGCTCCACTGCGTTCGGCGAAGGCACGCTGTGACGCCGCGTCGGCGAGGGTGGACGTCTCCCCCGCCACGTCGTCGACGGCTGGGCCGAGGATCTGGCGGCGAAGCGGGGTCCTCGGCTGCTGCCGTGATCTGCCGCTGCCACGATCTGCGCGAGCGCCGGTCTCCGTGGTGCGGTCCGGCGGCTACTCGCCGGTGACGCCGTCGATGCGCTCCCGGATCAGGTCGGCCTGGCCGTTGTGCCGCGCGTACTCCTCGATCATGTGCGTGAGGATGTAGCGCAGCGAGAACACCTCGTCGCCGTAACTCCCGGTGACGTCGAGGGACTCGGCGGCTTCGACGACGGCCCGGGAACGGGCACACTCCTCGTGCCAGATCCGGAACGCCTCTTCGGTGTCGGCGTCCGCGACCTCGAACTCGGCGAACTCGCCGGGATTCGGTCCCGGCCAATGCGCCGGCGCGACCTCGTCCCTCAACACCCTTCGGAACCAGGACCGTTCGACCTCGGCGAGATGCCGGACGAGCCCCAGCAGCGTCAGGTCCGAGGGGGAACGGCCGGCTCCCGAAGCTGCGCGTCGGTCAGCCCGGCGCACTTCATGGCCAGGGTCTCGCGCTGGTACTGGAGAAATCCGGTCAGCGAAGCACGCTCGCCGCCCACCTGCGGAGGTCTGTTCCTCGGGTCGTCATTCATCGCGTCATCATGCCAACCACGGCGGCTGTGCGCCCAGTTGTTCTGCCTTCCGCTACGGTGCGGGACGCTCGGTCAGCAGGGGGAAGAGTCTGGTGACCGCGGCCACGGCCACCGTGCCTGCCGGGCGCGCTTCGGGCCGCTGGTCCCGTTCGCGGTACCCGGCCAGCAGAAGGCGGATCGAGGCGGCGAGTTCGGCCATCTCCGCCGGGGCGAGGTGGACCACGGCGCTGAAGGATTCGTCGTGCTGCCACTCGGCGGGCGCCCGGTCCCGGTGGGCCAGCCAGTGCTGGTAGCTCTCGTCCTCCAGCCCGCGGGCGAGCACGTCGAACTGTTCCGGCGCCGCCTCGTCCGGCTGCTGCCCGGAGTCCCAGCGGAGCCGCCACGGCCGGGCCCGCCCGCCCTTGTGCGGGACTTCCTCGATGAGGCCGTGCCGGGCGAGTTGGCGCAGATGGAACGAGCAGAGGCCGGAGCTGTGCCCGAGACGGGCTGCGGCCTGCGTGGACGTGACGGTGCCGGCCTCGGCGAGCAGGTCCAGCAGGGCGATGCGTACGGGATGGTCCGGGAGCGGGCGCCGGGCCCGTTGCGCGGACGGTGGCGCGGATGCGGCACGTCGGTCCTCATGACTCCGGACCATGCCCGGCCGGTCTTCGTCCTGTCGGCCTTCCCTCTGCCCGTCTCCGCTTTGCCTGTCTCCGTTTTGCCTGTTCTCATCGCTCACTTTGCAAAGACTGCTACTTTGCAAAGCATTCGGTCAAGTGGCCTGCCGTCGGCCGGGGATCCTCCCCGGCCGACTCGGGCATGCGCGGAAGGCGTTGATGATCCATGTCCATGGCTGTCGGTTCCGGTGACACCTCGCAGGACCGCCGGGTGCGCGTACAGGGCGAACCCGTCGAGTCCTTCCCCCGGTTGGCGCCGGAGGTGGAGCGGGGTGCGGTACGCCGCATCACCGTCGTCGGCGAGGAGATCCTGCGCCGCCGGTGCCAGGAGG
Source organism: Streptomyces sp. ADI95-17 (assembly GCF_003846175.1). Lineage (GTDB taxonomy): Bacteria > Actinomycetota > Actinomycetes > Streptomycetales > Streptomycetaceae > Streptomyces > Streptomyces sanglieri. The sequence goes on along the minus strand of NZ_ML123049.1, from coordinate 882,525 downwards.
TCACCGAGTTCGGCACACCGGAGCTCTCACGGCTGGTCGACGACATGTTCGCCACGAACCAGGTGGCGGAGGGCGCAGGGCTGGCCGCCAACCAGGTGGGCGTGGACCTTCAGTTGTTCGTGTGGGACATCACGGACGAGTGGGGAGTGCGCCACGTGGGGCACATCGCCAATCCCGTCCTGGACGAGGTACCGGCCGAGCAGCGCAGGCTGATCGACGAATCCGAGGGGTGCCTGTCCGTTCCCGGGCCCTACCGCGTGGTGCCGCGCCTCGACCGGGCGGTCGTACGGGGCCGCGACAAGGACGGCGGATCGCTGGTGATCGAGGGCAGGGGCTACTTCGCCCGCTGCCTCCAGCACGAGACGGACCACCTCCAGGGCCGCCTCTACCTGGACCGGATCTCCCAGCGGGAACGCAGAACGGCTCTGCGTGAAATGGCCGGGGCCAGGGACGAGACCTTCGCCCGGCGTGCCGCGTCGGCCGCGAAGCTGGGCAAGTAGGAGGCGGCCGGGGGGAGCGAGCGGCTCAGTCGTGGAGGGTGACGTCGGGCAGTGGGAGGCCGGCGGCGTCGAACAGCGCGGTTCCGCAGTCGCAGCGCTCGTCGGCCAGGGTCTGGTTCGCCGGCAGTTCCCAGACCAGCATCGATGAGCAGTTCGGGCAGTTCAGGCTGACCAGGGTCTCGTCGGGTGCCGAACCCCAGGCCCGCACCGGGAGGCCCTGGTGCGTCAGCCCGGTCAGCCCGGTCGGCTCGCGCTCGCCGGTCAGCGCGACCAGCACCTCGTAGGTGTCGGTGCCGTTGTGACACGCAAAGAGCGTGCAGCCGAGATTCGCCAGCACACCGGACAGATGATCGAGCTGGCGGACCGGGAAGTCACCGCGCCGCAGGGTCGGGTCGGACTCTGCCGCGCGGTAGGCGGCATCGGTATCGACGCCTGCCGGCTCCACCCCGAAGGCCCGCACCCGCCCGGCCACGAACTCCGCCAACTGGCCCGGGTATTCCTCACCGGTCCAGTCCATCTCGAACACCACACCGTCGACCCGGACCCCCCGGGCCCGCTCGCCAGGGGTCAGGACCAGCTCTTCCAGTTCCGTCACGGCGAGCACGCTATCAACTGCCGGATCGCGCACCGAACGGTCGTCGTACCGCCGTTGTGCCGTTGTCGCGCGTGCCCGATCACGCTCCCGCGAGTCCGGCCGGTCCTCCCGTTCCGCGCAGCAGGGTGTCCACGACTCGCGTGGCCAGCACATCGGTGTCACCGCCGCCCGCCCCCTCCTTGGCTGCCTCGTGGATGAGGGCGTAGTAGACGCGCCGGGTCCAGTCGAGGTCGATGTCGGGACGGAGCACGCCGGCTTCCTGGGCGCGGCGGAAGACCCGGGCGCAGGTGGAGCGGACCTCGGCGTGGATGCGGGCCGCCTCGGGGTGGGTGTCGTCGGCCGTGCGGTTCATGGCGAACGACCAGTCGGTCTTCACGCGGAGGACGTTCGCGGTGACCTGGTAGAGGGCGACGAGCGGCGGGGCGGCGTCCGGGCGGGCGGTGTCGACGGCCTCGGCGAACTGGCGGGCGGCCCAGCCGGTGAGCTCGTCCAGGAGCGCATCCCGGGTGGCGAAGCGGCGGTGGACGGTGGTCCGGGCGACGCCGGCGGCCCGGGCGATCTGCTCCATGCTCGCCGCCGGGTTGGCCGCGAGGACCTGCTCGGCCGCCTCCAGGATCGTCCGCACGGTCCGTTCGCTGTCGGCCCGGAGCGGCCGTTTCGTCTGCTGCTTCTGCTCCGTCATGCCGACACGCTACAGCAGCACCCCCCTGCGCCCCCTACTTGCATCACTCATGTTGCAGGTTATAGATTTTCGGCGTCGGGGAAGTAGCGACTCCGCGTCCCGTTCGTGAGGAATCGACATCAGGGAGCAGTGATGCAGCATCGGATTCTCGGCCGCACCGGCATCTCCGTCAGCAAGTTCGCCCTGGGCACCCTGCGCCTGGGCGCCTGGGGGAACAGCGACCACGACGACGCGGTCCGGTTGATCCGCACGGCGCTGGACGGCGGGATCAACTTCATCGACACCGCCGACCAGTACTCCGGCGGCGAGGCCGAGGTGATCATCGGCAAGGCCCTCCACGGCCGTCGCGACGACGTGGTGCTCGCGACCAAGGGTCACTTCCCGGTCCGGATGGGGGAAGACGACCCGAACCGGCGGGGCAACTCACGGCGTTGGCTCACCCGGGCCGTCGACGACAGCCTGCGGCGGCTGGGCACCGACCGCATCGACCTCTACCAGGTGCACCGCCCCGACCCGGCCACCGATATCGACGAGACGCTCTCCGTGCTCTCCGACCTGGTGCGCGCGGGCAAGATCATGGCGATCGGAACCTCGGACTTCCCCGCCGAGCAGATCGTCGAGGCCCAGTGGGCCGCCGACCGGCGCAACCACATCCCCTTCCACACCGAGCAGCCCCCGTACTCGCTGTTCGTGCGTGCCATCGAGGCAGATGTGCTGCCCACGGCACGGAAGTACGGGCTCGGCGTGCTGACCTGGAGTCCGCTCAACAGCGGCTGGCTGGCCGGGCGGTTCCGCGGCGACGAGCCGATCGAACTGGACGCGTTCCGCCGCGTGGTGGCGCACAAGTTCGACCTCGGACTGCCCGGCAACCGGCGCAAGCTCGAAGCCGTGGAGGAGCTGCTGGTCGTGGCGCGGGACGCGGGCATCCCGCTGACGCACCTGGCGCTGGCGTTCGCCGCGACGCATCCGGCGGTGTCCTCGGTGATCCTCGGGGCCCGCACCATCGACCAGCTGACCGACCAGCTCGCCGCCGCCGAGGTCCGGCTCGACGACGAGATCCTCGACCGCATCGACAAGATCGTCCCGCCCGGGGTCACCCTCAACCCCTCGGACGCCGACTACCGCCGCCCGGCCCTGGCCGCCGCGGAGCGACGGCGCGGGCCCACCGCCTGACCCGGCCCCAGGACATCAGCCGGCACCACCGGCCGCTGTCGGCCGCGGGCCCAGCACGAACCAGCGTGCGGGCAGCTCGACCCGCGTACCGTCGGGCAGGTACTCGGTCTGGGCCAGGGCCGCCGCGCCCTCGTCCAGGGTGGTGAGACCGGCGTCCCGGAGCAGTCGCCGTACCTCCTCCTCGGTGGCGCTGGCCGGCTTGAGCCCGTGGGCCAGCACCCGGCGCAGCTTCTCCGGCGGCCCGTCCGGGCCCAGCGCCACCTGCTGGAGCACCTCCTTGGAGGCCGGAGTCGGCTCGGTGACGAAGGCCCGCCCCCGCTCCCCCAGCAGCGCCGCGACCGCCGCGGCGACGGCGGCCCTGGCCTCGGGCTCGCTCTGGTGGATCACGGCACGCATATAGACATTGGTGTCGCCGATCCGCTCGCGCAGGGCCGCCACGGCCTCCGCGTCGACGAGGTCGAGCCGGGCGAACTCCGCGACGCCCTCGGTGTCCGCGCGGCGGGCGTGCCCGATGGCCGCGTGCGAGAGGTCCACACCGATCGCGCGGGCGAAACGGGTGGCGAGGTAGCGGGTCTGGGTTCCGTTTCCGCAGCCGAGGTCGACGACGGGCAGCGAGGTGTCGGCGTGCGGCAGCAGCAGTTCGGTGTCGGGTGCGGAGGTGAGGGACGGGTCGGAGTCCCAGATCGCCTCGCCGGGCGTGTCCGAGGTGGCGGACCAGTAGCCCTCCCACGCCTCGCGGTAGTGCTGTGACACGTCCATGTGCGCTCCCGGTCCGTTCGTCCTGCGACGCCGTGCGGCGTTCCGCGGCGTCCTGCTCAGGACCGGACTACCGTCCGGGACGGCCCCGGCAAGACCCCGCACGGCATCCACCCGGTCACTGGCCGGGCCTTCACCAGGTGTGCGACCTGGGGCCCGGGATCTTGGCGAGTGCCTGTTCGAACCAGACGGTCTTGCCGTGCGCCGTGGTGCTGGTGCCCCATTCGCGGGCGAGGCCGCTCACCACGATCAGGCCGCGCCCGGACTCGTCGTGGGAAGTGGCGTCGAGCAGCGTGGCCGGGGCGGGTTCGTCGTCGCTGACCTCGCACAGCAGGGCGCCGGTGCGCACCAGCCGGAGCACGATGTGGTGGGACCGGCCGTGCTTCACGGCGTTGGTCACGAGTTCGCTGACCATCAGCTCGGCCGCCTCCACCGCGTCCGGCAGGTTCCAGTCGAGCAGCTTCCCGCGCACCAGTCGTCGTGATCGCGCCACTTCGCGTGGGTCCAGGGCGAGCTGCCACTCCGCGACGTCTTCGCCCGGGATGCCGTTCAGCCGGGCCATCAGCAGCGCGACGTCGTCCTTGCGGCCTCCGCTCGGGTTCAGGGCGCGGATGATGGTGTCGCAGGCGTCGTCCATGGAGGCCGCGGGATGGGCGGCCGAGGCACAGAGCGCGGCGAGTCCGGCGCCGATGTCCTGGCCGCGCACCTCGACCAGCCCGTCGGTGC
>NZ_ML123049.1:861059-877922 GCF_003846175.1 Streptomyces sp. ADI95-17 | reverse complement strand
ACAGGATCAGCCGGTCGCCGGGCCGCACCCGTACGGTCGCGGTCTCGAAGGCGACACCACCGACACCGACCGGGGCACCGGTGGGAAGGGTCAGGAGTTCGGCGCGGCCGTCCTCGGCCCGGACGAGCACGGGCGGGATGTGCCCGGCGTTGGCGATCTGGACCTCGGAGCGGATCGGGTCGTAGACGGCGTAGAGGCAGGTCGCCAGATACTGCTCGCCCAGGCGCTGTGCCAGGTCGTCGAGGTTCCGCAGCAGTTGGGACGGCGGCATCTCCATCGTGGCCATGGTCAGTACGGCGGTACGCAACTGACCCATCATGGCCGCCGAGTTGAGGCCGTGGCCCATGACGTCGCCGACCACGAGGGCGGTCCGGGAACCGGGCAGCTTCACCGAGTCGAACCAGTCGCCGCCGATCCTGCCGAGCCGGGCGCCGGGCAGGTACCGGGTGGCGATGTCGCAGCCGGCCATCCGGGGAGCGACCTGGGGCAGCATGCTGTCCTGGAGCGTCTCCGCGACGTTCTCCTGGAAGGTGTACATGCGGGCGTTGTCGAGTACCAGCCCGGCGCGGGCGGCCAGTTCGGCGCCGGTGGTGCGGTCCATGTCGTCGAACGGCTCGCGGCCGGGGCGACGCATCAGGACCATGAAGCCGAGGACCACGTCACGGGCCTTGAGCGGCACGATCAGCAGGGAGCGGTGGGTGATCAGCGGGCGCAGGTCGCGTTTCTCGAACTCGCCCGAGATCCGGTTGCTCGCCTCCTCGCTGACGTACGGGATGAGGACGGGCTCGCCGGTGACCATGCACCGGAAGAACGGGGTGTGTTCGGGGAAGGCGATGGACTCGCCGACGGGGACGGTGTCGTCCCAGCGGCCCGGCTCGTCGTTGTGCTCGACCCAGACCCGGTGCCAGACGGTGGTGACGTCGGGCGGTCCGTCCGGGAAGCCCTCGCCGGCCAGGACCGCGGCACGCAGATGCGTCCCCGCGAAGTCGGTGAAGCGGGGCACGGCGGCGCTGGTGACCTCGCGGATGGTGCGTTCCAGGTCGAGGGAGGTGCCGATGCGGCCGCTGACCTCGTTGAGGAACTCCAGCCGTTCGCGGACCGCCGCGTATTCGAGGTCCAGTTCGGGGCGGGGGACGGTGCGGGGAGCGGGCGTTGCCTCGCCGTCGCCGAGCGGGGAGCGGGCGGGGTGCCGGGGGTCGCGTCGCGGCACACCCCAGTCGGGGGTGACCGGAACCTGGCTGCGATGGCTGAACTCCAGCACGGGGTAGCCGAGTTCGAGTACCTGGGCGACGATCCTGGTCGCCTCGCCGACGCTCATGCTGGGCAGGATCTCGGGCAGCCGGCCCGCCAGCTCCTGGTAGCCGGGGAAGTCGGTGTGGAGCGCGAACGCGGGGGCGACGGTCCCTGTGTCCCGGCCCTCGCCCTTGCCGCCCCCGCCCAGCCGGCCGGCGTCCGCGGCGAGCACCAGCAACCGTTCGGAACCTGGGCCGACCAGCGGATAGGCCCACCACAGGACGTCGATCCGGCCGCGCCCCGGTTCGTCGATCCGGGCCCGGCCCGCCGCCGGATACAGCAGGCTCCCGCCCGGCGGCGGGTCGAGCTCGGCACCGAGTCCGCAGTCCGGCACGGGACCGGCTCCGGGCCGGCCCTCTTCCTCCGCCCGGTCCAACACACCGGTGACCGGGAGGAGTTCACCGGCCGGGCAGCCGACCGCCTGCTGTCTGGTGACACCGAAGAGCCGTCTCGCGCCGCTCGACCAGTGCGAGACGAGGCCATTCGTGTCGACCACCGCGACGGCCAGTGGCACACGGCCCGTCATGGCGTCGTGCGACGACGGTGTCCGCTGCGGCGGCACCTCGGGTTCCATGGGCGGAAGGCTCCTTCCCCACCGCAATGTTCTGCGGTTCGTGACTCCACGGTACGGCTCCGTGACCGGCGCCCGCCGGGCATCGGCGGAATCGCCCCCGGGGGGTTGTGCGCCGGAGCACCGGACCGCGCACGGGGCGGCCCGGCCACGGCGACGGGCCGGCCGGGAAAGCCGCCGGCCGGCCCGTCGCCGCTCCGGACTCTCAGTCCTCGTGGCCCAGTTGGAGGTCGCGTTCGGTGCGTCCGCCGCCCGCCACCTGGAGGACGGTGGCCACCGGCGGATACCCGGCCGCGATCACGGTGTACTCGCCGGTGGACAGGTCCACGAAGCGGAACGCCCCGTCGGGGCCCGTGGTGAGGGTGTCGACCACATTGCCCGCCGCGTCCAGGAGGGTGACCCGGGCGTCCTCGACGGGCCGGCCACCGCTCGCCCGTACGATGCCGCGCAGCACCGCGCCGCCGGCGAGTTCGATGTCCTGCCGGGTCTCCCTGGCCGCCTGCACGCTCACCGGCAGCGCGGCGGGCCGGAACGCCGGGGCGCTGGCGGCGAGGGTGTACTCCCCGGCCACCAGCTCCGAGATCACATAGCCGCCCTCGCGGCCGCTCCGGGTGGACGCGACGACCTCGCCGCGGACGTCGGTGAGGGTGACGGCGGCGTCGCGGACCGGGATGCCGTCGGCGGTGACGACGGTCCCGGCGAGCCGCCCGGCCCCGCCGAGCACCACATCGAGCTCGACGGGCCGTTCGCCCACGGTGACGCTGACGGCCTGCGGCTGGTGGCCACCGGCGGCGGCGATGAGCACGTACGAACCGGCGCCCGGCACGCTCAGCGCGTACCGCCCGTCGTCGCCGCTCGCGCCCCGTCCGACCTGCTGGCCCTGGACGTCGATGAGGGTGAGGGCGGCGCGCGGGACCTTCGTACCGTCGGGGTGCTGGACGCTGCCGCACACCGGTACGCCGGAGAGGTAGACGGGCGGCGGCGGAGCTGCGGCCTCGGCGCTCGTGGGGGTCGTGGTGGTGCGGGCGGCCGGAACGGTCACGGACTCGGCGGCGCTTTCGGGGCTGTGGTGGGACACCAGCGGTTTCTCCTTGAGGAAGAAGGCGAAGAACAGGCCGAGCGCGAGCACCGGCACGAGGTAGAGGAAGATCCGCGGCATCGCGTCGGCGTACGCCTGGATATAACTGTCGCGCAGCGCGGGCTCCATGGCATGGACCAGCTGCGGGGTGATCGACTCGGGGTCCGGGAGGTCGGCCCCGGACGGCAGACGGACGGCGAGCGCGTCCGCGAGGCGGCCTGCGAAGAGCGTCCCGAAGACGGCGGCGCCGACGCTGCCGCCGATCTGCCGGAAGTAGTTGTTGGCGCTGGTGGCGGAGCCGATGTCGGCGGGCGCGACGGAGTTCTGCACGGCGAGCACCAGGACCGGCATGATCAGCCCGATCCCGATGCCGAGCACGGCCTGCGCGATGCTGTACTCGAGCCGCGGGGTGTCGGTTTCGAGACGGGAGAGCAGCCACATCCCGACCACCGAGAGGCCGCTGCCGAGGATCGGGTGGATCCGGTAGCGCCCGGTGCGGGAGATCAGCTGGCCGGAGACGACGGACGCGATGACGATGCCGCCCATCATCGGGAGCATCAGCAGCCCGGACTCGGTGGCCGTGGCGCCGTCGACCATCTGGAGGAAGGTCGGCAGATAGCTGGCGGCGCCGAACAGCCCGACCCCGACGATCGCCCCGACGAGCGCGGTGACATTGAAGATCGAGTCACGGAACAACCGCAGCGGGATGATGGGTTCGGCGGCCCGGTGCTCGACCACCAGGAAGAGCAGGGCCGTTCCGACGGCCCCGGCCCCCAGCCCCAGGATGGTGCGCGAGCCCCACGCGTACTCCGTGCCGCCCCAACTCGTCAGCAGCACCAGGCAGGTGGAGGCGGCCGCGAGCAACAGCGCGCCCAGCACGTCGAGGCGGGGCCGGACGGTGGGCCTGGGGAGTTTCAGCACGACGGTGATGACGGCGAGCGTGGCCAGGCCGAACGGGACGTTGATGTAGAAGCACCAGCGCCAGGAGGCGTGGTCGGTGAAGAAGCCGCCGAGCAGCGGGCCGGCCACGGACGCGAGGCCGAACGCGGCACCGATGAGCCCCATGAACCGGCCGCGTTCCCGGGGCGGCACGACGTCCGCGATGATCGCCTGGACCCCGATCATCAGCCCGCCGCCGCCGATGCCCTGGACGGCGCGGAAGGCGATCAGCTCGTCCATGGTGCGGGACCAGCCGGCGAGCGCGGAGCCGATGACGAAGACGACGATGGCGAACTGGAAGACGCCCTTGCGGCCGAAGAGGTCGCCGAGCTTTCCGTAGATCGGCAGTCCGATCGTGGAGGCGAGCAGATACGCGGTGACGGCCCAGGACATCTTCTCCAGGCCGTGCAGCTCGCCGACGATCTTCGGCAGCGCGGTGGCGACGATCATCTGGTCGAGCGCCGCGAGCAGCAGCGTGAGCATCAGCCCGATGAAGATCAGCCGGATGCGGCGGCGGTCCGTCTCCGGTTCGCCGTACGGGGCGGGGGCCGCCGCCGGTCCGTCCCCGGAAGGAGGCGGCGAGGGCGGTGCGGCGGCCGTTCCGGCGGTCCCCGCGCCGCCCGGCTCGTCCTCCAACAGAGTGATCCCACCCACCACGTGCCGCTCCCCTCGTCGCGTCTGCGCCGCCCATTTCTGCCATTGCGCAACAACGGAGGGCAAACGCGACGGAGGGTCGCCGACGGCGCACGCGGGGGCTTAGTTCCCGGTGGGAGCCACTACGGCGCACCACCGGCGGGCCGAGAAAACCACCCGAACCGGTGAGGCCGGTCAAGCACGCAGAGGGCTACTTCTCGACCTCGGTGGCGAGATTCTGCAGCAGCTCGTCGTAGATCCGCCCGAGCCCCTTGGGCGCGAAGGTCTTCTCGAAGAATCCGCCGATGCCGCCGGCGCCGTTCCAGACGGTCGAGACGACGGCCTTCGACCTGCCCTCGCCGGCCGGGGTGACGGTCCAGGTGGTGACCATCGAGGAGTTGCGGTCCTTCTCCACGAGCTGCCCGTCGGTGGGCTCGGTGACCTCCAGCAGGCAGTCGCGCACCCGCTTGCTGGTGGCCTGGAGCTTCCAGTGGACGAGGGTGCCCTCGCCGTCACCGCCCTCGCGCACCTCGTACTCGCTGAAGTGTCCGGGCAGCACCTTGCCCCGGACCTCCTTGTAGTCGGCCAGCGCGTCGAACACCGTCTCCGCGTCCGCCGCGATGACTCGCTCTGTCGTGGCCTCGACCTGCGCCATGGCTGTTCCTCCAGCACTCGGTTGTTCGGGGGTGTGCTGAGCCAACCATCTCGGGCACTCCGCTCAAAATCCGGCCCGGGACGAAGGGGAGAAAACGATCAAGGGAACAAGTGTTCTATTCTCTGTCCAGTACTACCGAGGAGGCGTCCATGCGCTGGGACAATCTGGTCGAGAACCCCGCCACGACCGGGAACAGCGCGCTCTTCACCGCCGACGCGGTGACCACGCGCACCTTTGACACCCCCGAATTCCGGGGGATCACCTTCCACGAGATCCGGGCCCGTTCGATCGTGAACCGGGTGCCGGGCGCATCGCGGATGCCGTTCGAATGGACGGTCAATCCGTACCGGGGCTGCTCGCACGCCTGTGTCTACTGCTTCGCCCGCAAGACCCACAGCTATCTGGACCTCGACACCGGCCTGGGCTTCGACTCCCAGATCGTCGTCAAGATCAACGCCCCGGAGCTGCTCCGCGGGCAGCTGGCGTCCAGCCGCTGGCACGGCGCGCACATCGCGATGGGCACCAACGTCGACTGCTACCAGCGCGCCGAGGGCCGGTACCGGCTGATGCCCGGCATCATCTCGGCGCTGCGCGATCACGCGAACCCGTTCTCGATCCTGACCAAGGGGACACTGATCCTGCGCGATCTGGAACTGCTACGACAGGCCGCCGAGGTCACCGACGTCGGCGTCTGTGTCTCGGTCGGCTTCGTCGACGAGGCACTGTGGCGCACCGTCGAGCCCGGCACCCCGTCCCCCCTGCGCCGCCTGGACGCCGTCCGCACGCTGAGCGAGAACGGCATCGACTGCGGCGTGCTGATGGCCCCCGTCGTCCCGTTCCTCGGCGACCATCCGGACCAGCTGCGCGCCACGGTCCGGGCGATCGCCGCCGCCGGGGCGACCTCGGTGACCCCGCTCGTCCTCCATCTGCGGCCCGGCGCCCGGGAGTGGTACATGCAGTGGCTCGGCAACCACCACCCCCATCTGGTGCGGCGGTACGAGCGGCTGTACGCCGAGGGCGCCTACGCGCCCAAGTGGTACCAGCGCCGCATCACCCGGCACGTCCACGAGCTGGCGACCGAGTTCGGCATCGGCCCCGCGCACCGCGGCACCGCCCGGCGGCTCCCCGCGCGGAAGGAGCGGCCCGCACCGCCCGACGGCCCCGGGGCCACACAGCTGACCCTGCTCTGAGCCGCCGGCACCGTCACCGGGATCCTGACCGAACAACACCGGCAAACGGGTCAACTCTCCACACAACAGGTCCTTCTTGGCGCGAATGCGGGGAGCATGCGGCGGGGGCTGCGCCACGCGCAGCCGTGTTTCCCCCACCACGGGAGGCCATATGACGAAACGTTCAGGAGTTCTGTTCGCCGTCGGTGCGACGGTCGCCGGTCTGGTGACCGCCGCACCGTCCCCGGCGGCCGCCGACAACGGTGCACGGCTCGCCGCCGCCGCACAGCTCGAATGGACCGACTGCGGCACCAAGTCGTATCCGCGGCTGCAGTGCTCATCGGTCAGTACCCCGCTCGACCATGACGATCCGTCGGGCCGGCGGATCACCCTCGCCCTGTCCCGCGTCCCGCACACCGCGAAGACCTTCCAGGGGCCCCTGCTCGTCAACCCGGGCGGCCCCGGCGGCAGTGGTCTGTCGATGGCCGGATTCGTGGCGTCCTCGCTGCCGAAGTCGATCGCCTCGCAGTACGACGTGATCGGCTTCGACCCGCGCGGTGTCGGAAAGAGCCGGCCGGCGCTGGACTGCGTACCGAAGTACTTCGACCCGCTGCGCCCCGACTCGGTGCCCGGATCGCCCGGCGTCGAGCAGGCCAACCGCAACCGGGCCCGTTCGTTCGCCGAGGCGTGCGGGCGCGAGTACCCGGATCTGCTGCCGCACATGGACACGGTCAGCGCCGCGAAGGACCTCGATGTGATCCGGCGGGCCACCGGCTCCCGGGAGCTCAACTACTTCGGCTACTCCTACGGCACCTACCTCGGCGCGGTGTACGCGAAGCTGTTCCCGGAGCGGGTGCGCCGCTTCGTGCTCGACTCGAACGTGGACCCGGACGGCGTCTGGTACGACGACAACATCAGCCAGGACTACGCCTTCGACGCCCGCCACAAGGCCTTCGCCGCCTGGGTGGCGAAGCACGACTCCACGTACCGGCTCGGCAGCGACCCCGCGAAGGTCGAGGCCGCCTGGTACGCGATGCGCGAGGCCGTCAAGGCCCGTCCGGCGGGCGGGAAGGTCGGCCCGAGCGAACTGGAGGACACCTTCCTGCCGGGCGGCTACTACAACGGTTACTGGCCGCTTCTGGCCGAGGCGTTCGCCGCGTACACGAACGACGGCGACGAGAAGGCGCTGGTGAAGGCCTACAAGAAGTTCGGCGCGGTCGACGCCGAGGGCGACAACGGGTACTCGGTCTACACGGCCGTGCAGTGCCGCGACGCCCAGTGGCCCCGGCAGTGGAACACCTGGCGCGGCGACAGCCGTCGGGTGCACGCCAAGGCACCGTTCTTCACCTGGAACAACAACTGGTACAACGCCCCGTGCGCCGACTGGCCGGTGGAGCCGCTGAATCCGGTACGCGTCTCCAACAGCGCCCTGCCTCCGGTGCTGCTCTTCCAGGCCACCGACGACGCGGCCACACCGTACGAGGGCGGGGTCACCCTGCACCGCAGGCTGCGCGGTTCCAGCCTGGTCGTCGAACAGGGCGGCGGCAACCACGGCATCACGCTGAGCGGCAACGACTGCCTGGACACCTATCTGGCGGACTATCTCGCCAAGGGCACCGTCCCGCGCGGCGAGGGCAGCCGGGCCGACGCGGACGCGGTGTGCGCCAAGTCCCCCGACCCGCAGCCGCTGACCGGCGAGGCGGCGTCCAGGTCGGCGCGGCGTACGGGCTCCGGCAGCAGGGGCGGCGCCCTGCACGGGCTGCTCGGCTTCCGCGGCTGACGCCCCGGTCCGCCCGCGTACGGGCCGTCCTGACGGATGCGCCAGGATGGCCCGTATGACGACACGAACCACACCCACCGGGATTCAAGTCCGGGACATGACCGTCGACGACTGCGAGACGGTCACGCGGATCCGGGTGCGCGGCTGGCAGAGCGCGTACGCGGGGCTGGTGCCGCAGTCGTATCTGGACGCGATGGGCCTCGCCGTCGCCGAGGACACGGAGCGGCGGCGGGCGTCCCTCGCCGCGGGCACCACGATCGTGAACCTGGTGGCCGAACGGCCGGGCTCCGGAGTGATCGGCTGGGGCTGCTACGGCCCGTACCGGGAGATGGACGGGCCGGTCGCGCGGGGCGAGCTGTACGCGCTCTATGTGACGCCCGATCAGATCGGGACCGGGGCGGGCCGTGCCCTGATGACCGGGATACTCGGCCGCACCGTGGCCGCCGGCTTCCGGGACCTGGCACTGTGGGTGCTGAAGGAGAACGCCCCGGCCCGCCGCTTCTACGAACGCGCGGGATTCCGCCCCGACGGCGCCGAGGAGTCCTTCGAGGCGGACGGCGCGCTGGTGCCCGAGGTGCGCTACGTACGCGCTCTCGGCGGCCCCGCCGCCTCCTGAGCCCGGCGGCCGCTCAGGGCGCGTCCAGCCGGCCGAGCGCGTCGCGCGCCGCGCCGCCCAGTCTCGGGTGCGGCAGCGCCGCCTCCAGGAGCGGGCGGGCCCGCTCGTCCCCCAGCTGTCCGAGCCCCTCCACACAGGCGAGCGCCACCCGCCAGTGCGGATCGCCGGGCGCGAGCAGCGGCGCCAGGGTGCTCATCAGCGCCGGTACGGACTCCGGGGCCCGCAACGCGGTGAGCAGCCGCACCGGGTGCAGGGCGTACGCGGTGCGCAGGGTATTGGTCGCCAGGGCCGCCGCGGCTCTGGGCGTACGGGGATCGCCGAGGAGCACCAGGGCGTGGGCGGCCGAGACGCAGCGCTCCGGATCGCGGTGGTTGAGCAGCAGGACCAGCGCCTCGAAGGCCCGCCGGTCTCCGCCGCAGCCGAGCCGGAAGGCGGCTATCTCGCGGGCCCAGAGCGGGCGTTCGCGTTCCACCAGGACCCGGGCCAGTTCCTCCTCGTCCTCGGTGGCGAGCAGTCCGCGGCATTGCGCCGACTCCCCCGCCGCTTCCGCCTCGTCAGCAAGCCGGTCCGCCAGCGACCGGAACTCCTCGTCCATGACCGTCAGCGTATCGGCGGGGACTCTGCGTATCGAGGGGCGGGGGAAATGTGGCGCGGGGCACAACGACCGGGGGCTGGCGCGCTCGTTACCGGGCAGTTAGTCTCATGTGAGCGGGACACCATCCCCGCTTGCTCCGGTGGCCTGGTGACGCAGCCACCCGGAGTGCTTGTCGGTTCGGCAGTTGTGCCAGACGTGACTCCGGGACAGAGTCCGTCGCCCCCTTCCGGGTCCGGGCGTGCTCATCGCGCCGACGGCCCCGAGTACCACGACACGCAATTCCCGCACGTGTCGCGCCGGTTCCCCCTTCTCCAGTGCGCGCCGTGCCTCCTCTCAGTCGTCACTCATTCTCTGGAGTCCCGTGATGGACACCCCGCTCAGCACCATTGCCGTCGTCGGTCTCGGCACCATGGGCACCGGCATCGCCGAGGTCCTGGCCCGCGCCGGCCACGAGGTCATCGGCATCGACACCAGCGACGAGGCCGCCCGCCGGGCCGTCGCCGCCCTGGAAGCCGCCACCGCCCGTGCCGTGCGGCGCGAGCGGATCACCGAGGAGGAGCGGAGCGACGTCCTCGCCCGGTTCCGCACCTTCGCCGATCTCCGGGCCGCCGCCGAGGCGGAGCTGGTCATCGAGGTCGTGCCCGAGTCGTACGAGATCAAGCAGCAGGTCTTCCGGGAGCTCGACGCGATCGTCTCCCCCACCGCGATCCTGGCGACCGGCACCAACGCCCTGTCGGTGACCCGGCTGGCCGCCGAGTCGCTGCACCCGGAGCGGGTGCTCGGCCTGCACTTCTTCAACCCGGCGCCGGCGATGAAGCTGGTCGAGGTGGTCTCCTCGGTGCTGACCGCGCCGCCGGCCGTCGAGGCGGTCACGGCGCTCGCCCGCAGCCTGGGCAAGGAGCCGGTCGCGGTCGGCGACCGGCCGGGCTTCGTCGCCGACGGCCTGCTGTTCGGCTACCTCAACCAGGCCGCCGCGATGTACGAGGCCAGTTACGCCTCCCGGGAGGACATCGACGCGGCGATGAAGCTCGGCTGCGGTCTGCCGATGGGACCGCTCGCCCTGCTCGACCTGATCGGGATCGACACCGCCCGTACCGTCCTGGAGGCGATGTACGCCGAGTCGCGCGACCGGCTGCACGCCCCGGCGCCCGTGCTCAGGCAGCTGAGCGAGGCGGGGCTGACCGGCCGCAAGTCGGGCCGCGGCTTCTACACGTACGAGGGGCCCGGCAGCAAGACCGTGGTGCCGGACGCGCTGACCCCCGGGGACGACGGGGCGGCGGCGGCCGGGCGCGCGGTGCGCTCGGTGGGTGTCGCGGGTTCCGGGACAATGGCCTCGGGGATCGCCGAGGTCTTCGCGAAGGCCGGGTACGACGTGGTGCTGGCCGCCCGCGGCCAGGAGAAGGCGGACATCGCCAAGGGCCGGATCGCCAAGTCCCTGGAGCGTTCGGTCACCAAGGGGCGGCTGACGGCCGAGGCGCGGGACGCGGCGCTGGCCCGGATCACCGCGGCCGGTTCGCTGGACGCCTTCGCCGATGTCGACCTCGCGGTGGAGGCCGTCGCCGAGGACCTGGCGGTCAAGCAGCAGTTGTTCGGGACCATGGACAAGGTCTGCAGGCCGGGCGCCGTCCTCGCCACCACCACCTCGTCGCTGCCGGTGGTGGCGATCGCGCGGGCCACCTCGCGTCCCGAGGACGTGATCGGGATGCACTTCTTCAACCCGGCGCCGGCGATGAAGCTGGTCGAGGTGGTCCGTACGGTGCTCACCGCCGACGATGTCCACGCCACCGTCCGCGAGGTGTGCGGCAAGGTCCGCAAGCACCCGGTGGACTGCGGGGACCGGGCCGGGTTCATCGTGAACGCACTGCTGTTCCCGTACCTCAACAACGCGATCAAGATGGTCGAGGAGCACTACGCGACCCTCGACGACATCGACGCCGCGATGAAGCTGGGCGGCGGCTACCCGATGGGCCCGTTCGAGCTGCTCGACGTCGTCGGTCTCGATGTCTCGCTGGCCATCGAGAAGGTGCTGCACAGCGAGTTCCGCGACCCGGGCCTCGCTCCGGCGCCGCTGCTCGAACACCTGGTGGCCGCCGGCTGCCTCGGCCGCAAGACGGGGCGCGGCTTCCGCGAATATGCCCGGCGCTGAGAGGTCCCGGCGCCGCGGCGCCGGGAAGCCCGCTGCCGGGTCCTTCGAGGCCAACGGCGGTTGGGGCGGGCTGCTCGATCCTTCGGGCGGCCCGCCCCCACGGGCGCACTCCCCCGACCCGATGCAGTACGTTCACACCATGTCCCAGCCCGCCAGGTCCCCCCGTGTCTCCGCCGCGCCCGACGCCCAGGAAAGTGCCGCAGGCACGCGCGCCGCCGCCCAACGGCTCAAGATGCGCCGCGAGCTGGCCGCCGCGGCGATGGAACTCTTCGCCACGAAGGGGTACGAGGCGACGACGGTCGACGAGATCGCGGG
This sequence comes from Streptomyces sp. ADI95-17, assembly GCF_003846175.1. GTDB lineage: Bacteria > Actinomycetota > Actinomycetes > Streptomycetales > Streptomycetaceae > Streptomyces > Streptomyces sanglieri. The sequence goes on along the minus strand of NZ_ML123049.1, from coordinate 866,132 downwards.
CGCCGCCGGAGTCGCCCGGCGGACCTTCTTCCGGCACTTCCGCTCCAAGGAAGAGGCGATCTTCCCGGACCACGACGACACCCTCGTCAGGGCCGAGGCCGTCCTCAATGCCGCACCGGCGCACGAGCACCCCCTCGACACCGTCTGCCGCGGCATCAAGGAAGTCATGAAGATGTATGCGGCGAAGCCCGCGGTCTCCGTGGCCCGTTACAAACTGACCCGTGAGGTCCCCACCCTGCGCCAGGCGGAGATCGCCTCGGTGGCCCGCTACGAGCGGCTGTTCACCCGCTATCTGCTGGGCCATTTCGACGAGCGCGACCACCATGTCGGCAACGACGACCCGCTGCTGGCGGAGGTCGCGGCCTCGGCCGTGGTCACCGCGCACAACCATGTGCTGCGCCGCTGGCTGCGGGCGGACGGCGAGGGCGATGTGGAGGCGCAGCTCGACCACGCCTTCGCGATCGTCCGGGACACCTTCGGGACCGGCATCGGGGCCGGCCGGACCGTCGGCGCCGAGCCCGCGAAGCAGCCGGCCGCCTCGGTGACGTCCCAGGGCGAGGTGCTGGTCGCCGTGGCGCGGACCGACGCGCCGCTCGACGAAGTGATGCGCACGATCCAGCAGGCGCTCCAGGACCGCTGAACGGGTGCGGGCCGGGGCGGGCACGCCCCCGCCCCGGCCCGCGCCGAAACCTGGTTGCCGCGCCCGCGCACCGGTGTTGTGGTGGGCGGATGAATCCTGGACAAGAAGCACTTCTGGCCCTGTTCGACCGCGAGATGCGCGAGCACGCCCGCCCCGACGCCCCCGGGGGCCGGGCCGAACGCACCGGAGACGTCGTACGGCAGGTCGGCACGGCCGACGACTGGAACGGCGTCGTCTGGTCGGCCCCGGACCTGGATCCCGCCCGGGCGGACGCGGTGATCGCCGAACAGGTGGCGCACTACACCGCTCTGGGGCACGGCGAATTCGAGTGGAAGCTGTACTCGCACGACCGGCCGGCCGATCTGGCCCAGCGGCTGTCGGCGGCCGGTTTCGAGGCGGAGGAGCCGGAGACCCTGCTGGTCGCCCCGGTCGCGGAGCTGTCGACCCAGGTGGCGCTCCCCGACGGCGTACGGCTGCGCACCGTGCGTGATGCCGAAGACGTGGAGCTGATGGCCCGCGCCCATGAGCGGGCGTTCGGCTCCGACTGGTCGCGGCTGCGGCATCAGGTGCTGACCCGGCTGGCCGAGGACCCGGACGGCTTCGTCGGCGTGCTCGCCATGGTGGGCGACGAGCCGGTCAGCTCGGCCCGGATGGAGCTGTACCCGGGCACGGGCTTCGCGGGGCTCTGGGGCGGCGGCACGGTCGAGGCGTGGCGCGGGAAGGGCATCTACCGGGCCCTGGTGGCCTTCCGCGCCCGGATCGCGGCTGAGCGCGGCTACGGCTACCTTCAGGTCGACGCCTCCGACATGAGCGCACCGATCCTCCGGCGACTCGGATTCCTCGCCCTGAGCACCACGACCCCCTATGTGTACCGGTCGAACTGATCGATCATTCGCGGTCCTTTAGCGGGCATATCCCTGCGAAACACCCTCCACGCTGCTCATACGTGCCCGGCGGGTGACAAGTGAGAGAAATTGTTGGCACCGAGTGCCTTGCCAGGTGTCACGGAGTGCCATACGTTGAAGTTGTCCGGGCGGCCGGCGTGCTGCGAACTCACGTACGCCGGCTGTCCCCGCAAGCGATTCACCCGCGCGCCCGGACGCCTGCGTCACAGGCAAACCCTTCTGCTCCACAGAGCAAGCCGAAGCTTTGACCGCCGAACCGACGGCAGCACCTCCACACCGTTCCCTCTCCTGCTCGCAGGGATCGCAAGCGTTCCCTCAGCGCCCCCATCCGCCGGAGGCACCCCGTGAAGGAAATCCTGGACGCGATCCAATCGCCGGACAGCACAACCGCGGACTTCGCGGCCCTGTCCATCCCCGAGTCGTACCGCGCGGTGACCGTGCACAAGGACGAGACCGCGATGTTCGACGGCCTCGCCACCCGCGACAAGGACCCCCGCAAGTCGCTGCACCTCGACGAGGTCCCGGTGCCCGAACTCGGGCCCGGAGAGGCCCTGGTCGCCGTCATGGCCAGCTCGGTGAACTACAACTCCGTCTGGACCTCGATCTTCGAGCCCATGGCCACGTTCGGCTTCCTGGAGCGCTACGGAAAGCTCAGCGAGCTCACCAAGCGCCACGACCTGCCGTACCACGTCATCGGTTCCGACCTGGCGGGCGTCGTCCTGCGCACCGGTCCCGGCGTCAACGCCTGGCACCCCGGCGACGAGGTCGTCGCCCACTGCCTCTCGGTCGAACTGGAGTCCTCGGACGGCCACAACGACACGATGCTCGACCCCGAGCAGCGGATCTGGGGCTTCGAGACCAACTTCGGCGGGCTGGCGGAGATCGCGCTGGTCAAGTCCAACCAGCTGATGCCGAAGCCGCAGCACCTCAGCTGGGAGGAGGCCGCGGCTCCCGGCCTGGTCAACTCCACCGCGTACCGCCAGCTCGTCTCGCGCAACGGCGCGGGCATGAAGCAGGGCGACAACGTGCTGATCTGGGGCGCGAGCGGCGGACTCGGCTCGTACGCCACGCAGTTCGCCCTGGCCGGCGGCGCCAACCCGATCTGTGTCGTCTCCAGCGAGCAGAAGGCGGACATCTGCCGGAAGATGGGCGCCGAGGCGATCATCGACCGCACCGCCGAGGGCTACAAGTTCTGGAAGGACGAGCACAACCAGGACCCGCGCGAGTGGAAGCGGTTCGGCAAGCGCATCCGTGAACTCACCGGCGGCGAGGACGTGGACATCGTCTTCGAGCACCCGGGCCGCGAGACCTTCGGCGCCTCGGTCTACGTGACCCGCAAGGGCGGCACGATCGTCACCTGCGCCTCCACCTCCGGCTACAACCACGAGTACGACAACCGCTACCTGTGGATGTCGCTGAAGAAGATCGTGGGCTCGCACTTCGCCAACTACCGCGAGGCGTGGGAGGCCAACCGCCTCGTCGCCAAGGGCAAGATCCACCCGACGCTGTCGAAGGTCTACTCCCTGGAGGACACCGGCCAGGCCGCGTACGACGTCCACCGCAACCTCCACCAGGGCAAGGTCGGCGTGCTGGCGCTGGCGCCCACCGAGGGCCTGGGCGTGCGCGACGAGGAGCTGCGCGAGCAGCACATCGACGCCATCAATCGCTTCCGGGACATCTGACATGACCGGCCGCCAGAAGGACCGCCCGTGGCTCATGCGGACGTACGCCGGTCACTCGACCGCCGAGGCGTCCAACGAGCTCTACCGGCGCAACCTCGCCAAGGGGCAGACCGGCCTGTCGGTCGCCTTCGACCTGCCGACGCAGACCGGGTACGACCCCGACCACATCCTCGCCCGCGGCGAGGTCGGCCGGGTCGGCGTTCCCGTCTCGCACCTCGGCGACATGCGCCGGCTGTTCCAGGACATCCCCCTGGAGCAGATGAACACCTCGATGACGATCAACGCCACCGCGATGTGGCTGCTGGCGCTCTACCAGGTGGTCGCCGAGGAGCAGGGCGCCGATCCCACGAAGCTCCAGGGCACCACGCAGAACGACATCGTCAAGGAGTACCTCTCGCGCGGGACGCACGTCTTCCCGCCCGGCCCCTCGCTGCGGCTGACCACCGACATGATCACGTACACGGTCAACCGCATCCCGAAGTGGAACCCGATCAACATCTGCAGCTACCACCTGCAGGAGGCGGGGGCCACTCCGGTCCAGGAGATCGCGTACGCCATGTCGACGGCGATCGCCGTGCTCGACGCGGTCCGTGACTCCGGGCAGGTGCCCGAGGAGAAGTTCGGCGATGTGGTCGCGCGGATCTCCTTCTTCGTGAACGCGGGCGTCCGCTTCATCGAGGAGATGTGCAAGATGCGCGCCTTCGGCCGCATCTGGGACCGTGTCACCCGCGAGCGCTACGGCATCGAGAACCCCAAGCAGCGGCGCTTCCGCTACGGCGTCCAGGTCAACTCCCTCGGGCTGACCGAGGCGCAGCCGGAGAACAACGTCCAGCGCATCGTCCTGGAGATGCTGGCCGTCACGCTCTCCAAGGACGCCCGCGCCCGCGCCGTACAGCTGCCGGCCTGGAACGAGGCGCTGGGGCTCCCGAGGCCCTGGGACCAGCAGTGGTCGCTCCGTATCCAGCAGGTGCTCGCGCACGAGAGCGATCTGCTGGAGTACGAGGACATCTTCGCCGGGTCGCACGTCATCGAGGCCAAGGTGGACGAGCTGGTCGCCGAGTCGCTCGCCGAGATCGACCGGATCGAGCGGATGGGCGGCGCCATGGCGGCCGTCGAGTCCGGCTATCTGAAGTCCGAGCTGGTCTCCTCGCACGCCGCCCGCCGGGCCCGGATCGAGGGCGGCGAGGAGCGGATCGTCGGCGTCAACATCTACGAGACGACCGAGCCGAACCCGCTCACCGCGGACCTCGACGGGGCGATCATGACGGTCGACCCCGCCAATGAGGCCAGGGTCGTCGCCGCCCTGCACGACTGGCGCGACAACCGCGACGAGGCCCGCGCCACCGAGGCACTGGCGGCGCTGAAGAAGGCCGCGGCGGGCACCGAGAACATGATGGAAGCGACCGTGGAGTGCGCCCGCGCGGGTGTCACCACCGGCGAGTGGTCCTGGGCGCTGCGCGATGTCTTCGGCGAGTTCCGGGCCCCGACGGGCGTCTCGTCCGCGCCGGTCGCGGTGACCGCCGAGGCGGGCACCCCGCTGGCCCTGGTCCGCGAGAAGGTCGCCCGGACCGCGGCCGACCTGGGCGCCGGACGGCTGCGGCTGCTGGTCGGCAAGCCGGGGCTGGACGGGCACTCCAACGGCGCCGAGCAGATCGCCGTACGGGCCCGTGACGCCGGTTTCGAGGTCGTCTACCAGGGGATCAGGCTGACCCCCGAACAGATCGTCTCGGCCGCCCTCGCCGAGGACGTGCACTGCGTCGGGCTGTCGATCCTGTCCGGCTCGCACGCCGAGCTCGTGCCGGACGTGCTCACCCGGCTGCGCGAGGCGGGCGCCGCCGACATCCCG
>NZ_ML123049.1:822342-860851 GCF_003846175.1 Streptomyces sp. ADI95-17 | reverse complement strand
GGGCGCCGCCGACATCCCGGTCATCGCGGGCGGGATCATTCCGCCCGCCGACGCGTCGGCCCTGATCGGAGCCGGTGTCGCCGCCGTATTCACCCCGAAGGACTTCGGTATCACGGAGATCATCGGCCGTATCGTCGACGAGATCCGGAAAGCGAACAAGCTCGACCCTCTGGAGGTCCCCGCATGACTGCCGTCAACCGCCCGCCCGTCTCCCACCACCACCCTCAAGAGACGTCCCTGCGGGACGGCACCTCCCGCCTGCGTCCGCGCCGCTCGTGCCTGGCCGTGCCCGGCTCGAACCCGCGGTTCCTGGAGAAGGCCCAGGGCCTCCCGGCCGACCAGGTCTTCCTTGACCTGGAGGACGCCTGCGCGCCGCTCGCCAAGGAGGGCGCCCGGCACACCATCGTCGACGCGCTGAACAACGGCGACTGGACGGGCAAGACCCGGGTCGTGCGGGTCAACGACTGGACCACGCACTGGACGTACCGCGACGTCATCACGGTCGTCGAGGGCGCCGGCCAGAACCTCGACTGCATCATGCTGCCCAAGGTCCAGGACGCCCAGCAGGTCGTCGCCCTCGACCTGCTGCTGACCCAGATCGAGAAGACGATGGGCTTCGAGGTCGGGAAGATCGGCATCGAGGCGCAGATCGAGAACGCCAAGGGCCTGGTGAACATCGACGACATCGCCGCCGCCTCGCCGCGTCTGGAGACGCTGATCTTCGGCCCGGCCGACTTCATGGCGTCGATCAACATGAAGACCCTGGTCGTCGGTCAGCAGCCGCCCGGCTACGGCGCGGACGCCTACCACTACATCCTGATGCGCATTCTGATGGCGGCCCGTACCCACGACCTCCAGGCGATCGACGGCCCCTTCCTGCAGATCCGTGACGTGGACGCGTACCGCGAGGTCGCGGGCCGGGCGGCGGCGCTGGGCTTCGACGGCAAGTGGGTACTGCACCCGGGTCAGGTCGACGCGGCCAACGAGGTGTTCTCGCCCTCGCAGGAGGACTACGACCACGCCGAGCTGATCCTCGACGCGTACGAGTGGTGCACCTCCGAGGAGGGCGGCAAGAAGGGCTCGGCGATGCTGGGCGACGAGATGATCGACGAGGCGAGCCGCAAGATGGCCCTGGTCATCGCGGGCAAGGGCCGCGCGGCCGGCATGCAGCGCACCTCCAAGTTCGAAGCGCCGGAGGCCTGACCATGCAGTTCGGACGCACATACGAGGAGTTCGAGGTCGGTGCGGTCTACAAGCACTGGCCCGGTAAGACGGTCACCGAGTACGACGACCACCTCTTCTGTCTGCTGACCATGAATCATCACCCGTTGCACATGGACAGCAACTACGCGGAGCGGACAACCGATTTCGGAAAGAACGTTGTTGTCGGCAACTACATCTACTCCCTGCTGCTCGGCATGTCCGTTCCGGACGTCTCCGGAAAGGCGATCGCCAATCTTGAGGTCGAGTCGCTGAAGCATGTCGCGCCGACCTTCCACGGCGACACGATCTACGGCGAGACGACCGTTCTCGACAAGACTCCGTCAAAGTCCAGGAGCGACCGCGGAATCGTCTACGTGGAGACCAAGGGGTACAAGCAGGACGGGACGCTCGTCTGTGTGTTCCGCCGCAAGGTGATGGTCCCCACCGAGACGTACATCAAGGAGCGCGGCGGCGAGCAGCCGGGCCGCCCGGAGCTGAACCAGCCTTCGCAGAAGAACGTGGAGAAGTAGCCATGACGCGACTCGCCCAGACCGCCGGTCTCACCGACGTCCAGCAGGAAATCCTCTCCACGGTCCGGGATTTCGTCGACAAGGAGATCATTCCGGTCGCGACCCAGCTGGAACACCGTGACGAGTACCCCACCGAGATCGTCGAGGGACTCAAGGAACTCGGCCTGTTCGGGCTGATGATCCCCGAGGAGTACGGGGGTCTGGGTGAGTCGCTTCTCACATACGCGCTCTGTGTGGAGGAAATCGCCCGCGGCTGGATGAGCGTGTCGGGAATCATCAACACGCACTTCATCGTGGCGTACATGCTCAAGCAGCACGGCACCCAGGAGCAGAAGGACACGTTCCTGCCGCGGATGGCGCTGGGCGAGGTCCGGGGCGCGTTCTCGATGTCGGAGCCGGCGCTGGGCTCGGACGTCTCGGCGATCAGCTCCAAGGGCGTCAGGGACGGCGACGAGTACGTCCTGAACGGCCAGAAGATGTGGCTGACGAACGGTGGCACGTCCACGCTCGTCGCCGTCCTGTGCCGGAGTGACGAAGGCCACCCCGAGGGGACCGCCCCGCACAAGTCGATGACCACGTTCCTGGTCGAGAAGGAGCCCGGTTTCGGCGAGGTCCGGCCCGGTCTCACCATTCCCGGCAAGATCGACAAAATGGGTTACAAGGGTGTCGACACGACCGAACTCATCATGGACGGGCTACGAATTCCGGCCAATCGGGTTCTGGGCGGCACCACCGGCCGAGGGTTTTACCAAATGATGGACGGAGTAGAGGTCGGCCGGGTGAATGTGGCGGCGCGTGGCTGCGGTGTCGCACAGCGTGCATTCGAGCTGGGTGTTTCGTACGCCCAGCAGCGCCAGACCTTCGGAAAGCCGATCGCCCAGCACCAGGCGATCCAGTTCAAGCTGGCCGAAATGGCCACCAAGGTAGAAGCCGCCCATGCAATGATGGTAAACGCAGCGCGCAAAAAGGACTCCGGGGAACGAAACGACCTGGAGGCAGGGATGGCGAAGTACCTCGCCTCCGAGTACTGCAAGGAAGTCGTCGAGGACGCCTTCCGTATCCACGGCGGTTACGGCTTCTCCAAGGAGTACGAGATCGAGCGCCTCTACCGAGAGGCCCCGATGCTGCTTATCGGTGAAGGTACCGCCGAGATCCAGAAAATGATCATCGGGCGCCGACTCCTCGAGGAGTACCGGTTCCAGGGGTGATTGTCCCTTTCGAGGCGATTTAGCCGCGAAGAAGATCACACCCTGTCACCCTCGGGCGGTGCCTTCCCACCGTCCGACTCGGCTGCTGGCTTGCCCAGTTGTTGCTCGCAACCGATAACATCGCCGGAAAAGCCGCCGTCCCCCGTTGCCAGCGCGGCATCATCCGCTACGAAGGTCATCCATGCCCGACAGCCAAACCTCTGCATCACGCGGCGGGGTCCGCCTTGCGCGCGGAGCTTCGCCGTGGCTCCTCCCGACCGTCGCCACCGCGGCACTCAGCCTCGCCCGGGCCCGCAAGTCCGGACGCTGGGCCGCGGTAGCCGTGCCCACCACCGCGCTCGCGGCGGGCATGCTGTGGTTCTTCCGCGACCCCGAGCGCGAGATCACCCAGGGCCGGGTCATCTCGCCCGCCGACGGTGTGGTGCAGAGCATCATGCCGTGGAAGGACGGACGCACCCGCGTCGCGATCTTCATGAGCCCGCTGAATGTTCACGTCAACCGTGCGCCCCTGGCCGGCACGGTGACCTCGGTCGAGCACGTCCCCGGCGGGTTCGTTCCGGCATTCAACAAGGAGAGCGAGAACAACGAGCGCGTTGTCTGGCACTTCGACACCGAGCTCGGCGACATCGAGATGGTGCAGATCGCGGGTGCGGTCGCCCGGCGCATCGTCCCGTACGTCCCGCAGGGCACGAAGGTGGAGCAGGGCGAGCGCATCGGCCTGATCCGCTTCGGTTCACGGGTCGACATCTACCTTCCGGAAGGTGTCGAGGTCGCGGTCGAGGTCGGCCAGGCCACCACCGCGGGGGTGACTCGAATTGACCGTGATTGATCCCGACACACAGGCAGGCTGGGTGCCCGAGGCCGAATCCGAGGAGGACGCCGGCGAGGACATGCCGCTCTCTCTGCGGCTGTCGATAGCGGACACCCTGACGCTCGGAAACGCGACGTGCGGTTTCATGGCGGTGTACTTCACCACCACCGGAATCCTGATCCCGCACCTCACCGGCAGCGACGAGAGCGGCATGGCCCGGCACTCCGCCGCCACCGCCGTGATCCTGATGCTCCTGGCGGCCGTCTTCGACCTCTTCGACGGGCTCGTGGCACGCAAGCTGCGCTCCTCTCCGATGGGGGCCGAGCTGGACAACCTCTCGGACCTGATCAGCTTCGGGCTCGCCCCGGCGTACTTCGTCCTCGTGTACGGCATGGTCGCGGACGACGCACACCAGCGGGTCTCCGCGCTGGCGGCCATCGTGGTGCTGCTGGCGGTGGTGCTCAGGCTTGCGAGATTCTCCTGCGTGACCATGAAGGACGGCATGTTCCAGGGCATGCCGAGCCCCTTCGGGGCGCTCACGGTCGTCTCGATCGTGCTCCTGGAGCTGCCCTTCGTGCCGACGCTGCTCGCGATCGTCGGAGTGGCGTGGCTCATGGTCAGCCGGGTCGAGTATCCGAAGCCGCGGGGTGTCCTCGCGGTGGCGATGCTCAGCTGGATCGTGGCCGCGATGGGGCTCCTCGCCGCGTGGGCGTTCGACGCCCCCGGCGGGCAGCTGCTCCTCCAGACCGGCTGCGCGCTCCAGGTGGTCCTGGGAGCGGTCATCCCGCTCTTCGCGACGGCCCGGCGGGTGAACTCCTTCCGTGACAACCGGCGCGAGGCACGGACGGCGCAGCTGCCGTAGCGGCACGCACGACACACAGAAGGACCCGGGTGCTCCCCAGCACCCGGGTCCTTCCGCGTTTCCGCCCCGCTCCGCCCAGTATGTTGGGGCCCAACCGGCTTGCGGGCGCCGTCCCCGGAACCAGGCCTTGATGATGAAGGACTCGGAACCCGATGACAGACAACTCCGACATGATCGACTTCGTGCGCGCACGCCTCGCCGAGGAGGAACGCATCGCGCAGGCGGCGGGCGGCGACAGCTGGCGGTGCCCGGCCGATGTGCCCGGCGAGGTCCATGACCGCTCCGGGGGCATCGCGTTCAGCGTGCGGAATTTCGGCTTCGACCAGCACATCGCCTTCCAGGACCCCGCACGCACGATGCGCCGCATCGAGACGAGCAGGGTGCTCCTCAACGAGTACGCGGAGGTCGCCGGGCTGGACACCGACCGCCCGGACCAGGACTTCCGGTCCGGGCGGGCCGTCGGGCTGGGATTCGCCGTCCGGCAACTGGCCGCGGAACACGCCGGCCATCCCGGGTACCGGGCCAGGTGGCTCCCCCGGTTCATCCAGTAGCGCTCCAGCAGCCCCCGGCCGTTCGCCGCGGGCTCCGTGCCCCGGCCACGGGCCCGCTGCGGATGGCAGCAGGCGGGCTAAGGTTTCAGAAGGAGCCCATCGCATCGCACCGTGCAGGGACGCCATGCACCGACACCGCAACACATCCGACAACACCCAGGAGCTCCTCCTCACTCTTGGGCGTCTTGTCGATCAGGCCCTGGAGAACATCAGGCTCCAGCGCGCCCGGGCGGAGATGGGCCTGGCCCTGCAGCGGCACATGCTCCCCACCGAGCTGCCCGACTTCCCGTGCATCAGGATCGGCGCCCGGTACTCGCCCTCGCAGGACGGAATGGCTGTCGGTGGCGACTTCTACGACGCGTTCCCGATGCGGGACGGGGTCGCGGGGATCACCATCGGCGATGTGCAGGGGCACGGGGTGGAGGCCGCCGCCTTCATGGGTGAGGCCCGCGCCAGCCTCAGGGCGCTCGCCAGCGTCACGACCGACCCGGGCACGGTGCTGTCCTGCGCCAACGATCTGCTGATCTCGCTGGGCGGTGACCTGTTCACGACCTGCTGCCTGGTGAGCATCGCCCCGCACAGCGGCGAGCTGTTCGTGGCACGCGCCGGACACGTGCCGATCGTATGGGGCACCGACGACGGCGACTCCGGCATCTCCCAGGACGACGGCGGGGTGCCCCTGGGCATCCTGCACGACCAGTGGTACCCCGTGACCCGCCGGCGGCTGGTGCGGCCCGGGTATCTGGTCCTGCTGACCGACGGGGTCGTGGAGGGGCCGTCGTACCCGATCGACGAGGGGCTCGACGCGGTGGCGGAGGTGGTCGCCGCGGCCGACGGGGCCGACCCCGGCGAGCTGGCCGAGCGGGTGATCCAGGTGGCGGACCTGACCGGTCACGAGGACGACGCCGCCGTGCTCGTCGTCCGCTACGACGGCCCGCCGGGGACGACCCGGCCGGTGGACGGGGCCTGACCCGTTCGCGTACCCGGGCAGGGGCGGGGGACGTACCGCGTTCACCGGCTCCGCGCGCCCCCGGCGGCACACAGCGGCGTGGTGGCCGATGCTGGAATGGTGGACAGAGCACGGCTCCGACAACACGCGGTCGAAGTCCTGACGGTCCTCGCGGTGGCGGCCTGCTACTACGCGACGGCCCGTCTGGGACTGCTCCAGCAACTGGTGCGCGGCCAGGTCACCCCGCTGTGGCCGCCGACCGGGATCGCGGTCGCGGCACTGCTGGTGTTCGGGATACGGATCTGGCCCGGCATCGCCCTCGGTGCCCTCGCCGTCAACATCGCCATCGGGCCCTCCGTACTGCCCGTACTGCTCATCGCCGTCGGGAACACGATCGCCCCGGTCTGTTCCTATCTGCTGCTGCGTCGCGCGGATTTCCACAACGAGGTCGACCGGCTGCGGGACGCGCTGGCGCTGGTCTTCCTGGGGGCGCTGGCCGGCATGCTGATCAGCGCGACCGCGGGCACCGGAGCCCTGGCGGTCTCGGGCGCGCTCCCGGACGCCGGATTCTGGTCTACCTGGTCGGTCTGGTGGACGGGCGACGCCATGGGAGTCATGGTCGTGACGCCGTTCCTGCTCGTCGTCCGCAGGATCCGCCGGCCGTACGGGATCGGCCCGGCCCGATGGGCGGAGGCCGCCGCGCTGGCGGTGAGCACCGCCGCCGTCACCGTGCTGGTCACCGACAGCGCCGGTGCCTCGCTGCTCTTCCTCGTCTCCCCGTTCCTGATCTGGGCCGCCTTCCGCTTCGAGCGGGCCGGCGCCGCCTGCTGTGCGCTGGGCGTGTCCACGCTCGCGATCCTCGCCGCCGGACGGATGACCGGCCCCTTCGCCCACCACGGCCTGCTCACCAACATGATCACTCTCCAGGCGTTCAACGGCACCACCGCGCTCACCTCCCTGCTGCTGGCCGCGGTCGTCACCGAGCGGAACCGCACTTATCGCGAGATCAAGCGACTCTGCACGCAGCTCTCCGAGAAAGTGACCCGTCAGGAGCCCTGAGTCACTCCATCGGTCCCGTGACGGGTGCGCCGGCCCGCGATCCGCAGCAGGCTGATGGGCGACGGCACCGCGACGAGGGCTACCGGACGCCGAAGGTCGGGCGTACGGACGCCGTAAGAGGTGGAGCCATGCCCCATGTGTCTGCGAAGGTCCATGTGTCCCGCCCCGCCGGCGAGGTCTTCTCGTTCCTCCGGGATCCGCGGAACCTGGCTGAGTGGTCATCGAGCATAGACCGGGTGATCGAGGGCCCGATCGCAACCGAGCTGGGTGACGAGTACACCTGCAAGTTTCCGGGCAGACGACGGGCGCACCGCCTCCGGTGCACCGCGAGCACCCCCGTCGAGTACCTGGCTTTCCGCGGTGCAGGCATGTGGACGCCACTGGGCCGCCACTCCCCGGAGCTGGAGTTCCGGCTGAGTCCGGGCCGGCTGGGCACGACGGTCACCGTCTCGGTCAAGCCCCATCTGGACGGCGGCATGATACTTCTCGCGCCGTTCGTGACGATGGCCTGGCGCCGGGACCTGCCTTGCGAACTCCAGAGCCTGGCCGATCTGCTGAGCAGCCGGGACGGTGCGCGGGACGGCCGGGACACCGGGGACGGTCAGGACACGGCACCCTCCGTGGGGTGGCCGGGCTGATCTCCGGTGGCCGGGCGGGGCGCGACATCAGCGTTCCGCCCGGCCACCGGAGGCAACCGCGGAGCTACACCAGGAAGTCGCGCGCGATCGACTCGGACGCCCGCTCCAGCAGCGGCCCCGCCTGGGCCATCGAGACCGCGGGGTCCGGTTCCAGGTCCGCGAGGGCGTACGCGCGGCGGATGCCCGCCCCGCTCAGGGCCTCCGGCGACAGGGCGAGGCGGCCGCAGACCGCCACGACCTCGATCCCCGCGGCACGGGCCGCCGCCGCCACTCCCGCCGGGGCCTTGCCGTGCAGGGTCTGCTCGTCGAGCGAGCCCTCCCCGGTGATCACCAGCGTGGCGCGCGCCAGCGCCGGGGCGAAGCCGAGGACGTCGAGCATGACCTCGATGCCGGGGCGGAAGCGGGCGTCGAGGGCGACCAGCGCCCCGTAGCCGATGCCGCCCGCCGCGCCCGCTCCAGGCAACGCGGCGTGGTCCGGGCCGAGGACGGCCGCGTAGTGGGCGAGCGCGGCGTCGAGCGTCGCGATGTCCTGCTCGGTCGCGCCCTTCTGCCTGCCGTAGACCTCGGGGGCGCCCTTCGGTCCCGTCAGCGGGTTGTCCACGTCGCTGGCGAGGATCAGGTCCACCTCGGCCAGTCGCGGATCGAGGCCGGACAGATCCGCCTCCGCCAGGTCGGCGAGCCCACCGCCACCGGGGCCCACGGGCTTGCCGTCCGCGTCGAGGAAGCGGGCGCCCAGCGCGGCCAGCATGCCCGCGCCGCCGTCCGTCGTGGCGCTGCCGCCGACACCGAACACGATCGTCCGGGCGCCCGCGTCGAGTGCGGCGGCGAGCAGTTCGCCGGAGCCGTACGTCGTGGCCGTGAGCGGGGCGAACACCCCTGCGGGCAGGTGCTGGAGGCCCGATGCCTCGGCCATCTCCACCACCGCCGTGGTGTCTCGCAGCGCGTACGCCGCAGTCACCGGATCACCGAGCGGTCCGGTCACCCGCGCCTCGCGGCGCTCGAATCCGGCGGCCACCGCCGCCGCCACCGTGCCGTCGCCGCCGTCCGCCACGGGCAGGGTCTCGACCCGCACGTCGGGGACGACCCGCCGCAGCCCGGCCGTCACCCGCTCCGCGACCTGTACGGCCGTGAGCGAGCCCTTGAACTTGTCCGCCGCGACGAGCACGCGTGCGGTCTCCATCACTGCTCCGTCCGCCACCTTGCATCCCTTGCTTTCGAACAGGCAGTCGCGCCGCCCCCGACCCTATCCGCAGCGGATACCCGCTGCCCAGAGCCGTCTTCGTCCGGGCCCGCCCCTGCCACTACGCTGCCCGCGTGACCACCACTGACTACACCTCCTACATCGCGGGGCTCCCCCGGGTGCTGGCCGCCGCGGCCACCGTGTTCCGGGACGGCCTGGGGCGAGTGCTGCTCGTCGAGCCGAACTACCGGGACGGCTGGGCGCTGCCCGGCGGAACGATCGAGTCCGACGACGGCGAGAGCCCGCGGCAGGCCGCGCGACGCGAGACGGCCGAGGAGATCGGCCTCGATCTGGCGCCGGGGCGGCTGCTCGCCATCGACTGGGCACGCAGCTCTCGACGCCCGCCGATCGCCGCGTACCTGTACGACGGCGGGGTGCTGGACGAGGTTCAGTTGAAGGCGATCCGGCTCCAGGAGGAGGAGCTGCTGTCCTGGAAGCTGGTCGAGCGCGCCGAGTTCGACCGCTATCTGCTCGGCCCTCTCGCGCTGCGCCTGAAGGCCGCGCTGGACGTGCTCGACTCCGGTGGTGGTGCGGCGGAGCTGGAGGACGGCCGTCCGGTGGACGGCTGACGCCCCAGGGCGGATTCGTCCCGGATCGCCTTTCTGTCCCGTTGTGCTGACCGCTCGTCAGCTGGTAGTCCGGTCGACGGCTGCCGGACTCCCGAGTTCATGTGTCATTGGTCCGCAGTGCACGCTCGACCGGCATCATCCGGACTCCACGACAGCGGAGGGATCATGCGTACGCACACGGGACACCTCGGCGGGCGACTGGCCACGATCGTCGCAACGCTCGCCTGTACGGCAGTTGTCGCCACGGCCTCGACGGCACTCGCGGACCCGGCATCGGCCGCGGCCGCGGCCGCGGCCCGGACCGCACACAGCAGGCTGCCGCTGTCGGTCGACGGCGGCGCCTGGCAGTCCGGCCATGTCCAGGGCATGGCCATCGACCGCCGCAAGGGCTTCATGTACTTCTCCATGACCAATCTGCTGGTCAAGACCGACCTCAGGGGCAACCCGGTCGGCTCGGTCACCGGCTTCACCGGCCACCTCGGCGATCTGGACTTCAACGAGAAGGACGGCCGGGTCTACGGCTCGCTGGAGTACAAGGAGGCGAAGTCCTTCTACATCGCGATCCTCGACGTCGACCGCATCACCCGGATGAACATGGACGCCCAGTCCACCGGGGTCGTCTCGACCGTCTACCTCAAGGAGGTCGTGAAGGACTTCACCGCCGACATGAACGGCGACGGGGTCTTCGACGGCGACACGGGCAACACCCCCGACCACCGCTACGGCTGCAGCGGCATCGACGGCGTCGCCTTCGGTCCGGCGTTCGGCGACAAGCGCGGCAAGCGTGCCGCGCGGCGGCTGACGGTCGCGTACGGCGTGTACGCCAACGCGGGCCGCGCGGACAACGACCACCAGGTGCTGCTCCAGTACGACGTCACCCGGTGGAAGAAGTACGAGCGCCCGCTGACCGAGTCGGCCCCGCACACCAGCGGGCCCGGCCGCACCGACGGCAAGTTCTTCGCGTACACCGGGAACACCACGTACGGCGTGCAGAACCTGGAGTACGACGGGCACAGCGGGAACTGGCTGATGGCCGTCTACAAGGGGACCAAGCCGGGCTTCCCCAACTACTCCGTCTTCGCGCTGGACGGTGCGCGCAAGCCGGTGCGCGGCCTCGTCCGCGGGCAGCAGCGCCCCGAGCGGGGCCTGCTGCTCCCGCTGCTGCGCAAGGGCGCGCACGACGCCGCCACGGACACGTACGGATGGCCGGCGCCGGGACAGTACGGGCAGTACGGCCTGGTGTCGCTCGACGACGGGCGGTTCTACGTCGCGCGCAGCGGCACGCTCCAGGACGGCGGCGTCACCAAGCAGACGGCGCGGGCCGAGCTGAACACCTGGACGGGCCTGACCCCGTCACCGTTCAGGCCCGCCGGTCCGGCGGCCTGACGGAAATCGTCTCGCGGACGGTGACCGGCGCCGCCTACGCTCGCGGCATGACTCTCGTCGCGATCTTCAGCGGCGCCGGCATCTCCACGGACTCCGGCATCCCCGACTACCGCGGGCCCGACGGGCTCTGGCGCAAGGACCCGGAGGCCGAGAAGCTCGTCACGTACGACTTCTACATGGGCGATCCGGAGATCCGCCGCCGCTCCTGGCTGATGAGGCGCGCCGGCGTGGCCCTGGCCGCGGAGCCCAACGCGGCCCATCGCGCGGTGGTGGAGCTGGAGCGGTCCGGCACCCCGGTGCGGGTGATCACGCAGAACGTCGACGGGCTGCACCAGCGCGCCGGACTCCCCGGCCGCAAGGTCCTGGAGCTGCACGGCACCGTCCATGAGGTGGTCTGCACCCGCTGTCACGCCCGTTCCGCGATGGACGAGGCGCTGGCCCGGGTGGACGCGGGAGAGGCCGACCCGTCCTGCACGGTCTGCGGCGGCATCCTGAAGCCTGCCACGATCATGTTCGGCGAGCGGCTCGACCCGGTGGTGCTGGGTCGGGCGGTGTCGATCGCGAAGGCCTGCGAGGTGTTCATCGCGGTCGGAACGTCGCTCCAGGTGCATCCCGCCGCCTCGCTGGCCGGGGTCGCGGTGGACCACGGGGCGCGGCTCGTCATGATGAACGCGGAGCCGACCCCGTACGACGAACTGGCCGGGACGATCATCCGCGAGCCCATCGGCACGGCGCTGCCCGCACTGCTGGGGCGGCTGGCCTCCGGTACGGGGCCGGGCGCGGGTTGCGGCGGGTCTTCCGGAGGCCGAGGGGACGGTTAGTGCCGTGGTCGGCCGGGCGGCGTCAGTGGTCGAGTTCCTGCTGTATGCGCCGTGAGGGGCGGAACGTGTACAGGTCGAGGATCTCCGGCGGGTCCACCAGCCCCGGACCGCCCGCCTCGACCCAGGTGACGATGTCGGTCACGGCGTCCGGGTCGTTGACCAGGCCGAGCCAGACCGGCCGGCCGCCCGCGCGGCGGCCCTCGGCCGATGGCTGCACCACGACGACATTGGCCCGTTCGCAGGCGTCCAGGCACTCCACGGCACGTACCGTCGCGGCCTCGCCGAGCGAGCGCCGCAGCTCGGCGAGCTGGCCGGCGTGGTCCACGTCCGGGATCTTGGGCGTCCCGCAGCAGCAGCCGCGGCAGACGCTGACGGTGGGCCTGGGCGTGCCCCCGGCGGGAGCCGCCCTCCGGGTGCGGCGGCTCATGCGGGGACCCTTGCGGTGCGGGCGCGGATGATCACCAGGGGACTGTACCGATCCCCGCCGCCGGGTCGAACACCTGCTCTCCCCCGTTGGCGGGTGGGGTACAGTTGATGGCTGCGAAGGGGAGTAGCCCCGCAAACCGGTCGTCGACACACTGGAACCCCCGGGTTCCCGGTGGCCGGGCCCGTGGATCGTCACGGGCGGGCGAGACCTTCGGTCAGGTATGACACGCCCGCGTCCAGTGGGCGCTGACGTCATGCCGGGCCGAGTGGTCCTCCGGACGCCCGAGTGGCGCTTCGCGAAAGGCCCGGGGCCCGGCTCTCACAGAAAGCCACCCGGAATGCACCTCGACCCCTGGGCGATTCTCACCGCCTTCGGTCTGATCTTCCTTGCGGAGCTCCCCGACAAGACGATGTTCGCGTCGCTCGCCATGGGCACCCGCATGCGACCGCTGTACGTCTGGTTCGGCACGTCGTCCGCGTTCATCGTCCATGTCGCCATCGCGGTGGGGGCGGGCAGCCTGATCGGGCTGCTGCCCGACTGGATCGTCAAGCTCGTCTCGGCCTCCCTCTTCGCGTTCGGGGCCTTCATGCTGCTGCGTTCCGGCGGCGGCGACGACGACGAGGACGGCGGCACGAAGACGGTGACCGGCTTCTGGCCGGTCTACTCGACCGCGTTCATGGCCGTCTTCATCAGCGAGTGGGGCGACCTCACCCAGATCACCACGGCCAACCTGGCCGCGAGCAACGGCACCTGGTCCACGGCGATCGGGTCCGCGGCCGCTCTGATGTCCGTGTCGGCGCTGGCGCTGCTGGCGGGCCGGTTCATCGCGAAGCGGGTGCCGCTCAAGACGGTCCAGCGGATCGGCGGGCTCTGCATGCTGGGGCTGGCGGTCTGGACCCTGGTGGAGATCTTCACCGGCTGACGGCCGCCGCACCCGCAGGTGACTTGGGGACGGGCCCGGACCTTGGTGTCCGGGCCCGTCCTCTTCGTCTCCTCGGGTCCTCTTCGTCTCCTCGGGCTCGGAGGAGGGCGTTTCAGAAGAGCGCCGGGGTGTCGTCCTGCGTACCGCTCTCGAAGGCCAGCAGCCGCTGCTTGCGGTCGAGTCCGCCGCCGTAGCCGGTGAGGCTGCCCGAGGCGCCGATGACTCGGTGGCAGGGGACGATGATGCCCACCGGGTTCTTGCCGTTGGCCAGCCCCACCGCACGTGAGGCACCCGGTCTGCCGAGGTTCTCGGCCAGTTCGCCGTACGAGCGGGTCTCGCCGTACGGGATCAGCCGCAACTGCTCCCAGACGCTGCGCTGGAACGGGGTGCCCTCCAGGCGCAACGGCAGGTCGAAGGTGCGCAACTCCCCCGCGAAGTAGGCGTCGAGCTGGCGGACGGCTTCCGCGAAGGGCCGCGGGTCGGGTTCGCCGAAGGTCTCCTCGGGCGGGCGGTGCCGCTGGCCGGTCATGTAGAGGCCTGCGAGGACACCGTCGGTGGCGACGAGGGTGAGCGGGCCGTACGGACTGTCGACGACGGTGTGCTGCCGGGTCACTGCGGGTGGATGCGGATCGGTCATGGCTGGACTTCCCGGCTCTCTCAGGTGGGCAGGTGGTTGATGGGGTGGTCGTCCACGGTCCACAGGTACTGGACCGCGTAAGCCCGCCAGGGGCGCCAGGCGGCCGCGCGGGCGGTGAGCGCCGCGGGTGTCGAGGGCAGGCCGAGCTCCTCCGCGGCGCGCCGGATGCCGAGGTCGGTGGGGAGGAAGGCGTCCGGGTCGCCGAGCGCCCGCATCGCGATCACCTCCACGGTCCAGGGGCCGAAGCCGGGCAGTGCGGTCAGTTCGGCCCGCGCCTGCTCCCAGTCGGTGTCGGTGCCCAGGCGCAGCGTTCCGTCGGCGAGTGCGCCGACGAGGGTGGTGAGGGTGGTCCGGCGGCTGCGCGGCAGCGCGAGCTGTTCCGGGTCGAGCCCGGCAAGTGCCCCGGGGTCCGGGAAGAGGTGGGTGAGGCCGCCGTCCGGGTCATCGACCGGCAGGCCGTGCGCGCGGACCAGCCGGGCCGCGTGGGTGCGGGCGGCGGCGGTCGAGACCTGCTGGCCGAGCACCGCCCGTACGGCGAACTCCGCGCCGTCCACGGTACGCGGCACGCGTCGGCCCGGTGCCTTGCGGACCAGTGGGGCGAGCAGCGGATCCGCGTTCAGCTGCTCGTCGACGGCCTCCGGGTCGGCGTCCAGGTCGAGCAGCCAGCGGCAGCGGCTGATCGCGAGGGTGAGATCGCGGGGGTCGGTGAGGGAGAGCCGGGCGGCGATATGGTCGGGGTGCGGGGTGAGGCTGACGATGCCGTGCCCGTACCGCAGGGAGAGGGTGCGGCGGTAGGCGCCGTCGCGCCACTCCTCGACGCCGGGGACGGCGGTCGCGGCCAGGTGGCCGAAGAGGTTGCTGGGGTTGAGCGGGGCGCGGTAGGGCAGCCGCAGTGCGATCACGCCCGGGGTGGCCGGCGGCGTCCGGGACCGGGTGGCGCGGCTGCGCAGCTCGCCCGGGGCGAGCGCGAAGACCTGGCGGACGGTGTCGTTGAAGGTGCGGATCGAGGAGAACCCGGCGGCGAACGCGACTTCCGCCATGGGGAGTCCGGTCGTCTCGATGAGCAGTCGGGCGGTCTGGGCGCGCTGTGCGCGGGCCAGGGCGAGCGGGCCGGCGCCGAGCTCGGCGAGCAGCTGGCGTTCGATCTGCCGGGCCGAGTAGCCGAGTCGGGCGGCGAGCCCGGGGACGCCCTCGCGGTCGACGACACCGTCCCGGATGAGCCGCATCGCGCGGGCGACGGAGTCGGCCCTGGCGTTCCACTCCGGGGAGCCGGGGCTGGTGTCGGGCCGGCACCGTTTGCAGGCCCGGAACCCGGCCTGCTGGCAGGCTGCGGCGCTGGGGTAGAAGGTCATGTTCTCGACCTTGGGCGGCACGGCCGGGCAGCTGGGGCGGCAGTAGATCCGGGTGGTCAGGACCGCCGTGAAGAACCAGCCGTCGAAGCGGGCGTCCTTGGAACGGACGGCCCGCACGCAGCGCTCGGTGTCGGTGTGCATGCCTCAAGCATCGGTCACCCGGCACCCGGGAGCTGGCGAGAATCCGACATCGACGTCGAGCCGGGCCGTCACGGCCGACGAGTCGGGCGACCTCGTCCAGAAGCGGATCACACTCGACAAGCCGCTTGTCCACGATGGCCCGGGGCTAGGGCCTCGACGCCTGCGCACCGGGCCGCACCCCTGCTCCTGAACTGCATCGAGTTTCGGGACGGTGGCGGGTTTCCGCGGAATCGGACCCGGCGGATCAGGATTCGTCCGAACGCGGCCGGCGGCCAATCAGGAGATCCTTAAGGTTCTCTTGAATCTCGCTTTCGGATCAAATAAGCATCGCCCCGCACATCACAGCCCAATTCTCGGTACGTCCCCGAAGCGGCTGGACCGGGGTGAACTTGACGCGGCAGAATCGGATATCGTCGGCAGCCGGCGGCCGACGAGCCATCAGGAATCGCCGACTGCGCCGTCCGCGAGCCCCCGCATCTCTTCCGACCCGTGGCAGAACGCTTCTCAGGAATCGGCGGGCGGCACTCCGGCAAATGAACAGGATCAGGAACCAAGGAAGTCATGCACGACCGGACAGGACGACTTCTGCCAGGAAATCCATGGCGTCAAGCGCCGATTTCGGTTGCGTCGGCGGCAGGATTCACCCACGGTACGACGGTGAACGACCGGTGATCCGGCTTCTCCCGCGCGCCGGCCGCGTCTCTCCTCGCCGGCCGGCCGTGTCGAAGGCCACGGCATGACGGGGCCGGTGCCCGAGGGCGGGCGGGCCGCGCGCCGCAAGGCCGCGAAGCGGGCCGGGCGGCACACCGCGCCGTCCCCGAGACGCACCGCGAAACGACATGCCTCGCCCAGGTCCCGCACCCCACTCGCTCCCCCGGCTCCCATGACGCGCGTCGAGGCCCGGCGGGCCGCACGGGCGCAGAAGCCCGGTGTCGCCACGATCGCGGGCCGGGTGGGCGGCGAAGTCCTCATCACCACAGGCGTGTTGATGCTGCTCTTCACCTCGTATCAGCTGTGGTGGTCGAACGTACGCGCCCACAGCATCACGGGCAGCGCCCGTCGCGAGCTGGAGCGTGACTGGGCGGACGGCGCGAGCGGACGGGACACGTTCGAACCGGGTCAGGGCTTCGCGATCCTGCACATACCCAAGCTGGACGTGGTCGCGCCGATCGCGGAGGGCATCAGCAAGACCAAGGTCCTGGACCGGGGCATGGTCGGCCACTACGACAAGGCCAGCATCCCCACTGCGATGCCCGGGGCGAAGACGGGGAACTTCGGGATCGCCGGACATCGCAACACGCACGGTGAGCCGTTGCGGTACATCAACCATCTCAAGCCGGGCGACCCGATCGTCGTCGAGACGCACGACACGTACTACGTGTACAAGATGGCGAGCATCCTGCCGCAGACCACACCGAAGAACATCGCCGTCCTCGACCCGGTTCCCGCCGACTCGGGATTCACCGAACCGGGCCGCTACATCACACTGACGACCTGCACACCGGAGTTCACGAGTACGTACCGGATGATCGTCTGGGGCGAGATGGCCGAGGTGCGGCCGCGCGCCGAGGGCGAACCTGCGGCGCTCAAGGAGCGATGAGGCACCGGGTGGTCCGGCCCGCGATGCCCGCCTCGGGGTCATCGGCGGCGGCCTGCCCAGCGCCCGCCCACTCGGAAAGCCGGCGGTCCGTTCTTCTGGATACCTTGAGGGATACATCGGATTGCGGTCACCCGTGCCTTTGACCGGTCCGAACCGATCAGGTCGCTGAAGGGCAGCGCGCCTCTCTCCCTCTCTATTAGTCGCATTCTCGCCGCTGTTGGGCGATAACGGTATCGATTGCGACTCGCTACCCCTATCTCATCCATATGACCGGCAGTCGGCATGAGCTGCACACCCAGGGGTTCCGCGTACCCGGGTGACGCGTCGGCTCGGCTCGACACTTCCTTCCGGACCGGGTCGGGTACGCCGACGACGGCACACAACACCCCACCCATTCACGGGAATGCCGCCTCGCGGCCTTCTGCGTATCGCTTCGGAGGCAGCGGCACATCAGCGTCGTTAGCCCAACCTGATCCCCTGCTTAAGGCATCCGTAAGAATGGCGCGGGCAGTGTCCGAGCCGCCTTTCCGGGGTGTGCGACGGGGTTAGGTTGTTGCTGTCGGAGCCTGCCGACCACGCCACCACATGTCACCCACACCTGTGTCGACAAGCGCACAGCGGCGTGTCCACAACGGATCCCAGGCACACGGACTCGGGAAGGAAATTCTGTCGTGAACAGCAGGTCATTCCAAGGCGGGACGCACCTCGCCGCCGTACTCGACGCCCTTCCCGATGGCCTCCTGCTCATCGACCGGAACGGAACCGTCATCAGCGCGAACGCCGCCGCCCACGACATGTTCGAGGCACCCGGAACTCCGCTCGTCGGACACGGGCTGCGCGATCTGCTGCCGGACCACGGGTCGCGAATGATCTCGGGAACGCTGCGCGGCGCCGACGATCACATCATCCGGTGGGGACGCGACAACCCGCCCCGGATGACGGCCCATCGGACGGATGGTGGCGAGTTCCCCGCCGAGGTGATCACCACCAATCTTGAGACCGGACACGCGCTGCACGATCCCGGCCGGAACCACTCCGACGACGAGTTGCTCCTGCTCATGGTCCGCGATCTCACCGGCGCACGCGACACAGAAGCCGCGCTTGTCCGTTCCCAGCGGCAGACCGAAGTGATCCTCCGCGCGACGACCGAGGGACTGATCGGCACCGACACCAAGGGGCGGGTCGTCCTCGTCAATCCGGCAGCCGCGCGCATCCTCGGCTTCCGCGCAAGCGACCTCGACGGCAGGGAACTGCACCCGCTGGTGCTGCACTCGACGGCGAACGGCGAGCCGAACCCGTTCGTGGAGACGCCCCTGGCTGCCACGCTCGTCTCCGGGCTCAAGTGCCAAGCCCACGACCAGGCGCTGTGGACGAAGGCCGGTGACCGGATATCTGCCGATGTGACCACCATTCCGGTCTGGGACGGCGAGCAGCTCGTGGGCACCATCATGGCTTTCACCGACCGCGGTCCGTTCGAGAAGTTGATCGGCGAGCATGCCGTTGAGACGACACGGCAGAAGAAGAAGTACGACGAACTCTCCGAGCGGCATCAACAACTGAAATCCGAGCTCGCAGCGTTGCAGGAACAGCTGCGCCTGGAGCGGGAAAAGAACACCAGTGACAAGGCCCTCGCCAGGAACACCGCAGGTCTCGACGGAGTTGTCGGATCCGGTATCGGGCCGGCCGCTGAATTCACCGGCCCCGGCCGGACCCGGTTCGCGGCCCATGCGCCGCCGGTCGGTGTCGAAGCGGATCGCGACCGCATCGCCACGGCCCTCGCCCACCGCCCCTCGCCCATTGCCGCACGACAAGACGCCTCGCGTCAGATCTCCCCGGTGGCCGGCTCGTGGATCATCGGCGCAGCGGTGCGCGCCCAGCGTGAACGGAGGCCCCCGGAGCAGCAGTCGCTTGCCGCTCTCTCCGGACGCCCCCTCAGAAGTGCTCTCCTGCGGGCCGCCTCGGCCGACGAAGCGATTCCACAGGATGTCACCGACGATCCGGCCTTCCCCCCGCGCGCATGGGATGGCTCCCCCACGCCGGAACGGCGCGCAGTGCCCCCCACCGCTACCGGGCCACACCACAGTGCGGGGCGCCATCAGAGCGGCGCGGAGGGCATGTCCCGTCCCCTCACCCCGCACAGTGCCCGCCAGGGCGAGGGTGACGGCGGCTCAGCCCGCAAGCGTCTTGCCGTACTGCTCACGGGTATCCGGAATCGACCCAACTGAGCGGCTCTTCCGGCCGTGTCTCCGCGGGGTGCCGCTATGGGGTTCGTCAAGGGAATCGGGCTGCGTTCTGGTGAGGTCCGGGGCAGCCTGGCGTGATGCCCGACTTGTTGTGGGACGACGTAGTGAGCTTGTTCGACCCGGATTTGACGGGGTCGCCGCCGGACGTGGTTGTTCCTGATGCCTCGGTTGAGAACTGGCAGGCGGTTCTGGCCCTCGTCAGCGTGAGCAGGCCGCGGAGTCGGTTTCCGACACGGGTCAGCCCCGTGCCTCCAGTACCTCTTCGAACTCCGCGTACGCATGCGCGTCGAACAGCTCCCGCAGTTTCGAGGAATTCGAACGAGCCGTATCAGCACGTCGATCGGTCGGCCCACCACTCAGGCGTCGTGGTGCCCTCGTAGCTGTCCATAGTCCAAGTATCGCGGGCGGGTAGGCGGCCATGTGTCAGCGATGCAGCGCCTGAGGTTACAAGATCGTGTCAGGAGCTCTTAGGGTCGAGCCATGACGAATCAGCGCCGGGACGCCGCCGAGGTTCGAGCGAGCGCCCTCGCATCGGGGGTGCGGCTCCGCATCATCCGGCTCACGCGCACGCAGGCTATGACGAACAAGGAGCTGGCCGAGCGGTTGGGCCGGGATCCGGCGACCACACTTCACCACGTACGCAAGCTGGTGGATGCGGGGCTCCTGGAACCGCAGTCCCCTCGTCGGGGGAATCGGGGTGCCAAGGAGATCCCTTATCGGTCCAAGGGCCTCCCCTGGGCCCGGGGACCCCGGAGCGAAGAACCCATCGCCGAGGCGATGTTGGAGGCCTTTCTTTCCGAGGCGGGCGAGCTCGACATGAAGGATGTCGACCAGGTCCGCTTCGTGCTGGATCTCACACCGGAGCGGCGGGAGGAGTACGAACGGCGACTGGATGAGCTCTTCGAGGAGTTCGACCATGATCCCGTCGCGCCGGACACCGAGCGGACGGCGGTGTACATCGCCCTCTACCCGAGCCTGTGATCGCCGTCCGTCCGTGCCTGTGAAAGACGCGGCTCAGCTACGGGAGGGGACCTCTTCCTCCTGAACCGCCGGAAACTCCCGCAGGGTGCGCAGCGGGGACAGGAGGAGCGGCAGAGGGGTCAGGGCGAGCGCGGAGCACGAGACCCACAGGGTGGCCCGGACGCCGATCCAGCCCCCGAGGACACCGCCCAGCAGACCGCCCACGGGCATCGCACCCCAGGTGATGAAACGTACGGTGGCGTTGACCCGTCCCAGCAGCCGGCGGGGACAGATCGCCTGCCGGTAGCTGACGTTGACAACGTTGAAGACCGTGGTGCCGTACGCCCGCAGGGCAAGGCCGAGAACGCAGAGGACGGTCAGCCGGCCAGGCTCGGCGAGGGGTACGACCAGCGCCACGGGCGAGATGACCAGCGGGATCAGCCAGATGGCGCGGGCGGGGCCGATCCACTTGGCGCAGCGACCGGCGGTGAGCGCCCCGAGCAACCCGCCCACACTGCTCAGTGCCAGGACTGCACCGACAGCGCCCGGCGTCAGACCGAGGTCCCGCGTGAGGAAGAGGATCTGCATCGACAGCAGAACCGTGATTGCCAGGTTGGAGAGGGCGGTGGAGATAGTGATGGCCCGTAACGACTTCTCTCCGAGTACGAACCCCATCCCCTCCTTCATCTGTGTGCGTACCCGATTGCCATCGTGGCCCATGGGCTTGGGCTCCGGGGTCCTGATACGGAGCAGCAGAAGGCCGGAGATCAGATAGCTGACAGATGTCGTCAGGACGGCGGTCGCCCCGCCGACCAGTTGCGCGAGCCCGCCGCCGACGCCGGGGCCGGTGACCTCAGCGGCGGAAAGACTCGACTGAAGCCTGGTGTTGCCCTCCATGAGCTGGGCGCGCCCGACCAAGGACGGCAGATAGGACTGGTAGGCGACGTCGAAAAGCACCGTGGCCGCACTGGCGAGCAAAGCCACCACGATCAGCTGAGTGAGCGTCAACACATCGGCCCAGGCGGCAAGTGGAACGGTGAGAAGCAAAGCAGCCCGGGTGAAGTCGGCCGTCAGCATCACAGGCTTTCGTCGTACGCGATCCACCAACACCCCGGTGGGCAAACCGATCAGGAGGAAGGCGGCTGTCCCGGCCGCGGTCAGAACCCCCATCTGGAACGGCGACGCCTTCAGCGTCGTTGCCGCGAGCAGGGGCAGCACGGTCTGCCCCACGTACGTGCCGAACTGACTGACTGTCTGCCCCGCCCACAGCTGACGGAACTCTTGATGGAACCAGAGGGATTCTCGGTACATGGCTGCTAGCATGGTGCAAGTGATTGGTGATTGCCATTCACTTGCACGCGCAACCACACATGCAGGACTGTCGCGTGAATACCCTGCGCCGCACGTCAACGCGAAAGTGCCCCGGGGATTTCAGTGGTGCCATTTGGTCATTTCGGCAACTCCACTCACCACCCCCGAAGAGAACCACGGACCGGTCCGCGACCTGCATCGATGTCGCCCGAGCGCGATCGAGGCTTCTCTGCCGGAACGAGAGTGACCCGTCGCATAAACCCGCTAGGTACACCCGCACTCGCCGCAGGTCAGTGGCATATTTACCCGCCGCTACCCCGGCGAGATGCGAGGGTCAGCCGCAGCGGCCCGAATGCGCCCATTTGCCGCCGAATGAACCGCTGGCTTCATAGGCGCCCTTGCCGCGAGGGAACGGATGATCGACAGTAAAGCTGCGCCAATCCATCATCGTCGTCATTTCGCAAACCGGCAGTCATTACTCATGCTTTGCTTCGCAAATTTCTGCGACTGGATCGAGGTAATAGGAGTGACGGACGTTTGGAGCTCTAAGCGCATCCGGATAGACGTACTGGGGTCACTCCGGCTGACGACAGGTCCAGAATTACGCCACACCGCTCCACTCACCGCACCAAAACCACGCCAAATGATTGCCTTGCTCGCCCTGCCGTCGAACCGAACGGTTCCCCTTTCCGCGATGGCTCAGGAGATATGGGGCGACCGACCACCGGTGAGTATGCGGACCGCACTTCAGATTTATAACGTACAGCTTCACAAGTTCCTGGCCCGCACCCTTGGGTGGCCAACAAAAGTCGTGGCCGAAAAGATCCTGGTGACCAAGCAGGACGGCTATCAGTTCAATGTGCAGCACGGGGATCTGGACGTTCATGAATTTGAGCGCCTCGCGTCCGCGGGTAACAAGGCCCTGGGTCAGAGGGACGACAGGCTGGCCGAACGGCTGCTGACCGAAGGGCTCTGGCCTCGTGCAGAGCGCCACGACCTGCATGGGTCGGCGTCGGGTACCGAAGCTGGCGCGGGACATACGTGCCACCTTTTGAGTACGCGTGATCGGGCCGCGCGCGATCTGCGTCCCCGACGGCCGTCTCGGCCCGGGGGAACCCGGGCCGTCACCTCCACCTGCCTCACGGGGCGTTCCCCTTGCCCTGCCCCTCGATTACGACCCGCCTTCCTCCCCGTCGCCCGGCTCGCCCAGCGGGCAGGTGACTGTCGCACTCGGTCGGCATGGCCATCACCGACCCCATCCACCAGGCCGTCCTCGAAGTCCCGCCCGCCGGATCCGACCCGGCGCTGAGGCCGAAGCGCCTTACCTTCACCCCGGAGTTCAAGCTGTGAATCGTCCTACCTCGAACGACCACTGGGCCCATGACCGCCGTGCTGGCCAGTCATGGGCCCAGGGCCTGGGGACTCAGGATGGATCAACGCTCCAGACCGGGCCCGCGGTGTGGACGACCCACTGCGCGTCGAGCGCTCCCGCGGTGGTCGCGACGGCCCGGCCGGTGCGCAGGCCCTTCCCGTACCGCGACGCGCGCAACTCCCGGCACGCGGCGAGGATCTCCGGACCGCCCCGGCGGTGGATCGCGCCGTCGACCCCGCCTCCGCCGAGCAGGGAGGAGTTCGCCGCGTTGACGATGACATCGGCGGACTGCCGGGTGATGTCGCCGCGGACCGGGGTGACGGTCACGCCCTCGGGTGTAGGCATGCGGACCATCATGCCCCGGGCGGCCGTCAGGCCGCCCGCAGGCGCCGCCAGACCGCCTTGGCCGCGTGATGGCCCGACATTCCGTGCACCCCGGGGCCGGGCGGGGTGGCGGAGGAGCAGAGGAACACCGCGGGGTGCGCCGTCGCGTACGGGACGCGGGCGAGCTTGGGGCGCAGCACCGTCTGGAGGCCCGCGAACGCGCCGCAGGCGATGTCGCCGCCCACGTAGTTGGCATTGCGCTTCGCGAGCTCGGGCGGTCCCGCCACCGCGCGGGCGAGCACCAGGTCGCGGAAGCCGGGGGCGAAGCGCTCCAGTTGCCGTTCGATGACGTCGGTGGCGTCGCCCTCCCAGCCCGACGGGACATGTCCGTACACCCAGAAGACGTGCCGGCCCTCGGGTGCGCGGGACGGGTCGACCAGGCTGGGCTGTGCGGTGATCAGGAACGGCACGCTCGGATCGCGGCCGGTCACGGCGGCCGTCAGCGCGGCGTCGATCTCGCCGGCCGTGGGACCGATGTGGACGGTACCGGCCCGGCGGGCCTCCTCGGCGGTCCAGGGGACGGGGCCCGAGAGGGCGTAATCGATCTTGAAACAGGACGCGCCGTACCGGTAGCCGCGGTAGGCGTGGCCCAGTCCGGCGATCCGGGCGAGGGCGGTCGGCGAGGTGTCGAAGATGTAGGCGCGGGCGGGCGGCAGCTCGTCCAGGCGCTTGACCTCCGTGCCGGTGCGGATCGTGCCGCCCTGTTCGCGCATGTACGAGGCGAGGGCGTCCGAGATGGCCTGCGATCCGCCGCGCGGCACGGGCCAGCCCTTCTCGTGGGCCGCGAGCGCGAAGAGCAGGGCGATCCCGCCGGTCGCCAGGCCGCTGGTGGGCGCTATGGCATGGGCGGCGAGCCCGGCGAACAGGCCGCGCGCCTTGGCACCGCCGAAGCGGCGGGAGAGCAGCGAAGCGGGCTGGAGCGCGTCGAGACCGAATCGCACCCAGCGGTAGGGGTCACGGGGCAGCCCGTCCCACGGGGTGCGCAGGAAGTCCTGGGCGAGGGTGTCCCAGTGGCCGAGGTAGGGCGCGACCAGCCTGCGGTACGCCCCCGCGTCCCGGGGCCCCAGCGACATGGCGCTCTCCCCCACCGAACCGGTGAGCACGGCGGCCGTACCGTCCGGGAACGGGTGGGCGAGCGCCAGCTCGGGCTGGAGCCACTCCAGGCCGTGCCGGGCGAGCGGCATCGCGTCGAACGCGGGTGAGCCGATGCCCAGCGGGTGGACGGCGGAACAGGGGTCGTGGCGGAATCCGGGGAGGGTGAGCTCCTCGGTACGGGCACCGCCTCCGACGGTGTCCTGCGTTTCGAAGACTTCCACGGCGAAGCC
The DNA here is from genome assembly GCF_003846175.1 of Streptomyces sp. ADI95-17. GTDB lineage: Bacteria > Actinomycetota > Actinomycetes > Streptomycetales > Streptomycetaceae > Streptomyces > Streptomyces sanglieri. Next base: position 836,350 of record NZ_ML123049.1, on the reverse strand, counting down.
GCGGCGGGCCAGTTCGGCCGCGGCGGTCAGTCCGTTGGGGCCCGCCCCCACGACGACTGCATCGAGCATCGACGGCACCTTCGGACTCCTTCGTCAGCCGACGGCCAGGGCACCCAGGATATTCCGATGCACCGACAGCGCGGGCACGGGTATCGTCGCCTCGCGATGAACACACCGAACTCCCAGGCCGCGCCCGCGACGGCCGACGAAGCAGCCGTGCCCGCCCGTATCGCCGACATGGCCGCCCGGCTCACCGCGGTGCCCGGCATCCGGGCCGTCGCGCTGGGCGGCAGCCGGGCCCGCGGCACCCACCGTCCGGACTCCGACTGGGATCTGGGCCTGTACTACCGGGGCAGCCCCGACGTGGCAGCGCTGGCCGCGCTGGCCAGCGAGGTGCAGGGTTCGCCCGTCGAGGTGGCCGGTCCCGGCGGGTGGGGGCCGTGGGTCGATGGCGGGGCCTGGCTGCGGGTGGACGGCGTGCCGGTGGACTGGATCCTGCGCGATCTGGACCGGGTGGAGGCGGTCTGGGAGGGCTGCCGCGAGGGTCGCTTCGAGGTGGGTGTGCAGCCCGGGCACCCGCTCGGGTTCTGGTCGCCCGCATACCCCGGCGAAGTCGCGCTGGGGCGCGTGATCGTGGACCCGCGCAGGGAATTGACGGTGCTTCAGGAGCAGGTTCGGGACTATCCGGAGGCGCTGCGCACCGCGCTCGTCGATGCCGCCTGGGAGGCGGAGTTCTCGGTGGAGGCCGCCCGCAAGTCGGCCCCCGGCGGGGACACGCTCCATGTCGCGCTGTGCCTGTCCCGGGCGTTCGGCATCCTCGCCCAGTCCCTCCACGCCCACCACCGCACCTGGTGCCTGAACGAGAAGGGCGCGTCCGCGGCGGCTGCCGCACTGCCGGACACCCCGGCGCGGTACACCGAACGGATCGGTGAGGCGCTGCGGGGCCTGGATCCGGCGGCGGTGGAGCGGGCCGCGGAGCTGGTACGGGATGTCCGGTCGGCCCTCGGGCCGGGCGGCGGCGGGGAGGGCTGAGACGGGGGCGGGGCCGCTGCCGGGCGGAAAGCCCGCGCCCCGGCCGCTCAGTCCCGCCGGATGGCCGTGCCGCAGCGCGCGAGCAGGGCCCGCAGGGTGTCCCGCTCCTCCGGGGTGAACTCGTCGGCGAGCCGGCGCTCGATCCTTACCGCCTGCTCGTCGGCGGCCCGGAGTGTTTCGCGGCCCGTGTCGGTGAGCCGGGTCTCCAGCATCTTCTGATGCCACTGGTGCGCCGAGCGGACGACCAGTCCGCGCTCTTCGAGGTGTTTCAGCACCGCCGCCATCGCCTGCGGTGTGACCAGGCATGTCCGTGCCAGTGCGGCCCCCGAGATCCCGGGGTTGTCGGCGAGGGCGAACAGTGCCGCGTACTGGGCGACGGTGAGCCCCGTGTCCTTGAGAGCGGCGCTCTTGGCCGCCATGAGGGCCTGTTCCGCGCGCTTGATGTCCGCGCCCAGGCGTTCGTCGGCGGTCATTCCCATGACGGCGAGCGTACAGGCACGCTCATCGATCAATCCTGGATGTTTCATCAAGGTCTTTATATCAAGGTCTTGATATAACTCATTCCATGGACACTCACCCGGCGGAGAACCGCACCACAGAGCCCGCTGCCGCGCAGGCCCGGCCGGATTCCGCCTTCGACAGGACCGTGCTGATCACCGGTGCCACCCAGGGAATGGGCCGCCACCTCGCACTCGACCTGGCGCGCCGGGGCGCGACGCTGCTGCTGCACGGCCGGGACCCGGCACGGCTGGACGATGCCGCCGCCGAGGTGCGTGCGACCGGGTCCGGAGCCGCTGTGCGCACCTACCTCGCGGACCTGGCCGACCTGGACCAGGTCCGGGCCATGGCGGCCGAGGTCCGCGAGCGGGAGCCCCGGCTGGACGTACTGGTCAACAATGCCGTGGCGGGCGGCGGCGCCGCTCCGCTCCGGCGCGAGGTGAGCCGCCAGGGCCATGAACTCCGGTTCGCGGTCAATTACTTGGCCCCCTTCCTGCTGACCCGTGAGCTGTTGCCGCTGCTCACCGCGTCCGCGCCCGCCCGGGTGGTCGATGTGGCCTCGATCGGCCAGGCGCCCGTCGATTTCGACGACGTCATGATGGAGCGCGACTACGAGGGGCTGGAGGCGTACTGCCGCAGCAAGCTCGCGCTGATCATGTCGGCCTTCGACCTGGCGGACCGGATCGCGGACAGCGGGGTCACGGTCAACGCCCTGCACCCGGCGCATCTGATGGACACCCGGGGCGTGCGGGATTACGGGCTCACGCCGGCCGTTCCGGTCGAGGAGGGCGTACGTCCCACCGTCCGGCTGATCACCGATCCGGCCCTCGCCGATGTCACCGGCAGATACTTCGACCGGTTCACGGACACGCCCGCGCATGAGCAGGCGTACGACCCGCAGGCCCGTGCCCGGCTCGCGGCGCTGACCCGCGAACTCCTCGCCTGACCGGGGGGCGCGCCGGTCAGGCCCCGCCGCGGAGCGCCTGGAGGACGCGTTCGACGGTCGCCTCGTCGCGGGCCGCCGTGAACGGCAGGGTGTTGCCGCCGGTGATACGGAACGGCGCCCCGGAGAGGGTCGCCTGGGCACCGCCCGCCTCGGCGACCAGCAGCAGGCCCGCCGCGTGATCCCAGGCGTACTCCCAGTCGAAGGCCACCGCGTCCTGCTCGCCGAGGGCCACGTAGAGGTATTCGAGCCCCGCCGAACCGCAGGGCCGGGCCTCGAACCCCTCGGTGCGCAGGCCGAGCAGGTCGCGCTTCTGGGCGTCGGTCGTGTAGTCGGGGTGCGACATCGCCACGTGCAGCACCGCGCCGGGGACGGGCGAGCCGGCCCGTATCGGCTCGCCGTCGAGGGTGGCGCCGCGGCCGCGGACCGCGATCGCCATCTCGTCCAGGGCCGCGGCGTACGTCCACGAGGCCAGGAGTTCGCCGCGGTGGGCGAGGGCGACCAGGGTGCAGAAGCCCGGTTCGCCGCGGACGAACTGGCGGGTGCCGTCGACCGGGTCGACGATCCACACGGGGGCGTCGCCGCCCAGCGCGTCGTACACCGCCGGGTCGGCGTGGACCGCCTCCTCGCCGACGACCACCGAGCCGGGCAACAGCCTGGTCAGCGCGGCGGTGAGGTGCTCCTCGGCGAGGCGGTCGGCGACGGTGACGAGATCGTGCGGGCCGCTCTTCTCGACTATCTCGTCCGCGGCGAGCTGCCGGAAGCGGGGCATGATCTCGGCGGCGGCCGCTGCGCGTACCGCCGCCTCGACCTCGGTCAGGTCTCCGGCCAGGAATTCATCGATCATGCCCCCAGCCAATCACGTCCCGCCGGAACCCCGACGACCTGGTCATGTCGGGGAAGTGGCCGCTCAGCGTCCTACGGCGTACCCCTGCATGCCGCGCGGGTTGGCGGCCGCGGACAGCACCCCGGTCTCCGGGTCGCGGGCCACGGCGCACATCCGGCCCTCGGACCAGGGGTCGCCGACGGTGACGTCGTGGCCGCGGCGGCGCAGCTCCTCGACGACCTCCGGGTCCATGCCCTCCTCGACGGTGACGCTGCCGGGGCGCATCCCGCGCGGGAAGAAGGAGCCCGGGAAGCTGTCGTTGTGCCAGTTCGGCGCGTCGATGGCGCCCTGGAGGTCGAGGCCGCCGCGGACCTCGGCGCGCAGCGCCACCGCCAGGAAGAAGTGCACCTGCCACTGGTCCTGCTGGTCGCCGCCGGGGGTGCCGAACGCCATGACCGGGACGCCGTCGCGCAGCGCGAGGGACGGGGTGAGGGTGGTGCGGGGGCGGCGGCCGGGAGTGAGGGAGTTCGGCAGGCCCTCGTCCAGCCAGGCCATCTGGAGCCGGGTACCGAGCGGGAAGCCGAGCTCGGGCACGACCGGGTTGGACTGGAGCCAGCCGCCGCTGGGCGTCGCGGAGACCATGTTGCCCCAGCGGTCGACCACATCGACATGGCAGGTGTCGCCCCGGGTCGTGCCGTCCTTGGCGACGGTCGGCTCGCCGACGCCCGCCGTCGGAATGCCCATGGCGTCGAAGCCGCTCTCGCCGGCGGCGACCGCGTGGGCGTGACCGCTGAGCACCGGGGTGCGGCCGTCCGGGCTGCCGGGGCGCAGCTCGTGCGAGGCCTCGGCGGTGACGAGGGCGCGGCGCTCGGCGTTGTACGGCTCCGAGAGCAGGGTGTCCAGGGGTACGTCGGTGGCGTCGCCGTACCAGGCCTCGCGGTCGGCCATGGCGAGCTTGCAGCCCTCGATGAGCAGATGGACGTAGTCGGCGCTGCCGTACCGGGGCAGTTCGGCGGGGAGCAGGGCGAGCTGCTGGAGGAAGGCGGGGCCCTGGCTCCAGCCCGCCGCCTTGGCGAGTGTCCAGCCGTTCCAGTCGTACGTGGCGGGCGCCTCGTAGGACGCGGACCAGCCGGCCAGGTCGGCGGCGGTGAGGGTGCCGGTGTGGCGGGTGCCGCTGGTGTCCATGGTGGGGCGGGCGGCCTGGCGGACCAGGGCCTCGGCGATGAAGCCCTCGCTCCAGATCCTGCGGGCGGCCTCGATCTGCGCGGTCCGGTCCGCGCCGCCGGTCTCCTGCGCCTCGGTGATCAGCCGGCGCCAGGTGGCGGCGAGTGCGGGGTTGCGGAACAGCTCACCCGGCCTGGGCGCCTTGCCGCCGGGCAGGTACACCTCGGCGGAGGACTGCCACTCGGTCTCGAAGAGCTCGCGGACGGTCTCCACGGTCTGGCCGACCCGTTCGACGGGTGCGTGGCCGTCCTCGGCGTAGCCGATGGCGTACCGCAGGACCTCGGCGACGGTCTTCGTGCCGTGGTCGCGCAGCAGCAGCATCCAGGCGTCGAAGGCGCCGGGCACGGCCGCGGCGAGCGGTCCGGTGCCGGGGACCAGGTCGAGGCCGAGGGAGCGGTAGTGGGCGACGGTCGCGCCCGCGGGGGCCGGGCCCTGGCCGCACAGCACCCGCACCTCGCCGTCCTTCGGCGCCAGGATCATCGGCACCTCGCCGGCCGGGCCGTTGAGGTGCGGTTCGACGACGTGCAGGACGAATCCGGCGGCGACGGCCGCGTCATAGGCGTTGCCGCCGTCCTCCAGGACCGCCATCGCGGACTGCGAGGCGAGCCAGTGGGTGGAGGACACCATACCGAAGGTGCCCTGGAGGGTGGGCCGGGTGGTGAACACGGATGCGGCTCCTTGCTGCGACGTGCGGAAGGGGTGGAACGGATCGTATGTACGGGGGGTCAGGCGGCGGCGTCCGGGGCGGCGCCGTCGTCGCCGACGAGGTGGCAGGAGACCTGCCGGGCGCCGGGGAGTTCGCGCAGTTCCGGGACCTCGGTGCGGCACCGCTCGGTGGCGAGCGGGCAGCGGGTGTGGAAGCGGCAGCCCGGCGGGGGGTCCAGCGGGCTGGGGAGTTCGCCGTGCAGCACGATGCGTTCGCGGGAGCGCTGCTCGACCGGGTCGGGGACCGGGGCGGCGGACAGGAGTGCCTGGGTGTAGGGGTGCTTCGGGGCGGCGAACAGCTCGGCGGTCGGGGCCTGTTCGACGATCTGCCCGAGGTACATCACGGCGATCCGGTCGGCGAGGTATTCGACGGCGGCCAGGTCGTGGGTGATGAACAGGCAGCCGAAGCCTCGGTCGCGCTGGAGGTCGGCGAGCAGGTTGAGCACGGACGCCTGCACGGAGACGTCGAGCGCGGAGGTCGGTTCGTCGGCGACGACGAGGTCGGGGTCGCAGGAGAGGGCGCGGGCGATGGAGATGCGCTGGCGCTGCCCGCCGGAGAGTTCGTGCGGGTGGCGGTCGGCGTGCTCGGGGCGCAGCCCGACCTGGCCGAGGAGCTGCTCGACCCGGGCCCTCACGTCCGCGCCGCGGGCCCGCCGGTGCAGCTTGATCGGCTCGGCGATGATCTGGCCGATCGTCATGCGCGGGTCCAGCGAGGAGGACGGGTCCTGGAAGACCAGGTGGAAGTCCTTGCGCAGCGGGCGCAGGGCGCGGCGGGATAGGTGGGTGACGTCGGTGCCGTTGATGTGGACGGTTCCGCCGGTGGGTTCGTCGAGGCGTACGACGCAGCGACCGACGGTCGACTTGCCGCTGCCGGACTCGCCGACGAGGCCGACGACCTCTCCGCGTCCGATGGTGAGGGAGACTCCGTCGACGGCGCGGACGGTGCCGCCGCCGGAGGCGGCGAAGTGCCGCTCCAGGGAGTCGATGCGCAGCACGGGGGGTTGCCGGCGCGAGGGGTCCTGGTCGCTGTCGCGCGGTGCGGGGACGGTCTGCGGGGTGGTCACTTTCCGGCCTCCTGGTCGGGTCGCGCGGCGGTGGTCACCGCGTCGGTCGCTCCGGTGGTGGCCGGGCCCTCGGTGCCGGACCGCTCGTCCGCTCCGTACGGGTGCCAGCACGCCGCCCGGTGGCGGGCGTCCGCGCCCGCCTTCGGGTCGATGGACCTGAAGCCGGGGCGTCCGCCGGTGCAGGTTTCGTCGGCGCGGCCGCAACGGGGTGCGAAGGTGCAGGCGTCCGGCTGGCTGTCGAGGCTCGGCACCAGTCCGGGGATCTCCGGCAGCCGCCGCTTGCCCTCGCCGCCCGGCCGGAGCACCGCGCCGAGGAGCCCGCGGGTGTAAGGGTGGCGGGCGGAGCCGAACAGGTCGTGGACCGGGGCCTGTTCGACGGTCCGGCCCGCGTACATCACCAGCACCCGGTCCGCCGCGTCGGCCACCACACCGAGGTCGTGGGTGACCAGGACGATCGCGGTGCCGAGCCGTTCGCGCAACGACTGGAGGACCTCCAGGATGCCCGCCTGCACGGTGACGTCGAGTGCGGTGGTCGGTTCGTCCGCGATGAGTACGGAGGGGTCGCAGGCGACCGCGATGGCGATCATCACGCGCTGCCGCATGCCGCCGGAGAGCTGGTGCGGGTACTCCTCGACGCGCCGCTGCGGGGCGGGGATGCCGACCAGGTCGAGGAGTTCCACGGCACGCGCCCGGGCCTCCTTCCGGCTCAGCCCCTGGTGTCTGCGGAGCACTTCGCCGATCTGCCGGCCGATGGTGAGGACCGGGTTGAGCGAGGTCATCGGCTCCTGGAAGATCATCGCGATGTCCTTGCCGCGGACCTTCTGGAGCTCCTTCTCGGACGCGCCGGCCAGTTCCCGGCCGCCGAGCCGGATGGAGCCGCCGATCCGCGCGGTGGGCGGCAGCAGACCCATGACGGCCATCGAGGTGACGGACTTGCCGCACCCCGACTCCCCCACCACGGCGAGGACTTCGCCGGGGAACAGGTCGTAGGAGACCCCGTCGACGGCGTGCACGGTCCGGGTGTCGGAGCGGAAGGAGACCGACAGGTCACGGACACTGAGCACGGGTTCACGCACGGCGCCGGGCGCTGTTTCGTGTACGGCTTCGGTCATCGGGTGCCTCCGCGGGGGTCGAGGACGTCACGCAGTCCGTCGCCGAGCAGGTTGAAGGCCAGCGTCGCCGCGACGATCGCCAGGCCGGGGAAGACGGCGAGCCAGGGCGCGGGCGCCAGGAAGGACTGGGCGCCGGAGAGCATCACACCGAGGGACGGGGCGGGCGGCTGGACGCCGAGGCCGAGGAAGCTGAGCAGGGCCTCGCCGATGATCGCGGCGGGGATGCCGACGGTCGCCTGGACGATCAGCGCGGAGGTGGCGTTGGGCAGGATGTGCCGGAAGAGCACGGTGCCGTCGCCGCCGCCGTTGACGATGGCCGCCCCGACGTAGTCGACGTGCTTGAGCCGCAGCGTCTCGGCCCGGGTGATCCGGATGACGGCGGGGATCTGCGAGATGCCGATGGCGATGGTGGCGTTGGTGAGCGAGGGGCCGAGGATCGCGGCCAGGCCGACGGCCAGCACCAGGAAGGGGAAGGCCAGCATGGTGTCGGTGAGCCGGGAGACGGCGCTGTCGGTGAGCCTGCCGTAGTAGCCGGCGAGCAGCCCGAGCGGTACGCCGATGACGAAGGCCAGCACGACGGCGACCAGGCCGACCTGCATGGAGGCCCGTGCTCCGTACACGATGCGGGAGAGCTGGTCCCGGCCGAGGTCGTCGGTGCCGAGCCAGTGTGCCCAGCTCGGTTCGGCCAGTACGTTGCCGAAGTCGGGCTGCGCCGGGTCGTACGGGGCGATCAGCGGGGCGAACAGGGCGGCGAGGACGAAGACCGCGGCGATGATGCCGCCGGTGAGGGCGAGCCGGTTCCTGCGCAGGGCCCGCAGCCTGCCGCCGCCGGCCGGCTTCTTCGCGGTGGTCCCCGGTGCGGTGGGGAGCGTCTGGGTCGCTGTGGTCACCGGGCACCTCCGAGCCTGATGCGCGGGTCGATGACCGAATAGACCACGTCGACCAGCAGGTTGATGAGGATGTACGCGGCGGAGGTGCAGAGCACCACGGCCTGGAGTGTCGCGTAGTCGCGGGTGAAGACGGCGTCGATGGTGAGCTTGCCGAAGCCGGGCAGGACGAAGATCTGCTCGGTGACGACGGCGCCGGAGATCAGATGGCCGAGCTGGAGACCGAGCACGGTCACCACGGTGACGAGCGAGTTGCGCAGTGCGTGCCCGCCGATCACGGACCGCTTGGACAGTCCCTTGGCGCGGGCGGTGCGGACGTAGTCGGCGGAGAGCGAGTCGAGCATCGCGGCCCGGGTCTGGCGCATCACCACGGCGGCGAGCCCGGAGCCGAGGACGATCGCGGGCAGCACCATGCGGCGCAGGTTGTCGACCGGGTCGGTGCCGAAGGGTACGTAGCCGGAGGCGGCGAACACCGGTATGGCGATGGCGAATCCGAGGACCAGCACGATGCCGAGCCAGAAGGTCGGGATGGACAGCCCGATCAGCGCGATGACGTTGGCGATCCACTCCTCGGGCCTGCCGCGCCGCACGGCGGCGACGACCCCGGCGCCGATGCCGAGGACGACGGCGAGCAGCAGGGAGAGCGCGGCCAGTTCCAGCGTGACGGGCAGCGCCTGGCCGATGGCGTCCGCGACCGGGAGTCCGGTGCGCGAGGAGGTGCCGAGGTCGCCGGTGAGGGCGTGGCCGATGAACCGTCCGTACTGCACGACGATGTTGTCGTTCAGGCCGTACGCCTCACGGATCGCGGCGAGCGCCTCGGGGCTGCGTTCCTCGCCGGCCAGGGCGAGTGCCGGGTCGCCGGGCAGGGCCCGGATTCCGGCGAAGACCACTATGGAGACGAGGAAGAGTGTGATGAGGGACTGACGCAGCCGCGTCAGCAGGTACTTCGTCATCGGGTGTACCCCGCAGTCCTGACCCGGACCAGTCCGTCGCCGTAGACGCGGATGCCCGCGACGGACTTGGTGGCGACGACATAGTTCTTCTGCCGGTAGAGGTAGATCATGGTGTGGGCGTCCTGGACTCGCCGGGTGAGTTCGTCGTAGATCCCGGTGCGGCGGGCCGGGTCGGCGACGGTGCGGCCCTCGTCGATCAGCCGGTCGATCTCGGGGTCGCCGAGGCCGTAGGCGTTCATGGCGCCCGCGGTCCTCAGGAAGTTGGAGACGTTGCCGTCGGGGTCGAGCCGGCCGGACCAGCCGCTGGTGAAGACGTCGTAGTGGCCCGCGTCGGTCTCCGAGAGCATGGTGGCGTACTCGGTGGGCCGCAGCGCGAGATCGAAGCCGGCCTCCTTGACCATGGCCTGGAGGACCTGCCCGACGCGCCCCTGTTCGGGGGTGGTGGAGGTCTTGAGCTCGATCTTCACGGGGGTCTTCACCCCTGCCTCCTTCAGCAGCTTCTTCGCCTTCGCCACGTCGCGCTTCGGGCAGTCCTCGGGTGCGACGCCGGGGGCGATGGCGGACTGCGGGGAGATCGGGCCGCAGGCCGGCTCGTACATGCCCTGGAAGACGACCTTGTTGAGGGTGTCGCGGTCGATGGCCAGCTCGAAGGCCTCACGGACCCGGACGTCGCGGGCGAGCGGGGTGTCGAGTTTCCCCGGCTTCTGGCCGAGCCCGTTCACATTGCCCACGTTGAGGCCGATGCCCTGGTAGCCGAGCGAGGGCGAGTTGAAGAGCTGGAGTCCCGGTTCGGTCAGCGCGCTCCGTACGTCGACGGGGCCCATCTGGTCGCCGACCTGGAGGTCGCCCGAGCGCAGATTGGCGAGCCGGACGTTGCCGTCGGGGATGGGCTTGTAGACGACGCCGTCGAGGTGGACCTGGTCCGCGTCGTAGTAGTTGGGGTCCTTCTTCAGCACGATCCGGTCGCCGCCGACACGTTCGACGAAGCGGAACGGTCCCACGCAGGAGGGGTGGTTGGTGAAGTTCTTGCCGTACTTCTCGATCGCGGCCGGCGACATCACCATCCCGGCCCGGTCGGCGAGGACGCCGGTGAGCGGGACGTAGGGCTGCTTGAGCCTCATCGTCACGGTGTCCGGGCCGGTGGCCTCGATGGTGCTGACCGGGGCCAGCTCGGTGGCGCGGGCGGAGCCCGGGAGGTCGCGGTGGCGCAGCAGCGAGGCGGCCACGGCCCGGGCGTCGAGCGGGGTGCCGTCGCTGAATTTCGCGTCACGGCGCACCTTCAGGGTGACGGTGCGGCCGTCGGCCGAGGTGGTGGGCAGGGCGGCGGCCAGTTGCGGTACGACGACGCCGTCCTCGTCGATGTCGTAGAGCTTCTCGCACATGCCCGCGAAGACCGTCCGGCCCACGAGGGTCTGGGCGAGGGTGGGGTCGAGTTTGTCCGGGTCGGAGTTGAGGGCGACGGTGAGTGTCCCGCCGTCGCGTACGGACCGTTCGTCGGTTTTCCGCACACCGCCGACCTCGGTCGCCGAGGACTGCAGCGATGCGCAGCCCGAGGTGAGGGACACCAATGCAACTGCCACCAGGGCAACCACTTTTCGGCGCACGAGGGCCTACCTCCCGCCAGGGGTGATCAAGGAATATCGCAGACCGTATTTCGCATACAGTCCGCAAGGCAAGAGGGGTTCCCAGATAGCGGACGAATTTTGCTGACGATCGGATAACGGCCGCTCGTCAGGGCAGTGCGAGAACCTCGTCGATCGCGGCCCGGATCGTTTCGTCCTGGAGGATCGCCCGGTGGTCGCGGTATGTGGACAGCGGCCGGTCGAAGCTCCGCACCGTACGCAGGACCGCCCGCGCCGTCCGGGAGACGGTGCCGATCCGGGCGAGGGCCCGCAGTGCGTGGAGGAAGCTGCCGTAGCTGTCGCCGCCGTGGGCGACGGGCGGAAGGTCCTCCTCCAGGACGGTGGCGCTCGGCTCCGGTTCACCGGTGATCGACCAGAGCGCGACCGCCGCCCGTGGCCGCAGCCAGGTGTCGCCGTGCTCCATGAGCCGGCGGACCCGGTCGGCGTAGGGCGCGGCCGCCGGGCCGAAGTCGCCGAGAAGGTGGACGGGACCGTGGAACGGCTCTTCCCCGGCCTGCACCGCCTCGCCGATCAGCCGCAGCGCCGTGTCGTGGTCGCCGCCGAGGCGCCAGGCGGCCCACGCCACCTTCTGATGGTTGCCGGGTGCGTCGAGGACCGTGCACCGGCGGACCGCGTGCTCGGCGGCGGCAGCGGCCGGCCCCATCGCCACCAGCGCGTCGACCGCGGCGAGCGAGTACCTGGTGTCGTCCAGCAGGGCCACCACCTCCGGCAGCGCGGGCGCCGCGGCCGGTCCCCAGGCCTGAAGTACGCGCAGGAAGGGGCCGGTCAGCGGGGCGCCCCTGCCCCTGCCGCTGTCACTTTCGCTGTCGCGGAGCAGTCGCCGTATCGCGGGCAGCAGGATCTCCGCGTGCGCCCGCAGTGGGGTCAGCACGTCCTCGACCTCCGGCAGATGCGGGTCGCTCAGGCAGTACCCCCGGGAGTACTGGTCCTTGTACGGCGCGTGCAGCCGCTCGACCAGCTCCGGCAGGGCGCGCCGGTCACCGATGCGGGTCAGCGCCCAGCGGGCGTGGTCGCCCACGGTGCCCTCGAAGAACTCGTCCCCGCCCGGGTCGTCGAGGAGCCCGGCCAACTCGTCCGCGTACGGGGCCGCCCGCGTGCCCAGCGCCGCGAGCAGGTGGGCCGCCCGGTACCGTACGCCGTCGTCCGGGTCGCCCAGCAGTGCGCCCGCACGCGGCAGCAGCGCGGGCGCCGCGGACCGCATCGAAACCAGCAGCCGCCACCCCTCGTCCAGCGCGGCCCGGCACAGCACGGTGTCCCCGGTCCGGCGCGCCGCGTCGACGAGCCCGACGACGAAGGAGAGCGCCGCCTCCGGCGCGTCCTCGAACAGGCGGGCCGTCCAGGACAGGACGTCCTCGCGGTCGAGTGGCCCGTCGATGTCCGGCACGTACCAGAGCGCCTCGAACCCCGGACGCGCCGCCGGGTCGGACAGGGCCTCGACCAGCAGGTCCAGCTCACGGACCGGCGCCTGCGGATCGAACGCGGCCCGGGCGTGCACGGCGGCGACCCGCATGGCGGGCGTACCGGTGCCCAGCACATCGGCCACGACCTCCCGCACCCGTTGCGCCGCCTCCGCCGCGCCGGAGCCGGCCGCGGCGGTTCCGAGCGCGAGCAGCACGGGCAGCCGCACCGCCGGGTCCGTCTCGGCCCGCCACCGTTCCAGCAGTACCCCGACGCCCTCCGCGAGAGGCAGCGCCTCTCTTCGGACCTCGGGCCGGGGATCCACGAGCAGCCCCGAAAGCCGTGGCCGATGGCGCCGCCATGCCTCGTGCCATCCCGCGTCCACCGCGGCCTCGCCGGCCTCGGCCGCCGCCCCGGACAGGCCGGTCAGCAGTTGGACGAGCGTGGCCCGGGCGCCCATGTCCGGATGGCCTGCGAGCACGACGACGAACGGCAGCGCGGCGGTCGCGACGGCGGTCACGCCTCGGGGGTCCGGCGCGACACAGTCGAACAGCGGGCCGCAGTCCTCCTCGGTCGCCGCCGCGCCCTTGCGCGCCAGCCTCCGCAGGGCTCGCCGCAACTCCGCGGCGGGGTCGCGCCCGAGCACCTGCTCCAGCCGCTCCCACGGCAGTTCGTCCAGCGCCTCGCCCACGGTGCGTGCCACACATCCCCCTCGCCGCATCGCCGCCCCGGCCGTCCGGCTCCCCGGCGGACATCCTGTCACCACGGGACGGGCATCCGCCCGACCGCCGAGGGCGAGCGGAACAGCGGCGACCTCTCCTTGCGGCAGGGGGCGGAGGCACGGGCTCGCCCTCGGTGACTCCTCGGGGCGGATGCCGCCTGCGCCCGTCCCGCGCGACGGGTGGACCTCAGTTCTTGACGGCCTCCGCGATCTGCCGGGCGGCCTGGGCGGGCGTGAGGTGCGTGGTGTCGACGACCTCGGCCTCGGCGTGCAGCCACGTGCGGGCCGCCTCGGCGTAGGGTTCGAGGTATTCGAGACGGAACGGGGAGTCGGGGCCGAGGACGGTGTCGCCCGCGATGCGCCCGCGGAGAGTGTCCTGGTCGGCGTGGAGGACGAAGTGCCGTACCGGGATGGCGTGTTGGGCGAAGCCCGTGCTGATCTCGCGCCAGTACTCCTCGACCAGGACGGTCATGGGCATCACCAGGGTGCCGCCGGTGTAGTCGAGTACCCGGCGGGCGGTCTCGACGACGAGTTGCCGCCACGGCGGCCAGTGCTGGAAGTTGCCCGTCCAGGGCAGCCCCGGCGCGATGTCCATGAGCGTCTCGCCGACCTTCTCCGCGTCGAACACCCGCGAATCCGGGATCAGTTGCTGCACGAGTGGACCGGTCGTCGTCTTGCCCGCGCCATGGGTTCCGTTGAGCCATACGATCATGGGAGCCGATGTTAGTGACACCTTTCGCGTCCGGCACAGGAATGTGGCCTCCTATTCGGTGCGCAGAGCCGTGGCGGTCCGGGCCCCGGCGGCCCAGCCGGCGGGCAGGAGCGCGCCCAGGGTGGCGATGAGCAGGCCGCCGAGTGCGAGCGGGAGCAGTTCGGCCGCGTGGTAGACGGCGATGACGGAGTCGGGGAGGCGCAGCCCGACGCTGTCGCCCATCGCGGGGAGGACCCGGCCGTGCCTCCCCCGAGCAGGCGGGCGAGGCGCTGCTCGCCGTCGAGTCGGGC
>NZ_ML123049.1:819623-822236 GCF_003846175.1 Streptomyces sp. ADI95-17 | reverse complement strand
CGAACTGCGGCACGTCATGGGGCTGCTCACCATGGCCGACGAGGGCGAGGGGACGGACGAAGGTGCTGATCCGGCCGATGCGGCGGCGGAGCTGGCCCCGCAACCCGGCCTGGCCCAGCTGGAGACGCTGGTCGGACGGGTCCGGGACACCGGGCTGCACGTCGATCTGACCGTGACCGGCCCGTCCCGCCCCCTCCCGCCCGGCCCCGAACTCGCCGCGTACCGCGTGGTCCAGGAAGCCCTGACCAACACCGTGAAGCACGCGTCCGGTGCCGCTGCCGGCGTGACCGTCGAGTACGGCCCGGAACGGCTCCGGGTGGAAGTCACCGACAGCGGTGGGCACCCGGGCGCGGCCACCGGAAGCGGCCGGGGCCTGATCTGCCTGCGCGAACGCCTCGCCGTCTACGGCGGAACCCTGACCGGCGGCTACCGTGTGGAGGCCCTGATCCCCCTGGAGACACCGTGACCGAGCCGCTGCGCGTGCTCCTCGCCGACGACCAGACCCTGGTACGCACCGGATTCCGGCTGATCCTAGGCGCCGACGGCATCGACGTCGTCGCCGAGGCGACCAATGGGGCCGAAGCGGTCGAAGCGGTCCGCCGCACACGCCCCGATGTGGTCCTGATGGACGTCCGGATGCCCGAGATGGACGGCCTGGAGGCCACCCGCCGCATCCTCGCCCCTCCCCGGGCTCACGACCCCGTTCGAGCAGCGGAGACGCCGTTCCCCGACAGCCCCCGCGTCATCATCCTGACCACCTTCGACCTCGACCGGTACGTCAACGCGGCACTGTCCGCCGGGGCCAGCGGCTTTCTCCTCAAGGACGTCACCCCCGAGCAACTGACCGCGGCGGTCCGCACGGTCCGCACCGGCGACGCCCTGCTCGCACCCGCCATCACCCGCCGCCTCGTGGGGCGTTTCGCCGCAGGCGAGCATCGACACGGCACCCGGCACGACAGCGAAACCGCCGCCCTCCACCGCGACCTCGCCTCGCTCACCCCGCGCGAACTGGAGGTCTTCGGCCTGCTGGCCCGAGGGCTGAGCAACGCCGAACTCGCCAACCGCCTCCACCTGGCCGAGACGACCGTGAAGACGCACGTGGCCCGCATCCTCGCCAAGCTCGGACTCCGTGACCGTGTTCAGGCCGTCATCGTCGCCTACGAGACGGGGCTGGTCAGCGCCGGTGAACGCGAGGCCACCGAGCAGACGGCCGAACGGCCCACCTGGCAGTCCATCAGGCGGGCATAGACCGAAGCAGCCGAAGCCGAGCCGCGATGCCGCGTCCGGCCCGGCCCCGGGGACGCCCTCAGAACCAGTCGTCGTCCCGGGGCGGCTCGCAGAGCTCGAAGACCACTTCACCCGTGTCCGTCCCGTCCGCCACGACGGGTCGCACCCGGGCGCCGACCGACACCCGGTGCGGTGCCGCGCCCACGACACGGCAGCGGAACACGAAGCCTTCGGGGAGCCGGACCAGGGACTCGTTGCGCGCGGCCTCCGTGTAGCGGTGGACGACACCGGATCTGACCACAACACCCAGGCCGGCGCTGCGTTCGGGCTTCAGGTCGCCCGACGCGCACACCGGGCAGAGCAGCCTGCGGAAGGAGGCCGTACCGCACCAGCGGCACCGGTTGTACTCCAGGCCGGCTTCCTCATGCACCGTCTGCACGGTGCCACTTGACGACTGGGACACGTTCGACCCCCTGTGCTCGGCTCGGATGCGCCGCGTCTGCGCGTCGGCGCGTCCGCACCATAGGGCACTGAGTGCCGAATCGTAAAGACACTCAGTGCCAGATCAGGTCGGACCGGGGCTCAGTCCTGCCCGATGACCGACTCGATCTGCTGCACCACGCGCCACATCGGAGCGCCCTTCGAGGCGACCATCACCACCACGTCGCCGTCCACCGAGGGCGCGGCCGAGCCCCCTTCCGTCCCGCTCCCCCACACCCGGCGCACCATCGCGAGGGCATGGTCGACGGCGGCCTCCGCGTCCCCCTCGCCGCCCGAACGCAGCCAGGTCCGCAGCCCGTTGTTGTGCGCGGCGACCACGGACGCGGCGATCACCTCGGCGCGCAGCGCCCCGTCGCCCGACTCGCCGTACCTGCCGCGCAGATATCCGGCCATCGTCTGCTCGTACCGCCGCACCACGGACAGTTCGTAGGTGCGCAGTCCGGGGACCTCCCGGGTGAGCCGGTACCGCTGGACGGAGAACTCCGGATCGGCGGAGTACATGCGCAGCACCAGCCTGGCCGCGTCGCTCACCGCGTCCACCGGGTCGGCGTCGCCGGCCCGGTCCAGGAACGCGGTCATGTCGGCGAGGCACCGCTCGTGGTCCGGGAAGACCGCGTCCTCCTTGGACGGGAAGTACCGGAAGAACGACCGGCGCCCGACCCCGGCCCGCGCCACGATGTCGTCCACCGTGGTCTGCTCGAAGCCCCGCTCCAGGAAGAGCTGGAAGGCCGCCTGGGCGAGCACCTCCCGCATGGGTGCCTTCTTCGCCGGTCTGCGCGCGTCAGTCATGCGGGGAACGTAGCACCGGAAGGCTCATTCTGACACCGGGTTCCTTTACAGAGGGTACTGAGTGCCATATTGTCATCCCCACGAACCACACCCAGG
>NZ_ML123049.1:766875-817563 GCF_003846175.1 Streptomyces sp. ADI95-17 | reverse complement strand
GTGCCGGGCGGTAGCGTGACCAGAGTAAAAGCACGGTAAAACGCGCTCGTCAAGCGGCTGCCCGGACCGTCTGGGCGATCCTTTTCGGACTTTCCCGCCCACCGGCCCTCCATGGCTCCGGAAGCCCCGTGACCGGCCCTATGCTCTACACGTCTGTAGAGCACGGGAGCCTCCCTCGGCGTTCCCGCGCTCCCCCGTACCCCTCGTACGCATGTAAGGGAGTGGACGCCGCCATGGTGTTCAAACGACTGCTCGGCTCGCTCGGCGTGGGCGGCCCAACCGTCGACACCGTCCTCACCACCGGGGCGACCGCTCCCGGCGGCCCCCTGTCCGGCCAGGTCCATCTCAAGGGCGGCAGCGCCGACTTCGACATCGACCACATCACGCTGGAACTCGTCGCGCAGGTGGAGGCCGAGCACGAGGACGGCGAGGAGGAGCGCGTCGTGGCCTTCGAGCGCTTCACCGTCGGCGGTGGCTTCCGGCTGGCCGAAGGCGAACAGCTCAGCGTGCCGTTCACGGTCACGCTGCCGTGGGAGACGCCGATCACCGAGCTGTACGGGCAGAGCCTGGGCATCGTGCTCGGCGTGCACACGGAGTTGTCGGTCGCCGGAGCCAAGGACAAGGGGGATCTCGACCGGCTCCTGGTGAGCCCGCTGCCGGTGCAGGAGGCGATCCTCGAAGCGTTCGGACAGCTCGGCTTCGGCTTCCGGTCCGCGGATCTGGAGTACGGCCGTATCGGCGGCACCGGCCAGCAACTCCCCTTCTACCAGGAGATCGAGCTGACCCCGCCGCCGCAGTACGCGCACGCGGTCAACGAGATCGAGGTGACCTTCCTCGCCACCGCGGGCGGCATGGAGGTGGTCCTGGAGGCCGACAGGCGCGGCGGGCTGTTCTCCGACGGGCACGACGCACTCAACCGGTTCATGGTCGCGCACGACGGAATCCACCACCAGGACTGGCGGGCGCTCGTCGAGGGCTGGCTCCAGCAGTTGATCGAGCACCGGTCGGCCTACGCGGCGGGCTCCTCGTACGGGCACGGCGATCCGTACGCCGGACAGCACGGGCACGGGCACGGCCACCACGATGACCAGCATCACGGCGGCGGTCACCGCTCCGGACCGGGCCTGGGAACAGCGGTCGCGGTGGGCGCGGCCGGGCTCGCGGTCGGCGTCGTCGGGGGCATGGTCGCCGCCGAAGTCGTGGACGAGGCAGGGGACTTCTTCGAGGGCGACAACGACGAGGACGGCGATGACGAGGGTGGTGACGACTGATGTTCGGGATCAGCGAGATCGCGATCCTTCTGATCGTGGTGATAGTTCTCCTGGGTGCCAAGCGCCTCCCCGATCTGGCCCGTTCCGCCGGGAAGTCGGCCCGCATCCTCAAGGCCGAGGCGAAGGCGATGAAGGAGACGAAGGAGAACGAGGGTGAGGCGGGGGCGCCCCGGGTCGTCCGCGGCGAGACCGTCGGCCGGCAGGACGCCGTGGACCCGAGGCCGGACGCGGGGCAGCAGCCCCAGGGCCGCGCATAGGACGCAGCCCGACCGGAGCCCGATCCGCGCTCCCTCTCCCGAGTGCGGATCGGGCTCCGGGCTCCGCCGGGGCCCGTGCGCCTTCGGACCCGCACGCCTCCCCGGACCACGTAAGCCTGCGAACCCGTTCCGGTGAGCGCTGTTCAGCGGTCAGGGCCCCCAGCCGAGCTGCCACAGGCGCAGGGTGCCGTCCGAGCTCCCCGACAGGAGGAACCGGTCGTCGGGGGTCAGCGCGATGCCCCGGGCGTCCTCGGTGTGACCGTCCAGGGTCCGTACACAACGCCCCGTCGACGTCTCCCGGATCCGGATGCGGCCGTCGTCCTCGCCCGAGACGGCGAACCGCCCGTCCGAGGTCAGCCGGACCGCCAGGACCTCGCCGGACCGGTCCTCCGGGTCCTCCAGCGACGCGGGATCCCGTACGTCCTCGAAACCCCGGACGAACTCGCCCGTGACGGCGTCGATCAGCCACAGCGTGTGACCCCGGTGGTCGCCGCCCACGAGCACGCGACGGCCGTCCGCGCTCAGGCACACGGAGTCCACCCACGAGTCCGGGTGCGGGAAGACGGCACACGTGCCGCCGTCCAGGTCCCAGACCCGGATCTCCCCGTCCGCCCCGGCCGACACGGCCCGCCGCGCATCCGGGGCGAGCCACACCGCGTTCGGCCAGACCGCGTGCCCCCGCAATGTCCGTACGCATGCTCCGTCGGTGAGGTCCCACATCCGCAGGGCACGGTCCATGCAGATGCCCAGCGCGAATCGGCCGTCGGCGCCGACGACGACCGCTCCCCGGTCGCTGCTCGCGCCGGTGCTCCGATCGTGGTGCGGGCCCCTGCTCAAGGGGTGCAGGTTCTGCGGGTTACGGGTGTCGAACCGGCTCACCCAGCCCGTCATGGTGGCTCGGAGGATCTTGCCGCCGCCGCTCGCCACCACTTTCCGCCCATCGGTCCAGAGGCCCGAGCAGCCCGCGCCGTCGACTCCCAACTCCCGCAGGAGGGTGCCGGTGGTGAGGTCCCACAGCCGTGCCGGACCCGATCCCCCGCCGGACAGGCCGAACCGTGCGTCGGGAGAGATCGCGACCAGGCCTGCGGGGAGGACCTCCGGCAATGTCCGCAGCAGCGTCGCTTCGCACGGTCCGTCCGGTCCCGGTGCGCGCGCCGCCCGTGACGCCGATTGCTGTCCGTCCACGATCCCCACCCCGTCACGTCCGGCCGAACGGTCGCGGCCAAGTGTGCCCGAAGCGGCCGGCACACGGGGTCCGGCGGGGTCTACGCCCAGGGGCGGTGGACTGCGGCGGACCGCCTATGCCTTGAGGTCGGCGGCGATCGGCCGGTGGTCGCTGGCGGTGGCGGGGAGGGTCCAGGCATCGGTGGGGGTGACGCCCCGGGTGAGGATGTGGTCGATCCGGGCGATCGGGAAGGCCGCGGGCCAGCTGAATCCGAAGCCGGTCCCGGTCTCGTCCGCGACCGACGTCAGCCGGGACGTCAGCGGCGCGAGGGCGCGGTCGGTGGTGGCTCCGTTGAGGTCGCCCAGCAGGAGGACCTTCTTCTGCCGCTCCTGGTCGACCGCCCGGTCGAGAGCGGCGAGCGTCTCGTCGCGGCGCGCGACGGCGAAGCCGGACGCGCCGACCCGGACCGAGGGCAGATGGACCACGTATACGGCGAGGGGACCGTTCGGCCCCCGGACCTGGGCGCGCAGCGAGCGGCTCCAGCCGGGATCGATGGTGACGCGCCGGGACTCGGTGATGGGGTAGCGGCTCCACAGGGCGACGGTCCCGATGTGCACGCGGTGGGTGAGCCGACGGTCCAGCACCTTCCGGTAGGCGGGCAGGGCCTCGTCGGTCACTTCTTCCAGGGCCACGAGGTCGGGGTCGGCGGCCAGCAGCGTACGGGCGGTGGCGGCGGGGTCGGAGTTGGCGGCGTTGACGTTGTGGGTGACCACGGTCAGGTTCGGCTCGGTATCGCTCCGTCCGCCGACGTACAGGGACGCGAACATGGCGGACCAGACGGCGCCGAGCAGCAGGGTGGCGACGACGGCCGGCACCGACCTGCGCAACAGTGCGGCCAGGAGCAGCGCGGGTACGGCCAGGCCGGTCCAGGGCAGCACGGTTTCGAGCAGGCTGCCGAGGTTGCCCGGCGAGTTGGGCACGAGCGAGTGACAGACCATCACCAGCCCGGTCACCACGGCGACGGCGCTCAGGATCCGGTCCCGGCCCCACCCCTGGCCGAATCTGCCGAACCGGCTGATCGGGCCGGACAGACGGCCCAGCCGACCGGGCGGCCGTCCACCCGGGGCCGGTACTCCCACCACAGGAACGGAATCGGACGAAGCAGGACAGGCGGGAGAGGGATCGGAGGAGACAGGGTCGAAGGAGTCAGGGGCGGACGGGAGAGGACCGGACGGGAAAGGATCGGGGGGCGAGGAGGCAGGGTCGGAGAATCCGCCTCCGATGTACACATCCGGGTAGGGGTCCTCGCGCAGATCGGCCATGACATGTCCTTCGGAAGAGGGCTCGGACTCACGGGGGCTGAGCACGGTGCCGGTCAGCCGGCCGCGTTGCTCAGGGGCGCCGGGCAGGTACCACCGGGGCGGGTCAGGAGCTCGAAGTGCCACATCTCGTTGTTGTAGACCTGGCACAGGCCGTAGTCGGAGCCGTTGCGGATGAGCCAGTCGTCGGCATCGGTGGGGCCGATGTCGACCGCCTTCCCGGAGACGTGCGTCGACTTCTGCGGCGTGTTCACGAACTGCCTCGCCTTCTCGGCGCTCCCGTACTTCTCGATGCCCTCGTCCAGCAGGCGCTGCTGGTGTTCCTTGCTGCGCCATCCCGAGGTGACCCGGAATTCGATGCCGTCGTCGCGGGCGTCCCGGGCCGCCTGCTGCACTGCCTTCAGCAATCGTTTGTCCAGCCGGGCGATGGCCGGGTACCGGGTGTCGAAGGGGGTGAACCGACGGCCGTCCGGGGTGCCGCTCTCGTCGGCGCCCTCCGGGGTGGCCTCGGCGGTCGCCGCACCGCCGCCCGGCGGCCGGCCCGCCGTCGCGTCGGCGTGCGCGGCCGGTTCGCTCCGGGTCGTCAGGCCCCATGCCGCCGTCAACGCCACCACCAGGACCGCGCCCACTCCTGCCGCTGTCCGGCCGGGCAGGCGGCGCGCTGCCGTGGCGGACCGGCTCTCGGCGGGGTTGTCGTGCATGGTGGCCTCCGGGCATCTCGTACAGCGCGGCGGGTGCCGCGGACCGATGCCCTCAGTGAACGGTGGGCCGTGTTGCCGGACCGTTTCGATTTCCCGATACGTTTTCGATATGCCCGGACCGCTCAAATGGGGACGGTCATCCCGGACCGCTCGAACAGGGGCGGCCGGACGGACCGGCGACCTGCCGGGTGAGGCACAGAGCAGGAGAGGCCGTATGCGGGTGCTGATTGTCGAGGACGAGCTGTATCTCGCCGAGGCCGTGCAGGCGGGTCTGAGGCTCGAAGCCATCGCCTCCGACATCGCCGGGGACGGCGACACCGCCCTGGAACGCCTCGATGTGAACGAGTACGACGTCGTCGTGCTCGACCGCGACATCCCCGGCACGCACGGCGACGACGTGTGCCGGGCGATCGTCGAGCGGCGGCTCGGCTGCCGTGTGCTCATGCTGACCGCGGCGGGCCTCCTGGACGAGAAGGTCGCGGGGTTCGAGATCGGCGCCGACGACTATCTGACGAAGCCCTTCGACCTGAAGGAGCTGGTCGTACGGCTGCGCTCGCTGGCCCGCCGCCCCAAGGACAGCACGCCTCCGGTCATCGAGTGCGCCGGAATCCGGCTGGACCCGTTCCGGCGTGAGGTCTTCCGCGACGGGAGATACGTGGCGCTCACCAGGAAACAGTTCGCCGTGCTGGAAGTCCTGATGACCGCGCGCGGCGGTGTCGTCAGCGCGGAGACGCTGCTGGAGCGGGCCTGGGACGAGAACGCCGACCCGTTCACCAACGCGGTCCGCATCACCATGTCCACGCTCCGCAAACGCCTCGGTGAACCGTCGGCCATCCACACCGTGCCCGGTGTCGGCTACCGTCTCGGCGAGCCGGCCGGGGACGACCGGTGAACCGCCGGCCTGCACCGTCCGGTCGGCCGCGGCGGCTGACCGCCCGGATGAAGCTCACCCTCACGTACGCCCTGTTCGTCGTCGTCGCCGGGGCGCTCAGCCTGATCGTGGTCTACCTGGCCATGCGCTTCGTGCCGTACTACCCGCTGGCGGACGTGAACCCGCAGGCCGCGGCCATCGCCACCCGCCCGGACATCCTCCGGGCCCTGGCCAAGGCGTCCGGCATCGCTCTGCTGTTCCTGGCGCTGGTCGGGCTCGGCGCCGGCTGGCTCATCGCGGGCCGCGTCCTGCGCCCCCTTCAGGACATCACCCGGGCCGCCCGCCGGGCCGCCCACGGCTCCCTGGACCACCGAATCGGGCTCACCGGTCCGCGCGACGAGTTCACCGAGCTCTCCGACACCTTCGACGACATGCTCGGCCGCCTCCAGCGGTCCTTCGACGCCCAGCAGCGCTTCGCCGCCAACGCCTCGCACGAACTGCGCACACCGCTCGCCGTCAGCCGCACCATGCTCGACGTGGCCGTCGCCGACCCCGACGGCCAGGACTACCGCCGACTCGTCTCCCGGCTCCGCGAGACCAACCAGCGCGGCATCGACATCACCGACGCCCTGCTGCGGCTCTCCGCCCTCGAACACACCCCGCCCGCCATGGAGCACCTGGACCTCGCCGACACCGCCCGAGCAGCCGTCGAGGCCGTCCGCGAGGAAGCCGGGGCACGGGACATCACGCTCTGCGCCGACATCCGTGCGGCCCCGGTCACCGGCAACGGCGTACTGCTGCGCCAGCTGACCCTGAACCTGCTCCACAACGCCGTACGGCACAACCTGCCCACCGGCGGCACGCTCTCCCTGACCACCGGCCCCGACCCTGCCCGGCCCGGCCGCGCCCTCCTGACCGTCACCAACACCGGACCGCGGCTGGACGACACGGTCGACCGCCTCACCGAGCCGTTCCTGCGCGGCAGCGGGCGCCTGGCCGAACAGGACTCCACCCGCCGCGGCCACGGCCTCGGCCTGGCGATCGTCGCCAGCATCGTCCGCGCCCACCACGCGGACCTGACCCTCACCGCCAACCCGGGCGGCGGGCTCACCGTCCGCACGTCCCTGCCCGGCGCCCCGGGAGGCAGCACGGGAACCGACGGAAGCCAAGCGTCCGTCTGAAGAGGCCCGGTGGCCGGCGCCTACGCACACCGTGTCCGGCGTGTCGCCGATGACGAACACCCGGCACCGGTCGGAGCCTGAAGGCATGACCGACCCGACTCAGGACCCCCGCTTCCTGCAGGACCCGTACCCGGCCTATGCGGTCATGCGGTCCAAGTGCCCGGTGCAGGCCGTCCCCACCGGCTCCGGTGGACACACCGGCTACCTCGTCACCGGCTAGGCGGAGGCCAGGGAAGCCCTCGGCGACGCCCGGCTCTCGAAGGACACCGCCGCCTTCTTCGCGGACAAGGGGTCACGACGTCGTCTGCACCCCGCGGTGGCACACACCATGCTGGCCAGCGACCCTCCCCGGCACACCCGGCTGCGCAAGCTGGTGACCAAGGCGTTCACGACAGGAGCCGTCGCGGAGCTCCGTCCGTTCATCACCCGCGTCACCGACGGGCTGCTGGACCGGTGGCCCGTCGGTGAGCGCTTCGACTTCGTGGCCGGCCTGGCGATTCCACTGCCCGTCATCGTGATCTGCGAGCTGCTGGGAGTACCGGAGGACGACCGGCCCGACGTCCGGCGCTGGTCCGGAGAGCTGTTCTCGGCCGGGAGGCCCGACTTCATCGATACGGCCTCGCATGCCATGGCCGACTACATGACGGGCCTCATCGCCGCCAAGCGCCTGCACCCCGGCGGCTCTCTCCTCGACCGGCTCATCGCGGCTCGCGACGGCGACGACGACTGCCTGAGCGAGGACGAACTGGTCTCTCTGGCCGTGCTGTTGCTCGTCGCCGGACACGAGACCACCACCCACTTCCTCTCCAACGCCCTCCTGGCGCTGCTCCGGCACCCCGACGGGCTGAACCGCCTTCGGGAGAACCCGGACGAGATCCCGGCCGCGCTGGACGAACTGCTCCGCTTCGATTCCCCCGTGAGTACGGCCACCTTCCGGTTCACCACGGAGGCCGTCACACTCGGCGGTACCGACATCCCCGCCGGCGTCCCGGTGCTGATCGGCCTCGGAGCCGCCAACCGCGACCCGGAACAATTCCCGTCACCCGACCGACTCGACCTGGACCGGGACACCACCGCCCATCTCGGCTTCGGCCACGGCATCCACCGCTGCGTCGGCGCTCCCCTGGCCAAGGCCGAGGCCGAGATCGCCCTGCGGGCGGTCCTGGACCGGTTTCCCGCGATCCGGCTCGCCGTACCGCCCGGCCAACTGGCATGGCATCGCACGCGACTTGTCCGCGGTCCGGAGTCGCTGCCGCTCTTCACCTAGGCCTCTCGTTTGGATCATGCCGGGCCGGCCCGGCATCGAGGCTGCGTAGCCGCTCATGACAGGCGGGCATTAGGGTGCGATGAGAGGTATGTGCGCGTCCGTCCCATGCCGGAGCGACAGGCTCCGGGTCCGAGCCGCGCACTGGAAGGGAACGAAGCCGTGCATGGCGAGTACAAGGTGCCCGGCGGCAAGCTTGTCGTCGTGGATCTGGATGTCGAACAAGGCGCACTGCGCAACGTGCGCGTCGCCGGGGACTTCTTCCTGGAGCCCGACGAGGCGATCCTCGCGATCAACAGCGCCCTGGAGGGTGCCCCGTCCTCGACGGACACCGCGGGTCTGGCGGCGCGGATCACGGCGGGGCTGCCGGAGTCGACCGTCATGCTCGGGCTGACCGCGGAGGGCGTCGGCATCGCCGTCCGGCGAGCGCTGGCCCGTGCGACCGAGTGGAGCGACTACGACTGGCAGTTGGTGCATACGGAGCCACAGGCCCCGGCACTGCACATGGCACTGGACGAGGTCCTCACCGCCGAGGTGGCCGCCGGGCGGCGGGCGCCCACGTTGCGGGTCTGGGAATGGGCCTCGCCCGCTGTGATCATCGGCAGCTTCCAGTCGCTGCGCAATGAGGTGGATCCCGAAGGGGCGGCGAAGCACGGAGTGTCCGTGGTACGCCGCATTTCCGGTGGTGGGGCCATGTTCGTGGAGCCCCTGAGCACCATCACGTACTCCCTGTCCGTGCCGGAGTCGCTGGTCTCCGGCCTCTCCTTCGCCGACAGCTACGCCTACCTCGACGACTGGGTGCTGGGCGCCCTCGGCGACATGGGCATCAAGGCCTGGTACCAGCCCCTCAACGACATCGCCACCGATGCCGGGAAGATCGCCGGCGCCGCTCAGAAGCGGATCGTCGGCGCCGACGGTGGCCCTGGGGCCGTCCTGCATCACGTGACGATGTCGTACGACATCGACGCGGACAAGATGCTGGAGGTGCTGCGGATCAGCAAGGAGAAGCTCTCCGACAAGGGCACCAAGAGCGCCAAGAAGCGCGTCGACCCGCTCCGTCGCCAGACCGGCCTCGCCCGGGAGCAGGTGATCGAGAACATGATCGCCTCCTTCCGCAACCGCTACGGGCTGACCACCGGCGAAGTCACGGCGCAGGAGATGACCCGGGCCGAGGAACTGGTGCGGACGAAGTTCGGTACGGAGGAATGGACCGCTCGGGTGCCGTGAGGACGGTCGCGGGCGGGTATCAGCTTCCCGTCGCGGGAGGTTCCTGCCGGGGCAGTTCCTGTTCGGTCCAGATGATCTTGCCCTCGGCGGTGTAGCGGGTGCCCCAGCGGCGGGTGAGCTGGGCGACGAGGAAGAGGCCGCGGCCGCCCTCGTCCGTGGTGCGGGCGTGCCTGAGCCGTGGCGAGGTGCTGCTGGTGTCGGAGACCTCGCAGATCAGCACGGACTGGCGCAGCAGCCGGATCCGGATCGGCCCGCTGGCGTAGCGCACCGCGTTGGTGACCAGCTCGCTGACGATCAGCTCGGTCGTCATCTCCAGGTCTTCCAGGCCCCAGGCGCTCAGCTGGCGGGCGGTCCGGGCCCGGACTCCGGCGACGGCGGCCGGGTCGGCGGCCACCTCCCACGAGGCGACGTGGTCGGGGCTCAGCTCATGGGTACGGGCGAGCAGCAGGGCCACGTCGTCGGGCTGGGGCACCGGGACCAGCTGATCCACGACCGTTGCGCACAGGGCGTCGAGCGGGAGGCCGCGCTGTGCCAGGGCGCCGCCGAGGCGGGACATGCCGAGATCGGGGTCCTGGTCACGGCCCTCGATCAGGCCGTTGGTGTAGAGGCCGATCAGGCTCCCCTCGGGCAGTTCGGTCTCCGCCGTCTCGAACGGCAGGCCGCCCAGGCCGAGCGGCGGTCCCGCGGGCAGTTCGAGGAAGGTGACCCGGCCGTCCGGGGCGACGACGACGGGCGGCGGGTGGCCGGCGCGGGCCATGGTGCAGCGCTGGGTGACCGGGTCGTAGACGGCGTACAGGCAGGTGGCGCCGAGTACGGGGGTGCCCTGCTCCCCGCCCTCGGGTTCCTCGTCGCTGAGGCGGAGCACGAGGTCGTCGAGGTGGGCGAGGAGTTCGTCGGGCGGCAGGTCCATGTCGGCGAGGGTGTGCACCGCGGTGCGGAGCCGGCCCATGGTGGCCGCGGCGGCGATGCCGTGGCCGACCACGTCGCCGACGACGAGGGCGACCCGGGCGCCGGACAGCGGGATCACGTCGAACCAGTCGCCGCCGACACCGTCCTTGGCGTCCGCCGGGAGGTAGGAGGAGGCCACGTCCAGCGCCATTCCGCCGGGCAGTGTGTGCGGGAGCAGGCTGCGCTGGAGGGTCAGCGCGGCGGTGTGCTCATGGGTGTAGCGGCGGGCGTTGTCCACGCACACGGCGGCCCGCGCCACCATCTCGCGGGCCGGAAGCACGTCGTCCGGTTCGAACGGGGCGGGGTTCTGCGACCGGATGAAGGTGGTCAGACCGAGCACCGTGTCGCGGGCCCGCATGGGTACGGCGATCAGGGAGTGGAGTCCGTACTCGCGGATGCTCGCCGCCCTGGCGGGCTGTTCGACCGCCCATACGTTGTTGTCGGGGTCGAGGGCCGGGATGAGGAGGGGTTCGCCGTCGATGAGGAACCGCATGTCGTGGGGCGGGGGTACGAAGTCCACCGGTTCCCCGATCCGGCGGACCGCCTCCGGGCAGCCCTCGCGCACCGAACTCATCCCGGCCCGGCGCATCTGCGGCCGGGTGGCGGCGAGGGTGGCGCCGGACCTGGTCAGCTCGGCGCCGGACAGCCCCGTGCCCAGCGGCCACGGACCGGGCGCACCGGCGCTGGCGACCGGTTCCAGCAGGTCGACGATCACGAAGTCGGCGAACCGCGGCACCGCGAAGTCGGCCAGTTCCTGTGCCGTGCGCATCACGTCCAGGGTGGAGCCGATGCTGGCTCCGGCGTCGTTGACCAGGGCCAGGCGCTGCTGGGCGTTCCACCGGTCGGTGACGTCCAGGACCATGTAGCACAGGCCCGTGACGCCGCCGTCACTGTCGGTCAGCGGCAGGTACGAGGTGGAGTAGGCGCGCTTGCGGCGCGGATCGGCCCAGGTCCAGCCCAGGTATTCGTAGTCGATGACGGGAATCCCGGTGTCCAGCACTCCGCGCATCAGCGTCTCGATGGCCTCGGTCTCCAGCCCCGGCAGCACCTCGCTCAGCCGGTGGCCCACCCGATGCTCGCGCGGGACGCCGCCGAAGCGTTCCAGGGTGTCGTTCATCCAGACGTAGCGCAGGTCCGGGCTCATCACCGCCATGCCGATCGGCGACCCGGTCAGGAAGGCGTCCAGCACGGACTGCCCGACCGTCCACTCGGGCCGCCGTTCGCGACCGGATACCAGGAAGCACTCCCGGCCGTCCAGGTGAAAGGAGGCCGAGACCCTCAGGTCCGCCTCGATCCGGCTGCCGTCACGCCGCCGCACGTCCGCGACGCCCCGCCACCCCACCCCCGCCCGGCAGCGCTCGGCGATCGCCGCCACCCGTACCGGGTCCTCGGGCGTGGCGAGCAGGAAGCCCGCCGGCCGCCCGACCACCTCTGCGGCCCGATACCCCAGCAACTCCTGTGCGCTGTGCGTCCAGCCGACGACCGCTCCGCTGCCGGCGACCACCACGGTCGCGTCGTTCGCCGTGTCGTAGGAGTGCCGGGGAGTGCTGGGCCTCGAAGGTTCGGCTCCGGGCGCCGACTGCGGACCTGCACATGCCATACCGGACACCACCTATCCACTCCCTGCCCATGATCCCGCCTCCCGCGCTCGGGTGCGAGCGACAACGGGGCAGGACACGGCCCCGGGCGTGGGGACCGGACGAGGGATCAGCGCCCGGCCCCCGGCACGGACCGGGCGGACGGGGCCGGGGGCCGGTGCTCGTACCAGCGGCGGTCGGCCTCCAGCTGGGCGGCGAGGGAGATCAGCCGTTCCTCGCTGCGGGACGGGCCGAGCAGCTGCGCCCCGACGGGCAGCCCGTCGCCGGTGAACCCGGCCGGTACGTTGATGCCGGGCCAGCCCAGTACGTTCCAGGGCCAGGCGTACGGGCAGGCCTCGGTCATCGCGAGATCGGTGCGCCAGGCGCTCAGTCCGTCGAAGCGGCCGATCGGGGGCGGCGGCAGGGCGGTCGTCGGGGTGAGCAGCACGTCGTACCCGGCGCCGGTCCGGGACGGGCGGAAGAACCCGCCGATCCTGCGGTGCTGACGCACCTCGCGCTCCCTGGCCGCCCGTACCACCCGGCCGCCGAGCCGGGTGCCGGTGCGCAGTGCGCTGCGGGTGCGCGGGTCGAGGAGTGCGGGGTCGGGGTGGCGGGCGGCGAGTTCGGCGATCCCGGCGGTGGCCCGGGGGACGAAGCCGAGGCCGATCAGTCCGTAGTGGGGTCTGGCTTCCTGCACGTCGTGGCCCAGTCGGGCGAGGGCCTCGGCCAGTGCGAGGACGGCCCGTCGCACATCGGGGTGGGGCGCGGAGCCCGTGAGGGTGAGCGGGGGGCGCCAGGCGAGGGCGATGCGCAGCCGGCCCGGGTCGCGGCGGGCGGCGGCCGCGGCGGCGACGGGCGGCGGCCGGTGCTGGTCCTCGGGGTGGGAGCCGGCGACCGCGTCGAGCAGCAGTGCGGCGTCGGCGACGGTCCTGGCGAGCGGTCCGTTGACGGTCAGGCCCTGGAAGGCGTCGGTGTGCGGGTGGCCGGAGATCCGGCCGCGCTGGGGCTTGATGCCGACGAGATGGGTCCAGGCCGCCGGGATGCGTACGGACCCCGCCCCGTCGGAGCCGAGCGCGGCGGGCACCAGACCGGCCGCGACGGCCGCCGCGGAGCCGCCGGAGGAGCCGCCGGGGGTGTGACCGGTGTGCCACGGGTTGCGGGTGGCGCCGAAGGCGGGGCCCTCGGTGAACGGCCACTGGCCCAGTTCGCAGGAGTTGGTCTTCCCTACGATCACGGCCCCGGCCGCCCGCAGCCGGCGGACCGCCTCGCTGTCCGCGGTCGCGGCGGGCAGATCGCCGTCGCAGCCGAAGTAGGTCGGCATCCCGGCGACGTCCGTGTCGTCCTTGACGGCGACCGGTACGCCGAGCAGGGGCAGCCGCTCCCCGGCCGCGAGCCGGCGGTCGGCCTCGGCGGCCTCGGCGAGCGCGGCCTCGGCACGCAGGTGCCGGAAGGCGTTGAGGGTGCTCTGGCTCGCTTCGATGCGGCGCAGTGCGGCGGTCACCTGCCCGACCGAGGTGGTGCGGCCCTCGGCCAGCTCCCGTGCGCTGTCGGCGAGTCCCGTGGGGCCGGCCGGTCCGGTGGTTTCCACCGCTTCCGTTGAGGACATGGGCTGACCGCCTTCCTCGTGTCGGACGACACCGCGCGGAGGCTGTGCGCAGCGCGCCTGTTGCACCCGAACGAACTTACCGGAGGGTAACGACGAATGAGCGGTCCGCTCAACCGTTCGGTGGAAAGTGGCCGAGGTGCGTCCCGGGCGCGTCCGGGAGGGTCTTCGGTCGCCGTCCGGGGACTGTCAGTGCCGCTTGCTACGTTCTGTGACGGAAGCGGACCGTGAAAAGTACTGGTGGAGGGCGCGTGGAAGCGGAGTTCGAGGGCGAGTTCGAGACGCATCTGACGGTGCGCCTCGAACCTCGCGCCGATGGCGGTACGGGCGATGCCCGGGAGGCCGGCCGACTGGGCCGCTGGGCGGAGCGCAGGGGCATGAAGCTCACCCATATCCTCCTGGACCGCGGTGCCACGCCCGACCAGCCCATGCTGACCGAGCGGGGCCGGGGTTCGCTCTCCGGGCAGCGGGCCGCCGCCGTGCTCCGGTCGGCCGAGCTGCGCGCGGCGGGCTTCCCCGTCGTACGCGTGAAGATCGAGGCCGCCCCGTGGAACGAGGACATACCGGGGACGGCCGACGAGGCCGCCGCACTCTCTCCCGGCTGCCACTTCGAGCATCACGTCAAGCTGCTGCTGACCGGTGAGCCGCAGCTCGCCGTCGCACGAGCGGTGGCCGAGCGGCACGGTGCGCGTCTGTCGCGCAATGCCCGCCGCACCACCGGCCCCGGGAGCCACGAACGGTTCGTCACGCAGCGCTGCTACGCGGTGGGCCGTCCGGAGGCGAGGGCCGAGCTCGACGCGCTGCTGGGCGGGCTGGCCACGGCCGGACTCGAAGTGCTGGAGGCCGAGGAGGAGTTCGTGGTGCACGACGACCGTCCGGCGGTGGACGCGGGCTGGCTGGACGAGCCGGCCGGGGTCTCCCGGTGAGCGCGGACGACCGGCCCGTCCCCGGCGAACCGGCGTACGACGACCCCTCGCTCGCGCCGCGGTGGCGGGCCGCCCGGCGTGCCGTCCAGGACCATCTGCTGCACGTGATCGCCGGGTCGGCCTGGGGCGACGGTCTGGTCCTGCGCGGCAGTGTCCCGCTCCAGGCCTGGGTGGGCGCCGCCGCGCGGGAGCCGGGCGATCTGGACTGGATCGTGGTGGAGCCGCCGGCCGACGGCTTCGTCGACGGCCTCGACCCCTACCCGTACGTCGACGGGGCAGCGACCGTGCAGCAGTGGCCGGAGGCCGCGCACGGCGCGGCCGCTCCCGAGCTGCTGACCGACGGCGAGTGCCACGACACCGGCGGCGCCCGGCCGGTGCTCGCCCCGGAGGGGCTGCGCTGGATGGAGGCCGAGGAGATGGATCCGCCGTCCTCCCCCGCCGAGGAGGTCGTGGCCGCCCTGGCGGCCGGTCCGCCGCTGCCCGAGGGCATTCGTATCGATCCGCTCCGGGTGAAGTCGGACGGGACGTGGACGTACCGGGAGTACGAGACCCCCGGGGTGCGTGTCGTCGTCCCCTGGGAGGCCGACGGGCTGCCGCCGGGCGAGGTGCGGATGGACTTCGCCCAGGACGAGCGGCTCCCGCAGGCCCCGGGCTGGACGGCCTGCCCGCGCGGTGACGGCGGGCCCCCGACGCCGGTCCGCACCGCGGGCCCGGGGCTCTCGCTCGCCTGGAAGCTGCTGTGGCTCGCCGAGGACCAGGAGGCGGAGGGCCGGTCGGGGGCCAAGGACCTGTACGACGCGGTGCTGCTCGCGGAGCACCCCGCGACCCGTCTGTCGCCGCGCCTGCTGCGCACCGTGCTGGGCCCGCACGCGCCGGACTTCACGCCCGAGACGGTACTGGACTGGTTGGTGGACTGGTCCGCGTTCCATGCCGCGCACCCGTGGGTGGACGGCGGCCCGGACCGGCTCCGGGAGCGGCTGGCCGCCGCCCTGCCCCCACTGCTGGAACGGAGCGCTCCGTGACCGGCCGGACCGGCCGCCCGTACTGAGCGGCCGGTCCGGCCGACGCGGATACGCTCCGGCCGGCGTGCGGAGACGCTCCGGCCGGCGTGCGGAGACGCTCCGGCCGGCCCGCACGGCACAAGCGGCTACGGCTGGACGGTGATCTCGCCGATCCCGGTGCCGATGCCGGCGCAGTGCGCGGTGGACTGGCCGGACTGCCCGGGGTTGAGGGTGACGTGCTCGCCGTCCACGTCCGGGGACCAGCCGCAGACCAGGTGCACCCAGAAGGTCTGCGTCGTGCTGCCGTCGTTGCGGCACAGCGCGAAGCCCGTGTAGTCGTCGATCTCGTGCTTTCCGGTGTCGCAGGACAGGCCGGGCGGCGTCGCCACGGCCGGCACCGCGGTCGCGGCGGTCGCGGGAACCGCGAGCGCGGTGGCCGCCCCCACCACGACGACGCCCCTGAGCACGGCCCTGGACACACTCCCCATCGACAGCTTCATGTCTCCCTGTTCCTCCTCGTTGATGGCGAACTCGGTGCGCCGACAACCGTCCCCAGCACCCCGTGACCCAAAACGAGGCAAAACATCACACTGTGTATGCACCATGGTGGGCTGCTCCGCCGCGCGACCCCATCCGCCCCGGCGTACGCTCGGAAGAATCGGATGGCACCTGAACAGGCCCTACGGGTACTACCAGGGAGGCGACGTGACCGGTCGACACAGCGGCACACGCCGGGCCGCCTGCGCGGCGGCCGTCGTGCTGGGGGTCACCGGCGGCAGCGTCCTGGGCGGCGGTGCGGCACGGGCGGACGACGGCATCGACAAGCTCTCCGCGCAGCAGATCGCGGACCGCTCCCGGGACGCCCTGCTGAGCGCCCGTTCGCTGCACCTGAGCGCCCGCGGCGAATTCGGCGACAACAGCCCGCCGATGGCTCTGGAGCTCACCCTGGACCGGGACGGCAACTGCACCGGATCGGTGGATCTGGGCAAGAGCCAGGGGTCCGTCCGGATCGTGAAGCGCGGCGACGACATCTGGGTCAAGCCGGATGCGAACTTCTGGAAGAACCAGGTCCCGGGCGGCGGTTCGGCCTTCGCCGCGATCCTGAACGGGCGCTACATGAAGGGCTCGGCCGACGACCCGAGGCTGCGCGCTCTGGCGAACGGCTGCGATCTGGACACGTTCCGCAAGCTGGTCGGCGACAACGCCGACAACGACCGGGGGACGCTGAACAAGGGTCGCAGGACGACGCTCGACGGGGCTCCGGTGGTGCCGCTGACCAGGATGCGGGACGGCCGGACGCTGACGACGGACGTCGCGGCCACCGGCAAGCCGTACCCCCTGAGGATCACGGTCCAGGGCGCCGGGGCGGACGCGGTCGTGGGCTTCTCGGCCTTCGACAAGCCGGTGCCCACGACCACGCCGCCGCCGGACCAGACGTACGACATCAGCGCCCTGCTGGGCCGTACGTCCGCGCCGGTGTGACGCCGGACCGGCCGCTGAGCAGCACGTACAGCACCAGCGACGAGGCGAGCCCGACCGCCCAGCCGTAGTCCGCGAGCGGTTTCAGGAACGGAATCAGCCCGCCGGCCGGGAACGGGCCCGCCCCGGGCGCGGAGTGGGAGCCCCCGATCGCGAGGACGCCGCCGACGGTGAACGCCGCGACCGCCCGCCAGTTCCAGCCGTTCGTGTACCAGTAGCGGCCGCCGGGGCGGTAGAGGTCCGCGAGGTCGAGCACGGTGCGGCGGACGATCCAGTAGTCGGCGATCAGGATGCCCGCGACCGTTCCGAGCAGTCCGCCGACCAGTCCGAGCCAGGTGAAGATGTACAGCTCGGGCGTCTCGGTGAGCTTCCACGGCATGATGACGACGCCGACGACACCCGTGATCAGTGCGCCGGTACGGAAGTTGATGAACCGGGGCGCGAGATTCGCCAGGTCGTACGCGGGTGACACGACGTTGGCCGCGATGTTCACGGAGACCGTCGCGACCAGCACCGTGACCAGGGCGTAGAGCAGTCCGAAGACGTTGTCGGTCCGGGCCACGAGCTGGACCGGATCCCAGATGGCCTCCCCGTACACCGCCTGCGATCCGGAGGTGACCAGGACCGAGAGCAGGGCGAAGAGCGTCATCGTGGTCGGCAGGCCGAGCGACTGGCCCCGGATCTGGGCGCGTTGTCCGGCCCCGAAGCGGGTGAAGTCGGGGATGTTCAGCGAGAGGGTGGCCCAGAAGGCGATCATGCCCATCAGCGAGGGGAAGAAGACCGGCCAGAACTCCTTGCCCCAGCCGAGCTTCGAGGGCTGGTCGAGCAGCGGGCCGAAGCCGCCCGCCTTGACGGCGACCCAGACCAGCAGCACGACGGCGCCGACGATGACGAACGGCGCCGCCCAGTTCTCGAACCGGCGCAGGGCGTCCATACCCCGGTAGATGATGGCAAGTTCGAGCGCCCAGAAGAGGATGAAGCAGAGCCAGAGCGTCCACGGCTGGCCGCCGATCTCGGACGCCTTCGCCCAGCCGCCGAAGATCTTCCCCAGCAGGGTGAAGATGCCGACGCCGCCGATCCAGGTCTGGATGCCGAACCAGGCACAGGCCACCGCGGCCCGGATCAGCGCGGGCAGGTTGGCGCCGCGCAGCCCGAAGGAGGCACGGGCCAGCACCGGGAAGGGGATGCCGTACTTGGGTCCGGCGTGCCCGGTGAGCAGCATGGGTCCGAGCACGATCAGGTTGGCCAGCGCGATGGTGAACACGGCCTGTTTCCAGTCCATGCCGAGGGCCACCAGGCCGGAGGCGAGCAGCCAGGACGGAATGTTGTGGGCCATGCCCACCCAGAGCGCGGTGAAGTTGTACGTCGTCCAGCGGCGGCGTTCCAGGGGAACGGGCAACAGGTCCTCGTTGACGAACCGGTTGTCGGTGGGAACGGCGCCGGGGGCGAGCTCGATGCGGCCCGAGGCGTCGGGTATCGGACCCTGCGGTGGAACGGGTGGGACGGGTGGGACGGTCGATGTCATGGCGGCTGGACCCTTCGCTCGGGAACGGTGCCGTGCGGGGCGGGGCGAACAGCGGGAGCGCGGTGCGGGGACGGGGGTGCGGACAGCCGTGGGGAGATGTGCGGGACAGGGGCGGGTCAGTCGGACAGAGCGGGGATGATCCGCGCACCGTAGGCGTCGATCGTCGCCTCGCGCGCGTCGTGCATGTTGTAGAGCGCGAACTGGTCGACGCCCAGGTCCCGCAGGGTCCGCAGCTTCTCGATGTGCGCCTCGGCGGGGCCCAGCAGGCAGAACCGGTCGACGATCCCGTCCGGCACGAAGGTGGTGTCGGGGTTTCCGGCCCGGCCGTGGTGGCTGTAGTCGTAGCCGGACCGCCCGGCGATGTACTCGGTCAGGGCCTCGGGGACGAGCCCGGAGTGCGCGCCGTACCGGGAGACGAGGTCCGCGACGTGGTTGCCGACCATGCCGCCGAACCAGCGGCACTGCTCGCGGGCGTGGTCGAGATCGTCGCCGACATAGGCGGGAGCGGCGACGCAGATGGTCACGGAGTCGGGGTCGCGGCCCGCCTCGGCCGCCGCGTCCCGTACCGCCCTGATCATCCACTCGGTGAGGAACGGGTCCGCGAGCTGGAGGATGAAGCCGTCGGCCTTCTGTCCGGCCAGCGCGAGCGCCTTCGGGCCGTACGCGCCCATCCAGACGGGCAGCCTGCCGTCCTTCACCCAGGGGATCTGGACCGGCTGCCCGTCGACGGTGGCCTCCCGGCCCTCGGCGAGGTCGCGGATGACATCGATGGCCTCGCCGAGCCGGGCCAGGGTGTTGGGCCTGCGGCCTGCGACGCGCATCGCCGAGTCGCCCCGGCCGATGCCGCAGACGGTGCGGTTGCCGAACATGTCGTTGAGGGTGGCGAAGGTGGAGGCGGTCACCTCCCAGGTGCGAGTGCCGGGATTGGTCACCATGGGGCCGACGACGAGGTGTTCGGTGTGTTCGAGGATCTGGCTGTAGATGACGAACGGTTCCTGCCAGAGCACCGTCGAGTCGAAGGTCCAGCCGTAGCGGAAGCCGTTGCGTTCGGCGCGGCGCATCAGGCCGACGACGGCCGAGGCGGGCGGATCGGTCTGGAGGACGAGTCCGAAGTCCATGACGGGTGCTCCTAGTCCAGGTACTGACAGGTGGCTCGCGGGGTGTACATGCCGTGTCCGGCCCGGCCGGTGTACTTCCTTGCGTCGATGACGACCTCACCGCGCGAGAGGACCGTCTCGACCTGTCCGGTGATCCGCCTCCCCTCGTACGCCGAGTAGTCGACGTTCATGTGGTGGGTCTCGGCGGAGATGGTCTGTTCGGCCGCCGGGTCGTAGATGACGACGTCGGCGTCGGCGCCCGGGGCGATGGTGCCCTTCTTCGGGTAGAGGCCGAACATCCGGGCCGGGGAGGCGCAGGCGATCTCGATCCAGCGGCGGCGCGAGATGTGACCGTCCACGACCGCCTGGTGGAGGAGGTCCATCCGGTTCTCCACGCCGGGCATTCCGTTGGGGATCTTCGAGAAGTCGCCGCGGCCCATCTCCTTCTGGCCCGAGAAGCAGAAGGGGCAGTGGTCGGTGGAGACGACCTGGAGTTCGTTGTTCCTGAGCCCCCGCCAGAGCGCCTCCTGGTGCTCCCTGGGCCGCAGCGGGGTGGAGCAGACGTACTTGGCGCCCTCGAAGTCCGGCTCGGCGAGGTTGTCGGTGGAGAGGAAGAGGTACTGCGGGCAGGTCTCGCCGAAGACCGGAAGTCCCTTGTGGCGGGCGGCGGCGACCTCGGCGACCGCCTCGTCCGCGGAGACGTGCACGATGTACAGCGGGGATCCGGCGACGCGGGCGAGCTGTACGGCGCGGTGGGTGGCCTCGGCCTCCAGCGCCACCTTGCGCACGTCGCCGTGGTAACGCGGGTCGGTGCGGCCCTCGGCGAGGGCCTGTTCGACGAGTACGTCGATGGCGATGCCGTTCTCCGCGTGCATCATGATCAGGCCGCCGTTGTGGGAGGCCCGTTGCATGGCGCGCAGGATCTGGCCGTCGTCGCTGTAGAAGACGCCGGGATAGGCCATGAACAGCTTGAAGGAGGTGACCCCCTCCGACACCAGCAGGTCCATCTCCTTGAGCGAGGACTCGTTCACGTCGGAGAGGATCATGTGGAAGGCGTAGTCGATGGCACAGTTGCCGTCGGCCTTCGCGTACCAGGCGTCGAGACCCTCGCGCACCGCGCGGCCCACGGACTGGATGGCGAAGTCGACGATCGTGGTGGTGCCGCCCCAGGCGGCCGCCCGGGTGCCGGTCTCGAAGGTGTCGGCGGCGTAGGTGCCGCCGAACGGCATCTCCATGTGCGTGTGCGCGTCGACACCGCCCGGGATGACGTATTTGCCGGTGGCGTCGATCCTCCGGTCGGCGCTCCAGCTCTCGGCCGCGTCGCTGTCGTGCGCCGCGAGGGCCACGATGCGGCCGCCCTCGATGAGTACGTCGGCATGCAGTTCGTCGGACGCGGTGATGACGAGACCACCGTGGATGACGGTGCGGCTCATGTACCCCTCCTCACTCGTGGCGGAATGGGTCTACGCACGTAGACAAGGTGCGTGATGAAGAACGTAGAAGTGGGTTACCCACTGTGGCAATACCGCTGCCGCTAACCGCTGAAGACGTTTCTGTTTCACCGGCCCGGCACTCCACCGGCCCACAGCCGCGGCGATGACCATGACCATCATTGGATAACGGAACGATTACAGGTCTGGTCCAAATGTTGAGTGCGGTTCATGCGCCCGTCCCATACGCGGCGTGGTCCGATCACCACCGGCGGCGAACCTCGGACACATCACCGGACACCCCCGTTGCCCGGTGTCCAACGACCGATCCCGGAGGATCACGTGTCCCTGTCGCGCTCCGCGCGTACGGTGCTGGCCGCCGCCACCGTCGCCGCCGTCGCACTGCCGCTCGCCACCACCGCCGCCCACGCCCAGGGGTCCAAGGCCCCGGCCGCCGCCCCGTACGCCGGTCTGCCGTCCGGCACCAAGCAGGCGAAGACCCTGGTCATCGGCGTCGACGGCGCCACCTTCGACGCCTTCTCGCGCGCCGACGTACCGAACCTCAGGCAGCTGATGGCCAAGGGCCTGACCGCCCGGAGCAACCTGTACGCCGACCCGATGGCCCCGACCGTCTCCGGCGCCGGCTGGTCGTCCATCGCCACCGGCGTCTGGCCCGACAAGCACAACGTGAAGGACAACAACTTCACGGCCCCGAACTACGGCGAGTACCCGGACTACGCGACCCGGCTGGAGACCGCCGATCCGGCCACCTCCACGCTGGTCGTCGGCACCTGGAGCCCGATCCCCCAGATCGTCTTCGGCGCGAAGACCGATCTGCGGATCGCGGGCGGCAACGACGAGGGCACCACGGCCAAGGCCGCCGACCTCCTCGCACACGGCAACCCCGACTCCACCTTCGTCCACCTCGACGAGGTCGACGGCGCCGGCCACAGCGGCGGCTCCGCCGGCGACGCCTACCTCAAGGCCCTGAACACCGCCGACGGCCAGATCGGCCGCCTGCTCGACGCGGTGACCTCACGGCCGACGTACGCGAAGGAGGACTGGCTCGTCGTCGTCACCGCCGACCACGGCCACACCCCCACCGGCGGGCACGGCGGCAACTCCCCGCTGGAGCGTGGCACGTTCGTGATCGCCCAGGGCAAGGGCATCCGGCCCGGCTCGGTGCGCGACGACGTCAAGATCACCGACATCGCGCCCACGGTGCTGCGCCACGAGGGCGTCGCCACCGACCCCGCCTGGAACCTCGACGGCACCTCCCTCGCCGAGCCGAAGCCGGACGCCTTCGACGCGCTGCGCCCCTCGCTGCGCACGCCCGTCGACGAGACCCGGCTCCCGGCCGACGCCAAGGGGTGGACGAACACCGCGCCCGATGGCTGGTCGATCGACAACTCGAAGATGCCGGCCGGTGGCGTCACCGAGTGGCGCGGCTGGTCCTTCGCCACGGACGAGTTCTGGACCAACGCCGAACGCGGCCAGGGCCGCGAGACGAACGTCCGCGCCCGCAATGTGTTCGCGGTCGCCGACTCCGACGAGTGGGACGACAAGGCGCACGGTGCCGGACAGTTCGACTCCACCCTGGTCAGCCCCGCGTACGAGCTGAACGGCGCGGCGAAGGCGACCGTCTCGTACGCGACGAACTACCGGGTCGACGGTCCGCAGACCGGCGATGTCCACGTCTCGTACGACGGCGGCGCCCCGCAGCTCGTCAAGTCCTACCGGGCCGACAGCAACACCGTCGAGCATCTTGAGCTGGCCGTTCCGCAGGGTGCCAAGACGGCCCGGCTGAGCTTCCGCTACACCGGTACCAACAGCGCGTTCTGGACCGTCGACCAGGTCGCCTTCGGGCAGCCCACCCCGCCGTCGGAGCTCGCGGTCGCCTCGCTGAAGGCCGGCACCGTGCTCCTGGGCAGGCCCGGCTCCGAGTCCGCCTGGAAGGTCACCGCGACCGGTGTGGTGAGGACCGCGCAGGGCAGGCCGGTGAAGGGCGCGAAGGTCACGGCCGAGCTGACGGCCGGCGGCAAGGTGCACAAGCTGACCGGCACCACGAAGAAGGACGGCTCGGTGCGCCTGCGCACCACGGTGCCCCGGGGCATCGCCGGAGCCACGCTGACCGTCACCGATGTGCGCTACAAGCACCTCGCGTACTACGGCGAGCTCGACCCGGTCCGCTCGCTGGACCTCACCCGCCCCACCGGCCACCGGGGCTGACCGACCGGACGGGCCCCGCAGCCGCCTCGCGGCCGGGGCCCGTCCACCGCTCGACCCGCCGGACCCGGCCCACCGGACCGGGCCCGGCGGACTCAGGCCGCCGGGCTCAGTCCACCGGGCTCAGGCCACCGACCGCAGGGCCTCGGCCAGGATCTCCGCCCCTTCCTCCGCCTCCGGGATGGTCAGCGAGAGCGGTGGTGCGATCCGCAGCACGCTGGTGTTGTGGCCGCCGCCTTTGCCGATGAGCAGACCGCCCTCGCGGGCCGCTTCGAGCACGGCCGCGGCCGCCTCCGGGTTCGCCTCGTCGGTGCCGGGCCTCACCAGCTCGATGCCGATCATCAGGCCCCGGCCGCGCACCTCCCGCACACAACTCGAACCCGCGCCGATCGCCCGCAGCCGCTCGATCAGCAGACCGCCGACGCGCCGGGCGTTGCCCTGCAGATCGTGTTCGAGGAGATAGGAGAGGTTGGCGAGACCGGCGGCCATGGTGACCGGGGAACCGCCGAACGTCGAAATGGAGTTGGCGTCCAGGCAGTTCATGACCTCGGCCCGGGCCACGACACCGCCGATCGACATGCCGTTGCCGATGCCCTTGGCGAAGGTGAGGATGTCCGGCGGGCCGTTCTCGCCGTGCGCCTGCCAGCCCCAGAAGTGCTCACCGGTCCTGCCCCAGCCGGTCTGCACCTCGTCGGAGATCCACAGGACGCCATGCCGGTCCAGGACCCGGCGGAACGCCGCGTACAGCCCGTCGGGCGGCGAGGTGAATCCCCCGACGCCCTGGATGGGTTCGGCGATCAGGGCGGCCGGTGCCCGGGTGTGCCCGAGCAGGTCCTCCAGATCGGCGACGCAGGCCTTGATGAACTCCGCGTCGCCGAGGTGCTCGTACGGTCCCCGGGTGCGGACGCCGCCGTGCACGTACAGCGTCTGCAACGGCGACAGGCTGGTCGGTGACCAGGCGTTGTTGCCGGTGATGCCGACGGCGGAGAACGACCTGCCGTGGTAGCTGTTGCGCATCGCGAGGACCTGGTTGGAGCCTCGGTACGTGGTGGCGAGCAGCAGCGCCGTGTCATTGGCCTCGGTGCCGGAGGTGGTGAAGAAGACCCTGGCGTCCGGGATGCCGGAGAGCGTGGCGACGCGTTCGGCCAGTTCCACCATCGGCCGGTTGAGGTAGAGCGTGGACGAGTGGATGATCCGGCCGGCCTGCTCGGCGACCGCCTTGGTCACCTCGGGCAGGGCGTGGGCGGTCATGGTGGTGAGGATGCCGCCGAAGAAGTCGAGGTAGCGCCTGCCGTCGGCGTCCCAGACATGGCGGCCCTCGCCGTGGGTGATCTCCAGGGGGCGCTTGTAGTAGAGCGCCAGCCAGTCGGGGCTGACGGCGAGATGCCGGTGGTGCAGGCTGCTCACGGCTCCACCAGTCCTTCGTACGCGTCGGGGCGGCGGTCCCGGTAGAACGCCCACTGCTGCCTGACCTCGTCGATGAGGCCGAAGTCGAGGTCGCGGACGACGAGTTCCTCCTCCTTGTCGGAGGCGACCTCACCGACGAACTGGCCGCGC
Source organism: Streptomyces sp. ADI95-17 (assembly GCF_003846175.1). Taxonomy (GTDB): domain Bacteria; phylum Actinomycetota; class Actinomycetes; order Streptomycetales; family Streptomycetaceae; genus Streptomyces; species Streptomyces sanglieri. The sequence continues at coordinate 792,938 of NZ_ML123049.1, read as the reverse complement.
GGGTCGACGAAGTAACTGGTTCCGTAGAAGTCGTTGTCGCCGTACTCCTCCTGGCCGACGCGGTTGATCGCGGCGACGAAGTACTCGTTGGCGACGGCGGAGGCGGGCTGTTCCAGCTGCCAGAGGTAGCTGGAGAGGCCGCGTGAGGTGGCGGACGGGTTGTAGACCAACTGAGCACCGTTGAGGCCGAGTTGACGCCACCCCTCGGGGAAGTGCCGGTCGTAGCAGATGTATACGCCGACCTTGCCGACGGCGGTGTCGAAGACCGGCCAGCCGACGTTCCCCGGCTTGAAGTAGTACTTCTCCCAGAACCCCTTGACCTGCGGGATGTGGTGCTTGCGGTACTTGCCGAGATAGGAGCCGTCGGCATCGATCACGGCGGCGGTGTTGTAGTAGAAGCCGGACTGCTCGACCTCGAAGACCGGCACGACGATCACCATGCCGGCCTCGCGGGCGAGTTCCTGCATCCGGCGGACGGTCGGCCCGTCCGGGACGGGCTCGGCCCAGCGGTAGTGCTCGGGTTCCTGCACCTGACAGAAGTAGGGGGCGTTGAACACCTCCTGGAAGCCGATGATCTTCGCGCCCTGACGGGCGGCCTCGCGGGCATGCTCCTCATGCTTGGCGATCATGGATTCGGTGTCGCCGGTCCAGGTCGCCTGGACGAGTGCGGCGCGTACGACTTGGGACAAGAGCTGCTCCTTCGACGCGGCGTCAGAGAGCCTCAACGCGTTTCTACGCCCGTAGACACGTGCGTAGAGGAGAACGTAAGCCCCGTCACACAGCGGGGCAAGACCATCGCCGTGAACCGGCTGAGTCGATCATGTTTCACACCCGTGCGGTCCACATGCCCGGCCGGTCGGGCGCCCCTGCGACCGGACCGCGGTCAGCCGGTGTGCGAAGCCGGGGCGGGAGGCGTGATCCGTCATGCCGGGGACCAGAACACGCGGCCCCGGCAACCGGTCGGCCCGCCCGGCGCCGACTCCCGGCCCATCGGCCTTCGGCGCCGCTTTGTATTCTCGGCAGAGGCCCCCGATCAGAGCGGCACCTGCGAGAGGAAACACCATGACCACCGAGCTGAGCCCCGACGCCCTGTCCGGGCTCCTCGACCGGGCCCGTCAGGACTACCAGGACCTGGCGGGACTCGGACTCTCGCTCGACCTCACCCGGGGCAAGCCGGCCCCCGAGCAGCTGGACCTCTCCGAGGACCTGCTGAGCCTGCCGGGCGGACGGCACACCTCCGCCGGTGGCGTGGACGTACGCAACTACGGCGGTCTCCAGGGGCTGCCCGAACTCCGGGAGATCTTCGCCGGGGTGCTCCAGGTGCCGGCCGGCCAGCTGCTCGCGGCCGGGAACTCCAGCCTTGAGCTGATGCACGACTGCCTGGTGCACGCCCTGCTCAGCGTGGTGCCGGGCGCCGAGTCGCGCTGGGTGGACCAGGAGCGGATCGCCTTCCTGTGTCCGGTGCCCGGTTACGACCGGCACTTCGCGCTCTGCGAGCGGTTCGGGATCGACATGATCCCGGTGCCGATGACCGCCGACGGCCCGGACATGGAGACCGTGGAGCGGCTCGTCGCCGAGGACCCGGCGATCAAGGGCATCTGGTGCGTCCCGAAGTACAGCAACCCGGACGGCGTCTGCTACAGCGACGCGACCGTGGCCCGGCTCGCCGCGATGAGCACCGCCGCCCCCGACTTCCGGATCTTCTGGGACAACGCCTACGCCGCCCACCACCTCACCGACGAGCCCGTCGAGATCGCCGATCTGCTCGGTGCCTGCGCCGAGGCCGGCAACCCGGACCGGGCGTTCGTGTTCGGCTCCACGTCGAAGATCACCGCGGCGGGTGCGGGCGTCGCGTTCTTCGGCTCCTCGCCCGCGAACCTCCAGTGGCTGCTCGGCAACAACGCCAAGCGTTCGATCGGCCCGGACAAGGTGAACCAGCTGCGGCACGTCATGTTCCTGCGGGACGCCGACGGGGTGCGGGCCCACATGGAGCGCCAGCGCGCCCTGCTCCAGCCCAAGTTCGAGGTGGTGGCCCGGATCCTGGACGCCGAGCTCGGCGGCACCGGTCTCGCGACCTGGACCTCGCCCAAGGGCGGGTACTTCGTCACCCTGGAGGTGCCGGACGGCTGCGCCAAGGAGGTCGTACGCCGGGCCGCCGAGGCGGGCATCGTGCTGACCCCGGCCGGCGCCACCCACCCGTACGGCGACGACCCGCGCGACGCGGTCATCCGGATCGCGCCCAGCTACCCGGGGCTCGCGGAGCTGGAGCAGGCGATCGCGGGGCTCGCCGTCTGCGTCAGGCTCGTGGGGTACGAGCAGCGGGCCCGCTAGTACCGGGAGGAGCGCCGGCCTCCCGTCAACTCCCTTCCGATTCTTTCCCGTTCGAGTGATATGAGGTTTCTGGCGAGGATCCCGGAGCGGCCTGGGCAGTGTCCAGGGGACCGATTCCGGAAGGGGATGTGGTGGGACTGTCACGCGAGTTCGGGCGCGCCATCAGCGAGGGGCCGACACCGGCCGACGTCGCGGGCGCGCCCGCTCTGCCCTGTCCGAGCGGCTGGTCCGCGCTGGCGTTCTCCGAGGAGCTGAGGCCGGGCACCGTCCTCACCCGCCCCCTGGCGGGCGAGGACGTGGTGCTGTACCGGCTCGGGACGGGGGCGGTCCGCGCCATCCGTCCCTACTGCCCGCATCTGGGGGCGCATCTCGGGCTGGCCAAGGTGGAGGGGGACGATCTCGTCTGCCCGTTCCACTTCTTCGCGTTCGGCCCGGACGGCGCGTGTGTCCGTACCGGATACGACACGAAGCCGCCGAGGTCGCCGTTGTCTCAGCTGCCGGTCCTGGAGGTCAACGGCGCGGTGTTCGTGTGGCGGCACCACGACGGCCGGGCTCCGGACTGGACGATCCCGGCCTGGCACGAGATCGGTCACCGGCCCGCCCGCAGCGCCGCCTGGGAGCTGGCGGGCAATGTCCAGGAAGTCATCGAGAACTCGGTGGACCTCGGCCATTTCGCCACCCTGCACGGCTGGGCCAGGGCCGAGATCGGCGGGCCGGTGGTCTACGACGACGCCTCGTTCCATGTCTCCATGCGGGCCCACGAGTCGGCGCCGCTCCTGGGCGACTTCGTCGTCGATGTAGAGGTGGACGGGTACGGGCTCGGCTGCCTGCACGCCGATGTGCACACGGCCCGGCTGGGCCTGCGGATGTGCACGATGGTGATGCCGACGGCGATCGCGCCCAACCGGATGCAGTTCCGGCAGCGCAATCGCATCGCCTTCGCCGAGCCGTCCCGGCTGCCGGGCCCGCTCGCCCGTGCGGTGAGCCGGACCGCGGCCAGGGTGCTGGACCGCGCCGTCTTCCGGTCCAGCTGCGAGTTCACCGCCGCGGACTTCCCGATCTGGAATCACAAGCAGTACCAGCAGCCACCGCGGCTCGCTCCCGGCGACGGCCCGATCGGCCCGTTCCGCCGCTGGGCCCGGCGGTTCTACCCACCGTCCCCGGAGTAGCCGGCCCGGGGGCGCCCGCTCAGGGTGCCCCCGCGATGCCCGCCACCCGCAGGGCGTGGGCGACATCCCGCTCCCTGGCCGGTGAGACGGCGCGGGCCGCGGCCAGCAGTGGTGGTACGAGACGGTGCGGATCGCCCGCCGCGACCTTCGCCGCGTCCTGCGGAGTCCGTACGCGGACGAAGGCGCCCAGCAGCGCCCGCGCCTGCGGCCCCTGGCCGGCCCGGTCCAGGGCCACCACCGCGGCGGCGATCTCCCCGGCGGGCCTGGCCACGCCCTGGCGCAGCAGTTGCCCGCAGTCGTCTGGGCGCCCTGCGGCGTGCAGCGCTCCGGCAGCGGAGGCAAGTCGGGCGGGCGGCAACGAGGACACCTCCCACAGCAGGGTCGCCCAGTCGGCGTCGAGGCCGGCCCGGTGCAGCTCGACGGCGAGCGCCGGCAGCCATTCCGCGGGCCAGCCGGCCGCCTCGCAGAGCACGACGTGCGCCTCACCGCTGCTGCCGACGGCCCGCAGCCGGACCAGCCGCTCGACGGCCCGTACGGCGGCCCGGTGGGCCTCCGGGGCCGGGGCGGCGGCACGGATGGCGGACCCGGCGGAGGTGTCGTCGCCGGGCGGGGCGGCGGCGAAGCGGGCACCGCGCGGTGCGGCGGCAGTGGTGGGCGGAAGGGGCAGGACGGGGGCGGGCAGGACGGCCGCCTCGTCGGCCTCGTCCATGTCGAGGCCCGCGAACCTGGCACCTCGCGGCCTGCGGCGCCCTGGGGCGGGCGGCCCGGAAGCGGAGGGCGGGGCCTGCGGGACACGCTCCGGGCCGGCTTCCACCGCACGCTCCGGGCCGGCTTCCACCGCACGCTCCGGGCCGGCTTCCGCCGCACGCTCCGGGCCTGCTTCCGCCGCACGCTCCGGGCCTGCTTCCGCCGCACGCTCCGGGCCTGCTTTCGCGACGCCCTTCGGGCCTGCTTCCGGTCCGGCCTCCCCGGCCCGATCCGGCACCTCCGCCGCCCACTCCGGCACCCCCGGCGCCTCCAGCGCCCCCGGCACCCCTGGCACCTCCCGCTCCCTCTGCGCCCCCGGCACCACCCGCTCCCCCGGCACCTCCGGCACCTCCGTACGGAACCAGCCGTCCGGCACCGCCGCCGCGGCGAGTCGTTCGCGCAGTTCCGAGCAGCGTGCCGTGGCCCGTACATGGTCGTCCCTGGCCCAGGCGGCCGCCTCCGCGTCCGGGGGCGTCGTGCCGCCCGCACCGGCGGCCCGGAGCCGTCGGGCCGCGCGCGCCTGCTCCCCGCGCATCAGCTCCAGTCGCTCGACGAGCACCTGCCGCCCGCCCGGGCGGCGGTCGTGGGCGGCCACCGAGGAGGAGTACAGCCCGGCGGCCCGTACCGACTCGCGCTGTGCGAACGCCGTACCGCGCAGAGCCGCCAGATCGCCGAGCAGTGACTCCATCACGTCCCAGGGCGGAATCTCGACGCCGTCGAGGCAGGCGCGCATCCCGGCAGGATCACGTCGGAGGAAGAGCCCGTACCAGCCGCTCCCGGGGTCCAGCAGTGTCACGAGATCCCGTATGTACTGCGTGAACTCCCGTACTTCCCAAGCATCTTGACGCTCCGTCATCTCTGCCCTCGCCGACGTCGACCGGAGCCTCCAGTCCGCAGGCATTCGACATCAGCCGTGTTACGGCACGGCTACGCAGGCTTTTCGACCATGCTGCGGCCGAGGCGCGGCCACGCGCACCACAGGGCCCGCCGCTACCCCGCCAGCGGCACCGCGTCCGGTTCCGGGGCCGAGCGGGCGAGGATCTCGTCCATCGACAGTCCCAGCGCCCCGGCCAGCGCGGCGACCGTGAAGAAGGCGGGGGTGGGGGCGCGTCCGGTCTCGATCTTGCGCAGCGTCTCGGCGGAGATTCCGGCGCTCGCCGCGATCTCGACCATGCTGCGTCCGCCGCGCGCCTCACGCAGCAGCGCGCCGAGGCGTTCGCCGCGACGGCGCTCTTCCGGGGTCAGGGGCGTTCGTACCATGCCGTCATTCTAATACCGCTGAGACCGGTATAGTAATTGGCATGGTGAAGCTCAAGACAGACACATCCATCGAAGCCATGCGCGAGACCGGCCGAGTCGTGGCACAGCTCCTGACCGCCGCACGGGAAGCGGCCGCGGTCGGCGTCTCCCTGCGCGAACTGGACGAGGTGGCCCGCGGCGTACTGCGTGACGCGGGCGCCGGGTCGCCGTTCCTGAACTACCGGCCGCATTTCGCACCCACCCCCTTCCCCGCCGCGATCTGCGCGTCGGTCAACGACGCGATCGTGCACGGCATCCCGACCGACCAGCGGCTGCGCGACGGCGATCTGGTCAGCATCGACGCGGGCGCCACACTGGGCGGCTGGGCCGGTGACTCGGCGATCAGCTTCACCGTCGGGCGCGCCCGGCCCGACGACACCCGGCTCGTCGAGACGGCCTTCGCGGCACTGGAGGCGGGCATCGCGGCGGCGGTCGTCGGCAATCGGATCGGCGACATAGCGCATGCGATCGGCACGGTCTGCCGCGGCGCGGGATACGGCATCCCGGAGGGGTTCGGAGGGCACGGCATCGGCCGGTCGATGCACGAGGACCCGGCCGTCCCCAACGAGGGACGACCGGGTCGCGGCATGCTGTTGCGGCACGGGATGGTGCTGGCGATCGAGCCGATGCTGATCGGCGGCGGCAAGGACGACTTCTACCCGGACCAGGACGGCTGGACACTGCGCACGTCCGACGGCAGCCGGGCCGCGCACGCCGAGCACACCGTGGCGATCACCGACGACGGCCCGCGCATCCTGACCGCGTTGTGACCGCCCCCGAACGCGGCAGGGCGGCGGAGCCGCCAACCGCCTCGGGATGACTGCTAGTTGTTCTGGATGAACTGCTTGGCGAGGGCGTCGCCCGCGGTGACGGCGGCACTGTGGCTCTCGATCGGCGACACCTTGGAGTTCTTGAACAGGATGTAGGTGACGCCGGATTCCGCGCCGCCGGTCTCCGGGTCCGGGTCCATGCCGAGGGCCTTGGCGGTGGCGTACGAAGCCTCGCCGATGATCTTGTTGGGGCCGGTGTCACCGACGACCGCGTACTCGACCTTGTTGTCGTAGATGACGGCGACGACGCCACCGCCCTTGATGCCGGCATCGCTGTAGTTCCAGATGCTGCTGGTGCTCGGCACGACGACGTACGGCAGCTTCTCGGCGTTCAGCGGCTTTCCGGCGGAGGTCTCGAAGGCCGTGCCGTTCTGGAACCAGGGGTCGGTGTCCTCGTTGCAGGCGGCGGTGATCTCGCCGTCGCAGTCGACGTCCATGTCGGCCTTCCAGAACACGGCTCCATTCTTGCCGCAGACCGGAACGGTCGCTGAGGTCTCCTCGTCCGTACGGTACTTGCCGTTGGAGATCTGCGAACACGAAGTGACCTTCGCCAGCAGATCGGCCGCGCTGACGGACCCTTCCTTGAGGTTCGCGCCCCGGGCCGGTCCGGCGTGGGCGGCCGGGCTCAGGGTGACGGTCGCGAGCAGGGCGGCGCCGGAGGCGGCAGCGAGGGCGAGCGTTCGGGTACGCACAGTGGGGGTGCCCTTCCAATAGGAAACTTTCCTTACCGACGCGCACAACATGGCCCCGGGCAGATACCTCCGTCAAGACCGCGGGGGCTGGTTCCCGGTGAATTCTCACCAGGAACCAGCCCCGCATGGAACGTTATTGACGCACCGTCACCAGTTGTGGTTGTCGGCCGCCCACCGTCACGGGCGTCCGCTCGGCCGCACGACCATTGCCGAGCCGCCGCCCCGGCGCACCTTCTCCGCTGCTGCCAGCCACCGACCGTCCGGCAGCCGCTGCACACCCGTCGCCGCCCCGATCTCCGGGTTTAGCTTGAAGACGTGCCCCAGCGACTCCAGTTCCGCCCGGACCGGGCTGTTCCACAACCCCGGTTCGATCTCCGTCGTCGCGGAGTTGCGCTGACTGGCGCGCGGTGCCGCGATGGCATCGACCAGCGGAAGCCCCCGGTCGACGGTGCCGATGAGCGACTGGAGCACGGTCGTGATGATCGTGGCACCACCGGGCGACCCCAGCGCCAGCACCGGCTCGCCGTGCTTCAGCACGATCGTCGGCGAGATGGACGAGCGCGGGCGCTTGCCCGGACCGGGCAGATTCGGGTCGTGGACGGCGGGGCTGGCCGGCGCGAACGAGAAGTCCGTCAGCTCGTTGTTGAGCAGGAAGCCACGCCCCGGCACGGTGATCCCACTGCCGCCGGTCTGCTCGATCGTCAGGGTGTACGCGACGACATTGCCCCACTTGTCGGCCGCGGTCAGATGGGTGGTGTTCTCCCCCTCGTACGTCGTCGGGGCAGCCGTTCCACCGCCGCGGCAGTCGGCCGGGTGCCTCGGGTCGCCCGGCGCGAGCGGGCTGGTCAGCACCCCGTCGTCCTTGATCAGGCACTCCCGCGCGTCGGCGAACCGCTGGCTCAGCAGCTCCCGCGTCGGCACGTCCTCGAACGCCGGGTCACCCACCCAGCGTCCGCGGTCCGCGAAGGCGATCCGGCTGGCCTCGATGTAACGGTGCAGATACCGCGCCTCGCTCGCCTTCGAAAGGTCGGTGGACTCAAGGATGTTGAGCGCCTCGCCGATGCTGGTGCCGCCGGACGAGGAGGGGGCCATGCCGTACACGTCGAGGCCTCGGTAGCCGGTCCTCGTCGGTGCCTGCCGCAGCGCCCGGTAGGACCGCAGGTCCTTCGCGGTGAGGTCACCGGGCCGCACCACCCGGGTGGACCCCGGGTCGACGGGCGGGTTGCGGACGGTCCGTACGACGTCTGCGGCCAGTTCGCCCCGGTACAGCTCGTCGACGCCCTTGCGGCCCACCTGTTCGTAGGTGCGCGCCAGGTCGGGGTTCTTGAACACCGAGCCGACGACCGGGAGTTGGCCGCCGGGCAGGAACAGCTTCCGGGTCGCCGGGAAGTCGGCGAACCTGGCCTGGTTGCCCTCGGTCTGCGAACGGAACGTACTGTCGACGACGAAGCCGTCCCTGGCGAGCCGCTCGGCCGGCTTCAGCACCTGCCGCAGCGACTTGCTGCCCCAGGTGTCGAGCGCGGTGTCCCAGGTGGCCGGGGTGCCCGGGGTGCCCACGGCCAGTCCACTGGTGACGGCCTCGTCGAAGGCGAGCGGCTTGCCGTTCTCCAGGAACAGCGAGGAGTCCGCGCTGCGCGGCGCGGTCTCCCGGCCGTCGATCGTCTCCACGGTGTGTCTCTTGGCGTCGTAGTAGACGAAGTAGCCGCCCCCGCCCAGGCCCGCCGAGTAGGGCTCGGTCACACCGAGCGCCGCCGCGGTCGCCACCGCGGCGTCCACCGCGTTGCCGCCCTTGCGGAGCACCTCGATACCGGCGGCCGAGGCGTCCGCGTCGACACTGGCGACCGCCCCTCCGTAGCCCACCGAGACGGGCGACTTGGGCGGTTGCGCCGACGGTGGCGCGGACGAGGACGGGGCCGCTGCCCCGATGGTGACGACAGCGGCAAGAACAGCCGACAACGACACATTCCGCGCGACGGAACGTCTCATGCGCACCTCCAGTGCTGGATCGTCAGCGCAGAGTAACGCCGCGCCGCCCACCCCGTCAGGTCCGTCGTGAAGCCGAGGCCGAAAGCCCGCCGGCATGCCCGCCCACATGCCCGCCGGTGGCTGACGACGCACGCGATGCCGTGCCGGACGTGACAGCCGCCGGTATCAGCCCTTCGGGCCGGATCGCCCGCGCTCAGGGCCTTGCCGTCAGGAGGCGAGCAGGTCGGCGAGCTCTGTTCGTGAGCTGATGCCCAGCTTGGGAAACGCGCGGTAGAGGTGGTGTCCCACGGTGCGCGGGCTCAGGAACAGTCGGGTGGCGATCTCACGGTTGGTGGCACCGGTGGCTGCGATCCGGACGACCTCGCGTTCCTGCGAACTCAGGCGACTGATCGGTGAGTCGACGGCATCGGCCGGGTGGGAGGTCTCGCCGGCGGCCTGTAGTTCCGTGGCCGCCCGGCGGGCCCACGGCTGTGCGCCCAGCCTGTCGAAAAGCTCCCTCGCGGTACGCAGATGGCCGCGGGCGTCGAGCTTGCGGCGGCCCCGGCGCAGCCACTCGCCGTAGAGCAGTTCGGTGCGGGCCCGCTCGAAGTCACCGCCCCCGTTGTGCAGATCGAGGGCCGATGTGTAGTGCTCCTCGGCCGACGTGTCCGGACCGGTCAGGGCGGCGCAGCGGTGGGCCTGTGCCGTGAAGTGGGGTTGCCGGAGGTCGTCCGCCCAGCTCATGAGCTGTTTCGCGGGTTCCCTCGCCCGCTCCGGATGGCCCGCGCGAACGGCGGCCTCGATCAGATCGGGCATCAGGTGCCGGGCCAGGATGGGGTGACCCACTGCGTGCCGGGCCGCCTCCAGGTGTTCCAGCGCGTCCTGAGCACGTCCGAGGCCGAGGTCCAGCAGCCCCAGCGCCCACGACGCGTCCGCGGTGCCCCGTCCGACGTCGCGGGGGCGGGTGTATTCCAGTGCCTGGCCGGCCAGTTCGCGGGTGGGTTCCTCCTCCCCGCGGACGGCCGCGAGCACCGCGAGCAGGGCACGCAGGTGGGCGGCCCGGTGGTCCAGGTCGTAGGCCTCCGCGAGCCGGAGCGCTTCGGCGGCGTGCGCGTGCGCGTCCTCGTGCCGGCCCAGCGCCAGCTCCGCCTGGGCGAGCAGATGCAGTGTGGTGGGCAGCCATCCGCCGATGCCCTGCTCGCGGCAGTGGGTGACCGCCGCGGTGGCCAGCCCGTAGGCGTTCTCGTGGGCGGCGACCAGGTGGCAGTAGATCCCGGCCATCAGCCGGTCCATCAGACCGCTCCCGTCGAGACGGGCGGCCTCGACGTGCTCGTCCAGCGTCCGGAGTGCGCCGGAAATGTCGCCGGCGAGCAGCTTCGCGGGCGTGGCCACCACGGGCAGGCCGGGGGTGCGCACGGCGATCTCCATCATGAGGGCCGCGTCGCCGGCCGAGAAGGCCGCGTGGATGGCGTCGGTCAGCAGGGGGGCGAGTTTGTCGGGGCGGCTGGCGGAAACCGTTTCGGTGCATTCGGCCAGCAGGCGGGCGGCCTGCCCGGGGCTGCCGTAGCCCAGCTCGACCACCGAGCGTGCGCGGGCGAAGTCCGCCGCCATGCCCGGGTCCGGGAGAGGCAGCGGCACCTGGTCGGTGAGGGCACGGCAGCGTTCGTCCTGGCCGGCTTCGCTCGCCTTCTGCGCGGCGTTGATCAGGCGGCGGGCGCGTCTCGAAGTGTCCGCGGTGAGGTGAGCGGCACGCTCGTACGCGGCGGACGCGGATGCCATGGCCTGCCGGCTGCCCGCCCACTCGGCGACCCGCTCCAGCTCACCGGCGACCCGCTCGTCCGGGCCGGTCGCCGCGGCGGCCAGGTGCCAGGCGCGCCGGTGCGCGTGCGCGGGACCGTCCAGGACCGCGACCAGTGCCTGATGAGCCGTCAGCCGCCAGGCCAGTGGGGCGCATTGATAGGCGGCGAACCGAATGAGGGGATGCCGAAAGCGCAGCCTCTGCGCGGAGACGAGGACCAGCTCCGCGCGCTCGGCCGGCTCCAGATCGCCGACCTCCCCGCCGAGCCCGGCCGCGGCGGCCAGCACCGTGGGCAGGTCCCCGGTGTCGTCCGCGGCGGCCACCGTGAGCATGCGCCGAGTGGCGTCGGGGAGGCGGCGGATCTGCTCGGCGAAGGCTTCCTGCAGTCGATTCGGTGGCGCCGACCGCGCGTCCGGCAGGGTCAGCGGTCCGAGCTGCCCGGCCCGTTGAGCCGGGGTCAGGGCGGCTGCCAGTTCCTGCAGCGCCAGTGGGTTGCCCTGGGCCTGATCGATGATCCACTCGGTGACCGGGGGTGCGAGGCCGGGCAGCATCGACGCCGCCGACTGCCGGTCGACGCCAGTGACGGACACATGGGGCAGGGCCTTCGCTCCGCTCACCGAGGAGGTCTCGCGCGTGGCGAGGAGCATGACGACACCTTCGGCCCGCAGCCGCCGGGCGGCGAAGACCAGCGCGTCCACGGAAGGCCGGTCGAGCCACTGCAAGTCGTCGACCACACACAACAGGGGCTGTCCGGCGGCCGCTTCGGAGAGCAGCGACAGCGTCGCGAGCCCGATGGTCAGGCGGTCCCGCACGGACTCGTCGCTCAGGCCGAAGACCGCCCGCAGGGCCCCGGCCTGCGGTGGCGGCAGCAGATCGAGCCGGTCCAGCACCGGCAGAAGCAGCTGATGGAGCCCGCCGAAGGCCAGCTCCATCTCCGACTCGATGCCCTCGACCCGCAGCACACTCACGCCTTCGGCGTGGGCGACCGCGTAGTCGAGGAGGGTGGTCTTGCCGATGCCGGCCTCTCCGTGCAGGAGCAGGCAGTTGCTCTCCCCGCGACGGGCGTCGGCGAGCATCCGACGGATATGACACTGCTCTTTCGCACGTCCCTGCACCACGCGTTCCCCCAGCCCCCGTCCCCGGCCGCGACCGGGTGTCATGATCGTCACTATACGTGGACAAGGTACTGAAAAGGCCTGGTCAGGACAGGCCCGATAGCGTCCCGGTCATGACGTGGATCCTACTGAGTGAACACCCGGAGGAGATATCCCGCGGGGCTGTCCTCCAGCTCCCGGTCCGGTGGCCGTACGAGGAGACCGTCGAGTTCATGCTCGCGGAGCTGTCACCGGGTTCGGACGGCCGGATGGGTCTCATCGTGACCACCGGCTACAAGGCCGGGCTGTGGGTGGTGTCCCTGCCGGACGAGGCGTTCGTGGCGGAGCGGCCATGGGCACTGTCGGCAGCATGGCTGCGCGACAACTGGACGGCCAGGATCTACTCGGAGACGGACCCCGAGAAGATCCTGGTCCGCACCGGCTGCTCCCCGTCACAACAGCACGGCTGATCGCGGACGGCCGGCAGCCCCGGTCGGCAGGACCCGGCCCCCTCCGCTCGGTGGACCGGTGGTGAGCCGGAACAGGTCCCACGGCTCGTCCGGCGCCGGCCGCTCGACGATCCCCACCACGACCGACCGCCCGTCGAGCCGGCCGGGACGACGTCTCAGGCCGATTCGAGCAGCGGCCGGACCTCGACCGTCTCGGAGGTACGGAGGGCCTTGGCCAGTTCCACGGCCTCCTCACGATCGGCGACGTCGATCACGAACCAACCGCCGAGGGTCTCCTCGCCGGGGTGCGCCGGCCCTCCGGTCACGGTGGGCGCCCCGTCGGTGGTCTTGCGCACGGTCACCGCGGCCGCCTGCTCGGTGTCCAGGGCATCGCCACCGACCAGTTTCCCCGCCGCCGCGATCTGCCCGATCCACTCTTCGTATGCCGCTCGGTGGGTGTCCCGGTCGGTCTGGATCCTCTTGCGCGACTCGTCCGTCTCGAAGATCACGAGTGCGTACTTCATGGGGGTTCTCTCCTCGTTCTGTGTGTCGTTCAGAAGTGCTGTCGCCCAGGCCTTCTCGGCGAGGTGCGCCCGGGCGCCCGGACCGGGTCAGCCGCCCGGCCCTCGGGTGATGCGGGTGAGCGCGCCGATCTCCAGTGCCGCCCATACGGCGCCGTCCGGGCCGGCGCAGATGCCGTGAGGTTCCGAGCCGGCGGTCGGCAGGTCGTGCACGGTGATCGCCCCGTCGGGGGTGATGGAGCCGACGCGGTTGGCGGCCCACTCGGTGAACCACAGCGTCCCGGTGCTGTCGGGTGTGATGGCATGCGGCCGGGACGTACGGTCGGGCAGTGGGAACTCGGTGATCCGGCCGTCGGTGGTGATGCGCCCGATCTGCCCGGCGCCGATCTCCACGAACCAGAGCGCCCCGTCGTGGCCGGCCGCGATGCCCACCGGGGCGGCGGAGCCGGTCGGCAGGGTGTGCAGGGTGACGGCTCCGTCCATGCCGATCCGCCCGATCCCGTTGGCCTGGTTCATGGTGAACCACATCCCGCCGTCCGGGCCCGCGGTGATCGCGGAGGGGAAGGCCCCGGTGACCGGCAGCGGAAATTCGGTGACACGGCCGTCGGTGGCGATCCGGCCGATCCGGCCGGCGGCGGTCTCGGTGAACCACAGCGCCCCGTCCGGCCCGGCGGCGATCCCGAACGGCCCGCACTCCGGCGTGGGCAGCGCGAACTCCGTTACCGCGCCGTCGAGAGCGATCCGGCCGATGCGGTGCGCCCGGTACTCGGTGAACCACAGGGCGTCGTCCGGCCCGGCGACGATGACCGTCGGCCCGCACTCCGGGTCGAGCCGGTGGGCCGAGAGCTCGTCCCCGGGCACCAGCCGCCCGATGCTTCCGCCCTGGACCATGGTGAACCACAGCGCCCCGTCCGGGCCGCCGGTGAGCGAGTACGGTCCGCTGCCGGCCTCGGCCACGGCGAACTCCTCGATGAACACAGCCATTCAGGCTCTCCCTCTCTTCCGGTGGCGCACGGTGGTCGGCCCGACGCCGCACGCGCGGCTCGCGTCCGGAGGCTTCTCGTCCGGACGGCGGTCGGTCAACTTCCGTTCCCGTCACGCCTGTTGCCGATGCTCTCGATCTCCGCCGGGGTACCGGCCATGATGGTGCGGGTGTGTTCGGTGACCAGCTCGACGGGCCAGTCCCACCACGCGGCGCGCAGAAGACGCCCGATGTCGTCGTCGGCGAAGCGCTGACGGATGAGCCGGGCCGGGTTGCCGCCCACGATCGTGTAGGGCGCCACGTCGCCGGTGACCACGGCACCGGCCGCGATGATGGCACCGTCTCCGATCCGCACGCCGGGCATCACCGTCACCCGGTGGCCGAACCAGACGTCGTTGCCGACGACCGTGTCACCACGGCTCGGCATCGCGTTGACGATGTCCAGGGTCTGCTCGGTCCACCGGCCGCCGAACATGGTAAAGGGGAACGCGGACACCCCCATCGTCGGATGCTCGGCGCCGGCCATCAGGAACCTGGTGCCCGCGGCGATGGCACAGTACTTGCCGATGATCAACCGCTCCGGCCCGTAGGCGTAGAGCACGTTGTGCTGTTCGAAGCCGGTGGGGCCGTCGGGATCGTCGTAGTAGGTGTAGTCGCCCACGACGATCTTCGGCGAGGTGATCAACGGTCTGAGGAACGCCACACGGTCATGCGCGGGCAGCGGGTGCACAGTGTTCGGATCGGGTGACAACACGGAGCCCTTCATCGATCGGAGCGGGTGGTCCTCATGCCGCCGGAGCTGAATAGATCATGCGGATCTGCGAGATCCGGTAGCCGGCGCGGCCGAAGGCCGCGGCCATCGGCGCGTTCCCGGTGTCCGTGGTGGCGGTGATCAGCTCGGTGCCCGCGTCCGCGTGGATGCGGGTGATCTCGGCGAGCAGTTCGTCCACGTACCCACGACCACGGAATTCGGGTACGACACCCAGGTAGCCGACGTTACGGGCGTACGGTGTCGCGGACGGGAGAGCGAACCCGACGACCTCCCCGTCGGCGGCGTACGCCAGCCGCCACCAGTCACGCCGGCCGGGACAACCGAGGTAGAAGTCCATCTCGGCCCGAGCGGTGGCCTCGGCGCCCTTGGCCGCCAGGCTTCGGCGGGTCTCGTCGTCCAGGCTGCCGACTGCTGTCCGCCGGAACAGCCGGAGGAACTCCTCGTCCGGCCCCGGAGCGAAGGTCAGCTCTCCCCCGGCCCGAGGGAGACCGCGATCCGGTGTCCACTCCAGGCGCAGCCGCTCCACTTCCCGCGTGAGCCCGGCCCGCACCGCGGCCCGGCCCCGCCATTCGACGGCCGCGACCGCAGCGGGGTCGTCACGCCAGCCCACGGGCAGCGTCAGGTTGTACAGCGGAGGCTTGGGCGCCCCCTGAGCGGCGAACGCCCGCAGACCGGCGGCCAGCAGCCCTGCCGCGATGTCCGCCCGGCCGTCGAGTGCCGGGTCGACGTACAGGCAGTCCAGGGCGACGGGGTGAGCGCTGTCCGCCTGCCCCCACCAAAGGGCTCGCGCCACCACCCGCCCGTCGTCCTCGGCGATCCAGGTCCACTCGGGCCGGTACATCCCCTGTCGCAACTCGTCCTGGTAGCGGTCGGCTTCTATCCAGCCCACCGGCTCGTCCACGGTCACTGCTACGACGCGCGCCAGATCGGCCTCGGTCGTGGGTCGGAACAACACGTCTTCTCCTACTGCTTGGCGTACGTGGTGACCGTCGTCCCGGTGGTGAAGACCCGGGATCCGGTCAGGGTGAAGGGGGAAGGGGCGAACGAGGTGTGGAACAGGGGGATGCCGTCGCCCAGCACCACTGGGTGGCGGTGCACGACCAGCTCGTCGATCTCCCCCAGCAATTGACCGGCCAGCACGGCACCGCCGCAGAGCCAGATGCCCATGCCCGGTGCTCGCTTCAGCGCGCGGACGAACTCCACCGGGTCGCCGGCCACGACAGCGATCCCGGGGTCGGGACACAACAGGACCGAGGAGAACACGTACTGCCGCAGGTGGGGATACGGGCTGGTCGTGCCGCTCGCTCGTGCCGCCTCGTAGGCACCGCGCCCCATGACAACCGTGTCGAACCTCTTGTTGGGCGTACCGGCGACACCCAGGAATCTGCGGACGTGATCCGGGACGGTCTCGGGGTGCTCGGCAAGAATCGCGGCCTTCAGGTCACCGTCGAATCCAGTGGAGTCGTGCTGTCCGTCCGGACCGGCGATGAAACCGTCGACACTGCAGCCGATGAAGTAGGTGAGCCGACGCATGCGGGGCCGCTTTCGATCCGTGGCTGCCAGGGACAACACGACACTAGGCAGCCGGCGTCCGGTGGGCATCGGTCGACCCGACGTAATGTGACCGGCCGCGACCGGGACCTGCCCGGGGCGGCATCGGCAGACGTGTCCACGACGGCTGTCGGGCGGCGCGCGATCAAGGAGAAGCCTCGGGGCCCCACGGCAAAGACAAAGGGCAAGGAGAACTCTCTCCCTGCCACTTTCAACGTATAGCGCGCTGGGGGGCTTGCCGCAAGGCCCGGGTCGGGGCGCAGAATCGTCGGCCGGTGCCGCAACCTGCGGAAACTCCATGGGACACGACTGCCTCGGAGGCAGAACGATGATCGAGCAGTACGTGTTGGATCTTCAGGAGGCCGACGGGACGCAGATCGCGGTCGTCGGCGGCAAGGGCGCGCAGCTGGGCGGGCTGTCGCGGATCGAGGGCATCCGTGTGCCGGGTGGCTTCTGCGTGACGACGGACGCCTTCCGGCGGATCATGGCGCAGGCGCCGTCGATCGACGAGCGGCTCGATCGGCTGGCGCGGCTGGACCCGGACGACCGGGAGGCGGTCCGCACGCTCAGCGCGGAGATCCGCCGGTTCATCGAAGGGATCGTCGTCCCGGGTGATCTCTCGGCTGCGATCACCCGCGCGCTCGCCGGGCTCGGCGAGCGGGCCGCCTACGCCGTCCGGTCCAGTGCGACGGCGGAGGACCTGCCGACGGCCTCCTTCGCCGGCCAGCAGGACACGTATCTGAACGTCGTGGGACCGGCGGCGGTCCTCCGGCACGTCAGCCGGTGCTGGGCCTCGCTGTTCACCGAGCGGGCCGTGACCTACCGGCGGCGCAACGGCATCGACCACCGTACGGTCCAGATGGCCGTGGTCGTGCAGCGGATGGTCCTCCCGCGTGCGTCCGGCGTCCTGTTCACGGCCGACCCCGTCACGGGCAACCGGAAGGTCGCCACCGTGGACGCCGGCTTCGGCCTCGGCGAAGCCCTCGTCTCCGGCCTGGCGAATCCGGACGTCTTCACGGTGCGGGACGGCGAAGTCGTCGCCAGGGCGATCGCCGCCGAACAGCGTGCCGTGCACGCCCTGCCGGGCGGCGGTACGCGGGAAGTGGCGATCGACCCGCAGCGGCAGGAGCAGCCGGCGCTGACGGATGCTCAGGCCGTGCGGCTCGTGCGGCTCGGACGGCGGATCGAGGCGCACTTCGGCTGTCCGCAGGACATCGAATGGTGCCTGGCCGACGATGGTTTCCAGATCGTGCAGAGCCGGCCGATCACCACGCTGTTTCCCGTCCCCGAGAGCGGTGACCGGGAGAATCACGTCTACCTCTCCGTGGGCCATCAGCAGATGATGACCGACCCCATGAAGCCCCTGGGGATCTCCGTGTGGCAGCTGACGGCCATGGCGCCGATGCACGAGGCCGGCGGGAGGCTGTTCGTCGACGCCACCCGGCGCCTGGCCTCGCCCGCGAGCCGCGCCGGCCTCCTGGACGTCGTGGGGAGAGGCGATCCGCTGATCAGGGACGCGCTGGAGACCGTCCTCGCCCGCGATGATTTCGTCCCGTCGCTGCCGGACGCGGGCCCCGGCCGGCCGCCGGCCGACGGTGCGCCCGCCGCGATCGCGACCGATCCGGCCGTCGTCACCGAGCTGATCGAGCGCAGCCGGGCATCCGTCGCCGCGCTGGAGCGCGACATCCGGACGAAGACCGGGCCGGAGCTGTTCGACTTCCTGCTGGAGTCCTTCGAGGAACACAGGCGGGCCCTCGTCGATCCGCTGACCTTTCGGGCGGTGATGGCGGGGATGGAGGCCACGTGGTGGCTCAACGACAAGCTGTGGGAGTGGCTGGGCGAGAAGAACGCGGCTGACACGCTGACGCTGTCCGCCCCCGGCAACGTGACGTCGGAGATGGGACTGGCGCTGCTCGACGTCGCGGACGTGATCCGCCCGCGGCCGGAGGTGGTGGCGTTCCTCCAGGATGCCCCGGACGACAGCTTCCTGGACGAGTTGGCGGGGCTCCCGGGCGGGACCGAGGCGCGCGACGCCATCGAGGCCTACCTCGACCGGTACGGCATGCGCTGCGCCGGCGAGATCGACATCACGAGGCCTCGCTGGCGCGAGCGCCCCACCACGCTCGTGCCCGCGATCCTCGACAACGTCCGGAACTTCGAGCCCGGCGGGTGTCCGGGCCGCGCAGCCCTCCGTACCGCTTCCGCGCACCTCGCGCGGGGCGACGGGCTGAGCCCCGGCCCGGGTTCAGGTCCGCCGCAGCCGCCTTCGGCCCGCCGTGAGCACGGCGCTGACCTCCCGCAGCCGGAGGGGGCGCGCCAGCAGTGCCACCGCGAGCAGCAGCACCAGGGTGCCCGCGCCCACCGCCGCGAAGTCCCCGTGGCCCGCGCAGGCCCGGGCGGCGAAGTACGCCGCCGTTCCGGCGGGCACGGTCGCGGCCGCCAGCCGGAGCTGCGCCCACAGCGTGGGCGAGCGCAGCGGTGAGGTCGCGCCGCTGCCGCGGACCCTGCGGTGCAGCACGTACGCGGTGGTGGCGAAGCCGGCGAACAGGGCGACGGAGTAGGCGCCGGCCATTCCTGTCACGGCCCAGCGGACCGGCAGCAGCAGATACGCGGCGGCCGAGAGTCCGGCGTTGAGCACCGCGATCACCAGGTTGAGGAAGAACGGTGTGCGGGTGTCGCTCATCGCGTAGAACGCCCGGGAGAGCACGTACTGCCCCGAGTAGGCGACGAGTCCGGGCGCGAACGCCATCATCATGCCCGCCATCACGGCGATGCCCGCGTCGTCCGTGCGCCCGTACCCGTACACCGCTCCCATCATCCACGGTGCCAGCGCGAACAGCAGGGCCGTCGCGGGCACCACGATCGCGGCCGAGGTGCGCAGGGCGTACGAGACGTCGCGCCGCAGGCCCGGCAGGTCGTTGTCGGCCGCCGCCCGGCTCATCCGGGGCATCAGCGCGGTGACCAGCGAGACGGTCACGATGCCGTGCGGGACCACCCACAGCTGATAGGCGTAGCTGTACGCGGTGTAGCCGGGGCCTCCCGCCAGGTCCATGTCCGCGGCGCGCTGGCCCACGGTGGTGGAGAGCCGGGTCACCACCCAGTAGGCGATCTGGTTGGTCAGCACGAGTGCGACCAGCCAGCCGGCCGCGCGCAGCGGCCGGGTGAGGCCGCTGCCCCGCCAGTCGAACCGGGGCCGCCAGCGGAACCTCGCGGCGCGCAGCGCGGGCACCAGGGCGAGCGTCTGGACGACGATCCCGGCGGTCGTGCCCCAGCCGAGCAGCCGGGCCTGCGCCTGGGTCAGCGTGCCGTCGGAGCCCGCCGCGATGCTCAGGTGGAGCCCGAACACGGCGATGATCACGATGTTGTTGAGGACCGGGGTCCACATCATCGCGCCGAACCGGCCCCGGGCGTTGAGCACTTGGCCGAGGAGGGTGAACAGTCCGTAGAAGAGGATCTGCGGCAGGCAGTAGCGGGCCAGGGCGACGGTCAGTTCCGCCTGTGGGCCGTGGTAGCCGGGGGCGTAGACCGAGACGATCCACGGGGCGGCGAGGACGGTGATGCCGGTGAGGGCGAGGAGGCCGAGGGCGCAGAGGGTGAGCAGCCGGTCGGTGTACGCGGCTCCGCCGTCGGCGTGGTTCTTCGCCGCGCGCACCAGTTCGGGGACGAAGACGGCGTTGAGGGCGCCGCCGATGAGCAGGGTGTAGAGGATGTTGGGCACGGTGTTGGCGACGTTGTACCCGTCGGCCTGGAGCCCGGTGCCGAGCGCGGCGACGATGACCGCCGAGCGTATGAAGCCGGTCGCCCGGGAGACGATGGAGCCGGCCGCCATGACGGCGCCGTTGCGCAGCACCGAACGGGGCTTGTGGTCCGCGGCCTCGGTGGTGGCCGCTTCGGTGGCGGTCACCGGCGGGCCGGTTGTGCCGGGTACCTCCGGTACCCCTGGTACAGCGTGTTGTCCGCGGCTCCGCCCACCGATGTCTCCCACTCTCCGCGCGTCTCGACGACCCGGCCGCCGGTGCCGGGCTTCCGGCGGAGGGGCGCGAAGGGGGTCGTCGGGGTCAGGGGTGGAGGGTACCGCGCGCCACGTCCGGCACCGGGTGCTCGCCGAACGGTTCGAGCCGGGGCCGAGCGGCGTATGTGACCGGACGATGACCGATCTGCTGCGTTACATGTCACACAGGGCATTTCCCGGTTTTCGGCCGTTTTGCGGAACCGCTCGCCGACTGTGCGCCTCTCTCTCGGCGAGAAGCAATGCCTTGGAGGTTTTTCCGTTGATCGCTGCACGCCGGCCCGTACGCCGCACCGCTCCGCTCGGCCGCCCGGCCCGGCTCACCCTGGTCGCCGGTAGCGCGGCGCTCGGTGTCATGCTCACCGCCTGTTCCGGTGCCGCCGCCTCGGGCTCGGAGTCGGACAAGGGCGGCGCGGCCAAGTCCTCGGAGGCCAGGATCTCGGTGAACCTGCGGGGCGGCCAGGCCGCCCCGGGGACGCCGGTGAAGGTGACGCTCGACGCCGGGAAGCTGAAGTCGGTCGCGGTGCGCGCGGACGGGGGCGAGGCGCTCACCGGCCGGATATCCGCCGACGGCAGGACCTGGACGTCGGACCGGGTGGCCGCGCCCGGCACCACGTACGGCGTCGAGGCGAAGACCACCGAGGGCGGCAGCGGCAAGGCGGGCTTCACCACCGCCGCCGCCGACAAGGTCAACAAGCTGACGCTGGCCCCCGGCAAGAACACCACGGTCGGCATCGCCCAGCCGCTGTCGGTCGTCTTCGACAACCCGGTGAAGGACAGGGCGGCGGTCGAGAAGGCCCTGAAGGTCTCCACCTCGAACAACACCGAGGGCTCCTGGGGCTGGTTGCAGGACTACTCCGGCAAGGACCGCGTCGACTGGCGGCCCAAGGAGTACTGGAAGTCCGGTACGAAGGTCACGCTCGACGCCGATCTGAACGGCATCGACTCGGGCAGGTCCGGCGGCTGGTTCGTACGCGACTACCGGACCACCTTCACGATCGGCGCCGAGCAGGTGGTCAAGGTCGACCTCGACCGCCACCGGCTCGCGCTGAAGCGGGACGGGAAGACCGTCATGGACGTGCCCATGTCGGCCGGCACCCCGGGCGGCGAGAAGGCGTCCTGGCGCGGGACCGCCGTGCTGATGTCCAAGGAGGGCACGATCAACATGCGCTCCGAGACGGTCGGTCTCGGCGACGCCTACGACAAGATGGTCGACTCGTCGATGCGGCTGACCTGGTCGGGGATGTACGCCCACGCGGCACCGTGGAACGCGGCCTACTTCGGGGTGGCCAACCACAGTTCGGGCTGCGTCGGGATGAGCGACGCCGACGCCGGCGCGCTGTACGGGCAGGTGCGGGTCGGCGACCCGTTCGAGATCACCGGCACGGACGCCAAGGGCACGGTCGCGGAGGGCAACGGGTACGGAGCGTGGAACGTGTCGTGGGCCGACTGGCGGGCTAAGAGCGCGCTGTAGCGGGAGGGACGGGGCGCCGGGCCTCACCACAGGCCCGGCAATTGTTACCCTCACGTAACTTACCGATGAGTTACCACGGGTAAGGAGCCGGGGTTACCGTCGGGTCACTTTGCCCCGCGCCCGTGAGGAGTGACCCGTGGGACGTCCGTACCCGGCTCTGCGCACCACCGCGTCCATCGGAACCGCCGCCGTCCTCTTCGCCGGAGCCGCCCTCGCCGCGGCTCCGGCGGCCGCCGCCCGGACTCCCGCCGCGCCGGTCGCGGCGTCGGCGCCGGGCCCGGAGTTCCACGACATCCCCGGCTCCGGCGGGATCACCCTCAAGGGCAATGTGTTCACGCCGGCCGGAGCGGAGCCCGGCGCCGAGCACCCGCTGATCGTGCTGCCCACCAGCTGGGGCCTGCCGCAGGTCGAATACTTCGCCCAGGCACAGCAGCTCGCCGACTCCGGCTATGTGGTGGTGAGTTACACCTCTCGGGGCTTCTGGCTCTCCGGCGGGAAGATCGAGGTCGCGGGACCGCCGGATCTCGCGGACGTCTCCTCGGTCATCGACTGGGCCCTCGCCAACACCCCCTCCGACCCGGACCGCATCGGCATGGGCGGCGTCTCCTACGGCGCGGGCATCAGCCTCCTCGCGGCCGGACACGACAAGCGGATCAAGGCCGTGGTCGCGCTCAGCGGCTGGGCCGATCTCATCGACTCGATCTACAGCGGCCGCACCCAGCACCTCCAGGCCGCCGCCCTGCTCGGCGGCTCCGGACTGCTCACCGGCCGCCCGAGCGACGAGCTGACCCGGACGCTCACCGACTTCCTGGGCTCCGACCTCGCCAAGGAAGAAGACATGATCGCCTGGGGGAAGAAGCGCTCCCCCGCCTCGTACCTCGACGAGATCAACGCCAACGGCGCCGCCGTCATGATGGGCAACGCCTGGGGCGACACGATCTTCCCGCCCAACCAGTACGCCTCGTTCTACGAGAAGCTCAGCGGCCCCAAGCGGCTGGAGTTCCGACCGGGCG
The DNA here is from genome assembly GCF_003846175.1 of Streptomyces sp. ADI95-17. Taxonomy (GTDB): domain Bacteria; phylum Actinomycetota; class Actinomycetes; order Streptomycetales; family Streptomycetaceae; genus Streptomyces; species Streptomyces sanglieri. The sequence continues at coordinate 770,242 of NZ_ML123049.1, read as the reverse complement.
ACCACGCCACGGCGGAGGCCACCGGACTGCTCGGCCTGCCCAACGACACCTGGACCGACGCCCACCGCTGGTTCGACCGCTATCTCAAGGGCGAGCGCAACGGCATCGACCAGGAGCCACCGGTCCAGCTCAAGTCCCGTACGGACGGCGGCTACGAGGGCTACCCGGACTGGAAGTCGGTGGGGGCCGCCGAGGAGCGGATCGGGCTCGACGGCACCAAGCGGATCCTCGCGAACATCGACTCCGGCGCCAACGGCGGCATCGTCATGCTGTCCAACGCGCTCGACCAGTTCGTGAAGCTGCCGCCGATCGCCTCCGTCCCCCTTCTCCCCCGTGCCTTCGCGGGCGTCTGGCAGTCCGGGAAGTACGCGACACCGCAGCATGTCCGGGGCACGGCGAAGCTCCACACCACGGTGACCCCGAACGAGGAAAGCGGCACCTTCGTCGCGTATCTCTACGACGAAGGGCCGCTCGGCCTCGGAAAGCTGGTCAGCAACGCCCCCTATACCTTCCACGGGCGGACGCCGGGCCGGCCGTTCCCCGTAGACCTGGAGCTGTTCTCCACCGCCTACGACGTTCCGGCCGGTCACCGTCTCACCCTGGTGATCGACACCGTCGATCCGCTCTACATCGAGCACAACCCGACCGGATCACAGCTGACCTTCTCCTCGTCCCCGGCGGACCCGTCGTACGTGTCCGTGCCGTTGCGCGAGAAGTGATCACCGGCTGCTGCCGGGCGGGCACCGCTCCGCTGGGACCGCCTGGTGGCGGCCCCGGCTACTGCACTCCCGGCAGCAGCGTTCCTGGTTCGGCCGGTGCGATCTCCACGGCCTTCATCTTCGGATTGCGCCGTTCCCGCTTGGCCACCCAGGTCGCGAACCAGGAGAGCAGCATGCACATCCCGATGTAGATCGGCGAGATCACCATCACCACGGGGATGAAGGGAAGATCGTAGTCGAGGTTGGATGCGATGAGCTTGCCCGCGTGGAGGAATTCCTCGTAGGTGATCAGATAGCCGAGCGAGGTGTCCTTCAGCGCCACGACCAACTGGCTGATGATCGTGGGCAGCATGGCGCGTACCGCCTGCGGGGCCAGTACGAACGTGGTGACCTGCGTCTTGCGCAGCCCCAGGGCGTAGGCGGCCTCCGACTGGCCGCGCTCCACCGAGATGATCCCGGTGCGGAACACCTCGGCGAGCACCGAGCCGTTGTACAGGGTCAGGCCGGTGACCAGGGCGGGCAGCGGCTGCACCTTCAGCGCCACGAAGATGAAGAAGATCATCACCAGTACGGGCATGGCCCGGAAGAACTCCACCAGCAGCGTCGCGATCCAGCGCACGGCCCGGTGGTCGGAGAGCCGGCCGACGGCGAGGACCGCGCCGAGCAGGAGCGAGAGCACCGCGGCGTACGCGAACGCCTTGAGGGTGTTGCCCAGCCCGCGCAGCAACAGCTCCTGAATGCCCTTGTACTCGAAGGGTGTCCACTTGGCACTGGTGAACTGTCCGGTGTCGAAGAGCAGATAGACGATCCAGCCGAACAGGGCGAGGATCAGGGCCGTGGAGACGATCCCGTAGAGCAGATGGCGTTTGCGGGTCGCCGGGCCCGGGATGTCGTAGAGCGCGGTGGCGGACGGTGCGGTGCGGGTGGTCATCGGGCGACTCCCCAGCGCTTCTCCATCACGTTGAAGAGCGCACTGATGGACAGGGTGATGATGAGGTAGCCGACGGCGATCCAGATGAAGGTCCAGATGATGCTGTAGCCCAGCTCGTTGAGGGTCTTGTAGGTGCCGAGCAGCTCGGTGACGCTGAACGCCCCGGCGATCGCCGAGTTCTTGGCGAGGGCGATGAGCGTGGAGCCGACCGGCGGGATCACGGAGCGGAACGCCTGCGGCAGCACCACGGTGTTCAGCGTCTGGCCGAACGTCATGCCGAGGCTGCGGGCCGCCTCGCCCTGTCCGGTCGGCACGGTGTTGATGCCCGAGCGCAGCACCTCGCAGATGAACGCGGAGGTGTAGCAGCCGAGCGCGAGGACCGCGAAGACCTTGAAGGGCAGGACCAGTCCGAAGCGCGGCAGTCCGAGCAGGACCGCGAAGAAGAGCAGGGTCAGCGGGGTGTTGCGCAGCACCGTCACCCAGACCGTGCCGAGCACCCGCAGCGAGCCGACGGGAGACACCCGGCAGGAGGCCATGAAGAAGCCGAGGACCAGGGCCAGGATCGAGGAGTAGACGGTCAGTTCGACCGTGCCCAGGAAGCCCTTGCCGTAGAGCGAGAAATTCTCGGTGAGTACGTCCATGGTCGATGCCCGCCCTCTCAGGTAGCCGGGTAGCGGTCGATGGGCGGCGGTGTCGGCGCGGGCACTCCGGAGAGGCCGAGTGTGGCCTCGAACGCCTTCTTCCAGTTGCCGTTCTTCTCGTTGGCCTCCAGGGCGTCGTTGAGCGCGAACCGCAGCGCGTTGTCACTGCGCGGGACGCCGATGCCGTACGGCTCCTCGGAGAACGGCTTGCCCACGACCTTCATCTCCTCGGGCGCCTTGGCCGCGAAGCCCAGCAGGATGGCGTCGTCCGTGGTGACGGCGTCGACCTGATACGTCAGAAGGTTGTCGACGCAGATCGAGTACGTGTCGTAGGCGACCAGGATCGCCTTCGGGTAGTCGGCAGCGATGCGCTGGTACGGGGTGGACCCCGCGGCGGAGCAGACCGTCTTGCCGGCCAGGTCCTGCGGTCCGTTGATGTCGTTCTCGTCGGTACGGACGAGAAGTCCCTGCCCGGCCATGTAATAGGGGCCTGCGAAGCCGACGAGCTTCTTGCGCATGGCGTTGATGGTGTAGGTGCCGACGTAGTAGTCGATCTGTCCGTTCTGCAGCGCCGTCTCGCGGTTGGCGGAGGCGATCGTCTTGAAGCGGATCGTCTTCGGGTCGAAGCCGAGCGAGGCCGACATCATCTTGGCGATCTCGATGTCGAAGCCGGAGTAGATGCCGGTGGCCGGGTCCTTCTCGCCCAGGTAGGGCTGGTCCTCCTTGGCCCCGACCCGGAGGTAGCCGCGCTTCTTCGCCTTCGTCCAGGTCGGCGAGGCGGGCAGCCGGAAACCGGTGTCGACCTTGTACACCGGCAGCTGCTCGGGCTTCGGGCCCTTCACCGGCGGGCTGCCCTCCTTGCCGCACGCGGCGGCGAGCACCGCCAGCAGGAGGCCGGCGCAGGCGGCCACAACTTTTCTCGTACGCAACACGGAGCCCCCCGTCAGTGCTTGAGGATCTTGGACAGGAAGTCCTTGGCGCGGTCGCTCTCCGGAGCGGTGAAGAACGCGTCGGGAGTGCGGTCCTCGACGATGCGCCCGTCGGCCATGAAGACCACGCGGTTGGCGGCGGAGCGG
>NZ_ML123049.1:746540-766532 GCF_003846175.1 Streptomyces sp. ADI95-17 | reverse complement strand
ATCGAGCGCCGAGGTGGGCTCGTCGAAGAGCAGTGCCTTGGGGTCCATGGCGAGGGCGCGGGCGATGGCCACCCGCTGCTGCTGACCGCCCGAGAGCTGGGCGGGGAACTTGTCGGCCTGCGAGGCCAGTCCGACCCGCTCCAGCAGTTCCCGGGAGCGCCGGTCCGCCTCGTCCTTCTTGCGCTTGCGGACCTTGAGCTGGGCGAGCGAGACATTGGCCAGCACGGTCCGGTGCGCGAACAGGTTGAACGACTGGAAGACCATGCCCACTTCGGCCCGGAGCTGGGCCAGCCCCTTCCCCTCCTCGGGGAGGGGTCTGCCGTCGATCGCGATGTGGCCGGACTCGATCGTCTCCAGCCGGTTGATGGTCCGGCAGAGCGTCGATTTGCCGGAGCCGGAGGGGCCGATGACCACCACCACCTCCCCGCGGCCGACGGTGAGATTGATGTCCTGCAGTACGTGCAACTGTCCGTAGTGCTTGTTGACGTCCCGCAGCTCGATCAACGGATCGACGGCCATACGCTGCCCTACCCACTTTTCGCTGTGTCGAGGTCAGCGCAAACTATCCAGCCTGAAAAGGGACTTCGCCGCCGACACGCACAAATGGGGCATAAGGCTTCTTATTCGATTGCCATGGAAGTTCTACCCCTCGGCCGACTCCGAATAGACCTGGGAGAGCTCCGGGCTGCCCGCCATCGCCCAGTCCAGCCCCGCCTCCACCACGTCGATCTCCCGCCCGGAGGCGAGCCGCACCACGGGCTGCCCGCCCGGCCAGATGCTCCAGACCGCACCGGGGACGTTCCGCACCAGGACCGTTCCGAGGTACAGCCCCGCGTCGTTGCCCAGCCAGGGCAGCTCCTCCGGATCGTCCCGCCAGCGCGGCGGCAACTGGTCGAGAGCCGCCAACGAGGCCGGGCTGTCGTCGAGTTCGAGCCCGCGCTGCCCCGCTCGGACACGCAGCAGCTCGCACTCCGCGAGGAGCTCGGCCACGCCGTCGGGATCGGCGGCGACCGCGGCGGCGAGCCCTGTCCCCCGCGCTCCGTCGTGACGCCTACGCCAGTTGTCCAAGAAAGGGATGTTCATACCACTCAGGGTCGCATCCCTCCTGTGGTGTGCACCACAAGGCGCGCGGCCTGTCGTTCGAGTGCTGAACCCGAGGCGGGCGCCCGCTCGCGCGCCGCCGCACGCGCCGCGCACCACCCCGGGACGGTTCCGGCGGAAAAGGGGTGGAGGCGAGCGCCCCGGGCTGGTAGCTTCGCGATCATGTCCAGCCCCGAGTCCGACAGAGGCTAGCCACCGGTCCGCCGGTGGCCGATCCGCCGTCGAATCGCTCCCGTGGTGCCGAGTACCGGCCCGGGGCGGTTTCCCGCCGGCTGCCGCCGCAGGACCCCCGCTGTGTGGGCTGCGCTCTCCCTCCGCGCTCGTGAACCGCTCCCGGTCCACCGTGCGCGGACTTTCCGGCTCCGGCGCCTGCCGCGCCGCCCGTCACGTCCATGAACATCCCGGACGTTCTTCCGCGTTGCCGCCCGTCGTGCCGGGCGGGCGCGGGCCCACACCCCCTGTCCGGTCCATCTGTCAGTCGTCCATGGGGTTCCTTCATGCCATTCGCCGTCTACGCGCTCGGGCTCGCCGTCTTCGCCCAGGGCACCTCCGAATTCATGCTGTCCGGGCTGGTCTCGGACATTGCCGCCGACCTGCACGTGTCCATTCCCGCCGCGGGGCTGCTGACCTCGGCCTTCGCCATCGGAATGATCGTCGGGGCGCCGCTGATGGCGCTCTTCAGCCGGAACTGGCCGCGCCGCCGCGCCCTGGTGTTCTTCCTCTGTGTCTTCAGCGCCGTGCATGTCGTCGGCGCGCTCACGCCCGGCTACGGGCTGCTCCTCGCGACGCGGGTCGTCGGGGCACTGGCCAATGCGGGCTTCTGGGCGGTGGCCCTGGTGACCGCGGTCTCCATGGCCGGGCCCGAGGCGCGGGCCCGCGCCACCTCGGTGGTCGTCGGTGGCGTCACCATCGCCTGTGTCGCCGGGGTGCCCGCCGGTGCGGCGCTCGGCGGGCACTGGGGGTGGCGGTCGGCGTTCTGGGCCGTGGCCCTGGTCTCCGTACCGGCCGTCCTCGTGATCGCCAGGACCGTTCCGGCGGGGCGGCCGGAGACCACGCCCGCGCCCGCGAGCGTGGAGCTGCGGACCCTGACCGGTCCGCGGCTGCTGCTGACCCTGCTGACCAGCGCCCTGGTGCAGGGGGCGACGTTCTGCGCATTCTCCTACGTCGAGCCGCTCGCCACGCGTGTCACCGGGCTCACCGCCGCCTGGGTGCCCGGTCTGCTGGCGCTGTTCGGGCTGGGCTCGTTCATCGGGGTCACGGCCGCCGGCCGGTTCGCCGACCTGCGGCCGGTCGCCTTCACCGCTGCCGGGCTGGTGGCGCTCGCGGTCGGCTGGGCCGGGTTCGCGCTGACCGCGGGCAGCCCTTTCGCTACGGTGGCGCTCGTTCTCGTCCAGGGGATGCTGGCGTTCGGCACCGGTACGGCGCTGATCTCGTGGGTGTTCCGGCTGGCGGCCGACGCACCGACGCTCTCCGGTTCGTTCGCCACCGCCGCGTTCAATGTGGGCGGTGCGCTCGGGCCCTGGCTGGGCGGGCTGGCGATCGGTGCGGGACTGGGCTTCCGGTCGCCGCTGTGGGTGAGCGCCCTGCTGATGGTCCTGGCACTGGGCACCGCCGGGGCGTCACTGCGGATGCGCCGCGTCGCCACCGTCTGACCGGCGGCAGGCATTGGAGCCCCGCCCGGCGCTGAACGGGCGGGGCTGTCCTGGTCACTGCAAGCAGCCAGCAAGCGGGATAAGGACAGGAACCACGCTAGCGGCCACCACTGACAACCGGTCCTCAGAGGTTGAGGTCCACGACCACCGGGGCGTGGTCGGACGCGCCCTTGCCCTTGCGCTCCTCGCGGTCCACATAGCTGTCCCCGACCGCCGCGACGAAGGGGGCGTTGCCGTAGACCAGGTCGATCCGCATGCCCTTGTTCTTCGGGAAGCGCAGCTCCCGGTAGTCCCAGAAGGTGTACGGGCGGTCGTACTTGAGCGGGCGCGGCATGACGTCCGCCAGCCCCTCCTCGCGCAGCGCGGCGAGGGCGGCGCGCTCGGCGGGGGTGACATGCGTGGCGCCCTCGAACAGGGCCGGGTCCCAGACGTCCTCGTCGGTCGGGGCCACGTTGAAGTCGCCCAGCACCGCGAACGGCTGCGAGCCCGCGGCGTCCGCCGCGACGGCCTTCTGGAGGGCCTCGAACCAGCGCAGCTTGTACGCGTAGTGCGCGTGCTCGACCTCGCGGCCGTTGGGCACGTAGACCGACCAGACGCGGACCGGGCCGCAGGTCGCGGAGATCGCCCGCGGCTCCTGCGCGCCCTCGTAGTCCGGGCCGTCCGGCAGCCCCGTGACGACGTCGGACAGGCCGACGCGGGAGACCAGCGCCACGCCGTTCCACCGCCCGGTGGCGTTGACCGCGGACTCGTAGCCGAGCTCCCGGAGCGCGTCCGCCGGGAACTGTTCGGCGGTGCACTTGGTCTCCTGGATGCACAGCACATCCGTGCCGGTGCCCTCCAGCCAGGCCAGCAGCCTCGGGAGCCGGGCGGTGATCGAATTGACGTTCCAGGTGGCGATGCGCATGTACGTAAACCTAGCGGCTGCCGCTGACAGTCGCCGGACCGGCGCCGGTCACAACCCGGTCGAGTCCCCCGGGGCCAGCCGGCCGTGGTCGGTGCCGCCGAGGCTGCCGATCTGGTTGTCGTAGATCGGGCGGGCGAGATCGGTGAGCAGCGCGTCGTGGATGTCGATGGCGCGCCGCGGCTTCACCTCGCGCACGTAGTCGATGACTTCGGAGATCTTGTTCCAGGGGGCCATCACCGGGAGCATCAGGGTGTCCACCGGGTGGTCGGGGACGGTGAGCGCGTCGCCCGGGTGGAAGAGCGAACCGTCCACCAGGAAGCCGATGTTGGTGATCCTCGGGATGTCCGGGTGGATCACCGCGTGCAGTTCGCCGTGCACCTGTACGTCGAAGCCCGCCGCGGTGAAGGTGTCGCCGTTTCCGACGGTGTGCACGCGGCCGGGGAAGGCCGCGGCGAGCCGGTCCGCGACGCTGCGCAGGGTCCAGATCTCGGCGGCCGGGTCGGCGTCCAGGGCCGCGCGCAGCCGCCCCTCGTCGAAGTGGTCGGGGTGCTCGTGCGTCACCAGGATCGCGTCGGCGCCGACCGCGGCGTCCTGTTCGGAGAAGCCGCCCGGGTCGATGGCGAGCGTCCGCCCGTCCTTCTCCAGACGGATGCAGGAGTGCGTCTTCTTGGTCAGTGTCAGGTGCATGGGGTTCACGGCGTCCATGGGCCCCATCCTGCTACGGCCGGGGCCGCGTTTCTTCCTGAATCACGGTCCGGGCGACGGAGAAGGCGGCGTCGGCGGCGGGCACCCCGCAGTACACGGCGGTCTGCATGAGCACCTCCTTGATCTCGGCCGGGGTGAGGCCGTTGCGCAGCGCGGCCCGGACGTGCGCCGCCAGGCCCTCCATGCGGCCGGAGGCGATCAGCGCGGTGAGCGTGACACAGCTGCGGGTCCGGCGGTCCAGGCCCTCCCGGGTCCACACCTCGCCCCAGGCGTAGCGGGTGACCAGCTCCTGGAAGTCCTCGGTGAAGTCGTCGCAGGCGGCCATCACCTGGTCCACGTGGGCATCGCCCAGCACCTCACGGCGCACCTTCATGCCGCGCTCGTGCGGGTCGGGGCGTCCGGCGGGCCCCGGGTCGGGCTGCGGAGTGGCAGCGGTGATCTCCGCGACGGGAAGCACGGGTGCGGAGAGCTGTGGGGTGACGGCCGGGGCGGGGATGGCGGCGAGGGTGTCCTGCCAGGCCGAGGAGAAGTGGGTGAGCAGCAGATCGGTGACGGCGCCGGGCTGCTCGACCGGGGCGAGATGGGAGGCGCCGGGTACGAGGGCGAGGCGGGCGTCCGGTATGCCGGCGACCAGGACGCGGGCGTCGCCCGGTCCGGTGACCCGGTCCTCGGCACCGACCAGGACCAGGGTCGGGGCGCCGATGCGGCCGAGTTCGCCGCGGACGTCGAATGCGGCGAGGGCCTCGCAGGCGGCGATGTAGCAGCCCGGGTCGGTGGTCCGCACCATCTGCACGGCCCAGTCGACGATGGCCGGCTGGGCGGCGGCGAAGCCGGGGGTGAACCAGCGCTCGGGTGCGGTGCGGGCCATCGGCTCCAGACCGTTGGTGCGGACGACCACCCCGCGCTGGCGGAACTCGTCGGCGCTGCCGAACCGGGGCGAGGCCGCGACCAGGGCCAGCGAGGCGACCCGCTGCGGGTGGCGCAGCGCGAGATCGGCGCCGATCGCGCCGCCGATGGAGCAGCCCGCGTAACCGAAGCGCTGGACGCCCACGCCGTCGAGAGTGGCGAGCAGCCGGTCGGAGAGGTCGGCGACGGCGGTGGCGGGGTGGGCGGGGGCGCCGCCGTGGCCGGGGAGGTCGTAGCGGAAGACCCGCCAGTGCTGGGTGAGCTCCGGTATCTGCCGGTCCCACATGTGCCACGAGGTGCCGAGGGAGGGGCCCAGGACCAGGATCGGTGCGTCTTCCGGCCCGTCAAAGCGGTATTGCAGGGTTTCAGTCGTCGTCTCACTCACCCGCTCACGCTCCCATATCCCACGGGATCGCACGTCGCTGGGGGGAACCCAGCGGTTTCTGGCCCTGCTCCTGGGGGGCCGCCTCCCTTGTCTTGCGGGGCCGCCCCGGTCACAGCTTCCGGGCGGCCCGGTGGCAGCATCGCCTGTCTCTCCGTACGAGATCCGGCGCGGCATCCCGACGGTCTACGCGGGCGGCAGCCGTGCGGCGGACCTCACCCCGTCCGCACCGTTCGGCGCAGCGGCGGACCCGCAGGTCGCCGGATGCGCCCGGGCGGCGCTCGCCCGGCTCGAACCGGTCTTCACGCGTCCCGGGGAGTCGCGGCGCGCTTCTCGACGGCCGAGATCAGGGCCTCGACCGTGGCGTCGAAGATCTGCTCGTCCGTCACCTCGGCGAGTTCGCCGCTGAGGCCGGTGATGTGGGGGAAGCGCTGCGGGTCGACCAGCCGGTACTCGCGGTTCCACGCGGAGTTGTCGGCCGCGCGGGCGTCCGCGTCGAACAGCAGGAAGGCGGCCTGCTGACCCACGTACGCGAGGAGGGTGTCCCCGATCATGCGGTAGTGGACGGCGGCCTCGGATCCCTCCAGGCCGGCCTCCCGGACGGCGCCGAGGATGAGTTCGACGACCCGGAACTCGTTGGAGCGGCGCGTGGTCCGGCTCGCCATGGCGGAGCCCACCACCGGGTACTTGAGGGCGACCGCGAGGGAGGCGTCGGCGAGTGCCCGGATGCGGGCCTTCCAGTCGAGGCCGTCGGGGATGGCGTCGAGCGCCTCGCCGAGCATGTGGTCGGCGACCGACAGCAGCAGCTCGTCCTTGTCGCGGAAGTGCCGGTAGATCGCGGTCGGATCCGCCCCGAGTTCCTCGCCCAGGCGCCGGACGGTGAAGGCGTCCTCGCTTCCGCGGGCGGCGATGCGCAGGCTCGCGTCGATGATCGCGCCGGGCGTGAGCTGACTGCCGGCGCGCTTGCTCCGGGCCTTGGTGGCAGGTGACTTCGGCATGGTGCGGCCAGTGTATCGGTTCGGAATCCAGTGAGCGCAACGATGTTGACAGCATCGTTGCGCTGTCGTTCACTCCTCCTCAACGAACACGTCGGGCGGGTTCATTCCGCCCTGCTGGAGGTTGAATCGATGGCGCACAGCAGCGAACGGGCCGACACCGTCTTCGTCGGGGGCCGGGTCTTCACCGGGGCGGGCCCCGTCCCGGTGGACGCCGCCGTCGCCGTCGCGGGCGGCCGGATCATCGCCGTCGCCGACGTGGGTACGGTGCGCGCGCTGACCGGTGCCGGTACCGAGGTCGTCGACCTGGAGGGCGGCCTGCTCGTCCCCGGATTCCAGGACGCGCACATCCACCCCGTGATGGGTGGCACCCAGATGCTCGGCTGCGACCAGAGCGCGCAGACCACCGCCGAGGGCTGTCTCGACGTGGTGGCCCGGTACGCCGAGGACCACCCGGACGTGACCTGGATCCGTGGCGGCGGCTGGTCGATGGACTGCTTCCCGGGCGGCACGCCGACGCGCTCCATGCTCGACGCGGTGGTACCCGACCGGCCCGTGCTGCTCGTGAACTGCGACGGCCACGGCGCCTGGGTCAACACCCGCGCGCTGGAGATCGCCGGTGTCGACCGGCACACCTCCGACCCGGCCGACGGCCGGATCGAGCGGGAGGCGGACGGCACCCCGGCCGGCACCCTGCACGAGGGCGCGGTGGAGCTGGTGGCCCGTCATGTTCCGGTCGCGACCGAGGACGAGACGTACGCCGGGCTGCTCGCCGCGCAGGAGTACCTGTTCTCGCTCGGGGTGACCGGGTGGCAGGACGCCATGATCGGCTCGTTCCACGGCTACCCGGACAACCTGCCCGTCTACCTGCGTGCGGCCCGCGAAGGCTCGCTGCTCGCCCGGGTCGTCGGCGCCCTGTGGTGGGACCGGAACCGCGGAATGGAGCAGCTTCCGGAGCTGGAGGAGCGCCGCCGCATCGGGCAGGCGGGCCGTTTCGCGGCCACCAGCATCAAGATCATGCAGGACGGCGTCGCGGAGAACTTCACCGCCGGGATGCTGGAGCCCTATCTGGACGGCTGCGGCTGCTCGACCGGCAACTCCGGCCTGAGCTTCGTCGAGCCCGGACTGCTGAAGGAAGCGGTGTGCGCGCTCGACCGCTCCGGCTTCCAGGTCCACTTCCACGCGCTCGGCGACCGTGCCGTGCGCGAGGCACTCGACGCGCTCGGCGAGGCCCGTGCGGCCAACGGCGCCAACGACCACCGGCACCACCTGGCCCACCTCCAGGTCGTCCACCCCGATGACATCGCGCGTTTCGCGGAACTGGGCGTCGCCGCGAACATCCAGCCGCTGTGGGCCGCCCACGAACCCCAGATGGACGAGCTGACCATCCCCTTCCTCGGGGCCGAACGCGCCGCCCAGCAGTACCCCTTCGGGGATCTGCGCCGTGCCGGCGCCCACCTCGCCGCCGGCAGCGACTGGTCGGTGAGCAGCCCCGACCCGCTGTGGGGCATCCATGTCGCGGTCAACCGTGCCGCCCCCGCCCAGGAACTCCCCGAGGGCGAGACGTATCCGCCGTTCTACCCCGAACAGGCACTGACCCTGGCCGAGGCGCTCACCGCGTACACCGCGGGCACCGCCTGGGTGAACCACCTCGACGACGTGACCGGCACGGTCGAGGTGGGCAAGTACGCGGACCTCGTCGTCCTCGACCGTGACCCGTTCACGCGCCCCGCCGACGAGATCGGCGACGTCCGGGTGCGCCGGACGTACGTCGAGGGCCGTCTCGTGTTCGACGCGGACACGACCGCGCCCACTGCGTCGACCGACTGACACAACCCCCACGCGCTTCATCGAGCCCACCCCGGACGGAGACAGACAGTGCCAACGCAGAGTGCAGGATCCAGACGGCCGACACGGATACGGGCGGTGCGCCGCGTGGCGGGGACGCTCCTCGCGGCGAGCGCCGTTCTCATCACCAGTGCGTGCAGCGGCACGGCGAACCCGGACAAGAACGCCGACGCCGGCACGTCGTACAAGCTGACCGGGCAGACGCCCGCCGCCGCGGGCGACATCGACTCCTTCACCTGGTCGATCTACGCCGAGCCCTCCTCGCTCGACTACGCCTACGCCTACGACTACCCGCCGAACCAGATCCTCGCCAACGTCTGCGAGAGCCTGCTGCGCTGGAACCCGGACCTGACCACGTCGCCGAACCTGGCGTCCTCGTTCACCAATCCGACTCCCACCACCTGGGTCTACAAGATCCGTCCGGGCGTCCGCTTCCACGACGGGACGGTCCTCACCGCGAAGGACGTCGTCGCCTCGCTGCGCCGCCACATGGACCCCGCCGTGGGCAGCGCGTGGGAGAACACGTTCCGCAACGTGAAGTCGATCGACATGACCGGGCCGCTGGAGGTGACCGTCAAGCTGACGAAGCCGGACGCGGTCTTCAACCAGGAGATGGCCACCAGCTCGGGAACCATCGAGTCGGCCGCGACGCTGGCCAGGGCGGGCAAGGACTACGGCAGTCCCAAGGGCGGGGTGAACTGCACGGGCCCGTTCTCGTTCGGGTCCTGGGCCTCGGGCCAGTCGCTCACCCTGAAGAAGTTCGACGGCTACTGGAACACCGACCTGAAGCCCAAGGCGGGCCAGGTCAAGTTCGTGTTCCTGAGCGACGCGACGACCCGCGTCAACGCCTTCCAGAGCGGTGAGGTGGACGGTGGCTGGATGGTCCCGGCCGACGCCTACGACCAGCTCGGCTCGTCCACGGCCGGCAAGCTCTACTACGGCGTCAACAGCACCGTCGCCGAGGAGATCGTCAGCAATCTCAAGGGCCCGCTCGGTGACACCGAGGTGCGCAAGGCCCTGCTCATGGCCATCGACCGCAAGGGCATCGTCAAGGCCGGCGTCGGCGGGACGGGCGAGGTCGCCGACTCCCTCGTCACCGACAACATGTGGGACCAGGCGCCCCCCGCGGACCGCAAGGCCATCATCAAGGACGCGCCGCGCTACCCGTACGACCCGGCGAAGGCCAAGGAGATCGCGGAGAAGGCCGGGGTGAAGGGGGAGCGGATCGTCATCGCGACCAGCCCCCTCGACTCGCAGACCACGATCGTCGCGCAGGCCGTCGAGCAGGCCGCCAGGGCAATCGGCCTCGACCCCAGGATCGAGACGCTGTCGCCGGAGAAGTACTCGACGCTCTTCACCGACGCCGCCGCCCGCAAGGGAGTCGACCTCTTCCTGACCTTCTGGTACACGTCGATCACCGACCCGCTGGATGTGTACGGCTCCCTGGAGACCGGCATGTTCACCAACTACGGCGGCTGGTCGAACAAGGAGTTCGACCGGGCGATCGAGGACGCCGCAGGCACCTACGACCCGGCCGCGCGGGCCGCGGCGAGCGCGAAGGCGCAGAAGGTCGCCCTGCGGGAGCTGCCCTGGCTGCCCCTGTACACACAGCCCACGAGCGTCTTCCTCGGCAACCGGATCACCGGCGTCCGGCCGTCGGTCGCCTACCTCTACTACCCGTGGGCCGCCGAGATCGGGGCCAAGAAGTGAGCCGTACGACCACCCGGGCGCTCGGGGTCCTGAGCCGCCTGGCCGGGATGGCGGCGACCTTGCTGGTCACCTCCTTCCTGGTGTTCTCCTCGCTGTACCTGGCGCCCGGCGACCCGGCGAGCTTCCTGGTGCGCGGGCGCAGCGCCGGCCCCGACGAACTCGCCCAGATCCGCCACAGGTACGGCTTCGACGAGCCGTTCTTCGTCCGGTACTGGGACTGGCTGGGCGGCGTGCTGCACGGCGACTTCGGCCGCTCCTACGTCTTCCACCAGGACGTCGGCTCGGTCATCTGGTCGCGGCTGCCGTCCACCCTGCTGCTGATCGCCGCCTCCGCCCTGCTGATCGCGGTGGTCGGTGTCGCGGCCGGCATCGTCGGCGCGCTGCGCCGCGGCACCCGCACCGACTCGATGCTGATGCTGCTGGTGACGGTGGGGGCAGCGGCCCCCGCCTTCGTCGCCGCACTGCTGTTGCGGTCGCTGTTCGGCGTGAAGCTGGGCTGGTTCCCGACCATCGGCAACGGCACCGGCGTTCTCGACCGGCTGCACCACGTCGTACTGCCGGCGATCGCCCTGTCCGTCACGTTCATGGCGATGGTCACCCGGGTGACCCGCTCGTCGATGCTGGAGGAACTGGGCCGTGAGCACGTCGAGGTCGCGGTCAGTCGCGGCACCCCGCGGTGGACCGTGATCCGGCGGCACGTACTGCGCAACGCCCTCGGCCCGATCGTCACCGTCTCCGCGCTCCTCGTCTCCGGAATGCTGGTGAGCACCTCGATCGTGGAGACCGCGTTCGGCATGTCGGGCGTGGGATCCCTGCTGGTGACCTCGGTCAACCAGATGGACTTCCAGGTGGTGCAGGCGATCGTGCTGCTCGTGGTGGCCGCGTTCGTCGTGGTCAACTTCCTGGTGGACCTGGTGCATCCGCTGATCGATCCGCGGGTGGCGGCAGCGGGGAGTGCACGATGAGCGCCCCGATGGCGGGACTGACCCGCGGACCGGTCGCGAAGCTGCGCTCCATGGGCGGCAGCCGGCTGGAGAACCTGTGCCTGGGCCTTCTCCTCCTGTTCGTGCTGGTCGCGGTGTTCGCACCGTGGCTGTCACCGCAGGACCCGACGTACGGAGAGCTGGGCACGGGGCTCGTCGGCCCGAGCGCCGACCACTGGCTGGGCACCGACCAGGGCGGGCACGACACCTTCTCGGCCCTGATCGAAGGAAGCCGTACGAGTCTGGTCGGACCGCTGCTGGTGGTACTGGTCTCGACCGTCGCCGGCATCGCCATCGGCCTGTTCTCCGCATGGCGGGGCGGCTGGGCCGACACCGTGATCGGGCGGCTGCTCGATGTCGTCTTCGCCTTCCCGGCGCTGCTCGTCGCGATTCTCGCGGTGGCGGTCTTCGGCAAGGGGATGACGGCGCCGGTGATCGCCATGTCCGTGGCCTACATGCCGTACACCGCACGCCTGGTGCGCGGCCTCGCGATGCAGGAGCAGGCCAGGCCGTACATCGCGGCCTACCGCGTGCAGGGGCACTCCGCCCTCTACGTCGCCGTCCGCAGGCTGCTCCCGAACATCGGCCCGACCGTGCTCGCCCAGTCCACCGTCAACTTCGGCTACGCGCTGCTCGACCTCGCCGCCCTGTCCTTCCTGGGCCTGGGCGTGCAGGCGCCGACACCGGACTGGGGCGCCATGATCAACCAGTCCCAGGCCGCCGTCCTGCGCGGCGAGCCGCTGTCCGCGGTCGTGCCCGCCGTCGCCGTCGTGGTGGTCGTCGTCGCCTTCAACATCGTCGGGGAGAACGTCGGCGACCGGCTCGCAGGGAGGAAGACCTGATGGCGCTGCTGGAGTACGAGAACCTGAGCATCGCCCTGCCCGGCATGGCCCGGCCGGTGCTCGACGGCATCGACCTGACCGTGTCGGCGGGTGAGATCGTCGCGCTGGTGGGCGAATCCGGTTCCGGGAAGTCGGTCACCGCACGGTCGGCCCTCGGGCTGTTCCCCACCGGGGCCGACATCGACGGCCATGTGCGCGTCGACGGAACGGAGGTGGTGGGCGCCGGCCCGGCGGCCCTGCGGTCGATCCGTACCGGCACGGCGTCGATGATCTTCCAGGACCCCCGGGCAGGCATCAACCCGGTCCGCCGCATCGGCGACTTCCTCACCGAGTCGCTGCGCGTCAGCAACGGCTGGGACAAGGGCCGCGCCAACGCCCGCGCCGCCGAACTGCTCGCCGCGGTCGGACTCCCCGACCCCGAGCGGCACTTGCGGCAGTACCCGTACGAGCTCTCCGGCGGCATGCTGCAACGCGTCATGATCGCCGGAGCGCTCACCGCCGGGCCCAGGCTGCTGCTCTGCGACGAACCCACCACCGCGCTCGACGTCTCCACCCAGGCCGAGATCATGGCCGTCCTCGGGCGGCTGCAGCGCGAACGCGACCTGGGCATGCTCCTCATCACGCACGACATCGAACTCGCGGCCGCGGTCTGCGACCGCATCTACGTGATGTACGCCGGCCGGATCGTCGAGTCCGCTCCCACCGCACAGCTCTTCGGGACACCCCGCCACCCCTACACCGCGGGCCTGCTCGGCTCGTCGCCGCCCCTGCGGGCCCCGGACGGACCGCCCGCCCGGCTCGTCCCGATCCCGGGTTCCCCCATGGGGCTGCTCGACTCGGCGCCCGGCTGCTCCTTCGCGGCGCGCTGCCGCTCGGCCCGGCCCGGGGTCTGCGACCGGACAGTGCCGCGGCTGGAGCGGCACGGCGAGGCGCTGGTCGCCTGCCACCTCGCGGAGGAGTCACTCACCTCCATGGACAACACCGCCACAAGGGAGGGCAGTTGACCGTCGAGAACAGCGCCCGCACACTGCTCCGGGTCAGCGGGCTGCGCAAGACCTACCGGACGGGAAAGACGGAGGTCGTCGCCGTCGACGGCCTGTCGTTCTCACTGCGGGCCGGCGGCGCCCTCGGCATCGTGGGAGAGTCTGGCTCCGGCAAGACGACCACGGCCCGGATGCTGATCGGCCTCGAACGCCCCGACGCCGGCCAGATCCTCGTCCAGGGTGAACCACTGGCCCCGACCGTACGCGGCAGGGCGGCCCGGCTCGCCCGGGCCAAGGCGGTGCAGATCGTCTTCCAGGACCCGTACCTCTCGCTGGACGCGCGGGTCACCATCGGCGCCACCATCGACGGAGCGCTGCGTCTGCACGGTCTCGCCGACCCCGCCGCCCGGGCCGCCCGGATGCGGGAACTCCTCGCCCAGGTGGGCCTCGGGGAACGGGAGGCGGCGGCCCTGCCGCGCAGACTCTCCGGCGGACAGCGTCAACGCGCCGCCATCGCACGCGCGCTGGCGGTCGAACCCGCGGTGCTCGTACTGGACGAGGCGGTGTCCGCGCTCGATGTCTCGGTCCAGGCCCAGGTACTCAACCTCCTGTCGGACATCCGCCGCGACACCGGCATCGGCCTGGTCTTCGTCAGCCACGACCTGGCCGTCGTGCGGTACGTGTGCGACGAGGCGCTCGTCCTGTTCCGGGGCCGCACCATGGAACACCGCCCCGTCGCGGAGCTGCTCTCCGACCCCGGACACCCGTACACACAGCTGCTGCTGGCATCCGTTCCCCGGCCGGACTGGGACCCCGACTCCATCAGCCGGCGGCGCAGGGAACTCGATCCGCCGGCGGCGGGAGGCGCCGGCTGACGGACGCTCCCGGCGCGAGGGGGTTCCGGCCCCGGCGAATCCGGTGCTTCTCCGGCACGGCCTCCGGGCGGGCCTCCCGCTGTGGGAGGCCCGCCCGGTCGGATCAGGTGGTCAGCGGACGTCGTAGGCGCGGGTGATGGTCTGGGTGACCGCGTTGCCGTTGGTGTCCGTGAGGGTGGCCTTCGTCATGACCTGCTTGCCGGAGGCTCCGGTGAGGTCGAGGACGGCCGTCCAGTCCCCGTTCCGCTGCCCGGTCGGCGCCTGGGTCCAGGTGGTGCCGCCGTCGTAGGAGTAGGAGAACGTGGCCGCCTTGATGGCGCCCGGCGTGTACCCGGCGTGGCCCTCGGCCGACAGGCCGACCTTGATGCCGCCCCGCGCGGGCAGGGTGTTCAGGCCGTCCACCGGCACGTCGTACGCCGGGGAGAGGATCGGCAGGCCGCGCGAGTAGACGTCGGGCTCCAGGTGGGAGCGGAAGCTCCAGGTGGTTGTGACGGCGGTGGAGCGCAGCCAGTTCCGGTCCGAGGTGTCGATCTTCTCCAGGTTCTGGGTGAGCTCGTACGCGGAGTCCTCGTCCGGTACCTCGAACACGCCGTACGGGTAGGTGTCGGTGGCGATCTGCTCACCGTTGCGCTTCAGCACCAGGTTGCCGAGGTCGCCGAACGATCCGCCGTAGGACCAGTGGTCGCCGGAGCCGTCGACCCAGAGGGCGTTCTGGAAGCCCATCAGGTTGCCCTGCCGCTCGGCGTTCAGCATCAGCTCGCCGTCGGCGTCGCGCGGTGCGGCCGGCCGCAGGGGGCCGCCGTACCACTCCTCGGCGCTCCGCTGTCCGGCCTGGTAGGTGCGCAGTCGGTCACCCATGAACGCGGCGAACGGGAAGCTGGTCATCGCGCCGTGGGACCAGCCGTCGCCGCCGGTCGTGTAGTAGGCGGTGCGGGTGACGGGCACGTGGACGGAGCCGAACGGGCTCACTGACACGTAGCTGTCGCTGCTCCCGGAGGGGTGGAGGAACATCGCGTCGATGTAGTCGCCCTCCTTGCCCATGGCGTTCCACTTCTCGGTGACCTGGGCCAGCCTGGAGTCCTTGGGCCGGTAGACCTGGTCGGAGTGCAGCGGACCGCGGGTCGGGAAGGACAGGTTGTAGACGTAGGGCGAACCGCCCTCGGAGCCGCTCGCGCGCCAGGTGGGACGGAACTCGAAGGTGCCCTTTCCGGCACGCCCGTCGACATCCGCGTAGAACTTCTGGATGGCGGTGCCGGCCATGAGCGATCCGGACATCAGCCAGGTGTCGTCCCATGTGCGGGAGTAGCTGAGCGTGGTGTTGTCCACCGTCGAGGGGCGGTCGGTGCGCAGGCTCAGCCGGTGGGCCCGGCGGGCGTCGAGGACGACGGTGGTGTCACCGGTGATCCGCAGCTGCGGCTTCGCGAGGTAGCCGACCGACTCGGCCACGTTGCTCGCGTCGTACGTCGCCACGAAGCTGCTGAGTGCGTAGTCGCCCGGGCGCACCCGGTACGTCTGGTCGGTCGCGCCGTTGTTGCTGCGGCGCTCGCCCTTGTCGGTGTCGAGGCTGACCAGGTCCAGGGAGGAGGGGCCGGCCGCGGGCTTGCCGTTGCGGTCGATGACCTTGACCCGGAGCGTGACCGTCTCCGGCTGGACCTGGAGCGTGACGGGCACGGAGACGTGCACGTCGTCGCCGGTGGCCAGGATCCGGCCGGTGACCGCACCGTACTGGGAGTCCGTCAGACGGGCGGTGGGGTCGATCCGCAGCGGCACCTGGGCGGTGGCCCCCGCGGGGACCTTCACCCTGCCCTGCTCCAGCTTGACGATGCCGGAGCGGACATCGCTGCCGTCGTTGCCGTGCACACCGCTGAGCTTCAGGTTCAGGGTGAGGTCGCTCTTGCCGGTGTTGGTGAAGGGCACCGTGACAGTGGTGCGGTCCGAGGCGTCCTGCGGCCAGTTGTAGTCGCCGGCCTGGACGGCGGGCGCGGAGAGCACCTTCTGGTCGACCGCACCGATCACGTCGAGGACGCCGCCCCCGGTCTGGTCGGCTCCGGCGACCTTGCCACCGGTGCGGGCGGAGGAGACCAGGGCGGCCTTGATCTGCTGCGCGGTCCAGTCGGGGTGGGCCTGGCGGACGACGGCCGCGGCGCCCGCGACGTGCGGGGTGGCCATGGAGGTGCCGGACATCGTCCGGTAGGCGTAGACGCCCCGGCCGCCCGCGCTGGCCGCCGAGATGTCGACGCCGGGGGCGGCGATCTCGGGCTTGAGGGTGTGGGTCACGGCCACCGGGCCGCGGCTGGAGAACCACGCGGTGGTGTCGTCGCGGTCGACGGCACCGACGGTCAGCACACCGGGCACACAGCCGGGCGAGGAGACGGTCTCGGTGGCCGAGCCGGCGTTGCCGGCGGCGACGACGAACAGGGTGTGGCTGTTCTGCGAGAGCTGCTGCGTGGCCTGGGCCATCGGGTCGTTGCAGTCGCCGATCGTGGGGTTGCCCAGGCTCATGGAGACGACGTCGGCCTTCTGGTCGACGGCCCACTGCATGCCCGCGATGATCCAGGAGTCCAGGCCGGATCCCCCGTCGTTGAGGACCTTGCCGATGAGCAGGGAAGCGCCGGGGGCGACGCCCTTCTTGCGGCCGTCACTGGCCGCTCCGGACCCGCCGACCGTGGAGGCGGTGTGGGTGCCGTGGCCCACCCGGTCGTCGGTGTCCCGGGAGTCCGTGAAGTTCTTGGCCGCGGCGACCCGGTCCACCAGGTCCGGGTGCTCGGCGTCCACGCCCGTGTCCAGCACGGCGACCTTGGTGCCCTTGCCGTCGTAGCCGGCCTTCCATGCCTCCGGGGCGTGCACCTGCGCGGTGGACCGGTCCAGGGTGCCCTCGACCTTGCCGTCCAGCCACAGCTTCTTCAGCGTGGAGGCAGCACGTGAGCGGGTGTCGGTGATGTCCCGCCAGAACGTGGCGGCGGTGTCCTTGCCCGCCTTGAGCGCGACGCCGTCCACAGCCGGGAGGCTCAGGCCCCGCTCGGACCCGCGAGGGGCCGGCGGAGCACTCTTCGCGACGTCCACGCCGTTGCGGTAGGTGGCGATGAGTGGCAGCGAGTCGGTGTGCGCGTCGTCGTAGCCCTGGCGGATGAGCCCGGTGACGTTGAACAGCTGCTCGTCGACCCGGCCCTCGGCGATCGCCCGGGAGGCACCTTCGGGGTGGACGTAGAGGTCCTTGCCCAGCTGGTAGGTCTGGACCATGGGCTGCGTGCCGTCCTCGCGGGGCAGCACGGCCGCGGAGCTGCGGCCCGACGGGTCGGTGGTCACCAGCACCTTGTCGCCGGTGACGAGCGTGACCGTCGTCTGCTTGCCGCCCTTCGCCGCGGCCTTGCCGCCGACGATGGGCCTCTTCCCCTCGGCGCCGCCGGACGGCGCGTCCGCCGCCCCGGAAGGCGTGACCCCTGTGACGGCCAGGGCGGCGGCGGTCGCCGCGCCCAAGGCCATACGCGTTATGGAGCGCATGAATCTCCCCACTCGAAACCGTGAACCTGCCGTGCTGCCGGTGCAGCCTGGCAGACATGCGGATCGTGTAGGGGGGCCGCGCGTGACGGGTTGCCCGCATGTCGGTTTTCCGTCACACGCTCATGTGCGTCGAATGGATTCGCCCGGATGATCTTCTCCGGGAGGGGACGGCCGGAGGTCAGAGCCAGCCCGCGCGTGCGGCGTGCCATCCGAGCTGGAGGCGTGAATCCGCTCCGGCGAGGTCCATCAGACGGCGCGTCCTTCGCTCCACGGTCCGTATGGAGACGCCGAGTTGGGAGGCGGCCCGCCGGTCGGAGATCCCTGCCAGCAGCAGGGCGAGGACCTCCAGCTCCCCCTCGGTCGGGTGCTGCTCGGCCGGAGGTTCCGCGTGCACACCCGTGGCGGTGGTGTAGAGCGGCCGGGCCTGGGCCCATTCCTTCTCGAAGAGATGGACCAGGGCGGTCAGCAGGCCGCTGCGGTGCACCACGATGGCGCTCGGCTCTCCGCCGCAGTCCGCCATGTCCAGTGGCACCATGGCGCGTTCCCGGTCCGACACCACCATCTTCAGTGGCAGCGAGTCGACCAGGCGCAGTTCGAGGCCCGCCGTGATGCCCTCCCTCACCTCCTTCGCCATGTCGGGACCGTCGAGATAGCTCCTGGCAGCCACCACCCGGAAGTCGACGCCGCGGTCCAGTGCGGAGCTCTCCGACATGCCGGTGTCCTCGCGAGGCACCGCGATGGGATCGCCGGTGAGGAAGACCAGCAGCTCCTCCTGGGCACCGCGCTGCAGTTGGTGGAACCGGTGGGCGACCTGCTCCACGCCGACGACCACCTCCACGACGCTGCCCGCGGGGTGTGCGGCGGTACTGCGGTACTGCTCGGTCAGCATCGAGAACGCCGCTTCGGCCCGGTGCAGTGCGTTGCGCTGCTCGACGAGGAACGGGGCCAGGGCCACCGAAGGAGGTGTGAGCCGGTACCGGGCGGGCCGGTGGCCGGACGCGCGGTCGGCCGGGCCGGGTGCCCCGCTCCCGGAATCGGCGGCGACCGCCACCAGGCCACGTGTCACCAGCTCGCGCAGGACGCGGTCGGTCTCGGCCCTCCCGAGTCCGCTCTGCCCGGCGAGTTCCTCCGCGGAGGCTGTCGGGCGGGCCAGCAGTGCCGTGTAGATGCTCTCTTCGGCCGGGCCCAGCCCCAGTGCCTGCAGCATCCAGCTCCCCTTCGAACGGCCGCCGGGTCCGGCCTCGGCGCGGATCGGGTGGACCTTACCCCACGCCGGAATGCCACCATTGTCCGCTGTCTGCCGCGCGTCCCGCCAGGGACCTCCGTGCCGGGCACCGTCACGGTCCTGGCCGCCCGGCCGGCCCGGCACGGGGGCCGTCGCCCGGCGGGGCGCGGTCGGCCGACGGCCGGACCTGCATAACGTACGGGGAGTACACCGCCTGCCCGGGAGGTCCCGTGCCCCGTAAACAGCCGAAGAGCCTCGCACGTCCCTACGACGCCATCGAGCCACCGCGCAACGCCGAGGTGGTGATCGGCGTGGTGTCCTTGACCGTCCTGGTGCTGCTCCTCGGTTCCCTGTCCGGGTCTCCGGTGTGGCTGCTCGGGCTCTTCGTGTTCCTGCCCGGTACGGCGTCGGCGCTGTGCACCGTGCGCCAGACGGAGTTCGTGGCCGCGTGGACCACGCTCGTGGTCGCCGTCACGGTGCTGGTCCAGAACGATGACAGCGGGTCGTGGCTCGACAGGATCCTCCTGATGCTGCTCACCCTCGCCCTGGGCGCGGCCTCCGTGTACGCCTGTCACCGTCGTGTCCAGCGCGAGCACGAGACGCTCCGGCTGCGCTCCACCGCCGCGGCGATGCAGCGCCACATCCTGCGCCCGCTGCCCATGCTCACCGAGGAGGTCCTGGTCGACGGGGTGTACGAGCCGGTGCAGGAGGACCGGCTCGTCGGCGGCGACATCTACGACGTCGTCCACTCGCCGTGGGGCACCCGGGTCCTGATCGGCGATGTGCAGGGCAAGGGCCTGCCCGCGGTCGGCGCCGCGTTCGCCGTCATCGGCGCCTTCCGCGAGGCGGCCCACCGGGAGCCCACCCTGACCGCGCTCGCGGACTCCCTCGACGCCTCTGTCGTACGGCACAACTCCTATGCCACGCAGACCGGCGACGACGAACGGTTCGTCACGGCACTCGTCGTCAACATCGACGCGCACGACGAGGCGCAGGCCATCAACTGCGGGCACGTCCTGCCTCAGTTGCTGCACAACGCCACCGTCAGCACTCCGGCCCTCGAATCCGGCGTCCCGCTCGGTCTCGCCGAACTCGCCGCCGAACCCGCGACAGTCGGCTGGTTCGGCTTCCCGCGCGGCGCGACACTGCTGCTGACCACCGACGGACTGACCGAGACCCGCGCGCCCGACGGCACGTTCTACCCCGTCGCCGAACGCCTCGCCGAGCGTGTGTCGCTGCCCGCGACGGACCTGCCGGCCGCCCTCTACGACGACGCGCGCGCGTTCGCCGGAGGCGGCAGCCGGCACGACGACGTGGCCATCCTGTCCGTCCGCCGGTCACCGTTCCGCTGAGTACGGCACGGGCCTTCCCGCGGGGTGG
>NZ_ML123049.1:739533-746296 GCF_003846175.1 Streptomyces sp. ADI95-17 | reverse complement strand
TTCGGTGGTGACGGCGGCTTCGAGGGACGGGGCGACGCCCCGGACGATCCGGGTCGGCGCACCGGAGGCGGCGGCCAGGTCGGCGGCCGCGGTGCGGACGTCCCGGCCCGGAACCGGAAGATCGTCGGCGCCGCAGTGACCGATGGGACAGGAGTGCGAATTTCGCTCACCTTTTCGATATTCCGCCCGCGGCACGATCGGTGGCGACCACATGGAGATTCAACAGCGGACGAGTTCACCATTCCTCCATGATCTTACCCAAAGCCCTTCTAAGATCCCTGTGGGGGCGGTTCTCCGCATCTCTATGTATTCCCTCACTGGCAGGGCCTCAGGTCCTTCTGAACACTGAGAGCAGGAGATGAAATCAACGAATGAAGAAGTGAAGGGAGCCGTGCCCGGGACGCGTCGGCGGAGGCCGGGCGTGCCCGGTCGCCGTACCGTCGGCTCGCTGGCCGCGCTCGCCCTCGCTGTCGGTAGTGGCTCGTTAGCCGCTGCGCCCGTGGCGCACTCGCAGGCGGGGGACGGGGCGGTGACGGTCCGGGTGATCCGGGCCGTGGACAACACCGGAGTGTGGACCCCCGCGCTGGAACCGGGCATCGCGGGCGTCAGGGTGACCCTCACCGACGATGCCGGGGCCGGCATCGAGGGGGTCACCGCGGCCGACGGCACCGTGACGCTCACCCCGGCGGCGGACGGGCCCAGTGGCGGCAGGTACCGGGTGCAGGTGGTGAATCCGAAGCCGGGAGCGCTGTTCCCCGCCTTCGCCTCGCGCCAGGGACTGGATGGTGCGCCCAACCAGTTGAGCAGCAACGAGGAGTTCATCGACCTCTCCGGCGGGAAGAACGTGGCATACACCACCGGGCTCTGGAGTCCGGGTGACTACTGCCAGAAGAACGCACCGCTGATGACGACCTGTCAGCCCGCCACGCGCGAGGGCAAGACCCAGCGCACGCTGGTCTCCTTCCCCTACAGCGCACGCGGCCAGGACGGCGTCGACGTCGACGTCACGAACGTCGCCACCGACGCCGAGACCGGCACGCTCTTCGGCATCGCATGGAACAAGGCCGACAAGCGGGTGTTCTCCTCGGCGCTCGCCAAGCGCACCACGGACTACGGTCCGGGCGGCGCCGGTGGTATCTACGTGACCGACAGTGCGCAGAAGTCGACCACCCTGTTCACCGTCGTCCCGGACGCGGGGACGACGGAGCACGGCCAGGGAACCGACGACGCCTTCCTCGACGCGCCCGGCAAGGAGAGCCTGGGCGGCATCAAGATCACCGAGGACGGCAAGGACCTGTTCGTCGTCAACCTCAACAACCGAAAGCTCTACCGCTATGACGCCACGGTGGCGACCGCGGCGGCACCCAGGTCCGTCGCCACCATCCCGGATCCGGGCTGTCCGGCGGCGGCGGACTGGCGCCCGTTCGGTCTCGGTCTGCGTGACGGCGTCGGCTACGTCGGCGGGGTGTGCTCCGGCGAGTCCACCGGGAAGCTCTCGGACCTGCGCGCCGTGGTCTTGCCCTTCGATCTCGGCACCGGGGCGTTCCGCAAGCCGGTGCTGGACCAGCCGCTGGACTACCCGCGACAGTCCACGGTCGGCAGTGGCCCGTGCGACGGCGCGGGCTGGTTCCCCTGGACGAGCACCTACCCCGACTCGCAGAACGGCCGTCCGTGCGGCAACTCCACCATCGCCAAGCCCGAACCGGAGTTGGGCGAGATCGGCTTCGAGTCCGACGGCTCGATGCTGCTGGCCTTCCGCGACCGCTTCGGCGACCGCGCGCCGGCCGGTCCCACGCCGGGCTCCGCCGCCGTCGTCATGTCGGGCGGTGACCTGAACAAGGCCTGCCCGGCGGACGACATGTACGTGATGGACACCAACAACGGCTGCGGGCTCTCCCCCCGGGGCACCCGTTTCTTCGACACCAGCTGGGGTGGCCACCGCAACACGGCGTTCGCCGGCATGGCGCTCTCCAAGGTCGAGAACACCATCGCGGTCTCCGCCTTCGACCCCAACCACACCGCCCTCGGGTACGGCACGTCGTTCCTCCAGCGCGACGGCGCGCAGGACCCGAAGTTCGGCCTGCGCCTCAACCCGGCGGGTGCCGTGGCCCCGTTCGGCAAGGGCGCCTCGATGGGCGACCTGGAGGTGCTCTGCGACCAGGCCCCGCTCCAGATCGGCAACCGGGTCTGGTACGACCCCGAGCGCAAGGGAATCCAGAACCCGGGCCAACGCCCGGTCGTGGGCGCGACCGTCAACCTGTACGACGAGTCGGGCAAGCTCGTGGGAACGACCGAGACGACGGCGCGTGGCGAGTACTACTTCGACGACTCCAATGTCACCGGAGGTCTCCGGCCGAGGACCAAGTACACCATCCGCCTCGACAAACCGGCCGACTACGCCGAGGGCGGTCCGCTCCACCAGTGGGTACCCACGGAGGCGGATGTCGGCGACAACCACTTCATCGACTCCAAGGGCATCGTGCCGCGCAGCGCGCGTTACCCGGAGCGGGCGCTGACCACCGGCGGGCCCGGGGAGAACGACCACACCTACGACTTCGGCTTCCGGCAGCAGGAGGGCGAGCTGCGCCTGGTCAAGCACGACCAGCACGGCAGAGTGCTGGCCCACGCGAAATTCCAGCTGTGGAAGGAGACGAACGGCTCCGACGAGCTGCAGACCACCGGGGAGGACCCGGACACGAAGGTCGGCAAGCCCTGCGTCACCCGGACCAACGGCATCTGCCGCGGCACCGGCGCGCCGGGCACGTACTACTGGCAGGAGGTCAGCCCGCCCGCAGGTTACGCCGCACCGGAGGACCCCGTGTTCGGACCGCTGGTGCTGACCTCCGAGAACCTCGACGACGGGGTCTCGGTGACAGCGGTCAACCGACGGCTCCATACCACCGAGCCGACACCGAAACCGACGAAGCCGTGGCCGGGTAAGCCGGACAAGCCGGATTGGCCGGATACTCCGGGCGCACCCGGCAACCCCGGCCACACCTCCCACTTGGGTATGGCGTCCACGGGTATGAGTCAGGCGGTTCAGCTGGCGCTGGCCGGCTGCGCCGCGCTCACCGGACTCGGTGCGGCACTGGTCGTACTGATGCGCAGGCGAAGGGCCCAGCACCACTAGGGTCTTTCGCTCGGATCAGGCCGGCTCGGGCGGGTTCGCGGACCAGCGGTTCGCGAACCCGCCCTCCCGCATGACCGACCGATGGGAGAAGGGGACCGCATGGCTCGGAAGAGGAAGACCGACGGCCGTACGCCGCGTCGGGCCCTCTGGGCGAGAACACTGATCGCGATCACGGCGTGCGGCGTCGCGGTGGGCGGCCTGGCCGCCTACCGGAGCTACTCCGACGGCTCCGCCACCGCAGCCGAGCGGCCGGTGACGACGGAGGAGGCGTCCAGGCTGGCGCTGTCGCGGCTGAATCTGTACCAGGCCAGTCCCGTGGCGGTGACCCTGACCGCCGCCGAGGGCGCCGGAGTGGTGGTGCGGGTCAAGGGGGTCGTGGACTACCGGGCCCATCGGGCCGTGGGGAGCTATCAAGTCACCGCATCCACCGAGTCCTCCGGCGCCTCCGGGCCGCCCGTCACCGGGCAGCTCGACCACGGGCTGATCGTCTGGGACGCCGGCGGCCTCGGCCTGGCCCCCGTGCCCGAGGACGACAGCGGACCGCCCTGGCAGCAGGCCGAGCAGATCCCGCGCTCGGGCTGGTCCTCGCGCTCCTACACGAGCGATCCTCTGGACGCCGGGCTCCAGTTGCTGATCGGGCTCGGTGCGGACCGCCCCGACAACCCGATGCTGCTCGCCCAGTCCGGGGCCCGATGGCTGGGCCGTGATCGCATCGACGGCCGCGGCTACGACCGGTTCGCCGGGCCGCGCGCCCAGGGCGCCACGCCAGGAGCGGGTTCGGACGGCGGACAGTCTCCGCTGACCTACTGGGTCGACGGTGACGGCGGTCTGCGGCGGGTGACGATGCGGATGCCGGGCCTGGGGACTCCGACCACCGTGGAGTTCTCCGGGCGCGAGGGCCGCGCGAAACTCCCCGAGGCGCCATGGGGCACCGGCTGAGACCCGGGTTGCCGGTGTGCCCCGGCCTGCCCCACGGCGCCGCCGTGCTCAGCGCGGGCGCGGCACTGCGTCCACGTCCTTCGGGAGCGGATACGTGGCCGGGTCGACGGCCCCGGGCAGGCCGGTCGCCGGGCTGCCCGGGGCCGTCGGGTCCGGCATGGACGGCTGGGCGGGTGGGGCCGGCACCTGGCTGAACGGGACGCCGGGCGGCGGCTGCACCGAAGCGGTCCGGCCGGTCGGAAGCGCGTCCCTGTCGCGGGCGCCGCAGCCCGCGCGTCCCTCCAGTCCGTCCGGGCTCTGGGCGTCGGGCCGGTTGCCCGCGAAACAGTTGCCGGGGTCGGCCGAGGCCAGTACGAGGTCGATGCCGTTGCCGGTGGCGCGGTTGCCTTCGACCCGGTTGCCGCTTGCCGGGTGCCCCGGTGGGTCGGTAACCACCACTCCGGCCGCCCGGTTGCCCCGGATCAGGTTGCGCTGGACGCGGTTCGCGGTGCCGCCGCCGATACCGATGCCGATACCGAAGCCCCCGTCGGCCTGCTCGGGCGTGTCGGCGGCGTTGTTGTCGGCCACCACATTGCCCGCGATCACCGCGCCGTGCTGCGGGGCGAGTGCCTCCAGATCGTTGGAGTTGACCGTGACGCCGACCCGGTTGCGGGCGACGCGATTGCCCAGCACCGACAGGCCGTCCGAGGCGTTGGTCAGCTCGATGCCGACCGCGTTGCGCTCCACGGTGTTGCCGCGGACGACGGTGGAGCAGGGCTTGCACTGGCCGACGTAGATGCCGGAGTCGGCGTGTCCGGAGGCGTAGGAGTCCTCGATCACGCCGTCGCGCGCGTCGAAGGCGTAGATGCCGTACAGGCCGTTGTTGTACGCCGTGACCCGGGTCGCGCGGAATCCGCGGACGGCGGGGAAACGGGTGGTGTCCAGCGGGTCGTAGGCGGAGCCGCCGGCGCCGCGCTGCTGCAACCGTTCGTCGGTGACGCCGGTGAACAGCACGCCGTTGGCGAGGTAGCCGTGCACGGTGAGGTTCTCCACCACCGAGCCCGCGCCGGTCACGGTGATGCCGTTGGCCAGACGCACACCGCCGTCGAAGACCACCTTGTTGCGGTCGGTTCCGCGCAGTACCACGCGGGGCTTGGTGACACGTACGCTCTCCCGGTACACGCCGGGGCCGATCAGTACCGTCTCGCCCTCGCGAGCGGTGTCCACCGCCTGCTGCACCGAGCGGAAGTCCTGCGGGACGCGCAGCACACTCCCCGCCGGATGCCGCGCGTCGGCGGGGGTCGGCTCCGTACCGGAGCACCCAGTGGCCGCCAGCGCGAGCGGGACGACCAGTACCGACAGACGCAACGCCGCCCGGAACACCGCTGTCGGGACGGTCGAGCGGTTCAACGGGCGTAATACAGACAGGGTTTGCATGGACGATGTTTTATCGTCTCCAATAGGCTCATGCCCACCCGACACGGAAATGAGCAGGATCCGTCCCGACCCGCGGCAACCGGTGTCGGGCGGCGCCGAGCACTGCTCGCCGCCGGAGCGGTGCTCGCCGCCGGAGCCGGCGCGGCGGCCGACGAACTGGCGAGGGGCGACCGGCCGGCCGGCCGGGCCACCGCTGGCTCCCCGTCGGCCGAGGCCGCGATTCCCTTCCGCGGCGCCCGCCAGGCAGGTGTCACGGCGCCCCAGCAACCGGCGACTTACCTGTTGTCCTTCGACCTCCCCCGGACCTCGGCCGCCGCCGACCGGAAGGTTCTTCGCGGTGTCCTCGCCGCGCTGAGCGGCACGCTCGCCACCGCGGCAGCCGACTCCCCGTCGGACCCACGGCTACAAGGCGGTGGCACGACCCGGCTCACCTCCCTGGTCGGCGTCGGCCCCGCCCTCGCCGCCCGACTGGACCTCGATGTCCCCGCCTCGCTGGCGGAGTTACCGCCGTTCCCCGGCGACCGCCTCGACCCGCGCCGCAGCAACGGCGATGTCCTGGTCCAGCTGAGCGCGGCTGACCGCTGGACGCTCGCCGTCGTCGCCGAACTCGTCGGCACCGCCGCTCACACCGCCGGCGCCGTGCCGCGCTGGTCCCAGTCCGGCTTCCTGCCCCACACTCCCCCGGGCACCACCCCGCGCAACCTGTTCGGTTCCAAGGACGGCACCGCCAACCCCGATCACGCGGCGGCCGAGCAGTGGGTCTGGGGCCCGCCCGGAGCCCACGGGGACGGCACCGTTCTGGTCTACCGCCGGATCCACATGGACGTGAAAGGCTTCGCGGCCCTCTCCGAGGGCCGGCGCGACCGGGTGATCGGCCGCCGCGCCCGTGACGGAGTCGCCCTCACCGGCACCACCGAGCGCGACGAGCCGGACATCTACGCCAAGAACCCCGACGGTTCCTACGTCATCCCCGCCACCGCCCACGTGCGCCTCGCCAGCCCCCGCTTCGACCGCGGTGCCCGTATGCTCCGCCGCAGTTACAGCTACGACGACGGGCCGGGCGACCGCGGCCTCCTCTTCTGTGCCTTCATGCGCGACACCGCCCAGTTCATCCGCGTCCAGAACCGGCTGGCCGACCGCGACGCCCTCAACCCGTTCCTCCAGCACCGGGCCTCGGCCGTGGCCTACGTCCTGCCCGGTGCCGGATCCGCCGGGACTCTCGGCGAACGGCTCTGGGCATGAGGTCCGCCCGGCTCACGCGTTCACCGCCCCGGCGCG
>NZ_ML123049.1:608840-739201 GCF_003846175.1 Streptomyces sp. ADI95-17 | reverse complement strand
GGACGCCGATGCCGCGCCACTCCTCGGGCACGGTGAGGTCGTCCGGCTGGAAGTACAGGCCGGGCTCGACGGTGAGCACCATGCCCGGCTCCAGCACGCCGCCGACGTACTCCTCGTTCCGGGCCTGCGCACAGTCGTGGACGTCCAGACCGAGCATGTGACCGGTGCCGGCCATCGTGAAACGGCGCTGGAGGCCGAGATCGTACGCACGGTCGGCCGGGCCCTCGATGAAGCCCCACTCGACCAGCCGTGCCGCCAGGTGGCGCTGGGACGCCTCGTGGAAGTCCCGGTACGCGGCGCCCGGCTTGACGGCCGCCATGCCGGCTTCCTGGGCCTCGTACACCGCGTCGTAGACCTTGCGCTGCAGAGGAGTGAAGGTGCCGCTGATCGGCAGCGTGCGGGTGACATCGGCGGTGTAGAGGGTGTGTGTCTCCACGCCTGCGTCGAGCAGGAGCAGCTCCCCCGGGCGCACCGGACCGTCGTTGTCCGTCCAGTGCATGATCGTGGCGTGCTCGCCCGCGGCGCAGATCGAGCCGTAGCCGAGGGCATTGCCCTCAAGGCGTGCGCGGCGGAAGAAGGTGCCCTCGATCCACCGCTCGGACGTCGCGATCGCGCCGGAGAGCTCACCGATCACGTCGGTGAATCCGCGAACCGTGGAGTCCACGGCCTTGCGGAGCTCTGCGATCTCCCAGTCGTCCTTGACGAGGCGGAGGTCGCTCAGCGCCTCTTCGAGCTCGTCGTCGCGCTCCTCGTCGGTGGTGACGGCGGCCTCCAGGGCCGGGTCGATGCCCCGGACGATCCGGGTCGGTGCGCCGGAGGCGGCGGCCAGGTCGTCGGCCGCCGTGCGGACGTCCCGGCAGGGCAGACCGAGCACGAGCTCCGACTCGGCGAGCGAGCGGCGCCGGCCCATCCACAGCTCCGCCGTGGCACCGGTCCAGAACTCGTCGTTGTCCCTGCTGTCCCGCGGCAGCTGGTAGCAGTAGGCGTCATGGCCGCCGTCCGCCCGGGGTTCGAGGACGAGAGCACCGTCCCGGGCCTGGTCCCCGGTCATGTGCACGTAGCCCGTGTACGGACGGAACGGGTAGCTGTCGTCGTTCGAACGGGCCTTGAGGTTCCCGGAGGGGATCACCAGGCGCTCGCCCGGGAAGCGCGCGGAGAGCGAGGCTCGGCGGCGGGCCGCGTACGGAGCCTGTTCGTCGAGCCGCAGGTCGTGCCGCTCGGTGTCCGCCCAGCCCGTCCGCATCAGAGCGGACAGTTCCTCGGAGATCCCTGAGTAGAGACCATTCTTTCGGCCCTTGGCCACGGCGTACGCCTTCCTCTGGGTGGGTTTCTCAGCGGCGAGCGGTGGAGCGGGCCGTACGGACAGACGTGCTCCCGGTGCGGCTCGGCGCCCTCGCCGCCGCCGGTCGTCGGCGGCTCCAGGACGGTATCCCGCACCGCGCGCCTTCGGTGCCGAGGAGTGCCAGTGGCACAGATCGGCCACAGCTGCCGGCCGGAGGCGTCGATAATGGGGCATATGACGAACGCGAGACTCGGTGAGGCGCTTCGGCTCCTGGGCATCGATCACGAGGCGGGCCAGGTCTATCTGGCACTGCTCGAACTGGCCCCCGCCCCGCTGAGTTCGATCGCCGCCGCGGCCGGTCTGGACGGTGCGGAGCTGGCGGCTGCTTACGGCGCGCTGGTCGATGCCGGTCTGGCCAGTGCCGCCGAGGAGGGCGCGGACGTGGTGGCCCCGGTTCCGCCGGCCGCCGGGCTGGAGGTCCTCGCCCGGCACCGGGCGGCCGAGGTCGAGGAGTCGCGCATCACCGTCGGGGGCGCGTTCGAGTCGTTCCGGCGGCAGCGGCTCGCCGCGTACAACGACAATCTCGTCGAGGTCGTCACCGGCGACGCGATCGGCCCCAGGATCCGTCAGGCCTGGGCGAGCGCCCGCGAACGGATCCGGCAGTTCGAGTCACCGCCGTACTTCCCGCTGGCCGAGTCCACGGACGACGCGCTGGCCACCCTCGCCAGAGGGGTGACGCAGCAGGTCGTGTACTCGCGGGAGTCGCTGGAGTACCCGGGCCACCTGAAGGAGGACATCGAACCGTGCATCAAGGCCGGCGAGCAGGCCAGGGTGCTGCCGTCGGTTCCGGTCAAACTCGTGATCATCGACGAGGCGTACGCACTCGTGTCGTTGTCGATCCAGGAGGCGGACGTACACAACACCATGCTGATCGTGCAGCCCTGCGGGCTGCTCTCCGCACTCATGGCGCTGTTCGAGCAGTCCTGGCACAACGCCCTGCCGTTCCACGGCCGCACCACTCGCCCGGGCGGCCTGCAACCCGCCGACCGGCGCCTGCTGTGGCTCCTGGCGGGCGGCGCGGGCGACGACGTCATCGCCCGCGAGTTGGGAATCAGCCGCCGCACACTCTTCCGCCGCCTTCAGATCCTGATGGCCCGGCTGGGCGCCGCGAACCGTTTCCAGATGGCCTTGCAGGCACAGCGCAACGGATGGCTGTGACACCACGAGGGCCAGTGCGCCACCGACGGGTACGCGGCGGGCATCGCCCTACGGGAGGGAGGCCGGGCCGGTGGCGAAGTCGGCGAACCAGGCCAGCATTTCGGGATGGGTGACGGCGCCCTCGGCGCTCACATCGGCGACCTGGGCACCCTGGAGGATGCGCTTGACGGGAACCTCCAGCTTCTTTCCCGTCAGCGTCCGCGGCACGGCCCTGATCGCGACGATGGCGTCCGGAACATGCCGGGGGGACAGGCTCTGCCTGATCGACGTGGCAATGGTGTTCCGGAGCGCGTCGTCGAGGGTCGCTCCCTCGTCGAGGACCACGAACAGTGGCATGAAGTACCGGCCGTCCCGGAGTTCGGCACCGACGACGAGGCTGTCGGAGATCCGTGGGAGCCGCTCGACGACGGCGTAGATGTCGGCGGAGCCCATCCGTACCCCCGTGCGGTTGAGTGTCGAGTCGGAGCGCCCTGACACCACGACCGACAGATCGGCGTCGACCGTGACCCAGTCACCGTGTCGCCACACTCCTGGAAATACGTCGAAGTAGCTCTCCAGATAGCGGCGGTTCTCGGGGTCGCCGACGAAGTACAGCGGCATCGAGGGCAGCGGTGCCGTCACCACCAGCTCTCCCTGCTGCCCGACGAGCGGCCGGCCCGAGGGGCCCCAGGCGGCGAGGGCGACTCCCAGCGCGGGGCACTGGATCCGGTTCGCACGCACGGGAAGCAGTGGGGAACCACCGGCGAGCACCGAACAGATGTCGGTCCCTCCGCAGATCGACTGCAGCCACGCGTGCGGGGCGAGACGGTCGTACACCCAGCGCCATGTGCTTTCGGGCATCGGCGATCCGGTCTGCAGGATGGATCGCACAGCGCTCAGGTCCACCTCAGCCACCGGGTCCGTGTCCGCCTTCTCCGTGGCGACGAGGTAGGCCGCTCCCACGCCGACCATCGTCGCACCGGTCTGCTGGGCGACCCGCCAGACGCCGTTCGCATCGGGACGGGTGGGGCTGCCGTCGTACAGGACGAGCGTGGCACCGTGCAGCAGACCGCCGACCATGAGGTTCCACACCATCCAGCTGGTGGAGGTGTGGAAGAAGAAGCGATCGTCGCTCCGCAGGTCGACACCGAGTCCGAGGGCCTTGAGCAGCTCCACGACGATGCCGCCGTGGGACTGCACGATGCCCTTCGGCACGCCCGTGGTGCCGGACGACCACAGAATCCACAGTGGGTGGTCGAACGGGACGTCGGCGAAGCGGAGTTCCGCCTGCCGTTCCACCAGGTCGGCCCATGCGTGCTGCTCCACGGCCGTCCGCCGCGACCACGGCGATCCGGCCGAGGACGTGTGGAGGTGATCGATCGCGAGCAGGTGCCGGACCGTGGGCAGCCCGTCCACGATCTCGGCGACCGCCGGGCGCCGGTCGAACTCCTTCCCCCCGTAGTGGTATCCGTCCGCCGCGACCAGGACCGTCGGCCGTGCCTGCCGCAGTCGCGCGAGCACGCTGCCCGTTCCGAAGTCCGGCGAGCACACCGTCCACACCGCGCCGACAGCGGCGCCGGCCAGCAACGCGACCACGGCATCCGCCGTGTTCGGCAGGTATCCGGCGATACGGTCACCGGGCTCCACGCCCATCTCCCGGAGGGACGCGGCGACCGCCGCGACCCGGCGCCCCAGCTGTTCCCACGACATCTCCACGGGTGCGCCGCCCTCCGGCACACTGATCAGGGCGGGCCGCGCGGTGGTGGCACGGGCGAGGCACCGCTCGGCGAAGTTCAGCCGGGCCCCCGGGAACCAGGACGCCCCGGGCATCGACGGATCCTCCAGCACCTCCTGGTAGCCGCTGACGGCGTCCAGGTCGTAGAACTCCCACACGGCCGACCAGAACGCCGGCACGTCGGTGGTGCTCCACCGCCACAGCTCCGTGTAGTCGGAGAAGGACAGTCCACGTGCGCTGCTCAGCCAGCGCATGAAGCCTGCGATGTTGGAGCCTTCGGCCACCGGGCGGCTCGGGGACCACAACAGGTCGGTTTCGGTGCTCATCAGCGCCTCCGGAGGCGGTGTCGTGCGGGTCGTACCGCGTGCGGGTCATACCGGACGTCGGACGGACGCCTCGGACGGGATTCGGCCGAGCTCGCGGACGAGCTCTTCCGCGCGCGGCCATTCACCGTGGCCGGACGCGGGGTTGAGGTGTCCGACCGGGCCGAGATCCACGAGACGGCTCCCCCATGCCCGGGCCAGCTCGGCGACGCGGTCGAAATCGGCCAGGGGGTCGTCGGTGCTCGCCGCGACGATGCTGGGGAAGGGCAGGGTTGTCCGTGGCACGGGCAGCCAGCCGTTCTCGCGCAGGGCCTCCGGTGTGGGGTGGCCCTCGGGCAGCGGCGTGCCGAAGTCCGGCGGCGTCGCCAGCAGCGCGCCCGCGATCGGACGCCGGTGCCGTCGCGCCCAGTGCGCGACGGTCATGACCCCGGCGCTGTGGGCGACCACGACGACCGGACCGGCGATGTCCGACAGCACTTCGTTCAGGGCGGTGACCTGGGCGCCGCAGCTCAGCCTGCCGCTCGTCAGCGGCGGGACGGTCCGGGCACCGGCGATCCGGTCGGCGAGAACGGTCTGCCAGTGATCCGGCACGTGATCGCGCAGTCCGGGAACGATGACGACCGTCGGTGGTGCGGTGGGACTCATGTCGAAGGCTCCGGTTTCATGAGAGTCGCGGCGGGAAGCAGGGCCAGGCGGCGTAGATCGCCCTCGTAGCGGAGCTTGCCGATGACGAAGGCCGCGCCGCTCAGGACCGCGACGAAGGGCACCAGTCGCAGGGCGCCGAGCAGGCCCATGCGGTCGGCGAGCATGCCCGTCACCGCGGGCCCCGGGGCGAGCCCGAGCAGGCTGTTGGCCAGGGTGAGCGTGGCCATGGCCGTGGCCGCCACGGCGGCGGGGGTCAGATTCGCCACCATCGCGGCCGCCGGGCCGGCCGTGGCGTTGGACAGCAGGGTTCCGGCCCCGATCAGCAGCAGCTGCGGGGTGCCGGCCGGCAGGTGGAACCCGGCCGTCAGCAGCACGAGCGACCCGAGACTGCAGCTGATCGCGACGGTCCACTTCCGGGCGCCCGCCCTCCGGCTGAGGCGGTCGGTGACGTACCCGCTCAGGATCATGCCCGCCCCGGTGATCAGGGCGAAGGCCCCGGCCACCACACCGGCCTTCGCGGTGGGCATGGCGTAGTAGCGGCTGAGGAAGCTGGGCATCCAGGCGAGCAGGGCCATCGCGATGAACATCTGCAGTCCGCTGCCGATGTAGGCGCAGAGCACGGAGACCGAGGAGAACAGCCGCGGCAGCAAGGTCCGGAGCGGGGCCCGTTCGCCGGACGGGCCGCCGCTGCCGCCCGTACCCGGACCCAGTCTCTTCTCCTCGACCACGACGCCGTAGACCGCGGCCATGACCAGTCCGGCGATTCCCATGACACCGAACGCCCAGCGCCAGCCGAGGTGCTGGGCGACGACGCCGCCGACCGACACCCCCAGCACGGATCCGAAGGCCCCTCCCGCGATGAAGGCACCCGAGAGTGTGGCCCGCAGGGTGACGGGAAAGACGCTGAGGACCACCGCGATGCCGACACTCCCGTAGGCAGCCTCGCCGACACCGACCAGGAACCGTCCCAGGAACATCTGGCCGTAGCTCGCGGCGACGGCGCAGCCCAGCGTCGCCAGGCTCCACACCGTCGCGGCGACGACCAGGCTCCTGACCCGGCCCCAGCGGTCCGCCAGGAGCGACAGGGGGAAGGTGAGCACCCCCACCATCAGGGCCACGATGCCGCTGAGCGAACCCAGTTGGGCGTCGTCGAGCAGCCATTCCGCCTTCAGCAGCGGAAAGACCGCGTTGAGGACCTGCCGCGACATGTAGTCGATCAGCAGGAGTCCGAAACTCAGCGCGAACACCAGCCGGGCATACCCGCGGGACGCGGCCGGCGTGGCGTGGGACGTGCCGGGCACTGTCGTGCCGGCGGTGTGAACTCCCATTGGCGTCACCTTCTCGTCTCCGGTCCGGGCTCAGAAGGTTCTGTCGCCGACGATTCCGGCGCGCTCCATCTTGCGGACGGCGGGCCAGTAGTCCTGGACGGCGTAGTGCTGGGTGGAGCGGTTGTCCCAGATGGCGAAGCTGTTCGGCCGCCAGCGCCAGCGCACCTGGTACTCGGGGACGGCCGCCTGGCTGATCAGGTAGTTCAGGAGGTTGCTCGCCCCGGGCGCGTGGTCCTGGCCGAAGCGCACGTTCTCGGGCGTGTGGAAGTTGACGAAGTGGGTGGTGAAGGCGTTGACGAAGAGGATCTGCTCACCGGTCTCCGGGTGGGTGCGCACCACCGGGTGTTCCGCGTCCGGGTACCGGTCCTTCAGCCGGTGGCGCTGGTCCATGGGCATGACGGCGCCGAAGCTCGCCTCGATGCTGTGCCGTGCGCGCAGACCGGCGATCTGCGTCCTGATGTGCTCCGGCAGCCTGCGGTAGGCCTCGGCCATGTTGACCCAGACCGTGTCCCCGCCGACGTCGGGCGTTTCCACACAGCGCAGCACGGCCCCCATGGGCGGGCACTCGCGCCAGGTCGCGTCGCAGTGGAGGGCGTTCTCGTAGTGCTCGGGCTTGCTGTCCAGGTCCTTGTAGATACGGACCAGTCCCGGGTGGTCGGGATCGCTGCCGGCCACGGGGTGGTCCTCCAGCGGGCCGAAGCGGGAGGCGAGGGCGATGTGCTCGGCGCGCGTGATGTCCTGGTCCCGCAGGAAGAGGACCTTGTGCTTCAGCAGCAGTTCCCTGAACTCGGCGAACAGGTCGTCGTCGCGCGCGGCGTCCCCGAGGTTCACGCCGAAGAGCTCGGCGCCGATGGTGCAGGTCAGCGGCTCGGCCCTGATCGATGTACGGAGAACACCCGGGCGCACCAGGGCGGGCGCGGCTTCCCTCGGGTGAGTTTTCTGAGGCATGTGTTCACTCCTGGGGTGAGGTGCGAGGCACAGCGTGTTCGAAGGTGCCGGGCACGGCGGTCTCGATGTGCGTGGCACGGAGTGTTCAGAGGACGAAGACGGAGGATCCCGTGGTCCGTCCAGCCTCCAGATCGCGGTGTGCCTGAACCGCGTCCTGGAGGGAGTAGCGCTGGTTGATCCGGATCTTGATACGTCCGGAGGCGACATGCCCGAACAGCTCGCCCGCCAGGGCGTCCCGCTCCGCGGGTTCCGCGATGTAGTCGGCCAGCGCGGGCCGGGTCACGAACAGGGAGCCGTGGACGGCGAGTTGCATGGCGTCCAGGGGCGGCACACCGGAGGCCGTACCGAAACACACCAGCAGGCCGCGGCGCCGGAGCGAGGCCATGGATCCGGCGACGGTGTCCTTGCCGATGCTGTCGAGCACGACGGGGACCCCCGCGCCGTCGGTGAGTTCCCGCACCCGCTCGGCCACGTTCTCGCGACGGTAGTGGATGATCTGGTCGCAGCCGTGTGCGCGGGCGACCTCGGCCTTCTCCTCGCTGGAGACCGTGCCGATCACGTTGATGCCGAGCAGCTTCGCCCACTGGCAGACGATCAGGCCGACGCCTCCCGCCGCCGCGTGGAGCAGCACGGTGTCTCCGGGCTTCAGCGGGTGGATCCGGCGCAGCAGGTAGGCGGAGGTGAGGCCGCGCATGGTCATCGCGGCGGCGGTCTCGCAGCTGATCCCGTCCGGCAGTCTGATCAGCGACCCGGCGGGCATGACCCGCTCGGTGCTGTAGGCCCCCAGCGGACTGCCGGTGTAGGTGACGTTGTCGCCCTCGGCGACGTGCGTCACCCCCTCGCCCACGGCCTCGACCACACCGGCGGCCTCGACGCCGAGCCCCGCGGGCAGCGGAGCCGGGTACAGACCGGAGCGGAAGTAGGTGTCGGCGAAGTTGAGTCCGACGGCGATGTGCCGGATCCGTACTTCGCCCGGGCCCGGGTCGCCGACGGTGACTTC
The DNA here is from genome assembly GCF_003846175.1 of Streptomyces sp. ADI95-17. GTDB lineage: Bacteria > Actinomycetota > Actinomycetes > Streptomycetales > Streptomycetaceae > Streptomyces > Streptomyces sanglieri. The sequence continues at coordinate 730,743 of NZ_ML123049.1, read as the reverse complement.
CTCCCACCGCATGACTTCGGGGCCGCCGGTCTCATGGAAGCGAATGGCGTGTGCCACGGGTTGCTCCGTTCGCTGGTGTGTGGGTACGGCGGTCGCGGGCCGACCCGGACCGGCCGGGACGGACGCGGGGTCGGCCCCCGGACCGCCGCTGGTGAGGGGTGGGTCAGCTCTTCGCGTCGCGCTGCATGAATCCGCGCCGGCCGGGGCGCCGGTTGGGCACCATGCCGAGCTGCGCCAGGGTCTCGTCGGTGTCCGAGTACCACTCGCCGAGCTTGTAGATCTTCTTCGCTTCCGGGCCGGTGGCGATCTCACGGCCGAGCGCGTCGGCGATCCGGACCATCTGTTCGACCTGCTTCACGGAGGACATCCGCTCACCCTTGCGCCGCCACAGGTTGTCCTCGTTGCCCACCCGTACGTGCGTGCCGAGGGCGATGCCGATGGCGTTCATCGGCGCCACCGCACGCATGGACGCCTCGATGCTGAGTACGGCGCCGTCCGGGACGCGTCGGACGAACTCGATCAGGTCGGCCGGATGGCGGCCGGCGAAACCGCCGCCGATGGCGACGTAGTTGAGCACCATCGGCCCGTTGTAGATGCCCTTGCGGACCAGCCGTTCCACGGTCTCCAGCTGTGCCATGTTGGCGAGTTGGAAGTGCGGCTGGACGCCGTTGGCGCGGAGTCGCTCCAGGTGCTCCAGATAGAAGTCGGGTCCTGCCTCGACCACCATGTCCCGGTAGGCCTTGTAGTAGGCGGGCTTGGCCATCGAGGTGCCCTCGATGTCCTCGTCGTCGAAGAGCTCGACGATGTTCATCTGGTTGGTGTTGATCGCGATCGTCACCTGGTCGGGGCTGGGGGTGATCTCCGCGAGCAGGTGGCGGGTGTCGTAGCTGAGCCACTTGGCATCGGCGCCCTCGTCCTCGGGGGCGAAGGAGATCGACCCGCCGATCTGGAGGATCATGTCCGGCACGGCTTCGCGCAGCCGGGCCATCAGCTCGTTGAACATGGACATGCGCTTGGAGCCGTGGCCGTCCAACTCCCGCACATGGATGTGCAATGCCGTGGCGCCGGCGTTGTAACAGTCGACGGCGGCCTGCACATGCTCATCCATGGTGAGCGGGAGGTCGTCGGCGTCACCGGGCAGCCATTCCGGCCCGTAGGGGGCCGCCTGGATGACCAGTTTCTCCTGGTTCTCCGGGTAGAGGGAATCGTCGAGGAAGTGCACGGTCCATCTCCTTTGTCGGACGGGGCTTCACTCGCCGCGCGCACCTCTGCCCTGGGTACGGGGCCGGAAAGGCCCTGGTGAGGGGCGGGGTGAGGTCGCGGACGGGATTTCCGGGCCCGCTGGGCGGCTCGGATTCGATCAGCGAGTCCAAAGGGGGCTCTCGGCTGCGAGCAGGGTTCCTGCTCTTCCTTGTGGGGGCCGTCGGTATCCCCTGCGGTAATGCAACGTTAAGCGCGGGTTACGTGCCGCGCTTTCCCCTGAGTGACAGCCGACTTATCACTTGGGGACAGGGCTCTGCCCGGCCGGCGCCGCCCCGGCCGGGACTTCGCCTGCCGGCCCCGCCCCGGCCCGGGAAGTCCGGGGCGGGGCGGCGTTCCGCTTCGTCCGGTGTCCGGCTCCTGATCGCCGGTGGTCACTCCTCGCCGGAGTGCTGCTGCCTGGCCCTTCCGATGCGCCACTCCCTCGGGCTGCTGCCGAACTGCTCACGGAACCAGCGTGAGAAGCCGCTCGGTGCGGAGAATCCCAGCAGCCCGGCGATCTCCGTCAGGGAGCGGCGCGGGTTGGCCACGAGTTGCTCCGCGAGCTCGGTACGTGTCGCGTTGAGGAGGGAGGAGAACGTCTCGCCGGAGTCCGCCAGGTGCCGGTGGACGGTTCTCCGGTCGACGCCGAGGCTGGATGCGACCTGCTCGATCGAACAGCGTCCGCTCGGCAGCAGGACTTCGATCAACTCGCGCACACGGTCCGGCACGGTCGTGTCCCGTGAGACCGCGATGGACTCGAAATACTGGCGCGCGTAGTTCCGGAGCAGCGGGTCCGACATCGCGTTGGGAGTATCGAGGTCGCTCGCACAGAAAACAATTCCGGTGAATTCCCGGTCGAATTCCGCCACCCTGCCGAAGATACGCCGGTGAGTACCGGGGTCTTCGGGTGCACTGTGCGTGAAACATACGGAGACCGGCTGCCACCGGGCGCCGAGGAATGTACGGAGGACTCCATGGAACGCGCCCACGGCCAGCTCCTTGGCCTGCCGGGCTTCCATGGCCTCACCCAGGTCCAGTCCCAATTTGAGGGTGGCCAGGCCGTTCGCCTCGGAGACTCGGCTACGGAGCATTTCGTTGTACATGTAGTCATGCCGCATGAGCAGCCCGAGTGCGCTGCGGACGTCGGGCTCCTCGCGGATGACCAGGCTGATGGGCCCCAGGTTGGCGAAGCGCCGGCGCTCGGCGAGGAGCAGGCCGAAGTCCTCGTGGTGCGAGGCCGCCGCCGAGAGTTCGAGCAGCTGGGCCACGGCCACGCCGGAGATCCATCTGTCCTGGACCGCGAGGCCCACGGGGTCCAGCCCCACGCTCTTCATCAGCGCCTGCGGATCGACACCGAGGGACCGACTGAGCTCGACGTAGCCGTTCAGCGCCGCATTGCGGACCAGTGGCTTCAAGTGCGCACTCCAAGGCTCTGTCCCCAGATGATAAGTACGGTGTCACCTCAAGTAAAGCGATGCGCCGGGCCGTGACCTAGCGTTGCACCACCGCACCGGAGGTCGCCTCCCGGATTCGGTGTCACGGCCGATCGGAAATCCCGCGGGGACACCATGGCAAATACTCCGACCATTGACCAGCCCTCTGGAAAATCGGCAGGGAATCCTATGCAGATGAGCAGCTCTCGACGGAATGACCCGGTTCGGATCCGCGTAATTCTTCCGCCTGGGGATCAGAAGTGTTCCGGCCGCACGAATGCACGACCCGAGTGAGGCCACCATGACGAGCGTGGACAACGTGCTGCGCCGCCCCTGCGCGGGGCCGGCCGTGTGGAAGGGCCCGGATCTGGTGAACTCCACCGAGTGGGTCCTGCGGCTGTCGCCGGCGTGGACCGGCGAACTCGACGCGGCTCTGCGGTCGGTGCGCGAGCGCGGCCTGCCGCTGCTGAAGGTGACCGCCGACGACTTCCCGCTGCCGACGCTGGCCGGTGAACTGGCCCGGCTCTCCGAGGAATTGGAGAACGGGCGGGGCTTCGTACTCGTCAAGCGCATTCCGGTGGAGCGGTACGGCCGGGCGGCGGCGAGCACCGTCTTCTGGGGGCTCGGTCAGCATCTGGGCATCCCGGTGTCGCAGAACGCCGCGGGCCACATGCTCGGTCATGCCCGGGACACCGGCGCCACCATGGCCGATCCCGCGACGCGCGGCTATCAGACGAGAGCGCGGCTGCCGTTTCACACCGACGGTTCCGATGTACTCGGGCTGTTGTGTCTGCGAGCGGCACGCACCGGCGCGCGGACAGCCGTCGTCAGCTCGGCGGCCGTGTACAACGCCGTGCTGGCGCGGCGGCCGGATCTGGTCGAGCGCCTGTACCGCACACACTTCCTGGACCGCCGGGGGGAGCAGCCTCCCGGTGAACTCCCCTACTCAGCGGTTCCGTTCGCTTTCTGGGACGGAGGGAAGCTCAGCCTGCGGTACAACCGCTGCTATCTGGAGTCCGCCCAGCGCTTTTCCGGCGTGCCCCGTCCGGAGCGGGCGGATGTGGAGCTGTTCGACCTCGTCGACGAACTGGCCGAGTCCCCGGAATTCCGGCTCGATGTCGACTTCGAGGCGGGCGACCTGCTGCTGCTCAACAACCACGCGGTGCTTCATTCCCGCACCGAGTACGAGGACTTCGCCGCACCGGAGCTGAAGCGCCACGTGCTGCGGCTGTGGCTGGCCGTGCGTCAGGGACGCGATCTGCCGCAGAGCTTCTGGGGAAGTCCACCCGTCGCTTCCGACCGCGCCGGCCGCGGCGGGATCACACCGCGTGACGTGATCGCGCCGCGGAACCCGGCGAGCCGCAGCGGCTCCCGCAGCCGATGGTGACCGTCACCGGCTCAGACCGAAGAGGATGCCGAATGAACAATCTCGCCTCACTCCTGACGGACTCCGCCTCCGCCGACGGTGACCGCATCGCTGTCCGCCAGGACGAGACCGTGCTCACCTATGGCCAACTCGACGATGCGAGCGCCCGGTTCGCCACCCTGTTGCAGTCCGAGGGCGTCCGTCCGGGCGATCGTGTGGCGCTGGTGATGCCCAATGTCACCTGCTTCCCCGTCGCGTACTACGGCATCCTCCGCGCAGGCGCCGTGGTGGTCCCGATGAACCCGCTGCTGAAGGCCCGTGAGATCGAGTTCACCCTCCGGGATTCGGGGGCCCGCGTCGTGGTGGCGTCCCCGCTGTTCGCCGACGAGGCCGCGGTGGCCGCCGCGGCGGCCGGAGCCCGATGTCTGGCCACGGACCCGACGGCGTCCGACATCCTGACGCGGACCGCCGCACCGATGTCCGGAATCGTCGAGCGGGCCGCCGACGACACCGCCGTGATCCTCTACACCTCGGGTACGACAGGCACCCCGAAGGGCGCCGAACTGACCCACCGCAATCTGATGACCAACGCGGCGACCACGGTCGGCACACTGATCCGCGTCGGGCCGGACGACGTACTGTTCGGCGGGCTGCCGCTGTTCCACGCTTTCGGGCAGACCTGCGCCCTCAACACGGCCGTCGCCGCGGGCGCCACCCTGACCCTGCTGCCGCGGTTCGATCCGGCGAAGGCTCTGGAGATCCTGCACCGGGACGGGGTCACCGTCTTCCTGGGCGTCCCCACGATGTACACGGCCCTGCTCAACGCCGGGATCCCCGACGGCCATGGCTTCCCACGGCTGCACCTGGCCGTTTCCGGCGGTGCTTCCCTGCCGGTCGAAGTACTCCACGGCTTCGAGCGGGAATTCGGCGTGACCGTACTGGAGGGCTACGGACTCTCGGAGACTTCCCCGGTCGCCGTGTTCAACCCTCCGGACCGGCCGCGCAAGCCCGGCTCGATCGGGCTGCCCGTCCGAGGGGTGGAGCTGAGGCTCGTCACGGAAGAAGGCACCACGGCCGGTCCGGGCGAAGTCGGTGAGATCGCGATCCGCGGCGAGAACGTCATGAAGGGCTACTGGAACCGCCCCGGCGCGACCGCGGAGGCCTTCCGGGACGGATGGTTCCACAGCGGCGACCTCGCCCGGGTCGACGGGGACGGCTACTGCTTCATCGTCGACCGGAAGAAGGACCTCATCATCCGCGGCGGATACAACGTCTACCCGCGTGAGATCGAGGAGGTGCTGTACGGACACCCTGCCGTCGCCGAGGCGGCGGTGATCGGTGTGCCGCACCGGACGCACGGGGAGGAGGTGGCTGCCGTGGTAACGCTCCGGGACGGTGAACGGGCCACGGCCGATCAGCTGCGCGACTACGTCAGAGAGCGCGTGGCCGCCTACAAGTACCCCCGGATCATCACGTTCACCGACCGTCTCCCCAAGGGCGCCACCGGCAAGATCCTCAAGCGCGAGATCGTCCTGGGACACCGGACGATCGACCGCTGAACCGGCCCGTTTCCGTACCGGATCCGAAGCCGGCCGACGCGACCGCCGGTACTCGTAGCTGAACACTCATGGACAGCTTGATGAAAGCTGTTCGATCTTGGCCGAAAAGCGGCGGTCACTGACTAACGTCCGCCTTTATGAAACGTATACGCACAGCGGCAGGGCTCTGTCTCGCGCTGCTGTTCCTCGTGCTGGGCATCGGCGCCCAGCCCGCGCTGGCGCACGTCTCGCGCCAGCACGCAGAACTCGTCGTCGCCACCGGGGACGACGTCACCAGCGGCCGACTCATCGTCCACCGCGACCTCGTGTCCCCGGAGCAGGCCGGAGCCTGGGCGAACCGGCTGCTGCCGGCCGGCTGCCCGGCCACCGGATCCGGCGTTCCCGGCGACAACGGCGGGGTGCCCGGCGGGGTAGTGATCGAGCTGGCGTGGAGCTGTCACGTCGACGCGCTCGACCTGAGCCCGCTCATCGACAAGGGCGGACTGACCCAGGTCGTCGTCGAGTTCGACGGCACGACGGTCGACGCCTCCGCGGCCACGCCGCTGGTCGACGCCAAGGGCGCGCACGCGCTGCCCCGTTTCCCGTGGCTGACCGTGGCTCTCGCGGTGGCGGCCGGCATCGTGCTCGTACTCGCCGCGCTGCGGCTGCCCGCCCTGCTGCGGTCGCTGCGCACCCGCCGCCGGTTCCAGCTGGCCACCGTGGGTGCCGTCGCGCTGTCCTGCCTCGCTCCGCAGGCGGCGATGGCCGACGACACGGCACCGGCCACCGTCACCGTCGAGGGCACCGTCTTCAAGGACACCAACGGCAACGGCAGGCGGGACAGGGGCGAGCGCGCCATGTCCGGCGTCGATGTCACCGACGGCGCCGTGTGGACCACGACCGGCGCGGACGGCTCGTACTCCCTCGCCATCGATCCGGGCCGGCGCGAGACGGACCTCGTCAGCATCGTCTCGCCCGACGGCTACACGCCCGCACTCCGCAAGGACTACATCCCGCAGTTCTTCCACAAGGTCCCCGAGACTGGCGGCAGGGGCGTCGACTTCGCGCTCGTACCGGACCGCAACGCCTCGGACCCCACCGAGACCTGGGTCATGAACTCCGACCCCGAGGTCGGCAACCGCACCGACGCCGAGGCGCGCACGGCACTGCCCCAGTGGACGGGTCAGGTCCAAGCGATGTCCGAGGTCGACGGCGCGACGATGCAGATCGCGACCGGTGACCTCACCGTCACGGACTACGCCGAGGAGCCGCGCCGCCAGGGCGCGTACGACCTCTTCAGCAAGGGCCTGGAGCAGGGGCGGCTCGGCCACCCCTTCTACCCGGTCATGGGCAACCACGACTTCGGCGGCACGGCCACCTCCCAGGGCTACGCCGGCAGCATGGAGTACTACCGCCGCAACATCGCCCCCGAGTGGTACAGCTTCGACCGCAACGGCAGGCACATCGTCGTCCTGGAGGACAACTACGACGCGAGCGGGCTGAAGCCGCAGCTGGAGTGGTTGCGCGGGGACCTGGCCCGGCACGCGGTCGGCAAGCAGGTGTTCGTCTTCGCGCATCGCTCGCTGTTCACCCAGTGGGGCCCGGGGACCGGCATGCAGCCGACCATCGACGAACTGGCCAAGTACGACGTCCGGATGGTCGCCGCGGGCCACAACCAGCAGGCCGAATTCCGCCGGGGTGCCTTCGAACGGTCGGTGGAGATCAACAACCAGGGCACCTACGGGATCGACGGCGCCCACCCCGACTACAAGGTGCTGGACTTCACCGGGATCACGGACGATCCGCACACCCGCCGCAACGAGGACACCGGTCATGTCACCGGCGTCCACCGGCAGTTCGACATCGACGACGACAGCGCGCTGGTCAGCCCGGCACAGCACGGCGTGCACGGCTCGGCCGCCGGAGTCCCCGTCGAGGTGTACGCCGAGGACGACGGCCGCACCCCGGCCAGAGCCTTGGTGACCGTACGGGACCGCCGCGGGCACGTGGTGAAGCGGACGAGCCTGCGCTTCGGCCGGGAATCCGGCAGGCCCGGCATCGAGAACTGCTACACCCCGCCGGGCGGCAGGCCCGAGCCGTGCCCCGACGCACGCGGGGCATGGACCCGGGCGAGCGGCACACTGCACGGGCTGCGGCCCGGCACGTACACCGCGAGCACGACCGTGTACGACACCCGGGGCAAGGCGTTCCCCGCGCTTCCCGCGCTCCGGAGCACCTTCGACGTCGTACGGCAGTCGCAGCTCCCCGAGCCGAGGACCGGGCAGAACTGGCTCCGGCAGGGCGGTGACGAGGCCGGACGGTCCTCGTCCGCCGACGGGCCGGGCCCCGAGCTGGACCTGAAGTGGGCCCGGCACACCGGCGAGCAGTTCAACCTGAACGGCTCGGTGGTCGCGGACGGCAAGGTGATCGTCTCGTCCCGCGCGTTCGACTCGCCGTACAGCATGATGCTCGCCTACGACATCAGGTCCGGGCGGGAGATCTGGCGCACCTACCTGGACGGCGACGCCGAATCGGCGCCCACGCTCCACGACGGGCGGGTGTACCTGACGACCGGTGTCGGACGGATCTACGCACTGGACGTCCGGGACGGCCATGTCGCCTGGGAGTCGATCGACCGCGAGGAGCGGCACGGCGACACGGTGCGCCGTTACGGCCGCGCGGGCGGACCGGTCAGTGTCTTCGCGCTCACCGGGCAGGACCGCACGGTGGCCGTCTACCAGGACTGGGACACCGTCCGCTGCCGTGACGCGCGGACGGGCACCCTGCTGCCCGGCGGCTTCGGCGCCGCCGCCTCCTGGGGCCAGTCCCACAGCACCGCGGTGCGCGAGCCCGGCTCCGACACCGCCTATCTGCACTCCTCGTCGAGCAACACGGTCATCGCCATGGACCTGACGAGCTGCAAGCAGCTGTGGGCGAAGGACACCGCGGGCGACATCGACAGCCACTCGTCGCCCGTGCTCACCGACCCCGCGTCGGGCCCGGCGAAGCTGGTCACCTTCACCGCTTCCGGCGTCCGTGGGCACGACCCGCAGTCGGGTGCGGTGACCTGGGAGTCCAAGCTGGGCGGCGGCAGCACCTGCGAGCCGGGGCGCGCCCCGCTCAGCAGCCCGGCCGTCCGGGGCGACATCGCCTACGTGGCAGGGCGGGACGGTGTCGTACGCGCCTACGACACGAGCGCGGCCGATCCCTCGAAGCCGGTGTGGGAGACCAGGGCCGGCTATCTGCCCGGGGAGAGCCCGCTGGACGACAAGTGGCGGGTGGCCATGGGGTGTTCGGCGGGGGACGGTTCGCCGACGATGCATCCGCTGGTGACCGGGAAGCTGGTGTACGTGGGGACGTGGGACGGGCGGCTGCTCGTCCTGGACCGCGCCACCGGCCGGCAGCTCGCCGCGTACAACCTCGGCGCGGGCGTCGCGTCGGCCCTCTCCGTCAGCGGTGACTGGGTCTTCGTCCTCACGGACGACGGCACGGTCCACGCGCTGGCCTCGCGCCGGAACTGAGAGGAAGCACCACCGTGCGATCACTCCGCACCGGGGTGCTGCTCCTGCTGGCCGCCGTCCCCGCGCTGCTGTTCGGCAGCGCGGGGACGGCCCAGGCGCACCCCTTCGGCACACCCCCCGTCGTCCGGGTCGAGGCGACCGGCCCCTCCGCCGTGGAGGCGACCTGGTCCGCGCAGCAGGACGATGTCGCCGTCCTGCGGAAGCGCTCCGACGGCGATGTGACGGGCTATCTGCGCGCCCACATCGTCGTACGCCAGGACGGCAGCCCCTGCCGGACGGACCGGGTGGACGGCATGACCCTCCACTTCGCCTGCCCTAACCCGGTGGACCGGATCACACTGACGGTCACCGCGCTGACGGACATCGACCCCGCCTACCGGACGCTGTCGGTGACCGATCTGGGCGGCGGCGGGCTGCACACGGCGAAGGAGCCGACGCGCACACTGGCGCTGAAGTCCGAGGTGCGCGCCGACTCGCCCTCAGCGGGCGGGAGTTGGACCAGCGATCTCAGCTCGTTGCTCGACCGCGGGGTGGCCCTTCCCGTCGCGCTGCTCGTGGCGGCGGCCGTGGGCGCGCTGCACGCCTGCGCCCTCGGGCACGGCAAGTCGCTGGCCGCCGGATATCTGGTGGGCGGCCGGGGCAGACCGCGGGACGCGGTGTGGCTCGGGGGCATCGTCGCCGTGATGCACACGCTCTCGGTCGCCGCCCTGGCGATCGGCTGGTGGCTGGCGGCGAAGAACGCGCCGGACATGAAGGCGCTGACGGGATGGCTGCAACTGGCCGGTGCGCTGGTGGTGGCGGGGGTGGGCGTCAGCCTGCTGCGACGGAATCTGCGGCACCGAGGACACCACCATGCCCATCACCACGAGGGAGAGAACGAACACGGACACAGGCACGAACACGGACACGCGCACGATCACGGACATGGGCACAGCCACCACATTCCTGACGCCCCCTCGCTGCTCACCTGGCGGGGCCTGGTCCTACTCGGCGCCTCCGGCGGCCTGTTGCCCTCGCCGTCCGCCTTTCTGGTCCTGCTCACCGGGCTGCTCACGGGCAGGGTCGGCTTCGCCCTCGCGATGGTGGCCGCCTTCGGCTTGGGCATGGCCCTCACCCTGACGGGCGTCGGCCTGATCGTGCTGCGCGGCCGGGACGCACTGCTGAACCGCGTCTCCCGCTCCTCGCTGCTGCGTACCTGGACACCGAGGATCCCGCTGTTCGCCGCCTCGGCGGTGACGGCCGGAGGCGTGGTGGCCGCCGCGATCGCGATGGGACAACTCTCTGCGTAACACACTTAGGTTAGGCTAAGTTAAGCGAAATCGGAGATTCGGACGAACGACCAGGGTGGGGGCAGACATGGGACCGGTCGTCACGGAGTACGCGAGCGCACATCCGTCCGCGAGGCCGCATCTCCGGCGGGAGGAACCGCGAAGCGGCACGGTCGTCGTCAAGTTCGGCGGCAACGCCATGGTGGACGCGGAGCTGCAACGGACCTTCGCCCGGGACGTCGTGGAGTTGTGGCACACGGGCCTGCGCCCGGTCGTCGTCCACGGCGGCGGACCGCAGATCAGCTCGATGCTCGACCGCCTCGGCCTGGAGACCCGCTTCGAGGCGGGCCTGCGGGTCACCACTCCGGAGACCATGGAGGTGGTGCGCATGGTGCTGAGCGGCCGGGTCCAGCGGGAACTGGTCGGTCACATCAACACCCATGGGCCCTACGCCGTGGGCATGACCGGCGAGGACGCGCACACCATGACGGCGGTGCGGCGGCCGGCCCAGGTGGACGGCCGGGCGGTGGACATCGGCCTCGTCGGCGAAGTCGTGGACGTCAACCCGGGCATGGTGGGCACCCTCCTGGAGCAGGGACACATCCCGGTGGTCTCCCCCGTGGCGCGCGGCGAGGGCGGAGAGGTCTACAACGTCAACGCCGACCTGGCCGCGTCGGCACTCGCCGTGGCCCTCGACGCCGAGCGGCTGGTGATGCTCACCGATGTGGCCGGGCTGTACGCGGACTGGCCGCACAGCACCGAGGTGATAGAGCAGTTGACGGCCGATGCGCTGGACGATCTGCTGCCGGGTCTGGCAGGCGGAATGCTGCCGAAGATGGAGGGCTGCCTGCGGGCCGTCCGCGGCGGTGTGCGCAAGGCGCAGGTGCTCGACGGCCGCGTGCCGCACGCCGTGCTCCACGGCGTCCTCGGCGAGTCCGTCCCCGGCACCACCGTGGTTCCCGGCGACGGCCCGGACCACGGCGCCGACACCGCCTGACCCGGGCGCGAACCCGCGGTCAGAGGACCGTAGAGAGAATCCTCGCGTTGCGACGGGGGTCCAGGGACTCCACCCAGGACGTGGGCGCCGAACGCGCGGCCGTGGGCGCGAAACCGTACTGGACGAACAGGTCGCCGCCGCCGGTCGTCGCCGTGAACAGGGCGCCGAGCGACCGGGCGCGCGCCGTGGCCAGCGCGGCGCGCAGGAGCCCGGCGCCCACTCCGTACCCCTGCCGGTGCCCGGCCACGCAGAAGTTGTACAGAACACCCACGGCACCGCGCTCCTCCCCGGGGCCCGCCGGGTACACCCGCAGGCCGACGGCACCCTCGACGGGGCACCCCGGAGCCTGCGCCACGAGGAAGTCGGCCGCGTGGACGGCGTAGAGCGGGGCGGGCCGCTCCCGCAACGCCCCCGAACGCACGAAGGGCCGTGACAGTACGGCGAGTTCGGCAGCGTCCTCCGCACGGGCGGGACGCACGGAGTGCGTCGCTACGGGGAGCGCGGGGGGCAGCGGAGCCTGGCGCGACGGAGCGTGCCGCGGCGTGGCCGTGATCAAGACTTTCCTCACTCGGTTCACGACCGGAACCCGGCTCACGGCCGGGACTCGGTTCACGCCCCGGACTCGATTCATGCCCGGGACTCGATTCACGCCCGGGACTCGATTCACGATCGGAGATCTGCTCGTCGCGGTGCCGGTTCAGTCGGTGGCCGCCGCGAGGGACCGGGGGCGCAGATCGGTCCAGTGGGTCTCGATGTAGTCGAGGCAGGCTTCTCGGCCGTTCTCGTCGAAGGCGATCGTCCAGCCGCCGGGCACCTCGGCGAAGGAGGGCCAGAGCGAGTGCTGTCCCTCGTCGTTCACCAGGACCAGGAAACGGCCTTCGGGGTCGTCGAAAGGATTGGTGCTCATGTGTCGGGGCCTCCTCGGGGCCGACGGGCCGGTGACGGCGGCGTCGTGAGTGTGCGTCAGGGCTCGGCTGCGGGCGGGATCGGAGATGGAGGGAGCCAAGTCATTAGGTTAGGCTCACCTAATACGATCTGAGCCTAACCTCTTCCCCTTCCCTCTCACAAGGAGACGCCGATGCACCTGGTGAGCCCCTTCGCCGGGTTCGGACTGCCCGGCGAACCCGGCACCGACGAGTTCTGGGCGGCGGCCCGGACCCCCGTGTCGGTACCTGCCGAAGGCGGCGGCTGGCGGACCCTGTTCCTCTGGCGCGGCAGCGAGGCCCTCATCGACTTCGAGAGCTGGTCGCAGCCGGTCCCCCTGCGCCGGTGGGCCGGCACGGACTGCTGGTACGCCGAGGTGCGCATGCCCGCGCGGCTGCGGGTGACCTACCGGTTCATCGCGGGCGGCGCGGCCTGCGCCGACCCGTTCAACCCGGTCGGGGCCGGCGGCGACCGTTCCATCGCCGCGACCCCGGACGCCCCGGCCCAGCCGCACTGGCCGGCCGTGGGCGCCGACGACGTACTGCCGCTCCCCCGCACCCGGCTCCGCTGGGCGAGCGAGCGGCTCGGCGGGCGGCGCACCGTGCGCGTCCACCCGGTGGGCGGCGGCGGGCCGTTGGTCCTGCTGCTCGACGGGGACGACTGGCTGCATCTGCACCCGGCGATGACCGCGTTCGACTCGGCCGCCGCCGGCGGCGGGATGCCGCCCGTCACCCTGGTCTTCCTCCCGGCCAAGGACCGGCAGGCCGAATTCGGGTGCAGGCCCGAGCTGTGGGAGGCGGTCCGGGACGAACTGCTGCCGCTGGTCGCGGAGTCCGGCGTACCGGCCGACCCCACCCGGCTGGTGGTGGCCGGGCAGAGTCTGGGCGGGCTGAGCGCGCTGTACGCGGCGCTGGAGTTCCCGGACCTGGTCTCGCGGGTCGCCTGCCAGTCGCCGTCCTTCTGGTGGGCGCCGGGCGCGGAGGACCGGCCGGACCCGTTGGGCGGACCGGTCGGCGGCGCCGTCGCCGACCGGCTGCGGAGCAGCCCCGACCTGTCCGGTCTGCGCTGCGCGTTCGACGTCGGGGAGCACGAGACGCGGATGCTGCCACACTGCGAACTGACCGAGGCGCTGACCGAACGGGCCGGTGCGACGGTACGGGTGTCGCGGTCGGCCTCGGACCACGACCGGGCGGGCTGGCGCCACGCCCTGCTCAGGGACGTCGCCTGGGCTCTCGCCTGAGCGGCGGTGCCGGGGACGCACCGGAGGCACGTCCCCGGCACCGGCCTCTCAACGGGCCACGGCCAGGCAGTAGTTCTCGTCGCCGGCCAGGAGGTTGCGGTGGGTGTCCTCGGCGGTGATGACGCCCTCGTCCAGGACGAGCACCCGGTCCGCGGCGTCCAGGAGGGCCGGGCTGCTGGTGAGCACCACCGTGGTACGGCCTCGGCGCAGCTTCGCGACATTGCGGGCGATGAGCTGCTCGGTGACCGCGTCGACGGCCGTCGTCGGGTTGTGCAGGACCAGCACGTCGGAGTCGGCGGCCAGGGCGCGGGCCAGGGACAGCCGCTGCCGCTGTCCTCCGGAGAGGTTCGCCCCGCGGTCGCGGACCGCGTAGTCGAGACCGTCGCGGTGCAGGGCGACGACATCGGTGAGCATGGACGCCTCGACGGCCTCGGGGATCGTCCGGCTCGTTCCCGACGGGTCGATGTTGGTGCGGAGCGTGCCCGCGAAGATCTCCCCGTCGTACGGATTCACCAGCAGGTGCTCGCGGACCGCCTCGACCGACAGGTCCGCCATCGCCTGCCCGCCGACCCGCACCACTCCCTCGTACGCGTCGGGCGCGACGTTCACCGCGAGGACCGACGCCAGGTCGGCCGCCGCGCGCGGCTGGTAGGCGGCGATCGCCACGAACTCCCCGGCGGCCACCTCGAACTTGAGCCCGCTCAGGCCCCCGTACCGGACGCCGTCGACCGCCAGGCCGCCGCCCGCCGCCGGGCGCCGCGGACCCGGGGCCGTCACCGGCGGCGCGGAGAGCACCAGAGCCATCCGTTCGGCCGAAGCGCGCGCCATCATCACGTACTTGGGCATCTCCGAGAACATCTTGAGCGGTTCGATGATGAACTGCGCGAGGCCCACGGCCATGACGAGTTCCCCGATGGTGATCCGGCCGGCGAACGCCAGCCAGCCCGCCGTCAGGGACACGGCGGCGGCGAGGACCGCGTTGAGGGCCAGGGCGGTGCCCGCGTAGGTGCCGTTCACCCGGGCGACGGTGATCGCCTGGTGCTTCGCGTCCGTGCTGACCCTCCGGTAGGAGCCGAAGGCGGCGTGGTTGCCGCCGAAGCCGTGCAGCGGGCGCAGGCCGGTGATCAGGTCGGCGACCTTCGCGCCCGCCCTCGCCACCCTGGCCTGCTGTTCGCGGGTGCTGGCGCCGATCCGCTTCGACATCACGGCCAGGACCGACAGGATCGCGAAGGTCCCCACGACCACCAGCAGGCCGAGCCTGATGTCGGCCAGGCTCAGCGCGACCGCGGCGACCACCACCGCGACCAGGGAGCTGATCAGCAGCGGCACCACCTCGATGATGTCGGCGGTCTGGTCGGCGTCCTCGGTGGCGATGGTCAGCACTTCGCCGGACTTCAGGTCGATGTCCCTGGCCACCGGCTGGAGCCCGCAGGCGGCCACCCGCACCCGCCAGCGGTGCGCCTCGGTCGTGTTGGCCTTCTGCAGGACCCGCATGCCGAACCGCCACGACAGCGAGACCGTCGTGATGATCACGGCCAGCGCGCCGATCGACAGACCGAGCGCACCGAGGCTGCGGTCCTGCATCGTGTGCTCGACGATCAGGCCGAGCGCGATGGGGAAGGCCGTCTCCCCCGCCTGGTACAGGCCCATGAGGACGGTGCCCCGGACCATGGGGCCCACATTGCGGCGCAGCGCGGTCCGCAGGATCTCCGCCCCCGGCCGGGGGCGCTGCGTGTCAGGAGTTTTCATCAAGGTGGCGGGCAATCGCTTCCGGGGTTCGCAGGGTGAACAGATCACGGATCGTGATCACAGGACCGTATTCCCGGCGGAGCAGCCCGGTCAGCCGCACCGCCAGCATGGAGTGCCCGCCGAGGGACACGAAGTCGCTCACCGCGCTCACCTCGTCGTCGTCCAGGTCGAGTGCCTCGGCGAAGTACTCGCAGACCACGGTCTCGGTCCCGGTCTCCGGGCCGCGTTCGCCGGCCGTGGTCAGCGCGCCGAGCGGCCTGGCCTCCGGGAGTGCCTTGGTGTCGGCCTTCCCGTTCACGGTCAGCGGGATGCTGTCGACCTGGGCGTAGTGCGTCGGGCGCAGGAAGTCCGGCAGGGCCGCGCCCACTTCGCCGGCGACCCGTGCCAGGTCGGCGCCGTCCAGTACGAGATAGGCGGCCAGCCGGTACGCGCCGTCGACCTGCGGGTCGGGCTGGGCGACCGCGGCGGCGAAACGCACCGCCGGATGCGCCGCGAACACCGCCTCGACCTCGCCGGGTTCGACCCGGTGCCCGCGGATCTTGACCTGCTGGTCGGTGCGGCCCAGATAGGTCAGGTTCCCGTCGGCCCGGCGGGTCACCAGGTCCCCGGTGCGGTACATGCGCTCGCCGGGGGCGCCGAACGGGCAGGCGACGAAGCGGTGCGCGGTCTGGGCGCTCTGCCCGAGGTAGCCGCGCGCGATGCCGATGCCCGACACGTACAGCTCGCCGGGGACTCCGTCGGGCAGCGGTCGCAGCCACGGGTCCAGTACGTACACCTCGGTGTTGTCGATCGCCACGCCCACCACCGGGTCCTGGCATTCGAAGGTGCCGACGCCGAGAGTGTTGATGGTGTACTCGGTCGGCCCGTACAGGTTGTAGCCGACCGTCCCCTCGGTCCCGGCGAGCCGCTGCCAGAGCGTCGGGGTGACGGCCTCGCCGCCCAGCAGCACCAGTGCCGGGCGCCGTTCCGGGTTGTCGAGCAGGCCCTCGGCCACCAGTTGCTGGGCGTAGGTCGGGGTCACGTTGATGACGTCGATCGCGTGCTCCCGGCAGTACTCGACGAGCCGGGGGGCGTCGCGGCGCAGTTCCTCGTCGCAGATGTGGACCTCGTGGCCGTCGGCGAGCCACAGCAGTTCCTCCCACGACATGTCGAACGCGAACGACACGGTGTGGGCGATGCGGAAGACCCGGTGGCCGTGGTCGGCGAGGACCGGTTCGAAGATCCGCCGCTGGTGGTTGATCAGCATGTTGGTGAGCCCGGCGTACTCGGTCACCACGCCCTTGGGCTTCCCGGTCGAGCCGGAGGTGTAGATCGTGTACGCGGGGTGCCGCAGGCGGTCCGGGTCGTCCGGCGCGAACGTCACGTACGGATCGGCCGCGGGCAGCGGGCGGTCCAGCTCGATCAGGTCGCCGCTCAGCCGGGGCGACACCGCGCTCACGGTGAGGATCACCTCGGGCCGGGCGTCCGCGACGATCGCCGCGATCCGCTCGTCCGGGTGGTCCAGTTCCAGCGGTACGTAGGCGGCGCCGACGCGCAGCACGGCGAAGAGCGCCACGATCGAGTCGAGGGAACGCGGGATCGCGAGGCCCACGGCCGTCTCGGGGCCGATGCCGCGCGCGGCGAGCACCCCCGCCACCGCCCGGCTGCGTTCCTGGAGCCGGGCGAAGGTCAGCGCCGAGCCGTCGGCGACGACCGCGACCCGCTGCGGATCGCGGTCCGCCGCCCGGTCGAAGCGGTCGACGACGGTGTCGGTGCCGATGTCGGTGCGTACGGCGGGCCCGGGGGCCGGGGCAGGTCCCGGCAGCGCGCCCAGCCGGCCCGTGGACCGGGCCAGGTCCTCCAGCACCCGCAGGTACTCGTCGAGGAGACGGCGGGCGCCATCGGGGTCGTCGTCGCGGTGCTCCAGCTTGACCGTGAGCCGGTCGCCGGGCGTGACGACCCAGGTGAACGGGTAGTGCGTGGAGTCGTCGGCCCGCACCGAGGTGATGCCGTGCCGGGCGTTCATCTCGGCGAAGGCGTCCAGGTCCAGGAAGTTCTGGAGCACGAACAGGTTGTCGAACAGGGTGTCGTGGCCGCCGGCCCGCTGGATCTCGCCGAGCCCCAGGTGCTCGTGCTCCATCGCCTCGACCCGGGCCGCCTGTACGGCGGTCAGGTACCCGCCGACCGTGTCGTCGGGCCGGGCCCGTGTCCACATCGGCACCGTGTTGAGCAGCACGCCGACGATCCCGTCGTGGCCCTCGCCCTCCCGGCCCGAGACGGTCACGCCGAACACCGCGTCACCACGGCCCGTGCGGGCACCGAGCAGCAGGCCGAACGCGCCGGTCAGCACCGAGTTCAGGGTGACGCCGTGCACCCTGGCCGCCTCCCGCAGCAGATCGGAGAGTTCGGCGGACATCGTGTGCGTGAGGGCGCGCGGCAGCGCGTCGGAGAGGGCCGGGGCCGGTCCGGCGAGCAGGGTCGGACCGGACAGGCCGCCCAGATGTTCCGCCCAGAAGCGGTTCGACACCTCGGGGTCCTTGGCGTCGAGCGCCCGGGCGTACTCCTCGAAGCCCGGCACGGCCGGAGCCGCGACCGGCGGTTCGCCCGCCAGGACGGCCTCGTACGCGTCGAACAGGTCCCGCAGCACGATCTCGCGGGACCAGCCGTCCCAGAGCAGCAGGTGGTAGCTGAGCAGCAGGCCGTCCCGGCCGTCGGGCAGCCGCACCACGGTCAGCCGGATCAGCGGCGGCTCGCCCGGGTCGAAGCCCGACTCGCGGTCGCGGACGCGCAGCGCCTCGGCCTCGGCGTCCGTGGCGAGTTCGACGGTACGGACGCCGACCCGCCGGTCCGCCCCGAGGACCTGGACCGGGTTTCCGTCGTCGTCGGTGGTGAAGCCCGCGCCCACGGCCGGGTGGCGGCCGATCACGTACGCCATCGCCTCGGCCAGTGCGTCGGCGTCCAGGCGCCGGTCGAAGGTGAACCAGCTCTGCGCGACGTAGTGTCCGGCCGGGCCGGCCAGCTGGGCCTGGAAGAACAGGCCCCGCTGGAGCGGGGTGACCGGTGCCGTGCGCTCGGCCGTCGCGGAGGCGTCCGCGATGTGCTCCAGGGCGCCGAGCCAGTGCCCGGCGATCTCGTCGGGTATGCCCTCGGCGAGGGTGAACTCCGCGTGCAGGCTTCCGGTGGTGTCGTCGGTCCAGGCGTTGACCTCGACGGCGTACGGGCTGTCCTGTTCGCCGCCGGTGAGGCGCAGGGCCCCGGACTCGCCGCCCCGGCCGAGGTAGTTGAACAGCACCTGCGGGCGGGCGGTCAGCAGCGGGGCCGTCTGCGGGTTGAGGTACCTGAGCCGGCCGTAGGCGACGTGCCCGGACTCGTCCGGCTGGCGTTCGGCGACCTCGCGCGCCGCCGCGACGGGGTCGGTGTGCGCGGTCAGCCGCACCGGTGCGATGGCGGTGAACCAGCCGACGGTACGGGTGTAGTCGTGGTGTTCCAGGGCCGGGACCCGGCCGTGCCGCTCCAGGTCGATCGCGAGATCGGTGGGGGTGGGCTGGACGCGGGTCAGCGCGGTGCGCAGCGCGCCGCAGAGCAATTCGGTGAGGCCCACGCCGAGTGCGGCGGGGGCGGTGCGGGTCACCAGGTCGCTCGCCCGGGGGTCGAGTACGGCCGTGGTCGCGCGCAGGCCCCGGGCCACGGGCAGCGGTGCGGGCGCGCCGAGTGCGGTGATCCAGTGGCCGAGGCCGTCGGTCTCCTGGGCGGACCGGACGGCCAGCGCCTCGGCGTACTCGGCGTACGGCGTGGTCGGCGGTGCCAGGGGCGTGCCGCTCATCGCGGTGGTCAGGTCGTCGAGGAGGATCAGCCAGGACACCGCGTCGACGGCGAGGTGGTGCACGGTGACGACCAGGGTCCGGCTGGCCGCCAGCCAGGAGAACGCGATGACGTCCCCGGCTTCGGGGTCGAGCCGTCCGGCCGCCTCGTTCGCCGCGGCCGTCGCGTCGGCGGCGTCGGACGGTACGACGGTGACCTCGCGGGCGGGTTCGGTGCGCAGCGCCCACACGCCGTGCTCGGTACCCAGCCGCAGCCGGAGCACCGGGTGCGCGGCCACGACGGCGTCGGCGGCGCGCCGGACGTCGGCGAGACCGATGCCGTCGGCCACCGCCACCGCCCGGGCCTGGGCGAACCGGTCGAGCGATCCGCCCAGTTCACGCAGGCGCAGGACGATCGGGGTCGCCGGCAGCGGGCCGTCCTCGCGGTGGGACGCCGCGGGCACCGCCGTCCGCGGGGTGCGCGTGCCCAGGTGGGCGGCGAGGGCGCGCGGTGTCTTCAGCAGGAACACGTCGCGCGGTGCGATCGGCAGGCCGAGCGCCCTGGCCCGGTTGATCACGGTGATGGCGACGATGCTGTCGCCCCCGGCGCCGAAGAAGTCGGTGTCGGCGTCCACGGTGACGCCTGGCAGCGTCTCGGTGAAGATGCCGGTCAGCGCGGTGAGCGCGGTGTCGGCCGCGGCCACCGGTGCGGTGTCCGGTGCGGCCGGTGGCGTACCGTCCCCGGCGGCGCGTTCGGCCAGTGCCTTGCGGTCCAGCTTGCCGTTGACCGTCAGCGGCAGGGCGTCGACCGGCAGCACCCGGCCCGGCACCATGTGGACGGGCAGCCTGGCGGCCAGCAGGCCAGTGAGGTCGTCGGGCACCCGGCCCACGACGTGTGCGACGAGGTGGTCGCCGTCGTCCGCCACGGTGACGGCCGCGTCGACGACGCCGTCGAGTTCCCGGACCGCGGACTCCACTTCGCCCAGTTCGATGCGGAAGCCGTTGAGCTGCACCTGGTCGTCGGCCCGGCCGGTGAACTCCAGCTCCCCGTCGAGCGTGCGGCGGGCGAGGTCCCCCGTGTGGTACATGCGTGAGCCGTCGGACGCGAACGGGTCCGCCACGAACCGGCCCGCGGTGAGTCCCGGCCGGCCCAGGTAGCCGAGCGAGACCTGGTCACCGGCGACGTAGATGGCGCCGACCCGGCCCGGCGGCACCGGCCGCAGCCGGTCGTCGAGCAGATGGACGACCAGGCCGGGGACCGGACCGCCGATCGGGCTGACGTCGTCACCGGGGGCGAAGTCCTCGTCGGTCAGCACCCGGTGGGTGACATGGACGGTGGTCTCGGTGATGCCGTACATGTTGACCAGCTCGGGTGATCCGGTGCCGTACCGCTCGACCCAGCCGCGCAGCCGCCCGAGGTCCAGCGCCTCGCCGCCGAAGATGATCCGGCGCAGCGCGGTGACCGGTTCACCGGCGTGCCGGTCGGCCTCGATGAACCGGTGGAACGCCGACGGGGTCTGGTTGAGGACGGTCACCCCGCGCTCGCGGACCAGCCGGTGGAAGTCGACCGGGGAACGGGTCAGCGCGTACTCGGGCACCAGCAGCTCGCCGCCGTGCACCAGGGCGCCCCACAGCTCCCAGACCGCGAAGTCGAAGGAGAAGGAGTGGAACTGGACCCATACGTCGTCCGGGCCGAAGCCCATGTCGGGGGCGGTGTTGGCGAGGAGCGTCACCACCGCGGAGTGCGGGACGGCCACGCCCTTGGGCCGTCCGGTCGAGCCGGAGGTGTAGATCACGTACGCGGGGTCGTGCGGGGCGGCGCCGGGCCCGGTGGTGACCCGCGGCAGCTCGTCCCCCTGGACGAGCACCAGGGCCTTCACGTCCGCGCGGGCCAGCAGCCGGGTGAAGCGGTCCCGCTGTTCCCGGTCCACGAGCACGACCTGTGGGGCGGCGTCGGCGAGGATGTACTCCAGCCGCTCGTCCGGGTACGCCAGGTCCAGCGGCACGTACGCGCCGCCCGCGGTGACGGTCGCGACCAGGGCGACGACCTGCTCCACGGAGCGCGGGACGGCGACGGCGACCCGCTTGCCGGGGCCGGCCCCCGCCGCGCGCAGGACCGCCGCCAACTCGTTCCTGGCGTCGGCCAGTTCGCCGTAGGTCAGGGACCGGGTGGCACCGTCCAGGGCGCACTGGGTGACGGCGGTGGCCCCCGGATCGCGGTCTGCGGCGGCGTCGAACAGCTCGCCCAGGGTCGCCGGGGCGACCGGTGCCGGGCTCCGGACGGCGTCCGGGGCCGGGGCACCGGCCGGGGCGTCCGGGCGGTCCAGCAGACCGGTGAGGGTCTCGCCGAAGGTGCGCAGGATCGCCTCGGCGCCCGCCTCGCGCAGCAGCTCACCGTCGTAGATCAGGTTGAAGCGCGGCCTGCCGTCGGGCGTGCGCTCCACCACCAGCGTCAACGGGTAGTGCGGGGCACCCTCGTTGACGATCCCGCTGATGGTCAGGGTGTCGTCGTCGCCGCGGAGCGCGGCCACGTCGGTCGCGACGTCGAAGACCACCAGGGTGTCGAAGAGGGAGCCGGTGCCGGCCTGCCGGCCGATCCTGGCCAGTGAGACGTGCTGGTGCGCCAGCACCGTGCTCTGGTGTTCCCTCACCGTGGCCAGCAGTTCGCGCGCCGTGGTTCCGTCGGACCACCGGGCGCGCACGGGAACGGTGTTGATGAACAGGCCCACCATGTCCCCGATGCCGGGCAGTTCCGCGTCACGTCCGGAGACGGTGGAGCCGAAGACGACGTCGCGGGTGCGCAGGATGCCGCCCAGGGTCAGCGCCCACGCGCTGTGCACGGCCACGCTCAGGGGCACCCCGGCCGACCGTGCGGCGGCGTCGATGTCGTCGGCGGGCTCGACGGCGACGTCGGCGAACCGTTCGGAGGGGGTGTGCCCCTCGGCGACCAGCGAGGGGCCGGGCAGTCCGGCGAGTTCGCCGCGCCACACCCGGTCGCTCTCTTCCTGGTCGCGTCCGGCGAGCCAGCTCACGTAGTCGCGGTAGCCGCCGATGGGGTACACGGTGCCCGGCGCATGGTACTCGGCCAGCAGCGCGCGGAGCATCGGCGGTACGGACCAGCCGTCGGCGATGATGTGGTGCACGGTCTGCACCAGTACGTTGTGCCCGGAGCCGGCGCGGATGAGCGTGTACCGCATCAACGGCCCGGTGGCCAGGTCGAATCCGGCGCGGCGGTCCCGCTCGGCGTGCTCGCGGATCTCGTCGTCGGTGATGGCGGGGCGGTCCAGTGTGGTGAACGGCGCCGCCGTGCCGCTTTCGAGCACGGAGACGACCCGGCCGTCCGCGAGGGCGGTGAACCGGGCGGCCAGGTTGGGGTACAGCGTGAGCAGCCGGGTGGCCGCCGCCGCGAGCCGGCCGGCGTCCACGTCGCCGTCCAGCGTCAGCAGTTGCTGTTCGACGTAGCTGCCGGTCGCGTCGTCGTCGAAGACCGAGTGGAAGTACAGGCCCTCCTGGAGCGGCGTCAGCGGCAGAACGTCGCGCAGCGCCGGGCCGTCCAGGTCGTCGACGTCGGCCTGGGTGAGCTCCACCAGCGGGAAGTCGCTGGGGGTGTGGCCGCCCTCTTCGAGCGCGGCCAGGGTGGTCAGGGCGGACCGGAAGTACCGGCCGAGGGTGGTGATGTCCTCGTCGGTGAACATCCCCTCGGGCCAGGAGATGGTGGTGACCAGCCGGTACTCGCCGTCGGCGCCGGGTTCGGCGATCGCGTTGAACTCCAGGGCGCGCGGCAGCCGCATCCTCGGATCGCGCCTCTCACCCAACTGCCCGGTGGCGTGAGCGAGTTGCCAGTCGCCGCCGACGCCCGCGTCGAAGCGTCCGAGGTAGTTGAAGAGCACCTGCGGTGCGGGGGTGGTCGGCCCGGCCCCGGTCAGGTGGTGCAGGACGCCGTAGGAGATGCCGTTGCCCGGCACCCGGGCGAGGTCCTCCTTGACCGCCTTGAGGGCGGTGGCCAGGTACGCGGGTTCGGTGAGGTCGGCCGCCGTGCCGGGGTCCACGGTGACCGGGAACAGTGTGGTGAACCAGCCGACGGTACGGGACAGTTCGGGCTCGAAGCCGACGGCCTCGGCCACGACGCCTCCCTCGCGGCCGTGTCCCTCCAGCTCGATGTGGGCGAAGGTCTGGTCCTGGCCGCGGTCGCGGCGCCACCGGGCGAGGGTGACGGCGAGCGCGGTGAGCAGTACGTCGTTGACGCCCGCATGGAACCTCGCGGGGACGGCGCCCAGCAGCGCGGCCGTGTCCCCGGGCCCGATGCCGACGGTCCTGGTCCGCTCCCGGGCGACGGTGTCGGCCCCGGTGAGCGCACGTCTGCCCAGCGGGGCGTCCGCGCCCGGCAGCGGCCGCTCGAAGTGAGTGCGGTCCGCGTCGAAGTCCGCGCGTTCCAGCAACTGGGTCCAACGCCTGAACGACGTGCCCACCCGCGGCAGTTCGACCGGGGCGCCCGAGACGTACCGGCCCCATGCCGTGGCCAGGTCGTCCATCAGGATCCGCCAGGACACACCGTCGATCACGACATGGTGGGCGACCAGGACCAGCTGCCGCGCCTCGCGGCGCCACACCGCACGCAGCATCACGCCGTGGTCCGGGTCGAGCCCCTCGGTGGCGAGCGCGACACACTCCTGAACCGGGCGGTCGCTCTCCTGCCACCCCACGACGGCCCGGCCGGCCTCCGGGATCTCGAAGCCCCAGCGCTCGCCCCGCACCAGTTCGGCACGGAGCATGTAGTGCCGCCCCAGCAGCGCGGCGAGGATCTCGTCGAGCGCCTCGGCGGTCAGCTCCGCCGGGGTGTTGAGCACGACGGACTGCACGAAGCCGTCGATGGCGTCGGTGGTCCGGCCGAGCCACTGCACGATCGGCGATCCCACGACGGGGCCGGTCGCGACATCGCCGTGGTCCGCGGCGGAGACGTCCTCGCGGCTCGCCACCGCGGCCAGCGCCCCGAGGGCGCTGTGCGTGAAGATCTGCCGCGCGGTGACGTAGAGCCCGGCGTCCCGCAGTGCGCCGAGCAGCGAGATGGCCAGGATGCTGTCGCCGCCGAGCTGGAAGAAGTCCTGGTCGACACCGGCCTGTTCGAGCCGCAGCACCGACGCGACGGCCGCGCACACCGCCCGTTCGTTCTCGGTGACGGGCGCCACTACGGAGCCGGTGCCGATCACGGGCTCCGGCAGGGCTCCCCGGTCGAGCTTGCCGTTCGCGGTGAGCGGGAACTCCGGCATCACGACGAGGTGGGCGGGCACCATGTACTCGACCATGTGCCCGGCGGCCCACGCCTTGACGTCGTCCGCCCGCAGGTCCTCGTGACCGGCGGCGGGGATCACGTACCCCACCAGGTAGGTGCCGCCCGCGGTGTTCTTCTTCGCGACGACGCAGGTGTGCCGCACCCCGGGGTGTTCCGCGAGGCCGGCCTCGACGTCCTCGATCTCCAGCCGCATGCCGCGGATCTTGACCTGGTTGTCGGCGCGGCCGAGGAAGTCCAGCGATCCGTCCGGGGCGAACCGGGCCAGGTCACCGGTCCGGTACAGCCTGGACCCGTCGGAGGCGAAGGGGTTCGCCACGAACCGGGACGCCGTCAGGCCGGGTGCGTTGACGTAGCCGCGCCCCAGGAGGAGCCCGCCCGCGTACAGCTCGCCGCCGACCCCGACCGGCACCGGGCGCAGCTCGTCGTCGAGGACGTACAGCTGGGTGTTGGGGTTGGCCCTGCCGATCGATGTCGACAGCCGTTCGGCCTCGCCCCGGTAGATGACGTGGGAGACGCCGATGGTCGTCTCGGCCGGGCCGTAGCCGTGGTACAGCGGGATGTCGAGCTGGGTGCGGAACCGCTCGTACAGCTCGGGGGTCAGCACCTCGCCGCCGCACCACACGTGGCGCAGGCTGTCCAGGCAGCCGGAGTCGCCCGCGATCTCCAGGAGTACGTCCAGCATCGACGAGACCAGGTAGGTGAAGGTGACCCGGTGCTCGGCGATCACGCTCAGCAGGTGGTGCGGGTCGCGTTCGCCGCCGGGCCGCAGGATCACCAGCCGGCCGCCGGACACCAGCGGCAGGAAGATCTCGTTGATGGAGATGTCGAAGGAGAGCGGCGCCTTGAACAGCGAGGCGTCGTCGTGGCCGAAGCCGAGGATCTCCTCGACCTGCCACAGCAGGCGCTCGCTGATCGCCTCGTGCCGGATCATGGCGCCCTTGGGCCGCCCGGTCGAACCGGACGTGAAGATCACATAGGCCAGGGCCGTACCGGGGATGTCCGCCTCCGGACCCTCGGCCGGGTGTTCGCCGAACTTCCAGTCGCCGAGATCGACGGCCACGGCGTCGGGTTCGCCCTGGCCGCGCTCGCCCGAGTCGTCGAGCTGCAGTACGACGCGGGCGTCCTCGACGACGACGGCGCGGCGCGCGGCAGGCCACTGCGGGTCGAGCGGCACGAACGCGCCCTTCGCCCGCAGCACGGCGAGGAGCCCGACGACCATCTCGGCCGAGCGGCCCAGCGAGATCCCGACGACCTGCTCGGCACCGAGTCCGCGCGAGATCAGATGGTGGGCCAACTGGGCGGAATACTCATCCACTTGACGGTAGGTCAATGAGCGGCGCTCATCGACGACCGCGACGGCGTCCGGCCTGCTGCGGGCCTGTTCGCGGAACATCTCCACGACGGTCGGGCGGGCCCGGTCGGCCCGGGTGTCGTTCCACTCGGCCAGGGCTTCGATCCGCGCCGCCGGGCCGGACGGGCCGATGGTGCCGACGGGCCGGTCCGGGAAGTCGGCCAGGTCGTCCAGTGCTAGCTGTGCGTCGGCGAGGACCGCGCCGGCCGGGACGGTGATGCTCCGGCCGTCCTCACCGGCCTCCCAGCCCGCGCTGCCGGCACCGCCGTTGTCGACCCAGCCGAGCACGTCGGTGAACTGCGTGCCCGGGGTGAGGTCAAGGCCCTCGGGGGCGGCGCCGGTCGCCCAGTACGCCAGTGCGATGGCGCACGCTCCGGCTATGGTCCGGTCACCGTAGTCGCCGGCCCGCCGGCGTACGGCGGTCAGGCGGGCGGGAGAGAGCAGCACGCGAGGGGCGCTCGGTTCCATCATCGACGACTCAGCATCCTTCCAGGGTACGAAAGTTGGCCCGACCTGAATTCAGGCTTGCCTAACTGCCCTCGCGCCAGGCGCGCCACAGGCGTGCGTACTGGCCGCCCAGAGCCACCAGTTCCCCGTGCGTTCCCTCCTCCACCACCCGTCCCTCGGACAGCACGGCGATCCGGTCCGCCGCCATCGCCTGGGTCAGCCGGTGTGCCACGAACAGCGTGGTCCGGCCCGAGCAGGCGGCCAGCACGGCCCGTTCGAGTTCGGCGGCGCCCTCGCTGCCCGCCTCCGCGGTCGACTCGTCGAGCACCACCACCGGGGCACGGCCCAACACCAGCCGGGCCAGGGCGATCTGGGCGACCTTGGTGACATCGAGGCGCTCGCCGCCCTCGCCGACCATGGTGTTCAGCCCGTCGGGCAGCAGTTCCACCCACTCGCCGGCGCCGACCGTGCGCAGGGCGTCCAGCAGCCGCTCGTCGCTCGCGCCGGGCGCGGCGAGCCGCAGGTCCTCGGCGAGCGGACCGGAGAAGACGTGGGTCTCCTGCGTCAGGATGCTCACCAGGGCCCGCGCCCCGGCCTCGTCCAGACCGGCGAGGTCCTGCGATCCGATGCGCACCGACCCGGTCTGCGGCGTGCCCGTGCCGGCGACGAGGGCGGCCAGGGTCGACTTGCCCGCGCCCGTCGCGCCCACCAGGGCGAGTGAACCCCCGGCCGGGATGGACAGGTTCACCTCCCGCAGGACCGGTTCGTCGCTGCCCGGATAGCTGAAGGTCAGTCCCTCCACCGTCACCGGATACGCCCCGGGGTCCGCCTGCGCGACGGACACGTCGCCCACCAGCCGGTCCTCCGCGGGCTCCCCCAGCACCCCGACCAGGCGGGTGAGGCTCGCGCCCGACTTCTGTGCCTCGTCGAAGGTGAACATGATGGCGCCCAGCGGGGTGAACAGCCGGTGGAACATCAGCGGGGCCGCGGACACCTCGCCCAGACTGGCGGCGTCGGCCTCCAGCAGGGCGTATCCCACCACGATGATGAGGACCAGTCCGATGAACTCGGCGCGGTTCTCCCGGCCGACGAACCGCCCGAAGAACCGGAACACCTCGACGCCGAGATCGCGCACCCGCCACGACTCCTCGGTGACCTTCTCGCGGACGGCGCCCTCCAGGCGGTACGCCCGTACGGTGTCGATCCCGTTGAGACCGCTGATCAGCGCCTGCGCACGGTCGGCCTGGGCCGCCCGCTGCTTGCGGTAGAGCGGTGCGGAGCGGGGCAGGTACCACCGCAGGGCCAGCGCGTACGCGGGCAGTGCGCCGGCGCCGGCCAGGCCGAGCCGCCAGTCCAGTCCGAACATGCCGACCGTGGCGATGACGACCAGCACGCCCGCCGAGAAGACGGTGGGGACGGCCGCCCTGATGCCTCTGGACAGCACGGCCACGTCGTCACCGACCCGGGACAGCACATCGCCCCGGCCGACCTGTTCGACACGTGCGCTCGGCATCCCGAGCACCGCACGGACGGCGCCCTCCCGCAGCCGGGCGAGCAGATCCGCGCCCAGCCGCCCGATCAGATACGTCGAAAGCGCGGTGGCCACCGCGCCGAGCAGCGCGGCGGCCCCCATCAGCACCCCGACCGTGACCAGCACGGAGCGCGATTCGCCCTCGACGACCCCGTCGACCACCTGGCCCAGCAGGAGCACGGGAAGCACCTGGAGCGCCGCCCCGGCCACCGTGGTGAGCACGGTGGAGGCTGTCAGCCACGGGGCGCGGCGGCAGTGCGCCACGACCCACGCGGTGGCCTCGCCCCCGGTCGCCGTGCGCAGGGTTGCGGGGGCGACGGGGGCGTCTGTGGCACTCACACGAAGACCAAATCTCTCCGGGGACGGGGCAGTCCGGTCGGCATTGCTACTTGACCGACTCGACGAGCTCGTCGATCGCGTACGGCAGGGAGAGCAGGGTTCCCTGGGACATGGCGGCACCGACCGCCGGGCCCTCGCTGTCCAGCAGGTACGAGACCTTGCCGTTCTTGACGGCGGGCAGGTTGTTGAACAGCTCGAACTTCTTCAGCGCGTCCGTGTCCGCCTTGTCGTTGATGACGACGATGCGGTCGACGTCGACCAGGTCGATGCGCTCGGGGGACAGCACGGTGAAGAACTTGCCGTCCGCGACCGAGTCGATCTCGGTCTGGTACTTGAAGCCGGTGCCCGTCACCAGCCGGCCGCGCACGTCGGTGGAGGTGAACGGCGCGACGGAGTCCTTGTACCAGGACAGCGCCACGGCGGTCTGCTTCGCGAACTCCGGGTGCGCCTTCGCGGCCGCGCCGAGCTTGTCCTGGATGCCCTGCACCAGCTCGGCGCCCTCGGCCTCCTTGCCCAGCGCCTTGGCGATGTGCACCGCGTTGTCCTGCCACGGCGCGCTGAAGGGCTCCTTCTCGCCCTTGGTGCGGCCCACCGTCGGAGCGATCTTGGAGAGCTTCTCGTAGGCGGCCTTGTCGATCTCGGAGTAGACCGCGATGATCAGGTCCGGCCGCAGCGAGGCGATCTTCTCGTAATTGGGGCCCGAGTCACCGTTGTTCATGATGACCTCGGGGCGGGTGTCGCCCCACTTGTCCTTGACCCAGGGCCACTGGGTGTTGATGTCGGGGGACTTGCCCGCCGGGTTCGGGTACTGGTCCACCATGCCGACCGGCTTGATCCCGAGGGCCAGGATGGCCTGGTCGTCCGTGTAGCCCACGGAGACGACGCGCTTGGGGGCCTTGGTGATCTCCGTGGATCCGAATGCGTGTTCAACGGTGACCGGGAACGCGCCGGAGGAGGCGGCCGGAGCGTCCTCGTTCTTCTTGTCCGCCGAATCGGAACCGCACCCCGCGAGGAGGCCGACGCCGAGAGTCGCGGCGGACAGTATCGCCGCCACCCGCCGCCAGGGCTTCACTCGCGTCGTTCGATGGAGAAGCATCCGGAATCCCTTGCTTTCACGCAGTCCACTGCACCTCAATGTAAGGGCAGCCAAACCTTACCCTGCTCAAGTGAGGTCAGCCTAGCCTAACTTTTGAACTTTCCCCCGCCGGGCATCACTTGGGCCGAGCCCCCGGAACGCCGCGTTCTACGGGGCGAGCCGGACGTGCGTACGCCCGATCGGCACGATGAGCGGCCGGTCGCCCACCGGGTCGTCGATGACCGTGGCCTGCAGCCCGAACGCCTCGTGCAGCAACTCGGCGGTGATCACATCGCGCGGGTGCCCCTGCGCCAGGATGGAGCCGGCCCGCATCACGATCAGGTTGTCGCTGTAACGCGTCGCCAGATTGAGGTCGTGCAGCACCATGACCACCGTGCACCCGGACTCGTGCAGATCGTCGACCAGGTCGAGCACGTCTATCGCGTGCGCGAGGTCCAGATACGTGGTCGGCTCGTCCAGCAGCAGCAGATCGGTGCCCTGGGCCAGGGTCATGGAGATCCAGACGCGTTGGCGCTGTCCGCCGGAGAGCGAGTCGACCGGACGGTCGGCCAGTTCGGACACCCCGGTCATGGCCAGTGCGCGTTCCACCACGCCGGCGTCGTCCGAGGACCACTGCCGCAGCCAGCTCTGGTGCGGGTGGCGTCCCCTGGCGACCAGGTCGGCCACGGTCAGCCCCTCCGGCGCGACCGGCGCCTGCGGGAGCAGACCCAGTTTCTTCGCCACGTCCCTGGTCCGGAGGCTGCCGATGTCCTCGCCGTCCAGCACGACCGTTCCCGAGGACGGCTTGAGCAGCCGGGTCAGGGTGCGCAACAGGGTGGACTTCCCACAGCCGTTGGGACCGATGATCGTGGTGATCACCCCCGGGGGTATCACCACGTCGAGGTCGTCGATGACCGTCCGGCCGCCGTATCCGACCGTGACGCCCCTGGCCGCCAGCCGCGGGACGTCCTTGACCCCGGCGTCGGTCCCGGTGGTGAACTGAGCGGCCACGAGCCCCCCTTGTATAGATCTGTTCTGCATTCATACCGCCTACCTGAGGTTTGCCCGCACCAGCAGGTAGATGAGGAAGGGCCCGCCGATCGCGGCGGTGACCACGCCGACCGGGAGGGTGATCGGCAGCGCCGTGCGCGCGACCAGGTCCGAGCCGATCAGCAGCACCGCGCCGACCAGACCGGAGGCCACCATCGGCGGCGTCGGGAACCTCGCCAGACGCATCGCCACCTGCGGCGCCACCAGGGCGACGAACGGGACCGGGCCGGCCGCGCTCACCGCCAGGGCGGCCAGCAGGACCGCGCACAGCAGCAGGACGGCCCGCACCCCGGAGTACCGGACGCCGAGGCCGGCGGCGACCTCGTCGCCGAGGTGCATCGGCTTGAACTGGAAGGCGACGGCGGCCACGAGGACGACGAGGACGAGCGTGCCCCAGAACGCCACCCGGACCTCGTCCCACGACCGGCCGTCCAGCGAACCGACCAGCCACGACTGGGCCCTGGCCACGTCCCTGATGTCGGCGGAGACCAGCAGCCAGGTCGTGATCGCCTCCATCACGGCGCTCACCGAGATGCCGATGAGGATGAGCCGGAAGCCGTCGATCCCGCGCCGCCAGGCCAGGAAGTACACCAGCAGACCGGTGCCGAGACCGCCCGCGAGCGCCGCCGCGGGCAGGCCCACCGAGCCGACGACCGCCGCCGCGGTGCCGCCCGACGCCGTCACCAGGAGGACCGCGACCGCGCCGGCTCCCCCGGTGATGCCCAGGATGTCCGGGCTGGCGAGCGGATTGCGTGCGACGGACTGGGTGATCGCCCCGGACATCCCCAGCGCGAACCCCACGACCAGACCGGCCAGGGCGCGCGGCATCCGCAAGTCCATGATCACGAACTCGTCGACCTGTTCGCCCCGGCCGAGGATGGTGGCGATCACCCGGGGCAGCCCGATGGAGAAGTCCCCGACGCCGATGGAGACACAGAAGATCAGGAAGGCCGCCGCCGCCAGCAGCAGGGTGACCAGGACGAGCCAGGGCCGCCATACGAACGACACATGGCCGAGCCGTACGCCCGGCGCCACCGATGGGTTCATGTCCGTCCCGTTCATGCGCTCTTGAACTTTCCTCGCCACACGAGAACCGCGAAGAACGGGGCGCCGAGGAGCGCGACCACGACACCCGCGTCCAACTCGCCCGGCCGCACCACCAGTCGGCCCGCGATGTCGCAGACCAGCAGGACGACGGAGCCGAGCAGCCCCGCGTACGGCACCAGCCAGCGGTAGTCCGGGCCGGTCAGGTAGCGGGCCACGTGGGCCACCATGAGGCCGAGGAACGCGATGGGGCCGCACGCCGCCGTGGCCGCGCCCGCCAGCAGGGTGATGGCGACGATGCCGATGGTCCGGCTCAGCGCGATGTTCACGCCCAGCCCCCGTGCCACGTCGTCGCCCAGGTTGAGCAGGTTGAGGGCGGGCAGGGTGATCAGGGCCAGCACCAGTCCGACCGCGATGAACGCGGTGACCGGCCGGATGACGTCGAATCCGACACCGGCCACGGAGCCCGAGTTCCACAACCGCAGCGCGTTCAGCGACTTCTGGTCGGAGAGCGCGACCGCGGTGGTCATCGCCGCGAGGAAGACCGTGAGCCCCTGCCCGGCCAGGGCGAGCGTCAGCGGGTTGCCCGCGCCCCGGCCGATGCTCGCCAGGCCGAAGACGACGACACCGGCGACCGCCGCTCCGAGGAAGGCGAACCAGACGTACTGGAACGGGTCGGCGAACCCGAACACCGCGATCACCGACACCACGGCGAACGAGGCGCCGGCGTTGACCCCCAACAGGCCGGTGTCGGCTATGGGGTTGCGGGTGTACCCCTGGATCAGCGCTCCGCCGACCCCCAGGGCGAGGCCCGCCACGATCGACAGCACCGTCCGGGGCACCCGGACGGTGTGCACGATGAGCCTGATCTCGGTGAGCCGCCGGTCGGCCTCGGGCGCCGTGAACAGCCCGTGCCAGACCTCGGCGGGGCTCAGCGCACGCGCGCCGACGGCCAGCGACACCGCCGCCGCGATCACCAGGACGGCCAAGAGCGCGCCCAGACCCAGGACCCGCCGCCGACGGGCCTCCGTCGTACCCCCGGGTGCGGGGCGCTCAACTGCAATCGTGCGCATGTCGACGTTCGTCATCCCTCATGGTCCGCCGGGGCGGCACGGCCAGCCCCGGACCTCACGCGTGCGTACCGGTACCGTCGGCGACCGGCCGGGCCTCGTCGGAGGCGGACTTGACTCCCCGGTCGAGGAGCGAGTCGAGGATCTCACCCACCCGTATCGCGGTGTTGGACAGGAGGGACGTGGTGATGCCGTGGGTGTGCTCGGTGCCGCCCTGGAGGTAGATCCCGCAGCGCAGTCCGGGGTCGGTCGCTATCCGGTAGTCGCGCTCGACGCGTACCCGGCCCGCGTCGTCGCGCAGGCAGCGGTCGGCGACCTCGCCGAGCAGGCCGAGCGGATCGGCGGGGCTGTAGCCGGTGGCGAACACCACGACATCGGCGTCCAGGAGCGTCTCCTCGCCCGTGACGAGGGAGTTCACCGCGGTACGGACGCCGTCGGGCGTCTCCTGGACCCCGGTGACCCGGGAGACGTTGATGAAGCGCAGCCGTTCGGTGCCGAGGACCTTCTCCTGGTACATCTGCCGGTACAGATCGTCGATCAGGTCGATGTCCACCACGGAGTAGTTGGTGTTGCCGTGGTAGGCCATCAGCCGGTTCTTCACGCTCTCGGGCGCGGCGAAGTAGTCGTCGACCGCACCCGGGTCGAAGATCCGGTTGGCGAAGCTGCTGTCGTCGGCGGGGCTGTAGCCGTAGCGGGAGAAGACCGCGCAGACCTCGGCCTCGGGGAAGCGGCGGTGCAGGTAGGCGACGTTCTCGGCGGCGCTCTGGCCGGCGCCCACGACGACGAACCGTGAGGGCGAGGTGCCTTCCAGCGCGTCGACCTTCCGCAGCAGATCGGAGTTGTGCCAGACCCGCTCGCCCCGCTCCACACCCTCCGGCATCAGCGGGCGCAGCCCCGTTCCGATGACGAGGTTGCGGGCCCGGTGGACCGAGAGGCCCTCCGCCGAGCGGACGGTCACGTCCAGGTACTCCACGACGCCGTCGTGGACGAAAGGTGTGACGGAGACGACCTCGTGACCGTAGGAGACCATGTCGTCGACCTTGGCCGCGGCCCACTCGAAGTAGTCGTGGAACTCGACCCGCAGCGGGAAGAGGTTCTTGTGGTTGATGAAGTCGATCAGCCGGCCCTTGCTCTGCAGATAGCAGAGGAAGCTGTACTCGCTGGACGGGTTCCGGAGCGTCACCAGGTCCTTGAGGAAGGACACCTGCATGGTGGCGTCGTCGATCAGCATGCCGCGGTGCCAGCCGAAGCTCTGCTGCTGCTCGAAGAAGTGGGCGGTGACGGACTCCTGCCTGCCGACGCGGGTGTTGTGCTCGCTCAGCGCGATCGCCATGGCCACATTGGAGGGGCCGAAGCCGATTCCGATCAGGTCATGGACCAGTGGTGCGTCGCCAGGAAGAACCGGTGACATGTCACTCCCATCGTGCGGGAAATCCGCCTGTCAGGCGTAGGAAAGATACGAGAGGCGGGCATGCCGAGCAGGCCACCCGACCAAACTTAGGTGAGCCTAAGCTAATCACGCGACGTTGTCGATAGGCGCCCCGTCACGGAGTGCGCCCGACCGCCTGACGCATCGTCAACCAAGGCCCGAAATAGCCCTGTTGCAAACTAAGGTAAGCCTTGCTTTACTTGCTGCCGGTCTATCCCTGCTCTGAGGAGGAACCCCATGCGGGTCGTCATGTTCGGTTACCAGACCTGGGGGCACCGCACCCTGCAAGCCCTCCTGGACTCCGAGCACAGTGTGGAACTGGTCGTGACGCACCCCAAGAGCGAGCATGCGTACGAGAAGATCTGGAGCGACTCGGTGGCCGACCTCGCCGAGGAGCACGGCGTCCCGGTGCTGATACGCAACCGCCCCGACGACGACGAGCTGTTCGAGCGCCTCAAGGAGGCCGATCCGGACATCATCGTCGCCAACAACTGGCGCACCTGGATCCCGCCGCACATCTTCGGCCTCCCGCGCCACGGCACGCTGAACGTCCACGACTCACTGCTGCCGAAGTACGCCGGATTCTCCCCGCTGATCTGGGCCCTGATCAACGGCGAGTCCGAAGTGGGCGTCACCGCGCACATGATGGACGACGACCTCGACGCCGGCGACATCGTCCGGCAGGAGGCGGTTCCGGTCGGACCGACGGACACCGCCACGGACCTCTTCCACAAGACCGTCGACCTCATCGCCCCGGTCACCATCGGCGCACTCGGCCTGATCGCCTCCGGGCAGAGCGAGTTCACCAAGCAGGACCGCTCCCTGGCCAGCTTCTTCCACAAGCGGTCTGCCGAGGACATCCGCATGGACTGGAGCTGGCCGGCCGAGGACCTCGAACGCCTGGTCCGCGCCCAGTCGGAGCCGTACCCCAGCGCCTTCACCTTCCACCGCGGCAAGCGGCTCGAAGTCCTCGCCTCGGTGGTGTCCCAGGGCCGTTACGGCGGTACGCCCGGCCGGATCTTCTACCGCGAGGGCGAGGGCGTGGTGATCGTCGCCGGAGCCGACGCCCGCACCGGCCGCAACCACGGCCTGGCCATCACCCGGGTACGGACCGAGGACGGCCGGGAGCTGCCCGCGACGGAGTACTTCACCTCCATGGGCGGCTACCTCACAAACCGGCCCTGACACGGACGGGCCGACGGAGTGGTCTCCGCCGGCCCGCTCGATGCATTACTGACGCAATGTCAGAAGGGCTTGGTCGGCAGGTACTTGCCGTCCATGGTGATGACCGCGCGCTCGCCGCCCTCGGGGTCGGCGACCTTCTTGACGTCCAGCTTGAAGTTGATCGCGGAGATGATGCCGTCGCCGAACTGCTCGTGGACCAGGGCCTTGAGGGTGGTGCCGTAGACCTGGAGCATCTCGTAGAAGCGGTAGATGGTCGGGTCGGTGGGGATGCCGCCGGGGATCGAGCCGCGGGTGGGGATGGTCCGCAGGAGCATCGCCGCGTCCTCGTCCAGGCCGAGAAGCTCGGCGACGGCGTCGGCGGAGGCCGCCGGGAGAGCGTGCTGGCCGAGGACCGCGGCAGTGACGAACGCGACCGACAGCTCGGCGGCGTCCGCGATCTGCTGCCACGACAGGTCCTTGCGGGTCTTGGCCTCGACGGCGGCGGCGGCGAGCAGCTGGCGGGCGGTGGGGTCGAACTGGGCGTGCGTCATGAGAGGGATTCCTTTCGGTGCACCGGCCCCGGGAAGCGGCCGGGAGGTCATGGTGGTGGGGGGTGTTGTGTGGTGGGGGGTGTTGTGTGGTGGGGGGTGTTGTGGTGGTGGGGGGTGTTGTGGTGGTGGTCAGGCCGCGAGGGCGGCGGCCCTGCCGGTGGTGTCGAGTTCCTCGACGGTTCCGGTGGGAATGTCGTACACCCAGCCGCGCAGTGTGACCGCGTTCGCGGCGCTCGCCCGGGCCACCGAGGGGTGGGTCGCCAGGTTCGCGAGCTGGGCACGCACGTTCTCGCGCACCAGCGCCGCCACGCCCCGGTCGTCGGCGGCGATGCGGGCGACCGAGGCGTCGGCGTGGCGCAGCCAGTGGGCGATCGCGGGTGCGCCGGACAGGTCGTGGTGCGCGGCCAGTGCGGTCATCGCGCCACAGGCCGAGTGCCCGCACACCACGATCTCCTTCACGCCGAGGACGGCAACGGCGTACTCGATGCTGGCCGCGATGCCGTCCGGTGCGGGGGTGTAGGCGGGGACGAGGTTTCCGGCGGTGCGGACGACGAACAGCTCGCCCGGCTCGCTGCTGGTGATCAGCTCCGGGACCACGCGGGCGTCCGAACAGCTGATGAACAGCGTCGACGGCCGGTGGCTGTCGGCCAGGTGGGCGAAGAGCTCCGCCTTTGCCGGGAAGACATCGCGCTGGAAAATCCCGACACCTTCGGCGAGGTCGTACATGGTCACTCCTTTCGGTGGCTGCCGGCCCCGTTGGACTGACGTGTTCCACCATGCACGACCAGGCTCTATAGAGTCCAAGACTCGATATCGATACCATTCATCGATGACATCTATGGTGCGTTGCCTACGGTGCCCTGCCGCGCATGTGTCCTGCCCCGTGTGTGCCCGGCCCGTGGTGTCCGGCCCGTCTGTGCTGCGCGGCGACGGCGACGCGAGCGGACCGGCCGGGTCCTCATGACCCGGCCGGTCCGCTCGTCGTCCGCGCCCGTGGGCGCGGCGCCGGGATCAGCCGACGGTGAGGACCCGCCAGTCGCGTACGCCGATGTCGGCGGGCGTGCCGTCGAGGATCCTGGCGGTGCGTGTCGCGGGTTCGAGGGTGACGGTCGCGAGGCTGGCCCAGCGCTGACCGAGCGGCAGGTCCGGGTCGGGCAGGCAGGTCACCGGGGGCTCGCCCGCCCCGGTGACGAGGAAGTCCGCGAGCTCGTCGGCCGTGGTCGGCGGCTGCCTGCGGGCGAGGCGGTCGTGGACGAAGTCGTAGCGCTCGCCCGAATCGGGCTGGTAGAGCCAGGTCTTCTCGCCGGTGGCCGGCGTCGGCGTCAGGAAGTGGTTCGTGCGCAGCAGCGTGCCGTTCTCGGGGCGCATCTCGAAGATGCCGACGGGGCTCATGTCGAGCAGCACGGCGTCCCTCTCGTCGAAGAGCGCGAACGATCCGGACGAGGCGAGGGGCGCGCCGCGGATGATCTCGACGGCCTCGGCGACGCTGCCCGCCTCTTCGAGGACGATCGCCGCGAGGACATGGACGGGGATGCCGCCGATGCCGTCGTCGACATGGCCGAGGATGTTGAAGTGCAGGGCGAGACCGGCGCTGTTGACGCCGATCTTGCCGAGTATGCCGTTCTCGGTGAGGCCGACGAAGTCATGGGTGCCGCCGCGCGACTCCAGCGTGTGCCACATGCCGTTGAGCTCGACGTGCCAGTCCCATGTCTGGACGCCGAACGTGCCCGAGGCGCCGTCACGGCGCACGATCGTGGTGCACTCCCCCGGCGGCACGGCGACGCTGCGGGCCAGGATCTCGGTCCGGGCGTTGAGGGCGGCAACGCGCCACTCCTCGGTCCCGGCGCCCCGGGCCATGCCCGAGATCTCGGTACGGGCCGCGGGCCGGAAGCCGCCGATCGCGTCGAGGGCGCGCTCGGCGTCCTCCCGTACCTGTGCGGCGGTGATGCCGCCGAGCGCGAAGAGCCGGTCGTACACCTCGATCGCGGCGGGGATGCCTTCGCGGAGCTGCTCGCCACGGGCGACGCCGCGCTCGTACGGGTCGGTGGCGGCGGCCTTGATGTGCGGGCGGTGTTCGGGGCGCGGTATGGACATGAGGGTCACCGGTTTCCTTCTGTGCTGTTCAGGTGGAGCTGCACCGCGCCACCGACCACCGTCGCGAGGACGGGGTTGCCGGGCTGTGCGTCGGGGGTGAGGTCGAGCGGGTTCGCGGCGAAGACCGTGAGATCGGCGAGGTGGCCCGGCACGATCCGGCCGAGTTCGTGCGAGGCTCCGGCGGCGTGCGCGGCCGCCGCGGTCATGCCGGTGTAGGCCTCCCGGGCGGTGATCGCCTGGCCGGGCTGGACGGGTGCGGTGTCCGGTTCCTCGACCGGGCGTCGCAGCTGGCAGTCGGCGAGGCCGATGCGCGGATCGCCGGGGCCGATGGGCCAGTCCGAGCCGAGTGCCACGACGGCACCGTGGTCCAGCAGGTCGCGGGTGCGCCAGCCGTGGGCGACGCGGTCGGGGCCGATCCGCCGCGACCAGTTGTCCGTGGCATCGGCCCGGGTGTGCCGGGTGCCGTGCACGGGCTGGAGGCTTGCCACGACGTCGAGTTCGGCGAACCGTCCGAGGAGGTCGTCGGGGACGGACTCGATGTGTTCGATGCGGTGGGGGGCGCGGCCGGCCGGCCCGACCTCCTCGATGACGTCGAGTGCGTACCGGACGGCCTGGTCGCCGATGGCGTGGGTCGCGGTCGGGATGCCGCGTTCGGTGAAGAACCGCATGGCGGCCCGGTAGGCGTCGAGGTCGCGCCAGAGCGGCTCGCGGTTCTCGCCGTGGATGTCCGGCCGGTCGAACCACGCCGTGCCGTTGTCCGCCGTGCCGTCGAGCATGAACTTCGCGCCCTCAACGTGCCAGCGCCGCCCGCGCCGGCCCTGCTGGTCGGCGATGTCCTGCCACACCTCGGGGGCCGAGTCGGCCGGCACCAGCGGGGAGCAGCGGATGCGCAGCGGCAGTTCCCCGTGTTCCTCGATGTGCCGGTACACGGATTCGGAGGGGTCGGTGAAGTCGAGCGCGTGCAGTCCGGTCAGCCCGCCGCGCGCGAGGGTGTCGAGCTGGTGGCGCACGTACCCGGCGGCGGTGTCCACCGGCACCTCGGGATAGTTGGCGAACACCAGGTCCATGGCCTGGAGTTCGACCACGTAGCCGGTCGGGCGGCCGTCGGGTCCGACCTCGACGGACGAGGCGTCGGTGAACGTCTCGCGGCCGGTGAGACCGATGAGTTCGACCGCCCGGGGGCTCACGACGAGCGCGTGCGCGTCCCGCGTCATCAGCGAGACCGGCCGGCCGGGGAACGGGCCGGCGAGCACGGTTCCGGTGGGGTCGCCGTCGAAGACGTTGACATCGAGGTCGAAGCCGGTGATCCAGCCGTCCGCCGGCCGTCCCTGTGCGGCGTCGGCCAGGCGGCTGAACACCTGGTCGAGCGTCGAGGCACCGGAGAGGTCCACGCCGCTGCCGATCTCGATCGACCCCCACACCGGATGGGCGTGGACGTCGGTGAGGCCCGGCAGGATCGTGGCGCCCGGGAACGCGTGGACGACCGTGCCGGGGCCGCGCATCGGTTCGAGGTCCGGGGCGGTGCCGATCGCGAGGATGCGGCCGTCGCGGATCGCGATCGCGATCGCGGTCGCCCGCGGGTCGAGAGCCTCGTCGGTCTGCGGGGCGGGAGACTCCTCGGCGAGTGTCTCTACGTGGTCGGCCGTCACGATGACATCGGCGTACACGGGTTTCCTTCCGGTGGTGCTGTTGCGTGGGGGCGGGCGGCGGGGACCGTCAGGGGCGGGGAACGGTCCGCAGGGTGCGGGCGGCGGCCCAGTAGACGACGGCGGCGACCACCATGCCGGCCGGGATCGACAGATCGACATCGCCCATGACCCGCGCGAGCGGGGCGGTCCAGAAGGTGGTGTTCACCCACATCAGGGCGGCGACGCCGCCGCTGACCAGCGCGAGGATGCCGGACCAGTGGACACCGCGGTGGTACCAGAACGGCCCGCCGCGTTCCTCTCCGATCAGGTCCGCCCCGTTGTAGCGGTTGCGCCGCATGACGAGGTCGGTCACGGCCACCGCCATGGCCGGGCCGGTCACGACGACCACGAGCTGGAGCATGGTGTTGACGCTGGTCAGGAAGTCCCAGACGAGGATCGCGTACAGCGTCATGGCCGTGCCGAGGACGCCGATGGTCAGGACGGCGGGGATACGTGCGAGGCGGACACCGACCGACTGGATCGACAGGCTTGCGCTGTAGGCCGTCATTCCGTTGTTCGCCATGGTGTTGACGACCACCGCGATGACGAAGACGGGGACGAACCAGCCCGGCAGAATGCCCTCCAGCGCGGCCTGCGGGTCGGTCATGTCGAGCGTGGTGGCGGCGAGGGCTCCGACCGTGGTGAACAGGACGCTGGGCACGTACGCGCCCAGCGCCGTCCAGCCGGCGACGGCGAACGGGCTGCTGTCGCGCGGCAGGTAGCGGGCCAGGTCGGGGCTGTTGCTGTACGAGAGCGGAGTGGAGGCGATGATGGCGAAGCCGACGCCGATCGCGGCGGCCAGCGCACCGCCCTTGAGGGGCTCCGCCGGGGCGTAGGACCAGTCGGTCCCGGCGAGCACATATCCCGTGACCACGACGAACACGACGGTCAGCAGGACGCTGAGCGCGGTGTAGAGGCGGACGATCGTCGCGTATCCGTAGATGGCGATCAGCAGCGTCGCAGCGGCGATCAGGACGATGACGGTCGCGTGGACGGCCGCGTTGTCCGGCAGGCCCATCCGGGTGGCCAGTCCGATGCCCGCGACCGAGGCGGCCGACCAGTTCAGGGCGAGGTAGGCCGCGGCGATGAGCCAGCCGGTCAGGACGAGCACGAACTTGTTGCCGACGACGCCGTGGAACGCGCGTGAGATGACCGACCCACTGGTGCCGGCCGCCGGACCGCCGGCCGCGATGACGCCCGTACAGATCCACAGCAGGTTCCCGGCCAGGATGATGCCGACGGCCTGCGGGAGCGTGAGTCCCATGAGGATCAGCGTGGCGCCGACGACGAGGCTCAGATAGCTGACGTTCGGCGCTGCCCAGACCGCGAAGAGCTGTCGTGGGCGACCGCCGCGCTCGTCGGCGGGGATCAGGTCGATCCCGCGGGTCTCCAGCTGCCCCGAGCGCTCGGAGCCTTGCCCTTCGAGGGCTCCTGCGGCGGTGGTGGGTTGTGTCGTCATCGAGGCCTCTCGGATGTCCAGGCGACGCTGCCTTTATTGGGCACATGGCCAACAACTTATTGGTCACCGATCCAATAACCTTTGTTCCATGACGTCAAGACCTCGGCCTAAGCAATCCAGGAAACTGCCCGAGCAGCGCCGCGCGGAGATACTGCGGACCGCCGCCCGCATCGGACTGGAGGAGGGACTGGAGCGGATCACGCTGCGCCGCGTCGCCGACGCCCTGGGTGTCCGCCCCGGCCTGATCAGCCACTACTTCCCGGTCGCGGACCATCTTCTGAGCGAGGCGTTCGCCTTCGCGGCCACGACGGAACGCGGGTCGCTCCTGCCGTCGGACGAGGAGGAGCTGCCGCCCGTGGAGCGGCTGGCGCGCTTCCTGGTACGCCTGACGGACGGCGACTACCGGGACCTGAGCCGCCTGTGGCTCAACGCACGGCACCTCAGCAGGTTCAAGGACACGCTGCGCGAGGCCGTGGGCGCGCAGGAGTCACAGACGCGCGCCGAGTTGGTCGCCCTGGTCGGCAAGGGCGTCCGGGCCGGAGAGTTCACGACCGACGACGAGGTCAGGGCGGCCCTGCACATCCTCATCACGGTCGACGGGCTGGGGGCGTACGCGAACGACGACGCGCCGCAGGAGGGCCCGGACTACGGCGATGCGGCCATCGAGACGGCCGAGGCCCGGCTCGGCCTGGCGCCGGGGACACTGCGCGCCCGCGCGCTGCCGGCCAGGACCGCCGCCGGGTGAGGCGGGCGAGCGGCACAGCGTGCCGGGGCGGGACCCGCGCTCAGGGGGTCGCCGCGGAGACGACGTACACGACGGGGTTCATCGGGTCGGTCATGTTCACCATGATGTCCTGGGTGGGACGCGGGTCCTTGTTGGTGTGCCTGGTGCCCGCCCATTCGACCCCGGGGCCGAACTCCCAGCCC
Source organism: Streptomyces sp. ADI95-17 (assembly GCF_003846175.1). GTDB lineage: Bacteria > Actinomycetota > Actinomycetes > Streptomycetales > Streptomycetaceae > Streptomyces > Streptomyces sanglieri. The sequence goes on along the minus strand of NZ_ML123049.1, from coordinate 689,177 downwards.
GAGACCTTCCGGTCGCGTTCCCCGATGGTCACCTTGCCGGGCTCCAGGTCGGAGCGCCCGCTGCCCATCCGGCCGAGGAAGCGGTCGAGCCCGGCGGACGTGGTGCGGAACTCCACGTAGAGCCGGCTGGCCTTCCAGTTGTTGGTCTCGTAGTACTGCACGTCCAGGGAGTTTCCGGGCATCGGCAGCTCGAAGATCCGCCGCTGCATCCGGGACGGCCAGCCCTCCCGGAGCCCCTGCGCGGAGGCCTCGGCCTCCTTGTTCTGCCCGGCGCGGCGGCTCTGCCCGGCGGAGATCAGCAGATAGCCGGCCGGGATGCCGATGAGCAGCACGATGATGGTCGCCGTGATCAGCCTGCGGCGGATCATCCGGCGCCGGTCCTGCGGCGGCCGGCCGTCGTCGGACGGCGTGGACTGACGCGGCAGGACGGGGTGCTCGGCTGCGGTCATGTGTCTGGGGATCCCTAGGAGGTGCGGGTGTTGCGCGTATTGCGGATGGTGCTCGCGGCCTGGTCGTAGATCTGGGCGTACCGCTCGTACCGCTCGACCCGGCGGCGGTTGGCACGGCGGAATCTGCGGGCCACCAGCCGGGCGAGGTCGGCCGCGCCGACCATACCCGCCTCCGGGCCGAGCTGGGCCTTGGCGATCCGGGCCTCGGGACGGTAGCCGCGGCCGGTGAGATGGCGTTTGAAGGCGTCCCGGGCCGGGCCGATGAGCAGGTCGTCGGCGGCGCTGACGCCGCCCCCGATGACGAAGCAGGAGGGGTCGAGCGCGGCGGCCAGATTGGCGATGCCCACGCCCAGCCACTGGCCGATGTCCTGGAGGAGCTCGACGCACATCGCGTCGCCCTCGCGGGCCAGTTCGGTGATGAGGGGCCCGGTGATGTCGGGGATGTTGCCCTTGACCCGCTCGATGATCCCGTGCGCCACCGGGGAATCCGCGGCGGCCAGCTCCTTGGCCTCCCGCACCAGGGCGTTGCCGGAGCTGTACTGCTCCCAGCAGCCGCGGTTCCCGCAGGGGCAGCGGTGCCCGCCGGGCACCACCTGCATGTGGCCGAACTCACCGGCGACGCCGTACTTGCCGCGCTTGACCTGGCCGTCCTCCAGGATCGCGCCGCCGATGCCGGTGCCGAGCGTGATCATGACGAGGTGGTCCTCGCCGCGGCCCGCGCCGAACCGCCACTCCGCCCAGGCGGCGGTGTTGGCGTCGTTGTCGACCATGACCGGGACGACGAGGCGGGAGGCGAGGGCGTCGCGCAGCGGTTCGTCGCGCCAGGCGAGGTGCGGGGCGAAGAGCACCTTGGAGCGGTCCGCGTCGACCCAGCCGGCCGCGCCGATGCCGACGGCGTGCACATCGTGCCGGTCGGAGAGGTCCAGGACCAGCTCGACGATGGTGTCCTCGACGACCTTGGGGCTCTTGGACTTGTCCGGCGTCTCGGTGCGCAGCTGCTCCAGGATGTTGCCGTCGGCGTCGACGACGCCCGCCATCACCTTCGTACCGCCGATGTCGATCCCGACGGTGGGTACCCGCGGTGCCGTGAGGTGCGAGCGCCGCTCCCGGGTGCCCACCGTCCGAAGGACGGTGGCGCGGGCGGAGCCGCGGTGTGTGAAGTCGCGGTACGTGCTCATCGTCCCTGCGGGGTCTGGGGGAGCCGGAGGCGGTGCACCCGGCGGCGGACTGCGCCCGTCGGGCTCGATTCTGCCACTGCCGGGGCACCGGGGCTGGCGGACCGGTGGGTACGGGGCCGCTGCCGGCGGACGCTACTCGGCGTCGCCGGTGACCGGATGGCCGCCGAGATGCGTCGGAGCGGGCGCCCGCTCCAGCTCGTGGCTGAGCTCCTCCAGCTCGCTGCCGCCCGCCATCTGACGGGTCAGCTCGTCCAGGGTGATGGACTCCTTGGTGTGGCTGCCGGACATGGCGCCCCGCTTCAGCAGGACGAAACGGTCCCCGACGAGATACGCGTGGTGCGGGTTGTGCGTGATGAGGACCACGCCGAGACCCGCGTCGCGGGCGGCCGCGACGTACTTGAGCACCACCCCGGACTGCTTCACGCCGAGCGCGGCGGTGGGCTCGTCCAGGACGAGGACCTTGGCGCCGAAGTAGACGGCCCGCGCGATGGCCACGCACTGGCGCTCGCCGCCGGAGAGGGTGCCGATCGGCTGGTCGACGTCGCGCAGGTCGATGCCCATGCGCAGCAGCTCGGAGCGGGTCGTCTCGCGCATCAGCCGCACGTCGAGGCGCTTGAAGGGGCCGGCGCCGGTGGTCGGCTCGGAGCCGAGGAAGAAGTTGCGCCAGACCGGCATCAGGGGGACGACGGCCAGGTCCTGGTAGACCGTGGCGATGCCGCGGTCCAGGGCGTCGCGCGGGTTGGCGAGGGTGGTCTCCTCGCCGTCGATGAGGAAGGTCCCGGCGTCGTGCCGGTGCAGCCCCGCGATGATCTTGATCAGGGTGGACTTGCCGGCGCCGTTGTCGCCGAGCACGCAGGAGATCTCGCCCGCGTGGACCTCCAGCGAGACGTCCGTCAGGGCCTTGATGTTGCCGTAGAACTTGCTGACGTGGTCCAGCTCGACGAGCGCCCGGTGGGGCGCCTCCCGGTCGGCCGGTGCCTTGGGGGCCGTCATTTCGTCGCCTCCGCGCGCTTGCGTACCCATGCGTTGAGCAGGGTGGCCAGGAGCAGCATGGCTCCGAGGAAGAACTTGAACCAGTCCGGGTTCCACTCCGCGTACACGATGCCCTTGCTGGTCATGCCGAAGATGAAGGCGCCGACCGCGGAGCCGATCGCCGAGCCGTAGCCGCCGGTGATCAGACAGCCGCCGATGACGGCCGCGATGATGTAGATCAGCTCGTTGCCGACGCCCTCGCCGGACTGCACCACGTCGAAGGAGAACAGCAGGTGCTGGCCGGAGACCCAGGCGGCGAAGGCGACCCCGAGGTAGAGGCCGATCTTGGTACGGATCACCGGGACACCGACCGCGCGGGCCGCGTCGGCCTCGCCGCCGACCGCGAAGATCCAGTTGCCGAAGCGGGTACGGAGCAGGATCCAGGTGGCGATCGCGACGAGGACCGCCCACCACAGGATGGTGACCTTGAACTCGACGCCGCCGACCGTCCACTGCGAGGCGAAGACCTTGCGGGCCGAGTCGAAGCCCTCCATGTCCCCGATGGCCTTGGTGGACACGGTCCCGCTGATCAGCTTGGTGAAGCCCAGATTGAGGCCGGTCAGCATCAGGAACGTACCGAGCGTGATGATGAAGCTCGGCAGTTTCGTGCGGGTCAGCATGAAGCCGTTGAACGCCCCGACGGCCAGGGTGACCAGCAGCGAGACGAAGACGCCGACCCAGACGTTGGCGGTCATCTGGTAGCTGAACATCGACGAGACCAGCGCGGAGCTGGTGACGAGCACACCGGCGGAGAGGTCGAACTCGCCGCCGATCATCAGCAGCGCCACCGGCGCGGCCATGATCCCGATCGTCGAGGCCGCGTACAGCACGGTGCCGAGGCTGGAGGCGCGCAGGAAGCTGTCGGCGACGACCGAGAAGAAGATGAAGACGGCCGCGGCGCCGACCACCGAGCCGAGCTCGGGACGGCCGAGCAGCCTGCGCAGCGGTGAGGTGCGCATCAGCCGCTCGTCGGTCCCGGCCGGGGCGGACGGTCCGGCAACCGTGCTCATCGGGTCCCCCGCTTCGTGTACTGGGCGAGTTCGGCGGCGTCCTTGGAGGTGATGATCTGCGGTCCGGTCAGGACCGGGCGGCCACCGCCGAGCACATTGCCGTTGTAGCGGTAGAGCCAGAGCAGGTCGACGGCCTCGTACCCCTGGAGGTAGGGCTGCTGGTCGACCGCGAAGCCGAGGGTCTTGTCCTGAAGGGCCGTGGCGACCTTGGCGTTCAGGTCGAAGGTGTCGATCTCGGCCTTGCTGCCCGCGGTCCTCTTCGCCTTGACGGCGGCGTCCGCGAACGGCGCGCCGAGCGTGACGACCGCGTCGATGTCCTTGTCGGCCTGGAGCTTCGCCTCGATGGACGCCTGGACGTCGGGCATGTTGGTGCCCTCGACGTACAGGTTCTGCAGCTGACCGTCGAAGGTCTTCTTCGCTCCGGCGCAGCGCTGCTCGTGGCCGACGTTGCCCTGTTCGTGCAGGATGCAGAGCGCCTTCTTGCGGCCCCGCGTGTTGAGCTCCTCGCCGACCGCCTCGCCCGCGATGGACTCGTCCTGGCCGATGTGGGTGAGGGCGCCGAACCGCTTGGACTCCGCGGAGCCCGAGTTCACCGTGATCACCGGGATTCCGGCCCTGGTGGCCTTGGTCACGACGTCCTTCATCGCGTCGGGCTTGGCGAGGGTGACGATCAGCCCGTCGACCTTCTGGTCGATGGCGGCCTGCACCAGCTGTGCCTGCTGCTGCGCCTCGTCGTTGTGCGAGTACAGGAACTTGATGTTGTCCTTGACGGCCGCCTGCTCGGCGCCCCGCTGGACGATGTCCCAGAAGGTGTCGCCGTCGCCCGAGTGGGTGACCATCGCGAAGGTCCAGCGGGGTGTGTCCACCGCGGCCCGGCCCTCGGCGGCGGCCCGGGCCGCGCGCTCCTCCGCCCGCTTGCCACCGGTGCTGCTGCATCCCACGAGGGAAGCCCCGAGCACCGCCGCAAGCACGGCGCCCATCGCACGTACCCCTGTCCGAACCCTTGCCACGACGCCGTGCCCTTCTTGTGCTGCTCGCTGTGCTGCTTGGAGGGGCCGGGGATGGTGTACTCCCGGCCCGGCTGGCCAAGTATCCCCGAGCGGTCGCCGGCGCCGCCCGGCAGGGGCGGGACGCGTGTGTCGGCGCCGGGTGGGCGCGGCGGTGCGCGGGAGGTTCACCGGGTACCGCGCGCGGTGTACTTCTCCAGCTGCGGCACGTCCTTCGCGGTGACGATCGCCGGGCCGGTGAGCACCGGCTTTCCACCGCCGACGACGTTGCCGTTGGTCCGGTTCAGCCAGAGTTCGTCGACGGCGAGATAGCCCTGGAGGTAGGGCTGCTGGTCGACGGCGAAGCCGACCTCCCGGGCCTTCAGCCGCTCGACGACCTCGGCGTTCAGATCGAAGGTGTCGACCTCGGCCGTGCTGCCGGAGCCCTCCTTGGCCTTGACCGAGGCGGCGGCGAACGGGGCGCCCAGGGTGACGACCGCGTCGATGTCCTTGCCGGCCTGGAGCTTCGCCTCGATCGAGGAGGTGGCGGCCGGCATGTTGGTGCCCTCGACGTTCAGGTTCTCGACCTCGCCGCCGAAGGTCTTGCGCACCCCGGCGCAGCGCTCCTCCAGCGACACGTTGCCCTGCTCGTGGATGACGCAGAGTGCCTTCTTGCGGCCCCGTGCGTCGAGCTCGTCGCCGACGGCCTCGCCCGCGACCTGCTCGTCCTGCCCGATGTGCCCGAGCGCGCCGATCTCCTTCGAGAACTGCGCGCCCGAGTTGATGGTCACCACGGGTATGCCGGCCTTCACGGCCTTGGCGACGACGTCCTTGACGGCCTCCGGCTTGGCGAGGGTGACGATCAGCCCGTCGACCTTCTGGTCGATGGCGGCCTGCACCAGCTGGGCCTGCTCCTTGCCCTCCTTGTTCGCGGAGTACAGGAACTCGGCGTTGTCCTTGGCCGCCGCCTGTTTCGCGCCGCTCTGCACGATGTCCCAGAAGGTGTCGCCCTCCCCCGAGTGCGTGACCATCGCGATCTTCATCCGGGGCGTGCCGGCGGCCGCGCCGGCGCCGCCCCGCGCGGGCTTCTCCTCGGCGCTCCGGCCGCCGGAGCCGCTGCAGCCGGTGGCGGTGAGCCCGATGCCGAGGGCCACGGCGGTGATCAGGGTTGCTGCCTTGCGAGAGGTACGCATGGTGGGTCCGCTTTCTCTCCCGGCCGCCCGAGTGCGGCTGGAGGAGTTCTAGCGGTGGTCGTACGCGGCGTCAACGGGGCCGGGCGGCCGTCGTCACCGTACGAGCAGCTGGAAGTCGAAGGTGTAGCGGGAGGCCCGGTAGATGTGGGAGCCGAACTCGACCGCCCGCCCGGTGTCGTCGAAGGTGGTGCGCTCCATCGTCAGCAGGGCGGCCCCTTCGGCCTCGGCGAGCCCTGCCGCCTCCTCGGCGGTGGCGAGCCGGGCGCCGACGGTCTGGCGGGCGCTGTGCAGGGTGATTCCGGCGCCGCGCATCAGCCGGTACAGGCCGGTGGCCTCCAGCCGCGCGGTGTCCAGGTCGAGGATCCCGGGCGGCAGGTGGTTGCGCAGGAGTGCCAGCGGCTCGCCGTGCGCGTACCGCAGCCGCTCGACGAGGTGTACGTCGGTGCCTTCGGCGACCGCGAGGGCTTCGGCCACCGCCGCGTCGGCGGGCTCCACGGTGTTGCGCAGGACGCGGGTCGTGGGGTGCCCGCCCGCCGCCTCCAGGTCGTCGTAGAGGCTGCTCAGTTCGAGCGGGCGCCTGACCCTGCTGTGCACCACCTGGGTGCCGACGCCGCGACGGCGCACCATCAGCCCCTTGTCGACCAGCGACTGGATGGCCTGGCGGACCGTGGGCCGGGACAGGCCGAGCCGTGCCGCCAGCTCGATCTCGTTGCCGAGGAGGCTGCCGGGGGCGAGCCGGCCCTGCTCGATGGCGGCCTCCAGCTGCTGGGCGAGCTGGAAGTAGAGCGGGATCGGGCTGGAGCGGTCCACGCCGAGTTCGAGTGCGGCCGGGTCGGTGGTGGGTTTGGGCACGCGTGGAGGGTATCCCTGACGTCAGAAACTCCGGAAGTCCGGTCGTCCTGTTGTCCGGACAGCATGACCAACGAACAAGGGGCACCTTGTCAGGACATATGGTTGACAGCGCAGCCGGTGGGCGGCACGTTGGGTCCATGCGCATCGGACTCATCGGCACCGGCCGGATCGGTTCCTTCCACGCGGGCGTGCTGGCCCGCCATCCCGAGGTGGACGCCCTGGTGGTGACGGACACCGACGGGACTCGGGCGGCGGAGGTCGCCGAGCGTGTCGGTGCGACGGCGGTCCCGGGTGCGGCCGAGGTGTTCGGCGCGGGGGTGGACGCGGTGGTGATCGCCTCGGCCACCTCGGCGCACGCGGAGCTGATCGGCCGGGCGGCGGGGGCCGGGCTCCCGGCGTTCTGCGAGAAGCCGATCGCGCTGGACCTGCCGGGGACCTCGGCCGCGCTGCGCGAGGTCGACCGGGCCGGGAGCGTGCTCCAGCTGGGCTTCATGCGCAGGTTCGACGCGGGTTACCGGGCGGCCCGGGCCGCCGTGCGGGCCGGTGCGCTGGGCCGGCTGCACACCGTGCGGGCGGTGACGATGGACCCCGCCCCGCCGCCCGCCGCGTATCTGCCGCTCTCCGGGGGGCTGTACCGGGACTGTCTGGTCCATGACTTCGACATGCTGCGGTGGGTGACGGGCCGTGAGGTGACGGAGGTGTACGCCGCCGGGTCGGACGCCGGGCCCGGGATGTTCCGGGCGGCCGACGACGTCGACACGGCGGCGGTGCTGCTGACCCTGGACGACGGCACCCTGGCCACGGCGGCGGCCACCCGTTGCAACGGCGCCGGTTACGACGTACGGATGGAGCTGGCGGGCGAGCTGGACCAGATCACGGTCGGCCTGGACGGCCGCACACCGCTCACCTCGGCCGAACCGCAGGGCCCCCCGGCCCCCTCCTCGCCCTGGCCCGGTTTCCTGGAGCGGTTCGCTCCGGCGTACGAGGCCGAACTGGACGCGTTCGTAGGGGTGGTGCGGGGCGAGCGGCCCAACCCGTGCGACGGCCGGGAGGCGTTGTCCGCGCTGCTGATCGCGGAGGCGTGCGAGGTCTCCCGCCGGGAGCGGCGCCCGGTGGCGGTCGCGGAGATCGCCGCCGGCGCGGCGGGGCCCTCCGCGTAGCGCCCCGCCGCGCCCGTCTCCGGGTCGAGTCCGTTCAGTCCGGGGCGCCTCGGCTCACCATCGGACCGGCAGCCCGCGCACCCCGCGGATCAGCATCCCGGGAATCCAGTCCAGCTCCCCCGCCCCCGGGTCCCTGGCGAGGGAGGGGCAGCGCTCCAGCAGCGTACGGATCGCGATCCGGCCCTCCATCCGGGCCAGCGGCGCACCCACGCAGAAGTGGGCGCCGTGCCCGAAGGCCAGGTGGCCCCGGGCGTCGCGGCGGATGTCGAAGGTGTCCGGTTGCGGATAGCGCGCCCGGTCCCGGTCGGCGCCGGCCAGGGAGACCAGGACCGGGGCGCCCGCCGGGACGGTCCGCTGCCCGATCTCGACCTGCTCGCGCGGGTAGCGGAACGTGGCGTTCTCCACCGGCCCGTCGTAGCGCAGCATCTCCTCGACCGCACCGCCGGTCAGCTCCGGGTCGTCGCGGAGGGCGGCCAGTTGGCCGGGGTGGTCGAGCAGCGCCCGTACCCCGTTGGCGATCAGGTTGACCGTGGTCTCGTGGCCCGCGACGAGCAGCAGGAAGGCCATGCCCACGAGTTCGTCGGGCGACAGCCGGTCCCCTTCCTCGTCACGTGTCCGGACCAGCGCGCTCATCAGGTCGTCGCCGGGCGAGCACCGCTTGTCCTCGATGAGTTCGCGCAGGTACTCGCTCATGGCGCGGACCGCTTCCATCTCCTGGAGCGGCGAGGCCGGGGTGATGACGCCGTTGGACAGTCCGCGGAAGGCGTCGCGGTCCAGGTCCGGCACCCCGATCAGTTCGCAGATGACGGTCATCGGCAGCGGGAAGGCCAGCGCGTCGACGAGATCGGCGCGGCCGGCGGGCACCATCGCGTCGAGGAGTTCGTCGGTGATCTGCTGGACGCGAGGGCGCAGCGCCTCGACCCGGCGGGCGGTGAACTCCCGGGCGACGAGCTTGCGCAGCCGGGTGTGGTGGGGTGCGTCCAGCTCCAGCATGTTGAGGAAGATGGGGTCGCTCTCGGTGGGTGCGCCCGGCAGGCCCCGCCAGTCCTTGGCGAACCGCGGGTCGGCGAGGGTGGCGCGGGCCTCGTCGTACCCCACCACCAGCCAGACGCGCTCGAACTCGTCGGTGCGGACGGTGTGCACCGGGCCCGCGGCGCGCAGCTTCTCGTAGTACGGATACGGGTTCGCGGTGAAGTCCGCGATCCCGCTCAGATCGACATCGACCTCGGCACGGTCACTGGCATCGGACATGGGATCGCCCCTCCCGGTCTGACGGCCCGCTCGGCTCGATCGCTTCGGGCCGACCGGTTCACCCTATGTCGCCGGCTCCGTGCCGTCATCGTCGAGCAGGCCCGCGTCATGCACCAACAGCGCGATCTGGACACGGTTGTTGAAGCCGAACCTGGCCAGGATCCGGGACACCTGGGTCTTCACGGTCGCCACGCTGAGGTAGAGCGCGGCGGCGATCTCGGCGTTGGAACGGCCGCGTGCGACGGCGATCGCGACCTCGCGTTCCCGCTCGGCGAGTGCGGCGACCCGCGCCCGTGCCCGGTCGGCGCGGTCCGCCCGGTCGTCACGGCCGGTGCGGGGCCCGGCCCCGGCCGCACGGGCCATGAGCTGACGCGTCACCGCGGGCGACAGCACCGGATCACCGGCCGCCACCCGTCGTACCGCGTCGACGATCCGCGCCGGCGGGGTGTCCTTCAGTACGAAACCGGCCGCTCCGGCACGGATGGCCCGCAACACCTGTTCGTCGGCGTGGAACGTCGTCAGGACGATGATCTCCGGGGCGTCGGGCCGGGTGCGCAGCGACTCGGTCGCGGTCAGCCCGTCCATGCCCGGCATCCGGATGTCCATCAGCACCACGTCGGGACGCAGCCGGTCGACGAGTCCGGCGACCTCCGTGCCGTCCGCCCCCTCCCCCACGATGTCGATGTCGTCGGCGCCGCCGAGCATGAGGGTGAGCCCGGCGCGTACGAGCGGGTCGTCGTCGACGATGATCAGCCGGACGGGCTGCGCCGCGGGGTCCATCGGGGTCGGGGTGGTCATGGCGACCACCGTAGCCAGGCCCGGAGACCGGCCGTGCCGGGGCCCCGGGTGCCCGCGGCGGTCAGGCCGGCCACGGCAGCGAGGCCCGGACCCGGAAACCGCCGTCGGGTTCCGGCCCGTGGTCGAGGCTGCCCCCGGCCAGAGTGGCGCGCTCCGTGAGGCCGATGAGTCCCTGGCCGGAGCCGGGGACCTGCTCGAAGGGCTCGGTTGGCGCCGGATTGCGCACCTCGACGGTGAGTCCCTCGCCCGGGGCGCCGGTGACCGTGACGGTGACCTCGGTGCCGGGTGCGTGCTTGCGGGCGTTGGTCAGGCCCTCCTGGGCGATGCGGTAGACGGTGCGGCCGGTGGCGGCGGGGGCCGCGCCGGGGTCGTCGACGCGGTTGACGAGGGTGACCTTCATGCCGGCCAGCCGGGACTCGTCGATCAGTGAGTCCAGCGTGGCGAGGGTGGGCTGCGGCCGGTCGCCGTCGCTCTCGCCCGGGCTGCGCAGGACCCCGATGATCTCGCGGAGGTCCTGGAGCGCCTCGTGCGCGCTGTCCCGGATGACCCCGGCGGCGCGGGCCACCTCGGCCTTCGGTGCGTCGGGGCGGAATTCGAGGGCGCCGGCGTGGACGCTGAGCAGGGTCAGCCGGTGGGCGAGGACGTCGTGCATCTCGCGGGCGATGGCCTCGCGGGCGAGCCGCTGCGCCTGTTCGGCGCGGAGCCCGGCCTCGGTCTCGGCCCGGTGGGCCCGCTCGCGCAGGGTGACGACGAGCTGCCGCCTGGACCGTACGGCCATGCCCCAGCTGATCACCAGCAGCAGCAGCAGCGCCCCGATGACCGTGGCCTCGACGAACGAGGTGCCCGGGTCGGGACGCAGATACGGCTGTACCGGGGTGAGGACCAGGGCGAGCGCCCCGACGGCCGCCACGGGCCGGAACGGGCGGTGCACGGCCACGCCGAACAGCGCGACGAGCATGGCCCCCGCCGCGACCGGCTCGATCGCGGAGACCAGGACCAGGCCCACCGCGATGCCGAACGGCCACCGCCGCCGCACCCACAGCGCACAGCAGGCCAGGGCACCGACCACGATGTCGGCGAGCAGGACGCCGTCGGGGGTGGTGGGGTCGGCCTCGATCGTCGCGACCGTGACCATGCCCACCGCGACCGCGCAGAGGAATGCCGTCAGGTCGACGGCCCAGTCCCGCACGGTGCGTCGCGCGCGGCCGCGCCGGTCGCCGGGCAGCTCGGGGTCGGCCATCGCCGAGGGCAGCAGCCAGCGGTATTCCGTACGGGTCATGCCACAAAACTACCGAGGCCGGGCGGGTGATCCCGGCCGTGCGGAGGCGACCGGCGACCAAAGTCGCGAAAGACGAGACTTTCGGACGGGCGGCGCGAGGACGGCGGCCGCCGGCCGGCTCAGGGAGCGGCCGGGGTGACCGCGCGGCGGCCCCAGGCGGTGCCGGCCAGGACGAGCACCGCGCCCACCGCGCCGAGGACGCCGAGCCGCTCGCCGCCGATCGCGATGCCCGCGGCGGCGGCCCACAGCGGTTCCGTGCCGAGCAGCAGGCCGACCCGGGACGGCGAGGTGCGGCGCACGGACCACATCTGCACGAAGAAGGCGAAGAGCGTGCAGAAGAAGGAGAGGAACAGCAGCCCGCCCCATTCCCGGACGCCGAATCCGGCGGCCACCGTCCACGGTGCCTCGCCGGTGCCGGGAACGGCCGACAGCAGGGCGAAGACGGCGACGGCGCTGCCCAGCTGGACCGTGGTCAGCGACAGCGAGTCGGCGCCCCGCACCGACTTGATGCGGGCCATCAGCAGCACGTGCACGGTACGGGCGAGTGCGGCCACCAGCATCAGCAGATCGCCGGCCGAGGGGCTGGTGAATCCGCCGCCCTGGGTCAGCAGCACCACTCCGGCGACCGAGAGCGCGGCGGCGGCGAGGAAGGCGCGGGGCGGCCGGACACGTGTCACGGCGGCCTCGGCGAGCGGGGTGAAGATCATCGTGAGGCTGATGACGAGCCCCGCGTTGGTCGCCGAGGTGTGCACGACGCCGTACGTCTCCACCAGGAAGATCGCGCTGAGGACGAGCCCCAGCAGGCCGGCCCCCCGCCACTGTGCCGCGCCGAGCGCCCGCAGCCTGCGCCGTCCGGCCACGGCCAGCACGGGCAGTACGACGGCGAACCGCAGCACGAGCACGGCGAGGACGGTCTGGGCGGTGGTGATGCCCTTGGCCGCCAGGTAGCTCGAACCCCAGACGACCGCGACAAGCAGCACGGGCAGATCGGTGAGCCAGGCGCGGCGGGACGGGGCGAGGGCGGGCACGGCGATCGAGGACACCTGGCTGCTTCTCCTGGTTCTCCACAGCGGGAACGGTGTGGAGACCTCGACGGCTCGCACGCGGAGCGATCACCGTACCGGGCGCGGCCCGGCCCGGAACACCCCTTCCGGAGCGCCGCTCCGGGACGTCCCGGCCTGCTCAGTTCTCCGGGGGGAAGCTGCTGAACTCGGCCGGGCCGGCGGGCCGGTAGGTGTGGACCGAGATTCCGCTGCGGGTCTCCCGCGCCCCGATCCGCTCGAAGGCGGTCGGCTGCCCGCCCTCCGGGAAGAGCCGGTGTCCCCGGCCCAGCACCACCGGGTAGACGAGCAGGTTGTACTCGTCGATCAGGCCGTGCGCCATCAGTGACCGGGCGAGTGCCCCGCTGCCGTGGATCTGGAGCTCGCCGCCCTCCGTCCGCTCCTTGAGGCGGGCGACCTCCCCGGCGACGTCCGTGGAGATGACGGTCGTGTTGTGCCACTCGGGCGATTCCAGGGTGGTCGAGACGACGTACTTGGGGCGGGCGTTGAGGCTGCCGGCGATCCGGTGCCCGGGGTCGGTCACCTTGGGCCAGTGCGCGGCGAAGATGTCGTACGTGCGGCGGCCCAGGAGGAAGGCCGCCGACCGGTCGAACTGCTCCTCGATGAACTGCCGCATGCCCTCGTCCGCGAACGGCACGGTCCAGCCGCCGTACTCGAAGCCGCCGCTGCGGTCCTCGTCGGGCCCGCCCGGCGCCTGCATGACGCCGTCGAGCGACAGGAAGGTGGTGAGAGTCAGCTTGGCCATGGTCCTTCTCCTGTGTTCCGGTCCAACGATGGTCTTTCTCCTGTGACCCCGCTGCCACCCGGAACTCATCGGTGCGCGCCGGCCGGGCCGTGGGGAGGGCGCCTCACCCAGGGGTCCGATTCCCGCCGGTGACGGCCGGGCGCAGCGACTTTGCTGGTGCGTGTCGGGGCACCGGCCCGGACACCACCGACCGACGAAGGAACCGTCATGACCAGCACCATCACCGGCACGACCCGTACCGCACTCGTCACCGGGGGCAGCCGCGGCATCGGCGCCGCGACGGCCCTGCGGCTCGCCCGGGAGGGCGTCGACGTGGCACTGACGTACGTACAGGACGAGGCGGCCGCCCACGAGGTCGTGGCGAGGATCCGCTCGTACGGCCGACGGGGCATCGCCCTGCGCGTGGACTCGGCCGACCCCGAAGCGGTCCCGGCGGCCGTGGCCGACGCCGCGCAGGCGCTGGGCCGGCTGGACATCCTGGTCAACAACGCGGGGATCGGCGTCCTGGGCCCCATCGGCACTCTCACCCCGGCCGATGTGGACCGGGTGCTCGCGGTGAATGTGCGGGCGGTGTTCCTGGCCTGCCGCGCGGCGGCGGGGCTGATGGAGCACGGTGGCCGCATCGTCTCCATCGGTACGGCCCTGAGCCGGCACGCGGGCGGTCCCGGCTCCACTCTCTACGCGATGAGCAAGTCGGCGCTGGCCGGTCTCACCAAGCCGCTCGCCCGTGAGCTCGGCCCGCGCGGCATCACGGTCAATCTGGTGCAGCCCGGTCCGGTCGACACGGACCTCAACCCGGCCGACGGCCCCTTCGCCTCCGGCCAGCGTGCGGCGACGGCCCTGGACCGTTTCGGCACCACGGACGAAGTGGCTTCCCTCGTCGCCTACTTGGCCGGTGAGGAGGCGGCGTACATCACCGGTACGGAGGTGGTGGTGGACGGCGGCCACGCGGCCTGACCGGGGCCGCGCCGGAACAGCTGCGGAGCCCTCACCGCGAGCGCGGGGTGACCTCCGCCATCCGGGACCAGCCCTCGCCCGGCACCTCCACGTTGATGATCTCGGGGGTCTCGGCGACCAGGTCCGCCATCAGGTCCATGGCCGCCGCGAAGTGCTCGGACTTCACGTGGGCGGCACCGGCCTCGGGGGAGGCGAAGGCCTCCAGCAGGACGAACTGGTCGGGGTTCTCCACGCTGTACGACCACTCGAAGAACACGTTCCCCGGCTCCTGCCGGGTGGCCAGGGTGAAGGGCTCGACGGCCGGGAGCCAGTTGTCCCGCTCGTCGCTGCGGACGGTGAACTTGACGGCGATGAAGATCATGCGTCCAGGGTCGCATATGCCCTGGACGCGGACTCATCGGGCACACCCGGATGGCGTCGGACGGGCCGGACACCGGCCCGTCCGACGTCGGGCTACCCGCCCAGCTCGCGGTGGCGGGCGGCCAGCCGTGCGGCGCCCCGCTCGGTGGGTGAGCCGAAGAGCCGGAGCCGGGAGATCCCGCCGTCCGGGAAGATGTCGATCCGGACGTGCGTGGCCAGGGCCGCCTCCGGCAGGACGAAGCGGTGGTCGGTGTCGGGCTGCAGCCGGGTCCGGGGCAGCACCTCGGTCCACTCGCCGCTCTCGCCGTCGCGGGCGAAGAGGCTCGCCCAGCCCGCCGAGTTGCCCTTCAGGTACGCGGTGTCGATCTCGACGGCGCGGATCTCCGCCTGCTCGACGAGCCGGTAGCGGATCCAGTCGTTGCCCCTGTCGCGCCGGCGCCGGGTCTCCCAGCCGTCGTCCATCTTGCGGGACCGGCCGGGCTGGATGGTGTTGGTGGCCGGGGAGTAGAAGCGGTCGGAGGCGTCCTCCACCGTGCCGCCGTTCTCCAGGGCGACCAGGTCGAAGGTGCCGAGGGCGGCCAGCCAGTCGGGATCGGGGGTGACCTCGCCGTACACCCGGAGGCGGGCTATCCCGCCGTCGGGGTGCTGGTTGACCCGCAGATGGGTGACGCGCTGCCCGGCCCCGACCACGAAGCCGTTGGCCGCGTGCCCGCCGACCGCCGTACGGGGGACGAGCGTCGTCCACTTCACCTCGGGCGCGAGCAGTTCCCCGGGCGAGGGGGAGCCGGGCACGCAGGCCGCCTCGACGGAGACCGCCTGCGGGTAGTTGCCGCGGAAGTGCGCGGTGTCGACGACGATGCCGCGTACGACTCCGGGGACCCCGAGCCGTACCAGCGCCCAGTCGTGGTCCTCGTCCGCGGGGTGCGGCACGTCCGCGCTCGCACCCCGGCGGCGCCGGGTCTCCCAGCCGTCCATGATCTTGCCCTTGTGGCCGAAGCGCTCGGGGTCGAACTCGGCGGGCTCCGGCCTGAGCAGGTTCTCGCGCTCGGCGAAGAACTCGTCGTTGGCAGCGATCACGCCCGCGCCGAGCCGCCGGTCGGCGAGGTCGACGAGGCCGGTGAAGGGGAAGTCGGCGGTGCGGTAGTCGGCGTACGGGTCGCCGCCGCCGTACGGGTTCGCGTCACCGGTGAAGCGGGCTGTCGCGGTCATGGTCAGTGGTTCCTTTCGAGGAGGCGGCCGGTGGGTTCGCCGACGGTGCCTTCGGCCGCTATCCGTACGCCGCGCAGCCAGGTCGACTTCACGACGCCGTACAGGGTCCTGCCTGCATAGGCGGTGACCTGGTTGCGGTGGAAGAGTTCGGCGGGGTCGACGGTGAACGTGTCGTCCGGGGCGAGCACCGCGAAGTCCGCGTCCCGGCCGGCCTCGATGGCGCCCTTGCGGGTCAGTCCGGCCAGTTCGGCGGGGGCGGCCGACATCCAGCGGGCGACGTCGTCGAGCGAGTGGCCGCGCCTGCGGGCCTCGGTCCAGATGGCGGGCAGCCCCAGCTGGAGCGAGGAGATCCCGCCCCAGGCGGAGGCGAAGTCCGGCGTCTTGAGGTCGGTGGTGCACGGCGAGTGGTCGGAGACGATGCAGTCGATCGTCCCGTCGGCCAGCCCCTCCCACAGCGCGTCCTGGTTGGCCGCCTCACGGATCGGCGGGCAGCACTTGAACTCCGTCGCGCCGTCCGGGACTTCCTCGGCGGTGAGGGTCAGGAAGTGCGGGCAGGACTCCACGGTGACCCGGACGCCCTCACGCCTGGCGGCGGCGATCATCGGCAGGGCGTCGCTGGAGGACAGGTGCAGGACGTGGACGCGGGCGTTCAGCCGCCTGGCGTGCGCGATCAGTCCCTCGATCGCGGTGTTCTCGGCGTCGCGCGGCCGGGAGGCGAGGAAGTCGGCGTACGCGGGCCCGCCGTGCTGCGGGGCTTCGGCCAGGTGGTGCGGGTCCTCGGCGTGCACGATCAGCAGCCCGCCGAAGCCGGCGATCTCCGCCATGGACCGGGCCAGCTGCTCCTGGCCGAGCTCCGGGAACTCCTCGACGCCGGAGGGCGACAGGAAGCACTTGAAGCCGAACACCCCGGCCTCGTACAGCGGACGCAGGTCCTTCACGTTGGACGGGATCGCGCCGCCCCAGAAGCCGGTGTCGATGTGCGCCTTGGGGGCGGCCACCCGCTGCTTGGTGCGCAGGTGGTCGACGGTGGTGGTCGGCGGGAGGGAGTTGAGCGGCATGTCGAGCAGGGTGGTGATGCCGCCGGCCGCCGCCGCGCGGGTGGCGGTGTGGAAGCCTTCCCACTCCGTGCGGCCCGGGTCGTTCACATGGACATGGGTGTCGACGATCCCGGGCAGCAGGACATCGTCGCCGAAGTCCTCCAGCCGGGCACCGGCCGGCACCTCGGCGTCGTACGGCAGGACGGCGTCGATTCTCCCGTCGGCGACGGCGACCGCTGCGGGGCGCGTCCCGTCCGGAGTGACCACACGCGTCGAGCGCAGTACCAGTTCCACGTCCGCACCGGACACCCGTGCTCCTCACTTCGGTCTTTCGAACGCTGATGAATTCAACGAACTGTTGAAGGAGTCTTCACTCGGGATTCGAGCCCGTCAAGACCCCACCCTCCTCGCCGGGCGGCCGTCGGGCCACTCCGGGGCCACAACTGGAGATTTCCACAAAGTAAAAGTCTCATTTCGGAGAGCGGAACGTAACATGGGACCAGTGCCGGCCCTGAGATCTGCCCGGCCGACTGCCGACACCGGGACAAACGGGCTCTGACCGGCCAGGACGCCGTACCCCGAGCAGTGCGCCGATCGGGAACCGCCCGGTAGGCTGCAGGGTGCCTCGCCGGGCGGGGCACCAGCTCTTCCGCCTCGAAAGGACCGTTGACGTGCCGCCGTCCCACGCCAGCACATCCGACTCCAAGCCCGCCGCTCCCAGCGGTGGTGTGCAGTCCCTTGAGCGTGCCTTCGATCTGCTGGAACGGATGGCGGACGCGGGGGGTGAGGTCGGGCTGAGCGAGCTCTCCGCGAGCAGCGGGCTGCCGCTGCCCACCATTCACCGCCTGATGCGCACGCTGGTGCTCTGCGGATACGTACGCCAGCAGCCCAACCGGCGCTACGCGCTGGGCCCCCGGCTGATCCGGCTCGGCGAGTCCGCGTCCCGGCTCCTGGGCACCTGGGCCCGCCCGTATCTCGCGCGGCTGGTCGAGGAGACCGGCGAGACCGCGAACATGGCGCTGCTCGACGGCGACGAGATCGTGTACGTGGCGCAGGTGCCGTCCAAGCACTCGATGCGCATGTTCACCGAGGTGGGCCGCCGGGTGCTCCCCCACTCCACCGGGGTCGGCAAGGCGCTGCTGGCACACACGCCGCCGGAGGAGGTGCGGGCGCTGCTCGCCCGTACCGGGATGCCCGCCGCCACCGAGAAGACGATCACCACCCCCGACGGCTTCCTCGACGCGCTGGAGCAGGTCCGCCGGGTCGGCTACGCGGTCGACGACAACGAGCAGGAGATCGGGGTGCGCTGCCTGGCGGTCTCCGTACCGAACTCGCCCACCTCGGCCGCGATCTCGATCTCCGGCCCGGCGGGCCGGGTGACGGACGCGGCGACGGAACGGATCGTGCCGATCCTCCAGCAGGCCGCCGAGGAACTCTCCGACGCACTGGCGAGCAGCGGTTCCACCGGCTGAGACACCGGGAGGGGGCGGCCGGCGGCCACCCCCTCCCGGTACGTCCCCCGCGTCTCAGACCGGTTCCGGCACCGTCAGGCGGCCGTCGTCCATCCGGACCGTTCGGTCCGCCCGGTCCAGATGGGCCAGGTCGTGGGTGACCAGCACCGTGGCCGTCGACCGCTCCCGGGTCAGCGCGAGCAGCAGGTCCAGCACCGCCGCGCCCCGCTCGTGGTCGAGCGCGCTGGTCGGCTCGTCGACCAGCAGCACCGCCGGATCGTTCATCAGGGCCCGCGCGATGTTGATCCGCTGCCGCTGCCCGCCCGACAGCTGGTGGGGCCTGCGTCCGGCCTGGTCCGCCAGGCCGACCGCGTCCAGCAGTTCCAGCGCCCGGCCGCGGGCCGCGCGTACGGCGCCGCCCGAGAGATGGGCCATCACCTGGAGCTGTTCGGCCGCCGTGAGCGACGGCAGCAGATTGGGCTGCTGGAAGACGATGCCGATGCGCTCGCGGCGCAGCCGCGCCTGCTGCTTGCGGCCGAGGCCGGCGGTCTCCGTGCCGGCGACGACCACCCGGCCGCTGTCCGGGGTGACCAGGGTCGCGGCCACCGCGAGCAGGCTGGACTTGCCGGAGCCGGACGGTCCGACGACCGCGGTGAGCGAACCCGCCGGTACGTCCAGCGAGATCCGGTCGAGGGCGGTGAGCCGGCCGTCGCCGTCGGGGTAGGTGAGGGTGACGTCGGCGAGGGTGAGGGTCATCGGGCACTCCCGAGTGCGGTGAGCGGGTCGACGGCGGTGATCCGCCGGATGGACAGGGCCGCCCCGAGGGCACCGAGGACGATCATGACGGCCGCCGGGACCAGCACGGTCGCCGCGTCGAGGACGAAGGGCACGGCCCCGCCGCTGATCAGGGCGCCGATGCCGGAGGCGAGCGCGGTGCCCACGCCCGTCCCGATGGCGAGCATCACGACGGCCTGCCCGAGCGCGTCGCGCAGCAGGTACCGGGTGGAGGCGCCGAGCGCCTTGAGCACGGCGACGTCGCCGCTGCGCTGGATCGTCCAGACGGTGAAGAAGGCGCCGATGACCAGGGCGGAGATGGCGAAGAGGAAGCCGCGCATCAGCTGGAGCGAGCCGTTCTCGGCCTGGTAGGAGCCGATGGCGGTGAGGGAGCCGTCGAGCGAGAGCGTGCTGGTGCCGGTCGCCCGGTCGCCCGCGGCGAGGTCGGCGCCGCCGGTGGTGGTCAGGGCGATCACCGTGGCGTGCCGGGCCGGGCCCCCACCGTCCGCGCCGAACCGCTGCCAGTCGTCGAGCGAGGTCCACACGACGGGCGTGTGGCTGTACGAGGCGTCCCCCGCGACGGCCTCGACGGTGACCTCGGTGGCACCGAGCCGCAGCCGGTCACCGGCCCCCGCCGCCAGGTCGTCGGCGGCCTGCCGGGACAGCACCACCTTCCCCGCCCCGACCCGGGCTCCGCCGGTGGGCGCCAGGTCCCCGTCCGGCTCGATCCCGAACGCCGACACGGCGGCCGTGCGCTCCCCCCGGTCCGCGACGGCGTTGAGCGTGCGGATGCCGAGCGGCTCCGCGCCGCTCACCCCGGGCCGCTTCGCCCAGCTCCGCCAGGCGTCCTCCTTCACGACCGAGTCGGTGAAGGACACGGACCGGCCGTCGGGCGGGGCGGCGAACGCGAGGTGGTCGGCGTTCAGCCCGGTGACGGCCGAGGTGTTCTCCCGGGCCAGGCCGGCGGTGAGGCCGGACAACAGACCCACGAGCAGCGTGATCAGCACCACGACCGAGCCCATGAGCGCGAACCGGCCCTTGGCGAACCGGAGATCTCTCCATGCGACGAACATGCTCCCAGCCTCGGCCGCCGGGCGCCCGGAAACATCGCTCGGCGGTGGGGCCCGACATCAACCTTTCGATTGACCGGCCCCCGGCACCCCCCGTCTACGCTGGACGAATCATGGATTCCCGCGCCCATCCCCCGGTCGCCGCCGCGCTGCGGCTGTGTCTGCACGCGCTGCTGGTGGGGCTGCTGGCACTGGCGGCGGTACGGGCCGTCGGCGACGGCACCCACGCGGCGGCGGTCGTCGCGGTCAGCTGTCTGATGGCCGCCGTCTACGCGGCGGGCGCACTCGCCCCCGCCGTGCAGCCCCGCACCCGCGCGGGCGCGCTGTGGCTGGCGGCGCTGGGCGCCGTGTGGCTGGCGCTGCTCGTCCTGTCGCCGGAGGCCCTGTGGGTGGCCTTCCCGCTGTACTTCCTGCAACTGCACCTGCTGCCGACCCGCTGGGCGCTGCCCGCCGTCGCGCTCACCGCGGCCGCCGCCATCGCCTGCTTCGTGCTGCACGGCGAGCCCGTCACACCGGGCACCTTCATCGGTCCGCTGCTCGGGGCGGCGGTGGCGGTCGCGACGGTCCTCGGGTACGAGGCGCTGTTCCGGGAGAGCGAACGGCGCCGGGAGCTCATCGAGGAGCTGATGTCGACCCGGGCGGAGCTGGCCGCGGCGGAACGCACCGCGGGCACGCTCGCCGAACGTGAGCGGCTGGCCCGCGAGATCCACGACACCCTCGCCCAGGGCCTGTCCAGCATCCAGTTGCTGCTGCGCGCCGCCGAACGCACCCTGCCCGCCGACGCCCCCGCCACCCCGCACGTCCGCCGGGCCCGCGAGGCCGCCCAGGACAACCTCGCCGAGGCCCGCCGCTTCGTCCGCGCCCTGTCGCCGCCGGACCTGGAGAACGGCTCCCTGGCGGCCGCCCTGGAACGCCTCTCGTCCCGCACCACGGGCCCCGGCCTCACGGTGCAGTTCGCGGTGAGCGGCACACCGGTGGAGCTGCCCACCCCGTACGAGGTGGCGCTGCTGCGCACCGCCCAGTCCGCGCTGGCCAATACGGTGCGGCACGCCGGGGCCGGGCGCGCGGAGATCACCCTCAGCTTCATGGACACCTCGGTGTCGCTGGACGTCGTCGACGACGGCCGGGGGTTCGTCCCGGGCCGCGGCCCGGTCGTCGCGGACCAGGACGCCGGGGGCTTCGGGCTGCCCGCGATGCGGGCGCGCGCCCGTTCCCTGGGCGGCACGCTCAGTGTCGAATCCGCCCCCGGTCAGGGCACCGCCGTCGCCCTCACCCTTCCGCTCCCGATCCCCGACGGCCGGCCAGGACAGGACGCCGCATGACCACCCCCGACCCCATCAGGCTGCTGCTCGCCGACGACCACCCCGTGGTACGGGCGGGGCTGCGCGCCGTGCTCGACTCCGAACCCGGTTTCCGGGTGGTCGCCGAGGCGGCCACGGCCGAGCGGGCCGTCTCGCTCGCCGCGACCGGCGGGTTCGACGTCGTCCTCATGGACCTCCAGTTCGGCGCGGGCATGCACGGATCGCAGGCCACCGCGGCGATCACCGCGCAGCCGGGCGCGCCCCGCGTCCTGATCCTCACCACGTACGACTCGGACGCCGACATCCTGGCCGCCGTCGAGGCGGGCGCCGCCGGCTATCTGCTCAAGGACGCCCCGCCGGAGGAGCTGGCGGCGGCGGTACGCACGGCCGCGGCGGGCCGGTCGGCGCTGGCGCCGGCCGTCGCGCACCGCCTGATGGACCGCATGCGCACCCCCGCGGAAGCCCTGACCAAGCGCGAACTGGAGGTACTGCAACTGGTCGGCGAGGGGCTGTCGAACCTGCAGATCAGCAAGCGGCTCTTCCTCAGCCAGGCGACGGTGAAGTCCCATCTGGTGCACATCTACGCCAAGCTGGGCGTGGACTCGCGCACCTCGGCGGTCGCGGCGGCGACGGCCCGCAGGCTCATCCGCCGCTGACCCCGTCGCCCCGCCGCCGGGTCACCGGTCAGCCGCGCGGCGGCTCACCGAAGAGGTCGACGGCCACCCGTACGTCCCTGAGCGCGGACGCCAGTGCGCTCACGGAGCCGATCGCGCCGGCGATCAGCAGCAGTGAACGGCGCAGCCGCGGAATCTCGGGGACACCGCTCGCCGCCATCGCGTCCAGCGCGGCCAGTTCGTCCTCGGCGATCCCCCGGTCCGGGAATTCGCGCGGATGCCCGGCCAGCTCGCGGCGGAGCCGGGAGACGGCCGTACGCAGCTCCGTCACCCTCGGGTCCTCGCTGCCGGTCACCCGCGTCTGCCCCACGCTTCGCAACAAAGCACTCCCCCTCGCACATCCTTGTGCCAGTGTTCCGACCGGTCCCCACACCATTGGTCAAGTGTCCGGGCGTGCGCGCAAGTTAACGCCATGACAGCTGCCGAGCGCCACTCCGCGGACGGAATTCGGGGTGTCCCGTAAGGGTGATCTGTGTGGATCCCGGTGGACGGCGTTCCCGCCCGCACCCGTCTCAGCTTGCTTGCGCGAAGGGTGTGCAAAGGGAGTACGAGGGGTGCGAGAGGTGCACGTCCGGGGCGTGCCGGGGTATCCAGACCGCATGACTGCGACAACACCGACCCCGAAGGTCGCCGGGCTGCTGCTGGCCGCGGGCGGCGGCCGGCGGCTCGGCGGGCGGCCCAAGGCACTGCTCGAACACCATGGCCGGCCACTGGTCGAGCACGCGGTGCGGGTACTGCGGGACGGCGGCTGCGGCCCCGTCCATGTGGTGCTGGGCGCGTCGGCCGAGCGGGTACGGGCCAGGGCCGATCTCACCGGCTGCCCGGTCACCGTCAACCCCGGGTGGGCCGAGGGCATGGGCTCGTCGCTGCGGGCGGGGCTCGGGGCGCTGGCGGCCACGGGGGCGGACGCGGCGCTCGTCCTCCTGGTCGATCAGCCGGGGATCGGTGCGGACGCGGTGGCCCGGGTGCGTTCGGCGTACCGCTCCCGGTCGGGGATCGCGGCCGCCGCCTACGGCGGGGAACGGGGCCATCCGGTGCTGTTCGGGGCGGAGCTGTGGGCGGAGATCGCGGCGGGGGCGGTGGGTGACCAGGGTGCCCGGGCGTACCTGCGGGCGCACCGCGATGCGATCACGCTCGTCGAGTGTTCCGATGTGGCTCAGGCGTACGACATCGACACGGTGGAGGACCTGAGACACCTCGGGTGACCGGGCTGGCACGCTGCGCCAGCACCGGGCCACTTCTGTCGACCCGGAGAATCTCGACATCAACAAACCATTGAACTTCCACCATGAGGAAACTACTATCCACTGGTCAGAAGCCCTCTGCACCTCGGACGGCTTCCACGCCCGTATCCCGGAGCCCTGGCACGCCGTGCCATTTCAGGCGACCCGGCGGCCGTGAGACGCCGCCCGCACCGCCCGCTGAAGGAGTGACAGCTCATGTCCGCACCAGCGCCGTCCCCGCTGGCCATCGTCGATGCCGAGCCCCTGCCCCGGCAGGACGAGGTCCTGACCGACGCGGCCCTCGCGTTCGTGGCCGAGCTGCACCGGCAGTTCACGCCGCGCCGTGACGAGCTGCTCGCCCGCCGCGGCGAGCGCCGCGCCGAGATCGCCCGCACCTCCACGCTGGACTTCCTGCCCGAGACGGCGGCCATCCGCGCGGACGACTCCTGGAAGGTCGCGCCGGCCCCGGCCGCGCTGAACGACCGCCGGGTGGAGATCACCGGTCCGACCGACCGCAAGATGACCATCAACGCCCTGAACTCGGGCGCGAAGGTCTGGCTCGCCGACTTCGAGGACGCGTCCGCCCCCACGTGGGAGAACGTCGTCCTCGGCCAGCTCAACCTGATCGACGCCTACACCCGCTCCATCGACTTCACGGACCCGAAGTCCGGCAAGTCGTACGCCCTGCGGCCCGCCGACGAGCTCGCCACGGTCGTCACCCGCCCCCGGGGCTGGCACCTGAACGAGCGTCACCTCCAGCTCGACGGCACCCCGGTGCCCGGCGCGCTGGTCGACTTCGGCCTCTACTTCTTCCACAACGCCCAGCGCCTGATCGACCTCGGCAAGGGCCCGTACTTCTACCTCCCGAAGACGGAGTCGCACCTGGAGGCCCGCCTCTGGAACGACATCTTCGTCTTCGCCCAGGACTACGTCGGCATCCCGCAGGGCACGGTCCGCGCGACCGTCCTGATCGAGACGATCACCGCCGCGTACGAGATGGAGGAGATCCTCTACGAGCTCCGCGACCACGCCTCCGGGCTGAACGCGGGACGTTGGGACTATCTCTTCTCCATCGTCAAGAACTTCCGCGACGGCGGCTCCAAGTTCGTCCTGCCGGACCGCAACGCGGTGACGATGACCGCCCCGTTCATGCGCGCGTACACCGAACTCCTGGTCCGCACCTGCCACAAGCGCGGCGCGCACGCCATCGGCGGCATGGCCGCCTTCATCCCGTCCCGCCGCGACGCCGAGGTCAACAAGGTCGCGTTCGAGAAGGTCAAGGCCGACAAGGACCGCGAGGCGAACGACGGCTTCGACGGCTCCTGGGTCGCCCACCCGGACCTGGTCCCGATCGCCATGGCGTCCTTCGACGCGGTCCTCGGCGAGAGGCCGAACCAGAAGGAGCGCCTGCGCGAGGACGTCGCGGTGGCCGCCGGTGACCTGATCGCCATCGACACCCTGGACGCCAAGCCCACCTACGAGGGCCTGCGCAACGCCGTCGCGGTCGGCATCCGCTACATCGAGGCCTGGCTGCGCGGCATGGGCGCGGTCGCCATCTTCAACCTGATGGAGGACGCCGCCACCGCGGAGATCTCCCGCTCACAGATCTGGCAGTGGATCAACGCGGACGTGGTCTTCGAGAACGGCAAGCACGCCACGGCGAAGCTGGCCCGCGAGGTCGCCGCCGAGGAACTCGCCGCGATCCGCGCGGAGATCGGCGACGAGGCGTTCGCCGCCGGCAAGTGGCAGCAGGCCCACGACCTCCTGCTCCAGGTCTCCCTGGACCAGGACTACGCGGACTTCCTGACGCTCCCGGCGTACGAGCAGCTGGGCTGAGCCCCGCACCACCCGGCCGCACAGCTCCGCCCCCGGCACCGCACAGCGCCGGGGGCGGAGGTGCGTGGCCGTCAGGAGGTCGCCGCCTCCATGTCCGCCTTGACCGCCGACTCGTCGAGCGACGCGAGAACGGTCTCGGGCTCGCCGCCCTTCAGTACCGCCTGGCCCACATCGGTGCGGATGGCGCCCCGGACGGCGGGCCAGGAACGCATGTTGACCGGTGCGAACTGGGCGTTCGCCAGCTGCTCGATGAACGGTGAGAGCGGCTGCTCGGCGGGCTTCCCGGTCGCCGCGTCGGATGCGGAGTACGTCACGGGCAGCGCGGACTGGCTGCCGCCGTAGGTCAGGGCGGACTTCCCGCTGTAGAGGAACGAGAGGAAGGCGCCGCACTCCTTGCGGTGGTCGTTGCGCCGGAACGCCATCAGCCAGTCGCTGATCCCCACCGGAGGGGCGGCGCCGCCGTCCTTCTTGGGGAACGCGGCGTGCGCATAGGGGAGTTTGGCCTGATCGGCCGCGCCCATCAGCATGGGGTGGCCGATCATCATGCCGATCTCGCTGCGCATGAACTGGGTGTACGCGTCGGTCCGGTTGAGTTTCATGGGGTCGGCACCCGCCAGCCCCTCGGCGACCAGCTCGTCCCGCAGCCAGGTCAGGGCCTCGACGTTCTCCGGCTTCACGAAGTCGTACTCCGCGAGCTCACTCGTGTAGCCGCCGCCGGCCGCGAGCAGCCAGGACAGGGCCTCGTCCTCGGCCGCCTCGGGGCCGAGCTGGAGCCCGTACGGCGTCTTCACGCCGATCGCCTTCAGCGCCTGGGCGGACGCCCGCAGTTCGTCCCACGACGTGGGGGCACCGCTGATGCGGGCCCGCCGGAACAGCTCCTTGTTGTAGAAGAGCCGGGGCGTGCTGGCCAGGAACGGAATGCCGTAGGTGGCGTCGCGGACCGTGCCCGCGTCGGTGAAGGACCGGATGAAGTCGGCCTGAGTGGCGATGTCGAACAGCTGGCTCATGTCGTAGAGACGGCCGTCCTCGGCGTACGGCGCGAAGATGTTCGACTGCGCGATGTCGGGCGCCCGGCCCTCCTCGACCCGCTGGGCGAGCGTCTTGTCGATCTTGGTGTAGGAAACCCGCTCCAGCTCGATCCTGATCCCGGCGTGCTGCTTCTCGAAAGCCGCGGCGACGGCGTCCCACTGGTCGCCGAGCGAAGCACCGATGCTCTTGTCGTAACTGGCCACGAGCAGATGGAGCTTCACATCCTTGCTCGCCGAACAGCCGGTGAGCCCCAGCGCGGCCGTGGTGCCGGCGAGGCCGGCCGTCTGAAGAAGGAACTGCCGCCGACGCACCGCTCTTGCCACCTCTTGCTAGCCCAACACATGCACTAATGGCAGATTCTGCCACACAGGCAACTTCTGCCTAACGGTGACTTGGGCCCACCGGACCGAGGAGGTCGAGGGCATAACCTGATCCGCATGCAAGGTGGCTCATTGACGGAGCGGCGCAAGGCCGCGACCCGACTGGATATCGCCCGCACGGCGGCGGCGCTCTTCGTGGAACACGGCCTGCGGCCCACCCGCGCCGAGGACATCGCGCGCGCCGCGGGTGTCGCCCCGCGCACCTTCTACCGCTATTTCGCGACCAAGGAGGAGGCCATCGCCCCGCTGCTCGCCGCCGGGGCCCGGCAGTGGGTGGAGGCTGTCCGGGACGCCCCGGCCGGCCTGTCGCTGCCGGACGCACTGCGGCACGCGGCGGCACGGGCGCTGACTCCGCCGCCCGGTGACACGGCGGCGGCGGAGTCCCTGGAGTGGGTGCGGTCGCTGCTGAGGATGGCGACGCAGAGCCCGGCTCTCCAGTCGGTGTGGAACGACGCGTGCCACGAATCGGACGTCACCCTGACCGGGGTCCTCGCGGCACGCGCCGGACTCCCGGACGGAGCCGGTTCACTGGACATCCGGCTGACGGCCGGGGTGGCCGGCGCGGCGGTGCGGGCCGCGGTGGAGACCTGGGCGGCCGGCGACGCCCCGGCCGCCGGGTCACAGGGCCCGGCGGCACTGGCGCAGCGCTGCCTGACCTCGGCGGAGGGCGCGCTGAAGGGCGTCTGATCGCGGGTGCCGTACGGCCCGGCCGGGAACGGCCCGGTTCGCGGAGCCCCGCCCGGTTCGCGAAGCCCGGCGGAGCTCCGCGAACCGGCGACCGGTGTGCCGCTCCGGCTACTTCAGACCGGTGTCCAGCGCGTTCAGCAATGTGCCCTGTGACGTGTCACCGGACATTTCCCAGATCATCACCCCCAGCAGCCCCTTGGACTTCACGTAGTCGGTCTTCTTGCCGATGGACCAGGTGTCGTCGAAGGACCACCACTGACTGCCGGTGAAGCCGTACGTCGACACCGACTGCTCGTCGTGATGGACCGTCATCGTCGGGTACGCGCCGATGAGGTTGGAGTAGCCGCGGGTCCCGGCCTCCTCCGCGAACTGGCCGGGGGCGGCGCCGCCCGCCGGCTGCCATTCGCCGGCCGCCCCGCCGTCGGCGACGTTCTGCCAGCCCCGGCCGTAGAACGGGATGCCGAGGGTCAGTTTGCGGGGCTCGACGCCGGCGTCGGTGTAGGCCTTGACGGCGGCGTCGGCGCTGAAGTGGAAGTCGTAGGGGTCCTGGTCGTCCGTGTAGAGATTGGCCTGGTGGCCGGTGCGGTTCGGCTCCCAGGAGTTGTCACTGCCGGAGCCGTGGAAGTCGTAGCCCTGGACGTTCGCCACGTCGAGGGAGTCGAAGACCTTGCCCAGGTCCCAGCCCTCGCCGATCTTCTGCGGGTCGGCGGGGGTGAAGGCGGTGAGCAGGCGGTGTCCGCCGCCGAGGGCGTCGAGCTGCTTGCGGAACTCGGCGAGCAGCAGGGTCAGGTTGTCCCTGTCGTCGGGCGAGTAGTGGTTGCCGGGGTGCCCGGTGCCCGTACCCGGCCATTCCCAGTCGATGTCGAAGCCGTCGAAGATCCCGGCGGCGGTGCCGGGGCCGCCCGCGCCGTTGTACTCGGGCAGGTTGCCCTTGATGTACATGTCGATGCAGGAGGAGACGAACTTCTTGCGGGCCGCGTCGGTGGCCGCCACGTCGGAGAAGTACTTCGAGTACGTCCAGCCGCCGAGCGAGACCACGATCTTCAGGTCCGGGTGGAGTTTCTTCAGCTTCTTCAACTGGTTGAAGTTGCCGCGCAGTTTGCCCCAGCCGTCGTCCGCGACGCCGTCGACGGACTGGGCGGCGCTGAAGGGGCGCCCGTAGTCGGCGTCGGCGTCACCGGCTCCGGTGCCCTGCTCGGGGTCCTGGGGGTCGGCGGTGGTGCCCTTGGTGACACCGTTCAGGCAGGTGAGGTTGGACGGATCGATGTTGGCGAAGGCGTAGTTGACGATGTCGAGCTTGTCGGCGGCTCCCGAGTCGTGGAGGTTCTTGACGAAGTACTGGCGGCCGTAGATGCCCCACTGGACGAAGTAGCCGACCTTGGCGTAGTTGCCCGCGCCGACGATGTCGTCGGTCTTCGCCGTGAGCGCGTTGCCGGCCGGGGAGGCGTTGTCCGCCGCGTCGCGCGCCCTGACCGTGAAGGTGTACGAGGTCGAGGGCGAGAGCCCGCCGATGGTGGCGGTGGTCGTGGTGCCCGGGACCGTGGTGGCCAGTGCCCCGTCCCGGTAGATGTCGTACGCGGCGACGCGCTGGTTGTCCGTCGCGGCGGTCCAGGCCAGCGTGACGGACGAGGAGTCGGTCGCCGTGGCGTGCAGCGTGCCCGGTGCGGTGGGCGGGGAGGTGTCGGTGGCCGGGTCGACGGTGGTGACGGCCAGCGGTGCGCTCTCGGCGGAGGTGTTGCCCCGGGTGTCCTTGGCCCGGACGGTGAAGGAGTAGGCGGTGGCCGGGGTCAGCCCGGTGACCGTGGCGGAGGTCGCCGCGGTGGCCGAGCCCACCACCTTGCCGCCCGCCAGGATGTCGTAGGACGCCACCGGGAAGTCACCGGCCGTGGCCGCCGTCCAGGACAGTGACGCGGTACGGGCGGTGACATCGGTCTGCTTCAGCCCGCCGGGCGCACCCGGGGGCGCGTCCGCGGAGCCGTCGCACTTGTCACCGTTGATCCGGCAGCCGACGGGCGCGGCGATCGGCCCGGTCGCGACGAACCAGAAGCTGTACGGCTCGCTGGTGCCGTGCGCGCCGACCGTACCGTTGTAGTGGGCGTTGACGGCGGTGACGTGGCTGCCCTGGGTGGTGACGGTGCCGTTGTACGAGGTGTCGATCGCGACCCCGGCCGGCAGGTCGAATTCCAGGCTCCATCCGGTCACGGCGGTGTCGGTGTCGTTGTGCAGTACGTAAGTCCCCTTCCACCACGACCCGTTGTCGGCCGAGGCGAAGGTGGCGGTCAGCTTGCCCGCCGCGTGCGCGGGTGCGGCCTGCAGGGACAGCAGCGCGAGAAGCAGTCCGAGAACGGCGACGAGGGCGGTCGCCGGTCTCCGTCTGAGTGTCATGTGCTCGAACATGGGGTTCTCCCTTGAGGCAGGGACCGGTGAGGCGGTCCTGAGGGGGAGCGGGATGCTTGGTGCCATGGAGCACAGGGGAAACTAAGAGGTCTGGACCACTACGTCAATAGGTACAGACCAAAGACATGGCCACATCACAACGGTGGTCGGTGCCCGCCCTGGACAAGCATCCCCCGCAGATCCGATCCTGCTCTCTCGACGAGACCGGGGGATCCGCACGTGCCGCGATGGCTGGACGAAATGACGCAAGCGGTCGCGGCCCTGTGCGGGACCCGGGCAGCCGAGCGTTCTTCCGGATCAACGGAGGACCGGCAGTTCAAATACTTCGGCGATGTCGTCCACCTGGAGGACGGGTGGTACGCGTTGAGTACCTACGCCCGCCAGGTCAACCCGGACGATCTCACCGAAATGTGCCTTGCGCCGCGCAGTGGCCCCCCGGCCGCGGGCGACTCGGCCTATCACGTCATCTCCCACGTCGCGGAGACCGAACGACTGCGCCTCCAGGTGGGAGCACACGCACCCGTTCACGGCCTCGGCCTGTGGGCCATGGGCCGGCCCGACGACTTTCTGGACAAGAGCCTCCACGAGGCGCTCTGCGCCATCGAGGACCCCGGCCTCGCCGAACAGCTGGTCTCCGATCGCCTCAGCCCCGTGGCGCCGCTCACCAGCACGGCGTGTGCCGGCGTGCTCCAGGGAGCACAGGCACAGACCTATCTCGCCTGCACCACGCCGGGCATCCGGCTCGTATGGGGGCCGCCCGGCACGGGGAAGACAACGGTGCTCAAACGCGCCATCGACCATCTCGCCTCCCGCAACAAGCGCGTGCTCCTGGTGTCCGGCACGAACATCGCGGTGGACAACGCACTCGAAGGCGCTGTCAAGACGCGTACGGGACTGCTGCCCGGCGAACTGGTCCGGGTCGGTACGCCCCACCTCGCCTCGGTCGCCGACGATCCCCGGGTCTGTCTCGCGCTGCTCGTGCGGGAACGGATCCGGGAGACGGAGGACCGCCGGCAGCAGACGGAGAGCGACCTCCTGGCCCTTCGCGATTCCCCGGTGCTCACTCGCCTCCGCGGCCTGGAGGACGCCCTGTCGGGCTACGACCCCGAGGCGTACCGGCAGGCACACGACCGCCTGGCCCACGGCAGCCGCCTCGCAGCCCTGACGGCCGACGTCGCCGACGCGGACACCGAGGTCAAGAAGGCGACCGGTCACCGCGACCACGCTGCCGAAGTGGTCCGGCGATGCCTCGCGGCCGAACGGTCGGTGGACGATCAGCGCGCTCAGCTGATGGAAGTGGTCCGCTTGCAGGCGGTGCTCGACTCCATGGAGCAGGAACTGCTCCCCGCGCAGTCGGCGGCCCGCAAGGCACGGCTCCCGCTGGAGAGGGCCCGGCAGGAACTGGACACGCTCGATCTGGAGCAAGGCGTCAGGGCTCGCCTGCGCAACCGGAAACGCCGTGCTGAACTCACGCAGGCACTTCCGGGCCTGGTCGCCCGCCAGGTGAATCTCGCCGAGGCGGCCTCCCGGGCCGCCTCGGCGTTCGACCGTCAGCGTGAGCTGCTCGATCCGCGCATCGACGAACTGACACGTCTGGCCCACCCGGTCGACGCCGCCGAGCTGACGCGGCTCGCCGAGGCCACCGCACGGGCTCGCTCGTCTCTCGACGACACGGAGGACTCGCTCTCCGAAGCACGGCAGAAACATGACGGACTGCGTGCGCGGTTCTCCCGCGCACAACAGCAGCAACCGGGGCCACGGCCCGACGACCGCACCACGGTGGAAGCGGCGGAGAGGGCCGACTTCCCGGCCCTGGAGGCGAAACGGACTGCCTTGCGCGGCAAGGCCGCGACGACGCTGAAGCGCTGCCGGGATCTGGAGAAGCAACACGAGCAACTGCTCAAGGAGATCAGCCGGCTTCGTGCCCGAGCGGAGCCCGACATCATCCGGAATGCGAAGGTCGTGGCAACGACCCTTGCCCGGATGCGGATCAACAAGGCGGTCGCGGCGGGCCCCTACGACGTCGTGCTGGTGGACGAGGCCGCCGCCGCCTCACTGCCGGAGCTGGTCGTCGCAGTGGCCAAGGCCGGCGAAACCGCTGTCCTGCTCGGCGACTTCTGCCAGCTCGGCCCGATCGAACACAGACGCACCCCGTCCGACACCGAGCTGTCACGCTGGCTCACCCGTGACTGCTTCGCCGTGGTCGGCATCGGTACGCCGGACGAGGCCATGGCACACCCCGGCTGTGCCGCGCTGCTCACCACTCACCGCTTCGGGCCCGACCTCACCGAGCTGGTCAACCGCATCGCGTACGGCAGCACGCTCCCCGACGGGCCGAGGCTCGACTCCGCCGTGGTGGCACGGAACCGGGAGGAGGATCCCGAGATCGTGCTGATCACCACCGACAGACTCGGCGACGAAGGACTCGGCATCGCCCGCACCCCCAGGAAGGGCAAGGGGCGTTGGTGGACAGCAGGCAGTGTGGTCGCCCAGGCACTCGCCGAACACCATCGTGACCAGGGGGAATCGGTCGGCATCGTGACCCCGTACAACGCCCAGGCCGACCTCACCCACGACTGGCTCGCCGATCAGGGCAGCCTGCACCGGTCACCGCCGGTCGAGGTCGGCACGGCGCATCGTTTCCAGGGCCGGGAGTTCGATGTCGTGGTGCTCGACCTCGTCGAGGACGGCAGGACACTCGGCTGGACCGGTCTCGGCGATCTGGGCAGCGACCGGGACTTCGCACGCACGGGGGCACGGCTGTTCAACGTCGGAGCGACACGTGCCCGTCGGCGGGTCTACATCGTCGCAGCGTGGTCGGCCGTGTCCCGGGCCGCGACCGGAACCGTACTCGCGCACGTCCGGGAGCTGGCCACGCCCGGCCCGGACCGCCGCATTCTGGGCGTGCGGGCCGCGCATCTGCTCGGCATGGAGGAGTCCGAGCTCTCCGCCGAGGATTCCACCGCGATCCAGCGCGAGATCTGGCAGGCGTTCGACGGACATGTGCGGTGGGACGCCGTCCATGACGAGCACGACTACTTCCCCGCCGCGTTGGAAGCCATCGACGCCGCCAAGGAGTCGATCTGGCTCTGGGCACCCTGGTACTACACCCGGCTGTGGGATGTCCTGCCCCATCTGAACGCGGCCCGGCTGCGCGGCGTGCGCGTCGTCGTCTTCGTCGTCGAGGACTCGGACGAAGGTCTGCGACGACAGCTGCGCCACCCCAATGCCGTCACCGCCGCCGATGCCGCCCGGCGCCTTCCCGAACTGCAGGCGGGAGTAGGGCAGGTGGTGCGCATCAGAACCATGCACCAGAAAATCCTCGTCGTGGACGAGCGGACAACCTTCCTGGGCAGCCTGAACACGCTGTCCCACAGCCCCAGGGGCAGCGGGGCCCGCCGCGAGATCATGGTCCGGTTCCGTGGCAGCCGATTCGCCCGGACACTGCTGGAACACGAACACGCCTCGGCCCTCTCCCGCCCGGCCGTATGCACACGATGCGGTTCCGAGATGGAAGCCAGGAAATACAAGATCAATCAGAAGAAGGCGCCACGGAGTCACTACTGGGTGTGGGCCTGCCCCACGAAAGCCACCGACCCGCAGACCGGAAAACCCCGTTCCTGCGGAGCGGTGCGTGAAGTCCATCCGCAGGACGCCGTGTTCGTACCGAGGCAGCGCCGGATCTGATCACCGGGCCTCACCGGCGCCCCGCGTCCGAGCACCCGTCAGCCGCCGAGCACGACCGTCCGCTGCGCGGAGAAGTCGCCCCACTTCCCGTCGGGCAGCTTGGCGCGGAGCTTCATCGAGTAGCGGGTGCCGCGCGGGTCGGTGACGGTGAGCCGGTAGTGCGCCCGGCCCTTGGGCGGGGTGGCGCCCCAGACGATCGTGGTGGTCAGCCGGCCGCCGATGAAGAGCTGGTACGAGGGGATCTCGCCGCCCGTCTCCGGCTGCTGCCAGTCCAGGTCGATCACGTACTCCTTGCCCTGGACGCGGTTGCCGATCCGCAGGTCGGTGGGGGCGGTACCGGCCGGTGCGCCCGGGGCGGAGGCGGTGGTGAGGTCGACGGCATTGCTGTCCGGGGAGGAGGTGTCGGCGGCGTCGCGGGCGCGGACGGTGAAGGTGTAGACGGTGCCGGGGCGCAGGCCGGTCAGATGCGCCGTGGTCCGGGTGCCGGGCACGCTGTGGATCCGGGAGTCCTCCTGGTAGATGTCGTAGGAGGTGACACCGATGTCGTCCGTGGAGCCGCCCCAGGAGAGGTTCACCGCCCGGCTGCCGTCCACCGTTCCGCGCAGCTTCACCGGGCGGGTCGGCGGTTCGTGGTCGGCGGGGGTGGGGGCGGGCGTGGTGACGCGTGCGGCGGTGCTCGGTGCGGAGAGGTTTCCGGCGGCGTCCCGGGCGCGGACGGTGAAGGTGTACGCGGTCGACGCGGTCAGCCCGTCGACGTCGATCATCACCTTGGCGGCCGGGACCGATTCGACCCGCTTGCCCTCGCGGTAGATCTCGTAACCGGTCACCGCCCTGTCGTCGGAGGCCCGCTCCCACATCACGTGCACGGAGGTGGCGCTGCTGGCCTGCGCCGTCACATGGCCCGGCACCGTCGGCTTGCGGGTGTCGGCCTCCGGGGCGGAGTCACATGCGGTGAGCGCGGCGAGCAGCAGGGCGGCGGAGCAGGCCAACGCGGCGCTTGCGTGGAGGCGTTGCACGGTCGTGCCTTCCGTCCGGAAGCAATGGTCCAGACCTGTATCGCATGGCGCGGGGGTCGCCGACAAGAGGGTGGAGCGGAAGCTTCCGCAATGTGGCGATGTGTGCGGGCGGCCGGTGCGCACGGATCGCCCGTCGGCCGGTTCACGTCGGCCGGTTCACGTCGGCCGGTGTTCGATGTGCCGTACGGTCGGACGATGTTGTGCGTACGAGGTGTTGTGCTGCCCGAGCGCGAGGAGCGCACGTTCTGGATCGACGGCGAGGTGCTCCGCGCGGGCAGTCCGCCCGGCGGGCTCGCCGGCCGGGACGCGGAGACGATCGTCGACGGCGGCTGGCTGCTGCCCGGGCTCGTCGATGTGCACACGCACCCGGGTGCACTGGGGCCGGACTCGCCGTTCGACGAGGAGTTGCTGCGCAGGCAGTTGGGCGAGCACCGGGACGCCGGGGTGCTCGCCGTGCGCACCCCGGGCACCGCGCGGCGGATGCCCGCGTGGGTGGCGAAGGACCCGGAGCTGCCGCATGTGACGTCGGCGGGGCGGTGGCTGGCCACTCCCGGACGGTTCTTCCCCGGTTTCGGACGCGATGTCGGCGAGGACGAGTTGGTGCGGGCCGCCGTGGAGGAGGCGGCGGCCTCGGGCGGCTGGTGCAAGGTCATCGGTGACTGGGCGGCCGACGAACCCGCCGTACCGCTGCCGCTGTTGGCCTCGGTGGTGGAGGCGGTGCACGCGGCCGGCGGCAAGGTGGCGGTGCACTGCCAGACCGCCGAGGGCACCCGCAACGCCGTACTGGCGGGCGCCGACAGCCTGGAGCACGGCATGCATCTCGACCCGGCGCTGCTGGACCGGATGGCCGCGCAGGGCACGGCGTTCGTGCCGACGCTGAGCGTGTTCGGGGCGAAGGAGGAGGCGATGCGGGCGCGGGAGCCGAGCGTGCGCCGGGATCTGTGGCTGGCCGGCTGGGACACCATGCTCGGCAATGTGCGCGCCGCCCACGAGGCGAAGGTGACGGTGCTGGCCGGGACGGACTCCTTCCCGTGCGGGACGGTCGCGGGCGAGATGGAATGGCTGGTACGGGCCGGCCTGCCGGCCCGAGCGGCACTCGGAGCCGCCTCTTGGACCGCACGGGCCTGGCTCGGACTGCCCGGCCTGGTGGACGGCGCGCCCGCCGATGTCGTCGCGTACGCCACCGACCCGACGCTCGACCCCGGCGCACTGAACCACCCGAGCCGGATCGTGCTCCGTGGACGCGTCGTGCGATGAGTTCCGGGAACGGGTGGAGTCAGCACTGTATGGACACGCACACGGAGACAACTCCCACGATCGACCTGGAGCCCGCCGCGCGGCAGATCGCCTCGCTGCTCGACGGCATCGACGGGCAGCAGCTGGACGATCCGACTCCCTGTCCCGACTACGCCGTGCGCGAGCTGCTCGCCCATCTGGTCGGGCTGACCACGGCGTTCCGTGACGCGGCGCGGAAGGACTTCGGCCCGACGACCGACACCGCTCCGGACGCGAGCGCTCCCGTGCTCGGTGACGACTGGCGCGAGGTGCTGCCGCCGCTGCTGGAGGAGCTGGTGACCGCCTGGCGCGAACCTGCCGCCCGGCAGGGGATGACCAGGGCGGGCAGCGTGGATCTGCCGGGTGAGGTGGCCCTGCTGGTCGCTCTGGACGAGCTGGTGATCCACGGCTGGGACCTCGCCCGGTCGACCGGCCAGAAGTACGAGGGGGACGAGGCGAGCCTTCGCGCCTCGCTGGCCATGCTGACGCCCGGCGACGACAACCCCCGGCCGGAGAGCATCTTCGGCCCGCCGGCCCCGGTCCCGGCCGACGCGCCCCTCGTCGACCGTGCCATCGCGATGAGCGGCCGCCGCCCGGACTGGGAACCCGGCGACTGAGCGGTACGCAGGGGGCGGGTGCGCCGGTCGGGGGTGCGCCGGTCGGCGGTTCGCCGGTCGGGTTTCCGGGTGGCGTGGCCGGGCGGGGTCGGTCAGGCTCCGGCCAGGGTTCGTGCCGCCTCGCGTGTCTGTTCCCGCAGCCGTTCGTCGGCCGGGGCGATCCTCGTCTCCACACCCGAGGCCCGCACCCGACGGTCCCGCTCGGCCAGGGCGGTCAGACGGCGGTGATGGTCCGCGGTGAGGGCGGTGGGCCCCAGCGCGACAAGGGCCTCCAGCGCGGTCACCGCGTCGGCGTCCCGCTCCGCGGCGTCCAGGAGCAGCCCGGCCGCGCGGCGGCCGTCGAGGGACTCTGGCGCTATCGCGTGCAGGGCGAGCACGGCCGACGGAATCTGCACCCGGTCGGTGAGCAGGCCCTCCAGCGCGGGGACCAGCGGCCGGGCCGCGCCGCCGATGCGGGCCGCCGCCCGCGCGGCACGGCCGAGCGTCCAGTGCATCCACGTCGGCTCCGCCTCCGCGAGCACACCGGCCAGCACCTGCACCGCAGTCTCCGGGTCGGCGGTGATCCGCCACAGGGCCGCGGCGATCTCGACATCGGCGTCCAGCTGCGGGGAATTGCGGGTGCCCCCGGACTCGCTGAGCGCGGACCGCAGGGCGGGCACCAGGCCGGTCGCCTCCGGGCCCAGCTCCGCGGCGAGGCGCGCGGCCTCCCGCACCGCGGGGCCGCCGGGGGTGAGATGGCCGGCGACGGCCGCCAACAGCGGGCCCGTCTCTCCCGTCAGCTCGCGCACCGCCGCCGCCGCGGCGAGCCGGCCGTCCTCCGGTCCGGTACGTGTCGCGGCGGTCAGGAGCTCCGCGGTCGCCGCCCGGTGCTCCGGCGGGCAGATCGCGGCCAGCGCCTTCGGCACGGCCTTCGGGGATCCGGGCAGCACGGACCTCAGCTCGGGCAGGGCGGCCGATGCCCGGCTCCCCCACGCGCCGAGCAGAAGGACGAGCCGGACGGTCTCGTCGGCGTCGGGGCCGGCCGAACCCAGCCGGGCACGGATCGCGTCGAGCAGTGCCGGGTCGTACGGGAACGAGGAATCGGCTGTACCGTCGATCAGGAACCCGCACGCCGCGCGGAGTGCGCGTGGACGCCGCCCCAGGTCACGGGCCAGTAGCGCCGCGGCCCGGTCGGGGGCCACGGCGACGAGTGCCTCCAGCGCGCGGTCCGCCGGATCGCCCTCGCCCGCGGCGAGCCGGACCAGCGCCGGAGCGGCCACCGCGGCCCGGACGCCCAGCTTCGCGAGCAGCGAGTACGCCGCGGGCGCGTCCGCCGGGTCGGCCATCAGCGCCTCCACGGCACCGGACAGCCGCTCCGGCGCGCTCCGCGACAGCAGGCACGCCGTCTCGGCGGCCCACAGCGCCTCCTCCCGCGCCTCGGGGTCCGCGTTGCGCAGGGCGGCGTCGAGCAGGGTGTACGTGGCGTCGCGGTCGGCGTCGGTGTCGCGCAACAGCAGCGCTTCGACGACGTACTGAAGCGGTTCGTTGCGCTCCAGGTCCATCCGGTCCTCGACCAGGCCGTTCACGGGCAGGAGGGAGAGCATCACCGCGTGGTGCGCGGGTCCCCACGGCAGTCCGCCGTCCACGCAGGCCAGCAGTGCCGCGATCCGTACCTCGCCGGGCTCGTCCGCGCCGAGGGCCGCGGTCGCCGTGCCGGCCGTGCCCGACGCGTCGAGGTGCGCCATTGCGCCCAGGAGTTCGGCCCGTACCAGGGGGTCAGTCTCGGTCTTCCAGCGCCGGTGGAGGACCGGCAGCACCTGCTCGGCCGCGCCGGTCATCGCGGCGGCCCACGCCGCGGCACGCCGGAGTCCCGGATCCCCGGCGTCGACCGCCGTGAGGATCAGCGCCAGCTCACCGACGACGGCCGCCCGGCAGGCGGCTTCGTCGCTGTCACCGCCGTCCGCCCCGCCCTCCGCTATCCCGCCGAGCAGCGCCACCAGGTCCTCCGTGCGGTACCCGGCCCCGGCGAGCCGGGCGAGGTACGGAACGGCGCGGGCCGTGGCCCCGTAGACCGAACCCTGGTGCAGGATGCTGCCGTACAGCTCGGAGACCGCCTCGGACGCGGCCTCCTCGCTGTCCCCGGCGAGCGCGCGCAGATGGCCGGGGACGTCCGCCGCGCTCCCGTAGGCATGCTGGAGATCCGCCCAGGGCTGGGCGTCGACGTCGGCGAGGAACGATGCGAGGTCCATGAAGCGGATCCTGCCACCCGGCACTGACAACAGCCGTCGGCCGGCTCCCGGTTGCCCCGGACACCGCGCCCGCTCCTGTTCCTGCCCCTGCCCCTGCTCCTGCTCCCGACGCCGGTCCGGCCCTTCTTCCCCGGACGCCGTTCCTCAGCTGGTGAAGAACTCCGTGATCTGCTGGGCGACCTGGTCGGGATGGACCTCGTGCACCCGGTGGCCGCCCCCGATCGTGATCAGCCGGCAGTCCGGGATCAGCGAGGCCATGTCCTGCAGCCGCCCCTGGGGCATGGTGGACTCCGGGCCGCCCGCGATCATCAGCGTCGGCGCGACGATCTCGCCGAGGCCGGCCGGCCACCCGGGGTCGGGGTCGGCCACCTCGGCCCTGAGGGGAGCGACGACGGCCCAGTCGTAGTCCACCGGACCCTCCGGTTCGGCGTCCGGCTTCGGCTCGCTCGGGAACGGCGGCGGGGTCTCCACCAGTACCAGCCGCTCCACCCGGTCCGCGTGCTCCTGGGCGAGCAGATGGGCGACGACGCCGCCCATGGAGTGGCCGACCAGGCCCACCCGGTCGAGCTCGCACTCGTCCAGGAAGCCGAGGACGTCGTCCCGCATCAGCTCGAAGGAGTACTCGTCCGGCCAGTCGCTCTCGCCGTGACCGCGCAGGTCCAGGGCGTACACCCGCCACTGTTCGCCGAGCAGGCCGGCGGCCGCCTCCCAGCTCGCGGCGGAGCCGCCGAGGCCGTGCAGCAGGACCACGGGCGAGCCGAAGGGGTCGCCCCAGGTCCGGTACGCGAGCCGTACGTCGCCGACATCCACTACAGACTGATCTTCCATACCCATGACGCTACAGGCGCACGGGCGAAGATCGTTCCGCCGCCTCCGCGGTGGCCCCGGCCGGCCGGTGTGTGGCGGCGTTTTCCGGATTCGGTGTCGCTCAAACCTGTGATCAACAGGCGCGGGAAGCGTCCGCCCGGTGCCTGCGCACGCCGGGGCGTAACCCGTATGACCTGCGCTTTCGCTCCTGTCCGAAGTCCGGCCCGGAGCCGTGACCGGCCGGTGGGCGGCGCCGTTGGGCTGATGGACGGCCCACGCCCACGTGGGCCGGAATACGGAGGAGAGAGCCACATGATGAAGAAGATGATGCTGGCCGCGATGGTGCTGACCGCCGGACTCGGGCTGGCGGTGAGCCCCGCCGCCCAGGCCGCGCAGAGCCCCGCCGCCGTACAGGCCGTGAAGGCGCCGGCCGCGGTCTGCACCGTCAACGACAACGGGGTGAACTTCCGCGGCGGACCGGGCACCGACTACCCGGTTCTGGGTACGGTGAACCGGGGCCAGAACCTCAACTACCGCGGCCAGCAGGGCAACTGGGTCATGGGTGACCTGTGGGGCGGTCCGACGGGCGTCTGGATCCACGTGGCCTACCTCGACTGCTGAGGCCGCCTCGACGCCTCGGTCCACCCGCTGCCGACCTGCACCTCGGCACCCGTTCCGGCCCCGCATCGCGCCTTCCGCGCGGTGCGGGGCCGTCGGTCTTCCAGGAGAACTTCTCAACTCCCCGGCGCCGGAGGGCTGTACGGCCACCCCGCACTCTGATAGGAAAGCTTCCTAACAGACCGTCGGAACGAAGAACTCCCTTTGGAGGACTGGTGCACGCTCCCCCTAAGCGCGCCGCACGTCGCAACACCCGCCCCGTGCGCATCACGGTCATCGCGGTCGGACTGGCCCTCACGGCCATTCCCGTCACCGCCTACGCCGGTGGCCTCTCACACCAGGCGGCCCCCACACCGGCAGCGGCGGCTCCGAAGGCCGCCGCCGCGACCGGGCTGGACGACCCGGCGAAGAAGGAGATCGCCATGCAACTGGTCTCCAGCGCCGAGAACTCCTCCCTCAACTGGAAGTCCCAGTACAAGTACATCGAGGACATCGACGACGACCGCGGCTACACCGCGGGCATCATCGGCTTCTGCTCCGGTACCGGCGACATGCTCGACCTCGTCGAGCTGTACACCGAGCGCAAGCCGGACAACGTCCTCGCCAAGTACCTCCCCGCGCTGCGGAAGGTCAACGGCACCCCCTCGCACAGCGGTCTCGACCCCAACTTCACCAAGGACTGGGTGAAGGCCGCCTCCGACTCCGCGTTCAAGAAGGCCCAGGACGACGAGCGGGACCGGGTCTACTTCAACCCGGCCGTCAAGCAGGGCAAGGCCGACGGCATCGGCACGCTGGGCCAGTTCGCGTACTACGACGCCATCGTCATGCACGGCGACGGCGGCGACAGCACCGGCTTCAGCTCCATCCGCAAGCGGGCCCTCTCGAAGGCGAAGCCGCCGTCCCAGGGCGGCAACGAGGTCACGTACCTCAACGCCTTCCTCGACGCCCGCGTCTGGGCGATGAAGCAGGAGGAGGCCCACGAGGACACCAGCCGGGTGGACACCGCCCAGCGGGTCTTCCTGAAGAAGGGCAACCTGAACCTGGACCCGCCGCTCGACTGGAAGGTGTACGGCGACAGCTTCCACATCGGCTGACGCACTCGCGGAACACGGCTGTGGCGCGTACGGCAGCACCCGCGAGGGTCGCCGTACGCGCCACAGCTCCGGGTCCGGCCCCGTACCGGGCCGGACCGGATCAGTGCGCGGCCACCGGGTCCGGGGCCACCGGGCCCTGCTCCCGCTCCGACTGCTCCGGTTCCGGATCCGGCTTCTTCCCGAGGTGGTTGAAGGCCAGGTTGAGCACGATCGCCACCACGCAACCGGTCGAGATCCCGGAGTCGAGCACCACCAGCAGGTCCTGCGGGAACGAGTGGTAGAACTCCGGCGCGGCGATCGGGATCAGTCCGATGCCCACGGCCGCGGCCACGATCAGCGCGTTCTCGCCCTTCTCCAGCGCGGCGGTCGCCAGGGTCTGGATGCCGCTCGCGGCGACCGAGCCGAAGAGCACGATGCCCGCGCCGCCGAGGACCGGCAGCGGTACGAGCGCGATGACGGACGCCGCGACGGGGACCAGGCCGAGCACGATCAGGATGCCGCCGCCGGCCGCCACCACGAAGCGGCTGCGGACCTTGGTCATCGCGACGAGCCCGATGTTCTGGGCGAAGGCACTGCACATGAAGCCGTTGAAGAGCGGGCTGACGGCGCTGCCCAGGGTGTCGGCGCGCAGGCCGCCCTCGATGGTCCGCTCGTCGGCCGGCCGGCCGACGATCCTGCCGAGCGCGAGCATGTCCGCGGTGGACTCGGTCATGCAGACCAGCATCACGATGCTCATCGAGACGATCGCGGCGATCTCGAACTGCGGCGCCCCGAAGTGGAACGGCGTCGGGAAGCCGATCAGGTCGGCGTCCTTGATGGCGCCGAAGTCGGTGATGCCGACCGGGATCGCGATCAGGGTGCCGACGACCAGTCCGAGCAGGATGGCGATCTGCTGGAGGAAGCCGCGCAGCAGTTTGCGCAGCGCCAGGACGATCACCAGGGTGACGGCGGCCATGGTGATGTTGGTCGTGGAGCCGTAGTCCGCCGCGGTGGCGTTGCCGCCCTGGGACCAGTTGAAGGCGACCGGCAGCAGCGAGACACCGATCAGGGTGATCACGGTGCCGGTGACCACGGGCGGGAAGAAGCGGACCAGTTTGCAGAAGTACGGGGCCAGCAGGAAGCCCAGCAGGCTGGCGACGATGATCGCGCCGAAGATGACGGCGATGCCGTCGTGCCCGCGGTCCTTGCCGATCGCCACCATCGGGGTGACCCCGGCGAACGAGACGCCGTTGACGAACGGCAGCCGGGCGCCTATCCGCCAGAAGCCGAGGGTCTGGAGCAGGGTGGCTATGCCCGCGGTGAACAGGCTCGCCCCCATCAGGAAGGCGGTCTCCTTGGCGGTGAGGCCCACGGCGGGCCCCACGATCATCGGCGGGGCCACCACACCCGCGTACATCGCGGCCACGT
This sequence comes from Streptomyces sp. ADI95-17, assembly GCF_003846175.1. Taxonomy (GTDB): domain Bacteria; phylum Actinomycetota; class Actinomycetes; order Streptomycetales; family Streptomycetaceae; genus Streptomyces; species Streptomyces sanglieri. Next base: position 647,049 of record NZ_ML123049.1, on the reverse strand, counting down.
GCTGGAGGCCGCTGGTGAACATCTTCAGTGGGGGGAGCGTCTCGTCGACCGGGTGCTTCCGGTCCGGCGGGGCCGGATCGGGGGCGGCGTCGAGATGGGGGTCTCCATCGGATCCTGCGACTGCGTCGTTGCGAAACCTGGGCTTTGCTGCCACGGCGGTTCCTCCGGTCGGGTACACGTCTGCGGTGACGTGGGTGTCAGGGAGGTGGTGCAAGTGGTGCGTTGGAGCAGGTGGGGCAGGTCGTGCAGCTGGTGCGGGCAGCTTTGGTCACCGGTGCGGGGGCGCGTGCGTCACAGGCACGCGCCCCCGCACCGGTTGCCATGGACCCCGCTCGGGTCCACGGCGGCCGGCCGAGGGCCGTCCCCCTCGGCCGGCCGGTATCGGGGGTGCCGCGGAGGGTCAGGCTCCGGCGGCGATCTGCGCGAGGCGGCGGGCCTCGTCGCGGGTGGCCCGGGCGATGGCGTCCTCGTCCGCGGTGATCAGGTGGTTGTCCTCGACGACCGGCCTGCCGTTGACGAGGGAGAGCGTGACGGGGGCCGCCGCGCCGAAGACGAGCGCGGTCACCGGGTCGGCGATGGAGGCGTGGGCGAGGGTGTCGAGTTTCCAGAGCACCAGGTCGGCGAGCTTGCCGGGCTCCAGTGAGCCGATCTGGCCGGCGCGGCCGAGCACCTGGGCGCCGCCGTACGTTCCCAGGCGCAGCGCCTGGCGCGCGTTCAGGGCCTTCTCGCGGTGGGCGCCGAGGCGGTTGATGAGCAGGGCGTTGCGCAGCTCGGTGTGGAGTTCGCCGGACTCGTTGGAGGCGGTGCCGTCGACGCCGAGGCCGACCGGGACGCCGGCCGCGAGCATGTCGGGGACGCGGGCGATGCCCGCGGCGAGCCGGGCGTTGGACGAGGGGCAGTGCGCCACGCCGGTTCCGGTGCGGGCGAAGGCGGCGATGTCGGAGTCGTTCATGTGGACGCAGTGCGCCATCCACACGTCCTCGCCGAGCCAGCCGGTGGACTCGAAGTAGTCGGTCGGCCCCATCCCGAACAGCTCGTGGCAGAACTTCTCCTCCTCCACGGTCTCCGAGCCGTGGGTGTGCATGCGCACTCCCTTGCGGCGGGCCAGTTCGGCGCCCTGGCGCAGCAGTTCGGTGGAGATGGAGAACGGGGAGCAGGGTGCGGCCGCGACCTGGGTCATCGCGTCGAACGAGGCGTCGTGGTGCGCGTCGATGGTCGCCTCGGTGCCGGCCAGCGCGCCTTCGAGGGTCTCCACGGCGAAGTCCGGCGGCAGCCCGCCGTCCTTGACGCTGCGGTCCATGGACCCGCGGGCGAGGGTGAACCGTACGCCCATGTCACGGGCGGCCCCGATGATGGCGCCGGACAGGTCGCCGGACCCCTGCGGGTAGACGTAGTGGTGGTCCATGGCGGTGGTGACACCGCCGCGGGCCATCATGGCGAGCGAGCCCTGGGCGGCGGCGCGGACCATCGGCTCGTCGATGCGCGCCCAGGTGGGGTAGAGGGCGACCAGCCAGTCGAACAGGTTGTGGTCGGTGGCCAGGCCCCTGGTGATCCACTGGTAGAAGTGGTGGTGCGTGTTGATCAGCCCGGGGGTGACCAGGTGTCCGGTGCCGTCGATCCGGCGTACGACGTTCGCCAGGCCCTCGGGTGCCCGGCCGGCGCCGACGGATTCGATGCGGTTGCCCGCGACGACGACATGGCCCGAGGCGTACTCGGTGTCGTCGGCGTCGACGGTCGCGATCGAGCAGTTCTCGATGACGATGCGTTCCACATGCTCAGGGGCTGCCGATGCTGCCATGGCGCTTCCTTCTCTTTCCGGCGGTGTGGGCACGGCAGGACCCTAGGAGGATTTGAGTGCCACGGCCGGGCGGCCGTGGGTGCCGAGATGGTGGAAGAACAGGTTGAGCAGGACCGCGACGAGCGCTCCGGCGCTGATGCCGGAGCCCAGTACGGTCTGCGCCCAGGAAGGGAATCCGGCGTAGAAGCCGGGCGCGGCGAGCGGGATGATGCCCGCGCCGAGCGCCACGGCGACCAGGATGATGTTGGAGCTGTCGTCGAGTCCGGCCTCGGAGAGGGTACGGATGCCGCTCACCGCGATCGAGCCGAACAGTACGATGCCGGCGCCTCCCAGGACGGGCATCGGCACCGTGGAGACCACCGCGCCCAGCACCGGGAAGACGCCCAGGACCAGCAGGGCGCCGCCGGCCGCGGCGACGACGTAGCGGCTGCGGACCTTGGTCAGTGAGACGACCCCGACGTTCTGGGCGAAGGCGGAGGTGGGGAAGCCGCCGAAGACGGGGCCGAGGAGGGTGGCGATGCCGTCGGTGCGCAGGCCCCGGGTGATGGTCCTGCCGTCGGTCTCGCGGTCGCAGATCTCGCCGATGGCGAGCATTCCGGCGCTGGACTCCGTCATCAGGACGAGCGTCACCAGGCAGAGCGAGATGATCGCGGCGGGCTGGAACTCGGGGGTGCCGAACGCGAAGGGTGTGGGCAGTGCGGCGACGGGGGCCGAGCGGAGCGCTCCGAAGTCCGCCATGCCGAACGGGATCGCGGCCAGGGTTCCGGCCAACAGGCCGAGCAGCAGGGCGACTTGCTTGACGAAGCCGCGGCCGAAGCGCTGGATCAGCAGAATGACGAGGAGTGTGAAGGCGGCGAGTGCCAGATACTTCATGTCTCCGAAGTCGGCGGCGGTCTTGTCGCCGCCCTGCGCCCAGGCGACCGGCACGGGCATCAGGGTCACCCCGATGAGGGTGATGACGACGCCCGTGACCAGTGGCGGGAAGAAGCGCAGGAGCCTGCCGAAGAACGGTCCGATGGTGAGACAGAAGACTCCGGCGACCATCACCGCGCCGTAGATGGCGGGGAGTTGGTCCCCCGTGGCGTTGGTCTCGGCGATGGCGAGCATCGGCGCGATGCCGGCCGAGGAGGCGGCGTTGACGAAGGGCAGCCGGTTGCCGACGAGGCCCTTGACCCCGAGGGTCTGCAGGAGGGTGGCCACACCGGCGATGAGCAGACTCGCGGCGATGAGCCGGGTCTGGCCCGCGGTGTCGAGGCGGACGGCCTGGCCGATGATGAGCGGGGGCGTGACCACTCCCGCGTACATGGCGGCGATGTGCTGGAGCGCGGCGGGGACGAGCCGCGAGGGGTGGAGCTTCTGGTCGACCGGGTGGACCTCGGGTCCCTCCGGCCGGGTGGAACACGGGCCTTCTGCCGGCCCTTTTGCAGGCGTTGCCATGGCTGGTTGTTCCCTCCGGTGTGGCGCATCCCCGCCGACTGCGGGCGGCGGGGATGCGCGCCCCGCGTCAGAGGTTGGTCATGTCGACCGGGATGTGCGGCTCGCAGCCGTCGCGCAGGATGGTGGCCTCGATCAGGCCGTAGGGGCGGTCGGCGGCGTAGTACACGGCGCCGTCCTTGGCTTCGTTCTCCAGCCCGAAGGCGGAGAGGTCCTGCCGGAAGTGGTGCTTGTTGGGGGCGGAGAAGCGGATCTCGTCGATCTCGCTGCGGCTGTTGATGACCCGCGAACCCATCTGGTACAGCGTCTGCTGGAGCGAGAGCGAGTACGTCTCCACGAACGCCTGGAGGATGTGCTTCCTGGCCTGTTCGTAGGACTTCTCCCACTGCGGCATGCGCTGTTCGTCACTGGTCCAGTTGTGCCGCCACCACGTCGACAAGGACGTGGCGAGGATGCGGTCGTAGTCCTCCTGGAGCGTCGTGTACTTGTCCTTGATGTAGCCCCAGAACTCGGAGTTCGTGGAGTTCATCACGGTCAGGTCCTTGAGCCCGGACAGGACTTCGAACTTCGCCGCCCCGTCGCCTCCGGCGGAGTACGTGATCTGCGCGAGGCGGGTCTCCTGGCCCTTGCGCACGAAGGAGTGCTTGACCTCGTCGGCGCCGATGAACCTGGAGTTGCCGTCGGAGCCGGCGATGCGCTCCCAGGCGTACTCCTCGATGCGGATGCGCGCGCGGTGGATCGAGGGCTGGCTTTCCACGAAGTGCCGGGCGAGGTGGATGCCGTACTGCTCGGCCGACTCGATGCCGTGTTCCTTGGCGAACGCGAAGCAGGTGTTCTTCGTGGTGTCCGTCGGAAGGCAGTTGGCGTTCGAACCGTTGTAGTGGACGTCGTCCAGTTCGCCGGAGAGGGCGACGGAGACGTTCAGGTCCTTGATGTGGTGGGTGTCGCCGTCCCTGGTGATCTTGACGACGCGGTTCTCTGCTTTGCCGTACTGGTTCTGGCCGAGAATCGTGGGCATGTCTGCTAGCTCCCTCGGTAAACGGAGTAGCCGAACGGGTTGAGCAGCAGCGGTACGTGGTAGTGCTCGCCCGGTACGACGGCGAAGGTGATCGCCACTTCCGGGAAGAAGGCACCGCTGTCCCTTACGCGGGGGGCGTCCTGCTGCGCCTCGGCTTGCTTCTTGGCTGCGAAGTACGCCTCGGTCTCGAAGTCGAGACGTACGTGGGTGGTGCCCTCCGGCAGCGCCGGCAGGTCCTTGCATCGCCCGTCCGCGTCGGTCGCGGATCCGCCGAGTGCCGTCCACGGTGCGTCGCTGCCGCCGCGGGCGGCGAGCGTGACGGCGACGGCCGCGGCGGGGCGGCCGATGCTGGTGTCCAGGATGTGGGTGGACACCGATGCGGTGGTGTCGGTGCTCAAGACCGTCACTCTCCTTCGGTTACGAGGCGGGTCAGCCGGATGCGGTTGATCTTGCCCAGCTCGGTGCGCACAATCCCGCGCTCCTGCTCGGGCGAGTTCCCGATCCGGGACTTCACCGCGTCGCGCATCTGCTCACCGGTGGCTCCGGTGGCGCAGATCAGGAAGACATGTCCGAACCGCTCCTGGTAGGCCAGGTTCAGTTCGAGCATCTCGGCCTTGAGTTCCTCGGTGGCGCCGGCCATTCCGCGCTGTTCGCGGGAGGAGGTCGGGTCTCCGGGCTTCGGGCGGCCGATCGGCGGGTGACCTGCCATCGCGTCGGCCAGATCCTCGGTGGTCAGTGCGGCCGTGGCGGCGTCACTGGCACTCAGGAGGGCTTCGGCGGTGGCGTACGGGCGTCGGGAGAGGATCTCTCTGCCCCATGCCGCGCTGGCGCACACCTCGTGCAAGGCGGTGGTGGCCTCGTCGTCCGCCAGGGTGTTGAACCGGGCGAGGCCCGGCGTGGAGCTCGAAGTCACGGGAGCCTCCGTGGCTGTTTTCGCTGTGCGTTCTTCGCTTCGCGTCGGTCGGGCTGCGGATAGCTAACGCCCTCCACAACACCACGTCAACACTTTGTTGAAATTACGCGAATGTAAAAAGCCGTCGCCCGGCACTCCGGACGACGGCCCCTCGCGGCCTTGCACGGCCTTCGCTCACCTACCGCCTCAACTACTCGCCTTTGGCGGCATTTTCCCTGTTCAGGTAGTTGTAGACGGTGAAGCGGCTGACCCCCAGCGCGCCCGCCACCGTCTCCACGCCGTGCCGTACGGAGAAGGCACCACGTGCCTCCAGGGTCCGCACCACCGACTGCTTGGTGCGGCGGTCCAGCTCGGCGAGCGGCATGCCGTGCCGGCGTTCCATGGCGGCCAGGATGTGATCGAGCGACTCCGAGAGCTGAGGCAGCCGGACGGCTATGACGTCCTCGCCCTCCCAGGCCAGTACGACGTCGTCGGGCTGGGCCTGCTCGGGTCCGAGCAGCTCGGCGCCCATGGCGTCGACGAGCGGTTTGACCGCGGTGACGAGCGGGTGGTCGGCCGGTTCGGTCACTGGGAGTCCTCCCCGACCACATTCACCTGGAGGGACACCCGGGTGGCACCCGATGCCAGGGCGCGGCGCAGCAGCGAGTCCACCGCGGTGAGTACTTCGTCCGCGCCGCCCTCCGCCGTGTTGCCGAAGGGGCCGACGTCCACGGCGTCCAGGTCGGCCGACTGGATGATCTCGCGGGCCACGACCGCGTGGGCGGGCGCCTCGTCGAGATCGAAGGGCTCGGTGGTGAACTCCACTCTCAAGCGCACTGTGCCTCCCTCATGCGTTCGCCGCGTCGCTGTGAAGCCCGCGGCTCGCGCCCGACCCTAACGGACCTGCGCCGGGGCCGTGGGGAGATCGATCCGCGCTCGGTTACCGGCCGGGCGCACGCCCGCGTACGGCAGTACGCAGACGGCGACCGGGGCGGCGAACGCCGCACCCGTGCGGGTCAGACCGCCGTCGCGGGAGCCGACCCGGAAGACCGTCACCGTGCCGGACCTCTGGTTGGCCGCGAAGAGCAGTTTCCCGTCGGGCGAGAAGGCGATCTGCCGGGGGAAGTCGCCGCCGACGGGCACGGTGCCGAGCAGCCGGAGCGCGGCCCCGTCGTCCTCGACGGCGTAGCGCGTGAGGCTGTTGTGCCCCCGGTTGGCGAGGTAGGCGAACCGGCCGTCGCCGGTGACCAGGAACTGCGCGGGGTAGCTGGTGCCCGGGCCGGTCCCGGTGGGCTGCGGGGCGCCCGGGGAGAGGGTGCCGGTGGCCGGGTCGTAACCGCAGACGACCGCGGTGTTGTCGACCTCGCAGGCCAGGTAGGCGTGGCGGCCGCCGGGGTGGAACGTGAGGTGCCGGGGTCCGGCGCCGGGGCGCAGCGCCGCGCGGGAGACCTGGTCCAGGGTGCCGCGCCGTTCGTCCAGCCGGTACGTGTACACGGCGTCGTTGCCGAGGTCGACGGCGAGGACGTGGCCGCCGTCGGGGGTGGTGATGATCTGGTGGGCGTGCGGCCCGTCCTGGCCGGGGCCGGGCGGCGGGCTGTCGTGGGCGACCAGGTCGGTACGCTCCCCCAGCGATCCGTCACCCCCGATCGGGTGCACCGCGACGCTGCCCGAGGTGTAGTTCGCGCTGAGCAGCCACTTCCCCGTGGGGTGGACGGACAGATGGGTGGGTCCGGCGCCGCCCGTGGCGCGCGTGCCCAGCACCCGGAATCCGCCGTCCGGCGACAGGGCCACGGCGGTCACACCGCCCTGCTCCTGTTCGTCGACCGCGTAGACGGTGCCGCCCGAGGGGTGCAGGGCCAGGTACGAGGGGTCGGCGACGCCCCCGATCACCGGTCCCGCGGTGATCTCCCCGGTGGCGGCGTCGTAGCCGGCCGTCCCGATTCCGGTGCCGCCGCCCTCGGCGGAGGTGTAGGTGCCGATCAGCAGGCGCGGGATGGTGCGCGGGCGCGGGCCGACCCCGGCGGCGGGATCCGGCGCGGGAAGCGGGGCGCGGGGCGGCGCGGGAGCCGCCGACAGGGCCGCACCCGCGAGGAGCGCTCCGAGGACGGCGCGCCGGCTGGTGGCGTGGTTCATGCGAGGCACCTCGTGTGGGGGTCGGCTGCATCGGTCACACCGGCAACCCTGGCGCGCCCCGGACCGCGTCGGCAACCGGCGCAATTGGGGGCCACCTTGCGCAACCCGCACGAAGCACCTGACGAAAGACCTCGGCCCGAATTCCGGGCACCCCCTTGACAGTCTCCGCAGCTCCGGGGCAATCTTCCGTTAAGTAGAAACTAACTTCCGCAATACGGAAGGAGCGCCGAACCCTCATGGGCCACCCGGACCAGCGCTTCGATGTGAACCTCTCGATCCTCTTCACGGAACTCCCGCTCCTAGAGCGTCCCGCGGCCGCCGCCGCGGCCGGCTTCACGGCGGTCGAGCTGTGGTGGCCCTGGATCGAGACCCCCACCCCTCCGCAGGCCGAGCTCGACGCCCTCAAGAAGGCGCTCGACGACGCGGGCACACAGCTGGTGGGGCTGAACTTCTACGCCGGACAGCTGCCCGGCCCCGACCGCGGCGCGCTCTCCGTGCCCGGCACGGAGTCGGACCGCTTCCGCGCCAATATCGACGTGGCGGCCGGCTTCGCCGCCTCGGTCGGCTGCAAGGCGCTCAACGCGCTGTACGGCAACCGCGTCGACGGCGTCGACCCGGCGGTGCAGGACGAACTCGCCCTGGAGAACCTGGTGGCCGCCGCCCGTGCGGCCGACCGGATCGGGGCGGTACTGCTGATCGAGACCCTCAACGGGCCGGAGTCGCCGCGCTATCCCCTGGTGAGCGCACCGGCCGGGATCGAGATCGTCGACAGGGTCAACGCGGCGACCGGCCTCGGGAACGCGAAGTTCCTGCTGGACCTGTACCACCTGTCGATGAACGGCGAGGACCTGAGCCAGGTCATCACGGCGTACGCCGCGAAGACCGGCCACGTCCAGATCGCCGACAACCCGGGGCGCGGCGCGCCCGGCACCGGCGCGCTCCCGCTGGAGCGGCTCCTGGACGAGCTGACGAAGGCCGGTTACGACGGCTGGGTCGGCCTGGAGTACAAGCCGGGCGACCGGCCGAGCGCCGAGGCCTTCGAGTGGCTCCCGGCCACCGCGCGGGCCGCCCGCTGAGGGCGGCGGACTCCCCCTCGTACACACGCTTATCGGAAGGCACCCTCATGAGCAACAACCTCCCCAAGGTTGCGTGGATCGGGCTCGGCATCATGGGCTCCCCCATGTCCGAGAACCTGATCAAGGCCGGGTACGACGTCACCGGTCACACCCTGGAGCAGGCGAAGATCGACCGGCTGGTCGCGGCCGGCGGCACCGGCGCGGCTTCGGTCGCCGAGGCGGTCCGGGACGCCGATGTCGTCATCACGATGGTGCCCGCCTCCCCGCAGGTCGAGGCCATCGCCTACGGCCCCGACGGCATCCTGGAGAACGCGAGGTCCGGCGCGCTGCTGATCGACATGTCGTCGATCACCCCGCAGACCTCCGTGGACCTCGCGAAGAACGCGAGGGACAAGGGCATCCGGGTGATCGACGCCCCGGTCTCCGGCGGCGAGGCCGGTGCCGTCGAGGCGGTGCTGTCGATCATGGTCGGCGGCGAGCAGGCCGACTTCGACGCGGCCCAGCCCATCCTCCGGGCGCTCGGCAAGACCATCGTGCTGTGCGGTCCGCACGGCTCCGGCCAGACGGTGAAGGCCGCCAACCAGCTGATCGTCGCGGTCAACATCCAGGCCTGTGCCGAGGCCGTCGTCTTCCTGGAGAAGTCCGGCGTCGACCTCGCCGCCGCGCTGGACGTGCTGGGCGGCGGACTGGCCGGCTCGACCGTCCTGACCCGCAAGAAGGACAGCTTCCTGAAGCGGGACTTCGCACCGGGCTTCCGGATCGACCTGCACCACAAGGACATGGGCATCGTCACGGACGCCGCCCGCAATGTCGGTGCCGCGCTGCCCGTCGGCGCCGTGGTCGCGCAGCTCGTCGCCTCGCTGCGCGCACAGGGCGACGGCGGCCTGGACCACTCGGCACTGCTGCGCTCGGTCGAGCGCCTGTCGGGTCAGCCCGTCCAGGCCTGACCGGCCCGTCACCCCAGAGACTTCCGGACGGCGTCGGCGCTGACACCTGTCCTGTCGCGCCCAGGCGTCGGCGCCGTCCGGAACACCAGCCACCAAATTCAACAAACTGTTGACGTCGGGTTCGGGGCGTACTTACGCTCCTGGAGCCCCGAGCCGTCGCAGTTCAGCAGCTCCCGTACGGAAGGTCGCCCCGACACCATGACGCAGCGTGTGCTTACGACCGAGTCAGGCGCCCCGGTCGCCGACAACCAGAACTCCGCCACCGCCGGTGTCGGTGGCCCGATCCTCCTCCAGGACCAGCACCTGCTGGAGAAGCTGGCCCGCTTCAACCGGGAGCGCATCCCGGAGCGCGTGGTCCACGCCCGCGGCTCCGGCGCGTACGGCTACTTCGAGGTGACCGACGACGTCACCGGCTTCACCCGCGCCGACTTCCTCTCCGCCGTCGGCAGGCGCACCGAGACGTTCATCCGCTTCTCCACCGTCGCCGACTCGCTGGGCGGCGCGGACGCGGTGCGCGACCCGCGCGGCTTCGCCCTCAAGTTCTATACGGACGAGGGCAATTACGACCTGGTCGGCAACAACACCCCGGTGTTCTTCATCAAGGACCCGGTCAAGTTCCCCGACTTCATCCACTCGCAGAAGCGCGACCCGTTCACGGGACGTCAGGAGCCGGACAACGTCTGGGACTTCTGGGCGCACGCTCCCGAGGCCACGCACCAGGTCACCTGGCTGATGGGCGACCGCGGCATCCCCGCCTCGTACCGTCACATGAACGGCTACGGCTCGCACACCTACCAGTGGACGAACGCCGAGGGCGAGGCCTTCTTCGTCAAGTACCACTTCAAGACCAACCAGGGCGTGCGCTCGCTCTCCGCCGAGCAGGCCGCGGAGCTCGTCGGCAAGGACGCCAACTCCCACCAGACGGACCTGCTCCAGGCCATCGAGCGCGGGATGAACCCGTCCTGGACGCTGTACGTGCAGGTCATGCCGGCCGCCGAGGCCGCGGACTACCGCTTCAACCCGTTCGACCTGACCAAGGTGTGGCCGCACAGCGACTATCCGCTCCAGCGGGTGGGCCGGCTGGTGCTGGACCGCAACCCGGACAATGTCTTCGCCGAGGTCGAGCAGGCCGCGTTCTCGCCGAACAACTTCGTGCCCGGCATCGGCCCGTCGCCGGACAAGATGCTCCAGGGCCGGCTGTTCGCCTACGCGGACGCGCACCGCTACCGGCTGGGCGTCAACCACACCCAGCTCCCGGTGAACGCGCCGCGCACCGCCGTCGTCGACAACTACGGCCGTGACGGGCTGCACGCCACCCGCAACGGCGCCCGCCACGACAAGAACTACGAGCCCAACTCGTACGCGGGACCGGCCCAGACCGACGCGGCGCTCTCCGCCCCGCTCGCGATACACGGCTGGACCGGCACCCACGCGGCGCCCGCCCACACCAAGGACGACGACTTCTTCCAGGCGGGTGAGCTGTACCGGCTCATGTCCGAGGCCGAGAAGGGCCGTCTGGTCGCGAACATCGCCGGGGGCCTTTCCCAGGTGACCCGCGACGACGTGATCGAGAAGAACCTCGCCCACTTCCACGCCGCCGACGCCGACTACGGCAAGCGCGTGGAGGAGGCGGTCCGCGCCCTGCGCGAGGACTGAGCCTCCCACCGAGCCCTGCTCGCGCCGCGCACCCGGATGAGGGGTGTCACGCGGCGCGGGCAGGACGAGGCCGCGGCGGTCGTGCGATGCCAGTGCGGTGGTGAGGGCCGGGATGACTCCTCGTTCTCTGACCTGAAGAGGACGAACCCTCCCGGCCCGATCGCCGCCGCCGCGGCCCCTGTTGTGTTGTGTTTCCCGTGCCAGGGCGCGGAGTACGGATACGGTCCCGTACTCCGCGCCCTTCTTCGTGCGGGCGCGCAGGCGGTGTGCCGGCCCCCTGCTCCGCTCCCGCCCCGGGCCCGGCCCCCGCGTCCCCCGCACGCCCCGCGCGTCCGGCGTACCGGGGAACGGCCGTGGCCCCCGCCCCCGGAGTCGGGGACGGGGGCCACGGGCGGCCGGCGGACGGTCAGGACGCGGCGAGCGGGCGGATCGCGGTCGGCGCGTGGGACGGGTCCGTCGCGATGTCCTCGAACTCGTTGACGGAGGCGATGTCCGTACCGCTCATCGCGATGTTCGTGACGCGCTCCAGGATCGCCTCGACGACCACCGGCACCCGGAACTCCGCGGCCAGCTTCTTGGCCTCCTCGAAGGCCGGCAGCAGCTGGTCCGGCTCGGTGACCCGGATGGCCTTGCAGCCCAGGCCCTCGACGACCTTGACGTGGTCGACGCCGTACACGCCGAGCTCCGGCGAGTTGAGGTTCTCGAACTCCAGGTTGACCTGGAAGTCGATGTCGAAGTTGCGCTGCGCCTGGCGGATCAGCCCCAGGTAGGAGTTGTTCACCAGGACGTGGACGTACGGGATGCGGTGCTGTGCGCCGACGGCCAGCTCCTCCAGCATGAACTGGAAGTCGTAGTCGCCGGAGAGCGCGACGACGGAGCCGTCCGGGTCGGCCGTGGCGACGCCCAGCGCGGCCGGGATGGTCCAGCCGAGCGGGCCCGCCTGGCCGCAGTTGATCCAGTGGCGCGGCCGGTAGACGTGCAGCATCTGCGCGCCGGCGATCTGCGAGAGGCCGATGGTGGTGACGTACCGGGTCTCGGGGCCGAACGCCCGGTTCATCTCCTCGTACACCCGCTGCGGCTTCAGCGGCACGTTGTCGAAGTGCGTGCGGCGCTGGAGGGTGGCCCTGCGCTCCTGGGTGGCGGCGGCCCACCGTGAACGGTCCTTGAGCTTTCCGGCCGCCTTCAGCTCGCGCGCCACCTCGACGAACAGCTCCAGCGCCGCCTTGGCGTCGGAGGCGATGCCGAGGTCGGGGGCGAAGATCTTGCCGAGCTGGGTGGGCTCGATGTCGACGTGGACGAACTTCCGGCCCTCGGTGTAGACGTCCAGCCTGCCGGTGTGGCGGTTGGCCCAGCGGTTGCCGATGCCGAGGACGAAGTCGGACTCCAGGAAGTTCGCGTTGCCGTAGCGGTGCGAGGTCTGCAGGCCGACCATGCCCGCGTTCAGCTCGTGGTCGTCGGCGATGATGCCCCAGCCCATCAGGGTCGGGACGACCGGGACGCCGGTCAGCTCGGCGAATTCGACCAGGAGCCCGGACGCGTCGGCGTTGATGATGCCGCCGCCCGCGACGAGGAGCGGGCGCTCGGACTCGTTCAGCAGGTCCAGGGCCCGCACGATCTGCCTGCGGGTCGCGGCGGGCTTGTGCACCGGCAGCGGCTCGTACAGATCGGGGTCGAACTCGATCTCGGTGAGCTGGACGTCGATGGGCAGGTCGATGAGGACCGGGCCGGGGCGGCCGGTGCGCATCAGGTGGAAGGCCCGCTGGAAGACGCCGGGGACCTGCGCGGCCTCCAGGACGGTGGTGGCCGCCTTGGTGACCGGCTTGGCGATCGAGGCGATGTCGACCGCCTGGAAGTCCTCCTTGTGGAGGACGGCGGTCGGGGCCTGGCCGGTGATGCAGAGGATCGGGATCGAGTCCGCGATCGCGGAGTACAGGCCGGTGATCATGTCGGTGCCGGCCGGTCCCGACGTGCCGATGCAGACGCCGATGTTGCCCTGGCGCGCCCGGGTGTAGCCCTCCGCCATGTGGGAGGCGCCCTCGACGTGACGGGCCAGCGTGTGATGAACCCCGCCGGAGGCCTTGAGGGCCGCGTAGAAGGGGTTGATCGCCGCGCCCGGCACACCGAACGCGTTGCTGACGCCTTCGCGCTTGAGGATCTCAACTGCCGCTCGGGCAGCGGTCATTCGAGGCATTGAGTGCTCCTGCTCGGACCTGGTGGAGTCGGGCTCTGTCGCGCCACCTGAGAGCACCAATTCCGCATTACGGAAACTTGATTCTGCTATACGAAAGTCAATCTAAAGCGCTCTCCGGCGACCGTCAAGAGAGGCCGCACCCGGCCGCCGATGCGCGCGTCCGCCCGCGAAGTACGCCAAGTCCCTCCCCAGGACGTCGCTCTTGGTGGACGATGGAGTCCGGAGCGGAGCCGGCCCGTCACGGCCGGTGCGCACGTGTTTCGGTGCGCCGTGAGAGCGACCGCCGGCAGAGAACGCCGGGGCGCACCCGGGGCCGGAGGGAGAACATGGTGGAGTCGGTGCCGGTACGCTGCCCGGCCTGCCGCCGCGACCACACGTACAGTCCGCCGGCCTACCCCTGCCCGTGCGGCGCACCGACCGCCCCGCCCCTGCTCCCCGGTGCCCGGGCCGAGCCGATCACCCACCGCACCTGGAACGACGACTGGGTGACGGTGCGCTGTCCCGCCTGCGGGCGCCGGGACCAATGGCCGCAGCCGGAGCTGTGCTGCCCGTGCGGGACGGTGCTGCGCGTCCCGGTCCGGCCGGTGACGGCGCCGGACGACGAGCCCGGTCCGGCCGGCCCCTCGCACATCCCGCTGCCGCGCACGGCCCCGGCGCCCCGGCCCGCGTTCCGTGCCGTCGCCATCCACGGCGCGGGCGACGCACTGGAGACCGCGGCCCGTTATCTGAGGTGGCTGGGCTACCGCGACGTGGTGCAGTCCTCGAAGCCCTCCCCCGCACGGATCGACCTGCGGGCCACCGGGCTGATCGCCCAGGTCGACACGGTCGCCCGCCCGACCGCCCTGCGCGATGTCGAGTGCCTCTGGCTGAACGCGCTCAGCGCGTCGGTCATCTGCGTCTTCTTCTCGCTCCCGGGGTACGCGCCGGACGCCTCGGCGCGCGCCGAGGGCCTGGGCATGCCGCTCTTCGTACTGGACCCGGCGGGAACCCCGCAGCCGGTCAACAGCCCGGCCGACGAGCTGCTCAGCACCGGGGCCTGAGACGACATACTGGCGGCATGCGCATCCGTACCGCCCGCCGCACCGACCTCCCGCTGCTCCAGGACATCGAACGTGCCGCCGGCGAACCGTTCCGCACCCTCGGCATGACCGCCATCGCGGACGACGACCCTCCGGCACTCGGGTTGCTGGACGACTACCGCCGGGCCGGCCGCGCCTGGGTGGCCGCGGACCCGGACGACCTCCCGGTCGGCTATCTGATCGCCGACCCGGTCGACGGGGCGGCCCACATCGAGCAGGTCTCCGTGCACCCGTCCGTCGCGCGGCGCGGCCTGGGCAGCGCGCTCATCGACCATCTCGCCGGGTGGGCGGGCGAGCGCGGTCTGGGCGCGCTCACGCTCACGACCTTCTCCCACGTCCCCTGGAACGCGCCTTACTACGCCCGCCTCGGCTTCCGCGCCCTTGACGACGGCGAACTCACCGACGGGCTGCGGAAGATCAGGGCGCAGGAGGCCGAACACGGCCTGGATCACTGGCCACGGGTCTGCATGCGGCGCGAGATCCCGCACTCCGGGCACCTCCGGCAGCTCACCGGAACCGACCGGCAACAGTGAGTGCAATCGGTCACGTTCGGGCCAGGGGGCCACAAATGTTCGGCCTGCTGTCAGTGGCGGGCCTTAAAGTGGTGCGCATGGCTTTAACTCCACGGAACACACCTGACGACCGGCCGCGCACGACCCGGCCGGCACCCCCGTCCGCCGCCCGGGCGAACGAGGCGATACGGGCGTTCGTGGACGCGCGCGCCGGCCAGGACTGGTCCTCCGTGGAGTCCGCCGCCTACGAGGTGCTGCTGATCGAGTGGGCGGCCGCGACCCGGGGCGGCACCGGCGACATCATCGAGGCCGCCTGACCGCGCCCGGGGCGGTCCGGCCCTACTGCCCGTAGCCCTCCCGCAGTTCGATCTTCCGGACCTTCCCGCTGACCGTCATCGGGAAGGCCTCCAGGATCCGCAGCCGCCGCGGGATCTTGTAGTGCGCCAGCTGCTCACGGCAGTAGTCCGTCACCTCGTCCAGGGTCGGCGGGTCCGCCGGGCTCCTCGGGATCACGCAGGCCAGGATCTCCTCGCCGTAGGTGTCGTCCGGTACGCCCACCACCTGCACATCCGCGATCTTCGGGTGACCGTAGAGGAATTCCTCGATCTCCCGCGGATACACGTTCTCGCCACCGCGGATGATCATGTCCTTGATCCGGCCGACGATCTGTACGTAGCCGTCCTCGCGCATCACCGCGAGGTCGCCGGTGTGCATCCAGCGGCCGGCGTCGATGGCCTCCGCGGTCCGCTCGGGCTGCTCCCAGTAGCCGAGCATCACGCTGTAGCCACGGGTGCACAGTTCGCCGGCCGTACCGCGCTCCGTCGTCACCCCGGTCACCGGGTCGACGACCTTGACCTCGATGTGCGGCATCACCCGGCCGACGGTGCCGGTGCGGCGCTCCAGGTCGTCGTCGCGGCGGGTCTGGGTGGAGACCGGTGAGGTCTCCGTCATGCCGTAGCAGATGGACACCTCGTCCATGTGCATCTCGGCGACGACCCGCTTCATCACCTCGACCGGGCAGGGGGATCCGGCCATGATGCCGGTGCGCAGCGAGGAGAGGTCGTACGAGGCGAAGTCCGGCAGGTTCAGCTCGGCGATGAACATGGTGGGGACGCCGTAGAGCGAGGTGCAGCGCTCCTGCTGTACGGCGGTGAGCACGGCGGCCGCCTCGAAGGCGGGGGCCGGGATCACGATGCAGGCGCCGTGCGAGGTGGTGCCGAGGTTTCCCATGACCATGCCGAAGCAGTGGTAGAAGGGGACCGGCAGGCAGACCCGGTCCGCTTCGGTGTAGCCGACCAGTTCACCCACGAAGTAGCCGTTGTTGAGGATGTTGTGGTGGGAGAGGGTGGCGCCCTTGGGGAAGCCGGTGGTGCCGGAGGTGTACTGGATGTTGATCGGGTCGTCGCAGGACAGCTCCGCCTCGCGGGCGGCCAGTTGCTCCGGTGTCACGGATCCGGCGGTGGCCAGCAGTTCGTCCCAGGACGGGTCGCCGATGTAGTGCACGGCGCGCAGCGCGGGGCAGTCGGCGCGGACCTGGCCGACCAGGGCGCGGTAGTCGCTGGTGCGGTGCGAGAGCGAGGAGACCAGGAGCGAGATCCCGGCCTGCTTCAGCACGTACTCCAGCTCGTGCGCGCGGTACGCCGGGTTGATGTTGACCATGATGGCGCCGATGCGGGCGGTGGCGTACTGGACCAGCACCCACTCCGGGCAGTTGATCGCCCAGATCCCGACCCGGTCCCCCTTGGCCGCTCCGGACGCCATCAGGGCCCGGGCCAGTTCGTCGACGGCGGCGCCGAATTCGGTGTACGTCCAGCGCCGCCCGGACGCGACGTCCACGAGTGCCTCGCGGTCGCCGAACGCCTCGACGGCGCGGTCGAGATTGCGGCCTATGGTGTCGCCGAGGAGCGCCGTGGTGCCGGTGCCGTGCGCGTAGGAGAGCTCGGTCATCGCAGATCACCCTCGTCGTACTCGGTGCCGGTGCCCTTGGCGGTGCGCTCGCGGAGCTCGATGCGGCGGATCTTGCCGGAGACGGTCTTGGGCAGTTCGGCGAACTCCAGCCTGCGGACCCGCTTGTACGGGGCGAGGACCGAGCGCGAGTGCTCGAACAGCACCTTCGCGGTTTCCGGGCCGGGCTCCCAGCCCTCCGCGAGCACGACGTACGCCTTGGGGACGGAGAGCCGGACCGGGTCGGGGGCGGGGACGACCGCCGCCTCGGCGACCGCCTCGTGCTCCAGCAGGGCGCTCTCCAGCTCGAACGGCGAGATCTTGTAGTCGGAGGCCTTGAACACGTCGTCGGCGCGGCCGACGTAGGTGATGTAGCCGTCCGCGTCGCGCGAACCGATGTCGCCGGTGCGGTAGTAGCCGCCCGCCATGGCCTCGGCCGTGCGGTCCGGGTCGCCGTGGTAGCCGGTCATCAGGCCCACCGGCCGGCCGGACAGGTCGAGGGAGATCTCGCCCTCGGCCGCGCCGGGCTCACCCGTGACCGGGTCCAGGAGCTCGACCTTGAAGCCGGGGCTGGGCCGCCCCATCGAACCGGCCTTCAGCAGCTGGCCCGGGGTGTTGGCGACCTGGACGGCGGTCTCGGTCTGGCCGAAGCCGTCCCGGATGGTGACGCCCCAGGTGCGCCGCACCGTCTCGATGACCTCCGGGTTCAGCGGCTCGCCGGCCGCGACGACCTCGCGCGGCGGGGTCTTCAGCTGGGAGAGGTCGGCCTGGATCAGCATCCGCCAGACGGTGGGCGGGGCACAGAAGCTGGTGATGCCCGAGCGGTCCATCTCGGCCATCAGCCGGCCCGCGTCGAAGCGGGTGTAGTTGAAGATGAAGACGGTCGCCTCGGCGCTCCAGGGCGCGAAGAGGTTCGACCAGGCGTGCTTGGCCCAGCCGGGCGAGGAGATGTTGAGGTGGACGTCCCCGGGCTTGAGGCCGATCCAGTACATCGTCGACAAGTGGCCCACGGGGTAGGACACATGGGTGTGCTCGACGAGTTTCGGGCTGGCGGTCGTGCCGGAGGTGAAGTAGAGCATCAGCGGCTCGTCGGCGTCGGTCTCCCGGTCCGCCTCGAAGGTGTCCGGCTGCTCGTCGGCCCCGGCGTACGAGAGCCAGCCGGGCACCTCGGCGCCGACCGCGATCCGGGTGTAGTCGCCGGGCACCTCCTCGAACTTCGCGGTGTCGGCGTCCCGGACCAGGACGTGGCGGACCCGGCCGCGCTCCACCCGGTCACGCAGGTCGACCGGGCCCAGGAGCGGGGTGGCGGGGATGACCACGGCGCGCAGCTTCATCGCGGCGAGGGCCGTCTCCCACAGCTCGACCTGGTTGCCGAGCATGACGAGGATCCGGTCCCCGGCGCGCACGCCCTGGGCGCGCAGCCAGTTCGCTGCCTGGTCGGAGCGGGCGGACATCCGGGCGAAGGACACCTCGGTGCGGCTGCCGTCCTCCTCCACGATGTGCAGGGCGGTGCGGTCGTTGTTCTCGGCGATGGCGTCGAACCAGTCGAGAGCCCAGTTGAAGTGGTCGGTCCTGGGCCAGCTGAAGCCCTCGTAGGCCGCGTGGTAGTCCTCGCGGTGCTTCAGCAGAAAGTCCCGGGCGGCCCGGAACGTCTCCGTCGCGCTGGTTGCCGACATGTGCCCTCCTCATTGCGGACCGGACCGGTCACTTAACATCATGTAAACAGTGACCCAGGTCTCACCACCCCCGAACGGGGGTGCAGCGAGGGGTGGCCGAGCCCCCCGGAGCCGGGCAGGGAGGCGTCAGCGTGCCGGAATCCGTCGATGCGGTCGAGATGCAGGCGGCGTTGCTGCGGCTGCGCCGGAGCAGTGGGCTGCCGGTGGCCTTCGGCGGGCTGCTCGCCGATGCCCGGCATGCCCGGATCGCCGAGCTGAACGGGGCGCAGACGGCCGCCCTGCGCGGGCTGGTCATCTCGGCGGGCAGCGGGCTCGGTGGCAAGGCGATCGCGCTGTCCCGGCCGTGCGCGGTGACCGACTACCACTCCTCGCGCCATATCAGCCACGAGTACGACATGGCGGTCGCGGCGGAGGGGCTGCGCTCGGTGGTGGCGGTGCCCGTGGTGGTGCGGCGCAAGGTGCGCGGTGTGCTGTACGGGGCGCTGCGCGAGCCGATCACGCTCGGGGACCGCACGTTCGACGCGGCGGTCGCCGCCGCCCGCGACGTGGAGCAGGCCCTGGTGGTACGGGACGAGGTGCAGCAGCTGCTGTCCGTGACCCGGGAGCAGGTGACGGATCCCAGGGCCGCCCCGGAGGCGTGGGAGGACGTCCGCGAGGCCCACCGCGAGCTGCGGGCCCTGGTCCCGAAGGTCGTCGACCCGGCCCTGCGCGAGGAGCTGCTCACGGTGTGCGGGCTCCTCGCCTCGGCGGCCGGGGCCCGTGCCCCCAAGCCCCCCGCGGTCCAGCTGGCCCCGCGCGAGCTGGACGTGCTGGCCTGCGTGGCGGCGGGGGCGACGAACGGGGTGGCGGCGGAGCGGCTCGGGCTGCGGCCGGAGACGGTGAAGGGCTATCTGCGTTCGGCGATGCGCAAGCTGGGGGCGCACACCCGGCTTCAGGCGGTGGTGGCGGCCCGGCGCGCGGGGCTGCTGCCGTAGCCGCGACCGCGAAGCCCCGCCCGGTTCACTCCCCGAAGTCGACGAACGTCCCGAACCGGATGTCGTACCCGTCGGCGCCGCCCGCCGAGGGCGCCATGACGGAGAGCGTCCGTGCCGCCTCCTCCGTGACCGCGTCCCGCTCGGCCCGGCCCGGACTGCCGAGCGGCTGCACGGTGAGGGCCGCCCGGCCGGCCCCGTCGCCCAGCCGCCAGACCGCCGCGAGGAACCCGTCGACGAGCACCGTCCCGTACGACTGGTTGCCGTTCCCGTTGCGCCCCCGGTACCGCGGCGGGATCACCCGGGTGCGGTCCGCGTGGCCGAGGAGCACATTGTCGAACTCGGGCAGGAAGCGCGGCGGGGCCGGGGTGTCCTCGTCCGGGCGCGGGGCGTCCGGCAGGTCGAAGAGCTCGACCCCGTTCTCGTCCCGGAAGGTGACCAGCCGCGGCCGCAGCCGCTCGAAGACCTCCCGCATCCGGGTCAGCCCGGCCCAGGTCTGCATGTCCCGCACCGAGGCCGGCCCGAAGGCGCCGAGGTAGCGCAGCACCGCGGCATCGGGCGCGGCGGCCGGCCGCGACGGGGCTCCGAGCCAGTGCTCGGCGGTGGTCAGCGCGACCCGGCCGCTCCTCCCCCACACCCCGCGAGGGGTCACCTGGACCAGCGGCAGCAGACAGCGGGCGGCCACGCCCAGGGACTGCGGGTCCGCGTCGGGCCACTCGGCGAGCAGCGCCTCGCGGATCTCCTTGGGCGTACGGGGCCGCTCCTCGACGAGTTGCCTGCTGAGGGCCCTGAGCCGGTCCCGGTCCACCCCGACGAGTCCCTTGCGGAAGGTGTTGAGTTCCCGGTCGCGGGCCGACTGGACCAGTGGGCGCAGGGTGAGCGCGTCGGCGGCGGTGTGCAGGTGGATGGTGGAGCGCAGGGTGACGATGCGGACCGCCTCGCGGGACTCCATCAGCCCGGCGAGCTCGGCCGGGTCGAAGCCTTCGAGGCGGGCGCAGAGCTGGAAGTAGGGCGGTCCGGTGTTCTGTGCCTGGAGGCCGACGAGGTGCTCCACGGCGTCCTTCGCGGACATCGCGGTGCGGCGCAGCAGCAGCTGGCGCTCCAGCGTGGCGCGGTTCAGCGCGCGCGGGGACAGCACGGCGGGCCCGGCGGGGTTCTTCCTGACGACCATGGGTGCACGCTACGTGGACTCGCGGACAGCTTCGGTCCTCTTCCGGGATCGCGCCGCGGTCCGTGATCCCGCCATGCCGCCGTGCCGCAGGACCCGGGATCGACGGGCGGCCGCCCGCATCATGGTCCGGTGATCAGTGTCCTGTTCGCCGTCCTCACCGCGCTCAGCAACGGCGCCGCCTCCGTGCTCCAGCGCCGTGCCGCCCGCACCGTCCCCGACAGCGAGGCGATGCGCCTGTCGCTGATCGGGCACCTGGTTCGCCAGCGGCTGTGGCTCGCCGGGATCGGCCTGGTGATCGTCGCGGCCGTCTGCCAGGCGGTGGCGCTGGCCACCGGGCCGATCGCCGTGGTCCAGCCGATCTTCGTGATCGAGCTGCCCGCCACGCTGCTGATGGCCGCGTTCGTCATGCGCGTCCGGCTGCCCCGGCGGGTCCGGTACGGGGTGGCGGCCGTGACGCTCGGGCTGGCCCTGGGCATGGCCTCGGCGGCCCCCGGCGGCGGCAGCACGAGCGTGCACGGAGTGGCCTGGATCCCCGCGCTGATCCTGACCGGGCTCTTCGAGGCGGTGCTGATCGGCGCGGCCCTGGGCAGCCGGGGCAACACCCGGGGCGCGCTGCTCGGCCTCGCCGCCGCGTGCGGGTACGCCCTGACGGCCGCGCTCATGAAGGACGCGATGGCACGGCTCGAAGGGGGCGGCGGGGCGGCGGCGCTCCTGACCTCCTGGCAGCTGTACGCCACGGCGGCGGCCGGGGTGGGCGCCCTGTTCCTCCTCCAGAACGCCCTCCAGGCGGGCACGCTGGTCGCCGTGCAGCCGATGCTGACCCTCGGGGACGCGCTGATCAGTGTGGTGTACGGGGTGACGCTGTTCGGCGAGGAGCTGCGCACCGGGTGGTGGGTGCTTCCGGAGCTGGTCGCGCTCGTCCTGATCACGGCGGGCTGTGTCGAGCTGGCCCGCTCCCCGCTCGCGGCCGGAAACGCGGCGCCGCCCGCGCCCCGGGTCAGATGAGCGGGCCGTCGGTGTCCTGGCCCCGGGCGGTGGCGATTGCGCCCGACCGGGTCGCGCCGCCCGGCGGCTCGGGGCTATTCTCCGGTCGGGCCATGTGTGGCGTACGGGCAAGGGGCCCGGTTCTTTTCTGGGGGTCGGTGTGGTTTCTGGTCGCGTTGTGCGGTTCGACGGAGCTCGGGGTTACGGCTTCATCGCACCCGATCACGGAGGTGAGGACGTCTTCCTCCATGTGAACGACATGCTGATCCCCGAGTCCTACGTACACACGGGTACGGCGGTCGAGTTCGAGATCGAGGACGGGGACCGCGGCCTGAAGGCGTCGTCCGTCCGGCTCGCCGAGGGGCCCGACGGGAAGCCGCTGACTCCGCCGAGGCCCGTGGCCGTCTCCGCCTCCGGGGCGCCCGACGACGACGCCCTGTGCGATGTGCTCAGCGCTGCCGAGTACACCAGGGACGTGACCGATGTGCTGCTGGAGTCCGCACCCTCACTGACGGGTGCTCAGATCCTGCAGATCCGGCGCGGGCTGCTGCAGTTCGCCAAGAACCACGGCTGGACCGAGGGCTGACCGGCGCGGGGTTCAGCCGCTCGGCTCCCGCACCACCAGCGGGGTGCCGAGCACCTGGTGCCCACCGCTGGCCAGCATGCGCACCTCGCCCTGGTCGCTGATCTCCGCGCGCACGATCCCGGTCTCGTCCTCGTAGATCGGGAAGCCGCCCGCCCCCGACTGTGCCGTGCGCCGGACGGTCACCGTGTCGTCCTCCACCGCGGACGCCTGAAATACCAACTGGTAGCTCTCCGGGTAATCCATGACCGCTCTCCGTTGCGGATGGGGCAGGGCATCTTCCGCCCGCATCTTCCATGGTCCCCCCGACCGGCCCTCGGCGCCCGAGCAGCGGCCCTCCCAGGCCGGAGACCTTATCCTGAAGCCATACGGGCGGTTCGACGGCACTCGGGTGCAGACCGCAGGAACGATCCCCTTTTCTCCCGAGTCGTGTGCACGGCATGCACGCCCGGGATCCCCTGATTCGGGAAGGGACAACGCCATGATGGATGCCGACAGGGGAGACGATGTCTACCAGCCCCAGCAGCCGGAGGCCTCGGACCTCGCCGAGCAGCTCGACATCGAGGACACCCTCGACAACCGGCAGCTGACCGACGCGCTCGACGAGGGCTACTCCCCGCCCGAGCGGCCGTGGGCCGTGGAGGACCGGGGCACCACCGCCGCCGAACAGCACGACGGCGAGTCGCTGGACGGCCGCCTGGCCCGCGAACTGCCCGATTCCTCCGACACCGTCGGCGACGGTATCGGGGACCTGCCCGACGGCGACGGCGAGCTCTGGGACACGGAGGTCGGCACGGTACGCGCCGGCCGGCTCACCCGGCAGCTGGACATCGACGAGCCGGACACCATGGCGGGCGAGGACGTGGGGATCGACGGGGCCGCCGCATCGGCGGAGGAAGCCGCCATGCACGTGGTGTCGGACGGCCGGATCTGAGACGGCGCCTCTCCCCCGCCCCGGCCGCGCGGCCCATTACCCCGGAGGTAATCGACGCTCTCCGCGCCTTCGGACATCGTGTTCCTCACCAGCACACAAGAGCCCGGCCAGGGAGCCGGGACACGAGGAGAGGGCAGCACGATGACCGCATACGACGAGGCCGTCCAGCGCTACTTCGCCGCGTGGAACGCGGCCACCGACGAGGAGTTGGCCAAGGCTGTCGCGGCCGCCTTCACCGAGGGCGCCACCTACACCGACCCGCTGGCCGGCGTGCGCGGTCACGAGGAGCTCGCGGCCACGATCGACGGCGCCCATCAGCAGTTCCCCGGCTTCGAGTTCCGGCTCGCCGGAACGCCGGACGGACACCACGACATCGTGCGCTTCGGCTGGGAGCTGGTCTCCACCGCCGACGGCTCGGCGCCGGTCGCCGGCTTCGACGTGATCGCCCTCGCCGACGACGGGCGCATCACCTCGGTCAGCGGCTTCCTCGACCGGGTGCCCGGCGCCTGAGCTTCAGGCCGGCTCGTCGAGGAACCTGCCGCCCTCCAGCAGGGTCTTGAGCGTCGAGAGGATCATGACCCAGCCGCCGCTCACGCCCTCCAGCATCCTGCTGTCGGCGCTGTCGAACCCGTCGTGGGTGAGGGTCAGTTTGATGCCCATCTCGGGTTCCTCGGCCGGCTCCATGTCGAAGGCGACCTTCGACCGCTCCCGGACGGCCCGGTCCCACTCCTCGTCCGAGGCGAAGTCGAACATCTGACGGTGCATGGGCTGGAGGGTGTGCCAGGTGTACGCGAGCCGCTTGCCGGGGGCCGCTTCCAGGACCCGCTGACCGGTCTCCTCGAACTCGCCGTCCGGGTCCATCTTCCAGCGGACCGGCGCCCCGGTCTCCCAGCTCGACTCGGGGCCGTAACCGCCCATGTAGATCTCGATCGATTCGGGGTCGGTCAGCGCCTGGTAGAGCTTCTCGGCGGTGGTCTGGATGTAGATGACGTAGACGAACTCGGGCTTGCCCATGACCGTTCCTTCCGGAGTCCCGCTCCCGGCCTCCACCGTAGGCAGCCCGGCACCGGCCCGTCGAACGGAGCGGCACCCCGTGGCCCGGACGGACTACGGGGTGTCGGCGAGGTCCCGGCCGGCCGGTGTGCGCGAGGTCCGCGCCTGCGCCGGGAGCGCGGCGAGACCGGGGGCCGGCTCCAGCGGTCGGTCGGTGAAGAAGCGGGCCGCGAGGTCCGCGACGTCGTCCGGACGCTCCAGCACCACCCAGTGGTCGGACTCCCCGATCGTGACGAACCTGCTGTCCTCGATCGTGGCCGCGAAGGTGCGCTGCCGCTCCGGCGAGGTCACCGTGTCGTGCTCACCCGCGAAGACCAGGGCCGGTACGCCGGTCAGCCCACCGGAGAAGTCCGGGCGGTGCCCCAGCGCCCGGTGCAGCGACAGGGCGGCGTGCGGGGAGTGGGTGAGGGCGTACAGGAACGAGCGCCTCACATAGCGCCGCGCCAACTCGCCGCGGTGCACCTTGCGTTCGGGGTCCTGGCACATCAGTACCCCGGCGGCCAGTCCGGCCAGCCCCTCCAGGTCACCGGTCTCCAGCCGGTCGACGGCGCGGCCCCACCGGTCCCGCTGCTCGTCGGTGATGTGGGCGGGCACTCCGCCGAGCATCAGCCGGGCGATCCGGCCGGGATGCTGCTGTGCGCAGCCGAAGGCGATCGAGGTGCCGTAGGAGAACCCGAAGAGGTTGGCCCTCGGTACGTTCAGATCGTCGATGATCCCGGTGACGGCGGCGTGCAGGACGTCGTCGCCCGCACCGGGCGGGAGCAGGTCCGCGTCGCCCATGCCGGGCAGGTCGGCGGTGACCACGGAGGCGAGCGGCCCGAGATGGTCGTCCATCTGCGGCCAGCCGTACATGCCCTGGAGCGCGCCGCCGAGGATGATGACCGGTTCGGTGCGCGGCGAGGGCTGTCTCAGGACCCGGTAGCCGTAGCGCAGCCCGTCCACCGTCAGGGTCCGGATGATCTCGTCGGCCATGGTGGTTCGCCTGCCTCTTGGGTTTCCGGGTCAGGCCCTGGTGAGAACGAGTGCGGCGTTGTGTCCGCCGAAACCGAGCGAGGTCTTGACGGCCGCGTCGAACGTTCCCGGCCGGGCCTCCTTGCGCACCACTTCGACGGGGATCGCGGGGTCCGGGGAGTCGAGGTTCACGGTGGGCGGCACGAGCCGGTGTTCCAGCGCCAGCACGGTCAGTGCGGCCTCGATGCCGCCGGCGGCCCCCAGTGTGTGCCCGGTCATCGCCTTCGTCGAGGTGACCAGGGGGTGTTCACCGAGGACCCGGTGCAGCATCGTTCCCTCGATGAGGTCGTTGGAGACGGTCGAGGTGCCGTGGGCGTTGACATGGCCGATGTCCCGGGCCGCGACCCGGGCGTCCGCGAGCGCGAAGCGCAGCGCCCGCTCGATGCCCAGGCCCTCGGGGTCCGGGGCGACCGCGGAGTGGGCGTCGCTGGAGGCGCCGTAGCCGGCGATGTGCGCGCGGACGGTGGCGCCGCGGGCCAGGGCGTGTTCCGGACGCTCCAGCACCAGGAGCCCGGCTCCCTCGCCTACGACGAAGCCGTCCCGGTGGATGTCGAAGGGGCGGCAGGCCGCCTCGGGATCGTCGCGCCGGGTGGAGACGGCCTTGAGCTGGCAGGCGCTGGCGATCAGCAGCCGGGAGCAGACCGATTCGGCGCCGCCCGCGATGACGATGTCGCAGGCCCCGGTGCGGAGCATCTGGTGGGCGGTGCCGATGGCGACGGTGCCGGAGGAGCAGGCGGTGGAGACGGCCTGGCTCGGGCCGAGGGCGCCGAGGTCGGTGGCGACGCTGCTGGCCGCGCCGTTGACGACGGTGAGCGGGGCGAGCTTCGGGGAGACCCGGCGTGCGCCGCGTTCGGTGAGGGTGGTGTGCTGCTCGTCGTAGAAGGGCAGTCCGCCGTGGGCGGAGCCGATGACCACGGCGACCCGTCCGCCGTCCCAGACCGAGGGGTCGAGTCCGGCGTCGGCGACGGCCTCGCGGGCCGCGATGACGGCCAGTTGCGAGAAGCGGTCCATCAGCCGCGCGGTCGCCACCCCGAGCAGTGCCCGGGGGTCGAGGCCGGCGATGGTGTACATGAAGTCGCAGGGCAGGTCGTGGAGTTCGGGCCGGTGCGGCACCGAAGGGGCGGTCGACGCCTCGCACACCGTGCGCCAGGTCGCTTCGGCCCCGACGCCCGCGGCGGTGACCATGCCGATCCCGGTGACGGCGGCGGCGAACGGCTCGGGGCGGTACGGGCGGCCCGTCACGCGGCTGCCTTGCGGTGCACCATGTCGACGAGCCTGCCGACGGTGTCCCGCGAGGTCAGCTCGACGTCGTCCAGGTCGACGCCCATCCGGTCCTCGATGATCAGCCGCAGTTCCTCCAACGCCAGCGAGTCCAGGCAGAGGTGACGGAGCGACACCTCGGGCCGGATTTCGAGGGGATCGGTGCCGAAGTTCGCCACCAGCAAGGTGCTGATCTTTTCTGCCGTGCTCATGCGGCGCTCCTGCGTTCTCGTACGCGGTGACGCCCTGCCGCGTGAGGTGTGAGTGCCATCGGGGGACGCCGACTGGTCTCCGGAGGAACCATTTATACGCCTTCGCGAAGGTGAAGCCGATCCGCGTTCCCCCGTGCGGTGGGCTGCCGTCCAGGTGTGCGATTTCGGTGGTTCACGGGCGACCGGCCCGAGGGCCCGCGGCGGCCGTCACGATGGCGGGAGCGAACCCGTCCGGCCCCCTCCCCCGGGCCCGGCCGGCGGGCCTCCCGCGGCCGGTGCGCGGCCCGTACACTCCGCGATCATGACGATCGACACGACCCATGCCGACGGGCCCGCGCTCTTCCCGACGATGTCCACCATGCGCGCGATGCGCCGCCTGAAGCCGGAACCGGTGCCGGACGAGACGCTGGAGCAGCTCATACAGGCCGCCGTCTGGGGCCCCAGCGGCGGCAACATGCAGTGCTACGAGTACGTCGTGGTGACCGACCGCGAGGTGATGGCCCGTCTGGCGCCGCTGTGGAAGCGGTGCGTGGACGCCTATCTGGCGACGACCGGGAAGTACGCCCCGAAGGGCATGGACGACGCGGCGTACGGCCGGATGGTCGCCGCGATCGAGTACCAGCGCGACCACTTCGCCGACACCCCGGCTCTGATCCTGCCCTGCTACCGGTTCCCGGAGCCGCGCCTGGACGAGGAGGGGCTGCTGGCCTCCGCGCAGGCGCTCGGCCCGGCCGCGACCGAGCGGATGATGAACACCCAGACGCGCTTCCAGGCGCTCGCCGAGGGCTCGTGCGTCTACCCGGGCGTGCAGAACGTCCTGCTCGCCGCGCGGGCCCTGGGGCTCGCGGCGAACATCACCATCTGGCACCTGATGCTGGAGCAGGAGTGGAAGGAGGCTCTCGGCATCCCCGAGGACATGCACACCTACGCCGCCATTCCGGTCGGATGGCCGCAGGGCAACTTCGGCCCCGTGCGGCGCCGCCCGGTGGCCGACGTCATCCACCGCGACCGCTGGTAGGGCGGACCCACCGCCGGTGCTGCCCGGTGACGGTCCGTCCGTCCGCCGGGCGGGCCGCCGGGTTCCGTATCAACTCCGTTGGAGTGAAAGGCAGTTCGACACACCAAGCAGATGATTGTCATGCCCTGAACAGATGGTTACGCTGAGCGGGCTTCACGGCCCTCGGCCCACCCCACTCGGCCCGGGGGCCGTCCTCTTTCCCCCCACCGAGCAGGAGCAGGTATGCCCAGCCACGCCGCCGCCCACACAAAGGGCCGCGCATCCGTCCTGGCGGCCCTCACCGCCACCGTCCTCACCGTGACCGGCACGCCGGCCTTCGCCGCGCCGGACGACGGCCACCCGATGGACCGGGCGTTCGCACTCGCCGCCGCACGGTTCGACGTACCGCGCGATCTGCTCGCCGCCGTCGGTTACGGCGAGACCCGGCTCGACGGCCACTCCGGACGCCCCAGCCAGGCGGGCGGCTTCGGCGTGATGCACCTGGTGAGCAACCCCACGAACCGGACACTGGAGCGGGCCGCCGCCCTCACCGGCAAGCCGCTCGCCGAGCTGCGCACCGACACCGGGGCCAACATCATGGGCGGCGCCGCGATGCTGCGCGGCTACGCGGACAAGCTCGGCCTCGACGCCCGGGACCGCGACGACATCGACGCCTGGTACCCGGCCGTCGCCCGGTACGGCGGTGCGCAGGGCCCCGCCGCCGTCCTCTACGCCGACGCCGTCTACACCTTCCTGGCCTCCGGGCTCGACGCGGTCGTCCCCGGCGGCGAGCGGATCTCGGTGACGAGCCGTCCGGTGGCCCCGCACAAGGGCACGCTCGCCGCCTCCGGCGTACGCACCCAGAGCCCCGACTACCCGTCGGCGCTGTGGGTGCCGGCCGACCCGAACAACTTCGCGGCGGGCCGCTCGGCGAAGATCGACAAGGTGATCGTGCACGTCACGCAGGGCTCGTACGCGGGGTCGATCAGCTGGTTCCAGAACCCGGCCGCGGAGGTGAGCGCCCACTACGTGGTGCGCTCCTCCGACGGTGAGATCACCCAGACGGTGCGCAACAGCGACACCGCGTACCACGCCAAGAGCGCCAACGCCTCGGCGCTCGGGATCGAGCACGAGGGGTTCATCGACGACCCGTCCTGGTTCACGGACACGATGTACCGCTCGTCCGCGGCCCTGACCAAGTCGCTGTGCGACCGTTACGGGATCCCCAAGGACCGGGCGCACATCATCGGGCACAGCGAGGCACCGGGCAACGACCACACCGACCCCGGACCCTACTGGGACTGGAACCGCTACATGGAGCTGGTCGGCGGAGCCGCCGGCGGCGGCGAGGGCGCCGACAGGCTGAGCTTCACCTCGTACGCGCCCCAGCAGAGCGGCTCGACGGGCGCCCAGGTCGAGGCGGTCCAGCAGCTGTTGAACGACCAGGGCTACTCCGCGGGGGCCGTGGACGGCAGCTTCGGGCCTGCCACGAAGACCGCGGTGACCGCGTACCAGGCGGCCCGCGGGCTGAACGCGGACGGTGTGGTGGGCGCCAGGACCTGGACCGCGCTGCTGTCGGCCGGCGCGACACCGAGCCTCCAGCAGGGCGCCTCGGGCGACGAGGTCAAGCGGCTCCAGCGCGCGCTGACCGCCGCGCTCGGCTCGACGGTGGGCGTCGACGGCAGCTTCGGCCCGGCGACCGTGACGGCGGTACGCAACTACCAGACGAGCCGGGGACTGACGGCCGACGGTTTGGTGGGTCCGGGCACCTGGACGGCGCTGCAGACGGGCCGCTGACGGCCGTATCCGCAGGTGGGGCGGGGCGGGGCAGGCGCGGCTCGCCCCGCCCCGCACGCGCCCCTCCCGGGACACCGCCACCGCTCCCGGGGCCGATGTCACGTTCAGGTAACCTGCCGGAAACCCTTGACGTTTGTCCTGGCGCGTTCTTAACCTCACTGCGTAGTTCGCATTCCTTGCAGTTCACGTGCTGCGGCGCTTTCCGCAGTGTTTTGACAGGCACAGACATAGACCACCTGTCGGTGGTTTCGTCATGCCTGTTTTTTTGTGCTCCCCGTGCCGCCGATGGGTCTTCCTCGAAGGCGGATTCATGGCACAACGTCCGAGCGTCAAAGGCGTCGCCGACGTCGTTGCGCTCATCGATGGGCTGGGAAAGATCACCGGCCGGGCGCAGGTCATCTGGTTTCTCGTGTTCGGCGGGCTGTTCCTCGACGCCTATTCGAACGCCGCGCTGAGCGCCGGTCTGGGGCCGATGACGTCCCAGATGGAGCTCACCAGCACGCAGGTCTCGATCCTCACGGCCACCGCTCCGGCCCTGGCGATCATCTTCAATCCGGTCGGCGGCTGGCTCGCCACCCGGATCGGCCGGGTCCCCCCGCTGCTCATCGCCAAGGTGTTCGCGATCGCGGGCGCCCTGCTGGCCGCCTTCGCCGGTGACTTCACCGTGGTCTGGCTCGGCCGGGTCCTGGTGGGTGTCGCCTACGGCATCGACTTCGCCGTCGCCATGGCGCTGCTGGCCGAGTACACGCCCGCGAAGCTGGGCGGCCGGCTGAACCTGTGGCAGGCCGTCTGGTACGTCGCCACCACCAGCAACCTCGCGCTCGCCCTGGTCTTCTTCAACCTGGATGTCGGCGCGGACATCTGGCGCTGGTCGGTCGGCTCGGCCGCGGTCGTCGCCGCCGCCCTGCTGCTGGGCCAGTGGCTGATGCTGCGGGAGAGTCCCACCTGGCTGGCGAGCAAGGGCCGGCTGGACCAGGCCGTGGTCAATCTGGACAAGATCTACGGCATCAAGGCCGTCGCCGGGAAGCCGGACGAGGCCACCCGCGCCGCCACCGAGGCGCCCGCCATCGGCTTCCGTCAGGCCGGGGTGCTCTTCAAGGGCGAGTACCTGCCCCGGACGGTCCTCTCCTCGGTCATCTCGCTCGGGCAGTCGATGCAGTACTTCGCAGTCGGCTGGTACCTCCCGCTGATCAGCCTGACGATCTTCGGCGAGAGCTTCGAGAAGGCCACGATCGGCTCGATGGTCTTCAACGCCTTCGGCATCGCGGGCGGTCTGCTCTCCGCGTACTTCGGCCGCCGGCTCGGGCTGCGGCTCAGCTCCGCCGCCGGTTTCGCCGGGGTGTTCGTGGCACTGCTGGCAATGGGGCTGACCTTCGAGAAGGTGCCCACGGCCGTGGCGTTCCTG
Source organism: Streptomyces sp. ADI95-17 (assembly GCF_003846175.1). Taxonomy (GTDB): domain Bacteria; phylum Actinomycetota; class Actinomycetes; order Streptomycetales; family Streptomycetaceae; genus Streptomyces; species Streptomyces sanglieri. Next base: position 616,315 of record NZ_ML123049.1, on the reverse strand, counting down.
CTGCCGGTGCTGTTCATCCTCTGCCACTCCGCGGGCCCCGGCGCCAACGGCAAGTCCATCGCCGCGCTCTCGTACAGCAGCGACGTCCGGGCGCTGGGCACCGGTGTCACCGGGATGGTCGGCAGCTTCGGCAGTGTCGTCGGGCTGTACGTCTTCCCGCAGATCAAGGACTCCCTCGGGCTCGCCGACACCTTCCTGGTGCTCTCCGTCGTGCCGCTGCTCGGCCTGATCACCTGTCTGGCGATCAAGTGGGACCCGACGAAGGCCGCCTCCCCCGACGAGGCCGCCGGACAGGACCGAGGTGCCGTCGCCGCACCGGAATCCGCCGGGTCCGCGACCGCGCGCTGACCGGCCGCCGGGCCCGTCGCACCACACGATGGTCACCTCCCCTCCCTCTCCCTCCGCACAGCTCGCTCGCGATGCTCGCAATGAAAGGGCTGCAATGACGCAGACGCTTCCCGGCGCCGCCGCACGGCGCGGTGTGCTGTCCATCGACGAGGGCACCACGGGCACCCGGGCCGGAGTCGTCCTCGACTCCGGCGCCGCCCACGAGGTGTTCTACCGGTCGATCAAGGTCAGCCATCCGGACGACCTCTCGGTCGAGCAGGACCCGATGGAGATCTGGACCGCCACCGTCGAGGTGGCGCGCCGGGCCGTCGGCCGGGCCCGCGAGGAGGGCATCGGGATCACCGCGGTGGCGCTGTCCACCCAGCGGGCGACCGCGATGCTGTGGGACCGGGTGACCGGGCGGCCGCTGCTGCCCGCGGTGGTGTGGCAGGACCGGCGGTACGCGGCCGACCTCACCTCGTACGAGGCGGAGTGGGACACCGCCCTGCTGGCCCGTCAGGGCCGGCCGGTCGGCGCCCGCGCACCGTTCCTCTGGGCCGCCCGGCAGATCGCCGCGCACCCGGAGGTGGCCGCCGCGCACCGCGAGGGCCGGCTGCTCTTCGGCACCGTCGACACCTGGCTGATCTGGCGGCTCACCGGCGGCGCCGTGCACGCCACGACGCCGACGAACGCCGCCTCAACCGGTGGCTACCTGCTGGAGCGGCACGCCTGGGACGAGGAGTGGATCGGCCACCTCGGTTTCCCCCTCGACCTGCTGCCGGAGCTCCGCTCCGACGACGCCGGTTTCGGCACCACCGACCCGGCCGCCCTCGGCATCGCCGTCCCGCTGGCCGCCTCCATGGGCGACCAGCACGCCGCACTCGTCGCGCTCGGCGGTCTCGCCGCCGGGCAGGGCATGTGCGTCTACGGGACCGGCGCCTTCGTCGACGCGGCGACCGGCACCACGCCCGCCCTGCCCCGGCCGGACATCTCCGGGGTGCTCGCCCAGCCCGGCCGGCGGCAGGGCGACATCAGCCACTACAGCCTGGAGGCGTACACCTCCACGGCGGGCTCGGCGCTGAACTGGCTCTGCGACGACCTGGGCCTGTTCGCATCGCCGAAGGAGCTCGGTGAGGAGGCGGGCCGGGTCCCCACCCGGCCGGGCCGCACCCCGCGTTTCGTCCCGGCACTCGCCGGGGTCCGTACGCCGGTCTGGCACCCGGAGGCCACCGCCGCCCTCACCGGGCTCACCCTCGCCACCACCCGCGCCGATCTCGCCCGCGCCGTGCTCGACGGGATCGCGCACTCGGTGTGCGACCTGATCGACGGCGTCGCCGACACCATGGGCACCCCGTTCACCCGGCTCCGGGTCGGCGGCGGGGTATCCGGCAGCGACCCGCTCATGCAGACCCAGGCCGACCTGACCGGCCTGCCGCTTGAACGGGTCTCCGACTCCGCGACCGCCAGCCTGCGGGGCACCGCGTATCTCGCCGGTGTCGCGCAGGGCCTGTGGTCCTCGCTCGAAGAGGTCGTCGAGGCCCAGCCGCTCGGCCGGATCTTCGAACCCGCGATCACCGCGGCCGAACGCGCCGCCCAGCGGTCCGCCTGGCGCGACGTGCTCATCGCCCACCTCGGCGACCCCGCGCTCCTCCCCCTGAAGGCCCCCGAACCTCACACCCCCCACTGACGGCCCCCCGACCGTCACCCGGCGGCCGGTACCGACCACGCGGCCGCCGCACCGAAACACCAGGAGTTGATGTTGTGATCACCATGCCCGCCCGGAAGCCGCGGCGCAGCGCCGCGGCGACCCGCCGAACGCCCCTGCTGCTCGACCGGGCAGCCCTCAAGCGCCGGCTGGCCGACGACACGTACGACGTACTCGTCATCGGCGGCGGCATCACCGGGGCGTACGCCGTGCTCGACGCCGCCTCGCGCGGGCTGCGCGCGGCGCTGATCGAGAAGGACGACTTCGCCTCCGGCACGTCGTCGAAGTCCTCGAAGATGGTGCACGGCGGTCTGCGCTACATCGAGCAGGGCAACGTCAACCTGGTCCGCCACTCGCTCCTGGAGCGGCACCGCTTCCGCAAGAACGCCCCGCACCTGGTGCACCGGCTGCCGTTCCTCTTCCCGATCCTGGAGAAGGAGGGCATCTTCGACGCCCGCCTGGCCAAGGGTTTCGAGGGCCTGCTGTGGACGTACGACCTGGTCGGCGGCTGGCGGATCGGGAAGCTGCACCAGCGGCTCACCGTTCCCGAGGTCCTCGCGCAGGCACCGACGCTGCGTGCGGAGAACCTCAAGGGCGGGCTGATGTACTTCGACGCCCGCACCGACGACGCCCGTCTCGTCCTCACCATCGTCCGGACCGCCGCCGCGCTCGGTGCGACGATCCTCAACGGGGCCAGGGCCGAAGGTCTGCTGATGCAGATGGGCAAGGTGTCCGGCGCCCGGGTCTCGGCGGACGGCGACAGCTTCGACATCCGTGCCCGGGCCGTCGTCAACGCCACCGGCGTATGGACCGACGAGCTCGACGCGAAGGCTGACGACGGCCACGAGCCGCAGGTCCGGCCCGCCAAGGGCGTCCACATCGTGGTGCCGTGGGACAAGGTGCGGATCAACTGCACGGTCACCGTGCCGATCCCCGGCCGGGCCCGCCGAGCGACCTGCACCCGCTGGGGCAACAGCGTCGTGCTCGGCACCACCGACGAGGACTACCAGGGCTCCCCCGACGACGTGCACTGCACCCGCGAGGAGATGGACTTCCTGCTGGAGGGCGCCAACACCGCCTTCGAGGGGAAGCTCACCCCGGACGACGTGGTCGGCTCCATCGGCGGTCTGCGCCCGCTGGTCGGCGGCAAGGAGGGCGCGACCCTCGACATGCGCCGCGACCACCACATCACCGTGGGCCGCACCGGCATGGTGACGGTGACCGGTGGCAAGCTCACCACCAGCCGGCACATGGGCGAACTCGTCATCGACAAGGTGATGACGGTCCTCGGCCGCAGGGCGAAGAGCCGCACCACCGACCTCCCGCTGCTCGGCGGCGCCGGTTACGACGCCGAGGCCGTCGCGGCCTCCGGTGGCATCGCCGCCCACCTCGGCGAGCGCTTCGGCACCGAGGCCCGCTTCGTCGGCGACCTGATCCAGGACGACCCGTCGCTGGCCGAGCCGATCGTCGCCGGACTCCCGTACACCAGGGCCGAGGTCGTGTACGCGGCCCGCGCCGAACTGGCCCGCTCGGTCGACGACGTGCTCTCGCGCCGGATGCGCGCCCGGCTGTTCGCCCGGGACGCGTCCGCCGACGCCGCCGGGGCCGTGGGCGCGATCCTCGGCCGGGAACTGAACCTCACTCAGGCCGAGGTGGAGCGTTCGGTCTCCGAGTACCTCGCAGCCGTCCGTCACGAAAAGTCCGTACTCCTCGAAGGGGCAGCAGCATGATCAGCCGTCAGACCATCACCCACCCGTTCAACCGGGGCAACTACACGATCGGCGCCCCCAGCTTCGCCAAGTGGGCGCAGAACACCCCGATCGGGGACGGCGAGGCCGCCCTCCAGGTGAACCCGGTCGAGGTCCCCGAGACCGTGATCGAGGCGCTGCGCGAGGCCGCGCACGCGGTGCACACCGCCCGCGAGGAGGTCGTCACCCGGACCCGTGACTGGTGGGCCGGCTCGATGATCGGCGAGACCGAGGGCCGTCCCGCGACGCCGGACGCCGTGATCGTCGAGGCGGCCGACGCCGACCAGGTCGCGGCCGTGCTGCGGATCTGCCACGAGGCGGGCGTCCCGGTCACCCCGTCGGCCGGCCGCTCCAACGTCACGGGCGCGGCGCTGCCCGTCTTCGGCGGCGTCGTCCTGGACGTCTGCGGGCTGAACGAGATCACCGGCTTCGACGCCGAGTCGAACGTCGTGGACGTCCAGGCCGGCATGTTCGGGGACCTCTTCGAGAAGCAGCTCCAGGAGGAGTACGGGGTCACCACCGGCCACTGGCCGTCCGCGTTCGCCGTGTCCACGGTCGGCGGCTGGATCGCCTGCCGCGGCGCCGGTCAGCTCTCCACCCGGTACGGCAAGATCGAGGACATGGTCGTCGGTGTGGACGTCGTGCACGCGGACGGCACGCGTGCCACGTACGGCGACTACGCCCGTGCCGCGGTCGGCCCGGACCTGCGCCAGCTGTTCGTCGGTTCCGAGGGCACCCTCGGCGTCATCGTCTCGGCCCGGCTGCGGGTCCACCCGCTGCCCGAGTACGCCGACGCCGTCGCGTACGGCTTCAAGACCTTCGCGGAGGGCCTGGACGCCTGCCGCAGGATCATGCAGCGCGGCGCGACCCCGGCCGTGCTGCGGCTGTACGACACCCTGGAGTCGGGCACCCACTTCGGCCACCCGGAGACCAACCTGCTGCTCGTCGCCGACGAGGGCGACCCGGCCGTCGTCGACGCGTCGATCAAGGTGGCGAGGGAGGTCTGCGAGACGTACGGCCCCGAGCTGGACAGCAAGGCGGTCTTCGAGCGCTGGCTGGACGAGCGGATGCTGGTCGGCAAGTCCGCGGACGGCTTCAAGCCCGGCCCCGGCTTCGTCGCCGACACCCTGGAGATGGCCGCGTCCTGGACCGACCTGCCGGTGATCTACGACGAGGTGGTCGCCGCGATCCAGTCGGTGCCCGGCACCCTGGCCGCCTCGGCGCACCAGTCCCACGCGTACACCGACGGCGCCTGCGTCTACTTCTCGCTGCGCGGCGACGTGGCACCCGAGTCGCGCCGCGACTGGTACCGCTCGGTGTGGGACGCCGCCAACGCCGTACTGATCGAGCACGCGGCGGCGCTCAGCCACCACCACGGCTGCGGTCTGCTGCGCGGCCCCTACCTGGAGGAATCTCTCGGGGCGGGCTTCGCGACGTTCGTCGCGGTGAAGAAGGCCCTGGACCCGGCCGGCATTCTCAACCCTGGCAAACTGGGCCTTCCCAGCCGATTCGGTACGTCTCCGCTGAACTGACCGCAGGATCTCAGCAGCCACGAACCCCTTCCCCAGGCAGGCCCTTGCCATGACCCCTTCCCCCTCCCGGTCCGGTGCCCCGCTCGACCCCCGGCTCACCGCGGCGTTCGCCGAGGTGCCGGTCGTCGCGTCGGTCGTCGGCACCCAGCCGCTGCGGCAGTTCCTGACCGCACCGGCCAAGGTGTGCATCCTCGCCTCGTTCGCCGTGGGGCAGCTGCCCCAGGTCGTGCCGGCGCTGGGCCGGGCGGGGAAGACCGTGTTCGTGAACGTGGACAGCAGCCCCGGTCTGGCTCAGGACCGGGGCGCGCTGGAGTTCATCAAGAACATGGGCGCGCACGGCGTGGTCAGCACCCGGCTCTCCCTCATAGAGAAGGGCCGTCCGCTCGGCCTGCTGACGATGATGAAGGTGTTCGTCACCGACCGGTCCAATCTGCGCCGCTCCACGGACGCGATCTCGCGCGGGGCGCCGGACCTGGTCGAGATCATGCCCGCCCCGATCATCGCCCGGATGAGCGCGCAGGCACAGCGCGCGATGTCCCCGTCGGTGGCCGCGGGCTTCGTGGAGAACGCCGCGGACGTCGCGCTCGCGCTGGCCCTCGGGTCGGCCGCCGCCGCCACGTCCGACCCCCGCCTCTGGCATCTGCGCCGCGACCAGCTGCCGCCGGTCCCGCCCGCCGCTCTGAAGAGGCCCGCCCCACCCCAGGAGTAACCCCCATGACATACGTGGTCGTAGCCCGCTACCGCACCAAGGAGGGCGAGGAGAACACCGTTCTCCCGCTGCTCGACACGATGGCCGCCGCCTCCCGCGAGGAGCCCGGCAATCTCGCCTACCGGGTCCACCAGGGCACCGAGGACCCGCGGGCGATCGTGCTGTACGAGGAGTACGCCTCCGAGGCCGACTTCACCGCGCACTGCGCCACTCCGCACTTCCAGGAGATCGTGCTCGGCCGGGTCGTCCCGCTGCTGGAGAGCCGTGACGTGCTGCGCTGCGCCCCGCGTCCGGAGGCGGTCGCGTGAAGACCCGTGCGGTGGTGCTGCGCGGGACATCGACGGCCCGCCCGTATTCCGATTCCCGTCCGGTCGAGGTGGAGGAACTGGAGCTGGGCGCCCCGCGCGAGGGCGAGGTGCTGGTACGCGTCGCGGCCGCCTCGCTCTGCCACTCGGACCTCTCGGTGGTCAACGGCGACCGGGTCCGTCCGCTGCCGATGGCGCTGGGCCACGAGGCGGTGGGCGTCGTCCAGGAGACCGGGCCGGGCGTCGGCCGGGTCGCCCCCGGCGACCATGTGGCGCTGGTCTTCGTACCGAGCTGCGGCTTCTGCGGCGACTGCGCGGCGGGCCGGCCCGCCCTGTGCGCCCAGGCCGCGGCGGCGAACGGTTCCGGTGCGCTGCTGCACGGCCCCTCACTGCTGACCGATGCCTCCGGCGCCCCGGTCCATCACCAGCTGGGCGTCTCGGCGTTCTCCGAACACGCGGTGCTGGCCCAGGAGTCGGTGGTCCCGATCCCCAAGGACATCCCGTTCGCCGTCGCCTCGATGTTCGGCTGCGCGGTGCTGACGGGCGCGGGCGCGGTCATCAACACGGCGGCCCTGCGTCCGGGGCAGTCGACGGTGGTCTACGGCCTGGGCGGGGTGGGCCTGTCCGCGGTGCTCGGCGCCCGTGCGGCTGGCGCGTATCCGATCATCGCGGTCGATCCGGTGCGGGAGAAGCGCGAGCTGGCGCTCCGGCTGGGTGCCTCACATGCGTACGCCCCCGACGACGCGGTGCGGCAGATCCGCGAACTCACCTCCGGCGGGGCCGAATTGGCGGTCGAGGCGGTGGGCAGCCCCAAGGTCATGGCCGAGTGCCTGAGCGCGGTGGCCCGGGGCGGCAGGGTCGTGTCGGTGGGCCTGCCCGCCCCGGACCGGGTGCTGGAGGTCCCGGCCCTGGCGTTCGCGGGCGAGGGAAAGTCCCTGCTGGGCTCGTACATGGGCGACGCGGTGCCGCGCCGCGACATCCCGAGGTTCCTGGAGCTGTGGCGGGCGGGCCTGATGCCGGTGGAGCTGATGCACACCGGCACGCTGCCGCTGTCCGACATCAACGCGGCGTTGGAGGAGCTGGCCTCCGGCCGGGCGATCCGTCAGGTCATCGACACCTCGGGCATGCTGGACGCCTGACGCCCGGCCG
>NZ_ML123049.1:606434-608815 GCF_003846175.1 Streptomyces sp. ADI95-17 | reverse complement strand
TGGCCGTCACTTGCCGGCTCCCTCCGTGTCCGGTGCGCCGGCGGGTGTGAAGTGCAGGGTGATACAGCGCCGGCAGATGCGCCACCCCCGCTCGCCGCGCACGATCACGTCCTCGTAGGTCACGCTTCCGGACTCGCCGTCCGCGCCGACACCGATCCCCTTGGACCGCGCGTGGACCCGGCCGTCCCCGGCCTCGGTGAGGACGATGTTGCTGACGTGGTGGCCGACGGGGGCGCCCGGCTTGCCCGCACGTGCCCGCGCCATGTCCCGGAACGCGGCCAGCCCGCGCACCTCTCCGTGCCCGAGGTTCGAGGTTTCGTAGACGATGTCGTCGGTGAACAGCTCGTCCAGCCGGTCCAGTTCGTCGTTGTCGACCAAGTGCCCGTGCAGGGCGAGCAGTTCGGAGATGTCCAGCCGGTCCTCGACACTGAGCGTCATCGCCGGTCCTTTCGTGAGAGCTCGCGATGGTGCGGCCGTTATACGGGGAGAGTGCCCCGGTCCACGCGGCACAGCACCGGTCGCGCACCGTCCCGGCCCGGCGAGTTCATTCCGCTGGAGCAACCTCGCGGCGGCCGTAACGGAGCAGCACGACCCCGTTGCCGAACTCCCGGGTCTCCTTCAGACGGAGTGCGGTCCGGGTCGCCGAGGCCGGAAACAGGGGTTTGCCCCGGCCTATGAGGACCGGATGGACGTAGATGCGGTACTCGTCGACCAGGTCGAGCCGCATGAAGGCCGCGGCGAGGTCGGCGCCCCCGAGACACAGGTCCCCGCCGGGCTGCGCCTTCAGAGCCCGGATCTCCTCCGCGTCGACCTCCCGTCTGATCGTGGCGTTCCGGCCGGCATGTTCCAGGGTCCGGGAGAACACGATCTTGGGCGTCTCCCGCCAGATGCCGGCGAACTCCGCCTCGGTTTCGGTGGCGGAGGGATCGGAGTCGGCGGTCGGCCAGTAATCCTCCATGAGCTGATAGGTCACCCGGCCTTCGAGGAAGCCGCCCATGGTCCGGAGCAGTTCGTTGAAGTGACGGTGCAGTTCGTCGTCGACCACGTGCCAGTCGATCTCGCGGTCCGGCCCCTCCATGAAGCCGTCGAGGGACACCGAGGCCATCAGGACGATCTTCCTCATCACGATCCTCTCCCGCCGGAGGCTTTGTGCCACACGGTTGCCCGGCGCCCCAACAGTTGACGCCTCCGCCACGCGCCCGGCAACGAGTGACACGCTTCGCGGGCGCGGTCCGCGCCAGGTTCGGCATACGGTGACACCCCGGAGGAAAGAGGTTCCGAGTGAGAGTCGGTACGGCCCGAGCGGCCGCGGTCCAGTGGGTCACCGAGCACGCCCGGCCCGATCCCGGTTTCCGTGGTGCCTTCTTCAGCGGCTCCACGGTGGGCCTGCCGGACGACGCCGAACTGTCCCCTTACTCGGACGTGGACATCGTGGTCGTCACCGCCGACCCCGCCCCGCCCGCCAAGCCCGGCAAGCTCCGGTTCCGGGACGCGTTGCTGGAGGTCAGCCTGCTGCCGTGGGGCGAACTGGCCTCGGCGGACGAGGTGCTCTCCTCGTACCACCTGGCGGGCAGCTTCCGCCGGGACACGGTCGTCGACGACCCCACGGGCCGGCTGCGCGAGCTGCGGGCGGACGTGTCGCGCCGGTTCGCCGAGCGGCCCTGGGTGCGCCGCAGATGCCTGGACGCCGAACGCCGGATCGAGACCCGGCTGGCTGCCTTCGACGCCTCGGCGCCCTTCCACGAACAGGTGATGTCCTGGCTTTTCCCGACCGGGGTCACCACCCATGTCCTGCTGGTCGCCGCACTGCGCAACCCCACGGTCCGGCTCCGCTACCCGGCGGCCCGCGAGGTCCTCGACGCGTACGGACAGGCGCACCTGTACCCGGAGCTGCTGGAGCTCCTGGGGTGTGCGCGGCTGTCGGCCGCCAGGACGGGGCACCACCTGGACGAGCTGGCCCGCACCTTCGACGCCGCGGCGGAGGTCGCCCGTACGCCGTTCTTCTTCAGCGGCGACATCACCGCCGGGGCCCGGCCGGTCGCGATCGACGGGAGCCGGTATCTCGTCGAGCGGGGCGACCATCGCGAAGCGGTTTTCTGGATCATCGCGACCTTCGCGCGATGTCACACCGTACTGGCCGCGGACGCCCCCGAACTGCACCAGGCACGTCTCCCGGCCTTCCGGGATGCCGTCGCCGACCTCGGCGTCACGTCCACCGATGACCTGCTCCGCCGGGGCGAGCGGGTCATCGCCTTCCTCCCCGAACTCCGGCGGACCGCCGAGAAGATCCTCTCGGCCGGCACCGGCATCACCGGCTGACACGGGCGGGGCGGCGAGAGGCCGGCGGCGAGCAGCGGGCGGCGGGCGGCGGGCTGCGGGCG
>NZ_ML123049.1:556854-606409 GCF_003846175.1 Streptomyces sp. ADI95-17 | reverse complement strand
CGGGCGGCGGGCGGCGGGCAGATCAGTAGTGGCCCGTCCGGCCGTCCAGGAGCTCCCTGATGGCGTCCAGGTGGCCCGCGTGCCGGGCGGTCTCCTCGATCATGTGGAACATGATCCAGCGCAGGCTCGCGCCCGACGCCTCGAAGTCCGGGTGTCGGCCCACGTCGTCGAGCGACCGTCCCGCGAAGATCTCGTTCGACACCGCGACCTGCCGGTCGTAGTCGTCGAGAAGCTTCGCGAGCGGAACGCCCTCGACCCTCATGTCGGAGTCCTCGGGCTCGTCGAACACCGGCCCCACGGCCGGGCGGCCCAGCAGGACGACCTCGAACCAGAGGTGCTCGGCCCAGCGGAGGTGTGACATGACACCTGCCGTCGTCATGAGCGGCGAGGACGGCAGAACGGCGCGGTGCGCGTCCGCCTCCGACAGCTCCTCGCACTTTCATCGGGCCGTCGCCCGCTGCGTGTCGAGCCAGCCGACGAGCTGGGTCCGCTCGTCCGCTTCGAAGTCGGGGCGCACGCGGGAGGGGTACGAGGAGGGCGGCATGGGCATCGACACTACCCGCGGCGATGTCACATGGCACCTCACGTGCCGGCGGACACGACCGCCGAACTCCCCCTCCCCCCGGGCCTGTCGCCCTGATACCTTGGCCGCCATGTTCCTCTCCCGTGCGTAGGACCCCGTACTGACCGCACCCCCGCTTCCGCCGGGTGCGGCACTTCGGTGTCCCCGCATGCCCGCAGCGCCCTCTGCCGCGCTGCCCTCACAAGGAACAGATCGATGCTTTCGCCATCACCCATGCCTTCACGCACGCCTTCGTACGCCACCGTCCTGCGCACCCCTCATGCCACCCGCACCTTCGGCGCCGCCCTGCTGGGGCGGCTGTCGTACGGGATGGTCTCCCTTTCCCTGATGCTGGCAGTGAACGCCTCCACCGGCTCCTACTCCGTCGCCGGGGCTGTCATGGCGGTGTTCGGGGCGACCAGCGTCTTCCTCTCCCCCGCCCGTGCCGCGCTGATCGACCGGTACGGGCCGCGCCGGGTCCTGCCGCCGCTGGCCGGCCTCTACGCGGTGCTGCTCGCCGCGCTGGCGTACGCCACCTGGCGGCCGGGGGCCCCGGCGTTCCTGCTGGGGGTGCTGACCGCCGCGGCGGGGGCCTCCACTCCACCGCTGGGGCCGGTGATGCGGACCCTGTGGAGCGACCTCGTCGCCGACCGGGAACTGTTGCGGCGCGCCTACAGCCTGGACGGTGTGGCCGAGGAACTCCTCTTCGTCAGCGGCCCGTTGCTGGTGGGCCTGGTCGTCAGGTCCGCCCCGCCCGCGGCCGGGGTCGCGATCAGCGCCGCGCTGGTCTTCGTGGGCACGCTGGCACTGGTCTCCTCACCGGCGGTGCGCGGCAGGGGTTCGGCGGCGCCCGAGGAAACGGCGGCCGGTACGGACGTCCCGCCGGCCGGGCGGCGGCTGCTCGGCATCGCCGGGCTGCGGCGCGCGGTGCTGGTGACGGCGGCCGTTGGGCTGTGCCTGGGAGGTCTGGATCTGCTGGTGGTGGCGTTCGCCGAGCAGCGTCACCAGAGCGGGGCGGTGTCATGGGTGCTCGCCGCGCTCTCGGCCGGAAGCGCGGTCGGTGGACTGGCCTACGGCGCCGTCTCCTGGCGGGCGTCGAACCGGGTGCGGCTGCCGCTGCTGGCCGTCGGCCTGGGCGTCACCATGGCCGGAGCGGGGCTGTCGCCCAATGTCTACGTCCTGGTCGTGGTCACCGCGGTGGCCGGGCTGTTCATCGCGCCCGCCCTGACCACCGCGTACCTCATCGCGGACGAGTCGGTGGGCGCGGGCAGCCGTACGCAGGCGGGTGCCTGGGTGAACACCGCGATCAACGCGGGGTCATCGGTGGGCGTCGCGGTGGTGGGCCTGCTGGTGGACCACCTGTCGCCGGCCGTCTGCTTCGCGGTCGCGGCGGTCCCCGCGCTGTTGTGTGCGGCCGTGGTGACTCGCGGCTCGACGGACGGCGGTACGGTCAGCCGGTCGTGACCGGCTGACCCGGCACTCCCGGTCCGCCGTCCGCGAGCCATTGCTCCCAGACGGCGGCCAGTTCCGCCTCGGCGGCCGGCGCCACCGTGTCCAGCAGCCGTACCTGCGCACCCGGCCCCGCCAGGTCCGTGCGGTACGGGTGGGGCCGGCCGCCCGGGGCGGTGCCGAGGGCGGTGACCGAACCGATGACGCGGTTGGGGCCCAGGATGCCGGGGAGTTCACGCGTTTCCGGGTCCATGAGATCCAGGTCCTCGACCAGCAGCTCACCGCCGTCGTACGTGGCATGCGTCATCGCCCGCACACCGCCGCCCCGCTCTCCGGAACGCCCGAGGACCAGGGTGTCGCGCCACAGCATGCGCGCCCCGGCCGCCAGTGACACCTCCATCGAGCGCTCGACCCGGGCACCCGCCGAGATCACGAACGGCCGTGCGTCCCAGTGGAGTTCGCCGCCCTCGGCGATGTCGACGCGGGCCCGCCAGCTCGACGTGCCGCCACGGTGGTCGTACGCGACCAGGCCGGACGGCTCGACCAGCTCCAGCCGGGCGCCGGGGCCGACCGAGACGTCCAGCCGCAGATCGTCGCCCGCGAGCAGGCCCGCCCGGGTGCCGACCAGCGCGATCCGCAGACGGTCGGGGGACGGCAGCAGGGGCCGGGGCGCGAGGAAGGCGCCGGGGCGCAGTTCCCGGGCGATGTGGCGGCCCGAACAGTCGAGCTCCACGGTGACGACCGTGGGCTCGGCGGACTCCCCGGTCACGAGCCGTCGTGGCTGTGGCTGTGGCTGTGGGGCGCCATCGGGCCCGGGTCCGTGGGGACATGGGTTCCGGAGCGGTGACGCACGAGCAACTCCCGTACCCAGTCGGTGAGTTGGGCCACGGAAGCCGGGTCGTGCCTGGAGAGCGCGAGGACCGGCAGGCCGTCGCGGGCCCGCGACGCGTCGGCGACCATCGCCGCTACGTCGACCTCCACGTGGGGCGCGAGGTCGGTCTTGTTGATGATCAGGAGGTCGGCACCGGTGATGCCGGGGCCGCCCTTGCGGGCGACATCGCCGCCGCCCGCGACATCGATGCAGAAGAGCTGGGCGTCGGCGAGGGCCGGGCTGAAGGTGGCGGTGAGGTTGTCGCCACCGCTCTCCACGAGCACCAGGTCGAGCGGTCCGTACGCCTCCTCAAGGTCCTCGACCGCGTCGAGGTTGGCGCTGACGTCGTCCCGGATCGCGGTGTGCGGGCAGGCGCCCGTCTCGACGGCCCGGATGCGCTCGGTGGGGAGCACTCCGGCCGAGCGGAGGAACCGGGCGTCCTCGTCGGTGTAGATGTCGTTGGTGACGACGGCCATGGCGAGTTCGCCGGCCAGCTCCCGGCAGAGGGTGGCGAGGATCGAGCTCTTGCCCGTGCCGACCGGCCCGGCCACACCGAGGCGCAGGGCGCGCCGGGGGTGGCCGTCGGGAAGGTGCGGGGTGTTGTGGTCGGGGTGCCGGTCGGGCGTGGTGTCGGGGTGCCGGTCAGGCGTGGTGTCGGGGTGCCGGTCAGGCAAGGAACAGTCTCCGTTCTCGTTGTGCGTGTTCGAGCGCCCACTGTTCGGTGAGCGGGGGTGTACGGGCGGGCAGCCCGGCCGGGGTCCGCACGGCGAGGGCCTCGGCCACCGCGGCCGCCGCGTGCGGCTCGGCGTCGAGGATCCAGACGACCGAGTCCAGCGGGTCGCCGGGCAGCAGCTTGAGCGCCGCGGAGGTGATGGTCTGCAGTTCGTCGTAGACGACGCCCCGCGCCAGCTCCTCCTCCGTGACCCGCATGACGGCCCCGAGCGCGCCGAGGGCGACCGGCCGCAGCGGGCGGGGGCCGATCCCGGACAGGGCGGCGACCGCCGGGTGCCCGGGATCCAGCCTGCGCGCCAGGCGCTGTACGCCGCGCCCGAGCGTCGCCGATGCCTCGCGCAGGGGCGCGGCCGGGGTCCGGGCGGCGAGTGCCTGCTGTACGGGGCCGTAGTCCACCGGGTCCCGCCCGGCGGCCCGCAGGGCGAGTACCGCGGCGGCGGCCTCGGTGACGGCCGCGGTGTGCAGCCGGGCCCGCAGCAGGGCGGGGATCCGGTCCCGGGTGAGGCCCGCCGCGACGGCCGGTTCGAGTCCCGCGCTGTAGGTGTACGCGCCGACCGGGAGCCGTCCGTCCCCGAGCAGCAGGTGTGCCAGGCCGGCCATCAGAACATGGAGTACCGCTGGGCCAGCGGCAGTTCGGTGGCGGGCGCGGGCTCCACGAGCTCTCCGTCGATCCGGATGGCGAAGGTCTCCGGGTCGACGTCGATGTCGGGGAGGGCCGTGTTGTTCGGCAGGTCCGCCTTGGTGAGGTGGCGGGTGGGCCGTACGGCGACCAGCTCCCGTACCAGACCGAGCCGTTCGGCCAGTCCGTCGTCCAGGGCGGCCGGGGCCACGAAGCTGACCGAGAGGTGCGGGGCGGCCTCGGCTGCGGCGGTGGGGCGCATGAGGACGGGCTGGGTGGTGGGGATCGCGGCGTTGGCGTCGCCGAGCGGCGCGTACACCACCATGCCGCCCTTGATGACGGCGGCGGGGCGGATGCCGAAGAAGGCGGGGTCCCAGAGCACCAGGTCGGCGAGCTTGCCCGGTTCGACGGAGCCGACGACATGGTCGATGCCGTGGGCGACCGCCGGGCAGATCGTGTACTTGGCGACGTAGCGGCGGGCGCGTTCGTTGTCGGCGGGCAGTTCGCTGCCGCGGTCGCCGAAGCGCTGCTTCATCACATGCGCGACCTGCCAGGTGCGGCAGACGACCTCGCCGATGCGGCCCATGGCCTGGGCGTCCGAGGAGGTGATGGAGAGTGCGCCGATGTCGTGCAGGACGTCCTCGGCGGCGATGGTGGTGGCGCGGATGCGGGACTCGGCGAAGGCGAGGTCCTCGGGAACGCGCGGGTTGAGGTGGTGGCAGACCATCAGCATGTCGAGGTGTTCGGCGACGGTGTTGACGGTGTGCGGGAGCGTGGGGTTGGTGGACGCCGGGAGGATGTTGGGGTGGGAGGCGACGGTGATGATGTCGGGTGCGTGGCCGCCGCCCGCGCCCTCGGCGTGGAAGACGTGGATGCCGCGTCCGGCGATCGCGTCGAGGGTTCCTTCGACGTAGCCTGCCTCGTTGAGGCTGTCGGCGTGCAGGGCGACCTGGAGCCCATGGGCGTCGGCGGCTTTCAGTGCCGCGTCGATGGCGGCGGGGGTGGCGCCCCAGTCCTCGTGGACCTTGTAGCCGCCGGCCCCGCCGAGCGCCGCCTCGCGCAGGGCCTCTTCGCCGACGGTGGAGCCCTTGGCGAAGAGCATGACGTTGAGCGGGACGCGGTCCAGGGACCGGTGCATCATCGCGAGGTTCCAGGCGCCGGGGGTGACGGTGGTGGCCTTGGAGCCTTCGGTGGCGCCGGTGCCGCCGCCGATGACGGTGGTGGTGCCGGTGGCGAGGGCCTCGTGCAGGGTCTGAGGCATGAGGAAGTGGACGTGGGTGTCGACGGCTCCGGCGGTGAGGATGCGGCCCTCGCCGGAGACCACGTCGGTGCCGGGTCCGATGACCAGGCCGGGGTGGACGCCGTCGCTGATGTCGGGATTTCCGGAGCGGCCGAGCGCGACGATGCGGCCGGCCCGGACGCCCACGTCGGTCTTGACGATGCCCCAGTGGTCGAGGACGACGACATTGGTGATGACGAGGTCGAGGGCGCCGTCGGCGCGTGCGGCGGTGGACTGGGCCATGGATTCGCGGATGGACTTGCCGCCGCCGAACACGGCCTCGTCGCCTCCGAAGCAGCGGTCCTCCTCGACCTCGATCCAGAGGTCGGTGTCGGCGAGGCGGACGCGGTCGCCGGTGGTGGGGCCGTAGAGCGACGCGTAGGCGGCGCGGGTCATTCGTGCCATGTCATATGCCATCCGTTCGGGCGGCGCGGGTCCCCGGCACGACGATGCCGGGCACCTTCCGGAGGCCTCCCAGCTCGACGAGGGTGACCTCGGCGCCCACTCCGGGCTCGAAGCGCAGAGAAGTGCCGGAGGGAATGTCGAGCCGGAATCCTTCGGTCAGGGACCGGTCGAAAGAAAGCGCCGGATTCGCGTCGGAGAAATGCAGATGCGAGCCGATCTGAATGGGACGATCACCGTCATTCACTACGGTCACATGCAATTGAGTGCGAGTGTCATTGATTTTCAGTTCACCGGGTCCGGTCCGGATCTCACCGGGGATCACGGGATCGGCGAGGTGATCGTGACGAGCTTGCGCCCGTCCGGGAAGGTCGCCTCGACCTGGACGTCATGCAGCATCTCGGGAACGCCTTCCAGCACGTCAGCGCGGGTGAGGACATTCCGCCCCGCGACCATCAGGTCACTGACGCGGGCACCCTCGCGGGCGCGTTCCACGGCCCAGCAGGAGAGCAGCGCGACGGCCTCGGGGTAGTTGAGCCGAACGCCACGATCCCGCCTGTCACGAGCGACCATTCCGGCGACGCTCAGCAGCAATTTCTCCGTGTCGGACGGAGTGAGAAACATTGGGAAACCTCCATGGCGGCAGTCCCCGGAATTCCCGGAATCGCCCTGGCCACGTTCCTCTTATAAGCCTCCCGGCCACGCCGTGGCAACTTGCACCGCTCCGCGATAAGTCCCTTTCTGCCCTTATCGCCCACCATATACGGGCAAAGTAGACAAATTTTGTCCATCAAGAAACAGTAAAGAGAGGCGGCCGCACACCCCGGCATGGGGTGCACGGCCGCCTCAAGAGCAAAGCTCAGCAGGTCACTTCAGGCCGAAGGCCCGGATGATCTCCTGATCGACGCCCAGCCCGCCGGCCGCCTCGGCGTGCGCCTTCAGCGAGACGAACGAGCCGGCCTTCTTCGGGGTCTTGAACCGGGCGGTCCAGGAACCGGCCGCGTCCTTGTGGAGCCGCACCGCCTCCCAGGTCTTCCCGTCGTCGTAGCTGACCGACAGCGAGGCCCCGGAGGCCTTCACCGCACCGTCCAGCCACTCCTGCGTACCGGAGGAGAGCCCGACCTCGGTCCACTTGCCGGCCCTGACGTCACCGGCCAGGTCGGTGTCGACCTTGTAGTCCAGCTGGAGCATCGGGATGTCGGCCTGGAACGGGCCGTTCTCGTCCATGGCACCCGAGACGAAGTCCCACTCGGTGTGGGTGCGGGTGGACGTCCGCCACCGGTCGCCGTCGCGGGCGGAGTCGAGGACGAAGCGGTACGGCAGCTTCTCGGGCGAGACGTCCCAGGCGAAGCCCGCCCGGCCCGCGGCCTTCTTGATCAGGGTGTCGCCCTGGTAGAACGCCGTGGTGGTGGTGTCGTACTCGTCCTCCGGCATGGCGCCCGAGTGGCCCGCTCCGGAGTCCGTCCACGGGGTGAAGTTGTACTGGATGTCGTTGTAGACGGACCGGAACGGACCCCAGTAGCCGGTGCCCAGGCGCGGCCGGGTGACCGGCGCGAACCACTGGGCCGGGTAGGTGCGGCCCGCCGTGTAGTCCAGCTCGCCGCTGCGCATCTCCTGCGCGGAACCCGACTCGTCGGCGTTGAGGACCGAGTGGTTCTCGTACCAGAAGGAGGCGCCCGGAAGCGGGGTGACCCACTCGTCGCGGGTGCCGGGGAACTTCTCGTACTCCTCGAAGCCGATGCCCGGACCGTAGTCCGGGATGTCGTAGCGGTAGCCGCCGCCGAGCACGCTCTTGTGGCCGTAGAAGGTGTTCTCCACCTTCGCCAGCTGACGGGCCGACGGGGCGTACGCCAGCGAGCGGTCCGGGACGACGCCGTCGTGGCGGTCGACCAGGTCGTACACGTAGCGGGCGAACCTGCGCTGCTCGATCGTCACCTTCGAACCGTGCCGGGCGGACTCGATCAGCTTCTCGCCCGCCAGGCGCTGGACGGAGGCGACCGGGACGGCGGTCTCGGTGCCGTAGGGGGCGTACGTCTCCATCGCGACGCCGTCGCCGTCGTTGACGACGAAGAGCGCCCTGGCACCCGCGGCCACCGCGTTCGCGGCCCGGTCCTCGGGGGCGACCGCGTCGCTGCGGCGGACGACGACCGCCTTGCCCTTGACGTTCAGGCCCTTGTAGTCGGCCACCGCGCCGTTGCCCGCGAAGACGGCGGCGAGCTTCTGCTCACCGCTCTCCGCGACCGGCGAACCGCCCTGCACGGCCACCGGGACATCACGGCCGCCGGCCGTCAGGTCGATCAGCTTCTCGCCCTGCCGCCAGCGGGTCAGGAACGAGAAACTCCCCTGGGTGACCTTCTTGGTGGGGCTCGCCCACAGCTGGTCGTACGTCAGCGGGATCTGGTACGCGTCGCGCTGGACGGTGCCGTCCGGTGCGGTACGTGCCATGTCATAGCGCAGCTGCCGGGTCTCGGTCTCCTTGGGCGTCCGCACGCTCACCTTGCGGGCCTCGGAGGCGTCGAGGGTGACCGTGGACGGCTTGTCCAGGATGATCTCGGGGGCCGCGAGGAAGGCGAGGGCCTTGGAGTCCGCGCGGTCACCCGCGATGTCGGCGGCCGTCCACGCGGTGTAGTTGCCCGGCGGGAGCCGGAGCGTGGTCTCGCCCGACACCTGGACCGGCATCAGCTGGGGGTCGCCGAGGGCACCGAGGACGACGACGCCGTCCATCGGCTTGCCGCCCCGGTCACGGAGCTGGAGCTTCAGGTCGTACAGCTCCTGTTCCTTGTTCAGGGCGAAGCCGGTGTGGGCGACGGTGGTGCCCGCCGCGTCCTTGGCGACGACCTGGCCGGAGAACCGGGTGTTGTTCGCGACCTTCGACGGGTCCAGCGAGAGCACGGCCTCGGCGGTGGAACCGGCCGGGACGGTGAGCTGCTTCGCCGAGAGGGTGTAGGCGTCGGCGTCCGTGTCCGTCGCCAGGTCGAGCGTGACGTCCTTCGCACCCGTGTTGCGGTACGTGATGGTCCGCTCGGCGACCGGGTCGGACGGGGAGTGCGGCCAGTCGTAGGAGGCGACCGCGACGGAGCCGGTGGCCTCGATCGTGGTGTCGACCGCCGCCTTCACATCGAGCCGGCCGGTGCCCTGCTCGTACGGGGTGTACTGGGCCAGCTGCTTGGACGAGCTCATCAGCGCGTCCTTGATCCGCTGACCGGACCAGTCGGGGTGACGCTGCTTCAGAATCGCCGCCGCGCCCGCGACGTGCGGGGTCGCCATCGACGTACCGGACATCGACTGGTACATGCCTTCGATGCCCGGCACGGACTGGGAGGCGGCCGCGTTGATGTCCACGCCCGGGGCGGAGAGGTCGGGCTTGAGTCCGTACGACCTGACCAGCGGGCCCATCGAGGAGAAGTCCGCGCGGTTGTCCTGCTTGTCGACGGCGGCGATGGTGAGCGCCTTCTGCGCCGAGCCGGGCGAGCCGATGGTGCCCTCGCCGTAGGCGTTGCCCGCGGCGATCACGAACAGCGGGCCGCCGTCGGCGGAAAGGGCGTCGACGGCCTGGGACATGGGGTCGGATCCGTCGTCCGGGATGCTGGAGCCGAGGCTCATGGAGACGACGTCGGCGCCCTCGGCCTTCGCCCACTCCATGGCCTCGATGATGCCGGAGTCGGCACCGGAGCCCTCGTCGCTGAGCACCTTGCCGACGATCAGGCCGGCGCCCGGGGCGACGCCCTTGTTGACGCCCTCGGAGGCCGCGCCGGAGCCCGCGATCGTGGAGGCGACGTGGGTGCCGTGGCCGTTGCGGTCGACGACCTCCTCGCCCGGCACGAAGCTCCTGGTCTCCAGGATGCGGTCCTTGACGTCCGGATGCGTCGCGTCGATGCCGGTGTCCAGGACGGCGACCTTGGAGCCCTTGCCGTCGTACCCCTCGGCCCAGGCCTGCGGGGCGTTGACCTGCGGCACGGAGTCCTTGAGCGCCGCCTCGGCCCGGCCGTCGAGCCAGAGCTTGGTGATGCCGCCGTCCAGCGAACGGGCCGCGGGAGCGGTGGTTATGCCGTTCCAGAAGGTACGGGCGGTGTCCTTGTCCGCCTTCAGCGCGGCGCCGTGGATGCTTTCGAGGGTACGGACCTTCTCGGCACCTCGCGGGGCGGCGGGCAGCGAACGGCCCTTGCCCGCCGGGTAGGTGGCGATCACCGGGATGCCGCCCGACCGCTTGTCGTCGTACCCCATCTTCGCGAGCGCGGAGACGTTGAACAGCCTGCGGTCCAGCTTCCCGGCCGCGAGCAGCGCGGTGGCCTCGTCGGGCAGTACGTAGATGTCGTCGCCGGCCTGCTGGACGTGCACCCCGCCGAACGCGCCGTCGGGGCGGTCCACGGTGACGGTGTCCTGCTTGCCGGCGCCGTCGGTGTAGTGCACGACATCGCCCGTGAGCAGGGTGATGTCGTACTCCTGGACGGAGGGGACGTGGCGGCCGGCGGGCCGGGGCGTGTCCGCGCCCGCGGCTGAGGCGGCGCCGGCCGCGGGGACCAGTGCGCCGCTCATGAGGGCGACCGTGGTCGCCAGCAGCAGCGCTCTGCGCCCCGTACGGGCGGATCTGGCCCGGCCGGAGGCGGAGGAAGGTATAGGAGTCATGCTGCTGATCTACCGGCAAAAGCTCGGCTACGGCTGAGTTGGCACCTGGCGTGAAGCCGCCGTGGCGGCAACCCGCCCCGGGCCGCCGGGTTCCGGAGGCCGGTTCAGGCCACGGAAGTGATCACTCCGGTGGGCGGCTGACCGGCCTCGTGATGGATCGGGGTGTGCGCGCCCTTGAGCGGTACGCCACTGCCGCCGCGCCGGTCGGCGACGATTTCCGCGGCGATCGAGAGCGCGGTCTCCTCGGGGGTGCGCGCTCCGAGATCGAGGCCGATCGGCGAGTGCAGCCTGGCCAGTTCCAGCTCAGTGACTCCGACGTCACGCAGCCGGTCGTTGCGCTCCAGATGGGTGCGGCGCGACCCCATCGCCCCGACATAGGCGACCGGCAGCTTCAACGCCAGTTCCAGCAGGGGGACATCGAACTTGGCGTCGTGGGTCAGGACGCACAGGACGGTGCGCGCGTCGACCTCGGTCTCCGAGAGATAGCGGTGCGGCCAGTCGACGACCAGTTCGTCGGCCTCGGGGAAGCGGGCCTTCGTCGCGAAGACCGGGCGGGCGTCGCACAATGTCACGTGGTACCCGAGGAACTTGCCTGCCCGGACCAGCGCCGAGGCGAAGTCGATGGCCCCGAAGACGATCATCCGGGGCGGCGGGACGCTCGATTCGACGAGCAGGGTGATCGGCCGGCCGCAGCGCGAGCCGTCGGTGCCGATGGTGACGGGGCCGGTGCGGCCTGCGTCCAGCATGGCGCGGGCGTCGGCCGCCGCGGTGCGGTCCAGCTCCGGATGTCCGCCGAGCCCGCCCTCGTACGAGCCGTCGGGGCGTACGAGCAGGGGGCGGCCGAGGAGTTCGCCCGGCCCGTCCGTGATCCTGGCGAGCGCCGCCGCCGTCCCCCGGGCGGCGGCGGCGAGCGCGGCGGCGAACACCGCCTGTGCGGGGTCGTCCGCACGGACCGGTGTCACCAGGATGTCGATGACGCCGCCACAGGTCAGTCCGACCGCGAAGGCGTCCTCGTCGCTGTAGCCGAACCGTTCGCGCACCGCGGCGCCGTCGGTCAGCGCCTGCTCGCACAGTTCGTAGACCGCGCCCTCCACACACCCGCCGGAGACCGATCCGATCGCCGTGCCGTCGCGGTCGACGGCGAGCGCGGCTCCGGGCTGCCGGGGCGCGCTGCCGCCGACCGCCACGACGGTGGCCACGGCGAATTCGCGTCCCTGCTCGACCCACCGGTCGAGCTCCTCGGCGATGTCCAGCATGGCGTCTCTCCTTCTACGGGTGTGCGGAGGGGGCGGGGCCCGGTGCGGACCGGTACTACTTGGCGCCGATCCAGCTCTCGATCGGGCTGAGCGCGAAGTACACGACGAACACCGCGGTCAGTACCCACATGAAGACGCCCACCTCGCGGAACTTGCCCTGCGCCGCCTTGATCGCGGCGAAGGAGATCACTCCGGCGCCGACACCGGCGGTGATCGAGTAGGTGAACGGCATCAGTGCCACGGTCAGGAAGACCGGCACGGCGACGGCGCGGTCGCTCCAGTCGACGTGACGGGCGTTCTGCATCATCATCGCGCCGATGACGACGAGCGCCGCGGCGGCGATCGGCCCCGGCACGATCTGGGCGAGCGGGGTGAAGAACAGCCCGGCGGCGAAGAGCACGCCGGTGACGACGGAGGACAGTCCGGTGCGGGCGCCTTCGCCGACACCGGTCGCGGACTCGATGAAGACGGTCTGGCCGGACGCCCCGGAGACGCCGCCGATCGCACCGCCCGCACCGTCGATGAACAGGGCCTTGGACAGGCCCGGCATCCGGCCCTTGCTGTCGGCGAGTCCGGCCTCGGTGCCGACCCCGATGATGGTCGCCATCGCGTCGAAGAAGCCGGCCAGCACCAGGGTGAAGACGATCATGCCGACGGTCATCACGCCGATGTCGCCCCAGCCGCCGAACTCGACATGGCCGAAGAGTCCGAAGTCGGGCATCGAGACCGCGCTGCCCTGCAGTTCGGGTGCACTGCCGCCCCACGCCTTGGGGCTGATGTCGGTGACCGCGTTGACGATGACGGCGAGGACCGTGCCGACGACGATGCCGATCAGGATCGCGCCGGGCACATTACGGGCCTGGAGCATGAAGATGAGCAGCAGAGTGACGCAGAAGAGGAGTACCGGCCAGCCGGTGAGCTGCCCACCGGTACCGAGCGTGACGGGGGCGCCCTTGCCGACGAAGCCGGCGTTGACCAGGCCGATCAGCGCGATGAACATGCCGATGCCGATGGTGATGCCGTGCTTCAGGGCCAGCGGTATCGCGTTCATGATGATCTCGCGCAGCCCGGTGACGACCAGCAGCACGATCACGGCGCCGTACATCACGCACATGCCCATGGCCTGCGGCCAGGTCATGTGGGGTGCCACCTGGGTGGCGAGCACGCCGGAGACGGAGAGTCCCGCGGCGAGGGCGAGGGGCACCTTGCCGATGAAGCCCATCAGCAGGGTGGAGACCGCGGCGGCCAGGGCGGTCGCGGTGATCAGTCCGGCGTGGCTGAGCCGGTGGCCCGCCGCGTCCGGCCCGGACAGCAGGAGCGGGTTGAGCAGAAGGATGTAACACATCGCCATGAAGGTGGTGATGCCACCGCGCACTTCGCGTGCGACGGTGGAGCCACGGTCGGAGATGTGGAAGTACCGGTCGAGCCAGGATCTTCCGGCGGGGACGCGCGAGCCTGAGCCCGCGTCTTCCGCACTTGTCCTGGGCTCCACTGACTGCTGGGTCATGATGCCTGACTCCCAAGGTTCACAGGGGCACCCGCGATGAAGAATCGATATGCGGGATTTGGGATGACTGCGCTGGCGGCACGACCCGGGGGACGGCCCGAGACGAACTGTTCATGCAGAGTGGAATGTGACGTGTGACGTGGTACTAGCGGTGTGATGTCGTACTTGACGGTGTGGTGTGACGTGTTACATGTGCCGCGTCACCCGCGCTGCGAGTACTGACGTGTTACATGTGCCGCGCCACCCGCACTGCGGGTACTGACGTGTTACATGTGCCGCGCCACCCGCACTGCGGGTACTGACGTGTCGCGGTACTGCCGTGTTGCCGTACTGCGGATCTCCGGGCGGTGCGGGCGACGGAAGTGTGACGTTCCTGGGAGGCACGCACCGCCCGGAGAGTTCGGTCGGAGCCGCGGCTCAGGTGCCGGTGAGGTGCTCGGGACGTACCGGCGTCCGGTTGAGCTCCAGACCCGTCGCGTTCCGGATCGCCGCGAGGACGGCCGGGGTCGACGACAGGGTGGGTGCCTCGCCGACGCCACGGAGCCCGTACGGGGCGTGCTCGTCGGCGAGTTCGAGCACGTCGACCGGGATGGTCGGCGTGTCGAGGATCGTGGGAAGCAGGTAGTCCGTGAAGGACGGGTTCCTGACCTTCGCGGTCCTGGGATCGACGACGATCTCCTCCATCACCGCGATGCCCATGCCCTGGATGGTGCCGCCCTGGATCTGGCCGACGACGGAGAGCGGGTTGAGCGCCTTGCCGACGTCCTGGGCGCAGGCCAGTTCGATGACCTTGACCAGGCCGAGTTCGGTGTCGACCTCGACGACCGCGCGGTGGGCGGCGAAGGAGTACTGGACATGGCCGTTGCCCTGTCCGGTGCGCAGGTCGAACGCCTCGGTGGGCCGGTGGCGCCACTCCAGCTCGATGTCGACCGCCTCGTCCTCCAGCACGTCGACCAGGTCGGCCAGCACCTCGCCGCCGTCGGTGACGACCTTGCCGCCCTCCAGGAGCAGTTCGGCGGTGGCCCAGGCGGGGTGGTACGTACCGAACTTGCGGCGCCCCATCTCCAGGACCTTCTCGCGGACGGCCTCGCAGGAGTGCTTCACGGCGCCGCCGGTGACATAGGTCTGCCGGGAGGCGGAGGTGGAGCCGGCCGAGCCGACCCGGGTGTCGGCCGGGTGGATGGTGACCTGGGCGACGCCGAGTTCGGTACGGGCGATCTGGGCGTGCACGGTGACACCGCCCTGCCCGACCTCCGCCATGGCGGTGTGCACGGTGGCGACCGGTTCGCCGGCGATGACCTCCATGCGCACCCGGGCGGTGGAGTAGTCGTCGAAGCCCTCGGAGAAGCCGACGTTCTTGAGGCCGACCGCGTAGCCGATGCCGCGCACCACGCCTTCGCCGTGGGTGGTGTTGGAGAGTCCGCCGGGCAGCGCCCGTACGTCGGCCTGCTCACCGGCCACCTCCCACTGCCGCTCGGGCGGCAGCGGCCTGGCCTTGACCCGGCGCAGCAGTTCGGCGACCGGGGCGGGCGAGTCGACGACCTGTCCGGTCGGCAGCAGGGTGCCCTGCTCCATTGCGTTGAGCTGTCTGAACTCGACCGGGTCCATGCCCAGTTCGGCGGCGAGCCTGTCCATCTGCGCCTCGTAGGCGAAGCATGCCTGCACCGCGCCGAAGCCGCGCATCGCGCCGCACGGCGGGTTGTTGGTGTAGAGCGCGACGGCCTCGATGTCGACGTCGTCGATGACGTACGGGCCGACGGAGAGCGAGGAGGCGTTGCCGACGACGGCCGGGGAGGCGGACGCGTAGGCGCCGCCGTCCAGCACGATGCGGCATTTCATATGTGTCAGCTTGCCGTCGCGGGTGGCGCCGTGCTCGTACCAGAGCTTCGCCGGGTGCCGGTGGACGTGGCCGAAGAAGGACTCGAAGCGGTTGTAGACGATCTTTACCGGCTTGCCGGTGCGCAGGGCGAGCAGGCAGGCGTGGATCTGCATCGACAGGTCCTCGCGGCCGCCGAACGCCCCGCCGACGCCGGAGAGGGTCATGCGGACCTTGTCCTCGGGCAGGCCCAGGACCGGGGCGATCTGGCGCAGGTCGGAATGGAGCCACTGGGTGGCGACGTACAGGTCGACGCCGCCGTCCTCGGCGGGCACGGCCAGACCTGACTCGGGGCCGAGGAAGGCCTGGTCCTGCATGCCGAAGACGTACTCGCCGCTCACGACGACATCGGCGCGGGCCGCCGCCGCGTCCGCGTCGCCGCGGACGATGGGCTGGCGGTGGACGATGTTGGGGTGCGGTACGTGCCCCGCGTGGTGGTCGTCGCGGCCCTCGTGGACGAGGATCGCGTCGGGGGCGGTCGCGGAGGCCTCGTCGGTGATGACGGGCAGTTCGCGGTAGTCGATCCTGATCTTCGCGGCGGCGCGGCGGGCCGTCTCCGGGTGGTCGGCGGCGACGAGCGCCACCGGTTCGCCGTGGTGGCGGACCTTGCCGTGGGCGAGGACCGGGGTGTCCTGGATCTCCAGCCCGTAGTTCTTCACCGTGCTCGGCAGGTCGTCGTAGGTGAGTACGGCGTAGACGCCGGACGTGGCGAGCGCCTCCGAGGTGTCGATGGAGACGATCTCGGCGTGCGCGACCGTGGAGCGCAGGGTGTGGCCCCAGAGCATGTCCTCGTGCCACATGTCGGAGGAGTACGCGAACTCGCCGGTGACCTTGAGGATGCCGTCGGGGCGGAGCGTGGACTCGCCGATGCCGCCCTTGGTGCGGGTGCCCTGGTTGATGCTGGTGGGGTTGCCGGTTACGCCCATCGTCAGACCGTTTCTTCCGCGCGGGCGGCCGCGAGGCGGACCGCGTCGAGGATCTTCTCGTAGCCGGTGCAGCGGCAGAGGTTGCCGGAGAGCGCCTCGCGGATGTCCGCGTCGGACGGCTCCGGGTTGCGCTCCAGCAGCTCGTCGGCGGCGACCAGCAGGCCGGGGGTGCAGAAGCCGCACTGGACGGCCCCGGCGTCGATGAACGCCTGCTGGATCGGGGAGAGCTCACCGGTGTCCCGGCGCTCCTCCCCGGCCGGCCCGGCCTCCCACCGCCGGGCCCGGTCGAGCGCCGTGCCGCACGCGCCGGAGGCGCAGCCGCTGCCGGGGTGCTGCTCGGAGCGGTGGGCGGCGAAGTCCGCGAGGCCCTCCACCGTGACGACCTCGCGGCCCTCCACCTGGCCGGCCGCGACCAGACAGGAGCAGACCGGGACGCCGTCGAGGCGGACCGTGCAGGAGCCGCACTCGCCCTGCTCGCAGGCGTTCTTCGAGCCGGGCAGGCCCATCCGCTCGCGCAGCACGTAGAGGAGGGACTCGCCCTCCCAGACGTCGTCCGCCTCGTGCCTGCGGCCGTTGACCGTGAAATTGACGCGCATGATCAGGCAGCTCCTTCGGTGCTGCGGCCGTTGCCGCGGTACGACTCCCAGGTCCAGCCGAGGGTGCGGCGGGCCATGATCCCGACCGCGTGCCTGCGATAGCTCGCGGTGCCGCGCACGTCGTCGATGGGGTTGCAGGCGCCCGCGGCGAGCGCGGCGAACTGCTTGGCGACGGACGGCGTGATGATCGCGCGGCTGTCCCAGAACCCGCCCTCCTCCAGCGCGGCGCTCAGGAATTCCTCGGCCTCCCTCGCCCGTACGGGCGTGGGGGCGGCCGATCCGATTCCGGTGCGCACCGTGCGGGTCCCGGGGTGCAGGGCCAGGCCGAAGGCGCAGACGGCGATGACCATCGCGTTGCGGGTGCCGACCTTGGAGAACTGCTGCGGCCCGTCGGCCTTCTTGATGTGCACGGCCCGGATCAGCTCGTCCGGTGCGAGGGCGTTGCGCTTGACGCCGGTGTAGAAGGCGTCGATCGGGATCATCCTGGTCCCGCGCACGGACTCGGCCTCGACCTCGGCGCCCGCGGCGAGCAGTGCCGGGTGGGCGTCCCCGGCGGGCGAGGCGGTGCCCAGGTTGCCGCCGACGCCGCCGCGGTTGCGGATCTGCGGCGAGGCGACGGTGTGCGAGGCGAGCGCCAGTCCGGGCAGCTCGGTGCGCAGGTGCTCCATGATGCGGCTGTACGGGACGGAGGCGCCGAGCCGTACGTTCTCCTGGCCCACCTCCCACTCGGACAGCTCTCCGATGCGGTTCAGGTCCAGGAGGTACTCGGGCCGCCGGTGGTCGAAGTTGATCTCGACCATCACATCGGTGCCACCCGCGATGGGCACAGCCGTCGGGTGCTCGGCCTTGGCGGCGAGCGCCTCCTCCCAGCTGGCGGGGCGAAGGAAGTCCATGAGTGGCTCTCTTCTTCTCAATCGGGTCGTTCGCTGGGGGCTGGGGACGGCCGGCCCTCGACTGGTCTTTCGGATCGTTCATGTTGTTGTTGACGCGGTGTGGGGCCAAGTACACAAGCCGTGCTCCACCCGGTGCAGTCACCGAAACCATGAAGGAGTTGGCTGGTCGATCTCCTCGTCTTGTAGATTCGAACGAATGGCGGGGATCGGTGACCTCACCGCAATACCCAGTTTTCACCCGCACCAACGAAATAGATCGGCGGCGACGAGATGCGGCTGCGCGCACTGCTGGAGACCGACGCGCTGGGCCTGCGGCTGCTCGGCGGCGAGGACGAGCTGGACCGTTCGGTCCGCGGCGTGATGACCACCGACCTGCGGGATCCCAGCCGCTATCTGTCGGGCGGCGAGCTGGTCCTCACGGGTCTGGCCTGGCGCCGGGACGCGGCGGACTCGGAGCCGTTCGTACGGATCCTGGCGGGTGCCGGGGTCGCCGGGCTCGCGGCGGGCGAGGCGGAGCTCGGCGACATCCCCGCCGATCTGGTGGAGGCCTGTGCGCGGCACCGGCTGCCGCTCTTCGCCGTCCATGAGACCGTCGCGTTCGCAACGATCACCGAGCATGTGGTGCGCCAGGTGTCCGGGGAGCGTGCGGGCGATCTGGCGGCGGTCGTGGACCGGCACCGCAGGCTGATGACCTCTGGCCCGGCGGGCGGCGGGCCAGAGGTGGTGCTCGATCTGCTCGGGACCGACCTCGACCTGCACGCCTGGGTGCTCTCCCCCACCGGCCGGCAGATCGCGGGCGCCGGTGAAACGTCACTGCCCGGCCCGGTGGGCGCCGCGCTCGCCGGCCACCATCTGGCCGCCGTCCGCACCGGCCGCCGCGCCCCGCACCGGGCCACGGTCGACGGCACCGCGTATTCGCTCTTCCCGATCCGGAACACCGTCCGCGGCGCCCTTCCGGCCTCCCGCGACGTCCGTGAGTCGGTGCTCTCGGACTGGCTGCTGGCGGTCGAGGCCGACGCGAGCGACTGGCCGCCGGCCCGGCTGGACCTGCTCCAGGGTGTCACCCAGCTGATCGCCGTCGAGCGGGACCGCCGCGACGCGGCGCGTACGGTGCGCCGCAGGCTCGCCCAGGAGGTCCTGGAGCTGGTCCAGACGGGCGCCCCGCCGGCCGAGATCGCCGCCAGGCTGCGCGTAGCGGCCCCGGTGCTGCTGCCGGGGCTCGGGAGCGCGCCGCACTGGCAGGTCGTGGTGGCGCGGGTCGAGTGGAGCGACGCGGAGGGCCGGTCCGCCGGCGGCGCCCAGGCGGGCTCCGGGGCCTCCGGCTCCGAGATCGCGGGCGGCCCGGTCGCCCAGGCGCTCCTGGAGGAGATCCTGGTCGACCCAGCGGTGACCGGCCCCGACTCGGCGGACCGGATCGCGGTCGCCCATACGGGCGAGGAGGCCGTCGCCCTCGTACCGCTGCCCGCCGTCGGCGCCCCCGCACCGGACCGGGAAGGCGGGCGCGCCGAGGGGCCGGACCGGGACCCGGCGCTCCATGCCGATGTGCTGCTGGCCGCCGTCCGCGAACCGCTCTCCGCGGGCCTCGCCGACGACGGGCGGCTGACCCTGGGGGTCAGCGCGGCCGTCCATTCGCCCGAGGGGCTGCGCGGCGCCCTGGAGGAGGCCCGGCACGCCCGCCGGGTGGCGGCGGCCCGCCCCGGCCGGGTCTGCGCGGCCGGCCACCACGAGCTGGCCTCGCACGTGCTGCTGCTGCCGTTCGTGCCGGACGACGTGCGCCGAGCGTTCACCGCACGCCTGCTCGATCCGCTGCGCGAGTACGACCGGCGCCACCGCGCGGAGCTGATCCCCACGCTGGAGACGTTCCTGGACTGCGACGGTTCGTGGACCCGCTGCGCCGCC
This sequence comes from Streptomyces sp. ADI95-17, assembly GCF_003846175.1. Classification (GTDB taxonomy): domain Bacteria; phylum Actinomycetota; class Actinomycetes; order Streptomycetales; family Streptomycetaceae; genus Streptomyces; species Streptomyces sanglieri. Next base: position 586,916 of record NZ_ML123049.1, on the reverse strand, counting down.
CGGCTCCACCTGCACGTCAACACGCTGCGCTACCGGGTAGGACGAATCGAGCAGTTGACGGGACGCGATCTTTCGCGGCTGGAGGACAAGCTCGATTTCTTCCTCGCCCTGCGTATGAGCTGATCTCCCGGCCCTGTCACGGCTGTTGGCCGCTCCGTTCGTTTGTGAAATCTTTCACCTGAGATTGAACGAACCCTTGGCCCGGCATGCGGATCCGTGCTGAGATGCCGCCAGACTCAACAGCTCGATGGCGCGCTCGGGGAGGGCAATGTGGCGCATACCGCCATGTCTGGTTCCGGAACGACAGCAGATGACGATCCGCCGCTCCAGACAGCGGTATGGCGGCTGCGGTCACGCGCCTGCTGGACGGACGCCGCCGCGCTGCTCGAACCCGGCGCCGCCACCGATCCGGCCGCCGCGCTCCAGCGGACCGCCCTGCTGACCGAACGGTGCCTGTACACCGGAAAGGGCTGGACCGACGCCGAGGACGCCCTGCGCACCGCGGAGGCGCTGGCCCACGACGACGCCGAACGCGGCGCGGCCGCCTGTGAACGCGGCCATCTGGCCTACGCGTCGACACTCCTCGGGGTACGGGACCGGGCCGACGAGGCCAGCGTCGCCCTGAGCCGGGCCGCGGCGCTGCTCGCCCCGTCCGCACCGGGCCGCCCGCTGCTGGACTTCCGGCGGGGGCTGATCGCGCAGAACATCGCCGATTCGCCGCAGGCGGCGCGCGCCGCGTACCGCAGGGCCCATGCCGGGGCCACCGCCCAGGGCGACGCGCTGTTGCTCTCCTCCACCTGGCGCCATCTCGCCCTGCTGTCCCTGCGCGAGGGCGAACTGGCGGAGGCCCGGCACGGCTTCGCGGAGTCCCTGCGGATAAGGGAGGAGCTGGGCTATCTGATCGGTACGGCCCCGGCCCTCATCGCCCTCGCGGACTCCGAGCCGGAGCCGGAGCTGGCGACCCGGCTGCGCGCCGAGGCGGGCCGGCTGTTCCGGCTGCTCGGCGGCGTACCGACGTGGCTGGCCCCGCATCTGGACCCGCCGCCCGAGGAGGCCGTCGAGGCGAACTGAGACCGGGGCCGGCCGAGCCGGTCATCGGCCGGCCGGCCCCGGACCACGGTCGGCCCTCGGCCCCGGACCACGGTCGGCACCGCCCCCGGACGGTCAGAGTTCGGCGCCGGCGAAGTGCTCCCGCACGAGCGACTGGACGACGGGCAGGTCCTGCGCGATCAGCGCGTCGAGCAGCGCGGTGTGTTCGGCTGCGTCGGCGAGGAGGTCGGCGCGGCGGGTGGCGGGGTTGTTCTCCAGTGGCCACTGGGAGCGGCGGTGCAGCTCGTCGGCGACCGTCACCAGCTGCTCGTTGCCGCAGAGCGCGAGGACCGCGCCGTGGAAGGCCCGGTCGGACTCGGCATAGCTCGCCCGGTCGCCGACGGCCGCGGCGGCCACCGTGGCATCGGCCAGCGGGCGCAGGGAGCACCAGGTGCCGGGCGCGACGGTACGGGCCAGCCGCAGCATCACGGGGACCTCGATCAGGGCCCGCACCTCGGCCAGCTCGGCGAGCTCGCGCGGGCCGCGCTCGGAGACCCGGAACCCCCGGTTCGGCACGACCTCGACGGCACCCTCGACCGCAAGCTGCTGCATCGCCTCGCGGACCGGGGTGGCGGAGACCCCGAACCGGGCGCCGAGGGCCGGGGCGGAGTAGACCTCGCCCGGCACCAGCCGGCCGTCGACCAGGGCGGCGCGCAGCGCCTCCAGGATCTGGCCGCGCACGGAGTGCCGCTGCACCGGCCGCGGGGCGGGCGGCTCGCTGTGGGTGTGCTCGCCGCGTGCCTGCTCGGGCACCCGGACGGCCGCCGGGGCGGTCGCGGGCGCGGCGGTCCCGTACGCCTCACGCGCTCTGCCCTGCTCCACTCGGACCTCCTCGGCCTGCCGTGGGCGCGGCTCGCGTGCGCCATGCCCCTTGTGCACGATAGGCGCAGGACGCCGCAGTTCAAACATCGATCCGTTCGGGTAAGGTAAGGCTAACCTGCAAACGGTCGCGATTCGGTGGTCCCTGCATGACACTCCCCGCCCTGCTCCCCGGCACCACGGCGTCCGCCGTGACGGACGCGTACGCGCGCCTCGCGGAGGTCTTTCCGGGCCTGCGTGCCCAGGTGCTGACGGATGGCGAGACCGCCCCCGGCGGTGCCGGCTGGGTGGGCGCGGCCGAACTCGCGGCCGGGGGCCCGGCGCTCGACGCCTTCCTCGACTGGGACCACGCCCAGGTGGTCCGGGACTACGGGCAGCAGCCCCGCCCCGACGTGGTCGCCAGCTTCGGCCTGCACCGCTACGCCTGGCCCGCCTGTCTGCTGGTGACGGTGCCCTGGTTCCTGCACCGGCGGGTGCCCCGGGTCCCCGTCGCGGATGTGTCGTTCCAGCGGGCGCTGGGCCATCTGACCCTCCGGGTGAAGGAATTCGCCTGTCTGCCGGACGATCCGGCCGCGGTGCTGCCGGGCGCCCGGGTGGTGCCCGACGAGGCCGCGCTGCGGGCCGAGGTGCTGGCGGCGGTGGCCGACCACATCGGCCCGGTGCTCGACGGCTTCGGACCGCGGATGCGGCGCGGCCGGCGCGCGCTGTGGGGCATGGCGACGGACGAGATCGTCGAGGGCCTCTGGTACGTCGCCCATCTGCTCGGCGAGGAGCGGCGGGCGATGGCGGAGCTGGAGGCGCTGCTGCCGGGTACCACGAAGCCGTACGTCGGCACCGCGGGCTTCCGTGAACTGACCGGACCGAACGGCGAGTCGCTGCCCACCCGCGACCGGGCGAGCTGCTGCCTCTTCTACACGCTGCGCCCCGAGGACACCTGCGTCACGTGTCCGCGTACCTGCGACGCCGACCGGGTGCGGAAGCTGACGCCCGCTCATTGATCAACACCACCCGCGCGAGTAGTACAATTCGAACGCAACTCGTCGGACGCGTACGGCCATTCGACCGGATCCCCGTCATCCGTACGCCGTGCCGACCCAATGGCGTTCTCTTGCCCCGAAACCCCCGTGTGCACGATGGGGTTTCGGCAATCATGGCGCCCGAAATGCCCTACGCAATGCAAGGGACCGCGCATGAGACTGACCGACATATCGCTGAATTGGCTGCTTCCGGGCGCCGTGCTGCTCGTGGGAGTCCTGGCGGCGGTGGCGGTGGTCGCACGCGGCAAGCGTGCCGCTGACACATCCGCGGCCGACGACAGCTGGGAACGCAGCGAGGAGCGCCGCAGACGCAAGGAGGCCATGTACGCCACCGCCTCGTACGTCCTGCTGTTCTGCTGCGCGGCGGTCGCCGCCGCGCTCTCCTTCCACGGGCTCGTCGGCTTCGGCGAGCAGAACCTCGGCCTCTCCGGGGGCTGGGAGTACCTCGTCCCGTTCGGCCTCGACGGGGCGGCCATGTTCTGTTCCGTACTGGCGGTGCGCGAGGCCAGCCACGGTGACGCGGCGCTCGGCTCGCGCCTGCTCGTGTGGACGTTCGCCGGTGCCGCCGCCTGGTTCAACTGGGTGCACGCACCGCGCGGGATCGACCACGCGGGCGCCCCGCACTTCTTCGCGGGGATGTCGCTCTCGGCGGCCGTGCTCTTCGACCGGGCGCTGAAGCAGACCCGCCGTGCCGCGCTGCGCGAGCAGGGCCTGGTGCCCCGCCCGCTGCCGCAGATCCGGATCGTACGGTGGCTGCGTGCCCCCCGGGAGACCTTCGGCGCCTGGTCGCTGATGCTGCTGGAGGGCGTACGCACCCTGGACGAGGCGGTTGACGAAGTACGTGAGGACAGGCGGGAGAAGGAGCAGAACCGCCTCCGCAGGAAGGACCAGGAGAAGCTGGACCGGGCCCACATCAAGGCGTTGAACCGGCAGAACCGGGCCTGGCGCCGGGTCGGCCGGGGCGGCACCCAGGTGGATGTCCAGGCCCTCGCCGCCACGCCGGGCTCCGCGCAGTCCGTCGTGGAGCCCGCCATATCCGAGCCGGGACAACTGCCTCTGCGCCCCCGGCCATCCCTGCAAGCCGTGACGGGTCCGAGCACCGGCAGCTCGGACCGGAGCCCCAATGATCCGGTCACCGTCGACCTCACCGCCGAGGACGACACCCAGGCGCTGCCCCGGCTCGATTCGCTGGAGCGGAAGCTGAAAGATCTGGAGCAGCAGTTCGGCTGAAGCCGGCAAGGCCCTGACGGCCCGGTCCCTTCCGGTCCGTCAGGGCTTTTCGCTGTCCCGGTACCGGCTTCGACACCTGGTCAGGATCTTTCGCCGTCCAGTTCGAACCAGACGACCTTGCCCAGCGCGTGAGCGCCGACGCCCCAGGCGTCCGCGAGGCTCCGCACCAGGAGCAGCCCCCGGCCGTGCGTACCGTCGTCGGCGGCCGGTACGTACGACAGGGGCAGTCCGGACACGAAGTCCCGCACTTCCACCCGTAACCTGGCGGGCGCCATGCTCACCGTGACGACCGCGCCGTGCGGGGTGTGGATCAGCGCGTTGGTCACCAGCTCGCTGAGCAGGAGCTCCGCCACCCGGGCCGGCTCCTCCTTCCACCGGTAGCGCAGGAACTCCCGTAACGCACCTCTGACTTCGCCCACGGACGCCAGGTCGGTGTGGGCCAGTCTGCGGTGCAGCCGGACCGGCCGCCGGTCCCGCGGTCCCGGTTCGTGTGCCCCCGGCTCGTGCGAGGCCTCGCCCTTCATGGAATCGGCATCTCCCTGACGCTCCATCGTCTCCCCCGCCCGCACAGTGCATCGCCCCCTGCCCGTGATCCCGGCTGCCCCGGGTGTCTGCTGCTCGTCGGACTCCTTCGCGGAACACGTTCACCGGGATGCATGCCCCACAGACGGGCCGCCACGCTTGTCGACTCATCAATAAGTGAACAGAGGCGCGGAACCGGCCCGCGGCCCCCCGGACATCGGCACGTCACATTTCCTACCCCCGGGTTAACTTCCAAAAAATTCACATCGGTTGGCGTTGACGGGACCGTGTCTACGCGCGTCATCATGGTGGCTATGCGAATCCCCCCACGGATCACCACGCTCGGTGGCGCAGCCGCCCTCCTGTCCGCCCTCCTCGTCGGCGGCCCGGTCACCGCGGCCACCGCCTCGACCCCGTCCACCGATTCGGTCGGCAGCATCTGCTACTCGGCGCTGCCCTCCCAGGCCCACGACACCCTCGATCTGATCGATGCGGGCGGCCCGTTCCCGTACTCCCAGGACGGCACCGTCTTCCAGAACCGGGAAGGCGTCCTGCCCGGCCAGAGCACCGGCTACTACCACGAGTACACGGTCATCACTCCCAACTCCCCGACCCGTGGCGCACGTCGGATCGTGACCGGCGAGCGGTCGCAGGAGGACTACTACACCAGTGACCACTACGCCACCTTCGACCTGATCGACCAGGGCTGCTGAAGCCCGGCCCCTCCGGACCGATCCGCGCCGTAGCCCCCCACCTGCGGCGCGGATCAACGGACCCGGAGAAGCAGACGGACTTGTACCCTCCACCCATGACCGTGACCTATGTGATCGAAGGCTCCCGGGTCACCGGCCTGGAGCAGTTCTGGACAGTGATCGGCGAGTCGGTGAACGGCCCGGGCGGGTATTTCGGCCGCAACCTCGACGCGCTCGCGGACTGTCTCGGCGGCGGCATGGGCACGCCCGACGACGGCGATTTCGCCTTCGAGTGGCGGGACCACGCCTCCTCCGCGCGGGCCCTGGGCCATGAGGAGACGGCGCGATATCTGCGGCAGAGCCTGAGCCGGGCACATCCCACGAACCGGGCGTCGGTCCAGCAGCGGCTGGACGAGGCCCTGGCGGGCCGGGGACCGACCCTCTTCGATCTGATCGTGGCGGTCCTGTCGGACGGTGCGACCCCGGGCACGCTGCTGCTTTCGTGAGCCCCGGGCCGTGACCGGCGGACGCCGGCCGGGACGACGGCACCGGCCGGCCGAGCGGGATCATCACTCGGCCGGCCGACACCATGGGGGTCGTAGGGATCAGAACTCGGTGGTGACCTTGGCGCCGTCGAACTTCTCGTTGCCGTAGAGGCTGATGAAGTGGTAGCCCGGCGCCGGGTTGTTGACGGTCAGGGTGTGCTCGTTGCCGGCACCGACGGACTTGTCGGTGTAGACGCTGGTGGTCGCCCAGTTCTCCGAGCTGTAGTAGAGGTCGGCGTCGCCCGTGCCGCCGGAGGCGGTGATCTTCAACTGGGTGACGCCGTCCGGGACGACGACGGTCAGGTAGGCGTAGTCGCCCTTGACTGCCTTCAGATCGCTGCGCATGCAGTTCCGGCCCAGCAGCCTGGTGTCGGCATCCTTGCACTCGGTGATCTCACCGGGCGGGTTGGTGGACCCGCCGCCGCAGGCACCGGCCGCACAGGCGGTCAGCCAGGTGTTCCAGTCGGCGTCGTAACGGCTCCCGATGGTCGACGTGAGCAGCGTGCGGGCGCCGTCCCAGTCACCCTTGCGGTAGAGACCGAGCAGGGTGTCGAGGTCCGAGCGGTGGGATTCGAGCATGTAACGGACGGCCAGGTAGCCCCAGTTGTACACGCGGGTCTGGTCGGCGTTGTCGTAGGTGGTGTCGAACAGGGTGCGCAGTGTGTAGGTGTGGTTCGCGGCCTGGGCGATGGCGTCGTCGTAGGCGACCTTGCGGTACGAGTAGGAGACGAACTCCGCGAAGCCCTCGACCCACCAGACGGTCGGCGTGGTCATTCCGGCCTCGAAGTCGCCGTACATGTTGAAGCGGCCGTCGAGGTAGTGCGTGTACTCGTGGTTGAGGTTCCAGATCTGGAAGTCGGGACGGGCCCACTCGGCCTCGTAGGCGATGAACCGGGGCTGGTTGCCCTCGGCCTTGGGGTCGCCCTCCAGGTACATGCCGCCGTTGTTGGTGTCGATGCCGAAGATCACTCCGGCGTAGGTCTGGTAGTCGGTGCTGGAGTCGAAGGCCACGACCTCGATGGTCTTGTTGTTGTCGTCGGCGACCGCGCCGTTGTCCCGGGCCACCTCGTGGAAGTAGGCGTCCTGGGCGCGCAGGCTGGAGCAGCTGGCTTCGAGCTCCGCCTCGGTCATGTCCTGCGCCCGGATGGTGATGCTGTCGCTACAGGTGTACTTCACCGGCAGGACGGTCTTCTCCAGACGTGCCGCGAGGTCACAGGCGCCGTAGTCCGCGCAGTTCTCCTTGTCGTAGGCGTCGACCATCATGGCCACGCTGACCCAGAGCGGGGCGGTGGGGCCGTCGATGGAGCTCTTGCCCATCAGGTCGATCGCGAGCGGGCTCGCCTTGGCGCGCAGCGAGTCCTCCTTGAGGAAGCGGCCGAGCTCAAGTCCCGCGTTGGAGACCAGGAACGACTGCTTGGTCCCCAGCAGGTCGAGGTGGTTCGCGGCGAAGTCGCGCAGGGAGGTCAGCACGCTGGGATCGGCCTCGATGGCGCTGATGAACTCGGGCACCTGGTGACCGCGGAACATGATCGTGTACACGCTGTTCACGGCGTTGACCATGTACCAGGAGCTGTTGTACGACTCGTCGTAGTCGGCCAGCATCCGCTTGACGATGTTCAGGTAGCGGGCGTTCTCCGCGGCGCTGTCGACCAGGATGATCGCCTCGGACAGGCTCTCGCCGTTGGCGTCGGTGACGTCGAAGGCGTGCGAGGAGCCGAAGAAGCCGTCGAGCGCTCCCTGGATGGCCGTGCGCAGGCGCGGCCCGTACTCTCCGACGGTGTCGGGGTCGTAGTACTGCACGTAGTAGCCGGCGCGGAGGAAGAGGACCAGCTGGGGCATGCCGGTGCTGCCGTCGCCGGGGTATGAGGCCGACGCGTCGCGCATCGCATCGGCGATGGTGACCATCTGGTCCTCGCGGAAGGCGTTGTAGCCGTCCTGGCCCTGGATACGGAACAGCGTGTTGACGCAGTCGGTGGTCGCCGCCTTGACCTTCTCGACCAGGGCGCTTCCGGTGTTGTTGGTGAAGTCGGTGACGTTGCACTCGGCCGCGGCCTCGCCGGACTTCTTGGCGCGGGCCCGCTTCTCGGCCTTCATCGAGGGCGCCAGGTGGCTCGGAAGCGCGTCGGCCTGGTCGTCGTAGTCCCGCTTGAGTGCGTCCTTGGACGCGGACAACGGCGGCCGGTCGGCGGCCTTGAGCGACTTGCGTTCGACGTGAGCGGCATCGCCGGCGGGTGCCGTCAGCGCCTCGGCGGTGGGGCCGCCGGGGACCTCGGTCCGCTGTTCCGCCCGGCCCCGGGCGGCCTCCGAGTGGTCGGGGGCCGTGGCCGATACGGCGGGGTGCCGCTCCACGGCCTGGCTCGGTGCCGTGAGCAGGCCCACGCCCAGGCATGCTGCCAGGGCCACGGTGGACAGTCCGGTTATTCTCCGTCGAACCCTCAGGTTCTTCACGTGCCGCCTCCCAGCGGAGTGGTGACCGCGCGACAGCGCGCGGTTGTGGGGGAATGCAAGGGGTCGGTGCGGGACCGAATCCGAAGTGCACTCATGTCGTGACATGAGCACGACCCCTTCTCCCTTGCGCGCTGTACAATGGCACATGTCACATGTTCTTTGGAACCCCTCTCGCGCACATTCATCCGCGCGACAACTTCTCGTCACTGCACGGGATATGACACGCGGCCCCCGAACGCACCGGCCGCCACCGCCGGTTTCCCCGCCACCGCACCACCGTGTCCTGGGAGAACCGCGAATTCCGGCCCCGACCCCGGTCCCACCGAGCCCCGAGGAGCACTGCCCGTGTCCCGTTCCTTCTCCGCGCCCCGCACCGGCAGCCACGATCTGCCGGTGTCACCCGCCCTGGACGCCTTCATGGGCACCGGGTGGGCCAAGTCCCCGCTGCCGGAGGACCTTCGCGTCCCCTCCATCGGCACCACCCCCGCGCGCCGCGCCCGGCTGGCCGCCCGCTTCCCCGGCGAGCGCCTGATCATCCCGGCCGGTGCGCTCGCGGTCCGCTCCAACGACACCGACCACCGCTTCCGGCCGCACACCGGATACGCCTGGCTCACCGGCCTCACCGGCGAGGACCAGACCGGTCACGTCCTCGTCCTGGAACCGGACGGCGACGAGCGGCACGAGGCGGTGCTGTATCTGCGGCCCCGGTCACCGCGCACCGGCCAGGAGTTCTACCGCGACCGCAGATACGGCGAGTTCTGGGTCGGGCGCAGGCCCGACCTGGCGGAGGCGGCCCGGCTGACCGGCATCCGCTGCGCGCATCTGGATGCCTGGGAGAAGCTGCTCACCGGGCCGCAGCCGCCGGTACGGGTGCTGTCCGGAGTGGATCCGTCCGTCGACGAACTCCTGCGTTCCTGCCGCGCGTTCCCGCTCGGGCGCTCGGCACCGGCCGGGCTCGAAGCGGTGCTCAGCGAGCTCCGGCTCGTCAAGGACCCCTGGGAGGCCGGGCAGCTGCAGCAGGCCGTCGATGCGACGGCGGTCGGCTTCGAGGACGTGGTACGAAGCCTGCCGCAGGCACTGCGCCACCCGCGCGGCGAGCGCTGGATCGAGGGCGTCTTCGATCTCCGGGCCCGGTCGGAGGGGAACGGCCCCGGCTACTCCACGATCGCCGCCGCCGGAGCGCACGCCTGTGTCCTGCACTGGACCCGCAATGACGGCCCGCTGGAGCACGGGCAGTTGCTGCTCCTGGACGCCGGGGTGGAGACCGACTCGCTCTACACCGCCGACATCACCCGCACCCTGCCGCTGTCCGGCCGCTTCTCCCCGGTGCAGCGAACGGTCTACGAGCTGGTGCTGGCAGCGCAGGACGCCGGCATCGCGGCCCTGCGTCCCGGGGCTCGGTTCCGTGACTTCCATCTGGCCGCCATGCGCGTCATCGCCGAGGGGCTGCACGAGTGGGGCGTGCTGCGGATGTCGGTGGACGAGGCACTCGACCCGGACAACGGCTTCTACCGCCGGTACACGCTCTGCAGCAGCGGTCACATGCTCGGCATGGATGTGCACGACTGTGCGCAGGCGCGCGCCGAGGCCTATCTCGACGGACGTCTGGAGCCCGGTCAGGCACTGACGGTGGAACCCGGGCTCTACCTCCAGCCCGACGACGAGACGCTGCCCCGGTCGCTGCGCGGGATCGGGGTGCGGATCGAGGACGACCTGGTGATCACGGCCGACGGTGCCCGGCTCATGTCGTCGGCGCTGCCGCGCACCGCCGACGGCATCGAGGAATGGATGGCCTCGCTGCTGGAGTCCCGGGGCTGAGACAGGACCCCGCGAACCGTTTCAACGGCCGCCCGCCGGGAGGCCGTTGAACGGCTGGGCGGACTCGCCGGCAGGAGCCTGCAACGCTCCGTGTCCCCAGGGCTCAGGCGCTCAAGCGCTCCGGGCTCCCGGGCTCCCGGGCTCCCGGGCTTGGAGGCTCCAGGGGCTCCGGGGGGCTCCGCGGCCTCCGGACGGAATCGGCGGATCAGGCCTCTGCGGCCGGCAGCGACACCCTTCTGATCCGATTGCCTCCCGTCGCGATCTCGTCGGCCTCCTCCTCGGCCCAGAGATTCCTGACATGTGACATATGGGAGAGCATGCACCTCTCGGCGCGCTCCGCGTCGCCCGCGATCAGAACGTCGAGCAGCTGGGCGTGCTCCTCGGCCGACGTGACCAGCAGACCGGACTCGTCGAGCCGGTTGAGTCCGAAGAGGCGCGATCGCTTGCGCAGATTGCCGACCTCCTCCACCAGGCGGCGGTTTCCCGCCAGACCGAGCAGTTCGAGGTGGAAGCGGCGGTCGGCCTCCAGGTAGCCGATGATGTCGTGCTCGGCTGCGGCCGCGACGATCGCCTGGGCCAGCGGCCGCAACGCCTCCAGCTCCCTGGTCCGGCCCATCCGGGCGATGCGGCCTATGGTGGGGACCTCGATCATGACCCGCAGCTCGGTGAAGTCGTCGAGGTCCTGTTCGGTCAACTCCGTTATCCGGAAGCCCTTGTTGCGCACCGCTTCCACCAGGCCCTCGCGTGCCAGGTCGAGCATGGCCTCGCGCACCGGGGTCGCGGACACTCCGAAGTCGGCGGCGAGTGCGGGTGCGGAGTAGATCATTCCCGGCCGGAGGTCGCCCGCGATCAGGGCCGCCCTGAGGGCATTTGCCACCTGGTCACGCAAGTGCTCCTGCGCGGAGATGGCGTTGAGCGTCGTCAGGCGGGCCATATCTGTTCCTCCAGCGCCGTGCGGGGCCTCAGAATACAATGGCACGATTCGGTCAGGGCCCATCGCTCCGAGGCTGTGGACAACTCGCTCAGGGCGCCGAATCACGGTGCACCGCGGCGGCGACGGCGAGGTCCTCCCAGCCCATTCCGACGCTCTTGAAGAACCGTGGCCCCTCGAAGCCGGCCGGCGCTCCGCCGGGAGCGCGTCCCGTCACCAGTTCGGCCAGGTTGGCGTGGATGTCCTCGGCCCGGAAGGCTCCCTCGGCCATCGGGATCAGCAGGTCACCCGCCTCCGACAACGCGGCCGACCGCGATTCGACGATGACGGCGGAGCGGGCCACCAGAGCGGTGTCGACCTCCCGGGCATCGGGGGTGTGCGAGCCGACCGCGACGACCGTCGCCCCGTCCGGCACCAGGGCACCGTCGAACAGCGGAGTGGCGGAGGTGGTGCAGCAGAGCACCAGATCGGCCGTGGCGACTTCAGCGTCGCCGGGCGCCTGCGCCGTACGGGCGTCCACGCCGAGGCGGCGGGCGTGCGCTGCCAGCGCTTCGGCCCGGTGCGCGGTGCGGCCGACCACGGTGACCCGTTCGACCTGACGTTCCGCGAGCACCGCGTCGAGGTGTCCGTAAGCCTGGGGTCCCGTACCGAAGAGCACCAGGTGGTGTACGACGGGGCCGGTGAGGTGGCGGATCGCCAGTGCGGACACGGCCGGGGTGCGCAGGGTGGTGAGCGCGGCCCCGTCCAGCAGGGCGAGCGGCAGCAGGGTGGGGCCGTCGAGCAGCAGATAGCTTCCGGTGATCCGGGGCAGGTCGCGGGACGGGTTGTCCGGGGCCACCCCGGCGATCTTCACGCCGGTCACCTGCTGTGTGGTGGCGGGCATGATCAGCAGCTCCCCACCGGGCACTGTGACATGGTGCCGGGCGGGGGCCGTCTCCGGATCCAGCCCCCCGCTCAGCGCCGCTTCCAGTGCGTCCACGGCTCCGGTGGGTCCCAGGGCCTGGATGTCGTCGGCGCCGAGCAGGGGGAGGTTCACAGCAGGAATCCTTCGGGGAAGGGGTCGGACGGGTTCAGGAAGAATTGTGCGGTACCGGTGATCCAGGCGCGGCCGGTGACGGTGGGGACGACGGCCGGCAGCCCGCCCACGGTGGTCTCCCGGACCAGACGTCCGGTGAACGAGGTGCCGATGAACGACTCGTTCACGAAGTCGGTGTCCAGGGGGAGTTCACCGCGTGCGTGCAGTTGCGCCATGCGTGCCGAGGTGCCGGTCCCGCAGGGTGAGCGGTCGAACCAGCCGGGATGGATGGCCATCGCGTGTCGGGAGTGGCGGGCGTCGGACCCGGGCGCGACGAACTGCACGTGCTTGAGGCCGTGGATGTCCGGGTCCTCGGGGTGGGCCGGCCGCTCGGTGGCGTTGACCGCGTCCATCAGGGCGAGCCCGGCGGCCAGGATGTCGTCCTTGCGCGCCCGGTCGAAGGGCAGCCCCAGGTCGGACAGCTGCACCATCGCGTAGAAGTTGCCGCCGTAGGCGAGGTCGTAGCGCAGCGTCCCGTAGCCGGGTACGTCCACCGTCCGGTCGAGCGCGACACTGAACGCCGGAACGTTGGTCAGGGTCACCCCGGTGGCCGCGCCGTCCTTCACCTGCACGTCGACGCTGACCAGCCCGGCCGGGGTGTCCAGCCGCACGGTGGTGACGGGTTCGGTGACCTCCACCATGCCGGTCTCCACCAGAACGGTCGCCACCCCGATGGTGCCGTGCCCGCACATCGGCAGATAGCCGGAGACCTCTATGAACAGCACGCCGTAGTCCGCGTCCGGCCGGGTGGGCGGCTGGAGGATCGCGCCGCTCATGGAGGCGTGGCCGCGCGGTTCGTACATGAGCAGGGTGCGCACGGCGTCCCGGTGCTGCTGGAAGTGGATGCGCCGCTCGGCCATCGTCGCACCGGGGATGGTGCCGATGCCTCCGGTGATGACTCGGGTGGGCATGCCCTCGGTGTGTGAGTCGACGGCATGGAAAATGTGACGTGTCTGCAAGGCTCCCCCTGGTTCGTCAGGTCGGACACGAAGAACACTGGAAACGTGCGGAACGGGTCTTGACGAAACGGGCCGGGCCGCGCACTCCGTCCGGCGTACGACGGCCCCGCCCGCTGCGACCGCGAGCCGGTCTCAGTGAAGGCCCCCGGCGAGTGCCTTCTCCGTCGCGGCACGTACGGCGGCCAGGTCGTCGGCGGGGAGGGGGAACCGCGGCGGCCGGGTACGGCCCCCGTGGCGCCCGACGACGTCCATGGACGCCTTGATGGCCTGGACGAACTCCGGCTTCGAGTCCCATCGAAGCAGCGGGTGCAGTTCCCGGTACAGCGGCAGGGCGGTTGCCATGTCACCGGTGACAGCGGCCTGGTACAACTCGACACAGCAGGACGGCAGCATGTTCGGGCAGCCCGCGATCCAGCCGACGGCCCCGGCGAGTGCCAGTTCCAGAAGTACGTCGTCGGCGCCCACCAGCACGTCGAGCCCGGGTGCCTGTTCGGCGATCTCGTAGGCCCGGCGGACGTCACCGCTGAACTCCTTGACGGCCACGATGCTGCCGTCCTGGTGGAGGCGGGCGAGCAGATCCGGCGTCAGGTCCACCTTGGTGTCGTACGGGTTGTTGTACGCGACGACCGGCACCCCGGCCTCGGCCACATCGGCGTAGTGGGCGCGCACCGCCGCCTCCTCGCAGCGGTACCCGTTGGGCGGCAGGAGCAGCACGGAGCCGGCGCCCGCCGCCGCGGCCTGTTCCGCCCAGCGCCTCGACTCCGCGCTGCCGTAGGCGGCGACGCCCGGCATGACGCGGTTGCCGTCGCCCGCGGCCTCGACGGCGACCCGGACCACCTGCTCGCGTTCGCTGTCGGTCAGGGTCTGGTACTCCCCCAACGAGCCGTTGGGCACCACTCCGTCGCAGCCCGCCTCGATGAGCTGCCGCACATGGTCGGCGTAGGCGTCGTAGTCGATGGTGCAGTCGTCGCGCAGGGTGATCGGGGTGGCGACCATGACCCCGTGCCAGGGGCGGGTGCGCGAGTCGGTGTTCGTCTGCATCGTGGCTCCTTGAGAGGTGTGACATGTCACGGTGTGGCGGAAACGCGGAACCGCGAAACCGCGAGAAATGCGAAACCGCGAGAACGCGAGAACGCAGAAGCGGAAGGGAACGCAGAAGCTGGAAGGAAGAACGCGGGGCAAGGCACAACGGTCGGCGCACAGAGCGCCCCTGGGAGCGGACCGGACGCGGCCTACCCGGGGCCGGACAGGTCGGCGAGGGTGGAGAGTTTCACGGGGCAGGCCAGCGGGCGCCGGTCGGGTCCGCCCGGCTCCTGTCCGCCGCCGTGCGCGGCGGCGAGTTCCCGGACGGCGAATCCGCACGTCCGGCCCTGGCACCACCCCATTCCGGCCCGGGTGAGCAGTTTGACGGTCCTGGTGTCACCGGCTCCCAGCTCCTCGCACGCGGTACGGATCCGGCCCGCGCCGACCTCTTCGCAGCGGCATACCTCCGTCCCGTCGGTCAGCCACTCGCGCCAGCCGGGCCCCGGCCGGTGCACGGCCCCCATCAGGTCGGCGAAGGCCCGCAGACGACGGCGGGAGCGGCGCAGCGCGACGGCCCTGCGCGCTTCCCGCCCCCGCACTCCGCCCCGTATCTCACGGACGACGGAAAGTGCCGCCAACTCGCCTTCACAGAGGGCGAGTTCGACGCCTCCGATGCCGCCGGACTCGCCGGCCGCCCACACCCCGGGGACGGTGGTCCTGAGCTGTTCGTCGAGGGTGACCGCGTGCGTGCCGTCGGGGCCGGGCCGTGTTCCGCAGCCGGCTGCCACGGCGAGGTCGAGCTGCGGCATCAGCCCGTGTCCCACGGCGAGCGCGTCGCAGGCGATCCGGCGGCCGGTCCCGGGGACGGGCCGCCACCGGCGGTCCACCCTGCTGACGGTCACCGCCTCCACCCGCTCGTCCCCGTGCACCTCGGTGACCGCCCGATGGCTCAGCACCCGCACCCGGGCACCGGCCAGCTCCGCCGCGAACCGGGCCCCTTCCGCCGCCTTGCCCGGGTTGGCCGCCAGCACCCGGGGAGCACGGGCGTACGCCCCGTAGCCGGCGGCCTCGACCAGCGCCGGGACCCGCGCCCCCGCGCGGGTCAGCGAGAGGGCGACCGCCTGGAGGAGCGGTCCGCTCCCCGCGACCACGATCCGGCTTCCCAGCAGCACCAGCCCCGACTTCAGCATGGCCTGGGCCCCCGCCGCGCCCACCACTCCGGGAAGTGTCCAGCCGGGAAAGGGCAGTTGGCGTTCGTGGGCGCCGGTCGCGAGGAGCATCCGGCGGGCCCGGACAGCGGTGCGGACCTCCTCGTCGGCCCCGGTGACCGCGTGCAGGATCCAGTCGCCGTCACCGGTTCGTTCGACCGTCCACACCTGGTGGCCGGTGAGGTGGCGGATCGTGCCGGTGTCGCGGTGTGCGGCCAGCCGGGCGGAGAGTTCGGTGAAGGTGGGCCAGTCGTGGTGCAGGGCCCCGGGCCGGGTGGCACCGAGTCCCTCGGCCGGGCTGCGGTAGTACTGCCCGCCGGGTGCGGCGGCCGCGTCCAGCAGGACCACGTCGAGTCCGTGGTCGGCAGCGGTGACGGCCGCGGCCAGGCCCGCCGGTCCGGCGCCCACCACGGCGAGTTCGACGCGGCCGGTCTCCCGCGTCCCCGGCTCATCGTTCGAGTTCGGCATGGCCGTCACCCTCCTGCGTCATCACCGTGTCGCCCGGCGCCGCGGGCAGCAGGCAGGCTCGCTGGTTGGGCCGGCCGTTGACGGTGGCCAGGCAGTCGTAGCAGGCGCCGATCCCGCAGAAGGCCCCTCGCGGCCGGCCGTGCACCCGGGTGGTGCGCCAGGTCAGGATGCCCGCCGACCAGAGTGCGGCGGCGATGGTCTGGCCCGGCAGTGCGCGGACCGGGCGGCCGTCGAAGGTGAGCTGGAACTCCGTCTCGGGCGCGGCCCCGACGAGTTCGGCGGGGGTACGTGCGCGGGTGCGTCTCACTGGTTCCTCTCCTGGGGCGCGGGCGCCCCGCTCTCCACCGTCATGTGACATGGCATGTGGCATCGAACCGGTCCGGGGCGAAGGGTCCGAGATCGAGCGCGGGCCGCTCTCCCCGGATCGCGTCGGCGATGAGCAGTCCGGTCGCGGGCGCCAGCCCGATCCCGGCACCCTCGTGGCCGCAGGCGTGGAAGAGCCCCGGCACCCGTGGGTCCGGTCCGATCGCCGGGAGGTGATCGGGCAGGTAGGGGCGGAATCCGTGGTAGGCGCGCATCACCCGTACGTCGGCGAGCGCGGGAAAGAGCGCGGCGGCGCCCGCCGCCAGGCGGGAGATCACCGCGACGGACAAGGTCCGGTCGAAGCCGACCCGTTCGCGGCTGGCCCCGATGAGCACCGGCCCCGCGGGCGTTCCCTCCACGACGGGCGAGGTCTGGAGCGCCGCGGACCCGCTCGACACGTCGGCCACGTACTCCGCGGCATAGACCTTGTGCCGGATCAGCCGGGGCAGCGGTTCGGTGACCAGGACGAACCCTCGGCGTGGCAGGACCGGCAGGTTCACCCCGGCCAGCGCGGCCAGGTCGCCGCCCCAGGTACCCGCCGCGTTGACCACGACGGGGGCGTGCAGTTCGCCCCGCGCCGTGCGTACCCCGCGTACGGCGCCCTTCCCGTCCCGGAGGATCCCGGCCACCTCCTCCCCCGGGCGCACCAGCGCACCCGCCCTCGTAGCGGCGCTCAGCAACTCGGCTGCCGCCAGGGCCGGTTGGACCTGGGCGTCCTGCGGGTAGTGGCAGCCACCGGACAGGTCCGGTGCGAGGTGGGGCTCGATGTCGCGGAGCCGGTCGGATGTGACGTGGTACGCCTCGACACCCGCCGCCCGCTGGGCATCGGCGGTGGCGGTCAGGGCGGCCAGGGAGTTCTCGGACGCCGCGACGACCACACCACCCTTGAGTTCGTACTCGATGCCCTTGGGTAGTTCCTCGGACAGTTGCCGCCACAAGGAGGCGGAGAGCAGGGCGAGTTCGAGCTCCGGTCCGGGCACTTTGTCGGAGACCAGGAGGTTGCCCTCGCCGGTTCCGGTGGTACCGCCGGCCACCGGCCCTCGGTCGACGACGGCTACGGAGAGTCCGGACCGGGAGGTGTAGTAGGCGCAGGCGGCGCCGACCATTCCGGCCCCGACGATGACGACATCCAGGGGGCGTCTCGTGAGCACGACAGTAATATGTCACATTGCTCAAGGGTCGCCAAGGGTGCGCACAGGGCCAGTTGATCAACCATCACTCCCCCGCACCGCTCGCAGGGGTGCCGGATCGGCCGCCGGGGAAGTGGAGCCATGAACCCCGCAGGCGCCGACCGTTTGGAGCCGTGATGCACGACGACCGCACCCTGGTGGAGGACCGCCTCGAACGAGCCCTTCACCAGTTCATCCGCCCCGCCCAGTACTCGGCCCGCACGCCGCTCGCGCTCTCCGTCCGGCACATCCCCGGTGAGCCCGTTCCGGTGGCACGGGTCCTCCAGGAACCGTTCGAGCCGTTCCGTGCCGGCACCGAGTGGGGGAAGCCCTGGTCCACCAGCTGGTTCCGGCTGGAGGGGACCGTGCCGTCGGAGTGGGCGGGGTGCCGGGCCGAGGTCGTCGTGGATCCCGGCTTCTCCGGCCAGGGGCCGGGGTTCCAGGCCGAGGGCATGCTGTACGACACCAGCGGCGTCCCGCTCAAGGGCATCCATCCGCGCAATCGCCATCTGACGGTGGCCGCCCCGGCGGCGGGCGGCGAGCCGGTCGCGCTGCTGCTGGAGGCGGCGGCCAACCCCGCCGTACTGGAACACGGCTTCGCGCCGACACCGCTCGGGGACGTGCGGACGGCGGGCGACCGGCCGCTGTACCGGTTCGCCTCCGCGGACCTGGCGGTGCTGGACGAGGAGGTCTGGCATCTGGTCCTGGACATCGAGGTGCTCTCCGAACTGATGCGGGAACTCCCCGTCGAACGCTCCCGGCGGCACGAGATCCTGCGCGCTCTGGAACGCATGCTGGACGCGCTGGATCTGCACGACGTGGCGGGAACGGCGCGGGCCGGCCGGGAGCAGCTGGCCGAAGTGCTGTCCCGTCCGGCCGAGGCGAGCGCGCACCGGATCTCGGCCGCCGGTCATGCGCACATCGACTCGGCGTGGCTGTGGCCGCTGCGCGAGACGGTGCGCAAGGCGTCGCGCACCTTCGCCAATGTCACCGCGCTGGCCCGGGACTATCCGGAGCTGGTCTTCGCGGCCTCGCAGGCCCAGCAGTACGCCTGGGTGAAGGAGCACCAGCCGCACATCTGGGAGCGCATCAAGCAGGCCGTGGCCGAGGGACAGTGGGCGCCCGTCGGGTCGATGTGGGTGGAGTCCGATGCCAATATGCCCGGTGGCGAGGCACTGGCCCGGCAGCTCGTGCACGGCAAGCGGTTCTTCCGGCAGGAGCTGGGAGTGGAGACCGAGGAGATCTGGCTGCCGGACACCTTCGGCTACACGGCGGCCTTCCCGCAGCTGGCCCGGCTCGCAGGGGTGAAATGGTTCCTGACGCAGAAGCTGTCCTGGAACCAGAGCAATAAAATGCCACATCACACCTTCTGGTGGGAGGGCATCGACGGGACCAGGGTCTTCACCCATTTCCCGCCCGTGGACACCTACAACGCGCAGTTCCACGGCAGCGAACTCGCCCATGCCGAACGGAACTTCGCGGAGAAGGGACCGGCCACCCGCTCCCTCGTCCCGTTCGGCTGGGGTGACGGCGGGGGCGGCCCCACCCGCGAGATGCTGGAGAAGGCGCGCCGGCTCCGGAACCTGGAGGGCTCCCCCAGGGTCACCATCGAGCGGCCGGCGGCGTTCTTCGCGGCGGCCGAGGAGGAGTACGGGGCACAGGCTCCGGTCTGGTCGGGCGAGCTGTACCTGGAACTGCACCGGGCCACGTACACCACCCAGGCCAAGACCAAACAGGGCAACCGACGCAGCGAACACCTGCTCCGCGAGGCCGAGTTGTGGGCGACGACGGCAGCCCTGCGCAGCCCCGGACACCGCTACCACTACCCGTACGAGGCGTTGGACCGGCTGTGGAAGACGGTCCTGCTGCACCAGTTCCATGACATCCTGCCCGGCTCGTCGATCGCCTGGGTGCACCGCGAGGCCCGCGAGACCTACGAGCGGGTGCGAGCGGAACTGGCGGATCTGGTGGCGGACGCGGTGGCCGCACTGCGCGGGGCCAAGGGGCTGGTGGCGCTCAACTCGTCCCCGTACCACCGCCGCCAGGTGGTCGAGCTGGACCAGGAGGCGAGCGCGGTGCTGCCGTCCGGCGCGCAGGTGCAGCACCTGGCCGGCGGCCGTACGGTGGTGCCCGCCGACGCACCAGGGCTCGGCACGGGTCCGCTGAACGGCTCGGCGGCGCCGGAGCACCCCGTCTCCGCGACCGGTTCCGCGGACGGGGGTCTCGTGCTCGACAACGGGCTGCTGCGGTTGGTGGTCGACGCCGACGGGCTGATCGCCGCCGTCCGCGACCTCGGCGCGGGGCGGGACGTCCTCGTCCCCGGCCACCGGGCCAACCTTCTCCAACTGCACCCGGACCACCCCAACCACTGGGACGCCTGGGACATCGACCGGCACTACCGCCGCACCCGGACCGATCTCACCGATGCCGACTCCGTCGAGCTGGTGGAGGAAGGGCCGTTGCGGGCCGCGGTCCGCGTCCGGCGGTCCTTCGGGCAGTCACATGTCACACAGGAGATCCGGCTGAGCGCCGGCAGCCGTCGGATCGACATCGGTACCGAGGTCGACTGGCGGGAGTCGGAGAAGGTCCTCAAGGCGGCTTTCCCGCTCGATGTGCACGCCGAACGGTCCACCTCCGAGATCCAGTTCGGCCATGTCCACCGCCCCACGCACGACAACACCGGCTGGGACGCCGCCCGTTTCGAGATCTGCGCCCACCGCTGGCTGCGGGTCGCCGAGCCGGGGTACGGCGTGACATTGCTCAACGACTCGACGTACGGACACGACGTGACCCGGACCCCCCACCCTTCGGGCCTCGGCACGACCGTACGGCTGACGCTGCTGCGCGCCCCGCACAGCCCCGCCCCGGAGACCGACCTCGGCCGGCACCGGTTCAGGTACGCGCTGGCGCCGGGCGGCGGGATCACCGACGCGGTACGCGAGGGGCTCGCGCTCAATCTGCCACTGCGGGCGGCGGTGGCGCCGGTACTGCCTTCGTTGGTCGACACCGGGCATCCGGCGGTCACGGTGGAGTCGGTGAAGCTCGCCGAGGACCGCGGCGGCGATGTGATCGTGCGGCTCTACGAGTCGGCGGGCGGCCGCGCCGGCACCACACTGCGGGTCGGGTTCCCCGTCGTGCGGGCCCAGGTCACCGACCTGCTGGAACGGCCGTTGCACGATGCGGACACCGACGAGCACGGTCTCGTACTGTCGCTTCGGCCGTTCCAGATCCTGACGCTGCGCCTGACCCCGGCGTGACGGTTGCCGGACACCGGCCCGCCCTGTCCCGGGCCTCGCTCAGGGGCGGGGCACGTTGCGCAGGTTGGAGCGGGCCATCTGGACCATCCGGCCCACTCCCCCGTCCAGCACGATCTTGCTGGCGGAGAGCGCGAAGCCGGTCACCATCTCGGCGCTGATCTTCGGCGGGATGGAGAGGGCGTTGGGGTCGGTGACGACATCGACGAGTGCGGGGCCCTTGTGCTTGAAGGCTTCCTTGAGGGCACCTTCGAGCTGCTTGGGCTTCTCCACCCGCACGCCGTACGCCCCGCACGCTCGGGCGACCGCGGCGAAGTCCGGGTTCTTGTTGGCCGTACCGAACGACGGCAGGCCCGCGACCAGCATCTCCAGCTCGACCATGCCGAGCGAGGAGTTGTTGAACAGCACGACCTTCACCGGCAGGTCGTACTGCACCAGGGTCAGGAAGTCGCCCATCAGCATGGTGAATCCGCCGTCGCCGGACATCGAGACCACCTGGCGGTTCCGGTCGGTGAACTGGGCGCCGATGGCCTGCGGGAGTGCGTTGGCCATCGAGCCGTGGCTGAACGATCCGATGACGCGGCGCTTGCCGTTGGGGGTGAGGTATCGCGCGGCCCACACATTGCACATTCCGGTGTCGACGGTGAACACGGCGTCGTCGTCGGCCAGTTCGTCCAGCACCGATGCGACGTACTCCGGATGGATCGGGATGTGCTTCTCGACCTTGCGGGTGTACGCCTTGACCACGCCCTCCAGTGCCTCGGCGTGCTTCTTCAGCATCCGGTCGAGGAACTTGCGGTCGGTCTTCTCCTTCACCTGCGGCGTCAGACAGCGCAGGGTCTCGCGGACATCGCCCCAGACCGCCAGATCCAGCTTGGAGCGGCGGCCCAGGTGCTCGGGGCGCACATCGACCTGGACGATCTTCACATCGGTCGGGAGGAAGGCGTTGTACGGGAAGTCGGTGCCGAGCAGGATCAGGAGGTCGCACTCGTTGGTCGCCTCGTAGGCGGCGCCGTAGCCGAGCAGACCGCTCATGCCGACGTCGTACGGGTTGTCGTACTGGATCCACTCCTTGCCGCGCAGCGCGTGCCCGACCGGGGACTTCACCCGTTCGGCGAACTCCATCACCTCGGCGTGGGCACCCGCCGTGCCACTGCCGCAGAACAATGTCACACGCTTCGCCTCGTCGACCATCCGGCGGAGCTTGTCGATCTCCTCGTCGCCGGGCCGGACCGTCGGCCGTGAGGTGACCAGCGCGTGCTCGATGGACTTCTCCGGGGCCGGCTGCGATGCAATGTCACCCGGCATCGTGACGACGCTGACCCCGCCCCGCCCGATCGCGTGCTGGATGGCGGTCTGGAGCAGCCGGGGCATCTGCTGCGGGTTGGAGATCATCTCGTTGTAGTGGCTGCACTCCTGGAAGAGCAGTTCCGGGTGGGTCTCCTGGAAGTAGCCGAGTCCGATCTCGCTCGACGGGATGTGCGAGGCGAGGGCGAGCACCGGGGCCATGGAGCGGTGCGCGTCGTAGAGGCCGTTGATGAGGTGCAGATTGCCGGGGCCGCAGGATCCCGCGCAGGCCGCCAGCGAGCCCGTGACCTGGGCCTCCGCGCCGGCGGCGAAAGCGGCGGTCTCCTCGTGCCTGACCTGGATCCAGTCGATGGCCCGGTTGCGGCGGATGGCGTCGACGACCGGGTTGAGGCTGTCGCCCACGACACCGTACATACGCCTGACGCCCGCCCGGACGAGGATGTCGACGAACTGCTCCGACACATTCTGCTTGGCCATGGGTGCGTACCCTTTCCGCGCTTCGGCTTCCGGACTCCGCATCCATCAACCCATGGCGCACGCGGTTACGCCTCCCAGACGCCCACACCCGTACGGTCGTCGGAGTACCCCTTCACCCGGAGCTGGATGTCCGCGAGGAAGGCCACGAGCCCAGGCGCCTCCTCGGTCGTCCAGCGTGCGGCGAGCTCCTCGGCCAGGGCGGGCTCGCCGCGCATCGGTTCGGCCAGCCCGGGACCGCACAGCAGCAGGGCGTCTCCCGTCCGGGCCACGGAGCCCCGGAAGCGGAACGGTTCTGCGGGCGGGTCGGCAGGATCGGCCGGTTCGGGCGGTTCGGGTGAGGACTCGGCTTTCCCGGCGTCCCCGACTGCCGGGATCTCCGGTTCGAGGTCGTGCCAGACTCCGTCGCGCAGCCGGAAGAGGCCACCGGCCCCGACGCCGAAGAAGACCCGTGTACGGCAGTCCGGATCCGCCGGCAGCAGGAGGCAGCGCAGCCCCGCCGTGTACTGCTGCGGCTCCACCCCCAGCTCGGCGGCACGGGCACGCAGCTTGCCGTACGTGCGGTCGGTGAGGCGGTTCAGCCCGGACTTGAGGTCCCCGCGGCGGCCCGCCCTTATGTCCTCGGAGAGCCGGGCGTGGCTGCGGCCGACCGCTGCGCCGATCCAGCGGCAGGCGTCGGCCGCCGCCAGGTGTGCCGAGTCGGCGGCGCGGGCCCCGGTGGCGACGGCGACCAGGACCAGGGCGCGTTCGTCGGTGCCGAAGCGCGCCGTGAGCAGCGCGTCGCGGCGGGGTTCGCCGCGGAACCGCGCGGAGTCCCCGCGCACGGAGGCGGCGCGCAGGGTGTACGTGCCGTAGCGGGCACCGTCGAGCACGGTGTCGGCGACCAGGCCGTCCAGCTCCTGCGGGACGGCTGCGGGCAGCGCGGTGGGCTCGGGGTCGTAGGTGGGCGGCCGGTCACCCACATGGCCGATCACGGGACGGACAGCGGGGCCGGATTCGCGCTCCGCCTCCTGCGCGGGTGTGACAGATGCGATGGATATGACAGATGCGTCGGGTGTGATGGGCGCGGCAGCGGGTGGCGGTGGGGCGGAGGGCTTCTGGGCCACCGGCCGCTTGGGCAGAGGCGGCACCGAAGGCGGAGGCGGCGCGGCCGGCGGCCGCTCCACGGCCTGCACAGGCTCGGTCTCAGGCACAGGCTGACGCGGAAGCGAAGGCGGAAGCGAAGGCAGCGGCGGTTCCACGGGAATCGGCGGGGCGGCGAAGGTACGCGGCCGCGTCGGGCCGGCCGTGGCCACCCCCGGCCCGCCCACGGTCGCGGCAGGCGGCTCCCACGGAGCGCGCTCCCGCAAGGTCTCCTCCCGCACCGGCCGGGACACCACCACCGGATCCACCTCGGGCATCACCTCGGAAGGCGTCCCCGCACCCCCGCCGGCTCCACCAACGGACCCGCTGCCGAACCCACCATCGGCTCCACCGACGTACCCACCGACGTACCCTCCATCGGGCCCACCATCAAACCCCTCTCCTGAAGCCCCGCCCCCGGCCCCACCTCCGCCCTCGACCCCGCCCCCGACCGGACTCACCGCGCCCGGACTCACCGCGTCCGATGCCGAGTCGAAGCGGTCGTCGAGACTGTCGGCCGCGTCGCTCGTCCCGGTGTCCCGGGCGTTCTCGTCGTACAGCCTGCGCCACCAGTCGTCCTCGTTGGCGGCGGGTTTCTCCCCCTGCTGACTCATGTCCTTATTGTCGACCGCGAGGGCCGTACGAAAACGGGTCATCCGGAAATAGTGGCCGCGAACATGGGTCCGCCGGGCGGCCCCACCCCCCACGGGAAGGACGCCCGGCGGACCGGTCAGTTCGTGATCAACGCACGGCGTACGCGTCGTTCACGGTCTGGATGACGGAGTTGCCGTTGGCGTCCGTCAGTTCGGTCTTCAGGGTGACCGGCTTGCCGGCCGCGCCCGCGTGGTTCACGGTCGCGGTCCAACGGCCGCCCTGCTGTGCGGTGGTGGCGTCGTTCCAGGTCTCCCCGCCGTCGTACGAGTACGAGACCTTGGCGGCGACCAGCTTGCCGGGCGTGTAGCCGGCGTGGCCGCTGACGCTCAGGCCGATCTTCTGACCGTCCTTCGCCGCGAGGGTCTTGAGCCCGTCCGTGTCCAGGTCGTAGCCCGGGAAGAGCAGCGGGATCCCCTGGGAGTAGACGTTCTCGTCCCGCTTCGAACGGAACTTCCAGGTGGTCTCGGTGCGGGTGGACCGCTTCCAGACGGCGGCGGGCTGTCCGGTCCTCGTGGTCATCATGGTGAGCTCGTACGCGGCGTCCTCCGCCGGGACGGTGAACACCCCGGACGGCCAGCCGGTCTCGTCGATCACCTTGCCACCGCTGCTCAGGCGCATGTTGCCCATGTCACCGAAGGAGCCCTGGAGACCGGCGTGCTCGCTGTCGCTCCAGAAGCCCGGGGCGACGCCGATCAGGTTGTCCTGACGCTCGGCGGCGAGCTGGAGCTTGCCGGCGGCGTCGCGCGGGGCGGCGGGGGCCGGGATGCCCCGGTACCAGTTCTCCGTGCGCTTCGAGCCCGCCTTGTAGGTGCGCGGCTGGTCGACCATCAGCTCGCCCCAGGGGAAGCTGGAGGAGAGGTACCGCACCCAGGCGGTGTCGCCCGCCGAGTAGTACTCGGTGCGCTTGCTGGGGGCGGCGACCACGTCGCTGACCGCGGAGAAGGCACCGCCGTACGGCCGGTTGATGATCATCGTGTCGACGTAGTCGGCAGCGACGCCCATCGCCTCGTAGTTGGCGGTGACCTTGCCGAGCTTGGTGTCGCGGACCTTGTAGGTGCGGTCCGAGGTGACCGGGCCGGTCTCGGGGAACGCCAGGTTGTAGACGAACGGGCTGACGGCGGTGGCCTTCCAGCGCAGCTTGACCGGGCCGTCGGCCAGGGCGGCCTTCAGCGCTGCGGCTTCGTCGGCCTCGATGCCGAGCGCGGGCACCGGCGCCTGGGCGTAGCCGACGGACGCGTGCCACGGTCCCGCGGAGGGGCGGTGGGCGATGACGGCCTTCGCGCCCGCGGCCTTGGCGTCGCGGGCCTGGACGTACACGTTGCTGTTGTCGTCACCGACCTCGACCAGGGCGATCTTTCCGGCGACGCCCGCGGCCTTCAGCTCGTCGGGGGTACCCGTGCCGGCGTCGACGAGTGCGGCCTCGCCCGTACCGTCGAGGTTGACGGAACCGGTGCTCGCCGTACGCGGGTGCAGTTCGGCGCCGCCGACGACCGACAGCTTCTCGATCTGCGGGGCGTACGCGCGCCAGAAGCTGCCGAACTCGAAGTCGCCGTCGTTCGCCCGGCCCTGCACGTCGGCCAGGTAGTTCTCGACGTCGGAACCGGCGGTGATGGAGCCCGAGTGCAGCCAGACATCGTCCCAGCTGCGGCCGAACGCGAGCGTCGTGGAACGGTTCTCGGAGGCGCGGTCCTCGGTCTTCACCTGGATGCGGTGGGCCTTGCGGGCGTCCAGGACCACGGTGGTGTCCTTGGTGACGTTCAGCTGCGGCCGCGCGAGGTAGGCGACGGACTCCTCCAGACCGCCTGTGACGTCCTTCGGGTCGGACGTGGTGACGAAGCTGGACACGAAGTACGCCCCGGGGCGCACCTGGTAGACCTGGTCGGTGGCACCCTCGTTGAAACGGCGCTCGCCGCTGGCGTCGTCGGTGCCGATGAGGTCCAGCGAGGAGGAGCCGGCGGCGGGCTTGCCGGCACGGTCGACGAGCTTGACCCGCAGGGTGACGGTCTCGGCCCCGACGTACAGCGAGAACGGGGTGGAGACCTTGGCGCCGCCGGGGCCGGTGGCCAGCACGCGTCCGGTGACGTCACCGTACTGGGCGGCCTTCAGCTTCGCCGTCGGGTCGATCTGCAGCGGGACCTTGACGGTGGCTCCGGCCGGGACCGTGACGGTGCTCGCGTCGAGCTTCGCCACCGAGGAGCGGACGGCCGAGCCGTCGTTGCCGGTGACGCCCTGGACCTTCAGCGACAGCTTCACCGGCTTGGTGCCGGAGTTGGTGTACGGGACGTCGACCGTGGTGCGGTCGGACCGGTCCTGCGGCCAGTTGAAGGTGCCGCCCTGGACGGCGGGGGCGCCGACGACGGTGGTGTCGATGGCGGCCTTGACGTCGAGGCGGCCGCCGCCGGTCTCGCGTACGTCACCGGGGATGTCGCTCTTCGCGGACGAAACGAGGGCCGCCTTGATCTGCTGGGCGGTCCAGTCCGGGTGACGCTGCTTCACGATGGCCGCGGCGCCCGCGACATGCGGGGTGGCCATCGACGTACCGGACATCGACTGGTACGCGTAGAGGCCGCGGCCACCTGCCGCGGCGGCCGAGATGTTGACACCGGGGGCGGTGATCTCGGGCTTGAGGGTGTGCGATCCGATCACGGGGCCGCGGCTGGAGAACCGGGCCGTGGTGTCGTCGCGGTCGACGGCGCCGACGGTCAGCACGCTCGGGGCGCAGCCGGGCGAGGAGACGGTGTTCAGCGTCGGGCCCGCGTTGCCGGCCGCGATCACGAACAAGGTGCCCTTGTTCTGCGCGAGTTCCTCGGCGGCGACGCTCATCGGGTCGGTGCAGTCGGTCGGTTCCGGGCTGCCGAGGCTCATGGAGACGACGTCGGCCTTCTGGTCGACAGCCCACTGCATGCCGGCGATGATCCAGGACTCGGCGCCGGAGCCGCTGTCGTTGAGGACCTTGCCCGCGAGCAGGTCGGCGCCGGGGGCGACGCCCTTCTTCTTGCCTCCGCTGGCCGCGCCGGTGCCGCCGACGGTGGAGATGGTGTGGGTGCCGTGACCCTGCCGGTCGTCGGTGGAGTCGGAGTCGGTGAAGTTCTCCGAGGCGGCGACCCGGCCCTTGAGGTCGGGGTGTTCGGCGTCGACACCGGTGTCCAGGACGGCGACCTTGGTGCCCTTGCCGTCGTATCCGGCGGCCCAGGCGAGGTCGGCACCGACCTGCTTGGTCGACTTGTCGAGGGTGGCCTGAACCTTGCGGTCGAGCCAGAGCTTCTTCATGCCGGAGGCCGAGAAGGAGCGGGCGCCGCGGGTGACGTCCGCCCAGAAGTCGGCGGCCTTCTCCTTGTCCGCCTTGAGCGCGACACCGTCGATGGCGTCGAGCGCGAGTCCGCGCTTCGCGCCGCGCGGGGTGGCGAACGTGGAGCGGGCCCGGTCCTTGCCGTAGACCGCGATCAGCGGCAGCGACTTGGTGTGCCCGTCGTCGTAGCCCTGCCGGATGAGGCCGGTGACGTTGAAGAGTTCCTCGTCGACCTTGCCCGCGGCCAGCGCGGCGACGGCGGTGTCGGGGTAGGCGTAGAGGTTCTTGCCCGACTGCCTGGTCTGGAGGAGCGGTACGGTCCCGTCCTCGCGGGGCAGTGCGGTGACCGACGCGGCCCCCGAACTGTCCGTGCTCACCAGGACCTTGTCGCCGGTCACCAGCGTCACGGTGACGGGCTCGGCCTGCTTGGCGTCGGCGGCGGCGCTGCCGGTCAGTGGTCTCTTCCCCGTCGCCTCGTCCTGCGGCTGTGCCGCGGACGGTGCGATCGCGGTGACGGCCAGGACGGCGGCGGTGGCCGCCCCCAGTGCCGTGCGCGATATCGGACGCATCGCTCTCCCCAAATGAATCCGGAACCAATCCGCGCAAACCGCAGTCTTCCGGAGGTTGTTGGTACTTCGGTGGCGCCACATTGGCAGAGCGACGAGCGATAAAGGGATGATGTACACGGCGGGTTTACGCCGTGGCCGCTTTCCGCCATGGACGGACGCCCGGCGACAGCGACATCGTGCGGAATCGATCCGTCCGGGAGGGGTCCGGGGATGCTGGGAGCCATAGGGCTCGACGAGATACAGGAGTCGGCGTACCGAGCGCTCGTGGCGGTGGGGGCCGCGGAGGTCGCCGACCTCGCGCACCGGCTGGCGCTTCCGGAGCCGGACACCGAGCGGGCCCTGCGCAGACTGGAGCAGCACGGTCTGGCCGCGCAGGCGTCGGCGCGCACGGGGCGTTGGGTGGCGGCTCCGCCGGGTGTGGCGCTCGGGGCGCTGCTGACCCAGCAGCGCCATGAGCTGGAGCAGGCGGAGCTGGCGGCGGCGTTGCTCGCCGAGGAGTACCGGGCGGAGGCTGCCGAGCCGGCCGTGCACGATCTGGTCGAGGTGGTGACCGGGGCGAGCGCGGTCTCGCACCGCTTCCACCAGTTGCAGCTCGGTGCGGCGAGCGAGGTGTGCGCCCTGGTCACCGGGAAGCCGATCGCGGTCAGCGGGATGGAGAACGAGGCGGAGGAGCGGGCCGCGACGCGCGGGGTGTCCTACCGGGTGGTGGTCGAGCGCGAGCTGCTCTCGCTGCCGTCCGGGATCATGGAGCTGTCGGCGGCGCTGAGCCGGGACGAGCAGTGCCGGGTGATCGACCGGGTGCCGACCAAGCTGGTCGTCGCCGACGGCTCGCTGGCGATGGTGCCGCTGACCGGACGCGGCGCCGAGCCCGCCGCGCTGGTGGTCCATGCCTCCGGGCTGCTGGAGTCGCTGATGGGGCTCTTCGAGGCGGTGTGGCGCGAGGCGATGCCGCTCAGACTGGGCGAGAGCAATCAGCCCCAGGACGCGGCGACGGGGCCCGATCCGACGGATCTGGAGATCCTGTCGCTGCTGCTGGCCGGACTGACGGACGCGAGCGTGGCGAAACAGCTGGAGCTGGGGCTGCGGACCGTACAGCGACGGGTGAAGGGCCTGATGGAGCTGACCGGCGTGTCGACCCGGCTGCAGCTGGGCTGGCACGCCTACGAGCGGGGCTGGGTCGCCCGCACCCCACGGTTCTGAACGGTCCGGCACAGCGGCCGGCTGCGCAGCGCTACCGCTCCGACACAGCCCTGAGCTGCGCCGACGGCCGCTGCCCCCGGGTGCGCTGACGGGCGGGACCGGCCGGACTCCGGCAGGCTGGTGAGATGAGTGTGTGGCAACTCGTCGCCGTCGGCCTCGTCATGCTCCTCGGCCTGCTGGGCGTGCTGGTGCCGGGGGCGCCCGGGCAGGCGATCGTCTGGGCCGCCGTGCTGTGGTGGGCGCTGACCGACATGACGCCGGTCGCCTGGGGCGTACTCATCGGAGCCACCGCGCTGCTGGTGTTGAACCAGGCGCTGAAGCCGCTGCTGCCGCCGCGCCGCCCGCGCGAGACGGGGGCGCCGCGCAAGACCCTGATGCTCGGCGGAATCGGCGCGATCGTGGGCTTCTTCGTGGTGCCGGTGATCGGTGCGGTCGCCGGATACGTGGGGACCATCTACGGGGCGGAGCGGCTGCGGCTCGGCAGCCACGGGGCGGGGTGGACATCGGTGCGCTCGGTGATGCGGGCGACCGGCTATTCGGTACTCGTCGAGCTCTTCGCGTGTCTGCTGGTGGCGGGAGCCTGGCTCGGCGCGGTGATCTGGGGCTGATCACCTCCCGCCCTGGCGACATCCCGCTGGACGGTGTCCAGATACTCAGAAACACATCGGATCTCTCCTGCTCCATTGACGCAGCAATGGCCCGCGCCTACCTTCCCTGAGGGAATAGCTCGGATGAATTGAAGCGCCTGCGTACGAGTCGCCAGGAGAAGCCTTGTCCACAGCACCGGACCCCTCCC
>NZ_ML123049.1:426791-556829 GCF_003846175.1 Streptomyces sp. ADI95-17 | reverse complement strand
CGATCGGCGGCGCGCTGGTGGCGGCCGGCACCCCCGTCCCCGCCCTCGCCGCCGCCCCGGCCTCCCCCGCCGCTCCGGCCCCCACCACCGTGCACTCCCCCGGCGACAACTGGCGCACGGTCCTCGACGACGCCGACTTGCTCTGGCAGAAGCTGCCGAGGACCTGGTACGAGGGCCCGTACCTGGGCAACGGCCGCCTCGGCTCCGGCATCTACGCGGAACCCGGCGCCACCACCCGGGCCGTCCGCTTCAACGTCCAGCACTCCGAGGTCCAGGACCACCGCCCCGAGTTCGGTTCGCTCTTCGGCCTCGCCCGCCTCCCCATCGGCCACTTCACCCTGGAACCGGTGGGCGACATCACGGGCATCGAGTGGTGGATGCGGCTGCGCACCGCCGAGCTCGAAGGAACGATCACCACGACCGCGGGCACCCTGGAGCTCCGCGCCTTCGTCCACTCCACCAGCGATCTGCTCGCCGTGGAGATCACCCCGAGCACGGGCGAACAGGACTTCCGCTGGGTCTTCCACCCCGCCGAGGCGATCAGCCCGCGTGCCGCCTTCAAGCCGGTCCCGGACGGCTACACCGGCAACCCGCCCGCCGTGACCGAACAGCACGGCGACACCACCGCCGCCGTCCAGCCGCTGCTCGCGGGCGGCGAGCACGTCACCGCCTGGCGCGAACGCACCAGGGCCACGGTCCGCACCCTGTACGTCACGGTCGCGCACTCCCACCCCACGGCAACGGCCCGTGGCCGTGCGCTGCGCACCGTCAGGACCGCTTCCGCGCTCCCGTACGGTCCGCTCGCCGCACCCCACCGCACCTGGTGGGACCGGTTCTACCGCAAGAGCTTCCTTTCCCTGCCCGACGCCCGGTTGCAGCGCTTCTACTGGATCCAGCTCTACAAGACCGCGTCGGCGGCCCGCAAGGACGCCCCGGTGATGGCCACCTCCGGCCCCTGGCTGGAGCCCACGCCCTGGCCCAACACCTGGTGGAACCTCAACGTCCAGCTGGAGTACTGGCTGATCCACGGCTCCAACCACCTCGAACTGGACGCCGTCACCCGGGCCCTGAGCGAATTCCGGGACCAGCTCTCGCGCGAGGTCGCCGCCCCCTACCGGGCCGACTCGGCCGGCATCCCCCGGACCACCGACCCCCAGCTGGTCAACGGTGCCTCGGTGACCGACGGCGGCTACGGGGTCGGCATCCCCGGCCAGGACCCGCCCACCCCCGAGGTCGGCAATCTGACCTGGGCGCTGCACAACGTCTGGCTCTCCTACCGCCACACCATGGACGAGTCGATCCTGCGCGACACGCTCTTCCCGCTGCTGCGCAAGGCCGTCAACTACTACCTGCACTTCCTCACACCCGGCACGGACGGAAAGCTGCACCTGCCGGCGACGTTCTCCCCCGAGTACGGAGTCAACGCCCCGGACTGCAACTACGACCTGATGCTGCTGCGCTGGGGCTGCCGCACCCTGCTCGAATCGGCCGGCCGGCTCGGCGTCCGCGACCCGCTGACCGCCCGCTGGCAGGAGGTCCTCGCCAGGCTGGCGCCGTACCCGGTCGATGCCAACGGGTTCATGATCGGCGCCGGGGTGCCGTTCGCGAAGTCGCACCGCCACTACTCGCACATGCTCGCGGTGTACCCGCTGTACGAGCTGACCGGCGCGACGGCCGACGAGCGCGCCCTGATCGAGAAGTCCCTCGCCCACTGGGTGGGCTTCGAAGGCGCCCTCCAGGGCTATACGTTCACCGGCGCCGCGTCGATGTCCGCGCTGCTCGGCAAGGGCGAGGACGCGCTGAAGTACCTGGGCGAGCTGATGAACCGCTTCATCCAGGCGAACACCATGTACAAGGAGTCGGGCCCCGTCATCGAGACCCCGCTCTCGGCGGCCCAGTCCCTGCACGACATGGTCTGCCAGTCGTGGGGCGACACGATCAGGGTCTTCCCGGCGCTCCCCGCCGACTGGCGGGAACTGACCGTGCACGACTTCCGGACCCAGGGCGCGTTCCTGCTCAGTGCGGTACGCCAGGAGGGCCGGACCCGCTGGGTGCGGCTGACCAGCGAGGCCGGCGCCCCCTGCGTCGTACGCCATGGCATCGACGGCCCGGTGGAGATCCGCGACCGGCACGGACGTCCGCTGGACCACGAAACGACGGCCGACGGCACGGTACGCATCCGCCTGCGCAAGGGCGACTCGGCCCTGATCACGGCGCGGGGCGACCGCCCGGACCTGACCATCCGCCCGGTGACGGCGAACGCCCCCGCACCGCGCTGGGGGCTGCCCGCGTAGGCCCGCTCACAGCAGACCCAGGTGACGCACCGCGTACGAACGCCAGGGCCGCCACCGGTCCGTCCCGGGCCGGCCCTCCGGATCCACATCCGGGTCACCGAGCGCACGCATCCTGATGAGCGCCGCGGCTGCCGGGCCGATCCCCGGCAGCCGCAGCAGCGCCTGCTCGGCCTCGTCCCGGTCGGCCCCGGCGTCCAGCCGTACGTCCCCGTCGGCGAGCGCGGCCGCCAGCGCCCGCAGCTCCGGGCCGCCCGCCGCACCGGCCAGCGCCCCGGGCTCGGGGAACACATGCGTCAGCCCGCCGCACGGCACGTCCAGCACCTTCCCGTACGCCTCCACCAGCCGCTCCGACTCCGCCCGCCCCACCAGCGTCCGTACGGCGAACTCATCCGGATCCGCGGCGCCCGGCGAACGCAGCCCTGGGCGTGCGGCGACGCCCGGAGCGAGCAGCGGGTCGGCGCCGAGCCGCTCGTCGACGGCGTACGGATCGGCGTCCAGATCGAACAGGCGCCGCAGCCGCTGGACGGCCGTCGTCAGGTCCCGCAGGTCCGTGAGGTGGATCCGGGCATCGAGCCAGGCCCCGGCGGACCGCTCGTCGACGGCCACGATGCCCGTACCGTACGGAAGCCGCAGGGTGCGCCGGTAGGTACGGGCACCCGTCGCACCGCTGACCTCCTCGATCCGCGCGACCGGCTCACCGGCCAGGAGGTCGAAGACCTCGCGGGCCGCGTACGGGCCCCGGTGGGCCAGCCGCAGCGGGATCCCGGTGGTGCGCGCCTCCCGGACCGCCGCCCCCAGCCCCGTCCCGGCCTCGGCCCGCAGCGCGCTCGGCGTACGGGCGTAGATCTGCCGGATCGTGTCGTTGAACTGGCGCACACTGGCGAAGCCCGCCGCGAAGGCGATCTCCGTCACGGGCAGCCCGGTCGTCTGGAGCAGCACCCGCGCGGTGTGGGCCCGCTGGGCACGCGCGAGCGCGACGGGGCCGGCGCCCAGCTCGGCGTTGAGCTGCCGCTGCACCTGGCGCGAGCTGTAGCCGAGCCGGTGCGCGAGACCGGGCACGCCCTCCCGGTCGACCACGCCGTCGCCGATCATCCGCATGGCGCGGCCCACGACATCGGCCCGCACATTCCATTCCGCCGAGCCCGGCACGGCGTCCGGCCGGCAGCGCCGGCAGGCCCGGAAGCCCTGGCCCTGCGCGGCGGCCGCGGTCGGGTAGAAGCGGACGTTCTTCCGCTTGGGTGTGACGGCGGGGCAGCTCGGCCGGCAGTAGATCCCGGTCGTCTCGACGGCGAAGAAGAACTCCCCGTCGAAACGCGCGTCGCGGCTGCTCACCGCCTCGTACCTGGTTAGTTCGTCCATCACACCGTCCAGTGTGCGGCACCCACCGGTACCGCACTGGCGGTTTTCGGACGTGGACCGGCGGGTCCGCGACCACGGGCGGCCGCGGACCGGGAGCCACCGTCTACCGCACCCGGCCCCGCTTCGCCTCCATGGCGAACCGGCCCTCGGCGCCCTTGCGCTTCCAGTCGCGCAGCATCTCCGACCGCATCCGGGCGTCGGTCTTGGCGACGATGCGCCGGTTCTCGCGGATCAGCTTGCGGAAGCTGTCGAGGCGCCGTTCGTGCAGCGAACCGTCCTCGATCGCGGCGAGCACCGCGCAGCCCGGCTCCGACTCATGGGCGCAGTCGTGGAACCGGCACTGCTCGGCCAGCTCCTCGATCTCCGAGAAGACCTGGCCGACGCCGGCCTCAGCGTCCCAGAGCCCGACCCCGCGCAGCCCGGGGGTGTCGATCAGCACGCCCCCGGAGGGCAGGAGCAGCAGATTGCGGGTGGTGGTGGTGTGCCGGCCCTTGCCGTCGACGTCCCGCGCGGCCTGCACCTCCATCACGTCGTGGCCGAGCAGGGTGTTGGCGAGCGTCGACTTGCCTGCGCCGGAGGCCCCGAGCAGCACGCTCGTACCGCCCGAGACGACGGCGGCGAAGACATCGACGCCCTCCCCCGTGGCGGAGCTGACGGTCAGCACCTGCACCCCGGGCGCGATGCCCTCGATGTCCTGGACGAGGTGCGACAGCGTGGTGGCGTCCGGTACGAGGTCGGCCTTGGTCAGCACCACGACCGGCTCGGCGGCACCGTCCCCG
This sequence comes from Streptomyces sp. ADI95-17, assembly GCF_003846175.1. Classification (GTDB taxonomy): domain Bacteria; phylum Actinomycetota; class Actinomycetes; order Streptomycetales; family Streptomycetaceae; genus Streptomyces; species Streptomyces sanglieri. Next base: position 552,397 of record NZ_ML123049.1, on the reverse strand, counting down.
GCCGGCCCCCCGCCTCCCAGCAGCGCGTCACCGCTGGAGCTGGACATGGCGAGCGCGAGGAAGCGCTCCACCCGCCCCAGGTCGAACTCGACCGCGAGCGAGAGACAGATGACGATGTGGTCCACATTGGTGGCGAGCACCTGGCCCTCGGAGCGCTGCGAGGACGTCGAGCGGACGAAGGCGGTACGCCGCGGCAGCAGCGTCCGTACGAACTGCGGGTCGCCGTCGGGGTCGACCGCGACCCAGTCGCCGGTGCAGACGATCCGCATCGGATCGCGCGGGACGACGAAGGCGGTGTCGGCGCGCAGCGTGCCCCGCGGGGTGACGACATCGCACTGACCACGGTCCACCCGCACCACGCGCCCGGGCAGCAGGCCCTGCTCGGCGTACGGTGCGAATTCGGCCGCCCACGCGTCGTCCCAGCCGTACGGGGACAGCGGATGCGACGCGGACGAGCCCTGAAGAGACGAAACAGAAGAGGAGAAGGACTGGAAAGACAAGGGAAACCCTTCAAAGGGTGGCCCCGGCAACGCGCACACGGGCGCGCAGAGTTGCGGAGTAGGTCAGCCGGCGACCACGGGGGTGGGAATGATGCTCTTCGGGTTATGGGCAGCGCCCATCACAGTGACAGTCGTCACGGTCCTCACCTCCTGGTTCAAGCACGGGACCGACAGCCGGAGTTGATCTCCGCCGTCCGGAACAGTGGACACCATAGCCCGCGCGCATCGGCCGGCTCAACACATTTGATCGAAGCCTTCGAACGCGCCTCCCGACCGCTCCGCACGGAGACGGTCCGAGCCGCTTTCACCGGAGATATCCCACTATCTCCCTCGATCAGGTGAAACACATGCACAACGACCGGTCCGAGGCCGTTATGGTGCCGAGCATGACCTCACCCCAGACCGCCACCGGCACGTTCACACAAGCCCAGTTGGGCACCATCACGCTGATCGGATGGAGCGGCGAACACCCCGCCGACGGCCACGATGTCGCCTTCCTGCTCGTCTACTCGCTGGGAGACGGCACGGACGGCCCCGCCGTCGGCGAGGCGGCCATGCGCATGTCCCTGGAGCGCAGCGGACTGCCGGTCGGCAGCGGTCCGGTGTACGCCGCCGAGAACCCGGGCCTCCCGGTGAAGCTGCTCGTCCAGGCCGGGCAGGCGGTCCTCACGCTGCCCCACTTCACCGCGCAGTACCCCGCCCCGCCCGAGTGGCTGGCCGCGGCCGGCCAACGCGGCGAGGTGCACACCATGTTCGCCACCCGCCCGTGGCCCCAGGGCGCACCGGGCCGGCCGGTGAGCGAGGAGCTGCTGCGGTCCTTCGCGGGCGACCCGGAGGTCATCACCACCTCCGCCCACTGCGTGGTCCCGGTACGCACCCTGGGCTGACCGCCCCCTCCCGGAACGCCGGATGCCCACCGCCCCCCGTGGCGCGGTGGGCATCCTTGTGCGTGGAGCCCTGGGGCGATGCCCCGGATTCTGCTGTGCACCGCGGTGCGGGCGGCCGCGGGGGAATCCCCGGGCAGCCCGCACGTGGGGTGCGTCAGTCGTTGGCGATGCCGTTGCCCGAGAGCACCGGGATGTCGTCGACCAGGTGCGACAGCGGCTCGTCGCCCTTGGCCTGGACGGAGTTGTCGGCGCACTGTTGGTTCTGCGGCGAGGACAGCACGTCGATGTCCTGGACCGCGACCGGCACCAGCACGCCGACGAGCGAACCGGCGTTGGCCTTGAGCGGCAGGCCGACACAGGCCTTGTTCAGCGTGCCCTGGACGAGCTGGACCTGCGGGCTTCCGTCGCCCCGGGTCACGCTGTTGCCGAACTCGGACACGGCGCCGTTGCCGTTGACCGACGTGGTGCCCCCGTCATTGCCGATCGCCATGGCCGCGGGGGCCGCGGCCGCGGACAGACCGACCAGGGACACGGCCACTGCTGCGCCGGCCATCATCTTCTTCATCACGCTTCACCTTTCGGAGCGTCCCGTTGTGGAACGTACTGATCAACCCGCTACGGAAGCGTCGGTTCCGCAGTACCACTCAAAAGGGTTCGATCCGGCAAGAGTTCGACGGCGTCCGGTCACCCGTCGACGGCCTCGCCGGAGGTGCGGGCCGCGGGAACCCGGCTGCCCGCGCACGGCCGGTCCGGCCCTGCCTGCGGCGCGGGCTCCGGGCTGCCGTGGGCCGCCTGCCACTCGGCGAGCAGCCGGTCGTAGATGGGTGTGCCGTCCTGTGCGTGCCGCTGCCGGTCACGGGAGCGTTGACTGTCGTACTGGTCCATGTGTGGCACCTACCCGGTGCGGCGGGTGACGCCTGCCCGCACTACGGCAACCGGCCCAGTCCACCCGCTCCTTCGAGGGGCCGCCGCACCCCGGACACACGGGTGGGGCCGGCACATCCGGGCGGCCGGAGAACGGCTGCCGTGTGGATGTGACGACCCCACAGGTGATTCGATCACTGCTTGCAGGCGGGCTCGAAGCTGCCCGCGGCACGCTCCCCTGCCGGTTCGGAGAAGCCGGCGAGGAGCGTCCGGAGCGGGACGGGCCTCAGTTGTTGCCGGCGCCGTTGCCGGAGAGGATCGGGATGTCGTCCAGGATGTGCGAGAGCGCCTCGTCACCCTTGGCCTGGGTGGAGTTCTCCGTGCACTGCTGGTTCTGCGGCGAGGCCAGGACGTTGATGTCCTGGACCGAGATCGGGATGGCCCCGAGGACCGAGCCGACGTTGGCCTTGGCCGGCAGCGCGATGCAGGGCTTGTTGAGCGAGCCCTGGATGAGCGCGAACTGCGGGCTCATGTCGCCGTGGGTGGCGGAGTTGCCGTACGACTGGATGGCGTCGTTGCCGTTGACCGACGTCGTGCCACCGTCGTTGCCGATGGCCATGGCCTGCGGGGCGATCGCGGCGGAGACGCCGACGATCGAAGCAGCGACTGCTGCCGAGGCCATAATCTTCTTGATCATGAAATAGCCCTTCTGGGGTTTTCTGTTGCCCGCCTGTCCGGAGCGTCCTGATCAACTCACGACGACGGGGATGGTTGTGCCGATTCACTCGAACGGTGCTTTTACGTTCGGTTGTTCGCCGAATTCACAGCACCGGAGGAATACGAAAGGCCGGGACCGGCGGGGAACTGCCGCGGCGCTGTCGGTCAGCCGCCGACCGGCAGCCCGCCGATGAGCGGGGCCGCCCCCTTGGCCGCACCGGTGGCCTGGTCCGCCAGCTTGGTGACGGTGCCGTTCTTCTGCACCGACTCCGCGGCGCCGCCGACCGTGTCGACGATCGGGTCGACAGCCTGCGGGGCGCTCTCCACCACCTGGTTGATGCCTCCGTTGAGGCTGAAGTTGGGGGCCGTGGCGTTGGTGACGGCGAAGGCGGGAGCAGCCGTTCCGAGAGCAACCACGGAACCGGCAACGAACGCAGCAGTCTTCGCGTACTTCACTTTCGGGTTCCCTTCTGCAGCGGCATCTGTTCGGTCGCGCACCCGCGCCGCACGAGCCTTCTTTAGCCGTGCCATCTGCCGCTTTCGCCCTGGGTAACGATGCGGTTGCGACACGGCAACTGGACGGGGTCGCCTTTTCTGCGGGACCACCCGATCGAATGCCGGGAAGAAAGAAGGAAGGCCCCGGATCGCATCGAAATGCGATCCGGGGCCTTCCGGTCACGAGCGTTCGGCCCGTCCGACCGTGGGTCAGACGTTGGCGCAGGGGTTGCCGAATGCGGGGTTGAGCAGACCGATCACGTCCACGGTGTTGCCGCAGGCGTTGATCGGGACGTGAACCGGGATCTGGATGGAGTTGCCGGAGATGACGCCCGGGGAAAGTGCGGCGCCACCCTCGGCACCCGAGTCGGCGAAGGCGGGGGCGGCGACACCCAACGCCATCAGGGTTCCGGCGGCAATGGCGGCAACCTTGGTGTACTTCACTTTGTTCCCTTTCTTCGACGGAGTCCGAAGCGGCCACGTCTTTCGTGCCGCACGAGCGCGATACCCATCACCCGTAACTCCGCCGCTGCAATTCATAACGATTTAAGACCGTAGGCGAAACTCTTCTGCCGGAAGATTCTCAGAAAATCGCCCGATTGACGCAGCATCGATCACTCGATATCACCGGCGCGATCTTCCGACAATCCGATGCACCCATTCCGGGGAATGGCAGCAACAGGCCCGGGCCGCGCGGAGGAGGAACGCCGGCGGCCCGGGCCTGTCGTTACGGCTGGATCAGCTGCGGATCAGCTGTTGCCGGCACCGTTGCCGGAGAGCACCGGGATGCCGTCCAGGATGTGCGACAGCGGCTCGTCGCCCTTGGCCTGGGTGGAGTTCTCGGTGCACTGCTGGTTCTGCGGCGAGGACAGCACGTTGACGTCCTGGACCGCGATCGGGATCAGGCCGATGAGCGAACCGGCGTTGACCTTGGCCGGCAGGCCGATGCAGGGCTTGTTCAGGCTGCCCTGGACCAGGCCGAACTGCGGGCTGCCGTCACCGTGGGTCTCGGCGTTGCCGAACGACTGCGAGGCTCCGTTGCCGTTGACCGAGGTCGTACCGCCGTCGTCGCCGATGGCCATGGCCTGCGTCGCGCCCAGACCGAGGATGGAGGCGGCAACGGCACCCGTAGCCAGAACCTTCTTGATCACGATTAACCCTTCTCGTACTGGATGCCCCGTACCGGAGCCCCCTGCCCAACTCGCCACCGGGCGTTTGGTTCTCTCCATTCACCCGAATGCCCGGGGGCACGTACAGCAGTACGAAACGGCACTTCGGAAGGGTGCGGACGGAATCGTTCCGCCTCGTTGCTCCGCCCGCCTCCAACAGCCGTTCCACCCGGCGGGTCGGGCGTCAATAACACGCCGCACGGAGCCGGAACCGGTCCGTTCTCATAGTCCATTCGGGTGGTCACATAATTTCCACGGCCCTGCGAGTTTCCTCAACAACTTCTCCTCGTTATGAGTGACACAAGCGTGCAGGTTCGGGCGCTTGACCGGCAGAAGCAGGACTCATCACACGAAGAACGCCTCTTCGTGGTCTCTGCGCTTTCCGTGACCGCCGCTTGCCGAGTCATGCACGGGCGCCGCCGGGAGGGTCTCCCGGCGGTCTCCGCACCGGCCTGATGAATGAACAGCGAGCGTTCAGCTCGCACGGAATGTCCTAAGAAGGGGCAATCAATGCGAAAAGCCTTGAGTAAGAGCTTGCTGGTGATGGCGGCGGCGTCAGGGATCCTGACCGCAGCCGGCGGATACGCGTTCGCGGATGCCTCCGCCGACGGAGCGGCCATCGGCTCGCCCGGCGTCGGCTCGGGCAACAACGTGCAGGTGCCGGTGCATGTACCGGTCAACCTGTGCGGCAACACGGTGAATGTGATCGGCCTGCTGAACCCCGTCTTCGGCAACGAGTGCGTGAACAAGGGCGGATCCGGCACCGGGGGCCAGGGCGCGAGCGCCGAGGGCGGCGCGGTCGGCTCCCCCGGTGTGCTGTCCGGCAACAACGTGCAGGTTCCCGTGGACGTTCCGGTCAACGTGTGCGGCAACACCGTCGATGTCATCGGTGCACTGAACCCGGCGTTCGGGAACAAGTGCGGCAACGAGTCCGGTGAGCACGAGACCCCGCCGCCGCCCGTCCACCCGCCGCACAAGCCCCCGGTGCACCCGCCGCACAAGCCGCCGGTGCATCCCCCGCACAAGCCCCCGGTCCACCCGCCGCACAAGCCGCCGACGACGCACAAGCCTCCGCACCACCACCACCCGGACTGCCCTCCCACGCACCACAAGCCGCCCACCCACCACAAGCCCCCGACGCACCACAAGCCGCCCACCCACCACCAGCACTCGTGGCATCACCAGCACCCGAACCACCACAGTCCGGCCACGCACCACAAGCCGCCGCAGCTGGCGCACACCGGTGCCGACGCCAACCTGGGTATGGCCGGTGGGGCCGCCGCGGCCATGGTGCTCGGTGGAACCCTGCTGGTCCGTCGTACCCGCGCTTCGAAGGACTGACCTCTGCGGTCGGTGGATAGTCGCTAGACAGCGGAGCTGAGAACAGCGGTTCGTCGTCGCAGCCGGGGCTGTGACGCCGGACCGCTTTCCTGCGTTCGGGCCGGTTCACACCCGGCTGAGACCCGCCCGGTCCAGGCAGGCCGCGATCTCGGCGGTCTCCGCCACGTCCAGGCGGCGCATCGGCGCGCTCATCGCGTTCGTCCCGATGATCCCGCGCAGCATCAGTGCCGTCTTGAAGGCGCCGAGGCCCGCAGCGGTGGCGGACGCCGTGCCTGGACGGGCCGCGCGGACGATGTCGAAGAGCGCGACCAGGCGGTCCTGTTCGGCCCCGGCGGCGGCCCAGTCGCCCCGTACCGCTGCCTCGTGCAGACGTACGTAGCCGTGCGGGTCCACGTTGCCGAGCCCGGGGACCGAGCCGTCCGCGCCGGCCAGCATCATCGCGTCGACCACCAGTTCATGCCCGGTGAGCACGGAGAACTCCGGGAGTTCACGGGCCCCGATGGCCAGGCGGCGGAACGAGCCGTCGTCGCCGCTGGAGTCCTTCACCCCTGCCAGCACACCGTCAGCGGCGAGCGGCAGCAGCAGTTCCGGATCGAGCTTGCTGTGTACGCAGACCGGTACGTCGTACGCCAGGACCGGCAGGTCGAGGGCGGCGGCGATATCGCGGAAGTGGCGGTCGATCTCGGTGGGGTGCGTGCGTGTGTAGAAGGGGGCGGTGGCGACGACGGCGTCGGCGCCGAGTCCTTCGGCGGCGCGGGCCCGCTCGATCGCCCGGTCGGTGGTGGTCTCGATCGCTCCGACGAGTACCGGGACCTGGCCGGCGCAGGCGGAGGTGATGACCTCGATGACCTCGTCCTGCCGGCCCGGGGTGAGGTAGGCGGTCTCGCCCGAGCTGCCGAGGACGAACAGGCCGCTGACGCCGCCGTCGAGCAGATGGCCCACGACCCGCTCCAGGGAGGGCCGGTCGATCTCGCCGTCCGCGGTGAGCGGGGTGACGACGGGCGGGATCACGCCGGTCCAGCGGGGGTTCCGGGCAGTCATGCGGTGCTCCTTGCGGACGGTACGGGGGACGTGGGGATCTGGGGGTGGACGCAGTGCCGGCGGTGTCCGTCCGGGCCGGACGTCGCGGCGGGGAAAGCCGTGGCGCAGTCGTCGTCCGCCTTCCAGCAGCGGGTGCGGAACGGGCAGCCGGACGGCGGGTTGGTGGCCGAGGGGACGGGACCGGTGAGCACGATGCGCTCGGTGGTCTCCAGCAGGCTCGGGGTCGCGGAGAGCAGTGCCTCGGTATAGGGGTGCGCGGGCGCGCCCGCCACATCGGCTGCCCGCCCCTCCTCGACGATACGGCCGAGGTAGAGGACGGCGATGCGGTCGGCGAGGTAGCGCACCGTCTGGATGTCGTGCGAGATGAACACCATGCCGAGCCCCAGGCGTTCGCGCAGGTCGACCAGGAGGTTGAGGACCTGGGCGCGTACGGAGACGTCGAGGGCGGAGGTCGGTTCGTCGGCGACGATCAGTTCCGGTTCGAGAGCCAGGGCGCGGGCGATGGCGACGCGCTGGCGCTGGCCGCCGGAGAGCTGTCCGGGAAGGGCGGCGAGGGTGTGGCCGGGCAGGCCGACCAGGTCCAGGAGCTCTTCGACGCGTGCCTCGCGTGCCTCGCGGGTGCCCCGCTTGTGCACATCGAGCGGGTCGCGGAGGATCCGGCGGACCGTGAGCCGGGGGTTGAGGGCCGTGGACGGGTCCTGGAAGACGACTCCGACGGCGGAGCCGAAGTCGTCGCGGCGCTCGGCCGCCGACATCGCCCACAGGTCGCGGCCGTGGAATCGGACCTCGCCCTCGGTGGGCTTCTGCAGTCCGGTCAGTACCCGGGCCAGGGTGGACTTGCCGCAGCCGGACTCGCCGACCAGGCCGACGATCTCGCCGCGCCGGACCTCCAGGGTGGCGTCGGTGAGGGCGTGCACGGCGTCCCGGCGGAAGAGTCCGCCGCTGCGTGCCTTGTGGCGTACATGGACGCCGTCGATCCTGATCACAGGGCGCTCCCTTCCAGCTGGGCGGCGGTCGCGGGGTGGTGGCAGGCGAAGCCGTGGTCCTTCGCGGCGTCGCGTGCGGTGAGTTCGGGTGCGGTGGTGCGGCACAGGTCGGTGGCGGCGTCACAGCGCGTGGCGAAGCGGCAGCCGGTTCCGAAGCCCTGGGGCGCGGGGACGATGCCGCGGATCTGGTGCAGCCGGTCGGCGCCGGCCTCCAGTGAGACGACCGAGCCGAGCAGGCCGCGGCTGTAGTGGTGGGTGGGGCCGGTGAGTACGGAGCGGGTGGCGCCGATCTCGGCGAGGCGGCCCGCGTACATCACGGCGACGCGGTGCGAGAGGTCACCGACGAGCGCGAGGTCGTGCGAGACGAGGACCATGGCGAAGCCGAGTTCGTCGCGCAGTTCCACGAGGAGTTCGACGACCTGGGCCTGGACGGTGACGTCCAGGGCGGTGGTCGGTTCGTCGGCGATGAGCAGGCGGGGGTCGCGGGAGAGCGCCATGGCGATCAGGACGCGCTGGCGCTGGCCGCCGGAGAGCTCGTGGGGGTAGCTGCGCAGGGTGCGTTCGGGGGCGAGGCCGACCAGTTCCAGGAGTTCGGCCGGGGTCTTCGTACCGCCGCGTGAGGTGAGCTGCTTCAGCTGGGTGCCGACGAGGACGGAGGGGTTGAGGGAGGAGAGCGCGTCCTGGTAGACCATCGCGATCTCCGGGCCCATCAGTGCGCGGCGTTCCTTGGGGGCGAGTTCCAGGAGGTTCCGGCCGCGGTACAGGATCTCGCCGCCGACCTCGGCGTTGCGGGCGAGCAGCCCCATGACGGCGAGGCTGGTGATGGACTTGCCGCAGCCGGACTCGCCGACCAGCCCGAGGGTCTCGCCCTCGTGGACGGTGAAGTCGAGCGAGTCGACGACGGGGATCTGCCCGTAGCGGTCGGGGAAGCGGAGCGACAGGTCCCGTACGACGAGCAGTTCGGCGGCGTCGTCCGGTACCGGAGTGATGGCCGGCCCGGTGGCGTTGATGCGGTCGGCGAGCCTGGTGAGGGCGGCGTCGATGTCCGCGGTGGCGGCGGCCTCGAGCGGGTCGGGGGCGGTGGCCCCGGTGGGGTCGGGGGCGGTGGCCCCCGTGGGGTCGGCGGCGGCCTTGGCGCGGCCGGGCGCGGCGGAGGCGTCGGTGAGGCCCTCGGAGAGGATGTTGAGGGCGAGGACGGTGATCAGCAGGGCGAGGCCGGGGAAGAAGGTGGCCCACCAGCCGCCGGCGAGGAGGATCTGCCGGCCGTAGGCGAGGACGCTGCCCCAGCTGGGGTCGGGGTCCTGCACTCCTGCGCCGATGAAGGAGAGGCTGGCCTCGAAGATGATCGCCTCGGCGACCATGACGGTGGCGAACACCATGACCGGGGCCATGCAGTTGACGGCGACGTGGCGCAGCACGATGTAGCCGCGCCGGGCGCCGATGGCCTTCTCGGCGGCGACGTAGTCCTCGCCGTACTGGGCGAGCACGTTGGCGCGGACCACGCGGGCCAGCGACGGTGTGTAGACGAAGGCGATGGTGAAGATGATCACCGGGACGCTGGTGCCGAAGACCGCGACGAGGACGGCGGCCAGCGCGATCGGCGGGAACGACATCACCACGTCGAGGGTCCGCATCACGGACTCGTCGCCGAGCCTGCGCGAGGTGGCGGCGATCGAGCCGAGCAGCGCGCCGGCGATCAGCGCCACGGCGGTCGCGCCGAGGCCGATGACCAGCGAGTAGCGGGAGCCGTGCACGACGCGGGCGAAGACGTCGCGGCCGGCCCGGTCGGTGCCGAACCAGTGGGCGCCGTCGGGTGCCTGCACCGGGGTGCCGGTGGTCAGCGGGTCCTGGGTGAACAGTGGGGCGAGTACGGCGCCGAGCACGACGACGATCAGTACGCCGAGGGCGATGCGGGAGGTGACCGGGAGGGAGCGGAACGCGATGCCCGGTCGGGACAGCTTGTTGGCCAGACGGCCGGTGGCGAACATGTCACACCGTCCTGATGCGCGGGTTGACCAGCAGATAGAGCAGGTCGACGATGACGTTGACCACCAGGAACGCGATGGCGATGGTCAGTACGGTGCCCTGGACCAGGGCGACATCGCCGCCGGTGACACCTTCGAGGATGAGCTTGCCCATGCCGGGGAGATCGAAGATCGCTTCGATGACCACCGCGCCGCTGAGCATGTAGCCGACCTTGATGCCGAGCACGGTCAGCGGCGTGACGAGCGCGTTGCGCAGCACCGAGCGGATCACCAGCAGCGGCGGGAGGCCGTTGCCCCGGGCGGTGCGTACGTAGTCGCGGTCGAGTTCGGCGACCATCGAGGTCCGTACGAGGCGGGCGAGGGACGCGGAGACCGGGAGCGCGAGCGAGATCGCGGGCAGGGCCATGGTGGTGAGCCAGCCGCTGAAGGAGTCGGCCGGATTGGTGTAGCCGCCGGTCGGGAAGATCCGGGTGTTCAGTGCGAACTGCTGGATGAGAAGCACCCCGAGCCAGAAGGACGGGATGGCGACCCCGGCCATGGAGACCACCCGGAACAGCTGGTCGGGCCAGCGGTCCCGGTACATCGCGCCGACCACTCCGAACAGCACCGCCAGCACGACCGCGAGGAGCAGTCCGAGGAGGGTGAGTTGGAGGGTGAGCGGGAAGGCTGCGGTGATCCGGTCGGCCACCGGCTGGCTCGGCGGGACGGTCATCCCGAGGTCGAGGTGGAGCAGTTGGCCGAGGAAGTGGAAGTACCTGACCGGGAGCGGGTCGTTGAGGCCGTTGGCCTCGGCGAAGGCCGCACGGGCCTCGGGGGTGGCGCTCTCCCCGAGCGCGTTGAAGGCCGGGTCGACCGGCGAGAACTGCAGCACCACGAAGACGAGCAGCGCGATGCCGAGGATCATCACCGGCATCATCGCGACGCGACGCAGCGCGAGCCGGAGAAAAGCAACCATCGTCGGGTTCCTTGCGGTTGGGCGGTGTGGCGGTCCTGGCACGGGGGGCGTCACGAGGGGGGGGCGCCACGAGGGGGCGTCACGAGAGGGGCGTCACGAGGGGGCGGGGCGCGGGGTGCCGGACCGGTCTGTCGGCCACCTGTGACATGTCACGGGTGCGGCGTCCGCCGGGCGGCGGCTCGGTGACATGTCACAGCGATGACATGTCACAGGTGGCCTGGCACAGGTGGCCTGTCACCGGTGACCTGCCACAGCTGGCCTGTCACCGGTGACCTGGCACAGGTGGCCTGTCACCGGTGACCTGGCACCGGTGACCTGGCACCGGTGACCTGTGCGCTTCGGTCAGGCGCGGGTGACGTCCAGGAAGGAGAGGCCCGTCGTGGGCAGCGGCTTGAAGCCGGGGAGGGCCTTCTCGTTCCATGCCGTGGGCAGCTTGCGGTGGAGGATCGGGTAGAGCGCGGCCTCGTCGGCGACCAGGTCGGTGACCTCGCCCCACAGTTCCTTGCGCTTGGTCTCGTCGGCGGCCTGGGCAGCCTTGTCGAGGGTCTGCCTGACCTTCTTGTACGCCGTGGACCTGCCCCAGCCGTAACGGCTCTCCGGCCAGAAGCCGTAGTAGAACCAGCGCAGCAGGAGGTCGGCGTCGTTGCCGAAGACGGACGGGTCGCCGGGGGCGACCAGCACCTCGAAGGCGCCCTTGTCGACCTTGGCGTACTGGGCCGGGGACTGGGCGATGTCGAGGGTGACCTTGACGCCAGCCGCCTCCCAGCTCTCCTTCAGCAGCGGGGCGATGTCCTTGACCCAGCCGGTGTCGGTGGTGAGGACGGTGAAGGAGAGGTTCTCGACGCCCGCGTCGGCGAGCAGCTTCTTGGCCTTCGCCACGTCGTGGGTGTAGACCGTGGCGGCCTTGTGGTAGTCGGGGTGGGTGGCGGGAACGTACCCGGTGGCGGCTGCGGCGTTGCCCACCATCGCCGTCGAGATGATCTTCTCGGTGTCCAGTGCGTAGTGCAGCGCCTGGCGCACGCGCTTGTCGGCGAACCGCTTGTCGGCGGTGTTGAACATCAGGAAGAGCAGGCCGAAGGACTGCACGGACTCGGTCTTCGAGGCGCCGGCGAGGCGCTTGACGTCGATGTAGGGGACGTCCTCGATGGCCTGGACCCGGCCGGACTCCATGGCGCTGACTCGGGCGGACTGGTCGGACATCAGCCGCCAGATCATCTTCTTCGCCTTGGCCGGGTGGGGGCCGTTGTACTTGTCGTACGCCTCGAAGACGATCTTGTCCTCGCGGGTCGCCTCGATGAACCGGTACGGTCCCGAGCCGACCGGCTTGGCGTCGAACGCCTTGGGGTCCGGCTCGACGATCTCCTTCGGGACGATCCGGGCCACGGCGATGCGGGACGGGAAGAGCGCGAAGGGGTACTTCAGCTTGAACTCGACCGTGCCGGCGTCGACGGCCTTCACCGCGTCGATGAAGGGCACGAACTGCGCCATGAGCGAGGCGTTCTTCGGCTCCAGGATGCGTTCGAAGCTGAACACCACGTCGTCGGCGGTGACCGGAGATCCGTCGTGGAAGGTCGCGCCCTTGCGGAGAGTCGCCCGGTAGGTGGTGGCGTTGATCTTCTTCGGCAGCTCGGTGGCAAGTGCGGGACGGGCCACGAGTGTTGCCGGATCGAGATCCACGAGGCCCTCGAAGATGTGCATATTGGCGGCGTACGGGGTGGCGCCCGAGGTGATCATCGGGTCGAAACCGGTGGACAGGGGGTACGAGAGACCGGCCTCGATCAGACCGCTGTCGCTGCCCTTGTCCGCCGAGCCGTCGGCGGTCGACGACGGACCGCCGCAGGCGGAAAGGCTCGCCGTGATGGCGGCTGCGGCACCGATGGTGCCGGTGTATCGCAGGAAGGTGCGGCGCTCGACACCGGCTGGTCTCAGCTCGGGCACGGGTCCTCCAGGGACGTCGAAGGTGGAACGTGAGGGGGATCTGGCGGGGAAACGGGGGGCGGGACGCAGGATCGCGGGGGATCAGGAACCCTGGGCATCAGACGTCAGATGTCTGATGCCTTGATAGCGTGGGAACGTAGCTGGACAATCGAGAGGGGTCAAGAGGTGGGGAGTTCACATATGTCCGGTGCGAAGCCCGGCCGGCAGTTGCTCCGGCAGGAAGTGGTCGAGGGCATCAAGCGCTACATCCTCGAAGAGCGCCTTCGCCCCGGGGATCCGCTGCCCACCGAGCCGGCCCTGTGCGAGGCGCTCGGCGCCAGCCGCTCCAGCGTCCGCGAGGCGGTCAAGATCCTCGCCGCGCTGGACATCGTGGAGGTGCGGCACGGGCACGGCACGTACGTGGGCAGGCTGAGCCTGTCGGCCCTGGTGGAGAGCCTGACCTTCCGCGGACTGCTCTCCCCCGACGACGACTTCCAGGTGATGGCCGACCTCGTCGACGTACGCGAGCTCTTCGAGCGCGGGATGGCCGACCGGATCGTCTCGCTGCTCAGCGAGGAGCAGCTCGACAAGCTGGACGGCCTGGTGACCACGATGCGCCGGACCGGCGCCCAGGACGGGCACGGCTTCGTCGAAGCGGACCGGGCGTTCCACGCGCTGCTGGTGGCACCGCTCGGCAATGAACTGATCGGCCAGCTCTCGATGGCCTTCTGGGACGTGTACACGATCGTCGCGCCGCACCTCGACGGATTCACGCACGCCGACGAGATGGCGACGATCGTGGCCCACCAGAACATCGTGGACGCCGCACGGGCCGGGGACATCACCGGTTTCATGAAGGCGCTGGGCGAGCACTACGCCCCGGTCAGGCGCCGGATCTGCGAGGCCCGCGCCCGCGACAGCGCCCTGGACTGACCCGCGGACCGGTGCCACCGGCCCCGGCCCGTGATCCGCCGGCCGGGCCCTTGACGGCCATCGCGATGACTGCCTAGGGTCCGTGTGCCGCCAGGACATCTGACGTCTTCTGTCTCGATGCCCGGCGTTCACACCCCGGTGTTCACACCCCGGCGCTCCCCAGGAGGGCACCTCCATGCCGTTGACGGACCTCTCGCTCGCGGACTGCCGCGCCTACCGGCCCGAACTGCCGGTTCCGGACGGCTTCGACGCCTTCTGGTCGAGCACCCTGAGCGAGGCGCCCGCCGCCGAAGGTCCGGTGCCGAAGCCGGTGTTCGCGCCCGTGGACACCGGGCTCACCCAGATCCATACGTACGATGTGACATTGCCCGGTTTCGCCGGACGTCCGGTCCACGGCTGGCTGCACCTGCCGGCCGGGGCCGCCGAACCCCTCGGCTGCGTGGTCGAGTTCCTCGGGTACGGGCGTGGGCGCGGCCTGGCGCACGAGAACACGCTCTGGGCGTCCGCCGGTCACGCACACCTGATCATGGACACCCGCGGCCAGGGCTGGTCGGCCGCGGGCGGTTCCACCGCCGATACGGACGCCGGGGCGGCCGGCACCGTACCCGGCTTCCTCACCCGCGGCATCGAGAGCCCCGAAACGTACTACTACCGGCGGGTGTTCACCGACGCGGTGCGCTGTGTCGAGGCGGTGCGCGAGCATCCGGCGATCGATCCGGACCGGATCGTCGTGACCGGGGTCAGCCAGGGCGGCGGGATCGCCCTGGCGGTGTCGGGGCTGGTGCCGGGGCTGGCCGGGGTGATGCCGGATGTGCCGTTCCTCTGCGACTTCCGGCGCGGCGCGGAGATTGCGGGCCGGCCGCCGTACACCGAGATCGCCGAGTATCTGAAGCTCCACCGCGACCGCACCGGGGCGGCGTTCACCACCCTGTCGTACTTCGACGCGGCGCTGCTCGCCACCCGTGCCACCGCTCCCGCGCTGTTCTCGATCGCGATGATGGACGAGATCTGTCCGCCCTCCACGTGCTTCACCGCGTACAACCACTACGCGGGGCCCAAGGACGTACGCGTCTACGAGTTCAACGGGCACGAGGGCGGCACGGCGTATCAGCAGCGGGAGCAACTGGCCTGGGTGCGTTCCCTGTTCGCAGGCCCGCCGTCGGGGCGGGCCGGCCACTCCTGACCGGAGGCACCTTCCGTGCGCAGACGATCCATGCTTCTCGCCGCCGGCGCGGCAGCCCTGAGCGCCCGGTTCGGCGGCCACGCCTTCGCCGCCGCTCCGGGCGGCGATCCGCTCCTGGACCACGACACCCCCGTGGACCTGGACGGCAGCGAGTACGTCGACCTGTCGAACAGGGTCGGCGAACTCGCCCCGCTCACCGCGGGGACCATCCTCGTCACCTTCCGTACCACGAGCCACAACGAGGCGATGACCCTGCTCAGCGCCTCCGATCCGACCGGGCCCTCCTCCGACATCACTCTGAACCTGAGCGGCGGCGCCCTTCGGTTCTCCGTGCGCGAGAAGGGTGCGGTGCTGGTCAATGTCATGACCAGGACACGCTACGACGACGGTCTGCTTCATACCGTCGCCGTCACCGTCGACTCCTCCGGCACCCGGCTCCACGCCGGCGGACGCACCGTGTTCGAGACGTCGAGGCACTTCTTCTTCGCCGATGTCTCCGGGCTGGACTCACTCGCTCTCGGCGGCAATCTCGACAGCGACCACCCAGGGGGCGAATGGTTCTGCACCGGCACCATCGAGCGGGCCGCGGTCTGGGACCGGGTGCTGGGCGAGGCCGAACTGGTCGCGCACAGCCCCCGTCCCGACCTCGCCGATCTGGGCCGGATCTCCACGGTCCTGAACAGCGACACGCCCGCCACCTGGGTCGTCACCGGTGACAGCATCACCCATGGCGCCCTGCACACCAACGGGTGGCGCAGCTATCCGGAGCACTGGACGGAACGGGTCCGCTGGGAGCTGGGCAAGCCGAAGAACCGTGACTTCGTGATCGATTCCGGCGTGAGCGGCGCCACCAGTGCCGAACTCGTCGCCCGGTTCGGGGAGCGGGTCACCGCCTTCTCGCCGCGGGTGGTGTCGATCATGATCGGTACGAACGACATCGCGACGTCCGGCCTCGGCCCGGAGGCCTACCGGGCCAACCTCGTCTCGCTCGTCGGCTCGGTGCGGGCGCTGCCCGGCTCGCCGGTGCCGGTGCTCCAGTCGCCCAACCCGGTCGATCCGGCGAAGTGGCCCGGCCGGGTGGGACTTTCGCGGTACGCGCAGGTGATGGGCGAGGTCGCGGCGGCGCAGAACGTGGTGTTCGTCGACCACTACGACGACTGGCTGAACGGCAACGGCGGCCAGGTCCCGCTGTCGCTGCTCAATGACGGGCTCCACCCGGACGAGCGGGGCCACCACCGCCTCGCACTGAAGATGATCAAGGACTTGCGGGTCTTCGACCCCGGCAGCCGGGTCTGCTCGCTGCGCGTCCCGTAGCGGCGCGCCCGAGTCCGCACCGGCCCGCACCCGGTCCCCGGCCCCGCCGGGCCCGGCCCGGCCTTGCGAGGGGCGCCGCCCCTCGCGAGAAGCACCTTCCCTTCCAAGAAGCACATCCCCCTTCCGAGAAGAGAGATCGTCCATGCAGCGAAAAGTCTCCGTCGCCCTGCTCAGCGCCGCCATGCTGGTGGTCACCGCGACCGGCAGCGCCCAGGCCGCCTCACCCGCCCCCGGTCAGCTGACCTCGCAGGACCTGACCGTCGACGGAGTGGGCTCGCCCCACTACCGCATCCCGGCGCTCACCACCTCGGTCAAGGGCACGGTGCTCGCGGCCTACGACGCCCGTCCCACCCTCGGCGACCTGCCGGGCAACATCTCCATCGTGCTGCGCCGCAGCACGGACAACGGTGTGACATGGCAGCCGCAGCAGGTGGTCCGCAAGGACGCCGCGCCCAAGGGCTACGGCGACCCGAGCCTGCTCGTGGACCGCACCACCGGCCGGATCTTCCTGTTCTACGCGGCCTCGGTGAACCAGGGCTTCTTCGGTTCGGGCACCGGCAACGACGAGAACGACCCCGATGTCCTCCAGGCCGACTACAGCTACTCCGACGACGACGGGGTGACCTGGACCCATCGCCGTATCACCAAGCAGATCAAGAACCCCGCCTGGGCGGGCATGTTCGCGGCCTCCGGCGAGGGCATCCAGCTGCGCCGGGGCCCGTACGAGGGCCGGCTGATCCAGCAGTACGCCGTCCGCGTCAACGGCGCCAACTACGCGGCCAGCGCCTACAGCGACGACCACGGCGAGACGTGGAAGATGGGCAATCCGGTCGGTCCCGGCGGTGACGAGAACAAGACCGTCGAGCTGTCCGACGGCAGGGTCATGCTCAACAACCGTTCGAAGCCGTACCGGACGATCGCGTACTCCACCGACGGCGGGGTCAACTACACCCCGTTCACCAAGGACACCCGGCTCACCGATCCGGCGAACAACGCCTCGGTGATGCGGTACGCACCCGATGCCGCGCCGTCCGACCCGCAGTCGTCCTGGCTGCTGTTCAGCAACACGGAGGACGCCTCCGCGCGGCGCAACCTCACGGTGAAGATGTCCTGCGACAACGGGAGGACCTGGCCGATCCGGAAGGTCGTCGACCCGGGCGCCGCGGCCTACTCGACACTGACCCGGCTCGCGGACGGCCGCCTCGGGCTCCTCTACGAGCGGGCCGACTACCAGCACATCACCTACTCGTCCTTCGACCTGAAGTGGCTCGGCGGCACCTGCGCCGACATCACGATCACCCCGCCCACGACACTGACGGCAGGCAGCGCCGCCGAGGTGACGGTGCGGGTGGTCAACCGGATGGACGTGCGCCGTGACCGGGGCACCATGGATCTCACGGTGCCCGGCGGATGGACGACGCGCCAGGTCGTCGTCCCGGCGCTCAACCCGGGCCAGGGGGCCGATGTGAAGGTCCCGGTGACGGTCGCCGCGGGCGCCTCGGGAGATGTCACGCTCACCGCCACGTACCGGGCGAACGGCAGGCAGGCGTCCGGCAGCGCGACGGTGACCGTGGCTCCGTAGCGCGCCGCACCTCCGGGAGGTGCCGCGTGTCCCCGTCCCGCGCCGGACCGGGTGCGACGATGAGGGCGTTCAGCACCTCCCGGAGCGTCAGAACAGGTGGTAACGCGGTGGCAGTGACAGGCTTACGCATCGGGGTGGTCGGCGGCAGCATCGCCGGCTGCGCGATGGCGATCGCGGGGGCGCGGGCGGGGGCGGACGTCACCGTCCACGAGCGCAGCGACGGCGAGTTGCAGGACCGGGGGTTCGGCATCGTCATCCCGCCGCCGCTCCACCGGGAGCTGGTCGCGGGCGGGTATCTGGGCGCGGACATGCCGACGACCCCGGTCGCCACCCGGGTCTGGCTGGCACGGGCACCGGGGCGGCGGTCGGCGCGTGAACTGGCCCGGCAGCAGGCCCCGGTGGCGCCGTGCAACTGGGGGCTGCTGTGGCGGGCGTTGCGCGCCAACGCCGGGAGCGGCGCCTACCACCGCGGGCGGCCCGTCGCCTCTGTCGGGCATACGGCCTCGGGCGGTGCCGTGATCCGTACCGCGGCCGGCGAGCGGGAGTACGACCTCGTCGTCGGGGCGGACGGGCACCGGTCAGTCACCCGCGAGCTGGTCGCACCCGAGGTGCGGCCGGTTCCCGCCGGGTATCTGGTCTGGCGGGGCACGATCCCGGCCGCCGCCCTGCGTGACCATCCGGCGCAACTGGAACTGCTGGAGAGCTCCTGGGTCACCCTGGGCTTCCCCGGCGGGCACGGTGTCTTCTATCTGATCCCGGGAGCGTCCACGGGTTCCCGGCTGCTGGCGTACGCCGTCTACGCCTCTCCCCCGCACGCCGGAACGGCGCCGGACGCCCCGGTCTCCGCCGCGTACGTGCGGGACATCGCCGAGGAGCACTTCCCCGCCGAGTGGGCCGACATCGTCGCCCGGGGCGAGCACACCTCCCAGGCGCTCCACCCGGTGGCCGACTTCGTGGTGCCCCGGGCGGCGGAACCCCCCTTCCTGCTGGCCGGCGACGCGGCGAGCGTGACCCGGCCGCACACCGCGAGCGGGGCGGTCAAGGCGCTCCAGGACGCGCTGTGTCTGGAGCGGTCGCTGCGCGCCTCCGCCTCGGCGGCCGAGGCCCTGCACCGGTACGCGGACGAGCGTTCCGCCGAGGGGGCCCGCCTGGTCGGCCTCGGCCGCAGGCTGGGGCGTGCGCTGGTCGAGAACGCGCCCGACTGGCCGGCGATGGGGCCCGCCGAGGTGGCGGCGCTGAGCCGTGCCGCGCTGGACGGCGACGACAGCTATCTGTACGGCAGCGTCCGGCGACAGCGGTGACGGCGGGTTCAGCGGCAGCGGCAAGAGGCGGGGTCAGCCGCAGCGGTAGATGGCGGGTTCAGCGGCCGGGCGGTGCGGACCGGGTCGCGTCGGCGGCCAGTTCGGCCATGTCCACGACCCGGTCGGCGGCCTCCGCGACGGCCGGGTCGTGCGTGGCGACGACCGTGACGCAGTCGTCCTGGCGGGTGCGTCCGGCGAGGAGCGCGGCCAGTTCACCGGCCTGCGAGCGGTCGACGGCCGCCGTCGGTTCGTCGATCAGCAGCAGCTTCGGGGAGAGGAAGAGCGCACGGGCCAGGGCGACCCGCTGGCGTTCGCCGCCGGAGAGCTGTTCGGGGCGGTGGCGCAGGCGGTGGCCGAGGCCCACCCGGGTCAGTGCCTCCTCGGCTCGGGTCCGGTGCGTGCGGGGGCGTCGGCCGCCGATGTACACGGCGGCGAGCAGCTGGTCGACGGCAGTCAGTCCGGAGAGCAGGTTGCCGCTCTGGAACATGTAGCCGATCCGCTCCCGGCGGGCCCTGGCGCGCTGGGCGTCGCTGAGCCCGGCGAGGTCCTCGCCGTCCAGCAGTACCTGCCCGGCGGTGGGCCGCAGCAACGCTCCCGCGACGGCGAGCAGCGTCGACTTGCCGGAGCCCGACGGGCCGACGAGGGCCGTCATGCGGCCGGGTTCGAAGGTGGCGTCGAGGCCGTCGAGGACGGTGGTACGGGCGTCGGCACTGCCGAACTCGACGGTGACACCGGTCAGTTCGAGGCTCATCGGTTGGCTCCCAGCATGGTCAGCGGGTCGGCTCGGGTGACCCGGCGCAGGGTCAGGACGGTGCCCGCGAGACCGACGGCGACGACGGTGCACATGGTGCCGGCGAGGGTGGTGGCGGGCAGGCTGAACGGCACCTGTTCACCGACCAGCAGCCCGACCGCTCCGGCGAGCACGGCGCCCGCCGCGGTGCCGAGGACGACTACCAGGGCCGCCTGGAGCACGGTGTGGGCGAGGAGCCGCCGACGGGAGGCGCCCAGTGCGCGCAGCAGGGCGAGTTCGGGCTGCCGCTGCACGGTCCACACGGCGAAGAAGGCGCCGACCACGAGCGGGGCGATCAGGTAGAGGAAGATCTGGATCGAGTTCATGGTGACGCGCTCGCCGGTGTAGCCGGGGGCCGCCTCGTACACCTTCTCCTTGGTGAGGGTGGTGGTGGAGTGCCGCGCGTCGAGGGTGGCGGCCGAGGTCTTGGCCGGCGGGGTGCGCAGGGCCAGGGCGCTGAACTGGTCGGGGATCGTGGCGGCGGCGGACGCCGGGGCGCCCGGGGTGCTGAAGCGGATGCGCTGCCAGGTCTTCAGCGGGACGTAGGCGACGGGCACATGGCCGTAGGCGGAGCGCTCGGTCAGCCCGACGACGCGCAGTTGGATGCCGAGCCGGTCGATGATCAGGGTGTCGCCGACGCGTACGCCCTCGTCGGCGAGTTCGGCGGACATCACGATGCTGTCCGGCTTCCCGTCCGTGAGGCCGTCGCCGTCGGTGACCGAGGGGTTGAGGAAGGAGCCGGGCTCGACGCCGAAGGCGGCGAGGTCGACCTCGGCGCCGCGGTTCGTCGTGCCGCGGGTGATGGCGACACCCAGCGGGGTCGTTTCGGTGTCCGCGTCCGCGCGCCAGGCGGCGGCGGTCTTCTCGTCGAGGAGACTGCGGGCGAACTGGTCGGACCGGGCGTCCGAGGAGAAGACCAGCTGCGCGGCCGGGAGGCGGCGCAGCGCGGAGATGGTGTCGTCACCCAGGCCGGTGGTGAAGCCGGAGACGATGCCGACGAGTGCGGCGACGAGCACCACGACGGACCCCATGAGCAGAAAGCGCCCTCGGGCGGCGCGCAGCTCCAGCAGAGCGAGGAACACGGTGGTTCCCTTCGATGGATCGATGTTAGGGACGGTGCGTCGCCAACATAGATGATGGGGACGCCGCGTCGCCAAGTGGGGTCGGAAGTGCGCCGGGCTTCTAGACTGGGCCGGTGCCCAGGATCAATGCCGCCACCGTCGCCGAGCACCACGCCCAGCAGCGGCTGGCCCTGGTGCGGGCGGCGCGTGAACTGCTGGAGGGCGGCGACGCCGAGGCCGTGACCTTCACCGCGGTCGCCAGGGCGACGGGCCTCGCCCGCAACAGCCTGTACAAGTACTTCCCCGGCCGCCCCGAACTGCTCGCCGCGGTCGTCGAGGACGCGATGCCCCGCTGGACGGACGCCATCCGTGCGGGCATGTCGGCGGCCGGCACGCCCGAGGAGAAGATCGCCGCCTATGTGTCGTCCCAGCTGGAGCTGGTGCGCGGCGGAGAGCACCGGATCGCCCGGGCACTGGCCGGCGTCCGGGACGAGGCGGTGGTGCGGGAGAGCGCGGTGCGGGCGCACCGGGAGCTGCTCACCCCGCTGATCGGCGCGCTGACCGAGCTGGGCGAGGAGGACCCGCGACGCACGGCGCTGCTCCTCCAGGGAATCGTCAACGCGGCGACAACGGCGATCGAGAACGGCGACGACTCCGGGGCAGTGACGGACCGGGCGGTACGGATGGCCGTCACCGCGATCACCGGGGCGACGCCGGGGCGGTGAGAAGCGGGCGGGCACGCCCGCCCACGGGGCCAGGAACGGTTGCGGGTCCGGCGAGGGCTCCCGGCCGGGCGCGCCCGGCTACCCGAGGGGCGACGGTTCGAGGCGGGTGCGGATGCCGTCGAAGTGGGTGCGCATGGCGCGGGCCGCTCGTTCGCCGTCGGCCGCGGCGACCGCCTCGACGATCTCGCGGTGCTGGGCGCAGGTGGCCACCGGGTCCTGATGGCCGTCGTCGAGGTCCTCTCGCACCCGGTCCATGGCCGCCCAGAACGCGTCGAGCACCTCGCTGAGCAGGTGGTTGTCGAGCGAGGCGTAGAGCGCGAGATGGAAGGCGCGGTCGGTGGAGCGTGCGACCCGGCCGCCGTCACGGGCCTCGCGCTCCATCTTCGCGACCAGACCGCGCAGCACGTCGAGGTCCTCGTCGGGGATGCCGGCCGTGACGGCGCCGACCAGACCGGCCTCCAGTGCCTCCCGGACCTTCATCAGCTCGAAGAGGCCCGGTTCGCCCTGCCGGTGACGGACCGCGGCGCGGAAGGCGAGCCCCTCGGCGAAGGGGGACAGCGAGAGCGAGCCGACGAAGGTCCCGAAGCCCCGGCGGATCTCCACGACGTTGACGGCCTGGAGTGCCTTGAGGGCCTCGCGCACCGAGACCCGGCCGGCCCCGAAGAGATCCATCAGCTCGGTCTCGGTGGGCAGTGCGTCGCCGGGGGCGAGCCTGCGTTCCAGGATCAGTTCCTTGACCCGGCGCTCTATGTCCTGAGCCATGGTGGGGCGCGACACAACGACCTCCCGAGGTGCGATTGCCCCTTGACCGTTCGCAGGAGCATCTGTTTAAGGTGAGCCGGACATAGGACATCTTACGTCTCACGTCTCGGTCCATGCAGCCGTTCCGGGCACGGACCGGCGCGTCGACCGAGCCTTCGCCCGAACCCCCGACCGAGCCTCGACCCAACTGGAGCCCGTCACCATGCCCCTGACCTCACCGTTGCACGGCGTCGTCCCGCCGGTCTGCACCCCGCTCGACCCCCGGGGGGAGGTCGACACCGCGTCCCTCGCCCGCCTCGTCGACCACCTCATCGACGGGGGTGTGCACGGGCTGTTCGCGCTCGGGTCCACCAGCGAGGTCGCCTACCTCACCGACGAGCAGCGCGCCACGGCACTGGCGACCGTGGTCGGGGCGACCGACGGCAGGGTTCCGGTGCTGGCCGGTGTCATCGACACCACGACCGCCCGCGTCGTCGAGCACGCCAGGTCGGCCGCCGGGCTCGGCGCGGACGCCCTGGTCGCGACCGCGCCGTTCTACACCCGCACCCACGGCAAGGAGATCGCCCAGCACTTCAGGCGGCTGCGCGCGGCGGTCGACCTGCCGCTGTTCGCGTACGACATCCCGGTCGCCGTGCACAGCAAGCTCTCCCCCGCGCTGGTGCGCGAGCTCGCCGAGGACGGCACGCTGGCCGGCCTCAAGGACAGCAGCGGCGACGAGGGCGGACTGCGCCGGCTGATCGTGGAGCTCGGCGGCCGCGAGGGCCGCGCGGACGGCCCGGCGCCCCGGTTCAGCATCCTCACCGGATCCGAACTCACCGTGGACGCAGCCCTGTTGGCCGGGGCCGACGGTGTGGTGCCCGGCATCGGCAATGTCGACCCGGCCGGATACGTACGGCTCTACGACGCCGCGCGGGCCGGGAACTGGGAGTCGGCCGCCGAGGAGCAGGAGCGGCTGGTGGAGCTGTTCGCCATGGTCGACGTCGGCCCGGAGGCGGACATGGGCCGCAGCTCCTCGGCGCTCGGCTCCTTCAAGGCGGCGCTCCGGCTGCTCGGCGTCATCGCCTGCGGTGACACGGCGTTCCCGCAGATCCAGCTCGGCGCCGAGTCCGTCGCCCTGGTCGCCGAGCGCCTGTGCGCCGCCGGTCTGCCGCCGGTCCGATGAACGACGACCGCTCCCGGCCGTCCGCCGGTGGCACCGGTCGCACGGTGGTCGGGCTCGACCTCGGCGGTACGAAGATCGCCGCCGCCCTGTTCGGCCCGGACGGCGCGGTCCTGGCCCGGCACACCCGGCCCACCCCGGCCCGGAACGGCGCGGCGGCCGTGCTGGACGCGCTCGCCGGGGCGGCCACGGCCGTCGATCCCGGGCGGCTGGCCACGGCGCTCGGCATCGCGGCGGCCGGGGTCGTCGACCCCCGTACCGGCATGGTCACCAGCGCCACCGACTCCATCCTCGGCTGGGCCGGCACCGCACTGGGCGCCGGCCTGGCGGACCGTACCGGATACCCGGTGGCCTGCGACAACGACGTACGCGCCACGGCCGGACCGGAGCTCGCGGCGCTGACCGCGCAGCACCCGGGGCGCGGCTCGCTGCTCTTCGTGGCCGTCGGTACGGGGGTGGGCGGCGCGGTCGCCGTGGACGGGCGGATGCTGCACGGCGCCTCCGGGCTCGCCGGGCACCTCGGCCATCTGTCCAGCCCCGAGGCCGCCGGACTGGCCTGCACCTGCGGCGCGACCGGGCATCTGGAGGTCATCGCCTCCGGGCCCGGCATCGCCGCCCACTACGAGCGGCTGACCGGCGCCCCCGTGGACCGGCTCGAAACCGTCGCCGCCCGCGCCGCCGAGGGCGACGCGGCGGCCGTCCGCGCCATCACCACCGGCGCCGCCGCCACCGGCCGGGTGCTCGGAGGGCTCGCCAACGCGCTGGGGCCCGACCGGGTCGTCGTCGGCGGCGGTGTGCCGCGGATCGGCCCGCTGTACGGGGACGCCCTGGCCGCCGCCCTCACCGCGGAGCTGATGCCGCCGCTGCGCGGGCTCGCGCCCCGGGCGCCGCGGTTCGGCGCCGACGCGGCGGTGCTCGGCGCCGCCGCCCTGACCACCACACTTCCCCTCCACCACCCGGGAGCCCTTCGATGACCGCTCAGGAACTGGCCGACGCCCTGCGGGGCAAGCTGATCGTGTCCTGCCAGGCACCCCCCGGCGACCCGATGCGGGAGACCGGCACGCTCGTCCGGCTCGCCCGGTCGGCCGTCGCCGGAGGCGGCGCCGCGATCCGCGCCAATGAGCCCGAGGTCGTCGCCGCGATCGCCGGGGCCGTGGATCTGCCGGTCATCGGCCTGTGGAAGGACGGCGACGTCGGCGTCTACATCACCCCGACCGTCCGGCACGCCCTGGCATTGGCCGAGGCCGGCGCCGATGTCGTCGCGGCCGACGCCACCGACCGGCCGCGCCCGGACGGCTCCACCTTCGCCGGGCTGGTCGCGGCGGTGCACGGGGCCGGTGCGCTGGTGATGGCCGATGTCTCCACGCTCGCCGAGGGCATCACGGCGGCCGCGCAGGGCGCGGACTTCGTCTCCACCACCCTCTCCGGCTACGTGCCGGGCCCGCCGGATCAGCCCGGCCCCGATCTCGGCCTGGTCACCGCGCTCGCCGCCGCGATCGACGTACCGGTGGTCGCCGAAGGCCGTATCAACACCCCCGAGGACGCCGCCGAAGCCCTGGCACGCGGCGCGCACAGCGTCGTCGTCGGCACCGCCATCACCGCACCCACCGCGCTGACCGCCCGCTTCGTGGCGGCCATCGCCCGGCCCTGACCTGCCCCCACCACGCGGGCCGGCCGCTCAACGACGAGCGCCGTCCCGCACCCTGGAGTCACCGTGCAGACCACATCACCCGCCAAGCTCCGCTGGTACCGAGAAGTGAGCGGCACCCAGTGGAAGTCGTTCCTCGCCGCCTGGATCGGCTATGTCCTCGACGGCTTCGACTTCGTGCTGATCACCCTCGTGCTCACCGAGATCAGTGACGACTTCGGGCTGAGCACGGTGCAGGCCGCCAGCCTGATCTCCGGCGCGTTCATCACCCGCTGGCTGGGCGGTGCGGTGCTCGGCGCCATCGGCGACCGGTACGGCCGCAAGCTCTCCATGGTCCTGAGCATCCTGCTCTACTCGCTGGGCACCTTCGCCTGCGGATTCGCCTGGAACTACCAGAGCCTGTTCGCCGCCCGGCTGGCCATCGGCATGGGCATGGCCGGTGAGTACAGCGCCAGCGCCACGTACGTCATGGAGAGCTGGCCGGCCAGGCTCCGCAGCCGGGCCAGCGGCTTCCTGATCTCCGGGTTCTCGGTCGGTTCGGTGCTCGCCGCACAGGTCTACAACTGGGTGGTGCCCTCGCTCGGCTGGCGGTGGATGTTCTACCTCGGGCTGATACCTATCGCCATCGCGCTGTGGATGCGGCGGGCGCTGCCGGAGGCAGAGGAATGGACGGAGAGCGTCGCGGAGCGGGAGGACAGGCCCAACCCGTTCCGGCCGCTGTTCTCGACCCGGGGCCGGGCCGTGGTCAATACGGTCCTGGTGGTCCTCGCCACCGTCTCGCTCTTCCTGGTCTTCACCCCGGGCGGGGCCGGGACTGTTCCGGTGCTCTCGGTGGTGGCCGGGCTGACGCTCGCCGCGTTCGCCGTGCAGCTGGGCGGGAAGCGCGGCTGGGTGCTCTATCTGTCGATGATCGTGACGCTGTTCTTCGCGTTCCTGTACTCGTGGCCGATCCAGGCGCTGCTGCCCACGTATCTGAAGACCGAACTCGGCTACTCCACCGACCAGGTCACCGACGTCCTGTACTTCGCGGGCTTCGGGACCATGGTCGGCTGCTGGACCGCGGGCTTCCTCGGCGACCGGATCGGGGCGAAGAAGGCGTACGCGCTGACCCTGCTCGCGTCGCTGGCGTTCGTCTACCCGGTCTTCGCCGTGCACGACAACCTGCTGCTGCCCGGCGTCCTGCTGTTCCTGCTCCAGGCGACCAGCTTCGGCATCTCCGGGCTGCTGCCCCGCTACATCGGCGGGCACTTCCCGACCGCGAGCAGGGGTGCCGCGCTCGGCTTCACGTACAACGTGGGGGCGCTGGGCGGTGCGGTGGCCCCGGTGCTGGGGGCGCATCTGGCGTCCGGGATGGATCTGGGGCAGGCGCTGGCCGTGCTGACCTTCGCGGGCACGGTGATCGTGGTGCTGCTGGTCGGGTTCGACGTACCGGCCCGGCTGAACCGGCTCACCGATCCGGACGCCGAGCGGGACCATCTCGCGGTGACGGCGGCGGAGCGGTGACAGTGGCGGGGCGGTGACTGCGGCGAGGCGGTGACAGTGGCGGGGCGGTGACAGTGGCGGGGCGGGACTCGGCCCCGCGTACGACGGCGGCAGGCTGACCTGCCCAGGGACGCGCGTGGGGCGGGCCGGAACAGTGGACGACACTGTTCCGGCCCGCCCGCGCTCACGGCCGTCCTACGGGTAGAAGTGGGTCAGCGACCGGGCCACACAGGCCGGCTTCTCGGACCCTTCGAGCTCGAAGGTGAACGCCCGCGCCATCTCCACACCGCCGCGCGCGACCTCCTTCACCCCGGCGACGGCGGCATGCAGCCGGACCCGGCTGCCGACCGGCACCGGAGCCGGGTAACGGACCCGGTCGAGCCCGTAGTTGAGGGCGCGGCCCACCCCCTCGACCCGGAGCAGCTCGGCGAACATCGGAATACCCCAGCTGAGCACCATGTACCCGTGGGCGATGGTCCGTCCGTACGGGCCGGACGCGGCGCGTTCGACGTCGGTGTGGATCCACTGGTGGTCCCCGGAGACGTCCGCGTAGGCGTCGATGAGTTCCTGGGTGATCTCCTTCCAGTCGGAGTGCCCGAGGTCGCGCCCGTCCAGCGCGAGGATCTCCGGGATGCCGTCAACGGTCAGCGGCATGGCGGCCGTCCTCTCGTCTCTTCTCGTGGGGCGGGGGTCAGACGGCGGCGGTCGCGGTGCGTGCCGCGGCGGCGACGGGCTCGGCGCCCTGCTCGTCGTGGTTGGGGCGCTTGAGCAGCAGGAGCATGCAGCCCAGGGTCAGCGCCACCTGGAAGATGGCGTAGGCGATGACGGCGGTGATCGAGCCGGTGCGGTTGAGCAGGAACTGGCCGATGATCGGGGTCGTGCCGCCGAGCAGCGTCCCGCAGAGCTGGTAGCACAGCGAGATGCCGGTGTAGCGCAGGTGGGCCGGGAAGCGGCTGGCGAGCATGCCGGCCAGGGCCGCGTAGTAGAGGCAGTGCGGGATGGTGGCGACGGCGACGCCGAGCATCGCGAGGCCGTAGTTCTCGGTGCGGATCAGCAGGAACATCACCGGCATCAGGATCAGCTCGGGCACCAGCATCACGGTCACCGCGCGGGACCAGCTCTTCATGCGGGTGGCGATCAGGGCACCGAAGGGCTGGACGATGATCTGGGTGATGTTGGCGACGAGGATGATCGTCAGGAACGAGCTGCGGTCGAAGCTGAGCGCCGAGGTGGCCCAGGACAGGGCGAACGTCGACTTGAAGTAGGTGGCCGACAGCCCGATCGTGCAGGCGCCGATGCCGAGGACGATCAGCATGGGCTGGGTGCGCAGGACCTCGGTCAGCGGAAGCTTGACGACCTCCTTCTTCTCGATGAGCTTCGCCATCGCCGGGGATTCGGCGACCTTCAGCCGGACGAAGAGCCCGACGATGACGAGGGCGGCCGAGAAGAGGAACGGCACCCGCCAGCCCCAGGAGACGAGCGCGGAGTCGGGCAGCCGGCTGATGGCGAGGAAGCTCAGGGTGGAGAGGGTGTTGCCCACCGGCGAGCCCTGCTGGGCGAACGCCCCGTACAGCACCGACTTGCCCTTCGGGGCGTGCTCGGAGGCGATCAGTACGGAACCGCCCCACTCACCGCCCAGGCCGATGCCCTGCACCATGCGGATGGCGACCAGCAGGATCGGCGCGGCTATGCCGATGGAGGCGTAGCTCGGCAGCAGACCGATCGCGGTGGTCGAGATGCCCATCATCAGCAGGGTGATGACCAGGGTCTTCTTGCGGCCCAGGCGGTCGCCGTAGTGGCCGAAGACGATCCCGCCGATGGGCCGGGCGAGGAAGCCGACCCAGAAGGTCGCAAAGGCGACCAGAGTTCCCACCGGGCCGTCCAGCTCGGGGAAGAACACCTTGTCGAAGACGAGCGCGGCCGCCGTCCCGTAGATGTAGAAGTCGAACCATTCGATGGTCGAACCGATGAAAGCACCGAATCCGGCACGGTTTGCGGCTCTTGTGCGCTCTCGTGCGCTGGCGGTGGACGCACTCATGGTGGCTCCCGTGAACGTCATTGATCGAACGGATGGCAGGGGACGAGAAGGCAGGGGACGAGAAGGGGCGTCGCCCGAGACGCCCGTCGCCGCGCGGGGCTGCGTGGAGCTGAGTGGGACCGCGCGGGGCTGTGTAGCGCTGCGCGGGGATGCCTGATGGTGCTCGGGGATGCGTGGGGACGCATCGGTGAAACCGGGGAGGGCCGCGGCGGTGGGGGTGATGGCGTTACGGTGCCAGCCGGGACCTAGAACGGTCCAATACCGAATTACTGGTGCAGTGAGACGTCACGCGTCTCACTGCACCTGTGACATCTCACTGACCGGATCTCAGGCAGCGATCCGCTCGAAGATCGCTGCAAGGCCCTGCCCGCCGCCGATGCACATGGTCTCCAGGCCGTACCGCGCCTCGCGGCGGTGCAGCTCACGGGTGAGCGTGGCGAGGATGCGGGCGCCTGTGGCGCCGACCGGGTGGCCGAGGGAGACGCCGGAGCCGTTGACGTTGATGCGCTGCTCGTGGTCCTTCTCGCCGAGGCCCAGCTCGCGGGTGCAGGCCAGCACCTGGGCGGCGAAGGCCTCGTTGAGCTCGATCAGGTCGAGGTCGGCGAGGGTGAGTCCGGCGCGGTCCAGAGCGGCCCGGGTCGCCGGGACGGGGCCGATGCCCATCGTGGCGGCGGGCACCCCGGCACGGGCGAAGGAGACCAGGCGGACCAGCGGGGTGAGGCCGAGCCGTTCGGCGGTGGCCGCGCTCGTGACCAGGCAGGCGGCGGCCGCGTCGTTCTGGCCGCTGGCGTTGCCCGCGGTGACGGTCGCCTCCGGGTCGGACTTCGCCATGATCGGGCGCAGCGCGGCGAGTTGTTCGGCGGTGGTGTCGGGGCGGGGGTGCTCGTCGGCGGTGACGACCGTCTCGCCCTTGCGGGTGCGTACGGTGACGGGGACGGTCTCGGCGGCGTACCGTCCCTCGGCCGCCGCCCGGCCGGCCCGCTGCTGGGAGCGCAGGGCGAGGGCGTCCTGGTCGGCGCGGCTGATGCCGTATTCGCGCCGGAGGTTCTCGGCGGTCTCGATCATGCCGCCCGGTACGGGGTGGTTGACGCCGCCCGCGGTGACCCTGCCCCGGGCCAGCGAGTCGTGGAGCTGGAGGCCGGGGCCCTTGATGCCCCAGCGGCCGTCGTGGGTGTAGTACGGGGCGGCGCTCATCACGTCGACTCCGCCGGCGATCACGACCTCGCTGAAGCCGGCCCGGATCTGCATCGCCGCGTCGAGCACGGCCTGGAGGCCCGAGCCGCAGCGGCGGTCGACCTGGGAACCGGTGACGGTCTGGGGCAGCCCGGCGTCGAGGGCGGCGACCCGGCCGATGGCGGGGGCCTCGGCGGACGGGTAGGAGTGGCCGAGGATCACCTCGTCGACGGCGGCGGGGTCGATACCGGTACGGGCCACGACCTCGGCGATGACGCGTGCGGCGAGTACGGCCGGCGTCTGCTGCGCGAACACCCCGCCGAACCGGCCGATGGGGGTACGCAGTGGTTCACAGATGACGACATCGAGCTGCTGGTCGGGCACGGCGTGACCTTTCGGTGGCGAGGGCGTTTGCCGCCGACCCTTGCACCCGGCGACTGAGTCGGTCCAATATCCAGTTCGCCCTGGTTCAAGACGTGGCGCGTCTCAATGCGGCGTCGGCCTGCGGTGGTTCACCCCTCGGCCGGGCCCGTCGGCGTGGGCAGGGCGTCCTCCGCCACGGCGAGTACCGCCCGCAGCGCGGCGGAAGGGTTGTCGGCCCGCCAGGCCAGCGCCGCCTGGAGCCGGATCGGCGGGCCGGAAAGGGGCCGGTAGACGAGTCCGTTCTGCTGGATGTGCTGGACGGAGGTGACGGTGAGCGTGACGCCGACGCCCGCGGCGACCAGCGCCAGGATGGTGTACGAGTCGGGCGCCTCCTGGACGACCCGGGGGTTGAATCCGGCGGCCTCGCAGGCCCCGACCATCGCGTCGCGCACCGTGGAGCCGGTGTTGGCGGGGAAGGAGACGAAGGGCTCCTCGGCCAGGACGTCGATGGGGACGCTCTCCAGCCGGGCGAGTCGGTGGTCGAAGGGCAGCGCGCAGACCAGCTCCTCCTCGTCGATCACCCGGTACGCCACTCCCGGCTGGGTCACCGGCAGCCGGACGAAGCCCAGGTCGAGCGAGCCGTCGGCGACCCGGTCCAGGGCGACATTGGCGTAGGTCTGGCCTCTCATGACCAGTTCGAGGGCGGGGTGGGCGGCGCGCACGGCCCTGGTGAGGTGCGGCAGCGTCTCGTGGCTGGAGGCGCCCGCGAAGCCGATGGTGACCCGGCCGTACTCGCCGCGGCCCGCCGCCTTCGCGGCGCGCACCGCGGTGTCCAGGTCGTCCAGGACGGTGCGGACCGGCTGGAGGAAGGACTCCCCCGCGCTGGTGAGCCGCACCGACCGGGTGTTGCGTTCGAAGAGCTGGACGCCCAGCTCCTTCTCCAGCTGGCGGATCTGCTGGCTCAGCGGCGGCTGGGCCATCTGCAGGCGCTTCGCCGCCCGTCCGAAGTGCAGCTCCTCGGCCACGGCGACGAACGCGGACAGATGACGCAGCTCCATGCGCGCTTCCCTTCGGTTTCGATCACCGGCCGTCGCCGGCCGGACCCACTGATCCGATTCATTAGTCAGACGTCTTGATGCGACCTTAATTTGGTATTGGACAGCAATCAATAGCCGCTGACACGGTGGGGCGACGCGTATACCAGGACGCGCAAGCAGAGCCGGAGGAGCACCGTGGCCACGACGGACCGGAAAGACAAGACGATGTCGATGAAGGCGGCGATAGCCGCCTTCGTCCACGACGGCGGCACCGTCTGTCTCGAAGGCTTCACCCATCTCGTCCCGACCGCCGCAGGTCACGAGATCATCCGTCAGGGCCGCCGGGACCTCACCGTGGTCCGGATGACCGCGGACATCGTGGTGGACCAGATGATCGCCGCGGGCTGTGTCTCGCGGCTGGTCTCCTCCTTCGTCGGAAACTCCTCCGCCGGATCGCTCGGCGAGCTGCGCCGCCGCATCGAGACCGGCGAGCCCGCGCCGCTCGCCTTCGAGGAGTACAGCCACTACGGGATGATCTGCCGCTACCTGGCCGGCGCGCAGCGACTGCCGTTCCACCCGTTGCGCAGTTACGGCGGAAGCGACCTGCCGTCCGTCAACAGCGGTCTGCGCAAGGTCACTTCGCCCTACCCCGGTCCGGACGGCGAGCCCGAGCAGATCTACGTCGTACCGCCGGTCAACCCGGACGTGACGATCATCCACGCCCAGCGCGCCGACCGCAGCGGCAACACCCAGATGTGGGGCCTGACCGGCATCCAGGCCGAGGCGGTGTACGCGGCCGAGAAGGCGATCGTCGTCGTGGAGGAGATCGTCGACGACGAGGTGATCCGCTCGGACCCGAACCGTACGCTCGTCCCCGCCCACGCGGTCGACGCGGTCGTCGTCTGCCCGCGCGGCGCCCACCCCTCCTTCGCGCAGGGGTACTACGACCGGGACAACGCCTTCTACCGCGCCTGGTCGCACATCAGCAAGGATCCGCAGCGGCTCCAGGACTGGCTGGCGGAATGGGTGCTGGGGACGGCCGACCACGCGGAGTACGTCGACAGGCTCGGCGAGGAGTTCTGGGCGGGCCTGGCGGTCGGCGAGGCGCTGAGCCTGCCCGTGAACTACGGGCGGCGGCTGTGAACGGGCGGACCGCACGGCCGACGGAAACGGAACGGGAGAGGGAACGCCCCATGACGACGACCACGACGACCACGACCACCACCGCACCGGACGCCATCACCTCCTCGGAGCTGCTCTCCGTCGTCGCCTCCCGCGAACTGGCCGCGCGCCGCACCGTGTTCGCCGGCATCGGACTGCCGACGCTCGCCACCGAGCTGGCCCATCTGACGGTCGCCCCGGAGATCGAGGTCGTATACGAGTCCGGGGTCTGCGGCGCGCACCCCTCGCACCTGCCGGAGACCATCGCCGACGCGGTCCTGATCACCGGCGCCGAGGCGGTGCTGTCGATGCCCGCGCTCTTCGGCTGCGTCCTGCAGGGCGGCCATATCGACGTGGGGTTCCTGGGCGCCGCGCAGATCGACCGGTGGGGCAACCTCAACACCTCCGTGATCGGTGACTGGGACAGCCCCTCGGTCCGGCTGCCCGGCTCCGGCGGCGGCATCGAGGTGATGGCCAACTCCCGCGAGGTCTTCGTGGTGATGCGCCGCCACAACCCACGCTCCTTCACCGGGAACCTGGACTTCTGCACCACGCCCGGCCCCGACCGGGCACTGGCCGAGGGCATCCGGCCACTGGGCGCCGGAGTCACCCGGGTCATCACCGAACTGGGCATCCTGGCCCGCGCGGGCGTCGGCGAGGAGCTCCGCCTGGTCGCCGTCCACCCCGGCGTCACCGTCGAACAGGTACGGGCGGCCACCGGCTGGGACCTGAAGGTGGCCGACACGGTCGACACGGTCCCGCCGCCGACCGCGGCCGAACTCCGGCTGCTGCGTGAGGACGTGGACCCGGGCCGCGTCTATCTTCGCTGAGACGGATCACGTGTCGCACCCGTTCGCTTGGACGGGGCATATGTCACACCCGTCGGCCTGGACAGGTCACATGTCACACCCGCCAACCCGGACGGATCACATGTCACACCCGCCAGCCTGGACAGGTCACATGTCACACCCGCCAGCCTGGACAGGTCACATGTCACACCCGCCAGCCCAGACAGGTCACATGTCACACCGCGAGAGGACCGCAACCGCCATGCGTATCAGGATCGTCGGCGCCGGGGCCATGGGCCGCGGCATCGCCCAGTGGGCGGCGACCGCCGGACACACCGTCGAGCTGTGCGATGTGCGCACGGAGGCCGTGACGGCCGCCGTGGACTTCGTACGGTCGATGCTCGAACGGGCCGTCCAGAAGGGCCGGATGTCCGCCGAGGACAGCGCCGCCACCCTGGAGCGGCTGGTCCCGCTCGACGACCCGTGGGCGCAGGGCCCGGACGTGGAGCTGGTCGTCGAGGCCGTGCGGGAGGACCTCGACACCAAGACGGAGGTGTTCGGCCGGCTGGAGAAGGCGCTGCCCGCGACGGCCGTCTTCGCGACCAACACCTCGTCCCTGTCGGTCACCCGGATCGCCGCGGCGCTGGAGGACCCGACGCGCCTGGCCGGGCTGCACTTCTTCAACCCGGTGCCGCTGATGAAGATCGTCGAGATCGTGCCCGGCGCCGCCACCCGCCCGGAGATCCCGCCGGCCCTCACCGCACTCGTCGAGAGCTGCGGCCATCGCGCGGTCACCGTCGCCGACACCCCCGGCTTCCTCGTCAACCACGCCGGGCGCGGGCTGGTGACCGAGGCGCTCGCGCTGCTGGAGGAGACGGCCGGCGATCCGGCGGACATCGACCGGATCGCCCGTGACGTACTGGGCCTGCGGATGGGCCCGTTCGAGCTGATGGACCTCACCGGCCTGGATGTGACGGCCGCGGTGATCGACTCGATCTGGCTGGGCTTCCGTCACGCGGACCGGCTCCGCCCCTCCTACCTCACCCCGAACCGGGTGGCGGCCGGGCTGCAGGGCCGCAAGACCGGGCGCGGTTGGTACGCGTACGGCCCCGAGGCCCCCGCCCCCGCTCCGGAGCCGCCGGTCACCGGCGACGCGGACCGCCCGGTGTTCGTGCACGGCACGGAGGGGCAGGAGCGGGACGCGGCCGCGCTGCGGACCGCGCTGACCGCCGCGGGCGCCGTCGTCGAGACCGGCGACGGGCCGTCCGCCGACGCCCTGGTGCTGGTTCCGGTCTGGGGCACCACGGTGGCCGCCGCGGTCGCCGGACACGGGCTGCCCGCGGGGCGCGCCTTCGGCGTGGACCCGCTGGCCGCGGCCGGCCGGCGCCGGGTGCTGGCCGTGACCCCGGCGACGGACCCGGCCGCCGCGCGTGACGCCCGCGCGGTGCTGGCCCGCGCGGCACAGGGCGAGGAGCCGTGGGCGGTGTCGGTGGTGCGGGACACGGCGGGCTCGGTCGCCCAGCGGCTGCTCGCCTCGATCGTTTCGGTCGCGGCAGGGATCGCGGAGCGCTCCATCGCCGCTCCCGCCGATATCGACCTGGCCGTCACCGCCGGGCTCGGCTACCCCGTCGGCCCGCTGGCCTGGGGCGACCGGATCGGCGCGGACCGGATGCTGGAGCTGCACCGGGCCCTGCACCGCACGACGGGCGATCCGCGCCATCGCCCGAGCCGCTGGGTCACCGAACGCGCCCAGCTCGGTCTCGCACTGACGGACCCGGGCACGTCGCCCGCCGACTGCGCGGCCGACGCCCCGTAGGCGCGGTGGCGAACGGGTGCTGCCGGGTTCCCCCGGCAGCACCCGCCCCGCGTACCGGCCATGTCCGTTTCGTACAAGACCCGCGCCGGGGTCCGGCATACGGTCGGAGCATGACTCCACGCATGGACGCGATCGGCATCGTCACGGCGGATCTGGCCGGATCGCTCACCTTCTACCGCCGGCTCGGCCTCGACATCCCAGCCGGAGCGGAATCCGCACCCCATGTCGAAGTGACACTCCCGGGCGGACAGCGGCTGCTGTGGGACACCGAGGAGGTCGTGCGCTCGTTCGACCCCGGATGGACCGCGCCGACCGGCGGGGACCGTCTCTCACTGGCCTTCCTGTGCGACAGCCCGGCGGAGGTGGACGCGGTGTACGACGACCTGACCGGCGCGGGGTACCGGGGGCATCTGAAGCCGTGGGACGCGGTGTGGGGGCAGCGTTACGCGACGGTCCTCGACCCGGACGGCTGCGCGGTGTCGTTGTTCGCCGCCAACGGCTGAGGCGACAGACCTCGACGGCTGGAACCTGGCCCCGGGCCTAGCGGGCCAGGTGGGCGGTCAGGGTGGTACCGGCCAGGTCGCGCATCTCCCGGGCGAGATGGGCCTGGTCGGTGCAGCCCGCCTCGACCGCCGCCTCGGCGTACGGCGTCCCGGACCGGGCGAGGGCCAGCGCGCGCTGCAGGCGCAGGACCCGGGCGAGCGTCTTCGGCCCGTAGCCGAAGGCCGCGAGCGAACGGCGGTGCAGCTGGCGGGCGCCCAGACCGGCCCGGTGTGCGGTGTCCGCGACGGACCATCCGGCGTCGAGCCGGCCGGCGACGTACCGCATCAGCGGGTCCGGCGGTGCGGTCCCGGCCGCCCGGCGCAGCGCGATGTCCTCCAGTGCGGCAGCCGGGTCGCGGGCCTCGGCGAGCTGCTCGGTGAGTACCCGCACCCGGTCTCCCGGCCACAGGTCCGAGAGTTCGACGCGGCGGTCGCGCAGTTCGTCCGCCGCCACCCCGAGCAGCGCGGGGGCCGTGCCGGGCGCGAACCGGATGCCGGCGCACCGTCCGCCGGCCGGGGCGGACGGCGTCGCGGCGCGGGTGTCGGGGCCCGCGACGAGCAGCCGTCCACCGATCCAGAGCAGGTCCATGCAGCCGTCGGGCAGCACCGGACGGACCGATCCCTCCGGCATGCTCAGCGTCCAGACGATCGCGCCCTCGAACCGCGACGTCCGCTCTTCGTACCTGTCGCCCATGCCTCACACGCTAATCTCGTCGGCGAACGGAATCAGCTTCCCGGGGACGGTCATGACGGCACTGATGGAGTTCACCACCGAGAGCGGCGCGACGGTCACGGTCGAGGTCGACCGGCACACGCAGGGCGCGCAGCTGGTGGCGCTGGGCGACGACAACACCCTGGCCAGAGCCGGGCGTACGTTCGACAGTGCGCTGACGGGGATCCGGTCGGCGGCGGAGTCCGCCCTGGCGGTGTTCCGGGACGGCGCCCTGAAGCCGGACGGGGTGGAGCTGGAATTCGGGGTGAAGATCACGGCGGAGGCCGGCGCGGTGATCGCCAAGAGCGCGGTCGAGGGGCATCTGACGGTCAAGCTGTCCTGGTCCCCCGGCGCGACACCGGCGGCGCCCGCTACTCCGCCGGTACCTGCGGCTCCGGCGGATCCGACCGTTCCGGCGCCCTCGCCCGCGGCGCCCGCACCTGTGCCCGCACCCGCGCCCGCGCCGTAGGAGCCGCTCAGTCGCCGGACTCCTCGTCCCGTTTCTCCGGGTCCGGCTTCTCCGGGTCCGGCTTTTCCAGCTCCTTGTCGCGGCTCGGTTGGAGCCTGGACTTCACGTCGTCCGGCGGCAGGAACTTCGACCAGCGCTCCGGGAACTCTGAGGGCATGTAGGGGCTGTCGCCGACGTCGCTCCCGTCGTCGTCATCGTCATCGTCGTCGTCCCAGTACTCCTGGTTCTCCGCCTGCGTCCGGGCGACCAGCTCCGCCGCCTGGGCCGCCCGTACCCGGTCGTTCGCCGCACGGGCGGCGGCGGTCGCCAGCGAGGGCCAGACCCGGTCGATGGCCGCGTTCACCGCCGCGCCGACCAGGACCGCGAACGCGGAGATGCCGATCCACAGCAGCACGGCGATCGGGGCCGCCAACGAGCCGTAGATCGTGGGGCCCTCGACCGTACTGGTGAGGTAGATCCGGAGCAGGAAGCTGCCGAGCACCCACATCGCCAGTGCGACCAGCGCGCCCGGCATGTCCTCGATCCACGGCGAACGGACCGGCACCGACACGTGGTAGAGCGTCGTCAGGAACGCGATCGACAGCAGGATCACCAGCGGCCAGTAAAGGACGCTTATGAGCTCGGTGCCCCAGGGTACGAACTCCACGACCCGGTCGGGGCCGACGACCAGCAGCGGGAGCACGACGGCGCCGAGCAGCAGCGCGACGACGTACAGCAGGAAGGCGAGCAGCCGCGTCTTGACGATGCCGCGCTGGCCGTCGAGGCCGTACATCACGGTGATCGTGTCGATGAAGACATTGACCGCGCGGGAGCCCGACCAGAGCGCGATCGCGAAGCCGATCGAGATGACGTCGGGCCGGGCGCCGGTGGAGACGTCCGCCAGCAGCGGCTTGGCGAAGTCGTTGACGCCCCGCTCGCTGAGCACGGTCTGCGCGGCGTTGAGGATGTTGCGCTCGATGGAGGCGACCGTGGTGGTGCTGGTCCACTCGTCGACGTATCCGAGCAGTCCGATCAGGCCGAGGAGCAGGGGTGGCAGGGACAGCAGGGTGAAGAACGCCGCCTCGGCGGCGAGCCCGAGAATGCGGTACTCCATGCACGAGTTGACGGTGTCCTTGAGCAACCGCCAGGCCATCTGCCGCTTGGATACGTTGCGGTAGAGGACTCGGGCCCGGTGGAGCCGGCCCGGTGGCCGCTCGGGTGTTTCATTTGCTGCCTGCACATCCTTACCGTATCGGCATGGCAGCCACCACCCACACCGTGTCCAACCAGGTACCGCCGCTGACCGGCTACGACGTCTTCGGCACCGACCGGGCACTCACCGAGGCCGTGCAACGTCACACGCCACCCGAACTACTGGCCGAAGTCCGGGGCGAACTAGGTGAGCTGGGCCGCGCCGCGGGCTCCGCCCAGGTACAGGAGTGGGGTGCGCAGGCGAACGCGAATCCGCCGGTGCTGCGTTCGCACGACCGGTACGGGCATCGGATCGACGAGGTCGAGTTCCATCCGGCCTGGCACCGGCTGCTCGGCCACGCGGTCGGCGCGGGCCTGACCGGTGCCTGGGGCCGGCCCGCCGGCCATCTGCGGCGGGCGGCCGGTCTTCTGGTGTGGACGCAGCCCGAGGCGGGGCACGGCTGCCCGCTGTCGATGACGCACGCGGCGGTGCCCGCGCTGCGCACCGATCCGGAGCTGGCCGCCGAGTGGGAGCCGCTGCTCACCTCTGCGGTGTACGAGCAGGGGCTGCGGCCCGCCGCGCGGAAGGCCGGTGCGCTCCTCGGGATGGGGATGACGGAGAAGCAGGGCGGCACGGACGTGCAGGCGAACACGACCCGGGCCGAGCCGCTGGCCGCGGCGGGCGAGTATCTGCTCACCGGGCACAAGTGGTTCTGTTCGGCGCCCATGTCCGACGGCTTCCTGGTGCTGGCGCAGGCGCCCGGCGGTCTGACGTGCTTTCTGCTGCCCCGGGTGCTGCCCGACGGCACCCGCAACCCGTTCGCGATCCAGCGGCTCAAGGACAAGCTGGGCAACCGGTCGAACGCCTCGGCCGAGGTCGAGTTCGACGGCAGCTGGGCGCGCCGGGTCGGTGAGGAGGGGCGCGGGGTGCGCACCATCATCGAGATGGTGGCGGCGACCCGGCTGGACTGTGTGGTCGGTTCCGCGGCGCTGATGCGGCAGGCGGTGGCGCAGGCGATCCACCACTGCACGTACCGCAGCGCGTTCGGCGGGGTGCTGGTCGAGAAGCCGCTGATGCGCAATGTGCTGGCCGATCTGGCGCTGGAGTCGGAGGCCGCGACGGTGCTGGCGATGCGGCTGGCGGCGGCGTACGACGACGGGTCGGAGAGCGAGCGGGCCTTCCTGCGGATCGCGGTGCCCGCGGCGAAGTACTGGGTGACCAAGCGGTGTACGCCGGTGGTGGGCGAGGCGCTGGAGTGTCTGGGCGGCAACGGTTACGTCGAGGAGTCCGGGCTGCCCCGGCTGCTGCGCGAGGCGCCGCTCAACTCCATCTGGGAGGGCGCCGGGAACGTACAGGCGCTGGATGTGCTCCGGGCGCTGCAGCGTGAGCCGATGGCGCTGAACGCGTTCCTCCAGGAGGTCGGCAGGGCGCGCGGGGCCGATCACCGGCTGGACCGGGCGATCAGGGACATGCTGACGGAGCTGGCCGATCTGGACGGGATCGAGGCGCGGGCCCGCCGTCTCGCGGAGCGGATGGCGCTGGTGCTCCAGGGGTCGCTGCTGGTGCGGTGGGCGCCGCCGGAGGTGGCCGACGCGTTCTGCGCGTCACGGCTGGGCGGGGATCGGGGCGCGGCCTTCGGGACGCTGCCGCACACGCTCGATCTGGCGTCGGTCGTCGAACGGGCGCGGCCCGTCGCACACTGAGAGCCGCCCCGTGGGCAGCATCGGAGGGTGGTGCTGCGCCGACACGGCACCACCCTCCATGCTGTGCACACCGGACGATGGAACACGGGCTCCGCCGCGCGGTGTTCCACCACTCTCGTACGGACCCGCCCCCTCTCGCCAGAGTTGCAAAGGGTTGCAACCATTGTGCGGAGTGCGCGGTACCGGGCCCCTCGCGGCGGCAGGATGGGGCCGTGGATCGTCGAGTCGGCCCTGGCATGTGGGGGGAAACGAGAGTGGAGACCAGCGCCTCCGGGGTGCCCCGGCCTGCTGTCCCGCAGACCGCGGGGGCCACCCGTGCGATTCACCGGGCCAGGGAGGCCGCGCTGGCCGGTGGCCGCCCGGCGGTCGCCCCGCGGGCCGAGATCGGTGCCTCGTGGGACCGGGTGCTGCGCAGCGGCATCGACCCGGACCAGTCGACCGAGAGCCTGCTGCTCGATGTGGACGAGATCGAGCACCGGCGCCGGAGCTCGACGCTGGGCGAGGTGATGCCGCTGCTGGACGACGGTCTGGTCGCCCTGGCGGACGCCGCCCAGCAGATCGTGGTGGTCACCGATGTGGAGTGCCGGGTGCTGTGGCGCCGGGGCAACGCGGGGGTGCTGCGCCGGGCGGACGACGTCTGTCTGGCGGAGGGCGCGGCCTGGGCGGAGGAGAGCACGGGGACGAACGCGATCGGTACGGCGCTGGTCTCCCGTGTCCCGGTGCAGGTCCATTCCTCGGAGCACTTCGTCCGCACGCTGCACAACTGGACGTGTGCGGCGGCCCCGGTCCGTGACCCGCGCGACGGGAAGATGATGGGCATCGTCGACATGAGCGGCCCCGCTTCCACGTTTCATCCGACGACGCTCGCCCTGGTCAGTTCGGTCGCCAGGCTGGCGGAGAGCGAGATCAGGAACCGGCATCTGCAGGCGATCGACCGGCTGCGCTCGGTGGCGGCGCCGCTGGTGTGCCGGCTGGGCGGCCGGGCCCTGGCGGTGGACACCCACGGCTGGCTGGCCGCGGTGACCGGGATGCCGCCGGTCGACCGGCTGCCGCTGCCCAAGTCGTTACGTCCGGGCCGGGTGTGGCTGCCGTCTCTCGGCATGTGCCGGGTCGAGCCGCTGCCGGGCGGCTGGCTGATCCAGGTCTCGGAGGGGCCTTCGGACGGGGCGCCGCAGCGGGTGGTGCTGGATCTGAGCCGGCCGCGCGGTCTCACGGTCAATGTGGTGGGTGCGGTGGGCACCTGGACGCAGCGGCTCTCGCCGCGCCACGCGGAGCTGCTGTACGCCCTGGCGCTGCATCCGGAGGGGCGTACGGCGTCCGAGCTGGCGCAGGACATCTTCGGCGACGCGACCCGGACGGTGACGGTGCGGGCGGAGATCTCCCGGATGCGCCGCCATCTCGCCCAGGTGCTCGCGCACCGCCCGTACCGCTTCGGTGAGGACGTCGAGGTGGAGGTGATCCACCCGGAACAGCCGGCCGATCTGCTGCCGCACTCGACGGCTCCGGTGGTGGTCAGGGCACGCACGCCCGGCTGAGGGCCGTCGCGTTCCGGATCCGGTCCCGTTCGGTCCGCGGGCTCGCTGTCCGTGGATCGGGACCGGCTTTGGCTCAGGCGGCGGGGCGTGGTTCCCTGGCAGCCATGAGCAACCCCGTACCCAGCGCTGCCGCCACCACCGAAGTGACCATATGGTCCCTGGAACAGACCTCCCCCGACGATCTGCGGCCCGCCGCGGCCCCGGAGGGCGATGTGCGGATCGTGCGGTCCGAGATTCCGCTTCCCGAGTTCAGCCGGTTCCTCTATACGGCGGTCGGCGGCGACATCCGGTGGACGGACCGGCTCGGTATGACGTACGCGCAGTGGCAGGAGGCCCTGGACCGGCAGGGGGCCGAGACCTGGGTGGCGTACGAGAACGGCACCCCGGCGGGTTACCTGGAGCTGGACCCGCAGGACGAGGGCGCGGTCGAGATCATGTACTTCGGGCTGATTCCGGCCTTCCGGGGGCGCCGGATCGGCGGTCATCTCCTCTCGTACGGGGTCGCCCGCGCCTGGGACCTGGCGGAGCGCTGGCCGGAGCGGACGCCGACGAAGCGGGTGTGGCTGCACACCTGCTCCAAGGACGGCCCGCACGCCATGGACAACTATCTGCGGCGCGGCTTCCGGCTCTTCGACACGAAGGTGGAGCTGGAGCCGGAGGTGGAGACGCCGGGTCCGTGGCCGGGCTCCGGGCGGTAGCACGGCGGAGGGCCACCCTCCGCCTTCGGTGACATGTAGGTGACATGCAGGGGGATTGCGGCCATTACGGGCAGGCCGGTCCGGGCCGCTCCAGTGACGAGCACCACACCATCTCGCATAGCGGGACACTCTCGTCCACATCTTGGATAGTGGTGGACTGGCCCGAGATTCGCGTGCCACGCTTCCGTCATGTCTGGAACTGGAATTGCCTTGGTGAGTCGACGCCACGTCGACCTCGGCCGCGTGTCCAGCGCCATCTGTCCGGCGAGCTGAGAGTCCCAGCACCGCCGCGATCCCCTTTTCTCTGCAAAACCCCTGCGCACCGCCGCGCCTCAGCGCGAGTGTGCAGTTCAGAGCCGCCCTCCTGCAGTCCCGAAGGACGTACCGTCATGGCCGCTACCCCGGAACAGCCTGCGACCACCACGCCCCGCCGCAAGGCCGGACGCCACCGTGGCGAAGGCCAGTGGGCCGTGGGGCACCACACTCCGCTCAACGGCAATGAGCAGTTCAAGAAGGACGACGACGGTCTCAATGTGCGGACACGCATTGAGACGATCTACTCCAAGCGCGGTTTCGACTCGATCGACCCCAATGATCTCCGCGGCCGGATGCGCTGGTGGGGTCTCTACACCCAGCGCAAGCCCGGGATCGATGGCGGCAAGACCGCGGTCCTGGAGCCGGAGGAGCTGGACGACAAGTACTTCATGCTGCGGGTCCGGATCGACGGCGGCCGGCTGACCACCGCACAGCTGCGGGTGATCGGCGAGATCTCGCAGGAGTACGCGCGCGGCACCGCGGACATCACCGACCGGCAGAACATCCAGCTGCACTGGATCCGCATCGAGGACGTCCCGGCGATCTGGGAGAAGCTGGAGGCCGTCGGGCTCTCCACCACCGAGGCGTGCGGCGACTGCCCCCGCGTGATCATCGGCTCCCCCGTGGCCGGCATCGCCTCCGACGAGATCATCGACGGCACGCCCGCCGTCGACGAGATCCACGACCGGTACATCGGCAACAAGGAATTCTCCAACCTGCCGCGCAAGTTCAAGACCGCGATCTCCGGCTCGCCGGTGCAGGACGTGGTCCACGAGATCAACGACATCGCGTTCGTCGGCGTGGTCCACCCCGAGCACGGTCCGGGCTTCGACGTCTGGGTCGGCGGCGGGCTCTCCACCAACCCGCGGCTCGCCGAGCGGCTGGGCGCGTGGGTGCCGCTGGACGAGGTTCCGGACGTCTGGGCCGGGGTCGTCGGCATCTTCCGCGACTACGGATACCGGCGGCTGCGCAACCGCGCCCGGCTGAAGTTCCTGATGGCCGACTGGGGCCCGGCGAAGTTCCGCCAGGTGCTGGAGGACGAGTACCTGAAGCGCCCGCTGACCGACGGCCCCGCGCCCGAGCAGCCCAGCAGCCGCTGGCGCGACCACGTGGGCGTGCACCAGCAGCAGGACGGCCGCTACTACGTCGGCTTCGCCCCCCGGGTCGGCCGGGTGGACGGCTCCACGCTCGCCAAGATCGCCGACCTCGCGGCGGCGCACGGCTCGGACCGGCTGCGCACCACCGTCGAGCAGAAGATGATCATC
Organism: Streptomyces sp. ADI95-17; assembly: GCF_003846175.1. GTDB lineage: Bacteria > Actinomycetota > Actinomycetes > Streptomycetales > Streptomycetaceae > Streptomyces > Streptomyces sanglieri. The sequence continues at coordinate 508,814 of NZ_ML123049.1, read as the reverse complement.
CTCGATGTGGCGCAGGACCAGGTGGACTCCCTGGTCTCCGGCCTGGAGGCGCTCGACTTCCAGGTGCGGCCCTCGCCGTTCCGGCGCGGCACGATGGCCTGCACCGGCATCGAGTTCTGCAAGCTGGCGATCGTCGAGACGAAGGCGCGCGGCGCCGCGCTGATCGACGAACTGGAGCGCCGCCTGCCGGAGTTCGACGAGCCGCTCACCATCAACATCAATGGCTGCCCCAACGCGTGCGCCCGCATCCAGACCGCCGACATCGGCCTCAAGGGCCAGCTGGTCCTGGACGACGACGGCAACCAGGTCGAGGGCTATCAGGTGCACCTGGGCGGCGCCCTGGGACTGGAGGCCGGGTTCGGCCGCAAGGTCCGTGGCCTGAAGGTCACTTCGGCCGAGCTGCCCGACTACGTGGAGCGGGTCCTGGGCCACTACCTGGCGGAGCGCGAGGACGGCGAGCGCTTCGCGACCTGGGCGGCGCGGGCCGGCGCGGAGTCGCTGTCGTGAGCGAACGCGCCGCACCGTTCTACTGCCCGTACTGCGGGGACGAGGACCTGCGTCCGCACGAGAGCGGCCACGGCGCCTGGGAATGTGCCTCCTGCAACCGCGCGTTCCAGCTCAAGTTCCTGGGTCTGCTGACCCGGGGACTGCAGCGCAACGACGTCGAAGGGGACGGGATATGACGGACACTCTGCAGACCGAGGACCTGGAGACCCTGGCCGCCCGGGCCGGCCGGGAGCTGGAGGACGCCTCCGCGACGGAGATCCTGAAGTGGGCCGCCGACACCTTCGGCGGAAAGTTCTGCGTCACCTCCTCCATGGAGGACGCGGTCGTCGCCCATCTCGCCTCGCGCGTCTTCCCCGGCGTGGACGTGGTCTTCCTCGACACCGGCTACCACTTCCCGGAGACGATCGGCACCCGTGACGCGGTCGAGGCGGTGATGGACGTCCGTGTCATCACCCTCACGCCCCGGCAGACGGTGGCCGAGCAGGACGCCGAGTACGGACCGAGGCTGCACGACCGCGACCCCGACCTGTGCTGCGCGCTGCGCAAGGTCGAGCCGCTCCAGGAGGGCCTGACCGGATACACGGCCTGGGCGACCGGGCTGCGCCGCGACGAGTCCCCCACCCGGGCGAACACCCCGGTCGTCGGCTGGGACGCGAAGCGGCAGAAGGTGAAGGTCTCGCCGATCGCCCGCTGGACGCAGGACGACGTCGACGCGTACGTCGCGGAGCACGGCGTACTCACCAACCCACTACTGATGGACGGTTACGCCTCCGTGGGCTGCGCGCCCTGCACCCGCCGGGTGCTGGAGGGCGAGGACGCGCGGGCCGGGCGCTGGGCCGGCCGGGGCAAGACCGAGTGCGGGCTGCACGGCTGATGACGACTGATCAGGAGACTTCGATGAGCGTGACGGAGACGGGAGCCACCATCTGGCTGACCGGTCTGCCGAGCGCGGGCAAGACCACCATCGCGTACGAACTCGCCGGGCGGCTGCGCGGCGAGGGCCACCGCGTGGAGGTGCTCGACGGCGACGAGATCCGGGAGTTCCTCTCCGCGGGGCTCGGCTTCTCCCGCGAGGACCGCCACACCAACGTCCAGCGGATCGGCTTCGTCGCCGAGCTGCTGGCGGCCAACGGCGTGAAGGTGCTGGTCCCGGTCATCGCCCCGTACGCGGACAGCCGGGACGCGGTACGCAAGCGGCACCAGAGCGAGGGCACCGCGTACCTGGAGGTGCATGTCGCGACCCCGGTCGAGGTGTGCTCCGAACGCGATGTGAAGGGGCTCTACGCCAGGCAGGCGGCGGGCGAGATCAGCGGGCTGACCGGGGTCGACGACCCGTACGAGGCTCCCGAGTCGCCCGACCTGCGGATCGAGTCGCACCGGCAGACCGTGCAGGAGTCCGCGGCGGAGCTGTACGCGCTGCTGAGCGAGAGGGGTGCGGCATGACGACCGTCGCGACCGTGCCGGAAGGCACCGACAATCCGTACGCACTCAGCCACCTGGACTCCCTGGAGTCCGAGGCCGTGCACATCTTCCGCGAGGTGGCCGGCGAGTTCGAGCGGCCGGTGATCCTGTTCTCCGGCGGCAAGGACTCCATCGTGATGCTGCATCTGGCGCTCAAGGCGTTCGCGCCCGCGCCGGTGCCGTTCACTCTGCTGCACGTGGACACCGGACACAACTTCCCCGAGGTGCTGGAGTACCGGGACCGCACGGTGGCCCGGCACGGGCTGCGGCTCCATGTCGCCTCCGTGCAGGAGTACATCGACGCCGGGAAGCTCCGCGAGCGGCCGGACGGCACCCGCAACCCGTTGCAGACCGTGCCGCTGACCGAGGCGATCCAGCAGCACCGCTTCGACGCCGTGTTCGGCGGCGGGCGCCGCGACGAGGAGAAGGCGCGCGCCAAGGAGCGGGTCTTCTCGCTGCGTGACGAGTTCTCCCAGTGGGATCCGCGCCGCCAGCGCCCCGAGCTGTGGCAGCTGTACAACGGCCGGCACGCCCCCGGTGAGCACGTCCGGGTGTTCCCGATCTCCAACTGGACCGAGCTGGACGTCTGGCAGTACATCGCCCGCGAGGGCATCGAGCTCCCGCAGATCTACTTCGCCCACGAGCGCGAGGTCTTCAACCGCAACGGCATGTGGCTCACCGCCGGCGACTGGGGCGGGCCCAAGGAACACGAGAGCGTCGAGACCCGGCAGGTGCGCTACCGCACGGTCGGCGACATGTCGTGCACCGGCGCCGTCGACTCGGACGCGACGACGCTGGACGACGTGATCACCGAGATCGCCGCCTCCCGGCTCACCGAGCGGGGCGCGACGCGTGCCGACGACAAGATGTCCGAGGCCGCGATGGAAGACCGCAAGCGCGAGGGGTACTTCTAAATGACCACGCACATCCAGCACGCGGAACAGTTGTCGACCACCACCCTGCTGCGGTTCGCCACCGCGGGGTCCGTCGACGACGGCAAGTCCACCCTCGTGGGACGTCTGCTGCACGATTCCAAGTCGGTCCTCACCGACCAGCTGGAGGCCGTCGAGCACGCCTCGCGCAGCCGGGGCCAGGAGGCGCCGGACCTGGCGCTGCTGACCGACGGGCTGCGGGCCGAGCGTGAGCAGGGCATCACCATCGATGTCGCCTACCGCTACTTCGCGACGCCGCGCCGCCGGTTCATCCTGGCCGACACCCCGGGGCATGTTCAGTACACCCGGAACATGGTGACCGGCGCCTCGACGGCCGAGCTGGCCGTCGTGCTGGTCGACGCCCGCAACGGGGTCGTCGAGCAGACCCGCCGGCACGCCGCCGTCGCGGCGCTGCTGCGGGTGCCGCACGTGGTGCTGGCCGTCAACAAGATGGACCTGGTCGACTACGCGGAGCCGGTGTTCGCCGCGATCGCCGAGGAGTTCACCGCGTACGCGGCGTCGCTGGGCGTCCCGGAGATCACCGCGATCCCGATCTCCGCGCTGGCCGGTGACAACGTCGTGGAGCCGTCCGCGCACATGGACTGGTACGGCGGGCCGACGGTCCTGGAGCACCTGGAGACGGTGCCGGTCAGCCATGACCTCACCGCCTGCCACGCCCGTTTCCCCGTCCAGTACGTGATCCGGCCGCAGACCGCCGAGCACCCCGACTACCGGGGCTACGCGGGCCAGATCGCCGCCGGCGCGTTCCGGGTGGGCGAGGCCGTCACCGTACTGCCCTCCGGCCGTACGTCGACGATCGCCGGGATCGACGCGCTCGGCGAGAGCGTGGACATCGCCTGGGCACCCCAGTCGGTGACCGTCCGGCTGGCCGACGACATCGACATCTCGCGCGGCGACCTGATCGCACCGGCCGACGACGCGCCGGCCGTCACGAAGGACGTCGAGGCGACCGTCTGCCACGTCGCCGACCAGCCGCTCTCCGTCGGCCAGCGGGTGCTGCTCAAGCACACCACCCGCACGGTCAAGGCGATCGTCAAGGACATCCCCTCGCGCCTCACGCTGGACGACCTCTCCCAGCACCCGGCGCCCGGACAGCTCGTCGCCAACGACATCGGCCGGGTCGTCGTCCGGACCGCGGAGCCGCTCGCGCTCGACGCGTACGCGGACTCCCGGCGCACCGGATCGTTTCTGCTGATCGACCCGGCGGACGGCACCACGCTGTCGGCCGGCATGGCGGGCGCCTCGTTCGCCGCCGCGGCCGGGGCCGAGCCCGGTGCGGCGGCCTCGGACGACGCGGAGTGGGACTTCTGATGAGCATCGACATCTTCTCCACGTTCGCGAAGGAGGGCGGCCGCATCGGCAGCGGCGCCCTCGGCAGCGGTCAGGGCGGGGTCGCGCGATGTGCGCGATGACGTACGCGCACCGCCTGCGCGCCCACTCGTACCACCCGCACCGCCAGTTCAGACGAAGACCTGCCGACTTCCCGGCCGCGTCCCCGTAAGCACCGAGGGACGCGAGCACCGGGCCAACGAGAGGAAGACCTCCCGTGCCTGCCCCCCGTTCCACGCTGCGCCGCAGTCTCGCCGCTGTCACCGCCCTGCCGCTGCTCGCCGTCGCGCTCACCGCCTGCGGCTACGGCTCCGAGGCGAAGCAGGACGACACCAGGGCGAACGCCGCCGTCGGCGGCAAGAAGCTCTCCACGGACACCGTGAAGATCGGCTACTTCCCCAACCTCACCCACGCCACGGCCCTGGTCGGCATCCAGGAAGGCATCATCGCCAAGGAGCTCGGCTCCACCACGGTCAAGCCGTCGACGTTCAACGCGGGTCCGTCCGAGATCGAGGCGCTCAACGCGGGCTCGATCGACATCGGCTTCATCGGCCCCTCCCCCGCCATCAACGGCTTCACCAAGTCCAAGGGCAAGAGCCTTCGGATCATCGGGGGTTCGGCGTCCGGCGGGGTGAAGCTGGTCGTCAACCCGAAGAAGATCAAGACCCTGGACGACCTCAAGGGCAAGAAGATCGCCACCCCGCAGCTCGGCAACACCCAGGACGTGGCCTTCCTCAACTGGATCTCCGAGAAGGGCTGGAAGGTCGACGCCAACAGCGGCAAGGGCGATGTCTCGGTGGTCCGCACGGACAACAAGGTGACGCCGGACGCCTACCGTTCGGGATCCATCGACGGTGCCTGGGTGCCCGAGCCGACCGCGTCCAAGCTGGTCGCCCAGGGCGCCAAGGAACTCCTCGACGAGTCGACGCTGTGGCCGGACAACAAGTTCGTGATCACCAACATCATCGTGTCGCAGAAGTTCCTCGCCGAGCACAAGGACGTCGTCGAGGCGGTGCTGCGCGGCACGGTCGCCACCAACGCCTGGATCAACGCCAACCCGGACAAGGCGAAGGCCTCCGCCAACACCGCGCTCAAGGAGCTCAGCGGCAAGGAACTGCCGGCCGAGATCCTCGACCCGGCGTGGAAGTCCGTCCAGTTCATCGACGACCCGCTGGCCGCCACGCTCGACGCCGAGGCCAAGCACGCGGTGAAGGCCGGGCTGCTGGAGCAGCCGGACCTGACGGGCATCTACGACCTGAAGCCGCTGAACGCGATCCTCAAGGCCGCGGGCAAGCCCGAGGTCGCCGACGCCGGTCTCGGCGTCAAGTAGCAGCGTCCGGCTCCCGAACAGGATTCCCAGGAGGTGACGACCATGGCGACCACCACGCTCACCAAGGCCGAGGACCGTACGGCGGTCGGGCACGCCGCCCGCATCGCCCACGTCTCGAAGTCCTTCGGCGGACCGGAGGGGCAGCAGCTCGTCCTGGACGACATCACACTCGATGTCGCTCCCGGCGAGTTCGTCACCCTCCTGGGTGCCTCCGGATGCGGCAAGTCGACCCTGCTCAACCTGGTGGCCGGACTGGACCGCCCGACCGCGGGGTCCATCGAGACCCCCGGCGGGCGGCCGGCCCTGATGTTCCAGGAGCACGCCCTGTTCCCGTGGCTGACCGCGGGCAAGAACATCGAACTCGCGCTGCGGCTGCGCGGCGTGCCCAAGTCCGACCGCCGTACCGAGGCGGAGCGGCTGCTCGAACTCGTACGGCTCGGCGGGGCGTACGGGAAGCGGGTGCATGAGCTCTCGGGCGGCATGCGGCAGCGGGTGGCGATGGCCCGCGCGCTCGCCCAGGACAGCCAACTGCTGCTGATGGACGAGCCGTTCGCCGCTCTCGACGCCATCACCCGGGACGTGCTGCACGACGAGCTGACCCGGATCTGGCGCGAGACGAACGTCTCGGTCCTCTTCGTCACGCACAACGTGCGCGAGGCGGTCCGGCTCGCCGAGCGGGTCGTCCTGCTCTCGTCGCGGCCGGGCCGGGTCGCCCGGGAGTGGACGGTCGACATCGACCAGCCGCGCCGCATCGAGGACACCGCGGTGGCCGAGCTGTCCGTGGAGATCACCGAAGAACTGCGTGGGGAGATCCGCCGACATGGCCAGCACTGAGACCGCCGCCAAGGACACCGCCCGGGACCTGGCGGGCCTGGAGGCGGGGCTGGACGCACTCGACGCGGTGCGGGTGAGCCGGACCCCGGTCCGCGAGGTGCTGGTGCGCAAGGTGCTGCCGCCGGTCGTGGCCGTGGTCCTGGTGCTCGTCGTCTGGCAGATCCTGATCTGGGCGAAGGTCACCGACGACTACAAGCTGCCGTCGCCGTCCCTGGTGTGGGGCGAGGTGACCGACGCCTGGGCGCAGGGCACCCTGCTCGGCTTCATCTGGACCAGTGTCTCGCGCGGGCTGCTGGGATTCCTGCTGGCGCTGGTCATCGGCACTCCGCTCGGACTGCTGGTGTCGCGCGTCAGGCTGGTGCGCGCCGCGATCGGCCCGGTGCTCTCCGGGCTCCAGTCGCTGCCCTCGGTGGCGTGGGTGCCGCCGGCGGTGATCTGGCTGGGCCTCAACGACCGGATGATGTTCGCGGTGATCCTGCTGGGCGCGGTCCCGTCGATCGCCAACGGCCTGGTCTCGGGCGTCGACCAGATCCCGCCGCTGCATCTGCGGGCCGGCCGGACGCTGGGCGCCACCGGGCTGCGCGGCACCTGGCACATCGTGCTGCCGGCCTCGCTGCCCGGCTATCTGGCGGGACTGAAGCAGGGCTGGGCGTTCTCCTGGCGTTCGCTGATGGCCGCCGAGATCATCGCCTCCTCGCCCGATCTGGGCGTGGGCCTGGGCCAGTTGCTGGAACAGGGCCGGGAGACCAGCAGCATGTCGATGGTGTTCCTCGCCATCATCCTGATCCTGACCGTCGGCATCGCGATCGACCTGCTGATCTTCAGTCCGCTGGAGCGGTGGGTGCTGCGCAGCCGCGGCCTCCTCGTCAAGAACTGAGTACGCCCATGACCGCTCCGGTACTCCTCGTCATCGCCCACGGCAGCCGCGATCCACGGCACGCGGCGACCGTGCACGCGCTCACCGCGCGGGTACGGTCGCTGCGGCCGGGGCTGCGCGTGGAGACGGGCTTCCTGGACTTCAACGCACCATCGGTGCCCAGGGTCCTTGAGCGGCTGGCCGCACAGGGGGCGCGGGAGGTCATCGCACTCCCCCTCCTGCTCACCCGGGCCTTCCACGCCAAGTCCGACATCCCGGCGGTGCTGCGCGCGGCCCGGACCGGACTTCCCCGGCTGCGGGTCCGGCAGGCCGAGGTGCTCGGTCCGTCACCGCTGCTGAACGCGGCGCTGGAACGGCGCCTGCGAGAAGCCGGGATCCGTCCCGGTGACCGAAGCTCGACCGGGCTCGTCCTGGCCTCGGCGGGCTCCACAGACCCGGAGGCGATCGCAGTGATCGCTGAAATCGCGCGGGAGCTGCGGCACACCGGTTGGTGTTCCGTGCGGCCTGCGTTCGCCTCCGCCGCATCTCCCGCGGGCTTCCCCCGTACCGAGGACGCGGTACGGGCCCTGCAGGCCGAAGGCGTGCGCCGGGTGGCGGTGGCGCCGTACGTCATCGCTCCCGGCCGGCTCCCGGACCGGATCGCCGAAGGGGCGTCGGGCGCGGACGTACTGGCCGATGTGCTGGGCCCCGCACCGGAGTTGGCCCGGCTGCTGCTGGCCCGCTACGACGGGGCCCGCTGCGCGGCCGCCCGGCCGGCGGCACTCACCGCCTGACCCGGCTCCCGCTCACCCCACGTCCAGACTGCCCGTACGGGTCCGCTTGATCTCGAAGAGGTCCGGACTCCCGGCGAGCACCCGGAAACTGTCGAAGAGCCGCCCGGCCTCCTCGCCGCGCGGCGCCGCCCGCAGGACGGGCCCGAACCACACCGCCCCGTCGACATGGATCGTGGGCGTACCGACGTACGCGTCCGCCTCCGGGTCCTTGCCCGCGTCATGGCTGCGCCGGAGCGCCTCGTCGTACGCCTCCGAGTGCGCGGCGCCGGCGAGCGAGGCGGGCAGCCCGAGCTCCGCGAGGGACTCGGCGATCACCTCGTCGAAGTCCTCGTTCTTCTGCCGGTGGATCCGTACGCCCATCGCGGTGTAGAGATCGCGCAGGACACCGTCGCCGTGGGCGTCCGCCGCGGCGACCGCGACGCGCACCGGGCCGATCGATCTGTCGACCAGGTCCCGGTACCAGTCGGGTAGTTCGTTGCCGGTGTTGTGCAGGTAGAGGCTCATGACACGGAAGCGGAGATCGATGTCGCGCTGCCGCTCGACCTCCAGCATCCAGCGGGAGGTGATCCAGGCGAACGGGCATGCCGGGTCGAAGTAGAAGTCGACGGTTGTGTTCATGCCCCGACCCTAACCAGGCATTGGCACCACCCTTCGGGCCATTCACCACTCGATCGGCTGGGCCACTTCGAGCGCCCGTCCGTGGTGGCGCCGCAGACCCCGCGTACTCGTCCCGGCCGGCCGGGTACCGGAGCACCGCCTCACCGGCGACACCGCCGAGACCCGGGCGGTCCCCGACTCGCCGGGCCGCCGGCGGTCGGCGGCCGCAAGCCCCTGGACGCCGGCACGCCGCTCCTCCACCGGCAGGACCGGCGACCGCCCCGGACCGTCCGTGCTCAGGCAGCTCCCGTCCAGTGCGGGTCGCGTCCGCTGTGGGCCAGCGCCCGCTCGAACACCGACGCCGACGCGGGCACCGTCACCTCGTCGGCGAAGCCGTCGTACTGCCGGTAGAGCGCGGCGGTGCTGTCGACGACGCCGAGCACATAGGCGGCCGCCTCGTCGGAGAGCCGGAACTCCTCCCCGACGGCACGGGCCACGTCCCACCCGTGCAGGGCGGTCTCCTCGATGAGCATCGCGGCGATCTCGGCGGCCGGCGAGGCCGATCCCCCGAGGTCGACCTCCCCGTCCCAGACGGCCGGGTCCGCCCAGGCGGCGACGGCGCGGTCCAGCTGCTCGGCGTACTGCTGCGCCCAGTCGGCGTCGGCGGTGAAGTCGCGTGTGGTGAGCTCCTCCGGAAGGTCCTTGCGCAGGGCCCGGTGCTCCAGGCCGTGGGAGGTGTACAGCACCCAGTGGTTGACGAGCCCGCGCACGTCCCAGTCACCACAGGGCGTGTTCGGCGCGTCGAGCTGCTCGGTGCTGATGGACCGGGCGATTCGGGCCGCCTCGGCGGCGACTTCGGTCATGTGCGCGTGCTCGTTCTTCATACCGCCCAGGCTATGACCGCCCTCGGCCCCCGGCTTGAAGAAAAGCGACACGCTCCGCCCCCGCCTCGTCCGCCCGGCCGGGGAGGTCACTGCGCGGCCGACGGGCCGGGGTGCGGGCGGGGACGGGACCCGCCCGCACGCGGGTCGGTGTGATCAGCGGCCGCGAGCGGGGGCCGTGTCCAGTGAGTTCGCTGCCAGGCCGGCACCAGCGACCGCAGGTGTTCGGTGCGCTGCTGCACACGCTCGAAGAACGCCTTCTCGTCGGCCTCCAGCTCGGCGACCAGCTCCTGGTGGAGCGTCCACGCGTCGGCACCGGTCTCGTACGAGCAGCCGGCGCACCGGCACCGGCCTGCCGGGGACGGTCCCGGCTGCCGATTGCACCAGGGGCAGTTCATCGGCATCCGTATATCCTGGTGGTTGGGTGTTTCCGCAGCCCCAGCAGGTCCACCAACCGCCGACGTTCTGACTCATCTGGTTGCCGCATTTGGCACACTTCATGGTGCCGTCCTCTCTCGCGGGTGGGTGTGGCAGAGACAGACGCAGTGCAGACGTTCCGTCATGCTGTCGGCTGTGGATATCGCCTGCCTGCCGGGACGGAGGCGGTGCGCGTCGGCCCGGTGGAGGTTGGCGGCCGGGTGGCGCCCGTGTTCGGTTCTCGGCCGGCGGATTCGCGCCCGCCGGCACGGGTCGGCCTCGTACACCTCGGTCGTCATCGTCTTCGCCATCGCGGGTACGCCCCTGTCGCAACCAGTGAGTCGGGTACGGACGACCGTAGGGATGGCGTGTGCGTGCACACCAGCCAACTGCGGTTATGCGCGCACACTTCCCTCGTTAGGGATGCTCGGCGCGCGTGATCTTGACGGACGCCGTCCACTGCGCGGCGGAGTTGTCCGAGGCGGGCTCAGGGCCTCAACACCCTCTTGAGTCAGGACGATTCGGGCATCTCCATGGTCAGCAGGTGCTCCGCGCCGCCTTCAAGGATCTGGGCCGTCCCGGTCGACCTGGGCAGCATGGCCTTCTCGTAGACGTGGATGGCGTCGTCGACGGTGACCGCGTCGGCCAGGGCCAGGGCCAGGTCGGCGGCGTCGAGCATGGCGAGGTTGACGCCGACGCCGAGCGGCGGCATCAGATGGGCGGCGTCACCGAGCAGGGTCACCGTGGGGTTGTGCTCCCAGGTGTGCGGGACGGGCAGGGCGAGGATCGGGCGGCTGACGTAGGGGCCGTCGTTGTCGGTGATCATCCGGCGCATGAGGGGCGACCAGTGGGCGAAGCGTTCCAGGAGCAGGGAGCGGATGCCGTCGGTGTCCTGGGGTGTCAGGCCGCTCGCCCGGATCCAGTCGGCCGGGACACGCTGAACGAGGTAGACGCGAATGTGGTTGCCGCCGTTGCGCTGGGCGAACATGCCGCGGTCGCCGTCGGCGGCGTGGGCGCCGCCCTGGCCTACCAGTTCCGCGATCTCGGGGTGCCGGTTGTCGACGTCGTCGAACCACGCCTCCTGGAAGCTCACCCCGCTGTATTGGGGGGTGGCCGGGGAAACCGCCGGGCGGACCCGGGAGAACGCGCCGTCGGCCCCCACGACCAGGTCGGTTTCGACGATGGTGCCGTCGGCGAAGTGCAGCCGCCGCGGCCCCTCGGCGGGCCCGCTGACGCGCTCCAGCGCCCGGCCCCACCGGACGGTGCCGGGCGCGAGGGAGTCCAGCAGCATCCCGCGCAGCAGTCCCCGGTCGATTTCCGGCTTGAACATCTCGTCGGGCGCCGGGACTTGGCGGGTCGTGATCGTGCCCGTCGGGTCGATGCGGCGCATCTCCTGGCCCTCGGGACGGGCCAGCGCGAAGAACTCGTCCAGCAGACCGGCCGCGCGCAGGGCGATCTGCCCGTTGTCGGCGTGCAGGTCCAACGTGCCGCCCTGGTCACGGGAGTCGGGGCCGGCGTCGCGGTCGTGGACGGTGACCGTGATGCCGTGCCGCTGGAGGATGCGGGCGCAGGTCAGCCCGCCGGGACCGGCCCCGATGATGCTGATCCGGGCACGGGAGGGGTTCGGAGAGGACATGGGAGTTCCTTTCACCGGTGAAGTGAGCGAGGAGTGCGGGAGAGCGGGGCGGCCTGGGCGGCGCCCCGAGGCGATCGGCGAGGTGTCGGCCGACGTCCGCAGCTCCCGCCGGCATGCGTGGCGCCCGCCGATGTCGCAGCACCCGTCGGCATGCGTGGCGCCCGCCGCTTCACCGTAACAGAAAGTTGACTGTGTAAAAAAGTGTAATTTGAAAACTTAGCCTCGTAAGCCACTAGGTTGCAGAATCCGCGACCGGCTAGGCTCCCCCCATGACCGAGCCCCCGACTGGCCGCCGCGAACGCAAGAAGGCGGCCACCCGGCAAGCGATCGCCGACGCCGCACTCCGCCTCTTCCTGGAGCGCGGCTACGACGCCGTGAGCATCCGGGACATCGCCGAAGCGGCCGACGTGTCGACCACCACGGTGTTCAAGCACTTCTCCGGAAAGGAAGCCCTCGTCTTCGACCAGGAGGAGAGCGTGGACGCACAGCTGGTCGCCGCGGTACGCCGACGCGACGCCGGCCACAGCGTTCTCGATGCCCTGCGCCAGCATGTGCTGGACACCTGGCTGCCGATCGCCGCGCATCCGCAGAGGGAGGAGTTCAACCACCTGGTGGACTCCACGCCGGCGCTGCGCGCGTACGCCGAGCGCATGTGGATCCGGCACACCGACACCCTCGGCGCGGCCATCGCCGACGAGCTCGGGGTGGAACACGGCAACCTCGCCTGCGTCACACTCGCCCGATTCGCTCTTGAGGTTCCTGTGCTCGTCCAGGGGCAGCGGGACCACCGGGCCGCGATCGAGGAAGTCTTCGACATTCTGGCCAACGGCTGGCGGCCGCCCGGCGGGCCGACCGCCGTTTAGCCCGTCGCCGGACCGGGGCGCTCCCGCGTCCCGGTCCGGCGCGGCAAAGCTTCAGCTGTTCGCCATCACGCCGTCCGTCCACCGCCATCCGGGCTCCGGGCCGCGCTCGTACCGTTCCGTCGGTCCGACCGATCTGCATCCTGGAGGGAACATGCGAGACCGCGTACGAATCGCCCGCCGCACAGCGGCGGTACTCGTCGCGCTGGTGGCGGCGGCTGGAGCCACCACCGTTCCGGCGGTGGCCGCGCCGGCCAGGATCACGCGGGCCGCGGCGGCGCCGGCGCCGACCGGGTTGGCGTACAGCTATGACGCGGCCACCGAGCAGGTGACCGTCCGGTGGGATCCGAGGGACCCTGCGGACACGGTGACGACCGGGTATCGCGAGGGGGGTTGCAGCGGGCCCTCGACTGCCGATGGGCCGTGCTTCGTCCGGGCCTCGGGACCGTTGCTGGACAGCAACTCGTTCACGTTCCGCTTGGCGGCCGGCCGGACGCTGTACTTCCGGGTGTACGCCGAGAACGCGGCCCACCTGACGACCGGCTCGGCGATCCTCACCGTCACCACCTGAGCCGGACGGGGCACGCTCCTGGCGGACGGAGCACGCTCCTAGGATGGGGGGATGTCCTCCATGTCACGGCCACTCGACGAAACATTCCTGCTCGGCGGCGAGGTGCCCGTACGCCGGCTCGGCTACGGCACCGCGCAGCTGACCGGACCCGGATACTGGGGGCCGCGCGGCGAGCGGGAGGATGCCGTGGCCGTGTTGCGGGCGGCCGTCGAGCAGGGCGTCACGCTCTTCGACACCGCCGACAACTACGGGCCGGGGCTGGCCGAGGAGCTCGTCGCCGAGGCGCTCCACCCGTACCGCGACGGTCTGGTGATCGCGACCAAGGGCGGGGTGGTGCGCACGAGCGACGCCGCCTGGCACATCGCGGGGCGGCCGGAGCAGTTGCGGGCGATGTGCGAGGCCAGTCTGCGGCGGCTGCGGACGGACCGGATCGACCTCTACCAACTGCACCGGCTGGACCCGGACGTACCCATGGCCGACCAGTTGGGCACGCTGGACGAGCTGCGGCAGGAAGGTAAGATCCGGCACATCGGTCTGGACACCCTCACCGCCGACCAGTTGGAGCAGGCTCTCTCCCTGACCGGGATCGCCTCGGTGCAGAACCGGTTCAATCTCCTCGACCGTTCCTCGGACGCGGTGCTGAAGGTGTGCGAGGCCCACGGCCTGGCTTTTCTGCCCTGGTTCCCGCTGGCCAACGGCGCTCTGACCGGCGATGCCGCAGCGGCTCTCGCCGGGATCGCCGATCGGCACGGTGCCACCCGCGGGCAGATCGCCCTCGCCTGGCTGCTGCACCGGTCCCCCGTGCTGTGCCCGACCCCGGGCACCGGTTCGACCGTTCATCTGACGGAGAACCTGGGGGCCCGGGAGATCCGGCTGTCCGCCGAGGACCTGAGCAGCCTGGAGGCGCTCGCACCCGCATGAAGAGGAGTACCCGCACGTGACCACCGTTCCTGTCACCTCCGCCGCCCCTGTCACCTCCGCCCTCCCCGTCCCGGCCGCCGCTCCCGCACCGGGGCCGGGTGTCGACGGAGCCGCCGTCCCGGTGATCCTGGCCGACGGCGTCTCGCTCGTACGGGAAGGCAAGGTGCTGCTCGACTCGGTCTCGCTGACCGTACGGAGCGGTGAACACTGGGCGCTGCTCGGCGCCAACGGTGCCGGGAAGAGCACGCTGCTGGGACTGCTCGGCGCGGTGAACCATCCCACCCGGGGGTCGGTGGAGGTGCTGGGGCGTACCCTCGGCCGGGTCGATCTGCGGGAGCTGCGGTCGCTGCTCGGGCATGTCAATCCGCGTCATCCGCTGCGTTCCCCGCTGTCGGTGCACGAGGTGGTGCTGACCGGTCTGACCAACTCGGTCGAGCCGGTGCCGCGCCGGTCGGTGAGCGAGGAGCAGCGGGACCGGGCGGAACGGTTGCTGAAGATGCTGGGCATGGGCGGCAAGTCGGGGTCGCGCTGGCCCGCGCTGTCGCAGGGTGAGCGGGGTCGTACGCTCATCGCCCGCGCCCTGATGCCGCAGCCCCGGCTGCTGCTGCTCGACGAGCCGGCCACCGGTCTGGATCTCGCCGCGCGCGAGCAGTTGCTCGACAGCCTGGACGTGCTGCGCGAGGAGCATCCGGAGCTGGCGACGGTCCTGGTCACCCATCATCTGGAGGAGCTGCCCGCCTCCACCACGCATGCGCTGCTGCTGCGGGGCGGCCGCTGCCTGGCCTCGGGTCCGGCGGACGAGGTACTGACCACGGACCGGGTCAGCGACTGTTTCGGCCATCCGGTGAAGATCTCCCGCACGGACGGCCGGTGGGCGGCCCGGGCGCAGCGCATCGCCCGGACCTGACCGCCGGCCGCCGGGCGCTAAACGCTGGTGCCGGTGTCCGGACCGGCGTCCGGACCGGCGTCCGCCGCGGAGCCGAACGGAGTCGCCTGGTGGTAGTACAGCTCCCAGCCCGATTCGGTCAGCCGCCACACCGAGCTGCGGTGGGCCAGGTGCCCCTTCGTCTCGGTGTCATAGGTGAGGTGGACGAGGTCGTCGGCGAGCTGGATCCCGCTCATCCTGCACGCGGTCATCTGGCCGGCGCGGGGGGCGTCCGCCGCGGTGAGTGAGGCGATCATGGTGTCCCGGTCCCAGACCCGGCCGGACGAGTCGATCTCGCGGTAGTCGGGGTGCAGCACCTGGGAGAGGAGGTCGGCGGAAGCGCGCACGACCGGGTCCAGGAGGCGCAGCTCGCCCTCGACCGCCGCTGCCACGCCGGGGGACGGATCGGTCATGCCGGGGCTCCGTCGTGCGCGGGTCTGCCGTGTGCCGGTCCGTCCTGTGCCGCTCCCGGAGGCGCTGTCATCTGCACCAGCTTCTCCACCGTGTTCCAGTTGCGCGAGGTGGCGACGAGCCCCTTGGTCACGGAGGTCCGGGACAGTGCCTCGGCGAGCTTCGAGCGGCCCAGTCCCTCGGGGGCGTAGAGGTAGAGCGCGCGGTCGCCGAGGCCGAACGCCTCGGGGTGGAAGGCCGCCGGGTCGATCCGGGCGAAGCGGCCGGCGTCGACCGGCCGGTCGTAGTACGTGATGTGGAGCTGTCTGCCTTCGAGTTCGGCGGCCGGGAACGGACAGGCCGCCGCAACTGCGGCCAGGTAGGCGCCGTCCCGGACCAGGCAGGGGACGGGGAAGCCGAACCGCTTCTCGATCGCCTGCTCCAGCTCGGCGGCGAGTGCGTTCTCGTCGTCGCAAGTGCTGCTGAAGACGGCGTTGCCGCTCTGCAGATGGGTGCGGACGTCCCCGTGTCCCAGTTCGGTGAGCAGTGAACGCAGTTCGGCCATCGGAACCCTCTTGTGGCCGCTCACATTGATCCCGCGCAACAGCGCCGCGTACATCGTCATGGGCACACCATAGGACGATCTCTTCGCACGGAGCGGCCGCCGCGCCCCGTGGGGGAGAGCGCGGCGGCCGCCGATTCCGTTGTGCCGGGCATCATTCACCCGGTCACGGCTGCGAGGTCGGTTACTCGACGACCTTCAGCAGCTTGTTGGGGGTGCCCTCGGTCGCGTTGGAGATCGCGTCGGGGGTGGCCCCGTCGGTCAGCGCGGTGGCGACCTCCTCCGGCGTGGCGTCCGGGTGGCCGGCGAGGTAGACGGCGGCGGCACCGACGACGTGCGGGGTCGCCATGGACGTACCGGAGATGGTGTTGGAGGCGTCGTCGCTGTCGTTCCAGGACGAGGTGATGTCCGAGCCCGGAGCGTAGATGTCCACGATCGAGCCGTAGTTGGAGAACGACGACTGCTCGTCGTCCACCGTGGACGAGGCGACCGTGATGGCCTCCGGGACACGGGCCGGGGAGCTCTCGCTCGCGTCGGAGGACTCGTTTCCGGCGGCCACCGCGAAGGTGACTCCGGAGGCGATGGCCTTCTGGACCGCGGCGTCGAGCGCCTCGTCCGCGCCGCCGCCGAGGCTCATGTTGGCGACGGAGGGACCCTCGTGGTTCTCGGTGACCCAGTCGATGCCGGCGACGACCTGCTCGGTGGTGCCCGAGCCGGAGTCGTCGAGCACCCGGACGGCGACGATCTTGGCCTTCTTGGCCACACCGTAGGTCGCACCGGCGATGGTGCCCGCCACGTGGGTGCCGTGGCCGTTGCCGTCGTCGGCGCTGTCGTCGTTGTCCACGGCGTCGTAGCCCGAGCTGGCCCGGCCCTCGAACTCGTTGTGCGTGGTGCGCACACCGGTGTCGATGACGTACGCGGTGACACCCTCGCCCGCGCTGTCCGGGTAGGTGTACGCGTTGTCGCCGGCCGTCTCGGTCTGGTCGATCCGGTCCAGGCCCCACGACGGCGGGTTGTCCTGGGTCTCGTCGATGTGGAACTTCTTGTTCTGGACGACCTTGGACACGGCCGGGTCGGCCGCCAGGCGCTTGGCCTCGGTGAGCGAAAGGCCGCTGGCGGAGAAGCCGTTGATGGCGGAGCTGTAGTTGCGCTTCAGCTTGCCGCCGTACTCCTTGGCGAGCTCCGACTTGTCGGCCTTCTCGTTCAGCATGACGATGTAGCTGCCCGAGACGGCGTTCGCCGCGTCGGCACCGTAGACGGTGCCCATCGCGGGGGCGGGGGTGGCGCCGGCGAGCGAGGTGTTGAGCAGGGTGACTCCGGCGGCCGCGGCCACCGCGGTTATCGCTGCGGTCAGCTTGGCCCGGCGTGCGCGCTTGTGAATTGCCATGAAGAGGGGTCTCCTCGTCATTCTTTGTGGGGGGATTGACCCCCGGCCGGAAGATCTCCGGGGGTTGGCTCGAAACCCTCGCCGATTGACGCGCCCAGATCAAGACCTTCATGCGGCTGTGACTTACACAACAAAGTTTCGTAATAAGAAACCGGCCAGCCGTGCCCAAGTCGGGCACCGTCGCCGCAACATCCGCCCCACGGACCGGGGTTACGGCTCGACCGGCACACTTCGCACACGGGAAGACGAACCCCGCCCGGCCGTACGGCCGGGCGGGGGGACGGCTGGATTCCACCCTCGTGTTCACAGAGCCCTCACGAGGTCACCAAATTGAGTTCGGACTCGGGTACGGGGAGCCGGTCGCGGATCCTCAGGGGCGGACGACCCGGACGTCGGCGACGCCCATCAGGCCGGCGAGCGGCACCTTCGCCGCGGTCTGCTCCGGACTTACCGTCAGACCGTCGCCGCGCAGCATGTCGAGGAGCATCTCGGCGAGCGGCATCACCATGTGCCGGCCCCAACAGCGTTCGGAGGCATGTCCGAAGGGGAGGTAGCCGGGCTGGTCGTCGGGGTCGAGGCTGTCCCAGCGCTCGGGGCGGAACTCGTCGGGGTCGTCCCAGAGCGCGGGGTCTCGGTGGCTCAGCAGCGGCAGGAGCAGGATGTCGTCGGCCGCGCCGATCCGGGAGTCGAGGGCCGGGTACTCGGGTGACGCCCTGCGCAGGATGTTCCAGGAGGGCGGCAGCAGCCGCATCGCCTCGTAGAGGATGTTCCGGTTCGAGGTGTCGTCGTCGAAGGGCGATCCGAGCCAGAGCGCGTTGGCGACGAGCGTCGAGACGGTGAAGCAGACCGGGGCCGCCGCCCGCCGGTAGAGCCCCATCGCGTAGCGGCGGTCGCTGTAGCTCCCGGCCTCGGCGGTCAGCCCCGCGATGGCGGAGACGGATGCGCCGGGGCGGAGCCGGCCGGGCAGCGCCGCCCCCGCGGCGATGACCGTCCAGGTGAGTTTGGGCGTCAGCTCCAGCGCGCGGTCCATGAGGATGCGCAGCCGGTACGGGTCGCCCTCCAGCACCAGATCGCGCAGGAACACATGGCCCACATGCGGCCATTCACCGGAGAGGTCGACCGCCCCGACAGGCTTCTTCAGTGCCGTCCGGACGTCCCGGCCGATGGCCTGCATGACCGTGGACGCCTCGGTGCGCGGGATGGACCGCCCGTGCAGGGGCTTGAACGTGGGGCGCTCGACCTCGGTGGCCGGCCTGGCGGCGAGGATCCGGTCGGTCAGCTCGGCCCCGGCCACACCGACGGTGCCGGGGTCGAGGCGGAAGACGTCCTCGCCCCGGTGATCTCTCAGGAGCGCCTGGAGTCTCGGCGCGAAGACGACGTCCCGGGCGCGGCTGCCGGTACCGGACATGTACATCGGTGGTCTCCAAGAAGCGGGAAGGGCCCGCGCCCGGCGGGCCGATGAGGCCTGGCCGGACACGGGCCCGAATCGACTGACCGTGTCCCTCGGAACGAAGGACCGCCTGTCGGCCTAGTACCAGTGGTACCAGGCGTACGCCTTCAGGCTCTTCTCCGGCGTCATCTTGTCCTTGAGCAAGAAAAGGAACTTCATAACAGCACCTCCATCTTTTACTCTGAATTTGCATTCCGACGGGCATGACTTGAGCCGTTCGTGACACCAACACCCTGCCTCTGACAGGGAATTCAGTGCCGCTCACCGCCGAAAGGAGTGAAGCTCAGTACGAAACGAATTGTCAATGACCTCTTTCCCTCGGAAAGCGGCAGAGCGTTCAGTTTTCGGCAACATCCCGCCGGTACGAGGGTTCCTGACGGAACGCCAGGTCACCAGGGAGGACGTGCACTCTATACCCGTACGGGACACGCGAGCACAAGGGCCTGAAGAGGCTGATTCAGGCCGTTGAATGTCTGAATCGCCGACGTCGAAGAATGCAGGTAATCCGGACCGACGCCTGCGAGCTATTTCCCGGACACTTTCGGTTACTCACAGAAAGAAACGTACCGGTCGGTAATCGTTGGTCCGACCCGGCCGAGTACCGCTTGGCCCATGAAACCGAATCGGCGGGAAGCACGAAGCACTCCCCGCCGACGTCGGCGGGGAGTGCTTCGGGGCGGGGTGCGCTTCGGGGCGGGATGCCTCAGCGCTGGTAGCGGGCCAGGACCCGGTTCCCGTCGTCGACCAGACGCTTCCTCAGCTCGTCACCCCCGATGGCCCCGCTGTAGTACTCCTGGAGGGCGGGCGTGGCGACCTTGTCCTTCCACTCCGGGTAGCCGCGCACCGACTGGGCGGGCGCCGGGCGGAGCGTCTTCGCGACGGCCACACCGGTCGCCCAGCCGTTCTCGGCGGTGTGCAGGGACGGGTCGGCGAGCGCCGCGGTGCCGGTCGGGAGCATCCAGTCCCCCTTGGCCAGCCGCACCATGTTCGGCGGCCGCAGCAGGAAGTCGATGAACTGCGCGGCTTCCTTCTTGTGCGGGCTGGCCTCCGAGAGGGACAGGGTCTGCGGACTGACCCCCTGGGCGAGGCCCGCGCTGCCCGCGGGAGCCGGCAGGACCGTCCACTCGAAGCCCTCGGGGGCCTGCTCGACCACCTGCTGACGGTAGGAGAAGCCCAGCGGAACCATCGCGTACTTGCCGCCGAAGAACCCGGGAAGGGTGTCGGAGCCGCCCATGCCGAGCGCGGTGCGCGCGGCGCTGTGGTCGGTGTTGACCTGGTCGTGGATGGTGTCGGGGACGATCCGGTCGCCCTCGCCCGCGCGGATGGTCACCTTGCCGTCGGCGGCGCGGTGGAAGAGCTTGCCGCCGGCGGAGAGCCCCAGGTTCAGCGTGACGGAGACCGGTTCCTTGAGCGGCCAGGCGATGCCGTAGCGCCCCTTGCCCGTCAGTTCCCGGGTGACCTGCCGGAACTCGGGCCAGCTCCAGGGGTGTTCGGGCGTCGGGATCCGGACCCCGGACGCCGCGAGGATCCTGGTGTTGGCGATCAGGACGCGCGGCTCCTGGAGGAACGGCACTCCGTAGACGCCGTCGCCGAAGGTGGTGGTGGACCAGCTCTGCCGCGGGATGTCCGAGGTCAGCCGGTCGGGGAGGAGCGTCCGCAGATCGGCCAGGTAGCCGCCGTACGCGAAGTCGGCCAGGTCGTCGGAGGCGTCATGGATGATGTCCGGCGCCTCGTCGCCCTCGAAGGCGGTGAGCAGCTGGTCGTGGACGGTGTCCCAACTGCCCGGGATGTAGGTGACATGGATGTCCGGATGGGCCTCGTTCCACTCCTTCACCAGCTGCTTGTTGGCGTCGACGGACTCCTTCTGCCAGGCCAGCGACTGGAAGCTGAGCTCGATCCGCCCGCTGTCGCCACCGCCGTCGTCCGTCCCCGCGCAGCCGGTGAGCAGCAGGGCGAGTGCGGTGGCCGCCGCGGCGGCCGTCCGCCGCAGGGATGCCCGCATCAGTTCTTCACCGCCCCGGCCAGCATGCCGCCCGTGATCCGCCGCTGGATGATCGCGAAGATGACCAGCGAGGGCAGGGTGGCGAGGAAGGCGGCGGCGGCGAGCGGCCCGAGGTCGGCCGCGCCCTCCGCGCCGATGAAGTGGGTCAGTACGACCGGCAAGGTCTGCTTCTCCGGTGTCTTGAGCAGGACGAGCGCGAAGAAGAGCTCGTTCCACGCGGTGATGAAGGCGAAGAGCGCGGTGGCGACGATGCCGGGGGCCAGCAGGGGGGCGGTGACCGAGACGAGCGTCCGCAGCCGTCCCGCCCCGTCGACCGAGGCGGCCTCCTCCAGCTCCGCGGGCACGGCCCGTACGTAGCCGACCAGCATCCAGAGCGCGAAGGGCAGCGCCCAGACGACGTACACCATGATCAGCCCCCACAGGGTGTTGATCAGATGGAGGTTCTTCAGGATCAGGAAGAGCGGGATGATCAGCAGGACGAGCGGGAACGCCTGGCTGATCACCACCCACCCGGTGGCCGCCGTCGAGAGCCGGGAGCGGCGGCGGGCCATCACGTAGGCCATGGGCGTGGCGACGAGGACCGCGATGAAGGCGGCGCAGAGCGCGGCGATCAGCGAGTTGGCTGCGGCCTGGAGCAGCGGCTGTTCGTCGAACGCGGTGCGGAAGTTGTCGAGCGTCGGGTTCTCGGGGATCCAGGTGGGGTGCAGGGAGCCCAGTTCGCGGGCCGGTTTGAAGGCGGTGGAGACCAGCCACAGGAACGGGAACGCCAAGAAGACGAGGTAGCCGAGCAGTGCGGCGTACTGTCCGGCGCGTGCGGCTCTGCCGGTGCGCATGCTCATCGGTCCTCGCCTCCCCTGATCCGGCCGGCCAGATACACCGCGAGGATCACGGAGATCACCGCGACCATCACACAGCCCATGGCCGCCGCGTACCCGAACTGTCCGTAGTGGAAGGCCTCCTCGTACGCGAAGAGCATCGGCAGCCGGGTGCGGCCGCCGGGTCCGCCGTTGGTCAGTACGTAGACCAGGGCGAAGGAGTTGAAGTTCCAGATGAAGTTGAGCGCGGTGATGGAGAGCGCGACGGGCCTGAGCACCGGCCAGGTGACGGTACGGAAGCGGCGCCAGGCACCGGCTCCGTCCAGGGCGGCCGCCTCGTGGAGTTCGTGCGGGGTGTTCTGCAGCCCGGCGAGCAGGGCGACGGTGGTCTGGGGCATGCCCGACCAGACGCCCACGACGATCACGGCGGGCAGGGCGGTGGCGAGTCCGGTGAGCCAGTCCCGGCCGTCGCCCAGGCCGAGATCGCGGATGGTCTCGTTGAGGATGCCCGCGTCCGGGTTGTAGACGAGCCGCCACATGAGGCCCACCACCACCTCGGGCATCGCCCACGGGATGATCGCCAGGGCCCGGGCCAGCCAGCGCAGCCGCAGATTCTGGTTGAGCAGCAGGGCGAGACCGAGGGCCAGTACGAACTGCGGGACGGTGACGCCGAACGCCCAGACCAGACCGATCCGGAACGAGTCCCAGAAGAGGGTGTCGTGGAGCAGGTCCTGGAAGTTCAGTCCGCCCACCCACTGGGTGGAGCGGGTGCGGCCGGACTGGGCGTCGGTGAAGGCCAGCGCGATGCCGTAGAGCAGGGGGCCGACGCTCAGGACCAGGATCGGGATCAGCGCGGGCAGCACCAGGAACCAGGTACCGGCGCTCCGGTTGACCGGCCGGGACCGTTTGTCCTGCGGGCTTCCGGGCGGACCGTCCCTCCCGGAACGTACGGTTGCACTCGCCAATGTCACGAATCCGCCCCCTTGTGTCATTACATCGGATTCATACCGTTCTGGCCGCTCAGACGGCCTCCGTCATCGTGCTGACGGGTCATCGGTTCGTCAAGCAGGCCTGCACGGATGCGAAAATCGGAGTCATGAACGAGATGCGTGCGCGTGAGGTGCTGACCGCAGCCGGGCTGTCCGGCGGTGCGGAGCTGCTCGCGATGGGCGAGAACGCGGTGTTCGCCGTCGGCGACCTGGTGGTCAAGGTCGGCCGGGACGCCGTGCGGAACCCGGAACTGCGGGACCGGGCGGAGCGCGAGGTGGCCGTCGCCCGGTGGCTGGCCGCCTCGGGCGTCCCCGCCGTACGGGCCGCCGAGCCCGCGGCGCGCCTGGTCGAGGGCCACCCCGTGACCCTCTGGCACCGGCTGCCCGATCCCGTGCGCCCCACCGAGCCGCGGGACCTGGCACCGCTGCTCGCCCAGGTGCACGCGCTGCCCGCCCCGGACGGCCTCGCGCTGCCGCCCCGTGAACTGCTGGGCGGGGTCGAACGCTGGCTGCGGCTCGCGGGCGATGCGATCGACCCGGCCGACGCCGACTATCTGCGCGAGCGCCGCGACGGCTTCGCGGCGGCCGCCGCCGCGCTGGTCCCCCATCTGCCGCCGGGGCCGATCCACGGTGACGCGCTGCCCCGTAACGTCCATGTCGGTCCGGACGGTCCGGTGCTGGTCGATCTGGAGACCTTCTCCGCGGATCTGCGCGAGCACGATCTGGTGGTGCTGGCGCTGTCCCGGGACCGGTACGGCCTGGCGCCCGAGGCGTACGACGCCTTCACCGCCGCCTACGGCTGGGACGTGCGGGAGTGGGAGGGCTGCGCGGTGCTCCGCGGGGCCCGGGAGACGGCCAGCTGTGCGTGGGTGTCCCAGCACGCACCGGCCAACCCGAAGGCGCTCGCGGAATTCCGCCGCCGGGTGGCCTCGCTCCGGGACGGCGACACGGCGGTGCGGTGGTATCCGTTCTGAGAGCCGTCCCCCCGAATCCGGCTGCGGGGGCCGGGACCCGGCCGGGCAGGAGTGCGGGCGGGCCGGGGCCGGCCCGGTCCGTACATCCCCGGGCCGTCAGCCGGCGGTGACTCCGGCCGGCTCCCGCAGCGGCCAGTGGCCGTCGATCACCGCGTCGGCCGTGCCCTTGCGGCGCAGGAACTGCTGGAAGTCCGCCGCCCATTGCGCGTACCACTCCACCTGGCGCTCGTGCAGCTCGGCGGCGGTCAGCTCGGCCACCGAGCCGTGCCGCTCGGCTATGGCGTGCGCCACCCGGACCGCGGCCAGCGCGTCCGCCCCCGCGTCATGGGCCCCGCCGTGTACCACGCCGTACTCGACGCAGACCGCCTCCAGGTTGCGCTTGCCCTTGCGGTAGCGGTCGACGGCCCGGTCGATGGTGTACGGGTCGATGACCGGGCCGATCCCGGCCCCGTCGAGCCGGTCGCTCAGCGACGGCAGCCCGTGCCGCCGCAACTCCGCCGTGAGCAGCGTCAGGTCGAAGGCCGCGTTGTACGCGACGATGGGGACGCCCTGGCGCCAGTAGCCCGTGAGGGCCTCGGCGATCTCGTCGGCCACCTCGCGCACCGGCCGGCCCTCCGCCGCCGCCCGCTCGCTGCTGATGCCGTGGATCGCCGAGGCCTGCGCGGGGATCCGGATGCCCGGATCCGCCAGCCAGGCGCGCTGGCGCACCGGCTCCCCGTCCCTGTCGCGGACGCCGACGATCGCGGCGGTCACGATCCGGGCCTCCAGCGGCTCGGTGCCCGTCGTCTCCAGGTCGAAGCCGACCAGCGGCTCCCGGTGCCAGCTCATCCCGTACCTCCTTCGTGGTGCTCTCCCCCAGGTGACGACCACCCTCGCACGCACCACTGACAACGCGGTGGCGGCCCCTCAGGAGACGGGCCGGGAGTCCGTCCACACGGACTCGAACTCCTCGCGGTACGTCTCGAACAGCCCGTGCTCGTTGTCCTGCCCCGCCCGGACCACGGCTCGCCCGCCGCCCCGCAGCACCAGCACGGGCGCCTCCATGCCGCGTGCGCGCCGCAGATAGGTCTGGACGACCCCGACCGCGTCGGTCCCGTCGCCGTCCACCAGATAGGCCGTGAAGCGCGGTGTCTCGTCGAACACGTGGATCTCGAAGGCGCCCGGGTCGCGGAGCTTGGAGCGGACCCGGCGCATATGGAGGATGTTCATCTCCACCGACCGGCTCAGCTCGCCCTTCTTCAGCCCCAGCTCCCGCTCCCGGCGCTTGACCGCGCTGCTGGCCGGGTTGATGAAGAGCAGCCGGACCCGGCAGCCCGACTCGGCGAGCCGGATGAGCCTGCGGCCGGAGAAGTTCTGCACCAGCAGGTTGAGCCCTATGCCGATCGCGTCGAGCCGGCGCGAACCGCCGAAGAGGTCCTCGGCGGGCAGCTGGCGCTGGAGCCGCACCCGGTCGGAGTGGACGGAGACCACATCCGCGTACCGGTCGCCGACCAGCTCCTCGACGGCGTCGACCGGGAGCCGGTCGGCCGACGGGACCGCGGCGCCGCTGCCCAGGATCTCCAGGAGCCGGGCGGAGGCGCGCTCGGCCTGGGCGAGGACCGCCTCGTTCAGGGCGCGGTTGCGGGAGACCACGTTGCGGGCGACCTCCAGCTCGTCGAGGGCCAGCTCCACTTCGCGCCGGTCGTCGAAGTACGCCTCGAAGCACGGCCAGTGCTGGACCATCAGCTCACGCAGCTGCGGCAGCGTGAGGAAGCTGAGAACGTTGTCGTCGGCGGGGTCCAGCAGATAGCCCTTGCGGCGCGAGACCTCGCGCACGGCGACGGCCCGCTGCACCCACTCCTGCCCGGCGGGCCCGGCGGCGGCCACCACCCAGTCCTCGCCGTGCACCGGTTCGTAGATCGGCCGGAGCACCGCGGCGACCACGGCACGCAGCCGCTGCTCCACGAGATTCAGCCAGATGTAGGCGCGTCCGGCCCGCTGCGCGCGCGTCCGCACCTCGCTCCAGGCGTCCGCCGTCCAGTCCAGCTCCGCGCCGATCTCCATGGGCTGCGCAAGCGATACCGCCCCTGGCGGGACATCGGTGGAGTCCCCCTCGTGACCCGGGTCACCTGGGGGCAGCTCGAATCCGCCCGAGCTCACCCGCGCACCGCCTTCCACTCCCCCACCAACGATCAAGGAAGGGTACTCCGGGAGCGGGAGCCGGTGCAGCCGGATGCGCATGCTGCTTCGTCAACTCCCCTACCGCGCAGGCATGTTCCCGGCGGCAAGATCTGCCGCAGTGAGGGGATTCATAGTGATTAACCACCCCATCCCGGGCTCTGTACCGGGCGAGCACCGGTTTCCCGGGTCCGGATCCCGGTTCCGGGCGACACGGAGAGGCCCGATGTTGACCGGACCGCGTGACGTCCCGGGCCGCCCGGCCCCGCGACGCCGCCCCCGATTGCCGGTCGGTCCTAGGTAGCCGCACCTGTTTCGGGGAAGATCTGGCACCAGGGCCCGCCCGGCGGATCAGGGGTCGGACGCGCCCTGGCAGCCCGCAAGCTCCAGGCACCCGGATCAGAAGTGGAAGGGTCGAACCTATGCAGGTCTGGCCGGGACAGGCGTATCCCCTCGGTGCCACGTACGACGGCGCCGGGACCAACTTCGCGGTCTTCTCGGAGGCCGCCCGACGAATCGAGTTGTGCCTGCTGCACGACGACGGTTCCGAGACGGCGGTGGAGCTCAGGGAGACCGACGCCTTCGTCCGCCATGCCTATCTGCCCGGAGTGATGCCCGGTCAGCGGTACGGATTCAGGGTCCACGGGCCGTACGAACCGGAGCGCGGCGCCCGCTGCAATTCGGCCAAGCTGCTGCTCGATCCGTACGCCCGTGCCGTCGCCGGGCAGATCCGGTGGGGCGAGGCGGTGTACGGCTATCCGTTCGGCCGGCCCGACGCGCGCAACGATCTCGACTCGGCCCCGCACACCATGACCTCGGTCGTGGTCAATCCCTACTTCGACTGGGGCGACGACCGGCGGCCCCGTACGGACTACCACCGCACGGTGATCTACGAGGCCCATGTGAAGGGTCTGACGATGCTCCACCCGGGGCTGCCGAAGGAGCTGCGCGGCACGTACGCGGGGCTGGCCCATCCGGAGGTGATCGCCCATCTGACGGAACTGGGCGTCACGGCGATCGAACTGATGCCGGTGCACCAGTTCGTCCAGGACCACCGGCTGGCGGACGCGGGGCTGGCCAATTACTGGGGCTACAACACCATCGGCTTCTTCGCCCCGCACAACGCCTACGCCTCCTGGGGCGACCGGGGCGAGCAGGTGCTGGAGTTCAAGCAGGCGGTCCGGGCGCTGCACCAGGCCGGCATCGAGGTGATCCTCGACGTGGTCTACAACCACACCGCGGAGGGCAACCATCTGGGCCCGACGCTCTCCTTCCGGGGCCTGGACAACGCCTCGTACTACCGGCTCGCGGACGACCAGCGGTACTACATGGACACCACGGGGACCGGGAACTCCCTGTTGATGCGGTCGCCGCACGTGCTCCAGCTGATCATGGACTCGCTGCGGTACTGGGTGACCGAGATGCACGTGGACGGCTTCCGCTTCGATCTGGCGGCGACCCTGGCCCGGCAGTTCCACGAGGTGGACCGGCTGTCGTCGTTCTTCGACCTGGTGCAGCAGGACCCGGTGGTCAGCCAGGTGAAGCTGATCGCCGAGCCGTGGGACGTGGGCGAGGGCGGCTACCAGGTGGGGAACTTCCCGCCGCTGTGGACCGAGTGGAACGGCAAGTACCGGGACACCGTGCGGGACCTGTGGCGGGGCGAGCCGCGGACCCTCGCGGAGTTCGCGGGCCGGCTGACCGGGTCGTCGGACCTGTACCAGGACGACGGGCGGCGCCCGCTCGCCTCGATCAACTTCACCACCTGCCACGACGGATTCACGCTGCACGACCTGGTCTCGTACAACGACAAGCACAACGAGGCGAACGGCGAGGGCAACCGGGACGGCGAGAGCCACAACCGGTCCTGGAACTGCGGCGCGGAGGGCGACACCGATCGGCCGGAGGTCCTCGATCTGCGGACCCGGCAGATGCGGAACTTCATCGCCACGCTGATGCTGTCGCAGGGCGTGCCGATGCTGAGCCACGGCGACGAGTTCGCGCGTACCCAGCGGGGCAACAACAACGCGTACTGCCAGGACAGCGAGTTGTCGTGGGTGCACTGGCCGGACCCGGCGGAGCCGGTGCGGGACGGGGCGGACGGGGCCGAGCCGGGCGAGGGCGGTACCGAGGGCAGCAGTCTGCTGGAGTTCACGCGGGCGATGGTGTGGCTGCGCCGCGACCATCCGGTCTTCCGCCGCCGCCGGTTCTTCCACGGCCGACCGGTCGAGGGCACCCACGACGAGCTCTCGGACATCGCGTGGTTCACGCCCGAGGGCGGCGAGATGAAGCAGCGGGACTGGCAGGCCGCGCACGCCAAGGCGCTGACGGTCTTCCTCAACGGCCACGCGATCTCGGAGCCCGGACCGCGCGGCGAGCGGATCTCCGACGACTCGTTCCTGCTGATGTTCAACGCGAGCGCGGAGACGCTGGAGTTCTCCGTACCGGTGAACCACGGCCGGCAGTGGCTGGTGGTGGTCGACACGGCGCGCCCGGTCGGGGTCATGCCCGGTTCCGGGCCGAAGGTGGCCGGGGGCGATCGGGTGACGCTGGTCGGGCGCAGCATGGCGGTGCTGCAGCGGCCCGCGTAGGGCCGGGGGGCCGTCCCGCCGGGCGGGCGGGGACACCGCCGGTCGAGCCCTTTGCGGCGTTCCGTGACACAGAAGCCGCCAGGCTGGGTACGAACGTCCGCATGACGCCCACCGCCACCTACCGGCTCCAGCTCCAGCCCGACTTCCCGTTCTCGGCCGCCGGACGGGCCGTGCCGTATCTCGCCGCGCTCGGCGTCTCGCATCTGCATCTGTCCCCGGTTCTGGAGGCCGTGCCCGGCTCCCGGCACGGCTACGACGTCGTCGACCACGGCCGGGTACGCGCCGAGCTCGGCGGTGAACAGGGGCTGCGGGAACTGGCCCGCACAGCGCGCGAGCACGGTCTCGGGCTGATCGTGGACATCGTGCCGAACCACATGGCCGCCGTCCCCCGCCACAACCGCGCGCTGTGGGAGGTGCTGCGCGAGGGCCCCGGATCGCCGTACGCCCGCTGGTTCGACATCGACTGGGCGGCGGGCGGCGGGAAGGTACTGCTGCCGGTGCTCGGCGGACCGATCGGCGAGGAGATCGGCGGGCTCCGGGTGGACGGGGACGTGCTGCGCCACGGCGAGCAGGAGTTCCCGCTGCGGACCGGCACCGCCGGGCTGCCGCTGCCCGAGCTGCTGGACGCCCAGCACTACCGGCTCGGCTGGTGGCGGCTGGCCCGCACCGAGCTGAACTACCGGCGGTTCTTCACGATCTCGGAGCTCATCGGGGTGCGGGTGGAGGACCCCGAGGTCTTCGCCGCCACCCACGGCAAGATCCTCGAACTGGTCCGGGACGGTGTCGTCGACGGGCTGCGCGTCGACCACCCCGACGGGCTGGCCGAGCCCGCGGCGTACCTGGAGCGGCTGTCGGCGGGGACCGGCGGGCGGTGGACGGTGGTGGAGAAGATCCTCACCGGCGGCGAGCCGCTGCCCGCGGACTGGGCCGTCGCGGGGACGACCGGGTACGACGCCCTGCACCGGGTGGACGGTCTGTTCGTCGACCCGATGGGCGCCGCGGAGCTGGTCGGCCGCTACCGGGAGTACGCGGGCCCCGCCGGCGACCGCGGCGGCCACTGGACGGCGACCGTCCGCCGCGCCGCGTACCGGGTGGTGACGCACGAACTGGCCGCCGAGACCGAGCTGCTGACCCGGCTCGCCGTACGGATCTGCGCGGCCGGCCCCGCGCTGCGCGACCACGCCCCGTGGGCGCTGCACGCCGCGGTGCGCGAACTGCTGGTGCGGATGCCCGTCTACCGCCCGTACGTGACGGCCGGCGGACCCTGCCCGGAGACGGCCGAGGAGACGCTGTCGGACGCGGTCGTACGGGACGCGAAGGCGATGTTCGCCGTCGCCCAGGAGGCGTCGGCCGTCGATGTGGTGCGGGAGCTGGCGCTGGGGCGGCTGGGTGAGGGGCCCGAGCGGGCGGCGTTCTGCGCCCGGTTCGCGCAGACCGCCTCCGCGTTGCGTGCCAAGTCGGTCGAGGACACGGCGTTCTACCGGTACATGCCGCTGATCTCGGCGAACGAGGTGGGCGGCGACCCCGGGCAGCCCGCGGTGACGCCGGAGGAGTTCCACGCGTTCTGTGCCCGGCTGGCCCGCGACTGGCCCGGCACCGGAACGGTGCTGACCACCCATGACACCAAGCGGAGCGCCGATGTGCGGGCCCGCATCGCGGTGCTGACGGAGTGCCCGCAGTCGTGGTCCGGGCTGCTGACCGAGCTGGAGCGGGCGACCCCGGCCACCGCTCCGGACCCGCAGCTCGCCTGGCAGGCCTGGCAGACGGCGGTGGGCTGCGCGAAGGTGCCGGGCGGCGAGATGGCGGGCCGGCTGGAGCCGGCGCTGTTGAAGGCGGTGCGGGAGGCGGGTCTCTTCACCGGCTGGACCGAGCCCGATCCGGTGTACGAGCGGGCGGTGACGGACTTCGTGGCGGCCGGGCCGGCCGCCGGCGGCGGTCAGGTGCGCGAGACGCTGGAGCGGTTCGCGAGCACCCTTGATCCCTATGTGCGCGCCAATGTGCTGGGGGCGGCGCTGGTGCAGCTGACGATGCCGGGGGTGCCGGATCTGTACCAGGGCACGGAGCGGGAGTACGTGGCGCTGGTCGACCCGGACAACCGGCGGCCGTTCCGCGAACCGGACGGGGACGCGGCCCTCGGCGAGAAGCACGAGCTCACGGCGGCCGCCCTGCGGCTGCGGCGCGAACGGCCGGAGGTGTTCGGCGAGTCCGGTACGTACGCCCCGCTGGGCGCGCGTGGCCCGGCGGCCGCGCACTGTCTGGCGTTCTGCCGCTCCGGCGAGGTGGTCACTGCGGTGACCAGGCTGTCGTTGCGGCTGGCGGAGTCGGGCGGCTGGCACGACACGGAGCTGGTGCTGCCGGACGACGGTCCGTGGGCCGATCTGCTGGCGCCCGGCCGGGAGTTCGCCGGGGGCTCCGTCGCGCTCGCCGAACTCTTCGCCGGGCGGCCGGTGGCGCTCCTCAGCCGGGCCGGACGAGGAGCGCCCGCGGACCTCGGGTGAGCAGCCCGGTGCCGGCCGGGCGGAATCCGTCCGCCCAGCGGAGCCGGGGCATCGCGTCGAGCAGCGCGCGCAGGCCGTGCCGGGCCTCCAGCCGGCCGAGCAGGACGGCGGGGCAGGACGCGGGGCCGGTGAGGGTCCGGCCCTGGTCACGGCGGAAGGGATCGAAGAGGTCGGGGGCGGCGAACCGTTCCGGATCGCGGCCGGCCGCGCCGATCAGACAGGCGACGTCCGACCCGGCCGGGAGCGTGCCACCGCTGAGAGTGACCTCGGTGGCGGTGCGGCGCAGCACCACCTGGACCGGCGGATCGCGGCGCAGCGACTCCGTCCAGGCCCGGTCGGCCAGGGCGGGTTCGACGCGCAGGGCGGCGAGCAGGTCGGGGGCGTCCAGCACATTGGCGAGGAAGGAGGCGAGCGCCCTCTCACGGAGGCCGGTGTGCCGGGTGCAGGGTGCGACGGCGGTGGGTGCGACGATGCCGGGCAGGGAGCTGGGCGTGGGGCGGGCGCTCGCGCCGGGGGTGGCGCCGAGGGGCAGCCACCGGCAGAACTCCTCGACGAGGTCGGCCTGTTGCCGGCCGTCGATCCGGCGCGCCAGCACGTACGCGGTCCGCTCGATCCGCGCGGCCATGTGACGTGGTATCGAGGCCGGGTCCGGGTCCGGGTCCGGCATGTGACGTGTCACCGACCCGGGGCCCGACATGTGACGTGTCACTGGCCCGGGGCCCGACATGTGACGTGTCACCGATTCGAGATCCGACATGTGACGTGTCACTGGCCCCGGCCTCGCCAGGGGCTGATTGCGGGGTGCGTAAAGCGGGTCGCCGTGGCAGAGGGGGTCGCCGTGGCAGAGGCCGAGTGGGGCGGGGGCGCTGCGGGGTGCGGTGTCGTGCGGGAGGCCGGTGAACCGGGGGTCGGTGAGGGCCGTGGCGACGTCCGCGTACCTGCTGACCAGCCAGGCGCCCAGAAGTGCGTCGTAGCTGAGCGGGTACTCCTCGCGCAGGATCCGGTAGAGCCGGTACGGGTCGTGCGCCGCGCCGGGTTCGAGCAGGCTGGGGCCGGTGCTCGGGCGGGGGCCGCGCAACGGCCGGTGCGCCCGGCGGCCGAGGCCCGGTGCGGATATGCCTTCCGGCGCGTCGGCCTGCATCCGTACCCCCGGGGCGTCAGGGCGCCGGTGTGCGGCGCGGTTCCCCACCAGGGGATCACCGGCGGGGGCGTCGCGCAGTCGGCGTACGGCCGTACGGGTGAAGGCGGTGCGCCCCGCCCGGCGGTACACCGGGCGGGATGTCTCAGCCCGTCGGTGTACGGGGGCCGGGCGGCCCGGAGCCGGCGAGCAGTTCCGTGAACGCGGCGGTGGCCCCTGTGAGTTCCACGCGGGAGAAGACCGCCAGTCGGCGCCGCCACGGTGGGTCGACGGCGAGGACCGCGCAGTCCTCACCGACCGCTCCCCGGACGACATGCGCCGGAGCCGTGGCGACTCCGACCCCGGCCGCCGCCATCCGTACCGCCGTCGACGTGTGTTCGGTGCGCACCGCCGTACGGGGTGTGAAGCCGGCTTCCCCGCAGGCCAGGTCCAGGAACGGCCGGCCCTGGACCACGGGTTCCATCGCGCAGCGCACCCAGGGCCGGTCGGCCAGCTCCGGCAGGCGGACCGAGGCCCGTCCGGCGAGCGGGTCGTCGAACGGGACCACCAGGACGATCTCCTCCTCGCCGACCGGGACGACCGGCCCCGGCCAGTGCGCGGGCGGCGGGCCGACGGCGAGGTCGGCGGTGCCGCGTTCGAGCTGTTCCTCCAGGGTTTCCGGGGTGGCGTACTCGTGGAGCACGAGAGCGACCCCGGGGTGCGCCCGGCGCCAGCGCGCGAAGACGTCCGGGAGGATGCCGACGGCCACCGCGTGCACCGTCGCGATGTGCAGCTCGCCGCCCTCCGCGCCCGCCGCCGCCCGTGCCGCCCGCCGTGCCTGGGCGGCGCTGCGCACGGAGCGCTCGGCGTGCGGCAGATAGGCGCGGCCCATCGGGGTCAGCCGCACGCCGCGCGGCAGCCGTTCGAGCAGGGCACCGCCGACGGTCCGCTCCAGGGCCTTGATCTGGTGGGAGAGCGCGGGCTGGGTGACGTGGAGGAGTTCGGCGGCGCGGGTGAACGACGCCTCCTCCACGACGGTGAGGAAGTACTCCATCTGTCGCAGGCTCATCGTGCTCTCCCCCGTGGGCCGTACCCATAAAGACCGTGCATCGGTGCCACAGAAACATTGCCTTGGACTCATGGCAAGAACCGGGCGGAGGCTGTGGTCATGACACGAACAACGGGTGGGCACGAGACCGATGTCCTGGTGATCGGCGGTGGCACCGGCGGATACTCCACCGCCCTGCGGGCCGCTTCCCTAGGGCTGAGGGTGGTCCTCGTGGAGCGCGACAAGGTGGGCGGCACCTGTCTGCACCGCGGCTGCATTCCCAGCAAGGCGATGCTGCACGCCGCCGAACTCGTGGACGGCATCACGGAGGCCGGGGAACGGTGGGGAGTGAAGGCGACCCTGGACTCGGTCGACTGGCCGGCCCTGGTGGCCGCCCAGGACGACATCGTGGCGCGCAACCACCGCGG
The DNA here is from genome assembly GCF_003846175.1 of Streptomyces sp. ADI95-17. Taxonomy (GTDB): domain Bacteria; phylum Actinomycetota; class Actinomycetes; order Streptomycetales; family Streptomycetaceae; genus Streptomyces; species Streptomyces sanglieri. The sequence continues at coordinate 475,537 of NZ_ML123049.1, read as the reverse complement.
GGTGGTGGACCACCTCGCGCACGCGGCGGTCGAAGTGGTGTGCGGGAGCGCCGAGTTGACAGGTCCGCGCAGTGCGTATGTCACCGGTCACGGAACAATAGTCGCGCGCCGCGGCGTCGTCCTGGCGACCGGCTCGCGACCGCGCATGCTGCCGGGACTGAAGGCCGACGGGCACCGCGTCGTCACCAGCGACGACGCGCTCTTCGCGCCGGGGCTGCCGCGGTCCGTGCTGGTGCTGGGCGGTGGGGCGATCGGCGTCGAGTACGCCTCCTTCCACCGGTCGATGGGTGCCGATGTGACGCTGGTGGAGGCCGCGGACCGGCTCGTACCGCTGGAGGACGTCGATGTGTCACGCCATCTGACCCGCGGTCTGAAGAAGCGCGGCATCGATGTGCTCACGGGGGCGCGGCTGACCGACGCGGACGTGGTCACCGACGAGGTGTCGGCGACGGTACGCACCTCGCGCGGCGAGACCCGTACGGTGCGGGCCGAGCGGCTGCTCGTCGCGGTGGGGCGGGTGCCGGTGACCGAAGGGCTCGGTCTCGCGGCGGCGGGACTGGCCGTCGACGAGCGCGGCCATGTCGCGCCCGCCGACTGGTCCCGGCTCGAAACGTCCGTGCCGGGCGTCCATGTGGTGGGCGATCTGCTGCCGCCGCCGTCCCTCGGACTGGCCCACGCGTCGTTCGCGGAGGGCCTGTTGGTCGCCGGGACACTGGCCGGGCTGAGCACACCGGCGGTGGACTACGACGCCGTGCCGAGGGTCACGTACTCGTCCCCGCAGACCGCCGCGGTGGGCCTGACCGAGGCCCGGGCCCGTGACGCCGGGCACGATGTCGTGGTGGGCAGCATGCCGCTGACCGCCGTGGCCAAGGGGATGGTGCACGGGCGGGGCGGGATGGTGAAGGTGGTCGCCGAGCGGGACGGGCGGGTCCTCGGGGTGCACCTCGTCGGGCCGCAGGTCTCCGAGATGATCGCCGAGAGCCAGCTGATCGTGGGGTGGGACGCCGAACCGGCCGATGTGGCCCGTCACGTACATGCCCATCCGACGCTCTCCGAGGCGGTCGGCGAGGTCTTCCTCACCCTCGGTGGACGCGGCCTGCACCAGCGGACCTGAGCCGGGCCGCCCGTCGCCGGGCCTTCGACGGGGCCCGGCCAGGGCGTTCGACCGGCTCCGGCGGGCCTCGGCCGCGCCTCGGGCGTGCGCGCGGCCGGCTCTCAGGCGGGGGGCCCGAGGACGGGTGCGGAGAGCCGGAAGCTCATCCGGCCGAAGCTCACCTGGTCACCGTCGCGGACCGGGACCGTGCCGGTGACCCGCTGGCCGTTGACACAGGTGCCGTTGGTGGAACCGAGGTCGCGCAGCAGCCAGCGCCCGCCCTGGGCGGTGAGCTCCGCGTGCTGCCGGGAGACGGTCTCGTGGTTGAGCCGCAGCCCGTTCACCGGATCGCGGCCGATCCGCAGCGGGTGCGGGCTCGGCGCCGGGAGCAGGAGCTTGGGGAGCCGTTCGGTCTGCCAGACCCGGCGCACCCGGCCGGGGAATCCGGACACCCCGCTCACCACCTGGAGTATCCGCCGGGACCAGCGGCCCCCGCTCTCCAGGTCGGCGGTGAGCGCCTCCAGTTCCTCGGGGCGGCGGGCGGTGAGGACCAACTCCATGCGCCGCATGAAGGTGTCGTGGGAGAGCTTGCCCTGTGCCGCGCCGTCTCTGAGTACGCCGAGCACACGGTCGCGCTGGGCGTCGGACAGCCGCACGGGATACGTGTGGGACTCGAAGGAGGACGTCACGCGGCCAATTGTCGGTCCGACCGCCCCGGAGTGTCCAGAACATGCCCGTGCTCCGCCCCTCGGCCTGCGCGGCGCACCTCTCGGGGAACCGCCCGCCACGCCCCGCCGGCGCCGCCGCGGATATCCCCGCGCATGGCCGCGACGACGCTGCTACCGTCTCCCGCCGCGACCCGCCCGGCATTCACCGGCAGGCCATTGTGCGCACTTCAAGGAGCTTGTGTGACCCGTGCACCACAGGAATTGACCATCCGTCCGCTCGCCGGTCCCGAGGAGCTCGCGCTCTTCCTCCGGCTGTCGTACACCCTCGATCACGAACTCGCCGACGACCTGGAGAGTGGGCGCCGCCGGCCCGAGTGGATGTGGGTGGCGATGCGCGGCGAACGCCTGGTGGCACGGATCGCGTGGTGGAGCCAGAACGGGGAAACGCCGCTGTGCCTCGACTTCTTCGACCTGGACGACACCCTGCCCGGGCCCGAACGCAACGAGGCGGGCCTGAAGCTGCTGGAGACGGCGACGGCCGCGGTCGTGCCGGCCGGCGCCCCGCGGCCCGAGTACGGACGCTTCGTACCGGCCGACTGGCGCGAGGACCCGGCCGTCCGTGACACGGTCGAGGCCCGGATCCGGGTCATGGAGCGTTCCGGTGCGCGGATGCTGGTCGAGCGGCTCCGTCTGGAGTGGCGCGCCGGTACGCCGGTCCCCGCCGACAGCGGCCGGCTCCGGTTCCGCCCGGTCGACGGTCGCGAGGATCTGCTCGCGCTGATGACACCGGTGATGGAGGGCACCCTCGACGCCCACGGGCAGGCCGACCTGGCGTCCGGGCTCAGCGCCCGTGCGGCCACCGAGAAGCACTACGACGAGGAGCTGGCGACGTACCGGACACCGCGCGAGTGGTGGCGTATCGCCGAGCTGCCCGACGGCGAACCGGTCGGCTTCGTGATCCCGGCCCGCAACAACTACAACCCGATCGTCGCGTACATCGGTGTGCTGCCCGCCCACCGCGGCCACGGCTACATCGACGACATCCTCGCCGAAGGCACCCGGGTGCTGGCCGCGCAGGACGGTGTGGAACGCGTCCGGGCCGCCACCGACCTCGGTAACGTCCCGATGGCCAGGGCTTTCGCACGTCTCGGGTACGTGAACTTCGAGCGGTCCTTCGACATGGTGTGGGACTGAACAGGGAGTGGGACTGAACTGGGTGCGGGGCTGAACAGGGTGTGGGGCTGAATCCTGTGGACGGCCCGCCGGAGCACCGGTTATGGTGACGGCTCCGCCCGAGAACCGAGGAAGGAGGCGAGAACAGTGCGTACACCCACCATTTCGTTCCCGCGCTCCCGTCCCGTTCGCCGGGCGGTTTCGGTTTCGGTCTGACCGGGGGCGCACCGCTTCTTCCGGAGGACTGTTCCATGACCGATCTGGTCATCCGCGCGCTCACCGAGAGCGACGCACACCTTTTCCACACCATGCGGGGCCGTGACCTCGTCGGCCGCGCCGCGTTCGGGCACCGGTACGCCACCGCGGACAACGGCGGTGACTACCGCCCCGAGTGGACCTGGGTCGCCCTGCGCGACGGTGTCGTGGTGGCCCGTGCCGCCTGGTGGGCCGGGCCCCACGACACCGAGCCGGTGCTGCTCAACTGGTTCGACTTCGCCGACGGCGAGGAAGCGGCGGGCGCCGAACTGCTGCGCCGCGCCCCGCTGCACGCCGAGTACGAACTGATCCTGCCCGCCGACTGGCGGGAGCGGCCCGACGTCCGGGCCGCCGCGGAGGGCCGGATCTCCGCTGCCCGTGCGGCCGGGATGAAGCCGCTGGTCGAGCGGTACAGCTACAGGTGGACGCCGGAGTGCGGCCTGCCCGAGCGGCCGGGGCGGCTGGAGTTCCGGCCGGAGCCGGACGACGCGGTGATCCTCGATGTGCTGCGCCGGGTCCATTCCGCCACGCTGGACGCCCATGCCCAGAAGGCCATCGAGGGCGGCGGTCCGGAGCAGGCGGCGCGGGAGGAGCTCGACTTCTTCCACTGGTGCCCCTCGCCGCGCTCCTGGTGGCAGTTGGCGTACACCGCCGGCGGTGAACTGGCCGGCATCCAGGTGCCCGCCCGCAACCCGTCCGGGCCGTGCGTCGGCTTCATCGGTGTCGTGCCCGAGCAGCGGGGTCACGGTTACGGGTACGACCTGCTCGTGGAGTGCACCCGCTTCCTGGCGGCCGAGGGCGCCGAGTTCATCGCGGGCGCCACCGACCGGGGCAATGTGCCGATGGCGGCCGCGTTCGCGAAGGCCGGTCATCGCATCAGCCAGGAACGGATCCATCTCGTGTGAGTTCAGGGGCTGTTTCCGCCAGCCATCGCAGGCGGAGCTGCTGCGCGGCGGGGATCTTCGCGTCCTCGCCGCGCGGCCCCACGTTGAGCAGCAGACTGCCGCCCCGGGCCGCCGTCTCCCGTACCAGCGATTCCAGGGCCTGCCGGCCGAGGTGTGCCTCGGCCGGGGAGTTGCGGTTGTAGCCGAAGCCGTGGTCGATGGAGCGGGTGATCGCGTACGGGTCCGGGCCGGCGTGGCGGGCGGACTCCGGGGTGCGGAAGTCGTAGTACGGGGGCCGGCGCGGCAGGAAGCCCTCGCCTCGGGCGGTGGTGCGGCGTTCCCAGTTGTTGTACAGGGCCTTGGCGCCGGGGACGGACAGTGCGCGCCAGGCCGGGGCGCGGGGCAGCAGCCGGTCGTTGAGGACGCCGTGCGGGACGGTGAAGCGGTAGTACTCGACGATCCTCTGGACGTCGGTGCGTGAGCCGGGCCAGGCGATGTCGTTCCAGAGTATGTCGGGGTGGTGACGGCGGATCAGTTCGCGCAACTGGGCGCCGGCGTAGGCCGGGTAGCGGCCGCGCGGGACGGCCGAGACGATGTCGGCGCCGGTTCCGATCGGGCGGTCGTCGAAGGTCCAGTCGAGTCCGCCGGAGTAGTGGATGCCGAACCGCAGCCCCTCGGCCCGTACGGCTTCGGCGAACTCGCCGACGACGTCACGCGGGGTGTGCCAGCCGGCCCGGTGCGGGTTGGCGACCTCGGAGGGCCAGAGGCAGAAGCCGTCGTGGTGCTTGGCGACGAGGACGGCGTAACGGGCCCCCGCGGCACGGAAGTCACGGGCCCATGCGGTGGGATCCCACTGCTCCAGGGCGTCGTTGAAGTCGCCCCCGAAGGCGGTGTACGGGCGGCTGCCGTAGGTCGCGCGGTGGTGGGCCGAGACGGGGCTGCCGGGGAACCGGAGCGCGTTCTCGTACCACTCGGCGTACGGCGTCCAGCCGAGCGGCGATCGGCGCCCGGCCAGGGGGAGTTCGGCCGCGGGGACGTACGGCGGGGCCCAGCCCGGTACGGAGGCGGGCGTCCAGTGCACGAATATCCCGAGGCCGGCCCGGGACCACCATGAAGCAACCATGCCGCGAAGTATGGATCACTCCGGGGGCCGTTCGTCAGGTCAGTGTGCCGGACCGCCCGTCTTCTGCGTACGGATCAGGTCGCGGTACCAGGCATAGGAGTCCTTGGGGGTCCGGCGCAGCGTCTCGTAGTCGATGTGGACGAGGCCGAAGCGCTTGCTGGCGCCCTCGATCCATTCGACGTTGTCGGTGAGCGACCAGGTGAAGTAGCCGCGCACGTCGACCCCGGCGTCGATGGCCGTGCGCAGGGCCCGCAGGTGTCCTTCGAGGTAGGCGATCCGGCGGGTGTCCTCGGCGGGCTCGTCGACGGCGCAGCCGTTCTCGGTGATGTAGAGCGGGGGGAGCCGGTCACCGTAGCGGGTGTGGAGCTGGACGAGGGTTTCGCGCAGGCCGTCGGGGACGACGGGCCAGCCGAAGTCGGTCTTCTCGTAGCCCTCTATCTCGCGGATGCCGAAGGGGAGTTCGGGGGGCATCCGGAAGCCGGAGAAGTTCTCCGGGGCGCTGGTGTCGGGGGCGCCGACGAGGGTGGGGTTGTAGTAGTTGATCCCGTACCAGTCGAGCGGGGTGGAGATGGTCGTGAGGTCGTCCTCGACCGGGCCCGGCATCAGTGCGGCGATGTTCTCGTCGGGGTAGCGGCCGGTGAGGACCGGGTCGGCGAACATCCAGTTGGTGATGGTGTCGTACAGTTCCGCGCCCAGCCGGTCCTCGTCGCGGTCGCCGGCGGTCCAGACGGGGGTGTGCGAGACGGCGATGCCGATGTTGTCGGCGCCCGCGCCGCGCAGCGCGCGCACGGCGAGGCCGTGGGCGAGGAGCTGGTGGTGGGCGGCGGGCAGGGCGTCGAAGAGGAGGGTGCGGCCCGGTGCGTGCTCGCCGAGGGCGTAGCCGAGCAGCGTCACCTCGGCCGGTTCGTTGATGGTGATCCACATCGGTACGCGGTCGGCGAGGCGTTCGGCGACGATGCCCGCGTACTCGGCGAAGCGGTAGGCGGTGTCGCGGTTGAGCCAGCCGCCCTCCTCGTCGAGCGGCAGTGGGGTGTCCCAGTGGTAGAGGGTGGGGGCCGGGGTGATGCCGTGGGCGCACAGTTCGTCGACGAGGCGGTCGTAGAAGTCGAGCCCCTGCGGGTTGACCGGTCCGCTGCCGCCGGGCACCACGCGCGGCCAGCTGACGGAGAACCGGAAGGCGTCGGCGCCGAGGCCGGCCAGCAGGGCGACGTCCTCGCGGTAGTGCTGGTGGAAGCCGGTGCCGCGGGTGGTGTCGGTGCCGTCCTTGATCCGTCCGGGCTGGGCGGCGAAGGCGTCCCAGCCGGAGGGGCCCTTGCCGTCGGTGTCGGACGCCCCCTCTGTCTGGAAGGCGGACGCTGAGGCTCCCCAGAGGAAACCGGGCGGGAACGACGGCACAGTCATCTCGGCCTCCACAGCCGTACGAGGGAGTGCGTATTGAGCGGAACCTGATGGGGCAATGATCAGAACCAGACCTTAATCGCCAGTAACGGGCTCGATCCAGTGTTGTGGGCCGGTGATCGTGGCCGCTGCCCACGATGGGGCTCGGGGCGATGAGACGAGGAGCGTTGCATGCTGTTCGAGGTATGGGCACCGGATGCGGACGAGGTGGGGCTGCGGCTGGCGGGCGAGCCGTGGGCGATGGAGCGTGATCCGGCCCGTTCCGGCTGGTGGACGGCCCAGGCGCCGGCGTCGGACGGGGACCGCTACGGCTTCGTCCTGGACGGGGGCGGGAGCGACGGACGGGTGCTCCCCGATCCGCGTTCACGGCGCCAGCCGGACGGGCCGGACGGCGAGAGCGCCGTCGTCGACCACTCGTCGTTCGCATGGCGTAGCGACTGGCCGGGCCGGGGGCTGCCGGGCGCCGTGCTGTACGAGCTGCACATCGGCACGTACACCGAGGAGGGCACCTTCGACGCCGCGGCCGCCCGGCTGGGGCATCTGGCCGAGCTCGGTGTCACCCATGTGTCGCTGATGCCGGTCTGTCCGTTCCCCGGCACCCACGGGTGGGGGTACGAGGGGGTGTCGCTGTGGGCGGTGCACGAGCCGTACGGCGGACCGGACGGGCTGAAGCGCTTTGTCGACACGGCGCACGGTCTCGGGCTCGCGGTCCTGCTGGACGTGGTCCACAACCATCTCGGCCCGTCCGGCAATCACCTCCCGGCCTTCGGCCCGTACTTCACCGAGACCCATCACACGCCGTGGGGGGCGGCGGTCAATCTCGACGCTCCCGGTTCGGACGAGGTGCGGGCCTTCCTGCTGGGCAGCGCGCTCGGCTGGCTGCGGGACTACCGGCTGGACGGGCTGCGACTGGACGCGGTCCACGCCCTGGCCGACGGCCGGGCGCTGACCTTCCTGGAGGAACTGTCGGCGGCGGCCGACGCGCTCGCGGCGGAACTGGGCCGTCCGCTGCCGCTGATCGCCGAGTCCGACCTCTGCGACCCGAGGACCACGACACCGCGCGACTCGGGCGGCCTCGGGCTGCACGCCCAGTGGAACGACGACTTCCACCACGCCCTGCACACCGCGCTGACCGGTGAGTCCCAGGGCTATTACACGGACTTCGCCCAGGCTCCGCTGGCCGCCGTCGCCAAGACCGTGACCAGCGCGTTCTTCCACAACGGGACGTACTCCAGCTTCCGGGGCCGGACCCATGGCCGTCCCGTCGACATCGCCCGCACGCCCGCCCACCGCTTCGTCGGCTACGCCCAGACCCACGACCAGATCGGCAACCGGGCCCTGGGCGACCGGCTCTCCGCGACGCTCTCCCCCGGCCTGCTGGCCTGCGCCGCGGCCCTCGTACTGACCGGGCCCTTCACTCCGATGCTGTTCATGGGCGAGGAGTGGGGCGCCCGCACCCCCTGGCAGTTCTTCACCGACCACACCGATCCGGAGCTCGCCGAGGCGGTCCGCAACGGCCGGCGGCGGGAGTTCGCGGCGCACGGCTGGGCGGCGGACGACATTCCGGACCCGCAGGACCCGGCCACCCGCGACCGCTCCTGTCTGGACTGGAACGAACCGTCGCAGGAGCCGCACGCCCGGCTGCACGCCTGGTACCGGGAGCTGATCGCGCTGCGCCGCGCGCTGCCCGACCTCAGCGATCCGGATCTGGCGTCGGTGCGCACCGCCCACGACGAGCAGGCGCGCTGGCTGGCGTACCGCAGGGGCGATCTGCGGATCGCGGTCAACCTGGGCGAGAAGCCGGCCACGATCCCGCTGGGCGGCGGCCGGCGCCGGGGCGGCGGGGACCGGGTGGTGGCGGCGTGGGAGCCGGTGGCGGCCCCGGGCGCCGACGGGCTGCTACGGCTGCCGCCGGAGTCGTGCGTGGTGCTGGCCGACGGCTGAGGGGGCTCGGGCGCGGTGCTGGCCGACGGCTGAGGGGGCTCGGGCGCGGTGCTGGCCGACGGCTGAGGGGGCTCGGGCGCGGCGGCCGGCCCCCGCGTCCGGCTACTCGACGATGGCGAGCTCGCGTGACGTGCTGTTGAGGCGCCGGCCGCCGTCCTCGGTCACGGTCACGATGTCCTCGATCCGGACCCCGAACCGGCCCGGCAGATAGATGCCCGGCTCCACCGAGAAGCACATCCCGGGGACCAGCGGCTGCTCCTCGCCCTCGATCATGTAGGGCGGTTCGTGGGTGGTGACGCCGATGCCGTGGCCGGTGCGGTGGATGAAGCGTTCGCCGTAGCCGAACTCGGTGATGACGGCGCGGGCCGCCCGGTCGATCTCCTGGCAGGCGACGCCCGGCCGGACCGCCTTGCAGCCCGCCTCCTGCGCCTCCCGCACGATGTCGTGGACCCGCTGCTCCTCGGCGGTGGGCTCGCCGACGTGGACCGTGCGGGAGGTGTCCGAGCCGTAGCCGTGCTTGAGGCCGCCGAAGTCGAGTACGACCATGTCGCCCCGCTCGATGGTGCGCTCCCCGGCCTCATGGTGCGGATTGGCGCCGTTGGGGCCGGATCCGACGACCGTGAAGTCGACCTGGGAGTGCCCGAACCGCTTGAGGAGTCCGGCCAGTTCGGCGGCGATGTCGGTCTCCTTGCGGCCGGAGAAGCGCACCTTGAGGATCTCGCCGTACGTGGCGTCGGCGGCGGCTCCGGCGGCGGCGATCCGCTCCAGTTCAGGGGCGTCCTTCACCGCGCGCAGCATCGGCAGGGCCTCGGTGAGCGAGACGTACGAGGTGTCCGGCAGCGTCCGCTGGAGGCCGAGCAGATGCATCGCCCAGGCGTTGTCGCTGATCCCGAACCGGCCGTGGCCGTCGAGCAGCGGGGCGGTGACGGCGTAGGGGTCCTTGCCGTCGGTCCAGTCCCGCAGGGTGAGTGCCGGGGCGCCGACGGCCTTCTCCGCGTCCGGGGCCTCCAGCGTCGGGACGACGAGAACCGGGTCCTGCCCCGGTGTGAGGACGAGGACGGTGAGGCGTTCGGTGTTCACGGGCCGATAGCCGGTGAGGTAGACGAGATCGGGGCCGGGAGCGACCAGCACGCCCGCGAGCCCGGCCTCGGCGGCGGTGTCGGCCGCGCGCGTCATCCGGGCCCGGTAGTCGTCGGCGGTGAACGGCACGGGCTGGCTCTGGCTGGACATGCGGGACCTCCTGGCGACGCGACACGGCACACAGCATCCTGCCCGTCCGGGCCGGTCGACGCGAGCGGGGCTCGGGTTCCCTGATCCGGCCCCTGGGCGGGGCCCCGTCCGCACGCCGGCTCCCGTGGACTCCATCAATCCCAAGCGGAGTTAAAGGCCCATGTCGGCCAAGAAGGATTCCGGCCAACTTGCCGAATCTCTCTTTGCAGAGCACACGGGCCTGCAGATGATCTTCTCCAAGCCTTCACAGGAAGGCTGGACGAGGGGGATATTCCATGAAGAAGTTCGGCAGAACGGCGGCTCTCGCCGTCTCGACCGCAGCCCTGGCTTCCGGCGTCTTCGCCACGCCGGCCACCGCCGCCCAGGTCGGCATCGACCAGGCGACGAGCAACACCATTTCCGTCCACACCCGCGGCGACGGCACCCCGGCACCTGCGCAGCTGGGCGACCCCGAGGAATGGGGCGTGGTGGAGGTCACGATCCCCGACGCGGCGGAGGGCAGCGTCACGCCGATGAAGATCGTCGAAGTCGGCGGCGGGACGTGGAGCTACGGCTGGCAGGCCCGGGACAACTACAAGTACTGCTACTCGAACTATTACCACGGCAGCGTGAAGCACGGTTCGACCGTGAACATGGCCGGATACATCATCAAGGACACCAAGCCCGCCGGGCAGACGTCCAACGCCCACCACACGGCGGGTCTCGCCTACACCTGCTACACGTACTACGCCAAGTACTAGATCCCCCTCTGCACGGTGTCATGTGCCCCGGGTTCCCGCGCGATCGCCGGCGCGGGAACCCGGGGCGTTCGCATCTCCCCTCCAGCGGTCATCCGCAGGACGAGGAAATGAAAAGTGAACTCTCCGCGTGCCCGCATCGCGCCCGTACTGGCCGTGCTCGGGGCAGGTGTGGCGATCGGCGTGGCCGTCCACCACCTGGTCAAGGGACTTGAATCCGGCCGGGCGCGGGGTCAGCGGGCCCCCGTGCCCTCCAGATAGGCGAGCACCGCCAGCACCCGACGGTGCACCGTGCCGTCGTCGGGTTCCAGGCCGAGTTTGGCGAAGATCGAGCCGATGTGCTTGCTCACCGCCCGTTCCGTCACGACCAGTTCACCGGCGATGGTGCCGTTCGCCTTGCCCTGCGCCATCAGTTCCAGCACCTCGCGCTCGCGCGGGGTGAGGCTCTGCAGCGGCTCGGCCGACGACTTGCGGGTCAGCAGCTGGGTCACCACCTCGGGGTCGAGCGCGGTGCCGCCGCCCGCCACCCGCTCCAGCGCCTGGAGGAACTGGTCGACCCGGCCGATCCGGTCCTTCAGCAGGTAGCCGATGCCCTGCGCGCCCTTGGCGAGCAGCTCGGCGGCGTACGTCTCCTCCACGTACTGCGAAAGCACCAGGATCGGCAGTTCGGGCAGCTCCGCGCGGGCGGCGAGCGCGGCGCGCAGCCCCTCGTCGCGGAAGGTGGGCGGGAGCCGTACGTCGAGCACGGCGGCGTCCGGACGGTGTGCCAGCAGGGCGGGCAGCACCTCGGGCCCGGTCGCCACGTCGGCCACCACCTCGTGGCCCGAGCTGGTGAGCAGCAGGATCAGGCCCTCCCGCAACAGCGCGTTGTCCTCGGCGATCACGATCCGCACGGCAGCTCCACTTCGATGTCCGTCGGCCCCCCGATGGGGCTGCTGATGCGGGTGGTGCCGTCCAGAGCGGCGATCCTCCGCCCGATGCCGACCAGACCGCTGCCGGTGGAGGGGTTCTGCGAGGTGCCGCGCCGTTCGTCCGCGCCGCCGTGCCCATTATCGCTGATGGTCACCCGCAGGGTGCCGGGGGTACGGGCGATGCGCACGGTCGCGGCCGTCGCACCGCTGTGTTTGCTGATGTTGGTGAGTGCCTCGGCGATGACGAAGTAGGCGGCGGCCTCGATCGCGGCCGGAAGCCGCCGGCCGTCCTCCACGCCGTCCAGCTCCACCGCGACGGGCACGCCCGCGTCGGCGGCCAACGCCCTTACCGCACCGGCCAGTCCACGGTCCGTCAGCACCGGGGGGTGAATGCCGCGCACGACGTGCCGGAGTTCCGCGAGGGCCGCCTCCGCGCCGTCCTGCGCCTCGTCCAGACGGACACGCGCGGCGGCCGGGTCGCTGTCGAGGAGTTGTCTGGCGAGGCCGATGCGCAGGGACAGGGCGACGATCCTGGCCTGGGCGCCGTCGTGCAGATCGCGTTCGATGCGGCGCAGTTCGGCGCCGTGCGCCTCCACCGCGCCGGCCCGGCTCTCGGTCAGCTGGGCGATGCGCTCGGCGAGCGCGGTGGACGGCGAGGACGTGAGCAGGGACCTGGTCCAGCCGGCCGACAGGTCGGCGAGTACGCAGTGCCAGCGCAGCACCCAGCCGGGCCGCTCGGGCATCGGTGTGCCGTATTCGTCGGCGGCCCGCCGGTCCAGCAGGCGCACGACCGGCAGCGCGGCGCCGTCCACGAGGAGCCCGACCGGCCACAACACAAAGGCCGCATATCCGACGACATTGCCCATGAGCGCCTGGAGCGGCAGCCAGAGCGCGTCGCGCCACACCGTCGGATCGGTCAGTACGCGCCGCACCCGCTCGGAGAGTTCGGCGCTGTCCAACGACGGATAGGGCGTCGGTGTGAACTCGATGCCCAGCCGCTTCGCCGCCCTGCGCCGCTCGTACTCCGCGAACCGGCGCAGCACCTTGGCGGCCTCCGGCAGTGCGGGCAGCCCGATGATCACGGCGCCGAACAGCAGGACCGCCACCACCAGGAACGCGCTCACATACGCGAGCAGGGCGACCGCGATGCCGATGAACAGGTAGCGCGACGCATCCCAGGAACGCCGGATGGCGGTTGTCAGCGGGGCTGGTGCGGTGTTCATGACGACCACGTTACGGGGGCTGCTCGGCCACCGGAGTGGGGCCCTCTCCCGGGCCCCGGTGGAGCTGGCTGTACCCCGTTCCGGGACCGCGCACCCTCGCCCGGCCGGCCCCCGGTTCATAGCGTTTACGCAGGTCGGAACGGACCTGGCGGGGCAGACGAAGGAATGGTGGAATCAACGGTGGACACGATCACGGCGGTGCGGGCGTCCGCGCTGAGTCTGGAGTCGGTGAGCCGGCGCCACGGCCGGGGCGACCGGGAGACGACCGCGCTCGACGCGGTCAGCTGTGCGGTACCGGTGGGGAGCTTCACCGCGGTGGTGGGTCCTTCGGGCTCGGGGAAGAGCACGTTCCTCCAGTGCGCGGCGGGGCTGGACCGTCCGACGGCGGGCACGGTACGGATCGGGGGCACCGATCTCGGTGCGCTCTCCGAGGCGGCGCTGACCCGGTTGCGCCGGGACCGGATCGGCTTCGTCTTCCAGTCGCACGCCCTGAATCTGGTGCCCTCGCTGAGCATCGAGGAGAACGTCGTGCTGCCGCTGGTGCTGGCGGGCGCCGATCCGGAGGACGAGCGGGTGCTGAGCCGCGGGCGGGATCTGCTGACCCGGGTCGGCCTGGCGGGGCGTGGTGCGCAGGGGCCCGCGACGCTCTCCGGTGGGCAGCAGCAACGGGTCGCGGTGGCAAGGGCGTTGGTGACCGAACCCGAGGTGATCTTCGCGGACGAGCCGACGGCCTCCCTGGATCCGGAGTCGGCGGCGCTGGTGCTCGGTCTGCTGCGGGATGCGGTGCGGATCGACGGCCGTACGGTCGTCATGGTCACCCATGATCCGGTGGCGGCGAGCTGGGCGGACACCGTGCTGACGATGGACGGCGGTCGGCTGCGATGAGCGCGACCGTAGGCAAGAACAGGACCGGGAACGGGAACAGCACCGGGAACGGGAACGGGAACAGGAACGGGAACAGGAACGGGAACGGGAACGGGAACGGGAGCAGGGCAGGCGACGAGCGGGCGGCGCGGCCCCGGGCGGACGCACGGGCCGGGGTCCGGCGGGCGTCGGCGTTCCTCGCCCGGCGTTCACTGAAGGCCCATCGCCGGTCCTGGGGCGCGGTGTTCACGGCGACCACGGCGGCGGCCGCGCTGATCGGCGCCTTCGCCTTCGTCGTGGGTTCACTGCTGCTGGCGCAGCCGCCGGTGGAGCGTTACCCGGGGGCCGACGCGGTGGTGGCCGGTGACCAGCGGGTGACGTACACGGCGAAGCCGTGGGGCAGCGAGCCGAAGACCGCAACGGCGTATCTGCCGGAACGGGTGCGGCTCGACCGCTCCCTGGTGGCGAAGGCGGCGAGCGCGCGGGGCGTCGCGAAGGCCGTCGCGGACGATTCGGTCCCGGTGACGGTGACGGTGACGGACCCCGGGAGCGGTGGTGCCGTGGCGGACGCGGCCGTTGCCGTCGGCCGTTCCTGGACGGCTGCCGCGCTCACTCCGTACCGGCTGACGGACGGACACGCGCCCCGGACCGCCGGTGAGGTGGTGATCGACGGCGCGCTGGCAGCCGCCACCGGGAGCGGGACCGGTTCACATGTGACATTGCAATTTGACGGAGCTCCCCGCTCGTACACCGTCAGCGGGATCGCCGGCACCGGTCACCGGGGCGGGTCCCCCGCCGTGTTCCTCACCGAACACCACCTCGCCGCCGTGGCCGGCCACCCCGGCACGGTCGATGCGATCGGCGTCCTCGCCGAGGAGGGCGTCTCCACGGACGCGCTGCGGGCATCGCTGGGGGCGGCGCTGCCCGACCGCGCCCGTGGCGACCGCGAGGTCCGGGTGCTCACCGGCGCGGAGCGCGGGCAGGCCGAGCATCCGGACGCGCTCGGCGCCCGCAACGAACTGCTGCCGCTGCTCGCCTCCATCACGGGAACGGTCTTCATGGTGGCGCTCCTGGTGATCGCCACCACGATCTCCCAGGCGGTCCACCAGCGCTCCGGTGAGCTGGCGCTGCTGCGTGCCGTGGGGGCGACGCCGAGGCAGCTCAGGTCGGCCGTCGGCCGCGAGGTGAGCCGGGTGGCCGGGGCCGCGGCGGTGCTCGGCGCGGTCGGGGCCGTACCGCTGGGGCTGCTGATGCGGTCGCTGCTGACGACGGACCCGCTGCCGTTGCCGGTACCGGTGTGGCTGCCGTTCGCCGCGACGGTCACGGCCGGGGTGCTCGTCGCGCTCGCCGCCCGTCCGGTGGCGGTCCTCGCGGCCAGGGCCGTCACCGGGCTGCGCCCCGCCGCCGCGCTGGGTGCGGCCGGTGCGCCCGAGCCGGGCGAGCCGGGACGGGTCCGTACGGTCGCCGGGGCGGTGCTGGCCCTGGCTGGGGTGAGCGCGGCCGGTGCGGCTACGGCGCAGGGCGGGCAGGCCGCCGCGGTGGCCGCGTCGGGCGCCGCGACCTCGCTGATCATCGCGGTGGCGCTGCTCGGCCCGTGGATCGCCCGGGGGGCGACACGGGTGCTGGGCACACCGTTGCGGCGGGCCGGTGGGGTCTCGGGCTTCCTCGCCGACAGGTCCGCCGCCGCGCACCATCGGCGCCTCGGTGCGGCGATCACCCCGATCGTGCTGGTGGTGGCGTTCGTCTGTGTGCAGCTGGCGGCGAGCTCGACGCTGGAGCGGGCCGCCGACCGGCAGGCCGCCGCCGCGCTCCGGGCCGACCTGGTGGTGACGGGCCCGGCCGCCGGGCTGCCGGCCGGTGCGGCGCGGGCCGTGCGCGAGGCCCCGGGGGTGGAGGCCGCGACCGGGGTGCTGCGCTCCGGTGTCGTGCTCGCCCACCGCGAGATGGGCGAGCCGAAGCTGGACCGGTTCCCCGTGCTGGGTGTGACGGCGGACCAGCTGGCCGGCACGCTCGACCCGCACATCACGGCGGGCGATCCGGCGGACCTCACCGGCAGGGGCACGGTCGCGGTCGGCGAGGACCGGGCCTCCGATCTCGATGTGGGCGTCGGCGACTCGGTGGAACTCCGTCTCGGCGACGGCACCGAGGTACGGCTGCGGGTGGTGGCGCTGTACGAACGGGCCCTGGGGCTCGGCGAGTTCATGCTGCTGCGCGAGGCGCTGGCCGGGCATGTCGCGGCCCCGCGCGATCAGCTGATCCTGGTCCGCTCGGCGGACGGCGGGGCGGCCCCGGCCGTACGGCGCGCCCTCGCCGCGTACCCGGGTGCCCAGGTGCGTCCCGCGACGGCCGACGACGTACGCATCGCACCCCCGTCGTCGGACCAGGACAACGCCATGGTCGTCATCGGTGTCGGGGTGATCGGCGGCTTCGCGCTGCTCGCCGTGGTCAGCACGCTGTCCCTGATCACGGTGGGCCGCCGTGCCGAGTTCCGGCTGCTGCGGACGGTCGGTGCGGGCCGCCGTCAGGTGCGGCGGATGCTGGTGCTGGAGACGGGGATGGTGGCGGTGGCCGGGCTGACGATCGGCACACTGGTCGCGGTGATCCCGCTGCTGGCGTTCGCGGTGTCGGTGACCGGTTCGATGCCGTATCTGCCACCGGCCCGGTACGGGGCGCTCGCGCTGGCCGTGGCGGTGGCGGCGGGTGCGGGGGCGTTGTGGCCGGGTTGGTCCGGCGGCGGCCGTTCCGTACTCGGACGCCGGACGTGAGGACGCCGGACGTGAGGACGCCGGACGTGAGGACGCCGGACGTGAGGACGCCCCGCCGGACCGGCCCCGGGCCGTGTCCGCGCCCGCGTCCGTGTCCGCGTCCGCGAGGTCCCGTACGGCTCGCGGCGCGGTGTCACGGCGACGCGGGCAGGGGCAGCGCCCCCTCCCGTGCCGCCGCGGCGGCCAGCGCGTCGAGCACCGGGGCGATCAGCGGGTGCGCCGCCGCCCCGTGCCGCACCGCGGCGAAGACCCGGCGGGTCGGTGCGCTGCCCTCCACCGGCCGCACCACCACCCCGGCCAGCTCCATCCCGAGCAGCGCCGACCGCGGCACCAGCGCCACCCCGGCGCCCGCCCCGGCCAGTGAGACCACCGCGCGGAAGTCGTCCGAGGAGTGCTCCATCCTGGGCTGGAAACCGGCGAACTCGCAGGACAGGACCACCACGTCGTGGCAGGGGTTGCCGGGGTACGGGCCGATCCACGCGTCCTTCTCCAGGTCCGCGATCGCCACCTGTTCCCGGCCGGCCAGCCGGTGCCCGACCGGCAGCACCGCGTCGAACGGCTCGGAGTACAGCGGCACCCGGGTCAGCCGCCGGTCGTCCTCGTCCGGGGCGCCCCGGTACTCGACGGCGACCGCCACATCGACCTGCCGGTCGAGCACCATCGGCACGCTGGCGTCGCCCTCGGCGTCCTGGACCCGGACCCGGATGCCGGGCGCGGTGCGTGACAGTGCGGCGATCGCGGGGGCGAGGACCAGGCCGATGCCGGTGGCGAACGCGGCGACGGTGACCGTACCCGCGTCGCCCGCGCTGTAGGCGGCGAGTTCCGCCTCGGCCCGTTCCAGCTGGGCCAGCACCGCGTTGGTGTGGGTCAGCAGGATCTCCCCGGCGGCGGTGAGCCGGGCGCCGCGCGCGCCCCGTTCGACGAGCCGGTGCCCGGTCTCCTGTTCCAGCGCGGCGAGCTGCTGGGAGACGGCGGAGGGGGTGAGATACAGCGCGGCGGCCGCGGCGGTCACCGTGCGGTGGTCGGCCACCGCACGGAGGATGCGCAGCCGCCGTGAATCGATCATGTGCCCATTGTCCCAGGTCAGGCGGGAACCCCCGCCCGGCCGGAGTTCCCGGCCGGGGCTCCCGGCCGGGCCCGGGGTGTTACTCCCCCAGCGCGGCCCGCGCGTCGACGAACGCGTCGACGGCGCGGTTCACGTCCGCCGTGGAGTGCGCGGCCGAGAGCTGGACGCGGATGCGGGCCGCGCCCTGCGGGACGACCGGGTAGGAGAACCCGATCACGTACACACCGCGCTCCAGGAGGAGCTCCGCCATCCGGCCTGCCTTCGCCGCGTCCCCGATCATGACGGGGGCGATGGCGTGGTCGCCGGGCAGGATGTCGAAGCCCTCCTCGGTCATCCGGGCACGGAAGAGCGCGGTGTTGGCGTTGAGCTGCTCGCGCAGGTCACCGGCGGCCTCCAGCAGGTCGAGGACCTTGAGCGAGGCGGCCGCGATGACCGGGGCGAGGGAGTTGGAGAAGAGGTACGGACGGGAGCGCTGGCGCAGCAGCGCGACGATCTCGGCGCGGGCCGAGACATAGCCGCCGGACGCGCCGCCGAGCGCCTTGCCGAGGGTGCCGGTGATGATGTCGACCCGGTCCATCACATCGTGCAGCTCCGGCGTGCCGCGGCCGCCGGGGCCGACGAAGCCGACGGCGTGCGAGTCGTCGACCATGACCATGGCGTCGTAGCGCTCGGCCAGGTCGCAGATCTCGCGCAGCGGCGCGACGTACCCGTCCATGGAGAACACGCCGTCGGTGACGACGAGCCTGCGCCGGGCGCCGGACGCCTCCTTGAGCTGCTTCTCCAGGTCGTCCATGTCTCGGTTGGCGTAGCGGAACCGCTTGGCCTTGGAGAGGCGGATGCCGTCGATGATGGAGGCGTGGTTGAGGGCGTCGGAGATGACCGCGTCCTCCGGGCCGAGGACGGTCTCGAAGACACCGCCGTTGGCGTCGAAGCAGGAGGAGTAGAGGATCGTGTCCTCCTGGCCGAGGAACGTGGAGAGCCGCTGCTCCAGTTCCTTGTGGACCTCCTGGGTGCCGCAGATGAAGCGGACCGAGGCCATGCCGTAGCCCCAGCGGTCCAGCGCCTGGTGGGCGGCGGCGATCACGTCGGGGTGGTCGGCGAGGCCCAGGTAGTTGTTGGCGCAGAAGTTGAGCACCTCACCGGGGCGGCCGCCCGCGGTGACGGCGACCGACGCGGACTGCGGGGTGCCGATCACGCGCTCGGGCTTGTGCAGTCCGGCGGCCTCGATCTCTTCGAGGGTGGTGCGCATGTCGTCGCGTACGGAGTCGAACATGAGGGGTGTCTCCCAGCTGTCTACGGTGGCGTCGGCCACGAGGGCGTCGGGTCAGGAGGTCCAGTCGAGGATGACCTTGCCGCCGCGGCCGCTCGCCGCGTCGTCGAAGGCCGCCTCGAAGTCGCGGTAGCCGTACCGGCCGGTGATCACGGGGGCGAGGTCGAGGCCGCCCTCCAGCAGTACGGACATGGCGTACCAGGTCTCGTACATCTCTCGGCCGTAGATGCCCTTGACGGTGATCATCGAGGTCACGATGCGCGCCCAGTCGACGGCGAACTCCTCGGACGGCAGTCCGAGCATGGCGATCCGGCCGCCGTGCGTCATGTTCGCGATCATGTCGCGCATCGCCTCGGGCCGGCCGGACATCTCCAGACCGATGTCGAAGCCCTCGCGCAGTCCGAGCTGCTTCTGGCCGTCGGCGATGGTCTCCTCGGCGACGTTCAGGGCGAGGCTGACGCCGACCTTCCGGGCCAGTTCGAGGCGGGCCTCGCTGACGTCGGTGATGACGACGTTGCGGGCGCCCGCGTGTTTGGCGACGGCCGCGGCCATGATGCCGATCGGTCCGGCACCGGTGATCAGTACGTCCTCGCCGACCAGCGGGAACGACAGCGCGGTGTGCACGGCGTTGCCGAACGGGTCGAAGATCGCGGCGACGTCGAGGTCGACGGGGACCCGGTGCACCCAGACGTTGGACGCGGGCAGCGCGACGTACTCGGCGAACGCCCCGTCCCGGCCGACGCCGAGCCCGAGCGTGGAGCGGCACAGGTGGCGGCGGCCGGCCAGGCAGTTGCGGCACTTGCCGCACACCAGGTGGCCCTCGCCGCTGACCAGGTCGCCGACGTTGATGTCGACGACGTCGGCGCCGGTCTCCGCGACCTCGCCGACGAACTCGTGGCCGAGGACGAGCGGGGTGCGTACGGCCTGCTGGGCCCAGCCGTCGTAGTTGCGGATGTGCAGGTCGGTGCCGCAGATGCCGGTACGGAGCACCTTGATCAGTACGTCCGAGGGGCCGATCTCCGGCTCCGGCACGTCCATCAGCCAGAGTCCCGGCTCGGCCTTCTGCTTCACGAGTGCCTTCACGGCAGTGGCTCCCTGCGCTGGTACGGCGTTGAGTACCCCGGGCCGGGGGCTTACCTGAACGAAGCCTGCGGCCCGGGGAGGATCGAGAGGGACGGGACACATCGGCAGCGCGCGTCGATCGGCTGCCGCGCACCATCCTCGGCCGTCACGGAGAAATCTGCCGCACCCCGCGCCACAGGTCCATCGAGGTTTTCTTAAGCGCGCCCGAAGATCCGCTTCATGCCGTGCCCCGGCCGGGAGCCGCATGGGCGTACTGCTCCCCCGCCGTACCTGCGCCGCTCCGCTTCACACCTTCGAGCTCACACCTTCGAGAAGAGCCCCAGGAAGCGCGCCCGCCCGCCCTGGACCCGGTAGAGAAACATCCCCGTCTCGATGCGCACCTGACGGATGTCGGGGCGGAAGGACAGTGTCCGGGTGATGCCCCGGTGGGTGGTCCGGAAGAGGCGCTGGGCGATGCCGCCGCGTTCCGCGTCGGCAGCGCTGGTGGTCCGGGCGGCCCTGGCGATCAGGCCGGCCGCGTCGTACGCCTCGGCGGACCAGCGGCCCGGCGGGGCTCCGAACCACTCGCGGTGCGCGGCGGTGAACGCCTTCGCGGCCGGCAGCGCCGTCGGGTCGGTGTACGCCTGGGCGAAGACCCACCCCTCGGCGGCCCTGCCCGCACCGCGGAGGAAGGCGGGTGCCAGGACCGGTCCGACGGACATGCCGGTGCCGGTGAATCCCGCGTCGGCCAGGGCGGTGGCGCAGCGGGCGGCCCGGCCGGGCGCCGATCCGGCGTAGACGACCGCGACCGCCCGGGCGGCGACCACCGCGCGGGCGGCCGGGGCGAAGCCGGCGGTGTCCGCGTCGACCGGGTGCACCGATATCCGGGTTCCCGCGATCGAGGCGTCCTGGAAGTTGTGGGCGACCCCCCAGCTGCCCCCGGGGGTGCCACGGTCCTCGATGACGACCACCCGTCCGGCCGTGCGGGCCCGGACCAGGTAGCCGATCAGGGCGATGGACAGCGAGTCGTCGAAGGGCCGGGTCACGCAGAGGGTCTTGGCGACCGACGATTGAGCGGTGGTGGATCCCGCCGCGACGACGACCTGGGCCAGGTGCGCCGCCTCGTAGCGGCTGACGACGGCCGCGGCGGCGACGTTCCCGGTGGGGCCGACCACGGCGAGCACGTCCGGGTCGGCGACCAGCCGGTTGGCGGTGCTCAGGGCGCGGTCCGCGTCCCCTGCGTCGTCCTCGGTGCGCAGGGCGAGCCGGAAGCCCGCGTCGGTACGGGAGTTGTGGTCGTCGACGGCGAGCCGGATGCCGCGTTCATGGGCCAGGCCGGCCGCCCTGCCCGGCCCGCTCAGGTCCGCGTGCAGGCCGATCGTGTACGTGGGGAGGGTGCGGGAGGACGTCCCCCCGTGGCGTTGCCGCCCCGCCACCAGGGCGGCGGTGGTGCCGCCGGTCAGGAGGACCGCGCCGGTGGCCGCGGCGGTGAGCAGTCGGCGCCGGGACGGGCCGGGCGGGCCCGGATCCCCGATGACGGTGGGTGGTTCGGGGGTGGGGAGCGCGAGGGCGGCGGCCGAGCGTTCGGCGATCAGGGCGGACAGACCCGGCGGCGCCCAGGAGCGCGCGTCCGGGGGCGCGGCATCGGTGAGCCGTTCCTCGGCCTGACGCGCGGTGGGCCGGTCGGCCGGGTCCTTGGCCAGGCAGGCTTCGACCAGGGACAGCAGCCCGGGAGGCAGTCCGTCCAGGTCGGGTTGTTCGTGGACGGTCCGGAAGAGCACCCCGGCTGCGGTGCCGTGGCCGAACGGACGCCGCCCGGTGGCCGCGTACACCAGGACGCAGCCCAGCGCGAAGATGTCGCAGGCCGGTCCGACCGGCCCCGCCGAGGCCTGTTCGGGGGCGAGGTAGCCGGGGGTGCCGATCACGGCGTCGGTCGCGGTGAGGGCGGTGGCGCCCTCGTGGCGTGCGATGCCGAAGTCGATGAGCCGGGGCCCGTCGAGCGCGAGGAGCACATTGCCCGGCTTGACGTCGCGGTGGACGAGACCGGCCTCGTGGACCGCGACCAGCGCACCGGCGAGGCGGGCGCCGAGCACCCGGACGGTCCCGGTCGGCAGCGGTCCCTCGGCGGCGACGGCCTCGGCGAGCGAGGGGCCCGGCACGAACGCGGTGGCCAGCCAGGGTTCCCGGGCCTCGGTGTCGGCTCCGGTCACCGGGACCACCCACGGTCCGGTGACCCGCCCGGCGGCCTCGGTCTCGCGCCGGAAGCGGGCCCGGAAGCCGGGGTCGGCTGCGTGCTCGGCCCGGATCACCTTCACCGCGGCGAGCGCCCCGCCCGGCGAACGGGCCAGGTACACCACGCCCATGCCGCCCGCGCCGAGCCGCACCAGGGTGCGGTACTCGCCGATGGCGCGGGGGTCGTCCGGGGTGAGCGGCCGCATGCCGGATCAGGTCCCGGTCTTCGGCGCCGGGCCGAGGTAGTGGTAGCCGCCGTCGCGCACTCGGTAGAGATACGCGTCGCTGCCCTTGAGGCGGTGGCTCTCGTCGAAGGCGTAGGTCCGGGACACTCCTTCGTACGTGGACGCGGCGATCTTCGCCACGAGTGCGGCCCGCGCGGGCCGTTGGGCCCCCTTGGTGAGCGCGGCGAGGGCGGCGACGACGAGTCCGGCCGCGTCGTACGCCTCGGCGGCCCAGTGGCCGGGAGCGCCCCCGAATCTCGCGCGGTGTGCCGCGGTGAACTCCTTGGCCCGGGGAGCGGTGGCGTCGATGTAGGGGGCGGTGAACTCCCAGGTTTCGGCACTCTCCCCGGCGTCCTTCAGGAAGCCGGCGTCCATGGCCGTGTGCATGGCCATGCGGGGCCCCTTGAAGGGGGTGGCGGCGAGGGCGCGCGCGGTGCGGGCGGCGCCGGCCGTGTCGCCCGCGTAGAAGAAGGCGTCACTGGCGTGCGCGAGCATGTCCGCGATGACAGGAGCGAAGTCGCGGGTTCCGGTCGGTACGACTCGTGGGTAGGCGGTGCCGGTGGTGAGCAGCCCGACGTTCATGTTGGTGAGGTAGCCGACCTGGTAGGCGGACTGGCCGCCGGAGCGGTCGAGCAGCACGCCGAGCCGTTCGACGTCGGGCCGCAGCACCAGCCGGCTGATGATCGGCGCGGACAGCGTGGCGTCGGTCGGGGCGGCCTGGAAGAAGGACTTCTTGGACCTGGCGGGGTAGGCGATCTGGAGCGAGGACACGGTGATGAGCGGCAGCATCGCCTCGTCGTACGCGGCGAGGACGGCACCGGTGGCGGGGTCGCCGGTCGGGCCGATCACGGCGAGCACATCGCGGTCGCGGGTGAACTGCTCGGCGACCCGCACGGCGCGGGCGGCCTCCCCCCGGTCGTCGCGGGTCTTCACCCGGAGCGTGAAGGGTTTGTCCGCACGGGAGTTGAACCGTTCGACGGCGAGGCGCACGCCACGTTCCTGCGCCCGTCCGGCCGCACTCCCCGGACCGGAGAGATCCGCCTGTACGCCGATGATCCAGGCCCGTTCGCCGGGCGCGGCCGCACCGCTCGCGTCCGGGTCGTCGCGCAGCCACTCCCGTACGGCGAAGGCGCCGCCACCGGCCGCGGCCACCGCTCCGGCGCCCGCCAGCAGCAGGAGCCCGCGCCGCCCGGGGCGGGGCACGGCCGTCGCGGGTTCCTCGGTGACCGTGGCGTCGATCTCGGGCAGCGCGAGCATCGCGGCGGACCGGTCGGCGATCAGCCGTACGACGTCCTCGGGCAGCCAGTCGACGGAACCGTCGGGCGCGTCCTCGACGATCCGCCCGTCGAGCTGCGCGGCGGTGGGCCGCGCGGCGGGGTCCTTGGCCAGCAACGTACCGAGCAGTGCACGTAGTTCGGGGTCGTCGACTCCGTCGAGGTCGGGTTCGTCGTGCACGGTGCGGTAGAGGAGGGCCTCTGCGGCACCGCTGCCGAAGGGGGGCCGGCCGGTCGCGGCGTACGCCAGGAGGCAGCCCAGCGAGAAGACGTCGCTCGCGGGTCCGGCGGACGTGCCGCCGCCGGTGGCCTGCTCCGGCGAGAGGAAACCGGGGGTTCCCACCAGCAGGTCCGTCGCGGTCAGCGCGGTGGCGTCGACGGCCCGTGCGATACCGAAGTCGATCAGGCGTGGTCCGTCGACGGTGAGCAGCACATTGCCCGGTTTGACGTCGCGGTGGACGAGCCCGGCGGCGTGCACGGAAGCCAGCGCACGGGACAGCAGGCGTCCGAGGACCCGGACACTGCGTGCGGGCAGCGGCCCGCACCGGGCGACCGCCTCCGACAGTGCCGGGCCCGGCACGAACGCCGTTGCCAGCCAGGGGCGTTCGCCCTCGGTCCCGGCGCCGGTGACCGGAACCGCCCAGGGGCTCTCGACCCGGCGGGCGGCCTCGACCTCGCGGCGGAAGCGGGCCCGGAAGTCGTCGTCCTCGGCGTACTCGGGCAGGATCACCTTCACCGCGGCGAGTGCCCCGGTGTCCGTGCGGCCGAGGTAGACGACCCCCATCCCGCCGGCTCCGAGCCGGCCCAGCAGCCGGTGTCCGCCGATCCGCGACGGGTCCGAGGCATGCAGCTCATCCATCGGCCGGTCTCTCCCTCAGCTCTGCTTCTCGACGGCGGACTTGAGCCGGAGCTCCATGGCGGCCTGGGCCTGGGTGGTGAGATCGCCGATCTCGTCCTCGGTCCGCCCCTTGGCCCCCCTGCCCGTCACGGCCAGGGTGAACTGCAGCATCTGCGACTGCTGCCAGGAGTACGGATGGGGGCCGCCGAGCCCGGTGCTCCGGTACTCGCCGATCTCGGTCAACGCGTCCTCGGAGCCGTTCTGGCCGCTCTCGCCCTGCAACAGCGAGGCGGAGACCATGGAGCCGATCGATTCACCCTTGCGCAACTGCTGCGTGGGGCAGCGCATCGTCTCCTCGATCGACTCGGCCATCTCCCACCGCGCGTCCTCACGGGTGCGGTGGACGGTCATGACGGCGGAGAGCCGGATGGGCCCCTTGCCCTGGGCCGCGGGTACTTCGAAGGAGCGGGTGACGGTGGCGAGGACGCTGCCGGCCGGCTTCTCCTGGTGCCAGACGCAGTCGGTCCCGAGGACGGGCCAGGTGGCCGGATCGCTCTCGTACGGGCTGCGTCGGACCACTCCGGGCCCGAAGCTGTCGGGGTCGGCGATCACTCGTGCGATGAGATCGAGCGCCGCGCTTCTGGAGGCGGGGAGCCGGGCCGGGTCCGCCTCGATGGTCCCGGCGTCCTCGGAACCGGCGGCGGGTCGTACGGTCGCGCCGCCCGGCTTCGTGCTCGCGCTGCCCGGTGGGTGCGGGCTCCCGCCCTCCCGTCCCGGGCTCTGCTCGCCGCTGGAACAGGCCACCAGCAGCAATGGCGTCAATACCAGGATCCCGTACCTGCGTATCGGCCCGCCGCACATCACGATCGACCACCCCGTCTCCCCGATGCCGCGTCGATCCTACGATCGCGGGCCGGGCACGGGGAGTTCAGGGCAGAACTGTTGCGCCTTCAGGACGTTGTGGTGACGCTCACGCCATGGGCGCCGCCGCGACCGGTTCCGGGTCGGTGGCCAGGCGGGCGTGCAGGTGCTCGTCGTGGTACTTGCCGTCGCCGAAGCGGTGGGAGTCGCGCAGGGTGCCCTCGGGGAGGTAGCCGCAGCGGTCGGCGACCCGGCAGGAGCTCTCGTTGCCGGTGGCGTGGGCTATCTCGATCCGGCGGGCATCGGCCGTCGCGAAGCCCCAACTCGTCACCGCCCCGGTCGCCCGGGTGGCGATGCCCCGTCCGCGGGCGGCCGGCAGCAGCCAGTAACCGATCATCGCGAGGCCGTCCTCGCGGTCGACCCAGCGCAGTGTGACAGCACCCAGCAGCGCACCGTCGGAGGCTTCCACCACGGCGAAGGGGGCGACGGCGCCGCGGTCCCAGGCTCCGTCGCGTGCTTCCACCCAGGCGAGGGCGGCGGCGCGGTCCTTCGTCGCGATCGGGTTCCAGAGGGCGATCTGCGGGTCGGCCGCGGCGGCCACCAGACCGTCCAGCACGCCCTCCGACTCGGTGTCCCGCCGGCTCCATGGGCGCAGCACCACATCACCGAGGTCGAATGTGGTGCGGACGAAGTCCCGTCGGTCGACGGAGTCCTGCGCGGTCTGCGGGGGCATGGATGTACTCATGGCGGCATTTCTACCCGGCGGCCGGGGCCCGCGCCAGTGAATATCCGCCGGTCACGGGCGTGACGGGCCGCGTCGGCCCCGCTGCGGCACCGCCGTTCCCGACGCCACCGGTCGCCACCGATCGTCACCCGTACGGGAGTTGGACGACTGTTAACCCGCGCGCGGCCCCGCGATTCCCGCACGGCACGGACTCGGGCGATCGAATAGGTCCGGACCACTCCCGGACACCTTGATCCGCATCGCATTTAACACTCCATTGGCAAATGGTCTATACCTTTGGCGGTACGGTGGATCTCCTGACGCCACCACATGCACGGCCATGGGGGCCATATGACGACCCATCACCTTCCGCAACCGCCGTCCGATCAAGAGCTCTACTGGTATTTCGGCCCGCAGCGCCGCTGGGTACTGATCAGCTCCTCGCTGGCCTTCGTACTCACCGCGGCGACGATGCTGACCTTCGCCCTGCGCACCCCGGCCCTGTGGGCCTTCCTCGCGGTGCTCGCCCTCAACCTCGTCGCCCTGGTGCTCTCCTCGGTCAACAGCCTGCGCCAGCGGCGGCTGACCAGGCGCTCGCACGAAGTGCTCGTGCACGCCTGGTATCCGACCGAACTCCCCGATGTCGACCTGTACTTACCGACCTGCGGCGAACCCCTGGCCGTCCTCGACAACGCCTACCGCGCGGTCTCGGCGGTCGACTGGCCCGGCGCGCTGACCGTGTGGGTGCTGGACGACGCCGCGAGCCCCGAGGTCGCCGAGCTGGCCGCCTCGTACGGATACCGGTACGTCGTCCGGCCCGACCGGGGTCACCTCAAGAAGGCGGGCAACCTCAACCACGCGCTCACCCTGAGCAGCGCCCGGTACATCGCCGTACTGGACGCCGACTTCGCTCCCAGGCCCGACTTCCTGCGCCATCTCGTGCCGTATCTCGCCGATCCGGGGGTCGGCATCGTGCAGAGCCCGCAGTGCTTCGACACCGACGGGACGATGAGCTGGATCCAGCGAGCCGCAGGATCCGCGCAGGAGTGGTTCTTCCGCTGGATACAGCCGTCCAGGGACGCGAGTGACGCCGCGATCTGCTGCGGCAGCAACGCGGTCTACCGCCGCAGCGCCATCGACCTGGCCGGCGGCTTCGCCCGACTCGACCACAGCGAGGACCTGTTCACCGGGCTCGCCCTCCAC
This sequence comes from Streptomyces sp. ADI95-17, assembly GCF_003846175.1. Taxonomy (GTDB): domain Bacteria; phylum Actinomycetota; class Actinomycetes; order Streptomycetales; family Streptomycetaceae; genus Streptomyces; species Streptomyces sanglieri. The sequence goes on along the minus strand of NZ_ML123049.1, from coordinate 448,515 downwards.
GAGCAGGGCTTCCGCACCCTGTACGTCCCGGTGCTGGTGGCCAAGGGCACCTCGCCGGACAACCTCGCGTCGTTCGTCAACCAGCAGTACCGCTGGGCGATGGGCAACCTGCACCTGCTGGGCACGCCCGTGCTCGCCCGCATGCGCGCCCCCTGGCGGATGCGGCTGTGCTTCTACGAGGGCGTCGTCGGCTATCTGACGACGGCGGTGAACACCTTCGCCGCCCCGCTGCCGCCGCTGGTGATGCTGTTCCGGTACCCGGACGACGTCCGCCCCTGGCACGTGCTGCCACTGCTCGCCCCGCTCTGGCTCTGGCACGTGCTGCTGCCGAGGATCAGCCGGACCCACTGGCGGGTCGAGGTGATCCGGGCCAATGTCCTGACGAGCGTCGCCGCCGGGGCCGCCTTCCTGCACACCCTGCGCGGCCGCAGCGCGGCCTGGGTGCCCACCGGGGCCGGCGGTGCGGCGAAGGGCGGCATGGCCCGCCGGGTCGTGATCGTCTCCCTCGTCTGGCTCTGCTGCTCCACCGGCGCGGCCACCGCCGGTCTCGCCCTGGCCCTGGCCCGCAACGGGTGGGCGCCCAACTGGGGGCTCGCGCTCTATCTGCTGGTGCAGTGGCAGATCAACCTGCCCCTGATCCGCGGTCTGTGGGCCGAACTGCGCCCCGGTTCCACAACACGCCCACCCGCCCGGTCCGCACGGCCGAGGGGGCGCCCACTGCTGCCCAGACGCTGGCCCGAGGCGCTGGCCGCCACAACACTGCTCGTGCTCACCGCCCTGCTCGCATCCGGTTGGGTCAACCCGATGCTGCCCTGGCTGAGTTGAAAGGCCCGTCAGAACAATGCCCACGCCCACAACCCCCGTCGCACCGCCCGGCGGCTCCGGACCGGGTTCGCGCCGCGCCGGGTTCCGCCCCGACATCGAAGGGCTGCGCGCGGTCGCGGTGCTCGGGGTCCTCGCCTTCCACGCAGCCGTACCCGGTCTGACCGGCGGCTTCGTCGGGGTGGACGTCTTCTTCGTCATCTCCGGCTATCTGATCACCGGGCTCCTGTTGCGCGAGGCCGTCACCACCGGGCGGATCCGGCTCGGCGAGTTCTTCTCCCGCCGGGCCCGCCGGCTGCTCCCGTCGGCCGCCGTGGTCCTCGGCGCCGTCGCACTGGCCGGGGCCTGGCTCACCGTCCCGCTGCGCCGCACCGAACTGGAGTACGACGTGGTGGCGGCGGCCCTGTCCACCGCCAACTGGCGCTTCGTCCAGCAGCAGACCGACTACCTCGCGGCGGGGCACGACCAGAGCCCGTTGCTGCACTTCTGGTCGCTGGCGGTGGAGGAACAGTTCTATGTGTTCTGGGCCCCGCTGCTCGCCGGGTTCGTGTACGCCGCCGCCGGGGCGGCACGCCGGGGGCGGGCCGTGCGGTCGGCGGTGACCGTCTTCACCGCGGTGCTCGCGCTCGGCGCCTTCGTCCTGTCGCTGCACTGGACCGGCGACTCCGTTTCACTGGCGTACCTCGGAACTCCCTCGCGGGTATGGCAGTTCGGCATCGGCGCGCTGCTGGCGCTGCTGCCGTGGCACCTGCTGCGCGGCCCGCGCCCGTTGCGTCTGCTGTCCGGGTGGGCGGGGGCCGGGGCACTGTTGTGGTGCATGGCCGAGTACGACGCGTCGACTCCGTACCCCGGGTCAGCGGCGCTCGTGCCGACGCTGGCGACCGCGGCGATCATTCTGGCCGGGATACCCGACCGGTCGGCCGGCAGGAGCGCGGACGGCCCGGACGGCCCGGACGCGCACGGGGTCGGGCGGCTGCTGGCCGGCCGGGCACCCCGTGCGATCGGGCGGCTCTCCTACACCCTCTATCTGTGGCACTGGCCCGTGCTGGTGCTCGCCGAGGCCCGCCTCGGGCCGCTGGACTGGACGGCGAAGGCGGCGCTGACGGTGGCGGCCGTGCTGCCCGCGCTGGCCACCATGCGCTGGGTCGAGCAGCCGCTGCGGCACAGCCGTACGGTCTCCGAACTGCCCCGGCGCGGACTGTCGGTGGGGGTCTCGGCCGTCGCCATCCCGGTCGTCCTCGCGCTGGTGATGGGTACCACGACCCTGCGTCTGCTGGGCCCGGCCGCACCGGTGGACGTGAAGGGCCTGCCGCCGGGCGCGGCCGAGGGCCCGCACCTGCTGTCGCGGGAGGGCACGCCGCTGCGGAGCGGTCCCGTGATGCCCAGTCCCGTCCAGGCGCGCAAGGACTTCCCGCCGGACGGTGCCTGTGAAGTGGCCCCGCCGGTGACCAGCAGCCCACGCTGCCTTTTCGGGGCGGCCGACAGTCCGGACCGGATGGTGCTGCTCGGCGACTCGCATGCCGGGCAGTGGTTCTCCCCGATGCTCGCACTGGCCGCCGAACGCGGCTGGGCACTCCAGGAACTGGTGAAACAGGGCTGCCCACTGCCCGAACTGAGCGTTGTCAACCCGCAGTTGGGGCGTACGTACCACGAGTGCGACATCTGGCGCGCGGACGCGCTGGCCCGTATCACGAAGGGGCCCAAGCCCCGGCTCGTGGTGATCGCCTCCCTCAACCGCTACACCGACGACCAGCGGCTCCTCGCCAGGGGCTGGGAGCGGACTCTGAAGCCGCTGCGTGCGCTCGGCGTGCCGATCGTGTACCTGGAGGACACGCCCGTACCGGGGAAGGACATCCCGGCCTGCGTGTCCGGGCACACCGCGGACCCGGAGGCATGCGCGTTCGCCCGCTCCACCGCACACTGGCCGGACCCGCTCGCGCGGCGGATCGCGGCGGGCCGGCTGCCCGGGGTGCGGGCCGTCTCGGTCAACCCGGTGCTGTGCCCGCCCGAGGGGGCCGACTGCCCGGCGGTGCTGGACAGGATCCTGCTGTACCGGGACGACGCCCATCTGACCGATGTCGCGGCGGTGGTCCTCACGCCCCGGCTCGAACGGCTCTTCTCGGAGGCGGGAGCACTGGCCGGCGGCACCGGGGCGGCGGCGGGCGCGGACGGCTGGACCCGGGTCCTGCACGACGACTTCGAAGGACCGGCGGGGGCCCGCCCGTCCGCCGACCACTGGAAGTACGACATCGGAACCTGCTACCCGGGCTGCCCGGCCCCGCAGTGGGGAACCGGTGAGATCGAGACCATGACGGACTCGGCCGACAACGTACGGCTGGACGGGAAGGGGGCGCTGGAGATCGTCCCCACCCGCAGGGACGGGAAGTGGTACTCCGGCCGGCTCGAGTCCCGCCGGGCGGACTTCGCCCCGCCGCCGGGCGGTGTGATGCGGATCGAGGCTTCCATCGCGCTGCCCGATGTCACCGGCCCCGCGGCGGAGGGATACTGGCCGGCCTTCTGGACCCTGGGAGCGAAGCTCCGCGACGGCTACACGGGCTGGCCGTCCGTCGGCGAGCTGGACATCATGGAGTCGGTCAACGGCCGCGACACCTTCTTCGGCAGCATGCACTGCGGGATCGCCGACGGCGGCCCCTGCGAGGAGCCGGTGGGCCTCACCTCGGGACCGCAGCCGTGCCCCGGCTGCCGTACCGGATTCCACTCCTACGCCGTCGAGGTCGACCTGACGCCCGGCGCCGAGGAGGTGCGCTGGTACCTGGACGGGCGGATCCACCACCGGGTCGGCGCGGCCCGGATGGATGCCGGGACGTGGGACCGGGCGGTGCACCACGGGCTGTTCCTGATCCTGAACGTGGCGATGGGCGGCAAGCTGCCGGCCGCCGACGGCCTCACCGCGGGCCCCGGCACCGAACCGGGCCACCCGATGCGGGTCGAACACGTCACCGTCTCGACCCGGGAGGGCACCATCCGCTCCTGACCACACGCCCGCACCCCTGCTGCGGTGCGGCGCACGCCCTCAGCGCACGCTGCACCGCACCGCGCGGGACCGCACGCGGGACCCGCACCGCGCCGCGCACCGAGTCGGCTCCGGCACGCGGCGGGGCGGGGCAGGGCAGGGCAGGGCGGGGTTTCAGGTGTCACATATCACTGTCTGGTGTCACACCTCCGGTGTGACTCACCGGGCGTCACATGTCACATGTCACATGTCACATGTCCGGTGTCCGGCGCCACATGCCACATGTCACGCGCCGGACGCCAGGCACGCCATGTCACACGTCATGCACCAGATCCAGGCGTCACATGTCACACACCCACACCCACGCCCCTAGGAAAGAGCCAGCTCCGTGACGTTGTCGGCCTCCAGGACCCACGTCGCACTCAGGCCGCCTTCCTTGACCCGTGCGTCTCCGTCGCCCTTGAGCACGCCGATGCGGTTGCCGGACAGGGCGATCTGAATGGCCTGGTTGTACTCGTGGACCCAGCTCGCGCTGAGGCCGCCCTCCTTCACATGGGCCTCACCGTTGTCCTTCAGGATGCCGATGCGATTGCCCGACAGTTCGAGCTGGATGACGTCGTCGGCCTCGCGCACCCAGGAGGCGCTGAGGCCGCCCTCCTTCACCCAGGCGACGCCGTTGCCGGCGAGGACGCCGATGCGGTTGCCGGCCAGGTCGATGCCGATGGCGTTGTCGGACTCGCGCACCCAGCTGGCGCTGAGGCCGCCCTCCTTCACCCACGCGACCCCGTCACCGGTGACGACACCGATGCGGTTGCCCGACAGTTCGAGCTCCTTGACCTTGTCGGACTCCTTGACCCACGTCGCGCTGAGGCCGCCCTCCTTCACATGGGCCTCACCGTTGTCCTTGAGGACGCCGATGCGGTTGCCGGACAGCGCGATCTGCTTGACGTCCGTGGCTTCCTTGACCCAGGTGGCGCTGAGGCCGCCCTCCTTCACCCACGCGACCCCGTCACCGGTGACGACGCCGATGCGGTTGCCGGAGAGGGTGATCTGCTTGACGTCGCCCGACTCCTTGACCCACGTGGCGCTGAGGCCGCCCTCCTTGACGAAGGCGTCACCGTTGACGCGCAGGGTGCCGATGCGGTTGCCGCCGTCGCCGGAGACCGTGCCAGGAACCGCGCCTGCCTGGGTCGTTCCGGCGAGACCGGCCAGGGCCAGGGCAGCGACCGCCGCGGCGAGTGTCTTGCGCTTCATTGGAGCATCTCCTCAGTTCGGATGGCCCCTCGGGCCCCTTGAGCGGCACCCTCGGGGAATCGATCGATCCGAAGACGACCAACGATCGGCGGGGCAGCCCGTACCTGAGCCATTGAGGTGAGCCCGGCGCACTGGGCACGATCCGGCGCGCGCCCCGAAATGCGCCGTCAGGAAACGTGGTTGAGGAGGCTGTGGCCTGCGGGAGTGGTGGTGTGGAGAGCAGTGTTGTGATGCCGGGTGGTGCGGGTGAGGCCGGCCGTGCGGAGGACGGTCGCGTGCTGGCTGGCGCTGGCCGGGGAGATACCGGCGTGGCGGGCGAGTTCGGTGGTGGTGCAGCCAGGACGGTGGGCGATGGTCCACAGCACGGCGCGGGTATGGCCGAGAAGGGCGGCCAGCGAGTCGGAAACGGTGCTGAGGGTTCGCGCGGTGTCGATGGGGGACAAAAAGTGATCGGTGTCGCGAAGGCCGACGGGGTAGGTCAGCCACGGCTGGGGTTCGGCCGTGTCGTCCAGCGCGGGGTACACCGCCCCGAAGACCGAGGGGATCAGGAGCAGGCCGCGGCCCGCGAGATGGATGTCGCCCGTGTTGCCGGAGGCCATGGTGAGTTCCAGAACGGGCGGCTTCCACCGGATGTAGCGGGGGTTGAGTCCGGAGAGCAGGGCCTGGAGCCCGCCATGAGCGACCTGCCGCGCACGCAGTGCCTGGTCCGCGCCGTTGAGGGCATCGATGTGCTGCTGGTACGGGGCGATGACGTGCTGGTGCGCGTGGGCGACGGTGTCGGCCAGTTCCATCAGCAGTCGCTCGTCGCTGCCGAGTGACTGTGTCCAGGACGGCACGGGGCGCCGCTGGTCGAGTGCGGCCCAGGTCTCCATGTTCTTGCGGACCTGGGCGGCGGGCGTGGCGCGGACCCGGTCCAGCGCTTCTTCGATGGTGCCGGCGGTCGCGTGGCCGAGGAAATCCACCGTCCAGCCCGTCGGTGGGATCAGGTCGCACAACCGCCTGACTCGCGGCGACAGACGGCGCAACGATTCCCGGCGCCAGGCCCCGAACCGGGTCGGATGGCTGGTTTCCTGCAACAGACGCAGCGCGATGTCCAGCTCCAGCATGGGGCCCGGCCCGTCGGCCAGCCGGGTGCGGGTCAGGTCTTCGGCGGTGAAGTGGATACGCAGCGGCATGACGCAGAGCCTGTCCAGGATGTCGTTATTCGGGCTAGGTCAAATCACGTCGATCACCGATCGGCCGCCCGGCCACTCTTGTCCGTGAGCGAGCACGAACACGGTTCGGTTCGTCCCTGGCCATCGGCGGCCCGACCCGGATGCGGTCGGACGGTCGGGACAAGGGGGAGTCGGGGCCGTCCGGCCGTGTCCGTGCCGCTCGGAGACGGTTTCCGGCACCGCGTCGGGAACCTGCAACGCACCCGAGAGACGAGGAACGCATCATGCGTATCAGCCATGTCCTTGCCGGCACAGCAATGGGGGCCGCTCTCCTGCTCGGGGGAGTCGTCGCCGCTCCGGCCCAGGCCGCCACCGCACCCGCCGGCTCTCAGAACACTTCCGCCGCCGTGGCGGCGACCTGGCAGGAGACCGGCGAGCACTTCTCGGCGAAGTCCCGTTGCGACAAGCGGGCGTCGTACTACCTGGCCGCCTCGAACGTCTACCGCTACGAGTGCAGGCCGAGCGGCGGCCTCTGGGCCGGCTGGGTCCTCGCCGACTGACGGACCCGACTCCATCGGCATGTGCGGGACGGGCGCGCGGCCCGTCCCCCACGTGCTCCGCACGGCGTCAGTGCGACGCGTCCAGCTCGGCACGGACCGTCCTGCCCGGGGGCTTCCGGTCCGGCACCGCCCATCGGGCGGCCGGCGCGTCTGACACACCATGCCGCGTACCGGAGCGATTCCGGTACACGGTAAGGCCGTTCGGCGGGGCGCGCGGGCGAGGCGCACGCCTTGATAGCGTCGCTCCCGCGATCGCGGTTTCCACCTCCCCGCCGGGGTCGTCGCCGTGCGTCGTACGGTCCGCCCCGAGGGGCACGGGGAGTTCTGCGGCAAGGACGAAGAGGGCCCGACGCATGAGTCTCGCGCAGTTGCACTACACCTCTGCCTCTGCTGCTTCTGCGGACGACGACGGGGGCGGGAGCGGCGCGCACTTCACCGCTGTCAGCACAGGACTGCCCACGCAGGTGCTGGCCGAGGCTGAACAGCTCCTTCGCTACGAGCCGCCCGCCGACGCCCCGCACCGGCCGACACCCGACCAACTCCGTTCTCTGCCAGAGGCGTTCAGCTTCAGCGCTCTGCCGGACGGCGGACACCTGCTGTCCCGCGCGGTGGCGTTCGCCGGTCACGGCACCCTCGGGTTCCACGCGCACGCGGTGCATCTGGAGGCCGGTACGCGGCTGCCGGGCGACGCTCTGCCGATCACCGCCTGGCGGTCGCCGAGCTGGGCCTCGACCCCGCCGGACGGCGGCACTCCCGACCGGATATCCGCGCTGCCCGCCTCCGCCGCCTTCGGTCCGGAGGCACTGAACGACTTCGCGGTCTCCCGGAGCCCCTGGCTGGCGGCGGTCTTCGCTGATCTGCGCCGGGTGTGCGAGGACCCGTCGGCGGGGCGCCTGGTGCTGGTGGAGCGGCACAGTGCCGATGTGGCCAGGTGGATCGCCCTCGCCTCGGCCGTGCTCCCGCCGGACGACGCGCACCGGCTGACGTTCACGACGTACACCCGCCGCCCGGCGCACTCCCCGCACCGGGTCGTCGGCGTACTCCCACAAGATGCCCCGCCGCCGGACGGCTCCGAAGGCTCGGGGGCCGGGCCGCTGCGGGTGCGCGACTGCGCGGGCGCCCGTCCCGGCGAGCCGGTGGACGACGCCTGGGCCGAGACCTGCGCCCGGATCTGGCGGAACCGGTCCCCGGAGTTGTTCCGGGCGGCGGCCGAACTGCCCGGCGGGCCGTTCGCCGCCGGTCCGCTCGCCGTGACGGCGCTCTGCGCGGGCGTTCCGCTCGGGGCGGCCGAGCGGGCCGCGGCGGCAGAGTGGGCCGCCGAGCGGCCGTACGCGCTGGACGAGGAGCGCACCCACCGGCTCGCCGACGCCCTGACCGACCCGGACATCGACCGCACGCCGACCGAACTCGCCGCTGTGGCCCGGCTGTTGACCGCGCTCGACGGAAGGGCCCCGGCCTCCGTGACGGGCTCTCTCGGTGCCCTGCTGGTGACGGTGGCGGTCTACGGGGGCGATGTCTCCGTGGCTCCCCCGGGGCGTACGGTCTTCGCCGAGCCGGGCGGGGAACGCGTCGCCACGGCGCTCGTCGAGGCCGTCGGCGACGATCTGCGCGCCGAACTGGCCTCCGGCGGGCCGGTCGTCCCGGACGCCGTGCCCGGCCGGAGCGTGGGGCGCACCGTGCAGTTGCTGCGGATCGCGCGGCTGCTCGACGTGGACTGCGTGGAGCTGCTCCCCGCCGTCGTGAGCCGGATGGCGCGGTCCCTGCTGGACGAAGGGGCGGGCGACTTCGGGCCGGTGCTGCTCGACCTCCTGGACGAGCAGTTCGATGTCCGTACGGCGCTCCTCGGCGAGCTGGACCGGATCGCCCCGCAGGACCCGTCGGCGACGGAGCGGCTGCTGGCCGGGGTCGCGCTGCCGTTCACCGGAGCCCAGGCGCTGCCGCATCTGCGGATGTGCGCGGCGGCGCCGGAGGCCAGGGCGAGCGGCGGCGACGACCGGGGGAAGGTGCTGAACGCGGTACTGCGGGCCGGTGGCATGTCACCGTTCACCGAGCCGCTGGTGCTGCGCACCGCGGTGGGTCTGGTCTGGGGCGACGGCGTCCCCACTGTGGGCGAGGCCCGGCTGCTGCTGGCCGGGAGCACGTCCGACGCGCATCGCACGGCCGGTACGTGGTCCGTTCTCGTCGCGGCGGCGCTCGGTGCCCCCGCCGACGACCCGGAGGCCCCCGAGCTCGCCCCTGATCTGTTGCGCGGGTTCCCGCAGGAGATCGATGCGCGGGCGCGCGGTGCGCTGCACCTCCTGGAGTTCGCGCGGGACGTCCGGTCGGGGGCGGCGGAGCCCGGCTGGGCGGAGCAGGCCCGGACGCTGTGCGCCGGGGCCGAACCGGTGGAGCCGGGCGTGCGCGAGCAGGCGTTCGGCGCCCTGGCCGGGCGGCTGCTCGACCCGGACCGGCCCGAGGCGGAGCTGTACGCGTTCGTCCACTGCGACGACCCGGACCTCATCGCGGCCTACGGCAGCGCCGCCCGCCGGGACGCGGTGCTTGCCCGGCTGCGCTCCGATCCCGCCTATGTCGCGGACTGCTTCACCGTCTGGAGCTCCCACCCGCACGCGGGCCGGGCCTGGAGCGAGACCCGGGCGGCGCTGCTGGAGGAGGTGCTGCGTCCGGTGGTGCGCGGGCTGTCCGCCTGCGAGGTGACGGCGGTGGAGGAGGCGGCCGAGCGAGCGGGCAGCAGCCGTACGGCGGAGGCGTTCCGGGCGTGGAACCGGCCGGACGGCTTCCGCAGACGGCTCGGCAACAGACTGGCGGCACGGGTCCGGCGGTCATGAGAGGCCCCCTCGGCCTTCCCGGACGGGACACGGAAGTCGTGACCCGTCCTGGGTGACCGGTACCGTGTGACATATCGATCTCGTGCGCTCCCGGCGGGCTGCGTGACACCCCCAGGAGGAACAGATGACGACGAACCGCGGACGCAAGGACGTCATCCGGGACCGGATGGCCGCGACCGGCGAGTCGTACAACGTCGCGGCCCGCAATCTGAAGGCCATGAAGGACATGGGCGCCACGCGCGAGGCCGTCCTCACCCAGCGCTGGCGCCCCGCGGACACGCTCGATGTCCCGTGCCCCTGCGGCGGTACCTGCGAGCCCGGCGAGCGGTGCGAGCGCTGCCACGCGCTGCACCGGCACGTGGCGCGCTACCCCGGCAGCGTCACGGACGTGGAGACCTGGGCCGACCGCTACGACTGCATGGGCTGTGCGTCCTCGTACATCCTGACCGTGGTGCTGCCGGGACGGCCGTGGGGTGTCGCCGAGACGGTGGTCCAGGGCGGATCCGCGGAGCCGGTCGTGCGGGCCCGGGTGTTCCCGGGGGTCGCCCATCCGCTGCTGAAGCCGGAGAGCGCGGAGGACGAGGGCTGACGACCGGCGTCGCCCCCGGCCCGTAGCACGGCGCGTCGCCCCCGGCGCGGAGCGCGGCGTCACGACGTGGCGTCACAGCACGGCCCGCACGACGGCCGCTCCCACCGCGACGGCGAGGAGCGATGCCGTGGCGACGAGGACTCGCGGGTTGCCGAGGTTGACCGTCCAGCCGATGCCGACCCGTTTGGGCACCAGGACCGCGGGGTCCTCGGCATTGACGTAGACGGTGCCGGCGCCGCGCCAGAAGCGGTCGTCGTCACGCGGCACGAGTCCGGTGTCCGCCTCGTCCGCGGAGGTGGGCAGCCGGCTCCCCGCGGGCCCGACGCGCAGGACGAGGCAGGCGACCAGGGCGAGCACCGCGACGAGCGGTACGCCGGTGACGGCCCAGGTCATGGGCGTGGAGCGGGTGTCGCTCCACATCAGTGCGGACAGCCCGAGCAGCATGAGGTTCAGCAGCGCGGCGATGCCCATCATGGAGCGGGCCGTGAAGACGAGGTAGCGGCGGTACCGTGCGGCACCGGCCGCGGGTCGTGCCACATCGAGGTCGGCGCGGGCGCGCAGCAGTCCGGCGACCACGGCGGCCACGACGAGGGTGAGCAGCACCTGGCACAGGACGAGGCCGAAGGCCGTCCACACATTGGTCGGGTAGGACTCGTAGACGGTGCCGCCGGCCGAGCGCCGGGGCATGGAGATGTGGTCGGGCAGCCCGGGGTAGACGATGACGCCCGCGGCGACGCTGACGGCGATCACGACGAGCGCGGGGACGGTCCAGTACCAGGGGAAGCGGACCGGGTCGGTGCGCAGCGAGGTGTCCATGACGGCGCCCTGCCGGGTGTGTTCGTACCAGCCGCCGTCCGCCTTCGCACGGGCTATGCCGCGATGGGCCCGTACCCACAGCGCGGCGGCGAGGGCACAGAGCAGCAGGGAGCCGGCGGCTCCGGCGGTGAGGGTGCCGAGGGCCGCGCCGAGCGCCGAGGCGAGCACGGTGACGACGGCCGCGGCGACGAGGATCGCACCGCGGTAGTGGTGGCGCTGTTCCTCGACGGCGGCGGCTCGCGCCTTGTCCGGCGGTACGCGTACGCCGAAGGGGACGGCGGTGGGGTTGAGGAGCGGGCTTGGGGCGGCGTACAGGACGGCGCTCAGCGCCACGAGCATGCCGAAGTTGAGAGCTGCGTCGACCAGCAAGGTGTTCACCTGTCCGTTCTTGTGGCTGGTCCCGGCGGGGCGGGACGTCGCGCCGGTACAGGGCGCGGTCTGTCGGTTCCGCGGTCCGCGAGCCGTTCGTCGCGGCGGCCCCATGGGTCAGGGCGTCTCGTCCGGACCCGTGGGTCAGGGCGCCTCGTCCGGTCCCATGGGTCAGGGCGTCTCGTCCGGTCGACCGGGGAAGCCGTCCAGGACCGTGTCGACATGGCGCGTCACCTCCTGTCTCGGGATCCCGCGGACATCCAGCTCGGCCAGGAGGGTGCGCATGCGCGCCTCCCAGTCGACACCGGCCCGCAGTTCGTCCGACGGCTGCTTGACGTCGGACCGGACCGCCGCGCCGCTCTTGCGGTTGATGCGGATGATCCCTTCGCGTCGTAGCAGGTCATAGGCCTTGTTGACGGTGTGGAAGTTGATCGCCAGATCGACGGCCAGCTGCCTGGTGGACGGGAGTCCGGCACCGGGCGCCAGCGCGCCTTCCGCGATGGCTTCCACCACCCGGTCCCGGATCTGCTGATAGATCGGCACCTCGCTGTCGAGGTCGAGCACTAGGTACACACCCCAATCCTATCTGCTATACATCTAATAGAACAGACGCTCATGGCAACGCGGCAAGCGCGGCGACAGCGCGCGACTGCCCAGGGGCCCCACCCGGGCCCCAAGAGGAGGGGGAATCCCCATGGCACTGATGAACATCTCCGACACCGGCCTCACCATCGAGTTCAGCGGTCGCGAGCGCACCTGGACCCGGCGCGGCTCCCTGACCGTCCCGCTCGCCGCGGTCCGCCGGGTGACCGTCGTCGACAACCCCCTGCGTGCCGCCCACGGCACCCGCAGGGGCCTGCACGCCTTCGGAATCGCCAAGATCGGCATCTGGGGACTGGTCGTCGGCCCTCGTCAGCTCGTGGCCGCCTACCGGGGCAGGCCGGGACTGCGCGTGGAGCTGGACCGCGCCGCCGCCGGGGGCGACTTCGACGAGCTGGTCCTCTCGCTCGACGATGCTCGGCAGACCGCACGGCTGATCGAGCAGCGGGTGGCGAGCCACCGATGAGCGGACGGCCGCAGGGCCCGCACATAGAGGTCAGCGGGCTGACCAAGCGTTACGGAGCGGTCCGGGCCGTCGATGACCTGAGCTTCACGGTGCGGCCGGGCGTCGTGACGGGCTTCCTCGGTCCCAACGGCGCGGGCAAGAGCACGACGATGCGGATGATCCTCGGCCTGGTGGCCCCCACCTCCGGCACCGCCACCATCGGCGGCAGGCGGTACGTGGACCTGCCCAGGCCCTCCGCCACCGTGGGCGCCGTGCTCGACGCCTCCGCGGTCCACCCCGGCCATTCGGCACGGGACCATCTGCACATCTACCGCACCATGGGCGGCCATCCGGCCGACCGGGTCGACGAGTTGCTGACCCGGCTGGGACTCGCCGAGGTGGCGGACCGCCCGACCCGCACCTTCTCCACGGGCATGCGGCAACGGCTCTCGCTCGCCACCGCGCTGCTGGGCGACCCGCGGGTACTGCTGCTGGACGAGCCGGGCAACGGCCTCGACCCGGAAGGCATCGCCTGGCTGCGCGCCCTGCTGCGCGGACTGGCCGCCGAGGGGCGCACCGTGCTGATCTCCAGTCATGTGCTGAGCGAGGTGCAGCAGATCGTCGAGGACGTCGTCGTGATCCGCAAGGGCCGGCTGGTGGCAGCGGGACCACTGGCGGAGATCGAGCGGTCGTCGCCGGGCACGGTGCTGGTCCGCTCCCCGGACGCGGCGGAGTTGCGCGCCGCGCTGCTGCGCGGCACCGCGCGGGACGGGGTGGCGGACCGGGTGGACCTCATGGCGGACGGAAGCCTGCGCGTGTACGGGATGGCGGACCGCGCCGTCGCCGATCTGGCCGCCGCCGAACGGCTGCGGGTCCACGGGCTGACCGCCGAGGCCGGCCTGGAGCGGCTCTTCCTCCGGCTGGCGGGGGACGACGGAGCGGGCGGCCACGACCGGCCGCGGGCAGCGACGGACGAGAAGGCGGCACGGCGATGAACGCACTGGTCAAGGCGGAGTTCCGGCGGCTGTCCGCCACCCGCCTCCCGCTGTGGGCGCTCCTCGCGGCCGTGGTCCTCGGCGGCGGCATGGTGGGCGCGATGACGCTGGTCGGCCCGGAGAACTTCGATCCGCCGGCGCCCGGCCTGGACACCGAGGCCGGTGTGCGCTCCGTACTCGGGATGCTGAGCTTCACGGTGTTCCTGCCGGCCGCGCTCGGCACCCTGGCGATGACGTCGGAGTACCGTCACCGCACCGCCACGCACACCTTTCTGCACGCCCCGCGGCGCCGCCGGGTGCTGACCGCCAAGCTCGTCGCGTACGGCGTCGCCGGTCTGCTGTACGGGCTGGTGCTCACCGGTACCGCGGCGGCCGCCTTCTTCGGGGGCGTGGCGGTGCGCGGGGTGACGCCTGGCATGGCCTCCGGCGAGGTGCTGGGGCTGCTCGTCCGGCCGGCGGTGGCGATGGCGGTGTACACCCTGCTGGGCGTGGCCGCCGGGGCGCTGATCCGCCACCAGGTCGCGGCGCTGGCCGTCGTCGTCGGCTATCTGTACGCGGGCGAGTACCTGCTGATGATGATCCCGGGCGTCAAGCTGCTCTATCCGCTGCTGCCCGGCGGCGCCACGGCGTCCCTGACCGGCTTCAGCTATGTGGCGGACACGATGGCCGCCGAGCTGGCGACCGGCCCGGTGCCGCTGCTCTCCCCCGTCGGCGGCGCACTGCTGCTCGCCGGGTACGCGCTGGTCGCGGCGTTCGTCGCGGTCCTGGTGCCGATGCGCAGGGACGTGCACTGACCCCGCACGACACGGCGGGTGCCCCGGACCCGCGGTCCGGGGCACCCGCCTTTCCTGCCTGTCTCAGCCCTCGTCCGGGGCCAGCCGCAGCGAGATCGAGTTGATGCAGTACCGCTGGTCCGTGGGGGTGGGGTAGCCCTCGCCCTCGAAGACATGGCCGAGGTGCGATCCGCAGCGTGCGCAGCGGACCTCGGTGCGGACCATGCCGTGGCTGCGGTCCTGGATCAGTTCGACCGCGTCGCTGTCCTTCGGGTCGTAGAAGGACGGCCAGCCGCAGTGCGACTCGAACTTGGTGTCCGAGCGGAACAGGTCGGCGCCGCAGGCGCGGCAGGAGTAGACGCCCGTGGTCTTGGTGTCGGTGTATTCGCCGACGAAGGCGGGTTCGGTGCCGGCCTGGCGCAGGACCGCGTACTCGGCCGGGGTCAGCTCCGCCCGCCACTGCTCGTCCGGCTTCTCGATGTCGTACGACACGTCGCTCCCTCAGCTCGACAGGTGGTCCAGGATCTGCGGGCCGAGGTCGGTGACGTCGCCCGCTCCCATGGTGAGAACGAGATCGCCGGGCTTCGCCATTCCCGCGACGGCCTCGGGGACCGCGGCCTTGTCGTGGACGGCGGTGACGTCGGCGCCCGCGGCCCGTGCGGCGTCGATGATCAGGTCGCTGGTGATGCCGGGGATCGGGTCCTCGCGGGCCGGGTAGATGTCCAGCACCACGGAGGCGTCGGCCAGCGCGAGGGCCTGGCCCATCTCGGTGCCGAGCTCCTGGGTGCGGGAGAAGAGGTGGGGCTGGAAGACGACCAGGAGGCGGGCCTCCGACGCGGCGCCGCGCATCGCTTCGAGGTCCGCGGTCATCTCGGTGGGGTGGTGCGCGTACGAGTCGATGACCTGCACGCCCGCCGCCTCGCCCTTGAGCTGGAGGCGGCGCTTGACCCCGGTGTACTTGCCGAGGGCCGAGGCCAGGTTGTGCGCCGGGACGCCGAGGGCGACACCGGCGGCGAGGGCCGCCACCGCGTTGAGGGCGTAGTGGCGGCCGGGCACGGAGACCGTGAACGTGAGGTACTTCCCGTTCAGGACGACCGTGACCTCGCTGGTCAGTCCGCGCGGGGTGATCTTGTGGACGCGTACGTCGGCGGCCTCGGACTCGCCGTAGGTGACGACGTTCAGCGAGGGGAGGGACCGGACCCGCTCCGTCAGCTCGACGGCGCCGGCCTGGTCGGCTGAGATCACCAGGGTGCCACCGGGGACGATCTTGCCGGCGAACGCCTCGAACGACTCGTAGATCTCGTCCATCGAGGCGTAGTTCGCGTGGTGGTCCAGCTCGACGTTGAGGACGATCGCGACCTCGGGGTCGTACTTCTGGAAGCTGCGGTCGCTCTCGTCCGCCTCGGCGACGAAGATCGCGCCCTCGCCGTGCGCGGCGTTGGTGCCGGGGCCGGCGAGGTCGCCGCCGATGGCGTACGAGGGGTCGAGGTTCAGCTCGGTCAGGGCGACGGCCAGCATCGACGTGGTGGTCGTCTTGCCGTGCGTACCGGCCACCGCGATGGCGCGCAGCCCGCCCATGAGCGAGGCGAGCGCGTCGGAGCGGTGGACGACGGGTACCGACAGCTCGGCGGCGCGCAGCAGCTCCGGGTTGTCGGCGCGGATGGCGCTGGAGACGACCACGCACGAGGCGTCGTCCGCCAGATGTCCGGCGGCGTGCCCGATGTGGACGGTCGCCCCCAGCGCCCGCAGTGCCTCGGCGGTACCCGACTCCTTGGCGTCGCTGCCCGCGACCTTGGCGCCGCGCTGGGCGAGGATCTTCGCGATGCCCGACATTCCGGCGCCGCCGATGCCGATGAAGTGCGGCCGTTCCATGGCGGCAGGAATACCGGGTGCCATGCGTGTGTCTCCCAGAGGTCGATGCGGGTACCGGGGTCGGTACGAGGTGCCCGCCCAGCCTATTCGCTGTGCGCGAAGAGCTTGAGCACCGGTACGCCGACCTTGTGACGGGCCCTGGAGGCCCAGTCGCGGTGGAAGAACTCCTCGACGTAGTGCGGCGCGGTCAGCACGATGACCTCGTCCGCCTCCGCGTCGTCGACCACGGACTTCAGCAGGTCCAGGGGATGGTCCTCGATCACCTGTCCGACCGCTTCGGAACCGGCCTGCCGCAGCGCCTCCAGTGACACTTCGAGCGCGAGTTCGGCGGGCTGTCTGGCGTTCTTGCCCTCCGGCTCCTCGCTCTCCCTGGCGGCTTCCTTGAGTTCGCCCATCGCCAGGTCGTCGATCGCCCGCAGCAGCACATCGGCCTGGTCACCGCGCGGCTGCATGAGCACGACGAAGGAGGTCTGCTCCTCCCCGTGCAGGGTGGTGACGAACTCGACGTCCTCGGAGGTGAGGGGCTTCTCGATCATCAAAACGCTGGTGAACACCACGGGCGCCCTTCTGCTTCAGTGACCGTCGCCGATCACTGCTGAAACCATCCTTCCCCGTGCTCGCACGGGGTCTGCGAGAGTAATTGTGCCCACCGGAAGCTAACCGGAACGGCAAATTCCGCTGAATGTCAGCTCCGACGGTACCGAGTGAAGAGGAACCCGGCCTCTTCCAGCATCGATGCCAGGGCGAATCGTTCCGGCACGGCCACCGACGGACCGCCCGCGATCCGCTGCGCGTCTCCGGCGGTCATCATCGGCGAAAGGGTCAGACAGAGCTCGTCCAGCACCCCGGCGGCCACGAACTGGCCCAGCATCCTGGGGCCGCCCTCGGTCAGCAGCCGCTTGAACCCACGGTCCGCCAGCTCCCGTACGGCCCTGGCGGGGTCCACCCGGGAGCCCTCCCCCGCGATCACCACCTCGGCGCCGGCCCGGCGCGCCTCCTCGATCCGGCCGGGAGGGGCCCCGGCGCCGGTCAGCACGAGGGTCGGCACGAGCGGCCCGGTGAAGAGCGGCAACGAGAAGTCGAGGTCCAGACTGCCGCTGACCACGGCGATCGCCGGGGCGGGCCCCTGCCCGGCCGCGGCCCGGCGGGCGGCGAACGCCTCACGGGCCCTGGCCGGGCGATAGCCCTCCAGGCGTACCGTCTCCGCGCCGGCGAGGACCACGTCCGCCAGACCGCGCAGGGTGCCGAAGATCCGCATGTCGCTCTCGCAGGAGATCGGCTGCGAGCGGCCGTCGTGCTGGGCGGCCCCGTCGAGCGTCGAGACCATGTTGGCGCGCAGCCAGGGGCCGTCCTGCTCGGGGTAGGCGTAGGCGTCGGCCAGGGCGTCCAGACTCCACTCCCCCTCGTCGTCGGCCGGTGTCAGGTCGGTCACAGGGAAGAGGCGTCGCATGTCGTGCAGTCTGGCACGGCGCTTAAGGTGGAGAGTTGTGTCGTCCTCCACAGCCGTGCCGGGGCAGAGCCCCATAGCCGAAACGGCCCCCCTGTCCCTCTGCGCACTCGAACCCCGCGTACCCGCCGACCGGCTGGTCGCCGAGATGGTGCCGCCGCCGCGCTTCGACTCCGTACGCTTCGATACGTACGTCCCGGACCCGAACCAGCCGAGCCAGACCGAGGCGGTCGAGGTCCTGAGTGACTTCGCGGCCGGGCTCGGTGGGGCGCACGCCAGCGGCTCGGGCAAGCGCAAGTGGTTCAGCAGGAAGCCCGCGGCCCCGTCCGCGCCGCTCGGGGTCTACCTCGACGGCGGCTACGGCGTCGGCAAGACCCATCTGCTGGCCTCCCTCTGGCACGCCACCCCCGCCGCCCCGTCGCTGAAGGCGTTCGGCACCTTCGTCGAGCTGACGAACCTGGTCGGCGCGCTGGGCTTCCAGCAGACCGTGCAGACGCTGAGCGGGCACCGGCTGCTGTGCATCGACGAGTTCGAGCTGGACGACCCGGGCGACACCGTTCTGGTGTCGTCGCTGCTGAGCAGGCTGGTGGAGGCGGGGGTCGCGCTCGCCGCCACCTCCAACACGCTGCCCGGCAAGCTCGGCGAGGGCCGGTTCGCCGCGGCGGACTTCCTGCGGGAGATCCAGGGTCTGTCCGCGCACTTCCGCCCGCTGCGGATCGACGGCGAGGACTACCGCCACCGCGGGCTGCCCGAGGCGCCCCCGCCGTACTCCGAGGAGCAGGTCACCAGAGCGGCGTACGCCACCGAAGGGGCCAGTCTGGACGACTTCCCCTCGCTGCTCGACCATCTCGCCCGGGTCCACCCGAGCCGCTACGGCGCACTGACGGACGGCCTGCGGGCGGTCTGCCTCACCGAGGTCCAGCCGGTCCCCGACCAGTCGACCGCGCTGCGCCTCGTCGTCCTCGCCGACCGGCTGTACGACCGGGAGGTCCCGGTGCTCGCCTCGGGGCTGCCGTTCGACCGGCTGTTCAGCGAAGAGATGCTGAACGGCGGGTACCGGAAGAAGTACTTCCGGGCGATCTCCCGGCTGACGGCGCTGGCGCGCGACGCGAAGGGGCTGGTGGCGCAGTAGGTTCGGGTACGTACCCCTCGGGGCCTCTGGGCGCCGAGGGCTCCCGTATCAACCGCACACACCGTTTGAAGGGATCCAGCATGGCTACCACCCGCCAGGCCCACACGGTCTGGGATGGCAACCTGATCGAGGGCAAGGGTGTCGTCACCCTCGACTCCTCCGGCATCGGCGAATTCGACGTCTCCTGGCCGTCCCGCGCGGAGAAGGCGAACGGCAAGACCTCTCCCGAGGAGCTCATCGCGGCGGCCCACTCCAGCTGCTTCTCGATGGCGCTGGCCCACGGGCTTGCCTCGGCCGGCACCCCGTCGACCCAGCTCACCACCACGGCCGACGTCACCCTCCAGCCCGGCACCGGCATCACCGGCATCCACCTCACCGTCCGGGGCGAGGTGCCCGGCATCGACGAGGCGGACTTCGTCAAGGCCGCCGAGGACGCCAAGGCGAACTGCCCGGTCAGCCAGGCGCTGACCGGTACGACGATCACGCTCTCCGCCTCGCTGGGCTGACCACGGGGGCCACTCCCGGCCCGGGACACACTCGCGGCCCGGTGACCCGCATGGTTCCCGCGCGGCTGTGCGCGTGGTACACACATGCGGGTCACTTCTCCTGTCCGCCAGCAGGGAGTTGCCCCATGTCATCAGAGACATCACGACCGACCGCAGAAACGTCGCGCCCCGCCGCCACCCGCCGTCAGGTCCTGGCCGGCAGCGGCGCGGCCATCGCCTCGGTCGCCTTCACCGGAGCGTTCTCCGAACTCTTCGCGGGCACCGCGGCCGCCCGGGGACACAGCGGGTACGGCCCGCTGGTGCCGGACCCCGACGGGCTGCTCGACCTTCCCAAGGGCTTCCGCTACCGGGTGCTGTCCCGGGAGGGCGACCCGCTCCGCTCCGGCGAGGGCCCGGTCCCCAGCAACCACGACGGCATGGCCGCCTTCGCGGGCCGCCACGGACACGTCCGCCTGGTCCGCAACCACGAGAACCGCGTCACCGCGAAGCTCCAGGTCCCGATCGTCGAGGGCCTCACCTACGACCCGATGGGCAAGGGCGGCTGTACGGCCCTGGAGCTGGACGGCCGCAACAACGTCCTCGGTGAACGCGTCGCCATCGCCGGTACGGCGGTGAACTGCGCGGGTGGCCGCACCCCCTGGAACACCTGGCTGACCTGCGAGGAGACCGAGGACAGAGCCGGCACCAACGGCTACACCAAGGACCACGGCTTCATCTTCGAGGTGGACGGCGCCGATCCGCACCGCACCGGCGCCGTGCCGCTCACCGCGATGGGCCGCTTCCAGCACGAGGCCATCGCGATCGACCCGAAGAACGGGACCGTCTACGAGACGGAGGACGCGTTCGAGAAGCCGTTCGGGCTCTTCTACCGCTTCCTGCCCGACAAGCCGCTCGGCGGTACGGGCTCGCTGCGGGCCGGCGGCCATCTGGAGGCCATGCGGGTGCCGGGCGTCCCCGACCTCTCCGTGGTCCAGGAGACCGGCACGAGCTTCGAGGGCATCGAATGGGTTCCGGTACCGGATCCGCTGGCGGCCGAGACACCGATCCGGTTCCAGGACTTCGGCCCGAAGGGCATCACCCACGCCCAGAAGCTGGAGGGCTGCTACTGGGGCGGGTCCTCGGTCTACTTCGTCTCCAGCTTCGCGCACAGCGCGGAGGGGTCCGCCGCCGACCACTACGGCCAGGTGTGGCGGTACGAGCCGAAGCGGCGCCGGCTCACCCTCGTGATCGTCTTCGGCCCCGGCACCGACGTGCAGCTGCCGGGCGAGTCCCCGGACAACATCACTCTCGCCCCCGACGGCGGGCTGATGGTGTGCGAGGACGGCGGCGGCGCACAGCACGTCTTCGGGCTGACGCGGCGCGGCGAGGTGTACGCGATGGCGCGGGGCCGGCAGAACATCGGGACGCCCCAGGAGCCGGAGTGGGGAGAGTTCGCCGGGGTCACGTTCGCGCCGGACGGCGGGACGATGTTCGTGAACTGCTACACGCCGGGGACCACGTTCGCGGTGACGGGGCCGTGGCGCTGACCCGCTGATCCACTGACGTACCGGAGGGGGCGGGCAGCCGGTGCCCGCCCCCTTCGCGCTGCCCGGAGCGGGGTCCGCGTTCTGCACAGCGGAACAGCGGGCGGGAGGGCCGGACGAACGCCCCACGGGCCGCCGGAAGTTGATCGCAGAAGCCGCGGCGGGACGCCATCGGTGGAGATAGGCTCCCGCCTGGTTCCGCGTGCCTCCGCGGGACCTGCCGCACCGGCCGGCAAGGCAGCAGGCCTTGTCCTCGCCGGTGCACCGCATGTTCTCCACAGCCTCGAAACCAACCCCGATGGGACGTGAACAATGAGGCGCGAAACCGCACGGCACGACATCACCGTCGTCGGCGGCGGACTGGCCGGTGTGTGCGCGGCGATAGCCGCCGCCCGGCTGGGCCGTACCGTGGCACTCATCAACAACCGGCCGGTTCTCGGCGGGAATTCCAGCAGCGAGGTCCGGGTCTGGGTCGTCGGCGCCACCGCGCACGGCAACAACCACAACGCCCGCGAGGGCGGCATCATGGGCGAGCTCTTCGTCGAGAACCAGTTCCGCAATCCGGACGGGAATCCGTACTACTGGGACACGGTCGTGCTGGACGCGGTCCGGGCCGAGCCCGGGATCACGCTCTACCTCAACACCGATGTCAGGGAAGTGGACGCCCAGGGGCCCGAGGACGCCCGGCACATCACAGCCGTCACCGGATGGATGATGGGCTCCGAGCGGCACATCCGCTTCGAGAGCGAGATGTTCCTGGACTGTTCGGGGGACGGTCTGATCGGTGCTCTGGCGGGTGCCCGGCACCGCATCGGCCGGGAGTCGCGCGCCGAGTACGACGAGGCATGGGCACCCGAGGAGGCCGATCGCATCACGCTGGGATCGACCCTGCTCTTCTACACGAAGGACGCCGGGCACCCGGTCAAGTACGTGCCGCCGTCCTTCGCCAAGGACATCACCAAGACCTCCATCCCGCAGCGGCGCATCATCAAGTCCGGTGACAACGGCTGCGCGTACTGGTGGATCGAGTTCGGCGGCGAGCTGGACACGGTGCATGACAACGATGCC
>NZ_ML123049.1:404477-426244 GCF_003846175.1 Streptomyces sp. ADI95-17 | reverse complement strand
GTCGGCCAGGCCGCGGGCACCGCCGCCGCGCTCTGCGCCGCCCGGGGCATCACCCCGCGCGCGCTCGACGTGCCCGCGCTGCAGCGCACCCTGCTGCGGGAGGACGCCTCCGTCGTCGGCCTGGCGTCGAGCGACCCGGAGGATCTGGCCCTGAGCGCCACCGCCACGGCCTCGTCCACCCTGACGGAGCTCGCCGCCGAGGCGCTGTTGGAGCGTGTGCCGCTGACCGCCGACGCCGGTCTGGTGCTGCCCGTCGACCCCGAGCTGACCGGCCTCGAACTGCTCGTCGACGCCGAGCGGGACACCGAACTCGTCGTCGAGCTGTACGACCCGGAGCTCGGGCAGAACTACGTCCCGCGCCGCCTCGTCGCCTCCGTCACCGTCCCGGTCGCCGCCGGGCCGAAGCAGTGGGTCGGGACGGGGCTGCGCTGGTCGCCCGGGAGCGCCCGCAACGCCTTCGTCCGGGTACGGGCGAACGAGGACCTCGCCCTGTACAGCACCGACGGGCCGGCCCCGGGCGTCCTCGGCTTCACCCACGTACCGCTGCGCCCGGAGCAGGAGTCGCCGCAGCCGCTGCGCGAGTGGACCGACGACGGCCTGCTGCGCCGCGCCTTCTGCTTCCGGGCGGGCGGGACCGCCGCGTACGCCCCCGCCAGGGCCGTGGACGGCTACGCCCGCCCGTACGCCGGTCCGCACATGTGGGTCTCCGAGCCGCTCCGGGACGGCGTCGGGGCCTGGCTGGAGCTGGCCTGGCCGCAGCCGGTCACCCTGGGCCGGATCGACGTGCTCGCCGACGACGACGTCAACGAGGACCTGATCAACCTGCACCACCACCGGACCCCGTTCGAGACGCTGCCCACCCTGCTGCGGGACTACCGCGTCGAGGCACGCGAGGCGGACGGCACCTGGCGGACCGTCTCCCGCTCGACGGACAACCGGCGGCGCCGCCAGGTGCACACCCTGGACGAGCCGGTCACCTCGACGGCTCTGAGGATCGTCGTCGAGGCGACCAACGGCGCCCCGTCGGCCCACGTCGTCGCCGTCCGCGCCTACGCGTAGGCGCGGTTCGGCGGGGGCGGACCGGCCGGCCCACTCGGCCGGTCCGCCCCCGCCGACTCGACGGCCCGGGTGAATCCGGGCGCGACTCCGGCCGAGCGCTGCCCCATATCCACCCATAGGTCAGATAAGCCGATACTTTCCGCTGGTGACTCATTCTGTGCGGAAATCGACGGCTCTGACCGTTCTCGGTGTGGTGCTCGGCAGCCTCGCCGGCTGCGGGGGCCCCGGCAGTGCGCCTGCCGACGGCCCCCCGGCCGCCGGGCGTACGCCCGTCGCGGCCCACGCCCCGTCGCACGCGGCCTCGGCGCCGCCCACGCTGGCTCCGGGCCCCGGCGCGCGGACGCCGGTCTTCGAACGCGGGGTGAAGGCCGGCGAGAAGGTGGTGGCGCTGACCTTCGACGCCGACATGACGGCCGACGAGGGACCGCGCGCGGCGGCCGGCGAGCATTTCGACAATCCCGGACTCATCGATCTGCTGCGCCGGGCGAAGGTGCCGGCCACGGTCTTCATGACGGGGCGGTGGGCCGATGAGTACCCGGCGCAGGCCAGGTCCATCGGCGCCGATCCGCTCTTCGAGGTCGGCAACCACTCGTACAGCCACTACGCCTTCAAGTCCCCCTGCTACGGGCTGCCGGCCGTGCCGAAGGACGGCATGCGCGCCGATGTGGCGCGGGCCTCCGCCTCGTTCCGGAAGGCGGGAGTGCGCAACACGGTGCCGTACTTCCGCTTCCCCGGCGGCTGCTACGACGATGCCTCGCTGCGCGCGCTCGCGCCCGAGAAGGTGACGGCGGTCCAGTGGGACGTCATCAGCGGCGACGCCTTCGCGACGGACCCGGACGCGGTGGCCGAGCAGGTGCTGGACGAGGTGAAGCCGGGGTCACTGGTCGTCATGCACTGCACCCTCAGCGCGGCGCCGGTCACCGACGAGGCGGTCGAGCGGATCGTTCCGGAGCTGCGCGAGCGCGGGTACCGCTTCGTGAAGGTCTCCGACCTGATCCGGGCCGCGCAGCACTGACCGCGGCCCGTGTCCCGCTCAGCCGGAGCACGCCGTGCGCTGGGCCTCCTGCCATTCGCAGACCGGGCAGAGGGTGATGCCCTTCACCGACTCCGGGTACTCGGTCGGCTTCCGGCAGAGCACGCACTCGGCGTACGGGGGCCCCGCGGCGGTCTCCGTCCCGGTGGCTGCGGTGGTCGCGGTGGATGCACCGCAGTACGTCTCTTCCCTGCGTTCGTCCATGCGTACGAGCCTACTCAGGCGCGCCGGGAAGCCACCTTGCCGACAAGCGCGGCCGCTGCGACGGCGAGGGCGGTGGCGGCGACGAGCGACAGGACGGGCAGGTGCACCGTGCCCGTCCGCGACCCGGTGACCAGGCCGGTCACGGCGGCGTTCGCGGGCGAACCACCGGTCACCAGGGCCGCCAGGGCGAGCAGCACGGTGGCGGCGACGGACCAGCCGCGCCGGTGCAGCAGCGGCCGGGTGCAGAGCGCGCCGATCACCGCCCCCAGCAGCACACAGCAGGCGACGGCGAGCAGCCCCGCGATCCCGGCGGGCAGCAGCGGCACCCGGACGGAACTGTCGGCACTGGCCGGCTTGCTGATCAGCAGCACGATCGAAGTGGCGGCCGCGCCCAGCAGCCCGGCGCAGCCGAGCCCGGCGAGCAGCGCCGCCAGGTGCGCCCTCGCCGGTCCCGCCGCCGCGGCGGTGACGGTGCGGGCGGCGGGCGGTTCCTGGCCGGCACAGAGCTGTACGAGCCAGGCGGTGACGGGCAGGAGCCCGGCGGCGGTGTAGCCGAGCGAGTCGAGGACGGGCTGTCCCCACTGCACTCCGATGGCGATGAAGGCCGCGTACAGCAGGACCGGGGCGAGCCAGCGCTGGGAGCGGACCAGCAGGGCGGTCTGGTAGCGCAGGAGGGCGGTCATGGTGCCTCGGGGGTCGGGCGGTCGCCCGGGTCCGTGGCGGACCGGTGCGGACCGGGGCTCTCGACACGGGCGGGTGCGGTGGCCACGTGCCGGATGTGCCAGGGCGGGTGGGCGGTGAGCAGGGTGCGCAGCAGCGCGTCGGAGTGCGCGGCCGCGACGGTGAGCCGTACGCCTCCGCCGGGCGCGGGGGTGTGCTCCGGAGCGCCCGGCAGTCCGGCGGGGAGCTTGGCGCCGGGCGGGCCCGCCGCCTCGATCCGTATCCGCGGGCCGGTCCCGGTGGCGGGTGCCCCGGGGGCGGCGAGGAGGGTGTTGCCCTCGATCCGGAACACGGCGTCGGCCGCCCCGGCGAGCCTGCGCGGGTCGTGGTCGACGAAGACGACGGTGGCGCCGGACGCGACCCGTTCGGCCACCGCCCGGTCCAGCTCGTCGCGGGCCGCCGTGTCGAGCCCGGTCCAGGCCTCGTCCAGGATCAGCAGCTCCGGCTCGGCGAGGAACGCCTGGGCGACGGCGACCTTCTGGCTGGTGCCCTTGGAGAGTTCCGGCAGCGGTGTACGGGCGTGGCCTGCGGCCCCGAAGCGGGCCAGCCAGGACCTGGCGCGGTCCGCCGCCTCGGGGGTCCGCAGGCCGTGGATCCGGCCGAGGTGGACGAGGTACCCGGACGCGGTGAACGGCAGCGCGGCCGGGAAGCGCTCGGGGACGTAGGCGGTGCGTGCCCTGCGGCCGGAGATCCGGCCCTCCGTCGGGGCGTCGATCCCGGCGAGCAGCCGCAGCAGGGTCGACTTGCCGGTGCCGTTGGCCCCCTCGATCCGGATCAGGGTGTGTGTGGGCAGGTCGAGGTCGATCCCACGCAGCACCCAGGGGCCGCCGATCCCGTATCGGCGGCCGACCCCGTCCAGCCTCAGTTGGCCGTCTTCTCGGGCTTGGCCTCGCTGGGCCGCACGATCACGAATCCCTCGCCGTCCAGCCGCAGTTGGACGGCCTCGCCGGATCCGCCGCGGATCATCGAGCCGACGCTCTGCGAACGGTGCAGCGACGTGGTCAGGTTGGCGCTCCAGCCGACCACCGCGTCCGTGTCGACGCAGACCGGCTGCTGCGGCGTGACGGGAATCACGATGGGGTGGCCCTCACACATCAGGCCGAGCTTGCCGTAGCCGGTGAAAACGCTGTTGAAGAGCCCGCCGCCGGTCATCCCGGCGCCCTTCACGGTCTTGATCTCGTAGGACAGTGTGGGGTCGAAGCAGAGCACGTTGCGGCCGTTGATCGTGAGGACGTCGCCGTGCTCCATCTCCACGATGAAACAGTTGGCGGCCTCGTGCGCGAACCAGGCCTCGCCCTGGCCGCGGACCGCCATCAGCGGCAGTCCCTCGCCGGTGACGGCGCGCTTCAGCATGCCGCCTATGCCCTGACCCTTGCGCTCGAACTGCAGATCACCGCGGAAGGCGATCATCGCTCCCTGGCGGGCGTGCATCTCGCCGTTGACGGCGTATTTGATGGATTTGGCGTTCTGCAGGGTCATCCCGGGGGCTGTCGCCTGCTGTGCCAGGTTCTCGCTGGAAAAGAGATCGCTCTTCATGCGGTGCATCCTCACCCGGAGCGATCCATTCCGCCAAGAGACCCGGATCGGGCGGCTGGCAGACTGGACCGGGTGAGCAGCAATGACATTCCCGCGTCCCCGTCCACTCCCCGTTCGCCCGGGGCGGACAGCCCGTTCAGGTCGGAGCCGACGAGCCGCGACGAGGCGCCGCAGTACGTACTGCCGTTGGTCGTGCACATCGAGAAGACGGCTCCCCCGGCACGTACCGACGCGTTGCGGACGGCGGCCCGCGCGGTGCTCGTGATGCTCAGCGACGAGCGCTCGACCGGCGAGGGCGAGTGGGCGCGGGTGATGCGGGACTGGCAGGACGCCCGGATCCGCAAGGTGGTGCGGCGGGCGCGCGGCGCGGAGTGGCGCAAGGCGTCGGCGCTGCCGGGCATCACGGTCACCGGTGAGAGCGCCGAGGTGCGGGTCTTCCCGCCGGTGCCGCTGGACGGCTGGCCGAAGGAACTGGCGAAGCTCCAGGTGTCGGGGACGGATCTGGACGATCCGGAGCCGCCGGCCGCGCCCGACCGCTCGGGTCCGGTGCTGTGGCTCAACCCGGAGCTGGACATGTCGGCGGGCAAGGCGATGGCGCAGGCCGGGCACGGTGCGCAGCTCGCCTGGTGGGAACTGTCGGACACGGAGCGCAAGGCGTGGCGCGAGGCGGGCTTCCCGCTCTCCGTCGCCACCGCGGAGGCGGGGAGCTGGCGGGAGCTCACGGTGAGCGGGCTTCCGGTGGTGCAGGACGCCGGGTTCACCGAGATCGCCCCCGGGTCGTGCACGGTGGTCGCCGACCACCCGGCACTGCGACGCGGCTGAGCGCCGGGGCCGGGAACCTCAAATCGAGCTCTGAACGTCCCCCTCTTCGGATTCACCACCGCCCCGAGGGGCCATGAGCCCTGCACGAGCGGAGGAGGGGGACGGCATGAAGCTGGGAATCGGGATCGGCTGGCGGCCGGAGATCGCGGAGGCCGTCGAGGCGCTGCCCGGGATCGACTGGGTGGAGGCGGTCGCGGAGAACATCTGCACCGGTCATCTGCCCGATTCGCTGGTACGGCTGCGGGAGCGCGGTGTCACGGTCGTACCGCACGGGGTCTCGCTGGGGCTCGGCGGTGCCGACCGCCCCGACCAGGGCCGGCTCGCGGATCTCGCCGCCCGCGCCGAGCTGCTCTCCGCGCCGCTGGTGACCGAGCACATCGCGTTCGTACGGGCCGGGGGGCCGCGCGTCTCCTCGCCGGTTCTGGAGGCGGGTCATCTGCTGCCCGTCCCGCGGACCCGGGACGCGCTGGACGTGCTCTGCGAGAACGTACGCATCGCGCAGGACTCGCTGCCGGTGCCGCTGGCCCTGGAGAACATCGCGGCGCTGATCTCCTGGCCCGGCGAGGAGCTGACCGAGGGGCAGTTCCTGGCGGAGCTGGTCGAGCGCACCGGGGTACGGCTGCTGATCGACGTGGCCAATCTGCACACCAACCACGTCAACCTCGGCGAGGACCCGGCCACCGCGCTCGACGAGCTGCCGGTGGAGGCCATCGCTTACGTGCATGTGGCGGGCGGCGTCGAGAGGGACGGCGTGTGGCACGACACCCACGCCCACCCGGTCACCGGGCCGGTCCTCGACGTCCTGGCCGAGCTCCGCTCCCGGGTCGACCCGCCCGGCGTCCTGCTGGAGCGCGACGACGACTTTCCGCCGGCCGCGGAGCTGGCGGGCGAACTGGGCATGATCCGCGCCACTTTGGGCGGGGCGTCGGGGGGCGCGGAGCGGCCCGCCCCGCGTGTCCGCCCGTCCGCGCCGGCCGGGGCGTCCACGCCCGCCGACGCCACGCGCGACCGGCTCGCGGCGGCCCAGACCGCGCTGCTCTCCGCGCTCGTCGCCGGCGGGCCCGCCCCGCAGGGCTTCGACCGGGAACGCCTCGGCGTCCAGAGCCGCGCCCTGGCCGCCAAGCGGGCCGGGGTCGTCGCCAAGGTGGCGCCCGAGCTGCCGGAGATCCTCGGCAGCGGCTACCGGGACGCCTTTCTCTCGTACGCCGGTGCCCGCCCGATGTCCGGCGGATACCGGCGCGACGCGCTGGACTTCGCCGAGCAGCTGCTGATCGCGGGCCGGCCCGCCGACGCCGCCGCCCGGCGCCGGCTGACCCACTGGTGGCAGGACCGGGCCGGTGCGCACCCACCGCGCCGCACGACCCGGCTGGTACGAGCCGCCCGCGCGGCCCTGATCGGAAGGTGACCGGCATGAACACCGTCGCACTGCTGGTGGACCTCGGGATCGTGGTCTCCTCCGTGCTCCTGATCGTGGGGCTCTCGCGGGCCCGTGGCGGCGCCGGCGGCGCCGTCCACGACCTTCACGAGGTCGCCTTCCTCAACGGCGGTCCGGGCAGGGTCGTGGACACCGCGCTCACCGCGATGCAGGCGGACGGCCGGATCGCCGTCGGCGGTCCCGGAATCGTCGCCGTCCAGCGGGCCGAAGCCCATGACCCGGTGGAACGCGCGGTGCTCCAGGAGCACGCCACGGCTCCCAGCGGGGCGCTGCACACCCTGCGCGAGGCGGTGATGCGGCACCCGGCGGTGCAGGAGGTCGGCGACGGGCTCGCGGCCCGCGGTCTGCTGGCCGCGCCCACCGCGAGCCGGACGTGGCGCCGCTGGGGCATCGTCCAGGGGCTGGTCTGCGTACTGGCCGTCCCGCTCACCGTCGTGGCGACCGTGGCCCAGTCCCTGTCCGACGAACTGTCCCCGGACTCCCACGTGCCGTTCGTCTTCAAGGTGCTCCCGGTCCTGATCCTCGGCCTGCTCACCGGCTTCATCTGCGCCGGCGTCGCCCGGGGCCGCGTCACCAGGTCGGGGCGCCGGGCCGCCGAGGCCTACCGCGCCGCTCACGCCTACGACCCGGGCCCGGCCCGTCTGGTGGCCACGCACGGGCTGCGGGCGCTCCCCGATCCGGTGCTCCAGGCGCAGCTGATCGCGGCGGCCCGGATGCGGCCGCAGGGGCGGGCGGCCGGGCGGCGGGCGCACACGACGGCGGCGTCGGCGTCGTCCACGGGTTCCTCCGCCCTGCTGCTCGCGCCGGTGGTGTGGTGTGCGGGTACGAGCCCCGGCCACGGCAGTTGCGGGAGTTCCGGCGACGGGGGCAGTGGCGGAGGCGGCGGGGGCGGGTGCAGTTCCGGGTCGAGTTGTGGCTCGGGGTCCGGCTGCGGCGGTTCGAGCGGTTCCGGCTGCGGCGGCAGCAGCAGCAGCGGTTCCAGTTGCTCCGGCGGCGGCTCCAGCTGTGGTGGCGGGTCCAGTTGCGGCAGTTAGGGCGATTGCGGTGGCGCCGGACGGGCCCTGGCCGTCCGCATGGTGAACAGGCCATGGCTTTCCGATCCCTCCTCGCATAGAAAGCCGCCATGCTCTGGGTTCTGTTTCTGCTGGTCGCATGGGGTGCGGCAACCGTCTCGTGCGTCCGGCTCTGCCTCGTCTCGGCCCGCACGGGGCTGCTGTCCGGCGCGCCCGTCGATGACGTGGGGAGCATCGCCGCCGGTCATGAACTGACCCTGTACGAGACCGCGTTCCTGGCCGGCGGCCCCCACCGGGTGGTCGATCTGGTGCTGGCCGGGATGCATCTGCGCCGACGGCTGCTGCTCGCGCACACCGGCTGGGCGACGGTCGTCGACCCGGAGGGCCGCGACGAGATGGAGCGCACGGTGATCCGTGCGATAGGGCCGCAGGGCCAGTCCCCGATACCGCCGATACGGACCGCCGCGGCCGGCGCCGATGCCGTACGCGCGCTGGCCGACCGGCTGGTCGCCGCGGGGCTGGCGCTGCCCGGCGGCGCGGGTACCGATGTCGCGGCCGCGGTGCGCGCGGTGCGCGGCGCGGCTCTGCTGGTGGTCTCGATGGGGGCGGTAACACTGCTGATGCCCGGTCAGGAGCACGGCCCCGGCGGGCCGGTGGTGTCGCTGCTGGTGTGGTTCGGGCTGCCGCTCGCGCTGACCGTCGGCTGTCTGGCCATAGCCCGGATGGAGGTCCATCCGTACAGCTCGTGGGCGTCGCCCGCCGGTCAGCGGCTGCTCGCCGCGAACGATGTGCCGGACGCCGGGGGTGATGTGCTGGCGGCGATCGCGGTACGCGGGGTGCGCGCCGTGGACGATCCGGCGCTGCGGGCCGCGCTCGGCGGCGGTCCGGGCGGTCCGTCATGAAGTGGTGTGCGGTGGGGAGTGTCGAAGAGACGCCGGTGCGGCGCGCTGGACGCGCGCCGCACCCGGAGCCGAACCCGGTGTCGCTGGAACGGCGGGCAGCGCGTGATGCGCCGGTGCCCGCCGTCTGATCTTCCGGGTTGGGGTGGTCGGAGCCCGCTCGCTACGCGAGCCCGGCCACCAGGTCTGCAACCGACTTCCTGCGCCCCGTGTAGAACGGGACCTCTTCGCGGACGTGCATCCGCGCCTCGGAGGCCCGCAGATGACGCATCAGGTCGACGATGCGGTGGAGCTCGTCGGCCTCGAAGGCGAGGATCCACTCGTAGTCGCCGAGCGAGAAGGAGGCGACGGTGTTGGCCCGGACGTCGGGGTAGCCGCGCGCCATCTTGCCGTGGTCCGCGAGCATGCGGCGGCGGTCCTCGTCGGGCAGCAGGTACCAGTCGTAGGAGCGCACGAAGGGGTACACGCTGATGTAGTTGCGCGGCGTCTCGTCGGCCAGGAACGCCGGGATGTGGGACTTGTTGAACTCGGCGGGGCGGTGCAGCGCCATGTTCGACCAGACCGGCTCCAGCGCCAGGCCCAGCTTGGTGCGCCGGAAGAGGTTGTACGCCTCCTGGAGCTCGTCCGCCGTCTCGGCGTGCCACCAGATCATGACGTCGGCGTCGGCCCGCAGGCCGGAGAGGTCATAGGTGCCGCGGACGGTGATGTCCTTGGCCGCGAGCTGGTCGAACAGCTCCTGGACCTCGTCGGCGTAGCCGGCCCGGTCCGCGGGCAGGACGTCGCGCAGCTTGAAGACGGACCACAGCGTGTAGCGGATGACCTCGTTGAGGTCCTTGGCCTTCTTACCCGCGTTGGGGCCCTTGCTTGATTTCACAGTCTCAGGCGCACTCATACGGCTATTGTCCCGCCTCGCTCCGTGTGCCCTTAACCAGGGTCGACGTGGCGATGATCTCTTCCCCGGAACCGCCGGTGACGTCGGCCGCGATCTCGTCCGCGGCGCGGTGCGCGCTCGCGATGCACGCCGGGATGCCGACGCCGTCGTAGACCGCTCCGCAGACCCGCAGCGCGGGCAGTTTGGCGACCTCGTCGCGGATCCGGGCGACCCGGGAGAGATGGCCCACGGGGTACTGAGGCAGTCCGCCGATCCACCGGGTGACCTCGGTGTCCACCGGCTTCGCGGCCAGGCCGGTGGCCTCGGCGAGGTCGCGCAGCGACACGTCGACCAGCTCGGTGTCCTCGCGGTGGATGTGGTCCTCCTCGCCGTAGCGGCCGACGGAGGTCCGCAGGACGAAGAGGTCCGGGGCGGATTCGGCGACCCAGTTCCACTTGTGGGAGGAGAAGGTGGACGCCTTGATGGTGCGGCCGTCGACCGGGGGGACGAGGAAGCCGGAGCGGCCGTCCAGTGCGGTGGTGGCGGCGATGTCGGAGCGGCGGAAGGCCATGGTGACGAGCGCCATCGACGCGTACTCGACACCGGCGAGCTCGGCGGAGGCCGCCGGGGACTCGGCGGCGAGCAGCGTGGAGGCGGACCAGGCGGGGGCGGCGAGCACGATGCCGTCGGCGTGGATGACCCGGGTGTCCGTGCGGACGTCCCAGCCCTCGGCGCTACGGGTCAGGCCGAGGACGGGGGTGGCGGTGAGGATCTCCCCGCCGCCCGCGCGCACGGCGTCGGCGACCGCCTGCGGCAGGGTGCCGATGCCGCCGGCCAGGCCCTGGAAGACCGGTCCGGTCTGCTGCCGGGCCGCGGCCCGTTCCTGGATGCGGCGGACGCCGTCGAGCAGCGAGCCGCCCTCCCGCGCCGCCTCGAAGAGCTGCGGTACGGCGGCGCGCATCGAGATCCGGTAGGCGTCGCCCGCGTACACACCGCCGAGCAGCGGCTCCACGAGCCGGTCGACGACCTCGCGGCCGAGCCGGTCGGCGACGTACGCGCCGACGGCGACGTCGTCGCCGACGGGGGTCGGGGTGAGGTCGCGTTCCTGCGCGATGCGGGCGAGGCCCTCGGGGGTGAGCAGTCCGCCGAGCGCCGCCGGGTCGCCGGGGACGCCCATCACATGGCCCTTGGGCATGGGGCGCAGGGCGTCGCGCGTCCAGACCGACGCGGTGGCCGTGGCGGGCGGCTGGAGGCGGTCGGCGAGCCCGACGTCGTGTGCCAGGCCGACGCCCTCGGGGCGCCGGGCGAGCATCGACTCGGCGCCGAGGTCGACCTGGGTGCCGGCGATCTCGCCGGTCATGAGCTTGCCGCCGAGCCGCTCGGTGGCCTCCAGCAGGGTGACCCGCAGGCCGGTTCCGAGGAGCCGGTGGGCGGCGGCGAGACCGGCGATGCCACCGCCGATGACGACGACGTGTCCGGTGTCCGGTTCCGCGCGGTTTATTGAACGCTGCATGCCCCCACTCTCTCAAACCCGGTCCGAGTCCTGAACGTGACTGCTTCGAAACCGGTATTCGGCAACCGGTGCCCCGGTCCGGCACGTCGAACCGGCACCATCGACGACCCGCCTTGGGGGGCATTCATGCAGAGACACCGGCATCCCGGCCGTTCATCGGTCCGCCGTCCGCGTCTGGTCCTGGCAGCCGGCCTCGTGGCCGGCCTGCTCGCGCTGAGCGGCTGCGCCGCCTCGGACAGCGCGAGCGACGCGAGTTCCGGCGACAGCAAGCGGGCGTTCGGCGCCGAGGAGCGGGGCGCCGCCGACGCGGCGGCCGGGAAGGCGGAGCAGGGGACGGCCGGCTCGCCGTCACAGCGGAAGAAGACCGACGCCCTGCCCTCCGGCACCCATGTCATCCGTACCGCCGCGCTCTCGGTGGAGGTGCGGAACGTGCCGAAGGCGGCCGCGGTCGCCCGTTCGGCCGCTGAGGGTTCGGGCGGTCTGGTGGCCGACGAGAAGACCGAGCGGGTCGACGACACACATGACATGTCACGTCTCGTACTACGCGTTCCGCAGGGCGAGTACGAGGCGGTGCTGAAGCGGCTCGCGGGCACCGGAAAGCTGCTGTCGCGCACCTCGTCGGCGAAGGACGTCACCGACCAGGTGGTCGACGTGGAGAGCCGGATCGCCACCCAGCGGGCGAGTGTGGCGCGGGTACGGAAGCTGATGGACCAGGCGGAGAAGCTCAGCGACGTGGTCACGCTGGAGGGCGAGCTGAGCAGCCGTCAGGCGTCCCTGGAGTCGCTGCTCGCCCAGCAGGCGTCGCTGAAGGACCGCACCACGCTCGCCACGATCACCCTCGATCTCTCCGAGCCTGAGACGGCGGCGAAGGACGGCGACGACGGTCCCGGCTTCCTGGACGCGCTCGGCGGCGGCTGGCACGCGTTCGTGACGGCGCTGCTGTGGCTGGCGATGGCGGTGGGTGCCGCGGCCCCGTTCCTGGCCGCGGCGGCCGTGCTCCTGCTGCTGTGGCGGCTGCTGCGCCGCCGGCTGCCCGGACGCCGTGCGCCGCGGGCGCCGGGGCCGGGCGGGTCCTCGCCCGCTCCCCCGGCGTCGTAGCGTGGTCCCTTCGGACCGGGGACGGACCCCGGGTGTCGAAGGGACCAGGCATGACGGCGGAGCGACTGGTGGTCATCGGTGGTGACGCGGCGGGCATGTCCGCCGCGTCCCAGGCCCGCAGGCTCAAGGGCCCCGACGAGCTGAGCATCGTCGCGTTCGAGCGGGGCCATTTCACGTCGTACTCCGCCTGCGGCATCCCGTACTGGGTCGGCGGCGACGTCGCGGAGCGGGATGACCTCATCGCGCGTACGCCCGAGGAGCACCGGGCCCGCGACATCGACCTCCGGATGCGTACCGAGGTCACGGAGATCGATGTCGCCGGGCAGCGGGTGCGGGCGCTGGACCTGGGCTCCGGCGAGTCGTACTGGACGGGCTTCGACAAGCTGGTGATCGCGACGGGTGCCCGGCCGGTGCGTCCGGCGCTGCCCGGCATGGACGCGCCCGGGGTGCACGGGGTGCAGACCCTGGACGACGGCCAGGCGCTGCTGGAGTCCCTGGACCGGGCCCCGGGCACCGGGCGGGCGGTCGTCGTCGGGGCGGGCTACATCGGCGTGGAGATGGCGGAGGCCATGCTGAAGCACGGCTTCGAGGTGACCGTGCTCAACCGCGGCGAGCAGCCTATGGCGACGCTCGACCCCGACATGGGGCGGCTGGTCCACGACGCGATGGACGGCCTGGGCATCACCACGGTCAACCGGGCCGAGGTCACCGCGATCCGCACCGGCTCGGACGGCCGGGTCCGCGCGGTCGCCACCGGCGACGCCTCCTACCCGGCGGACGTGGTGGTGCTCGGGATCGGCGTGGAGCCGGAGACGACGCTGGCCCGCGCCGTCGGGCTGCCGCTCGGCCCGCACGGCGGGCTGCTGACCGATCTGTCGATGCGGGTCGTCGGGCACGACAACATCTGGGCGGGCGGCGACTGCGTGGAGGTCCTCGACCTGGTGGCGGGCCGCACGCGCCACATCGCGCTGGGCACCCACGCCAACAAGCACGGCCAGATCATCGGGTCCAACGTCGGCGGCGGCTACGGGACGTTCCCGGGAGTGGTCGGCACCGCGGTGAGCAAGGTGTGCGACCTGGAGATCGCCCGCACCGGTCTGCGCGAGAAGGACGCCCGCGCGGTGGGTCTGCGGTACGTCACGGCGACGATCGAGTCGACGGGCCGGGCGGGCTACTACCCGGGGGCGCGGCCGATGACGGTGAAGATGCTCGCGGAGTACCGCACGGGCCGGCTGCTCGGGGTGCAGATCGTGGGCCGGGACGGGGCGGCCAAGCGGGTGGACATCGCGGCGGTGGCGCTCACTGCCGGGATGACGGTGGAGCAGATGACCGCCCTGGACCTGGGTTACGCCCCGCCGTTCTCGCCGGTCTGGGACCCGGTCCTGGTGGCGGCCCGCAAGGCGGTGACCGCGGTACGGCGGGCGGGCACCGCCTGAGTGCGCGGTGCCCGGCCCGGCCGCTCAGCGCTCGGTGCTGGTGTGCACGTACTCGACGAGCCGGGTCAGCGCGTCCGGGTCCATCGTCGGCATCACGCCGTGGCCCAGGTTGAAGACATGGCCTTCGAGACCGGCGGCCGCGTCCAGCACTTCCTGGGTCTTCTCCTCCACGGTCGCCGTCGGAGCGAACAGCACCGCGGGGTCGAGGTTGCCCTGGAGCGCCTTGCCGGGACCGACCCGGCGCGCGGCCTCGTCCAGCGGGACCCGCCAGTCGACGCCGACGACATCCGCGCCCGCCTCGCCCATCAGGCCGAGGAGTTCACCGGTGCCGACACCGAAGTGGATGCGCGGGACGCCGTACGGGGCGACTGCGTCGAAGACCTTCGCGGAGGCGGGCAGCACCGAACGGCGGTAGTCGGCGGGGGCCAGCGCGCCCACCCAGGAGTCGAAGAGCTGCACGGCGGAGGCGCCGGCCTCGATCTGCACCTTGAGGAAGGCGCCGGTGATCTCGGCGAGCCGGTCGAGCAGATCGGCCCAGAGCTGCGGGTCGCCGTGCATCAGGGCCTTGGTGTGCTCGTGGTTGCGGGACGGGCCGCCCTCCACGAGGTAGCTGGCGAGGGTGAACGGCGCCCCGGCGAAGCCGATGAGGGGGGTGGCGCCCAGCTCGGCGGTGAGCAGCCCGATGGCCTCGGTGACGTACCGGACGTCCTCGGGGGTCAGGTCGCGCAGCCTGGCCAGGTCGGCGCGGGTGCGGACCGGCTCGGCGATCACCGGTCCGACGCCGGGCTTGATGTCGAGGTCGATGCCGATCGCCTTGAGGGGGACGACGATGTCGCTGTAGTAGACCGCGGCGTCGACCTTGTGGCGGCGGACGGGCTGCATCGTGATCTCGGCGACGAGCTCCGGCATCGTGCAGGAGTCGAGCATCGGGATGCCTTCGCGCACCTTCAGGTACTCGGGCAGGGAGCGCCCCGCCTGGCGCATGAACCAGACCGGCGTGTGCGGCACCGGCTCGCGCCGGCACGCCTTCAGGAACGCCGACTCATGGGTGGCGGAGGTATTCGTCTGCTGGCCCATGGGGCGGTCGTTGGCACTCACACCGGAATCTTCGCACGAAGCCGCGACGGCCTCGCCCCCTCCCCGACCGTGGACGCGGGGACAAGCGGCCGAGCCCGCCAGGGTGTCCCTCCCTGCGCGAAGCGCCGGTTCCGCCTACTCTTCCCCGCATGGCTCCGGCTCAGGGACAGTTCTCCGATCAAACCGATGGCGCTGACAGCAAGGACAGCGAGGAGGGTGGTTCCGTCCCGCCCGCCTTCCGGTCGGCGGTGGACGCGTTGCACTCCGCGCGGCTCCGCCCCGAGCTGGAGGTGGAGTCGACGAGGCCGCCCAAGCGGCTCGCTCCGTACGCGTACGCGCTGGAGGCGGCGGTCGTCGACGGCGAGGACGATCTCGCCGACGGCCGCCTGGTGCTGCTCCACGACCCGGCCGGACACGACGCCTGGCAGGGCACCTTCCGCCTGGTGACGCTGGTGCGGGCCGAACTGGAGCCGGAGATGGCCTCCGATCCGCTGCTGCCGGAGGTGTGCTGGTCCTGGCTGACCGGCGCGCTGGAGGCGCGCGGTCTCTCGTACGGGGAGGCGGGCGGCACGGTGACCCGGGCGGGGTCGCACTACTTCGGCGCGCTGGGCGCGAGACGCCCGGCGACCCAGATCGAGATCCGGGCGTCGTGGACGCCGCGGGAGGGCCGCGGCGGGGTGCCGGACACGGCGGCGCATCTCATGGCGTGGGGCGACCTGCTGTGCCAGATCGCCGGCCTGCCGCCGTCGGGCCCCACCGACGCGGCGGTGGTGACACTTCCGCAACGGCGCGGTCCGCAGGTTTCCTGATCTTCTGCTCTGAATTCTCTGGCCGAAACCCTACCCCTGCCGGTAACTGTGCGTCATATTTCGCGCACGGTTACCGGCGTTCTTGTCGTACAATCGATCGCATGTCCGATTTGCCCGAATTGTTACTCACGAAATCGTGATCTTCCCCTAAAGGAGCACGGGTCTGCTGCCGAAGAGGTCAATGACCCTTCAAGCACGGTTCGCCCCGGCTTCATCCCCGAGCCGGCCCGTCCCGTCCACTCCCCCAGGAGGCCTGGTGTCCGTTCTCCTAGAGCAGCCCGCAAGCCTGGTCGCCTACCGCCCGAACAAGCCGACGGCCATGGTCGTCGTGGCCGACCCGCGCGTCCGTTCCACCGTCACCCGCCATCTGTGGGCACTCGGAGTACGTGACGTCATCGAGGCGTCGTCCATCGCGGAGGCTCGTCCCCGCGTCGGCAATCCGCGCGACATCTGCGTAGCCGACGTCCACCTGCCCGACGGTTCCGGGCTGACCCTGTTGTCCGAGACCCGAGCAGCCGGCTGGCCGAACGGCCTCGCCCTCTCCGCCGCCGATGACATCGGCGCCGTGCGTAACGCCCTCGCGGGCGGCGTGAAGGGCTATGTAGTCACCGGCACACGTACCAATATCGGCCACCCCACCCGTCCCGGCGTCGCCCCCATCGGCGCCAACGCCGCCCGTATGCACCGCCGGCCCCCCGGCACCCCGAGCCACCCGGGCGGCTACCGCGAACTGTCCGGCCGCGAGGTCGAGGTCCTCCGGCTGGTCGCCGAGGGCCAGTCCAACAAGGCCATCGGCGTCTCGATGGGCCTGTCCGCACTGACCGTCAAGAGCCACCTCGCCCGAATCGCCCGCAAGCTCGGCACCGGAGACCGCGCCGGAATGGTCGCCGTCGCCCTGCGAACGGGAATCATCCACTGACGCCCGCACCCCGGCGGGTCCACGCAGGCACGGACCGGCTGGTTTGCATTCATCGGCGCCCGTCGACGGAACGTTCCGTCGACGGGCGCCGTACATACACAGATACCCTTGACACGTGACCGACGCCCAAGAGACCGCAGCAGACACTTCACTGCGAACCACCGGGGGCGCTCCCCCGGACGACGTCGCCCCGGCGCCGATCCCCTTGCTCGAACCTCGCGAGGGCATTCCCCCGGTGGTGGCCTCCGACGACGCCCTCGCCCGGGTGATCGCCGACTTCGCCGGCGGCTCCGGCCCGGTGGCCGTCGACGCCGAGCGCGCCTCCGGCTACCGCTACGGCCAGCGCGCCTATCTCGTACAGCTGCGCCGTGACGGCGCGGGCAGCGCGCTGATCGACCCCGTCGGCTGCCCCGACCTGTCGGGCCTCGGCGAGGTGCTGAGCGGCAGCGAGTGGATCCTGCACGCCGCCACCCAGGACCTGCCCTGCCTGCGCGAAATAGGGATGACACCCACCGGGCTCTTCGACACGGAGCTGGCCGGACGGCTGGCCGGCTTCCCGCGCGTCGGCCTCGGCGCCATGGTCGAGAGCGTGCTCGGCTACTCGCTGGAGAAGGGCCACTCCGCCGTCGACTGGTCCACCCGCCCGCTGCCCGACCCCTGGCTGCGCTACGCGGCGCTCGATGTCGAGCTGCTGATCGATCTGCGCAACGCCCTGGAGGAGGAACTAGACCGGCAGGGCAAGCTGGACTGGGCCCGCGAGGAGTTCGACGCGATCGCCTCTGCGCCGCCCGCTCCCCCGCGCAAGGACCCGTGGCGCCGCACGTCGGGCATGCACAAGGTCCGCCGTCGCCGCCAGATGGCGGTGGTGCGGGAGCTGTGGACCGCGCGCGACCAGGTCGCCCGGCGCCGCGACATCTCGCCCGGCAAGGTGCTGGGCGACGCCGCGATCGTCGAGGCCGCGCTCGCGCTGCCGCCGAACACGCAGGCGCTGACCGCGCTGCCCGGGTACGGCCACCGCATGGGGCGGCGCCAGCTGGAGCAGTGGCAGGCGGCCATCGACCGGGCCAAGGCGCTGCCGGACACCGAGCTGCCGCAGCCCGGCCAGACCCTCGCCGGTCCGCCGCCGCCCCGCGCCTGGGCGGACAAGGACCCCGCGGCGGCGGCCCGGCTCTCGGCCGCCCGCGCCGCGGTGTCGGAACTCGCCGAGCGGCTGCACATGCCGCAGGAGAACCTGATCACCCCGGACACGGTGCGCCGGGTCTGCTGGGAGCCGCCGAAGAATCTGACGCCGGACTCGGTCGAGACCGCGCTCGCCGGGTACGGGGCGCGTCGCTGGCAGATCGAGCAGGTGGCCCCGCTGCTGGTCGGTGCGCTGGCGCAGACCGCCTGAGCGGCCGTCGCCGGAGGGCTCTTCGAGGGGCGTAATCGCGCCAGGTTGTGCGGCCCGCGGCCACATCGTGTTCCCGATCGCCGGACGGGGCTGAATTCCAGCCCCGTCCGGCGATCGCCGTTCTGGGGCCGGAACGGCACCCGTACCGGGTCCCGCCCGCATGTGACCTTCACCGCTCCCGCCGTGGGGGGTGGGCAGTCTGGTTACCCGCAAGTAGCATGATGGTGGCGGCGCGCTTCCGGGCGTGCCGCGCAGCAGTGCCATCCCGCACCCTGGAGGAGAGCCACCGTGCCTCGTACCATCCGGGACGTCGTCTTCGTCGACGGCGTCCGCACCCCGTTCGGCAAAGCGGGCCCGAAGGGCATCTACCACGAGACCCGCGCCGACGATCTCGTCGTGAAGGCCATCCGGGAGCTGCTGCGCCGCAACCCGGACCTGGACCCCGCGAAGATCGACGAGGTCGCCATCGCGGCGACCACCCAGATCGGCGACCAGGGCCTGACGCTGGGCCGTACCGCCGGAATCCTGGCCGGGCTGCCGCAGTCCGTGCCCGGTTACTCCATCGACCGCATGTGCGCGGGCGCCCTGACCGCCGTCACCTCGACGGCCGGTTCCATCGCCTTCGGCGCGTACGACGTCGTCGTCGCCGGTGGCGTCGAGCACATGGGCCGCCACCCGATGGGCGAGGGCGTGGACCCCAACCCGCGCTTCGTGTCGGAGAAGCTGGTCGACGAGTCCGCCCTGTTCATGGGCATGACCGCGGAGAACCTGCACGACCGGTACCCGCAGATCACCAAGCTCCGCGCCGACGAGTACGCGGTCCGCTCGCAGGAGAAGGCCGCCAAGGCGTACGCCAACGGCAAGATCCAGCAGGACCTGGTGCCGGTCTCCGTGCGCCGCACCAACGCCGAGGCCGGCGAGACCGGCTGGGGCCTGGTCACCGCCGACGAGCCGATGCGCCCGGGTACCACCCTGGAGTCGCTCGCCGGTCTGAAGACCCCGTTCCGTGCCCACGGCCGGGTCACCGCCGGTAACGCCGCCGGTCTCAACGACGGCGCCACCGCCTCCCTGCTCGCCGCCGAGGACGTCGCCCGCGAGCTGGGCCTCCCGGTGAAGATGCGCCTGGTCTCGTACGCCTTCGCGGGCGTCGAGCCGGAGGTCATGGGCTACGGCCCGATCCCGTCGACCGAGAAGGCCCTGGCGAAGGCCGGGCTGACCATCGACGACATCGGCCTGTTCGAGATCAACGAGGCGTTCGCCGTCCAGGTGCTCGCCTTCCTCGACCACTACGGCATCGCCGACGACGACGCGCGCGTCAACCAGTACGGCGGCGCCATCGCCTACGGTCACCCGCTGGCCTCCTCCGGTGTGCGTCTGATGACTCAGCTGGCCCGCCAGTTCGAGGAGCAGCCGGAGGTCCGCTACGGCCTGACGACGATGTGCGTCGGCTTCGGCATGGGCGCGACGGTCGTCTGGGAGAACCCGCACTTCGACAAGGCCGACGGAGGCAACAAGTGAGCTCCACCACTGAGCTTCTGAAGGGCGCGGCCGAGCTGTTCCCCGGCGAGGTCGTCACGCAGGCGCACGTACGCCACCTGGACCTTCCGGCCGGTGCGGGGCGCTTCGCCCTCATCACGCTGGACAACGGCCTGGACCACACCAAGCCGACCACCTTCGGACCGCAGTCGCTGGCGAACCTGAACGCCGCCGTCGACCAGGTCGAGAAGGAGGCCGCCGAGGGCGCGATCACCGGTATCGGCATCACCGGCAAGCCGTTCATCTTCGCGGTCGGCGCCGACCTCAAGGGCGTCGAGCTGCTGAAGAACCACGACGACGCGCTGGCCATCGGCAAGGGCGGCCACGACGTCTTCCGCCGTCTCTCCGGCCTCGCGGTCCCGACGTTCGCGTACTACAACGGCGCGGCGATGGGCGGCGGTGTCGAGGTCGGTCTGCACTGCTCGTACCGCACCGTCTCCAAGGCGCTGCCCGCGTTCTCGCTGCCCGAGGTCTTCCTCGGTCTGGTCCCGGGCTGGGGCGGCTGTGCGCTGCTTCCCAACCTGATCGGTGCCGACCGCGCGGTCTCGGTCATCATCGAGAACTCGCTGAACCAGAACCGCCAGCTCAAGGGCAAGCAGGTCTTCGAGCTCGGGATCGCCGACGCGCTCTTCGAGGGCGCGGACTTCCTGGAGCAGTCGCTGATCTGGACCGCGAACGTGCTGAACGGCACGGTCACGGTGGAGCGTGCGGAGATCGACCGCGGTGACGCCTGGGACCAGGCCGTCGCGCGGGGCAAGGCGATCGCCGACTCCAAGGTGCACGGCGCCGCCCCGGCCGCGTACCGCGCGCTGGAGATCATCGCCGCGGCGAAGGACGGCGACCTGGGCGCCGGCTTCGACGCCGAGGACCAGGCCCTCGCGGACCTGATCATGGGTGGCGAGCTGCGCTCCGGGATCTACTCCTTCAACCTGGTCCAGAAGCGCGCCAAGCGCCCGGCCGGTGCCCCGGACAAGAACCTGGCCCGGCCGGTCACCAAGGTGGGCGTCGTGGGTGCGGGTCTGATGGCCTCGCAGCTGGCGCTGCTGTTCCTGCGCCGCCTGGAGGTGCCGGTCGTGCTGACCGACATCGACCAGGAGCGGGTCGACAAGGGTGTGGGCTACGTCCACGCCGAGATCGAGAAGCTGCTCGGCAAGGGCCGGATCAACCAGGACAAGGCCAACCGCCTCAAGGCCCTGGTCTCCGGTGTGCTGGACAAGGCGGAGGGCTTCTCCGACGCCGACTTCATCATCGAGGCCGTCTTCGAGGAGATCGGCGTCAAGCAGCAGGTGTTCGCGGAGGTCGAGGCGGTCGCCCCGGCGCACGCGATCCTCGCCACCAACACCTCGTC
Source organism: Streptomyces sp. ADI95-17 (assembly GCF_003846175.1). Classification (GTDB taxonomy): domain Bacteria; phylum Actinomycetota; class Actinomycetes; order Streptomycetales; family Streptomycetaceae; genus Streptomyces; species Streptomyces sanglieri. The sequence goes on along the minus strand of NZ_ML123049.1, from coordinate 405,526 downwards.
CCTCTCGGTCACCGAGATGGCGTCGAAGCTGAAGCACCCGGAGCGGGTCGTCGGCTTCCACTTCTTCAACCCGGTCGCGATCCTGCCGCTGCTGGAGATCGTCCGTGGCGAGCAGACCGACGACGCCTCGCTGGCCACGGCGTTCGGTGTGGCGCGGAAGCTGAAGAAGACCGCGGTGCTGGTGAAGGACGCCCCGGCGTTCGTCGTCAACCGCATCCTCACCCGCTTCATGGGCGAGATCCAGAACGTCATCGACGAGGGCACCCCGGTCGACGTCGCCGAGAAGGCCATCGAGCCGCTCGGCCTGCCGATGTCCCCGCTCGTGCTGCTGGAGTTGGTCGGCCCGGCCATCGGTCTGCACGTCTCGGAGACCCTGAACCGTGCCTTCCCGGACCGGTTCACCGTGTCGGAGAACCTGGCCGCGGTCGTGAAGGCCGGCAAGCGCGGCTTCTACGTCTACGACTCCGGCAAGCCGGAGCTGGACCCGGAGGTCGCCGCGCTCCTGAAGCAGGGCGATGTCGTCCTGTCCGAGGAGCAGGTCCGCGACCGGGTCCTGGACGCGGTGGCGCAGGAGATCGGTCTGATGCTGGACGAGGGCGTCGTCGCCGAGGCCCAGGACATCGACCTCTGCCTGATCACCGGCGCGGGCTGGCCCTTCCACCTGGGCGGCATCACGCCGTACCTGGACCGTGAGGGTGTCTCGGAGCGGGTGAACGGCAAGAAGTTCCTGGCGCAGGGCGTGGCGAGCGTTCCCGCCTAGGGTCTTTCCGCGGACGGGCCGTGCGGAGATGTCTCCGCACGGCCCGTCCGGCGTGTGCGGGGCTCCGGGAGGCCGGCGCCGCCGAGCCGCCCCGCTGATACTCGGCGTCCCGCAGGGCGCGGTGTCCCGTCCCGGAACTATCGAACTCATGAACTACTGAATCCGTGAATTGCAAAATTATGCAATTCACTACATGCTGGGGTGGCTGTGTCCGTAGGTAGCCGCGGGCACAGCACCAAGTCGATGCCCCGGGACGACCGGGGCGATGAGGAGCGTTGGAGACCGTGCC
>NZ_ML123049.1:401316-403938 GCF_003846175.1 Streptomyces sp. ADI95-17 | reverse complement strand
CAGAACGAACTGCTGGCCGAGCTGCGGGAAACCGAGGTCACGGCCCGGTGAGCGCCCTCCTGGCGAAGGGCGGTGCCCGGCTGCGGTCGCTGCTGCCTTCGCGTGCCGATCTGGCGGCGATGGGCCGTGATCCGCGCCGGGACCTGCTGGCCGGGCTGACGGTGGCCATCGTGGCGCTGCCGCTCGCGCTGGGTTTCGGGGTCTCCTCCGGCCTGGGCGCCGAGGCCGGGCTGGCCACGGCCGTGGTCGCGGGTGCGGTCGCAGCCGTCTTCGGCGGCTCCGGCCTCCAGGTGTCCGGGCCGACCGGGGCGATGACGGTGGTGCTGGTGCCGATCGTCGCCCGGTACGGCACCGGTGGCGTGCTGATGGTCGGACTGATCGCCGGGCTGATGCTGCTCGGCCTCGCCGTCGCGCGGGCCGGGCGGTACATGGCGTACATCCCCGCCTCGGTGGTGGAGGGCTTCACCCTGGGCATCGCGTGTGTGATCGGCCTCCAGCAGGTCCCGAACGCGCTCGGGGTGGCCGGGCCGGAGGGCGACAAGGTCCTCGTGGTGACCTGGCACGCCGTCGAGGCGTTCGTGAACTCCCCGAATCCGACCGCCCTGGCGCTGGCGGCCGGGGTGGTCGTGGTGATGCTGGCGGGGGCCCGCCTGCGGCCGGGCATCCCGTTCTCGATCGTCGCGGTGATCGCCGCGACCCTCGTGACGCAGCTCTTCCATCTGGACGCCGCCGCCCCGATCGGGGATCTCCCGGCGGGGCTGCCCGCTCCGTCGCTCGGCTTCGTCGATCCGTCCGCACTGGGCTCGCTGCTGGCCCCGGCGGTCGCGGTCGCCGCCCTGGCGGCGCTGGAGTCCCTGCTGTCCGCTCAGGTCGCCGACGGCATGACGGTCGGCCGGAGGCACGACCCCGACAAGGAGCTGTTCGGGCAGGGGCTGGCGAACATCGCCGCCCCGCTGTTCGGCGGGGTGCCCGCGACCGGTGCGATCGCCCGCACCGCGGTCAACGTCCGCACCGGAGCCTCCTCCCGGCTCGCCGCCCTCTTCCACGCCGCCGTGCTCGCGGTCATCGTGTTCGCCGCCGCCCCGCTGGTCTCCAGGATCCCGCTGGCCGCGCTGGCCGGGGTGCTGATCGCGACCGCGATCCGCATGGTCGAGGTCGGCTCGCTGCGGGCGATGGCGAAGGCCACCCGTGCGGACGCGACCGTCCTGGTGCTGACCGCGGTGGCGACCCTGGCCCTGGACCTCGTGTACGCGGTCATCATCGGCCTGGTCGTCGCCGGGGCGCTGGCGCTGCGGGCGGTGGCCCGCCAGGCACGGATGGACCGGGTGGACCTCCGGCCCGACCTGCCCGGCGACCACACCGAGGAGGAGCACGCGCTGCTGGCCGAGCACATCGTCGCGTACCGCATCGACGGGCCGCTGTTCTTCGCCGGTGCCCACCGCTTCCTCCTCGAACTGTCCGAGGTCTCCGACGTCCGCGTGGTGATCCTGCGGATGTCGCGGGTCACCACCCTGGACGCCACCGGCGCGCTCGTGCTCAAGGACGCCGTGGAGCGGCTCGACCGGCGCGGCATCGCCGTACTCACGTCCGGCATCCGCCCCGGTCAGCGTCAGGCACTGGACTCCGTCGGCGCTCTGGAGCTGCTCCGGGCGAAGGGCCGGGAGTACGCCACCACGCCGGAGGCGATCGCCGGGGCTCGCAGCCACTTGCAACGGGCCGGGCTGCTGCCCGCCGGCCTCGACGGGGCCGCTCCCGCCACCGACCGGACCGGCCCTCTCACCCACGACACCCTCGTCGACATCCACCCGGAGGCGAAGTGAGCACCGGGCTCGAAGCCCTCCCGTACCGGCATGTGCTGACCGTGCCCGCCATGGGGTCGGCCGTCCGTATCGCCCGCGAGACCACCGAGCAGGTCCTGGCGGAGTGGGGCGTCGGCCGCCGCCACCCCTGCGTGGATCCGGCGCTGCTGATGGTCGCGGAGCTGGTCACCAACAGCGTCCGGCACGCCGCGGAACTCTCTCCGAGCCTGACGGTCGTCTTCGCGGGCGGTCCGGACACCTTCGCGTTCGCCGTCCACGACCGTCACCCCCACCAGCCCGCCCTGCACGACGCGTTCACCGGCACCGGCTCCGGCACCGGCTCCGGAGGGCTGGCGACCGTCGTCGAGCTCACCCTCCAGCTCGGCGGCAGCGCCGTCGTCCGCGCGGACGCGGACGGGCGCGGCAAGAGCATCTGGATCACCCTGCCCCTGTAGCGGCTCGCCCACGGCAGTGGCGCGGCAGCCTGACAGCCCGAACACCCGAACAACCCGGACAGCGAGGAAAGACCGATGAGCGACATCGTGGTGAAGGACAGCAACGGCACCGCCCTGGAGGACGGTGACTCCGTCACTCTGACCAAGGACCTGAAGGTCAAGGGGACGTCCGAGACCCTCAAGCGCGGCACCCTGGTGAAGAACATCCGCCTCACCGGCCGGGCCGACGAGGTCGAGTGCAACACCAAGAAGGTCAAGGGGCTGGTCCTGAAGACCCAGTTCCTGAAGAAGGCCTGACGCCGCCGGCGTCAGGTCACGGCCTGGTCCGGGCATCGGCGGTGTGCAGCTCGGCCAGCAGACCCTGCTGG
>NZ_ML123049.1:276080-401018 GCF_003846175.1 Streptomyces sp. ADI95-17 | reverse complement strand
GCGGGCTTCACCGCTCGCTCACCCCTTCTCCGGTCGGCGTGCTGGTGCTGTGGCGAACACATCCATTCTCGCTCCCCTTCCGGCGCGGCTGCCGCACACCCGTCGGCGCTCCACGGCGACCAGTGCATCGGCCACCGCACGCGGCGGTCCCGGTGCGGTCTCACGGCCCCGGTGCCCAGCCTCCGAGCAGGCCGGGCGTCATACCGAGGTCCCCGACGTGGACCGTCACCCGGCCGGGGACCAGACGGCCGCCGCCCGCGTCGAGCACGTAGTCGAACCAGTCGTAGCCCAGGTGCCCGTCGAACGGGTGGTACGTCACCGTTCCGTCCGGCCCGACACTCGTCACCCCGTGCCGGGCGGGTCCGACCCCGGCCAGCCCGACGTGCTCGCCCAGCCCGGCGGTGAGGTCCGTCAGCACCGCGCGTTGCCCGGGGGCCACCGTCGCGCTCCGCCCCTGCGGGGGCAGCGGGGCGATCCGGAAGCCGTGGTTCTTCAGGGAGAACGTGGTGGAGGTGAGGCTCTTTCCGCCATCGGCGATGATGCCCGCCCGCAGGACGGGGACGAGGAAGGCGTCGGGTGCGGCATGCCGGTGCACCCGGAGCGTGAACCTGGCGACGCGCTCGGCCCCGGGCCCCGTGGACGTCGCGTACCGCTCGCCCGAGGGCAGCAGGCTCATTCCGGCCATGTTCTCGATGGTGGCGACCGAGGCGAACGAGTCGGCCATCAGGTACCCGTAGTAGCGGGTGCCGTCGCCCTGCGGGCGGAGGATCCACTCGAAGCCGATCCGCCTGCCGGGCTCGACGGGCAGCCGGGGGTCCGCGTCGGACCGCAGCTCCAGGTGCGCCACGATCGAGGGGTTGTCCTGCTGGACGCTGCGCAGTCCGGCGAGGGTGAAGGTGCTCATGATCGTCCGGCTCTCAGTTCGGGCCCAGCGTGCGGGACCTGGTCAGCTCGGCGTGTGTCTCGTCGTCCAGCCAGCTCACCCAGTCCGGCGAAAGATCCGTACGGTCGAGGTCGACGGCCCAGTGCGGTGGCACGATCCGCTGCTCCACCAGGGCGTGGGCGACGTAGCGTGCGCACGCGATGGCGCCCTGCGGCCCCAAGTGACCGGGGTCGTGGAAACCCTCCGGGTAGTTGGGGTGTTCCCGCGGTTCGAGGTGGATGAAGAAGGGGCGTACGCCTTCCGGCCCCATCCCCTCCCACCAGCTGTGGGTCCGGTCGTAGAGGTTGATGTAGGGGACGCTGCACTCGGCCGCGAGGTCGCGCATCGCCATCGGATACGCCGTGATGCTCCTCGGCATGTTGCCGTGCACATCGTGGGTGTCCCGTTCCGGCGGGCTGATCAGCACCGCGTGGGCATTGCGTTCGCGCGCGCCGTCGACGAACTTCCGCAGGTGGTACGGGAAGTCGCCGTACGGCTCCGAGCTGAGCCACTTCTCCGGCTTGGCGTCATTGGTGCCGAACGAGGTGAACAGGTAGTCCCCGGGGCGGATGTGCTGGAGGATCCAGTCCAGCCTGCCCCGCTCGCTGAACGTGCGGGCACTGGCTCCGGCCCGTGCGCAGTTGACGATCTCCACCTGCCGCGGGTCGAGGAAGAAGTGGAGCACCTGGCCCCAGCCGGTCATCGGCGCCTTGCTCGCTTCCCGGGTCACCATCGCGGAGCCGCCCGCGAGGAAGATCCTGGGGAGCCCGCCCTGCCCGGGGTGCTGGTCAGACCGCACGGTCCCACCCGCCCTCGTACGTTCCCCGGCCCACCAGGCCGAAGGCCGCCGCACCGGCGTCCATTGCGCCGCTCAGCTCGTCCTCCCGGTGTGCGGGGGTGGCGGGCAGCGCGGCGACGGGGCCCGCGGGGCCGAGATCGGCGGCGCTCGCCGTACCCAGCGCGTCGATCGCCTCGTACACCCGCTCGCAGTTGCCCTCGCCGCGGTGCGCGAAGAACTCCTCCGCACGCTCCCGGTAGGGGCTCTCGACGGTGAAGCCCCTGGCCATCGAGGCGATGATCTCGTCGACGGCCTGGTCGACCGTGCGGCAGACCGGGCCGAAGCCGTGCTCCGTCAGATCGAAGTAGCCCCGCTTGTAGTGCCGTCCGTAGAAGTCCTCCTCGTCGAAGGGCACATGGACCAGCGGGATCCCCATGTAGGCCACGTCGAAGAAGACGGAGGAGTAGTCCGTGACCATGAGGGAGCACTCCTTCATGGCTTCCTGGACATTGCGCGTACCGGGGTCGGCGACCTCGATCGCGGGCGAGTCGATCCGGAAGTTGTGCAGGTAGGGCCGGATCTCGTAGTGCGGGAAGAACTCCAGGTCGACGCCGAAGTGTTCCAGGGCCGCGGCGAGCCGGCGGTCGGAGAGCAGCGAGCGGTAGAACCGGAAGTACTCGGACTGGGTGAAGGCCGTCTTGGCCGGGCCCGCGGACTTCTTGTAGGAGGCCGTGACGATCCACTGCCGCCAGGTCGGCATGAGCAGGATGCGCGGGCGCTCTCCCGGCTCCCGCCGCAGCGCGTCGAACCTGGGCAGGCCCGCCAGTACCGCGCGGTCGCCGAAGCCGGCCTCGTTCGCCAGATAGGCGCGCTCCTGACGGCCGGTGGTCACGATCATGTCGTATCCGGTGATCCGCTGGTCCACGCCGGAGGTCACGTCGTTGTAGATGATCCCGTGCTGGAGGAAGACCCGCTGGTACTTCAGGAGCTCGCCGAACCGGTGCAGGAAGAGCACCTTCCGGTAGCCCTCGGGCACCAGGTACGACTCGGAGTCGTACGAACCGATCAGCTTGGTCGCGTGCAGCAGATACATCCGGTGCTTGAACGAACCGAGCTTGATCACCCGGCCGTACGGGGCGACCTTCCGGTAGTCGGGGGAGTTCCCGTCGATGACGTAGTACGCCTTGCGCCGCTTGCGGTGGGTCCGCATCCACTTGAAGAAGTGGTACGAGTTGTCCTGGGCCGTGTCCGACCGTTCGCCGATCAGCCAGATCTCACGGGAGTCGAGGAACGGGTACGTGAGCCAGTAGGCGAGGCGCATGCGCCAGCCCGGGTTGCGGGTCTTGAGGATGCGGACCTCACGGGCCGTCCGCCACAGGGCGTGCTTCGCCCGCGCGACGGGCGTCCGGTCGGCCAGGCGCAGGTGCAGCGCGTCCCCGCCGCCGATGGTCAGCATGTAGGGGTGGCCGGCGACCCGGCCGGGGCCCTTCAGCCGGTGCAGCGGGAGGCGGGCCTTCATGACGACGTTGCGCTGCCGGGAGCGGTCCACGCGGTGCACCCGGAGCCGGAAGTCGCCGACTCCGAATCCGCCGCGCGTCAGGTCCGCGACCGGGATCTCGGCGTACCAGCCGGCGTACAGGTCACGGCCGTTGCGGGTGTTCCACAGGTCGCGGCGGGCGACCTGGCGCAGCGGGACGACGATCTTGGCGTGCGCGGTCTGGTGGACGAACTCCAGGGGGTTGTCCATGGGGCCGTCGATGTCCATGCCGGGGAAGGCCAGGCAGCCCTCCACGACCAGCACATCGCCCCGGGTGCGGACCGATTCGACGACGACGTTGGGGTCGTTGACGCGGGCGGTCCGGGTGTCGCGGGTGCCTCCCGGGAAGGTCCGGTGGAAGCCGTCGTCGTCGATCTCCAGCGCCAGCGGGGCGTTCTCCAGCGCCGGTTCCGGGTCACAGAACAGCTCGAAGTTCCCGCTCTTCGCCGCGTAGTGGTCGAGCTGCTGGGCGGGGTTGGTCGCGTATTCGAGGATGACCTCGTCGGGTATCCGCGAGTAGTGGCGGCAGATGTCCGGGAACATCTCGGCCAGCTGCGTCCGGCCCATGACGTTACGGGCGTTGCACAGGAAACCCTTGTAGGTGCGGGTCGCATAGCGCTGGAACATGTGCCGGATGTCGGCCCGCTCGGTGGCGGTGTAGTCCAGCAGGAAGTGGTTGAGCCGCAGGTGGTCCCGGTAGTTCGCCGGCTTGCTCCACAGGGAGTCCATGATGGAGGACCCGTCGGGGCGCCCGCGGTAGTAGTACACCGGGCGGTCGACCAGGCTGATGGCGTTGGCCCGCAGCATGCTCGGCAGCGTCACCCAGGAGTCCTCGAAGTGGACGCCCTCGCCGAAGCGGACCCCGAGCCGGCGCAGCAGCTGTGTGCTGAAGAGCTTGTTGCACGCGGATCCGCTGAAGATCAGGTCGGGTACGGAGGCGAAGTCGTCGATGCGGCGGTCGCCCTTGCCGAAGTACTGCTTCCACGGGCCGTAGGGCCGGTCGGGGAAGTTCACCAGGTCGCCCACGACCAGTTCGGAGCCGTCCCGCCAGGCCGCCTGGAGCATGTGCGACAGGGCCCGCTCGCCGAGGATGTCGTCGGAGTCGAGGAAGGTGACGTAGGGCGTGGTGACCCGGTCCAGGCCGTTGTTCCGGGCGTTGCCGAGTCCGCCGTTGGTCTGGTGGACGACGGTCACATTGGCGTAGTGCCGCGCGAAGTCGTCGAGGATCCGGGGCGTCTCGTCGGTGGCGCCGTCGTCGACCAGGATGACCTGGGTGGCGGCGAAGCCCTCCTGGGCCGCGATCGAGCCGAGGCAGTCGTCCAGGTACTTGGCCACGTTGTAGCAGGGCACGACGACGGCCATCTCAAGGGGATGGTCGAGGCGGTCGATCGGCGGGTGGATCCGGTCGCGCCACCACATCCACGGCGCGTCGGGGTCGTTCTGCGCGGACTCGAAGGTCCTGCGGCCCGCCGTGGACGCCCGCAGGGCGAGGTTGCCGCTGATCGTGCGGTAGCCCTCCAGCTCCTCCCCGTTCGCGTGGAAGGTCAGCCCGGAGAGGTCCACGTCGCGCACGTTGAGCGGGGAGCGGGACCTGGCCCGGTTCCACTCGACGACGACCGACACGTTCCAGACCGTGCTCTCGGAGAACTCGTCGCCGAGCACGGCCGGCAGATCGACGGTGCCGCCGAAGCCGACGAACCGTTCGTCGACATCGGCGGCGTCGACCGGGACCGTGACGTCCTTCTTCGTGTGACGGTTGCGTACGGCCAGGGTCAGCCGGAGGTCGTGTCCGGGCTCGATCCGGCCGAACCGGTTGACCAGCCGGCCCTCGAACCGGAGCTTCCCGCCGGCCACTGACCAGGTGTCGAGCTGGGCGAAGAGCGGTTCCTGGGCGAGCCTGGCCGCCGAGAGACCCAGCTCCGTCACATCGAGCATCCGCCGGGCGTCCGGCAGGTGCAGATGGTCGCCCGACCAGTACACCCGGCCGTCCTCCTCCACGAGGAAGGACGACAGCACGCTCTTGCGCTGCACGTAGTCGAGCGTGGTGAGCACGGCCTCGGTCTCCTGGTACATGACGAGGTAGGCCCTGACCCGGTCGACCGGGTCGCACAGCTCGAACGCCTCCTCGCTGATGGAGAAGAGGTAATTGCTCGCGATCTCGGTGAACCCCTGCTGGAACTCCGGGTCGCCCTCCGCCAGCGCCCGCATGTACAGGCGCAGGTCGTGCGCGAGGAACTTCGAGTCCTTGCGGACCTTGAGCTGCCACAGGCCGCGGTCCAGGAGGAACGCGTCGGTGGCGCGGTGCACCGCGACCCGGTCGCGGATGGAGCGCAGCTCGCCCGTGCGGCCGGTGATCGATCCGCCCTCGGGTTCCCACATCCACCGGTAGACGGGGTCGGTGATGACGGTGATCCCGTCGGCGAGGCAGCCCGCCACGGTGGAGAAGTAGGTGTCCTCGTAGAAGACGCCCTCGGGGAACCAGACCCCGCCCGAGCGCAGGAAGTCCACCCGGTACAGCTTGGCCGCGGCGATCGGGTCGGCGAGCATCAGCGGGAACTCCGCCAGGCCGGGGACGGTACGCCCCAGCGCGTACACCTCGGGGGCCCAGCCCTCGCTCTCGCCGGTGGCCCGGTTGACCCGGACGGCCTTGCCCGCGGTGATGTCGCTTCCGCTCTCCAGCGCACCGGCCAGCAGCAGTTCGCAGGCGCGGGGCGGCAGCTCGTCGTCGGCGTCGAGGAACATCACGTACCGGCCGGCGGCCTGCGCGATACCCAGGTTGCGGGGCGCGCCGACGCCGCCGCTGTTCACTGGCCGGCGGAGCACGCGGACGCGGTTGTCGTTCCCGGCGAAGTTCTTCACGACGTCGAGGGTGTTGTCCGTGGAGGCGTCGTCCACGACGACGACCTCGACCAGCTCGTAGGTCTGGTTGACGGCGGACTGGAGCGCCTTGCCGATCGTCGTGGCCGCGTTGTACGCGGGGATGACGACGGTGACCCAGACGTCGGGGGTGTCCTGTTCGTGGTTCATCCGACGCCCTCCCGGTCTCCCGGGTGGCCGTGGTGGGGCGGCACGGCACCGGGGGCGCCGTACACCGGCCGGCCGTACCCCTGCGCCCGTACCTGCTGGTACGCCTGCGTCATCTGCTGGTACGCGGGGGTCGGAAGCGGCTGGAACGTCTGCGTCGGCTGCTGGTCCGGTGCCCCGTACACGGGGTAGGGCTCGGGGTACGGCTGGAATCCGGGGTCCTCGTGGGCCGGCGGCGCCTGGAACTCCGGGCCGGCGAGCGGGTCGCCCGGCACGCCCCGGCGGTGCCTGCCCCGGTGGAGGTGGGGGGCGATGGAGCCGGCGCCGGACGGCGGCTGCGCCAGCTCGGCCATCACCTGGGTGAAGTCGCGGGTGGAGAGCCAGAACTTGTACATGATGACCAGCTCGAAGATCCCGAGCAGGATCGCGGAGACCACCGTGGTCAGGAGGATCCGGCCGATCAGCGGTCCCACGATGAAGACGAACATCTGGAACTCGATGCCGCTGACGAGGTGCGGCCTGATCCGGCTGCGCAGCAGCGCCTGCCGCACCCGCAGGTACCAGGGGAAGCGGTGGCGGAACTGGGCGTGCAGGTCGACGACGTGTCCGGCGCCCGCCTGCTCCTTGAGCACCTCCGCCTCGGCCTCGGGGTTCTCCCGCAGCAGGTCCTCCATGAAGCGGATCTGCTGTGCCTCGGGCTCCGCCGGGTCCTCGTCGGCGGCCACGCGTTCGGCCTCCTGGCGTTCCCGGGTGACCTTCTCGATCTTCGTCCGCATCGACATGCGCATCTTGTAGATCTGCAGGGCGTCGACGTAGCGGAGCATGTCGAGGAAGACGACCATCAGCGCGGCGAGCAGAAACCTTTCGTCACCGTTCCGCAGGTACTGCCCGCCCATCAGAGCGAGGGCACAGAAGAGCACCCTGATGCGATCGAAGACGTAATCGAGCCAGCCGCCGAAGACAGTGCCGTTGCCCTTGAGCCTCGCGAGCTTTCCGTCGATGCAGTCGAGGATGAAGCTCAGGTGGTAGAGCGCCGCCCCGATGATCAGGGACTGCAGGTCGCCCTTGAGGAAGAACCCTGCGGAACCGAGTCCGACGAACAGCGCCGCCCAGGTCACGCGGTTGGGCGTGATGAAGTTGAACCGCGCCATCACGATGAGCATGCGGGTGGCCACGGGATCGACCAGGATCACCGTCCACCAGGCGTCACGCTTCTTGCAGGTGAGCTTCTGGACAGCACGCAAGGACAGCTTGGCCATAACCCCTCAGTCACGAGAACGACAGCGACAGCGCCCCGTCCATCCATACACAGCCGAGGGGAAACCGAATGTTCACGAGACTCCCCCGAATCCTTCACATGAAGGATTCGGGGACTTTATCAAAAACTAAACAGGTTTCGGCCAACCGAGTGGCAAAAAAGATCATCAGGGGTGGTAAATCGTCACACTGTGTACCAGTGACCGAATTCGAACCCGTCCGACGGTGACTCCCGGTGAGCGAGTCCCAACTGTGATCCGGCTGTGAGCGTCGCCAAGGTGACCACACCCGCACGATCCCGGACAGCTGCGGGCATCACAGCCGCATCCGCCGGAAGGGCGTTCCACCACACGCCCGCGTCCGCCCGCCCCTCGGCGTGCACCCCCACGGCGCAGGCACCGCCGGGGCCGGACCGGACCAGCAGGGAGTACGGCCAGCCGTCCGCCTCGACGCCCCGGACCCCGGTGACGGGGCCCGCGCCCTCGTCGGCGCCGCCGAGCGGCACCGGGCCCGTCGCGCCGGGCCACCACACGCAGGGCTCATTGGTCCGCAGGTCGCGGAAGAGAACCGTCCCGGGTTCGGGCCCGGCCGCCAGCGATCCCGGGCGCGGCGAGAACGGCACCGTCCGGTCCTCGGTCCAGGCACCGTCGGGCCCCGAGCGGTACCAGCGCAGCACGGCGGCGGAGTCCCGGGCGCGGGCGAAGAGTTCGGCCTCGCCCCCGGCCGTGGTCACCGTGACGAGCTCGTCGGCCACGCGGACACCGCGCAGGTGCTGCCAGGGGGTCCAGGTGCCGTCGGCCCCCTGGTGCCGGTAGCTCACGCTGTGCCCGAAGTTGCGTACGAAGACGAAGAGGCCGCCCGTGCCGTCGAAGGCGGCAGCCGGGAAGCCGACCTCCCGGCTGCGGTGCCGGTTGCCGGAGTTCGGGCTGCCCAGGGAGTGCCACGGGGTGAGCGGGTGCCCGGTGCGGTACTGGGTGGCCCGCACCACCGCGATGTCGTCGCCGCCGTCCTTGAGCGGGATCCTGCGGAGGGCGAACAGGTGCGGGAAGCCGTGCGTGTCCCGGACCACCCGGAGGCCGGGCATCAGCCGCGGGCCGGGGAGGAGTTCCGGTCCCTGCCAGGCCGTGCCGCCCGGTTCGCGCTGCGTCCAGCGCACGACGCCCGCGGCGGAGGGCAGGAAGGCGGAGAGCCTGCCGTCGAATCCCTCGGTCAGCCAGTGCGCCGGGTGCGGGTAGCGCGGCTGCGAAGCACCGTCGGGCCGTGCGTCCGCGCCGGCCCGGTGGCAGTCGACGAAGACCGGGGTGCCCGATTCCAGCTGGTGTTCGCGGACCGCGGCCAGCGCGGCGAGCGCGGCGTCGGCGTTCTCGGCCGGCTCGTCGTGGACGGGGAGTTCGCGCTCCTCGTCGTACGACACATGCGCCGGGTCGGGGTCCGCCAGGCGTACCCGCTGCGGCTTCAGTGTGCGCAGTTCCCGGAGCAGCGCGGCGTGGCCGCCGCCGTCCGGCGCGCCGACGGTCCGGGGCGCTCCGGCGACCCGGCAGCCGCGCCGCTCCGCGTCGGCGAGCGCGCGGTCCAGTGCCGCCCGGCCGTCCTTGCCGTCCTCCTCGACGCAGAGAACGCTCAGCTCCGCGCCGGGCCCCTCCGCCGCGACGAGTGCCACCGCCTCGCGATGGCGTGCGGCGACGATCGTCACCCGCCGGGCCGGACCCGCGGTGCTCATACCCGGCTCCAGCCGCCGAGGGTCAGCCCCTGGCCGTCCTCCTGGCGTGCGACGACCAGTGCGCCGTCGGCGCCGAGGGCCGCCACGACGGCTCTTCCGCGGCCGTCGGCGGCAAGGGCCGGATCTCCGGCACAGCTCGTTCCCGTGCCGGTCCACCAGAAGCCGGCCTGCTCGCCCTCGGTCGCGCAGACTCCGAGGTGGACCGTCCCGTCGGCCCCGCGGACCGCGAGTACCGTGCAGTCGAAGCCGTCGACCGTCGTCCGGACGGCGGCGACGCGGCCGTCTGCGGGGTTGCCGCCCAGCGGTACGGGCCAGCTGCCCTCCCGGACCGCGACGACACCGGTCCCCCGCGCATCGGTCAGGTAGTACGTCAGCCGGCCCGGCGCGGTCTCCAGCGCGGTCACCGATCCGGGCAGCGGGGGCACCGCCACGTCGTATCCGCGCGCCAGGTCGCCGCCCGGCTCCGGCTGCCGGAGCCGCAGCGCGGCGGTGCGGGTGGGGACGAGGACCTCCACCAGGCCCGACGAGGTCGCCGCGGGCACCGGCCCGTCGGTGCCGCCGGAGACCTGGAGCTGCGCCCAGGCCTCCCACCGGCCGCGCTTGTCCTCGCGGCGCAGGGCGACGCCGCCCGGTCCGGTCGGGACACAGACGTACAGCGCTCCGTCGGCGGCGACGGCGGCGGCCGGGACGCCGGTCTCGACCGCCTTGTCGATCTCCTTGAACGGGTTGCCCAGCGAGCGCCACTGCGTCATCGGGCGGCCCGTCTGGTACTGCGTGGCGTACATGACGTCCACGTTCGTCCAGCCGTCGGCGCGCGGCCGGACCCGGCGCCCCAGCAGATGGGCGTAACGATTCTGCCCCTGCACCACGGTGAGCCGTTCGATGTCCTTCGCCGGCAGGACGTCCGGCCCGGTCCACCGCGGGCCGCCGGGAGCGGACTCGGTCCAGCGCAGTACGGCGCCCTCGACGTGGACGTACGCGGTCAGCCTGCCGTCGTGTCCGGTCAGCAGCCAGGGGCCGCCGAGGACTCGGTCGAGCCGCGCGGAAGCCTCCGCGACGGGCTCGTCACGCTGCTTCGCTTCACGTGGGGAGGCGCTGCGCATCGCTGTTCGTCACCCTCCCTGTGAGCAGGCCCGTGCAGGTCACAGGCGCTGGATCGAGACATCATAAACAAGCCATGGCATGCTCAGGCCGAGCCCGCGGCACCAGCCGGACGGCGCGCCGCGGGGTGCCCGAGGCACCAGCCCTCCCACGCGGAGGCGACCATCTCGCGGGCGTCGTGCCGGGCGGACCAGCCCAGCTCGGCACGGATCCGGTCGGCCGAGGCGACCACCCTGGCCGGATCTCCCGCCCTGCGCGGCGCCGAGACCGGGGCCGCGTCGGCCCCGTACCCCGTCACCTCACCGATCAGTTCGATCATCTCGCGCACCGAGACGCCCTCGCCCCGGCCGATGTTGACGGTCAGGTCGGTGCCCGGCTCCCGGCCGAGGAGGGCCCGCGCCGCGGCGAGATGCGCCGAGGCGATGTCGTCGACGTGGATGAAGTCGCGTACGCAGGTGCCGTCCGCGGTGTCGTAGTCGTCGCCGAATACCACCGGGGCCGCCCCCTGCGTCAGCTTCTCGAAGACCATGGGCACCAGGTTGTAGACACCGGTGTCGGCGAGGGCCGGGGTGGCCGCGCCTGCCACGTTGAAGTACCGCATCGAGGCGGTGGCGATGCCGTGCGCCTTCCCGGCGGCACGCACCATCCACTCGCCCGTCAGCTTGGTCTCGCCGTACGGGTTGATCGGGGCGCACGGGGTCGACTCCGTGACGAGCGGTACGTCGGGCATGCCGTAGACGGCCGCCGACGACGAGAAGAGGAACGCCCGTACCGCGTTGTCGGCGGCGGCCTCCAGCAGGGTCCGCAGGCCCTGCACGTTCTCCCGGTAGTAGAACAGCGGGCGCTCGACGGACTCCGCCACCTGCTTCTTCGCGGCGAGGTGGACCACCCCGCGCACCGGGAACTCCGTGAAGGCGTGCCGCAGACGGTCCGCGTCGAGCGTCGAGCCCTGGATGAACGGGACGTCCGCAGGCAGGCGCGAGCGGTCGCCCGTGGAGAGGTCGTCGTACACGGCGACCGATTCGCCGGCCTCGCGCATAGCGCGGACGACGTGCGCCCCGATGAAGCCCGCCCCACCCGTGATCAACCAAGTCATGAACGAATAGTAGTTCGAGCTGCACAGATCATGATTCCGGGGGCCAAAACACCCATTCGCACGATCCTCTGTTCTATAGTGCACGCTCAGCCATGCACGCACGGACCGGCCGCACCCCCCCCACCCGAGTCCCACGCACTCCACGGCCCGCCCCGGGCCACGAGATTTGAGGACTCGACCACGATGAGCCACGACGGCATGTCACAGGGCACCCGCGAGGGTCGTTCGGCCTCCCGCAGCGGCGGACGGAAGCAGCGGGGAACCCCTCGCAAGCGCCGCCGCGGCCTCAAGATCACCCTCTGCGCCCTGCTCGTCCTGCTGCTCGCCGGCGGCGGCACCGTCTACTGGCTCTACAGCCGCCTCGACGGGAACATCCAGGGCGTGGACATCGACAAGGCGCTCGGTGAGGACCGTCCCGAGAGACTGCCGACCAGCGGCCAGAACCTGCTGGTGCTCGGCTCCGACTCGCGGGCCGGTGCCGAGAACAAGGAGCTGGGCGGCGGCGGTGACGTCAGCGGCGCCCGGTCCGACACCGCGATGGTGGTGCACATTCCCGAGGGCCGCTCCAGGGCGGTCGCCGTCTCCATACCCCGCGACACCCTGGTCACCCGGCCCGAGTGCACCAAGGCGGACGGCTCGACGGTGCCGTCGGCGAACCGCGTGATGTTCAACTCCGTCTACTCGCAGGTCGGTCCGGCCTGTGTGGTCAAGACCGTCGAGAAGATGTCCGAGGTCCGGATCGACCACTACCTGGAGATCAACTTCGCCGGGTTCAAGGACCTGGTGGACGCCATCGGGGGCGTCACCGTCGATGTCCCGCAGGACATCCACGACAAGTCCTCCGGCCTCGACCTCACCAAGGGCCCGCACAAACTCGACGGCACCGAGTCCCTCGCCTACGTCCGTACGCGCCACGGCATCGGGGACGGCAGCGACCTCGGCCGGATCGGGCTCCAGCAGCAGTTCCTGCTCGCCCTGCTGAGCGAGGTCAAGTCGCAGGACCTGCTGAGCAGTCCGACCAAGTCGTACCGGATCGCCAGCTCGGCGACCAGGTCACTGACCACCGACGCGGGGCTCGCCTCGCTCAAGTCCCTCGCGGAGTTCGGGCGTTCGATGAACGGCGTGGACCCGGGCAACATGGAAACGATCATGCTTCCGGTGGCGTACGACAAGCAGGACCGCAACCGGGTGGTGGCGGCCGAGCCGCAGGCCGGCGATCTCTGGAAGGCCATCCGCAAGGACGGCACGATCCCGGAGTCCGCGAAGAAGTCCCCCGCCACCGGCGGCTGACGACGGGGAACGGCCGGTGCGCCCGGCACCCAGTCGCGCACCGGCCCGTCTACGACCGGCGACCGACAGGGTCGTTGATCCGGCTGTGCCCACGTCCGTAGGCGAAATAGATGACCACGCCGATGACCATCCAGATGCCGAACCGCAGCCAGGTCTCCGCGGGCAGATTGAGCATCAGCCACACCGACGCGGCCACCGAGAGGATGGGGATCAGCGGTACCCACGGGGTACGGAAGGCGCGGTGGAGGTCGGGGCGGGTGCGGCGCAGCACCAGCACACCCAGGGCCACGACGACGAACGCGAAGAGCGTGCCGATGTTCACCAGCGTCGCCAGTTCGTTGATGCTGGTGAATCCCGCGACGATCGCGATGATCACGCCGAGCAGGATGGTCGGGCGGTACGGGGTGCCGAACTTCGGGTGGGTCTTGGAGAAGAACGTCGGGAGCAGCCCGTCGCGGCTCATCGCGAAGAAGACCCGGGTCTGTCCCAGCAAGAGGATCAGACAGACCGTGGTCAGGCCGATCGCGGCTCCGAAGCTGATGAGTCCGGCGTAGACGGGATGGCCGACCGCCTTGAAGGCGTCGGCCAGCGGGGCCTCCACCGACAGTTCGGTGTAGTGCTCCATGCCCGTGACCACCAGCGACACGGCGACGTAGAGCACGGTGCAGATGAAGAGCGAAGCCAGGATGCCACGTGGCATGTCACGTTGCGGAAGCTTGGTCTCCTCGGCGGCGGTGGCCACCACGTCGAAGCCGATGAAGGCGAAGAAGACGACGGAGGCGGCGGTGAAGATGCCCATGACGCCGAAGTTGGTGGGGGCGTAACCGAACATCAGCTGGACCAGCGGTGCGGTCAGCCCGGAACCCGAGGTCTGCGGCTGCGCCTCGGGGATGAACGGCGAGTAGTTGGCGGCCTTCACGAAGAACAGCCCCGCGATGATCACGATCAGGACCACCGCGATCTTGATGGCGACGACGACGGTGGTGACCCGGGCGGACAGCTTCATGCCGAGCACCAGCACCACGGTCAGGACGAGCACCAGGGCGAAGGCCAGGATGTCGAAGCCGAATCCTTTTGCCACATCGGTTCCGGAGAGCACGACGGGCATGCTCCAGCCGAAGTTGTCCATCAGTGAGCGGACGTAGCCGGACCAGCCGACCGCCACCACCGCCGTGCCCAGAGCGAATTCCAGCACCAGGTCCCAGCCGATGATCCAGGCGACCAGTTCGCCGAGCGAGGCGTAGGAGAACGTGTAGGCGGAGCCGGCGACCGGGACGGTGGAGGCGAACTCGGCGTAGCAGAGCGCCGCCAGCGCGCAGACGACAGCGGCGACGACGAAGGCGAGTGCGGTGGCGGGCCCCGCCGTCTCCTTGGCCACCTTGCCGGTGAGGACGAAGATGCCGGTGCCGATGATGACACCCACTCCGAAGACCGTGAGGTCCAGGGCGGAGAGTGACTTCCGCAGTGCGTGCTCCGGCTCCTCGGTGTCGCGGATGGACTGCTCGACCGTCTTGGTCCGGAACAGTCCGTCACTGCTGGGTGGTGTGTCCTGCTGGGCAGTCACCGGCGTACCTCCACGCACTCGTCGTGTACGCCATGATTGGGACCGCTCCGGCGGCACACCGTTGCGCACCGGGCGATTTCACGCGAATGGGCCGGTCGGACCACCCGTACAGGGCGACCCGACCGGCCCATCGGCCGTACCGGTGTCCGCTCGCGTCAGTCGCGGGCGGGCTCGATCACTGAGCGGCTGTCTGCGTCGCTCTCGAAGCGGCCGTCCAGCTTGGCGACCAGGCCGGTGACCTGGCGGGCGATGTCCGGCGCGGTCAGCCCGATCTCGGCCATGACCTCCTTGCGGGAGGCGTGGTCGAGGAAGCGGGGCGGGATGCCGAAGTCGCGCAGCGGTACGTCGACACCGGCGTCGCGCAGTGCCTGGGCCACGGCGGAACCGACGCCGCCGGCCCGGCTGTTGTCCTCGACGGTGACGACGACCCGGTGCTGCTCGGCGAGCGGGGCCATGGCCTCGTCGACGGGCTTGACCCAGCGCGGGTCGACGACGGTCGTCGAGATGCCCTGGGCCTCCAGCAGCTCGGCGATCTCCAGGCACATCGGGGCGAGCGCGCCGACGGAGACCAGCAGTACGTCGGGACGGGTGGTGCCGGGCTCGCGCAGCACGTCCATGCCGCCGACCCTGCCGACGGCCTTGACCGCCGGGCCGACCGCGCCCTTGGAGAAGCGGACCACGGTCGGTGCGTCGTCGACCTCGACGGCCTCGCGGAGCTGGGCGCGGACCTGGTCGGCGTCGCGCGGGGCGGCGATCCGGAGGGTGGGCACGCACTGCAGGATCGACATGTCCCACATGCCGTTGTGCGAGGCGCCGTCGGTACCGGTGACTCCGGCCCGGTCCAGGACGAAGGTCACACCGCACTTGTGCAGCGCGACGTCCATCAGGACCTGGTCGAAGGCGCGGTTGAGGAAGGTGGCGTACACCGCGAAGACCGGGTGCAGTCCGCCGGTGGCGAGGCCGGCCGCGGAGACCGCGCCGTGCTGCTCGGCGATGCCGACGTCGTAGATCCGGTCCGGGAACGCCTTCTCGAACTTGGTCAGGCCGACCGGCTGGAGCATGGCCGCGGTGATCGCGACGATGTCCTCGCGCTCCTTGCCGAGCTTGACCATCTCCTCGCCGAAGACGGAGGTCCAGTCGAGGCCGGAGGTGGCGACCGGGAGGCCGGTGTCGGGGTGGATCTTGCCGACGGCGTGGAAGCGGTCCGCCTCGTCGAGCAGGGCGGGGGTGTAGCCGCGGCCCTTCTCGGTGAGGCAGTGCACGATGACGGGTCCGCCGAAGCGCTTGGCGCGCTGGAGCGCGGACTCCAGGGCCTCGATGTCGTGACCGTCGATCGGGCCGACGTACTTCAGGCCGAGGTCCTCGAACATGCCCTGCGGGGCGATGAAGTCCTTCAGCCCCTTCTTGGCGCCGTGCAGCGTCTCGTACAGCGGCTTCCCGACGACGGGGGTTCGCTCCAGGAGGTCCTTGCCGCGGGCCAGGAAACGCTCGTAGCCGTCGGTGGTGCGCAGCGTCGCGAGGTGGTTGGCGAGGCCGCCGATGGTCGGCGCGTAGGAGCGCTCGTTGTCGTTGACGACGATGACGAGCGGGCGGTCCTTGGCGGCGGCGATGTTGTTCAGCGCCTCCCAGGCCATGCCGCCGGTGAGTGCGCCGTCACCGATGACCGCGACGACGTGGTCGTCCTTGCCCAGCACCTCGTTGGCCTTGGCGAGGCCGTCGGCCCAGCCGAGGACCGTGGAGGCGTGCGAGTTCTCGATGACGTCGTGCTCGGACTCGGCGCGGGAGGGATAGCCGGAGAGGCCGCCCTTGCTCTTGAGCTTCGAGAAGTCCTGCCGGCCGGTGAGGAGCTTGTGCACATAGCTCTGGTGGCCGGTGTCCCAGAGGACCTTGTCCTTCGGCGACTCGAAGACCCGGTGCAGGGCGATGGTCAGCTCGACCACACCCAGGTTGGGGCCGAGGTGGCCGCCGGTCTTCGATACGGCGTCGACCAGGAAGGTCCGGATCTCTTCGGCGAGCTGGTCCAGCTGCTCGGGAGTGAGCCGGTCCAGGTCACGCGGTCCACCGATGCGGGTCAGCAGAGCCACCCGTGCCTCCTTGCGTATTGAGCTGGTCGAGCATGCCGATCCGATGAGTCTAATGTTCCGTCCGCCGTCGCGGGCATCGGGCGGGGACAGTACGGGGAGAGTGCTGTCACACCCCGCGCCCCGCACCGGACAGTGCCCGGCACCCCGTCGAGGGCGCCGGGCACTGTCTGGTGCGGGTGTGATATCGGGGGTCCCGCGCGAGGCTTCCTACGCGCGGCCCGCGGTCTTCTGCGTACGGCGGGAGACCGAGTCGATGACCACGGCGGCCAGCAGCACCGCGCCGGTGATCATGTACTGGATGGCGTTGGCCATCCCGATCATGTTCAGGCCCTGCTGGATCGACTGGATCACGATCATGCCGAGCAGCGCCGACCAGACCTTGCCCCGGCCGCCGAAGAGGCTGGTGCCGCCGATGACGGCGGCCGCGATGACCAGCATCAGGGTGTTGCCGCCGCCGACGCTCTTGGTGGCACCGCCGGAGAGGCTGGCGATGAACAGACCGCCGAAGGCGCCCAGCATTCCGGAGAGCGCGAAGACGATGATCCGGATCCGGTCGACGTCGATACCGGCGCGGCGTGCCGCCTCCGGGTTGCCACCGACCGC
Organism: Streptomyces sp. ADI95-17; assembly: GCF_003846175.1. Lineage (GTDB taxonomy): Bacteria > Actinomycetota > Actinomycetes > Streptomycetales > Streptomycetaceae > Streptomyces > Streptomyces sanglieri. The sequence goes on along the minus strand of NZ_ML123049.1, from coordinate 384,042 downwards.
GAAGACCTGGCGGCCGAAGGTGGTCCGGCGGGCCACGAAGTCCGCGACGACCAGCACGGCGAGAAAGATCACCAGGGCCAGCGGCAGGCCGCGGGCGCCGGAGGGCTCGTTCAGGACGTACGCGACGGCGAAGCAGAGGACCGCGACGATGCCCGTGCGGAGCAGGACCTCGGTGGTGGGGCGGGCGGGCAGGCCCGCGGCCCCGCGGCGCCGGCTGTCCATCAGGAGCGAGGCGGCATAGGCGAGGACGGCGACCAGCGCGACACCGTACGCGACGGCCTTGTCCTCGAAGAAGTAGTTGGTGAGGTTCTCGACGATGCTGCCGGACGGTGTGTTGATCGAGCCCTCACCGCCCATCATCCACTCCTGCAGACCGCTCCAGCCGAGGAAGCCGGCCAGGGTGACGACGAAGGCCGGTACCCCGATCTTGGCGAAGAAGAAGCCGTGCAGCGCGCCGAGCACCATGCCGGAGAGCACCGCGACGAGCACCGCCGTCCAGTCGTTCCAGCCGTGGTTGACGCTGAGCACGGCCCAGACGGCCGCACCGACACCGGCGACCGAGCCGACGGACAGGTCGATCTCGCCGAGCAGCAGCACGAAGACGATGCCGACCGCCATGATGCCGAGGCCGGAGCTGTAGACGGCGACGTTGGCGATGGAGCTGGCGGAGAGGAAGTTGCTGTTCTGGAACTGGAAGACGACCGCGATGACGATCAGGCCGACCAGGACCGGCAGGGAGCCGAGCTCGCCGCCGCGCACCTTGCGGGTGAACTCGGACCAGTAGCCCTTGAAGCCCTCCTCGCGGACGAGCAGGCGCGGGTCGATCGCGGGGGCGGGGGCCGCCGACGGCCCGGCCTCCGGTACCGCCGCGGCGGACTTCTCGGTGGCGGACTCCTCGGTGGGGGTCCCGGGGGTCTTGGCGAGGTCGCTCACTTCGCGTCCTCCTTCGTGGCTGTGCGTGCCTGACGGCGCGTGACGGCATTGTCGGTGGCACCGGTGATCGCGGAGATGATCTCCTCGTGGGACGTGGTCGCCACGTCGAAGACTCCGTTGTTGCGGCCCAGCCGCAGCACCGCCACCTTGTCGGCGACGGCGCGCACATCGGCCATGTTGTGGCTGATGAGGATGACGCCGTGGCCGCGCTCGCGCAGCCGCTCGACGAGGTCGAGGACCTGGGCGGTCTGCTCGACGCCGAGGGCGGCGGTCGGCTCGTCGAGGATGACGACCTTGGGGTCACCGATCAGGGCGCGGGCGATGGCCACGACCTGGCGCTGACCGCCGGAGAGCGAGGCGACCGGGATACGGACGCTGGGAATCCGGATGGACAGCGTGTCGAGCAGTTCCTTGGCACGCTTCTCCATCCCGATCTCGTCGAGGACGGAGGCCTTGCGCAGTTCGCTGCCGAGGAAGAGGTTGGCGACCACATCGAGGTTGTCGCAGAGCGCCAAGTCCTGGTAGACGGTGGCGACTCCGAGCTCCTGGGCGTCGTTCGGCCGGTTGATGCGGACCGGTGCGCCCTCCCACTCGATGGTGCCTTCGTCGATCGGGTGGACACCCGAAATGGTCTTGACGAGGGTCGACTTGCCGGCGCCGTTGTCGCCGACCAGGGCGACCACTTCGCCGGAGCGAATCTCCAGGTCCACATCGGTGAGCGCCTGGACGGCGCCGAACCGCTTGGAGATTCCGCGCAACGCCAGCACGGGCGTAGCGGACACGTGAATCATCTCCTTCGCCGCCTGACCGGCGGGGATGGTGCTGCTGAGCACAGGGGCAGTGCCGGTCGCCGGACCACCGGGGTGGCCGGGAAGGTCTCCGGGGGGCTGTCCTGGGGAGCGCCGTCGCCGGGGGGACGACCGCGCGCCGAGGACCGGAGCCGGGGGAAGTCCGGGACCGGTGATCGGTCCGGAACCGGCATGAGGTCAGGACCACCGGGAGCCCCGGGACCTGTGAGTGACCCGGGACGGCAGGAAGTCCGGACCTGTGAGAAGTCCGGCGCCCGCCCCTGCTTGCGGGGCATTGGACGGGGCGGGTGCCGGACCGGACCGGGGGTGACGCTTGCCGGCGGCCTACTTGATGCCGGCGGCGTCACAGGCCGCCTTGTACTGGGCGGTGCAGATCTCCTCGACCTTGTAGACCTTGTCGGCGACGATCGTGGAGGCGATGTTCTCCTTGGTCACGACCGAGGCGTCGTACAGCTTGGACGGGGTGCCCTTGAACTCGCCCGAGAGACTGTCGACCTTGACCGGGGCCAGGTCGTCGAACTTCTTGCCCTTGAGCAGCCGGACGGCGATCTCGGCGGTGGTCTCGGCCTCCGGCTTGATCTGCTTGTAGATCGAGAAGGCCTGCTCGCCCGCGAGGATGCGCTGCAGACCGGCGAGCTCGGAGTCCTGACCGCCGACCGGGATCTTCACGCCCTGCTTCTTCAGGGCCGTGATGATGCCGCCGGCCATGCCGTCGTTGGCGGAGTAGACGCCCTGGAAGCCGTCCTTGCCCAGGGAGTCGATGGCCGCTCCCATCTTCTTGTTGGCCTCGTCCGCCGACCAGTCCGGGATGTCCTGCTCGTAGACGACCTTCTTGACCTGCTTGTCGAGGACGCTGTGCGCGCCCTTCTTGAAGAAGGGGGCGTTCGGGTCGGTCGGCGAGCCGTTGATCATGACAACGTTGCTGTCCTTGGCCTTGGCGCCCATCGCCTTGACCAGTGCCTCGCCCTGGAGCTGGCCGATCTTCTCGTTGTCGTACGACACATAGGCGGAGATCGGGCCCTCGGCGAGACGGTCGTACGCGACGACCTTGACGTCCTTCTTCGCGGCCTGCTGGACCCAGGACTTGGCGGCCTTGTAGTCGACGGTGTCCAGGATGATGACCTTCACACCCTGCGTGACGAGCGCGTCGAACTGCTTCTTCTGGGTCTCGCTGTCCTGCGCGGCGTTGTTGTACTTGACCTCGCAGTCGGAGCACAGCGCCTTGATCTTCGCCTCCATGATGGGGCGGTCGAACGTCTCGTATCGCGTGGTCTTGTTCTCCGGCAGGAGCAGGCCGATGGTCTTGCCGTCGCCGCCGCTGCCGGAGTCCTTGTCATCTCCGGCCTTGCCACACGCCGCGAGGGAGACGGCCATGGAGAGTGCGGCCGTGCCTATGACGATGCGTCGCGTCGTTGCGTTCATTTCGGGTTGCCTCCCTGACGAGGCCGCAACGTTGCGGCCGAGGTGGCTGGCAGTCAACTCGGCCGCAACGTCAGCGTCAAGGAGTAAATCCTTAACGAGATGACAACGGTGCCATTCGTTATCTAAGTGAAGGCAGCAGTGGCTTTCGGCAGGGTGCTTTCCAAAAGGGTCGAATCACCCATCTCGCTGAGCACCAGGGCCAGTGCGCCCAGCACTTCGGCCCGGCCGCCCAGCGCCCCGGGCAGTACCGAGAGCTGCCGGGCGGCGCTCGGAATGGCGTAGCGCGAGACCGAGTCGCGGATCGGACCGAGCACCAACTCGCCCGCCTCGGCGAGCGATCCGCCGAGGACCACCCGGCTGGGGTTGAGCAGATTGCAGAGATTGGCCACCCCGCTGCCGATGTGCCGCCCGACGTCGCCGATCACCCGGCGGCAGCCCGGATCGCCCTCGCGGGCCAGCTGGACCACGCGTTCCATGGTGAGGTCGGGCCCGTGGCTGGGCTGGAGCAGCGGCAGGACGTACCGGGCGGCCGTGAAGGTCTCCAGGCAGCCGCGGTTGCCGCAGCGGCAGACCGGGCCCGACTCGTCGAGCGTGATGTGCCCGATCTCGCCGGCCGTGCCGCCCGGGCCCCGGTAGATGCGCCCGTCGATCACCAGACCGGCGCCGACCCCGCTGGCCACCTTGATGTACGCGAGGTCCTTGACGCCCCGGCCGCTCCCCCACACCAGCTCGCCGAGCGCCCCGAGGTTGGCGTCGTTGTCGACGTAGACCGGCACACCGAGCCGGCCCTCCAGCTCCTTGCTGGGGTTGATCCCCGTCCAGCCCGGCAGGATCGACGTGGAGCCCAGCGTGCCGGACTCCACGTCGATCGGGCCGGGTACACCGAGGCCCACCCCGATCACCTTGTCCGGACCGATCCCGGTCGTCTCGATCAGCCGCCTGACCAGCTGTTCCGCCCGCCCGAACCCCTGCGCGGACGAGGCGTCGACGTCCAGCGGCTCGGCCTCCTCGGCCAGCACCTGGTGGGCCAGGTTGCCGACCGCCACCCGCAGGTGCGTATGGCCGAAGTCGACGCCGATCACAATGCCCGCGTCACCACTGAGCGAGACGCTGCGGGCCCGGCGGCCGCCCGCCGAGGTCGGGGTGACCTCGACCGTGCCGCCGTCCTTCAGTTCACGAACGATGTTGGAGACGGTGGCCGCTGACAGGCCGGTGCTCCGTGCGATCTCCGCCTGGGTGAGCGAACCCGCCATGCGTACCGCACGCACGACCCGCTCAAGGTTGGCGCGATGCAGAGATGTCTGCGACCCCGGAGTCTCCATCGACTCTCTCACTCCTACCGTTTTCTCTAACATGTGAACTCTAAGCTGAGCGTTTTGCGGCACCCCCCGTCAAGACCTTGAGCAAGCGAAGCCTCGGATGAGCGCGGTGGGACGGCCTGGCGCACGCACGAACCGCCCGCCGGCGCGTGGCCGACGGGCGGTTCGTCTGTACGGGGGTGGGGTGGTGCCGGGCGGCTACTTCACCGCGCCCGCGGTGAGGCCGGCGACGACCTGGCGCTGGAAGATGATGTAGGCCGCGAGGACCGGCAGCATCGCCATCACCAGACCGGCGAAGAGACCGGACCAGTCGCCCTTGTACCCCTGGCTGGTGGCCAGTTCGACCAGGCCCTGCGAGAGCACCCGGTATTTCGGTTCCGTGTTCAGGACCGTCGGCAGCATGTACTGGTTCCACTGACCGAGGAAGTTGAAGATACCGACGCTGATCAGGCCGGGCTTCGCCATCGGCAGCATCACCTGGAAGAACGTCCGGGTGTGCGAGGCGCCGTCGAGCATCGCCGCTTCCGCCACCGAACTCGGCAGTGTGCGGAAGAACGAGGTGAGGAAGAAGACGGTGAACGGCAGCGAGTACGCGATGTAGACCATGATCAGTCCGTGCCGCGTGTTCAGCAGGGCCATGTTGTTCATGACGAAGAACAGCGGGACCAGCGCCAGGATGATCGGGAAGCTCATCCCGCCGATGAACAGGTAGTAGATGAAACGGTTGCCGGGAAAGTCGAACCGCGCCAGTACGTACGCCGCCATCGAGCCGAGCAGCAGGGTGCCGACGAGCGAGCAGCCCACCACCACGACGGTGTTGAAGAAGTAGTCGCTCATGTGCGCCTGGCTCCAGGCGCGCGACCAGTTCTCGAAGTGCAGCTTGTCGGGCAGCGCCCACGGCGTCGACAGGATCGAGTCGTCCGTCTTGAACGACGCCATCACCGCCCACAGCAGCGGCAGGACGACCAGGATCGCCCAGATGATCAGCACACCGTGCGAGAAGACATTGAGGACCTGGCCCTCACTGCTCTTCTCCTTGGCGGCGGATGCGGGCGCCTTGGCCACCGGAGCGGGGTCGGCGGCCGGGGCGGCGGCGGGCGGGGTGTCAGTCGTCTTCACGTGTACTCACCTCGTACTGTCGAGCCGGACACGGAGGCCGACCTGTGGTGCCTGCTGAGGGTCCGGGGACCGTCTCCCGGGAATCGCAGCATCAGAACTCCAGCCGATCGCGACGGCCCAGCCGCATCACGATGGCGGCGAAGGCCATGGTGACGATGAGCAGTCCGACGCCGATCGTCGTCGCGTAGCCGGCCTGCCCGTCACGGAAGGCCGTCTGGTACACGTACAGCGGCAGGACGGTGGTCGAGTAGTCGGGGCCACCGGGGCCCACGGTCATGACCTGCACGGCGGTGAACGCCTCGACGCCGAGGGCCAGGATCCCCATGTAGACCCAGCCCGACTGCACCGTGTCCCAGAGCAGCGGAAGTGTGATCTTGAAGAACGTGGTGAAGCGGCTGGCGCCGTCGAGCAGCGCCGCCTCGTAGAAGTCCTTCGGGATGGACGCCATTCCGGCCGAGAACAGGACGACGAAGAATCCGACCGTCGACCAGACCAGCACCGACATGACACAGACCAGCGCGAGACTGGGATCGCCCAGCCAGTCCGGCTGGATGGAGCCCAGACCGATCGTCTTCAGCGTCGAATTCAGCATCCCGCTGGTGGGGTTGAACGCGAACTGGAAGAGCAGGGCCACGATGACGATCGAGAGCACCTGCGGGAAGAAATAGGCGATCTTGTAGAAACTTGAGCCGCGCACGCCGGAGACCGCGGCGTTCTTGCGCCGCCGGCCCCCGACATTGAGCATGAAGGCGAAGAAGAGCGCCAGACCCAGCGTCACCAGCGGCAGCAGCACCACAAGCAACACGCTGTGCTGCAACGACTTCCAGAAGATGTCGTCCTTCAGCATCCTCGTGTAGTTGTCGAACCCGACCATCTTGAAGTCCGGGCTCAGGCCGGTCCAGTCCGTGAACGAGTAGTAGATGGACTGGATGAACGGCCAAATGACGAAGACCGCGTACAACGCGAGTGGGAGTACCAAGAATCCCACGATGAAACGGTACTTGCCATGCTGCATCGTTTACCGACCCCGATCTTTCCGCGGGTGCCGCCGCTGGTGACGGTTGCTCACTGGTGCTTGTAGTGCTTGATGGACTGGTCCTTGGCCGCCGCGTCCGCGAAGGCCTGGATCTTCTTGATGGCTTCCGCCGGGGTCGCGCGGCCGGCCATCATCTCGCCGATGCCGGCGACACCGATCTGCTCCTTCTGGAGCTTCACGTACCAGTCCTGCAGACGCGGGTTCACCACGTTGTCGCCGGCCTTCTTCAGCGCGTCGACACCGGACTGCATGGCGGTCGACAGGGTCAGACCGTCGGTGCCGCCGTTGAACGCGCTGAGCGACTTGACCTGCTTGGTGAAGTTCTTCGAGGACTCCTCGGAGAGCATGATGCGCAGCTGCTCCATGCCGCCCTGGGGGTTCTTCGCGTTGGCCGGGACGACGAAGGGCTCGCCGCCGGAGGCCCAGATGGTGCCGAACGGCATCTTGTCGGACGAGTCCAGACTGGACGGCGCCGCGACCATCATCTTGAAGTCCTTGGGCGTGGTCGGCGCGGCCTCGTTCTCCACCCACGAACCGTTCGGGAGGAAGAGCGCCTTGCCCTTGGTCCACTCGGTCTGCGACTGGATGTGGGTCAGACCGGGGGTGCCCTTGAGGATGTACCCCTTCTTGTACAGCTCGTAGTACGCCTCGAACGCCGCCTTGACCGCGGGGTCCTTCCAGGCGTTCGGCTCCAGGTTGTCGATCTTGTCGAGAACCTCCCGGCCACCGATCTTGCCGATGAACGGGTAGAGCGAGAACGGCAGGTAGTACGGGTACTTACCGGCGTACGTCCAGCCCGCGATGCCCTGCTTCTTCGCCTTCGCGCAGAGGGCGAGCATGGCGTCCCAGTCCTCCGGGTACTCCGCGTCGAGCTTCTCCAGCGCGGTCTGCGAGTACCAGACGCCGTACACGGTGTACGCGTAGTACATGATCCAGACCGGGTCGCCGTCGAACTGACCCATCTCCAGGACACCCGGGCGCAGCGTGTCGCGGACCTTCTTGCTCGGGTCGTCGATGGACGGGGCGTCCATCAGCGGCGTCAGGTCGAGCAACTGCTTCTTGCCGACCAGGACACCCATGTCCATCTGCTCGGCGCCGGAGTTGTCGATCAGGTCCGGCGGGGTGCCGCCGTTGAAGCGGGGCTGCAGCTGCGACTGGATCTTCTGGGTCGCGACGTGCTTGACCTTGGGGGCCTTCGGGAACGCCGCGTTGTACTTCTTCTCCGCGTCGATCGCGTACTGCTGGCCGAAGCCGCCGTCGAAGATGACCACCTCGAGCGGGGCCGTCTCGTTCACGCCGAGCGGGTTGGCCTTGGTGACCTTGCCCTTCTCGACCTTCTTGTCGCTGCTGCTGTCGCCGCTGGCGCACGCCGACAGGAAGCCCATCGTCGGAACGCTGATCAGGCCGAGTGCGGCCGATCGCTTGATCACATCGCGACGGCCAAGGCCCTCATTCTTGTGGGCGGAGGTGGATCCCATGCTCAAGTCCTCGCCTTCTCCAGGACTCAGGCGGTGTGTACCGGTCGCCCGTAGAAATTCGCCTCAGGCGAAGGGCCCCGCCACCGCGGTCAGTTGCGCTTGGGTGGTGCTGATTTCAGGCTAGCCATGTGCAGTGGGGGGTCGGGGAGACCGGACATCGGATGCACCCGTCGTGCTGTCCTCGGCCCTTCCCCCGTGTCCCCCTTGTCCGCGTCGCCGGAAAAGCTGTGCGGACGCCGACAGGTATAGTCCACTTCCGGTCGACTGAGCAAGATCGAATGCGAGTTTGAGCAGCAGTCTTTCCCGAGTTGAGACCTCGCGGATACATGGCCCCCGCACGCTCTCGGCCCGGGTGTAACGATTTCCGCATTCCGGTCGATTCGGCTTGCGCTTCCCGTCCAACGCCCTTGACACATCCCGGCACTTGGCTCCCTACTGGACCTTGCGCATCTCTCTGACAACGTTGTCCAGATGCACTCCTCGGGAGGAATGGCTCGGCATGCAGCCCCGACATGGTTCTCGCACGAGACAAAGCCGTACGGCCGCACTGATCGCGGCTTCACTCGTTCTGGTCGTGACCGCCCCCTCCGTCGCCGCCGCGCAGTCGGCCGGCGCACACGAAAAGGGCCGGCCGTCTTCGGGAGACCGGACATTCAGCTCGTCCTTCGAAGCGGACGAAAAGCAGCCGGACTGGCGCAACACCGTAGAAGAGGGTCCGGACGGAAAGAAGCGGTCATCGGGTGTCGATGGCGGCTTCTCCGCAGGAATACCGGGCAATGTCACCGACAAGGTGACAGATGTCCGCGCCAGTGGTGAGAACACCGGCGGCGGAGAGGTCAAGGAAAACCTGATCGACGGGGAATCCGGCACCAAGTGGCTGGCCTTCGAACCCACCGGATGGGTCGAATTCGACCTGGATGAACCGGTCAAGGTAGTGACATACGCCCTGACTTCGGCCAACGACCACGACGAGCGCGACCCGAAGGACTGGACCCTCCAGGGCTCCGCCGACGGCAAGGACTGGCAGGACCTCGACTCCCGGACCGGCCAGACGTTCACCGAGCGGTTCCAGACGAAGTCGTACGATTTCACATCTGACACCGCATACCGGCACTTCCGTCTTCGGATCACGAAGAACAACGGCGCCTCGGACGCCACCCAGCTCGCCGACGTCCAGTTCTCCGACGGCGACACCTCCACCCCGGCCCCGGACGAGATGCGCAGCCAGGTCGACCGCGGCCCCTCCGGCTCCCCCACCGCCAAGGCGGGCGCGGGCTTCTCCGGAAAGCGGGCCCTGCGGTACGCCGGTACGCACAAGGCGGACGGCCGGGCGTACTCGTACAACAAGGTCTTCGACGTGAACACGGCTGTCACCCGTGACACCTCACTGTCGTACCTGGTCTATCCCCAGATGGGCGAGACCGACCTCTCCTACCCGGCGACCCATGTCTCGGTGGACCTGGCGTTCACGGACGGCACGTATCTGAGCGATCTGCGGGCCACCGACAGCAACGGCGGGCTGCTGACCCCGCAGGGCCAGGCCGACGCCAAGCGGCTGTACGTCAACCAGTGGAACAAGGTCGAGTCGACGATCGGCACGGTCGCGGCGGGCAGGACCGTCGACCGGATCCTGGTGGCGTACGACTCCCCCAAGGGCACGGCGAAGTTCCAGGGCTGGATCGACGACATAGAGATCGCCCCGAAGGCCGCCGAGAAGCGCCGGGCGCATCTGTCCGACTACGCGTCGACGGTCCGCGGCACCAACTCCAGCGGCGCCTTCTCCCGGGGCAACAACTTCCCCGCCACCGCGGTCCCGAACGGCTTCAACTTCTGGACACCGGTCACCAACGCCGGCTCGACGAGCTGGCTGTACGACTACGCGCGGGGCAACAACGACGACAACCTGCCCACCCTCCAGGCCTTCAGCGCCAGCCACGAACCGAGCCCCTGGATGGGCGACCGGCAGACCTTCCAGCTGATGCCCTCGGCGGTCGCCGGCACCCCGGACGCCTCGCGCAAGGCACGTGCGCTGCCGTTCCACCACGAGAACGAGACGGCGAGGCCGCACTACTACGGTGTGACATTCGACAACGGTCTCAAGGCCGAGATGACACCGTCCGACCACGCGGCCCGGATGCGGTTCACCTACCCCGGTGACGACGCGAGCATCGTCTTCGACAACGTCTCCAACGACGGCGGCCTCACCCTCGACCCGGCCACCAGCTCCTTCACCGGCTTCTCCGACGTGAAGAGCGGCGGCTCGACCGGCGCCACCCGGCTCTTCGTGTACGGCGTCTTCGACGCCCCGGTCACCGCGAGCGGCAAGCTGTCCGGCGGCGGTGGCGACGATGTCACGGGTTACCTCCGCTTCGAGGCGGGCAAGGACCGCACGGTCGGTCTGCGCCTGGCGACCTCGCTCATCAGCGTCGACCAGGCGAAGCAGAACCTGGCCGCCGAGATCCCCGCCTCGCGCTCCTTCGGCCGGGTCGAGGACCGGGCGCAGCGGGCCTGGGACGACATCCTGGGCAAGGTGGAGGTCGAGGGTGCCACGGCCGATCAGCTGACCACGCTCTACTCCAGCCTGTACCGGCTGTACCTGTACCCGAACTCGGGCTTCGAGAAGGTCGGCGGCAAGGACAAGTACGCCAGCCCGTTCTCCCCGCAGGTCGGCTCCGACACCCCGACGCACACCGGCGCGAAGATCGTCGACGGCAAGGTCTACGTCAACAACGGCTTCTGGGACACCTACCGCACGACGTGGCCCGCCTACTCCCTCCTCACCCCTGACAAGGCCGGCGAGATGGTGGACGGCTTCGTCCAGCAGTACAAGGACGGCGGCTGGATCTCCCGCTGGTCCTCCCCCGGCTACTCCGACCTGATGACCGGCACCTCCTCGGACGTCGCGTTCGCGGACGCCTACGTCAAGGGCGTGAAGTTCGACGCGGCGGCGGCGTACGACGCGGCGCTGAAGAACGCCACGGTGGTCCCGCCGTCCTCGGGCGTCGGCCGCAAGGGCATGGTGACGTCACCGTTCACCGGTTACGCGAACACCGACACCCACGAGGGCCTGTCCTGGTCGCTGGAGGGCTACCTCAACGACTACGGCATCGCGCGGATGGGCGAGGCGCTCTACAAGAAGACGAAGAAGCAGCGCTACAAGGAGGAGTCCGAGTACTTCCTCAACCGCGCCCGCAACTACGTCCAGCTCTTCGACGACAAGGCCGGCTTCTTCCAGGGCAAGGACGCCAAGGGCGGCTGGCGGCTCCCGTCGGACCAGTACGACCCCCGGGTCTGGGGCTACGACTACACGGAGACCAACGGCTGGGGCTACGCCTTCACCGCCCCGCAGGACAGCCGGGGCCTGGCGAACCTGTACGGCGGCCGCGCCGGCCTGGCCGAGAAGCTCGACACGTACTTCTCCACTCCCGAGACGGCGGGCCCCGAGTTCGTCGGCTCGTACGGCGGTGTCATCCACGAGATGACCGAGGCGCGGGACGTGCGGATGGGCCAGTACGGGCACAGCAACCAGGTCGCGCACCACGTCACCTACATGTACGACGCGGCCTCGCAGCCCTGGAAGACGCAGGAGAAGGTCCGCGAGGTCCTGGGCCGGCTCTACACGGGCAGCGACATCGGGCAGGGCTACCACGGCGACGAGGACAACGGCGAGCAGTCGGCCTGGTTCCTCTTCTCCTCGCTCGGCTTCTACCCGCTGGTCATGGGCAGCGGCGAGTACGCGATCGGCTCCCCGCTCTTCGAGAAGACCACCGTCCACCTGGAGAACGGCCGCGACCTGGTCGTCAGGGCACCGAAGAACAGCGCGCGGAACATCTATGTGCAGGGTCTGCGGGTCAACGGCAAGAAGTGGACCTCCACTTCACTGCCGCACGACCTGCTGGCCAAGGGCGGCGTGCTGGACTTCGACATGGGCCCGAAGCCGTCACCGTGGGGCACCGGCAAGGACGCGGCACCGACCTCGATCACCACGGACGACAAGGTGGCGTCGCCGCAGACGGACGTGCTGAAGGGCGACGGCGCCCTGTTCGACGACACGTCGGCCACCTCGGCGAAGGTCACCTCGGTGGACCTGCCGGTCCCCTCCGCCACGGACGCGGTCCGGTACACACTGACGTCGGACAAGGCGGCCGGGGCCCCGTCCGGCTGGGTCCTCCAGGGCTCGTCGGACGGCACGACGTGGAAGGACCTCGACAGGCGCTCGGCCGAGTCGTTCGCCTGGGACAGGCAGACGAGGGTGTTCTCGGTACGCGAGCCGGGCTCGTACGCGCACTACCGCCTGGTGTTCGCCGGTGAAGGCACGCTGGCGGAGCTGGAGTTGCTCTCCTGATCCGACGCCCCCTTCACCACGGCCGGCGGCCGGTACCCCTGGCGGGGTGCCGGCCGCCGGTCCGTTCAGTCCCGCTCCGGGCTCTCCGGCACTGCCCGGGGGAACAGGCTCTCCGGCAATGTCACATTCCACGCCGTGATGACCGGCTTCCCGTGCTCGGTGCCGAGGCGGGAGACGGCGCCCGTGGCGAGCTGGAACAGCGTCCCCTCGGCCGGGGTCAGACCGAGATAGCGAGCGGTGAGCACACGCAGGAAGTGGGAGTGGGCAACGAGCGCGATGTCCTCGTCCGCGTCCCGCCCCGCCACCTCCACCGCTTCCGCCAGCACCCGATCGGCACGCGCCCCGACCTCGGCCGGGGTCTCACCGGGATGCGCCTCGGGCCCGGGCGCGACGCCGTCCGTCCAGAGGTTCCAGTCCGGGCGGGTCCGGCGGATCTCGTCGGTGGTCACCCCTTCGTAGCCGCCGTAGTCCCACTCGCGCAGCTCGGGCGTGATGCGGGGCGCGGCCAGCCCGGCGAGCTCGGCGGTGCGCCGGGCGCGTACGGCGGGAGAGACGAGGGTGAGCGCGATCCGCCGGTCGGCGAGCAGTGGCGCCAGGGCCCGTGCCTGCCGTTCCCCGAAGGCGGTCAGGGGCAGATCGGTGTGGCTCGTGTGCTGCCCGGACCGCGACCACTCCGTCTCGCCGTGCCGGATCAGGATCAGCTCGCCCATGATGATTCCGCTCTTTCCGTGCCGATGCCGATGCCGCCGGCGCTGTCACTGTCGCTGTGTGAACCTGCGGCCCCACGATCGCATTCCACCAGGCCGACGAGAGGACGGCTCGCCCTCGTGCGCCCGGACGGCACGGACGCCTGCGGGTGGCACATTCCGGCCCTCCGGGTGCGGTACGGGGCCGTGAGCCGGCCGCGTCCGTACGGAGCATCAGGCGGTAGGGCCGCCTCCCAAGGACACGCGAAGGGCCGCACCCCGGAATTCCGGAGTGCGGCCCTTCGGCTCTGCTGCCTGCCTCGCGACTACTTGCGGATCAGGTTGCGGAGCACGTACTGCATGATGCCGCCGTTGCGGTAGTAGTCCGCCTCACCGGGGGTGTCGATGCGGACGACCGCGTCGAACTCCACGCCGGTGTCGGTGGTCACCTTGACCGTGCGCGGCGTGGTGCCGTTGTTCAGCTCGGTGACGCCGGTGAAGGAGAAGGTCTCCTCGCCGGTGAGACCGAGGGCCTCGGCGGTCGCGCCCTCCGGGAACTGGAGCGGGAGGACGCCCATGCCGATGAGGTTCGAGCGGTGGATGCGCTCGTAGGACTCGGCGATGACGGCCTTGACGCCGAGGAGCGCGGTGCCCTTGGCGGCCCAGTCGCGGGACGAGCCGGAGCCGTACTCCTTGCCCGCCAGGATGACCAGCGGGGTGCCGGCGGCCTGGTAGTTCTGCGAGGCGTCGTAGATGAACGACACCGGGGCGTCGGCCTGGGTGAAGTCGCGGGTGAAGCCGCCCTCGGTGCCCGGGGCGATCTGGTTGCGCAGGCGGATGTTCGCGAAGGTGCCGCGAATCATGACCTCGTGGTTGCCGCGGCGCGAGCCGTACGAGTTGAAGTCGCGGCGCTCGACGCCGTGCTCCGTCAGGTACTTGCCGGCCGGGGTGTCGGCCTTGATCGCACCGGCCGGGGAGATGTGGTCGGTGGTGACCGAGTCGCCCAGCTTGGCGAGCACGCGCGCGCCGGTGATGTCGGCGACCGGGGTCGTCTCCATCGTCATGCCCTCGAAGTACGGGGGCTTGCGCACGTAGGTGGACTGCGCGTCCCACTCGAAGGTGTTGCCGGTCGGGATCGACAGCGCCTGCCACTGGGCGTCGCCCGCGAAGACGTCCTGGTAGGACTTGTTGAACATGTCCTCGCCGATGGAGTTGGCGACGACGTCGTTCACCTCGGCCTCGGAGGGCCAGATGTCCGCGAGGTAGACCGGCTTGCCGTCCTGGTCGATGCCCAGGGCGTCCTTGGTGATGTCCACCTTCATCGAACCGGCGATGGCGTACGCGACGACCAGCGGCGGGGACGCCAGGTAGTTCATCTTGACGTCGGGGTTGATCCGGCCCTCGAAGTTACGGTTGCCGGAGAGCACCGAGGTCACGGCCAGGTCGTGCTCGTTGACCGCCTTGGAGACCTCCTCCGGCAGCGGGCCGGAGTTGCCGATGCAGGTGGTGCAGCCGTAGCCGACGAGGTTGAAGCCGACCTTGTCGAGGTACGGGGTCAGGCCCGCCTTGTCGAAGTAGTCGGTGACGACCTTCGAGCCCGGGGCGAGGGTGGTCTTGACCCACGGCTTGCGGGTCAGGCCCTTCTCGACCGCCTTCTTCGCCACGAGCGCCGCGGCGACCATGACGTACGGGTTCGAGGTGTTGGTGCAGGAGGTGATCGCGGCGACGGTGACGGCGCCGTGGTCGATCTCGTACGTCGTGCCGTCGGGGGCGGTCACGGTGACCGGGTTCGACGGGACGCCGTTGTGCGCGGCCGGGGAGTCGGAGGCCGGGAAGGACTCCTTGCCCGCCTCCTCGTCGTCCGCGACGTAGTTGCGCACGTCCTGGGCGAACTGCGCCTTGGCGTTGGCGAGGACGATGCGGTCCTGCGGGCGCTTCGGGCCGGCGATCGACGGGACGACCGTCGACAGGTCCAGCTCCAGCTTCTCGGAGAAGTCCGGCTCGGCGGCCGGGTCGAGCCAGAGGCCCTGCTCCTTGGCGTACGCCTCGACGAGCGCGACCTGCTGCTCGTCACGGCCGGTCAGGCGCAGGTACTTCAGCGTCTCGTCGTCGATCGGGAAGATCGCGGCGGTGGAGCCGAACTCCGGCGACATGTTGCCGATGGTGGCGCGGTTGGCGAGCGAGGTGGCGGCGACGCCCTCACCGTAGAACTCGACGAACTTGCCGACGACACCGTGCTTGCGGAGCATCTCGGTGATGGTCAGCACCAGGTCGGTGGCGGTGGTGCCGGCCGGGAGCTCGCCGGTCAGCTTGAAGCCGACGACGCGCGGGATGAGCATGGAGACCGGCTGGCCGAGCATCGCGGCCTCGGCCTCGATGCCGCCGACGCCCCAGCCCAGCACACCGAGGCCGTTGACCATGGTGGTGTGCGAGTCGGTGCCGACGAGGGTGTCGGGGTACGCCTGGCCGCCCCGGACCATGACCGTACGGGCCAGGTGCTCGATGTTGACCTGGTGGACGATGCCGGTGCCCGGGGGGACGACCTTGAACTCGTCGAAGGCCGTCTGGCCCCAGCGCAGGAACTGGTAGCGCTCCTTGTTGCGGCCGTACTCCAGCTCGACGTTCTGGCCGAAGGCCTCCTTCGTACCGAACTTGTCGGCGATGACGGAGTGGTCGATGACCAGCTCGGCCGGGGCGAGCGGGTTGATCTTGGCCGGGTCGCCGCCCAGCTCCTTGACGGCCTCACGCATGGTGGCGAGGTCCACGACACACGGCACACCGGTGAAGTCCTGCATGATCACGCGAGCCGGCGTGAACTGGATCTCCTGGCTGGGCTGGGCCTGGGAGTCCCAGCCGCCGAGGGCCCGGATGTGGTCGGCGGTGATGTTCGCGCCGTCCTCGGTGCGGAGCAGGTTCTCCAGCAGCACCTTCAGGCTGTAAGGGAGGCGCGCGGAGCCCTCGACCTTGTCCAGCTTGAAGATCTCGTACGACTCGTCGCCCACGCGCAGCGTGCTGCGGGCGTCGAAGCTGTTCGCCGACACGACAGTCTCCTTCATCAATGTGCGCGTACTCCGCGCCGCGCCTCATTACGGCGGGCGCCGCGTGGTGCCGCCTACGGCCCCTCGACCATCCGCTAAGGTAAGGCTTAGTTAGGTAACCCTTACCGACTGGCGGACTGCGGTGCGCCTTCGGCATATATCTCGATGTCGAGATAACTCTAGTACATCACCGTCGCACGGTCATGCGGGGGCGCCGGTGTTCCCTCGCGACGAAGGCCGAGCGTCCAGCTCGCGCTCCACCGGGAGCCACAGTTCGGCGTCGGCCCCGGTCTTCTCCGGCGACGGGCGGATGCGCAGGATCTCGGGTCCGGTGCGGGTGCGGTACGGATTCGACGGGAACCACTCGGTGAACACGTCCCGCCACAGTTCCTGGATGGCTTGCGGCGCGGGCCCGGAGGTGGTGAAGACCGCCCAGGTGCCGGCCGGGACGGACAGCGCGGTGGTGCCCTCGGGAGCGGCCGCGGAGGTGACCACGCCGTGGTGGTAGTCGAGATCGGTGCCCTCGGCGCGGCTGGGGTCCAGGTCGTCGCAGACCGCGACGATGCCGTGCGGCTCCTGGTCCGACAGTTTCTCCACGCGCTTCAGGGTCCGCGGGTCGATCCCGCGGACAAAGTCCATGATCGCCCGGTTCGGCCCCGCGTGCACCAGCGGTACCCGGGCCCTGAGCCCGACGACGGTGAAGGCCGCCTTGTCCACGAGGCGGTATCGCATGCTGCTGCTCCCTTCGACCGTGAGCCGGAAGGCCATCCGCGACTGCGAGCTGAGGGCGGCACCGGTACGCCGGGCCTCGCCCGGTCCGATGCCGTGCATGGCACGGAACGCCCGCGCGAACGCCTCGCCGGATCCGTAGCCGTAACGCACCGCGATCTCCAGCAGCGTGTCACGCCCCGCGAGCACTTCGGCGCCCGCGAGGGTGAGCCGGCGGCGCCGGATGTACTCCGACAGCGGTAGGCCCGCGAGCGCGGAGAACATCCGGCGCAGGTGGTACTCCGAGGTGGCCGCGACGCGTGCCAGCTCCGCCACCTCGACGGCCTGGTCGAGATGGCGCTCGATGTGCTCCATGGCCTGGTTCAGCCGCTCCAGCACGCCCGGTCTCCTTCCTCCCGGCGACCACCACGCCGGGCGGCGTCCGTGTCTACCCGGCGCCGGTGCCGGTGCCGTCCCCGTCCGGGCCGGGCGTGTCCTGTCCCAGGCCCCGGCGGATCGCGATCTCCACGGGAGAGTACGCTCCGTCGGCCCGTTCCGGTTCGTACGTTGCGGCCGGCATCAGCGGCGGCTGGGCCATGAAGCGCGGCCGCGTCCCGTGGTGCGGTTGCGCCGAGTGCACCAGGAACGGATGACACAGGAAGACATCGCCCGGGGACCCGGTGGCGAGGGCGATCGGCCGGTGGCCGGACGCCGCCACCAGCTCGGGGGCGAGGGCCAACCCGCTCGCCCCGTCCTCCCCGTACTTCTCCAGCACCTTCGGCACATCGAGGTGCGAGCCGACCCGGATCCGGGTGGGGGCGTCCTGCTCACCGACCTCGCTGAACAGGAACAGCATCAGCAGCGCCCGGCCCCGGGAACGCAGATTCGTGAAGTACCAGCTCTCGCCCTCCGGCAGATAGCTCCCCTCGATGTGCCAGCCCGCGTCGTCCGGTTCCTCCTCGTGCGGGAAGCGCAGCGGGAACGTGCCCAGCGAATAGCGCGGCTCCCAGCGTCCCGCGCCGACGAGAAGGTCGTAGGCGTGGTGCAGGGAGGGGGAGTTGGGTGCGGCGGCGAACGGCCCCTGCGCCATGCCGGGCACCCAGTGCACGGGCTGCGTCCACGTCGCCGGATCCTCCGGGTCGCAGCCCGTCTCCCGCCACAGCAGACGCGCGCAGTCCGCGGCCACGCGTGGCGCGACGGCGCCTTCCAGCTTCACGAAGCCGTCGCGGAGGAAGCGGGACATCAAGATCGTGTCGTCCATGCGCCCATCGTGCGACGGCACCGGCCCCGGCCACCCGACATTGTCCGCACCACTTCTGTCGGGTGTTCACCGAGCCCGTTTCCCGGGGCGCGAGCCTTCAGGTGGCCACTGCGGCGGCACTCAGAGTCTGTGGTCGATCTTCTTCTCCCGCATCAACTCCTCCAGCTCCGTGTCCGACAGCGGGTGCAGAGTGTCCAGGAGATGACGCAGCCCCGATTCGTCGACGCTCTGGCTCGCGACCGAGACCTCCGCCTTTCCGTGTCGGCGGACAAGGGTGACCTCGCGGGTGCCGTCGGGAAATTCGCGGACCATGACCATCTCCCCGTGCGCGTCCACCGTGCAGGTGACGGACTTGTCCACGGGCTCGGGGCACCGGGGTTCCGGAGTGTCCGACGAGCGCACGACGAGGCCCGCGTACCCCGACTCGTACCCCTCCCGCACGGGGCGGTAGTCGACGACGAAGGCGGCGGGGCCGAGCTCCGCACGGGACACGTGCATGCCCGGCGGCGCGGCCCCCAGGTACAGCAGCTCGGGCTTCTCCCGGTACCGCTCGACCTCCGCCTCGTGCTGACGTTGCTGCGACTGCGCCGGACCGACGAAACCCCCGTAGACCACCCCGGCCGCCAGCACCACCAGCGCTCCCGACCGCACCCACCGGCCCGGCACGAAGAACGCCGCGGCCACGGTGTACGGCACCCCCGTCAGCGCGATCCGGGTACCGGCGCTCCCCAGGTCGACGTCCCCGCCGTAGGCGGCCAGGCCCGACAGGACGCCGAGTGTGCCGGGCACGAAGACGAGTACCGCCCAGCCCAACCGCCGCGGCACGGATCCGCACAGCGGCACCACGTCCTTCACCGGCAGGCCCGCCAGGGCCAGCAGGCCCACCATCAGCGGCGCGCCCAGTACCAGGACCGGCACCGTCGCACCGGCACCGCCGCCCCAGGCCGCCGCCACCAGCCCGAAGCCGAGCGCCGGCACCGCGGTCGCCGTCATCGCCCAGACCAGAAAGAGATGCAGGGCCGTGAGCGCCCCTCTGCCACTCGTCATACCGCGGAGCCTGTCAACCGGCTTCCGGGCACACATGAGTACCCGTACTCAGGAGACGGCTCCGCCGCCCGGCCGGAGGGCAAGTCACTCCGCCCGGCGGTGCAGTCGGTCGTCCAGATGGTCCGCGCTGAATCCGAGCCGTTCGCCGAGGGCCCGGCAGCGGTCGCGCCGGGCGTCGGGGACGGGGACGTCGTACGTGAGGAGGATCTGGAGGAGGAGGCGGAAGCCCAGGTCCGGGTCCACGGTGGCGGCCACGTCCTCCAGTACGCGCGCCACGTCCCGTACCTCGGCCGCTTCCGCCCGCTCCGCCTCGCGGACCTCGCGGACCTCGCGCAGCACGGCCCCGGCCAGGTCGGTCCGGGCGGGCGACAGATACGGCACGCAGCCGGGGTCGATCTCCCCCAGCCGTTCCCGGCACGCCCGAGCCACCCGCTCCAGCCAGGCCCGTACGTCGGCGTCGAACCCCTCGTCGGCGTCGAACGACGCGTCGACGTACAGCCGCCGCGAGGCGGTCCGCCACAGTGCCGTGACCGCCTCGTCGGACAGTGCGGAGTCCAGCAGCAGCCGGACGTCCTCCTCCGTCACCGTCGGCCGCACCCGGTCGAGGAACTCCGGCTCGGCCCGTTCCCGCTCCCGCGTGCACGGCGGGCAGACCTCCGCGACCCGGCGCAGCCAGCACCGGATGTCCGTGCCCTCCTCGGCCGGGTCGAAGCACCGCCGCACGGCGGCCAGCCACACGGCGTGGAGCACCTCGTCCGGCAGCGGGGACTCCAGCAGCAGCCGGACGTCCCTGCCGAGCTGGTCGTCCTCGTCGTCCGTCTGCGCCCCGGCGAGGGCGAGCACCACGGGTACGTCGGTGCGGAGCGTCGCACGCGAGCACAGCGTGCCGGCGAAGCCGCTGAGCCCGACGTCCTGCCCGTGGTCGAAGTAGTACAGCTCGCGCATCCGCACCGTCGCCAACTCCGGCCGCCCTCCCCCGTGTCTGCGGCACCCACCTCAGGCACCGTGCTCGCGAACGGGGCAAGGCCCAGAAATACCGAGCGGCACAGCTCATGACCGGAGCAGGTCTCGGGGACGATGTCAGATGCCGGATCTATGGTTTCGCCATGGCAGTCCCCGAGATCATCCCCATAGCCCACGAGCCCGGTTACCGGACCGACACCATCGGACGGTACGCGGACGGACAGTTCCTGGCCTCGGTCACCTACGCCTTTCCGCAGGGGTACACGATCGGCGACGACTGGGAGGAGCACAAGCGCCTCTATTCCGTTCTGCACCGCTTCGACCACGAGGGCCGGCACCTCGATTCGGACATCGGGTACGCGGGAACGTACGCCGAGCAGCAGCAACACCCCGTGGGCGACGGCTCCGTCATGGCACGGGCGGAGGCGCGTATGGCGGCGCTCCTCGACGGTCTGCCCGAGCGCGAGTACGGAGACATCGCGATCCGGCCCTTCCAACTGACGGTCGACGGCGTGCTCTTCGGGCTGGTCGTCGAACACCACGACAGGGAGAGCGGGGACGGGGACGGAGAAGACGGCGAGGGCGAGAGCGAGGACGACTGGGCCGAGCTCCACCCCGACCAACTCGGCTTCTACGCTCCCTGGGACGGCCTGTACGACACCTGACGCGTGGGCCCGGACGACGGAGGAACATGAACGACAACAGTGAGTTCGAGGAGTTCGAGGAGTTCGAGAATCCCGGGGAGTTCGGGGGCATCTCCCCGACCACCCTGGCCGATCTCCTGGGGCGCGGGCAGGTCATGGACATCGGCGTCCGCCCGCTGTGGCCCTCGGTCCCCCGGGTCGCCGGACCGGCGTTCACCGTGCGGTGCCCTCCGGGCGACAACCTCATGCTCCACGCGGCCGTCCACCGCGCGGAGCCCGGCGCCGTCATCGTCGTCGAGTCGGGCGACGTGGACTACGCGCTGGCCGGCGGGAACGTCTGCGCCGTCGCCCGACGCCGGGGAATCGCGGCGTTCGTGACCGACGGCGTGATCCGTGACCTCGCCGAGGTGCGCGAGATGGGATTCCCCGTCTTCGCCAGGGGCGTGATCCCCATCCCCGGCACCAAGAAGGCGGTCGGGCCGCTCAACGGCCCCGTGCGGTGCGGCGGTGTGGACGTGGACGCCGGTGACATCGTGGTGGCGGACGAGGAGGGCATCGTGGTCGTTCCCCGCGCCCGGCGCGGACAGGTGCTCCTCGACGCGCGGGCGAAGGCGGCCGAGGAGGCGGGCGAATCCCTGGACGCGTGGGAGGCCGCGCATCGCGCCCGTATCGACGGCATCCTGCGCGACAACGGCTTCGAGGACTGACCGCCGCAGGACGACCGCCGGGCTCCGCGGGCCCCGGAGACCGGCGGCCGTCCTGCGGTCTCCGGAGCCCCGGGTACCGGCTTCCGTATGTCCAGGTCGCCCCGTCCCCCGTACGGACGCGCACCGGACGCGGTCGCGGCGATCCGGGCGGACCATTGAACGCACGGCGCGCACCGGGACGGCGCGTCCCATACGCTCCCGGCCTGCAACTGCTGCGCCGACACGCCCGGGCGTCACCCGAACACCACACCCCGGCGCAGGTCCCATCTCATATCTGAGATAACCTTTCGCCATGTCAGACGATTACCTCGTACGCATCGGCAAGCTCATCCGTGACGCCCGTCAGCACCGGGGCTGGACACAGAGCCAGCTCGCCGAGGCGCTCGCCACCAGCCAGAGCGCCGTGAACCGCATCGAGCGCGGCAATCAAAACATCAGCCTTGAGATGATCGCGCGCATCGGTGAGGCACTCGACAGCGAGATCGTGTCGCTCGGCTACGCCGGGCCCATGCACCTGCGGGTGGTCGGCGGCCGCCGGCTCTCGGGCTCCATCGACGTCAAGACGAGCAAGAACGCGTGCGTGGCACTCCTCTGCGCCTCGCTGCTCAACAAGGGCCGTACGGTGCTGCGCCGGGTGGCCCGGATCGAGGAGGTCTACCGCCTCCTGGAGGTGCTGAACTCCATCGGTGTGCGGACCCGGTGGATCAACGAGGGAACCGATCTGGAGATCGTCCCGCCCGCCCGGCTCGACATGGACGCCATCGACGCGGACGCCGCCCGCCGGACCCGTTCCATCATCATGTTCCTCGGCCCTCTGCTGCACCGCATGGACCAGTTCAAACTCCCGTACGCCGGCGGCTGCGACCTCGGTACGCGGACCATCGAGCCGCACATGATCGCGCTGCGCCGCTTCGGTCTGGAGATCGCCGCGACCGAGGGGATCTACCACGCCCAGGTCGACCACTCGGTGACCCCCGGCCGCCCCATAGTGCTG
Source organism: Streptomyces sp. ADI95-17 (assembly GCF_003846175.1). Taxonomy (GTDB): domain Bacteria; phylum Actinomycetota; class Actinomycetes; order Streptomycetales; family Streptomycetaceae; genus Streptomyces; species Streptomyces sanglieri. Next base: position 361,533 of record NZ_ML123049.1, on the reverse strand, counting down.
ACCGAGCGCGGTGACACCGTGACCGAGAACGCGCTGTTGGCCGCCGCCCGGCACGACGGCACGACCGTCATCCGCAACGCCTCCTCCAACTACATGGTCCAGGACCTCTGCTTCTTCCTGGAGGCGCTCGGCATACGCGTGGACGGCATCGGCACGACCACGCTGACCGTCCACGGAGTCCCGCACATCGACGTGGACGTCGACTACTTCCCGTCCGAGGACCCGGTCGAGGCGATGAGCCTCCTCGCCGCCGCCGTGGTGACGGAGTCCGAACTGACGATCCGCCGGGTGCCGATCGAGTTCCTGGAGATCGAACTCGCGGTGCTGGAGGAGATGGGCGTCGACTGCGACCGTACGACGGAGTACGCCGCCGACAACGGCCGTACCCGCCTGGTCGACCTCACGGTCCGGCCCTCCAAGCTGGAGGCGCCGATCGACAAGATCCACCCCATGCCGTTCCCGGGCCTCAACATCGACAACGTGCCCTTCTTCGCGGCGATCGCCGCCTCGGCCCACGGCCAGACCCTCATCCACGACTGGGTCTACGACAACCGGGCCATCTACCTCACCGACCTGAACCGCCTCGGCGGCAGGCTGCAACTCCTGGACCCGCACCGGGTACTGGTCGAGGGCCCGACCCGCTGGCGCGCCGCCGAGATGATGTGCCCGCCGGCCCTGCGGCCCGCCGTAGTGGTGCTGCTCGCCATGATGGCGGCCGAGGGCACGTCGGTCCTGCGCAACGTGTATGTGATCAACCGCGGTTACGAGGAGCTGGCGGAGCGGCTCAACTCCGTGGGCGCGCAGATCGAGATCTTCCGGGACATCTGACCGGCGCGGTGTCGTGCCCCCTGGAGGCAAGGGGCACGACACCTCAGCACGCCTACCGACCTGCGGATACCCACCTTCATCACCCTCCACTGACTACTGTTGTTTCAAGCACCTTGTGCAACGCAAGTGCAGGATGCTCTTCCACGGTTGACAACACGTCAGAGGTGCCTGAGCAGCCGTCAGCCTTCACGGCGAGTGGCTCGGCTGTACTCCTCGCGCTCCTCGTCGTCGACGCTGTGACGTGGCCTGACAAGGTCGGGCAGGAACAGGGACTCATTCACGGGCATCTCGGACTGCGCCTTGTGCAGAGCGGCGCACGCGGCGAAGAGTCGTCAGGACATGCCCAGGTGGACGCCAGCACCAGGAAGACGGGCAGCGACAAAGCCGCCGGCCTCCTCGCAGGATCGCACCGCGGCCTCGCCGGTCACGGATTCGGAGCGCGGTCGGTACCGGATCTCCCGGGTCGGCTCGTCGCGCTCCACAGGAGCGAGGGAACCTGTCCGCTGATGGAATCGCTCGAGGGAGGGCGATTCAAGCATTCTCTGAGGCGGGTTCGCCTATGCCTTGGGCACCGAGAAGCGGAAGAGCTTGCCGGACCATGTGGCGTACAGGTGGTCGCCGACGGCGTGCGTCGACCAGGAGCCGGAGCCGCCGGTGGCCCGATAGTGCCAGACCTGCTTGCCAGTGTCGGCGTCGAAGGCGTACAGGCCCTTCTTGCCTGCGGCGAGGAAGAGTCCGTGCAGGGCGCCCAGGAACTCGAGGTCAGCCAGGCCTGACCCTGCCGTCCAGCGTCTCGCGCCGGTCTTGGCGTCGATCCCGTGCAGGATCTTCTTGTCCAGGTAGCAGACGGTCGCGCCGGCGCGCGCGTAGCCGCGGTTGCCGTCGGCGGTGGTCTGCACTGTCCACAGGGTCTTTCCCGACGCCGGGTCGAAGGCGACGAGCAAGCCGCGGGTCGAGCCATTGAAGTTGGTGCTCGGGTAGCAGAACAGGGTTCCCTCGATCAGGCTCATGGACCCTGTGAAGCCGAGGATCTCGCTGTTCGTCGGCGGGAGTTCGGTGGGCTTGCTCCAGAGCGTCTCACCGTCGTCGGGGTCGAGGGCGAGCAGCTTCATGTCGGCGTCGATGCCGTAGAGCACCTTGCTCTTGTCCGGTGGGTACAGGGTGACGAGATCCTTCGCCCATACGCGTTTACCCGTGTCCGGGTCGAGGGCCATGTATCCGTCGAGCGTCGCGGCCGGGTTCGTCTTCGATGCGCCGCCCCAGGCGAGCAGCGCGCCCGCCGGGGTGGCGCCGAGGACCATGCTCACGTCCTCCACGTCGGTCGAGGTCCACCGCACCTCGCCGCTCGACGCCTCCAGGGCCTGGACGCGCCCGTCGCTCACGGTCACCACCGACTCGCCGTCCGAGAAGTCCAGCTCGGGCGCGCTGTCCCCGGCCGGGGACGCGTCCCACACCTCCTCGCCGGACCGGCCGTCGAACGCGTGCACCTTGCCGTCGGTACGTACCGTGTATACGCGCTCGTCGTCGGTGAGGGCGTCGGTGTTCTGGCCGCCGAGGTCCTTCCACAGGAGCTTGCCGGTGTCCCGGTCGAAGCAGGCACCGAAGGCCAGTCGGGTGCACAGCAGCGTGGACCGGGTCACCGCGCGCAGGGACATGGTGGGCTGCGGAAGCTCATTGGTCCAGTCCAGTTCGGGGGTGGCGACCGTGCCCTTGCTGTCCTCGCCCCGTGAGTGCAGGAACCAGGCGGTGCCCCCGGCCGCCGCGGCAACGGCGAGCACCGCGCCACCGGTCAACAACCGGCGGCGGCTGAGCAGCGGGGTGCGTACCACGTCCTGCAGCGTGCGCTCGTCCTCGGTCACCTGCAGTTCGACCGCGCCGAGCCAGCCGGCGGTGGTCTCCGGGCGCAGCCAGGCCTGCAGGTGCTCGACGGTGGGGCGCCGGGCGGGGTCCTTGTCGAGGCAGGCGGCGACGATGCCGAGCAGGCCGTGCGGGACGCCGTTCAGCTGCGGCTCCTCGTGGGCGGCCCGGTAGAGCAGAGCGTGGGCCGCACCGGTACCGAAGGGCGGGATGCCTGTGGCGGCGAAGGCGAGCACGGCCCCGAAGGCGAACACATCGCTGGCGGGCGTGAGTTCACCCCCTCTCGACTGCTCGGGCGACATGAAGCCGGGCGAGCCGGCGACCTGGCCCTCGGCCGTGAGCACGGTTCCGTCCACGGCCCGGCTGATGCCGAAGTCGATGACTCTGGGGCCGTCGAGGGTGAGCAGGATGTTGGACGGCTTGAGGTCGCGGTGGATGAGCCCGGCACGGTGGATCGCGGCCAGCGCCTCGGCCAGGCCGCCGCCGAGCACGCGCAGGGTGGACTCGGGCATGGGCCCGTGGGCGTCCAGGGCGTCGGCGAGGGAGGGGCCGGGGATGTACGCGGTGGCCAGCCAGGGCTGGGGCCCCTCGGGGTCGGCGTCGACGACCGGCGCGGTGAAGGCACCGGAGACCGCACGGGCGGCGTCCACCTCGGCCTTGAAGCGACGGCGGAAATCGGGGTCGGCGGCCAGTTCGGGACGTACGACCTTGACGGCCACCGCACGGCCACTGCGCGATGCGGCGAGGTGGACGAGGCCCATGCCGCCCGCGCCGAGTTCCCGGATCACCCGGTAGGGGCCGATGTACGAGGCGGGTGAGGCGGCTTGCGGGGGATGCGCGGACGGCATCGGCGGGGACGGCGGCATGGTCACGGGGTGTCGCTCCGGAAGGCGTAGAGGGTGGTCTCGGATGCGGCGAAGAGGGTGCTGCCGGAGGTCTGCAGCAGCCAGTCGTTCTTGCCCCCGGCGCTGCTCCCGGAGGGCTGGTGCGCCCAGAGCGGCCTGCCGTCGAAGGCGCGCAGGACGACGAACCCCGGGACGTCGCCGGCGGCGAACGTGGCGATGGCCACCACGGACGCGGAGACGGCGGGCCCCTGGTCGTATGCACCGCCGGTGGTCGTCAGGTCCACCGGGCTCGCGGTGTGCCACACCTGCTCACCGCTCTGTATGTCCAGGGCGAACACGGTGCCCGGACCGTCGTAGACATAGGCCCGCTCACCGCGGACCCTGGCCGGGCTGATGGTGGTCGTCTCGTTGACGGCGGTCCACAGTCTCTCGCCATCGGCGGCGCGGAAGGCCTGCACCTTGGTGCTGGTGACGAGCAGGGTCCTGCCGTCGGTGGACAGGTGCGGATAGGCGCCGGGCTCGATGACGTCCCGGACCTGCCACCGCTCGGTGCCCGAGCGCAGGCCGAGCCCGCGGAGCGTGCCGTTGTCCTGCAGGAAGCAGAGGCTTCCGTCGGCGTAGGCCTGGAAGTCGCTGCCTTTGACCGTGCGCGACCACAACACCTCGCCCGAGTCGATATCGACCGCGAGCACGCCATAACCGTCGTCGCCACTGGTGCCGACGACGGTGACCGAACCGGCGACGGACAGAACGTTCTCGACGGAGTCGGCGGACCGGGTGCCGGTGCCCTGCCGGGTGACAGCGTGGGTGAACTTCTGCTTGCCTGTGGCGTCGACACCGAAGAGATAGCCGCGCTCGCCGCCCCAGGCCTCGGCGTACAGCATCGATCCGTGCACGCCCAGCCACTTCGGATCCCCCGAGACGCCGGAGGGCGCGCGCAGCGAACCCGTCCAGCGCTCCTCCCCGGTCGCGGCGTCATAGGCGTACGCGCTGCCCTGGTCCCAGTGCACCAGCGTGTCGCCGAGGAGCCGCAGTTGTCCGCTCTCCAGCTTCTTCAGCGGAGCCGACCACTGCGGCTTCGGGCCGGCCGGAACCTTGGGCTCGGGCAGGCCGGTGGTGCCCGCGCTGCCGCCGGCCCGGATCGGGGTCCTGTCAGGCTTGGACCGCCACCCGGCCAGCGTCGCGGCGCCTGCGCCCGCTGCGACGGTGGCACCGGCCGCGGCGATCCACAGGAACCTGCGGCGACTCGGCCCGCTCGGGACGGCGGTGGCGGGCGGGCCGAGGGGCGGCGCGAGGGACGTCATGGGCACGGGCGGTGCGGCCACCAGAACGGCGGCGTGCGCCTCCCGCCGCGCCAGGTCCTCCCGCAGGCCCTCGGTGAGCAGCGCGGCAGGGTCGGCTCCCCCCAGCGCGGCCAGCACCGACGCGGCGGGCGGCCTGCGGGCGGGATCCTTGTCCAGACAGGAACCGATCAGCGGGCCCAACCCTTGGGGAACTCCGTCCAGTTGGGGCTGCTGATGGACGGCCCGGTAGAGGATCTCGGCCGTCCCTCCGGCGCCGAAGGGTCCCCGCCCGGTGGCAGCGAAGACCAGGACGCAGCCCAGGGAGAAGACGTCGGCCGCCGGTCCGGCCTCACGGCTCGACACGATCTGCTCGGGCGCCATGAACCCGGGCGTCCCCATCACGGCGCCCGTCCGGGTCAACTGGGTGGCGTCCACCGCGCTGCTGATTCCGAAGTCGATGACGCGAGGCCCGTCTTCGGCGACGAGTACGTTGCCGGGCTTCAGGTCGCGGTGGACGATGCCGGTGTCATGGATGGCCAGCAGCGCCTCCGCGAGGCCGGCGCCCAGGGCCCGCAGGGCAGGCTCGGGCAGCACACCGAAGCTGCGTACGACATCGTGCAGCGACGGCGCGGGGACGTAGGCCGTGGCCAGCCAGGGCTGTGGGGCATCGGCGTCCGCGTCGAGCACCGGCGGGGTGAAGAACCCGCTCACCCGGCGGGCGGATTCGGCCTCGCGCCGGAAGCGCCCGCGGAAGTTCGACGCCTCGGCGTACTCGGGCCGGATGACCTTCAGGGCGACCAGGCGCGATCCCGGTGATCTGGCCAGGAACACCCTGCCCATGCCGCCCTCGCCGAGGAGTTGGAAGACCTCGTAGGGGCCGATCCGGGCAGGGCTCTGCTGCTGAGAGACCTGGCCGGGCGGCCGCGGGACGGCGGTGACCGGCCGGGTCGCCGCGGCCGGCGGCTGCGGGACTGTGGTGTGCGCAGGCTGCGGGACCGTGGGGTCGCTGCCTCCGTATGGGGGTGTGTGCACGTCGTTGCCGCGGGCGGTCAGCTCAGCGAGCCCAGCACATCACGGGCGGCGGTGATGGCGGCGTCCTCGGCCTGCTTCTGGGTGACGTCGGAGGTATCCCGACTGTAGGTGAAGTTCGTGGTGAGCGAGGCGTTGCCCTCACGGACGATCACCTCAGCCTGCGCCAGCGACCCGTCCATGGTGTCGACGGTGTCGACGACGAAGGCCTCCTCGCCGAGCCCGCCGACCGACCGGGATTCCTGCACCTTGCGCATGCCCCCGAGGTCCTTGAGAGCGGTCTTCTTGTTCATGTCGTATGTGCTCTTGGCCGTCGTGCCGACCATGAGGTTCACATCCAGGCTCTGATAGGCGCCACCGTAGCCGGGGTGCTCCCACCTCGGCATTCTGGTGATCATCGAGGCCAGATCCTTGTCGTCCATCAAGCCGGGCGTGCACTCGCCTCCGGGCGCGATCTTCTCGATGGTGGACGCCTTGATCAGCTCGCACCCCTTGGGCACCTTGGTGAACGCCTTGCCCGACGGCGCCTCCGGCTTGGCGGCGTCTCCCAGGGAGCCGGAGGGCTTGCCCGACGCGGTGCCCTTGTCGCCGCCCCCTGACGTGGCGATGACCACGCCGACGATCACGGCCACGGCAAGCGCCGCAACGCCACCGATCAGCCAGATGCGCGAACGGCCGCCGCGCGGGCCTGGGTTGCCCGGACCGCCCGCCGGAACCGGCTGCGACCAGGCCGAGGGCCCACCCGGCGCCTGCGGCGGGACGGGCGGCGGCGCCTGACCCGGCATCGGGGGCGGCGCCTGGCCGGGTCCCTGCGCCGCGGGCCCCCAGGCCGGCGTGCCCTGCCCGAGCGGCTGGGTGGGACGGCTCTCGCCGAAGCCCTGCCGGGGGTCCACCTGCGGGGTCTCACTCACGGAACAGCTCGCTTTCATACGGTTTATGCCCTCGGGACCGGCAGAAACCCGTCCCATGGGGCCAGGCCGGAGCGACGGTCGACCGGGACCCGGCACAACGTCCCGAACCCTCTCGCGAGACACTGCAATTCCGATGAAATTCTGATGAAACAGAGGTCTCGGCGGCGGCAGACGACTCGGCTGCAGCAGAGCAACGGGGAACTACGGGGACCATGGGGGACTGCGGCGTGGGCACGAACACAGCGGACACAGTCGGCTCAGGCGTGGGCGCGTGGGATCCGGCGGATGCGACCGGCACGTCGGCCGCGACAGACACAGCAGGTACGGCGGGTACGGCGGGTGCGGAGGATGCGGCGGATCGGCTGCGCCTCGACCTGCTCGGCCCGGTCGGAGCCCACCGCGGCGAGGCGCCCCTCGACCTGGGGCCCGTACGGCGTCAGGCGGTGCTGGCCGCGCTGGTCCTGCGCGCGGAGACGCTCGTCACCCACCAGCAACTGCTGGACGACGTATGGGGACCCGAACCCCCGGGCACGGGCCGCCGGGTCCTGCCCAGCTACGTCTACCCCCTACGCAAGGCACTGGACGCGCCCGGCACCGGCCCCGCCGCATCCGCGATCCGCGGCGAGCGCGGCGGCTACCGTTTCGTACCCGGCCAAGCCCGCACGGACATCGGCGAGTTGGCCGGACAGTCCGCCGCGGCCCGCAGGGCGAAGGCCGCGGGCGACCTCACCACCGCTCTCGACGGCTGTACGCGGGCACTGAACCTGTTCCGCGGGGAGCCGTTGGCCGGCCTGCCCGGGCCGTTCGCCGACGCCGAGCGGCAGCGACTTGCCCGGCAGCGGCGCACCCTCCATCAGGAGCGGACGGAGTGCCTGGTCCTCCTGGGCCGGTACACGGAGGCCCTGGACGAGCTCCTGGCCGCGCCCGCGGGGCGGCCGTACGACGAGCCGCTCGCCGCCCTGCGCATACGCGCGCTGTACGGCAGCGGCCGGCAGACCGAGGCACTCGCCGCCTACCAGGAGACCCGGGACCGGCTCCGCGGCGAGTTGGGGTTGGAGCCCGGCGAGGAACTGCGCCGGGTACACCAAGGCGTACTGCGCCGGGACGACCTGATGCTGCTCGGCCGGGCACCGCTGCCCCGCACCGCCGGATCCGACGCAGCACAAGCACCGGCACCGCCATCCGCACCCACACTGGCATCGGCACCCGAACGTCCCCTGCCCCCGCCACGACCTCGCCGCAACGAACTCCCCGGCGACACTGCCTGGCTCGTCGGCCGGGAGACAGAACTCGCCCTGCTCACCACACCTGTGCCTCCCGGCTCCGTCTCCGTGGCCGCCGTCGACGGCACGGCGGGCGTCGGCAAGACCGCGCTGGTGGTCCGCGCCGCCTGGACGCTGCACGACCAGTACCCGGACGGCTGCCTGTTCGTGGACCTGCACGCGCACGGCGTCCCCCACGGGAGCCTGCGCCCACAGCGCGCACTGCACCGGCTGATCCGTGCCGTCCACGGCGCAGACGGCGAACTGACGGACGAACTGGACGAGTTGGTCACCGCCTGGCGCGCGGCCACCAGCTCCCTGAGGCTGCTGCTGGTCGTGGACGACGCCCGCAGCGCGGAACAGGTGCGCCCGCTGCTGCCCGCGGGCCCGGGCAGCCGAGTGCTGGTGGCCGGCCGCCAGCGTCTGCCCGGCCTCGACGCCGACCGGCGGCTCACCGTGGAGCCGCTGGGCACGGGCGAGGCTGTCACACTGCTCACGCATCTGCTGGGCGAGGCTCGCGCCGAACAGGAACCGGAGGCCGCGCAGGAACTCGCACGCCGCTGCGGCGGTCTGCCGCTGGCGCTGCGGATCACCGGGGCCCGGCTGCAGAACCGTCCGTCCTGGACACTGGCCCACCTGGTCGGCCGGATGTCGGACGACGAACGCCGCCTGGGCGAGCTCCGGGCCGAGGACCGCAGTGTGGAAGCCGCCTTCCGGATGTCCTACGACCAGCTCACCCCTGACCTGCAGCGCGTCTTCCGGGCGTTGGGCCAGTCCCCCACCGCCGAGTTCGACGGGCTCACTCCCGCCGTCATGCTGGGCCGCTCGCTCCAGGACACCGAGGACCTCCTGGAGCGCCTGGTCGACGCGAGCCTGCTGCAGCAGCCGCGGCTCAGCCGCTACCGGCTGCACGATCTCGTACGCGACCACACGCGCCGCCTGGCCGCCGCCGTACCCGAGGAGACCGCCGCAGACCGCGCCGCAGTGCTGCACCTCTACACAGCCGCCGGCCGCATCGCCAGCGACTGGGGCCCCGAGGGCTTCCCGACCGGCCCGGACGTCTCCCGCTCCCCCTTCTCGAACTGGCAGGACGCCGACGCATGGCTGGACGCCGCAGGCGGCCAACTGCTCGACGTGATCGCCTACGCGGCCGCCACCGGGCAGCACGACCACGTCTGCTGGATCGCCGAATCCCTGGTCGACCCGCTGGTCCGTCAGGGCCGCTACCACGAGTGCCGCTCCGCCCTGGAGCTCGCACTGCCCAGCGCGGACGTGGCCGACGACCGGCGAATGCCCTCCGCCCTGCGCAACTGCATGGCCATCGCGGACCTCTACCAGGGGCGCTTCCAGCAGGCCCACGCCTGGTGCACCGACGCGCTGCTCCTCGCCCGCCGCCAGGGCGACCTGCGCGAACAGGCCCGGGCAACCGCCGGGTTGGGCGCTGCGGAGCGTGCTCTGGGCCGCATCCCGGAGGCGGTCGCCCACCTGGGCGAGGCCATGGAGCTGGCGGCCCGGCTCGACGACGACTGGCTGGCCGGGATGTCGAGCTGCAACCTCGGCGCCCTCCACGACCAGCAGGGACGGCACGAGGAAGCACTCACGTACTACGCCGCCTCCCTCGCCTTCGCCGAGAAGATCGGCCACCCCAGAATGATCAGCAAGACCCTGTGCTTCATCGCCGAGGCCCACCTGGCACTCGACCGGCACGCGAAGGTCAAGGACGTGGCGAGACGCGCAGCGGACCTGGCCCAGGAGGTCGGCGACCTGCAACTGCGCGCGACAAGCCTGTCCCTGCTCGGCGCCGCGGAACACGGCGACGGAGAACTGCCGTTGGCCATCACCCTCCAGCAAGAGGCCCTGGCCACGCTCACCGAGCACACCAGCAGGCCCCTGGAGACAGAGATCCGCCGCCGGCTCGGACACACCTACTCGGCAGCGGGCCACCAGGCCGAGGCCGAGCAGCAGTTCCGCATCGCCGTGTCCCTGGCCGGGACGGAGGAGCTGGGACGGCCGCCCTCCCCTGGTGGCACACCATCCGTGACGGCACGAGAAGCGGATCTACACGAAACCTGAGCAACCCGGCGGGACTCGGATGCCTGATCTCGCCGGGGTTCTGGCTCGCGCACCTTCCGACAGCGCAGTACTCCTGGACCGCCCTCGCACCCAGTGCCGCACGCTCCGGGTCCGAGAGCGGAGCGAGGTCGACTGCGGTTGACGTCCGGTCGGACAGCGCCTGCTCACAGGCCGGCCCGCGGCGGTATGCGCTCGCTCCGCGGCAATGCGCCCGAGCGGGGGGCTGCTGCGGGCCACGGTCCGGTGGTGCCGCGCGGGGGCGATCAGGTCGTGGTTTCATGCTGCGGTGGAACGACAGGCGGACCCCGTGGCGGAAGAGGCTCCCGGCTGCCGGGTCCGGTGGCGGGAGGATTCGGATCTCGACGCCTGCGTGGAGCTGCTGGCCGACGTGCACGAACGGGACGGCTACCCGGAGAACTGGCCCGAGCGTCCTGGTGACTGGTTGGCCCAGCCCTCCCTGTTCGCCGCCTGGGTGGCGGAACTGGACGGGAAGGTCGTCGGTCATGTCGGCCTGTGCGAGGGCGGGGCGGGAGACCGGGCGCCGGTCCTGTGGAGCCGCCGAGCGGGTGTGCCCGTCGAGAAGGCCGCCGTGATCAGCCGCTTGTTCGTCTCCCCCGCGGCGCGTGGCCACGGGGTCGGTGCCCTGCTGATGGAGCGGGCCACGGGCGAGGCCCGGCGGCGCGGGCGCCATCCGGTCCTGGACGTCCTGGCGTCAGACACGTCGGCTGTGGCCCTGTACGGACGCCTGGGGTGGACCTTGCTGGCCACCGTCGACCACCGGTGGAGCCCGACGGAGACGGAGACGGTGACATTGCACTGCTACGCCGCACCCGTCGCTGCCGGATCGGCACGGCAGGCCGTGTCCGGGCCATGAGCCGGCTCCCGCCCGTGCGGTGCGGGGCGACCGAGCCCCGCGCCGCACGGGAGAGGACATGCCGGGTGGCGGCCGGCGTCCGCGCAGGTCACTCGAAGGTGAAGGTGAAGACCGAGCGGACCTGTTCGGCGATCTCGTGGAGGCCGGCAACGGTGTCGGCGGTGATCATGGCCTCGGCGAAGAAGTTCTCCCGGTCCATCGTCACCACGCGGAAGTTCTCGAACAGGTAGCCGTCCACCACCCCGGGAATCCGCTTGAGCTCCTCGACGGAGGTGGCGCTCGCCAGGGTGCCTACGCGGTCGGCCTCGAAGGGGAGCATGGCCAGCAGTTCGGTGCCACCGGGGGTCGCCCCGGCCGGTGCGCCGTCCAGGCGCTCGCCGAGCGCCATGCGTACCGACATGTCGATGGGGTCCACCCCGCAGACTCGCTGGGTGGCCGCCCGGTACATGCGGCCGCCGGGGCGGGGGTTGATCTCGACCAGCTCGCAGGTGCCGTCCGCGCGGACCCGGCCTTCGACGTGGAGCCAGCTGCTCCCCAGGCCGAGGGAGGCGTACAGGGCTCCGACCCTCTCCGACAGCTCGCGCACGGCCTGTCGCACGTGCGCGGAGGGCGGGGGCGAGATGAGGAGTCCCGCGTCGTGGTGCCGGAGGTTGTCGTGCTCCGTCTTCTCGACCTCGAAGAGCGGGTGGAACCGGCCGTCCAGCACCGGGCCGTCGACCGAGAACTCGACGCCGTCGATGTACTGCTCCACGATGGCGTCCGTGTCCGGGCCCACGGAGTCGGCCAGCTCCTTGAGGCGGGAGCGGAGCTCCACGGCGTCCTTGGCGCGGCGGACGAGCCGTGAACCACCCGAGTCCTGGTCGGGCTTGACGATGACGGGGTACGAGGTGACCGCGTCGACATCGAGGGAGGAGACCGTTCCGGCGACGAACGGCAGCGAGGACAGGCCCCGGTCCGTCATGGCCGCCCGCACCCGGGCCTTGCTCAGCAGAACCTCTCGGCCGTTCTCCCCGCCCTCCAGCCCGTAGTGCCGCGCAGTGCGCACCTGCCAGGAGATCAGCGACTCGACGAAGTTGACGACGGCGGTCGGCACCACACCCGCCGCCTCGACCGCCGTCACCAGCTCCTCCAGGCTCGCCGTCTCCCAGTCGACGACGACATGGGCCGCGCAGTGGTCGCGGTTGACGTCCTCCGGTTCGTCGGAGACCAGGATCGGGCGGCGCCCCATCTCCGAGAGCATGCGCGAGACGAGGCGCACTCCGCCTTCGAAGCGCTTGGAGTAGATCAGGACGTCTCGCTCATCAGCCACGTCGTTTCTCGCTTTCTGTGTCCGGGGAGTGGGGTACGGAGATGGTCCGGCGTGGGGTACGGAGGTGGTGCGGCGTGGGGTATGGAGATGGTCCGGCGTGGGGTACGGAGGTGGTGAGGCGTGGGGTACGGAGATGGTGCGGGCCGGGCGCTCGGCCGGTCAGGGGGCGGGGGTCTGCTCGCCGAGGGTGTCTCCGGACCCCGGCCGCACACCCAGCGCACGGGCCTGTTCGAGGGTGGTGGCGGAGCGCAGCGGCGAGAACATCAGCCAGAAGGAGACGCACAGGTACGAGACCCCGACGATCCAGATGGCCCGGCCGGGCCCCAGCGCGTCGGCGAGGGCCCCGCCGGCGAGAGCACCGAGCGGCAGCGTCCCGAGGGCCACCAGCCGGTAGCTCGCCGTGACCGCGCCCAACTGGTTCTCCGGCGGGATGGCCTGGCGGAGACTCACCGCGAAGACGTTGAAGAGCGCCACCCCGAAGCCGTTCACGACGAAGGCGAGGGCGAGGAGCGCCACCAGGCCGAAGGTGCCGAGGTCGAAGACGACCACGAGAGGGACGAGGAGCAGACCCGCGGCGGCCAGGACCACGCCCCAGGTGAGCGTCCTGCCCACGGTGATCCGGGCGCCGATGCGAGCGGCCACCAGCGAGCCGGCCAGTGCGCCGACGCTGCCGATGCCGATGACCACGCCGACGACCGTGCCGCTGAGGCCCAGCTCGCGGACGGCGAAGACCAGGAAGACGGTGAGGAAGCACTGCTCGTGCAGGTTGGACAGGCCCGCCTGCGTGCAGAGGTCGCGCAGGGGCCGCAGGGACCAGGTGTACCGCAGCCCCGATCCGATCGTGCGCAGCGCCGACTGCTGCGGCACTCCGGGTGCCTTGACGTCGCGGAGCAGCGCTCCGCTGAGGGCGGCACCCACGAAGAAGGCGGCGGTGACGGCGAAGGTGGGTGAGAGTCCCAGCTTGCCCACGAGGAAGCCCGCCGCCGAGGGGCCGGCGAGCTGGCTGACGGAGTAGGTGGCCTGGTGCAGTCCGTTGGCCGAGGGGATGGAGTCCACCGAGACGATCTTGGGGATGGTGGACTGGTAGGCGACCTCGTAGAAGACGGTGGCCGTGCCGATGACCGCGGCGGCCACCACGACATGGGTGGCCGTCAGCCCCTCGGTGGCCTGTGCGAGCCCCAGGAGCCCGAGCGCGGCACCCCGGACCACGCTGGTGATCACCAGGGTGCGGCGGGGCGGGTGGCGGTCGACCACCATCCCGGCGACCAGCGACAGCAGGACGACCGGGACGAACTGCACGGCGGAGATGAGGCCCACCTCGGTGCCGCTGGCGTGCAGGGCGGTCACCGCGACCAGTGGTAACAGAAAGTTGGTCAGCTGGGTCCCGAAATGGGCGGCGGACTCCCCTGTCCATACATTTCGAAAATCCCTGTTCTTCTTGAGGAGAACCCGGATTTCCTCATCTAGGATAGCCATTCCATCCCCCCGATCGGACCAGTTGGAAAATGAACCTAGCACACGCCTCATCCGTTCGCTAGGCTGCCTCCCGGCCCGATGGTTCGACGGAGGTTCAGAGAGATGAGGACACGGTGTCGGAATATTCGGTACTGACAGAAGAAGAATTGCGGTTACTGCCGTCGGACGAGGATGTCCGGAAGTACGAGGAAACCGGCTGGTACCTTTCGAAGAAGCTGCTCAGCGACGCGGAGACCGAGACTCTGACTCAGGCCAGCGAGCGCTTCTACGCAGGTCACAAGGGTCGCGCGCTGCCAGGCCAGCCGGACCGGCTGGCCGATTGGTCACCGGCCGATGGCGAGATCCAGCGCAACAGCGACTACATTCATTACCGGGACGAAGCCATTGCCGGAATTCTCCGTAAACCCGTCGTTGCCGCAGTGGCGGCGCGATTGGCGAGAACGCCGGAGGTGCGCACTTTCCAGGCAACTCTGATCTACAAGCCGGCAGTCCCCGAAGAAACGTCGAACATCGTTTCCTGGCATTTCGACAAGTACTTCTGGCCCACCTGCTCGTCCGACAACATGCTGACCGCCTTCATCCCTTTCCATGACTGCACGGAGGAGGCGGGCACCATCACGATGGTGCCCGGAAGCCACCGGTGGAAGCGGCGCCACGGCGCCGAACGGCCGGTCGGCGATCCTGCGGACGTGGCCCGCGACTACCTGCTGGAGGGGGACGCGGAACGCAACGGCGCCACCGTCGAGCGGGTCCCCGTGCACATCCCGCGGGGTCACATGACCTTCCACCACTGCCTCCTGTACCACGGCAGCGGCCCCAACCGCAGTCCTCACCCCCGTCGCGCGATCTCGTTCCACCTCCAGGACGGTGCCAACACCTACCGGCACTACCGGAACTCCGAGGGCCGCCAGCAGCCCTACAAGCACGACGCCCTGGTGCGGCGGACCCCGACCGGGGAGCCGGACTACGCAGACCCGGAGTTCTGCCCCACCCTCTGGCCCGCCCGGAGGTGAGCTCCGCTCCGGAGTTCGCGCGGGGTGCCGGGCCGCTCGGCCGGCACCCCGCGGAAACCGCCGTGGGGGTCAGAGCGGGGTGACCCGGCCCAGCTCCCACTCCTTCTCGTCCATCCCGCCGCCCGCCTCGGCCCGCACCGAGTCGGCCAGGGCCTGGTCGGCGGCGGCGTCGCGGGTCAGGCCGGCGCCCCGGACCAGCGGCAGCGGCAGCACCGCCGCCCAGACCGGGTGGAGCCGCGCCCCGCGCCTGACCTTGGCCTGCACCGCCGACAGACCCAGGTGAAGGGTGTCGAGCCCGTGCTGCTCCATGTGGCGCAGCGGGCCGTAGTAGACGGCGTTGAAGTACTCGTACGCGTCCCGGGTCCGGGTGTAGTCGAACCCGGCCACCCGGGCGTAGAGCATCTCCCGCCAGGCGAAGGAGACATGCCCCCCGACCAGGCCGCCTTCCTCGTCGACGACGCGGAAGACCGTGCTGAGGCCGTCGAGGTGCTCTGCCTGGACCGTGAGGAACGTCCGGATCTCCGCCAGGTCCAGAGAGGCGTCGTACCGGTCCATGGTCTGGCCGATGAGCGGCGCCAGTTCGTCCACGCACTCCGACAGGGGCGCCGTCTCCAGCCGCAGCCCGGCCTGTTCGAACTTGCGCACCTCGTAGTCGCGCTTGCGGACGTTGCGTCCGAGCAGCCGCCGGTACGACTCGAAGGTGCCCTCCTCGTTGTGGACCACGGCCTCGGCGCTGCGCAGCTGGGCCCGGACCGGGAACAGACCGGCGAGCAGCCGCAGGCTGTCGGTGGTGAGGAAATCGAAGAGGAGGGCGTCGCTGCCGAGGCGGGCGGCGTGATCCGCCAGGCCCTCGACCAACTCGGCCAGGGCATCGCGCTGTTCCTCCTCCGTTCCGGCGAGCAGGAACTCGTTGTGGTACCCGGTGCGTGTGCCGACGCGCAGGACCTCCCGGTCGGCGGCGACCGGCGGGAGGGGCGGCGCGTTCTCCGCGGGGAAGTCGTAGGACGGGGTGGCGGCGAGCAGCCTGCTGCCCGAGGACACCACGGTGTAGGTGGCCGTGGCGAAGTCGGGGCGCTCCTGCCCGGCGAGCCAGCCGTGGCTCTGGTAGAAGCAGGGGGCGGGCACCAGGGAGTCCCAGGTGCCGCGTTCGATGTCGCCGATCGACGCCAGGTGCCTGGTCTCGGTCACGGCCGGGGCCTCCTCTCGCACGATCCGGGCCTCGGGGCGGTGCGGGTGTTCACAGCTGCCAGTCCTTCGTGTCGACTCCGCCGACCACGTGCCGCGCGTACGCGGCCCCGAACGCCTCGGTCTCCTTGCGGTTGCGTTCCCGCACGGCGTCGGGGTCGGCCGCGAGCGGCTGGTCCACGCCCACGAGCACCGTGTACAGGGGGACCGGCTGGGCACCCCGGGTCAGCTTGGCCTCGAAGGTTCCCAGGCCGAGGTGGATGGCGCGGGTGGACCGCCCCGTCCCCTCGGAGATCGGGTGGTAGAAGACCAGGTTGAAGTAGTCCGCCTTGTTGGCGTAGTCGTAGTCGAAGCCGGCCACGCGGGCGTACAGCATGTCCTGGTGGTGGTAGCGCAGGGCGAAGCCGACGGGGCTGTCGCCCTCCTCGGCCAGCAGCAGGGTGCTGCGATCGCCCAGGTGGCGTCCCTGCCGGCCGTAGACCTCCGCCGCCCGTGCGATCCCGTAGTCGTGGCCGTGCTTGCGCATCAGGGCGCTGTTGAGCGGGGCGATGCGGTCGACGACCTCGGGCAGCGTCACCTCGCGCACGGTGCGCCCGCTCGCGCGGAAGTTCCGGACCTCGCGCCGGGCACGAGGACGCCGTTTCGCGGGGAGCCAGGCGTAGTAGTCGTCCAGGTCGTCCCAGAGGCCGACCGGGAGCACTGTCTCCACGTCGTGGAAGAGGACGACGGCACCGGCGTGATCGTGGGCGCGGGCGATGTCGAGCGCGTCCTCGCGGGGAAGGTAGTAGTAGGCGAGAACGGATGCCTCCGCCTGCTTGGCGAAGCCCAGGGCCTCGGAGGTCAGGGCCTCGACGGCCGCCGTCCGCCGCTCGGGCCCGGCGTCCGGGTGGTGGACGACCTGGCCCCGGAACTCGGACCAGCCCGCCCCGATCGCCAGCGGGCGCGAGGCGACGGCGGCGTGGCGCTCCTCGTCGACGAGTCCGGTGAGCAGATCGGCGGGGGTGTAGAGCGCGTGGGGGGGCCGGGCGAACGCGTATGCCTCCAGACCGGCCGCCACGGCGCCCTCGGCGTCGTGGGCCGTGATGCGACGGGCCTGCGCCCCCTGCGGAAGCTCTTCCTCCCTTACGCCCTGGAAGCCCGCGGTCGAGTAGATGGTGGACCCGGACGTGAGGGAATCCCAGTCGGCGGCGGGCAGCTCGCCGACTGTGTCGTAGGTGCGGACATCCATGGGTAACTCCCGATGTTGACAAGAGGGTTGTTCCATCGGCCTGGAGAGGATCACCGGGCGATCCGGCCGACAAGGTTCCGTACGTCGCCGCCGCGGAACCGGATGAGGCGCACGCCGGGCTGCGACAGGCGTGCGAACAGGTCGTGGTTGGCGCGCTGTTGTTCCGACCGCACCTTCAGGGCGTACCAGAGGATCGAGCGGGGGCCGACGACGGTCCACAGGGTTTCCCGGGTGCCGCCCCACAGCTTCTCCCGGCGTATCCAGCGGCGCAGGGTGCGGCGCAGCAACCGGGGCCAGGCGACGCGCAGCGGCGGGTCGAGCCAGACCACGCAGTCGGCGGTGTGCGCGAAGGCCGCGACGGCGGCGGGGAACTGGCCGTCGACCACCCAGCGTTCGCCCTCCAGCGCCCTTCCGACCTCCGCGAGGAACGTGTCTTCCGGCACCGGCGTCCACCCCGGTCCCCAGAACAGGGCGTCCAGGCAGACCGGGGGCGCGCCGGGCTCCGTCAGCAGTCCCGCGAGGGTCGACTTCCCGCAGCCCGGCCCGCCGACTATCCATACTCTCCCCGCCGGTGGGCCACCGGGAGGGTTCACTTCACTCACAGCAGGTTCCTCTCCACCCACATGGCCACCCCGTCCTCGTCGTGGCCGGCCGTCAGTTCCGTCGCCGAAGACCGTACGTCAGAAACGGCGTTGGCCATTGCCACTCCCGTGGCGGCCGAGCGGAGCAGGCTCATGTCGTTGGGCGCGTCGCCGAAGGCGACGACGGCGCTCCAGTCGAGACCCCGGCTGTCGAGGAGCCACGAGACGGCGGACCGCTTGTCGGCCCCGGGCGCCGAAACCTCGACGAGACCGGCGTCCGACGAGGTCCAGCAGAGACCGGCGGGGGCGAGGAAGGAGGGCGAGGGCGGGGAGGCCCGCCGGGCCATCAGGCAGAGGACCTCCTCGCCGTCCGGCACCTCCTCGGCCCGGGGTGCACCGGCACCCCCGCTGCTGAGGATGTCCGGCCAGTCGGGGCCGAGCAGCCGCCCGGAGGGGCGGTCCACCGCCCAGGGCACCGGGCCGAGGAGGCCGAGCGCCTCGCGCACCCGGGCCGGTGCCATGGTGCGGACCCGCCGGGGCCGGGGGTCGTCCAGATCGCCGGTGACGGCGCCGTTCGAGGAGACGAGGGACGCGCCCAGGCCGCGCAGCGGCAGCAGCACCTGCCGAGCGGACCAGGCGGGCCGGGCGGTGGCGAGAACCAGGTGCACGCCGCTCTCCACCGCGGCGGTGAGGGCCCTGCGGGTGCGCTCGGCGACCTTCCGGTCCGCGTCCAGCAGGGTGCCGTCCAGGTCCGAGACGAGGACCGCCGGGCGGGCGCCCCCAGGGAGGTGGGGACGCCCGCCGGTCCGTGTGGTGTCCGTGGACGTCACGGGGCCGGTTCGGGGGTGGTGGGCAGCGGCATGCGGTGCACGATGGCGGCGGCGTACCGGTGGTAGTGCCATTCTTCGTAGCCGAGGTGGCTCTCACCGCGGATGCCCAGGTCGGCGTTCTCGAAGAGCTGCCAGCCGGGGCGGTCGACGATGCGGTCCATCTCCTCCCGGGGCGGGTAGTAGCCGCACCGGCGCTCCTCGTCGTTGAGCCCGATCAGGTACTCGCCGAAGAAGATGCCGCCCGGGGCGACCATGTCCATCGCGTGCCGGATGAGCGCTTCCAGCGTGTGGGCCCGGTTGGGGGGCATCGACCACAGGCCGCTGCCCATCACCAGCTGGAAGTCGCCCGAGGCCGGGAGAGTCATGTAGTCCTGCTCGACGATGGTGCAGCCCTCGGTGAGGCCCTCGGACGCCAGCCGCTGCCGGAGGCCGACGACCTCGTGGTGGCCGTCGACCAGGTCGAACTCGCCCCCGTTCAGGAAGAGCGCGTCGGTCTCCACACCGACGACCTCCCAGCCGGCCCGGAGCAGGGGAAGGGCGAACTTGCCGTCCGAGGCACCGAGCACGCAGGCCCTCGGGCGGACCCGGCGGGCGTACTCGCCCAGCGGGATGTAGCGGGCGAGCGCGGGGAAGTACGAGTAGTACGGACCCCAGTAGCTCTTCTCGTCGACGTCCAGCACGTGGCCTCTCAAGACAATCCTTCCGCCGGTGTGCGTCATGCGTTTATGGAGGCCGCCGACTCGGCGGCGCTGTTGCGGGTGCTGCCCCATCGCTTGGCCGATGCCTCGTGGATGAACCAGATGTCGTCCTCGTCCAGGAGCCGGGAGACCACTTCGGGGTATGCCTCCTCGAAGTACGTGTAGGGCGGCCGGTTGTTCTTGCGCGAGTGGTAGTCGAGCCGGACCTGTCCGTGTGCCGCGGTGATGGCAGTGCCGGGGTGGTAGGTGAGGATGTTCGGGCTGGCCATGACGAGCAGTCCGTCGTCGATGAGGCGGCCTATCTCCTCGATCGTCTCCTCGATGGTCTCCCGGTTCTCGCCGTCGAGTCCGAACAGGACGGAACTGCCGACCCGGATTCCGTGGTCCCGGATGGTGGTCAGGGCTTCCCGCACCTTGCTCACCCAGGCTTCGGGGTTGCGGCGCAGCAGGTTCTTGCCGACGTTCCGCATGACCTGCTGCGCCATGCTCTCGATGCCGATGTAGATGTAGGTGCAGCCGTTCTCCCTCATGAGGTCGAGGGCCGCGTGGACCTCCGCCGCCTTGGCGCGGTTGAGGACGACGTCCACGGTGAGCTGCGCACCCCACTCGAACGTCCGGACCGCGGGCCGGCGGTCCCGCAGCCGCGCCAGATCGTGGCAGAAGTCGCTGATCGCCTTCCAGTTGCCGCCCCAGAAGACCGGGTCGTCGAAGAAGGCCGCCTCCGCACCCCAGTCGACCAGTTGCCCGATGCGCCGGGCGACGTGCTCGGTCTCGGAGACCGCGAAGCGCGTGGGCCGCTGCGACACCTGGATGCTCTCGGAGCAGAAGGTGCACTTGAAGGGGCAGGCGTCCAGCGTCATCACATGGGCGGTCCGGCTGCCCAGCGGAGAGCTGCCCGCACGGGTGAAGATCCCGAACCGGGCCCGTACGGAGAAGGCCTCGTACGGCGAGGGGAGCTGCGCGGCGTCGATGCGCTCCCCCTGCACGGGTACGAGCACGGCTTCGTCCGCCGTGAGACCGACGATGCTGCCGACTCCCCTGGTCGCCCCGTCGTGGGCGGCGACGAGCGCGAGCGCGTCGAGAACCTCCTCGACTGGGGTGGGGCCGAACCCGGGGGTGGCGACCAGCCCGACCGCGCATAACAGCAGGTCGAGAAGGGGAGATCCGTCCCCCGCCACCACGAAGTCGACCACGGGCCGGGCGCGGCCGTCGCGGATGACTTCCACCGTGCTGCTCCAGGACAGGTCGGCCGTGCGGGTGGCGTGCCGGTAGCGAATCGTTTCGTCAGCGTGCCTGCCCCCGAGGACCACGAGGCAGCCCGGCGCGTGCTCCTTGGCCAGTTCGGCCATCTCCAGCGCGTAGCGGTGGCCGGCCGAGACCGAGCTGAGCAGCAGCACCTTGGGGCGCAGCGCCCGGAGTTCGGTGATGAATGCCTCGCAGGCGACGTCGTCCCAGATGCGGGGGTCGAAGACGTGGCCGTCGGTGGTACGGCTGTCCGCGACGAGCACGGAGCGGGGACCGTCCTCGGCGCGGCGATAGGCGGCATCCGGGTAGCGGCCCCAGTCGGGGGCGACGTCGTCCAGTGCCGGCCGCACGGCGAGCCCTCGCACCCGGCGGGCGACGGACCGTTCGACGGTGAGTGAGAGCGCCGAGTAGAGGCACATGGGATCGCCTGGGTAGGCGACCTCCCCGCCGCGGCTGGTGGCGACGGGGACCAGGGCGGCCATGATCGGAAACAGGTAGGGGTCCCGGTCCGGGCGGGGGGCGGTGTCACCGGCCCGCTCGAAGAGTTCGCGCCGGCGGGAGAGGCGGTCGGCCAGCTCCTGCCGGTCGGCGGGGCCGGGACATCGCGGTTCCAGGGGAGGACGAACCGTCAGTATCACGTGGGCTCCCTGCGCTTCCGGCGGTCAGATCGCAGAGATCAGCTCGGCCACGGCGGGCTCGGCCGCCCGGCTGGTCACCAGGGACGTGGTGTCGCCGAGCTTGCGGTAGGCGTGGGTGGCCAGACAGGCACGGGCCACGTCCGCGATGTCGGTGACGGCCGGAGTCGCGGCGATCCTGTCCACCGCGGCGGTGTCCTGCGCCTGGGCGGCCAGGCGGAGCCGGGATTCGAGGCCGACGAGTTCCCGCGCCGCCTCGCGGGCACCGTCCGGGGTGGTGGGGAAGGCCGGCAGGGAGGCCGGGACCGCCGGGTCGTCCACGATCTTCCGGGCGAGTGCGGCCTCGTTGTCGTAGAAGTGGAACGTGCCGGACTGATGGATGTACCGGCCGGCGGGTACGCCGAGCAGACCGGCGGCGTACTGCTGCATGCCCATGAAGAGGAAGGCGTCGTAGGGCAGGACGGTCAGCGCCTGCTGGGCGCGCATCACGGTGAGCCAGACGAGGGCCCCGTCGCGCAGGAAGAGGTGCACACCCACGGCGCAGGGGTACTCCCGTGACTGCCGGAAGTTGTCCTGCGGCTCCAGGACCAGGGCGAAGGCCCGGCGGTGGGCGGGGTCGCGCTCGATGCGGCCGACGACCTCCTCCAGCTGGTTTCCGTTGGCCGTGACCAGCCGGTGGCCGAAGGCGCCGCTGAGGGTGTGCTGGTCGTCGGAGTACTCGTGGGCGCCCCGGCGGTAGTACGCGGGGGTCTCCACGTCGTTGCGCCCGTCGAGGGACCAGGCGAGGAGCCCGAAGCAGTACGAGAGGTTCACCGGCAGGTACGGGGTGACCGCGAGGCAGGAAGTGGGGTTCTCGATCGTGCTGCGGTGGGCGATGAGCTCGCGGTAGGGGCGGTCGTTGCGGCCGAAGTCGGATGCCTTCGAGAGCGGGTCGCGGACGGAGGGGATGTCGCTCCCCTCGTCGAGGACCGCCTGGAGACCTGACGTATATGCATTGGCAAAAGAACGGAAAACATCCATGCCGCGTTCCCCTTAATTCTGAGAGCTGCCCGACGGATGCGCGAAAAGTTCACTTCGCGTCAACCCGGGCAAACCATCGTGACCTGTTGGCCAGCTGCCCGAGCGATCCCACACCAGCCGCCCGACCATTGTCAACCAGCCACTGAAATAGGCGAGTTACGGCAAACACCGCCTTAGCGACTGCGGAATCAGGAAAGTCGCTAATGCCATTGACACGCAATGGAGAGGCCCTGCTAGTGTGCGCGCTTGAATTTCCAGTACTTACCTCACTGCCGGGGGAATGAGGTCAAATAATGGCTGGTTTCAATCGCTCCACTCCGTCATGGCTGAATGAGCGATGGCGCATCGGGTGGGGCACCGGCGTGGTTCTCGTGACCTACGCGGGACTCATCGCCGTCCGCCCCACCTCGGAGCACGGCGTGGGTGGCCCGATCGCGCTGCTGGCACTGGTGGGGTACACGCTCGGCGCCCTGCTGATCGTCTCCGGTGCCGTGGCCCGGCTGCCTCCCACCACTGTGGCGCTGCTGCCGGTGGCCATCACGGTGAACATCGTGATGGGCAAGATCGTCTACTTCAGCGGCCTCCCGCTGCAGCTCGACTCCATCGGGACCGTGCTGGTGGGAGTGGTCGCGGGGCCGGCCGCCGGGGCCGCCACCGGGGCGCTCGCCAGCGTCATCGTGGGTATGACGATCACACCCGGCGCCCTGCCTTACGCGGTGACGGCGGCCATGATCGGCTTCACCGCGGGCATGCTGGCGCGCGCGGGGTTTTTCCGGCGGCTGTCCACCGCGGTACTCGCCGGTGGCCTGATCGGTGCGGTGGCGGGCGTCGTCTCCGCCCCCATCACCGCCTTCGTCTTCGGCAACGCCAGCGGATCGGTCGGCCAGTCCGCGCTGATCGCGACCTTCCAGGCGTTCGGGAACGGCATGCTCAAGGCCGCCACGCTGCAAGGGCTGGTGGCGGACCCGCTCGACAAGGCGCTGACGGTGGTGCTCGCGATGGCCATTCTCAAGGGCCTGCCACCAGGATTCCTCCACCGCTTCCCGTTCGTCCGGGACCGGCACATCCTGGCGCCGCGGGCCGACCTCGTGAGGGTGGGGTGAACGCCGTGCGGGACACCGCCCACGCGACCGGCGCCTCCGGGATTCACCGGCTCAACCCCCTGACGAAACTGGCCTTCGCCGTCACCGTGACCGTCTGTGCTTTCGCTGTGGTGGATTACCGGTGGCCCCTGCTGCTCTTCGGCATCCTCCTCCTTCCGGCCGCGATCGGCGCGGGGGTGTTACGCCGATTCCTCCTCATGCTCACCACGTTCTGGGTCCCGGTGGCCGTGGTCCTGTTCGTGGTCCAGGGATTCTTCCTTCCCGGAGCCCATGACGTGATTGCCCAATTAGGCCCGCTGAAACTGAAGAGCGAGGGGGTCTCCTTCGCCCTTCTGACGGCACTTCACATCCTGGTGCTGATGAGTGGGTTCTTTCTCCTGCTCCTCACCACCCACGCCGGGGCCTTCATGAGTGCCCTGAGTGAACGGAAGGTGTCGCCGAGCCTCATCTACATCGTGTCGGCGGCGCTGCAGATCGTGCCGGCGCTCAGTCGCCGCGCCACCCGAATCCTCCACGCCCAGCAGGCACGCGGCCAGGTGATCCACGGTCTGCGCGGCCGGGCGCGGGCGCTGGTACCGCTGATGGGCCCGCTGATCCTCGGCGCCTTCACCGACGTGGGCGAACGCGCCGCCGCCATGGAGACCCGGGGCTTCGGCGCCACCCGCCACCCCACGAGCCTCACCGCGGTCCCGGACAGCGGGGTACAGCGCTGTCTGCGCGCCGCCATGATGCTGTGCGCCGTGGCCGCGGTCACTGTGAATGTTTGGGGAGTAGTGCGTTGATCGAAGTCAAGGGTTTCTCCTTCACCTATCCCACCGGCTCCCGGCCGGCCCTCTCCGACGTCGATTTCGAGGTCGAGCCCCGTGAACTGTGCGCGGTGGTGGGCGGCGGCGGCGCGGGCAAGAGCACCTTGGCCGGTGTGGTGAGCGGCACCGTTCCCCATCTCACCGGAGGCACGGCGCAGGGGACGGTCCGGGTCAACGGCAGGGACCTGGACGACACCCCGCTGTCGGGGCTGGTGGGCGAGGTCGGGCTGGTCATGCAGAATCCGTTCAACCAGATCTCCGGCGCCCGCTTCTCCGTACGCGAGGAGATCGCCTTCGGCCTGGAGAACCTCGGCGTCCCACGGGACGAGATGGCGGCCCGGGTCGACCTCGTCCTGGACGACCTCGGGCTCACCGGGGTGCGCGACCGGTCGCCGTACGAGCTGTCGGGCGGGCAGCAGCAACTGCTGGCCATCGGATCGGTTCTGGTCATGCGGCCCACCGTCATGGTGCTCGACGAACCGACCTCGCAGCTGGACGCGGCCGGGAACGCGCTGGTCTTCGAGGCGCTCGGCACCCTCAAGGAGCAGGGCGTGACCGTCCTGCTGATCGAACACCGAATGGAGCGGCTGGCCCACGCGGCCGACCGCGTCCTCGTACTCGACCGGGGGGCCATCGTGGCGAAGGGCACGCCCGGCGAGGTACTGGCGGACGAACGGCTGGAGGAGTGGGGGGTCGCACCGCTGCGCTACACGGTGGCTGCTCGCCGCGCCGCCGGCCGGGGACTCTGGCCGGCCCGGAAGCCGCTGCCGGTGACGCTCGACGCCGCCGCCGCGGGATTCGGCGAGACGGTGGACCATCTCGACCGAGGAGACTGGCGATGATCGTACGGATCGATTCCCTGACGTTCCGCTACCCCAACGGCACCACGGCCCTGGACGGGGTGTCCTTCTCCGTCGAGGCCGGTGAACGGGTGGCGATCCTCGGTGCCAACGGCGCGGGCAAGAGCACCCTCGCCCGCCACCTCGTCGGCATCGAACGTCCGGCCTCCGGAACCATCGAGATCGACGGGCGGCGGACCGACGGGCTCGGCATCGCCGAACTCGCCCGCACCGTGGGATTCGTCTTCCAGAACCCGGACGACCAGCTCCACGCGGCGAGCGTCGTCAAGGAGGTGGGGTTCGGGCCGCGCAACCTCCGCTTCCCGCCCGCCCGCCGCACGGAGCTGGTCGAGTCCGCCCTGCGGAGGACGGGCCTGACCGAGTTGCGCGACACCCACCCCCACCACCTGTCGCTCGGCGAACGCAAGCGGGTCGCCCTCGCCTCGGTCCTGGCCATGGACACCCCGGTCGTCGTCCTCGACGAGCCGACGACCGGCCAGGACCACGCCTCGGTCGTCCTGCTGGGGAACCTGGTCGACGACCTGGCCACCGACGGCCGGACCGTCCTCGCCATCACCCATGACATGGACTTCTGCGCGGAGCACTTCGACCGTGTGATCGTGCTGGAGAACGGCGGGATCTCCTGGGACGGCCCGGTGGCCCACTGGCTGGCGCAGGTCGCCGACATGGCCGGCCAGACCCTGGAACTGCCCCAGATGACGAGGCTCGGCCGCCGGCTGGGATGGGCGGGTCCGGTGTCGACCGTGGCAGGCTTCCTGGAGCGTCTGGCATCCGAGGCCGACCCCGCGCCGGTACCTTCCACCGCTCCCTGACCCGGCGCCCCGGTCCTGCCGCAAGGAGCCCGCGGTCGCGCGAGGCGCCGGGCTGCCGACGATCCCGAACGGCTCGCGGCCGCCGGTCGCCCGGCGCCGAGGCCGCGGGACCTTCACGGCCGCTGCTCGCTTCCGCGGCATCCGGGCGGCCGGGGCGCCCGGCGGCCGGGGCGTCAGAGCCCCACCGCCAGCATCACGATCAGTACGACCACGAGCAGCGCGACGTACGCGATCGAGTGGACGCGGTCCGGGACGCGGCCGGTGAGGCGTCTGGCCGCGGCGATGGTGGGAAGCGAGCCGAGGAGCAGGGCGGCGCCCGCGGTGAGGTCGACGTAGCCGAGTTGGCCCGGCCCGGCGGCGGCGGTGGGGGCGAGGGCGTAGACGAGGGTTGCGGCCACGGCGACCGGGACGCTCAGGGGGTTGGCCATGGCGGTCGCCTCGGCCATCGGAAGGCCCCTGCGCCGCAGGAGCGGGACGGTCATGACGCTGCCGCCCACCCCCAGACCGGCGGCCACGAGGCCGATGCCGATGCCGCCGAAGGTGACGGTTCGCCGTTCCAGGGGCTGCGGGCGGGTCCGTTGTGTCACGGAGAGGAAGCCCTTCCTGAGCAGGCTGTCGGCGATCGTGACCAGCAGATAGGCGGCGAACAGCAGGCTCAGAGCCGTGCCGCCGATCAGGGTGGTCGCGAACGATCCGGCGACGGCGCCCGCCGCGATGAAGGCCGCCAGCGGCCAGACGTACTCGCGGCGCAGCCGGCCCTGGCGCCACTGGGCCAGGGCCGCCGCCGAGGCGTTGACGACCATGACGGCCGCCGAGGTCGCCACGGCCACGTGCATGGCGTCCGCGTCCGCTCCGGGGCGTGCCGTCACGGTCAGGACGCCGTAAACAACGGGCACCGTGATGAAACCGCCGCCGAAGCCGAAGAGCACGGTCGTGATGCCGGTCAGGCAGCCGAGGGACAGAAGGGTGAGGAAGGAGGTCAGCACTGGTCCGACACTAGGGAGAGCCGGACCTGGCGGGCAATCGATGAATTGCCCACTGTCTACGCGCAGCAGACACGACGCCGAGCCCCGGGTAGCCTCGCGGCATGCGGAACATTCCGGTCGCGGAGGTGGACCGGCTCGATCGTGCGGTGCTGGCCATCGGCACCGACTACCCCCCTGACCACCTGCTCGTATGGCACGAGCACCGCCGCGCCCAGGTCCTGTACGCGGCCACCGGCGTCATGCGGGTCGAGACGGCGGACGGCAGCTGGACGATCCCCACCGCCCGCGCCGTGCTGATCCCGCCCATGACCAGGCACCAGGTGGCGATGACGGGCGTCAGCACCCGCAGTCTCTACATCGAGCCCGCCGCCGTGCCGTGGTTCCCGTCCCGCTGCCAGGCCGTCGACGTCTCCGCCCTGCTCCGGGAACTGATCCTGGCGGCCGTCGAGATGGCGCCGCGCTACCCCGAGCACAGCCGCGACGCCGCGGTCGCCGCGCTCATCCTCCACGAGCTCAGGAACCTCACCCCGCTCCCCCTCGATGTGCCGCTGCCGTCCGATCCACGGCTGCGCGGCCTGTGCGAGGCGTTCCTGCAGCAGCCGGACATCCACGACCCGCCCGCGCGCTGGTGCGCGGCCCTCAGCATCAGCGAACGCACCCTCGCCCGCCTGTTCCTGCGCGGCACCGGGCTGACCTTCTCGCAGTGGCGTCAGCGCGCCTGTGTCCTGCACTCCCTCCAGCACCTCGCCGCGGGTACGCCCGTCACACGCGTAGCGACCCGGCTCGGCTACGACAACCCCGCCGCCTACACGGCAGCGTTCAAGAAGCTCCTGGGCCGGCCGCCGACGGCGTACCGGAGCCCCGACGCCACCGGCGTCCGGGGCCGGGAGGCGTGAGCGACGGGCCACGCCGCAGCCGACCGGGTTCGCGCGGCCGTCCGGTTCACGGACCCGTGGGGCGCTGGTGGCCGACGTCGCGGGCGAGGTCCAGGCCGAGGACGCGGTCGAGGTGGGCGAAGGTCTCGAACTTGGCGCCCGCCGGCACATCGGACCGTCCCGCCACCTCGGCCAGCAGCGCCAGCACGGCGGCGACGTCGAGGTCCTCGGCGAGCGCCGCGTGCGACTGCCCCAGCAGGTCGGCTGGGATCGGCCTGGACGGCTGCTGCGCCCAGTCGGCGACCGAGCGGCGCCAGTCGCGCAGGGTCCGTCCGGCCCCGGCGAGCGCGGCGCCGGTGACCGTGACCGGCGTTCCGTACGGGCGGCCGAGCAGCAGCAGGCGCACGGCCAGCGGGTCTGGGGTGTCGTCCGCCGGGTCGGCGGCGTCCGCGGGGGCGGGGGTGTCGTCCGCAGGGGCGGTGCTGTCCCCGGGGGCGGCGGTGTCCTGTTCCGGCACAGTCGTGTCCACCCGGCCCACTTCGACGCGGGCGCCGTCCGCGAGGTCGCCCGGATCGGTGTCCCCGGCGGTCACATGGACGTCGGCGGGGCCGCCCAGGGCTGCTTCGGGGCGGTGGGGGCCGATGACGGTCGGGGGGTGGATCCCGAGCACCGCCATGACCCGGTCCAGTGCCCGGGCCCGGTCGGGCGTCAGCTCGGGGGTGGTGAGGACGGTGATGACCTGGAGGCCGTTCAGTTCCGCGGTACGGGCAAGTACGTCACCGATCAGCGGGACGCGCAGGTGCAGCGGGCCGATGCCGGTGCCGTCGTCCGTACCGGCGCCGAGGGCCGGGAGGTGGACACAGCTGCGCAGCAGGCGGCGCGGTGCGGCGGGGATCTCCACGAGGTGGCCGGTGCGGGTGTCGGTGATACGCAGCATGATGCGGAGGCTAGTCGCGGGAGCCTCCCGCACGCGGGAGCCCGTGCGCACCATTCACGCCTTATGTCGCGAATGTTCTCCCGGGAGTACCCTGGAAGGTGGGTTGGCGCACGCTCACGTGCACCGCCCGGAAGGGCGACCCCGGCGCATATTGCCGGGGTCGTTGTCACATCGGCCGCCGACGCGGTGCTCCCGGCCGGGCGGGGGTGATACCGGCGGCGTCGAGTATCTGCTCGGCGGATGTGCGGTTGTCGTCCTGTACGGCCATGGTCATCGCGGTGTGTGCGGCTGCCGCGGAGGCCTGCGGCGGGATGACCAGGAACGCGAAGTGGTCGTGGTGGCCGCGGGTGATGATCATGGTGCTGTCGTCGACGGCGGACCAGTCGATGCGGACCTTGCGGTCGCCGACGACGAGGTGCGCCGGGGCCTCGTTCCAGGCACTCGCGTCCAGGCCGACGCGTGCGATGGGTCCGAGACTGGCCGTCAGCGCTTCGATCAGGTCGGGCAACTGGCTTCTGATGTCCCGTGAGCGGGGCCACCAGGCACCGTCGAAGGTCCCGTCACGGCTGGAGGTCGTCGCCATCCGCAGCACGGCGCTGCCCGGGACCACCGGCTGATCGGCGATGTCCTGGAGAAGCAGAAGTGGTGCCGGGTCACGTGACTCGGTGGTCATGGGGTGCCACCTGTCCGCGGACCCGGGGCCGTTCCCGGGTGGACGGGCCGTCGGGGTGCCGGCGTCCGGGGTGCTGCGCCCCGGCCGCCCTCGGAGTCCCAGGCCAGTTCCCGGGTCGAGTCCCAGTCGGCCTCGGCCGCGATCCGGAAGAACTCCGCCTCGTCCATCAGGCCGCTCGCGGTGAGCACCCGCAGAGGATCGGCGGCCGCAGTCATCAGCCGGGCGGCTGTGGCCGGGCCGGTCCCCGGAGGGATCACCAGCAGATCCCAGCGACCGGTCGTGTAGGAGAGCAGCAGGAGTTTGTGCGGGTCCTGTTCGGCCTTGAACCAGCCGACGTGGACCAGGTGCCCGGCGACCTGTACCTTGCGCGGGACGACCGGCCAGAACGTGGGGTTGACGGTGACCCGGGTGATCCTGCCCCAGAGCGGATCGAGTACGGCCATCAGCGGCGGCAGTTCCGCCGTCAGGTCGCGGGAGCGGGGCCACCACGCACCGTCGACAAGGGCCGGGGAGGAGCCGGCGGGGGCCAGCACGAGTCGGAGCGGCAACGAAGAAGGGGCCCGGTCTTCGACCGCCTGCGGGTACTCGATGATCGCGGTCATGACGCGAACCCTGCTCCGGGCCGGTCGTGACCAGCCCGGTGTTGTGGATCGCCGAGAGCGGCACCGGCCTGAAAGCGGGTGCGCGAATTGTCCTCGGTGACTCCAGGGTACTCCTGACCAGGGCCTTTCTGCCGGACCGTGATGCCGGTCAGTTCTCCTCGGTCAGCTGCTCGTCCAGTTCGTCGAAGAGCAGCTCGCCGTGGTCGATCTGGCCGGTCCGGTAGGCGGATCGCGCCACCAGATGGGCGGCGACGGGACCGGTCATCAGCTGGAAGAAGCCGATCAGCGCGAGGGTGGCGAGGTCCATGCCGCTGCGCAGCCGCAGGGCGACCCCGGCGAGGACCAGGAGCATGCCGAGGGTCTGCGGTTTGGTCGCGGCATGGCTGCGGGAGAGCACGTCCGGCAGCCGCAGCATCCCGATCACACCGAGCAGGCAGATCGCCGCGCCGACGAAGACCAGGGCCGCGCCGGCCAGGTCGAGGATCTGGAGCCAGACGCTCACCTCGATTCCCCCTCGGGGCCTTCGGTGCCGTTCCCTGCCCGGTCCTTGCCGTGTCGCGGCGGTCTGTCGCGTACGGCGATGAAGCGGGCGATGCCGACCGACCCCGTGAACCCCAGGAAGGCCAGCACCAGCATGATCGGGAAGTAGAACGAGTCCCGTGCGAAGGCGGACTTGGCGCCGAGGCCCGCGATGATCAGGGCGGCACACACGTCCAGCGAGATGGCGCGGTCCAGCATGGAGGGGCCTCGGCGGATGCGTTCGAGCAGTGCCGCTCCGGCGATGACGATGACCACGACGGCCGCGGTGAGCAGCGCCCGGTCGACGGTCTCCGGGACGCTCATGCGTCGGCCTCCCTGTCGGGTGCGGTCGGTGGGGATGGTGCGGCGACGCGGGCGATCTCGTCCGCGGTGCCGAAGGCCCGTACGGTCAGCCGTTCCAGGCGCCAGACGGAGCGGCGTGCCGCGTCGAGCACGGCGGGCCGGTCCGCGTCGAGGACGTGCAGGAAGACGGTGGCCGTGGCGCGGCGTACCTCGACGACCGATCCGCCGGGCACGTTGGAGACGGCCACGGCGGTGGCCGCGAGCATCAGGTCGGAGCGGCAGCGCAGTGGTACCGCGATGACGGCGGCCCGGTGCGGGTGGTCGACGAAGATCTGCCGGGTGACGCGTACGCCCGAGGTGTACATGTCGTAGAGCAGATATCCGGCGAGCATCAGGATGCCCCAGGGGTGCAGGCGCAGTCCGAGGTCGACCCGGGGCAGCGGGAAGGCCAGGCAGACGGCCACGGCGACGATCGCGCCGGTGAGCAGGTTGGCCGGGTTCGGGCTGGACCAGAGCAGCACCCAGATGAGGGTGAGCCAGGCGATGAGCGGGAGGTCGAGCACGCGTCGTCGGCGACCGGCGAACTCACAGCTGAAGGGCGGCAGGTCCTTGTTCCGGAAGGACAGCCTGAGCAGGCGTTTCACCGGCCGAGCACCGCCTGTACGTAGGGGGCCCGCGCGATGAGTTCGGCGGCCGCGCGGTCGGTGTAGGAGGTCAGGGGGCCCGCGAACACGGTGAAGGCGAGGCCGAGTGCGACGGTCGCCGCGGTGGCCCCGGTCATCGGCAGGGGCAGTTTCGTCGTGGTGGTGACGGCGTGTCCGTGGAGGGTGGCCGCGACGGCCCGCCCGGCGGGCTGGTGGCGGGGGCGGACCGGCTCGTCGCCGGTGCCGGGAATCCGGTCGGGGCCCTCGTCTCCGTCGTCGTCCTCGTCGGAGTCGGCCTCCAGGACGGTGCCGGTGGCGGCCTGTCCGGGAGGCGCGGCCCGCCAGAACGCCAGGTTCCAGACCTTGGCCGTCACGTACAGGGTGAGGAGGCTGGTCACCGCCGACCCGACGACGAGGATCCACGCCCAGACGCCGCCGTCGGCGACACCGGCCCTCATCAGCCCGAGCTTGCCGATGAAGCCGGACAGCGGCGGGATGCCGGCCAGGTTCATGGCGGGTACGAAGAAGAGGGCGGCGAGCAGTGGGGCGGCCTTGGCGAGGCCGCCGATCCGGGTGAGTTCGGTGGTGCCGCTCCGGCGTTCGATCAGCCCCGCCACCAGGAACAGCGTGGTCTGGACGGTGATGTGGTGGGCGACGTAGACGATCGCGCCGCCGTACGCGTCCCGGGTGGCGAGGCCGATCCCGAAGACCATGTAGCCGATGTGGCTGATGAGGGTGAAGGAGAGCAGCCGTTTCAGGTCGGTCTGGGCCACCGCTCCGAGGATCCCGACGACCATCGAGGCGAGCGCGGCGGCCATCAGCAGGTCGCCGAGCCGGTTGCCGGGGAAGAGCAGGGTCTCGGTGCGCAGCATGCAGTAGACGCCGACCTTGGTGAGCAGACCGGCGAAGACGGCGGTGACCGGGGCGGGTGCGGTCGGGTAGGAGTCGGGGAGCCAGGCGGCGAGCGGGAAGACGGCGGCCTTGATGGCGAAGACGGTGAGCAGCATCGCCTGGATCAGGGTCTGGACGCCGAGCGGGAGTCCGGCGAGGCGGCCGGCCAGCTGGGCGAAGTTCGCGGTGCCGGTCGCCGCGTACGTCATGGCGATGGCGGTGAGGAACAGCATCGACGAGAACAGCGAGATGATCACGTAGGTGGAGCCCGCGCGGATGCGGGGTCCGGTGCCGCCGAGGGTGAGCAGGACGAAGCTGGCGACCAGCATGATCTCGAAGCCGACGTAGAGGTTGACGAGGTCGCCGGCGAGGAAGGTGCAGGAGACCCCGGCGACCAGGATCAGATAGGCGGGGTGGAAGACCGCGACGGGTGTCTCCTCCTCCCGGTCGGCCATGCCCTGGCCGAGGGAGTAGACCAGCACGCAGAGGGTGACGGCGGAGGAGACGGTCAGCATCAGTCCGGACAGCCGGTCGGCGACCAGGGTGATGCCGAGCGGCGGGGCGAAGTCGCCGAGGTGGACGGTGAGCGGGCCGCGCATGTCGGCGGCGATCATCAGGGTGACGGAGAGCCCCAGTACGGCGGTGAGCACGGCGACGCTGATGAGGCGCTGGAGCTGTTTGAGGCGGGTGCCGAAGGCGAGGCTCAGGCCGGTGGCGCAGAGCGGCAGCAGCACCGGCAGGGGGACGAGTGCGTTCATCCGGTGGCTCCCGGGTCGGCGTCGGGGCGGTCCTGCTGGGCCGCGTAGTCCTCGGGGTCGGCGCCCAGCACGTCGTGCCAGAGGTCGCCGGTGGCGTCCCGGCCGCGGGCCTGCAGGGCGCGGTCGGCGCGCAGCCGGGCCCGCAGCCTGCGGCGCTCCTCGCGGTACCGGGTGCGTTCCTCGGCGGTGACTTCGTCGGTGGCCCGGTACCGCTCGCGCAGTTCGTCCCGCTCGCCCCGTACTTCGGAGCGCAGCGCGATCCGGCGGTCCTCCTGGTCGTCGTGGACCTCGTCGGTGCCGGTCAGCTGGTGGCTGCGGTAGGCCATGGCGAGGAGGAACGCGGTGGTGGCGAGGGTGATGACGATCGCGGTGAGGGCGATCGCCTGCGGCAGCGGGTCGGTGACCCGTCCCAGCGGGACGCCGTACAGGAGTGGTTCCGCGCCGGCCCGGCCCCCCGCGGCGAGGACGAGCAGGTTGATGCCGTTGCCGGCGATGACGGCGCCGAGCAGGATCCGGGTGAGCGGGCGGGTGAGCATGAGGATGCCGCCGACCGCGCAGAGCACCGCGGCGGTGGCCAGGAGGGAGACGCTGACGGTCATCCGGGGGTGCCTTCCGTGCCGGGTGCCGGGCGCGGTGGTGCGGCGGTGCCCGCGGCGGCGGCCTGTTCGGCCGCCGCGCGCTCGATCTGGCGGTCGATCTTGGCGCCGAGCGCGCGCACGATGTCCAGCACCACGCCCAGGACCAGCAGATAGACCCCGAAGTCGAAGATGATGGGGGTGCCGATGTGGTACTCGCCGATCAGTGGCAGCCGGCCGTGGTGGGTCCAGGCGTGCAGGACCGTTCCGTCGGCGAGGCCGAGCAGGGCGACGCCGGTGGAGAGGAACAGTCCGAGGCCGGTGAAGAGTCCGGGCTGGAGCGGGGCGGCCTCGGCCAGTTCGAACCGGCCGCCCGCCAGATAACGGGTGATCAGGGCGAGTCCGGCGACGAGCCCGGCGACGAAGCCGCCGCCCGGCATGTTCTCGGCGCAGAACAGCAGGTACACCGAGAGCACCAGGACCGGGTGGAAGAGCAGCCGGGCCACGACCTCGAAGACGATGGAGCGGTGCTCGGGCGCCAGCGTCGAGCCGGCCGCGAGCCAGCCGCGCTCCGGTGCCCCTTCGTCGCCGTGCGGCAGCCCCGTCATCCCGGGTGCCGTCAGCGACCAGGCGGTACGTCCCCGTACCTCTTCGCGCAGCGACGATCCCTCGGTCCGGCGGTGCAGATAGATCAGGCTCGTGACGCCGACCGCCGCCGCGGCGAGCACGGCGGACTCCCCCATCGTGTCCCAGGACCGCAGGTCGACGAGGATGGTCGCCACGACGTCCTTGAGGCCGTGGTGGGAGACCTCCTCGACCATGGCCGCGCCCGCCGGGGCGCCCGTGCGGGCTGCCGAGGCGACCCACACCACCACGCCGAGCGTGGCCGCCGCGGCCAGCGCCACCGGGATGCGCACCGCGCGCCGCCAGGTGCTGACCGACTCCTGGAAGTGCACCGGCATCCGCCGCAGCACCAGCACGAACACGATCATCGACACGGTCTCGACGCAGAACTGGGTGAGCGCCAGGTCCGGGCCGCCCTGGACGACGAAGAGCAGCGCCGCGCCGTATCCGGTCAGCCCGGCCAGGACCACGGCCTTCATCCGGCGGCGGACGGTGAGGCAGCAGAGCGCCGCCGCGCAGGTCAGCAGGGCGACGGCACCCTGGAGCGGGACGTCCCAGACGCGCGGGGCCACCGCTCCGCGCCAGGGCCGGTCCACGCCGAGGACGGTGAGCTGGCCGGCCAGCACCACCAGCAGGGTGGTGGCGAGGTAGACGGAGAGCGAGCCGCGCTGGACGAAGCCGGTGAGCTGGAGGGAGAACCGTTCCAGGCCGAGCAGCAGATGTCCGAAGACGCTGTCGGCGGTCGGCCAGGCGATCCGCCGGGAGAGCCGGGTCACGGTGGTGCGCCCCGTGAAGAGCAGCACACCGCCCGCGGTGGCGACGGCCGAGAGCAGCAGGGCGGTCCCGAAGCCGTGCCAGAGCGCGAGGTGGTACGGGTGCGCGGACGGCGGGAAGGCGTCGGCGTACGCGCCGAACAGCCGGTCGGTCCAGCCGACGCCCGGCCCCAGCACCAGCCCGCAGGCCGCGAGCAGGGCGGGCGGTGCGAGGAAGGCCCAGCCGACCCGGTGCACCGGGGTGTCCTCGGCCCCGGGCTTGCGGAAGAAGGCGCCCCAGACGAACCGCAGGGTGTACGCGACGGTCAGCGCCGAGCCCGCGACCGTGATGCCCAGCGCCCAGCGGTCGGCGGTCGATCCGTGCAGCAGCGCGTCGAACGCGGCCTCCTTGGCGGCGAATCCGAGCAGTGGGGGCAGGGCCGCCATGGACGCGGCGGCGAGCATCGCGACCGTGCAGACGTGCGGCAGGGCCCGGCCGACGCCGGAGAGTCTGCGCAGATCACGGGTGCCGGCCGCGTGGTCGACGATGCCGGTGACGAGGAACAGCGGGGCCTTGAACAGTGCGTGACCCAGGATCATGACGGCGGCGGCCAGCGCGGTGTCCCGGTTGCCGGTCCCGGCGAGCAGGGTGAGGAAGCCGAGCTGGCTGACGGTGCCGTAGGCGAGGACGAGTTTGAGGTCGTTCAGGCGCAGCGCCCGCCAGCCGCCGAGCAGCATGGTCGCGGCGCCGAGGACGATCACGACGGGCCGCCAGACGGGCACGTCGGCGAAGCCGGGCGCGAGCCGCGCGACCAGATAGACCCCGGCCTTCACCATCGCGGCGGCGTGGAGATAGGCGCTGACGGGGGTGGGTGCGGCCATGGCGTTCGGCAGCCAGAGGCTGAACGGCCAGATCGCCGACTTCGACAGGGCCCCGCACAGGATCAGCACCACCGCGACGGAGACGGCGAGGCCCGCCCGGGGCGGGTCGGCGAGGATGGCCGAGATGCGGTAGGTGCCCGCCGACTGACCGATGATCAGGAAGCCGACGAGCATCGCGAGGCCACCGAGGGTGGTCACGGTGAGTGCCTGGAGCGCGGAGCGGCGGCTGTGTTTCTGCTCGCTGTCGTACCCGATCAGCAGGAACGAGAAGACCGTGGTCAGCTCCCAGAACACATAGAGCGAGATCAGGTCGTCGGCGAGGACGAGGGCGAGCATGGCGCCCGCGAACGCCAGGAGATTACCGGCGAATCCGGCCAGTTGCGGGGTCCCGTCGGTGAAGTACGAGGCGCAGTAGAGCAGGACGAGCGTGCCGATTCCGGCCGCGAGCAGCACCATCAGCTCGGCGAGCGCGTCGAACCGCAGCGCGACGGTGACGTCGTACGCCGGCATCCACCGCCACGTCCAGGTGACCGCGGAGCCGGACGCCGCGGTGTTCCACTGCGTGGCCGCCCACACGGTGGCGGCGGCCGGTGGCAGCGCGAGGACGACGAAGGCGCGTCTGCCCAGCGCCCGTACCAGTGGTCGCGCGAAGGCGGCCAGGACGAAGTGGCAGACGATGAGCGCGGTCATACGGCCCCGGGGGGCGTTCCGCGCCCGCCGTGGACGGGCGTCCCGGGCG
Source organism: Streptomyces sp. ADI95-17 (assembly GCF_003846175.1). Taxonomy (GTDB): domain Bacteria; phylum Actinomycetota; class Actinomycetes; order Streptomycetales; family Streptomycetaceae; genus Streptomyces; species Streptomyces sanglieri. The sequence goes on along the minus strand of NZ_ML123049.1, from coordinate 325,010 downwards.
TGGGCGATACATAACGGGCAAATAGCACCCAATACAGATATATCCCCGACCGCACCTCACCCGTACGGCGCGCCGCGCCCGTCGCCGCGCGGTGAGTTCGCCCGGACCTCCCGGCCCGCTGCTCGGACCGGGGCGAACCGGCCCGTCCGGAGCACGGTGGTGGAGATGTGCGTGATCAGTGATGCACCTGTGAGCCCGCTTTCTTTTCATTTTTTCACTGTGACTAATATCTATCTGTCGAAGTTCTCAACGGATTTGACCAGTCCCGAGGCTGGCATCATCAAGGAGCACGCCCTGCGCACGCGCGCCTCACGGCGGACCGAATCGACCACCATGTCGCTGCGGACAGCCCTGCTCGTTCTGGCCATCGTTCCCGGCGTCGCACTGGCCGCCCTCTGGGCCGTCACCAGTGGTCAGACCCTGCTGGACTTCCAACGCCAGGCCGCTCAGGGGCAGCTGGCGCAGAAGGCCGGCCAGCCGTCCAACATCGTGTACTACAACCTCCAGGCGGAGCGCCGGCTCAGCGCCGAGGCGCTCGCCCGGCACAAGGGCGCCACCGAAGAGCTCCGGCAGCAGCGCAAGCTGACCGACGAAGCCGTCAAGAGCTTCCAGACGCTCTCCGACGTGGCGACCGACGACGCGCCCGCCGAGGTCCGCGACGCGGTCGGCAGGGCCCGCGCGGCCATCAACCAGCTGCCGGCCCAGCGCGCCCTCGTCGACGACGGCGGCAACGACCAGCAGAAGGCCGTGTACGGCTACTACACGGACCTGATCGCGGTCGACCTCCAGCTCTTCGCGGCGCTCAGCCATGTCGACAACGGCCGGATCACCACGCTCTCGCAGCCGCTGGTGGACCTGTTCTGGACCAAGGAGATGATCTCCCGCTCGGACGCCCTGCTGGCGCGCGGCTGGCCCGAGGGGAAGCTGAGCACCGAGGACCTGAAGCAGGTCCGGGAGGCTGTTTCCGGCCAGGAACTCCAGTACTCCACCAAGGTCGTTCCCCAACTGCCCCCGGACGACAAGGCCATGTGGGAGGAGATCACCCACAGTGCCGCCTGGAAGGCCAAGACGCAGGTGGAGAGCGACGTGCTGCGCCCGGCCAAGGCCGACGCGGACGGGTTCGTCGACCTCGGTGCCCGGGAGAAGACCTGGCGCGGGGCGATGGACGAGCTCGGCCCACAGATCGAGAAGCTCCTTGAGCGCCGCACCGCCAGTGTGGTCGAGGAGGGCAAGGGCAGCGTCATGTCGCTGCTGTTCAAGATGGTGCTGACCACGGTCGTCGGCCTGGTGGCCGTGATCGCGGTCATCTGGACCACCTGGCGCCTCACCCGCAACCTCCGCCGCCGGATCAGCGGCCTCCAGGAGCGGGCCGAGGAGCTGGAGAAGGCCCTGCCGGACGTCGTCGAGCGGCTCGCCCAGGGCGAGCGGATCGATGTCGAGGCCGAGGCGCGGGCCATCGAGTCCGACAGCAAGGGCAGCCGGAGCGACGAGCTGACCCAGCTCGGCGACGCGCTCAACCTGGCGCGCACCAGTGCGCTGGCGGCGGCCGTCAAACAGGCCGACCAGCACCGGGGCTTCGAGCGGCTGCTCCAGCGCATCGCCCGCCGTACCCAGCAGTTGATCGGCCAGCAGCTGAAGAAGCTGGACGAGCTGGAGCGCAAGCACGAGGACCCCGAGGTGCTGGACGGTCTCTTCGACCTGGACCACCTCACGGCCCGACTGCGGCGGTACGAGGAGAACCTGGTGATCCTCGCGGGCGGTTCCCCGCACCGGCGCTGGCGCAAGCCGGTTCCGCTGCTGGACGTGATGCGTTCCGCCCAGGGCGAGGTGCAGGACTACCGCCGCGTGGTGCTGGACCTGGACGGCAGCCCGTGGCTGTCGGAGCGGGCCGTGGGCCCGGTCTCCCACGTGCTCGCCGAGCTGATCGAGAACGCGCTCAGCTTCTCCCGGCCGCCGAGCCCGGTCGAGGTCAGGGCCGCGAAGGTGAGCCGGGGTCTGGCCATCGAGGTCGAGGACCGCGGACTCGGGATGGAGGAGGACCAGTTGGCGGCGGCCAACGAACTGATGGTCCGGCCGCCCCGGATGGACGTGCTCGCCCACTCCGACGACATCCGTCTCGGTCTGTACGTGATCGCGCGCCTCGCGGACCAGCACGGCCTGCGGGTGGAGTTCCGCTCCTCCGCGTACGGCGGTACCCGCGTGGTCCTGCTCGTCCCCGACGAGCTGACCGTCCCCAAACCGCGGACCGGTCCGGTCGGCGTGCCGGCCCCCGCGGCCGACGCCCCCGCCGCCGCTCCCGCGGCCCCTTCGGCCCCCGCGGCCGATGGCGCGCTGCCCACCCGCGTACAGGGCCAGGCGCTGGCCGGGGTCACCGCGCTGCACACGGCGGGCGCCCCGTACACCACCACCGAGCAGCCGTACCCGGCCGCCGAACAGCCCTACCCGGCCCCGGAGCAGGAGCCGTACCGGCCGCAACCGGAGCCGGAGCAGCCGTACGCCGCGCCGGCCGCGCCGTACGCCACGCAGGAGAACCCGTACGGCCAGGCCGAACAGCCGTACATGACGGCCGCCGGCCAGTACCCGGTGGACCAGCCGCCGTACCCGGCGCCCGAAGGCGAGTTCCCGGGTGACCGGCCGTCCTACCCGGCGCCCCAGGGCGAGTTCCCGGGTGACCGGCCGTCCTACCCGGCGCCCCAGGGCGAATTCCCCGGCGACCAGCCCTCGTACCCGGCATCCCAGGGCGAATTCCCCGGCGACCGGCCGCCGTTCGCGGCGCCCGCCGAACCGTACGCGGCTCCGCAGCCGTACGCGGCTCCGTACTCCACCGCCCCCGGGACGGGCCGCGCGCCCCTCGCGATTCCCGCGCCCCGGCAGTCCGAGCCGGAGAGCGGCCGGCCCGCCCGGCTGCCGGTTCCGGAGCCCGACCACCCGGCCCCGCCGGACGTCGCGGCCGTCCGCGCCCAGGACGCGGGGCACGGATCCGACCGGCCCGCCCTTCCCGCGCCCGGTACGGAACCCCCGTTGCCGCGCCGGGTACGGCAGGCCAGCCTGGCCGACGAGCTGCGGCTCGACCCGGCGGCCTCCCGGCCCGCCGCACCGCGGCCGCCGAGCCCGTCCGAGAACCCGCAGCCGCGGCCGGCGCCGCGCCGGGCCGGCGCCGCGATCGGGGCGTTCCAGCGCCGGTCCCGCGCCGCCCGCGCGACCGACGAGACGCCGAAGCAGCCTGCACCGCCAGCCATCCCGCTCCCCACGAGAGAAGAACGGCCATGACACGCACAACCGCCACCCACCAGGATCTCGACTGGCTGCTCGACGGCCTGGTGGACTCGGTGGCCGAGACCCAGAACGCAGTCCTGCTGTCCGACGACGGGCTCGTGGTGAGCCACTCGCGCACCATCGACCGCGCCGACGCCGAGCGGCTGGCCGCCATCTGCACCGGCCAGCAGAGCCTGGCCCGCGGCGTCGGCCAGCTCTTCAACGGCGGCGGCGTGCACCAGGTCATCGTCGAGCTGAACGACCTCTGGCTCTTCATCATCGCGGCCGCCCAGGGCACCCACCTGGCCGTGATCGCCTCCCAGGAGGTGGACGCCGAGATCATGTCGCTCGCCATGCACAACCTGGTGCAGCAGGTCGGCCAGAAGCTCACCACGCCGGCCCGCGGCGAGTTCGACGCCTTCGGTACCGGGGACGGGCAGCGCGCGTGACCCCGCACTGGGAGGACGAGGCCGAGGAGGACGGGGCGGGCACGATGGTGCGCCCGTACACCATCACCCGGGGCCGGACCGCTCCCGAGCGGGACGACTTCAGCCTGATCACCGTGCTCACTACCGCGCAGGACCCCCGGGACGAGCACGGTGCGCCGGTGCGGCCCGGACGGCTCCAGCCGGAGCACCGGATGATCCTGGACCGCTGCCGCCGCCCGGCCGCGGTCGCCGAAGTCGCCTCCGACCTCGGCCTCCCGGTGTCGGTGACCAAGATCCTGCTGGCCGACCTCGTCGCCCAGGGCCTGCTGCTCGCCCGCGCCCCGCTCTCGGTGGCGCGGGTGGCCGGTGGCCGCGACATGGGCCTGCTGGCCGCCGTTCGAGACGGACTCCGGAGACTCTGAACCAAGATGACAAGCAGTCAGGCGGCCCCCGCCGCCGTCAAGATACTCATCGCCGGAGGCTTCGGCGTCGGCAAGACCACCCTGGTGGGCGCGGTCAGCGAGGTCGCACCGCTGCGCACCGAGGAGTACCTCACCAAGGCCAGCATCGGGGTCGACGACCTGGCCGGTGTCGGCCAGAAGGACACCACCACCGTGGCGCTGGACTTCGGCCGTATCACGGTCAGTCCCGAGCTGGTGGTCTACCTCTTCGGCACCCCGGGCCAGGAACGCTTCTGGTTCATGTGGAACGACCTGGTCAACGGGGCGCTCGGCGGCGTGGTGATCGCCGACACCCGCAGGCTGGAGACGAGCTTCGCCTCGATCGACTTCTACGAGAGCCGGGACATCCCGTTCGTGGTGGCGATCAACTGCTTCCACGGCCACAACACCCGTACGCCGGACGAGATCAGGGCCGCCCTCGACCTCGACCCGCACGTGCCGCTGCTGATCGGTGATGTCCGCGAACGGCCGTTCGGCCGGGATGTGCTGCTGGCTCTGGTGGACCACCTGATGAGCCTGCCCGTCGCGGCCGGCTGACCGTCCGCTCCCCCGTAACTCTCTGCACCTTTCTCGCTCTGGAGACACCTGAGATGGCAACACCCCTGCGCGTCCTGATTCACGGCGGCGGCATCGGCGGGCTCACGCTCGCCACCGCACTGGCCCGGCGCGGCCACACCGTCGAGATCGCCGAGCTCCGCGACGAGGTGGACGCGCTCGGCGTCGGGATCATCCAGCCGTCCAACGCCCTCCACGTCATGCGGGAGATCGGGGTCCTGGACGACTGCCTGGCGGCGGGCTTCGAGTGGGAGATCCTGACCATCGCCGACCCGGCCGGCAACACTCTGGCCGAGATACCCCAGCCGCGGATGGGCGACGCCCCCTCCAACAACGGCATCCCGCGCCCCGCCCTGGCCCAGGTGCTGAACTCCGCCGCCGTCGCCGCGGGTGCGCAGATCCGCTTCGGCACCACCATCACCGAGCTGACCGACGACGGCTCCGGCGTGGACGTCACCCTGTCCGACGGCTCCTCGGGCCGCTGGGACCTGGTGGCCGGCTTCGACGGCATCGGTTCGCCGCTGCGCACCCGGCTCTACGGGGACCGCTACACCCCCGAGTACACCGGCTTCGCGAACTGGCGGGTGACGGTGCCCAGGCAGCCGCAGGTGCGGGGCGTGGTGATGGGCACCGCGGGCAAGGACGCGAAGGCGCTGCTCACCCCGATCACCGAGGAACTGATGTACCTGGGCGCGGTGTTCGCGGAGTCCGAGGACTTCCGGCCGGACCCGGAGCGGGCCCACGAGCAGCTCACGGAGCGCCTCGCGATGTTCTCCGGACCGGTCGCCGAGGCGCTCGCCACCGTCACCGACCCGGCCTCGGTGGTGTACTCGCGGATCTCCCAGGTGACGGTCGAGGAGCCGTGGCACGTCGGCCGGGTGGTCCTGGCCGGTGACGCCGCGCACGCCTCGACCCCGCACATCGCGCAGGGCGCGGCGATGGCCGTCGAGGACGCGCTGGTGCTCGCCGAGTCGCTGGACGACGGGTCCGACGTGGCCGCGGCTCTCGAAGCGTGGGAGGCGCGCCGCCGCCCCCGGGCCATGTGGGTGCAGGCCATGTCGCGTGCGGTGCTCAAGCAGGAGACGGGCAACGAGACGACGCCCGAGGAGGACGATCTGCTGAAGGTCGGCATCCCGGGCGCGGCGCACGTGCTGGTGAAGCCGTACTGACCGGTGCCGATGCACGTCGTTGAACCCGTACGGGCCCGGATCACCGGGCCCGTACGGTGCGTTCAGGGCAGTACCGCCACCCCGTCGATCTCGACCAGGGCCTGTTCGTCCCAGAGCCTGGCCACGCCGATGACCGCCATCGCCGGGTAGTCGCGGCCCGCCAGCCGCCGCCAGATCCGGCCCAGTTCGGCGGACCGTTCGCGGTAGTCGGCCACATCGGTGGCGTACACGGTGACCCTGGCGAGGTCCGCCGGGGCGCCGCCCGCCGCGCGCAGGGCGGTGAGCAGATTGGTGAGCGCGGTGGCGAACTGCTGGGGCAGGCCGTCGCCGACGATCTTGCCGTCCTCGTCGAGGGAGGTCTGCCCGGCCAGGAAGACGAGTTGGCTGCCGGTGGCCGTAACGGCGTGCGAGAAGCCCGTGGGCGGTGACAGGTCGACGGGGTTGATCCGGTGGACCGGACTCATGCGGACGCCTCCCGGGTCGCGTACAGCTCCTTGGCGATGATCGTGCGCTGGACCTCGCTGGCGCCCTCGTAGATCCGTGGCGCGCGGACCTCCCGGTAGAGGTGTTCCAGGAGGTGGCCGCGGCGCAGGGCGCGGGCGCCGTGCAGCTGGACGGCGGTGTCGACGACGTACTGCGCGGTCTCGGTGGCGTACAGCTTCGCCATGGCGGCCCGGCGCGGCACGCCGGATTCCCCCGCGTCGTATCCGGCGGCTGCCGCGAACACCAGGAGCCGGGCGGCCTCGGTCCGGGTGGCCATCTCGGCGACCTGGTGGGAGACGGCCTGAAGGTCCTTCAGCGGGCCGCCGAACGCGGTGCGGTGGGCGGTGTGTTCCACTGTGGCGTCCAGGGCGGCGCGGGCCATGCCGACGGCGAACGCGCCGACGCTGGGGCGGAACAGGTTGAGGGTGTCCATGGCGACCCGGAAGCCCCGGTCGGGTTCGCCGAGCACGTCGTCGGGGGTGACCGGGACTCCGTCGAAGGCCAGGGCCCCGATGGGGTGCGGCGAGAGCATGTCGAGGGCGGTGCCGGTGAGTCCGGGTCGGTCGGCGGGGACCAGGAACGCGGTGACGCCCCGGGAGCCGGCGCCCGGGGTCGTGCGGGCGAACACGGTGTAGAAGTCGGCCTCGGGGGCGTTGGAGATCCAGCACTTCTCGCCGGTCAGCCGCCAGCCGCCGGGGGTGGGTGCGGCGCTCAGGGCGAGGGCCGCCGCGTCGGAGCCCGCGCCCGGTTCGCTGAGCGCGAAGGCGGCGACGGCGCGGCCGGCCCGCACCTCGGGGAGCCAGCGTTCGCGGTGGGCCGGGGTGCCCGCCCGGAGCAGGGGGTGGGTGCCGAGGCCCTGGAGGGCGAGCGCGGTCTCGGCCTCGGTGCAGCCGCGGGCCAGGGACTCGCGGAGCAGGCAGAGGTCGAGGGCGCCCGAGCTCAGCAGCCGGTCGAGCAGCCCCGTCTCGCCCAGTGCAGCGATCAGGGGGCGGTTGACGTGGCCGGGGGCGCCCTTCTCCGCGAGGGGGCGCAGTTGCTGTTCGGCGAGGGTTCTTAGCTCTTCACACCAGGCGGTCTGTGCCGGATCGAGTGAGAATGCCGTCATACGGGCGCCTCTCTGGTCGCGTCTCGTCTTCCCGGTCTCTCGTTCCCGTTTTTCCCGTCCGTGTTCCTGCCCGTTCTCCCGTCCGTTCGATGTCCCGCGTCCCGTCCGCCCGATTTCCCGTCCACCCGCTCTATCGCGGACCGTTGACTACCGTCACCCAAACGATACGCTCCAGAGGCGACAAGGGGGCGAGCCGTCATGGACCCGAAGACCTCAGCGCACGTCGACACCTTCGCCAGGGAGCACCTGCCGCCGAAGGACCAGTGGCCGGAACTGCTCTTCGGCCTTCCCGAGCTGCAGTACCCGGACCGCCTCAACTGCGCGGCGGAACTGCTGGACCGTACGGCCGACCGCTTCGGCCCCGACCGCCCCGCCTTCCGCACCTCGGACGGCACGGTCTGGAGCTACCGGGAGCTGCGCGAGCGGGTGGACCGGATCGCCCATGTCCTCACCTCCGACCTGGGGGTCGTGCCCGGCAACCGGGTGCTGCTGCGCGGCCCCACCACCCCTCTTCTGGCCGCCTGCTGGCTCGCGGTGCTGAAGGCCGGCGCGATCGCCGTCACCGTGCTGGACCGGCAGCGGTCCGCCGAACTCTCCACCATCTGTTCCATCGCCCGGGTGAGTCACGCGCTGTGCGACTCCCGGGCGGTCGACGACCTGGTGAAGGCCGAGGTGCCGGGGCTGCGGATCACACCGTACGGAGGTGACGCCCCGGACGATCTGCTGCGCCTGGCCGAGGCCAGGACCGGGCCGTACGAGGCCGTGCGGACGGCGGCGGACGACGTCGCGCTGATCGCGTTCACCTCGGGCACCACCGGACGCCCGAAGGGCTGCATGCACTTCCACCGGGATGTGCTCGCCATCGCCGACACCTTCTCGGCCCATGTCCTGCGGCCCACCCCCGACGACGTGTTCGCGGGCAGCCCGCCGCTCGGCTTCACCTTCGGCCTAGGCGGTCTGGTGGTCTTCCCGCTGCGGGCCGGTGCCAGTGCCCTGCTGCTCGAACAGTCCGGCCCGGCGCAGTTGCTGCCCGCGCTGGCCGCCCACCGCGTCTCGGTGCTGTTCACCGCGCCGACGGCCTACCGCGTGATGCTCGACCACATGGACCACCACGACGTCAGCGCGCTGCGGCGCTGCGTCTCGGCCGGGGAGAACCTCCCGGTCGCCACCTGGCGTTCGTGGCACGAGCGGACCGGGCTGCGCATCATCAACGGCATCGGCGCCACCGAGCTGCTGCACATCTTCATCTCGGCCGCCGACGACGCGATCCGCCCCGGCACCACCGGAGTCCCCGTCCCCGGCTGGCAGGCCCGGGTGCTGGACCGGGACGGCCGCCCGGTGCCGGACGGCGAGCCCGGACTGCTCGCGGTACGCGGCCCGGTCGGCTGCCGCTATCTCGCCGACGAGCGCCAGCGGGACTACGTGGCACACGGCTGGAACCTCACCGGGGACACCTACGTACGCGATCCGGACGGCTACTTCCGTTACGTGGCCCGCGCCGACGACATGATCATCTCTTCCGGCTACAACATCGCGGGCCCCGAGGTCGAGGACGCCCTGCTGCACCACCCGTCGGTGGCCGAGGCGGCGGTGGTGGGCCGGGCGGACGAGCTGCGCGGCCAGATCGTGGTGGCGTACGTGGTGCTGCGCGACGGCGCCGAGACGGCGGCCGACGAACTGCGCGCGTACATGAAGACCGAACTGGCCCCGCACAAGTGCCCCCGCGTCATCGAGTTCCTGCCCGCCCTCCCCCGCACCGCCACCGGCAAGCTCCAGCGCTTCCGGCTGCGGGAGGGCTGAACCGGGCGCCGCGTACACCGGCCCGGAAATGCGGGTGCCGCGCTCCCCGCGCACCCGGCAGTATGAACCATGCCCTGGACCTTCACCGATGACGTCGATGTCTTCCTCGACGCGGCCGGCGCCTCGCTGGCCGCCCGCCCCGCCGAGAACACCCTGGTCCTGACCGTCACCGAGACCCTGCGGCTCCACGGCCCGCACGCCTACGGCGACGCCGCCCCGCTGCTCGGCTGGTGGCGCGGCGCGGACGGCGAGGTCGCGGGGACGCTGGTGCAGACCCCGCCGCACCCTCCCCTGCTGGGATCCGTCGCCCCGGACGCGGTCGGTCCGCTGGCCGCCGCGCTCCCGCTGACCCGGATCAACGCCGACCGGGCCACCGCCGAGCGGATCGCCGCCGGCTGGCCCGGTCACCGGGTCGACGAGGAACAGCGGCTCTACCGGCTGGCGACGCTGATACCGCCCTCACCGGCCCCGCCGGGACGGCCCAGGACCGCGGCCCTCGCCGACCGGGAGCTGCTGGTGCGCTGGGTCCGCGCCTTCGCCGAAGGGACCGGCCAGCCCGGCACCCACGCCGAGCGGCTGGTCGACGAGCGCATCGCCTCCAACGGGCTGACGCTCTGGGAGCACGACGGCGTCCCGGTGTCGATGGCGGGGGTCTCGCGCCGGATCGCCGGCATGGTCCGGGTCTCCTCGGTCTACACCCCGCCGGTCCACCGTGGCCGGGGCTACGCGGCCGCGGTGACGGCGGAGATCAGCCGGGCCGCGCGGGAGGCGGGTGCGCGGGAGGTGCTGCTCTTCACCGACCTCGCGAACCCCACCAGCAACGGCGTGTACCGGCGCATCGGCTACCGGGCGGTCTCGGACCGGCTGCTGATCAGCGTGGCGGAGCGGTGAGCGGGACGCCCGAGCCGGTCTGGCTGGTCGCCGCGAACGTGGTGCTGTGGCGGCGGTACGGGGATCTCGGCCAGGAGCTGCGGCCGGGCACGAAGGCGTACCGGGGTGGCGCGAAGGTGTACGTCGTCGGCACCTATCCGGGGATGGGGCACCAGCAGCTGACCACGGTGGGGCACGGGCGGCACACCGGTCACTGGATCACCATCGACACCGGGGTCCGTCATCTGCACACCTTCCGGGCGCGGTTGGTGTACACCCCGGCGGTGCTGAAGCGGTGCGGCGGCGGGGGCTTCGGCACGCGGGAGGAGGCCGCGGAGCTGGCCGCGCTGCTGGAGCGGATCGCCCGGGAGGAGCGGCACGCGCACCACGCGGCCCCGCATCCGCCGGGGTGTCTGTGCCACGAGTGTCTGCTTGTCACTCCAGGGTGAGCCGCGGCTTCGGCGCGTCCGTGCGGCCCGTCGGCGGGGTGCGGCTGCCCGCGCGGTACGGGAGCGGCCAGGGCGCGCCCGGCCCTTCGTAGCCCTGCTCGGCCGCCGCGTGCAGCGTCCACTGCGGGTCGTAGAGGTGGGGGCGGGCCAGGGCGCAGAGGTCGGCCCGGCCGGCGAGCAGCAGGGAGTTGACGTCGTCCCAGGAGGAGATCGCGCCGACCGCGATGACGGGCACGCACAGGGTGTTGCGGATCCGGTCGGCGTACGGGGTCTGGTAGGAGCGGCCGTACTCGGGGTGCTCGTCGGGGACGACCTGGCCGGTGGAGACGTCGATGGCGTCGGCCCCGTGGGCGACGAAGGCACGGGCGATCTCGACGGCGTCCTCGGCCGTGGTGCCGCCGTCGGCCCAGTCGGTGGCGGAGATCCGGACGGTCATGGGCCGGTCGTCGGGCCAGTCGGCGCGGACCGCGTCGAAGACTTCGAGGGGGAAGCGGAGCCGGTTGCTCAGCGGTCCGCCGTACTCGTCGGTGCGGTGGTTGGTGAGCGGCGAGAGGAAGCCGGAGAGCAGATAGCCGTGGGCGCAGTGCAGTTCGAGCAGGTCGAAGCCGCAGTGGTCGGCGCGCCGGGCCGCTGCCGCGAACTGCTCGCGCACTGCGTCGAGTCCGGACCGGTCCAGGGCGTGCGGGACCTGGCTGACGCCGGCCGCGTACGGGATCGGGGAGGCGGCGGTGAGCGGCCAGTTGCCGTGGTCGAGGGGCTGGTCGATGCCCTCCCACATCAGCCTGGTGGAGCCCTTGCGCCCGGAGTGCCCGAGCTGCACGCCGATGGCCGTGCCGGGCGCCCCCGTGTGGACGAAGTCGGTGATCCGGGTCCAGGCGGCGGCCTGTTCGGCGGTGTAGAGCCCGGTGCAGCCGGGGGTGATGCGGCCCTCGGCGCTGACGCACACCATCTCCGTCATGACGAGTCCGGCGCCGCCGAGCGCGCGTGCGCCCAGGTGGACGAGGTGGAAGTCGCCGGGGACGCCGTCGACGGCCGAGTACATGTCCATGGGTGACACGACGACGCGGTTGCGGAGTTCGAGGCCGCGCAGCCGCAGCGGGGTGAACATCGGCGGGATGCCCGGCGGGCAGCCGAACTCCGTCTCGGCGGCGGCGGTGAAGGAGGCGTCGCGCAGCCGCAGATTGTCGTGGGTGACGCGGCGGCTGCGGGTGAGGAGGTTGAAGGCGAACTGGCGGGGCGGCTGGTCGACGTAGGTGGCGAGCTCCTCGAACCAGCGCAGGCTGGCCGCGGCGGCCCGCTGGGTCGATTCGACGACCGGGCGGCGCTCTGCCTCGTACGCGGACAGGGCGCGCGGCAGGTCGGGCTGTTCCTCGATGCAGGCGGCGAGGGCCAGGGCGTCCTCGACGGCGAGTTTGGTGCCGGAGCCGATGGAGAAGTGCGCGGTGTGGGCGGCGTCGCCGATGAGGACCGTGTTGCCGTGCGACCAGTGGGCGTTGACGACGGTGCGGAAGGTGAGCCAGGAGGAGTTGTTGGAACGCAGTGGCCGGCCGCCGAGCGCCTCGGTGAAGATCTTGGCGCAGCGCAGCGTGGAGTGCTCGACCTCGCAGGTGTCGAATCCGGCGGCCCGCCAGACCTCCTCGCGCATCTCGACGATGACGGTGGAGGCGTCGGCCGAGAAGGGGTAGCCGTGCAGCTGCATCACCCCGTAGGCGGTCTCGGCGGTCTCGAAGCGGAAGGCGTCGAGGGCGAAGTCGGCGGCGAGCCAGATGTAGCGGCAGCGGTGGGTGGTGAGGCGGGGGCCGAAGGTGTCGGCGTGGGCGGCGCGGGTGAGGCTGTGCACCCCGTCGGCGGCGATCACCAGGTCGTGGGTGGCGGCCAGTTCGGCGGCGGGCGGGGCCTCGGTGCGGAAGCGGAGGCGTACGCCGAGGGATTCGCAGCGCTCCTGCAGTATCCGCAGCAGCCTGCGCCGGCCCAGCGCGGCGAAGCCGTGGCCGCCGGACGTCTGGGTGACGCCCCGGTGGACGATGTCGATGTCGTCCCACCGGACGAATTCGTCCCCGAGGGCCCGGTACACGACGGGGTCGGCATGCTCGATGCCGCCGAGGGTCTCGTCGGAGAGGACGACGCCGAAGCCGAAGGTGTCCTCGGGGGCGTTGCGCTCCCAGACGGTGATCTCGCGCTCCGGGTCGAGCCGCTTGAGCAGGGCCGCGGCGTAGAGCCCGCCGGGGCCGCCGCCGATGACCGCGATGCGCCGCACGCCGGTCCGGGCCGCGTCGGCCGCTGCCGCGTCCGTCCGGGCCGCGACGGCTGCTGCCGCTTCGGCTGTTGCCGCGTCGGAGGGCATCGCGCTACCTGCCCCGCCACTTCGGGGGCCGCTTCTCGGTGAAGGCGGCATGGAATTCCGCGTAGTCGTCGCCGTGCATCAGCAGGGCCTGGGTGGCGGCGTCCATCTCGACCGCGGCGGCGAGCGGCATGTCGAGTTCGGCGGTGAGCAGTGCCTTGGTCTGGGCGAGGGCGAGGGCGGGTCCGTCGGCGAGGCGGCGGGCGAGCGCCGCCGCCCGTACGTCCGCGTGGCCCTCTTCGGTCAGCTCGCTGATCAGACCGATGCGTTCCGCTTCGGGTGCCCGGACCGGTTCGCCGAGCATCAGCAGCCGGGTGGCATGGCCGAGGCCGACGACACGTGGCAGCAGGTAGGCGGCGCCCATGTCGCCGCCGGAGAGGCCGACCTTGGTGAAGAGGAAGGCGAACCGGGCCGACGGATCGGCGATCCGGAAGTCGGCGGCCAGCGCGAGAACCGCCCCCGCGCCCGCGGCCACCCCGTGTACGGCGGCGATGACGGGGAAGGGGGTCTCACGGAGGGCCCGCACCACCTGCCCGGTCATGCGGTTGAAATCGAGGAGCTGGGCGGTGTCCATGGCGAGCGTCGCGCCGATGATGTCGTCGACGTCTCCGCCGGAGCAGAATCCGCGGCCTTCCCCCGCGAGCACCAGAGCGCGCACGCTGCGTTCGCGGGAGAGTTCGGCGAGCAGATCGCGCAGGTCGGCATAGGCGCCGAAGGTGAGCGCGTTGAGTTTCTCGGGCCGGGCGAGCGTGACGGTGGCAACCCCGTCGTCCGTCGTCAGCCGCAGATGGCGCCAGTCGTCCGTGTGCGGGGCGGAGCTGGGAAACGGGCTCATGGAGGGGGCTCCCCTTCAGCCGTCGGGCTGCTACCTGCCCCCGAACTTATCACTCGTACGTGACTTCCGTCACGAGCACGCGATATGCGGAACGTGAGGACCCAGTGGCCAACGTCCCTTTGATACCGGTCGGCAGTCCCTTGTCTGTGTCGTTGCGGTTCGTAAGGTTGAAACCGAGAAGTCTTGACCGCCAGAGAGTCCCGCACCCCACGCGGGCGACCGCACCTGACCCCGAACCCCGGAACGGAAACCATGCCGTGCCCACCGATGTCCCCTTCCCCGCCTCCTGGCGGATCGCGCTGCCGCATTCGACCGCGGCCGTACCGATCGCCCGCGCCCTGATCCGTACCGCACTCGCGGACATCGACGCGCCGGCCGACACCGACACCGCCGAGCTCCTCACCGCGGAGCTGGTCGCCAACGCGGTCGAGCACACCCGGAGCGACGAGCCCATCGAGCTGGTGGTGGAGCTCCTGCCGACCGGCTGCCAGGTCGAGGTGCACGACCGCGATCCCGCCCCGCCGGGCGGCCTGTCCTTCCCCCGGCCCGACAGCGAGCCGGACCCCTGGCAGGAACACGGCCGGGGCCTGCTGCTGATCCGTACGCTCAGCTCGTCCTGCGGACACCGCACGACGGAGCACGGCAAGGCGGTGTGGTTCACGCTGCCGTCCCTCACGCCTCAGAGCTGAGCGCCGCCCCGGAGCCGGCCTGAAGCCGAAGGCCCCGGCCCGCCGCGGCCTCAGCCGGTCGCGCCGACGCCGGCCAGCCGGGAACGGCTGCGGCCGTAGAAGGCGTACACCGCCGCGCCGGCCATCAGGAAGACCGCGAACTGGATCCAGGTCCGCCAGCCCGTCCCGTACATCAGGTACACGCAGAAGCCGACGCCCAGGAGCGGGCTCAGCGGATAGAGCGGTACCCGGAACGAGCCCCGCACCTCCGGATTGCGGCGCCGCAGCACGATCACCGCGATGTTCACCGCGACCATGGTGGCCAGCGTGCCGATGGTCGTCAGGTTCACCACCACGTCGAGCGAGGCGAAGGCCGCCGGGACCGCGAAGACGACCGCCACGATCCAGGTGTTGGCGACCGGCGTCGCCGTGCGCGGCGAGACCCGCTCGAAGACCCGCGGGATCAGCCCGTCCCGGGACATCGACATCAGGATGCGGGTCTGCCCGTACATCACCGCGAGCACGACCGAGGCGATCGCGACGACCGCGCCGAAGGCGATGACTCCGCCGCCCACGGTCGAGTCGGTGACCTGGTCGACGACGATCGAGAGCGCCGCCGGCCGGTCGGCGACGGCCTTCGGCCCCAGCGCGCCGATGGCGGCGAGCGCGACCGCGCAGTAGAGCAGGGTGACCAGACCGATGCAGACCATGATCGCGATCGGGATGTTCCGCCTCGGGTTCTTGACCTCTTCGCCCGCGGTGGTGATGGCGTCGAAGCCGATGTACGAGAAGAAGGCCAGCGACGCGCCGGCGGTGACCCCGCCCGCACCGTGGGCGAAGAACGGCGCGAGGTTTCCGCGCTCGAAGGCCGTGAAGGCGATGACGCAGAACAGGATCAGGATGGTGATCTTGAGGATCGCCATCGCGGCGGTGGCCCCGGCGCTCTCCCGGACACCGCGCACCAGCAGGGTCGCGGCCATCATGACCACCAGCACGGCGGGCAGATTGATCACCCCGCCGTCGCCGGGCCCCGCCGAGAGCGCGGCCGGCAGCTGCGCGCCGAACAGGCTGTCCAGCAGCTCGTTGACGTACTGGCTCCACCCGACGGCGACCGCGGAGACCGAGACGCCGTACTCCAGCAGCAGACACCAGCCGACGAGGAACGCGACGCGTTCGCCGAGGGTCGCGTAGGCGAAGGAGTAGGAGCTGCCGGAGACCGGGATGGCGCTGCCCAGCTCGGCGAAGGAGAAGGCGGTGAAGATGCAGGTGATCGCGGCCAGCACGAAGGAGAGCACGACCGCGGGGCCCGCCTCGGCGACGGAGTCGGACAGGCCGACGAAGATGCCGGTCCCGACGACGGCGCCGACACCGAAGCACACCAGCTGGAAGAGCCCCATGGTGCGCTTGAGGCCGTGCCCCTCCAGGTCGGCGCCGGACTCGGCGATCAGCTGGTGGGGATTCTTGATGCGCGGCCCGGACGGGTGCGAGGGGCTCGGTGGGCGCAGCGGACTCACGGGGGATGGTCTCTTCTCTGGTGGAGCATGTGGGGGGTGTGGGTCAGGGGGCTGTGGGGGCTCCGGTGACACACAGAAAAATGGGGTTCGAGCGTGCGAGCTCGAACCCCACCAGGAAGCGACATATTAGTCGCCTTCGCGCATGTTCACCCAATCGGGCGCATGGCCATGCAGTTGCTCAGCCGTCGACCGCCGGGGCCGCCAGGGTCGCCACCAGAACGGCCTTGATCGTGTGCATCCGGTTCTCCGCCTCGTCGAAGACGACCGAGTGCGCGGACTCGAAGACCTCGTCGGTGACCTCCAGCTCCGTCAGCCCGTAATCGGCCTCGATCTGCCGCCCGACCCCGGTGCCGAGGTCGTGGTAGGCCGGGAGGCAGTGCAGGAACTTCACGTCGGCGTTGCCGGTGGCGCGGAGCACGTCCATGGTCACGCTGTACGGCGCCAGGGCCTCGATGCGCTCGGCCCAGACCTCCTTGGGCTCGCCCATGGAGACCCAGACGTCGGTGGCGACGAAGTCGGCGCCCCTGACGCCCTCGGCGACGTCCTCGGTGAGGGTGACGGTCGCGCCGC
This sequence comes from Streptomyces sp. ADI95-17, assembly GCF_003846175.1. Classification (GTDB taxonomy): domain Bacteria; phylum Actinomycetota; class Actinomycetes; order Streptomycetales; family Streptomycetaceae; genus Streptomyces; species Streptomyces sanglieri. Next base: position 308,507 of record NZ_ML123049.1, on the reverse strand, counting down.
TCCCGCCGGCCAGCCGGTGGGCCTCGGCGACGATCTCCTCGGTGGGCCAGTACGCCTTCGGCGCGACGATCCGTACGTCCATGCCGAGCAGGGCGCCGGTGATCAGGTAGGAGTTGCCCATGTTGAAGCGGGCGTCGCCGAGGTAGGCGAAGGCGATCCGCTCCAGCGGCTTGTCGCTGTGCTCGGTCATGGTGAGGACGTCGGCGAGCATCTGGGTCGGGTGCCAGTCGTCGGTCAGCCCGTTGAACACCGGCACGCCGCCGTGGGCGGCCAGCTCCTCCACGGCCGCCTGGCTGTCACCGCGGTACTCGATGCCGTCGAACATCCGGCCGAGGACGCGGGCCGTGTCCTTCACCGATTCCTTGTGCCCCAGCTGGGAACCGGAGGGGTCCAGATAGGTCGTCGACGCGCCCTGGTCGGCGGCGGCCACCTCGAAGGCGCAGCGGGTCCGGGTCGAGGTCTTCTCGAAGATCAGCGCGATGTTCCTGCCGCGCAGCCGCTGCGCCTCGGTCCCCGACTTCTTGGCGCTCTTGAGCTCGGCCGCGAGCTCGATCAGGCCGCGGAACTCCTCGGCCGTGAAGTCCAGCTCCTTGAGGAAGTGGCGGCCTGCGAGGTCTATGGCCATGGGACAGCTCCTGGGTCGGGCGGCGATCGCGCGTACGGTAACCCTGGAAGTCTATACGACACTCTGCATCGCTATACGGAGCGCCCGCCGCAGTCCCGTGCCCCTCACGCCCCTACACCGGGTCGCGCACCACCGGGCAGCTCATGCAACGGGGGCCGCCCCTGCCCCGGCCGAGTTCACTGCCGCGGATCTCGATGACCTCGATGCCTTCCTTGCGCAGGAAGGTGTTGGTGGTGGCGTTGCGCTCGTACGCGACGACGACGCCCGGCTCGACGGCCAGCACATTGCAGCCGTCGTCCCACTGCTCGCGCTCGGCGGCGTGCACGTCCTGGGTGGCGGTGAGGACCCGGATCGAGTCCAGTCCCAGGGCGTGCGCGATCGCCTGGTGCATGTGCTCGGGCGGATGGTCGGTGACCTTGAGGTCCCTGGGCCCCGCGCCGGGCTCGATGGTGTACGAGCGGAGCATGCCCAGCCCGGCGTACTTGGTGAAGGTGTCGCCGTCGACCATCGTCATCACTGTGTCGAGGTGCATGAACGCCCGGCGCTTGGGCATGTCGAGCGCCACGATCGTATGGGCCGAGCCGGCGTCGAACAGGCCGCGGGCCAGCATCTCCACCGCCTGCGGGGTGGTGCGCTCGCTCATCCCGATGAGGACGGCGCCGTGGCCGATGACCAGGACGTCGCCGCCCTCGATGGTGGACGGGTAGTCGTCCTGCCCCTGGGACCAGTGGTGGAAGGCGCCCGCCTCGGGGCCGGTGAACAGGGGGTGGTGGCGGTAGATCGCCTCGAAGTGGACGGTCTCGCGCTGCCGGGCAGGCCAGCGCATCGCGTTGATGGACACCCCGTCGTATATCCAGGCCGAGGTGTCCCGGGTGAAGAGGTGGTTCGGCAGCGGGTCCAGCAGGAAGTCGTCCAGGTCCATGACGTGGAAGCGGACGGAGGTCGGCTCACTGTTGCCCGCCAGGAACTCCCGCTTGGTCATGCCGCCGACGAGCGCGTCGGCCAGCTCCGCGCTGGGCAGCTCCTCGAAGGCGGCCCGCAGATGCTCGGTGGCGAGCGGTCCGTACTCCTTCTCCTCGAAGACCCGGTCCAGGACGAGCCGTCTGGCCACCGGGATGTCCAGCGACTCACGGAGCAGATCGCCGAAGAGGTGCACCTCCACACCGCGGTCGCGCAGCACGTCCGCGAAGCCGTCGTGCTCCTGGCGGGCCCGGCGGACCCAGAGCACGTCGTCGAAGAGGAGCGCGTCCTTGTTGCTGGGGGTGAGCCGCTTCAGTTCCAGATCCGGGCGGTGCAGGATGACGCGGCGCAGCCGCCCGGCCTCGGAGTCGACGTGGAATCCCATGTCTCCATCCTCACCGTGCGCGGGCCGGTGAACCCTGCGAATCGCCAGTGGGTTTTCCGTTGATCACTCCGGATCGCTCCGGATCACTCCGGAAAACCCACCGACGCCTCCGTGGGACCCGTCGGCGACGCTCCGCCGCCTGCCGCGACGCGCCTCACAGGCGCGGGTCGACCGGCTCCGACTCCAGGGCCAGCACCGCGAACACCGCCTCGTGGACCCGCCACAGCGGCTCCCCGTCGGCCAGCCGGTCCAGCGCTTCGAGCCCCAGCGCGTACTCCCTCAGCGCCAGCGAGCGCTTGTGGCCGAGGAACCTGTCGCGCAGCCGCTCCAGGTTCTCCGGGCGGGTGTACTCAGGGCCGTAGATGATCCGGAGGTACTCCCGGCCGCGCACCTTGATGCCCGGCTGGACCAGCCGCCCCTTGCCGTCCCGTACGAGCGCGGCGAGCGGCTTGACGACCATGCCCTCGCCGCCGCGGCCGGTCATCTCCAGCCACCAGTCGACCCCGGCGCGCACCGATGCCTCGTCCCCGGTGTCGACGACGAGCCGGCGGGTGACCTGGAGGAGCCCCGTCGGGTCGTGCTCGACCAGCCGGTCGAGCCAGGCCAGCTGCTCGTCGTGCGGTACGGAGGCCAGCGAGCGGCCCTGCACGGCGAGGATCTGGAACGGCGCGAGCCGCACCCCGTCCAGGCCCTGGGTGGACCAGCAGTACCGGCGGTACGCCTCGGTGAACGCGGTGGCGTCCTCGGCCCGGCCCCGCTGGCGCTCCGCGAGCGGACCGACGTCCACACCGCGGGCGGCCGCCGCCGCGAGGGCCGCGTTGGCCTCCGGGAGGACGGCGCCGGACGCGGCACCGACCGCGGCGTACTGGGAGCGCAGCAGCCCGGCCGCCTTGAGGGACCAGGGCATCAGCTCGGCGTCGAGCAGCACCCAGTCGGTGCCCCACTCCTCCCACAGTCCGGCGGCGGTGACGGCGGTGCGCAGCCTGCCGAGGATCACCTCGGTGAGCGCGGCGTCGTCGAGGAACGGCCGTCCGGTACGGGTGTACAGCGCCCCGGTCGGACCGCCCGCGGCGCCCGGGGTACCGCCGACGCCGAACCGCTCACGGGCGGCGGCCGCGTCCCGGCAGACCAGCACCACCGCACGCGATCCCATGTGCTTCTCCTCGCACACGACCTTGGTGACACCGTCGGCCCGGTACTGCGCGAAGGCCTCGGCCGGGTGCTCCAGATAGCCGTCCTCGCGCGAGGTGGCGGTCGGCGCCATGGTCGGCGGGAGGTAGCCGAGCAGCTGGGGGTCGACGGCGAACCGGCTCATGACTTCGAGCGCGGCGGCTGCGTTCTCCTCGCGGACCGCGATGCGGCCCATGTGCCGGGTCTCGACGACCCGCCGGCCCTGCACATCGGCAAGGTCCAGCGGCCGTCCCTCCCGGCCGCCGGGCGCCTCCGTGGCCAGCGGCTTGGCCGGCTCGTACCAGACCTGCTCGGCCGGTACGTCGACGAGCTCGCGCTCCGGCCAGCGCAGCGCGGTCATCTTCCCGCCGAAGACCGCTCCGGTGTCCAGGCAGATGGTGTTGTTGATCCAGGAGGTGTTGGGCACCGGGGTGTGGCCGTAGACCACGGCGGCGCTGCCCCGGTACTCCTCCGCCCAGGGGTAGCGCACGGGCAGGCCGAACTCGTCGGTCTCACCGGTGGTGTCCCCGTACAGGGCGTGCGAACGGACCCGTCCGGAGGTGCGGCCGTGGTACTTCTCGGGCAGCCCGGCGTGGCAGACGACGAGCTTGCCGTCGTCGAGCACGTAGTGGCTGACGAGCCCGTCGATGAACTCCCGTACCCGCTCGCGGAAGGCCGGGTCCTTCCCGTCCTCCCTCTCCAGCTGCTCGATGGTCTCGGCGAGTCCGTGGGTGTGCTGGACGTTGCGGCCCTTGAGGTAACGGCCCAGCTTGTTCTCGTGGTTGCCCGGTACGCACAGGGCGTCGCCCGCCGCCACCATGGCCATGACGCGGCGCAGCACTCCGGGGCTGTCGGGGCCGCGGTCCACGAGGTCGCCGACGAAGACCGCCGTACGCCCTTCGGGGTGCGTGCCGTCGACGTAGCCGAGCTTGCCGAGCAGGGACTCCAGCTCGGAGCTGCAGCCGTGGATGTCGCCGATGATGTCGAAGGGGCCGGTGAGGTGGCGCAGGTCGTTGTAGCGGCGCTCCAGCACCACTTCGGCCCGGTCCGCCTCCTCCTCGGTGCGCAGGATGTGCACCTTGCGGAAGCCCTCGCGCTCCAGGCCCCGCAGTGAACGGCGCAGTTCGCGACGGTGGCGCTGGATGACGTGGCGCGGCATGTCGGCGCGGTCGGGGCGGGCCGCGTTGCGCGCGATGCAGACCTCCTCGGGCAGGTCGAGGACGATCGCGATGGGCAGCACGTCATGGCTCCTGGCCAGCTGGACGAGCTGCTTGCGGCTCTCGGACTGGACGCTGGTGGCGTCCACGACGGTCAGCCGCCCGGCCGCCAGCCGCTTGCCCACGATGTAGTGCAGTACGTCGAAGGCGTCCCGGCTGGCGCTCTGGTCGTTCTCGTCGTCGGCGACCAGGCCGCGGCAGAAGTCCGAGGAGACGATCTCGGTGGGCTTGAAGTGCTTGCGGGCGAAGGTGGACTTGCCGGAGCCGCTGGCCCCGATGAGGACCACGAGGGAGAGGTCGGTCACCGGCAGCGTGCGTGCGGTACTGGTCATGCGGCATTCGCCTCCTTCTCGGTCCGGTTCCCGCTCTGCTTCGCGGTCCCGTCGGCCGTGGTCATGGTGAACACGGCCATCTGTGTGGGCGGTCCCACCTCGGGGTCGTCCGTCCCCACGGGTACGAAGTCGACTCCGTACCCGTGCCGCTGCGCCACTTCCCGGGCCCAGCCGCGGAATTCGTCCCTGGTCCATTCGAACCGGTGGTCGCCGTGGCGCACGTGTCCGGCGGGCAGGGTCTCCCAGCGGACGTTGTACTCGACGTTCGGCGTGGTCACGAGCACGGTCCGCGGACGGGCCGAGCCGAACACCGCGTACTCCAGCGCGGGCAGTCGCGGCAGGTCGAGGTGTTCGATGACCTCGCTGAGCACGGCCGCGTCGTACCCCTTGAGCTGCTTGTCGGTGTAGGTGAGGGAGCCCTGCCGGAGGGTGACCCTGGCCGCCTGCCGCTCGCCCATCCGGTCCAGCTTCAGCCGCCGTGACGCGATGGTGAGGGCGCGCATGGAGACGTCGACGCCGACGATCTCGGTGAAGGCCACGTCCTTGAGGAGCGCCTGCACCAACTGGCCCTGGCCGCAGCCCAGGTCGAGGACCCGACTCGCGCCGGCGGCCCGCAGCGCTTCGAGGACGGCGGCGCGGCGCTGCTCGGCCAGCGGGACCGGCTTCTCCTCGGTGTCGGTCGTCTCGTCCACGGCGTTGTCGATGCTTTCGACGTCGAGGTCGTCCGACTCGGCGAGCCGTACCAGTTCGAGCTGCTGCATCGCCTGCCGGGTCAGCCCCCAGCGCCGGGACAGATAGCGGCTGGTGATCAGCTTCTGCTCGGGGTGGGTGGCGAGCCAGCCCTCGCCCGCGCGCAGCAGCTTGTCCACCTCGTCCGGTGCGACCCAGTAGTGCTTGGCGTCGTCCAGCACCGGCAGCAGCACGTACAGCTGGCGCAGGGCGTCCGCCAGCCGCAGCTCGCCTTCGAGGACCAGCCGTACGTACCGGGAGTCCCCCCACTCCGGGAACTGCTCGTCCAGCGGTACGGCCACGGCGTCCACGCTCGTCCAGCCGAGCGGCCCGAAGAGCTTGCGCACCAGCTCCGCACCACCCCGGGCCGGGAGCGCGGGCACCTCGATCCGCAACGGCATCGGCGCCTGTACGCGCTCGGGCAGCGCACGGCACACCCCGTTCAGCGCGGACTTGAAGACCGCGCTCATGGCGACGGACAGCAGCGAGGAGGCCGCGTACGGGCGGTCGTTGACGTACTGCGCGAGCGCCGCGTCGGGAGCGCCTCCCCTGCCCTTGCCCTTGCCGCGGCGCACCAACGCCACGGGGTCCACCTCCAGCAGGAGCGCCGCGGTGCAGCGCTCGGCGGATGCCTCGGGGTAGAAGACATGCGCGGTGCCGTGTGAGGTGGAGAACGTCTGCGCCTTCTCGGGGTGCTTGTGCAGCAGAAAGCCGAGGTCGGTCGCCGGACGTCCCGGGTCGCCGGTCGTGCTGATTGTCAGGAACACACGTCCGAGTATGGTCCGTTCCACACGCCCCCACCAGGTATTTTCGCATGTCCGAGCCATCACCCCGACAAGCGCCGCGGTGCGCTGCCACGCCCGTCGCGCACTACATGGGCCCTTCGGCCGCCGTCGTGCCGAGCAGCCCGGCCAGTTCCGCGACGGTGTCCGGGCCGACCCGGCAGCAGCCGCCGATCAGCCGGGCCCCGGCGTCCAGCCAGGCCCTTGCCCCGCCCGGTTCGAACGTGGGGGCACCGACCCATCCCCGGCCCCCCGCGTCCCACCGCTCGCCGCTGTTCGGGTAGACCACGACCGGCTTCCCGGTCACCTCGGCGGCCACCCGCACCGCCCGGCCGGCATCCGCCGGATCGCAGCAGTTCACCCCCACGGCCACCACCTCGTCGTGCCCCCGGACCAGCCCGAAGGCCGTCTCCAACGGCTGGCCCGCCCGGGTGCGGTCGCCCGCCACGCTGTACGAGAGCCAGACCGGCAGCCCGCACCCCTCGACCGCCCGCAGCAACGCCTCGGCCTCGTCGACGTCCGGCACCGTCTCCAGCGCCAGCACATCGGGCCCGGCGGCGGACAGCGCCTCGATCCGGGGCCGGTGGAAGCGCTCCAGCTCCCGGCCGGTGAGCCCGTACCGGCCCCGGTACTCGCTGCCGTCCGCCAGCATCGCCCCGTACGGGCCGACCGAGGCGGCGACCCAGACGTCCCGCTCCACCGCACCGGCGGCCCGCCGCGCCAGCCGGACGCTGCGGGCGAACAGCCCGGCCGCCTCCGCCCGTCCGATCCCCCGCCGCGCGAACCCCTCGAAGGTCGCCTGGTAGCCGGAGGTGATGAGCACCTGTGCACCCGCACGCACATAGGCGGTGTGCGCCGCCTCGATCTGTCCGGGCCCGTCGGTCAGCAGGCGGGCAGACCACAGGGCGTCGGACAGGTCGCAGCCCTGCGCCTCCAGTTGGTTGGACAGGCCCCCGTCCAGCAGGACCGGCCCCGTCGCGAGAGCCCGCGCGAGCGTACGGACGGGCACACCACCGGGCGCACCGGCCGGCGCATCGACAGACGTACCGACAGGCGCACCGGCCGGCGCATCGACAGACGTACCGACAGGCGCATCAGCCGGCGTATCGACAGACGTACCGGCCGGCGTACCGGCGGGCGGGCGTCGGGGCGGTGGGCCGTCGGCCCGGCGGGCGGGATGCACAGGCGACTCCCTCTGTCCGTGTGTCCTGATCCTCGCGCTGTCCTCGGCCCCGGCGGCTCAGCCGAGCTGGGACTGGACCTGCGCGGAGATCAGCTCCAGGTGCTCCAGGTCGTCGAGGTCCAGCACCTGGAGGTAGATCCGGGACGAGCCGATCGCGCCGTACCGGCCGATCTTGTCGACCACCTCGGCGGGCGAGCCCGCGAGCCCGTTCGCCTTCAGCTCCGCCACCTCACGCCCGATGACGGAGGCGCGGCGTGCCACCTCGGCGTCGTTCTTGCCGACGCAGACCACCAGGGCGTTGGAGTACACCAGGTCGTCCGGTGCGCGGCCGGCCGCCGTTGCCGCGTCCCTGACCCGGCCGAACTGCTTCTCGCTGTCCTCCAGCGACGCGAAGGGGATGTTGAACTCGTCCGCATAGCGGGCGGCCAGTCGCGGTGTACGCGTCGCACCGTGGCCACCGATCAGCACCGGCACCTTGGCCTGCGCCGGCTTGGGCAGCGCGGGCGAATCGGTGAGCTGGTAGTAGGTGCCGTCGAAGTCGAACGTCTTGCCGACCTCGGTCGCCCAGAGCCCGGTGATGATCTCCAGCTGCTCCTCCAGCCTGCCGAACTTCTCCTTGGGGAACGGAATGCCGTAGGCCTTGTGCTCCTCCTCGAACCAGCCCGCGCCAAGACCAAGCTCGACGCGCCCGCCGGACATCCGGTCGACCTGCGCGACCTGGATGGCGAGCACACCGGGAAGCCGGAAGGTCCCCGCGGTCATCAGCGTGCCGAGCCGGATCCGCTTGGTCTCACGCGCCAGCCCGGCCAGGGTGATCCAGGCGTCGGTCGGGCCGGGCAGTCCGTCCCCCGGCCCCATGCGGAGGTAGTGGTCGGAGCGGTAGAAGGCGTCGAAGCCGAGGTCCTCGGTGGCCTTGGCGACGGTGAGCAGGGTGTCGTAGTCGGCCCCTTGCTGGGGCTCGGTGAAGATTCGAAGATCCATGCATCCATCCTGCACCTCCGGCCATCGGTCGCTCCGCTCCTCCCGTCTCCCCGGCGCCGTCGCCGCCGGACTCCGGCAGGGTCACCCGCCCCCTTCCCGTCCCGGCACCCTCCCCGAAGCCGCACGGTCACTCCCGGAGCCTCGCGCGACCCCGGCCGGCCGCGGTCGTACCCGCCGTCCCGCCGACCCCGCTGCCACCGTCGGCCGCGCCGTACGCCTCGTACGCGCCGTACGCCTCGTACGCGCCGTTCGCCCCGTGCGCGCCGTACGGGCCGTCCCGCCCCCGGCCGCGCTCCAGATCCTGCTGCCGCTCCCTTTCGTGCTCGTCGAGGCGACGGAGCATTCCGTGCACCCGGTCCATCGACTCGTCGGCCGCGTCGATCGCCTCCATGCACTGCCAGTAGAGCCCCTGCTCATCGGTCTCGCAGGCGACCCCGACCAGCGCCATCCCCACCTCCCCGAGCAGTGTGCCCAGCCCGGTCAGCGTCGCCCGGGGGTCGGCCAGCCCGGAGAGCTGCGCGGCCCGCGCCACCGCGGCCCGCGCCGCCGGATGGTCCAGCGAGCCGCTGCTCCGCCCGCCGATCTCGCTCAGCCCGCGCGCCTCTCCCCGTAACTCCTTGGGCCCGTCGGCCGCCAGGCGGCTGCCGATCGCCTGGGCCAGCGCCTGGGCCTGCCAGGCCTCCGCGATGATGTCCGGCGTACCCCTGCTCTGCGCCAGAGCACGCCGGCTGACTCCCACAAGCCGTTCCGCTTCCATGCGTTCCCCCGTCCGTACGAAAAGCCGCTCACCTCATCCATTACCCACAGTGAGGTCACCGGTACCGAAAAGCCAGGGGAATTCGGAAATCTGTGGACACTAAATCGATTGTGGACAAGTTGATCACTCCGAAGAGTGACGGTCACCCGTTTCCGTGGACTCCTGGCCCTCAGGCACGGGGAATCGGGACTCGTTCCGGTCGATCTTCTCCGACAGCGCGGAGAGCGCGTCGATGCCCAACACCTCGCAGAACTGGAGCAGATACGCGAGGACATCCGCGACCTCGTCCGCCACCCGGTGCGCCGTCTCGGGCCGCTCCATCACGCGTGCCGACTGCTCCGGCGTCAACCACTGGAAGATCTCGACCAGTTCGGACGCCTCGACGCTCAGCGCCGCCGCCAGGTTCTTCGGGGTGTGGTACTGCTCCCAGTCACGTGCGGCCGCGAACGCGGCCAGCCGTCGCTGCAGGGTCTGTACATCGAGTTCTGTCACGGCTCCAGGTCTACCACCGTCACCCCGGGCGTCTCCCGGGCCCGTTCGGCGTTCGGCTCCGTGACCGTCCCGATCAGTCTGAGGTGCCCGGTCGCCCCGGCCGACACGGCCAGGGCGAGCAGTTCGCGCAACTGCCCGCCGTCCAGGTCCCGGTCGAGTCCGTCGGCCAGCACGGCGAGGGTCTGCATGGCCGACGGCACCTCGCCCGCGGCGTCCACCGCCACCGCCCCGGGACCGGTGAGCAGCACCAGGGCGAGGGCGAGATAGCGCAGCTCGCCGTCCCCGAGCCGTTCGATCGGGGTGGCCCGTCCCCCGCCCCGCCCGAGCATCGCCCGCAGCGATCCGTCCCCGAGCCGTTCGGCGCCCAGCGAGGTCACCGTCCCCGCGCACCCGGCGTGCGCCGCGGCGACGAGCCGGGCATGGCGCTGGACGCACTGCGCGTGCGTACGCTCCAGTACCGCGGCGAGGTTGTCGCAGCCGCGTCGCAGCCGGTCGTTACCGGCCGGCACGGGGGCCCGCATCCACTGCGGCTGCGGTTCGCACGCGAAGACCGACCGCAGGGCCACCACCATCTGTTCGGCGGCGGCCAGGACCCGTAACTGCGCCTCGGTCCGGCCCGCGACCCGCAGCGGCAGCAGGGCCGTGCCGAGCCGGTCGTCCGGCAGCGGTGCCCGTGTCACGGGGACCGCGCCCGCCGTGTGCCAGGCCGCCTGGACCGTGGCGCGCCCCGGGTCGCGCAACGCGGTGGTGAGCAGGGTCTCGCCGCCGCCGGTGAGCCGTTCACCGACGATGCGCAGGGTGGGCTCGGCCTGGATGGCGACGTCGAGCCGTACCGGCCCGGCCGGGCCGTCCGCCGTACAGCCGATCCGGAAGCCGCGGCGGCCCTGCGCATCGGCCGCGGCCCCTTCCGGCACACAGGCCGCCGGATCCGGGAACACCTCGTCCAGCGGGTCTCCGCCGCCCAGCCGCGCCAGGGCCTCGTACGCCCGTAACGCGCTCGATTTGCCGCTGCCGCCGGGCCCGCCGAAGAGCGTGACCGGGCCGATGGGGAAGGCGGCGCCCCGGTGCGAGGCGAAGGCGGACAGCCGCAGCTCGGTGACGACGGGTCCGGCGGAGCGGACCGGCATGCGTGCGGCGAGGGACGTGCCGCCGGGCACGGTCGGGGCGGCGGACGGCGTCGGGAGGGTCTCGGGGCGGAGTGCAGTCATGGGCGGACGGTATGCGGGCCACCTTCAGGCGAACCGTTCCGCCTGAACGACCTTCCTACGATCGGGTTACGTCGGACACCTCGAACGCCCCGGCCCCGCCCGCCCCTGCGACCCTCCTACGAACCCGGAAGGCCCGCCGCCGTGACTCCCTCGACCTCCATGCCGACCGGGGACAGCAGGAAGACATTCCGGTCGACCCGGTGCATTCCGCTGCCGAGGCCGAAGACCACCCCGCTGGTGAAGTCCAGGATGCGTTTGGCCACATCCGTCTCGGCGCTGGTCAGATCGAGCAGCACCGGAATCTGCGCGACCAGGTATTCGGCCACCTCCCGTGCGTCCGCGAAGACCTGAACCCGCAGCACGACGAGTCGCCGCTGCTCGGCCGCTTCGGTCTCGTCGACCGTGCGGTGATCCACCCTGGACGGCCACTCGTTGCGGCTGCGCAGAGGTACGACCTGGGCAAGCCCCTCCCACTGCTCGTCCGTGACGTCGTACCTGTCGTACCTGCTCACCGGACCACCCCGTCTGTGCTTCGGTTGGCGTTGCGCCGGCTGCGCTCGCTGTTCATCGGGCAATTCTCTCGCCACTCACCCGTTCGGCGTACCACCGACACGGTTCAAGGGCCGATCGACACCGCCTGCTGCCCGTCCGCCGCTTCCCCGGCGGTCCTGTGCCGGTGGGCTTCCGCACTCATGTCGACGGGGGTGAACCGTACCGGAAGCCGGATCAGCGCGCGGTGGAAGGGGCCCGGACGCCACTTCAGCCCACCGGCCGGAACGGCCAGTTCCGCGTCGCACAGCTGGCTGGTGAGCTGCTCGATCGCGGTCATGGCGATGAGCAGCGCCGGCTGCTTCGCCGGGCAGCGGTGCGGACCGGCGGACCAGGCGAGGTGGGCGCTGGCCCCGGAGCGGACCGCGGAGTCCGAAGGACCGGGCGCCGAACGGGTGTTGGCCGCCGCGTAGGAGACCAGGACGAGTTGTCCCGCGCGCAGCCGCACGCCGTGGAACTCCGTGTCGTGCCGCGGGTAGTGGGCCCCGAGATTGGCCAGCGGCGGGTCCTGCCAGAGGACCTCGTTGATCGCCTCGTGGGCCGTCATCGCGCCGCCGTGCAGCGACCCGGCGTAGCGGGCGTCGGTGAGCATGTGCAGCAGCGCGTTGCCGATCAGATTGGTCGTCGGATCGTGACCCGCGCTCATGATCAGGGTGATCTGACGCACAGTCTCGTCGTTGTCGAGACCGGCCGGGTGGCCGAGGAGGTACGAGGTGAGGTCGCGGCGCGGCCGGGCGCGCCGGGCGGCGACCAGTTCGGTGACGACCTCGACGAGGTCGGCGTACGCGGTGGTGGCGTTCTCGGTGGAGTTGAACATGCCGGCGATGCCGTTGACGATGCGTTCGCCGTCGCCCGGCTCCACGCCGAACCAGGTGACGAAGACGTGCAGCGGAAGCCGTCGGGCGTACTGGGCGATGAGATCGGCGTCGCCGGTGGCGGCGAATTCGCCGATCAGGCGTCTCGCGACCCGGGCGACCTCGGCGCGCAGGACGTGCGGTTCCATCAGGGCGAGGCTGTCGTTGATGGCGTCGCGGTAGCGGGCGTGCACGTCGCCGTCGCTGAAGAGCGCGGTGGGCCGGTGGCCGAGCACGGGCAGGACCGGCGAGTCGTCGGGGACGGTGGCCTGCCAGGCGCGCGGGTCCTTGGTGAAGGTGTGGGTGTCGCGGAGCAGATCGACGGCGGCCTGGTAGTCGGTGACCAGCAGGGCGTCGATGCCGGGGGCGAGCCGGACGGGTGCGAGGGGGCCGTGTCCGCGCAGCCGCCGGTAGTGGTCGCGCGGGTCGGCGGCGAATTCCGGACCGTACAGGGCGAGGGGTTCCGGCGGTTGTACGTAGGGTGTCATGACGGGTCCTCGGGCCTGGGCATCCGGGTCAGTACGTGCTCGGCCAGCGCGATCAGCGCGTCGATGCTGCCGCGGCGCTCGCGGGCGTCGCACTGCACCAGCGGGGTCTCGGGGGCGAGGTCGAGGTGCCGGCGCAGGACCTCGTCGGTGTGGGCGGGGGCGTCGGGGAACCGGTTGACCGCGATCGCGTACGGCAGGCCCTGCTCCTCGACCATGTCCATGACCGCGAAGGAGTCGGCGAGCCTGCGGGTGTCGACCAGTACGAGTGCGCCGAGCGCCCCGCGCGCGATGTCCTCCCAGAGCGGCAGGAACCGCTGCTGGCCGGGGGTGCCGAACATGTAGAGCACCAGGTCGTCCAGGACGGTGAGCCGGCCGAAGTCGACGGCGACGGTGGTCGTGGTCTTGTCCGGCAGTCCGGCGGTGTCGTCGAACCGGGTGCTGGACTGGGTCATCGCCTCTTCGGTGTGGAGCGTGGCGATCTCCGACAGCGTACGGATCAGGGTGGTCTTGCCGACGCCGAACGGACCCGTGACGACGATCTTCATCAGGGTCCGGGCGGCGGGCGGCAGATAACCGACGCCGGTGCGTTCAGTGGAGGGAGCGGAGTCCAACGAGCAGCCTCTCGACGAGCGACCGGTCGATCTCCCCGGCGCTGGGGACGGGCGGTCGGGTGAGCAGATGTCCGGCGGCCGCGAGGTCCGTGGCCAGGAAGACGGTGGCGCTGACCGGCAGGTCCAGGTGGGCCGCGCATTCGACGACGGTGAGCGCCCCCGGTTCGAGCAGCTCGCAGAGTCTGCGCTGCTCCGAGCCGGTGTCCTGGGGCAGTCCGGTGTCGGTGCGTACGAGGATGTCGAGCCGGTCGAGCGCGGGACCGGCGGGCCGGGTCCGGCCGCCGGTGACCAGGTAGGGGGGTATCAGACGGCGCCCAGGGCCGGAGGTCATGGCCGGGCGGCGGTGTCCGGCCGGCGGGCGGGTGCGTTCATCGCCCGGGTCAGGGCGGTGACCTGCACCTGCATCTGGTACGCGATGTCGCCGAGCTTGGCCCCGGGGTCCGCGAACAGGGCGAGCGTGGTGTTGTTCCCGGCCGGTACGACGATGGCGAAGCCCTGGTCGGACTCGACGACCGTCTGGGCCAGGCGCGGCGCCTCGACGTCGGTGAAGGCGGTGGTGAACGCGCGGGCCGCGGCGTGCAGGGTGGCGGTCATGGCGGCGACCCGTTCGCCGGAGGCCCGGTCCAGGCCGGGCGAGGCGCCCTCGACGAGGCCGTCTCCGGTGGCGACCACTGCGTGCTGGACTCCGGGCAGCTCCAGCAGCGGGGTCAGCACCCATGCGAGGTCGCCGGTGGTGGAAGTGGGGGCGCTCACGTCTGGTCGTCTCCTTGGTCGTCCCGGTCGTCCGGGTGGTCGTGGTCGTCCGGTGCGGGTGCGGATGGCGGTCCGGCGACGCTCCTGCCGTTGAGGGTGCCCTGCTGGAGTGCCGCCCAGGAAGCCCCGGCCTGCTCGGGTGTACGGGGCACCTGTTCGCGGTCCGGGGCGGCGACGGAGGCGGCGCGGGCCGGGGCCGGGCGTGGTGCGCGTCGGCGTCGGCTGGGCAGCGCGGGTGCCTCGCCGCCGGCGGGTTGCGGCACGGGGGCGGTCTCCTGCTCGGTCGGGGCGGGAACGGCGGGCGAGGCCTGCGTCCGCACCGGCTTCGGGGCGAGGGCGGAGAGGCTGCGGTCGTCCTCCAGCACGGTCAGCAGATGGGCGGGGACGCGCAGGATCGTGCGCATGCCGCCGAACGGCGAGTCCTCGATGTGGCAGTTGAAGCCGTACTGCAGCACCAGCCGGCCGACGACGGCGAAGCCGGTCTGCGGGGGATCGCCCAGCTCGGTCAGCAGGACCTCGGGCGGGCCCGCGAGCAGGGCCCGTGCCCGGTCGAGCGCGTCGCCGTCCATGCCGATGCCCGCGTCGTCGACCACCAGGAACGCGCCCCGGCCGCCGCTCTGCTGGAGGGTGACCTGGACGTCGGTGTCGGGGTGCGAGTAGGCGGTGGCGTTGGCCAGGACTTCGGCCAGGGCGATGGCGAGGGGTTCGGCGGCGCGGGCGACGAGGGCCAGCCGTTCGTCGCGCAGGTGGTTGGCGACCTTGATGCGTTCGTAGCCGGCGACCCGGGACTGGGCGCCGAGCACGATCTCGACGAGCGGTGAGTTCTGGCGGGCGAGGCCGGGCCAGGCGTCGCAGAGCACCGCGGTGGCCTGGGTGCGTCGCAGCGCCAGTTCGTTGCGGAAGTCCAGTTGCAGGATGCGCGGGTCGTCGTACTCGTGCTGGAGCTCGTGCAGCAGCTGCTGGGACTGGTTGAGCAGGGACTGGATCTTGGCGGAGGTGCCGCGCATCGCGGCGCGGGCGGCCGCGTCGACCCGGCCCCGCTCCTCGACGACGGCGGCGCGGGCGGCCTGCACCGCCTCGGTGAGCAGCCGCGCGGAGCCGCCGTCGACGTCGGCCGCCTCCCGCAGTCCGGGGACCTTGGCGGTGGGGTGGGAGAGGGCGAGCGCGGCGGCGGGTATCCGCTCGCGGGCGAGCTGGCGGATCTCGTCGGTGAGGGCCGCGGTACGGGCCTCGGCGGCCTTCGCCTGCCGTTCGGCCAGCTCGGCGCGGGCCGCGGCGATGCGTTCGGCGCGCGCCGAGTTCTGTGCGCGGACCGCTGCCGCCACGGCAGCGGCGGCGGCGATCACCGCCACTATCCAGCCCATGCCGTCACCGCGTTTCTGTTGTCGGACCGGTCTTCCGGCCGGATCGGTGGCAGGAGTTCCGCGGGGCCGGCCGGCTCATCCGGACAGGCCCCGGTGCTCCGCGGGTCCGGCCGGCTGCTCCAATTCCTGGGCGACCACGGCGACCTCGGTCATCACCTGGAGCACGCCGGGCAGTTCGGAGCCGTCGAGCTGCCGGTACTCGCTGCCGATGGTCACCACCAGCCGCTCCGGAAGCCCCAGTTCCGGGTAGCGGCCCTCGCCGATGACCCGGCGGGCCGCCTCGACGGCGGGGATCCCGGCCGCGTGGAAGGCGTGGGCGCGCTCGCGCACGTACTCCAGGTACACGATGTGGTCGCGCACCCCGGCCCGGTCGAGGATCGGGCCGTGCCCCGGGACGACGGTCTCGGCGCCGGTCTCCAGTACCCGTTCGCAGGCCGAGATCAGGTTGCTCAGCGGGCCCGCCCAGTGCACCGGGTGGTCGCCCGGCTGCTCCGGGGTGGAGGAGAAGATGATGTCCCCGGTGAACACGGCGTCCTGGGCGGGCAGATGGACCATCAGGTCGCCGGTGGTGTGCGCGGACGGCAGCGCGGAGATCTGGACCGGGTACTCCCCCAGGGTCAGTTCGAGCTCGCCCGTGAAGTAGGTGGTCGGCATCACCGGCTCGGTCTGCGACCAGTCGAAGGGGCCGAAGTGGCGCGCGAGGTAGCCGCCGAGCGGGGTGGCCGGATCGCCCGAGGCGACCAGGGCGTGCTGCTGCTTGGGGGTGGGTTCGTAGTGGATGTGCTCGCGGGCCTCGCGCGTCGCGATGATCTCCGCGTCCGGGAGTACGCCCGCGCCCCAGAAGTGGTCCCCGTTGGCATGGGTGACGATCACCCGGTCGACCCGGACGCCGTCCGGCAGCCGCTTCGTGGACTCGGCCAGGAACTGACCGGCCAGCACGGCGTCGTACGGGGTGTCGATCCACAGCGCACCGCGGGGCGAGACGAGCAGACCGCAGTTGGCCAGCCCCCAGCCCCGTTTCGGCGGGAGCCATGCGTACAGGCCCCGCCCCAGGTCAACGACGTCTCCACCCGTGATCGACATGGACGCGATTATGCCGACCGGGATCCGGCCACGCGTTCGAACTCGGCCACCACGAGATCTCATTGGCTTGAAATCGCCCTACTGGCCTTGCCGCGACGCATCCACGGTGACCCTGCGAGACCGGCACACCCCACCCCCACCCGTCACCTTCCTTGCAATTCACCCCAATTCACCCGGCGACGTCACACATCTCACCGAACGCCCACCGGGCGGCCGCCAAACCGGAATGAGCCGATTACCCACCGAGCATGACCGAAAACAGTCGTACGGAGACCTTCGGGGACGGCACCGGAAGGCGCCGTCCCCGAAGGTCTCCGCAGCTGCGGACCAGTCGCACCGCTCGTGCGCGTTACCGGACCTGGCCGCCCTCGAAGTAGGCGATCAGCTCGGGGTCGAGGGCCGGCACCTCGAAGGGCGCACCGCCCTCGCGCAGGGACCGGGTCGCGAGCACACCGGCGGCGACGCTCATCCGCGCGGCGACCGGCGAGGTGTCGGTGACGCCCCCGTCGCGTACGAACCGGCAGAACTCCTCCATGATCCGGCTGTCCCCGCCGCCGTGGGAGCCGTCGGCCTCCGGCACCCGGTAGGTGATGTCCGCCTCGGCGCGGTATCCGCTGGGGCCGGTGTTCCAGACCTTGACCTCGTCACCGGGTCCGTCACCGAAGTTCTCCAGGCGGCCCTCGGTGCCGATGACGGTGTAGTTCCGCCAGTAGTCGGGGGTGAAGTGGCACTGCTGGTAGGCGGCCACGACGCCGTTGTCGAGCTGCATGTTCATCACCGAGACGTCCTCGACGTCCACGATGTGGTGCAGGTCCTTGCGGGCCGTCGGCGGCCAGTCGAACTCCCGCAGCCAGTTCGCCGGGCGGGGGGTGTCCGCCTCCCGGCGCGGCAGGTCGCCGTAGACGAGGAGGTCGCCGAGCGCGTTGACGCGGCGGGTGTAGCCACCGGCCAGCCAGTGCAGTACGTCGATGTCGTGCGCGGCCTTCTGGAGCAGCAGACCGGTGGTGCGGGTCCGGTCGGCGTGCCAGTCCTTGAAGTAGTAGTCACCGCCGTACCCGACGAAGTGCCGCACCCACACCGCCTTGGGCTCGCCGATGTCGCCGCGGGCGATGATGTCGCGCATCAGCCGCACGACGCCCATGTGGCGCATGTTGTGCCCGACGTACAGCCGGGTCCCGGTCTCGTACGCGGCGCGCAGGATGTTGTCGCAGCTCTCGACGGTGATCCCGAGCGGCTTCTCGACGAAGACGGCCTTGCCGGCCCGCAGCGCGTCGATGGCGATGGTCTCGTGGGTGTCGTCGGGAGTGGCGACGACGATCGCGTCGAGGTCGTCCCGGCCGAGGAGCTGCCTGTAGTCCTCGACCGCGACATCGGCACCGAACTGCTCGGCCTCGCGCCGCCGGACCTCGGGGTCGAGGTCGCAGACGGCGGTGATCGCCGAACCCTGTCCGGGGTGGTGGGCGGAGGTCGCGATGGAACGGCGCAGGCCGAGCCCGATGACGCCGAGTCGCAGGTCTGACACGGGGGTCCCTTCTCTGGCTGTACTGGTGGTGCGGGTCTGGCTGTACTGGTGGTGCGGGCGGTTCGTACGGGGATGGGGGTGCGGCCGTTGCTCCTGCACGGCGACACCCACATAGTTCACGACAGCGCACGCACGTGGCAAGAGTTGCTCGTTTCGTGGACCTAGTGAGCATCATTCGACATCGAATCGCCTCGGTACAAGCAAAGAAGCGGCACGCACAGAGAAAACGGCGGGGTGCCGCCCCGCGTCCGGGACGACTCCCCGCCGTCGGGCGGCCGGCGCTCACACCGCGATGACCGTGACCCCGGCCTCGGTGAAACGGGCGGTCGCCTCGGGGGTGATCCCCTCGTCGGTGACCAGGAAGTCGACCTGGGCCAGGTCGCAGACCCGGGCGAAGGCCCGCTTGCCGATCTTCGAGGAGTCGGCGGCCACGACCACGCGCTGGGCCTGCTGGGCGAGCAGGCGGTTGATACTGGCCTCGCCCTCGTGGTGGACGTAGGCACCGCGCTCGGTGTCGATCGCGTTGACACCCAGCACGGCGACGTCGAGCGTGATCTCGCCCAGCACCCCGCTGGCCAGCGGGCCCGTCAGCTCGTACGACTGGGGCCTGGCCACTCCGCCGGTCACCACGATCTTGATCTGCGGGCGGATCACCAGCTCGTTGGCGATGTTGAGGGCATTGGTGACCACGGTCAGGGTCGGCTGCCCGCCCATCCCGGTCGCACCCTCACCGACGACGTCGGAGCGCACCGCCAGCGAACGGGCCACCTCGGTCAGCGTCGTACCGCCGGTCAGTCCCACCACCTCGCCCACCGCCACCAGCTCGGAGACCGCGCGGCCGATGGCCTGCTTCTCGGGGGCGTGGCGGCCGGTCTTGTAGCGCAGGGCCAGTTCGTAGCTGACTCCGTGCGCCACCGCGCCGCCGCGGGTACGGGTGAGCAGCTGCTGCTCGGCGAGCTGGTCCAGGTCGCGGCGGATGGTCGCGGCCGAGACGTCCAGCGCCGTGGCGGCGTCCTCGACGTCCACCCGGCCGTTCTTACCGACGAGTTCCAGCAGCGCGTTCCACCGGGCATCCCTGGACAAGGCAACTCTCCTTACGAGCCCGGGCTTCGGGCACCCATCCCCTTGGGTACGGTCACCGGACACGCGCAAGCGTCGCACAAGGCACCGCCCAGTCAAGCCTCCTGCACGCAGGATGCTTGATAATGCTCGTAGAGCACGTATATCTTGCGTAAACGAGCATCTCACTACGAGTACGGAGTGCAAAAGTGTCATTTGTCGAGATCGAGACAGCCAGTCAGCCGGAGTGCTGGCGTCGCGCCGCCGAGCTGGCCGAGACGCAGTCGGCCGCGCTGCCCGCCACCGGCGAGCGCATCGCGGTCGTCGGCTGCGGCACCTCGTTCTACATGGCCCAGGCGTACGCCGCGCTCCGTGAGGGGTCCGGCCAGGGCGAGTCCGACGCCTTCGCCGCCTCGGAGTTCCCCTTCGGCCGCGGTTACGACCGGGTCGTCGCCCTCACCCGTTCGGGGACCACGACCGAGGTGCTGGAGCTGCTCGAACGGCTCCGGGGTGTCACCCGTACCGTCGCCATCACCGCCGACCCGAACACACCGGTCATGACGGCGGCCGACGACGTCGTCGTCCTTGAGTTCGCCGACGAGCAGTCCGTCGTGCAGACCCGGTTCGCCACCACCGCGTTCACCCTGCTCCGTGCCCACCTCGGTCTGCACACCGAGGAAGCGGTGCGCGACGCGGAGACTGCACTGGCCGAGCCGCTTCCCGAGGGCCTGGTGGAGTGCACCCAGTTCTCCTTCCTCGGCCGCGGCTGGACGGCGGGACTCGCCAACGAGGCGGCGCTGAAGATGAAGGAGGCGTCGCTGTCCTGGACCGAGTCGTACCCCGCGATGGAGTACCGCCACGGCCCGATCAGCATCGCCACCGACGGCACCGCGACCTGGATGTTCGGCACCGCCCCCGAGGGGCTGGCGGAGCAGGTGCTGGCGACCGGCGCCCGCTGGGTGGACAGCGACCTGGACCCGCTGGCCGACCTGGTGCGCGTGCAGCGGCTGGCGATCGCCCGCGCCGTCGCCCGCGGCCTGGACCCGGACAGCCCGCGCCACCTGACCCGTTCCGTCGTCCTCACGGACGCCTGACGGTCCGTCCGATGCACATCGTCGAGCGCGTCTTCCGCGATCCCGGCCGGGTCGAACCGGATGGCGTCGGTCCGGGGGAAGTCGAACCGGATGGCGTCGATCCGGATGAGGTCGGTCCGGATGAAGGCGATCCCGGCGAGGTCGATCCGGGTGAAGGCGTACGCGGTGAAGGCGTACGCCGTGAAAGCGCTCGCGGGGCTGCTCGCGGAACCCCTCTCGAACCCCCGCACCGGGGCGTTCGCGAGGGGTATCTCGCCAGGCCCCCGCACGGTCCGGCCGGCGACCCGGAGGTCGGGGTGCTCGTGCTCTCCGGGTCCAGCGGGCGGATCGAGGAAGAGCGGTGCCGGATCCTGGCCCGGGAGGGCATGACCGCCCTGTCGATCCGCTGGTTCGGCGGCTCCGGGCAGCCGCCGGGCATCTGCGAGGTCCCGCTGGAGACCTTCGAGCCCGCGATCGCACTGCTGCGCGCGGGCGGCGCCCGGCGGATCGGCGTGCTCGGTACGTCCAAGGGCGCGGAGGCCGCCCTGCACCTGTCGGTGCTCCTGCCCGGTGTCGACGCCGTGGTGGCGCTCTCGCCCACGTCGCTCACCTGGGCGAACGTCGGCCCCGGGAAGGACGGACGGGCCCGGCCCCACCGGTCCTCATGGACCTGGCGCGGTGAGCCGCTGCCGTTCGTCCCGTACGACGACTCCTGGACGCCCGCGCCCGCACGCCCCGAAGGCGGTCCGGTCGCGATCCGCGGCTGGTACGAGCAGAGTCGGCGCACGTTCGCCGGTCGCGTCGACGCGGCGAGGATTCCGGTGGAGAGGTCGGGCGCAGATCTCGTCCTGGTCGCGGGCGGCGACGACGAGATGTGGCCCTCGCTGCCCTGCGCCGAGGAGCTTGCCGCCCGACGCAGGGCGGCCGGGCTGCCCGTACGGGTCGTCGGCGCCCCAGGCGCGGGCCACCGTCCACGCCTGCCCGGCGAGGGTCCGGCGCCCGCCTCCGCACAGTTCCGCTACGGGGGTTCAGCCGCGGCGGACGCGGCGCTCGGGGCCGCCGCGTGGCCGCACATCCTCGACGCGCTCCGCGGCCCGTACGGCACGCGCTGAGGCCGGTGGGCGGGGAGACTGCCGACCCCGCCCACCAGGCCGCTCCGCCGGGGTCAGGACTCCTCGAAGTAGGCGTCCAGCACCGTGTCGAGCTCCGCCGCCCACTCCTTGAGGCTGCTCCTGGCCGGCGCCTCGACCTCGGCGTTGAACCACCGCCGGGTCGACATATGGACAGTGACGGTGAACCGGCGGCCGAACCGGGGCAACTTCACCTCGACGGCACCGATCTCGTCCCACCGGAAGTCGGCTTCCTGGTCGTCCAGCCGGAACCGGACCCCCGCACGGTCCGCGGCGATCGAGCCCCGGCGGTCGCTCACCTCGAACGAGGGACCGTCCGCCGCCTCCTCGCCGTCCGCCGCCGCGTCCTTTCCGCCCGCCGCCTCGTCGCTGTCCCCGTCGTCGGAAGCCTCACCGTGGGAAGCCTCACCGCCGGGAGCGGCGTCGTCGGCCGACCGCTCCTGCGTCGCTTCCGACTCCGGCCGGTCGTGCTCCGGACGGTCCTGCTCCGGCTTTTCCTGCTCCGCCTGTTCCGGTTCTGTCTCCTCCAGGTCTGGCTGCTCCAGGCTCGTGTCCGGTGTCCTGGCCGTGACGGGGGCCGTGAGACCGGGGATGAACGCCGGGTCTGTCCCTGCGGCGTATCCGGGCTGAGTGTTCGGATCTATGCGCTGCTCCACGGCGGGCAGTATGGCCGACGAACCTGTACCCGGCCAACGAGCCCGCCCGAAGCGGCTGTGAGCGCGCCGGTCCGTGGGGGCTTTACGACACCGCTCCGCGCGCCGGCCCGCGGGGCTTTTCGACACTCCTCCGCGCGCCGGTCCGTAGGGCTTACGACACCGCTCCGCGCGCCGCCAGGAGCTCGGTCACCCGGTCCAGCGGAAGCGCCGGGACGTGGTGGCCGGCCCGACCCGTCATCGGCTCCGCGCCGGTGAGCACATTGAGCACCGCCTCCTCCACCGACTCGACCACCGCGCCGTAGAAGGGGTCCATCCGGCCCCAGGGGACGAAGCGCATCGACTCGTACGGTGCACTGCCGTCGTTCTCCGGGAACGTACTGGTCAGCGCGGACGGGTTGGCCGTGGAGAAGGCCAGGAACAGGTCTCCGGAGAAGTGGCTGCCGGTGGTGCCGGTACGGGCCAGGCCGAGCGTCACCCGGCGGGCCAGCGCCTTGCACTGACCCGGCAGCAGCGGTGCGTCGGTCGCCACCACCACGATCACCGAGCCCGCGCCGGGCGGCACCGGGCGCTCCCCGTCGGCCGTCGCCCCGGGGGCCACCCGGGGCGCCGCCGACCCGGCCGGGTCGGCGAGCTCGCGGCCCACCGGTACACCGGACACCACCAGTTCGCGCAGTGCGCCGAAGTTGGCCTGGACGAAGGCTCCGACGGTGTACCGGTCCTCGCCGTACTCCACCACGCGCGACGCGGTGCCCGAGCCGCCCTTGAAGCCGTAGCAGCGCATGCCCGTCCCGCCGCCGACACACCCTTCCTCGACCGGGCCGGAGACCGCCGCCTCGATCGCCTCCGCCGCGTGGCGGGACTCCACGGCCGAGCCGTGGATGTCGTTGAGGTGACCGTCCCAGGTCTCCGTGACGACCGGCAGCAGCCACTCCGGCGCCATGCCCCGGCAGTTGGCGCGGACCCACTCGACCACGCCCCGGTGCACCGGGCCGACCGCGTACGTGTTGGTGATGACCACCGGAACGGCGAGCGAGCCGGTCTCCTCGATCCACGCGGTGCCGGTCATCTCACCGTTGCCGTTGAACGAGTGCCGGCCGGCCGCGCAGGGGGTTCCCACACCGTCCCGGCCGCGCGGCAGCAGCGCGGTCACACCGGTGCGTACGTCGTCGCCGTCCACGAGGGTGACGTATCCGACCTCGACGCCGGGGACGTCCGTGATCGCGTTCCACCTCCCGGGCTCGCCGTTCAGGGAGATGCCCAACTCGCGTGCGCGCCTGCGCTCTTCGCCCGGGTGGTCTTCACTCATGCGGACAGAGATTACGGTGCGGGCGTGTCCTCGACAACGATCGCGGTCAGCAGCAGACCGCCCTCGGACAGCCAGCGGCCGCTGAAGACCCCGGGGACCGCAGGGGCTCCCGTACCGGCCGCCGGTTCCAGGTCGGAGGTCAGGATCTCGGCGGTGAAGCTGCCGTCCGGGCAGAGCTCGATGTCGGCCTCCTCGAAGCCCAGCCAGCGGTGGGTCAGCGGGAACCAGGTCTTGTACACGGCCTCCTTCGCGCTGAACAGCAGCCGGTCCCAGTTGATCTCCGGTCGTTCCAGGCACAGTTCGCGCTCGCGCCGCTGCTCCGTCGCCAGCGCGATGCTGCCGTGCACGTCGGCGGGGAGCGGCGCGTCGCACTCGGCGTCGATGCCGACGGAGCGCACGTCCGCCCGGTGGGCCACGACGGCGGCGCGGTAGCCGGTGCAGTGGGTCAGGCTCCCGACCGTGTTCTCCGGCCAGATCGGGGCACCGCGCGCGCCCTTGAGGATGGGGACGGGAGGGATGCCCAGCGATCCGAGGGCGAGGCGGGCGCAGTGACGCGCCGTGGCGAACTCCCCGCGGCGCTTGGCCACGAAGCCGCGGGTCAGCGCCTCCTCGGCGGGCAGGAGCACGGCATCGGGCAGGTCGGAGAACGCCTCTGCCACCGCTACCCGGGACGGTAGAATCTTCTCGATCATGGTCTCCCCTTGCCGGCTGGACGGCACCATCCTGCCTGGTGCCGGGAGCACACCCAACCGGCCGGGGTCACCGAGCCCCGAAGTGCCCGTGCTCACGTCCGGGGCTCGGGCACCGGGGCTCAGCTCTCGGGGCTCGGTAACCGGGGCTCAGCTCTCTGGGCTCAGGACCCGGGGTTCCGACTCGGCGAGTCCCGGCCAGCGGATCCGTGTGGCGCACAGGGACACCAGGATCGCCGAGGCGGCGACGGCGCCCATTCCCCAGACCAGGCTGCCCGCGCTCGCTATGAAGCCGATCAGCGCGGGCCCGGCCAGCAGGCCCGTCGTTCCCATGGCGGCGACCAGGGCCAGGGCGTCCGTGCCCTGCGCTGCCGCCGCCACGTAGATGCAGGGCGTCACGGCCGCCACGCCCAGGCCGACGCAGGCGAACCCGATCAGGGTCGGCACCACGCCCCCGGCCAGCAGGGCGAGCGCCAGCCCGGTCCCGGCCACCACACCGCCGACGCGGACGATGCGCCCGTCGCCCCAGCGGCTGCGCCAGCCGTCGGCGAAGACGCGGGCCAGCACCATCATGACCGAGACCACCGCGATGCCCAGGGGCGCCAGTTCCGCCGCCGCGTCGACCACGTCCTTCATGTAGAGAGCGGACCAGTCGTTCATGGCGCCTTCGGTGACCGTGCCGAACACCATCGCGAAGCCCATCCATATCGTCACGCGGGACGGCATGCTCAGCCTGCGGCGGCTCTTCTCCGGGACGGGATCCTCGGTGGGCGTACCGGCCTGGCTCTCGGCCGTGGACCCGGCCTGGGGCTGCTCGTCCTCGGTCAGCAGCCCCGACCTGGTCAGCCCGACCAGCAGGAGCAACAGGGCCGCGGCCACACCGAAGTGCACCGTGACGTCCGTGGTCAGCAGGTTCACACCGGAGGCGAGGAGCGCGGCGAACAGCGAACCGGCGCTGAAGGTCGCGTGCAGTCTGGCCATGGCGGTGCGCTGATAGGTGACTTCGAGCGCGGCGCCCTGAGCGTTCATCGCGACGTTCAGGGCGCCGACGGCGATCCCGTCGCAGCAGATGACGACGAGGGCGACCGGATAGTTGGGTGCTGCCGACAGTGCGAGCAGGAGCAGGCTCAGGGCCACGGCCGACAGGACCGCGAGCCGTCGTGAACCCATGCGCTTCATCAGTATCGCCACGAGGGGGAACGACGCGGCCGCGCCCGCGCCGCAGGCCATCAGCAGCAGGCCCAGTTCCGCCTCCGTCAGGTCCAGCCGGGTCTTGATGGCGGGGAGCCGTGATGCCCAGGTCGCGTACTGGAATCCGAGAAAACAGAACAACGCTGCGATCGCGAGCTGTGCTCGGCGGAATTGATCGTTGACGCCAGAAACGCCAGACATCGGCAATCAGCCCACTTCGTCTTCCAGAGTTGCCCGGTGCGAGGACGCACGGGCGGGATTCGTTCTCCTGCTGTGGGCGCCGGGCACGGCCCGGGACATGTACACCGCGTCCGCGCCGTAACCCGTCGGGGGTGTGACCTCCCGATGGGCCCGGTATCCGTTCGCCGCCCAGAAGGTGTCGCTGCCGAGGACGGCGACCAGGGAGATTCCCTCGTACCCCTTCGCCCCCGCTGTTCCGGTGAAATGCCGCAACAGGCCTTTCGCCAGGCCCCTGCCGCGGAACTCCTCGGCGATGACGAGATCGTGCAGATGCAGATTGCGCGAGTGGAAGACGACGTCCTCCGTCCGGTTCAGGTCCGGATACTCGAACATCGGATAGGGCAGTGCCAGCAGATAGCCCACGGTCCGGTCCCCGTGGTCCAGTACGAAGCAGGTGGCGGGCGAGGCATCGGCCCGGGACTTCAGGGCCGCCCGGCCTTCCGAGAGTCCGGCGGCGGTGTACGCACCGGCCTCCAGCGCCGCGACGGCGTCCCAGTCACGCTCCGAGATACGGCGTACGCGCATGTCACGGCCCATCTATCCGCCCTCGACACAGGTGTACGGAAGGGGATCGAAACCGTTGAATCCCTGGGTCATGTATCCGGTGGCGTAGGCGCCGCTGGAGAGAATCCAGACCGGGTCTCCCGAGGCGGCCGATCCGGGCACGGAAACACGGTTGTGCCGGTGGTCGTAGGCGTCGTCGCTGTCGCAGGTGGGGCCCGCGACAACGGCCGGGACGTGGCCCGTTCCGGGGTCCGAGGGGAACATCAGCCGGTACTGCAACTGATCCATCTCGTAAAGGCCGTTGAACTTTCCGCAGCTCAGATAGAGCCAGTGCTCGCGTTCGCCGTCCATCTGTCTCCGGGAGGACAGCCGGGACACATGTGCCCTGATCGTGCCGTGGTCGGCGACCAGATGGCGGCCCGGCTCCATGACGAAGTCCAGCGGGCTTTCCGAGACCGCCCCGAGGTGCTGGATTCCTTCCCGGATCACCGCGAACATCTTGTCCAGCGGAGGGTCCAGCGGGATTCCCCGGCTGTCGAGATAGCCGGCGGCGGGCAGGCCGCCGCCGAGATTGATGTGGTCCGGATGGATACCTCGGCGGTTCAGTTCGGTGAGCACATCGGCGATGCGCTCGAAGGCGTCCTGCCAGGCTTCCGATGTCATCTGCTGAGAGCCGACGTGGACGGACAGGCCGGCCGGTGTCAGTCCGGCCGACCGCGCGGCCTCCATGACGAGCACCGCATCGGTCCCGGAGCAGCCGAATTTCCGGCTGAGGCCCCAGAGTGCGCCCTCGCCACTGGTGGCCAGTCTGCAGAAGACCCGGGATCCGGCGGCGTGGGCCGCTGTCGCCGCCACGTCCTCCAGGCTGTCGGTCGCGAAGGTCCGCACGCCGAGGCGGTGTGCTTCGGCGATGTTCCCGTCGGACTTGATGGTGTTGCCGTAATGGATCCGGTCGGCCGGCACACCGGTCCTGAGGGCCTGCGCGATCTCGTTGGGGCTCGCCGCGTCGAATCCGGACCCCTTCTCCGCGAGCCGGGACAGAACCTCGTCCACGGGGCAGGACTTCATGGCGAACCGGACGGAGATGCCGGGCAACTCCCGTAACAGTGAGTCGTATTGCGCTTCGATTCCGGCGAGATCGAAGACGATCAGGTCCTCGTCGGTGGCTTCGAGCGCAGCGCGCGTATGGGCGTTCAGTTGGGCGTTCAGATGCATGATGATCCGGGCCCGCCTAGCGGCTCGACCGGTGAATGCCGGTGGATGCGGCAGGCCGGTGGACAGCGGTGGATCCGGCAGGCCGATGGATATCGCCAGATCCAGCCGGCCGATGGACATCGACGGATCCGGCAGGCCGGTGAACGGGGGTGGATCTGCTCGCCCGCACCAGGGAGTGCCAGGCCTCGGTCAGCAGCGCGAAGTTCTCGATGTCCGCCCGGGCCTCTTCGAGCAGCCGTCGGCCTCGCGATGCCAGGGTTTCGGCGAACTCGGCGTATCTGCCGCCCAGTCGGCGGTAGGAGCGCTCGATGACGTCCAGCCGGTGCACGTTCTCCTCGCGGTCCGCCCCGGCGCTCTGCCTCGCCAGCCCGGCCACCGTTTCCGGGCGTACGTGGAAGTCGTCGTCGAGCAGTGCGGCACCGGCCGCCGCCATCCGCTCGTAGATGAAGTTGAAGTAGAGCATCGACAGGAAGAACTTCGTGAACCGCAGCTGATAGGCCATGAACCCGGCGTCGGTGCGCCGCTCGGCCGTGTAGTGGTTCACGATGTTGCGGTTGTGCAGTACGCCGGGGAGTGTGCCGTCGTGCACCAGGTGCATCAGGAAGTAGTCGCTGCCGATGGTGTCGGTCGCGGGTGGCAGTGGCACCCGCTCGTACACCTCGTCCAGGAAGCTGATGTTGCACATGTCCACCCGCATGGGATCGACATGGGTCAGGGTCGAGTGGTCGCGGACGAACGGGTCGGTGCCCGCTCCCCGGAAGGACTCCTCCACCAGTTCCCGCTTCTGCTCGTCCGGCCAGTGGCGAGGAGCCCACAGGCTGACGACGTCGTGGTAGATGTCGTTGTCCAGCCGGGCTATCTCACCGATGTCCACCGAGAGTTCGCCCACGAAGGAACTGCCCACCATCGCCACCGGCTTGGCCATGTGTGCCTGGTCGAGCACCGTCTCGGACACACCGCCCGCCGCGGCGGCCGCTCTCTTCCCGAGCGAGGTCAGCTCATGGTGGATCGGAAAGACCGTCTCGCCGTTCAGAACCTGATACGTGCTGTCGGAGTCCCTGCGGTGCACCGAACGGCAGCCGAGCGCGGCGGCGATCAGGAACGCACGGTTGGTGCAGGCGCCGTAGGAGACGCCGGACGGGAGCATGAGGTCGAGCAGCAGATCCGGCTCGGCGGCACCGGAGCGCCGGACGACCCGGCGCAGGAAGTCCCGCTGTTGTGTTTCGTCGAGGTGGTGCGTGATCACGTTCGGGGCCCGGCGGGCCTTGGCGACCACCTCGGCATGCTCGGCGAACGCGTCCTTTCCGGAGGAGTCCAGGATCAGCAGATGCACCTCGACACCGAAGTGGCCGGCCGCGTGGTCCGCCTCCTCGCCGATGTCCGAAATCGCGGCGGCGCAGGGCCGGTTGGTCGGAAGGGTCAGGCAGATACGGCGCATGCCGGCTCCTCCTCCGACTCTTCGGGTTCCCGCTCGTTCCAGGAAGTCAGCCCCAGCAGCCGCTCGCCGAGGCCGTTCAGCGCGGCGGTGCCGTACCTGAGGGATTCGTGCCGGGTGGCGTCGCCGACCAGCGTCCTGTTCCAGTCCGGCGTGCTGAGCCGGCGCCACGAATCGATCCGGGACCGCCTCAGGTCTTCGTGCGATTCGAGCGCGGGCATCATGGAGAGGTACTGCACCGCGCGCACCCCGTTCTCCGAGGTGTTGCGTGCCACCCCGTGCGCGAGCAGCCCGTTCCAGATGAGAAGATCCCCGGCCCTCAAGTCGGGCCGCACCACGGGGAATTCGCTCCGGTCGGCGTCCGGCCTGATCGGGTCGCGATCCGCCGGCTGAGCGATCTTCCACTCCTCGAACCGGCGGAACAGCTCGGGCGAGCACTGGAAACCGCCCAGCTCGGGCCGGGTGTCGTTGAGCGCGATGATCCCCTGGACCCGTTGCGGCAGAACGCCGAGCGTGGTGTCGACATCCCAGTGCAGCTCGATGTCGAAGCCCTTGTCCGTGGGCGCGATGAGCGCGCGGTCACGGTTCTTGATGTTGGGGGGATTGAGGTTGAGCCGGTCCAGCGTCACCCACAGCTCTTCGCAGTCCCAGACGTCGACGAACGCGTCGTACACGCGCCGGGCCTGCCGGCTGTCCCAGAGGAGCTGGTGGTGGTACGCCTCGACGAAGCCGTAGACATGCAGCTCCCGGTCCAGGTCGTTCCGGAACGTCCGGTCCTCGTACCAGCTCTCGGGCCGTGCCGGGTCGAGCCCCTGGAAGTCCCAGGTGAACTCCAGCAGGCGCCGTGCCGCCGCGGCGGGAATGGCCTCCCTGACGATGACGTACCCATAGGTCTGCCAGAAGTCGAAATCCTCCTGGGACAGCACCCGGAGCTCCTGCGACTTGCGGATGTCCCTCAGTGGCGTCTGCGTCAGATACGCCTCGCCGTCCGAGCTGAAGTAGGGGAGATCCGAGGGGGCTCGATGCAGATACGGGGTGGGCGTCGGCATGCGGTCGCTCCAGGTTCGAAGTTCTCGGTGACTGAGCGGACCGGCCGCTCCCCCAGCGCATCCGGTCCGGGCACATCACCGCGGTGGGTGCCGGGGAACGGCCTCGGCGCGGCCGCCGTGACCGGCGGGCGTCGGGCCGGGCCACGGGCCGGGCCCGAGCACTTCCCCACCTCGACCCTTGTCGACAGCAGTGGGGCGGACAAGCCTTTCGGTGTACGCCGAATCACCTCGGAGAGGGCTCCGCACCAGCCAATTGACCTACCGTCACGCCTGCGCGACGCCGCCTCCGGCCTCACTGATTCATCAGGCACTGCGTGAGTGTGACGCCCGAACGGTTCAGCTCGTACAGGACGCGGGTGCCGGCCCGGTGGCGTTGCACGACGCCTGCGGAGACGAGGGCCGAGAGGTGCTGCGAGACCGTGCTCGCGGCCAGTCCCAGTTGGTCGGCGAGCGCGGAGGTGGTGATCGGTACGGCCAGCTCGCGGACCACGGACGCACGCCCCCGGCCCAGCAGGATCGCCAGCCGGTCCTCGCGCGGGGACTGCGCGGCACCGTCCCGTTCCCCACCGGTGTGCAGGAGTCCCGCTCCCCGCGCAGCGAAGGCGACCACGGTCCGCCCCGCGGCGGCCGACCACCAGTGGGTGCCGTCCGCGAAGAGCATCGGCACCGCGGTCACCCGGTCCGTGCCGTCCGTGCGCTCGACCGGGAGCCCGAGATCACGGAGCAGTGCCGCGCCCCCGCCCATCGCCAGGGTGCGCGAGCGGAAGAGGATCTCCTCCTCCAGACAGCGGGCCAGTCCGCCCCCGCGGGGCTCGATCGCGGTTCGCCAGAAGTTCGCCAGCTCCACGGCCAAGTAGCTCAGTTGCGTTTCCGGTTCGCGGATCAGAGCGGCGATCAGGGGGTCGTCGAAGGCCTGCGGGTATTCGCGGGCCAGCTCGTCACGGACGAGCCCGGCAGGGGTACGCGCCAGGCCGTCCAGCTCGTCCGCGACATTCGCCCTCCGGGAGGTGACACCCCCGGTCAGGAACGAGGGAATGCGCCCGCGCGTCCGGGCCAGGGCGACCACCGACCTCAGCCGCGGCGTCAGCGCACCGTGCGCCTCGCGGGCCCAGGAGGAGTGGGGCCAGGGAACGTCGGGGCCGAACCGGACCAGCAGCGCGGCGGCCCCGAACGCCTGCCACAAATCACACAACGCCAGTCGTACATCAGATAATTGACGGTCCATCAGTTCTCCACGGCAGAAGCACGTGACGGTTCGAGCATGAACCCCGCCCATTCATTGTGGTCCAGACCAATGATGAATGAGCTTTCGGCAACCGTCCGGCGACTGTCAAGGATCTTGTGCCCCAGGTCACACCGGTATCACTCATGGCAAACCGACGCGCGCGTATCGTGATCCCGCCAGGCCAATTGCCGTACGGGGTACGCCTGCCGGACCGAATCCCTTCGCCTGCCGGCAACCCGCGCGGGCATCACGGCACACCCGCACCACCGGGGCCCTACGGTGCGGTGGACCCGGCTCAGCGGGCGCCGGCGGGCGCCTCGCGCAGGGCGGTGGCGACGGACTCCAGCACCTCGATGGGGCGCAGCAGGTCCCCGTAGCCGATCGGCGGCGTGCCCGTGCGCGCCATCTCCAGGAACGCTTCGAGGCCGGGTACGCAGTAGTCCGCACCCGGGGCGAGGGTCTGCTGCACCATGCTCTGCCGGGTGAACGTCATCGCGTGGAAGGGGATCTGGTCCGTGCTGCCCGGCCTGACGAGGTTCACGACGACGCGGGTGTCACCGGCGGTGAACGAGGCGACGACCGTGGTGCCGGTGATGTCGGTGCGTACGCCGGAGATCTCGCCGGGGGCGAGCCTGAGCGCGATGTCCACCGCGTGGATGCCGTAGAAGAAGATCCCGCCGTGGTCACCGTCGGGATCGGCCGGCCCGGACACCACGACCAGCTGCGGCGTACCACCCTGCGCCGACCGGGCCACCAGCGCTTCGGTGTCGGGAATCCAGCGGAGCGCCGAGGAGGAGTTGAGCGGTGCGTTGTGGGCGCGTGCGGTGTCGATCATGGCCCGGGCGTCCGCGACGGTGCGGCTGAGAGGCTTGTCGACGAAGACCGGAAGGCCCGCGGCCAGCAAGGGGATCGCCTGCTGCCGGTGGTTCGCACCGTCCCGGTCCGCGACGACGACCGCGTCGACCAGCCCGATCAGGGCGGCGGGCTCGTCGACGATCTCCGCGATCCCGCCGGTGGCCGCCAGCGCGACATTGCGCCGACCGCGCCCACCGCTGAGCGCCACGACGCGCGCGTCGCCGGTCGCCCCGTCGCCGTTGAGGTGGCGCACGATCTGGTCGACATGGCTGTTGTCCGTGCCGACGATCCCGATGCGCATCCGGAGAGCTCCCCTTCGAGGTGACAGGTCTGTGGAATCACACCCTCCCGGGCGTGAGGGGCGCCCCTGCGCAGCGCAGCACCGAGTCTCCCACGGGGGACGAACGGGGCAGGAGGCAGTGTCCCGGTCGAACTGCCCCCGTGACCGTTCCGATGCCCTGATGGCCCGTCCGGTACCTCGTGCCGACGCGGCCCGGATCGAGATCGTGACCCACTGGAGGTCACCGGCTGTCGTCGGCTCCGACATGGAACCTCGTCAGTGCAAAGAGGATCACCAGGTCGAGCGCCATGACGGGGATGGCCCACGCCGGGTAGTACGGAACGAACATGAACTGCGTGATCAGACTGATCCCCGCCGCAGCCACACCGGCCCCACGGCCCCAGCTCTTGTTCGACAGGATCGCCAGGCCGGCGACGACGAGCGCCACACCGACCACGAGGTGGATCACGCCCCA
>NZ_ML123049.1:253126-275812 GCF_003846175.1 Streptomyces sp. ADI95-17 | reverse complement strand
GCAGGGCCCCGGCTGTCTGGGACGCACCGTCGATCTTCGCGCTGCCGGACCCCCGGTGCCCCGGCGGCGTCTCGTTCGGGATCGCTGTCATGGCCGCAGCCTTCCTGTACAGCGTGGCCACCGCCGCCCACCGTCCGGCCCGGTGCCCGAAATGGGTCACGGTACGTACGGCAGAGAAATGGACGGCCCTCGGAGCAATACACGGAATTCTCCCTGCCGTGTTCGACAATCTGACCTGGCTCCCTCCATCGCGTCGGCCGGTGCCATATATTTTGATGCACCGAACGAACACACGCACGAACGGCTGGCAACTCGTCGGGAATGACCGTACGTTGCCTTCCGTCACGCAAGGTGGTTCATCTTGACCGCACAGGCATCCGGAGAATCCGACGGAGTTCCCGAGGGTACGGGGCCGGTTCCCGAGTACCCCTCCCCAAGAAATGCAGAGAACTCCCCCGAGGGGTGTTGTTGTCCCCTGGGCACCGAATGCTCATTCCGATGACGGCGATCGCCTCGCACTTCTCCAGAAGTAGGCTCCTCAGCAGGGCATCGGGGCGGGGCGAGGCCGTTTCGGCCACTGATAGAGCTCCTTGAGAACGTCGTTGACCAGGTTTTTCGTGGACACTTCCGCATCCTGCTGGACCTTGGGGCCGGGCGCGGCGGCAGAGAAGAGTTCGGGGACCACCTCGGTGGTCAGGAATTCGACGAGATCCCGGACCGCCGGGTGATTGAAAAGGAAGGTCGAATCGAGCGGCCGGCCCGTTTCCTGTTCGAGGCGCCGCCTGGTTTCGACGACACCAAGCGAGGTCGGTCCGATTTCGAAACAGCTCACCTGAAGAGGCAGCACATCCTCCTCACCCGTCATCAGTTCACGCTCGAACTCCGCGACGACCAGCGATTCGAGAAGCGTCCGGCATTCGGACGGCGGAATGTCGAACAGTTCCTGAAGCCAGGGGGTGCGCGAAGTCATGCTGCTTCCATGTCGCGGACATTCGGTTCCGGTTGACCGCACTGGTCACGAATGGAAGGATCGGAGCTTCCAAGTCCGTTATTGCACAAGGGAATTGAGGACTGCGTCATGACGGGGACCATCGGGGAGCCGGACCTTGAGACCGCGGCCCGCCGCCGCGCCGAGGACCTGTACGCGAAGGACCGCACCTGTGAACTGCTCGGCATCGACCTGCGGGACGCCGGCCCGGGGCGGGCGACCGTGGGAATGCGGGTCGCGGAGACCATGGTGAATGGCCACGGCACCGGGCACGGCGGCTTCCTCTTCCTGTTGGCCGACGCGGCGTTCGCCTTCGCCTGCAACACTCACGGCCCGGCGACCGTGGCCCAGGGGGCGCAGGTCACCTTCCTCCGCCCGGCCGAGGTGGGCGACGACCTCGTCGCGGAGGCGGTGGAGCGCAGCCGGTTCGGCCGCAGCGGTGTGTACGACGTGACCGTACGCCGTTCGGACGGAGTACCGGTCGCCGAGTTCCGTGGCCAGAGCCGTAGTCTCCGGGAGCGGTGACCGGGTCCGTCACTTCGGCGACCACCAGGGGTCGCGGCCCAGCGACGCGAGCAGGCGGTCCTCGGCACTCGCCGGGCCCGCCAGTTCGACCGCCGGACGGAACGAGGCACCGGGGCGCTCCCGCGACGGCCCCGTGGGCACCTCATTGCGGGCCACCTCCGCGGCGGCGAGGACGAGGTCCTCGTCGTACGCCGCCGGGATGCCGAGCGAAGCCGCGACGTCCCAGCCGTGCACCACGTAGTCCACGAGGTGGAAGCCGATCGCGCGCGGGGCGGCGAACGTCATCGTCGGGTGGATCCACGGCAGGACGACCGTACGGTCCAGCACGCCGTCGGCGGCGAACGCGTCGAGGACCCGGTCGACGGAATCGGCGTACGCGCGGCGCGGATCGTCGAGCGGCGTCTCCTGCCAGACCGCCTCATCGACCGGTCCGCCCCCGGCTGCCGCGGCGAAGCCGAGGTGCTGCGCGGCCATGTGGGCGAGGAGGCGCCGCAGGGACCAGCCGCCGCACGGGGTGGGGGCGTCCCACTGGTCGTCGCGGGCCAGCGCGACGATCTCCGCGCTGCGCAGTACGGCCCGGCGGTCGAGCTCCCGGACCTTCACCCGCGACGGGTCCGTGCTCGCGTCCGTGTCGGTCATGGTCGGCCCTTCTCCGGTGTGTTCTCCCGCCACCGGCGCCGAACCCGGTCCGAGCGGCGTGGTACCGGGGCGGGGGCCGGGCGGTCGTCGGTCTAGTCGGTCCCGGCAGGCTCGGCCTCCCGGGCAAGGATCGCGTAGACGTACTCGCTGCCCCAGCCCCGGCCGTCGCGGTCGCTCTCGATCAAGTGCGCCTCCCGGCGCATCGAAAGCCGCTCGCAGATCCGCGCCGACGCCGTGTTGTCCGCGTCGAGGCGGGCGAACAGCCGGTGCACGGACAGCTGTTGGAAGGCCAGATCACGCAGGGCGAGCGCCGCCTCGGTGGCATAGCCCCGGCCTCCGTGGTCGGGGTGGAAGACCCATCCGATCTCGGCCTGCGCGGCGTGCACACTCGACAGCGAGACCACCACCTCGCCGATCACCCCTGGAGTGTCGCGACGGCAGACCGCCAGCGTCAGGCTGTCGCCGTCCTCCTTCCAGTGGGTACCCCGTCCGATGCGTTCGATGACCTCCGCGCAGCGCGCGCGATCACGCGGCGGCCGGTAGAGATACCTGGCCACCTCGGGCAGCCCTTGATACGCATGCATGTCGTTCAGGTCGTCCTCCGCGAAGAGCCGGAGAACCAGCCGGTCCGTTGTCAACGGCCCCGAGAAGACAGTCGTGTCCATACTCATCCGGCTTCCTCGAAATCCGTGATCGCCGTTCCGTCATCAGCAACCTAGGCCACCGCCGCGCGACCTGGCCAGGGAATTCGGCAGGCGCTGCTGACCGGGTACCCGTGCGGGCCGGGCTCGGGCGGTCTTCGCGGCAGGCTCCGGAACCGCGGCGGTGGCCGCACGTCCCGGAACGGGCGCCCACCACCCGTGCCCGGTGCGGTCACCTGCCCAGCCGGCGGCGGTACGCGCGCATCGACAGCGGGAAGAAGACGGCCACGAAGCCGGCCATCCAGACCAGGCCGCCCAGCAGCGGGCCCATGACCTGTCCCTCGCCCAGCAGCAGTGCCCGGTTGACGTCCGTCATCAGGGTGACCGGGTTGACGTTCACCCATACCTGCACCCAGCCCGGCATGGAGTCAGCGGCGGCAAAGACGTTGCTGCCGAAGCTCAGCGGCATGACCGCGCCGATCAGGACGCCGGGGACGGCGGCCGGGGAGTCGAGCAGGATGCCCACCAGGATCGCCATCCAGCAGATGCACAGTCCGAAGGTGATCATGAGACCGACCGAGGCCAGGACGGCCACCGGATTGGTGTGCACCCGGAAACCCATGAGCGTGCCGACGGCCAGCACCACGGTGACCGACACGAGGTAGCGGGCGACATCGCCGATGACGATGCCCGCGAGCGGGGCGGACCGGGCGATCGGCAGGCTGCGCAGCCGGTCGAAGAAACCCTTGGAGATGTCCGTGCACAACGCGACGCCGGTGCCGATGGTGACGTAGAGCGGGCTGAACACCATCAGCCCGGGCACCAGTTGCTGAAGGTAGGCGTCCCGGTCGCCGCCCCCGATGGCACCGCTGAACAGCAGCGTGAACATGAACAGCATCAGCAGCGGCTGGAGTGTGACGTCGAGGATCGCCCCGGGACTCTTCCTGAGCTTGGTGATGTTCCGGGAAGCCAGGGACAGTGTGCTCCCGACGGCTTCGAGGGGGCCCACGGGAGGGCTCGTACGAGTGGGGGTCGTCATCGCAGCTTCTCTTCCGTGAGGGTGGCCCGTACGCCGCCCGGGCTGGTGATCGCGAGGAACGCCTCGTCCATGGTGGGCAGCCGCAGGCCGAGTTCGTCGAAGGCCACCTCGGCCGCGTCGAGCTTGTGGACCAGGGCGGAGAGGAGCTCCGGGTCCTGGACCGGCACGGTGAGCCGGCCGGTGTCCTCGTCCCGGGCCGGCAGCTGCCCGGTGAGGCCGAGGATGATCTCGGCGACGGTGTCCACCTGCTCGCGGCGGGCGGCCCGGACCTCCAGGGTCTGTCCGCCGGTCATCCTCTTGAGCTCGTCCGGACGTCCCTCGGCGACGACCGTTCCGTGGTTGAACACGGTTATGCGGTCAGCGAGTTGGTCTGCCTCCTCCAGGTACTGCGTGGTGAGCAGTACGGTGACCCCGTCGGCGACGAGTCTGCGCACCGTGTCCCACACCTCGTTGCGGCTGTGCGGGTCGAGGCCGGTGGTCGGCTCGTCCAGGTAGAGCACGGAGGGCCGGCCGACCAGGCTCGCCGCGAGGTCGGCACGGCGCCGCATGCCGCCCGAGTAGGTCTTGACCGGACGCGACTCGGCCTCTGCGAGGCCGAAGTCGGCCAGCAGCTCCCGGGCCCTGACGCGGGCATCGGCGGCCGGCAGCCGCAGCAGCCGGCCGATGAGCGTGAGGTTCTCGACCGCGCTGAGCTCCTCGTCGAGCGCCGCGTACTGACCGGTCAGGCCGATAATGCCGCGCACCCCGACCGGGTCGCGGACCACGTCGTACCCGCCGACCACGGCGCGGCCCGCGTCCGGGGTCAGCAGGGTCGCGAGAATGCGTACGGCGGTCGTCTTCCCGGCTCCGTTGGGGCCGAGGACGCCGTGTACGGTACCGGCGGGCACGGCGAGGTCGACATCCCGCAGAGCTGTCGTCTCCCGGTACCGTTTGGCCAGTCCCTCGGCCTCGATCGCGAGCGGCATCGAAGTTTCCCTTCGGTAGTCCGGCGGGCTCGATGTTTCCACCGGCCGGATCGGAGTCACAAGGTCGTTAAGCCCACGTCTAATCGCACCGCTCAGGCGGAGTACTGGGCCCTGAGCAGATCGGCGACGCCGAAGGCCAGTTCGATGGACTGGACGGCGTTGAGGCGTGGGTCGCAGGCGGTTTCGTAGCGGGTGCCGAGGTGGCGGTCGACGATCTCTTCCAGATCTCCGCCGAGGCATTCCGTGACGTCGTCACCGGTGAGTTCGAGATGGATTCCGCCGGGGTGGGTGCCCTCTTCCCGGTGTACGGCGAAGAACTCGCCGATCTCGGCGGTGATGTCGCCGAGCCGGCGGGTCTTGTAGCCGCTCTCGGAGACGAACGTGTTCCCGTGCATGGGGTCGCAGGCCCACACCGGGTTGTGACCGGTGGAGCGGACCGCGTGCAGCAGCGACGGCAGCAGCTCGGCGGCTCTGCCGACGCCGAGCCGGGTGATCAGGACCAGCCTGCCGGGCTCACGAGCCGGGTCCAGGCGTTCGCACAGTTCGCGCAGACCGGCCGGGGTGGTGCCGGGGCCGACCTTGACGCCGACCGGATTGCCGACACCGGAGAGCAGCTCGACGTGGGCGCCGTCGGGACGACGGGTGCGGTCGCCGATCCAGAGCATGTGGGCACTGGTGTCGAACCAGGTGCGGCGGTGCTCGTCGTAGCGGGTCAGCGCCTGCTCGTAGTGCGGGAGCAGCGCCTCGTGCGAGGTGTAGAGCTGGATCTGGTGGAGCGCTGCCTGGGCGCGGGTGTCCACACCGCACGCCGACATGAAGCGCAGCGCCCAGCCGACGTCGTCCGCGGCCCTCTCGTAGCGGCGGCCGGCCGCGCTGCGCCGGACGAACTCCTGGTTCCAGCCGTGGGCCTGGCCGAGATCGGCGTAGCCCCCGAGGGTGAGGGCCCGCAGGACGTTGAGGGCCGCGGAGGAGTGGTGGTACGCGCGCAGCATCCGGTCCGGGTCGGGGCGGCGGGCCTCGGCGGTGAACTCCGGGGCGTTGACGATGTCGCCCCGGTACGTGGGGAGTTCGAGGCCGTCGGCCACCTCGGTCGGGCTGCTGCGCGGTTTGCCGAACTGGCCGGCGATCCGGCCGACCTTCACCACCGGCAGGCCCGATCCGTACGTGAGCAGGACGGCGACCTGGAGGATCACGCGGAGCTTGCTGCGGACGCCGGCCTCGGTGCAGGAGGTGAACCGCTCGGCGCAGTCACCGGCCTGGAGCAGGAAGCCCCGGCCGGCCGCCACGCCGGCGAGGGCGCCGCGCAGTCCCATGATCTCGTCGGGCAGGACCAGCGGAGGCTGGAGGGCCAGGGCGTTCTCCACCCGCTGCAGGGCCTCGGTGTCGGGCCAGTCGGGCTGCTGTGCGGCGGGCAGGGCGCGCCAGGATCCCGGCGTCCAGGAACCGGGGGCCCGGGGCCCGGGACCGGCGGCCGGCCCCGCGGGGGTCGCAGTGGTCGACGGCAGGCTGGTGATGGTCATCCGATCAGCTCCTTGATCACAGCACCGGGGTGCTCGGCTCGCATGAGGAGTTCGCCCACGAGGACGGCGTTCACTCCGGCCCGTTCGAGTGCGCGGGCGTCGTCCGCCCCGCGTACACCGCTCTCGCCGACCATGACCGGTCCCGTTCCGGTCCGGTCGGCTCCGATCCGCTCGCGCAGCCGGGCCGACAGCGTCCGGTCGATCCGGAAGTCCCGCAGGTCACGGTGGTTGACGCCGATGGCGGTGGCACCGGCGGCGAGCGCGATGTCCACCTCGCCCTCGTCGCGCACCTCGACCAGCGGCTCCATGCCCAGCTCCCGGGTGGCCACGACGAGTTCGGCCAGCCGCGCGGCCGGCAGCGCGGCGACGATGAGCAGCAGCGCGTCCGCGCCGAACGCGCGGGCCTCCGTGATCTGGTACTCGTCGACGACGAAGTCCTTGCGCAGGACTGGGATGTCCACCTCGGCGCGTGCGGCGGCCAGGTGTTCGGGGGTGCCGCCGAATCCGGCCTCGTGGGTGAGGACGGAGAGGGCCGCGGCCCCGCCGACGGCATAGGCGCGGGCCAGTTCGGCCGGCCGGTAGTCCTGGGTGAGCGGGCCCTTGGAAGGGCTGCGGGGCTTCAGCTCCGCGATGACGCCGAGCCCCGGGGCGCGCAGCGCCGCGATGAAATCCCGGGGTGCCGGCGCGGCGGCTGCCCGGGCGGCGAGTTCGGCCGGCGGACGGACGGCCCGGCGGCGCTCGGTCTGCAGCCGGGCCTCGTCCACCAGGGTGGCGAGGATGCCGGTCGGTGGTGCGGTTGTCACGCGGACACCTCCAGTTCGGCCCCGGCGAGCTGCCGGGAGACGGTGGCCCAGCGGGCCAGCAGGGCTTCGGCGTCGCCGCGGTCGAGCGCCCGCGCCACCAGGCCGAGGGCGGCGGGCCAGCTGTCCGCCGTGCCGGCGACGCGCAGTGCGGCGGCGGCGTTGAGCAGCACGGCTTCGCGGGCCGGGCCCGGTTCGCCGGCCAGCACGCGACGGATGACGGCCGCGTTGACGGTGCGGTCGCCGCCGGCCAGGTCGGCGGGGGTGTACGGGCGCAGGCCCAGCCGCGCGGGGTCGAAGCGGTACGCGTCGCGGCTGCCGTCGGGCAGCAGCTCGACCACCCGGGCGGGTGCCCCGGTGCTGAGTTCGTCCATGCCGTCCTCGCTGTGGAACACCATGGCGCGCCGGGCGCCGAGCCGGGCCAGCACTTCGGCCATCGGCTCGACCAGGTCGGCGCTGGGGACGCCGAGAGTGCGCAACCGGGCTCCGGAGGGGTGGCAGAGCGGGCCCAGCAGGTTGAAGACGGTGCGGGCGCCGAGTTCGCGGCGCGGGGCGGCGGTGTACCGGAAGGCCGGGTGGAACTCGGGCGCGAACAGGAAGGTGATGCCGGTGGCGGCCAGGCAGGCGGCGGCCGCCCGGGGCCCGAGGTCGATCCGGACCCCGAGCTCCTCCAGGACGTCGGCGCTGCCGCAGGCCGAGGAGGCGCTGCGGTTGCCGTGCTTGGCGACCCGGGCGCCGCAGGCGGCGGCAACGATCGCGGACGCGGTGGAGATGTTGAAGGTGTTCAGGCCGTCGCCGCCGGTGCCGCAGGTGTCCAGCACGTCGCCGTCGAACGGCACGGGCGTCGCGAACTCCTGGGCGGCGCGGGCCATCCCGGTCAGGTCGTCCACCGAGGTACCGCGCACGGTGACGGCCAGGGCGAAGCCCGCGATCTGGGAGCCGGTGGCCTCGCCGCGCATGATCGTACGCATGGCGGCGGCGGCCTCCGGCTCGGTGAGCGGGCGCCTGGTGATGGTCTTCAGCAGCTCAATCAACGTGACACTCCAGGAAGTTGGCGATCAGCTGCTTACCTTCGGGGGTGAGCACCGATTCGGGGTGGAACTGCACGCCGAAGGTGGGGTGTTCGCGGTGCCGCAGGCCCATGAGGGTGCCGTCGGCGGTGCGGGCGGTGCCGGTGAGAACGGCGGGGAGGCTGTCCGGGTCGACCACCAGCGAGTGGTAGCGGGTGGC
The DNA here is from genome assembly GCF_003846175.1 of Streptomyces sp. ADI95-17. GTDB lineage: Bacteria > Actinomycetota > Actinomycetes > Streptomycetales > Streptomycetaceae > Streptomyces > Streptomyces sanglieri. Next base: position 267,465 of record NZ_ML123049.1, on the reverse strand, counting down.
GGTGAAAGGGTCTGGCAGGGCCGCGAGGACGCCGCTGCCGTCGTGGTGGACCGGTGAGGTCTTGCCGTGCACCGGGGTGCCACGTACGACGGTCGCGCCGAATGCCTCGGCGATGGCCTGGTGGCCCAGGCAGACCCCGAGGATGGGCAGCCGGCCGCTGAGCGCCCGGACCGCCTCGACGGAGAGACCGGCGTCGGCGGGGGCGCCCGGTCCGGGCGAGATGAGCAGGAGGTCGTGGGCGGCGAGCTCGTCCAGGGTGGTGGCGTCGTTGCGGAAGACGTGCGGGTCGCCGCCCATCTCGCCGAGGTAGTGCACCAGGTTGTAGGTGAACGAGTCGTAGTTGTCGATGACCGCGACGCGGGGCGCAGCGGGCGGGGTCGTCATGCGTGGGCCTCCGCCCGATTGACGGCGGTGATCACGGCGCCCGCCTTGTGGAGGGTCTCGCGGAACTCGGCGCCGGGGTCGGAGTCGGCGACGATGCCGGCTCCGGCCTGCACATGGACCTGCCCGTCGGCGACGACCATGGTGCGCAGCACGATGGCGAAGTCGGCGAGGCCGTCGTGGCCGGCGAAGCCGAGCGCGCCTCCGTAGACGCCGCGCTGCTGGGGCTCCAGTTCGGCGATGATCTCCATCGCCCGGATCTTGGGGGCCCCGGAGAGGGTGCCCGCGGGGAAGGTGGAGCGCAGCGCGTCCAGCACGGTGCGGCCTTCGGCGAGCCGGCCGGAGACGGTGGACGACAGGTGCATCACGTGGGAGAACCGCTCGACGCGCATGATCTCGTCGACGGTGACGCTGCCGGTCTCGGTGACCCGCCCGAGGTCGTTGCGGCCGAGGTCGACGAGCATGACGTGCTCGGCGCGCTCCTTTTCGTCGGCGAGGAGCTCGTACTCCAGGTCGAGGTCGGTCTCCGGGTCCGGGTGCCGGGGCCGGGTGCCGGCCAGAGGCCGGGTCTCCACCCGGCGGCCCTCGGCCTTGACTAGCAGCTCGGGCGAGGCCCCGATGACGTGCCGGCCGGCGCCCAGGCTCAGGTGGTACATGTACGGCGACGGGTTGGTGGCCCGCAGGTGCCGGTAGAGGTCGAGCGGCTCGGCACGCAGTGGCCGGCTCAGCTGCCGCGAGAGCACGATCTGGAAGGCGTCGCCGGCCGCGATGTACTCCTTGGCCCGTTCGACACTGCTGCGGAAGGCCTCCTCGGTGAGGTTCGCGGTCCAGCCGGCCGTGGGGTCGGCGGCCGGACCGGCCGGCAGGATCGGGCGGCCGGAGAACCGGGGGCCCGGGATCGGCTCGCGCAGCCGCCGCCCCATGTGCTCGATCCGCTCGACGGCCTCCTCGTACTCCTCGGCGGCCGGCCGGTGCAGGGTCATCAGGAGCACGCGCTGGGTGGCGTGGTCGAAGACGATCAGGTCGTCGGCGGCCAGGAAGGCGGACTCGGGGAGTCCGGGCGGCGGCCCCGCGGCGACGGGCAACTGCTCGAAGTGGCGTACGGATTCGTATCCGAGGTAGCCGACGACGCCGCCGTGGAAGGGCGGCAGGCCTGCTACGGGCGCCTCCGAGGCGGCGAGCCGGGCTTCGAGGGCGGCCAGCGGGTCGCCGTCGGGCAGGTCCAGCGGGACCGGGCGGTGGCCGACGTACGAGTAGCGGGCGAAGCCGCCGGAGACGGGCACGCTCTCCAGCAGGAATCCGGGCTCGTCGGACCCGCAGAGCAGCGCGAACGCGGCGACCGGGGTGAGGGTGTCGGTCAGGAACTCCTGGCGGAGCGGGACGACTTCGTGGGTCCGGCCCAGTGCGGCGGTGGTGGCCCGGTCGGGCACGGTCGCGGGCTGGGCCGCGGGTCGAGTCGCGGGCGGGGCCGCGGCTGTCGCCTCGATGGCGGCTTCGGTGAGGGCCGACACAGGTGTCCTCCAAGTGAATTCGGTCATCTTCGGTACTGCGTCGGGAGGGGGTGTCCGGACCGGACCGTAGCCCCGTGGCCGGGTACGCACCATGAGTTTCAATTTCCGCCGAAGGACCCCCGGGCACCCCACCGCGACCCGGCGGACGCCGCCCACCTGCGCCGATACCTCCCCGGAGGGCAAGTTTCCGGCCGGTAACAGTGAAGAATTCATATTCCGGATGGAGAAGAACTCATACCGGGAAATGCGAATTACTCACGTTGCAAAGAAACAAGCCGATGTCTAAAGTGGGCGACGCTGCATGGGGGAGGAGGTGCATGTCGTTTGAACACGGTGCACATTCCGGCAAGGGGGAATTATGAAAGACCCGGCTCACCGCCGCCTGGCGGGCTGGATAATGGGCGAGGAATTCTCGTGCCTGGCGGCCAAATCGGCCGTACGCCGAAAGACTCTGACGCTCGTTCAACTGGGCAAGATGGGCAGCTCGGACACGACGTCGGACCTGCACACGGCAATTTCCGAATTCGTCTCCGAGGAATTGTCCCCGCACGAGAATTTCGCGACGCTCGTCGCCGTGTTCGAGGAACCGAACGGACTCACCGAGCCGGAATTCGACGAGTTGATGTGGCAGCAGCTCACCGACCTGCACCACCTCGACCTCGACCGGGGGTTCGCCTGGGCACCGGACGTCGCCGAGGACCCGGCCTCGCCGGACTTCGCGTTCAGTCTGGCCGGGCACCCGTTCTTCGTGGTCGGCATGCACGAGCACGCCTCCCGGATCTCCCGCCGCTACGACGGCCCCGCGCTCGCCTTCAACTCCAACCACCAGTTCCGGCGGTTGAAGCAGTCAGGCGTCTACTACGGCCTCCAGCGCCGTATCCGGCAGCGCGAAGAGCGGCTGCAGCACTCCATCAATCCCAACCTCACCGAGTTCGGCGAGGCGTCGGACGCCCGCCAGTACTCCGGCTCGGCAACCGACGAGCAATGGCGCTGCCCCTTCCAACCGCGGGGCGGCACGGCGTCCGGCTCCTGAGCCGCCGCACGGTACCCGGCCCCTTCTTCGATCATGGAGTGCCTTCCGCCATGCAACGCGTGCATTTTTCCGCCCAGGACCTGGCGCGCACAGTCGTCAAGGTCGCCGAGCGCCCCCTCGTGGAGACGCTGTTCGCCCTTGACCTGCTGGCCCGTCAGGGCGGCGGCGAGGACTACGCGTCCTGGCGCCAGCGGACCACCGGCCGGCTCGGCCGGCGCTCCTGGTCCCTGCTGACGCTGGCCCGCACCCTGCGCCCCGTCCCCGACCTGCTGCACATGGCCGAGAACGCGGCGAACCCGAAGACCGGGACCGAGCGGCAGAACCTGGTCGCGATGCTGGAGGACTTCCACAAGGTGGCGCTCGCGCCCTACTGGGACCGGGTCTCGGCCGCCCTGGAGGCCGACTGCACCGCCCGCGGCCGCACCGTGCTGGCCGGCGGCATCGAAAGGCTGTTGTCCACCGTGCACCCGATGGTGCGGTGGAGCGGCGGTGTGCTGGAGATACCCAGCCACCGCTCGCAGGACGTCGTCCCGGGCGGGGCCGGCCTGTTACTGGCCCCGTCGCTCTTCCTGTACGACCGTCCCGTGCTGATCCCGGCGGCCGGCCGGAACCGGCCGCCGGTACTCGCGTACCCGGTCGCGGGCGGCACGGCCGAGGCCGTACTGGCCGCGCCCGCGGCCGAGCAGAACGCGGCCGACGCGCTCGGCCCGCTGGTCGGACGCACCCGGGCGGCCATCATGAAGAGCCTGGCCGAGAGCTGCACCACCACCGAACTCGGCCGCCGCATCGGCATCTCGGCCGCCTCCGCCAGCCAGCACACCTCCGTGCTGCGCAGCGCCGGACTGATCACCACGCACCGGCGGCTCAACACCGCCCGCCACTCGCTCACCCCGCTCGGTGCCGCCCTCCTGGACGGCTTCCACCACCGGGACCTGGCGCGGGCGCACATGTAGCCGACGGCCTCGGCCCGCAGGGCCGGGCCGCCCGTCAGCCGCGGTCGGTGAGCTGTGCCAGACGGGCGGCGATCCCGTCGGCGGGGGCGTCGCACATGACGTCGGCGAGCCGGCCGTCCACCAGGAACAGCACCACGTCGGCGGCGGCCGCAACGGCCGCCGCCGACGTCGTCACGAGTACGGTCCGGGCCTCGTCCTCAAGGTCCATCGCCGAGTACAGGTGCTGCGCTTCCTCCAGGTCGTCGGCGACCATCAGTTCGGGCCGGTCCCGGTCGGCGGCGGGCAGTCGCTCCCACTCCACCGGGTCGGGCGTCACGATCCGGTCGTGCCTGCCCACCCAGCCCGAGGTGGGTGTCTGGCGTCCGGTGGCGCAGGCCAGCAGGGTGCTCTTCCCCGATCCCGGCAGGCCGATCACGGCGGTCACCCCGCCGCGTACCAGCCCGATCGTCACCTCGCTCAGGACGGGCAGCGGTCCGTACGACATCGAGACGGCGTCCATTTCCAGGGCGTAGGGCGAGATATCCCGTGAGCGACAACCCTCCGGGGCCTCATTGGCATTCATTTCCGGGGACCTCCAGTGCATCGAGCGATATTGCAGAAACTACCGAGGGGCGAGGGGTCCGGGTAAGCGCGTAAGCTGCACTTTCGGTGGTGGAGCTGGCTCCACCACCGAATGGGGGGCTCAGGGTAATGCCCTCCGTAAATTCCCTGCGTAGTCTTCATTCCAGGGGCAAAAAGGCTCCCCGGCCCGCAGCGCTCAATCCCCCGCGAGCGACTGCGGGCCGGGGTCTTTTTCATGCCTGCGGCGCGGTGCTGCTGTCGGCGAGATCGTGGAGAAGATCACCCAGCCGGGCCGCCAGTCGATCAATGTCCGAACGGTCGTGCACTGCCGTCGAATATGAGATTCCGATGGTCAGCCGTTCGTCCTGCACACCACACACGACATCCAGCAGGTGAGCACGCGCCCCGGCGCCGCTCTGGGTGGCGGAGGGGTCCTCCAGCAGGCCGGCGTAGAAGCCGGGGTCGAACCCGTCCGACCGGCCCACGTAGTTGAAGCTGACGTCCGGCAGCGGCCGGCCCAACGGCGAGTCCGCGCGCAGATGGCGCAGGACCCCGTAGCCCAGGCCCTTGTGCGGCACCGCCCGCAGGCCGCGCTTGACCCCCGCCACCGCGGACCGCCAGCCCTCGCCCCCGGACACGTTCCAGGCGAACGGGAACACCGTGGTGAACCAGCCGACCGTGCGCGACAGATCGGCGCCCTCGACCACCGCCTCCTCGCGGCCGTGGCCTTCCAGGGCCACCGCCACCCGGTCCTGGCCGGTCCAGTCGGCCAGCGCCCGGCCGAGGGCCGCGAGCAGCACCTCGTTGACCCGGGCCCGGTAGGCCCCCGGCGCCGACTGGAGCAGGGCGGCAGTGGTCCGACCGTCCAGCCGCACGGAGACGGTGTCCTCGGAGCCCGCGGTGTTGGCCGCGGAGCCGGAGCCCGGCAGCCTCGGCACCCGTTCGGCCTCCTGCCAGTACGCGATCTCCCCGTCGAAGCGGCCGGCCGGGGCCAGTTCGGCGAGCCTGCCCGACCACTCCTGGAAGGAGGTGGTCCGGGCGCCCGGGCCTGGCCGCTCCCCCGCCGCGATCCGCTCGTACGCGCGGGCCAGGTCGGCGAGCAGCACGCCCCAGGAAACGACGTCGACGACCAGGTGGTGGGCGACCAGGGCGATCCGGACCGGCAGGTCCACGCCCTGGTCGAAGACGAGTGCCTTGAGCAGCGGTCCGTGGGTGATGTCCAGGCCGGCGTGCGCGCGGGCGAGCTGCCGTTCCATCTCGGCGGCGCGGGCGGCCGGTTCCTCCTGGAACAGGTCGTACCAGGTGAACCAGTTGCCGTCCTCCCGCTCCACGACGCTCTGCTGCCAGCCGCCACCGGTGCGTGTGAAGCGCGAACGCAGCCCGTCGTGGTGCTCGTACAGGGCCCCCACGGCAGCCCGGAGGGCATCGCGGTCGGGCCGCTCGGCCAGTTCGGCGTAGGCCGACATGGTGAACCGGTCGTACGAGCCCCGCTCCCCGTCCAGGAACCAGCGCTGGATCGGGGTCAGGGCCACATCGCCGGTGACCGGGCCGGTGTCCCCGGGGCCTTCCGCGCCGCTGCCCGGACCGGCCTGGACGGCCAGCTCGGCCAGGGCCGCCACGGTGGGCGCGGCGAACAGCTGCTTGGTGGAGACCGCGAGGCCCGCGTCCCTGGCCCGGGCGACCACCTGGATGCTGAGGATGGAGTCGCCGCCGAGGTCGAAGAAGTTGTCGTGGACGCCGACCTCCGGCACGCCGAGGAGCGCCTGCCACACCCCGGCGAGGGTGCGTTCGGCGTCGGTGCGCGGTGCGGTGTACGTGTCCCCGCGCGCCGGCAGCCCGGGGGCGGGCAGGGCGCGCCGGTCCAGCTTGCCGTTGGCGGTCAGCGGAATCGTGTCGAGGGCCACCCAGGCCGCCGGGACCATGTACTCGGGGAGCGATCGGGCGGTGTGCTCGCGCAGCGTCTCGGGGTCGGGGGCGGCACCGGGGGCGTCCCCGGTGACGTAGGCGACGAGGCGCTTGACACCCGGCTGGTCCTCGCGGACCTGGACCACCGCCTGGCGCACGTCCGGGTGGGCGGCCAGGACGCTCTCGATCTCGCCGGGCTCGATGCGGAAGCCGCGGATCTTGACCTGGTCGTCGGCGCGGCCCACGAACTCCAGCTGCCCGCCGGGGAGCCAGCGCACCACGTCCCCGGTGCGGTACATCCGCTCCGCCGAGAAGGGCGAGGCCACGAAGCGGCTCGCGGTCAGGGCGGGCCGGCCCAGGTAGCCGCGGGCCACGCCCGCGCCGGTGACGTACAGCTCGCCGGGGACCCCGGCCGGCACCGGGCGCAGCCAGGTGTCGAGGACGTACACCTTGGTGTCCAGGTTCGGCCTGCCGATGGGCGGGACGGTGCCCGGCGCGAGGCGCTCGCTGATGGTCGCGGAGATGGTGATCTCGGTGGGCCCGTACGCGTTGTACATGGCGCGGCCGGGTGCCCAGCGGTCGACCAGCTCCGGCGGGCAGGCCTCGCCGCCCACCACCAGGGTGCGCAGCTCGGGCAGTTCCGCGGTGCCCGCGCCGGCCAGCGCAGCGGGCGGGACCATGGCGTGGGTGACCCGCTGCCGGGTGAGCACCTCGACCAGTTCCTCGCCCAGGACCCTGCCCGGGGCGGGCAGGACCAGGGCGGCGCCCACGGACCAGGCCATCAGGATCTCCATGACGGAGGCGTCGAAGTTGGCCGAGGCGACCTGGAGCACCCGGGATTCGGGGGTGATCGTGAAGCGGTCCGCCTGGGTGGCGGCGAAGGCGGCCACACCCCGGTGGCCGACCAGCACGCCCTTGGGGACGCCCGTCGATCCGGAGGTGTAGATCAGGTACGCGCCCGCGTCCGGCGAGACCGGACCGGGTCCGTCCCGGCCCTGGAGAACGGCCTCGTGTCCCTCTCCGTCGTCGACCAGCAGGGTGCGCGCCGCCGTGGCGTCGAGCAGCCCGGCACGGTCCCCGTCCGTGAGCACCACCGGGGCACCGGAGTCGGTGAGCATGAACGCCCGCCGGTCGGCCGGGTATTCGGGGTCGAGCGGGAGGTAGACCCCGCCCGCCTTCACCACGGCGAGCAGTGCGGTGATCCAGTCGGCGCCGCGCGGCAGGCACACCCCGACGACGGTCTCGGGTGTGACGCCCTCGGCCCGCAGCCGCCGGGCCAGGGCCGTGGCGCGGTCGTCGATCTGCGCGTAGGTCCAGGTCCCGGTGTCGGTGACGACGGCCGGTGCGGCGGGCCGCAGGGACCGCTGCCGTTCGAACAGGGCGGGCAGCGACAGCGGTGCGATGTCCGAGCCGGTGGCGTTCCGCTCGTGGAGCAGGGTGAGCCGCTCGTTCTCGGAGAGCAGTTCCAGGTCGGACAGGGTGCGTGCGGGGTCGTCCGCGAGCGCGGTGAGGATGGTGACCAGGTGGCCCGCCATACGGCGGATCGTGGCTTCGTCGAACAGGTCCGTGTTGTGGACGAGGTGGGCCTGGAACTCTCCGTCGCTCTCGCCGAAGTCGAAGGTGAGGTCGAACTGCGAGGTCCGGGATTCCAGCGGGTGGTCCGACCAGCTCAGCGCGGCCGGCGCGGCGGCGGCCGCGCCGTGGCCCTCGGCCGGGCTCTCGTAGCTGATGACCGCCTGGACCAACGGGCTGCGGCTGGGGTCGCGTTCGGTGACCACGGCGTCGACGACCCGGTCGAAGGGCACCTCGGAGTGGGCGAAGGCGTCCAGCACGGTGCGGCGCACCGAGGACAGCAGCGCGGTGCCGGTGGCGGTCTCGTCGATGGTGGTGCGCAGGGCCAGGGTGTTGACGAAGAAGCCGACCAGGCCCTCCAGTTCGGCCCGGTCGCGGCCGGAGGTGACGGTGCCGAGCACCACGTCCTGCTGCCCGCTGTAGCGGGACAGCAGCAGCTGCGCGGCCGCGGTCAGGCCCATGAACAGGGTGGCGCCCCGGGCCTGGCAGACCTCGGTGAAACGGGCGAGCAGTCCGGCCGGGATCACCGTCCGGAAGCTCGCGCCGCGGGTGGTGCGCTCGGCGGGGCGCGGCCGGTCGGTCGGCAGCTCCAGGACGGGCGCACCGGCCAGCTGTTCGCGCCAGTAGTCCAGGGCGTGCTCCATCGCCTGGGGGGTCAGCCGCTCGCGCTGCCAGACCGCGTAGTCCGCGTACTGGACGGGCGGTTCGGCCGGGGTGCGGCCCTCGTACAGCCCGGTCAGCTCCCGGGTGATCACGTTCATCGACCAGCCGTCGGTCACGATGTGGTGCATCGACAGGACCAGGATGTGGTCCCGGTCGCCGATCCGGACCAGGGTGGGCCGCAGCAGCGGTCCGCCGCGCAGGTCGAAGACCTCGGCGAACAGGGACCGGACCAGTGCGTCGGCGCCCTCGGCGCCGGGTTCGACCACCGGCAGCGGGACCGGGGCGGCCGGGTGGACGATCTGGACGCCCTGGCCCCCGGCGGTGGTGAAGGTGGTGCGCAGCGACTCGTGCCGGGCCACCAGGGCGTCCAGCGCCCCGCGCAGTGCGACGAGGTCCAGCGCCCCGGTCAGCCGCAGCGCGATGCCGGAGTTGTACTCGGTACTCTCCGGGTCGAGTTCGGCCGCGAACCACAGCCTGCGCTGGGCGTACGAGAGCGGCAGCGCGCCGTCGCGGGCGACCGGTCGGACGGGGTCGGCGGGTTCACGCGTGGGTGTGGCCAGGGGGGCGAGCCCGGCGACGGTGGGCGCGTTGAACAGGTCGCGCACGCTGGTGTCGTATCCGGCCGCACGGAGCCGGGAGACCGCCCTGGTGGAGAGGATCGAGTCGCCGCCGAGGTCGAAGAAGTTGTCGTGCGCGCCGATCCGTTCGAGACCGAGTACGTCGGCCCAGACCGCGGCCACGGTCTTCTCGGCCGCCGTACGGGGTGCGGTGTACGCGTTCGCGAGGGCCGCGGGGTCGGGGGCGGGCAGGGCGCGCCGGTCCACCTTGCCGCTCTGGTTGAGCGGGAAGGCGTCCAGCAGCAGCCAGGCCGCCGGGACCATGTAGTCGGGCAGGGCGTCGGCTGCGTAGCCGCGCAGCTCCGCCGCGTCGGCACCGTCCGCACCGCCGGTGCCCACCACGTAGGCCACCAGCCGCTTGACACCGGGCTGGTCCTCGCGGGCCACCACCACGGCCTGGGTGACCGCGGGGTGGCGGGCCAGTACGGTCTCGATCTCGCCGAGCTCGATGCGGAAGCCACGCACCTTGACCTGGTCGTCGCGCCGGCCGAGGAACTCGACGGTGCCCTCGCGGGTCCAGCGCACCAGGTCGCCCGAGCGGTACATGCGCCCGCCGGTGAACGGGCAGGCCACGAACCGTCCGGCGGTCAGGCCCGGCTTGCCGACATAGCCGCGGGCCAGGCCGGCGCCCTCGATGTACAGCTCGCCGACGACCCCGGCCGGGACCGGGCGCAGCCGGGCGTCCAGCACGAAGGCGCGCGCGTTGCCGACAGGGCGGCCGATCAGGGGGCGTTCGCTGCCCCGGGCGGTCCAGGTCAGCGAGTCGCAGGTGCACTCGGTGGGCCCGTAGAAGTTGTACGCGGTGACCTCGGGGTGGGCCCGCAGGGTGTCCCAGATCTGGCCGTCGACCGCCTCGCCGCCGAAGACGATCACGCTCGGCACATGGGTCTCGTCGGCCAGCAGCCCGTCCGCGATCAGCTCGCGCAGGTAGGTGGGCGCCTCGTCGATGACGTCGATCCGCGCGTCCCGCAGGTAGTCGCGGAAGGCCCGCAGGTCGATGTGGGTCTCGTGGTCGACGGGGTGCAGCTGGTGGCCGCCGACCAGCCACAGCAGGGCGACGCAGGACGCGTCGAAGGAGATCGAGGCGGTCTGGGCCATCCGCATCTGCCGGCCCCGGGAGGTGGGCTCGAACATGCGCCGGCGGTGGTGGGCGAAGAGGTTCCGGAAGGCACCGTGCCGGATGAGGGTGCCCTTGGGCAGACCGGTGGAGCCGGAGGTGTAGATGACGTACGCGAGGTGGTCGGCGGTCAGCCGGGGTACGGCGGGGGCCTGCGGGTCTCCTTCGGATCCGCGGTCCGGGGTCAGCAGGATGCCCTCGTAGTCGGCGAACCGGTCGGCCAGGTGGTCCTGTACGAGGACGGTCGCCGCGCCCGAGTCGGCCAGCATGTGGCGTACCCGGTCGGCCGGGTAGCCGGGGTCGATGGGCAGACAGGCGGCACCGGCCCGGAGGATGCCGAGCAGGGCGACGACCACGTCGGTGCCGCGGTCGGCGCAGATGCCGACGACGGTGTCGGGTCCGGCACCCCGCTCGCGCAGGCGGTGGGCCAGCCGGCCGGCGGCCCGGTCCAGCTCGGCGAAGGTCAGCCGCTCCTCGCCGTGGACCAGGGCGACGGCGTCGGGCGTGCGGGCGGCCTGGGCCGCGAACAGCTCCGGAAGCAGCGGCTCCGGGATGTCCTGAGCGGTGTCGTTCCAGCCGTGGGTGAGGGTGTGCTCCTCCTCGGGGGTGAGCATGCGGACGTCCGCGAGCGGCTTGTCGGGGCCGGCTATCTCGCCGACCACGGTCGCCAGGTGGGCGCCGAGTCCGCGGACGGTGGCCTCGTCGAACAGGCCGGTGTTGTAGTTGATCACCGCGGTCAGCGAGCCGTCGCGCTCGGCGAAGTCCACGGCGAGCTCGAACTGCGCGGTGTCGACGTCGAAGGGCTGGTCCTGCCAGGTCAGTCCGGCGCCGGTGGTGGGCCGGGGCGTGGTCTCCATGCTGACCAGGGCCTGCACCAGGGGGGTGCGGCTGGGGTCGCGTTCGGTCACGACGGCGTCCACGACCCGGTCGAACGGGATCTCCTCGTGGGCGAAGGCGTCCAGCACGGTCTCCCGTACGGCGGCCAGCAGGTCGGCGACACTGCGCTGCTCGTCGATCCGAGTGCGCAGGGCGACCGTGTTGACGAAGAACCCGATCAGGTCTTCGAGTTCGGCCCGGTCGCGGCCGGAGGTGACGGTGCCGACCACCACGTCCTGCTGGCCGCTGTAGCGCGACAGCACGAGCTGCACGGCGGCGACCAGCCCCATGAACAGGGTGACTCCGCGGGCCCTGCACACCTCGGTGAAGCGGGCCACGACCTCGGCCGGGACCTCGAATTCCGCCAGGGCACCGGCCCAGGTGCGCTCGGCCGGGCGGGGCCGGTCGGTGGGCAGTTCCAGGACGGGTGCGCCGGCCAGCCGCGCGCGCCAGTGGTCGAGCCCCGCGGCGAGTGCCTCCGGGGTCAGCCGCTCGCGCTGCCAGGCGGCGTAGTCGGCGTACTGGAGGGCGAGCGGGGGCAGTTCGACGCCCCGGTACAGCAGGTCGAGCTCGCGGACCACGACGCCCATCGACCAGCCGTCGGTGATCATGTGGTGCATCGCGAGGACCAGGATGTGCTCCTCGTCGGCGACCTTGAGCAGGGTGGGGCGCAGCAGCGGCCCGGTGCGCAGGTCGAAGACGACGCCGAGTCCGGCGCGTATCCGCCCGGGGACGTCCGCGGGCGCGCAGCGGACGACCGGCAGGTCGACGGGGGCGGCGGGCCCGATGAGCTGGACGGCCTCGCCGTCGGCTTCCGCGAAGGTGGTGCGCAGCGGCTCGTGCCGGGCGACGAGGGCGTCCAGGGCCCCACGCAGTGCGGCGAGGTCCAGCGGGCCGGTCAGCCGCAGGGCACCGCCGGAGTTGTACTCGGTGCTCTCCGGGTCGAGTTCGGCCGCGAACCACAGCCTGCGCTGGGCGTACGAGAGCGGCAGCGCGCCACCGTCCCGCGCGGCCGGGGCCGGCGGGGCGTCCGGGCCGAAGGCTCCGGGCAGGTCGTCGGCCGCGCCGATCTCGACGGCCAGGGCGGCGACGGTGGGGTGGTCGAAGAGGGTGCGGACGGCGGCCGGGTAGCCGGCCCGGCGCAAGCGCGAGACGGCCTGGATGCTGAGCAGCGAGTCGCCGCCGAGGCCGAAGAAGTCGTCGGCCGCGCCGATCCGTTCGGCGCCGAGCACCTCCGCGAAGACGGTGGCCACGGCACGCTCGGCCTCGGTCGCGGGCGCGATGTACTCGCGTACGAGGGTGGACAGGTCGGGGGCCGGCAGGGCCTTGCGGTCGACCTTGCCGTTGGCGTTGAGCGGGAAGGCGTCCAGGACCACGCAGACGGCCGGGACCATGTACTCCGGCAGCGAGCGGGCCACGAACTCGCGCAGTTCGGCCGGATGGGCGCCGTCGGCGACGGCGTAGCCGACGAGCCGCCGGGTGCCGGGCTGGTCCTCGCGGACCACGGCGACCGCCTGGGACACGGCGGGGTGCCGGGTCAGCGCGGCCTCGACCTCGCCCGGTTCGATGCGGTGGCCGCGTACCTTGACCTGGTGGTCGGTGCGGCCGAGGAACTCCAGCTGGCCGTCTGTACGCCGCCGTACGAGGTCGCCCGTGCGGTACATGCGGCCGCCGGTGAACGGGTTGGCCACGAAGGCGCTCGCGGTCAGGCCCGGACGGCCCGCGTAGCCGCGGGCGACGCCGGGTCCGGCGAGGTGGAGCTCGCCGGCGGTGCCGTCGGGCACCGGCCGTAGCCAGCCGTCCAGCACGAAGGCGCGGGCGCCGTCGATCGCCCGGCCGATCGGGGGCGTGGCGGTGGCCGGGGCGAGCGGGTCGCTGAGGGTGGCGGCGACGGTGGTCTCGGTCGGCCCGTAGGCGTTGACCAGGATCCGGCCGGGCGCCCAGCGGGCGGGGATCTCGGCGGGCATCGCCTCGCCGCCGGAGACCAGTGCGCGCAGGTGCGGCAGCGGTATGTCGGGCAGGGTGGAGAGCGCGGCGAGCGGCAGCATGGCGTGGGTGATCCGCTGCTCCTCCAGCAGCCGGGCGAGGGGCTCGCCGACGGTCTGGTCGGGTCCGGCGAGCACCAGGGCGGCGCCGACCGTCCAGGCGTTGACGAGGTCGCCCATGGCGACGTCGAAGCCCAGGGAGACGCTCTGCAGGATGCGGGAGTCGCCGTCGAGGTCCAGGGCCCGGGCGTGGGCGGCGCCCAGGTCGCGCAGGCCGCGGTGGGTCACGGCGACGCCCTTGGGGGTGCCGGTGGAGCCGGAGGTGTAGATGAGGTAGGCCGCCGCGTCCGGGTGGCCGGGGCGGACGGGTGGGACCGGGCTGGTCTCCGGGCCGAGGGCGAGGAAGTCCACCGCGTTCAGCTCCGGGGCTGCGGAGTTGCCGAGTACCAGCCGGGCTCCCGCGTCGGCGGCCATGAAGGCGAGCCGGTCGGCGGGGTGGGCCGGATCGAGCGGCAGGTAGACCGCGCCCGTCTTGGCCACCGCGAGCAGCGAGACCAGCCAGTCGACGCCGCGCGGCAGGCTGACGCCGACCACGGTCTCGGGGCCGATGCCGCTGCCGGCGAGCCGGTGGGCCAGGCCGTTGGCGCGGGCGTCCAGTTCGCCGTACGAGAGCACGGTGCCCCCGTCGACCACGGCGGGTGCCTCGGGCCGGCGGGCCGCCTGGGCCTCGAAGAGGCCGGGCAGGGTCACGGTCGGGCGCGGCCGGCCGGCGGGCCCGGAGGCCGTGCCGGCGGTGAACCGGTCGCGCTCGGCCGGGGTGAGCAGCGGGATGCGGGCCAGGCTCTCCTCGTCGAGCAGGCCGCGGAGCAGGGTGGCGAGCCGCTCGGAGAGCCGCCGCGCGGCCGTGTCCCCGAATACCGCGGGGTCGTAGGACACGCGCAGCGAGACGCCCGGGGCGTTGTCGCCGACGAGCTGGCGGCCGGTGAAGGCGGTCAGCGAGAGCGGGTAGTCCCCGCCCTGGACGGCGGCGTCCGCCTCGGTGACGGCGAGACCGTGGCGGGCCGCGAGGTCGTCGGCGACCGGGTAGTTCTCGAAGACCAGGACGCTCTCGAAGAGGCGGGTTCCGGCCGGCAGGTCGGCGAGCGCGGTGAGCTCGGGCAGCGAG
>NZ_ML123049.1:252132-252817 GCF_003846175.1 Streptomyces sp. ADI95-17 | reverse complement strand
TCACCGCGTTCACGGTCAGCCGGTGACGGCGCGCGAACTCCCCGATCTCGGTGGGCAGGGTGCCGGGCAGCGCGACGTCGAGATGGCGGATGCCGTCGGCCGGCCCGGCGTCCGGGTCGGCGGGGAGGGTGAGGGCCGTGTCGTAGCCGGCCAGTACGGTGCGCCAGTGCGTGCGGTCGGCATCGGTGTCGCGGGCGTCGAGCCAGGCCAGGTAGTCCCGGTAGGGGGCGCGGACCTGCGGTGTGCCGCCGGCGTAGCGGGTGAAGACGTCGTCCAGCAGCTGCGGGGTGCTCCAGCCGTCGAGCAGGAGGTGGTGGAAGGTCCACACCAACTGGACGCGGGTGCCGCCGAGGGTGGCGAGGGACAGCCGCATCAGCGGTGCGTGGCCGAGCCGGATGGTGTGGAAGTCGCCGCGCCGGAGGTCCGCGAGGCGTTCGGCGCGGGCGGCGGCGTCCAGTGCCGTCCAGTCCTCGGTGTGGACGGGGATCTCGACGCGCTCATGGACCAGGGCGGCGGGTTCGTCGGCCTGGTCCCACACGACGGAGACGCGCAGGGCGTCGGAGGCGTTGACGGCCTCCTGCCAGGCTGCGGCGAGCCGTTGGGGATCGTCGGCGCCTTCGAGGACGAAGGACATCTGCTCGACGTACGCCGTCCCGGAGTCGTCTTCCAGCGAGTGGAAGAGCAG
>NZ_ML123049.1:248425-250242 GCF_003846175.1 Streptomyces sp. ADI95-17 | reverse complement strand
GGGAAGGAAGCGTCCGGCCGTCAGCCCGGGGTGGCCCACATATCCGCGTGCCACGCCCTCGCCGGCGATGTAGAGCTCGCCCGCGGCCCCGGCGGGCACCGGGCGCAGCCAGTTGTCCAGGACGTAGGCTCCGGTGCGCCCGAGCGGCGAACCGATCGGCACGGACGCACCGACGGAGCCGACCTCGACCGGGTGGACGGCGGCGAAGACCGTGGTCTCCGTGGGCCCGTACCCGTTCACCAGCCGGACCTGCGGAAGCCGTTCGAGCACGGTGCGGCAGTGCTGCGGCGCGAGCGCGTCGCCGCCCGCCATCAGCAGCCGGAGCCCTGAAAGCATCGTCACATCGGTGTCGACGACCTCGTGGAACAGGCCGGCGGTCAGCCAGGCCACGGTCACGCCCCGGCCGTGCAGAAGCGTGCCGAGCTCCTCCACGGAGAGGACCCGGGCGGTGGAGACGACGAGCGCGGCCCCGTTGGCGAAGGCGCTCCAGATCTCCAGGGCACTCGCGTCGAAGGACAGGGTCGCGAACTGGCCGACGACATCGGCGGCCGTGGTTCCGAGGCGCGGGTCACGGGCCACCCGCAGCACTCCGGCGTGCGGCAGCACGATGCCCTTGGGGCGGCCGGTGGAGCCGGAGGTGTAGAAGACGTATGCGGCGTTCTGCGGGGCCAGCGCGACCTGCGGCGGGCTCTGGATGCCCTTGGAGCAGACGGCGGCGAGGTCCTCCAGTTCGGCGAGGAGCAGGACCGGGGTACCGACGCCGGGGACGGTGGCGGCGGTCGAGGCGTCGGCCAGCAGCAGTTCGACGCCGGAGTCCTGGACCATGTACGAGAGGCGCTCGGCCGGATAGCTGGTGTCGAGCGGGACGAAGACCCCGCCTGCCTTGAGCACGGCCAGCAGCGCCACGATCGGCTCGGTGCCGCGGGGCAGGCAGACCCCGACCCGGGTCTCGGGGCCCACGCCGTGGGTGCGCAGGGCGTGTGCGAGGCGGCTGGTGCGCGCATCGAGCTCGCCATAGGTGGTGCGCTCGTCGCCGCAGACCAGGGCCACGGCCTCGGGGGCGCGGGCGACCTGCTCGGCGAACACGTCGGTGAGCACGGCTCCGTCCGGGCCGTCGGGGCCCTGCGCCCAGTCGTCGAGGACCAGGGTGCGCTCGGAGGCGGGGAGCCGGGGGATGCGGGACAGCGGCAGTTCGGGCGTCCGGGCGAGGACGCCCAGGACCTCGGTCAGGTGCTCGGCCATCGAGTGGACGGTGGTGGCGTCGAACAGATCGGTGTTGTGGTTGAGGGAGAACCGCATGCCATCGGCGTGCTCCCAGAACTCGAAGGTCAGCTCGAACTGCGCGTCCTGGCGCGGAAGATCGGCGGCCGCGAAGCTCGGTCCGCGCACCCCGTCCGACTTCCAGGGACTCGTCTGGAGCACCATCATGGCCTGCACGAGGGGGGTGCGGGCCGGGTCGCGCTCGGAGACCACGGCGTCGACGACCCGGTCGAAGGGCATCTCGGCGTGGGCGAAGGCGTCCAGGACGGTCTCACGGACGGAGGCGAGCAGTTCGGTGCCGGTCGCGGCCTCGTCGATACGGGTCCGCAGGGCGAGCGTGTTGACGAAGAAGCCGAGCACGTCCTCCAGTTCGGGCCGGTCGCGGCCGATGGTGGCGGTGCCGAGGACCACGTCGCGCTGGCCGGTGGTGCGCGCGAGCATCAGCTGTACGGCTGCCGTCAGACCCATGAAGAGGGTGACGCCCCGGGTCCGGCAGACCTCGGCGAACCGGTCGACCAGCTCGGCGGGCAGCTCCGTGTCGTACGTGCTGCCCGCGC
>NZ_ML123049.1:239393-246542 GCF_003846175.1 Streptomyces sp. ADI95-17 | reverse complement strand
CAAACACCGGAACGGCCGGATCGGTCGCCGGCTGTCCGATGGTGTCGGTCATCTCCAGCAGCATGGGCGCGCCCACCCGGTGCATCAGCGGTGCGGTCGAGGCATCGGTCAGTACGGCCGCGATGCCCGAGTCGGCGACCATGAACTCCAGCCGTTCCAGCGGGTATTCGGGGTCGAGCGGCACCGCTGCCGCACCCGCCTTGAGCACCCCGAGCAGGGCGACGACGGGCTCCACACCACGCGGCAGGCACACGCCCACCCGCGCGCCGGCGCCGATGCCCCGCGCGAGCAGGGCGTGCGCGAGCCGGTTGGCCCGCGCGTCCAGCTCCGCGTACGACACCTGTTCGCCGGCACACACCACGGCGAGCGCGCCAGGCGCCCGCGTCACGCACTCCGCGAAGATCTCGGTAATCACCGCTCCACCGAAACCGGGCACCCGGACCACTCCCCCACGCATAGAAACGAACCGATCAGTAGTCGAGAACACCACCCAGAAGGCGGCCGACACAACGAGCTAAAGACAAAGCCAAATTCAGTGTTAAGGCGTCGCTGAAAGACCGGGGAAATCCCGGAGGAGGGGAACAGGCCGGCCTGTTCCCCTCCTCCGCGACCGGCCGGGTCAGCTCGCGGAGACGATCTCCCGCAGCCCCGCGACGAACCGTTCGGCGAACGCCGCGACCGTCCCGGGGTGGTAGGTGTCCGTCGCGTACATGACCTGGACCTCCAGGCGGCCCCCGGAGACGACCGCCACGACGTCCAGCAGGTGGTGGCGGCGTTCGGTGGCCGGTGCCGTTGGCACGTCGTACGGGACGGGCGCCCCGTAGAAGCCGTCGCCCACCCCCTCGGTGTCGTACTGGCCGAGGTAGTTGAAGCTGACCTGTGGCTCGGGGCCCTCGGCGAGGGTGCCCCTGAGGTGGCGCAGCAGCCCGTAGCCGATGCCGCGCTGCGGCACGGCCCGCAACGCGCGCTTGACCTGGTTGATCTGTGGCCGCCAGTCGGGGCCGGGCGGGGCGGTAAGGCGGACCGGGAACTGCGTGGTGAACCAGCCGACCGTGCGGGACAGGTCCACCCCGTCGATGATCTCCTCCCGTCCGTGGCCCTCCAGTTCGACCAGCACACCGTCCTCGCCGGACCACTCGGTGAGCGTCCGGCCGAGGGCCGACAGCAGCACGTCGTTGATCTGCGTGCGGTAGCGGCCCGGAACCTCCTGCAGGAGCCGTCTGGTGGTCTCCGCGTCGAGTCCGGCGCGGGCGACGGCACGGTTGCGGTCCAGGTTGGCGCCGTCGTGGTCGACGGGCAGCCGTCCGCTTCCGCCCTCGGCGAGGGCGTTCCAGTACGGGGCCTCCGTGTCCAGCGCGCCCGATCCGGTGTGGGCGGCCAGCGCCCGGGTCCAGTCGCGGAACGAGGTGGACTTGGCGCCGAGGTCGACCGGGCGCCCGGCCCGCGCCTGGCCGTAGGCGGTCGCCAGGTCGGAGAGCAGGATGCGCCAGGAGACCCCGTCGACCACCAGGTGGTGGACGGTGACGAACAGCCTCGGGAGCCGGTCGCCGTATTCGAGGAGCACGGCCTTGATCAGCGGCCCGTCCACCGGGCTCAGGCTGCCCTGGGCCTCGGCGATCAGCCGGGCCGTCTCCGCCTCGGGGTCGGCCGCCCGCGACACGTCGTGGCAGCTGAGGACGGAGCGGGCTTCGGCGGGCGGGTTGTACTGGTGCCAGCCGGCCGCGCCGCCCGTGCCGTCGTGCACGTACCGCATCCGCAGGGCGTCGTGGTGGTGGAGCAGCGCCGCGAACGCCGTGGCCAGGGCGGGCCGGTCCACCTCGGCGGAACCGAGCTCGACGAAGGTGGCCATGGTCAGGTGCTCCGGCACCGTGAAGGTGTCGAAGAACCAGCGCTGGATGGGGCTCAGCAGCACGTCTCCGCTGACCGGCGGCGCGGCTTGCGGCTCCTGTGCGGCCGGCTCCGCGGCCTCGGTGACCAGCTCCGCGAGCCCGGCCACCGTGGGCGCCTTGAACATCTGCTTCGGGGAGATCGTCAGGCCCTCCTCGCGCACCCGCGAGACCACCTGGATGGTGAGGATGGAGTCGCCGCCCAGATCGAAGAAGTTGTCGTGCACGCCGACCCGGGGCAGGCCCAGGACCGAGGCCCACACCTCGGCCAGGAGCTGCTCGCGCCCGGTGCGCGGGGCGGTGTACTCGGCCGCGGTCAGGGCCTCCGGTTCGGGTGCGGGCAGCGCCTTGCGGTCCACCTTGCCGTTCGCGTTGAGCGGCAGCGCGTCCAGTACGACGAAGGCCGTCGGCATCATGTAGTCCGGCAGGGCGGCGCTCGCGAAGGCCCGCAGTCCCGCCTGGTCCAGGCCGGTGCCGGCCGCGTAGGCGACCAGACGCTTGGTGCCGGGCGTGATCTCGCGTACCGCCACGACGGCCTGGGCCACATCCGGGTGGGAGGCCAGTGCGATCTCGACCTCGCCGAGCTCGATGCGGAAGCCCCGGATCTTGACCTGGTTGTCGGCCCTGCCGACGAAGTCCAGTTGCCCGTCCGGCAGCCAGCGCACGACGTCGCCGGTGCGGTACATCCGGCCCGCCGAGAAGGGGCTGGCCACATAGCGGCCCGCGGTGAGCCCGGGGTGTCCTGCGTAGCCCCGGGTCACGCACTCGCCGGCCAGGTACAGCTCGCCCGCGATGCCGACCGGGACCGGCCGCAGCCAGGAGTCCAGTACGTACGCGCGGGTCTGACCGAGCGGGGTGCCGATCGGCACCGACGGCCTCTGCTCCGCCCAGTCGACCAGGTGGACCGTGGCGAAGATGGTCGTCTCGGTGGGCCCGTACGCGGCCACCAGCTGGACCTCCGGCGCCTCCTCCACCACCCGTTGGAAGTGCCGGGGCGAGAGCACGTCACCGCCGGTCATCACCATGCGCAGGTCGCGCAGCATCGCCACGTCGGCATCGACGACCTCGTGGAAGAGGCCGGTCGTCACCCACAGCACGGTCACCCGGTGGGTCCGCACCAGTGTGCCGAGCTCCTCGACCGACAGCACCCGGGCCGTGGAAATGGCGAGCGCGGCCCCGTTGGCGAAGGCGCTCCAGATCTCCAGCGCGCTCGCGTCGAAGGACAGCGTCGCGGTCTGGCTGATCACGTCGTCCGCGGTGAAGGCGAGACGCGGGTCACGGGCCACGCGCAGTACTCCCGCGTGCGGCACCACGATGCCCTTGGGTCGGCCGGTGGAGCCGGAGGTGTAGAAGACGTAGGCGGCGTTGGCCGGTGTGAGCCGGGTCAGCGGCGGGCCGTCGTGGGCCGCCTCGGCCGTCCGGTCCAGCTCCTCCAGGAGGAGCACCGGTACGGGTGCCTCCGCCACCGCGTCCCGGGTGTCGCCCGCGGCCAGCAGTACCCGGAGCCCGGAGTCGGCCATCATGAACGCCAGCCGGTCCGCGGGGTACTCGGGGTCGAGCGGTACGAAGACCCCGCCCGCCTTGAACACCGCGAGCAGTGTGACGACCGGTGCCGTGCCGCGCGGCAGGCAGACGCCGACCCGGACCTCCGGGCCGACCCCGTGGGCGCGCAGGGCGTGGGCGAGCCGGTCGGCGCGTACGTCCAGTTCCCCGTACGTGAGCCGCTCGCCCTCGCAGACCAGCGCGAGCGCGTCGGGGGTGCGGGTCACTCGGTCGGCGAAGACCTCGGTCAGCACCGCGCCGGCGGGCCCCTCGGCGCCGTCGGTCCAGCCGCCCACGATCTCGGTGTGTTCGGCGCCGGTCAGCCACGGCACGGCACGCAGCGGCGCCTCCGGGTCGGCGGCCATCGCGCCGAGCAGTTCGAGCAGGTGCGCGGAGAGCCGTCGGATCGTGGCCTCGTCGAACAGGTCCGTGTTGTAGACGATGTTGCTGAGCAGCGCCCCGTCGACCTCTCCGAAGTCGAGGGTGAGGTCGAACTGCGCGGTGGTGGACTTCAGGGCCTGGTCCTGCCAGTCCAGGCCGTCCGCGTCCGGTCCGGCGGGGGCGCCGGAGAGCTTCTCGTGGCTGATCGCCACCTGGACCAGTGGGCTGCGGCTGGGGTCGCGCTCGGTGACGACGGCGTCGACGACCCGGTCGAAGGGCACTTCGGCGTGGGCGAAGGCGTCCAGGACCGTGCTGCGGACCCGGTCCAGCAGCGCGGTGGTGCTGTCGCGCTCGTCGATGTGTGTGCGCAGGGCAAGGGTGTTGATGAAGAAGCCGACGACGTCCTTGAGTTCGTCGCGGTCGCGGCCCGAGGTGACGGTGCCGACCACCACGTCCTGCTGCCCGCTGTAGCGGGACAGCAGGACCTGGCCGACTGCCGTGAGGCCCATGAACAGGGTTGCGCCGCGGGCCCGGCAGACCTCGGTGAAGCGGGCGAGCTGTCCGGCCGGGATCACCGTCTGGAAGCTCGCGCCGCAGGTGGTGCGCTCGGCGGGGCGCGGCCGGTCGGTCGGCAGCTCCAGCACCGGGACGTCGGCGAGCTGTGCCCGCCAGTAGCCCAGCCCGTCCTCCAGCGTCCGCGGGGTCAGCCGCTCACGCTGCCAGACCGCGTAGTCCGCGTACTGGACGGGCAGTTCGGCCGGGATCCGGCCTGCGTAGAGCTCGCCGAGCTCACGCTGGATCACCCCGAGGGACCAGCCGTCCATGACGATGTGGTGCATCGAAAGGACGAGTACGTGGTCCTCGTCGGCGACCCGGATCAGGGTGGGGCGCAGCAGCGGCCCGGTGCGCAGGTCGAAGGGCTCGCCGAGCAGCCGGTGGACGAGAGCGTCGACCGCGTCGGCGGGGCAGTCCAGCACCGGCAGGTCGACGGGGGCGGGCGGGTGGATCACCTGGACGCCCTGCCCGTCGACGGTGTCGAAGGTGGTGCGCAGCGACTCGTGCCGGGCCACCAGGGACCTCAGCGCGTCGCGCAGCGCCCCGGTGTCGAGCGGCCCGCGCAGCCGGGCGGCCCGGCCCGAGTTGTACTCGGCGCTGGCGCTGTCGTGCTCCGCGGCGAACCACATGCGTGCCTGCGGGGAGGAGAGCGGGAGGGCGCCGTCGCGGGGAACCCGCACGATGGCGTCCGGCCCGGCATCCACGTCCTTCGTGCCCGGGCCGGTGCCGGACGCGGCGCCGACGTGCGGGGCGAGGGCGGCGGCCGTCGGGTGGTCGAACAGCTGCCGTACGGAGATCTCCGCGCCGGCCCGGCGCAGCCGCGACACCACCTGGATACTCAGGATGGAGTCGCCGCCCAGCTGGAAGAAGTCGTCCAGGGCGCCGACCCGGTCCAGGCCGAGCACCTTGCCGAAGACCTCGGCGACCAGCTCCTCCTGCGGGGTGCGCGGGGCGGTGTACCGCTCGCCGACGGCCGACAGGTCCGGTGCGGGCAGGGCCCTGCGGTCGAGCTTTCCGTTGGCGTTCAGGGGCAACGCGTCCAGCACGGTCAGGGTCGCGGGGACCATGTACTCGGGCAGTACGCCGGCCAGCGCGGCCCGTAGTGCGGCCGGGTCCGGGGCCTCACCGCCGGGGACCGGCACGGCGTAGGCGGCGAGCCGCTTCACCCCGGGCTGGTCCTCGCGGGCGATCACGGCGGCCTGTGCGACGCCGGGCAGCCGGGTCAGCACGGCCTCGATCTCGGCGGGTTCGATACGGAAGCCGCGGATCTTGACCTGGTCGTCGCCGCGGCCGGCGTAGTCGAGCACGCCGTCGGACCGCCAGCGCACCACGTCGCCGGTGCGGTAGAGCCGCTCACCGGGGGTGACGGGGTCGGCGACGAACCGCTCGGCGGTCAGCGCGAACCTGTTGTGGTAGCCGCGGGCAACGCCCTGGCCGCCGATGTACAGCTCGCCCCAGACACCGGCCGGGACGGGCCGCAGCCACGGGTCGAGGACCCGGAGGGACTTGCCGGCGACGGGGCGCCCGATGGGAACGGATCCGCCGTCGGGGGCCTGTTCGTCGTCGGAGAACCAGCCGGTGGCGTACACCGTGGCCTCGGTGGGGCCGTAGATGTTCGCGATCACCGCCGCGGGGGCCACCTCGCCGATCCGGTCATGGAGGGCGGTCGGGAATCCTTCGCCCGCGAGCACCACGTGCCCGGCCGAGATACCGAGGCCGTCCTCGGTGAGGACCGCGCCGAGTGCGGACGGCACCGCCGAGATCAGGCTGCCGGACCAGCCTTCGGGCCGTTCGGCCAGCTCCAGTACGTCGCGCATCACTTCGAGGACGCCTCCTGCGGCGAGGGTGCCGAAGAGTTCGAAGACCGACACGTCGAAGTTGAGCGAGGTCGCGAAACAGGTCCGGGCGAAGACGTCCTCGCCGAGCGAAACGGCCCACTGGACCAGCGAGGACATGGCCTGGTGCGAGACCACCACGCCCTTGGGCCGGCCCGTGGAGCCGGAGGTGTAGATCACATACGCGGCGGCCGCGAGCGGCGGGCGTGGCCACGAGCCGGCCGCCGTGTGGTCGCCGGGCTCCGGGAGCCGGTCCACGGCGAGCAGTTCGGCCTCGCCGGCGAACGGCAGCTCCTGGGCGAGGGCGCTCTCGGTGAGCACCAGCGCGATGCCCGAGTCGGTGGCCATGTGGCGCAGCCGGTCGGCGGGATAGTGCGGGTCCAGCGGCACGTACGCGCTGCCGGACTTGAGCACGGCCAGCACGGCCACGACCAGGTCGGCGGTCCGGGACATCGAGACGCCGATCCTGGTCTCGGGCCCGGCGCCACGGGCGGCGAGCACCGCGGCGAGCCGGTCGGCGCGCTCGTCCAGGGCCGCGTACGTGAGGACCTGTCCGCGGTACTCGACGGCGGGCGCGTCGGGCTGTTCGGCGACCCTCGCCCGGAAGAGGTCGAGGAAGGTGGTGTCCGGGTTCGCCGGGCGGGCTGTCGTCCAGCCGGCCAGCCGGGTGCGCTCCACCGGCGTGAGCCGGGGCAGGGCGGACAGCGGCCGGTCGGGGGCCTCGGTCAGCGCGGCCAGCGTTGCGGACAGATGGGTCGCCAGGACCTGAACGGTCACCTCGTCGAACAGCTCGGGCCGGTAGGTGATGCGCAGGGCGATCTCGGCGGCGGTGCCGCCCATCGCGACCAGGTGCCGACCGGTGTACGCGCTGAGGGTGAGGGGGTAGTTGGTGGCGAGTCCGCCTTCGGTGCCGGTGACGGTGAGGCCGTGCCGGGCGGCGAGCTCGTCGG
>NZ_ML123049.1:234646-236437 GCF_003846175.1 Streptomyces sp. ADI95-17 | reverse complement strand
GGTCGGGCTCCGGCAGAGCCTTCCTGTCGACCTTGCCGTTCGCCGTGACCGGCAGCTCGGCGAGGACCACGCAGATCGCCGGAACCATGTACTCGGGCAGCGAGCGCCCGACGAACTCCCGCAGCTCGGCGGAGCTCGCGCCCCCGGCCACCACGTACCCGACCAGCCGCTTCACGCCGGGCTGGTCCTCCCGTACGACGACCACGGCCTGCTCCACCTCGGGGTGGCCCGCCAGCGCGCGCTCGACCTCTCCGAGCTCGATGCGGAAGCCACGCACCTTGACCTGGTCGTCGGCGCGCCCCGCGAACTCGATGACGCCACCGGGCAGCCACCGCACCACGTCGCCGGTGCGGTACATCCGCTCACCGGGCCCGCCGAACGGTGACGCCACGAAGCGCTCCGCGGTCAGCCCGTACCTGCCCGCGTAGCCGCGCGCCAACTGCACGCCGGTGACGTACAGTTCGCCGGCCACACCCTCGGGCACGGGGCGCAGCCAGGGGTCCAGGACATACAGGCCGGTGTTCCACACGGGCCGGCCGATCGGCACGGTCGCCGTGTCGGGCTCGGCCGGGTGGGAGGTGACGTCGACGGCCGCCTCGGCGGGCCCGTACAGGTTGTAGAGCTTCGCCTGGGGCAGTACGTCGCGGATCTGGTCGCGCAGGGTGCCCTGCAGCATCTCACCGCCGCTGAACACGGTGCGCAGGCCGGTGCAGGCCCTGGTGGCGGGTTCGGCCACCAGGGCGCGCAGCATGGACGGAACGAAGTGGACGGTCGTCACGCCGTGCTCGCGGATCATCCCGGCCAGGTACTGCGGGTCACGGTGGCCGTCCGGGCGGGGCAGTACCAGGGCCGCGCCCGCGATCAGTGGTCCGA
Source organism: Streptomyces sp. ADI95-17 (assembly GCF_003846175.1). GTDB lineage: Bacteria > Actinomycetota > Actinomycetes > Streptomycetales > Streptomycetaceae > Streptomyces > Streptomyces sanglieri. The sequence continues at coordinate 235,564 of NZ_ML123049.1, read as the reverse complement.
AGAACTCCCACACGGCGACGTCGAAGCTCGACGAGGTCTTCTGGAGCACCCGGTCGGCGCCGGTCAGCGGATACACCGACTGCATCCAGAGCAGGCGGTTGGAGATCGACGCGTGGGAGACCAGGACGCCCTTCGGGCGGCCGGTGGAGCCGGAGGTGTAGATCATGTACGCCGCGTGCTGCACCAGGGTCTCGATGTGCGGTGCGGTGGCGGGCTGCGCGGCGGCGTGGCCGGCGCCCGGTGCGAGCACCTCGATGCCGTCGTGCGCCGGGGCCTGTGTGCCGTGGTCGGCGATCAGCAGCCGGGCTCCGGAGTCGCTGAGCATGTACGCGATCCGGTCGGCCGGGTACTCCGGGTCCACAGGGACGTACGCACCGCCGGCCTTGACGACCGCGAGCAGGCTGACGACGAGGTCGATGCCGCGGGGCAGGCTGACCGCCACGACGGTGTCGGGGCGTACGCCGTGCTGCTGGAGGAGGTGGGCGAATCTGTTGGCCCGCTCGTCGAGTTCCCGGTAGGTGAGGACGGTGTCCTCGGTGACGACGGCCGGTGCCTGCGGGGTCAGGGCCGCCTGGGTGGCGAACAGCTCCGGCAGCAGGCGGGGCGGGCAGAACTCGTCCGTGTCGTTCCACTCCCCGCTGAGGGTTGCGGACTCCTCGGTGCTGAGCAGCGGGATCCGGGCGAGCTGCGGCTCGTCGAGCATGGAGCGGAGCAGGGCGGCGAGGCGGCCCGCGATGCCCTGGGCCGTGGTGTCGGCGAAAAGGTGGGGGTCGTACGACATGCGCAGCGTCACACCGGGGTCGGTGTCCCCGACGAGGCGGCCGCCGGTGTACGCGGTGAGGGAGAGCGGGAAGCTGCTGCCGCCCTCGCCGTAGGTCTCGCGTACGCGCAGCCCGTGCCGGGTGCCCATGTCCTCGT
>NZ_ML123049.1:229391-231188 GCF_003846175.1 Streptomyces sp. ADI95-17 | reverse complement strand
CGCCACGAAGCGCTCCGCGGTCAGCCCGAAGCGTCGTACGTAACCGCGGGCCACTCCGGGTCCGGCGATGTAGAGCTCGCCCGCGACCCCGACCGGCACCGGGCGCAGCCGCGTGTCCAGGACGTACAGCCGTGCGCCCGCGACGGGGCGGCCGATGGGGACGCCGTCGGCGCCGAAGTCGCGTACGGGGTCACCTGCGGTGACGGTCACCGTGGTCTCGGTCGGGCCGTAGACGTTGCGCAGGGTCCGGCCGGGTGCCCAGCGGGCGAGGAACTCCGCCGACATGGCCTCGCCACCGACCAACAGGCCGCGCAGTTCGGGCAGTTCCATGTCCGGCACGCTCTGCAGGGCGGCCGGCGGGATCTCCAGGTGGGTGATCCGCCCCTCGCGCAGGACCCGGCCGAGCGCCTCGCCGGCCAGCGGGCCGGGCTCGGGCAGCACCAGGGTCGCTCCCGCGTGCCACGCGGAGAGTACGTCGGCCATCGCCACGTCGAAGTTGGGCGAGACGGCCTGGAGGAGCCGGGAGCCGACGGTCAGCCCGAGCGCGCGCTGGTGGGCGGCGGCCATCCCGGCCAGGCCGCGGTGGGGGACGAGGACGCCCTTGGGGCGGCCGGTGGAACCGGAGGTGTAGATCATGTACGCGCCGGCGTCCGGGGTGGACGGGGCGGGCAGCTTCGCCGCCGCGGCCGGGAGTTCACCGTCCACCCGCAGGACGGGTATGTCGGCTTCCGGAACGCGGTCCAGGGTGGCGCCGTCGGTGAGGATCAGTGCCATGCCCGCGTCGGCGGCCATGAAACCGAGCCGGTCGGCGGGGTACTGGGGGTCCAGGGGCACGTAGACGCCGCCCGCCCTGGCGACCGCGAGCAGTGCGGTCAGCCAGCGCACCCCACGCGGCAGGCACACGCCGACCACGTCGTCGGTGCCCACCCCCAGGTCGAGCAGGGCGTGGGCGAGGCGGTCGGCACGGGCACCCAGCTCGGCGTAACTGAGGGCGAGTTCGCCCTCGACGACGGCGGTCTGCCGCGGGTCGCGGGCCAGCTGGGCGTCGAAGAGTCCGGCCATGCCGAGGACGTCGGCCGGCTCTGCGTCCGGGGCGTTCCACTCGTCCAGGATCAGGGTCCGCTCGTGGGCGGTCAGCGTGGGCACGGCCGCCGCGACGGGCCGTGCCACGGCCTCGGGCTCGGCCCACTCGGCGAGGACCATGAACACGTGGTCGGCGATGCGGTCCACGGTGGCCGCGTCGAACAGGTCGGTGTTGTAGTTGACCAGGCCGCCGAGCTCGCCGCCGTTCTCCTCGAAGGCGATCAGCAGGTCGAACTGGGCGGCGTCGGTGTCGAGGGGGTGTTCGCTCCAGCGCAGGCCGCCGAAGTCGCCGAGTCCGCCGGGCATGCTCTGCAGCAGCACCATGGCCTGTACAAGGGGGCTGCGGGAGGCGTCACGCTCGGAGACCACGGCGTCGACGACCCGGTCGAAGGGCACGGCGGCGTGGGCGAAGGCGTCCAGGACGGTCTCACGGACGGAGGCGAGCAGTTCGGCACCGGTCGCGGCCTCGTCGATACGGGTCCGCAGGGCGAGCGTGTTGACGAAGAACCCGACCTGGCTCTCCAGCTCCCATTGGCCGCGGCCGGAGTCCGCGGTGCCGACAACCACGTCGTGCTGGCCACTGTGCCGGGACAGCACCAGTTGGACGGCCGCGACCAGGCCCATGAAGAGGGTGACGCCCCGCTCCTCGCACGTCCGGCTGAAGCGGGCCAGGGTGTCGGCCGGGACGACGAACCGGCGGTTGGCACCGTTCGA
>NZ_ML123049.1:176424-226997 GCF_003846175.1 Streptomyces sp. ADI95-17 | reverse complement strand
ACCAGGGTGACCTGCGGCGCGGTGGTGTGCCGGGTATCGAGGCCGAGGTTCTCCCAGCACACCGCCCGGCCGCCGGTGGCGACGACCGTCTCCGCGGTCGCGGCCTCGGCGAGCACCACGGCCGCGCCCGAGTCGGCGACCATGAACTCCAGCCGGTCCAGCGGGTATTCGGGGTCGAGCGGCACCGCTGCCGCACCCGCCTTGAGCACCCCGAGCAGGGCGACGACAGGGCGTATGCCCCGGTTCAGGCAGATACCGACGCGGGATCCGGGCACAACGCCCTCGTCCAGCAGCGCGTGCGCCAGCCGGTTGGCCCGGGCGTCGAGTTCCGCGTACGACACCCGTTCGCCGGCACACACCACGGCGGGCGCGTCCGGTGTGCGCACCACCCATTCGCCGAACACCTCCGGGAGCACCACATTCCCGAAGCCACCACCCTGCGAAGCCAACGACCCCAGCACCCGAACCACTCCCCCATGCATAGAAGTCAAAAAATTCAGACGAAAGAAAAGCGATCCGGACACGGAATTCGCGCTCCGGAAAGAGAAATCAGCCGAGGAGGCCGATTCCCTCCCGCACCTGCAGCCGCCCACCGCTCATGTACATTCCGCCGACCTGTCCTGTACGGGAATCCCGCACGAAGCAGTACAGGTCCTTGGATTCGTCGCTGCCGTGTCCGGCCTCGACGGATTCACTCTTCAATCGGAATTCCAGGCCCTGATGGAGTTCCAGCCGGGCCGGCCGCAGCCCGCCGCGGTCCATCAGCAATTCCCCGTGGCCGGCCCGGCGGACGGTGAGGAGGTCCGTGCCGGACCGGTATTCCCCGCACACCTCGGCCGCGGCGGCGTCCAGCGCGGAGCCGGAGAGCGGCCGGCCGAGGTCGGGCGCCTCGGCCCGGCCGACGTCGAAGCCCTTCGCGGCGAGCGCGTCGAAGAAGGCGTGGCCCATCTGGCGGCCGGAGGTGGCATTCGTCATCAGGGCGACCCCGATGCCCCGCCCGGGGTCGAAGCGCAGGGCGCAGCTCGCCCCGCCGGTGTTGCCGTCGTGGCCCAGCCAGCGCCGACCCGCACCGTCGGTGTGGACGGCGAGGCCCAGGCCCCAGCCGTCCGCCAGTCCGAACGCCGCCGAGCCGGGTACCGGGGTGCGAAGTTCGGCGAGCAGTCCGGGCTCCAGCACCGTGCTGCCGCCGGGCGCGAGATGGACGGCGGCGTAGCGCAGCAGTCCGGTCGCGCTGGACATCAGGGCTCCGGCGGGCACCAGTGCCTTGGGCAGGCCCGGCTCGTCGACCTGCTGCACCGATCCGGTCGGCAGATGCACCGCGTGCTGGCCGGCCACCGGTCCGGGCGCGGCGGCGCCGAGAAATCCGGGCTCGACACCGAGCGGGGTCAGCACGAAGTCCCGTACCGACTCCCACCAGGTCACTCCGGTCACGGATTCGAGGATCCGGCCGGCCAGTACATAGCCGAGGTTCGCGTACGAGAAGTGTTTGCCGGGCTCGCACACTGCGGGCGCGCCGGCCGACGCGGCGACACAGTCGCGCAGCGCGAGGTCGTCCTCGACGGGCGGCATGTCCGGCAGGCCGGCCGTGTGGCTCAGCAGTCGGCGCGGGGTCGCGGTGTACAGCGGGCTGTCGGGACTCCCGGCCAGTTCGGGCAGCAACGGCCCTACCGGCTCGTCCAGTTCCAGGTCGCCGTCGCTGACGAGCTGTGCCAGCAGCAGTGCGGTCGCGGACTTCGTCACCGAGCCCCACGGGAATACGGTGTCGGCCGTGACCGGCCGGCCCGACCCGTAGGTCTCTTCTCCGTATTCGAAGGAGGAGATCACTCCGCGCTCGTAGACAGCGAATTGCACACCGGGTGCAAGGTATTCGCGGGCGAGCGTATCGAGCAGCCCGGCCACTTCGCCGTGCGCGGGCAGCTCCATGGGAAATTCAGCGGATTCCGTCATCAGGTCCACCCAGGTCAATGAATAAGCGCCAGGCTAGCGACACCTCTATGCAGGGACCAAAGAGCTAAAGCCAGGAGTTAAACGGGCAGGTGGGCAGGTTATCGGACAGCGGACCGAGCAAAACCGGCCATGGTGTAGCTGGCTCCACCTTCATTACGGGATTCAGGGGGTTCGCCGCACATCATCTCTTCCCATAGTCTGATGCCGCTGACGAACGGGAGGGCGAGAAATATGACATCGGTTTGGCGCCGGTCTGCGACGACCGCGGACCAGGCAACGGGGGCCGCGATGCGGCTGGAGTCGGTGAGCAAGGCCTACGGCGATGGTGCAGGCGCGGTCACCGCACTGGACGACGTCTCGTTCGAGGTCCCACCCGGAACGTTCACCGCCGTCATGGGACCGTCCGGCTCGGGCAAGTCCACGTTTCTGCACTGCCTGGCCGGGCTCGACCGACCGACTTCCGGCCGTGTCTATCTGGGCGAAACCGAGTTGGGCGGCCTGAAGGAGTCCGCGCTCACGGCGGTCCGCCGCACGCGGATCGGCTATGTGTTCCAGGCGTACAACCTGATGTCGGCCCTCACGGTGAAGCAGAACGTGACCCTGGTGTCCCGACTGTCCAACTCCGCGGTCGACGAGGCCTGGCTGGCGGAGATTCTGGGGCGTGTGGGCATGGGCGAGCACGCGGACCGGTACCCCAATCAGCTCTCCGGCGGCCAGCAGCAGCGCGTGGCCATCGCCCGTGCGCTGCTGACCCGGCCCGACGCGGTGCTCGCCGATGAGCCGACGGGCGCCCTGGACACCCGCAGCAGCCAGGAGGTCCTGCGGCTGTTCCGCCAGATCGTCGACGAGACCGGCCAGACCGTGCTGATGGTCACGCACGATCCGGTGGCGGCGTCCTACGCCGACTCCGTGGTCTTCCTGGCGGACGGCCGGCTGGCGGGGCAATTACCGCGGCCGACGCCGGACCAGGTGGCCGACCGTATGACCCACTTGGGCAACTGGTAGGGCGGCCGAGAATGTTCGACATCGCGTGGAGCACCATCAAGAAGCGCAAGGGCGGGTTCATCGCGGCGTTCATCGCCGTGTTCTGCGGCTCCGCCGTCGTGACCGCCTGTGGCGTCCTGCTCATGTCCGGTCTGCTGTCCGGGGTTTCGCCCGAGCGGTACGCGGGCGCCGCAGTGATGATCGGCGGCAACCAGAGCCGAGAGGTCGCGCAGAACTTCGACCCGCACTACGCGGAGCGGGTCACCCTGCCGGCCTCGCTGACCGCCGAGGTCGCCGAGGTGCCCGGCGTACGGGCGGTCGTCGGCGACCGCACGGTCGGAATGAGTATCGCCGACCGCAAGGGCCGCACCCTGTCCCTCGACCACCCGCTGTTCGGACACGGCTGGGCCTCCGCGGCACTCGGCCCGTTCACCCTCGCCGAGGGAGCCGAGCCGCGCGGCGAGGGCGAGGCGGTGCTGGACACCGCGCTGGCCGGCAAGGCCGGGGTGAAGGTCGGTGACACCGTACGGCTGTCGGTCGGCACCACCCCGGCGAGCTACCGGGTCGTCGGCCTGGCCGCGCCGTCGAAGGCCGGCCTGAGCCGCCAGTCGGCGGTGTTCTTGACGGATGCGCGGGCAACGCAGCTCTCTCAGCGTCCGGACCGGCTCACCGCGATCGGCGTGCTTGCCGAGCCGGGTACGGACGCGGACGCACTGGCCGGCCGGATCGAGAAGGCGCTCGCGGGCTCCCGGGAACCGGTCGCCGTCCACACCGGAAAGCAGGTCGGTGACCTGGAGTTCCTCGACATGGGGCAGTCGCGCGGCTTCCTGGTCGCACTGTCCGCCTCCTTCGGCGGCACCGCTCTCGCCGTGGTGATCTTCGTGGTCTCCTCCACACTGGGCCTGGCCGTCCACCAGCGTCGCCGCGAACTGGCCATGCTGCGCGCCATCGCCGCCTCGCCCCGCCAGATCCACTCACTGATCGGCAGCGAGATCCTGATGGTCGCGGCGGCCGGTGCCCTGCTCGGCGCGGCACCCGGCTTCCTGATCGCGGGCGCTCTGCGCGACGCGTTCGCCTCCGTCGGAGTGCTGCCGGGCGACTTCGAGCTCTCGTACAATCCGGCTCCGGCCGGGGCGGCCGTGGTGCTGTGCGTGCTGGGCGCCCGGCTGGCCGGCTTCATCGCGGCCTTCCGCACCGCCAGGATCCAGCCGGTGGAGGCGCTGCGCGAGTCGCAGTCCGAGCCGCCGCGGCTGGGCCGGGTCCGGCTGAACGTCGGCCGCGGGCTGATCGTGCTCGGTCTCGCGGCGGCCGTCGTGCTGCCTGCGGTGATCCCCGGTCAGCTGGCGATCGCCGGTGCGGCCGGCTCACTGCTCATCCTGATGTTCGGCTGCGCGCTGATCGGCCCCCAGCTCGTGAAGATCACGGCAGCGATGATGGCACCGCTGCTGCGCAGTTTCCGGATCAGCGGCTATCTGGCGGCCGCCAACACCAGTGCCAACTCGCGTCGGCTCAGCAGCGCCGTCGTCCCGCTCGCGCTCGGCGCGGCCATGGCCCTGATGCAGCTCTCCACCCTCTCCACGGTCGAGGCGACCGCCGCGAAGCAAGCCGCGACCGGCGTCGTCGCGGACTACGTGCTGACCAGTGACTCCACCGGGCTCTCGACCGAACTGGCCGATTCCGTAAGGGCGGTTCCGGGTGTCGCCACGGCCACCCCCGTGGCCCGCTCCCAGGTGATGCTCAACTACCTGGAGGTGGACAAGATGGCTGCCCGTCCCTTCAGCGCCGAGGGCATCGACCCGCGCGGCATCGGCCGCACCCTCGACCTGGATGTGCGCGAGGGAGGCCTGGACGCGTTGACCGGCGACACCGTGGCGCTCAGCTGGATGGCCGCCGACACCGCGGGGCTCGGCATCGGCGACACCGCCGACGTCAACCTCGGCGACGGCGTCAGGAAGAAGCTCAAGGTGGTGGCCGTCTACGGCAACGGACTCGGCTTCGGCGACGTCACCCTCCCGCACGGCATGCTGACGGCGCACACCACCGACCGGCTCGATGCGGCCCTGCTGGTGACGGCGTCGGACACCGGCGACCGCGACCGGGTGGGGAAGGCCCTGGCCGAGCTCGCCCAGCGCACTCCGACCCTGAAGGTGCAGCAGCCGGACGAGTTCGCGGCGGTCCAGCAGGGCCAGTTCGCCCAGCAGTCGTGGACCAATCTGATCGCCAACTCCCTGCTGCTGCTCTATGTACTGATCGCCGTGGTGAACACCCTGGTGATCGCGACCATGGCGCGCAGCCGCGAGTTCGCCATGCTTCGCCTGATCGGGACCAGTCGGCGACAGACCCTGCGGATGATGTTCCTGGAGTCCTGGGTCGTGGTGGTCACGGCGATCGTCGTCGGCGTCCTCATCGCCGTCCCGCCCACGATCGGCAGCAGTCTGGCCATGACCGGCCAGGCCATGCCGCACGTGGACCCGCTGGTCTGGGCGGGAGTAGGGGCCTTCATCGCCGTGCTCGGCTGGCTCTCCATCGCCCTGTCCACGCGCTCGGCCCTGCGTACCCGCCCGATCGACGCGGTGTACACGGGTGAATAGCCGACCGCGGATGCGTCCGGACCGCGGATGCGGGTGTCCGGACGCATCCGCGGCCGACGGCGGGCGCCGACGCGGCTGACTCCACGTACGGGAGCCGCGTACGGGTGCCGTGTCCGACAGGGTGTTCACGACGACGACAGGGCGGGTGCTCCGGATTTCTCCGGGGCACCCGCCCTGTCGCTGTGGGGGGTGTGAGCATGCCCGTGGGGTCGGGCGGTCAGGCGGCGGCCTGTTCCATCGCGCTGATGAGGCTGGCCGGCCGCATGTCGGTCCAGTTCTTCTCCACGTAGTCCAGACAGGCCTGGCGGCTCTCCTCGCCGAACACGATGGTCCAGCCGTCCGGAACTTCGGCGAAGACGGGCCAGAGCGAATGCTGGTTCTCGTCGTTCACCAGAACGTAGAACGTGCCGTTGTCGTCGTCGAACGGATTGTCCATGAGTCTCCCCTTCGGTCGCGCCGATCGTGACCCCTCCGGTCCGGGCGGCGCAACGATTTAAGGCACGACCAAAACACGTGGTCCCTCCCGTACCCGGCCGATTACGTTGCCGAGCCGGAGCCACCCGGTTCCACGGCGCAGAGGAGGGCGTGACCGTGCCGGTCAGCACAATCAACGGAATCAGCCTCGGCTATGAAGTCACCGGCCGCGGTGAGCCGGTGGTGATGGTCATGGGCACCGGGGCGAGCGGCCGTGTCTGGCATCTGCACCAGGTACCGGCGCTCGTGGCGGCGGGCTACCAGGTGGTCACCTTCAACAACCGGGGTGTCCCGCCCACCGACGTCTGCACCGACGGGATCACCATCGAGGAGCTGGTCGCGGACACCGCAGGCCTGGTCGAACACCTCGGCCTGGGCCCCTGCCGGTTCGTCGGCACCTCGCTCGGCGCGCACATCACCCAGGAGCTGTGCCTGGCGCGCCCGGACCTGGTGACGGCGGCGGCGCTGCTCGCGACCCGGGGCCGCAAGGACGCGATGCGCCGGTTCCGCGACCTCGCCGAGCGGGAGTTGCACGACAGCGGGGTCACCCTTCCGGCGCGCTACACCGCGACCGTACGGGCGATGGAGTTCCTCTCCCCGGCGACGCTCAACGAGGACAAGGAGATCCAGGACTGGCTCGACCTGTTCGAGGTGTCGCCGGTCTCCGCGGCACCCGGATACCGGGCTCAGCTCAGCATCGGGATGGCGCCGGACCGGCTGCGTGCCTATCAGGCGATCCGGGCGCGCTGCCTGGTGATCGGCTTCGCCGACGACCTGGTTCTCCCTCCGCATCTGAGCCGGGAAGTCGCCGACACCATCCCGGGTGCCCGGTACGTCGAGATCGAGAATGCCGGTCATTACGGCTACATGGAGCGCCCGGACCGCGTGAACGCCGAACTGCTGCACTTTTTCGCGCGGAACTGAAGGAGGGCAAAACGTGTTTGTCAGAACGACCCCGCACATTCACGCGCTCGGCCTTCACCATCCACGTGTCTGGCGGCTGACCGCCGGCCGGCCGCTGCTGTCGGCGGAGGGGCTGACCGCCACCGAAGCGCTCTCCCACCACGACCCCGACCGACCGTTCCCGGACGGATACCGAAAACTTCTGGCCGAGTTGGGGCACCCCTCGGTGGTGCCCGCCGGCGAACGGCTGCGGGAACTCGTGACCGCTCGTGGCTGGAGATCCCATGGCGCGGTCGTGGATGCGGTGACCGTCGCAACCCTGCGTCACGGAGGCGGAGTCGGGCTGCACAAGGCCCCTCCTGCAGGGGACGGGCAGGACCTGCTGCTCACCCGCGCCACGGGGGACGAGCGAATCGTCCCCGCCTTCTCCAGCAAGTCCTGGCCCATTCCCGCCGGTGACCTCGTATACGGCCTGACGCGTGACGGCCGGGCCGTGGATCCGCTCGCCTGGCTGGGAAAGCGGGACTGCGACGCAGCCGCCCACCAGCTCGCGGCGGACACGCACGAGGCCCTTCTGGTGGTCCTCGGCTGTCCCGGCGAGAACGCCGGACACAGCGAGGAGATCGGCGCCACGGTCGCCGAAGTCCTGGCATCGGCCCAATTCGATTTGATCATGACGCCGGTTCCACACGGCGCTTTTGACGCGGATTCATAGACTCCGCTCAATTCATGACACGTTCGTCTCTTCACGGCGATTGCGGCACTGCCTGTAAGGTGCTGAGGCCGTGCAGAGCTGCTTGAGAATCACTCGACAACCATCCCTGGGGGGATCGAACCACCATGACCAACTCTGTCAACTCATGCAGCCGATTCGGTGAGCAGACTGCCACGGACACCATGCACGCCTCGGCACGCGGTCTGATCATCGAGGACCTCGACGGGTCCTCGGAGACGGGCGCCGCGATGCTCTCCATCTGCGTCGTGGCCGCCCCTGCCGCCACGGCCGTCGCGGCGGCTTCCATACGGTTCGAGTAGAGATCCGGACGGGGGCCCCATGACTCAGCGGGACGCAGAACACACCGTGTCGTCCGGAGGGGATGACGGGACGCGGCTCGGCTTCAAGAGCCACCTGCACGCGACCCTCGTTCCCGGGGAGGCCGCCTACCTCGTCTCCCATCGCGGCGTCACGGCACTGCACGGCCCACCCGCGGAGGTCCTCGTCCCGTTGCTGGACGGCAGCCGCAGTCCGGCAGCCGTCGTACGCGGGGCGGCCCCGTCGCTGACCCCGGCAGAGGTGCACGCGTCCCTGCGTGCCCTCGACGCCTCCGGGCTGCTCCGGCTGCGCCCGGCCGGCGCAGCCGGGGCATCCGACGGTTCCCGCCCCGACCTTGCGGCCGAGGCGTACTGGGACCTGGCCGGCCTCGACGGCGGCCGGGTCCCCGGCGAACTGGCACAGCGCACCCTGCGCGTGGTCACGCCACCCGGCATGGACCGGAATGAGCTCCTGGACGCCTGCCGTTCCTCGGGGCTCGCCCTCACCGCACCCGGCGGGGAGGCGGACCTGACCCTCGTCCTGTGCGAGGACTACCTCTCCCCGCAACTGCACGAGATCGACGCCGAGCACCGTGCGGCCGGGCGGCCCTGGCTGCTGGCCGGGCTCGGCTCCACCGCAGCCTGGATCGGCCCGGTCTTCCAGCCCGGCAACGGCCCGTGCTGGCACTGTCTGGCCACCCGGCTGCGCGGCCACCGGCACTCCGAGGAGCCGCTTCGGCGGAACCTCGGCCTGTCCGGACCGCCGCCGCGCCCTGCGGCCACCCTCCCGGCAGGCCGGTCCCTGACCGTGCAACTGGCCGTGCTCGAAGCCGCCAAGTGGCTGGCGGGCGTGCGCAACGACACCCAGAACTCCGTGAACATACTGGACACCCTCCGGCTGGGCGCTGCCGCGCACCCGGTCGCGCGGTTGCCCCAGTGCCCGGCCTGCGGGGACCCCGGCCTGGTGGCGATGCGGGCCGGCCGGCCGTTCGTACCGCGCTCGCGTCCCAAGACCGTGCTCGGCCTCAACGGCCACCGGGCTCTCACCCCGGCCGAGATGCTGCGCCGGTACGGCCCGCTGGTCGACCCGGTCACCGGGATCGTCCGGGAGATCCGGCGGGCCCCGGGCAGCCCGGACTTCGTCGACGCCTTCGTGGCCGGCGAGAATCTCGCCATGCGGAGCCCCACCCTGGCCGGGCTCCGAGCCGGACTGCGCTCGCTCAGCGGTGGCAAGGGCCTCAGCGAGGAAGAGGCCCGGACCAGTGCCCTGGGCGAGGCGGTGGAGCGTTTCAGCGGCACCCGGCATGGTGACGAGTCCGTCATCCGCGACACCTACCGTGCGCTGGGCGCGCAGGCGCTGCACCCGAACGCGAGCCAGCTGTACTCCGAGCGGCAGTTCGACGAGCGGAACGAGATAAACGCGCGGGGCGACCGGCTCCAGTACGTGCCGCCGCGCTTCGACGAGAACCGGCCCACCGACTGGACCCCGGTCTGGTCGCTCACCGAGGGCGTCCGGCGCCTGGTGCCCACCGCCCTGCTGTACTTCAGCGAAGAGCCCTCGCCCGACGGCCTGTTCGCCGACTCCAACGGCAACGCGGCCGGATCCAGCCCCGAGGACGCCCTGGTCCAGGGCTTCTTGGAACTGGTCGAGCGGGACGCGGTGGCCCAGTGGTGGTACAACCGGACCCGGCGGCCCGCCATCGACCTCGACGCCTTCGCGGAGCCGTACATCGACCGGCTCCGTGACGGCTACCGCTCGGTCCGCCGCGAGGTGTGGGCCCTGGACCTCACTTCCGACTTCGGCATCCCGGTGGTCGCGGCGCTCTCCCGGCGCACCGACAAACCGGCCGAGGACATCGTGTTCGGCTTCGGCGCGCACTTCGACCCGCGGCTCGCGCTGCGCCGAGCGCTGACCGAGATGGGCCAACTGCTGCCGCTGGTCGGCGAGGTCACCGCAGAGGGCACCGGCTACCGGGTCGACGACCCCGAGCCGCTGGACTGGTGGCTGCGTGCCACCGCCGCGAATCAGCCGTATCTGAGGCCCGACGGATCCCGCCCCAGCCGTCCGGCGGACTGGACGTACACCCCGACCACCGATCTGCGGAAGGACGTCGACCTGATCACCGAGGCCGTCCGGTCGCGCGGAATGGAACTGCTGGTCCTGGACCAGACCAGGCCTGACCTGGAACTTCCGGTAGTCAAGGTGATGGTGCCGGGGATGCGGCACTTCTGGCCCCGGTTCGCGCCCGGCCGGCTCTTCGACGCCCCTGTGGCGCTGGGGCACCTTTCGAGCCCGACGGAGTACGAACGACTAAACCCGGTTCCGCTGTTCGTCTAGCCCTTTATGCTCTCTGGAAACGTACTCAAGTTCGATGACGAGACAGATAAGGCTACGCACACACACAACCATGCCACGTCATGACGAGATCGATCCCCTTCAGCCGGCGGCCACACCGGGCAGAGCCGCGAGCGAGCCGCCCGACGTCGCGGAGCTTCCGGCACCCCGGCTGGCCCGCATCATCCTCACGGTCGCGCTGATCAGCTACCTGGGCGTCACGGTCATCAACCTGGTGGGTACCGACCTTCCCACCACTTCGTTACTGACCTCACTCGGCTGCCTGGTCCTCATCTTCGTTCTCCAGCTGAGGCATTCGAGCGCCGCCGTGCGCAGGGCTCCCGTCCTTCAGCGGAGCCTGACGCTCGGAGCCCAGACGCTGTTGACCTATCTGCCGATCGCGGCCTTCCACTCGCAGTGGGGCGCCATGGCCGGTTTCCTGGCGGGCTCGCTGCTGCTCCTGCTGCCGAGCCGGTGGGCCTGGCCGGCGTACGGCCTGGTCGGACTGAGCATGCTGATCCCGCCGACCCTGGACAACCTCTCCGTCCAGGAGACCGTCTACCTGGCGCAGTCGACCCTGCTGACCGGCCTGGTGGTCTACGGACTGTCCCGCATGGCGGCGCTCATCCAGGCACTGCACGACACCCGCAGCCAGCTCGCGGGCCTGGCGGTGGCCAAGGAACGGCTGCGCTTCGCCCGCGACCTCCACGACCTGCTGGGCTACAGCCTTTCGGCCATCACGCTGAAGGGCGAGCTGATCCACCGCCTGATCCCCTCCAATCCGCGGCGCGCCCTTGAGGAGGTCAGCGACGTACTCATCATCTCCCGCCAGTCGCTGGCCGATGTGCGCGTGGTCTCCAGCGGCCTGCGCAGCATGTCCCTGGAGCAGGAGATGCGTTCGGCCCAGTCCCTGCTGGAGGCCGCGGACGTCAAGGTACGGGTGGACATCCGGCTGGGCACGCTCGACCAGCGGGTCGACTCCGTACTGGCCGCCGTACTGCGCGAGGCCGTGACCAATCTGCTGCGGCATTCGCGGGCCGGTACCTGCGCCATGGCGGCGACCCAGGACGGCGACCGGGTGCGGCTGTCCGTGTCCAACGACGGTGTGGATCCCTCGTACCGAGATGTGTCACCCCACAGCGGCAGTGGTCTGGGCAATCTGCGGGAGCGGTTGCAGTCCGCCTCCGGCGTGCTGACGATCACCCGCGGCCCGGGCGGCACCTTCGAACTGGTCGCGGAAGCACCGGCGCGACCACCACGCAGATTCGCCGACCCCGACGACGCCGAGTTCGGCGCCCAGGACCACGCCGCCTGACCCGGGAGAACCTTCATCATGACGATCCGCATCCTGCTGGCCGAAGACATGAACATGGTGCGCGGCGCCCTGGTCGCCCTGCTGAACCTGGAGGACGACCTTGAGGTCGTCTGCGAGGTCGAGCGCGGCGACGAGATCCTCGACGGCGCCCTCCTGCACAAGCCGGACGTCGCCGTCATCGACGTCGACCTCCCCGGCATCGACGGGCTGACCGCCGCCGAGCGGCTGCGCAAGCAGCTCCCGGAGTGCCGCGTGCTGATCCTCACCAGCCTCGGCCGTCCCGGGGCACTGCGCAGGGCACTCGCCGCGCAGGTGTCCGGCTTCCTGCTCAAGGACGCGCCTCCCCAGGAACTGGCCGCCGCCGTAAGGAACGTGGCCGCCGGGAAACGGGTGATCGACTCCCAGCTCGCCCTCTCCGCGTGGAACAGTACGGAGAGCCCGCTGACCACCCGCGAGACCGAGGTCCTGCGACTGGCGGCGGACGGCCTGGAGCCTGTCGAAATAGCCGGACATCTCCAACTCTCCCTCGGCACCGTCCGCAATTACCTCACCACCGCGGTGACCAAGCTCAACGCCCGGAACCGGGTGGACGCCATCAAGATCGCGCGTGACGCCGACTGGTTGCTGTAGCGCAGTTGCCGCCGTCGCTGCAACGGACACTCGTCAGGTCCGAGTACGAGTATGGGGCCGGGCTTCGGCCGACGGTACCTCGCGGCTCATATGTCTGGCATGAATCTTTCACGTGTGGAATCGCTTGTTCAGGTAGGCGAGGACCGCCAGGACCCGGCGGTGTCCGCTGTCGCTCGGTGGCAGGCCGAGCTTGTTGAACACATTGCCGATGTGCTTGCTCACCGACCGTTCCGTGACCACCAGTTGGGCCGCGATCGTGGCGTTGTCCCTGCCCTCCGCCATCAGCTGGAGCACCTCGCGCTCGCGCCGGGTCAGTGAGTCGATCGGGTCGTCCCTGCGTTTCGCGAGGAGCTCCGCCACCACCTCCGGGTCCAGCGCGGTGCCGCCCGAGGAGACCCGCTCCAGGGCATCGAGGAACTCGTCCACCCGGCCGACCCGGTCCTTGAGCAGATATCCCACGCCACTCGCCCCGCCGCCCAGCAGTTCGGCGGCGTAGGTCTCCTCGACGTACTGCGAGAGCACGAGCACGGGCAGTCCCGGGATCTCCGCGCGCGCGGCGAGCGCCGCGCGCAGCCCCTCGTCCCGGAACCCCGGCGGCATCCGCACGTCCAGTACGGCCACGTCCGGTCGGTGCTCCAGCAGGGCGGGCAGCACTTCCGGGCCACTGGCCGCGACCGCCGCCACCTCGTGCCCGGCGGAGGTGAGGAGCAGTACGAGCCCCTCACGCAACAGGGCGTTGTCCTCTGCGATCACCACACGCACGGAAGCTCCACTTCGATCGCGGTCGGCCCCCCGACGGGGCTCGACACCTGCACGATGCCGTCGAGCGCGGCGATCCGCCGCCGCATGCCGAGCAGCCCACTGCCGCCGCTCTCATCGGCTCCGCCGCAGCCCTCGTCGCACACCGAGATCCTCAACGAGCCGGGGGTGCGCAGTAGTTCCACCCGGGCCCGGCGGGATCCACTGTGCTTGGCGGCGTTGGTCAGCGCCTCCGCGACCGAGAAGTACGCCGCCGCTTCGACCGCGGCCGGTGCGCGCGCGCCGCCCTCCACACCGTCGTCGGTCACCTCGACCTCCAGACCGCTGCCGGCGGCGAGCGCCCGTACCGCACCGACGAGCCCGCGGTCGGTCAGGATCGGCGGATGGATGCCGCGCACCACGTGCCGCAGTTCGGTGAGGGCCTCCTCCACCTGGTCCTGCGCATCGTCGAGCAGCTTGCGGGCTGTGTCGGGACTGTTGTCGTACGCCCTGCGCGCCAGCCCCACCCGCATCGACAGCGCCACCAGGCGGGCCTGCGTACCGTCGTGCAAGTCGCGTTCGATCCGCCGCAGTTCGGCGCCGTGGGCCGCCATGGCGCCCGCCCGGGTAGCCGTCAACTCCTCTACACGGTGCGCGAGTTCGGCGCTGCGCCGGGCATCGGGCGAGAGGTCCAGCAGGGAGCGGGACCAGGCGGCGTCCAAGTCGGCGAGCCGGCCGAGAAGCGGCAGCACCACGGCCCGGTGCCCCAGGACCCAGCACCAGACGCCGTCCACCAGAATGCCGAAGATCCACACGATCAGCGAGGCGTACGCCAGCAGCCAGCCGTAGAGCAAGTGGGCGGCCAGCCACCTCAGATCGCGGTACGTCCCGGGGTCCTTGACCGCCGTACGCACCCGCACGGGGAGGTCACCGACGAGCGGTACGTACGCCTCGGGGACCTCCTCCCCCGTCCAGTTCGCGACCTCGCGCCGTTTGGCTCCGGCGAGCCGGCGCAGCAGCAGGACCGTTTCGGGCAGGACGCCCGCGCCGATCACCAGCACGGTGACGGTCACGGTGAACGCCAGCAAGGGCAGGAACAGGAACGAGGCCAGGGCCAGGCCGGCCGATCTCAGCAGGTGCCGCGTCGCCCGCCATGCGAGCCAGAGCCTCTCTCTCATGGCCATCAGATTAGGTGACCGACAGGACATGCGAAGGCGTGTGCGCCACCCGGACCGTGGTGTATCGGGCTACACCATGGGTCCGGTAGAACGCCCCCTCGATCTGTGGCCCCGCGAACTGGCATCGTGGTTTCCGCAAGGGGCATCGGCCCCCACCGCTCGATGGAAGGAACGGTCATGAAGGCCCTGCTCTGGATCCTGCTCGTGGTAACCGTCGCCGCAAATGTCTCCACCAGCTTCGCCTTCGACGGCGGCAAGCAGGTCGCCATCAGCGTCTGCACCGGTACCGTCGCCATCGCCTCGGCCGCGGGTCTCTTCCTGATGCGCAACAAGCGCGTTAAGGGGTCCTGACAGCACGGTGCGAACGGTCGCGGTGCAACCGGTCGCGGTACGCACTGCCGCCCGCTCCGGGCCCGGCGCACAGCGCACCTTCTTCCCGCAGCCCGGGCAGTGCCCTGCCCCCGGGGGCAGGGCACTGTTCCAGAGGCAGGGATTCCGCGCTCCGTTCGCGCCTACGGCACGGGCTGTTGCTGGGTGACGCAGTGGATGCCGCCGCCTCCCGCGCCCAGCCGGTCGATGTTCAGCTGCTCGACGGTGCGGCCGGGATGGAGCCGGGCCAGTACGCCCTTCGCCGCCGCGTCCGCCGCGGCATCACCGAACTGGCCGCAGACGACAGCGCCGTTGCACAGGTAGTAGTTGGCGTAGGAGGCCAGGAAGTCCGGGTCGGTGGACCGGATCCTGTCGTAGTCCGGGCCCTGGAGTTTCATCACGTCCATCGGCCGGCCGGTGGCGGTCGTCGACGCGGTGAGGACGCGGTGCTGTTGGCGCGCGTCCTTGGCGTACGCGTCGTTGTCCGACGCGAGCGGCATCTGGACGAGTGCCTCGCCCTCGGCGAGGAAGCGTGAGGTGGCGTCGACGTGGTCGTCGGTGATGTCCTGCCCGTACACGCCGTCGAACCAGATGACCTCGGACGCGCCGTATGCGTCGCACATGGCGTCCTCCAGGTCGCCCTGCTTCATGCCGGGGTTCCGGTTGCCGTTGAGCAGGCTGCTGCGGGTCGCCATCAGGGTTCCCGCACCATCCTGCTCGACGGCTCCGCCCTCGCCGACGAAACCGGCCCGGGTGAACGGCACACCGGCGTACGCGGCGATGCGTTCGGCGACCAGTGCGTCCTTGCCGTGGGTCTGCCTGCCGCCCCAGCCGTTGAAGTTGAGGCCGACCGCGTCGAGGCCGCCTGCGCCGTCGGTACGGAAGACCGGGCCGGTGTCGCGCGCCCAGCAGTCGTCGACGGGGATCGAGCCGAGGACGGTGACCGAGGAGCCGCACATCGACCGCGCCCTGGCCGCGCTCGCGGAGTTGGCGCACATGATGACCGGTTCGTACTTGGCGATGGTGCGGGCGATCAGCGCGATGTCGGCCTGTACGCCGCCCAGGCTTCCTCCGCTCCAGATCGCGGTGCTGTCGGGCCAGGCCATCCAGGTACGGGTGTGCCGGACGTCCTCGACGGGGACCCGGAAGGCGCCGGCGACGGGTGCGCGGGCAGGCTCGGCACCGGCCCTTCCCTGCGCCGTGGCCAGGGCCGTGCCCGCGACGGTCAGTCCGGCGGCCACCAGGAATCCGCGCCTGCTCGGACCCGGTTTCACGTGCGATCGGGCGGTGCTCTCGTTCATGTGGTGCCTCCTGATGTCTGCTACGGAAGTCCTGCGGGAGGTCCGCAGGGCGTGGGGCCGTGTGGAGGTACGGGGGTGAAGGTCACAGGGCCCTTCGGGCGGCCGCGATCCTCTCCGGATCCCAGCCGGGGCGCGGCACGGAATCCATGAGCAGGCGCGTGTAGGGGTGGCGGGGCCCGCCGAGCACGTCGGCGGTCGCGCCCGCCTCGACGACGCGGCCGCGGCGCATGACGATGACGTCGTCGGTGACGCAGCGGACCACTCCGAGGTCGTGGGTGATGAAGAGGTAGCCGATCGGTGTCCGTTCCCGGATGTCGGCGAGCAGGTTGAGGATCTGCGCCTGCACCGACACGTCGAGCGCGGCAACCGCCTCGTCGAGGACGAGCACCGCGGGCTCCACGGCGAGCGCCCGCGCGATGGCCACCCGCTGGCGCTGGCCGCCGGAGAGCCGACGGGGCAGCGCCTCGGCGGCTCGGCTGCCGAGGCCGACCTGGTCGAGCAGTTCCCGCACCCGCCGTCCGTGGTCGATGTGCGGGAAGTGCAGACGCAGTGTTTCCCGCAGCACCGCCCCGACGCTCGTTCGCGGGTCGAGGGAGAGATAGGGGTCCTGGAAGACCATCTGTACCTCGCGGGCCCGGGCCAGACGCTGTGCGCGACCGCGTACGCGAGGGGTGCGGGACCTGCCGCGTACCCGGATCTCGCCCGCGTCGGCCCGCTCCAGGCCGACGATGATCCGGGCCGCCGTGGTCTTTCCCGAACCCGATTCCCCGACGATGCCGAGGGATCCGCCCTCGGGCACCGCGAAGGACACGTCGTCCACGGCCCGGACCGCGCCGAAGCTGCGCCGCAGACCGCTGACTTCCAGCACCTTCACGTCCGTGGGCTCAGGCATCGGCGCTCCCTTCGAGCAGCTCGCTGTGGTGGCAGGCGGCCCGGTGCTCCGGGTGTCCCGGGACGGGCCGCAGCTCCGGGGGCCGCTCGTCGCACACCTCGGTGGCGAGCGGGCAGCGGGCGGCGAAGGCGCAGCCGGTCAGGGCGGTGCTCAGGCCGGGGGGCCGGCCCTCGATCGCGCTGAGTCTGCCGCCGGTTCGCTCCAGGCGGGGCGTGGAGGCCAGCAGGGCCGCCGTGTAGGGGTGCCGCGGGTGCTCGAAGAGCTGCTTCGCGGGGCCGTGTTCGGCGATCCGGCCCGCGTACATGACATACACGCGGTCGCTGATGGCCGCGGCCAGGTCGAGGTCGTGGGTGACGAACAGCAGGGCGGTGGCGAAGCGTTCGCGCAGCCGGGCGAGGAGTGCGACGACCTCGGCCTGTGTGGTGACGTCCAGTGCGGTGGTGGGTTCGTCCGCGAGCAGCAGGGCGGGTTCGCCCATGAGCGCCGCGGCGATCATGACGCGTTGCAGCATGCCGCCGGAGACCTGGCCGGGGTACTTGCGCAGGACGGTGTCGTCGAGGCCCACCGCGCCCAGGAGTTCGGTGGCGCGGGCGGTCGCTCGCGCGCGGGCGGCCGTCCGGGTGGCGCGGACGCCCTCGGTGAGGAAGTCGCCGATGCGGCGCAGCGGGTTGAGGGCGGCGCGCGGGTCCTGGAAGACCATGGCGACCGTGCCGGTGCGCAGGGCGCGCAGCCGGTCGGCGTCGGCGGTGAGCACGTCGTCGCCGTTGACGCGGACGGTCCCCTCGGTGACGGCTCCCGGCGGCAGCAGGCACAGTGCGCTGCGTGAGGTGAGGGTCTTGCCGGATCCCGACTCGCCCACGAGGGAGACGGTCTCACCGGGGGCGACGGTGAGGTCGACGCCGTCGAGGACGGGGCGGGCCGTGCCGGGCAGGGTGAGGCGGAGCCCCCGGATGTCGAGCGTGCCGGCCTGGGTGGCGGGTGCGTTCATGGTTGTGTTCATCGGTCTCTCCTGGCGACGCGGTCGGCCCAGCGCTCGCCGACGACGTTGAACGCGACGACGGTCAGCACGATGACGACGCAGGGCAGGATCGCGGACAGCGGGTAGCCGTGCTGGACGGCGGTCTGGCCGTCGAAGACCATGCGGCCCCAGTCGGGGGTGAGCGCGGGAATGCCGAGGCCGAGGAACGACAGCCCCGCGAGGTCCATCAGCGCATAGCCGAAGTTGATGGTGGCCTGGGCGAGGACGACGGGGGCGATGTTGGGAAGGACGTGGCGCAGGCAGATCTGGAGCGCCGAGTGGCCCTGGACCCGGTAGGCGCTGACGTAGGGGCGGGCCCGTTCTGCCAGGACCAGGGAGCGGGTGAGGCGGCTGACGTAGGGCAGGTAGGCGATGGCGAGGGCGATCACCGGGGCGAGCAGGCCCTCTCCGTACACCGAGATGATGAGGATCGCGAGCAGCATGCCGGGGAAGGCGAAGACCAGTTCGGTGCTGCGGGAGAGCAGGGAGTCCAGCCGGCCTCCGCGCCAGGCCGCGGCGGTGCCGACGGCGACCCCGGCCAGGGTGGAGAACGCGACCACCTCCAGCGGCCCGAGCAGCGAGGTCCTCGCGCCGAGCAGCAGCCGGGAGAGGGTGTCACGGCCGGCGGCGTCCACGCCGAGCGGATGGTCGGCGGAGGTACCTGCCAGCGCACTGCCCAGATCGACGACGTTGGGATCGTGCGGCACCAGCCAGGGTGCGAGCACCGCGGCGGTGACGACGAGGACCACCAGGGCCAGGCAGATCAGGTGGAGCGGTGAGCCGGCGGCGCGGATCCCGGACAGGCCGGGCCGGCGGGTGAGTACGGCGGTCATGCGGCGGCCCCCCTGGTACCGAGCGTGAGCCGCGGGTCGGCCAGCGGCAGCAGCAGGTCGACGACGAGGTTCACGGCCATGAACAGGGCGACGACGATCAGCGCGATGGCCTGGACGGTCGGGAAGTCCTTGGTGGTGGTGGAGAGTTCGAGAAGCTGGCCTATGCCGCCGACGCTGAAGGCGGTCTCGACGAGGATCGTGCAGACCAGGAGCGTGGAGACGACCAGGCCGCCGGTGGTCAGGATGGTGCCGAGCGAGTTGCGGAACGCATGACGGCGGATCACCTGGCGTTCGGGGACGCCCCTGCTGCGGGCCACGGTGACGTGTTCGCTGTCGAGTGCTTCGAGCATGGCCGAGCGGGTGACCCGGGTGAGCATGCCGATCAGGTAGAGGGCGAGTGCGACGGCGGGCAGCGTCAGGTGCCGGAGCATGTCGACGGGACCGTCGCCCGAGCCGCCGCTGGGGAACCAGCCCAGGCGCACGGCGAACAGACCTTGCAGCAGCACGGCCGCGACGAAGGAGGGGGTCGCGACGGCGAACGTCGTGGCCACCAGGACGGCGGAGTCGGTCGCCCCACCACGTACGGCGGCCAGTCCGCCCAGGAACAGCCCGACGAGCACCACCACGGTCAGCGACATCGCGATCAGCAGCAAGGTGGTGGGGAGCCGGTCGGCCAGCAGGCGGGACACATCGGTGCGGTAGGTGATGGACCGCCCGAAGTCGCCCTGCAGGACGTTCCCGAGCCAGGCGAAGTACCGTACGGCGAACGGATCGTCCAGGTGGTACTGGGAGTTGATGGCGGCGAGGGCTTCGGGCGAGGCCGAGCGGCCGGAGAGCAGGAAACTCGCCGGGCTGCCGGGCGCCAGGTACATCGCGCCGAAGACCACGAACGAGGCCGCGAACAGGGTGGCAGCCATCTCGGCCGTCCGCCGCACCGCGAATACGACGAAGCTCATTCGGCGGCCCCCACTTCGGCGGCCCACGGCTGGTACATGTACGAGATGGTCGTGGGGGCGCCGGTGATCCTCTTGTTGAGGAAGAGGGCGGTGGGCCATTCGGCCACCGGGATCCACAACAGGCTCCGCGCGGCGCGCCGGTGGGCCTCCGCCTCGATCGCCAGCCGCCGCTTCGGATCGTCCACGGCACCGGCCCGGTCGACGAGTTCGTCGTACGTCTTGTCGCTGTGCCCGGCGAAGTTCAGGTAGGAGCCGGTCCTGAAGTTCGTCAGGACGTCCAGCGGATCGGTGATCGAGTCGTAGTACGTGAGCGGGAACATGTCGATGCCCTTACGGGCTCCTGGGTCGGTGAACAGCGCGGTGAACGCGTTGGGCGCGATGGACTTGAGCCGGATGTCCAGGCCGATCCGGGTTCCGGCCGCCTGGACGGCGGTGGCGAGGAGCGAGACGTCCTGGCCGATGGAACTGGTGGCGACGGTCAGGGTCTTGCCGGTGGCGCCCGCCTCCTTGACCAGCGCCTCGGCCCGCGCGATGTCCGGGGCCGCGGGGCGCATGCCCTCGAAGGCCCGCTTCCTGGTCCGCTCCGGCGCGTCCGCCCAGGCGGCACGGGTGGTGAGCGCGCCGGTGGGGGTGCCGGCGCCGCCGAGGCCGACCTGGACGAAGCCGGAGCGGTCGAGGGCCAGCGAGAGGGCACGCCGTACGCGGAGATCGGCGAGCGGGCCCCGCATGTTCGTGATGGCGACATTGACCGTGCTGAGGCCCTCGCCGAAGTACAGCTCGCCGACGCCGCTGCCGCGCAGCCGGGTGTAGCTCTCGGTGGGGATGAGATAGCTGCCGTCGGCCTCCCCGCTCAGCAGGGCGTTGGTCCTGGCCGAGGCGTCGGGCAGGAAGCGGAACACCGCCTTGCCCGACCTGGCCCGGCGTCCCCAGTAGCCGTCGAAGCGGTCGAGCTCGATGGACTGGCCCTTGCGCCAGGTGCCGAGTTCGAACGGTCCGGTGCAGGCGAGGCCGCCCGAGGTCCCGTAGTCCTTTCCGGCCGCCTCGACGCCGTCCCTGGAGGCCACCGCTCCGGCGGCGGTAGCCATGTACTGGGGGAACTGCGAGTCGGGTTTCCTCAGCTCGACGGTGACCTGGAGCGGACCCGTCTTCCTGACGGAGGCGACGTTCTGGAAGGTCTGCGCCCACGCGGCGGCGTTGTCCGGGTCCCGCTGCCGGTCCAGGCTGAACACCACGTCGTCGGCGGTCATCGTCCCGCCGCTGTGGAAGCGCACTCCCTCGCGCAGGTCGTAGACCCAGGTGGTGGGGTCGGGGTGCGATGCCCTGCGGGCCAGGCCGGGCTCGGTGGTGAGCTCCGGCGTCCACCGCATGAGGCTCTCGCACACGTTGGAGAGCACCATGTTCTGCGGGTAGTCGAACGCCACCGTGTAGTCGAGCGTGGGCGGTTCGGCGTAGAGGGCCCAGGTGAACGAGCCGATGTCGCCCTTGGCCCGGGGCGTGGACGCCGACATCGCGAAGGAGTCGGGTGCGTTCCGGGGCGGGCCCGCGCACGCCGTGAGCGAGGCGAGCGAGACCAGGGCGGCCGCCACGGCGGCGGGACGCCGGCGCCGGCCGCGTCTCACGGCGCGGTACGGGGGTGATGTGGTCATGGGGGCGCTCACCCGGACATCACGCGCCGGGGTGCGCGGCGGGGTGCGCGGCGGGGATCTGCTGGGTGATGCAGTGCACTCCCCCACCGCCGTACGCGACGGCCGCCGCCCTCACCCCGACGACCTTGCGACCCGGGTACGCCGACGCGAGCACCGCGAGGGCTGCCTCGTCCTCGGGCAGCCCGGCCACCGGGACGACCACCCCGCCGTTGGCGACGTAGTGGTTGAGGTACGACACCTCGACCTCGCCACCGGCCACCTCGACGAACACGGTCTGCGGAACGTCAATGATCTCCAGCGGGCGTCCCTGGGCGTCGGTGCCGGCTTCAAGGACGGCGCGGTTGGCGCGCATGCGGGCGTGATCGGGGTGCGCCGGATCGTCGGGAAGCGAGACGACGACCTTGCCGGGGGCCGCGAACGCGCAGACGCCGTCGACGTGCCCGTCCGTCTCGGTGTCCAGCAGTCCGCCGTACGGAAGCCAGATGACCTTGGTGACGCCGAGGCGCGCCTTCAGCTCGGCCTCGATCGCGGCACGGCTCATGTCCGGGTTGCGGTTGGGGTGGAGTAGGCACTGCTCGGTGGTGATCAACGTGCCCTCGCCGTCGACCGTGATGGACCCGCCCTCCAGGACCATGCCGGAGGGAATGCGTTCGATGCCGAGGTGGTCGAGCAGCAGGCCGCTGATTCGGTCGTCGGCGTCGTACGGATGGTGCTTGCGGCCCCAGGCGTTGAAGCGGAAGTCGACCCCGGCGCGGCGGCCCTCCCGGTCGAGCACGAACAGCGGGGCCGAGTCGCGGAACCACGAGTCGTCCAGGGGCAGTTCGACCACGGTGACACCGTCGCCGCACCGCACGCGGGCCTCGTCGCCGTGGCCTGGCGGCGCGACCATGGTGACCGGCTCGAACTCGGCTATGGCGCGGGCGACTTGCGCGTACTCCCCCTTCACCTGGTCGAGGACGCTTTCCCAGAGGTCGACGCGGGTGGGCCAGGCCATCAGGCAGCCCTCATGCTCGGACCATTCGGCGGGCATACGGAACGAGGTCATCAGGTATCTCTCTCTTGCTCTTGCTCTTGCTCTTGCTCTTGCTGAACCGGACGGGTGAATGCCGGTATCGGGCCGGGGGGAGCGGCGCGCCCGTTGGCGACGCGACGGGAGGCGGCGCGCGTTACGGAAGGCGGTGCATCGCTCACGCCGCGGGGGGGGTGCCGCGTGTCACAGGAAGTAGAGGCGGCTCAGGGAGACCGAGTCGGCGGGTTCCGAGCGGATCGGATCGCCGTCGAGGGTGACCAGGCCGGTACGCGCGTCCACCTCGACCTGACCGAGCCGGTCGTTGCCGACCATGTCCGCGGGACCGATGCCCCGTGCTCCGCGCACGGCGACGCGGCGGCGCCGGGTGGCCATCGCGTCGTGGGGCCTGCCGAAGGTGCCCGACTCGGCGGCGGCCCGGCTGACGAAGGCGACCGAGAGGTCCGCGGGCGCGGCGCCGTGAGCCCCGAACAGCGGCCCCAGGACCAGCGGTTCGCAGCTGTCGGTCGCGGCGTTGGGGTCTCCGGTGACGCCATGGGCGGGGACCCCGGACTTGAGGACCATCTGGGGTTTCGCACCGAAGAACGGCGGCCGCCAGAGCACGATGTCTGCCATCTTCCCGACCTCGATGGAGCCGATCTCGTGCGCGAGACCGTGGGCGATGGCGGGGTTGATGGTCAGCTTCGCGATGTAACGGAGGACGCGCGCGTTGTCGTCCTGCTCGCCGTCACCCGCCATGGGCCCCAGCTCGGCCTTCATCTTCCCGGCCATCGCGAAGGTACGGCGCACGGTCTCGCCCGCCCGCCCCATGCCCTGCGCGTCCGACGACGTGATCCCGATGGCGCCCAGGTCGTGCAGCACGTCCTCGGCGCCCATCGTCCCGGCGCGGATCCGGTCCCGGGCCATCGCCGCGTCACCGGGCAGATCGGTCTTCAGATCATGGGCGGAGACGATCATGCCGTAGTGCTCGGCCACCGCGTCACGCCCGAACGGCAGCGTGGGATTGGTCGAGGAGCCGATCACGTTCGGTACGCCCGCCATCTTCAGTACGTTCGGTACGTGACCGCCGCCGCACCCCTCGATGTGGAAGGCGTGAATGGTCCGCCCCTCCAACACCTTCAGGGTGTCCTCGACGGACAGGCACTCGTTCAACCCGTCACTGTGCAGGGCGACTTGTACGTCATACTGCTCCGCGACCCGCAGCGCGGTGTCCAGCGCACGGGTGTGGGCGCCGAGGTCTTCGTGCACCTTGAACCCGCACGCCCCGCCCTCGGCGAGGGCCTCGACGAGTGGGGCGTCGTCCGAGGACGAACCCCGGGCGAGGAAGCCGATGTTGACCGGCCAGGCGTCAAAGGCGTTGAACGCGTGGCGCAGCGCCCAGGGCGAGTTGACGCCGACGCCCCACATCGGCCCGAACTCCTGGCCGATGATCGTGGTGACGCCGGACGCGAGAGACGCTTCCATGATCCGGGGCGAGAGCAGATGGACATGGGTGTCGACGGCGCCCGCGGTCGCGATCAGTCCCTCGCCGGAGATGATCGTGGTCCCGGTCCCGACGACCACATCGACGCCGTCCAGGGTGTCGGGGTTGCCCGCGCGGCCGATGGCATGGATGCGGCCTTCCCTGATGCCGATGGACACCTTGCGGATGCCCAGCACGGCATCGATGACGACGACATTGCTGATGACGACGTCACAGGTCGCACGGACCGCTGCGGCCTTCAGATGGAGCCCGTCACGCGCCGTCTTGCCGAACCCGGCAAGGAACTCGTCACCCGGCTTCTGGGAGTCGGACTCCACCCGGATCACCAGGCCCGAGTCCCCGAGCCGGACGCGGTCCCCGGCACGCGGGCCGTGCACGGAGGCGTACTCGTACGCGTCGATGTGCCGGCTGCCAGGCGCGCAGTGCTCGCTGTGTTCTCTGCGATTTCTGCGATCGCTGCGATCGCTGTGTTCTCTGCGATCGCTGCGATCGCTGCGATCGCTGTGTGCGGCGGGCCCGCTCATGCCCGCGTCCCTTCCGGCCGGTCGCTGGGGGTCGCGCCCAGGTAGCCGCAGGCCGCCGCCCCGCGCAGCGCCGCCTGCTTCGCTCCCGGGGCGTCGAGGGGCCCGTCCACGAGTCCGGCGAAGCCGATCGCGATCCGGGCACCGCCGATCGGCACGAGTCCGACCTCGGCGGTCCCGCCCGCGTCGAAGCGGGTGGACGAGCCGGCGGGGGCCGCGAGGCGCATTCCGTAGGCGGCCACCCGGTCGAAGTCCAGGCGCGGATTGGCTTCGAAGAAGTGGAAGTGGGACGTGACGCTGACGGGCACAGCCGCGGTATTGCGTACGGTCAGCGTCACCAACGGCTCGGGGGTGGCCGCGACAGCCGACGCCGGCAGTACGGCGCCGGGGGCGTCGTCGCGCCGGAGCCGCGCGCCGAACGGGTCGCTCACGACGGCGAGTCGCGTGCCGTCGTCGAAGACGGCCTCCACCTGGATGTCGGTGACCACATCGGCTACGCCCGGCAGGACGTCGCCGGGACCGAGCACGGTGCGCCCGCGCTCGACGGCCGCGGCCAGACGCAGCCCGTCCCGCGCCGCCTCACAGACGGTGTCGGCGATCAGGGCGGTGGCCTCGGGAACGTTGAGCCCGAGTCCCCGCGCACGTCGGGACCGGGCGAGCTCCGCTGCGGTGAACAACAGGAGCCGGTCACGTTCGGTGGGCGTCAGCGGCATGGATTCATTCCTCGCTCCGGGAAGTGCAGTGGGCCGGGAAGTGCGGTGGGCCTCAGCGGCACGGCGGTGAGTTCGGCGGCGGGCCTGGCGGCATCACTGTGGCATTGACTGAATTTTCAGTCAAGAGTTCGGAGACAAAGGAAAACGCCCGGCTGTAGACAGAAACAGGGCGAGGACGGGTAAGGACAGGCGAGGGCAGGGCGGGCCCGAGAAAGAGCGGCAGGAGCCGCGGGAGGGCGAGAGCGGGGGCGCGGGGCGGGGGCGGGGGCTACTTCTCCCGCAGCAGCGCCAGCTCGGCATCGATCGCACCGCGCACCAGGTCACGCGCGTGATCGATCTGCAGCCCGCCGCTGAGCCAGCGCATGCTGAGCCCCTCCAGGAGAGCGGTGAGCCGCTCGCCGGCCGCGGCGAGGGCGGGCGCCGGAGTCATCGGCCGCACCTGCCCGAGCAGGGCCGCCACATCCTGGACCCACACCAGCGTCGCCCGGGCGAGGTCCTCGCGCAGCACCTCGTCGAAGACGGCGCTGGCCCGCAACTCGCCCCAGGCCGAGCTGTTCTCCCTGACCTCCGCAGTGTCCTGGAGCTCCAGCAGGAGGATCTCTTCCAACTCCTCGCGGGGTGCGAGCGGTTCGGCGTCCGGGTCACGGCCGGTGGTGTAGCGCTCGGCCCGGTCGTTGATGAACTCAAGGGTGTGGCGCAGGATCCCGGTGCGATCCTTGAAGTGGTAGTAGATCAGCCCGGTCGAGACGCCCGCTTCGGCTGCGAGCTCCTCGACGCGCAGGCCGCGGACACCGCGTCGGGCGATCAGCCGTGCGGCCGCTTCGAGGATCTGAGTAGTGCGAGGCGCCATGGATCCGAACCCTACCGGGCGGTCCACGGCCCGGTGATCCCGGCCACCGGCGGGCGCGCGGGGCCAGGCCGGGGGCGCGGCCGGGCGTCAGTCACCCCTGTGGTGGCCGCTCGTGACCACCGCGACGGACCCTTCGCCGGGCAGTGCCTCGACAGAGCCGCACGGTGGCGGTGTTCTTCGCGTCCGGGCTGCGGACGCAGAAGGGCCGCTCGTCGGCCGGCTCACCGAACCGGAGCGTGGTCGCCCGGTTCCGTCTCGATGCCCCGTACGCAGTCGGCGGGACTCAGCACGTATCCGGCGGCCACGAAGGCGTCGCTGTCGTCGGGTAGGACGAACTCGTCATCGGTCCGCTCCAGGTACCGGGTGGCCGTCTCGGCGGGGACGGCCTTCCCGGCCACGAGATCGAATTCGCAGCCCGGGTCGGGGCGGTGAGTCCGGCGTCCGCGCAGTCCGGCACGTACGCGGCCTCGGACGACGGTGCGGTCCGGGACGGCGGTGCGGTCCGGGACGGCGGCGTCGAGGGAGTGCGGAACGGCGCACAGGGTCGGCGGGGCTCGTCGGAGAAGCCCCGCCCCGTGTCCGAGCGCCGCTCCGGCAGGTAGTACGCCGCCCCGCCGACGGCCACAAGAAGCACGACCCCGACCACCAGGCC
Organism: Streptomyces sp. ADI95-17; assembly: GCF_003846175.1. GTDB lineage: Bacteria > Actinomycetota > Actinomycetes > Streptomycetales > Streptomycetaceae > Streptomyces > Streptomyces sanglieri. Next base: position 200,609 of record NZ_ML123049.1, on the reverse strand, counting down.
GCCCACGGTCCGGCGACGTCACCCACGGCGGGGACGGCGCCGCTCGGACCCGGTCCGCGCACCGTCCCCGGAGGCCCGACCGGCGCCGGGAACAGGCGGCACAACTGGGACGACGGTCAGTGCGGGCCGGGCGTGGAGGCGGTGGCCGCCGATCTCGCGGGGGTCGTCGGCCGACAGGGGCGAGTGGGCGGACCGCGCGCCGGGAGGCTGAGAGGACAGGCGGTGTCTCTTTCGGCGAGAGGGCAGGGCCGCTGCGAGGCGGGCAGTGCGGTACGGGCCGGTTGCAGCACGCGGCGCGGCGGCGGCCACGGGCCGCCACCGGGACGATCGCGCAGTTAACTAAAATTTCAGTCAACATGAGACGATGCGGTCCGTCGATCAGCCGGCACATCGGAAGGGCATGACGTGGAGGCGGACCGCAGGACGGCCATCCTGGAAGCGGCGGCCAGAGTCATCGCCCGACGTGGGGTCCGGGGCCTGCGGGTGCCCGAGGTCGCCGCCGAAGCCGGCGTCTCCACCGCGCTCGCCTACTACCACTTCAAGGACCGCGCAGGCATCCTGCACCGGACGCTGGAGTTCATCAGCGACCGGGCCGAGCGCTGCACCGTGGACCGACCGGCCCGGGAGTACGACAACGACCCCCACCGCGACCTCGAACGCTCCCTCCTGCTGGAGTTCCAGGACCGGCCCGAAGTGCGCGAGAACAGCATCGCCTGGGGCGAGTTGCAGGCCACAGCGGTCTTCGACCCCGAGCTTCGCGCCGCACTGGCCGGGGCCCGCCTGATCTGGATCGGCGAACTGACCAGCACCCTCGCCCGCATCCGGCCGGCCGCTCCCGCCCCCGCACTCACCGAGTCCGCCGAACGGCTCACCGCCACCCTGGAGGGCCTCAGCACACGCTGGCTGAGCGGACTGCTGTCCACGGGCCACGCCCGCGAACTGATGCGGGACGCCATAGCCATGGAACTCCCCGGTCGACCAGCCCCACACCACCCTTCCCTCTTTGACTGACTTTTCAGTTAGTGCCACAGTGGACGAACGAATGGGGAAGCCCCCCACTCACCGAGCGCCCCCGCACCCCGGCAGCTAGCTTGGCCCCATCACACTCATCGGAGCTCACCGTGCCCCACCATCTCCCCTCCCGCCGTTCGGCCCTCCGCTCGATCGCCGGGATCGGTGCCGCGGTCCTGGGCGCCTCGTCCTGCGGCCCCGGCGAGTCGGCGACCGGGCCGAGCGGCACCGGCAACGAGGACGCGATGACGAAGGGACGGCGAATGGGCGCCGAGTGGGAGAGCCACGCACGCACCTTCATGTCGTGGCCCGCCCTGGAGTCGGTGTGGGGTGAGGATCTCCGTTACGTGCGCGAGGACATCGCCCGCATCGCCCACGCCGTCGCGGAGTACGAGTACGTCGTGATGCTGGCCAGGCCCGACCAGCAGAAGGCCGCCCAGAAGGCGTGCGGCCGCGACGTCGAGGTCGTTCCGCTCGCCGTCGACGACCTGTGGGCCCGCGACACGGTGCCCGTGTTCGTGGAGGACGACGGCAAGGTCACCGGCATCGACTTCAACTTCAACGGCTGGGGCAACAAGCAGCAGCACACCAACGACGCCCGGGTGGGCCGCACCCTCCTGACCGCGTACGACATCCCCCGCAGCAAGGCCCCACTGATCGCCGAGGGCGGCTCCTTCGAGACCGATGGCGAGGGCACCCTCCTCATCACCGAGAGCTCGATCGTCAACGACAACCGCAACCCCGGCAAGAGCCGGGACCGGATCGAGGCGGAACTCAAGCAGACCCTGGGCGTCAAGAAGGTCATCTGGCTGGCCGGCGTACGCGGCCAGGACATCACCGACGCCCACGTGGACAGCCTCGTACGCTTCACCGCCCCCGGCGTGGTGCTCCTGGACAAGGCCCACCCCGACACCCCCGCCGACTCCTGGTCACGCGCGGCCGACCAGGCGAAGTCCGTACTGAGCAGGGCGACGGACGCCAAGGGCCGCCCCTTCGAGATCATCGACCTCCCCCAGCCCGACCTGTACGAGATCACCGGCGAGGGCGACGACTTCGTGTCGACCTACGCCAACTTCTACGTGGCCAACGATTCGGTCTTCATCCCCGGGTTCGGCGACCGAAAGTCCGACAAGCGGGCCAAGAGCATCCTGCGGGAGCACTTTCCCGGGCGTGACATCGTCCAGATCAACATCGACACCATCGCCTCCGGAGGCGGCGGCATCCACTGCTCCACACATGACGAACCGGGCAAGCCGGTCGACTGACCCCCGCCCTGCGGAGCAGCCGCTTCCACGATGCGGGCCCGGCCGGAACAGGTCTCGGCGGGACCGCCGAGACCGATCGTCTTCGGCCGGGACCGACCGTGGGTCCGGTGCCCTGGCAAGACCCGGTGCACCTCCTGGCGTTCGGGTTCGGTGGCGGACTCGCAGTCGAGGCACAGGTGCTCCGGGGCGGCCCGCCACTCAGCCGAAAGCGACCCGCAGCGCCACCTGCCGCGGTACCGACAGGCTCCCCAACCGGTCCAGCACGGGTGCCCACAGTCGGTACAGCCCGGCGAAGCGGCTCCATCTCCGACTGCACGCCCGCGAACTGTACGACCCGGGCTCCCGCCCACCCCGACCGCGTCGACGAGCCGTGCGAGCCGTACGCTCTCGGCGCGTCGATCGACGAGTCCGGCCGGGCAGCCAGGGATCCGCAATCACCGCTCACGCCCCCGGATCGCCCGGCCCCTCACACCGTCGGCCATCGGCATCAGCGGTCGGTTCATGACACCGGGAAGATGGCCAACGCGGCCGGATCTCCGTATGGGCCGGGCACACGGCCCGTCAGACACCTCGCCAGATGTTGTCGAAGGCCGCCTGTTCCACATCCCGCCGCTGCCGTACGGCCGCAAGCTCCAACTCCGCGTCGCCGACCGCGGCCAGCACCGCCTCCACGCCGTCCGGCAGGTCCACGGACTCAGCGGAGCCATCAGAGCCACCGAAGCCGTCGGAGCCGTCGGAGCCGTCGGAGCCGTCGGAGCCGTCGGAGCCGTCGGCGGATTCGTCATGAATCAGTACGGCTGCCACCAGAGCGGTGAGCACGGGCTCCTCCGCCGTCAGCCGGCCGGCCGCACGACGACGCTCGGGCGAATCGACGAGTGTGGGCTCACTGCCCGCCCGGAACGGCAGCCTGCGGCCTCGCTGCCGGGTGAGCAGCCCCTCCTCCTCCAGAGCGGCCTGGTAGGCCGAGAACAAGTCGCGTCCCCGCCGCCACAGCCAGTCGTCCACGGACTCGTACGGCTCCTCCCGTACCAGCACCGAGGCGGCGGCCCGCAACAGCGCGTCGTCGGGCGCGTCCACGCCGGCCGGCACGATGTGGTCGCCGTCCAGTTCTGCGGCCCCGGCGTCGACCAGGTCGATCAGTTCGGCTCCCGCGAGCCCGAGCGACAGCTCGCCCTGGCCCGGCGGCCGGCCGGATGCCGGGTCCAGGGCTACGAACATCAGGTCACGCGGTGTGGTCATGCTCAGCTCCTGCTGTCTGCGGGCGCGGACCGGGACGGCCGACAGGGCCCGATGTGGTCGCAGAACGGTGCGTTGCGGGTGGCCCCGCAGCCACACAGTACGGCTCGGGTCTCCTGCCGCGCTGGATCGTGAACGCGAGCCCCTGCCGGGACGGACGGGTCGCCGGTGCGCCCTCTTCTCGCACGACGTGCCGCCGAAAGGCACCACGTCTTTCCGCTCCCCCGCCCGGGCACTGCCGAGGCGCGCGACTCCCAGGCGGAATCGCAGGTCGGACCGCATCGAAAGTCCACTCGCTCACAACGCCGCCAGCAGTAGTCCGCCCCACACGTCGACCGAGCCTGTCGTACGGGTGGATAGCGGTTCGTCCGCTCACAGTCCCGAAGCGCAGACGGCCATGGCGGCCCGGCAACCGGGACCGCATCGCGGTCGTGCCTGTTGCTGCAGCGAGTTCGCCAACGATGTCGTATTCGAGGGTGGTCACTTCACCGTCGATGTCTTTGACGACTACCTTGCCAAGGCTGTCGTGCTCGAACCGAAAGTCTGGCCGAGGCTGTTCGTCCTTGAGGTCATCCGGTTGGCCGCGTCGTAGGTGTGCGTCACGGTGCGACCGTCGAAGTCGGACTCGGGCATGAGGCATCCGGCCGGATCGTGCTCGTAGTGCCACTCCGGGCCCTGGGGATTGATGACACCCGTCATACGCAGGTTGGCATGCTACGGATGTGCCACATGACGTCGTCTCCTTCGTCGACGAGTCGGCGGCCGCGAGCGGTTCGGGGACACGCCCGACGCACTGCCCGCGCCGCCGGGCCCGGGGCTCCGATTGACGGCATGGCCGGGGCGGTGTGACGATGCGCCGATGTCGGACCTGCACGCCCGGATGGCTGCCCGGGTCGGTGACCTCACGGCCGTCGTGGTCGCGCGCTGCGCGGCGGAGGCACCGTTCTACGGGGCGCTGCCCCGCGCCACCCTCCAGGGCGAGGTGGCGCGGTCCATCGCGGCGGTGCACGCGCTGTTGCTCAGGGCACTGCGCGACGGCGACGGGGGTCCGATGGGGCCGGTCGATCTGACCCGGCTCATCGAGTGGTCGGCGCGCCGGGCCGAGGAGCGCGTCGGGCGAGCGGCTTGTCGACGAAGACCGGAAGGCCCGCGGCCAGAAAGGGGATCGCCTGCTGCCGGTGGTTAGCGCCGTCCCGGTCCGCGACGACGACCGCGTCGACCAGCGCGATCAGGGCGGCGGGCTCGTCGACGACCGCCGCGATCCCTCCGACGGCCGCCAGCGCGTCGTTGCGCCGACCGCGACCACCACCGAGAGCCACCACGCGCGCGTCGCCGCCGGCCTTGCCGACATTGAGGTGGCGGACGATCTGGTCGACATGGCTGTTGTCGGTACCGACGATCCCGATGCGCATCCGGAGAGCTTCCCTTCGAGGTGACAGGCTCGGGCCGGTCCGACGGATCATGGCCGGAGTCGCCCGGCCGATGCGGCACGGCGCGGTACACGGTCGAGTTTCGCACAGCCGCCCAGGTGTCCGAGGATGTCCGGTCCACGGAGCATCCGACGAGGGCACGGCTCTCTGCGTGCTCTGCGGATCAGCGCCCGGCCCTTCGCTGACGCGTGCGGGGGCTGCCCGGGCGCCTATCTGCCGGGGCTGACGATGCAGCGGATTGCCGACCTCTACCCGGGTGAGGCGAAGACGGACGCGAAGGACGCATTCATCATCGCGGACGCGGCCCGCGCGATGCCGCACACGCTGCGTGCGATCGACGGCGAGGACGAAACGATCGCGCCGAGCTGGAGATGATCGTGGGCTTCGACGACGACCTCTCAGGGGAAGCGACCCGGGTCGCGAACCGGCTCCGCAGCCTGCTGCCCCAGATCCATCCCTCGCCGGAGCGGGTGCTGGGCCCGCGGTTGCAGCACCCGGCCGTCCTCACCCTGCTGGAACGGTTCGGCTCCCCGACCCAGATACGCAAGGCCAGCAGAGGAGACTGGTCACGCTGCTGCGACCGAAGGCCCCGCGGATGGCCGAGCGGCTGGTCGAGGAGATCATCGCTGCCCGGACGAGCAGACCGTGACGGTCCCTGGCACCGAGGCGGCCGCGTCGATCGTGCCGGGCCTGGCCGGATCCCCGGCCCTGCTCTGCCTTGCCGGACGCCGGGCCGACGTCCTGTTCGCGATGCTCCGCGACGGAACCCTCTACTAACCCCAACCTGCACGATCAGCTTGAGCAGACAGCATGCTGAAAGCGTTCACGAGCCTGGCTGACCTGCGAACTCCCGGTACTCGTCCACGAGCCGGAAGAAGGCGTCAAGCGGAGGTTCGCCAGGCAGGTTCTCCATGATCGCAACGTCCCATCCGGTCGCCATCGGCCATCCACGGGTCCTGCTGAGCCAAGAGGCAAACCCTCCACTTCCACGGTGGAACTCGAACGCCTCAGCGCCATCATGGACCTGAAGCGCGAGGTGGTAGCCGAACATCATCACCGCCAGTTCCTGCAACGAGCCGTTACGCACCCATGCATTCGGCCTCTGCCGAACGGCATCCAGCAGGTCATAGACGTCCCGCCACTCTTCGACGGCCCGCGGCTTCGGCCCTCCACCTGACGCCCCCACCGCATCCCCCTCCCCAGCTGACATCCATCAGCAAGCTAACCCGCCACCTTGACGAACTGCATAGGGGCACCCCCATGCACCCAGGCCCGGGGGTTGCGGGCGTAGTCGCAAAGCCGGCGTTCGGCGGTGGCCCGGGGGCGGGTGTGCCAGGTGTGGCGGAGGTAGGCATGGAGGGCCTCGCCGGGCATACCGGGCTCTTCGGCGGCGGGCATGCCGAGGTAGGCGCTGACCACTGGTCCAACTCGCCATAGCGGCGGTCGAATTCGAGGTGCTTCATGGACACGGTAGCGCAGCCTCTACGGGTAGGTCGGGTCGGTGGTGAGGACGACGAAGCCGTGCGGGCTGCTCGGCTCACGCCTGAGGACCACGCGCGCGGCCCGTACGTCCACCGAGTCGCGTCCGGGGAGCATCATCGCCTGTGGAGCAGGACCCGGCGGCCCACCGGATCGTCGTGGGACGACCAGGAGGCCTCGGTGGTGAGGCGGGGGCGGGCGCCCTGGGCGAGCCGGCGGTGGATGTGCTGTCGTCATTCACGGCGATCAGACCGGCGTCCCAGTCATATCCGCTGAAGGGGGCGTGGCTTCGGGACGGCTGTCGTTAGAAGTCGGGAAGGTCGCCTTTCCAGCCGAAGTTGGTGTAAAAGCGGATGTCGACAGGGAAACGCGAAAGGACCACTTCAGCCCGGCGCTCCCTCTGTGGCCTGTACTTCTCCCACCCAAAAGTTCTGAAGACGTCCACGCCACTTGCTGTGACTCCGAGCAGAACAAGCAGCGACCGCACCGATTCCCTGGGGAGTTCTCCCACCCGCCCGCTGTAACGCTCCACATCCGCAGGCGTGGAGGGTGTGTCCCACCACAGGTAGAGCGGGTTGTCCAAGCGCTTTACCTCACCCCTGTAGCGGTCGATGGACTCCCAGCCCCGGGGATCCCGGGGGTCCCGGGTCTCAAGACGCATGATCGACCCGACGTCGAACCACCATTCTTCGTGTGCGCGCCGAGCGACGCCGACGAACGTGCAGAGCCATTCGTACATCTTCAGCGCATCCGACCAGGTCTGCGTATCGAGCTCGTCTTTCCGCATCATTGCTCCACTATTTCGGCGCCGAGGTGTGGATGCCGAAAGGCGGGCAAACGTTGGACAACTTCGCCGTCGCCCACTTCGGGCACCAGAGGTGATCACCAGGTGATCGACCGCTGCCCCGCAAATGGGGCTCGAAGCGCCAGGGAACTCGCCTGCGAACCCACCCGTTCACTGAACGACCGAAGGACGGAACGGCAGGACGACAGACGGGGACCCCAGTGGCACTGTTCGGCAACGCGCACACCATCGATCCGGACAAGGCGGCGCGGGAGTACGCCCGGCTGCTCGGCCAGGGCGAGCAGATCCACGGCGCCTATCAGCTGATACGGGACGCCATCCTGCTCACGAACCAGCGCATGATCCTGATCGACAAGCAGGGGCTGACCGGCAAGAAAATCGAGTACCACTCGCTGCCGTACCGCAGCATCACGCACTTCTCCGTGGAGACGGCCGGCCACTTCGACCTGGATGCCGAGCTGAAGATCTGGGTGTCGGGGAGCTCGACGCCGATCGAGAAGACCTTCACCAAGGGGGTCAACATCTACGAGGTGCAGGCGATTCTGACGCAGTTCGTCGCACGCTGACCGCCAGGCGGCTGTCAGACCTTCGTCTCCGCGATTCACTCACCCGAACGCTCTGCCGACGCCCGCCTGGACCTGCTTCCCGAGGCGGAAAAGACTCTGCTGTTGCCGGCCCACTCGCAGGACACCGACCACCGTCCGCAGGCGGAGATGGCAGCCTCGTTCCGGTACGCATTCGGCGCGGCGCAATATCCACGTCACCAGTGAACCGAAGCGGGTGGTACCGACGCCGGGTTCGTTACTTCGGTTGCTCGGGCGACCACCGCGGGTCGCGGCCCAGCGCCGCAAGCAGGCGGTCCTCGGCGCTCGCCGCACCGGCAAGCTCGACCGCTGGGCGGACCGAGGCACCGGGCCGCTCCCGTGACGGCCCGTCGGGCACCTCCTTGCGGGCCGCCTAGGCAGCGGCGCGTACGAGATCCTGGTCGTACGCCGCCCGGATGCCGAGCGACGCCGCGACGTCCCAGCCGTGCACCACGTAGTCCACGAGGTGGAAGCCGATCGCACGCGGGGCTGCGAACCGGCGGTCGAGCTCCTGGTTCCTGCCCTTCGGCACGTCCGCGATCACCTCCGCGTCAGTCACGTCCGTTTCGGTCATGGTCAGCCCTTCCGAGTCGTTCTGTCCGTTCCGGCCTCCTCACCCAGCCGGCCGCGATCCTCCGGTCGCAGTCGGACGGTCGGCGCAGCGGGGACACGGCAGCGACGGTGCCGGGTGGCTCGGCTCCTCACCCATCGCCTCGGGTTCTCGGGCAGTGGACGAACGGCCGGTGAGAAGCTCTCCGCCCCGATACAGGACCTCACGAAGCGGCGGCCAGATCGCGGCAACACTGGCGACGCCCGCAACAGCCAATAGGCCCGACGCCTCTCCGCCTCCCGGGAAAAGGAACGCCCCGGCAAGCAGCCCCGCGGCCACCGCCAACCTGCCCGCACCGGCCAGCAGCCGGCTTCTGAGAGGCTCGGTCGAGGAACCCGCACCCTCGGTCTCCGGAACGTTCGCGAGGAGTTGGGAGTCGACGATGACCAGGCTGTCCCGCCGGGCACGCGCGCGGCAGCTGTGCCGGAGTACGTCGGCGACGAGCCGGGACAGGTCACGCTCAGCGGCGGATCGATCCGCACCTCCACCGAGGAGGTAGCGCTGGTCGCCCTCGGCGAGTGCCATGATCAGGCGCTCCGTGGTGTCCCTCACGCTCTCTCGGACAGCGGGTGGCATTGTGCGGGTTCCGTGCCGGGCATGGGCGCGCAGGACGTTGCAGAGGCGCCGGAACTGCTTGCCGTGGGCATCGAGGGCTGAGCCCTGCGCACCACGCCGGACCGGGATGAGCAGTGCTTCCAGGAAGTGGATCGCTTCCACCGTGACGGCCCCGGCCGGGTCGGAGACCGTGGTGGCCCGTTCGTCGGCAGCCATGAGCGCGATGGAGACACTGCCGAACCCGGCGACGGCGGCGCACATCCAGAACGGCACGCCCTCCTCGGTCCGGGCGAACGAAGTCGCCCACCAGAAGGGGAGCACAGCAAGCAGGAGGGGTACCGCCTGGAGAAGCACGGCCCCGCACCGACCGGCGACGATGCGGTGCCACCGGTCGACGAGTTCATCTTTGTCCGGCCTGCCTTCCGCCGGTACGCCCTGCTGCCCCAACGCCGCGAGCAGCGTCTCGACCCGCTTCTCGCACGCGCCACGCCGGATGTGCTTCATGCCAGGAATCCGGTACAACGCATTGCCCAGCACACGGGTGCGGGTTTGCCACAGCATGGCGATCCACACCGCTTCGAAGAAGGTCCAACAGCCCCAGAAGAACGAGATGTTCAGGAATTCCGTGCGCGTCATGGCAGAAAGCGTCGCAGACGGTACTGACAGTCAGGTCAGGGCGACCTCGCACCAGACGGTCTTGGTGTACGGGTCACTGTCGGTGGCGCCCCAGTGGGTGGACAGGGCCTCGACAAGGAGGAGGCCCCGGCCGGTGTCCAGGTCGGGGAACGGCGGCGGAATCGCGCCGGGAGCGGGTGGGCGGCGCTCGGGACGCGCGTCCGTGACTTCGATACGGAGGGCCTGCCCTCCTGGGCGGAGGGTGAGCCGCAGGCGGAAGTCGCGGCCCCGTACCCGTCCGTGCCGCACCGCGTTCGTGGCGAGTTCGGCCACGAGAAGGCTCACAGTCCGGTTGGCCTCCGTGTCGTACGGCCAACCCCAGCGGTGCAGTTCCTCGGCCGCGAGGCGGCGGGCGAGGCGGGCGCCGCGCGGTGTGGCCGAGAGAAGAATGGCGAAGTGGCGGGCGGGAGCGGTGTGTTGCGTGGGCCCGGGGCGGAGTGCCGGCGAGTGGGCAGTATCGCGATTCATGTCACTCAGCGTGGTCGGCCACCTCTACCCTGACCAGTAACGACGGCGGTACGCAACGTCACTGTCCGGGTGCTGTGCGGCTCTGTCCGGGCGGCGTGGCGTTACGCGGTGCCCTGACAAGGAGTTGGGTACGCACGTGGCGGACGTGGCGGACGTGGAGGTGCGCGAACGTGGGTGTGACGGAGCAGGGAACGCAGGGCGGCGACGGGATGGAGCCGTACGACGGTGACGACGAGGAGTCGGCGGCCGTACTGCGGACGATCGGCCGGGTCGTGAAGTCGTGCCGCGAGCGGAAGGGGCTCACCCAGGCCGAGTTGGGTACGGCCATCGGCTACAGCGAGGAGCAGGTCTCCTCGGTGGAGCGGGGGCGGCGGGCGCCGAGTGAGGTGTTTCTGGAGAAGGCCGACAGGGTGCTGGGGGCCGGTGGGCTGATCGCGGGGTTGAAGAAGGACGCGGAGGAGGCCCGGTTTCCGAAGAAGGTGCGGGATCTGGCGAAGTTGGAGGCGAAGGCGGTTGAGCTGTGCGCCTACGCCAACTCCGTCGTCCACGGCCTGCTTCAGACGCCGGACTACGCGAGGGCGCTGTACGGGATGCGGCGTCCGCCCTTCACCGAGGAGGAGGTCGAGCGCCTTGTCGCAGCGCGCTTGGGACGCCAGGAGATCTTCGACCGGCAGCCCGCGCCCGTGTTCAGTTTCGTTCTGGAAGAGGTGACGCTGCGCCGTCCGCTCGGGGGCAGAATGGTGATGCGGGAGCAGCTCGAACACCTGTTGGGTGTCGGTCGGCGACGGAACGTGGAGATCCAGGTGATGCCCACGGATCGGGAGGACCATGCCGGCCTCGCGGGGTCGCTTCAGCTTCTCCGGCTTGAGAAAGGGGGCACCGTGGGGCACAACGAGGTCCAGCTCACCAACCGGCTGATCTCCCACCCCAGGGAGCTCCAGATCCTTGAGATCCGCTATGGCATCATCCGGGCCCAGGCCCTCACACCTCGTGAGTCGCTGGCCTTCATCGAGAAAGTGCTGGGAGAAACATGATGACCAACCCCTCGGGGAACGGTTCCGCGCTGGAGTGGTTCAAGAGCAGCTACAGCACGAATGACGGCCCGGAGTGCGTGGAGGTCGCCTTCGCCCCCAGGACCATCCACGTACGCGACTCGAAGCATGCGCAGGGCCCCCAGCTCGCCTTCGGGCCCCGCCAGTGGGCCGCCTTCGTGTCGTACGCCACCGATCACTGAGGCACGACCACCTACTGACGCCCCGTGTCCGGTTCCGTACCGGGCGCGGGGCGTCGGCGCGTCCGGCGGCCGGGACCGACGCGAGCCGAAGGGGCGGCCGGTCCTGAACTCCGCCGCGGAGGTCAGGGATCGATGCGCAGCTGTGGCAGCAGCACTCTGAAACGGCATCCTTCGCCCGGTGCCGAGCGCAGTTCGATGCGGCCGCCATGCGCGGTGACGAGTGCGTGGACGATGGCGAGCCCGAGCCCGGAGCCTCCGCCGGCCACGCGGCTGCGTGAGTTGTCCGACCGGTAGAAGCGCTCGAAGACCCGCTCCTGTTCGTCCGGCGTCAGACCCGGTCCACCGTCCTCGATCTCCAGTACCGCATGGCCGTCGAGGGAACCCACGCCAATGCGGATGTCGCTGTCGGGCGGTGTGTGGTTCAGCGCGTTGCCGACCAGGTTGCTGACCACCTGGCGCAACCGCGCCTCGTCCGCGAGGGCCGGAGCCGAGGTGGCCTTCCCCCCGTCGGGGCCGGTCAGACCGACGGACCGGGTCGGGGCCATGGCCTGGATGTCGTGCAGTGCGTCGACGGCGAGGGTGCGCAGGTCCATGGGAGCCAGGTCCAGCGGGTACGGAGTGGGGGTTCGCGGTGATGACCGTGTCAGGAAGTTGCTCTCGTCGAGTTTCGCGAGCAGCAGCATGTCCTGGACGAGTCTGCCCAGACGTTCGGACTCCCGGGCTATGCGTTCCATGGTCTCGTCGACGCTCTTCCGGGTGGGCAGCGCGCCCATGCGGTAGAGGTCCGTGTAGCCCTTGATGCCGACCAGCGGGGTGCGCATTTCGTGACTGGCGTCGGCCACGAAGCGACGCATCCGCGCCTCCGCCTCCTCTCTGGCCTGGAAGGCGGTCTCGATCTGGACGAGCATCCCGTTGAGCGAGGCCGTGAGCCGTCCGGTCTCCGTGCGCGGTCCGGCCAGTGCGGGCACGCGGCGGGACAGGTCGCCGTGGGCGATGGCCGTGGCGGTCTCCTCGATACGGGTGAGGGGGCGGAGTCCCGATCGCACGGCGAGCCAGCCGACCGCCGTGAGGAGGCAGACCAGGATGCTGCCCACCATGGCGGAGATGCCCCGGATCTCGTTCACGGTGTCGTCCACCTGGCTGAGCGAGGTCGCCACGATCACGTTGCTGGGCGGATCGGAGGTGCCCGGGGGGCCGTTGGGCACCTGGTGAGGCACCGCGATGGCCCGCCATCGCCCCGAACCGTCCTGGGAGTCGACGGTGAACGGTTCGCCCTGGCGCGCGTCGACGGCTTCGGTGTCGAGAACGGGGAGATCAGGGCCGCCTCCGGGCGGTTCCTTCTCCGGGCGGAGCGTGTTCAGGGCATTCCCCCGATCGTCCGTGTACAGGACCACGAGGCTGCTGAACTGATTCCACTGCGAGGGGAGTTGTTGGCTCCGCAGGGGTTCCAGGGCGCTGGCGGGCAGCCGGGCGCAGATCTGCGTGGTGATCTCCAGCCGGGAATCGGCCTGCTTCATCAGGTAACCGTCCAGCGCCTTGATCACGAAGAACCCGTTGGTCAGCAGGCCGACGGCGAGCAGGGTTGCCGCGAGGAACAACAGGCGGGCACGGAGGGAATACCGATTCACGACCGGACGGATCCTGGAAATCGTCATACGCAGGATCACGCGCGCGGACCGCGCACGACGTAGCCGATCCCGTGAACCGTGTGGATGAGTTTCGGACCGCCGTTGTCGATCTTGCGCCGCAGATAGCTGATGTAGTTGTCCACGATGCTGGGGTCTCCGCCGAAGTCGTAGCGCCAGACGTGTTCCAGGATCTGCGGCTTGGTCACTGTGCTCCCCGGGTTCGAGAGGAGGAAGTGCAGGAGCCGGAATTCGGTGGGGGAAAGCCGGATCGGGACTCCCGCTCTGGTGACCTGATGCCCCTCCGGATCGAGTTCGAGGTCGGCGATCATCAGGGTCGCCCGGGGGTTTCCCTTGGTCCTGCGCAGGATGGCCTGGATGCGGGCGATCAGCTCTTCGAGGTCGAACGGTTTGGTGACGTAGTCGTCGCCACCCAGGAGGAGTCCGTTGACCTTGTCCTGGGTGGCTTCCCGGGCGGTGAGAAATATGACGGGGATGGGGCCGAGGCGGTCGGTGGCCGCCGGGTTCGGCTGTTCCCGCAGGCGCCGGATGACTTCGAAGCCGTCCATGTCGGGCAGCATGACATCGAGCAGCACCAGGTCCGGCGGGTGCTGCGACGCCCTGTCCAGGGCCTGCTCGCCGTTGGCGGCGGTGTCCACGGTGAAGCCCGCGTAGCGCAGTGCGGTCGGAAGCAGCTCGCGGACGGTCTGCTCGTCGTCGACGACGAGCAGATTCCCGCCGGTGGCCGGAAGGGGAGTGGTCATGCTCGGCATCCTGGACAGCAGTGGTCGCCTTGCGGCGCGGTCATGAGTTCTTGGCCGCGGCGGCCCGGGGCTGCGGACGTCCCGGATCCGAGGAAGGGCCCGGACGGTTCTTCGCCCCGGATACCGCGGGTGATCGCCGCATCCGGCGAAAACGGTGGAGATGGCTCCCGGCGTACCCTGCGGCGCCGCCGAGGATGCTGCCGGTGAGACAGGCCAGGAGCCAGTCCCCGCTCAGGTCCGCCTCGGCACCGCCCATCTGCATGCCCATGATACTGATGCCGAAGGTGCCGGAGGCTGTGGTGAGCCAGGAGAGCAGCACGGTGCACAGGGAAGTGATGATCGCGATGCGCATCGCGATCTGCAGATGGAAGCCGAGCAGGGCGTTCGCCGCCGCGCGTGCGGTGGGGACGGGCGTGCGGGCGGTGGTCCGGTAGCCGCAGACGAGCAGCACGGTGAGCAGCAGGGCAAGGCCGATGGCCCACAGGGGAATGCCCGCGACCGCGATGTCCATGACGTTCTTGCCGCGGGGCGGGGACGAGGGGGTGGCCTGGCCCTGCCCGAACATGGCTCCCATTCCCCCGCCCTGGCCCTGTTGGCTCTGCATGGTGCCCTGCCAGGCAGAACCTTCCCCGGCGGTCAGGAGGACGGCCAGGAGGTTCGGCGCGAGAAGCAGGAGCGCTCCGCCGGCCTTCGCGGCGGCGCCCGGCATCTCACGGCCGGTGAGCGACAGGGCGACCAGCACGGCGGACAGCGTCAGCGGGATGAGGACCAGGACCAGGAGGACTCCGGAGACCGCCGAGGTGGCGGGGTTCCATTTGCGCCGGATCCCGGACATCGCCAAGGAGCGTGGCAGGCAGGTGCGGCGGGCGGCGATGCAGCCGATGCCCAGGACGACGAGCGTCCAGACGAGCCCCTGGACGGCCACCGCGGCTGTATCGACGTCGACGGCGATGTCCTTGACGGCCTTGCTGAGGCCCTGGCCGCCACGGCCGCCGCCTCCTTTGCCCTGGCCCAGCTTCTCGGTCACGGATTCCGGTAGCCGCAGCTTCCCGGACGACAGGGAGGCGGTCACCGCGAACGCCGTCACCCCGGCAAGCACCGCACCGCCGAACCGGGCCCCGAACAGCGCCCCGGCGGGCCTGCGGCGCCCCTTGAGCGGCCGGAAGAAGAGCGTGGCGAGCACCACGGAGCCGACGAGCGTGAGCGTCAGCGGCATGAGGTCGATGCCTCCGGCCACCTCCAGCTTCATGCCCCCGGCCCCTCCCGCACCGCCCAGAAGTCCACCCAGGCCACCGCCGGGAGCATCACCCCCGCCCACGGTTCCGCCGCCTCCCGACGACAGCGTCAACGTGCCGCCCACAGCCATGCTGACGACCATCGGGACCAGCAGGCTCAGCGGCCCGGCCGATTCGGCGTGCAGGCTGTTCAGCGCCGCGTACGCGAGAAGCGTCATCACGGCGACGGCGGCTGTGACGGAGGCCGCCCCTTCCAGGATGTGGCGGGTGACTGTGCCCGGTCCTTTCGACGCGGCCGCCTTTTCCGGTGCTGCCACCGCCGCCTTCACCACCTTCGCCGTGTTCATGTCCTTTGTCGCCTTTGCTGTCTTCGTCGGGGTAGCCATCACGGGCTCTCTCTCGGCCCCGGGCCGTCAGGACCGGGCGCCGGGGAGAGCGGCGATCTCATCGGGTTCGTCCTCGGCCCGCAGGCCGTCCCCTTCGATGTCCACACGGGGAAGTACGGCTTCGAGGCGCAGCGGCAGCCACCACGCCTTGTCGCCCATGAGGGCGAGTACGGCGGGGACAAGGGTCATCCGTACGACGAAGGCGTCGATGAACACCGCGGCGGCCAGGCCGAATCCGATGGTCTTGACCATCTGTTCGTCCGACCCGATGAATCCCGCGAACACGGCGATCATGATCAGTGCCGCGGCCGTGACCACCCGCGCGCTGTGCCGGAATCCGGTGACGATCGCCTCGCGAGCCGTGTGGCCGCCGATATACGCCTCGCGGATACGGGTCACCAGGAACACCTCGTAGTCCATGGCAAGACCGAAGACGATTCCGACCATGAAGATCGGCATCATCGACATCACGGGCCCGGGGTCGGTGACCCCGATCAGCGAGGAGAGCCAGCCCCACTGGAAGACCGCGACGACGGCCCCGAGGGAGGCGGCGACGGAGAACAGGAACCCCAGGGCGGCCTTGAGCGGCACCGCGAGGGAGCGGAAGACCATGATGAGGAGCAGGAAGGCGAGGCCGACGACGAGGGCCAGATAGGGCAGGAGCGCGTCGTCCAGCTTCTGCGACACGTCGATGTTCATCGCCGTGCTGCCGGACACCATCAGCCGGCCGCCGTCCTCGCCCATGACGTCGCCGCCTGCGTCACGGATGGCATGGACCACGGCCTCCGTCTCGGCGCTGCCGGGCCGGGACTCCGGTATGACGGTGATCATCGCCGTGTCGCCGGCCTCGTTGAAGCGGGGCGGGCTGACGGTGGAGACGCCGTCGATGCCCTTCAGTACGGCGGACACCTCGCTGACGGCCTGCTTCGGGTTGTCGCTGTCCTTCGCGTCCGCGACGGCGAGCAACGGTCCGTTGAAGCCGGGGCTGAAGTTCTCCGAGATCAGGTCGTACGCCCTGCGTTGTGTGGTGCTCTCCGGCTGGGAGCCCTCGTCGGGCAGTCCGAGCTGAAGGGACGCCGCGGGGACAGCCAGTGCGCAGAGCGCGACCATGCCGACGACGAGCACGGGCACGGGGCGGCGGATGACGAATGCCGCCCAGCGGCTGCCCATGTTGCGTACTGCCTCGGCGCCCTCGGCGGCCCCGGCGCGTGCCGCCTTGTGCCGTGTCCGGGGCGCCTTGATCCGGCGCCCGGCGATGCCGAGGAGTGCGGGCACCAGGGTCAGCGCGACGAGCACGGCCAGGACGACGGTCCCCGCCGCCGCGACACCCATCTTCGTCAGCAGCGGGATGTCGACCACGGCCAGACCGGCGAGTGCGATCACCACGGTCAGACCGGCGAAGACGACCGTCGATCCCGCGGTGCCGAGCGCCCGCCCGGCCGCGTCCTCCGGACGCCGCCCCTCCGCCAGCTCGCTGCGGTAGCGCGACACGATGAACAGCGCGTAGTCGATGCCGACCGCCAGGCCCAGCATCATGGCCAGCACGGAGGTGGTGGAGTCCAATTCGAGGGCCGAGGCGAGTGCGGTGATGGAGCACACACCGATGGCGACGCCGATGAGAGCGGTGACCAGCGGCAGCCCGGCGGCGATCAGCGAACCCAGGGTGAGCAGCAGGACGACGGCCGCGACGGCGAGACCGATGGCCTCGGCGGCGTGCGAACCCTTGCCGCCCTTCTGCGTCGCGCCGCCGGCCTCGACCGTCATCCCCGACCGCGAGGCCTCGGCCACCGCGTCGGCGAGCTCGTCACGGGAGGCTTCCGACAGCTCGGCCGCGGAGACCTCGTAGCTGACCTGCGCGTACGCGGCGGCCTGGTTGCCACTGACGGCCTTCGTCTTGAACGGGTCGGTGACCCGGTCGACTTCGGCCCCTGAGGCGAGTGTCTCGACCGCGGTCCCGATCGCTTCACGCAGGGCCGGTTCGGTGATCCGGTGGCCCTCGGGGGCCTTGAAGACGACCCGTGCCGTCGCTCCGTCGGCCTTCTGCCCCTCGAAGCGCTCGTCGATCAGATCGTAGGCGCGCTGGGATTCGGTGCCGGGCATGGCGAAGGTCGTGGGACCGGAGGCGGGGGCCTGTGCGGCGGCCACGCCGCCCACGGTGAGGAGCGAGATCCACAACAGGACCACGAGATAGCGGTGCCGGAAAGCGAACCGGCCGAGTCTGTAGAGAAGGGCTGCCACGCGTGGCTCCTGAAAGAGGGATCGGTGATCTGGTGACTGCCGGAACGGATGACTGTGCGGGCGCGGCTTGTTGGGCACTTGCCCGGCATGTGGAGTTCCCGGCGGGCGGCACGTGCTCGAAGTGGCCCGTACAGCGACCGGGGTGTCGTCATCCGTCGGCGTGGCTGCACTCTCGCAACCCCACATCGCCGCTTCCGGGGAATTCCTGGGAGTTTCCTGGGAGTTCCAGGCCACTCCTGTCCCGAATTGCCCCGGCTATCGGATGACTTCGCCTACCCCGGCGGCCGTGAATTCCCAGAGAACGCACAGAACCTGGCGGCACCGAATGAAACAGCGCTGTCCGCCGCGACCAGACTTTTTCCCCAGCACCGCATCAGCGTCGTGCCCGGTAAAGGAGCGAACTGTGCCCAAGCCTGAACAGAAGCTGTCCCGACGAGCGTTCGGCGGCGCCGTCGGAGCGGGAGCGGCTGCCGCGATAGCCGGCCTGCCCGCCACCGAGGCCCAGGCCGCGGCGACCACGCCGGCCGCCGAGGAACGGCCCTTCCGCGCATCCCCGGACCGGAAGTCCAAGCGGCCGAACCTGCTCTACATCCTCGCCGACGATCTCGGTTGGGCCGATCTCTCCTGCTACGGCTCGCCGAACATCAAGACCCCGAACCTCGACCGACTCGCCGCACAGGGCGTGCGGTTCACCGACGGCTACGCCGGCTCGTCGACCTGCTCGCCCACCCGGCTCAGCCTCTACACCGGCCGCTATCCGGGGCGTACGGAGGCCGGGCTGGAGGAGCCGATCATCGAGAAGTCCACCGTCGGTCTCGAACCCACCCATCCCACGCTGGCCTCGCTCCTGGGCGGAGCCGGGTACACGACGGCGATGATCGGCAAGTGGCACTGCGGCTTCCTGCCCGAGTACTCCCCCACCAAGTCCGGCTGGGACGAGTTCTTCGGGAACTTCGGGGGCGCCATGGAGTACTACTCGAAGCTCACCAGCGACAGGCGGTACGACCTGTACGAGGGCGAGACGCCCTACAAGGACCTGCGCTACTACACCCGGATCCTCACCGAGCGGGCGAGCGAGTTCATCGAGCGCGACCACGACAAGCCGTGGCTGCTCAACCTCAACTACACGACCGCGCACTGGCCCTGGATCGCCGAGGGCGACACGGAGGAGGCGGCGCGGCTGGAGAAGCTCGTCCTCGAACTGCCGCTGGAACAGGCTCAGCTCGCCCTCGCGCACATGGACGGCGGTTCCTTGGACAAGTACCGGGAGATGGTCGAGGGTCTGGACCGTTCCGTCGGCGAGGTCATGCGGGCCCTCAAGCGGTCGGGGCAGGACCGCGACACGGTCGTCGTCTTCTCCAGCGACAACGGCGGCGAACGGTACTCCCACAGCTGGCCGCTCAGCGGCAGCAAGTACGCGCTGCAGGAGGGCGGAATCCGGGTGCCGACCATTCTGCGGTGGCCGGCCCGGATCGGCGGGCACCAGGTCAGCCACGTCCCCGTGTTCACTCCGGACTGGACCGCCACCTTCCTCGACACCGCCGGGGCCCGCCCGGACCCGGCCACCCCGCTGGACGGCGTCAGCCTCACCGGATACCTGCTGCGCGGCGAGGAGGCACCCGAGCGGGACCTCTTCTGGCGCACCCGGGAGGAGCGGGCGCTGCGCCGCGGCAAGTGGAAGTACCACCGCGCGGCGAAAGCCAGGTACCCGCACAAGAACGGCAAGGACGCGCTCTTCGACCTGGAGCAGGACCAGCGGGAGTGCGCCGACCGGTCGGCGCACGAACCGGAGCTGGTGGCCGCGCTCGGAGCGGCCTGGGAGAAGATCGACGCGGGTCTTCTGCCCTATCCCGCATAGGAGTTGGGGGCAGGACAGCGGCGGCAGACACCGTGGTCACAGGCCCTTGCCCCAACGAAAGCCGCTGTGACCGCTCGTACCGTCAGGCGTGTCGGAGGTGCGGGCGGCCACGCGGTAGCGGTTGCGGTTGCGGTTGCGGTTGCGGTTGCGGTTGCGGTTGCGGAAGCGTTGCCGTTGCCGTTGCCGTTGCCGTTGCCGTACGACGCGTGGCACATGTGCGAGCAGGGAACACGCCGCGCCGAAATAGACGCTGTCCCGGCTGCAAGGTCGAGCCGGTCACCCACCAAGTACCTGGTCAGGGCCGGCGATCAACCGCGGCCGACTGCGCGAGAGGTGCCGTCAGGGCGGTCGGCCGATGGGCCGGGGTGTAGGCCCAGGGGCGGAGTTGCTCCAGGGTTTTACCGATACGGAAGACGGTCGGGTCGTCGTAGGTGTGGCCGACGATCTGGACGCCCGTCGGAAGGCCCCAACTGGAATGACCGCTGGGCACGTTGAGAACGGGGCAGCGGTTGTTGATGTTGAAGGGCAGGGTCATCGGCGCCCACATCGGCTCGCCGTGGTCCTCGCCGTTCACCACCAGGCGGCCCAGGAGACCGTCTCCGGCGGGCAGTCCCGGGACGGCCGTGGTCGGACAGATCAGGGCGTCGAAGGGGGCCATCGCCTCGCCCAGTTCGCGCTGCAGCCGGGTCTCGACGCGCAGGCCGTCGAGGAAGGTGACGCGCTCACGGGCGACGGCCATGGTGTCGGCGAAGGCTGCCGCGTAGTCCGACATCCGGTCGCGGTGCTTCTCTTCGATTTCGCGGACGAGGGCGCCGAAGATGGTGGAGAAGTGCCCTGCGGCACTGATGAGGAGGTCTTCCTTGGTCCACGGGAGTTCGATCTCCTCGACGATCGCGCCCGCGTCGGTGAGGGCGCGGGCGACCGCGCGGGTGTTGGCCTCGATCTCCGGGTGGACGTCGTAGGCACCCAGGCGGAGGCACAGGGCGATGCGCATCCCCGCGACCGCGTCGTACTCGGCCGGCAGGACGAGCTTCGGGCGCAGCGACACATGGTCGCGCGGGTCGGGGCCGGCCAGCACGTTGGCGAAGGCGATGCAGTCGTCCACGGTTCGTGCCATGGGGCCGTCGCCTCGGTAGTGGTCGGCGGACAGCGGTGCGACGCCGGGGATCCGGCCGTAAGGGGCTTTGTAGCCGACGGTGCCGGTGAAGGCGGCGGGGATACGGGTCGAGCCGCCGATGTCGGAGGCGGAGGCGAGCAGCGCCGTACCGGCCGCGAGGGATGCACCGGCTCCGCCGGACGAGCCTCCGGGGGTGAACTCGGGGTTCCACGGATTGCGGGTGACGCCCCACAGACGGCTGTGGGTGAAGGTGGTGATGGAGAACTCGGGGGTGGCGGTGCGGGCATGGATGATGCCGCCCGCGTCCAGGATCCGGTCGATCACCGGGGCGTTCTCGGTCGCTGTGTTGCCGACGTTGACGAGCGAGCCCTCGGTGAGGGAGCGCCCGGCGATGGCGTGCTTCTCCTTGGTGGCCACCGGGATGCCTTCCAGCGGGCGCGGCGCCAGTCCGCCCTTGCCGAGGAAGCGGTCCTCGGCCTGCCGGGCCTGTTGGAGTGCCTCGTCGAAGAGCTGCTCGGTGAAGGCGTTGACGACCGGTTCGGTCTGCTCCGCGCGTTCGATGACCGCGCGCATCAGCTCCACCGGGGAGAGTTCGCGGGCGTCGAAGAGCCGTCGCGCCTCGGTGGCGCTGAGGTAGGCGAGATCGGTGCCGGAGCCGTTCGAATTCATGCGGACGTCCTTTTCGGATGAGGAGATGGGGAGAAGAGGTGGGAAGCGGCCTCGTGGCGGTGCCGGCCATCCGGCCGCCGGCGGTATCCGGATCGAGAGGCACGTCACCTCTCCTGGCGGTCGGAAGCACGGTCGTCCTCGGTGCACAGCCAGTGGGCGGCCGCCGCGAGCAGCGCCGTCACGCCGGTGTGGATCGTGGGCTCCGGAACGGGGGCGAAGTACGGGGAGTGGTTGGCGGGGACCGTGTCGGGAAGACCGTCCGTCAGCAGGGTTTCGGGGGTGCGGTGCTGGAACAGTGCCGGGTCCGCGCCGCCGAAGTGCCAGAAGACCGAGGGGACACCGAGAGCCGTGCCGAAGACACCGAAGTCCTCGCTGCCGGTGAGGGGCTCGGGCAGGGTGAAGACCCGTTCCTCGCCGATGACTTCGGCGATCGCGGTCAGTACGGTGCCCGTTGCCGCGGTGTCGTTGACCGTGACGGGGAAGGAGTTGAGACCGGTGATCTCGGGTTCCTCGGGGGCCCCGGACGCGGCAGCCTCGGCGCGGACGATCCGTTCGACGGCCGCCAGGACCCGGTCCCGTACCGCGGGAGTCATGGAGCGGATGTTGATCCGCAGCTCCGCGGTGTCGGGGATGATGTTCTCCTTCGTCCCGGCGTGCAGCGATCCGACGGTCACCACGGCGGTCTGCGCCGCCCCCACCTCCCGGGAGACAACCGTCTGCAGCCGCATGACGACCGCGGCGGCCATGACGATCGGATCGACGGTGGTCTCGGGCGTGGACCCGTGTCCGCCACGGCCGTGGAGGCGGACCCGCAGGCTGTCGGAGGCGGCCATCACCGGCCCGGGGCGGGTGCCGACGAAGCCGACGGGGGCCGGGGCCACATGCTGGCCGAGGCAGATGTCGGCGCGCGGGAACCGCTCCAGGAAGCCGTCCTCGATCATGGCCGGTGCCCCGCCGACCTCCTCGGCCGGCTGGAACACGGCGACGACCGTGCCGCGCCATTCCGCACGGGCGCCGGCGAGTTGGTCGGTCACGCCGAGCAGACAGGTGACGTGCATGTCGTGGCCGCAGGCGTGCATGACGGGAACCTTGTTGCCCTCGCTGTCGACGGCGGTCTCCCGGGAGGCGTACGGCAGTTCCGTCCGCTCCTGGACCGGGAGCCCGTCCATGTCGGCGCGGAGCAGGACCACCGGGCCCTCGCCGTTGGCCAGGACCCCGACCACGCCGGTGCCGCCGACGCCCTCGGTGACCTCCCAGCCCTGCTTCCGCAGCCGGTCGGCGACGACTCCTGCGGTACGGAACTCCTGGAAGGACAGCTCGGGGTGGGCGTGCAGGTCCTCGTAGAGGGCGCGCAGGCCGGGCAGCCGGTCCGGGAAGCCGGACAGCAGGCGGGAGACGGAGGCGGCGGTCATGAGTGCTCCTTTGCGGGTGCGGGGAGGTCGGGCAGGCCGGTGGCGGCCCGGAAGGAGGCGGTGTCCTGCGGGGTGAGGAGAGCCATCACGGCGGCGATGGCCGCGCCGAGCACCAGTGAGGCGAAGGCCACCTTGAAGGAGAAGGCGTCGGCGAGCGCACCGATGACGGGCGGGGCGACCATGCCGGCCACCTGGCCGCCGAAGACGATCGCCCCGCTGCCCACGCCGATGTCCTCGGCCGCCAGCCCACCCAGCGGAACGGCGAGGATCGGCATGTAGCAGAGGGAGACGGCGACCGAGGCGAACGTGCCGAAGACGACGAAACCGGTGAGCGACGGCGAGAAGACCATGAAGAGCAGCGTGACGGCGGCCACCGTCATGCTGGGCACGATCACCTTGCGGTGATGCCCGCCCAGCCGGTCCGAGAGCCGGCCGCCCACGACGATCGCGCCCGCCGCGGCGAGGGCCGGGATCGCCACGAGAGCTCCGGCCGAGACGAGGGAGACGCCGTACTCTTCGCTGAGGTAGGACGGGATCCAGGTGTTGAGACCCCAGACGATCATGCTGTAGCCGAACATCATGGCGCTGAAGCGCCAGATCACGCCCAACCGCAGAACGCCCCCCGCGCGCCGCCGGGCGACGCGGGTCTCCGGCTCCGTGAGCGGCAACGGCGCCGGGAGCCACACACGTATCGCCACCAGGACGAAGACGCCCAGGGCCGCTGTCGAGAAGAACGCCGAGCGCCAGCCGAAAGCGGCGATCAGAGGCGCAACGAGGAGCGGGGTGAGAACGCCGGCGAGCGCGTTGGAGCTCATGATGACGCCGTTGGCTCCCATCCGTTGCGCCGGTGTGGTCCGCTCGACGAGGACCTTCATCGAGGCCGGCGGGAAGACGCCCTCGGCGGCACCGAACGCGAACCGCATGAGCAGCAGGACGGCGAACGACCAGGCGAGGCCCGTCAGTGCGGTGAACACGGACCAGGACAGCAGAGCCCAGAGCATGACCCGCTGGGCGCCGTACCGGTCGGCGAGCATCCCGCCGGGTATCTGACACAGGGCGTACGCGAGAAAGAACGCCGAGACGATCAGCCCCTGCTCCCCCCGGCCCACGTCGAACTCGGCTCCGATGGAGGGCAGGGCCAGATTGATGACGAGCCGGTCGGCGTAGTCGACCAGCCAGGCGATGAACAGCAGCACGATCGTGATCCGGACGGTTCTCCGGGTGGACTGCGGGGGCGGAGCAGACACGCGGCACTCCTTCGACTCCGGGTGACCGAGGCTGGGCATCGGCCGGAAGTGCCCCTACGATCCGGTCTGTGACCGGACTTCCCGGAGAATTGCAGGAAAACATCTTGGGAGGAGCCATGGCCCCCGATTCCCGCGAGGCCGGTGAGGGCGAGCACTTCTCCGAACTGGATCTGGCTCTCGTCGACGCTCTCCAGGCCGCTCCCCGGGCACCGTGGTCCCGGATCGGCCGGGCACTCGGCGTGGACGCGACCACGGCGGCCCGCCGCTGGGAACGGCTGCGCG
>NZ_ML123049.1:159624-176399 GCF_003846175.1 Streptomyces sp. ADI95-17 | reverse complement strand
AATGCGGGCCATGGAGCCCGCCGGCCACGCGGAACTCTCCACTCCACGCGCCTCACGCCCGACCCCGTACAGCGCCCACATGCACCACCGCCCGCCACCCGCGGACCAGGCCCTCCTGGAAGCCCTAGGCCGCGACGGACGCCTCGGCTACACCGACCTGGGCGCCGCGACAGGCATGAGCGAACACACCGCCCGACGCCGGCTCCAGCGGATGATCCGGGACCGGGACATCACCTTCCGCTGCGACCTGGCCCACCCCGTCGCCGGACTCTCGACGGTCGTGCTCTACCGCACCGCGGTCCCGCACACCCACCTCGCAGGCACGGGCAACGCGCTGACCCGGATGGAAGAGGTTCGCCTGGCCGTGTCCATCAGTGGTTCCGACAACCTGCTGGTGATGGTCTGGCTGCGCGGCCTGCACGCCATCGACCCCTTCGAAGCACACCTCGCGGAACGCTTCCCGAACCTGAAGGTCAACGACCGCACCGTCGTCCTCCACTCCCGCAAACGCATGGGCCGACTCCTCGACACCACCGGCCGCGCCATCGGGCACGTCCCCTTCTCCCTGCCACAGGTCTGAACCCGGTGCGTGCCGATCGCCGAGCTCAGCGACGGAAAGGGCGCTTTCGCCCCGCTCATATTTCCTGGCGGAATTGGCAGCTGGCGGCCGGGGCCGCTTCGGACGCGGTCGCCGTGTTCGGCGTCGCGGCGGGCCGGTGCGCTTCGGCTCGGGCGTCCGGTGCAGAAACCGCAGGTCAGTGGCTCTTCTCAGCAGGCTCCAGAATCGCCACGCACTCCACGTGGTGCGTCATCGGAAACACGTCACTCCTGACGGGGATGACAGAATCTTCAGGTCAAGTGCAGTTTCCGAAGGCAGGTGACCTGCTGTTGGGCGCCCGGAGCGTCAAACGAGCGTCACGGCCGATACTCGTTTGACCCGCCAGATCCCACGGCTCGACAAGGAAGTCGCCGGTAGGGTCGAGGCTGATGTCGAGACACTCGGCCCCGTCCGCGGAGGTGATCTGACGCAGACCGCTCGTCCCGGTGGGATCGGGAGTCAGGACCGCGGTGAGATCGAAAGTGCGGCTGGCTCCCCCAGTTCAACCGAATCGGGGGAAGTGAGCTGTCCCGTGTGGTGCACGACGGCCCCCGGCAGGGCGAGCCGCCGAGGTCAAGAACGAGGCCGTATGCCGCTTCCGGGGACGCTGGCCGAGCCGTTATGCGGGCGCTCGCCCGTCTCTTGGTGACCACCACGTCGCCCGGCCAGGGCGCGACCTCAGGGTGGATCTCGGTGCCCGAGGCGCCCTCGACGAAGAGGCCGGCCTGTGCGATGGCGAGGAGAGCCTTGTTGCGTGTCCCGACTTCCGGGAAGCCGGGAAATTGCCCGATGACCACGTAGGTCACGGGGATGTCCACCGCCCGGGCCCCGTCGATCGCCCTGCGCAGGCGCGGCAGGTATCCGGAGTCGTCGTCAGCGATGTCCACGACAGCCTGCTGAACGTCCATCACGAGAAGGGCATAGCTCAAGTTGCCTCCAGTACAGAGTCGTTGGGCGTTGAAACGGGACGGGTCCTGATGGTCGGACCCCATGCGGGCTCGGGCATGGTGACTGCTTCGGAAGGTGCGCAGTTCGGCAGGTCTGAGCGTGGGCTGCGGCCATTTCACGCTGGTCGCCTTGCGCACCACGCCGACGCTCATCCCGGCGGCGCGGAAATCAAGCGAGAGTTCACAGAAAGTCCGGGTGCCGAGTGTCACCCGGCTTTCGGCCGATCTCCCTCAGACGGCGGCTGAACTCCGCGTGCGCTTCCCGCATCTCGTCCTTGCGGTGTGCTCGGTAGAGCGGGCCGGCGTACCCGTCAGGAACGTTGCATTCGCTCGGAAAGCGCTCATGGGAACTCAGTTGTCCCCAGGCGTCCTTGGGCTGATCGTAACCGTGCTGCCGACGCAGCTCGGCGATGCGGCGACCGGTCGCGTCGAACCACATGCTCTCCTCGTTTCGCTGGAGAACGGGGAACCTAGAGTCGTACATGGTCACTAATGCGTCCGCGCTGATACCAAGCCAGACTGCGACGAGGGCATCTATTTCGACAAGGGCCGCCCTGCGGGCGAACTCCGTACGGAGGGGGACGTCGCTGTTCCAGGTGGGGCCTACACCTTCGGTGAGTGGAGGCGTGGATTCGGGCCAGTACGCGGAGGCGGCCCAAGCATCCTGGCGCCAGGAAGAGTCGTACAGCTCCTCCCAGAGGGGAGCATAGGCGTTGGTCTGGCAGTTCAGCCGGAGAGTACGCAGGAGCAGCGCTGATTCCAAGGGGTGTTCCGGTGAGGGCGCAGGCATGTCCCCGACGGCGGAGGTGTCCAGGCGGAGGCGGCCTGATCTGCGGAGAAAGTCGTCCAAGGGAAGCGAAGCAAAGAACCCTGCTGTGAGTACCGTCAGTCGCGGCGACGGCAGTGCGGCGCTGCGCATCGTGTGGAGGTGGTTCGCCCCTGGCGGGACGAGTGCAGCATGCAGACTCCGCTCCGTGTCGGGGGAGATCAAGGCTCGCCATGCCACTCGATAGAACTCCGTGCATGGCCGTGTGCTCGCTGCT
Organism: Streptomyces sp. ADI95-17; assembly: GCF_003846175.1. GTDB lineage: Bacteria > Actinomycetota > Actinomycetes > Streptomycetales > Streptomycetaceae > Streptomyces > Streptomyces sanglieri. The sequence continues at coordinate 173,811 of NZ_ML123049.1, read as the reverse complement.
CGGAGCACTGTTTCAGCGGCCTTGCCGCGGTCTCCCCCTTGCGATTCGAGATCGGTCGCACTGACATCGGCATGCGCCGCCAGGACAGCTGCCGGATCACCCAGGAGCTGAGTGAGCCGGTCGTGGTCCACCCAGCGGTCCTGGGCGCTGAGATACCGTGCGGGGGGCCCGGTAGGACGGTAGTTCGTCCGCGGTACAGCGTCCGCCGCAAGGCGCAGATGATTCCAGCTCTCGCTCTCGCGCACGCCTCTTGCTCTACCCTCCGGCGGCTGCTTGTGGAACGGCGTAGCAGCGCTGATGAACGAGCCCTGAAGGATGACGTCCTGCCAGCCTTCGACCGGTCCCGGGTACCGATCGAAGAAGCCCGCTGCACGGCCGTTCGTCTCATGAAAGCCGGCGGTGATGCGAGGGCTGAGGTCGGCGAGCCGGTGCGGCCATTTCGTGAGCGCGGCGACGGCCGACTCCTCAGCTCGACTGGAATGTCCATGCAGCGGCTGCGCCCCCTGGTCGAGCAACTGCGCGCGGGTCTCCGCGTCTGTCGAGTAGACGACTGTGCCCATCAAGCCGCGGGTGAGCAGAACCTTGTAAGCGGTGCGGATCAGCCGGTCCGTTTCAGCGTCCGAAACGGACCGGCTGAGCACTGGGTCCTTGGACGACGTGCGGTCCGTGACGAAGCGGTCCCCCCGCCAGACCAAGTCGGGGCCGAGGACGACTCCACTCCAGTCGTACTCGAAGCCCTGCGCCGTGTAGATGACGCCCACCTGTCCGAAGCCGGCCGGATCGGTAGCCCACAGGGCGGAAGGCGGTGCCCCGGAAACGGAGCGATCGCCTCTAAGGGTCCATGGACGGGCCCAGTCACCGATCACCACGTCCAAGGGAAGCGGGTCACCCGGCTTGGGCTCTGACGACCACCTCCAGCAGTAGCCCGCGGTCATGCGGGCACTGTGTCCCTCGGATCGGCGAGCCGCAAGGAACACCTCCATCTCCTCCGGGCTTTCCGCGACCAGAAGTTGCATCCGGCCGTCCGGCTCCCAGCGCGCCGGACCGCCCGGCTCCAACTCAAGGAGCCTCACCACCCAGTTCAGATATGCGGCGCTGCCGCCACAGCCGAACTGGCCCCCTAGCGGTACCACGCGGACAGGCAGGCCCTTCCTTTGGGCAGCCTCCGTGATCGCGGCCACGGTGCCCATCTCGCCCGGGCGGACGACTTGATGTTCGTCGAGGAAGAAGACAGGCACACGGGCGACATCGATGAGTTCGTCGACCTGGGCCCTGCCGGTCCGATGCGCGGCAGGGGTGTAGCGGTTGGCCGAGGTTTCCCGAATGCGGTGGGCCTCGTCGCAGATCAGGACACCCAGACTGTTCTTCTCGGCGGTCATGAAGCTGTTGAAGTACTTGAACAGGTCCTGGACCTCCCGCTTCCGGGCTCCAGCGACCTTCCTCATTGTCTTGGTGAACGCCTGCGACCCTGTGGCATGCAACACAGGGACGCCGCGCCGGTACAGCTCGCCGAGCAACTGGAGAGCAATCACACTCTTGCCGGTGCCGGGCCCGCCCGTGACGATGACGACTTCCTTGCGGTCGGCGTCCTTCGCCTTCTCCACGGCATTGAGTACCAAGCGGTACGCGACCTGCTGCTCGTCCAGAAGCATGAACTGTTGCCGCTCCCTTACCTCTTGCGCCGCGACAGCCATGAGTCGGTCGGAACGGACGGAAGTGGCCTGGAGGAGTTCGTCGGCCGCGCGTTCTCCTGCCCGGCTGTCGCTGAACCTCGCACGCAGATGGTCGAGGAACTCCCTGCGTCTTTCACCAGTGAACAAGTGGACCCGGTCATCACGTTCGAGCTCACGCAACCCGCTCAGGCCCGCTTCGGTGGCTCTGGGCAGGTAGGCGACTCCACTGACGCGTTCCGGGTTCCGGGACAACGTTCTGGTGACCCGGATCAGGTACTCGCGGTAGCGCCGTACCTGTTCGACGGGATTGAGGACTGGACGCGAGGTGGCATCCCCGTAACACAGGACCGGATCGTCCTCATCGAGTGTGGCCCGGGTCCACGGCTTCAGCTCGACGAGCACATAGGAGGGAGCCGAATGGACGGGGTCCAAGCCTGCCAGGACCACGGAGACGTGGAAGCTGCTCATCGGAAGTCCGTACTCGATCAGCATCTCGACCTCGCCGAGACCCACGTCCATAAGCGCGGCTGCCAGCTCTGGAAGATCTTGTTCCCACGCGCGGACCCGGGCAGCGGTCGGTCGTCTTCCCAAGGCACTCACGTGCTGTTCGATGAGGAGCAGGATCAGCGACCCCCGCAGAGCGTCCGCCGCGACGACGCGAGCGGGTGCCCGGAACAGCGCGGCCCCGCCCAACGCGGCGGAGGTCTCCTGGCCGCCGATATCCGAGCCCGCTGCGCTCGATGCCGTAGGACTCGGTGCGCTATCGGTGCGGGGGCCTGCCAGCGCTGCGAAAGGCAACGCCTCCTCGGCGATCCGGTGGGTGCCCGCCACATCGGGCACAAGGACCGAGAAGTCCGGCAGCCTGCCCAGATAGGGCGCGAGGGCGCGGCCTACGGCCACGGTCACCTCGTGGGTCTGCGCCCTGCTCAGCCCGGTGGCCAAAAGCTCGCGCACACCGGGGCGGAAGGTGTAGAGGTCGTGCTCGCGTAGCGTCTCCGGGAGCTCCCGCGTGTCGGCCGCGTCGTCCCGGCGCTGGAGCAAACCTCCGAGCAGCACTTCCGCCACGTGCGTGGACGTGGCCTCGGGCAGGGTGGCGGTGCGCACGAGCTGCATGACGAGCGGGCTGAGCGTCGTGATGGCCGAGAGCCTGACTGCGAGACTGTAGGCCTGTGGGGAGAAGGATCCGCGGAAGGCGGCGATCAGCTTGTCCGGCGGCGCACTCTCATCTGCGGTCACCGCTTCTGCCGACGGGCTGGCACCCGGGGACCCCAGCAGGGCGGATTCAATCATTTGTGAAGCGGTAGGCCGAGTCATCAGCTGCGCCCACGAGGCGAGCGACGACGGTGACAGTGCTACGACCGGCAGCGGCACACGGCCAGGGCCGAGTTGCAGGCACTCCCCCGTCACGGGGTCGAGCATGGACAACTCGCGTATCGCCGGGAACCGCTGGGTTGCCCTGAGGAGGCACGGCTGCGGCTGGAACCCTGTGGCGCGCCAGAGTCGCTGGGGCAGGGGTGTCAGGACAGTGACCGGACCGCGTGCCCCCAGGGCTGCGACGGCGTTGGCCATGGCCGAGCTCGCCCAGGCCCGATGAACACCGTCCGTCAACAGGAAGACGACGGAGGGGCCGATGCTCCGCACACGGTGCCGCCGGACCAGCTCTTCCGGCGTGAACTTACGGATCTCAACGGTGCGGAAGACCCCACTGCGCTCCACTAGACGGCCGACTTCCGACAGCAGCGATCGCCACACGCGCATGGACGGGGAGTCGTCAATCAGAAAAATAGCGGTGTTCTGTAGCTCACTGGTAGGACGGAGCACCACATCGAAGATGTCCGACTCCGCGGCGAGCCGGACCGTGGCCTCCACATCAACGACGGTACGACGCGGATGCTCCCGGTGTTCACGCAGCGGACGCAGTGACCGGACCAGGTGGTTCGCGCCCGGCAGGGCACGAGGCCCAGGGATTCTCAGCGAGTGAGCGGCGGAGCCGGTCGACGGGTCCTGCGGTCTCGTATCCGGGAAGAGCATGTGGCGCTTTCCCGGTGAGGGCGTTCCCGGCTGTTGCCTCTCCCCACCTTCCGGGCCTGTGCCGGACGTCTCCGCCAGGTCGGCCATCTGTTCGGAATCTGAGGCGGGCCCCAAGGAGTCGTCGGCCTGGAGATCGGCCTCCTTTCCCGCCCCCGATCCGGTCGTGCTGAGGACGTCCTTCCTGCTCGCTGCCATGGTTCGGGCCAGCAGGAGAACGTCCAGCAACTCCGCACTGCCGAGTGGGTGGCCGAGGCTGTCCAGGATCCGTCGTAGACGGTCAATCATCCGGGGAAGACCTCGTCAAGACGGTGCATGACAGTGTTGATCAGCTGCTCGCGACTCAGATCGGCTCCCGTCACGCGGAGGTGTACCGCGGCCAGGAGTTGATCGGTAGCGAGCGTCTGTGTGGCCGCTCTCTGCAGGAAGTTCTGGATGAGGTCTTCCGCGTCGGCAAGTGCCTCCTCACCCAGATGGAGTTGGATGATGTCGCGGAGTTTCTGCTCGTCGGGGTCCTGCAGATCGAGGCGTACACAGCGGCGGAGGAAGGCTGGCGGGAAATCCCTTTCCCCATTACTGGTCATGACGACGATCGGAAAGTGCTGACACGACACCGTGCCGCGGTGGACCTGGACACGCTTCCTGCTTCCGGTGACGAGGACGTTCACGGTCTGCTGCTCCTCGGGTAGCCTCGCAAGTTCGGGAATCTCGAACTCTGCTTCCTCCAGCACCACGAGGAGATCATTGGGGAGATCGATGTCGGCTTTGTCGAGCTCATCGATGAGCAGAACCTGCGGGCGGTCCGGAGTGGCGAGAGCCGTCCCCAACGGGCCGAGCCGCAGATAGTCCCCGATATCCGACTGGCGGCCCCGAGCACGGTGCCGCAGCTTCCTCGGCACGCCGCGTGCCATGCGCCTCTCACGTTCCAGCGACACCTCTCGCAGCCGACCCACCGCGTCGTAGCGGTAGAGGGCGTCCTCCAGCGTGGAGCGGCTGTTGACCGGCCAGCGAAGTACATTGCCCAATCCCAGGTCCTCAGCGATGGCATGAGCGAGAGAGCTCTTGCCGGTGCCAGGACGCCCTGTGACCAACAACGGACGACGCAGATGCAGTGCGGCGTTGACGACCGCCACGTGCTGCGGGCTCAATAGGTACTGCTGAGCCGCCGGAGTCTGCTTCGAGCCCGCGAGGCTCCGCCAGGGGGGTGGAGGGGGCAGGTCTGCCGGGCCGCGGAACACCCACCAGTCCTCGGCTGACTCGCCGGAGACCTGGTCGGATGCAGCGTTGTGCGACACAGTCGCTCTCCTTGACATGGTGGTTCAGGGTTGAGTGAGCGCCCAGGCATCGGGGGCGAGCGGCGGCGGCCTGTGATCCGGCCCGTCGTAGAGAAGCGACAAGCGGCGACCATGATGTGTCAGGCACTCGGGGTCCACCAATGCTCTAGCCCGTTCGAGACGTACCGTCTCCGGAATATCGGCGTGCCCGATCCCTTGCAGCAGGTCGAGCAGCCTCTTGGCTGTTTCCGTATCGTGGTTCTGCCGGTGCCACAGGACAGTGTGCACACCGGCCTGGAGACATTGTCGGAGCACTCGGTTCTGGTGCTGCTGCTCGCAACACATGATGACGATGCCCGCGTCCGGAGTCGCTTCGAGCCGCGCCTGGGCGACCGTGGGGTCCGCCGAGTGATGGTCGAGAACAAGGGGCTGAGAGGACAGAAGGGCCTTGGTACGCCGCTTCCAGCCGGAGTAGGTCTCACGTGTCCGGCTGGAACTACGCAGAACGACCCTGCGGCTGATGCCGAGCAGGAAGTCGCTGTCGTCCTCGTTCCCCGCCAACTTCCAGGTATCGACGTCGAGTCGCAGCCAGGAGGGTGCCACGAAGAACTCCACCAGGGCTTGGTCCATGTGTTCCTGTACCTCATTGCGGAGCACTCTCCGGATCCCCTCGACCACTTGCTCGCTGGAGACCTCGGAGTCCTGTACCAGAACCACCTCGTGACGCCCTTCGGCGTCCCAGACCCAGATCTGAAAGGTGAAGCGATGGCCGGTGGCCAGGGGCAGCAACTCAACCTGTACACGGGGACCCACGACAGCGGACGGACTATCACGGGGAGCGGGACGGACGTCCTCGCGGAACTGAGCGACTGCGGCTTCCGGTACTCCGAGTCGAAGTGCCACCCTCGTCACCCAGGCATCAAGGTCGCGCGCCACGGCGTTGCCGACACAGCCCTCCGAGAGGGCGATCTTGACGACCGCCTGAAGCAGAGGAGGCATCAAGCGCCCAGCAACCGGGTCGTATCCCTCCAAGAGGTCAGTGACTTCAACGAGGCCGGACGCTCGCGGCAGCTCATCGGCGTACGGAAGCACCGAGCGCAGCAGGTCCGCGGAATCGGCGTGGCAGTGGGCCAGCAGACCGACCAGATCACGCCGCTGTTGCACGGTGAGTACGTCCCGCTCGCTCACCACACGGGCCACGCGCAGCAGCTGCTCCCAGAGCCACCTTGTGGCCGGGGATTCACTGATTCCGGCATCCGCCAAGTGGTCCCGGACGACATCCAGCAGTTCTGGTGTCCCGCGCCGCACGCTCAGAGCGAGGGCGAGCAGCCGGTAGCAGTCCGCAGCTTGGCCTGCCGATTCCCTGCAGAGCTTGGCGGCCAGCCTCTCCTCGCACTTGCGGACAGACTCGCTGCCCGGCAAGAGCTGCTCCAGGACAGCCAACATCTGTTGCCGGCCCAGTCCTGCCATGGGTACGGCAAGCGGCGGGAGTTCCGGAAGCTCGGCCTCGATCGTGGGCAACCCGATGGCATACAGCGGGGCTGCGGACGCCGATGCCTCACCCGCGCCTGAGGTTACATGGGCAGCGACAACGATCCCTACCACCGCCTCGCGGTCCCGGTCCCAGAGCGGTCCGCCACTGTACCCGCCGACCAGCGAGCCTGCCACAACGTCGAGTACTACCCACGGCTCGGCCACAGCACGGGGCAGGGCACGGAGGGTTGTCAGTGTGTTGCCGCTGGCCCACAGCGCGGTGACTTCATGCCCGTCCCGCTCGGGCAGAAAGGGTGCGGGCTCCGCGCCGTCCGGAGCTGGCTCTCCGAGTCTGAGCACGGCTAGATCGCCGAAGTATGGCAGTCTTCCAGCTGCGGAAGCGCCACTACCCGCCGAGGCATACGGCCTTGGCGGACGCCACATCGTGTGATCGACGCGGCCCGTGAGTTCCCGGTCGCGGTCCACATGAGGCATCCGCAACCGGATGACCTTGTCAGGCCCCGGAGTGGAGGTCTCGAAGTCGTCCCGCCCCAGTGCCGCGTTGACGACATGAGCACAGGTGAGGACCAGGGAGTCCCTGATCAGAACGGCAGCGCCGACGAAGCCGTCCGGTCCGAGGACAGATATGAATGACCGGCGAAGTGCCGCGTCATCGTGATGGGGAGGAAGCACGTCTCGCCGCTTCCGTTACGAAACGGTTGACGCAGCCGCCCCGTTCGCGGGAAGCGGCCCATCGGGGGACAGACCAGGCCCTGCGCTTCTAGTGAAGTGCCAGCTCGCTGAAACAGTGAAGCTTGCCTCGCCCTTACCTGAGAAGACCCCCAGGCTCAGATCGCTGCCGAGAGTCACCCCGAACTCCACGGTCACCTCGTCCGGTTGTTGAACGGAATCCGCTAGAGACTGATGAATCCCATCCAGAACGCCACCCAGCGGACGGAGCGCTTCCGTAAGCGCTTCGCCTCCTCGGGTGAGTGCCTGCGCCATACGGTCATGGACGCTGACAGGCTGCGCGGAGCCGAAGCCCGCTGGAAGCTCAAGAGACTCTTCCGCCTCGGCCTGTCCATACGCCGCTACACCGACCGCAGCAGTTTCCTTGACCGGGGCAAGGTGCAGACGCACCACCGAGCCGTCGTCAAAGGTCAGATTCACGTCCCCCATAGGCACCATGATGGCATGAACGTCCGCCTACCGTGGCCTGGACCCAGCGGGGCAGTCGGGTCGATCGGAAGTTCTCTGTCCGTCGGCTCGATCGGGTCATCAGTGAAAGGACGCTTCTTGCCGTACGCGGCGCCGGTGAGATACTCGGCGAACTGGCCGTGTTGGACTCCCAGCCGCGCACGGCCACGGTCATCGCCGCCGAGGCCTGTCAGATCCGCATCATCCCGGCTGTGCCGCTTTCCTCACGTTCGTTGAGGAGCATGAGCTGCTGGCCCCACTCCTGCGCCATGCCATAGCCCGGTCAAGGAATCCGAGGCCGTGCGGCTCGAACTGGCCACCGCATCAGTGCCGCTGCGTCTGGCCTCGGCTCTGTCGCGGTGGTCGAGGCCGCATCCGTTTCGGCTTCGGATCTTGCCGTGCGTCTGCCCCAAACGGAGCTGTCTCAGATGATTGGCGCTTCCCGCAACGCGGTGGTCAACGCGTTCAAGCCCTGGCGCGAGAAGGACTGGGTCCGCACCACGTCCAGTGGTGGGCGCCTCGTTCGCGACATCTCATCCTGCCGCCCCCCTATGAGCGTCAAGCGACTACCTCTGGCCACAGCCTCAGGCCGACTCGACAACGGGCCTCCCCCCTCAACTTGGGGAGGCCGACCGGCTCGACCATCAGGCCAAGACCTCCGCCCAAGGGGCAAAGAGGTACCGCGCCCGCGGAAACCACACCCTCGCCCTAGTCAAATGCTACGACCGCCTGGTCGCCGGCATCGACAAACTTCCTGGCATCTTCACCGTCCCAGACTTGCTCACCGAAGTCGGACCTCAGGCCCTAGGCTTGGAAGAGGACGACGCCGAACTCCCCCGCTACGCAGGTGCCCTGTGACCGAGTCTCGTCGTGGATGACCTGTCCGAAGAGTGGGTCATGGACTTCCGAGTCCGCTTCCAGCAACTGCCCTACAGAATCACCGGGTTCTACCCCCAGAAGCCCGAACCGTCATCACAGGTACCGGCACGACTCAACCAACATGTGCTCGAGCTCGTTAGCCTCTGAATCGGCTCAAGCTGTGCATGACCTGGCTCCGGGCGGGCCATGCTGCCGAGCATGAGCTCCACCAACACTGCCCTCGTGTCTGCCAGCATTGCCGTGATCAGTGCGTGCATCGCCGCGTACACCACGCGCGGCAACAGCGCCCGCGCCGGCTTCGAACTCGCCCGCTCCCTATTCAACAACCTCACCTCAGCCAACACCGCGAAGTCCCGCGGCATCCTGGAGCGCTACAGGCGCGGGACCGGGCCCACGGACGAAACCTCCGACATAGTCCTCGACCAGTACTTCAACCTGCTCTGGCAATTTGAACAGATCCACGCCGGGCGTCAATCCCTCAACCAGCAACATCGCATCAACGGCACCCGCCCCGCCGTCCGCTATCTCGACGCCATGACCAGTTGGCACATCAGCGAATGGGCGCACCGCTGGCTGGAGATCCGAACGCGGCTCGAGGCCGACCGAGGTGAGTCCATCGACGACGAGCACTCGCTCGACACCTTCAACCAACTCCTCGCATCCATACATCCCAAGCGCTGGCGACTGCCCAGCCTCGAAGCCGTCGTCAACGCGCAACGCCTCCGGCGCGAAGAGCGCGAACAGAGGGAGCGGCGAGAACGGGAAGGACAATCGTGCCGACAGGCGAGCACCGCACCGCTACCCAACAGGACGGGAACGCCATAGCCGCGGGATCCCCGCCTCCTACGGTGCGGCCAGAGGGCGAGCAGGGCCCGCACCGAGATCGAGTGGCGCAACGCAGTCCACACGATGCACCCGCCCAAAGCCCCGAAAGCAGGTCGAAAAAGCTCAACGAAACTGCAAAACCGCAGTTCAGACACCCTTCGTCACTGGCTCTAGAACAGCGACACACTCAACATGAGAGGTCATCGGAAACAGATCGAACGCCCGCAGCGTCCGCACCTTGTAGCCGCCCTCCGCGAAGTACGCCAGGTCGCGCGCCAGCGCCGCCGGGTCGCACGCGACGTACGCGATGCGGCGCGCGCCCAGGCCCGCCAGGTGGTTGACGACCTGCTTGCCGGCGCCTGCGCGGGGCGGGTCGAGGACGATCAGGTCGCACTCGGTGATGCCGGTGCGCGGGAGGATCTGGTCGACCTTGCCGTGTTCGATGCGGACGCGGTCCAGGTCCTTCAGGTTGTGGCGGGCGTCCTCCACGGCGCGCTTGCCGGACTCGATGCCGAGGACGGCGCCCTTTTCGCCGATGCGCTGTCCGATGGCGCCGGCGAACAGACCGACGCCGCAGTAGAGGTCGAGGGCCATGTCGTTCTTGCGGGGCAGCAGGCCCTGCATGACGGCGCGGACCAGGGTGTTGGCAGCCTGGGGGTGGACCTGCCAGAAGCCGCCGGAGCCGACGCGGTAGGTGCGGTCGTCGGCGCGCTCGCGGACGAAGGCGCGGCCGTGGACGCGGTGGACGCCGCTGTCGCGCTCGTCGACGCGCATCACCGAGACGGGCTTGTCGAGCTCGACCAGGGGCAGCCGACCGCCGGGCCTCGGGGTGAGGATGACCTGGCGGTCGTGGGAGCCCGTGGCGGCGATGGCCTCCACCGAGGCCATGCCGGGCCAGTCGCGCTTCTCGATGCCGAGCTCCGTGACGCCGGGGGCGGCGATCAGGCAGCGTTCGACGGGCTCCACGTCGTGCGAGCGGTGCTTGCGCAGGCCGACCTTGCCGTCCTCGTCGATGGCGTACTGGACGCGGGTGCGCCAGGCGGGAACCTCGCCCGGCGGGAGCTTGTCGCCCTCGGCCGGCATGACCGTGCCGTCCCAGCCCGCCTCCTCGGGGGTGAGGCCCGCGAGGCGCTGGAGCTGTTCGGCGATCACTTCGCCCTTGAGCCGGCGCTGGGCGCCGGGCTTGGCGTGCTGCCAGTCGCAGCCGCCGCACTTGCCGGGGCCCGCGTACGGGCAGGGCGCCTCGACGCGGTCCTTGGACGCCTCGATGATCCGTACCGCGTCGGCGCGCAGGAAGCGGGAGTCGCTCTCGCCGTCGGTGACCCTGGCGACGACCTTCTCGCCGGGGAGCGTGTGCCGTACGAAGAGGACCCGGCCCTCCGAGGTGCGGGCGATGCAGTGGCCGCCGTGTGCGACGGGGCCGACCTCGACCTCGTACTCCTCCCCGACCAGCGACGACGTGGGTTCGTTCTGCATGAGGGGGTGGCTCCAGGGATCAGGGAAAAGGAAAAGGATCAGGGGGAACGACCGGGCAACGACCACGGCCGGACAACAACCTACGATTCTACGTGGGTGTCGTCCGGCCGTTTACCACGAACGGAAGCGGGCAGGGGCGGTCAGCTCTTGCCGCTGGGTTCCTTGGGCCTGCGCTCCACCGGGCCTCGGCGCACCGCGCCCGGCGCGTTCCACTCGGCGCGCTTCCTGGCGCGCTTCTTGGCCGCCTCGGAGGACTCCAGCTGATACGGCACGGAGGTCACCATGACGCCCGGGGTGAACAGCAGCCGCCCCTTGAGGCGCAGGGCACTCTGGTTGTGCAGGAGGTGCTCGTACCAGTGGCCGACCACGTACTCCGGGATGTACACGCTCACCACGTCGCGCGGGCTCTCCCGGCGCAGGCTCTTCACGTAGTCGATGACCGGCCGGGTCACCTCGCGGTACGGGGAGTCGAGGATCTTCAGCGGGATGTCGACGCCGCGCCGCTCCCAGTCGTCCTTGAGCGCCTTGGTCTCGGCCGGGTCGACGCTGATGGAGAGCGCCTCCAGCCGGTCGGAGCGGATCAGCTTGGCGTAGGCGAGGGCACGCAGGGTGGGCCGGTGAAGCTTGGAGACCAGGACGATCGAGTGGACCCGGGAGGGCCGGATCGTCTCGTCGGACGGGGTCTCGTCGGCGGCGATCTCCTCGGCGACCCGGTCGTAGTGCTTCCGGATCGCGGTCATCGTCGCGAAGAAGATGCACATGCCGAGCAGCGCGACCCAGGCACCGTGAGTGAACTTGGTGACCAGGACGACCACGAGGACGAGGCCGGTCAGGAAGGCGCCGAAGGCGTTGATCGCGCGGGAGCGGATCATGTGGCGGCGCTTGTCGACGTCCTTCTCGGTGCGCAGGTGGCGGTTCCAGTGACGGACCATGCCGGTCTGGCTGAGCGTGAAGGACACGAACACGCCGACGATGTAGAGCTGGATCAGCCGGGTCGAGTCGGCGCCGTAGATGACGACGAGCAGGGCGGCCGCGCCGGCGAGCAGCACGATGCCGTTGGAGAAGGCGAGGCGGTCGCCGCGGGTGTGCAGCTGGCGCGGCAGGTAGCGGTCCTGGGCGAGGATCGAGCCGAGCACCGGGAAGCCGTTGTACGCCGTGTTCGCCGCGAGGAACAGCACCAGGGCGGTGGCTGCGGCGAGCACGATGAACAGGAAGCTGCCGTTACCGAAGACGGCCTCGGCGACCTGCGTGATCACCGGGTCCTGCACATAGCCGGGGCCGACCGGCGCACCGCCCTTCAGCAGGTCCTGCCCCGGGTTCTCGGCCATCCGGACGTCGGTGACCAGGGCGAGGGCGATGATGCCGACGAGCATGGTGATGGCGAGCGCGCCCATCATCGTCAGCGTCGTCGCCGCGTTCTTGGACTTGGGCTTGCGGAAGGCCGGGACGCCGTTGGAGACCGCCTCGACGCCGGTGAGCGCGGCACAGCCGGAGGAGAAGGCGCGCAGCAGCAGGAAGACAAGGGCGAAGCCCGCGAGGCCCTCCTGCTCCGCCTTGATGTGGAAGTCGGCGGTGGGCGCGCGCATGGTGTCGCCGAGCACGAGAGCGCGGTAGGCACCCCACGCGATCATGATGAAGACGCCCACGACGAACACGTACGTCGGAATCGCGAAGAGCGACCCGGACTCCTTGACGCCGCGCAGGTTCATCAGCGTCAGCAGCAGGATCACCGCGACGGCGCACGGCACCTTGTGCTCGACCACGAACGGGATCGCCGAGCCCAGGTTCTCGATGCCGGAGGTGATGGAGACGGCGACGGTGAGGACGTAGTCCACGAGCAGTGCGCTGGCGACCGTCAGGCCGGACTTGGGGCCGAGGTTGGTGGTGGCGACCTCGTAGTCGCCACCACCGCTGGGGTACGCGTGCACGTTCTGCCGGTACGACGCCACCACGGTGAACATCACCACCACGACCGCCAGGGCGATCCACGGGCTGAAGTGGTACGCCGACACGCCCGCGACAGACAGGACGAGCAGAACCTCGCCAGGCGCGTAGGCAACGGAGGACAGGGCGTCGGAGGCGAAGACGGGGAGGGCGATGCGCTTCGGCAGGAGCGTTTCTCCGAGCCGGTCACTGCGCAGTGCGCGCCCGATCAGGATCCGTTTGGGCACGTCGGTCAGTTTGGACACGCAGAGGATCGTAAGCGTTCCGTATGGAAGCCGCGGACCCACCACCCCCGTGGCCCCGCAATCTCCTGCACTCGGACGAAAAAGCCACGAAATCCTTAACGAAATCCTTGCACTAAGCGTCCGCGAAAAGGGCGCTGTAACCATTCAATGCGGGCTGCCCGCCGAGATGTGCGTAAAGGACGGTGGAATCGCGGGCGATCTCGCCGCGCGCCACGAGGTCGATCGTTCCCGCCATCGACTTCCCCTCGTACACGGGGTCGGTGACCATGCCCTCGGTACGGGCGGCCAGCCGCATGGCGTCGAGGGTCGTGTCGTCGGGGATGCCGTAGGTGCCCGCGTGGTAGCGCTCGTCGAGCTCGATGTCGTCCACGGTGAGCTCCCGGCGCACGCCGACGAGCCGTGCGGTGGCGGCCGCGATCCGGGCGATCTGCTCGCGGGTCCGGGTGGGTTCCGCGGAGGCGTCGATGCCCAGTACGCGTCGCGGGCGGGCGCCCGCCTCCTCCAGCGCGGCGAAGCCCGCGACCATGCCGGCCTGGGTGGAGCCGGTCACCGAGCAGACCACCACGGTGTCGAAGAACACGCCGAGTGCGCGTTCCTGCTCGGCGACCTCGTACGCCCAGTTCGCGAAGCCGAGACCGCCCAGCGGGTGGTCGGACGCGCCCGCGGGGATGGCGTACGGCTTGCCGCCGCCCTCCTCCACCTCGCGCAGTGCCTGCTCCCAGCTCTCCTTGACCCCGATGCCGAACCCGGCGCGCACCAGCCGTACGTCGGCGCCGGCCAGCCGGCTGATCAGGATGTTGCCGACCTTGTCGTAGACGGCGTCGGGCCACTCGACCCAGCTCTCCTGGATGAGTACGCACTTGAGGCCGGCGCGGGCGGCGACCGCCGCGACCTGGCGGGTGTGATTGGACTGGACGCCGCCGATGGACACGAGGGTGTCGCAGCCCTTCGCGAGGGCGTCGGCGACGAGGTATTCGAGCTTGCGGGTCTTGTTGCCGCCGTAGGCGATGCCGGAGTTGCAGTCCTCCCGCTTGGCCCAGACCGCGGCGCCGCCGAGGTGCTCGGTGAGCCGGTCGAGCCGGTGCACGGGCGAGGGGCCGAAGAGGAGGGGGTAGCGCTCGTACGAGGAGATGGACACGGGGCTCCCTTGGTCGGGGGTTGGGTGGGGCGGGG
>NZ_ML123049.1:147598-159369 GCF_003846175.1 Streptomyces sp. ADI95-17 | reverse complement strand
TGGGGTGGGGTGGGGTGAGCCAGCGGACGTTCGGGCCGCTCGGGCTACTCAGGCGGTTCGGCCTGCTCGGGCAGTTCGTCGGCCAGCTCTTCGAGCGCCCGCCAGATCTCGGCGGTGATCCGGACCCCCGCTTCGGCGTCGCGCGCCGCGCACGCCTCGATCAGCCGGTCGTGCAGCTCCGCGGAGCCGTGTGCGGAGCCGGCCGTACCGAACTGCCGCCACTCCAGGCGCCGGATCAACGGGGTGTAGCGCTCGACGGTGGCGGCCACGGCCCCGTTGCCGCAGGCGGCGACGAGTACGTCGTGGAGCCGGTCGTCGGCGCGCAGCGCCTCCGCCACGTCGCCACGGCCGGTCGCCTTCCGGAACCGTTCGTTGGCGGCGCGCATCACGGTGATGTCCGCGTCCGCGAGGTGGGGTACGGCGGTCCTGGCGGCCAGCTCCTGCATGGCTCGTACGACGGCCGCCGCGTCCCGGACGTCGCCCGGCACCAGCGGGGTCACCCGGGTGTAGCTCTGTGGCTTGGATTCGACCAGGCCCTCGCCGGCGAGCCGGGACAGCGCGTCGCGGACCGGGGCCCGGGAGAGCCCGAGGCGGTCGGCGAGGTCGGCGTCGCGGACGGGGGCACCGGGCGGGATGTCACCGCGGACGATGGCGTCGCGGATCGCTTCGTACGCGGTGTCCCGCAGCAGGGTCCGCCGGACGGGGCGCAGGGTCTCCATGAACTGACATGTTAGATGTCTGTGCGCTCCACACTCAAGGGTCCGCGTGCTCAAGGGTCCGTACGTCCGGTCTTCGCCGCCCTCCGCGCGGGGCACGGCGAAAGCCCACTCGGATGAGGCTTCGCACTCCGGGCCGCATAAGCTCATCCTGGGCAACGGGACACACCGTTGCCCCGTTGTTTGCCCGGCAAGCTGAGAAAGAAGTGTGAGCAGGGTGTTTTCGCAGGTCAGCCGGACAACCAGGACTGCGAGGTAGGCGCAAGGTGCACATCGTCATCATGGGCTGCGGGCGAGTAGGAGCCGCTCTCGCGCAGACCCTGGAGCAGCAGGGGCACACGGTCGCCGTCGTCGACCAGGACCCGACGGCGTTCCGTCGGCTCGGGTCCGGATTCGGCGGACGGCGCGTCACGGGTGTCGGCTTCGACCAGGACACCCTCCGCGAGGCGGGTATCGAGGAGGCCGGTGCGTTCGCCGCGGTGAGCAGCGGCGACAACTCGAACATCATCGCCGCCCGGGTGGCCCGCGAGATGTTCGGCATCGAGAATGTCGCGGCGCGGATCTACGACCCCCGGCGTGCCGAGGTCTACCAGCGTCTGGGCATCCCCACGGTCGCCACCGTGCGCTGGACCGCGGACCAGATGCTGCGGCGGCTGCTGCCTTCGGGCGCCGAGCCGCTGTGGCGGGATCCGAGCGGTGGTGTGCAGCTCGCGGAGGTGCACACCACGCCGTCCTGGATCGGTCACAAGATCAGCACGCTGCAGGAGGAGACGGGCGTCCGCGTGGCGTTCCTCACCCGGCTGGGCGAAGCCATACTGCCCACCTCGCAGACGGTGCTGCAGGAGGGCGACCTGGTCCACGTGATGATGCGTACGGACGAGATCGCGAAGGTCGAGGCGGCCTTCGCCGAGGGTCCTGAGGAGGGCGGTCACTGATGCGTGTCGCGATTGCCGGGGCCGGTGCGGTGGGCCGTTCCATCGCGGGCGAGTTGCTGGAGAACGGGCACGAGGTGCTGCTCGTCGACAAGGCGCCGACCGCCATCTCGGTGGAGCGGGTGCCGATGGCGGAGTGGCTGCTGGCGGACGCCTGCGAGATCACCTCGCTCGACGAGGCGGCGCTGCAGCGCTGCAGCGTCGTGATCGCCGCGACCGGCGACGACAAGGTGAACCTGGTCGTCTCGCTGCTCGCCAAGACGGAGTACGGCGTGCCGAGGGTCGTCGCCCGGGTCAACAACCCGAAGAACGAGTGGCTGTTCAACGAGGCCTGGGGCGTCGATGTGGCGGTCTCGACGCCGCGTCTGATGTCGGCCCTGGTCGAGGAGGCGGTGAGCGTCGGTGATCTGGTCCGGCTGCTGCGCTTCAGCCACGGCGACGCCAACCTGGTGGAGCTGACGCTGCCCCCGGAGTCGGCGCTGGCCGGCACCCAGGTCGGCGAAGTGGCCTGGCCCGAGGACACCTCGCTGGTCACCATCATCCGCGGGCAGCGGGTTCTGACGCCGAGCACCGAGGAGACCCTGGAGGCCGGCGACGAGCTGCTGTTCGTGGCCGCGCAGGCTCGCGAGGAGCAGCTGGAGGACCTGCTGTCGGTGCGCCGGGGCGACTCGGACGACTGAGGGCAGGGCGTACGTACGGGGAGGGCCCGGAACCGTGTGACTCGGTTCCGGGCCCTCCCCGTGGTTTCGGAGCGACCGCCTGCCGCTCCTCAGAACTCCTGGTTGCGCGCCGCGGCGGCTGCGGCGGCCTCGGCCGCCTTCCGGTCCTTCTCCGCCTGCTCCTCGGCCTCCATCTCGGCGAAGACGTCGATGGGCGGCGGCGCCTTGGCGAGGAAGACCCAGGTCAGATAGACCGCGAGGAGGAACGGGGGGATCTTGAGGGCGACCAGGACCCAGCCGAACTGGGTGGTGTCGGCCCACCAGTACAGCGGGAAGAGGATCGCGCACTTGGCGAGCAGGATCAGGCCCCAGGCGTAGCTGGCCTTGGCGTACGCCTTCCTGCGGCCGGGGTTCCTGGTGCGCCAGGAGAGGTTCTCCTTGAACACCGGCCCCAGGATCAGACCGATCAGCGGCAACCCGGCGAGGGTGGTGATCAGGTAGGCGAGGGCCAGACCGAGCGTGTAGAGCATGCCCGGCAGGTAGAAGTCCTTGGCGTTGCCCGTCATCTTGGCGAAGACCACGCCGAAGGCCACACCGAAGACGCCGCTGAAGGCGTGCTTGACGGTGTCCTTCCGGATGAGTCGGACGGCGACGAGGATCAGGGACACCGCCAGGGCCGCGATGGCCGAGCTGTTCAGATCCTTGTTGATCGTGAAGATGGTGACGAACAGCAGCCCGGGGACGACTGTCTCCACCATGCCCCGGACACCGCCGAACGCCTCGAAGAGCGCGGCCTCGGTGACCGCCTTCGCGTCGGTCGCCTCCTGATCGGTGCGGGTGGTGCTGTCCGTGTCGGACGTCGGCTTGTCGAGAGACGTCACCGGCTACTCCTTGCCGAGCGGTCGGAGTTCGTATTTGGGGTTGAACAGCACCCGGCGCCCGTGACTCATGGCGATCCGGCCCGAGGCGATGAGCTTGCGCCCCGGTTCTATGCCCACGATGGAGCGCCGGCCCAGCCAGACGACGTCCAGCGGAGCGGTGCCGTCGAAGAGCTCGGCCTCCAGGGCGGGCACTCCGGCGCGCGGCCGCAGGGTGACGGTCCGCAAGGTACCAGTCACCTTCACGATCTGGCGGTCGGTGCATTCGGAGATCCGTGTGCAGCCCGAGGCCTGCGAGTCCTCCTGGAGCTCCTCGGACTCAAGGTCCTCCTGCGAGGTGGACAGCCGGTCGAGCATCCGCCGGAAGCGGCCCGACGGCTTTTCCGCCTTGCCGGACTTGTCGGATCGAGGAACAGCACTCATACCCGAAGGGTACCGGTCCCGGCTGCTCCGAGCGGGTGTCCCCGGTCTCACTCGAACGGGTGACCGGGCATGGGTCCCGCAGGACGGCCCGGTCACCCTCGCGGATCGCGGTGGGCGGCCCGGCCGTCCTGCCGTCCGTCTGCCCCGCTGCCCGTTCAGCCGCGCTCGAAGCGGTACCCCATGCCCGGTTCGGTGACGAAGTGCCGGGGGTGCGAGGGGTCGGCCTCCAGCTTGCGCCGCAGCTGGGCCATGTAGACCCGCAGATAGTTGGTCTCGGTGCCGTACGAGGGCCCCCAGACCTCCTGGAGCAGCTGCTTCTGGCTGACCAGCCGGCCGCTGTTGCGGACCAGGACCTCCAGCAGGTGCCACTCGGTGGGGGTGAGCCGTACGTCGCGCCCCTCACGGTGGACCTTCTTCGCCGCCAGGTCGACGGTGAACCCCTCGGTCTCGACGATCACGATGTCGTCGGAGCCCTGCTGCCCGACGGGTTCGGCGCGGCGGACCGAGGCGCGCAGCCGGGCCAGCAGCTCGTCCATGCCGAACGGCTTGGTGACGTAGTCGTCCGCTCCGGCGTCCAGGGCCTCCACCTTCTCGTCGGAGGTGTGGCGGGCGGAGAGGACGAGGATCGGCACCCGGGTCCAGCCGCGCAGCCCCTTGATCACCTCGACGCCGTCCATGTCCGGCAGCCCGAGGTCGAGGACGACCACGTCGGGGTGACGGGCGGCGGCGAGCTGGAGGGCGGTGGCGCCGTCGGGCGCCGCGTCCACCTCGTACTTGCGCGCCTTCAGGTTGATCACGAGGGCGCGTACGATCTGCGGCTCGTCGTCGACCACAAGCACCCGGGTCATGGGGGCCCTGCCTTTCTGCTGTACGGCGATCTCCCGGGACGTGGCGGAGATCATGAGGTGATCCATGTGGCCGGGCGTTCCGCCCGGCTCATGAGGTGACCCGCGCGGGCAGGTCGGGGCTGACCGGAACGTACCCCGACGCCGCCTTGAGCGTCAGCACCATGGTGAGGCCGCCGCCGGGGGTGTCCTCGGCGTCCAGCGTGCCGCCCATGGACTCCACGAAACCGCGGGCCACGGCGAGGCCCAGTCCGACGCCGGCGCCGCGCGGGGCGTCGCCGTAGCGCTGGAAGGGCTCGAAGATGCGCTCCTTGGCGTCGTCGGGGACGCCGGGGCCGCGGTCGGCCACCCGTAGCTCGACGCGTTCGCCGAGTGCGCTGGCGGCCACCGTGACGCGTTCCGCGTAGCGGCTGTACTTCACGGCGTTCTCGACGATGTTGGCGACGGCCCGCTCCAGCAGCCCGGGGTCGACCTCGACCATCGGCAGGGTCTCGGGGATGTCCAGGTCGACGCTGTCCTCGGGGACACCGCCGAGCGCCATCGGGACCACCTCGTCGAGGTCGATCTCGCGGATCAGCGGGGTGACGGTGCCGGTCTGGAGCCTGGACATGTCCAGGAGGTTGCCCACCAGGTGATCGAGGCGGTCGGCGCCGTTCTCGATGCCCTCCAGGAGTTCCGCCTGGTCCTCGTCGGACCAGGCGACGTCGTCGGAGCGCAGCGAGCTGACGGCGGCCTTGATGGCGGCGAGCGGGGTACGCAGGTCGTGGCTGACGGCGGCGAGCAGCGCCGTCCTGATCCGGTTGCCCTCGGCGAGCCGCCGGGCCTCCTCCGCCTCGTCGACCAGGCGCTGCCGCTCCAGTACGACGGCGGCCTGCGCGGCGAACGCGCCGAGCACCCGGCGGTCCTCGGCGGGCAGCACCCGGCCGGAGAGGGCCAGCGCCATGTGGTCGCCGACGGGCATGTCCACATCGGCGTCCTCCGGCCGGGCCACCGGGCCCGGCCCGACGCTCCCGGCGCACGTCCACGGGTCGACGTCGCTCTCGCGTTCCAGCAGGGCGACGGACTCCATGCCGAAGGTCTCGCGGACCCGGTCCAGGAGCGCGTCCAGCGTCGTCTCGCCGCGCAGCACGCTGCCGGCCAGGAAGGAGAGGATCTCCGACTCGGCGCGCAGCCGGGCCGCCTGGTGGGTGCGGCGGGCCGCCAGGTCGACGACCGAGGCGACCGAGACCGCCACCGCGAAGAAGATCACGATGGCGACGAAGTTCTCCGGGTCCTGCACCGTCAGGGTGTGGGTGGGCGGGGTGAACCAGTAGTTCAGCAGCAGCGAGCCGGCGGCGGCCGACGCGAGGGCGGGCAGCAGTCCGCCGAGCAGGGCCGCGGCGACCGTCATGAAGAGGAAGAGCAGTACGTCGTTGGCGAGCCCGGGGCCGTTGCCCAGGCCGCTCAGGAGCAGCGTGAGGAGGGCCGGGCCGCCCACCCCGACCAGCCAGCCCCAGATGATCCGGACCCGGCCCAGGCGGGCACCGCGGGCGATGGGCAGGCCGCGCCCCTTGGCGACCTCTTCGTGGGTGACGATGTGGACGTCGAGGTCGGGCCCGGACTCCCGGGCGACGGTGGCGCCCACCCCGGGTCCGTAGATGTACTGCCAGGCCTTGCGGCGGCTGGAGCCGAGGACGATCTGCGTGGCGTTCACCCCACGGGCGAATTCGAGGAGCGCCGAGGGTATGTCGTCGCCGATGACGTGGTGGAACGTGCCGCCCAGGTCCTCCACGAGGGTGCGCTGGACGGTGAGTTCCTTGGGAGAGGCGGAGGTCAGCCCGTCGCTGCGGGCTATGTAGACGGCGAGGATCTCGCTGCCCGAGCCCTTGGCCGCCATCCGGGACGCGCGGCGGATGAGCGTACGGCCCTCGGGGCCGCCGGTGAGTCCGACGACGATGCGTTCGCGGGCCTGCCAGGTGGTGCGGATGTTGTGCTCGCCGCGGTACTGCTGGAGGTATTCGTCGACCCGGTCGGCGACCCAGAGCAGGGCCAGCTCGCGCAGGGCGGTCAGGTTGCCGGGGCGGAAGTAGTTGGAGAGGGAGGCGTCGATCCGGTCCGGCTTGTATATGTTGCCGTGGGCCATCCGGCGGCGCAGTGCCTGTGGCGACATGTCGACCAGTTCGAGCTGGTCGGCCCGGCGGACGACCTCGTCGGGCACGGTCTCGCGCTGTCGCACACCGGTTATCGCCTCGACGACGTCACCGAGCGACTCCAGGTGCTGGATGTTGACCGTGGACACCACGTCGATGCCGGCCTGGAGGAGTTCTTCGACGTCCTGCCAGCGTTTGGCGTTGCGGGAGCCCGGCACATTGGTGTGTGCCAGTTCGTCCACCAGGGCGACGGCGGGGGCGCGCTCCAGGACCGCGTCGACGTCCATCTCGGTGAAGACGGCGGAGCGGTACTCGATCTCGCGGCGCCGGACCTGTTCCAGGCCGTGCAGCATGACCTCGGTGCGCGGCCGGTCGTGGTGTTCCACGAAGGCGACGACGCAGTCGGTGCCGCGCTCCACGCGCCGATGGGCCTCGGAGAGCATCGCGTACGTCTTGCCGACGCCGGGTGCCGCACCCAGGTAGATCCGAAGCTTGCCGCGTGCCATGGCCCCATTGTCTTCTCTTGAACCCGGCTGCGTCCGATGCGGCAGCCGCTTCGAAGCTACCTCGCGAATTGTCGACAAATGGGACGGCGGGTGGAGCGGGGGACCGTATTGACAGGATTCTGACGCCGCGGACGGGCCACGGGCGCCCTTCGAAGTCCCCCGGTCCCGCCCGCTACGCGTGCTCGACGATGTGCCCGTCGCTCAGTTCGAGCACCCGGTCCGCCAGCCCCAGCAGCTGGGGGTCGTGCGTCGCCACCAGTGCGGTGACGCCCTCGCTCCGTACCACCGCGCGCAGCAGTTCCATCACCGCGAGCCCGGTCTCCGCGTCGAGCTGTCCGGTCGGCTCGTCCGCGATCAGCAGGGCGGGCCGGTTGGCGAGGGCGCGGGCGATGGCGACGCGCTGCTGCTGGCCCCCGGACAGCTCGCCGGGGCGCTGGGCGGCGTGATCCGCCAGGCCGACCAGGGAGAGCAGCAGCGCCACCCGGTCCTCGCGCTCGCGCGGGTCCGTCTTGCGCAGCCGCATGGGCACGCCGACGTTCTCCGCCGCGGTCAGGATCGGGATGAGGCCGAACGACTGGAAGATGAAGCCGATCCGGTCCCGGCGCAGTTCCAGGAGCCCGTCCTCGCCCAGCTCGGCGAGGTCCGTGCCGTCGACGGTGATCCGGCCGCCGTCGGGGCTGTCGAGTCCGCCGAGCAGGTTGAGGAGGGTCGTCTTGCCGGAGCCCGACCGGCCCTTGAGGGCGACCAGCTCGCCGCGCGGCACCTCGAAGGACACCCCGCGCAGCGCGTGCACGGCTCCGGCGCCGGAGCCGTACGAGCGGTGCAGGTCCTCGACCCGGACCATGGGACCGCCGGCGGGCTCCTCGGCGACCGCGGTGCCGCCCTGTCCGTCGATGCCCGTACGGCCGGTGCTCTCGCTCATGTCTCTCCCCGTAAACGTGCTCGGTCCCCGTAGGCCGCCAGTATGTGCAATGCGCACAGCGCTGGACAATGGCCGACGGCTGTCCGGCCTCCGGCCGGACGCCGGTGCGGCGGGTGTGCCGCACCGCCTCCCTGTCGAAGTGCTACCGCTTTCCGACAACTTCACGACAACTTTCTGACACCGGCCGACCAGCCTGGCCGACGTCCGGGCCGGCGGGGCGAGCGCCCCGTCCTGACCGTCCGGACCGTCTTGAAAGGGTGCGTATGACGTCACGCAGGAGCCTTCCCCGGCTGGCGGCCGCGGTTGTCGGGGTGTCCCTGACCCTGTCCGCGGTCCCCGCCGCCACCGCGGACACGCGGCTCCCCGCCGCCCCCACCGTCTCCGAGCAACAGGTCATGCCCCACCTGCGCGCCCTGCAGCGCATCGCGGACCGCAACGGCGGCAACCGCGCGCACGGCACGAAGGGGTACGCGGAGTCGGTGGCGTACGTGAAACGCGCCCTGGACCGCGCCGGATTCCGTACGAAACTGGTCCCCTTCACCCACAACGGCGCCACCGGCAACAGCCTGATCGCCGACTGGCCGGGCGGCGACCCGGACCATGTGCTGATGACCGGCGCCCACCTCGACAGCGTGAAGGAGGGGCCGGGGATCAACGACAACGGCTCCGGTTCGGCCGCGGTCCTGGCCACCGCCCTCCAGGTGGCGAAGACCGGCCTGAAGCCCGAACGGCATCTGCGGTTCGCGTGGTGGGGCGCCGAGGAGCCGGGGCTGATCGGCTCGGCGGAGTACGTCGGGAAGCTCTCCGCGGCCGAGCGCCGCAGGATCGACGTCTACCTCAACTTCGATCAGGCGGGCAGCAGGAACACCCGGCAGTGGCTCGTGATCCACGACGACGAGCACGGCGAGACCGAGGCCCAGCGGGCGTTCGAGGCGTGGTTCGCCGAGCGGTCCATCCCCACCTTCGACATCGGTGTCGGCGGCTCGGACCACGAGTCGTTCGGCAACGCGGGCATCCCGTCGTCCGGCTTCAGCACCGGCATCTCGGACTGCATCCACGAGGCGTGCGACGACCTGTCCAACGTGGATCCGAAGACGGAGCGGACCAGCACCGACGCCATCGTCGGCGTGCTGTGGAAGCTCGCCGCCACCACACCCCGGCACTGACCGCCACTCCCAGGAACGAGACATGTACAGACTCCTGAACCGACGCCGCAGGACCGTCGCCGCCCTGGTGGCCGCGGTCGTGAGCGGCTCCGTGCTGGCCACCGTCCCCGCCTCGGCCGCCATCGGCGGCCCCGGTCTCGGCGACCCGTACTTCCCCGACGACGGCAATTCCGGCTACGACGTCTCCCACTACGACGTCCGCGTCTCCTACGACCCGGCGCACACCGACCGGCTCGACGGCGACACCACCGTCACCGCCCGCGCCCTGACCCGCCTGGACCGGTTCAGCCTGGACCTCAAGGGCTTCACCGTGGCCTCGGTGAAGGTGAACGGCGCCCCGGCGAAGGCGTTCTCCCGGGCCGGCGCCCATGAGCTGGTCATCACCCCGGCCCGCCCGGTGGCGAAGGGCTCGACGTTCGAGGTCCGGGTGGAGTACGCGGGCCGCCCCGACCCCGAGGGCTGGCACACCCTGGAGACCGGCGGCGCGAACGTGGCGGGCGAACCGCACTCCGCGACCTCCTGGTACCCCTCCAACGACCACCCGTCCGACAAGGCCACCTTCGCCCTCACCGCGACGGTCCCCGACGGCTGGACGGCCATCGGCAACGGCCTGCCCGGCCCCGAGAGCGTCAAGGACGGCCGAAGGACCTTCCGCTGGTTCGAGGACAGGCCGATGGCCACCTACCTCAGCACGGTCGCCATCGACCGGTTCACCGTCCACCGCGGCCGGACCGCCGCCGGGACACCGGTCATCACGGCGTACAGCCCGGATGCCGTCATCGACGCCGAGGCGGAGGCCCAGCAGACGGAGATCCTGGACTTCCTGGCCGCGAAGTTCGGCCCGTACCCGTTCTCCTCCGCGGGTGCCATCGTCGTCGGGGCCTCGAAGGAGCCCAACGACGGCCCCCTCGCCCTGGAGACGCAGAGCCGCCCCACCTACGGCTCCATGCTCTTCGACGCCTCGATGGTCCATGAGAACACCCACCAGTGGTTCGGTGACAGCGTCTCGTTCAAGGACTGGCGGGACGGCTGCGTCGCCGAGTGCTTCGCCCAGTACGCGGGGCAGTTGTGGGAGGAGCACAAGGGCGCCGACCTGGACCAGGACTACTACCGCTCCGAGGTGGAGGAGTACCAAAACGACCCGTCGTTCTGGTCCGTCAAGCTCTACGACCCGGGACCGGGCAAGGAACTGGACGGGGCCCTGTACTTCAAGGGCTCGCTGATGCTGCACGCCCTGCGCCGCACGGTGGGCGACGAGGCGTTCTTCCGGACGCTGCGGACCTGGACCCGTGACCACGCGTACGGCAATGCCTCGTTCCGGCAGTTCGAGACGCTGGCGGCGAAGGTCTCGGGCAAGGACCTCAAGGGCTTCTTCGCGGCGTGGGCGGACGGCACGGTGATCCCGCCTCACAAGTACCTGTACCCGGGCACCCTGGGCACCCCGGCCCGGTGAACAGGTGTGGCGGGGCACCGGGGCCGGCCCCGGTGCCCCGCCACACGGGCCTGCTCAGACCACGCTCACTTCACCAACTGCTTGAGCGCGATGTTGAGCTGGAGGACATTGACCCTCGGCTCCCCCACGAAGCCCAGGATCCGGCCGTCCGTGTGCTGTTCGACGAGCTTCTCCACCCGGTCGACGGAGAGGTGGTTCCGCTCGGCCACCCGGCGCACCTGGAGCTGTGCGTACGCCGGGGAGATGGCCGGGTCCAGGCCGGAGCCGGAAGAGGTGACGGCATCGGCCGGCACGTCCGAGGGGCTGACCGGGTGGCCGGGGACGGAGTTGTCCTTGACCACGGCGGCCTTCGCCGTCCTCACCCAGTCGATCAGCTCCTTGCTGTCGCCGGAGCGGTTGGTCGCGCCGGAGAGGATCAGCTTGTACTGGGTGTTGACGCTGTTGGTGCCCAGACCGTTGGAGGGGCGCGGCTGGAACCACTTGAGGTCCGGGGCCGCGGTCTCCTGCCCCTTCTTCAGCGGCAGGTCGTAGCGCTGGCCGATGAGTTCGGAGCCGACGACCTTGCCGTTCGCGGATATCTCGGAGCCATTGGCCTGGTGGGGGAAGACGCCCTGGGCGACGCCGGTGACGGCGAGCGGGTAGAGCACGCCGCAGACGACGGTGAGGACGAGCAGGGCCCGCAGCCCGGCCCAGAGCAGCCGGGCGGTGTTTCCTACGGAGTTGTTCATGGCAGGTCAGCCGATTCCTAGATTCAGTTCAGCCCGGGTACGAGGGAGATGACCATGTCGATGATCTTGATGCCGATGAACGGGGCGACCAGGCCGCCGAGTCCGTAGATCCCGAGGTTGCGCCGGAGCATCGAGTCGGCGCTGCTGGGCCGGTAGCGCACGCCCTTCAGGGCGAGCGGCACCAGCGCGACGATGATCAGCGCGTTGAAGACGACGGCCGACAGGATCGCGGACTGGGGCGAGGACAGCTGCATGATGTTCAGCTTGTCCAGGCCGGGATAGACCACCGCGAACATCGCGGGGATGATCGCGAAGTACTTCGCGACGTCGTTGGCGATCGAGAACGTCGTCAGCGCACCGCGGGTGATGAGCAGCTGCTTGCCGATCTCGACGATCTCGATCAGCTTCGTGGGG
>NZ_ML123049.1:42520-147573 GCF_003846175.1 Streptomyces sp. ADI95-17 | reverse complement strand
GAGGACCCGCGCCCCCCGCTCGTCCTCCAGGGCCACGAGCAGCGGTGTGCCGCCCGCCTCGGAGATCGTGGCGGTGAGCGCCTTCGCGTCCGGTGCGACGGTGCCGCCGCGCTCCTCGACCCAGGCGACCACCGAACCGGTGGCGCCCTTTCGGACCCTGTGCCCGTCCACATCGACGCCGGACATGCGCGTCTGGGCGGTGAAGGCGACCCACTCGGCCTGCCGCAGCTCGCCCTGGTGGCGTTCGCGCAGCCCGTACTTCTCCTTGGCGAGCACGACGATCGAGCGGCCCTCCGGCGTCTCGTCGGCCAGCGAGGAGAGCTGGGCGGCGTCGGCCAGTTCGGCCTCGGTGGTGCCCTTGACGGGTACGAACTCGGCGGCCTGCCGGTTGCCGAGCGTGATGG
The DNA here is from genome assembly GCF_003846175.1 of Streptomyces sp. ADI95-17. Taxonomy (GTDB): domain Bacteria; phylum Actinomycetota; class Actinomycetes; order Streptomycetales; family Streptomycetaceae; genus Streptomyces; species Streptomyces sanglieri. The sequence goes on along the minus strand of NZ_ML123049.1, from coordinate 147,169 downwards.
TGCCGGTCTTGTCGAGCAGCAGGGTCGACACGTCACCGGCGGCCTCGACGGCACGCCCGGACATGGCGAGGACATTGCGCTGGACGAGCCGGTCCATGCCGGCGATGCCGATCGCGGAGAGCAGCGCACCGATCGTCGTCGGGATCAGGCAGACCAGCAGCGCGGTCAGCACGATCATCGACTGCCGCTGCCCGGCGTAGATCGCGAAGGGCTGGAGGGTGACGACGGCGAGCAGGAAGACGATGGTGAGGGACGCGAGGAGGATGTTCAGCGCGATCTCGTTGGGCGTCTTCTGCCGGGCGGCGCCCTCGACCAGGGCGATCATCCGGTCGATGAACGTCTCGCCGGGCTTGGTGGTGATCTTGACGACGATCCGGTCGGAGAGCACCTTCGTGCCGCCGGTGACGGCCGACCGGTCGCCGCCGGACTCCCGGATGACGGGCGCGGACTCGCCGGTGATCGCGGATTCGTCGACGCTCGCGACGCCCTCGACGACGTCTCCGTCGCCGGGGATGATGTCACCGGCCTCGCAGACCACCAGGTCGCCGACGCGGAGTTCGGTGCCGGGCACCCGCTCCTCGTTCCTGCCGATCAGCCGCCGGGCGACGGTGTCGGTCTTGGCCTTGCGCAGTGTGTCGGCCTGCGCCTTGCCGCGGCCCTCGGCGACCGCCTCCGCCAGGTTGGCGAAGATCGTGGTCAGCCAGAGCCAGACCGCGATCGCCCAGCCGAACCACTCCCCCGGATTCAGGCACGCCAGCACGGTGGTGAACACCGAACCGATCAGCACCACGAACATCACCGGGGACTTGACCATCACCCGGGGGTCGAGCTTGCGTACGGCGTCGGGGAAGGACCGGATCAGCTGCGCGGGGTCGAACAGGCCCCCGCCGACCCGCCCTTCGCTCTGGTGTCCCGTGGGCGCGTCCTGGTGCGGTGCCCGGGTGGGGGTGACAGTGGACATCGAGTCCTCTTGCTTCGTACGAGTGGTCATGACGCCAGCCCTTCGGCCAGCGGCCCCAGCGCCAGGGCCGGGAAGTAGGTCAGCCCGGTGATGATCAGGATCGTGCCGACCAGGAGGGTGCTGAAGAGCGGCTTGTGCGTGCCCAGGGTTCCCACGGTCGCCGGTACGGGTTTCTGCTCGGCGAGCGAGCCGGCCAGCGCCAGGATGAACACCATCGGCAGGAACCGGCCGAGCAGCATCGCGAGACCGATCGTGGTGTTGAACCACTGGGTGTCCGCGTTGAGCCCGGCGAACGCCGAACCGTTGTTGTTCGCGCCCGAGGTGTAGGCGTAGAGGATCTCGGAGAATCCGTGTGCGCCGGAGTTCAGCATGGAATGGGGCGGGGTGGGCAGCGCCATCGCCACGGCGGTGAAGCAGAGCACCAGGGCCGGGGTGATGAGGATGTAGCAGGCCGCGAGCTTGATCTCACGGGTGCCGATCTTCTTGCCGAGGTACTCCGGCGTGCGGCCGACCATCAGCCCGGCGATGAACACCGCGATGATCGCCATGACGAGCATCCCGTAGAGCCCGGAGCCGACGCCTCCGGGCGCGATCTCGCCGAGCTGCATGCCCAGCATGGTGATCCCGCCGCCGAAGCCCGTGTACGAGGAGTGGAAGGAGTTCACCGCACCGGTGGAGGTGAGGGTCGTGGCCACCGCGAAGATCGACGAGCCGGCGATCCCGAACCGGGTCTCCTTGCCCTCCATCGCCCCGCCCGCGATGTCGAACGCGGGCCCGTGGTGGGCGAACTCGGTCCACATCATCAGGGTGGTGAAGCCGAGCCAGATGACGCCCATCGCCGCGAGGATCGCGTAACCCTGCTTGAGCGAGCCGACCATCCGGCCGAAGGTCCGCGTCAGCGCGAAGGGGATGACCAGGATCAGGAAGATCTCAAGGAGGTTGGAGAGCCCGTTGGGGTTCTCGAAGGGGTGGGACGAGTTGGCGTTGAAGTAGCCGCCGCCGTTCGTGCCCAGCTCCTTGATGGCCTCCTGGGAGGCCACTGCGCCGCCGTTCCACTGCTGCGAGCCGCCCATGAACTGCCCGACCTCGTGGATGCCGGCGAAGTTCTGGATCGCGCCGCAGGCCACCAGCAGCAGCGCGCCGACCACGGCGATCGGCAGCAGGATCCGTACGACCCCCCGGACCAGGTCGGACCAGAAGTTGCCCAGTTCACCGGTGCGGGAGCGGGCGAAGCCTCGTACGAGGGCCACCGCCACGGCCATGCCGACGGCGGCCGAGACGAAGTTCTGCACCGCGAGGCCGCCGGTCTGCACGACGTGGCCCATGGCCTGTTCGCCGTAGTACGACTGCCAGTTGGTGTTGGCGACGAACGACGCCGCCGTGTTGAACGCCTGGTCCGGATCGATCGAGGCGAAGCCGAGCGAACCGGGCAGCGAACCCTGCAGCCGTTGCAGCAGATAGAGGAAGAGGACGCTCACCGCGGAGAAGGCGAGCACCCCACGCAGATACGCGGGCCAGCGCATCTGCCGGTCGGGGTCGGCACCCACGGCCTTGTACATCCACTTCTCGACGCGAAGGTGCTTCGTCGAGGAGTAGACACCGGCCATGTGGTCGCCGAGCGGTCGGTACGCCAGCCCCAGCGCCACGACGAGCGCGAGGACCTGGAGCACACCGGCGAGGACGGGGCTCATATCGCGCTCAGAACCTCTCCGGGTACAGAAGGGCGAGGACGAGGTAGCCCAGCAGGGCGACGGCCACTATCAGACCGACGATGTTCTCGGCAGTCACAGCTTCGCCACCCCCTTGGCGACGAGAGCCACCAGCGCGAAGACCGCGATCGTGGTGACGACGAAGGCCACATCGGCCATCGTGTGCTCCTAGATGAGGTACGGATTCTCGGACCTCTTGAGCAAACCCCCCGCCTCGACCCTTCTGGCCTGCGTTGATGGCTTCCTTACGGGGAACGGCGAGCCCTTGACGGCGCACTGACGTGCCCCATACGCGCCCCATACGCGCACCCTCCGCACGCTGTCCGGAAATCGCCCCGGACGCGGAAACGGCCGGTGGGCCGCACCCCCTCGCAAGGGGATACGGCCCACCGGCCGAAGCTGTGCCGGGCGGCTGCCCGGATCCGCTCAGCGCACCTCGGTGATCTCGGGTCCGCGCTGGAGCTGGCCCATGCCACCGGAGAACTTCGAGCCCTCCTGGCTCTCCTGCTGGACCCCTTCGGGGACCATCTGGGCATCGTTGGGCAGCTTGAGAACGATCGGGTCGCGCGGCGCCATGGGGCCCTCGCCCCGGACCACCACGGTGTCCCGGAAGATCGTCTCCAGCAGCCCGGCGGCCTCCGGCTGCACGGCGCCCTGGCCGGAGATCACTCCGCGCAGGAACCAGCGGGGCCCGTCGACGCCGACGAAGCGCACCAGCTGCACGCCGTTCGTCCCGTCCGGGAGCTGTACGGGGACCTGGGCACGCAGCTCCCAGCCCAGCGGGCCCTCGACCTCGTCGATGATCCCGCCCTGCTGGGTGATGCCGGAGGCGATCTCGTCGCGGACCTCGCCCCAGATGCCCTCCTTCTTGGGGGCTGCGAAGGCCTGGAGCTGGACGGCGCTGTCGCGCAGCACCACGGTCGCGGCGACGATCGCGTCACCGGCCACCTCGACGCGCAGCTCCATGCCCTCGACGCCGGGCACGAAGATGCCGCCCAGGTCGACCCGGCCCTCACCGGGCTGGGAGACCTCGGAGACGTCCCACGGCCCGTCCGGCCGCGGTGCCGGCGGGAGGTTCACCCGACGCGAGCCGCTGTCGGCGCCGTCGGTGTCATCGAGCTCGTCGACGACCTGCTCGGCCTCGCGCGCTTCGTCCGCCACGTCCTCGGCGGAACCACTCTTCTTGCGACGTCCGAACACGTCACTGTCCTTCCCGGTCGGGTACGACCGAAGCGTAGCTGTTACCGCCCTGGGTGTTCCCGCCCCTGACGCCATCGACATCACCGGAGGCATGCCCTCCGGTGGATCCGAAGCCTCCCTCGCCGCGGGCCGAGCCCGGCAGCTGAGCCACCTCGTGGAAGCGCACCTTCTCGACCTGCTGGACGACCAGTTGGGCAATCCGGTCGAACCGCTCGAACCGCACCGGCTCTCGCGGGTCGAGGTTGATGACGATCACCTTGATCTCTCCACGGTACCCGGCATCAACCGTCCCCGGGGCATTCACCAGGGCGACCCCACAGCGTGCGGCGAGGCCGGAGCGCGGGTGCACGAACGCGGCGTACCCGTCGGGCAGCGCGATCGAAACCCCGGTGGGCAGCACCGCCCGCTCGCCGGGGGCGAGTTCGACGGCCTCGGTGGTCACCAGGTCCGCCCCGGCGTCGCCCGGGTGCCCATAGGCCGGAATCGGCACGTCCGGGTCGACCCGGCGGATGAGTACGTCCACGGGCCGGCGCATCAGGGGTTCACCTCGAAGGCACGGGCACGCCTGACCTGGTCCGGATCGGCCATCGCCGCCTCGATCTCGGCCGGACGGCCGTTCTCGATGAAGTGGTCGACCTTGACCTCGATGAAGAGGGCTTCGGCCCGGACCGCCACGGGCCCGTCCGGGCCGCCGATCCGGCCGGTCGCCCGGGAGTAGATCTTCCGGCCGTGCACCGCGGTGATCTCGGCGTCGAGGTGCAGCACGGTGTCCACCGGCACCGGGCGCACGAAGTCGGTCTCCAGCCGTCCGGTCACGGCGATCACCCGCAGGAGCCAGTTCAGCGAGCCGAGCGTCTCGTCCAGCGCCGTGGTCAGGATGCCGCCGTGCGCGAGCCCCGGGGCGCCCTGATGGGCGGCCTGCACGGTGAACTCGGCGGTGACGCTGAGACCGTCGCCGGCCCGCGCCTGGAGGTGCAGCCCGTGGCGCTGTCCTTCGCCGCAGCCGAAACAGTGTTCGTAGTGCGCGCCGAGGAGTTCTCCGGGGGCCGGGGCTTCGGGGTGCCGGACCGGTTCCACCGCGTCGGCCGGGGGCTTCAGAGCCTCAGATGTTCCACTCACAGGCGCAGACCTTACCCGCGCGGCTACCCGCGGGTCGCGCCGTGCCAAGCTTGGGTTCATGCAGCCTTCCACCCCGCCTTTCGACGAACGACTGACCGCACCCCGTTCGTGGTGGCTCATCGCCTTCCTGGTCGGCATCGCCTGCGCGCTGATGCTGCTGCCGCTCGGCACCCTGCCGCTGCTGGCCGGTCTGGTGGGCGGCACGGCCCTGTCGGCGGTCGCGGTGAGCTCCTACGGCTCGGCCAGGATCCGGGTCGTAGCGGGCGCCCTGGTCGCCGGTGACGCGCGGATCCCCGTGACGGCGCTCGGCGAGGCCGAGGTGCTGGACGGGGAGGAGGCGCGCGCGTGGCGCTCGTACAAGGCGGACACCCGGGCGTTCATGCTGCTGCGCAGCTACATTCCGACAGCGGTCCGGGTGGAGGTCACCGACCCGCAGGACCCGACCCCGTACGTCTATCTCTCGACCCGCGAGCCGCAGGCCCTGGTGGCGGCCCTCACGGCCGTACGCGCCTGATCTGAGCCGGGGACGGCCGCAGCCCCTTCGCGGGCCGTCAGGGCGGTTCACAGGCCCTGGAGTCATAGGCCCTGGAGCTCCGGCTAGGGTTCCAGCTCGCCCGGTACGGCCCTGTTCGGGCCCACCTGCCGCTCCAGCGGCGGCAGCTCGGGGAGCCGGTCCCAGGGGATCTGGCGTTTGCGCAGGTCCTTCCTGACCCGTTCGGCGACCTTTCTGGTGTCGCGCCGGTTCATCATCGCGCCGACGGCGGCGCCGATCATGAACGGGATCAGGTTCGGCACATCGCGCACCATGCGCTTCATGATCTGCTGGCGCAGCTCGCGCTTCATCTGGCCGCCCAGCGCGGCGTTGAGCGTCGTGGGGTGGGCGACGTCGATTCCCCGCTCCTCCGTCCAGGACGTGAGGTAGGCGGTGGAACGCTGGCCGAGCCCGCCCGGCGGGCGCAGTCCGTAGACCTCGTGCAGCTCGGCGACGAGCTTCATCTCGATCGCGGCCACACCGGTGATCTCCGCCGCCAGCTCGGCGAGCATGGCGGGCGGTACGGGCAGCATCGCCGCCGCGCCGATTCCGGCGCCGACGGTGGCGGTGCCCTTGCTCGCGCCTGCGATGAGCTTGTCGGCGAGCTCCTCCGGGCCGAGCCCGGGGAACTGCTTGCGCAGGGTGGCGAGATCGCGCACAGGGACGCGGGGAGCGTTCTCGATGATCAGGTCGGCGATATGACCGATCGCCGCCCTGGCGCTCTCCCCGCCCTTGCGTACGCCCCGTTTCACTGAACTCAGACGGCCTGCCCCGGTCACGGGCTCCGTCCTGTCGACCTGTCCGGCCCCATAGGCCGCGTCGACTTCCTCGATCGCCGCGATCACTTCTTCGAGCGAGGCCGGCCGGCCCCGCTCGTCGTCCCGCTCGCCCGGGGAGGGTGGCAGGGCGGACCGCTCGGCAGGCGCTGTCACGCCTTCTGCCGGGCCTGTGCCGCCCTGATACGCCTCCGACGACCTCTTGCGCCGCAAGCGCCGCTTCCGGAACGGTGTGTCGCCTGCCACGGTCGGTGCGACCTAGTCGCAGTCGCGGCAGATCGGCTGGCCGTTCTTCTCGCGTGCCAGCTGGCTCCTGTGGTGCACGAGGAAACAGCTCATGCACGTGAACTCGTCGGCCTGCTTGGGCAGGACCCTGACGGCCAGCTCTTCGTTGGACAGGTCTGCGCCGGGCAGCTCCAGTCCTTCGGCCGCGTCGAATTCGTCGACGTCGACGGCGGACGCCGTCTTGTCGCTCCGGCGAGCCTTGAGTTCTTCGAGGCTGTCCTGGTCGACGTCGTCATCGGTCTTGCGTGGGGTGTCGTAATCCGTTGCCATGTCGCTCTCCCCCTCTGGGTGTCTGCGGTGTCTCAGCGCACGTAACGCGTGAGAGGCCGGACTTGTGCCCGACCCGAGGCGGAGATTTTGCCTCACATCAAGGTCTGTTACTCAATCGACACCCAAAAGGGCCGCTCGGGAGTGGCCGGCTTGGGTGGCGATGGGGACCGTACACGGTCCCGGTGTCGCCCTTCACGGGCGCCACCCCGTGTACTTCCCGTGATATCGGGCCCCGAAAACCCCGACTTTTGCGGGTTTTCCGGTGGAGTCCCTGATCACGGAGCGTTGACAGCAGGAAATTCGCTCCTGTGATCGATCACACACGGACGATCCGGGCGCAGGTCCCGAAAATTCCGCTCAAAGCGAACAAATTAATTCGTGCCCGGCTCGCTCGGTCCGGCCTCTCAGACGGGCAATGAGACGCGCATCACAAGACCACCGCCTTCACGGGGCTCCGCGATGATACGGCCGCCGTGAGCGCGCGCCACGGAGCGCGCGATCGACAGGCCGAGCCCGACCCCCTTGTCGCTGCCCGTTCGCTCCGTACGCAGCCGCCTGAAGGGCTCGAAGAGGTTGTCGATCTCGTACGCCGGCACCACGGGGCCGGTGTTCGAGACGACCAGCAGGGCCTGGCCGCCCTGGAGCTCGGTGGTGACCTCCACCCAGCCCCCCTCGGGGACGTTGTAGCGCACGGCGTTCTGTACGAGGTTCAGCGCGATCCGCTCCAGCAGGACCCCGTTGCCCTGGACGACGGCGGGGGCCCGCTCGCCGCGGATCTCCACGCCGCGCTCCTCGGCCTCGCCACGCGTCTGGTCGATCGCACGCGAGGCCACCTCCTCCAGGTCGACCGGCTTGCGCTCGACGATCTGGTTGTCGCTGCGGGCCAGCAGCAGCAGGCCCTCGACCAGCTGCTCACTGCGCTCGTTGGTGGCCAGCAGGGTCTTGCCGAGCTGTTTCAGCTCCGGCGGGGCCTGGGGGTCGGACAGGTGGACCTCCAGGAGCGTGCGGTTGATCGCGAGCGGGGTGCGCAGCTCGTGCGACGCGTTGCCGACGAACCGCTGCTGGGCGGTGAAGGCCCGCTCCAGGCGGTCGAGCATCTCGTCGAAGGTGTCGGCGAGCTCCTTCAGCTCGTCGTCGGGGCCGTCCAGCTCGATCCGGCGGGACAGGTCGGTTCCGGCCACTCTGCGGGCGGTGCGGGTGATCCGGCCCAGCGGCGAGAGCACGCGTCCGGCCATCGCGTAACCGAAGGCGAAGGCGATGACGCTCAGCCCCACCAGGGCCAGCAGCGAGCGGTTGAGGAGCGTGTCGAGCGCCTGCTGCCGCTGGTGGTTGACGCAGGAGTTCATCGCCGCGTTGAAGGACTCCGGCGACGCCTTCTCGGGCAGGTTGCAGACATCGCTGGTGACCTGCCCGTTGACGATCTTGAACGGCAGCTCGCTGCCCACGTGCAGGGCCTGCGCCGCCAGCATGTAGATGATCGACAGCAGCAGGATGCCGGCGATCAGGAACATGCCGCCGTAGAGCAGCGTGAGCCGTATCCGGATGGTCGGGCGCAGCCAGTAGGGGGGCTCCTGCTGTTTGGGCTCCCAGGTGGGCTTCGGAGGCGCCGTCGGCGGCGCGGGGGCGGTGGGCACGGCCGTCAGATCCGGTAACCGGAACCGGGCACGGTGACGATGACCGGCGGCTCGCCGAGTTTCCGGCGCAGCGTCATGACGGTCACCCGGACGACATTGGTGAACGGGTCGGTGTTCTCGTCCCAGGCCTTCTCCAGCAGCTGCTCGGCCGAGACGACCGCGCCCTCGCTGCGCATCAGGACCTCCAGCACGGCGAACTCCTTCGGCGCGAGCTGGACCTCCGTCTCGCCCCGGAAGACCTCGCGCCGGTTGGGGTCGAGCTTGATCCCGGCCCGCTCCAGGACGGGCGGCAGGGCCACCGTGGTGCGCCGGCCGAGCGCCCGCACCCGTGCGGTCAGCTCGCTGAAGGCGAAGGGCTTGGGCAGATAGTCGTCGGCGCCCAGCTCCAGGCCCTCGACGCGGTCGCTGACGTCGCCGGACGCGGTGAGCATCAGCACCCTGGTGGGCATGCCCAGCTCGACGATCCGCCGGCAGACGTCGTCGCCGTGGACCAGGGGGAGGTCCCGGTCGAGCACCACGACGTCGTAGTCGTTGACCTCGATGCGCTCCAGGGCCGCCGCGCCGTCGTACACGACATCGACGGCCATGGCCTCCCGGCGCAATCCGGTGGCCACCGCATCGGCGAGCAGCTGCTCGTCCTCCACGACGAGTACGCGCACGGCGCTGTCCTTCCTTAGAAACCTACAGAAAACTACGTGGAAACTTCAGAACGTCCCAAAGTGCCCACGGTCCGTGATCCGGACACCCGTCGGCACAGGTCTGTGCGGCTCCATCCTGCCCGCAACGCGCATAAACCGGCGGTAAGACGACGCGCCGCGACCTGGGGCCCGGTGGAATTCACCGGATTTTCGGGCCAGTTGAGGTTTCCCCGGGTCCAGGCCCGGGGAGGACGCATTCACACCCGAGATCACGCCTTGAATGTGGCGTGCCACAGGCCACTCCGTCCCCGGAGAGCGCGTGATCACCCGCCCTACCGCCTCCGCGCGGAGGGAAACCCCGGGCACACCCCCGTGCCACCGACCCACGATGAGGGGGCGCATTATGGACGCTTTCACCGCAGGTCTGCTGCAGCGGATCAAGACCACCGAGTACGACCTCACGAGAGCTCGGGAGACCGGCGACGACTTCCTCGCGGATGTCGAGCAGAGCGAGCTGGACGACCTTCACCGCCTCGCCGCCGAGCACGGCGTCGAGATCGGCGCCACCAGCGTCTGAGCACATCGGCGCGAAGGGCCCCCGATGCCGTCACCGGCGTCGGGGGCCCTTCGCGTGTGCCGGGCCGGCCGGCAGGCTTCAGTCGTGCCAGGCGCCGAACTCCTCCAGGAGCGCCTGGAGCGGCTCGAAGACGCCCGGCGTCGCGGCGACCGTCAGATCACCGTCGGCCGGCAGTCCGGGCCGCCCGCCGGTGTGCGCGCCGGCCTCGCGGGCGATGAGGTCGCCGGCCGCCAGGTCCCAGGGGTGGAGCCCGCGCTCGTAGTAGCCGTCGAGGCGGCCCGCGGCCACATCGCAGAGGTCCACCGCGGCGGAGCCGCTGCGGCGGATGTCGCGGAGCCGCGGGATCAGCTTCTGGGCCACGTCCGCCTGGTGCGCACGGACGTCACTGACGTAGTTGAAACCGGTCGAGACGAGCGCCTGGTCGAGCGGCGGCGCGGGCCGGCAGCGCAGCGCGGTGCCGTCGCCGTACGCGCCGCCCTCCGCGTACGCGCCGCCGCCGAGCACCGCCCGGTAGGTCTCGCGGCGCATCGGGGCCGCCACGACGCCCACGACCCGCACGCCGTCCTGTTCGGCGGCGATGGACACGGCCCAGGTGGGCAGCCCGTACAGGTAGTTCACGGTGCCGTCGAGCGGGTCGACGACCCAGCGGATTCCGCTGCTGCCCTCGGCGCTGGACCCCTCCTCGCCGAGGAAACCGTCCTGCGGGCGGCGCTCGCTCAGGAAGCCGGTGATCAGCTTCTCGGCGGCGATGTCCATCTCGGTGACGACGTCGATCGGGCTGGACTTGGTCGCGGCCACCCCCAGATCGGCCGGGCGGCCGTCACGGAGCAGCGCGCCGGCGCGTGAGGCGGCCTCCAGGGCGAGGGCGAGCAGTTCGGACAGGTTCGGGTCGGTCACGGCTCTCCAGGGGTTCGTGGGCGTCGCAGGGGCTGTTACGCGTAGGGGCTGTCGGCGCCCGCCGCGGCGGGCTTGAGGGCCCGGGCCGGGCAGCAGCTGACCGGGCAGAGGTCGTGGGCAGGCCCGAGCGCGCCCAGCGCGCACCGCCGGCCGCCCTGTCCCCGCTCGGTGGCGGCGCGCTCCAGCACCAGCTCGCGCACGGCCGCGGCGAACCGCGGGTCGGCCCCCACCGTGGCCGACCGGCGTACCGGCAGGCCCAGCTCGGCGGCCTTCGCGGTGGCCTCCGTGTCGAGGTCGTACAGGACCTCCATGTGGTCCGAGACGAAGCCGATGGGGGCCATCACCACGGCGGGCACACCGTCGGCGTGCAGCGCCTCCAGATGGTCGCAGATGTCGGGCTCCAGCCAGGGGATGTGCGGGGCGCCGCTGCGCGACTGGTAGACGAGCCGCCAGGGGTACTCGACGCCGGTCTCCTCGCGCACCGCGTCGACGATCAGCCGGGCGACGTCGAGGTGCTCGGCGACATAGGCGCCGCCGTCGCCGTGAGCGTCCACGGGGCCGGAGGTGTCGGCGGCGGAGGTGGGGATGGAGTGCGTGGTGAAGGCGAGGTGCGCCCCGGCCCGTACGTCCTCGGGGAGGTCGGCCAGGGAGGCGAGGACGCCGTCCACCATGGGGGTCACGAATCCGGGGTGGTTGAAGTAGTGCCGGAGCTTGTCCACCCGGGGCACCGGCAGCCCCTCCGCCTCCAGGACGGCCAGCGACTCGGCGAGGTTCTCGCGGTACTGCCGGCAGCCGGAGTAGGAGGCGTAGGCGCTGGTGGCGAGGACGGCGATGCGGCGGTGCCCGGCCTCGGTCATCTCGCGCAGGGTGTCGGTGAGGTACGGCGCCCAGTTGCGGTTGCCCCAGTACACCGGCAGGTCCAGCCCGTGCTCGGCGAAGTCCTTGCGCAGGGCGTCCAGCAGGGCCCTGTTCTGGGCGTTGATCGGGCTGACGCCGCCGAACAGGAAGTAGTGCTTGCCGACCTCCTTCAGCCGCTCCTCGGGGATGCCCCGGCCGCGGGTCACGTTCGCCAGGAACGGGACCACGTCGTCCGGGCCTTCGGGGCCGCCGAAGGAGAGCAGCAGCAGAGCGTCGTAGGGAGCGGGATCGCGCAGATCGGACATGACAACGATCCTGCCACCCGCCTCGGACGGTCCTCCCACCGACATCGGCTCCCGGGCCCACCCGGCTGCCCGGCCGATCTCCGCGACCGTAAGCTGTATCGGTTACGTTCATGTATTACAGGCGTGTGCGATCACGCTGTTCCGGAGCCCTCCTTGCCCAGTCCCTACCGCGCGATATTCGCCGTCCCCGGCACCAAGGGGTTCTCGGCGGCCGGATTCCTCGGCCGGATGCCGCTGTCCATGATGGGCATCGGCGTGGTGACCATGATTTCCCAGCTCACCGGCCGTTACGGGCTGGCCGGCGCGCTCTCCGCGACGCTGGCGATGTCGGCGGCGGTGATCGGGCCGCTGATCTCCCGGCTCGTCGACCGGCACGGACAGCGCCGGGTCCTGCGTCCCGCGACCCTGGTCGCGCTGACGGCGGTGGCCGGGCTGCTGATCTGCGCGCAGCAGCGGCTGGCCGACTGGACGCTCTTCGTCTTCGCGGCGGGCGCCGGCTGCGTGCCCAGCGTGGGCTCGATGATCCGGGCCCGCTGGGCGGAGATCTACCGCGGTTCGCCGCGGCAGCTGCACACCGCGTACGCGTGGGAGTCGATCGTCGACGAGGTGTGCTTCATCTTCGGGCCGATCATCTCGATCGGTCTGTCCACCGCCTGGTTCCCGGAGGCCGGGCCGCTCCTGGCGGCCGGGTTCCTGCTGGTCGGTGTGGTCTGGCTGACCGCGCAGCGGTCCACCGAGCCCGTTCCGCATCCGCGCCGGGAGCACACCGGCGGCTCCGCGCTGCGCTCCCGGGGACTCCAGGTGCTCGTGGTGACGTTCGTGGCCACCGGTGCGATCTTCGGGTCGATCGACGTGGTGACGGTGGCCTTCGCCGAGGAGCGGGGCCACAAGGCCGCGGCGAGCCTCGTGCTGGCCGTGTACGCGCTGGGATCCTGCCTGGCCGGAGCGGTCTTCGGCCTGCTCCATCTGAAGCGGAAGGCGTCCACCAGGTGGCTGGTGGGCGTGTGCGCGATGGCCGTGAGTATGATCCCCCTCCAACTGGCCGGGAGCCTGCCGTTCCTGGCCGTGGCGCTCTTTGTCGCGGGCCTCGCCATCGCACCGACGATGGTCACCACCATGGCCCTCGTCGAACAGCACGTACCGCGCACCGAACTGACCGAAGGCATGACCTGGACCAGCACCGGGCTCGCCGTCGGAGTGGCGCTCGGCTCCTCGGCCGCCGGCTGGGTGGTCGACGCGTCGGGAGCGGAGGCGGGGTACGCGGTGCCCGTCGCGGCGGGAGCGCTCGCGGCCGCGGTGGCGTTCCTGGGGTATCGCCGGCTCAGCGGGCCGGTTCCTACGGAAGGGCGCGCGGAAGATGACCGACGCACGGACGACGACGAACGCGTGGCGTAACTGGGCGGGGAATGTCAGCGCCCGTCCGGTACGGGCCGTGTCCCCGGCCTCCGTACCGGAGCTCGCCGAGGTGCTGCGCCGGGCGTCCGAGGACGGTCTGCGGGTGAAGCCGGTCGGCACCGGGCACTCCTTCACCGCGACGGCGGCCACCGACGGCGTGCTGATCCGCCCGGACCTGCTCACCGGCATCCGGAACATCGACCGCGAGGCGATGACGGTGACCGTCGAGGCCGGCACCCCGCTGAAGCGGCTGAACACCGCCCTGGCCCGCGAGGGCCTCTCGCTCACCAATATGGGCGACATCATGGAGCAGACGGTCGCGGGCGCCACCTCGACCGGCACCCACGGCACCGGCCGTGACTCGGCGTCCATATCCGCGCAGATCCGCGCCCTCGAACTGGTTACCGCCGACGGCACGGTGCTGACCTGTTCGGAGAAGGAGAACGCCGACATCTTCGCCGTCGCCCGGATCGGGCTCGGCGCACTGGGTGTCATCACGGCGATCACCTTCGCCGTGGAGCCGGTCTTCCTGCTGACGGCCCGTGAGGAGCCGATGGCCTTCGACCGGGTCCTGGGCGACTTCGACGAGCTGGTCGCGGAGAACGAGCACTTCGAGTTCTACTGGTTCCCGCACACCGGGAACTGCAACACCAAGCGCAACAACCGCAGCGTGGGCCCCGCCGCCCCGCCCGGAAAGGTCAGCGGCTGGGTCGAGGACGAGCTCCTCTCCAACGGGATCTTCCAGGTGGCCTGTTCGCTCGGCCGGGCGGTGCCCGCCACCATTCCCTCGATCGCCAAGCTCTCCAGCCGCGCCCTGTCGGCCCGCACGTACACCGACATCCCGTACAAGGTCTTCACCAGCCCGCGCCGGGTCCGCTTCGTGGAGATGGAGTACGCGCTGCCGCGCGAGGCCGCCGTGGAGGCGCTGCGCGAGGTGAAGGCGATGGTCGAGCGTTCGCCGCTGCGGATCAGCTTCCCGGTGGAGGTCCGTACCGCCCCCGCGGACGACATCGCGCTCTCCACGGCCTCGGGCCGCGAGAGCGCGTACATCGCCGTCCATCTCTACCGGGGCACGCCCTACCAGGCGTACTTCACGGCGGTCGAGCGGATCATGACCGCCCATGGCGGCCGCCCGCACTGGGGCAAGGTCAACACCCGTGACGCCGAGTACCTCGCCGGGGTGTACCCGCGGTTCGGCGAGTTCACCGCCGTACGCGACCGGCTCGACCCGGACCGGCTCTTCGGCAACGACTACCTGCGCCGGGTCCTGGGCGAGTAGGTCCGCCGGGCACACGACGGCCCCGCGAGTCCCGGTCGCACATGTCCGGGACTCGCGGGGCCGTTCGTCACTGTCCGGTGTCGGTGCCGGCGGGGGCGCCGTCGCCCTGCGCCGGGGCCTCGCCCGCGGGGTCCGTGCCGGAGGTGGCGCCGCCGGCGGGTGCCGACGGGGAGGGAGTGGCCGCCGGGGACGGGCTCGTACGGTCACCGGTGCCGCCGGACCGCGTGGGGCCGGGCGTCGGGTCGGCCGAGGTGGCGCCGCCGCCCTCGCCGGCGTCCGGGCTCCGGCTCGCGCCGCCCTGCGAGTCCGTGCCGGGCGTCGTGCCGTTCTCCTGACCCGGCGTCCGCTCCTGGTCGGGGCCGGTGGTGGTGGACGGCGCCGGATCGTTCGACCCGGAGCCCCGCTCCCCGCCACGCACCACGGAGCCGACGGTCGTGCCGCTGCCCCCGCTCAGGTCGTTGCCGGAGATCAGCTCGTACGTGGTGATTCCGGCCATGGTGAGGACGAAGACCACCGCCGCGCCGAGCGCGGAGCGCTTCCAGCCGCGGATCCGGGTGCCGTGCGTGGTGGCTTCGGAGAACTCCTCGTCCGGGTCCGGGCGCGCGGTGGTGAGCAGCTGGGTCGCGTCGAGGGGCCGCAGCATGCGCGTACGGTCCGGATCGTCGTCGGCCGGGGCCTGCGGCGGGACCTTGGCGTCCGCCCCGCGCAGCACGGTCGTGGCGTCCATGGCGGGCAGCACGGTGGTGGCGTCCGCGGTGTCCGTGGTTCCGCGGGAAGTACCGGACGGGGTACTGGCCGGCGGCAGCCGCGTCCCCCTGGCCGTACGCGCGCCGCTCGTCTCACGCGTATGCACCGTCACCTCGCGGCCCGGGTGCTTCACCTGGACCGTGACCTCGCGGATCTGCTCCCCCGTGCGCCGGAAGAAGTGCTGGAAGACCGAACCGCCGCAGGTGGCGACGACGCTCATCACTCCGGCGCCGAGGATCGTTCCGTACACACCCAGCTGGGAGGCCGCCACGGCTGCCGCGACCGCTGCCACGGCGCTGCCCGCGACCTGCGGCAGGCTCAGATCTATACGCCTTTCTTTGGGTTCAGTGTCACTTTCCGGCTTCTGCACCATTTCCAGCCCTTGATTGACATCTCTCCCACCATGCAACAGGAAGGGACATTTGAGCGAAGTGAATAGTTCCGGTTCCGGGGATTCTGTGAAGCAGGACACGAGCGCGGGGCGCACCACCCCCGGCCCGGTGACCCAACTCCCGCACCTCACGAGAACTTCGGCGGCGCGGCGGTCCACCCTCGTGGCCCGAATGGAGTACTGTGGCGAGCCCTGGGGCCGGACTCCCGTACGGGTGTCCGGGATCTTCGGGAGGGGGCCGAAGGAGGCACTCGATCCGGCGGCGCCACGGCATCGCACGGAGACTGGCTACATGAGGTGACGAGAGGTCACTTTCTGTTGCAGAATAGGTCACCGTGTCATACCGGCGATCAAGGGCTCACGCCCGACACGCCGGGCAACACGGCAATGTTGTGGCAGGCTGCACCCGGGCAGGCCACACTCGACTAGCGGAAGCAGCGACGCACGTGACGTCGGCAGGCACCACCCGGGAGGTCCCCATGCCCGAACTGCGTGTCGTGGCCGTCTCCAACGACGGCACACGACTGGTGCTCAAGGCTGCGGACAGCACGGAGTACACGCTTCCCATCGACGAGCGGCTGCGCGCCGCCGTGCGCAACGACCGCGCGCGACTCGGCCAGATCGAGATCGAGGTGGAGAGCCACCTCCGCCCCCGCGACATCCAGGCCCGGATACGAGCCGGTGCCTCCGCGGAGGAGGTCGCCCAGTTCGCCGGGATCCCCGTCGACCGTGTCCGCCGCTTCGAGGGCCCCGTGCTCGCGGAGCGCGCCTTCATGGCCGAACGGGCCCGGAAGACTCCCGTGCGCCGTCCCGGCGAGAACACCGGCCCCCAGCTCGGCGAGGCGGTACAGGAGCGGCTGCTGCTGCGCGGCGCCGACAAAGAGACCGTCCAGTGGGATTCCTGGCGCCGCGACGACGGCACCTGGGAAGTCCTCCTGGTCTACCGGGTCGCGGGCGAGCCGCACTCGGCGAGCTGGACGTACGACCCGCCGCGCCGGCTGGTCCAGGCGGTGGACGACGAGGCGCGCTCGCTGATCGGCGAGACCGACGACGTCGCCGCGCCCGAGCCGAGCTTCCCGTTCGTGCCCCGGATCGCCCGGCTGCCGCGCGACCGGCCGCTGGACCGCGCCCTGGACCGTCAGATGGAGCGGCCGACGGCCCCGCCGCCCCCGCCCGAGCCGGAGGAGCACATCGCGTCCGTCTCGGCCGGTGAGCGCGATTCGCTGACCAGCCTGCTGGAGGCGGTGCCGAGCTTCCGCGGCGACATGGTGGTGCCGGAACGGCCGGCGCCGCCCGAGCCGCCCGCGATCGAGCCCGCCGCGCAGGAGCCGGAGGCCGATGAACCGCCGGCCGCGGCGGCCTCCGCGGGTGCCGGTTCCGCCTACGCGGATGTGCTGATGCCGCGAGCGGTGGCCGGTCACCGCGACCGGCTGACCGGTACGACGGACCGCCAGGCCGAGGCGGACGGCGTCCGGCCCGGCCGCCGGGCCGCCGTACCGACCTGGGACGAGATCGTCTTCGGTACCCGCCGCAAGAAGCAGGACTGAGCGGGGTAGCCGCAGCATGACGAGGGCCCGTACGCCACTGCGTACGGGCCCTCGTGCCGTCTTCGTCCGCCGCGCCTCGCGATTACGGGGCCGGGCGCGGCGGTCCCGCTCGGCGCGCCCTCCGTTACTGGGGCTCGGGCCCCGTTGCCACCGGGCGGGACTCGTCGCCGGACCACTCGGACCAGGAGCCCGCGTACAGCGCCGCGGGGATCCCGGCGACGGCCAGGGCCAGGACCTCGTGGGCGCCGGAGACGCCGGAGCCGCAGTAGACGCCGACCGCGTCCGCCCGGTCTGCGCCGAGCTCCTTGAAGCGGACCGCCAGCGCCTGTGGGGCCAGGAACCGCCCGTCGTCCCCCGTGTTCTCGGAGGTCGGGGCCGAGACGGCGCCCGGGATGTGGCCGCCCACCCGGTCGATCGGCTCCACGTCGCCCCGGTAGCGCTCGGCGGCCCGCGCGTCGAGCAGCAGCCCCGAGCGGGCCAGCGCCGCCGCTCCGTCCGCGTCCAGCAACGGCAGCGCGCCGGGTACGGGCCGGAAGTCGCCCTCGGCCGGAGCCGGGATCCCGGTGTCGAGGTCGCCCGTCCAGGCGGCGAGACCGCCGTCCAGGACCCTGACGTCCGGGTGTCCCGTCCAGCGCAGCAGCCACCAGGCGCGGGCCGCGGCCCAGCCCTGGCCGCCGTCGTACACGACCACCGGGGTGTCCCGGGAGACACCGGCCCGGCGCATCACCGCCCCGAATTCGTCCGGATCGGGCAGTGGATGGCGGCCGCCGCGGCCCGCGGGTCCGGCGAGTTCCGCGTCCAGGTCGACGAAGACCGCACCGGGAATGTGCCCGGCCTCGTACTCGGGCCGCCCGTTCGGGCCGCCCAGCTGCCAACGTACGTCCAGGAGCACCGGCGGACGTGGCCCCGCCGACTCGCTCACGTATTCCGATGCGGTGATGATGGGCTTCATGGGTGCCATCCTCGCGCAGGAGGCACCCCACCCGTAACACCATCGAAACGGGTGCACCGCAGCAAACCGGTCTCCCTCCGTCGAGATCCGGAAAGTGCGGCGCGGCCGGAGCACTTCGTGCGCCGGGTGGTGCCAACATCTGCACGGGGCGTACACATCCCGTACCGCACGACGGCGAGCCGGCCCCGTTTTCCCCCGTACGGCCACCCCGATGGTCCGAAGAGAGAGTGACGATGACCCAGGCTGCCGCCCCGCGTACGCCCGGAACACCTTGCTGGGTGAGTCTGATCGTGCACGGCATGAGCACGACCCAGGACTTCTACGCCGATCTGTTCGGCTGGGAATTCGTGCCGGGTCCGGACCAGCTGGGTCCGTACGTCCGGGCGCTGCTCGACGGAAAAGTGGTGGCGGGCATCGGACAGCTGCCACCGGACCGGCATCTGCCGGTCGCCTGGACCACCTATCTGGCCACCGACGACGCGGATCTCACGGCGGAGACCATCCGGTCCTGCGGGGGCACGGTCGCCGTGGGGCCGCTCGACGCGGGCGAGGCGGGCCGGCTCGCCATCGCCTCCGACCCCGGCGGTGCGGTCTTCGGGGTCTGGCAGGCCGCCGCGCATGTCGGTACCGCGCTCGCCGGTGCCCCCGGCACGCCGGTCTGGAACGAGCTGGTGACCCGGGAGACCGCGACGGTCTGCAAGTTCTACCAGACGGTCTTCGGCTACGAGGCGGAGGCGGTCGTCTCGGCCGACTTCGACTACCAGACCCTGCATCTGGAGGGCCGGCCGGTGGCGTCGCTGCACGGTGTCGGCCATGCCCTGCCGCGCGACCGGGGCCCGCACTGGATGACGTACTTCGAGGTCTCCGACACCGACGAGGCCGCCCGGCGGGTGGTGGAGCTGGGCGGGTACATCCTGCAGCCGCCCCGGGAGGGGTCGGGTGGCCGGGTGGCGACCGTGGCGGACCCGGAGGGTGCGGCGTTCACGATCGTCCGGTCGGCCGTCGGCTGAGCGGCGACGGCCGGCGGCGGGCTCTCAGCCGGTCCGGACCCGTTCGACGTGCCGGTGGGCCGGGCCGGCCAGCCGGGCGTGCATCTCGTCGAAGAGTTCGGACGCGTGGGTTCCGCTCCACTCGGCGGGCAGCAGTTCACGCGCGACACCGGGATCCAGGTAGACCAGCCGTCGCCAGTCGGTGAGGACCCTGATGTACGTCGTGAACGCCTCCCGGTCCGTCACCCCCGGACCCTTCGCGATCCGCTCGGCCACCGGGCGGTGCGCGGCGAGGAATTCGACGTACAGCCGTTGCAGCCGGGCGGTGTCCCACCAGGAGCGGACCTTCGCGGCGAGTTCGCCGCCGTCGCCCCCGCCGGCCGACAGGTAGTCGGCCCGGAAGAGGTCGGCGTACGAGCGCAGGCCGTGTCTGGCCAGCATGGACTCCGCCTCGTCGTGCACATGCCCCGGTGCGATCCACACACCGGCGGACACCGAACCGAAGCCGAGCCGGGTGAGCTGGGTGCGCAGGGTGTGCCGCCTGGCGCGCTCGGACTCGGGCACCGAGAAGACGACCAGTACCCAGCCCTCGTCGACGGTGGCCCGCCGGGCGGCGAAGATGCGCGGATCGCCGTCGCGCAGCATCCGCTCGGTCTCGGGCGAGATCCGGTATCCGGCCGCTCCGGACACCGTCCGGGCTTCGAGCAGTCCGGCCCGCTTCAGCCGGGAGACGCAGGAGCGTACGGTCGGTGCCTCGACGCCGAGGTCGGCGAGCAGCTGGATCAGCGAGGCCACCGACATCCAGCCGTCGGTGTCGCGCGCGTACAGCCCGTAGACGGTCACGATCAGCTGTCTGGGCTGCACCTTGCCCAGCGGGCCCGGTCCGGAGTCGTCCTCTTCCGCGCTCACCGTGTTCACGGCCTCATCCTAAGCAGCGGGACACGGGTGGCCGACGGGCGGTTCAGGCGGAGGTGACGGGCAGCACGTCCGGCGACAGGGCGCCCGCGCGGGCGGTGGCGCTGGTGGTCCTGCGCTGGTGGTGACGCCGGCACAGCACCTCGTAACCGACCTCGCCCGCCTGCTGGTTGACGTCGCCCACGACCACCTGGGCGCCTTCGACGACCATCTCGCCGCCGACCGTCCGGGCATTGTGCGTGGCCCGTGCGCCGCACCAGCAGAGCGCTTCGACCTGGAGCGTCTCCACCCGGTCGGCCAGCTCGATCAGCCGCTGGGAGCCGGGGAACAGCTTGGTCCGGAAGTCGGTGGTGATGCCGAACGCGAAGACGTCCAGGTCGAGGTCGTCGACGATGCGCGCCAACTGGTCGATCTGGACGGGGGCCAGGAACTGCGCCTCGTCCACGATCACGTAGTCCGCCCGGCCGCCCCGGCTTATCCGGTCGACGAGATGGGCGTACAGGTCCATGCCCTCGTCGGCCTCGACGGCGTCGGTGACCAGTCCCAGGCGCGAGGAGAGCTTGCCCTCCCCCGCCCGGTCGTCGCGGGTGAAGATCACGCCCTGCAGGCCGCGTGCCGAACGGTTGTGGCCGATCTGGAGCGCCAGTGTGCTCTTTCCGCAGTCCATCGTTCCGGAGAAGAACACAAGCTCGGGCATGAGGGGTCGAGCACCTTTCGGGCAAGGGAAGGGATGTGGGGAGAAACGCGGTTACGAGCGTACTTCGAGGAGCGGGACGAGCTGCTCGACGGGGGTCATCGAGCCGTGCATGCCGACCATCGCGGACTCGTGCGGCTCATTGACGGAAGCGGTGATCACCACGTCGTCGTGGGCCGCCGCGACGACGTCGCCGATCCTGCCGCGGACCCGTTCGTCGACCTTCGGGCCGAACCAGCCGGCCGCGATCGCCTCGTCCCGGCTCGCCACCCAGAACTGCTCGCCGAGCACTTCCTGCCAGACGGTCAGCACATCGTTCTCGGCGCCCGGGACGGCGTACACATGACGGGCCCGGCCCTCGCCGCCGAGCAGGGCGACGCCCGCGCGCAGCTCCCAGTCCTCGTCGAAGTCGATCCGGGACTGCTCGTCGAACGGGATGTCGATCATGCCGTGGTCGGCGGTGATGTACAGCGCCGAGCGGGGCGGGAGCTGTTCGGCCAGGCGCCGCGCCAGTCCGTCCACGTACATCAGCTGTCCGCGCCAGGCGTCGGAGTCGACGCCGAAGCGGTGGCCCTTGCCGTCGACCTCGCTGTAGTACGTGTAGACGAGCGACCGGTCGCCCATGGCGAGCCGTTCGGCGGCGATGTCCATCCGCTCCTCGCCGGTGAGCCGGCCCAGGAACGAGCCGCCGCTGAGCGCGACCTTGGTGAGCGGGGTCTGCTCGAAGGCGGGGGCGGAGACCTGGGCGGTGCGCACGCCCGCGGCGTCGGCGAGCTGGAACACGGTCGGGTACGGCTGCCAGACCTTCGGGGAGGTCCAGGGCTTCCAGCGGAGCTGGTTCATCAGCTCGCCGGTCTCCGGATTGCGTGCGCTGTAGCCGGGCAGGCCGTGCTCCCCGGGTGGCAGCCCGGTGCCCACCGAGGCGAGCGAGGTCGCCGTGGTGGCCGGGAAGCCCGCCGTTATCGGGCGGCCGGTGCCGCCGCGCGAGGTGGGGAGCAGGGAGTGCAGAAACGGTGCCTCGTCGGGGTGGGCCTTGATCTGCTCCCAGCCGAGGCCGTCGATCAGGAACACGCAGTTCCGGTCGGCGGGGGTGAGTTCGGGGATCGCCGCGGTGAAGCCGGCGACGCCCTGTCCGGCGGCGAGCGTGGGCAGCAGATCGGCGAGCGATCCGCTGCCGTACTCCGGCACCGGGGCGCTGTCGACGGAGAGCGGAACGGGATCCTGCCAGGCCGGCTGCGCCATCAGCGGCCGGTCGCCGCGGTCGCGGCCGTGGCCTCGGAGAGCGACTGGGCGAAGGCGAGGGTCTGGCGCACGGTGTCCGGGCCGTCACCGGCCTCGCTGACCCGCAGGCTCAGGTCGTCGGCGGTGGAGTTGCCGGTGTAGCCGTGGTCGGCCTCGCAGTTGGGGTCGCCGCAGGCGGCCGGCTCCAGGTCGATCCGGGAGACCGCGCCCCAGCCGATGGTGAGGACGACCTCGCGGGGCAGCGTGCCCGGTACGTACTTCTCGGGGTTGGCGACGACCCGGCTGACCACGACCGAGGAGATCCGGTCGAGCTTGACCGACTCCGTGGAGGTGGTGGCGTACGGGGTCGGGGAGCTGGTGTCGGCGTTCTGCTCGTCGGTGTGGCTGACGATGAAACGGTTGTCCGTCAGGACCAGGACCGTGACGTGGCGGCGCACCTCGTTGGAGTCGAAGGTGGTCTCCTGGTGCACCAGGTACGAAGCGACCGGCTCACCGCCCACGGCGGCCTCCACCGCCTCGGCCACGAGGGCCGGGTAGTAGCCACTGCGCTCGATCGCCGCGCGCAGCCCCTGGGTCGTCGTACCGGTCTTTGCCATGAGGACCATCCTACGGGGGGCGGATGACTGCCGGGGACGTTGTACGGCAGGGCGGACCCGGCCCGCGGGCGTGACGGGGCCCGCCTTCGCCGGCGTCAGTAGTTGGGGAGGCGGCGGGGGCCGAGGTCGGTGCGGGCCGGGGGCGGCGAGAGGCGGACGGCCGCACCGAGGACGGTGAGCCCGTGGGTGGCGACCACGACCGGTTCCAGCGCGATGGAGACCACCTCGGGGTGGTCGTCGACCAGCCGGGAGACCCGCAGCAGCAGCTCTTCGAGGGATGCGGTGTCCACCGGCGCCGCACCGCGCCAGCCGAACAGCACCGGGGCCGCCCGGATGGACCGGATCAGCTCGGCGGCGTCGCGGTCGGTGGCCGGGACGAGGCGGTGGGCGGTGTCGCCGAGGAGTTCGGAGGGCGCTCCCGCGAGCCCGAAGGAGAGCACGGCGCCGGCCGCCGGGTCGATCGTGGCCCGTACGACGGTGTCGACGCCGCGGGGCGCCATGGCCTGGACCACCGGCTGGAGTTCGGCGGGCTTGCCGAGCAGTTCGGTCAGTTCGCCGTACGCCCGACGCAGCGCGGTCTCGTTGGCGAGGTCGAGCCGGACACCGCCGAGATCGGCGCGGTGGCGCAGGTGCGGCGCGGTGGTCTTGAGCGCCACGGGGTAGCCGAGCCGGGCCGCCGCCGCGACGGCCGCGTCCGGGTCGGGCGCCGGGAGCGTCGGCCGCACGGTGATGCCGTAGCGGCCCAGGAGCTCGCGGGCCTGGTCGTGGGCGAGCTGGAGGCCCCTCGGGTCGGGGTCGGGGCCGAGAAGGGTGTCGATGAGTCCGGCGGTGCCGGGCTCGTCGATGGTGTCGTCGAGGAACTCGGGCACCTTGCCGGGCACGGCGGCCTGCCGTCGCCACTGCGCGTACCGCACCGCCTCGGCCAGCGCGCGCACCGCCCGTTCGGCCGCGGGATAGGCGGGGATCCGGCCGTTGCGGGTGCCGGGGGCGCCGGTGACGGGGGTCGTGGGCGCCGGGCCGGGGTCGGGCGGGGTGGTGGCTCCGGGGCCGGGCGGGGTGGTGGCTCCGGTGTGTGTGGGGCTCGCGGCCGGGGCGGGCTGTGCCGGGGGGCGTGGCAGGGCGACCGTGCTGGTGGCCGCGGCGAGGGCCTCGGCCAGCCCGCCGATCTCGACGTGCACGACGGCCACCGGCTTGGCCGGGCCCGCGGCGGCGGCCGTGTGCAGGGCGGCCGCGAGCACCTCTCCGTCGCCCGATTCCGCCTCGCCGTCCTCGCCGACCCACGGGATCGCCGTCACCACCACCGAGTCGCAGCCGTCGTCGGCCAGGGCCTCGGCGAGCGCGTTCCTGAAGTCCTGCGGGGTGGCGGCGGTGGTGAGGTCGAGGGGCGGGCGCGGGCGCAGCCCCTCGGCGAGGCAGGCGTCGTACGTGAGGAGACCGAGCGACTCGGAGTTGCCGAGGATCGCGACCCGGGGGCCGGCCGGGAGCGGCTGGTCGGCGAGGAGGAGCCCCGCGTCGACCATCTCGGTCACCGTGTCGACCCTGATCACGCCCGCCTGCCGCATCAGCGCCGAGACCGTCGCGTCCGGGATCCGGCTGACCGGCACCGCGTGGCCGGGCGGGGTGGAACCGCTGTGCCGGGCGCCCTTCACCACGACCACCGGCTTCACCGCCGCGGTGCGCCGCGCGAGGCGGGTGAACTTGCGGGGGTTGCCGAGCGATTCCAGGTACAGCAGGGCGACGTCGGTGTCGGGGTCCTCGTACCAGTACTGGAGGAAGTCGTTGCCCGAGATGTCGGCACGGTTGCCCGCGGAGATGAAGGTGGACAGGCCCGCGCCGCGCCGGTAGAGCCCGGAGAGCAGCGCGATGCCGATCGCTCCGGACTGGGTGAACAGGCCGATGCGTCCGGGGGCGGGCGGCTCGGGGGCGAGCGAGGCGTTCAGCCGGACCGTTTCGGCGTTGTTGATCACGCCGAAGGCGTTCGGACCGATGATCCGCATACCGTACGAACGGGCCTGCCGGACCAGTTCGCGCTGCCGTTCCCGGCCCTCGGCGCCCCATTCGGCGTATCCGGCGGAGAGCACCACCAGGCCCTGGACGCCGTGCTCGCCGCAGTCCGCGACGGCTTCCGGGACCCGGTCGGCGGGGACGGCGACGACCGCGAGGTCGACCGGCTCGTCGATCTCGCCGATCGAGCGGTGGGCGGGGACACCGTCGACGGTCACCTGGTCGGCGGCGAAGGCGCGGTTCACGGCGTACGTGCGGCCGGTGAAGCCGGCTCCGAGGAGGTTGCGCAGGACCGTGCGGCCGACTCCGCCGGGGGTCCGGCCGACGCCGATGACGGCGACCGAGCCGGGGGCCAGCAGGCGCTGCACGGACCGTGCCTCCGCCCGCTGTTCACGGCCGCGCTGGACGGCGAGGGACTCGGCGGTCGGTTCGAGGTCCAGGGTGAGGTGGACGGAACCGTCCTCGAAACTGCGCTGCTGGGTGTAACCGGCGTCCCGGAACACCTTGATCATCTTGTTGTTGGCGGGCAGCACCTCGGCGGCGAAGCGGCGGATGCCGCGCTCGCGGGCGACGGCCGCGATGTGTTCGAGGAGCGCCGAGGCCACACCCCGGCCCTGGTGCGCGTCCTGGACGAGGAAGGCGACCTCGGCCTGGTCGGCGGGGGCGGAGGCGGGCCTGCCCCGCTCGTCGATCCGGTCGTAGCGCACGGTCGCGATGAACTCGCCGCCGACCGTGACGGCGAGCCCCACCCGGTCGACGTAGTCGTGATGGGTGAAGCGGTGCACGTCCCGGTCGGACAGCCGCGGGTACGGGGCGAAGAACCGGTAGTACTTCGACTCGTCGGAGACCTGCTCGTAGAAGCTGACCAGCCGTTCGGCATCGTTCGTGGTGATGGGCCTGATGCGCGCGGTGCCTCCGTCGCGGAGCACCACGTCCGCTTCCCAGTGGTCGGGATAAGCGTGATGCGGACTCTGCTCCGGCACGGGCTGCATGGGCAAAGAGTACGGCTCCGTCAGCGGTCGCGTAGGTCTCGGGGCCGGGGCAGTCTGAGAGGGCCGATCGGCGGGTCCGCAGGCGTTACGGGCTGTTCCCGGGTCGGCCGGAGCACTGCGCACCGCGTGAGAGACTGGTCTAGACAACTGTTGATTCGTGAAGGGCAGAACCATGGCTGAGCGCCGCGTCAACGTCGGTTGGGCCGAGGGCCTGCACGCCCGCCCCGCTTCCATCTTCGTCCGTGCCGCCACGGCTTCCGGCGTCCCCGTGACGATCGCCAAGGCCGACGGCAACCCGGTGAACGCCGCTTCCATGCTCGCGGTCCTCGGCCTCGGCGCGCAGGGTGGCGAGGAGATCGTGCTCGCTTCCGAGGCCGACGACTCCGAAGCCGCCCTGGACCGTCTGGCGAAGCTGGTCGCCGAGGGGCTCGAAGAGCTCCCGGAGACCGTCTGAACCATTTTCCGCGAGAGAGCCGTGGCACCCTGAACCGGGGCCGCGGCTCTTTTGTTTTCCGGTGCCTGCTGGAAAAATCGGCGTCCGGGATTCAGGCATACGAAATCCAGGTGCGCTGAATTCGAGCAGGGCAGAATTCAGGCCGGGTAGAATTTTGACCGCCCGCGACGCGCCCCGCACAATGGCTCCTCTTTGTATACGGCGCGATTGTTAATGCCGGACACCCGCGGTGTTTACGGAATGTTGCGAGGCCCTCACCCGGCCGGCCCCGGACACGCCGGGCCGCCGTCGCGGCCGGTGCGCGGCCGCGGCCCGTTCCGCGTGATGGGCGGCCAGCGCCCTGGCCCGTTCCGCGTCGCCGCGTGCCACCGCGTCCACGATCGCCCCGTGCTCGGCCCAGGAATCCACCGGCCGGGCGGGCTGCTCGACCGCGTACATCCAGTCGATCTTGTGCCGCAGCTGGGTGAGCAGCGCGATCAGGCCGGGGCTGCCGGAGGCCTGCGCCAGCGTCTCGTGGAACCAGCCGCCCAGCGAGCCCAGGTCGTCGCCCTCGCCGCGCCGGGCCCGGTCCTGGCCGAGCCGCACGAGGCCGCGGAGCACCTTGAGGTGTGCCTCGGTGCGGCGTTGCGCGGCGCGGGCGGCGCCCAGGGGCTCCAGCAGTGTGCGGACCTCCAGGAGGTCGGCCGCCTCCAGCTCGGTGGGCTCGGCGACACAGGCGCCCGCGTGCCGCCGGGTGACCACGAAGCCCTCGGACTCCAGGGTGCGCAGCGCCTCCCGTACCGGGACGCGGGAGACCCCGTAACGGCGGGCCAGCAGCTCCTCCGTGAGCCGGCTGCCGCGTGCGAAGACACCGGAGACGATGTCGTCACGGATTGCCGTGCATACCGAATGCGCCGGAATGCGCATGTCCGAACCTCCGTCTCGATCACCGCTAATCGCGGCCAGCCGACGCCTGTTCCGAGACTCTATTGCAATACGGCCGCATTTCCGATGCCGGGCGGGAATTCATGAATATCTTTTGGCCGCGGGACGGTTCGGCGGCCAGTCGTCTCCAGGGGTCGGGGCGGCGGGCATGCCGAAGGCCCCGGCGCGTTGCCGGGGCCTTCGACGAGATGGTGCGGTGGGGCGTCGGTCAGACGCGGACGCCGTGGGCGCGCAGATACGCGACCGGGTCCATGTCGGAGCCGTACGACGGGGTCGTCCGGGCCTCGAAGTGGAGGTGCGGTCCGGTGGAGTTGCCGGTCGAGCCCGAGAGGCCGATCTGCTGGCCCGCGCCGACGCTCTGGCCGACGGAGACGCCGATCGAGGAGAGATGGCCGTACTGCGTGTACGTGCCGTCCGTCATCCGGAGCACGATGTTGTTGCCGTACGCGCCGCCCCAGCCGGCCTCGACGACCGTGCCGGCGCCGACGGCGACGACGGAGCTGCCGGAGGCGGCGTGGAAATCGATGCCGGAGTGGCTGCCGGAGGACCAGAGCGAGCCGCTGGACTTGTAGCCGGTGCTCACGTACGAGCCGGCGACCGGGAGCTGGAAGGAGCCCAGGCGGGTGCGCTCGGCGGACCGGGCGGCGCGGGCCTTCTCGGCACGGGCCTCGGCGGCGCGCTTGGCCTCGGCCTTGGCCTTCGCCGCTGCCTTGGCCTTCGCCTCGGCCTTCTTCTTGGCCTCGGCCTTCCGGTGGGCCTCGGCCTTGGCCTTCGCCGCGACGTCGGCCTGGTGCTGCTGGGCGTCGGCCTGGGCGTCGATCCGCTCGGCGAGGGTCTTGTCGATGGCGATGACCTGGTTGAGGCCGGTATCGCTCACGGAGGGTGCGTCGGAGTCCGCCGCGAAGGCGGGAGCGGCCAGGCCGCCGATGACGCCGGTGGTGGCCAGAGCCGCGACGCCGACGGCCTTCGCGCTGCCGCGCGTCAGTCGGCTCGGGGCACGGTGCTTCCCGGTGGCACGGGTGAACGCCATGGAGTGGCTGGTCCTTTCCTTCCTTCTCGCCTACCGGGTTAGCTGACGGGTTCGGAGCAGGAAGGTCTCCTACGGGCGCCCCGGCCCATCCGGGCTCAGGCGTCCGATTCACCCCAGGGACTGCGTGGGTCCCCGGCTCCCCAGGCTCGCGCCTGACGGGGACTCGGCGATGACTGTCCGGTATGTCGCGGATGCGGCATACGAGTGACGGGCAGCCGAGCCGACGCTAAGCGGGGGCGCTTTCATTCACCAAACGGACAGGCCATTTTGTAGCGCATCCCACAGGGCAGACAGGCAACCTCCCCATCAGAACGGACAAAAAGGAAGACCCCGGCGAGATCGCACTCGCGGAGGCCTTCCCTTTGTCCCGATATACGGATAAATGCCGGGGCGGGACGCGCCGCGGCGGTCCGGTCGTCAGCCGGTGACCACCGACACCTCTCCGATGCCCAGGGCCCGGACGGGCTCCTCGATCCGGGCCGCGTCGCCGACGAGGATCGTGACCAGCCGGTCACCCGGGAAGGCGTTGACGACCGCCGCGGTCGCCTCGACCGTGCCGGTCTCCGCGAGCCGGGCGTACAGCTGCGCCTGGTAGTCGTCCGGCAGGTGCTGCTCGACCTGGTCGGCGAGGGTGCCCGCGACGGAGGCCGCCGTCTCGAACTTCAGGGGTGCCACCCCCACGAGGTTCTGCACGGCCGTCTCGCGCTCCTCGTCGGTCAGGCCCTCGGCCGCCAGGGTCCGCAGGACCGTCCACAGGTCCTTGAGCGCAGGCTCGGTGGACTCGGTGTCCACCGAGCCGCTGATGGCGAGCATCGCGGCACCGGTCGCCCCCGAGGCGGAGTCCGGGGCCGAGGACCGCAGCACCTGGGCGAAGGCCCGCACGCCGTACGTGTAGCCCTTCTCCTCGCGCAGCACCCGGTCGAGCCGGGAGGTGAGGGTGCCGCCCAGGCAGTACGTGCCGAGCACCTGGGCCGGCCACACGCTGTCGTGCCGGTCGGCGCCGATCCGGCCGATCAGCAGCTGGGTCTGCACCGCGCCCGGACGGTCGACGATGACCACCCGGCCGGTGTCGTCTGCGGTGATCGGCGGGGCGGGGCGCGGCGCGGCGGTGTCCCCGGACCAGTCGCCGAGGGTGTCGGCGAGCAGGGCGTCCAGGTCGATGCCGGTGAGGTCCCCGACGACCACGGCGATCGCCGTGGACGGCCTGATGTGGGCGTCGAAGAAGGCGCGCACGGCCGCCGCGTCGATCCGCTCCACCGTCTCCTCGGTGCCCTGGCGCGGGCGCGACATCCGCGCCGTGGCCGGGAACAGCTCCTTGGAGAGCTGCTTGGCGGCACGCCGGGCCGGGTTGGCCTGCTCGTGCGGGATCTCGTCGAGCCGGTTGCGTACCAGCCGCTCGATCTCGCTCTCGGCGAAGGCGGGCGCCCGCAGTGCCTCGGCGACCAGCGCGAGGGCCTTGGCCAGCCGGGAGGCGGGGACCTCCAGGGAGACCCGGACACCCGGGTGGTCGGCGTGCGCGTCGAGGGTGGCGCCGCAGCGCTCCAGCTCGGCGGCGAACTCCTCGGCGGTGTGCTTGTCGGTTCCCTCGTTCAGCGCCCGCGACATGATCGTGGCCACGCCGTCGAGGCCCTCGGGCTCGGCGTCCAGCGGGGCGTCGAGGAAGATCTCGACCGCCACGACCTGCTGGCCGGGACGGTGGCAGCGCAGCACCGTGAGGCCATTGGGCAGGGCGCCGCGCTCGGGCGCGGGGAAGGCCCAGGGGCGGGCGGTGCCGGGGGCCGGCTGCGGGTGGTACTGCATCGAAACTCCAGTCGCGGCGGCGTCGGTCACTGGTCCGCCCCTTCGTGCGCGTCGGTGTCGGTCTCGTCGGTGTCCGCCGCGTCCGCGGGTTCGGCCGGTTCGACCGGCTCGTAGACCAGCACCGCGCGGTTGTCGGGGCGCAGCTGGGCCTTGGCGGCCGCCTGCACCTCCTCCGCCGTGACGTCGAGCACCCGCTGAACGGCGGTCAGGGCGAGCTGCGGGTCACCGAACAGCACGGCGAACCGGCACAGTTCGTCGGCGCGGCCGGCGACCGTACCGAGGCGGTCCAGCCACTCGCGCTCCAACTGGGCCTGCGCGCGTTCCATTTCCTCGGGCGTGGGGCCGTCGGCGGCGAACCGGGCGAGCTCCTCGTCGACCGCGGCCTCGACCTGCGGCACCTCGACACCGCCGGACATCTTGACGTCCAGCCAGCCCAGCGAGGGCGCGCCGGCCAGCCGCAGCAGCCCGAACCCGGCCGCCACGGCCGTACGGTCACGGCGGACCAGGCGGTTGTGCAGCCGCGACGACTCGCCGCCGCCGAGCACGGTCAGCGCGAGGTCCGCCGCGTCGCACTCGCGGGTGCCGTCGTGCGGCAGCCGGTAGGCGGCCATCAGCGCCCGCGCCGGGACCTCCTCGCGCACCTCCTCGCGCAGCTGCTCGCCGATGACCTCCGGGAGCGTGCCGTCGCGCGGCGGCTGCTTGCCGTCGTGGGACGGGATGGAGCCGAAGTACTTCTCGATCCAGGCGAGGGTCTGCTCGGGGTCGATGTCGCCGACCACCGAGAGCACCGCGTTGTTGGGCGCGTAGTACGTACGGAAGAAGGTGCGCGCGTCCTCCAGGGTCGCGGCGTCCAGGTCGGCCATCGAGCCGATCGGGGTGTGGTGGTACGGGTGGCCCTCGGGGTAGGCCAGTGCCGTCAGCTTCTCGAACGCCGTGCCGTACGGGACGTTGTCGTAGCGCTGGCGGCGCTCGTTCTTGACGACGTCGCGCTGGTTCTCCATGGACTCCTCGTCGAGCGCGGCGAGCAGCGAGCCCATCCGGTCGGCTTCGAGCCACAGAGCCAGCTCCAGCTGGTGCGTGGGCATGGTCTCGAAATAGTTGGTGCGCTCGAAGCTGGTGGTCCCGTTGAGCGAGCCGCCGGCCCCCTGCACCAGCTCGAAGTGGCCGTTCCCCTTGACCTGACCGGAGCCCTGGAACATCAGGTGCTCGAAGAGGTGAGCCAGCCCGGTGCGTCCCTTGACCTCGTGGCGCGAGCCGACGTCGTACCAGAGGCAGACCGCGGCGACCGGGGTCAGATGGTCCTCGGAGAGCACCACGCGCAGGCCGTTGGCCAGGCGGTGCTCGGTCGCTGTCAAGCCGCCGGAGCCGGCCTGAGCGGTGGCCGTGTGACCCATGGGCATGTACGTCCCTTCGATCGCGATACTGGATTTCCTGCGAGACCTGCCACCTTAGGCAAGCGCACGGGCACGTGGCGAAGTTCCCGTAACCCGGAAGTTCGCGTGAAAGGGGGACGCATCCCCCGCGCGGCGGGGCGCGAAAGCGCCTCGACCGGGGCCCGGAACGTCTCTTGGGACGGGTCGAGGTCGGCGATGTCAGCGCGGCGGTCCACAATGGTCCGCGTCAGAACCTGAGGTTGCCCGAACAGAATCCGTGAAGGAGTCGCAGCAGCGATGGCCCGCCGCAGCACGAAGACCCCGCCGCCGGACGACTTCGAGGAGAAGATCCTCGACATCGACGTCGTCGACGAAATGCAGGGCTCCTTCCTCGAGTACGCGTACTCGGTGATCTACTCACGGGCCCTGCCCGACGCCCGCGACGGCATGAAGCCGGTGCACCGCCGCATCGTGTACCAGATGAACGAGATGGGCCTGCGCCCCGATCGCGGCTTCGTGAAGTGTGCCCGCGTCGTCGGCGAGGTCATGGGTAAGTTGCACCCGCACGGCGACGCGTCGATCTACGACGCGCTGGTCCGTCTGGCGCAGCCGTTCTCCATGCGGCTCCCCCTGGTCGACGGCCACGGCAACTTCGGCTCGCTCGGAAACGACGACCCGCCGGCCGCCATGCGGTACACCGAGTGCCGGATGGCCGACGCGACGTCACTGATGACGGAGTCGATCGACGAGGACACCGTCGCTTTCCAGTCGAATTACGACGGCCAGGAGACGGAACCGACCGTTCTCCCCGCCGCGTACCCCAACCTCCTGGTCAACGGGTCGTCCGGGATCGCGGTCGGCATGGCGACCAATATGCCGCCGCACAATCTGGGCGAGGTCATCGCCGCCGCCCGGCACCTGATCAAGCATCCGGGCGCGGACCTGGAGACCCTGATGCGGTTCGTGCCCGGTCCCGACCTGCCCACCGGCGGCCGGATCGTGGGCCTGGGCGGCATCAAGGACGCGTACGCCCGCGGCCGCGGCACGTTCAAGATCCGCGCGACCGTCTCGGTGGAGAATGTGACGGCCCGCCGCAAGGGCCTGGTCGTCACCGAACTGCCCTTCGCCGTCGGCCCGGAGAAGGTGATCGCCAAGATCAAGGACCTGGTCTCGGCGAAGAAGCTCCAGGGCATCGCGGACGTGAAGGACCTGACCGACCGCGAGCACGGCCTGCGCCTGGTCATCGAGGTGAAGAACGGCTTCGTGCCGGAGGCGGTGCTGGAGCAGCTCTACAAGCTGACGCCGATGGAGGAGTCCTTCGGCATCAACAACGTGGCGCTGGTCGACGGTCAGCCGCTCACGCTGGGGCTCAAGGAGCTCCTGGAGGTCTATCTCGACCACCGCTTCGACGTGGTGCGCCGGCGCAGCGAGTTCCGCCGGGGCAAGCGCCGCGACCGGCTGCATCTGGTCGAGGGCCTGCTCGTCGCGCTGATCGACATCGACGAGGTCATCCGGATCATCCGGTCCAGTGACAACTCGGCGCAGGCGAAGGAGCGGCTCATCGAGCGCTTCTCGCTGAGCGAGATCCAGACGCAGTACATCCTGGACACCCCGCTGCGCCGGCTGACCCGGTTCGACCGGATCGAGCTGGAGAGCGAGCGGGACCGGCTCAACAGCGAGATCGACGAGCTGACCGCCATCCTCGAGTCGGACACCGAGCTGCGCAAGCTGGTCTCCTCGGAACTGGCCGCGGTCGCCAAGAAGTTCGGCACCGACCGGCGCACGGTGCTGCTGGAGTCGGCCGGTTCGCAGGTCGCCTCGGTGCCGCTGGAGGTCGCCGACGACCCGTGCCGGGTGCTGCTGTCGTCGACCGGTCTGCTGGCCCGTACCGCCAATGACGAGCCGATCGTGCTCGCCGAGGACGCCAAGCGCGCCAAGCACGACGTGATCGTTTCGGCGGTGCCGGCGACGGCCCGCGGCGATGTCGGCGTGGTGACGTCGACGGGCCGGCTGCTGCGGCTCGCGGTGATCGATCTGCCCCAGCTGCCGGACACCCATGCGGCGCCCAGTCTGTCGGGCGGGGCGATGGTCGCGGAGTTCCTCACGCTGGAGAGCGACGAGTCCGTCGTCTGTCTCACCACGCTCGACGAGGCCTCCCCAGGCCTGGCGATCGGCACCCTCCAGGGCGTCGTGAAGCGAGTGGTGCCGGACTACCCGGCCAACAAGGACGAGTTGGAGGTCATCACCCTCAAGGACGGTGACCGGATCGTCGGCGCCGCCGAGCTGCGGACCGGCGAGGAGGATCTGGTCTTCATCACGTCCGACGCGCAGCTGCTGCGCTACCCGGCGGCGCAGGTGCGGCCGCAGGGCCGTCCCGCCGGTGGCATGGCGGGGGTCAAGCTCACGGCGGACGCCGAGGTGATCTCGTTCACGGCGGTGGATCCGGCCGCGGACGCGGTGGTGTTCACCGTCGCGGGCTCGCACGGCACACTGGACGACTCGGTGCTGACGTGCAAGCTCACCCCGTTCGACCAGTACCCGCGCAAGGGCCGGGCCACCGGTGGGGTGCGCTGCCAGCGGTTCCTCAAGGGCGAGGACCTGCTGGTGTTCGGCTGGGCGGGTGAGACGCCCGCCCGCGCCACTCAGGAGAACGGCATGCCGAGCGAGCTGCCGGCGCCGGACCCCCGGCGCGACGGTTCGGGGACGCCGCTGATCAAGCCGGTCGCGGTGGTCGCGGGACCGGTGTAGCCGGTCGGCCGGGCGACGCGTGGCGGAGTGCTACGCGTCGTCGGGCCGTTGTACGTACCGCAGGACGCCCCACATGCTTCGCTCGTGTGCGGCGTCCTGCGTCGCGTCCGGGGCCGGTGCGGCGTTCTCGCGGCAGTCGGCCAGCTCCTTGTGCAGGGCGTCGGGGGCGATGCCCGAGCCGATCAGCACCAGCTGGGTCCGGCGTGGCTCGCCACGCCCCCAGGGCTGCGGGTCGAACCGCAGGAACCTGCCGACCGCGTGCAGGGCGTACTTGTTGGCCCGGTCGCCCACGCCGAAGTCGACGAACCCCTTGATCCGGTAGAGGCCCTGCGGCCGGGAGCCGAGGAACGCCATCAGCCGGCGGGGGTTCATGGGCACGTCCGCGGTGAAGGACACGCTGTCGTACGCGGCGTGCAGGTGGTGCGCGTGCCCGCCCTCGCCCGCCTCCTCCTCGCTCCGGTCCCGGAGCAGATCCTCGAAGGTGAGCTGCCTGGCCTTCTCCTCGCCGTCCGGCCGAAGTGCCGGGTCGAAGAGCAGCTCCGGGTCGATGCGTCCGTACGTGGCGCGGATGACGGCTGCCCCGGGGCGGCCGGGGGCGGCTGCCGCGGCGATGACGTCCTGGATGCGGGTCTGTTCCTCGTTCCCGGCCCGGTCGGTCTTGTTCAGGACGACGAGGTCTGCGACGGCGAGGTGGCGGTCGATCTCCGGATGGCGTTCCCGGGTGGCGTCGAACTCGGCGGCGTCGACGACCTCGACCAGTCCCCCGTACACGATGTGCGGATTCTCGCTGGCGAGGATCATGCGTACGAGTTCCTGCGGCTCGGCCAGTCCGCTGGCCTCGATCACGATCACGTCGAGACGGGCGGCGGGCCCGGTCAGCGTCTCCAGGAAGGTGTCGAGTTCGCTCGCGTCGACCGCGCAGCACAGGCAGCCGTTGCCCAGTGAGACCGTGGAGCCGACCTGTCCGGAGACCGTCATGGCGTCGATCTCGATGGCGCCGAAGTCGTTGACGATCACGCCGATCCGGTTTCCCGCGCGGTTGCGCAGGAGGTGGTTGAGCAGTGTCGTCTTGCCCGACCCCAGGAACCCCGCGAGGACGATGACCGGGATCTGCTGCTTGCGGGGCGGGGACGACGCGTTCAACGGAGACCTCTCTCGGGGACCTCAGGGCATGGGGACCGGTTGGGGCGGGGGTGTACCGACGTAGCGGGCCGCCGGGCGGATGATCTTCGAGTCCTCCGCCTGCTCCAGGATATTGGCGCTCCAGCCGACCGCCCGCGCCGCGCAGAACGTCGGTGTGAACATCTCGCGCGGCAGCCCGCACAGCTCCATGACGACTCCGGTGTAGAACTCCACGTTGGTGTGCAGCTCCCGGCCCGGCTTGAGCTCGGCGAGTATCGCCTCGACCTGGCGCTCGACCTCGACGGCGAAGTCGACGAGCGGGCCGCCGAAACCCTGGGCGATGCCCCGCAGCATCCGTGAGCGGGGGTCCTCGGTGCGGTAGACGGGGTGCCCGAAGCCCATGATCCGCTCGCCCGCGAGCACCCGTTCGCGGATCCAGCCGTCGATGCGGTCGGGGGTGCCGATGGCGTCCAGGGTGTCGAGCGCCCGGCTGGGGGCCCCGCCGTGCAGCGGCCCGGAGAGCGCGCCGACCGCCGCCACCAGGCAGGCCGCCAGGTCGGCCCCGGTGGAGGCGACGACGCGGGCGGTGAACGTCGAGGCGTTGAAGCCGTGGTCGACGGTGGAGATCAGGTACTGCTCCACGGCCCTGGCACGGGCAGGGTCCGGTACGGAGCCGGTGAGCATGTAGAGGTAGTTGGCGGCGTGGGGCAGGTCGTCGCGCGGTTCGACCGGTTCGAGGCCCCGGCCGAGGCGGTGCAGGGCGGTGAGCACGGTGGGGACGGCGGCGCAGGCGGCCAATGCGTCGGCGCGGCGGTCGCCCGTGTCGATGTCGTACACCGGCCGGAAGCCCGCCGAGGCGCCGAGAAGCGAGAGGGCGGTGCGCAGACCGGCCAGGGGTCCGGAGCCGGCGCGTGCGATGGCGGGCAGCGCGTCGCGGACCCCGGCGGGCAGCCGGCGCAGCGCGGCGGTGCGGGCGGCGAATTCGGTACGGGCCGCGGCGTCGGGCAGCGTCCCCTCGGACATCAGATACCAGACGTCCTCGAAGCTGCGGGTCCGGGCCAGTTCGATCGCCGAGTACTGCCGGTAGTGGTAGAAGCCCTCGCGCCCCCGTACGTCGCCGAGGGCCGTGTCGGTGACGACGACACCCGCGAGACCTCGGGGTACGTCGAGCGGGGCTCCGCCGGTCATGGTCGGCATCTCTTCCTCCGTGAATGTTCCGGTGGGTTCATTGATATTGATTCCGACCTTCCATGCTTGACTGTAATCCTGTCAATGTTGATTGAATCAATATGGATACGGTTGCGACATGAAGGATCAAGCAGGGTCCGGCAACGGTCCGGGGGCGACGGCTCCGCAGCGGCTCAGCACCCGGGAGACGGCCGAACGCCTCGGAGTGAAGCCCGAGACGGTGTACGCGTACGTCAGCCGGGGCCAGCTGAGCAGCAGCCGCGCCCCGGGCGGCCGCGGCAGCACGTTCGACGCCGCCGAGGTCGATGCGCTGGCCCGCCGCACGGGCCGCCGGACCCCCTCCCCCGCCGCTGCCGGTGACCTGGCCTTCCGCACCGGCATCACGCTGATCGAGGACAACGCCTACTACTTCCGCGGGGTCGACGCGGTCGAGCTGGCCCGGCGGTACGCCTACGAGGAGGTCGCCGAGTGGCTCTGGACCGGCGAGCTGCGGCCCGGCGTCCGCTTCACGGCACCGGACGAGACGCTGGCCGCGGCACGCCGGGCGGTCGGCGCGCTGCCCGCGCACAGTGGCTCGACGGACCGGTTGCGGGTGGCGGTGGTCGCCTCGTCGACCGCCGATCCGCTCCGGTTCGACCTCTCGCGCGAGGCGGTGCTCGCCGCCGCGCGGAGCCTCGTCCCGACCCTGGTCGGCGCACTCCCCCGGGCCGCGGACGCATCGTCGGCGGCCGGGACAGCCGAGGCGCCGGCGGAGGCGAGCGATGCCGGGCTGGCCCGGCAGCTGTGGCCGAAACTCACTTCCCGACCTGCCGACGAACCGTCGATCGCCGCGCTGGACACCGCCCTCGCCCTGCTGATCGACCACGACCTCGCGGCTTCGACGCTGGCCGCCAGGGTCGCCGCGTCCGCCCGCGCCCATCCGTACGCGGTGGTCTCCGCGGGCCTCGGTGTCCTGGAGGGCCAGTTGCACGGGGCGGCGAGCGGGCTGGCGCACCGGATGCTGACCGAGGTCCTGGAGCGGGGCAGCGCCGTGCCTGTGGTCGCGGACCATCTGCGTACCGGACGCAGGGTGCCCGGACTCGGCCACCGGCTCTACAGCGCCGAGGACCCGCGGGCGCGGGCGCTGTTCGCCCTGCTCGCACAGGTGCCGCAGGCGGCAGCGGCGCTCGCCGCGGCACGCGACGTGGTCGCCACGACGGCCCGGCACACCCCCCTGCACGCCAATGTCGACCTGGCGCTCGCCGTGCTCTCGGTCTCCTGCGGCATGTCCGCGGAGGCCGGTGAGACGGTGTTCGCGGTGTCCCGCACGGCCGGCTGGATCGCCCATGCCCTGGAGGAGTACGGCGAACGGCCCCTGCGGATGCGCCCCAGCGGCCAGTACGCCGGGCCCCGGCCGCCGCAGCCACTGCCCGCCGCCACGGGCGCACCGCCGCGATAGACGCTCCGCGGCGGCAGCGCGCGAGGGGCATTCACGCAAGGGGAATTCGCAAGGGGAATTTCGGAAAGCGCCGGAATGCCCTTTACCGTTCATACGATGAGCGCCCCACCGCCCACTGCCAGGAGAGCACGCCGGTCCGTCTGGCCGCAGCGGGTCTTCTCCCAGGTCCTGCTGATGCAGCTGGCCATCGCCACCGGCGTCACCGTGCTCGCCACCGGCCTCTTCCTGGCACCGCTCAGCGCCCAGCTCGACGACCAGGCGATGCGCCGTGCCCTGGCCATCGCACAGAGCACGGCGGCCGAGCCGCAGCTCACCGAGGCGTTGCTCGCCACGGACCCGTCCCCCACCGGCCCCGTGCAGTCCGCGGCCGAGCGGGTCCGACGTGCCACCGGCGCCGAGTACGTCGTCGTCATGGACCGGCGCGGGGTGCGCTGGTCGCACACCGACGCCGCCGAGATCGGCAAGGTCGTCTCCACCGACCCGAGCGACGCCCTCGCGGGCCGCGACGTCATGGAGATCGACAGCGGGACGCTCGGCCGCTCCGCCCGCGGGAAGGTGCCGCTGCGCGACGAGTCGCGGCACATCGTGGGCGCGGTCTCCGTCGGGATCGCGTACGACAGTGTGCGCGCCCGGCTCCTCGCCGCGATTCCCGGGCTGTTCGCCTACGCGGGCGGTGCGCTGGCCGTCGGGGCGCTGGCCGCCTATCTGATCTCCCGGCGTCTTCAGCGGCAGACCCATGACCTCGCGTTCTCCGACATCTCCGCGCTGCTCACGGAGCGCGAGGCGATGCTGCACGGCATCAGGGAAGGGGTCGTCGCACTCGACCGGACGGGCCGGATCCGGCTGCTCAACGACGAGGCGCAGCGGCTGCTCGGCCTCGGTCCCGATGCGGCGGGCCGCCCGCTGGACGCCGTGCTCGGCGCGGGCCGGACCGCCGATGTGCTGGCGGGCCGGGTGCTCGGCGACGATCTGCTGACGGTGCAGGGTGCCCGGGTCCTGCTCGCCAACCGGATGCCGACCGACGACGGCGGCGCCGTCGCCACCCTCCGCGACCGCACCGAACTCGAACACCTGGGCCGCGAGCTCGACTCGACACGCGGCCTGATCGACGCGCTGCGGGCCCAGGACCACGAGCACGCCAACCGGATGCACACGCTCCTGGGGCTGCTGGAACTGGACATGCACGAGGACGCCATGGAGTACGTCACCGAGATCGTGGGCGTCCACCGGGCGACCGCCGAGCAGGTCACCGAGAAGGTGCACGATCCACTGCTGGCCGCGCTCCTGGTCGGCAAGGCGACCGTGGCGGCGGAGCGCGGTGCCGCGCTGCGCCTGGCCCCGGGGACGTTGCTCCCGGACCGTCTGGTCGATCCTCGCGGGCTGGTCACGGTCGTCGGCAACCTGGTGGACAACGCGCTGGACGCGGCGGCCGGTGCGGACGGTGCGCTGGTCGAGGTGGGTCTGCGCGCCGAGGGCCGTACGGTGGTGCTGCGGGTCAGCGACAACGGCCCCGGGGTGCCGCCCGGTCAGCGTGAATCGATCTTCACGGAGGGCTGGTCGACGAAGGAGGTCCCGGCGCACGGCAAGCGCGGCCTGGGCCTTGCCCTGGTGCGGCGGCTGGCACAACGGCAGGGTGGCAGCGTCGGCGTCGACGAGGCCGTGGACGGCGGCGCCGAGTTCACCGTCGTACTGCCGGAGGCCCTCACCGACACAGTGGAAATGACCGAATCGAATACCGGCATCGCGGGAGAAGCTCAGTGATCGAGGTCCTGGTCGTGGATGACGACATCCGGGTCGCGAAGGTCAACGCGGCGTATGTCGCCAGGGTGCCGGGATTCCGGGTGACCGCCCAGGCGCACTCCGCCGCCGAGGCCCTCGCCACGATCGAGAGCCGGCCCGTGGACCTGGTGCTGCTGGACCACTACATGCCCGACCGCAACGGCCTGGCCATGGTGCGCGAGTTGCGCAGGCGCGGCCACCACACCGACGTGATCATGGTGACGGCGGCACGCGATGTCGCCACCGTGCAGGAGGCCATGCGGCACGGCGCACTGCAGTACCTGGTGAAGCCGTTCGCGTACGCGGGGCTGCGCACCAAGCTGGAGGCGTACGCGGCACTGCGCCACACCCTGGAACGCGGCGGCGAGGCCGAACAGGGCGAGGTGGACCGGCTCTTCGGCGCCCTGTGGGCGGCGGGCGAGCCCGATCTGCCCAAGGGCCACTCGCCGACCACGGCGGAACTGGTCAGGCAGGCGCTCCGCAGCGCGGAGGGGCCGCTCTCCGCGCAGGAGATCGCGGAGAGCGCCGGCATGAGCAGGCAGACCGCCCAGCGCTATCTGAAGCTGCTGGAGCGGACCGGCAGGGTCCGGCTGACGCTACGGTACGGCGAGACGGGCCGCCCGGAACACCGCTACACCTGGTCCACCGGCACACAGACCTGACCCCGCCCGGGCCCCCGCCCGGCCAGGGGGTGTCCGGCGGCTCATGGATGTCCAGACCCGTTGATCACCGTCGAGTGGTCGTGCCACCGGTCAGACGGTCGCCTGATCCGCCGGACAGGACCTACACCGCGCCCGCACCGGTCAGTGCGCGGACCTCGGTCTCCGCGTGCTTGGCCTCGTCCGGCGGATCGGTGGAGGTGACCGTTCCGACCCAGCCGGCCAGGAAGCCGAGGGGAATGGAGACCAGTCCGGGGTTCTCCAGCGGGAAGAGCTGGAAGTCGATGTCCGGGAAGAGCGAGGCGGGGCTGCCGGAAACGACCGGGGAGAGCAGCACCAGCAGCACGGCCGGAATCAGCCCGCCGTAGACGGACCAGACCGCGCCCCGGGTGGTGAAGTTCCGCCAGAACAGGGAGTACAGGAGCACCGGAAGGTTGGCCGAGGCGGCGACGGCGAAAGCGAGCCCCACCAGGAACGCCACGTTCAGGTTCTGGGCGATCAGCCCGAGCCCGATGGCGGCCACGCCGATCGCGGCCGCGGCCACCCTGGCCACGGCGACCTCGCTGTACTGCTTGGAGCCCGGGCGCCTGATCGAGGCGTAGAGGTCGTGGGCCACGGAGGCGGACGAGGCGAGGGTGATTCCCGCGACGACCGCGAGGATGGTCGCGAAGGCGACCGCGGCGACCACGGCGAACAGGATCGCTCCCCCGGTGGACCCCTCGCCGCCGCCCAGCTCCATGGCCAGCAGCGGGATCGCGGTGTTGCCCGCGGCGTTGGACGCCCGCACATCGGCGGAACCGACCAGGGCGGCCGCCCCGAACCCGAGCGCGATCGTCATCAGGTAGAAGCTGCCGATGAGCCCGATCGACCAGACGACCGAACGGCGGGCCGCACGGGCGGTGGGCACGGTGTAGAAGCGCGACAGGATGTGCGGCAGTCCGGCGGTACCGAGCACCAGGGCCAGCCCCAGGCTGACGAAGTCGATGCGCGCGGTCCATGATCCGCCGTACCGGAGACCTGGCGCCAGGAACCGGCTTCCGTGCCCGCTCCGTTCGGCGGCGGAGTTGAGCAGGGCGTTGAAATCGCCGTGGAAGCGGAGCAGGACGAGAACGGTGAGCACGACCGCTCCCGCCATCAGCAGAACGGCCTTGACGATCTGGATCCAGGTGGTGGCGCGCATCCCGCCGAGCGACACATAGATGACCATGAGTGCCCCGACGCCGATGACGGTCCAGGAGCGGGCAGCGCCGCTCGTACCGCCGAGAAGCAGCGCGACCAGGCTGCCCGCACCCACCATCTGCGCCACCAGATAGAGCACGGAGACGGTGACGGACGAAGTGCCCGCCGCGATCCGGACCGGGCGCTCCGCCATCCGCGCCGCCACCAC
The DNA here is from genome assembly GCF_003846175.1 of Streptomyces sp. ADI95-17. GTDB lineage: Bacteria > Actinomycetota > Actinomycetes > Streptomycetales > Streptomycetaceae > Streptomyces > Streptomyces sanglieri. Next base: position 105,763 of record NZ_ML123049.1, on the reverse strand, counting down.
GTCGGCCAGCGTGAACCGACCGCAGTTTCGCACCAGTTCCGCGACGAGCAGCAGCACGACGAGCCAGGCGACGAGGAAGCCGACCGAGTAGAGCATGCCGTCATAGCCGAAGAGGGCGATCAGACCGGAGATGCCGAGGAAGGAGGCCGCCGACATGTAGTCGCCCGCGATGGCGAACCCGTTCTCCATGGAGGAGAACAGACGACCTCCCGCGTAGAACTCCTCAGCCGAGCCATGGCGGTTACGGCTCACCCAGGTGGTGATGGCGAGCGTCACCGCGATGAAGGCGCTGAACAGCAGGAGCGCCAGCGTCTGATGGTTCCCGTTCAACGTCCGGCTCCCCTCGTCATCTCCTGTGTCTCCCAGCGCAGTTCGAGTGCGGCCCGGTCGCGGCGCAGCCGCGCGTGGCGCGCGTACGCGCCGGTGAGGAGAAAGGTCGTGAGGAACTGCCCGAGCCCCGCGACCATCGCCACATTGACCGCCCCCGCCACCGGACGGGCCATCAGTCCGGGCGCGGTGATCGCGGCTACGACGTAGACGAGGTACCAGGCGAGGAAGGCGAGGCTGGCGGGGACGACGAACCGCCGGTACCGGCGACGCACCTCCTGGAATGCCTCGCTGCGCTGCACCTCCAGATAGATGTCGGCCGCGCTGTGGCCGCGCCGCGGGTCCACGGGCCCGGGTGGTCCGGCGGGAGCGAAGCCCCCCGCACCGTCCAGCTCGCCCCATCCGGAGGCCAGCGCGTCGTACCACGGGTCGTCGAGTCGCATCGCTGCGGCCTCACGCCCTGCTTCCTTCTCCACGGAACAACTCCCCTTGTCCACGGACCACTTCGGCCGTGTACCCAAGAATGGGCAGATCGGGAAGATCCCGGGCACTTCATTCGCCGGTCTTCACCTCTTCAGGTGACGGATCATCCGGGCGGCTGTGCGAGGCCCCGAACATACGCGTAGCGAACGGCCTGTGCCCGGTCGCGTACTCCGGCCTTGGCGAAGAGGTTGTTGATGTGGCTCTTCACGGTGGCCTGCGAGATGTTCAGGCTGCGGGCGATCTCCAGATTGGACAGGCCCTCCGCGATCAGCACCAGCACCTCCAGCTCACGTGGCGTCAGGCCGTCGGGCAGTTGCGGCTCCGGTGCCGTCGGGAGTGGTGGCGGGCCCGCGGTCACGCGCTCCAGCAGACGACGCTGCACACTCGGCGAGAGGCCGGCCTCGCCGGACAGCACGGCCTGGATGGCCCGTACGATCTCCTCGCCCCCGGCGTCCTTGGTGAGATAGCCGCGGGCTCCGGCCTGCAGCGCGGGGAAGAGCGAGTCGTCGTCCGCGAAAGTCGTGAGCACCACCACCTGGGTCCCCGGATGGTCCCTGCGGATCCGCCGTGTCGCCTCCGCCCCGTCGCACCGGGGCATCCGCAGATCCATCAGAACGACATCGGGGGCCAGTTCGGCCACGAGCTCCACGGCCTCCTCCCCGTCCTTCGCCGACCCGACCACCTCGATTCCGGGCAGCAGCCCCAGCAGCATCACAATCCCCTCACGCACCACCGACTGGTCGTCGGCGACCACGACCCGTGCGTTCACGCCGGCACCCGCAGACTCACCACAAAACCCTCCTCGCCGGGGCCGGCCTCCAGCGTCCCGCCCATCAGCTCGGCCCGTTCCCTCATCCCGAGCAGACCGTATCCGGAGCCGCTGCCGGACAACTCTCCCTCGGGTCTTCGTCCACCCGAATCGCTGACCTCCAGGGCGACTTCGTCCGGCAGATACTCCAGCCTCACGAGGACCCTGGCCCCCGGTGCGTGCTTGCGCACATTGGTCAGGGCCTCCTGCGCCACTCTCCGGACCGTCTGTGAAGCCTCGGCGGTCAGCGTCCGCTGCTCCCCCTCCACACTGACCCGCGCCGGATCCGTGGCCACCAACTGCTGCAGGAATTCTTCCACCGGAGACACCTCCCCCCGGAGCGCGGAGAGGGCCTGTCTGGTCTCCGCGAGCCCCTCACGTGCCATGGCACGCGCCGCCACGACCCGTTCCAGCACCTGGTCCCGGAACTCTCCTGCGGGCTCCCGTTCGATCAGCAGCCGTGCCGCCTCCAGATGCACCATCTGGGCGGAGAGGCTGTGTGCGAGCACGTCGTGTATCTCCCGGGCGATCCTGGCCCGCTCGTCCAGCGCGGCCGTCTCGGCCTCGGCCTTGCGTGCCGCACGCTCCTGCACCAGGAGCCGCTGGGCGTTTCCCCGGGCCTCGGCATCCAGCCGGAGCACGTAGCCCGCCAGCCAGAGACCCGCTGTGGACATGGCGGTGGAGAGCCAGCCATCGGTGTTGACGACGGCGTACGCACCGAGGGCGACGGCCGTGGCCGGGAGGCCCGCGACGAGCGGCAACCGCTCCAGCGCGGTGACCGCACAGCCGCACCACAGGATCACCGCGGGCACGTCGGCACCGGCCTGCTGCGCCCCGAACGCGACCAGCATCAACAGCGCCAGCAGTCCCAGCGAGGGCCACAGTCGGTGTTCCAGGCTGGTCCGGAAGAACGCCCAGGCGGCGAACGCACAGCCCAGTACGCCCACCAGGCCGAGCACGATCTCCCAGGGCCCGAACTGTCCGCCGCTGAACGTGCCCCAGAGCATGGCGGTGAGCAGCCCCACCCGGATGGACCAGGTGATCAGCTTTCGCGGACGCGTACGGACCGTCCCCGACAGGGCTTCCCAGGACGGCCAACTGGTCCAGGTCGTACGCGTCGTCACACGCGGTCCTTCCACGCCGCCCGCGACATCGCCCTGTCGCCGGAGCCACCGTACGCGGATTCGCCATGAACAGAGCCGCCGTACGCCGAGCCACCGTGCATGGAGCCGCCATGCACGGAGCCGCCGCGCATGGAGTCGCCGCGCATGGAGTCGCCGGACGCCGGACGCATCTGCCCGGCCCGCCACATCAGTGCACCACCACGCGCCGCCAGCATCACCGCGAGTGCCGCCAGCAGGGCCGCAGAGCCCTGATGTATACCCATCAGCACGGCAACCCCGTAGAGGGCCGCCCGCAGCGCCAGACCCGCTGTCCAGACCAAGGCGGTGGCCTTGGTGCCCTTGCTCCACAGCGAGCCGTCCGCCTCACGCCACAGCCGGGTGGTCCAGGCCCAGCCGGCGCCCGTCACGAGCCCCACCACCATCTCGGCGCCCAGGACCGCTGCGGACAGCGCCGCGTGATGCGGATCCACCAACCCGGGCTCGCGCAGCGAGAGGACAAGGAGTATTCCCGGCAGGACCCACCAGCGCCGGGCGTCCGTGATCTGCTGTGCCGAGCACTGGCGGAAGACGACGACAGCGATCACTGCGCCGATCACCAGGACGTTGACGAGCCCTGACATGGGTGCCTCCGATGTGCGGGAAGGTGAACACCTTCGACGCTACGGAAGCGGCCGGATCGGAGCATCGGCTCAGGGGTTGATCACGGGTGGAGATGCCGTCTCCACCCGTGGGTGGAGACGGCATCGCTCAGACGTCGATGCGCGAGCGGTCCAGCGTGGCGGCGGAGCTGGTGATGAACTCCTTGCGCGGCGCCACCTCATTGCCCATCAGCAGATCGAAGACCTGCTCGGACGCTTCCAGGTCTCCGATGTTGATCCTCCGCAGGGTGCGGTGGCGCGGATCCATCGTGGTCTCCGCCAACTGGTCGGCGTCCATCTCGCCCAGGCCCTTGTAACGCTGGATCGAGTCCTTGTACCGGACGTTCTTCCGCTGGAGCTCCAGCAGGCGCTGGCGCAGCTCGTTGTCCGAGTACGTGTAGATGTACTTGTCCTGGCCCTTCTTCGGCTGGACCAGCTCGATCCGGTGCAGCGGCGGTACCGCGGCGAAGACCCGTCCGGCCTCGACCATGGGCCGCATGTACCGCTGGAAGAGCGTCAGCAGCAGAACGCGGATGTGCGCGCCGTCGACATCGGCGTCCACCAGCAGGACGATCTTCCCGTAGCGGGCCGCGTCGATGTCGAAGGTCCGTCCGGACCCGGCTCCTATGACCTGGATGATCGCGCCGCACTCGGCGTTCTTCAGCATGTCCGAGACGGAGGCCTTCTGGACGTTGAGGATCTTGCCCCGGATCGGCAGCAGCGCCTGGAACTCGCTGTTCCGGGCGAGCTTCGCCGTACCGAGCGCGGAGTCGCCCTCGACGATGAAGAGTTCGCTGCGGTCCACGTCGTCGCTGCGGCAGTCGGCGAGCTTCGCCGGCAGCGAGGAGGACTCCAGCGCCGTCTTGCGACGCTGGGCGTCCTTGTGCTGGCGGGCCGCGATGCGGGTCCGCGCGGCCGCGACGGCCTTGTCGAGGACCGCCCTCGCCTGGGCCTTGGCGTCACGCTTCGTCGAGGTCAGGAACGCCTTGAGCTCCTTGGCCACGACGTTGGCGACGATCCGGTTGGCCGCCGAGGTGCCGAGCACCTCCTTGGTCTGGCCCTCGAACTGCGGCTCGGCCAGACGCACGGTGACCACCGCGGTGAGGCCCTCCAGCGCGTCGTCCTTGACGATGTCGTCCTCGGCGACGCGAAGCAGCTTGGCGGAGCGCAGCGCCTCGTTGACCGTCTTGGTCACGGAGCGCTCGAATCCGGTCACATGGGTGCCGCCCTTGGGGGTGGCGATGATGTTGACGAACGACTTGAGGTTGGTGTCGTACCCGGTGCCCCAGCGCAGGGCAATGTCGACCGCGAGCTCACGCGTGACCTCGGTCGCCGTCATGTGACCGCGCTCGTCCAGGACCGGCACGGTCTCCTTGAAAGTGCCCTGTCCGGTCAGGCGCAGGACGTCGCAGACCGCCTTGTCCTGGGCGAGGTACTCGCAGAATTCGCTGATGCCGCCGTCGAAACGGAAGGTCTCCTCGGTCTTGCCCTCGCCGTCGAGCCCGCGTTCGTCGCGGACGACGATCGTGAGCCCCGGAACGAGGAAGGCCGTCTGCCGTGCCCGCTGATAGAGCGTCTCCAGGTTGAGCTTGGCGTCCTTGAGGAAGATCTGCCGGTCCGCCCAGTAGCGCACCCTGGTGCCGGTGCGCGTCTTCGGTACCCGCTTGCCCTTGAGCAGGCCGTTGGCCGGGTCGAACGGGCTGTCCGGCCCCTGCTCGGTGAAGATCCCCGGGACTCCGCGCCGGAAGCTGATCGAGTGCGTCGCGCTGCTGCGGTCGACCTCGACGTCCAGCCGGGCGGAGAGCGCGTTGACGACGGAGGCGCCGACGCCGTGCAGACCGCCGGACGCGGCGTAGGAACCGCCGCCGAACTTTCCGCCGGCGTGCAGCTTGGTCATCACGACCTCGACGCCGGACAGGCCCGTCTTGGGCTCGACATCGACGGGGATACCCCGCCCGTTGTCACGGACCTCCACGGAATTGTCGTCGTGGAGGATGACCTCGATGTGATCGCAGTAACCACCCAGGGCCTCGTCGACGGAATTGTCGATGATCTCCCAGAGGCAGTGCATGAGACCGCGGCTGTCGGTGGACCCGATGTACATCCCGGGGCGCTTGCGAACCGCTTCGAGCCCCTCGAGTACGAGCAGATGCCGCGCGGTGTAGTTGGAACCGTCTCGGTCTGCTCCGGTCAGCAGCGCAGTGGACGGCACGGACGTATCGGCGGTCACGCGGTTCGCTCCTCGCTGAATTTCATTTGGGGCCCAGTGGGTATCGGGCTCGGCTTCGGTCGCCGCTGAGAGGGTACCGAGGCCTGGTAGAGCGGTTGTACCGCCACCCTTCGACAACCCTCACACTAGTCCAGCCTCGCATGTGCGTTCGATCCCTCGTAGGAGTGACGCGAACATCACGTTCCCTTCCAGGCATGAACCATTTAGGCTCCGGGCACGTCCTCATGAACAAACCGGCAAGCCGGCCGGGAGGATCCCACCAAGACAAGCAACGCGAAACCGTAGCGCTACGCAATACGGCACATTCGCCGCCAACCGGCAACAGACAGCCATCTCGAGAAGAAGTTTCGAAGAAAAGCCACGAGCGGGAACGTTTTCGGCCTGGTTGGATGTTGACCCTGGTACGACAGCTCGTCGAGCTAGAGAAGAGGCGACGTGACTACTGTTCTGACCCCCGCGAGCCCGCTGACCGCAGCAGACCGCTGTGACCGTTGCGGCGCCCAGGCATATCTGCGCGTCGTCCTGATCAGCGGCGGTGAACTGCTCTTCTGCGCCCACCACGGTCGCAAGTTCGAGCCGGAACTCAAGAAGATCGCCGCGGAAATACAGGATGAGACGGACCGGCTCACGGCTGTGCAGGCCCAAGCCGCCGAAGAGGAACAACACTGACACCTCGCATCCACGACGAGCAAGGGCCAGGTCCCGGACCTGCCGACGGGCGGCTCCCCCAAGGGGGGCCGCCCGTTCTCGTACCTGTGTGGTGGTGTCGTTCAGCTGCCTTCCGGCATCCAGCCGATCGCGGCGGAGATCCGCGTGTACACCCCGGGGCTGCCCGCCCTGGCGCAGCCGTTCCCCCAGGACACCAGTCCGATGAGCCTCCCACGGGCCACCAGCGGCCCGCCGCTGTCGCCCTGGCATGCGTCGTACCCGCCGAGCAGTTCGCCCGCGCAGAGCATCGCTGAGGCGTCGTACGTGCCGTTCCTGCCGCCCGGATAGGCCTGCGCGCACGCGGCGTCGGGCAGAACGCTCACTTTCGCGGACCGCAGCGACGACGCGTAGTCGCTGTTGCCCGTTGTGTCACCCCACCCGTAGACGACCGCCGCGGTGCCCGGCGCGTACGCCTCATCGCCGGTTTCGGCCATCGGGATCACGCTCTCCCCGGGAAGCGCGTCGGCGAGGGTGAGCACGGCCAGGTCCCCCGCGTTCGTGGCGGGGTTGAATCCCGGATTGGTCCAGGTCTCCCGCACGGCTATCTCCTGCCCCCCGGTCCCGCGCAGAGCGTCGCGGCCCGCGATGATCCGCAGATCACGCACACTGCCGGCATCGACGCCGAGCGCCTCGTGGCTCAGGCAGTGCGCAGCGGTCAGCACCTTCTTCGGCGCCACCACGACACCGCCGCAGAACTGGCCGGCGCGCGCGTCCCCGAACCGGTCACGGCTGGAGAGTGCCACAACCCAGGGGTTGTCCTTGACGTGTGCCGGCTGACCACCGATGACTATGCCGTCCTCGGCCGCCCTGGCGGGAGATCCGAGCGGTATCAGGGCCGTGGCGGCGACCAGGGCGAACGCCCCGGTCAGGGTGCGGAAGACGGTACGGGACATGCGGGCTCCTGACTCTGTGGTGAACCATTCCCACCCAGAGTCATGCCGCCGGTCGCCGACCGCACGCGTTGATAGGCCGAGAGCCCGGCTCCCCCAATGGGATCCGGGCCCTCGGTCCGTGTGCTCCTACGACCTAGTCGAGGTAGTCGCGCAGCACCTGCGAACGCGACGGGTGGCGCAGCTTCGACATGGTCTTCGACTCGATCTGACGGATGCGCTCACGCGTCACGCCGTAGACCTTGCCGATCTCGTCCAGGGTCTTCGGCTGACCGTCGGTGAGGCCGAAGCGCATCGAGACCACACCGGCCTCACGCTCGGAGAGCGTGTCGAGGACCGAGTGCAGCTGCTCCTGGAGGAGCGTGAAGCTGACCGCGTCGGCCGGGACGACCGCCTCGGAGTCCTCGATCAGGTCACCGAACTCACTGTCCCCGTCCTCACCCAGCGGGGTGTGGAGGGAGATCGGCTCACGACCGTACTTCTGGACCTCGATGACCTTCTCGGGGGTCATGTCGAGTTCCTTGGCCAGCTCCTCCGGCGTGGGCTCACGGCCCAGGTCCTGGAGCATCTGACGCTGCACACGGGCGAGCTTGTTGATGACCTCGACCATGTGCACCGGGATGCGGATGGTGCGGGCCTGGTCGGCCATGGCGCGGGTGATCGCCTGACGGATCCACCAGGTGGCGTACGTGGAGAACTTGTAGCCCTTGGTGTAGTCGAACTTCTCGACCGCACGGATCAGACCGAGGTTGCCTTCCTGGATGAGGTCCAGGAAGAGCATGCCGCGGCCGGTGTAGCGCTTGGCCAGCGACACCACGAGACGGAGGTTGGCCTCCAGCAGGTGGTTCTTGGCGCGGCGGCCGTCCTCGGCGATGATCTCCAGCTCGCGCTTGAGCTTGGGAGCGAGCTTGTCGGAGTTCGCCAGCTTGTCCTCGGCGAACAGACCGGCCTCGATGCGCTTGGCGAGCTCGACCTCCTGCTCGGCGTTGAGGAGGGGAACCTTGCCGATCTGCTTCAGGTAGTCCTTGACCGGGTCGGCGGTGGCGCCGGCGACGGCGACCTGCTGCGCAGGTGCGTCGTCCTCGTCGTCGTCGGAGAGGACGAAGCCCTTGTTCTCGCCCTCGCCCTCCTCTTCCTCGCCCTTGCCGGCCTTTACTTCCTCGACCGCCTCGTCGCCGTCGAGGAGCTCGTCGTCCTGCTTTCCGGACTTCTTCGATGCCGTCTTCTTGGCCGCCGTCTTCTTCACAGCGGTCTTCTTGGCAGCCGTTTTCTTGGCTGCCGCCTTCTTCGCAGGGCCGACGGTGGCAGCATCGTCAGCCACCACATCCACGGTCTCTGCCGACGGAGCGGCAGTGGCCGCGACCGTCCTGGTCACGGTCGTCTTGGCCGCGACAGTCTTGGTGGCGGTGCGCTTGACCGGGCTCTTCGCTGCGACGCTCTTGCGGGCACGTTTGGACGGCTCCGCGGCACTGACCATCAGCGTCACACCCTCTTCCTCGAGGATCTGGTTGAGGCTGCGCAGAACATTCTTCCACTGGGTTGGCGGAATCTGGTCAGCCTCGAAGGCCCGACGCACGTCATCGCCGGCGATCTGCCCATCAGCCTTTCCCCGCTCGATGAGCGCCATCACAGACTCGGACTCGGCGATCTCCGGCGGGAGCGTACGGGATGTGCTGGCCGACACGAACAACCTCTCGGAACGATGGAAACGGCTTCCGGCCCTGTCCTGGAGAGGACTGGAGCCGACGACCGCCGGGCTGGGAATGTACCGGCGGCGCGGGTTTGGCCTCAGAACTGCACAGCGCACTGAATGGCTGCTGTATTCCTTCCGCGGCGGTCACCTCTTAAGTCATCGCACTGTTTCGAGGAGTGTTACGCCCAATCCGCGTGGCCCGAGTCACACCTCATTTGCGATGAACCAGACCAAGGGTGCAAATTCCCCACAACTGTGCCGCCGGACCATGGCGGCCCGGCGACACGCGGTTCACAGACCCCGGCCGCGTTGCACTCAGTGCTCGCGGGGCGCGGGCACCACGCGCTCCACCTCGGGGTGGACGACGAGCAGCTGCCGCATGGCCGATTCTGCACCCGCCGCGTCACCGGAAGCGAGGGCGTCGACGATCCGGGCGTGGTGGCCGAGGGAGGCCTCGCCGGGGCGGTCACAGCCCGTGACCGGTCCGCCCGAGACCTGCAGTGCCGCGGAGACGATGCCGGAAAGGTGCTCCAGCATGCGGTTGCCCGCCGCCTGGATGAGCAGGGAGTGGAACTCCGCGTCGGCCCGGGAACAGGTGATCGCATCGCCCTGCCCGACCGCGTGCCCCATGATCTCGACCATGTCGCCGAGGCGCTGCTGAATGTCCTCGCGGCCGTGACCCGCAGCGAGACGAGCCGCAAGGGGCTCGATCGTCCAACGGAGCTCCCCGAGCTCGCGACGCTGGTCCTCGCGCTGGGGGCCGAAGGCGCGCCATTCGATGATGTCGGGGTCCAGCAGGTTCCAGTCGCTGACGGGGCGGACCCGGGTACCCACGTTGGGCCGGGCACTGACCAGGCCTTTGGCCTCCAGGACACGCAGCGATTCGCGTACGACGGTACGGGAGACCTCGAAACGCTGGCCGATCTCCTCCGGCACGAGGGGGCGGTCGGCGCCCAGGTCGCCGGAGACGATCATCTGACCCAGCTGCTGAACGAGTTGGCCGTGGAGGCCGCGGCCCCGACTGGCCGAGCCCCGTCGGCTCACCCGACCGAGGTCTGCGTCGGGGCCGTCCCAGGAACGAAGAGCGGCCCGCTCGCCGGCAGGCGCCTCCGCGTACGGGTAGCGATCGATTTCACCCGGGCCGGCGAGGCCGGAATCGGCGGAGCGGGCGGCGGTCATCATGGTGTGCGCAAGGGTACTCACGCATCCTTTGTCGGCGTAGCTCACTCGGCTCTTGAGGTCTTTGGTGAAAAGCACACGAAAGGGTGATCGCCGCCAGCCCCCCAATTGACGCTTTACTGGTATAAACCGGGCACATTCAAGAGTGTTACGAGGCTTGACTCGACCCGGCGGCCCTCTGCGAGCGCCAACGGGCCCTGCCCTGAAGGCCGGTGAACAGATAGGCGCAGACCAGAACCGACAGCGAGAGCGCCAACGCGGCTCCCACCGGATGCCCCACGACACCCACGACGAGCGCGATCCAGCGGTCCGTCTCGTGCGGCCAGCGCGGCCACATCAGTTCACGGAGCCTGGCCGGAAGCCCGGTGACCGGACGGACCCCGGGCCCCGTCAGCACCAGCTGGACAAGTGGTACGACCAGTACGGGGACGGCAAGCACCGCGGCGACACCGGCCGTGGTCACCCTGAAGACTCCGGCCGCCAGGAGGCCCGCCCAGGCGCAGCCCACGGTCAGCGCCACCCAACTCATGCCCAGCGAAACGGAATTCGGCGGTACGTGGAGCCAGTCATGGCCGTACACGAGGCGAAGGGTCTCCGCGGAGACCAGGACGACGGCCAGGGCGAGCACCACGGCGACGCTTGCGGACACCACCAGTTTGGCCAGAAGCAGTCCCAGGCGGCGGGGAACCGTTCCGCGGCCCGCCGCGAGCGCCGGGTAGCGGAATTCGTCGCCGAACGAGAGGGCGCCGAGCAGTCCGGCCCCGACCGCCACGGGCGGCAGCGGCAGCAGCGACGGCCAGGCCGCGAGCACTTTCGGCAGAGGCGCATGGGCGTTGCGGGCGAGGAGCACGGAGAGCCCGACGGAGACGGCCAGAACAACGGCCATGATCAGGGTGGTCGTCCTGACGCCGAACAGACGGCGCAACTCGTATCGCAGCGGCTGAAGCGGGCCCCGGGCCGAGCGGCGCCGGATGGGAAGTGCCGACTCCGGCGCCGATGCCCGCGTGACCGGTCGCGGATCTCCGGCTCCCGCGCCGCTGTCTCGTCCGGCGGGCCCTGCGGGGCCAGGGTCTGCGGGGCAGGCGGGGCTTGCGGGATCCGCGGGGCTTTTGGAGGCTCCTGGATCCGTTGGGTCCCCGGGTGAGTTCTGGGGCGCGGTGGGGCCGGTGTCACCGATCTCGTCGGCCAGCCGATGCACCGGAAGCCCGTGCCGGAACGCCGTGTCGCCGATCTCCGCGCAGGTGGAGCCGTACACGGCGAGACGTCCGCCGGTTTCGGTGACCACCTCGACCGAGCGCCGGGCCGCCCGGGCCTCGCGGCTGACCACCGCCGCGAGGCGAGCCGCGTGCGGGGTCCGGACCGTGACCCGGGGGCGGAGACGAGTGCGGGAGAAGTCGCCGCCGTCCTGGTCGGCGACCAGGCGTCCGCCGTCGATGGTGACCACTCGGTCGGCGGCCCGGGCAGCCTCCTTGGGGTCCGCCGTGGAGTACAGAACGGTCCCGCCCCGGGCCGCATGGGCCTGCAACAACCCGTGCAGCCAAGAACCCTCGCGCGGAGCGAGGCCCTCCGTCGGATCGTCGAGAACGAGCGTGTGCGGATCGCCCAGCAGCGCCGAAGCGAGGGCGAGGCGTCGGTCCATGCCGAGCGAGAGGGCCCCGATGCGCTGGTCGCCGAGCCCGGCGAGGCCTACGAGCTCAAGCAGCTCATCGGCCCGTGCCACAGGCACGCCCGCGACGGCACAGAGCATCCGGAGCTGACCGCGAGCGGTCCGGGCCGGATGCCCCGGTACGTCTCCGAGCAGCACACCCACCTCACGTGCGGGGTGTGGGATCCGGTGCATCGGTCTGCCCCGGAAGTAGGTGACCCCCCGCCCCGGGTCGAGCTCCAGCATGAGGCGGAGGGCCGCGGTCTTGCCCGAGCCGGGGGCACCCAGAAGAGCGGTGACATGGCCGGGCCGGGCTTCGAAGGTGAGATCGTCCACGGCGGCCCGAAGGCCGCGGCGGGGGGCGCTGGTGGTGAGTCCGATGGCCTGGAGCATCGCTTCCCTCGCGGAAGGTGAGACCGCTCGACGGCAGGGCGGGTACCACAGAAAGATAACCCGACATATCCGACTTTTTGCGCAGCCCCAGCCCGGCGGGTGTTCCGCGAGGTCAGACTTCCGGCCTCAGCATCGGGGGGTTGAGCACGGTGGCCGCCCCGGCCCGGAAGAGCTGGGCCGGGCGACCGCCCTGGCGCGTGGTCGTACCGCCGGTGGGCACCAGGAAGCCGGGAGTGCCGGTGACCTTGCGATGGAAGTTCCGCGGGTCGAGAACCACTCCCCACACCGCCTCGTACACCCTCCGGAGCTCGCCGACCGTGAACTCCTGAGGGCAGAACGCGGTGGCCAGGGAGGAGTACTCGATCTTGGAGCGGGCGCGTTCGACCCCGTCGGCAAGGATCTGAGCATGGTCGAAGGCCAGCGGGGTCTGGCTCTCTCCTTCCTGGCCGAAGCTCCCGTCCGCTCCGAGCAGGTCGTCGACGGACGCCCATCGCGCGCTGTTCGCATCGCCGCCGGCCCGTGGGGCCGGCAGATCGGGTGCCAGGGCGAGGTGGGCGACGCTGACGACCCGCATCCGCGGGTCACGATCGGGATCGCCGTAGGTGGCGAGCTGTTCGAGGTGGGCGCCGTTACCGACCGCCGGGGCCGACGGATCCTGGGCGCACAGGCCGGTCTCCTCGACCAGCTCGCGCGCTGCTGCGGATCCGAGATCCTCATCGGCTTTGACGAACCCGCCGGGCAGTGCCCATCGCCCCTGGAACGGTGGCTCACCACGGCGTACCACCAGCGCGCAGAGCGCGTGGCGGCGCACCGTGAGCACGACCAGGTCGACGGTGACAGCGAAGGGCGGAAAGGTCGACGGGTCGTAGGGCGGCATGCGGCGATCATAGTCGTCTGCCTGACGATAAACACTCCCTTCGCAATGCTCGTCCATTGGCTGTTCCGGGAGCGGCTCCTCCGGGGGCGGACGGCCGCACCACGTCCTGGCACGGCGCCGGGACGCGTGCCACGACGGCACCGCATGGGCCCAGGCACGGACGCCCAGTACGTGGCAGCGGTGCGAGGCCTCGCGGAACGACGGGGCATGCGAGTCATCCATCGTCCTGGGAGACATGCCGACCGGGGGTGCCTTGCCCGGAGCGGCGCCGGGTGGCCGCCGATTCGGGACGGGCGGAGCCGGACGGGCTCTTCTTCCGGCGCGTGGCGGCCGGCCGGGCCGTGCGCGGTCGCACGCTCCGGTCCGGCCGGTGCCCACGCCGTCCCGCTCGTACGCTGCGCTCCCCGCGCAGGCATCGGCGCAGGGTCTCCGGGTCGAGACCCTGGTTGCACGCCTCATGAAGCAGTTGGGCAAAGGTGTACCTGGGATCGATCCGCAGGGCGAGGCCCAGCGCGACCCGCGCGCCCGGCTCGTCGCCCGTCGACCACGAGACCCATCCGGCCAGGGTCAGTGGCGCCGCGGCATGCTCCTCGTACGGCGCCACGCAACGACGGGACAGTGCGCGCCAGAGCCTCAGCGCCGAAGCGGCTTCCGGGCCCTCCATCCATTCCGCCGCCCTGTCACGGGTTTCCCGGTCCTGCAGGCCGAGAATCACGGCGGCAGCCTCGTCATGACTGATCAGCCCGTCGTCGCCGATGTCCGACGCGGACTGCGTCGTCACCGGCGCCTCCCCGAGTCGTTTCATGAGCTGCCGGGCCAGGTCCAGGGTCTCTCGTGCCACATCCTCGCGACCCTCTTCGTCGAGGAGTTTGGGCACCAGCTCGGCACCCGCCGAGTCGAGCGCGCGTTGCTGGCCCGCGGCCGCCGAGGTGGTCAGAGGAGCGAGCCTCGACTCCATCTCCCGCAGTGTTCCCCGCACTTGGATGCCCGCGTACGCGGCAGCGGCCGCCATCACCGAAGTGCCGGGCATGGCCAGTTGGTTTCCTTCCGCCGGGCAGCAACGCTCGTCCGGACAGCAGTAGGACCAGTACCGGCCGTCGGAGATGCAGAGCGCTTCGAGGACCGGCACGTCCAGTCCGCCGCAGGCCGTACGCAGGCGCTGGGCGAATGGCCGCAGCCGCTCCATGATCCGGCTGCCGGACTCGCCCTCGGCGGGGTCCTGGCAGAGGAAAATGACGATCGCGTCGGGGCGTTCACCACGCCGCTCGCTCCCCTTGATCAGGCACTCGGCGAGCTGCTCGGCGACGGGAGCCCATTCCTGGGGCGATTGTGGGATGCCGAGCCTGAGCCTTCCGCCGAAGCGGCCCCTGCCGCCGTGCAGGGCAACCATGATCACGCTGTCGTTCGGGTGGAACCCCATGAGGTAGGGGAGAGCATCGGCGAGTTCGGCAGGCCCTCGGAGGGTGATCTGCTGCTCGTCGGCCGGACCGGTGGATTCGTGGTGCTGGTTCATGGCATGACCGTCCCGCGAGAAGCCGGATTCCGCGACCCCCTGTGGATAACTTGTCCACAGGGGGCACGGGGTGCTGGCGGTCCGTCGTACCTGGCGGGTTGCATGGGGACATGACGCATTCGGTCCACGTAACTTCCAGTGCCTCGCCGACTCCTTATGCGCCCGACTCGTCAGCGAGTACCGGCAGAGGGTCTCAGCCTGCCGCGGCGAGGACCAGCGGAAGGACCTGGTCGCTGCCGGCCTGGCGCAGCAGCCGGGCGGCGACCGCGAGGGTCCAGCCGGATTCGGTGCAGTCGTCCACGAGCAGGACGGGGCCGGGAGTGCGTGCCAGGGCATCGGCCAGCGCCTCGGGGACGGCGAAGGCGCCGGAGAGCGCCCGGAGGCGTTGGGCGGAGTTGCTGCGGCGTGCCGTGTGCGCGCCGTCCGGCCCGGTGTACGTCAGGGTGCCGAGGAAGGGCAGGCGGCCGATCGTCGCGATTCCCTGGGCGAGGGAGCCGACCAGTTGCGGGCGGGTCAGGGACGGTACGGCGACGACCCCGACCGGCCGGGCAGTGGCGTCCGGGACACTCGGCGCCCAGCCGCCCGCGGAGCGCGCCCAGTCGGCGAGGACCGCCACCGCGGCCTGCAGGACATCATCGGGGACCGGTCCGTCGGGCGCGTTCTCGGCCAGCAGCGGGCGCAGCCGGTTGCCCCAGCCGATGTCCGAGAGCCGGCCCAGGGCACGACCGGTGGAGCACTGCTCCTTGGCCGGGATACGGCCCTTGAGCTCGATGCCCAGAGCAGGCATCCCCGTCGGCCACATCCGGCGCGGCTCGACCTCCACTCCCGGCCGGTCCAGTTCCTTGGCCGCGCCCATCAGGGCGTCCGCCGAGACGGCCGAATCGGCCCAGGCGCCAGCACAGTTGTCGCAGCGGCCGCACGGGGCCGCCCCCTCGTCGTCCAGCTGCCGGCGCAAGAACTCCATCCGGCACTGGGACGTGCTCGCGTAGTCGCGCATGGCCTGCTGCTCGGCGGCCCGCTGCCGCGCAACCCACGCGTAGCGTTCGGCGTCGTACACCCACTCGGCTCCCGTGGCCGTCCAGCCGCCCTTCACTCGCTTGACCGCGCCGTCGACGTCCAGCACCTTCAGCATCGACTCCAGGCGGGTGCGCCGCAGATCCACCACGGCTTCCAGCGCCGGCACGGACAGTGGCCGTCCCGCGTCGGCGAGGGCCGAGAGAGTCTGTCGGACCTGTGCCTCGGGCGGGAAGGCGGTATCGGCGAAGTAGCGCCAGATCGCCTCGTCCTCCTTGCCCGGCAGCAGCAGCACATCGGCGTGGGCGACACCGCGCCCCGCACGCCCCACCTGCTGGTAGTAGGCGATCGGCGAGGACGGCGAGCCGAGATGCACCACGAAGCCCAGGTCCGGCTTGTCGAAGCCCATGCCCAGGGCCGAGGTCGCCACCAGTGCCTTGACCCGGTTCTCCTGCAGGTCGACCTCGGCCTGCAGCCGGTCGGCGTTCTCCGTCTTCCCGGTGTACGAGGCCACGCGGAAACCGCGCTGGCGCAGGAAGGCGGTGGCCTCCTCGGCCGCCGCGACCGTGAGGGTGTAGATGATCCCCGAGCCCTGCAGGTCGTCCAGGTGCTCGGCGAGCCAGGCCAGGCGGTGCGCGGCGTCCGGCAGCCGGACCACACCCAGCCGCAGGCTCTCCCGCTCCAGCGGGCCGCGCAGCACCAGGGCCTCGCCGGCTCCGGTACCCAGCTGATCGGCCACGTCCGCGGTGACCCGTGCGTTCGCGGTCGCCGTGGTGGCCAGCACCGGCACACCGGGGGCCAGCTCGGCGAGCATGGCCCGCAGCCTGCGGTAGTCGGGACGGAAGTCATGGCCCCAGTCGGAGATGCAGTGCGCCTCGTCCACCACCAGCAGACCGGTGGTCGCCGCGAGCTTGGGCAGCACCTGATCGCGGAAATCCACCGAGTTGAGACGCTCCGGACTCACGAGGAGAACGTCGGTGTCGCCGCGCTCGACCTCCTCGTAGATGGTGTCCCACTCCTCCGGGTTGGCCGAGTTGATGGTGCGCGCCCGGATGCCGGCCCGGGCCGCCGAGTCGACCTGGTTGCGCATCAGGGCCAGCAGCGGCGAGACGATCACCGTGGGCCCGGCGCCACGCCGGCGCAGCAGGGCGGTGGCGACGAAGTACACCGCGGACTTGCCCCAGCCCGTGCGCTGCACCACCAGCGCGCGCCGGCGCTCTTCCACCAACGCGGCCACCGCCTGCCACTGGTCCTCCCGCAACCGCGCCGAACCCCCGGGGTCACCCACCAGATCGGCAAGGATGGCATCGGCTTCGGCGCGGAGCTCCAGGGTGTCCATGCCCCCATGCAACCCGATGGCTCGGACAATCGGCGACTTCACCCCACGTGACACACAGCTCACAGGGGACCGGTCGGCCAAGTGTTCCCGGGCACGGGGAGCGCTCGGGGATCACCGTGTTCCGACCGGCTGCCGAGAGGCTCGGATCGGTGTTTCCGCTGGTCCTCGCCGTTCGGATGTGATGGGGGGCGTCATCCGTGCACTGCGTGGGCAGGGATATCAGAGTCATTTCGGCCGATACCCGTCACCTGCGCCAATTGCTCGTTGCCGCCCGCCGATACGCCAGGAAGAATTGGACTCGCTCCCCGCACAGTCCCTTTCGCGGCCCGGAAGGGTTGTGCCGCGGTGCGCCCTCACTCGACCCTGCCCGCACCATGGGCGCGTATGCGAAGGGAGGATCGTGACCTTCGGATTCGCTCCGTCCGCAGCCACTTCGATGTCGGCGTCCGCCGACTCGGCCAACCGTCTCGCCAGGATGCTCGAACCCGCCGAGTGGGCCGAAGCGGGGATACCGCTGCTGCGCAGCCCCCGCGAGGTCGTCAGCGGCCTGCACTCCCGGCACCGGCCGGCCCCGGCGACCGCTGTGATCGCCGTGCTCGACCATGAGGAACGCCTCGCGGCCAGCGCTTCGTTCGCCCGGCGCTCCATCGCCGCGGACGGCTGGGAGTTCCGCAACGCGTTGCTGGCGCATCTGCGCCGGGTCATCCCGCACGATCTTCGCCGCCGCACCCCCGTCCGTACCGCGGTGCTTCTCTACTGCCGTGAGGGCGACGAGCCTTGGACGGAGGAGGACGGAGCGTGGATGTGGGGCCTGCGGGATGCCTGCACGCTGCACGGACTGCGATGCGGCGCGTACATCACACTGACCCGCGGTGGTTGGCAGGTACTGGGCGAGGGCCGTGGCGGGCGCAGTCCCCACTCCATGTCACGGCCGTCCGCTCTCGCCGACGTCTCGCTGGACCAGGATCCGGCTCCGCTGCGCACCGGCGGCGGAGCCTCGCAGGCGCTTCGGCACACCGCGGCCCGCTGACCCACGAACCGCGGGCCCGGCCGCCCTGTCGGACAGCCGGGCCCGCGGCCACGGTCAGGTGTGCCGTACGGATCAGACCGCGGCACCGAGCACTGCGTTGATCCTCTGCGGGTCCCCGCACACGATCAGCAGTGCTCCGGCGCGCTCCCGCGCCCCGGTCAGCACGTCGGCGACGGTGTCACCGCCGTTGACCGCGACGATCACCACCGGGCGGGTCCGCAACCGGTCCGCAGCTTCGGCACCGGCGAAGAAGACATCGTCGCCGGTCTCGTGCTGCGCCCAGTAGGCGGCCTCGCCGAAGGTGAGTTCATGCGCGGCCCACGGGTGCTGCTCACCGGTGGTGAGCACCAGGATGTCGCCCGGTGCGCGGCCGGAGTCGAGCAGCAGGTCCACCGCTTCGTCGGCGGCGTCGAGTGCGCCGGCCGCCGAGGCGGGGATCAGCTGGATCTGCGGTGCGGAACGATTCTCCGGCGTATCCGTCCGGGAGCGGCCGGGAGTGGGGTGCGGGCGCTGCGCCGGGGGCGCGGGCCTCGCGGGGCCGGGCCCGGGGCGACCGGGGCGCGGCGTGGCCGCTGAACGCGGGCCGGGTACGGGACGGGGGGTCGACGCGGTGCGGCCGGCGGCCGGAGTGACGCGGGGACCCTGGGCGCTCTCGTGAATCTGAGGCTCCTCGGGGATGAGAGGCATGGGTGGTTGTCTATCAAACGCCGGCGCTCGGGGCGTCGGCGGGTGGGTACATGTGCGCGATCAGAAGTCGAAGCCGAGCTGGCCCCCGCTTTCCAGTGCAGCCGCCTCGGCGGAGATGCGGACCTTCTTGAGGTGCTGCCACCTGGGCAGCGCGTCGAGATAGGACCACGACAGACGGTGGTGGGGTGTCGGCCCCCACTCCTCCAGCGCGGCCCTGTGTACGGGCGAGGGGTAACCGGCGTTGGCCCCGAAGGCGAATTCGGCGTACTCGCCGGAATCCGCGCCCAGTTCGGCCATCATCGTGTCCCGGTGGACCTTCGCGATCACCGAAGCGGCCGCGACCGCGATACAGGACTGGTCGCCCTTGATCACTGTGCGGACCTGCCAGGGCTGTCCCAGGTAGTCGTGCTTGCCGTCGAGTATCACCGCGTCCGGCCGTACCGGCAGGGCTTCGAGGGCACGTACCGCGGCGAGGCGCAGCGCGGCCGTCATCCCGAGCTCGTCGATCTCCTGCGGGGAGGCGTCGCCGAGACCGAATGCGGTGACCCAGCGCTCCAGCAACGGCGCGAGCTCCGCGCGGCGTTTGGGGCTGATCAACTTGGAGTCGGTGAGTCCGGCGGGAGGTCTGCGGAGGCCGGTGACGGCTGCGCACACTGTGACCGGTCCCGCCCACGCTCCGCGTCCGACCTCGTCGACGCCGGCGACGGTCCTGGCACCGGTGGTGGCGCGCAGTGAGCGCTCGACGGTGTGCGTGGGTGGTTCGTACGGCATGGCGCCTGTCAGCGTACGCCGATGGGGCGGCCCGCAACACCCCGGGGCGCCCGTCGGCCGCCACGCAGTTGCGACACGGCCCCGACAAGGGTCGCGGCGCGGTCGTGGAGGCCGACGTTCCGTATGGCGCGGCGCCTCGGAGGGAGCGCTTCCGAGGCCGGTGGCCACGGTGGTGCGAGGTTGGCGCACGGGGCCGGCATGCCCGCGCGTACGTGACTCCGGGCCGGTCAGTACGGGTCGTACGGATCGCTTTCGTCACCGTCACGATCGCTGCCTCCGGTGCCCGTGCGCGATCCGGTGCAGGACTGCGTCGGACCGGCCGGATTCCGCTTCAGGATGTCGCGGGCCCTTGCTTCGCCCCAGCTGGTGGCGTACCAGGGAGCGTCGTCGGTGCGCAGTGACCGTTCGATGTCCATGAGGGCGCAGGAGCGCAGCGGTTCGGGCAACGTGTCCAGGGCCGGTACGGCGTCGGCCGACAGGTCCTTGAGGTAGTCGATGTCGATCGAGTGATCGTCGCGGTACCGCTGTACGTTCTGCTCCGCGATCAGGCCGTCGGGCGAGATCAGCCCGAACGCGAGGACGCCGACGGCCGCGCTCGCGGCCACGGCACGCGGCAGCATACGGGCACCGAACACCCCGGCGGCCATGATCAGAACGAGCACCACGCCCAGCCAGAGCTCCACGGCGGCCACGGATATCCGCAGCCGGGTCAGACCGTACGCGTCGACGTAGAGGTCCATCCGCCTCAGCGCGGAGGCCACGACGATCAGGGTGAGCAGGCACAGCGCGCCGAGCACGCTCCGGACGAGAGTGCGGTCGCCGTCCCGTCCGCGGGGGGCCCAGCGCAGGGCGAGCGCGATCACCAGCAGTGTGAGGACCGTGGCCCAGAGAAGCTGCCAGAAGCCCTGCCGGGCGTATGCGGAGTAGCTGAGATGGGTCTCGGCCATCACCTTGTCGTATCCGCCGAGCAGCACGGCGAGCTGGACGGCGATGAAGACGGCGAACAGCAGGTTCAGCACGATGAGCGGCAAGGCCCACTCCAGCCGCCCGCGGGCCTTCCCCTGACGGACTGTGAGGCCGTCCCAGCGGATCGGAGCGGCTGCGGCGTACGCGGCGGCGAGCGCGCCGACCAGACCGACCAGGAAGAGGAAGAACCGCCACGGGCTGCCGGTGAGCGAAACATCGGGCATCAGGTCGCCGAGCACGTCGGCGAAGGCGGCGTCGGCGCTCGCGAACAGTGCTCCGAACACGATGAGCAGGACGACCGCCACCGCGATGCTGCGGAGAACGACCCCCAACCGGCCGCGGGAGCCCGTCATTCGGGCACGCACGCCCCGCCCGCCCCAGGCCAGACCGTCCGCAATGGCGCTGAACAGGCCCAGCGACCCCAGGAACACCCCGAGCCAGCTGCGGCTGCCGTGCAGGGCGAGCGACCCCAGCGCGATGGCTGACACGACGGCCAGGAAGACGGGCCAGCCGGCGTCCCGAAGGGCCGGGACGGCGAGGAGCCCCAGTCCGCCGAGCGCCCACAGCGCCGCCCACGGGCGGAGGCGGCGACCGGCCGTCCGTGCGGCGAAGCAGGCCCCGAGCGTTGCGGGGACCGCGACGATCAGCGCGTTCACGCCGAGGCCGTCGCCCAGCAGCAGGGCGCTCAGTATCGCCGTGACGACGACGCAGCAGAGCGTCGCGCCATGGATGGCGGCGGGCGCCGCCGGGCGCAGTGTGGACAGCGCGGAGGCCTGCTGAGAGCTGCCCTGCCGCCAGGGGTTGGGCGGATACTGCCCGCCGTGCTGCGCGTAACCAGGCACTTTCGGTGGCTCGGGAACGGTGCCGCGGGGCTCCGGCGGCAGCGCCTTCGGCGATGCGATCAGCTCGGACGTTCCGGGCTGCCCCGACGGCTCGGACGGATCCGGTCCATCCGCCGGCCGGGGCGTTTCTGACATGTGATCGGACATGGGACCCCTCCCCCACCGAGGTCCGCGCACACCGCCCGCAGGGCGGCGGCTGAGGCACCCCGGCGTCTCATTTTCGGCGCACACCCGTCTGAATGATCACCAACGGCGGCGTGGCCGAAAGAGTAGCTTCCGCTCGCTGTCGCGAGCCGTGCGGGAAGGGGCTGTGGCAGTACCGTGACAGTCCGGCGGCCCGGTCCTGCGCTCCGCTCGTCGGCGGCTCAGCTGCCGCCGTCCCGCTGCGGGAGCCAGTCCGGAAGCTCCTCCGTCCGCGCCGTCCAGTCGGCCGGTGGCGCGCCCGCCTTGCCCGCCGCGACGATCCCGCCGACGATCGCACACGTCGTGTCGACGTCTCCGCCCGCCTGGGCGGTCACCCAGATGGCCTGCTCGAAGTCGCCCAGGCTCCGCGCCGCCGACCAGAGGGCGAAGGGAACGGTGTCGTGTGCGCTGGTACGCCGGCCGTTGCCGAGGACCGCCGCGACCGTCCCGGCGTCGCCGTAGTCGAGCATGTCGCGGGCCCTGCGCAGCCCGGCACCGACGGCGCTGCGGGGTACGAGTGCGATGACGCCGTCGAGCAGCTCCGCCGGGGCGGGCGGCCCGGTCGTCGCCGCCGCCAGTGAGGCCGCCGCCGCGACGGCCATCGCGCCCACGACCGCCTCGCGGTGCTGATGCGTGGTGTACGAGGAGATCTCGGCCTGGTGGGTGGCCTGCTCCGGATCGTCCGCGTACCAGGCGCCGAGAGGTGCGATCCGCATCGCCGAGCCGTTGCCCCAGGACCCCTGGCCCTGGAACAGCGCGGACGCCAGCTCCCGCCAGTCACCGCCCTCCCGGACCAGTCTGAGCAGCCGGTTCACGGCGGGGCCGTAACCGCGGTCGAAGTCGTGGTGGTGGGCGAAGGAGTGGGCGAGCGCGTCCTGGTCGATCCGCTCGTGCTCCACCAGCACGGCCAGCACCGAGCACGCCATCTCGGTGTCGTCCGTCCACTGCCAGGAGCCGAGTGGGAGTTCACGCCGCTTCAGCAGCGGATAGTTGACGGGCACAAAGAACTGGGAGCCCAGTGCATCTCCCACGGAGAGGCCGCGCAGGCTGGCCAGGGCGCGCAGGGCCCGTTGGCCGGAAGCAGAGTCAGCGGTTGTCATCGCCCTTCCACTCTATCCGGTGATGCCGTACGGCTCAGGGGTACGCCAGCGCTCGAACGGCCGGTCAAGGGTGTAGCGGCCGTCCGCTCCGAGTATCAGCGTGCGGGTCTCCCCGTTGCCCGGGTTGGACAGTGACTCGAACTCGGCCACCGACCAGTGGAACCAGCGCATGCAGAACAAACGCATGGTCAGTCCGTGCGTGACCAGCAGGACGTTCTGCGGATGGCCGGGATCCTCGAAACTCCGGTACAGGCTCTCCAGGAAAGCCCCGACCCTGTCGTACACATCGGCTCCGGACTCCCCCTGCGCGAAGCGGTAGAAGAAGTGCCCGTACGCGTCCCGGTACGCCTTCTGCAGGCGCACGTCGTCGCGGTCCTGCCAGTTCCCCCAGTCCTGCTCACGCAGCCGCGGCTCCTCACGCACCCGTACGTTCTCCAGGTCCAGACCGAGGGACCTGAATGTCTCGTGGGTGCGGCGGTAGGGCGAGACGTACACGCTGACCCGCTCGCCGTCGAACAACTCGCGCAGCCGCACGCCCGTCTCCCTGGCCTGTCTCAGCCCTCTCGCGGTGAGCCTCAGCGCATGATCCGGCTCACGCTCGTAGACCGTGTCGTCGGCGTTTCCCTCGGACTCCCCGTGCCG
The DNA here is from genome assembly GCF_003846175.1 of Streptomyces sp. ADI95-17. Lineage (GTDB taxonomy): Bacteria > Actinomycetota > Actinomycetes > Streptomycetales > Streptomycetaceae > Streptomyces > Streptomyces sanglieri. The sequence goes on along the minus strand of NZ_ML123049.1, from coordinate 82,681 downwards.
GACGAGGACGATGCGTTGCGGTCGTGCCATGTACCGACCCTAGATCGGCTGCGGCTCATTCGAGCAGTTGTCCGGCCTCCAGCCGACGGATGTCGCCGGTGAAACGGCGGCGCAGCAGCCGGTCGTGCGAGACCACCACCAGCGCACCCTGCCAGTGGGCCAGCGCTTCCTCCAGCTCCTGTACGAGTCCGAGTGCCAGGTGGTTCGCCGGTTCGTCGAGCAGTAGCAGATCCGCGGGCCGGGCCAGGAGACGGGCGAGGGCGAGCCGTCTGCGCTGCCCCGCCGAAAGGGATCCGACCGGTACCCGGAGGTCGCGGGAACGGAACAGTCCGTACGAGAGCAGCAGTTTCTCCTGCTCGTCCTCGCTGAGCGGCAGCCCTCGGCCGAATGCCGTGAGCACGCACTCCGCCGGGCGGTGCACCGGCACCTCCTGGGCCAGGTAGCCGATTCCGCCGCGCCGGACGACGCGCCCCGCGTCCGGTTCGAGCACGCCCGCCATGACCCGGAGCAGGGTGGACTTCCCCGCCCCGTTGCCGCCGTGGATCAGCAGTCTGTCGGCTGCCGCCACGGTGAGCCGGTCGACGGAGAGCCGGTCACCGACGCGTATGCCGCTCAGGGACACCAGCTCTCCCGCGGTCTCGCCGGACCTGGGCAGGGCGGCGAAGCGCAGCGGGTCCGGCGGCCTGGGGACGGGCTCCGCCCGCAGCCGTTCCAGCCGCTTGCGAGCGTTGCGGACCCGGCCGGACACGGAGGCCTGGACCCGGCCCGCAGCCCGGTCGTACGCCATTTTGTTGTTGTCCCTGATGGCACGGCCGGGGGCGACGCCGTGGGCGGTGGTCGCCGTGTACTCCTCCAGCTGTGCGGTCTCCTCGCACCACTGGGCGTAGGACTGCTCCCAGCGTTGCCGTGCGGCGCTCTGCTCGGCCCGGAATCCCGCGTAGCCGCCGCCGTAGCGCACGACCGTGCGCCGGTCGGCGTCGACCTCCAGCACCGCGGTGGCGACGTGTTCCAGGAAGATCCGGTCGTGGGACACGGCGATCACGGTGCCGGGGTGGGACGTGAGGGCGCTCTCCAGCCAGTCGAGCGCGGCTTCGTCCAGGTGGTTGGTGGGTTCGTCGAGCAGCATCACCTCGGGGGACGCCGCGATCAGGCAGGCGAGGCCCAGTCTCGCCTGCTCACCGCCGGAGAGGCTGCCGAGCTTCCTGGCCGGCCCTATATGAGCGAGGCCGAGACCGTGCATCGCCTTGTCCACGCGGGCGTCCGCTTCGTATCCGCCGCGCAGCTCGAAATCGGTGAGCAGCTCTCCGTAGGCGGCGAGCGCGGCTTCGTCGGCCGTGCCGAGGTCCGCCTCGGTCTCCCGCAACTTCCTTTCCATCGCGCGCAGTTCCGCCAGCGCGTCGTCGATCGTGTCCTGGACCGTGCTTTCGGGCGGCAGCCGTGGGGTCTGGGCCAGCAGGCCGGTGCCGTGGTCGGCAGCCGTGAACACGCTGCCGGAGTCGGGCTGTTCGAGCCCGGCGAGGAGCCGGAGCAGGGTCGTCTTCCCCGCACCGTTCTCCCCCACGATGCCGATCCGCTCGCCCGGGCGCACGGTGAGCGAGACATCGTCGAGCAACAGCCGGTCGCCGCGGGACATGGTCACGCCGCGCAGAGTGATCTGTGTGGGCAAGGGCGTCTCCGAGTCAGGTCGAGCGAAGCGACTTAACGCACTCATTGTCGCATTAAGGCGAGTGTGACACACTGAAGCTCACTAATGCAACAGGAGTAGCAATTGACTGGACAGAGAGTCGCCCCGGAGACCGGCCCGCCGGCGCCCCCGCTCGCCCCCGGCACCCGCCGTCCGGGCGGCAGGACCGCGCGTACCCGGGCGGCGGTCCGTGACGCCGTCCTCACCGGCCTGGTGGAGCACGGCTACCCCGGCCTCACCATCGACTACGTCGCGGAGCATTCCGGCGTCCACAAGACCACCCTCTACCGCCGCTGGGGCAACCTCGAAGGGCTCCTCGCGGACGCTCTGGACCTGGCCGGGGAGGACAGCTGGACACCGCCCGACACCGGAAGCCTGCAAGGGGATCTACGGGCCCTGGCGCACATGACAGCCGCGTCGTTCGAGGATCCCGCCGCAGCGGCCGCACCGACCGCGTTCATAGCCGCGGCCTTCCATTCCGAGCGCGCCGCGGAGGCGCTGAACGCCTTCTACGCAGTGCGGTTCGCCCGCTGCGAGATCATGGTCTCGCGCGCCGTCTCCCGGCACGAGCTGGACCGGCGCACGGACGCCGGAGCGCTCGTCAGGGCGGTGGTCTCGCCCCTGTTCTTCAGACTGTTCATCACCCGCGAGCCCATGGAGGAGATGCTGACCGACCGCGCCGCCGACGCGGCACTGGCGGCCGCCCGCGCCGGAGTCTTCGGCACCCCGACGGAGCCCGCCTGATCGGCCGCCCGGAGCCACCCGGAGCCAGCATGCCCGGCCCGGGACCCAGCTCTCAGCTCTCAGCTCTCAGCTCTCAGCTCTCAGCTCTCAGGACGCATCCGCCCGGCCGGGCCGGTCACACCGTCCACGACGGCTCCAACTGCACGACGTCCCCGGCCAGTTCCGCCACGTCGTGGTCGATCTGCGTGCGTTGCGACAACCGCTCGATGCTCCCCGCCCGGTACTTGCCACGCTCGGCGCTCGACTGCCACATGGACAGCACCAGGAACTCATGTCCCGGCGATTCCCCGAACACCCCGCGCAGCATGCCGGGCGAACCGGCCATCGCCGGATTCCACACCCGCTCCTGCATCAACGCGAAGTGCTCCACCCGGTCCTCGCGCACCTTGCTGTGTGCCACCCGGACGACATCCGCATCGGTGAAACGCGGTTCGAAGCCCGTCTTCACGTCGAAGCGGTACTCGAACAGCTTGACCTGGATGCCGCTGTACGTACCGGACTGCGCGGCTGCCAGTCCGTCGTGGGAACGCGCCATGAACGAGTCGTAGAAGACCCGGTTCTCCCAGAAGGCGAAGATGTGCGCCACGTCCGGATGCTCGCGGCTCCACCCGCCGCCCTGCCCCTTGAACCCGGGCGCATCCGGCAGCTCCGCCCATTTCCGCTGCCCCCGTTCAAAACCTCGACGGTCCACCACGGTGCAACGAATCCACTTGACCAGCACCGCGCCATCGTACGGTGCCGGGCACGGCGCGGGTCACGCTCCGGCGGAGTCCGGTGAAGTGCGCCCGGAGCGAACGCCGTTGACCGCAGAATGATCCCCATGGCCTCGCTGCACATCAACCCCCTGTTCGCCCGGCTCGAATCCGCGGAACGTGTCCTCGTCACGGGGGCCGGCGGCGGCTTCGACATCTACGCCGGACTCCCCATCGCGCTCTCCCTGTTCCACCAGGGCAAGCACGTACAGCTGGCCAATCTGTCGTTCAGCGCCCTCGAAGGGCTGCCGCTCGATTCCTGGCTCGCCCCGGACGTCGCCGTCATCACCCCCGAAACAGCCCTCCACCAGGCATACTTCCCGGAGCGGACGCTCGCCCAGTGGCTCGGAATGCACGGTTACCCGAACACGGTTCACGCCCTCTCCCGGGTCGGCGTACAGCCGCTGCGCGCGGCCTACCGGGCGTTGATCGAGAAGTACGACATCGACGCGGTCGTTCTGGTCGACGGCGGCACGGACATCCTGATGCGCGGGGACGAATCCGGCCTCGGCACCCCGGAGGAGGATCTGGCCAGCGTGGCCGCGCTCGCCGCGATCGACGTACCGGAACGCCTCGTTGTGTCCATCGGCTTCGGCATCGACGCGTACCACGGGGTGAGCCACGGTCTCGTACTGGAGAACATCGCCGCGCTCGAACGCGACGGTTCCTTCCTCGGCGCGTTCTCCGTGTCCCGTACGACACGTGAGGGCGCCCTCTTCGTCGATGCCGTGGCACACGCCCGGCACCACACGCCCGACCACCCCAGCATTGTGAACGGGTCGATAGCCGCCGCCGTCCAAGGGGCCTTCGGCGACGCCCAGTTCACGTCGCGCACCCGTGGCAGCGAGCTTTTCATCAACCCCCTGATGACCCTCTGCTTCGCGTTCGAGCTGGACGGAGTGGCCCGCAACTGCCGCTATCTCGACCGGATCGAGGACACCCATCTGATCCGTCAGGTCAGCAGCGCCATCGAGAGCTTCCGGGACGAGGTCCGGCAGCGACCGCCGCGCCGCATCCCGCACTGAACCGGCCCGAACGCCCAACGGCCCGGCGGACCGGCGGACCGGCGGACCGAGCGGCCGGCTCTTCGATGGCCCGAATCCATCGCCGAAATCCAAGCCGGTTGGATCCACGCTCGGTTACGGACATGATCGGGTGATGTCAAAGGCCCGACGGCCCAGCGGAAAGCCAGGGAGGCAAGTCCGATGAGCACGCCCAACAAAGACATCGAGAAGGTCGAAGTCAGACTCAAATGGGATCCCAGTCCTCATGGTGCTCCGCCCCATGACCTCGACATAATCGCGGCGACCTACCTGGCCGAAGCGCCGTACGGCAGCCCTGCGTACCTCGTGCACTTCGACAGCCGTTCGCCGGACGGCACCATCACGCTCGACCGCGACAGCAGGACCGGTCAGGGCTTCGGCTTCGACGAAGTGATGACGCTGGAACTGAACCGGCTGTCGACCGCGTACACACGGGTCGTCGTCGGGGTCGCCATCCAGCAGCGCGACGGCCACAAGACCTTCGCCGAGATAGAGAGCACCGCTGTCCAGGTCCGGGAGGGCTATACGAACCTGTCGGAGGACGACTTCTCCTCGGTCGGCGGGGCCACCGCGGCGACCGTGGCCGAGTTCGTCCGGGCCGCCTCCGGGGTCTGGGAGTTCCACGGCACGGTCCGGGGCTTCGACGGCGACCCCGATTCGTTCGCTGCGACGATGGGAAGCCGTACGCCCGGCATGTGACACGTCACGGCGCCCGGTCCCGTCCGAATGCTGTGGGAGCACGACCGCTTCGGGCCTCGCGCGGCCATGTCACACGTCCGCGCGAGGCCCCGGCAAGAACCGCGATGTGGGCCGCGAGGCGCCCGCCGCGAAGCCACCCTGCAAGGCCCCTGGCACAAAGCCCCGCCGCGAAGCCACGACGCGAGGCCCCTGGCACAAAGCCCCGCCACGGAGCCACCCCGCGAAGCCCCTGCCACAAAGCCCCGCCACGGAGCCACGACGCACGGCCCCCGGTCAGGAGCCCACGTACGCCGCGAGGTGCTCGCCGGTGAGGGTGGAGCGGGCGGCCACGAGGTCGGCGGGGGTGCCCTCGAAGACGATCCGGCCGCCGTCGTGACCGGCGCCGGGGCCCAGGTCGATGATCCAGTCGGCGTGCGCCATGACCGCCTGGTGGTGCTCGACGACGATGACCGACTTGCCGGAGTCGACGAGCCGGTCGAGCAGTCCGAGCAGTTGCTCGACGTCGGCGAGGTGGAGCCCGGTGGTCGGCTCGTCCAGGACGTACACACCGCCCTTGTCGGCCATGTGGGTCGCCAGCTTCAGCCGCTGGCGCTCACCGCCGGACAGCGTGGTGAGCGGCTGGCCGAGGCTGAGGTAGCCGAGGCCGACGTCGGCGAGCCTCTCCAGGATCCGGTGCGCGGCCGGTGTGCGCGCCTCGCCGGCGCCGAAGAACTCCTCGGCCTCGGTCACCGACATCGCCAGCACCTCGCTGATGTCGCGGCCCCCGAAGCGGTGGTCGAGCACCGAGGCCTGGAACCGCCTCCCCTCGCACTCCTCGCAGGTGGTGGCGACGCCCGCCATCATCGCCAGATCGGTGTAGATGACACCGGCGCCGTTGCAGGTCGGGCAGGCACCCTCGGAGTTCGGACTGAACAGCGCCGGCTTCACACCGTTGGCCTTCGCGAACGCCTTGCGGATCGGGTCGAGCAGCCCGGTGTACGTCGCTGGGTTGCTCCGCCGCGAACCGCGGATGGCGCCCTGGTCGACCGAGACGACCTCCGCGCCCGCGGGGATCGACCCGTGCACCAGCGAGCTCTTGCCGGAGCCCGCGACCCCGGTGATGACGGTCAGCACCCCCAGCGGGATGTCGACGTCGACGCCCTGGAGGTTGTGCGCGCTCGCGCCCCGGACCTCCAGCGCCCCGGTGGGCTTGCGCACCGTCTCCTTGACGGCCGCCCGGTCGTCGAGGTGGCGGCCGGTGATGGTGTCGCCGGCGCGCAGCCCCGCCACGGTGCCCTCGAAACAGACGGTGCCGCCCGCCGTGCCCGCGCCGGGACCGAGGTCGACGACGTGGTCGGCGATCGCGATCGTCTGCGGCTTGTGCTCCACGACCAGCACCGTGTTGCCCTTGTCCCGCAACCGCAGCAGCAGGTCGTTCATCCGCTGGATGTCATGGGGGTGCAGGCCGATGGTGGGCTCGTCGAAGACATAGGTGACATCGGTGAGCGAGGAGCCGAGGTGTCGGATCATCTTGACGCGCTGCGCCTCACCGCCCGACAGCGTGCCCGACGGCCGGCCGAGCGAGAGGTAGCCGAGTCCGATCTCCACGAACGAGTCGAGGGTCCGCTGCAACGCGGCGAGCAGCGGGGCCACGGAGGGGTCGTCGAGGCCGCGCACCCACTCGGCCAGGTCGCTGATCTGCATCGCGCAGGCGTCCGCGATGCTCAGCTTCGCGATCTTCGACGACCGGGCTTCGGCGCTGAGCCGGCTGCCGTCGCAATCGGGGCAGGTGGTGAAGGTGACCGCTCGCTCCACGAACTCCCGGATGTGCGGCTGCAACGCCTCCTTGTCCTTTGAGAGGAACGACTTCTGGATCTTGGGGATCAGTCCCTCGTAGGTGAGGTTGACCCCCTCCACCTTCACCTTGGTCGGCTCCCGGTAGAGGAAGTCCTGCATCTCCTTCTTGGTGAACTTGCGGATCGGCTTGTCCGGGTCGAGGAGCCCGGACTCGGCGTAGACCCGCACGGTCCAGAAGCTGTCCGACTTCCAGCCGGGGATGGTGAACGCGCCCTCGGCGAGCGACTTGGAGTCGTCGTAGAGCTGGGTGAGGTCGATGTCCGAGACCGTGCCCCGGCCCTCGCAGCGGGTGCACATGCCGCCGGTGCGGGTGAAGGTCCGCTTGACGGTCCTGGTCCGGTCGGCACCGCGGTCGACCTTGAACGCACCGCTCGCCTGGACAGAGGCGACATTGAAGGAGAACGCCTGGGGCGAGCCGATGTGCGGCTTGCCCAGCCGGCTGAAGAGGATGCGCAGCATCGCGTTGGCGTCGGTGGCGGTGCCGACCGTGGAGCGGGGGTCGGCGCCGAGGCGCTGCTGGTCGACGGTGATCACGGTGGTCAGGCCGTCGAGCACATCGACCTCGGGCCGCGCCAGGGTCGGCATGAAGCCCTGCACGAAGGCGCTGTACGTCTCGTTGATCAGCCGCTGCGACTCCGCGGCGATGGTGCCGAACACCAGTGAGCTCTTGCCCGAACCGGAGACTCCGGTGAACACCGTCAGCCGGCGCTTCGGGATCTCGATGCTGACGTCCTTGAGGTTGTTCACGCGCGCGCCGTGCACGCGGATCAGGTCGTGGCTGTCGGCGGCGTGCGGCGCAGGCGACTGCGGGTCCGTCCTCTTGGCCATGCTCATCGTCTCTCCATCTGTCGGGCGGAGCCGCCGTCGCGGTCTCCGTCTGCGTCGCCCGGCTCGTTGTCAGTGGTTACGTCAGTGGTCTCGCCACCGGATGGAACCGGGTCCCACCGGCTTCACCACCGGCTCGGTGCGGCGTGGGAACGGGGCGTCGGACCGGCCGACACCCCGTCGTGCAGCGGCTCGCATGTGGGGTCCGGCTGCGATCGCCGGAGTGTTCAGCGCACCTCGTTGATGCGGATGAGGTTGCCCGCGGGATCGCGGAAGGCGCAGTCGCGGATCCCGTACGGCTGCTCGGTCGGCTCCTGGACGACCTCGGCGCCGCCGGCCTGCAGCCGGTCGAAGGTGGAGTCGAGGTCGGGGGTGGCCAGGGTGATGACGGCGTAGGTGCCCTTGGCCATCATCTCGGCGATGGTACGCCGCTCGTCCTCGGTGACGCCGGGGTCGGCGGCGGGCGGCTGCAGAACGATCGACGTGCCGGGCCGGCCGGCGGGGCCGACCGTGATCCAGCGCATCCCGCCGAATCCGACGTCGTTGCGGATCTCGAAGCCCAGGATGTCGCGGTAGAAGGCCAGCGAGGCGTCCGGGTCGACGTGCGGGAGGAAGCTCGTGTGAATCGTGAGGTCCATGAACGTCACGCTAATCGTGGCCCGGAGGCCGCGCTTCTCGATTCCTGACCGGTCTGGTCACCTGCTTCGCGACGCAGGACGGCAGGCCCGCGGTGGCCCGCTCGGCCTCGCGGCGGTAGGCGCTGGGCGGCATGCCGACCAGCTCGGTGAAGCGTGTGCTGAAGGTGCCCAGCGAGGAGCAGCCGACCGTGAAACAGACCTCGGTGACGCTGAGGTCACCGCGCCGCAGCAGCGCCATCGCCCGCTCGATGCGCCGCGTCATCAGGTAGCCGTACGGTGACTCGCCGTACGCCTGCCGGAACGCTCGGCTCAGGTGCCCCGCCGACATGTGCACGCCGCGGGCGAGCGCCTCGACGTCCAGCGGCTGGTCGAACTCCCGGTCCATCCGGTCACGGACCCGACGCAACCGCGCAAGGTCGCGCAGGCGCTGCGCCTCATCGGGTCTGCTGGTCATCTGCGAGATCGTGCCACACCGCGGGAGCGGCCGCACGCAGACCGGACGGCACCCTGCGCGGTCCCGCCCGGAGCACGCCGGAAGGGCGCCGACCGGAAGTCGACGCCCTCCCCGGGCCGTGGTTCAGCCGCCCGGACACATCATGTGCAACGGCGCGTCCGGCGCGAGTGCGCGGCGGTCAGCTGCAACCGCTGGTCGAGCCGCAGCCCTCGCAGATGTAGCAGGAACCGGCGCGCTGCATCTTCGTACCGCAGGAGAAGCAGAGCGGCGCGTCCGCGCTGATGCCCAGCTGCATCTCGACGAGCTCCGCCGAGGTGTGCGCGGTCTTCGGGGCGGGCTTCTCCGCTTCCTGGACCGCGGCCACGGCCTTCAGCGGCTCCGTCCGCACCGGGGCGGACTGGGCCAGGGTCTCGATGTCCAGCTCCTCGTCCTCGAGGGAGGGCTCGTACGAACCCGTGTCGAGGTGGCGCTGACGTTCCTCGGCCGAGTGGATGCCGAGCGCCGAGCGGGTCTCGAAGGGCAGGAAGTCCAGCGCGAGGCGGCGGAAGATGTAGTCGACGATCGACTGCGCCATCCGCACGTCCGGGTCGTCCGTCATGCCGGCCGGCTCGAAGCGCATGTTGGTGAACTTCGAGACGTACGTCTCCAGCGGGACGCCGTACTGCAGACCGACCGAGACGGCGATGGAGAAGGCGTCCATCATGCCCGCGAGGGTGGAGCCCTGCTTGGACATCTTCAGGAAGACCTCGCCGAGACCGTCGTCCGGGTAGGAGTTGGCGGTCATGTAGCCCTCGGCGCCGCCCACCGTGAATGAGGTGGTGATGCCGGGACGGCCCTTGGGCAGACGCTTGCGGACCGGGCGGTACTCGACGACCTTCTCGACCGCGGTACGGATGGTCTCCTCGGCCTTGGCGGTGACCGCCGCCTTCTCCTTCTCCTTGGTCTTCGCGGAGAGGGGCTGGCCGACCTTGCAGTTGTCGCGGTAGATCGCGAGCGCCTTGACGCCCATCTTCCACGCCTCGAAGTAGACCTCTTCGACGTCCTCGACGGTGGCCGTCTCCGGCAGGTTCACCGTCTTGGAGAGCGCGCCGGAGATCCACGGCTGGATCGCGGCCATCATGCGCACGTGACCCATCGCGGAGATGGACCGCTCGCCCATCGCGCAGTCGAAGACCTCGTAGTGCTCGGTCTTCAGGCCGGGGGCGTCGATCACATTGCCGTGCTCGGCGATGTGGGCGACGATCGCCTCGATCTGCTCCTCCTGGTAGCCCAGGCGGCGCAGGGCCTGCGGGACGGTGCCGTTGACGATCTGCATCGAGCCGCCGCCGACCAGCTTCTTGAACTTGACCAGGGCGAGGTCGGGCTCAAGGCCGGTGGTGTCGCAGGACATCGCGAGACCGATGGTGCCGGTGGGCGCGATGACCGAGGCCTGCGCGTTGCGGAAACCGTTCTTCGCGCCGAGTCGGATCACGTCCTGCCAGGCCTCCGTCGCGGCGGCCCAGATCGGGTTGTCCAGGTCGTCCACGTGGACGGCCGCGGCGTTGGCGTCGGCGTGCTGCTTCATGACGCGCTGGTGCGGCTCGGCGTTGCGGGCGTAGCCGTCGTACGCGCCGACGACCGCGGCGAGCTCGGCGGAGCGCTTGTACGAGGTGCCGGTCATCAGCGAGGTGATGGCACCGGCGAGGGCGCGGCCGCCGTCGCTGTCGTAGGCGTGGCCGGTCGCCATCAGCAGGGCGCCGAGGTTGGCGTAGCCGATGCCGAGCTGGCGGAAGGCGCGGGTGTTCTCGCCGATCTTCTGGGTCGGGAAGTCCGCGAAGCAGATGGAGATGTCCATCGCCGTGATGACCAGCTCGACGACCTTGGCGAAGCGCTCGGACTCGAAGGACTGGTTGCCCTTGCCGTCGTCCTTGAGGAACTTCATCAGGTTCAGCGAGGCCAGGTTGCACGAGGTGTTGTCCAGGTGCATGTACTCACTGCACGGGTTCGAGCCGTTGATCCGGCCGGACTCGGGGCAGGTGTGCCACTGGTTGATCGTGTCGTCGTACTGGATGCCGGGGTCGGCGCAGGCCCAGGCGGCCTCGGCCATCTTGCGGAAGAGGGACTTCGCCTCGACCTCTTCGATGACGTCACCGGTCATCCGGGCGCGCAGCCCGAACTTGCCGCCGGACTCGACGGCCTTCATGAACTCGTCGTTCACGCGGACCGAGTTGTTGGCGTTCTGGTACTGGACGGACGTGATGTCGTCGCCGCCCAGGTCCATGTCGAAGCCCGCGTCGCGCAGGGCGCGGATCTTCTCCTCCTCCTTCACCTTGGTCTCGATGAAGTTCTCGATGTCGGGGTGGTCGACGTCGAGGATGACCATCTTGGCCGCGCGGCGGGTGGCGCCACCGGACTTGATCGTTCCGGCGGAGGCGTCGGCACCGCGCATGAAGGAGACCGGGCCGGAGGCGTTGCCGCCGGAGGAGAGCAGCTCCTTGGAGGAGCGGATACGGGAGAGGTTCAGGCCGGCGCCGGAGCCGCCCTTGAAGATCATGCCCTCTTCCTTGTACCAGTCGAGGATCGACTCCATGGAGTCGTCGACGGCCAGGATGAAGCAGGCGGAGACCTGCTGCGGCTGGGGTGTGCCGACGTTGAACCAGACCGGCGAGTTGAAGCTGAAGATCTGGTGCAGGAGGGCGTACGCCAGCTCGTGCTCGAAGATCTCGGCGTCCGCGGGAGAGGCGAAGTAGCCGTGGTCCTCACCGGCCTTGCGGTACGTCTTCACGATCCGGTCGATCAGCTGTCGCAGACCGGTCTCGCGCTGCGGGGTGCCGACGGCCCCGCGGAAGTACTTGCTGGTGACGATGTTGACCGCGTTCACCGACCAGAAGTCGGGGAACTCGACGCCACGCTGCTCGAAGTTGATCGAGCCGTCGCGCCAGTTGGTCATGACGACGTCACGGCGCTCCCACGCCACCTCGTCGTACGGATGTACGCCGGGGGTGGTGTGGATGCGCTCGATGCGCAGACCCTTGCTCGACTTGGCTCCCTTGGTTCGGGAACCTCGTGCCGGGCCGCTCGCCGTCTCTGTCATGCCGCCTCCCATATGTGGGCAAAAACACCCTGGAGTGCCCAGAACTTCCCGGGGCACAGTCTGTCTCTGATGCCTCGGACGCCACGCAGAGCGCCCGGAGCAGGTCTATGAAGCCGCCCTGCCGCCGATCCACGGAACCGTGTCGGTCGGCCGGTGCCGATCAGTCGGCGGCGACGGCGGGAACGGGGACCTCAAGGATCTCGCCGCTCCCGCGTTCTTCCACGCGGGGCCGCCGCTCACGGAGTTCCGCGATGGCCGCCTCGAAGTCTTCGAGTGTGTCGAACGCCCGGTACACGGACGCGAAGCGCAGGTACGCGACGAGGTCGAGTTCCTGCAGGGGGCCGAGGATCGCCAGGCCCACGTCATGAGTGGTGAGCTCGGCACTGCCGGTGGCGCGCACCGCCTCCTCGACCCGCTGGCCGAGCTTGGCGAGGGCGTCCTCGGTGACCGGCCGGCCCTGACACGCCTTGCGCACCCCGGAGATGACCTTGGTGCGGCTGAAGGGTTCGGTCACGCCGCTGCGCTTCACCACCATCAGCGAGCAGGTCTCCACCGTCGTGAAACGGCGGGAGCAGTCGGGGCACTGGCGGCGGCGTCGGATCGACGTGCCGTCGTCGGTGGTGCGACTGTCGACGACCCGGCTGTCGGGGTGCCTGCAGAAGGGGCAGTGCATGGCTCCCAACCCTCCTTCACAGCACGACTGAATAGCCTCTTCAGGGCCCGCCGGGGCCCCTCGAAGCTGTCACAAGCATAGGCGATGGCCACACCCCCGACGGACCGGGGACCACAACTTCTGGGCGGCCGGAGCAATCCAACCACTAGATCTTGGGTTTGGGTGCGCATTCGGCCCTACCGCGTGTCGCGCATCACGAGCGACCGGCAGGCAGCGTACGGCCGCGTACGAGGTTACGGGAACGGTCCGGCCGCCAGGATTACGGGGCCCCGACTGTCGGACTCGAACAACGGCCCGACCGCCACCCCGCACGGCGGCGCGGCGCCGACGGCCGCTACCGTGATAGCCCGAATTGCGGGCCGCCCGCGGCGCGGCCCAGGCCCCTCGGTCTTCGCACATACACCCGGCAGAGAACACACGGCAGACTTTTATTCGTTTTTCACTCGAACGTGTGTTTGGCGCAACCTTTCGAAAGCTACTACCGTTGTCCAGCTAGGGAGACCATTCGAGAGGGGCCGACGTGACCACCACCGCAGACAGTGCCATCATCACTGCCCAGGACCGCTCCCAGAGCCGATTCGAGCCGGTGCATGCCATGAATGACTCAGTCACGAACATGGAGGGGCCAGAGCCCGCGCGCCCGGCGCGCTCATTGCCCGGTCGACCTCCTGGAATCCGGGCGGACAGCTCGGGGCTCACGGACCGGCAGCGGCGAGTGATCGAGGTGATCCGGGATTCCGTGCAACGGCGTGGATATCCGCCCTCGATGCGGGAGATCGGTCAGGCGGTGGGCCTGTCCAGCACGTCCTCCGTCGCCCATCAGCTGATGGCCCTGGAGCGCAAGGGGTTCCTGCGCCGCGACCCGCACCGTCCGCGGGCGTACGAGGTCCGAGGTTCGGACCAGCCCAGCTCGCAGCCCACCGACACGACCGGCAAGCCCGCGGCGTCGTACGTGCCGCTGGTCGGCCGGATCGCCGCCGGTGGCCCGATCCTCGCCGAGGAGTCGGTCGAGGACGTCTTCCCGCTCCCCCGCCAACTCGTCGGTGACGGCGAGCTGTTCGTGCTCAAGGTCGTCGGTGACTCGATGATCGAGGCGGCGATCTGCGACGGCGACTGGGTCACAGTGCGCCGCCAGCCCGTCGCGGAGAACGGCGACATCGTGGCGGCCATGCTGGACGGCGAGGCGACGGTCAAGCGCTTCAAGCGGGAGGACGGCCATGTCTGGCTGCTCCCGCACAACTCCGCGTACCAGCCGATCCCGGGCGACGAGGCGACGATCCTCGGCAAGGTGGTGGCGGTGCTGCGGCGGGTGTGAAGCTCGCCGGTTCCGACCGGGCCCCGGGATCCACTGCGCCGATCCCGGGGCCCTGCCCATGCCGCCGGCCACCCGGGGCGGCCTACTTGCCGTCGGCCTTGGCCGCCGCGTCGATCGCCGCGAGTGAGCGGCGCGCCTGATTCCGGTCGGTGGTGTACCAGAAGTCGGGCAGCGAGGCACGCAGATAGCTGCCGTACCGGGCATTGGCCAGGCGCGGATCGAGTACGGCGACCACACCCTTGTCACCGGTGGCCCGGACCAGCCGGCCGGCCCCCTGAGCCATCAGCAGCGCGGCATGCGTCGCCGCGACGGCCATGAACCCGTTGCCGCCCGCCTCTTCGACCGCCTTCTGGCGCGCGCTCATCAGCGGGTCGTCGGGGCGCGGGAACGGGATCCGGTCCATGATCACCAGCTGGCAGCTGGCCCCCGGCACATCGACGCCCTGCCAGAGCGACAGGGTGCCGAAGAGGCAGGTCTCGGGGTCGGCGGCGAAGTTCTTGATCAGCTCGCCGAGCGTCTCCTCACCCTGGAGCAGGATCGGCTTGTCCAGCCTGCCCCGCAGCTCCTCCGCGGCGGCCTGCGCCGCCCGCATGGAGGAGAACAGCCCGAGCGTGCGCCCGCCCGCGGCCTCCACCAGCTCGGTGAGCTCGTCCAGCATGTCGGTGCGGGAACCCTCCCGCCCCGGCGTGGCCAGATGCCTGGCGACGTACAGAATGCCCTGCTTCGGGTAGTCGAACGGCGAGCCGACGTCGAGCCCCTTCCACTGCGGAAGGTCGTCGCCCACGGTGCCTTCGGGGGCCAGGCCGAGCGAGGCCCCCACCCCGTTGAAATCCCCGCCGAGCTTGAGCGTGGCCGAGGTCAGGACGACGGACCTCTCGGTGAAGAGCTTCTCGCGCAGCAGCCCCGAGACGGAGAGCGGCGCGACCCGCAGGGAGGCGCCGAAGCGGTCGTGCCGCTCGTACCAGACGACGTCGTACTCCGAGCCCTGGGTGATGCGCTCGGCGACACCATGGATCGTCTCCACCGCCGCCAGGGCCTGCTTGCGGACGGCGTCCTCGTCCTGGACGGACTTGTCCCGGGTGTTGCCCAGGGCCGAGATCACGGTACGCGCGGCGTCGCGCAGCGCCAGCAGTGCGTAGCCGAGGTCCTCGGGGACCTCTTCCAGACGGCCGGGGAGCGCCAGCTCCATGACCCGCTCGAACCCCTCCGACGCGGTCTGCAGGGCGTCGGCGGCCTTCTCGTTCACCAGCTTCGCCGCTCGGCGCACCGCACGGTTGACCTGGCCTGGGGTGAGCTCGCCGGTGGCCACTCCGGTGACCCTGGAGACCAGCTCATGGGCCTCGTCGACGATCAGCACCTCGTGCTGCGGGAGCACCGGCGCACCCTCGATGGCGTCGATGGCCAGGAGGGCGTGATTGGTGACGACGACATCGGCGAGCTTGGCCCGCTCCCGGGCGAGCTCTGCGAAGCACTCCGCGCCGTAGGCGCACTTGCTGGCGCCCAGGCATTCGCGGGAGGAGACGGAGACCTGTGCCCAGGCACGGTCGGAGACCCCGGGGGTGAGGTCGTCGCGATCGCCGGACTCGGTGTCGTCCGACCAGTCGCGCAGCCGCAGCAGGTCCTGGCCGAGCTTGCTCGACGGGGCGGCGGCCTCGAACTGGTCGAAGAGCCCCTCCTCCTCGTCCTGCGGCACCCCTTCATGGAGCCGGTGCAGACAGAGGTAGTTGGACCGCCCCTTGAGCATGGCGAAATCGGGGCGCCTGCGCAGCAGGGGATGCAGTGCGTCGACCGTGCGCGGAAGGTCACGCTCCACGAGCTGGCGCTGGAGCGCCAGCGTCGCCGTGGCCACCACGACCCGCTCCCCGTGCGCCAGCGCGGGCACCAGATAGCCGAGGGACTTGCCCGTGCCGGTACCGGCCTGGACGAGCAGATGGGAATTGTCGTCGACGGCCTCTGCGACGGCCCCGGCCATGGCGGCCTGACCAGGTCGTTCCGTACCGCCGACGGCGGTCACGGCGGCGTGCAGGAGCTCGGGGAGGGATGGCTTCGTCATAGCCCGACCAGCGTACGGGGCGCCACTGACAACAGAGTCACTCCCGGACACCGGTGGCGGGGTGGAGCGGGTTGGGAACGGTCCCGTGGATGGCCGCGTGCGGGCGCTGGGGGCGGTCCCGGTAGCCGTCGACGTGCAGGCGGTTGCGGTTCAGACAGAGGCGTTCGATGCGGGGTGTCAGCAGGTCGAACATCTCGAACCGCTCCTTGAGCTCCGGGAAGCGGGCGTGGTGGCGCAGGATCTCGGCCCGGACGAGTGACCAGAAATCGGCCTCCGGGACCCCCAGCTGTTCCTCGCAGAGCGGGGAGAGGAAGCGGAACACCCCGACGAAGAGTCCGGAGTGGATGAACTGGATGAGGAAGGAGGGTTCCTCGGTGAGCAGCGTCCGGCGTACGTCCTCGGGCATCGACTCGTGCTCCGGCAGCGGCCGGGCGCTGACGTTCACATCGTCGACGAAGTCCTTGATCGCCAGGCGCACCGGTACGTCGTGTTCGTCGAAGACCACGATGGCGTTCTCGCCGTGCGGGGAGAAGACCGTGCCGTACCGGTAGAGGAAATGCAGCAGCGGCGGCAGCATCGCGGCGAAGAGGCGGGTCAGCCAGGTGGTGGGCGTCAGCCCGGAGCGGGCGACGAGCTCGGCCGTGAAGGCGCGGCCCTGCGGGTCGGTGTGGAGCAGCGAGGCGAGCGTCCGGGCCCGTTCGCCGGGTGCGAGCCGGGGCTGGAGGGGTTCGCGCCAGATCGCGCCGAGGATCTCCTTGAACTGGTACGGGGCCTCGGGAAGGTGGTCGTAGAGCGGGTGCTCGACGGTCACCGAGGCCACCTCGCCGAGCAGGATGACCCCGCAGGTGTCGCGCAGAAACGCGTCCTGGTCGCGCAGCCCGTGGACCCAGGCGGTGACGGCGGGGGCCGCGAGGGTGCGCTCGGTGGGCAGTCCGCGCCAGACCAGCGTGTTGAGGATCGACAGCGGCAGCTTGACGGTGTGCCGGTCGGGGCGGGCCACGTTGCTGAAGGTGCGGATGGACTGCTGGGCGAGCCTGAGGTCCGCGTCGGGGTGGAGCGGAACGATGTCACCGGCGGCGATGGCGGGGGCGAAGACCGGAACGATCCATTCGTCCCACTGCCAGGGATGCACGGGAAGGAAGAGGTAGCTGTCGGGATCGAGGCCGCGGGCACGGAGCACGGTGGCGAAGGAGTCGCGGACGGAGGGGTCGAGCTCCTGCGCGTACAGCCGCTCCGGGCCGGCCAGCGCGGCCACTCCGCGGTAGGCGGCGATCCTCGTGGAGACCGCGATCCACGGCAGCGTGAGGGGCTTGCGGGCCTCGGGGGTGTGGCGGGCGGCGTCGGCGGCGGAGAAACCGAGGCGGCCTTTGTTGGCGACGAGCCAGGGGTGGCCGGTCTGGTGGCCTTCCAGTTCGGCGTAGTCGAGGTCGGCCAGCCGGGCCGCGGGGAGCGCGGTGTGGTCGAGCCGGGCGTCGGCGGTGAGAGTGGTGGTGATCTCGCGGATCAGGTGTCCGAGGGTGGCGCCGTCGATGTCGAGGAGACGGCGGGCGCGGACGAGGAACTGGAGCGGATCGCGGAAGGGCACGGCCACGGCGTCCGGCTCGGAGATCGGGCCCGGCTCGCCGTCCGGCGTCCCGGAGTCCCTCCCGGGCATCTCCAGAATCGAGTCGGGGGCGATGTGCCAACTCCCGTACACGCCCCGCCGGGCACTGAACACGAGGGTTTTTCCGTCGTCGAGTCCGAGGGTGTGGGTATCGCCGGGGCCCGCCTGGGCGACCGGCTCGATGACTTCCTCGTAGGCGAATTGACCGAGCATCTTCGCGAGCAGCCGGGCGGCGGCTCTGTCCCAGACCTCCCGGTTCAGTTCGGGCGTGCTGAGCAGTTCGGCGAAATCCGCTGAATCATGGCTCGCGGGATATTTCGGCACGGGGACTCCTCGGGGTGGAACCGATGGGGTTCGAGCGGGGTGAATTGGGCTGCAGTTCGTTCACAGTTGGGCACGGTGGATTCGGTCGCGGACCATCAGGGCAGCTCGTTTGTCCGGGAGTTCGAGTTCCGCGGAGAAGCGGAATCCGGCACTCAGAAAGGCTGAGACGGACGGGGTATTACGCAGATCGGGCTCCGCGACAACGCGCGCGCACCGGGGGCGGTTGTCGAGCACGAGGTCGGCGACGGCGCGCAGCAGAGTGGTGCCGACGCCTTGTCCGCGGTTGTGCACACCGCCGATGAGCAGGTGGATCCCGGTGTCCTGCGGGCGGGCCGGGTAGTGACGTGCCAGCGGGTCGAGATCCGCGCGGTAGATCTCCCAGTAGCTCATGGGGATGCCCGCCAGCACGCCGAGGCAGGGGACGCTGCGTCCGTCGCCCTCCAGTTGGGGGCGCAGATGGGCGGCCGTGACGGCTTCGGGTCCGGCGAGCTCCCAGAAGGCCGCTACGGCGGGGTCGTTCATCCAGCGGGTCAGTACGGCGAGATCGCGTTCGAGCCGTACGGGGACGAGCTGGAAGACCCCGGCCGGGGTGGTGACCGGTCGCCAGTCGGCCGGGTGGTCGAGCAGATCGGAGACGGTCGCCCTGCTCGTGGCCGGCCGGGTGCCCGCCGCCGGGCCCGCGCCGCCCGGAACGGACGACGCGGGTGACGCGGGCGCGCCGGGCAGCGGGCGCATCGCCTCGCCGGCCGGGGGATCCTCCCCGAACAGCGCGAGGATTTCTTCGGAGAGCTCCAGGTCCAGGGTGTCCTCGGCGCCTGTGTCGGCCTGCGGGGCAGGGCCGGTCCCGGCGTCGGTGTGCGCATCGGCGGGAGCCACGGTGTTGCTCTCCTCTCGGCGGTTCAGGCGGTAATCATGTTCCTTCAGACACAAAGGGGGTTGGCAATGGTGACGTAGACGGACTGGGTGTCGACGGGACCGACCAGTTCGTCAAGGCCGTGCATCCGGGTCAGCAGATTGGCCTTGCACCGCAGATGGGTCTTCTCCAGCAGGTGCGTGGGGAGCGGCGAACCCAGCGCGGCGGCCGATCCCAGGAACCGGCGGAAGGCCGCGATGAGCACGCGCTCGTCGGCGAGGTGCTGGGCGCCGAACGCTCCGATCAGACCGAACACATTGTTGATGCCCAGGTAGTAGGCGAAGCGTTCGTCGGTGACCTCGTCGGAGACGAAGGTGTCGCTGACCGATCCGATGCCGGCGAGCCGCTGTTCCAGCGCCGCGCGGTGGGACTCGCGGAAGTAGTAGCCCTGGTTGTCGCGGTACCGGCCGCCGACGGGCCAGCCCTCGGGGCCGAGCATCACCAGGGTGTTCTGCTGGTGCGCTTCGAGGGCCACGCCCGCGTGGGCGTCGAGCCAGAGCACGGGGCCCACGACGCGGTCCAGGTAGCGCAGGAACCACTCGGCGGCGACGGCGCCCACGGTCCGCCCGGTGGCGGCGGCCAGGGAGAGCACGATCTCGGCGAGGCGTGAGTGCATGCCCGCCCGGCCCGGCCAGGGGCGGGGGGCGGTCAGCGCCGCGATGCAGACCGCGTCGTCGTGCGGCCCGAACGGGTTGTGGCGGAGCATCACGTCGAGACCCTGGACGGGCCGGCCGTCCGGGCCGTCGACGGCCAGCCAGGCGGGGTCGCGGACGATGTCGAAGCCCGGACGGGCGGCGTGCCACTGGGTGGCGAGCCCGCTGCGGAGCAGCCGGTGGACCTCCACTCCGCGGTGGAGCTCCTTGCGGAGGTTCTCCCGGCGGGAGTTGGTGATGCGGACACCGAGGGAGAGCTTGAGCATGACCTCGGCACCGGGCCGGTGCACGGTGCGAACGGAAGAGGTGGGGTGCCAGCGTTCGCCGTGCGGTCCCAGGTCGTGGAGGAGTCCGGCGTCGAGCAGTGCGGCGACTTCGGGACGGTGTACGAGTTCGCGGGCCTGCCAGGGGTGGAGCGGAATCGGTGCGGTGTTGTCGGGGAGACGCAGCCCCCGGGCGTACGCGGTGACCAGCTCGGTGGCCCGCACCGGGCGGCCTCCGTCGGTCCAGGCGGAGTCGGTGGCCAGCACGGACCGGTCGACAGCCATCCAGTTCAGCGCGAAGGAGCCGTGCGACTCGGGAGAGTAGAGGCGCGATTCGGCGTCGGAGAGCCCCTCGCGGCTCTTGGGGGTGGGGTGTTGCGGATGGCCGAGCAGCAGCGACTGTTCCGCGGTGAGGAAGAGGTCCGCTTCGGCCGGGGCGTGGGGGGCGCGGCGCCGCTCGGCGATGAATCCGGCGGTACGGCGTACCGAGTCGGCGACCCGGGCCACCATGTCGGCCCCCTCGTCGCGGCCGGCCTCGCGGCCCAGCAGGGCGGCGATGGTGACGGCGTCGGCGGGCGGTGCTCCCTCGGGTGCCCCTTCCAGGACGGGCGGGCCGAAGCGGTGCCAGCCCGTGGCCGACCAGTAGAGGACGGGTACGAGCAGGGCCGTGCCGCTGGCGGGGAGGGGGATGCGGAGTGTGGGCCCGTCCGGCCCGGCCGGGCCGGTCTCCCGGACCCAGCAGCGCAGCAGGTTCTCCGCGCCCGCCGAGTCGGCGGCCCGCAGCGGGTCCGGGTGGTCGAGCGGGTCGGCCGGTGCCCCGCCGGTGGCCGTGGGCTTCGGGATGAAGCGCTCGTCGTGCGGTGCCGTCATCTGGCGCGGCACGGTGGACTGCTCCAGGACGAGCGGGCCGGCGAGCTGCTGGGTGGGGGACGAGCCGTCAGCCTGGGGGGTGGGGGTGGGGGTGGGGTTCACGGCGGTCTTTCTTGTGAAGGTGTCCGGGGTCAGCGGATCGACCCGGTCGTGGTGCGGTGGTGCGGCAGACGCTCGGCGGCTGCCAGGGCGTCGGCGAGGCGGTCCACGACCGCTGTCGCCTGTTCGTCGGTGAGCGTGAGGGGAGGGAGCAGGCGGACGACGGTGGAGTGGCGTCCGCCGAGTTCGACGATGAGCCCGCGGCGCAGGCACTCCTGCTGGACGGCGAGGGCCAGGGCGGGGGCGGGCGGCGGCTCGGGGCTGTCGCCGGACCCGGCGGCCTGCGGGTCGACCAGCTCGACGCCGATCATCAGGCCGCGTCCGCGTACGTCACCGATGGTGGGGTGGTCGGTGGCGAGCGCCTGGAGGCGGGCGAGCATGCGGGCGCCGAGGGTCGCGGCGCGCTCGGCGAGGCGGTTCTCGCGTACGAAGGCGAGGGTGGCCGTGCCCGCCGCCATCGCGAGCTGATTGCCCCGGAAGGTTCCGGCGTGGGCGCCCGGCTGCCAGGTGTCGAGTTCGGAGCGGTAGACGATCACGGCGAGCGGGAGGGAACCGCCGATGGCCTTGGAGAGCACCATCACGTCGGGCACGACCCCGCTGTGCTCGACCGCCCAGAAGGCGCCGGTGCGGCCGACGCCCGTCTGGACCTCGTCGGCGATCAGGGGGATGTTCCGGGCCTCGGAGATCTCGCGCATCCGGCGCATCCAGCCGTCGGGGGCGGGGTTCACTCCGCCCTCCCCCTGCACCGGTTCGAGGATCATCCCGGCGGGTGCCGGGGTGCCGCCCTTGGGGTCGTCCAGGAGGTTCTCGGTCCACCGGGCGGCGATCTCCGCACCGCGCTCGCCGCCGATGCCGAAGGGGCAGCGGTAGTCGCGCGGGAAGGGCAGCCTGGTCACCCGTACGTCCTCGGCGCCGCCCGAGGCGGCGAGGGCCCCTTCCGTCATCCCGTGGTAGGCGCCGGTGAAGGCGAGGAGGCCGCTGCGGCCGGTCGCGCCGCGGACCAGCTTGAACGCCGCCTCGACCGCGTCCGTGCCCGCCGGACCGCAGAACTGGATCCGGGCGTTGTCGGCGAACTGCCGCGGCAGGGTGGCGAACAGCTCCGTGGTGAAGGCGTCCTTGACCGGGGTGGCGAGGTCGAGCACATGCAGCGGCGCACCCGAGTCGATGACCTTCTTGATGGCCTCCAGGACGACCGGGTGGTTGTGTCCGAGCGCCAGGGTGCCGGCTCCGGAGAGACAGTCGAGGTAACGCCGCCCGTCGGCGCCCTCGATGGTCAGCCCACGGGCCCGCACCGGCACGATCGGCAGTGAGCGCGCATAGGTACGGGCGGCGGATTCGCGCAGCGACTGGCGGCGCAGGATCCCCTCGTGCACCGCCGGTGCTGCCACCGGGGCTGGTTCGGTCACGGCCACGGCTGTCGGTCCTCCTGCTGTAACGGTTGCGTTGCACATCGGTACGCCGGCGCACGGGCGGACTGCGGGGATGAACGCTTTCCCGAGTCCCTTGCACGTACCAACGACGCCGGGCACGGCGGATCACGGGTAAATCGGAAGATCCTTGCGGAGGCGGAACCGCGGCCCTGCCGCTCGCCGTCCCCATCGGCACCGGCATAGTGGGGGCCGCACAGGACCTCGGAAAGTCGTCCGAGGGTCCGCAGGATGTTCGGAGCAGGTGGCTCGGAGCAGTACCGCAGTGCAGTACAGAAGTGTTGAGTTACGAAGTCCCAGGGGGATCACCACATGCGACTCATTCGACCGGCTCTCGCCGCACGGCAGGGGAGGGCACGTCGTCGGCCCTCGTCGGTGCTCGCCGTTGCCGCGGTCACCGCGGTCCTCGCGTTGACCGCCACCGCCTGCGGTCCCGAAGAGGACAACGCGAGTGACAAGCCGAGCGTTCCCGCCGGCCAGTCCTCGGACGGGAAGATCACCATCCCGGACGACCTGAAGGACCGGCTGAAGGAACACGGGATCGATCTCGACCAGTGGAAGGACGGCGAGTGGAAGAACTGGGACAAGGACAAGTGGCTGCGTGAGGCCAAGGACTTCGTCAACCCGATCATCGAGGGCCTGTGGGACCCGGACCGGATGCGGGACGCGGACAAGTCGCCGGAGAAGCCGGTCGACAACGACATCTCGGGTGACGTCGGCGTGACGGACCCGACGCCCGCGCCGGTCCGGGCCGCGGGTGTCCGTACGCCGTACCACGCCAACGCCGCCGAGTCCGGGAAGCTGCTCTTCGACGGCCCCGAGGGCTCCATGGTCTGTTCCGCGACCGTGGTGAAGGACCCGGCGCACCCCGGGAAGTCCAACCTGGTGTGGACCGCCGGACACTGTGTGCACGCCGGCAAGAAGGGCGGCTGGTACCGCAACATCGCCTTCGTGCCGTCGTACAACAACCAGGGCCTCTCGCTGGCAGAGCTGAAGAAGGCGACCAAGCAGGAGATCGCCCCCTACGGTGTGTGGTGGGGCACTTGGGCGCAGACGTCGGACCAGTGGATCTCGCAGGGTTCCTCGATGGGCGGGCTGGGCGCGCCGTACGACTTCGCGGTGCTGCACGTCACGCCGGAGAAGGGCTCGACGGGCAAGTCCCTGGAGGAGACGGTCGGTTCCGCGCTGCCCGTCGAGTTCAACGCCCCGGCCGTGCCGAAGATCGCCGGCATGACGGCGACCGGCTTCCCGGCCGCTCCGCCGTACGACGGCCAGAAGGCGTTCCAGTGCGCGGACAAGCCGGGCCGGCTCTCGCTGACCGCGCAGGACCCGACGATGTACCGCATCGGCTGCACCATGACCGGTGGGTCGTCCGGCGGCGGCTGGGTCGCGGCCGGACAGGACGGCAAGCCCGCGCTGGTCTCGAACACCTCCATCGGGCCGGTGACCGCGGGCTGGCTGGCCGGGCCGCGGTTCGGCAAAGAGGCCAAGGGCGTCTACGAGTCGGTCAGCAAGAAGTACGCGGGACAGTGATGACGGCCCGTCGTCCGGCCCGGTTCCGGGAACGGTGACGGTGACGGCACATCAGGGGCCCCCGGCGCGGCAGTTGCGCGCCGGGGGCCCCTGTCCGTCGTGGGGCGCCGCCGGGCGGCCGTGCTCCCCGCGGGCCGTGCCGCCGCGGCAGGGACATGCTCCGGACCGTCATAGGGTGGGCCCCTGCATCTTCGGTGGCCGCTGGTCCGGCCACCGAACCGTATGACACGTTCATGGCAAATTCGGAATTTCAGGGGGAACCCTTTCCATGCGATCCATACGTCCGCTGCTCGCCGCGACCGGCCTCGTCGCCGCGCTCGCGCTGACGGCCACGGCCTGTGGCCCGAGCGAGGACAACGCGACCGGCAAGCCCGCCGCCGACTCCGCGGGTGGCCAGGACGCCGGCGGCTCCCTGCCCGACGGTCTGGCCGAGACGCTGAAGAAGCACGGTGTCGACCCGGAGAAGTGGAAGGACGGCGAGTGGAAGAACTGGGACAAGGACAAGTGGCTGCGTGAGGCCAAGGACTTCGTCAACCCGGTCATCGACGGGCTGTGGAAGCCCGACCGGATGAAGTCGGCCAAGGACCCGGCCAAGACCATGGCGGCCGGCGACGTCTCCGGCGGTCAGGGCGTCAGCGACCCCGAGCCCGCCCCGGTCCGGGCCGAGCGCGAGAAGACGCCGTACCACGACTACGCGGCCCCGGTCGGCAAGGTGTTCTTCGACTCCCCCGAGGGCTCGATGGTCTGCTCGGGCACGGTCGTCAAGGACCCGAAGAACCCCGGCAGGTCCAACCTGGTGTGGACCGCCGGACACTGTGTGCACGCCGGTACGAAGGGCGGCTGGTACCGCAACATCGTCTTCGTGCCCGCGTACAACGACCAGGGCAAGTCCGCCGCCGCGCTGAAGAACGCGCAGCCGCAGGAGATCGCCCCGTACGGCGCGTACTGGGCGGACTGGGCGACGACTTCGGGTGAATGGCTCGCCGACGGCGGCCCCACCGGGGGCGAGGGTGCCCCCTACGACTACGCGGTGCTGCACGTGAAGCCGGAGAAGGGCACCAAGTCCCTGGAGGAGACCGTGGGCAACGCCCTGGCGGTCGACTTCGACGCTCCCGAGATCTCGCGGATCGATGCCATGGGCGCCTGGGGATACCCCGCCGCTCCCCCGTACGACGGCCTGATCATGCACAAATGCGTCGACCGCCCCGGGCGGCTCTCCATCAGCCCGAGCACTCCGGCGATGTACCGCATCGGCTGCACCATGACCGGCGGGTCGTCCGGCGGCGGCTGGTTCCGCAACGGCAGTGACGGCAAGTCGGTGCTGGTCTCCAACACGTCCATCGGACCGGTGACTTCGGGCTGGCTGGCCGGCCCCCACCTGGGCCCGGGCGCCAAGGACGTCTTCACCACGATGAGCGAGAAGTTCGCCGGCCGCTGACGGCGTCCGGCACCTCATGACGGCCGAAGGCCCGCCCCCGGTCGGGGGCGGGCCTTCGGCCGTTACGAGCCTTGTCGCGCCGCGGTCAGTGCGCCACGGGGACGAACGAGGAGAGCTCGGCCGCCAGCTCCTCGTGCACCCGCGCCTTGAGCAGGGTGCCCTCCGACGTGTGCTCCTCGGAGATCACCTCGCCCTCGGCATGCACCCGGGAGACGACACCGCCCTGGATGTACGGGACGAGCGCCTCGATCTCGACCGACGGCCTCGGCAGTTCGGTGTCGATGAGTGCGAGCAGCTCCTCGATACCGGCCCCGGTGCGCGCCGAGACGGCGATCGCGTGCTTCTCGATGCGCAGCAGTCGCTGGAGCACCAGCGGATCGGCCGCGTCCGCCTTGTTGACCACCACGATCTCGGGCACGTCCACCGCGCCGACTTCGCGGATCACCTCGCGCACCGCGGCGAGCTGCTCCTCCGGCGCCGGATGGGATCCGTCCACCACATGCAGGATCAGGTCGGAATCGCCGACCTCCTCCATCGTGGAGCGGAACGCCTCGACGAGGTGGTGCGGCAGATGCCGTACGAACCCGACGGTGTCGGCCAGGGTGTAGAGCCGGCCGCTCGGCGTCTCGGCCCGGCGCACGGTCGGATCCAGGGTGGCGAACAGCGCGTTCTCCACCAGGACGCCCGCACCGGTCAGCCGGTTGAGCAGTGAGGACTTGCCCGCGTTGGTGTAGCCGGCGATGGCGACCGACGGCACCTTGTTGCGCTTGCGCTCCTGGCGCTTGATCTCGCGGCCCGTCTTCATCTCCGCGATCTCCCGGCGCATCTTCGCCATCTTCTCGCGGATCCGGCGCCGGTCCGTCTCGATCTTGGTCTCACCGGGACCACGGGTGGCCATGCCGCCACCGCCGCTGGAACCGCCGCCACCCATCTGACGGGAGAGCGACTGACCCCAGCCGCGCAGCCGCGGCAGCATGTACTGCATCTGTGCCAGCGAGACCTGCGCCTTGCCCTCTCGGGACTTGGCGTGCTGGGCGAAGATGTCGAGGATCAGGGCGGTCCGGTCGACCACCTTGACCTTGACGACGTCTTCCAGGTGAATCAGCTGACCGGGGCTGAGCTCACCGTCGCAGACGACGGTGTCGGCCCCCGATTCGAGGACGATGTCGCGCAGCTCCAGCGCCTTGCCCGAACCGATGTAGGTGGCCGGGTCCGGCTTGTCGCGGCGCTGGAAGACGGCGTCGAGCACCTGGGCGCCCGCCGTCTCCGCCAGTGCGGCCAGCTCCGCGAGGGAGTTCTCCGCGTCACGCACGGTCCCCGACGTCCAGACGCCGACCAGCACCACGCGCTCCAGGCGCAGCTGTCGGTACTCGACCTCGGTGACATCTTCGAGCTCGGTGGAGAGCCCGGCCACACGCCGCAGCGCGGCCCGCTCGGAGCGGTCGAACTGCTCGCCGTCCCGCTCTCCGTCGATCTCGTGGCTCCAGGCGACGTCCTCTTCCATCAGGGCGTCGGCCCGAAGGCTCTCGGTGAGGCTTTCGGTGGCATTCTCCGTAGCACTCTGCGCATCCTGCGCGTCCTGGGGAAGGGAAGAAGAGGAGGTCATTGGATCCTTACGTCGTTGGAAGTCCGTTACATCAGTCACAACGCGTGACGCCTCCCGATGATTCCCGCTGTCGGGAATCCCGGTCCGGCCGCCGCGGCGACTCGTCGATAGTGGCACGGTCCGTCGCGCCCGTCACCCGGGTTTACCGCTGTCCGGCGGGCTTGCTGCTGTGCCAGTCGGGGTGCCCCGGCATCGGCGGGGTCTTCTTCCCGTACAGCCAGCCGTCGAGGAACGAGGTCAGGTCGCGGCCCGCGGTCCGGGACGCCAGGCGGACGAAGTCCTCGGTGGTGGCGCTGGCGTCCCGGTGCTTCTTCACCCAGCTCCGCTCCAGCCGGCCGAAGGCGCTCTCGCCGATCTCCTGGCGCAGCGCGTAGAGGATCAGCGCGCTGCCGTCGTACACCACCGGCCGGAACAGGCTGAGCTTCTGTCCGGGCGCCGGGATGTCGGGGCGGGCCGGCGGACCGCCCGCGGCCCGCCAGCCGTCGGACCTGGTGTAGGCCTCGCGCATCCGGCGTTCCAGCGGCTTGTCCGCGTGGTCCTCGGCATAGCGGGCCTCGTACCAGGTGGCGTGTCCCTCGTTGAGCCACAGATCGGACCAGCGCTGCGGGGAGACGCTGTCGCCGAACCACTGGTGGGCGAGCTCGTGCACCATGATCGATTCGAGGTACCACTCGGGGTAGTCGGTCCCGACGAACAGGGAGCGCTCGAAGAGCGAGAGCGTCTGGGTCTCCAGCTCGAAGCCGGTTTCGGTGTGGGCGACAAGCAGTCCGTACGTCTCGAAGGGGTAGCGACCGACCTGCTGTTCCATCCATTCCAGCTGGGCGGGGCTCTTGCTGAGCAGGGGTTCGAGGCGCTTGCGGTCGGCGGTGGGCACCACGTCGCGCATCGGCAGCCCGTGCGGGCCGGTCCGGTCGATGACGGTGGACCGGCCGATGGAGACCTGGGCCAGTTCGGTGGCCATGGGGTGCTCGGTCCGGTAGGTCCAGGTGGTGTCGGCACCGTGCCGGACCGTGCCGGTGGGCAGTCCGTTGGCCACCGCGGTGAGGTCCTTGGGTGCGGTGATCCGGAAGGTGAAGTACGCCTTGTCGGCGGGGTGGTCGTTGCTCGGGAAGACCCGGTGCGCGGCGTCGGCCTGATTGGCCATGGCCAGACCGTCGGCGGTGGGCAGCCAGCCGCCGCTGTCCCGGTCGCCGGCGGGGTCGCTGGTGTGCCGGACGGTGATGCGCAGCGGCACCCCGGCGGGGAGCCGGCCCATGGGTTCGATGATCAGGTCCTCGTCCTTGACGGCGAAGTCGGCGCGCAGCCCGTTGACTTCGACCGTGCGGACCTTGCCCCGGGTGAAGTCGAGGTTGATCCGGTCGAGCGGTTCGGTGGTCCGCGCGTCGATCCTGGTGACGGCGTCCAGCGGCTTGGTGTTGTCGCCGTGGTAGGTCAGTCCGATGTCGTAGGCGCGGACGTCGTACCCGGGGTTGCCGAGGTGGGGGAAGAGCGGATCGCCGATGCCGAGCGGCACGGGTGAGGGGACGGTGGCTGCGACGAGGGTGGCTGATGCGGTGGCCAGCAGGGCGGCCCGCAGACGGCGGGAGATGAACGGCATGAACTACCGCTACCAGCGACGTCCCGCCCAACCGGCGCGGCGCGCGCCGCGCCACCCGAACGAGATACCTGTGGCGGATGGCCCTGCCCGGCGGGGTCAGACGGTGGCGGCGCGGTGCTTGGCGCGGCTCACGTCGTACACCCCGGGCACGTCACGCATGGCGCGCATCAGGGCCGGTAGTCCGGCCGCGTCGGGGAGTTGCAGGGTGTAGGTGTGCCGGACCCGCTGTTCGCTGGGGGGTTCGACGGTGGCGGAGATGATCGCCGCGTCCGCCGTCGCGATCGCCTCGGTGAGGTCGGCGAGCAGCCGGGGGCGTCCGAAGGATTCGGCGACCAGTGTGACCCGGCACTCGGTGGAGTCCGTCCAGCTCACCCCGACCGGTGTCCGGCCGATGGATCGCATCCGGGCGACGGCGGGGCATTCCAGCCGGTGCACGGTGACGGCGCCGCCGCGTACGACGAATCCGGTGACGGCGTCGGGGGGTACGGGGGTGCAGCAGCCCGCGAGCCGTACGGGGGCGTCCGGCCGGTCCGCCACGGCGCTCGCGGCCGTGGCGGGCCCGCTGCCGGTGGTCTGCTGCGGCTGCGGTCCGGGCCTGGCGTGGCCGTGCTGCCCGGGTCCGGTCCCGGCGGGCCGGCCGACGTGCGGGCGCTGGGTGTCCTCGGGGTGGGCGTCCAGCCAGCCGGTGATGGCGATGCGGGCGGCGGGGGTACGGGCGTGGTCGAGCCAGTCGGGCGAGGGGCCCGAGGCGGCGTCCTCGGCGAGCAGCAGCTGCACGGTGTCGCCGTCGCTGAGCACGGTGCCGAGGGTGGCCAGGCGGCCGTTGACCCGGGCGCCGATGCAGTTGTGCGCCTCGTCGCCGTACTGCGCGTAGGCGGCGTCGACGCAGCTGGCCCCGGCGGGCAGTCCGAGCGTGCCGCCGTCGGTCCGGAAGACCGTGATCTCCCGGTCCTGGGCCAGGTCGGCGCGGAGCGTGGTCCAGAAGGTGTCGGGGTCCGTGGCGGACTGCTGCCATTCGAGGAGCCGGGAGAGCCAGCCCGGCCGGGTGGGGTCGGCGCGCTCCCCGTCCGCGGGTTCGGCGGGCTGGGGGCCGGTGCCGCTGTCCGCGGCGTACGGGTTGCCGAGGGCGATGACTCCGGCCTCGGCGACCTTGTGCATCCGGTGGGTGCGGATGAGGACTTCGGCGACCGCCCCGTCCTCGCCCACGACGGCGGTGTGCAGCGACTGGTACAGGTTGAACTTGGGGGCGGCGATGAAGTCCTTGAACTCGGAGATCACCGGGGTGAAACAGGTGTGCAGTTCGCCGAGCACGGCGTAGCAGTCGGCGTCCTCGCCGACGAGCACCAGCAGCCGGCCGAAGTCGGTGCCGCGCAGTTCGCCGCGTTTGACGCCGACCCGGTGCACGGACACGAAGTGGCGTGGCCTGATGAGGACTTCGGCGGGGATGCCGGCCTCCCGCAGCACCGTCGTGACGCTCTCGGCGATGGCCGCGAGCGGGTCCTGCCGGGCGGCGCCGGAGCCCTCCGTCCGCGCGGCGGCGGCGTCGATCAGCGCGCGGGTCCGTTCGTACTCCTCGGGGTGGAGGATCGCGAAGACGAGGTCCTCCAGCTCGGTCTTGAGGGCCTGCACGCCGAGCCGTTCGGCCAGCGGGATCAGCACGTCCCGGGTGACCTTGGCGATCCTGGCCTGTTTCTCGGGCCGCATCACGCCGAGGGTGCGCATGTTGTGCAGCCGGTCGGCGAGCTTGATCGACATGACCCGGACGTCGTCCCCGGTGGCGACGAGCATCTTGCGGAAGGTCTCCGGCTCGGCGGCCGCGCCGTAGTCGACCTTCTCCAGCTTGGTCACGCCGTCGACGAGATAGCAGACCTCTTTGCCGAACTGGTCCCGCACCTGATCGAGGGTCACATCGGTGTCCTCGACGGTGTCGTGGAGCAGTGATGCGGTGAGCGTCGTCGTCTCCGCGCCGAGCTGGGCGAGGATCAGGGTGACCGCGAGCGGGTGGGTGATGTACGGCTCGCCGCTCTTGCGCATCTGCCCCCGGTGCGAGGACTCCGCGAGCACATAGGCCCGGCGCAGGATCGACAGGTCGGCATCCGGGTAGTGGGCCCGGTGGGCCTCGGCGACATGGCCGATGGCGTCGGGCAGCCGGTCGCGGGAGACGGGGCCGAGCAGCGCGACGCGGCCGAGCCTGCGCAGATCGATCCGGGGACGGCCCCGCCTGCGGATGGGGGCACCTGGGCTGGTGGCCTCTGCGCTCATGGGGCACCTCCGGCGACGTCGACCGGCGGTGGGGAGATGCGGTCGCGCCTCCGGGCCGGTGCTTGATGCTACCGAGCCCACCACGTGGCGGAGTCCCGCTCTCGCCCAGCGTGAAACGGATCACCCATTCGAGCGAAGTCCTAACCGGCCACCGTTTCGAGCCAGGCGGGGTCGATCACGCCCTCGGCAACGATCACGGCGGGGCCGGTCATCTCGATCTCGCCGTCCGGCATCTCGGTGATCAGGAGGGTGCCGCCCGGCAGATCGACCGTGTACGTGACCGGGGTGCCGGTCCTGGCGGGGTCCGCGCCGTCCCTGCGGGCCGCGGCGACGGCCACGGCGCAGGCGCCCGTGCCGCAGGAGCGGGTCTCACCGGAGCCGCGCTCGTGGACCCGCATGGCGACATGACGCGGTCCGCGGTCCACGACGAACTCGATGTTGACGCCGTCGGGGTAGACGGCCGCGGGGCTGAAGGGCGGTACGGAGAGCAGGTCGCCGGCGTGGGCCAGATCGTCGACGAAGGCGACCGCGTGGGGGTTGCCCATGTTCACGTTGCGGGCGTTCCAGCTGCGGCCGCCGAGGCTGACCGTGACGCCGTCCTCGGGCAGGAGCGCGCGCCCCATGGAGACCGTGATGGCGCCGTCCTTGGCGATGTGCACCTTCTTCACGCCGCCCCGGGTCGCGACGGCGAGGTCGCCCTGCTCGACGAGTCCGGCGCGCTGGAGGTACCCGGCGAAGACCCGGACCCCGTTGCCGCACATCTCGGCGATCGAGCCGTCCGCGTTGCGGTAGTCCATGAACCATTCGGCCTCGGCCGCCATGGCCTGCGCCTCGGGGTGCGCGGCGGACCGTACGGCGTGCAGCAGCCCGTCACCGCCGATGCCGGCCCGGCGGTCGCAGAGCCGGGCGACGGCGGACGGGGGCAGCTCGATGGCGTTGTCTGGGTCGGGAACGATCACGAAGTCGTTCTCGGTGCCGTGACCCTTGAGGAAGGCGATCTGCGAGTTGCTCACAGGGCAACTGTACGAAACGGCGCCGGCAACCGACGTCCCCGGGCCGTTCTGCGGGCGCCGGCCCGACGCCCGGACCTGCGCAAAGGGCCGGCTCCTGCCGTCACTGGAGCCGAGCAACCCGCCAGACGGCCAGGGCGACCAGCGCGCCGCCGACGACGACGTACAGGGCGATCACCCGCCAGTCGGAGCGCTCGCCCGAGCCGCGCTGCGGCAGGCCGGGCCAGGTGTAGCCCACCCGGCGGGCGGCCATCATGCCCCAGCCCGCGGCGCAGCAGCTGATCAGCAGACCGAGCATGGCCACGACCGCGCCGCCGTCGCCGAACTCGAAGGCCAGCGGAAAGGCGAACATCAGCGACCCCACCGCGGCGAGCATGACGATCGGTGCCAGCTGCCAGATCCGCAGCCGGCGCGCGGGACGCAGCTCGACCTCGACCTCGGGGGTCGCTTCGAGCTCGTCCGGCCCGTCGGGGCTCAGACTCCCCGCCTCGTGCAGCGCGTCCGGTGCGTCTTGTTCAGTGTCGCGAGGGCCGGCCTCCATCGCCACGCGCCCTCCCAACTCGGACTCCACTGGTCGATCGATGCTCGATGATGGCACGCTCCAGGTCGCCGAAATGACGGGCAGGGCTTCCCGATGCCATCACGTGATCAGGCTGTAACCGCTCGTTCGACCAACGCCAGCGCCTGGCGCGGGAGTTCCCCGCGGTGTTCTGCGGCGCCGCTCAGCCAGTGGACCCGCGGGTCGCGGCGGAACCACGAGTCCTGACGGCGGGCGAATCGCTTGGTGGCGCGGACGGTCTCGGCCCGCGCCTCCTCCTCGGTGCACTCCTGGGCCAGTGCGGCGAGCACCTGCTGGTAGCCGAGTGCCCGGGAGGCGGTCCGCCCCTCGCGCAGGCCGTGGGTCTCCAGGGCGCGCACCTCGTCCACGAGGCCGGCCGCCCACATCCGGTCGACCCTCAGGGCGATGCGTTCGTCGAGTTCGGGGCGGGCCACGTCGACGCCGATCTGGACGGTGTCGTACACCGCATCGTTACCCGGGAGGTTGGCGGTGAAGGGCTTGCCGGTGATCTCGATGACTTCGAGGGCCCTGACGATCCGGCGGCCGTTGCTCGGCAGGATGGCCCGGCCGGCTTCGGGATCGGCGGCGGCGAGCCGGGCGTGCAGCGCTCCGGAGCCGCGCTCGACCAGCTCCTCCTCCAGCCTGGCCCGTACGCCGGGGTCCGTGCCGGGGAACTCCAGGGCGTCGATGGCGCCCTTCACGTAGAGCCCGGAGCCGCCGACCAGGACAGGAGTGCGGCCGGCGGCGAGCAGCCGGTCGATCTCGGCGCGGGCCAGCCGCTGGTACTCGGCGACGCTGGCGGTCTCGGTGACGTCCCAGATGTCCAGGAGGTGGTGCGGGACGGATTCGCGTTCGGCGAGCGTCAGCTTCGCGGTGCCGATATCCATCCCCCGGTAGAGCTGCATGGAGTCGGCGTTGACCACTTCGCCGTCGAGCTGCTGAGCAAGAAATACCCCCAGATCGGACTTTCCGGCCGCAGTGGGACCGACGACGGTGATGACCCGCGGTGCGGGAGCTGTGCTTCTCACCGCCACAGTCTCGCAAACCTCCGGCACTCTTCCCGAACGAGTGAGGTGACCGGCCGGGAACGGGAATCGTTCACCGTCCCGGTCAGGACCCGCCCGCCACTCGTCTGCCACGCCCTTCTGGGCGACGCGGTTCCTCACGCGCACCAGTAGAATTCACATTGAATATGGGCGTTTTTTCATGGTTTGAAGAAGCGCTCGACCGCAGTCCCCCAGCAGGGAAGGTGCCCGATGGGCTTCCTGGACAATTTGAAGGCCAAGCTGAGCCCCGCCAAGGACAAGGTCGGCGAACTCGCGCATCAGCACGGGGACAAGATCGACCAGGGGCTCGACAAGGCCGCACGGACGGTCGACGAAAAGACCAAGGGCAAGTACAGCGACAAGATCGAGTCCGGCGCGCGGAAGGCCAAGGACGCGGTCGAGCGCCTGTCCCACAAGGGCGAGGGTGGCACGCCGCCCGCCTCCAGGGACGAGGGTGGCACACCGCCCGCCTCCAAGGACGAGGGTGGTACGCCGCCCGCTTCCTGATCATGAGCTGATCAAGTCCGGGTGACGGCCGTGGAGCGACGCCGCTGCACGGCCGTCACCCGTGGTCCTCGGGCGGCGGCTCAGGACCAGGCGGCGACCAGGTAGCCCACGCCGTAGGGGGCGTCCTCGTACAGCAGTCGTCCTGCCAGGCCCGCGCCCTGCGCCGCGCCCGCGAGCACCTGCCAGGGCGCCCGGCCCGCCGCCTTCAGCTCGTACGCCAGTGCCTCGTCCAGCGCGATCAGCGCGTCCGGGTCCGCCGCGCCCAGCGCGCGGGCGGCCGCCGCGTCGAAGGCCTCGGCGCGTTCGTCCAGATAGCCGGGCGCCTTGAGCGTGCGGCAGGCGCTGCCGTCGCCCATCACGAGCAGCGCTACCCGGTCCGCCCTGGCGGCCAGGTCCCGCCCGGCGCCCGTACAGCGGTCGGCCGCCAGCGGCTCCCCCACGCCCAGCCCCTCCACCGGCGCACCGGCCCATTCGGCGCGGGCCAGCAGCCAGGCGCCGACGGCGAGGGAGGGCGGCAGCGGGCGGTCCGTCGCCGTCGCGAGGTCGCGGCCGAGCCGTACGCCGAGGTCGACGCCGAAGCCCCGGAAGGTTCCGGTGGTCCCCTCGGGGTGCGGTCCGCGGTCCGTCCGGTCCGCGGGCCCGACCACGATCAGCAGGTCGGGGCGCGAGGCGGCGAGCACGCCGAGGGCGTCGGCGCAGGCGTCCCGCAGGGTGTCGAGCTCGGGAGCGGCACCGGCGGCGACCTCGGGCACCAGCAGGGGTGGGCAGGGGCAGACAGCGGCGGCGACAAGCATGGTCGGCAGCGTATCGCCTGGGCGCTGCGAGCCGGCCACCGTCATATGGCGGCCGGACGCGGGCACCCCGGACCGGCCACCGTCATATGGCGGCCGGACCCAGGCACCCCGGACCGGCCACCGTCATATGGCGGCCGGATGCGGGCGCGCAGTCCGCCGTCGGGCGCTGCGGTGTCAGTCGCAGCCGCAGCCCGGGGCCGCCGCGGCAGGCAGCGGTGCCGGGGCTCCGATGCCGGGCAGTCCCAGCATCACTCCGGCCGGCTTGGCGGCCTCGGCGGCGTTGCGCTTCTCCCAGGCGTCCCCGGCCCGGGTCCGCCGCACGGCGAGCGGTGCGCCCTCGGCGAGCAGGTGGTGCGGGGCCGCGTAGCTGATCTCGACGGTCACCACGTCACCGGGGCGCACGTCCTCGTCCGGCTTGGTGAAGTGGACCAGGCGGTTGTCGGGGGCCCTGCCGGAGAGGCGGTGGGTGGCGCCGTCCTTGCGGCCCTCGCCCTCCGCGACCATGATCTCCAGCGTCCGGCCGACCTGCTTCTTGTTCTCCTCCCAGGAGATCTCCTCCTGGAGGACCGACAGGCGCATGTACCGCTCCTGGACGACCTCCTTGGGGATCTGCCCCTCCATCTCGGCGGCCGGGGTGCCGGGGCGCTTGGAGTACTGGAAGGTGAAGGCGTTGGCGAAGCGCGCCTCGCGGACCGCGTGCATGGTCTGCTCGAAGTCCTCCTCGGTCTCGCCGGGGAAGCCCACGATGATGTCGGTGGAGATGGCCGCGTCCGGCATCGCGGCGCGCACCTTCTCGATGATGCCGAGGAAGCGCTCCTGCCGGTACGAGCGCCGCATCGCCTTGAGGATCGTGTCCGAGCCCGACTGCATCGGCATGTGGAGCTGCGGCATCACATTGGGTGTCTCCGCCATCGCCGCGATCACGTCGTCCGTGAAGTCGCGGGGGTGCGGCGAGGTGAACCGGACCCGCTCCAGGCCCTCGATCTTCCCGCAGGCGCGCAGCAGCTTGGAGAACGCCTCGCGGTCGCCGATGTCGGAGCCGTACGCGTTCACGTTCTGGCCGAGCAGGGTGATCTCGGAGACGCCCTCGGCGACCAGGGCCTCGATCTCGGCGAGGATGTCGCCGGTGCGGCGGTCCTTCTCCTTGCCGCGCAGCGCCGGGACGATGCAGAAGGTGCAGGTGTTGTTGCAGCCGACGGAGATCGAGACCCACGCGGCGTAGGCGGACTCGCGGCGGGTGGGCAGCGTGGAGGGGAAGGCCTCCAGGGATTCGGCGATCTCGATCTGCGCCTCCTCCTGGATGCGGGCGCGCTCCAGCAGCACGGGCAGCTTGCCGATGTTGTGCGTACCGAAGACGACGTCGACCCAGGGGGCGCGCCGCACGATGGTGTCGCGGTCCTTCTGTGCCAGGCAGCCGCCGACGGCGATCTGCATGCCCGGCCGCTTGGTCTTCATCGGGGCGAGCCGGCCGAGGTTGCCGTAGAGCTTGTTGTCGGCGTTCTCCCGCACCGCGCAGGTGTTGAAGACGACCACGTCGGCGTCGCCGTCGGAGCCCTCGGCGGCACGTACGTAACCCGCGCCCTCCAGCAGCCCCGAGAGCCGCTCGGAGTCGTGGACGTTCATCTGGCACCCGTAGGTGCGCACCTCGTACGTTTTCAAACCGTCCACTACTCCACCAGCCACGTCGTTGCCGCTCACCCGTCCAGGGTAAGGGCTCCGATCGGGCCCCGATGATGAACACCCCGCCCGGTGACCGCCCGCCGCCGGGAAGCGGCCCTGGTCATCGCCGGAACGGGCTGGCAGGATCGCCGCCATGCTCCAGGCACTCTCCCGAATCGGCAGGCGACGCGTTCTCCAGGTGTGCACCGCCGTCGCCGTCGTGCTCGGGCTGCTGCTGTGGTGGCTGCTGCCGCTCGGACAGCCGGCCCCGACCGGAACCCTGACCTTCAGCACCGGAGTGCGCAGCGGGGTCTACCAGCGTTACGGCGAGCGCCTCAAGGGAGACCTGGCCAGGGATCTTCCCGAGGTGTCGATAAGGCTGCAGACCAGTGAGGGCTCGCAGCAGAACATCGCCCGGGTGGCGACCGGGAAGGCCGACTTCACCATCGCCACCACCGACGCCCTCGCCACCTACCTGCGCAGCGGCAAGCCCGGCGCGGACCGGCTGCGGGGCTGTGTGCGGCTGTACGACGACTACATCCAGCTGGTCGTGCCCCGCGACTCGGAGGTGCGCAAGGTCTCGGACCTGCGCGGCAAGCGGGTCGGGGTGGGGCAGCGGGGTTCGGGCGTGCGGCTGGTCGCCGACCGGCTGCTGACGGCCGCGGGGCTCGACCCCGAGAAGGACGTGACACCGGTCTCCGCCGGTATCGACACCATGCCGAAGCAGCTGGAGAACGACCGCCTCGATGCCTTCTTCTGGTCCGGCGGACTGCCCACGTCCGCGGTGCAGGAGCTGTCGGACCGGTTCGCGATCCGGCTGGTGCCGCTGGAGGCCGCGCTGGTCAAGGAGCTCCAGGCGGCGGGCGGGTCCGCCCGCTACTACCGTTCGGCGATGATGCCCGCCGACGCCTACCACAACGCGCAGCAGGACCAGGCGGTGCCGACGGTCGCGGTCTCCAACGTGCTGGTGACCACGGACCGCTCGGATCCGGCGCTGACGGAGGCGTTCACCCGGACCGTGATCGACAGCCGGGACCGGATCGGGCGCGAGGTGCACGCGGCCCAGCTGGTGGATCTGCGTACGGCGATCTACACCGATCCGCTGCCGCTGCACGAAGGGGCCAGCCGCTACTACCGCTCGGTCAAGCCCTGACCGCTCCTCTTCTTCATGCCGTTGCGTTCAGCCCTGCGGGCCGTTGCGCGGCACCGAGACCGTGACCCGCAGCCCGTGCGGTTCGTGGGCCGCGTAGCTCAGGGAGCCGCCGCCGGCCGCCAGGAGCGCCTGCGAGATGGAGAGCCCGAGGCCGGAGCCCTGGATGTTCTGGTGCTGGGTGCTGCGCCAGAAGCGGTCGCCGATGCGTTCCATCTCCTGTGCGGTGAGGCCGGGCCCGTGGTCGGTGACGACGACCGTGACGTCGTCGCGGCCGGAGGCGACCGTGACGACGACCTCTTCCCCGGCAGGGGTGAACTTCAGGGCGTTGTCGATGATCGCGTCGAGCGCGCTCGACAGCGCGATGGGATCCACCCAGGCCGTCACCGCGGACGAACCGTCCGCCCGGAGCCGTACCCCCTTGTCCTCGGCGACCGGCCGCCAGGACGCGACGCGCTCCGCGGTGAGCGCGCCGATGTCCGTGAGCTGCAGATCGGCCGCGGCGTGTTCGGCCAGCGCCAGGTCGAGCAGGTCGTCGAGGACCTGTGCGAGACGCTTGCCCTCCGTGCGCACGGAGGCGATCTCCTCGTTGCCCTCGGGGAGTTCGAGCGCGAGGAGCTCGATCCGCAGCAGCAGCGCGGCGAGCGGATTGCGCAGCTGGTGCGAGGCGTCGGCGACGAAGGCGCGCTGCTGCTCCAGCACGTCCTCGACGTTGTCGGCCATCTCGTTGAACGACCGGGCCAGGCGCCTGAGTTCCGGTGGCCCGCCGGAAGCCGCGACCCTCGACCGCATGCGTCCGCTGGCGATGTCGTGGGTGGCCGCGTCCAGTGTCCGCACCGGCAGCAGGACCCAGCCGGTGAGGCGGATCGCGGCGCCGACGGCGACCAGCATCGCGACCGCTTCGCCGGCCGCGATCAGCAGCCAGCCGCGGATCGTGCGCGAGCGCATCTCGTCGGTGGGCGAGTCGAGGACCACCACGGCGACGACATCGCCGTCCCGTACGACGGGTGAGGCGACGACGACCCTGCCGTTCTGCCACGGCCAGACCTGCGGCGGATCGTGGCTGCGCCGCCCGAGCAGGGCCTCCTTGAACGCCTCGCGCCCCTCCCCCTCCAGCGGAAGCTGCCAGGCGGCGGGGGCCTTGGCCATGGCGCTGTCGTCGCGGCGGAAGACGCCGGCGCGGATGCCGTACACGGATGCGTAGGTGTCGAGTTCATTGCGCAGGGTGCGCCGGCGCTCGTCGTATCCGGCGGCCGGATCGGTCATGAACTGCGCGAGTGCGGCGAAGCGTGCCGTGTCGTCGATGCGGTCGATGACGACGCGTTGCTGCTGGGCGGCGGCCACGCTGACGGCCAGCGGGAAGCCGAGAGCGAGCAGCACGCCCGCCATGAGAACGATGAGCAGGGGAAGCAGCCGGGTGCGCACCTGGTACGTACGCCTCTACGCGGACGGTGCGACGAGGCGGTAGCCGACTCCGCGCACCGTCTCGATCAGTGCGGGCAGCCGCAGCTTGGAACGCAGGGACGCGACGTGCACTTCGAGCGTACGACCCGTGCCCTCCCAGCTCGTGCGCCACACCTCGCTGATGATCTGCTCCCGGCGGAACACCACGCCGGGGCGCTGGGCGAGCAGCGCGAGCAGGTCGAACTCCTTGCGGGTGAGCTGGACTTCCGATCCGTCGACGCTGACCCGGCGGGTCGGCAGCTCGATGTGAACATGTCCGAGACGCAGCCCGGCGACGGGCATCGGCACGGTGTCCTCGCCCGGTGCGTTGCGCCGGCTGACGGCGTGGATACGGGCGAGGAGTTCGCCGGTGTCGTACGGCTTGACCACGTAGTCGTCGGCGCCGAGGTTGAGGCCGTGGATCCGCGACCGTACGTCCGCGCGCGCGGTCACCATGATCACCGGGGTGGAGGTGCGCTTGCGGATCTTGCCGCACACCTCGTAACCGTCCTGGTCGGGGAGGCCGAGGTCGAGGAGCACGACGCCGAACGGCTCCGTGTCCGCGGGCAGCAGCGCCTGCAGGGCCTCCTCGCCGCTGCGCGCGTGCACGACCCGGAAGCCGTGCCGGGCCAGGATCGCGGAGAGGGCGGCGGCGACGTGGTTGTCGTCCTCGACGAGCAGCAGTCTCATGGCCTCCCTCTCCGGTTCTTCGACTTCTTCGGCGGTTCCGGCAGGACGCCTGCCGGCGGGCGTCGGCAGGTGTCGGTGCGGTCTCCCGTACGCTCCTCGTCACTTTCCCGTACCGAGGCGTTTCACGTCATGGCGTACCAGGGCATCCACTCCGATGACAGGCCCGTCAGTCAAGGGCCGCCCGTCGCATCCGGCCATCTGTTATCCACCCGGTACGCCCCGGGCTCCGCACCCTGCGTCCCGTTCACGCGGAGTGTCCGGTTGCCGCCGGATCGTTATCCTCAATTTCCGCTCAGATGTAATGACGCTGGTAGCACTGCGTCACTAGGGTCCTTCCCAACCGAGGAGGACGGAGCAAGAAGCCGATGAGCGGAGTTTCAGTGACCAAGGGTGCCGAGGACGCCGCGCCTGCGGCGAACGACCTTGTCGTACTGAGCAACGTCAACAAGCACTTCGGCGCGCTGCATGTGCTCCAGGACATCGACCTGACGATCGCCCGTGGCGAGGTCGTGGTCGTCATCGGGCCCTCCGGGTCCGGGAAGTCCACACTGTGCCGCACGATCAACCGCTTGGAGACGATCGACTCGGGCGCCATCTCGATCGACGGCAAGCCGCTGCCCCAGGAGGGCAGGGAGCTGGCCAGGCTGCGTGCCGATGTCGGCATGGTCTTCCAGTCGTTCAATCTCTTCGCGCACAAGACGGTGCTCGAGAATGTGATGCTGGGCCAGGTCAAGGTCCGCAGGACGGACAAGAAGGCCGCCGAGGACAAGGCCCGTTCGCTGCTCGACCGGGTGGGTGTGGCGACGCAGGCCGACAAGTACCCCGCCCAGCTCTCCGGCGGTCAGCAGCAACGTGTGGCCATCGCACGGGCGTTGGCGATGGACCCGAAGGTGATCCTCTTCGACGAGCCGACCTCCGCGCTCGAC
>NZ_ML123049.1:0-42495 GCF_003846175.1 Streptomyces sp. ADI95-17 | reverse complement strand
GCGCTCGGCCGCGAACCGGGTCGTCTTCATGGCGGACGGAAAGATCGTCGAAGAGGCCACGCCCGACCAGTTCTTCAGCAACCCGCGCAGTGACCGGGCCAAGGACTTCCTGTCGAAGATCCTTCACCACTGATTGATCCTGCGCCTCCGGGCCCCGGACCGGCTGATCACTCACATCGCGTCAACTCTAGGGAAAACCACCATGCAGCTTCGTAAGGTCACCGCCGCCTCGGCCGCCGTGCTCGCACTCGCCATCACCGCCACCGCCTGTGGCTCCAACAAGGACGACGGCGGCTCGGGCGACGGCAAGAAGATCACGATCGGCATCAAGATCGACCAGCCGGGCATCGGTCTGAAGACCCCCGACGGCAAGTACACCGGCTTCGACGTCGATGTCGCCACGTACGTGGCCAAGGAGCTCGGCTACGACGCCAAGGACATCGTCTTCAAGGAGACCAAGAGCGCCGACCGCGAGACGGCGATCGAGCGCGGTGACGTGAAGTTCATCGCCGCCTCCTACTCGATCAACGACGAGCGCCTGCAGAAGGTCGACTTCGCCGGTCCGTACCTGCTGGCGCACCAGGACATCCTGGTCCGCGCCGACGACAAGTCGATCAAGTCGCCGGCCGACCTGAACAACAAGAAGCTCTGTTCGGTCGCCGGCTCGACCTCGGCGAAGAACGTCAAAGACAAGCTGGCCCCGAAGGCGCAGCTCCAGACCTACGGCGGCTACTCGGAGTGCCTGACCGGCCTGGAGAACAAGGCCATCGACGCGCTGACCACCGATGACAGCATCCTGGCGGGCTTCGCCTCGCAGCAGAACTTCCAGGGCAAGTTCAAGCTGGCCGGCTTCAAGATGACCAACGAGAACTACGGCATCGGTCTGAAGAAGGGCGACGCCGACCTCAAGAAGAAGATCGACGACGCGCTCACCAAGATGGTCTCGGACGGTTCCTGGGACAAGGCCGTGAAGGACAACTTCGGCCCGGCCAACTACAAGAACGAGGTTGCCCCGAAGATCGGCAACATCGTCAAGTGAAGCAGGGCTGACCGGGCGCGCCGTCCGTGAGCGGCGGCGCGCCGTGCCCTCCTACACGCGGAAGCGCGGGAGATCGTGTTCGACTTTCTTGAAGGTTACGACCTGCTGGGGGCCTTCTGGGTGACGGTGCAGCTCACCGTCTACTCCGCTCTCGGCTCCCTCATATGGGGAACGCTGCTGGCCGGCATGAAGGTCAGCCCGGTCCCCCTGATGCGTGGCTTCGCCACCGCGTACGTGAACGTGATCCGGAACATTCCACTGACCGTGATCATCGTGTTCTCGTCGCTGGGTCTGAACCAGACGCTGACCATCTCGCTCGGCGCCGATGTCATCGAAGACATCAACTTCCGGCTGGCCGTACTCGCCCTGGTCGCCTACACGGCCGCCTTCGTCTGCGAGGCGCTGCGCTCCGGCATCAACACGGTGCCGATCGGCCAGGCCGAAGCGGCGCGCGCACTCGGGCTGAGCTTCACGCAGGTGCTGCGGCTGATCATCCTTCCTCAGGCGTTCCGTGCGGTGGTCAACCCGTTGTCCAACGTGCTGATCGCGCTGACGAAGAACACCACGGTCGCCTCCGCGATCGGTGTCATCGAAGCCTCCTACCTGATGAAGGACATGATCGAGGCCGAGGCCCAGCTGATCCTGATCGCGCTGGTCTTCGCTTTCGGCTTCGTCGTTCTGACCCTCCCGACCGGCCTGATCCTCGGCTGGGTGAGCAAGAAGGTGGCGGTGAAGCGATGAGTTCCGTCCTCTACGACGCCCAGGGCCCCCGCGCCAAGCAGCGCAACATCCTCTACACGGTGCTGTTCGTCCTGGGTGCCGCGGCGGTGGTGTGGTGGGTGTATGACGGCTTGGCCGAGAAGCACCAGCTCGACTGGATCAAGTGGGAGCCCTTCTTCACCAGTTCCCAGCCGTGGGAGACGTACATCTGGCCGGGCTTCCAGAACATGATCAAGGCGGCGTTCTTCGCCCTGATCAT
Source organism: Streptomyces sp. ADI95-17 (assembly GCF_003846175.1). Classification (GTDB taxonomy): domain Bacteria; phylum Actinomycetota; class Actinomycetes; order Streptomycetales; family Streptomycetaceae; genus Streptomyces; species Streptomyces sanglieri. Next base: position 40,477 of record NZ_ML123049.1, on the reverse strand, counting down.
CGCGCTGCCGTTGGGCGCCCTGTTCGGTATCGGCAGGCTCTCGGACCACCGCTGGGTACGGATGCCGGCCGGTTTCGTCGTGGAACTCTTCCGCGCCGTCCCGGTGCTGATCCTGATGATCACCGCGAACGCGGTGTACGCGGAGTACACCACCATCGACACCGATATGCGTCCGCTGTACGCCGTGGTGACCGGACTGGTGCTGTACAACTTCTCGGTCCTCGCCGAGATCGTGCGGGCCGGAATCGAGACCTTGCCCAAGGGCCAGGCGGAGGCCGCCAAGGCGCTCGGCATGCGCAAGAGCCAGATCATGCTGTCCGTGCTGCTGCCGCAGGCGGTGACGGCCATGCTGCCCGCGATCGTCAGTCAGCTCGTCGTCATCGTGAAGGACACCGCGCTCGGCGGCGCCATGATGACCTTCCCCGAGCTGCTGGCATCGGTCCGCCCCATGAGCGCGAACTACGGTGCCAACACCATCGCGTGCTTCACCATCGTGGCCCTGATCTACATCGTCGTGAACTTCGCGCTCACCACGTTCGCGAGCCGGCTGGAGCGCTGGCTCCGCCGCAACAAGAAGAGCAAGGGCACCGCCGCCGGGGGCGCACCGGAGACGATCGGTACGCCGTCGCTCGTCGTCGACGACGGGCGCGCCGTCTGACGGTTCGTCGCATTGCGGTCCCGAGGGGTGGTGGCAGATCTGCCACCGCCCCTCGCCGCCTTCCGGTGTCGCTTGACGCGGGCACCGGCAGTAGGTTGCATACGTTCTGTGATCGCGCCCCCTGTCCTCTCCGCCGCCACGCCTCCTCAACCCGCCGTCCGTCTTTCGAGCCGCTCGCCTCTCGCGTCCGCGTCGTCCGAACGGATCTCAGGATCTGCACGGATCTCAGGAGTCGTGCCGTGGACCCGGTGATCGTCGTCGGTGCCGGGCCGGTCGGCCTGGCGCTGTCGCTCGCCCTCGCGGCGCAAGGGGTGCCCTCCGTCCTGCTCGACGAGGACCCGGGCAAGGACGAGACACGCCCCGCCCGCACCGTGGTGCTGCGCGAGGACACCGCGGCCCTGGTGGAACGGCTGGGCTGCAAGGCGCTGCGGCACGAGGGGGTGCGGTGGGCCGGGTGGCGGTCGATGCGGCGCAAGCAGCTGGTGCGTGAGCTGCCGCTCGGCGAGGACTCGGCCGAGGGCGATGCGTTGCCGGCGCCCATCCATCTGCCGCAGCACGTCCTGACGCGGGAGCTGAGGGGCGCGGTGGCCGCGCAGGAGCTGGTACGGGTGGCCCCGTACAGCCGGATCGACACCCTGGAGCAGGACGCCACCGGCGTCACCGTGCACACCAGGGAGCCGAACGCGACCTGGTGGCGCGGGAGTTACCTGGTGGGCTGCGACGGCGCCAGGTCCACCGTGCGCAAACTGCTCGACGTCCGGTTCCCCGGGCGTACGGCGGTGGAGCGGCATGCCGTCGCGGCGCTGCGCACCGAGCTGCCCTGGCCCGGACAGGCCGTGCTGCACCGGCTGCCGCCGTGGCGCACCGGCGGTGCCGAGGTCACGGCGCGGCCACTGCCGGACGGTGTCTGGCGGCTGGACTGGCTGCTGCCGCCGCCGCGCGGTGAGCTCGTCACCCCGGACGCGCTGATCACCCGGGTCCGGGACACCCTGGCGGGCTGGTGCGGGGAGACGCCTCCGTACGAACTGCTGGACACGGGCGTGTACACGCTGCACCACCGGCTCGCCCTGCGCTGGCGGGTCGACCGGGCCTTCCTGGCCGGCGACGCCGCCCATCTGCTGGGCGCACTGGGCACCCAGGGGCTCGACGAGGGGCTGCGGGACGCCGAGAACCTGGCCTGGAAGCTGGCCCAGGACTGGCACCACGGCACCTCCGACGTACTGCTCGACAGCTACCAGGCCGAGCGCCGGGCCGCGGTCGCCGCGCGGCTGCGCGCCGCGGACCAGTCGCTGCCGATACTGCGTGGCGGCGGAGGGCTGCGGACGCTGGTACCGGGGAGCGCACGGGAGCACGATTCGCTGCTCGCCGACGGACATCTGGGCTGTGGCCCCCTCGGTGCGCCCCCCTCGTACTCGCATTCGCCCCTTGCGCCCCCACGCGCCGAGGCGCACACATCTGTCGGTACGCCCCCCGGTGCGCCGGTGGCCGATGTGCGGGTGACGGCCCCCGACGGCACGACCGTACGGCTCCGGGAACGGCTGGGGCAGGGGCATCTTCTGGTGGTCCTGGTGGCGCCCGGGACCGGGGTCTGGGACCGGCGTCACTGGATGACCGCCGGTGTCATGCCCCGCCTCGCCGCGGCCGTCGACGCCCTGCCGATGAAGGGTGAGCTACTGGTGACCGAGAGCTACCCGGGAGCGTCGGCCCACACCGTCCTGCTGGTCAGGCCGGACGGTCATCTCGTGGCGTCGTTCGGCGGGGTGCAGCCCCGGGACCTCTTCGCGGCGGCGGACGCGGTACGTGGCGGAGCGGTGCGCGCCGCCGTGCGTTCCGACCAGACTGCGGGCATCAATTGACCGATGCGGACGTAGATGGTGTACTCCGGAACGTGACCGACACCGATGTGCGCCTGTGGCGGAGGGTCCATATGGACCTCGTCCGCTATGCGGGCTGCGTGTGTCGGCCGTCCTGCTGAATCGCCTTTTCCTGCCCTGCCGTGCGCGCTGCTGCCGTACGGGCGGGCGTCCGCGCGAACCCTCAGGACGGTCTCTGTGTCTGCCCCTTCGTCACCCTCTGTACGCATGTCCTCCGCCGCCGATGACGCCTCCGGTCCGACGGCCGCGGAGCTGCTCGACTTCGTCCGCCGCGTCGCCTCCGACGCCGAGATCGTCGCCTCGCTCCCCCTCGATCCCGAGGGCCGTACCTGGGTCCAGCTCGAAGGGCCCGGCGGCAGCGAGGCATGGCTGATCGGCTGGCCGCCGGGCACCGGTACGGGCTGGCACGACCACGCCGACTCGGTCGGCGCCTTCACCACCGCGGCCGGCACGCTCAAGGAGCTGTCGCTCGCCGCCCGGCTGCCCACCGACGGCTGGAAGACCCTCGAACTCACCGAGGGCATCGACCGTTCCCGCGAGTTGGCCACCGGCCAGGGCAGGGCGTTCGGCCGCCATCACGTCCACGAGGTGCTGAACGAGTCGGACACCGAGCATGCCGTCTCCGTCCACGCGTACTACCCGCCGCTGCCCCGGATCCGGCGCTACAGCCGCAACGGCGCGCTGCTCCGCCTTGAGCAGGTCGAACGGCCGGAGGACTGGCAGTGAGCGACAGCCACCGGGGCGACATGGAGCCGGCCGGAGCCGGGTCCGGGATCGGGATCGGGATCGATGAGCTGCTGGAACAGGTCCGGGCGGGCTACGTCCGGGTCGGCCCGCAGGAGACATCCGCCGCCGCCGCGGACGGCGCACTCCTCGTGGACATCCGCTATGCGGAGCTACGGGAACGGGACGGGCTGATTCCGGGGGCGCTGGTCGTCGAGCGCAATGAACTGGAGTGGCGCCTCGACCCGCGAGGAAGCCATCGAGCCCCACAGGCGGTGAGCCACGATCTCCGGATCGTGGTGATCTGCAACGAGGGCTACGCATCGAGCCTCGCCGTGGCATCCCTGCGACAGCTGGGCCTGCACCGGGCGACCGACCTGATCGGCGGCTTCCAGGCGTGGCGCGCCGCAGGGCTGCCGGTCGAGGTGTGACCGGTGGGGCCCGGGACGGGCGGGCCCCCGGGACGGGCGGGCCCCCGGGACGGGCGGGCCCCCGGGACGGGCGGTCAGCCAGGACGGCGGCCCACCCGGCCATTCACCGGGCCGACGCCATCCGAACGGCGCCGGCCGCGCCCCGGCCCGGCCCGGTCACCCGTTCAAGGGTTGCGCGCCACGGCCCCCGAGGTGAACCACTGCACAAGCGCAGCCGCGAAGTGCACTCCGGCCCGTGCGGAGTCGAGACTCTCCGACACGGTGCCGCCCTGGTTCCCGTGCCGGGAGGTCTGCCCGTCCCACAGGGTCCGCATCATCGCCTCGACCGGTGCGATCGGGTCCTTGTCGGCGGGCGTCGGGACGGCGACGGTGAACTTCGCGCGTGCGTTCCCGGTCTCACCGAGCATCATGCCGAGCGTCGCCCGTCCGTGCCTGGGCTGGATCACCGCGTGGGCGGCGGACTCGGGGGAGAGAGCATATGAAGGTCGGACTGTCTGAACTCCTGCAACGGTGCATGGACGAAGTCCTGCGAGCGGTGGAAGGCCAGGACCTGAAGTCGATCGACCAGGTGATCGCGTACCTGACGGCGCTCGACGAGGCGCTGCGGGAGGCGGCCGATGCCCTGCCGGTGCTGCGGTACGCGCTCGGTACGGCCTGGCGGGCCCGCGCCGAGGTGGCGGTCTCGGCGGCCGCGTACGACACGGCGGCCGCCCTCTTCTCCGAGGCGGCGGAAGGGCATGCGGAGGACGATCCGCGGCGTGGTGCCTACCGGATGCAGGCGGGCGAGACTCTCATCGCCAAGTTCGACCACTCCGAGGACCTCAAGGACGTCGACGACGCCGTCGCCGTACTCCGGACAGCGTTCACCGAGGTCTCGCGGACCGCTGAGGCGCCGGGCGGAATCGTCGAAGCAGCCGGCAGGCTCGGGCACACTCTCGCGTACCGGGCTCACCTCGCCTCGGACCTTGAGGCGTTGGGCGAGAGCATCCGCATGCTGCGTACGGCCGTGGACCATTGCACTGCCGAGGAGTCGGAGCGGTGGCGCGCTGTGATGGCCAACGCGATGCACCTCCACGGGCGGCTGACCACAGTCTCGGCTGACCCGCCATCACCTCTGGTCACCGAGAACCGCCGCACACTCGACGTATCCGACCCCACCACAGGGAGCTGCTGGAGCAGAACCGGGTGCTGTCCCACCTCGCCTCCCTGGTGGCGGCGAAAAGACTGTCTCCCGGAGCGGCCGTGGATAGGGCGTCCGACCCGGCCTGGTCCCTGGACCCTTCGGTGGTGCTGTCCACTGCGGCGAGCGCGATGAATCTCGCCTCGGGCGGCGAAGCCGGGCAGATGATCGTGCTCGCCCGGCTGCTGCTCGACACCGCCCGTCGCCGTTGGGGCACCGATCCCGGTTCTGTGTGGTGGGCCGTCGGCCGCCTCCACCGCACGGTGGGCCTGCTGGCGCTGGACGAATTCCCCAACGGCCGTCTCTACGAGGAGCTCTGTGCCGGCGCCGACGAGAGGACGGAGCTGCTGCGCGGCCTCCAGCAGGACGTCGGCTCCGACGACGAGGTGGCGCGACAGGCGCTCGCCCAGACACTCGCGCGGGCGCTGCTCGACGCGGCCGACGCGCGCACAGCGCCCTACTTGGCCCTGGTCGACACCCTGGCCCACCCGCTGGTCGGTGCGCAGGAGTTGAGGTCGCGGGCCGCCGAAGGGGATTACCGGGTCAATCGGCGCATCGAGTTCCATGCCGACCAGACCCAGCCGGACGCCTTCACCCCGATGCCCGATCCGCTCGGCCCCTTCAAGGAGGCGGCGCGTCTGCTGAAGGAGGCACAGTCGCTGGCCACCGGCCATCTCCGGGGTTGCGTCCTGTTCTCACGGGCCCGGGTCGAGGCAGTACTCGACACGTCTCACCCCAACGGGCCCGATCCCCGCTGCCTGCCATGGGTCCGCGAGGCGTACGACCTCATCAAGCCGGCCGACGAGCCGGTACGCTCCATTCAATTGCTGCACATGCTCGCGTTGTTCGACGAGGCGCTGGTCCCCGAGACCATCGAGGAACTGCTACCGGTCCCCACCGGATCGGCCACGAGCGCCGAAGGACGAAGGCGCAAGACCGAGATGGTCACGGCGGCCCTCAACCTCGCTCTCGCAACGGGACGCCGGAATCTGATCCGGCAACTGATCGATGCCCTGCCCGAGGAGTCCGCCGGCAGGCCCGATGCCGACCTGCGCAGGCTGCTGATGACCGCCGCGCTCCACGCACTGCCGCAGGACCGGATGGAATGCCCGGCCGGTCCGTTCGACGTCACGGAGTCGTACCGGGCGATGACGGCCCAGGCCGACGAGGAGAACTGGTCCGATCAGCGCCGTTCCGAGACCGTACTCCACCTGATCGCGCACGCCTCGCGCCACAGCGGCGGCAACCGATCCGCACTCCAGGCCCTGACCGAACATGCGAACGAGGGTCGCCGGTCCTCCGCCACACGCTACGTAGTGGCCGCCTCGACCTATCTGGCCTCTCGTGGGAGACGAGCGGATCTCGATGGTGGTGCGGATACCGGCAGGGCAGCTCGCGCAGGCAACGCTCCAGGTGTCCGCCATCGTGCGCCAACGGCGGATGGGGCTGGTCCCGTACCGCGCCGAACTGCCCAAGCAGGTGCGGCAGGTCAGCCTCCGCTAGATCTTTCGTCCAGGACTTTCGGTCTACGCACCCCTGCATCCCTGCACCGGCACTCGGCTCATCGGGGCCCCGAATCCGCCCCGACACACCCGTACGCCACGTCCCGGTGGAGCAATCCCCGTACCCGACGGACATTGGCCTCAACGCCAAGGACCGACGTAACGGAGATCTCGCACCCATGCCGACCTCCTCTCTCGCCCGCACCCCAGACCAGTTCGACGTGCACGCCGCTCGTCTCCATGACACCGAGGCGTGGCAGCAGATCGTCGCCGGCTGGGACCTCACCACCCCTGAACCCGTACTCCCCGCCTCCCCCGGCGCCTCGGTTCGGCCGCCGGGCGGTCAGCCGGCCGACTGGCGCGACCTGCTGTCCGTGCCGGTCGATCAGCTCATCGCCGAATCCGTTCGCGCCCTGCCTGCGACCGCGCCGCGCGAACGGCCGCTTCCCGGGCGGTTGGGCGCGGTCCTCCCCGATCGGCTTCACTCCTGGCGGCGCATCGGCCAGCCCGAGGTACGGCCCTCCACACACCTCGCCTACGCAAGGCAGATCCTGACCGAATGGGGCTGGCAGAACACCCCGTACCGGCTCCGCAACGCACGCGGCGCACGGTGCATCTGCGGTGCCCTCCTCACCGCGCACCGCCTGGGCTACGGCTCCCTCGACACCGTGGACCGGGCCGGCGCCTGGCTCGTCGCCGAACTCCGCTCCCAGGGCTGGACCGGGCTGATCGGGCCCTGGAACCGCTGCCCCGGCCGCACCGCCGCAGATGCGCTCGCCCTGATCGACGCCACCATCACCCGCGCCGCCCTCGCCGGGCAGTGATCACTCCGCCTCCCCCGCAGGCAGTCCGACCATGGACGGCCGCACCCCCGACGCTCCCCCGCACAAGTCCGTACGCACCCGGTCAGAAGGGCTCGTCCAGACCCTCCGTGTCCTCGCCCTCTTCCTCCAGCGCCTGCCGCACGACCCGTAGGGCCATGCCCTCCCCGTACCCCTTGCGCGCGAGCATGCCCGCAAGGCGGCGCAGCCGCTTGTCCCGGTCCAGGCCACGGGTGGAGCGCAGTTTTCGCGCGACCAGCTCGCGGGCGGTCGCCTCCTCCTGCTCCGAGTCGAGCTGCCCGACGGCCTCGTCGATCACGGCGGAGTCCACCCCCTTGGTGCGCAGCTCACGGACGAGAGCCCGGCGGGCCAGTCCGCGCCCGTGATGCCGGGACTCCACCCAGGCGTCCGCGAACGCCGCATCGTCGATCAGCCCGACGTCCTCGAAGCGCGAGAGCACTTCTTCGGCCGCCTCGTCCGGGATCTCCCGCTTGCGCAGAGCGTCCGCAAGCTGCTTGCGCGTGCGCGGGGTCCCGGTGAGTAGGCGCAGACAGATGTTGCGCGCCTGCTCGACCGGGTCTCGCGGCTCCCCTTTCTCGGCCCTCGACGAGGAAGGGGAGCCGCTGCTCCTGGTGCGGGAACGGGCACGGCGGCCCGCCCCCTCGCCGAATCCGGCGTCCGAGCCCGTGTCACGGCCGGGACCGGCCTCCGGCTCGTACGCGCCCTCGGACCCGGCCATGTGCCCGGCGGCGCTTCCGCGGCCGGGTCCGGCGTGCTGGTCAGTGGCGCCGACCGGCCACTCCGTACGACGCGTCACGGTCTAGCTCTTGGCCGCCGCGGTCTTGGCCGGCTTGGACTTTCCGGCCGGGGCGGGCACCGACTTCGCGCTCTCGGCCGGAGCCGCGGCACCGCCCGCCGCGTCCGCACCGGACTCGGCGGCGCTGTCGTCGGGCCTGACTCCGACACCCAGCTTCTCCAGGATCTTCTTCTCGATCTCGTTGGCGAGATCGGGGTTGTCCTTGAGGAAGTTGCGGGCGTTCTCCTTGCCCTGGCCGAGCTGGTCGCCCTCGTACGTGTACCAGGCGCCCGCCTTGCGGACGAAGCCGTGCTCCACGCCCATGTCGATCAGACCGCCCTCGCGGCTGATGCCCTGGCCGTAGAGGATGTCGAACTCGGCCTGCTTGAACGGCGGCGCGACCTTGTTCTTGACGACCTTGACGCGGGTGCGGTTGCCGACGGCGTCGGTGCCGTCCTTCAGCGTCTCGATCCGGCGGATGTCGAGGCGCACCGAGGCGTAGAACTTGAGCGCCCGGCCACCGGTCGTGGTCTCCGGCGAGCCGAACATCACACCGATCTTCTCGCGGAGCTGGTTGATGAAGATCGCGGTGGTCTTGGACTGGTTGAGCGCGCTGGTGATCTTGCGGAGCGCCTGGCTCATCAGACGGGCCTGGAGACCCACGTGCGAGTCACCCATCTCGCCCTCGATCTCCGCGCGCGGCACGAGCGCCGCGACGGAGTCGATGACGATCAGGTCGAGGGCGCCGGAGCGGACCAGCATGTCCACGATCTCAAGGGCCTGCTCGCCGTTGTCCGGCTGGGACAGGATGAGGCTGTCGATGTCGACGCCGAGCTTCTTCGCGTACTCGGGGTCGAGGGCGTGCTCCGCGTCGATGAAGGCGACCGAGCCGCCGAGCTTCTGCGCGTTCGCCACCGCGTGCAGCGTCAGCGTCGTCTTACCGGAGGATTCCGGTCCGTACACCTCCACCACACGGCCGCGCGGCAGACCGCCGACGCCGAGGGCCACGTCGAGGGCGGTCGACCCGGTGGGGATGACTTCGATGGGCTCGTTCGGCCGCTCACCGAGGCGCATCACCGCGCCCTTGCCGAATTGCCGTTCAATCTGTGCGAGTGCGGCGTCCAGCGCCTTCTCGCGGTCGGTTCCTGCCATGGGTTCCACCCGATTTGCTTGAGTCGATCGCTTCACGTCAAAGACGCTAACCCCTGCCACTGACAATGGGCCTCGACGTCCTCCCGGCCTGTGGACAACTCCACGGTCGGGCCCGGGAAAACCCGGCCGGAATCCCATGAGAATGGATGTTCGATTTTGGTGTCAAGCGCACCGCGCCGAGCCGATCTGCACCCAGGGTAGCGCCCTAGCATTCCACTTCCGGAGAGTCAAGATCGAGCGGTCGACGCCGTGCCGAATCTCAACTACATGATGACAAAGCAGACAGAGAAAGCGGCTCTGTCCGCCGGGGCGACGCGGGGTGCGGGCCGTGGCATCGCCGTTCAGCTGGGTGCGATCGGGGCGACCGTCTACGTCACGGGACGGACGGACGGGCGGATCGGAACGCTCGGAGATGGACCGCCCGGAGACCGTGGAGGAGACCGCGGCTCTCGTGGACGAGGCGGGCGGGTGCGGGATCCCGGTCCGGGTCGACCATCTGGTGCCCGAGGAGGCCGAAGCGCTCGTGGCCCGCATCCGGAGGGAGCGGGGCTGTCTGCACGTCCTCGTGAGCGACATCCGGGGCGCGCGGATCGAGTGGGACAGGCCGGTCCGGGAGTCCTCCCTGGACACCGGACTGCACACGTTGCGCCTGGCGGTGGACACCCACGCGATCACCAGCCATCACGCGCTCCCGCTCCTGATCGGGACATCGGGAGGGCTGGTCGTCGAGGTGACGGACGGGACCGATGAGTACAACGCCGGTCACTACCGGGGGTCCTTCTTCTACGACCTGGCCAAGGCGTCGGTGAACCGGATGGCGTTCGCGCAGGTCCCTGTCGAGCGGACAGCCGGCGAAGGTCTACGGCTTCACCGATCTCGACGGCGGCCGGCCCGACGCCCGGAGATACGTCACCGAGGTCCAGGCCCCGGGCCGGCCCGCCGACGTGACGGGCTGTCGCTGACAGCCGGAAGAGGGCCGAAGCCCGACGCGGTCAGGCGCGCGCCGGGCCCTCCGGTTCCCCGGCGGTGGCCTGTCCGCCCCCGCCGACGCCCTCGGCCTCGGGGGCGCGCCAGGAACGGCGCAACCGCGTGAGCACCGGCTCGCCGCGCCGGCGGCCCCGGCCGTGCATCCGCGGGTCGTCCGTCACCTCGTACCGCTTCACATACGCGCCGAGGAACGCCTGGAGCGTGGCGACGGCCGGGATCGCGATCAGCGCGCCCACGGCGCCCATCAGGGCCGTGCCCGCGATGACCGATCCGAAGGCGACCGCCGGATGGATGTCGACGGTCTTGGAGGTGAGCTTGGGCTGCAGCGCGTAGTTCTCGAACTGCTGGTACACCACGACGAAGCCGAGCACCCACACGGCGTACCAGGGATCGACGGTGAACGCGATCAGCATCGGCAGGGCGCCCGCCAGATACGTACCGATCGTGGGGATGAACTGGGAGACCAGCCCGACCCAGACAGCGAGCGCGGGCGCGTACGGAACGCCGAGGATCACCAGCAGGATGTAGTGCGCGATCCCGGAGATGAGGGCCATCAGACCGCGCGAGTAGAGGTAGCCGCCGGTCTTGTCGACCGCGATCTCCCAGGCCCGCAGGACCTCCGCCTGCCGGGCGGGCGGCAGCACGGAACACAGCGCGCGCCGCAGCCTGGGGCCGTCGGCCGCGAAGTAGAACGAGAACAGGAAGATCGTCAGAAGGCGGAACAGCCCGCCGAGCACGGTGGTGGAGATGTCGAGCACTCCGGTCGCACTGTTCTGGACGTACTTCTGCAGCCAGTCGGAATGGAGCACGCTGTCCTGGACCTCGACCCTGGAGAGGTCGGTGTGGAAGCTCTTGTTGACCCAGCTGATCACCGAGTCCAGATACTTCGGGAACTCGTCGACCATGTCGACGATCTGGCCCGCGAGCATCGAGCCGAGCAGCACGACGAAGCCCACCCCGGCGATCAGCACCGCCAGGAAGACCAGGAAGGTGGCCAGTCCCCGGCGCATACCGCGCGCCGCCATCCGGCTCACCGCCGGCTCGATGGCGAGCGCCAGGAAGAACGCGATCAGCACATTGATCAGCAGCCCGATGAGCTGGTCGAACGCCCAGCTGCCGAGCCGGAAGCAGGCATAGAGCGCCAGGGCCAGAACCATGGCGCGCGGCAGCCACGCGGGCATGCGCACCAGCCCGCTGCCGACGGGCGCGGAAGATGGCGCGGCCGGCGGGACGGGCGGTGTGGGGGGCGGCTGGGTCTGTGCTGTCTCGTCTGTCGGTGCCACGGTTCCAGTCTCGCCTACGGTCGCGGCGAGCAACCGCCCGCCCCGGACAACAGCACAGGTCCGGCCGCTGACGAACCGGAAATCGGCGTGTGTCCGCGAGGGACCGGAGGCCTGCGCCGGGGCGCGGCGGGCCCGGAAACGTCGCCGGTGGGCGACGGCCCCGGCGTCAGCGGTACGGCCGTGGGCCTCGGGTCAGCGCTTGTCCGCCGGGATGCCGACCGCGGTACAGACACCGCGCCAGACGTCCTTGGTCTCCCAGCCGGCGGCCAGCGCCTGGTGCACCGTCTGCCCGCCGAGTTCGGCCATCACATGATCGCGTGCGAAGGAGTCGGCATACCCGGCTCCGAAGTGGTCCGCCATCCGTTCCCAGAAAATCGTCAACCGCATGACCTCAGTATCCCGCTCCTGAGAGTGCAGCCGGGCCGCTACGTCTTGCCGAGAGCGCTTACCGTCCTACGGTCGGTCCATGGCTGGAACCGGAACAAGTCCCCTCAACCGTGCCGAGCAGTTCATTTGGCTCACGGCCCGTGTCCTGGAACAACGGCGGTTCGCTCATCACTTCCTGGAAGGAAGTGCGGACGCCGTGGAAACCGCACTCGCCGCCTATCTGAACGAGGACGGCGGCTACGGGCACGCGCTCGAACCCGATCTGCGCGGCCCCGTCAGTCAGCCACTGCACACCGCGCACGCGCTCAATGTGCTGGACTCCATCGGGCGCTGCGACGGGCTGCGGGTGGAGCGGATCTGCCGCTTCCTCACCGAGGTGTCGACCAAGGAGGGCGCGCTGCCCGCTCTGCTGCCGACGCAGCGCGGCTATCCCGCCGCGCCGTTCATCCCGATCGTCGACGATCCTCCCGCGGAGCTGTTGACCACCGGTCCCGTCGTCGGGCTCCTGCATCGCAACGGGGTGTGGCACGCCTGGCTGTTCCGGGCCACCGATTTCTGCTGGGCCGCGGTGGACGCGCTGGACAGGTCGCATCCGTACGAGATCGAGGCGGCGCTCGCCTTCCTGGACGGCGCTCCGGACCGGTCGCGGGCGGAGGCGGCGGCCGACCGGCTCGGGCGGCTGGTGCGGGATCAGCGTCTCGCGGTACTGGATCCGGAGCGGCGGGCCGAGTACCCGGTCGCGGCCGGATACGCGCCGGGTGAGCAGCATTTTCCGTACGACTACGCCCGTACGCCCGATTCGCTCGCCCGGCACTGGTTCACCGACGAGGAGCTCTCCCGCTCGCTCGACCATCTCGCGGCCGAGCAGCAGCCGGACGGCGGCTGGCCGGTCGACTGGCGGCAGTGGGCCCCGGGGACGGCCCTGGAGGGGCGGCCCATCGTGACGCTCAAGGCGCTGCTGACACTGCGCGCCCACGGCCGCAGCCTCTACTGAGGCCCGGTCGCCGGCCGGTTCCAGGCGCACGGGTGCCGGTCCTCCACCGACGTGGGTAAGGGGCGCGGTCCCGTGGACCGAGCCCCTTACACATCCACGCGGGGATCTGACCGGGATCTAACCGAGGGCGCGTACCCCTGCGGTGACGGCCACGGCGACGCCCACGACCACGAGGAACGGCGCGCGCAGCACCAGCGCGAGCGCCGCCGCGGCCAGGCCGGCGCCCCTGGCGTCCAGCGCCAGGTGCTGCCCGTCGCCGAACGTCTGCTGCGCGGTGAGTGCGGCCAGGAGCGCCACGGGCAGCAGTGCGGCGAGACGCTGGGCGAGCGGGCGCTCCAGTACGCCTGCGGGCACCAGCAGTCCGAGGAGCTTGGCGAGATAGCAGCCGACAGCGGTCAGCGCGATGGCGATCCAGACGTTCACCGGTCCTCCTCCGTGTTCGTCTGCGTACTCGTCTGCGAGTGCTTCTCCGCGTGCTTCTTCTTGGTGGCCGTTTCCCCGCCCGTTCCCTTCATGCGTCCGCTCAGGAACAGGACGGCAGGTGCGGCGAGCGCCGACAGCAGGACCGGGACGCCTGCGGGGACCACGGGCAGCAGGCCGAGTGCGAGCAGGACCGCGAGCGCGGCGGTGACGCGTTCCGTGGTGCTCTTCAGCATCGGCGCGAGCAGGGCGAGGAAGACCGCGGGCGATGCCGCGTCCAGCCCCCAGGTGTCGGTGTCGCCGAGCGCCTCGGCGCCCAGGGCTCCCAGCAGCGTGGTCAGGTTCCACAGCACATACAGGGTCAGTCCGGTGACGGCGAAGCCGATCCGTGCCGCCCGCCGGGTGGGCTGCGGCAGTGTCACGGCGGTCGTCTCGTCGATGACCCACTGGGCGGCGAAGGGGCGCAGCGCCCGGGGAAGCGCCAGCAGCTGGGACAGCCGCAGGCCGTAGAACGAGTTGCGTACGCCGAGGAAGAAGGCCCCGGCGGCCGCGGTGTACGGATTGCCGCCCGCGGCGAGGGCACCGACGAGGGCGAACTGCGAGGCGCCGGTGAAGACGGCGAGACTGAGCGCGCAGGTCTGCAGCAGGCTCAGTCCGGAACCGGCCGAGGTGACGCCGAAGGCGAAGCCGGAGAGTCCGACGGCTATCCCGACGCCGAGCGCATCGCGTACGACGGCCGCGTCCGGCTTCGCACCGGTCGGCTCCGCACCGTCCGGTCCTGCACCGGCCGCAGCCGGCCGCTCTCCGGGGCCGACCGCGTTGCCGTGGGGTGCGTCGGCCGATTCGCCGACGCCCTCTGGGAATGTTGTCTGTTCTGCCACGCCCGGAACGCTACGTGGGCAGATCGGGACCGGTCTTGTACGTTCTTGCACGTTCGCGCTGGTACGCGCCGGGTGGCACCCCCACGATCCGGGTGAAGTGACGGTTGAGATGCGGCTGGTCGGTGAAGCCGACCTCGGCGGCCGCCTCCGCGGGCGCCGTCCCCGCGTCGAGCATCCGGCGCGCCGCCCGCACCCGGGCATCGGTGAGCCAGGCGTGCGGCGGCATCCCGTACTGCTTCTTGAAGGCTCTCAGCAGCGCGAACGGACTGGTGCCCAGCTCCGCCGCCAGTGCCTCCAGGGTGGGCGGCGCCGCCATCCTGCCTTCCAGCACCGCGCGGGCCCGTGCCGCGTCGCGGGCGCCCGCCGAGCGGGGCGCGCGGACGGGCAGCGCGCTGCCGTACCGGCCCAGCAGTCTCGTGACCATGACCCGCAGCACCGTGTCGGCGGCGAGTGCGTTGCCCTCCTCGGCCGCCCGGTGGACCTCACCGATGAGCCGGGCCGCGTACGGGTCCACGACGCTGGTCTCGGTGAATCCGACCGTGCCGCGCAGGCTCGTCGTGTCGGCCGCGATGTCGTTGATCACCTGGGAGGACGGGTAGAGCGTGGCGTACACCCAGCCCTCCGGCACACCTGCGCGGGCCGTGTGCGGCACCTCCGGGTTGATCATGACGACGGTGCCGGGGCCGGCGTGGACGGTGCCGCCCGGCAGCCCGACGTCCTCGACCCCGCGGGTGATGGTGCCGAAGACATAGCCCTCGTGGCTGTGGCGCGGGAAGGTGTGGCGCACATACCGGGCACGCAGCAGATCGAGGTCGGGCAGTTCCGCGTACTGCCAGTACCTCGCCCACTCCCCCGATCCCGACTCCGGTATCGCCGCCATGCACGAATTCTCGCAGCTCCGGGACAGGGCCGCCGGGGACGGCCGGGCGGCCGTCGCAGGTGGGCGGGGTGCACGGCGCATGAGCCGTCGCGAGTGACGGGGTGCACGGCGTCGGGGCCGTTGTCAGTGGTGGGGTGCACGATGGGGGACATGGCCGGCTCTGCGCTCGATTCGTTCTCGCCCGCGACCCGCGGCTGGTTCGCGGGTGCCTTCAGTGCGCCCACCGCCGCACAGGAGGGCGCCTGGCGCGCCATCGGCGAGGGTTCGGACGTGCTGGTCGTCGCGCCGACCGGCTCCGGCAAGACCCTCGCCGCCTTTCTCGCCGCGCTCGACACCCTGGCGTCCGTCCCACCGCCCGCCGAGGCGAAGAAGCGCTGCCGCGTGCTGTACGTGTCCCCCCTCAAGGCGCTCGCGGTCGATGTGGAGCGCAACCTCCGCTCACCGCTGACCGGCATCCGTCAGGAGTCGGTACGCCTGGGGCTGCCCGAGCCCGAGGTCCGGGTGGGGATCCGCTCCGGCGACACCCCGCCCGCCGAGCGCCGCTCGATGGCGACCCGGCCGCCGGACATCCTGATCACCACCCCCGAATCGCTGTTCCTGATGCTGACCTCGTCCACCCGGGAGGCGCTGTCCGGCGTCGAGACGGTGATCCTCGACGAGGTGCACGCCGTGGCCGGCACCAAGCGGGGCGCCCATCTCGCCGTGTCGCTGGAGCGTCTCGACGAGCTGCTGCCGCGGCCGGCCCGGCGGATCGGTCTGTCGGCGACGGTCCGTCCGGTCGACGAGGTGGCCCGCTTCCTCTCGCCCCGGCGCAAGGTGGAGATCGTCCAGCCGCCGTCCACCAAGCGGTTCGACCTGTCGGTGGTCGTGCCGGTCGAGGATCTGGGCGAGCTCGGCGGTTCCCCCGCCACCGACCCCGACCAAGCGGGCCAGGCGGAGAAGCCGTCGATCTGGCCCCATGTCGAGGAGCGGATCGTCGACCTGGTCCAGCAGCATCGCTCCACCATCGTCTTCGCCAATTCCCGTCGCCTCGCCGAGCGGCTGTGCAACCGGCTCAACGAGATCGCGTACGAGCGGCTCACCGGCGAGACGATCGCCGAGTCCCACTCCCCCGCCGAGATCATGGCCGAGTCCGGTGCGGCGAAGGGCGCCCCCGCTCTGCTCGCCCGCGCCCATCACGGTTCGGTCTCCAAGGAACAGCGCGCCCAGGTCGAGGAGGACCTCAAGGCGGGCCGGCTGCCGGCCGTCGTCGCCACCTCCAGCCTGGAGCTGGGCATCGACATGGGCGCCGTCGACCTGGTCATCCAGGTGGAGTCGCCGCCCTCGGTCGCCTCCGGTCTGCAACGCGTCGGCCGCGCCGGGCACCAGGTCGGCGCGGTCTCCACCGGAGTGGTCTTCCCGAAGTACCGGGGCGATCTGGTACAGGCGGCCGTGGTCACCGAGCGGATGCGGGAGGGCTCCATCGAGGCGCTCCGGGTTCCGTCCAACCCGCTGGACGTGCTGGCCCAGCAGCTGGTCGCCATGGTCTCCCTGGACAGCTGGCAGGTGGACGACCTGCTGGCGACCGTCCGTCGCGCCGCCCCGTTCGCCTCGCTGCCCGAGTCCGCGTTCACCGCCGTGCTGGACATGCTCGCCGGCCGCTACCCCTCCGACGCCTTCGCCGAGCTGCGCCCCCGCGTGGTCTGGGACCGGGTGGCCGGCACGGTCACCGGCCGCCCCGGCGCACAGCGGCTCGCCGTCACCTCCGGGGGCACGATTCCCGACCGGGGGCTCTTCGGGGTCTTCCTCGCGGGCGCCGACCCCAAGAAGGGCGGCGGCCGGGTCGGCGAGCTCGACGAGGAGATGGTGTACGAGTCCCGGGTCGGCGATGTCTTCACGCTGGGCACCACGTCCTGGCGGATCGAGGACATCACCCGTGACCGGGTCCTGGTGTCGCCGGCCCCCGGCGTTCCCGGCCGGCTGCCGTTCTGGAAGGGCGACCAGCTGGGCCGCCCGCTGGAGCTGGGGCGTGCGCTGGGGGCGTTCCTCCGCGAGATCGGCGGCCTGTCGCAGGAAGACGCCCGCGACCGTCTGCTCGCCGCCGGTCTCGACACCTGGGCCGCCGACAACACCCTGTCGTACATCGACGAGCAGCGCCGCGCCTGCGGCCATGTGCCGGACGACCGGACCGTCCTCGTCGAGCGGTTCCGTGACGAGCTGGGTGACTGGCGGGTCGTAATCCATTCCCCGTTCGGCGCACAGGTGCACGCGCCGTGGGCGCTGGCGCTGAGCGCCCGCCTCGCCGAGCGGTACGGCATGGACGCCCAGGTGATGCACGCCGACGACGGCATCGTGCTGCGGCTGCCGGACGCCGACCTGATGGGCCTGGACCTCCTGGACTTCGACCCCGCGCAGGATCCGGCGCAGGACCCGGGCCACGGCCCGGCCAGGGATCCGGCGCCGCCGCCGGGCCTCTCGTACGACAGCGAGCAACCGCCCGTCGGCGCGGCGGACGTGACGTTCGAGCAGGGCGAGATCGGACAGATCGTCACCGACCAGGTAGGCGGTTCGGCCCTGTTCGCCTCCCGGTTCCGCGAGTGCGCGGCCCGCGCCCTGCTGCTGCCGCGCCGCAGCCCCGGCAAACGCACCCCGCTGTGGCAGCAGCGCCAGCGCGCCGCACAACTCCTCCAGGTCGCATCGGAGTTCGGCTCCTTCCCGATCGTCCTGGAAGCGGTCCGCGAATGCCTCCAGGACGTCTTCGACGTACCCGGGCTCACGGAGCTCATGGGTGACCTCGAAGCGCGCCGGGTCCGGCTGGTCGAGGTGACCACTCCGGAGCCCTCACCCTTCGCGCGCTCGCTCCTGTTCGGCTATGTCGCCCAGTTCCTGTACGAGGGCGACTCCCCCCTGGCCGAGCGGCGGGCCGCCGCGCTCTCGCTCGACTCCCACCTCCTGGCGGAGCTCCTCGGCCAGGCGGAGCTGCGCGAGCTGCTCGACGCGGATGTCCTGACCGAGCTGGAGCAAGAGCTCCAGTGGCTGACCGAGGACCGCCGGATCAAGGACGTGGAGGGCGTCGCCGATCTTCTCCGGGTCCTCGGTCCGCTCACCGACGAGGAGTTGGCGGAGCGCGGCGCCCGACCGTCATGGGCTCCGGAGCTGTCCGCGGCCCGCCGGGCCATCCGGGTCCGGATCGGTGGAGCCGGTCACTGGGCCGCGATCGAGGACGCGGGCCGCCTGCGGGACGCGCTGGGCACCGCCCTCCCGGTCGGCGTCCCCGAGGCGTTCACCGAACCGGTGAAGGACCCCCTCGGCGATCTCCTCGGCCGGTACGCCCGTACGCACGGCCCGTTCACCTCCACCGGTGCCGCCACCCGCTTCGGCCTCGGCACCGCCGTCACGGACGGGGCGCTGCAGCGGCTCGCCGCGTCCGGCCGGATCGTCCAGGGCGAATTCCATCCCGCCGGCATCGGCCAGGAGTGGTGCGACGCCACCGTACTGCGCAGACTGCGCCGCCGTTCGCTCGCCGCGCTCCGCCACGAGCTGGAACCGGTCCCGCCCGCCGCCCTCGCCGGCTTCCTCCCGAAGTGGCAGCACCTGGGCAGCAACAGCCTGCGCGGAATCGACGGACTGGCCCGCGCCATCGAGCAGTTGCAGGGCGCACCCGTCCCGGCGTCGGCGCTGGAGAAGCTGATCCTGCCGGGCCGGGTCACGGACTACACCCCCGCGATGCTCGACGAGCTGACCACCACCGGCGAAGTCGTCTGGGCTGGCGCCGGCGCCCTCCCCGGCAAGGACGGCTGGCTGTCCCTCTACCTCGCCGACAGCGCACCCCTGCTCCTCACGCCCCCGCACCCGCTGGAGCTCAGCTCGTTGCACGAGTCCGTCCTGACCGCCCTGGGCGGCGGATACGGACTGTTCTTCCGGCAGATCGCCGATCAGGTCCGCGCCACCACTCATCCGGACTGCTCCGATCCGCAACTCGCCGACGCCATCTGGGAGCTGGCCTGGTCGGGCCGGCTCACCAATGACACGCTCGCCCCGCTGCGCTCGCTGCTGGGCTCCGGCCGCACGGCGGGGTCGACCGCCCACCGCGCCAGACGCAGTGTCCCGCGCGGGCGCTACGGCTCGCTCACCTCCGCCGCCCGGCCCGCGTCCCGCACCGGCCCGCCCACCGTCTCGGGCCGCTGGTCCCTGCTGCCCGCCGTCGAACCCGACCCCACGCACCGTGCTCACGCACTGGCCCGCACCCTTCTCGACCGCCACGGGGTGGTGACCCGCGGAGCCGTCCAGGCCGAGGGCGTCGAAGGCGGCTTCTCCGCGACGTACCGCGTCCTGTCCGCCTTCGAGGACAACGGGCAGGCCCGGCGCGGGTATGTCGTCGAGGGCCTGGGGGCCGCACAGTTCGCGATGGACGGCGCGGTGGACCGGCTGCGTGCCACGTCCACCGCCCGCGACCGTACGGAGCCGGGTGCCGCGCGCCACGCCCTGGTCCTCGCCGCGGCGGACCCGGCCAACGCGTACGGCGCGGCACTGCCCTGGCCCGAGCCGCCGGACGGTGCCGGGCACAAGCCCGGCCGCAAGGCGGGCGCCCTGGTGGTGCTGGTCGACGGCGAGCTGGCGATGTACATGGAGCGCGGCGGCAAGACGCTGCTGGCCTGGCCCACCGATCCGGACGACCCGGCGCTCCTCGCGGCAGCCGGGGCGCTGGCGGCGGCCGCCCGCGCAGGCGCGCTCGGCACGGTCACGGTGGAGCGCACCAATGGCACACCGTCCCTGACCTCCCCGCTCGGCCGCACGCTGGAGGCAGCCGGCTTCCTCGCGACCCCGAGAGGGCTCCGCCTGCGCGCCTGAACCACCAGCGCGCCGCTCCCCACCCGCATCATGGAGGCATGCCCGAAGGAGACACCGTCCTGCAGACCGCCGGACGTCTGCACACCGCACTCGCCGGTCAGGTCCTCACCCGCTCAGACCTGCGCGTCCCCCGGTTCGCCACCGCCGACCTCACCGGCCGGACGGTCCTGGACGTCGTCTCGCGCGGCAAGCATCTCCTCACCCGCGTCGAGGGTGGCCTCACCCTGCACAGCCATCTCCGGATGGACGGTGCCTGGCGCGTCTACGCCCCGGGCGAGCGCTGGCGCGGGGGCCCCACGCACCAGATCCGCGCGATCCTCGCCAATGCCGAGCACACCGCCGTCGGCTACCGGCTGCCCGTCCTTGAGCTGCTCCGCACCCGGGACGAGAGCAAGGCGGTCGGTCACCTCGGCCCCGATCTGCTGGGCCCCGACTGGGATCCCGACACCGCTCTGCGCAATCTGCTCGCCGACCCCGGCCGCCCGCTCGGCGAAGCCCTGCTGGACCAGCGCAACCTGGCCGGAATCGGCAACATCTACAAGGCCGAGCTCTGCTTCCTGGCCCGCGCCACCCCCTGGCTCACCGTCGGCGAACTGCCCGCCCCCACCGTCGTACGCCTGGTCACGACGGCCAAGCAGCTGCTCGAAGCCAACCGCGACCGCCCCATCCGCACGACCACCGGAACGTCCGCGCGCGGACCCGGCCCGAAGGAACGGCTCTGGGTCTACGGCAGGGCCGACCGCCCCTGTCTGCGCTGCGGCACCCCGATCCGCGCCGCGGACCAGGACTCCCGTCCCGCCTACTGGTGCCCGCACTGCCAGTCGGGCCCCACCGGCTGAGGCCCGCCAACTGGTTGACGACCCGTCAGATCCAGTCGTACCGTCCGGTCATGCCCCTCACCGCGTACGACCTCACGGGCCGCTCCGCGTTCATCACCGGCGCCGCGGGCGGCATCGGCCGGGCCTGCGCCGTCCTGCTCGCCGCCGCGGGCGCCACGACGCACTGCGCGGACCTCGACGAGAAGGGCCTGCTGGAAACCCAGGGCCTGATCACCGAAGCGGGTGGCACATCCCACATCCAGGTCCTCGATGTCACCGACCGCAGTCGGGTCGGGGCCGCGGTGGCCGCCGCGGGCGACCTCGACATCCTGGCGGCCGTCGCCGGGATCATGCATACGAGCAACGTCCTGGAGACCTCGGACGAAGATCTCGACCGCGTCCTCGCGGTCAATTTCAAGGGTGTGCTGTACGCCTGCCAGGAAGTGGCCCGCGGCATGATCGCGCGCGGTACGCCCGGTTCACTGATCACCATGGCCTCGGGGGCGGTCGACTCCGCCGGCCCGGGGCTGCTCTGCTACAGCGCGGCCAAGGCGGCGGTCGTCCAACTGACGAAGACACTGGCCACGGAGCTGGGGCCGCACGCGATCCGTGTCAACGCCGTCGCTCCGGGCTGGATCCGTACGCCCATGACCGCCCGCCACGACTCGGACCGGCAGCACCGGGTCGAGGCGACGATGGCCCGGATCTCCCCGCTGGGGCGGGTGGGCGAACCCGAGGACGTCGCCCACACCGTGCTTCATCTCGCTTCCGACGCGTCGGCCTTCATGACCGGCCAGATCCTCCGCCCCAACGGCGGCGTAGCCATGCCCTGGTGACCCGCGTGACCTGTCGGAGCCGCTCCGCACACCGCTCCCCGACGGCGAACCGGCGAACCGCCCACCGAACCCCGAGGACCGGCCACCAGGTGCCGTCGGCCCCCGAGCCGTCCGCTCTCGCGTCCTTCCGGCCCGCACCGGCCGTCGCGGCCACATGTACGGGCAGCAGACTCAGTCCCCATCCACCCGCCGCCACCGCACCCTCGACGAGCCCCGCATGGGCCGGTTCCAGCGCGAGCCGCAGTACGGCCCACCACCACACTCCGCCGAGAACGAGCGCCGGCACCCATCGCCGTACCATGGCTGCCTCCTCCGGCCGAATCTAGTGCGGCGCACTCACCCGGCGGGAGAGCGCATCGGCGCACCACCGGCGCGCTTCGCGCAGCCGCAGACCGTTGCACGCTCTTGCCCGGAACTCCGGGGCGTGCCGCGCCGGATGGGAGCCCGCCACGGCCGGACGCCCTCCGGCACAGAACCGGAATGAGCGGCCCCACCGCACCGCAGCCGGACCGCACAGCGACACAACAACGCTTTGTTCACACCGCGCCGCAAAAAACACCGCGCCGCGACACACGGCGCCGTGCCGAGACCACACCGAGACCGCGTCGCTCCGCGATCCCGCCGGCCGGTGTGCCGCTCCCCGCAGTCTCGCCCGGCAGTGCCCGGACCGCATCCAGAACGGAACGGGAGCCGGCCGGGCACCACCGGACCCCCGCCGTTCTCGACGAGTGGGGGCCCGGTGGAAGCGGTCAGTGCTCGTCGCGGCGCAGGGAGTCCTTCATGCCCTCCGCGCGCTCCTCGGCGCCCTTGGCCCGACCCTTGGCCTGGTCCATCTTGCCTTCGGCCTCCTTGCGACGGTCGCCGGTCATCTTGCCCATGGCTTCCTTCGCCTTGCCCTTGATCTTGTCCTTGGCGCCTTCGTCAACCATTGCGACTCCTTCGGGTAAGGGGATTTCGCTGCCCGTTCGGCATCACCCACGATGACACAAACGAACCAAATCGGTCATTTGAGAGCCATCTGCCCCCGCCTGCCCCGAACACCCGAACCCCGGTGCCTCCCCGAGCACGCAGAAGCCCCGGCCACCCCCGCAAGGGGGCGACCGGGGCTCCACCACACACACGCTTCGCACCGGACCACGCGGGTCAGGCGGCGACGACATCCACCGCTTCCGCGGGCGCCTTGATGGTCACCCGTCCCGTCGGCACACCCGCCACCGACGTCACGGAGACGGAATTGAGCATTGGGCGTACCGGCACAGGCACCGGATCGCTGGCTGCTGCCGACTCGGCCAGTTCGGCCAGCGACAGCTCATCGCTCACTTCACGCATGAGCTCGGACATCCGTACGTCAAGCGCGTCGCAAATGGCGGAGAGCAGTTCGGAGGATGCCTCCTTCTGCCCCCGCTCCACCTCGGAGAGATAGCCGAGCGAGACTCGGGCGGACGAGGAGACTTCGCGCAGAGTACGGCCTTGGCGCTGGCGCTGCCGACGCAGCACGTCACCAAGCAGGCGACGGAGCAGAATCATCGGTGGCTCCCTCCTCGGACCGCGTAGCCGCATCCTTCACGCCCCACCGTACCGCCTTGCGCCGCGGCCGTGCGGGGAGCGATGTCGTGTTCACTCAGGGCTGCAAACATCAATTCCCCCCGTTCTGTTCCGTATCCTGTGCGCTTGCATTCCTGCCGAGTTCGGCGGAGAGCAACTCGAGCACGCTCCGTACGCTCTCTTTACGGATGTCCGCCCGTCCGCCGTTCAACCTCAGCTCAGCCATATTCTCCACGCCGTCCGGCCCGGACACCGCGACATACACCGTCCCCACGGCCTTGCCGTCCTGCGGTTCGGGGCCCGCGACCCCGGTGGTGGCCATGCCCCAGTCCGCCCCGAGAACACGGCGCACACCGGCCGCCATCTGCCGCGCCACCTCGGGGTCGACCGCCCCGCGCTCCGCCAGCAGCACGCCGTCCACCCCCAGGAGATCCCGCTTCAGGGCCGTCGCGTACGCCGTCACGGAGCCCCGGAAGGAGTGCGAGGCACCCGGCACCGATGTCAGCTCCGCCGCGACCAGACCGCCGGTCAGCGACTCCGCGACGGCAAGGGTCTCACCACGCTCCACGAGCAGCTCCAGCACCCGGGCCGCGGCAGTCACCGCTCGGCCTCCGCCGAATCACGGCTCCCCGGGGCCCCCTGGGCCGATCCCGCCGCTACGGCGGCCCGCTCGGCCGCGAGCCCCTTGCGGCGCAGCACGACGGCCTGGCGCACATAGTCGAGCCCGGTGACGACCGTCAGCACGACGGCCACCGCCATCACCCAGAAGCGCAGGGTGGCCAGTGGACCGGTGAGCGCCAGGACGTACATCCCGACGGCCGTCCCCTGCGCCAGGGTCTTCATCTTCCCTCCGCGACTGGCCGGAATCACCGCATGCCGTATCACCCAGAAGCGCATCAGCGTGATGCCGATCTCGCGGAAGAGGATCACGCCCGTGACCCACCAGGGCAGATCGCCGAGATACGAGAGACAGACCAGTGCCGCGCCCATGATCGCCTTGTCCGCGATCGGGTCGGCGATCTTCCCGAAGTCGGTGACCAGGTTGTACGTGCGCGCCAGATGACCGTCGAACAGGTCGGTGATCATGGCGACGGCGAAGGCCGCCCAGGCGAACGACCGCCAGGCCGGGTCGTACCCGCCGTTGTGCAGCAGCAGCAGCACGAAGCCGGGCACCAGCACCAGCCGCAGCATGGTGAGCAGGTTGGCGATGTTCCACAGGCTGGCCTGATTGACGGCCGCAGTGCCCAGCTTGCCGCCGCGGACCGGCTTCGCGCCGGAGCCGCCTGCCGCGGATGCCGGGACTCCCGTCATCTGGCTGCCTCCACGAGTTCGGAACACTCGGCCACCAGGTCCACTCCTTCGGTGCCCACGACCTTTGCCTCGACCATAAGGCCGGGTACGAGGCCGTCGCGTGTGGTGAAGAGCACCTGGCCGTCCGTCTCGGGAGCCTGGTGGGCCGCGCGGCCCACCGCACCGTCCTCGTCGTCCACGGACTCGACCAGCACCTGGAGCGACTCGCCCAGGCGCTCCTCGGCACGCTGCGAGGTGAGCTCCTCGGCCAGCTGCGAGATGTGCGCGAGCCGCTCGGCGATGACGTCGGCGTCCAGCTTGTTCTCGTAGCCGACGGCCTCGGTGCCCTCCTCGTCGGAGTAGCCGAAGACGCCGATGGCGTCGAGCCGGGCACCGGTGAGGAAGCGTTCCAGCTCCGCCAGGTCGGCCTCGGTCTCGCCGGGGAAGCCCACGATGAAGTTGGAGCGGGCACCGGCCTGCGGCGCCTTGTTCCGGATGGTGTCCAGCAGCTCCAGGAACCGGTCGGTGTCACCGAAGCGGCGCATCGCCCGCAGCACACCGGGGGCCGAGTGCTGGAAGGACAGGTCGAAGTAGGGCGCGACCTTCGGCGTGGAGGTCAGCACGTCGATGAGGCCGGGCCGCATCTCGGCCGGCTGGAGGTAGCTGACCCGGATCCGCTCGATGCCCTCGACGTCGGCGAGCTCCGGCAGCAGCGTCTCCAGCAGCCGGATGTCGCCGAGGTCCTTGCCGTACGAGGTGTTGTTCTCGGAGACCAGCATGACCTCCTTGACGCCCTGCTCGGCCAGCCAGCGGGTCTCCTGCAGCACGTCCGAGGGGCGCCGCGAGATGAAGGAGCCGCGGAAGGACGGAATGGCGCAGAAGGAGCAGCGGCGGTCGCAGCCGGAGGCGAGCTTCACCGAGGCGACGGGGCTGGTGCCCAGCCGGCGGCGCAGGGGCGCCCGCGGCCCGGAGACCGGCGCGACGCCGTCGGGGAGGTCCTCGGGGGCGGGGGCCGGTGCGGCCTCCTGTGCGTGGCCGGGAAGCGCCACGGCCGCGTCCTGCCGTTCGGCGGGGCTGATCGGCAGCAGCTTGCGGCGGTCGCGCGGGGTGTGCGAGGCGTGGATGCCGCCGTTGAGGATGGTCTGGAGGCGGTCGGAGATGTCGGCGTAGTCGTCGAAGCCGAGGACGCCGTCCGCTTCGGGCAGGGCCTCGGCGAGGTCCTTGCCGTAACGCTCGGCCATACAGCCGACGGCGACCACGGCCTGGGTCCGGCCGTGGTCCTTCAGATCATTGGCTTCGAGCAGGGCGTCGACGGAGTCCTTCTTGGCGGCCTCGACGAATCCACAGGTGTTGACGACGGCGACATCCGCGTCGGAGGCATCCTGGACGAGCTCCCAGCCGTCCGCTGCCAAGCGGCCTGCGAGCTCCTCCGAGTCCACCTCGTTACGGGCGCAGCCAAGAGTGACAAGGGCGACGGTACGGCGTTCGGGCATGGGCTCAAGACTACTTTGTCCCGGCACTCGCCCTGCCGCGCAGGGTTCCACCGTTACACCGAGTAACAATGCGGCGAGCGCCCGGCGGGATTGCCGGGCGCTCGCCGTGTGTCGGGACCGTCTGGGGAAGCGGTGCGTACGGGGTCAGCCGACCGCCGGGTCGCCCTTGGTGTACGAGAGCCGCTCGACCTGGCCGGGCTGGAACTTGTCCTCGACCTTCTTGCCGTTGACGAAGAGCTCGATCGAGCCCGCGTCGCCGAGGACGAGGTCGACCCGCTCCTGGTCCTGGAAGGTCTTGGTCTGGCCCTGCAGCAGCAGACCGTCGAAGAGCAGCCGCCCGTTGTGGTCCTTGGCGGAGATCCAGCTCTTGCCCTGGCTGGCGTCGAGCCGGACCGTCACCTTGTCCCTGGGGGCCGCGGCGATGGCGCTGTCGGAGGGTGCCGGCTTGGGGTCGACGGGCTTGTCGGACTTCGGTGCGGGGCTCTTCTTGTGCGGCGCGGGGCCCTCCGCGACCTGGGTGGCCGCGGGGCTGTCGTCGCCGCCCTTGAGGAACGTGAAGCCGACGAAACCGACGACGGCGACGATCGCCGCGACCATGGCCGCCGTCCAGTTGGGCCGACGGGGTTCGGAACGGATTCTCTCGGCTTCGAACAGCGGCGCCGCGGGCGTGGGTGCGGGACGGCCGCCGTGTTCCGCGTCGTACTGCGAAACCAGCGGTTCCGGATCGAGCTCGACCGCACGCGCGAGCGTACGGATATGGCCGCGTGCGTACACGTCGCCGCCGCAGCGGGAGAAGTCGTCCTCTTCGATCGCGTGCACGATGGGGATGCGCACCCGGGTGGACGAGCTGATCTCTTCGACCGTGAGACCTGCGGCGATACGAGCCTGCTGGAGCACTCGACCGATCGAAGGCCGGTCGTCTTCGGGGGAGTTGCCGATGGACACGGGGGCGCCTTTCGAGCGTGAGCCACCTGCTGGGTGTTCAGTCTAGGGGTGGTACGAAAGGGTGGGGCAACCGGGAGGAAGGACTTTGTCCTCCATCGGACTCGAAGGCCGTCCGATTCTCCGGACCGCCCCGGGAGGGACAATTCTGCCGCCCCTTCCTCCAAGTTGACGTACGACCCGGCGAAACGGTTGCCCGTAACACCCTTACGAACCGGTTTCCCCGCGGATCAGAGCCAACACCCCGTCCAGTTCGTCGGGCTTCACCATGACGTCGCGCGCCTTGGATCCCTCGCTGGGTCCGACGATGTTCCTCGACTCCATCAGGTCCATCAGCCGGCCCGCCTTCGCGAAGCCGACCCGCAGCTTGCGCTGAAGCATCGAGGTGGACCCGAACTGGGTGGAGACGACCAGTTCGGCGGCCTGGCAGAGCAGATCCAGGTCGTCGCCGATGTCCTCGTCGATCTCCTTCTTCTTCGCGGTGCCGACCACCACGTCCTCGCGGAAGACCGGCGCCATCTGGTCCTTGCAGTGCTGGACGACGGCGGCGACCTCGTCCTCGGTGACGAAGGCGCCCTGCATTCGGGTGGGCTTGTTCGCACCCATCGGCAGGAACAGACCGTCACCCTTTCCGATGAGCTTCTCGGCGCCGGGCTGGTCGAGGATGACCCGGCTGTCGGCCAGGGACGAGGTCGCGAAGGCCAGCCGGGAGGGCACGTTCGCCTTGATCAGGCCGGTGACGACGTCGACCGAGGGCCGCTGGGTCGCGAGCACCAGGTGGATGCCGGCGGCGCGGGCCAACTGGGTGATGCGGACGATGGCGTCCTCCACGTCGCGCGGAGCCACCATCATCAGGTCGGCGAGCTCGTCGACGATCACCAGCAGATACGGGTAGGGCGAGAGCTCGCGCTCGCTGCCCTCCGGCGGCTTGACCTTGCCGTTGCGGACGGCCTGGTTGAAGTCGTCGATGTGCCGGTACCCGAACGCGGCGAGGTCGTCGTACCGCAGGTCCATCTCCCGCACGACCCACTGGAGTGCTTCGGCGGCACGTTTCGGGTTGGTGATGATCGGCGTGATCAGGTGCGGGATGCCCTCGTACGCGGTCAGCTCGACGCGCTTGGGGTCGACGAGCACCATGCGGACGTCGTCCGGGGTCGCCCGCACCATGACCGAGGTGATCAGGCAGTTGATGCACGACGACTTGCCGGAACCGGTCGCACCGGCCACCAGCACGTGCGGCATCTTCGCCAGGTTGGCCATCACATAGCCGCCCTCGACGTCCTTGCCGAGCGCGACCAGCATCGGGTGGTCGTCCTCGGCCGCGTCCGCGAGGCGCAGTACGTCGCCGAGGTTGACCATCTCCCGGTCGGTGTTGGGGATCTCGATGCCGACCGCGGACTTGCCCGGGATCGGGGAGATGATCCGGACGTCGGGGCTGGCAACGGCGTAGGCGATGTTCTTGGCGAGCGCGGTGATCCGCTCGACCTTCACCGCCGGGCCGAGCTCCACCTCGTACCGCGTGACCGTCGGACCTCGGGTGAAGCCGGTGACGGCGGCGTCGACCTTGAATTCGGTGAAGACATTGGTCAGGGCCGCGACGATCGCGTCGTTGGCTGCACTGCGGGTCTTGCCGGGGCCGCCGCGCTCCAGCAGGTCGAGCGAGGGCAGCGAGTAGGTGATGTCGCCGGAGAGCTGGAGCTGTTCGGCGCGGGCCGGCAGAGGCTGGGACTGCGAATCGGGCACCGGCTTCGTCAGATCGGGCACGCCGCCCGAGGGCGCCTGCTGCTTCCCTCCTCCGGAGGCGGGCTCGCCCTCCCTGGCGCCCGGCACCGGTGTGCCCTGGCGTTCGCGCTCGACGGAGACGCCCTGGGTGAGGTCGGCGACGATCGGCGAGGGCGGCATGCCGTTGAGCACCGCCCCGTCGAGTGCCGCGGCCGCGGCGGCCGCCACGTCCACCGCGTCCATGGTGCGGTTCGTCGCGGGCTGCACGGAGGGCCTGCGCGGCCGGCGGCGCTTGGAGAGCGCCTCGGCCTCGGCCTGCTCCGGGTCGTACTCGTCGGGCGCTTCGGAGCGGCGGGCCGGGGAGCGGCGGGAGCGCGCGGGAAGCTGCTCGCGCCACTGCTCCTCGTAGCGCTCGTCGTCGTTCTCCTCGTCCGCCTCGGGGTCGTACTCCGGGTGGAGAAGGCCCAGCTTGGTGCCGAGCAGCCGGAGCCGTTGCGGAATGGCGTTCACCGGGGTGGCGGTGACGACCAGCAGCCCGAAGACGGTGAGCAGCAACAGCAGCGGTACGGCGAGGACCTCGCCCATGGTGTAGATCAGCGGCTTGGAGGCGGCCCAGCCGATGAGCCCGCCCGCGTTCTGCATCGCCGTGGTGCCGTCCTCGCGGCCGGGCGATCCGCAGGCGATGTGGACCTGTCCGAGCACCCCGATGACGAGGGCGGAGAGCCCGATGACGATGCGTCCATTGGCCTCGGGCTTCTCCGGGTAGCGGATCAGCCGTACGGCGATGGCGCCGAGCAGTATCGGTACGAGCAGATCGAGCCGGCCGAAGGCCCCGGTGACGAGCATCTCCACGAGGTCGCCGACGGGCCCGCGCAGGTTCGACCAGGTGCCCGCGGCGACGACCAGCGCGAGGCCGAGCAGCAGCAGTGCGACGCCGTCCTTGCGGTGTGCGGGGTCGAGCCCCTTGGCGCCCCGCCCTATGCCGCGGAACGTCGCTCCGACGGCGTGGGCGGTGCCGAGCCAGACGGCGCGCGCCAGGCGGTACACACCACCGGTGGGCGACGGGGCGGGCTTGGGCGGGGCCGCCTTCTTCGCCGCGGTCTTCTTGGCGGGCGCCTTCTTGGCGGGCGCGGTCTTCTTCGCGGCGGTCTTTTTCGCGGGCGCGGCTTTCTTGGCCGGCCCCGCGGTACGGCCGACGCGCTTCGCGGTGCCCGCCGTGCCCTGGGAACCCTTGCCGGACGTACGTGAGGCCATGGTGCCGAGGTTACCGTTGTCGGCGGCTGTGAACACGTGCGACTGCTGCTTCACCCGACCGTGTCGCCCCACAGGGGCCGCAAACTGACGCCACCTCACCGCGAGTGCCCCGTTTCCGGCCGTGTACCGGCAGGCCGGAAGGGCCAGTTGGGCCCGAGCCCCGCACAACCACCCGTCCCCCGGCGGAAAGCCGCGCCCCGGACCGCCGCCGCCGGACCCGGTCCTCCCCCGATACGCGGACGCGGTGGATGTGGCGTGCGGCGTTACGAGGGAAGGCCGACGCTGCCGCTTCCGGTGCCGGGCTCCAGGGCGTCGAGCGCCCGGCGCAGCCCGGTGAGCTTCCGCTCCAGATGGGCGGCGGTCGCCACCGCCGCGGCGTCCGCCGACTCGTCGTCGAGCTGCTTGGAGAGCGCCTCCGCCTGCTCCTCGACGGCTGCCAGCCGGGCGGAGAGCTCGGCGAGCAGCCCGGCGGGCTCGCCCGCGTGGTCCGCGCCGCCCGGATCGCCCTCGATCTGGAGCCTCAGCAGCGCCGCCTGCTCGCGCAGCTTGCAGTTCTTCATGTACAGCTCGACGAAGACCGAGACCTTGGCGCGGAGCACCCATGGGTCGAACGGCTTCGAGATGTAGTCCACCGCGCCTGCCGCATAACCCCGGAAGGTGTGATGCGGGCCGTGGTTGATCGCGGTGAGAAAGATGATCGGGATGTCCCGGGTCCGTTCCCGCCGCTTGATGTGCGCGGCGGTTTCGAAACCGTCCATGCCCGGCATCTGGACGTCCAGCAGAATGACCGCGAAGTCGTCCGTGAGCAGCGCTTTGAGCGCTTCCTCCCCTGACGATGCCCGGACCAGTGTCTGATCGAGCGCAGAGAGGATGGCCTCCAGCGCCAGCAGATTCTCCGGCCGGTCATCGACCAGGAGGATCTTGGCCTTCTGCACCATGGCCCGTCCTCCTCGCCCCGGAATTGCACCGGGCGCCGCCCCAGGGGACGACTCCCTTACGCCGTCCGTCCTTGTGCCGGTCATGGTAGCCGTACCCCGCCCGTCGCCACACCCTGTCACCGCGATGTCACTGTGCACACAGCCGAAACGCGGTGGGGGACGAGAAGGTTCCCCGTGCAGAGCCTTCTCACACCCCTGCGAGCACAGTCGATCAGCAACTCGGCTGGATTCCCTCGATTAATGATCACTCTCCGCGCATCCACTGCTCCATTACGGAAAGAAGATGATCAGGATCGACAGGCTTGGTGACATAGTCGGAAGCACCGGATTCGATCGCCTTCTCCCGGTCGCCCTTCATCGCCTTCGCGGTCAGCGCGACGATCGGCAGCCCGGCGAACTGCGGCATCCTTCGGATCGCCGCCGTCGTGGCATAGCCGTCCATCTCCGGCATCATGATGTCCATCAGTACGACCGTCACATCGTCGTGCTGTTCCAGGACTTCGATGCCCACGCGTCCGTTCTCCGCGTACAGCACCGAAAGACCGTGCTGCTCCAGCACGCTGGTGAGCGCGAAGACGTTGCGGATGTCGTCGTCGACGATGAGCACCTTCTCGCCGCGGAACCGGAACGTCCTGCGGACCTCGGGCTCCTCCTGCCCGGCGAGCGTCCACGGCTCCGGCGGAGCCGCCGAGGCGGTGCTCCGGGGCGGCAGCGCGGGCCGCCGTTCCGCGCTCCCCAGGCTCTTGCGGCGACGCCGCATCAGCCCGGCCGCACCGCCCGCGTCCGGTGCCGCGGCAGCCGGGTCGGCACTCTGGCCGGCCGCCGGCAGCAGCCCCTCCTCGGCCGCGACACCGTGCCCCTCGATGGGACCGGGACCGATCTGCGGGTACCCCTGCGGCGGCAACTCGCTCGGGTGCAGCGGCAGATACAGCGTGAAGGTCGAGCCGCGGCCCGGCTCACTGGCCGCGTGGATCTCGCCGCCCAGCAGCCGGGCGATCTCCCGGCTGATGGACAGTCCGAGCCCCGTGCCGCCGTACTTGCGGCTGGTCGTACCGTCCGCCTGCTTGAACGCCTCGAAGATCACCAGCATCTTGCTGGAGGCGATCCCGATACCGGTGTCGGTGACCGAGAACGCGATCAGGTCGGCGTCCGCGTCACGCAGCGAGCCGGCCTCCAACAGCTGCTCACGGATGGCGTTCGGCACGTCCTCGTTGGCGTGCCGGATGACCAGCTCGACCGCCCCGCTGTCGGTGAACTTCACCGCGTTGGAGAGGAGATTGCGCAGCACCTGCAAGAGCCGCTGCTCGTCCGTGTGGAGCGTCGCGGGGAGTTCCGGCGAGACCCTGACGGAGAAATCGAGCCCCTTCTCCGCGGTGAGCGGACGGAATGTCGCCTCCACGTAGTCCACGAGCTGAACCAGTGCGATCCGGGTCGGGCTGACATCCATCTTGCCCGCCTCGACCTTCGTCAGATCGAGAATGTCATTGATCAGCTGGAGCAGGTCGGAACCGGCCCCGTGGATCGTCTCGGCGAATTCCACCTGCTTCGGCGAGAGATTACCCTCGGCATTGTCCGCGAGCAGCTTGGCCAGAATGAGCAGCGAGTTGAGCGGCGTACGCAACTCGTGCGACATGTTCGCCAGGAATTCCGACTTGTAGCGCATCGAGACGGCGAGCTGCTCGGCGCGCTCCTCCAGGACCTGCCGGGCCTCCTCGATCTCGGTGTTCTTGACCTCGATGTCGCGGTTCTGCTGGGCCAGCAGTTCGGCCTTCTCCTCCAGTTCCGCGTTGGAGGCCTGGAGCGCCTTCTGCCGGTTCTCCAACTCCTGTGAGCGGTCCCTCAATTGCTCGGCCAGCTCCTGCGACTGTTCGAGGAGCTTCTCGGTCTTCGTGTTGACGCTGATGGTGTTGACGCTCGTCGCGATCATTTCGGCGAGCTGGTTGAGGAAGTCCCGCTGAATGTGGGTGAACGGCTGGAACGACGCCAGCTCGATGACACCGAGCACCTTCCCCTCGAAAAGCACCGGCAGCACGATCACATGTGCGGGAGGCGCCTCACCGAGGCCGGAGGAGATCTTCAGATAGCCCGGCGGAACGTTGTCCACCTGAATGGTCCGCTTCTCCTCCGCGGCGGTCCCGATGAGCGTCTCGCCCGGCCGGAAGGAGGTCGGCATCGAACCCGCCGAGTATCCGTAGCTGCCCCGCATGCAGAGCTCGTACGAGTTGTCCTTGTCGCTGTCCTGGCCGACCGCGCCGGTGTCCCCGGTCGGCATGGCCAGGAAGAACGCGCCGTGCTGCGCGGAGACGACCGGGGTCAGCTCGCTCATGATCAGCGAGGCCACGTCGTCCAGATCGCGGCGTCCCTGCATCAGCCCGGAGATCCGGGCGAGGTTGCCCTTGAGCCAGTCCTGTTCCTTGTTGGTCGCCGTGGTGTCGCGGAGGTTGGCGATCATCGTGTTGATGTTGTCCTGCAGGGCCTGGATCTCGCCGGCCGCGTCCACATCGATCTTCAGGTTGAGGTCGCCGCGGGTCACCGCCGTGGCCACGGCCGCGATGGCCCGCACCTGGCGGGTGAGGTTCCCGGCCATCTCGTTCACCGACTCGGTGAGGTCGCGCCAGGTGCCGTCGACGTCCCGGACCCGGGCCTGACCGCCCAGCTGCCCCTCCGTACCCACCTCACGGGCCACCCGGGTCACCTGCTCGGCGAACGAGGACAGCTGGTCGACCATCGTGTTGATGGTGTTCTTCAGCTGCTGGATCTCACCGCGCGCGTCGATGTCGATCTTCTTGGTGAGGTCGCCCTTGGCGATCGCCGTGGTGACCGCGGCGATCTGGCGCACCTGGCCGGTCAGGTTGGACGCCATCGAGTTCACCGACTCGGTGAGGTCCTTCCACGTCCCCGAGACGCCCGGCACCCGTGCCTGGCCGCCCAGTTCGCCCTCCGTGCCCACCTCGCGGGCGACCCGCGTCACCTCGTCCGCGAACGAGGACAGCGTCGTCACCATGGTGTTGACGGTGTCCGCGAGCTCGGCGACCTCGCCGCGCGCCTCGACGGTGACCTTCTTCCTCAGGTCGCCGTTGGCGACCGCCGAGGAGACCCGGGAGATGTTCCGCACCTGACTGGTCAGGTTGTTGGCCATCAGGTTGACGTTGTCGCTGAGGTCCTTCCAGATGCCGGTCGCACCCGGCACCCGGGCCTGACCGCCGAGGATGCCCTCGGTACCCACCTCACGGGCGACCCGCGTCACCTCGTCCGCGAAGTTGAGCAGCTGGTCGACCATGGTGTTGACGGTCGTGACCAGTTCGAGGATCTCGCCCTTGGCGTCGACGGTGATCTTCTTGGAGAGATCGCCGTTGGCGACCGCGGTGGTGACCTCGGCGATGTTGCGGACCTGCATGGTCAGGTTGTTGGCCATGCCGTTGACGGACTGGGTGAGATCCTTCCAGGTACCGGACACCCCCTGCACCTCGGCCTGACCGCCGAGCATGCCCTCCGTACCCACCTCGCGGGCGACCCTGGTCACCTGCTCGGCGAAGTTCGAGAGCTGGTCGACCATCGTGTTGATGGTGTTCTTCAGCTCCAGGATCTCGCCCCGGGCATCCACATCGATCTTCTGCGACAGATCACCGCGCGCCACCGCCGTGGCGACCTGCGCGATGTTACGGACCTGAGCGGTCAGGTTGCCCGCCATCCCGTTCACCGAATCGGTCAGATCACGCCACACACCGGCCACGCCGGGCACCTGCGCCTGCCCGCCGAGCCGCCCGTCGGTACCGACCTCGCGGGCCACCCGGGTCACCTGCTCGGCGAAGGCGGAGAGCTGGTCCACCATCGTGTTGATGGTGTTCTTCAGCTCCAGGATCTCGCCCCGGGCATCCACATCGATCTTCTGCGACAGATCACCGCGCGCCACCGCCGTGGTCACCTGGGCGATCTGACGTACCTGCGAAGTCAGGTTCCCGGCCATGAAGTTGACGGAGTCGGTGAGCTCCTTCCAGGTGCCGGAGACGCCGTCCACCCGGGCCTGGCCGCCGAGCCGGCCCTCCGTACCCACGTCACGCGCCATCCGCGTCACCTGGTCGGCGAAGTTCGAGAGCTGCGCCACCATCGTGTTGACGGTGTTCTTCAGCTCCAGCATCTCGCCCGCGACGTCCACGGTGACCTTCTGCGACAGATCGCCGTTGGCCACCGCGGTCGTCACCTGCGCAATGTCCCGCACCTGCCCCGTGAGGTTGCGGAACGCCGCGTTCACCGAGTCGGTGAGGTCCTTCCACGTCCCCGCCGCGCCGGGCACCTCGGCCTGGCCGCCCAGCCGGCCCTCAAGACCGACCTCCCGGGCCACCCGGGTCACTTCCGAACCGAAGGACTGGAGCTGGTCCACCATCGTGTTGACGGTGTTCTTCAGCTCCAGCATCTCGCCGGCCACGTCCACGGTGACCTTCTGCGTCATGTCACCGTTGGCCACCGCCGTGGTCACCTGCGCGATGTCCCGCACCTGGGTCGTCAGGTTCCGGAAGACCGTGTTGACCGAGTCGGTGAGGTCCTTCCACGTCCCCGCCGCCCCCGGCACCTTCGCCTGCC
This sequence comes from Streptomyces sp. ADI95-17, assembly GCF_003846175.1. Taxonomy (GTDB): domain Bacteria; phylum Actinomycetota; class Actinomycetes; order Streptomycetales; family Streptomycetaceae; genus Streptomyces; species Streptomyces sanglieri. Next base: position 5,259 of record NZ_ML123049.1, on the reverse strand, counting down.
CGCCGAGCAGACCCTCGCCACCGACCTCACTGGCCACCCGGGTCACTTCGTCCGCGAAGAGCCGCAGCGTGTCGGTCATCTGGTTGATGGTCTCGGCCAGTTGCGCGACCTCGCCGCGGGCGCTCACCGTGACCTTCTGGGACAGGTCGCCGTTGGCGACCGCCGTGGTCACCTCGGCGATCCCGCGCACCTGGGAAGTGAGGTTCCCGGCCATCGTGTTGACGGAGTCGGTGAGGTCCTTCCACACACCCGCCACGCCCGGAACGGTCGCCTGACCACCGAGCTCGCCCTCCGTCCCCACCTCGCGGGCGACCCGGGTCACCTCGGAGGAGAACGACGAGAGCTGGTCGACCATCGTGTTGACGGTGTTCTTCAGCTGGAGCATCTCGCCGGCCACATGGACGGTGACCTTCCGCGAGAGATCCCCCTTGGCGACCGCCGTCGTCACCAGGGCGATGTCGCGCACCTGCGCGGTCAGCCGGTACGCCATGGTGTTCACGGAGTCCGTGAGGTCCTTCCACGACCCGGACATCCCGCGCACCTGGGCCTGTCCGCCCAGTTTGCCCTCGGTACCCACCTCGACCGCGACCCGCGTCACCTGCTCGGTGAACGCCGACAGCTGGTCGACGAGGCTGTTGACCGTACGGGCGACCTTCAGGAACTCGCCGCGCAGCGGCCGTACCGTCTCGTCCGACGTGTGCGACCGCAGTTCCATCCGCTGTTCGAGATCACCGTCGGCCACCGCCGACAGCACCCGCCCGACCTCCGAGACCGGGCGGGCCAGATCGTCGACCAGCTCGTTGGAGGCGTCGATCGCGGCGGCCCAGGAGCCCTCGCAGGCGCCCGTCTCCAGCCGCTCGGTGAGCTTCCCCTCGCGTCCGACCATCCGCCGCACCCGGGCCAGCTCGCCGGTCAGATGCAGATTGCGGTCGGCGACCTCGTTGAAGACCGCCGCGATCTCCGCCATCACACCGTCGCCCGAGACGGTCAGACGCCTGCGGAAATTCCCGTCGCGCATCGCCACGAGACCCGCCAGCAGTCTGTTGAGCGCTGCCGCGTCGACATCGATGGTTCCATTGCGCTGTTTCTTCACGGACTGTCCGCCTTTTGTGCGCGTGCCTGTGCCCCGCGCCGCCACGCCAGACTCCACCGTGTCCCTCCCGCAGGGGTTGACCGTATCGCTCGGGCCTTATCTGGGAGCTTGCCCAGTTCTTCTTTGGCTCATCGCCACGGCCCACCGTCGACGGGTGACCATGGGGACGTCAAATCGTTGAAACGTACCAGGCCGGACGCAGCCGGGGTGCAACCTCCGATGGTTGTCCCGCATCCCTCCATCGGGATGGCCACACTTGTCCGGTCACAGGTCGGTTCCTGGCCGCTCCTGTCCGAAGTCGCCCCTCGTGTACCCGGCACACAGACCGAGCGTCTAGCCTGGCAGGCGAATCGAAGCGGCGAGAAACGGGCACAGGACTCGGGGAAGCGACGAGACACCACATGGGGAGTTCTGTGATCACCGCGCGCGCGGCCGCCACCTTCGACCCGGTCGGGCGCTCCGTCGCGACCGCCCGCGCCTTCGTCCGGGACACCCTCCAGGGGTGGGGCTACACGGACGTCGTCGACGACGCGGTCGTCCTCACCAGCGAGCTGGTGACCAACGCCGTGGTCCACGCGGGCACCGCCGCCGACGTGCTCTGTCTGCGCACGGAGGACGGCGTCCGGATCGAGGTCTCCGACCACTATCCGGAACGCGAAATCCCGCTCCAGAGCACCGGCCCGGACTTCGGCAGCCCCGACCGTGAGAACGGCCGCGGACTGCTGCTCTGCGCGGCACTCGCCACCCGGTGGGGCGTCGAGTACTCGCCCACCCGCAAGCATGTCTGGTTCCAGCTCGATCTTCCCGAACGCCCGGTGGGCATCCGCTCGGCGGGACCGCTGCTCCCCGTGGGGCTGCTCCCGGTCGCCGACGAGCGCGTCCGGGTGGCGGTCGTCCAGATCGACAGCTCCGGCGCCATCGCCGCCTGGAACGAGGACGCCGCGTTCCTCTTCGGCCACACCGCGGAACAGGTCACCGGCAAGCAGCTCACCGACTTCACGGCCTGGCCCCAGACCCCCGGCACCAACACGGGCATCGTCGACGCGCTCCAGCTCTCGCGCTGGGAGGGCAGCTACGGAATCCGCGGCGCCGACGGCCGGATCATCCCCGTCTACGCCTCGCATCTGAGGGTCCGCGACACCCACGGCGAACCCTCGACCGTCTGCCTGCTCGTCCGCGACTACGAACGCGCGGTGCTCCAGTCACCGGCCCGCACACCGGTGTCCGACACGAACGCCGAGAGCGGCAAGACCGACCCGTTCGAGATCTTCATCGGCTCCCCCGCCCCCGACGACCTCGACGGTCTGCTCCAGCGCACGGTCGAGCGGGCCCGCGACATGCTCGACGCCGACGCCGCCTTCCTCCTGCTGGCGACGGACGACGAAACGGAACTGGAGGTACGGGCCACCACCGGTCTGCCCTCCGCCCGCCAGCGTTTCGCCCGCGTCCCGGTGGAGGCCGGAACGGGACGGTACGGATCCGCCCGGATGCCCGCCGTCCACGAGGACCTGGACAATGTGCCGGGCGCCGTCCCGCTGCTCGGCGGCACCGGGATGCGTTCCGTCGTCACCGTCCCGCTGAAGGTCGAGGGGCGGCTCACGGGCTCCCTGGGCGTCGCCGCCGAGGCTGCCGGCCGCTACTCGAACGAGGAGGCCCTGCGCCTGCAGTTCGCCGCGGACCGGATCGCGCTCGCGGTCGAATCGGCCCGGCTGGGCGAGCTGGAACGGCTCCGCCGCGGCTCCCTGTCCTTCCTCGTCGAGGCCTCCGACCTGCTCGCCGGCACCCTCGACCGGGACCAGACCCTGGCGTTGATGGCCCAGATGACGGTTCCCACCCTGGCCACCTGGTGCGCCGTGTACACGATCGCCGACCAGGCGTCCGAGCCGTACCTCTCCTATGTACTGCACGAGGACGAGGAGCGCATCGACGGCCTCAAGGCCCTGCTCTCCAAGATCGCGCCACCGGACCCGGTGCCGACCCCCGGAGCACGCGTCTGGGCTGCCCCGTCCGAGGCCGCCCACCAGGCGGCCCTGCGCACGTCCATGCGCACCCTCGGCCTCGGTGAGACCGGCCGGCTCGGCGAACCGGGCAGGCTCGGCCCCGGAATCCGTACGACGCTGGCCACCGCGGCCGCCGTGGGCGGGGAGACGGTGGTCCTGCCGCTCGTGGCCCGCAACCGCGTCATCGGCATGCTCACGCTCGGGAAGCCCTCCGACGACCACTTCCGCCAGGAGATCCTGGAACTGGCCGAGGACCTCTCCCGTCGTGCCGCGTTGGCCCTCGACAACGCGCGCCTCTACTCGGAGCGCATGGCGATCAGCCAGTCCCTGCAGCGCAGCCTGCTGCCGCCGGGGCTGCCCGAGGTCCCCAATGTCGAGATCGAGGTCATCTACCGCGCGGCCGGCGAGGGAAACGAGGTCGGCGGCGACTTCTACGACGTCTTCCCGATCCGTGACGGCGCCTACGGGTTCGCCATCGGCGACGTATGCGGTACGGGTCCGGAGGCGGCGGCGGTCACGGGTCTCGCCCGCCACGCCCTGCGCCTCCTGGCCCGCGAGGGCTTCGGCGGCCCCGCCGTCCTGGAGCGCCTCAACGCCGCCATCCTCGACGAGGGCGCCCGCAGCCGCTTCCTGACCCTCCTGTACGGCGAGCTGTGGCCCCAGGAGGACGGCAGCGCACTCCTCAAGGTGGTCTGCGCGGGCCATCCGCTGCCGCTGCGCCTGCACCAGGACGGCTCGGTCGAAGCGGCGGCCGAGCCGCAGCCCCTGCTGGGCGTGATCGAGGACCTCGAACTGTACGAGCAGATGGTCACGCTCGCCCCGGGCGATGTCCTGCTGTGTGTCACCGACGGCATCACGGAACGCCGGGAGGGCACCCGCATGCTCGGCGACGACGGCCTGGCGGACGTCCTGGCGACCTGCACCGGCCTCACGGCGGGTGCGGTGGCGGCACGCATCCTGCGGGCCGTGGAACGCTTCGCCGCCGAGCCGGCCTCGGACGACATGGCCATCCTCGCCATGCGCGTCCCGGAACCGCCCGCCGCCTAGTACACCGACGCCCCCGTGGCCGGGGGCAGTTGGGTGCCTGCCATCGTCATCGCCATGGACGACGACTGGTATCTGCAGGCAGGCAGTGGTGCACGGTTCGACTGGGGCCCCACGGGCGCCGAGCGGCTCTCGTCGGCGGTCGCGTGTCTGGTGGTGATCGACGTGCTGTCGTTCACCACCTCGGTGACGGTGGCCGTGGAGTCCGGCACCCGGGTCTTCCCGTACGCCTGGCGTGACGCCTCGGCAGCGGCCTTCGCGGACCGCGTGGACGCCCGGCTGGCCGTGGGACGGCGCATGGCCACACCCGCATCCCCCTGGTCGCTGTCTCCGTCGGCGCTGAGAGACGCGCCTTTCACTCCACGGCTGGTCCTGCCTTTTCCCAACGGCTCGTCGATCGCCGCCGCGGCCGGTGGCTCGACGGTCGTCGCGGGCTGTCTGCGCAACGCGACCGCGGTGGGCCGTTGGCTCGCCCGCAATGGTTACGGAACACCCGCCCGCCCGGTTGCCGTGATCGCCTCGGGCGAGCGCTGGCCGGACGGCAGCCTGCGCCCCGCCCTGGAGGACCTGCTGGGCGCGGGAGCCGTTCTCTCGGCGCTCAGCAAGCATCGTGGCGGTCCCCTGTCGCCCGAGGCGGCCACAGCGGCCGCGTGCTTCGAGACGACGCCGGATGTCGTCGCCACAGTGACCGCCGGCGCATCCGGGCAGGAGCTCGTCTCAGGTGGCTTTCCCGAAGACGTACGCATCGCAACGCAGTTGGACGCCTCCGACACGGTGCCGGTCCTCACCAACGGAGCGTTCACGGCAGCCGGATGACTTCCGCACCAAACAGGAAAGGCCCCCGCCAGTGGCGGGGGCCTTTCCTGTTCTTCGGAGCCCCAATGCGGAATCGAACCGCAGACCTTCTCCTTACCATGGAGACGCTCTACCGACTGAGCTATTGGGGCGCGCTGCGCTGTGCAACGAGATAAAGCATACCCCGAACTCCGGGATGCTCAAAACCACTGGTCGCAGCCGACTCTGACGGGCTCTCACCGGCCTCGCACCACCTCTCACACGGTGATGCCTGAGCTTCCCGGACGAGACCGGGCCGGCCCGTGCCCGTCGTCGCCAGCCGCCCGT
>NZ_ML123048.1:900854-904481 GCF_003846175.1 Streptomyces sp. ADI95-17 | reverse complement strand
TAGTCTCGCCGGATGTCCGAGAACCACAATCTGGCCGAGGGACGCCGGGTGGCGATCCGCGCCTACACCCCGGCCGATACCGAGGAGTTCACCACCCGGGCCCGGGAGAGCCGGGAGCTGCACAGTCCCTGGCTCTTCCCGCCCACCGACGCCCGCACGTACGCCGCCTACGCGGGACAACTGATCGACGACCCCACGAAGGCGGGCTTCCTGGTCTGCGAACGCGGCGACGGCAGCGGGCCCGCAGGCAGAATCGCGGGGTTCATCAACATCAACAACATCGTCATCGGCGCGTTCCGCTGCGGCGCCCTCGGCTACGGCGCCTTCGCCCACGCGGCGGGCCGCGGCCTGATGACCGAAGGCCTGGACCTGGTCCTGCGGTACGCCTTCGGCCAGCTCGGCCTGCACCGCCTCGAAGCCAACATCCAGCCCGGCAACGAGGGCTCGCTCGCCCTCGTCCGCCGGGCCGGTTTCCGTCTCGAAGGGTTCTCGCCGGACTTCCTCCTCATCGACGGAGCCTGGCGCGACCACGAGCGGTGGGCCGTCACGGCCGAGATGGTGGGCGGGCAACTCTAGGGGCGACGGGCCCCGGCCGGGCCCTCGCCCACGCTCGTGGACACCATGGCGCCGGCCTCGGGCCCGGCCTGCACGACCGCCGTCCCGTCCGGTGCCCAGATGCCCGAGCCGCCCGACGTCCGGTCGTATGCCCCGCTCGGGCCTGCCGAGGTGGCCAGCACCACCCACACCCCGTGGGAGAGTGCCGTCCGGCTCATGTGGCCGTCGCGGCGGGCGGCCTGTTCGGGGCCGGGGCCGTAGAGGGTGCTCGCCACATAGGCGTCGATGCCCAGCGCGGCGGTCTCGGCGGCGTGTCCGGGGACCGCGGCGTCGTAACACACCGCGAGCCCCAGCCGATGCCCGTCGACCACCATGACCTGTGGCTTCTCGCCGGGGGCGAACCGGTCGGACTCCGCGCCGTGCAGCCACATCTTGCCGTACACGAAACGGGCGCCCGCTCCCGTGACGGCCAGTGTGCCGAGGTGCTCACGGCCGTCCGGGGCCCGCACCGGAGCACCGGCCAGGGCCGTCGCTCCCGTCTCACGGCATGCCGTGACGAGGGGGCGCAGACGCGGGTCGTCGGGGGAGACGGCCTCGGCGGTGAGGTCGTAGCCGGTGAGCGAGAGCTCCGGGAAGACGACCAGACGGGCCTTCGAACGTCGGACCGCCTCCGCGTGGGCGGCGGAGTTGGCGGCTACGTCGAGCGGAACGCAGACCGGCTGGGCGACGGCGACGGTGAGCGGCGCGGGAACGGATGCGGGCACGGGTACTCCGGATCAGGTGGGCGGCCGGGCCCTTTGCGGTGGGCCGTCCTGGAAAGACCGCAGGTCATCAGCCTATCGGGCGGGTACCGGGCGGTATCGGCGGGCGGGGTGGGGGGCGGGTTCGGTTGTTCCGGCTGCCGTGCCCGGGCATCTGCCGACCGGCCCGGTCCACCCCACCGGCCCACCGGGTTGGGCAAGTCTTTGCCGATGGCCGATTCCGGTAGCCCCGCAGGGCCCACGAGCCGCTCCCGCACGGGTTCCGGAGCGCGGTGCCACGTACAGGAACCGGAAAACCGCGGCCGAAAGTATGGGGGCGCACCACCGTCCAGGTAACGACCGTGTTGACCGTACGCAATCGCAGGCAGACGCTCGTCATATAGCTGCTAAATACAACTGGTTCTGCCGGGCGGGACCGGATCGGGAGGACGGATATGTGTGGCATCACCGGCTGGGTCTCCTTCGACCATGATCTGCGGGCGGCGGAGGCGGCCGCGACGCTGGATGCGATGACGGAGACCATGGCCTGCCGGGGCCCCGACGACCGGGGGACCTGGACCGACGGGAACGCCTCGCTCGGACACCGGCGGCTCGCGATCATCGACCTGCCCGGCGGACGCCAGCCCATGACCGTCGACACCCCCGAGGGGCCGGTCGCCCTCGTCTACTCCGGCGAGGCCTACAACTTCACCGAGCTTCGCGGCGAACTGACCGCCCGCGGACACCGGTTCTCCACCGAATCGGACACCGAGGTCGTGCTGCGCGGCTACCTGGAGTGGGGCGAGGCCCTCGCCGAGCGGCTCAACGGCATGTACGCCTTCGCGCTCTGGGACGGTCGCCACGGCCGGCTCGTCATGATCCGCGACCGGATGGGCGTCAAGCCCTTCTACTACTGGCCGACGCCCGACGGTGTGCTCTTCGGCTCGGAGCCCAAGGCCATCCTCGCCAACCCGCTGGCCCGGCCCCGGGTGACCCTGGACGGGCTGCGGGAGCTGTTCACCATGGTCAAGACCCCGGGCCATGCCGTATGGGACGGCATGCACGAGGTGGAGCCCGGCACGGTCGTCACCGTGGACCGCGGCGGGCTGCGCCGGCACGTCTACTGGCGGCTGGAGACCCGCCCGCACACCGACGACCGGGACACCACGATCGCCACCGTACGGTCACTGCTCGACGACATCGTCCGCCGCCAGCTGGTCTCCGACGTACCCCGCTGCGTCCTGCTCTCCGGCGGACTCGACTCCTCGGCCGTCACCGCGCTCTCCGCCGGGCAGCTGGCCGAGAGCGGCGAGAAGGTCCGCACCTTCGCCGTCGACTTCGTGGGACGCACCGAGCACTTCATCGCCGACGAGCTGCGCACCACCCCCGACACCCCGTTCGTGCACGATGTGGCCCAGCGGTCGGGCACCCTGCACCGGGACATCGTGCTCGACCCCGACACCCTCGCCGACCCGGAGGTACGGGCCCGGATGATCCGCGCCCGGGACCTCCCCATGGGCCTCGGGGACATGGACGCCTCGCTCTATCTGCTCTTCCGGGCCATCCGTGAACACTCGACCGTCGCACTGTCCGGCGAGTCCGCCGACGAGGTCTTCGGCGGCTACCTCCAGTTCTTCGACGAGCAGGCCCGTACCGCCGACACCTTCCCCTGGCTGGTCCGGATGGCCGAGCACTTCGGCGAGGACTCGGACGTGCTCCGGGAGGACCTCGGCCGGGCTCTCGACCTGCAGGGCTACGTCCGCAGCAGTTATGAGACCGCCGTCGCCGGCATCGAACGGCTCACCGGCGAGAGCGACTTCGAGTACCGCATGCGCAGGATCTGCCACCTCCACCTGACCCGCTTCGTACGCGTCCTGCTCGACCGCAAGGACCGGGCGAGCATGGCGGTCGGCCTGGAGGTCCGGGTGCCGTTCTGCGACCACCGGCTCGTCGAGTACGTCTACAACGCGCCCTGGGCCCTGAAGTCCTTCGACGGCAGGGAGAAGAGCCTGCTGCGCGAGGCCACCGCCGATGTGCTGCCCCGGTCGGTGTACGACCGGACCAAGAGCCCCTATCCGTCGACCCAGGACCCCAAGTACGCCATGGCCCTCCAGGGGTACGCCCGCGAGCTGCTCGCCCGTCCGGACCACCGGGTCTTCGAACTCGTCGACCGGGACCGGCTCCGCCGGGCCGCCGACCACCACGCGCCCCAGGTCACCTCGGCGTCCCGCCGCGGCCTGGAACGAACCCTGGACCTCGCCACGTGGCTCGACCTGTACGAACCCGAGCTGATCCTCGGTTGAGCGGACCGCCCCGGACGCGGCGCCCGCCC
>NZ_ML123048.1:812536-900829 GCF_003846175.1 Streptomyces sp. ADI95-17 | reverse complement strand
GCCCCGGACGCGGCGCCCGCCCCGGACGCGGCGCCCGCCCCGGACGCGGCGCCCGCCCCGGACGCGGCGCCCGCCCCGGGGCTCGGGGGATCCGCTATGCGCCGCCTGCCCGCCCGCCGTCCAGCCACGTACCGAACTCGTTCTCCCGCACCAGCCGGCCGAGCTTGCGGTACTCCTGGATCACCGCCGAGACGATCTGCTCCATGCCGAGCGGGCGGCCCGATTCCGCTGCCAGATAGGCGGCGGTCACCGCACAGGCACGGATCGAGCCGCCCGCCAGCTCGAACCGGCCCGCGCAGAACTCCAGATCGAGCCCGGCCTCGCGGGGGATCGCCGTCCCGAGGCAGCGGTCCCACAGGGCCAGCCGCTGCCGGGCGTCCGGCATGGGGAACTCAGCGATCACATCGAGTCGCCGGGTGAACGCCTCGTCGAGATTGCCGCGCAGATTGGTGGTGAGCACCGCGATGCCGTCGAAGGACTCCATCCGCTGGAGCAGATAGGCCGACTCCACATTGGCGTGCCGGTCGTGCGCGTCCTTGACCTGCGAACGCTTCCCGAAGATGGCGTCCGCCTCGTCGAACAGCAGGATGCCGTTGACGTCGGAGGCCTCGGTGAAGATCCGTTCCAGGTTCTTCTCGGTCTCACCGACGTACTTGTCCACCACCGTCGACAGATCCACGACGTAGAGCTCCATGCCGAGCTCCGACGCCACCACCTCGGCGGACATGGTCTTGCCGGTGCCGGACTCGCCGGCGAACAGCGCGATGATGCCGCGCCCCCGGCCGCCGCCCGGCCGCATTCGCCACTGACCGAGCACCTGCTCGCGGTGGCGGGCCCGCAGGGCGAGTTCGGACAGCTCGCGACGGGTCGCGGGGGGCAGCACGAGGTCGTCCCAGCCGACCGCGGGCTCGATGCGACGGGCGAGCCGTTCGAGCCCGGCGCCGTTCTGCGCCCGGACCGCCGTGCGCAGGTCCCGCACGTCCACCGGGCGGTCCTCCAGGACGGCCAGCCGGGAGGCGACCGCGGCGGCCTTGCGCACCTGCTCGGAGTCGAGCCGGTACGAGGCGGTGGCCTCGATGACTTCCTCGTCGGCCGACCTGCTCCCGGCGGACGCACCGGCCTCGGCGAGCGCCTGCCGCCACTGCCGCGCCAGGGCCGTCGGGCCCGGGGAGAGGACATGGACCGGCACCGGGCTCTCCCCGGCCCACAGGGGATCCCAGTTCTTCTTCCCGTACGCGAGCAGCGGGGCACCGCTGACCGCCGCGCACAGGCCCCCGAGCAGCCGGGCCCGCTCGGGGCGTTCGGGGGCGAGCGTTTCGAGCGGCCCGAGGACGATCCCGCCGTCGCTCAGCCGTACCTCGGCCGCCAACGTCCGTACGGCCTCCGCCGGTTCGGGTAGGGCGGCCAGCTCCGCGATGTCGACCACCAGCGGGCGGCGCCCCGCGGCGAGCAGCGCCTCGACCGCCAGTCCGCCGGGGTCGCCGCCCCGGTCGAGCAGATGCACCAGACCGCTGCCCGTGCCCAGCGCCGCCGCGACCCGCAGCACCTCCGGCCCGGTGTCCGGGCCCGCCTCCGGCCGCCCGTCGGGCCCGATCGCGCGGACCAGGCCGCGCAGCCTCCCGTCGATCTCGTCGTCGCCGAGAAGGTATGCGCCAATCCGGTCCGGGACCCGCAACACCCGGGAGAGCAAAGGGCGTTCGGCGTCCCGGACCTCCAGCAGCCCGCCCGTGACCAGCGGGGCGGACGGTGAGAACCGGAAGCGGCCGGAGCTCGCGGCGGGCAGCCCGCAGAGTTCCAGCGCCAGCCCGATGGTGGGTCTGCGCCGGGTCAGGTCGTCGTTGAGGTAGCCGTAGAGCTGCTCGAACCGGCCGTCGATGTCCGGGGCCAGCGCGACCAGCAGAAGGTCGACGTCCAGCGGCAGCAGGCCGAAGCTCCCGGCCAGCCGGTGGATGCGGCTCCCCGGCGGGGACTGCGGCGGGGGCCCGGAGGCGTACGCCGGTACGGGCGCGAACGCGTCGCGGGCCGCCACGATCCGGCCGGCCGCCTCGGGGGTGAGGTACTGCCCCCGGTACGGATCGTCCGGCTGCGGGTCGGCGGCCCGTCGGACGGCCACGGCGTTCCTGACCCGCTGTTCCACGTGGACCAGCCGCTCCCAGAGGTCCTCGATCACCGCGGTCGGGGCGTCGGCCGTTCCGGGAACGGCACGGGCACCCTGTGCCGTGGTCACCGGGCCGCACCCCCACGCCTGCGCCGGCCCGGCGGCAACTGCCGTTCACGCTGCGCCGCGAAGCCCTGTCCGCCCGGGTCGGACGCCCCGTCGTAGCGCAGCCGGCGCCCCGGCTCGATGCCGTCGCCGTCCGCGCCGTCGCCGTCCGTGCCGGGCGCGCTCCTCACCACCAGTCCCTCGGTGACCGGCGGTCCCGCGGCGGTCCGTTCACCGGCCAGCGGCGCCCACACCCGCAGGTCGATCGCGGCCTTGAGCTCACCGCCGAGCGCCGACCAGACGTCCGAGGCGGACGGCCCGTCGGTACCCGGGCCCGCCGCCTCGATCTCCACGGTCAGCCCCAGCTCGGCGAGGCTGCCGGTGAGCATGTGGGCGGGCAGCGCGTCCGACCGCACGAGACAGCGCAACGCCTCGGAGAGCAGCCGGTGTTCGTCCTGCGGGCGATTGGTCCACGCGGTCACCAGATACGTCAGCTCGTACCAGCGCGGCGGGGTGCGCCGGCCGATCACCACTCCCTCGGCGTCGTGCTCCTCGGCCGCGCCGGTGCGGCGGCGGGCCGCGTCCTCACGGATGCGGTGCAGGAACACACTGATCGTGGGGGCGTTGCGCCGGGCTGACCAGTCCTTCGTCGGCGCGTCGAAGACCAGGTCCACCCCGCTCTCCTGGAGCCCGGCGTCGACCAGCAACAGCCGCAGCCCCTCGTCGACTTCGTGGATCATCGGCGCCCCACCTCGTCCGGCGGGACGATGGTTCCGGCCACCACCAGGAACGGCGTGGTGACGGGGCCGAACCCCGGACCCGAGGCGGTGATCGTGCGCGGCCCCGTCTGGTCCTTCGCCAGGATCAGCAGCTGCGCGATGAACGTTCCGTCCCGGCGCGGGAAGGCGGGCGGCGCGGTCGCCGTGATCCCCGGCTTCCAGGTGAGCTTCACGGGTGCACCGGGCGGGAAGTCCTTGCCGCGCACCGAGGTGACGAATCCCGGTTTGCCGACGGCGGGCACCGCGATGATCCGGGGCTGCAGGATGCGCAGTGGCTTCCTGGCGACGTTGTCGCCGGTGTCGGCGTCGGTGCCGGTCGTGGTCAGCGTCCCGGTGATGGTCGTCCGCAGCGCCTGATCCGGCTTGAGCACCACCCGGACGACCGTGGACGCGCCCGGTGTCAGATCGGGCAGGGCGCACACACCGCCCTTGCAGCCGGGCGGAAGCGGACCCGCCGGGATCCGTGCGGGCAGCCCGAGCTTCAGCCGCAGCCCGGTGGCGAGCGCGTTGCGGCCGTTGCGCACGGTGTACGTCACGACCACCCGGCCGCCGACATAGCCGGGGCTGGGCTGTGCCCGCACCGTGACACCGGGTCCCGCCTCGGGCGCGGGCGGCTCGGGGGCCGGGGGCCGGGGCGGTGCGGGCGTCGGGGTGGGCGTCGGTGTCGGGGGCGCGTCCTGGACCGGGACGACCGTCTCGGTGGCGTTGTCCGTGGGGTTCGGGTCGATCACGGCTCCGGTGACCGACCAGCCGATCCGCTGGTCCCCGCTCGTCACTCCGGTGAGCCGGGCGGTGACCTCCACACTCTCCCCGGGCCGGAGCACGCCCAGTTCGCACTGGGGCGAGTCGGTGGCACAGGTGCCGGCCGGGGTGGTGAGCTTCTCCAGGCGTACCCCGGGCGGGGCGTCGACGGTCAGTACGGTGCCGGGCGCGACGGCGGGCCCCCGGTTGGTGACGGTGACCGGCACCGTGACGGAGGAACCGACCTCCACCGAGGGGCCGGTGGGCGGTGCGGTCAGGGCCAGGTCGACAGACTGCTGGAAGCTGGGCTCCTTCTGCCGCCCGCCGAGCCGCTCACCGAACGCCGTCAGGCTGCCGGAGGCGAGGTCGAGCATGGAGAGCTGCTCCGGGGAGTTCGGCGCGAGCGCCCTGCGCGAGCTGAACACCAGCCGCTGCGCGTCCGGCGACCAGGCCACGTCGCGGGGCTGGAAGGGCCCGGTCAGCGAGGTGTCGGGGATCTCCTGATGGCACGCGTCGGGGTCGTTCCGCCGGCTGGAAGGCAGTACGACCCGGCAGTCGCCGCCGTCCAGCGAGGTGACGATGATCCCGTTCTGCTCGTTGACCCGGCCGCCGCCGTCCTTGCGGTTGAAGGCGATCGTGCTGCCGTCGGGGGAGAAGGCCGGGCTGTCGTCGATCTTCTTGCACTCACCGGGGCAGACGGTGGCACTGAGGTCATGCTGCTGGTCGAGCGCCGCCACCGGCACCGTCCAGACGTGCTTGATGCCGCCGAGGCCCCGGATCACGTGGTTGCGGGTGAAGGCGAGTGTGGTGCCGTCCGACGACCACGTCGGCTGCGCGTCCCCGCCGGTCAACTGCCCGGCCGGTGGCACGATTCTGCCCAGGATCGCGCCCGAGACGGCGTCCGCGATGAGGATGCTGCTCGGCCCCGCGGCCTCGCCGACCCCGCCGGGCGAGGTCCTGGTGAACGCCAGCTTGGTGCCGTCCGGCGAGAACGTGGGGTCGGTGTCCCAGTCGCGCGGACCGCGTCCGGCGAGCGGCACGGCCGCCTCGTGGGTGCCGTCCGCGTCGGCCAGCCAGATCCGTTCGACGCGCTCCTTCGCATTGCCCTCGAAACGGGTCACGACGATGCGCCGGCCGTCAGGTGTGTAGTTCTGCCGTTCGGTCCACGGGTCGTAGATGTCCCTCGGGTTGAACAGCGGGTCCTTGGCGGGATCCTCGTTCTCGTCGGCGTCCGGGTCCTCCTTCAGGATGGTGAGTCCGAGGTCCCGGGGATCCGAACCGTCCTGCCGGACGTCCTGGAGCGTCGCCTCGTGCTCCTCCAGGTGGGTCCGCCGTGCCACGATGGCGGTCCCGGTGTCCATGGACCCGGTCCAGGTGGGCGATTCGACCTTGCGGTCCTCGCCGAGCTTCAGGCTCGGCTCGTTCCCGTCGAAGGCGGTCGTCCGGTAGACGTGGTCGTAGTCCTTGCACCCGCAGGTCGTGTCGGGACTCAGGAAGAGCAGGTCGTTCCCGTCCGGCAGCCAGGCGGCCGAGCGGGTGCGCCAGCCGGCCTGGACCCCGGCCAGCAGGGGACGGTCCTTGCCGATCCCCTCGGTCACCCGGAGCCGGGGCCCGGTCTCCGCGTCCGTCGTGAGGGTGTACGCGACCCGGGCGCGGCGGGTGTCGTCGTCCACCGGGTTCCACGCGGGTTCGGTGGCGTCGCCGGGCGGGCCGTCACTGATCACCCTCGCCGCGCCGCCGGCCACGGCCATCTCGAATATCAGCCCGTTCCGCCCGGGACCGGAGTCACAGGAGTACGCGATGCGTGAGCCGTCCGGGGAGAACGTCGGCGAGGTCTCGTTGTTGGGGGTGTCCGTCAGCCGCCGCAGACCGGAGCCGTCGATCCCGACGATCCACAGCTCGCGCTGGACTACATCGCCCGGCCCCCGCTCCGCGGAGTCGAACACCACGGTCCGCCCGTCCGGGGAGAGTTCGGGGTGTCCGGCGTCCCGGCCGGTGGTGAGCTTGCGGACCGCGCCGCCCGCGTCGCGTACGTACACCTGCGGTCGCAGGCTGTCGCGCAGGCTGGTGAAGACCACCGTCTCACCGCGCGCGAAGGGATCCTGGTCGTAGTGGGCCGGTCCGGTGCCGAACAGCGGTGCGCTGGTGGCCGGGTCGGAGACCCGGCCGAGGCTGCGGTGCCCGGTACCGGCGTAGGCGATGCGTCCGGCATCCGCGGGGCTCTCGTCCGCCGCCGCGGCGAGTCTCGGCGCACCCTGCGGTGCGGACGCGGAACCCGCGACCAGCAGCGGTGCCAACAGCACCACAGCGCCTGTCAGTCGGCCCAGCCGGGTCTTCCTCGCCGGGCCAGCGGTGCCGGTCACGGCCCACCTCACAGTTCTGTCGATGACTCTCCACGACAAGCATCCCGCTCGCCCAGGGACAAACACAGGTCCCAAGTACCCGGCCCGGGGGAAGGGGAGGTTGCCCTTTGCGGCGCCCTTCTGCCCCGCCCGGCCGCTCCGTTCCGTGAACACCGGCGCGCCCCCGTGCGGCGACGTCGTCACGCCGTCCGCACGGGAGCCCGCGGCGGGCTCAGATGAGTCCGTGCCGCATGGCGTAGCCCACGGCATGGGCCCGGTTGCGCAGTTCGAGCCGGGTCGCCACCTCGTGCAGCACGTTCTTGACGGTGCGTTCGGAGTACGAGGTCTTCTGCGCGATCTCCGCGGTGCCGTAGCCCTCCGACACCAGCCTGATCATCTCCGCCTCCCGCGTCGTGAGGGTGGAGAGCGAGAGCCCCCGGGGGTCGAGGACGGTGCGCTGGAGGCTGCTGACATGGGTGAGGAGCTTTCCGAGCAGGTCGCCCGGCAGCACCCCTTCGCCGTTCGCCATCGCCGTCACCAGGTGGACGAGGCTGTCCTGATCGGCCTCGCCGCGTCTCAGCACGGCGGCGACGCCGCACTCGATCATGGTCTGGAGCGCGCCCGATTCGAAGAACCCGACGACGAGTCCGGTGCGGGTCGAGGTGTTGCGCTGGAGGCGTTGCAGGAGCTGGACGGTGGGTTCGTTCACCATGTCCACCACCACCAGGGAGACCTGGGCCCGGTCCGCCTCGGACTCGGGTATCAGCTCTATCTCCGGCCGTGGGCGTAATTGCTGGACCACACCGGTCTGCAGTATCAGGTCCTCCGCGTACACCGCCACGGAGACTCTGCCCCGGGGGGCCTCGGGGGCGCTGCCCGCGGCGGGGTACGCCGAGGCGGCGGACCTGCGGAACCGTCCGCGATCCATTGCTCGGCCGTCAGTTTCTGCTGCTGTCGTCGTCATTCTTCTGCGTGCCTGTCTTCCTCAGGTACTTCCGTCCGATACGCCGGATTCCGATCTCGACCGCGTCTGCCTCCGGCAGGGCGACCGGGCCCGGGGAGGGCTCGCCGGGACATCGTGCCGTTGGGCCGCCGGGGCACCACCCCTGCCCGTTCGTTGCCCTCGCGTCTCTGCTGCGCGGCCGCACGGTGGGCCTACCGTCGCATCGTGACCACATCTGCCGAACTCGAAACGCCCACGGTGACGGTGTCGCCCGGCACCGAAGCGACGACGACCCTGACGGTGCGCAACGACGGTGACATCGTCGAGGCGTACACGCTCGAAGTGGTCGGCGACTGCGCCGCTTGGAGCACCGTCGAGCCGGCCCGCGTGTCCCTCTACCCGGGCACCTCCGAAGTGGTGACCGTACGGCTCGCGCCGCCCAGATCCCACGAGGTCCGGGCCGGTGAGATACCCCTGGGTGTCCGCGTACTGCCCGCGGAGCACCCCGAATCGGTGGCGGTGCCCGAGGCCACGGTGGTCGTCGCGCCGTTCCACGAGCTCCGGGCGGAGCTCGACCCGGGCCGGCGCTCCGGCTGGCGGGGCGCCCGCTTCCGGGCCGCGGTGCAGAACCGCGGCAACACCCCGGTCGACATCGCGCTCACCGGGAAGCAGGCCGGGGAGGAACTCCGCCTGGCCTTCACCCAGGGCCAACAGCGCCTGGAACCGGGCGAGTCCGCCGAGGCGGGCCTGCGGGTACGGGCCCGGAAGCTGATCTGGTTCGGGCAGCCGGTGACCTGGCCGTTCGAGGTCGAGGCCGCCGAGAGCACCGAGGGGCACACCGACGGCGAGCGGTCCGGCAGGTCCGAGACGCTGCCCGGCGAGTTCGCCCAACGCCCCATCCTGCCCCGGTGGCTGCTGATCGTCCTGGCCGCGTTGCTCGCACTGCTGCTCGCGTGGTTCGCGCTGGTGCGGCCCGCGGTGCGGAGCACCGCGAAGCAGGCGGCGAACGAGGCCGCCCAGGAGAAGAAGCCCGACGGGCAGCAGGGTGCGGCGGACGGCGGAACGGGCGACCCGACCGGCGGTCAGGGGCAGGACAAGGGTGACGGGAAGGGCAAGCCCGGCACGTCCGGGGGAGCCGGTTCGGGCGGCTCCAGCTCGGGGACGGGCGGCGGGACCGGCGGCACCCAGCAGAGCTCGGCGACGATCGATGTGCAGACCGGGTCCGGGGCTCAGAAGAAGGGGACGTACCAGGTTCCGGAAGGAAAGGTGTTCGGAGTCACGGACATCGTGGTGGCGAACTTCCAGGGTGACGAAGGCGTGCTGACGATCTCCTTCGGGAAACGGAAGATCACCACCATCGCTCTGGAGACCTTCCGCAACCAGGACTATCACTGGGTCACCCCCATCGAGATTCAGGAGAACGACACCGTCACCGCCTCCGTGACCTGCAACAAACCTGGCACCCCGGCAACCGGAACTCAGGCTTCCAAATGCCACCAGGTGCTCAATGTCAGCGGTGAGCTGAGCGACGTCGCACCGTAGCAACAAAGCGCCTGACCTCCTGCTTCCTCCACGCGGGACGAGAACAGCAGAAATCCCGGTCGAGTGAAACCCGGCTTGCCGGTCTTTGGCAGTTTTCTTCCCCTGCGCACATTAGAGGTGGGGCGGGGCGGTCAAGGATCAGATCCGGTCACCGCAGCCCGAGAGGGCTGTTGGGGCCTGCGAATTCTGGCTGATTTCCGCCGATGCGACTCCGGCGTCCGGAACTCCGGAATTCCGTCGAGTCACCGGCCGGTACGCCGGTGGAACCCTTCCGGAAAGCCTGCGTTAACGCCGCCGTCACATGGCCGAAACAGGGAATGTGCCGTCGGGCCCTGCCCGGCCCGCGAAGGGAAGCATTTCCTGCCCCGCGGGGTGCCCGGGAAGGCAGCACCGTTGCCCCGTGCCCAGGACCTTGAGACCTACTGTCCGCCACAGCCGCCGAGGAAGACTCGGCGACGAACGAATGACCACGCGAAGGAGCGAGCATGCCGTCGTACCTCACCCCGGGTGTTTACGTGGAGGAGGTGCAGTCCGGTGCGCGGCCCATCGAGGGAGTCGGCACCGCGGTCGCAGCCTTCGTCGGTTTCGCGGAGTCCGGCCCCTTCCACCAGCCGACGCTGGTGACCAACTGGGACCAGTACGTCCAGACCTTCGGCACCTTCACCGCCGACACCTATCTGGCCCCCGCGGTCTACGGGTACTTCGCCAACGGCGGCGGCGCCGCGTACATCGTGCGCATCGGCGGCCCCGCGCAGGACTCGGCGCAGCAGTCCGTGTCCGAGTCGGCGGCGACCGCCGCGCTCGGCGGGTTCCAGGTCTCGGCGCGGCCCGGTACGAGCGCCGGCCTCACCGTCGAGATCACCGACGCCGAGGGCGAGAACCCCCCGGAGGACCGGTTCCGGCTGCTGGTGCGGCAGGCCGGCAAGGTGGTGGAGACCTACGACGCCTCCAGCCGCAAGAACGTCAAGGGCTATCTCGTCACCCAGGTCCGCCAGTCCAAGCTCATCCAGGTCACCGAGCAGCCCGGCGCGACCCAGACCCGCCCCGAGAACCAGAGCCTCTCGCTGGCGCCCGCCGCGGCCCCCGGGGCCGGTGTCGCACGGCTCGACCCGTCCGAGTACGTCGGCGACGCCGCCGCCCGCACCGGGTTCGCCGGCCTCGAAGCGATCGACGAGATCACCATGGTCGCCGTCCCGGACCTGATGAGCGCCTACCAGCGCGGGGACATCGACGCCGACGGCGTCAAGGCCGTCCAGCTGGCCGTGATCTCGCACTGCGAGCAGATGGGCGACCGGGTCGCCATCCTGGACACCCCGCCGGGCATGAACGCCCAGCGCGTCCGTGCCTGGCGCAACGACGACGCCGGATACGACTCGCGCTATGCCACCGTGTACTACCCGTGGGTCAAGGTCTTCGACCCGGCCACCGGCCACAACTCCCTGGTGCCGCCGAGCGGTCACGTCGCCGGTGTCTGGGCGCGCAGCGACGGTGAGCGCGGTGTGCACAAGGCCCCGGCCAACGAGGTCATCCGCGGCGCACTGGACCTGGAGATCCGCCTCAGCAAGGGCGAGCAGGACCTGCTCAACCCGATCGGCGTCAACTGCGTGCGCGCCTTCCCCGGCCGCGGCATCCGGATCTGGGGTGCGCGCACCCTCTCGTCCGACCCGGCCTGGCGCTACCTCAACGTGCGCCGCCTCTTCAACTACCTGGAGGAGTCGATCCTCCTGGGCACCCAGTGGGTGGTGTTCGAGCCGAACGACGACCGCCTCTGGTCGAGCATCCGGCGCAACGTCACCGCCTTCCTCACCGAGGAGTGGCGCCGCGGCGCCCTCTTCGGGCGCACGGCCGAGGAAGCGTTCTACGTCAAGTGCGACCGCGACAACAACCCGCAGGAGTCGATCGACCTCGGCCAGGTCGTGTGCGAGATCGGCGTGGCTCCGGTGAAGCCCGCGGAGTTCGTGATCTTCCGCCTCGCGCAGTTCTCCGACAGCACGAGCCTCGTCAACGAGTGACCCGACAGGGTCCCCCCGAACAGAACAGGTGACACAGAGTCATGGCAGAGGGCGACGCTCTTTCCACCCACGTCTTCGGCGTGCAGCTGGGCGGCTATCTCGTCGAGTCGATCCAAGAGATCAGCGGATTGACCGTCGAGGAGGAAGTCGTCGAGGTCCGTCAAGTGACCGCCGAGGGCAAGCAGATCATCCGCAAGCAGCCCGGCGCACGCCAGGCGGGCGAGGTGACGATCACCCGCGGGCTCGACAAGAGCAGCGAGTTCACCAAATGGATCAAGGAGACGCTCAACAACGGGGCGGTCGACACCGCGCGCCAGAACCTCACTATCGAGATCAAGGACTCGAAGGGTGAGACGGTCCGGCGCATCCAGCTGATGCAGGGCTGGGCCAGCAAGTGGGAGGGCCCCTCCCTGAAGGCCGGCGAGTCCAGTGCCGCTACCGAGACGGTGACCATCACCTTCGAGGAGATCGTGGTCGAATGAGGCGCAGGACCGTTACGTCGGGCGGGCTCGACGAAGTCCTCGACAGCCTCGCGTCCAGCCCGCCCGCCGCGGGCGAGGAGGCTCCCGCACCGGCTGCGGCGCGGCCCCGGGAGCGTGACCGGGACCAGCAGGAGCTGCGTACGGAGTTCGAGTTCGAGCTCCCGCGCGGCTACGTCGACGACGAGGGCCAGGTCCATCGGCACGGCTCGATGCGGCTCGCGACGGCACGGGACGAGCTGCGCCCGCAGATCGACCTGCGGGTGAAGGAGAACCCGGCGTACCTGTCGGTGGTGCTGCTGAGCCAGGTGATCACTCAGCTCGGCACCATCACCGATGTGCACGCCGGGGTCGTCGAGCGGATGTACGCCACCGACGTGGCGTTCCTCCAGGACTTCTACCGCCGGATCAACAGCGAGGGCCACACGCACGCCGCGGTGACCTGTCCGCTGTGCCACGGGTCGTTCGAGGTGGACCTCTCGGGTGGGCGCCTGGGGGAATCGTGACGTACGCGCTTCCCCGGCTGCGGGAGGAGATCGCGTACGTCGCCTACCACTTCCATTGGCCACGAGAGGACATCCTCGACCTCACCCACGCCGAGCGTCAGGAGTGGGTACGGGAGATAGCGCGGATCAACACCCGCGTCAACGAAGGCGGGTGATCGTGTGGGTCTCGGGAACTGGTTCCGCCGAGCGGGCGGGCAGCAGCCTCCGACACCTTCCCGGGACGGGGGCGGGGCCGAAGCCGGGACCGGCACCGGCTCCGCTTCCGCCCCTGCCGTCGCTCCGGAACCGGAGTCCGGCCGGAGCGGCATCGGGACCGATCAGCGGGACGGCGGCCGGGGCGGCTCCGGCGAGGGCGACTGGGACGGTGGCTGGCGGCGGGTCGCGCCGCCGGCGGTGACCGTCGCCCGGTCCTCGATCGGGGTGAGCGACGGCCTGCGGTTCCGGGACGGCCTCGCGTCGTGGCAGAACCTCGCGTTCGCGGGTGAACTCGGCCATGCCGTACTGCCGTCCGCGCCGGTGGGCCTGATCCACGGTGTCGCCCGTCCGGGCGGCGCACGATCCACGGCCCCCGGCGGACCGCTGCTGCTGCGTGCCGCCCCGGCCGGGGCGGACGGGGAGGCGGAAGCCGCCGCGGGCCCGGCGCCCGCCTCGGCGGGCAGGACGACCGGCGGCGACAGGGCGCGCGGGCGGTCGTCGGTCCCCACTGCGGTCCAGAGGTCGAGCAGTACGAAGTCTCCCGGCTCCTCCGGGAACGGGGCGCCGGGGCGCCAGGACCGTGCGGGCGGTGCCACTGCCGTGGAGGCCGCGGGAGCGGCGGCCCCGGCGAGGAGCACGGCGCGGGTGGGCGGTACGGCTCCGGGAGCGGCCACCGCGTCGGCGTCGCAGCAGGCCAGGGACACCGCACCGGCACCGGTTTCGCTCCGGCGGGCCGGGCCCGTCGCCGTACGTCCTCGGCGGACCGCCCCGCCGCTGATCATCGCCCGGCGTCCGGCGATGACGCTGCGTCGGATAGCCGGGGTACTGCCGCCGGCGGCCTCCGCACCGGCCACTGCTGCCGCCGCCGCAACCGCCGCCAACAGCGTTGAGCAGCAGGGCGGTTACGGTGACGTGGCTCCCGCTTCCCCGCAGGGCGCCGTCCTGCCGGCGGACCACACGGCCGGCCGTCCCGCTGCCGCACCGGTGCGTCCCGCTCTGGGCAAGCCGTTGCGGGAGCTGCCCACCGGGGCCGTGACCCCCGGCCCGGCGGCGGCGGGCGGGGTCGTGCCGTCCGCCCCGGAGGGGCAGGACGCGGCGGCCATGCCTGTACTGCAACGCCTGGCATCGGACACGGCAGCCCCTGCGGCGGACACGCCGTCGCCGGGGGCGTCGGGCCCGACGGTACGTCAGTCGCCCTCCAGTGACGGCCGGTCGTCGAACTCCCCGGCGCCCCAGCCGTCGCCGCGCGAGGTGTCCGGCTCACCGGCTCGCGCCCGTGGCGGTATCGGTGCCCCGCTCACCTCGCTTCCGTCGACCGCCAGGCTCCAGAACGACGCACCGCTGCTCGGCGACCGGCGTCGGCCGCAGCCGGGAAGTGCGGGACCTCGGCAGGACCGGACGGCGGCGGGAGAGCGTGGGACGATCCCGCTCCAGACATCGCCCTCGCCCTCGCCCTCGCCGTCGACCGCCTCCTCGTCCCCGGCGGCCGTCGAGCCGGTGTCGAAGGCCCTGAACACGCCTG
This sequence comes from Streptomyces sp. ADI95-17, assembly GCF_003846175.1. Classification (GTDB taxonomy): domain Bacteria; phylum Actinomycetota; class Actinomycetes; order Streptomycetales; family Streptomycetaceae; genus Streptomyces; species Streptomyces sanglieri. The sequence goes on along the minus strand of NZ_ML123048.1, from coordinate 887,565 downwards.
CCGAGATGCCGGTTCGCTCGTCCTCCGCACCCGCTCGGTCCGGTGGGTCCGCACCGGAACCCGCGGCCGTCCAGCGCGTGGTGGACCCGGCGCGTCCGAACACGTCCCCCGTCGGCCCGTCGCCGTCTTCGTCGCCGTCCCCCGCCGGCCCGTCGCCGTCTTCGTCGCCGTCCCGTTCCGGTCCCGTCGCGCCGGTACGTATCCGCAGGATCACCCCGGAGCGGGAGAAGGGGCGGGCGACCGGGCCCGGTTCAGGTGCCGGGGGACCGGCAGTCGTCGTTCAGCGGTCGCGGGGCCTCCTCGCGGGCAGGGCCCTGGACGTGAGCACCGGCTCCGCCGAGGGGTTTTCGGCGCAGAGGGCGGCGGGCGGCGCGGCCCGGCCGGTAGTGGCGGCCACCTGGCGTCGTGACGTACGGCAGCCCGGGTCCGAAGCGCCGTCGCCGCCGTCCTCGCAGGGTCGCGGGAACTCGCGTACCGGGGAGGACCACCGGGCGCAGCCTGACGCCGCACGCCGGCAATCCGTTCCTCACGCACCCACCCGCCCCGCCGGCCCCACCCCGACCCGCCGGTCCCGTGCCGCGGGCCCGGGGGCGACGACCGGTGGATCGGCGCCCGAGGGCTCGGTGCCCGGCGGTACCGTCCAGCGCCTCGTGTCCGGGAACCCGGCGCCCGGCACCTCCGGGACCAGCGGTGCGCCCTCGGGCCGCACGGGCACCCGCGTTCCCGGCCGCATGCCCGACAGCGACCCCGATGCCCGAACCGGGGCCCGGCCCGACCGGCGATCGGGGCGCGGCCCGGGGCCGGCCCGCTCTCTCATGCGGCTCGTACAGCGTTCGCCACGCGACGGCGCGGCAGGGGCGCCTGCGACGGCACCGTCCCGTACCGACGCGCACCCGCCGGAGCAGGGCCCCGCAGGGGCACCTGCCGCCCGCCGCCTTGTGGCGCCACCCCCGGCAGCGCGCCCCGCGCCTGCCGTTCCGGGCACCCCGCCCGCGAGATCGGACGCTCGGCCCGTCCCGGTGGTTCGTCCGCATCCGCCCGCGACGGAGCGGCAGGGCGCGGCCGCCGTGCCCGTGCAGCGGCTGGCGTTCCCCGTGGTGCCCGAATCCGCCACTCCCGCGACCATCACACCGGTGCCCGAGTCCGCCGGGTCCGCGCCCTCTGGACCACCGACCCTCGCGGTACGGGTTCCACAACGCGCACCGGCCCCGACCTCGACCGCGGCACACGCCCGCACCCCGGCCGCGGCACCGACTGCCGCGCCGACTGCCGGAAACCGGGCCTCCCGGGCCACGGCCGAGGTGCTTCAGAGGGTGGCGGCCGACGCGGGGATCACCGGAGTCCCGGTACGGGCGGTCCCGGTGCAGCGCTCCGATCCGCCGGCCCGGACCACCCCGGCCGGACCGGACGCGCCGGCCCCCGGCGACCCGGCGACCGCGAACCGGGTCACCGCGACGGACATCGAGGAACTGGCCCGCCGGCTGATCGATCCGGTGAGCCGGCTGATCCGCGCGGACCTGCGCAGAGGGCGGGAACGTACCGGACGGCCGTACGACGGCCGCCGCTGACAACGGTCCGCCCCCTTCCGCAACGTACGTGGCAACAGCAGAGAAGAAGAGAAGCACATGACGGACAACATCTTCGCGACGAGTGTGTTCTTCAAGCTCGTCATCGGAGGCAGCGACCTGGGGGCCTTCCACACCTGCTCGGGTCTGGGCGCCGAGGTGGAGATGGAGCAGTACGCCGAGGGCGGCAACAACGGTTTCACCTGGCAGCTGCCGGGGCGGATCACCTGGACCAACATCACACTGACCCGCCCCGTCACCGCCGACACGCTCAAGATCGCGCGATGGCTGAACGAGACGATCCAGCGGGTCGAGCCCAAGGACGGCGAGATCGTCGCGCTCCGCCCCGACCTCAGCCGCATCATCAGCTGGCAGGTGCAGGGAATCGTGCCGGTCCGCTGGCAGGGACCGTCCTTCGACCCCGCCAACTCCCAGGCGGCGATCGAGACGCTGGAGATCGCGCACGAGGGCCTTGAACCGTCCTGACGCTTCGTCATATGCCGTAACTGGAACCGAAACCGGAGAAGACCGGGAAGGAGGAACGCAATGTCACCCGCTGTCCGTACGAGCCGTGCTCGCGCCCAGCTGACCATCATGGAACCGCCGGCGACCGTCGGCGCCAAGCCCGGCGGGAGCCTCGCCCGGATCACGTTGCAGTTCAACCCCGCGAAGCTGTCGCTGAGCAAGAGCACCGAGTGGCGGCGTACGCCGTCCCGGATGGCCGGGCAGTCCGCACTGCCCGAATTCGTGGGCAGCGGGCCCCGGTCGTTGTCCCTGGAGGTCTTCCTGGACGCCACCGCCACCCATGACAACTCGGTGGAGAAGGCGGTGGAACAGCTCATGACGGCCTGTGTGCCCACCCCGAGCAGCCTGGCCCGCAAGACGCCCGCCAGCCCCTGGGTCCGGTTCGACTGGGGCACGTCGAAGACGACCTCGTTCGACGGCGTGATGTCCAACCTCTCCGTCTCGTACACCCTGTTCGACGTCGACGGGAAGCCGCTGCGCGCCACCTGCTCGCTCTCGATCGAGGAGGCGAGCGTCGATCCGGCCGGCCAGAACCCCACTTCGGGCTCGCGGGAGGCGCGCCGTACCCATCGGGTGGTGGCCGGGGACAGTCTGCCGCTGCTGGCCTGGCGGGAGTACGGCGATGCCACCGCCTGGCGCACCATCGCGGAGGCCAACGACGTGGACGACCCGATGCAGTTGACACCCGGCAGGGAGCTGGTCGTGCCCGGACTGGAAGACCGCGCTTCGGAGGCCGACCGGTGACCGCCGCAGGGCGTTCCTTCGCCGCGGATCCGATCGTCGAGGCCCCCGGCGAGCTGCCGGCGGCCTGGGTGGCCCAGCTGGTGAGCTGTGTGGTGGACGAGAACGTGGGCCTGCCGGACGCCGCCGTGCTGACGTACCGCGACCCCGATCACAAGCTGCTCACCGCCACCGGAATCACCATCGGCACCCCGCTGAAGATCTCGGTGGTCACCGTGCAGGAGCGGGTGCGCGAGCGGCTGTTCACCGGTGAGGTCACGGCGGTCGAGCTGGACAGCGACACCACCGGCTCGTTCACCGTGGTGCGCGCCTTCTCCAAGGCACACCGGCTCCAGCGCGGCCGGAAGGTGGTGGCCTTCCGCAACATGAAGACCGCGGACATCGTCCGCAAGGTCGCCGCCGGTGCCGGGCTGACCTGCGGAAAGATCGAGGCCGCGCCCATCATGTACAAGCAGCTGACCCAGCCCAACGTCTCGGACTGGGAGTTCCTCCAGTACCTCGCGGGCGAGAGCGGCGCGCACGTGCGGGTGGACGACAAGGGCCTGTTGCAGTTCGTGAAGCCCAAGCCCGCCTCGTCGGCGCCCTCGCCCGCCACCTCCGCCACCCGCCATCCGATGGTTCTGGAGTACGGGCGCAACCTGCTGGCCCTGCGGGCCGTACTGACCGGTGCGGACGGGGCGGACAGCGTGGAGGTGCGCGGCTGGAACGTCGACACCAAGACCCGGCTGGTGGCCCGCGAGCAGTCCGTCCGCAGCGACACCGTGTCCCCGGGGATGAGCCCGTCGCTGGCCGCCGGGGCGTTCGGATCGGGCGCCCGGATGACGGTCACCGACACCCCGTACCGGACCCAGGCCGAGGCCAGGGCCGTGGCCGGATCGGTGGCCGCGTCGGTGAGCTCGGGATTCGGCGAGATCGAGGCGGTCGCCGAGGGCAATCCCCGGCTGAAGGCGGGCCTGCCGGTGGCCCTCGGCAACGTCGGGCCCGCGTTCGCCGGGCGCTACACGGCGACCGCCGCGCACCACGTACTCGAACCGAACGGTGGCTACCGCACCACCGTGCAGGTGAGCGCGGCGCCCGACCGCTCGCTGGCGGGGCTGACCAGCGGCTCCAACGCGCCCTCGCGCGGCCCGCGGATGCCCGGCCTCGCGATCGGTGTGGTCACCGACATCCGCGAGGGCAAGACCGAACGGGGCTGGGTCAAGCTGAAGTTCCCCTGGCTCGACGACACCTACGTGACCGACTGGGTCCGCACGGTGCAGTGGGGCGGGCAGGGCGGCGGCGGAGTGTTCAGCCCCGAGGTCAACGACGAGGTGCTGGTCGGGTTCGAGCAGGGGATGCTGGACAGCCCCTATGTGCTGGGCGGTCTCTACAACGGGGTGGACAAGCCCTCGCCGCACGACGTGCCGCTGGTCGACCCGACCAGCGGAAAGGTCAACCGCCGTTCGCTGGTGTCCCGTTCGGGGAACCGACTGGAACTCCTGGACGCCCCGCGCGGACCGTCCGGTGTCCGGCTGGCCACCGGTGACAAGCGGCTCGACATCACACTGGACGAGCGGCGGGGCGAGATCGCCCTGACGGTGTTCGCCCGCGGCGGCACCCGTGCGCTGAGCTCCGTGACCCTCAACTCGTCCGGGATCACCCTCGACGCCGGTACGGGGGACGTCAATGTGAAGGGACGCTCGGTGACCGTCAACGGCAAGACGGGGGTCACGGTGGACGGCGGCCTGCTCGCGGTGCTCAAGGCCAAGCTCATCCGGATCAACTGAGACCTGTACCCGGGCCCATGCCGCTCGACGGCGACAGAAGTCCCATCACAGCAAGGAGAAGAGACCATGCCCCCCGCAGCTCGCACGGGCGACAGTACCGCCCACGGCGGCGTCATCGGCACCCCGCCCCCGGGTGCGGTGGCCGTCGCCACCGTGCTGATCGGCGGTCGGCCCGCGGCCGTCACCGGGAGCCTGCACGTGTGCGTCATCCCCCATCACGCCGCGCTCGGGCCGGGCAACGTGATCATGCCCAATCCGGCCGCCGCGGTCACCGGGCAGGTCCTGATCGGCGGACTGCCCGCCGCCCGGATGCGGGACAACACCAGCTGCGGCGGGTCCATCATCAGCGGAGCGCCGAACGTACTGATCGGGGGCCCGATGTGAGCGGCAGCGGGTTCATCGGACGCGGCTGGGGCTTCCCGCTGCGGGTCGGCGCCACCGGGGGCATCGGCATGGTCGAACGGGACCGGGAGATCGAGGAGGCCATCGGGCTGGTGCTCGGCACGGCGCCGGGCGAGCGCCCGATGCGCCCGGAGTTCGGCTGCGGCATCCACGACTACGTCTTCGCACCCGGGGACGGCGCCACCGCCGGGCGCATCGCGCACGAGGTCCGCACCTCCTTGGAGCGGTGGGAGCCGCGCATCGAGGTGACCGACGTGGTGATCGCCTTCGACGCCATCGAGGAGGGCACCTTGTACATCGACGTGCACTACACCGTGCGGGCCACCAACGACCTGCGAAACCTGGTCTTCCCCTTCTACACGATTCCGTCCTCCGAGGGCTCCGAAGAAACGGGAGTGCGCTGATGGCCCTGCCCTCACCCAATCTGGACGACCGGCGATTCCAGCAACTCGTCGACGAGGCCAAGCGGTACGTCCAGCAGCGCTCTCCCGAGTGGACCGACCACAACGTGTCGGACCCCGGGGTCACGCTCATCGAGACGTTCGCGTACATGGTCGACCAGCTGCTCTACCGGCTGAACCGGGTACCGGACAAGAACTACTCGGCCTTCCTGGACCTGCTGGGCGTCACCCTGTTCCCGCCGACGGTGGCCCGCGCCGAGGTCGACTTCTGGCTCTCCGCGCCGCAGCCGGAGACCGTGCGGCTCCCGGCGGGCACCGAGGTCGCCACCTCACGCGGCGAGACCGAGGAGGCGGTGGTGTTCTCCACCTCCGAGGAGCTGCCGATCGTGCCGAGCTCGCTGATCCGGCTGGTCACCGCGCCGGTGTCGGGCGATCAGACCGACCGCACCGCGCCGCTCGGCGCGGGCAAGGACATCCCGTGCTTCCAGCCCCGGCCGGAACCCGGCGACGCCCTGCTGTTCGGACTGCCCACCGCCGTGCCCCGGTGCATCGTCGCCGTACGCCTGGACAGCCGGGTGGAGGGCGTCGGCGTCGACCCGCGGCAGCCGCCGCTGGTCTGGGAGGCGTGGGACGGTGCCCGCTGGGTCACCTGCCGGACCGGCACCGACAGCACCGGCGGGCTGAACAGGCCCGGTGAGATCATCGTGTTCGTCCCCGCCGGACACACCGCCTCGGTGACCGCGGGAACCCGGGCGGGCTGGCTGCGCTGCCGGGTCACCGCGCCGGAGCCGGGCCAGCCGTTCTACTCCGAGTCGCCGACGATCCGGGAGGCGGAGGTCTTCACCGTCGGCGGCACGGCGGACGTCGAACACGCGGAGACCGTCCTCGACGTGCCGCTCGGTGTCTCCGAGGGCGTCGCCGGGCAGCGGTTCTCCGTGAGCCGGGCGCCGCTGCTGCTGGACGGGGAGCCGCCGGTCGTCCAGGTCTCCTCCGCGGAGGGCTGGCAGGTCTGGACGGCCGTGGAGCACTTCGGCGCCTCCGCCCCGCACGACCGCCACGTGCGGATCGACGCCGTCTCGGGGGAGTTCGCCTTCCCGCCCGAGGTACGCGAACCGGACGGCACGATGCGCTCCTACGGTGCGGTGCCCGAGAAGGGCGCCCAGCTGCGGATTCCCCGCTACCGCACGGGCGGCGGGGCGGCCGGGAACGTCGCCCGCGGCGCCATCAACGTACTGCGCAGCTCGGTGCCGTACGTTGCGGGCGTGGACAACCGCGAGGCGGCCGGCGGCGGGGTCGACGGCGAGACCGTGGAGAACGCGAAGGTCCGGGCGCCCAACATCCTCCGGGTACAGGAACGCGCGGTCACGGCCGGGGACTACGAGGCCATCGCCCGCGAGGCCGCACCCTCCCTGCGCAGGGTCCGCTGCGTGCCCGCCGTCGCGGGGGAGGCCGGTGCGGTACGGGTACTGGTGGTTCCCGACGCGGTCATCGACCAGGGCGGCCAACTCCGGTTCGAGCAGCTGATCCCGTCGGACTCGGTGCTCTCCACGGTCACGGCGCGGCTCGACGAACGACGCCTGGTCGGCACCCGGCTGCTGGTGGAACCGCCCGCGTACCAGGGTGTCACCGTGGTCGCCAGGCTGGTGACGAACGGTGGTGACGCCGACCGGGTCCGCGCGGACGCGATCGCGGCACTGTTCGACCACATCGACCCGCTGCGGGGCGGGGCGGACGGGACGGGATGGCCGTTCGGCAGGCCGGTGCAGTACGGCGAGATCTTCGCCGTGCTCCAGGGCGTGCGGGGGGTGGGCCTGGTGGACGAGGTGCGGCTGTTCCCCGCGGACCCGATCACCGGCAGGCGCGGGGCGGCGGTCGACCGGATCGATGTCGCGCCCGGCGCGCTGGTCTTCTCGCACCAGCACCAGGTCGAGGTCACCGCGAGCACGGCCGGTGACGGCGCATGACCAGAGCTGCCGTACCCGGGCTGCCCAGCCGCTATCCGATCGGCGAGCTGCTGCCCGCGCTGTACGCGGACGACGACCTGGCCCAGCGGTTCACGGCGGGCCTGGACACCGTCCTGGCGCCGGTCCTGTCCACGCTGGACAACCTGCCCGCCTACTTCGACCCGGCGCTGACCCCGGCCGACTTCCTGCCCTGGCTGTCGTCCTGGGTGGCCGCCGAGGTCGATCCGGCATGGCCCGAGGAGCTGCGCCGGGCCGTCGTCGCCCGCGCCGTCGAGCTGCACCGGTGGCGCGGCACCCGCCGCGGACTGGCCGAACAACTACGGCTCTGCTTCGGTGTGCGCGCCGACATCCGGGACGGCGGCGGCGCCGCGTGGTCGTCCCGGCCGGGCACCGGACTGCCCCCGGCCCCGACCGGGGAACTGCTGGTACGGGTCTGGGCACCGCACGGCGGACCGGTGGACGCAGACCGCGTCCGGGCCGTCGTCGCCGCCTCGTGCCCCGTACACCTCACAAGCCGGGTGGAGATCCTGCCGGGCCCACCGGACGAGACAGGAGACTGACGCGATGCGCTCGTGTCCGGCGTGCGGTTCCGCCAACCGCGAGGACGACGAATTCTGCGGGAACTGCGGCTCCTACCTGGGCTGGTCCTCCCGGACGCCGCGAACGCCCCCCGCCACGGCTGAGCCCGCCGCCCCGACGACGGAACCCACCGCCCCGACGACGGAACCCACCGCTCCGGCGACGGAGCCCGTCGCTCCCACGGCGGAACCCGTCGCCCCGGCGACGGAGCCTTCCGGCACCGCGGCCGAACCGGCCGGTCCAAGTACCGAACCAGCCCGTCCCGCAAAAGAACCGGCCGGTCCCAGGACCGAGCCTGCCCGTCCCAGTACCGAACCAGCCCGTCCCACAACAGAACCCGCCGGTCCCAGGACCGAGCCCGCCGGCCCCGCGACGGAACCGGCCGCTCCGGCGGCGGGTCCTGCCGGGCCATCAGCACCGCCGCGCCCGACAGCCGAGCCCGCGGTCGGTACTCCGCCCGGGCCTGCGGCCGGTCCCGCCCCGGAGCCCGCACCGTCCTCGGCCGGAGCCCCGCCCTCCGCACGCCCCGAGCCACCGGCCCTGGCCCCCGCCGGGCCACCGTCCGCCCCGCCCGTACCGGCACCGTCGCCGCCCGCGCGACCGCCCGTACCGGCACCCCGGCCGCCCGCGCGACCGCCCCAGCCCGCCCCCGTACGACCGGAACGGCCGGCGCAACCGGCCCCCGTACGGCCGGACTCACCGGCTGCGGACGAGCAGGTGGGCGCGGTGCAGCCGGCACAGCCGATCGTCCGGCGGCCCGTCGTGCGGCCCGTGGCGGCGGACGAGGAGCCGGACGGGCCGCCGTGCCCGGCATGCGGCACCCCGAACCTGCCGGGACGCAAGTTCTGCCGCCGCTGCGCCGCACCGCTGCAGACCCGGGAGCAGCCCGCACCGCTGCCCTGGTGGCGCACGGTGTGGCCGTTCCGCCGCCGGGTGAGGAACGGATCGGGCCGGGCGCTGCGGCGGACCGTGCTGGCGCTGGTGGTCGTCGGGCTCCTGATCGCGGGCTTCCTGCTCGTACCCGCCGGGCGCTACGTCTTCGAGGACGTACGGGACAAACTCGGCGGCACGGCGGAGATCAGCCCGGCCGATGCCACCGCGAGTGCCCACGCCCCCGGCCACCCGGCATCCGCCGCCATCGACGGGCTGACCAACAGGTACTGGGGCGCGCCCACCCTCGGCTCGTCGCTGACGTGTGTCTTCGAGAAGCCCTTCCGGCTGGTCGGCGTCGTGGTGTACACGGGCGTGTCGACGAAGCCCGAGGAATTCCGGCAGGGGGCCAGGCCCACTAAGGCCGAACTGGTCATCACCACGGAGGGCGGCGAGGTCCGGAAGAAGGCGGTCACACTCACCGACAAGCCGGGCCGGCAGACGGTACGGACCGGGATCAGCGACGTCGTGTCCGTCGAGCTGGTGCTGAAGGCCGCGGCAGGCCAGGGCGAGGGGCGGCCGATCGCGGTCGGGGAGGTCGAGTTCTTCAAACGCACCTGAGACCCGCAGGATCACGGTCGGGAGGGGAGCGGAGCGCCGGGGGCAGGGGCAGGATGACTGCGACTCTGTCACGTTCCGTGTCCCGCCTCCCTCTTGATCACGATTCCAACTCGGAATCCTTATCTGAGCCATATGGCCCGGAAGCAGCAGGATTTCCGTCTCTAGGATTTGGCGTACTCGGGGCGCCCATATGCCCTTTGAGTCTTCCGCAGGCACCTCCGCATGCAATGACCACGCGGAGTGGCCTGCCCTAGAGGGGAATTTCATGATCTCTATCTTCCGGCGGCGCGTTGCCCGCCTGGCCGCCACGACCCTGGCGTCGGGTCTGGTCGTGACAGGTGCGATAGCCACGGCCGGTTCCGCGGCAGCGGACGACAACGCCCGGGGTACGGGCGGAGCCACGGCGAAGCTCGGCGGCATGACCGACTACGGCCGGGTCGACATCAAGGAGGCGGACGGCAGCCGCTGGTCCGTCGGCCGCGCCGGGCTCTTCGAGATGCGCGTCCAGCAGGGCGGCACGCTCTCGACGTACTGCATCGACCTGCGGACCGGGGCGAAGCAGGGCTACGACTACAAGGAAGTCGGCTGGGGAGAGTCCTCGCTGCACAACAACGCCGACGCGGGCAAGATCCTCTGGATCCTGGAGAACTCCTACCCGAAGGTCGGCGTGAACGACCTGGCCGGCAAGGTGGGCGCCAAGGGCCTCGACAAGAGCGACGCCGCCGCGGCCACGCAGGCAGCGATCTGGCACTTCTCGGACAAGGTCACGGCCACCCCGGCCGATGCCGACGCCAAGCTGCTCACCGAGTACCTCCTCGACAAGGCGGAAGCCCTGCAGGAGCCCGAGGCGTCGCTCAGCCTCTCCCCGTCGTCCGTCGCGGGCAAGTCCGGTGACAAGCTCGGACCGATCACCGTCGGCACGAACTCGTCGGCCGCCACGCTCTCCCTGGCCCCCGGTGCCCCGGCCGGTTCCCGGATCGTCGACAAGGACGGCAAGCCGGTCGAGTCCGCGGCCGACGGCGCCCAGATCTTCCTGGACGTGCCCGCCGGCACCGCCGACGGCACCACCGACCTGATCGCCCGGGCCGGCACCGAAGTGCCGCTCGGGCGGGCCTTCGTCAGCATCGACGGCCCCAGCCAGACGCTGATCCTGGCGGGCTCCAGCCGTTCGTCGGTCACCGCCAAGGCCACCGCCGCATGGGCGAAGAAGGGCGCGGTCCCGGCCGTCTCGGTCGCCAACGACTGCGTGAAGGGCGGGGTGAGCGTCCTCGCCACCAACGAGGGTGACGAGGACTGGACCTTCGACCTCAAGGGCACGAAGTACACCGTTCCCGCCGGTGGGACCAAGACGCTGACGGTCCCCGTCGCCGAGGACGCGGCCTACGACTTCACCGTCACCGGCCCGAACGGCTTCGAGAAGAGCTTCAAGGGCGTCCTCGACTGCAAGACGGCGACCCCGGGCACCAAGCCGACCGTGGCCCCGTCCGAGTCGCCCTCCCCGGTCGCGTCCGAAAGCCCGGCCACCGGTGGTTCGACCACCGGCTCCTCCACCGGCGACGGTGACCTCGCCGAGACCGGCAGCTCCTCCGCCACGCCGATGATCGCCGGTGTCGCGGCGGCCCTCGTCGTGATCGGCGGCGGCGCCGTGTTCTTCCTCCGCCGGAAGAAGGCCGCGGGCCAGTAGCCCACGAACCCCGGGGCCCGGCCTCAGGACTTCGCCCCGCCGGTCCTCCGGCGGGGCGAAGTGCTGCCGGACGCCGGCTCCGGGCCGGACGCCGCATCCGCGCCACGGGGGTCCACCTCGGCCGCGGGTCCGCCTCACTGCCCCGGGGCTCAAGGGGAGCTGGGGAGATCGATCAGGCCGTCACCCCGGTGAGACGGGCACTCCGGGCGCGTACGACGGGATCAGCAACGTGGCCGGCGGCGCGACGACCACACACAGCACGACCACGATGACGGCTTCCGCGGACCCCGCGAGCCCGGCGTGATCCGAACGGGAGTTCCTAGCCGCGCCGCCCCTTGTAATTGATCTTCATGGTGTCCATGTCCGTCACCGTGGACCGCAGTGCGCCATGCCCGTACCCGCGCTCGTCGAGGTAGGTCTCGGCCCGGTCCTCGGCGATCGCGGCCGCCATCTCCTCGCCGTCCTCGGCATCGCAGACGACCACGTACCGGAAGCTGAAGTGCTTGAGTACGCGGTCGTACGTGAGCGAGCCCTCCTCGGTGAACTGCATCGCACTCAGGCCGTGATCGTCCACCTCGGACAGCAGCCGGGCACGGGCCTCGTCCGTCGGACCGTCCCAGGTGCCGCGCACGATCACTCGGTAGGTGTGCTGGGTGCTCATCGTGTTCCGCTCCGCGTTCCGTTCGGGCACGGCGCGTCGGCCGATGCCACTGATCCCGTCGAGGGCCAAGGCTACGGCGGCGTGGGCGCTGCGCACCCGAATTATCGGGAGCCGGCCCCGGGGAACGCCTCCGCCGGGTATTTGCCGAAGTCTGACGGCGAAGCCCCTGGCCAGGGCGTTGTCGAGCGTGTTCCATGGTCATCGGGGGGCGCCCGGACCTGTGGCGGCCCGCGCGAGGGAGCGAGGTTGCCTTGGCCACGACCGTGCGACGTACCGTACTGACTCTGCCCGCCGGGCCGCTGGGCCCGGAGAATCCGCTGCCCGCGCTGCGGCCGCTCGACGAGACGCATGTGGTCGACGAACGCGACCGGGCCGCACTGCCACGTGACATGGCACGCCAGATCGGCTTTCAACCGCTGTCCACCGTGCTGCCGGCACGCATCCTCGACGGCTACGGGCGCGAGCGCACCCCCACCGCACTCGACGCGATCGTCATCGAGAACGACCGGCTGCGGGCCACCGTGCTGCCCGGTCTCGGCGGCCGCGTCCACTCCCTCCACCACAAGCCGACCGGCCGGGAACTCCTCTACCGCAACCCCGTTCTGCAGCCCGCCGACTTCGCGCTCAACGGCGCCTGGTTCTCCGGCGGAATCGAATGGAACATCGGCGCCACGGGCCACACCGCGCTGTCCTGCGCTCCGCTCCACGCGGCCCGGGTCCCCGCGCCCGACGGCGGTGAGATGGTCCGCCTCTGGGAGTGGGAGCGGCTGCGCGACCTGCCGTTCCAGGTGGACCTGTGGCTGCCGGAGGACTCCGACTTCCTGCACGTCGGCGTACGGATCCGCAATCCGCACGAAAACACCGCACCGGTGTACTGGTGGTCCAACATCGCCGTCCCCGAAGGCGAACGCACCCGCGTCCTCGCCCCCGCCGACGAGGCCTGGCACTTCGGGTACGAACGGACCCTGACCCGGGTCCCGGTCCCGGTGTCCGGTTCCGTCGACCGGACGTACCCGCTGCGCGGCGAATTCCCCGCCGACTACTTCTACGAGGTGCCCGACGGCGCCCGCCGCTGGATAGCCTCGCTCGACGAGGACGGCCACGGGCTCGTCCAGACGTCGACCGATCTGCTGCGCGGCCGGAAGCTGTTCCTCTGGGGCAGCGGCGCCGGCGGGCGGCGCTGGCAGGAGTGGCTGACCGAGCCCGGCACCGTCGGATACGCAGAGATCCAGGCCGGGCTCGCCCGCACCCAGCTGGAGCACGTCCCCCTCGAACCGGGTGCCGAGTTCAGCTGGCTGGAGTCGTACGGGCCGCTGTCCGCGGACCCGCTCACCGTGCACGGCGAGGACTGGGCGGCGGCCCGCGCCGAGACCGAGCAGCGGCTCGCCGAGGTGCTGCCGCGGGCCGATGTCGAGGCCGCCCACGACGCCTGGCGCCCCTTCGCCGACACCGAACCCGGCGAGTCGCTCGCCACCGGATCGGGCTGGGGCGCGCTGGAGGTCAGGCGGGGCAAGTACGAGCTTCCCGGCACCCCGTTCGCCGACTCCACCCTCGGTGAACAGCAGCAGCCCTGGCTGGAGTTGCTGGACCAGGGCACCTTCCCCGAGCCGCGCCGGGCGGTCCCGCCCGGCCCTTCCATGGTCTCCCCGCACTGGCGCGACATGCTGGAGACGGCCCCCGCCGAACCCCTCACCGAATACCACCTGGGCGTCGCCCAGTGGCATGCCGGCGACCGAGCCCAGGCGGTCCGCAGCTGGGAGCGCGGACTGGTGCTCGCCCCGTCCCGCTGGCCGCTGCTGCGGTGTCTCGCGGTCGCCGCCGAGGAGGGCCGGCAGCGGGACCGGGCCGCGGATCTCTACGGCGAGGCGTTCGACAACCTGTGCGCGGAGCGCCGCGACGAGGATGAGGCATGGACGGCGGCCGCGGCGGCGCTGGGCCGGGAGGCGCTGGAGGCACTGCTGACGGCCGGGCGCCCCGCGGCGGCGCGGTCCGTATGGGCCGCCCTGCCGCCCGCGATCCGGCAGCGTGGCCGGTTCCGTCTGCTGGAGGCCCGGCTGCTGATCGCCGAGGACGACCGGGCCGCCGCCCGCGCCGTCTTCGACGAGGGCTTCGAGGTCGAGGATCTGCGTGAGGGCGCGCAGATCCTGGACGAGGTGTGGGCCGGGATCACGGACGAGCCGCTGCCCGACCGGTACAACTTCCGGATGCGCCCCGAGCGCTGACGGTCCCGCACCGGTGCCGTCCGGCCCTCACCGGCCGGACGGCACCCGGTCTACGTACTCGAAGACCGATCCGTCCGGGTGCACCGCGATCAGATTGCGGCCGACCGGCGTCGGCACCGGACCCGCGATGATCCGGGCGCCGACCCGGCTGAGGGAGGCGTGCGCGTCGTCGACGTCCTTGACCGCGATGGTCGCCGTCACCTTGCGCAGGATCTTCAGCTCCGACTCCGGGCCGCTCATCAGGAGAAAGCAGCTGATCGCGGCGACCGAGACCCCACCGCGCTCGAAACGGAGCGCCGAACTGCCCGTGAGGTCCTCGTAGAAGGCCACCGCGGCCTCCAGGTCGTCGACGCAGATACGCAGCGTGGTTCCCAGAATGTCCATGCGCACAAGGGTAGTTGGCGGCACATGGGCGTGTGATCGATTCGGCGGAGGGGCGGCGTGCTCAGGCCCGGCAGAGCACCTCGCCGTGCGGGACCATGAACCAGGCGTCGTCCGCCGCGCCCCACTCGTGCCATGCGGCGGCGATCTCCGCCAGTTCCCCGGTGCTCGCACGGCCGCCGTCGACGGCCATCCTCGCGTACGCCGAACCGACCGTGCGGTCCGCCCACATGCCGCTCCACCAGGCCCTGCTCTCCGGGGTGGCGAAGCACCAGTTGGCGGCGGTCGGGGTGATGTCGGTGAAACCGGCCCGGCGGGCCCAGGAGAGCAGCCGGCGGCCCGCGTCCGGCTCGCCGCCGTTGGCGCGGGCCACCTGGCGGTAGAGGTCCAGCCAGTGGTCCAGGCCGGGCACCTGCGGGTACCAGGCCATCGCCGCGTAGTCGCTGTCGCGGGCCGCGACGACGCCGCCGGGGCGGCAGACGCGCCGCATCTCGCGCAGCGCCTGCACCGGGTCGCCCACGTGCTGGAGGACCTGGTGGGCGTGGACGACGTCGAAGGAGTCGTCGGGGAAGTCCAGGGCGTGCACATCGGCGGTGGCGAACTCGACGTTCTCCAGGCCGCGTTCGGCCGCGGCCTCGGCCGCCCGGGACAGGATCTCCTCGGTGGTGTCGACGGCGGTCACCCGGCCGGGGGCCACCAGCGCGGCCAGATCCGCGGTGATGGTGCCCGGGCCGCAGCCCACGTCCAGCACGGTAAGGCCGGGGCGGAGCTCGTCGAGCAGATAGGCCGCGGAGTTGGCGGCGGTGCGCCAGCGATGCGAGCGCAGCACCGACTCGTGGTGGCCGTGGGTGTAGACGGCGGTCTCCTTCGGCATGGCCGTGGATCCTTTCTCGGAACGCGGCCGCGACCGCGGGCCGCGAAGCGCTGATCGGTACCCGTCACCGTACGCCGGAGTGTCGAAGTATGAGATACGCGTCTTGCCATATGGGCAACTCCCGCTCGCGCCCGGGCGCCGGGCCGGGAAGAGTGGACGTATGGCATCTGTCTCCGCAAGTGAACTCCTCGAACGCCACGGCGAGGCGCTCCGGCTCTTCACCGACCGGGTGCACGCGGTGCGCGAGGACCAGTGGTCCGCGCCCACTCCGTGCACCGAATGGACCGTCCGGGACCTGGTCGCCCATCTCACCTCCGAACAGCTCTGGGTGCCGCCGCTCGTCACCGAGGGCCGCACCGTCGCCGAGGTCGGCGACGCCTTCGCGGGCGATGTGCTGGGCGAGGACCCCGTGGCCGTGTGGGACCGGGCGGCGGCCGGGGCGCGCAGGGCGTTCGAGGCGCCGGGCGCGCTGGAGAGGACGGTGAACCTCTCGTACGGGGACACCGCCGCCGACGCCTACTGCGCCCAGATGGTGGCCGACGCGGTGGTGCACGCCTGGGACCTGGCCCGGGCGATCGGCGCCGACGAGCGGCTGCCCGCCCGGCTGGTCGACTTCACCCGCCGCGAGGTCGGGCCGTACGCGAAGGACCTCTCGGGGAGCGGACTGTTCGACGCGCCCGTGGAGACCGCGCCGGACGCCGACCCGCAGACCCGACTGCTCGCGATGCTCGGCCGACGGGCCTGAGCCCGGCCCGGGTGCGGCCGGGCGCCCCGGTCGGCCGCACCGCTCGGAATCAGGCCGGGCGTGCGTGGTGAGAGGAACGACGGTCCCACCGGAGAAGCCGAACTGCTCGGCGAGCGGCAGAGACCGTGCTGTCGGCGGCCGCTCACCCCTTACGCGTGGGCCTCACCGTTGGCGCGGGAATCCGCCGCACCCCCGGCCTGCGCCGCGAGGAGCTGGCCACCCTCGCCGGCATCAGCATCGACTACTACGTCCGTATGGAGCGCGGCAAGGAGACCCGCCCGGCCCCGCCGTCCTCGACGCACTCGCCCGCGCCCTGCACATGGACGACCAGGAACACCAGCACCTGCGCGAACTCGCCGCCCGCGCCGCCCGCTACGCCCCCGAGCCGCCGCCCGCGCCCAGCCGCACCGTGCGGCCCCACCTCAAGCTGCTGCTGGAGTCCCTGCGCCCCAACCCTGCCTACGTGATCAGCCGCAGCATGGACATGCTCGCCTGGAACCCCGGCGGTCTCGCCCTGTACACGGGCCTGGACGACTGGCCCGTAAAACAGCGCAACCTCGCGCGCTACTTGTTCCTGCACCCGGCCGCCCGCGAACTGTTCACCGACTGGGACCGCCAGATCACCGCCTGCGTCGCCCGTCTGCGCGCCATCGCCGGCACCGCTCCCGACGCCCCCGACCTCACCCGGCTCGTGGGCGAACTCCTCCTCAAGAGCCCCGACTTCGCCGGTCTCTGGGAGCGCTACGAAGTGACCGGACGCAAGCCCGCCGCCAAGACCTTCCAGCACCCGAAGGTCGGCACGATCACCCTCACGTCCCAGTCCCTGCACGTGGAAGGCACCCCCGGCCAACGCATCGGCGTCTACACCGCCGAACCCGGCAGCCCCGACCACGATGCCCTGCTCCTGCTCGACATGACCGCACCGGTCGCCCCGGTGCGGAACACGGTGCCACCGCTGGGCTGACCGGCTGCGCACGCCGCTCCCGGCCTTTACCGGAGCCGGGACGGGGCGAGCGCCGCATGTCACGCGGCACCACGTGTTCTAGTGTGTGTTCGATATTCCGGCGTGAGAGGCAGAAGTGAACGCACCGCACGTGGACGTGGCCGTACATGAGCAGGCCGAACTCGGCGAGGGGCCGACGTGGGACGCGGCCACCGGCCGGCTGATCTGGGTCGACATCGTCTCCGCGCGCGTGCACACCTACGACCCGGTGAGCGGCCGCCGTACGGTGATGGCGACCGAACAGCACGTCGGAGCCGCCAAACCGCGCGCCGGCGGCGGACTCGCGGTCAATCTCCGCGACGGCATCGGCCTGTACGACGCCGACGGCGCCTTCCGCTGGCTGGTCCACGACCCGGTGCCGGGCCGGCGCGGCAACGATGCGGCGGTCGCGCCGGACGGGGCGCTGTGGGCGGGCAGCATGCGCTACGACGGTGCCCCGGACGGCGGCAGCCTCACCCGTGTCGCGGCCGACGGCGCGGTGACCGCGGTGCTGCCCGTCGTGGCGTGCGGCAACGGCATCGGCTGGAGCCCGGACGGATCGCTGATGTACTTCATCGACACACCCACGCGCCGGATCGACGTCTTCGACTTCGACGGGGAACACGCCGTCAACCGGCGCCCGTTCGCCACCGTCGAGGAGGGCGCCGGCTTCCCCGACGGGCTGACGGTCGACGCCGAAGGGGCCGTCTGGGTCGCCCTGTGGGACGGCGCCGCGGTGCGCCGGTACACGCCCGACGGCACCCTGGACCGGATCGCCCGGGTACCGGTCCGGCGCCCGACCGCCTGCGCCTTCGGCGGCCGGGACCTCGACGACCTGTACATCTCCACCGCCCGTACCGGGCTCACCGCCCCGCATCCGCTGTCCGGTTCACTGCTGGTGCTGCCCGGCGCGGGGCGCGGACTGCCCGGTACGCCCTTCGCCGGCTGATCCCGCGTCATCGGTGCTCCGCCGCTCTTCCGGCGGGCGCGGCCGGCCGAACCCTCGTATAAAGGGCCCTGAGTGCGCGACGGCGCGACAGGGTGACGGGGCGGCGGCGAAGGAGGCCCGGATGGCGCGGCAGCGGACCGAGCGGCCCGGACGGGGCGGCGCGCGCTCCGTACGCGAGGACCGCGGCCCCGTCCGGTACGGGCCGCCCGCCCCCGACCCCGGGCTGCCGGTGCTGCCCGAACTGGCCGAGGTGCTCGCCGCGGCGGCGGGCCGCGGCGAGCCCGAACCGACCGGCGGCGGCACGGCCCTGCGCACCGCCGCGGCCGCCTACTGGGAGCGGCGCGGGCTGCCCGGCAGCCCGGAGCGCGTCGCCGCGGCCCCGGGCGCCTCGCCGCTGCTGCTCGCGCTGATCGCCGCGCACGGCGGCGACGTACTCATGCCGCGCCCCTGCCCCGCCACCTGGATCCCGCAGGCCCGGCTGCTCGGCAGGCCCGCCTACCATGTGCCGACCCCGGCCGAGTGCGGTGGCGTGCCCGACCCGTACGCGCTGCTGGAGACCGTGCGCAGGGTCCGTGCCGAGGGCGGCAGGCCCCGGCTGCTGCTGATCTCCGTCGTCGACGACCCGACCGCCACCGTCGCCCCGCCGGAGCTGGTCCGCGAGGCCTGCGAGGCGGCGATCGCCGAGGGGCTGCACGTCGTCAGCGACGAGACCTGGCGCGACACCCTGCACCGGCCGCACGACACGGTCCTGCTCAGCCCCGCCGAGATGTGCCCCGACGACGTCACGGTCGTCTGTGATCTCGCCGGCGCGCTGACCCCGTCCGCCTGGCCGGTCGCGGTCGCCCGGTTCCCGGACACCGAACGGGCGGCGGTGCGCCACGCCCGTACGCTCGACATCCTCACCGCGCTCGGCGCGCTCGTCGCGGGGCCGGTCGCCATGGCCGCCGCCCACGCGCTGCGCGAACCGGAGGCCGTGACGGACCGGGCCCGCCGGGCCGCCGCGCTCCAGGCGCGGATCGCCGCCGCGGCCCACCGCGCGGTCCTGGCGGCGGGCGCGCTGGCCAGGCCCCCGCAGGCGGGCCGGCATCTCTACGCCGATCTCGGCCCGCTCAGGTCCCGGCTGGCCGGCCGCGGCGTCACGGACTCGCTGGAACTGGAGGAGTACCTGACGGAACGTCTCGGCGCGCCGACGCCGGGCGGGCACCGGTTCGGCGACGAACTGGGGGCGCTGCGGGTACGGCTGGGCACCGGGACGCTGCTGGGGTCGACCCCGCAGCAGCAACTGGAGTCCCTCACCGCTGTGGCGCCCCTGGAATTGCCTCATGTGGCCGAGGCCCTGAGCATTTTCGCAACGGCCCTCGACGAACTCCGATGAGGAACTGCGAGACGGGAGTATCCCGATGACGGAACAGACCGAGAGCTCCCGCTCCGGGACCGCACAGCCGCAGCCGCAGCCGCAGCCGCAGCCGCAGCCGCACCGCGCCCCGCACGGCCGGATCGTCGCACCGCGTCCGCTCGGCGAGGTCCGGACCTGGCCCAGGAGCTTCGCGGACCGGCTCACCGCACCGCTCCCGAGTGTCATGGGCATGTCCCGACTGGCCCGTGAGCGCTCCCTGCGGCCCAACGCGGAGGGCCTGCGCGGCATCGACCGCCTCCCGTACGCCCCCGGACCCCTGCCGGCCACCCCCGACGGCACCACGTCCGTCACCTGGGCCGGGCACGCCAGCTGGATCATCCGCACCGGCGGACTGACCGTCCTCGCCGACCCCGTCTGGTCCCGCCGCATCCTCGGGACCCCGGCCAGGATCACCCCGGTCGGCGTCCGCTGGGAGGACCTGCCGCCCGTGGACGCCGTCGTCATCAGCCACAACCACTACGACCACCTCGACGCCCCCACCCTGCGCAGACTGCCCAGGGACACCCCGCTCCTCGTCCCCGCCGGACTCGGCCGCTGGTGCCGCCGGCGCAGCTTCACCTGTGTCACCGAACTCGACTGGTGGGAATCGGCCGAGCTCGACGGGGTCCGCTTCGACTTCGTACCGGCCCATCACTGGTCCAAGCGGACCCTCACCGACACCTGCCACTCCCTCTGGGGCGGCTGGATCATCACCGCCCCCGGCCCCGGGGCGCAGCGGATCCACTTCGCCGGGGACAGCGGCTACGGGCACTGGTTCGGCGAGATCGGCAGCCGGTACCCCGGGATCGACCTGACCCTTCTGCCGATCGGCGCGTACGAACCGCGCTGGTGGCTCGGCGACGTACACACCGATCCCGAGGAGGCCGTGCAGGCGTACGAGGACCTCGGCGCCCGTGCGATGGCGCCGATGCACTGGGCCACCTTCCTGCTCTCCGCGGAACCCGTACTCGAACCGCTGACCCGGCTGCGTACCGCCTGGCAACGGGCCGGACACCCACGCGACCGGCTCTGGGACCTGCCGATCGGCGCCTCGCGGGTACTGGAACCGGCACCCCGCACGATCAGTGGCTGAACCTCGCCCGCGTCCTGCGCCACACCGCGGGCACCCCGCTGACCAGCAGCGTCAGACCCACCGCCGCGACCACCCCCTGCCACGGCTCGGGGAAGAGCGAACCGCCCAGGATCCCGATCAGCTGGTACGTCGCCGCCCACGCCAGACACGCCGGCACATCGCCACGGGCGAACCGCCGCAGCGGCATCCGGCCCAGCAGGCACGCCAGCATCACCGGAATCCGCCCGGCTGGCACCAGCCTGGACAGCACCAGCACCGTCGCACCGTGCTCGTCCAGCTTCCGCTGCGCCTGCGCCAGCCGCTCCGGAGCCGCCCGGTCCCGGATCGTCCGCAGCCACTTCGAGCCGTTCCTCGACCGCACCCCGCGCTGACCGAGCCAGTACAGACAGACGTCACCGAGGAACGCCGCCGCCGAGGCCACCACGAAGACGATCAGCAGCGAGAACGGCGACGACTGATGCAGCGCCACCACCGCGGCCGAACTCACCAGCGCGCCCGTCGGCACCACCGGCACCAGCGCCCCCAGTGCCACCAGCAGGAACAGCGACGGATAGCCGACCGCCTGCTGCGTCGACTCCGGGGGCAGCTGCCCCACCACCTGATGGATCACCTGGCGGCCTCCGGCCGCACATGCTCGCCGTGGGACAGCCGGTGCACGGACACCTCCGGCGCCAGCAGCGCCGCCTTGCGGACGAACTCGTCACCCGGCGAGTGGAACTCGTGCGGCCTGACCCCGTCCATGCCGATCGGCCAGTACGTGCCGTAGTGCACCGGCACGGCCGACCGCGGTGCAAGCCGGGTCAGCGCCTGCGCCGCCCGGCCCGCGTCCAGATGACCGTGGCCCAGATAAGGGCCCCAGCCGCCGACCGGCAGCAGAGCCACGTCCACCGGGCCGACGGCCTCGGCCATGTCGTCGAAGAGCCCGGTGTCCCCGGCGAAGTACGTCCGCGCCTCGCCCTCGACCACGAAGCCCAGCGCGGGGGAGCGATGCGGGCCCATCGGCAGCCGCCTGCCGTCGTGCATCGCCGGAACCGCCCGCACCCGCACCTCGCCGACCCGGACCTCGTCACCCGCGGCCACCTCGGTGATCCGCAGCCCGCGCATCGAACGCAGCATCCGCAGTCCCGGCACCGAGCGCACCGCGCCCACCGGCACGATCAGCCTGCTGCCGGGGGCGAGCCTGGCCAGGGACGGCAGATGCAGATGGTCGGAGTGCAGATGCGAGACGAGCACGACATCCGCGACCGTCGCCTCGGGACCGGGCAGCTCACCGCGGCGGCGCCGCAGATGCGCCATGCGCCGCACGAAGAGCGGATCGGTCAGCACCCGGACCCCGGAGTCCTCGATCGTGCAGGTGGCATGACCCCACCAGGTGACTTCCACCGGCACGCGATCCCTCCTCGTTCCCGGGCTTCTCGAATCCTGTCCCCGGCATCGAGCCTAAGGGCTGGGGGCGCGCAGGTGTCCCGGGCCCGCGCCCCGCACTCCTCCCGACCCGGCACGCGCCTTTTTGCGCGGCGGAGCGGAGGGTAGGGTCGCCGTTACGCCTAGCACGGGGGGAACGGCCATGGGGGACGTGACGGACGTGAGGGTGGCGGCCATCGCCAGCCTCACACCGCTGGAAGAGCTCGACAGCGACCCGTTCCTCGTGGACACCCGCAGCCAGCAGGACATGTGCGCCCGCTGGGCCGCGGACAAGGGCTACGTCGTCACCCGGCAGCTGCGGCTCTACGGACTGCGTCCCGACCACCACGCCCTGTGGTCCGACGTCGAGAGCGGCGACGTCGAGGTCTTCGTCGCCGCCAACGACCGCGTTCTGGCACGGGCCCTCACCTCGGTGCCGGAGTTCGCCGCCGAGTGCGAGCGGCGCGGTGTGCGCCTGGAGCTCGCCGGGCTGGACGAGCCGCCGTACAACGCCCGTACCAAGGCGAGCGTGCACCGCAGACTCTCCATGCCGACCGCGGGCTACGACGGCTGCTGACGGTCCGGCCCCGGAGGTCCACGGCCCCGCTGTGAAAAGCTGGGGGCCGAGGCCCGGAAAGGCGGGGGCCGGACGTGAGGTGGAAAAGGCGTGAGTGACGGGCGATGGCGAGCAGCCGGCAGCGCCCTGATGCGAGTGGTCGTGGTGTGGGCGGTCTCGACGCTCACGATGCTGGCGCTCGCCGGGATTCTGCCGGACTTCCAGCTCCAGTCGGACGACGGCGACAGCATAACCAAGACCGCGTTCACCGCCGCCTGGGGCGCCGGCGCGTTCGGTCTGCTCTCCGCTCTGGTCTGGCCCGTCGTGGTGCGGGCGCTGCTCATCGTGCCCGCGCTGGTCCTCGGGCTGCTCGTCTTCTTCCTGAACGGATCGCTGCTGCTGCTCGCCCTGCGGCTCATCCCGGACGGGCGCGGCGCCGCCGACCCGCAGACGGCCGTCGTCGTCGCGGCGGTGATGTCCGCCGTCGCCTCGGCCACCTCCACCGCGCTCGCCGTCCGCGACGACAACGCCTACCGGCGCAGGCTCTCCCGGCTGGCGGTCCGCCGCCGGCGCCGCACCGGCACGGACAGCGGACGCAGCGGACAGCCGGGCACCGTCTTCATCCAGCTCGACGGCGTCGGCCACGACGCGCTCGCCCGCGCCGCCGACGAAGGGCTGATGCCGACCGTCGCGCGGTGGCTGGCCGACAAGGAGGGGCACCGGCTCACCCCGTGGCGCACCGACTGGTCCAGCCAGACCGGGGCCAGCCAGCTCGGCATCCTGCACGGCAGCAACCACGACGTCCCCGCCTTCCGCTGGTACGAGAAGGAGACCGGCGACGTCATGGTCTCCAGCAGACCCGCCAGCGCCCTCGAACTCCAGCGCAGGGCCGTCGCGCGCACCCACGACGGCGGACTGCTCACCCTGGACGGCGCCAGCCGGGGCAACCTCTTCAGCGGCGGCGCCGACCAGCTGGCGCTCGTCCTGTCCATGGCGGCCCGGTTCGGCAAGGGCCGCCGCTCCCGGGCCGGATACTTCGCGTACTTCTCCGACCCGGCCAACGCCGTGCGCACCGCGCTCTCGTTCGTCGCCGAGGTCTGCCGCGAGATCGGCCAGTCGACCCGGGCGCGGATGCGGAAGGTCACGCCCCGGATCAAGCGCGGCGGGCTGTACCCCTTCATCCGGGCCTTCGCGACCGTCGTCGAACGCGATGTGGTGGTCTCCGCCGTCATCGGGGACATGTTCGCCGGCCGGACCGCCGTCTACGCCGACCTGGTCGCCTACGACGAGGTGGCGCACCACTCCGGACCCGACAGCCGCGACGCGGAGAAGGTGCTCGCCCGTCTGGACCGCTCGCTCGCCCTGATCGTCAAGGTCGCCGAACACACCCCGCGCACCTACCGGATCGTGCTGCTCTCCGACCACGGGCAGAGCCCCGGGGAGACCTTCGCGGGGGCGTACGGGCTGACCCTCAAGGACCTGGTCCGGGCCGGCTGCGGGCTGCCGGTGTCCCGCCGGGCGCAGCGCACCCGCAGCGGCTCGGAGGCGCGTGACGCGGTACGCATCGCCCTGCACCGGCCGGTCGGCGAGGGCGCCGAGGAGCCCCTGGCGACCCCGTCCGACCCGGTGGTCCTCGCCTCCGGGAACCTCGGCCTGATCTCCTTCCCCGACATCGAGGGCCGCGCCTCGCGCGAACAGCTCGACCGCGGCCACCCCGCCCTGCTCGGCACCCTCGCCAACCACCCCGGCATCGGCTTTCTGCTGGTCCGCAGCGAGCGGCACGGATCGGTGGTGCTGGGGCGCGGAGGGGCGGAGATCCCGGTGTCGGAGCTGGTGGACGGGGAGGGGCCGCTGGCCCCGTTCGGCCCCGGAGCGGCCGCGGCGGTGCGCCGGACCGACACCTTTCCGCACGTCGCCGACATCATGGTCAACTCGATGTACGACGGTGCCACGGGCTGTGTGCACGCCTTCGAGGAACAGATCGGCTCGCACGGCGGCCTGGGCGGCGAGCAGTCCAGGCCGTTCCTGCTGTGGCCGGCCGAGCTGTCCGCGCCGGTGCCCCCGGACACGGAACTGGTCGGCGCCGAACAGGTGCACGGCGTGCTGCGGCGCTGGCTGCGGGAGTGCTCGGGCCCGCAGATCCCGGTGCCGTCACCGGGCGCGGCGGGCGGCACCGACGAGCCGGACGGAACGGTCCGGGCAGTCGGCTGAGGGCCGTTGTCAGTGGTGGGCGGCAGGATGGGGGCCATGACGAACTCAGCTGTCGTGCTCGCCGACACCGCCGCCTACGCCGCCGCCGTCGAAGAGGCGTCGCGGGCCGCCGCCGCGTACTACGCCACGGGCGAGAGCACGCTCGACGACGACGCCTACGACCGGCTGGTGCGGGGGATCGCCGCATACGAACAGGAGCACCCCGAGGAGATGCTGGACGCCTCCCCGACCGGCAAGGTGGCGGGCGGCGCCGCGACCGGGGACGTGCCGCACACCGTTCCGATGCTGTCCCTGGACAACGTCTTCTCGGCCGAACAGTTCGTCACCTGGACGGCGTCCCTGGAGCGCCGGATAGGCCGCCCCGTCACCGCCTGGAGCGTGGAGCCGAAGCTCGACGGGCTCGCCGTCGCGGCGCGCTACCGGGCGGGCCGCCTGGAGCAGCTGATCACCCGGGGCGACGGCACCGCGGGCGAGGACGTCTCGCACGCGATCGGCACCGTGGTGGGCCTGCCCGAGCAGCTCGCCGAGCCGGTGACGATCGAGATGCGCGGCGAGATCCTCATGACCACCGAGCAGTTCGAGCAGGCCAACGCCGTACGGACCGAACACGGCGGCGCCCCCTTCGCCAACCCGAGGAACGGCGCGGCGGGCACCCTCCGCGCCAAGGACCGCGGCTACACGGTGGAGATGACGTTCTTCGCCTACGGTGCCCTGCCGCTGCCCGACTCCGGCGAGCTGACCGACCGGCTCGCCGGACTCCCGCACAGCGAGGTCCTCTCCTACGTCGCCCGGCTCGGCGTGCACACCGCGGCGGACACGGACGTCGCCCCGCGCACCGTCGCCACCGTCGAGGAGGTGCAGAGCCGGGTCGAGGAAATCGCGGCCCTGCGCGCCTCGTTGCCGTTCGGCATCGACGGCATCGTGATCAAGGCCGACCTCGCCGCCGACCAGCGCGAGGCCGGGTCCGGGACCAGGGCGCCGCGCTGGGCCATCGCGTACAAGCTCCCGGCCGTCGAGAAGGTCACCCGGCTCCTGGCCGTCGAATGGAACGTGGGCCGGACCGGGATCATCGCGCCGCGCGCCGTGCTGGAGCCGGTCGAGATCGACGGCTCGACCGTCGGCTACGCCACGCTGCACAACCCCGCCGACATCACCCGCCGCGATCTGCGCCTGGGCGACCGGGTGATGGTCTACAAGGCGGGCGACATCATCCCGCGGATCGAGGCCCCCGTCGCCCATCTGCGCACGGGCGACGAGAAGCCCATCGACTTCCCCGAGGCCTGCCCGCAGTGCGGCTCCGAGATAGACACCAGTGAGCAGCGCTGGCGCTGTGTCCGGGGCCGCGACTGCCGGCTCGTCGCCTCCATCTCGTACGCGGCGGGCCGCGACCAGCTCGACATCGAGGGCCTCGGCGCGACCCGGGTCGTCCAGCTCGTCGACGCGGGCCTGGTCGCCGACTTCGCCGACCTGTTCACCCTCGACCGGGAACAACTGCTGGGCCTGGAACGGATGGGCGAGACCAGCACCGACAACCTCCTGGCCGCCATCGCGACGGCCCGGACGCAGCCGCTGTCCCGGGTCTTCTGCGCGCTCGGCGTACGCGGCACCGGGCGCTCGATGTCACGGCGCATCGCCCGGTACTTCGCGGACATGGACCGGATCAGGGCGGCCGACGCCGAGGAGCTCCAGCGGGTCGACGGCATCGGCAAGGAGAAGGCCGCGGGTGTCGTCGCGGAGCTGGTGGAGCTGGCCCCGCTGATCGAGAAGCTGGTGGCCGCCGGGGTGAACATGACGGAGCCCGGCGCGACGCCGCCGCCCGAGCCGGGCGAGGAGAGCACGGAAGCCGCTGCCGTCGGCGGGGACGGGGAGGGCGACGGTCTGCCGCTGGAGGGAATGACCGTGGTGGTCACCGGAGCCATGACCGGCGCACTGGAGAAACTCTCCCGGAACGAGATGAACGAGCTGATCGAGCGGGCCGGCGGGAAGTCCTCGTCCAGCGTCTCCAAGCGCACCTCGCTCCTGGTCGCCGGGGAGAAGGCCGGATCCAAGCGCACCAAGGCCGAGGACCTCGGCGTCCGGATCGCCGCACCGGACGAGTTCGCCGAACTGGTCGCAGTCTTCCTGCCGTCGGAGGTGTGACGTACGACAGGCCCGGCCCTTGGATTTTGCCTGGGAGTGGCTTTCTTTGCCTCCCTATTGCATAGTGAGGGCTCGGCCATGCCTCGCTATCAGCGGGTCCATGGGTGGCATGCGTGGCTGCGGCAGCAGGGCGGGGGAGGGACGATGCGTTCGCTGCACGAGGGACGACGCCTCGGCCCGTCCGCCCGCCGGGGCCACCGGGGTGTCACCCGTGGCCTCGCCCTCGATCTCGGCAGCTCCCGCACCCGCGTCTGGGTCCCCGGACACGGTGTCCTGGCCGACACCGACGTCCGCGACGACTCCGGTACGGAGTACGGGCCCGGCCGTCCGGTCCGGCGGGGGCGCATCGTCGACCCCGAGTCCTGCGGCCGGCTGCTCGGCCGTATCGCCGACACGGCCCTGGGTACGGACCGCACCGGCACCGTGATCGTGGTCAGCCACCCCGTTCTCGCCGGGGCCCGGCACCGCGCCGAGGCGGCGGAACTGATCGCCGCTCTGGGGCCGACGACCGTCATCGCCCTCGACAGCGCGAGGGCCGCCGCCGCATGCGCCGGGCCACGGACCGGCGGGCCGCTGCTCGTCGTCGACATCGGCGCCGGGCTGACCGAGGCGACCGTGCTCGTCGACGGGCAGGTCCGCGACGCCCGCCAGGCCGAGACCGGGCTCGACGACCTCGACCCGGCCCGGCCGCCCACCGCCGTCGTCCGCACCGTGCTGGACATGATCACGGAGATGTGGAAGCAGGACCGGCACGGTGCCGTCCTCGGAGCCCTGCGCAAGGGCCCGTTGCTGACCGGGGGCGGCGCCGCCCGCTCCGACATCACCGACGGGATCGCGGTCCGCCTCGGCGTCCCGGTCCGTCCCGCCGACGACCCGGCAACCGCGGTCGTACGCGGCGCCGGCCTGGTCCTCAGCTCCGTACTCCGCCG
This sequence comes from Streptomyces sp. ADI95-17, assembly GCF_003846175.1. Classification (GTDB taxonomy): domain Bacteria; phylum Actinomycetota; class Actinomycetes; order Streptomycetales; family Streptomycetaceae; genus Streptomyces; species Streptomyces sanglieri. Next base: position 859,905 of record NZ_ML123048.1, on the reverse strand, counting down.
GGCCGGCACCGCACCGGCCCCGACCGGCGAAACCGGGTGACCCCCCTCCCGGGGCCGCCCCCGGGGAATGTGCCCCCGAGGGCACGGCCGGGCGCCCCGGCACACCCCGGCCCCGCGCGTGCGGCCCGGCTGCTCCTCGCCGCGCTCCTCCTCGCCGTCCTCACCGTCGTCGGCTCCACCCCCGCAACCGCCGGATCCCTGCTCACAGCCCGGCCGTCCGCCGGGGTGCCGCCCTCCGCCGCGTACACACCCGGCGCCCATCAGCCCACCCAGCACACCGACCGGACCGCCCGCACCGGCACCTTCCACGACACCCGGCGCAGCCGTACCGCCACGGCCACCGACCACCACCGCGCCCAGCCGCCGCCCGCACCCCGTCCCCAGCCCCGGGCCGGCAGCGACCAGGCCCGCACCGCGCACCACCTCCCGCCGCCCGGTCCCGACCTCCTCCTGCCGCCCGGCGCGCCCGGCATCCACGCGCCACGCCGCCCCCACCGCCCGGCCCCCGCCGCACCCCCTCGTGCCACCGACCGCTCCCGCGTCACGCTCCCCGGCGTACGCGGGCCTCCGTGGACGGCCGTTCACCGGCCACCGGTCCTGCCACCGGTCCCGTCCCGCTGAACCGCCGTCCCGTCCTCGCCGAGGTGAGGGCGCCCGGCGCCCCCTCGGAGGAAACCCATGACTCGCGCCACCACGGTGCGAGCGGTTCTGGCTGCGGCCGTGCTGCTCGTCTCCGTGCTCATCACGCTGACCATGTCACCCAGACTCGGCCTCGATCTTCAGGGCGGCACCCGAATGGTGCTCCAGGCCAAGGACTCGGACACCGCGAAGGCGGACCGGGAGAGCACCGACCGCACCCTGGAGGTGCTCCGCCAGCGCATCGACTCCCTCGGCGTCGCCGAACCCACACTGACCCGCTCCGGCGAGGACCGGATCATCGTCGAACTCCCGGACGTCCAGGACCCGCGCAAGGCCGCCGAGGTCATCGGCAGAACCGCCCAGCTGAGCTTCCACGCGGTCCAGGGCCAGGGCACGCCGGCCGACGAGAAGCCCGGCGCGTCCGGCACGCCGACCGACGAGAAGCCCGGCGCGTCCGGCACGCCGGGAAGCGAGAAGTCCGGCGCGTCCGGCACACCGGCCGACGAGAAGTCCGGCGCCGGGCCGACGCTCCCCGACGAACAGGGCCGCACCCTCGACCTCGGCCCGGCCAGGCTCTCCGGCGCCGGGGTCAAGGACGCCACCGCCGCCTTCGACGGCCAGCAGGGTGCCGGCTGGACCGTCTCCCTCGACTTCCACAAGGCGGCGGGCCGGGACTGGACCCGGCTGACCGGGGAAGCCGCCTGCCATCCGGTCCAGGACGACCGGCGCCGCGTCGCCATCGTCCTCGACCAGCAGATCATCTCCTCGCCGCAGGTCTCGCCCTCCGTCGGCTGCAACGCCGGCCTGCCCTCCGGCTCCACCCAGATCACCGGATCCTTCAGCGCGGACGAGGCCCGCGAACTGGCCCTGCTGATCAAGGGCGGCGCCCTGCCGCTCCCCGTCGAGATCGTCGAGCAGCGGACCGTCGGCCCGACGCTCGGCGCCGCCGCCATCGACGCAAGCGCCCGGGCCGCCCTCATCGGCGCCGCCGCCACCGCGCTCTTCATCACCGTCGTGTACCGGCTCTTCGGCGCACTGGCCGCCGTCGCGCTCGCCGCCTACGGACTGATCTCCTATGCGGCCCTGGTCGCCCTCGGCGTCACCCTCACCCTTCCGGGCCTAGCCGGATTCGTCCTGGCCATCGGGATGGCTGTCGACGCCAACGTGCTGGTCTTCGAGCGGGCCAGGGAGGAGCACACCCAGCATCCGGGCCGTTCGCTGCGCTCCTCGCTGACCGCCGGGTTCCGCGGCGCCTGGAGCGCCGTCGCCGACTCCAACGTGACGACACTGATCGCGGCCGGGCTGCTCTTCTTCCTCGGTTCGGGACCGGTGAAGGGCTTCGGAGTCACCCTCGCCATCGGCGTACTGGCCTCCATGTTCTCCGCGCTCGTCATCGCCCGCGCACTCACCGAGATCGCCGCGGGCTCCCGGTTCGTCAGCGACTACCGGGGCGTCAACGGCATCTCCGGCCCCGGCCGGGTGCGCACCTGGCTGACCCGCCGCGACCCCCGGTTGATGCGGTCCCCGCGCCGCTGGCTGCTGATCTCCTCGGCCCTGGTCGCCGTCGCCGTCCTCGGCATCCTCGTACGCGGCGTCAACCTGGGCGTCGAATTCACCGGCGGCCGGCTCGTGGAGTACTCGACCAGCCAGCCCGTCGACGTGGAACGGGCCCGGACCGCCCTGGCCGGTGCGGGCTTCGGTGACGCCGAGGTCACCACGGCGGGCGCGGGCGACCTCTCCGTACGGACCGGGAAGCTCGACAACGACGGCGAACACGCCCTGCGCGCCGCCCTCGCGGAGGAGGGCGGCAAGACCACCAAGGTCCGCGACGAACTCATCGGCCCCAGCCTCGGCGACGAACTCCGGCGCAACGCCCTGATCGCGCTCGGCATCGCCGTCCTCGTCCAGCTGGCCTATCTGGCGATCAGGTTCCGCTGGACGTTCGCGGTGGGCTCGGTCGCGGCGCTCGTCCACGACGTCATCATCCTGGTCGGCGCCTTCGCCTGGCTGGGGCGCACCGTCGACGGCATCTTCCTGGCCGCACTCCTCACCGTCATCGGATACTCCGTCAACGACTCGGTGGTGGTCTTCGACCGGGTGCGGGAACTGTGGGCGAAGGCCCGCCGTCAGCCCGTCGCCGAGGTCGCCAACCGGGCCGTCCTGCAGACCGTCCCGAGAACGCTCAACACCGGAATGGGCGCCCTCTTCATCCTCACCGCACTCGCCGTGCTGGGCGGTGACTCGCTCGCGGACTTCGCGCTGGCCCTGCTGATCGGCATCTGCGTGGGCACGTACTCCTCGGTGATGACCGCCGTCCCGGCCGCCCTGGTCCTGGAACGGAGCAGCAAGGCGCCGCCGCCCGCCCGGAAGCGGGCCCCCGGCCGCCGGTCCGGTACGGGAACGGCGCGCCGCGACCCGCTCGACAACGGAGCACGCGTCTAGCGGCAGGTGCGCCGCCCCGCCCGCCGGGCCGGGCGGCGCACCTGCGCCGGTCGTGGTGTTCCACCGGGCCGGGGCGCACAATTCCGAGCAGTCGCCCCCGTGATCGGAGTGTGCCCGTGCCCCTGCCCGGCCTGCTGCGTGAGGCATGGTCCACCGTCGTTCCGGACCTGAACGACCGTCATGGACCGCTGCCGCCCCTGATGCTCGCCCTGACCGTCGTCACCGGCCTGGTCGACGCCGTCAGCTATCTGGAGCTGGGCCGGGTGTTCGTGGCGAACATGACCGGCAACGTGGTCTTCTCCGGCTTCGCCATCGCCGGGGCCCCGGGGTTCTCGCTCGCCGCGTCACTCGTCGCGCTCGCCGCGTTCGCGGTCGGGGCGCTGCTCGGCGGCCTGATCGTGCACCGCACCCTGAGCCACCGCGGCCGGACGCTGCTGTACGCGCTCCTCGTGGAGACCGCCTGCGTCCTGGCCGCGCTGATCGTCGCCGGGGCCTCCGGCCACCCGTTCACCGGCGGGGTCCGCTTCGCGCTCGTCGTGCTCCTCGGCCTGGGGCTCGGTGTGCAGAACGCCGTGTCCCGGGCACTGGCGGTTCCCGATCTCACCACCACCGTGCTGACCCTGACCATCACCGGCATCCTCTCCGACAGCCGGTTCGCCGGCGGAGGCGGCAGCCGGGCCGGACGGCGGGTGCTCTCGGCCGCCGCGATGATGCTGGGCGCGGTCGCCGGCGCCATGGCCGTACTGCACGGACATCCGAGGCTTCCGCTGCTGATCGCCGTGGCCGTGCTGGCCGGTGTGACCGTCGCGGCGGCAGTCCTGGCGCGCTCCCGGGCGCCGTGGGCCGCTCCGGTCGTCAGGAAGTGAGCGAGCGCAGATGGTCGGCGGTGGCCCGGTCGGCGGGCAGGAACGTCTCGATCGCCAGCTCGGCCACCGTCACATCCATCGGTGTGTTGAACGTCGCGATGGAGCAGACGAAGGAGAGCACCACTCCGTCGTGCTCGATCAGCAGCGGCAGCGCGAACGGCAGGGACGGAGCGGGCCCGGCGCCGCAGGACCCGGTGCTCTCCGGTACGGGATAGGCCGCGACCTCCTCGTACACCTCACGCAGCTCCGCCGAACGGGCCAGGGCGATCTGACGCTCCATCTGGGCCAGCAGATCGGCCCGCCACTCCCGCAGATTGCGGATGTGCGGGGCGAGGCCGTCCGGGTGCAGAGTGAGCCGCATGGCGTTCAGCGGCGGGACGAGCAGGTGCTCGGCCACCTTGTCCATCAGCAGAGCCATGCCCCGGTTGGCCGCGACCACGTTGTACGTACCGTCGACGACGATCGCCGGATACGGGTCGTACGCCTGGAGCAGCCGCTCCACGCCCTCGCGCAGTGCGTCCAGCGCGGGGTCGTCGAGCGCCGTCTGCGCGTAGTGCGGGGCATAACCCGCCACCACCAGAAGGGCGTTGCGCTCCCTGACCGGGACCTCCAGGTGCTCGGCCAGCCGCAGGATCATCTCCTCGCTGGGCCTGGAGCGGCCCGTCTCGATGAAGGAGATGTGCCGGGCCGAGGAATCGGCACGGAGCGCCAGCTCCAGCTGGCTGATCCGGCGCTGCTCCCGCCAGCTGCGCAGCAGCGGCCCTACCCCCGTGTCAATCGCGACAGTCGTCATACCCAGACCGTAACGTCACCGGCACCGCCGACCGGCACCGTTCGCCGATGAGGGAGTCGCCGTATGCCCGCCGCACCGCTGTCGCAGCAGGAGATCGAGGACCGTCTGGGCGACCTGCCCGGCTGGTCGCTGGAAGGGGACCGGATCACCTGCACCTACCGGCTCCACAGCCACTTCGCCGCCCTCGGGCTGACCGCGCACGTCGCCGCGATCCAGGACGAGCTGAACCACCACTCCGACCTGACCCTCGGCTACAACACCGTCTCCCTCTCCGTGAACACGCACGACGCGGGCGATGTGGTCACCGAGAACGACCTGAAGCTGGCCGCGCGAGTGGCGGCGATCGCCGACGGACACGGGGTGCGGTAGCCGGAGTGGCACACGGGGCGCGGCCCATGACGCGCTACCCGTCACATGTCACATCGCCGCCCCGAACCGCGGATGCGCGGCGAGCCAGCGCGTGTAGCTCTCGCTGCGCTCCGCCGCCTCCGCGTACGCCGCCCTGGTGTGCCCGCTCACCGCGCCCGCCGCCGCACCGGCCGCCGCCGACCGCGGATGCCAGCCCAGCAGATGGCGCCAGCTGAGCGGCGAGCCGGCGATCGGCCGTGTCACCACCCCGGGCGTCGGCGGGAACGTGGCCCGGCACAGTCCGACCGCCCGGCCCACCTGTACGAGATGGACGACCGACGCCGTGTCCGTCTCGTACACCGAGACCGGGCTGAACCCGGCCCGCGCGCAGGCGCCGACGAAACAGTCGGCGAAGCAGCCCTCGCCCGGCACGTCCGCCCAGCACTCGTCCGCCAGGGCGGAGAGGCTGAGCTCCTGCGCACCGGCCAGCGGATGGGAATCCGGCAGCATCACGAAGACCGGGTCGATGCCGATCACCTGCCAGGTCAACCGGTCGGGCGCGGGCGGCGGGCTCTGACCGCACGTGCCGATGAGCGCGAAGTCGAGCCTGCCGTCGACCAGCTGGGCGGCGATCTCACCGACCGACCAGGAGGTGTACGTGGACACGGGAGCGGCCGGGTGCGCGCTGACCAGCCGGTCCACCAGACCGCCCAGCAGCGGTCCGTGCGTGCCGCCCAGCCGGAAGCGCTCCATGGTCCCCCAGGCATTGGCGAACCGCACCGCCTCCTCCTGGAGTTCGCTCACGGCGGGCAGCACCACCCGGGCCCGTTCCAGCACCAGCTCGCCGAGGAGCGTGGGCCGGGCGCCGGTGTGGTCCCGGTCGAACAGCGGGCCGCCGAGCGCCTTCTCGATCCTCCGCAACTGCGCGCTCAGGGCGGGCTGGGCGAGCCCGAGGGCCGCGGCCGCCTTGGTCAGGCTCCCGGTGTCGGCGATGGCACGTACGGTACGCAGATGGCGTAACTCCAGCTCCATAAGCGCAAGTTATGGGCCCGGAGGCCTACCGGCAATATGCCGGTGTCCAATCGGTGGCGGTGTGTCCGGAACGACGGCGTACCCCTGAACGCCCCGGACCCGTCCGCGTCCGTTTATCCGTCGGTGAGCTTGACCAACTCGACGCCGCTGTACGCCGGTATCCCGTCCCGGGTGACGACGGCGCGGACCGTGACCCAGCCCGTGGCACCGCCGGGGTCCGGGGCGAGCCACACACTGCCGTCGGCGTCGGTGACCAGGTGTGCGATCGGCCGGCCCTCGATCTCCCACTCGATGTCCGCGCCGCTCAGGTCGACCGGTGCGCCGTCCCAGGCGGCGAGGGCCAGCGCCGCCCGGGTGGTGCCGGCGGCGGGGAGCTCGGAGGGCGTGGCGGTGAGCCGCAGGTCGGCGTGGATCGTGTCGGACCGGTAGCCCGCCAGATCCGCCGGGTACCACGCGAGCTCGGGAACGAACCGGCCGCCCGTCCAGCGCGCGAGGTGGCCGGGCCGGTGGTGCGCGTCGTCGATCAGCGCGTACGTCGGGGTTCCGTGCTCGGAGGCGACGAAGCCGTGCGGCGCGACGGTCACCGTGCCCAGGGTGCCGGGCAGCGGCAGCGCGCGAGGCTGGATGTCGTGGCTGGCCACGATCTCCACGCCCCCGTCGAACACCGTCCGCGACACCTTCAGGTCCTCGGTGAGGTACCGGAACCCGGTCATCCGCCGCCCGAAGTACCGGCCGGCGACCCGTCGCTGGACCAGCGAGAGGCCCTTGAGCATCTCGAATCCGCGCCCCGCCCTGAAGTCCCGCTCCATGTGCTGCGCCTGGTAGTGCAGATTGAGGCCGAAGGCCAGCGCCCAGCTCAGGTTCTCGGTGGTGTCGACGCCCCGGTCGAGGTTGTGCGGGTAGAACGCGACCTTGTCGTGCATGACAGCCGTGCCGAGCGGCCACTGCTGCACGACGACGCCGTTGCGGTTGGGCCCGTCGTAGGTGTTGGCCCGGTCGCCCTGCATGGTGTTGAGGAAGAAGCCGAGGCTCGACGCCAGGGTCTGGAAGAGCCGGTCCCCGCCCACCCCCTCGGTGCCGATCGGCAGGATCGCGGCGGACTGCGCGGTCTGCTCCACCAGCTCCTCGCCGTACGCGTACGGCGGCGCGCAGAAGTCGGCCGAGTAGTCGTACTCCCGGCGCGCGATCTCGTCCTGGAACATCATGTCCAGTCCGTAGGTGTCGCGGAACGTGCGGAGCTGGTCGAGGATCAGCGCCCGGGGCGCCTTCCGCCAGCCGCCGATGAGATACCCGAGGTTGTCGGTGTGGGTCTTGGTGACCAGCTTGCCGTGCCCGTCGCGGATCCCGATCCGCTCGACGCCGCCGAGCTCCGCCACCGCCCGGCTGTCGGGGTGCCACCACGTCGGGTTGGTGTACGCGCTGGCGTAGTGCCCGCCGTCGTGGATGGTGTCGACGATCCGCTGGAACTGGGCCGGCCCGCCGAGATAGTCGAAGGTGAGGAAGTCCGGGTAGTGGTGGTCGTGCTGCCCGTCGGAGTAGTAGCTGGCCAGCTCCACGCTGTACGGCCCGCCGGGCACGGCACGCAGGTATTCGAGGGCCGCTTCCGGCCGGCCCGTCGCCCAGGTGCCGCCGGTAGGCTGCCACAGGTCCACCTTGAGGTGCACCGCGTCGGGCAGCCCCGCGCTCAGCCGCGGGCCGAGCTTGTCCGGCAGCCCGCGCCAGGAGTCCATCCCGTTGTCCGCCCGGTAGGCCGCGAACAGGTCGAACGCGGTGCCTCCGGCCACCAGCCGGGTCGCGGGCAGCCCCCCGGACCCGCCGGGGGCGATCCAGGCGTCCAGCCGGTGCATCAGCCCGGTCAGGGACTCCTCACGGGCCCGGGCGCCCACGAAACCGAACTGCGTCGGGCGGTAGGGCTTCGCGCTCGCGGGCTGTACGGAGTACACGCCGAGCGCGGAGTCGTCCTCCTCGAACAGGATCAGGTCGTGGGTCGCGGTGGGCATGCCGTAATTCGCGTAGAAGCCACCGGCGAGCACCGACCGGGTGTGGGCGAGCCCGCCCCACTTCGGCGCGATGCCGAGCATGGTGCCGTCGGCGGGGATCACCCGGTACGCCACCTCGGGGCAGGTGATCTTGAGGATGGGCCGGGACCAGAGGTTCCGGACGGCGGTGGGGCGCAGTTCGAGACGGCCCGCACGGAGCCGTACCGTCAGCTCGGCGGCGAAGAAGCCGGGCACGGTGAGGCCGACCCTGGCCTCGTCGGCGGCGACCCGGGTGACATCGACCGTGGCCTCGTCGGAGAAGACGCCGGTGCCGTTGTCGTAGTGCACGGCGAGCGGCAGCACGCCGGGGGACTGGACCCGGCCGCCGGACCTCCAGTCGAGCAGCCGGCCGCGATCGTCGATGAGGACCCGGTCCGCGCCGCTGGTCAGCTCCAGCGCACCGGCCCGGCTCCAGCCGGCCACCGGCCCGCCGTCACCGACCACCTCCACGGAGTCGATGTCGAGCACGAGCGGATCGGCCGACTGCTTGTCGTCGGGGAAGAACACCAGCACCAGCCGGCGCAGCGGGTGGGTGAGCCGGCCGTCGCCCTTCCCGCTCCATGTCATCCGGGCCAGCCGCTGCGGCTCGAACGTGACCCGGGTCCGCCCGTCGAAACCGGCCGGGTCGACCCTGCCGGCCAGCGTCCCCCACTCCTCGCTGTCCCCGTCGAAGAGCTTCAGCCAGAGGTTGCCCTTCTTCGGCGTGACGCCGGTGAGCCACACCGACACCCGGGCGAGGCCGGGCACGTACGGGCTCGGGAACGCCATCGAGAACTCGCTGTACGGGCCGGTCATGGTGACCCGTGCCTGTCCGGCCGTGCCGGTGGCCGCGAGGGTGGTGTTGTGCAGTGTGGTCGGCGGCAGATCGTGCGGTGTGCCGTCGATGACGAGGCGCACGGTCTCGGCGGCGGCGGTGGCGTCGTCACCGGGGGCGGGTGCGGCGACGGCGGGTGCCGCCGCGGCCAGGGCGACGGCCGGTGCGGACACGGCGGCGGTTCCGGCAAGGAAGGTGCGGCGCTTCATGAGTACGCTCCGGCGTCGGCTCGATGGGGGCGGGCGAGTGCACCGTATGGGCTCGGCCATAACGCGTCAACACTGTTGCCGCACAAGCTTGTTGGGCGATGAATTAGCGCGCTAAGGCCGGTGTGGGGGTGATGCTCGCGGTACCGGCCCCTCGCCTGCCTCGCTCACCAGGGAAAATGCCTCCGAGGCGGTGCGCCGCCCTGTCTCGGGGGTGATCTTGATCCGGCAGTGCTTCACGCGTGAATGGTTCGCCGGGTGAGGGGGCATGACGCGTCATGTGTGCGAGTTGCCGAACCGGCAACAATACTTGCCAGAACGTCGGTGCGGGGTGAGGCTGGCTCCATGAGTCAGCGAACCGACCACGGTCATCACCGGCACACCTCCCAGGGCCACCACCACGGCGCTCCCCAGGGGCATCACCACGACAACGACGACCTCGACTGGGACGTCATGGGGCCGATGCTGGAGCAGGAGGCCGAAGTCGGCCGGCCGCAGTACGAGGAAGCCGCCCGCTGGATCGCCGGGCTCCCCACGGCGCCGCAGGTGCGCAGGGTCCTCGACATCGGCAGCGGACCGGGGGTGATCTCCTGCCTGCTCGCCGAGGTGTTCCCCGAGGCGGAGGTCGTCGCCGTCGACGCCACCCCGGCTCTTCTGGAGCGCACCCGCGCCCGGGCCGAAAAGCTCGGCCTCGGCGACCGGGTCCGCACCCGGCACGCCGACATCCCCGACGACCTCGAAGGACTGGGCGAGGCGGACCTCATCTGGGTGGGCAACGCCCTGCACCACATGGGCGACCAGCGCGCCGTCCTCGCCGGCTTCGCCGCACTGCTGCGGCCCGGCGGAACGGTGGCCCTGGCCGAGGGCGGTCTGCAGCCCCGCCGCCTCCCGCGCGACATCGGCATGGGGCGGCCCGGCCTGGAGGCCAGGCTCGAAGCGATCAACGCGGAACGGTTCGAGAACATGCGGGCCGCGCTGCCCGGGGCCAAGCGGGAGACGGAGGACTGGAGCGCCCTGATCGCCGCGGTGGGGCTGGAGCCGCAGGGCACCCGCAGCTTCCTGCTCGACCTTCCGGCACCGCTCCCCGGCCAGGCCCGCGACCATGTCGTCGCCGAAATCGGACGCCGCCGCGAGATGTTCGCCGACGACCTCTCGGCCGAGGACATCGCCGTACTCGACCGGCTGCTCGACCCCGAGGACCCGGCCGGACTGCGCCGGCGTTCCGATGTCTTCCTGCTCTCGGTGCGTACCGTGCACCTGGGCCGACGGGGCTGACGCCCGCCCCGGCGGCCCATCGACGGATTGGAGTGGTTCGGGGTGTCCGGACAGGACATCTCGTCCACTGGCACGGGGTGTGCGGCATGCCCAGGATGAGGCTTCGCGATCGCGGCCATCAGTGGCCCGGCGCATGAGAAGCCGCATCGAGAGGGAGCCGAATGCAGCACACCCCAGCCACCCCGTCCGCTCAAGAAGCCGCGTCAACTTCCCAGTCGCAACGGCGAGTTACCGACGGACGTCCGGGGGACACCTCCGTTCCCGGTCCTCTGTCGGGTGTCGTGGTCGCCGACTTCGGACGGGTGCTGGCCGCCCCGTACGCCACGATGCTCCTCGCGGACCTGGGCGCCGACGTCATCAAGGTGGAACGTCCCGGCGCGGGCGACGACACCCGGGCCTGGGGGCCGCCGCACGCCCATGGGGAGTCGACGTACTTCCTGTCCGTGAACCGCAACAAACGGTCCTTCGCCATCGATCTCGGCACACCGGAAGGGCGCCGCGACGCCCACGAACTGGTGCGCCGGGCCGATGTGCTCTTCGAGAACTTCCGCCCCGGCACGATGGACAGGCACGGCCTCTCCTACGCGCAGGCCGAGGCGCTCAACCCCGGCATCGTCTACTGCTCGGTGACCGGATTCGGATCCGGCGAAGGCGCCGCGCTGCCCGGCTACGACCTGCTGCTGCAAGCGGTCGGCGGGCTGATGAGCGTCACCGGGCCCGCACCCGGGCAGCCCGTCAAGACAGGGGTGGCGCTCGTCGATGTGCTCACCGGCCTGCACGCGGCCGTGGGCGTCATGGCGGCGCTGCGCCACCGCGACGCGACCGGTGAAGGCCAGCACGTCGAGGTCGATCTGCTGTCCTCGCTGCTGTCGAGCATGGTGAACCAGGCAGGCGGCTACACCCTGGCCGGTCAGGTGCCGGGCATCCTCGGCAACCGTCACCCGTCCATCGCCCCGTACGAGGTCTACCGGGCGGCGGACCGGCCGCTGGTCGTCGCCGTCGGCAACGACCGGCAGTTCCGTGCCCTGTGCCGGGGCCTGGGCGCCGAGGAGCTGGCCACCGACCCCCGGTTCGTTTCGAACGCGGGCCGGGTCGCACACGTCGACGCGCTGGCCGAGGAGATCTCCACGCGGCTCGCCCCGCGCACCGCGGCCGAGTGGTTCGACCTGCTCACCCCGCTCGGGGTGCCCTGCGGCCCGGTCAACGACCTCGCGGGCGCCTTCGATCTCGCCGAGCGCCTGGGCCTGTCGCCGCTGGTCACACCGGCCGACGCGGACCCCGACGACCCCATGCGCCTGGTGGCCAACCCCATCGGGCTGTCCCGCACCCCGCCGCGCTACGAACGGCGGCCGCCGCGTGTCGGTGAGCACACCGGGGACCTCAGGCGCTGGCTGGACGGCTGACCTGGGCATTTGCGGCACCAGTGTCTTGCCCGGCCCGTGTCAAGGCAAGACACACTGCCGCCGGGGTGAGTGGGCATCAGAAAGTCCCCTGTGCAGCCTAATGGCGAGTCAACCCACCTACGAGCAGGGGCAGTTGGAACTCATCTAATGATGTGAAAATCGCATATCGCGTATTTCATGTAACCCGACTGGCGCTCGGGCGTCGACCTTCGACGTGTCTGAAATGACACGTATTCGGATCGTCAGTAATTTCATCCGCAGATCGACCGCATCGGTCGGTCTCTCTGAGACAGGAGAAGCGACATGATTACGCGTTCCACGATCGTTACGGCTGCCGTCGCGGCCGCCGCGGCCCTCGCCGCCACCGGCATCACCTACGCTTCGGCTGCCACCTCCGAGCCGGCTCAGGCGGCGGCCCCGGCCGTCCAGCAGGCTGCTCCCGTTTCGGCTCTCGGCGGCGGCGACGTCGGCAAGGGCAACGAGGGCAAGGGCGGCGGCAACGAGCGAGGTGGCGGCTACGGCGGGGGCCGGGACCACTACGAGGGTCGCATCCACATCAACGAGCGGACGTACAGTGACGAGCTCGGCGGCTGCGTGACCGTGGTCAGTGGCCTCGGCTCCAAGACCCTCAACATCCGCAACGACAGCCGCCACACGGTCGAGGTCTTCCGCGGGGTCACCTGCGACAACGGCGCCCCCATCGCCACCGTCGGACCGCACAGCGACAGCAACGGGGTGCACCCGGGCCACGTCGAGGGCGGTGTGTGGGTCAAGAACGGTGTCGTGGGCAGCTTCCGGGTGATCGAGCGTCACTTCGACGACGACCGCGGTGGCAAGGACTGGTAAATCCGAGTCACTCAGGTGACGTAGAACCCCGGCCCGCCGTAATCGGGCCGGGGCTCCATTCAGGCTATCCGACCGGGGCGACCCGGTCGGATAGCCTGACCTGAACGAGCAACCACAGGTTCGAACACCTGCCAGGCCATATTAAAGCCGGACGGCGAGGCTCTGCCAGCCGACCGGTACGGCCCTTGGCGGGGCCCGGCGACCGGGCGGCAGAACGTGGCGTCGGCGTGGCAGACGCCGCCCATGTGCCAGCCGCCAGGGGGTCGGCGGGTCGTCTTGGCCCAGGCGAGTGACGGCCCGGGGCGGGACGGCCCCGAAGGGTCGCCGGGACGGCGGTCCGCACTACGCACAGCCGCACATGTCCCCGTGCGGGCCTGTATCCGGCCTATGCGCCGGTGGCGTCCCGCACCGGTTCCAGCCGCCACCACTGGCCGAGGGAGTCGGTGTCCTCCCACTGCTGGACCCGAGCGCCGTCCGCCGTGCTGCCGTCGGCGACTTCGAGGACGAGTCCGCTGATGAAGCTGACCAGGGTCACCACTCCCGGCGTTTCCAGGTGCCGCTCGACCAGCCATTCCTGGGCGCCGAAGTTGTTGGCCCGCCACTGCTGGATCACGGCGCCGTTCTCGGTCGAGGCGTTGGCGACGTCCAGGCGCTTCCCGCTGTGGACATTGACCAGGTAGTGGAGCGCCGCGCCCTCGTGCACGGGCGAGAGCTGCCAGTGCTGGGAGGCCGATCCGGTCTCCGGGCCCTGCTGCACCGGGGCGCCGCCGCCCTTGGCGGAGCCGTACACCTCCAGCAGCAGTCCGCTGGCCACATTGCGCAGCTGATAGCGGCCCGCGGCGACGACGGGTGCGGTGTCCCCGCTCATGGTTCCGGTCCCTTCAGCCCCAGGGCTGTCCAGTGGCGGACCGCCGCCCGGCTCGGCAGCCGGGCGGCGGTCCGTCTCGTCGTGGCTCAGGCGCCGACGTTGAACTCGGCGGGGTCCGGGCCGAGGCGCTTGCCCTCGTCCAGCGCGGCGAGCGCGGCCAGGTCGTCGGCGTCCAGCTCGAAGCCGAACACATCGAGGTTCTCCGCGATCCGGGACGGCGTCACGGACTTCGGGATCACCACATTGCCGAGCTGGAGGTGCCAGCGGAGCACCACCTGGGCGGCCGTGCGGTCGTGCTTGCGGGCGATCGCGACGACCGTCGGGACCTCCAGGAGGCCCTTGCCCTGGCCCAGCGGAGACCACGCCTCGGTGGCGATGTTGTGCTTGGCGTGGAAGGCGTGCGACTCGGCCTGCTGGAGCTGGGGGTGGAGCTCGATCTGGTTGACCGCCGGGACCACGGAGGTCTCGCCGAGCAGCCGCTCCAGGTGCCCGGGGAGGAAGTTCGACACACCGATGGCCTTCGCGCGGCCGTCTGCGTGGATCTTCTCGAACGCCTTGTACGTGTCGACGTACGCGTCCTTGGCCGGCACCGGCCAGTGGATCAGGTACAGGTCCACGTAGTCCAGGCCAAGCTTGTCGAGCGAGGTGTCGAAGGCGCGCAGTGTCGAGTCGTAGCCCTGCTCGCTGTTCCACAGCTTCGTGGTGACGAACAGCTCTTCGCGCGGGACACCGCAGGCCGCGATCGCCCGGCCGGTGCCCTGCTCGTTCTCGTATATCGCAGCGGTGTCGATGCTCCGGTACCCGGACTCGATGGCCGTGGCGACCGCCTTCGCGGCCTCGTCGTCCGGCACCTGCCAGACGCCGAAACCGAGCTGAGGCATCTCGACGCCATTGTTGAGAGTGATGGAGGGGACCTGGCTCACGAGCGGTCGATCCTTACGTCGTCGGTTGGTACTCCCGTGGTCAACGATCACCGGCCGCCAGACATTCCCCCTGCCGCCCGAAGTTCCGAGGGCTCGCGCCGTCGCCCCTCGACGCACTGTCTTTGCTCCGGCCTCTTTCGTCCGGGCCGTTGACCGAGACCCGTCAGCACGCGACTCTTGAGCACGTCGCTGAACAACGGACACCCTTGTGAACGCGGCGACGGTGCGAGAACGCGCGAGAGCGCGCGAGAACGGCGCGGCAACGGCGCGAGAAATCCCGTGATACCCCCGTGGTACGGCGCGACAACTCCCGAGATCCCGAACGAACGACTCCGAGCGAGGTCGAAGTGACGAACCCTTCCAGGCGGGCACTGCTCGGTGCGGCCCTCGGCGGCGCCGTCGCCGCAACCGCCGGGCTCCCCGCCACCGCCCACGCGGCGAGCTGGAAACTGCGCTGGTCCCCCTCGGCGAGCGGTGACGGACTCGGCGCCTTCGAGACCGTCGAGGACGACCGGGCCGACTCCCATCCGGCCGGGCAGCCGCACATCTTCGCGGAGGGCGACAACTTCCGGTTCAACATGCACACCGTCGACCGGGACACCGCGACGGACCGTCAGCGCCAGGAGGTGACCGGGCTGCGCACCGGCAGCGGCTCGTACCTGAAGTGGCTGCCCGGGGAGACCTGGCGGGTCACGTACCGCATGTACATCCCCGACTCGCTGAAGGCGACCACCAGCTTCACCCACATCATGCAGATGAAGCAGCCGGGCAACGGCACCTCGCCGATCGTCGTCCAGTCCCTGCGCCGGGTGAGCGGCGTACAGACCATCGAGCTCAAGCTGCCCGTCGCCGACATCCTCGTCGGCCGCACCGACCTCGAACCGCTCCAGAACAAGTGGATCGACGTCGACTTCCGGATCACGATCGGTGACGGGACGTCGGGCTCGGTCCGCTGGATCCTGAAGGACGGGTCGAGCACCGTCATCGACAGGTCGAAGTCCGGTGTCGACACGCTCCTCGCCGACCGGGTCCGGCCCAAGTGGGGCATCTACCGGTCGCTCGGAGACACCTCGGGATCGTTGCGGGACACCCATCTCCTGCTCACCGGCATGCGCGGCCACCAACTGGTCTGACCGGCCCGGACCGTCCCGTCAGGAGGTGGCACGACCGGCGTGCCCGGGGCGGCGGGGTGAATCCCCGCCGCCCCGCAGGGCTGCCCGCACACCGGCCAACCCGATTGCCCCGTCCGGGATTTGGGCCCACGCGGGGCATTGACAGAAAGCTCCGCAGGGAATCCTATGCAGTGTCGGTTAGGAACCTTTCCTAACACCGCAACCGGAAGGGATCATCCGTGCACCCTGCCGCACCCCCACGCCGCTTGGTGGCCGTCCTCGCGGGCCTCAGCTGTCTGCTCCTGCCCCTGCTGGGCCACCTCCCGAAGGCCTCCGCCGCCGAGAACGCGGACCGGGCCCGCTCCGACTCCACCGCCGGCACGGCGAACGGCGCCCCCGGCCCCGGCTCCCCGGCCCCCGGCATCAGGGCCGCGGGCCCCGGCGCCATGGCCGCGGCACCGTACGAGTACCTCGGCTGGGGAGACCCGCAGAAGCCGGCCGACGTGATGGCGGCGACCGGCGTGAAGTGGTTCACGCTCGCGTTCGTCCTCTCGGACGGCACCTGCAACCCGAAGTGGGACGGGGACCGGCCGCTGACCGGCGGCTCGGACCAGAAGGCCATCGACTCCATCCGGGCGGCCGGCGGTGACATCGTCGTCTCGGTGGGCGGCTGGAGCGGCGACAAGCTCGGCGAGAAGTGCACCAGCGCCACCGCGCTGGCCGGGGCCTACCAGAAGGTGATCAACGCCTACCGCCTCAAGGCGCTGGACATCGACATCGAGGACACCGAGTTCTCCAATGCCACCGTGCGGCAACGGGTGGTCGACGCCCTGAAGATCGTCAAGAACGCCAATCCGGGCATCGTGACGTACGTGACCATGGGGACCACCCCGACCGGCCCCGACGCCACCGGCAAGGACCTCATCAAGCGCGGCGCCGCCGCGGGTCTCGACAACGACGGCTGGGTCGTCATGCCGTTCGACTTCGGCGGGCACAGCGGCACGATGGGCGCCGCCACGGTCAGCGCCCTCGACGGACTGAAGGCCGCCGTGAAGAGCGCCTACGGCTACGACGACGACGCCGCCCACCGGCACATCGGGGTCTCCTCGATGAACGGGAAGACGGACGAGCCGGGCGAGACCGTCACCACCACCGACTTCCGGACGATCCTCGGCTACGCGCAGCAGCACCACATCGCGCGCTTCGCCTTCTGGTCCGTCAACCGGGACCGCGCCTGCGGCTCCGGCAGCGACGGGGACACCTGCAGCGGGGTGTCCCAGTCCCCGTACGACTTCACCAAGATCGTCGTCCAGTACAAGGGCTGAGGAGATCCCATGCGTACCACCAAGAGCAGACTGCCCCTCGGCGGAGCGGCACTCGCCGCCGCCGGACTGCTGCTGCCCCTGCTCGGAGCGCCGTCCGCCGCCGCGGCGGACACCCGCTACGAGGCGGAGAGCGCCGTACTGGCCCAGGCGGCCGTGGCGACGAACCACAACGGCTACTCGGGCACCGGCTTCGTCGACTACACCAACGTGGCCGGATCCTCCGTGGAGTTCACGGTGAACACCGCCGCCGGCAGCGACTCGCTGGCCGTCCGCTACGCCAACGGCACCACCACCGACCGGCCGCTGGACATCAGTGTGAACGGAACGGTCGTCGCCTCCGGCGTCTCCTTCGCCGGGACCGGATCCTGGGACACCTGGAAGACGAAGACCATCGGCGCGAAGCTCGCCGCCGGGACCAACACCGTCCGGGCCACCGCCACCACGGCGAACGGCGGCCCCAACCTCGACTACCTCGACACCGCGGCCCCGGCGGCCGGTGGCCCCGCGGTCCCCTTCGGCAGCCATCAACTCCCCTACGCAGCCGGGATGCTGAAGCCCTCGGGAACGCAGTCGGCACTCGACCAGGCCGTGATCAAGACGTACAACGCCTGGAAGTCCGCGTTCGTCAAGAAGAACTGCGGCAACGGCTGGTACCAGGTCATCTCGCCGGACGCAGACCACCCCTACGTCGCCGAGGCCCAGGGCTACGGGATGGTCGTCACCGCGACCATGGCGGGGGCCGACCCCGACGCGAAGACCGTCTTCGACGGCATGGTCAAGTACATGCTCGCGCACCCCTCGGTGAACAACGCCAACCTGCTGGCCGCCGAGCAGGACGCCTCCTGCAAGAGCGTCGACGGCTCCGACTCGGCGACCGACGGGGACCTCGACGTCGCCTTCGGGCTGCTCCTCGCCGACAAGCAGTGGGGCTCCACCGGCACGTACGACTACAAGGACCTCGCGGTCAGACACATCAACGCCATCAAGAAGAGCGAGGTCAACCCGACCACGCATCTGATGCTGTTCGGCGACTGGTCGGACTCCGGCGAATCCCACTACTGGATGACCCGCTCCTCGGACTGGATGATCGACCACTTCCGCGCCTTCAGGGCCGCCACCGGTGACAACACCTGGGACACCGTGCGCACCGCACACCAGAACCTGATCACTTCCCAGCAGTCCAAGTACGCCTCCGGAACAGGTCTGCTGGCGGACTTCGTCGTCAACACCAACGGCACCGCCAAGCCCGCCCCGGGCGAGGTACTGGAGAGCCCCAACGACGGCGACTACTCCTGGAACGCCTGCCGCGACCCGTGGCGCATCGGCGCCGATGCCGTCACCAGCGGGGACAGCGCCTCGCTCGCCTCGGCCCGCAAGCTCAACTCCTGGATCAAGACCAAGACCGGCGGGAACCCGGACAAGATCGCCAGCGGCTACCACCTGAACGGCTCGGTGTTCGACAGCGGCAACGACATGGCGTTCACCGCCCCGTTCGTCGTGACCGCGCTGACCGACTCCGCCTCCCAGGCCTGGCTCGACGCGCTCTGGAACAAGCTCGCCACCACGTCGATCGACCCGGGTCTCTACTACGGCGGGAGCGTCCAGCTCCAGTCGATGATCGTCGCATCCGGCAACTACTGGGTTCCCTGACGGAGGTTCAGATGCAGGCCAGAACACTCACCACGGTACGAGGAAGAGTGGCCGCCCTCACGGCCGTGCTGCTCTGTACCGCACTGGTGCAGGCGGTCCCGCAGCCGGCCTCCGCGGCCGCCATCCGGTACGAGGCGGAGTCCGCGACCATAGTCGAGGGCGCCGCCGAGTCCAACCACTCCGGCTACTCGGGCACCGGCTTCGTCAACGGTGACAACGTCGTCGGCAGCTATGTGGAGTTCACCGTCGACGCGGCCGCCGCCGGCACCGGGAAGATCGCCATCCGGTACTCCAACGGCACGGCGGACCCCCGGCCCGCCGACGTCGCCGTGGGCGGCACGGTCGTCTCGGCGGCCCGCGCCTTCAACGCCACCACCGACTGGAACACCTGGGCCACCTCCACCCTGACCACCCCGGTCAAGGCGGGCAGCAACAAGATCCGGCTCACCTCCACGACGGCCAACGGGCTGCCCAACCTGGACTACCTCGACGTCACCGTCACCGCCCCGTCGGACACCCAGGCACCCACCGCGCCCACCGCGCCCAGCTGCTCGGAGATCACCGAGAACAGCCTCACGCTCAGCTGGGGCGCCGCCACCGACGACGTGGGTGTCGTCGCGTACGACATCTACGAACACGGCAACAAGTTCGGCGAGGCACCGGGCACCACCACCACGAAGAACCTGACCGGCCTCACCCCCGGTACCACGTACAACCTCACACTGTTCGCGCGTGACGCGGCCGGCAATGTGTCGTCGGTCAGCCCCATCGTGGACTGCACCACCCTGCGCAGCTCCGACACCACCGCACCCACGGCACCCGGCACCCTGTCCACCTCGAACCTCACCGCGAACAGCGTCGCCCTGAGTTGGGGGGCGTCCACGGACGACAAGGCCGTGACCGCCTACGAGGTACGCAGCGGCAGCACCGTCTACAAGACCGTGACCGGCACCCCGCCCGCCACCACGACCACACTCACCGGGCTCGCCTGCGCCAGCCCGTACACCCTGGACGTCGTCGCCAAGGACGCGGCGGGCAACGCCTCACCGCCCAGCAACGCGGTCACCTTCACCACCCCGGACTGCGCCACCGACGGCGGAGTGCCCTCCGGCATCGCCACCGTCTCCAGCGGCTGGTCCATCCCCTGGGGCACGTACTGGATGCCCGACGGAAAGACCGCGCTGGTGACCGAACGGGACAGCTTCAAGGTGCTCAAGGCCACCCCCGACGGCACCCGCACCCAGGTCGGCACCGTACCCAACGCCGTCACGACCGACGGCGAGGGCGGCCTGCTCGGGGTCGCCGTCGACCCGAAGTGGTCCAGCAACCACTACGTGTACTTCATGCACACCGCGTCCGAGGGCAACCGGGTCGCCCGGATGACCTACGACGGAAGCTCGCTCAGCGGGTACACGGTTCTGCTCCAGGGAATCAAGAAGAGCCGGTACCACAACGGCGGACGGCTCGCCTTCGGCCCCGACGGCTATCTGTACGCGTCGACCGGCGAGGCGCAGACCCCCGACCTGGCCCAGGACAAGAACTCGCTGAACGGCAAGATCCTTCGGATGACGACGGACGGCAAGGCCGCCCCCGGCAACCCGTTCGGCAACTACGTCTACAGCTACGGACACCGCAACCCGCAGGGCCTCGCCTTCGACCGCAACGGCCGTCTGTGGGAAGCGGAGTTCGGCGACAGCAAGAAGGACGAGCTCAACCTCATCAAGCCGGGCAAGAACTACGGCTGGCCCGTCTGCGAGGGCACCTGCACCACCACCGGCATGACCAACCCGAAGAAGACCTGGAACATCTCCGAGGCCTCGCCCAGCGGGATCGCCATCGTCCGCAACGTCATCTACATGGCCGCCCTGAAGGGCGAACGGCTGTGGCGGGTGCCGATCACCGGTGACACCGAGAACCTGGGCACACCGAGCGCGTACTACGTCGGTACGTACGGCAGGCTGCGCACCGTCACCAAGGTGCCCGGCCAGGACCAGCTCTGGCTCTCCACCACCAACTGCGACAACAAGGGCAACGAACCCGACGGCTCGGACAAGCTGTTCCGCGTCTCGATCACCTAGGGCCTCTCGTCCGGATCACGCCGGGCTCGCGTGCCCCGGTGCCTGATCCGGCCTGATCCGAACGAAAAACCCTAGCGGCCGACGTCGTACGCGCTGTACCGCCGGGGCCCGTCGGGCCTCAGCGGTACAGCGCGTCGACCTCCGCCGCGTACGCCGTCTCGATCGCCCTGCGCTTCAGCTTCAGCGACGGGGTGAGCAGACCGTGCTCCTCGCTGAAGGGATGCGCCAGGATCCGGAACGTACGGATCGACTCGGCCTGCGAGACCGCCGTGTTGGCGGCCACCACCGCCCGCCGGACCTCCATCTCCAGGTCCGGATCGCGCACCAGCTCCTCCGGCTTCAGCGGCGCCCGCCCCTGCATCGCGAGCCAGTGGTCCACCGACTCCAGGTCGACCGTGACCAGGGCCGCGATGTACGGCCGGTCGTTGCCGACCACGATGCACTGCGCTACCAGCGGATGCGCCCGCACCCGCTCCTCCAGACCGGTCGGCGACACGCTCTTGCCGCCCGACGTCACCAGGATCTCCTTCTTCCGCCCGGTGATCGTCAGATAGCCGTCCTCGTCGAGCGAACCGAGATCCCCGGTGGCCAGCCAGCCCTCGCGCAGCACCGCGTCGGTGGCCTGCGGGTCGCCGAGATAGCCCCCGAACACATTGCCGCCGTGCACCCACACCTCGCCGTCCTCGGCGATGTGCACGGTCGTCCCCGGGATCGGCAGCCCGACCGTGCCGTACCTGGTGCGCTCCGGCGGATTGGCCGTGGCCGCGGCGGTCGACTCGGTCAGCCCGTAGCCCTCGTACACCGTGACGCCGGCGCCCCCGAAGAAGAGTCCGAGCCGGCGCTCCATCCCCGAACCGCCGGACATGGCGTGCCGGATCCGGCCGCCCATCGCGTCGCGCACCTTCTTGTACACGACCTTGTCGAAGAACTGGTGCTGCATCCGCAGCCCGGCGGACGGCCCCGGACCGGTCCCGAACGCCCGCGCCTCCAGTGCCTCCGCGTACTTCACCGCGATGTCCACGGCCTTGTCGAACGGCCCGATCCGGCCCTCCGCCTCGGCCTTGCGGCGGGCGGCGTCGAAGACCTTCTCGAAGATGTACGGAACCGCCAGGATGAACGTCGGCCGGAACGACATCAGGTCCGGCATCAGGGCCCTGGCCGACAGCTCCGGCTGGTGGCCCAGCTTCACCCGGCCCCGGATCGCCGCGATCTCGACCATCCGGCCGAAGACATGGGCCAGTGGCAGGAAGAGCAGGGTCGCCGCCTCGTCACCCGGCCTGGACCGGAAGACCGACCGCCAGCGGGCGACCATGGTGTCCGTCTCGAACATGAAATTGGCGTGCGTGAGCACACAGCCCTTGGGCCGCCCCGTCGTTCCCGAGGTGTAGATGACCGTCGCCACCGACTCGGGCGTCACCGCGCGGCGGTGGCGGTGCACCACCTCGTCCTCGACGTCCGCCCCCGCTCCGACCAGCTCGGACACCGCGCCGGCGTCCAGCTGCCAGAGCCGCTTGAGACCGGGCAGCCGGTCGATCACCGAGGCGATCGTCATGGCGTGGTCCTCGTGCTCGACCATCACCGCCGACACCTCGGCGTCGTGCAGCATCCACAGCACCTGCTCGGCCGAGGACGTCGGATAGACCGGTACGGACTGGGCGCCCACCGCCCACAGCGCGAGGTCGAAGAGCGTCCACTCGTAGCGCGTGCGCGACATCAGGGCCACCCGGTCGCCGAATCTGACGCCGTGCGCGATCAGCCCCTTGGCCAGCGCCAGCACCTCGTCGCGGAACGCCGCAGCAGTGACATCCCGCCATTGTCCGCTCGCGTCTTTCCGACCGAGCGCGACTCGGTCCGGGTCCTCCTCGGCATGGTCGAACACCACATCGGCCAGGCCGCCCACGAGGGGCGCGGCCGCCATGGGTGGGACAGTGAACTCGCGCAATGACCTGCTCCTTGTGGCGCTCCGCACAGCGCCGTGACGCTACCCCACCGGGCGGCGCGGCGGGAGGGCCCCGGACCGGTGGACAACCGGGCATATGCACAGGTCAGTCACCGAAATCCGGCCAGATGGGCAAGGCTCGGGCGTGGCCTGGACCGTAGAGTGAGCGGTCGGCGCCGGAATCTCCACCGAATCTGTACGCCGCTGCCACTCCCGTTCCGGACGCATGCGCGGTGTTCTGCCCTCGTCCGTCCTGAATCGGGTGGGTCGGTTCCCCGGCCTCCGCCGTTCCATGCTTCCCGTACGCGCGGGCGGTCATGTGCTGTCCCGGCCGTTGATCGGCCCCATCGGGCCGACGCCCCGGATCAGCCGGTCGCCGCCCGCCAGGATGGCCGCCGCCAGGGCGTCCGCCGCCTCGTGCGCCCCGTCACGACGGCGGCCGTGCGACAGTACGAAGTCCACCCCGCCCAGCTCCGGCAGCCCCGCCCTGGCCGGCACCGGCGCCAGACCCGGCGGGATCAGCCCCCGGCTGTGGGCCATCACGCCCAGCCCGGCGTGGGCGGCCGCGATCAGCCCGCTCAGGCTGGTGCTCGTACAGGCGATCCGCCAGGACCGGCCGTGCTCCTCCAGGACCTCCAGGGCGCGGGCCCGGGTGATGCCCGGCGGCGGGAAGAGGATCAGCGGAACCGGGCCGTCCGGGTCGATCCGCAGCTGCGGGGCGCCGATCCAGGTCAGCGCGTCCTGCCAGACCAGCTCGCCGTGCGTGTCACCGGCGCGCCGCTTGGCGAGCACCAGATCGAGCCGCCCGGCCGCGAGCCGCTGATGGAGTGTCCCGGAGAGCTCCACCGTCAGCTCCAGCTCGACCTCCGGGTGGTCACGGCGGAACGACTCCAGGATCTCCGGCAGCCGGGTCTGCACGAAGTCCTCGGAGGCCCCGAACCGCAGCCGCCCGCGCAGCCGGGTGCCGGTGAAGAATGCCGCGGCCCGCTCGTGGGCCGCCAGTATCGTCCGGGCGAAGCCGAGCATCGCCTCGCCGTCCACGGTGAGATCGACCCGGTGGGTGTCCCGGGTGAACAACTGCCGCCCCGCCGCGTCCTCCAGGCGCCGCACGTGCTGGCTCACCGTGGACTGCCGTACCCCCAGCCGGCGGGCGGCCCGGGTGAAGCTCAGCGTCTGGGCGACGGCGAGAAAGGTACGGAGCTGTGCGGGTTCGTACATGACGCCAGGTTATCGCGCAACGTGATGACGGTGAGAGCGGTGTGCGGGATTCCCGATCGCCCCGATCGGGAGCAGCATGGAGAGGGCACGACCAGAACCAAGAGAACCTGTGGAGCACATGAGCCGCCGCACCTTGAAGCCGCCGTCCTGGCTGCCGCTCGACCCGTACATCCTGGCGTTGATCGGCACCGTCGTGCTCGCGGCGATACTGCCCGCGTCGGGGAGCGCCGCGAAGGTGGCGGGCGGTGCCTCCACCGGGGCCGTCGCCTTCCTCTTCTTCCTCTACGGCGCCCGGCTCTCCACCGCCGAGGCACTGGACGGACTCAAGCACTGGCGGCTCCATCTCACCGTGCTGATCTGCACCTTCGTGGCCTTCCCGCTGCTCGGGCTGGCCGGCCGGGGGCTGGTTCCGTACGTCCTGACGCCGCAGCTGTACAGCGGCTTCCTCTTCCTCTGCCTCGTCCCGTCGACGATCCAGTCGTCGATCGCCTTCACCTCCATCGCCCGCGGCAACGTGCCCGCGGCGATCTGCGCGGGCTCCTTCTCCTCGATCGCAGGGATCTTCCTCACCCCGCTGCTCGCGGCCGCCCTGCTCGGCAACGACGGCGGGGGATTCTCGGCGGACGCGCTGCTGAAGATCGGGGTCCAGCTGCTGCTGCCGTTCGTCGCCGGGCAGCTGCTCCGCCGCTGGATCGGGGGCTTCATCACCCGCCACAAGAAGGTCCTCGGCTACGTCGACCGCGGCTCGATCCTGCTCGTCGTCTACACGGCCTTCAGCGAGGGCATGGTCGCGGGTGTCTGGCACCAGGTCACCCCCGCCCGGCTGGGCGCGCTGCTCGGCGCCGAGGTGCTGCTGCTCGCGCTGATGCTCGCGCTCACCTGGTACGGGGCGAAGCGGCTCGGCTTCGACCGGGAGGACCGGATCGCGGTCCAGTTCGCCGGTTCGAAGAAGAGCCTGGCCTCGGGGCTGCCGATGGCGAGCGTGCTGTTCGGGGCGCAGGCGTCCCTGGCCGTGCTGCCGCTGATGCTCTTCCACCAGATGCAGCTGATGGTGTGCGCGGTGATCGCCAAGCGCCGCTCGCGCGACGCGCAGGAGGAGCAGCCGGTGAACGGGCCGGTGTCGCCCCGGCCCGCCGTCGCGAGCTGAGGACGGGGCGGGCCGGTCGCCTCACTCCCGGGCGGCCGCCGCCTCCAGGGCGATGCGGTGCTCGCCCGCGTACACGTTCATCGACGGGCCCCGCAGGAAGCCGACCAGGGTCAGTCCGGTCTCGGCCGCCAGATCGACGGCGAGCGACGACGGCGCCGAGACCGCCGCGAGCATCGGGATGCCGGCCATCACCGCCTTCTGGGCCAGCTCGAACGAGGCCCGCCCCGACACCAGCAGAATCGCCCGGGACAGCGGCAGCCGGTGGTCGGTCAGGGCCCGGCCGACCAGTTTGTCGACCGCGTTGTGCCGGCCGACGTCCTCCC
Source organism: Streptomyces sp. ADI95-17 (assembly GCF_003846175.1). Classification (GTDB taxonomy): domain Bacteria; phylum Actinomycetota; class Actinomycetes; order Streptomycetales; family Streptomycetaceae; genus Streptomyces; species Streptomyces sanglieri. Next base: position 834,619 of record NZ_ML123048.1, on the reverse strand, counting down.
GGATGTCGAGCAGTTCGCCCGCCTCGGAGAACAGCGCCGCCGCGTGCAGCCCGCCGGTCCGGTCGAAGACCCGCTGTGCGGCGCGCAGCCGGTCGGGAAGGGCGGAGAGGAGGGCGGGCCCGACCCGCAGCGGGGGAGCGTCGGCGACCGGGTGCCGGGTGGTGGTGCGTACCGCGTCCAGGCTCGCCTTGCCGCACAGCCCGCAGGACGAGGTGGTGTACACATTGCGTTCGAGCGTGATCTCGGGGACCGCGACTCCGGGGGCGAGCTTCACGTCCACCACGTTGTACGTGTTGACGCCGTCGGCCGTCGCGCCGGCGCAGTAGACGATCGACTGCACCTCGGAGCCGTCACCGATCACGCCCTCGCTCACCAGGAACCCCGCCGCCAGCGCGAAGTCGTCTCCCGGGGTGCGCATCGTGATGGCGAGCGGCCTGCCGTTCAGCCGGATCTCCAGGGGCTCCTCGGCGACGAGGGTGTCGGGGCGGGTGGAGACGGCCCCGTCCCGGATGCGGATGGTGCGGCGACGCTCGGTGACCCGTCCCATGGCGGTTGAACCCGATTCTGTACGTGGTGGAGGCCGGAACGCGCTGGAAGCCGAACCGGCCCTGGTCCTGCACCTGGAGTGTGACATCGCAGCCGGTGTCGCGGCATGTGCGGAGGGCGCCGCCGCCTGCCCGCACCGCCGCTTGACAGGATTTTGTCTACAATATGCCTTTCGAGGGGCCGGGGCTGTTGTCAAGCCTCCAACGGCCGGGCGCTATTCCTGTGGGAACACGTGCACGTGTACCGGGCGGTAGCGACCAAGACTGGATGGTTCCTGCCATTCGTAGCGAGGGGACCCCGTACATGACCGGCTCACGTGTCGTGGCGCTCGGCCACTATCAGCCCGCCAAGGTGCTCACCAACGACGATCTGGCGGCCCTGGTCGACACCAGCGACGAGTGGATCACCAGTCGCGTCGGCATCAAGACCCGCCACGTCGGTGGCCCGGACGAGCCGGTGGACGAGATGGCCGCGCACGCGGGCGCCAAGGCGCTGGCGGCGGCGGGGCTCCAGCCGGCCGAGGTCGATCTGGTCCTGGTCGCCACCTCCACCGCGATCGACCGCTCGCCGAGCATGTCGGCGCGCGTCGCCGCCCGGCTCGGGATGGGCTCGCCCGCGGTGATGGACATCAACGTGGTCTGCTCCGGCTTCACCCATGCCCTCGCCACCGCCGACCACGCGATCCGGGCCGGGGCCGCCGAACGCGTCCTGGTCATCGGTGCCGACAAGATGGCGGACATCGCCGACTGGACCGACCGCACCACCTGCGTGCTGCTCGGCGACGGGGCCGGTGCGGCGGTCGTCGTCGCGGAGCCGGACGGAGACGGCCGGCCCGGGATCGGCCCGGTGCTGTGGGGATCGGTGCCGGAGATGGGGAACGCGGTACGGATCGAGGGGACCCCGCCGAGGTTCGCCCAGGAGGGGCAGTCCGTCTACCGCTGGGCCACCACGCAGCTTCCGCCCATCGCCCGCAAGGTGTGCGAGAAGGCCGGTGTGGCGCCGGAGGAGCTGGGTGCGGTGGTGCTGCACCAGGCCAACCTGAGGATCATCGAACCGGTCGCCAGGAAGATCGGCGCGGTCAACGCGGTCATCGCCAGGGACGTGGTGGACTCCGGCAACACGTCCGCGGCCTCGATCCCGATGGCCCTGTCCAAGCTGGTGGAACGCGGCGAGGTCCACAGCGGCGCGCCCGTCCTGCTCTTCGGCTTCGGCGGGAACCTCTCATACGCGGGTCAGGTGATCCGCTGTCCCTGAGGGGTGTTGTGCTCGGTAGACTGTAGACGATAAGCAATTGGTGCTCGTCGGCTGGAGGGGGACCGCGATGTTGTCCACAGGACTGCCGCAGGGGGCTGTGCCGAAGCTGGAACGGCCCGGTCCGCTGCGCGAACGCGTGTATGAGGCGCTGCTCGAACTCATCACGACGCGTGCCCTCCGCCCCGGCCAGCACCTGGTCGAGAGCGAGCTGGCGGGCCATCTCGGGGTGTCCCGCCAGCCGGTGCGCGAGGCCCTGCAGCGGCTGAACACCGAGGGCTGGGTCGATCTCCGGCCCGCCCAGGGCGCGTTCGTGCACGAGCCCACGGAGGAGGAGGCGGACCAGCTGCTCTCGGTCCGCACCCTTCTGGAGGCCGAGGCCGCGCGCCTCGCCGCGGCCAACTCCTCCCCGGCCGGCATCGCGGCCCTGGAGGAGCTCTGCGCCAAGGGCGAGCAGGCCGTGGCCGACGACGACGTCGACCTCGCGGTCGCCACCAACGCGGCCTTCCACGCCAAGGTGATGGAGCTGGCGGGCAACGTCGTCCTCGCCGAACTCGCGGGCCAGGTGGACCGCCGGGTCCGCTGGTACTACACCCCGGTGGCCCGGCAGCGCGGCACCGGGTCCTGGATCGAGCACCGCTCGCTCATCGCGGCGATCTCCTCGCACGACGAACAGCGGGCCACGGAGATCATGCGCTCCCACACGGAACACACGCGCCGGACGTACCACCAGCGCGACGAGGGCTGAGGGCCGTCCCCTCGGGGCGTGTGCGTGGGGCGGCAGGCACACTTGCCGGTGTGACGACACTGAGCAAAGGCGCCAACGTGCCGGTCCCGGCCTCCGCGGTCCGGGCCGTACTCGACTGGTCGGCGGGGCCCGGAGTCCCTGACGTGGACGCTTCGGCCCTGCTGCTGACGCGCGGCGGGCGGGTGCGCTCCGACGACGACTTCGTCTTCTACAACCAGCCGCTCCACGCTTCGGGCGCCGTGAGCCACCTCGGCAAACAGCCCGGCAGCGAATCGCTGGACGTCCGGCTGGGCGCGCTGGGGCCGGACGTCGAACGCGTCGCGCTCTGCGCCTCCGCCGACGGCGGCACGTTCGGTCAGGTGCCGGGGCTGTGTCTGCGGCTGCTCGACGCGGCCTCCGGCGCCGAGCTGGCACGCTTCGACATTGCCGCCGGTACGGAGACCGCGCTGGTCGGCGGAGAGCTCTACCGCCGTGACGGCGGCTGGAAGTTCCGTGCGGTCGGCCAGGGTTACGCGAGCGGACTGGCCGGGCTGGCGACCGACTTCGGGATCAGCGTCGACGAGGAACCGCCCGCGGCCGGGCCCGGCCCGCAGCCCGTGACGACTCCGGCCCCCGCCCCCGCGCCGCCGTTCCCCCCTCCGGCGCCGCCCGCGCCGCCCTCGTGGCCCGCACCCGAGCGCACCGGGGGCGGCGGGCCGGGCCCCCGGCTCACCAAGGGCGAGGAGCGGCTGCCGGTGGACATGCGCAAGCGCCTGTCGCTGCGCAAGCAGCAGGTCCTGGTCAGCCTGAGCAAACACGGCGTACCGGAACTGCGCGCCCGCGTCGTCCTCGTACTCGACGCCTCGGGTTCGATGAGCACCCTCTACCGGCGCGGCACGGTCGCGGGCGTCGCCGAGCGGATGGTCGCCGTCGCGGCACAGCTCGACGACGACGGCGAGATGCAGGCCTGGACGTTCGCCACCAACCCCGCCCGGCTGCCCGACCTCGCCGTCGGCGACCTGCCCCAGTGGCTCGCCCTGCACGTACGCGTCGGCCAGATCTTCGGCTTCGGCCGCAGGAAGCCGCCCAGAGGGCTGGTCCCCGGTCAGATCGACATGCGCACGGTCGGGATCCAGAACGAGGAACAGAAGGTCATCGCCGAGGTGCGGGCCTTCGTGCGGGCCCACCCGACGCCCGATCCGACACTGGTCCTGTTCTTCTCGGACGGCGGTGTGCACCGCAACCGGGAGATCGAGCAGGAGCTGCGGGCGGCCGCCGAGGAACCGGTGTTCTGGCAGTTCGTGGGGCTCGGCAGCTCCCAGTACGGCGTGCTGGAACGGTTCGACACCATGCCGGGCCGCCGGGTCGACAACGTCGGCTTCTTCGCGGTCGACGACATCGAGCAGATCTCCGACCAGGAGCTGTACGACCGGGTCCTGTCGGAGTTCCCGTCCTGGGTACGGGCCGCCCGGCAGGCCGGGATCCTGCGCTGAGCCGGCCGGCCGGCGGGGTCCCGGCCCCCGCCGACCGGCTTTGTCCTCGGTGTGGAGAAAGTTGTGGTGGATTCCTGCGCAACTTCTTCCCACTCCCGGCAACCGCTGCTACGTTCCACTCGAAAGCCCGACGTACAGGCCGATGTGGCGGGGAGGGGCGCGTGAGACGTATGACTGCACGACCCGCGAATGCGCATCAGGCGCGACTGCTGCGGCTGTTGCGCGACGGCGGGCCCAACTCCCGGGCACAGCTGGGGGATCAGGTGGATCTCTCCCGCTCCAAGCTCGCCGTCGAGGTCGACAGACTGCTGGAGACCGGACTCGTCGTCGCCGACGGACTCGCCGCATCCCGCGGCGGGCGCCGCTCGCACAACATCCGGCTCGCACCGCAACTGCGTTTCCTCGGCGTCGACATCGGTGCCACATCCGTCGATGTGGCCGTCACCAACGCCGAGTTGGAGGTACTTGGCCACCTCAACCACCCGATGGACGTACGCGAGGGGCCCGTCGCCATCTTCGAGCAGGTGCTGGCCATGGCGGCCAAGCTCCGGGCCTCGGGACTCGCCGAGGGTTTCGACGGCGCGGGCATCGGCGTACCCGGGCCGGTGCGCTTCCCCGAGGGCGTACCGGTCGCACCGCCGATCATGCCCGGCTGGGACGGCTTCCCGGTCCGCGAGGCGCTCAGCCAGGAGCTGGGCTGCCCCGTCATGGTCGACAACGATGTGAACCTGATGGCGATGGGGGAGCAGCACGCGGGCGTCGCCCGCTCCGTGGGCGACTTCCTCTGCGTCAAGATAGGCACCGGAATAGGCTGCGGCATCGTCGTCGGCGGCGAGGTCCACCGCGGTACGACGGGCAGCGCCGGGGACATCGGCCACATCCAGGTGGAACCCGAGGGGCGCGCCTGCGCCTGCGGCAACCGTGGCTGCCTGGAGGCCCACTTCAGCGGTGCCGCGCTCGCCCGCGACGCCGAGGACGCGGCCCGCACCGGGCGGTCGGCGGAGCTGGCCGGCCGGCTCGAAGCGGCCGGTAAACTCACCGCCGCCGATGTGGCGGCCGCCGCGGCCGCCGGTGACGCGACCTCGCTCGACCTGATCCGCGAAGGCGGCAACCGGGTCGGCCAGGTCATCGCGGGACTCGTCAGCTTCTTCAACCCCGGTCTCGTGGTGATCGGCGGCGGTGTGACCGGCCTCGGCCACACCCTGCTCGCCAGCGTCCGGACCCAGGTCTACCGGCAGTCGCTGCCGCTGGCCACCGGCAATCTCCCCATAGTGCTGGGCGAGTTGGGGCCCGCCGCCGGAGTCATCGGCGCCGCCCGGCTCATCAGCGATCACCTCTTCTCACCGGCCTGACCCCGGGCCGGCAGCACAGGGGCGCACCCGGAACACCGGGAGCGCCGGGAACACCGCACCACCGCACCCGGAACACCGGGAGCGCCGGGAACACCCGCACCACCGCACCTGGTACAGCCCTGCCCGCTCATCGGCCTTCCCCCAGCACTCGGCTGCGTTCGAGCAGGGGAGACCCCATTCGCCGAGGGGATTCGTCATGGCACCAGAACCACCCCTGCTCACCATGTCCGGCATCACCAAGTCGTTCCCCGGAGTGCGCGCCCTCGACGGCGTGGACCTGGAGGTCCAGGCCGGCGAAGTCCACTGTCTCCTCGGGCAGAACGGCGCCGGTAAATCCACCCTGATCAAGGTGCTCGCCGGGGCCCACCAGCCCGACGACGGCGAGATCACCTGGCGCGGCGAACCGGTCGCGCTGAAGTCGCCCATCGCCGCCATGCGGCTGGGCATCGCCACCATCTACCAGGAACTCGACCTGGTCGAGGGCCTGTCCGTCGCCGAGAACGTCTTTCTCGGTCATGAACCCACCACCGCCCGCTTCGTCGTCCGCACCCGCGAGGGCCGCACGGCCGCCGCCGCGCTGCTGAAGCGGCTCGGCCACCCGGAGATCGATCCCGCCCGCCCGGTCGGCGAACTGTCCGCCGCCCAGCAGCAGATCGTCTCCATGGCGAGGGCGCTCTCGCACGACGTACGGCTCATCGTCATGGACGAGCCGTCCGCCGCACTCGACCCGGACGAGGTCGACAACCTCTTCCGCACCGTCGACTCGCTCACCGCCGACGGCGTCGCCGTCGTCTACATCTCGCACCGCCTGGAGGAGATCCGCCGGATCGGCGACCGGGTGACCGTGCTCAAGGACGGCCGCGCCGTGGCGGTGGGGCTGCCCGCCGAGTCCACCCCGACACGCGACATCGTTGCCATGATGACCGGCCGCAACGTCGAGTACGTCTTCCCGCCGCGTACCGCGGACCGCGCGGGCACGGCCGGGGCGCAGCCCGTCCTGAAGGTCGAGGGGCTGGCCAGGAAGGGCGAATTCGCCCCGGTGGACCTGGAGTTGAGGCCCGGCGAGATCGTGGGCCTGGCCGGACTCGTCGGCTCGGGACGCTCCGAGATCCTGGAGACCGTCTACGGCGCCCGCAAGCCGAGCGCCGGACGGGTGACCGTGGCCGGGAAACCACTGCGGCCCGGCAGCGTCCGCGCGGCCGTCGCCGCCGGAATCGGCCTCGCCCCCGAGGAGCGCAAGGCACAGGCCCTGCTGATGCTGGAATCCGTCACCCGCAATGTCTCCGTCTCCTCGATGTCCCGCTTCGCCAGGGCGGGCTGGATCGACCGCGGGGCCGAACGCCGGGCGGCCCGCGAGGCCACCCGCGAACTCTCGCTGCGCCCCGACAACCCGGACACCCCCGTCCGTACGCTCTCCGGCGGCAACCAGCAGAAGGCGGTCCTGGCCCGCTGGCTGCTGCGCGGCTGCCGGGTCCTGCTGCTCGACGAACCGACCCGCGGCGTCGACGTCGGCGCCCGCGCCGAGCTGTACGCCGTGATCCGCCGGCTGGCCGACGAAGGCCTCGCCGTCCTGCTCGTCTCCAGCGAGGTGCCCGAAGTGCTGGGCCTCGCCGACCGGGTGCTGGTGCTCCGCGAGGGCCGCGTCGTGCATACGGCCGACGCCCGGGAGCTCGACGAGCACCGCGTACTCGACCTAGTGATGGAAGGGAGCCCGACGTCATGACGCAGCCCGTTTCCCCGACGCAGCAGGGCAGGCCGGACAGGGGGGCCGCCGCCGCCCAGGTCTCCGGACCCCGGAAGAAGGACGGCCCCGCACGCAGCGGCGGCCTGCGCCTGGACGTCCGTAACCTGTCGCTCCTCGGAGTCCTCGCCGCACTGGTCGTCGTCGGCGGATTCACCGAGCCCGACGCCTTCCTGGACACCGGGAACCTCCAGCTGATCCTGACCCAGTCGTCCGTCATCGGGGTCGTCACCGTCGGGATGACCTTCGTCATCACCAGCGGTGGCATCGACCTGTCGGTCGGTGCGATGGTCGCACTCGCCTCGGTGTGGGCGACCACGGTCGCCACCCAGGAGTACGGCTTCGCGGGGATCCTGTTCACCGCGGTGATCGTCGGGCTCGGTGCCGGGCTGGTGAACGGGCTGCTCATCGCGTACGGGCGGATGGTGCCGTTCATCGCGACGCTGGCCATGCTCGCCTCGGCCCGCGGGCTCGCCCTCCAGATCACCGACGGCAGGACCCAGATCGTCACCGTCAAGTCGGTCCTCGACCTGGGCCTTCCGGACTCCTACTTCCTCGGCATCCCGCCGCTGGTGATGATGTTCGCCGCGGTGACCGTCGTCGGCTGGCTGGTGCTGAACCGTACGACCTTCGGACGGCGCACGGTCGCGGTCGGCGGCAACGCGGAGGCCGCCAGGCTGGCCGGCATCGACGTACGGCGCCAGCGGCTGTACCTCTATCTGCTCTCCGGACTGTGCTGCGGCATCGCCGCCTTCATGCTGATCATCCTGTCCGGCTCGGGACAGAACACCAACGGCAATCTGTACGAGCTGGACGCCATCGCGGCCGCGATCATCGGCGGCACCCTGCTCAGCGGGGGACGCGGCACCATCGTCGGCTCCGTGCTCGGTGTGCTGGTCTTCACCACCATCACCAACATCTTCGCGCTCAACAATCTGCAGAGCGACGTCCAGCAGATCGCCAAGGGGGCGATCATCGTCGCCGCCGTACTGGTCCAGCGCCGCACATCGGCGCACGGCGAGACCTGACCCACCGCCTCACCCACCGCCCCTCCCGCCCCACGCGACATGCCACGCACCGGATGAAGGGTTTGACAGCCATGCCAGAAACCAGCCGCAGACGACTGCTCTTCGGCACCGCAGCCGTCTCCGCGGGCGCCCTGCTCACCGCCTGCACCAGCAACGACCCCAAGACCGAGGACACCGCCAGGAGCACCGGCCCCGCCGCCGACAACAAGCCCGGCAAGCCCGTCACCATCGGCTTCGCGGGTCCGCAGGCCGACCACGGCTGGCTCAACGCCATCAACGAGAACGCCAAGTCGCGGGCGGCCGAGTACTCCGAGGTGACACTGGAGGCCACCGAGGGCTCCAACGACACCGCCGCCCAGATCGGCCAGGTCAAGACCCTCATCAACAAGAAGGTCGATGTCCTGGTCATCCTCCCGGCCGACGGCAAGGCGCTCACCCAGGTCGGCCTGGAAGCGATGCGGGCGGGCATCCCCGTCGTCAACCTGGACCGGATCTTCGCCTCCCCGCAGGCCTACCGCTGCTGGGTCGGCGGCGACAACTACGGCATGGGTCTCAACGCCGGCACGTACATCGGCGAACAGCTCAAGGACAAGGCGGACGCCAAGGTCGTCGAGCTGGCGGGGATCGACAACCTGGAGCTCACCAAGCAGCGCAGCCAGGGCTTCGCCGACGCGCTGAAGAACTACCCCAACATCAAACTGGTGGCCCGTCAGGCCGCCGACTTCACCGTCGAGTCCGGCCAGGCGAAGATGGCCCAGCTCCTCCAGGCGCAGAAGAAGATCGACGCGCTGTGGAACCACGACGACGACCAGGGCGTGGGCGCGCTGCGCGCCATCCAGCAGGCCGGCCGGGACGAGTTCCTGATGGTCGGCGGTGCCGGGGCCAAGTCCGCGATGGACGCCATCAAGGCCGACAACAGCGTCCTGAAGGCCACCGTGCTCTATCCGCCGACGATGGCCGCGTCCGCCATCGACCTGGCCCGCGCGCTGGCCCAGGGCAAGGGCGTCGGCGGCCTGGCCGAGCTGGAGATCCCGACCAGCCTCACCCTCTACTCGGCGGTGGTCACCAAGGAGAACATCGAGCAGTACCTGCCGACGGGCTTCAGCTGATCCGCCCCGCAGGGGGGTGCTGACCGTCCCTCCTGCCGTATTCATCGAACGACCGACGAGGAGGAAGCCCCGATGGCCCGTAGGGAAGAGACGGATCAGGAGGCCGCAGCGCCGCCGACGCAGCGACCGGCGACGAGTGTGCCGGTGCTCGGAGTCGGCATGGTCGGATACGCGTTCATGGGCGCCGCCCACTCACAGGGCTGGCGCACCGCGGGACACGTCTTCGACCTGCCGATGAAACCGGCTCTCGCCGCGGTCTGCGGCCGCGACCGGGCCGCGGTCGACGCGGCCGCCGCCCGCCTCGGCTGGGCGGCGGCCGAGACCGACTGGCGCGCGCTCATCGCCCGGGACGATGTGCAACTCGTCGACATCTGCACCCCCGGCGACAGCCATGCCGAGATCGCCATCGCCGCCCTGGAGGCGGGCAAGCACGTGCTGTGCGAGAAGCCGCTCGCCAACACGGTCGCCGAGGCCGAGGCGATGACCGAGGCCGCGGCGCGCGCGGCGGCCCGCGGCCAGGTCGCCATGGTGGGCTTCAACTACCGCCGGGTGCCCGCGATCACCTACGCCCGGCAGCTGATCGTCCAGGGGCGGCTCGGCACTCTGCGCCACGTCCGCGCCGCCTACCTCCAGGACTGGCTCGTCGACCCCGAATCGCCGCTCACCTGGCGGCTGGAACGCGAGCGCGCCGGCTCGGGCGCGCTCGGCGACCTGGGCGCGCACATCGTCGACCTGGCCCAGTATCTGGCGGGGGAGCCGCTGGTCGGGGTGTCGGCGGTCAGTGAGACCTTCGTACGCGAACGGCCGCGGCTCGCGGGCCCGTCGGCCGGGCTGTCCGGAGCGGCGGACGCCGGTGCGCGAGGGGCGGTGACCGTCGACGACGCGGCGCTGTTCACCGGCCGGCTCGCCTCCGGGGCGCTGGCCTCGTTCGAGGCGACCCGGATGGCGGCCGGACGGAAGAACGCACTGCGGCTGGAGATCAACGGGGAGCGCGGCTCGCTCGCCTTCGATCTGGAACGGCTCAACGAACTTTCCTTCCACGACCACAACGAACCCGCCGCCACGGCGGGGTTCCGGCGCGTCCTGGTCACCGAACCCCAACACCCCTACCTGGAGGCGTGGTGGCCGCCGGGCCACGCCCTCGGCTACGAGCACACCTTCGTCCACCAGGCCCGCGACCTGGTGCGGACGATCGCCGAAGGGACCGCCCCCGCACCGTCGTTCGCCGACGGACTCCAGGTGCAGCGGGTGCTCGCAGCGGTGGAGGAGAGCGCCGAGAAGAACTCCGTACACACCCCCGTGGCTCTCTAGGAGGCCCTGCCCATGCCCCGTCCCTTCACACTCTTCACCGGCCAGTGGGCCGACCTGCCGCTGGAGGAGGTCTGCCGGCACGCCCGGGACTTCGGCTACGACGGCCTCGAACTCGCCTGCTGGGGCGACCACTTCGAGGTCGACAAGGCGCTGTCCGACCCCGGCTACCTGGAAGGCCGTCGCCGGCTGCTCGACAAGTACGGACTGAAGTGCTGGGCGATCTCCAACCACCTGGTCGGCCAGGCCGTCTGCGACGACCCGATCGACGAGCGGCACCGGGGGATCCTGCCCGCCCGCATCTGGGGCGACGGCGAGCCCGAAGGGGTCCGCCGCCGGGCCGCCGAGGAGATCAAGGACACCGCGCGGGCGGCAGCCGCCTTCGGGGTGCGTACCGTCGTGGGCTTCACCGGCTCGTCGATCTGGCACCTGGTCGCGATGTTCCCGCCCGTTCCGCCGCACATGATCGAGCGGGGGTACGAGGACTTCGCCGAGCGCTGGAACCCGATCCTGGACGTCTTCGACGCGGAGGGTGTGCGGTTCGCCCACGAGGTGCACCCCAGCGAGATCGCGTACGACTACTGGACCACGCACCGCGCCCTGGAGGCCGTCGGTCACCGGACGGCGTTCGGGCTGAACTTCGACCCCAGCCACTTCGTCTGGCAGGACCTGGACCCGGTCAACTTCCTGTACGACTTCCGGGACCGGATCTACCACGTGGACTGCAAGGAGGCACGCAAGCGCCTCGACGGCCGCAACGGCCGGCTCGGCTCGCATCTGCCCTGGGGCGATCCCCGGCGCGGCTGGGACTTCGTCTCGGCCGGGCACGGTGATGTGCCCTGGGAGGACGTCTTCCGGATGCTCCGGTCCATCGACTACGACGGGCCGGTCTCCGTGGAGTGGGAGGACGCCGGGATGGACCGGCTGGCCGGTGCGCCGGAGGCGCTGGCCACACTGAAGCGGTACGACTTCGACCCGCCGGCGGCGTCGTTCGACGCGGCCTTCGGGGGCGGCGACTGACCGACTCCCGCCGGGGGTGGCGGCTCCAGAGGCGGGACGGGCCGGGAGAGAGCTCCGAGGCCGTCCCGCGCCCACCCCTGCCCTCGTCCCGCTTTGTCCTGACGCAGGAAAAAGTTCAACCGGACCGCTGCGCAAGGCCTTTCCGTCCCGGACGAACAGGTCTACGGTCCACAACGTGTACACGACATGACTCGGGTCGCCGGTGTCCCACGCACCCCGGACGACCCGCGCGGCAGTCCCCGCGCAGCACGGCACGGCAGCACCCCGCCCGTACAACCGGCACACCCCGGAGGACACTCGTGCACCGAACCACCACCCGCAACAGGAGCAGAACACGGCTCCGCGTCCGCAAATCCCTCGCGCTGTTCACCGGCGGCCTGCTCGCCGCGGCCACCCTGGCCCTGGGCGCCACGCCCGGAGCAGCCGCGACGGGACCGTCCTCGCCGGCCGCCACCGACGCGGCGGCCGAGGAGTTCCAGCAGGTCACCCTCGCCAAGGGAGTCGCCGAGACCGGCGAGCCCATGACGCTGGCGGTGCTCCCCGACCGCAGCGTCCTGCACACCGCGCGCGGCGGCGAACTCTGGCTCACCGACAGCGGCGGCGACACCACCCTCGCCGGTGTCCTGCCCGTCTACTCCCACGACGAGGAGGGCCTCCAGGGCGTCGGCGTCGACCCGGACTTCAGCAAGAACCGGGCGATCTATCTCTACTACGCGCCCCCGCTGGACACCCCGTCCGGAGACGCCCCGGAGAACGGCACCGCCGCCGACTTCGCCAAGTTCGACGGAGTGAACCGGCTCTCGCGCTTCGTCCTCAAGGAGGACGGCACGCTCGACACCGCCAGCGAGAAGAAGGTCCTCGACATCCCGGCCTCGCGCGGCATCTGCTGCCACGTCGGCGGTGACATCGACTTCGACGCGCAGGGCAACCTCTACCTGTCGACCGGCGACGACTCCAACCCGTTCGCCTCCGACGGCTACACCCCGATCGACGACCGGCCGGACCGCAACCCCGTGTTCGACGCCCGTCGCAGCGCCGGGAACACCAACGACCTGCGCGGCAAGATCCTCCGCATCAAGGTCGCCGACGACGGCACCTACACCGTCCCCGACGGCAACCTCTTCGCCCCGGGCACCGACAAGACCCGGCCCGAGATCTACGCGATGGGCTTCCGCAACCCCTTCCGCTTCACCGTCGACAAGCCCACCGGCATCGTGTACGTCGGTGACTACGGGCCCGACGCCGGTGCTGCCGACCCGAAGCGCGGACCGGCCGGACAGGTCGAGTTCGCCCGTGTCACCAAGGCCGGCAACTTCGGCTGGCCGTTCTGCACCGGGAAGAACGACCCGTTCATCGACTACGACTTCGCGACCAAGACCTCCGGTGCGGCCTTCGACTGCGCGGCGCCCAAGAACACCTCCCGGTACAACACCGGACTGGTCGACCTGCCGCCGGCCCAGCCCGCCTGGATCCCGTACGACGGCGGATCCGTGCCCGAGTTCGGCACCGGCTCCGAGTCCCCGATGGGCGGACCCGTCTACCACTACGACGCCGCCCTCGACTCGCCGGTGAAGTTCCCCGAGGCCTACGACGGCAACTTCTTCGCCGGTGAGTTCGGCCGGCGCTGGATCAAGCGCATCGACCAGGACACCGAGGGCACGGTCAAGTCCATCAACGCCTTCCCGTGGTCGGGAACCCAGGTGATGGACATGACGTTCGGTCCCGACGGAGCGCTGTACGTCCTGGACTACGGGACCGGCTACTTCGGCGGCGACCAGAACTCGGCGCTCTACCGCATCGAGAACGCCACCGGCGGACGATCGCCGATCGCCGAGGCGAGTGCCGACAAGACCTCGGGCACCGCACCCCTCAAGGTCGCCTTCTCCTCGGCCGGAACCACCGACGCCGACGGCGACACCCTCAGCTACAGCTGGGACTTCGGGGACGGCGGCACATCGACCGCCGCCGACCCGACGTACACGTACAAGAAGAACGGCACCTACACCGCCACCGTCACCGCGACGGACCCCACCGGCCGCACCGGCTCGGCCAACGTCCATGTGACGGTCGGCAACACCGCACCCAAGGTGAACCTGGAACTCCCCGGTGACGGGCAGCTGTTCTCCTTCGGCGACGAGATCCCGTTCAAGGTGACCGTCACCGACCCCGAGGACGGAACCATCGACTGCTCGAAGGTCGAGGTCCGCTTCATCCTCGGCCACGACAGCCACGGCCACCCCATCACCTCGGCGCACGGCTGCTCCGGCACCATCAAGACGGAGATGGACGGCGGACACGATCCCAACGCCAACATCTTCGGCGTCATCGACGCCTCGTACACGGACGGCGGCGGAGGCGGCCAGGCCCCCCTGTCCGGCCATGACCAGTCCGAGCTCCAGCCGCGCCACCGGCAGGCCGAGCACTACGGCGACTCGCACGGCGTCGCCCCGCAGAACAAGGCCACCGCGCACGGCGGCAAGACTGTCGGTGACATCCACAACGACGACTGGATCTCCTTCAAGCCGTACCTCCTGACCGGATCCACCAAGCTGACCGCACGGATCTCCTCCGGCGGAGCCGGCGGCTTCCTCGAAGTCCGGACCGGCTCGCCGACCGGCAAGATCCTCGGCTCCGCACCCGTCCCGGTGACCGGTGCCTGGGACAACTTCCAGGACATCGACGTACCGCTGCGCGGCGTCCCGAAGAAGTCCACCGAACTCTTCCTGGTCTTCAAGGGCGGCGCCGGAGCGCTCTACGACATCGACGACTTCGAGCTCTCCAACAGCGCCCCCGACAAGGCCGCCAAGCGGATCCTGGTCTTCTCGAAGACGGCCGGCTTCCGGCACGACGCGATTCCGGACGGCATCGCTGCGCTGAAGGAACTCGGCAAGGACAGCAACATCACCGTCGACGCCACGGAGACGGCCGGCCAGTTCACCACCAGCAACCTGGCCCGCTACGACGCCGTCGTCTTCCTCTCCACCACCGGCGACGTGCTCAACGCCGACCAGCAGAAGGCGTTCGAGAACTACGTGGCCACCGGCGGCGGCTACATGGGCGTCCACGCGGCGGCGGACACCGAGTACGACTGGGCGTTCTACGGCGGACTCGTCGGGGCGTACTTCTCCTCGCACCCCGCCATCCAGCCCGCCACCGTCCGCGTCGAGGACCACGACCACCCCGCCACCGCACACCTCGGTGACGAGTGGAACCGCACCGACGAGTGGTACAACTACCGCACGAATCCACGCAGTCAGGCCAAGGTGCTCGCCACCCTCGACGAGACCACCTACACCGGCGGCACCATGAAGGGCGACCACCCCATCACCTGGTGCCAGACCTACCAGGGCGGCCGCTCCTTCTACACCGGCCTCGGCCACACCAAGGAGTCCTACGCCGAAGCGGACTTCCGCAAGCTGCTCCTCGGCGGCATGCGGTACGCGGCCGGCCAGGTGAAGGCCGACTGCAAGCCCGACACCGGCTACCGGTCGATCTTCAACGGCAAGACGCTCGAAGGCTGGAAGCAGGCGGGCCCCGGGAAGTTCGACGTCGTCGACGGTGAACTGCGCTCCGAGGGCGGCATGGGCCTGCTCACCTACCAGGCCAAGGAGCTGGGGTCGTACTCGCTCAAGCTCGACTGGAAGATGCAGGGCGACGACAACTCCGGTGTCTTCGTCGGCTTCCCGGAGTCCGACGACCCCTGGTCCGCGGTGAACAACGGCTACGAGGTCCAGATCGACGCCTCCGACGCGGCCGACCGCACCACGGGCTCGATCTACACCTTCAAGGCGGCCAACGCCAAGGCCCGTGACCAGGTCCTGCGGCCGCCCGGCCAGTGGAACAGCTACGAGATCAAGGTCAAGGGCGAACGTCTCCAGGTCTTCCTCAACGGAGTGAAGATCAACGACTTCACCAACACCGATCCGGTACGCAGCCTGAAGAGCGGCTACATCGGCATCCAGAACCACGGTGCCGACGACCATGTGTCCTTCCGCAACATCCAGCTGAAGGAACTGCCCTCCGCGTAGGGCGCGCACCCCGGCGACGGCGGGCGGGGGAGACCACAACACCCCCGCCCGCCGTCCCCGGCCGGTCCCACCCCTCGACGCACAGCGCCACCCGCTCTGCCCAGCCAGCACCCCCAGCCAGGGAGGCAGCCCGTGTCAGCACCCGCCGTACGTACCGGAGTCTGGTTCATCGGAGCACGCGGCTCCGTCGCCACCACCGCCACCGCGGGGTGCGCGGCGGTCGCGGCAGGGCTCCACCCGGCGGCAGGCATGGTCACCGAGACCCCACCCTTCGCCGACAGCGGGCTGCCCGCACTCACCTCGCTCGTCTTCGGCGGACACGACACCACCGGCTGCCCGCTGCCGAAACGGGCCGAGGCACTGGCCGCCGGGGGAGTACTGCCGCACGGACTGCCTTCGGCGGTGCACGCCGAACTCGCCGCCGCGGACACCGGGATCCGGCCCGGCGGGCCACTGCCCGGCGACACCCGCAGCGACGAGGAACTCATCGCCGCCTTCGCCGCCGACCTCACCGACTTCACGCACCGCAACGAGCTGGCCAGGACGGTCGTCATCAACGTGGCGTCCACCGAACCCCTCCCGGACCCCGGCGAACAACGGCTGCCCGCCAGCTCGCTCTACGCGGCGGCCGCACTGCGGGCCGGCTGCCCCTACGTCAACTTCACCCCCTCCACCGGGCTGCGCACCCCCGCCCTCCAGGACACCGTCGCGGACTGCGGACTTCCTCACGCGGGCCGCGACGGCAAGACCGGCCAGACCCTGCTCCGCTCCGTACTCGCCCCGATGTTCGTGCAACGCGCCCTGCCCGTACGGGCCTGGTCCGGCACCAACCTGCTCGGCGGCGGCGACGGAGCGGCGCTGGCCGACCCGGGCGCGGCGGCCGCCAAGAACGCGGGCAAGGAACGCGTACTCGCCGACACCCTGGGCACCGCACCCGAGGGCGAGGTCCACATCGACGACGTACCGGCCCTCGGCGACTGGAAGACCGCCTGGGACCACATCGCGTTCGACGGGTTCCTCGGCGCGCGGATGGTGCTCCAGACCACCTGGCAGGGCTGCGATTCGGCACTGGCCGCGCCCCTGGTCCTGGATCTGGCCAGGCTGCTGGCCCGCGCCCACGAGCGGGGACTGAGCGGCCCGCTGCCCCAGCTCGGCTTCTACTTCAAGGACCCGGACGGCGGCCCGGCCGCCCTCTTCGAGCAGTACCAGGAGTTGCTCGCCTTCGCCGGAACGCTGCGGGGGGAACGATGACGGCACGCGCCTGGGCGGAACTGCTACGGGTGTCCGCGTTGTTCACCGTCCCCGGCGACGCGCTGGCCGGGGCGGCGGCGAGCGGCCGGCGCCCCAACGGCTCGACCGCACTCGCCGTCGGCGCCTCGCTCTGCCTGTACGAGGCGGGCATGGCGCTCAACGACTGGGCCGACCGCGCGGAGGACGCCGTCGACCGCCCGCACCGGCCGATCCCCTCGGGGCGGATCGCACCCGGAGCGGCCCTGGCGGCGGCGGGCGCGCTGACCGCCGCCGGTCTGGGGCTCGCGGCCCGGGCCGGCCGCCCGGCCCTCGCGGTGGCCACCGGACTGGCGGCCACCGTGTGGGCGTACGACCTGCGGCTGAAGCACACCCCGGCCGGACCCGCGGCGATGGCCGCCGCCCGCGGACTCGACCTGCTGCTCGGAGCCACCGCCACCGGGGCGGCGGTGCGGACGACGGGGCCCGGGGCGGGGCCGGATCCGGCCGCGCGCGGCTCCGTGCTCGGTGCCCTTCCGGCCGCCGGCCTGCTCGGCGCGCACACCTACGCCGTCACCGCCGTCTCCCGCCACGAGGCACACGGCGGATCGACCACCGCCCCCCTCGCCGCCCTCGCGGCCGTCACCGCACTGGGGGCGGCAGCCCTGCACACCCGGCGTGCGCGGGGCGGGGAACCGGGCACGGCCCGGGGGACGACCGCGCGGACGGAGAATGGGCGGGGCGGGGAACGGGGGACGGCCCCGGGGGTGACCGCGCAGACGGAGCGTGCGCGGGGCGGGGAACCGGGCACAGCCCCGGAGACGACCGCGCAGACGCGTCGTGAACGGCGTGGGGCACCGGGCGCAGCCCCGCGCATGCGGAGTGGACGGGGCGGAGACCGGTCCCTCCCGCGCCCCGCGCACCGCCCATCCGCGCCCCTCGCCGTCACCGCCCCCGGCCTCGTGCGCACCGCGCTCACCGGCTCCTACGTCCGGACGGCCGCCGTCCCGCTCCTGCACGCCGCGCTCAACCCCTCCCCGCCGCTGACCCAGCGCGCCGTCGGCGGCGGCATCCGGGCGATGATCCCGCTCCAGGCCGCACTCGCCGCCCGCACCGGAGCGGTCGGCACGGCGCTCGCCGTCATGGGACTCGTACCGATCGCCCGCACTCTCGCCCGGAAGGTGAGCCCGACATGACGATCCGCCTCGGCTACGGCACCAACGGGCTCACCGACCTCCGCCTGGACGACGCCCTCGGGCTCCTCGCCGACCTCGGGTACGACGGGGTCGGCCTGACCCTCGACCACATGCACCTCGACCCCCTCGCCCCGGACCTCGCCGCCCGCACCGCCCACGTGGCGGCCCGGCTTCAGGACCTCGGGCTCGGCGTCACCGTGGAGACCGGCGCCCGCTACGTCCTCGACCCGCGCCGCAAGCACGGCCCCTCCCTCCTCGACCCGGACCCGGAGGCCCGCGCCGCCCGCACCCGGCTGCTCGTCCGGGCCGTGCGCATCGCCGCTGACCTCGGCGCCCACGCCGTGCACTGCTTCAGCGGCATCACCCCGCCCGACACCACCCCCGACACCGCCTGGCAACGGCTCACCGGCTCCCTCACCCCGGTACTGGAAGCCGCCGACCGCTCCGGCATCCCCCTCGCGATCGAACCCGAGCCCGGCCACCTCCTCGCCACACTCGCCGACTTCCACCACCTGCGCGTCCTCACCGGAGATCCCGCACCGCTCGGACTCACCCTCGACATCGGCCACTGCCAGTGCCTGGAACCCGCCATGCCCGTCGACTGCGTCCGCGAGGCCGCCCCCTGGCTCCGCCACGTCCAGATCGAGGACATGCGCCGCGGCGTCCATGAACACCTCCCCTTCGGCGAGGGCGAGATCGACTTCCCGCCCGTGCTCGAAGCACTCGACACCCTCTCGGACACCGGCTACCGGGGCCTCACCGTCGTCGAACTGCCCCGCCACTCCCACGCCGGACCCGAACTCGCCCGCACCTCCATCGAGTTCCTCCGCAAGCACAGCCCGTCGAGCCACAGCCCATCGAGCCACAGCCCGTCGAGCCACAGTCCGTCGAGCCGCTGAACCGCCGAAGGGAGCGACGCCATGCCGATGTCCCCGACGAACCCCCCGCTGCTGACCCGCAAGGAGCTCGACGCACAGCTCGGCGGAGCCGCGCGCGCCTGGCTCGACGAGGCGCTCGCCGAGGCGGAACACGCCGCCGCCCACCAGGACACCGAACAACCCGGCGGCCCCTACGCCGCCCCACCGTGGGAGCTGCGCTACGCCGCGGCCGGCCGGCACGCCGGACTCGAACACGCCGACTCCGTACGCGCCCTCCTGCTCATCGAAGCCAGAGCCACGCTGCCCGCCCTGACCAGGCTCTACGAACAGGGCACCGCCGCCGAACGACGCGCCGTCCTGCTCACCCTGCACCGGCTGGACCTCGGCCCCACCGCCCTTCCGCTCGTCGAGGACGCACTGCGCACCAATGACACCCGGCTCATCGCCGCGGCCGTCGGACCGTACGCCGCCACCCATCTCGAAGCGCACAACTGGCGCCACGCCGTCCTCAAATGCCTCTTCACCGGGGTCGGAGTCGAAGCCGTCGACGGCCTGGCCCGCCGCGCCCGCGGTGACGCCGAACTCGCCCGGATGCTCGGCGACTTCGCAGCCGAACGCATCGCGGCGGGCCGCGATGTCCCGGCCGACCTCACCCGCGTCCTCGAACTCACCACCCCCGGTGCCGCCGCCCCCACGGAGGAGTCCTGATGCGCATCTTCGACCCGCACATCCACATGACCTCCCGCACCACGGACGACTACCAGGCGATGTACGACGCGGGAGTCCGCGCCCTCGTGGAGCCCTCCTTCTGGCTCGGCCAGCCCCGAACCTCGCCCGCCAGCTTCTTCGACTATTTCGACGCCCTGCTCGGCTGGGAACCCTTCCGCGCCGCCCAGTACGGCATCGCCCACCACTGCACGCTCGCCCTCAACCCCAAGGAGGCGAACGACCCGCGCTGCACCCCCGTCCTGGACGCCCTGCCCCGCTATCTGGTCAAGGACTCCGTCGTGGCCGTCGGTGAGATCGGCTACGACTCCATGACCCCGGCCGAGGACACCGCCCTGGCCACCCAGCTCCAGCTCGCCGCCGACCACGGCCTGCCCGCCCTCGTGCACACCCCCCACCGGGACAAGCTCGCCGGGCTGCACCGCACCATCGACGTCGTCCGCGAATCCCACCTCCCCCCGGAGCGGGTGCTGCTCGACCACCTCAACGAGACGACCGTGAAGGACGCCAGGGACAGCGGCTGCTGGGCCGGCTTCTCCATCTACCCCGACACCAAGATGGACGAGGACCGCATGATCGCGATTCTCAGGATCTACGGCACCGAGAAGATCCTGGTCAACTCGGCGGCCGACTGGGGCCGGAGCGATCCGCTCAAGACCCGCAAGGTGGGTGACGCGATGCTCGCCGCCGGGTTCGGCGACGACGACGTCGACAAGGTGCTCTGGCGCAACCCCGTCGAGTTCTACGGGCAGAGCGGCCGGCTCCAGCTGGGCATCGCCACGCCCGAACCCCTCCACGAGGGCAACTCCATCCTGCGCGGAGGGGAGTGAGGCGATGCGCTTCCGCCACCCCGACGGCACCACCGTCCACCTCTCGTACTGCACCAACGTCCACCCCGCCGAGACACTCGACGGCGTCCGCGCCCAACTGCGCGACCACTGCGAACCCGTCCGCAAGCGCCTCGGCCGCGACCGGCTCGGCATCGGCCTCTGGCTCGCCAGGGACGCGGCCCGCACCCTGGTCAACGACCCGGCCGAACTGCGGTCCCTGCACGCCGAACTGGACCGCCGGGGCCTGGAGGTCGTCACCCTCAACGGCTTCCCGTACGAGGGATTCGGCGCCGACGAGGTCAAGTACCGGGTGTACAAGCCGGACTGGACGGACCCCGAACGGCTCGCCCACACCACCGACCTCGCCCGGCTCCTGGCCGGCCTGCTCCCCGACGACGCCACCGAAGGAACCATCTCCACCCTCCCGATCGCCTGGCGCACCCCCTTCGAATCGGACCCGGAAGCGGCCCGCACCGCACACACCGCGCTCACCACCCTCGGCGAACGCCTCGACGCCCTCGCCGAACTCACCGGCAAATCCATCCGCGTCGGACTCGAACCCGAGCCGGGCTGCACCGTCGAGACCACCGCCGACGCCATCGCCCCACTCACCGCCGTCGCACACCCACGCATCGGCATCTGCGTCGACACCTGCCACCTCGCCACCTCCTTCGAGGAGCCCCACACCGCCCTGGACACACTGGGCGCCGCGGACATCCCGATCGTCAAATCACAGCTCTCCGCCGCACTGCACGCCGAACACCCCCACCTCCCCGAGGTACGCACCGCACTCGCCGCCTTCGCCGAACCCCGCTTCCTGCACCAGACCCGCACCAGCACCGCCGCCGGACTGCGCGGCACCGACGACCTCGACGAGGCCGTCACCGGCCGGGCCCTGCCGGACGGAGCCCCCTGGCGCGCCCACTTCCACGTCCCCCTGCACGCACCACCCGCGCCACCGCTCACCTCCACCCTTCCCGTACTCCGATCCACCCTGACCCGCCTGGTGGGCGGCGCACGCCCCCTCACCAGGCACCTGGAGGTCGAGACGTACACCTGGCAGGCGCTCCCGGCCGCGCTGCGGCCCCGTACCCGCACCCAGCTCGCCGACGGCATCGCCGCCGAACTCACCCTCGCCCGCGACCTCCTGGTCGACCTCGGCCTCAAGGAGCTCCCATGACCACAGCCGAGCAGCCCACCGGGACCCTCACCCCCACCCCTCTCCTCGTCATCGACGTCGTCGGCCTCACCCCACAGCTCCTCGACCACATGCCGCACCTGAAGGCCCTGGGACAGTCCGGCACCCACGCCCCGCTCGGCACCGTCCTGCCCGCCGTCACCTGCGCGGCCCAGTCCACCTTCCTCACCGGCACCACCCCTGCCGAGCACGGCATCGTCGCCAACGGCTGGTACTTCCGCGAGCTCGGCGACGTCCTGCTCTGGCGCCAGCACAACGGACTGGTCGCGGGCGACAAACTCTGGGACGCCGCCCGCCGAGCCCACCCCGGCTACACCGTCGCCAACATCTGCTGGTGGTACGCGATGGGCGCCGACACCGACATCACCGTCACCCCGCGCCCCGTCTACTACGCCGACGGCCGCAAGGAACCCGACTGCTACACC
>NZ_ML123048.1:806437-812511 GCF_003846175.1 Streptomyces sp. ADI95-17 | reverse complement strand
CCCGCCCTCCACGACGAACTCACCGAGAAACTCGGCACCTTCCCCCTCTTCCACTTCTGGGGCCCCGGTGCCGACCTCGTCTCCTCGCAGTGGATCATCGACGCGACCCGGCACATCCTCGACACCCGCCACCCCGACCTGGCCCTGTGCTACCTCCCGCACCTCGACTACGACCTCCAGCGCTACGGCCCCGACGACCCGCGCTCCTACCGGGCCGCGGCCGAACTCGACCGGGCCATGGCACCCCTCCTGGACGACGCCCGCCGGGAGGGCCGCACCGTCGTCGCCCTCTCCGAATACGGCATCACCCGCGTGGACCGGCCCGTCGACATCAACCGGGCCCTGCGCCGCGCCGGCCTCCTGGAGGTCCACACCCAGGACGGCATGGAATACCTCGACCCGATGGCCTCCCGCGCCTTCGCCGTCGCAGACCACCAGCTCGCCCACATCTACGTACGCCGCCCCGAGGACCTCGAAGCCACCCGCGAAGCCCTCCGGGACCTCCAGGGCATTGAGCAGCTCCTCGACGACGAGGGCAAAAAGGCACACGGCCTGGACCACCCGCGCTCCGGCGAGCTGGTCGCCGTCGCGGACCCGGACGCCTGGTTCACGTACTACTACTGGCTCGACGACGCCCGCGCGCCCGACTTCGCGCAGCTCGTCGAGATCCACCGCAAACCCGGCTACGACCCCGTCGAACTCTTCCTGGACCCCCAGGACCCGTACGTCCGGGTCAAAGCGGCCACGGCCGTCGCCCGCAAGAAGCTGGGCATGCGCTACCGCATGGCGGTCGTGCCGTTGGACCCGTCACCTATTCGCGGCAGCCACGGCCGCCTTCCGCAGAGCGACGAAGAAGGTCCGCTCATCCTGTGCTCCACCCCCCACGCGTTCACCGGCCCCGTCCGGGCCACCGAAGTGAAGTCCTTGCTGCTCCAACTCGCCGGACTGCACTGACAACGTCCCGCCCCCAGAAGGAGTTCCCCCATGAGCCGCCGCACCCCCGTCGACGCCGAACTCGCCCACAAGCTCAGCAGGCGCTCCATGCTCGGCGTCGCGGCCGGAGCCACCGCAGCCGCCCTGCTCGGCGCCGCCGCCCCGGCCGCCTCCGCCCAGGGCAGGCCCCAGGGCGACCCTCTGCTGCCGCCCGGCCGTCTCGGCATCCAGCTCTACACCCTCCGCGACAAGGTCTCGACCCTCGGCTTCGACAAGGTCTTCGCCGAGCTCTCGGCGTACGGCTACGACGAGGTCGAGTACGCCGGCTACACCCAGGGCTCGGCCGGTGCCATCACCCTCGCCCAGCTCAAGCAGCTCACCCGCGACCACGGTCTCAAGGGCATCGGCAGCCACGTCGGCTACTACGACGACAACAACGCCAACGCCTACACCTTCGCGCAGAACCTCACCAAGGTCCTCGACGACGCCCAGGCCCTCGGCCTCAAGCACGTCGGCACCGCCTCGGGGCCGTTCCGCTACGGATCGACGGTCGATGCCTGGAAGCGCGCCGCCGCGGACTTCAACACCTACGGCGCCGCCGCCAGAGAGCGCGGCATGAAGTTCTACCAGCACAACCACGCCGAGGAGTTCTCCTTCGCCACCGACCGGCCAGACGTCCGCCTCTACGACGTGCTGCTCGCCGAGACCGACCCCGATCTGGTCTTCCTGGAGATGGACATCTACTGGGCCTACGTCGGCCAGTTCCGGTTCGGCAAGCGGGCCGACGGCACCCCCGACACCTTCGACCCGCTGCACTACGTACTGAAGCAGCCCGACCGCTACCCGCTCTTCCACGTCAAGGACGGCGAGCACGACATCGCGGCCCGCGACGGCTACCGCATGGTCGACGTCGGGGACGGCGACATCGACTACAAGAAGTTCCTCTCCGCCGTCACCAGGACCCACGGCGGCCGCCGCGACCACCACTGGCAGGTGGAGCACGACCAGCCGATAGTGGACTCCTTCACCACGGCCCGCCGCTCCGCCGCCTACCTGCACACCCTGCGCCGCAAGGGCTGCTAGGACCGCCCGCCCACGACGGCCCTCCCCGTGACCGGCGAGGAGGGCCGCCGGCGCCCGTGCTCACGGTGTCCCGGCTGCCGCAGCATCAGCGCGATGCAGGCCGCCACCATGGAGATCCCGCCGGCGAGCGCGTAGGCCCCGTCGTAGCCCCAGGCATCGACCACCATCGAGCCGAGACCGCCGCCGAACAGCCCGCTGACCAGCTTTCCGCTGTACACGAGGCCATAGTTGGTGGCGTTGTAGTTCTCGCCGAAGTAGTCCGGGGTCAGCGCGGCGAACATCGGGTAGAAGGCGCCGCCGCCGAAACCGGAGAGGAAGGCGAAGAACAGGAACAGCCACTCGTTGCGCGCATGCCCGGCCCAGATCACACCGAACTGGGCCAGCCCCAGCACGACAATGACGAACACCAGGGCGGCACCACCTGCTGCACCTGCACCCCGTCGATCCGGGCGTCCGGCGCGTACGCCCGCACGTTCCCGATGATCCGGCGGAACGCGGCCCGTACCTCCGGCGCACCGCGCACACCGACGACGACCCCGCCGGCGTCCGTCTTGTGCGGTACATCCGGCGAGACGATCTTCAGCACGACCGGACCGCCGAGCCGGTCGGCGCACGCCACCGCCTCGTCGATGTCCTGGGCCAGCTCCTCGCCGGGCACCGCGATCCCGTACGCCTCGGCGACGATCCGCCCCTCGGGCGCGGTGAGCGCCTCGCGGCCGGCGGCCCGGACGGAGTCGAGCAGCCCCCGTACCCGTTCACGATCCTGTGGTCCGACCATGACTCAGATGACTCCGTCCGTCTTCAGCAGCCGCAATTCCTCTTTGCCGAGGCCCAGTTCACCGGTGTACACCTCTTCGTTGTGCTGACCCAGCAGCGGTGAGGTCACCACGTCCACGGGGGAGTCGGAGAGCTTCAGCGGACTGCCGACCGTGGTGAAGGTGCCGCGCTCGGGGTGTTCTACCCGGACGATCATCCCGTTGGCGGCCAGCGACTCGTCCTCCACGATCTCCTTGGTGGACAGAACCGGACCGCAGGGGATGTCGTGGGCGTTGAGCTGTTCCAGCACGTCCCACTTGGGCAGTGCCGAGGACCACTCCTCGATGAGCTGGAACATCTTGTCGAGTCTGGGCAGCCGCGCCTCGGCCGTCGCCCACTCGGGGGCGTCCGCCAGTTCCGGGCGTCCGATGAGTGCGCAGAGCGGCTGCCAGCCCACCGGCTGCACAATGACGTACACATAGTCGTTGGGTCCGCCGGGTGCGCACTTCACCGCCCACCCCGGCTGACCGCCCCCGCTGGCATTGCCGCTGCGTGGCACCTCGTCACCGAAGTCCTCGTTCGGGTACTCCGCCAACGGGCCGTGTTGCAACCGCTGTTGGTCGCGCAGCTTCACCCGGCAGAGATTGAGCACGGCATGCTGCATGGCGACATTGACGCGCTGCCCGCGTCCGGTGCTCTCGCGCTGGAACAGTGCGGCCAGAATGCCGGCCACCGCGTGGATCCCGGTTCCCGAGTCACCGATCTGCGCTCCGGTCGCCAGCGGTGGACCGTCCTGGAATCCGGTGGTGGACATCGAGCCGCCCATGGCCTGGGCGACCACCTCGTATGCCTTGAAGGCGGTGTACGGGCCCTCGCCGAAGCCCTTGATGGAGGTGTAGACGATACGTGGATTGATCTCCTGGATCCGTTCCCAGGTGAACCCCGTCCGGTCGACGGCGCCGGGGCCGAAGTTCTCCACCAGCACATCGCTGCGGCGGATCAGCTCGGTGAGGATCTCCTTGCCGCGCTCGCTCTTGACGTTGAGGGTGATGCTCCGCTTGTTGCAGTTGAGCATCGTGAAGTAGAGGGAGTCGACGCCCGGCAGGTCGCGCAGCTGCCTGCGGGTGATGTCGCCGCTCGGTGCTTCGAGCTTGACCACGTCCGCGCCGAGCCAGGCGAGCAGCTGGGTGGCGGAGGGTCCGGACTGTACGTGCGTCATGTCGAGGACGCGCACGCCCTCAAGAGCTCTGGTCATGCCAACGGCTCCTCTGCTACTTGTACATGGTCTGGTTCATGGTTCCGGGGGCGTAGGCGTCGGGGTCGATCCAGACGTTGATCAGCGAAGGCAGCCCCAACTCGCGGGCGCGGCGCAGCGCCGGGGCGATGTCGGCGGGGTCTCGGACCTCTTCGCCGTAACCACCCAGCATCCGGGCGAACTCGTCGTAGTGGACGTCGCCCAGGGTGTTGCCGACCCGCTGGCGCTCGTCCCCGTACTTGGCTCGTTGGCCGTAACGGATCTGGTTCATCGAGGAGTTGTTGCCGATGATGCCGATGAACGGCAGGTTGTAGCGGACCAGCGTCTCGAAGTCCCAGCCGGTCAGCGAGAACGCACCGTCACCGAAGAGCGCCACCACCTCCTTGTCGGGCCGTGCCTGCTTCGCGGCCAGCACGAAGGGGATGCCGACGCCGAGGGTGCCGAGCGGCCCCGGGTCCATCCAGTGACCGGGCGACTTCGGCTGCACGACCTGCCCGGAGAAGGTGACGATGTCGCCGCCGTCCCCGATGTAGACCGAGTCCTCGGTGAGGAAGTCGTTGATCTCGCCGACCAGACGGTACGGGTGGATCGGCGAGGCGTCCGACTTCAGGCGGGGCAGCCGCTTCTCGATCGCTGCCTGCTCGGCGGCCCGCAGTTCGTCCAGCCAGGCCTTGCGCCCGGCCGCCCCACCGTTCAGCCGCCCGCTCGCGGCCTGCGTGACCGCCTCGATGACCAGCCCCGCGTCCCCGACGATCCCGAGGTCGATGTCCCGGTTCTTGCCGACGGTGCGGTAGTCGAGGTCGATCTGCACGACGGTGGCGTCGGGGGAGAGCCGTCTGCCGTACCCCATCCGGAAGTCGAACGGCGTCCCCACGACGACGATGAGATCGGCACGGGAGAAGGCGTACCGCCGGGACAGCTGGAAGTGGTGCGGATCGCCGGGCGGCAGAGTGCCGCGGCCGGCCCCGTTCATGTACGCGGGGACGTTCAGGGCGCGGACGAGCTCCACCGCACTGTCCGTCGCCCGTGTCGTCCACACCTGGCTGCCCAGCAGGGCCGCCGGCCTCCGGGCGTGTACGAGGAGATCCGCGAGCCTTTCCACGGCTTCGGGGTCACCGGCCGTACGGGTCGAGGCCCGGTACCGCCCCGCCACCGGCACCCGGGCCCCGGCCGCCGGCACCCTGGCGTCCAGCACATCGCGCGGAATCTCCAGGAAGGACGGTCCGGGCGCCCCGTGGTAGCACTCGCGGAACGCCATCGACACCATGTCCGCAGCACGTGAGGTCTCCGGCACGGTCGCCGCGAACTTGGTGACGGGCGACATCATCTCGACGTGCGGCAGGTCCTGGAGCGACCCCATCCTGTGCTGGCTTCGCGCACCCTGCCCACCGATCAGCAGCATCGGCGACTCGGCCCGGAACGCGTTCGCCACTCCCGTCACGGCGTCGGTCGTCCCCGGCCCGGCGGTGACGACGGCACAGCCGGGCTTGCCGGTGATCCGGGCGTACCCGTCGGCGGCGTGGGCGGCGACCTGCTCGTGCCGTACGTCCACGACGTCGATGCCTTCGTCCACGCAACCGTCGTAGATGTCGATGATGTGGCCGCCGCAGAGGGTGTAGACGCGCTCCACCCCCTCGGCCTTCAGCGCCTTGGCGACCAGATGCCCACCGGAAATGAGTTCCTGGCTGTCCTCGGGCATGGCGATACCTGTCCCTTCGTAGGGGAGTGCGGAAGCCGGTCCGGTACTGCGGTACAAGCAGAAGAACATTGCATACAGTCGACGAATACTGTATGGATTTTGTTATCCCGCATCCGGTGAGTGGTGTCCAGAGGGTGTGCGGCACTTTCGCAAGCCGTGACCTGCCCTTGGTCCGGACTGTGCGTGCATCCGTGACCACGCAACGTGGGCGAGGTGGGCCGAGTGCCGAGGGGTGGTGCGGGGTGCGCCCGACGCGCCGCACTGACCACCGGAAACGCAGGTGAGAGGCGCGCCGAACCCCTGGTATTGTTTTCCATGTCGCCGCGGGAAACTGGGGCCGACCACCTG
>NZ_ML123048.1:630961-806221 GCF_003846175.1 Streptomyces sp. ADI95-17 | reverse complement strand
CCAGCAGGAAACCAGTCAAGTGCCGGTCGGGAATCTTCCCGGTCGGCATTTTGCGTTCTCTGGCCCGCGCGGCGATGCGGGATTTCACATGTGATGCCGTGCCCCCGCTCCCGTACGCGGCGCCTCGTCCTCTCCGGCTTCCGCGCCGTTCGCCACTTGCCGGGCATCGCCGGCTGCTCGCCGCTATCGCTCGCTGCTCGTCGCTCGTCACGATCCGGTCTCGGACTGCGGGTGGGGGCTTGTTTCCGGTCGTGTAATCGTTTCCAATCTTCCGTGTAATCGATTCCACGGCTCCGGCCCGCTGGTTTCGAGGCTCACGGAAACCACAAGGAGGTGGTCCGGACATGACGAGCATCAAGGACGTCGCGGCTCAGGCAGGGGTCTCTGTCGCCACGGTCTCCCGTGTTCTCAACAGTCATCCCTCCGTCAGCCCGGACGCACGGACCCGGGTCCTCGCCGCCGTCGACGCCCTCGGCTACCGGCCCAACGCCGTCGCCCGCTCGCTGCGCACCGATCAGACGCGCACCCTCGGCCTGGTCATCAGTGATGTGCTCAACCCGTACTTCACCGAACTGGCCCGCTTCGTCGAGGAGGAGGCCCGCGCCCTCGGCTACAGCGTCATCATCGGCAACGCGGACGAGCGGCCGGAGCTTCAGGACCATCACGTCCGCACACTCCTCGACCGCAGGATCGACGGGCTCCTCGTCTCGCCCGCCGACGGCGACTCCCCGCTCATGGCCGAGGTGTCGCGCGGCGGTACGCCGATGGTCTTCGTGGACCGCTGGATGCCCGGCGTCGACGTCCCCGTCGTACGCGCCGACGGCCGCCACGCGATCCGGGACCTGGTCGCCCATCTGCACGCACTCGGCCACCGCAGACTCGCCATCATCGCCGGCCCAGCGGCCACCACCACGGGCAACGAACGAGTCGAGGCCTTCCGCGAGGCGCTGCACGCGTACGAACTCGATCTGCCCGAGGTCTACATCGGCCAGGGCGACTTCCAGGCGGACAGCGGCCGGCGCGTCACCGAACGCTTCCTGGCGCTTCCCGAGCCGCCCGAGGTCGTCTTCGCCGCCGACAACCTGATGGCACTCGGCGCGCTGGACGCCATCCGGGCGGCCGGTCTGCGCGTCCCGCAGGACACGGGGCTCGCCGCCTTCGACGACATCCCGTGGTTCGTCCACACCGATCCGCCGATCACGGCGATCGCCCAGCCGACCGGTGAACTCGGCCGCGCCGCCGTCCGTGCGCTGGTCGACATGGTCGAGGGCCGGTCCCCGCAGTCCGTCACCCTTCCCGCCCGTCTCGTCGTACGCCGTTCCTGCGGCGAGCCCGCTTCGGACCAGAGGAGCAACTTGTGAGCAAGCCGGACGAGTTGCTGCGCATCGAAGGCGTACGCAAGACCTTCCCCGGTGTGGTCGCGCTGGACAGTGTGGACTTCGACCTGCGCAGCGGCGAGGTGCATGTCCTGCTCGGTGAGAACGGAGCGGGTAAGAGCACACTCATCAAGATGCTCTCCGGTGCCTACCGCCCGGACAGCGGACGGATCTTCGCCAAGGGCCGCGAGGTCCGCATCCACAGCGCGCAGGACGCCGAACGGCTCGGCATCGCCACGATCTACCAGGAGTTCAACCTGGTGCCCGATCTGACGGTGGCCGAGAACATCTTCCTCGGCCGGCAGCCGCGCCGCTTCGGAATGATCGACCGGCGCCGCATGGAGTCGGACGCCGAGGTGCTCCTGCACCGGGTCGGCCTGCACGTCTCGCCGAAGGCCAAGGTCCGTGAACTGGGCATCGCCCGGCTCCAGATGGTGGAGATCGCCAAGGCGCTCAGTCTGGACGCCCGCGTGCTGATCATGGACGAGCCGACCGCCGTCCTCACCTCGGAAGAGGTCGACAAGCTCTTCCGGATCGTGCGGCAGCTGCGCGAGGACGGGGTGGGGGTCGTCTTCATCACCCACCACCTCGAAGAGATCGCGGCACTCGGCGACCGGGTCACGGTGCTGCGCGACGGCCGGTCCATCGACCAGGTCCCCGCCTCGACGCCCGAGGCGGAACTCGTACAGCTGATGGTGGGACGCAGCATCGACCAGCAGTACCCCCGTGAACGCCCGGAAACCGGCGACCCGTTGCTCTCGGTGCGCGGTCTGACGCGCAACGGCGTCTTCCACGACATCAGCTTCGAGGTACGGGCCGGAGAGGTGGTCGGTCTCGCCGGCCTCGTCGGCGCGGGCCGCACCGAGGTCGCCCGCGCGGTCTTCGGCGCCGACCCCTACGACGGGGGCACGGTCGACGTACGCGGCGAGCGGCTGGCCAAGCACGACGTCACCGCCGCGATGGGCGCCGGAATCGGCCTCGTGCCCGAGGACCGCAAGGGGCAGGGCCTGGTGCTCGACGCCTCGGTGCAGGAGAACCTGGGCCTGGTCACCCTGCGCTCGGCGAGCCGGTCCGGACTCGTGGACCTCAAGGGACAGCGCGTGGCCGCGGCCCGGATCGCAGAACAGCTCGGCGTACGGATGGCAGGTCTCGGCCAGCACGTCCGTACGCTCTCCGGCGGCAACCAGCAGAAGGTCGTCATCGGGAAGTGGCTGCTCGCCGACACCAGAGTGCTGATCCTCGACGAACCCACCCGTGGGATCGATGTCGGCGCCAAGGTCGAGATCTACCAGCTCATCAACGAGCTGACCGCATCGGGCCATGCGGTTCTGATGATCTCCAGCGACCTGCCCGAAGTCCTCGGCATGAGCGACCGGGTGCTGGTCATGTCCCAGGGCCGGATCGCGGGAGAACTCCCCGCCCACGAAGCGACCCAGGACGCCGTGATGGCCCTCGCCGTCGGCGCGGCCCCCACGACAGCGCCCACAACAACTACGGCGGCGGATCCGACCGTGAACGAAGAGGAGAGCCCCCGTGGCCACTGACACGCTCAAGAGCGATACGGGCGCCAGTGGCGCCGCAGGGCGCACGGTCCGCCGGCTCCTGCTCGACAACGGCGCCCTGAGCGCCCTGGTCGTACTCCTGGTGGCGATGTCGCTGCTCTCCGGCGACTTCCTGACCACCCAGAACCTGCTGAACGTCGGTGTACAGGCCGCCGTCACCGCGATCCTCGCGTTCGGCGTCACCTTCGTCATCGTGTCGGCGGGCATCGACCTGTCCGTCGGCTCGGTGGCCGCGCTCTCCGCGACGGTCCTCGCCTGGTCGGCCACCTCACAGGGGCTGCCGGTCTGGCTGGCGCTCGTCCTCGCCGTCGCCACCGGCATCGCCTGCGGCTTCGTCAACGGGGCCCTCGTCTCGTACGGCAAACTGCCACCGTTCATCGCGACGCTCGCGATGCTGTCCATCGCGCGGGGTCTGTCCCTGGTCATCTCCCAGGGCAAGCCGATCGACTTCCCCGACCCGGTCTCCGTGCTCGGCGACACGCTCGGTGGCTGGCTGCCCGTCCCCGTCCTCGTGATGGTCGTGATGGGACTGATCGCGGCGCTGATCCTCGCCCGTACCTACATCGGCCGTTCGATGTACGCGATCGGCGGCAACGAGGAGGCGGCCCGGCTCTCCGGACTGCGCGTCAAGCGGCAGAAGCTGGCCATCTACGCCCTCTCCGGGCTCTTCGCCGCGGTCGCGGGTATCGTCCTCGCCTCCCGGCTGACCTCCGCGCAGCCGCAGGCCGCGCAGGGGTACGAACTCGACGCGATCGCCGCGGTCGTCATCGGCGGCGCCAGCCTCGCCGGCGGTGTCGGCAAGGCGTCCGGCACACTGATCGGCGCGCTCATCCTCGCCGTGCTGCGCAACGGGCTGAACCTCCTCTCCGTGTCCGCCTTCTGGCAGCAGGTCGTCATCGGTGTCGTCATCGCCCTCGCGGTGCTGCTGGACACGGTCCGTCGCAAGGCCGGATCCGGCGCCGCCGCCCCGGGCGGTTCGTCCGCCGCGC
This sequence comes from Streptomyces sp. ADI95-17, assembly GCF_003846175.1. Lineage (GTDB taxonomy): Bacteria > Actinomycetota > Actinomycetes > Streptomycetales > Streptomycetaceae > Streptomyces > Streptomyces sanglieri. The sequence continues at coordinate 802,294 of NZ_ML123048.1, read as the reverse complement.
CGGGGTCGCCGGGATCGGGCCGCAAGGGAGCGGGAGCGCTGAAGTTCGGCATCGCCGCAGTGTGCGTGGCCGTCGTCGTGGGCGGGGTGTCCTACCTCAACTCAGGCTCCTCCGGCGGCAACACCAAGGTGGGCATGTCGCTCTCCACACTCAACAATCCCTTCTTCGTGCAGATGAAGGCGGGCGCGCAGGCCGAGGCCAGGGCGGCCGGGGTCGACCTCACTGTCACCGATGCGCAGAACGATGCCTCGCAGCAGGCCAACCAGCTCCAGAACTTCACGAGTTCCGGCGTGAAGTCGATCATCGTCAATCCGGTGGACTCGGATGCGGCGGGCCCCGCCGTCCGGGGCGCCAACAAGGCGGACATCCCGGTGATCGCCGCCGACCGAGGGGTCAACAAGGCACGGACCGCCACACTCGTGGCATCCGACAACGTGGCAGGTGGCAGGCTCGCCGCCAAGGCACTGGCCGACCGGCTCGGAGGCAAGGGCAGCATCGTCGTGCTGCAGGGGACGGCCGGCACCTCGGCCAGCCGCGAGCGCGGAGCCGGCTTCGCCGAGGGGCTCAAGGCGTATCCGGGCATCAAGGTCGTCGCCAGGCAGCCGGCGGACTTCGACCGCACGAAGGGCCTGGACGTCATGACCAACCTGCTCCAGTCCCACCCCGGGATCACCGGTGTCTTCGCCGAGAACGACGAGATGGCGCTCGGCGCGGTCAGGGCGCTCGGCAGCAAGGCGGGCAAGTCGGTGTCCGTCGTCGGATTCGACGGAACTCCCGACGGCCTGAAGGCGGTCGGCGCAGGCACGCTGTACGCGTCCGTGGCCCAGCAGCCGAACGAACTCGGCCGGATCGCCGTGCAGAACGCGGTGAAGGCGGCAGAGGGGAAGAAGGTCGCCGGCATGGTGAAGGTGCCGGTCAAGGTCGTCACCAAGAAGAACGTCGCAGATTTCTCCTGACCGCGAGGATCGCGAGGGATCGCGAAGGGGGGCGAAGGATCGCGAAGGATCTCGAATGACCGCGAATGAGTGGGGCCCGAGCGGGCCCCGAGCAGTGGCCGGCCACGGAAAGCAGGAACGATGAACGACAGCGACAGCGATCGCGATCACGGTCAGGACCGGTACGACCTGCTGGTCGTGGGCTCCGCCAACGCCGACCTGGTCGTCGGCGTCGAACGCCGGCCCGCGGCCGGTGAGACCGTGCTCGGCTCCGACCTGGCCGTCCACCCGGGCGGCAAGGGCGGGAACCAGGCGGTCGCCGCCGCCCGCCTCGGTGCCCGCACGGCTCTGCTGGCCCGGGTGGGCGACGACGCGCACGGCCGCCTGCTGCTGGAATCACAACGGGCGGCGGGCGTCGAGACCGCCGGTGTCCTCGTGGGCGGGGCCCCCACCGGCGTGGCGCTGATCACCGTGGACCCCTCGGGCGACAACAGCATCGTGGTGTCGCCGGGGGCCAACGCCCGCCTCACCCCCAAGGACATCCGGGCGGCCGGCGCGCTCTTCGGTGCCGCCCGAGTCGTCTCCGTACAGCTGGAGATCCCGCTGGAGACGGTCGCCGAGGTGGCCGGTGCGATGTCGCCCGGCAGCAGGCTGGTGCTGAACCCTTCTCCGCCCGCGCCCCTGCCCGGCCATGTGCTGGGTGCCTGCGACCCCTTGGTGGTCAACGAGCACGAAGCGCGTTACATGCTGGGCGAGTCCGCGGGCAGCACGCCCCAGGAGTGGGCGCGGGCACTGCTCGCTCTCGGCCCGCGGTCGGTCGTGGTCACACTGGGGGCGGTGGGAGCGCTCGTCGCGGACGGCCGTAGCGGCGATGTCGTACCCGTTCCGAGCCCCAAGGTAGAAGCCGTGGACACGACCGGGGCGGGCGACGCCTTCACGGCGGCCCTGGCCTGGCGGCTCGGCCTGGGCGAGGACCTCACGGAGGCAGCCGCGTTCGCCGTGCGGGTGGGGGCGGCGGCCGTCACCCGGCGGGGCGCGCAGGAGTCCTTCCCCACGGCGGACGAGGTCCCGGCCGCGGCGGAAGTCGCCGCCCCGTGAAGAGGGCAGGAATTCTCAACCGCTACCTCGCCGGAGCCCTGGCCGAGCTGGGACACGGCGACGGAGTGCTGATCTGCGACGTGGGCATGCCCATCCCGGCCGGCCCCCGCGTCGTCGACCTGGCCTTCCGCGCCGGCGTCCCCTCGTTCGCCGAGGTTCTCGACGGTCTGCTGGACGAACTCGTCGTGGAGGGCGCGACAGCGGCACACGAGGTCATGGAGGCCAACCCGGAGACCGCCCGCCTCCTGACCGACCGCCTGCCCGGACTCGCCCACGTACCCCACGACGAGCTCAAGCAGCTCTCGGCGGGAGCCCGGCTGGTGGTACGGACGGGAGAGGCGCGACCGTACGCGAATGTGCTCCTGAGGTGCGGGGTCTTCTTCTGACCCCTCCTCATGGGCCGGGCGGTATCGTGCGGTGCCGAGAAGAAGGGGCGGGTGGGTCGGTGAGACCGGTGCTGTTGGTGGATGTGGACGGGCCGCTGAATCCGTATGCCGCCAAGCCGTGCCGGCGGCCCGAAGGCTATGAGACGCACCGGTTCCTGACGCCTCGCTGGGAGGCCGCCGAGCGGCGGCGGCTCATCGGGACAGGGCTGCCGGACAAGGCGGTGAAACCGCTCCGGGTGTGGCTCGATCCGAGTCACGGTCCGGCATTGGAAGCACTTCCCCTCGACCTGGTGTGGGCGACGACGTGGGAGGAAGAAGCCAACGAATTCATCGCACCGGTCCTGGGACTGCCCGAACTGCCCTTCATCGCCTGGTCCCCGTCGCGAGCCGTGCCGGGCGGCGGTGTGTTCTGGAAGACACCGGAAATCGTCGAGTGGGCGCAGGGCCGGCCGTTCGCCTGGGTCGACGACGAGATCACGGAGCAGGACCGCACCTGGGTGCACGAACACCACGACGGTCCCGCACTGTTGCACCGCATCGACCCCCGGCACGGCCTTTCCGGTGACGACTTCGCCACGCTGACGGCGTGGGCGGGCGGCCTGGACGGGCGTCCCAGGCACTGAGCCGGTCCGGGCACGCGGAGAAGGAGGACGAGCCCTCCCCGGTCGAGGACGCCCTCCTGCTCGCTGTCCGGTGGTGGTGATGCGGATTTACCGCGCCGCGGTCGTCGTGGACGGGCGGCGGTTGATGAACGGACCATCAGTAACCCACGGCCGGAGTCGCTTTGGGGCGGGCGTGACGTAGCGTTGCCCTTTTGGTGGTGTTCGAAGGAGCACCGCGAGGCATCGTTGTGCCCCCATCATCCGTGGGGCACCGAGGGGTTCTGGGATGAAGCTCTGCTTCCTCGTCGAAGAGCTGTACCGGCATGACGGCATGCCGCTCGACGTCGTCCGGCAACTGAAGGCGTGGGGACACCAGGTGGACGTGGTGCGCCCCGGCGGCTCACTCCTGCGGATCTCGGAGGAGGTGCGGGCGGGAACCCATGACGCCTGGGTACTCAAGACCGTGTCCGGCGGCCCCGGGCTCACCCTGCTGGAGGCCGCGGCGGCGGTGGGACTGACCACGGTGAACGACGCACGGTCCATCCGCGCGGTCCGTGACAAGGTCCTCACCTCGGTGATCGCGCGACAGCACGGGCTGCCGGTTCCGGTCACCTATTCGGCACCGAGGGCCGCGCTGTTCGCGGATGTGCCCGCGGAGCTCTTCCCTCTGGTGGTCAAGCCCGCCGACGGCAGCTCGGGGCGCGGGGTACGGCTCGTGTCGGGCCCCGGGGGTCTGGCCGAGGCGGAGCAGTCGGACGAGGGCCAGCTCATCGCACAGCCCTACGTGGCCAATGCGGGCTCCGACCTGAAGGTCTACTGTCTCGCGGGCGAGTTCCACGCGACCGTGCGCCGCTCCCCGCTGCACCCGGACGCGCCGGTCGACGAGAGGGCCGTACCCCTGCCCGCCGAGGTGGCAGCGGCGGCGGCGAAGGTGGGGGCGGTCTTCGGACTCGATCTGTACGGCATCGATGTGGTGCTCGGCCCGGACGGCCCCGTGATCGTCGACATCAACGACTTCCCGAGCTTCCGTCAGGTCCCGGACGCGGCCTCCCGGTTGGCCGGAGCCGTCCTTGAGCTGGCCAGGACCGGCGGCGCCGACCGGGCGGGCATGCTCGCTGCCACCCCGCGCGTTCCCGTACCGGCGCAGGGCCCCCACGTGCGATCCCATCCGCATCCCGTGGTCGGACTCGGTCCCGGCACCGAAGCGGACATGGTGGCGGCTGTGCCCGAAGGGGCGCGGATATGAAGGTGTGTCTGCTGACCGACAAGCCGGATCATCCGCTGCTCGCCGCGGTTTCCGCCGAACTGGTCGCGGCGGAGCACCAGGTGACATTTTCGGACCCGGACTCCGCAGCCGCGTCCCCGTCGCAACCGGTGACCGCGGGCGGACTCGCCGATGTCTACCTCCTGAAGGCACATACGCCCCGGGCACTGGCGCTGGCACACTCTCTCGAAGCGCTCGGCGCCCGGGTGGTGAACTCCGCCGCCGCGACGGAGCTGTGCCAGGACAGGAGCCGGATCGCCGCGGTGGCGGCCGACGCCGGCCTGCCGATGCCCCGGACACGGACCCTGGACGCGCTGTCCGAAGCCCTCCGCGGAGCGGAGCCGGCGGAGAACGGCTATCCGCTCATGGTCAAGAGCCGTCACAGCCGACGCGCGGACCTGGTCGCCCGCGTGGACGGCCTGGACGGGCTCAGCGGCCTGGCGTCGAAGTGGTCCGACGAGCCCGTCGTCCTGCAGGAGTTCGTCGCGAACAGCGGCTGGGACCACAAGCTGTGGGTGATCGGGGGTGAGGTCTTCACGGGGGTGCGCCCCGCACCCGTGGGAGCCCCGCCGGGCGGCGCGCGGCCCGCGCCGCTCGTCCGCGATCTGCCGCAGGACTGGACCCGGCTCGCCCTGCGTACGGGAGAGGTCTTCGGCCTGGACGTCTACGGTGTCGACCTGCTGGACCGCGAGGGGGCGCCCGTCGTCGTCGACATCAACGCCTTCCCGGGCATCCGGGGCCCGAAGGGCGCCCCCGAGGCGCTGGCGGCCCTGGCCCTGCGACGAGCCCGGCCCGGCCCGCACGCCCAGGAGGGCTGAGACACGCCGGCCGCCACCAGGAAATCGCCGGGTTTCCCGACCATCATCCGGGCGCCTTCGGAAGACACGCATCGAACGTGGGGATTCCTCAGCTCCGGTTCGCGTACACGATGAGGTTGTCCACCGGGTGGCCCTGGGCGTCGAAGGCGCCGTCACAGGTGATGAGACGCAGGGTGCGGGCGCCGGTGGACCCGTAGACCTTCTCGGTCGGGAACGCCTTCTTGCTGACCGTCTCGGTGGCGGTGACCCGGAAGTGGAGTTCCGCGCCGCGATCGTTGCGGACGGCGATGTCCGCTCCCTTTGTGATCTTCTCCAGATCGTGGAAGACGGCCTTCCCGAAGCGGGTGTCGTTGTGTCCGATGACGACTGCCGCGCCGCGCTCGCCGGGAGTGGCGCCGCCGGTGTACCAGCCGGCGGTCATGCCCTTCTCGGCGGGAGGGACCTCGACGGTGCCGTCCTGGTTGAGGCCGAGGCGCATCAGCTCGCTGTCGATGCCGAGCGAAGGGATGCTGATGCGGACGGGGGCGGCTGCCGGGGCGTCGCCGGACTTCCCGGCCCCCGTCGAACCGGTCCGCGCCGAACCGGCCTGTGCCGGAGTGTCGACCGTGGCGGTGCTGCTGCCGGGCGCGGTGGCGGCCGGGCCGTCCGTGGCGTCGGAGGAGCAGCCGGCGAGGAAGAGACAGGCGAGCAGCGGCAGCGCGCCGCGTCGGAGCGAGGGCGAGGTGCGGAACATGAGGGCTCCAGGTCTGGGCGGGAATCGGCAGTGGCGCCGCCCGGGTGGGGCGGCGCCACGAGGGGGCGTCAACTGCTGACGGGCGTCAACCGGCCCGCGGAGTCAGTCGACTCGGTGCGGTCGCTGCGGGCCGGTCAGCCGTTGCGCTGCGCGGCGGAACGTCGGCGCAGCACGATCGTTCCCGCACCGGCGACCAGCAGGGCCGCCGCGGCCGATCCGGCAAGAGCGGTGGTCCCATCACCGGACGTCCCGGCCGGTCGCTCACCGGCGGCCACGCCACCGCGCGGTGCGGCGGCCCCCGGACGCTTGACAGTGGGCTCGGCCTTGGCCGGTGCCGGGCTGTCGCCCGCGGCGACACCGCCACGGGGCGCCACCGACGGCTGTGCGCTCCTCTTGGGCTCGGCGGTGGCGCCGCCCTCCGCGCGGGCTGCCGCGGACCTCTTCACGGACGGCGCCGAAGGCGAGGGCGTGGCGTCGGCGAAGGCGGCGGCGGACGGTACGAGCACCGCGCCGGCCGCGACAGCGGCGAGGACGGCAGTGCGCAGGGACAGACGGTGGGGCATGGACATCGCTCCATTCCAGGTCGGCCTCGTCGGTGCCCGGGTGCCGGTTCGCACCGGGGCACGAGGCATGCCGACAGGCTGGCCTGAAGTTATGAAGAAGCTGTCAGAACGTTGTGGTCATCGCATCAGGCCCGGTCAGCGGCGGTCGGGGAGTCGTCGGCCGGATCCATGGCAGTCGCCGGACCCGGTGCATCCGCCGCATCCGCGGGCAGGCGGAGCGTGAACACCGAACCCTGCCCCTCGACGCTCGCCGCGCTCACCGAACCCCCGTGCGCCTCCACGAGTTTCCGTACGATCGCCAGCCCCAGCCCACTGCCACCGGTGCGGCGGTTGCGCGACTTCTCGGCGCGCCAGAAGCGGTCGAAGACATGCGGCAGGTGCTCGGCCGAGATGCCGCTGCCCGTGTCCGCGACCTCGATCACGACCTCCCGGCCGGCCTGCGCCTCGTCCGCCGACGCCCCCGCGTCGTACGCGCGCACCGTCACACGTCCGCCCGGCGGGGTGTGCCGTACGGCGTTGGAGACCAGGTTGCCGATGGCCTGGCGCAGCCGGACCGGGTCGGCCCACAACACGGGGGAGGGCGTGCCGTCCGCCGCGGGCAGCGCCGAGAGTGCCACCCCGGAGGTCTCGGCCCCGGCCTGGTGCGCCGCGGCGACCTGTGCGAGCACGTCCTCGACGTGTAGCTGCTCGGGGTGCAGACGCAGGGCGCCGGCGTCCGCCGCGGCGAGGTCCTGGAGGTCGTCGATGATGTGCTGCAACTGCACGGCCTCCGTGTGCAGCGAGGCGATGAACGCCGGGTCGGGCTCCGCCAGGCCGTCCTGCGCCGCCTCCAGCCAGCCCCGGATATTGCTCAGCGGCGTGCGCAGCTCATGGGCGACGTCGCTGACCATGTCCTTGCGCTGCGCCTCCAGACGCGCGCGGTGGTCGGCCATGTCGTTGAAGGCCGCGGCGAGCCGGCCGATCTCGTTGTCGTCGGTGACCAGCACGGGCTCGGAGTCCTCGCCGTCCCGCATCCGCTGCGCCGCGCCCGTGAGCGCGTGCAGTGGTCGTGCCAGCCGGGATCCGGCGAGCATCGTGGCCCCGACGGTGAGCGCGAGGACGAGGGCCGCCGCGCCCGCGATCTTCGCGGTGTTCGCGGGGGAGAGGTCGAAACCGGGCACGGTCGTGCCGTCCTCGTCGCCGATGAACAGCAGGGCGGGCGAGGCGACATAGGAGCTGAGCTGTTCCCGGCGGGCCGTGTCCACGCACGAGGCGGTGGCACGGTCGTCCTTGTCGGTGCGCAGGTTCGGCGGCGGCGCGGGCGTGGGAGTCGCGGCGCGGGTCTTGACGGCGGGCTTCGGCACGGAGCCGTCTCCCCAGGACAGGTCCAGATTGAGCTGTACGCCCGGACGGTCCTGACGTTTCAGGCAGGCGTCGGCGAGCTGATTGAGCGCGTCCAGGGCCTTCTGCTCGGTCGCGGTCGGGGAGTCCAGCACGTCGGTCGTGCACCGGGTGTTCTGTACACGGTCCGGATCGTTGCCCACGATCTCCATGCGCGGACGCCCGCTCGGGCCCGTGACCACGTCCGCCGCGATCCCGACCCGGCTCAGGCACGCCGCGCTCCGGTCGGCGGCATGCTGCAACGCCTTGCGTTCGGCGGCGGGCAACCGGAACGGACCGACCGCGCGCGGGTCGACCCGGTCGGCCGCGTCCCCGGACCGGTCGACCGTCCGGGACAGGGCGGTGTCCACGGACAGCGGGTCGACGATCGCCGATGCCTGGGGCGGCAGCGCGGGCGGCGCCGGCCGGGAAGCGGAATCGGCGAGCGGACGGCGCTGCTCGGTGGTGAGCGCGATCCGCCGGCCGGACTGCCGCGCCAGGTCGCGCACGGTGTCGTCGACGCCCTCCCAGGTGGGGTGGCCGGCCGCGTAACCCAGCAGGGTGTTGTAGATCCGGGCGTCGGCGGTCAGGTTCTGGCCCTGCTCCTGCTTGATGGCGCCGGAGGTGGTCTGTACGGCCAGCCAGGCCGTGGCGGCCACCGAACAGGCCGCCACCAGCGCGGACACCGCCAGCAGACGGCCGAACAGGCTCTTGCGGAGCGGCGGCCGGTTCCGCCGCCGGTCACGACGCACGCGGAGTGTTCCTCGCCGGGTCCGTCAGCTTGTAGCCGACACCGAAGACGGTGAGCAGCCGCAACGGCCGACGTGGCGCGGGCTCGATCTTCTTGCGCAGGTTCATGATGTGCACATCGACGGTGCGGAAGCTGATGTAGCGGTCGAAGCCGTGCAGCTCCTCCAGGAGCCGCTGCCGGGTGAAGACCCGGTCCGGTTCGGTCGCCATGGCGGCGAGGATCCGGAACTCACCGGGTGTGCAGTCCACCGGCCGGCCCTCCACGGACACCTCGTGCCGGTCAGGGTCGACGATCAGCGCACCACACCTCAGCGCCCGGTCCGCGGCGGACGCGGTGCCCTCCGCGCCCCGCCGGCTGCGCCGCAGCAGGGTCCGTACCCGGGCCATCAGCTCACGCGGGCTGTACGGCTTCGTCATGTAGTCGTCCGCGCCGAGATCCAGCCCCAGCAGCAGATCGTCCTCGGTGCTGCGGGCCGTCAGCATCAGCACCGGCAGCTCCCGGTGCTCGGCGCGCAGCACACGTACCACGTCCAGACCGTCGGCCCGCGGCATCATCACATCGAGCACCAGCAGATCGGGCTCCCGGTGCCGGACCTCCGCGAGCGCCGCGAGCCCGTCACCGACGACCGTGACCGCGTGGCCCTCGTGTTCGAGGTAGCGGCGTACGAGTTCGGCCTGTTTCTCGTCGTCTTCGGCGACCATGACATTTGCGCACACGCGAACGATCGTAGATGACCACGAAGAGACCATTCATGGCGCCGGATCGTGCCGGCTGTTCCGGATCGTGCCGCTTGCGCCGGCCGGACCGCCGCGGGTGCGGACCCTCCGCACCCGCGGCCGGCTTCCCGCCCGCTCCGGGGCGCTACCGGACCGAAGCGACCACCGGGTAGTGGTCGGAGAGGTTCGTGTACGTGTAACCGGTGCCCCAGCTCGACACGGTCCAGGGTGCGCTCTGCTCCTTGACCACCTCGTTCGTCCACCCGGACGGCTGCGCGTGCCCGGTGCGGTGCAGCACGTGGTCGAGGTCCTCGCGGGGGTCGTCGGGGTAGCGGTCGGCGGCGATCGAGTTGTCCCGGGTGTCGAAGGAGTACGGGTGCCCGGTACGGGGGGCGGCGGTCAGGTCCGCGTCGGCGAGCATCGAGGCGTACTCGGAGGAGTGCGAGTCGACGTTGAAGTCCCCTGCCACGATGACCTGTTCGGAGGCCGGAATGTTCTTGGCGTCGAGGAAGGCGTCGATCTGCTTGAACTGCAGACCGCGCTTCGCGGCGGCCTCACCCGCCTTGCACCCGGAGTCCGTCGACTGCGTGTGGGTACCCACGACATGGACCTTCGCACCGCGGACGTCCAGCTCGGTGTACGCGAATCCCTTGTTGGACCAGCTGTCGCTGCCGCAGGCGTCCTTGTAGATGTGCTGCTCCTTGCGGACGATGGGCCACTTGCTCAGCACCGTGACACCCCCGTCCTCCGGAGTCACCGCCGAGTACGCCCCGCTCGTGGCGTCCCAGCCGCTCTTGCTCCGGCCCACCACGGGTGTCTGGTACGGGTACTGGGCGGACGCGTTGCGCAGCAGCGCGTCGGACGCGGAATTGTCGAACGCCTCCTGGAGTACGACCACGTCATTGCCCTGGAAGAACGAGGTCTTCGGTATCTCCGCGGCGCGGTGGTCCTGGCCCCAGTTCGGGTACAGGGTCTTGCTGAAGATGAACGTGTTGTACGTGAGGACGCGCAGCGACGGAGTCCCGGCCGCCGACGCCTGCGGTGCGTTGGCGGCCAGAGTCGCCGCGGCGAGCGCGCCGGCCAGAGTCGCGCCGGAGATACGACGGATCGCGTGATTCGGCACAGGATCTCCTTGTGTGGGGGGAGGGGGTGGAAGGTGGTGCCGCCCATCAAAGCAGGGGGAGTTACCCGTGGGTAGACATCGGATGCCGGCAGACTTGCCGCAACCGTACGAATGGGCGCCGCGATGCGGCCGCCCCGGCTCGACCGGCCCCGCACGGCGACGGAAGCCGATCGGGACCCGTGGCGTTGTGGCACTTGTCGCAGCCCCCGCCACCTGGTCTTCTGTACCACGGGCGCCGTGGGGTGCCCCGGGACGCAGCCTGTCGGCGGGCTGTTCACATCCGGGCGGGCAGGCTCGGCGGAAGCGGGGAGAAGCGTGGAATCGGCGACCGGACGCGGCGCACGGGGCACGCTGCCCGAAGGGCTCGGCGATGCCCTGCGGGCCACCGCGGAGGACATCGCGACGGTGTTGCGCGGAGCCGCGGACACGAGTGTTCCGGTGCCCCGGTCGAAGTGGACCGTGGGGGAGGCCGCGGCACACCTGGCCCAGGCCAACGAGCTGATGGCCGACATCGCGGCCGGCCGGGAACGCCGCTACGGGGACGGCACGCCGCAGAGCCTGGCCGCCGCCAACGAACGGGCGCTCGCGGAGTTCGGCGAGCGGGCCGCCGGGCCGCTGGCGGAGCTGATCGTGAGGCACACCGATGCGTACCTCACGGCCTTCGAACGGTGCGCGACGGACCGCACCAGGACCGGTGACGGGACCGGCGGCCGGACGGGTGGCGAGGCCGGCGGAGGGACCGGTGAAACGGCCGGGACCGTGGTCACGCCGCTGGGGCCGATGAGCCGGGAGGTGCTGGGCTCGTACCTGCTGACGCACATGCTCGGCCATGGCTACGACCTCGCCCGTGCGCTGGGGCGCCCCCACATGATCGACCGCGCACGCGTCGAACTGTCCCTGCCGTTCCTTGTCGCGGCGATGCCGAGGGTCACCGATGCCACCACCACCGCCCGGCTCACCGCCAGTTACGCGATCCGTCTGTGGGGCGGCGCCCGTTTCGGTGTCACGTTCACCGACGGCGCCGTGACCGTCACCCTTCGGCCGCCGGCCCGCCCGGACTGCACCATCCTCATTGAGCCGGTCACCTTCCTCCTGATGGCGCTCGGCCGCATCGGCCCGAACGGCGCCATGGCCCGGGGCCGGGTGTTCGCCCTGGGCCGCAAACCCTGGCTCGCACTCCGGTTCCCGGGGCTGTTCAAGGCACCCTGAGCCCTGAGCCCGCAGCCCGGGGTGTCCCGACCGCTACGCCGGGTTCCCGTGGGACTCCATGAGCTCCTGGTGGGCCGCCATCACGTCCTGGGTGAGCACGGTGGTGATCTCCTCCCGGGTCGGTGTCGAACCGCCCGAGTGCTCGGCGTACAACCGCAGGTCCCGCTGCGCGGCGGCCTTCTGGCACAGCTCACGGGCGAAGCGGGCATTGCCCAGGGTGTCGGCCATGCCGCCGTCCACGGCAGCGGCGAAGAGGTCGCCGAGCGCGGTGGCGGCCGCCGGGTCGGGCACGTCGCCCTGATCGCCCAGGATGGACCGGGCGATCAGCAGCAGTTCCTCCGCGGAGTAGGAGGGGAAGTCGACCCGGGTGTTGAACCGGGACACCAGCCCCGGGTTGGCGGCGAGCAGACCGGTCATCTCCTCGCGGTACCCGGCGAGCACGACCACGAGCCGGTCCCGGTCGTCCTCGGCCCGCTTCAGGAGCACCTGGAGCGCCTCGTCACCGAACGCGTCGCCACCGCTGTACCCGCTGTTGGACAGGGCGTACGCCTCGTCGATGAACAGCACGCCGTTCAGCGCGGAGTCGATGACCTTGCTGGTCTTGATGGCCGTGGATCCGAGGTGCTGCCCGACCAGGTCGACACGCTGGGCCTCGATGACATGGCCGGAACTCAGCAGCCCCAGCCCGGCGAAGACCTTGCCGATGATGCGGGCGACGGTCGTCTTGCCGGTCCCGGGAGGGCCCGCGAAGACGAAGTGCCGGGGCCGGGCGCCGCTGGGCAGACCCTGCTCCTCCCGGAGCGCCGCCATGCGCAGCTGCGCGATCAGTGTGAGCACCTGCCGCTTCACCGGCTCCAGACCGATCATGCCGTCCAGCGCCTGCTGGGCCTCCGCGAGCAGACGGGCCATCTCCTCGCGCGACAGCCCGTCCGCACCGTCCGTCCCCGCCGGCCCGGAGTCCTGCCCCGCGCCCGGAGCGGCCGCCGGGACAGGGGGTACGGGGGCGGGTGTACGGGGCCGCGGGGGTGCCGCCGGGGACGGCGTAGCGGACGGGGAGGGCGCGGAAGGCTCCCCGGCCACGGACGAAGCCGTCGGTGCCGTGGAACGCGCCTGCGCCCGTACGTCCACGTCGAAGAGGCCCGGCGCACAGCGGAACGCGTACTGGTACCGCCTCAGCGCCTCCTCCGGCCGGCCCAGCGACTCCAGGGACCGGCCCATGAAGTACTTGACCTCCGCGTCGAACCGGCTCCCCGACTCCAGCTTCTTCGGCAACTCCGCCAGCACGTTCAGCGCCTCGTGACAGACCCCCTGCGCGAACAGCGCCGCCCCCACGTACAGCTGTGCCTCGTCGTGCAGGAAGGCGTCACGGATCCCCGGGGCGAACCGGAGTACGAGGGCCCAGTCCTCCTTGAGGAAGGCGTACCGCGTACAGACGAACCGGGTCTCGTCGCAGTCCAGTTGAGCCGTGGAGAGCCCGGCCCAGGCCTCGTCGAGCTTCCCGGCGTCCAGCAGCGAGGTCATCGCCGCCACCCACAGGTCACGGGCGTTCTCCAGCCGGAAGGTGACGTAGTGCCCGAGCTGGAACCGGGAGCGCAGCGGCGTCCCGAACCTCGAACGCAGCGCGCCGAACGAGCCGGAGGACCGGACCATCCCGTCCAGTGCCTCCTTCTGGCGCTGTCCGGTCGCGTGCAGCCCCAGCCAGACGTCGGCGGCCAGGGGATCCTGCTCGGCGGCGAACGAGAACCGTTCCGCGGCGGCCGCCTCATTGCCCTGGTTCAGCAGCGCCACCGCCTGCTGCCAAGCCTGCTCGGCCTTCCTGGGCGAACCCCGGTGTGCGGCTCCCTGCACAGTTACTCCCCTCGACGGGCCCCCGGCCCGCGCGCCGACGGCCGACGGGGCTCGCCGTGACGACCTGGAACAACCGCCAGGATATCCAACACGGTGTGGCGTGCGGTGAACACACTCGACGACCGCCCGGCCGCATCCGCGAAAGGACGGCGAAAGACGTCGGGACGCGGTGGACGGGCGGCGACGGGGCGGCGATGCCGAAGCGCCGAATCCGCCGGACGTCGATGAAAAGGTCGCTTTCAGGACAGTTGAACGGCCGTCCCGGGTCAGCCCGTACGGCCACCACCACGATGTCCGGGGGAGACCGGCCCGTCTGACGCTAACGTTGATCCGCACGGTGGCAGCGACGGTGCCGGGGAGGGCGCACCGCGCGGAACACCGGGAACGAGGAGTGCGCGACATGCTCGATCCCACTTCGGTGGCGGCGATTTCGGCGGTACTCGGCGCGGTCGGCTCGGGGATGGCCAACGAGGCCGGCAAATGGGCCTGGGAGTCCACCGGAGGCGTCGTGCGGCGAATCGTCGGCCGTGAGGTCCCCGCACCCGTGGCCCCGGACGAACGGGAAGAGGTCGCCCGCATGGTCCACGACCGGCTGCGCACCGATCCGCAACTCGCCGCCTCCTGGACCGCTTTCGCCACCCGCATGCGCCGCGAGCCCGCCCCGGCCCGGGCGGTGCGGTCGGACCTCCCCGCCTCCATAAGGTTCTTCACGGATCGCAAGGAGGCGATGAAGCAGCTCCAGAAGGAGGCGTCCCGCCGCGCCGACGGGCGGCCCCGGCTCGCCCTGGTGCACGGTCCGGACGGCATGGGCTCCAGCACCCTCGCCGTGCACTTCGGAGCACAGCCCACCCGGCTCTTCCCGGACGGCCAGATCTACGCCGACCTCGGGGGCCGCGGCATCGGCGGCGCACGCGACGCCGGAACCGTACTGCGTGCCCTGCTGCGTCAACTCCGGGTGCCGGACGAGGAGATGCCGACCGGGATCGGCGAGCTGGGCGAGTTCTTCCGCCACTGCGTGGCGGACCTGCGACTTCTGATCGTGCTCGACCACGCGTACTCCGCCTCGCAGGTGAGGCCGTTCCTCACCTCGGCACCCGGCGTGTTCACGATCCTGGTCGCCCGCGCCCCCTTCCCCGGCATCGACGCCGTGCGGGTGCCCGTCGGCCCGCTCACGGACCGGGACGCGGTGCGGCTGCTCACCGACATCACGGACAAGTCCACGGTCGCCGCCGCCCGCGCCACCCTGCCCTCGCTGCTCCAGCGCTGCGGTGGGTCGCCGTACGCCCTGCGCGCCGCCGCGCACCAGCTCTCCGTACCCACGCTTCCGCCTCGTCGCGCCGGGACGGACGACGACCCGGTCCGAGGCGCGGCCGAGGACAACTACCGGCTCCTGGCCCCGGAATCCGCCCGCCTGTACCGGCTGATGGCGCTGCGCGACTGGCCCGCCTTCGACGCCGCCACGGCTGCCCGGACCACCGGTCACCACCCCGGCACGACGGCGGAACTCCTGGAGGACCTGGCCGACCGGATGCTCCTGGAGCGCGGCTCCGGCGCGACCGGCAGCGGTCGCTACCACTACCGCCACGCGGTCCGCGCGCACGCCGAGGCGGCAGCTGTCCGGGACGACGGGATCGCGGCCTGCTCGGCGGCGCTCACCCGCACCCTGAACGCGTACGCGGACCTGGCCGCGTCGGCCGCCCACCAGGCGCTCCCGGAGAGCTGGCGCGTACCCGCGCCCGCCGAGGGCCGCACCGGGCAGACGTACGAGGACCGCGGCGCCGCCCTCGACGCGCTGCTCGCGGAATCGGGCAACCTGGTCGAGGCGGTGCGCTGCGCCGAGGAGTCCGGTGACCCGGAAACCGCCGTACGCCTGTGCCGTGCCCTGTGGCCGCTGCAGCTCAAGGCCGGCCACCACGAGATGCTGCTGCCCGCGCTCCGTATCGGCGCGCGGCTCATCGACGCCCGTCGCGCCACGAGCCTGGACGCCGGAGCCCTCCACGCACAACTGGCCCACTCCCTCACCGAGTTGAAGCACTGGCAGGAGGCGGAGACGGAGGCCCGGGCAGCGGCGCGGGCCGAGGCGGCGGCAGGCCACAAGCGGGGTCACGCCTCGGCCGTCGAATTCCTGGGGCTGCTGAGACTGCGCCAGTGGCGCTACCAGGAGGCCTACGACTGCTTCGAGGAGGCCGGCGGCATCCTGGGCACCATGGGTGGACAGGACGAGGGAACGGGCGACGTGCCGCGTGCCGAGGCACTGCTGGAGCGCCATCGGGGGCGGGCGCTGCGCGGGCTGGGGCGACGTGAGGAGGCCCGGCGGTACCTGGAGACCGCGCAGTCGTACTTCCGGTCGAGCGGTGACACGTACAACACGGCCCGGACCCTCACGGATCTCGCCGAGACCTGGCTGGACGAGGACGACACCGATTCGGCGCGCCCGCTGGTCGAGGCGGCGATCGCGACCCTCGACGGCCAGCGCGCCACGTTCCACCTGGTCCATCTGCGACGCATGCGGGAACGCTGCGTGGCGCCGTAGCCCCGCCGCGTCGCTCCTCAGCCCGCCGAGCCGGACGGCGACAGCGGGACGACGCGCACGCGATGGAGCCGGCCGCCCGTACGCAGGACGAGCTCCTCGGTCACCGCCCGCGCGTGGGCGGTGACCGCCTCCCGGCCCTCCGCGGCCAGCCAGGCGTACAGGGCGGAGGCGTACGCGGCGGGGTCCGTGCCGGCCACGTCCTCCGCACCGGCGTCGGGCACCGCCACCATCCGGAGCGGCTCCTCGCCACGCACCCGCACCAGGCACTCGGACGGGCCGGTCACATAGGCGGCCAGGGAGCAGCCCGGATGCCGGCGGAGTACCTCGGCGGTCCAGATGGACGGCGAACCGAACCGCGGATCGTCGGGTTCGCCCTCCCGGAAGATGACGTCGGCCAGCTCCAGCCGGTCCACCTCGCGGGTGTCCTCGTGGACGGCGACGTGCAGTTCGCCGGCGGGATCCGGTCCGGTCCCGGGCCGCGCCCCCGTCCAGCGGCTGACGGCGATCTCTCCCGGTCCGAGGACCCGGGTCAGTACCTGCAACGGCACGGTGACCGTTCCGGCCTCGTACCCGGGCAGCGGGAGCGGCTCCAGCGACGCGGGCCGATCGGGTTCCGGCGCACCCATCATCGAGTAGAAGAGCCTCCGGAGCCGGGCCGCCGACTCGCCGGGCACGGAGGTGGTGAATTCGGCCGGACCGGGCAACGGCCGGTGGCAGCGGATGAGTTCCCCGATCTGCGCCGACAGGGACGCGTCGGGGTCGAGTCTCGGAGCCTCCCGCATGAACGCGGAGATAGGTGCGTCGGGGTCGAGGGCGTGGAGCGGCACGGCCCCCAGGAGTACCGGAGTGCCGAGGGCGGCCGCGTAATAGGTGACGGATCCGTGGTCCCCGATCACGGCATCGGCCGCCAGCAGGGCCTGCCGCCACCCCGTCAGCGGATCGATCAGCGCCATCCCGCCGCGCCGCGCGCGATCGAGCCAGGCACGGATCTGACCGGGGCCGTGCCCGTGCCAGATGTTGGGGTGCAGCACGGCGGCGAAACGGTACTCGTCCACGGGGAACTCGTCGGCGACCCGGTCGAGCAGCGCGGCGACGACATCTCCTCCGCACCAGCCGTCCCCCGGAACCTCGGTCCCGTCACCGAAGAGCGACTCCGAGTTCCAGGTCGAGTTGAGCAGGACGAGCCGCTGACCGGGGCGTACCCCCAACGCGCGGCGGAAGCGCTTGCGACGGGTGCGTGCGGCGAGGATCCGGTCGAAGCAGGGGTCCCCGGCGAGCACGGCGGTCGGCGCGGCCCGGGGGCAGGCGCTGCGCAGTCGTTCGAGCTGTTCGGGGTGGGAGAGTACGAGGGCGTCCGCGACGGGAGTGCCCCGATCGGACAGCAGCCACGGAGGTGCCAGCCCGAACACGGGCGCAGGCGCCCCCGCCCCCGCCCCAGATCCGGTGTCCGGTGTCGCCAGCCTCTTAGTGTATCCAACACCGTGCGACAGGACGGCCAACTTGCCGGAAAACGCGTCCAGTTGACCGCCGAAGCTGGCGGATACCACCAGGTCTACCGCCGTCTCGACGGCCTGTTCCCACGGCAGTACCGGCACCCCCGTGTCGGCCAGCAGCTCGGCCGTGCCGGCCGCGAACGCGGAGGAGCCCGTGCAGGTCACCAGCAACTGCACTCGCAGATCGTCGTCGAACAGAGGCAGCACATCGAGCAGCCGCGTCGCGGCGGTCACGTTGTGCACGACGAGCAGCACCCGCAGGCACTTCCCCCGGGTCGCCCACCGCGCCGCATCGTCCCCCACCGGCACCCGGACCCGCCCGGCCCGCCCGTACTCCATTCGCACGCCCCTCGTCCGCCCCGGCCCACCCGCGGGCTCCGCTCGCCCGTGCGACCGGCCACGACAGTCAACCAGCACGATCGCCGCGCCGGCCACCGAGGGGGCGTCACACGGCCATCACCACCGAGGACTTGTCCAGCGCGTCGTCGTGCGGAGCACGGCCGTGCCCGCTCCGGCCGCGGTTCCCGAAGACGACGACCCGCAGCAGCACGAACCGTCCGACCCCCGCCAGGGCGGACGCCGACAGATAGACCGTCTGCGCGACCAGCGGCGAGGGCTCCGGCCGCACGGCGAACAGGCAGAGCAGCGCCCCCGTAGTGAACGCGTAGCTCACGGCGACCGTCGCCCCGGACTGGAGATGGACCCGCCACCCCCGGCGTTCGCTACGGAACGAGATCCGCCGGTGCAACTCGGTCGCGAGCACCGTGGAGACGACGGTGACCAGCGCGTTCGCGACGGCCATCGGTATTCGCCCGCTGAGCAGCACGACCGCCGCGCTCGACGCCAGCCCGACCCCGCCACCACACACGACGAACCGCACGAAGGCCGTGGCGAGGGGCCGAACGGCGCGCGTCTGCCGACGCGTTGGGGCGGTCACAGGCGGGCCTCCGGAGGGTCGGGGGGAACGGTGATTCGATTCCACCCCAGAACCTACGGAGTCGGCGCCGTTCGAGCGACCCGATAACGTCCGGGCTCAAGCGGGGGACAAGCGGGAACCAACTCCGGACCGGCACCGGGTGGTGTGCCGGGCGACGGGCTGGGTGACGTATACGGGCATAACTCTTGCGACCCCCAGGTAGGTTAAGGCCATAGCTTGATCGGTTCCGTGTCCGGAGGTCTCCATGAGTGAGCATCAGCCGTCCGTCACCCCTCCCGCTCACCCGGAGCCGGACCGCATCGACACCACCAGGCCGCATCCCGCGCGGGTGTACGACTGGTTCCTCGGCGGGAAGGACAACTATCCCGTCGACGAGGAGCTCGGGAGGCAGATCGCCGCGCTCTCGCCGGACACGAAACGCATCGCGCGCCACAACCGGTGGTTCATGCACCGGGCGATGCGCAGGCTGGCGGGCGAAGAGGGGATACGGCAGTTCCTCGACATCGGCTCCGGCATTCCCACCGAGCCCAATCTGCACCAGATCGTCCAGAGCACGGCGCCCGACGCCCGGGTCGTGTACGTGGACAACGACCCCATCGTCCTGGCCCATGCCGGGGCGCTGCTGAGCGGGACCGCCGAGGGAGCGACGGCGTACCTCGACGCCGATGTGCGGCAGCCGGAGCGGATCCTCGGACTCGCCGCCGATGTCCTCGATCTCGACCGGCCCGTCGCGCTCTCCCTCATCGCCCTGCTGCACTTCGTCGACGACGGGGACGGCGGCGACGAGGGGGAGGGCCGGAGCGAGGGGGCGTACGCGCTGGTGGAGCGCCTGATGGAGCGGCTCGCCCCCGGGAGCTGCCTGGTGCTGTCACAGCTCACCGGTGACTTCGACCCCGAGAGCGTGGCGAAGGGGGTGGCCTCGTACGCGGCGGGCGGTGTGACGCTCGTACCGAGGTCGCACCGAGCCGTCAGCCGGTTCTTCGACGGGCTGGAAATGGTGGAGCCCGGCCTCGTGCCGGTCGTCGACTGGCATCCGGAACTCAGCGTCGGTGAGCTTCCGGTGGAGACGCAGCCGGTGCCGATCTACGGTGCGGTCGCCCGCAAGCCGTAGCGTCCCGGGCACAGGGGCCGGGGGCCGTCCGGAGACGGCCCCCGGCCGTGTGGCGCTGCGCCGGGCGGCTACTTGCGCAGCTCGACCGTGAAGCCGCGTCCGGTGGAGACGGACGGCGTCTTGACCTCCGTGATCCCGGTCGCGGGGTCGGTGAACCAGCCCGACCCGGCCTTCGCGAGCTCCGCCGCCGAGTTCACCCGGTGCAGGCGGCTGTGGCCCATGACGACCTGCGACGGCGCGTGCTCGCCGTGCACGGTGAGGTCGTACGAGCGGGCGGACACCTTGCCCCGGTAACTCCCCACACTCGCACCGATCCTGACGGTGGTGCTGCCCTGCTTGCCGTGGGCGGGTGCCTGGACCCGGACGTGCTGGGTGGCCGAGGCGCCCTCGGCGAACTTCCGCGTCACGCCGTCGTCCTCGTAGAGCGTGTACTCGGTGGAGCCCTGCGGGTGGATGTCGTAGCCGAGCCGGGTCCGGTCCCGGGACTCCCAGGACACGGTGCCCTCGGGCCACATCGGCACGATCGATCCGCCCCTGACGAAGAGCGGCAGGGTGTCGAGCGGAGCCTTGTAACCGTTGACGGTGGTCGGGCCCTGGTACGTCTTCCCTGTCCAGTAGTCGGTCCAGGTGCCCTTCGGCAGGTAGATGCCGTCACGGACGTCCGTGTCGCTGTACACCGGCGCGACCAGGAAGTCGGGCCCGGCCAGGAACTCGTACTTGGCGTCCGGACCGAGCGCCGCCGGGTCGTCGGGATACTCCAGCGCAAGCGGCCGGACCGCGCCGACACCGGTTTTGGTGGCTTCCTTCGACAGGGTGTACATGTAGGGCAGCAGCCGCTCCTTCAGCATCAGGTACTTGCGGTTGATGGAGGTGTACGGCTCACCGTCCAGCCACGGCTGCTGGTCGTGCGGCTGCTTGGTGGTGATGTCACTGGCCCAGCCGTCCATGGTCATGATGGCCGGGAGGAACGCCTTCCACTGAAGGTCGCGGGTGTACATCTCGGGGTCGTGACGGTAGATGCTGCCGACGTCGCCCGTGTTGTACGCGATGCCGGACATGGTCGCTCCGGCGTATGTCGGGATCTGCCAGTGGATGAAGTCCCAGGACAGGCTCTGGTCCCCGCTCCACAGCACACCGCAGCGCTGCGCACCGGCCCAGGACACGGGCAGCCAGACGAAGCCGCGGGCGTCGCTGTTGTTCTCGATGCCGGCCTTGGCCTGGTCGCAGGCGTCCAGCGCGAAGCCGTAGCCACCGCCGACCCAGGCGACGTCCAGCTTGCGGACGCGTACCCCGGCCTTGGCCTCCGCGGCCTCGTCGGGCAGACCGTTCTGGGTCCAGAGCCCGAGCTGGGCGTGGTTCTTGTTGAGCCCCGTACCCGTCTCCGGGAGGTTCTCGTAACCGCAGCCGTAGCCGTCGTTGACGAGCATCCAGCCGAGCGGCATACCGTTGTCGACATAGCTGTCGGAGACCTTCAGCGCGTCCAGGGTGTGGCGCTCGCCCCGGTTGGCGTTGTGGAGGTAGCAGTCGGCCGAGCCGGGCTCCAGCCCGTACACCGGAGGCATGAACGGCTTGCCCACCAGGGAGGTGTACTTGCCGATGACCGTCTTGGTGTCACCGGTGAAGTAGTACGCGTCCAGGCGCCGTTCCTGCTGACCGGTCCTCACCGGGGAGGCGAAGTCGTAGATGCCGGGCGTCATGGTGTTGCGGAACACGCCGTAGCCGGCCGTGGAGAGGTAGAACGGCTGGGAGTTGTTGTAGCCGCCCTCGTTCCAGTTGGTGTTGTTGCCGACGTTCATGGCCCGGTCGCGGTGCGAGAAGCTGCCGTTCTGCTCGCCGCCGCCGAAGAACTGCTCGTCGGCCCCGCGCTTCAGGCTCTGCCGCATGCCGCCGCCGGTCCAGCGCAGTGGATCGGCCTCCTGCCAGACGGCCGTGCGGTTGTCGGCCTTGTAGAGGCCGAAGCGCAACGGCTTCTTGTACACGCGCAGCACCACGCCCTTGGAACGGATCCCGTAATAGGTGCCCGCGTCGAAGGACTTGGTGTGCGGCTGGGCGGTGGGCTGCTGCCGGATCATGTGGCTGTCCTTCGGGTCGGCGAGTACGCCGTCCGGGGATGCCTGGAGCCGCAGCGTGTCGTCGGTGAAGAACTCGGCGCGCGCCTTGAGGGCACCGGCCGCGATCTCGTACCTGCCGTGCGAGCCGCTGAAACCGGTGAGGTTCCCGGCATCGGTGGCCTCGGGCAGATACGCCTTTCCGCTGAAGGAATTGTTGTGCACGTCGTAGGGGACGACCACCACGTGGTACGTCCCGGAAGCCTTCGGGACGACCGCGGACTCGGGGTCGGCGGTGCCCGCGCTGGAGGCCACCTGTTTGCCGGCCGAGTCGTAGATGTACATGTCGAAGTCGTCCGTGGGCGTCTCCCACTGGATGGAGACGGGTACGCCGCCCTCGGGGTTGTCGTCCCACTGGCCCTCGGGTGGGTCGACGGTCAGGTCGAACCGGGCGCAGACCGCGTTCTCGGGGTCCTCGGCGGCCGTGCCGCACTTGGCGGGGGAGTCGACGGTGCCCTTGGCGTAGACCGGGCTCTGCCACGTCACATTCTTTGTGGTGCTGTCCAGGGTGCCCGAGGGCGTCGCCGCGGCCTGTGCCCGCGGGGCGGGGGCGGTCAGGGCGGTGAGTGCGAGGACGATCACCGAGAGCGTGCCGACCGCCGCTTGACCGGGACGTTTCTTGAGTATCCGCAAGGAGTGTTCTCCGTCCGTACCGAACAGTGAAATAGGCAATGTCTGCGCAGACATGATTGGAACTCTGGAGATTCGAGCATCAGAATTCACCGTGCGACCGGTGCATGTCAACGTTCGGTCCGGCGTTCCGGTCGGCGCCCGGGTCAACGTTTCGGAAAGTGCCCGGCGCGGGAATTCGCGGAGGGCTCAGTGGTGGGGCGGGTGGTGGCGGGCCGGTGATGAGGAGTGGGGCGGGGCCATCCCTGTCCTTTTGGTCAGCCATGCTCAGAAAACGGACTCACTGGATCGGAACAGTGGCGAGAACAGTCGCAAATAGTGCCCGAAGGCTCACCGAATTTCCTTATAGTGAAGGCGCGTTGATCAACCGACCACCGCTACGAGCGAAGCCCTCGTCACAGGAGATTCCGTACGATGACGACGCCCGCATCCGCGGTGTCCGGACATCCGACCGCATCCCCGCAGCCCGGCACCGGACGTTGCCCGGCAGGCGCCGGCCGCTCCGCCGTGCCGCTCAGCGGACCCGGATTCCACACGGAACCCCATGTCGTCTACCGCGCCATGCGGAGCGAACACGGTCCCGTCGTGCCCGTCGAACTGCCCGGAGAGGTTCCGGCCTGGCTGGTCATCGGCTACCGCGAACTCCACCAGGTCACCAGCGACGGCGAGTTGTTCCCCAGGGACGTCGGGCTGTGGAACCAGTGGGGGAACATCCCCGAGGACTGGCCGCTGCTGCCGATGGTCGGCCGGCCGATGCCGTCCATCTACTTCACCGCCGGCGCCGAGCACCGACGCCACGCCGCGATGGTCGGGCAGGCGCTCGAAGAGGTCGAGCACTTCGAACTCCGCAGGGACTGCGAGGAGTTGGCGGACCGCCTCGTCGACGGGTTCTGCGAGCGGGGCGCGGCCGACCTCATCGCCGACTTCGCCGTTCCGCTGCCGGTGCTCGTCCTCGCCCGCCTGGTCGGATTCCCCGACGCGGACGGGCCCAGGATCGCCGAGGTGCTCGGGCACCTGGCCGACGGCGGCCCGGGCGCGCAGGAGGCCCATCTGCGGTTCGGCGAGAGCATGCGGAGGCTGCTGGCGGCCCGCCGGGCCTCGCCCGGGAACGACGTGACCTCGCGCATGCTGGCGTACGCGGGGGAGTTCACCGACGAGGAGTACGTACTCGACCTGATGGCCATCACGGCCGCGGGACACCTCACCACCGCCGACTGGATCGGCAACTCGCTCCGGCTGATGCTCACCGACGACCAGTTCGCCGTGGCGCTCACCGGCGGCCGGCACAGCGTCGCCGAAGCCATGAACGAGGTGCTCTGGGAGGAAGGGCCGACACAGATCCTCGCCGGCCGCTGGGCGGCCCGGGACACCCGGCTGGGGGGCCGTGGCATCCGCGCCGGGGACATGCTGCTGCTGGGCCTGGGCGCGGCCAACGCCGATCCGCACATCCGTCAGCACCTCTCCGCCTCCGGCGGGCCGTCCGGTCAGCGCGGCAACAGCGCCCACCTGGCGTTCAGCCACGGCGAGTACCGCTGCCCCTTCCCCGCGCAGGAGATCGCCGAGATCATCGCCCGCACCGGCATCGAGGTGCTGCTCGACCGGCTCCCCGACCTTGAACTCGCGGTCCCCGTACCCGAGTTGGTTCGGCGGCAGTCCGCCTTCCTGCGGGGCATGACCGCGCTGCCCGTCCGGTTCGCCCCCGTCCGTCCAACAGGAGACCCGTCGTGAACTGCCCGCACGCCGCTGCCCGGGGCGCCGCTTCGAGCGGCGCTCCCGTCGTCATCGACCCGCTGGTCCAGGACCTGGACGGAGAGACGGCGCGACTGCGCGCCGCCGGTCCGCTCGCCAGGATCGAACTGCTCGGCGTTCCGGCCCTGACCGTCACCCGGCACGCACTGGCCCGCCAACTCCTCATCGACCCCCGCCTGGTCAAGGATCTCGAAGCCTGGGGACTGTGGCAGCGCGGCGAGGTCACCCATGAGTGGCCGCTGATCGGCATGATCGACGCCGGCCGCTCCATGTTCACCGTGGACGGCGCCGAGCACCGACGGCTGCGGACCAAGACCTCCCAGGCACTCACCCCGCGCCGGCTGGAGGAGATCCGCCCGGACATCGAGAAGTTCACCGAGGAACTGCTCGACGCGCTCGACGAGCGGAGCGGCAGGAGCGAGAACGGTGTGGTCGACCTCAAGTCCGTGTTCGCCCAGCCGCTGCCGATGCGCGTCGTCGGCATGCTGATGGGTGTGGACGAGGCCGAGCACCCCATGCTGATGAAGCGGTACAAGGCGTTCTTCTCCACGCTCACCCCGCACGAGGAACGACTGGCGCTGCTCGCCGAGTTGGACGTGTTCTACGCCGCTCTCGTACGGGAGAGGAAGGCGCGCCCCACCGACGACCTCACCAGTGCGCTCATCCTGGCCGAGGAAGGCGGCGAACCGCTCACCGAGGAAGAGGTGGTGGGCAACCTCAAGGCCATGGTGGCCGCCGGGCACGAGACCACCATCGGGCTGATCCTCAACGCCGTACGGGCCCTGCTCACCCACCCCGACCAGCTCCGCCGCGTCCTGGACGGCGAGATCCCGTGGGAGACGGTGATCGAGGAGACCCTGCGCTGGGACACCCCCACCACCCATCTGCTGATGCGGTTCGCCACGGAGGACATCCAGGTGGGCGACGAGGTGATCGCGAAGGGCGAGGCAGTGGTGATCTCGTATCGCGCCATCGGGCGTGACATCGAGCAGCACGGGGCGGACGCCGACGCCTTCGACATCACCCGGCCGGCTCCGATCCGCCACATGACCTTCGGTCACGGCCCGCACATCTGCCCCGGAGCGGCGCTCTCCCGCGTGGAGGCGGCCGTCGCCCTGCCGGCACTCTTCGCGCGCTTCCCCGCACTGCGGGCGGCCGTCCCGGACGAGGAGGTCCGCAAGCTGCCGGTGATGACGCAGAACGACATGGAGGCCTTCCCCGTACTGCTGCACGGCTGAGCACCTGACCCCCCGTCGGGCACCGCCGTCCGTCGGATAGAGTTCTCGCAGGTCATGAGTTCCAGTGCACAGCCCCGGCTAACTGGACGGCACCCCGCTCCGCTGCGGGTGCTCCGGGTGACGACCGGCCCCGTGCGCAGCGCGCGGGGAACAGCGGACCACCGGGGCGGCGCACCTGGGGTCCACGATCCCGGGAAGGCGGAACACCATGCTCCCCCACCTCGTCCAGAACGACGGCTGCACCAGCTACGGCCCCGGTCACCACGTCCACTGGATCCACACCAAGAAGTGCCACCAGGAGCCCGGCCAGGCCGTGGAACTGCTGCTCACCTCCGGTGACATCGGCGCCGACGGCTGGTTCCAGCTGCGCCCCGCCTTCGACCACGCCGAGGAACTGCCGAAGGTGTGGACACACGCCCCGGCGGCCCTCACCGAACTGCTCACGGTCCACCGCGGCCGGGTGTTCTGGCTGCCGCGGTGGCACGCCCTGAAACTGGTGGACTCCGCGGGCCGGGCCACGGCCCTGGTCAATACCGGTTTCGAGGGCGGCCCGCTGTGCGCGACGACCGCCCCCGACCCGCGGCGGACCGTCGGCGGCACGAGCTACGGACTGTAGTCGCGCCTCACCCCAGCGCGTCCGCCAGCGCGCTGTCCGCCGCCGCCCGCGACTCCTGCCACAGGGTGGTCACCGGAATCCACACATGGACCCCCTCCGGCATGCCCACGGCGGCCGCGCGGAAGGTGACCCCTGGATGGGACGGGTCCGCCGCCACCGAGAGGCTGCCGACGACGTGGCCCTCGGTGGCCGCCGGGTCCGCGGTCCGCACGGCGGCGTACGCCCGCTCGCCCGGGGACAGCTCGTAGGGGCCGCTCCCGGCGGGCGGGACGGCCTCGGCGGAGCCGTCGAGCCCCCGGAAGGTGATCGTGGGGATCCGGTCCACCACACAGGTCCGGCCGCCGCTGTTGACGACGTCGATCCGGGCCACGTTCCGCTGTCCGCCGGGTGCGGCGTGCACGGAGAGGGCCTTCTCCTGGCAGGTCGCGAGGCGGCTCGTGGCACCGGTCGTCGCGGAGGCCGCGGTGCCGGTCAGTGGCAGGGTGGCCGCGACGGCGAGTGCGGCGGTGAGAGCGGAGCCAAGACGCATGGTGTTTCTCCCGTTGGATCGACAGCCTGCGGATACGGCCGGGCGGCCCGTCGGCCGGTGCGGCCGACATGGACAGTGTGAACCGTTTGACCCGATCCCCGCGACAGATCGGACATATCGGTTCGGTATGTCCGGTGCCGGAACGCGGCTCGGTGCATCCGGTGCCGGAACGCTGTGCCGCGCCCGCCGGGTCGTCCCGCTGTGCACAGGCGCGGACCCGCAGCAGGAACGCGGCCACCACCGGCGCGACCGTGACGAGGCCCGCCGACAGCGCCACGACCCGGAGGGGCCCGCCCCGCGAGCCTCACCGGGTCCGGACCGTCGCCATCACGTCCCGGTCGGGCTGCAGTGTGAGCGACGGGACCGGCTCGATGACGCCCGGGTCCACGTCCAGCTCGAAGCGGCGGGCCAGCACGGCCAGGATCAGCACCGCCTCGACCATCGCGAACCGGGTGCCCAGACAGACCCGGGGGCCGCCGCCGAACGGGAACCAGGCGTACTCCGCGATGCTGTCGCCCGCCTCCGGATCCCACCGCTCGGGACGGAACTCCTCCGGCTCGGGGAACCACCGCGCGTCGCGCTGAGTCACCCACTGGCTGGTCCACACCCGGGTGCCCTCGGGCATCGGCACACCGCCGATCCGCGCATCCGCCTTCGCGACACCGGTGACCAGCCAGATCGTCGGGTAGAGGCGCAGCGTCTCCTTGACCACGGACTGGGTGTACGTCAGCCGCGCGTAGTCGTCGAACCCCGGCTCCCGGTCGCCGAGCACCCGGTCCAGCTCCTCGGCGAGCGCGGCACGCGCCCGCGGATTGCGGGCCAGCAGATACCAGGCCCACACCAGCGTGGAACTGGTCGTCTCGTGCCCGCCGATGTACAGCGTGACCGTCTCGTCGCGGATCTCCCGGTCGGTGAGGCGCTCACCCGTCTCGTCGACCGCCGTCAGCAGCCGGCTCAGCAGATCGGGGCGCTCGTCCCCTCCGTCACGATGACGGGCGACGACCCGGCCCACCTCGGCGTCGATGACCGCCGCGGCCTTCTTGATCCTGGCCCGGCCGGGGGTCGGCACCCAGTCCGGCAGCAGCGCGCCGATCCCGGCGAACTCCTTGCCGATCTCCTGTTGTGCCACATCCATCGCCCGGCCCATCGCCTCGGCGTCGGCCGCGGTGTCGACACCGAAGATGGTACGCACCGCGATCCGCTGCGTCAGCGCCGCCATCTCCCGCTTGATGTCGATGCGTTCACCGCCCGACCAGGTGTCCGCCAGCTCCACCGTACTGCTCGCCATCGTCGCCGCGTACGAGCGCACCTGCTTGGGCCGTACCGAGGGCTGCACCAGCGAACGCTTTCGCCGCCAGTCCGTGCCGCGGGCGACCACCACGCCGTTGCCCATCACGGTGCGGAAGGCGATTCCCAGGGCCGGCTGGTCGAAAGAGCGTTCCGTCTCGGTGAGCAGCTCGCCGATGCAGTCCGGATCGGCTATGTACACACAGGAGTTGGGGCCGAACCGCCAGCCCACCATGTCCCCGTGGGAGCGCAGCCGCTCGAAGAAGGCGAGGGGGTTCTTCCCGAACTGCGGCAGGTTCCCGAGGAACGGCAGCCCCTTCGGGCCCGGCACGATCCGGTGGCTCCGCGGCTCGGCGTCGATGGCCGGGCCGGTCTCCGTGGACATGAATGTCTCCGCTCCCTTGTGGCGCACCGATCCGGTGCGCGGCGACCTGACTTCAGGGGTACCGCACGCCCTGGAACCTGTCATCGGCCTTGTGCGGTACGTGAGTTGTCGAGAGTAGTCGCTGTGCGCCACCGCCGGACGGGCCCGGGAGCGGGGCCCGTCCGGCGGGATGTGCGGGTCAGACGCCCGGCGGGACCCTGGACGGGCGGCCGTTGCCGCGCGTGAGGGAGTAGCCGAACACCGCCGCGATCGCTCCGAGCACGCCGCCGCCGACCGTCCACAGCCAGCGGTCGGTCCACCAGCCCGATGCCCAGCCGTCCTCCGGCTCGCTGCCGAGCGAGACCCTGGACGAACCGTCCTCGTCACCGTCGGACGAGCCGTCGGAGGCCTGCGCGACGGAGGACACACCGGGGACCAGCGGCTCGGCGAGCGTGCCGTCCACATCGCCGGCGCCGCCCTTGTCGGCCGCCGTGACCTCGACCTCGGTCTTCACCGGAAGACCGAGGTCCGCCGACGGCAGATCGACGACCGTCAGCCGTACGTAGTAGCTGCCCGGCAGCGGGTCGTTGGCCCAGGGCTCGGACCAGGCGCGGACGGTGCGCAGTACGCAGGTCAGCTCGACCGCCGACGCGTCGGCCGCGGCCTTGCCGGTCTGACGGCCGTACATGCAGGCCTGGCGGCGCCGCAGCCCGTCGTACACATCGACCTGCCACGCCGACGTGCCGTGCCGGGAGGCGCTCGGCGGCAGGGTGATCTTCGCCTTGACGGTGGCCCGCTGGCCCGCGTCGGCGGGGAACACCCAGTACAGGTAGTCACCCGTGGACGCCCCGGCGGTGGCGAGCTGGTTCTGCCGGAGGGCCGTCGCCGTACGGAAGGTGGTGCCGGCCTCGGTGGGTCCGGCGCCGTCCTCGGAGGCGCTCGGGCTCGGGCTCGCCGACGGGTCGTCGGCCACCGCGGCGCCCGCCGAGGTCAGCAGGGCGAGCCCGGCGAGCAGTGCGCCCGCGAATACACGTGTCCTACGCATCAGTTGGTCCTCCAGACGGCGACGCGCCAGCGCGAGATCCAGCCGACGACCAGGCCCGCGATCAGCCCGGTGAGCACCAGTACGCCCAGCAGCCACCAGCCGCGGCCGAGTCCGAACGCGGCGACGTCGGCGGCCTCGTCCGGGGAGTCCACCAGGTCCACGGTCAGCTCGACCGGCATGCCGGGCGAGGTCTTCACCGAGGCGGGGGCCGAGAAGGAGTTGCTGACCTGGAGACACACGGTCTCGGCGGCCGGCTTGTCACCGCTGTCCGTGTCGTCCTGCTCGGCCTTGGGGTAGCGCAGTCCGGAGGAGATCGCGTCGGTGCGGCCGGTGCCCGACTCCGAGCCGCGCACGATCTCCCTGCCGTGCACGGTCAGCGCGCGCAGCAGCACGCCGTAGTCGTTGTTCACGGCACGGTCGGCGAAGACGCTGACCGAGGCGCGCAGTTCCTGGCCGGGCAGCACATCCACCCGGTACCAGCGGTGCTCGCCGAACTTCTCCCGGTCGGTGTACAGGCCGGCCTTGAGCTGCGGCGCCGCGGAGCAGCTGTTCGCGCCCTCGGTCGCCACCGGGGTGACGACGGGCTCGGCGGCCCGGTCCACCAACTGCTTCACGCGGCCGGAGAGTTCATCGGTGTGCTGGACCGCGGTGTAGGTGCCGCCGGTGGCCTCGGCGATGCACGTCAGCTGCTCGCGGATCTTCGCGTTCGGCACCAGGCCCAGGGTGTCGATGACGAGATGGATGCCGCGGGCCGCGATGTCACGTGCCACCTCGCACGGGTCGAGCGGGCCGCAGGTGTCCTCGCCGTCACTGATCAGTACGATCCGGCGGGTGGAGTCACCGCCTTCGAGGTCGTCGGCGGCGCCCAGCAGGGCCGGGCCGATCGGGGTCCAGCCGGTGGGGGCCAGGGTGGCGACCGCGGTCTTCGCCTCGGTGCGGTCCAGCGGGCCGACCGGGTAGAGCTGCTTGGTGTCCTTGCAGCCGACCTTGCGGTCGTTGCCCGGATAGTCGGCACCGAGCGTCCGGATGCCGAGCTCCACCTGCTCGGGCACCGCGTCCAGCACCTCGTTGAACGCCTGCTTGGCGGCCGTCATCCGGGACTGGCCGTCGATGTCGCGGGTCCGCATGGAGCCGCTGACGTCGAGCACCAGCTCGACCTTGGGGGAGGCTTTGGCGGGGGCTTCGTCGGCGGCGGCGGGGAGTGCCGTGCCGAGCCCGGCGGTCAGGGTGGCGAGCAGGATGCCCACCCCGGCCGTCAGCCTTTTTCTTATGATCATCGCCGGATACTAGTGAAGATCGACGCGCTACCCCAAACCGGTCCGCGGACCGCTGGGGAACCGTCAGAAACCGCCGAGCAAGGGCCCCGAGGCCCGCTCCAGTACCGACCCGACCCGCTCCCAGGTGGCCGAGTCCCGCCCCACGGGCGGCAGCCGGACGTCCTCGCCGGTGCTCCAGCCGGCGGCGATCGCGACCGGGTCCGTGCCGGTGGCCGCGGCCGCGGCCAGTGCGGCGGCACCCAGCGCCACCGGCTCGCCGGTCCCGGGCACGATCACGGGCCGCCCGGAGAGCCGCCGTACCGTCTCCACCCAGGCCCGGCCCCGGGCGCCGCCGCCGATCAGCCGCAGCGGCCGGGCGGCCACCTCGGGTTCGGCCGGGTCGAGACCGCAGGCCCGCAGGAGTTCGTCCAGGGCGCGCAGCACGGTGACGACGGCGCCCTCGTAGGCGGCTCCGAGGAGCTGACGGGGTGTGGTGTCGTGCCGGAGGCCGGTGAGCAGCCCGGCGGCGGTGGGCAGGTCGGGGGTGCGTTCGCCGTCGAGATAGGGGAGGAGCACCGCCTCGCCGCCAGGGGAGGCGTCTTCGCGGTCCAGGCCGAGCAGTGCGGCGACCTTGTCCACGGCCAGCGTGCAGTTGAGGGTGCAGGCCAGCGGGAGATAGGTGCCGTCCGTCGCCGCGAAGCCGGAGAGCGCCGGGGACGCCGGGCGGGTTCGGGACGCCGCGAAGACCGTGCCCGAGGTGCCGAGGCTGAGGACGGGGTGGTCGACGAGACCGGCGCCGCCCAGCCCGAGGCCGACGGCGGCGCTCATGTTGTCACCGGTGCCCGCGGCCACGGCGGTCGTGAGGGGCAGCCCGAGCGCCTCGGCCGCCGCCGCGGTCAGCGAGCCGACGCGGGTCGCGCCGGTCCGGGCCACCTCGGGGAGCAACGCGGCGTCCAGGCCGAGGAGTTCGAGGAGCCCGGGGTCGTAGGAGCCGGTCGCGGTGGAGTACCAGCCGGTGCCCGAGGCGTCGCCGGGGTCGGTGGCGGCGGTGCCCGCGAGCCGTTCGGTCAGGAAGTCGTGGGGCAGGCGTACGGCCGCGGCCGCGGCGGCCGTGTCCGGCTCGTTCTCCCGCAGCCACCGCCACTTCGACGCGGTGACGGCGGCCACCGGCACCGACCCGGTCCGCGCCGTCCAGGCGTCCGGGCCGCCGAGCGCCTCGGTGAGCGCGGCGGCCTGCGGGGCGGAACGGGTGTCGTTCCACAGCATCGCGGGGCGCAGCGGACGGCCCGCACGGTCGAGGACCACCAGTCCGTGCTGCTGCCCGGCGACCGCGATTCCGGTCACCGCCGACGCGGCGGCCCCGGACTCCTTCAGCCCCGCGGCCACGGCGCCGCGCAGCGCCTGCCACCACACCTCCGGATCGCTCTCGCGGGCCCCCGCCTCGCCTCGCACGACATGCGGCGCGCGGCCGACGGCGAGCAGCCGCCCGCTCGCGGCATCGACGAAGACGGCCTTGGTGGACTGGGTGGAACTGTCCACGCCGATGACGACGGTACGCGGCGGCATGGCGCCCTCATTCCTGTGCTGCGGCCCCGTGCGGAGGGCACTGCCGATTTCGGTCGTGCGCCAAACAAAATACGTGACCCGACCCCCGCCGAACAGTGGCAGTGCGAGGGGTTACGCGCCGGAGGTGGCCCGTGCATCATTAGTCATGACAGTGAACAAATAAGGCTCGGGATGCTCGACCGGACCCGGGCCCGAAGGCACCGAAGGCGGCCAGACGATGACGGAACGCTTCACGCCCACCCCCGAGGACCGGTTCACCTTCGGACTCTGGACGGTGGGCTGGCAGGGACGCGACCCGTTCGGCGACGCGACCCGCGCGGCGATCGACCCGGCCGAATCCGTGCGGCGGCTCGCGGAGCTGGGCGCGTACGGTGTGACGTTCCACGACGACGACCTGATTCCGTTCGGCGCCACGGACAGCGAGCGCGAAGGGATCGTGAAGCGGTTCCGGCAGGCGCTGGACGCGGCCGGGCTCGTCGTCCCCATGGCGACGACGAACCTGTTCACCCACCCGGTGTTCAAGGACGGCGCGTTCACCGCCAACGACCGCGACGTACGCCGCTTCGCGCTGCGCAAGACGCTGCGCAACATCGACCTCGCCGTCGAGCTCGGCGCCACCACCTACGTCGCCTGGGGCGGCCGCGAGGGCTCCGAGTCCGGCGCCGCCAAGGACATCCGGCTCGCCCTGGACCGGATGAAGGAAGCCTTCGACCTGCTCGGCGAGTACGTCACCGAGCAGGGCTACGACCTGAGGTTCGCCATCGAGCCCAAGCCGAACGAGCCGCGCGGCGACATCCTGCTCCCCACCATCGGCCACGCCCTCGCCTTCATCGAGCGGCTGGAGCGCCCGGAGCTGGTCGGGGTCAACCCGGAGACCGGACACGAGCAGATGGCCGGGCTGAACTTCCCGCACGGCATCGCGCAGGCCCTGTGGGCGGGCAAGCTCTTCCACATCGATCTGAACGGCCAGACCGGCATCAAGTACGACCAGGACCTGCGGTTCGGCGCGGGAGACCTGCGCCAGGCGTTCTGGCTCGTCGACCTGCTGGAGACCGCCGGATACGCGGGCCCGAGGCACTTCGACTTCAAGCCGCCGCGTACCGAGGACCACGACGGGGTCTGGGCCTCGGCCGCGGGGTGCATGCGCAACTACCTGATCCTCAAGGAGCGCGCCGCCGCCTTCCGGGCCGACCCCGCCGTCCAGGAGGCGCTGCGCGCGTCCCGCCTCGACGAACTGGCCCGTCGCACCGCCGAGGACGGAATCGCCGGGCTGCTGGCCGACCGGTCGGCGTACGAGGAGTTCGACGTGACGGCGGCGGCCGAACGGGGCATGGCATTCGAGGCCCTGGACCAGCTGGCGATGGACCACCTGCTCGGCGTCCGCTGAACCCGCGGCGCGCCCGGCCGACTCTCAGCCGGCCGGGCGGCCCGCGTACGCCACCGGATCGGCCAGCACCCCCGTCAGCACCAGCGCCGCGGCGCCCCGGGCCGCGTCACCCGCGACGGACGAGGCACGCAGCCGCCCGCTCCCCGGGGACCAGAGCCCCGACACCACACGGCCGGTCAGCTCCTGGTCGGCGGGCGGCGACAGCCACGGCATCAGGTTCCGGTAGATCCCGCCGAGCACCACCGCGTCCGGGTCGAGCAGATTCACCGCCCCCGACAGCACCCGCCCCAGCATCCGGCCCGCCTCCGAGACCGCGGCCACCGCCCGTTCGTCCCCCGCGCGGGCACGCCGTTCCAGCTCGGCCACCCCGGCGCCGCCGCCGGACTCCGCGATCCCGGCGGTCCGCAGCAGCGCCGCCTGACCCGCGTACTGCTCCAGGCAGCCGCGCGATCCGCACCGGCACCGCGGCCCCTCGGCGTCCACCACCACATGCCCGATCTCGCCGGCGAACCCGTGGGCCCCGCGCAGCAGTTCACCGTTGATGACCAGTGCGCCGCCGACACCGATCTCGCCGGTCAGATAGAGGAAGCTGCGCAGGTCGTCGAGTCCGCCGAACCAGAGCTCGGCCAGCGCCGCCAGATTGGCCTCGTTCTCGGAGGTCACCGTCAGCGCCGGGTGGCCGGGGCGGGCGCCGGCGAGTGCCGCCGCGAAGAGCTCCTCGGCCGGCACCTGGTTCCAGCCCAGGTTGGGCGCCTGGCGCACCGTGCCGCCGGAGACCAGTCCGGGCAGGGCGAGCGCCACCCCGACCGGGAGGAGCTCCTGCTCGCGGGCCGAATCCAGGGTGCGCGCGGCGATGCCGGCGGCCCGCGCCAGGACCTCCTCGGGGGGTGCGCCGCGGTTGTCGAGGTGCTCGGTGAGCCGGACGCGTCCGGTGCCCGCCAGGTCGACGACGCACACCGACACATAGTCGATGTTGACCTCCACGCCGAGTCCGGCGGGCCCGGTGCGCGCCACCTTGAGCGCGGTCCCGGGGCGGCCCGCCTGCCCGCTGAACGTCTTGCCGGACTCGGTGAGGAAACCGATGTCCAGCAACTGCTCGACCAGTGAGGACACCGCGGCCCGGGTCAGTCCCACCCGTGCGGCGACCCCGGCCCTGGTCGCCCCGCCCTCGGCCTCGTCACGGACGGCCCGCAGCACCAGGCTGAGATTGCTCCGGCGCACAGTGTCCTTGTCGGCCTTGGGCCCCAGCGGTGTGACGTTGCTCTTCATGTCGGAGCCGAGCCTATGCGATCCGTTGTGCGGCCCGGCGGGCGGACTTTCCGGCCATCGGAAGGTCCTGCCCGCCGGGTGGCGCTCAGGCCTTCGAGCCGCGCTCCTTGAGCATGTCCGCCATGAGTGCGATCTCCGACTGCTGGCCGCGCACCATTCCCGCCGCCAGGTTCCTGATCTCGTCCGTGTCCGCCGAGCCGGCCGCGGCCCGGGCCATCTCCACCCCGGCCTCGTGGTGCGGGGTCATCAGCTTCAGGAACAGCACCTCGGCGTCCCGGCCCTTCGCCGCCCGCAGCGCGTCGAGTTCGGTGTCGGTCGCCATGCCGGGCATCAGCGAACCGTCCCCCCTCGGTGTGAAGGGGTGGTTCATCCACTTCATGGGCACGGCCGAGGAGGACTTCGCCCGGCCCCACGTCTCCAGCCAGCCGAGCATCATGCCCCGCTGATTGGCCTGTGTGTTGATGATGTCGTACGCGAGCCGGCGCACCGCCTCGTCGGAGGTGCGGTCCCGCACGATGAACGACATCTCGACCGCCTGCTGATGGTGGACCGACATGTCACGGGCGAACCCGACGTCGACCGACGTGTCCGAGGGAGCGGCCGCGACGGAGGCGGATCCCGCGGACGAGGACGGCCGTACGAGCATGAGCGCGACCAGGCCCACCGCCAGCAGCAGCACCACGCCGCCGGCCAGCACCATCGGACGCGAGGAGCGGATCGCGGAAGTCACTGGGCGACCCCGCCCGTGCAGGCGGCGCCCGGCTCCGGGGTCTGCGGGCCCTGCACGTACTTGGTGAAGAACTGCCCCACGCGCGCGTCGGCGGCGCCGTCCACCGTGACCTGCTTGCCCCAGGCGCTGAGCATCAGCGGGGCGGCCTGGTCCTCGACCGGGCTCATCAGGGAGTAGGGCGTCGACTCGACCCGCTCGCGGAGCTTGTCCAGGTCGGCCGGCTTCGCCTTGCTGGTGTACGTGACCCAGACCGCGCCGTGCTCCAGGGAGTGCACGGCGTTCTCCTCCGGTATCGCCTTGGTGTAGACGTCGGCGTTGCAGTTCATCCAGACCGGGTTGTGATCGCCGCCGACCGGCGGGTTCATCGGGTAGTCGACCTTCTTTTCGACGTGGTTCTGGGTGAGCTTGTCCCAGGTCCGCTCGCCCTTCACCGGAGAGGACTTGGCCGCGGTCTCGGCCTTGTCCTTGTCGTCGGCGGCGGACATCAGATAGCCGCCGCCCGCGACGAGCGCGGCGACCACGGCGACGGACGCGGTGATGGTGATGATGCGGCTGCGCCGCTCGCGGGCCCGCTCCTTGCGGCGGGCCTCCTCCAGCTTGGCGCGACGTGCGGAGGCAGAGGTGTTCTGCTGTTTGGCGGAAGCCATGGGGGGTCCTTCGGTTCAACGAGAGGGATGGAGCTGAGGGCATGCG
Source organism: Streptomyces sp. ADI95-17 (assembly GCF_003846175.1). Taxonomy (GTDB): domain Bacteria; phylum Actinomycetota; class Actinomycetes; order Streptomycetales; family Streptomycetaceae; genus Streptomyces; species Streptomyces sanglieri. Next base: position 766,348 of record NZ_ML123048.1, on the reverse strand, counting down.
GAGTCCGTCCCCCGGTGTTCCGGGGAACGGGTCCTGCCTCTAGATCCGCTGAACCTGCAGACGGAGATGGTCGACTTCCCGCACGGCGTCGTTGGACGGGCCGCGGATCGCGGCCGCGCCGGTGAGCGGGGCGACCGGAACGACGACGGTCCCACCGGGGAGCGCCACGGGTGCGCTCTGGCCGGGCAGCACGACCGGGGTGGAGTGCTCGGAGGTCCCGTGGCAGGAACTGCCCACGCCCCGGTCCTCGGGGGAATCGGCCACCACGATCCGGGCGAGTGCCTGGTGCGTGGGGGTGAAGGTGCGGGCGACGGCCGTGTGGTCGCCGGAGCCGTGCGCGGCCGGGGCCGTGATCGAACAGCACGAGACCATGGCGAGCAGCACGAACAGCCAGCCGAGCACGGCCGACGCGCGGATGCCCCGCACTCGTCGGTGGGTCCGTTCGCTCAGCCGGTTCATGCCGTCATCGTACGCGGTGTGTGAACTTTCAATGAGGGGTGGGACGGGTGTGAGTGGGGCGGACGACGCGCGAGTGCCCCCTGGCACGGGCTTCCGTGCGAGGGGGCACCCGGTGGGACGGAGGACCCGCTACGGGGCGGAGCCGGCCCCGGACTTCGCCTCGGACCTCGCCACGGGCTCGGCCTCCGTCTCAACCCGCGCCGGCTCCTCCTTCGGGCCGAGCCGCCCGAACACGGCCGCGAGGACCACCGCGGCCAGCGCCCCGGCGGCGACGCCGCTGCCGAAGACCGTACGGGCCCACACGGGCAGGCCCGCGTACATCTCCGGCGCGAAGACCGGCAGCAGGCCGACGCAGAGCGCCAGCGCGACCACGATGCCGTTGGTGCCGTGGCCGAGGTTCTCGCGGCTGAGCATGCCGAACCCCATCGTCGCGATCACCGCGTAGATGATCAGCCCCGCGGCTCCGACCACCGGCTCCGGGATGGCCGCGAGCAGCCGGGTCAGCGGTGTGATCAGACCGCAGACGATCAGCAGCACCCCCGCGCCCGCCGTGACGAACCGGCTGCGGACCCGGGTGAGCTGGACGATGCCGATGTTCTCGGCGCTCGTCACCATCAGCGACGTACCGAAGACCCCGGCCCCCAGCGAGGTCACCGCGTCGGCCCGGGAGATCCGCGGCACGTCACGCGCGGCGTCCGGCGTACGGCCCACGGCCTCGCTGTTCAGCACGGTCTGGCCGGTGGCCTCCGCCAGCGAGGCGAGCGCGAAGACCAGCAGCGGCACGGCGGCCAGCAGATCGAAGTGCGGGGTGCCGTACGGGAACGGGTCGGGCAGCGCGAACGTGCTGCCGTGCGCCAGGTGGAACGCCGTACCGCTGACCGCGGCGACGAGCGTGCCGCCCACGAGGCCGAACAGCACCGACATCTGCCGCCACACGCCGCGCATGACGAGGAAGAACAGCGCGGTGATGCCGAGCGTCGCGAAGCCGAGCCCCGGGCCCGAGGCGATCATCGGCGCGGTGATCTTGATCATGTTGATGCCGATCAGGACCACCGTGGTGCCCATCACCAGCGGTGGGAAGAACCGCACCAGACGCCCGTACAGCGGCAGCACGAGAATCAGGAAGACCGCGGCGATCAGCACCGAACCGGACGCGGTGGCCGGGCCGTGCTCCTTCGCCACCTGGAGGAAGATCGCCACCGCCGCTCCGCCCGGCAGCATCAGGAACGGGAGCCGGGCGCCGATGCGCAGCGGCCCGATGCCCAGCGACTGGAGCAGCGCCCCGACACCGCACAGCACCAGCGTCGCGCTGAGCAGCGAAGCCGTCTGGGACGCCGACAGCGAGAGCGTGGTGCCGATCAGGATCACCGAGGAGACGGGGGCGGCGATCCCGGCGAGCAGATGCTGGAACGCCAGGGGCGCCAGCCGGGGGAGGGGGAGCCGCTCGTCGACCGGCGCGACGGACGCGACCGGTGCGACGGGGGCGGCGGTGTCGGGGACGGGGGAGGCCATGGTCCGGCTCAGCCCTTCGGGACGTCGAGCCAGGGGAGCTCCTGGGCTGAGTAACGATAGGAGCGGAACACGGCGTTGGGTTCCGACGGGAACAGCTTGCGCACTTCTTCTTCCTGGTAGCCGCCGAAGAACGGCACGACGTACTCCCAGCACAGATATCCGTCCGCGGTCACCTCGAAGAGGCGGCCGGCGGGGGAGTCCGTCACGAGCGTGTTGCCGTTGGGCAGACGCTGGGCGCTGCCCATGAACGGGGCGAAGAACGACTCGCGCGCCGGGTCGTGGTATTCCCACACAATGGTGCCACTCGCGCGCTCGATCTCGATGACGCGGCTGAACGGGACGTCCCAGTGCGGGCGGAAGACGCCGTTGTCGAAGACCAGGAAGTTGCCGTTCTCCAGCTCGGTCGGGCAGTGCTGCTGCGATACGGCACCGGGCTCGCTGCGCCAGATGATCTCGCCAGTCTCACGGCTGATGACGACGACGGCCGACACCGAGCGGAAGCTCGCCAGGATGTTGCCGTCGCTGGTCGGCAGCACGCTGTTGATCAGCGGGTAGTGCTCGCGCGAGTAGTCGGGGTGCAGCGGGAATGCCGCGCGGTCCAGGTGCTCGGAGACCTTCCACTCCCACACCGTGCTGCCCTCGGCGTCCACCTCCACGATGGTGTCCGCCCACACCGTGCCCCCGGGCTCCGAGCCGGGCACACCGCCCCTGACCGCGGCGGCGGCCTCGCCGGTCAGCGGCTCCAGGGCGGAGTAGAGGAGGCGGCCGTCGCCGTAGTGGTAAGCGTCGTGGTGCTGGTAACGGTCGCGGTGCTCGCGCACGACCGTGCCGTCCGGGGTGATCTCCTGCATGATCCCGCCGCGGTACTTGTGCCACATCGGGAAGAGAGCCGGTTCGTCCGGGAGGACACCGCTGTAGGCCAGGTTGCCGTTGGGCAGGATCCGGGCGTGCCGGCCGGGGCGGTAGGGGAGGTTCCACTGGTGGACGACCTCACCGCGCATGTCGATGAGGTAGACCTCGCCGCCGCCGGTCAGCGGGGCGAAGAGGGTGTACCCGCCGTAGCTGGCGTCCTCGTCCAGGGCCATGAGTCCGGTGCCGCGGCGTCGTCGCTGGTTCTGGTCCACGAGGGGCATGGATCGGTCCTCCCGGTTAACTTTTTTAGGTGGGACTTAAAAGGTTAACCGGGCCGGTAGGCTGCTATCCGCCCCGCCGGTTGTGGTGTGCGGCACTCAGGACACGGAGTGAGTGAGATGAGCGAGGCGGACACCCCGCTGGTCGGCCCGGGAATTCGCCGACGGCGCCGCGCCCTGGAGATGACCCTCGCGGAGGTCGCGGGGCGGGCCGGACTCTCCGTCCCCTTCCTCAGCCAGATCGAGAACGGCCGTTCCCGGCCGAGCATGGGTTCCCTCCAGCGCATCGCCGACGCGCTCGGCACGAGCGCGGTCCAGCTGCTGTCCACGGCCGAGGCCCCGCGGCCCGTGGACGTGGTGCGCCACAGCTCCGCCGCCGTGCGCGAGACCGGGGCACAGGGCGAGAGCGACGGCCGGATGCGCCCACTGGTCCGGGGCCATCAGCGGCTGCACGCCCTGGAGTTCACCGGCGCGCACGACTGGGGGCGGGAGTTCCGGCACCGCAACGACGAGATCCTGTACGTGGCCGACGGCTCGGCCGAGGTCGAGGCGGACGGCAACTTCTACCGCCTGGAACAGGGCGACACGCTCTACTGCGCGGGCGGCCTCGTCCACCGGTGGCGGCCTATCGCACCGAACACCCGGGTCCTCGTCGTCGGCATCGCCGACCACGTCCAGGCCACCGACGAACAGGCCGGCTGACCGGCGGGGAGGCCCGGCAAGGAGCGCCGCCCGAGAAGGGGGCCGCCCCCGTGCCATGCTGTGCCCATGCCGTACCTGGTGCCGCCCCACATTCCTCCGGGTCGCCTCGCGGACCTCGAACAACCGGTGCTCACCGCCGACGGCGACCTGCTTCTGCGCCCGTGGCGGTCCGAGGACGCACCGGCGGTCGTGGCGGCCTTCTCCGATCCGGCGATCCAGCACTGGCATCTGCGCCGGGCCGACAGCGAGGACGAGGCACGCGACTGGATCGGGCAGTGGCAGGACGCCTGGCGCAGCCGGACCGGGGCCCACTGGGCCGTCGTACGTCCCGGGGGAGCGGGCGACGGGGCCGGCGAAGTGCTCGGCCGGGTCTCGCTCCGGTCCCTGGTGACGGCGATGGGCATGGCGGAATGCTCCTACTGGGTGCTGCCGGCCGCCCGTGGACGGGGCGTGGCGCCCGGGGCCGTCTCGGCGCTCGCACGCTGGGCCTTCGACGAGATCGGGTTCGAGCGGATCGAACTCGCGCACTCCGTGCGGAACGAGCCCTCCTGCCGGGTGGCGGCCAAGGCGGGCTTCGCCCTGGAGGGCACCCGGCGCCGGTCCCTCCGCCACGCCGACGGCTGGCACGACATGCACCTCCATGCCCGGCTGCGCGGGGACGACGCGAGGGGCTGACCGCGCCGGGGGCGGCGGCGCCGGCCGCCCCCGCTCCAGCGCGGCGTTCAGTCCCGCTCGACGTCCACCTCGGTGAGCCGCGCGTACCGGCCGGGGTCGGCGCGCCGGATGCGCAGGGCCACCACGAACCCGGCCACGAGCACCACCGGCAGCGGCACCAGCAGCGCCGCGTTGACCGCGCCCGTGCGCCCGGTGAGCAGGTCGAAGTGGAGCGTCGCGAGCACCGACAGGAGCGCGAGCCCAGCGAAGGCGATCAGCGGTGCGACCGCGACCCGCCAGACCGACATGCCGCGCCGGTTCCGGCGGAAGAAGAAGCACACGGCGAGCGCGGCCAGCGCCTGCATGATCATGATGCCGAGCACACCGGTGCTGTTGGTCCACAGGAAGATCTCGGCGTACGGATCCGCGTCGATCAGCGCACCGCCCACCACGATCACCAGGCCGAAGACGGTCTGTGCGACGACCGCCGTCACCGGTGAACCCTGCCGGGCCGAGACCCGGCCCAGCCGGCGCGGCAGCAGACCCTCGCGGCCCAGGGCGTAGAGGTAGCGGGCCGCGGCATTGTGGAAGGCGAGGGTGGCGGCGAACGCGCTGACCACGATCAGCACATGCATGGAGTCCGCGAGCCACGGGCCGACGAACCGCTCGGCCGCGTGGAACGTCAGCTGCGGGCCGTCCGAGGACCGGGCCATCGAGACGGACCTGTCCGTACCGAAGCCGCCCATCAGGATCCACACCCCGGCGGCGTAGAACAGCGCCAGGAACCCGATGGCGATGAACGTGGCACGGGGCACGGTGCGCTCCGGGTCGCGCGCCTCCTCGGCGTAGATCGCGGTCGCCTCGAAGCCCGTGAACGCGCCGATGACCAGGACGAACATCCCCGCCATGCCGCCCGAGGAGGACAGCACGGACGGGTCGAACGACGTGATGTCCAGGGCCGCGGTCCCCCGGTCCGCCAGCACCCCGACGTCCATCACCAGCAGCACCAGGACCTCCAGCACCAGCGCCACCCCCAGCACCTTCGCGCTCAGCGTGACCCGCAGCCAGCCCAGTACCCCGGTGCCCAGCACACAGAGGGTCGACAGCGGCCACCAGGGCAGTTGCGCACCGGTGAGATCGCTCAGGGTCGTCGAGGCGAAGTAGCCGAACCCGGCGGCGACGCCGGGAGCGATGAGGTTGTACGAGAGCGTCGCCAGGTAGGCCGTGGCGACACCGAGGGTACGGCCGAGCCCCCGGGCCACGTACGCGTAGAAGGCCCCGGCATTGCGTACATAGCGGCTCATCGCGGTGAACCCGGCGGCGAACAGCACCAGCAGCGCACCGGAGACCAGATAGCCGAGCGGGGTGCCCGGGCCGCCGATCCCGATGGCGAACGGCGCGACCCCGGCCAGCACGGTCAGCGGCGCGGCCGCCGCCACGACGAAGAAGACCAGATCGAAGGTGCCGATCTGCCCCTTGGCGAGGCTTCCCGAAGGGCCGCCGGACGGCGGGGCGGGATCCGCGGGGGCGGATGGGGCGGAGGGGGCGGGGGAGGCGGGCGGCGGGACGGCCGTCGAGGGTTGCGTCATCGGTGGTTCCTCAGGTGCGAACGGGCGGCTGGGCGCCGGATCCGATGCCTTCTCCAGGCATGGGTCGGCGGAAAAGACCAGTTCAGGGGCGGCCCGACTGGGCGCGGCGCTCAAGCTATCTGGTATACCGAATACCAGGCAAGGGGGTACGGAAGGTTTCCGGAATCTGCGATGATCGCGGCACGGGAGCCGGAAAGAGACCGGCTCCGAAGGGCAGGAAGCGAGTCCATGAGCAGCAGCCGAACCGCCGGCCTCACCGCCACCGGCACCATCGGTGCGGCACATCAGTCGCTGCGCGACCGGGTCTATGCGGAACTGCGCGAGAGGATCATCGACGGCCGCTACCCCTCCGGGCACCGGGTCGTCGAACGGGAACTCGCGGACGAGCTGGGGGTGTCCCGCATCCCGGTACGGGAGGCCATCCAGCGGCTGGAGACCGAGGGGTTCATCGCGGCGCAGGCGCGCAAGGGCGCGTTCGTCGCCCCGCTCGGCCCGGCCGAGGCCGCGGACTTCTTCGACATCCGGGAACACCTGGAAGCGCTGGCCGCCTCGCTGGCCGCCCGCCGCGCCGACCGGGCCGGACTGCGCACCCTGGAAAAGCTCCTGGACCGGGCCCGCCGCGCCGCCGGCTCCCCCCGCCGGATCCGCGAACTGGGCTCGGTCCATGCCGACTTCCATCAGCAGATCGTCGTCATGTCCGGCAACCCGCTGCTCCAGGGCCTGATGGCACCGCTCGACGGCCGGCTGCGCCGGCTCTTCAGCCTCACCTCCGAGCCGGGCGACGGCCCCGTGATGTGCGGTGAGCACGAACTGCTCTACGAGGCGATACGGAGCGGCGACGCGGACGCGGCGGAACGGATCGCCCGCCGCCATGTGGCCGGTACGCGCGCGACCGCGATGCAGATGCTCGCCGCCGGGACCGTGGACACCGGGACCGTGGACACCGGGACCGGTACCGCCGCCGAGCCCACGGACCCCGGCCCCCGGCTCCGGCCCTGACCGGGACGACGCCCATCCCGCGCACGACGTCGCGCATCACCGAAGGAGACCCCAGCCCCATGGCGACGCCCGCCCCCGCTTGCCCCGATGTCCTGTTCACCGCCGTCCGTTCCGCCGATGGCCGTATTCGTGACCTGCTGGTCCGCGAAGGCCGGATAGCCGCGTACGACCCGGCCGAGCTGCCCGAAGGCTGTGTCGCCGTGGACGCCGCGGGCGCCCTCGCGCTGCCCTCGCCCGTCGACGCGCACATCCACCCCGACAAGTCGACCTGGGGCGGGCCCTGGCTGAGCCGTGAACCCGCCGACACGCTCCGGGACCTGATCGAGGGCGACGTACGGGCCAGGACCGCCTTCACGGATCCGCTGGCGGAGCGGGTCGGGGCGCTGATGGACCGGGCGATCGCCCGTGGCACCCGCGCCATGCGGGCCCATGTCGATGTCGCTCCCGTCCACGGCCTCTCGGGAGTGCACCAGGTGCGTGCGGCGGCCGACGCCCGCAAGGACCTCCTCGACGTTCAGATCGTCGCCTTCCCCCAGCTCGGCCTGTTGAGCGAGCCCGGCACCGCCGAACTCATGGAGCAGGCCCTGTCCGAGGGCGCCGATGTCGTCGGCGGTCTCGACCCGATCGGCATCGACGGTGACATGGACGGCCAGCTGGACTTCGTGTTCGGGCTGGCCGGCCGCAGCGGCGCACCGCTCGACATCCATCTGCACGACGGCGGACCGGCGGGCATCCGCCAGATCACCGAGATCGCCCGGCGCACCGTCGCCGCCGGGATGCAGGGACGGGTCACCCTCGGCCATGCCTTCGCCGTGGCCGAGCTGGAGGGCGCCGAACTCGACTCGCTCGCCGAGCTGTTGGCCGGCGCGGGCGTCTCGCTGGTCACCTGTGCGCTGGGCGCCGACCCGGTCCTGGACCCCGCACGGCTCACCCCGCGCGGCGTGCGGCTCGGCGTCGGTTCCGACGGGGTGCGCGATGCCTGGACGCCGTTCGGCGACGGCGACATGATCGCCCGGGCCCATCTGCTCGCGTACCGCACGGACGCCCGCACCGACGCCGAACTCGCCGCCTGCTACGAGGCGGTGGCCCAGGGGGGTGCCGCGCTGCTCGGGCTGCCCGCCTCCCGGCTGGAGGCCGGCGACCCGGCGGACTTCGTCCTGGTGGCGGCGGATTCGCTGCCCGAGACGGTCGTGGACCGCCCGATTCCGTCCATGGTGGTACGCGCGGGCCGGGTGATCGCCCGCGCGGGCCGGCTGGTCTGAGGCGCCTGGGCCGGCTGGTCCGAGGCGTGCGGGGCCCGGCGCCGCGGCGGCCGGTCAGCCGCGGTCGAGTGCGCGATCGGTGAGGGGGCCGGCGCAGCCGGTGTAGTGGGCCGGGTCGGTCAGTTCGCCCAGGTCGAGACCGGCGAGTTCGGGCTCCTCGTCGAGCACGTCCGCGAGGACGTCGGCCAGGTCCGTGGTCTCCGCGCGGGCCCGGTCGGCGGCGCCGGCCAGAACCTCCTCGGCGCGCCTGCGGCCGATCCGCTCGGCGAACACGGCGGCCAGCCGCTCCGAGACGATCAGGCCGTCGGTGAGCTGGAGGTTCTCCCGCATGGCGTACGGGACGACGCGCAGTGAACCGGTGAGTTCGGCGGCGCGGCGCGCGGCCCCGCCGACCAGCCGCAGCAGTTCACGCAGCGGCTCCCACTCGGCTTGCCACGCCCCGGCCGGCCGCTCGTCCTCGGCGGCGAGCGATCCGTACAGCGTCGCCGCCAGACCTGGGGCGCGACGGGCGGCCGCCGCGATCAGCGTGGCGTGCACCGGATCGGCCCGGTGCGCCATGGCGGGCGAACCGTCGCCCTGACCCTCGGTCACCTCGCCGATCTCGGTTCGGGAAAGGGTGAGCACATCGGCCGCCAGCTTGCCGAGCGCACCCGCGGTGAAGGCGAGCGCGCCCGCCAGGTCCGCGATCGGGGTACGCAGGGTGTGCCACGGCAACAGCGGTTCGGCCAGGCCGAGTTCGCTCGCGAACGCCTGGACCAGGGGCAGGCCGGGATCGATCGCGTCGATGTCCTCGGTGGGCGCGTACGCCTCGAAGGCAGCCAACGTCCCGGCCACGCCGCCGAGTTGTGCGGGGAGCGACTCCCGTACGGCCGAGAGCCGGTCCCGCGCGTCGAGGATCAGGGCCCGCCACCCGGCCGCCTTGAGTCCGAAGGTGGTCGGCGCCGCGTGCTGGGTGAGGGTCCGGCCGGCCATCGGGGTGTTGCGGTGCGCGGTGGCGAGCAGGGCCACCGCCTCCGCGGCCCGCGCCAGATCGTCGAGCAGCGGAGCCAGCGTCCGCGCGGCGACCAGCATGGCGGCGGTGTCCAGGATGTCCTGGCTGGTCGCGCCCCGGTGCACATACGGCCGGACGTCCGGTTCCACCGCGGCGGCGAGGTCCATCACCAGCGGGCCGACCGGATCGCCGCCCGGGCGTGCGCGCAGCGCCAGATCGCGTATGTCGAACCGGCCCGCCTCGGCCGCCGCGGCCGTGACCGCCCGGCCCGCCTCCTCGGGAGCGAGTCCGCAGCCGGACTGGGCGCGGGTGAGCGCGGCCTCGGCGTCGCGCATCGCCTGCAGGAAGGCGCTGTCGCCGGTGGCCGTCTCGGCGGGGGAGCCTGCCCGCCCGGGGGCGAGCAGACCGGCATCGCTCTCGTACATCGGCTGAACTCCAGGTGGACCGTGCTCGCCGCCCGCTGCGGGCGGATGTCGGACCGGTGGGTACGAAGCGGTTCCGCGTACCGGCTGTGCGCGGAGGTCCGGGCGGTGCCGCGAGACTGCGGCTGTCCACCGACGGGGTGAGGGCCGTCAGCCCTCCTCGCCCGTCCGGTGGATGCCGAACACCGCACCCTGCGGATCCCGTACGACCGCGATCCGCGGCCCGTCCGGGATGTCGGTCGGCGGCATCAGCAGTTCGCCGCCGGCGCCCCGGGCAGTGGCGGCCGTCGTGTCGACATCCGTCACGGCGAAGTACGGCAGCCAGTTCGACGGTGCCTCCGGCGGGAACCGGTCGTCCATGATCAACATCCCGCCGAAGTCCTCACCGGCCACGCCCCACTGCGTGTACCGGTCCGATGCGGCGTTCACCGTCCAGCCGAAGACCGCGGGGTAGAAGGCGAGCGCCGGGTCGGCCTCGCGGGTGACGAGCTCGACCCAGCCGAGCGCACCGGGGTCGTTCAGCCGCTCCGCACCGGCGAAGGCGCGTCCCTGCCACAGCGAGAACACCGCACCGGACGGATCGGCGACCACCGCGAACCTGCCCTGGTCGAACACGTCCATCGGGCCGACCAGCAGCGAGCCGCCCGCCGATTTCACCCGTTCGACGGTGCCGTCCGTGTCCTCGGTGGCGAAGGAGACCGTCCAGGCGGTCGGCTGACCCGGCTGATAGACCGGGCTGAGCGCCGCCACCCGGGCGTCGCCGAGGTGCGCCATCGTGTAGCCGCCCGCCTCCTCGCGCGGATCGGTCTCCGAGCGCCAGCCGAACAGGGCCGCGTAGAACGACTTGGCGGCCGGGATGTCGGTGGTACTGAGCTCGATCCAGCAGGGGCCGCTGGGCACCGGTTCGGTGAGCTTCATTCGGTTCCTCCGTGGATGCGTGGGCGCGTGGATGCGTACGGGTGCCCGCACCTGCCAGTCCTTGCGCAGTTGAACGCTATGACCTCGCGCGGGGCGCGGCCATCGGGGAAGGAATGTTTTACGGGTGTAATACCTGCTAAAGTATTTGGGTGAGCGATACAACTACCCGGTCCCGGCAGCCCTCCGTCCGCAGACTCCCGCTGGCCGCCCCGCTGCGTCTCGCCCGGCCCTCGGACATGTGGTTCAAACCGGCGCTGAGCGTGGTCGTCGCCACCGCCGTACCGGATCTGGTGCTGTTCGCCGTCGACCGGCTCGACCTCGTGATGTACACGATGGCCGGATCGCTCTGCGCGCTCTACGGCCACAACCTGCCGTACGCCCGGCGTGCCCGCGCGGTCGCCGGAGTCGTCGTGTCCATGGTCATCGGCCTGGCGATATCCCTGGTCGCGGCCTCTCTCACCGGGTCGACCGCCGTGCTCATCGCGGTGGGAGCGCTGCTCGCCGCGGCGCAGAAGACGCTCTGCGACGCCACCCGCATCGGCCCGCCCGGACCCGTGATCTTCACCTTCGTCACCTCCGCCGCGCTCTTCGCCCCACAGCACCTCGGCCAGGTGCCCGGTCATCTCGCGCTGACCCTGGCCGCCGGCGCGATCGCCTGGCTGGTCACGGCCGGCCCCGCGCTCCTGCGCCGCGAGGGCCCGGAGCGCCGGGCGACGGCCCGCGCCCTCGACGCCGCCGCCGCGTACCTCGCCGACCCCGGCCACCGCACCCGGCACACCGCGGCCGCCACCGTGCACGCGGCCTGGCAGACCCTGCTCGCCGCCGGCCGCCCCACGCCCGTACGCCGGGACCTCGAACGCCTGGTCGTGCACGCCGAGGCCGCTTTCACCGCAGGCACCTCCGGCGCCGACCCGGCCGCCCCCGGCCCGGAACAGCTCCGCATCTGGGCCCGGCAGACCCGCGCCCGGGGCCCCGTACCCACCCCGCCGCCCGCCCCGGGCACGGCCGAGGAACTGTTCGGCATCGACGCCGAACGGGCCGCCCGGCGGAGCGGAAGCCGCCGCGAGGCCCGCCGCGCACTGCTGCGCAGCCTCGCCCCGGGATCCCCGCTGCTGCCCATCGGCGCCCGCGCGCTCCTCGGCTGCGCCCTGGCCGGATACGTCTCCCAGGCGGTCGGCGTCGGCCGCCCCTACTGGGCGATCGTCACCGCCGCCTCCCTGTACCAGGCCAACGTGACCCTGTCCTGGAACCGGGCGCTCCAGCGCACCCTCGGCAATCTGCTCGGCGTCCTCGTCTTCGCCGCGATCCTCCCGGTCAGCCGCACCGGACCGCTGGCCCTCATCGGCTTCTGCCTGTTCTTCGGCTTCGCGGCCGAGGCCCTGATCACCCGCAACTACTGGCTCGGCTCCGTCGCCGTCACCCCGATGGCACTGCTGGTGCTCGAATTCGGCGGCACCCACCCGGCGGGTGAACTCGTCGGCGACCGGGTCCTGGACACCGTCATCGGCGCCGGGGTGGGCGTACTCGCCGCCATGCTGGTGACCAACCGCCGCGCCGCCGGACGCCTGGAGAAGGCGCTCGCCGCGACCGACCTGGCCCGCGCCCACGTCGTACACGCGCTGGCCGCCCCGCAGCCCACGCCCGCCGCGCTCGACGCCGCCCGCCGCAGGCTGACCGGCTCGCTCGTCGAACTGCGCGAGGCGGACGACACGGCCGCGGGCGAATGGTGGCAGCGCGCACTGCCCCAGGAGCGGGTGCTCGCGGCCGAGCAGGCCGGACACCGTACGCTCGCCGCGACAGCAACACGGCGGGGGCCGACCGCCCGCGCCCCGGAGAACGGAGCGGTGTGACCGACGACATCGTCGCCTCGGTGGTACGGCAGTGGCAGGCCGTCAACCCGGAACTGGACACCGGACCAATGGAACTCATCGGCCGGATCAACCGCTGCGCGGCCCTGCTCCAGCAGGCCGAGGACGCCCCGCTGCGTGCCGCCGGGCTGACCCGCGCCGAGTTCGACCTGCTCGGCGCCGTACGCCGCACCGACCGCGAACTCACCCCCGGCGAACTGGCCAGGGAGACCTTCTCGTCCGGGGCCGCCGTCACCAAGCGGCTGCGGGTCCTCCAGGAGCGCGGCCTGGTCGACCGACGCGGCGACGACCGCGACCGCCGGGTCAACCACGTCCGCCTCACCGAGGAGGGGCGCGCGCTGGTGGACATGCTGCTGCCCCGGCAGCTCGCCTACGAGCGCACGGTGCTGTCCGGTCTCGACGAGCAGTCGCGCGCCCGGCTCAGCGCCCAGCTCAGCGAGCTGCTGGTGCAACTGGAGGGACGCATCGGCGGCGTCCGGCACTGAGGCACGAGGGCAGGCCCGGGGCCGGTCCCGACGGCCCCGGAAAAAATCCCGCGCGGATTCCCGTACGCCGTTGCTAACGTCCACCGCATGAAGCGCGCTGCCATGACGACGACGCCGGAGAGTGTCCCGGCGCGCTGACAGCTGTGCAGTGAGAAGCCCCGGGGCGAGTGCCCCGGGGCTTCGCCTTGCGGTCACCCGCCCGACGACGCGAGGAGACCGCCATGCACGACCACCGCAAGCTCGGCCGCGAGCTGGGCCTGTTCGACACCGACCCGCTGATCGGCGCGGGACTGCCCTACTGGCTGCCCGACGGCGCCGCCGTGCGCCACACCCTGGAGGAGTACATCCGCACCGCCGAACGGCGGGCCGGCTACCGGCACGTGTACTCGCCGGTGCTCGGCAAGCGCGAGCTGTACGAGATCTCCGGGCACTGGTCGCACTACAGCGACGACATGTTCCCGCCGATGGACCTGGGCGGGGAACAGGTCGTGCTGCGGCCGAGCCTGTGTCCGCACCACGCCGTCATCTACCGCTCCCGCTCCCACAGTTACCGCGAACTGCCGCTGCGCATGGCCGAGCTGGGCGGCATGTACCGCTCCGAGCTGTCCGGAGTGCTCGGCGGGCTGACCCGGGTGCGCTCCATCCAGCTGAACGACGCGCACATCTTCTGCACCCCGGACCAGGTCGCCGAGGAGGCACGGGCCGCCCTGGAGATGATCGGCGCGGCGTACCGGGCGTTGGGCATCAGCGCGGCCCGCTACCGGCTCTCCCTGCCCGGCCCGGGTGGGAAGTACGTCGACGATCCCGGGATGTGGCGGAAGTCCACCGCCCTGCTGACCGAGGTCCTCGACAGCTCCGGGGTGCCTTACGAGGCCGCCGAGGGGGAGGCCGCGTTCTACGGCCCCAAGATCGATGTCCAGGTGGCCGACGGCGCCGGGCGCGAATCCACCCTCTCCACCGTCCAGATCGACTTCCATCAGCCGGGCCGGTTCGACCTGCACTACATCGGCGCCGACGGTGCGAAACACCGGCCGGTCATGATCCACCGCAGCATCGTCGGCAGTGTGGAGCGGGCCGTCGCCCAGCTGATCGAGGTGCACGGCGGGGCCTTCCCCGCCTGGCTGGCCCCCACCCAGCTGGCGATCATCCCGATCTCCGACGCCGAACTCCCCGACGCCGATGCGCTCGCCCGGCAGTGCGCCGGCCTGGGGCTGCGGACCGAGATCGCCGGACCGGAACGCGGCACCCTCTCGGCCCGCGTCCGGGAGGCCCGTCTGGTGCCCTGCCAGGCGGTCATCGGAGCGAGGGAGGCCGCCGAGGGGCAGGTGGCCCTGCGGCTGCGTGACGGAACCCGGCCGGCGTCGCGGCCCGCGGGCGAAGCCCTCGCACGGATCGCCGCCCTGGTGGAAGCACACGCCGTCGAACTCCGGCTGTAGGCGCCGCCGGCGGCGGACCGCCGGAGCCGGGCGCCGGAGCGGGACGGCGCGCTCCGGCGGTCCGCTCCGGCGCACCCGCACCCGCACCCGCACCCGCAACGCACCCGTGGCCACCGGGCCGGAACCACTCAGTCCGTCTCCAGCAGCGCGGCGGACGAGCGGAGTTCCCCGGCCAGGTGGGCGAGCGCCGCGTCGTCCCCGCGATCGGCGGGTGCCGACGCCATCAGGGCGAGCCGGTCGCGCCAGCTCGACCCCGTCAGCGGCACGGCCACGGTGTTCATGCCCCGGACCGACTCCCCGCGGCTGAGCGCGTGTCCGAGGGAGCGGATCTCCTGGAGCTCGGCGAGCAGCGCGGAGCGCGAGACAAGGGTGTCCGGCGTGGCCGCGGGCAGCTCCTCGCGCGGGTAGAGGGCGCAGACCTGCTCCGGAGTCATCCGGGAGAGCAGCAGCTTCCCGCCGGACGTGGCGTGCGCGGGGTGCGTACTGCCGGGTTCCGGCATCACCCGTACCGGCCGGGGGGACTCGCGGCCGTCGGTGACGATGATCCGGTCGCCGCTCAGCGCCGCGCACTGCACCGTCTCGCCGGTGCGCAGCACCGCGTCCTCCAGCACCGCCGCGAGCCGTTCCCGGACGGCCGGGCCGAACCCCGCCGGGCGGCCGAGCCGGACCAGCTCCGGACCGGCCGAGTAGCCCCGGCCGGAGAAGTCCCGGATCGCGAAGCCGCGTCCTTCCAGCGTGCTGAGCACCCGGTGCGCGGTGGACCGGCCCACGGAGAGCAGCTCGGCGGCCTCGGAGACGGTGAGCGTGTCATGGGCGAGGAAGAGCTGCATCAACCGGAGCCCGGTGTCCAGCGATTCGATGGTGTAGCTCCGATTCGGTCCCACGGTGTGCCGGTTCCCCTTCGCTCGAATGTGCTCCCTTCGATCCAGTTCGATCACATGTGCGCCTGTCCCGCACTGAGGGACGGAAGCGGGTGACCAGCTGGATCGAACCCCCTGAACTTCCTTGTTTCAAGCCTATGTTGTCCCGATCCCCGGTACGAACGACTCCCCTTCTCGACGGATTGCGCCGACTGTCACTCCGTGTGCACGCGTGACGGCGGTGCGTGCAAAAACTCGTGAGTGTATTACCGCTGGAGCGCTCGCGCAGGGGGTTGGGTGAATGTGCCGAAGCACTGATTCGATCTGACTAAGCTCACGCGCAGTGAAGTCGAGTTGATATGAATTCGAGCGCTTGTTCCTGACTGTCCTGCAAGCGTGCATACCTCCCGAATCAACCGCCAGAGGTCTTAGATGGTTCGTGTTGAATCACCGCCGATCGACCGAGAATCCTCCGTCGTTCGCGCCGTGTTCCTGCCCGTGCTCCTGATGGGCGGCGCCACCGCCGCCGCGGCGGCACTGGTCTCCACGGCCGCGCGGATACCAGTCGTCTGGTGCGGTGCCGTCGCCACCGTCGTGGTCGCCGCCCTGAGTGTCCAACTCACCCGCCGGGCGCGCGACCTGCGTGCCCAGCGCGCGGTGTACGAACGCCGCTTCGCCGACCTGGAACGGCGCATCGCCACCCACGACGACGAGACCGTGCGGATCAGCAAGGAACTGCTGCCGGCCGCCATCCACCGGCTGCGCGTGGGCAATTCGCCCGAAGAGGTGCTCCGTGACGTCGTCGACGCGGACGAGATGTACCGCGACCTGCCCGACGCCCAGCGCACCCTCGTCTACACGGTGCTGCACATCATCGACAACGAAGAGGCGATGCGTGACTCCGCGCAGCGCGCCTTCGTCAACGTCGCCCGGCGCGTCCAGGCGATCGTCCACCGCCAGGCGAGTGAACTGCGCGAGATGGAGGAGCACCACGGGCGCAACCCCGACGTCTTCGACGACCTGCTCCGCATCGACCACGGCACCGCACTGATCGGCCGGCTCGCCGACTCCATCGCGGTGCTCGGCGGTGCCCGGCCCAGCCGCCAGTGGCCCAAGCCCGTACCGCTGTTCAGCGTGCTGCGCGGCGCCATGTCGCGGATCCTGGAGTACCCCCGGGTCGACCTGCACTCGATCGCCAAGGTCGCCATCATCGGCACCGCCGTCGAGCCGCTCATCCACGCCTGCGCCGAACTCCTCGACAACGCCACCCGTTACTCGCCCCCGCAGACCCGGGTGCACGTCACCGCCGTCGAGGTACAGACCGGCATCGCCATCGAGATCGAGGACGGCGGCGTCTCGCTCAGCGAGGAGGCCCGTTCGCGGGCCGAGAACATGCTCGCCAGGGCACAGGCCGGCTCCAACATGAACGACCTCGGCGAGTCCCCGCGACTCGGCATGGCCGTCGTCGGCCGGCTCTCGCGGATGTACGACCTCCAGGTCTCCCTGCGACAGTCCGCGTACGGCGGCGTCCGCGCCGTGCTCATCGTGCCCCGCGCCATGATCACCACCGGACCCGCTCCCGGCATCGCCCACGGCATCGGCGCCACGTCGAGGCCCACCAGCGACATCGACCAGGAGGCCATGAAGCACGTCGTGCCGGCCCGCCGCAAGCCCCGTACCCCCGTGGCCCAGCGACCCGCCACCGGCCCGGTCGCACCCGCCACCCGGCCGGTCCTGCCCCCCGCCGCCATGGAGGACGACGTCCCCGTGGTGACCGAATGGACCGCGGGCGGACTTCCGCAACGCCGAAGCCGCGGCCGGGCACCACTCGGCTCGCACAACCTCCCCGCCCAGCCCGCCGATCCCTCCGCAGGCCGGCACAACGGCCACACCAATGGCCACGGACACGGGCCCGGCGGTGACGGCGGCGGCAAGGAGCAGCCCCCGGGGCTCTGGCTGGAGGCCTTCACCAACGCGGTCAACGGCGTGCCGCAGGACCCGAAGACCGACGAAGACTCTGACGATGCGTGGGACAAGGGAGACCTGAAGTGATCCAGCAGCGGGGAAACATGGACTGGATGCTCAAGGAACTGGCCGACGACGTACCGGACATCCACCAGATCGTGGTGCTCTCCGCCGACGGTCTGCGCATCGCCCGGCACGGCGGCGACCCCGATGTCGCCGACCGCCTCGCGGCGGCCTGTGCCGGACTGCAGAGCCTGGCCGCCGCCGTCGCCTCCGAGATCCCCTACAGCGACGGGCTCATGCGGCTGGTCGTCATCGAGGTCACCGGCGGCTTCTTCTACCTGATGGCCGCCGGAACGGGCGCGTACCTCGCGGTGCTCGCCGGCGAGACGGTCGACGCGGGGCTCGTCGGCTCGCGGATGCGTGACATGGTCGTCAGGATCGGTGCCCATCTGACGAGCCCGCCGCGCCACGACGGGCAGGCCGGATGAACTCTCCCCGACGAGAACGCCGAAAAGCCGATCCGGCTCCGAGCGATCCGGAACGGCTGTACGTGATCACCGGCGATCCCGACGGCAGCGAGCGGGCGCAGCTCGACCTGGTCACGATGATCGTCGCGCAGGCACAGCCGACGCCGACGGTCCAGCCCGAGCAGGCCGTGATCCTGCGGCTCTGCCAGGCACCGTTATCCGTCGCCGAGATCTCGGCATACCTCGGTCTGCCCTTCAGCGTGGTGACCTCGCTCCTCACCGAACTCCTCGCTGCCGGACTCATCGAATCGCGCGCACCCATCGTCCGCGCCACTCTCCCGGACAGGTCCCTTCTCGAAGCGGTGATGCATGGACTTCAGAAGCTCTGACACGATCACCGGCCCCCGGCGCGAGGACGTCCTTCCCACGACGGCGACAGCCGCGGTGAAGGTCGTGATCGTCGGCGGGTTCGGGGTCGGCAAGACGACCATGGTCGGTTCCGTCAGCGAGATCCGGCCGCTGACCACCGAAGAGACCATGACCCAGGCCGGCGTCGGCGTGGACGACAACTTCGGGGTGGAGAGCAAGACCGCCACCACCGTCGCCATGGACTTCGGCCGGATCTCCATCAGTGAGGAGCTGATCCTCTATCTCTTCGGCACCCCGGGCCAGGAACGGTTCTGGTTCCTGTGGAACGGCCTGTTCGAAGGTGCCCTCGGCGCGGTGGTCCTCGTCGACACCCGCCGCCTCGAAGTCAGCTTCGACGTCATCGGGCGACTGGAGGAGCGCGGCGTGCCGTTCGTCGTCGCCGTCAACACCTTCCCCGGCGCCCCGAAGCACCCCGTCGAGGCGCTGCGGACCGCACTGGACCTCCCCGACGAGGTCCCGATGATCGACTGCGACGCCCGACTGCGCGGCTCCAGCCGCGACGTGCTGATGACCCTGATGCGCTATCTGCACAGTCTGGCCCTCCCGCTCGCCTGACCGCAGTACCAACCCCCCCTCGCGCATCCCCATCCGTCCGGTACTTGGCCTGATCCCTGGAGCGATCGTGACAACCCCATTCCACTACGAGCCCGGAGCGGCCCCCGGGCCGGTTCCGCCCCCCGAATGCCCGGCCCACGGCCTCGGCGTCGGCCCCGGCGGACTGCGCCGGTTCTACGGCCCGGAGGCCGAGCGGGACCCCCACGGGCTCTACGACAAGCTGCGAGCCGAACACGGCACCGTGGCCCCCGTGTTGCTGCACGGGGACGTACCCGCCTGGCTGGTCCTCGGACACAGCGAGAACCTGCACATGACCCGTACCCCCTCGCAGTTCTCCCGCGACTCCAGGCGGTGGCGGGCCCTGCAGGACGGCAGCGTCGCCCCGGACCACCCGCTGGCCCCGATCTTCACCTGGCAGCCGATCTGCGCGTTCGCCGACGGGGCCACCCATGAACGGCTGCGCGGCGCGGTCACCGACAGCATGGGCCGGATCGACACCCGCGGCGTCCGCCGCCACGTCAACCGCTACAGCAACCGGCTCGTCAACGACTTCTGCCAGCAGGGCCGGGTCGACCTGGTCAGCCAGTTCGCCGAGCGGCTGCCGATGATGGTGATGTGTGCGATCCTCGGCATGCCCGAGGAGTACAACGACCGGATGGTCCAGGCCGCCCGCGACATGACCCGCGGCACGGCGACCGCCGTGGCGAGCAACGCCTATGTGCTCGACGCGCTGACCCGGCTCGTCCAGCGCCGCCGGCGCGAACCCGCGGAGGACTTCGCCACCTGGCTCGTCGAACACCCGGCAGGGCTGAACGACCAGGAGGTCAGCGAGCACCTCCGGCTGATCCTCATCGCCTCCTACGAGGCGACCGCCAACCTGATCGCCAACGTCCTGCGGATGGTGCTCACCGACCCGCGCTTCCGGGCCAGGCTCAGCGGTGGTCACATGACGGTCCCCGAAGCGGTCGAGCAGACGCTCTGGGACGAGCCGCCGTTCACCGCGGTCTTCGGCCGCTGGGCGGTCGGCGACACCGAGCTCGGCGGCAAGCAGATCAAGGCCGGCGACGCGCTGATCGTCGGCATCGCGCCGGCCAACACCGACCCGGTGGTCCGCCCCGATCTGGGCGACGACATGGCGGGCAACCGCGCCCACCTCGCGTTCAGCGGCGGCCCCCACGAATGCCCCGGGCAGGACATCGGACGGGCCATCGCGGACGTCGGCGTCGACGCCCTGCTGATGCGCCTGCCCGATCTCGAACTCGCCGTCGAGGAGAGCGAGCTGAGCTGGGTCGGCAACATCATGGGCCGGCACCTGGTGGAGCTGCCGGCCGACTTCGCCGCCCGCCCGCCGCAGGACGACAAGGAACCGCCTTCCATGGGCAGGCCCAACACGCCGCGCCAGGACTGGGAGGTGCAGTCGACCGTCCGGCACACCGCGCCCACACCCGGCCGGGCCACGGCCACCGCCCCGATGAGTACGACGGCCACGGCCACCGCCGTCGACGAATCCGGGACCCCCGCCGCTCCTTCCGCCGTCGGCGGGATCCCGCAGCAGCGCGGCGAATCCGCACCGGCGAGGCTGTGGCGGGCCGTCTCCCGGTGGTGGAGCGGCAACTGACCCGACACGCCCCCGGGAGTGAGCGCGGCAGCGGCGTCCGGCCCGGTGGCCGAGGACTTTCGAGTCCACGGCCACCGGGCCCGACGCCGCCGGGGCCCCGGACCGGGCCCGCCCCCGTACCATGCACAAGCGTGAAGCTGACAATTCTGGGCGGCGGCGGATTCCGGGTACCACTCGTGTACGGGGCGCTGCTCGCCGATCACGCCGAAGGCCGCGTTGACGCGGTCACCCTCTACGACACCGACGCCGACCGGCTCACCGCCGTGGCCCGGGTGCTCGGCGAACAGGCCGCCGGTGTCCTGGACGCGCCCGCCGTCACCGCCACCACCGACCTCGACGAAGCACTGCGCGGCGCCGACTTCGTCTTCTCGGCGATCCGCGTCGGCGGTCTCGAAGGCCGGGCGGCCGACGAACGGGTCGCCCTCGACGAAGGCGTGCTCGGCCAGGAGACGGTCGGCGCGGGCGGCATCGCGTACGGACTGCGCACCGTGCCCGTCGCCGTCGACCTCGCGCAGCGCATCGTGCGGCTCGCCCCCGAGGCCTGGGTCATCAACTTCACCAACCCGGCCGGCCTGGTCACCGAGGCCATGTCCCACTACCTGGGCGACCGGGTCATCGGCATCTGCGACTCCCCGGTGGGCCTCGGCCGCCGCATCGCCCGGGTGCTCGGCGCCGACCCCGACCGCGCCCGGATCGACTACGTGGGGCTCAACCACCTGGGCTGGGTCCGCGGACTGTACGTCGACGGCCGGGACGAACTCCCCAGGCTGCTCGCCGACCCGGAACTCCTCGGCTCCTTCGAGGAGGGCAGGCTCTTCGGTACCGACTGGCTGCGGTCGCTGGGCGCCGTCCCCAACGAATACCTGCACTACTACTACTTCAACCGGGAAGCGGTCCGCGCCTACCAGGACGCCGAACAGACCCGCGGCGCCTTCCTGCGGGAGCAGCAGGAGGGCTTCTACGCCCGGATGAAGGACCCCACCACCCCCGCCCTGTCCGCCTGGGACCGCACCCGCGCGGAGCGCGAGGCCACCTACATGTCGGAGAACAGAGAGGTCGCCGGGGTCGGCGAGCGGGACGAGAGCGATCTGGAGTCCGGCGGCTACGAGCAGGTGGCGCTCGCCCTGATGCGGGCCGTCGCCCGCAACGAACGGACCTCGCTCATCCTCAACGTCCGCAACCGCACCACGCTCCCGGTGCTCGACGCGGACGCCGTCATCGAGGTGCCGTGCCTGGTCGACGCCAACGGTGCCCACCCCGTCGCCGTCGATCCGCTCCCGTACCACGCCGTCGGGCTGGTCACCGCGGTCAAGGCGGTCGAGCGCGCGGTGCTGGACGCGGCGGCGAGCGGATCCCGCGCCACCGCCGTGAAGGCCTTCGCACTGCACCCGCTGGTCGACTCGGTGACCGTGGCCGGACGCCTCGTCGACGGCTACATCAAGGTCCATCCCCAACTCGCTTATCTGAACCGTCCGTAGCGGCTCCAGCGGCTCCAGGGGCTCCGGGGGTCCCGGACGCCGGTGCGGAGGCGCGGAGTTCGCTGCTGACCAGGAGGTGGAGCTGGGCGTCCAGCCACGCCCGGGAACGGGCCGCGAGGGCTTCCCCGGCCGGCAGCGCCCCGTCGTCCAGTGCCTCGGTGAAGGCGCGCAGCAGCGTCGCGGCACGGGCCAGACCGGTGCGGGACAGCGCGGTCGCCGCTTCGTCGATCCGGGCACGGGCGGGGACGTTGAGATGACGCAGCCCGCTGTGCGGCACCGCCGACATCGCGGACATCGCCTCCTCCAGCGCGGCCGTCAGCGGATCGGACGACCGCCGCACCACCGCGGCCAGGGCCGTGGAACCGTCACCGGCGGCGAGATCCGGCACGACCGTCCCCGCCGGGGTGAGCACCCCGAGCGGATCGATCCGCACCCCGCCGCCGGACCGGTGCAGCGAACCGCTGATGTGCGTGGCGCCGCCCTCCAGGGCATCGGCCAGGGCGTCCAGCGCACCGGGGCACTCCGGCCGGTACTCCGACGCCACCAGCACCCGGCCCCCCGCCGCATCCCGCACCACGGCTTCCAGGCGCTGCTCGGCGGGGTCGTAACCGACGCTCTCCACCTCGGACAGTTCGACGACATGGACCGCCTCCGCCTCGACCCGGGGCCGGATCAGCCGCGGCGGCCTGTTGGCCCAGCCTTCGGCCAGTGCGGTCAGATCCCGTACCAGCAAGGGTTCGGGCAGTTCGGTCCAGGCCGCGCCGACCGGGGTGATCGTCGTCGTGCCGAGCCTGCCCCGGGCCACCGTCAGCGCATGGCTCGGGGTGCGCCGGACGCTCTCGCTGACCAGACTTCCGCCGGCCAGCGAGGCCAGTGTGGTGCCCAGGACACGACGGGTGGCCAGCCGGTGGGCGGACAGCTCCTTGCCCTCGGCGGCCGTCCAGGCCTTGCGCAGTACGAGGACCGTGCCCGCGCCGGGGTGGGCGAAGTACACCTCGGAGGTCAGGGACTGCCCGGTGCCGTGGACGCGGCAGCCGAGCGAGACCAGCCGGACCCGGCGCAGCGGGGTGTCCCCGGCCTCGCGGGTGCCGAGCACCCCGGGATGCCCGGCGGCCCGCCGCCGGGCGTGCACCTCGGTGAGCAGGGCGGCGACCGACTCCGGGCGGTACTGGGCGGTACGGTCGGCGTACGCGGTGAGCTGGTCGGCCAGCTCGGCGATCGCGCCCGCGGGCCAGTGCATCGACCGGGCGGTCAGCGCGGCACCGGCGCGGGCGAGGGCTCCGCCGTGCACCGGGCCGACATGGGCCACGCCCTCCGCCAGCAGTTCGCCGGCCAGCCCGAGGGCCGCGTCGAGCACGGGCAGCGCCGTGGGCGGCGCGGCGGCCCGGCCGCCGACCTGGACGGGTACGGAACGCTCGTCGGTGTCCGTGGCGTCGGCGGCCCGGAACGCCCAGACCGCCAGCGCCACCACCTCACCTCGCAGCGAGGCGGCCGCGTCCGTCAACGCGTGGGCGATCTCGCCGGGCACCGGGAAACGCACCGTGCACGTGGGGAGCTCGACCCGGGGCTCGGGGTGATCCGGGGACGGGCGGTGCACGAGAGCGGCATAGCCCCGGTCGAGGGTGCGCCGCGCCGAGGCGACCGGGCGGGCGCCGACCGCGTCGGTGAGCGCGTCGTCGTCGGTGCTGCCCGGGGACCAGTCGGTGAACGCGGCGGGATCGCCGTCCGGATCGGACGCGGCGCTGCGCTGATGGGCCAGCACCAGGGCGATGAGATGGCGGCACACGCCCGGTGCGGCGCAGCTGCAGTCGCCCTCGTCCAGGCCGGTGCCGGGCGGCAGCGCCGAGGTCGTGCCGTCGTCGAACCTGGCCCGCACCGTGGTGTCCGGATCGGTCGTGAGCACGGGCACCGTCCCCGCGTCCAACTCCTTCGTGGCGCGCTTGACCAGGCCCCGGTTGGCGAGCGCCGCGAGCGTGTCCGGGGTGAGGGCGAGCAGATCGGGGCGCACGGCGGCGCCGGTCCCCGCGGAGGTCCTCGGCTCGGTCATCGGCCCAGCCTCTCGGCGACGAACTCGGCGAGCCGACCGGGCGTCATCGCCCCGATGTGCGCCCCGGCCGCCGCGAGCTTCCCGGCCGTCACCCGGTCGTAGTCCGGGTCGGCGTCCTCGTCGAGCGCGGCCAGCCCCAGCACGGTCGAGCCCTGCTCCACCAGCCCCCGCACCGCCCGCACCAGCCGGTACGGGTCGCCGCCCTCGTAGAAGTCGGTGATCAGCGCGACGACGGTGCGGCGCGGGTTCTCCACCAGGCCCGCGCCGTACTCCACGGCCCGTGCGATGTCGGTGCCGCCGCCCAGCTGGACCCGCATCAGCAGCTCCACCGGATCGGTCACGTCCGAGGTCAGGTCCACCACCTGGGTGTCGAAGGCGACCAGGTGTGTCTTGAGGCCGGGCAGGCCCCACAGACACGCGGCGGTCACCGCGGAGTGGATGACCGATCCGGCCATCGAGCCCGACTGGTCGACCAGCAGGATCAGTTGCCACTGCGTCACATGGCGTCGGGTGCGGGAGTGGAAGTGGGCGCGCTCGATGAGCAGGCGCCGTTCGTCCGGCTGGTAGTGGGCGAGGTTGGCCTTCACGGTCTGCCGGAAGTCGAAGTCCCTCGCCAGCGGCACCCGGCTGGGCCTGCGGGAGCGGGTGCCGTGGAACGCCCGGCGGATCTCCGGCTGGAGCCTGGCCATGAGCTGTCTCACCACCGACTCGACGATGCGCCGGGCCAGCCGCAGCACCTGCGGGTTCATCAGATGCTTGGTGCGCAGCACGGCACGCAGCAGCGTCTGGCTGGGCTCGACCCGCTCCAGCACCGCGGGGTCGGTGACGATCTCCTGGATGCCGTACTTCTCGACGGCGTCCCGTTCCAGGCGCTCGACGGTCTCCTTCGGGAAGAGCCGGTGGATGTCGTCGAGCCAGTCGACCGCGGTCACCGCGGACGGCCCGTCGCCGCCCGTCCGGGGAGTCGAGCCGGAACGGCGCACCCCGCGCCGGGTGAGCTCGGGGTCACGGCCGTAGAGCCAGTCGAGCGCGGCGTCCCGGCCGGCGTCGGCCGGACCCGGCTGCCCGGTGTGCCGTTCGGCGGCGGCGCCGAGGACCAGCCGCCAGCGCTCCAGCCCCGCGTCGGGAACAGTGCCGGAACCCTTCTCGGGCCCGGGTGCCCGGCGGGGTGCCTGTTCGGGCGTGGTCATGGGGCGGCATCCAGTTCGTAGCGGGCCAGCAGTCGGGACACGGACTCCTCCAGGGCGCGGGCCCGGGCGATCAGCAGGGGGTCCGCGGTGGTCCGGAGCAGGGAACGCGAGGAGCCGCGCACCCCTCGCCGTTCCAGCAGACGGGCGGCGATCCGGTCCCGCTCGCGCGGCGGGAAGAAGGTGAAGGCCTGCCGCAGCGCGGGCAGGCCCGACAGGAACTCCTCGTCGGACAACGCGCTGACCAGGCCGTCCAGCACATCGATCAGCGACTCGGCCGCGCCGTCCGTTCCGCGGCCGTCGTCGTTGCCCGCCGCGCCCGTCACCTCGTCGCGGGCGAGCGCGAACAGCCCGGCCAGCCAGTCGCCGAGCGCATCGGCACCGGCCCTCGCCACCGTACGCACCACCCGGGCCGGATCGCCGGACGTGCCGGGGGCTCCCGGGACCCGGCCCAGGGACCGGGCCAGCCCGAACGCGGCACCGCGCACATCGATCGGGGCCTGCGGGTCCTCGGCGATCCGCCGGGCGATCCCGGCCGCGACCTCACGGGTGACGGAGAGCAACTCCGGTGCGTGCAGCACCGCGTCGCGCACCGCGACCACCGCCCGCAGCCGGGGGAAGTCCACCCCCGACGAGCCGCGCGCACCCTCCAGGAGCCACAGCAGCTGTTCCGTCGCCCCGTCGATCACGGCGGCGAGCAGCGGACCGCGCGCCATGCCGAACACCCGGTCGTGCCGCCACAGCCCGAGAGCCGTGGCGAGTATCTCCCCGAGCGGTCCGGTGGCCTGCAACTCGCGTACACAGGAGGAGAGTTCTTCGAGCAGCTGCTCCGAGAGCCCGCCCATTCCGCACAGCACCGCGTCGAACAGCGCCCCCGCCGGACCATCGGCCTCCGCCGTACCGCTCCGGGTGCGCTCGGTGAGGGCGACGGCGGCCGCCTCGGCCAGGGTGGCCCCGTACGCCCCCGCCTCCACCAGCGCGGCCTCGCGCCCCAGGACGGACTGCGCCTCCCAGCGCTCGGTGAACACCGGGTCGACGCCGTGGGTGGGACCGGCGGTCCGCACCTGGCCGGGGACACCCAGCACCCGCAGCCGGTGGAGCACCCGGCTGCGTTCCAGGTCGGTGGCGTCCGTGAGATCGAGGCGGTACGTCGCCTCCGGGCCGCCGTCCAGCGCCAGCCCGGCGAGCTGCGCCGCCACGTCATGCACCAGGGGCGGCGCCGGAGTCTGCGGATGGAGCCGCCCCGTGCGGTCGCCGCCGCAGGCCGCGACCATCTCGACGACCGCGGGGTGGGCCCCCGCCGTCAGCGTGCCCCGGCCGGTCCACGGCAGCGGCCGGTCCAGATCGTCCGTGATCAGAGCGCCCGCCAGGCCGTCCAGCACATCGATCCTGGCCGGACTCGGATGGCCGCGCAGCGCCGTCAGCCCCTCGGCCAGGCTGCGGGCGGCGATCAGATCGGAGGTGGACACCGGGTACTTCCGGGCCCGCAGCCGCTCGACGACCACCCGCAGCAGGCCGTCCGCCGCGGCCTCGGGGCCCGCCTCCCACACCTGCTGGTAGTAGCCCGGCGACGGCATCCCCGACTGGTACCCGGCGAACGCGTCCAGCTTCCGGAAGGAGTACGGCACCAGGAAGCTCCCGGCCATGGCGCCGTCCGGCGGGGCGGGTACCACCGGCCACCCGTCCGCGCCCCGCTCCCAGCCGTCGCCGTCCGCCCCGTCCCGCGCACGGGAATCGGTGAGCGCGCGGAGCGCCGGCTGATGGAAACCACCGGTGACCACCAGGACCGGCCGGTCACCGGCCGCCGCCACGGCAGCCCGCACCCACGCGGCCATGTACGACTCCCGCGCCCGGTCGCCCGCGTCGGCCTCCGCGTCACCGCGCACCAGCGCGAAGTACGCGTCGAGCCGCTCGGCGAGACCGCTGTCCGGTTCGACCTCGAACAGGCGGTCCCACAGGGCGTCGGAGGAGTCCACCGCGAACTGCCGGCACAGCCGCTCCGTCGCCTCCGCGTAACGCGCCTCAGCGTCGGCGTAGCGGTTGGTGCGCTCGGCGAACGCCGGATGCCAGGCCGGCAGATCGATGAAGCGGACCTGTGCCCCGGCCGCCCTCCCCGCCCGCAGCGCGACCCACTCCGGCGAGTAGTCGCACAGCGGGGCCCAGGACGTCGCGGCCCGCTGTCCGTCGCGGTAGTGGCTGAACACCGCGACCGGCAGCTCGTGCCCGAGCAGCAGCTCGTCCAGCCGGCCGTTCATCTCAGCCGGACCCTCGATCAGCACCTGGGCGGGCCGGAGCTCCGCGACGGTCCGTTCGACGAGCCGTGCACAGGCGGGGGAGTGGTGACGCACCCCCAGGAACACCGTGGACATCAGTCGGCCAGCAGATGGCGTGCGTCGTGCAGGGCCTTCCACTGCGGTCCGCGGCGGCGCGGCACCTGCTGCTCCAGATAGCGGCGCAGCCGGGCCAGGTCCTCCGGGCTGTCCTTCGCCGCGGTACCCGCCAGACACGCCACCACATCGGCGGCGCTGCCCGGCTCGCCGCGCAGGAACCAGCCGCGCACTCCCACGGCGTGGGCGACGGACACGGCCTCCGCCGTACTCATCACCGCCGACGGGCGGTCCGGACCGGCACCGCCCTTCTCACCGGCCCCGGCACGCAGCTCCCGGAACGTCCCGACCAGGACCTCCAGCACATCCCGGTCCGGCGGCGGCTCCACACCGGAGCGCCGCAGCAGGGTCGTCACCTCGGCCTCGACCAGGGCCAGTTCGGTGTCCAGGTCGGGGATCGGGAAGACCGTCTCGAAGTTGAACCGCCGCTTGAGCGCGGCGCTCATCTCGTTGACGCCCCGGTCCCGGGTGTTGGCGGTGGCGATCACATTGAAGCCCTGCCGGGCGAAGACCATGCCGTCCGGCCCGGTCAGCTCGGGGATGGCCACCACCCGCTCGGAGAGCAGCGACAGCAGCGAGTCCTGCACCTCCAGCGGACAGCGGGTGATCTCCTCGAACCGGACGAGCCTGCCCTCCGCCATGCCGCGCAGCATCGGGGCCGGCACGAGCGACCGGGTGGACGGCCCCTCGGCGACCAGCAACGCGTAGTTCCAGCCGTATTTGATCTGGTCCTCGGTGGTGGCCGCGCCGCCCTGCACTGTCAGCGTCGAGTCGCCGCTGACCGCGGCCGCGATCAGCTCGGAGAGCAGCGACTTGGCGGTGCCCGGCTCGCCGACCAGCATCAGCCCACGGCTCGTCGCCAGCGTCACCAGGGCCCGGTCCACCAGCGAGGGGTTGCCGACGAACTTCCGGCCGATGCCGGTGTCCGCGTCACCGATGATGAACCGGCGTGCCGCACGCAGGCTCAGCTCCCAGCCCGGCGGACGCGGATCACGGTCGTCGGCGCGCAGTGCCGCCAGCTCCTCGGCGTACCGGACCTCGGCCGGGGGCCGCTGCACCGGCTCGGCCCCGCCGCCCGGCGCCGCGGCACGGGTCTCCTCGTGCGCGGTCACGACGCGACGTCCTCGGTGAGTTCGGCCAGGTCGTTCAGGAACTCGGACACGGTCACCGCGTCCAGGCCGGTGAAGCGGTGCTGATACTCGCCACGCCTCCAGTGATCGTCGGGCCGGGTGTCGAGCCAGACCGTTTCCAGGGTCTGGTCGGGGAACATGTCGACCACGCCGACCGCGATGCCCGGGTCCAACGCGATCACGAGATAGCAGTCGTCGCTCAGCCGCTTGGAGATCCAGCGCTCCACCCCGGCGTCCTGCGGCACCCCGCGCTCCCAGCCGCGCCGCTGCAGCCCGAGAACCTTCCCGATCGGAACCTTGAGCCCCTCGAACCGGGTGAGCCGGTACTCGTCGGTCTCCTTCTCGGAGAGCGCGAGCACACCACGCCCGAGCTGCGGGAACGGCTGCAGGATCTCGTAGTCGGCGAACAGCTCCGACCAGGCGGCCAGTTCGTCACCGAGGTGCAGCGGGTGCGCGAGCCGCACCGTCGCGTCATCGGCCAGGACGAAGACGTCGTCCTCCGCGTCGGCGAACGTACGGTCCTCCGCAACCCGGAACGCGCTGCGCGTCCCGTCCTCCGGATCGCTCAGCCACACCAGCCGGCGCACCAGGTGCCACAGCAGCGGATGGCCGACGAACAGTTCCTGGAACTCCTGGGCCGTCCAGGAACGTCCGGTCACCATCGCGGCCTCCAGACGCCGCACCTGGTCGGAGGCGATCGTCCGGACATCCTTCTTCAGTGCCATGAACCGCTTGCGCTCCGCCGGGGCGAGCTCCGCGTCGTCGCGGGCACCCGGCTTCGGCAGGTCCTTGCGGCGCTTGCCGTCACCGTCCAGCACGTACGGCCGCAACTGCTCGTCGAATCCGACCGTGAACGAACGGGGGCCGTAGTCGATGACCGTCGAACCGTCGGCGTCCAGCCCGAGGTCGGGCACGAGGCGGTCGGAGAGCTGCTCGCCGGTCAGCCCCAGTCCTGCGGCCACCTCGGCGATCTTCTCCCCGGCCCGTACCTTGAGGCCCTTGAACTTCACCCGCTGCGAGATGCCGTGCAGATGCAGCAGCGCCACGTCGCTGCCGATGGCGGCCAGCACATCGAGACCCTCGACTGCCCGGTGGTGCGCCGACTCACCGGGCCAGGACCGGATCACCGGGGTCAGCCGGCGGACCGTCTCGTCGTCGCCGATCAGCCCCAGCGCGTGCAGCGCCCACGACTCCTTCGCGGGCATGTTCGCCATCCGCCACTGCTCGAACAGGGCCCAGGCGAACTCCGCGAGCGAAGCGGACTCGGCCGCCCCGGTCAGCGCGGCGACTCCCGGGTACACCTCACCGGGCTTCGACAGCGCCAGCATCATCAGGGCGTTGCGCACCGCCGCCACCGGCAGCGCACCGCCGGACCGGACCGTGATCTGCGGCAGCACCGAAGGCTCCGCCCAGCCCGGCAGCACCGGCATCCTGACGGGCAGCGCGCGCTCCAGCGGGTCGGCGGCCAGCAGCTCGTCCACCGCCGCCGCGGCCTGCGGACCGTACGCCCGGGCGGCCTCGCGGACCACCTCGTCGCCGTGCGTCGTGGCGATCGATGTCAGTGCCTGCTCGGCGGCGTTCCGCGCGGCGCCCGCCTTGCCCACGGCGGCCGGGACCAGGAGCGGGGCGGCCGCCACGCCGTGCCGGGCGAACCAGGCACGGGCGGTCGACGCGGTGGACTTCAGCCGGACCGCCCAGTCGGCCATGTGCCGGGCGACGTCCACGTCGACGAACGGGAGAAACAGCGGGGCGAGCGCGCTCGGCTGCCTGGGAACGGCACGCAACAGCATCGGCAGCGCGGCCAGGCCGAATCGCGCGGCGATCGGCTTGAGCGTGTCCTCGCCGTCCCACAGATCGTCCGGATCCCAGGTGGCGAGGAGCGGGGCGACCACGTCCTCGTCGCCGTGCACGAACACCCACGCCGAGCGCAGATCACCGGGGGGCGACTCCTGGCGCAGCACGTCGATGTACTCGTGCATGTCGCCGTTGTTGCGATTCTGCGTGTACCAGGAGGAGGTGGCCGCCCAGGCCGCCCGCTCCTCGGGCAGCCACTCCAGCACGGGCTCGGAGACCGCGGTCAGCCCGGTCACGGGCTTGGCCCTGACCGTGGTGCGGGGCCGGGACCACGGCGGAGCCGTCAGCACGGCAGGCAGGGCGTCCACCGGTGCGTCGGCGACCAGATCCACCGGGTTGAGCAGCGGCTCGATGATCTCCACGACCTCGGGGCCGAGATCGCCGAGCGCCAGTGACACCACTTCGCGGTGGGCACCGACATGGGTCCGGAGCAGTTGCAGGGACCGGGACGCCGCTGACGGACTGCCGCCCGCCTCGGCGGCGAGCAGCCGCACCGCCCGTACCGGATAGCGGCGCATGGCTTCGAGGAGCGAGGGGCGGACGTGCTTGGAGTCCGCATGCGCCAGCAGGCCGAGGAAGGCATCGTCCGTCGGCAGCTCCACCAGGGCGCCGGCGGCGAGCTTCACGCTGTCCGAGTAGTAGTGGGTGCCGTCGAGGGTGTCGGCCAGTGCCGGGGCGATGGCCGGGCCGACGCCCTCGGCGACGGTGGCGATGGTGGCGACGCCGAGGGTGTAGTCCGGGCGGTAGGGCAACAGCGCCATCTGGTCGGCCGAGTACAGCGAGCTGAACACCATGGCACGCAGCGTGCGGTCCTGCTCGGCGTGCACCGCCGGATCCGCGCAGAGCTCGTCGACCCAGCCGGTCTCGCTCGGGACCAGGTAGGCGACGATGATCCTGCGCAGGGTGTCGGTGCGGCACTCGGCCAGTGCCTCGACCGCCGCCCGGTACGTGGCTTCGTCGGCTGCCGCGAGCAGCGCACGGACCCGGTCGATCGGCGATCGGTGGTGCCAGGCCCAGTACTGGTGGCGGGGGCCCGGGAGCGCCCTGAGCCGGGGTGCGCTCCGTGTGAGGCCGCTCTGCTGCCAGTCGGCGTCGACCGAGAAGACTTCGGTCGCGGCCCGTGCGGCGAACGGGAGGCCGTAGCGCTCGGACCAGAAGTCCGCCCATCCAGAGGCGTCGGTGATCGCGGTCAGCGCGGCCGCACCGGCCGGAGAGGGGGCTCCGCCGAGGTGTGCGCGCAGTGCTTCGGCCGCCGCGGAGTCCGAACGCGGCGAGTCCGCGAACTCCGCGATCCAGGCGGCCTCCTCCGCGAGCTTGGTCTCGATCGCCTCGAACGTCTCGCGCTTCGCCTTGGCCGGCCCGCGGCGCACTCCGCCGCGCCGGGGGTGCAGCAACCGCTTCCAGCTGTCGGGCAGGGTGAAGGTGTCCTCGTCGGGGAGAACGGTCGCGCTGTCGTCCACGACCGCGTCAGGGGCGGTCGCAGCCGCTGCCGGAGCCGTGCCGGTGACTGCCGCGGTGTCCGGGGCGGCGGGCGTCGAAGCGGACGCCTCGACCTCGCGGTACCCCTTCTTCTCCTTCTCCGTGATCGTCCTGACGACCTGGGCGGCGGCGGCCTCGGCCGACGCGTACTCCTTGGCCTGCGTACGACCCTCGCTCCCGCACCGCCCGTAGCGCACCGTCACCACGGCGCCCTCGGCCTCGGTCTCCCAGAACTTCGACGCAGTGCCCTCGACATATTCCCAGCGGCGCACAGTTCCGCCCCCTTCCCGCCCGCAGCCCGCTCCGCAGCGGGCTTTTCGATCAGTGGTGCCACACTAGAACGGAGCACTGACAACGCAGCGTGACCGGGGTGTCTTACGGGTAGAACCGCAGGTCAGGCGCTGGGTGAGGCGCTTGCCCGCACCGCACTACCCCGGTCGGCTCCGGACGGTGACGGTCCGTGGGACACCGGTCCGGCGCGGCCGTCCGGGCGCGCCGCACCGCCCCGTCTCCTCGTACGCCATCGATTCCGTGCCTCACCAGAATCCGGTGACCCCGCCCGGCATCGTCACGGAGCGGAAACGGCCCGCTCGCCGCCGGAGGGTGCCCAGGACGGCGCCACACCGGTGACCTGGCACACCATCAGGAACAGCGGGATGGGCGGGGTGTAGGGCGTGCGGTTGTCGGGCTGGTGGATCAGCCGGGGCCGGACCGCGGGGACGAACGCCCCCTTCGCGTAGCAGGCCTGCGAGGGCCAGTCCAGATCGAGGTCGGAGCCCGCGGGCACGATCCACCACCAGCGCTCGGCGTCCGCGAAGACGCAGCCGGTGCGCGGCAGGTGGGACATCAGCCGGAAGCCGTACCGGGCGGGCACCCCCACCGCGTCGCACCCCAGGCTCGCCGACAGTGCGGGCGGCAGCGGCAGCTGGACCGTGCCGACCGGACCGGCGGCGGGCCGCAGTTCGCGGGGGCGCCGGGTGCCGAGGAGATGGGACATCGCGTTCTTCAGCATGCGCGCTCCGAGCCGTGCGGCAGTTCCGCCCAGACGATGCGTCCCGAGCCGTTGCCCGCGTCGCGGGAACCCCAGGAACTGCACATCGCGTCGACGAGCAGCAGGCCGCGTCCGTGCTCGTCGTCGGAGGTACGGCGCAGCTGCGGCCCGCCGGGCTGGTGTCCTTGGTCCTGCACGGCTATCCGCAGCCGTCTGTCGAGGCAGCGCAGCTCGCACAGCACGCGAGCGCTCATGGTGTGCACGACCGCGTTGGTGACCAGTTCCGAAACGATCAGGATCGCCGAGTCGTGGGCGTCCGCGTCGAGCTGCCACTGGTCGAGCCGGGCCCGGGTCAGCCGCCGTGCACCCGCCACCGATTCGGGGTGCGCGGGCAGGGCGAAGCAGTACCGGAGCGCCTCCGTCCCGGGACTGAGATCCATGAGCCGGGGGATGAGCGCACTGCCAGGTGCCACAACCGATTCCTCACAGTGGGGGCTGCGTCACGCTCCGCACACCCATGGGAATGAGGGCGGTCGCGACATCGTGAACTGGTTCACTCACCAACTCTCCCCCTGTCGTGAACACTTGGCAAGGGGCACTCTGAAATTTCCAGAGTGGCTGTGTTCTGGTCGGCCCGCGCATGGCACACTGCTCAAAAACAGCGCATGGGGAGGTCTGAAGTGAGCGAACCGCGGTCCGCCCCGACCGTGGGTCAGGTCGTTCTCGGCAAGCGCCTGCAGGATCTGCGGGAGCGTGTCGGCCTGAGCCGTGACCAGGCTGCCAAGGTGCTGCGGGTCGCACCTGCGACGATACGCAGGATGGAGACCGCCGAGGTCGCTCTCAAGATCCCTTATGTGCAGATGCTGCTGAAGGCCTACGGGGTCGGCGACGACGAGGCCGACGCCTTCGTGGAGCTCGCCGAGGAGGCCAACAAGCCCGGCTGGTGGCAGCGGTTCCACGATGTGCTGCCCGACTGGTTCAGCATGTACGTCAGCCTGGAGGGCGCCGCGAGCCTCCTGCGCATGTACGAGCCGCATTTCGTCCCCGGACTGCTGCAGACCGAGGACTACGCGCGCTCGGTGATGCGCACCGGAGCCGTGGGCCAGACCAGACCCGAGGACATAGAGCGCCATGTCGCGCTGCGGATGCAGCGCCAGTCCCTGCTGACACGGCCGGACGCACCGAAGCTGTGGGTGGTGATGGACGAGACGGTGCTGCGCCGTCCCGTCGGCAGCGTCGAAGCCATGCGGGAACAGATCGACCGGCTGCTCGAAGCGATCGAGCTGCCGCATGTGACCCTGCAGATCGCCGAGTTCTCGACGGGGCACCACCCGGGCACCTACGGCCCGTTCGTCCTCTTCCGCTTCGGCGTCCCCGAACTCCCCGACATGGTCTACAGCGAGTACCTGACCGGTGCCGTCTACTTCGACGCGCGCCCCGAGGTGGCCTCCTACCTCGAAGTCATGGACCGCATGGCGGCTCAGGCCGCAACTGCACAACGCACGAAGGAAATCCTCCGGGACTTCCGCAAGGAGCTGTGATGGATCCCATATACAACGGCATGCCGGCCGCCGAACTCGGCTCCGAGGGCTGGCACAAGCCGTGGAGCGGTGGGAACGGAGGCAATTGCGTCGAAGCGATGAAGCTGTCCGACGGCAGAATCGCCGTACGCCAGTCCGCCGATCCCGACGGCCCGGCCCTGATCTACTCACCACGCGAGATCGCCGCCTTCATCCAGGGCGCCAAGTCCGGTCAGGCGGACTTCCTGCTCACCTGATTCCGCGGCCTCCCGGGCGGGCCGGCCCCGCAGCCGGACCGGCTTTCCTGCCCGAATCCGCAGCGCCGGGGCCGTCCCGGCCCCAGACTCTTGTTGTTCGCCGACCTCTGGACCCATGGAGCGCGCTATGACCGGGCACGACCCCCGAGCCATCGAGATCGACACCACCAAGCCGCATCCCGCCCGGATGTACGACTGGTTCCTCGGCGGCAAGGACAACTACCCGGTCGACGAGGAGATGGCCCGGCAGCTGCTCGCCCTCGACGCCCGGGGGCGGGACATGGCCCGGGTGAACCGCGCCTTCATGCACCGGGCCACCCGATGGCTCGCCGAGAACGGCGTCCGCCAGTTCCTGGACATCGGCAGCGGCATACCGACCGAGCCGAACCTCCACCAGATCGCCCAGGGGACCGCCCCGGACGCGCGCATCGTCTACTGCGACAACGACCCGATCGTCCTCGCCCACGCGGCGGCCCTGCTGCGCTCCACCCCGCAGGGCGCCACCGAGTACATCCAGGCCGACGCCCGCAAGCCGGAAGCCATCCTCGAAGAGGCCGGCCGGGTGCTGGACTTCGACCGGCCCATCGCCCTGTCGCTGCTCGCCCTGCTGCACTTCCTGGACGACGAGGACGGCGCGGCCGAGCTCGTCGACCGCCTCGTCGAACGGCTCGCCCCCGGCAGCTATCTGGTGCTCTCGCACACCACCGGCGACTTCGACCCCGAGCGCGCGGCGGAGGCGTCCGCCATGTACCGGGCCCGGGGAATGACGCTGCGCCTGCGCTCCCACGCCGAGTTCACCACGTTCTTCGACGGGCTCGAACTGGTCGAGCCCGGCGTCTCGCTCTCAGCGGACTGGCACCCCGAGCTCGGCGAGGTCGTCGAGGTCCCCGGCGGCGAGCCGATCCCCGGCTACGCGGGCGTCGCCCGCAAGCCCTGACCGGCACCGCACCCTCCTGGTCCGCAGGTTCCCGTCCTGTTCGGCTCCCCGCCCGGCTCAGCTGCCCAGCTCATGGCCGGTCGTCGCGTCCACATGGCCGGGAACCTCGTCGTGCCGGTCGCCCACCGTCGACGTACCCGACGGCTCGAACAGCAGCAGTGAGGCCCCCTCGGCGGAGTGCGGCTTGTGCCAGATGCCGCGCGGGACGACGAACACCGCGCCCCGGCCGAGGGTGACGGTCCGTTCTCCGTCCGCCTCGCGCAGACGGATGTCCAGGGCACCGTCGAGCACCTGGAAGAACTCGTCGGTGTCCTCGTGGACGTGCCACACATGCTCTCCGCGGACCTTGGCGACGCGTACGTCGTAGTCGTTGACGCGGGTCACGATCCGCGGACTCCACAGCGTCCCGAACGTGCCGAGCGCATCGCTCAGCAGGACCGGGCCGGGGCTGTTCTTCGTCGTGTCATCGCTCATGACCCCCATCCGGACTCCACATCATCCGCGCGGACCACGGCGCCGAGATCGCGGCGGCCGTGAGCCGCCGGCTGGTCTTCGGCGTCCACCGCGACGGCGCCAGCGCCAGTTCGCCGAGCACCCGCTGCCCGACGTCCCCGACACCTCACTGGGCCCGCTCCTCGCCTGGGCCGAGGAACGCCTCGGCTCGGACCTCACGGTGACCGGCCTCGCCGCCCGCGCCGCCGTCAGCCCGGCCACCCTGCACCGCCGCTTCCGCGCCCAGCTCGGCACGACCCCGCTCGGCTGGCTGACCGAACGCCGGGTCACACTCGCCCGGCGCCTGCTGGAGCGCGGCGAGGAGCGCCTCGACGTGGTCGCCCGCACCAGCGGACTCGGTACGACGGCCAACCTGC
Source organism: Streptomyces sp. ADI95-17 (assembly GCF_003846175.1). Taxonomy (GTDB): domain Bacteria; phylum Actinomycetota; class Actinomycetes; order Streptomycetales; family Streptomycetaceae; genus Streptomyces; species Streptomyces sanglieri. Next base: position 729,888 of record NZ_ML123048.1, on the reverse strand, counting down.
GGACCCACTTCCGCCGCAGTACCGGACTGACCCCCGGCGAGTACCGCCGCCGGTTCACCCCGGTCCCCTGAGCCGGCCCGGCCGCAGGTCACAATGGACGCATGTCACGACGCACGAAACGACCGGGACGGCCCGCCCCCGCCGCAGCACGCACCCCCGCGGTCACCGCGGAATCGCCGTGCCCGTGCGGCCTGCCCGCGACCTACGCGCACTGCTGCGGCCGACTGCACGCCGGGACCGTCGCCGCGCCGACCTGCGAGTCGCTGATGCGTTCCCGGTACGCCGCTTTCGTCGTCCGGGACGAGGCGTATCTGCTGCGCACCTGGCACCCGGACACCCGGCCGCCTTCCGTCGATTTCGATCCCGGGATGCGATGGGTGCGCCTGGAGGTGCTGGAGACGACCGACGGCAGCCCGTTCCACACCTCGGGCACGGTCACCTTCCGCGCACACTTCACGGACGACGGGCGGCCGGACTCGCTCCACGAGAAGAGCCGCTTCGTCCGGTACGACGGCGCCTGGGTGTACGCGACCGCGGTCTTCGTCGACTGACACCCGCGGGTGTTGTGGCCGGAGCCGGTCAGGCCGCCGTGCCCGCCAGGGCCTTCCGCGGTGACAGCTCCTGCGCCAGGTCCTCCGCCAGCAGCCGTTTGGCGATCACGTCCACCGCGGCCCGCAGCTGCCGGTCGTCCGCCCGCGTCCCGTGCTCGTCCAGCCGCTCGCCCAGCCACCGCGCCCAGGCGTCGGTGATCGCCGCCGCCTCCCGGCTCCCGGCGGCGGTGTGTGTGAACACATGACCGTCGCCGGTGAGATAGCCCTCCTCGATCATCCGGTCGAAGACCGGCACCAGCACCTCGGGCGGCAGCCGGTGCCGGGTCGCGATCAGCCGCAGACCCGCGTGGCCGACCATGCGGGTGAACAGCTCGACCTGCATCACCGCCCAGGCGCCCGCCATGTCCAGCCGGGTGTCCGAGTCCGCGACGATCCGCCGGGCCGTGTCAGGGCCCGCCCCGTGCAGGATCTTGGCCACGGCGAATTCGAGGAGCTTGGCGGAGTCGCCGGCGCCCGGCTGCGCGAAGCCCTCGCCCATGTCCGTCGAACCGACGCGGGCCGTGTCCCGCAGCTCCACCTGCTTCAGGAAGAGCGAGACGAAGAACCCCAGCACCGCGACCGGCACCGTCCACAGAAAAACGGTGTGCAGCGTGTCCGCGTACGCCTGGGCCAGCGGCGCGGACTGCGCGGCGGGAAGAGCGTGCAGCCCCGCCGGGCTCTGCGCCGCATTCGCCAGCACCGCGGGGTCACCGCCCGCCCGCGCCGCCGCCGCGACGCCGTCGGTCAGATTGGGCTTCAGCGCGTTCGCGTAGATCGTGCCGAAGACCGCCGTGCCGAAAGAACTGCCGAGCGTACGGAAGAACGTCACGCCCGATGTCGCCGTGCCCAGGTCCGCGTAGTCCACCGTGTTCTGCACGGCGATCGTCAGGACCTGCATGGCCAGACCGATGCCGACCCCGAGCACCAGCATGTACAGCGACTCCAGCCACACCCCGGTGCCGGGGCCCATCCGGGAGAGCAGATACAGCCCCACCGCCATGATCAGCGAGCCGACGATGGGGAAGATCCGGTACTTGCCCGTCTTGGAGACCACGTTGCCGCTGAAGATCGAGGCGACCAGCAGCCCGAGGACCATCGGCAGCGTCCGCACGCCGGACAGGGTCGCCGAGTCCCCGTCCACGTACTGCAGATAGGTCGGCAGGAAGATCATCGCGCCGAGCATCGCGAAGCCCACGATGAAGCTCAGGACCGAGCAGACCGTGAACACCGGATTCCGGAAGAGCCGCATCGGCAGCATCGGTTCCTGTGCCCGGAACTCCACGAGGCAGAAGAGTGCCAGCGCGACGAGGCCGCCCGCGAAGAGACCGAGGATGACGGGCGAGCCCCACGCGTACTCGTTGCCGCCCCAGCTCGTCGCCAGGATCAGCGCGCTCGCGCCGACCGTGACCATCGCGATGCCCAGGTAGTCGATGACGGGCCGGCCGGCGGCCTTCACCGAGGGGATCGTCCGGGCCGCGGCGATGACCACCACGATCGCGATCGGCACATTGACGTAGAACGCCCAGCGCCAGCTCAGATGGTCGGTGAAGAGCCCGCCGAGCAGCGGCCCGATCACCGTCGACACCCCGAAGACCGCGCCGATCGCGCCCTGGTACTTGCCGCGCTCGCGCAACGGGATCACATCGGCGATCAGCGCCATCGAGGTGACCATCAGCCCGCCGGCCCCGATGCCCTGCAGCCCGCGCCAGACGATCAGCAGCGTCATGTTGGTCGCGAGACCGCAGAGGAACGAGCCGGTGATGAAGATGATCGCCGACAGCTGGAAGATGATCTTCCGGCCGAACAGGTCGCCGAACTTGCCCACCAGGACCGTCGCCACGGTCTCGGCGAGCAGATACGCGGTCACCACCCAGGACATATGGGCGGCGCCGCCGAGGTCCGAGACGATCGTCGGCAGCGCGGTGCCGACGATCGTCTGGTCCAGGGCGGCCAGCAGGATCCCCAGCACGATCGTCGCGAAGACGATGTTCCGGCGGCGCGGATCGAGTACGGGCGGCGCGGCGGCACTCTGCGCGACGGTGGCGGTCTCGCTGGCAGTGGTCACGCTTGCACCTTCACACCGCCCCGTCCCTCCCGCATGTGGGGGACGGCCGGACGGGTCGTCAGGCCGGCAGGTCCCGCAGGGAAGCCTTCAGCCGGGTCACGAAGGCCTCCCGTACGGGCTCCGCCACCCGGTCAAGCGAGAGATACGGATTGAGGTCCTCCAGCTCGACGAGCAGCAGCTCGCCCCGCGCGGTCCGGCAGGCGTCGACCCGCTGGATGCCGTGGTCGAGGCTGTTCCACTCCACGAAGCCGCGGGCGAACGCCAGATCGGCCGCGTCCGGCGCGTACGGCTCCAGCACCCACCGCCGTTCCGGGTCCGGGGCGTACAGCGCGTACTGGAAGTCGTGGTCGATGAAGTAGAAGGACACCTCGTATCGGAAGTCGATCCGGGGCTGGACGAGCAGCGTGCCGTCCGCGCCCTCCGGCAGCGCGGCCTCCCGTACGAACCGCAGCCCGGCCGAGTCGGCCCCCAGCTTCGGCTTGACCACGTACTCGGGGGCCTCGGGCAGCGTCCCCAGATCAGCGGCCCGGTCCACGGTGGGGATCACCGGATGACCGGCCCTGCTCAGATCGACCAGATACTGCTTGCCCGCCATGTCGCCGCGGCCGTGCAACGGGTTGTAGACCCGGGTGCCCAGCTCCCGCGCCCGTGCGCGGAACGCGTCGTACGCCTCCTGGTAGTGCAGCACCGGACCGCTGTTGCGTATGACGACCGTGTCGAAGCCGTCCAGCAGCGCGGCGGCGTCCCGGGGGTGACAGAGCGCGACGTCGAACTCCTCCCGCAGCCGTGCGGTCAGCCGGATGTCCTCGTCGCAGTAGCGGCGGCCACGCGCCTCGTAGGCGAGGTCGGTGACGTACAGGACGGACGGTCGCGGGCCGGCGGGCATGGCGTTCCCCCAAGGGGTGTGTCGGTGGGCAGCTGATCAATAACCTTGACGGCGTTGCCCGTTCACGACCCTGGAGCGTCATGACGTCTGCCCCGTACGAGCCGGCCGCATCGCAAGCGCCGTCGCTGCCCGACATTCTCTCGCCCGCCTTCGCGGCCGATCCCTACGGGGCGTACCGGATCATGCGCGAGAGCGCGCCGCTGATCCGGCACGAGGCCACGAACAGTTACATCGTCTCCCGGTACGAGGACGTGGAGCGGGTGTTCAAGGACCGGGCGGGGGAGTTCACCACCGACAACTACGACTGGCAGATCGAACCCGTCCACGGCCGGACGATCCTCCAGCTCAGCGGTCGCGAGCACGCCGTCCGCCGGGCCCTGGTCGCCCCCGCCTTCCGGGGCACGGACCTCCAGGAGAAGTTCCTGCCGGTCATCGAGCGCAACGCAGGCGGGCTGATCGACGCCTTCCGGCACACCGGCGAGGCCGATCTCGTCTCCGCCTTCGCCACCCGCTTCCCGGTCCTCGTCATCGCCGACATGCTCGGCCTGGACCGGGCGGACCACGGACGTTTCCACGGCTGGTACACCACCGTCATCGCCTTCCTCGGCAATCTGGCGGGCGACCCGGAGGTGGCCGAGGCCGGCGAGCGGACCCGCCGGGAGTTCGCCGAGTACATGATCCCGGTCATCCGGCGGCGCCGGGACGAGCCGGGCGACGACCTGCTCTCCGCGCTCTGCGCCGCCGAGGTCGACGGGGTGCGGATGAGCGACGAGGACATCAAGGCCTTCTGCAGCCTGCTGCTCGCGGCGGGCGGCGAGACCACCGACAAGGCCATCGCCTCCGTCTTCGCCAATCTGCTCACCCACCCCGAGCAGCTCGCCGCCGTACGGGAGGACCGCGGTCTCATCGACCGGGCCTTCGCCGAGACCCTGCGCCACACCCCGCCGGTCCACATGATCATGCGCCAGACGGCGAAGGAGGTGGAGCTCAGCGGCGGGACGGTCCCGGCGGGGGCCACCGTCACCTGCCTGATCGGCTCCGCCAACCGTGACGAGTCGCGCTACCGCGAGCCCGACCGCTTCGACATCTTCCGCTCCGACCTGACCAGCACCACCGCCTTCTCGGCGGCCGCCGACCACCTGGCGTTCGCGCTCGGCAGGCACTTCTGCGTCGGAGCGCTGCTGGCCAGGGCGGAGGTGGAGACGGGGGTGAACCAACTGCTGGACGCGATGCCCGATCTGCGGCTCGCGGACGGTTTCACCCCCACCGAGCACGGCGTCTTCACCCGGGGCCCGCGCTCGCTGCCGGTGCGGTTCACCCCGGTCACCGGCTGAGACCGGGGCACTCGCGTGCGGGAAGGGCCGGCGGAACGCGGCGGTCAGCGGATGTGGCGACCGGAGATCGCCCGCGCGATGACCAGCCGCTGGATCTCGCTCGTACCCTCGAAGATCGTGTAGATCTTGGCGTCGCGGTACATCCGCTCGACCGGGTGATCCCGGCTGTACCCGGCGTCGCCGAGGATCTGGACGGCCTTCTCCGTCGCCGCCACGGCGAGTTCGCCCGCGCGCAGCTTGGACATGGAACCCTGCCCGGCGTCGAAGGTCCGGTCGTTGCGGGCCATCCAGGCCGGCATCGCCCCAGAACAGCTCCTCGTTGGCTATCCGGAGGGAGAGACCGGTGGGGTCGCCGTACATGTCCGCGAGGGATTCGAAGCCGTACAGCCCGATCCGGGCGGCTTCCTGGATGACGGGCCACGGGGTCTCTTCCCGTGCGTCCCACTCGGCCGCCGCCGGGCGGACGGCCTGGGCGGCGAAGCCGTGCACCCAGTCCCGCAGATCCTGCTGCTCCTCGGCGAGGGCGAGGGAGAAACAGCTCATGGGATCAGGCCTTCGGAATGTCGAAGTAGGCGCCGCCCCGTCGCAAGACGGATGCGGCGGAGGGTGTCACCAGGGGCTGCCGGGGCGCACCGCGAGCCGGGGGTGATGGGCGGCGAGGATCTTGTTGGCGCGGGCCAGCTCGGAGAGCGCCTGCTCGCGGTCGGCCCGGTCCTCGTCACAGAGCCGCGGGCCGCGGAACCTGCGCACCTCGCGCGCGGCGCAGTCGGCGTCGAATTCCGCCTGGAGGATGTGCGGCGGGATGCAGGATCCGATCAGAGCGGCGACCCGGTCCGGGATCGGCACGGGGACGAGGAGGTGTGAGGCGGTCATGGGGGGATCCCTCTCGGAATGGTCGGCCAGGAGGTGGTTCTCGGTTCGGCCGCCGGGTGCGGCGGCCGACTTCTCCATATGTACGGGACGCGGTTCCGGGTTTCTCGTTGAGAACGTCTCCGTGTGGCAACCGTTTGAGAGTGACCGTCTATTTCGCCTTACCCGTAAGTAAGTTGACTCGTGGTGAGGACCGTGATCCGGCCGAAAGCCGGCTCAGAGCGGTGTTTCGTCGCCACGGGCCCGCAGTTGGAGCGCCCGAAGCACGGCCTCGGTGGAGAACCGGCTCTCGGGAACGGTCAGTTGCTCGCCGAAGATGGACTCCAGATTGCGCATCCGGTAGCGGACCGTCTGCGGATGGACATCCAGCAACTCGCCCATGTGGGCCGCGGTGCCACGGGTGTCCAGCCAGATCCGCAGGGTCTCGACCAGCCGTTCCCGGCGGGTGGCGCTGATTCCGGAGATGGGGGCCAGTTCCCGCTGGGCGAGCTGGTCGACCAGTACCGGGTCGGAGAGCAGCCACAGGGTGATGAGGTGGTTCTCGCAGAGGATGACGGGTGCGTCGTCGATGATGTTCGTGTCGACGAGTTCGAGCACGCGCCGGGCCCAGCGGATCGAGTCCGAGGCCAGGGCGATGGGCACGGTCAGGCCGATCGCGGCGTGGGTGCCGAGGAGCGCCTCGTCCAGCATGCGTCTTCGGGCGTCGTCGAAAGCTCCGGGAACCAATAAGTGTGGTTGCGGTGCGCTGAGATCGGCCAGCAGATCGCGGTCGGCCACGGCCCGGTCCAGGGCGGCGGGGGAGCGGACGGCGACCAGGGTGACCTCGTCGGGCAGCGCCCATCCGGTCTGTTCGCACAGTTCGGCGATGGCGGTACGGGGCGAGGGGCGTCCGGCGAGGATCAGGTGCAGCAGACGCCGGCGCATGGCCTCGGTCTGTTCGCCGGTCTGCGACTGCACCTCCAGGAAGCCCTCCCGGGAGAGGGATTCGAGCTCGTCGATGTAGGTGAAGAGCGCGTCGGCGAAACTGAGCATGAGGGCCGGCGAGAAGTTGTGACTCCGGCCGACCTTCTTGGCCCGGCGCAGTGCTACCCGGGCCCCGAGGCGGTAGGCGCCCTGGAGCGTCTCCATCGTGCGGCCTTCGTACGCCTCGAAACGCCCGAAGCGGCGGCACATGTCGTCGCGCAGCGAGGTCGACGCGGACGGCTCGGCGACCAGGTCGACGAAGGAGGAGAGGCTCTGCTCCACGCCGACCCTGATGGCCTGTCCGTTGGGGCCGTCGAGCAGTCTGGCGTATTCCGGGTAGGCCCGGGTGACCTCGACGCCGATCTCCTTGATCAGGCTCGGCAGTTCGGGCCGCATGATGGCGGCGAATTCCTGGGGGAGCGGCCCCAGCGGATCCCCCGTGTCCAACGGCTGAATGAGTTCAGGCATGACAGTCCCCCCTGCTCTCCGGCGCCCGGTGGGGGGACAGGCGGTGGGGAAAGCGCTCCCACGAACCGACAGGTGCGTACCAAGTTCGCGATGAAGATAGACCAAGTCAGCGGTTGTGCCCACTACTTGGACAAGATCGAAGTGCAAGGGGCACATATCTCGGCCCCGTTGTGGTGCTTCGGTGCAGGTGGGACGCCAGTGCTCACTTCAGGACAATGTTTTTCGGACATCTGCTCCCCCGGCGACAAGAAAGTAACCGTGGGTAACGGATTCCGGCCGGGTGATCGGCGTGGATTCGTGCCGCTGGTGTTCGTCTTCCCGGAGTGCTGCGGCCGTGGCTGGACGCGGCCATTTTCCGCCTCTTGGGTCCGCGGAATTACAAGGGGAACATGCTATTCGGGGAAGGGGAATCCTCTGGGGCCGACGGGTAAATGTCAAAACCGGTCGGCCGGAATGGATAATTCGTCGGCGGCTCGCCGGTGGTGGCGTGTTCCGCGGTCCGGGGCGGTGTTCCGTGACGCCCTGCGGGGGTTGGGCCGCGCGGTGGACGCGGTGCGCCAGGGCGTCATTCGGCCGGGGTTCCGACGATCTTACCGGCGGGTACGTGGCCGGTCGGCGGGCCGGCCCGCCGCCGGTGACTGCGCCTGGGATGAGTGTCCGGCGGGGGCCGGGGCGCATGACACTGCCGTAACTACTCACTTTCGTATAGAAAATCGCGGCGATCTGCTGAGTTGTCGCTAAGGCGGAATGCTTTTGCCGAGAGGCGCGGGGATTTTCTGCGCCGGGTATTGCCGCGTTGGGCTACTGGCTCGTAACGTTCGATCCGCACGGAGTTCGATCACGCAGTCGAGTCCATCGACTTCTGCGTTCCACGATGTGAGCCGCCCTCGTGCCGAGCCCATTCCCAGGGCGTGGTGCGAGGTAATCGGGTACGTCCAACTCCACTTCCCGGAGGTAAGTTCCGTGAGAAACACCCTCAGACGAGCATTGTTCGCCACGACCGTCGCCGCAGCCGCGTTCGGCTTCGCCGCCACGTCGGCCTCGGCCACCGCCCTCGCGCAGTGGACCGTGGTCAACCCCAACGCGAACGGCACCTTCACGGCCCAGCTCAAGGCCGGCACGGTGGCGACCCTGGTCGACACCAACACCAGCCAGCAGGTGGACTGCTCGGTGGGTACCGCCAGTGGCACCGCTCCGAGCGGCACGTACTCCACCGGTGTCGGCATCGCGAAGATCACCGCCGCTGCCTGGGGATCCACGGCCAGCCCGTGCCCGGGACCGCTCGGCTCGAACTTCACGGCCTCACTCGCATCGGGTGCTGTCATCAGCATCGACGCGAGCAGCTACAGCGGTGGCATCACCTCGGGAAAGCTGTCCGGGGTCAAGGTCAACCTGACCGGTGACACCATCCTCGGCACCTGCAAGGCCGTGATCTCCGGGTCCGTGAGCAACGTGACGTACAACAACGCCACCGGTGAACTCGACATCAACACCGGCACCGGCCTGAAGGTCGACAGCGCCGTCAACTGCTCGGGGCTGCTCAACGCGGGTGACTCGGCGACGTTCGACGCGACGTACAAGGTCGCTGCGCCGCTCACCATCACCTCGCCGTAACCGGACCGGAGCCGGTGGCAAGGAAGGGCCGCGGAGCGGAGATCCACCTCCTCTCCGCGGCCCACCGTCGGCAGGTCCCATCGCAACACGCACGAGTGCCGAGCACCGAGACGACGGCAGGTAGGCCGAGATGAGAACAAGGACCACGGACCCGCGGCGCGCCGCGCGCATCGCCGCAGTCGGTGCGGTGACGCTCGTGGCGGGATTCATGCCGGGGACGGGAGCCGCGACCGACACCCGGACCGCCGAGGCGGACGTCGCCTACACCTGTGACCTTCCCTCCGGCGCGCAGCCGGTCGCGGTGCACATCGCGGCGGAGCTGCCGGTGACCACGAGCATCGGGACGGCGATCCGGCCCCGGGACGTGGCCCTCTCCTTCGAGCTCCCGCGTTCCGTGCTCTCCGCGTCGCCGGGGGCCGAACCGGTGGCCGTCTCGGGATCCGCGCGGATGCTGACCGAGGTCTCGCAGCGGGGCGAGTCGACGGAAGTGCCCTGGCAAGGGCTGGAGATCCCGGAGTTCCCCCTCCCCGCCACGGGCGACCTCTCGCTCCGGGCGACGGGCGAGGTTCCGACGATCACGCCGAGATCCAGCGGCGACGTGCTCTTCGCCCTGGGGCAGCTGGACGTGGGCCTCGCCCCGCGCGCCGCGGAGGGCGCCGGGGACGCGCCACCTCCGCTGGCCTTCTCGTGCAAGGCCGATCCGGACCAGAGCGCGGAACTGGCCAAGGTCACCGTTCCCCCGGAGAGCGGAACCACGCCGCCTTCCGGGGCCGCCCCCGAGCCGTCCGGGGGTACCATTCCCGACCGGTCCGGCGGTGCGAAGGCCGGACGGGCAGCGGATCCGCCGTCGGGGGGCGTGCAGCCACCCGCCGACTGCACGGTCATGACCGGTCCGCTCCCGCAGGTGCCCAAGCCGGCCCACGGCTACATGGCGGGATACTCCAACGTCAACAAACTGGCCGGGGCGATCAAGTTCAACGACCCCGGACATCTTCGCCTCAACCTGAACACGTCCGTCTCCTTCCTCAGATGCCCGACGGGCGTGAAGAGCTGGCTGACCACCGACGGCACGCTCGACCACAAGGGCAAGGCCCAGATGCCGCCGGCCGAGGCCACCTTCCTCACCTTCGGCTTCATGCCGACGACGGCGAAGGTGGAGCTGATCCTCGAAGGCAGGATCGACATCGGAACGCTGGGCGACTCGGCCCCCGACCCGGAGACCAAGAAGTACAAGGAGACGACGACCGCCATCGCTCCCATGCGCGCGCGCCTCTACGACGTGGAGGTCAACGGGGAGCCGCTGGACGTCGGCCCCAACTGCCGCAGTGCGAGCCCGATGACGCTGCAGCTGGTCGGCAAGGGGGCGTCCGGCGCGGGCGGGCCCGAGGGCTACACGGTGAAGACCGGGGGGCCGCTGACCGGCTACGCGGATGTGCCGCCTTTCACCGGATGCGGTGTCACGGAGGATCTCGACAACCTCTTCACCGCCTCGGTCTCCGGGAAGGGCAACTACACGAAAATGATGCAGTCCCCGCTGTGTGTCGAAGGCGTTCCGGCGAACTGTCCCGAGCCGCCGAAGCCCGAGCCCGAACGCTGAGAGCTGTTCCGCAAGCGCTGACTCCCGGATCCCCAGAAAGGCTGGACCAATCATGCGAGCTGCCCCGAAAAGTGTCAGACCCGCCCTCCTCGGCGCGCTGGTGGCGGTCGCCGTCGGCATTCCGCTGAGCACCTCGCCGGTGAGCGCCGCCTCCGCCCAGGAGATGAACGGCAACTGGGCGCCCTTCACCCGGTGTCCGGTCGACGACCCGGCCATGCTGGCCGCGGACGGCCAGACGAACATCGCGATCTGCGTGGCCTCGCACTCCGAGAGCGGCTCCATCAAGCTCGGCAACACCCTGGCGACGACCGGTGCCAACGACCTCCAGTTCGGCGTCGTGCGGAACACGGCGACGGGCGAGTCCAAGGTCGTGCCGCCCGCGGGCGGGGCGATCGTGGGAGCGCCGACGGAGATTCCCGGCGGTCTGCTCGGCCTCATGTGCCCGAGCGGGATCCCGGTGGTCACCGACATCTGCAAGCAGTTGACGGACAACAGCCTCAACCGGGTCGTCGCCACGGTGCAGTCGGCCGGCACGCCCAGGAACTTCGACGTGGCCGCAGGGATGCAGAGCGGGAAGACGATCGTCGACATCCCGGTCCGCATCCATCTGGAGAACCCCTTCCTGGGTTCGAAGTGCTTCATCGGGACCACCTCCGACCCGGTCGTGCTGCGCCCGCAGAACCTCACCCAGCCGGCCGTGGGCAGCAAGCGCTTCGACGCCAACGGCACGGCGAACACCGGCGGTCTGCTCAACCGCATCGAGCTGACCGGAAACGCGCAGGGTGACGCGGGCTTCGCCGTCCCCGGGGTGAGCGGCTGCGGACCCCTGACCCTCGGTGAGCTGAACTGGGCGGTCAACCTGAAGACGGCGCTGCCGTCGGCGGCCGGAAAGAACAACCTGGTGCTCAACAACGCGGCCACGTACACCGGGGGCCTGGCACTGCCCGGCGCGGCGGCTCCCGACGCCGGCCGGCTGCTTTCGGAGAGCTGGCACGCGGGAGTGGCGCGGTAGGTATCTCTCCGGTACCTCATTTCGCGGAGTACGGGGATCGGCGATGCCGCCCGCCCCGCCCGGCACATTCTTCCGGGCGCGGCGGGCGTTTGCATACCGGTGCACCGACGGACTCACTTATCGACAAGTGAGCGATGCGCAATACTCACTCGCTCACAAAAACAAAAGGGCCGCCGAATGGCGTGCAAAAAGTTTACGAACCGGTATTGCGGTGGCTGGTTACCGGGCCGTAGCGTCCCGTTGAGCAGCGGGAAAACGTATCCGCTGCTGCCTGTTCGGTACCTCTGGGGCCCCAGTGGCTCCGGTTCGCCGGCCGCGGGGCCCCGGTTCGTGGGCCGGAAACCTTGCGCAGATTTCGACAAAGCCCGCATCCGGCTTTGTCACTCGGTGACAAATGATCCACACCGAGAGACCGGTTCGTCGATTTCCGCTGTTCAACGGCTTGTCCTGGCGGTTTCGGCGGACATAGCGTGCGCCTCCTGGTGCATGTGTGACGAGCCGCCAACGCATTTCTGAGAGCCGGAGCGCTGACAGATGACTTCGTTCACAACAACTTCGAAGGAGGGCCGATGGGAATCGAAGTAGTCGTCGAGGGCCTCACGAAGTCCTTCGGCAAGCAGAACATCTGGCAGGACGTCACCCTCACGCTGCCCGCCGGCGAGGTGAGCGTGATGCTCGGGCCTTCCGGCACCGGAAAGACCGTCTTCCTGAAATCCATCATCGGTCTGCTGAAGCCGGAACAGGGGCGCGTCCTCATCAACGGCGTCGACATGGTGAACAGCCCGGAACGCGAGATCATGGAGACCCGTAAACTCTTCGGGCTCATGTTCCAGGACGGCGCGCTCTTCGGATCGATGTCGCTCTTCGACAACATCGCCTTCCCCTTGCGTGAACACACCCGCAAGAAGGAATCGGAGATCCGTCGGATCGTCATGGAGCGGATCGACATCGTCGGCCTGCTCGGCGCCGAGGACAAGCTGCCGGGCGAGATCTCCGGCGGAATGCGCAAGAGGGCCGGCCTGGCCCGCGCCCTGGTCCTGGACCCGCAGATCATCCTCTGTGACGAACCGGACTCCGGACTCGACCCGGTCCGCACCGCGTACATCTCCCAGCTGCTCATCGATCTCAACGCGCAGATCGACGCGACGATGCTGATCGTCACCCACAACCTCGACATCGCGGCCACCGTCCCGGACAACATGGGGATGCTCTTCTGCCGCAACCTCGTCACCTTCGGACCGCGAGAGGTGCTGCTCACCAGCGACATGCCGGTCGTCTCCCAGTTCCTCGCCGGACGCCGCGAAGGACCCATCGGGATGGCGGAGGAGAAGGACGCCGCCACCCTCGCCGAGGAGGAGATGAACGGCTACGGGGTCGGCATCAGCTCCGCCAACGCGCCGCGCACCGTCGTACCCCAGCTGGAGCCCTCGCCCGGCATGCCCGTCCGGCAGGCCGCGCTGCGCCGCCGGGAACGGGTCCTGTCGATGATGGGCCAGCTGCCCGAGGCCGCCCGCACGGCCATCATGAAGAGCTACACCCCGGCCATGGGCGGTGAACGCCTGTGACGGTCCCCATGCCGGTACTGCCCCCCGAGCCGCCGTCCACCGAGGCGGCCGGTGCGGAGGCGCCGAAGCGTCCGGCGGAAAAGCCGCCGAACCGGCTGCTCTCCCCGCTGCGCGAGACCGGGAAGCTGTTCTCCCTCGCCGCGACCGTGAGCCGGGAGGTCTTCCGACGGCCCTTCCAGGTAAGGGAGTTCATCGAGCAGTTCTGGTTCGTCGCCAGCGTCACCATCCTGCCCGCGGCACTCGTCTCGATCCCGTTCGGCGCGGTCATCGCCCTCCAGGTCGGCTCGCTGACCCAGCAGCTCGGCGCCCAGTCGTTCACCGGCGGCGCCAGCGTCCTCGCCGTCATCCAGCAGGCCAGCCCGATCATCGTGGCCCTGCTGATCTCCGGCGCCGCGGGCTCGGCCATCTGCGCGGACCTCGGATCGCGGAAGATCCGCGAGGAACTCGACGCGATGGAGGTCATGGGCGTCTCGCCCATCCAGCGCCTCGTCGTCCCCCGCGTCCTCGCGACCATGCTGGTGGCCGTGCTGCTGAACGGGCTCGTCTCCGTGGTCGGCACGCTCGGCGGCTACTTCTTCAACGTGATCCTCCAGCACGGCACCCCCGGCGCCTACCTGGCCAGCTTCTCCGCCCTCGCCCAGCTCCCCGACCTGTACATCAGCGAGGTCAAGGCGCTGATCTTCGGCTTCATCGCGGGCATCGTCGCCGCCTACCGGGGACTCAACCCGCGCGGCGGCCCCAAGGGCGTCGGCGACGCGGTCAACCAGTCCGTCGTCATCACCTTCATGCTGCTGTTCTTCGTGAACACGGTCCTCACGGCGATCTACCTCCAGATCGTCCCCGCGAAGGGGAGCTGACCGATGTCGATGCTCAGCTGGCTCGACCGATCCGGCGAACAACTCACCTTCTACGTACGTGCGTTGATCTGGGTTCCGCGAACCCTGCGGCGCTATCTGCGCGAGGTCCAGCGGCTGCTGGCCGAAGTGGCCTTCGGTAGCGGAGGTCTCGGTGTCATCGGCGGCACCATCGGCGTGATGGTCGCGATGACCCTGTTCACCGGCACCGTCGTCGGCCTCCAGGGATACGCGGCCCTCAACCAGATCGGCACCTCCGCCTTCACCGGCTTCATCTCCGCCTACTTCAACACCCGCGAGATCGCCCCGCTCGTCGCCGGACTCGCGCTCTCCGCGACCGTCGGCGCGGGCTTCACCGCCCAGCTCGGCGCGATGCGGATCAACGAGGAGGTCGACGCCCTGGAGGCGATGGGGGTGCGGTCCATGCCGTACCTCGTCTCCACCCGGATCATCGCCGGGGTCGTCGCGATCATCCCGCTGTACGCGATCGGGCTGCTCTCCTCGTACCTCGCGTCCCGCTACATCACCGTCCTGTTCAACGGGCAGTCCGCGGGCACGTACGACCACTACTTCAATCTCTTCCTCTCCCCGGACGACGTGCTGCTGTCGGTGCTCAAGGTGCTGATCTTCAGCGTGATGGTGATCCTCGCCCACTGCTACTACGGCTTCCACGCCACCGGCGGGCCCGCCGGAGTGGGGGTCGCGGTCGGCCGGTCGGTGCGCAACGCCATCGTGCTCATCAGCGTCACCGACTTCTTCCTCTCCCTCGCCATCTGGGGCGCGACCACGACGGTGAAGGTGGCCGGCTGATGAACTCCCACCGGACGCAGACCGTCCGCCGCAGACTCGCCGGAGTCACCTTCCTCCTCGTGCCCGCCGTGCTCGTCTGGGTCTCGGTCTCGGTGTACCGGAAGGACTTCACCGACGACGCGACCGTGACCGTACGCACCGCGAGCGTCGGCAACGAGATGCACGACAACGCCGATGTGAAGCTGCGCGGCGTCGTCGTCGGCCAGGTCCGCGACATCGCGGCCGACGGGGACGGGGCCCGGCTCACCCTGGCCATCGACCCCGGCAAGCTCGACCGGATCCCGGCCGACGTGACGGCCCAGATGCTGCCCACCACGCTCTTCGGGGAGCGCTTCGTCGCCCTCGTACCGCCCGAACTGCCCTCCACGCAGCCGCTGCGGGCCGGTTCCGTCATCCCGCAGGACCGTTCCAGCAACGCCATCGAGCTGGAGGAGGTCCTCGACAACGTCCTGCCACTGCTCACCGCGGTCAAGCCGGAGAAGCTCGCCGCCACCCTCGGCGCGGTCTCCCAGGCCCTCGAAGGACGCGGCGAGAAGCTCGGCGACACCCTCGCCACGCTCGACGCCCACCTGGCGAAGTTCAACCCCCAACTCCCCACGCTCAACGCCGACATCAAGGAACTCGTCAAGGTGAGCAAGGTGTACGGGGACGCCGCGCCGGATGTGCTCGACGCACTCACCGACTTCACCACCACCAGCGGCACCATCGCCGAACAGCAGGCACAGCTCGCCGGGCTGTACGGGTCCACGACCGCCTCCGCCCAGGACCTCACCTCGTTCCTGCGGGAGAACAAGGACAACCTGATCCGGCTCTCCGCCGAGAGCAGGCCGACGCTGGAACTGCTGGCGAAGTACTCCGCCGAATTCCCCTGCACCCTGCGCACCATGGCCGGTTTCGTCCCGGCCATGGACAAGGCGCTCGGCAAGGGCACCGACAAGCCCGGACTCCACGTCACCGTCAAGCCCGTGAAGTCCAAGGGCAAGTACCTGCCCGGAAAGGACACCCCGGTCTACGGCGCGACCGGCGGACCGCACTGCTACTCCGTGCCGTACGTGGGCAGGGCCGTACCGACCGCGGACACCCGCTCGGCGACGCCGGTCACCGCACCCGCCGGCGAACCGGCCGGCGCCGCGCCGTCGGAACCGAAGTCCGGTCTCGGCATGCCCAACTCCCCGCAGGAGAGCCGGCTCGTCAACGAGCTGGTCGCTCCCTCACTGAAAGTCCAGCCGCAGACCCTGCCCGACTGGAGCAGCGTGCTCATCGGTCCGGCCTTCCGCGGTGCGGAGGTGAAGCTCAAGTGAAGCGCCGCTCTCTCGCCGCTCCGCTCACGAAGTCCATCGTCTTCATCCTGGTGACCGCGCTGGCCACCACCGTGCTGGCGCTCTCCATCGCCAACACGAGCGTCGGCGACACCACCACGTACAAGGCCAGGTTCACCGACGCCACCGGACTGGTCGTCGGCGACAGCGTCCGGATCGCCGGGGTCAAGGTCGGACAGGTCGAATCCATCCGGGTGGCCGACAAGAGGCTCGCCGAGGTCGGCTTCGCCGTCCGCAAGGGGCGCAAGCTCCCCGCGTCGGTGACCGCCTCGATCAAGTACCTCAACATGGTCGGCCAGCGCTACATCGACCTCGACCAGGGGGCCGGGCCGGTCGGCCGGAGCTTCGCGGCCGGAGCGACCATCCCGGTCTCCCGCACCACCCCGGCGCTCGACCTCACCCAGCTCTTCAACGGCTTCCAGCCACTCTTCGAAGGGCTCTCCCCGCCCGACGTCAACCAGCTGGCCGGCTCCATCGTCCAGGTGCTCCAGGGCGAGGGCGGCACCGTGGACAGCATCCTCTCGCACGTCGGTTCGCTGACCGGTACGGTCGCCGCCAAGGACAAGGTGATCGGCGAGGTGATCAAGAACCTCAACACGGTCCTGAAGACCGTCAACGACCGCGAGGCCGGATTCGACGACCTGGTCGTCACCCTGCAGAAGCTCGTCACCGGATTCGCCGGCGACCGCAAGCCGCTCGGCCAGGCGGTCACCGCCATGGGCGCGCTCACCACCGTCACCGCGGACCTCCTCGAAGACGGCCGGGCGCCCCTCAAGAGCGACATCAAGCAACTCGGGCGCCTTTCCGACCAGTTGGGCAAGGGCACCCCGCAGATCGAGAACTTCCTGCAGAAGACCCCGGCCAAGATGGCGGCGATCAGCAGGCTCACCTCGTACGGCTCATGGCTCAACCTCTACCTCTGCGAGGCCAAGGTCAGCGGAGTGACGACCGAGGACGGCAGTGCCCCGCCCACCGGCATCGAGGTCAGGAAGCCGAGGTGCCAGTCATGAGGATCAAACCCGTACGGGAACGCAACCCCGTCGCCGTGGCCGTCGTCGGACTGCTCGTCCTCGCCCTCGTCGGCCTGGGCGCCTACCGCGTCGACTCACTGCCCTTCATCGGCGGCGGCACCACCTACAGCGCCGACTTCACCGAGTCCGCCGGACTGAGCGAGGGCGACGAGGTACGCGTCGCCGGAGTGAAGGTCGGCGAGGTCACCGGAGTCTCGCTCGACGGTCCCAAGGTGAAGGTCAGCTTCAAGGTCAAGGACGTCTGGATCGGCAACTCCTCCACCGTGGGCATCGCCATCAAGACCCTGCTCGGCGAGAAGTACCTCGCCGTCGACCCGCTGGGCAACGCCCCGCAGGACCCGGACGAGCGCATCCGGGCGAGCCGCACCACCTCCCCGTACGACGTCACCCAGGCGTTCAACGGACTCGGCGAGACCATCGGCGAGATCGACACCGCACAGCTCGCCAAGAGCTTCGAGACGATCTCCGCCACCTTCAAGGACTCCCCGCCCGACGTGAAGAGCGCGGCCGAGGGGCTCTCCGCCCTCTCGAAGACCGTCTCCGAACGGGACGCCGAACTCGCCACCCTCCTCAAGGGCAGCAAGCAGCTCACCAAGACGCTCGCCGGCAAGAAGAGCAGCTTCGAGATCCTGCTGAAGGACGGCAATCTGCTCCTCGGCGAGATCCAGGCCCGCCGCGACTCCATCCACCTGCTGCTCACCGGCACCCGGAACCTGGGCACCCAGCTCACCGGCCTCGTCAAGGACAACAACAAGCAGCTGAAGCCCACCCTGGACTCGCTCGGCCGGGTCACCGCCGTACTGGTGAAGAACCGCAAGAGCCTCGACAAGGTGCTCTCGCTGGCCGGCTCGTACAGCCGGCTCGTCGGCAACACCCTCGGCAGCGGCCGCTGGTTCGACAACTACGTCTGCGGAGTCGTCCCGAAGGAGTACGTGCCCGCGGGCACCCCCGCCGGGGCCGAGTGCAAGCCACCCAAGCAGCAAGGCGGCCGCTGACATGAGAATGAAGCGCATCGTCGGCATCGGCGCCGGACTCGCCGTGGTGGCCGTCGCGGCCACCACCGGCGTGATGGCCATGGACGACGAGGGAACGACCACCGTCACCGCCTACTTCGACCAGGCCACCGGCGTCTACGCCGGATCCGACCTGCGGATCCTCGGCGTCAGGGTCGGCCGGGTCGAATCGGTCACGCCCCGGGGCAAGGAGGTCAAGGTGATCCTGCGCGTCGACAAGGGCGTCAAGGTCCCCAAGGCCGCGCACGCCGTGGTCGTCGCCCCCAGCCTCGTCGCCGACCGCTACGTCCAGCTCGCCCCCGCCTACGACGGCGGACCGGAGCTCGCGGAGGGCGCCGTACTGCCGGCCGCGAACAACGCCACCCCCGTCGAGGTGGACCAGCTGTACGACTCCATCACCGAGCTCTCCAAGGCCCTGGGCCCGGAGGGAGCCAACGCCGACGGCGCGCTCTCCGGACTCCTGGACACCGGGGCCAAGAACCTCGACGGCAACGGAAAGGCCATCGGGGACTCCATCGAGCAGTTCGGCAAGGCCACCAAGACCCTCGACAGAAGCAGCGGCAACCTCTTCGCCACGCTGTCCTACCTCCAGACCTTCACCACCATGCTGAAGGACAACGACGGCAATGTGCGGGCCGCCGAACAGCAGCTCAACTCGGTCACCGGCTTCCTCGCCGACGACAAGGAGAACCTCGGCGCGGCGCTGAAGGAACTCGGCACCGCACTCGGCCAGGTCAAGGGCTTCATCCAGAAGAACCGCGGCGCCCTGAAGGCGAACGTCGACGCCCTGGTGCCGCTCACCCAGACCCTGGTGGACCAGCGGGCCTCGCTCGCCGAGTCGATGGACACGCTGCCGCTCGCCGCGGGCAACGTCGTCAACGCCTACGACCCGGTCAACCGCACCCTCAACGGACGCACCAACCTCAACGAGCTCTCCATGGGACCGCTCACCGAGGCGAGCGGACTCGCCGGCCTCACCCCCGTGGACAGCGCACGCCGCAAGGCGCTGCCCACCCTGCCGCTCCCCGCCGTCGGCACCGTCTACGGCACCCCGGCGAAGACCGTCACGGAAAAGAAGGGGGCGAACCGATGAACCGTGCGCTGCGCAGACCCGGGCCCCGCACGACCGGCATCGCCGCGGTGCTGGCCGTGGGCGTCGGCCTGGCCCTCGTCGTGACCTCCTCCGGCCTGCCGTCGTTCACCGGGATCGACCAGGTGCCGCTGCCCGGCGGCGCCGACCTCGGCGACCACCCGTACGAGATCACCGCGGAATTCGCCGACGTGCTCAGCCTCGCCCCGCAGGCATCGGTCAAGGTCAACGATGTCGCCGTCGGCCGGGTCACCAAGGTCTCCCTGGGCTCCGGCAGCTGGAACGCCAAGGTCACCATGCGCGTCAACGGCAAGGTCGAACTGCCCGCCAACGCCTACGCCCACCTGGAACAGTCCAGCCTCCTCGGCGAGAAGTACATCCAGCTCGCCGCCCCGGCACGCGGCACCGCACAGGGCAGGCTCGCCGACGGAGACCGCATCCCGCTGACCCGGACCAACCGGAACCCCGAGGTGGAAGAGGTCTTCGGCGCCCTGTCGATGCTCCTCAACGGCGGTGGCGTCAACCAGCTCAAGACCATCACCACCGAACTCAACAAGGCACTCGCCGGACGCGAACCCCAGATCCGCTCCATGCTCGGCCGGGTCAACACCCTCGTCACCGACCTGGACGACCACAAGAAGGACATCACCGACGCCCTCGACGGGGTGAACCGGCTCTCCGCCACCCTCGCCACCCGCAAACAGGACGTCGGCACGGTCCTCACCGGGCTGAGCCCCGGCCTGAAGGTCCTGGAGAAGCAGCGCGGCTCGCTCCTGACCATGCTGCGCTCGCTCGACACCCTCTCCACCGTGGCCGTCGACACGGTCAACAAGAGCAAGGCCGACATGATCGCCGACCTCAAGGCCCTCGCCCCCAGCCTCAAGGCGCTCGCCGACTCCGGCCGCGACCTGCCCGACTCCCTCCAGGTGCTGCTCACCTACCCGTTCACGGACGAGGTGCTGCGCGGGGTGAAGGGCGACTACCTCAACGTCTACCTGGATGTGACGGCCATGCCCGGCACACAGATCGTCCCGCCGATCGTCCCGGCGGTCCCGCCGCGGACCGGGACCGGGACCGGCACAACCGGGACCGGGACCGGCACAACCAGCCGGGCGCTGCCGCTGCCCCTCCCCGCGGTACCGACGGCGGGCACGAACGGGAGCAGCCGATGATCACCCTCGCCATCCGGCTCAAGAACATCTCCTTCCTGATCATCGCGGTGCTCGTACTCGGCTACCTCGGAGTGCGCTACGCCGACCTCGGCCACTACATCGGCCTGCGCAGCTACTACACCGTCAAGGTCCAACTCCCGCGCACCGGAGGGCTGTACACCCACTCCAACGTCACCTACCGCGGTGTCTCGGTGGGCCGGGTCGGGCCGATCGAGCTCACCGACGACGGGGTAGAGGCCGAACTGCGCATCGAGAAGGACGCCCCGAAGATCCCCGACGGGCTCAAGGCCGTGGTCGCCAGTCTCTCCGCGGTCGGCGAGCAGTACGTCGACCTGCGGCCCACCCGCACCGAGGGCCCGTACCTGGCGAACGGCTCCGTCATCGACCAGGCCGACACCACCGTCCCCGCCCCCGTCACCAACGTCCTCACCAGCGTCAACGACCTGGCCGGCTCGGTCGACCTGGAATCCCTGCGCACGGTCGTCGACGAGTTCGGCACCGCGTTCGAGGGACGCGGCGACGACCTCCAGGTACTGCTGGACACCGGGAGCGAGTTCGTACAGGCGGCCGACGACGCCCTGCCCGTCAACACCCGGCTGATGGCCGACGGCCGGACCGTACTGCGCACCCAGGCCGAACAGGGCGAAGCACTCAAGGGCTTCGCATCCGGCGCCAAGGAACTGGCCGCACAGCTCAAGGGATCCGACACCGATCTGCGCAAGCTGATCGCGGTCGCCCCCGACGCGACCGGACAGATCAGCGGACTGCTGCGGGATCTCGACCCGAGCTTCGGCGTCGTCGTCGCCAACCTCCTCACCACCTCCGAGGTCGCCGTCACCCGCCAGCGCGGCATCGAGGAACTCCTGGTGAAACTCCCCGCGGTGGCCGCCGCCGGATCCAGCGCGATCGACGAGAAGGGCGCCCGGTTCGGCATGTCGGTCACCTTCTTCGAACCCCTGCCCTGCACCGCCGGATACGGCGGCACCGTCTACCGCAGCGGCCTGGACACCTCGGCCGGCCCGTCCGTCAACACCAAGGCCCGCTGC
The DNA here is from genome assembly GCF_003846175.1 of Streptomyces sp. ADI95-17. Taxonomy (GTDB): domain Bacteria; phylum Actinomycetota; class Actinomycetes; order Streptomycetales; family Streptomycetaceae; genus Streptomyces; species Streptomyces sanglieri. The sequence continues at coordinate 708,589 of NZ_ML123048.1, read as the reverse complement.
ACCTCCTCGCCCGGCACCGGCATCAACGTCCGCGGCAGCGCCAACGCGCCGGAGGGCGGCGCCGTGCCCGAGCCCGCCCGGCCCGGCTCGATGCTGCTGGGGAACGGATCCGAGAAGCGGCTCCCGGGGGCGCTCGGTGTCACCGGCCGGGCCCCGGCCGCCGACGACGGCATGGCCGGACTGCTCGGACTCGGACAGGAAGGCGGCCGATGACGCCCCGGACCAGGACCCTGACCGGCTGGGCGGCGCTGCTCGCCGCGGTACTGATCTGCGCCCTCGGCGGCTGGTCGTACGCCCAGGCGCGCGGCGACGACAGCCTGGCGTACGCGAAGAGCCGCGATGCCGCGCTGGCCGACGGCAAGCACCACCTGGCCCGGCTGAACAGCCTCGACGCCAAGGACGCCCGGACCGTGGACGCCGGGCTCGGCGCCTGGCTCGACTCCTCGACCGGTCCGCTCCACGACCAGCTCGCACGCACCCGGAGCAAGGACGCGAAGGAGCTGACCAAGTCCGGTGCCACCGCACGCGGGAAGGTCACCGACGCGGCGCTCACCGCGCTCGACGAGCGGACCGGGACGGCGGAGCTGATCGCGACCGTCGATGTCGAGGTCACCCCGCGCACCGGAAGGAGCGGCACCGAACGCAAGCGCTTCGAGGCCACACTGTCCCGGACCGCGGACGGCTGGAAGGTCAAGGCGCTCACCGCGATCCCGGTCGGGAGCGGCGCATGAAACAGCGGGGAGGTTCGGCGGTCGTGAGCACGGACGTGGACGCGCGGGACGTCGAGGAACACGAGGAGGCCGCGGCGGAGCCCGGTGCCGTCACCGACGAGGGGCAGCCGGACCCGCCCGCCCCCGCCCGGCGGTGGCCCCGCGTCGTGGCGGCGGTCCTGGCCGTCGTGCTCCTCGTGGCCGGCGGGGTGCTCTTCGCCCAGGGCAGAGCGCTGCGCGACACCCCCGCCACCGCCAACCGCGCACTGACCGACAGCGAGGCGACGACCCGGGTCGCGGGAGATGTCAGCAACGCGCTCGGCAAGGTCTTCTCCTACAGCCCGCAGGCCACCGCCGTCACCAAGGAGTCGGCGAAGCAACTGCTCGCGGGCAAGGCGCTCCAGCAGTACGCCGCCCTGTTCGGCCAGGTCGAGAAGCAGTCCGCCGACCAGAAGCTGACCCTCACCACCCATGTCGTGCGCGCCGGGGTGACCCGGCTGACGGAGAACAGCGCCCACTTGCTGGTCTTCCTCGACCAGGTCTACGAGCGCGAGGGCAAGCCGGCCACCACCGCCGCCGCCCAGCTCTCCGTCACCGCCCAACTGCGGGACGGTCACTGGACCGTGGTCGAGATCACCTCCAGATAGCAGTACCCACACACGCGCAACTCGGTACGGATCGGCCGGCAGGGGAGAGACAGCAATGGCACGGGTACGGATCACGAGGAACCCGCTGATGGCGGCGGCGGTCGTGCTGACCGTCGTGGCGGCCGGCGCGGCGGCCTGGGGCGGAGTCTCCCGCTACGAGGCCGCGCACGACGAGTCGGCGGCGTACGCGCAGGCGCGCGACGACGCACTGGCGGCGGGGGAGCAGGCCGTACAGAACATGAACACGCTGGACCACCGGAAGCTGGCGAAGGGACTCGACAGCTGGGAGGACTCCACCACCGGCGATCTGCACCAGCAACTCGTCGACGGGCGGGACGCGTTCGTGAAGCAGATCCAGGAGGCGAAGACGGTCAGCACGGCCCGGATCCTGTCCGGGGCGGTGACCGAGCTGGACGACCGGGCCGGGAAGGCCGGAGTGATGGTGGCGCTGCGGGTCACCGTGACCGCGCCGAAGGGCAAGCCCGCGGTGAAGGAGAGCCGGATGCTCGGCCGGCTCAGCCGTACCTCCGAGGGGTGGAAGCTCAGCGCCCTCGGCCAGGCACCCGTCGGCAACACGGCCGGCTGAGAGGCGGTCGCCCGACCGCCTGTCACGCCACCGACTCCCACCCCGCCACCGAGAGGACCACCGGACATGTCGACGACCCGTCACCTCGTCAACCGTCAGCGCCGCCTGGCCACCGTCGCCGCGGAGCGCGCCGCCGCCCCGGCGCGCGGGACCGCGGCCCCGGACACCGCACTCGACGCACCGGCGCCGGACCCGTCCGCGAAGGACACCGGCACCGACGACGAGGCCGCGCAGGACGAGGCCGGGGACGACGCCGGCCCGGCAGCGGCCCCGGAGAAGAACGAACCGAAGGGCGAACGGCCCTCCCGCCTCCGGGTCCGGCTGCCCGCCGTGCTCTGCGCCCTCACGGTGCTGCTCGGCGCCTTCGCCGCCTGGGCGTTCGCCTCGGCCGGCAGCCTGCGCGACGAGCCGTCCCGGCAGAACACCGCCCTCACCGACATCGGCCGGACCAGCGAGGTGAAAGGCCAGATCGCCGACGCCGTCGGTGCGGTCTTCTCCTACGACTACGCCTCGCCCGAGAAGTCCGAACAGGCGGCCGGTACGCATCTGGTGGGCAAGGCGGTGCAGCAGCACAAGGACATGCTCGCCCAGGTCCGGGCCCAGGGGCAGAAGCAGAAGCTCGTGCTGACCACCACCGTCACCGACAGCGGTGTGGAGCTGCTGGACGGCGACCGGGCCCGGCTGCTGATCTTCGCCGACCAGAGCAACACCCGTACCGGCAAGTCGGACGAGACGACCTACGCGGCGGCCATGTTCGCCGTGGACGCCGTTCGCCGCGGCGACACCTGGCGGATCTCCGCCATCGATACGTTCACCCGGTGACCCGGGGGGAGAGGGGAGCACGCATGAGGTTCAACGGCACGATGCGCCGCGGACTCGGCGGCACGGCGGTCGCGGTCGCCGCGATGGCCGCGCTCACCGCGTCCCAGGCACCGGGAACCGTCGCTCACGAAGCGCCGCCGAAGGAGCGTCCGGAGACCGACGAGGTCAAGTGGTCGCACGTACCCAACGACGACTCGTACCACACCGAACTGCCGCCGCTGCAGTCGCCGAAGCCACCGAAGGCCGGCAAGAAGCAGAGCCCGGCCGCCGCCCGCTCGTGGTCCGAGGCGGGCATCCCCGCCACGGTGCTCGCCGCCTACCGCAAGGCGGAGAGCACACTCGGGCGGACCGACCCCGGCTGCCGGCTGCCGTGGCAGTTACTCGCGGCGATCGGCAAGGTCGAGTCCGGCCAGGCGGGCGGAGGCCGGGTCGACGCCCACGGCACGACGCTCTCACCGATCCTGGGACCGGTGCTCAACGGGGCGGGATTCGCGAACATCCCGGACACCGACGGCGGCGCGTACGACGGCGACCGGCGCTACGACCGGGCGGTCGGCCCGATGCAGTTCATCCCGTCGACCTGGGCCCACTGGGGCCGGGACGGGAACGGTGACGGGCGCCGCGACCCCAACAACATCTACGACGCCGCACTGGCCGCCGGACACTACCTCTGCGCCGGACCGCGCGATCTGTCGGTGAAGGCCGATCTGGACAGGGCGATCCTCAGCTACAACCACTCGGACACCTATCTGCGCACCGTGCTGTCCTGGCTGGAGTTCTACCGCAAGGGCATCCATCCGGTGGCCGACGGCAAGGGCACCGTGCCCAGGAGCCCCGGCGCGGGCGGACCGAACAAGCCGAAGCACCCGGTCGGCGGCCCCGGTGCCCCTGACGGCGGCATCATCGTGGGCCCGCAGCCCGGCGGCTCGCACCAGCCCTCGCCGTCCACCACCCCGAAGCCCTCCGGATCACCGACCGGCTCCCCGGACCCCACCCTCTCCCCGGACCCCACCGACCCGGGCACCGGATCACCCGATCCCACCGACAGCGGACCGGCCACCCCGGACCCCGGCACGAGCCCCGACCCCGGCACGACCGAGCCGGGCCCCGGCTGCCCCACCGAATCACCGTCACCGTCACCCGACCCGACCGGGACGGCCGAGTCCCCGGACCCCGACCCGAGCGCCACCGAGGACCCGTGCGCCACACCGTCCGGCTCAGCGTCCACCGGCTGACAGCACCTGGGCCAGGTCGTACCGCACCACCTCCTCCAGCTGCGCATACGTGCAACCGGAGGGGGTGCGGTCCGGCCGCCAGCGGCGGAACTGGGCGGTGTGCCGGAAACGGTCGCCCTCCATGTGGTCGTACGCCACCTCGCAGACCCGCTCCGGGCGCAGCGCCACCCACGACTGGTCCTTCTTCCCCGACCAGCGGCTCTGCGTCCCGGGCAGCCGGGCCCGCTCGTGGGCCTCGGCATCGGCCCAGGCCGCCCACGGGTGACCGGCGAAGCCGACGCGCAGCGGCTCCAGCTCCGCGACCAGTTCCTCGCGGCGCTTCATCGAGAAGGCCGCGCAGACGCCGACGTGCTGGAGCACGCCCGCGGAGTCGTACAGGCCGAGCAGCAGCGAGCCGACGACCGGACCGCTCCGGTGGAAGCGGTACCCCGCCACCACGCAGTCCGCGGTCCGCTCGTGCTTGATCTTGTACATCACCCGGGTGTCCGGGCGGTACGGCAGATCGAGCGGCTTGGCCACCACACCGTCGAGCCCCGCGCCCTCGTACCGCTCGAACCATTCCTGGGCGAGCGCCGGGTCCGTGGTCGCCGGGGCGAGGTGGACGGGGGCCGAGGCGCCGGACAGGGCCGCCTCCAGTACGGCGCGGCGGTCGGACTGCCGGGTGGAGAGCAGCGAATCGTCTCCCACCGCCAGGACGTCGAAGGCGATCAGACTGGCCGGGGTCTGCTCGGCGAGCAGCCGCACCCGGGAATCGGCGGGGTGGATGCGCTCGCTGAGCCGGTCGAAGTCGAGCCGCCCCTCGTACACGATCACGATCTCGCCGTCGATCACACAGCGCGGCGGCAGATTGTCCCGGACGGCGGTGACCAGTTCGGGGAAGTAGCGGGTGAGCGGCTTGCCGGTGCGGCTGCCGATCACCACCTCCTCGCCGTCCCGGTGCACGATCGCGCGGAAGCCGTCCCACTTGGCCTCGTACTGCATGCCCGGCGGGATCCTGGACACGGACTTGGCGAGCATCGGCTTCACGGGAGGCATCACCGGCAGATCCATGGGCCGATTCTCACGCATCACCTGGCACAAGTCTCCCGATATGCGCCATATGTGAGCCCGGCCTACCGTGACCGTCATGGGTGCAGCGGTGAAAGCAGTGGAGCTCGAAGCCGGCGGACGGGCCGTACGGCTCTCCAATCCGGACAAGGTCTACTTCCCGGAGAGGGGCTACACCAAGAGGGACGTGGCCGAGTACTTCCTGGCCGTGGGGGCCGGCATCACCCGGGCCCTGCGCGACCGGCCCACCACCCTGCAGCGCTTCGTGGACGGCGTCGAGGGCGAGTTCTTCTACCAGAAGAGGGCCCCGAAGAACCTTCCCGACTGGATCCCCACGGCCAGGATCGCCTTCCCGAGCGGCCGGCCCGCCGACGAGATCTGCCCCACCGAGCTCGCCGCCGTCATCTGGGCGGCCAACCTCGGCACGCTCACCTTCCACCCCTGGCCGGTCCGCAGCGCCGACACCGACCACCCGGACGAACTCCGCATCGACCTCGACCCGCAGCCCGGCACGGACTACGCCGACGCGGTGCGCGCCGCCCACGAGCTGCGGTCCGTGCTCGACGGCCACGGGCTGCGCGGCTGGCCCAAGACCTCCGGCGGCCGGGGCATCCACGTCTTCGTCCCGATCGCACCGGAGTGGACGTTCACCGAGGTCAGACGGGCCACCATCGCCGCCGGGCGGGAACTGGAACGCCGTATGCCGGACCGGGTGACCACGGCCTGGTGGAAGGAGGAGCGCGGCGAGCGGATCTTCGTCGACTTCAACCAGACGGCCCGCGACCGCACGATCGCCTCCGCCTACTCCGTACGCCCGCGCCCCGACGCCCCGGTCTCCGCACCGCTGCGCTGGGAGGAGATCGACGACGCCGAACCGCGCGACTTCGACATCAGGACCATGCCGAAGCGCTACGCCGAGGTGGGCGATGTGCACGCGGACATGGACGACCACGCCTTCCGGCTCGACGGGCTGCTGGAGCTGGCGGACCGGGACGAGCGGGAACGCGGACTCGGCGACATGCCGTACCCGCCGGAGTACCCCAAGATGCCGGGCGAGCCGAAACGTGTCCAGCCGAGCCGGGCCCGGCACGACGAGGACCCCGCGGGATGAGCGCGCCCGACGACGCGGAGCACGCCGCGCCGCACGGGGCGCACGGGGCGCACGGCAGACCGCTCACCCGGGGCCAGAAATGGGCCGCCTACAAGGACTCGCCCTACTTCCCCGCCACCGTCCTGGTGTTCATCCTGGCGGCCGCCGCCGGGCTCTTCGCCGGTTCCTACACCTACGCGATGGCCAACCCGACCCCGCACCGGATCCCGGCCGCCGTGGTCAGCCGGCCGGCGACGGAGAGCGGGAAGGAGTTCGTCGCCGCGATGGACAAGGCGCTCGACGCCTCGCTCGACATCCATGTCTTCGCGACCGGGGCGCAGGCCCGTCAAGCACTGGAGGAACAGGAGGTCTTCGCGATCATGCGGGCCGGCGACCGCGGTGTCTCGCTGGACGTGGCGAGCGCCTCCGGTGCCGCGGTCGCCCAGCTGCTCGCGGAGTCCGCGGTGAAGGTGGGGGCCGAGACCGGGGAGCCGGTCGCCGTGCGGGACATCAAGCCCCTGCAACGCGGCGACCCGCGCGGTCTCGCCCTGTTCTACATCTCGCTCGCCGCGGTCATCATCGGCTTCGTCGGCGCGATCCAGCTGAGCGTGCACGCCCGCGCCCTGATCCCGCTGGAACGGATCGCCTTCACCATCGGCTACTCGCTGCTCGGCGGCTTCGCCATCGCCGCGGTGGTGGACTGGTGGCTGGGCGCGGTGGACCTGCCGTTCTTCGAGTCCTGGATGATCCTGGCGTTCACGATGTTCACCTCGGGCATGGTCTTCTCCATGTTCAACACCCTGATGGGGCGCTGGGCGATGATCCCGACCTGGGGAGTGATGGTGCTCCTGGGGAACCCGTCGTCCGGCGGGGCGGTCTCCTGGCCGCTCCTGCCGTCCGTGCTCGGGCACATCGGACGCTGGCTGCCGCCGGGCGCGTCCGTCAACGCCCAGCACACCGCGGTGTACTACCAGGGCCACCAGCGGATCTTTCCGTATCTGGTGCTGGGCGCCTGGGCGGTGGTCTCCTGCACGGTGTTCTGGGTGTGGCGCCACCGGCACCCGGGAGGCCGTGACCACATGCCTCAGCATGCGGCCACGGCCACCTGAACCGGTCCCGGGCTACAGCTCCTTGATACGGATGTCGCGGTACGAGATGACGTCCGAGGTGCTGTGGACCTGGAGTCCGATGTAGCCGGACGAGTACCGCCTGCCGTCGGTGCCCGGGTCGTCGCCCCGCGGCGGCTCGAAGACCTGGCCGCGGTCGTTGTCGAACTCGTTCAGCAGGACACCGTTGCGGTAGATCGAGTAGTGCTGGTCCACCACCCGGATCTCGTAGTCGTTCCAGGTGCCCTTGGGGGTGACCCCGGCGCCGGCCAGGCCGACCCGGTCGAAGCCGTAGACGGAGCCGGTCTTGTACATGTCGCCGTCCGGCCTGTCGAGGATCTGCACCTCATGGCCGTACTTGATGGCGACCCACTCCGGGCGGGACTCCTCCGGGTTGTCGTGGACGTTCGGGAAGCGGACGAAGACACCGCCGTTGGCGTTGCCCGCACCGGGGGCGTCGTCGCGCCACTGGAGCTTGAGCGAGAAGTCGCCGTACTGCCGGCCCGGGAACCAGAGCATCCCCATGCCGTCCACGGTCGTGGAGCTGGTGATCGAGCCGTCCGCGTTGAGACCGAACTTCCCGCCGCCGACCTGCTGCCACTTGGCCAGCGACTCGGCCGTGCCGTCGAAGAGCTTCCGGTAGCCCTCGTCCTGGCCCGGCTCGCCGATGCCGGACTGCTTGGCCGCCCGGTAGATCTTCTTGTGCTCACGGGCGTCGATCACACCCGCGGTGAGCAGCTTGTCGAGGACACCGTCCACGTGCTTGAGGAACAGCGCGTGCGAGGACCAGTCCTTCTCGTCCTCGATCAGCTCGTTGATGGTGCAGCGGTTGCCCGTGATGCGGTTGGGGACACCGGTGTCGACCGTGCCGACGATGACGGTGAGCCGCTCGTCGAACTCCGGGCAGTTCGGCGCCGGTACGCCCCCGCTCTCCGCGACGGTGAACGACACCTGCTTCGCCACGGATGTGTTGCCGGCCTTGTCCGTCGCCCGGTGGGCGACGGTGTGATAGCCGACCCGGTCGACGATGACGGTGGTGGTGTACGCGAGGTACGGGCCGCCGTCGAGCGAGTACTCGACCTTGTCCACGCCCGATTCCGCGTCGGTCGCGGTGAGGGTCACCTTGGCGCTGGTGATGTAGGCGTTGTCGGAGTTCTTGGTGCCCTCGACCTTGGCGGAGGTCTCCGGCGGGGTCTTGTCCTGCGTCGGCGGTGCGACCACGGTGAAGTCGGCCGATTTCTCCGCCGCCGCGTTGCCGGCCTTGTCGGTGGCGCGGTAGCGGACCGTGTGCGTACCGGTCTCGTGCACCATCACGGGTGCGGTGTACGGCTGCCAGGCGCCGTCCGCCCCGACCGCGTACTCGATGGTGTTGACGCCGGACCCGGTGTCGGAGGCGGTCACGGTGACCGTCGCCATGCCCAGGTACCGCCCCTGGTCGTCCTTCTCGCCGGACACGGTCGCCGAGGTCTCCGGCGGGGTCTTGTCGTCCGTCGGCGGTGCGGCGACCGCGAAGTCGACCGATTTCTCCGCCGCCGCGTTGCCGGCCTTGTCGGTGGCCCGGTAGCGGATCGTGTGCGGACCGACCTCGTCGACCACGACCGGTGCGGTGTACGGCTGCCAGGCGCCGTCCGCCCCGACCGCGTACTCGACGGTGTCGACGCCGGAACCGTCGTCGGTCGCCGAGACGGTGACCGTCGCCTGACCGATGTACGCGCCGTCGGCGTTCTTGTCACCGTCCACCTTCGCCGACGTGCCGGGCGCCGTGGTGTCCTCGCCGCCACCGCCGTCGGTCACGGTGAGAATGCCCTGCATCGCCTCGTGCCCCGGCATGGTGCAGTGGTAGAAGTACCGGCCGGGGGTGAGCGTGACCTCGGCGGTGTGCTTGCCACCCTGGTCGTCGCCCGGGTTGGCCAGGATGTTCAGCGCGACATCGTTGTTGAACTCCGGGTCCGAGACGCTGAACGTGAGGGTGTGCGGCATCCCGGTGGTGTTGCCGGTCGCCGCGCTGTTCTCGAAGACGATGGTCGCCCTGCCGGCCACCGCGGTCTTCGGGGCGGACAGATAGTGGTCGATGGGGTCGCCCGCGGTCCAGGTGAGAACCTGCTCGGCCGCCGCATCCGCTTCCCCGGGAGCCGCCGTACGGCCGTAGGCCGCCGTCGAGGTCAGCCCCAGCACCATCAGGAACGAACCCAGCAGCGCGAGCCACAGCCTGGCGGGGCGGTACCGCCTTCGGGAGAGAACCGGACGATGTCTCACTGCACTGCCGCCTTCCTGGCCAGATCCCCGGCGGCCGGGGTCGGACCGCCGCCCTTGTACGTCACACGCCACAGCGCGGACTTGGAGTCGGAGGTGAAGAAGCCGCGCCCGTAGTCCAGGACGTACAGCGAACCGTCCGGGGCGAACTTCCAGTCCATCAGGTTCCGGATGCCGTCCGCCCCGACCGGAATGATCTTCCGCAGCGACTCGGCGTGGGTCGGCAGGCCGCCCTTGCCGACCGTCTTCGGGTCGGTGAGCACGGCGTGCCGGGGCTGGGTGTCGTCGTAGAAGTCACCGACGAACCACTTGCCGTCCCAGTAGGAGGGCCACTTGTCGGCGCTGGTGCTCGCCGCGTCGTACCGGTAGACCGGGCCGTTCATCGTGGCCTGGCCGCCGCCCTTGAGCCACGGCAGCAACTGCTTCTGGTCCTCGACCTTGTAGCTCGGGATGCCGTTGGCGTCGCGCGGGTAGTCCACGCCGCCGCCCTGCGGCGAGTACCAGATGGTGTTGGCGGTGACCGGCGGCAGGTTCACCAGGCCGTCGTTGTTCGGCGACTCGTTCTTGGGATGGTCGCAGTCGTACCAGCCGAGCGGCTTGGTGGGGTCGGGCAGATTGCGGTCCCGGTAGGGCTGCTTGTTGCCCATGCAGTACGGCCAGCCGTGGTTGCCCGCCTTCGTGATCGCGGCGAACGTGTCGTACTTGGCCGGACCCCAGGTGGTGGAGGGCGCGCCCGCGTCGGGGCCGACCCAGCCCGCGTACAGCGTGTCCGTCGACCTGTCGACGGAGATCCGGGCCGGGTTGCGCACGCCCATCACATAGATCTCGCCCCGGGTCTTGCCGCCGCCCTCGTCGGGCTCCTTGCCGGTGAAGAGATTGCCCTCGGGCAGAGTGTAGGTGCCGTCGTCCTCGGGGTGGATCCGCAGGATCTTCCCGTTGAGGTTGTTCGTGTTGCCCGCGGTGCGGCGGGCATCGGCGAACGAGACGCCCTTGTAGTTCGGCTGCGGGTTGTTCCCGGAGTAACCGTCGCTGAAGCCGGAGGAGTTGTTGTCACCGGTCGCGATGTACAGGTTGCCCTTGGAGTCCCAGGCCATCCCGCCGCCCGCGTGGCAGCAGCTGTGGACCTGGACAGGCCAGTGCAGCAGCACCTTCTCCGACGACAGGTCCAGCTTGTTCGTGGTCAGGTCCATGGTGAAGCGGGAGACCTGGCGCACCGCCATCTGCTTGTCACGGTCCAGCTTCGAGTGCGGGGTGTAGTGCAGATACACCCAGCCGTTCTTCTCGAAGTCCGGGTCCAGCTCGATGCCGAGCAGCCCCTCCTCGACCTTGATCAGTTCGTCGCCGCCGCCCTTGTTGCCGAAGATCGTCAGCTCACCGGCGAGGGTGACCTTCCTGGTCTTCGGGTCGTAGACGTGGATCTGTCCCAGACCCTTGCCGATGTCCGGGTCGTTCCAGTCGGTGACGACCGGCCTGCTGCTGTCGGCGCCGCCGCGCCCGATGTACAGCACCCGTCCGTCGGGGGCGGTGACCAGGCCGTGCGGCTCGCCGATCTGGTCGTTCTGCCCCGGCTGGTTGGGCTGGGTGACGCGCTCGGCCTTGTAGTTGGAGTCGATCGTCGCCTTGCAGTCGGCCTGCGAGATCCGGGTCGTCCAGTCCAGCGCGCCGCGCAGATGGTCGCGGAAGTCGGTCTCCGCGAAGCTGTCGGCGGTACCGCCCATCGCCGTGTAGAAGGACCGGCCGCCGTCGTAGTCGCGGCACCAGGAGACCGGGTGGTCCCAGCCGTTGGCACTCGCGCCGGGCTTGTAGGTGATCTCGCGGACCCGGGCCACGGTGTGCACGTCGCCGGACGGGTTCTTCGTCCAGTTCAGCCACTTGTCGGGGCGCTTCCACTCCAGCGGGAGGTTCTTGGTCGCCGGATGCTGCCGGTCACCGATCTCGACCGTCGCACGCTGTACGGCGGCCGGGCTGTCGGCGGCCGGGCGGGCGCCGACCAGGCCGGTGAACCAGTCCGAGTACGGCTCGGTGCGCGCGGCGTCGTGGATGCCGAGGAAGCCGCCGCCCGCTTCCATGTACGCCTCCAGGCCGGCCTCCTGCTCCGGGTCGAGGACGTCGCCGCCGCCGGTCAGGAAGACCACGGCGTTGAACTTGCCGAGCCTCTTGCCGTTGGTGAAGACCGCCGGGTCGTCGGTGGCGACGGTCTTGAACCGGCCGGACTCCGGGCCGGTGAGGCCGATCTTCTCGATCGCCGCGATCCCGGCGTCCACCGTCGGGGACTCCTCGGTGGCCGAGGCGTGGAACACCAGTACCTTGACGTCGGCGCCGCCCGGCGGCGACGGCAGGGACAACGTTGTCGCCAGGGAGCCGGGCGGCTCCGGATAGGGCCTGGCCTCGGCCGTGCTGGCGCCGAGCAGGGAAGCGGTCAGTGCGCCGGCCGCGAGGCCCGCCGCGAGTCCGCGTCGCGATCTGGACCTGTGATGTGGTGCGCGCTGCATGTGGTCACCCACCCCTCTTTGGTCACTGCAACAGCGCATGAAGCTAGACCTCTTTTCGTGGTCCGCCAATAGCTATGGCAGCAATCGCACGAACTTTGTCCTGACTGTGGATAAACGGGAGTCCTCCGGCTACGGTATGGCCCGTCCGGGGCGGCTCGGCGCTCCAAATTCCTTGGATCGGTGGGGAGTTCGGCATGGACAGAAGGAGCTTCAACCGGCGGCTGCTGGTCGGCGGCGGAGTGGCGGCCACGACCGGCCTGACATCGTTGTCCCTCGGTGCGATCGAGGCCAGCTCGGCGGAACCCGCGGTGGAGACCGCCCCGGCCGGCGGTGTGGTCCGCCATCTCAAGCTGTACGCCGAGAAACTGGCGGACGGTCAGCTCGGGTACGGCCTGGAGAAGGGCAAGGCATCGGTCCCGGGCCCGCTCATCGAGATCAACGAGGGCGACACCCTGCACATCGAGTTCGAGAACACGACGGATGTGGCGGCCAGCCTCCACGCGCACGGCGTCGACTACGACATCGCGAGCGACGGCACCCGGATGAACAGGAGCATCGTCGAACCCGGCGCCACCCGTACCTACACCTGGCGCACCCATGCCCCCGGCCGGCGCAAGGACGGCACCTGGCAGCCGGGCAGCGCGGGCTACTGGCACTACCACGACCATGTCGTCGGCACCGATCACGGCACCGGCGGCATCCGCAAGGGCCTCTACGGTCCGCTGATCGTCCGGCGCAAGGGCGACATCCTGCCGGACAAGACGATCACGATCGTCTTCAACGACATGACGATCAACAACAGACCGGCCCACGAGAGCCCGAACTTCGAGGCCACGGTGGGGGACCGGCTCGAAGTCGTCATGATCACGCACGGCGAGTACTACCACACGTTCCACATCCACGGTCATCGCTGGGCGGACAACCGGACCGGGCTGCTCACCGGCCCCGACGATCCGAGCCGGGTCATCGACACGAAGATCGTCGGCCCGGCGGACTCCTTCGGCTTCCAGGTCGTCGCGGGCGAACACGTGGGTGCGGGCGCCTGGATGTACCACTGCCATGTGCAGAGCCACTCCGACATGGGCATGGCCGGACTGCTGCTGGTCGCCAAGCCGGACGGCACCGTGCCGGGGTACGAACCGCACCACAAGGCGGCCCACGGCACGGCATCCGAGGGTGCGGCGAAGAAAACGGCGAAGAAAACGGCGAAGGAACCGGCGAAGGACACCGCTGCGCACGATCCGGCGGCACACCGCTCCTGACACGGCGGGTCCGCGGCGCCGGGACGCCGTCGGGCGCGTACGTCCCGACGGCGTCAGCCCTCCGGCACCTCCAGCGCCGGGGCGTCCGCCCCGGTCGCCAGCCGCAGCTGTTCCTCCTCGACGATGCGGCGGGCCAGCGCCCCGTCCGACACATCCACCGCGTCCGGCGTCGTCTCGGCGACGTCGCTGCGCCGCGCGTACAGGTCGAACAGCCGCTCCTTGCGGGCCAGGATGTCCAGCATCCGTTCGTCGACGCTGTCGGCCGCGAGGAGCCGGTGCACCTGGACGGTCCGTATCTGTCCCATCCGATGGGCGCGGGCCACCGCCTGGTGCTCCATCGTCGGCTTGATCTGCGGCTCGCAGATGATGACCACCGAGGCCGACTGCATGTTCAGTCCGACTCCGCCCGCCTGGATCTGGCTGAGCAGAACGGCATGGCCGTCCACGGCAGCGAAATCGTCGATCAGCCGCTGGCGGCGGTCGGCCGCGAGGCTCCCCGACAACGGGCCGAACACCGGTGAATCCAGGGCCTGTCCGACCGTCTGGAGCACGTCACGGAAGTAGGAGAACACCACGACCTTCAGGCCGTTGGCCGCGGCCTCGGCCACCAGCTCGCGCAGCCGGTTCAGCTTCGCGGACGTCGCGGGCCGGGCGTACGCGGCCCGGCGCATCCGCATGAAGTGCCCGGCACCCACCGCCTCGCGGTAGGCGTCGAGATCCTCCGGGCTGAGCTCCTCCCACTCGTCGACCTGCACCAGCGCCGGGAGTTCGGTCAGCACATCCACCTGGTTGCGCCGCAGATAGGCCGGGGCGACCGCCCTTCGGAAGGCGAGCGAACCGGCGGCCCCGTGGGTGGTGTGTATCGAGGGGGCCAGCTCCGGCTGGAGGTGACGGACCAGGCTGCGGAACTCCTCGACGCGGTTCTCCATGGGCGTACCGGTCAGGAACAGCACCCGTTCGGTGTGCTGCGTCCAGCCGGACACGGCCCGGGACCGGCGGGTGGCGGGGTTCTTGACGTAATGGGCCTCGTCGACCACCAGCATGCCGGGCCGGGTGCCGCAGTCCGGGGCGGCCGGCAGGGTGTGCAGGGCGTCGAACGTGGTGAGGGCGACCCCGCCGCCGCGACGCCATTCGTCGAAGGCGGACTGCCGCTCGGGGCCGTGCACCGGCAGGGTGCGCAGGGTGGAGCGGGCACGGATCTCGCGCGCCCAGTTGATCAGCACGCTCGCCGGGCAGACCACCAGGAAGTGCGTCTCGCCCCGCGCCGAGAGGTGCGCGAGCGCGGCGATGGCCTGCACGGTCTTGCCGAGCCCCATCTCGTCACCGAGGATCACCCGCTTCTGCGCGAGCGCGAACCGGGCGCCGAACGACTGGTAGCCGCGCAGCGAGACCCGAAGATGGGCGTCGTCCAGCCGCAGACCGCGCACCCGGTCCGCCATCCCGGACGGCAGGAACCCCTCGGCCGCGTCCCGGTCCGGTCCGGTGCCGGACAGCTCGGCGATCAGGCTGTAGTACTCGGCCGAGCGCAGCTCGAAGTCCACCCAGGCCGCGACGTCCGACTCCGCGCCCCGCAGCAGATCGACCGAGACCTGCCCGAACAGCAGGGGCAGTCCCCGCTCGTCGGCCTCGGCGACGACGGCCCGCACCTCGGCGACCGCCTCCAGCGCCCGGGAGCGGGCCTGGCGCCGGGTGAACACCATGCGCAGCCGCCCCCGCGCCGGTCCCGCGGCGGCCAGCAGGGGTTCGAGGCGCCCGACGAGCCGGCCCGCGGCGGCCACCGCCCGCCGCACGTCGGGACCGGCCTCGACCAGCCGGTGCAGTGCGACGACCAGAGCGGTCGTGGCGTCGTCCGGGGCGTCCACGTCTATCCGGACCGCGACGGTGTCCCGCACCGCGTGGGCGATCTGCCCGGCCGCGGCCAGCACCTGGTCGGCGGTCTGCGCACCGACCCCGGGGATCTGGCGCAGCTCGTAGCGGCTGGTCTCGTGGACCTGGCCGACGGTGGTGAACCCGGCCTGCTCGACCGCGCCGATCCGCAGCCTGCCCTCGGTGACGTCCTTGAGCCTGGAGGCCGGGATCGTGGCGAGCTCCCGGCGCACGAGGGAGTCGAGCAGCGGCTTCAGCGCGGTGTGCACGGCATCGACGGCACGGGTGTGATCGGCCGGCACGGCGCGCGCCGTCTCCAGCAGCCGCTCGGCCCGCGTCAGCAGCTCGCGCGCGGCCCTACCCGTGGGCGCCCCGTCCTCCGTCGCTCCGGCCTGTGTCATGTACGTCCCTCTGTCCGCGCAGCCCGGCTGCCGTCCTGCCCGGCACCTGCCCCGGACGCGTCCTATCGTGCCACGCGGCACCGACAGACCGGGCTGCTCAGGGCCTCGGCGGACGGCGCTCGGCCGGGGAGAGCAGCAGGACCTCCAGGGCCCGCGCGCAGGAGCGGGCCTGCGACAGGAACCAGTCGGTGCGCGCGTCCGTGATCACGGACGGGGTGGCCCGGACCGCCAGGGCGAAGCGGGCATGACCGGCGCCGTCCAGGACCGGGACCGCCAGGGTCCGCACCCCGTGCGCCGACTCGCCGTCGTTGAGCGCGTAGGCGTCGGACCGCACCTTCGCCAACTCGACCTCCAGGGCCGCCGGTTCGACGATCGTCCGGTCGGTGAACGCGGGCAGCGGGGGCAGCGAGGAGGGCCCGCCCTCGCCCGGCCGGGCCCAGGCCAGCAGGACCTTGCCCAGCGCGGTGGAGTGCAGCGGTCTGCGCAGCCCCACCTTCGGCGTCACCGAACCGCCCGCCACGATCACCGCGTGGGGGCCGCTGCGCAGCGCCAGGTCGGCCGTGGCGCCGGTGCGTTCGGCGAGATCGGTCAGCTCGGGGGCGGCCAGATGCAGGCCCCGCTGGTGGTAAGAGAGCCTGCCCAGCTCGGTGACGGCGGGGCCCAGCCGGTAGCGGGAGGTGCGGGCGTCCTGCTCCAGAAAGCCCGCGCCGAGCAGGGTGCGGGCCAGGCGGTGCGCCGTGGAGGCGGAGAGCCCGAGGCGGCGGGCGAGGTCGGAGGCGCTGAGGTCGGGGCCGTTGTCGTGGAAGCAGTGCAGCACGTCCAGGGCGCGCCGGACGGCCTGGGCGCCACCGGGAGCACGTGCTGCCGCGGCCTCGGTCATGTCGGTCCACTCTCCGCTCGTCAGGGGCTCGGGGGCATTCGGTTGCCACATTACGGGAGTTGAAAGGTACGGATTCCTGGCCGGGTTCCTGACTGGTACCTGGCCGGGAAACACTCCGTTCACGCTCGATCCCACATCATGGGAAGCGAGTTGTGGGCCGGTCCGGGTCCGTGGCAGTCTGCACCACGTCACCACCGACGAGCGGAAGGGAGCAGTGCCATGGCCGGCCGCCGAACAGCGCCCCCCGCCCACGCCGCCCCGGTCCCGCTCGCCCTGACGCTGCGCCGTCACATCGACCTGGCGCGGGTCTCCAGCGCCGCCTGTCGCTGACCGCTCCCCCCGCAGCCCCTTTCACACCTCACTCCGCCGCGATCCGACACGGTCCGGAGCGCTTCGCCGTACGCGGTCCCACACCCCCGACGTACCTGCCGCGCGCCCACCACACCGTCCCGCTGCGCGCCCCCCGCTTCGCCGACCCCTCGGGAAGACTCCATGACGCATGCCGTCCTGCCCCGGACCCTCTGGTTCACCCGCTGTCCCGTACCCACCGCGACCGGCATCGCCGCCGACCGCCGGTGGCTCACCGAAGAGTTCGCCCCCGACGGAATCGAGGTGCGGTCCCTCCAGGACGCCGCACCCGGCGTCGACCGGGCCGCCCACTACACCCACGCCCTGCCGGGCCTGTTCCGCGAAGGCGGCAACGTACCCGCGCTGTGGGCCCGTTCACGCGGGGAGCGGACCCGGCTGATCGGTCTCACCTGGATCGAGGAGCGGCAGACCGTACTGGTCCGTCCCGGCACCGGGATCCGGGGCGTCGAAGCACTGCGCGGACTGCGGCTCGCCGCACCCGTGCACGACATTGCCATCGACTTCTGGCGGGCCATGGCCCTGCGCGGCTTCGAGGGCGCACTCGCCACCGCCGGACTCGGGCCGGACGACGCCACGTTCGTCGACGTGCCCGCCGCCGGACACCGGGACCAGTGGGGTCCCGAGCTGGCGGCGCTGCGGCGCGGCGACGTCGACGCCGTGTACGTGAAGGGCGCCCTGGCCGTCGAGGCCGCCCGGCGGGCCGGTGCGGAGGTCGCCGTCGAACTCGACGAACTGGCCGACCGCCGGTTCCGCGTCAACAACGGCACCCCGCGCCCCATCACCGTCCACCAACAGCTCCTCGACGACCACCCCGGCCTCGTCGACCGCTTCCTCGCCGTCCTGCTCAGGGCCGCCGACTGGGCCGCCGAACAGCCCGCCGAGGTCGACCGGATCCTCGGCGCCGAGACCGGCGCGGGCGCCGAGGGCGTCACCGGGGCCTACCGGCCGGGCACCCATCTCACCCTCCACCCCGGTCTCTCCCCGGACCGACTGAGCCTGCTCGCCGAGCAGGAGGCCGGGCTGCGCGCCCACGGCTTCCTGCCCGAACCCGTCGACATCACGGCCTGGGCCGACCCCGAGCCGCTGCGCCGCGCCACCGCACTGGCCGCCTCCCGCCCCGCCCACCGCGCCTTCGCCCCCGAGTTGTGAGGACCCCCGACACCATGAACCTTCCCCGACCACTGCGCACGGCCGCCGCCCCCGCGCTCCTCACGGCCACCGCACTCCTCGCCCTCACCGCCTGCGGCTCGTCCGAGGCCGACAGCGGCTCCGGCGCCGGGGGCACGGTCGAGATCCGCATCCCCGACCCCGGCAACTCCGGAGTGCTCGCCCTCGGCAAGAAGGACGGCAGCCTCGACAAGGCGCTCGCGAAGGCCGGCGCCAAGGTGCGCTGGACCGGAAGCGCCGGACCCTTCGCCCCGGCCGCCCAGGCGATGAACGCCAACCAGCTCGACATCGCCACCGGCTCCATCACCTCCGGCATCACCTCGCTCGCCCAGCGCCCCGGCTTCAAGTTCTTCACCGCCGTCGACCCGGACGCGGCCGGCGAGGGCATCCTCGTGAAGAACGGCTCCGGTATCGGATCGGTCGCCGACCTGGTCGGCAAGAAGGTCGCCGTCAACCAGGGCGGCACCGGCGAATACCTGCTCCTGAAGGCACTCGCCAAGGCCGGCATCCCCGCCGAGAAGGTCGAGCGGGTCTATCTGCGGCCCGACCAGACGGCCGCCGTGTTCAACGCGGGCAAGGTCGACGCCTGGGCGGTCTGGGCGACGTACGCCGTGGCCGAGATCGGCAGCGGCAAGGCGCACTTCGTCGCCGACGGCGCCGCGATCGGCTCCGACAACTACAGCCTCAACGCCGTACGCACCGGCTTCGCCGAGCAGCACCCCGGGGTCGTCAAGGCGCTGTACCGGTACCTCCACGACGCCAGCGCCAAGGAGAAGCAGGACCCGGCCGCGTATCTGAACGTCTTCACCGATGTCGGGCCGACCGCCGTCACCGGAAAGGCGAAGGAGGTCCAGACCGCGTTCACCCGCGAGGGCGGCACGGTCGATGCCATCGGACCGCAGGACATCGAACGCTTCGAGGACGTCGCCGGCTTCTACGCCGAGCAGAAGGTCACCCCGGACAAGGTCGACGTCGCCACCCACCTCCTCGACATCGAGAAGCTGAAATGAGCGGGACCACCGCGCACCAGGGCCTCGTCCGGCCCCGCCCGCAACGGCGCAGGGGCCGCGGCCGCACCTACTCCGCCACCGTCCGGGCACTCGGCCCCATCGCCCTCCTCGTCCTGTGGTGGGCGGCGTCCGCCACCGGAGTCCTCACCCCCGACGTACTCGCATCGCCCGGTGAAGTGCTGCGCGCGGTGGGGGAGTTGTGGGGCAACGGGCAGCTGCCCGACGCACTCACCACCTCCCTCACCCGCTCCGGACTCGGCCTCCTCATCGGGCTCGCCGCCGGACTCGTCCTCGGCATCACCACCGGATTCACCCGCCTCGGCGACGAACTCCTCGACTCCTCCATCCAGACCCTGCGCACCATTCCGTTCCTCTCCCTGGTGCCCCTGTTCATGGTCTGGTTCGGGATCAACGAGACCGCGAAGATCCTTCTGATCGCCGTCGCCACCACCTTCCCGATGTACGTGTCGACATCGAGCGGGGTACGCAACACCGACCCCAAACTCGTCGAGGCCATGCGCAGCTTCGGCATGGGCCGTTTCGCCCTCGTACGCGAAGTCGTCCTGCCCGGGGCCCTGCCGTCCCTGCTCGCCGGGCTGCGGCTGTCCATGACCCTCAGCGTCATCGCCCTGATCGCCGCCGAGGAGATCAACGCCACGGCCGGCATCGGATATCTGATGTCCCAGGCACAGAGCTACGCCCGCACCGACATCCTCGCCGTCTGCATCCTCGTCTACGGGCTGCTCGGACTCACCGCCGACATGGTCGTACGGCTGCTGGAACGCGTACTGATGCCCTGGCGCACCACACAGGGAGCCACCCGATGACCGACCCCGCCCCCCGGCCCGCCGTACGCGTGAGGGAACTGCGGCGCGTCTTCGGCGACCGTGCCGTGCTCGACGGCCTCCGGCTCGACATCGCACGGGGCGAGTTCGTCGCCCTGCTCGGCGCGAGCGGCAGCGGCAAGACGACCCTGCTGCGCATCCTGGGCGCACTCGACGGAGCCGACGGCGGAGAGGTCCTCGTCCCCGAGGCCCGTACCGTCGTCTTCCAGGAACCCCGCCTCGTACCGTCGAAGAAGGTCCTCGCCAATGTGACGGTGGCCCTGCCGCGCGGCCGCTCCGGGCACGGGCTGCGGGCCCTGGCCGAGGTCGGTCTCGAACGGCACGCCGACGCCTGGCCCGCCACCCTCTCCGGCGGCGAGGCGCAGCGGGTCGCCCTCGCCCGCGCCCTGGTCCGCGAACCCGAACTGCTGCTGCTCGACGAGCCGTTCGCCGCACTCGACGCCCTGACCCGGCTGAAGATGCAGGACCTGGTGGGTGAGCTGTGCCGGAAGCACCGGCCCGCCGTCCTCCTCGTCACCCACGACGTGGACGAGGCCGTACGGCTCGCCGACCGGGTCGCCGTACTGCGCGACGGCCGGCTCGTCACCGACGAACCGGTCACCGTCGACCGGCCGCGCGACCCCGGCGACCCCGCCTTCGGAGCGCTGCGCCGACGCCTCCTCGACGACCTCGGGGTCGCGACGACCCCGCAGCCCTCAACCGCCCCCGAACGTACCGAAGTCGGAGTGATCTGAATGACCATCACCATCGGTGTGCACAGCAGCAACCCGTCCCTCTACCACCTGTACCACCTCACCCGGCTCGGCCTCGCCCAGGAGGAACTGGCCCCGCTCGGCGAGAGCGTCGTCTTCCACCCGTACACCAACGGCGTCCGCACCGGCGAACTCCTCAGCCGCGGCGTCATCGACTTCGGCGGCACCGGCTCCACCCCGCCGGTCACCGCCCAGGCCGCCGGCCACGACATCGTCTACACCGCCGTCTCCGCCCCGCGCCCCGAACACGGCGCGCTCCTGGTCCCCGAGGACAGCCCCGTACGGACGGTCGCCGACCTCAAGGGCGCCACCGTCCACCTCGCGATCGGCTCCTGGCAGACCCACCTCGTCGCCAAGGCGCTCGACGACGCCGGGCTCTCCTACGCCGACGACATCACCGCCGTCCGCAGCGCCGACGACAGCGAGGAACTGCTGCGCACCGGCGCCATCGCCGCCTGGGTGGCCCAGGGCGCCCAACTGGCCGCGGCCCGCCGCACCGGCGGACTGCGCACCCTGATCCGCACCGGCGACGTGATCACCGACCGCTCCGTCTTCTTCGCACGCCGCGACCTGGCCGAGAGCCGCCCCGAGGTCGTCGAGGCGCTCACCCGCGCCCTCCAGCGGGCCGACGACTGGGCGGCGGCCCATCCCCGCCGGGCGGCCGAGATCGCCGCCGCCGACCTCGGCGGAAGCGCCGACGACTGGGAGACCGCGCTGCGCACCCTGCCGTGGCGGATCGAGCCGGTCACCGACGCCTTCGTCGCGGAGCAACAGGAAGCGGCCGACATCTTCCACCGCACCGGCTTCATCGACCGCCCGGTCACCGTGGCCCACGCCCTCGCCGGTGCCGGCGAGGGTGTCGGCTCCGGCGCGGACAAGGCGGTATGACGACATGGCGACCGAAGTCCTCTGGTACGTCATCCCGCGCGAAGGCGCCTACCCCTGGGAACCCGAGGGCCGGCGCCCGGTCGACCTCGGCTACCTCGCCCAGCTCGCCGGCACGGTCGAACGCCTCGGCTACAGCGGTGCGCTGCTCGCCACCGACCTGTACGACGTGTGGCCGCTCGGCAGCGCGCTGGCCACCTCCACCAGCACCGCGTTCAAGCCCCTGCTGGCCGTCCACCCCGGGCTGATCTCGCCCACCCTGCTCGCCAAGATGGCACTCAGCTTCGACCACCTCTTCGGCGGCCGGCTCCGCTTCAACGTCGTCAACGGCTCCACCAAATCGCTCCAGGAGTACGGACTCCACGTCGAGCACGACGAGCGGTACGAGCTGAGCGCCGAGTACTGGTCGATCGTGAAGCGGCTCACGGCGGGTGAGGTCTTCGACCACAAGGGCCGCTTCTACGACCTGAAGAACGCGGGCGCGTCCTTCAGGGAGCTGCGGCCGGTCCAGGAATCGCACATCCCGCTCTGGTTCGGCGGCTCGTCCGCCCCCGGGATCGAGATGGCGGCCGAGCACGTCGACGTCTTCCTCACCTGGGGCGAACCCCCGCACCTGCTCAAGGAGAAGCTGGAGCGGGTCAGGGCACGGGCCGCGGCGTACGGCCGCACGCTCAGGATCGGGCTCCGGCTCCACCTCATCGTCCGGGACACCGAGGACGAGGCCTGGGCGGCGGCCGACCGGCTCCTCGATGTGACGAGCGGGGCGACGTACGCCCGGCAGCTCGGCGACCGGGCGGGGGAGGACGGCGTGGGGTGGCAGCGCCAGTTCCGCCAGCACGGCGGCAAGGTCCCGGCGCACGCCCGGGAGCTGGAGACGCACCCCAACATGTGGCCGGGGATGAGCCTGTTCCGGCCGGGGCCGGGCACCGCGGTCGTCGGCTCGACGGCCCAGGTCGTCCAGCGCCTCAAGGAGTTCGAGGAGCTGGGCGTCGACACCTTCATCCTCTCCGGCAACCCGTTGCTGGAGGAGGCCTACCGGGTGGCGGAGACGGTGCTTCCGGCGCTGGGCGTCACCCGCTGACCGGGCAGGGGCGGGGAGCACCGAGGAGTGCCCCCGCCCCTGCCGTGGACAGAGCGTCGCTCAGGCGGAGAAGCGATGTGTGCCGGAGCCGACGGCGAAGACCGCGCAGCCGTCCTCCAGACGCAGGAACCGCGCCGAGCCGTGGGCCACCTGCGACGCGGCGGATGCCGGAATCCACACCTCGGCGGTGGTGTTGACCGGCAGCGAGACCTCCAGCCGGAAGGTGCCCGAGGCGGTGCTCCAGCCGGTGGAGACCGGTCCGTACGGCGAGTCGAAGCGGGCCTGCGCCTCGTTCACCCCGCCACCGGGCCTGGGCCGGACGACCAGGTGCTTGAACCCGGGACCGCCCGGCGCGATCCCGGCGATGCGCGCGTACATCCACTCGCCCACCGAGCCGTACGCGTAGTGGTTGAAGGGCGGGTGCGCGGCCTCGGTTCGGGGCCGTCGTAGGGGACCAGTACCGAGGCGTCGGAGGCGACCGTGCCGCTGTCCCAGACGTCGGGGGCCGTGAGCAGGGCTCCGCCGCCTACCCCGTCTCCGGACTGACCTCCCTCGTCCGGGAGTTCACCTTCGCCGACGGAGTGCTCACCCTTCGCGACCAGTTCGGGGCCCAGACCCCGCTCGACATCACCGAGCGGTTCATGTCCTTCGCCCCGATCGAGTCGACCGCACCGGGCGAAGCCCTGATCCAGGGCGACACCGCAGCCCTGCGGCTGCACTACGACGCGAGCGCGTGGCAGCCACGGGTGAACCATTACCCCCACGTACGCCAGGACGCGACCGGCACCACCGTCCACAGCCTCGACCTGCGCCACACCGGCGCCACCGCGCACTTCGAACTCCGGGTGCACCCCGAGTGACGAACCGCCCTACGCGCCCGGACGTCCGCGGCGCAGGGAACTCTCCCTGACGATGAGCTCCGGCTGGATCACAATGGTGCGGACCGGCAGCGGAACGCCGGCCTCGGCCTGGTCCCGGACCAGGTCGACGGCGGTCCGCCCGAAGATGTCGCGGGGCCGCCGCACGGTCGTCAGCGGAACCGTCGTGGTGGCCGCGAACTCCATGTCGTCGAAGCCGACCAGCGCGATGTCGGCGGGGACGCGCAACCCGGCCCGGTTCCCGAGCGACTGCATCAGGCCCAGGGCCACCGAATCATTGGCCGCGACGATGCCGTCCGGCCGCTCGGCCGGGCGGCGCGCCGCGATGACCTCCCCGACGTGCAGCCCGGCGGTCACGATGCGCTCCTCGGTGGCAATCACCTCCAGCGTCACACCGGGGTGCTCCCGTACGGCCTTCCGCGCGCCGTCGAGCCGCTCACCGATCTGGCGGACCGACTCCGGCCCGCCGACGAAGGCGATCGACCGGCACCCCTGTTCGATCAGGTGGATCACGGCCCGCCGGGTGCCGAGCGCGTCGTCCACCGCGACCGACGAGAAGCGGTCCGACGGGGCGTAGGCGTCCACCAGCACGGTGGGGATGCCGCGTGCCGCCAGGAGTTCGAAGTCCTCCGGCCGGGTGGTCCCGGACGCGAGAATCAGCCCGTGCACCCGCTGCTGCACGAACATGTCGATGTACTGGGACTCCCGCACCGGATCGCCGTCGCTGCTCGCCAGCACGAGGAAGAGCCCGTTCTCCGCGGCCCGCCGCTCCACCGCGTGCGCCACCTCGCCGAAGAACGGGTTCCTGAGCTCCAGCGCGACGAAGGCCAGGGTGTTGCTCCGCCCCGTACGCATCTGCCGCGCCGCCTCGTTGCGGACATAGCCGAGGTCCTTGATCGCCCGGCGCACCCGGTCCGAGGTCGCCGGAGCCACACGATGCGGCGTGTTCAAGTACTTGGACACCGTTCCCACGGAGACCCCCGCAAGTTCGGCGACCTCTCGGATGCTGACCACTGCTGCGTACCTCCCGGGCCGGGCCGCGGCGGCCGGCCGACTCCTGGACGGTGAATCCTTATCCGCAACCCTTAGCCCCGGTACGAAGCCTCTGGTGGCCGCCGGAGGGGCACGAGAACAGACACCTTCGAACAGGGTCAATGATACGTTTCATCGATCACTGCGGCCGATGTCGAACACCGACCAGTCCGTCCCGCCGCGCTCACGGACATGGATCGGCCGGTCCCGGCCCGGGGGGCGCGTTCGTCGGCCGCCGTACCGGCCGCGCGGGCTGCGGTGGCCGCTGCCCGGTGCGAGACTCGGAGCGTCGGGAAGGACCGCCGTGCCGCACGGCACGGGCACCGCCGAAGGAGCCGGCCATGCTCACCACCCGTTATGTCGATGGAGCGCCCAACTGGACCGATCTGGGCACACCCGATCTCGACGGGGCCGTCGACTTCTACACCGGCCTCTTCGGCTGGGAGTACGCGGCCGGTGGTCCGGAGACCGGCGGCTACGGAATGTTCACGCTGGACGGGAGGACGGTCGGCGGCGCGATGACAGTCACCGAGGAGCAGGGCGAGCCGTCCTGGTCGGTGTATTTCCGGTCGTCGGACGCCGATGCCACGGCGCAGGCGGTCCAGCAGGCCGGCGGCACCGTACCGTTCGCGCCGATGGATGTCCTGGACTTCGGCAGGATGGCCGGATTCAAGGACCGGGCAGGGGCCTTCTTCGGCATCTGGCAGCCCGGGGAGAACCCGGGCCTGGGCGCCGTGGGCGTCCCCGGAAGTCTCTGCTGGGCCGAGCTGTACACCCCGGACGTGCCCGCGGCCGCCGCGTTCTACAGCGCGGTCTTCGGATGGGAGAGCGTCCGGGCGCCGTACCCAGGGGGCGGCGGTTCCTACATGGTGATCCGGACCGGCGGCGGGGGCGAGGAAGCGGGCTTCGGCGGCTTCGTACCGCTGAACACGGTGCCGGCGAGGGCAGCGGCCGGGCCGCACTGGCTGCCCTATTTCGAGGTGGACGACTGCGACGAGGCGGCCGCGGACGTGGAACGGCTGGGCGGCCGGCTGACCCTGGAACCCACGGAGATGGAAGGTGTGGGAAAGTTCGCCGGTGCCGCCGATCCGGACGGGGCCGAATTCGCTCTGATCAAGAGCGCGCCGCCGCCGCAGAGCTGACCGGAACTCACCGGCGCGCCGCATTGATGAAGCGTTGATCGGTCGTTTATCGCGACCGGGCACTGTGGACCGCATGCTGATCAACACCGCGGCCGACCCCGCACTCGCCTGGCAGGAGACTGCGCTGTGCGCCCAGGCGGGGCCCGAGTTCTTCTTTCCCGCCCCCGGCAGCTCCACCCGCGAGGCCAAGCAGCTCTGCAACGCCTGCGAGGGGCGCGAGGCCTGCCTGGAGTACGCCCTCGCCAACGACGAGCGCTTCGGCGTATGGGGCGGGCTGTCCGAGAAGGAGCGGGACCGGCTGCGCAGAACCGGACGCGACTGAGCTCACCCGTTCGGATCGGAGGGCGGCGATCCCGAGGTCCGAACACGCCCTGCCGTACGACGATTCGGACCTCCGCGCATCCGTTGCGGCGTTCGCGAGAGCCACAAGGGGATCCGGGTTGAGCGAGTACGACTACATCGTCGTCGGAGCGGGACCGGCCGGCTGTGTCCTGGCCGCGAGACTCTCCGAGGACCCGACGGTCCGGGTCGCGCTCCTGGAGTCGGGCGGGCGTGACCGCAGACCGGAGATCCGCATCCTGGCCGCCTTCCCGAAGCTGTTCAGGACGGCGTACGACTGGGACTTCAGCACGGTGGCACAGCCGGCCCTCGGCGGCCGTGAACTGTACTGGCCGCGTGGCCACACACTCGGCGGCTGCTCGTCGATCAACGCGATGATGTGGGTGCGCGGCCACCGCGACGACTACGACGCCTGGGCCGGGACGGCCGGCGAGGACTGGTCGTACGACGCGCTCGCCCGCTGCTTCAGGCGCGCGGAACGGTGGACCGGCGACACCGCGGACGGCACGGTGTACGGCACCGAGGGCCCGCTGCTCATCTCGCCGCCCCGCGACCCCAACCCGCTCACCGACGCCTTCCTGGACGCCTGTCAGGACGAGGACCTCCCGCTGCTGGCCGAGCTGAACGGCCCCGACCACAGCGGCTGCGCGATCACCCCGCTCAGCCAGCGGGGCGGACGCCGCTGGAGCGCGGCGGACGGCTATCTGAAACCGGCCGGCCGCCGACCCAACCTGGACGTGCTGACCGGCGTCCGGGTCCGTGCGCTCGCCCTCGAGGGCGACCGGGCCGTCGGCGTGATCACCGAGAACGCCCCGGGCGCGCCGGTGATCACCGCCCGCCGCGAGGTCGTCCTGAGCGCGGGAGCCGTCGGCTCGCCGTATCTGCTGATCCGCTCCGGCATCGGCGACCCCGACCGGCTGAAGGCGGCGGAACTGATCCGGGAGGACGCGCTGCAGCCGGCCGCGCGGTGACGCGAGGGGCGGGGGCCGTGACCGGAGCGGCTCGCCGGCCTGGGACGATGCCCGTATGAATGATCACGACCGGGACAGTTCGCTCGCGGCGGCCGTACAACTGCGCACCGAGGGCCACCGGGAGGAGGCCAGGCAGCGACTGCTGGCCCTCTGCGCCGAGTTCCCCGCGGACGCGGAGATCGCCTATCAGACCGCCTGGGCCCACGATGTGCTCGGGCTGGAGGCCGAGGCGGTGCCGTTCTACGAACGCGGCCTCGGCGGGACCGGGCTCTCGGAGGAGGACCGCCGGGGCGCGCTCCTGGGCCTTGGGAGCACGTACCGGGTGCTCGGGCAGTACGAGAAGGCCGTGGAGGTGTTGCGCGGCGGTGTCGAGCGGTTCCCCGACGACGGGGCGCTGCGGACGTTTCTCGCCATGGCGCTGTTCAACACCGGTGAGCACCACGAGGCGATGCGGCTGCTGCTGGAACTGCTCGCGACCAGCAGCACGGACCCGTATGTGCGTCAGTACCGGGCGGCCATCGAGCACTACGCGCGGGACCTGCACGAAACGGTGTGAGACCGGGCAGCCCCTGTCCGTCCGAACGCCGGACGGGGGCTGCCGGACCCGGGGCCGTCAGGCGCCGGCGCGCGCGGCCATCCGTGCCCTGCGGGCGGCCAGCTTCTCGTCGAACTTCGCCGCCTCGCTGTCCAGACCGCCCATGTACATGCCCAGCTCCTCCTGCGCCTTCAGGCCCTCGGGGCCCAGGCCGTCGATGGAGAGGACCCTCAGGTAGCGCAGCACGGGCTGGATCACGTCGTCGTGGTGGATGCGCATGTTGTAGATCTCGCCGATCGCCATCTGCGCGGCGGCGCGCTCGAAGCCCGGCATGCCGTGACCGGGCATCCGGAAGTTGACGACGACATCGCGCACGGCCTGCATCGTCAGGTCCGGGGCGAGTTCGAAGGCCGCACCGAGAAGGTTGCGGTAGAAGACCATGTGCAGGTTCTCGTCGGTCGCGATCCGCGCGAGCATGCGGTCGCAGACCGGGTCGCCCGACTGGTGGCCGGTGTTGCGGTGCGAGACGCGGGTGGCCAGCTCCTGGAACGCGACGTACGCCACGGAGTGCAGCATCGAGTGCCGGTTGTCCGACTCGAAGCCCTCCGCCATGTGCGCCATCCGGAACTGCTCCAGCTTGTCCGGGTCGACGGCCCGCGAGGTGAGCAGGTAGTCCCGCATCACGATGCCGTGCCGGCCCTCCTCGGCGGTCCAGCGGTGCACCCAGGTGCCCCAGGCGCCGTCACGGCCGAAGAGGGAGGCGATCTCGTGGTGGTAGCTCGGGAGGTTGTCCTCGGTCAGCAGGTTCACCACCAGGGCGATCTTGCCGATGTCGGTGACCTTGGACTGGTCGGCCTGCCAGGCCTCACCGTCCTCGAACACGCCGGGGAAGTTCCGTCCGTCGGAGAACGGCACGTACTCGTGGGGCATCCAGTCCTTGGCGACCTTGAGATGGCGGTTGAGCTCCTTCTCCACCACCTCTTCCAGGGCGTACAGCAGCTGGGCGTCGGTCCACGCCTTCGGGCTGCCGAGGTGGGGAGCGGTGATCGTCACGGGGGACTCCTGGGGACGGGAGAATTACCTACGGATACGTAGGTTACGAGACCGTAGGTTAAAGCGGCGGTAAGGCCGCCGCCAAGCCCGCTCTCGCGATGCCCGGTTACGTAACGTTATGTGCGCAGGTCCCGGGGTGGATGCGGGGCAGTGAACGGGATACGGTGCGGCATGCCGCGGGGGATACGTACCGGCGGATTCCGGTTGACCGGGACCGGCCGGCCCCCGGCCGCGGGGCGCTCAGAGCTGTCGGCGTACTCGGAGCGAACCATCGCGGGGGCACGGGCGCGGTCGGGTCGTATGGTCAGAGCAGATGGTCCGCCGCGCCGGACTTCACCGCGGAGATCAGGGCCCGCAGCGCCTCCATGGAGTCGCTGACATAGGCGGTGGTGTCCGTGGTGGAGCCGATGTACGCCCTGCCCTGGTCGTCGAGTCCGAAGCGGAAGCAGTTGGCGCCCTCGCTGCAGAAGGCTTCGTCCCAGCAGATATCGGTCATGGTCGCTCCTCAGAGGTCCTGGACTATGGATCGGATGAAGTCGCGCGATTCCTCGACGGGCAGCGCGAGTGTGCGCAGACGCTCCAACAGGCCGCGATAGCGGCGCAGTTGCATGTCGGAGTCCAGCAGCATCGAACCATGCGAGGAATCGAGCTGCACGGTGTCGAGCTGCGGCACCGCGGCGCCCACGTAGGTGAACGACTGCCCGGCGCCCGGGAAACCGCCGGCCGCGAACGGGATCACCCGGACCGTGATCCGGTCCCGCTCGGACTGTCGCAGGATGTGTTCCAGTTGGGCCCGCGCCACCTTCGGGCCGCCGAACTGCATGCGCAGCGCCGCCTCGTGGACCACCGACTCGTACAACGGCGGACGGTCCCGCTCCAGTACCTCTTGGCGGCGCAGCCGCAGCGACAGCCGGGCCATCAGATCGGGTCCGGGCAGTCGCGGATCGGCCGTGTCGAAGACCGCCCGCGCATGCTCCTCGGTCTGCAGGAGACCGGGGATGTGCGTGGTGGTGGAGGTCGTCAACTCCACCGCGTGGTACTCCAGTTCGGCGATGTCGAGCAGGGCCGGCAGCAGCAGTCCGCGGTGCTCCTCCCACCAGCCCCTGGCGCGCTCCTGGGCCATCTCGGCGAGCAGGTCGACCAGTCCGGTGTCCGGGCAGCCGTAGTTGAAGGCGAGGGTGCGGACCCGTTCGGCGCTGATGCCGAACCGCCCCGATTCGATGTTCGGGATGCGGGTGCGGTCGACGCCGAGCAGTGCGGCGGCCTGCTGTACCGGCATGCCCGACTGCTCGCGCAGTTTGCGTAGTTCGTACCCGAGTCGCTGTTGCCGGGCGGTCGGGGTGCTTCTGGGCGGCAAGGTGTGTTTCCTTCCGGGGGCGGGGAACGAAATGACCGGAACCGCACAAGTAGTAGCACTGTGCTCCGGGGTGCGCTACGGTCGGTAGCGCCAGTCTCACACGCGGCGATCGCGCCTATGTGTGATCGTCACCACAATTACCGAAATGTGAGCATTTTGATGAAGGGCGCACTGCGTTGTCTTCCGGCCGTCACATCTGCCGGACCCCACCCACCGGTGGCGGACAACCTGAGTTATTCGTTCGCACTGCCCGGCGGCGCCTTCTGCGCCGGCCTCGCACGCGGCGCCGTGAGTGACCTTCTCTCCCGGCACGGCCTGGCCGACCTCCGGGAGCCGGCCGTACTCGCCGCCTCGGAACTGGTCGCCACCGCCTACCGGTTCACCCCGGACCGGGAGATGCTGCTGCGGGTGCACTGGCAGTTCGACGCACTCCGCATCACCCTCTACGACCAGCACCCCTCCCACAGCTCGGCCGTCAGGTCCGAGGAATGCCGCGAGCGCCGCAGCGACAGCATGTGGCTGCTGGCCGCCGCGGTCGGCGCGCACGGCGGGGACTGGGGGCTGGCGCCCGCGCTGACCCCGTCCGGCGGCTGCAAGGCCTGGGCCTTACTCCACAGCTGACGCCCCGCCCCGTACGGCCGGGCCCGGGGCCGGTCCGCACCGCCGGACGAGAGGCCTCAGCAGGGACCGCCGAGCAGATCGGTCAGACCGCGGTCGAGATCCAGGAACCGGTGTTCGTCACCGACGGGCACCATCTCCTGCGCCCGCTCCAGAAAACGGCGCAGCTCCGCCGTGCGGACGTGCACCATCGCGATTCCCTCGACGGCATGGAACTCCAGGACCGTACGCTCGTAGCCGAACGGCCTGACGCGTACGTCCCCGACACCGGCCGCCCCGTCCATCCCCGCCGCCAGCAGCTCGCGCGAGAACTCCCAGGCGACCTCGGTGCCTTCCAGGGTCGCCGGAGCGGGAAACGCCATGCGTACGGCGAACGGATCCTTCGGGTCGTAGTGCAGAGTGGCGGGAAGGGTCTCCATCCGCGGCGCGGACGCGACCATGCGGGCCTGCACGGACTGCTCGATGACTGTGGACAAGACCTGCTCCCTTTCTCGGCCAGATGAACGGTTCCCGGCACTGATACAGACGAGGGAAGTCCCTCATCCGTGCACCGGAAGGTGGCGTGAGCTGTATCACCGCCAGGACCCGGCGCTCGGCCGCTTCCCGGCGGCGTGCCCTGGACTGGGCACCGCTCGTGGGCTAGCTTCCAGCGCCATGAGGGTCAAGGGGAAGACGAGACGACTGATGTCATGGGGACTCTGTGCGGCGGCGCTGACCGCGGCACTGGCCACACCGGCAGCCGCGGCGACACCGTGGGAACACCACCGGCCCGGCGAACGACCGGCCTGGACGCTCACCGACACCAAGACCGACGCCCGCTTCCGCGGCCTCGCCGCGGTCAGCCGCCGCACCGCCTGGGTCGCGGGCACCGGGGGTACGGTGCTGCGCACCTCCGACGGGGGCAGGAACTGGCGCGATGTGTCGCCGCCGGGCGCGGCCCGGGAGGCGCTGGAGTTCCGCGACATCGAGGCGTTCGACGGCCGGCGCGCGGTGGCCCTGGCCATCGGGGAGGGCGAGGCCTCCCGGGTGTTCCGCACGGACGACGGGGGAGCGACCTGGACGGAGTCGTTCCGCAACACCGACGCGCGTGCCTTCTACGACTGCCTCACCTTCTTCGACAGCCGGCACGGACTGGCGATGAGCGATCCCGTGGACGGCAAGTACCGCATCCTGTCCACCTCGGACGGCGGCCGGAACTGGCGGGTGCTGCCCGACGCGGGCATGCCGCGGGCCCAGTCCGGTGAGGCCGGGTTCGCCGCGAGCGGCCAGTGCCTGGTCTCGTCGGGCCCCCGGGACGTCTGGCTCGCCACCGGAGGCGCCGCCACCGCGCGGGTGCTGCACTCCGCCGACCGCGGGCTGACCTGGACCGCGACCGAATCGACCATCCCCGCCGGCGACCCGGCCCGCGGCGTCTTCGGGCTCGCCTTCCGCGACCGGCACCACGGCATCGCGGTCGGCGGCGACTACCGGGCCGGAGAGCCGTCGCCGAACGCCGCCGCGGTGACGGGCGACGCGGGCCGCAGCTGGCGACAGGCCGCCACCCCGCCCACCGCCTACCGCTCGGGCGTCGCCTGGCTGCCGCACAGCAGGTCCGGCGCGCTGGCGGTCGGCCCGACCGGCACCGACCTCACGACGGACGGCGGCCGCACCTGGCGCACGGTCGACACCGGCTCGTACGACACCGTCGACTGCACCCCGGACGGCGGCTGCTGGGCCGCGGGAGAGAAGGGCCGCGTGGCACACGCGGGACAGCGTCCGGCCCGGTAGCCGGGACCACCACGGGCCGCAGGGTTTCCCCGCCGCCTCCCCGCACCGTCGGGCAGGCGGCGGGGAGGCCTGCCCGCGGCCCCGGCCTCAGGCGAGCAGCCCGGACAGCCGGGCTGCCTGCCGTTCGGCCGTTCCCGGCGGGTTACGGGGATGCCGGGGGTCGTCGAAGGACAGAAGGAACAACCAGACGAGCGCCAGCAGCCTGCGGCATTCCGGCAGTCGCGCACGTTCGGCGGCGGTCAGGTCGAACAGACCGAGGAACGCCGCCGCATCGAGCGGCGGGCCGGTCCAGGCGCCCACGTGTTCCGTGATCTCCGCCAGTTCGAAGGGCCGGTCGCTGAGACCGGAGTCCTCGAAGTCGACGACCCGTACACGAGTGCCGTCCCACAGGTAGTTGGCGAGGTTGCCGTCCCCCGGCCCGAACACCATCGGGACGTCCGGCCGGCCGGCCCGGTCCATGCCCGAACGGGAGAGCCAGGCCAGACCGCGGTCCATGGCCTCGCCCACCTCGCCGCCCGCTCGCGGGCGCACCCGCGGCACCCAGGCACGGATCCGGGCGATGAGCTGCTGCTGCCGGTCGGGCCGCACGGGGACCCCGGCCAGGACATCGGCCGGCACCGCCGAGTACAGCTCACCGGCGGCCGCCGCCAGGGCCCGCAGCCGCCGGTCGTCGAGCGGCCGACTACGCAGCGGCTCGCCCGGCACGCGCTCCATCATCACCACCGGTTCCTCCGCCGCGAGGTCCACGCTGTGCGGGACCGGGGCCAGGCCCGGTGCGTACGCGGCGAGAAGCCCGAGCGCGCGCCACTCCCGCTCGCACTCCGCGTGACTGCCGGGCCGGAACGTCTTGATCACGCGGTCGGACCGGAGGTCGACGGTGTGCGTACTCCACGGCATGGCCCGTTCCGTACCGAGCGCCCGCTATGCGGGCAACTGCTGCCGGTAGGGGGCGAGTTCGTCCGAGGTCTTCGTCGCGATGAATTCGGTGATGCGGTACGCGCACACGCCCTGCACCGAGAACGGATCCTGCGAGACGATCCTCTCGATCCCCGCGCGGTCGTCCCCGACGGCCAGGATCACCCCGCCGTCGCGCGGGTTCTTGCGGCCCGACGCGATGAACACCCCCGCCGCGTACTGCGCGTCCAGCCAGACGACGTGGTCCTGGAGCAGCTCGTCGACGCGCTCGAAAGGGGCGGTGTAGGTCAGTTCGAGTACAAACATGATCTCCAGGCTACGGGGACGCCGGGCCACGGCGGACCCCGGGCCCGTCCCTTGGGCAGCCCTTAGAATCGGCCGCACCATGACAAACCTTCCGATGCCCGCCGGTGAGGCCGAAGCCCGGGCCGTCCAGGACACCCTGCGCTCCCGGGTGGTGCTCGACGAACCCGGCCCGCCGCCCGGAACCGGCCGGGTCACGGGGGTGGACGTCGCCTACGACGACGAGCGGGATGTCGTCGTCGCGGCGGCGGTCGTCCTCGACGGGGCGACGTTCGAAGTGGTCGCCGAGACCACCGCCGTCGGCCGGGTCACCTTCCCGTACGTCCCCGGCCTCCTCGCCTTCCGGGAGATCCCGACCGTGCTGGCCGCGCTCGAATCCCTGCCGGTCGACCCCGGACTGGTGATCTGCGACGGATACGGCCGGGCGCACCCGCGCCGCTTCGGACTCGCCAGCCACCTCGGGGTGCTCACCGGCCTCCCGGTGATCGGCGTCGCCAAGAACCCCTTCACCTTCTCGTACGAGCAGCCGGGCCCCCGTCGCGGCGACTGGTCCCCGCTGCTCGACGGCGAGGAGGAGGTGGGCCGGGCGCTGCGTACCCAGGACGGCGTGAAGCCCGTCTTCGTGTCGGTCGGACACCGGACCGGCCTGGACAACGCCTGCGCCCACACCCTGCTGCTGGCCCGCGACTTCCGTCAGCCGGAGACCACCCGCAGGGCCGACTCGCTCTGCCGGAAGGCGCTGCGGGAGGCGGCCGTCTGACGGCGTGGGGCCCTTGAGTACGCGTACGGATACCGTTTGCCGATCATCACCGGCAAGCTTGTACGCATGAACGAACATCGAACGCCCACACGACCCGGCACCGTCTACCTCGCTCAGCGCCGGGTCGCGATAGGGATGACACTCGGGATGATCGCGGGAGCGGTCTGGGCCGTCTCGATGATCTGCACGCTGGTTTCCTGGGCGCTCTGAGCCCACGGCGCACGGCCGCCACTTGTCCGCCTGCCCGGCGGCCCGCGGCTATTCGTGCTGATCCGGCCCCTGGGCGTTGAGCAGCGCGCGCCAGGTGCCCTCGTCCCCGGTCCCCGTCGCCGGCAGATTCCGGGACTCCTGGAACTCCTTGAGCGACCGCATGGTCGAGAGGGTGTACGTACCGGTGCTGTCGGTCGGCACCCCGGCGTGGTGCAGCAGGTACTGCACCGCCGTGACGGCGTCGGGCTTGGTGGTGCGCGAGTCGACCGTGATGACCAGCAGTGGCCAGGTGTCCTTCCCGACCTTGCCGTCCGGGGTCAGACCGTGTGCGGACTGGAACTGCTTCACGGCCTCCGCCGTGGCCGGACCGTAGTCGGCGTCGACCTTCACGTCGAAGCCGTTGGCCCGCAGCAGCAACTGCACCGTACGCGCCTTCCAGAGCACATCGCCCTTGCGGGCCAACGGCCAGTCCGTGCCCTGCGACGGCCGGTCCGACACGTTCGCCGTGGCCTTGGCATCGCTCTGCCAGGCGGTCGGCGCCAGCCACCACACGAAGCCGCCGAGCACGAGCAGGAGGAGCGAGGCGATGGCCAGGGTCGGATACGCGACGGGGGAGCGGTCCCACCAACGGGCCGTCGCCCCGCGCCGGCCCGTTGGTCCGGCGGGCACGGACGCCGTTCCGGCGGGCACGGACGCCGTTCCGGGCGCGGCCGTGGCCGCCGGGCGCTTGCGGGACGGGGCCGCCCCCGCCGCCGCCTCGGCCAGGGCGCACGCCCGGACCAGGTCGTCGGCCGGAGCCCGCAGCGCCGAGTGCAACTGCTCGACGATCCTGCGCGGTGCGTTGGAGGCGTGGGTGGGATTCAGATAGCGCGACAGGGTGGTCTGGTCGACACCGAGCCGTTTGGCGAGGGACTGCTGAGTGGGTTTCTCGCGGCCGTCGCGGGCCGACGACTCCCACCAGTTCCTCAGCAACTCGGCGAGCGCTCGCCCCGGCTGCTCGTCCCGGCCCGCCACAGTGTTGTCCGTCATGGTTCTTCCCCGACTCTCTGTGTGCATAGCCGCAGGTCAACGCCGTGCATCGGGAACGTGCCCAGGTGCGCCGACCCGCGGGACGCAGATCGTAGTGAAAGCCCCGTTCGGTGCCGGACGGCCGAGGAGCGGCCGACCCGCCCGCACCGCGGGGCCGCTCCGCTCCCACCTCTTCCCGGAGGTGCTCCTGCCTGCGCTTACGCGGCGGAGCGGCTGGTCACGGGCCCGTCGCCGGGGGCACGGGAGGATCCGGGCGCGCAGCGGACATCACCCGTACGAGTGCGCGTCGCCCCGGCCGGCACGGGTCACCACGCGGACGAGCCGTCCACCCGCCCCGGGCGACCGTCGCTCAGCGGGCCGACGCGACCCGGAAGCGCAGACCGGCCGAGCGCAGCCGCTCCAGCAGCGCGTCACCCATGGCAGCGGCCGTGGTGACCTGACCCGAGGCCGGCGGGAGCTCGTCCAGGGCGAGGCACAGCGCGGACTCGGCGAGCATCTTCGCCGTCTCGTCGTAGCCGGGATCACCGCCCGAGACCTCGGTGAAGACCCGGTGCCCGCCGCCCTCGCCGACGAAGCGCACGGTGAACCAGCTGCGCCGGCGGCGCTCCGCGTCCGGCCCCTTGCCCGGCTCGTACCGGTCCATCAGCCAGGACCGGGCCGCCGGGACCTGCGCGGCGCCCAGCAGTGCGCCGACCGCGGCCGTGCCGCCGAGTGCCACGGGCAGGCGGCGTACCGAGGCGAAGTGGCGGTAGCGGAAGTCGGGGCCGTAGCGGGCCAGCACCCGCGCCGAGCGTTCGACGACCTGCGGGTCCAGCGTCGGCAGCGGGAGCGCCCAGGTGCCGGTCTCCGCGCTGAAGTGCGGGGTGCCGAGCAGGGCGCGGGCCCGGCGGGCGACCAGCCGCGGCTCGTGCAGCCGGCGCTCCCGGGCGGCGCTGAGCATCCGGGGGCCGCGGCCCATCGCGGTGAGCGCCGAGGCGAACGTACCGCCGGAGAAGACGGCGTTGCTGCGTACGAAGCCGTCGACGGTCAGGGGGACGTCCCGCGGCAGCTGCTGGACGGTGAAGTACACCCCGAGGTCGTGCGGTACGGAGTCGAAGCCGCAGGCGTGCACGATCCTGGCCCCGGTCTCGCGGGCCCGCGCGTCGTGCTCCAGATACATCCGGTCCACGAACTCCGCCTCGCCGGTGAGGTCCGCGTAGTCCGTCCCCGCCTCGGCGCAGGCCGCGACCAGCTTCTCGCCGTACCAGACGTAGGGGCCCACCGTCGTGGCCACCACATGGGCGGACTCGGCGAGTTCGCGCAGCGAGTGCTCGTCCCCGGCGTCGGCGTGCAGCAGCGGGAGCTCCGCGCAGCCCGGGTCGATCGCGGCGAGCCGTTCGCGCAGGCGCTCCAGCTTGGCCCGGTCGCGTCCGGCCACGGCCCAGCGGCAGCCGGAGGGCGCGTGGGCGGCGAGATATTCGGCGGTGAGGGCGCCCACGAAGCCGGTGGCACCGAAGAGGATTACGTCAAAGGGGCGTTGTGCCCCGTTCTGCCTGTTCATACGTGCCTCCGCGGGGCCGGCGCCGATGTGGCAGGCAGAGGTTAGCGGAGGGGGTCGTGGCGGTGTGCGGCCGGGCGGCCCTCATGGGAGAGGATCCCGGAGAAAGAACTAAGCGCTTGCTCGCCCCAAGGGGTTGTGCGGAGCGTGGCGCGTTCTTAGCATCATCGCTGTTACATCAGTTGTGTCATACCGCTGGGGGCTCGATGGCAACGACAGAGCACGGCTCGCACGGCCCGCTGTCAGGGGTGCGGGTGGTCGAACTGGCAGGCATCGGACCCGGCCCGTTCGCCGCGATGCTCCTGGCCGACCTTGGCGCCGACGTCGTCAGGGTCGACCGGCCCGGCGGTGCGGGGCTGGGCATCGACCCCGCGTACGACCTCACCAACCGCAACAAACGCTCCGTGCTCGTCGACCTCAAGGCCGAGGACGGAGCCGCCCGGGTGCTCGATCTGGTCGAGCGCGCCGACATCCTGATCGAGGGCTTCCGGCCGGGCGTCGCCGAACGCCTCGGCGTCGGTCCCGACGCGGCGCTGGCCCGCAATCCGCGGCTCGTCTACGGGCGGATGACCGGCTGGGGCCAGGACGGGCCGCTCGCCGAGCGGGCCGGCCACGACGTCGCCTACATCGCGCTCACCGGCACCCTCTCCATGATCGGCAAACCCGGCGAGCCGCCCACCGTCCCGGCCAATCTCGTCGGCGACTACGCGGGCGGCTCGCTCTATCTCGTCGTCGGTGTGCTCGCCGCCCTCCAGCACGCTCGCACCCCCGGCGGCCGGGGCCAGGTCGTGGACGCGGCCATCGTCGACGGTGCCTCCCATCTCGCCATGATGATCCACGGAATGCTGGCGGCCGGCGGCTGGCAGGACCGGCGCGGCTCCAACCTCCTGGACGGCGGCTGCCCCTTCTACGGCACGTACGAGACCGCCGACGGCCAGTACATGGCGGTCGGGCCGCTGGAACAGCGCTTCTACGAGGAGTTCGGCAGGCTTCTCGGGATCGGGGACGACGCCCCGGACCGGAGTGACATCGGCCGGTGGGAGGAGCTGCGCACCGTCGTCGCCGACCGGTTCAGAACCCGTACGCGTGCCGAGTGGACCGAGGTGTTCGAGGGGTCGGACGCCTGCGTCGCCCCCGTCCTCTCGCTCCGCGAGGCGCCGCACCACCCGCACCTCGCGGCCCGCTCCACCTTCGTCGAGCACGACGGGCTCACCCAGCCGGCGCCCGCACCGCGCTTCTCCGCGACCCCCGTCTCGGTGCGCCGCGCACCCGCCCGGCCCGGCGCGGACACCGAGGCGGTGGCCGCCGACTGGGGCGTACCCGGCATCGCGCGGCCCCCGGAGCGGGACGCCGGCTGACGAGCGGCTCGATGTGATCCCCGGCGGGCCCGCACCGGACCGGCCGGTCCCCACCGTCAAGAACTGGTTCCAGGAGGCACGCAGTGCAGCGGCAGATCTTCACCGAAGAGCACGAGGCGTTCCGCGAGACCGTGCGTACCTTCCTCACCAAGGAGGTTCTCCCGCACTACGAGCAGTGGGAGAAGGACGGCATCGTCTCGCGCGAGGCATGGCTCGCGGCCGGCCGGCAGGGGCTGCTGGGCCTCGCCGTGCCCGAGGAGTACGGGGGCGGCGGCAACACCGACTTCCGCTACAGCGCAGTCCTCGCCGAGGAGTTCACCCGGGCCGGCACCCCCGGCCTCGCGCTCGGGCTGCACAACGACATCATCGGCCCCTACCTCACCGGCCTCGCCACCGACGAGCAGAAGCGGCGCTGGCTGCCCGGATTCTGCAGCGGCGAGACCATCACCGCCATCGCCATGACCGAACCCGGCGCGGGCTCCGACCTCCAGGGCATCCGCACCACCGCCGAGGACAAGGGCGACCACTGGCTGCTCAACGGCTCCAAGACCTTCATCTCCAACGGCATCCTCGCCGACCTGGTGGTCGTGGTCGCCAGGACCACCCCGGAGGGCGGCGCCAAGGGGCTCTCGCTGATCGTCGTCGAACGCGGCGCGGAGGGCTTCGAGCGGGGCCGCAACCTCGACAAGATCGGCCAGAAGTCCCAGGACACCGCGGAGCTGTTCTTCAACGACGTCCGCGTGCCCAAGGAGAACCTGCTGGGCGAACGGGACGGCGCCTTCATCCATCTCATGACCAATCTGGCACAGGAACGGATGGGCATAGCGGTCGCCGGGATCGCCGCCGCGGAACACCTCCTGGAGATCACCACGAAGTACGTCAAGGAGCGCGAGGCCTTCGGAAGGCCGCTCTCCAAGCTCCAGCACATCCGGTTCGAGATCGCCGAGATGGCCACCGAGTGCGCCGTCACCCGCACCTTCATCGACCGCTGCATCGTCGACCACTCCGACGGCACGCTCGACGCCGTGCACGCCTCGATGGCCAAGTGGTGGGCCACCGAACTGCAGAAGCGCGCCGCCGACCGCTGTCTCCAACTCCATGGCGGATACGGCTACATGGCGGATTTTCCCGTCGCCAGGGCATTCACCGACGGCCGCATCCAGACCATCTACGGCGGCACGACCGAGATCATGAAGGAGATCATCGGCCGCTCGCTGCTCGCCTGATCCTGTCGCACAACCACCCTCGAAAGGCTGCTGTCTTGAGTACCGAAGCGTTTGTCTACGACGCGATCCGCACCCCGCGCGGCCGCGGCAAGGCCAATGGCGCCCTGCACGGCACCAAGCCGATCGACCTCGTCGTCGGCCTCATCCACGAACTCCGCAGCCGCTTCCCCGGCCTCGACCCGGCGGCCATCGACGACATCGTCCTCGGCGTGGTCAGCCCGCTCGGCGACCAGGGCTCCGACATCGCCCGGATCGCCGCCATCGCGGCCGGCCTCCCGGACACCGTCGCGGGCGTCCAGGAGAACCGCTTCTGTGCCTCGGGCCTGGAGGCCGTCAACCTGGCCGCCGCCAAGGTCCGCTCGGGCTGGGAGGACCTCGTACTCGCCGGCGGCGTCGAGTCGATGTCCAGGGTGCCGATGGGCTCCGACGGCGGCGCCTGGGCGATGGACCCGATGACCAACTTCGAGACCGGCTTCGCCCCGCAGGGCGTCGGCGCCGACCTCATCGCCACCATCGAGGGCTTCAGCCGCCGCGACGTCGACGAATTCGCCGCGCTCTCCCAGGAACGCGCCGCCGAAGCGTGGAAGGACGGCCGCTTCGCCCGCTCCGTCGTCCCCGTCAAGGACCGCAACGGCCTCGTCGTGCTCGACCACGACGAGCACATGCGGCCCGGCACCACCGCCGACTCGCTCGCCGCGCTCAAGCCGTCCTTCGCCGCGATCGGCGAGATGGGCGGCTTCGACGCGGTGGCGCTGCAGAAGTACCACTGGGTCGAGAAGATCGACCACGTCCACCACGCGGGCAACTCCTCCGGCATCGTCGACGGCGCCGCGCTCGTCGCGATCGGCAACAAGGAGGTCGGCGAGCGCTACGGACTCACGCCGCGCGCCCGGATCATCTCCGCCGCCGTCTCCGGCTCCGAGCCGACCATCATGCTCACCGGCCCCGCGCCCGCCACCCGCAAGGCCCTCGCCAAGGCCGGGCTGACCATCGACGACATCGACCTCGTCGAGATCAACGAGGCGTTCGCCGGCGTCGTCCTCCGCTTCGCCAGGGACATGGGGCTCTCCCTCGACAAGATCAACGTCAACGGCGGCGCCATCGCCCTCGGCCACCCGCTCGGCGCCACCGGCGCGATGATCCTCGGCACCCTCATCGACGAACTGGAGCGCCGTGACCAGCGGTACGGCCTCGCCACCCTCTGCGTCGGCGGCGGCATGGGCATCGCCACCGTCATCGAGCGTCTCTGACCGTCCCCGGCCACCCCTGCTTACGGAGAAGACAGACACATGACCGAGAGCACGACCATCCGCTGGGAACAGGACGAGACCGGCGTCGTCACCCTCGTACTCGACGACCCGAACCAGTCCGCCAACACGATGAACCAGGCGTTCAAGGACTCCATCGCGGCCGTCGCCGACCGCGCCGAGGCCGAGAAGGACGCCATCCGCGGCATCATCTACACCTCCGCCAAGAAGACCTTCTTCGCGGGCGGCGACCTCAAGGACATGATCAGGATCGGTCCGGAGAACGCCCAGCTGGCCTTCGACACCGGCACCGCCATCAAGAACTCGCTGCGCCGCATCGAGACCCTCGGCATCCCGGTCGTCGCCGCCATCAACGGCGCGGCGCTCGGCGGCGGTTACGAGATCGCGCTCGCCTCGCACCACCGCGTCGCCCTCGACGCCCCCGGCTCCCGGATCGGCCTGCCCGAGGTCACCCTCGGCCTGCTGCCCGCCGGTGGCGGCGTCACCCGCACCGTACGCCTCATGGGC
This sequence comes from Streptomyces sp. ADI95-17, assembly GCF_003846175.1. Classification (GTDB taxonomy): domain Bacteria; phylum Actinomycetota; class Actinomycetes; order Streptomycetales; family Streptomycetaceae; genus Streptomyces; species Streptomyces sanglieri. The sequence goes on along the minus strand of NZ_ML123048.1, from coordinate 667,278 downwards.
ATCGCCGACGCGCTGCTGAAGGTCCTCCTCCAGGGCACCCAGTACACCCCGTCGCGCGCCCTGGAGAACGGCCTGGTCCACGAGGTCGCCGCCACCCGGGAGGAGATGCTCGAAAAGGCCCGCGCCTTCATCGACGCCCACCCCGAGTCCCAGCAGCCCTGGGACGTCAAGGGCTACCGGATCCCCGGCGGCACCCCGTCCAACCCGAAGTTCGCCGCCAACCTGCCGGCTTTCCCGTCCAACCTGAAGAAGCAGCTCGCGGGCGCCCCCATGCCCGCGCCGCGCAACATCCTGGCCGCCGCAGTCGAGGGCTCCCAGGTGGACTTCGAGACCGCGCTGACCATCGAGGCCCGGTACTTCACCGAGCTGGTCACCGGCCAGGTCGCGAAGAACATGATCCAGGCGTTCTTCTTCGACCTCCAGGCCGTCAACTCCGGTGCCAGCCGTCCCAAGGGCATCGAGGAACGCCAGGTCGACAAGGTCGCCGTGCTCGGCGCCGGGATGATGGGCGCCGGCATCGCGTACTCCTGCGCCCGCGCCGGTATCGAGGTCGTCCTCAAGGACGTCTCCACCGAAGCCGCCGCCAAGGGCAAGGCGTACAGCGAGAAGCTGCTCGACAAGGCGCTCTCCCGGGGCCGCACCACCGAGGCCAAGCGCGACGAGCTGCTGGCCCGGATCACCCCGACCGGCGACCCGGCCGACCTGGCCGGCTGCGACGCGGTCATCGAGGCCGTCTTCGAGGACACCGCGCTCAAGCACAAGGTGTTCCAGGAGATCCAGGACATCATCGAGCCGGACGCGCTGCTCTGCTCCAACACCTCGACGCTGCCCATCACCGTCCTCGCCGAGGGCGTCTCGCGCCCGGCCGACTTCATCGGGCTGCACTTCTTCTCGCCCGTCGACAAGATGCCGCTGGTCGAGATCATCAAGGGCGAACAGACCGGCGACGAGGCCCTGGCCCGCGCCTTCGACCTGGTCCGCCGGATCAAGAAGACCCCGATCGTCGTCAACGACTCGCGCGGCTTCTTCACCTCGCGCGTCATCGGCCAGTTCATCAACGAGGGCGTCGCCATGGTCGGCGAGGGCGTCGAGCCCGCCTCCGTCGAGCAGGCCGCGGCCCAGTCCGGGTACCCGGCCAAGGTGCTCTCCCTGATGGACGAGCTGACGCTCACCCTGCCCCGCAAGATCCGCAACGAGACCAAGCGGGCCGTCGAGGAGGCCGGCGGCACCTGGCCCGGACACCCGTCGGACGCGGTCATCGACCGGATGGTCGACGAGTTCGGCCGCACGGGACGCAGCGGCGGCGCGGGCTTCTACGAGTACGACGAGGCCGGCAAGCGCACCCGCCTCTGGCCCGGACTTCGGGAGCACTTCACCAAGCCGGACACCGACGTCCCCTTCATCGACATGAAGGAGCGGATGCTGTTCTCCGAGGCGCTGGACAGCGTCCGCTGCCTGGAGGAGAACGTCCTGATCACCGTCGCCGACGCCAACATCGGCTCCATCATGGGCATCGGCTTCCCGCCGTGGACCGGCGGCGTGCTCCAGTACATCAACGGGTACGAGGGCGGCCTGCCCGGCTTCGTCGCCCGCGCCCGGGAGCTCGCGCAGCGGTACGGCGACCGCTTCCTGCCGCCCGCGCTGCTCGTGGAGAAGGCCGAGAAGGGCGAGACCTTCCACGACTGACGCACCACCCGCGGGCCGCGCTCACTCCGCCGTGAACGCGGCCCGCAGCTCCTGCTTCAACGACCGCTGGAACGCGGTCACCAGTGCCTGGAGCACCATCGGCTGCATATGGGCGGACAGCGACTTCATGGCGGCCACGTGCTCGGGGTCCGCCTCCCGCTCGCGGTACGGACCCCAGACCTCGTCCCGGAACAGCCGGGTCAGGTCCTGTGCGGCGGACCGGGAGTGCTCCAGCAGCACCGTACGGGCGGCCAGGATCGTCTCGTGGGCGATCGGCACACCGAGCAGCTCCACGCCGAGCCGCAGCAGCCCCGGATCCACCCGGTACCTCCCGTCGACCGGCTCCGCGCGTTCCAGCACACCCATCGCGGCCAGCCGCGCGATGTCCTGCTCGGTCAGTGCCCGGCCGGCCCGCCGCTCCAGCTCCGCCCGCGTCGCGTCCTCCGCCGAGTCGGGTGCCCACGAGGCCACCAGCGCGCGGTGGATCGCCAGGTCGTGCGCGCTCAGGTCCGGCGGCAGCTGTTCCAGATAGCGTTCGATCGCGGCAAGTGTCATGCCCTGGTGCTGGAGCTCCTCGATGAGCGCCAGCCTGGACAGGTGCTCGTGGCCGTAGTGCCCGACCCGGCGCGGCCCGATCACCGGGGGCGGCAGCAGACCCCGGGTGCTGTAGAAACGCACGGTGCGTACCGTGACACCGGCGCGCGCCGCCAGCTCGTCGACGGTGAGCGTCGGCTCCTCGGTGCCGGTCGCCATGTCTGCTCCTCGTGTCCGACCCTGAGGGCGAGCGGCTGTACGCGTGGCCCGCCCCGGTGCAACAGTATTGCTGTCTCACCATTGATGTGAAAGTGCTCGGTGTCAGAGGCGGGACGTAGCCTGCTGCCATGTCCGAGATCTCATATGTACGGGGGGACGCGACCGCACCCCATGGCAACGGCGTCAAGCTGATCGTCCACGTCTGCAACGACCTCGGCGGCTGGGGCAAGGGGTTCGTCCTGGCCGTCTCCCGCCGCTGGCCCGAGCCCGAGGCGGCCTACCGCCGCTGGCACCGGGAGCGCGCGGGCAACGACTTCGCCCTCGGCGCGGTGCAGTTCGTGCAGGTGAGCCCGTACATCTGGGTGGCGAACACGGTGGGCCAGCGGGGGATGCGCACGGGCAGCAACGGGGTTCCGGTGCGCTACGAGGCGATCGACACGGCCCTGGAGGCGGTGGCCGTCCGGGCCCGCGAGCTGGGGGCCTCGGTCCACATGCCGCGGATCGGCTGCGGGCTCGCGGGCGGGAAGTGGTCCCGGATCGAGCCCCTGATAGAGCGGCGGCTGACCGGACGGGGCATACCGGTGACGGTGTACGACTTCGACTAGGAGCCGTCCGGCCGTGTTCCGCCGGATAATCTGACCCCGGTCGAGGGGCGGCGGGAAGGGGTGGGGCCGGTGACGGGTGCCGAGACGGGGCGCGGAGAGCCCGGGCGCCCCGAAGCCGCCGCACCGCGCGACCCGGTGGACATGTCCCTGCTGACCCTGCTCGGCCTCGGGGCGGACGAGGATGCGGTCTACCGCCTGCTCGTGGACCGTCCCGACAGCGAACCGGCCGCGCTCGCGGGCCCGGTGAGCGGCCCCGAGGCGGCACGCGTCCTCGACTCGCTCGTCGAACGCGGGCTCGCCAGCGCCTCGCGGCCGGACGCCGACGGAACCGTCCGGTACCGGGCCGCCTCGCCCGTCCTCGCGCTCGGGCCGTTCCTGGAATCCCGCCGGTCCGCGCTGCACCGCGTCGAGTCGCTGGTCGGCGACCTCACCGAACGCCACCGCGCGGCCCAGTCGCACGCGTCGGGGGCACCGGTGGAGGTGCTGTCCGGTCCGGCGGCGATCCGGCGACGCCTGCTGACCATGCAGCGCCAGGCCAGGACCGAGGTGTGCACCCTGGTGCCGGCCAGGCATGTGCCCGCGGTGCTCAGCTTCGAGGACAACCACCAAGAGGTGGACTCGGAGATGATGGACCGCGGCGTGACCGTGCGCAGCGTCGTCGAACGCGAATGGCTGGAGCACCCGGAGACCGCGGCCGTACTGGCCTCCTGTGTCGCCCAGGGCCAGCACATCTCCGTCACGGACCGGCTGCCGATCAAGCTCGCCATCGTGGACCGCCGGGTCGCCCTGCTGCCGCTGGACCCGGAGCGCGAGGCGGAACCGGTGGCGCTCGTGGTGCACCGGACCGGCCTGCTCGCCGCGCTGGTCTCGCTCTTCGAGGAGCACTTCGAGAAGGGCTGGAGACTGAGCGTCTCCGGTACGGAGGAGGAACACGAGGCCCCGGTCGCGGCGATCGACCGGCAGATCGTGGCGCTCCTCCACGTCGGCCTGACCGACGCGGCCATAGCCCGCCAGTTGGGCATGGGCCACCGCACCGTCCAGCGGAGACTGCACGCGCTGATGGACGAAGTGGGCGCGGCCACCCGCTTCCAGCTCGGCTGGTACGCCGCACGAGCCGGGTGGCTGCCCGACATCGCGGACAACTCCGGGGCCCCGGAAGGCAGCTGAGGCGTAATTACGCCACGGCACTTTCGCGCCAGCGTCATCTCTTGTTCACCCGATCTCCATGGCGAACGATCAGCACGTCAACGCCTGAGCCCCCGTGGTTCAGGCGCAGGTGTGCGATGGGGAGGTCCCGTGAGACGAACGAGTGTGCTGCGGATGCTGGCGACCGGAGTGGTCGCCGCCGCGACCGGCGCGACGTTGCTGGCCGCACCCGCCTGGGCGGACGACACCGCCACGGCGCAGCCGACGGAGCCGGTGGCCGTCGCCCCGGCGATGACCCAGGGCCTGGACCGGACCGCCCGGCAGGGCACCCCCGCCGAGGCGGCCCGCGCCCACATCAAGGACCACAAGGACACGTACAAGGTCCCGGTCTCCGACCTGAAGACGCTGAGCACCACCGAGGAGGGCAAGCAGTCCTCGGTGCGATTCCAGCAGCAGCACGACGGCGTGCCGGTCTTCGGCGCCGAGTACGCGGTCCAGACCGAGGCGGCCGACGGCGGCCGGCAGGTCACCTCCGCGACCGGCACGCTCTACACCGACCTCACCGTCTCCACCACACCGAAGGTCGCCGAAGCCACCGCGAAGCAGCGGATGTTCACGCTCGACCGCGGCCTGTCCGGAGTCCGGGGCGCGAAGACCGAGGCGCACGGCCTGTCCGTGCTGCCCGACACCCACGGCGGCAGGCTCGCCTGGCACTTCACCGTCACCGGCGCCGAGGCGGACGGCGGCCCGGTGCGCCAGGAGGTGTACGTCGACGCACGGGTGGGCGGCATCGCGCTCTCGTACAACAACATCGACGCGGCGGACGCGTCGCCCGCGCAGGGGACGGGCGTACGCGTCGACGGCGGCGAGGCGAAGCTGGACGTCAGCAAGGAGGCGGACGGCTCGTACACGCTCGTCGACTCGACGCGCGCCATGTACCCGCGGACCGGCGGCCAGATACGTACCTACGACGCGCAGCGCAAGGAATACACGCTCGTCGCCGGCGGCCCGGTCACCGACGACATCCCGCTGAGCACCTCGGCGAGCGACCGCTTCGACGGCGCGAACACCTCCTCGGGCGCGGTCGACGCCCACCTGAACGCGGCCAAGGTCTACGAGTTCTACAAGAACCGGATCGGCCGCGACGGCATCGACGGCAAGGGCGGCACGATCCAATCCGTCGTCAACGTCGCCGCGAACGGCAAGGACTACGCCAACGCCTTCTGGGACGGCTCCAAGATGGTCTACGGCCACATGGACGGCGTACCGCTCTCCGTCGGCCTGGATGTCGTCGGCCACGAGATGACGCACGGGGTCACCGAGCATTCCGCCGGGCTCGTCTACCTCAACCAGTCGGGCGCGCTCAACGAGGCGATATCCGACTACTTCGGCAACGCCATGGAGACCGCCGACAAGGGCGTCGCGATGAGCGACCCGACGTCCGGCCTCATCGGGGAGTACCTCTGCAACGGCACCAAGCCGCTGGAGGAGTGCGCCCTGCGCGACCTGAACGACGGGCGCAACGCGCAGAAGGACTACGAGCCCATCACGCTCGACATCGACAACGGCGGGGTGCACTACAACTCCACCATCGTCGGCGGCGCGCTGTGGGACATCCGCAAGAACCTCGACACCGAGCTCGCGGACCGCATCATCTACCGCTCCGCGCAGAACTACCTCACGCCGCTGTCCGGCTTCACCGACATGCGCAACGCGGTGACCCTGGCCGCCAAGTCCCTGAAGGTCTCCAAGGCCGACCTCGCCACCATCGGCAAGGCCTTCGACGACCACGGCATCGAGGCCGGCTGGGAGCGCAAGGGCGGCACACACGACGGCACCACCATCGGCGCCGACATCCTGCCCGCCTACGAGGTCTACAGCGGCGTCGACGAGCAGGCGGCCCAGATCAACGGCGACGTCTACGCGATCAGCCACGGCGACGCCATCGCCTGGGACCAGGGCAGCGCCGCCTTCGGCATCACCGTGGGCCGCTTCGGCAAGAAGCCGGTGCACGAGGTGGCCCAGAAGGACGCCTATCTGCTCGACCCCTCCCTGGACGACGACCGCATCGTCTTCACCCGGATCACCGCCGACGGCATCGGCATCTACCGGACCGGCGCAAAGGGCCAGGGCGCGATCAAGAAGCTGGTCGACCTGCCGGGCGCCGACGAGACCGAGCCGGTGACCGACAACGGCGCGCTCGCCTACATCAGCACCACTCCCGACGGCGAGCAGGACGTCATGCTCCGCAAGGCCGACGGAACGACGGTCAACGTGACCCCGGAGGCCGGCACCAAGGCCGCCCGGCTCGCGATGAAGCACGGCAGGATCGCCTGGGCCGGAGTCGACGGCACCTGGGTCACCGTCTACGACATCGCCAAGGGCACCACGCAGACCAAGCGCATCTCCGGCTTCCTCTTCAACTACATCTCGGGCATCCAGATCACCTCGGACCGGGTGTTCTGGCGTGAGACCGGCGGCTTCCTGGTTCCGTCCTCGAAGTTCGTGTCGGCTCCGCTCGACGACCTGTCCAAGGCAGCGACACTGCGGTACCCGTCGAGCACCTACCTCGCCCAGTTCTCGGTCAACGACGAGTACTTCGCCTACTCCACCTACGACTTCTGGGGCGCCCTCGGCTCGTGGAGCGGTCCCGGCAAGGCGATGGTCGCCAAGACCGCCGACGTGATCGCCGGTGCCGACGACTACAGCCGGATCTCCTGCTCCTCCGGCGCCCAGCTCGCCCCGTCGCTCGGGGACGGACAGCGCGTCGCCTGGCTGGACACGAGCGCGGCGGCCACCGACGTGGTGACCCGCGAGACGTTCGCCGGGACCTGCGAGTAGTACCGACCGCACCTTCGTACCGAGGGCAGGGCGCCCACCGGACTCCGGTGGGCGCCCTGCCCTCGCTGATACAGGGATACGGGGTGAGTCACTCCGTATCGACTCCTATCGTGGGAGTGGACGCGGCGGAACGGGAGAGGGCCCATGACGGCACGGAGCACCGACGAGACACGGCTGGCCCTGGCGCTCCGCGCGACGCCGCCCTCCGACGCGCTGAGCGAGCAGATCCTGGACGCCGCGCGCGAGCAGTTCATGACCTTCGGGCTGCGCCGCTCCACCGTCGACGACGTCGCCAAGCGCGCCAGGGTCTCACGGGTGACCGTGTACCGCCGGATCGGCGGCAAGGACAGCCTCGTCTCCGCCTGTCTGTTGCGCGAGTACCGCCGCTTCGTCGTGGAGGTGGACGATGCCGTGGCCGCGCTGCCGACGACGGAGGACCGGCTCGTCGAGGGCTTCGCCGCGGTTCTCCGGCACATCCGCGAGCATCCGCTCATCGGCGGTCTGCTGAGGCTGGAGCCCGAGACGATGCTGCCGTTCCTGACCCTGGAGAGCGGACCGGCCTTCCTCGCCATCCGCGAGTACCTGGCGGACCGGCTGCGGGACGCCCGGCGCGCGGAGGGCCGGCCGGCGTGCGATCCGACCCCGGTCGCCGAACTGATGGTGCGGATCACCGTCTCCTTCCTCCTCAACCCCGTCAGCTGTTTCGAGCTGGACGACGACACCCAGGTGCGGGAGTTCGCCCGCCGCTATCTGGTGCCGCTGCTCGCTGCCGGGTAGCACCACCGGCGCGGCCTTCCGTCTCGTCGGGCAGGGGTTCCAAGGGGCGGTTGCGGGCCCAGTGCGGTCCGAGGTCGTCGAGCCGCCAGCCGAAGGGGTACGAACGGGGCCGAGGGCGCGCGGGAAACCTGCGCGGCCGGGCCGGCAGCCTGCGGACACAGCGCGCGCGCAGACGCAGGGCCGCCGACGCCGAGGCCCGCACCCACGGCGGCTGCGGCCGGAAGCCCAGCGCCGCCAGCAGCGGCTCGTCCAGCAGCCCGAGCGCGAATCGCGCCACCAGGGGCCGCAACGGACGCGGATACCAGCTCGCGATCACACGGAACGTGGCGTTCGCGACCCGCCGGTTCGCCGGGTCGTACGCGAACATCCGCTCCTCGTAGGAGTCGAGGAGCCGCTCGAACCCCTCGTAGGTGTCGGGCACCCTCTCGATGCCCATCATCGCCGCCGTCCTGCGGCCGGCCTCCACCAGGGCCTGGACCTCCTGGGTGCACAGGGGACGCCAGCCGAACCGGTCGATCCAGCGCTTCGGCCCCACGACCGTGGTCGCGAGGACATAGCGGAAGTCGTCGTTCGGGATCCTGTACTTGCCGTGGATCCGGTTGAGGTGACGCGCCGCCGCCCGCCCGCGCTCCGAGTCGAAGCCGTCGGCGGCCATCTCGTACCCGATCAGCACCGTGTCGTCGTACCGCTTCTGCCCGGCCCGTTCGAACTCCTGGGTCCGGTCGAGGAGCAGGGAGATCCGGGGCACGCCGTAGTCCCGGAGGAAGGCGACACTCACCCCCTGCCGGTAGTCCCAGGGGAACTCGTACTGGGAGATCAGCCGAAGGATCTCGGCGTAGTCGCGCGCCGGATCCATCCGGCGTATCTCGTGCAGGCGGCTGTATCGGCCCATGGTGCGCCCTCCTGTCCGGGTACCGACTCCCTGCGGGGCCCTCCTGTGTGTTGTCGCTGCGCGACGGACCAACTCACCCTCTGCGCAAGGAACATGAGAGACCGTCCGGCCCGGGAGTCAAAGTTACAAATACTATCGACTTGTTTCACGAGTCCCGTCAACACCACCGACGACCGGGCATGCGACGGGCTGCCGCGGGGGGCCGGTGCGCATGACTTCCCGGGCGCTCGCATACTGGGTCACACAGGGGACCGGGCGCCGAGCCGTGCGCCCGCCGACCGTCGGGAGCACCGTATGAGCAGCGAACCGGCCAGGGGCGCCGAACCCGTACCGCCGCCACCCGGCGGTGTGCTCTGGAGCCTCTCCGGCGACATCCGGGCCCTGCTGATGCTGCCCGCCGCGCTCACCCTCCAGGTGGCACACCCGGCGGTCGGCGCCGGGGTCGACGAACACTCCGTCTTCCGCACGGACCCCTGGGGACGCGGCGAGAGGTCCCTGCGCTCGCTCCAGCTCTGGGTGTACGGGGGCGAGGCGGCGGCCGAGGAGGGGCGCAGGCTGCGCGCCCTGCACCACACCATCCAGGGCACCGACACCCGGGGGCGCCGCTACCACGCGCTGTCGCCCGCCAACTACGCGTGGGTGCACGCCACGGGCTTCCCGGTCTACCAGCACGCCGCCCGCTATCTCGTCCGGCCGCTCACCCCGGCACAGGAACGCGCCCTGTACCGGGAATGGCTCCAGGTCGGCAGGATCCTCGGCATCCACGACCGGGACATGCCGCAGACGATCGAGGAGTTCTGGCCGTACTACCGGAAGGTGCTCGCCGACGAGATCGGGGCGACCGCGGTCGTCGAGGACCTGGTCGCCGTCGACCGCCCCGTCCCGCCGCCGGACCGCGGACCCCTGCCGCTCAGGCTGCTGCTGAAGGTGCTGTGGCCGGTGCTGTTCCCGCCGCTGGCCCGGTTCCGGCGCTTCGTCACCATCGGGCTGATGCCGCCGGAGGCACGCGAGGCCATCGGGCTGGAGTGGACGGACCGGCAGGAGCGCAGACTGCGGCGCTTCAGCGGGGTGGTGCGGCGTGTGGTGCCGGTGCTCCCCGAGCGGCTGCGCTATCTCCCGTACGCGCGCAGGGCACGGGCGGCCCACCGCGGGATCACGCGGAGGCCCGGCGCACCAGCTCGGTCGGTGTGATCACCGAGTCCTGCTCGTCGCCCCCGGCCTCGCCGTCGAGCCGGCTCATCAGCATCCGCACCATCAACCGGCCCATGCCCTCCACGTCCTGACGGACCGTCGTCAGCGGCGGCTCGGTGGCCTCGGCTATCGACACCATGTCGTCGAAGCCGACCAGGGCCACCTCGTCCGGCACACCGCGGCCGCGCTCGCGCAGCACCCGCAGGGCGCCCGAGGCCATCAGGTCGTTGGCGGCGAAGACCGCGTCCAGACCGGGGTGGCGATCGAGCAGCTCCGCCATCGCCCGCGCGCCGCCTTCGACGGTGAAATCGCCTTCCGCGAGCAGCGTCGGATCGTTGTCGGGCAGCACGTCGCGGTAGCCGTCCACCCGGTCCAGGGCCGAGGTCTGGTCGGGCGGTCCGGCGATGTGCGCGATCCGCCGCCGCCCCAGGGCGACGAGATGGCGTACGGCCGCGGCCGCGCCGCCGCGGTTGTCGCAGTCGACGTACGGGACGGCCAGTTCGGAGGCGGCGCCCGGCAGGCCCGGACGGCCGCCGTACACGGTGGGCACCCGGAACCTGCGGATGATCGCGGGGAGTTCGTCGTCGGTGTGCAGCGAGAAGGCCAGCACGCCGTCCACATGGCCACCGGCCAGATAGCGGGCGACCCGGTCGAAGTCTCCGCTGCCCTCCACCAGGAGCAGGACCAACTGGGAGTCGTGCAAGGTGAGTTCGCGGCTGATGCCACGGATCTGCTGAGAGAAGAACGGGTCGGAGAAGATCCGGAACTCCGGCTCGTCGATGATCACGGCGACCGCGCCGTTGCGCCGGGTGACCAGGGTCCGGGCCGCGTGGTTCGGTACGTAGCCGAGCTCCTCGACCGCCTTGCGCACCCGGTCCGCCAGCGGCTTGCGCACCCCGGCCCCGCCGTTCACCACCCGGGAGACCGTCGCCCGGGAGACCCCGGAGCGGGCCGCCACCGCTTCCAGGGTGGGGCGGGCATCGGCGGCGGGGTCGTGGGACGGACCGGGCAAGGGACGCTCCTCGTACACGCGGAATCGGGCCGGAAACGGCCGGGGCCGGCCGGACAGCACCGACGCCATCAGCCTAACCGGCGCCGCCGGCCCGCCGCCGGGGGCACCGTCGCCCCACGTGGAGGAGGAGGGGCGACGGCGTCCGGACCCGGTCCGCGTTCCGGTCAGCGGTGGTCGTGCACGGAGTTCGTCGCCGCGATCTTCTTCCAGGAGGCGGGACGGGCCGGCTGCCCGGCGGAGTGCAGGGCGTGCGGGCCGGCCGCCGCCGGGGCCGCGGGCCGCTCCGCGCGGAACAGCCAGGCGTCGAAGAGGGCGGCGAGCGGCTTGCCCGAGACCCGCTCCGCGTATGTCACGAAGTCGCTCACGCTCGCGTTGCCGTGCGCGTGCTCGGCGGGCCAGCCCTTCAGCAGCGCGAAGAACGTCTCGTCGCCCAGCTCGTTGCGCAGCGCCTGGATCGCCATCGCGCCCCGGTCGTAGACGGCCGCGTCGAACTGGTTGTCGGGGCCCGGGTCGCCCGGCTTCACCTCCCAGAAGGGGTCGTCGGCCGGGTGCAGGGCGTAGGTGTAGTCCGCCAGTTCCTGCGCGGTTCCCTCGCCCTCCTTCTCCGACCACAGCCACTGGCTGTAGCGGGCGAAGCCCTCGTTGACCCAGATGTCCTTCCAGCCCTTGAGGGACACGCTGTCGCCGTACCACTGGTGCGCCAGCTCATGGACGACGACCGAGACATTGGAGCCGTTGGCGAACTGCTTGGGGCTGTAGAACGGCCTGGTCTGGGTCTCCAGGGCGAAGCCGCTGGTCACATTGGGGGAGTAGCCGCCGAGCGCGTCGAAGGGGTACGGCCCGAAGATACCGGTCAGCCACTCGGCGACCTCGGCGGTCCGCTCGATGCTGGCGCGGGCCGCACCGGCGTTGGCACCCAGGTCCTTGCTGTAGGCGTTGACGACCGGCAGCCCGTCCGACGTGGTGTCCGTGGTGATGTCGAACTTCCCGACCGCCAGCGTCGTCAGATAGGTCGCCTGCGGCTGGGCGGAGCGCCAGTTGAAGCGGGTCCAGCCGAGCTTCGAACTCTGGGACTGGAGCCTGCCGTTGCTGATCGCCTGGGTGCCGTCCGGGACGGAGACCGAGATGTCGTACGTCGCCTTGTCCAGCGGGTGGTCGTTGCTCGGGTACCACCACGCGGCCGACTCCGGCTCCTGGGCGGCCACCGCGCCGTCCGGGGTGCGGACCCAGGACGTCCAGCCGTTGATCTTCACCTCGGAGGGCTTCCCGGCGTACCGCACGACCACCGAGACGGATCTGCCCTTCGCCAGCGGAGCGGCCGGGGTGATCTCCAGCTCCTGCTCGCCGTTCTTCACATGGCCGGCCTTCTTGCCGTCGACCCGCACCTCGGAGACCTCCAGCCCGAAGTCCAGGTTGAAGCGGCTGAGTTCCTGGGTGGTCGTGGCGAGGATGGTCGCCGTGCCCTCCAGCAGATCGGTCGAGGGCTGGTACTTCAGCCGCAGGTCGTAGTGGGACACGTCGTAGCCGCCGTTGCCGCTGGCCGGGTAGTAGGGGTCGCCGATGCCCGGGGCGCCCACGGTGCCTTCGGCGGCCGAGGCCGGGATCGCCAGCAGCAGGGAGGCCGCGATTGCGCTCGGGACGATGAATCTGCGGTGCACGGAATGCTCCAAGTCGTCGGGGCGAATGATCTTTCGAACCGTCACGTCGACACTATTCAGCGACCGTCGCAACAGTCGTGTCCATGGCCACAGCTGTCACACGATCGCCATTCGGCCGCCACTCCGGCCCGTCGAATTTACGCCATGATCATGCCATTCATCTCGCTGATCGCCCTCTGTCGCGGAGGAGTTGACCGGGGTACCTTCCGCCCATGCCGATTCGTGCGCGTGGCCCCCGTTCGAGTTACCGATCGCTGGTGGTGGCGGCCGTCGCCGCCCTGATGGCCGTTCTGCTCTCACCGGCCGGCGCCCAGGGCGCGAGCCCCGGGAAGGCCCGGCCACCGGAGAGCAGGCCCGTCTACTCGTACGGGGATGCCGTCCGCGAATCGGTCTGGGTCGACACCGGCCTGGACGGCGACGGGGACGGGCGCAACGACCGCGTCGCCGCCGACATCGTCCGGCCGCGCGAACCCGCCCGGCAGGGCCGGAAGATCCCCGTGATCATGGACGCCAGCCCGTACTACTCCTGCTGCGGGCGCGGCAACGAGGGCCAGCTCAAGACATACGACGCCGACGGCCGGCCGGTACAGTTCCCGCTGCACTACGACAACTACTTCGTGCCGCGCGGTTACGCCTTCGTCGCCGTCGATCTGGCCGGAACCAACCGGTCCGACGGCTGTGTGGACGTCGGGGGCCGATCGGACGTCCGGTCCGCCAAGGCCGTCATCGACTGGCTCAACGGCCGCGCCCGCGCCTACACCACCCGCACCGGCTCCGCGCGCGCCTCGGCCGGCTGGTCCGACGGACGCACCGGGATGATCGGCAAGAGCTACGACGGCACCGTCGCCAACGGCGTCGCGGCGACCGGCGTCGAGGGGCTGCGGACCATCGTGCCGATCGGTGCCATCTCCTCCTGGTACGACTACTACTTCGCGCAGGGCGCACCCCTCTACGGCAGCGGCCCCGAATGGCTCTCCGGCTACGTGGAGAGCCCCGAGGCGCAGGGCCGCTGCGCCGCGGTCCAGCAACGGCTCGTCGACGGCGCCCCGCGCACCGGCGACTGGACGGGCCTGTGGACAGGGCGCGACTACGTGAAGGACGCCCGCAAGGTCCGCGCCAGCGTCTTCGCCGTACACGGCATGCAGGACCTCAACGTCCGGACCAAGCACCTCGGCCAGTGGTGGGACGCGCTCGCGGACCGGGGCGTGGAGCGCAAGATCTGGCTCTCCCAGACCGGACACGTGGATCCGTTCGACTACCGGCGCGCCGAATGGGTCGACACACTGCACCGCTGGTTCGACCACTACCTGCTCGGCTACGACAACGGCATCGACCGTGAGCCGATGGCCGACATCGAACGCCACCCCGACCAGTGGTCCACCGACCGGGTCTGGCCGCCCCGCACCACCCACGTCACCACCGTGCGCCCCGGCGCCGGGAACGCGCCGGGCGTCGGCACTCTGGCCCTGAAGCCCGCCCGCCCCGGCGCCACCGAGACATTCACCGACGATCCGTCGCAGAGCGAGACGGAGTGGGCCGCGGACCTGGACCGGACCACCGGCGCCAAGGCCGGCTTCCGCACCGCACCGCTCACCACCGGCCTGCGGCTCTCCGGCTCCTCCAGAGTCACCGTCACCGCCACCCCGTCCACGACGACCGCCCACCTCTCCGCGGTCCTCGTGGACATCGGCCCCGACACCATCCGTGACTACGGCTCGTCCGGCGAGGGCATCGTCACCCTCACCGAGCGCAGTTGCTGGGGCGCGAGCACCGCGGGGGACAGTTCCTGCTTCAAGGAGACCAGGGCCGGCACCGCCACCGTCGACCGGACCGTGGTCAGCCGCGGCTGGGCCGACCTGGGCACATACGCCGACGCGCGCAAGGGCCGCCCCCTCACTCCCGGCAAGGCCGTCACCCTCACCATCGACCTGGCCGCCACCGACCATGTCGTCCCGGCCGGCCACCGCCTCGCCCTGATCGTCGCCGGAACCGACCGCGACCTCATCGACCCGCCGGACTCCACCCCCACCCTCACCATCGACCTGGCCCGCACCTTCGCGAAGCTGCCGTTCGTCGGCGGCACCGGAGCCTTCGTCCGCGCCACCACGGGCTCCGCAGCCGTCCCGGACAGCCCCGGGACCGCCGACGCGGGGGGCGTCGCACCGCCGCGCCCCGCCGCCCGCGTCCCGGGCGGCGGCCACGCGTAGCGCCGCGGGCTGCGGACCCGGGGACCGGTGCGCCGACCGGTACCGCTTGTTGATCCCGGGAGGTGAGCGCTGCGTGTGGTACTGCCTACGGAGAGCGAAAATATTGCTTCCGTGAAAGGTGCCATTCGTGTCGCAGGACGAACAGAGAACGGGCGGCCGGGGTGAACTGTCGGTGACGGCGGACCTCCCCGGCGACCCGGACCGGAACCGGCACCCCACGACGGACCGGGCGGTCTTCGGCGTCACCGCCGTGCTCACCCTCGCCTTCGTGGTCTGGGGAGCCACCGCCACCGACTCGCTGGAGGACATCTCCAGTTCCATGCTCAACGGGCTGATCCACAACGGCGGTTGGGCCTTCATGCTCGCCGCTTCCGGCTTCGTGGTCTTCGCCCTCTGGCTCTCCGTCAGCCGCTACGGCAAGATCGCCCTCGGTCAGGAGGGCGAGGAGCCCGAATTCCGGACCGTGTCCTGGGTCGCCATGATGTTCAGCGCCGGCATGGGCATCGGCCTGATGTTCTACGGGGTCAGCGAGCCGCTCGCGCACTTCACCAGCCCGCCGCCCGGCACCCACCCCGCCGACGCCGCCGAGGCGATGCAGACGGCGATGGCCACCACCCTCTTCCACTGGACGCTCCACCCCTGGGCCATCTACGCCGTGGTGGGTCTGGCCATCGCGTACAGCACCTTCCGGCGCCGCCGCAGGCAGACGGTCAGCGCGGTCTTCGAGCCGCTCATCGGAGCCCGGCACGCCCACGGCGGTCTCGGCCGGCTGATCGACATCCTCGCCATCTTCGCGACGCTCTTCGGCTCCGCCGCCTCCCTGGGCCTCGGCGCCCTCCAGATCGGCAGTGGCTTCCACGAACTGCACTGGAAGGAGGAGACCGGCACCGGACTGCTGGTGCTGATCATCGCCGTGCTGACGGTGGCCTTCGTCGCCTCGGCGATCTCCGGTGTGGAGAAGGGCATCCAGTGGCTCTCCAACACCAATATGGTCCTCGCCCTGGTCCTCGCCGTCTTCGTCTTCGTCGCCGGCCCCACCATCATCGTGCTCGACCTGCTGCCCACCTCGATCGCCGCCTACTTCGGCAATCTGGCCCAGCTCGCCGGACGCACCGAGGCGACCGGCAAGGGCGACGTCGCCGAGTGGCTCGGCAACTGGACCGTCTTCTACTGGGCCTGGTGGATCTCCTGGACGCCCTTCGTCGGCATGTTCATCGCCCGGATCAGCCGCGGCCGGACGATCCGCCAGTTCATCGGGGGCGTCATCCTGGTGCCCAGCACCGTCAGTCTGGTGTGGTTCGCGATCTTCGGCGGTACGGCGATCAACCTCCAGGAGGCGGGCAGGCTCGGCAACGCCGTCACCCAGGAGGCACAGCTCTTCGGCGTGCTCCAGCAGTTCCCGATCGCCACCGTGATGAGCCTGCTGGTGATGATCCTGGTCGGCATCTTCTTCGTCTCGGGCGCCGACGCCGCCTCCATCGTGATGGGCACGCTCTCCCAGAAGGGCATCCTCGAACCCGCCAAGTGGGTCGTCGTCTTCTGGGGCGTGGTCACCGGAGCCGTGGCCGCGATCATGCTGCTCATCGGCAACGGCAAGGGCGACGCGCTCGCCGGACTCCAGAACCTCACGATCCTGGTCGCCGCGCCGTTCACCGTCGTCATGATCGGCATGTGTGTGGCGCTGATGCGGGACCTGCGCCAGGACCCGCTGATCGTCCGGCGTGAATTCGGTGTGGAAGCCGTCGAATCCGCAGTCATCGAAGGGCACGCGAAATACGCCGGTGACTTCGAGATCCGGATCGGTCCGGGCGGCAGCCAAATCACCACCGGGCTCCACGAGGACCACGGACCCGACCGGGACCCCGCCGGCCCGGCGGACCCACCGCGCGACGGCTGAGGACGCCCGCCGCCCGGCCGGAGCGCGACCGGCCGGGCGGCCCGGCCCCCGGCGCCGATTAGGATCGACACCCTGATGACTGCCACTCTCGTCGCCAAGGACCTCGCCGCCGGACACGGCGACCGCGCACTCTTCGCCGGACTCGACCTCGTCGTCGCGCCCGGTGACGTGATCGGTCTCGTCGGAGTCAACGGCGCCGGAAAATCTTCCCTGCTCCGGCTGCTCGCCGGGCTCGACCGGCCGGAGGAGGGCGAGCTGCGGCTCTCCCCGCCCACCGCCACCGTCGGCCACCTCCCGCAGGAGCCGGAACGGCGGGCCGGCGAGACGGTGCGGGAATTCCTGGCCCGCCGCACCGGCGTCGCCGAGGCCCAGGCCGCGATGGACGCAGCCACACAGGGCCTCGTCGACGGGGCACCGGGCGCGGACGACGCGTACTCCGAGACACTGGAGCGCTGGCTGGCCCTCGGCGGCGCGGACCTGGACGAGCGCGCCGACGAGGTCGCCGTCGAGCTGGGACTGACCGTCGGCCTCGACCTGCCGATGACCGCGCTCTCCGGCGGACAGGCCGCCCGCGCGGGCCTGGCCTCCCTGCTGCTCTCCCGCTACGACGTCTTCCTGCTCGACGAGCCCACCAACGACCTCGACCTGGACGGCCTGGAGCGCTTGGAACGCTACGTCTCCGGGCTCCGCGCGGGCACCGTGGTCATCAGCCACGACCGCGAATTCCTGATGCGCACGGTCACCAAGGTCCTCGAACTGGACCTCGCCCAGCAGCAGATCAATCTGTACGGCGGTGGCTACGCGGCCTATCTGGAGGAGCGCGAGCGCGCCCGCAGGCACGCCCGGGAGGAGTTCGAGGAGTACGCCGACAAGCGCTCCGCCCTCGAAGGGCGTGCCCAGATGCAGCGCTCCTGGATGGACAAGGGCGTCAAGAACGCCCGCCGCAAGGCCACCGACTCCGACAAGCTCGGCCGCAAGTTCCGCAGCGAGTCGAGCGAGAAGCAGGCCGCGAAGGCCCGGCAGACCCAGCGCATGATCGAACGGCTCGATGTCGTCGAGGAACCGCGCAAGGAATGGGAACTGCGGATGGAGATCGCCGCCGCGCCCCGCTCCGGCTCGGTCGTGGCCACCCTGCGCGAAGCACAGGCCGTACGCGGGGACTTCGCCTTCGGCCCGGCGTCGCTGCAGATCGACTGGGCGGACCGGGTCGCCATCACCGGCGCCAACGGAGCGGGCAAGTCCACCCTGCTCGCCGCACTGCTCGGCCGCCTCCCGCTGGACTCCGGCCATGCGACGCTCGGCTCGGGCGTGGTGGTCGGCGAGGTCGACCAGGCACGCAGGCTCTTCCACGGCTCGGAGTCACTGCTGGAGGCGTTCTGCGCCGCCGTGCCCGACACCGAACCGGCCGAAGTGCGCACCCTGCTCGCCAAGTTCGGCCTGCGCGCCGACCATGTGATGCGCCCCGCCACGACGCTCTCCCCGGGCGAACGCACCCGGGCGGCGCTCGCCCTGCTCCAGGGCCGGGGCGTCAACCTCCTGGTGCTCGACGAGCCCACGAACCACCTCGATCTGCCCGCGATCGAGCAGCTGGAGTCGGCGCTCGACTCGTACACCGGAACGCTGCTGCTGGTCACGCACGACCGGCGCATGCTGGAAGCGGTACGCACGACCCGGCGGGTCGAGGTGGCGGCGGGACGGATCACGGAGCTCTGAGCCCCGCTCCGGGCCGTCACCGGCGGCCCGGAGACCGGCAGCCCGGACGATCCATCACCCCTCCTGGTATGCCAAAGGGATCGTGTTTCCCAATTCTGCGCCCTCTGCCGGGCTTTACGTTCACCTGAGACCGATTTGGTATACCGACAAGGCGTTCCGTCCGGATGGTGGATCGGCCGCGTGCACGCGTGGCATCGACGGGGGAGGCGCGTGCAGGAGCCCCGGAAGGCGAATGCCCCGGATCGCGCGGGCGGAACGGGGTACGCCCGGGTCGCGAGAGTGGGGGCGCCGCGAAGAGGGCACCGGTTCGTGGTCCGGGGCGTACTCACCGGACCCGTGAAGAGAAGAGGAAGGGCGGGGAGGGGCCGTCACAGGCTCGCCCCTCCCCGCCCCGGGTGCGGCTACCGCTTCCTGCCGCCCTGGTCCGGGTCCGTCAGTCCGGCCCGCCGCAGTGCGTCCGCCATCGCGCTGTTCACCGGCGCGGGTGCCTGACGGGCGGAGCCGCCGCCGCGCCGGTCCTGGCCGCCCTGCCCCTGGCCCTGGCGCTGCCTCGGCGGCCGGCCGCCCTGTCCGCCGCGCTCACCGCGCTCGCGCCGCCGGCCGCCGCCCTGAGCGCCCGCGTCGGCCGCCGCCTCGTCGTCCAGCCGCAGCGTCAACGAGATCCGCTTCCGCGGCACATCGACGTCCATGACCTTGACCTTCACGATGTCGCCCGGCTTCACGACGTCCCTCGGGTCCTTCACGAACGTCCGCGACATCGCCGACACGTGCACCAGGCCGTCCTGGTGCACGCCGATGTCCACGAACGCGCCGAACGCCGCGACGTTGGTGACCACACCCTCCAGTACCATGCCGGACGCCAGATCACCGATCTTCTCGACGCCCTCCTTGAAGGTGGCCGTCTTGAAGGCGGGCCGCGGGTCGCGCCCCGGCTTCTCCAGCTCCTTCAGGATGTCGGTGACCGTCGGCAGACCGAACTTCTCGTCCACGAAGTCGTCGGCCCGCAGCGACCGCAGCACACCGGTGTTGCCGATCAGCGACGCGACATCGCCGCCGGTCCGCTTCACCATCGACCGCACCACCGGATACGCCTCCGGGTGCACGCTCGACGCGTCCAGCGGATCGTCGCCCCGGATGCGCAGGAAGCCCGCGCACTGCTCGTACGCCTTCGGACCCAGCCGCGCCACGTCCTTCAGCGCCCGGCGCGACCGGAAGGGGCCGTTCGCGTCGCGGTGCGCGACGATGTTCTCGGCGAGCCCCGAGCCGATCCCGGAAACCCGCGAAAGCAGCGGCGCGGACGCGGTGTTGACGTCGACACCGACACCGTTCACACAGTCCTCGACGACCGCGTCCAGCGAGCGCGACAGCTTCACCTCGGACAGGTCGTGCTGGTACTGGCCGACCCCGATCGACTTCGGGTCGATCTTCACCAGCTCGGCGAGCGGGTCCTGCAGCCGCCGCGCGATGGAGACGGCCCCGCGCAACGACACGTCCATGTCGGGGAGTTCCTGCGAGGCGAAGGCCGAGGCCGAGTACACCGAGGCGCCGGCCTCGGAGACCATCACCTTGGTGAGCTTCAACTCCGGGTGGTTGTCGATCAGTTCACCGGCGAGCTTGTCGGTCTCCCGGGAAGCGGTGCCGTTGCCGATGGCGATCAGGTCGACATTGTGCGCCTTCGCCAGCCGCTCCAGCGAGGCCAGCGACTGGTCCCACTTGTTCGCCGGGACGTGCGGGTGGATGACGTCCGTCGCGACGACCTTTCCGGTCGCGTCGACGACGGCGACCTTCACACCGGTACGGAAGCCGGGGTCCAGCCCCAGCGTGGCGCGCGTACCTGCCGGTGCGGCGAGCAGCAGATCGCGCAGGTTCGACGCGAAGACGCGTACCGCCTCGTCCTCGGCCGCGGTGCGCAGCCGCAGCCGCAGATCGATGCCCAGGTGCACCAGGATCCTGGTCCGCCAGGCCCAGCGCACGGTGTCGCCGAGCCACTTGTCGCCGGGGCGGCCGCGGTCGGCCACGCCGAAGCGCCGGGCGACCATGTTCTCGTACGTGGAGGGCCCCGGGGTCTCGGAGGGCTCCTCCGGCTCCATGACCAGGTCGAGCACGTCCTCCTTCTCGCCCCGGAGCATCGCGAGCACCCGGTGCGAGGGCAGTGCGGTGAACGGCTCGGCGAAGTCGAAGTAGTCGGCGAACTTCGCGCCCGCCTCCTCCTTGCCGTCCCGCACCTTGGCGGCCAGCCGCCCGCGCGACCACATGCGCTCACGCAGCTCACCGATCAGATCGGCGTCCTCGGAGAACCGCTCGGTGAGGATGGCACGGGCCCCGTCCAGCGCGGCGGCGCCGTCCGCGACGCCCTTGTCGGCGTCCACGAAGGCGGCGGCGGCCGCGAGCGGCTCCACGGACGGGTCACCGAGCAGGCCGTCGGCGAGCGGTTCGAGCCCCGCCTCCCGGGCGATCTGCGCCTTGGTGCGCCGCTTGGGCTTGAACGGCAGATAGATGTCCTCCAGGCGCGCCTTGGTGTCG
The DNA here is from genome assembly GCF_003846175.1 of Streptomyces sp. ADI95-17. Classification (GTDB taxonomy): domain Bacteria; phylum Actinomycetota; class Actinomycetes; order Streptomycetales; family Streptomycetaceae; genus Streptomyces; species Streptomyces sanglieri. Next base: position 646,377 of record NZ_ML123048.1, on the reverse strand, counting down.
GCGGCCCGGATCTGCGCCTCCAGCGCCTCGTCCAGCTTGCCCTGCTCGCGCACCGAGTCGAGGATCGCCGTCCGGCGGTCCTCCAGCTCCCGCAGATACCGCAGCCGCTCCTCCAACGTGCGCAGCTGCGCGTCGTCGAGCATCTCGGTCGCTTCCTTGCGGTAGCGCGCGATGAACGGCACGGTCGACCCGCCGTCGAGCAGCTCGACGGCCGCCTTCACCTGCCGTTCGCGTACGCCGAGCTCCTCGGCGATCCTGCCTTCGATGGACGTCGTCACGGTTCTACCGACTCGCCTTCTCGTACTGGCTCTACTGGCTGTGCTTGCCGGGGCGGGGCCCCTTGGCCTGCATTGTGCCGGGTGGCCGGGCGCCGTGTCGCCCGGCCACCCCCGGGGCCTCTCGTCCGGACCGGGCCGGCCGGAGGATCAGTCCTTGCCCATCAGATCGGCCGGGAACGCGCCCGCCGACGCCGCCGTGAACAGGAACCCGCGTCCCAGCTCGGTCAGCCGCTCCACACCCTCCGCGCCCAGGTGCTCGTAGGGGGCCGCGTCCATCCGGTCCGTGGCCTCCTCCAGCTCCGCCCGGAGCGCGACGCCCGCCTCCGTCAACTCGCCCTCGGCGTCCAGGATTCCGCGTCCGCGCAGCCGCTCGCGCGCCGCGTCCCAGTCGTCGCGGTGCCAGCCGCGGGTGGTGAGCACCCAGCGCGGGGACATCCCCTTGCCGGTCGCCGTGTGGCTGACCAGCGCCTCCAGCGGATCGAGCCCGGCGGTCAGGAGCGCGGCGAGATGGCCGTCGCCGCGGTGCTCCCGCAGCAGTGTGCCGGCGTGCCAGTACGCCAGATGCGGCTCCTCGGGCACCGGGAGATCGGCGTGCGCGGCGTAGAGCGGCCGGGCGTGTCGGGTGCATCCCTCGGCGGCGCGCAGCGCCAGTCCGGCCGCCTCGGCCAGCTCCGGGGAGGCGATGACCTCCTCGCCCAGCAGTCGCCGCAGGGTGGTGTCGGCGGCGCGCAGCCGGGCGTCCAGCACCGCCTGCGGGGCGGCGACGGACCACACGGCGGGCAGATGCCGGGCGACGAGGTCGTGGTTGAAGTTGTAGAACGCCGCCGTGACGGTGCCCGGACCGACGGCACCCATCGCCGCCGAACGCGCGGCGAAATAGGCGGCGTTCGGGTCGTCGATGCCGAGCTCACCGAGCTCCTTGCCGAGGTCGGGGGAGAAGTAGACCGTCGAGTGCAGCGGGTTGATGGCGTTGTGGCAGCGGCGTCCGGCGCGCGGCGGCAGAGTACTCATGCGGGCACATTACCGACTGGTCGGTACGCCCGGTAGCCCCGGGTCGGCGCCGCAATCGCGAGGGTCGCGCGATGGCAGAAAAGGTGGGTTCTTCGTCATTGCGGCCAACATCCGGGCCCATCAGGATGACGGTCATGACGCAGCGATCCGTTCTCGTCGTCCTCTACGACGGCGTCCAGAGCCTCGATGTCACCGGACCGGTGGAGGTCTTCGCCGGGGCCTCCCGTTTCCCCGGGGCCGGGTACGGACTGCGCACCGCCTCGCTCGACGGCGCCCCGGTCCGTACCTGCAGCGGCCTCGTCCTCGTCCCGGACAGCAGCCTCGCCGACGCCGAACCGCCCCACACCCTCCTCGTCCCCGGCGGCGAGGGCACCCGCGACCCCAACCCGGCGCTCGTGGACTGGCTGCGCGAGCACGCCCCGCACCCCGAACGGCTCGTCTCCGTCTGCACCGGTGCACTGCTGCTCGCCGAGGCCGGACTGCTGGACGGACACCGGGTGACCACGCACTGGACGGTCTGCGAGCACCTCGCCCGCAGCCACCCGGCCGTCGAGGTCGACCCGGACCCGATCTTCGTACGCGACGGCAGGCTGGCCACCTCCGCCGGAGTCACCGCCGGAATCGACCTGGCCCTCGCGCTCGTGGAGGAGGACCACGGCAGGGACATCGCGCTCACCGTCGCCAGGCACCTCGTGGTCTTTCTGCGCAGGCCAGGCAACCAGGCCCAGTTCAGCGCCCAGCTCGTCGCCCAGACCGCCCGGCGCGAACCGCTGCGCGAGGTCCAGCACTGGATCACCGAGAACCCCGGCGAGGACCTCTGCGTCGAGGCGCTCGCCGCCCGCGCCCGCCTCTCTCCCCGGCATTTCGCCCGCGCCTTCCAGGCCGAGACGGGCCTCACGCCCGGCCGCTACGTCGACCGCGTACGCCTGGAGCAGGCCCGCAGGCTGCTGGAGGACACCACCGACGGCGTCACCGGCATCTCACGCGCCTGCGGATATGGCACCCCGGAGGCCATGCGCCGCGCGTTCGTCAAGGCCCTGGGCACCGCCCCCGCCGAATACCGCCGACGCTTCCGCTCCCACCCCGCCACCGATCGACGCGCCACGACGTGACCGCTGCCGCCCGACCGCCCGACCACGAAAGGGAACCCATGCAGATCGCCATCGTCCTCTTCGACCGCTTCACCGCACTCGACGCGGTGGGCCCGCACGAAATGCTCGCCCGCACCCCGGGCGCCGGGACCGTGTTCGTCGCCGAGCGGACCGGCCCCGTACGCAACGACACCGACAGCCTCACGCTCGTCGCCGACAGGACCTTCGCCGACGTACCGGCACCGGACGTGGTGGTCGTGCCCGGAGGCCCCGGCCAGCGCGACCAGATGGAGAACGAGGCGCTGCTCGGCTGGCTGCGCGCCGCCGATGCCACCAGCACCTGGACCACCTCCGTCTGCACCGGCTCGCTGCTGCTCGCCGCGGCGGGACTGCTGACCGGGCGGCGGGCCACCTCGCACTGGCTCATGCTGGACGTGCTGACGGAGTTCGGTGCCGAGCCGACCGGTGAGCGCGTCGTCATCGACGGCAAGTACGTCACCGCGGCCGGCGTCTCCTCCGGCATCGACATGGGACTCACCCTGGCCGGCCGGATCGCGGGCGACGAGCACGCCCTGGCCGTACAGCTGCTGACCGAGTACGACCCGCAGCCGCCGTACGACGCGGGATCGCCGGAGAAGGCCCCGGCGGCCATGGTCGAGAAGTTCCGTGCCCAGCGCCACTACCTCCTCCAGTAGGGCGCGGGCGGTCAGGCCCCGGTCGTCCAGGTGAACCGCGGCGTGCGCCGCTCCAGGAAGGCGGCGACACCCTCGGCGGTGTCGCCGCTGCTGCGCGCCTGCCGGGCCCAGTACGCGTCCCGGTCCTCGCGGCCGTCGGCGAACTCCTTCGCCGCCGCCTGCGTCAGCTGAGAGCGGGCCGTCAGGGTCCGCGTGTACGCCTCGACCCGCTTGTCCAGCTCGCCGGCCGGCAGCACCTCGTCGACCAGGCCGGTGCGCAGCGCCCGCGCGGTGTCGATCAGCTCGCCGGAGAACAGCAGGTGCTTCGCCGTGGCCGGGCCGGTCAGCGCCACCAGACGCCGCGTCGACGACGCGGCGTACACGATGCCGAGCTTGGCCGGGGTGACCCCGAAGGACGCGCCCTCCTCGGCGAACCGCAGGTCGCAGGCGGCCGCCAACTGGCTGCCACCGCCCACGCAGTACCCCCGGATCACCGCGAGCGTCGGCCGGGGGAACGCGGCCAGTGCCTCCTCGGCCGCCACCGCGAGCGCCTGCGGATCACCTTCCGGATCCCGCAGCGAGGAGATGTCCGCCCCGGCGCAGAAGGTCTCCCCGGCGCCGGTCAGCACCAGCACCCGGACCCCGGGGTCGGCCGCCAGCCGCTCCAGCAGCCCGGGCAGCTCGCCCCACATCGCGGCCGTCATCGCGTTGCGCTTGGCGGGATTGCTGATCACGACGGTGGCGACGCCGTCCGAGACGGTGTGCTCCAGCCCGGGTTCCGTACGGTCCATGTGCCGGATGCTATCCGTACGGTTCGAACCTATGATCAAGAAGGGGTCTGGGACCAGGTACGCACCGTGAGGAGCTTCCCGTGGCAGATCCCGCAACCGAGGGCAGGAGACTGAGCCGCAGCTTCGGCTGGCTCGCCCTGCTCGGCACCCTGCTCGTCGTGGCCGGCCTGGTCGGTCTCGTCTACACCGGCGTCGCGACGCTGACCTCGATGCTCCTGTTCGGCTGGCTGCTGCTGCTCGGCGGCATCGTCGGGCTGCTGCACGCCATCGACTCCCGCGGCAGCGACTACTTCTGGCTGGGCGTCGTGGTGGCCGCGCTGAACATCGCCGCGGGGGTCGTCGTCATCCGCCACCCGCACGGCACCGCCGAGGCGCTGACCATGTTCGCCGCGCTGCTCTTCCTGACCGGCGGGGTGTTCCGCCTGGTGGGCAGCGTCGTGGTGCGCGGCCCGCAGTTCGGCTGGACGCTGCTGCAAGGAGCCTTCGGCCTGCTGCTGGGGCTGCTGGTGCTCTTCGACTGGCCGCACAGCAGCCTCTACGTACTGGGACTCTTCTTCTCGCTGGCGCTGCTCTTCGACGGGCTCGGCCTGATCGCCATGGGTGTGGGCGGCCGTCGCATCGTCTCGATGGTTTCGGAACAGAGGGTGACCGACGAGCTGACCGACCAACCCCGGGGAAACGAGCAGAAACGGTCCAAAGGCTGATTCATTGATGTTCTGTTCGGTCAAAAGCCGCCGATAGAAGTCGACTTGTGGTCAGTGGCACGGCCCGGGCCGACTACGCCCCGCACTCTGTACTTCGACGTGCAGTCACCACCGAGTGGAGAGCGGGTACCGGACTATGGAGAGCCGCGGGAGTGTCCCTGCCCGGCCCGTCCCGTACGAGGGAGTCTGGCGGTTCACAGCTCCGGCCGTGGACGTATCCGTACCGCAGGCCCGGCACGCGGTACGCGATCTGCTGAAACGCCAGGGCGTGCCGCTGGACGACGACGTCGCCGAGGGACTGTTGCTCATCGTCTCCGAGCTGGTCACCAACGCGGTGAAGCACGCCGCGCTGCTCTCGCCGGAGCTCGCCGTCGAGGTGGCCGTCGGCGAGGAGTGGATCAGGGTGTCCGTCGAGGACAACCACCCCTACCGGCCGACGGCCCTGGAGACGGACTACGCGCAGACCGGCGGACGCGGTCTGCTGCTGGTCCGGGAGATCACCCGGGAAGCGGGCGGGGCCTGCGATGTGGAGCACACCGCAGGCGGCGGAAAGATCATCTGGGCGGCGCTGCCGCTGAATCCCCGGCCCTGACCGCCCGTACCCGACGGCGCACCCGGGTGCCGTCCGTCCGTCACCAGCCGGCGGACGGCCCGGTCAGCTCCCGGATCGCCGGACGCGCGGCGTCCAGCACCGTCATGAACCAGGCCGAGAACGGCGAGCGGGCGTGCCGCTCGGCAAGCTCCGCGGCCGTCACGAACGCGGTCTCGCCGACCTCCTCCGGGTCCGGGTCCAGCCGGTCCTGCGCCATGCCCACGAAGAGATGGTTGAACTCCTGCTCCACCAGACCCGAGGCCGGGTCCGGGTGGTTGTAGCGGACCGTGCCCGCCTCGGCCAGCAGGGAGGGCGAGACGCCGAGCTCCTCGTACGTACGCCGGGCGGCGGCGGCGAAGGGAGCCTCACCGGGGTACGGGTGGCCGCAGCAGGTGTTCGACCAGACACCGGGGGAGTGGTACTTGCCGAGCGCGCGGCGCTGGAGCAGCAGCCTGCCCTGCTCGTCGAAGAGGAACACGGAGAAGGCGCGGTGCAGCTGACCGGGCGGCTGATGGGCGGCGAGCTTCTCCGCCGTACCGATGGTGGTGCCGTCCTCGTCGACCAGTTCGAGCATGATCGCTTCTGCTGTGCCGTTCGACGAGCTGTGCGCCGCGGTGGCTGGTGTGGTCGGCATACCCATCCTTCGCTATGGTCCCGGCCCGGTGCGCCGGTCCCGTCGATTCCGGTCAAGTCTGCCGTACAAAAGCCGCTTGTCCGCACCTCGGGGTCTGGCATGTCCGGTCCCGCCGCACCACGGGGCGCGGCGGGACCGGACGGTGCGTCAGACGCCGAAGGCGGCCGGGTAACGGATCGTGCCCTGCCGCACCGGCACGGACTCGTCCAGCACCAGGGCCATCATCGCCTCGTCCGGGACGTCGAAGCCCGGCCGGATCCCGTACCGCGAGGCCGGTACGAAACCGAACCTCGGGTAGTACTCGGGATGACCGAGCACCAGGACAAGTGATTCGCCGCGCAGCCTCGCCGCGTCGAGCACCGCCCGCACCGCGGCCTGTCCCGCGCCCCGGCGCTGGTGTCCGGGGACAGTCGCCACCGGGGCCAGCGCGAGCGCCGGCGCGTCCCCGACCCGGCACCGGGTCAGCAGGGCGTACGCCGCGATGTCCCCGTCCGGGCCGTCCGTCGCCACCCGGCCGAGGCCCGGCAGCCAGGCCGCCGGATCGGCGCGCAGCGCGTCGACGAGATCGGCCTCGTCCGGAGTCGGGAACGCCGCGGCGTTGACCGCGTGGACGGCCGCCGCGTCCGCCGCCGTCTCCGGACGGGTCGTCCAGCGGGGGTCGGCGGGGCGCAGCACATGGCCGGCGTAGCCGTACTCCGTGCCGTGGTCGCGCCGCATGGCCAGCTCCTCGCGGGTCGCCGCGAGCGCCCACCGCATGCCGGGAGCGGACGCGTCGGCGCTCTCCACGCGCTCGGCGAGCGGGACGTAGTACTCGTCCCAGTCGCTGTCGGGCTGTACCAGCACCCCGAGGACGTGGTAGCCGGCCGCGACGGCCGCCGCGGTGTTGCCCGCCACGGGGCGCATCGACGTCTCCTGGTCCCAGAAGGCGCGCGCCTCGGCCGTCGGCGCGTCCGTGGTCCAGACGCACTCGGTGACGACGAGGGAGCCGCCCGGGGCGAGCAGCCGCTTCCAGTCACGCAGCGCGGTGTCGAAACCGATGTTGTACGCGGACCCCTCGGCCCAGACGAGGTCGAAGGACCCGTCGGGGAAGTCGGGGCCGGACAGCTCTGCCATGTCGGCCCGGACCGTACGGATGCGGTCGCCGAGCCCGCGGGCCCCGGCGGCCTCGCGCAGTTCGTCGAGGAACGGCCGGTGGAGGTCGACGGCGGTCACCTCGGCACCGGCCTCCGCGGCGAGGAGCAACGCGGCGCGGCCGGGCCCGCAGCCCAGATCCAGGACGCGAGGACGGCGCGGCAACGGGCCGGTGAGCTCCAGCAGCCGCCGGGTGGTGGCATCGGAGCCAGGGCTCTGCCGGGGCAGGTTGTGGTGCAGGGAGAAGAACGCCTCGGTACGGACGGCGTGATCGTTGTCGGTCAACGTGGGAACCCTTGAATACGAGGGCTCCGGCCAACGGGTCGACCCGGTGGGAGTCGGGGCGTTAGCCGAGAACCCGGGAGATGAGGAAGGACCGGATGCTGCGCCGGGCGGGCGCCGTCGCGACGGTCATCAACCTCAGCTCCTCTCTCGCACATGGGGAGGCCGAACGCCTCTGCGAATACCTTACATGGCCCGTCTGACCGGGGCCGGGGGCCGGTCAGTGGCAGAGCTTGGCCTCGTGCTCGGCATGGCCGCTCGGCTCCAGCTGGAAGGTGCAGTGCTCCACGTCGAAATGGACGCCGAGGCAGCCCTGCAGCTCATGGAGGAGCTTCTCGTGGCCGATCGAGTCGAGCATGTCCTGGCGCACCACCACATGGGCGGAGAGCACCGGCATCCCCGAGGTGATCGTCCAGGCGTGCAGGTCGTGCACGTCCAGCACCCCGGGCAGTGCGGTGATGTGGGCCCGCACCTCTCCCATGTCGACCCCCTTGGGCGCCGACTCCAGCAGCACGTTGAGCGTCTCCCTGAGCAGCTTCACGGTACGGGGGACGATCATCAGGCCGATGACCAGCGAGGCGATCGGGTCGGCGGCCTGCCAGCCGGTGGCCAGGATGATCCCCGCCGAGACCAGCACCGCGAACGAGCCGAGCGTGTCCGCGAGCACCTCCAGATAGGCCCCGCGCACATTGAGACTGTCCTTCTGCCCGCGCATCAGCAGCGACAGCGAGACCATGTTGGCGGCCATGCCGACCAGGGCGAACGCGATCGTCAGCCCGCCCCTGGTCTCGGCCGGGGTGATGAAGCGCTCGACGGCCTCGAAGAGCAGGAAGCCGCCCACACCGAGCAGCAGCAGACAGTTGGCCAGAGCGGCGAGGATCTCGGCGCGGGCGTAGCCGAAGGTGCGGTTCACCCCGGCCGGCCGGTTGGCGAAGTGGATCGCCAGCAGCGCCATGCCGAGGCCGAGGGCGTCGGTCGCCATGTGGGCCGCGTCGGCGATCAGCGCGAGCGAGTCGGCGAGCACACCGCCGACGATCTCCACGACCATCACGGTGAGTGTGATGCCGAGCGCGATCCGCAGCCGCCCCCGGTACGCGGCGGCTGCCGTGCCGGTGGGCGGCGGCCCGCCGTGTGTGTGCCCGTGGTCGTGCCCTGCCCCCATGGGGAACGCCTCCCGGTCGTTGTTCGGCCCGGACGCGGTCGGCCCGGGCAATGCCAGTGAACTACGGGTGGGGGGTATCCGGCAACACGGCACTGAACACCGTTGTCATATGCTCTGACCTGCGGAAATGCTTGCAGGTCAGCGAGGTGGCGCGGCGGGCCCGGCTGAGGCCGCACCCTCGCGTTTTGTCAGGCGAGGCGGCGATCGACGATGATGATCGCGGACGGCGTCGCATGATGCCGGTCCACCCCGAACAGAGCGCAAACAGGCAGTGAACTCGCGCTTCCGTTCATCCGATAGCCTCTGCCGACGTGCCGCCGGCCCGCATCCGGGCCGCACTGTCGCGCGCCGACCCCGTCAGCACCAAGGAGTGAGTTCGTCTGTCGACCGCCATCCTCACCGGTGCACCGGTACCCGGGTCGTCGCTCGCGGACGACCTGCGGTCGCTGGGCTTCGACGTACAGGTCGCCGCCGATGTGACCGAGGCCGCACGGCTGCTCTCGGCCGTCCCCGCCGACCGCCGGGTCGCACTGGTCGACCCCCGTTTCGTCGGCCATGTCCATGCCCTCCGGCTCGGACTGACCGACCCGCGCTTCCCCGCCGCCACCGTGCCCGGCGCGCTCACCGCGCAGCCGGAGGCACGACCCGCGCTCGTCCGGGCCCTGGACACCACGGCCGAGGCCGTCGGCGCCGGTGTCCCCACGGGCACGCCCGCCGCACCGGTCACTGACCGCACCGTGCCGGGCCGCCTCGCCGTCACCATGGACGCCGAGGGCACCTCCGTACAGCGCCCCGAGCTGGGCTCGCTGGTCGCGGCCGTGCCGACGGACGCACCCACGCGCGCCGAGGCGGAGAGCGCCCTCGCCTCGGTCGACGACGAGGCGGTGCGGCTGCGCAGCGCGGTGAAGGCCCACGACGGCTTCTTCACCACGTTCTTCATCAGCCCCTACTCCCGCTACATCGCCCGCTGGTGCGCCCGCCGCGGCCTCACGCCGAACCAGGTCACCACCGCGTCCCTGCTGACCGCGCTGATCGCGGCCGGCAGCGCGGCGACCGGCACCCGCGGCGGCTACGTCGCGGCCGGGGTGCTGTTGCTCCTCTCCTTCATCCTGGACTGCACCGACGGGCAGCTCGCCCGCTACTCGCTGCAGTACTCGACGATGGGCGCCTGGCTGGACGCGACCTTCGACCGGGCCAAGGAGTACGCCTACTACGCGGGCCTCGCGCTCGGCGCCGCCCGCGGCGGTGACGACGTATGGGCGCTCGCCCTCGGCGCGATGGTGCTCCAGGCATGCCGGCACGTCATCGACTTCTCGTTCAACGAGGCCAACCACGACGCGGTGGCCAATTCCAGCCCCACGGCGGCACTCTCCGACCGGCTCGACAGCGTCGGCTGGACCGTCTGGGTGCGCCGGATGATAGTGCTGCCGATCGGTGAGCGCTGGGCGATGATCGCGGTACTGACCGCGGTGACCACCCCCCGGATCGTCTTCTACGCCCTGCTCATCGGCTGCGCCTTCGCCGCCTGCTACACCACCGCCGGCCGGCTGCTGCGCTCGCTGACCCGCAAGGCCGAGCGCACCGACCGGGCCGCCCGTGCCCTCGCCGAGCTGGCCGACTCCGGACCCCTCGCCCAGTTCGTCGCGGCCCGGGGCCCCCGGATCCCGGGTGCCTTCAGCGCCCCGGTGATCGCATTCGTCGGCACCGGAGCGCTGATCGCCGCGGCCCTGCAGCAGCCCTTCGGCAGCAAGCAGATGATCTTCGCCGCGGTCTTCTACGCGATCTGCTCCGGTGTGGCGGTGGCCCGCCCGCTCAAGGGCGCACTCGACTGGCTCGTGCCCCCGATATTCAGGGCGGCCGAGTACTGCACCGTCCTGATCCTCGCCGCCCGCAGCGACGTCCCGGGAGCCCTTCCCGCGGCCTTCGGGCTGGTCTCGGCGGTCGCCTACCATCACTACGACACGGTGTACCGCATTCGCGGCGGCACCGGCGCGCCGCCCCAGTGGCTGGTACGCACGATCGGTGGGCACGAGGGCCGCACCCTGGTGGTGGCCGTACTCGCCGCCGTATTCACACAGCATTCGGCTTTCACCGTGGCGCTCACCACCCTCGCGGTGGCGGTGGCACTGGTGGTGCTCGTGGAGTCCATCCGCTTCTGGGTGTCCTCCGGAGCACCCGCCGTTCACGACGAAGGAGAACCCGCATGATCGGCCTCGTACTGGCAGCCGGTGCAGGACGGCGTCTGCGCCCCTACACCGACACGCTTCCGAAGGCCCTCGTGCCTGTCGACGGCGAGAAGACGGTGCTGGACCTCACGCTGGCCAACTTCGCGGAGATAGGCCTCACCGAGGTCGCCGTCGTCGTCGGCTACCGCAAGGAGGCCGTGTACGCGCGCAAGGCCGAGTTCGAGGCCAAGTACGGCGTGACCCTCACCCTGATCGACAACGACAAGGCCGAGGAGTGGAACAACGCCTACTCCCTGTGGTGCGCCCGCGAGGTGCTCAAGCGCGGCGTCATCCTGGCCAACGGAGACACCGTCCACCCGGTCTCCGTCGAGAAGACCCTGCTCGCCGCCCGCGGCGAGGGGCAGAAGATCATCCTCGCCCTCGACACGGTGAAGCAGCTCGCCGACGAGGAGATGAAGGTCATCACCGAGGACGGCAAGGGTGTGCGGCGCATCACCAAGCTGATGGACCCGGCCACCGCGACCGGTGAGTACATCGGCGTCACCCTCATCGAGCCCGAGGCCGCCGAGGAGCTCGCGGACGCCCTGAAGGCGACCTTCGAGCGCGACCCCGACCTCTACTACGAGGACGGCTACCAGGAGCTCGTGAACCGCGGCTTCACCATTGACGTGGCCCCCATCGGCGAAGTCACGTGGGTGGAGATCGACAACCACGACGACCTCGCGAAGGGCCGTGAGATCGCGTGCCAGTACTGACCCGGCTCATTCCGTCCCCGGTCGTCGTCGACATCCGTCGCGGCGCCCTGGACGATCTGGCCGGCCTCCTCGCCGACCAGCGGATCTCCGCCTCCGGCAAGCTCGCCGTCGCGATCAGCGACGGCTCGGGGCGTGCCCTGCGCGAGCGGCTGACGCCCGCGCTGCCCGGAGCCCACTGGTACCCCGTGACCGACGGCACCCTCGACTCGGCGGTCAAGCTGGCCGACGACATCAAGGGCAACCGGTACGACGCCGTGGTCGGCCTCGGCGGCGGCAAGATCGTCGACGTGGCGAAGTACGCCGCGGCGCGGGTCGGGCTGCCCATGGTCGCGGTGGCGACGAACCTCGCCCACGACGGCCTCTGCTCGCCGGTCGCGACGCTCGACAACGACAACGGCCGGGGCTCCTACGGAGTACCCACCCCGATCGCCGTGGTCATCGACCTCGACATCGTCCGCCAGGCACCGGCCCGCTTCGTGCGCTCCGGCATCGGCGACGCGGTCTCCAACATCTCCTGCGTGGCCGACTGGGAGCTCGCCCACGAGGTCAACGGCGAGGAGATCGACGGACTCGCGGCGGCCATGGCCCGGCAGGCGGGCGAGGCCGTGCTGCGCCACCCGGGCGGGATCGGCGACGACGCCTTCCTCAAGGTGCTGGCCGAGGGCCTGGTGCTCACCGGCATCTCGATGTCCGTCGCCGGGGACTCCCGGCCGGCCTCCGGCGCCTGCCACGAGATCAACCACGCCTTCGACCTGCTGTACCCCAAGCGTGCGGCCAGCCACGGCGAGCAGGTCGGCCTCGGCGCCTGCTTCGCCATGCATCTGCGCGGCGCCCGCGAGGAGTCGCTGCACATGGCTGCCACGCTGCGCCGCCACGGGCTGCCGGTCGTGCCCGAAGAGATCGGTTTCACCGCCGACGAGTTCGTCCAGGCCGTCGACTACGCCCCGCAGACCCGTCCGGGGCGCTTCACGATCCTGGAACACCTCAACCTGTCCACCGACCAGATCAGGGACGCGTACGCCGACTATGCAAAAGCCATCCATAGCTGAACTCCGTCCGGTCGTGCACCCGCCGGGCGTGAAGGACCGGCGCAGCGGTGAGCACTGGGCGGGTCGGCTCTACATGCGCGAGATCTCGCTGCGCATCGACCGGCACCTGGTGAACACCAGGGTCACGCCCAACCAGCTGACCTACGTGATGACCGTCGCGGGCGTGCTCGCCGCACCGGCCCTGCTCGTTCCCGGCATCCCCGGCGCGCTCCTCGGAGTGCTCGCCGTCCAGCTCTACCTGCTGCTCGACTGCGTCGACGGCGAGGTGGCCCGCTGGAAGAAGCAGTTCTCGCTGGGCGGGGTCTACCTGGACCGGGTCGGCGCGTACCTCTGCGACGCGGCCGTGCTGGTCGGCTTCGGCCTGCGCGCCGCCGACCTGTGGGGCAGCGGACGGATCGACTGGCTCTGGGCCTTCCTCGGTACGCTCGCGGCCCTCGGCGCCATCCTGATCAAGGCCGAGACCGACCTCGTGGGTGTCGCGCGCCACCAGGGCGGACTGCCGCCGGTCAAGGAGGCCGCTTCGGAGCCGCGCTCGTCCGGAATGGCGTTCGCCCGCCGGGCCGCCGGCGCGCTCAAGTTCCACCGGCTCATCCTCGGGGTCGAGGCGTCACTGGTCATCCTGGTGGCGGCCGTCCTCGACGCGGTCCGTGACGACCTGTTCTTCAGCCGTCTCATGGTCGCGGTGCTGGCCGGCATCGCGCTGCTCCAGACGCTCCTGCACCTGGTGTCGATCCTGGCGTCGAGCAGGCTGAAGTGAGCACCCCCATGAAACTCGGCGCGGTCGTCATCACGATGGGCAACCGCCCTGACGAGCTCCGCGCTCTCCTCGATTCGGTCGCCGGGCAGGACGGCGACCGAATCGAGGTGGTGGTCGTCGGCAACGGCGCCCCCGTGCCGGACGTCCCCGCGGGGGTGCGGACCGTCGAGCTGCCCGAGAACCTGGGCATCCCCGGCGGCCGCAACGTCGGGATCGAGGCCTTCGGCCCGTCCGGCGCCGACGTGGACGCCCTGCTCTTCCTCGACGACGACGGACTGCTGCCGCTCAGCGACACCGCCGAGCTCTGCCGGCAGGCATTCGAGGCAGATCCCGGGCTGGGAATCATCAGCTTCCGCATCGCCGACCCGGACACCGGGGTCACACAGCGCCGCCACGTGCCCCGGCTGCGCGCCGCCGACCCGATGCGCTCCTCACGCGTGACGACCTTCCTGGGCGGCGCCAACGCCGTACGGACCAAGGTCATCGCCGAGGTCGGACCGCTGCCCGGCCGGTTCTTCTACGCGCACGAGGAGACCGATCTCGCCTGGCGGGCGCTGGACGCCGGCTGGATGATCGACTACCGCGCGGACATGGTCCTCAACCACCCGACGACCGCCCCCTCGCGGCACGCGGTGTACCACCGCATGGTGGCCCGCAACCGGGTCTGGCTGGCCCGCCGCAATCTGCCCGCGCCGCTGGTCCCCGTCTACCTCGGGGTGTGGCTGCTGCTGACCCTGGTCCGCAAGCCCTCGGGCCCGGCGCTGAAGGCATGGCTCAGCGGCTTCCGGGAAGGCTGGGCCACGCCGTGCGGCACCCGCCGCCCGATGAAATGGCGCACGGTCTGGCGGCTGACCAGACTGGGCCGACCTCCCGTGATCTGAGAGGCTCACCTCTGAGAGCATGGGACGTACGTTTTCTTCACGGGACCTGTCCGCTCCGAGCCGCGCCCGCGACTGGCTGCGCATCCTGAATACGAGAGTTTCATCTGGTGAGTGACACAACCCATGATGGTGCGGTCGCATTGAGCACCCCACCATCCGCCGACGACGGCCTGACCTCGGCCGCCCTGGCCGCCAAGTACGGCCTGACGGTGAGCGGCGCCCGGCCAGGGCTCTTCGAATACATCCGGCAGCTCTGGGGCCGGCGCCACTTCATCATGGCGTTCTCCAGGGCGAAGCTGACCGCCCAGTACAGCCAGGCGAAGCTGGGCCAGCTCTGGCAGGTGGCCACACCGCTGCTGAACGCCCTGGTCTACTACTTGATCTTCGGGCTGATCCTGGGGACCAGGAAGGGAATGACCCAGGAGGTCTTCATCCCGTTCCTGGTGACCGGCGTCTTCGTCTTCACCTTCACCCAGAGTTCGGTGATGGCGGGCGTGCGGGCCATTTCCGGCAATCTGGGACTGGTCCGCGCACTGCACTTCCCGCGCGCCTCGCTGCCGATCTCGTTCTCGCTCCAGCAGCTCCAGCAGCTGCTGTTCTCGATGATCGTGCTGGCGGCCGTGGCGATCGCCTTCGGCAGCTACCCGAGCCTCTCCTGGCTGCTGATCGTTCCGGCGCTGGTCATGCAGTTCGTCTTCAACACCGGCCTGGCGCTGATCATGGCCCGGCTCGGCAGCAAGACCCCCGACCTCGCGCAGCTGATGCCGTTCGTCATGCGGACCTGGATGTACGCGTCGGGCGTCATGTTCTCCATCCCGGTGATGCTCAAGGACAAGCCGGACTGGATCGCCAACGTTCTGCAGTACAACCCGGCGGCCATCTACATGGACCTGGTCCGCTTCGCGCTGATCGACGGCTACGGCTCGGGCAACCTGCCGGCACACGTCTGGATCGTGGCGCTCGGCTGGGCGGTCCTGGTCGGCCTGGTGGGCTTCGTGTACTTCTGGAAGGCAGAGGAACGGTACGGCCGTGGCTGACGACAAGACTCCGGGGCGCGTTCCCACCGTCATCGCCGACGACGTGCACATCGTGTACCGCGTCAACGGCGCCGGCGGCGGCAAGGGCAGCGCGACCGCGGCACTGAGCCGGATCATGAAGCGCGGCAAGGGCGAATCGCGCGGGGTGCGCAAGGTGCACGCCGTCCGCGGCGTCTCCTTCACCGCCTACCGTGGCGAGGCGATCGGCCTCATCGGCACCAACGGCTCCGGCAAGTCGACCCTGCTGCGGGCCATCGCCGGCCTGCTGCCGACCGAGCACGGCAAGGTCTACACCGACGGGCAGCCCTCGCTGCTCGGGGTGAACGCGGCGCTGATGAGCGATCTGACCGGTGAGCGCAACGTGGTGCTCGGCGGCCTCGCGATGGGCATGTCGCGCGAGG
>NZ_ML123048.1:621801-630569 GCF_003846175.1 Streptomyces sp. ADI95-17 | reverse complement strand
GCCGGAGCATTCCGGCGGGGGCCGCCCCGGTGTCCGGGCCGCGGACCACCGCCGGCGCTCTCCACGCCCGGCGGTATGCCGCGGTCAGGATCTCGTCCCGTCGGATGACGTCAATCCCCTTGTGTGCGGGGAAGGTTGGCAGGGCGGAAAGCGTTACCGCAACGCGCCCGACACCCCGCCGTATGGATGAGCGTTGTACAACGTAAGCTGTAGCGGTGCTGATTCGAGGCAAGTGGGGCGATAGTGCCTGGCCGTACGGCCCGTAGGCAGCGCTCCGCACTCGGCAGAGCGGGCGGCGTGTCCGGAATGGGATGTTTTGGGTCAGCAGTGTAGAACGGGAGATGTGACGGCAATGACGGAAAATCTCCAGCTCCGAGGTGCTCACGCCGTCCCAGCGCCGGGCGGTCCGTGGTGACCAGTACCCGGCAGGCGCACCCCGACGGCGCCGTACCCAGCACCCTCGACAAGGCAGCGGACGAGAATTTCCCCGTAGCCCCTTTCTTCCTGCCCCGTGCCTGGCGCGACGACCTGATGGCCGTCTACGGCTACGCGCGCCTGGTCGACGACATCGGCGACGGCGATCTCGCCCCCGGTGGCGCCGACGCCCGCCACCTCGGCGTCGATCCCGCGCGGGCCGACGACCGGCTCGCCGTGCTCGACGCCTTCGAGGCCGATCTGCACCGGGTCTTCGACACCTCGGGCGACGGACCCCGCCACCCCCTGCTGCGCGCCCTGCTCCCCACCGTGCGGCGCTGCGCGCTCACCCCGGAGCCCTTCCTCGGCCTCATCGAGGCGAACCGGCAGGACCAGAAGGTCCGCCGCTACGGGACGTACGAGGAGCTCCTGGCCTACTGCGAGCTCTCCGCCAACCCGGTGGGCCGGCTGGTCCTGCAGATCACCGGCACCGCCGGCCCCGAACGCATCCGCCGCTCCGACGCCGTCTGCACCGCCCTGCAGATCGTCGAGCATCTCCAGGACGTCACCGAGGACCTCGGCCGCGACCGGATCTATCTGCCCGCCGAGGACATGGCCCGGTTCCATGTCACGGAGGCCGATCTGGCCGCCCCCTCGGGGGGCGCGTCGGTGCGTTCGCTGGTCGCGTACGAAGCCGAACGCGCTCGGGAATTGCTGAATGAAGGCACCCCGCTGGTGGGTAGCGTCCACGGCAGGCTCAAGCTGCTTCTCGCCGGATTCGTGGGAGGGGGGCGCGCCGCCCTCACCGCGATCGCGGCCGCCGGGTTCGACGTACTGCCCGGACCGCCCAAGCCCACCAAGCCCAGCCTGCTGCGCGAGGTGGGAGTTGTCTTGCGAAGAGCGCGTAGAGAGGGGTGAGCCGGACCGTGGAGGGACAGACGACGTACATGTCGGCACCGGTACAGGCCGCATACAGTTACTGCGAGGCGGTCACCGGACAGCAGGCGCGTAACTTCGCGTACGGCATCAGACTGCTGCCGGCCGAGAAGCGGCAGGCCATGTCGGCGCTGTACGCCTTCTCCCGCCGGGTCGACGACATCGGCGACGGCGAGCTGGACGCGGACACCAAGCGGGCCCGCCTGGAGAGCACCCGCAGCGTCCTGGACCGGATCCGGGACGGAGCGGTCGACGAGGACGACACCGACCCGGTGGCCGTCGCGCTGGCCGACGCCGCGCGCAGATTCCCGCTCCCGCTCGGTGGGCTCGACGAGCTCATCGACGGCGTGCTGATGGACGTGCGCGGTGCGACGTACGAGACCTGGGACGACCTCAAGGTCTACTGCCGCTGTGTCGCGGGTGCCATCGGCCGCCTCAGCCTGGGCGTCTTCGGCACGGAGCCCGGCGCCCCGGGCGCCGACCGGGCCGCGGAGTACGCCGACACGCTCGGACTCGCGCTCCAGCTGACCAACATCCTGCGCGACGTCCGCGAGGACGCCGGCAACGGACGTACCTATCTGCCCGCCGACGACCTCGCCAAGTTCGGCTGCTCGGCCGGCTTCCACCGGGCCACCCCGCCGCCCGGCGCGGACTTCACGGGCCTCGTCCACTTCGAGGTGCGGCGCGCCCGCACCCTGTTCGCCGAGGGCTACCGGCTGCTGCCCATGCTGGACCGGCGCAGCGGCGCGTGTGTCGCGGCCATGGCCGGCATCTACCGGCGGCTGCTCGACCGGATCGAGCGCGACCCCGGGGCGGTGCTGCGCGGCCGGGTCTCGCTGCCGGGCCACGAGAAGGCGTACGTGGCGGTGCGCGGACTGTCGGGGCTCGACGCCCGGTACATTTCCCGGCGTACCACCCGGGGGCGTGTCTGATGCGCCGTGCGGAGTTCTCGCGCACCATGTGCAACACGGAGAACCGGTCGGCCCGGCGATCAACCCTCCGTAGCGCCGACACGTCCCTGACTGAAGTGACCCGGCGAAAGGAGGACGCATGACGGACGACACCCCGCGCTCCTCCCGCGCGGTCGTGATCGGTGGCGGACTCGCCGGCATCACCTCGGCGCTGCGCCTCGCCGACGCCGGGCTTGACGTGACCCTGCTCGAAGGCCGGCCCCGGCTCGGCGGCCTCGCCTTCTCCTTCCGGCGCGGCGAACTGACGGTCGACAACGGACAGCATGTCTATCTGCGCTGCTGCACCGCCTACCGCTGGTTCCTCGACCGCGTCGACGGGACGCGTCTGGCGCCCCTGCAAAACCGTTTGGACGTGCCCGTTCTCGACGTCGGACGTCCCTCGGGTCCCCGGCTGGGACGGTTGCGCCGCAACGCACTGCCGGTGCCCTTCCACCTGGCCGCCGGACTGGCCGGCTACCCGCACCTCTCGCTCGCCGAGCGGGCCGGTGTCGGCCGCGCCGCACTGGCGCTCGGCCGCCTCGACCCCGACGACCCCGCGCTCGACACCGTCGACTTCGGCAGCTGGCTCGCCCGGCACGGCCAGTCGCCGCGCACCATCGAGGCCCTGTGGGACCTGGTCGGCGTCGCCACGCTGAATGCCACCGCGCCGAACTCCTCGCTGGCCCTGGCCGCGAAGGTCTTCAAGACCGGACTCCTCTCCGAGCCCGGCGCCGCCGACATCGGCTGGGCGAGCGTGCCCCTCGGCGAGGTGCACGACACGCTGGCCCGCAAGGCCCTCGACTCCGCCGGGGTCCGCACCGAGCTGCGCACGAAGGCCGCGGCCCTCACCCGTACGGAGGAGGGCCGCTGGACCGTGGACACCGGCGGCGAACGGATCGAGGCGGACACCGTCGTCCTCGCCGTACCCCAGCGCGAGACCCACGACCTGCTGCCCGAAGGCGCACTCGACGAACCCGGGCGGCTGCTCGACATCGGCACCTCGCCGATCCTCAACGTGCACGTCGTCTACGACCGCAAGGTGCTGCGCCGCCCGTTCTTCGCCGCGCTCGGCTCCCCGGTCCAGTGGGTCTTCGACCGCACCGACGCCTCGGGCCTCACCGGACCCGGGCAGTACCTCGCGGTGTCCCAGTCCGCCGCCGACGAGGAGATCGACCTCCCCGTCGCGGAACTGCGCAGCCGCTACCTGCCCGAGCTGGAGCGGCTCCTGCCCGCCGCACGCGGGGCAGGCATCAGGGACTTCTTCGTGACCCGGGAGCGCACGGCGACCTTCGCCCCCGCCCCCGGCGTCGGCCGGCTGCGGCCCGGTGCCCGCACCCGTGCCCCAGGCCTCTGCCTGGCCGGCGCATGGACGGCCACCGGCTGGCCCGCGACGATGGAGGGCGCCGTCCGCAGCGGGTTCAGCGCGGCCGACGCCGCCCTCCGGGCGCTCGGCCGCCCCCACGTACATCCGCTGCAGGAGGCGGCATGAGCAGTACCACCGGAACAAGAGGAGAGTCAGTGACCCCGGCGAATCCGGCTTTCGACACCGTGGCCGACACCACGGACGTCACCGCGCTTCTGGAGCGCGGACGGGCCCTTTCCACGCCGGTGCTCCGGGCCGCCGTTGACCGGCTCGCACCGCCCATGGACACCGTCGCCGCCTACCACTTCGGCTGGATCGACGCCCAGGGACAGCCCGCCGACGGCGACGGGGGCAAGGCCGTCCGCCCCGCCCTCGCCCTGCTGTCCGCGGAGGCCGCAGGTGCCGCCGCCGAGGCCGGCGTCCCCGGCGCCGTGGCCGTCGAACTCGTGCACAACTTCTCGCTGTTGCACGACGACCTGATGGACGGCGACGAACAGCGCCGCCACCGCGACACCGTCTGGAAGGTGCACGGCCCCGCCCAGGCGATCCTGGTCGGCGACGCGCTCTTCGCCCTCGCCAACGAGGTCCTGCTGGAGCTCGGCACCGTGGAGGCGGGCCGCGCGACCCGCCGGCTGACCGCGGCCAGCCGCAAGCTCATCGACGGCCAGGCCCAGGACATCTCCTACGAGCACCGCGAGCGGGTCACCGTCGAGGAATGCCTGGAGATGGAGGGCAACAAGACCGGCGCCCTGCTCGCCTGCGCCTGCTCCATCGGCGCGGTCCTCGGCGGCGCCGACGACCGGACCGCCGACACCCTGGAGGCGTACGGCTACCACCTCGGCCTCGCTTTCCAGGCCGTCGACGACCTGCTCGGCATCTGGGGCGACCCCGAGTCCACCGGCAAGCAGACCTGGAGCGACCTGCGCCAGCGCAAGAAGTCCCTGCCGGTCGTCGCCGCGCTCGCCGCGGGCGGCCCGGCCTCCGAGCGCCTGGGCGAACTGCTCGCCGCCGACGCCAAGAGCAGCGATTTCGACAGCTTCTCCGAAGAGGAGTTCGCCGCCCGTGCGGCACTCATCGAGGAGGCGGGCGGCCGCGAGTGGACCGCCCAGGAGGCCCGTCGACAGCATGCGGTCGCCATCGAGGCGCTGCACCGCATCGACATGCCGCAGACCGTGCGGGCGCAGCTCACAGCGCTCGCGGACTTCGTCGTCGTACGAAAGAGATGATCACTATCTGCTCCATATGACTCGCAGTCGCCGGCCGGCGCCCTTGCCAGGGCGCCGGCCGACGGAGACCCCAGCACAGCAGAGGACCTGACTGCACGAAGGGGAAGCCATGACAGCGACGACCGACGGAAGCACCGGGGCCGTGAACCCCCGCGCAGCCTCGGCCAGTAAACCGACCGACACAACCATCGCCGCGGACGACGTGCTCGCCGCCGCGCGGCGGGCCGCGGAACGCTCGGTGGAGCACCTCCTCGGCAGACAGGACGAGCAGGGCTGGTGGAAGGGCGACCTCGCCACCAACGTCACGATGGACGCCGAGGACCTGCTGCTCCGTCAATTCCTCGGTATCCAGGACCCGGACACCGTCCGGGCGGCCGGCCGCTTCATCCGCGGCGAACAGCTGGGTGACGGCACCTGGGCGACCTTCCACGGCGGCCCCGGCGAACTCTCCACCACCATCGAGGCGTACGTGGCCCTGCGGCTGGCCGGGGACCGGCCGGACGAACCGCACATGGCCCGCGCCTCCGGATGGATCCGCGAACAGGGCGGCATCGCGTCCGCCCGGGTCTTCACCCGGATCTGGCTGGCCCTGTTCGGCTGGTGGAAATGGGACGACCTGCCGGAACTCCCGCCCGAGCTGATGTTCTTTCCCAAATGGGCCCCGCTCAACATCTACGACTTCGGCTGCTGGGCCCGCCAGACCATTGTGCCGCTCACCATCGTCTCGGCGAAGCGGCCGGTACGCCCGGCCCCCTTCCCGCTCGACGAACTGCACACCGATCCGGACAACCCGAACCCGCCCAGGCGCCCCGCACCGGCCGCCAGCTGGGACGGCGTCTTCCAGCGCCTGGACAAGGCGCTGCACGTCTACCACCGGATCGCACCGCGCAAGCTGCGCCGGACCGCGATGAACGCAGCGGCCCGCTGGATCATCGAACGCCAGGAGAACGACGGCTGCTGGGGAGGCATCCAGCCCCCCGCGGTGTACTCCGTCATCGCCCTGCACCTGCTCGGCTACGACCTGAACCACCCGGTGATGCGCGCAGGCCTCGAATCGCTCGACCGGTTCGCCGTGTGGCGCGAGGACGGCGCCCGCATGATCGAGGCATGCCAGTCCCCGGTCTGGGACACCTGCCTCGCCACCATCGCGCTCGCCGACGCCGGGGTCAGCCCCGACCACCCGGCGCTCGTCAAGGCCGCGGACTGGATGCTCGGCGAGGAGATCGTCCGGCCCGGCGACTGGTCCGTACGCCGCCCCCGGCTCAACCCGGGCGGCTGGGCCTTCGAGTTCCACAACGACAACTACCCGGACATCGACGACACCGCCGAGGTGGTCCTCGCACTGCGCCGGGTCCGCCACCCCGACCGGGCCCGCATCGAGGCCGCGATCAAGCGCGGCGTCCGCTGGAACATCGGCATGCAGTCCCGCAACGGCGCCTGGGGCGCCTTCGACGCGGACAACACCAGCGCCTTCCCCAACCGGCTGCCCTTCTGCGACTTCGGCGAGGTCATCGACCCACCGTCCGCCGATGTCACCGGGCACGTGGTGGAGATGCTCGCCGTCGAGGGGCGGGCCGGACACCGGGTCACCCGGCGGGGCATCGAGTGGCTGCTCGCCGAACAGGAGGCGAGCGGCGCCTGGTTCGGCCGCTGGGGCGTCAACTACGTGTACGGCACAGGGTCGGTGGTGCCCGCACTGGTGGCCGCCGGACTGCCCGCGACACATCCGGCGATCCGCCGCGCGGTCGGCTGGCTGGAGTCCGTGCAGAACGACGACGGCGGCTGGGGCGAGGACCTGCGTTCCTACCGGGAGGAGAAGTGGATCGGGCACGGCGCCTCGACCGCCTCCCAGACCGCCTGGGCGCTGCTCGCCCTGCTCGCCGCGGGAGCCCGGGACAGCGTCGCCGTGCGGCGCGGGGTGGCCTGGCTCACCGCCACCCAGCAGGCCGACGGCTCCTGGGACGAGCCGTACTTCACCGGCACCGGATTCCCGTGGGACTTCTCCATCAACTACCACCTCTACCGTCAGGTGTTCCCGCTCACCGCACTCGGGCGATACGTGTACGGCGAACCGTTCGCCGACCGCACGGCCACCCGCAAGGGGGCCTGATGGCCGACGGCCCGAGGACGGCCGGCTCCGCCGCTCCGCTGCTGATCGCCTGTGCGCTCGGCATCGAGCAGTTCGCCCTGCGCCGCGGCCGGGGCAGGGCCGGCGCGGCTCCCGGCCCGGTGACCGTACTCCGTACGGGCATGGGGCCCAGGGCCGCCGAGGCGGCCGTCGCACGGGCGCTCGGCGAGGACCGGGCGCCCGGCACGGCGGTCCTGGCCTCCGGGTTCTGCGCCGGGCTGCTGCCCGGCATGCACCCCGGGGACCTGGTGGTCGCCGACGAGACCCGGGAGGCCGGGGACTCGACGGTCTGTACCGGCCCGGGCCTGCTCGCCGAGGCCCTGGCCAGGGCGGTGCCCGGCCGCGCCGTCCACACCGGTCCGCTGACCGGCTCCGCCCATGTCGTACGCGGACATGAGCGGGCCGGGCTGCGGGCCACCGGAGCCATCGCGGTGGACATGGAGTCCGCCGCCACTCTGCGCACCGCTCTGCGGTCCGGGCCCCGCCCGGTTGCCGCCGTACGGGTGGTCGTGGATGCTCCGGAGCATGAGCTCGTCCGCATCGGGACCGTGCGCGGTGGAATATCGGCTTTCCGAGTTCTCCGTGCCGTCCTGCCTGCTTTCTACGAATGGCACCGATCTTCGCTGCTCCCCAGGAGGTGAGCCAGATGGCCATGCCGCTCCGTCAGTCCATCAAGGTTGCGACGTACCTCATCGAACAGAAGCTCCGCAGGCGGGAGAAATTCCCGCTGATCGTGGAACTGGAGCCCTTGTACGCCTGCAATCTCGCGTGCGAGGGCTGTGGGAAGATCCAGCATCCGGCCGGCGTGCTCAAGCAGCGCATGCCGGTGGCCCAGGCCGTGGGCGCCGTGCTCGAATCGGGCGCCCCGATGGTTTCCATCGCGGGCGGCGAACCATTGATGCACCCGCAGATCGATGAAATCGTCCGGCAGTTGGTGGCACGCAGGAAGTACGTCTTCCTGTGCACCAACGCGGTGCTGCTCCGGAAGAAGATCGAGAAGTTCACGCCCTCCCCGTACTTCGCCTTCGCCGTGCACATCGACGGGCTGCGGGAACGGCACGACGAGTCCGTCGCCAAGGAAGGCGTCTTCGACGAGGCCGTGGCGGCGATCAAGGAGGCCAAGCGGCGCGGATTCCGGGTCACCACGAACTCCACCTTCTTCAACACCGACACCCCGCAGACCATCATCGAGGTCCTCAACTACCTCAATGACGACCTGAAGGTCGACGAGATGATGATCTCGCCCGCCTACGCCTACGAGAAGGCCCCCGACCAGGAGCACTTCCTGGGCGTCGAGCAGACCCGCGAACTGTTCAAGAAGACCTTCGCGGGCGGCAACCGGGCCCGCTGGCGGCTGAACCACTCACCGCTCTTCCTGGACTTCCTGGAGGGCAAGGCGGACTTCCCGTGCACGGCGTGGGCCATCCCGAACTACTCGCTGTTCGGCTGGCAGCGGCCCTGCTACCTGATGAGCGACGGCTACGTACCGACGTACCGTCAGCTCATCGAGGAGACCGACTGGGACAAGTACGGCCGGGGCAAGGACCCGCGCTGCGCCAACTGCATGGCGCACTGCGGCTACGAGCCCACCGCCGTGCTCGCCACCATGGGATCGCTGAAGGAATCCCTGCGCGCCGCGCGCGAGACGGTCTCCGGGAACCGGTGACGTCATGACCGCTGGAGAACCCGTCGCACTGGGTCTCCCCGGGCTGCCGGCCCGGCCGCTCGCGATGCGCCGCCCCTCGCGGCGC
>NZ_ML123048.1:610728-620567 GCF_003846175.1 Streptomyces sp. ADI95-17 | reverse complement strand
TCCATGGACGGGCCGGGTACGCAGTCGGGGGCTCCCACCGTCACCGTGAGCTGAAACAGAACCAGAGAGGGGGCCCGAGCGTGACGATTCTGGAGAGCATCCGGGGGCCGCACGATCTCAAGGCGCTGAACGAAGCACAACTCGACGAACTCGCCCGGGACATCAGGCAGTTCCTCATTCAGGCGGTGGCCAGGACCGGTGGTCACCTGGGGCCCAACCTCGGAGTGGTGGAGCTGTCCATCGCCCTGCACCGGGCCTTCGACTCGCCCGTGGACCGCATCCTCTGGGACACCGGCCACCAGAGCTATGTGCACAAACTGCTCACCGGACGGCAGGACTTCTCCAAGCTGCGCGGCAAGGGCGGCCTGTCCGGCTACCCGTCCCGCGAGGAGTCCGCGCACGACGTCATCGAGAACTCGCACGCCTCGACGGTGCTCGGCTGGGCCGACGGCCTCGCCAAGGCCCACCAGGTGCTGGAACGGAGCGACCACGTCGTGGCCGTCATCGGTGACGGGGCCCTCACCGGCGGGATGGCCTGGGAGGCGCTCAACAACATCGCCGCCGCCAGGGACCGCCCGCTGATCATCGTGGTGAACGACAACGAGCGCTCCTACGGCCCCACGACCGGCGGCCTCGCCGACCACCTCGCCACCCTCCGTACCACCGACGGTTATGAACGTTTCCTCTCCTGGGGCAAGGACGTGCTCCAGCAGACGCCGGTCATCGGACAGCCGCTGTACGAGTCGCTGCACGGCGCGAAGAAGGGGTTCAAGGACGCCTTCGCCCCGCAGGGCATGTTCGAGGACCTCGGGCTCAAGTACCTGGGGCCGATCGACGGCCACGACATCGCGGCCGTCGAATCCGCCCTGCGCCGGGCGAAACGCTTCCACGGCCCGGTGCTGGTGCACTGCCTCACCGAGAAGGGCCGAGGCTATCCGCCCGCGCTGCGCGACGAGGCCGACCGCTTCCACACCGTCGGTGCGATGGACCCGCTGACCTGCGCCCCGCTCGCCCCGGCCGGCGGACCCTCCTGGACGTCGGTGTTCGGCGACGAGATCGCCAGGATCGGCGCGGAGCGGCCCGACGTCGTGGCGATCACGGCGGCGATGCTGCACCCCGTCGGGCTGACGAAGTTCGCCGAGGCCTTCCCCGACCGGGTCTGGGACGTCGGCATCGCCGAGCAGCACGCCGCCGTCTCCGCGGCCGGACTGGCCACCGGCGGCCTGCACCCGGTCGTCGCCGTCTACGCCACCTTCCTCAACCGGGCCTTCGACCAGCTGCTGATGGATGTCGCGCTGCACCGGTGCGGGGTGACCTTCGTCCTCGACCGGGCCGGGGTCACCGGACCCGACGGGCCCTCGCACAACGGCATGTGGGACATGTCCCTGCTCCAGGTCGTCCCCGGACTGCGGATCGCCGCCCCGCGCGATGCCGACCAGCTCCGGGCCCAGCTCCGCGAGGCCGTCGACATCGACGACGCACCCACCGTGATCCGGTTCCCCAAGGAGTCGGTGGGGGAGCCGGTCCCTGCAGTCGGCCGGATCGGATCCATGGACGTACTGCACCGGGCGGACGACGCGGATGTGCTGCTCGTGGCCGTCGGCGTGCTCGCCCCGGTCTGCCTGAAGGCCGCCGACCTGCTGGCCGGTGCCAGGATCCGCTGCACCGTCGTCGACCCGCGTTGGGTCAAGCCGGTCGACGAGGCACTGCCGCTGCTGGCCGGACGGCACCGGCTGGTCGCCGTCGTCGAGGACAACAGCCGGGCGGGTGGCGTCGGCTCGGCGGTGGGGCAGGCGCTGCGGGACGCCGGGGTCGACGTACCGCTGCGCACCTTCGGCATCCCCGAGCAGTTCCTCGCGCACGGCAAGCGTGCCGAGGTGCTGGCCGACATCGGGCTCACCCCGGTCGAGATCGCCGGCCGGATCAGTGCCGCACTGGCCGCCAGGGAGGCGGCGACAAGGACCGAGGAGAGCGGGGCATGAAGGACAACGGGCCCAAGGGCTTCGACCTGGCGCGGCTTCTCGCGGAGCGCGGCGCCGAGCGCTACGAGCTGCACACCAGGTACCTCAATCACCAGCTGCCCCGCATGCTCCACACCATCGGCTTCGACAAGGTCTACGAACGGGCCGAGGGCGCACACTTCTGGGACGCGGACGGCAACGACTACCTCGACATGCTCGCCGGATTCGGCGTGATGGGCCTGGGCCGGCACCACCCCGTCGTACGCAAGGCGCTGCACGACGTACTGGACGCCTCGCTCGCCGACCTGACCCGCTTCGACTGCCAGCCGCTGCCCGGACTGCTGGCCGAGCGGCTGCTCGCGCACAGCCCGCACCTGGACCGGGTCTTCTTCGGGAACAGCGGCACCGAAGCGGTCGAGACGGCCCTGAAATTCGCCCGCTACGCCACCGGCCGGCCCAGGATCCTCTACTGCACCCACGCCTTCCACGGGCTGACGACCGGCTCCCTCTCGGTCAACGGCGAGGACGGCTTCCGGGACGGCTTCGCGCCCCTGCTGCCGGACACCGCCGTCCCGCTCGGCGATCTCGACGCCCTGCGGCGCGAGCTGAAGCGCGGCGACGTGGCGGCACTGGTCGTCGAGCCGATCCAGGGCAAGGGCGTCCACGCCGCGCCGCCCGGCTTCCTGCGGGCGGCGCAGGAGCTGCTGCACAAGCACAAGGCCCTGCTCATCGCCGACGAGGTGCAGACCGGCCTCGGCCGGACCGGCGACTTCTACGCGTACCAGCACGAGGAGGGCGTGGAGCCCGATCTGGTCTGTGTCGCCAAGGCCCTCTCCGGCGGCTATGTGCCGGTCGGGGCGACCCTGGGCAAGGACTGGATCTTCCGCCGCGTCTACTCGTCGATGGACCGGGTCCTGGTGCACTCCGCGAGCTTCGGCTCCAACGCCCAGGCGATGGCGGCCGGGCTCGCGGTCCTCGCGGTGATGGAGGACGAGGAGACCGTCGCGCATGCGCGACGCATCGGTGATCTGCTGCGCGACCGGCTGACCGCGCTGGTCGACCGCTACGAGCTGCTGCACGAGGTGCGCGGGCGGGGGCTGATGATCGGCATCGAGTTCGGCCGGCCGTCGTCCCTCAAGCTGCGCAGCCGCTGGACCATGCTCCAGGCGGCCCGCAAGGGGCTCTTCGCGCAGATGGTGGTGGTGCCGCTGCTCCAGAAGCACCGCATCCTCACCCAGGTCTCGGGCGACCATCTGGAAGTGATCAAGCTGATTCCGCCGCTGGTGATCGACGAGGCGGACGTCGACCGGTTCGTCACGGCGTTCACCGCCGTGATGGACGACGCGCACAGCGGCGGCGGACTGATGTGGGACTTCGGCAGGACTCTGGTGAAACAGGCCGTCGCCAACCGCTGAGCGGGAGTGCCCCGCGCCGATCCCGAGCGCTTTTGCCTGAGAGGCAAGAAATTTGCCTCTCAGGCAGGCTCCTGGCCCAATGGGTACATGAATCCTCCAGACGGAGGGGCGGCCGACGAGCTGCCCGGGATCGCGCCACGCCTGCGCGATCTGCGCCAGAGCCGTGGTCTCACCCTGGAGACCGCCGCTCAGCGGGCGGGGCTCTCGCCCGCCCATCTCTCCCGGCTCGAAACGGGCCGTCGCCAGCCCTCGCTGCCGATGCTCCTCGGTCTTGCCAGGATCTACGGTACGACGGTCTCCGAACTGCTCGGCGAGACACCCCCCGAACGTGACGCGATCATCCGCGGCGGGACGTTCGAGGGAGCCGAGGCGGACGGCTGGATGTACCGGCAGGCCGGCGGCTCCGGCCGGGCCATGCAGGCGCTCCGCGTCCGCGTCCCGCACGGGGCCCAGAGCGACCTCGTGCGCGTCCATCCCGGCGAGGAATGGCTGTACGTGCTCGCCGGGCACCTCCGGGTCTGGCTCGGGGACACCGTGCACGACCTCGCGCCCGGCGACAGCGCGCACTTCGACTCGCTCACCCCGCACCGGATCACGGCCGTCGACCGCGACGGTGCCGAACTGCTCTTCGTCCACACCCTGATGCAGAGCCCCGCCGCCGAGCTGTGCCTCGGCAGCGGCATCCACCGTCGCTGAGACCGGCTCCACCGGTCGCCAGAGAGGACCGTCATGTCCGATTCAGAGAACTTCGACCCGCTGGGGTCGAAGAAGAACTACGAGGCCCAGGAGCGGAAGTTTCCGCGCGGCGTGGTGATCAGGCTGTTCGCCTACCTCATCGCCGGGCACATCTTCGCGGCCTTCCTCTATCTGCTCTTCGCGGTGGCAGGCAAGGGCTGACCGCGCCTAGCGCGCCTCGTCCAGGAGTCGGTCGCGCAGCCGGTCCCGGGTTTCGGGGGTGAGCTTCAGGCCCTCGGAGAAGTAACGGTCCGTGCTGCCCCAGGTCTCCTCGATGGTCGCGAAGGCCGCGGCGAGGAACTCGGCATGGGCGCCGAAGAGCGGGTTCAGCAGCTCCATCACCTCGGCTGACATGCCGTCCGCCGAGGTGTCGCTGCGCTGCACCCGGTAGCGGCGGTGGGCGTCGTTGGACTTCAGGTAGTCGGCCTCGATGGCCTCGCGCTCGACACCGACGGCGAGCAGCGACACCGCGATCGACAGCCCGGCCCGGTCCTTGCCCGCCGCGCAGTGCATCAGGGCCGGAACGCTGTCCTCGGCCAGGGCGTGCAGCACCCGGCTGTGCTCGGCGGTGCGGTCCCGGATGATCGAGCGGTACGAGGCGATCATGCGGTTCATGCCCTTGCCGTCGCCGAGGATGGAGCGCAGCTGCTCGATGTCGCCGTTGCGGACCATGTGCCAGAACTCCGAGCCGTCCGCCGGGTCGGAGAGCGGGATGTTCACACTCCGTACGCCGGGCAGCTCCACGTCCAGCCCGTCGAGCTTGCGGTCGGCGGCATTGCGGAAGTCGAAGACCGTGTGCAGACCGAGGCCGCTCAGGAACGAGGCGTCCTCGGCGGTGGCGTGCGCGAGGTGACCGCTGCGGAAGAGCCGCCCGTGCCGTACCCGTCGCCCGTCCGCGGTGGGCAGCCCGCCCACGTCGCGGAAGTTGCGGACACCCGCCAGCTCGGGTTCCGTCGACGGGATCTGCGGCAGCTGCTGCGTCACGGGTGACTCCTGGAGTGTCTGGTGCCGGCGCGAGTCGCAGGCGAGGCCACTCCTGCGACGATACGACATTGATTCCTCAGGCAATCATCTCGGCCTTTCCCTGTCGATACCCGGGCGAACTCCGGTTCTCCTGCGGAGAATCCGCTTGGCGAATTCCTCGCCGAACCGTTGCCCACACCACGCAGATGGTCGATGATGTGCGGAACTGTTGGAATGTGGGGATGCGATGATCGAGACGGGCAACACCGGCCGGACCTGGCTGCTCACCGGGGCGAGCAGCAGCTACGCACTGCGGCTGACCGAGCAGGACGAGCTGGTCCATCTGCACTGGGGGCCGAGGATCACCCTCGCCGCGGCCGAGGCGCTGGCTGCGGCCCCGGAACTGGACTTCAGGGCCTTCGAGTCCCACCTCGACGGCCGGGAGGAGTATCCCGTCGAGGGCGGCCCCAGGTTCGTCCGCCCGGCACTCTCGGTACGCACCCCGCAGGTCCGCGGCACCGAGTGGGCCTTCGACGCCGCCGAGGCGGACGGGGACGAACTGCGGATCGGCTTCACCGACTCCGTGCACCGGCTCGCCCTGACCCTGCACTACCGGATGCGGGACGACTCCGATGTCGTGGAGCGCTGGGCCACCGTCGCCCACGCCGGACCGGACGGTCCGCCGCTGGAGCTGCTGCGCGCCGACGCGGCCGCCTGGTCGCTGCCGGCCCGCGACGGCTGGCGGCTGAGCCGGCTGCACGGGCGCTGGGCGGCGGAATCGCGGCTTGAGCGGGCGGAGCTGCTCCACGGCGAGAGCGTCGTCTCCAGCAGGCGCGGCCACACCGGCCACCAGTTCCTGCCGTGGGTCGCACTGGACGCCGACGGCGCCGCGACCGAGGAGAGCGGCGAGGTGTACG
This sequence comes from Streptomyces sp. ADI95-17, assembly GCF_003846175.1. Lineage (GTDB taxonomy): Bacteria > Actinomycetota > Actinomycetes > Streptomycetales > Streptomycetaceae > Streptomyces > Streptomyces sanglieri. The sequence goes on along the minus strand of NZ_ML123048.1, from coordinate 614,576 downwards.
GCTGCGCGCTCGGCTGGTCCGGATCGTGGCGGATCTCCGTGCAGCGGCTGCCCGACGGGCTCGTGCAGATCACCGGCGGCGCCGGGTACGACGACGCCGGACTGCTCCGGCTGGCACCGGGGGAGTCCTACACCACGCCCGTCTTCGCCGGCCTGTGGAGCGGGCAGGGGTTCGGCGGTGCGAGCCGCGCCTGGCACGCCTGGCAGCTGGCCCATGTGATCCCGGACGCGCGGAACCTGCGGCCGGTGCTCTACAACTCCTGGGAGGCGACGGGCTTCGACATCTCGCTGGACCAGCAGCGGGTCCTCGCCGAGCGGGCCGCCGCGATGGGCGTCGAGCTGTTCGTCGTGGACGACGCGTGGTTCGGGCAGCGGACCAGCGACCGGGCCGGGCTCGGCGACTGGACGCCGAATCCGGACCGCTTCCCCGGTGGGCTGAAGCCGCTCGCCGACGAAGTGCACGGGCTCGGCATGCAGTTCGGCATCTGGGTCGAACCGGAAATGGTCAATGCCGACAGCGATCTCTATCGCGCCCATCCCGATTGGGTGCAGCACTTCCCCGGGCGGGCGCGGACGGAGTACCGCAACCAGCTGGTGCTCAATCTGGCCCGCCCCGATGTGCGCGCATATCTCTGGGAGCAGCTGGACACGCTGCTCTCCGGCACCCCCATCGACTATGTGAAATGGGATTTCAACCGCTGCTTCACCGATGCGGGCTGGCCGGGCGAGGAGTACCCGCAGAAGCTCTGGGTCGAGCACGTGGAGGGCCTGTACGCGCTGATCGACCGGCTCAGGGCCGCGCATCCCACGGTCGCGTTCGAGTCCTGCTCGGGCGGCGGCGGCCGGGTCGACCTGGGGATCTTGTCCCGCACCGACCAGGTGTGGACCTCCGACAACACCGACCCGCTCGACCGGCTCGCCATCCAGGAGGGCTTCGGGCACATCCACCCGGCCCGGGTGATGGCCGCCTGGGTCACCGACAGCCCGAACCACCAGCTCAACGGCCGGGTCAGCTCGCTGCGCTTCCGGTTCGTGAGCGCGATGGCCGGAGTGCTCGGGGTCGGCGGGGACCTCACCGAATGGAGCGAGGAGGAACTGGCCGAGGCCCGGACCTGGGTGGAGCTCTACAAGGAGATCCGGCCCGTCGTGCAGCAGGGCGAGCTGTACCGGCTGCGTGAACCGCGCGGCGGACTCAGCGCGATCCAGTACGTCCACGGGGACGACGCCGTGGTCCTGATGTGGCTGGAGGCGCAGCGGTACGGGGAGCGGCCGCCGGCCCTGCGGCTGCGCGGGCTCGACCCCGAGGCGACCTACACCTGCCTGGACACCGGGGCGGTCCACCACGGTTCGACGCTGCTGCACCAGGGGCTGCACACCGGACTTCGCGGTGATCTCGACGCGCGGGTGCTGAGGCTGCGACGCGGGTGACAAGCGGTTTATGTCCGTAATGCGGGCTTTTGTCTGAACATGGCCTGCTCATAAGGGACATGAGGGTCGCCTCGTGAGCGGGATCATATCCGTGACGGTGTGTGGTGACGGACAAGTTGGGTAATCCGTGCGCGGCGCGGAATGCCAAGATCCTTAATCCACGGAGTGTGACCGGAATTCCGCGCCGATTTCCCGGCGCGGATTCCGGCATGGAACCCATGGCTTGTTCTCGCCGTCCCGACTCGCTTACGGTCACCGCAATCCGGACGGACCGCCTAATCCTGCCGCCGCCCGGAATTCACATCCACTCATCGCGTGGCAGGAGCGGGGGAACCAGGTAAGCCGCCGGCCGGAGAAATCCGGCCGGCTCGGGGTGAAGTCGCGCCAAGCGCGGCCGGGCATCTCCAGCCCGAACCCGACAGCTCACCTCGCAGGCGCCGGAGAGGAAATACGCCATGCCCATATCGGGTAAGCACCGTCGTCCGAAGCTCAGCACCATCGCCCGTGGCGTCGCCGCGGTCAGCGCCGGCGGTGCCGTCGTCGCCCTGCCGCTGCTTGGCGCCTCCGGTGCCCAGGCCGCGGAGCAGTCCGCCCCGGCCGCCGCGCCGCAGTCGGCCGCCGCCACGCACGCCGCCCCGGTCGCGCAGAAGCAGGCCGCCACCACGACGTACTCCGTCGTCTCCGGCGACTACCTGTCGAAGATCGCCGCCGAGCACCAGATCAAGGGCGGCTGGCAGCAGCTGTACCAGGACAACCGCAAGGTCGTCGGCGAGGACCCCAGCCTGATCTTCCCGGGCATGAAGCTGACCCTCGGCTCCAAGGCCTCCGGCAACGCCGCGCCCACCGGCGCCGGCACCGGCTCGTCCCTCCCGTCGAAGGCGCCCTCGAAGGCTCCTTCGGTGGCCGCCGAGAAGTCCGCCCCGGCCAAGACCTCGTCCGCCCCGGAGACCAAGGCCCCGGCCGCTGCCCGGAGCAGCGCATCCGGTTACGTCCACCCGGTCCCCGGTAACCACACCACCGGTTACCGCGCCTCCGGCTCCAACTGGTCCAGCGGCAGCCACACCGGCATCGACTTCCCCGTCGCCACCGGCACCAGCGTCAAGTCCATCACCTCCGGCACCGTCGTCGCCGCCGGCTGGGGCGGCGCGTACGGCAACCAGGTCGTCATCAAGCACGCCGACGGCCACTACTCGCAGTACGGCCACCTGTCCTCCATCTCCGTCTCCGCGGGTCAGGCCGTGAGCGCCGGTCAGCAGCTCGGCCTCTCCGGTGCCACCGGCAACGCCACCGGCCCGCACCTGCACTTCGAGGTCCGTACGGGCCCGGCGTACGGTTCGGACATCGACCCGATCGCCTTCCTGGCCTCGCACGGCATCTCCGTCTGAGCCGAACGGCCGGACAGCTGAATCACCAAGCATGATCTGAGCAACACGGAAGGGGCGGTGCGCGGCGGCGCACCGCCCCTTCACTTATTCCCCCTTTACCAAAAACTGACCGGGTGGTCTATCTCACCACCCGTCAACCCCTTATTACGGTCGCGTAGGTCACATTCGGCGGTGCAGGATAAGCGTTTGTGGCAGACGATTCGAGAAAAAATCAACGTGGCGTCAACAACCGACAGGGCGTCATCGGGTCGTACGCGGCGATCGGCGACAGCTTCACCGAGGGAGTCGGCGACCCCGGCCCGGACGGGACCTTTGTCGGCTGGGCGGACCGATTCGCGGTACTTCTCGCGGACCAGCTCCCGGACCCCGATGCGGCGACCGGCACGGAGGGTTCCGCGGACGGGAATTTCAGGTACGCCAATCTCGCCGTACGCGGACGCCTCCTCGACCAGATCGTCGAGGAGCAGGTGCCGCGCGCCAAGGAGCTCGCACCCGACCTGGTGAGCTTCTGCGCGGGCGGCAACGACATCATCCGGCCGGGCACCGACCCCGACGACGTGGCCGAGCGCTTCGAGCGCGCGGTCGCCGAGCTGACCGGCGCGGTCGGCACGGTCATGGTCACCACCGGCTTCGACACCCGTGGCATTCCCGTGCTGCGCCATCTGCGGGGCAAGATCGCCACGTACACCGCCCATGTACGGGCCATCGCCGACCGCTACGACTGCCCGGTCCTGGACCTGTGGTCGCTGCGGTCCGTCCAGGACCGGCGCGCCTGGGACGACGACCGGCTCCACCTGTCGCCCGAGGGACACACCAGGGTCGCGCTGCGCGCCGCCCAGGTCCTCGGCATCGACGTACCGGCCGACCCCGACCAGGAATGGCCGCCGCAGGCACAGCGCGGCACCCTCGAAGTACGGCGCGACGACATCCACTGGGCGCGCGAGTACCTGGTCCCGTGGATCGGCCGGCGGCTGCGCGGCGAGTCCTCCGGCGACCACGTCGAAGCGAAGCGCCCGGACCTTCTGCCGCTCTAGGG
>NZ_ML123048.1:597328-609906 GCF_003846175.1 Streptomyces sp. ADI95-17 | reverse complement strand
GACGGCGGCCGTGCCGTGGTGCCGTCGCCCGCCCGGCCCGCCTGACAACTCAGGCCGGTCCGGCGGGCGACGGCAGCACGGCCGCCGGGATCCGCTCCAGCACCCCGCCGGCGAAGACGTCGTACAGCGGCAGCGTCTCCAGGTGCACATAACCGATGTGGCAGTCGCAGACCGCCAGCGGACAGGCGCGCGGACCGAGCGCCCGCCGGTAGCTCCCGTCGTAGAGATTGCCCAGCTCCGCCGGTACGAAATGGCAGCGCCGCACGGTGCCGTCGCCGTCCACCGAGATGACCGACTCACCGGTCCGGCAGGGCAGCCCGGCCGACCGGTGCGGATGCCGGCTGTACGGGAAGAGCGGGTCGATGGCCGTCCAGCGCTCCGCCTCCTCGTCCGTGTACGTGTGGCCCTCCGCCGCGTTCACCCAGAGATAGACCTCGTCCGGCAGCGCGGCGCGCAGCCGTCGCGCCTCGTCGAGATGGTCGTCGAGCCCGACCACACCGACGCTGTGCCGGATGCCGAGCGCGGACAGTTCCTCGCACTTGGTGAGGAACCGCTCGTACGGAGTCTGCCCCGGGTGGTACGTGCACCACAGCGCGATCTTCTCGCGGCCCGCCTCACCGGCCTCGGCCAGCCACCCCGTACGACTGCTGATGTTGGTCTGGATCGCGACCCGGTGGATGTGCGGCAACCGCGCGAGCTCGACCAGCGCACGGCGGTACCAGGAGCGGACCAGGCCCTCGCCCCACGGCGTGAACAGCACCGAGATCCGGTCACCGGTCTGCGCCGCGGCCCACGCGGTGAACCGCTCCAGCGCGGCCCGGTCGGCGCGCAACTGCTCCCGGCTGTCGCGCCGCTTGGCGAACGGGCAGTACGGACAGTCGTAGTCGCACGAGGAGAGCGGCCCGCGGTAGAGGATCGTCAGGTCCATGGGGGTGCTCACTTCAGCTCGTACGCGGCCATCGCGGCGCGTACACCGGGGGAGAAGAGCTCCGGGCCCAGCGCGTCGGAGTGGGCCAGGCCCTCGGGGGAGAGCCGCAGCACTCCGGACGCCCCGGCCGGCCCGTCGAGCCAGCCGCGCGCCTCGAACCGGGCCAGATCGAGGGGGAAGTCGTCGGCCGGCGAGGTACCGAACCGCTCCCGGTAGTCGGCCAGTGGCAGTCCTTCGGCCTGGAGCACCGACTGAAGGAGGTGACGGCGGCGAGCCTCATCGCCGTCGACGTACCGGCCGACCTCCGCGCGCGAGAAGTCCTCGGTGGCGGCGTATCCGTCGATGATCGCCCGCACCTCCCGCATCTCCACCGCGTAGTCGAAGGAGTAGTGCAGCCCGGTGGTGTACGAGCGGGCGCCGCAGCCCAGGCCGATCATGCCGTCGGTCTGGCAGGCGTAGTCGTCGGGGCCGTCCGTCCGCGGGGCGTCGGCGCGGCGGAACATCCGCATCGAGACCTGCTCGTAGCCGTGGGCCAGGAGGTGGTCCCGGCCCGCGCGGTACAGCCGCAGCCGCTGTTCGTCCCAGGCCGCGTCCGCCGCGGCCTCGCCGTCGGCACCGAGCCGTCCCAGCCCGGTCAGCGGACGCACGTACAGCGGGTAGAGGTACAGCTCCTCCGGCCGCCAGCCGAGCGCCGCGTCCAGCGAGGTGCGCCAGCTGTCCTCGGTCTGGCCGTCGATGCCGTAGATCAGGTCGATGTTGAGGACCGGGATGCGGGCATCGCGTATCCGGTCCAGGGCGGCCTCCACGTCGGCCCGCCGCTGCGGGCGTACGGCGGCCCGCGCCTCGGCCTCGACGAAGCTCTGCACCCCGATGCTGATCCTGGTCGTACCCCGGTCGGCGAGAACGGCCAGCCGGTCGGCCGTCGCGGTCGACGGGGAGGTCTCGACCGAGAGCGGAACGGACCGCAGGTCGGCGCCCATCCGCTTCTCCGCGATGTCGCAGAGCCGCTCCAGCTCCGCCGCGGTCAGGAACGTGGGCGTGCCCCCGCCGAACGCGGCCGCGGCGAACCGCACCGGCCCGTCGTCGCCCAGCGCGTCCCGGACGGCGGTGGCCTGCCGGTCCAGCGCGTCGAGGTACCGGGTCGTCAGCTCGTCGGGAGCACCGATCCGGGTGAACAGATTGCAGAAGCCGCAGCGGACCTCGCAGAACGGTATGTGGAGGTAGAGCGAGAGCGCGTCCTTGCGCTCGTCCGCCCACAGCCCGCGCAGCTCCGGCCGGTCGGCGAGCGGCCGGTAGGCGGTCTTGTGCGGGTAGGCGTACACATAGCTCTGGTACGGCCGGACGGCCGGTGCGGCGGTCGTGGTGCGGCTCATGGTGCGGTGGCCCCCGGGTCCAGGAAGAAGTGCGCGTACGGAACGGTCCAGACGGACTCGTGACCGAGCCGGTGCCCGGTGTAGCCGTCGTCCCCGTACGCCGTGCCGTGGTCCGAGCAGACGATGGCGAAACACCGGCGGCGGCTGCTCGCGGCGGCGAAGAGCCTGCCGATGTGGGCGTCGACGTACTCCAGGGCCGCGGCATGGGTGGCGCGGGAGTCGCCCGCCTCGCGGGTGGCGCCCGGCCGGTGGAACCAGTTGGGCTGGTGCAGGGCGGACACATTGACGAAGAGGAACAGCCGCTGCTCCGCCGGGAGTTCGGCGACGACCTGCTCGGCGCGTGTCACCTGCGCCTCGAAGGAGGTGGGCGACGCCACGCCGAACTCCGGCTCCCAGTGGCTCTCCTGGAACATGTCCGGCAGCACCGAGCCGAGCGGCGGCTGCCGGTTGAAGAAGCCGACGCCGCCGATGCACACCGTGCGGTAGCCCACGCCGGCGAGGCCGGAGAGCAGGTCCGGTGTGTCGAAGACGAAGGTGCCCGGGGCGGTTGACTCACTTCCCGCGAAGCGCGCCGCGAACAGCCGGGGGTGCGGCCCCGGGCCGGCCGGTGTCGGCAGGAACCCCGCGAAGATCGCCTGGTGGGAGGCGTAGGTGAAGCTTCCCGGCGCATGCCGCTTCTCCCAGACACCGCCCGGCAGATGGCGCGCCAGATTCGGGATGCGCCCTTCGGCGGCGAGCTCCACCGCCACGTCGTGGCGCAGTGTGTCGAGGGTGACGAGCAGCAGATCGTGGCTGCCCACGATCCCGCTCATGTCCGGCTCGCCCATGCGCGGCTCGTCGCTGCCCGGCCCGGTCGGGTCCGGGTTCCGGGTGTCCGCGGGGGCGGGCGCGGTGTCAGGGGGTGGCGGTTGCACGGTTGTTCCTTGCTCTGTTCTGTACGGCGGCGACCTGCGCCGCGTATGTGTCCAGTCCCTCGGCGCCGCTGCCGGGAAGCCCGGTCAGGCGCGGCAGCAGGTCACCGAAGGCGTTGACCTCGCCGACGGCGAAGCGCCGCCAGCCGGTCGAGGGCAGCAGATCGACGCCCACGCAGAGGGTGTCCGGGAAGCAGGCGGCCGCCCGTTCGCACACGGCCAGGGCCTCGCTCCAGCTGCCGCCCGCCGCCTCGACGGCCGAGCGGACGGCGTCCAGGTCTCCGCGCTCGCCGCCGAGGTGAAGATTGGTCATGGGGGAGTGGCTGGTGCGCACCACGGCGTGGGTGGCCCGGCCCGCCACCACCACGACCCGCAGGTCCGTCGCCCGGCCGTGCCGGGTGGCCTTGGGCAGCCAGCGCTCGATGTGCAGCCCGTCGGGCGCGAGCGCGTCCACGACCGCCGCGATCTCCGGCTCCGTCGTGATGCGGCGCACCCGCAGGGAATTGAAGAGTCGGCCGGACGCGTCGCGCTCCACCGAAGTGGTGGCCCTGATGCGGCCCGGACCCGCCGTCTCCACGGCCAGCACCCCCGAGGCGGACGAGCCGTGCGCGAGCTTCACGAAGACCCTGGACATGCCGTGGTCCGCCATCCGCCCGCGTACGTCCGCCCAGTCCCGCACCACGGGCGCCGCGACCCCCGAGGTCGGTGACGCCGGGACCGGGACCCCGGCACCGTCCAGCACGGCATGGCAGAGCCGCTTGTCGAACAGCACCGCGACATCGTCGGGATCGTCGAGCAGTTCGGCACCGGCAGCGGCCGCCGCCCGCGCCACCGTCCGCACGGCCGAGGTGAACCCGGCGTACCAGCGGGCGGTCCCCTCGACCCTGGCCGGATCCCCGACCGCGCGGAGCAGCCGCTCCACCTCGGTGTCCTCACCGGGGGAGTCCATCCGCACGGTCTCGCCGGGCAGGAAGGAGGCTTCACCGCGCAGGACGTCCAGCCAGGGCACGACGCGCGCCGCGGGCAGCCCGGCGGCGCGCACGGCGTCCTGGAAGAGCGTGACCCGGCGGTTGCCGGGCACACCCACGACGGCGAAGCGCGGCGCCCGGCCTGCCGTACTACTCGCTGACGGCGACATAGCGGTCGTCGTCCTCTTCCGGATCCCAGTACTCGACCTCGTCGACCTCACCGTTCACCCGGTCCGGACCCAGGAGCTTTCGCAGCCGGTCCACCAACGGGTCGCTCATGTAGTGGTGGTGCAGATCCAACGAGGTCAGATGGGTGAGCGGCTGGCCCGAGAGCAGCGCCTGGGCACCTTCGTCGCCCAGTGTCCCCATCGCGAGGGAGAGCGACTCCAGCCGGGCGACGACCGGCGCGGAGGCCACGGCGGCCGCGATCTCGTCCTGGATCTCGCTGTTCTGCAGCCCCAGATGGCGCAGGGCGGGGAACGTCGCGCCGGACAGCAGCGGAGCGAGGTCCGCGACCGTGGTGTCCCCGCCGTACTCGGTGACACCGAGCCAGAGTTCGAGGCGTTCCAGCGCGGGCAGTTCGGAGGCGCCGATCGCCCGCACGAGGCCGGACGGCAGCCCGCCGGACTCGAACTTCAGCGACCTGAGCGACTTGTGCCGCACCGGTCGCAGACCGAGCGAATGGCGGTCGTCGCCCTGCGCGCCGCACCCGCGTGCCGCCAGCTCCTCCAGCTCGCCGAACGCCTCGACCACCGGGGTGATGTCGCACATCTTCAGCCACGACAGCTCGCATTCCTCGCTGACGACATCGGCGAGGAAGAGGGCACGCAGGGCCGGGAAACGGCCGGCGTGAGCGACCAGCAGATCCAGGACCGGGGCGAAGGGCTCGTACTCCTCCTGCCACCAGGGGCCGATCAGCAGGGCCCGCACCCGTGTGGTGTCGACCGTGTCGACGAAGTGCTGCCACAGTGTGCCGAACGTCAGATCGCCCTGCCAGGCGCTCTCCAGCCGCCACGCGACCGACGCGGCGTCCGGGAGCGCGCCGCCGGAGGCCTGGCCGGGTCCGGGAAGGGTATGGACCGGCAGGCCGTGAAACGCATCGGGATGCACGATGTCAGTCACCGCGCCTCACTCCGAGACCGAGGTGTAGCGGCCGTCGATGCCGCGGTTGCCCCAGGGCGTCTCGCGCTCCGACACATCGACCCGCACGCCGTGCGGCTCCAGCGCCTGCACGATCCGGCGCTCCATCGGCTCGGTCATGAAGTGGTGGTACAGGTCGAGCTTTTCGAGATGGGTGAGCGGCTGGCCGTCCAGCAGCGCCGCCGCGCCCTCGTCGCCCATGGTGCCGTTCGACAGGTCGAGGACGCGCAGTTGCGCGACGACCGGGGCGGAGGCCACGGCCGCCGCGATCTCGTTCTGCACCTCGCTGTTGCGCAGACCGAGATGGGTGAGCCGGGGGAAGCGGGTGCCCGAGAGCAGCGGGGCCAGGTCGGCCACGTCGGCGTCGCCCCCGTAGGCGGAGACACCGAGCCACAGGTCGAGCCGCTCCAGCGCCGGCAGTTCGCTGTCCAGAATGCCGCGGATCACGTCGACGGGAAGACCGCCGGTCTCGATGGTCAGCGAACGCAGCCGCTCGTGCTTCGACGGCGAGAAGACCAGGTCGGTGCCGCCGCGTACACCCAGTTCGAGCAGGCCGGGGAAGGCATTGAGCAGCGCCGTGACATCCGACTGCTCGATCCAGGAGATCTCGTTCTCCTCGGAGGTCATGTCGCCGATGAAGACGGCCTCCAGCGAGGTCAGCCGGTCCGCCGCGGCGATGATCAGATCGATCGCGTACGACGACTTCACCTCGTACGCCTCACCCCACTGACCGACGATCAGCGCTCGGACCCCCGCCGGGTCGACCGTGTCCAGGAACGCCTTGAAGGCTTCCTCCCAGGTCATCTCGGAATCGTCGTCGTACGGATCGACCGAGATTCGCCAGGCTGCCGCATCGGCGGCCTGCACGGGTGCCTCACCCGACGCGTGCTGGAAATCGACAGCGGGAAGGCCGAACAACTCGTGCAGATGGTCCACACCGGACATGACCTTGCGCTCCTGGTACTGGGGGACGGCTGATGTCCCCAAGGTTTATCAAGCCGCACTGACAACGGCGCGACCGGGACCATCGCGACGGGTCCGCCCGGTCTGCCGGGTCCGGTCGGCCGCCGGTCGATTGTCAGACCCGCCCCGTAGCGTTTTCTGCGTGGCCGGCACAGCGGGTGCGGCCATCGAGGGGAGACGTCTGTGTACCGGCAGGGCGATGTACTGATCGTGTCGTTGGAGGAGTCGGCGGTGCCCGCGCATCTCGTGGACGCGCCGGGTGAGCCGAGGGACGGCCGGGGGCGCATGGTCCTCGCGCTGGGCGAGGTCACGGGGCATGCCCACGCGGTGCAGGGGCCGGGCAGGCTGATGCGGGAGGCGGGGGTGTTCGGGCCGATGCTGCTCCATCTCCCCGAGGGCGGACGGGTGGTGCACGAGGAGCACGCGACGATACCGCTGTCGAAGGGCTGGTACCGCGTGGTGCGCCAGCGGGAGTACACGCCGGGGGCGGTCCGCATCGTCGCGGACTGACGGCGGGCAGGGGAACCGGAGTTCCGGCGGCGCACAACGCGCCGCCGACGACGCAGTACGCAAAAGACACAACACGACGCAGTACGCAGAAGACACAACACACAGAACACTGGGGACGGGGAAGACCGATGCAGTACGTGGACTCATGGCGGGCCGTGGCAGCGGCGACAGGCGCGGCCGACCGGTCCGCGGCCGAGGACGGGCTGCGGCTCGCCTACCGCAGCGCGGGGCTCGCCGAGCCGGAGCGGATCGTCTGGGTCGACTCGCCCAGGGCTGCGGTGGAGGCCGTGGAGAAGCTCGTCGACGCCGGGCGTTCGGTGCGTGACGAGATACGGACCCGGCCCTGGGCGCAGGAGCGCCGCCGGATGTACGACGAACTGGGCCCGGCGGGCTGGTCCGCGCTGTGGTCCGCCACCGGCGCCCAGCTCTGGGAGACCACCGCCGCGCTTGCCGACCGGATCCGGGCTGGTGTCGTCGCGGACCTCTCGAAGCGCCCCGAGGACGAGTCCGGCGTCCGGCTGGTGCTGCTCGACGCGGTGCTGGGCCAGCACGACGCGGCCTGGCTCGCCGCCTTCGACGGCCGGGGCGACCGACTCGACGGTCTGGCGGAAGTGGCCAGGCACGCGGGCTGGTGGTGGCCCTACGAACGCGCCGTGGTGATCAGCGAGCGGCCGGAGGCGCTGCACCGGGACGAGGCGGGCCGGCTCGACCGCGGGGACGGTCCGGCGCTCGCCTACCGTGACGGCTTCGCCCTCCACGCCTGGCGCGGCATGCCGGTGCCCGCGGAGTTCCTGGAGGAGCTGAACTCCCTGACCCCGAAGCGGATACGCGAGGAGGAGAACGCGGAACTGCGCCGCGTGATGCTGGAGTTCTACGGTTACGACCGGTACCTCACCGAATCCGGTGCGGAGCCGGTGCACCGTGACGAGACGGGTGTCCTGTGGCGGATCGCGCTGGACGGCGACGAGGACGTGGTGATGGTCGAGGTGGTCAACTCCACCCCCGAGCCGGACGGTACGCACCGTGTCTACTGGCTCCGGGTGCCGCCCGGCACCCGGACCGCGAAGGCCGGTGTGGCCTGGACCTTCGGACTCGACGGCAACGCGTACGCGCCCGTGCGCCAGACCTGAGCGCCGCCGGACGGTCCGCGGGCCGGGGCCACGCGGCCGAGGGACCGCGCGACGAGCCACCGGCCGGGGCGGGCCGGGATCTGGATCAGGCCGTCAGTGCCTCGTGGTCGATGCCGAGTTCGCGGGCGAGTGCCTCGTCGGTCCAGGCCAGCATCGTGGCCCGGGAGAGCGGGCCCGCGTACGACATCGTCTGGACGGCCAGGCCGTCCAGCAGGGCGGTCAGCCGCCAGGCCGCCGACATCGGGTCGTCGCAGTGGAACTCACCGGCGGCGGCGCCCTCCTCGATGACCTCGGCCAACTCCGCCTTCCACTGCTGGTCGAGGTCGCCGGCGACATTGCGCAGCGCCGGGTCGCGCAGCGAGGCGGCCCAGCCCTCGATCCACAGCCGCCATCCCTTGGCCTGCCCGGTCGGCGCGTACCAGCGGACGGCGGCGCGCAGCCGCCGTACCGCGCTGGTGCGGCGGCCCAGTACCTTGCGCAGCTGGGCGAGGTCGGCCTCGGCGGCATGGGCGAAGGCGGCCGCGACCAGCTTCTCCTTGGTCGAGAAGTGGTAGAGCACGAGTGCGTTGCTCACGCCGAGCACGGCGGCCACATCGGCGATCCGGACCGCCGAGACCCCCCGTACCTCGATCTGTTCGATGGCAGCGCACAGGAGCTCTTCACGTCGTTCCGCCACGCTCAACCGCACTCTCGCCACGGCGCCACCCTAGCGAATATGCCAATCACGGGAAGAGCGGGGGCGGAGCCGCGCACGGCCCCACCCCCTTGCTCAGCTTGTTCGAACGGCGCTCGCGATGCCGGACCGGACCGTCAGCGCTGTGAGCACCAGATGTCGGCGCAGCCGGAGTTGTACGCGTCGGTCAGCGTCTCGGTGAGCGACGCACCGGAGGCGTCCGTGACGGTGGATCGCAGATCGACCTTGGCGGTCCCGAGGGCCGGCACGGTGACCTTCCAGCGTCCGTCGGTGCCGCGGGCCGCCGAGGCCGGCTTCCAGTCGGTGCCGTCGGTGGCGTACCAGACCTTCAGCGAGGCGATGGGCAACGCCTTCCGTTCCCCCTGCGCGGTGAGACCGACCGTGTAGTCGAGCGGCTTCCCGGGATCGGCCGTGTTCTCACCGGTGAGCGGGAGCCCGTAGTCGAGGTCCAGCAGCCGGGCCGGGGCGGCCGACCTCTCGTGCCCGGAGCGCAGCCGCCATTCGCTGGTCACCCTGGTCCCGAGCATCCAGGTCACCGGGTCCGGCGACGTACGGGTGGCATCGACGGTCAGCCGGTACCAGCCCTGCTCGCGCGGCAGATCGAACGTGGCACGGCCCGGTGCGGCATTGCGGGCCAGCACCTTTCCGCTGTCGTCCGTGAGGACCGTGCTCCCGCTGTCCGCGCCCGGCGCGGTCTCGGCCCGGTGCCCGGCCGCGTCGGAGAACGCCGCAAGGGCCACCTTCAGCTTGTCGCCCTCCCTGACCACCTGGGCGGCACCGGCCTGTCTCCCGAGCGCCGGGTTGAAGGGCGCGGACATCCAGTCGTCCCGGTAGTCACCGCCCGCGCGGTACACGGTGGGCGCACCGACGAGGGTGCCCAGCGGATAGACCCGGTCACCGATGTCGTACTGGTAGTGGAAGGTCGCCGTCGTCCACTCCACACCGGGGGAGAAGTGCAGCGTCTGCTCCGCCGGCGGACGGTAGCGGGTCGTCTGCTGGAAGAGCGTCAGCCCGTGCCAGGTCGTCCAGGCGTACATGTCCTTGGGGTCGGAAGGGTAGCCGTGGGTGCGCTGTGTCGTCCGTACCTCGGCCAGCTCCGACCGCCGGTCGAACCAGTCGGCCCCGGCCGGGATCCGGCCGTCGACCGAGTGGTGCAGATAGTAGGCGTCCGCCCCGGTGCCGACGCCGTTCAGGATCAGCGTCAGCGGCCCCTGGGCCAGCCGGTCCCGCAGCGCGGGCACCCCGGACTCGTCCAGCCGGAGTATCGGAGTCGGCCGGTAGACGGAGAGCCCGTAGCCGACGTACAAGATGGCGGCCGTGCCGGCGTCGGTGAGCTTCTGGTAGAGCGCGTTGTTGAACGAGGTGTCGCTGCTCGCGGGTGTCCACAGCACGATCCGGCCCTTGAGGTCCATCGACGCGGGGTCGGTGTCCGCCCCGGTGCCGATGTCGACGACCTCGCCGGTCGCCGTGCCCAGCCAGCTGTAGATGCTGTACTGCGACAGCAGCAGTTTCAGGGCCTGGGGGGAGGAGCCGGGCTCGTGTCCGTCGACCTCCCGCTGCTGCCAGCTCAGCCCGCCGAAGAAGGTGAGGCCGTCCAGCGTCCCGCCGGTGCTCGGCACGGCCTCGACGCGGTACTGACCGGCGGAACTCGGCGCGACGAGTCCGGTGTCCGCGGTGGCGGAGCCGGTGCCGATGTGCGAGGCGATTCCGGTCGCCGACTGGAGGGCGATCCGGGCGGACCCGTCGTCCACCCCGATCCGTACCGGCCGGGCGCCCCCGGTGTCCAGCGCGAGCGCGGTGTCCCGGTCCACCGTCACCCGCCGGGCGAAGTGGATCGCGGTGGTCCCGACGACGGTGCCGTCCACCGTGTCGTACTCCCAGGTGTGCCCGAGGGCCCGGTAGCTGCCGCGCGGCAGCGTCACCTTCTTCGGTGTGGTGCCGGTCAGCCCGATCAGCTGGGACGTGCAGGTCCGTTCGTTCTGCAGGACCACGCCGGTCGTGGTGGCCTCGCTGCCCGCACGGGGTGCGGGCCCGGTCAGTGTGAGGGTGTACGTCTGCGGGTCGGCCTTGATCGATACGGGCACGGTCGCCCGTCCGTGCCCCGGCCAGGTCGCGGTCACGGCACCGCCGTACGTCGTCCCCGCCTCGACCTCGGAGGGTTCGAGGGTGACCTTCGAGACGGCCGAGGACCGCGCGGGCACGGTCAGCGTCCGCGCGCCGATCCGCACCGCACCGCCCTGCCCCGCCGAGAGGGTGAGCCGCAGCGGCCTGTCGGAGGTGTTGGTCCAGGTCAGCTCGCGGCTCTGCGGCCCGGCGGAGGAATTCGGGTACCTGGCGTCAGCGGCCAGCGTCGCGGGTTCGGCGAGCACCGCGGTGGCCAGCGCGGCCGGGACGTCGGTGAGGCCGGAACCGGTGTCGGAGACCGTCGCACCGTCCACCCATGCGGCGCTGCCGATCAGCGCGGCCTTCAGCCGGGCGCCGGACCAGTCGGGGTGCCGCTGGGCCAGCAGGGCCGCGGCGCCCGCCACGTGCGGGGCGGCCATCGACGTACCGGAGAGCGAGGCGTACTGCTCGGTGACGGCGGCGTCGTCCAGGGTGCCCGCGGCGCGGGCGGCGACGATGTCGCTGCCGGGGCCCGAGATCTCCGGCTTCACGGCGGGCCGGCCCTCGCGCGGTCCGCGTGAGGAGAACGGCGACATCGCGCCGGACTTGGTGACCGAGCCCACGGTCAGCGCGGCGTCGGCGGCGCCGGGCGCGCTGATGGTGTGGTCGCCGCTGTTGCCCGCGGCGATGACGAAGAGCGTGCCGTGCTCGGCGGAGAGCCGGTCGACGGCGGCGGACAACGGGTCGGTGCCGTCGGACGCCACGGTCTGGCCGAGGCTCATGTTGACGACCCCGGCGTCCTGGTCCACGGCCCACTGCATGCCGGCCAGGATCCAGGAGTCGTAGCCGTAGCCGTCGTTGTCGAGCACCTTCCCCTCGACGAGTTCCGCGCCCGGCGCGACCCCCGCGTACCGGCCCGCGGACGCGGCCCCGGAGCCGGCGATGATCGAGGAGACATGGGTGCCGTGGCCCTGCATGTCCTGGACGTCGCCGTCCCCGGTGAAGTCCCGCGAGGCGACGACGGCGTTCTTCAGGTCGGGATGGTTCCGGTCGTATCCGGTGTCGAGAACGGCGACCTTCGTGCCCTTCCCGGTGACCCCGGCCCGGTGTGCCCGGTCGGCGCCGATCTGCGGGACGGATCTGTCGAGCGTGGCCCGCACCCGGCCGTCGAGCCAGACCTTCCCGATGCCCTGCGCACGGGCCCGCGACGGGGTACCGAGCTGCTCCCAGACGGTCCCGGCCGACTTCTTCGGCACGTCGAGCGCGGAGGTCCGGGCGGTCGGGAAGGCGGCGGCGACGCGTGCCCCCTTCGGGGCGCGGGGGCTGGGTGAGGACTCGGTGGCGCCGCCGACGAGGACGCGTAACGAGTCCGTGTCGGCGTCCGCGTAGCCCGAGGCAGCGAGCTCGGTCACGTCGAACAGCCGCCGGTCCACCCGGTCCCGGGCGATCTGGCCGACGGCGTCGATCGGGACGGCGTACTCGTGACCGCCCGCCCGGAAGCGGGTGAAGCCCATGCCCTCACGCCCGGCTCCCGGCACGATCGAGCTGATCTGTACGCCGTCGCCATGGCCGGAGTACGTCACCACATCGCCGGTCAGCAGGGTGACGGTGCCGCCCCGGCCGGCCGTTGCCGGGGGTGCGGACGGGCCGGCGAAGGCGGCGGTGACATCGGCGGCGGCGGGCAGTGTTCCACCGGCAAGGGCGGCGGCGAGCGCGGTGGCGCAGAACGCCATCCATCTGGTCCGTCTCATTCTCACCTCGTGAACTCGTGGGTTCTCAGGGAGTGGTGAGGTGAGACTGTCAGGAACATGGCGGATCGGAGCCGGGCGCGGACTGGCGGGTAGCTGCCATGGCAGCT
>NZ_ML123048.1:513555-597120 GCF_003846175.1 Streptomyces sp. ADI95-17 | reverse complement strand
GGTAGCTGCCATGGCAGCTACCCGCCGCGCCGGACGGGGAACCGGTGCGGCGGCACCGGCCGAGTTGCCGGGTCAGCGATCGGCGGGGCGCTCCACCTCGCACCGGTCCTTGAAGCCCTGACTGGTCAGCCCGAGGGCGGAATTGGTCCGGGAGCGCATGTTCTCCACCGCGACCATCGTCGTCAGTTCCACGAAGGCCGTCTCGCCGAGCGCGGTCCGCAGCCGCTGCGCCAACTCGTCACCGACCTCCGGCGGGGTGACGCTCATCGCCTCCGCGTACTCCATGACGTCGCGCTCCAGCGGGGCGTACACCTCGCTCTCCCGCCACACCGGCACATCGCGCAGCTTGCGCGGGTCCATGCCGTGCCGGTGGTTCTCCCAGTAGCCGAAGTCCATGCACCAGCCGCAGCCGACGGTGGCCGCGGCCGACATCACGGCCAGCGCCTTGAGCTGCGGGTCCAGCTTCTTCCAGCGCCCCACCGACAGCTCGAAGCGGGCACCGGCCCACAGCACCCCGGTGTGGTGGGCGGCGGCCCGTAGCGGATCGATGACCTTGCCGTACGTCCGGTTCGAGTACCACGAAACGGCGCGGAAAAGGAGGGTGCGGGGCGGGTCGAGCGGGATGCGGGCGGTCATGACCGGTCTCCTTCGATACGGCTCGGGTGCCGCCCGGCGGCCTTGCGGACACCGCCGGACGGGCTGTTTCCACCGGTACGACGGACGCGGGGGTCCCGGATGTGACACGGCGGTGCGGCCGGATCCGGAATCCTGCGACGGGTACGGACGTTGGATCCGGCATGACGGCATTCGACGCACGGCAGGAAGCGCTGCTCGGGCTGCTCGCCGAGGAGAACGGCGGAGTGCTCGTGACACTCAGGCGGGACGGCAGGCCCCAGCTGTCCAACGTCAATCACTTCTACTACCCCCGGGAGCGCATCGTCCGCGTCTCGATCACCGAAGACCGGGCGAAGACCAAGAACCTCCGCCGCGACCCCCGGGCCGGCTACCACGTCACCAGCGCGGACCGCTGGGCGTGGACGGTCGTGGACGCCACCGCCGAGCTGTCCCCGGTCGCCGCCGATCCGCACGACGCGACGGTCGAGGAGCTCATCGCGCTCTACCGCGACGTCCAGGGCGAGCACCCCGACTGGGACGACTACCGCGGCGCGATGGTCCGGGACCGGCGCATCGTGCTGCGGCTGCACATCGAGCACGTGTACGGGCAGCCGCGTGGCTGACCCGGCCCGCTCCGGCCGTCGTTCCCCCGGACGCTCCGCTCTCGCTCCTTCGTACCCCCGCCCATAATGAGACGACACCGATTTCCCCAGGGAGATGCTTTGACCGGCGCCGACCCCTTGCCTCCGCTCCGCACCCGGCTGCGTACGCTGCGCCCCGCCGCTTTCGGCGCAGACCCGGGCGGTGCCCGCATGGAGCGCATCCGCCGTTCGCCCAACTTCGCCGACGGCGTCTTCCAGAACCCGGTGGGGGCGCGGACCAGGCCGTCCGGATCCACCCTGGAGTTCGCGAAGGTCTATTTCCGCAAGGAGGAGCGGGCACGCAGGGCCCCGGTCGGCACCGTGCCCGTCCACGCCACCACCTACGCGGACCTCGCCGAGACCCCCGCCACGGGGCTGCGGCTCACCTGGATGGGCCATTCCAGTGTGCTCGCCGAGATCGACGGCCGACGGGTGCTCTTCGACCCGGTGTGGGGCGAGCGCTGCTCGCCCTTCGCCTTCGCCGGGCCCAGGCGGCTGCACCCGGTGCCGCTGCCGCTGGCCGCCCTCGGCCCGGTGGACGCGGTGGTGATCTCCCACGACCACTACGACCACCTCGACATGCCGACGATCCGCGCGCTCGCCGGTACCGACACGGTGTTCGCCGTCCCGCTGGGGGTCGGCGCCCACCTGGAGCGGTGGGGCGTGTCCCCCGACCGGATGCGCGAGCTCGACTGGAACGAGACGACGAAGATCGCCGGGATCAGCCTGACCGCCACCCCGGCGCGGCACTTCTGCGGCCGTGGCCTGCGCAACCAGCAGCACACCCTCTGGGCGTCCTGGGCCGTCGCCGGCCCCGAGCACCGGATTTATCACAGCGGCGACACCGGCTATTTCCCGGGCTTCAAGGACATCGGCGCCGAACACGGCCCGTTCGACGCGACGATGATCCAGATCGGCGCCTATTCCGAGTACTGGCCGGACATCCACATGACCCCGGCCGAGGGCATGCGGGCCCATCTGGACCTCCAGGGCGGCGAGCCGCTCGGGGCGATGCTGCCGATCCACTGGGCCACCTTCAACCTCGCCCCGCACCCGTGGGCCGAGCCGGGCGAGGGCACCCTCGCCGCCGCACAGGACGCGGGCGCCCGCGTCGCGCTGCCGCTGCCCGGCGAACCCTTCGAGCCCACGGCGCAGACCGTTCCCGATGAGCCCTGGTGGCGCGCGGTGGCTCCGCAGCCGATCGAGCAGCGGCCCGCGGCGGCGGCCCGGATCACGGATCTGTCGGCCGACCTGGCCGGCGGTACGGGCCGGGCGTCGGACGGCGAGCCGGCGGAGGCCGGCCACGCCGAGGTGGCGCCGACGGCGTAGCACCGTCCGGTCGCGGCGTACGCTCCGCGGCCGGCCGTCCCGGCGTACGGGCACGGCGCCCGGACCGCCGCGTACAGGACACGCGTGGCACATTCAGACGGCTCGGCCCGTCCGGCACGACCGGACGGGCCGAGCCGTTTCGTGTGCTCATGGGCTCATTCCGATCGGCCATTCGGGTGTCGGAGGGCCAGGTGTCAATGCAGAGTAATCGGTCCCTTGTGTGAGCGGTCATACCAGAGCGGGACGGATGGCGGGCAAGTTCGACAACTGCCCGCCGCACCCGCGTGATTGACGACTACCGTGTGTGGCCGGTGATCAACGGTGGGCTCATGACTTTCGAGCCTGCCCGACCGATGAACCGAGCCTGACCGACCACCGTAGGTGCCACCGCATGAACGCCGATTCCTGGTGCCCCACGTACCGAGGACAATGATGTCTCAACTTCGCGCACCCGAAGCGCGACCGGAACGCCGAGAGGGCGGACGGCACGGCCGACCCGGTGCCCGTTCCCACTCGGCCACGGCCAGGCCGCGCGCCGCCCAGCTGTCCCCCGAGGCGCGTATACGCCCCCAACTCCTGCGCACCGCGGTACTGCCGACCGTCGTGGCGGTACTGAGCGGAGCCGCAGCGGTCATCTTCACCGCCCGCTCCGGCGCCCGCCTCTCCGGCGAACTCTGGATCGCGCTGGGCGTCGCCGGAGCGCTGGCGCTCGCCGCGGTCCTGGCCGCGTACCTCGCCGCCAACCGCGTCGCCACCACCGTCTTCGGCCGCTGCCTGGCACTCCGTCGCACCAGCGCCCAGGGCCAGGCCGAACTGCAACGGGTGGTGGAACAGCTCCGCAACGGCGAACCGGTGTCCGCGCGCAGGCCCGCACCGCCGTCGGCTCCCGGCAGCGACGCCTTCGAACTGCTCGCCCAGGAACTCGACCGCCAGCAGGAGGCCGCCGTGGCGGCGGTCGTCCAGGCGTCCCGGCTCTCCGACAACTCCGGCGAGGACCAGAAGGTCGAGGTCTTCGTCAATCTCGCCCGCCGGCTCCAGTCGCTGGTGCACCGCGAGATCCAGCTGCTCGACGAGCTGGAGCACGAGGTCGAGGACCCCGATCTGCTCAAGGGCCTCTTCCACGTCGACCATCTCGCCACCCGCATCCGCCGGCACGCCGAGAATCTCGCGGTCCTCGGCGGCGCCGTCTCCCGGCGGCAGTGGAGCAACCCGGTCACCATGACCGAGGTCCTGCGCTCGGCGATCGCCGAGGTCGAACAGTACCCACGGGTCAAGCTCGTGCCGCCGATCGCCGGCACGCTGCGCGGCCACGCCGTGGCGGACGTGATCCATCTGCTGGCCGAACTGGTCGAGAACGCGACCGTGTTCTCCGCCCCGCACACCCAGGTGCTGCTGCGCGCCCAGCAGGTCACCGCCGGACTGGCCCTGGAGGTGGAGGACCGGGGACTCGGCATGCCGGGCAACGAGCAGAAGCGGATGAACGCCCTGCTCGCCGACCCCGACCAGGTCAATGTGGCCCATCTGCTCCAGGACGGCCGGATCGGGCTGTTCGTCGTCGCGTCACTGGCCCGCCGGCACGGCATCGCGGTCCGGCTGCAGAGCAACATCTACGGCGGCACACAGGCCGTGCTCGTCCTGCCGCAGTCCCTGCTCGGCGTGGACGGGGACGCTCCGGCCGAGGGCGGCTCGGCCCCGGTCCCGCCCCCGGGCCCCGTACACCGCCCACCGGCCGAGGACGCAAGGGCCGGCCACCACAGGCCGGCCCCGGGCCTGAACCCCGACCCGGCGCCGAACGCGAGCCTGAACCCCGGTCCGGGCATCGCACCGGGACCGCAGGCGAACACCGTCCGCCAGCCCTACGTCCCCAGCCAGCCGCTGCGCCTGCACCAGCCGCCGCAGCAGCAGGGACACGGCGGCCAGGGACACGGCGGCCAGGGGCAGGGCGAGGCGCCACCGCTCCCGCTGCGGGCCGAGCGCCCGGACCGTCCCACCCCGGCCGAGGCCGTCCCCGGAATCCGGACCGCGGACGACGTCCCCGACGCCTCGCACTCCGAACCCGGAGTCGTGCGCGGCACCATGGGCCGGCCGCAACTGCCCAGGCGCGCCAACCAGGAGCACCTGGTCCCGCAGCTCAGGGAGGCACCCGCCCCGCGCAGCGACGACGAACAGGCCCTGCACGACCCGGGACTCATGGCGGCCTTCCGGCGCGGCATCGAACTCGCCGAGGCCCGCAGCGAAGCCGAGGCCGACACCGCCCCGGAACCGGAGACGGGCCTCGGGACGGCGGCGGACCCGCAGGCCTGGCAGCCCCGCGCCCCGCTCGAACCGCTGCCGGTACGCGGACTCACCGCGACCGCCGCCCCGTACCCCTCGGGCCCGGCCCAGGACGCGGCCCCGGTCGATGAACCCCTCGAAACGAACACCTCCAAGGAGTAGATGCACCATGGCGACCGATATGCCGTCCGGTCAG
This sequence comes from Streptomyces sp. ADI95-17, assembly GCF_003846175.1. GTDB lineage: Bacteria > Actinomycetota > Actinomycetes > Streptomycetales > Streptomycetaceae > Streptomyces > Streptomyces sanglieri. The sequence continues at coordinate 592,065 of NZ_ML123048.1, read as the reverse complement.
GTCTCGGACCTCGACTGGCTGCTGAGCGGACTGGTCCAGCGCGTCCCGTACACACGCAGCGCGGTTCTCCTCTCCGCCGACGGGCTGGTGAAATCCCTTCATGGCATGGACGCCGACAGCGCCGACCACATGGCCGCGCTGGCCGCCGGTCTGTATTCGCTCGGCCGCAGCGCGGGCGCGCGCTTCGGCGACAGCGGCGAGGTGCGGCAGGTGGTGGTCGAGCTCGACTCGACCCTGCTGTTCGTCTCCACCGCCGGTTCCGGTACCTGTCTCGCCGTGCTCGCCGGCCGCGAGGCGGACGCGGCGGTGCTCGGCTACGAGATGACGATGCTGGTCAAGAGTGTCCGGCCCTATCTGATGACGCCTGTCAGACAAGCGGCCGGGACACCGGGCGCCACGGGGCTGTGAGGGTGTCGGTCCCGCAGGACGGGCCACTGCTCGACGACGCGGCCGGCCGGCTGATCCGCCCGTACACCGTGAGCAACGGCCGGACCCGTCCCACGACCGTGCTCGATCTGCTCTCCCTGATCATGGCCACGGGGACCGAGCCGCAGACGCATCTCGGTCCCGAGCACTCCGTCGCGCTGGGGCTGTGCGGCGGCCCGACCTCGGTGGCCGAGATCGCCGCACATCTGCGGCTGCCCGCGGTCGTCACCAAGGTGCTCGTCTCCGACCTGGTCGACTGCGGGGCAGTGACCGCGCACCCACCCGCCTTCCACGACATGCCCACCGACCGATCTCTGCTGGAGGCAGTGCTCGATGGCTTACGACGACAGCTCTGACGGCTTCGGCAGCTCCGCCGTGTACGACAACAACGCAAGCCCCGAAGGCTTCGGAAGTCACGAAAGCCAAGGAACCCGAGCAGCCCACGGAAGCCACGGCCGGTCCGAGGGATACGGCGGCCCGGAGAGCCACGGGCAGCCGGGGAACCACGGGGAGGTGCACGGCTACTGGGATGCACAGGGCTACGAAGACACCCTGAACCACAGCGGCACCCGGGGCTACGCGGATGCTCCGGTCCACGAGCCCGAGCCGGGGTACGGCGATCCCGGCGGCGACATCGGCGGTCCCACGGGCTCGGAGGGGTTTCCCGTCGCGCTCAAGGTGCTGGTGGCGGGCGGGTTCGGGGTCGGCAAGACGACGTTCGTCGGTGCGGTCAGTGAGATCGCACCGCTCAGCACGGAAGAGCTGCTGACCCAGGTCAGCGCCGCGACCGACAGTCTCGAAGGGATCGAGTCCAAGACCGCCACCACCGTGGCGATGGACTTCGGCCGCATCACCCTCGACGAGCAGCATGTGCTCTATCTGTTCGGCACCCCGGGCCAGGAACGCTTCTGGTTCATGTGGGACGAACTCTCCCAGGGAGCGCTGGGAGCCGTCGTGATCGCGGACACCCGCAGGCTCGCCGAGTGCTTCGCCGCCGTCGACTTCTTCGAGCGGCGCGGTATCGGATTCATCGTCGCGGTCAACGAGTTCGACGGCGCCTACCGCTACGCACCGGAGGAGATCCGGGCCGCACTCGACCTCGGCCCGTACGTCCCGGTGGTGCTCTGCGACGCCCGGATCGCCAGCTCCGGAACCGGAGCCCTGGTCACACTGGTCCAGCACCTGATCAACGCCACCTCGGCCCCGGCCCCGTTGACCGGCTTCGGAGCCCGCCCGTGATCCGGAACAACAACGGCCGCATGCTGCTCACGCCCGTCGACGGCGATGCCCTGGTCCGCACCCAGCGGCTGAGGACGCTCGGGCTCGGCGAGCGCTCCGACGCCTCGTTCGACAATTTCGACGCCTTCGCCGACCGGGTGGCCGAGGTGACCGAGGTGCCCTTCTCGATGGTCAACTTCATCGACGGCAACCGGCAGTTCTTCGCCGGTCTGCACACCCCGGCCGGCACGCACAAGGGATCCGATCTCGGCGCCGCCGCCGCGGGCAGCAGCCGCAGCGGCCGGTATGTGGCGCTCGACCGCGGCTACTGCCCGCATGTCGTCGTACGGCGCAAGGCGCTCGTCCTGGAGGACGTCTGCGACTACCCGCGCTTCGCCGGAAACCCGGTGGTCGACGAGATAGGCATCCGTTCCTATCTCGGCGCGCCCCTCATCGACCGCACGGGCATCGCCCTGGGCGCCGTCTGCGCGGTCGACACCGTGCCCCGCCCGTGGGGCAGGGCGGGGCTCGACGCGATCAAGTCCCTGGCGATGGAACTGGTCGGGCACATCGATCAGCGGGAGGGCAACGGCATCGGAATCTGATCAGACCTCGACCGTCGTACCGTCCAGGAAGGTCAGCACCACCGAGTCCGCACCCGCACCCACCCGCACCGCATCGCGCAGCGCCTCCGGATGCACGGCGTCCCGGGAGAGGGCGACCAGCGAGACATGGATGCTCCGCCCGCCCGGGTGCGGCCCGCTGCGAAGGTACGGAATCGCCGAATGCGGTCCGTACGCGTTGGACTGGACATCACGTGCCACAGCGGCCCCTTCCGTCCCGCCGTCCCAGCCGTGCAGCGCGATCAGGGCGCTGCTCAGACCGTCGGCCGTGCGGGCGAGTGCCCAGTCGGGGCCCGACAGGGCGAACGGGCTCCGCGCATGGGCGACCGGGTGACCGCCCTCCCGCACCACCGCCCCCTCGGGCGCCTCGACCCGGTGCACCCGGATCTCCCACGGGCCGTGCAGCACACTCGTCGTCTCGATCCGGTACGGACGGTCGTCGCCGGGCAGCCGGGCCGCGTACCAGGAGGCCGCGACGCGGCCCTCGCAGCGCAACGGATGGATCCGGCTGCGCGGTGACGGGGTGCCGTCCGGTGCCAGGAGCGCCAGATGACCGTCGATGGAGCGGGCCACGGCGTGCGGGGCGGCCTCGGGGGCCGTCGCAGTCGAGTACCCGAACCGGGCGTAGTGCGGATCGTGCGTGCCCTCGGCCGGGTCGGCCGCCTCGTCGAACGGCGGATTGTGGTCGCTGCCGTGGTTGACCAGCCGGACGATGCCGTCGTCACGGGTGCCGTGCAGCAGCCAGCCGGTGGCGGGCAGCGCGGTGTACTGGTCGGACTCCTCGATCGGCAGCGGGAGTTCGCGCGCCGTCCATACCTCGTGGTCGGCCGGCAGCAGCAGCCCGAGGAAGCCCTTGCTCGCCCAGTACGGAGAGGCGGGACCGGAGTACGGCTGGGTGCTCGGCAGGAACGTGTCGTACCAGCCGAGCGTCAGCAGCCCCCGCTCGTCAGGCACACCGCGCTCAGCGAAGTGCCGCATCGTGCCGGAGGCGAGCCGGCGGGTGAGCCCCGGCGCGAGCGGGGTGCAGTCGGCCAGCGCCCCCATCCACACCGGTGCCAGGGCGGCGAACCGGTAGGTCAGCGAACGGCCCTGGTGGACCGGGGCGCCGTCGGAGCCGAAGAAGTGCGGATAGTCCTCCAGGAACCTGCGCAGCCGCTTCCGGTAGACCTCCGTCCGGCCGCCGTCGTCGGCGCCCGCCATCCGCGACCAGAGCAACGGGTACAGATGCATCGCCCAGCCGATGTAGTAGTCGAAGTTCCGGCCGTCCCCGTCGGTGTACCAGCCGTCACCGACGTACCAGTCCTCGATCCTGTCCAGGTTCGACTCGATGTCCGAGCGGCTGTACGGTGCGCCGACCGAGGCGAGGAACTGCTCGGACACCACCTGGAAGAGCCGCCAGTTGTTGTCCCAGGTGCGCCCGCCGACGAATCCGGAGAACCAGTCGACGACCCGCTCCTGCACCCGGGCGTCCAGCCGGTCCCAGATCCACGGCCTGGTCTCGTGCAGTGCCACCGCGACCGACGCCGCCTCCACCATCTGCTGCGAACAGTCCGTCAGCCTCGGCCACGCCTCCCCGCTCCCGGGGTCGGTGCCGGCGGCCAGACCCGCCGTGTACCGCTCGATCAGCGCGGGGTCGGCCGCCCCGCCCGCCCCCGCGATCCGGCAGGCGGCGAGCAGGAACGACCGGGCGAAGCCTTCGAGACCGTCCGAGACGACACCCGACCAGCTGCCGCGGCCGGGCAGCCGGTACTGGGCGAAGCCGGGGGTCGCGTACGGCACCAGCGCATCCAGCATCCGGTCGGCGGTCGCCTCCCAGTGGGCCCGGGTCCAGCCGGTACGTGACGACAGGAGCCGGTCGGGCGGCGGCAGGTGCAGATGCGGTGCGACGGACATGGTGGTGCTGCTCCTCGTGGGTGATGCGCGGGGTGGGTTACGGAACGAGTTCGGCTCGGTGGGTGTGGCCGCGTGAGCCGCCGACGGCGACGGTGAGCACGGGTCTGCGGCCGGGAACGAGACTCACCGAGTCATCGGCCGCCGCCACCGCCCGCACCCGGAAGGGCAGTTCGACCGAGAGGGTGGTGAGCGTGCGGCCCGGGTCGGCGACCGCGACCCGGATGTGCGCGCCGTGGCGCTGCACCAGCACCGACGCCGGGCCGGACGCGGTGATCCCGGCGGCCGTTCCGGCGCCCCAGAAGTTCACCGCGGTCAGCCCCGCCCGGTGCACCTCCACCGCCTGTGCGGTGCTGTCGTCGGCGACGATCCGGACCGGCCGGGACGCCGACCAGGCCGCGGTCGCCGCGGCCGATGCGCCGGGCAGCAGCACATAGGCGTAGCGGGCGTCGGTGGGGGAGGCGCCGTGGTCCGTCCAGAGCGTCAGATAGCGGCGGGTGACGGGGTCGGTGCTGCCGCCCGTGTCCGCCCCTGTGTCGATGGCCCGCCAGGTGCCGGTGCGCTGCTCGCGCAGGGCGTGCAGGGCGGTTCCGCCGGGGAACACATAGCCGCCCACTCCCTCGACATGCGCCCACCGGGCCCGGCCGAACGTGCCGCTCCAGCCCTGCTCGACGGGCTGGCGGACGCCGTCGACCAGCAGCCGGTGCCGTCCGTCCGTACCCAGACTGCGGTTCTCGACGATGGTCTCGACCGGACGGCCGTCGCTCGCCGTGATGCCGGCGCCGAGCGCGATCACCGCGTTGTCCAGCAGGAACCACGACTTCCTGGTCCGCAAGGTGGTGCCCTGGCCGCCGATCACCTCCATCGCGGCGGCCCCGTACCGGCCGTCCAGCACGGCACCGCCCGCGACGGTGTTGGCCGGGCGGTAGGTGGAGGTGCCGGCGCCCGTGCCGAGATCGGTCCGCTGCCGGGTGTCGACCGTGGTGCCGGGCAGGCGGTACGGATCGACGGTCGGCCAGAAGCCGTCGTTGAACTGCCCCAGGTCGTCGTCGGCGTACAGATACGTCATGCCGTCGCCGGTGTACCAGCCGTGCAGATTCTCGCCGTTGCCTGCCTCGTACGCCGAGATCCGCTTCGACGAGAGCGACAGCGCGCAGGCCCAGCCGGGGCGGCGGTGCACGACACGGTCCATGTCCGCGAAGACATGGCTGCCCGTGGAGCGCGGTCCGGCCGGTACGGTCCGGTCGTCCAGTACGGCCTTGGCCAGTGCGAGCTGGGGCAGCGTCGCGAGACCCTCGAAGGGGGTGGTGCGGTTGCGGGTCAGCCAGCCCTTGACCAGTGCCCGCCAGCGCGTGGCGTACTCGGCGGGCGCTCCAGACGCCAGCAGCAGGATCGCCGCCAGGGCCGTCGCACCGTCGCGGTGGTCACCGGCGCGTTCCCGGGAGATCGCCCGGCCTCGCACCGAGTCCATCATCAGCCCGTCGAAGATCACCGGTGCGAAGGTCCGCTCCACGGCGTCGTACATCACCGACACCTTCGGGTCGGCCACCGCCCACTCGGACCCCGCCAGCAGGGCCAGCAGATACGCCGTGCCACTGAGCAGCACGATGCCGTACGAACCGGTGTAGGCCACCACATCGTGCTGGACGAACGAGCCGTCCTCGTAGAAACCGTCCCCCGAACTCGTGTACCGGAAAAGGCTGTTGCGGCCCGAGTCGCGTACGTCGGAGAGCGCGTCGCGGGCCGACACGAGCTTGGCCGGGTCCTGTCCCAGCAGCCCGCGCAACGCCACGATGACGGCCTTGTCGGTGCGGTTCGCCCCGGTCTCGGGGAGAGTGGGGGAGTTGGTGCGGCGGTCCGCGTCCGGGCAGAAGCGGTCGACGACCGCGAGATAGTCCGCCAGGTCGGCCGCGGGAAGCCGGCCGCGCAGGACGACGGAGCAGTCCATCAGCGCACGGGGGGCACCGATCTCCCAGAACCACCAGTTGCCGGTCTCGCGCCTGGCCGGGTTGTATGCGGTGTCGTGGGTGAAGCGCAGCGCGGCGACGAGGGCGTCCGCCACCTGGGCGTTCCCGGCGAGAGCGGTGCCCTCGGTGGCCCAGGCGGTCGCGACGGTACGCAGCCGGGTGTAGCTCTGGCCGAAGTTGCCCGGGTCGGTGAGCGGTGCGAGGTCCGGCCAGAGCGCGGTGCGGCCGGCGCTGCGGTCGAGGGTGTCCCACAGGTCCCCGGCCGTGGTGTCCAGGGCCGCGACGGCGTCGGTGAAGTCGGGGTCGGCCGGGTCGAATCCACCGCCGGTGAGCAGTGATTCGGCGCGCTGGAGCAGTGTGTCGAAGCCGGCGGCGGGAGCGGCTGTGGTGCCGTCTTCGGCGGAGGCGTCCGCGACGGGTGAGGCGTGCGCTGTGCCTGCCGTCGTCATCAGTGTCGTCGCGGCCGTTACGGCGGTGGCGCCGGTCGCCGCGAGCAGGGTGCGTCTGCTGAGGTTCACGGTGAACTCCCTTGTCGCTGCGGTCAGTCGTCCAGTGCGGACGGGTCGACGGGCGGCTTCGGAAGGTTCAGCGCGGCCAGCTCGGCCCGGCCCGTGGCGTCGATCGGGAACGCCCAGGTGTTCACGAAGAAGTCCGTGAGGTCGTAGCCCGCGACCCGGCTGGAGTAGGTCGCGAGTGCCCGGTAGCGCTTGTCGTTCTCGGTGTAGTCGGACTGCGGATTCTCCTCGCGGACCAGCTTGTGCATCCGGGGCCAGAAGTCGTCGCCGAAGGCCAGCTCCAGCTGACGCAACGGGACGAGCTTCTCGTACGCGCCGAAGGACTTCTCGTACGTGAGACCGGCCGTGCCGAACTTCTGCCGCGCCGACTGGAAGTAGGTGAGCCCCGTCTTCGGGTCGACGGTGAGGAGGTTGGACGGCTGCTTCAGGGTGCGCTGCGCGGCCAGCGAGTAGATGTTGACCGTGACCTCGGTCAGGCCACCGGGCTTGTACGCCATCTGCTGGTGGAGATGGCCGAGTTCGTGGTAGAGCCCCCAGCCCCGGGTGCGCAGCCCCTCCACGGTGGTGGCCCGGTCGAGGTAGGCCCGCGGGAAGCCGTTGTAGCCGTGTGTGGCGTAGGCGCCGACCCCGGTGGGCACCTTGCTGACCTCGGTGAAGTGGTACGGCCCGGCCTTGCGCCGGTGCACCGGCTTCGAGCCGTCCAGCCCGCTGATCCGGGCGTGCGAGTCGATGATCGTCTCGACCAGGCCGAGCAGCGCGGCGTGGTCCTCGTCGCGGTACAGCAGCGCGCCCTCGCGAGTGAGCGTCATGATCGTGTGCGGCGCGTGCAGTTCGACGTACGGCGATGCGGTGAGTGTGTCCAGCTGCCGCTGGTAGTCGGCCTCCGAGGTACGGCCCAGGGTGAAGACCGGCATGGGGACGGCACCGGAGCGGACCAGCACACCGGCCCGCTCGCCGCGGCCGGTCAGGGTGAGGTAGACCGGGCCGCCGTGCGGGTCCGTGACCGTGTTCGCCCCGGCGGTCAGCGGATGGCTGCGGGGTTCGGTGATCTCGCCGTAGTAGTCCCAGGCGCCGATCCAGAGCGTGGGCAGCAGACCGTCGTGCGGCTGGACGGTGAGCGAGAGGGGCGTGCCGGCCGGTACGTACAGGCCGGTGGGCTGGAACTCCGAGCCGCGCAGGGCCTGTCCGAGCCGCAGCCGCTCGGCCTCGGCGGCGGGCCGGGCGGTCACGGTCAGCTTGACCGGGCGTCCCTGGGAGGCTACGGAGGTGGCGGCCCGGGCAGTTCCGGAGGCGGCGCCGAGCGCGATCGCCGCCCCGGCCCCGGCGGCCGCGGCGAGAACTGAGCGCCGGCCGACGGGGGAGGAGGCGGCGGAAGGGGCGGTGGAGGAGCCGGCGGAGTCTGTGGGCATGCGCATGCGGAACTCTCCCTGCGAGAACGAGTGAGGGGCGGAAGCGTGCGGAACGGTGCTGCTCGGCGCCAGCATGTAAGCGGTTGCTATTCGGAGGCAAGAGGGGGTACGAAGTTACTGCGATTTACTATGGTCGACTGTGGACAGGTGGGAAGTAACCGGTCACTTCCGAGTGGAGCGGCCGGCCCTCGGCGCAACGGAATCGCGTACCACGATGTGGGTTCCGAGCCGCAGCGCCCCCGTGGTGGGTTCGCGCCAGTCGTCCTCGTCCCCGCCGCTCACGGCCAGCCGTACGGCCTGGCGTCCCATCTCCTCCAGCGGGACGTGGACGGTGGTCAGCCGCGGCCGCAGCTCCTGGGCCACCGGGATGTCGTCGTATCCCACCAGGGACACGTCCTTCGGCACCCGGATCCCGGCCTCCTCCAGGGCCTGGGCCGCGCCCGCCGCCACCATGTCGTTGGCCGCGAAGACGGCGGTGAAGTCCGGCCTGTCCCGCAGGACTTCGGCCATCTTCCGGTAGCCGAAGTTGCGGCTGAAGGCGCCGGGACGGACCAGGTCGGGGTCCGGGTCGATGCCGCGCAGCCGCAGCGCCCGCTGGTGCCCGGCCAGCCGGTCGCGGGTGGTGGAGAGTTTGGGCGGGCCGCCGAGGTAGAGGATCCGTTCGTGGCCCTGCATCAGCAGATGGTCGGTGATGGCGAAGGCGCCGCCCTCGTTGTCGTACTCGACCGCGACGGTCGGGGCCTCCTCGTCCAGAGGCGGCCTGCCGCACAGCACCAGCTTCGATCCGCCCGCGTCCAGCTCGCGCGCCCTGCGGGCCAGCTCGGTGGTGTAGCCGCGGTCCGCGATGGAGCCGCCGACCACGACCACCGCGTCCGCCCGGCGCTCGTGCATCAGATCGATGAAGGCCAGCTCCCGCTGCGGGTCGCCCTGGGTGCAGCAGACCAGGCAGAGCCGTCCGCCGAGCGCCGCCTCCCGCTCCACACCGCGCGCGATGTAGGCGTAGAACGGGTCGATGACCTCGTTGACGATGATCCCGACGGTGCGGTTGGAGACGCCGGCCAGGGCACGGGCGTGGGCGTTGACGACATAGCCCAGCTCGCGCATCGCGGACTCGACCCGCTCCCGGGTCGCCTCGGCGACCGGGTAGTTGCGGTTCAGTACGCGGGAGACCGTGGCCGTCGAGACGCCTGCGCGCCGTGCGACGTCGGTGACCGTCGCCCGTCGTTGTCCGTCCGCGGCTGTGCTCTGCCGGCGCATCCGGCTCACCCCCTGGTGGCTGTTGTGTGACGCCGAGCCTAGTGCCCCTCCGGGCAGGCGCCGCCCCGTCGCGCCGCCCATCACGTACGCCCGCCGGGTCGGCCGAAAGTGCAGGCAATGGGCCTTGCGCCCGCATGGGCGACGGACCTCACGCGATCCTCCCCAGGTCGTCCCGGTGCACCGGGTGGTCGAACGGTGTGCCGTGCGCGTACCGGACCAGCTCGTCGACCGCGAGCGCCCCCAGCCGTCCCACCTCGTTGCCCTGGGCGCCCGCCAGATGCGGGGTGAGGAAGACGTTGGGCAGGTCCCACAGGGGGTGGCCGTCCGGCAGCGGCTCGGGCGACGTCACGTCGAGGACCGCGTCCAGCCGCCCGCTGACCAGGTGCCCGGTCAGCGCCTCGGTGTCCACCAGCCGGCCGCGCGCGGTGTTGACGAGCAGAGTGCCGGGCCGCATCAGGCCGATCCGCCGGGCGTCGATCATCCCGCGGGTCTCCGCGGTGTCCGGGGCGTGCACGGTCACCACGTCGCTGGTCGCCACCAGGGTGTCGAGATCGGTCGGGGTGACACCGAGCAGCTCCGCCTCGGCGGCACTGACGTACGGGTCGTGGAGCAGCACCTCCGCGTCCAGAACCCGGAGCAGTTCGATGACCCGGCGGCCGATCCGGGAGGCCCCGACCACACCGATGGTCAGCCCGTGCGTGCCGAGCCAGTGCTGCCGGTCGAGGTCGGCGCCGGTGCGGTGGGTACGCCGGGTGCGGAAGAGCCCGGCCAGCGGGAACACCCGCTTGGCACCCATGATGATCGCCGCCAGGGTGAACTCGGCGACCGGCACCGCGTTGGCGGCGGCGGCCGACGAGACGACGATCCCGCGATCGAACGCAACCGGGGACAGAAACGTTTTCACCGTGCCGGCCGCATGGATCACGGCACGCAGCGCGGGCGCCCGGTCCAGCAGTTCGGCATCGACGGGCGGGCAGCCCCAGCCGGTGAGCAGTACCTCCGCCGAGCTCAGTGCCGCCGCGGCCTCCGGGGAGTCGAACTCGCTGATCACGGACGGGTTCCGCAGGTCGGCGGTCTCCTCCAGGCGGGCCCGGACCGGCGGCGGAAAAACATCGTCGAGCAGCCCGGGGCTCATGACCAGAAGCGTGCGCGGCCGTCGCGGGGACGGTGTCGCGGCATCGCTACCGGAATGTGCCGGTGCCTCTTCGGTGGTTCGCACCCTGCCTCCGGACAGTAATCGCGTTCTATGGGATGACCGGCACGCTAGGGAGCGTCATGGCCGACCGTCAAGCTCTCATCCGCTTCAACTGTCCAATTCCGTACCATATTTATGGTTTCGAGGTGCTGGATTCGGCCGCCGGGACATCGCGACTCAACGACTTTTGCCCGGATCTCTTGACGCTTGGGTTAACCGCTTACTAACTTGCGGCCCCAGAAGGCCCACCACGCGCCACCCAGCCGAACAGGACGCACCATGGCTGAAACAGCACCCCCGTTGCCGCGGGAGAAGCGGCGGCAGAAGGCTGAAACACCCTCCCCGCCCGCTGCCGGGGCCGTCGACGCACAGCACCGGCTGAGCCTCTGGCAGCGGATCAAGCGGGACCGGGTGATGCTGCTGCTCACCCTGCCCGGACTGCTGTACTTCGTCGTATTCCACTACGTACCGCTGCTCGGCTACGTGGTGGCGTTCCAGGACTACCAGCCGTACCTCGGCTACATGCACAGCGTCTGGGTGGGGTTCGCCAACTTCTCCGCGGCGTTCGGTGAGCCGGCCTTCTGGTCCGCGACGTTCAACACCCTGGAGATCGCCCTCGTCCAGCTGGTGTTCTTCTTCCCGATCCCGATCGCCCTGGCCCTGCTGCTCAACAGCATCGCCAGCGACCGGATCAGACGGTTCGTGCAGAGCGTCGTCTATCTGCCGCACTTCATCGGCTGGGTCATCATCGTCTCGATCTTCCAGCAGATCCTGGGTGGTGCCGGGCTCCTGCCCGACGTCCTCGGGGGAATGGGACTGCCGCGCTACGACATGATGAGCGACCCCGACGCCTTCCCCTGGCTGCTGACCCTCCAGGTGGCCTGGAAGGACGCCGGCTGGGGCACGATCATCATCCTCGCCGCGCTGCTGAACATCGACAAGCAGCAGTACGAGGCCGCCGCCATCGACGGCGCCGGACCACGACGCCGCCTGTGGCACGTGACCCTGCCGGGCATCGCCCCCGTACTCATCCTGCTGCTGATCCTCAACCTCGGACAGATCCTCTCCGTCGGCTTCGAGCAGATCCTGCTCCAGCGCGACGCGGTCGGTCCGGACGCCGGTGAGGTCCTCGACACCTACGTCTACTACCACGGCATCAAGGACAACGACTGGGGCGTCGCCGCCGCCGTCGGACTCGTCAAGGCGGTCATCGGCACCGCACTCGTCCTGGGCGCGAACAAGTTCGCCCACCGACTCGGCCACGAAGGGGTGTACCGCGGTGCTGACCGCTGAGAAGACGCGCGCCACTACGGAATCCACCGCACCGGCGCCCCCGCCCGCTCCCGCACGGAAGTCGGACGGCCGGCCCCCGTGGATGGAACGGCCGACCCGCATCGGACAGACCGCCAAGGCGATAGCCGTCGTCGTGGTCGTCCTCGCCGTCGCCTACCCACTGGTCGGCGTCATCGGTACGAGCTTCGCCTCGCAGACCGACATCATCAAGAGCTCCGGCCTCGTCCTGTGGCCCGACCACCCCACCCTGGACGCCTACCGCACCATCTTCACCGGCGGAGTCGTCACCCGCGCGCTGATCGTCTCCGTCGGCATCACGGTCCTCGGCACCCTCGCCAGCCTCCTGGTCACCGTGGGCATGGCGTACGGTCTCTCCCGCCGCGACGTCACCGGCTCCCGCTTCATCCTGATGACGGCCCTGTTCACGATGCTCTTCAACGCGGGCATCATCCCGAACTTCCTGCTGGTCAAGGGCCTGGGCCTGTACGACACCTACGCGGCGCTCGTCATGCCCACCCTGGTCAGCGCGTTCAACCTGGTCGTCCTGCGGTCCTTCTTCATGAACCTGCCGGACGAGCTGTACGACGCCGCGAAGGTCGACGGGGCCGGCGACTTCCGCATCCTGGTGCGGATCGTGCTGCCGCTGTCCAAGGCGGTCCTCGCCGTGATCAGCCTCTTCTACGCGGTGACGTACTGGAACGCCTTCTTCAACTCGCTCCTGTACCTCAACGACTCCGACAAGTGGCCGTTGCCGATGGTGCTGCGCACCTACGTGCTCCAGGGCCAGAGCCTGAACGCCGCCTCGGCGGGCGAGGTGCTCGCCCCGCAGCAGGCCGTGCAGATGGCGGTCCTGGTGATCGCCGTCGTACCGATCCTCTGCGTCTACCCGTTCCTCCAGCGCTACTTCACCAAGGGCGTGCTCACAGGCGCCGTCAAGGGCTGAGCACGGCCACCGCCACACCGCCCCCCACTCCTTCCTTCCCCTCTCCCAAGGAGATTCAGGTGTCGAGCTCCACCCCCATCAATCGCAGAGCACTGTTCCGCATGGGTGCGGGCGTCGGTCTGGGACTGGCCGCCGCCCCGCTGCTCGCCGCCTGCGGCGACGGCGGCACGACCGCGAAGGCGGAGGCCAAGAGCGCCTCGCTGCTCCCGGAGACCGCGGTCCGCAACATCGGCCTCAACCCCGACCTGGCGGGCACCGCGGCCGGTGTTCCGCAGGGCTTCTTCAGCTACCCGGCCAAGCCGCTGCGCGCCACGAAAAGCACCCCGCTCAAGGGGGCGAAGCCGATCAGCGCGACGATGGAGACCTTCTCCCCGCCGCCGCCCGCGCGCGGCAAGAACGCCGCCTGGCAGGAGATCGAGAAGCTCCTCGGCGGTCAGGTGAACATCACCGCGGTCCCCGCCGACGACTACGGCACCAAGTTCTCCACCATGGTCGCCAGCGACAGCCTGCCGGACCTCTTCATGTACCCGGAGGTGGGCGGCGTGGACAACAAGGCGGCCTTCCTCCAGGCCAAGTGCGCCGACCTGACCCCGTACCTCGCCGGTGACAAGGTCAAGGACTACCCGAACCTGGCCGCGATCCCGAAGGGCGCCTGGCAGTCCGCCATCTTCGGCGGGAAGCTCTACGGCATCCCGATCGCCCGCACCGGCACCGGCGGCGCCGGCGTGTACCGGCACGACCTGTTCGAGGAGGTCGGCGTCAGCAGCCTCGACCAGATCACCGACCTCGACCGGTTCGTCGAGGTCTGCAAGGAGCTGACCCGGCCCAAGAAGGACCAGTACGCCATCATCGCGGGCGCCACCAGCATGCTCGCCATGTCCGCGGGCGCGCCCAACTTCTGGCGTCTGGACGAGAAGACCGGCAAGTTCACCACCGACCTGGAGACCCCGGAGTACCGCAAGGCGGTGGAGACCGCCCGGCTGCTGTACAAGGCCGGCTGTTACTACCCGGGCACCCTCCAGATGTCCGGGGCGCAGAAGGCCCAGTACACGGACATGTTCAAGAACGGCAAGGGCGCCTACGTCTACGACGGGATGCCCACCTACCTGGCGCCCGGTGTCGGATACATCGCCGCGATGAAGGCGATCGACAAGAAGTACGACCCGCGCCCGTTCGTGCCGGTCGGCAAGGACGCCGTCGCCTGGATGGACAACATCTCGCTCCAGAACACCCACATCAAGAAGGCGTCCGGGGACCGCGTCAAGGAGATCCTGGCCCTCGCCGACTTCGCCGCGTCCCCGTTCGGCAGCCAGGAGTACACCCTCATCAACTACGGGGTCGAGGGCAAGGACTTCACCCGCGACGCCAAGGGCAACCCGGCGCTCACCAAGCAGGGCACCCAGGACGTCACCGTGCCCTGGAAGTTCATGGCCTCCGCCGTCCCGGCCGTCTTCAGCGCCGACTCCGAGCAGGGCGTCCGCCACGTGCACGACACCTTCACCAGGATGATCCCGATGATGGAGCCGGACCCGACGCTCCAGTACTCCTCGCCCACCTGGGACTCCAAGGGCTCCGGCAGCCTCAACACGCTGAAGGGGGACGCGCTGAAGGACATCATCTCCGGCCGCAAGCCCATGTCCGCCTACGACCAGCTCGTCAAGGACTACCTGGCCAAGGGCGGCGAGCAGGCCCGCGGCGAGTTCGAGGAAGCCTTCCAGAAGGGGAAGAAGTGACGACCCGACGGTCGGCCCTGAAGCTCGGCGGCGCGGCGGTGGCCGCGGCCGTCGCCGTACCCGCACTCGGTTCGACCGCCATCGCACAGCCGCACGGCTTCGACCCGAAGCCAGGCTCGGACGGCGTCGGCGACCCGCTCTTCCCGACCCTCGGCAACGGCGGATACCAGGTCGTCCACTACGACCTGACCTTCGACTTCACCCCGGTCACCTACGACTTCACCGCCGTGGTGCGGATCAACGCCAAGGCCACCCAGGACCTCTCCGCGTTCAACCTGGACACCGACGGACACACCATCGACTCCGTCACCGTCGCCGGCCGCCCCGCCACCTGGGTGCTCGCACCCGGCAAGAGCGGCCAGGAGTTCACCGTCACCCCCGCCCGCCCGCTCCACAACGGACAGGCGTTCACCACCGAAATCCGCTACCGGGGCAACGGCAAAGCGCCCAGACTCGGCCTGACCGGCTGGAAGTTCGGCACTGACGGCGGCTTCGCATCCGCCGCCCAGTCCTCCCGCGCCGACACCTTCCTGCCCTGCAACGACACCCCGTCCGACAAGGCGACGTGGACCTTCCACATCAGCGCACCACAGGGCTATGTCGCCGCCGCCAACGGTGAACTCCTCCACAAGACCCCGCGCGCCGACGGCTCCACCGTCTGGCACTTCGCCCTCCGCGAGCGCATGGCGACCGAACTCATCGGCATCGCCGTCGTCAAGGGCACCTACCTGTACGGCACCAGCCATCGCGGACTTCCCCTGCGCCACATCGTCCCGCAGGGCCAGGAGGACAAGTACGGTCCGATCGCCGCCCGTACCGCGGACCATCTGGCCTGGCTGGAGGCGAAGTTCGGCCGCTACCCGTTCTCCGTCTACGGCGTCCACATCTACGACGGCTACACCGACGCCCTGGAGAACCAGACCCTCTCCCTGTTCTCCACCAACTGGTTCAAGCTCAACGCCAACGGACAGCCGGGCTACGAGACCACCATGGTCCACGAACTGGTCCACCAGTGGTTCGGCGACTCCGTCACCCCCAACGACTGGCAACAGGCCTGGCTCAACGAGGGCCCCGCCGTGTACTACGCCGGCCTGTACGGCGAGGAGCGCGGCTGGTCGGTCCTTGAGGACAAGATGAAGGCGACGTACGAGAAGCTCGACGCGGTCCGCGCCGCCGACGGCCCGCCCGGACTGCCCAAGGCGCTCGGCGGCACCAACATCTACGACGGCGGCGCCCTGGTCCTGTACGCCCTCAGCCTCCGGATCGGTCAGCGGAAGTTCGACAAGGTCATGCGCGAGTGGGTGAAGCGCTTCAAGGACTCCACCTACACCAGCGAGGCGTTCATCCGGCACACCGTCGACGTCGCCCGCGACTCCTCCCTCGACCCGTTCCTGCGCGACTGGCTCTTCGGAGCCGTGAACCCGCCCATGCCCGGCCACCCCGACTGGAAGGCCTCCGCGTGAACCGCCGCCCCCTGAACACCGTACGAGGAACCGCCGCTGCCGCCACCGCCGCCTTCCTGGCCGCACTTCTCGTCGCCCCCACCGCCCAGGCCGCACCGGGCGCCCGCACCCTGTACGCGGCCCCGGACGGACACGGAAACTCCTGTACGGTCGCCCGCCCCTGCACCCCCGAGGGCGCCCGCGACCGCGCCCGCACCGAGAGCGGGCGCGACGTCCGGGTCCTGCTGAAGAACGGCACGTACAAGCTCGACGAACCGCTCAGGCTCGGCGCCGCCGACTCCGGGAAGGACGGCCGCACCGTCACCTGGAGCGCGGCCCCCGGCACCCGCCCCGTCCTCTCCGGCGGACGGGACATCACCGGCTGGCGGCAGAACGCCGACGGCACCTGGACCGCCGGGGTCCCGGCCGGCGTCACCCCCCGCCAGCTCTTCGTCGACGGCAGGCGCGCCACCCCCGCCCGCGGTGAGGCCTGCGCGGCGAGCACCTGCGACGCCACGAGGACCGGCATGACCGGCGCGGTCGCGACGGGCATCGCCAAGTGGCAGCGCCCCACCGACGCCGAAGCCGTCATCCGGGTCCGCTGGCGCAACTACCACTGCCGGATCACGGCAGTGAACGGCGATGTCATGACCTTCGCCCAGCCCTGCTGGACCAACTCGGCGAGCGGTACCGATCGCACCGGCCCCGCCTGGGACTCCACCACGGTCGACTCCACCCGCTACAGCGGCGTCGCCTTCTTCGAGAACGCCCCCGAACTCCTCGACCAGCCGGGCGAGTTCGTCTGGAACTCGAAGGACCGCACCGTCACCTACCTGCCGCGCAAGGGCGAGAACATGCGCCGCGCACAGACCGTCACCCCGCACACCGAACAACTGCTCGTCGTCGACGGCGCCCATGACGTCACCGTCAGCGGGATCGGCTTCGCGTACGCGGCGTACCGTCAGCCGGGCACCGACGAGGGCTACGCGGGAATGCAGGCCGGTCTCACCCTGACCGGAGCCACCGGCCCCGTCGACCACGCGGGCCGCTTCTACACCAAGCCCTCCGCGGCGGTGACCGTCCGCGGCGGCCGGCACATCAGCATCGAGAACGGCCGGTTCACCCGGCTCGGCGGAGCGGGCGCGATCCTCGAAGCGGGCACCAAGGACAGCTCCGTGACCCGCTCGTCCTTCACCGACCTGTCCTCGGGCGCCGTCTACGTGGGCGACACCGAGCCGATGCCGTCGGCGGCGCTCGCGGGGGAGCGGAACACCGTCGCGTACAACACCATCACCCGCTCCGGAGTCGAGTACACCGACTCGGTGGGCATCTGGGCCGGGTACGAGGCCGGGCTGACCATCGACCACAACAGCCTGGACCACCTCCCGTACTCCGGGATCTCGGTCGGCTGGGGCTGGAACCAGCCCGAGTCCCAGAAGTCCGTCCTGCGCGACAACAAGGTGACCGGCAACCGGATCACCGACGTCATGGAGGTCGCCCGGGAGCAGCACGACGGCGGGGCCATCTACACCCAGGGCGCCCAGCCGGGCACGGTCCTGTCCGGCAACTACATCAACCGCTCCGCCTTCGGCAACACCGAGCGCGACGGCAACGGCATCTACCTCGACGAGCAGTCCTCGCACATCCGCGTCGAACGCAATGTCATCACCCGGATCGGGTACAAGTGGGTCTCCAACTGGGCGGACTACGGCATCGAGAACACCGCCCGGGGCAACTGGACCGACACCGCCGCGCCCGCACTCGGCGGCAAGGGCTCGGTCATGACGGACAACCTCACCGGCCTGGACCGGCTGCCGGCCGAGGCCCTCGCCGTCGCGAGCCGGGCAGGCGCCCACGGCGGCCCCGTCGAGCAGCTGCGCACCGACCTGGCCCGCACCGGCACCGCCACCCAGTCCTCCACCGAGGGCACGGCGGACGCGGCACTCGCCCTGGACGGCGACACCAACACGGACACCCGCACCCTGTCCGAGGCGGGCGCCTGGTGGCAGGTCGACCTGGGCACCGAGCGGCGGATCCGCCAGATCGAGATCTGGAACAACTCCTCCTCGACGACCGCCGACTTCGACGTGGTCACTGACGACGGAACGATCCACGTCAGCGGGAAGGCGCTGCGCCCGACGGTCCTGGACCTGGACAGCCGTACCCGCACGGTGCGGATCGTGACGTCCGGCACCGGCCGCGTGGCACTGTCCCAGGTGCTCGTCCACCCGTAGCGGCTCCTCCGCGCCGCCGGCCCGCCCGGCGACACGCAGCCGAAGCACAACCACCACACCACAGCACAACGACGCCGCCGGTCACACCACCACCGGCGGCGTCGCCGTGCTCCCCCGCACCACCACGTCGCCGCCCGCCCCGCTCTGGCCCGCTCCGCCCGGATCAGCGGCGGAGGAATCCGCCGATCCGCTCCCGCAGCCCCCGCGCGTCCAGCCCGTGCGCGGCGAGGTGCTCGTCCATCTCCCCGTACTTGCGCAGCTCGGCCCGCCCCACACCCAGCCCCAGCACGCGGTGCGGCAGCTCGGCGAGCGCGTCATTGGCGGCAGCGGTCGAGGTGCCCGCCAGATACGGCTCGACGATCACCACATCGGCGGCCCGGTGATCACCCACCGCCCGCCGCAGCCCGGCCGCGTCGAACGGACGCACCGTCGTCGCGTACAGCACCGTCACGTCGAGCCCCTCGGTCGCGGCGAGCACGTTGTCGAGCATCGGCCCGACCGCGATCACCACCCCGTCCGTCCCCTCCCGCACCGCGGTGAACCCGGCCCCCGCGCCGACCGGCCGCGCCCGCTCGTTGGACTGCAGCGACAGCCGTACGTACACCCGGCCGTCCCCGGCCGCGGCCTGCCGCAGCAGCTCCTCGGCCTCGTCCGGGTGGCCCGGCACATGGACCGTCCAGCCGTCGAGTGTGTCCAGCAGCGCGACATCGCCCGGCGACATATGGGTGAACCCACCGGCGGGCCAGTCGTACGAGCCTCCGGCGCTCACCAGCACCCCGCCCACTCCCTGGTGGCCGAAGTCCAGCTTCACCTGCTCGAACGGCCGCTCCACCAGAAAGCTGGCGAAGGTGTGCACGATCGGCCGCAGCCCGGTGAGCGCCATCCCGGCACCCGCCCCGATCAGCAGCTGCTCCCTGATTCCCACATTGACGACCCGGTCCGGATGGGCCCGTGCGGCGGGGCCGAAGCCGTCCCGGCTGATCTCGGCCAGGACCAGGGCGAGGCGCGGGTCCTCGTCCAGCAGCTGCGACGTGGTGGTGATGAAGCGGTCACGCATCGTGTCCATCTGAAGTGTCCCTCTCGTGCTGTGTGCGGTGGATTCGGCCGTTCGCCCGGTGCGATCAGGGCTTGGGGTCGACGTGCGCGACCACGGCCCGGGGCCGCCCGGGGTGCGGCGCGGTGAAGGCCGCGTACAGCGCCTCGTGGTCCCGCCCGTCGACGGAGGCGACCGACCAGCCCGCCGCCTCGAACCGGGCCGCGATCCCGCCCGGCCGGGCGTACGAGGCCGAAGCGTTGTCGATCACCACGGTGTGCAGCTGCTCCAGCCCGGCCGGGCCCGCGTAGGCGAGCGCCTCGTGATTACTGCCCTCGTCCAGCTCGGCATCGCCGACCAGCACCCACACCCGGGGGTCGGTGAGCCCCTGCGCCCGAAGCCCGAGCACACTCCCCACGGCCAGCGGCAACCCGTGCCCCAGCGACCCGCTGCCGATCTCGGCCCCCGGCACCAGCATCCGGTCCGGATGGTGCCCGAGCGGCGATCCGTACGACCCGAACCCCGGCAGCAGCTCCTCGCCGAAGAACCCGTGCGCGGCCAGCACCGCGTAGTAGGCCATCGGCCCGTGCCCCTTGGACAGCAGGAACCGGTCGCGGTCGGGCGCGTCGACGGTGTCCGGCGTCACCCGCAGTACCCGGTCGTACAGCACCCAGAGGACGTCGAGGGTGGAGGTCGCCGCAGGGCCGTGCTTCTCTGCCCCGGTCATCAGGCTCATCAGGCGGTACATGTCACGATGGTCGCGCGCCGGTGCGGCGGTGGTGTTCGTCATGGGACCAGCGTTGAACATCAAGCGCGGTTGAGGTCAAGCGGTAAAGGCGTTCGTGACCACCCGCCCGAGTGCGGTATTGTTCTCATGCGCGTTCAGCCAGGGGGAAACCCCAGGTCAGGCGGGCATCGGGACGTGGCGCAGCTTGGTAGCGCACTTGACTGGGGGTCAAGGGGTCGCAGGTTCAAATCCTGTCGTCCCGACTGTGCGGAAACGCAGGTCGGAGGTCGTTCTCTCATCCATGAGAGGGCGGCCTTTCGTGCGTCCGGGGTCGTTGTGGTGATCCCGGCTCGGTCGCACGACCGCGCACTCGAACCCTGCGTGGCCGAGGGGTACGTCCCGATCAAGCTGAAGACAGAGCTCACGGCTGCGGTGTCAGTCTGCCGAGCTATCCTTCCCGCCACCGCACACCGACTGTAGGGACCACGAGAATTGACCGGCCTGTCTGCTTTCCCGCTGCCCTTTCATGCTTCCCGTTCCATATCGTTCGCGGCGCCCCGAACGCTGCGGGAACTCCAGATGATGCAGTGCAGCGCACACATTCGGGCGAAGCCGGCGTGGTTCGACAAGATGAACGATGCCGACATCGTCGCCAGGTGGACGCAGGAAGCGGTCGCCCAGGGCCTCACCGAAGCACAGGTTCGATACGTGCTCGCCGAACTCGTGCACTACGCCTCGTTGCGGGACGGACGAACCGGCATCGAGGTATCCGCCGTCGACGGGGTGTGGCAGTCGGACACACTGGTCGACGACCGGCTCGGATCCCGGCTGCGCGAGGCGGTCCGGGTTCTGGAACAGGTCCCCGAGGCAGAACAGGACTGGCACCCCGGATCCGACGGCCAGGTACTGGATCTGGTTCATCCCTCACTGTTCTGCCTGGTGAGAGAGGTGAGCGGCGCGCCCGAGCGGGCTTGGCGGAACCCGACGGACCGCTACTCGAAGTACGAGTTCTCGGAGAGGTTCCAGTGGCTGCCCACGGACGTCGACGTCAGTGACGACGGCGATGTCACCTTCCGTTCGTACGTCAACAACGTCCACCCCGAGGCTCATCACGAACTGGCCTCCGTGCTGCCGGACTTGCTCGCGCGCATGCGCCCGCTGCTGGAGAACGTGCTCACCGATCTGCGCCACCCGAGGCCCCTGCGGATCGACGCCGATCCGTACGGGTGGTACGACTCGGAACCTGAGTATCCGGACAAGGCTTCCTACAGCGATGACGAGGCCTACGCGGAAGCCCTCCGTGCATGGGAAGCGGCCCAGGACGACTGGTGGGAAAACCGCCGCCCGGTCATCCCGGACGCCCCGGCCTTCACCCCGCCCGCGTTGCCCGATGAATCCGCCCGGGTCGACCTGCGCGGCCGCAGTCTCCAGGTCATCGCCAAGCTCGCCACTATTCACCTCACCCCGGACAAGCCCGAATACCCCGGCGGTTCCTGGCATGTCGAGGGGATGCTGAACGAGCGGATCGTCTCGACCGGCATCTACTACTGGGACAGCGAGAACATCACCGAGAGCCGGCTGAGTTTCCGGGCGGCACTCGACGACCCGAGCTACGAACAGAACGACGACAACGGTCTGCGTGAGGTCTACGGCCTGGAGGACGAAGACGCACTCAACCAGATGCTGGGATCGGCGTCCACGCCGGCGGGTCGCTGCCTGGCGTTCCCGAACATCCTGCAACACCGCGTCGGTTCATTCCGCCTCGTGGACCCCACTCGCCCCGGACACCGCAGAATCCTTGCGTTCTTCCTGGTCGACCCGTCGGAAAAGATCGTCTCGACATCCGATGTGCCGCCGCAGCAACCGTGGTCCGCGACCTCGACCATGACGCTCGAACAGGCTGAGAACTACCGCGAACAACTCATGCAGGAACGCAAGTTCTTCGTCGACGAACACAACGATCAGCTCTACGAACGAGAATTCTCCCTCTGCGAGCACTGAGCCTCGTCCGCCCTGAGCGTGTGAAGTTCAGGACCCCCGAGTCCGGCAAGGGGCCGTCGAAACCGTTGGGCGGGACCGTCGTGCGCACGGTCCCGCCGACCGGCCCGCACAACCGCGACAGCTGAAGATGTCGAATCTCCAACTTCCGTTTTCCTACGCCTACTTGACACTATAGTGATCGCCGATTCGCCGTCCGACAACGGGGAGTACGGATGGGGCTGGACGATGTCCTGGCGCAGTTGACCTTCAGGGAGCGATTCACCCGCAAGCGGGTGCGCTTCGAGCGCAGATACGGTGCGCTCGTCGTTCAGGTCGAGGGTGCGCCCGCCCCCGTCAGACAGTGGCTCGGTGCGCTGCTCAGGAACTACCGGGGCGTCGTGCCGGTCAACAATCCGAGCGATGTCCCGGCCGGCCAGGACGAGGAGGGCCTGGTCGTCGAGCAGTTGCAGGCGATGACCGAGGGGTGCGGCTACGGCGGCCGGGTGGCACACGGTCTGCCCATAGTGTTCCCGCGCTTCGCGGCGGCCCGTACGGCGCTCTACGAATGGCAGCCCGTCGCGACCCAGTCCCACCCGCGCCAGATCGGCGACCTGAAGCGGCAGATCAGGGAGGCGATCACCGAGGAACGCCGGCAGACTCTGCCCGAGCTGCGTCCCCGGCTGAACCCCCTCCTGGACGACCCGTACGTCAGCGAACGCATGGGCGGGGGGCTGGTCGGCCTGCTCCTGAAGGTCGTCAACGCACTCAGGTTCCCGCACCACCGGACCGTCCGCTGGTACGGCACCCGGCGCTTTCCCCGGCAGCGCACCTTCGAGGCCGTCTGCGAAGAGCTGGAACGGCTGCGCAGCGAGCCCGCGGCGGCGAAACAGCTGCTGCTCGTCGAGGCCCTGCTCGCCGACATCGACGCGCACTACGGTGCCGTCCGCCGCCTCAACCGGGCCCGCCGCCCCGTGCTCCTGCTGCCGGACGTGGACACCGTGGACGCGCGGCGGGTCATCCGGGACAGGCTCATGGAGGCGTACGACGGGGAGTTCCGCGCGCTTCGCGTGTACCCCGTGGTCGTCACCACCTCACAGCCGGACGGGGCCACGCCCACGGAGGGCGCCAAGCCCGCCGCGGCGGCGGCCGCCCTCGCGGAGGCGATCGAGGAGCGCTTCGGCGAGCGGGTGCGGGTCGCGGAGGAACGGAGCCGCGGCGGCCGTACCCCGCTGCCGAGCCGCCTGGTCCAGATCACCCTGGACGACGCGCCCGACCCGCAGCCCGGCCGCCGGCCCGGTCGCCGGATCCTGGGGCCGGTGACCGCCGTGGTCACGGCACTGGCGCTCGCCGCGGCCGGACTGGGCACCTACTACGGCTTCTTCCGCGAGCCGGAGAGCTGCGGCAACGGACTTCAGGTGCACGGCGAGGAGTGCCTGGGCGTCTCCGACGGCAGCGGCGTGTTCATGCCCACCTACGACGGGATGCCCGAGGTCTTCGCGCGGATCGCGGAACAGAACAAGGCGGTCGCCGCGGCGAAGCACGCCACCGTCGCCCTGCTCATCCCCATGGAGTCGGACAACCCGGCGGTCCAGCGCCAGATCCTCAGCGAGATCCAGGGGGCCTATCTGGCCCAGGCCGGAGCGAACGGCGTGGATTCCGCGAAGCCGCCCATCCGCCTCGTCCTCGCCAACCCGGGAAAGGGCTACGGGGAATGGCGCGGCACGGTCGATCAGCTCCAGCGCCAGGAACCCGACCTGCGGGCCGTCGTCGGGTTCAACCTCAGCGTGACGAAGACCAAGGAAGCCCTCACGTACGTGACCAACACGCTGAAGCTCCCGGCCGTCGCCAGTGTGGTGACGGCCGACGACTTCTCCAACCCCGAAGGGAAGGAAACGGTTCCCTTCCCCGGGCTCGCCCGGGCCGTCTCCACCACCAAGGACCAGGCCCGCGCACTGCTCGCCTTCGACCCCCGACTCGCCGGGGCGGAGACCGCCCTGGTCACCGACGACCGGCCCGGCGACGACTACAACCGCTCGCTGCGGGACGCCTTCGCCGAGGCCAGAGCGGGCAAGGCACAGGGCGGGGTCCAGGACATGCGCTTCGAGTCCCCGGACGTCGAGGAGGCGGGCGTCACCCCCAACGAGTTCGAGGACTTCGCGGGAAACATCTGCCGCTCCAACGCCCACGTCATCTACTTCGCGGGCCGCGCCCTCCATCTGAAACTGTTCGTCAACAAGCTGGCCACCACCTACTGCCGCGAGAAGAAGTCGTACACGGTGATCACCGGCTCCGACGCCACCACCCTCGACCAGCGCCTCGACGACCGGCACCGCGCCCTGCTCCAGGGCGACCCGGGATCCGGGAAACCGTCCGTCACCATCCGCTACGCCGCCCCGGCACACCCCGACGCGTGGTCCACCGAGCTGCGGAAGTGGCAGCAGGACCCGAAGCACAAGGGACAGCAGCCGCCGCTCTACCTCAGGGAGGCCGAGGACGCGATGGAGACACTGCGGCAGAGCATCACGGACCAGGCCGGGACCATCGGTGACGTGTACCTCGACGACGGGCGCACCATCGTGACGTACGACGTCGTCCTCACCGCCTCCAGGGCACTGGCGCGAGCGGTCCACACCAGTGGGCAGGAAGTGCCCTCGGCCGACCGGATCCGCAAAGACCTCGGGAAGCTCAACGCCGATCTGAGGGTGCGCGGAGCCGGCGGCTGGATCTGCCTCACCAACGCGGGCAACCCGTACAACAAGGCCCTGTCCGTGGTCCATCTCGAACCCGGCTCGAAACGGCTGACGTTCGAGGGAGTGGCCTGGCCGACCGGGCGCGCACCCGCGCAGGAGGACGACTGTGTGATCCCGGCGCATCCGTAGACCGCCGCGGTGCGGCCGGACCGGCCCCGCCCGCGAACGGGAGGGGCCGGCGCGGTCGTCACCGGTCCGCTGTCCCGGGGGAGACCGGGCTCGGCGCCGGGGCGTAGCCGGTGGGGCGGGAGGTGAACGTTCCCCGGCCCTGGGTCCGGCTGCGCAGCCGGGTCGCGTAGCCGAACAGCTCGGCCAGCGGCACGGTCGCCGTGATCACCGCGGTGCCGGCCCGCGCGGTCGAGCCGGAGACCCGGCCGCGCCTCGCGGCCAGATCGCCGAGGACCCCGCCCACGGCGTCGTCGGGCACGGTGACGGTGACCTCGGCCACCGGCTCCAGCAACACCATCGCGCTCGCCCGCAACGCCTCACGGAGCGCGAACCGGCCGGCCGTGCGGAACGCCATCTCCGAGGAGTCCTTGGAGTGGGTGGCCCCGTCGGTCAGTGTGACCCGCAGCCCGGTCACCGGATGCCCGCCGAGCGGACCCTCGGCCAGTGCGTCCCGGCAGCCGGCCTCCACCGCCCGCACATACTCCTGCGGCACCCGGCCACCGACCACGGTCGACCGGAACACGAAGTCGGGCCCGCCGTCCGCACCGCCGTCACCGGTGGCCCCCAACGGCTCCGCGTCGATGACGACATGGGCGAACTGCCCGGCGCCGCCGTCCTGCTTCACATGCCGGTACACCAGCCCGGACACCCCACGGGCGACCGTCTCCCGGTACGCCACCTGCGGCCTGCCGACAGCGATCTCCAGCTCGTGCGCACGCCGGATCTTCTCCACCGCCACCTCCAGATGCAGTTCCCCCATGCCCGACAGCACCGTCTGCCCGGTCTCGGGGTCGGTGCGGACCGCCAGCGAGGGATCCTCCTCGACCAGCCGCGCCAGCGCCGTCACCAGGCGTTCGGTGTCGGTGCGCCGCCGGGCCTCGACCGCCACCGAGACGACCGGGTCGGCCGCGGCGGGCGGTTCGAGGACCAGCGGCGCCGCAGGTGCGCACAGGGTGGCCCCGGCGCGGGCCGCCTTCAGACCGATCACCGCGACGATGTCCCCGGCCACCGCCGTGTCGACGTCGGTGTGCCGGCCGGCCTGCACACGCAGGATCCGCCCGACGCGTTCGTGGCGCCGCGCGCCCGCGTCCAGCACCGTGTCCCCCTTCCGGATCGTTCCCGAGTACACCCGCAGGCAGGTCAGCCGGCCGGTGGCCGTCGAGTTCACCTTGAACACCAGCGCGGCGAACGGCGCCGCCGGATCGGCGGGCCGCTCCTGCACCGCGCCGTCCAGGGTGCCGCGCACCGGCGGCACGTCCAGCGGCGAGGGCAGGTAGGCCACGACGGCCTCCAGGAGCGGCTCGATACCGCGGTTGCGGTAGGCCGAACCGCACAGCACCACAACACCTTCGCCGGTACGGGTCAGGTCGCGCAGCGCGGCCCGCAGCGTCTGCTCGGAGACCGACGACTCCGCGCAGAACTCCTCCAGCGCCGCCGGATGGAGCTCCGCCACCGTCTCCTCCAGCAGCCGCCTGCGCCGCAGCGCCTCTTCGCGCAGCGCATCGGGCACCCGCCCCGCCTCGAAGGTGCCGTCGTCGGCCCAGAGCAGCGCCCGCATGCGCAGCAGATCCACCACTCCGCCGAACCCGTCCTCGCTCCCGATCGGCAGTTGGACCACCAGCGGGACGGTGTGCAGCCGGTCCCTGATCGATGCGACCGCCGTGTCGAGGTCGGCCCCGGCACGGTCCAGCTTGTTGACGAAGGCGATCCGAGGCACCCCGTGCCGGTCGGCCTGCCGCCACACCGACTCGCTCTGCGGTTCGACGCCCGCGACGGCGTCGAACACCGCGATCGCGCCGTCGAGCACCCGCAGCGAGCGCTCCACCTCGTCGGAGAAGTCGACATGTCCCGGGGTGTCGATCAGATTGATCCGGTGACCGTCCCACGAGCAGCTCACCGCGGCGGCGAAGATGGTGATTCCGCGGTCGCGTTCCTGGGAGTCGAAGTCGGTGACGGTCGTCCCGTCGTGGACCTCGCCCTGCTTGTGGACGGCGCCGGTGAGATAGAGGATCCGCTCGGTGACGGTGGTCTTGCCGGCATCGACGTGGGCGAGGATGCCCAGGTTGCGGACGTCGGTCGGCGGACTGGTGGGTTGACGGTGCAGTTCGGTACGCACGGCCCATGGCCTTTCGGAATTCTTCCGGAACGGGAGGGCGCGATTCCCGGACGAACGGGCCTGTGACCAGGCCGGGCGCAGACCTCCGCACCGGTGTGTCACTCCGGTGGGCGACCGCCCGGCCGTATCGACGCCGGGCGCTGCGAGGTCAGTTGTCCGTCGCGGGGGACCGGTGCGGGCCGCGCAGCCTGCACCGGGCGCACGAAGACACCAGGATCACCTCGTACCGCGACGAGGGAACGACAACAGCGGTGCGGTAGCGCACGGCCGGTCTCCCCTCACTGGTCACGGTGCGCGTCACCATGCCGTCGTGGCGCGCGTTTCGTGGTGAGTGTAGGAAACGCGCGGGCGGCGGGAAACCGGATTTCGCGGCCCCCGTCCCCCAGAGGCGGGCGTTGTGGGCGCCGACGAATGATGAAACGATCCTCGGGGAACCGCACGGCACGGCGCTTGGGGAAGGGACCACATCGATGGACGGAGACCACGGCCGCGCTGCCGCCACGGTGTTCGACGCGCTGGGCGCCGACTACGAGCGGGCGTTCGCCGGATCCGCCGCCCACCACACCTCGTTGCAACGGCTGCTGGGCGACCTCACGCCGCACAGCCGGATCCTGGACGTCGGCAGCGGAACGGGGCGGCCGACCGCGCAGACCCTCACCGGGGCAGGCCATGAAGTGCTGGGGGTGGACGTCTCGCCGGGCATGGTCGAACTGGCGGCCCGGCAGGTTCCCGACGCCAGGTTCGAATGCGCCGACATTCTTGAACTCGCCCTGGACGAGGGGAGTTTCGACGCGGTCTGCGCGTACTTCTCACTGCTTCAGATGTCCCGCGACGACCAGTTCCGGCTGCTGCGGAAGCTCGGCCGGCTGCTGGTTCCCAGCGGTCATCTGGTCGTGGCCACGGTGCCGTTGGACGTGGAGGACTTCGGCGTCGTCTTCATGGGGCACGAGGTGCGGGCGACGAGCTTCGGCCCGGAGGAGTTCACCGAGCTGGTCACCGCGGCCGGCCTCTCGGTGCTGTGGGAGCAGAGCACCCTGTTCACCCCGGAGTACGAAGCGGCGGTGGCCGAGCCCCAGTTGTTCCTGCACTGCCGACGGGCCTGATACCCGGCCGGCCCCGGGCGCCGGGACCGCCGTTCGCTCAGTGCCCGACCGGCAGCTCTCCCAGGCGGCGCGTACGCCGGACCCCGGGGCACCGCCGCACCAGCGCGACGGGATGCCGACCCGCCTTCAGCGGGCCCTTCCACTTGCGCAGGACCTGCCGGCCGCAGCCGCGCCACTGCGCGGGCGAGATGGGTACGGGCTGCCCGCCCCGGGTGACCAGCGCGTTCACCGGAGTCATCGGATCCGCCGCCATGGACTTGGCGAGCAGCACGCCGATCACCAGCGGGGCCAGTGACAGCGCGAGTGTCGTGCCGGCGCCGGCGACGTGCTGGATGCGGGGGCGGGACGGTGCGTCAGGAAGCATGATGGTCATTCGACCAGCGACCGCCCGCCGGTGGATCGGTCGGCGTACTCAGCCCGGCCCGCCTTCGTACTCACACCCGGGTGCACGAAGGCGGGCCGCCCAGGGCCCTTCGTCCGGGCCGGGCCGTGCCCTACGCGGTGGTGCCGGGGCCGGAGCCCGTTCCCGACGAGGCCTTGATGCCCTTGGTGATGTCGTCCATGACGGAGAGCGCGGGCGCCTTGGAATTGACGTCGAAGCCGGACCGCACCACGATCAGCAGGTCCTTCGAGCGGGGCGACGGGAAGGCCAGCGACTGGACGTACCCGTCGTCACCGTTCTTCGTCACCACCTTCCAGCGCACCAGGTAGCCCTGCTCACCGGCCACGGTCACCGGACCGGACCTGAGTTCCTCGTGCGAGGTGATGCCGCCGTAGATCTTCTCGCCGTACGAATCCGTGGCGTTGGCGGAGATGTCCTTCACCGCCGTGTCCTTCGCCGTCGTGGTGTCGAGCTTCAGGCCCTTCGCGGGCATCGAGAACACCCCGCCGCGCACACACTGCTGGGACGTGTCGCCTGGACACGGGTACTCACCCGTCGTCACTCCCGCGCCCGCGACCCCGGAGCTGCCCTTCCAGCCGTCCGGCACCGGGAGGCTGATCCCGCTGGCCAGGTCCGTGGCGTAGCCGTCCTCGGTCCCCGGCAGCTGCTGCTCGGGGGCGCCGCTCCCGCCGCCGCCTCCCGGTGCGCCCGGACCACGACGGGGCGAGTCCGAGGGCGGGGCGGACGGGACCGTGGCCGCGCGATCGTTGTCGTCGCCGGACTTGTCCGACAGCAGGGAAACGCCGCCCCCGATGGCGGCGAGGACCACCACTGCGGCGGTGATGCCCAGTCCGACGCGCATCCGGCGGCGCCGGATCGTGGCGGGCGGTACGCGGAGCTGGTCGGTCCACCGGGTGCCGTCCCACCAGCGCTCGTGGACGGGGCCGATTCCTGTATACCCGGGGTCTGGGTGCCAGCCGGGCGGGCTCATCTGGGTCACGCGCCCCACCGTAGAACGTTTGCGTGAGAATCACATGAATCAGCTGTGCCGGATCGACCCGGATCGATGAAGTCGGCGGGGCCGTCCGCCGTCCCTGTGGGAGGCCGAACGATGAGTGAAGAAGCAGCCGTGCGGATCGAGCGCGACGGGCCGGTGTTCACCGTGATCCTCGGGCGGCCCGAGGTCCGTAACGCCGTGGACGGCCCCACCGCCCGGCAACTGGCCGACGCCTTCCGGGAGTTCGATGCCGATCCGGACGCGTGCGTCGCCGTGCTGTGGGGCGAGGGCGGTACGTTCTGCTCGGGTGCCGACCTGAAGGGCATCGGTACGGAGCGGGGCAACGAGGTCCGGGCCGACGGCGACGGGCCGATGGGGCCGACGCGTATGCACCTGGGCAAGCCCGTCATCGCGGCGGTCTCCGGCCACGCCGTGGCCGGCGGGCTGGAGCTCGCCCTCTGGTGCGATCTCCGGGTGGCGGAGGACGACGCGGTGTTCGGGGTGTTCTGCCGCCGCTGGGGTGTGCCGCTGGTGGACGGGGGAACGGTACGGCTGCCGCGGCTGATCGGCGAGAGCCGGGCCATGGACATGATCCTCACCGGGCGGCCCGTCCCGGCGGCCGAGGCGTACGCCATCGGGCTCGCCAACCGGATCGTGCCACCCGGCGAGGCGCGCGGCACGGCGGAGCGGCTCGCCCACGAGATCGCCGCTTTCCCGCAGTTGTGTCTGCGCCACGACCGGCTCTCGGTACGCGAGCAGCACGGTCTGAGTGAACCGGAGGCGCTGGCCCAGGAGTACCGGCACGGCCTGGTGCCGCTGACGGCGGGAGAGACGCAGGCCGGGGCCGAACGCTTCGGAGGCGGCGCAGGCCGCCACGGATCCTTCGACGGGTGACGGCCCGAGTCTTCGTCGCGGTGTTCGCCGCCCGGTCCTCCGGCGGCCGGGCCGGCAAAACGTGGCGACGCTCAAGTTCCCGGCCCCTAGGCTCGGCGGATGTCGACCCACACGTACCCCGACAAGCCCCGGCCCGGCGACCGCGTCGCCGTGCTGTCGCCCTCCTCCGGTCTCCCCGGCATCCTGCCGCTGCCCCATGAACTGGGGCTGCGCAGGCTCCGGGAGGACTTCGGCCTCGAACCGGTGGAGTACCCGACGACGAGGAAGCCGGGCTCCACCCCGCAGGAACGCGCCGCCGACATCCACGCGGCGTTCGCCGACCCCGGCATCAAGGCCGTGATCTCCAGCATCGGCGGCGACGACCAGATCACCGTGCTGCCGCACCTGGACCGTGAGCTCCTGCGCGCCAATCCCAAGCCGTTCTTCGGGTACAGCGACTGCACGAACCTGCTGGTGTACCTGGAGAATCTGGGCATCGTCGGCTACCACGGCGGAACGGTCATGGTCGAACTGGGGCGTCCCGGCGCGATGCACCCGCTGACCGCGGACTCCATGCGCGCCGCCCTCTTCACCCGGGGCGACTTCGAACTCACCCCGTCCAAGGAGTCCAACGGGGAGAACGGCCGATGGGAGGACCCCCGCACCTTCGACTCCGAGCCCGAGATGCTGCCCTGCGGGGGCTGGATCTGGCACAACGCCGACGGCAGGAACGTGCGGGGCGCGAGCTGGGGCGGAAATCTGGAGATCCTTTCCTGGCTGCTGATGGCCGATCGCGAGATCCGGCCGGTGGACGACTACGCGGGGCGGGTGCTGTTCCTCGAAACGAGCGAGGAGATGCCGTCGGCCGACGAGGTCTACTGGATTCTGCGGAGCATGGGGGAGCGCGGGCTGCTCCGGCAGTTCCCCGCCCTCCTCATGGGCCGGGCCAAGAACTGGTCGTTCGAGAAGCCCCTCGGAGCCGAGGCCGGGGAGCGGTACCGCACGGAGCAGCGGAAAGCGGTGCTGCGGGCACTGGGCGAGTACGCCCCCGAGACCATGGCCGTCCTCGATGTCGGCCTCGGTCACACCGACCCCCAGCAGATCATTCCGTTCGGCGGCCGGATCGAGGTGGACGGAGTGGGGCGCCGCATCGTCGTCACCTACTGAGCGGGCCTCGCCCGGACCGGGCCGGCGAACACCTGCCGGGCGGGAACGCCGGGCAGGCATCGCCTCTTTGGTCCGACCATATGCGGTGTGTGACATAGTTGAAGATCCAGTGACAGAAGCGACGGCAACCGGACGGTTCCGGCCGAGGCAAGAGGTGACGGATGCCCGTCGAATGGCAACCCGTACGGCAGTCCCGTACGCATGAGCTGGTGCTCCAGAGCATCGAGCAGCGGGTCTTCGCCGGTGAACTGCGGGCGGGCGACCGGCTGCCGCCCGAGCGCGAGCTCGCGCCGGTGCTCGGGGTCAGCCGGTCCGCGCTGCGCGAGGCGCTTCGGGTGCTGGAGACCATCGGGGTACTGGTCGCGCAGCCGGGCCGGGGGCCGGACGCCGGGGCGCGGATCGTGCGCCACCCCGACGACGCGCTCGGGCGGCTGCTGCGACTGCACTTCGCGCTGGGCAGCTACAGCCTGGAGGACGTCCTGGAGGCGCGCGTCGTGCTGGAGCGGTCCAGTTTCGAGGCGGCCGCGCGCAACGCCTCCCCGGAGGATCTCGACGAGGCGGAGGCGCTGGTCGTACGCATGGCGGAGCCGGGTGTTCCGGTCCTGGAGTTCAACGATCTGGACACCCGGTTCCATGTGCACATCGCCCGCAGCTCCGGCAACGAACTGACCTCGACGCTCACCTCCGCCGTCCGCGAGTCGGTGCGACCGCTGATCCTGCGCGCGCTGGAGGCGGCCGAGGACTGGCCGGCCACGGCCGCCGCGCTCAACGCCGAGCACACCGAGCTGCTGAGGCTGGTGCGCGCGGGCGAGGGCGTGAGCGCGGCCGACCTGGTCGAGAAGCACATCCGCAGCCTCCACGGCACGCTGGTCGACGAGAACTCCGACCGGGCGCCAGGGGATTCCTGACGCATCCACGTACGGCTCCGGCCGGACGGACCGGAGATGTACGGACGCAATGCGTCATTGTCAGGTGCATGCTAATCAATCCCTCGCCCGGTGGATCGCGGCGCCGCATCCCTCGCGTTCCGGACCGAGGCTAGTATGGTCGGACCATAAAAATGCAGAAGCGATCGGAGAGACCCCCATGCGCATCGGACTCTTCGCCACCTGTCTGGGAGACACGCTCTTCCCCGAGGCGGTGAAATCGACCGCGGTCCTGCTCGCCCGCCTGGGCCACGACGTGGTGTTCCCGCCGGGGCAGACCTGTTGCGGTCAGATGCACGTCAACACCGGCTATCAGCGCGAACCCGTTCCCCTGGTCCGCAACTTCGCCGACCAGTTCGGCGACGCCTCGATCGACGCCGTCGTGATGCCGTCCGGATCGTGCGCGGGCTCGGTCCGTCATCAGCACGAGATCGTCGCCGAACGGTACGGGGACGCGGCGCTGCGCGCGGGCGTCGCCACCGTCAAGGCCAAGACGTACGAGCTGTCGGAGTTCCTCGTGGACGTCCTGGACGTGGACGACGTTGGCGCGTACTTCCCGCACCGGGTGACGTACCACCCCACCTGTCACTCGCTGCGGATGCTGCGCGTCGGTGACAAGCCACTGAAGCTGCTCCGTGCCGTCGACTCCATCGACCTCGTCGAACTCCCCGAGGCCGACTCCTGCTGCGGCTTCGGCGGCACCTTCGCCGTCAAGAACGCCGAGACGTCGACCGCGATGCTCCAGGACAAGATGCGCAACATCGCCACCACCGGGGCCGATGTCTGCACCGCGGGCGACTCGTCCTGTCTGATGCACATCGGCGGCGGGCTCTCCCGCATCAGGTCCGGTACCCGCACCCTGCACCTCGCGCAGGTCCTCTCCGCCACCCGCACCTCGCCGTACGTCCCCACGGAGGCCGTCCGATGAGCAGCACCTTCCTCGGCATGCCCGCGACCCCGCCCCGCTCCCCGTACGGAACGGGCAATCTACGCGGCGACCGGAAGTTCCCCGAGGCCGCCCACGACGAACTGCGCAACGAACAACTGCGCCGCAACCTCGGCCGGGCCACCCGCACCATCCGCGCCAAACGCCTCGATGTCACCGGCGAACTGCCCGACTGGGAAGCGCTGCGCGAGGCGGGTTCGGCCATCAAGACCGACACCATGAACCGGCTCCCCGAACTCCTGGAGCAGCTGGAGCGGAAGGTCACCGAGCGCGGCGGCACCGTCCACTGGGCGCGCGACGGCGTCGAGGCCAACGAGATCGTCGCCCGGCTGGTCAGGGCGACGGGCAGCAGCGACGTCATCAAGGTCAAGTCGATGGCCACCCAGGAGATCGGCCTCAACGAACACCTCGAATCGGTCGGCATCACCCCGTACGAGACGGACCTCGCCGAGCTGATCGTCCAGCTCGCGCACGACAAGCCGTCGCACATCCTGGTGCCCGCGATCCACCGCAACCGCGACGAGATCCGGCAGATCTTCCTCAAGGAGATCCCGGGCGTCGACCCGAGCCTGGACAACGTGCCGGCGCATCTCGCCGCCGCCGCCCGCGCCTACCTGCGCGAGAAGTTCATGACGACCAAGGTGGCGGTCTCCGGGGCGAACTTCGGCATCGCCGAGACCGGAACCCTCGCCGTCGTGGAGTCCGAGGGCAACGGCCGCATGTGTCTGACGATGCCCGACACCCTGATCACCGTCATGGGCATCGAGAAGGTGCTGCCGCGCTATCAGGACCTCGAAGTGTTCCTGCAGTTGCTGCCGCGCTCCTCCACCGGCGAGCGGATGAACCCGTACACCTCGATGTGGACCGGGGTGACGCCGGGCGACGGACCGCAGGAGTTCCATCTGGTCCTGCTCGACAACGGCCGCACCGCGGCGCTCGCCGACCGGATCGGACGCGAGGCCCTCAACTGCATTCGCTGCTCGGCCTGTCTCAACGTCTGCCCGGTGTACGAACGGGCCGGCGGCCACGCGTACGGATCGACGTACCCCGGACCGATCGGCGCGGTCCTCACTCCGCAGCTCGCCGGGATGCACGCGGCCAAGGACGACCCCAACAGCTCGCTGCCGTACGCCTCCAGCCTCTGCGGCGCCTGTTTCGACGCCTGCCCGGTCAAGATCGACATTCCCTCGCTCCTGGTCGAGCTGCGCCACCAGCACACCGAGCAGTCCGGCACCACGGCGGAGAAGCTGGCCATGAAGGCCGCGGCCACCGTCATGAAGCATCCGAAGCTCTTCACCGCCGCGCAGAAGGGGGCGGGGATCGGCCGCGTCCTCGGCGGGCGGGACGGCAAGATCTCGCATCTCCCGCCGCCGTTCGACGGCTGGAGCGAGAGCCGGGACACCGAGGTGCCGCCGAAGCAGACCTTCCGCTCCTGGCTGGCATCGGCCGAGGGCGCCGCGACGATGCGGGCCGCCGCGGACGAGTACGAGCAGAACCGCAGGAAGCCGGAGGAGGAGAAGTGACGACCGCTCGCGAAACGGTGCTGGGCAGGATCAAGGACGCCCTCTCCCTCGCCCCCGCCCCCGACGTCGCCGTCCCCCGCGGCTACCGCACCGGCCGCACCCTCCCCGACGACGAACGCCTGGCCCTCTTCACCGACCGGCTCGTCGACTACAAGGCCACCGTGCACACCTGCACCGCCGACCGCACCGCACACGTCGTCGCCGAGGTGCTGCGGGAGCGCGGGGCACGGCGGATCGGTGTGCCGGCCGGGCTCGACGCCGGCTGGCTCGACGGGTACGACGGCGAGGTCCAGCAGGACTCCGACGACATCCCGGCGCCCCGGCTCGACGCGCTGGACGGCGTCGTCACCGCCTCGGCCGTCAGCTGCGCCGAGACCGGCACCATCTTCCTGGACGGCTCGCCGGACCAGGGACGGCGGGCGCTCTCCCTGGTCCCCGATCTGCATGTCTGCGTCGTCGATCTGTCGACGGTCGAGGCCGGTGTGCCGGAAGCCGTGGCACGGCTGGTGCCGCAGCGGCCGACGACGCTGATCAGCGGTCCCTCGGCCACCTCCGACATCGAGCTGGAGCGGGTGGAGGGCGTGCACGGTCCGCGCACCCTGGCCGTGGTGATCAGGACGGACGTGTAGGGCCGACGCCCGGCGGGCGGGGTGCGCGGCGGTTACGGGGATTCCCGAGCCGCGCACCCCGGTGCTCACCCGTGCGTGACCGTCACCGGCTCGAAGCCGATACGTGTCGTCGTCCCGTCCTCGGCCCAGCGGACCTCCACGGTGTCCCCGTCCACCGTCACCGCGTCGACCACCGAGTCCAGCGGCGCCGCGTCGGGCTCCGCGGTCAGCGAGGCCAGCGCCACCAGCACCACCGAGCCCGTCGCGGACGCGGACAGCCGGGGCACCACCGCCCAGGGCGTGTACGCGGTGCCCTGCGGAGCCCGTACCTCGTCCCGGGACTCCCAGCCGTGCAGGCCGTGCAGCTCGGAGGCCAAGGCCTCGTCGCGGCCGGTCGCCCAGCCCGTCTGCTCCACCCGAGCCCCGTCCGGCGCGCCGAGCACCCGGTGTACCCGCAGCTCGTACCGCCCGCGCACCGCGGTGACGCTCTCCACCCGCAGTCCCGGCACCATCGGCGAGCCCGATGTGAACACCGGGCGGTGCCAGGAGGCGGCCCAGCCCCAGCCGTCGCCCCCGCCGGCGCCCAGCGCACGGATGACCCGGCGACCGCTGCGGGCCCCGGCGACGACCACGGACAGGTGGTTGTCCGCCGCGTTCCCCCGCGAGGTGGGGCCGGTCACCGTGGAGTACGACTGGCGGCTGTACAGCGGATCGTCCTGCACACCCGACTCGCCCTCGTGCGGGCGCACATGGTCACTGCCGTGGTTGTGCAGCCGTACGATCCCGTCCGCGCGGGTGGTCTGGACGAGCAGCCCCGGCGCGGGCAGTGCGAGCACCCGGTCGGGGCCCTCGCTCGGCGCGGGCTCCTCGGTCGCCGTCCACAGCGGATGGCCCTCCGGGGCGAGCAGCGAGACGAAGGCCTTGGACGCCCAGTACGGCGAGGCGGGCGCCGAGTAGTTCTGCAGCGACGCCTCGTGCGGGCCGTGCCAGCCCAGGTTCAGCAGCCCGTCCGTACCGGTCGCTCCCCTCTCCAGGAAGTAGCGCAGCGATCCGTTGATCACCCGCCGCGAGGCGCCGGGAGTGAGCGGGGTGTGCCCGCTGACGGCGCCGAGCGCCACCGACGAGGCCGCCGCGAAACGGTAGGTCAGCGAGCGGCCGAAGTGGATCGGCGCACCGTCGCCGCCGAACAGCAGCGAGAAGCCCTCCAGGTGCTCGCGCAGCCGGGCGCCGTAGTGCGCGGACAGTCCGGCGTCGCCCGACAGATGCGCGTCCAGCACCGGGTAGAGGTGCAGCGCCCAGCCGTTGTAGTGGTCGAAGGCCCGGCCGTCGCCGTCCGCGTACCAGCCGTCGCCCCGGTACCAGCCCTCCAGCAGATCGAGGGCCCGCTGCTTGGCCCGTGCCGTTTCCGCGTCGCCACGGCCCACGGACTCCAGGAACCCGGCAACGGAGTAGGGGAAGAGGTACCAGTTGTTGGGAGAGGGGACGTGCCGCAGCGCGTCGCGCAGCCACTCCTCGGTCCGGTCCTGGACCCCGGCGTCCAGCCGGTCCCAGAGCCACGGCCGGGTCAGCCGCAGACCTATCGCCACCGAGGCGGACTCGACCATGGGCTGGCCGAAGACGGTGTGGTCGCGGATCAGCGGCCAGGACTCGGCGTCGTCACGGCCGGGGGTACGGGTACCCGCCGCGAGCCCGTCGGCGTACCGGTCCAGCCAGCCGTGCGGATCCTTGCCCTCCGCGCCCGCCACCCGGAAGGCGGCGGCGAGGAAGGTGCGTGCGTACCCCTCCAGACCGTCGGAACGCACACCGGACGCGGACGGCCGGCCCGGCAGGTCCAGCAGGGCGCCGCCCGGGGTGGCCCACTGCCAGGCGGCCCGGAGCAGCCCGTCGGCGGCGGCCTCCCAGTGTGCGCGGGTGTAGCCGGTGTACGGGCTCGACTCCCGGTCGTCCGCCGGGAGTTCGATGGGTGAGATCGGATGCGGAGCGGTCATGCGAGGAATGCCAGCCTTTCGCGTCGTACGGAATGGGCGAAACCGTCGCCCGCGGCCCAGCGGCCGATCTCGCCGACCGCGAGGCCGACCAGTCGTTGCCATTCATTGCCCTGCGAGCCCGCGAGGTGCGGGGTGATCAGAGCGTTGTCGCAGTCCCAGAGAGGGTGTGCGGCGGGCAGTGGATCGGGATCGGTGACGTCGAGGATCGCCCGGATCCGGTCCTGCCGGAGTACGTCGGTGAGCGCCTCCTGGTCGACGACGGCGCCCCGCGCGGTGTTGATCAGCACGGCGTCCGGGCGCATCGAGGTGAGCAGCTCACGGTCGACGAGCCCGCGGGTGGACGGCAGCAGCGGGGTGTGGACGCTCACCACGTCGCTCTGCGCGAAGAGTTCCGCGAGGCCGACCGGCCGCACACCGAGCGCCGCGGCCTCCGCGTCGGTGACGTACGGATCGTGCAGCAGGACGGGCAGGTCGTAGGGGCGCAGCAGTTCGATGACGCGCCGGCCGATCAGCGAGGCGGACAGGATGCCGATGGTGCGGCCGTGGTTCCCGACCGTTGCGGGAGTGGCGAGCCAGTTGTCGCGCCGGCGCTCCGCGCGGTACTCACGGGCCCGTTCCAGGACCCGTTTGCCGGAGAGCAGGATCATCGCGACGGTGTACTCGGCCACCGGCAGGGCGTTGGCGGCGGCCGCCGACGACACCTCGATGCCGCGGTCCCAGCACTCCTCGGTGATGTGTCCGCGGACGCTGCCCGCGGTGTGGACGACCGCGCGCAGCCGCGGGGCGGCCGCCAGGGCGGCCGCGTCCAGCGGCGGGCAGCCCCAGCCGGTGACCAGGATCTCCACGTCCGCCAGTACGGCGCGGGCCCGGTCGGTGGTGAAGTCGTCGAGGGCGGGGAGGTCCGCGAGATCGCAGACCTCGTCGAGCGCGGCCAGGGACCGGGCGTCGAGGAGCGCGGTCGCGGCGCCCGGCTTCATGGCCACGGCGGCGCGCGGCCGGTTCGGGGTGAGGGGAGCTTCGGAAGAGGCAGGGCTGGTCCTGGGCATCTTTCTCCTGGCAGAGGGATGGGACGGTGGCGGTGCTCCGGTCATTTCACGGCCCCCGCGGTGAGCCCCGACTTCCAGAAACGCTGGAGCAGGGCGAAGGCGAGGATCAACGGC
The DNA here is from genome assembly GCF_003846175.1 of Streptomyces sp. ADI95-17. Classification (GTDB taxonomy): domain Bacteria; phylum Actinomycetota; class Actinomycetes; order Streptomycetales; family Streptomycetaceae; genus Streptomyces; species Streptomyces sanglieri. Next base: position 553,473 of record NZ_ML123048.1, on the reverse strand, counting down.
AGGACCGCGAGGAGCGAACCCATGATCACGACGGGGTAGTACTCGGGCGAGACGACGGCGGCGCTGTTCCAGGTGTAGAGACCGAGGCTGACCGGATACAGGTGCTGGTCGGAGAGCATCACCATCGGCAGGAAGAAGTTGTTCCAGATCGCCGTGAGCTGGAAGAGGAAGACGGTGACCAGGCCCGGTCCCAGCATCCGCAGGGCGACCCGGAAGTAGGCGGCCAGCTCGCCGGCGCCGTCCAGCCGTGCCGCCTCCAGCACCTCGTCCGGCACGTAGCCCCGGCTGAAGATCCGGCCGAGGTAGACCCCGAACGGGTTGAAGAGCACCGGGACGAAGACCGACCAGAAGGTGTTGACGAGGCCGGTGCCGGACGCCATCAGGTACAGCGGCAGCGCGAGCACGGTCTGCGGCACCATCACCGCGGCCAGCACCAGAGCGAACAGCTTCTCCTTGTGCGCGAAGCGGTACTTGTCGAAGGCGTACCCGCAGGCGATGCTCACCATCGCGCCGAGCGCGGCGCCGAGGACCGCGTACAGCAGGCTGTTTCCGTACCAGCGCCCGTACAGTCCGCCGTCCATCGTGAACAGGTCCTTCAGGTTCTGTGCGAAGGAGAAGTGGTCCAGCGACAGGACATCGCTGCCGAACAGGGCGTCGCGGTCCTTCGAGGCGGCGAGGACCAGCCACAGCACGGGCAGCAGTGTGTACAGCACCGAGATGCCGACGACGAGGTTGACGACGGCGCGGCCGAGGAGCCGGGGCCGCCGCGCGGCGGCGGTCCGGCCGGAGACCGCGCTCACCGGGTGTCCTCCTCGGGCGCCCCCACGCGGTTGGACCAGTGGGTGACGCCGTAGGAGAGCGCGATCGTGCAGACGAGCAGGACGACCGAGGCGGCCGCGGCGAGGCCGTAGTTGTTACGGGTGAACGCCGCGTCGTAGATGTACATGCTGGGCGAGAACCGAGAGCCGATCATCGGTGTGGCCTGGCTCAGCAGCATCGGTTCGGTGAACAGTTGCAGGGCGAAGATCAGGGTGAACATCGCGACCATCACGATCGACGAACGCACCAGCGGTGCCTTCACCTGGAGCGCGGTACGGACCGGACCCGCGCCGTCGACCACCGATGCCTCGATCACCTCGCGCGGTACGGCCTGGAGGGCGGCGTAGAAGACGACCATGTTGTAGCCGAGATTGCTCCACAGCGCGATGTTCACGATCGACGGCAGCACGGTGTGCACACCGAGGAAGTCGACGGTGATGTCGGCCCCGGCCAGCAGGTCGATCACCGGGCTGAGCCCCGGGGTGTACAGGTACAGCCAGATGACGGCCGCGATGATGCCGGGCACCGCGTGCGGCAGGAACAGCCCGAGCTGGGCCCAGGACCGCAGCCGTACCACCCCGGAGTCCAGCAGCAGGGCGAGCGCGAGGGCGCCGGTCACCATCAGCGGGATGTAGATCAGGCAGTACAGGACGACGGTGCCCAGTCCGCCGAGGAACGTCGGGTCGGTCAGCACGGCGGTGTAGCCGCGCAGCCCGACGAAGACGGTGCGTTCCGGGCCGAAGCCGAGCCCGGGCTGGTCGGCGCCGAAGAAGCTGAGCCACAGGGCCGTCCCGACGGGGATCAGGAAAACCGTCACGAGAAGGATGAAGAAGGGGGTCATCAGGGCGCCGCACGCGCCGAGCTCCCGGCGCCGGGCGTGCCTGCGGGCCCGGCGTGCCGATGCGGCGGCCGGCGGCGGCACCGGAGAGGTCCCCGACGGGGGTACGGGAGGGCGCGAGGGGGCGGAAGCGGGGGTGGTGATCGGGCTGGTCATGGTGTCACCTGCCTCTCTGCTGCTGGGAGGTCTGCCGCCGGTGAAGGGGGCTGCTGCCGGTTTGGGGTGAAGGGGGCTCGGTCAGGTGCTGTGCTCGGTGGTGGCCAGGCCCAGGGCCCTGAGATCCGGCATGGTGCCCCGCTGGGTCGCGCGCACGGCGTCGATCACCGAGCCCCGGCCGCCGCCCACCCGGGCGAAGCCGTCCTGCATCACCTTCAGCGAGGCGGACATCCGCGGCCCCCATGTCCAGCCGTCCCGGATCTTGTGCGCCTCCTGCTCGAAGAGCGCGTAGAGGTCCTGACCGTTGTAGTAGCCGCGGTCGAAGGCCCTCCGGCCGACGGCCACCAGGCCGGGGGCGGCCGGGTACTGGCTGCTGGTGCCGCCGGCGAGCCGGGCGCGCAGCGCGTCGGGGTGCGAGACCTGCCACTCGATGAACTCCATGGCGGCCTCCGGGTGCCTGCTGCCGGAGGTGACCGCGAAGGTGGACCCGCCGTGGGTGCCGAGCACGGCGGCGGACGGGCTCCACTGGGGCAGCGGCGCGACGGCCCACTTTCCCTTCTGCGCGGGCCGGGCGTTCATCTGCGCTCCGGCCTCCCAGGCGCCGCTGAGCCGGGTGAGGACCCGGCCGCCGCCGATCTGGGCGTCGTACTGCCGGCCGTCGACCGCGTTCACGACGACCAGGTCCTGGTCGATCAGCCGCTGCCAGTACGCGGCGACGCGGCGGCTCGGCGCGTCGGCGAACGACACGTTCCAGGCGCCCGCCCGGGTGTCGAACCACTGGGCACCGGCCTGCCAGGCGAACGAGGCGAACTGCGGGGCGCCGTCCGTGGCGAAGGCCGCCAGGCGGCGGCCGGGGGCCTTGCGGCGCACCGTCCGGGCCACCTCCTCGAACTCCGCCCAGGTGCGTGGGACCGGCAGGCCGTACTCGGCGAACAGGTCGGTGCGGTAGTGCATCACCATCGGCTCGACGTCCAGCGGCACGCCGAAGACCCGCCGGTCGAAGGTGGTCAGGCCGAGCGCCTGCGGCAGCAGCGCGGCGCGCAGCCGGTCGCCGACCAGGCCGGTGATGTCCCGGGCGACCCCGTCGATGGCGAAGCCGGGGATCTGGGGGTACTCGATCGTCGCGACGTCCGGGGCGTTGCCCGCCCGGGCGGCGTTGCTGAGCTTGGCGTACCCGCCCATCGAGCCCGCCGGGACCTGCTGGAAGTCGACCTGGACGGTGTCGTGGGTGCGGTTGAACGCGTCCACCACGTCCTGGCTGCCGCGCAGCGCGGACCAGAACGTGATGCGGGTGGGGCGCCTGCCGCCCCCGTCTGCCGCGGCGCCGGTGCCGCGCGTGGCAACCGCCGCCGACGTCCCGCCGCCGCAGGCGCCGAGCGCAGCTGCCGACGGCAGGGCGGCGATCGTGGCGAGCACGGATCGACGGCTCTGTCGTCCGGGCATGTGCGCCTCCCGCGGCTGCTGAAACGGCTCACGGGGAATCCTGATCGGCTGATCGTTACTTGGTCAAGAGATCGCTCAGAAGAAAATAAAAGCGGTCAAACGATCAGTCGATGGAGCGGGGCGGCTCCTGGGCCGATCCACGCACCTTCAGCGTGGGCAGCAGCTCCGTGCGGCGCACCGGACCGCTCGCGCCCGCTCCGCCCGACAGCCGGTGGAGCAGCAGTTCGGCGGCCGCCCGTCCGATCTCCGCCTTCGGCGGCGCCACCGCCGTCAGCGGCGGGCTGCCGAGCGCCGCGACCACATCGTCGTACGCCACCACCGAACAGTCCCGGGGCACCTCGACACCGCTCTCCGCCAGCCGCTGCACCAGCATCAGCGCGTCCACGTCGCCGTGCAGCACGGCGCCCGTCACGCCCTGCTCCCGCAGCAGCGCGGCGAGGTCGAGCACGGCACGGCCGTCGCCCGCCCCGGCGGGCCCGCGGGCCCCCGCCGGGGCGGGGGTGTCCGGGCCCGGTACGGCCTGCGAGGAACTCAGCACCACCGACCACTGCGCCACCTCCGGACGGGCCGCCGCGATCTCGGCGAACGCGGTACGGATGCTGCGCGCCGTCGGACTGTCGTCCCGGGCGGCCAGCACGATCCGGCGATGCCCCAGCGACACCAGATGGTCCACGGCGAGATGGATCCCGTACCAGTGGTCGGAACAGACGGAGTCCAGGGCGTGCAGCGCGCTGCCCGGCCGGGGCCGCCGCTCCATCAGCACGGTCGGCACCCCCACGTTCGCGAGCCAGCCGTAGTCCAGCTCCTCCGAGCGGGCGCTGCGCCAGCGCGGCGCGATCAGCAACCCGCGCGCCCCGTCCGCCAGCGCCCGCTCCACCAGCGGACGTTCGGCACCGGCCGACGGCGGCGCGATGTGCAGGGCGATCCGGATCCCGGACTCCTCCAGGACGGAGCGGGCGCCGTGCAGGGTCTCGTACAGGTACGTGTGCCGCTCCGGGACGACCAGGGCGACCGCCCCGGCGTCCCCGCCCGGCTCCTTGCCCCGGGCCGCCGGGACCGCGGCGGTCGGGACCGGCTCCCGTACCGGACGGGCCACCCCGTGCCCGCGGCGCAGCCGCCCCTCCCGGGCCAGCTCCTCCACGTCCCGCCGGACCGTGACCACCGAGACGTCGAGCTCGGCCGCGAGGGCGCTGACCTTGACGGCGCCGCGCGACTCCACCACCGACAGGATCCGCTGCCGCCTGAGTTCAACCGGCTCCCGCATGCTGCTGGCCCCCTCGCCGTACCGCCGCGCACTGTTCGTTTGAGCGCTTCCGGTGAGCGCTCGGCACGCAGCATAGCGATCGGTCCCCGGCCGGCCACGGCCCCGGAACGCCCAGTACGCCCCACCGGCCCCAGCAGGCACCCTTGCCACTGCGTCACAACGCGACCTAACGTCAACGGACTTGAGACCGAACGCCGAGGGGAGGGGCACATGGAGATCAAGAAGGTCGTGGTCCGCGAGGAAGAAGCGAAGAACCGCGAACGGCAGACGATCGAGAAACGTCCGACGCGCTGAACCGCAATGCTCCGGTCCGGCCGGACAGCGACGAGAAGGGCGGACGCCGGGCGCGGCCCGGCGTCCGCCACCGTGCCGTGGGAGGCTCAGTGCGAATACATCTGGTGACCATGCCCTGGCAGCCGATCGAACTCCCCTCGCTCCAGGTGGGGCTGCTGCACGCGCTGCTGGACCGGACCCGGCCGGACGACGAGGTGCGCGAGTTCCACGGCTCCCTGCGCTGGGCGGAATTCCTGCTGGAACGCTCGAAGGGGGCGCTGCGCCCCGGTGACCATGTCGCGGTCGGCAGCGAATCGATCTTTGACGGACTCGGGGACTGGGTGTTCTCCGGCGTCCTGTACAACGACCCCGAATGGGGTGTGGCGCAGCTCAAGGAGTACGCCGCACGGCGCGGGACCGACATCTCCACCGCGACCGCGATGCGGGTCCACGCGGCGGAGTTCATCGAGGAGAGCGCGGACGCGATACTCGACGAGGCCCCCGATGTCGTGGGCTTCACCACCACGTTCATGCAGAACGTCTCCTCACTGGCGCTCGCGGCGGAACTCAAACGGCGCCGCCCCGGACTGACCGTGGTGTTCGGCGGAAGCAACTGCGACGGCCCGATGGGCCACGCACTGCACCGCAACCACCGCTTCGTCGACCATGTGGTGCGCGGCGAGGGGGAGTACGCCCTGCCCGCCCTGCTCACCCACATCGACGCGGGCACCGCGCCCGCCGACGTCCCCGGACTCTGCTGGTGGGACGGGCAGGAGTCGCGCGCCAACGAGGAGTCCCGGCGCACCGTCGCACCCGCCGACATCCCCTCGCCCGACTACGACCTCTGGCAGCAGGCCGTCGACGCCTCCCCGGTCGCCGAGTACGTCCACCCGAAACTGGTGGTGGAGGGGGCCCGGGGCTGCTGGTGGGGCGAGAAGCACCACTGCACCTTCTGCGGGCTCAACGGCTCGGCGATGACTTTCCGGGCCAAACCCGGAAACCGGCTCTGGGACGAGGTCGACCGCCTGGTCCGGCGTCACCGCATCCTGGACATCGTCACCGTCGACAACATCATCGACATGGCTTACTTCAAGGACTTCCTCCCGCTCGCCGCCGAGAGCCGCTGGGACCTGCGCATGCACTACGAGGTCAAGTCCAACCTCACCGCCGAGCAACTGGAACTGCTCGCCCGCGCCGGCTCGGTCCACATCCAGCCCGGCATCGAGAGCCTCAGCAACAGGGCCCTGGACCTCATGGACAAGGGCGTCAGCGGCTCCCGCAACATCCGGACCCTGCGCGAGTGCGAGAACCACTCGCTCACCTGCTCCTGGAACTACCTGTACGGATTCCCCGGGGAGACCGACCAGGACTACGCCTCCGTCATCGACCAGATGCCGGCGCTCGTCCACCTCCAGCCGCCCGGCGGCGCCCACCGCATCCAACTGGAGCGGTTCAGCCCCAACTTCGCCAACCCCGCGCTCGGCTTTCCGCAACGCCGTCCCGCCGAGATGTACCGCCATGTCTACGACCTGCCCGAGGACCAACTGGCCGATCTGGTCTACCTCTTCGACACCCCGCCCGCCGGGATCGGCGGCGGGACCGAGGCGCGGCTGAAGGCCGCGGCCCGCGACTGGTACACCGGCCATCCCGCCTCGACCCTGGTCCTGGAACAGCCCACCGGCGACGAGACGCTCCTCGTCCACGACCGGCGCCACGGCTGGCCGCGCCGCACCCACCGGCTGACCGGCTGGCACGCCGCCGCCCTGCGCCACCTGGAAGCGGGCCGCACCCGGAGCGCACTGCACCGGCTGCTCACGGCCGACGGGGACCCGCCGACCGGAGCGGAGCTGGACGCGTGGCTCCGCGAAACGGTCGCGCTGGGACTCCTCTTCGACGACGGGCGCTCCTACGTGTCGCTGCCCACCTGGCACGTACCGGTCCGGTCGGTCGAGCGCGCCCAGGCGCCGGACGGGACGGCCGGCGGGGCATCGGGCACGCCGGACAACGGAGAGAAGGCCGCCGGATGAGCCCCCTGCCCGCACCCCCGACCCGCACCGCGCCCGCCCTGCCGGCCGGGTGGGTGCCGCACCGGATCCGCGGACGGCTGGTGACGGTCGACGAACCGCTGCGGCTGGGGGCGGGCGGCCGCCCGGCGGCGGAAGCGGTCCGGTTCCTGCGCGAGTGCCAGAGCCACGACCTCGTGGTGCGCTGGCTTCCGGCGACCGACGACCCGCTGTTCACCGGGCCCGCGCACGAGGTGGCCGGGACGGCCGGTCTGCTGCGCCACCTGCCGGCCCCCGGCCCCCTGCCCGGCGAACCGGCGGAGCTCACCACCTGGCGGGAGCGCCACGCCTACGGACAGCTCTACCACCGGCGCGGACCGGACTTCGTCACCGTCATGGACCGCCGGGAGCCGTCGGCCGCGGCCCGCTTCACGATCGACGATCCCGATCTGCTCGCCGCCTTCCGCACCGTCCAGGACCCCACCGCCGTGGCCGCGCTGGACGCCGTCGGCCGGGAAGCGGTGGACCTGCTGGCGGCCGAGCGCCTCGCCCGGGTGACCGACGGCTGGGCGGTGGCCCTGCCGCCGCGCATCCGCCGGTGGCCCGTCCCCTGCACCGACATCTGAACGGGATGGAGCAGCAGCCCGACCCGCCGCCCCCTGCCGCCGGTGCCCGTCCCCCCGGCACCGGACAGCCGCGGCGAGCCGGGCGCGCGCTGCTGCGCCACCGGCCGTTCGCGCTGCTGTGCGGGGAACAGATCGCCAGCTCCGTCGGGCGCCAGGTCACCACCCTGGCCCTCGCGCTGCTCGCCGTCACCCGGCTGGGGGCGGGGCCCTTCGGCGCCTCCGCACTGATGGCGCTGAGCTACCTCCCCGGTGCGCTGCTCAGCCCGTTCGCCGGGGTACTGGTCGACCGGGCACGGCTGCGTGGACTGACCGTGCTCCTCACCGTTCTTCAGGTGCTGGTCGTCGGCTCCGTACCCGTGGCGGACGCCCTCGGACGGCTCGGGCTGCCCCAGCTGTACCTGGTGGCCACCGCGTCCGGCGCACTGACCTCCATGCTGGCCGTCGCCCTTCAGGCGGCCCTGCCCAGGGTCGTGCACCCCGAGCAGCTGCTCTCCGCCAACTCCGCGCTGACCGGAGCCCGTACCACCGGGCAGATCGGCGGCCCCGCCCTCGGCGGTGTCCTGGTGGGCCTGACCGGGGCCTCCACCGCACTGCTGGCCGCCTGCGTGGCGTACGGGATCGAAGCGCTGCTGCTCCTCGGTCTGCCCGCGACACTCAACTCCCCGGTCCGGCACGCCCGTCACGAGAAGGAGTCCCGAACGGCCGCGCTGCGTGCCGGACTCGAAGTGGTGCGCGGTGAGCGGGTGCTGCGCCGACAGGTGCTCGCGGGGGCCGGGTTCAATCTCGGCAGCGGAGCCGCCGACGCGCTCTTCGTGCTCTATGCCACCCGCGATCTCGGGCTGCCGGCCTGGCAGTTGGGGACGGTCTACGCCGCGTTCAGCGTCGCCACCGTACTCGGAGTGCTGCTGGCCGGCCGGTTCGCCGCCACCATCGGGCTGGCCGCGGCGACCCGGATCTGCGCCGTGGTGGCCGCCCTCGCGATCTTCCTGATCCCGGGCGCATCCCTGGGCCCGGGCTTCCCGGCGCTGCTGGCGTACCAGTTCGTCTTCGGTCTCGCGGCCACGGTCTGGGCCATCTCCATGACCACCACCCAGCAGCTGATCACACCGCCCGAACTCCAGGGCCGCGTTGCCGGGGTCCTGCAGGCCGCGCTCATCGGCACGGTGCCGATCGGTGCGCTCGGTGGCGGTGCGCTCGCCGCCTGGCTGGGCAATGTGCCGGTGCTCACCGGCGGGGCGACGGTGGCGCTCCTGGCCGCCGCCTGCCTCTGGCTGCCGTAGTGCCGGGGCACCGCTCGGGGTGGGCCCGACAAGCACGCGGCCCTCCCGGGCCGCGGCCTGTCGGCCGGGCGGCTCCGGAAGGGCCGGCGGGAGTCGGGCCGGATCAGACGATGCCTTCCTCGATCTCGGCCTGCTCGCGTGCGTTCCCGTACGCCGAAGGCGTGCTGTACGAACGGCGGGCGACGAACCACCACACGGTGGCCAGGGCCAGCACCGCGATCAGTGCGATCGACGCGTAGTTCATCGAGTCGACCGTCACCGGGGAGGACTGCGGGAGCAGGAACAGCACGGTCACGATGGCGACCCACACCACGGCGATCCAGCCGATCGGTTTGCTCCAGCGGCCCAGATGCCACGGCCCGCGTTCGAACCGGCTCCCGGAACGCAGCTTCAGGAAGATCGGGATCGCGTAGGCGGGCGTGATGCCGATGACGTTGATCGCGGTCACCGCACCGTACGCGGTGGCGGAGTACAGCGAGGGCAGCGCGAGCACCCCGGCCACGACGACCGACAACCACACCGCGTTGACCGGCGTCTGGGTGCGCGCACTCACCTTGCGCCACAGCGCCGAACCCGGCAGGGCGTTGTCCCGGCTGAACGCGAACACCATCCGGCTCGCGGCGGCGACCTCGGCGTTGCCGCAGAACAGCTGGGCCGCGATCACGATCAGCAGCATCGCGGTGGCCCCGGAGGTGCCCAGCGCGTCGATCAGGATCTGGGCCGGCGGCACCCCGGTGGCGCTCTTCTGGGTGCCCGCGTAGTCCTGGATGGCGAAGGTCAGCCCGGCCAGCAGCACGAAGCCGGCGATCCAGGAGACCCAGATCGCGCGGACGATGCCCTTGGCCGCCGTCACGGAGGCGTTCGACGTCTCCTCCGACAGGTGGGCCGAGGCGTCGTAGCCGCAGAAGGTGTACTGCGCGAGCAGCAGACCGATCGCCGCCACGTACAACGGGTTGTGCCAGCCGGTGTCATTGACGAACTCGGTGAAGACGAACGACGGCGACTGGTGGTGCGAGGGCACGATCGCCAGCACGGTGACGATCACCGCGACACCGGCGAGGTGCCACCACACACTGATGGAGTTGAGCACGCTGACGAGGCGGACACCGAAGAGGTTCAGCACGGCGTGCAGCAGCAGGATGCAGACAAAAATGATCATTGTCTTGCCCGGTGTGGGGGTGAATCCCCACTGGAGGTTCATCAGCGCGCCGGTGAACAGCGCCGCACCGTAGTCGATGCCCGCGATCGCGCCCAGCAGACCCAGCAGATTCAGCCAGCCGGTGTACCAGCCCCACTTGCGGCCGCCGAGCCGGTCGGCCATGTAGTACAGCGCCCCCGAGGTCGGGTACGCACTGGTGACCTCGGCGAGCGCCATGCCGACGCAGAGCACGAAGAGCCCGACACCGGCCCAGCCCCAGAGCATCACGGCCGGACCACCGGTCGACATGCCGAAGCCGTACAGGGTCATGCAGCCGGACAGGATCGAGATGACGGAGAAGCTGATGGCGAAGTTGCCGAAGCCTCCCATGCGGCGGGCGAGCACCGGCTGGTAGCCGAGTTCGCGCAGCCGCTCCTCCTCGTCCTTCGGCGGGGTTGCCTCCGCACCCGACTGGGTCGGGGTGGATATGGACATCGGGAAAACCTCCATGAGCGGTGGTGAAAAGGGACGGTCGGTCATCGGTTCGGGACGGGGCGGGCACAGGGCATCGCGGTGCCGTCGCTCAGCGCTGCGGCCCCCGTCCGGGGCCGCGGGAGACGGAGAGGCAGCGGCTGCGGGCGCGCAGGAAGACGTCCTCCGCGTCTCCGGGGCCCTTGCGGCCCCGTGTGCGGTACACCCATGGAACCGAGGTGAAATAGGGGCCGAGCTCCTCGAACACCATTGCGGCGTCGGCGAATTGGAGGGCTCCCCACAGGGCGTGGGCCAGGTGGTTGAGATCGAGCAGGGAGTGCGAGATCGGTGGTGTGCGACGGAACCAGAGCTCCAGCGCACGGGCCGCGTCCCGTTCCGCGTCCTCGGTGACCCAGTGCAGGTCCAGGGCCTTCTCGTGGCCCTGCTCGCGGCGGTAGCGCTCGACCCGCACATACAGCGGCAGCACGTGCAGCGCGGAGCCGTCCGGTGCCGCGGAGGCGGCCCACTGGACGAAGTTGACGGCCTCCGAGAGCGATCCTCCGGCCTTTCGCGCGTACACGAACTGGAGCATCCGGTGGTAGGCCTCGCGGTTGCACGGATCGCGCTTGTCGGCCTCGGCCAGCAGTCCCCACGGACCGGGGAAGAGCATCGGCCCCGGCGGGTGCAGCCGGTGTTCCTCCAGCTGCTGGTGTTCGTCGAGCTGGGACAGGGCGAGCAGGCACACCCAGGGCACCGGGTCCGCGGGCGAGGCGTTCGCCGCCGTCCGGCACGCCTGCCAGGCCTCCGACCACAGTTCCTGGGCCCGGTGGTGGGCCTCGCGGTGGGCGCGCACCGCCCGTTCGACGACGACCCGCGCGTGCATCACCGCGGCGGCGGTGCTCCGGGGGTCCTCGGCCAGCCAGGCCTGCACCGCGTCCGAACCGGCGGCGACCGCTCCGAGCACCTGGGTGCGCTGGGTCCACAGGGTCCAGTCCGGGGTGCTCTCCAGCAGATTGCGCATGGACATCCAGCGTCCGGTGCGCAAGTCCTGTAACGCGACCCGCAGATCGTTGTCATGGCCGGCCGGGTGGTAGACCGGCCGGAAATCACTGTTGGCCATGGACTCGTCCTGTCCCTGAGCGACAGGCCGGCATATGACGGTCGGGAGATCTCCTCAGCACGTCACGCAACCCGTTGGTGGCGTGGAGCCCGTGCAGCTGCGGAAGGCCGGGGCACCGGTGGTCGGGGGCTCGGGGCAGGGTGTCGGTCTCATCAATCCTCAAGGACGTGGGGGGTGAAGCAGCTGTTGAAAATCGAACTGCCCTAAAGCGTCCGGTTGTTGCTCGGCGGTGAGTGTAAGGCCAGTCGCTCCGAACCCCGGACCGATTCGCGGATCTTACTCAAGTCGGTTGGTTCACCAGGACGTTGAAAGATGTACTGGTTGTTCCGGTCGCGTCCCGGACGGCCCTTGACGTACGCGGTGGTCTGCACCACTCTGGGCGTCGAGTTCAGTGATCACGATTCCGTTCAAGCCGCAGAGCTTCCGCACCACTGGAGAGTCGATGACAGGCCCGGTACTCGCCGTGGACCAGGGCACGTCGGGGACGAAGGCTCTGGTGATCTGCCCCGAGCGCGGTGTGATCGGTTCCGCTTCCGTGCCGGTGAGACCGCGGCACGGCGCCGGGGGAGTGGTCGAGGCCGACCCCGCCGAACTGCTCGGCTCGGTCGTCGAAGCCGGCCGCCGGGCGTTACGGGAAGCCGCCGAACCCGTAGTCGCGGTCGGCCTCGCCAACCAGGGCGAGACGGTGCTCGCCTGGGACCGGGAAACCGGACGGCCGCTCACCGACGCGATCGTCTGGCAGGACCGGCGCGCCGCCTCGATCTGCACCGAACTCACCTCGTACGACGAAGAGCTGACCGGCCTCACCGGGCTTCCGCTCGACCCGTACTTCGCCGCCCCGAAGATGGCCTGGATCCGCCGGGAACTCACCCGCGAGGGCGTCGTCACCACCAGCGACTCCTGGCTCGTCCACCAGCTGACCGGCGCGTTCGTCACCGACGTGGCCACAGCGGGCCGCACCCAACTGCTCGACCTCGACCGGGCCGGCTGGTCGCCCCGGGCCCTGGAAGTCTTCGGCCTCGGCGACGAGGCACTGCCCGACGTCGTCGACTGCGACAGCACGGTCGGCACGACGACCGCCTTCGGCGGCGAACTCCCGCTGACCGGGCTGCTCGTCGACCAGCAGGCGGCGCTGCTCGCCCAGAACGCCCTGGACCCGGGCAACGCCAAATGCACCTACGGAACGGGCGCCTTCCTGCTCGCCCAGACCGGGCCCGTCCCGCGCCGCGGCTCCACCGGACTGGTCAGCTGCGTCGCCTGGCGGCTCGGCGGCCGTACGAGCTACTGCCTCGACGGGCAGGTCTACACCGCCGCGTCCGCCGTCGACTGGCTCACCGGCCTGGGGGTGATCTCCGGCGCGGCCGACCTCGACCCGGTCGGGGCGTCCGTGCCCGACTCCGGCGGCGTCACCTTCGTACCGGCACTCGCCGGACTCGCCGCCCCCTGGTGGCGCGGCGACCTGCGCGGATCGGTGACCGGCCTCGGCCTCGGCACCACCCGGGGTCATCTGGTGCGCGCCCTGTGCGAAGGCATCGCTGCCCAGGTCGTCGAACTCACCGAGGCGGTCGCCACCGATCTCGGCTCACCACTGACCTCGCTCCGCGTCGACGGCGGCCTGACCCGCTCCGGACTCCTCATGCAGACCCAGGCCGACCTGCTGCAACGGCCCGTAGAGGTGTCCGCACTGCCCGACGTCACCGCACTCGGCGTCGGAGCCGTCGCCCGGCTCGGCCTCGACCCGCGACTCCCCGTCCGGCAGGCCCTGCCCGACTGGAAGCCCGCCGCCGTGTACGAACCCCGGATCGGCGCCGACGAGGCGGCCGAACGGCTCGCCGGGTTCCGGACCGCCGTACAGACCCTGCTGGACCATGCCTGAGACGTACGAGAGCCACCCGATGCCCCTCACGATCACCACGGCCGGTGAACTCACCGCCGACGAGCCGTCCGGCACCCAGCCCTACGACGTGACCGTCGTCGGCGCGGGCGTCGTCGGCGCCGCAATCGCCCGCGAACTGGCCCGCTACCGGCTGCGCACCGCACTCCTGGACGCCTCCGACGACATCGGCAACGGCACGTCGAAGGCCAACACCGCCATCCTGCACACCGGATTCGACGCCGTACCCGGCTCCCTGGAAGCCCGGCTCGTACGCGAGGGGCAGCACAGACTCCGCGCGTACGCGGCCGAGACCGGCATCCCCGTCGAACGCGTCGGAGCCCTGCTCGTCGCCTGGGACGAAGAACAACTGGCCGCACTGCCCGCCCTGTTGGCGAAGGCGGAGCGGAACGACTACCGCGCGGCACGCCTCCTGGACGCCGGGGAACTGCGCGCCCGCGAACCCCATCTGGGACCGGGCGCCCTCGGAGCGCTCGAAATCCCCGACGAGAGCATCATCTGCCCCTGGACCACCCCGCTCGCCTACGCCATCCAGGCCGTACGCGCCGGAGTCCATCTGCACCTCAACTGCCGGGTACGGCACATCGACAGCGACGACGAAGTCCACACCCTCACCACCACCCGGGGGCCGCTGCGCACCCGCCACCTGATCAACGCCGCCGGACTCCACGCCGACGAACTCGACCGGGAACTCGGCCACGACGACTTCACCGTCACCCCGCGCCGGGGCCAGCTCATCGTCTTCGACAAGCTCGCCCGCGATCTCGTCGACCACATCCTGCTGCCGGTGCCCACCGCCGCCGGGAAGGGCGTACTGGTCGCACCGACCGTCTTCGGCAATGTGCTGCTCGGCCCCACCGCCGAGGACCTCGACGACAAGACCGCCACCGGCTCGACCGCCGGCGCGATCGCCCTGCTGCGCGAGAAGGGCCGCCGCATCCTGCCCGCACTGCTCGACGAGGAAGTCACCGCCGTCTACGCCGGACTCCGTGCCGCGACCGGCCAGGAGGACTACCGCATCAAGTCCCGGCCGGAGCGGCGCCACATCACCGTCGGCGGCATCCGCTCCACCGGACTCACCGCCTCCATGGCCATCGCCGCACACGTCGTCGACCTGCTCGGCGACTCGGGCCTCGATCTCGGCACCCCGTCCGAACTGCCGCCCGTCACCATGCCCAACCTCGGCGAGGCCTTCCCGCGCCCGTACCAGGACGCCGAACGCGTCGCGGCCGACCCCGCGTACGGCACGCTGGTCTGCCACTGCGAGCGGGTCTCCGCGGGCGAGATCAGGGACGCACTGGCCGGCCCGGTGCCGCCGCGCTCCCCGGACGGTCTGCGCCGCAGGACGAGAGCCGGGAACGGGCGCTGCCAGGGGTTCTACTGCGGGGCCGCGGTCCGCGCACTCTTCGAGGAAGCCCGGTCATGACCCGGCACGAGCGGACCGTCGACGTGCTGATCGTCGGGGGCGGCCCGGCCGGCCTCGGCGCCGGGGCCGAACTCGCCGCGTCCGGCGCGGGCCGGGTCGAGATCCTGGAACGCGAACAGGCCGCCGGCGGCATCCCCCGCCACTGCCACCACGGCGGATTCGGCGGCCACACCATGGGCCGGGGAGGCGCGACCGGGCCCGCGTACGCCCGGAGCTGCGTGGCCGCCGCCGAACGCGCCGGAGCCACACTGCGTACCGGAGTCACCGTCACCGGCTGGGCCGGACCGCTGACCGTGGACACCACCGCACCCACCGGCCTCGAACGGATCACCGCCCGCGCGGTGATTCTCGCCACCGGCGCCCGCGAACGCCCCCGCAGCGCCCGCCTGGTCCCCGGCAGCCGCCCGCCCGGCGTCTACACCACCGGCGAGCTCCAGCAGGCCGTCCACCTGTACCGGCAACGCATCGGCACCCGGGCCGTCGTCATCGGCGACGGGCCCATCAGCCGTGCCGCGGCCGACACCCTGCGCATCGCGGGCGTGGACGTCGTCGCCGTGGTCAGCGACCGGCCGGTTTCCCGGCTCACCGCCCTGACCCGGACCGGCGACCGAACCCCGGTCCTCGGCCGCACCACCCTCACCGCCCTGACCGGCCGGGAACGGCTCACCGGGGTCCTGGTGCGGCACCACGACGGCCGGACCGCGACCCTGCGCTGCGACACCGTCGTCTTCACCGGCGACTGGATCCCCGACCACGAACTGGCCCGGCGCGGCGAGATCACCCTCGACCCCGGCACCCGCGGCCCCGCGTACGACGCATCCCACCGCACGAACCGCACCGGAGTCTTCGCCGTCGGCAACCTGCTGCACGGCGTGGAGAGCGCGGGCGTCGCCCTCGCCGAGGGCCGGGCCGTCGCCGCGCCCGTACTGCGCCACCTGACAGCCGGCGAGTGGCCCACCGGACGGCCGTCCATCGCGGTCGAATCCCCACTGCGGTGGATCGCCCCGAACCTCGTCGGCCCGGCCGGCGACCTCCCGCTCCACGGCCGCCTCACCCTGCGCACCGACCGGCGACTCACCGCGCCGCTGCTCCTAGTCCGCCAGGACGGCCGGGAGCTCCACCGGCAGCGGTTGTTGCTGCCCGCCGTACCGGACCGCCCGTTCCACCTGCGCGGAGACTGGCTCGACCGGGCCGATCCGCACGGCGGGACCGTACGGATCTCGGCGCGCTGACCGTACGTCAGGGAATCAGCAGCCAGTCCGAGCCGATCGCCGCGACCAGGCCGACGGCGAGCAGCCAACTGCCGAGCCGGGTACGGCCGTTGCGGCTCAGCTCGATCACGATCCCGCACAGGATCAGCGCGAGCCCGTACACCCCGACCACCAGGACGGACGACCGGCTGGCGATCCGCAGCGCGAGGACCACCGCCATCGCGGCCATGCCGACCGAGGAGAGAACCATCCGCAGCCGTCTCGCCTGGCGCGGTGTCAGCTTCCGGTCCTCGGTGTCCTCGTCCGCCCCCGGCTGCGTCTCCAGCTCCGGCTCCGTGTCCAGACCCGGCTCCGTCTCCGCCCCCGCGACAGTCCCGGTCACGGTCGCGGTCTCGGCCTCGGTCTCAGGCTCGGTCGCGGTCTCGGCCCGGGGCTCGGTCTCGGCCTTGGCCTCGGAAGTGGCCTCGGAACCGGCCTTGGAACCGGCCTCGGGGACAGGTATCGGGGTGTCCACGGCCTGGTCCTGGTCAGAAATGCTCATGACGCGCGATCGTAATGGGTACGGGCGGCCCTGTTCACCGCTCCGGGCGACGGGCGGCGCAATATGACCCGGCTCCGGTGTCTGCCCGGCCACATCCCGGCCCTCGGTTCCACGGCCCGGCTAACGCGTCGGGGGCCGCAGACACGGCGCCTCGGCGATCGCATCGACCGGCTTGCCGCGCAGCGCCCCGTCACCGGCCGCCCCGTCACTGTCGGCCGCCTCCACCCGCCCCGCCAGCTCCCCGGCCCAGCCGATCAGCCCGTCGACACCCATCCCGTACGGCCGGGCCCCGGCGAACTCCGCGAGTGCCGCCGCCCCGCGCCGCAGCAGCCGCGCCCCGCCCGTCGCATTGCCCCGGGCCGCATGGGTCAGCCCCACGGCCAGCTGCGCGAGACCGCGCCACAACTCCCGCTCCGCCACCGGGCCCGACTTCCACGCGTCCTCGAACACCTCGTGCGCATGGAACGGCATTCCCGCGTCCAGCAGCCGCTGCGCCTCGCGCACCGTCTCCTCCGGGGCACGGACCACCCCCTCCGGCTGCCGTTCGACCCCCGGAGCCCCGTAGGGAAGGGGGCGTCCCAGCCCGTCGCGCGGGCGGGCGTTGCGCGCCCGGCCCTCGATGTCGCGGTCCCTGCCAGTCTCTTCCACGCCACGATTGTGCCCCGCACCTGCGGCGAACTGTCCGAACCACTGTCCGTGGACCCCCGGACACGACTAGTGTCGAAAGCCATCCGCACCACCCTGGGGAGGGTAGGCATGAAGCCGTCCCGGCCGCTGTACGAGCGCGAACCGGAACTCGCTGCCGCCACACAAGCCGTGGACGCCCTTTGTGGCGCCCAGGCCGTCGGCGGGCTGCTGATCTTCAGCGGCGAGGCAGGCATCGGCAAGACAGCACTGCTCGGCGAGATCCAGACGATCGCCGCCGACCGCTGCACCGTCTGGTCCGCGAGAGGCGGCGAAACGGTCACCTCCGTCCCGTTCCACGTCGTGCGCCAACTGCTGCAACCAGCACTCGACCGGTTCCCGCCCGACGAGGTGCGGGCCCTGTTCGGGTCCTGGTTCGAGATCGCCGCACCCGCCCTCGGACTGGCCGAGCCGACCGGCCCGCAGCCCGATCCGCAAGGTGTGCGGGACGGCCTCGACTTCGTGGTGGCCCGGCTCGCGTCCCGGCTGAGTCACCGTCCGCTGCTGCTCATCATCGACGACGCGCACTGGGCGGACGGCGAATCCCTCGCCTGGCTCGCCTCTTTCACCGCCCGCCTCGGCGAACTGCCCGTCCTGGTGGTCCAGGCACACCGGCCGGAAGAGCTGGCCGCGCGGCAGAAGGAGAGCGGACTCGGCAGCGCCCACCCCTCCCAGGTCCGGGTCGCGCTGCGCGCCCTCACCCCCGACGCCACCGCGGAACTGGTCCGCGCGGCCCTCGGCGAACACGCCGACGACCCGTTCTGCCGAGAGGTGTGGGCCGTCACCGGCGGCAACCCCTACGAGGCTGTCGAACTCGTCGCCAAGGTCCAGGACCGCGAACTGGCACCGCTGGAGGAGTCGGCCGGACTGCTGCGCGAGCTCGGCGCCTCGGCCCGCGGCAGCGGCCTCGTGGCCCGGCTCGAACGACTCGGCACCAACGCCAACCGGTTCGCCTGGGCCGCCGCCGTCCTCGGCACCGACATCTCCCAGGACCTCGCCGCCACCCTGGCCGGCATGAGCTCCGCCGAGGCCGCCGACTGCACGGCGCGGCTGCGCGAGGCCCGTATCGTCACCGGCTTCGATCCGCTGGAGTTCGTCCACCCGCTCATCGCGAGCGCGGTGTACCGGTCCATCCCGCCGGCCACCCGCACCGCCATGCACGGCCGCGCCGCCTGGGCGATCACCCGCGCGGGACTCGGCCCCGCGGCGGCCTCCCGCCACCTGCTCGAAGTGCACCCGGACGACGACCAGGAACTGGTCGAGCAGCTCCGCGAAGCGGCCAAACAGCACCTCGCCGTCGGTGCCCCGGAAGCCGCCCGCCGCTGCCTCG
Source organism: Streptomyces sp. ADI95-17 (assembly GCF_003846175.1). Classification (GTDB taxonomy): domain Bacteria; phylum Actinomycetota; class Actinomycetes; order Streptomycetales; family Streptomycetaceae; genus Streptomyces; species Streptomyces sanglieri. Next base: position 534,956 of record NZ_ML123048.1, on the reverse strand, counting down.
AACGAGCCCTGCAGGAGCCACCGCGTCAACGCGTGAAGGCCACCCTGCTGTACGAACTGGGCTGCGCCACCCTGCTCAGCTCCCCGGCCACCACCGTCCAGCACCTGCGCGACGCCCTCGACATGCCCGGACTCGACGTCGACCAGCGGGTCGACGCCACCTACCGGCTCGCGGCCGCGCACTCGCACAACAACCAGCTCAAGGAAGCGGCGAGCGCCCTCGCCGCGGAGGCCGCCCGCACCGCCCCGGGCCCCGGCCTGATGCGGCTCCAGGCGGCCCACTTCCTCTGGGAGGGCATGCAGGCGGGCGAGGAGGACGGCCCCGGCCGATCCGGCCGCCTCGCACGGAACGCCGACCACCTGCAGGGCCGCGACAACGCCGAGCGCGCCCTGCTCACGCTCCGCGCCTTCGACGCCATGCTGCGCGGCGAGAACTCCCAGCTGATCGTCGATCTCTGCGAACGCGCCCTGGTCGACGGCCACCCCGCCCGGGGACTGGGCTGGACCGACTCGGAGTGGGGCTTCGAACTGCCGACCCTCGTCGGCATCACCTACGCCTTCACCGACCATCTCGACCGGGCCGAGCAACTCTTCGGCGAGGCCGTCCGCGCCTTCGAGATCTCCGGCTGGAGCGGCGCGCACCTCGCGTTCGCGCACACCCTGCTCGGACTGGTCCACCGCCGACGCGGACGTCTCGCCGAGGCCGAGGGCTTCCTGCGCGAAGGACTGCGCCTCGCCGACCGCGTCGGCAGCGGACTTCCGGTCCACTGGGACGCGGCCTGCCTGCTCATCGACACCCTGGTCGCCCGGGGCCGGGTCACCGAGGCCCGCGAGATCGCCGACCGCTACGCCTTCGGCGCGCCCTACCCGAGCGCGATGGTGCTGCCCGACGGCCCGTGCGTCCGCGGTCGGCTGCTGCTGGCCGAAGGCCGTACGAAGGAAGCCATCGTCGAACTCGAAGCGGCCGGCCATGCTCTCGAACCCCGAGGCAGGTTCAACGGGGTGTGGGCACCCTGGGCCGGTGACCTGGCCCGGGCCCTGACCGAGGAGGACCCGGCCCGCGCCGCCCAACTCGCCACCACGGCCCGGGTGCACGCCGAGCGCTTCGGCACGGACACCGCGATCGGTGAGGCACTGCGCTGTGTCGCCCTGTTCGCCGCCCCCGAGGACGCCACCCACCTGCTGGCCGAGTCGGTCCGCCACCTGGAGGCATCCCCGTCCGCGTACGAACACGCGTTGGCCCTCGTCGACTACGGCATCGCGATCCGCTCACCGCGCGAACTCGCCCGGGCCCACAAACTGGCCACCGCATGCGGTGCGGAATCCCTGGCAAACCGCGCCCACCAGGCACGGGCGTCGATCCGGTCCTCGGAGTGAGGTAATGTTTGTCCTGCGAGCCCGCCGGGAAACACCGGGGGAACCGCATCGGGACGTGGCGCAGCTTGGTAGCGCACTTGACTGGGGGTCAAGGGGTCGCAGGTTCAAATCCTGTCGTCCCGACTTGTGAGAGTCGCAGGTCGAAGGGTCGTTCCAGAGAAATCTGGAGCGGCCCTTCGGCCGTTCCCGGGTCGGTCGGGGCCCGGGTGCCCGGCTTCCTGTCGCCTCGCCGAAGGCGTACAACCGCTGCTCCCGCGCACCGAGTTGCCCGGCGCCCTGCCGGATTCCCAGCGGCTGGACGCGCCGCCGGCCGACCGGCGATATCCGGTCTTGGAGCTGTGGTGATGGCACCGGACAAGGCACGATCAACCCATGAAGAATCAGCCGAGAACCTTACCCGCCGCCCCTGTTCGCCTTGCCGGGCAGAACATCGTGCTCAGGGAGTGGGACGAAGCGGACATCCCCGCGTTGATCGAGATGTACGACGATCCGGAGATCGACCGCTGGACGCCCGTACCCTCACCGTTCGACGCGGAAGCCGCTCGCGCGTACCTCGGGCGGGCCCGTGAAGCCCGTGCCGAGGGCCGTCGTGTGCAACTGGCCATCACGGCCGACGGCGGGCAGCCGCAGGGCGAGGTGCTGATCTGGTGGGACGACCTGGACGACCGGGACATCGAACTCGCCTACGGTGTCGGATCCCGGTTCCGGCGTCGGGGGCTGGCGTCCGCAGCGGTCACGGTCGCCACCGGGTACGCCCTTCAGCACTGCGGAGCGAGGCGCGTGCTGCTCCGGATAGAGGCCGACAACGCCCCGAGTGCCGCCGTGGCACGATCTGCGGGATTCGCGCCCACCACGGACGAACCCGTCGCGCGGGAGGCGAAGGGGCGGAGAGTGCTGCTGCGGACCTGGGGCCACGGGAACGGCGAACCGGCGCCCTGACCCGCCTCGGCGCCCCGAGCGGCCCGGACGCCCGGGGCCACTCGGCCCACTACGCTGGTACGAAGCAGGCTGAACGGGGCAGAGCGGAGTGGTCTCAGGGAGGCGTGATGAGTCAGCAGCCGGTCCTTCTTCCCTACACCGATCCGGCCTTCGTGGCCGACCCCTTCCCGGTCTACCGGCAGCTGCGCGAGGACGGCCCGGTACGGTGTGCCGTCATCGCCGGGGGCCTGGAGGCGTGGCTCGTCACACGGTACGAGGACGGCCTCGCGGCCCTCTCCGACCCGCGGCTGAGCAGCGACGTCGCCGATGCGTCGGACCCCCGGCTCATCGAGCGGCTGCCCGCCACGGACCGCGGATCCGTACTGCGCAACATGCTCCGCACCGATCCCCCCGACCACACCCGACTGCGCCGCCTGGTGTCCAAGGCGTTCACCGCGCGCAGCGTGGCCGAGCTGCGGCCCCGCGTCCAGGAGATCGCCGACCGGCTGCTCGACGAGATCGTGTCCGACGGGTGCGCGGACCTCGTGGGCGGTTTCGCGCTGCCGCTCCCGGTCACCGTGATCAGTGAACTGCTCGGCGTCCCGGTGACGGACCGGGGCGACTTCCAGCGGTGGACCGACGACCTGGTCCTGCAGGGCGCCGAGCCGCCGGATCCGGCGCGGACCGACGAGGCGTGGCGGCGCATGCACGGCTATCTGACCGGGCTGATCGGGGCGAAGCGGGCCCGGCCCGGGCACGACCTGCTCAGTGCCCTGGTGGCCGCCCGGGACGAGGAGCGGAGGCTGGACGAGGACGAGCTGATCGCCATGGCCTTCCTGCTGCTGGCGGCCGGATACATCACCACCGTCAACCTCATCGGCAGCGGGATCGCGGCGCTGCTCGCCCACCCCGACCAGTTCCGGCGGCTGCGGGAGGACCCGGCGCTGCTGCCGGGGGCGATCGAGGAGTTCCTGCGCTTCGACGGACCGGTCAACCCCGGCATCGCCCGGTTCGCACGCGAGGACGTCACCATCGCGGGGGTGGACATCCCGCGCGGCGCGACCGTGCTCGTGGCATCCGCGATCGCCGACCGCGATCCGGACCAATTTCCCGAACCCGACCGCCTGGACATCTCCCGGCAGGACAACGCCCACCTCGCGTTCGGACACGGCATCCACTACTGCCTGGGGGCGCCGCTGGCCCGGCTGGAGGGCCAGATCGCCATCGGCACCGCCCTGCGCCGTCTTCCCGGCCTCGCCCTGGCCGTGCCGCCCGGCGAACTGCGGTGGCGCCCAGGAGGGCTGCGCGGCCCGGAGCGACTGCCCGTCACCTTCACCGCCGGCGCCCCTGCCTGAAGGCGCTCACCGGGCCTGTCGCCACCTCAGTCGAAGAGCTTGCCCAGGAACGCGTCGAGGTTGCTCCTGGTCCGCTCCACCTGCTCCGCCACCGTCAGGGACTCCTTGAAGCGAGCGCCGGGCGCCGCGATCTTCCTGCCCCGGACATACAGCGAACAGGCGAGGTCGGTGCAGATGTACAGCCCGACCGAATTGCCCTCGCGCCCCGCCGCGCCGGTCTTGCGGGCGGTCATCAGCGAGACGCCGCTCCCCGGGTGCGTGGTGAGGCACAGCGAGCACATGCTCCGATGGAGGAAGCCGCGCTGCTGGGAGGGGAAGCGGAGCGTCACGCCGATGAGTTCGCCGCCGCGTTCGGTGACGATGTAGCTGCGCCCGGGGGCGGAGAGATCCCGCCATCCCAGGAAGTCCAGATCGTCCCAGGGCTGCTCCTCCAGATCGCGGGGGAGCGGCAGACGTTTGGCCTCTCCCTTGGAGCAGTTGACGAACGACGTACGGATGTCCTGCTCATTCACGGCCTTCATGCGGGGGACGCTAACTCTGCCTACGAGCACTAGGCAAATGATTAATGGGGCAAGGTTATGCGTCGGTCCCGGCGGCGGCCGTGCCGTCCGCGATCATCAGCCGGTGCGCGGGCGGGTGCTCGATCGAGAGGTCCGGGCGCCAGGCCGCGAGCACCTGCGCGGAGGGGGCGAACAGCGACCCGGGCAGGGCGTCGAGACCCGTCCACCGCCAGGCGCTGATCAGATGCGGTTCGGTCACCCGCGGGACTCCCGACCGTACGGTCACCTCGGCGCCCATCGACACCCGGTTGATGCCCCCGACCACGTCGTGGAGCATGGCGAAGACGCGTACGCCCGCCGCATCGGCCTCAAGCCCCGTCTCCTCACGCAGCTCACGCACGGCCGCCTCGGCGATCGACTCGTGCGTCGGGTCGACCTTGCCGCCGGGCAGTTCCCAGGTTCCGCCGTGGTGCCTGCCGAGGAGGATCCGTCCATGGCCGTCCTGTACGACGACACCCACCCCGAGCGCCGCCTGTGCCTTCGGCGGGCGGGTGTTGCGGGAAGAGTCGTCCGCGGGTGTGGTCGTCATGGTGCTCCCTGTGTTCCTCGCAGGCGGGGAGGGCCGCGGGCACGGGCCCGGCACTCCGGTCGTACGGGGCAGCCTACGGACAACCGCGTCGCCGCCCTCCGCGCGGGCCGCACCACGGAGCAACGGCCGGGCGACCCGGCGGTCAGCCGGCCGGGCTACCGGCCGGTCGGGAGATCAGACGGTCAGGCGCAGTGAGATCGCCGAGATGCCCAGCCGCACGGTCTGGCCCCATGTCAGTTCCAGTGCGTCCGTCTCCATCCCGTCGCCGAAGACCACCAGCCGGTCGGACTCGACGGTGAGCCTCAGCCCCTCTTCGCGCCCCAGCTCGCCCGCGACCTGCGAGGTGCCGGTCGCGGGCGACGGCCAGGCCTCGCGGACGAACCAGAGGAGGCGCGGATCGGTGGGTGCCGGGAGGCGGAGTTCGCTGTGGCGTTCCTGCCACAGCGAGCGGATCCAGCCCGTGGCGCCGGTGCCGGTGCCGACGAGTACGCCGGAGGAGGCCTGCGGCTCGACGGGCGCGTCGGGGGCGTCCGGGCCGAGCCGGTAGCGGGCGGTCTGATGGCCGGGCGGGCCGAGGTAGATCTCGTTGAGGGCGAGGAGGCGCTGGGTGTCGTCGGACACCGCCTCGACCATGGTGAGTTCGTCCGCCGTGCCGCCGGGGGAAACGGCCGCCCGGAGCAGGGCGGCCGCGTCGCGGGGCCGGTGACGGACGAGCACGCCCGGATTGCGCCCGGGGTCGGTGTCGATGCCCACCACGGGCTGGCCGGAGAGGTACTTGGCCGCGTTGGCGACCAGCCCGTCCTGTCCGACGACGACCACCACGTCCTCCGGCCCGAAGAGGAAGCGGTCGAGATCCGCGCGCTCCACCCGCGACTGACGCCACTGCAGCGGTACGGCCGCCGCCACGTCGGCCAGCGCCTGCCGGGTCTGCCGGTGCCGCCGTGCCACCTCGTCGATGGAGCGGCCTCGGCTGGACAGGAAGAACGCGGCCTGCCCGTGTGTGCCGTGCCGGGCCAGCAACTCCTCGTACTCGGTGGTGCGGTGGACCAGTACCGCGCGCGGGGCGAGACTCATGCCCGGGTGTCCGGTCCGGCGCTGCCGAGCTTGCTGAGCAGTCCGGTGAGCACGTCGGGGGAGAGGGTGAGGCTGTCGATGCGCGGCAGGTTCTCGGCGAGCCTGGTCGCCGCCAGGGCGTGCAGGGTCGCGGCATCCACCTCGCCGTGCACCCGCAGCCAGGCCGCCTGGGACTCCGCCCGTGCGGCGCCGACCTCGCGGGCGGCCTCGGCCTCGGCGCGGGCCAGCCGCACCTTGCGTGCCGCCTCGGCCTCGGCGCGCACCCCGTCGGCCGCCGCGTTCTCCTCGGCCTCGCGGCGGGTGTTGGTGCCGCGCTGCTCGACCAACTGCTCTTCCCTGCGGGCAAGTTCGATCTGGCTGGCGAGCTCGTTCTCGGCGATGGCCCGTTCCCGCTCCACGGCAACCGCGCGGCGCTCGTAGGTGGCCCGGTCGGCCTCCTGCTGGATCTGCTCGCGGGCGGGGGTGCGCAGGGCGCGCTCCACCTCGGCCTCGGGGCGGATCGCCACCACCCGTACCGCGACCACGTCGATCCCGGTGGCGGGCAGTCGCGGTTCGGCGGCGAGCCCTGCCGCGACCCGGTCGCGTACCGATGCGACACCGTCGACCAGCGCCTCGGCCAGCGCGGTCCTGGCCAGCACGTCCAGGGTGTGCTGCTGGGCGGTCTCGGTGAGCAGGGTGGCGATCTGCTCCAGCGGCGCACCGCGCCAGACCCCGGTGTCCGGGTCGACCGAGAAGTCCAGCCGGGCGGCCGCCTCGGCCGGGTCGCTGATCCGGTACGTCACGGTGGCCTGCACGGTCACGTCCTGGAAGTCGGAGGTGCGGGCGTGGAACGCCATCGCCAACTCCCTGTCGTTCACCGGGACTTCCGAGAGTGCGGCGCTCAATGACCGGTACCAGAAGCTCAGCCCGGGCCCGTCGTGGGCCAGCCGGCCGCGCTTGTGGTGGCGGATGTGCGCGGTGGGCGCGGAGCGCAGATGGCGCCAGCCGAAGCGCCTGGTGATGTCGGCCATGTCGGGCCCCCTCTTTTTCTCGTCATGTGGACGATAAGGGGAGGCGGTGATTATCGTCAAGAGGACGAGAAAAAGAGTTTCCCGCGCTTTCGTCAGCGCGGCTCCTGCGGCCGGGGTCCCCTGGCCCCGTCGCTCCCGTCGCCCGGTCCCCGCTTCGCTGCGAGGAACCTTGCCGGTACCTCGCCCCCGCCGTGCACCGCCAGGTCGGCGCCGTTGACGTACCCGGCCAGATCGCCCGCCAGGTACAGGCAGGCGCGCGCCACGTCGTCCGGCGCCGCCATCCGCCGCATCGGGACGACCCCGGCCACCGCGGCGCCGCCGTCCTCGTCGTAGACCGGCGCCGCGCTCGGTGTGCGGACGAGCCCGGTCGTGATGTGGTTGACCCGCACCTTCGGCGCCCACTCAAGGGCCAGCGCCCGGGTCAGCCCCAGCAGGCCGGCCTTCGCCGCCGTGTACGCGGCCGTGCCCGGCTGCGGCGTGTGCGCGGAGACGCTGCCTATGTTGACGATCGAGCCCCCGTCGCGCTGCCCCTGCATGATCCGGTTGGCCGCCTGTGACACGTAGAACGGGGCCAGCAGATTCAGGGCGACGATCTTCTCGACGAAGCGTGGTGACACGGTGGCCGCGTCCGCGTCGGGGGAGCCGCCCGCATTGTTGACGAGCACGTCCAGCCGTCCGAACCGCTGCACCGCCGCGTCGGCCAGCCCGGCGGCGGCCGCCGGGTCGCGGACGTCGGACGACCGGAAGTGCGCCCGGCGTGCGCCGCTTCCGGGCAGTTCCGGCGGTTCGCCGCGGCCGCAGACCAGCACCTCCGCGCCGGCGGCGAGGAACGCCTCGGCGATCGCGGCACCGATGCCCTTCGTGCCGCCGGTGACGATCACCGCTCGCCCCGTGAAGTCGATGGGATTGCCGATGTCCATGGGTCCGCCCCGCCGTTCTCCGGAATGCGTGCGCGGCCGGAGCCCGCGCCGGCCGGTCGGGAGAATCTACCAACTGTTTGTTTGGTGGAACAGTCGTCGGTCCGGGCGCGATGGCGTGCGGGTGCAACCGCGGGCGGCCGGTGACTCCCCAAGGGGTCACCGGCCGCCCGGATGGTGCGCCGCCCCCGTCCCCACGGTGCGGCGCCGGCGGGCCGTCGTCATCCGCTCGGACAACGGCCCACGTCTGCAGGGGCGGTCCTCAGGCCGAGGACGCGCCCAGTCCGAGCGAGGGGAGGATCGCGTTGTCCACGAAGCGCGTGAGATACACCTCGTCCGCGTACTTCCCCTCCAGCAGCGGCCGGGCGCGCATCGCGCCGAGCAGCTGCGCGGAGACGAACTCCGCCGCCGGGTTGTCCGCCGGGATCTCGCCGCGCTCCGCACCGCGCCGGACCATGTCGTCGATCGTCGCGAGGCCGGGCAGGATCAGCGCCTCGCGCAGCGCGCACAGCAGCTCGGGGCTCTGCAGCGCGGCATGGCTGAGCGCGTGCATGAGGGGGGTGTCGCGGCCGGAGCCCGCACCGATCGCCCGTGCCGCCTCGCGCAGATCCCCCGCGAGCGAGCCGGTGTCGATGTGCGGGAGCAGTGCCTGCCGGGTGCCGTGCAGCGCGGCCACGACCAGTTCGGGCTTGGAGCCCCACTGCCGGTAGAGCGTGGACTTGCCGCAACGGGTCCGGGAGGCGACCCCCTCCATGGTGAGTGCCTCGTAGCCGGACTCTCTGAGCATGTCGAGCACCGCCGCGTAGAACTCCTGCGCCCGCTCAGGTGTGATCTTCGAGCGGCGTGGCGTCTGTGCCGGTCCCGGTGCGGTTTCCTGCGGCGACATGTGTTTTCCCTCTCGGCGAATCTGCGGCGAGGTCTTCGATACGCCAGTGTACCGATACGCGCGTGTACCGATACGTTCGCGTATCGGTACACTGGCGTATCGATACGGCATGGACTGGACCATGCCGCCGTAACACCGCTTCGTCAGCAAAGGGGCACCGGGTGATGTACGCCGGTAGCGAGCCAGCAGATCGGGAGCCGGACAGTTCTGCCCGACCGCCCCTCGTCCGCGAACTTCTTCTGGTCGTGGGACTCTTCGTGATCTACAAACTCGGCCGGCAGGCCGCGAACGGTCATGTCGACGAGGCGTTTCGAAACGCCGGGAACGTCTGGGACTTCGAGCGTTCCGTACACCTGCCGGGCGAGGGCGCGGTGCAGAGCCTGCTGCTGCACAACGAGACGCTGATCCACCTCGCGAACACCTACTACGCGACCGTGCACTTCCCGGCCACGCTGCTCTTCCTGGTGTGGCTCTACTGGCGCCGCCCGCGCCACTACATATGGTCGCGCCGGATCCTCGCCGCACTCACCGGTGCCGCGCTCGCCCTCCACCTCCTCTTCCCGCTCGCCCCGCCGCGGCTGCTGGCCGCCACCGGACTGGTCGACACCGGCCAGGTGTACGGACCGTCGGTGTACGGGGCGACGCCCGCGACCGACTCGATGGCGAACCAGTTCGCCGCGATGCCCTCGCTGCACTTCGGCTGGGCGGTGATGGTCGCCGTCGGGCTGATCGTCGCGACCCGGTCGCGGTGGCGCTGGCTGTGGCTGCTGCATCCGCTCGTCACCCTGCTGGTGATAGTCGGCACGGCCAACCACTACTGGCTCGACTCGATCGTGGTGTCGGCGCTGCTCGCGGTGGCCTTCGCGGCGCTGCGGCTGCCGCGCACGGACCCGGTCCCGGCACACCTCCCGTGGCTGCCCGCGCCGGGCGAACCCGTGCCGTCGGCGCTGCCCGGGACCGCCGAGCCCGCGGTTTCCACCGGGTACGCCGGTTCGCGGACGTACTCCGCGTCCTCGTACGTCTCGACGGGCCCGACCGGAGCGCGTCGATGAACGCCACCGTGATCGCGGTCGCGCTGTCCCTGGTCTCCGCCGCCGCCTACGCGTCGGCCGCGGTGGCGCAGGCCCGGCTCGCCGGGCGGACCGAACCGGGCGCCGGGGTACTGCGGCTGCTGGGACGGGGCGCCTGGTGGTCGGCGGTCGCGCTGAACGCCGGGGGAGCGCTGCTGCACGTCGCGGCGCTCAAATACGGCCCGCTCACCCTCGTCCAGCCGCTCGGCGCCCTCACCCTGGTCGCCGCGGTCCCGCTGGGCGCCAGGGCCGCCGGACGCCGGGTCACCAGGACCGAGTGGCGCGGCACCATCCTCACCCTGCTCGGCCTCGGCGCCCTGCTGATGACCGCGGGCGGTACCGCCCCGCACGAGACGCTCAGCCTGCCCGAGGCGCTGGCCGTCGGGGCCGGGACGATGGCGGTCGTCGCCGGCCTCAGCCGCCCGGGCGCGCGTCCGGGCCTGCGGCACGCGGCGGCTTCCGGCATCACGTCCGGAGTCGCCTCCGCGCTCACCCAGACCCTGACCGTCTCGGTCACCGACCACACCGGTCCGCTGTTCAGCTGGCGCCTGGTCGTCGTCGCGCTGCTGGTCTCCGCGTTCGCGATGAGCGGGCTGCTGCTCTCCCAGACCGCCTACCGGGGCGGCCTCGGCGCACCCCTGGCCGTCGTCACCCTCGCCAACCCGGTGGCCGCCGCGGCCATCGGCCTCGCCCTGCTCGGCGAACGCCTCCAGGGCGGTGCGACCAGCCTTCTCCTGGCACTGCTCGGTACGGCGGCGGCAGTGCGGGGCGTGATTCTGCTCAGCCGCGCCCAGGCGCAGACCTCGGCCCTCGGTGACCGGGCCACGGCGGCCGTGGTGCCGCCGGCCGGATCACCGTCACGCGTGGTGACCGGGAGCCGGGGGCCGGTGGGCGGTCGGGTACTGCGCCCGGATCTCGAACTCGACCGGGTGCCGGTGGGCGGGCCGTAGCGGGCCGGGAGCGGTGGACGGTCCGGCCCTCCCGAGGCAGCGGCACGTGGCGTCGCCCCGACTCGTCACCCCTGCCCTCAGACGCCCGACGGACCGGGCTGCCCGTCCTCGCCCAGCGCCCGGGTCAGCCAGCCGATCCAGAAGTTCTCCAGGTCGATGCCGCCGCGCAGCACCAGGTGCCGCAGCCGGTCCTCCTCGGAGTCCCGTCCGGGCGGGAAGTCCCGCTCCTCGATCTCCAGATACTCCGCCAGCTGCCGGCGGTGCAGGCCCAGGTGGCGGCGGAGTTCCGCGTCCAGGCCAGGGGCTCCGACGACCGCCGCCGCCCGCATGCGCAGCAGCAGCGGATCCCGGACCTGCTTGGGGTCCTCCGGGCGGGCCACCCAGGCGCGGAGCGCCTCGCGGCCGGCCGGCAGCACCTCGTACTCCTTCTTCTGACCGCGGGCGGGCTGCTCCGAGGGCAGCGCCCGGATCTGGCCGGCCTGCTCCAGCTTTGCCAGTTCCCGGTAGATCTGCTGATGCGTGGCGGACCAGAAGTAGCCGATCGACCGGTCGAACCTGCGGGTCAGCTCCAGCCCGGACGACGGCTTCTCCAGCAGGGCGGTGAGAATCGCATGGGGGAGTGACATGGGGTGCATCCTATGGACGGCCGGCCGTGACCCGGCGCGGCAGTGACCTCATGGACGCCGCGACCTCGTGGTGTGCGGGCCGGTCCACGAGGCCACGGTGTCCGTGCGTCAGAGTGCGGCCGCGAGCTCCGTGCCCTGGCGGATCGCCCGCTTGGCATCCAGTTCGGCGGCCACATCGGCACCGCCGATGAGATGCGCCGGGCGGCCCGCGGCGAGCAGCTCCTCGTACAGGTCGCGGCGCGGCTCCTGACCGGCGCAGAGCACGATCGTGTCGACCGGCAGGAGATGCTGTTCCCCGTCGACCGTGAGGTGCAGACCCTCGTCGTCGATCCGGTCGTACGCGGCGTCCGCGATCGTCGTGACGCCGCGGTGCCGCAGTTCGGTGCGGTGGATCCAGCCGGTCGTCTTCCCCAGCCCCGCGCCGACCTTGCCGCTCCTGCGCTGGATCAGATGGACGGTCCGGGGCGTCCTCGGACGCTCCGGGGCGCGGAGCCCGCCCCGGTCGCGGTATTCGGTGTCGACGCCCCACTGCCGGAAGAACACCTCGGGGTCGCGGCTCGCCGCGTCCCCCGAGTCGGTCAGGAACTCGGCTACGTCGAAGCCGATGCCGCCCGCCCCGATGATCGCGACCCGTTCGCCGACGTGCGCCCGGTCGCGCAGGACATCGAGGTAGCCGACCACGCTGGGGTGGTCCTGGCCCGGGATCGCGGGGGAGCGCGGAGTGACGCCGGTGGCGAGGACGACCTCGTCGAAGCCGTCGAGCGCGCCGGCCGTGACCCGCGTACCGAGCCGGAGCTCGACCTTCTCCTCCCGGAGCCGGGTACGGAAGTAGCGCAGCGTCTCGTCGAACTCCTCCTTGCCGGGGACCTGGCGCGCCACGTTCAGCTGGCCGCCGATCTCCTCGGCCGCGTCGAACAGCGTCACCTCGTGCCCGCGCTCGGACGCCGAGACGGCGCACGCGAGCCCGGCGGGTCCGGCGCCCACGACCGCCACCCGCTTCACGGTGCGGGTCGGCGACAGGGTGAGTTCGGTCTCGTGGCAGGCGCGCGGATTGACCAGGCAGGAGGTGACCTTGCCGCTGAAGATGTGGTCCAGGCAGGCCTGGTTGCAGCCGATGCAGGTGTTGATCGCGTCGGCGCGGCCCGCGGCGGCCTTGGCGACGAAGTCGGGGTCGGCGAGGAACGGCCGGGCCATCGACACCATGTCGGCCCGCCCCGAGGCGAGGACCTCCTCGGCGACCTCGGGCGTGTTGATGCGGTTGCTCGTCACCAGCGGCACGGAGAGGGCTCCCCGGATCTTCTCGGTGACCCAGGTGTAGGCGCCGCGCGGCACCGAGGTGGCGATGGTGGGGATACGGGCCTCGTGCCAGCCGATCCCGGTGTTGATGATCGTCGCACCCGCCGCCTCGATCTCGCGGCCGAGCCGCACGACCTCCTCCAGCGAGGAACCCCCCGGAACCAGGTCCAGCATCGACAGCCGGTAGATCAGGATGAAGTCGCTGCCGACCCGCTCGCGGACCCGGCGCACGATCTCGACGGGGAACCGGATGCGGTTCTCGTACGAGCCGCCCCAGCGGTCGGTGCGGTGATTGGTGGCGGCGGCGATGAACTCATTGATCAGATAGCCCTCGGAGCCCATGATCTCGACCCCGTCGTATCCGGCAAGGCGCGCCAGCTCGGCCGCCCTGACGAAGTCCTCGATGGTCTCCTCGACCTCGTCGTCGTCAAGGGCGTGCGGGGTGAAGGCGCTGATCGGCGCCTGGATCGCGCTCGGTGCCACCAGGTCGGGGTGGTGTGCGTACCGCCCGAAATGCAGGATCTGCATGGCGATCCGGCCGCCCGCCGCATGGACGGCCGAGGTGACCAGTGCGTGCTGCTCGGCCTCCGCCTCGGTGGTCATCCTGGCCCCGCCGGGGAAGGAGCAGCCCCGGGCGTTGGGGGCGATGCCACCGGTGACCATCAGTCCGACGCCGCCCCGGGCGCGCTCCGCGTAGAAGGCGGCCATCCGCTCGAAGCCGCGCTCGACCTCTTCGAGGCCGATGTGCATCGAACCCATCAGCACCCGGTTGGGGAGGGTGGTGAACCCCAGGTCGAGCGGGCTCAGCAGATTCGGGTACGGGCTCATGCGGCGGCTCCTCACGCAGTGTCGTCTGCGCCAGTTGTAGACCACCGGAACGCCATTATGCAACAAGTTGCACAATGGCGTGGGTCTCACTCGGGTGTGCCCCGTGGCATGGGCGGGGCATCCCTCGAACGGCGTAGCACCGGGACGCGTCGGTGCCCGGCGGCACGGAAGGTGGAATGGCGGCATCCGCCCGGCACGGCGCGGTTGCCCCTCGTACTCCACCCGCCCCCGAACCCCTGCGGAGACACCCATGGCCTGCCTCGACCGGCGTGACCTCGGCCTGCTCGTCCTGCGCGTCGGCACCGGCGCGGTACTGGCCGCGCACGGCACCCAGAAGCTGGCCGGGTGGTTCGGCGGCGGGGGCATCGAAGGAACCACGGCCGCGATGGAGGCGATGGGCTTCCACCCGCCGAAGCACAGCGCGGTCGCCGCCGGGCTCGGTGAGGCGGGCGGCGGAGTGCTGCTGGCCCTCGGCCTCGCCACCCCGGCGGCCGGAGCGGCCGCGGCCGGGGCGATGGCGGGGGCCGTGGCCGTCCACGCACCCGCCGGGTTCTTCGCGCAGGGCGGTGGCTACGAGTACCCGGCGTTCCTCGGCTTCACCGCCGCGGCGATCGGGCTGACCGGCCCCGGCCGCTACTCCGTCGACCAGGTCACCCGGCATGCCTTCAACCAGCCGTGGATGGTGGCCCTGGCCTTCGCGGGCAGTGCCGTCGCCGCGGCGGCCGTGGTCGGCAGGCGCGCCAGGGGGCGGGTCGCGGTCGACCCCGACACGACCTGACCGGACCGCGCCGAAGGCCGGAGTCGGGACCGGGCGGCACCCCGGGAGGGAGCCGCCCGGTCCCGGCCCCGCTACTTGCGGAAGCTCAGCGAGGCGGCCGGGGAGGCGTTCCCGTACGCGTCGACGGCGACGACCCGGGCCACGTACCGGCCACTGCGGACCGTGCCCGGCACCGGGATGTCCAGGCTGTTCGGGCGGGGCATGAAGTAGTAGTCCGACAGGACCTTGGACGAGACGACCGAGGCGCCGGTCGCGGCATCGGTGACATCGACGTCGTAGTGGTGGACCATCTGGTCGTCCGTGGCCTGCGCGATCCGCAGCGCGGTGCCGCCCCTGGCGTCCTGGACCCGGGACAGCGGCCTGCGGGTGGTGAACTTCGGTGCCACGGTGTTGCGTTCGGCGTCCGTGTAGCGGAAGTTGTCCTTGATCTGCCCGCTCGTCGAACCCTTGAGCCGCACGGTCCAGGTGGATCCGCCGAGGGTGCCCGCGCTGGCGTACGGCGGCTGCCAGTTCGCCGACCACTGGCCACCGGTGTAGATGTCGTGCTTGTCCGCGGCCATGTTCACCCGCGCTATCTCCGTACGGTCCTTGTAGACCTCGACGAAGAGCGCCTGGGCGGTGGGCGACTCGAAGCGGTCGGCGAGACCGTCGTCGGTGACCATCTGGTACCCGTGGTCGACCTCGATGTACGACATCGAACCGTCGTTGACCGAGGTGAAGTCGCGTTGGTGGATCGAGCGGTCGTCGTTGATGTTCAGATGCGAGTGGCCGGAGAAGAGGATGGCCTGCGGGAAGGCGCTCAGGTCCTCGGCGAGCCGCGGGTTGGAAGCCTGCTGGCCGTCCATCGTCGTCCCGGTGGTGGGCCGGTGGCCCTGGACCAGGACCGGCTTGCCCGCGTAGGCCGGGTCGGCGGTGATCGCGGCGAGCCGCCCCTTGAGCCAAGTGCGCTGGGCGGTGTCGGAGTTGTACGTCTCGGTGTTGACCGTGAGGACGTGCAGCCCCTTCACGTCGGACTCGTAGTAGCCGCCGCCGGAGTCGGGGAACCAGGCCTTGGGATAGCCGGCCCGGATCGCGGCGAGGCTCGCGTCGTGATTGCCGTTGGAGATCAGCAGCTGAGTGTCGGTCATGCCCTTGCGGGCGAGATTGGCCTGGAAGATCTCGGAGACGATTCTGTGGTCGGGGCCCTTGCCGTCACCGTTGTCGTTGATCATGTCGCCGTTGGACAGGATCGCGTCGGGCTCGGGGAAGATCGACCCGATGGTGTCGAAGAAGCTCTCGTACTTCTTGTCGGCGGTCGCGTGGCTGCCGACGTGCACGTCGGACATGACGACGAGCCGGGCCAGCGGCTTCTCCCGCGACTTGATCAGGTAGCCGTAGGACACCGGGACACTGCTCCGCTTGCCCCGGAAGGCGACCGCGGTGACATTGGTGTCCTTCTTGATCCGCAGCGGGCGCCCGGGGGAGTAGGCGCGGCTGTCACGGGTCGGGGTCGTGCCGTCCAGCGTGTAGCGGACGGTGGTGCCGCGCTCGGCCCGGAACTTCAGCTCGACGGAGTGCTCGTACCGCCCGCCCGGGACGCTGACGCCGGGTGCGGCCGGGGTGTGCGTGCCGGGGGAGTCGGCCTGCGCGGCGGTCGGGGCGACGAGCGCGACGGACGTCGCGGCGATCACGAGAGGGGTGAGTCTCACGGGGGTACCTGTTCTCCGGCCCGGGAAGTCCGTCCTGGACTCCCGGCCTGGTTGCATAACGGATGAATAACCGGTCTGAACCAGAGACGTTAGGTGTCGTGAGACAGGCAGTGGTGCGGCCCGGTCGACTTCCCGGTGAAGTGATCATGAACGTCTGGCTGGGCACGCCGCTGGCCGGGCGGGGGCGGGGCCCCGCGGGCAGGGCGGGGAAGCGGCCAGGCAGGCGCCGTTGCCGTCCCCGTACCCGGCCCCGCGCCCAGCGCCCCTCCCGTGCCCTCCTGTTGGCTCAGCTCGGCAGCTTCCAGCGGCCGCCCTTCGCCGCCGCGATCAGCTCCGGAACCGTGCCGAACTTGACCCGCGGTCGCCCGCCGTCGCGGCCACGCGCCAGCTCGGCCCTGTCGATCGCGGCCAGCCCCCTGGCGTCGACGACATGGCGGCTGCGGCTCCGGGCCAGCCGGAGGAACGCCTTGGGTGCGGGCGCCGGTGTGGGCAGGGAGCCGGCCACGGCATCGTCCAGAAGCGTGCCGACGGTCTCGGCGGCGCAGGCACGGTTGGCCCCGATGCCGCCCGAGGGCCCGCGCTTGATCCAGCCGACGACGTATGTGCCGGGCATCCCCTTCACCCGGCCGCCCTCGTGCGGGACGGTGCCGGTCGCCTCGTCGAAGGGCAGCCCCGCGACGGGCACGCCGCGGTAGCCGACCGCCCGCAGCAGCGTGCCGGCCGGAATGTCCAGCTCGCCCGGACCACCCGTCACGCGCACGGCTCGTACCGCGTCGTCGCCGAGCACCTGGACGGGGGCGGAGCGGAAGCGGAAGACGATGCGCCGCTCCGACCCGGGCGTACGCGACCAGTCCACCGTCTCGCGGGCCAGGCCGCGCAGCAGCCCGGCCTTCTCGCCCGCCGCAGCGCCGTCGATCGTGGCGGCGGTCCGCGGATCGTGGTCGTCGACCACGAGCTCCACGCCCGGCAGGTGCTTGAGGGCGAGCAACTCGGAGGCGCTGTACGCCGCGTGCTCCGGTCCGCGCCGGCCGAGCAGGACCACCTCGCGCACCTTCGAGGCGCACAGTGCCGCGAGCGCGTGATCCGCGATGTCCGTACCGGCCAGGGCCGCCGGATCCGCGACGAGGATACGGGCGACGTCGAGCGCGACGTTGCCGTTGCCGGCCACGACCACCCGCCGTGAGGACAGGTCGACGGCGTCCGGTGCGACCTCGGGGTGGGAGTTGTACCAGGCCACGAACGCGGTCGCCGAGATGCTGCCGGGCAGTTCCTCGCCCGGGACGCCGATGCGGCGGTCGGTGGAGGCGCCCACCGCGTAGATCACCGCGTCGTGGTGGGCGGCGAGCTCGGCCGCGGTGATGTCCTTGCCGATCTCGACCCCGAGGTGCATCCGCACCCGCGGGTGGTCGTGGAAGCGCGCGAAGGTGTCGCCCACCTTCTTCGTCGCGGGGTGGTCGGGCGCCACGCCGTACCGGACCAGTCCGCCGGCCACGGGCAGCCGGTCGACCAGGGTCACCTCGGCGTTGGTGTGCAGGAGGAGGTCCTCGGCGGCGTACATCCCGGCGGGGCCGGTGCCGACGACCGCGACGCGGATCGGTGCGAAGTCGGACGGCAGGCTGCGCTCGAAGGACGGCGCGTTCCAGTGGTGGAAGTTCGGTCCCGTGCTGTCCGGGCCGGGCTCCTGTCCGGCGAAGTACGCCTCGTTGATCGCGGCGTACCCGGCCTGCGAGGCGGGCAGGCTGTCCACCGGGAAAATGGCGTCGACCGGGCAGGCGTCCGCACAGGCGCCGCAGTCGATACAGGTCTTCGGGTCGACGTACAGCATCTCCGTGCTGCCGAAGGCCCGCTCCTGCGGTGTCGGATGGATGCAGTTGACGGGGCACACGGCGACGCAGGTGGCGTCGCTGCAGCAGGTCTGGGTGATGGCGTAGGTCATCTCGTCAGCTCGGGTCGCTCGGCTCGGATCAGATCAGGTTGGCGCGCTTGTAGAGGGCCAGCGCGGGCTTGGTGAGCAGACGCGCCGAGGCCAGGAACTCCATGAGTCCCGAACAGCTGGACCGCATCAGGGACTTGTGGTGCTCGTTCGACCCGGCCTCGGCGAGGGCGCGCCGGGTGTCGAGCCCGGCGTTCTCGTAGACCTTGCGGTTCACCATGCTGGTGACGATGAAGTAGGACGCGACCGCGATCACGAACGCGTTGAGCTGCCGGCGCAGCGGGCCCGCGTGCCGGAGCCGTTTGCGGGTCTCGTCGCGGGCGAACTTCATGTGCCTTGATTCCTCGACGACATGGATGTTGTTGATGGTGCGGACGAACGGTGCGACCCGTTCGTCCCGCATCCAGTCCCGCTGCATGACGTCGAGCACCTCCTCGGCGACCAGGATCGCGGCGTACGCGGCCTCGCCGAACGCGAGGGTCTTGAACGCCCGGCCGAGTTCGACCACCGCACGGCGCGGCCGGTAGGCGGGGGCGCCCAGCTTCGCCGCCCCGCGGGCGAACATGATGGAGTGCCGGCACTCGTCGGCTATCTCCGTGAGGGCCCACTGGAAGCGCGGGTCGGTCGCGTCGGTCGTGTAGATGTCGCGCAGCACCATCTGCTGGAGGATCATCTCGAACCAGATGCCGGTGCTGGCCACCGAGGCGGCCTCCTGCCGCGTCAGCTCCTTGCGCTGAGCGTCGGTCAGCTCGTTCCAGTACGCCGTGCCGTAGAGCGTGCTCCACTCGGGGCTCGCGCCGTGGAAGTCCTTGTCCAGCGGTGTGTCCCAGTCCACCTCGGTGACCGGGTCGTACGACAGCTTCGCCGACGAGTCGAGCAGCCGCCGGGCGACGTCCTGCTCGTCGAGCCGGTCCTGGTCCTCCGGCCGAAGGGTGCTGCTTGCCATGGTGCGGCTCCTCGATTCGACAGATCGACTCGACGCCGGCCGACCGCGACCCCATCCCGTGCCCGCTCGACGGGGTGCTTGGCTGCCGGGCGCCTCCATCGCTTGTTAGACGTGACGTCTAGCAAGCTGTTAGACGGAACGTATAGCAAGAGTGGCGTGCGGGCCTACCCCTCGTGACGAATCCGCGCGATCGATCATCGGAGTCCGACGGGCGTCCGCCCCATCCGTCACCGGAGGCCGCCCGTGGCGCGGCTCCACATCCGTGGCCCGGCAAGCCGCTGTTGTGCACAGGTCCCGGACCTTCTAGATTCGTGGATCGATCATTGTCCGAAGGCTGTTGGAGGCTCACGGTGGCCGAAGTGTTCCTGTTTCATCACGCCCAGGGCCTGACCCCCGGTGTGACCGCTTTCGCCGACGTCCTGCGCGGCGAGGGACACACCGTGCACACCCCCGACCTGTACGACGGCCACACCTTCGACACCCTGGACGAGGGGCTGGCGTACGCGGAGAAGACCGGCTTCGACGAGCTGCTGGACCGAGGCGTCCGTACAGTGACCGACGCCCCCGCGGAGCTGGTCTACATCGGGTTCTCCCTCGGCGTGCTGCCGGCCCAGAAACTGGCCCAGACCCGACCGGGCGCACGCGGCGCCGTGTTCGTCCACTCCTGCGTTCCGAGCTCGGCCTTCGGGACGTGGCCGGCCCGGCTCCCGGTACGCATCCACGCCATGGAGGCGGACCGCCTGTTCACCGACGAGGGCGACGCGGACGCGGCCCACGCCCTCGTCGACGAGGCGGCCGACGCCGAACTGCACCTCTACCCCGGCGACCGGCACCTGTTCGCCGACAACTCCCTGCCGTCCTACGACGCCGGGGCCACCGCACTTCTCCTCGACCGCACACTGACGTTCCTCCGCTCCCGGGACGCCGACGACAGCGACGCGTGACACGGTGGGGCGAGCGGGACGGGACGGGGGGGGGACGGCCTGTTCACATGGAGTGACGGGCCGCGCGGGGGCCCGCCCCCCGGACTCCGAATCTGAGGCCCCGTGTGGCCGGGGGCGCCCCCTCACGCGTCCGGCACCCAGCTCCCGTGGAAGCCGAGGGGCACCCGCCCCGGCAGGTGGATGCGGGCCAGGGGGCGGGCGGTGAAGTCCTGGGCGGAGAGGATCACCAGGTCGCTCGCGCCGCGGTCGGGGTTGTGCACATAGGAGAGCAGGTAGCCGTCGTCCTCGTCGCGCGCCCCGCGGCGCGGTACGAACACCGGCTCGCCGGCCGCCGCGCCGTCCGGGAAGCGGTGCACCTGGCGGCTGCCGCGCAGCATGTCGTGCTTGACCAGGCAGTTGGTGAACTTCTCGTCCGGCGGCACCCCGTCCACCGTCTCGTACGCACGCCACATCTCCGCCGCGCTCGCCGCGTACGCGAAGCGGTGCCGCCGCGACACCAGGGACTCGTTGACGCGGGGGAACTCCTGCGGCAGATCGTCGACGCGGGTGCTGCGGACGCGGCCCGCGCGCAGGTCGATGGTCCAGCGGTCGAGCACGGGGGTGCCGGTCGTGGAGGGTCCGCCGTTGCCCCGGCCCGCGGCGTAGAACGGCGCGGGCATGGTGGTGAGCTCCATGACGACGGTGTCGCCCTGGTCGTACGCGTTGAGCGTGTGCGAGTAGTACACCGGGTCGATCTCGAACCAGCGGGTGGCGCCGCCGGCGCGAGGCATCACCCCCACCCGCATCGGGTGCTTCGGGTTCCACACGTACGGCACGGGTGCGCCCGACTCGGCGGCCGCCATGTCGAAGGTGATCGGCACATCGACGATCACCACGTACTTCCCGGTGAGAGCGAAATCGTGCATCATCGGCGCGTCCGCCACCGGGATCCTGCTGGTCCGCGCCACCCGTCCGGTCCGGTCGATCACCAGGTGCCGTACGTGGTCCCAGGTCGGGTAGTACGTCACCGCGTGCAGCTCGTCCGCCGCCACGTCGTACTTGGTGTGTGCGGTGAACGCGCCCTCCAGCGTGGAGCGGAAGTCGTACGTGCGCACCGTGCTCAGCTCGCCGTCCAGTTCGTACGGCAGCGGCCCGCTCTCCTGGAGGGCCAGGATCCGTCCCTTGTACGGGATGACGTGCGTGTTGCAGGGGAAGTCGTCCGGGGGCACCTCGCCCGGGTACGGCTCGCCCAGTTTCCGCGCCACCTGCGAGGAACGCACCCACCGGTTGCGGTACCACTCGGCGCGCCCACCGCGCAGCCGCACCCCGTGCACCATGCCGTCGCCGAGCATCCAGTGGTGGGCCCGCGGGTCCTCAAGGCCCAGCGCGTTGGGGCCGGTACGCAGATAGCGGCCGTCCAGGTCGTGCGGCACCCGGCCGGTCACTTCGAGGCCGAACGCGGTGAGCTCCTCCGTGACCGGCGCGAACGCGCCCTCCAGGAAGGGAGTCGACTCGCCGCCCCCGGCCGCCGTACCACGGGTGGCGGCCTGCGCCTCGCCGGCGTAGTGGCCGAGACCGTAACCGCCGACGACACTGCCGGCCGCCGCGAGCGCCGCTCCCTGGAGGATCCTTCGGCGTGTGTGACTGCTCATCGCTCTTCCCCGTCCGTGATCGGTGCCGGCGGTTCTCGCCGGTGCCGGGAAAGAGTCTGCTGTGCGGTCGGTGCCGCGTCAGTCGG
>NZ_ML123048.1:508352-513290 GCF_003846175.1 Streptomyces sp. ADI95-17 | reverse complement strand
AAGCGGCCGGGCCCGTACCCCCGCGGAATCAGGACCGCTCCGGCGCGGGAAGATCCAGCGCCGCGGCGGCCTGGGCCGCCAGGTCCACGGCGACCAGACGCGCCTCCAGCGGCGGAGGGGCCGCGTCCGGCTCGGGCGTCATCATGAAGCGTCCCTGGTAGTGGCCGTGGACGGTGGCCCTCAGCTCGATCTCGCCGTCCGGCCAGCCCTGCCGGTCCACGTCCCAGATCCAGCCCGGCACATACACGCTGCCGTCCGGGTCGAGACGCGGCGGACGCCCGATGAGAGCCCCGTACTCGAAGCGGCACGCGCGCAGTTCCAGGACCTCGATCAGTTCCTGCCGGACACGGTGGACCACATCGTCGGCGGAGTTGCTGAACCTGGCCATCCGCGTCGTACCGTGCAGCCGCTCCAGGTGGGAGGCGTCCGTGATCGCGACCCATTTGAAGGTCCGGGCCCGTGCGGCGAGCTGGGACACGATCAGCCCGACGGCCAGGAGCAGCACGGCGGTCTCGATGTCGGCCCGGTCCTGGATGTGGAAGCTCTGGTACGGCTCGGTGTGGAAGAAGTCGAACCAGGCGGCGGCGGACAGCGCGGCGACGGCGCCCGCGAGGCGGCTCCCGAGCGCCGCGACGGCCACGACCGCGACCACCAGGAGCAGTGCGGCGTTCGTGTGCGTGACGCTCGTACGGAAGGGGATCAGCGCCAGCGCCAGGAGCAACGGGGCCAGCACCCCGGCCAGCACGGCGGCGGTGACCCGCAGGCCAGACCTCATGACGCACCTCGCAGGGCTCGGCGGAGCCTCCCTGCCTTCCAGCTTGCGTCCGGCGCGGCCGGGGCGGGACCGGCGGGCGGGGAACTTGACGACTCACTGATGCCGGGCGGCGCGCACGCGGGGGCGGGCCACCGCGTGTCGCCGCCGTCAGCGCCGGTCGCCGCCGGCGCCCTCCTCCCCGGCGCCCCTCTCGCCTCCGGCGACGGCCGCGTCGTCGGTGAGCCGGAAGCGGAGCCGGCAGATCACCGCGTCGGTGTCACGGCGTACGGCGTGGGCCACGACGGAGCCGCGCTGGTTCTGGAGCAGGCGCTGCCAGAGATGCGCGGGCTCGGTCTCCGGGATCAGCACGGTGACCTGGGAGGCGGGGTGGGCGGCGGTGAGCTCGCGGACATAACCGGAGACGGGGCGGCCGAGGGCGCGGGTCGCCGGGGCGAGCTCGACGAGCTCGACCCCCGGGTTCCACAACTCCCAGTCACGGCGCAGGGCTTCGGCCGTACGACGGTCCTCGGGCGAGGGGAGCGTGACAGTGACGGCGAGAACCTCGTCGCCCAGTGAACGGGCGGCGGTGAGGGCCCTGCAGGTCAGCCTGGACAGCCCGGAGACAGGGACGACGACCAAGGAGTGGACACGCCGCGGCGGCTCCGGGACCCGGCCCAGCTCCAGCCGCTCGCCGATCCTGCCGTAGGCGCGATGGACCCGCTCGAATCCGAGAACGAGCAGGGGCAGGGCGAGAACGATCACCCAGGCCCCCTCGCTGAACTTGGTGGCGGTGACGACGAGCGCCGCAACGCCGGTCAGCAGGGCACCGAAGCCGTTCAGTGCGGCCTTCGCGCGCCGGCCCCTGGCTCGCCCGCCGTACCAGTGCCGGACCATGCCGACCTGGCAGATGGTGAAGCCGACGAACACACCGATCGCGAAGAGCGGGACGAGGGTGTTCGTGTCACCGCCGGACAGGACCAGCAGCAGAGCCGAGACGACAGCCAGCGCGAGCACCCCGTGGCGGTGCACCTGGCGGTCGGCCTTGAGGGCGAAGACATGCGGCAGGTGGTTGTCGCGGGCCAGCAGGCTCATCAGGACGGGCAGCCCGCCGAACGAGGTGTTGGCGGCCAGCGCCAGCAGCACCATGGTGGCGAACTGGACCACGTAGAAGGCCGCGTTGTGCCCGAAGGAGGCATCGGCGAGCTGCGCCAGAACGGTCACGCCCTCGACCGGCTGGAGGTGGAAACGGCCGATGAGTACCGACAGGCCGATCAGCATCGCGCCGAGCAGGGCACCGAGGGCCACCTCGGTACGT
Organism: Streptomyces sp. ADI95-17; assembly: GCF_003846175.1. Taxonomy (GTDB): domain Bacteria; phylum Actinomycetota; class Actinomycetes; order Streptomycetales; family Streptomycetaceae; genus Streptomyces; species Streptomyces sanglieri. The sequence goes on along the minus strand of NZ_ML123048.1, from coordinate 511,221 downwards.
CGGGCGCGACGGGCGGCGGGGGCGCGGAAGGACGGCACGGCGTTGGCCACGGCCTCGACGCCGGTGAGGGCGGAGCAGCCGGCGGCGAAGGCCTTGAGCAGGAGCAGGGCCCCGACGGTGGTGGTGCCCTGGCCGAGCGCGGTGGCATGCCCGTCGGCCGAAGCGGTACTGACGGGGCCGTCGCGGAAGAGACCGACCACGATCATCGCGAGGATCGAGCCGACGAACAGGGCGGTCGGCAGCAGGAACGCCCTGGCCGAATCGACCACGCCCCGCAGATTGACGGCCGTGACGAGCACCAGGACGCCCAGGCAGATCCAGGTCCGCTCGCCGTAGAGCTGCGGGAAGGCCGAGGTCAGTGCGGCGACACCGGCGGTGACGGAGACCGCGACGTTCAGGACGTAGTCGAGCATCAGCGAGCCGGCCGCCACCAGACCGGTGCGCCGCCCCAGGTGCCGCCTGGCCACGGCGTACGAGCCGCCGCCGTCCGGGAACGCGGCGATGACCTGCCGGTACGAGGCCACCAGCACGGCCAGCAGGGCGGCGATGGCGAGGGTGACGGGGAGCGTGAACCCCATCCCGTAGGCCCCGGCGGCCGCCAGCACCAGCACGATGGCCTCGGGGCCGTACGCCACCGAGGCCATCGCGTCGAGCGACAGCGCGGCGAGCCCCTGGAGCGCGGTGAGCCTGTGCCGCTCACCGGCCCCGGTCCCGGGTGGCTCCTCCGTGCCGACGCCCTCTGCCGCGATGTTCGGCTTGCCCGTGTGTATGGCCATGGTGCTGGTTCCTCCGAGTGAGCAGGTCGAGGAACAGGCTGAACGCCGTACGACGGAGCAACGGCCCTCTTGCCGGTGTCCATACGCCGCTCGCCCCGCTCTTCACGCAGCCCATACGGGGCAGCCCCGCCCGGCCGCCCTCACTGCGGGGTGACGGCCCCCTCACCGAGGAGGTTCTGTGCGGTGAACCCGAGCAGCCTGCGCGCGGCCGAGGTGTCGACCGGCGCCGTGCGACCCGGCAGCGGGCGTCGCAGCACGGTGGTGGGGTGGTAGCGGCGCAGCAGTTCCTCCGTCGGGTAGGGCACGACGATCTCCGGGGCGCAGAGGTGGACCGTGTGCGCCGCACGGCCGGGTACGTCCAGGGCCAGCAGCGCGGCCCTCGCCGCGTCATGGACCTCCAGGTACGTCCACAGATCCCTTGCCCCCGCGGCCGGGTCGGCCGTGAGCCGGGCGGCGTGCGCGAGCAGCCGTTCCTCGAAGCCGCCCACGTACGGATAACGCAGGCACACCACACTCATCCCGTGCCGTCGCGCCATCATCTGCGCTGTCAGCTCGTCGACCTGTTTGGAGAGGCCGTAGGGATCGGCCACCTGGGAGGCCATCGCCTCGTCGACCGGCGCGTACGGCGGATGCGGATCCTCGACGTCCGTCCAGGGCAGGCCCGTGACCCCCCAGGAGCTCGCCACCGCCGCATGCCGGATCCCGGCCCGGCCGGCCTCCTCCAGGACGGTGAAGGTGGAGAGGCTGTTGCCGGCGAAGACCTCGAACGCGGTGTTGCGTGCGGGAGTCGGGATCGCCGCCAGGTGGATGACCGCGTCGGCGCCCTCCAGAGCCGCCCGCACGGTCTTCGCGTCGGCGGCGTCACCGGTCACGACCAGGCGCGCCGCGAGGTCACCGGGGTCGTCGAGGACCAGGGCGTTCACTTCGATCCCGCGCTCGGCGAGCAGCGCGAGGACCGCTCGCCCGATCCGTCCGGCGGCCCCGGTGACCATCACTCTTGCGGCCATCCAGTCACTCTCCTGCGTCGGTGCTGCTACTCGTAGGCGCGCACGGCGACGATGTGCGCCGACGCCGCCCCGTTGGTGGATTCGACGATTACCCGGATCGCCGATGTGGTGACCTGTTCCGCCGGCGTGTGCGTCTCGCGCCGCCGCCGATTCTGCGCCGCACGGGCGATGACGCGCCAGGTGCCGTCAGTATCCAGTGCCTCGACGCGGTAGTCGCGAAGGAGGGTGGGGAGGGTGTCGAAGGGCGTGCGGTGGTGGTGCAGGTTGATCAGGTCCTCGTTGACGTCGTCGTCGGCGATGACCTCGATCCGGCCCAGGGTCACCGGTTCGGGCCAGGCCAGTTCGAGCCAGGGGGAAGGGTCGTCCGCCAGCGGTGCGGAGACCCACATGTGCGGTCCCGCGTACGGGCGGGCATAGCCGTCGGTGGTCTTGGCGGGGGAGTAGGCCGCGGTCTCTCCCGTACGGAAGCAGAATGTGCGGCGCAGCAGTCCCGCGTCCGTCCACTCGCGCAGCGGCTGCGGCGACTCGTCCGACGGGCGCAGCGGGACGCGTGTGAGGCACAGGACACCGGGGGTCGGACGGTCGGAGCGGTGCAGGGCGAGGGCGTCGTTGGCGCGGACGACCAGGAAGGCGTTGCGCGGGGTTTCGGGAGACCAGTCCAGGCCCGTCCTGACCCACTGCCGGGCACCGGCGGCGACCGGGACGGTGACGGAGGCGACGAGGCGGCGCGGGACGTAGTTCTGGCCGAGTTCGGGATCGTACAGATCGATCACGATCTCGGTGTCGCGGTCGGCGTCGACGAGCAGCTCCACCCCGGAGAGGTCCGGGTCCGCGGGCAGGACGAGTCCGGCGTCCGCCGCGAGCGGCCACAGTTCGTCGGAGTCCTCGACCGCCAGGCCGCTCAAGGTGGACGACGCGGTGGCCGTCGCCCGCAGGGCCAGGTCCTCCGGGTCCGTCGAGGCGAGGCCGATGAGCGAGGCGTCCTGGCGCAGCAGCGCCCTGTGCAGCTCGGGTACGGGGAGTTCGCGCGGGGTGACGTCCCCGGTGGCGCAGAGTGCCGCCGCCGTGCCGGCCGCCTGGCCGATC
>NZ_ML123048.1:479146-507805 GCF_003846175.1 Streptomyces sp. ADI95-17 | reverse complement strand
GCGTTCGTTGTCGTGGACGGTGTCGAGCTCGCCGCCGAACTCGATCCACCAGTACGCGCAGCCGTTGTCACCGGACTTGATGATGCGGCGCTGCGGGATGGAGGTCTCGGTGATGTCCTTGGCGAAGTTCGGCGGCACGAACTTGACCGGGTGACCGGCGTCCTTCGTGTAGAAGAGGAGAGTCGATCCCAGGGTGATGTCGTCGGCCGTCTCCGGAGCCCATGACTCGTCGTACTCGGCGCGGGACTCCCGGCCGATGCGGTGGTGGGCGCCGGCCAGGTGGCCGATCAGGCCGTCCCCCGTGCAGTCGAGGAAGAGGCGGCTCTCGAAACGTATCCGCCGCTCCGATCCCATCATCCAGCCGGTGACCGAGGTGATCCGCCGGGCCTCGTCCGGACCCTCGGCGTCGACCTCGCGCACATCGGTGTTGAGGTAGAGCGTGATGCCGGGCTCGGCGCGCACGGCGTCCAGGACCACGGCGTCCCAGTAGTAGGGGTTGCCGTCCGGGTTGCGGAACTGGTTCTCCACGAGCAACTCGCCCATGATGCCGCCCTCACGGGCATGGTGATTCTTGCCGTGGCCGGTCGCGCCGCACACCCAGACCCGGACCTCGCTGCTCGCGTTGCCGCCGAGCACCGGCCGGTTGTTGACGAGTGCCACGGTACGGCCCAGCCGGGCGGCGGCTATCGCCGCGCAGACCCCGGCCAGGCCGCCGCCGACGACGGTGATGTCGTGCCGTGCGGTTTCATTCCTCATGTCGTGCGTCACTTACTTCCAGTCGGGATTGGCGGCGAGGCCGTAGTAGATGCGCGGGGCACCGTCGAGGGTGAGGGTGACCTTGCCGTTGGAGGCTTTCAGGGAGCGCTCCTGGCCGATGCAGTTCAGCTCCCGCACCGTGCCGTCGACCGTCCCCGCGTGGGCCACGACCGGGGTCCTGGTCGTCCAGGTGTCGATCCAGGGCTCGGGCGACGCGAACCAAGGGTCGTCGCCGTGTTCGGAGTTGAGGACATAGCCGTCCTTGCGGCTCCAGATGACCGACACCGGTCCGCCGGGAGTGGTGAACAGGAGCCCCTTGATGTCCTGGTCCGCGAAGGCGAGATGCCGGACGAATTCGGCCTCGTCCAGGACCCGGGCGGCGGTCGCGAACGCGAGGAGCGAGGGCTTGGCGCTGGTGTCGCGGTTCATCAGGCCGTAGTGGTACTCGGGGTTGGCCGGGTCGGCCTCCTGCGGGTGGTAGAGCACCGAGTCGTGCAGCTGGTACCAGTTGACGGCGCGTACGTTCTCGGACTTGGCGAGCGCGAGCGTGAGCAGTGTGTTCTCGGCGGCGTGCCGGTAGGTGTCGCTCCACCACGCGTTGGGCCGGGTCGGCGCGTACGCCTCGGTGAGCCACAGCTCCTTGTCGCCGCCGTACTCCTGAAGGACCTGGTTCGCCTTGCGCAGCGCGCCGAGGAAGTTCCAGTACGTGCCGGACGGTCCTTGCGTCCACTCCTCGGGCGGCGGCGCGAAGTCGGGCGTGAAGTTGCCACGACCGGGGTGGAAGGCGAAGGCGTCGATGAGGTCCCAGCCGCCCGCGGCACGGAAGTTCTCGGTCCATACGTAGTCCATGCCGCCGAGGCCGGCGTTCATGACCTTCATCCGTGAGCCCGCCGCGTCGAGGCGCGTGGTGACCTGGCGCAGACCGTCCCGGACGTAGGCGTCGGCGCCGCGGCCCGACATCCAGGGCTGGTTGACCTCGTTGCTCACCTCGAAGTACGCGGCCTCGGCGTCCAGGGCCTTGGCGACATTCGTGTCGGCCCAGGCCGCGATCTGCTCCGGACTGCCGCCCACGGGGATGCCGCTCAGCTCCACGTTGTGCCCGATGCCGTTCGCGTCCAGGGTCGCGGTGTCGATGCCCGGGGCGCCCGCGTAGGCGATGCGGATCCACTTGATGCCGAGCGTCCTGACCAGCCCGAGTACGGCGTCCTTGTCGGGTTCGAGCAGCCAGGGGTAGTTGGCGAGGCCGAACATCGACTCCTTGCCCGCCTTGTACGCGAACTCCGGGAGCACGCTCAGATTCGTGCGGGCCAGCGCACTGTCACTGCCGCTGACCACCTCCACCCCGGTGAACACGATGTTCTGCGAGGGCGCTGTCAGGGCGAAGGAGGCGTCCCAGGCGGCGCCTGCCGCGAGACTCCTGCGGAGCGTTCCTCCGGCGATCCTCCTGCCGCCGAAGTCCCGCGCCCACCAGGTGAGCGTCACCTTCCTGTCCGTCGCGGAGCCGTTGACGACCTGCGCCTTGAGCGTCATCGTCTGCCCGGCCGCCTTGTAGAGGTTGAACGGCTGGTCGGTCCACACCTCCACGCCGAGCGGGCGCGCGGCGGCGATCGCTCCCGCCGCGCGCGGCCGCAGATCGCCGAGGACCAGATCGGCCTCGGTGACCGCGGTGCCCGCGCCGGTCGACGTGCCGGGGGAGTGGATCCATGTGGCGTTCGTGTTCGCGGGGTTGGTGGACGGGAGGCAGAAGAAGGCCTTCGATTCCGGCCACGTCTCCACGTACGCGCCGCCCGCGTTCACCTCGTACGGAATGCCGCCGCGGGCATCCTTCTCCCAGACGGTCAGTGCTTCGTACGACTCCGCCGCGCTCGCTCCGTACACCGTGCGGGAGAACATGAAGCCGGCCGGTGTGAGCGTGCCCGCGCCGCCGACCTCCCACTTCATGTGTGCCTTGCGAGGGGTGACGTCGAAGGTGCCGCGCACCGTGACCCCGGACGCGCCGCTCCCCATCGTGTACGTGACCTGGATCGCGGGCCGCCCGTCCGGGAGCGTGATCCGGGCGGGGGTGCCACCGAAGGTGCGCTGCTGGCCGAGCGCGGTGTCCTTGATCATGAAGTGGCTGAGCAGGATGCGGTCGGTGCCCGCACCGTCCCGTACGAGGACGCTGCCGTCGCCACGGCCGACCAGGGTGATGCCGTCGGCCTCGATGGTGACCGGGTCCGCGGCGTAGGCGGGAACGGTCGGCAACAGTGCGGCGCCGGTGGCGACGGCCGTGCCCTGGATGAATCTGCGCCGGGCGACTGACATGGAGGTGCCCTTCTCTTGGTCGGGGTGTTCCGGATGCTCCGGAGATTTCGGAGCGGAAGGTGCGGTGGGGGAGGCCGGGGTTCGGCCGCCGGCTCCGGTGGGATTCAGCCCTTGACCCCGGTGAAGCCGAGCCCGGCGACGATGTACTTCTGGCAGACGACGAAGACGAGCACCGGCGGGGCGACGGCGAGCACCATCGTGGCGATCAGCTGGTCCTGCGGGGCCTGCGTGGCGAGCTGGGCCAGCGCGACGCTGATCGGCTGCCTCTCGGGGTCGGTGATGGCCACCAGCGGCCAGATGAAGTCCTTCCAGGAGTGCATCACCGCGAGCAGACTGATCACGGCGAGCACCGGCTTGCTCATGGGCAGCACGATCTTGGTGAGCAGTTGCCGGGTACTTGCTCCGTCGACCCGCGCCGCGTCGAACAGCTCCTTCGGCAGGGCGTCGAAGAACTGCTTGGCGAGCAGCACCGTGAAGGCGTTCGTGCCGGCCGGCAGCCAGATCGCCCAGTAGGTGTCGCCCAGGTTGAGGTGGAGGAACGGCACATCGATCACGGTCATGAAGAGGCTGACCATGTTCACCGTGTACGGCACGAACATCGTGGCGAGGATCGCCCCGTAGACGGCCTTGCCGAACTTCGGCCTGAGCACCGAAAGGGCGAAGCCCGCCGTGGCCGAGACGAAGAGCTGCACGAACCACGATCCGCCGACCACCAGGAAGGTGTTCATCAGATAGCGGCCGACACTCAGATCGGTGTACGCCGTCGAGAAGTTGCCCAGGGCCGGCCGGTCCGGCCAGAGGGCCAGCGGCTGGGTCGTGAGCTCGGTGGGCGGGGAGACCGCGCCCTTGACCATCCAGTACAGCGGTCCGATGCCGATGAGCAGCAGCAGGATCAGGGTGAGCACCTGGACGGAGCGCACTGCCGCGCGTACGCCGGGGCGTTGGCGGTCGTTGGTGGAGATGAAGGTGGTGAGCGTGGTCATGACGTGCTCCAGCTGCGGGTGGCCCGCAGATAGACCGCGGAGAGCAGGGCGAGGGCGAGCACCATCAGGAAGGAGAGCGCGGCGGCCTGGCCGTACTCGCCGTCCTGGAAGGCGTACCGGAAGATCAGCAGCAGGACCGTGAGGGTGGAGTTCTCGGGCCCGCCGCCGGTGAAGACATACGGCTCGGTGAAGACCTGCACCGTGTTGATCAGCTGGACCAGCAGCAACAGCCCGATGACCGAACGGAGCTGAGGCAGCATCACATGCCAGATCCGCCGCCAGATCCCGGCGCCGTCCATCTCGGCGGCCTCATAGAGTTCGCCGGGGATGCCGACCATCGCCGCGAGGTAGATCAGGACGGCGCCGCCCATGCCCGCCCAGGTGGACTCCAGGACCAGCGAGAGCATGGCGCTGTCGGAGGACTCCAGCCACGAGTACGGGCCGAGCCCGACCTTGCCGAGAGCGTTGTTGAAGAGCCCGCTCCCGGGATCGTAGAACCACTTCCAGAGCAGGATCGCCACGACCGGCGGGATGACCACCGGCAGATACACCAGGAAGCGGTAGACGCCCGCGCCCCGCCGCACCGTCGACATGATCGCGGCCAGGACCAGCGGCGCCGGGAAACCGATCAGCAGGCCGAGGGCCACGAAGAACAGGGTGTTCCCGACGGCGGTCCCGAGCAGCGGATCGTCGAACAGGGCACGGAAGTTGTCCAGGCCGATCCAGACCGCGGGCTCGACGAGGTTGGTCTTCTGGAAGCTGAGCAGCAGGCTGCGCGCGATCGGCCACCAGGCGAAGAGGCCGAAGATCAGCAGCGCGGGGACGAGGAACAGCCAGGCGGTGAACTGTTTGCGGGCGCCGGTGCCACGCCGCCGGGGCAGGATTCGCGGCACGGGCTCCTTGGACACGGCGGCCGGGCGCCGGGAGGGAGTGAGCAGAGCCATGGGCCGGCTACTTCTGGTCCGCGGCGAGCTTGGCATTGACGTCCTTCTCGGCCGAGGCCAGCAGGGTGTCGATGTCGGCGTCGCGCTTGGTGAGCACTGCCTGGACCACCGGGTCGAGCACGGTGTACAGCTTCTGTGCCTGGTACGGCGGCTCCGGCTTCAGCTTCAGCGTGGAGAGTCCGTCGGTGTACGGCTTGAAGTTCTGGAGTTTCACATTGACGTAGGGCTTGATCGCGGCGTCGATCTCGGTCTGCCGCTTCCTGTCGAAGACCGGCAGCGTCGGCACGCCCACCGCGGACTTCGGGTCGGCGGACAGCGCCTTGGCCTGCTCGGCGGCGATGTCGGTGCTGTACTGCGGCTTGGCGTAGGCGAAGGTCAGCCACTCCACGGCCGCTGCCGCGTGCTTCTTGTCGGCGGACTTCGGGACCATGTAGATGTCGCCGCCGGTGAGTGTCGCGTCGCCGCCGGACTGCGGCATCGGGGCCACTCCGAAGGCGTCGGTGTTCTCCATGCCGAACTGCATCTTCGCCAGCCGGTACGTCCCCGGGCTGCCCATGAACATGCCGACCTGCCCGGCCGCGAACTGCTTGATCACGTCGTTCTGATTGTTGAGCAGGGTCTTGCCGAGCGAGTCGTCCTTCCAGCGCATGTCCTTGAGCAGCCGCAACGCCTGCTTCGTCGGCTCCCCGGTGAGCGTGGCGGTGTACTTGCCACCCTGCTCCTTCTGCAGCTCGCCACCGAAGGCGTACGACAGCATCGTCAGCTGCCAGCCGCCCTGGTTGTCCTTGGACTCGTGGACGAACCCCGCCTTGCCGGTCCTGTCGCTGATCCTCTTGGCGGCGGTACGGACCTCCGCCCAGGTGGTCGGCGGGCGGTCGGGGTCCAGGCCGGCCTTCTCGAAGAGCTCGCGGTTGTAGACCAGTCCCTGGGCGTACGGATTCTGCGGTACGCCGTACACGTCGCCGGCGCTGTCGGTCAGGGGCTGGAGCACCTGGGGGTTGAACTCCTTGAAGTGCTCCCACTCCTTGAGCTGTCCGGTGATCGGCTGCACCTGCTTCTGCTGGATGAGCCGCTGCGGCTCGGTCAGCGGCACCTTGATGACGTCCTCGACATTGCCGCCGGACAGCTTCGCGGAGAACGTCAGCGGGTCGAAGACCGTGGTCGAACCCTTGACCTTGATGCCCGGGTTGGCCTTCTCGAAGTCGGCCACCTGCTTCTTGAACAGGGCGACACCCGGCTTGTCGGTGGCCGGCGGCATGCCCTGCACCCGCAGTACGAGATCGCCGTCCCCGCCGGCGCTGCTCGGAGTGAGGGAGGAACAGCCCGCGAGGGTCGCGGTCAGCGCCATGCAGCCAAGTATGGCCGCACAGCGGAAGTTTCTGGGCATAACGGCTCCAAGAAGGGCAGGAGTGGGCTCGGTGCGGTGTTGTGCAGTGCTTCGGTCGTTGTGGTGGTGTGCGCCGCGGGTGGGTCAGTGGGCGGGCGCGGGGCCCGTCGAGGCGCGGGGGATCAGGCGGGAGCCGATCTCCACGATGGGGGAGGCGGCATCGAGTCCCGGTCCGGTGCGGCCTGCGTTCGCGATCGTCTCGATCAGGAGGTCCCCCGCACGCGTGGCGATCTCTTCGGGGTCGATCCGGATCGTGGTGAGGCTGGGGGTGGAGACGGAGGCGAGCAGTGTGTCGTCGATGCCGATGACGCTGACGTCGCGCGGGACGCTCACGCCGAGGTTGGCCATCTGGTGCAGCACGCCCAGGGCGACCACGTCGTTGTGGGCGATCACGGCCGTCGCCTCGTGGGCGGCGACGAGGGTGGCGGCGTGCACGCCCGTCTCGAACCGCGGCTCGTACGGCCCGAGCTCGGACAGGGAGAGGTCGAGCGCTTCGAAGGACTCCTGGATGGACTTGCCGCGGCTCAGCTCGGCACGGGACGCGTTGATGAAGACGCAGCGCCGGTGACCGTACGCCTTCAGCTGTTCGGCGGCCTGCGCGATGCCGGCGGCCAGTGAGATCCGTACCTCGGGGATGCCCGGTACGTGACGGTTCACCACCACCAGCGGCATCCGGCCCGCGAGTTCGTGGAGCCGGTCCTCGGTGAGGGTGGAAGCCCACAGGATCAGGCCGTCGACCCGCTTCGACACGGCCGCGATGGCCGCCATCTCGTCGGCCTCGCGCTCGTCGCTGTCGGCGACCAGAACCGTGTAGCCCAGGTGCCGGGCGCGGGCCTGCATCGCCTTGATGATCGGCGGGAAGAACGGGTTGGCGATGTCCGGGACGATCAGGCCGAGCGTACCGGTGCCGCTGCCGCGCAGTGAACGGGCCGCCGGGTTGGGGGAGTAGCCGAGCTCGGCCGCGGCGTCGAGGATGCGCTGCCGGGTCGTCGGCTGCACCTGGTCGGGTGCGGTGAACGCACGGGACACCGTCGACACCGAGACGCCCGCGGCGCTCGCCACCTCCCGGATCGTTACTGCCACGGGTAGGCCTCCTCGTCGTTCTGAGCCGGGGGATCCCGGTCCTCTCGCATCTGGATCCTGCGAATGCGGTTGATGTTTGCGAACGTTCCCGGTGCGTGTCAAGACGTGTGTCAGGAGTATTTCGCCGAGGAAAACCTTCTGCATGCATGGGTCTTGCCCTGCGGCCGAACTGCTGCCAATGATGTGTTCTCAAGAACGGCACTGAAATTGCGGGAACGTTTTCATAGAGGAGTGGCATGAAGATCACCGGCCTGGAAGTGCTGACTCTCCCCGACCACGGCGACAGCATGATGCTGGTCGTGGTCGACACCGACGAGGGCATCCACGGTCTGGGCGAGGTCGGCATCAGGTCGCGTCAACGAGCGGTCGCGGGTGGTCTCGACCACCTCGCGGAGCTGATCGTCGGCGAGGACCCACGACGCATCGAGCACCTCTGGCAGGTGATGTTCCGGCGCGGGTTCTTCCCCGCCGACCGCATACTCGGGGCCGCCATCGCGGCGGTGGACGTGGCCCTCTGGGACATCCGCGGCAAGGCGCTCGGCGTACCGGTGCACGAACTCCTCGGCGGCCGGGTGCGTGACCACGTACCCGCCTATGTGCATGTCGGCGACGGCTACGACGACCGCGCGTGGTTCCTGGACCGCTGCCGCGGCCTGGTCGCCGAGGGATGGCGCCATCTGCGGTTCGCCTCGCCGCACGACGCCGACGGCACGCTCGACGCCCGCCGCTGCCTGCGTGACTCGGTCGGCCTCTTCCACGAGGTCCGGGACGCGGTCGGCGACGAGGTGGAGCTGATCCTCGACGTCCATACCCGCCTGGATCCGCCGGAGGCGCTGACCCTGTGCCGGGAGATCGAGGCGGCCCGCCCGTACTTCGTCGAGGACCCACTGCGCTGTGAGAACCCGGACAGCTATCGCATGCTGCGGGCCCGCACCGGTGTGCCGCTGGCCGCAGGTGAGCAGTACGGATCCAAATGGGAGTTCAGGACACTCATCGAGGACGACCTCATCGACTACGCGCGAGTGGACGTCGGGGTGGCCGCGGGCCTGACCGAGGCGAAGAAGATCGCGGCGATGGCGGAGGCCCACCACATCAAGCTCGCCACCCACAACCCGCTCGGCCCGGTCACCGCCGCCTCCTCGCTCCAGCTCAACCTGGCCTGCCCCAATGTGGCGATCCAGGAGCACCAGACCGACCCCGACCCGGCCATCGCCGCCCTCTTCACCGCGAGGCCGACGATCCTGCCGGGACGGGTGGAGCTGAGCGAACTGCCGGGCATCGGCGTCGACATCGACCGGGAGGCGGCACGCCGCTACCAGGCCACGGCGGCCGAGCGCCCGCACCTGCGCACGGCGGACGGTGCGTTCACCAACTGGTAGCCGGCCGGGGCCGGTCGGCCGCGCGGGCCCGAAGCCCGCGTCCGTACTGCGAGCACGACCTCCGAGCACGACCTCAGACTTCAGAAGCGAGGGGAATTCCGTGGTGTCATTCAGACGAGCCGCGAGACCGGTCGAACTGGTCCTTGTCGGCACGGCGTTCATGGGTGTGCTGATCGGCGCTTCGGCGACGCCGGCCGGCAGTCAGGAACGCGAGAAGCTACAGGTGACGGCCGTGTCGTCACGGCCCGGCACGGTGTCGGGAGACGACGCCCTGATACGTGTCGAGGTGCCCGCCTCCGCAGCGGCCGACGGAGTCCGGGTCGAGGTGGCGGGCCGGGACGTGACGTCGAGCTTCCGGCCCTTTGGCGACCATGCGCTGATGGGCGTGGTGAAGGAGCTGTCCAAGGGCGACAACACACTGACGGCCCGGGCTCCGGGCGCCGACGCCGGACAGCTGACCCTGAAGAACCACCCCATCACGGGGCCGATTTTCTCGGGGCCGCACGAGCAGCCGTTCGTCTGCGACACCGCCGAGTTCAAGACGGTGACCGGCGGCACTCTCGGGCAGCCGCTCGACAAGGACTGCTCGGTCACGACCCGCGTCGACTACATGTACCGCACCACGGCCGGCAAGTTCGTTCCGCTGCCCGACGAGAACGCCCGCCCCGCCGACCTGGCCACGGCCACGACGAGCGCGGGCAATAAGGTGCCCTACATCGTCCGCGTCGAGACCGGCACCATCAACCGCGGCATCTACGAGACGGCCGTGCTGCACGATCCGCAGTCCGCCGCCCCCGACCCGCTGCAACGTGGGCCGGGCTGGAACGGCCGCCTCGTGTACGGCTTCGGCGGGGGCTGCAACGGCGGCTGGTACGTCCAGGGCCGAAACACCGTCGGCATCATGAACGACACGTATCTGAGCAAGGGCTACGGCGTCGCCTCGTCCACGCTGAACGTCTTCGGCAACAACTGCAACGACGTGCTGGCGGCCGAGACCATGAGCATGGTCAAGGAACGCTTCGTGGAGACGTACGGCGAACCGGCCTTCACCATCGGAAACGGCTGCTCCGGCGGCTCGTACCAGACCCATCAGATCGCCGACAACTACCCCGGCCTGCTGGACGGCATCCTCTCCGGCTGCAGCTTCCCCGACGTCGGCTTCGGGACGATACAGACGCTCAGCGACGCCCAGCTCCTGAACCACTACTTCAAGGAGGTCGCACCGGACGCGTTCACCGAGGAGCAGCAACGGGCGGTATCCGGGTTCGGCAAGTGGGAGAGCATCGGCAGCCTGGCCCGCGCCGCCGGCCGAATCGACCCCACGGTGTACTGCCCGGCCCAGTTGCCCGCGGGACAGCGCTACAACCCCCAAAACAACCCGGACGGTGCCCGCTGTGACGTCTACAGCCACACCGTGAACGTCTACGGCGAGGTGCCGGAGACCGGGAAGGCACGCAGGCCGCTCGACAACACCGGCATCCAGTACGGACTTGAGGCCCTGAACAAGGGGACCATCGACATGGCCCAGTTCATCGACCTGAACCGGCGCATCGGCGGCCTCGACGACGACGCCAAGCCCGCCGCGGGGCGCACCGTCGCCGATCTCAAGGCGGTACGGCTCGCCTACCGCACTGGCCGCATGCTGAACGGCGGCGGTGGCCTCGCCGACGTCCCGATCATCGACTACCGCGACTACACCGACGACGCGGCCACCGGTGACATGCACATGCGCTTCCACTCCTTCTCCACCCGGGCGCGCCTGGACAAGGCCAACGGCACCCACGCCAACCAGATCATGCTCACCCGCTCCAGCGGGCACGGATTCACTCTTGCCGGGATGCTGTCCGACATGGACCAGTGGCTCACCGGCATCAAGGCGGACTCCGGCGACGAAGCCCCCATCGAGAAGATCGTCCGCAACAAGCCGCAAGGCCTTACGGACGCCTGCTGGACCCGTGGCATCGGTGCGAAGAAGATCGAAGAGCCCCAGGTCGAGGGCATCGACAACACCGAGTGCAACACCCTCTACCCGGTGTGGACCTCGCCGCGGATGGTCGCCGGGGCCGACGTGGCCAACGACGTCGTCAAGTGCCGCAAGCGTCCCGTGGACCGCTCGGACTACCGAGTGCCGGTCACCGAAGGCGAGTTCAAGGATCTGACGGCGATCTTCCGGGACGGTGTCTGCGACTGGTCCAGGCCCGGGGCGGGCCAGCAAGGCCTGGCCGGCACATGGCTCTCCTTCGACCAGAGCTGACGGGATCGCGGAGGTGAGCCGGCACGGGGGCAGGTGCGAATGAGGAACCCCCCGGAGCGTGGCCCACAGGGAGCCATGCTCCGGGGTACGGGGGCGCCTCACCGCGCCGGCGCCGGTGTGAGCGCGGCCGGCCACAACGTCGGGTCGCCGATCCGGGGTGATGTGGAGGAGGTGTGTGAGGCGGATGACGTGTGATCTCTCGTATACGCAGTGCGTGTTAGCCTGCCCGCGGTCTTGATCGAATGCGTACGGGGGAGGCGCGGTGGGCTTCGACGGCTACCAAATCAAGTCAGGTATGACCGGCCAAGCCCGGCAACTCGACGATGCCGGCACGGACATGGACGGCGTCAGCTCGGCAGTCAAGTCCCGCACGACCTACTCGTACGACGACGCCGGCGGCGATGACGCCGCGTCGGCGCTGAACGCGTTCGTCAAGGCGTGGGAGGCCGAGGCCAAGGCGCTGGCGGCGGCGTTGCACGAGCTCGGCGGCAAGGTGCAGTTGGCGAAGAAGACCTACCACGGCACCGACGGCCTGGTGAGGACGGGCGTGGACAGCGTCCACGCCGGCGGCACGGGCGTTCTCACCGACACATCGACGCAGGGCGGGCGCACCTCCGTCCTGTCGGGCTACTGAGGGACGGGCCGGTGTCGTTCTTTTCCTCTCCCTTCGAATCCCCTTCCCTCCGTCTCGCGTGGCTTGCCGGGCTGTCCAAGAAGATGCTCGGTGCCGGGAGCAAGAACGAGCTCCTCGACCTGATCGACGACGCCCTCTCGGTGCCCGCGCCGGGTGGGGACCAAGGCGTTCTGGAGGGCCTGGCCAACCTCTACCGCGGCCAGGTCGGCCATGTCGCCGATGTCTTCGACCAGGTCGACCGGGTGGGCCGCAAGGGTCTCGCGGAGGTGTGGGTCGGCGACACGGGCGTCCTCGCCTCCGATGCGGTGAACGCCGCCGGGCGTGCCGTTACCCAGATGAGCGATGCGTTCCAGGGATGCGCGACCGTGCTGCTGACGCTGGCCGACGCGATCGGCGCCGCGCAGCGCAACGACGAGCGGGGCCGTGGACAGCTGCTGGAGCAGAAGAGGACGCTCGGCGGCAGGGACGGTTTCTTCGACGACCTGCACGAGAACGACGAGGAGGAGTGGGACCGCAAGAACGCCGCCCACTTCGGCTCCTACGCGGTCGACCTGATGCACGACGCCGTCTGCGAGGCGCAGGAGGCCACCCGCGTCGCGGCCCGCGAGCTGAACAAGTGGGCCGCCGAGGCGCGGGCCGGAAAGATGGAGACCAGCGAACTCACCGCCGTCGACAAACTGATGCTCGCCGACACCGGCGTCGCGGGCGCCGACACCGAGCTGAACGAGATCCTCACCTCCGGCGACCTGGCACGCGCGTCGACGCGTATGGATCTGCTGAGCCTCGACGACGAGACGGCCATGGAGCGGATGCTGGCGAAGTCGGACACCCCGCAGGAGCGGGCCTACCTGATGAAGGCCCTGGCCGCCGGCCACAGCGTCGCCGAGATCGGTACGTTCCAGGACAAGATCCACGGCAAGGACCCCGACTGGATGCGCCGGCACCTCACTCCGGTGGTCACCGCAGCGGACAGCATGAACGACGAGGGGCTGGCGGCGGACGGCTCGAACAACAACAAGGACTACGCCACCTTCGACGGCCAGCGGTGGGTCCAGGGCGGCGACGGCTCCGAGGGCACCTGCGTGGCCTCGTCCACCGTCACGTCCCGCGCCATGGTCGACCCGCTGTACGCGCTCGACCTCACCGGCGGCCCCGACGGGCAGCAGGACGACCCCGAAGCCTTCAAGCAGCGGCTGGTGGCCGAACAGCACCGGCTGCACACCGAAGGCGACGGTGGAAAGAACTGGGGTGGCATGGGGTCCGAGGGACAGGAACGGATCAACGACTCCGCCGTCGGCAGTGCCACCGGCAGTGACTACGAACGCCAGGACCTGGACAGCGCCGCCGACCGCAGGGCGGTGCTCACCGAAGTCGAGAAGTCGGTGGCGCAGGGGCGGCCGGTGCCGGTCGACGTCTCGGGCGAGGAGGGCGCCCACGCGATGACCATCATCGCCCAGGAGGGTGACATGCTTCAGGTGTACAACCCCTGGGGCTCGACCACCTGGGTCAGCGAGGACGACTTCATCAACGGCCACATGGGCAAGGCTTCCAACAGTGAACTCCCCAACGCGTACAGCGTCTATCTTCCGCGGTAGCCGGGGCGGTGCCGCGCTCGCGGCGGCCGCGCTGGTTGCTCTCGCCACGGGCTGCGGCTCGGGCACCGACGAACCGGCCGGCGGCTCCACGAACGGCGCGAGCCGCCCGGTGAACGACACCAGCATCACTGCCGAGCCGGGCGAGCGCTTCACGCTCACCGTCGACCAGAACGCCTCCACCCGTGAGTACTGGTACCTGGTCGACCCCGAGCCCGACAGCTCGGTGCTGGTCAGCCGCGGCCGGCACCGGGCACCGGACTCCGGCGACGAGCCGGCGCCCGGTGCAGGCGGCCGGCTCACCTTCACCTTCGAGGCCAAGGGCAAGGGGACCACCCGGTTCACGCTGCTGCACTGCACCTTCACCACCTGCCAGGGCAACAACTCCACGCTGCCCCCCGCGACGACCGGGCCCTCCGCGACCCCCACCACGGGGGCGGCCACCCCCTCCCAGGCCCCCGAGCGCATCACATACACCGTCACCGTCGGCTGAGCCACAGCCAACCAGCCGGACGAGACGAGACACCAGAGGTCCTGCCATGAACGACGACGCCCCGTACCCGCCGGACCGCACGGACGACGAGCTGGCCCGGCTCGACATCACCGTCCTGCTGCGTTACGGCCTCACCGCCGAGCCCGGCCCCCGGCGCACCGCCCTGTTCGGCGACGGCGCCGCGGCCGCGGCCGTCATCCTCGACCGCCTCGGGACCGAGCCGCGCTCGGTCGCCTTCCTCGCAGACACCGTGCGGGCCGGCGGGCTCGCCCGAGCCGCCGAGCTGCCCGAGCCGTTGCCCCGCCGGGAGGCAGCCGTCCTGGTACGGGAGTGGCTGCGAGCCGGCACCGAACTCATGGGCGGGATCGCCGCCGACGACACCGCGGCCGCCTGGCTGCGCGCCGTCGCGACCATTGTCGAACTGAAGCAGCTGACCCGGGCGCGGGGCATGAGTACGTGATCCGAACCGCGGCATGATCCGTCGGCGGGTGCCCGTCGCGATCTTCGGAGTCAGCGACGGCTCGGATCAGGTTCTCCGCGGCTCACGCACCATCAAATCCACCACAGTGGGATCACTGTCGCACAGCACCGGAAGGCACCCCCACCAGAACGTACGGTCGACCGTGGCAACGGCCTCCGGAACGGGCAGGGCCGTCTTCCTGTTCATGGCCTCCGGGCCGCGAAGCGGACCGGAGCACCGTCGACGGTGAAGTCGTCGAACAGGAACGGGGTGTCGGTGTCGGAGGCGCTTTCCGCCTCGGCCAGTACCCCGAAGCGGGCGCCGGTCAGCCAGGAGGCGTCGATCGGGTTGCCGAGCGTGGTGAAGGTGGTGCCGTCGAGGGAGTACGACGCGGTGACGCTGTCGCCCACGTGCCGCAGGCGCAGCCACAGGTCCTGCCGGTCGGGGTCGGGGATGCGATGTGGCTCCTCGGCCCAGCCGTTGTGCTCCTTGGCGAGGGTGAGGGTGGGGCTGCCGGTGTTGTGCTTGCGCTGGAAGGCGATGTAGTCGTTGTCGCCGCGGTAGAGGATGAGGCCGGCTTCCATGTATCCGCACTGGGTCCGGCCGGTCATCCTGACCGTCGCGGTGCCGGTGCCCTTCCCGGTGTCGGTTCCGGTGAGGACAAGGTTGTGGGCGCTGTTGGCGTCTGCCCACAGGAATCCGTGGCCGGTGGGGGTGAGTTCGAGGGTGTCGCCGGGCCGGACGGCACGGTGGTCGGGCCGATCGCGTACGACGGACCACGAGTCGGGGTCCAGGTCGAGCGGCTTGGTGCAGGCAGGTGATGCGGGGTCCGCGCCGACGTGCAGTTCGACGGGCGCGCCCGCGACGCCGCCCGGTTGGCTGGGGGTGCTGGGAGTGATGACGGTTGTACCGGGGGCCCTGGCGGTGACCGTGCCGCGCTGGTCGACCTCGGCCACGGCCGGGTTGCTGCTGGTGAAGGTCGTCGAAGGGAGCAGCGACAGCACATTGTCGCGTCCCTCGACCACTTCGTCGCTCGTCACTTGCGCCGGTTCGGTGGAGTCCAGTTCGGCGCGCAGGTTCAGACCTTTGTCGAAATTGTTCCCCTCGATCACGGCACCGGTCGAGCCGTGGTAGGCGAACAGCGGGGTGGTGTACGGCGAGGCCCTGGCGACGGCACGCACGGCGGTCGTGGCGCCGGGGGCCGGGCACAGGTCCTCCGCCTGGGCGGCGAAGGCGGTCTTGCGGTCGAGGCGCGTGATCGTGTTGTTCGTGAAGGTGATGCCGCCCACGCTTCTGGCATCGAGCAGGCGCTCCGTGATCTCCGTTCGATTCTCGCTAACTAGTAGACATTCAGGCGGAGTTGATAATGGCGTGGGCATGTCAATCGACTATGCCTATTCGAACAAAAGGCAACATTGGCTGAGTGCTGTACGGCTCCAGCCGCCCTGGTGCGGGCGACCGGAGCCATGATGCGGCTACTTGTTGACCGTGAAGCCCTGGTCGCTGCCGTACTTGACGCTGGCGTCCTGCCAGGCCTTCAGGCCGTCGGTGAGCGTGGTGGGGGAGACATAGGCCTTGCCGACGGTGTCGTTGAAGACAGAGTTGGCGTACACCTGGTAAGGCAGGTAGGACCAGTCGGTGCCGACATTGTTGGCGGACTCGGCGAAGACCTGGTTGGCCTTCTGGCCGCCGAAGTACGGGAACGGGGTGTCGAGGAACGCCTTCGACTCCAGGTCGGCCCGGGTGGCCGGGAAGGCGCCTTCGGCGACGCGGGTGCTCGCACCGGCGCCGGTGGTCGCGAACTCGGTGAAGGCGTAGGCGAGTTCCTTGTTCTTGGCGGCCTTGGGGACGGCGAGAGAACTGCCTCCGTTCTCCGCGCTCGCCTTGTCGCCCTTCGTCCACTGCGGCAGCGGGGCGACCCGCCAGTCGCCGGAGGCGGAGCCGACCCCGGAGGAGAGGTTGGCCGGCATCCAGGCGCCGATGGAGAGGGTGGCGATCGAGCCGTCGGCCAGACCCTTGTACCAGGCGTCGCTCCAGGAGGTGATCGGTGCGACCAGCTTCTCGGCCAGGAGCTTCTGCCAGGTGGCGGTGTACTTCTTGGTGCCCTCGTCGCCGAAGTTCACCGTGACGTCGGTGCCGTCCGTCTTGTAGGGGCGTCCGCCGGCCTGCCAGATGAGGCTGGTGGTGGCGCCGGCGTCCCCGGTGTCGTTGGTGATGAAGATCTTCGGGTCGGCCTTGTGCAGGGTGCGGGCCGCCTCCACGTACTCGTCCCAGGTGGTCGGCACCTTGATGTGGTGCTTGTCGAAAACCTTCTTGTTGTAGAAGAACGCCATCGGACCGGAGTCCATGGGAAGGGCGTAGACCGCCTTGTCGTCGGTGACCGCGTTCCACGGGCCGGGCGTGAAGCCGGCTCCGTGCTTCCGGGCGCCGTAGGAGGAGAGGTCCTCGACGGACTTGCCGATCGCGAACTGGCCGAGGGCGTAGTACTCGACCTGGGCCACGTCGGGAGCGCCGGAGCCGGCCGCCATCGCGTTCTGCAGGGCGGTGTACTGCTTGTCGCCGGTACCGGCGTTGACCAGTTCGACATCGACCTTGGGGTACTTCTTCTCGAAGTCCTCCACCACCTTCTTGAGTGTGGGTTCCCAGGCCCACACCGTCACCTTTCCGCCCTTCTTCAGCGCGGCCTCGACGTCCTTGGGGCCGCCGGCGGCGCCGTCCGTGGTGTCGGAGCCGCAGGCCGAGGCGGTCAGCGCGAGAGCGGAGACCACGGCGAGGGTGCCGAGCAGTCTGCGGGTGGTGTGGGTTCTCATGGGCTGTGCTCCTGGTCGGTGGTGCGGGCGGGGTGGGAGAAGAGCGGAGGGAGGGGTTGGGCTATTCCTTGACGCTGCCTGCGGCCAGGCCGGACTGCCAGAACCGCTGGAGGAGCAGGAAGACCACCACGATCGGCACGATCGTGAGCAGGGAGCCGGTGACGATGAGGTCGAACACGGCCTCGCCGCCGGCGGTCTGAGCCTGGGCGTTCCAGGCGTTGAGGCCGAGCGTCAAGGGGTACCAGTCGGGGTCCTTGATCATGATCAGCGGCAGGAAGTAGTTGTTCCAGGTCGCCACCATGGAGAACAGCAGGACGGTGACGGTGCCGGGCATCAGCAGTGGCAGGGCGATCCTGAAAAAGGTGCGCAGCTCACCGGAGCCGTCGATGCGTGCGGCTTCCAGGAGCTCGGTGGGGACCGCCTCGGTGGCGAACACCCACATCAGGTAGAGGCCGAAGGGGGAGATCAGGGACGGGATGATGACGGCCCACGGAGTGTTGGTGAGCCCCATGTTGCTGAACATCAGGAAGGTGGGGACGGCCAGGGCGGTGCCCGGAATGGCGACAGCCCCGAGGACGACGGCGAAAACGGCCTTGCGACCGGGGAAGTTGTACTTGGCGAGGGCATAGCCGCCGAGGACGGCCAGGACGGTGGCGCCGCCCGCGCCGGCGACGACGTACAGAAGGGTGTTGAGCAGCCAGCGGACGAAGACGCCGTCGTCGTAGGTGAGGGTGCGGGTGATGTTGTCCCAGAAGTTGACGTCGTCGGCGAACCAGAGGCCGAAGGAGTTGAGTAGTCCGTTCTGGTCCTTGGTGGCGTTGATGACCAGCCAGACGAGCGGGAGCAGGGTGTAGACGAGGACCAGGCCGGTGACGAGAGTCAACGGGATGCTGGGGCGGGGACGGAGAGGTGTGTGCGGGGGACGCTTTCGGCGTCTCGATGTGGTGGCCCGGGGGGCGGTTGCCCGGTCGGCGCCGGTGGGCTCGGCGGCCACGGCCGCCGCCTTCGTGGTGAGGGAGGTGGTCATCGGCTCAGCCCTTCCGCATGCCGCGCAGTTGGACCGCGTAGGCGATGATCGCGGTGATCACACCCATCACAATGGCCACGGTCGCCGCGTAGTTGTGCTGCTGGCCCGAGAAGGACAGCGAGTAGGTGTAGAGGTTGGGAGTGAAGTCGCTGGTGATGGCGTTGGGGGCGAGCTTCTGGAGGATGCTCGGCTCGTTGAACAGCTGAAAGCTGCCGATGATCGAGAAGATCGTGGCGATGACGAGCGCGCTGCGGATCGCAGGCAGCTTGACCGACGCGACGATGCGCCACTCGCCGGCGCCGTCGATCGCCGCGGCCTCGTAGAGCGAGCGCGGGACGACCTTGAGGGCAGAGTAGAAGATCAGCATGTTGTAGCCGACGAACTCCCAGGTCACGATGTTGCCGATGGCGGCGAGGACCAGGGAGGGGGAGAGCGGATCGGGAAGCGTCACCCCGAAGGTCTCGTTGATGTTGCCGACGAGGCCGAAGCGGGTGCCGTAGATGAAGCCCCAGATCAGGCTGGCCACGACGGCGGGGACGGCGTACGGCAGGAAGACCGCGACCCGGAAGAAGCTCTTGCCGTAGAGCCGGCCGCTGTCGATGGCCAGCGCCACGAGAAGAGCGATACCCAGCATGATCGGCACCTGGACCAGGAGGAAGAGGCCGACGCGGGCCAGACCCTCCCAGAACCGGGAATCCGCGAGTGCCTCACCGTAGTTGTCGAGGCCGACGAAGGACGTGCCCCCGATGAGCCGGTCCCGAAAGACGCTCAGGTACAGCGCATAGCCGATCGGGGCGAGGAACACGAGGCCGAAGACCGCGACGAACGGCCCGATGAAGCCCCAGCCCACCAAGGCCTCCTTCCGGCGACGGAAACGGGCTCGTCGGCGGGGCGGTGGGACCGCCTGCGCAGAAGTCGTCAGGAGCGTCATGGTGGTTCCTTGCGTCGGTGACCGACTGGTCGGGAACGGGGCGGAGGAAGCGAAGGCCTCGGACGGGAAAGCCGGAAGCCAGCCGGGTCGATGAGTGATGTTTACGTAATCATCGATGGCTCGATGGTGGCACCACGTCAGATGGGCGTCAAGCGCAAGGAGGTGGAGATCAGGCGAGATTTTCTGGTGACGAACCGGGAAACGAGGGCTCGTCGAGCCGGGCCACCCGCGTCGATGCACACAGCGGGTGCGGCAGCCCCGGAAGGTGCGCCGGGGCAGCGGTCCCGTAGACCGAGTCGGTGTGCAGGCATGCCCCAACGCGACGCGCGCTACCGCGCCGGCCCGCAGGCGTGCGATGAATGGCGGGTGCCGGGTGGGAACGGGGTGCGAAGGCTTCCGCCGGGTGGTCGAGCGTCCTCCCGGCGGAAGCCGGGAAGGACCGCTCGGGCTCGATGACGGACGGAGCGTACGCCGGGCTCCGCGGACGGCCGCACGCGGGGTGACCCGCCGCGCCCGTCGCGGTCTTGAGCTCCGTCAGGCGGGCGGAGGCGCCGTGCTGGCCCGCACCACGAGGGTGGGTTCCAGGGCGAGTCGCCGCAGGCCGCTGCCGCGGCGTTCGATCTGTTCCAGCAGCAGGGTCACGCAGTGTCGGCCCACCGCGTCGAAGTCCTGATGAACCGTGGTCAGCGGCGGCTCGAAGAAGCGTGCTTCGGGTACGTCGTCGAAGCCCGCCACGCTGATCTCGCCCGGCACGTCCCGCCCCGCCTCGTGCATGGCGCGCAGGACCCCGAGCGCCATCTGGTCGTTCGCCGCGAAGACCGCCGTGGCATCGGGGGTCTTCGCCAGGGTCCGCCCGGCCAGGTAGCCGGATTCGGGGGTCCAGTCCCCGTGCAGGGTGGGTTGCACCGGGGCGCCGGCCGCGACGAGCGTGCGCTCCCACGCCTCGGCGCGCCGTCGCGCGGCGAACGAGTCGCTCGGGCCGCTGACGTGGTGAACCGTGCGGTGGCCGAGTTCCAGCAGGTGGCTGACCACGCTCTGGGTGCCACGGGCCTGGTCGAAGTCGACGTTCGGGTACTGGTGCCCGGTGTCGCCGTCGGCGACGACCACCGGCATCGTGGGCGGCAGGTGCAGCGACGGTGTGTCGAGCATCTGTGATTCGATCAGCACGATGCCGTCCACGGACTGCAGCATGAGGTGGCGGAAGGCCTGCCGCACAGCGGCTTCCGTCTGCGCCCGGATTCCCATGAAGTTGACGGAGAAGCCCGCCTCGCGCGCCGCGTCCGCGATGGCGCCGAGCGTACGGGCGTTGCCGTGCGCGCCCACGTCGAAGCTCACCACGCCGATCGCCCCGAACTTGCCCGTCACCAGCGCGCGTGCTGCCGTGTTGGGCCGGTAGCCGAGCTCCTGCATCGCGGCCAGCACCTTGGCGCGCGTCGTCTCGTCGACGTTGTCGTGGTTGTTGGCCACGCGTGAGACGGTCTGCGAGGACACGCCTGCCTTCGCCGCGACCTCCGCCATGGAGGGCCACTTCCGAGGCGGGCGCGAACGGGGCGTTCTTGCTGCCTTGTCCGCCACCTTCGACCGTTCCTTCCCCGAGGTTTTGAGGACGCACGCGTGGCGTGCCCTGTTGAGTCATGTTGACGCAAACAGGGATCCCGGGTCAAAACCTCGATCGCTTTCGTCCGAATCCTTGACAGGTTCCCACGCCCCTCCCAAACTTCCGGCTACATCGTGTTTACGAAAACATTACGTGAACAGCAGCGCCCGGCACGGTCCACAACGGCCGTCCCTCCCACGCCCACCGCTCCCGCTTCCGAGGGCGGTCGTGCTGTTCGCGCGGAGCCCCCACACCCGCCCGATGAGACACCATGAGGTATCGCGACATGCGACTGAAGATCTCCGGGACGATGGCGTTTCTCTGCGCCCTCCTCCTCTCCCTGCTCACCGCCGGAGGCACCGCCCACGCCGTCCCGGTGACCGTCGCCAACGGCACGCAGTTCACCGATCCGGCCGGCAATCCCGTGCACGCCCACGGTGGCGGCGTGATCAAGGTCGATCAGTACTACTACTGGTTCGGCGAGAACCGGAACTCGGACAACACCTTCCGGTACGTCTCCGCGTACCGCTCCGCCGATCTGAAGACCTGGGAGTTCCGCAACCACGTCCTCACCGAGGCCTCCGACCCGGAGCTCGACCGGGCCAACATCGAGCGGCCCAAGGTCATCTACAACAACGCCACCCGGCAGTTCGTGATGTGGATGCACAAGGAGAACGGCTCCGACTACGGGGAGGCGCGCGCCGGCGTCGCGGTCTCGTCCACGGTGGACGGCGACTACACCTGGCGCGGCAGCTTCCGGCCCCTGGGCCACATGTCCCGGGACATCACGACGTTCGTCGACACCGACGGCACCGGCTACATGATCTCCGCCGCCAACGAGAACGCCGATCTGCACGTCTACCGGCTGACCTCGGACTACACCGCGGTGGAGTCCCAGGTCCAGAAGCTGTGGTCGGGACAGTGGCGTGAGGCCCCCGCCATGTTCAAGCGGGGTGACGTCTACTTCATCCTGACCTCCGGTGCCACCGGTTGGTCCCCGAACCAGCAGAAGTACGCCACTGCCGACAGCATCACCGGTACCTGGAGCGACCTGAAGGACGTCGGGGACCCGACGACCTACCGCAGCCAGACCGCCTACGTCCTGCCTGTCCAGGGAACCAAGGGCACCGACTACCTCTACATGGGAGACCGCTGGGGCAATTCCATGGGCGGCACGGTCAACGACTCCCAGTACGTGTGGCTGCCACTGACCTTTCCCACCAGCACCACCATGACCATGGACTATTCCCCGCAGATCAGCATCGACACCGCAGCGGGAACCGTGAGCGGGATGAGCGGTCCCTGGGAGACGCTGGCCGCCCGCAACAGCGGCAAGTGCGCCGACGTGGCGGACTTCGACACGGCGGACGGCGCGCAGGTGGTCCAGTGGGGCTGCGGCAGCGGCGTGAACCAGCACTTCTGGCTCAAGAAGCTGGACTCCGGCTATGTCCGGATCATGGCCCGGCACAGCGGGAAGTGCCTCGGAGTTGCAGGTGCCTCGGCCGCGGACGGCGCGTTCGCCGTGCAGAACACCTGCGACGGCTCGGCCTCCCAGCAGTGGAAGGTCCGGACGACCGACGTCTCCGGCTACGTCCAGCTCGTCGCCCGGCACAGCGGCAAGTGCCTCGACGTCGTCAATCAGTCGACGGCCGACGGAACCGCCCTGGAGCAGTGGACCTGCAACACGGGCGACAACCAGAAGTGGCGGCGCTCGGCGGCCTGACCGTGCCGCCCGCCGCGAGACCGGCGCGGGGTGGTCGTCGTCCGGACCGCGCCGCGCCTGCGTCACCCGCGCCTCCTGGCCCCCGCCGGGAGGCGCAGCGGCGAGAACCGGACTCACCCACCCCATCCCCTTCGAAGGAGCAGGTCGTGTTCCCCACCCGTAACCGATCGGTCTCGTCCCGGGCCCGGCTCCCCAGGCGCCTGGCCGCCCTCGGCGCGGCCACGGCACTCACCGCGACAGCCCTCGCCGCCGCGGGCCCGGGCTCGCCGCCCGCGAGCGCGGCGGAGCCCTCGGCCACGGCCCTGACCGTACGCCTCGACCCCAGCTACCAGCACCCGTCCTTCCAGGGGTGGGGCACCGCCCTCACCTGGTTCGCCAATGTCACCGGCGGCTGGCCGGACGCACAGCGAAACGCCCTCGCGGACGCCCTCTACGGCGCCGACGGCCTCGGCTTCACGATCGCCCGCTACAACATCGGGGGCGGCGACAGCCCCGAGACCACCCCCTACATGCGGGCCGGTGCAGCAGTCCCCGGTTACTGGAACCGACCCGGCCCG
Organism: Streptomyces sp. ADI95-17; assembly: GCF_003846175.1. Classification (GTDB taxonomy): domain Bacteria; phylum Actinomycetota; class Actinomycetes; order Streptomycetales; family Streptomycetaceae; genus Streptomyces; species Streptomyces sanglieri. Next base: position 484,891 of record NZ_ML123048.1, on the reverse strand, counting down.
GAGGCCCCCGACTGGTGGGATCCGGACCGGGCCGATCACTGGAACCCCGACGCCGACGCCAACCAGCGCTGGTGGCTCACGGCCGCCAAGGCACGTGGAGCCACCACCTTCGAGGCGTTCTCCAACTCGGCGCCCTACTTCATGACCAACAGCGGCCTGGTCTCGGGTGCGGCCAAGGGCTGGGAGGACAACCTCCGCTCCGACCAGTACGGCCGGTTCGCCGCCTACCTCACCGGCGCCCTCGACCGCGCCCAGTCCGCCACCGGAGTCACCTTCGACTCGCTCTCGCCCGTCAACGAGCCGGACACGGACTACTGGCACGCGGGCGGTGGCCAGGAGGGCTCGCACTGGGACCCGGCCTCCCAGGCCCGCATGATCACGACCCTGCGCGCCGCGCTCGACGCGAAGGGCCTGGCGACCCCGATCGCCGCGATGGACGAGACGAACCCGGGGAAGTTCCGCTCCGACTGGGAGTCGTACGCTCCCGATGTCCGCAAGGCGGTCGGCCGGCTCAACACACACACCTACGGGACGAACGGCCGCACCGGAGCCCGGGACATCGCCAAGGGCGAGACCACACCGCTGTGGATGTCCGAGGTGGACCTCGGTGGCAGCGTCCCGCAGAGCTTCACCGACATGAGCCCCGCGCTCGACCTCGCCCGGCGCATCAACGACGACATACGGGAACTGGAGCCGCGCGCCTGGGTCCTGTGGCAGGCCGTCGAGGACTACGAGAACATGACCCCGGGCCACGAGAACTCGAACTGGGGCCTCATCCAGACCGACTTCACCCCCGAGGACGCGGCCACCGAGCCCTTGCGCAAGAACAAGAAGTACTGGGCGATGGCGAACTACAGCCGCTTCGTCCGCCCCGGCTCGCGCCTCGTCAACACCGACGACCCGCAGACCCTGGCAGCGGTGCGGCCGGACGGGAAGGGCGTGGTCGTCGTCCACACCAACCCGACCGGCGACGAGCGCGAGGTCACCCTGAACCTCGACGGCTTCCGCACGGCCCCGGACGGCCCCGTCGAGCGGTGGACCACCGACGCGACCAAGAACCTGCACCGCGACGGCGACGCTGCGGTGACCGGCCGGACGCTCAGGGCCACCGTGGGCCCCGGCTCCGTCACCACGTTCGTCCTGCCCACGGTCACCGGTGTGAACACGGCGGCGACCACCGCGCCCACCGGCATGCCGCGCCAGGTGCTCAATGACAACAGTGGCAAGGCGCTCGCCGTCGACGGGAAGAGCACCGTCGTGCAACGTACCTCCGTCCCGGCGGACAACGCACAGCAGTGGACCTTCACCAAGCTGTCCACCGCCGACTGGGGCAGCACAGCCGCCTACCGCATCACCAACGCCAGGACCGGCAGGGCGCTCTCCGTCTCCGGCGACGCCCTGACCCTCGCCCCGCCCGGATCCTCCACCGCGCAGCAGTGGATCCGCTCGACCACCGGTGACGGGCACAACACCCTGATCAACGCGGCCGGCGGCAGGCTTCTGGACGTCACCGGCTCCTCGACCGGTGAAGGAGCGCCGGTCGGGGTCTACCGGCCGACGACCGGCAGTAACCAGTCCTGGACGATTCCGGGCGCGGCACCCGACGTCTGGGAGACCCTGTCCTTCCGGCACAGCTCCAAGTGTCTCGACGTCGGCGGAGCCGGCTCGGACGACGGCACGGCCGTCGTCCAGTACGACTGCGGCACCGGAACCAACCAGCGATGGTCGCTCCGCTCCACCGGCGGCGGATACGTGAACGTCGTCGCCCGCCACAGCGGCAAGTGCCTCGATGTGGGCGGTCTGTCGACGGCCGATGGCGCCGAGGTCCTCCAGTACTCCTGCAACGGGGGGCGCAACCAGGAGTGGGCGGTCCGGAGCACCGGTGACGGATACGTCACGCTGACGGCCCGGCACAGCGCCAAGTGCCTGGAAGTGGGCGGCGCCTCCGCGGCGGACGGTGCGGCCGTCGCCCAGCGGACCTGCGACGGCACCGCGGCCCAGCAACTCCGCCGGAGCTGACACCGAAGTGCCGGGATCCGCCCGAAGGGCCGGATCCCGGCACTTTCGAGTGCGGCCGCGGGGCTACTCCTCGGTGGGGCCCAGATCGGCCGTGGCGCGGAACTGGACCGTACGGCCCCGGTGGGCGGCGTGCAGCTCCAGCACGACGATCTCGTTGGTTCCGGCGCGCAACACCGGAGCCGGCACATAGAGCGACCGCTGCGGGCCGCGCGACCAGTAGCGGCCCAGTGCGAACCCGTTGACCCAGGCGTTGCCCTTGGTCCAGCCGTCGAGGTGCAGGAAGGCGTCGGCCGGATCGGCCACCTCGAAGGTGCCCCGATGGAACGTCGGCCCCACGGGTGCCGCGGCGGCCACTTCGAAGCCGAGAGCGGAGAGTTCGGTCAGCGGCAGCGGGCGGCTGGTCCACTCGGCGGGCTCGGCACCGTCGAGGAGGACCTTCCCGAGCAGGCCCTTGCGGTCGTGGATGCCCTGGCCGTAGTTCACCCGGCCCTGGTTCTCGACGAGGACGGAGAGGGTGCTGCCGGCCCGGGGCACCACGAAGGACAGGGCATGCTCGTGGCTCTCGCGCTCCAGGACGCCCACGGGCTGCCCGTCGACGAAGACCTGGGCACGGTCGCGGACCTGCTCGACCTCCAGGAGCGTGGGGCCCTTCAGCGGCAGCTTCGTCTCGTACAGGACGAAGCCGAAGTCCTGCTCCAGCTCCTCCATGGTGAGGGGCCGACGCGCGTCGACGGCCGTTCCGAGCGCGTCGGCGCTCGCCAGCAGCCCGGCGCTCCCGGTCAGGGTCACGGTTCGCGGGGCGAGCCTGGGGCCGGGTGACGGGACGGGCCCGTCCGGCACGGAGGCGTACTTGGCGATCACGTCGCGGAAGGCGGTGTACTTGGGGGTGGGGTCGCCGGCTTCGTCCAGCGGGGCGTCGTAGTCGTAGGACGTCACCGTGGGACGGTAGGTGTGCTTGTCGTTGGCACCGTTGGTGAACCCGAAGTTCGTGCCGCCGTGGAACATGTAGAAATTGACCGAGGCGCCGGTGGCGAGCAGCTCGTCCAGCTCGCGTGCGGCATGGTCGGGATCACGCACCACGTGGTGGGTGCCCCAGCGGTCGAACCAGCCGATCCAGAACTCGGCGCACATCAGCGGACCCTTCGGCTGTTGGGCTCGCAGGGTGGCCAGGCCCTGGGCGGAGCGGCTGCCGAAGTTGGCCGTGGCGAGGACGCCCGGCAGCGCCCCGCGTTCCAGGTCGGCGGGCTGGTCGCAGGTGAAGAGGGGGACATCGACCCCGCAGCTGCGCAACGAGCCGGCGAGGTGCTCCAGATAGGCGGTGTCGTCGCCGTAGGCCCCGTACTCGTTCTCCACCTGTACGGCCAGGACGGGGCCGCCCCGGGAGGCGAAGCAGTGCTGGAGCGGAGTGAAGAGGCGGACGAAGTAGTCGTCCACCGCGTCCAGGAAGCGGGGGTCGCGGGAGCGCAGCTGTATACCGGGCTCGCCGAGCAGCCAGGACGGCAGGCCGCCCCCCTCCCATTCGGCACAGATGTACGGGCCGGGACGGAGCAGCACGTGCAGGCCCTCGGCGGCGGCGAGTTCGATGAAGCGTGGCAGGTCGAGGCCGCCGTCCAGACGGAAGCGGTCGGGCCGCGGCTGGTGGAGGTTCCAGGGAACGTAGGTCTCGATGGTGTTGAGCCCCATGAGGCGGGCCTTGCGCAGCCGGTCCGCCCACTGCTCGGGGTGGACGCGGAAATAGTGCAGCCCGCCGGACAGGAGTCGGAACGGCTCGCCATCGAGAGTGAAGCCGCCGTCGTCGATCTGGAGATGAGGCATGTGCGGGATGCTCCTGTGCTGGGGGGCGGGTGCGCTGTCGCGGGGGAGGAAGAGCCTGATCTCACTATGTTTACGTGAACATGTTGTGAGTGGCAAGCCTCTACGGAAGCCGGAGGGCGATCGGTCGGCGCGGAGTGGTTGCGCGAGGGTCCGGAGGTGCGTCCTGCGCGGGCATGGGCGAGATTCTGCAGCGCCCTTGCGCGCACCAGATCATCGTGACGCACGGCGGCTCCCCGACGTTCGTCGTCGCGTTCTGGATCAGGACCTCGATCGAGCCGGCCGGCTACGCCGGTCCCCGGGCAGCCTCCGGCAGTGTCATCACGCCGTGCGAAGACGACTTCTTCCACAACCGCCAAGTCGTCGACCTCGGTGACGCCCGCCATCTCGACCCCGCCAAGACCGGCAGACCCCGACACCGGATACGTGACCTGGGTCGGGCGCCCGTCGTTGGGCAGCAGTGGATCGTCTCGGGCGCCGCGCGGAGGGTGAGCGGGGGAGACGGGACGACGCATACCGAATCGGTGGAGGCATGGTCATGACCCTCTCGCGCGTGACCGCTCGTCAGGTGGAGTCCGGTGATGAAGCGGCCACGCGTACGGGCCGGGCAAGGCTGGCGAGGTCGGCGTCGGCGGTGCTGATGCAGCCGACGACTCTGTGCAATCTCGATTGTTCCTACTGCTACCTGCCCGACCGGAAGGTGGCGCGGCGCATGAGTGTGGAGGTTGCCGAGGCTGTGGCCACCGGCGTCCGGGAGTGGTCCGGGCGGCATCCGGTGACCGTGGCGTGGCACGGCGGGGAACCGCTGGCGATGGACCCGGCCCACTTCCGTTCCCTGGTGGCGGCCTTCGGGCCGGGGGAGGCGCATTCGGTGGTCCACAAGGTGACGACGAACGCGACCCGTGTCGACGACGTGTGGTGCGAGGTGTTTTCGCAGGTCCCTGTCCAAGTGACAGTGAGTATCGATGGTCCCGGTGCGGCGAACGCCTCGCGGACGGACCGTGCGGGACGCCCGAGCACGGCCCGGGCCATGCGTGGAATCGACGCGCTGCGACGCGCCGGCATCGGCTTCAACATCATCGCGGTTGTCTCGGACCTGTCTGCCGGAGCGGCCGATCGCCTGTACCGCTTCGCCTGCGAGCTGGGCTGCGAGAGCCTGGCCGTGAATCTGGCCGAGACGAAGGGCGTGTACGCAGGTGGCCGGTTGCCGCAGACCGGTGCGATCGACTTCTGGCAGGAGCTGGCGGCCAGTTGGCAGGCCGACCCCCGTATCCGTATCAGGGATCTCGACCACGCCTACACCTACATCCGCGAGGAGCTCTCCGGAATCGCGGCACAACGAGCCGACCGTCCGATCAAGCCCCTGCCTCTGGTGACCTGGGACGGCCATTACCTTCCGGTCGGGGCGGAACTTGCCGGGTTCCACTCGCCCCGCCACGGCCCGTTCACCGCGGGCAACGTCCTGCGCACCCCGCTCGCGGTTCTCGCGGCCCGCGCGGAGCAGGTGCCGTGGGTGGCCGAAGCCATGGCCGGCATCGCCAACTGCCGCACTCGGTGCGAGTACTTCACCTACTGCCGCGGTGGGCAGGTGGCCAACAAGTACTTCGAGACCGGCCGCCTGGACGCCACCGAGACCGCCTACTGCCGCACCAGCAAGATCAGCCTATTGGAAGGAATCCTGCGCCATGCCGAACGTCCCCGCACCTGAACCGGACATCGATTCGTCGGTCACGCTCGCCGAACGGATCGAGGCCAGTCGGCACGAACTCACCCTGGCAGCACGTGACACCGACGAATGCCACGACATCGCCAGCATCTTCGGCTGGGAGTACTGACCGGACATCCCGTCCGGCGGCCGGTGGCGCGAGCGAGTCGCCTCACGGCGCCACTCGGTGGAACCCGTGCGGGCCTCCC
>NZ_ML123048.1:465596-478750 GCF_003846175.1 Streptomyces sp. ADI95-17 | reverse complement strand
GGCGGCGGTCTTCAGGTCGTGCAGCCATGCTTCGAGGCCCTGGCGGAGGATCTCCGTCGCGGTGGGCACATCCGCGTCGACCTGGGCACCGGTGTGGGTCTCCTCGGTGCTCACGCGGACGCCGCCGTCGACCGCGGTGAAGTGCCATACGTGGACGCCGTCGATACGCAGTCCCTCACCGATCGCGGGGCCGGTCCAGCGGATGCAGGAGCCGGGCCTGAGCTGCTCGACGGTGGAGGTGATGCCCAACTCGGTCGCCGGAGTCGCGGGGTTGGGAGGTACCGGGGTCGTCCACCGGAACGCCGAGCCCTTCCGGAGAGGGCCGTGGTCGAGGCGTTCCGCGGTCTTGACGGCGGCCTGCCAGGACGGCCACCGCGCCACGTCCGTCTGGAGTTTCCAGACGGTGCGCAACGGCGCGTGGATCAAGGTCTCGGTCCTGTGGCGAACACGCGCGCCGGGGTCGACACCTTCCCCGCGGCAGGTGAGGGACGTGCCGGGGTGGTGGTGAGCGGCTCCGGCGGGTGCGGCCGCGGTGCCGAGGACGGCGAGGGCGAGCGGGACGGTGAACAGGGCGGTGCGGATACCGGACATGGTGTTCCTCTTGTCGGTTGCCGGAAGGGAATGAGCTAGAGGCTTATGCGTTCGTTAGAGGTTATAACTCGCTGATTGACGGAGGGTCAAGGTGTTGCGTGATAGGTTCTAACGAAACCTTGAGGATGTAGCGGAGTGGGCGGGGAAGGAAGGTGGCGGGCCGTGGTCGAGCCGGATCCGAAGACCCCGCGGGAGCGCTACCGGGCCCAGGTCCGTGCGGAGATCAAGGAGCACGCCTGGGAGCAGATCGCCACGGCAGGAGTGCCCGCGCTCTCCCTCAACGCGGTCGCCAAACAGATGGGCGTGAGCGGCCCCGCGCTCTACCGTTACTTCGCCGGTCGCGACGAACTCATCACCGAGCTCATCCGGGACGCGTACCAGAGCCTCGCCGACACCTTCCGTGAGGCCCTCGCCGCCGGCGCCGACGTGGCCGGTCTGGCGCATGCCCTGCGCGGCTGGGCCCTGGCGGATCCCCAGCGCTACTTCCTCATCTACGGCACCCCCGTGCCCGGCTACCACGCGCCCGAGGACACCACCAGGATCTCCTCCCAGATCATGGCCACCCTGCTCGACGCCTGTGCGGCCCTCACCCCGGACGGTCCCACGACACCGTTGGGCGCCCACCTGGAGGAACACCGGGACTGGGCCGAAGGCCACCCCGCCCCCTCCGCGGCCCTCCACCAGGCCCTCAACTTCTGGACCCGGCTGCACGGTGTCCTGTCCCTGGAACTCGCGGGCCACTTCGCCGGAATGGGCCTCGACCCCGCCCTGCTCTTCGCAGCCGAGCTCGACGACCTGCTCACGCGGCGGGTTTGACGTCATCCGCTTCCGGCGTCGAGTCCGCCCTCGCCTCCGGCGTCGGCTCCGGCGTGCCGTGCCCCTCATGGACCCGTACGCCTGGCACGTGAATCGCTTGCTCAGCCGATCAGAGCCGCGGTGATCTGCCGGGTGGTCTGTGCGGCGACCCGTGGGTCGACCGCTGCGTAGGAGGTGTGGGCGTTCAGCGCGGTGGCCAGGGCCCAGCCGCGGCCCCGGGCCCAGGTGGCGTCGTCCACGCCGAGCGCGGCCCGGAAAGCAGCCCGGCTCGCGGCCGACATCAGCCTGCTCGCCCTGGTTCCTCGCGCGCGTGCCCGATGCGAGGGGGTGAGCCGTAGGGTGATCGCATGGCTGTCCCCAGAGGGACCTTCCGGGTCGATGCGCTGCAGAATCTCCTGACCGACCTCTGCGCCTCGCCAGTCGCCGTCGACCGCCTGGAGCGACTGGAGCCGTGGGCTGTGGCCCGGGTCCGGCTCCGAAGTGCTTCCGCGCTCCCGTGCTCCGTCGTCGTCAAGTGGATACCGGACGGGCAACGCGAGGCTCGTAGTGCCGCGTGGCGGCTGCGCAACGAACTGGCCGCGCTCCAGTTCCTCACCGAGGATCTCGGGATCGACCTCGCGCCCCGCGTCATCGCCGCCGACACCGCTGCCCGGTTCGTCGTTCTGGAAGACCTCGCGCCCCGCGTCCCCCTGGACCAACTGCTCCGACGGGACGGAGCGGAAGCGCACGGCGACCGACTGGCCGCGTTCGCCCGCGCCCGCGGTGCGCTGAGCGCGGCCACCTCGGGGCGGGCGGAGACCTACTACGCCCGCCGGGCCGAGCTGGGACCCGTCGATCCCGCAGCCGACCGGGCAGGACGACTCGCCCCTCTCCGGGCGGGAGCGATCGAGCACGCCTCGTCGCTCGGTGTGCCGCTCGGCGGCCGATCGGCCCACGAACTCACCTCGGCCCTGGACGAGTTGGCTGCTCCAGGACCCTTCCTCGCCCTCAGTAACGGGGACACGGAAGCCAACAACATCCTGCTCCATGCCTCCGGCCCGGCCGAGGCCCGCCTCATCGACTTCGAATTCGCCGGCTACACCCACGCGCTGACCGATGCCGTGTGCCTGTACGTGCCCGGCCCGGCCTGGCTGGCAGTGGGCGATCCGACGACCACCGGCCTCGCCGACCAGTACCGCCGCGCCCTGGCCCGCGGCATCCCGGAGGCCGAGGACGACCGGCGATATGGACACGGCCTCGCCGCTGCCTGCGTGTCCTGGACGCTGATCCGTCTGCGGAGATTCGCCCTGCTCGACACCCGCCCGCCAGGTGACCACAGCCGACTCCAGCTCATCGCGACGCTGGAAACAGCCGCCGGCACCGCCCAGACCTGCAGGACCCTGCCCCACCTCACCTCCTGGATCCGTCGTATCGCCGCTGTGCTGCGCCATCGCTGGCCCGACGCGGACCAGGACTTCGCCGACCCGACACGGTTCCCGCCCTACCGGGCCCGGCACTGAACCCGAGCGCCCCTTCACAGCTCGCCCGCGACCGGACGAGGGGAATCGAGCGGCCGGCTTCTCGCTCAACCGGCCACGCCCTCCCCACCGCGCCGCCGGCGTCCGCGCGAGGAACGCTCAGCCGTGATGCGTCGGGTTACGGACGTGTGCCGGGCAGGGGCCGGGTGTTCAGGGCCCGGTCGAGGGCATCGACGCGATAGCCGGTGATGCGAGTGCTGAGTTCGGCGTCGGGGGCGAGCAGTTCGCCGGCATGGATGCCGCCGGGGTAGACGTGCAGTTCGACCGGAACGCCTGCCTGCATGAGCCGGTTGGCGTACGCGATGTTCTCGTCACGGAAGAGGTCGAGTTCGCCGACGTCCAGGTATGCCGGCGGCAGCCCGCTCAGGTCGTCGGCCCGGGCGGGAGCGGCGTAGGGGTCGACTCGGCACAGCCGACCGCCGACTGCGCACCGCGACACTCGCCCTGCTGGCCCTGGCCACCCTGTGCCTGGTGTCCTTCGGACTGTTCGGGCACAGCACGGCGGCCGTACTGCTCGGCGCATTCCTCTGGGGCGGGACGCACGGCGGCATCCCCACGCTGATGCAGACCGCAGGAGTCAGGGCGGCACCACAGGACCCCGACACCGCCAACTCCCTGTGGGTCACGGGTTGGAACATAGGCATGGCCGGCGGATCGCTGCTCGGCGGCGCGGCCCTCACCCGTACCGGAACCGGTGCACTGCCCTGGACGGCGGCCGCCCTGCTCGCCGCGGCCGTCCTGACTGCCGCACTCGCGCGCCGCAACGGCTTTCCTCCCGCAGATTGAGCCGGCCCGGCCGACAAGCCGAGCGGAGAGCCGCGTTCAGGGGCGTCATCCCCCGGACCGGCTACCTGCTCAGCCCTCACCCGTACGACGTCGGCGCGGGGTGATCTCCTTCGGGCCGTAGAGGGCCGCGGTCTTCCCGGTGGCCAGAGCCCAGTAGCGGTCGCCGAAGGACCAGTGCCACCACTCCGTCGGGTAGTTCACCAGCCCCCCAGCGGTGAGCACGGAGCCCAGCAGCTTCCGGTTGGAACGGGCCTCCTCGCCGATGTTGTGGGCGTGGGTGTAGCAGGCGCCCTCGCTCTCCTCCGGGTCCGCGTTCATCCGTGTGCCCAGATCCAGTTCCCGGCCGTTTCTGTCGGCCAGGGTGAGGTCGACGGCCGCCCCGGCGCTGTGCGGGGCGATGTCGGGCGGAGACACGTAGCGGCTCGCCGCCGAGTGGATCTGCCCACCGGGCCACGCCGGGTGGCTGACGCGCAGTCGGCCGGCGTACTCCTCGAAGTACTCCCGCTGGAGCGAAGGCGGCCTGTACCCCTCGACGAACAGTAGCCGCAGCCCTTGCGGAAGCATCGCCTGGGCCTTGAGCAGCCGGTCCAGCACGCCGTCCCGCAGGTACGCGAAGGCGTCCGCGGGGTCCTGCTCGCGTGCGTCGACCAGCAACGAGCCGCTGCGGCGGACGTCCACGAGACGTTCGCCGCATTCCGCAACGGGTATCGCGGCGACCCTCGGGTCCGACATCAGGACGATCTCATTCATGTCGATCTCATTCATGGCGCGATCATCTCGCAGCTGATCGAGGTGTCCCCGGCAGCGATCGCGTGAAGGGAGAAACGGCTCCGGGAGAACCGGCGTCGGTCGCCTCAGCCGTACCGGTGCACCTGCCCCGGACCGGCGTCGCCCACCACGCCGGCCATTTCCTGGGCGAACCCGGACATGCCCCTTGAGCTGGGGGTTGTTACAAGCCAACGCCGTTTTCTGGAACCGGAGTCGCTGAGACAGAACCCGGACATCCGCAGGATCATTTCAGGATCGACTCGGCCCTAGTGTCATCGGTGTCAGCAGGAAACACCGCAATCGACAGCCGCTGGAGATCACGATGCGTTCGCATCTCGCCGCCCGTTCCGCCCGCCTCGTCCTGGCCGCCGCGGCCGTGACGGCCCTCGCCGCCACCGCCACTGCCTGTGGACCCGAGGACATCGAGGACGCCGGCAGTTCGGCGGCCCCCTCCTCCGTCGCCTCCGCCGGCAGCGACAACTCCTCCAGCGACAGCCCCTCCACGGGTGGCTCCAACGCCGGCGGTTCCACCGACAAGAAGACCGACTCCGGCGCCAAGGCCGGCTCCGGTTCCGGCTCCGGTGACGGCGAGAAGAGCGGTTACGGGCAGTCCTGCGGCACCAACGACCTGGAATTCACGGTCACTTCGGAGTCCCAGGCCGGCGGCTACTACCTCGTCACAGCCAAGGCCAAGTCCGGCATCACCTGCTACCTGGACACCAACACCCCCACCGCTTCCTTCGGCTCCGGTGCCGACGGTGTCGCCTCGCCCGTCGGACAGGGTGGCGAAGACCCCATCAAGCTCACCGGTTCCGCAGTCGCGTACACCGGAATCAGCCCCAAGACCACCAACACCGATGACGGCAAGGAATTCGAGAACGTCATCATCGCCACCACCGAGGACGATCCCAACCCCGCCGAACTCAAGCTCCCCGAGCCCGCCAACGTCGACAAGCCCATCGTCACCAACTGGGCCACCAACCGCGCCGAGGCCATCCCCGTCATCGTCTGAGCGGGCGGCAGGAGTTGTCGGACCTGCGCGTTACGGTGAGGGCATGACCTACGTAGAAGGCAGCACCGAACGCGTCAGACCGCAGCAGTTCCACGAGGCCGCGGGCGTGGCGGACTGGCGCGTCGTGGGCGAGGGCGCGTGTGCGTACTTCCGCACCGGGTCGTTCGAGGCCGGCGCCCGGTTCGTGCGGGCACTCGGCGAGATACCGGGAGTCGGGGACGAATCCCCGGACGTCGACGTGAGGCAGAAAGGCGTGACCGTACGGCTGATCACGGTCACGGACGACTACTACGGCCTGACCGAACGGCACGTCGAGCTGGCCCGGCAGATCTCGGCGGTGGCCCGCACGCTGGCCATACCGGCCGACCCGTCCGCCGTACAGACCGTCCAGGTCACCGTCGATGCCCTCGCAGGTCCCGACGTAGTGGCGTTCTGGCGCGCCCTGCTCGGCTACCAGGACCGCGCGGACAGTGGCGAGGACCTGATGGACCCGCGCCGCCGCGGAGCACCGTTCTATTTCCAGCAGATGGACGCACCGCGCCCGCAGCGCAACCGGGTCCACGTCGATGTGTGGGTGCCGTACGACCAGGCCGAGGCCCGGATAGCCGCGGCGCTCGCGGCCGGCGGCCGCCTGGTGAACGACGCCGACGCGCCGTCGAACTGGGTGCTGGCCGACCCCGAGGGCAACGAGGCGTGTGTCGGCGTGGCCGGCCCACCCGCGCCGACCGCCGACCTCCGGTGAAGGTCCCTGCCCGTCCGTGAAGGTCCCTGACGAGCAGGGCGGGAGAGGCCCCCAGGTGGTGCGTGCCACGGGTTCGCCCGCGGCCGGCCTGCGCAGTGGGCCGGCACGGTCCGGGCTGACCATGCCGCGCGGGGCCGGCCTTCTGCTTGGGGCGACACGCACCGAAGCGCGGCACCACGACGCACCTCGCGGTGCCCCGGAAGCGGCTGACCGGCGGCGCGAGGAGGGTCGAGACGGGGCACGGCCTGCCCGTCAGCCTGGCCCCGGCCGTGCAGGCGGCCGTCGTGTACCAGGAGGTGGAAGCAGCCATCCGCCGGTGAAGGATCTCCAGAAGGCACTGCGTGAGAGGCGTTCCCCATCTGCTCGACGAGGCGGGCCGATCACCTGTACGGAGGCGGGCTGATCGCACGAACGGCCGGTGACCCGGACACCCCTGTAGTGGTCAGCGGGCCAGGCGGCCCAGCAGCGAACCGGCGGCGACGATGCCGGCCAGTGCCGCGAAAGCGAGGACCGCGAGGTCGAGGCCGAGGTGGGCCTGGGTGCCGATGAGCAGCCCGCGCAGGGCGTCGACCTCGTAGCTCAGCGGGTTCACCCTGCTGACGGCCTGGAGCCAGCCGGGCATGAGGGCGACCGGGTAGAGCGCGTTGGAGGCGAAGAAGAGCGGCATCGTGATGGCCTGGCCGATGCCCATCAACCGGTCGCGGGTCAGGACGATCCCGGCGATCGACATCGACAGGCAGGAGAAGAACGCCGAGGCGAGCACGACGACCACGACGACGCCGAGCAGCCGCAACGGGTTCCATGTCATGCCGACACCGATCAGCGCGGCGATCACGATGACGACCGCGGCCTGGATCACTGCTTTCACTCCGGCGGCGAAGGCCTTGCCGGCCACCAGGGCGGTCCGGGGCGTCGGTGTGACCATGAGTTTGGTGAGGACGCCGGAGTCCCGCTCCCAGATGATCATGATTCCGTAGAAGATCGCGATGAACATGGCGGACTGGGCGATGATGCCGGGCGCGAGGAAGTCGAGATAGGGAACGCCGCCGGTGGGGATGGCGTGGATGCGGGAGAACGTCACGCCGAAGATCAGCAGCCAGAGCGCGGGCTGTACGGCACGGGTGTAGATCTCGGTGCGGTCGTGGCGCAGCTTCTGCATTTCGACCACGCACATCGCGGTGACACGCGCTGGTACGACGCGCCAGCCCGTGCGGGGCGGTGGCGGGGTCAGCAGCAGAGCGAAGCGCCGATCCGGCGGGCCGGACTCAGCCGAGGCGGGATGCGGTGCGACGGGTACGGCGGACATCTCGGAACGCTCCTCTCTCCTCGTTCTCCGCGGTGGAACCGGGGTCGTTCAGTCCGCTTCCGGAGTGGTACCGGAAGACGTCCTCCAGGGACGGTGCCGAAAGGCCCGTCTCGCCCGATTCCCGCCGGTGGGCGACGAGTTCGCTCTTGAGCTGGGCGGGGGTGCCGAGCGCGCGGAGTCGGCCGAGGTGCATCAGCGCGAGCCGGTCGCAGCGCTGGTCGGCCTCGTCCATGGAGTGGGTGGTGACCAGCACGGTCATGCCGGTGCCCGCCCGTATCTCGGTGATGCGGTCCCAGACGCTGTCGCGCGCGATCGGGTCCAGACCGATGGTCGGTTCGTCCAGGATCATCAGCCGGGGCGCGCTGACCAGTGCCTGCGCGAGTTCGAGACGGCGGACCATGCCGCCGGAGTACGTGGAGGCGAGCCGGTGCGCGACATCGCCGAGTCCGACCGCGTCCAGCGCCTGGGAGACCCGTGCGGCGCGCTCGCGGCGAGGTACGTCGAACACGCGGGCGAAGAGCTGGACGTTCTCCCGGCCGGTGAGGCTCGCGTCGGCCGACAGTTGCTGCGGTACGTAGCCGAGCAGGCGCCGCACCGCCATCTTGTGCCGGGACGCGTCATGGCCGAACACCTGGATGACGCCGGGCGGCACTGGCAGGAGCGTGGTGATCGCGCGCATCGTGGTGGTCTTGCCCGCACCGTTGGGGCCCAGGAGGCCGAACACCTCCCCCTCGTCGACCAGCAGGTCCAGGCCGTCGACGGCCTTCGCGTCACCGAAGCTGTAGCTCAGTCCGGTGCAGTTGAGGGCGGGGGCGGATTCCGTGGTCACGCGGTCTCATCCCCTTGGTTTCGCAGTGAGGCGGAGAGTCTGTGCAGAGCCGGGAGTGCCGCGGCGAGTGCCGCCCGGTCGGCCGCGTCGAGTCCGGCCAGGTGTTCCCGGAACAGCGCCTCGCGACGGGCGTGCCAGTCGCTCAGCTTCCCGACCCCCGCTCGGGTCGGATACAGCAGTGCGGCCCTCCTGTCTCCGGGGTCCCTCTCCCGTCGCAGCAGTCCTTCGGCGACGAGGTGGTTCACCAGGGTGCTGACCGAGTTGGGCGCGAGACAGAGGCTGTGCGCGGCTGTGGAGATGCGGATGCCGGGTTCGGCGGCCACCAGCCGCAGGAGTTCGGCGTGCGCCCCGCGCAGCCGGGGCGCCGACTGGCCGCTCCACAGCCTTCGCCGGGCGAGCCTCTGGATACGGGGCAGAAGTCCGGCGAGCTCATCAGGCAGATCACCCGCCGCCATCTGTCAATTTTAGCTCTGTATGCGAGCTAATGTGCGGTTTTCTCCTGTGCAGGACAGCGGGTCCGCCGTCCCCGCGATGAGCGGGAGGCGACGCGTCCAATCTTGGTTGTCGATCATGGAGGGAAGCCCCTTGCTGGTTTCGCATCCCCGCGTCCGGTGGCGATCGCGGCTCGATCCAGCCTCTTGGTCTGCCGGTCATCAGCCGGTCCCCGGGGTGCAGTGCGCCTCGGGATGCAGGAGGGCCGGGCGGTCGGCATCCGCCCGGCCCGTGGCCGGCGGCATCACCCGCCGGCCGTTCGACCGACTCCGGTTCAGGAAGGAGGCCGTCTATGAGGCCTGTCCGAACTGGCTGCGGTCGAGGCTTCGGCGGCACGCGCCGAAAGTCCGGCCTGCGGAGGCTCGTGCGGAGCCTGGCTCCGAGAGCACGCCTCCCGCCGAACCCGCCCGCAGCTGGCTTGGTCGCCGGCTCATGTCTCATGGCGCAACGTCCGGTTTTGTTGTCCCGGTTGCATCCCGGCCTTGGTGCGAGCCGCGATGTCCCCGCTGTCACCACGCACCGCCATGTCGGTCACTCGCCGAGCCTGTCGGCACCCACTCCGACCAGCGAAGAACGACCTCCCGGACCACGCGCCGTGCAGTCACCGCACCGCCCCGCAGGGGTCGCGGACGGTCCGTGCGTCCGCGCAGGGAATGCCGCCCACGAACAAGCTGACGAGTCGTCAGTATGTGGGGCCCGGCCGAGCCTCACATACTGAGGCGTTGTTACACAACGATCATTGAGTGCCTCCGAGCGCCCCCGGAATACTTCAAGTCCTCGGGGCCGCACGAGTATTCGAGAGCGCCCCATGCGGGCCGGGCCCTCGCCCGTCCGATTCACTCCTGAGCAGGGGCAATCTTGCGTAAACGATCAAAACAGGCGCATGCCGTCGTGGCTGCGGCCGCCGTCGTCCTGACGGCGGGCATGACCGGCCCGGCATCGGCGAGGACCAGCGGCCCCGGCAGGGCAATCCCGGTCGTCGCCAAGGACACGGGGACGGTCGGCAAGGCCGTGCGCACCGTCACCCTGATCACCGGTGACCAGGTCCTCGTGGACTCCCGTGGCAGGGTCGGCGGTATCCAGCGGGCGAAGGGCAGACAGGACATCCCCTTCTTCACCCGGACCTATGACGGCCGTACCTATGTGATGCCGCGTGATGCCCGGCGGCTGATCGCCGACGGCACACTGGACCAACGGCTGTTCGACATCACCGGACTCACCGAACCGGAGAGCCTCAAGGCCAACCGGGCCGGCCTCAAGGTGATCGTCGGCTACCGGGGGGCGGCGGCCGGGTCCGCCCGCGCCGAGGTGCGTTCCTCCGACGGCACCACCGTCCGCCGGACGCTGTCGGCCCTCGACGCCGACGCCGTCACCAGCACCACCGACAGCGCGGGTTCCCTGTGGGACGCGCTGACCCGTCGGCGGGGCGACGGTTCGGCGGCCACGACCTCCGGTATCGCGCGAATCTGGCTGGACGGCGTACGGAAGGCGTCGCTCGACCGCAGCACCGGCCAGATCGGCGCTCCGGCGGCCTGGGCCCGCTCCTACGACGGCACCGGTGTGAAGATCGCCGTCGTGGACACCGGAATCGACGCCACCCACCCGGACCTGGCGGGACGGGTGGTGGCGGAACGGAACTTCAGCGGCTCCCCGGACGCCCGGGACCGGGTCGGACACGGCACGCACGTGGCCTCCATCGCCGCCGGTACGGGAGCCAAGGACGCCCGGTTCAAGGGCGTGGCGCCCGGGGCCCGGCTGATCAACGCCAAGGTGCTGGACGATCAGGGCAACGGTGACGACTCCAGCGTCCTGGCGGGGGTCGACTGGGCCGTCGCCCAGGGGGCCGACATCATCAATATGAGTCTGGGCAGCCCCGACACCCCGGGGACCGACCCTCTGGAGGCCCAGGTCGACAAGCTCTCCGCCGAGAAGGGCGTCCTGTTCGCGGTGGCCGCGGGCAACAACGGGCCGGGCCGGGGCACGGTCGCGTCCCCCGGCAGCGCCGACGCGGCGCTGACGGTCGGTGCCGTCGACGATGACGACCAGATCGCCGACTTCTCCAGCGTCGGGCCCCGCATCGGGGACGGCGCCGTCAAGCCCGACATCACCGGACCGGGTGTGGACATCACGGCGGCAGCGGCGAGCGGCACCCCGGACCAGAACCCTCCCGGATACGTCAGCAAGAGCGGCACGTCGATGGCGACTCCGCACGTCGCGGGCGCCGCGGCGATCCTCAAGCAGGAGCACCCCGCCTGGACGGGTGCACAGATCAAGGCGGCCCTGACGGGTTCGGCCAAGGGCGGCTCCCACTCGGTCTTCCAGCAGGGGTCGGGCCGGCTCGCCGTCGACAAGGCGATCGACCAGACGGTCGTCTCCGAACCGGCCTCGGTCGCCCTGGGCACCCAGAAGTGGCCCCACACCGACGACACACCCGTCGCCAAGCAGGTGAGGTACCGGAACAGCGGCACCACCGACGTGACGCTGGACCTGTCGCTGGAGGCGCCCACCGGCGGGGACGAGAAGCCCGCCCCGGCCGGGTTCTTCACCCTCGGGGCACAGCGGATCACGGTCCCGGCCGGCGGTACCGCCGCCGTGGACCTCACGGCCGACACCCGGCTCGGCGGTACGGTCGACGGCTCGTACTCGGCCACGGTCGTCGCGTCCGGCGGCGGACAGAGCGTGCGCACCGCGGCATCGGTGGAACGCGAGGCCGAGTCGTACGACGTCACCTTCAACACCGTCGGACGGGACGGTGCGGCCAGCACCAACTGGCAGGCCGACCTGAAGGGCTACGGCGGGTCCGCCACGGGCCGTCGGTTCTTCCCGGACCTGTCGTCGGGCTCCGCCACGGTCCGACTGCCGCGAGGTACCTACAGTCTCGCCGCCGACATGCTGGTCGACCCCACTGCCCCGGGCAAGGGCATCGACCTGATCAACAACCCGCAGTTCTCGGTGACCGGTCCCACCACGGTCACTCTCGACGCCCGGACCACCCGGCCCGTCGACTTCAAGGTGCCGGACGCGGCCGCACGATATACGCGCGCCGGAATGATGTACACCGTGAGCACACCCGAGACCTTCATCATCGAGGGCGGCGAGTTCGGCAGCTTCGACCATCTGCGCACCGCGTACCAGGGACCCGAGATGGACGACGGCGTCCTCGCCCAGCAGTGGTCCGCGCACTGGCAGCGGGGCAGCAACGAGTACAACGTCCTCACCGGCGGCCCGGTCAAGGAACTGGCCACCGGTTACAGCAAGACCTACAAGCCCGGGGACATGGCCCTGGTGAAGGCGAAGGTCGGATCGTCCGTACCGGGCCTCGACGGCGCCCTCGCGGCGCACGGCATACTTGACTACGGAGGCGGCGTCGACGCCCCCTACACCGTGCAGCCGGCACCGGGAACGCGCAACGTGTACCTGTCCACGGCCGACGGAGCCGCCTGGAACATCGTCGCGGGAGTGCTGGGCGGGGCGGATCCCTCGGGCCGGCGGGACTTCGACGCGCTCTACGGCCTCGACGAGCCGCGGCGGTACAAGGCGGGGGAGACGTACACCGAGACCTACAACGTCGGTGCGCCGGGGCCGCGGATGAACGCGAACGAGGGCATCGTGCGCGACGGCGACACCGTCTTCGGTTCGCTGCCGCTGGTCAGTGACGGAGCAGGCCATTTCGGGATCGCCCGGTACTCGGGCGCGAGCACCACCGTCCACCGCAACGGTGAGCTGTTCGTGAAGAAGGACGTCGCCATCGACCAGGAGCCCTTCGCGCTGCCGTCGGAACCCGCCACGTACACGGTGTCGACCACGATCCACCGGGACCCGGAGATCAACCGTACCGGCACCCGGATCGACGCCTCGTGGACCTTCGGCTCGGCCCGCACCGAGAGCCCGACCATGCTCCCGGTCTCCACGGTCCGCTTCCTGCCGCGGCTCGCGCTGGACTCCACCGTTCCGGCAGGCGGCAAGCAGACCGTCCCCGTCGAGGTGCAAGGCGCGGCGGCTGGCGCCAACCTGAAGACCCTGCGGGTCATGGTGTCGTACGACGACACGACGTGGCTGCCCGTCCCGGTCACGGCGGACAAGGTCACGGTGAAGGCCCCGGCGAAGGGCAAGGCGATCTCGCTGAAGGCCGTCGTCACCGACAAGGACGACAACGAGTCGACGGTCACCATCCACAACGCCTTCTTCGGCAGGTGAGGCGAGACCGGGCCGACAACCAGGGGCACCGCGCAACCGGATGAGAGACCCACGGGCGGAGCACCGCCCCGGGTGAGCCGGGAGGAGCGGCCCGCCGG
>NZ_ML123048.1:453551-465324 GCF_003846175.1 Streptomyces sp. ADI95-17 | reverse complement strand
CCGGAACCGATGTTCCGGCGGGCCGCTCCTGCCGGTGCCGCCACCACCCGGGGTCGGTACGGAAACGACATCGACTCCTCCGCACGACACGGAGGCCGGCTCCTCGACCGGTGCCGGGCCGGACGCCCGGCCGCCGCCACGGCTCAGCGTGTCGGCACCCGGACCGGTCGAACGGGGCAGTCGGCCGGGGCGAGACGCCCGTCCTGCCCGACCAGGGTCACGGACACAGCCCCCTGCGCATGCGCCGCGAACGCGGCCGTGCAGACGATCTGGCCGCGGGCGGCGGCCGTCAGCTCTTTCACCCGCAGACGCAGCATGACCTCGACGGTGCGGTCACCCAGGACGATCCGGTTCGCGGCGGACGCAGCACGGGACAGCGAAGCGGCATTGTGGAATCCGGCCCGCCGTTCGGCCCTTTCCGGTCCGGCGAGCAGGGCGGTGACGGCCGCGAGTGGCGAGGGGGACTCGCTCGTCCCCGCGCCCGGCGGAGACGAACCGCCGAGGCCGTCCCGTCCGGGCCACTCGTCCGGACGGGACGACGCGTCATCCGACCGGGCGGAGCCCGCGATTCCGTTCTGCCACGGTGCTTCGACGGTTCGTGGCACAGGCCGCAGTTCGTCGTCGGGGGAGAGGAAGAACAACAGCATCCGTTCCTCGCGCGGGGGAAGCAGATCGGCGACAGCCGGCCTGCCGGCCTCGATCACGGCGGTCTCCTGGATGCCGCAGCCCACGAGCGGGCCCCCGGCGAGCATCAGCAGCGCGGTGAGCCGGACCGTCCGACGCCCACGGAACGGCGAGTTCTTCACGCGATGGTCTCCGTCCGGTCGCGGCTCTCCGCCGGCCCCGTGCCACCGTGCGCGCGTGACGGACCGTCCGGCGCGCCGCTCCCGGACGTGGGCCCGTCGAAGGGCAGCTCCACGGTGAACAGGGCGCCGCCGCCGGCCGCGTTCCGCGCGTGGATCGTGCCGCCGTGCAGTTGCACGTTCTCCTTGGTGATCGCGAGCCCGAGGCCGCTGCCCGACGAACGGGAACGCGCGGCGTCCGCCTTGTAGAAGCGGTCGAAGATGTGCGGCAGAGCGTCCGGCGGGATCCCGGGGCCGCTGTCGTGCACCTCGGCGATCAGCGCGTCCCCGCGTGCCGACAGCCGCACGGTGACCGGTTCGGCACCATGGCGCAGGGCGTTGCCGACCAGATTGGCCACGATGACGTCGAAGCGGCGTGTGTCGAGGCGGATACGCAGGCCGCCGGGGAGTTCGGCGCGGACCCGGCCGAGCCACTGCCTGCCGGACAGGGTGTTGCGCACGGCCTCCGCCGCGTCCACCTCATCGGTGTTGAGTTCCGCCGCGCGGGCGTCGAAACGGGAGATCTCCATCAGATCCTCCACCAGCACGGCGAGTTTGCCGGTCTCGGTGCTGATCAGGCGCACCGCCCGAGCGGTGTTCGGGGCGAGCGCCCCGGCCTCCTCGTCCACCACGTCCGTGACGGCGAGCATCCCGGCGAGCGGGGTGCGCAACTCGTGCGAGACGTCCGAGGCGAAGCGCCGGGCCCGTGCTCCGGCTTCCCGCAACTCCTCCACGGAGCGTTCCAGGCGGGCCGCCGACTCGTTGAACGTCCTGGCCAGGTCGGCCATCTCGTCCCGTCCGCGTACGGTGATACGTGTGTCGAGTTGCCCGCCGCCCATGGAGTGTGCGGCACGCCGCAGTTCACGGACGGGGCGCAGCACGCTGCGCGCCGCGAGCAGTGCGGGCACCAGGGCCACGGCCAGCCCCGGCAGGGCGCCGTCGCGGGCAGCGGTCACTAGGGAGTCGATGTCCACGTCCTCGTTCGTCATGGGCATCACGGCGAAGAGAACCAGGCCGCTCGGCACCGCGGCGCCACCGGCGACGACCCGGGTCATCACCGGCATTCCGATGGTCAGATACGCGTTCCCGTCCTTGACGACCCGTTCGAAGCTGCCCTGTGCCGAGGTGAGCGTGGTGCGGCGCAGTTGCGGGGTGAGAACGCCGGAGACGGGCCGGTCACCCGAGGAGACGCGCAACGAACCGTACTCGGCGAAGACGATCCACGGATGTGGTTTGGCGCGCGCCGCGATGTCGTACAGGTCCCACCGCAGCGCATCCGGATCCAGGGGCAGGCGGGGGACGAACTGCTCGACCTCCTCGCGGAAGGAGGTGACGGCCGTGTCCTGCGCACGCACGAGAACCGCGTTGCGCGCCTGCCGATAGGTCAGCGCGGCGGTCGTAACGGCGCTGACAGCGGCCACCAGCAGGAACGCGACCACCAGCCGGGTGCGCAGCCCGAACGCGGCGGCCGCGCCGGGCATTTTCACAGCGGACCGAAGCGGTAGCCGTAGCTCCGCAGGGTCTGAATGTAGCGAGGATCGCGGGACGGATCCTCGATCTTGGCGCGCAACCGGCGCACACAGGCATCCACCAGGCGGATGTCACTGTGGAAACTGTGGTCCCAGACCTCCTGCAGGAGCCGCTGCCGGCTGAAGACCTGTTCCGGTACCGCGGACAGGTGCAGCAACAGCTTCAGTTCGGAGGGCGCGAGGGCGACCGGGTCGCCCGACCGGTGGACGGTGTGACCGGCGCGGTCGATGTCGAGTTCACCGTGGTGCTCGACGGCGGGCCTTGCGTCGATCGGGCTCTCGGCGCGGCGCAGCACGGCACGTATGCGGGCCTCGATGACCCCGGTTCGGGCGGGCTTGACGATGTAGTCGTCCGCGCCGGCCTCCAGGCCGACGACGATGTCGACGTCGTCGCCGCGTGCGGTCAGCATGATGATCGGTAACTGGCTGGTCCGGCGTACCCGGGAGCACACCTGGACGCCGCTCATCGCGGGGAGCATCAGGTCGAGCAGCAGGATGTCGGGGCGAAAGGCACCCAGCGCCTCAAGGCCCGCCTCGCCGGTCATGACGGCGTGGACCTCGTGCCCGCGCTGGCACAGCCCGATCTCGACGCCCTCGCGCACGGAGGGGTCGTCTTCGACGAGGAGGACGCGTGGCATGTCGTACTCCAGGAGGTGGGGCAGCGGTGGCTCCCCATACTCTCAGGCGTGCGCGAGGCGATGACGGGCGGTCAGTTGTCCCGGAAGAGACCAGGCGGCCGCGTGACCGGCGGCGATGAGTGGCTGCGGGGCGCTGAACTGCGTGGATGGTCTTTCGGCTGTTTCACGGTCATGTCCGTTGATGCAGCCGGAAGTCCCAGAGGGATCCCACTGCCGCCGGACGACCCTTCGGCTCCGGCCAGGGACGCCGCGTGACGGCCTTCACCGTCGTGGTGCCGCTCACCACCGTGTAGTACGCCCTTGAGGCACTGGCGATCCACCGGGCCGGATTCGACGAGGGCAACGCGCCCGTCGGGAACTCGCCCTCGCCCCGGACACCTCGACCGCCGGCATCCGCATCAGGGTACGCGGGCTGCTCGGCCCTCACGCAGAACTCCAGTTGAAGACGGGCGCCCTCACCAAGCACGGCATCCCGCGCGGCAAGGTGTTCTCCGAGAAGACCGGGCCTCGGCCTCCCTTCACCGCGAACGACCGTCATCGGGTCGTGCAGCCGAGATGCACCGTCCCCCTCTCGTGGCTCGAAGCAAGGGAACCAAGGGAACCAGGGGCGCGATGACGAACAGGCAGAAGAGTGTGGTGGGCAGCAGTCCGACGGGACGCCGCAGCCACGCCGGATTCCCCTGCAACTGCGGCCAGTTGACGATCCGGTTCGCGATGACGTCCAGCGCCACCCCATTGCTGGCCGGCCGGACACCGGCGGACCGAACGAGTCCCATCAGCACTACGACCATCGGGTCGAGGACCGCCAGGCAGATGAGTATTGACACATCCACCCCGTTGTGCAAAGCGGCATTTCGTGCCTTCTTCCACAGGCCCGTACGGTCGGATTCATGGACTGGAACTTTCTGACGGCCGGCCAACTCGCGGCTGCCATGCGCGCCGGTGAAGTGACCTCGGCGGAACTGACCGACGAGGCGATCGCCCGTATTGAACGGGACGACGATGCGATCAACGCGATCTGTGTGCCGGACTTCGACCGTGCACGGGCCGCCGCGCGCGATGCCGACCGGGCGCGTGCCCGCGGTGAGGACCGGCCCCTGCTGGGCATTCCGGTGACGGTCAAGGAGTCGTACGACATTGCGGGGCTGCCCACGACCTGGGGATTGCCGCCGCACCGGAACTTCGTGCCGGCCGAGGACGCGGTGCAGGTGTCGCGGCTCAAGGCCGCGGGCGCGGTGGTGCTCGGCAAGACCAATGTGCCCGTGGGGCTGCAGGACGTGCAGACCTTCAACGAGATATACGGCACCACCAACAACCCGTGGGACCACCGTCGTACGTCGGGCGGATCCTCCGGTGGCTCGGCGGCGGCCCTGGCGTCCGGATTCGGCGCGCTGTCCATCGGCTCCGACCTCGCCGGTTCGTTGCGCACCCCCGCGCATTTCTGCGGCATTTACGCGCACAAGCCGACACTCGGGCTGGCGGCGAGCCGCGGCATGGTCCCGCCGCCCGGGCCGGCCCTGCCGGTCGAGCACGACCTCGCCGTCGTCGGTCCGATGGCGCGCACCGCCCGCGACCTCACGCTCCTGCTCGACGTCATGGCCGGACCGGACCCACTGACGCTCGGTGTGGCGTACCACCCGACGCTGCCGCCCGCGCGCCACGAACGGCTGCGCGACTTCCGGGTCCTGGTCCTCGACGAGCATCCGCTCATTCCGACCGGGTCCGCCGTGCGGGCGGGCGTGGGCCGGGTGGCCGACGCGCTCGTCGACAGCGGTGCCCGCGTCGAGCGGGACAGTTCGCTGCTGCCCGATCTGACCGAAGCCGGGGTGCTCTACACGCAGTTCCTGTTCTCGGGCTCCGTCGCACGTTTTCCCGTCGAAGCGTACGAGCAGTTGCAGGCCCGCGCCGCCGGACTGAGCGCGGACGACCGGAGTCTCGATGCGGCGCGGCTGCGCGGCATGGTGTTCAGACACCGCGACTGGATCGAGGCGAACAGCTTGCGCGAGCTCCACCGCCATGGCTGGCGGCAGTTCTTCGCCGAGTTCGACGCCGTGGTGTGTCCCATCACGCCCACTCCCGCGTTCCCGCACGACCACAACCCCGACCTGATGACACGTCGGATCGACATCGACGGCGCCGAGTATCCGTACTTCGACCAGCTCGTCTGGGCCGGTCTGGCGACTTTGCCCGGGCTACCCGCCACTGCCGTACCAGCGGGCCGGTCGCCCGAGGGTCTGCCGGTGGGAGTGCAGCTCATCGGCCCGATGTTCGAGGACCGCACCCCGCTGCGGCTGGCCGAATTGCTTGAGCAGAAGATCGGCGGCTTCCAGGCACCGAAGTAGGGCGTACCACCGAGCGCATCGGGCCGTACCCACCTGTCCGAGCCCTTGCCGGCGGGGTCTCGTAGGCGCCTGCAAAAATGGCTGGTCACGGGTGTGGTCTGTGCAGGACCCTGGGCGTATGCCTCGACGTCTCATGTTCGTGCAGTTGAAGGCTGGCTACAACACCGACCGCGGGCCCTCGTGGATCGGGTGGGTGGACTTCTCGAAGACCTGGAGCACCGGGTACTTCCACGGGAGGACACTGCGCCGGGCAGGGGGCATGTCCGATGCGAACTTCTACGACGTGCAGACCGACGAGGAGTTCTGGGTCTCCGGGCCGAAGCGGGACCGCACCGACACCCGCTACGGCCCCTCCAGCCCCGAAATCGATCCGGAAGCCGTCGAGACCTATCACGCCTTCCTGGAGGGTGCGCCCCTGCCGGGCCGGGAGAACGGCTGACCTCGCGCCCTTGCGAACGGGCTTGTCCGGGTCTTGATCGGATGAACGGAGAGTGCTTCTGACCTGCAACGATGGGACCTTTTGAGGGTCCTGCCGACTGCAAGGGAAGAAGCACTCTCCAGGTGAACAAGCATGTCGGGTCGTATCCGCCTGTCCGCCTCCAGGGCGACGGCGGCACGGTGGTCTCGCAGGCCGACGGGGTGCTGCTGTCGGAGACCGGAGATCGCGGCCGTGGTGGTGATCGCGGCGGTGCGGACAATCCCGACCATGGCGACGGCTTCGAGTCGGTGCAGCGGCAGAGTCCATGGCAGCGAGTTCTGCCCGTCGGCCGTGGGGATGCGGGACGCGTCCTGTCCGAAGGGTCTATCGACTCCGACCCGAGCAAGGACGTCCTTGCTCGGGTCGCGGAGTGGTCAGCCACGGGGTGGCGAACTGGCTGAGGCCGGCCTGTCGGGCCAGGGTGCCCATGGCGACGTGCAGGAGGCGATCGTGCGGATCCCAGCCGCCGCCGAGTTGTCGGTCGACATACCAGTCTTCGAGCATGGGCAGGGGTGTGCACGTACGCGTGTACTCACTGAGCACCCGGCCGATCTCATGGGCCGGGACCCTGCTCTTCGTGCCCGCCTTCCGCCGGACCCTGAGTCGTCGTGCCGAGTACTGGCCTGCCTCCTGGATCGTGTCCGCCAGTTGGACGGCATGCCTGCCGAGCGTATCGACGAGGTAGACAGCGGCCACGAGCATGGGCTGCACGCCTGATTGCTGTGAGCACGCAGGAAGGCCTTGGCGACGGCTTCGAGCGCGGCGCCGGGTCGGTGCGAAGACGGCGTTCGGCTGTCGGCATCGATCCGGTCCGCGGGTTCTACGGCTTCGTGGGCGCGCCGGCCAGGACTTCCACCTTGCCCGTGTCGAGCGAGTAGTAGGCGCCGACCACGGCAAGGGCGCCCTTGGCCACGAGCGGGGCCAGGTCATGATTGGAGCGCAGGTCGGCCGCGGTCAACTCGGCCTGCGCGCGGGCCATGGTCTCGACCGGATCAGGGCCGCCCTCCCGGACTGCCTGCTCGTAGGCCGGCCGCAGAGCCCTGGCGATCGCATCCAGATTGCCGGAGAGCGGCTTGCCGTCACGGATGGATTTGTAGGCTGCCGCGACGGCGCCGCAACGCTGATGCCCGAGGACCACGACGAGGGGAGTGCCGCTCGTCATGGGCCCGTACTCCACCGACCCCGTGACCACTGGCCCGACCGCCTCCCCTCCTGTGCGCATCACGTAGAGGTCACCCAGTCCGGTGTCGAAGAGGAGTTCCGGGGGCACCCGGGAGTCGATGCACGAGAGGATCGCCCCGAAAGGCTCCTGCTTCTGGGCCACGAACTCGCGTCGGTCCGGATCCCGGTCGGGATGCCGAAGGTCTCCGCTCACCCAGCGTTCATTGCCGTCCATCAGTCTCGCGAATGCCTCGGAGGGCGTGCTCGGCCGCGCGTTCGGCGAAGTACTGGCCGCCAGCGGTGTGGCGCTCGTCGAGGAGCACCCCGCGAGTGCGACCGAGGCGACCACGAGTCCGCCTGCGAGAAGCGTTCTGCGATCCGGGTGTTCTGATCCGCCCATCGGCGCTGTTCCCTTCAGTCCGCTGAGATAGATCCATACATCTCGACCAGGGCGATTGTTGAACGATGTGTGGGAGCACGACGACAGGCGCAAGCCGGTGCGGCCGGCTGCGCCACCGACGGCCCACAGAACCGACTCGGGTGGCTGAGTGCCTGAGGCGTGTGCCAGGCCTGCGGAACGTGAGCCCACGCGGCGGCGCCGCCGGCATCGCGCAGATGAAATCCGGTGCGCAGCGGTTGCTCAACGGTGCGTCATCTGCGGGATCGGGAGGCTGTGGGGACAGCTGAAGATCTCGCTCTCGCTGTCAGGTTCGCGGCAGATCACTGGAAAACCAACCGGCATGAACTGATGCAGGACGGGCGCTGTTCCAAGAACTTCAGGTACTTCTATTCGGGCAGGTGGTAGATGGCGAGGGCCGCGGTGTCGTCATGGAGGTGGTTGTCGCTGTAGATGAGGAGATCGTGGTGGAGGCGGTCGAGGAGTTCCCGGGGCTGGAGAGGGCCCCAGGACAGGACACGCGGGCGGAGGGGATAGAAGGCCCCGGTGCGGTCGCGTGCTTCGGTGACGCCGTCGGTGTAGAGCAGCAACTGGTCGCCGGGACCGAAGGGGTACTCGTCGACGTGGTAGGCCTCTGGGAGGTGCATGCCCAGGTTGAGGGGCGGTGCGGGGTCGGCCGTCGCCAGTTCGGTGACCCCGTCGGAGCGGATGAGGAGGGGTGGGGGGTGGCCGCAGTTGACTATGCGGACCACGTGACGGCGGGGGATCTCCGCGAAAACAGCGGTGACGAAGCGCTCGCCCACGTCGCTACCGGCCAGGTGGGCGGCTCTGCGATTCATGCTCGTCTCCGCCCGGCGGGCAACGGCAGCGAGGTCGGGTTCGTCGTGCGCGGCCTCGCGGAAGGCGCCGAGGAGGGTGGCGGCCGTCTCGACGGCGGGAAGCCCCTTGCCGCGGACGTCGCCGATGATGATGCGGAGTCCGTACGTGGTGGGGACGGCCTCGTACAGGTCACCGCCGATGCGTGCTTCCGCGGCGGCGGACAGGTAGAGGGTTTCGATCAGAAGTGGGCCGATGCGGTGCGGGACCGGGCTCAGCAGGACATGCTGCGCGATCTCGGCCACGAAGCGCACATGGGCGAGGGTGCGTTCCCGGCGCACACGGTGGGCAGCCAGGATTGTTCCGAGGACGCCGACCACAGCGGTGCTCAGGTAGGTGGCCACGTAGTGGCGCTCCCAGACATAGCTCACCGGGCGGCCCGCGCAGCACGGTGTGCCGGCCAGGGCTCCTTCGAAGGCGATCGCGAACACGGTGACTGCGGCGACAGCAGCCGGGCCGTGGGCGAAGGCCGTGATCACAGGGAGGGCGATGAGCAGGAAGCTCACCGGCCACTGCACGGGCGTAAGGGGTTCGAGCACCAGGATGCCCGCGACATAGACGGCGGGCAGCCACCGCATCCACACGGGCGCGGGCGGCACCTGCGGGCCCCCACCGCCGGGCGGCGCTGCCGAGCCACTCTCCGCCCCGGGACGGCCCGGCCACCTCATCGCTCACTCCGTCGCAGAGCGAGCGACGCCAGCGCGGACGCTGCCGAACCGGTGGACGAAGCCGCCGCGTGGGCCGGCTTTCGGACGTTGCTCCTGGTGGCTCCACTCAAGCAACCTGTACACGCGGGACTCCTGGCACATGATGTGGGTAAGACGTCCATCCTGCTGTCCAGTAACGCTTCGGGCCGATCATTGCTCCAGCCAATGGCATGTCAGGACCTTCGCGCGGGGCGCTGGCACCGCCTGGCCCCCTTCATCGACTTCCACGCAACATTCGCGGCGCATGGAAGGCCACGGCTGATCACCTGCGCTGACCTGCAGCGATCCGCTGAGCGTTCCCAGATGACGGGGTGCACGTTCCGGGCCAGGTCATTGGCAAGGTGCGAGCCATTACTTGGCAGGCAGGAAACGCGACGCCATCCTGCCGCGCCACGGGATCTCACCGTCTCGTCAGGCTCCGCGCAGCGGCGTTCCATGATGCCGCTGCGACGCCTGATCGAGTCGTCCGAGCGGCCCGTACGAGCCGTCAACGCATCGTTGCTGACGATCCGTCGCGGCCGGTGGGCCCCGATACCAACGATGCGTGCATCGATGCCGGGCTGTTGCGTCTTCATGTCCCCGGAGTGTGGGGCCGACGGCTATCGGTCTCTGTACGGACCGATCCTCGGGTGGAACGGGGGCGGCCCCGAGGACTGCCTGGGGCGCGCACGCGTGTATGAACTCCTGCTGCTCCAGCCAGCGCAACCCTTGCGTGTGACGCGTGGCACGCTTCCCGAACCAGGGCATGCCGCCGTGCACGAAGCGGATGTGCGCCGCGAGCCGCCCAGGCACTGGCGCAGCGGTGGCGCCGGCCGTGTCCGCGGATGGACCAGTGGAAGCAGGCGTGCTGGTGGCTGACGGCTCCATCGGCTGCGGAACGAACACGCCTGTGCCCCCGCCGGGCAGCAGCTCTCGGCCGGAGCCCTGGATCGATGAGATCCTCGACGCCCGCCGCAGCCAGCGCCTCCGGCGTGAACAACCGCGCCTTCTCGGGCCTCCGCCACACGAAGACGCACGCGAGCGACGTGTGGTCCCCGGCCGGGTGAAGCGCGGGCAAGAACGCGACCTTGACGAGCTGTTGCCCCAGCACCCGGATCGTGGACTCCAGCCGGTGCACCCGCGCCGCGCTCCAGCACAACAGGTCGACGAGCGCGGCCGGCGGAGCTCGAAGGCGGTGAAGAACGGTGCGTTGACGAACCCGGGCACCGGACAGGGCGCCTCGTCCGCCATCGGCAAGAACGCGCACAGCCGCCCGGCGTCCAAGGGGTCGCCCGCCGGAACGGCCACGCTGACCTCTGCCGTGCCCCGCCATGAAGACCAGGCCTTGCTCATCACGCGCGCGTCGTCGGCCCGTTCGATCGCCTCCCGAGCCGTGGCCTCGTCTATCTGGGTGTGCACCATGATCAGCCGCATGCGGAGCCGCAGCACCACCTCCTGCATACGCAGCCCCTCTGCCGAGACGAAGATGCGGACCTTCCTCTCGTAAGTCTCCGGGCAGCCCGCGTTCTGCAGCAGCTCGATCAGGGCGCGGCCCTGATACCCAGGCGTGATCATCTCGTCGACGAGCGCCTTGAGTTCACGGGCGGTGGACCACCCGCATCCACGAAGCCTTCCTCACCCTGGGATGCGCACTCATCTGCTGGCGACGTCTGGCCCGTTCACTGCCAGAAGTTCCTTGACCGCGGCGAGGCCACCACCTCGTTCGGCCAGGCCCTTCGCACCTGCTCGTACTGCTTGCGCAGGGCATCGATCCAGCCGTGGCCCACGTCCAACCGGACTCGGACCGAAGAAACCGACTCGTTGTCGTCCGTCACCGTGACGACGGGCACGGGCACCGAGAACTGGCGGTCAATCTCAATCTGGATCTCGGGGCTGCGCAGCCAGCGGACGCCCCTGCCGGCTGAGAGCTCATCCAGGGCCGCAGACCAGTCGTTCAGATCCTCTGGCGACAGACACATCTCAAGGCGCCCATTGGCGAAGCCACTTGCGACAACGACCTCGGCGTCGAGATAGTCGTTGTACGGAGTAGCCCCTGGTCTGTGTCGACCCAGCACTCGCAGCCGGACGCTACTGCCCCCGATATCCCCGTCACTCACGCGGATCAGATCCACCCCGCTGCCCTCACCCACGAGCCCTCCCGAAACCCAACACGATCATTGCCATCATGCGGGACTCGCGGACCGGCACTCACGCCACAGAGATCATTTCGTGAGGAGTTCTGAGGCCGAACAGGGCCGCGTTTGCCTTCTGCAGGTGCTTGATCCAGGGCGTCCAGGACGAAGACCGTTGAGTCGTTCTGTGACCCTCATACACCTGATTTGTCGTCAGGTGAGTCAGCGATTGGTCAGCGTCATTCCCTCCACGTTCCGAGACGGCTGCCTGAGCAGACCACCGGTGGGCGGCATATCAACAACCTGGTTCCCGCGGAAGCGCAGGCAGGGAGCCTGCTTCTCGGAGCGAAACCATGTTCCTCACCATCTCCGGGTCCGACGCGTTCCGGTGTACGGTGAATACCGCCCTTGACCTGCAAAAAAGCTGGCAGGGAGCCGTCATACAGGAGTCCAAGATGCTGCGCACTCTGTTCAAGTCCAAGATCTAGCGTTTGGGTGTTTCCGCAGGTCAGAGCCCTGGTCGCCGCCTACAGGTCAGCAAACGGTCAGCATCAGGCCGAACGGTTTCCGGCTTGCTGACCTGCATCCGCGGCAGGTTATCGGCTGCCCCGCCCGACGCCCTGCTCGGAAGGATTGATACGTGGCTCGACAGCTCGCCCGCGGAACGGGGTTCGGGCAGGCGTACGCCAACG
>NZ_ML123048.1:449463-452985 GCF_003846175.1 Streptomyces sp. ADI95-17 | reverse complement strand
CCACAGTCGAACACCCACCCAACAACGTGACAACGCCCGGCGGCGCGCTGTCCACGGACGACCCCTCCCAGCATGACCAACCAGAAGATCACCCACCCGGTCAGTCAACGTGACAGTGCCAGCCGATGGGCTTCCGTCATATTGACTTGATCGGACGGTCGGCGAGCGAACAGTCCGGTTGTCGCACCAGATTTGGCTATCCGGCTGGGGATGAGTTCTGTAGGCCGATCGGGACGGCGAGCTCGTCGCCGGTGAGCCGGCAGCGATCCGGTCGGGTGGGCGCGGGTATCCTCGCGATCCTTGGTCAGGGCGTCGTGAGCGCTCGGTAGACGTCGTCGGGGATTTCGACCTCGGTGATGGGCGTCTTTCGCCGACCGAAGTCCGCGTCGTGCTCGGAGGCGAGTCGACTCAGATGATCCTCCGCTCGCTGTGCGTACGATGTGTCGAAGGCGGTCGGGTCGATCGCCGTGACGAACAGGCCTAGGCGCGGGGACCGGGTTCCGGAGTCGAAGGGCGCCGCGTCCTGTGAGAACGATCCGCCGGCCACGGCGGCCAGCATCTCGACCACGAGCGCGATGTTGGCACCCTTGACGCCTCCGAACGGCAGGAGCGCGCCGCTCAGGGCGGCGCGTGCGTCGGAGGTCGGGTTGCCGTCGGCGTCGAGCGCCCAGCCGTCCGGAATGGTCTCGCCCCGCATCGCCGCGTCTCGGACGGTCACCCAGGCGGCCGCGCTCGTCGCCTGATCGAACATCCGCGGACCCGACGGGTGAGGCAGCGCGCACGAGAGCGGATTGGTGCCCGTGATTGCCACGCGCGCGCCGTACACGGCCATGAGCGCCGGCGAGTTGGCGCATGCCAGGGCGATCAGCCCCTTGTCGGCGACGCGCGACGCGTAGTGACCGAGCTCTCCGGCGCTGAAGGAGTTATACATGGCGAGAACGGCCACACCGCTGGCGCGAGCCCGCTCGACAAGGTCTCCGAGGGCGTGGTCGAACGCGAGCTGCGCGGTGCCGCAATCGGCGTCGACGGTGACGACGGCGGCCCGAGCCGAGGCGACGCGGGGTCGGGCCACGCCGTTCAGACGTCCGTATCGGAGAGCGGCGAGGTAGTCGAGCAGATGCGCCGCTCCCACTTCACGCCTGCCTCGTCGCTCGGCGGCAACGGTCGCTGACGCGAGAACTGCAGCCATCTCTGGGGATCCGCCTGCGGACCGGATGGCAGACTCGCACAGTGATTCCAGAGCGTCCAGCGGCATCCGGTGGGAGGAACGGTTCGAAGTCATGTCCCTCGAGGCTATCGGAAAGGCGCAGAGTCACAGGCCGCGTGGAGTCGTTCGGCCACGATCCTGTGGGAGCAAGAACTAGATCCAACCGCGCTTCTTTCCGAGGAGCATGGCCTGCTGGGCTGGGGCTCGCGATCAGCGGCTCGCGTGAGCAGCGCGGCAGAGAACACGTCCATCTTGCGCCGATGATGCGGCGGAACGGCGTTGTCATGTTGGTGCGGTGTTGATCGATTGAGGGCGCGTCAGGGTGTGTGGGGGTCGGGCGGGGGCTTGGCTCACGCTGTGGTGGGCAGGGCGGTGGCGCCGGTGATCTCGTCCCAGATGGCGGAGCGGTTCAGTCACGGTCGCTCCGCGGGGGTGCACCCCGGGGAGCGCTGTGGACGGTGCGGTGCTGGCTGGGTGTGGTTCCGTAGTGGTCCAGGAACACCTGCCTCATTGCCTCGGCGGAGCTGAATCCGCAGCGCCTCGCGATCGAAGCCAGTGGCAGTGCTGTGGAGACGAGGAGTTGTGAGGCCGCCTCGGCTCGGGCGGTCCGTACGAACTGGGCCGGTGTCTGTCCGAGGTTGTCGAGGAACAGCCGGGCCAGATGACGTCCGCTGACTCCCGCGTACGCGGCGAGCGCGGTGGCGCTGAGGTCGCCGTCGAGGTGCCCGGTGATGTGCTCGACGGTCCGTTGCACGGTCCGGTGCTCCGGAGCCGGTGCATCGACGAACATGCTGATCTGGGCCTGGTTGCCGGGCCGCTGGAGGTAGGTCACCATCATCCGGGCCAGTGTCCGGGCGAGGGCTGGGCCGTGGTCCTCCTCGACGAATGCGAGGGTGAGGTCGAGTGCCCCGGTGACCCCGGCCGACGTGCAGACGTGCTCGTCGCGGAGGTACAGCGGCGCGGGGTCGACTTCGACGGCCGGGTGACGCTGCGCGAGGTCGTGCGCGTACGCCCAGTGGGTCGTGGCGCGCCGGCCGTCGAGCAGCCCGGTCGCCGCCAGAACACTGGCGCCCGTGCACACCGATGCGACCCGACGGCCGATTCCGGCCAGGCGGCGCACGTGCTCCACCAGCCAGGGGTTCTGCGCCGCCGCGGCGTGGCCCGGCCCGCCGACGACCAGCAGCGTGTCGACCGGGCCGCGGGTACGCTCCAGCGCCGCCTGCGCGCCCAGGACCAGTCCTGACGAGCAGCGCACCGGGCGGCCCTCCGGGGCGACCAGGCGGACGTCGTAGGGCGGACTCGCACCGAGGCGGTTCGCCCCGTCGAAGGCGCTGGTCACGCAGGCGACCTCAACGAGTTCCACATCGTCGTAGGCCACGACCACCACGCGGTGGCGGACGGCTTTCGTCATGCCTACGACCCTACCGAATCCGTCTACAGGACAGGCATCCCAGGATTTCGGACATAGAGTCCAGAGGCTCCTGTCTCTGGTTGCGGCGGTGGGTGAGGGTGGTCAGGGCGGCAGCCGGCCACCGGCCACCCACCGACATTCAGGAGTCCTGTCATGACTGAAACCTCGCCCGCGCCGTCGGCCCCGGTGAAAACCATCGCCTTCGTGCTGTACCCGGGCCTCACACCGTTGGACATCGTCGGCCCGCTGCAGGTCTTCGCAGCGCTGGCTGATCTGGTTCCCGGCTACCGCACCGTCGTGATCGGCGAGCGGATCGAGCCGATGGGAAGCGACACCCCGCTGTCCCTGGTACCCAGTCACACCTTCGAGGAAATAGCGGATCCGCATGCAATGATCGTGCCCGGCGGCCTCGTCCCCACCCTTGCCGCGATGGCCGACGAGAATCTGCTGGGCAACCTACGCGAGACCGCGGCGCGGTCCCAGGTCGTCGGCTCGGTGTGCACCGGCTCGCTACTGCTCGCGGCGGCAGGGCTCCTGGAGGGCCGCCAGGCCACCACGCACTGGATGTACCGCGACTTGCTCGCCCGCTTCGGGGTAACGCCGGTCACCCGGCGCTGGGTCGAGGACGGGCACTTCATCACCGCCGCCGGCGTCTCGGCCGGCATCGACATGGCACTGCACCTTGTCGCCCGCCTCGCCGGCAACGAGGTCGCGCGCATGGTCCAGCTGTTCATCGAGTACGACCCCGAGCCGCCCTTCGGCCCGATCGACTGGACAGCTGCCGACAGCGGCCAGTACGCGCCCTTCGCCCGACAGCTGCTCCAGAACGCTCTCGCCGACCACCCAGCCCTGCTGGCGCAACTGAGTAGCTGAGCGAGGCAGACGGCGCAGTGGTGATGAGGGC
>NZ_ML123048.1:440294-448237 GCF_003846175.1 Streptomyces sp. ADI95-17 | reverse complement strand
CCGCCGCGCGTGCTGCCTCCAGCTCGGCGACTAGCCGCACGACCCGCCTGTTCCGGGCCCGGCCGAAGCTGTGGCCCGACAGCATGTGCAGCTGGTCCGTCCCGCCGGAGGCCAGCACCAACTCCGGGACGTCGGACGAGTACACCGTGCCCGACACGACAGCCACCCGCACCTCCCGGATGTCCGTCCACGCGTGGGAGCGTGCGTTGAGCAGCCCGGAGTACCTCAGCCCGTCCGGCCCGTAACGGACGCCGAACACCGGCGCGCGGAACGTCAGCACCACACCCGGCACGCCCAGGATGACGACCGGGAGCAGATGGACCACATGCCTTACTCCCATCGCCAGCACGACGGCGATCAGCAGGCACGCACCGCCCATCAGGAAGTAGCCGATCGCCCCGAGAGGGCGCCTCTTCCGCATGTCTGCCCCCAGCTCCCTGGCTCGCGGTGTCGCCCGAGGTCCGGGGCCGCTGTGATCGTCATGGATCAGCTTACGAATGGCGGGTCGCACACCGCCAAGGGCAGCACCGAGCAGCTGGCGGACGCCGGGCAGTGGCAGCCGGGCGACCCGGAAGTGCTGGTGGTGATGGACGCCGGCAACGACGCTCCCCGCATCGACCTGGGTCATGCACGCCCGCAGACACGCGCGTGACTACGAACGGCCCGTTCAGCACTCGGAATTGGTCATCACCTGGGCCTCGATCACCCGGATGACCAGGCGCATCACCCGCCGACCCCCGCAGGAGCGGACAGTCGGCCTCCCGCGAGGCCCACCGCGACTGATCCGATCGGCACTGACCGCCGTCAGTGCCGCCAAGAGGTCACCGGGGCCCAAAGCCCGCCCAATTCTCGCACCACCACCACGACGACTTCAGCAGCGCAACCGGCAACATCGAGGCCGGTGTCCTGTTGCCCAGAAAACCCAGGTCGCGCTGCCGGACGGCATAGCCGGAGTCGTCCTGCGCCCACCAGGCCGGCACGCTCCGCTCGACGGGTCTGTAGTGTGCGGCAATGACAAGAAGCGAGCGGCTCGCGGAGCAGTCGGACTGGTACTGGCGCACGAATCTGCGGCCACGGCTGGACGGTCTTACCGACGATGAGTATTTCTGGGAGCCGGTGCGCGGCTGCTGGAGCATCCGCCCACGTGGCACGTCGGCCACACCGATGTCGGCAGGTTCGGGGCAATGGAAGATGGACTCCGCGTCCTCTGACCCGGTGCCGGCGCCGGTGACCACGATCGCCTGGCGGCTGGCGCACATCATCGTCTCCTGCCTGGGCTACCGGGTCGGATGGCACTTCGGCGGCCAGGACGTCGACTCCCAGACATTTGCCTACGCGGGGACCGCTGACGAGGCGCTGAAACAGCTCGATGAGATGTATGGGAGATGGAACGCGGGGGTCCGCGAGCTCTCGGACGCTGACCTGGAGAATCCGCCCACGGTGGGTCCCGAGCGGTTCCCCATGGAAGGCATCGTCCTGCACGTCAACAGGGAGCTGATCCATCACGGGGCCGAGATTTCCCTGCTGCGCGACCTCTACCGCTGGCAGGACGGAGCCGTACCGCGCCGAGGATGACTTTTCGGTAACCGGCGATCGAGCTTCGGAAACCTACGTGGACCCGTCGCCCCCGCCGCGCCGACCGGTCGCTCTACCTCCTCCACGAGATGGCCGGGGCCACCGTCCGCTGACCACCTTCTCGGTCGTCGCGCCGAAAGTCCCCTCCGGTCGGAGGGGACTTTCGTGATTCCGGATACTGCCCCGATTGCCAGAATGAGTTCCATGAAGACCGCTGCCTACACCGCCATCAACACCCTGGTGTTGACCGCGCACAGCCTCCCGCAGACTCTGGAGCAGATCTCTCAGCAGCTGCACGAGCTCCAGGCCGCCGGGCAGGTGGTGAGCACGGACGGCGCTCATACGACAGACGGTCAGCTGGCCAGTACCCATGGCGCCCTGCGCCGGGCAGGGGAGCACGCCGCCGCCCTGGCGGACGCACTGCATGATGCCAGGGTGGCGGTCAGCGGCCTGGTGATGGTCGACGCGGCGCCCGCCGGCACCCTCCAGCCCGACGGCCAGAGCTGACGATGACCGCCAGCCGGAATGCCCCGCCTCGGGTATCGGCGGCCGGCCAGTCCCTTCGTGCGCATTGGCGGGGCCGCGCGCGGGCCTATGGGGCGGCCTGTTGGCCGGGAAGATAGAGCATCACCCCACCGGGGATCGGCGCGCACCGTGCCGGTGGGTACTTCGTGTCGCTGCGCGCTGAAAGGCCCCTGGCGTTCGCCCCTCTCCTGGCGGCCTGTCCGCAAGACCCGGTCGTCCGAGGCGCGTCGGAAGCATTGGCCGAGATGTGACGTGCGACGGAGTGCGGGTTCGGGCCGAGGGCCTGCTCCAGACCCCGTTCGCGCCCGTGTGCCGAGGCTCGGTAGTTGTCACCGACCGCGCCGCATAGGCTGCGCAGGAACCAGGCCGGAGCAGCCGGACTGTCGCCAGGAAGGCGCTGTAGTTGTCACACGCAGCCGATCGCCGGCCATCCTGTCACCGGGCGGCTGTGTGACTCGCGACGACCTCATCGCCATGCTCCGCGAACAGACCCCGGCATCCGGACCTGCACGCGCAGCCTTGATCGCCGGGGCTGACTTCGTCGTCTGGGACGGCCTGGTCCCGGCCAATAGACACGTGGGCGTCTTCCGGCGCCGAATGCACCACTCCTTGAGACGTGGCCACACGATCGATGGCCTTGCCGACAGCGTCGACATCCTTCTGCGAGCCGGGGAAGAGCCACTTCGTATCGGATCCATCGACACGGTGGACAGGTCTTCCTGGTTCCTGATCTTCCTGAACTCCACGGCGACAGAAGTGATGGCCTGCTGCGGCGGGCGCCGGCTCATTGCCTCCCCAGGGTCGGCCGACGCCCCCGAGTGGCAACGAGCCTGCACGGCGGTCACTTCATCAGGAGAGGGTACGTAAGTCGGCGTGATCCTGATGGTGCCCAACGCCGAGGCGGACAGGCGATATCCCTACTGCCCCTTGGGTTCCGCAACTCGCTGCCGCCGGGAGGCTACGCCGGACGGTGCACCCCGTACGCGCGGGGACGGTCCCTACGCCCAGAAGCATCGGTCTGGGCTCATTCGACGCTGGCTTACGTCCGGGACGGCGGTTTCGACGACCGGCCCCTGAACCGAGGGCTACGCTCCCTGCGCCCCGAGCGGGTCGACGTCACCATCGACCGTGTTCACCTCGTCGAGCAGCGGCAGGACCCGGCAGCCGGGTACTACACGTGGGAAGTCGTGGAAGAGTTCCGATTCGGGTAGAGGACGGGCAGGTCAAGACGCCAACTCGTCCGAGCCTTGGATTGATCTCGGTGCGGGGCGGTCACGTGTACGGTGTCGGCGGCCGTCTGGAGGGCCTGCCGGAGCTGGTGGCGATGGCGGAGTTCAGAGCCCGCTGCAGGGCGTCGTGCCACCGCGAGCCACTCGCGCGCCAATGAGACCGAACCGGCCGGCCTTTCACAGTGAGGGACGGCCGGTCGGCGGCTGCTCACTGGGCGGTGTAGCCGCCGTCGACAGGCAGGGCGATGCCGGTGACGTAGCTGGCGCCGGTGCTGGACAGCCACAGGACGGCCTGGGCGATTTCGTCGGCGGTGCCGAGTCGGTCGATGGCCTGGCCGGCGGCGGCCTGGTCGCTGTCGAGTTCGCCGTTGGCGAGCATGGTGTCGACCATGGGGGTGCTGATGGTGCCGGGGCACACCGCGTTGATGCGGACGCCGCGGGAGCCGTATTCGAGGGCGGCGCTCTTGGTCAGGCCGATCACGCCGTGCTTCGAGGCGTGGTAAGCAGCGCGGCCGGGGTTGCCGACGAGGCCGCCGAGGCTGGAGCAGTTGACGATCGCACCGTGGCCCTGTTCCCGCATGTGGCGCAGTTCGTGCTTCATGGCGGCCCAGATGCCGCGCAGGTTGATGTTCTGGACGCGGTCGAACTGGTCGGCGGGCTCGTCGGCGGCGTCGGTGGGCGGGGGCATGATGCCGGCGTTGTTGTAGGCCATGTCCAGCCGCCCGAAGGTCTCGACGGTGCGGTCGACGGCGGCGGCGACCTGGGCTTCGTCGGAGACGTCGCAGACCAGGGCGAGGGCCTGGTACCCGGCGTCCGTGAGGTCCTTGACCGCAGCGGTGACCGCGTTCTCATTGATGTCGGCGAGGCCGACGGCAGCGCCAGCCTCGGCGAAGGCGCGGGCGGCGGCCAGGCCCATGCCGGAGCTGGCACCGGTGACGAAGGCGACCTGGCCGGCGAAGTCGTACGTGGGGTTCTTGGTGTTCATGGCGGGTGCTCCAGGTAGGTGGGGGCCGGTTCAGGTCCGTGCCGAGGCTGAGGTCGTTTCCGCGGTCGTGCGGGCTGCCGGGATGGGGCCGCCCCGGGCGACGGTGCGCGTCGTGGCCCGCCGCATTGTGACGGCCAGGGCGGTCAGCGGCAGCAGGGTCAGGCCCGCGAAGACGGCGCCGACCAGGGCGGGCCCGGTCACGCCGAGGGAGGAGGCCAGGGCCTGCCCGGCGAGCGCGGAGCCTGCGGCGATGCCGGTGTTGTAGGCGGAGGTGTGGCCCGTCGCCGAGTGCAGGGCTGGGTGGCTTCGTGCCCG
This sequence comes from Streptomyces sp. ADI95-17, assembly GCF_003846175.1. GTDB lineage: Bacteria > Actinomycetota > Actinomycetes > Streptomycetales > Streptomycetaceae > Streptomyces > Streptomyces sanglieri. The sequence continues at coordinate 443,608 of NZ_ML123048.1, read as the reverse complement.
CCCCTCGGCGGGCCGGGCGAGAAGCACCACGTCGTCCAGGTAACCCCCTCACGACCTGCGGAGCGAGGCACGGCCAAAGGGTGTACCGGCAGTACATCCCTCCACTCGCGGCATCGTCGTACCGTCGAAGGCGTGGACAACCAAGCAGAGGTCCGCGAGTTCCTGACCTCGCGGCGAGCCAAGATCACCCCCGAGCAAGTGGGCCTGCCCACCGGCAGCCGCCGCCGGGTGCCCGGCCTGCGCCGCAGCGAGGTCGCAGCCCTGGCCGACATGAGCGTGGAGTACTACGCCAAACTGGAACGCGGCCACCTCGCCGGTGTCTCCCCGGCCGTCCTCGACGCCCTCGCCCGCGCCCTGCAGCTCGACGATGCCGAGCGCGCGCACCTGCTGAACCTCGCGCACGCGGCGGACGGCTCCGACACCCTCAGCCGCCCCCGGCGACGCTCCTCGCAGTGGAAGCCGCACCGCAGCCTGCAATGGGTCCTGGACGCCGTCACCGCAGGGCCCGCCTTCGTCCGCAACGGCCGCATGGACCTGCTCGCCACCAACCAGCTCGCCCGCGCCTTCTACGACGACGTCTACGCCACACCCCACAACCAGGCCAACCTGGCCCGCTTCAACTTCCTCGACGCCGCATCCCGCCGCTTCTACCCCGACTGGGACCAGGCCGCCGACGTCGCGGTGTCGATCCTGCGCACCGAAGTCGGCCGCAACCCCCACGACAAGGGCCTGCACGACCTCGTCGGCGAACTCTCCACCCGAAGCGACGACTTCCGCACCCGCTGGGGCGCCCACAACGTCCGCCACCACGGCACCGGCACCAAACGCTTCCACCACCACGTGGTCGGCGACCTCACGCTCGCCTACGAAGGGCTGGAGATGGCCGCCGAACCCGGCCTCACCCTCACCATCTACACCGCCGAACCCGCCTCACCCTCCGAAGAGGGACTGCGCCTCCTCGCCTCCTGGGCCGCCACCGACCAGCCCACCTCACCCGCACCGCACTCCCGCACCTGACCGACGGCACCCGATGCGGCCCCCATGGGCCTTTCCTGTCATCAAACGAAGGCACCCTCAAGTGATCAACGCACCACCCACGGATGACCATGTGATCGTGGAGGCAAAGGTGCGTGACTACGGGTTTTCGCCAGCTCAGCAGGACGAGATTTGGAAACGCTGGCGGGAGGGGCAGTCGTTCAGCTTGATCGGACGGGCACTCGGGGCACCGATGCAGCACGCTCGTCGCTTCCTGTCCCAGAGCGGCGGCGTCCGCCTCGCCCCGCGGAAGCGGTCAGAGCGGCATCTGAGTGGCAGCGAGCGCGAGGAGATGTCCCGCGGCATCGCCGCCGGGGAATCGGCCCGCCAGCTGGCCAAGCGGCTGGGCCGATCCCTTCGACCGTCTCCCGCGAGATCGCCCGCAACGGCGGGCGGGACCGCTACCGAGCCGCCTCGGCCGACGCAGCCGCCTGCGAGCGCGGGCGCCGCCCCAAGCAGGCCAAGCTCGCCCAACGGCCCGCTCTACGCGCCCTGGTGGAAGCCAAGCTGGCTCTGTGCTGGTCACCCGAGCAGATCGCAGGATGGCTGCGACGGCTGTTCCCTGAAGACGCCTCCATGTAGATCTCGCACGAAGCGATCTACCTCTCGCTCTACGACCCTCGCCGGCGTCAGGCGATCGACCGCAGCCTCACCCAGCGACTGCGGTCGAAAGCGGCAAGAGTGGGCCAGGCGGTCGGTGGGCAACATGATGATCGCCTGCGCGGTCGTGACCTCGGCGCTCTCCGGGATGCGTTCATCCGAACTGCTTGAGCTGGAGGTGGGCTGCCGCACCCCTGCACGGACCGTGGCTGGCGGAGGCTGCCGCTTCCGCCTGTCCGGCAAGGCCATCAAGAACAAGCGGTTCAGCGGCGCCCCGGACGAGTGGGTGGTCGTCGAGCAAGTCGACCGCGCCATCGCCCTGGCCGAACGGCTCGTTGGCCGTCCCCGCGGCGCCGTCGGCCTACGGCACGTTTCCGACGCATTCTGGTTGCCCTCCTACGGAAGGGCGCCGGCGCGCGCAGCGAGGGCGCGGAGTTCGGGCGTGGCGCGGCCGGACATCAGCAGTCCGGAGATGAGGGACTTCACCGCAGGCCGGGAGTGAGTCTCCTGGGGTGCTTGGTGCTCGGCCGCCAGAAGTGAGCGCACTCATTCGTCCCGATGTCCGCGTAGGGCCAGGGCGGCCGCTACGTCGGTGTAGTAGCGCGCCCGGCGTTCCACGCTGGGCAGGCTCTGCGGCGGCAGTGCACGGGCGGCGGCCGGGGCTGCGGAGGGGGCGCCGGTGGAGAACTCGGCGGAGATGCGGTGGAGCTGGACGGTGGCGGGGCTGAAGCCGCCGCCGTGATCACGCAGCACGGTGGTGCCGCCGAGGCTGGCGGCGATGGCGGCAGCTTCATCCGTCAGCTCCCGCATCCCCTCCCGGTCGCCGCCTCTTGCGGCACTGTAAGCGGCTGACTGGATCAGCAGGCCGCGTTCGGCGGCGCCGCTGCGGGACGCGCGAAGGGCTGGGTCGTCGGCGGCGTTGAGTGTGATCGACAGTGCCTGGTCCTCCCAGCCGGCGCGGCGGGCGAGTACAGCGAGGTTCCGGGCGGCCTCCGCCACTGCGAGGGGGTGTCCGGCGGCTTCGGCCACCTGGCGTGCGCGGTCGGCTGCCATCCAGCCGAGCTGCTGCTCGTCGAGTTTGACGAGCATGCGGGTCGCGAGGAGGTAGCTCTGCCCGAGCAGATCGAGGTGATCGCCCTCGGCTTCGGAGCCGAGGGCGTGTCCGGCACGGATCAGGCGGGGCAGGCGGACGGCGAGGCTGGCGGAGTGGCAGGTGTGGAAGTCGGCGTGCACGCGTGCCAGTTCGACAGGCAACTGCTCGGTGGCCGGCAGTTCGTGGTCCTGGCCGATTCCGAGCATCGCGTCCGGCAGACGGCCGACGAGGGGCGGTCCCGCTGGTACGTCCTGGGCTCCTGCTGCCGTCGTTGCCGGGAGCGAGAGGCCGGCGGTTGCCGCAGCCGAGAGAGCAAGGAATTCTCGTCGCCGCACTGGGGCGTCGCTCTCCTCCCGCTGATTTCGTCCCAGCCTAGAGGCGGGAAGGCGTGGGTAGGCGAGACCAGGGGCGACAGGGTATCCGTGTCGGGTCTGTGCAGGGGGCGAAGTCGCGGTGAGTCCGAACTCCTTGGGCGGAATGTCGAGCACATCAGCGAAGCATCTGAGGACGTCGACGTCGGACAGCGGGGAGAGGCCCCGCTCGTACCGGGAGACCTGGGAGGCGGAGTAACCGGTCCGGTCACCTA
>NZ_ML123048.1:432182-439110 GCF_003846175.1 Streptomyces sp. ADI95-17 | reverse complement strand
AGTACTCCAGCAGGAATTTTCAGTCTGACCTGCGAGTTTCGCTGGAGTGTAGCGGGCTGTGGAGTGGTCAGGCGGCTACTGCCTGGCGTGGTCGGCGCCAGGCAGTAGCCCGCCCAGTCAAGGGTGCCGCGATCGGCCGAGACTTTCCCTGCAAAGGCAAGTCGACTGGAACTCATAATCGCAACCCTCTATCTCCGCAGTGCAGGAATTTCGCTTGCAGTGCGGCAATCAAAAGAGTCCCTTAAAGGTGAAAAGGTGAGAATTTCCGAAATCTGTGAAGCCTCCGAAAACTTCGTGATCAGGCCCTGCCGAGCACTGACAAGGCTCGCCACGCTGCCTCCCGTCAGCCTATGGTGTCCTCGCTCATTCGGCGCCCTTTCCGCCGTCGGCGAGGCCACGGGAGCGGGGGAGCGGATGACGTGGTCACGTGGCAACCCCCAACCCAGCACGCACGACACAACGGCACGGACCAAACACCACTCGTCATCCGCGACGAGCCGGCCGAGGTGCTGCGCAGGGTGGAGACGGGGACCAGGCCCGTCTGCGTCCACGGTGGCCGCGTCGACCACACCGCCGGCGAGGAACGCACCGGCAAGGTGGTGCACGATGTGCCCCACCTGCCCGTCCACCCGCACGAGTTCGAGCGCATCACACCAGACTCCACCGCCGCAACGGCTACCGATGCCGCTTCCCGCGGTGCGGGCCCCCACCCGCCTCCTGGAAGAGCCTGCACGACCGCTGCCAGACGCTCACCCGCGCCCTCGACACCCAGGCCCGCGCCCCCCAGGCCACGACAATGGGCACCGCACCTCTGAACGGGGCGCACCATTCCGGGATCGTCGCTGTGCGGTGCCGGAGGCCTGCCACACGGCACCCCAGGAGGACTCTGACCCTGTACAGGTCCCGGCCACAGCGCCGATCCGCCAGACTGGACCAGACACGAGAAGGCAGGGACCGCGGGTTTCCGTCCCGAGGCATACCTTGCGGGCGACGACATACGCAGGCAGGTACGGACTGGCTCAGGACGAGCGCGGGTCACCGTTCTGGTTGCGCGAGCCGCTGCTTCAAGGCGGCGGTGGCTTCGTCGAGGGAGACGGTCCCGTGCAGCAGAGCGCAGATGACCTCTGTGATCGGCATGTCGACCTGATGTCTGCCGGCCAGGCCGAGGATGGCCTCGGCCGACTTCACACCCTCCGTCGTCTGCCGGGTGGCGGTGGCAGCCTCTTCTACGGTCAAGCCGCGGCCGAGGTGCGCGCCGAAAGTGCGGTTTCTCGAAAGTGGTGATGAGCAGGTGGCGATGAGGTCGCCCAGGCCCGCCAGACCCGCGAGGGTGCCGGGGTGGGCGCCAAGGGCCGTGGCCAGTCGAGTGCTCTCCGCCAGGCCCCGGGAAATGAGCACGGCCGCCGCGTTGTGACCGAGACCCATACCCGCAGCAATGCCGACCGCCAAGGCAATGACGTTCTCGCCGCCCCGCCGAGCTCACATCCGAGGACGTCAGTACTGGTGTACGGCCGGAAGTACGAGGTGTGGAACGCGGCCTGCAAACGGCGTGCGACGGCTTTGACGGGACAGGCTATGGTCGCGGCTGCGGGATGGCCGGCCATGACCTCGCGGGCGAGGTTTGGCCCGGACAACACCGCGACCCGGCCTGCTGGCACGTCGGCCACCTCGCTGATGACCTCGCTGGCCCGCATCCCGGTCCCGGCCTCGATCCCCTTCATCGCCGACACGATCACGGTGCCATGCGCAATGCTCGGAGCCCACAATGTGAGGTTGGCCCTCAGAGACTGCGCGGGGATGGAAAGGACCAGGTAGTCCGCACCATCCAGTGCGGCAGCCAGATCAGTGGTGGCCGTCACGGAGCCGGGCAGTTCAACATCGGGGAAGTAGGAAGGATTGCGGCGCCGGGTGTTGATCCCATCGGCAATTTCACTGTGGCGGGCGTGCAGGACAACCTCGGTTCAGACCTCAGGGTCGGCCAGGATCTTGGCGATCGGCGTACCCCACGACCCCGCGGAGACCACTGCCGCGCGGACGGGACGATGCTGACTCACTCCAGCTCCCTTTCGGTTACACCGGGCCGCCTGCCCGGCCAGGGCCGGCGGCCAGAGCCGTCCACCTTACTGGTGACCGCACGTCACCAAGAGCCTCGACAAGAGGTGGCGGCGCGCCGAGTCAATGGTGCTCATGTGGGGCGTCCTCCTGCGGCCGTTGTGGCCGCGTTGCCCACTGGTTCTCACCACGTGGTGAGGTCGATTGTGTGGACGCAATGCGGGTCGGTCTCGTCGGTCGTCCAGCGTTCCTCCTCGCGCACGAGTGTCGGGAGTGCAGCGAGAAGGGCGGTCAGCGCGCCGGTGAGACGTACATCGGCCGCAACGACGCCGACTTCCTCGACCGCGACGTACAGGCGCATGCTGTCCTGCCCGGTGAGGAGGAAGCCACACAGAGCAGGGCTCGGCGGTGTCTCGATGTCCGGCCAGGCCAGTGTCCGCAGGATGCGCAGTACCTGGTCCGTGCGTGCCGGTGGAGCGGGCTCGACGGCGGAGGTGTCCACCCGGACCAGGGGCATACCCATCACGGACGCATCCGAGTACGCGGGGTTACTGGACACGAGCGTTCGTGCCCACCCCAGTGCCATGGGCGCGGTGGCCGGCTCGTCATCGTCGTCCACCAGCGGGATCTCGTAGGCGACCAGCGTGTTCGGTGCCACGGCGTCGGCGGCGCCGGCCACGATCCGGACTGCATCCCGCGTCGGTAGCATCCCGCGCAGGAAGGTCTGGCCGAGGAGAGGCACCGCCGTGTAGTCGAGGAGGAAGCGCGTGATGTACGCCTGCTGCTCGACCGATTCCTCGCACAGCCCGCTCACTCGTTGACCCAGCTGGGACACTTGTTGACGCCCTTGCAGTAGGCCGTGATCACGCCGATCTTCTTGCCCTTGCCCGCGTCGTATTCGCCGTCGGCAGTTCGGCGGGCGTATTGCACGATGACCACGATGTCGACCAGCCGGGTCTGGTGGCGGGCGACACCGTAGTACTCCAGGCGCCCCCCGCTCTTCTTGTCGACCTTCCCGGCGACAGCCGCGTTGATGATCCGGCACTTCTTGATGTTGTGCTTGCCCGAGAAGTGATTCCAGCCGAGATCACCGTTGCCGTACCGAGTGGGGATCACCCGCCCCTCGGGATCGGTCTGCTCGCACTTCGTCTTCTTGTTCCAGTAAGGCCCCGCTGACGCGTTGGTCACAGACCCGCCAACGAGCGCTAAACCGGCAACTGCCGCGGCCATGACACTGATCATCCTCATGACCGCAGACCGTGTCACATTCCAGCCGGGCATGCTCCTTCCTCATCAGCAGAAACGCTTCCCTGTTCCCCGGACGGGTCTATGGCCTTCACCGAATTGACGGTGGCAGGCGCGACCTCCTGGCCGCAAGGCGGGCAGGGAGGAATCCGGACCGGCGCCTCCGGGCAGACCTCGACGGCGAAGCGACGACCCTGGGTCACACCAGTCCGAGCTGGACCTGGAACGGCTGCATGCCGGCCCACTCGTCACTCGGGGTGCCGCGAAGCCGAGTCAACTGCCCGGTGCCCAGTGGCCGAAGTCCACGCCGAGGCCGAGCGGGTCCGGGGAGGTGTAGCGGCCGGTCTCGGGGTCGTAGTGGCGGAAGAGGTTGTAGTGGAGGCCGGTCTCGGGGTCGTAGTACTGGCCGGGGAAGCGCAGCGGGGTGTAGGCCGTGCTGGAGCGGGCCCAGGCGGTGGTGCCCCACAGGGTGCTCCGGGCGCGCCAGGCGGTGTCGCCGGACTCGTCGACCAGTTCGGTGGGTGTCCCCACGAGGTCGGTGGCTATGGCGAAGAACCGGCGGTCGATCTCTTCCTGGTGCGTGTCCGGGGTGAGGAGGCGTTCGGTCTGGGACAGCGGCACAAGGCCGTGACGGTCCCAGGTAAGAAGTCATCTCAATTGGTGAGCCTGCGGTAGCAGATGAGGGTGCAGGCGATGCTGGTGAAGGCGAGGAAGTGCCCGGCTTTGCGTTCGTAGCGGCGGTGGAGTCGGCGGCAGCCGGTGAGCCAGGCCATGGTGCGTTCTATGGTCCGGCGGTGCCGCCCGATCCGCTGCGAGGACTCGACGCCTTTGCGGGCGATGCGGTGCCGGATGCCGCGCCCTGCCAGCCATTGCCGCAGGTGGCGGTAGTCGTAGCCCTTGTCGGCGTGGAGTTTTGCGGGCTTGCGTCGGCGAGGACCCCGGCGGGAGCGGATCGGGGGTGTGCCCTTCACGAGTGGGATCAGGGCCTGGCTGTCGTGGACGTTGGCGCCCGAGATGCCGACGGACAGGGGCAGACCGGTCCGCTCGGTGATCAGGTGGATCTTTGAGCCGTACTTGCCCCGGTCGACAGGATTCGGACCTGTCAGGTCCCCCTTTTCAGGGCCGGCATGTTCACCGAGTCGATCGCGCACCTCGACCAGTCCAGGTCGCCGCGGGAGCCGAGTTCATCGAGGACCAGGCGGTGGAGCTTGGCCCACACCCTGGCCTTCGTCCACTCGGCGAACCGGCGGTGGGCCGTCGCGCCGGACGGCCCGAACGACGCCGCGGGCAGCTGCTGCCACGTGCAGCCCGACGTGGCCACGAACATGATCGCAGCCAGGACCTCCCGGTCACCGTGGCGCCGCCGACCACCGCCTTGAGGCCGCGACGGCGCCTCCGGCACCACCCGCTGGAACAACTCCCACAAATCATCCGGCACCAGCCGCTCAACAATCCCCGCCACGGCCAACAGCCTACCCAACCAAATGAGATGACTTCTAAGGACAGGCTCGACGCTACGGCGCCTGTGCGAGGAGCTGATTTCGGTGTGGCGTGGGTCGCGGTGTGACTGCGGTTCTATGGGCAAAATGGCTCCTTGTGGCTGACCTGAGCCAGATTGCGGCTGGCGCTCCGCTCTGGCCGGATTCCAAACACTGTTGAGACCCACCCTGTGCCACCGCCAAGAGTCACCGGACGAGCTGTAGTCATGGTTGTGAGGATCGCCGGTTTGGCCAACCGGCGATCCGCGGCTATGTTTCCGCGCTACTTCGGCCACTCAGATCCTTGTTTCGACCACGGGTGCCGCCTCCGTAGGGCGGAGCAGAAGGGGCTTGGGTCAGCTGAGCCATAGTGGTGCTCGGCTCGACTCCCGGTCGATCACCCTTGTTCCCGGCTGCCGCCCAGACCGTCAGAGTGACGGTGGCCGCGGACGCCCTTGAGAGGGTGCCGCGTAGGCTGGTGCCGTTGTCCCGGCAGTGTCCGGGAGAGTGGGTGAAGCCCTCCTGTAGTCGTATGACGATGCGTCAGAAAAGTCGGCAAGTGGTCAGCATGAGTCCTGAAAAACCTGGGGAACACTGTCCGAACATGCGACTCGTTGTAGGGTGTCAGAACAGCCCTTGACCTGCAAAAACGTAGGCAGGGAGCCTACTCGTGGGAGTGCCTCGATGTTGCGTACCATGTTCAAGTCCAAGATCCACCGAGCCACGGTGACCCAGGCCGACCTGCACTACGTCGGTTCCGTCACCATCGACGCCGAGTTGATGGAGGCAGCGGATCTGCTGCCCGGCGAGCTGGTGCACATCGTCGACATCGACAACGGTGCCCGCCTGGAGACATACGTCATCGAGGGCGAGCGCGGCTCCGGTGTCGTCGGCATCAACGGCGCCGCCGCCCACCTCGTCCACCCCGGTGACCTGGTCATCCTGATCAGCTATGCCCAGGTCGACGACGCCGGGGCGCGCGGTCTGAAGCCGCGCGTCGTGCACGTCGACGCCGACAACCGGATCATCGAAGTCGGAGCCGACGCTTCGGCACCCGTACCCGGCACCGACACCGAACGGAGCCCGCACGCCGTTCCGGCGGCGCGCTGATCCGGTCCGGCCACCTCAGGGAGCATCGCCATGGCAGAACAGAACGAGCGCATCGAACTCGACATCCGCGACGACCGGGCGAGCGGGAACCTGCTCGCGTACGAGAGCGGCAAGGCCGCCGGAGTCATCGCGTACTTCGTGATGGACGGTGACCCCGCCGCGCTCGTCGCCGTGCACACGGTCGTCGAGCCCGGCCACGAGGGCAAGGGCATCGCGGGCGCCCTCGTCCAGGAGTTCTACGCCATGGCGGCCCGGGAAGGTGTGCCCGTGGTGCCGCTCTGCCCGTACGCGGCGAAGTGGGCGCTGCGCCACCCCGAGCAGGCCCCCGAGGCCCCGGCCGAGCTGGTGGATCGGGCGAAGGCGCAGCTCAAGTCCCGTCCCGAGCTGTACTGACCGACGCCGGCCACATCGGCCGCGGGCTGTACCGTTCGGCAGATGACGCTCGCGCTGCTGCACACCTCCCCGGTCCACATACCGGTCTTCGACGCGCTCCGGGATGCCGGCCATCCCGGACTCGCGCTGCGCCACCTGGTGCACGAGGACCTGCTCGTCAGGGCCAGGGAGTCGGGCCCCGAAGCGGTGGCGGGTGATGTCCGGGCGCTACTCGCGGGCGCCGTCGCGGACGGCGCCCGCGCCGTGCTCTGCACCTGTTCGACGATCGGCGCCGTCGCCGAGGCGGAGTCGGTGACGCTCGGTGTTCCGGTGCTGCGCGTCGACCGCCCGATGGCGGCCGACGCCGCGGCACGGGACCGCGTGGTGGTGCTGGCGTCGATCACCGGCACTCTGGCACCGACCCTCGCACTGCTCGCCGAAGAGGCGGGGGACCGGGCCGTCGACGTGCGTACGGTCGTGGTGGACGGTGCCTGGGAGCGCTTCGAGGCCGGTGACCGGGACGGCTATCTGGATCTCGTCGCGGCCGCGGCCGATGCGGTCACGGACTGTGATGTGATCGTGCTGGCGCAGGCGTCCATGGCCGACGCGGTCACCCGGACGGTCACCCGCATTCCGGTGCTCTCCAGCCCCGGCCCGGGTCTCGCCGCGGC
>NZ_ML123048.1:373336-431839 GCF_003846175.1 Streptomyces sp. ADI95-17 | reverse complement strand
GGGGCCGCCGGCGCCGCTGCCGGAGCCGCCGCCTCCGCCGCCCGGTCCCGTCCCGCCCGGCCCCGCGCCGGACCCGATCCCGAAGCCGCCCGAACCGCGCCCCACCCCCTCCCCGGAGCCCTCACCCCAGCGGGGCGGGTGACCACGGGCGGGCAGCCTCAGTGCGGCCGGGCTCACGCAGTGGGCGGGCGGATCGGCGCCGGGCCCAGTGTGGTGCTCCCGGGGGACGCCCGGTGACCGAGCCCGGTCCGGTAGGCGTCCATCGCCGCCTCGGTCCGGCCCACGCGCCGCAGCAGATCGCCCAGCAGCCGGCAGATGTCCGCGAGGTCCCCGGCGGCACCCGCCCGCTCCAGCAGGGCCAGCGCGGTGACGTAGTGCTCCTCGGCCGAATCGAGCTCGCCCGCCTCCTCGTGGATCAGGCCCAGCAGCCGGTGCGCGCCGGCCGCGTGGACCGATCCCCGGTCCGGGTGCAGTTCGCCGAGCAGCCGGTGCAGCAGCTCCCGCGCCTCGGTGGTCTTTCCGCGCCGGCGCAGCACATCCGCCAGCTCCACCTCCACCTGGGAGGTGTACAGGGCGGCCCGCTTCGACGCCAGCATGTCGCGGGCGGCGCGCAGCTCCGCCTCGGCGCCGGACAGGTCACCGTCCTGCGCGTGTACATAGCCCCGCATCCAGTGGCAGTGCGCGAGCTCGGTACGGATCTGCAACTGCTGGTAGATCTCGGCCGCCCTGGCCAGTGAGGCGTCCGCCTCCTCGGTGCGGCCCGCCGCTATGAGCGTACGCGCGACGCTCCGGTGCAGTCCGGCGACCAGCTCCGGATCGGACACCTGCGGTGCCAGGGCCAGTGCCAGCTCGCCCGCCTGGGCGGCGCGGGCATGGGCGCCCATGTCCATGTACGGGGCGATCGCGGCCGTGTAGAGAAGCAGCAGTGCGCCGGGGTCCTGGAGGCCCGAGGTGTTGAGCTCGTCGATCGCGCTCTCCAACAGATAGCAGGCGTACCGGAGTTCGCCCGCCAGGAGGTGGGCGACGGCTCTGCCCCGGACGGCCGGGGCGCGCCGGGGGAGCGGGGCGTCGGCCAGAAGCTTCTCCGCGGCCTCGAAGTGCTCGCGGGCCGCAGGCAGATCGCCCGTCTCCAGTGCGCAGTGGCCCAGCCCGAGCGTCGCCGCGGCGCGTTCGTCCGGGAGTCCGTGCCGGACGGCCTCGGCGAGCAGGCCGGTGTAGGCGGTGGCGGCGTCCTCGGCCGCACCGGTGGCCAGCGTCCGCTGGGCCTCGACCAGCCTCAGCCGCAGTCCGGTCGCGAGATGGGCGGGGCGCCCCGTCGCGAGTTCCTCGTAGCTGACGCCGAGCCGGTCCGCGAGATGGCGTACGGCCGCCTCCGACGGGCGCACCCGGCCCGCCTCCAGCGTGGAGATGTAGGCGGGGGTGTAGGCGGGCTCGGCAAGCTGTCGCTGCGTCAGACCGCGTTCGGTGCGCATCCGTTGGACCCGGCGGCCGACGGCTCCGGGGTCGTCGCCGGCCCCCGCGCCCCCGCTCGCTGTGCGCTTCTCGTCCATGGCGCCGCCCCTTCCGCCTCGCCCCGCTCCGAAATGCGGTCCATACATCGTAAATGCCCGGTTGTGGGCCTCAACCACCAGGCGTTCGGGCCTTGTTCGAAGTCCCGCGCACCTCTAGGTTAAGCATCGCATTAAGTCGATTTAACTCATGGGTTATGTGCTGTCCGTGCCCTGCGAGTCCCCCGGATCCCGAGGAGTTGTCCATGCGAATACGCCCCCGCACGCATCGCGCGGCAGGAGCCCTGGCGGGGCTCGCCCTCGCCGGTCTCCTGGCGGCGACAGCCGCCACCGCGCCGGCCTCGGCCGCCCCCACGGGTTCCGGCGGCGACCGGCGTGTCGCCGCAGAGTACTTCCCCGAACCCGGCGGCTCGGGCCGGACCGTCGAGGTCCCCGCCAACACCCCCGTACGGAAAGGGAAGTCCGCCGCACCACTGAGCGCGGCCGAGGCCGCCGTCGACGGCACGGTGGGCGAACAGGCGGTGACCGGTCCGTCCGACGACCGGCTGGACATCGTGATCATCGGCGACGGCTATACGGCCGACCAGCAGGGCGACTTCCACGCCGACGCCACCGCCAAGTGGGCCGACATCACCGCCCTGGAGCCCTACAAGAGCTACCAGGGCCTGTTCAACGTATGGACCGTCGACGCGGTCTCCAACGAGTCCGGCATCAGCGGCGATCCCGGTGCGGACACCGTCAAGGACACCGCGCTCGGCAGCTACTTCTGGTGCTCCGACATCGAGCGGCTGATCTGTACCGACATCGACAAGGTGGCCGCGTACGCCGCGAAGGCGCCGGCCGCCGACCTGGTGGTCGTGATCGCCAACTCCACCAAGTACGGGGGCGCGGGCTACTCCGGCCTCCTGGCCGAGGGCCGCCCCTTCAACGGGGTCTCGACCCTCTCCTCCGACCACGCCTCGTCCAGCCTGATCGCCGCCCATGAGATAGGGCACTCGGTCGGCCTGCTGGACGACGAGTACACGTATCCCGAGTACGGGACGTGGACCGGCGGCGAGCCGGGCGGGATCAACTCCACCACCTACACCGCCGCGCAGCTCACCGAGAAGCAGGCCAAGTGGTACCGCTGGCTCGGGCAGAGCGATCCGGCGGGCGGCACGGTCGGTACGTTCGAGGGCAGCGCCTACTACCCGGTCGGGCTCAACCGCCCCACCGAGTCGTCGATCATGCGGGAGCTGAACAACACCGAGTTCAACCTGCCCGGGCGCGAGGCGATGATCGCCGGGTTCTACCGTGCGGGCAACGGGCTGAGCAGCACCGTCGACACCAAGCACACCGTCGGTCCTGGCCGGCGCATCGCCGTGAGCCTGGCGGACCTCAACACCTCCGCCGCCGGGACCGCCGCCGGATCCCGCACCCACCGGACCGGTCTCGCCAGGCCGGAGCTGCGCTGGTACGTGGACGGCGTCGAGAAGGTGTCCGCGCGCGGACGGACCGCGCTCACCCCGGCGGCGCTCGGCGTCCGCGCGGACGGCCGGGGCCACCGGGTGACCGCCGAGGCCGTCGACCGCACGGACGCCATCCGCGACCCCGCCGTCCGTGCCCTGGCCACCGACACTCTGACCTGGAACGTCAGGGCGACCGGACACCGGGGGCGGTAGGTCAGGCGATGATCGGGACCACGGCCTCGGGCGTCAGCATCCGGAAGGTGAACGCCTGATGGAAGTAGAGCCGGATGTTCGTGGCGTCGTGGTCCTGGTAGCCGATCGACAGGTCCTGGCCCAGGCGCAGTTCGAAATCGCCGCCACGGGTCGACAGCAGCACCCCGCCCTTGACGGCGGGCGCCCACAGGATCTGGTCGTCCAGCAGCCGGGCCAGGTGGGTGGCGACCGGGTACCCGTGGTCGGAGGTCTCGGTCGCCTCGGTGTAGGCGTCGGCGCCCAGCAGCAGCCGGTACGGGCCGTCGACACCGGACAGCCGCAACTGGGTCAGCGCCTGGCTGACGGTGGCCGGGTAGTCCCGGGCATCGGCGGGCAGCGTCAGCGGCGAGTGCGAGGAGCCATCCCGGAGGCCGGTGATCCCGGCCGAGGCATAGCCGTCGATGATCGCCATGTCCTCGGCGAACGCACAGGTGCGGGCGGCGTCCTTGACGGGCTGCCAGTCGCTGTCGTCCGAACCGCGCTCGACGTCGTCCACGGCCGACCGGGTCACCGTGAACGGCACGCGCCACTCGATGACCGGCACCGAGGTGCGGGCCCGGGCGATCACGTCCGGGGTGGGCGGATCGATGTCACGCAGATGACCGTCGCCGATGGCCGCCAGTTCGGGGCCGTCCGGACCGGTGACGTCGACGACCCGGCGGCCCGCCACATGGCGGCTGAAGGTGCGCCGGGCCTCTTCTTCGATCTGGTCCCAGGCGGCTTCCGTGACAGGGGCTAGTTCGCGGTGGAGATTGTTCATCACTGGGCGCTTTCTTGCAGGCTGCCGATGCGCAGCGAACCGTCGGCCGGAGCGGCCGAGGCCGGGGTCTTCGCCGTCACCGGCGCGGACGCGGGCTCCGGCACGGTGTCGGCCCCGGCCGACGAGGGCGGGGGCGGCGGGGCGTCGAGGAAGTCGGCGCTGGGGGCGTAGAAGAGCGTGCCGGTGACCGCGGTCGAGAAGTCGAGAATGCGGTCGTGGGTGGCGGGCGGACTGCCGAGGAACATGTTGCGGAGCATCTGCTCGGTGATTCCCGGATCGGCGGCGTAACCGATGAAGTACGTGCCGAACTCGCCCTGTCCGAAACTGCCGAACGGCATGTTGGCGCGGAGGATGTCGTGCTCGGTGCCGCCCGGGTCGGTGATCGTGTTGAGGGCGATGTGCGAGTCGGCGGGCTTGGCGTCGTCGGCGAACTCGACGTCGTCGAACTTGGTGCGCCCGATCACCCGCTCCTGCTCCTCGGTGCTCAGCGCGTTCCAGGACGTGAGGTCGTGCAGGTACTTCTGCACGATGACGTAACTGCCGCCCGCGAACGCGGGGTCCTCGGCGCCGACCAGGGCCGCCGAGACGGCGTCCGCCCCCACCGGGTTCTCCGTGCCGTCGACGAAACCGAGCAGGTCCCGGTGGTCGAAGTAGCGGAACCCCTGCGTCTCGTCGACCACGGTCACCGCACCGCCGAGCCGGTCGAGCAACTGGGTCGCCCACTCGAAGCACACGTCCATCCGCTCGGCCCGGATGTGGAACAGCAGATCCCCCGCGGTGGCCGGCGCGTGATGCTTGGCGCCGTGCAGTTCCTGGAACGGGTGGAGCTGCTCCGGCCTCGGCCCGTCGAACAGCCGGTCCCAGGCCCCCGAACCGATGCCGGTCACACAGGCCAGCCCGGCGTCGGGGAACCGGAAGCCGATGGAGCGGGCGAAGGCCGCGAGATCGGGCAGCACCTCGCGCACAGCGGGTTCACCACCGGGCTCGATCGTGGCGACCAGGATGAGTGCGGCGCTGGTAAGCGGTGCGACGACGGGCTGGGCCGCGGTGGGATCCGAATCCGCGGTGGCGTCGGGCATACGAGGGCTCCCTGGGGTGGCAACGTCGGGAAAGAGCTGTGGACTTGTGGTGCGGACGGGACATGGGTCCGCTGCTACTTACGCACAGGCGCCACGGCGTCGCAACCCGGGTCACCCGGCCGAGCGAGTCCGACCGCGGGCCGGTGGCCCCGCCGCCCGCCCGGATCCGGTGGACGCCCTGTGTGTACGGGACGGTCTTGCTCCCTCCGGCCAGCCCGACAGCTCCGCGCCCGGGATCCGGCCGACGGTCACGGTGTTCACGCTGACCTCGTGGCGGCGAGTGCAACGGGGTGCAGTGCCGCATGTTCCAGCGGGGCGGACGGGTCGATGGACACGTCCAGCGAGGCGGGCTCGGCTCCCGCCCGGACCAGCAGGTCACCGACGGCCGCGATCATCGCCCCGTTGTCGGTGCACAGTTTCAGTGGCGGCACTCGCAGCGCGATCCCGGCGGCACGGCAGCGTTCTTCCGCCAGAGCCCGCACCCGGGAGTTGGCGGCCACCCCGCCTACGACGACCAGAGTTCCCACGCCGTGCTCGCGGCAGGCGGCCACCGCCTTGCGCGTCAGCACATCGGCCACGGCCTCCTGGAGTGATGCGGCTCCGTCCGCGAGCGGAAGTTCCTCGCCGCGCAGCCGGTGCTGCTCGGCCCAGCGGGCGGCGGAGGTCTTGAGCCCGGAGAAGGAGAAGTCGTAGCGCGCGTCGCGTGCTCCGGTCAGCGACCGGGGGAACGCCACGGCGCGCGGATCGCCCTCCCGTGCGCTGCGGTCGATGGCCGGCCCGCCCGGGTACGGCAGTCCGAACACCCGGGCCACCTTGTCGAAGCACTCGCCCGCCGCGTCGTCGACGGTGTCGCCCAGGTGCACGATCGGGTCCCGGGCCAGATCCCGTACGAGCAACAGAGAGGTGTGTCCGCCGGAGACGATCAGGACCATGCAGGGATCGGGCAGCGGTCCGTGCTCCAGGGTGTCGGCGGCGACATGACCGGCCAGATGATGCACCCCGTACAGCGGCACCCCCAGCGAGAACGCCAGGGTCTTCGCGCCGGCCAGTCCCACCTGGAGCGCGCCCGAGAGGCCGGGCCCGGTGGTCACGGCCACCGCGCCGATGTCCGCCGTTCCCAGCCCGGCCCGGTCCAGGGCCTCCCGGATGACGGGCGTGAAGGAATGGAGGTGCGCCCGCGCGGCGATCTCCGGGACCACTCCGCCGAAGCGTGCGTGCTCGTCCATGCTCGACGCCACCGCATGCCCGAGCAGGCGCCCGTCGCATACGAGGCCGGCGCCGGTCTCGTCGCACGAGGACTCAATGCCGAGCACCACTGGAGACTCCACGTCCCACCTTCCTGCCTTCTATTATTAATTGCAATTGATGTGCAATAAAGGTAGTCCAAAGGTCGCCTGGCCGGTGTCCGGCAGTGTCCGGACCTGTGCCTGACCGGACGCAGAGTGTCCGGCTCTCGCAGGTGCTCAAGGGTCAGGTGCTGCCGTTGTCGCGGCGGCGCGGCTCCATCGCCCGGTGAACGGAACCAGCCCTGGGGAGCCGGCGGCCACGTGTGCGAGCGCCGATGATCTTGCCGGGGCGGTGGTGCAGGCGTTCGAGCTCATACCGAGGCGGAGATCGTCACCGGCTTTCCCGGGCCGGGGAACGGAGCGCGGCGCGCATGACCTGGAGGGGGAGTCGGTTTCGGTCGCCGCCGCGCGTACGGTCCGGTGGAGCCGGATCTTCGGCGCGGTCTCGCTCGGCTCGGTCCCGGGGCCGACGTCCAGGTCGGCCGGGCCTCCCGCAACAGCGCCGCCATTGGTTCCGGGAGGACAGTCGCCGGCGGTCGGCCGACCTTGGCCGGTTTCCTCGGTTCGGGCCCGATACGGCCTCTGGGCGCCCGCACTGGCGGTTACATGGGGCACAGTGGCGAAGTGGCAGCTCCTGCCGCCCGGAGCTGCTGCGTTGCCGATGTTGCGTTGTGGAGAGCACTGATGGGCCGGACCATGTATGCCGAGAGCTTCGTCGAGCACCGTGACGGTGAGACGCCGGAGACGCTGCGGTGGCTTCCTGCGATGTACAGGGCCGCCGCGGCGCGGCTGGAGAAACTGGAGCGGGAGGCAGACCAGAGGTATCCGGGGATCTTCGAGCGCCTGGACGCGGAACGCGTGGCAGCCGGGGCCGCTGTCCCGTCGTGGTGCTGGCTGCCGGTGGCCCGGGTCGAGGAGGTAGTGGCGCACCACTACACCAGTAACGGGACGGGCATCGAAGGCACCTTCCCGACAGCACAGAGGTCCGTCGATGCCGCGCGGCTGGCGTCGATCGGGGCATGGCGGGCCGCAGGGCGGCACATGGTCCACCCGGACGACGACCTCGTCCCCTGGCCGCACGAGGCAGAGTGCGATGGGGGCGACGAAATGCCTGTCGACCTGCCCGTACGATGGCCGCTCTTCGGCCTGTACGTGGTCTTTCTGTCCCCGAACCCGGCTGTCCAGGCCGAGGGAGGCTTCTTGCACCTGGAGTGGGACGAGCGGGAGCAGCGGGCCGCATTGCGCATCGCCTCTGACACGGAACCGGTTGCCGGCCTGGAGCGGCTGGATGTCCAGCTGCTCCACCTGGTGGGCGAGACGATCCTTGAGGCGGCCCGCAGGACTGTGCGCGCTGTCCCGTCGGACACGGTCCTTGCTGCGTCCTCGGGCAGCGAACCGGATCGGTCGGCGATGCTGCTGGCCGGCAGGAACCGGTTCTGGGTACGGGCAGCTGACAGGCTGACCTCACCACAGGTCAACTTCGTGGACGCGGCACAGGCCTTGGGGCGTGCCCCAGGGGCCCTGTGGCTCCCCGAGCAGCCGGATGCGAAAGGCGGGGCGCCCTTGCTGTGGCTGGCGATGCCCGCAAGTGCGTGATGTGCCGGGCGAAAAGGAGGTGCGCTGGACAAGGTGGTGTCGGCAGGATGCCCGGCGTGACTGAGCTGCCGAGCAACGCTGTCCCGCCCCGTTCCGTCCTCGACGCCTTCGGTGTGAGGGGCACTCCTGTCCCGCTGGTTGGTGGGCAAGGACGAAGCGTCCTCGCCGGTGGGTTCGTGTTCAAGCCCGCTGACGGATCCGAGGACGAGGTCGAGTGGGCTGCTTCCCTGTTCGAGAGGCTGGCGCCGCACAGTGGCTTCCGAGTCCCGTTGCCGCTCCGGGCTGCCGACGGGCGGAGCGTCGTGGACGGCTGGGCCGCCGGCGCGTTCCTGGCCGGTGAGACTGGTCCGCAGGGGCATTGGGACGGTGTGCTCGGCGCCGGCCGTGCCTTCCATGCTGCACTGCGGCAGGTGCCCCGGCCCGACTTCCTTGATCGGCGTACCCATCCATGGGCTGTGGGCGATCGGGTCGCATGGGGCGAGCAGGAAATCGACGTGATCGAAGACCTAGCCGCGCCGTTCTCGGCTCTGCTGGAGCTGAGGCGCCCGGTGCAGCCGGACGCAGCTCAGCTCATTCACGGCGATCTCACCGGCAATGTGCTTTTCGCTGCGGACGAAGTGCCTGCTGTGATCGACTTTTCTCCGTATTGGCGGCCTCCAGTGTTCGCCGAGGCCATCGTGGTCGCGGATGGTCTGTTGTGGTTCGATCTTCCCTGCGATCTGCTGACGAGTGGCAGTGATCATCCCGACTGGCAGCAGATGCTGGTTCGTGCACTGATCTTCAGACTCGTCGCGTACAGCGAGATCGTGGGGACGTCGGGGCAGGCTCAGCCTGGTGAGCCGGAGCGGTATGTAAGGGCAATCGACGTTGTGGTGAGGAAGTTGGCGGCGCTTCGGGCTTAGTCCTCTTGTGGGTGGATTCTCCGGCGGTACGAGTTCGGGGGATGCTCAGGTCGACGGAGGGGCGTCGGGCCCGTCGTCGGGTTTCCTCGTGCTCGGCGCGGAGGAAGGCGAGGGTGCCTTCCAGACTTCCACCACCTCGTTGAGTGCGGTGTGGCAGCCCCGGCCGGGACGGAGTCCGTGGAAGTGACGTGAGGACTGAACGTCGTAGTACGCCTCCAGCAGAAGGCGAACAACCTCGGTGACCAGCTTGTCCGACCACGTGGGCAGTCCGAGCGGACGTTTTCTCCCATTCTTCTTCGGGACATAGGTCCGCCGCACCGGGGTCCACCGATACGTCTCGGCGCGCGACTTGCCGATGATCGCGTCGGTCTTCTCCAGAGACATGCCGTCCACGGCTTCCCCGGCCGGTGTTCACCCACCGCTGAGCCGCGGCCACCGCGCCCGGACCTTGCCGGGCCGTGCGCGGTGGCCGTCCACCGGCTCGCTCCGGACAACCGGACGGTTGCGCCGAGCGGCTGCGTTCGACCCTCGCGGCAGTCGGTCTCGCCCTGGCCGCCCGGCTCACCGAACGGCTCAAGGCCGAGGCCGTCCGCCGGGACTGAGCGCCGCATCCGCTGCAACCGGCGCCCGGACCTCGGAGTCGCCGGCGCTACTCCGGCCTCGCGTACGCCCGTAGCCGGTCCTCGCGGCCTGTCAGACAACAGCTCGCACAGCGCACCGCCTCCGCGCTCGTGTAGTACAGACAGCAGGTGTTGCGCAGATAGACCAGCCGCTCCGGGCCGTCCGGCGCTCGCCGGACCCGTGCCACCTCGCCCAGCGCCGCGAGTCCGCCGGGTGCGGTGTCCACGAACTGCCGCCAGCGGGCGGCCAGCAGATCCACCTCGGCGCCGTACGCGCACAGCGCCGTGGCGCAGCCATGGGCGATCCCTCCACTCAACTGCCTGGCCCCTGCGCGGGTACGACGGTGCAACGCATCGGCGATGGGCAGCAGATGTCCGTCGAGTACGGTGCGGTGCAGCAGCCGTACTGAGTCCTCCCCGGCCCGGGGCACCAGCAGCCGGGCCCTGCGCACCCGGACTCCGCCGATCCCGTGCGCGGCGGGGCGCACCAGGACATTGCCGGACCGCAGGTCCGGGACCTCGTCGTACAGCGCCCAATGGAGCACGGCGGCGGCAGTCACCCAGCCCGCATAGACCGCCATCAGGGTCAGCGCGGTCGCATGGCCGGTGCGGTGGCCGCTGCTTGTACGTTCGCGCTCCAGCAGCGTGGACAGCTCCTCGCCCGCCGGATCGGCCAGTCGGTCGGCCGCCAGCCACCGCCCTGCTTCGCTCGCGGGCGGATCGCCTTCGGTGAGCTGCCAGCGTGGTCCGTGCGGCAGGGGCGTCCAGACGGGGGAAGTGCCGTCAGTCATGACAGCGGGAGGTAGACGACGTTGGGGGAACCGGTGACCGGGTGGACGCCGATCCGGGACCGTATCCCGTAGACCTCGGCCAGCAGTTCCTCCGTCAGTACCGCGTGCGGGGGACCGGACGCCACCAGTCGTCCGGCGCTCAGGACGAACAGCCGGTCGCAGTAGGAAGCAGCCAGGTTGAGGTCGTGCAGCACCAGCAGATTGGTGGTGCCCAGGGTTCTCACCAGGCCGAGGATCTCCAGCTGGTAGCGGATGTCCAGATGGTTCGTGGGTTCGTCGAGCGCCAGCAGCCCCGGTTCCTGGACCAGGGCGCGCGCGATCAGGGCGCGTTGCCGTTCTCCACCGGACAGCTCCTCGAACCGCCGGTCGGTCAGGGGCGCCGCGCCGACGCGCTGGAGCGACTGGTCGATGCGGCGGGCGTCGTCGGCGTCGTCCTGCTCCCAGAACCGTTTGTGCGGGCTTCGTCCCATCGCCACGATCTGGCGCACGGTCAGGCCGAAGGTGCCGGGGCTGTCCTGCGGTACGACGGCGACGCGGCGGGCCCGTTCCTTCACACCGAGGGCAGCGGCGTCCGCTCCGTCCAGCAGGACCCGACCCGCTGCCGGGCGCAGGGCACCGTACACACAGCGCAGGAAGGTCGTCTTGCCGCTGCCGTTCGGCCCGACCAGGCCGACCGTCTCGCCGGGGGCGGCGTCCAGGGTGACCGAGTCGAGCAGGGTACGGCCGGCCACCTCGTAGCTGATCCCGTCGGCGGCGAGCGCCGTCGGCGACGGTGCCGGGCTCATCCGGTGATCCCTTCGGTACGGCTGGAGCGGCGCAGCAGCCAGAGGAAGAACGGGCCGCCCACCAGGGCGGTGACCACCCCGGCGGGAATCTCTTCGGGGGCCGCCACGGTCCGCGCCAGCAGATCGGCCAGCAGCAGGAAGACGGCCCCGCCGAGCGCCGTCACCGGCAGAAGCCGGCGGTGGGACGCGCCGACGATCAGCCGGGCGGCGTGCGGAACCATCAGGCCGACGAAGCCGATCGCCCCGCTGTAG
Source organism: Streptomyces sp. ADI95-17 (assembly GCF_003846175.1). Lineage (GTDB taxonomy): Bacteria > Actinomycetota > Actinomycetes > Streptomycetales > Streptomycetaceae > Streptomyces > Streptomyces sanglieri. The sequence goes on along the minus strand of NZ_ML123048.1, from coordinate 420,560 downwards.
GCGACCAGCACGCCGATGATCAGTGACACCAGCACGAAGACCCCGCCCCGGAAACGGCCGGGGTCCAGGCCGAGGCTGCGGGCCCCCTCCTCCCCGGTCAGCAGCAGATCCAGCGGACGGGCCAGGCTGATCAGGAGCACGGCACCGACGCCCAATACCACTGCGGGCAACGCCAGTTGGTCCCAGCGGGCGCCACCCAGGCCGCCCAGGGTCCAGAACAGGATCGCCCGCACATGCTCGGCCCGCGAGGACAGCACCAGGATCAGGCTGGTGAACGCGGACAGCACGTACTGGATCGCCACCCCGGCCAGAATCAGCCGGCCCGTTGTCATGGTGCCGCCGCGCCGGGCCATCGCGTAGACGGCGACCAGCGCGGCCATGGACCCGGCGAACGCCGCGACGGGCAGCGCCACGTCAGTGGCCACCCCGGCGCCGACCCCCAGCACGATCACCATGGCGGCGCCCGCCGACGCCCCGGACGAGGCGCCCAGCAGAAACGGATCGGCCAGCGGGTTGCGCACCAACGCCTGGAGCACCGCGCCCGACAGCGCCAGCCCGGCGCCGACGACGGCCCCGAGCAGCACCCTGGGCAGCCGTACCTCCCACACGATCGTCGGGAACGCACCGGAGCGTTCACCGCCCAGGACCGTACTCAGTACCTCGCCCGGCGGAATCCGTACCGGGCCGAGCGCCAGACCGGCCACCACCGCCGCGAGCAGCAGCACCGTGAGGGCGCCGATCACGACGGGGGTGGAGCGGAGGACGGATTTCGGGCCGGAGCGGGCTGACCCCGCGCTCACGGCGTGCCGGGGTGCAGCTGCCCGGCCAGGTCCTGTACGGCGTCGGCGACCCGGACACCGAGCACGGCCGAGGACAGCGGGAGTACCGCGAACTTCTTGTTCCTGATCGCCGGCACGTCCGCGAGTGCCGGATCGTTCAGCAGCCGCTTCTTCTTGGCCTCGACCGTGGTGCCTCCGTAGTCGTAGATCACGACCACTTCGGGCTTGCGCTTGATGACCTGTTCCCAGGACACGTCGCCGAAGGTGGCGTCGAGGTCGGCGAAGACGTTCCGGCCCCCGGCGAGCCGGACGATCTCGTTGCCGATGCCCTTGCCGCCCGCCGTGAACGCGGAGCTTTCGCCGGAGTCGTACACGAACACCGAGGGATGTGCGGAGCCCTTGAGCTCCGTCTCGACCGTCGTGATCTTCTGTCGTTCCCCGGCGATCAGCTTCCTGCCGCGCTCCGGTACGCCGAAGACCCTGGCGACCTGGGTGATCTCGGTGGCGAGCTGATCGATGCCGACCTTGCCCTCGGTGCAGTTCTCGATGTTCAGCCGGGTGTTGATGCCGTCCTTCTGGAGCCCCGCCCGGTCCTGGCCCTTGGCCTTGTCGAAGGCGCTGCTGTACCCGCCGTAGACGAAGTCGGGGTTGGCGCCGAGCAGCACCTCCTTGGAGGGATACTCCTTCGCGAGCACCTTGGTCCTGTCGTACGCGGACCGGTACTCCGGCAGGATGCTGTCGTCCAGGTAGGCGGTCCCGGCCAGCCGGTCCTGGAGCCCGAGGGCCAGCATGATCTCGGTGACGTGCTGGTTCATGGTGACGACCCGCTCCGGCGGGGCGTCGAAGGTCGTCTTCGTACCGCAATTGGTGACGGTGTAGGGGAATCCGTCCGCGGCCGGTGCGGCCTCTGCCTTGCTCTCGCCGCCGGTGCCGCAGCCGGTGAGCGGCAGCAGGAGCAGGGGTATGAGCGCGAGGGGTACACGGCGTATCGGGGGCATGGCCGAGCCTTTCCGGGGGATGTCCTCGTCCCCTGGTCGTACGAGAAGGCGGCGCGGCCAGTATCTGGCTTCCGGGCTGTTGCAGCCCGGTCACAGTGGCGGGACCGTACCGGATTCACACCGGTTTCCTGACGCGCGTCGCCTGAGTTTTCGGAGCTCATTCTGTCAGACCGCATATTTCGGGAGGCCATGACCCTTGCGCTGTCGGCCCCGGACGCCGACGTCCGCGACGAAGACCGCACCGCGGACGGGGCTCCGCCCGCCCCGCGGGTCTCCATCCTCACCAACTGGACGTGGGACAGACACGGCTCGCCCCCCGATCGCCGACTCCTCCCGTGTCCGGGCCGCTCGACGGGCCCAAAAAGCAGGCCCTGCCCGGTCGATGGAGCCCGGCCGGGCAGCAAAGTGTCTGCCAGCCATACCGTTGATACTCACGTGGTGACACCCCGTGGGCGCGTGTGAAGAAACGAGTGAAGGCGGAGGCGCCCGTCACTCCGGGTGTCGTCGGTTCTCGGCTGTCGTTCTGTCGGCGCCATGCCCCGGCGTTGTCAGTGCCCGCCGTTACTGTTCGGCCATTCGTGATCTCCGGGGAGGATGGCTCGATGGGTGCCAGTGGATGGGACTACGTCACCAGGTAGGACGGCGATGTGGCGGCGGCATTGGGAACTTTGCAGACCAAGGTGTTCCAGGAGGAGTACGGCGACGGTGCCCGCTTCCCAAGCCTGAAGGGCCTGTATGCGGACGAGGAGTTCATGGGCACAGAAGGCACCCATACGATCCTCGACATCGCCAGGGTTGTTTCCACGGATGACCCGCCGACGCGGTCCGGTGTCGCTGACCACGGAACCCTGCGCCCTCTGGCGCTCAACCGCGTGGCTCACCATTTCGGCACCGACCGCCCGACGGTCGGGCAGTACGAAGAGCTCGCTGCCGCTGCCAATGAGGCTGAGAGCCATGAGGAACACAAACGGAGCCTTTTCGGCGAGTGCCAGATGAGGTGGACCGGCTACTACGTCGTCCTCTACTCCGATGGCATGCCGACTCACCTGGGAATCTTCGGATTCTCTGGAGACTAGGAATGGTCAGCAGATCGAGGCCGCGGCCGATGCGGCGGGTGAGATCGGCTGGGACATCCCGGTCGACTTCACTGTCGCGCGAGCGCCACTTCGGCCGGTGATGCCCCCTCGGCGATCCGGCAGCGGGCACGAAGCGGTGTCGGACGCGGCATGGACCCGCCCTTCACCCGCTGGTCGGCACGCGACAAGCGTGAACGCCTCCCCGTGGTCACCTCCCCCGCGAACCCCTCCAACCGACGCCGACGCTACGCGAGTTCATCTGCCCTCAGGTCAGCAGGAAGCCACCAGAGCGACCACTTGCCCGGACACGTAGCAAGCCCTACTAGCGGCCGAGGGCCCGTCGCACGGTCAGGTTGTGGTACTTCCGCAGCCGGTACAGTTCCCAGTACGACAACACCGTCACCGTCACCGGAGCGCCGAGCAGGAACAGGATCCGGGCAAGGACGGGAACCTCGGCGTTCTCGTTGTTGATCACGTCGAGGGCGGCCATCACCCACACCAGCATGGTGGCGAGGATCGGCGGCAGCACTTCGTGGATGTCGGCGGTTCGGAACACGTGCATGAGGCAGAGCATGATCCCGTACAGGGCGAATCCCAGAGACCATGCGCAGAGGGTGATGAGGACGACCATGCCGGGGGTCCCGATGGCGTCACGGAAGCCGGCGGTCTCCGGGTCGGGTGCGACGGCGAGGGGGAATGTGGCCATGGACCCCATCAGAGCCGCTACTGCTCCGAGGGACTTCAGGGACCGACGCAGGTAGAGCCCGCGCCGCGCACCCTGCGCGGCGAACGCGAACAGGGCGATCACGAGTGGGAAGGCGCACACGAGGATGAGTGTGCTGATCCAGCTCTGGTCGAACTTGTCGCCCGCGACGGTCTCGACGCCCTTGGCGGTGTCGACCGGCTTGTACGACATGACCAGCACGAGCCAGGCGGCGATGCCGAGCCCGGTCCGCCACATCTGGATCTTGCGCACCGTCAGGTCCTCGACGGCGTCCGGGCGCGATGGGCGGAAGGCCCGCTGGGCGGCGTAGAACGGGTTGTAGACGCACTTGAGGATCCGCTGCCCGTGCGTCAGCGGCGGCCGGGGCGGGCGCGGGAACGGTGGCTGCGGGCCACCGCCGTGCGGCTGTGGCGGGTACGGGCCCCAGCCCTGCGGATGCCCCGGGTACCCCTGCGGCGGCACGGGCGCGGGCTGTGGCGGGTAGGGCCCCACACCGGGACCGCCGGGGTACGGGTGGTGTCCGGCCCCGGGGTAGGGGTGATGGCCGGGACCTGGGCCCGGCTGTCCGCCGGGGCCGGGGCCGCCCGTCGGCCCCCAGTAACCATTGCCGTCCGTACTCATGCCGTACACCCCCGATGATTCGGTCTGTGCCGTGCGCGGCGCGGCTCGAACCTGCGGCGTGATCCTACCCATCGCGGAGGCCGAGAAGTGCGCGTTCCGGTACCGGGCAAGGACACCGGTGGGCATCGGCCTGGGGCGTGGCAGGGGCCGGCAGCCTGGCAGACCATGATGATCACGGTCGATCATGACGCAATGCGATGCGACGAACGCATGAAGTCGCGACCGGTGCTCCTGGTTTGCGCGACCGGTGCCCCCGGTTCGATGGAGCGCAGTCAGGATAAGTTCAGGGAGCCCCTGCCAACGTGCCGTTCCATGACAACCGACACGACGGACGCGTACGCGCCCGGCAGGCGCTCCCGGGCGCGGCAGACGCTGAACAAGGTCCCGGAAGTGACCCTCTACTTCTGGGTGATCAAGGTGCTGTGCACCACCGTGGGCGAGACCGCGGCCGATCTGCTCAACGACAATCTCGGCATGGGGCTGACCAACACCTCGTATCTCATGAGTGCCCTGCTGGTCGTCACTCTGGTCTTCCAGTTCCGGGCGCGTTCCTACGTACCGGGTCTGTACTGGCTGTCCGTGGTCCTGATCAGCGTGGTCGGCACGCTGATCAGCGACAACCTGACCGACAACCTCGGCGTTCCGCTCCAGACCACGACCGTGGTGTTCGCGGTTGCGCTCGCCATCACGTTCTTCGCCTGGTACGCGAGCGAGCGGACGCTGTCGATCCACTCGATCCGGACGGCGCGGCGCGAGAGCTTCTACTGGCTGGCGATCCTGTTCACGTTTGCCCTGGGCACGTCCGCCGGCGACCTGACGGCGGAGAAGCTGAACCTGGGGTACTGGCTCTCCGCGATCGTGTTCGCGGCGCTGATCGCGGCCGTCGCCCTCGCTCACCGCACGCTCGACTTCAACGCGGTGTGGTCGTTCTGGATCGCCTACGTCCTGACCCGGCCGCTCGGTGCCTCGCTGGGCGACTACCTGTCGCAGCCCACGGCGGACGGCGGTCTCGGACTGGGCACGGTCGGGACCAGCGTCCTGTTCCTCGTCGTCATCCTCGGCCTCGTCGTCTTCCTGACCCGGACCCGGCGCGATGTGACGGAGGACGACCCCCTGGAGGCGTCCGGCGCGCGGAGGCTCAGCCCGTCGGAAGGGTGACGACGAAGCGTGCGCCGGGGGCGGTGGCGTCCAGCGCGATGTCGCCACCCGCGGCCCTGGCCAGTCGGCGGGCCAGGGCCAGACCGAGGCCCGCTCCGTCGTGTCCGTCCTCGGGGCGGGCACGACGGCCGGGTTCGAAGAGCGAGGCGACGAAGTCCGGCGGGACGCCGGGGCCGTCGTCGGACACGTACACCGTGATCCCTCCCGCGCCCGGTGCGCAGGTGAGGGCGATCGACCGGGTCGCGTAGCGGCGGGCGTTGTCCAGGAGCGGCGTCAGGATGCGTTCGACGACGTCCTCCGAGACGCCGATGGTCACGTCCTGCGCGCCGTCCACCGTGACGGTCACGGGTGGGGCGTCGGGGAACTGGGCCGCGTTGCGCAGGGCCAGGCGGTGTGCGAGGTCGCGAAAGCGGCAGCGGCCGGGGGTTTGCGTGTTGCGGGTACGGACCTCGGAGAGCAGCGAGTCGCAGATCTGCTGCATGGTCGAGGCGGCGCCCGCGATGGCCGACAGGGAGGTCTCCTGCTGTTCCGCGGTGCGAGGCCGCCCGGTGAGCCACTCGGTTTCGGCGGTGATCCTTGCGAGCGGTGTGCGCAGTTCGTGCGACAGTTCGGCGGCCTGCTGCTGCTCGTGGCGCAGGACCGCGGCCAGCCGGTCCAGCAGTGCGTCCAGGCTGGTGGCGAACGCGGCGAGTTCGGCAGGCCTGCCTTCGGCGCCGAACCGCTCCGGGGCGCCCGCGGCGCTCCACCGGGTGGCCTGCTCGCTCATCTCGGTCACGGGACGCAGGGCCCGCCGTACGACGAGGCGGGTCAGGAGATAGATGGTGGCGAGCAGGAGCAGGGCCAGGGCGATCGAGCCGACCAGAGCGGTGTCCGCCGTGCTGCGGTAGGGATCGAGGCTCACCGAGCTGACGACCGTACCGACCCGCGTGGGCGCGTGTCCCGGCCGGGCGGGGGCGTCGACGGGGAAGGCGTAGAGCCGCCACGAGCCGGGGCCCTCGGCGTCGGCGAAGGTCTCGGGCCGGCCGGCGGCGAGGCGGGCCGCCCGCGCCTCCAGGCCGGCAGGGGCGGTGGGGGGTTTCTCGACGACCGTGCCGCCCCGGAAGATCCAGACCCCGGAGTCCAGGGCCCGGTCCTCGGCCGGTTCCCGGACGACGAGCCGGCCGTCCGGGCGTACGTCCACGGTCGCCGCGACGGCTTCGGCACGGGTGCGCAGGACCTCGTCGGCCTGGGCGTGCAGCCGCTTGTCGAGGGCGAGGTTGAAGACGGTGGTCAGGACACCGATCCACAGCGCGCCGGTGGTGAGCGCCATCAGGGCGAGGCGGCCGCGGAGGGTCCGGGGGGTGAGGTGGCGCTTCATCGGCTCATCGGTTCGTGGGTGTCTCAGCCGAAGCGGTAGCCGACGCCCCGGACCGTGCCGATGCCCCGGGGGCTGTCCGACTCGCGGAGCTTGCGGCGCAGGCGGGCCAGGTACTGGTCCAGGGTGTTGTCGCTGACCTGCGCCCCTTCCGGCCAGCCCGCCCGCAGCAGTGTCCGGCGACGCACCACGGAGCCCGGGTCCGCCATCAGGCACGCCAGCAGACGGAACTCGGTCGGGGTCAGGGACACGGGGCGGTCGTGGACCGTCAGCTCGTGCCGTATCGGGTTCAGTCGCATCGTGCCGGCCCCGTCGGCGAGGGTGCTGCCGCGGTGCCCGGCACGGTTGAGAACCGCGCGGACGCGGGCCGCGAGTTCGCTGAGGTGGAAGGGCTTGACCAGGTAGTCGTCGCCGCCGGAGGCGAAGCCGGAGAGCCGGTCCGCGAGATTGCCGTGGGCCGTCAGGAAGATCACCGGAACGGTGAGCCCCGCACCGCGCATCGCCTGGCACACGTCGCGCCCGTCGGAGTCCGGCAGCCCCACATCGAGCACGACGGCGTGTACCGACGTGTCGACGGCCTTCAGGGCGGTGGCGCCGTCGGCGGCGGTCACGACGTCGAAGTCCTCGTCGCGCAGGCCACGCGCCAGGACATCGCGCAGGCCGTGGTCGTCCTCGACGACAAGAATGCGTGCTGTGGTCACCGGGCCAGTATTACGCGGTCCGCGCCTGGCACCCCCAGCGTGTTCGCGCCCCGCTCGGCGCGTTCAGGTTCTGTTCAGGTCGGGGTGTGGCCGGGGCGGAGCGGTGTGTGCGGTCAGACCGCCGGTCTGCGCGTAGCCGACCGGCAGGGCCGCCCTGGTGCCGGGCAGGTTCCGTACGGTGGACAGCATGGTGTGCGCATCTGCGCCGGTGGTCACCTGCACCTGCCAGTCCACGGACACCGAACGCACCGACTGGGACGTCATGGTGGCGCGCGTAGTGGAGAGGAAACCGCCCAGCGTGGCGAGCAGGGCGACGGCGACCATGACCCCGAGCGCCGTTGCGATCAGCCGTCCGCTGCGTACCCGCAGAAGGCCCGAGAGCCAGATTCCGATCATCGCGACTCACGTTCCCGGTCGGGAGGTTCGGGTTGCTCGTGGATGTCCGGACGGTCCGGGATCCCGGGATGTACGACACGGCCGTCGGCCATGTACCAGCGCTCGTCGAGCGCACCGGCCACCCGCGCGTCATGGGTGGTGATCAGGACGGCTGCGCCCAGTGTGTCGGCTGCGGAGAGCAGTACCGCCATCACCTGCCGGGCCGTCTCGCGGTCGAGCTGGCCGGTCGGCTCGTCGGCCAGCAGGACCGCCGGGTCGTTGGCCAGCGCGACGGCCAGGCCGGCGCGGGCGGCCTCCCCGCCGGACAGCTGCCGGGGCAGCGCACCGGCACGTGGGGCGATCCCGACCTCCCGGAGCAGCTCCTGCGCGCCGGGCCGGCCGGCACTGTCCGAAAGCCGCTGCACCAGCCGGACGTTGTCGCGGATGGTGAGGTGTTCCAGCAGGTTGCCGGACTGGAACAGCACCCCGATGTAACGGGCGCGGAGCCGGCTGCGCAGATGTTCCTGCTGGTGGGAGAGGCGTTCACCGGCAACGTGGACCGTGCCGCCGTCGGGCTCGTCGAGCCCGGCCAGACAGCTCAGCAACGTCGTCTTCCCGGAGCCGGAAGGTCCGGTCACCGCGACGATCTCGCCCTTCTCGACCCGGAGCCCGACACCTCGGAGCGCGAACGTCTCCTCCTCGCCCGCGCGGAAGAACCGGTACAGGGAATCAGCGGCGAGGCGGGGCGGCGCGGCGGTCGTCGGCACGGTCATCATGCCCACCGGAAGGAGTCCGTCACGATGTGCCACGGATCGACGTTGTCGGCTCCCACCGCGCCGGACAGGGTCAGCACGACCTGGCTGCCGTTCCTCCAGAACACGTACCGCTGCACGTCCTGGCGCACGCTCTTGCCGGTGACCTGGTCGGGCGCCGAGTCGGCCCGGTAGGTGGCCAGCACAGCGGTGCCGCCCGCGCGCTTCACGGTGCTGACGTCCCCCGCCACGACGTTCTTGGCGCTGCGCCGGATCGCCGGCAGATCGACCGAGCGCACCGACCGGACAGTGGGCGCCTTGTTGACCGCACTCGGGTCGATCCGGACGCTGTTGAACTTGTCGCTGAACACGGTGGCCCTGCCGACCTGTTGGCGGGCCCACCCCTCGGGCACCTTCACCGTGTATCCGCCGCCCGACGGCGACCACGCGACGTACACCTGGTTGTCAGGGATGTCCCCGGCCGGATTCACCTCCTTGGGAGGTGTGGCGGTGGAGGACGATGACGAGTGGGAGGCGCCGGACGAACCGGAAGAGGAGGAGCAGGCTGCGGCCCCCGTGATGACCACCAGACCGGTCACCACGGCTGACAAGGTACGACGCATGAGGACCACCTCTGTGCGAGCGAAGGAGCCGACCGGAATGCCGCCTCTGTTCCGACGCTAGGAGTCCGCCGGCCAGCGCCGTGGCCGTGGAGGGTTAGCGGGGGGTTAGGGAGCGGTTCGCGGTCTGATCCGGCCCCGGACCGGTCCGGACACCGGGCGGTGGTGTTCGGGTAGGTCACACCCCCGGGTCAGCACCGCCCCGGCGGCGACACTCTTCTGCAGGAGAGCGGTCCCGCCATATCCGGCCCCTTCCGGACAGGGGTTCACCGCGAGCCCGCCGCGCGGTCTCCTTGTACTTCACGCGCAAGCGGGCAACACCGTCGGCGGTGTGTGGATCGGGGCGCTCCGCTCGCTCGTCTCCCGGGGCGTCGCGGAGCGGTGGACGAGAGCGCGGCCCTGCCCATCACGTCTGATCCCTTCGCCTCCCTTCACCGTCCGTGATCGCAAGCCGGGGCGAATCCGCCCCGTCATCGGCTTTGCGGGTGTCGGTCAGCTCTCGACCTCGGTTCTGTCGCCGCCCCAGAGGGTGTGGAACGTGCCGTCGCGGTCGACACGGTGGTAGGTGTGTGCGCCGAAGTAGTCGCGCTGGCCCTGGGTGAGGGCGGCGGGGAGGCGTTCGGCGCGCAGGGAGTCGTAGTAGGCGAGGGCGGCGGCGAAGGCGGGAGTGGGGACGCCCTGGGCGGCGGCGGTGGCGATCACGGTGCGCCAGTCGTTCTGTGCGGCGGCGATCTCTTCGGCGAAGCTCTTGTCGGAGAGGAGGCTCGGCAGCTGAGGCCGGGCCTCGTAGGCGCTGGTGATCCTGTCGAGGAACGCGGCCCGGATGATGCATCCGCCGCGCCAGATCGCGGCGACCCTGCCGAGATCGATGTTCCAGTCGTACTGCTCGCTGCCGGCCGCGATCTCGTGGAAGCCCTGGGTGTAGGCGACGATCTTCGAGGCGTACAGTGCCTGCTCGACCTGGTCGGCGAATGCCGCCGCCTCGTCCGCACCGAGCTTGCGGGCGGTGGGTCCGGCGAGGTGGCGTGAGGCATCACGGAGGGCGGCGTGGCCGGAGACGGAGCGGGCGAAGACGGCCTCGGCAATGCCCGAGACAGGGACACCCAGGTCGAGGGCGACCTGCACGGTCCAACGGCCGGTGCCCTTCTGCTCCGCCTGGTCGAGCACAACATCCACGAAGGGCTTACCGGTCGCCGCGTCGACATGTGAGAGCACTTCTGCTGTGATCTCGATGAGGTACGAGTCCAGCCGCCCGGTGTTCCAGACGCGGAAGACGTCTGCGATCTGCGCGGGGGAGTATCCGGCCACGTCGCGAAGCAACTGGTAGGCCTCGCCGATGAGCTGCATGTCCGCGTACTCGATGCCGTTGTGCGTCATTTTCACGAAGTGTCCGGCGCCGTCAGGGCCGATATGCGTGACACACGGGGCGCCGTCCTTGGCCTTCGCGGAGATCTTTTCCAGCAGCGGCCCGAGTGAGTCGTAAGACTCCCTGCTGCCGCCCGGCATGATGCTCGGTCCGTCGAGCGCGCCTTCCTCGCCGCCGGAGATGCCGGTGCCGACGAAGTGGATGCCGCGCTCACGCAGTTGCTTCTCCCGTCGGCGGGTGTCCTCGAAGTGGGCGTTGCCGCCGTCGATGACGACATCGCCCTCTTCCAGGAGGGGGGCGAACTCCTGGATCACCGCATCGGTGGGATCGCCCGCCTTCACCATGATGACGAGCCTGCGCGGACGCTCCAGCGCCGCGACGAACTCCTGCGGGGTGTGCGCGGGGACGAAGGAGCCCTCGTCGCCGAACTCCTCGACCAGCGCGTCCGTCCTCGCGGCCGTCCGGTTGTGCACCGCGACCGTGAATCCGTTGCGGGCGAAGTTGCGTGCGAGGTTGCGGCCCATGACCGCGAGACCTGTGACGCCGATCTGTGCAGTGCCGCTCGTCTGTGCAGTGCCGTTCATCTGTGTGCTCTGCAATCTGTTTCGGGGATGCCTGGATCTTCAGCGATGCCGGGATCTTCAGTATGGATTCGGGCTGCCGCAACGGCCTGTTCGGCGTCGCCCGGATGGAGTCACCTGTGTATATTAGGAAAGTGCCTAGGGTGTCTAGGTGGGTTTCGACGGAGGTGGCGAATGGTTCGCGCGGGTCTCACGACCGAACGCGTGGTGGCGGCGGCGGCCGATCTGGCCGACTCCGTCGGCTTCGACAAGGTCACCATCTCCGCACTGGCCCGCGGCTTCGGGGTCAAGGACGCCAGCCTGTACTCGCACGTCAGGAACCTGCACGACCTGCGCACCCGGGTCGCGCTGCTGGCCGCCGGGGAGTTCATCGACCGGATCGGCACCGCGGTCGCGGGCCGGGCCGGGAAGGACGCCCTGGTCGCGTTCGCCGACGCCTACCGGGCCTTCGCGCTGGAGCGGCCCGGCCGGTACGAGGCGACGCAGATGCGGGTCGACCCCGAGATCGTCGCCGAGTCGACCGCGTACCACCGCACCGTCGAGACCACGGGCGCGATGCTGCGCGCCTACGGACTGGCCGAGCCCGATCTGACGGACGCGGTGCGGCTTTTGCGCAGCACCTTCCACGGCTACTGCGCCCTGGAGGCGAGCGGCGGCTTCGGCGCGCCCCGCGATGTACAGACGTCCTGGGAGCGCACCGTCGAGGCCCTGCACTTCCTGCTGGAGCACTGGCCGTCCGCCGCGGGTGAAGAAGCTGACGAGAGGGACAACGGGCATGGCTGACCACATGCTGCCGGAGCGCACCGGACAGCTGAAGGTGCCCGGTGCGACGCTGTACTACGAGGTCCGCGGCCAGGGCCCGCTGCTGCTGCTGATGCCGGGCGGCAGCGGTGACGCGGGGCTCTACGACCGGATGGCGGCGCGGCTGGCCGACAGCTGGACGGTCGCGGCGTTCGACCCGCGCGGCTACTCGCGCAGCGTTCTCGACGGCGCGCCGGAGGAGCAGCGGGTGGCGGTGCAGAGCGAGGACGCCCACCGGCTGATCGAGCTGCTGTCGCCGGACGGCGGGCCGGTGGCCGTCTTCGGCTCCAGTTCGAGCGCGATCGTCGCTCTGGACCTGCTCTCCCGCCACCCGGAGCGGCTGCACCGAGTGGTCGCGCACGAACCGCCGTTGGTGGAGCTGCTGCCCGATCCGGAACGGGGGCGGAAGCTCTTCGCGGCCGTACGCGACTCCTTCCGCGATGGCGGGGTGGCCGCGGCGCTTGCCACCATGACCGAGGGGCTGACGGACCCGGACGCGCCCGAGCCGGCCGGGGGCGGGCACCGGGCGGCGCACGAACCCTCCGCGCGGGAGGCCGAGGCGTTCCGGCGGATGGGGGCCAACCTCCCGGTGTTCCTGGAGCATGTGCTGTGTTCGTTCAGCGGATACGAGCCGGACCTGGCGGCCCTGGGGCGTGGGGCGGAGAAGCTGGTCATCGGTGTCGGGGAGGACTCCCGCACCCTGCTCACGGCGATTCCCGGTGCCCGGCTGGCGGACCGGGGGATCGGCAGGCTCGTGGAGTTCCCCGGCGGGCACACCGGTTGTGCCGAGGACCCCGAGGCGTTCACCGCGCGACTGCGGGGGGTGCTGCCCGACCCCGCGCCGGAGGCGACGCGGACGCCCCTGAACGGCAAGCACTGACCGTGATCCGTTTCCGCAAACATCCCATCGCATACCTTTGAATCAGCCTCTGGTGCTGATGAGTTGGCAGTACTTCAGGTAACTCTCCTGTCAAAGGTCTGGTGCCGGACCATCTGGAGCGCCACCCTGGCTTCGGCGTCCCGACGACGCATCCGAATCCGGCGAAGGCAGGCAGATGACACCGATCACCCGAAGAGGTTTTGTGGCGCTCGGCGCGGGCGTGGCGGCGGGAGCCGCCATGCCCCCGGTGGCCGCGGGCGCCGTGGTCCGGACGAGCACGGCGAGCGCGACCGCGGCGACCGGCACCATCAAGGACGTCCGGCACGTCGTGGTGCTGATGCAGGAGAACCGCAGCTTCGACCACTACTTCGGCAGCCTCAAGGGCGTGCGCGGCTTCTCGGACCGCTCCGGGATCACCATCGGCGGCGGCCGCAGCGTCTTCGACCAGCCCAACGGCACGGGGCGGCAGTATCCCTGGAAGCTCAGCGCCACTCCGGCTGCGGGCGGCGCCGATCCCGAGACGATCGCCCAGTGCAACGGCGATCTGCCGCACAGCTGGACGTCCCAGCACTCGGCCTGGAACAAGGGCCGGATGGACAACTGGGTGACGGGTGTGGGGAACGTCCGCTCGCTCGGCCATCTGGAGCGCTCGGACATCCCCTTCCACTACGCACTCGCCGACAACTACACGGTGTGCGACGCCTACTTCAGCTCGGCGCTCAGTGCCACCGGGCCCAACCGCACCTTCCTGTGGAGCGGCAAGGTGGACGCGTCCAGCAAGGACGGCGGTGACGAGTCCGGGCTCACCTGGGAGGTGTACGCCGAGGCGCTCCAACGGGCCGGTGTGTCGTGGCGCGTCTACCAGAACGCCGACGACAACTACGGCGACAACGGCCTCGCCTACTTCCGCAAGTTCACGGACGCACCGGCCGGCGACCCGTTGCACGACCTCGGGATGGCGTCGGTGAAGAAGGTGACCGGCTCCACCCCCGATGACATCGCCGCCGCCATCAAGGCCGATGTGGTGGCCGGCACCCTGCCGCAGGTGTCCTGGGTCGTCGCCAACCAGGCCTTCTCCGAGCACCCGTACGCCCCGCCCGGCGACGGAGCTCACTTCGTCGACCTCGTGTACCGGGCGCTCGCCGCCGATCAGGACGTCTTCGATTCCACGGTGCTCCTCCTGAACTACGACGAGAACGACGGCTTCTTCGACCACGTACCGCCGCCGTCGCCGCCCGCCGGAACCGAGGGGGAATTCCTCGGCGGAGTCCCCATCGGCCTCGGCTTCCGCGTCCCGATGATCGTCATGTCGCCCTGGACACGCGGCGGCTGGGTCTCCTCCGAGGTCTTCGACCACACCTCCGTGCTGCGCTTCCTGGAGACCTGGACCACGGCTCTCGGGAAGCCGGCGGCCTGTCCCAACATCAGTGCCTGGCGGCGCAGGGTCAGTGGTGACCTCACCGGCGTCTTCGACTTCGCCCATCCGGTGAACGGTGTGCCGTCCGGCCTGCCGGCCACCCCGGTGATCGGGATGAACACCTGCGGCCCCCTGCCCAACCCCGTACCGCAGAACAACGCGCTGCCCGCGCAGGAGCCCGGCACCCGGCCCGCCCGTGCGCTGCCCTACCAGCCCGGCGGTGATCTGGACCGGCTGGAGTTCGGTGCCGCGGGAGCCGTCAAGCTCTGGCTGACCATGACCAACAAGGGCGCACCGGCGACCCGGGCCGCACACTTCTCGGTGCACCCCAACGCCTACCGTTCGACGGTGCCGTGGCAGTACACCGTGGACGCGGGCGGCACCGCCACGGACTTCTTCAACATCGGCACGGGCAACGGAGACGGCAAGTACGACTTCACCATGGCCGGACCCAACAGGTTCCTGCGCCGGTTCACCGGCGACGCCACGGCGGCGGGCAGGTCCTGTGAGGTGGCCGCCCGTTACGCCGACGCACCGGACACCGGCAGGCCCGCCCTGTGGTTCACCTTCACCAACACCTCGGCGAGCGCCGTCACGTTCACCGTGACCTCCGGCCAGTACCGGAGCGACGGCCCCTGGACGTACACCGTCCCGGCCGGCGGCAGCAAGGAGGACTACTTCAACGCGGTGACGCAGACCAAGGGCTGGTACGACTTCACGGTGAGGATCAGCGGTGACGCCTCCTGGTCGCGGCGGTACACCGGACACATCGAGACCGGCGCGGCGAGCGTCAGCGGCTGAGAAGCAGGGCGCGTGGTGGCCGGGGCAGCAGGAGCCGGGCCGCGGCCACCACGCGTACCGGGCGTCAGCCCGCGAAGACGGTGTCGTGCTGATCGGGGATCACACTGCCGTCGCCACGGAGCACCGGCCCCGAGGTCCCGTCCGACGCGGTGTAGCCGGTGGTGGCACACGGATAGGCGCCCTTCAGCCGGCCCTTCGGCGCGATGAACATGGGGTTGACCAGCCACCTGCCGTCCGCGTCGTCGTAGGAACGGCACATCAGCTCGGCCTTGTTGCGGTTCAGGGCCAGTCGCAGCCCGGTCGCGTCACGGAGCATCGACACATCCGTGTCGGAGTCCCCGGCGGCGAACACCGGGCGCCTCGCGGGGTCCTGCACCCGGGAGGCGGCCGCACCGCGCACACCGAAGATCTCCTTGTTGATCCAGCAGCGCTTGCCGTCGATGTAGGTGATCTGCGAGTCCTCGCCGGGGCGCGCGGTGCCGCAGGCGCTCAGGTGCGAGGTGTAGCGGCCCCGCTCGGTGGTGGACCGGATGCCGATCACGTTCCCGGGCGCGACATCGACACCCCTGGCCCAGACGTCGACCACGGGCTGCGGTGACGCGGAGACGATCCACACGTCGAATCCGGCCCGGCGCAGCGTGCGGATCAGGTCGCGCTGCTGGTCGTAGTAGCGGACATAGCCGGTGGCGTCGGTGGTGCTGCCGACCCGCTGGGTGGCGCCCACGGGGGCGGCCAGGTTCTCGGCGCGGGCCGCGGCGGCGAAGGAGCGCACCTGCGCCGCCGTCCAGCCGTGGGTGAGCTGGGCCAGCCAGGCGTACGAGGGTTCCATCGTGCGCCGGTCGTGGCCGGCGAACGCGTCCTGCCCCGAGGTGGTGGTGGCCTCGCTGTAGACGGAGAGGATCTCGTCGGCGCAGACGGTGTCGGTCGCGGTCGGCAGGGTGCGGTCGCGGCCGGTGCCGTCCGGGCAGGCGGCGCGCAGCGAGTCGGCCGCCGCGTCGGTGAGGTAGCGGCTGGTGGTGCGCCAGTCACCGTGCTCGGGCTGCCGGATCCGGGAGTTGCGCAGCATCCAGAACATGGTGGCGTCACCGACGTCGTTCTTGATGACGGTGTTGTCCCAGTCGAAGACCGCCACCGGCGCGGCCCGGCCGTCGCGGTGGTGCGGCGAGCAGCTTCCGTAGCGGTCGATGAGGTGCTGGACACGGGCCTGGTTGGCCCCGTACCAGCCCGTGGAGACGGACAGCCGCGGACAGGCGCGGCCGGGGCGGTCGTGGGCCCCGGCGGGTGCGGTGACGGTGGTCAGGGCCGCCGCCAGCGCGAGCGCGGTGACGGTCAGCCGTGCGGCGGAACGCCGTACGGGCCGGGATGCGGGACGGGGTCTGGGCACGCCGAGGACACTCCTGTGGTGTGGGCGGACATCGGGGACGGGGCAGACGGAACGGCCGGGCGTCGGGTGACGCCCGGCCGCGGGCCCGGTGGCCGCCCGGCCGGGCGGCGTGGTCGTACGGTCGGGGGCGCGGTGTCCCGCGGCCCCACCGCACGCCGTCTAGAGAGGGGTGACGTAGGCGCCGGAGATCCCGCCGTCGACCAGGAAGTCCGTGGCGTTGACGAACGAGGAGTCGTCGCTGGCCAGGAAGGCCACGGCGGCGGCCATCTCGGTGGGCTCCGCGAACCGGCCGAGCGGGATGTGCACCAGCCTGCGCGCGGCCCGCTCCGGGTCCTTGGCGAACAGCTCCTGGAGCAGCGGGGTGTTGACCGGTCCGGGGCACAGCGCGTTGACCCGGATGCCCTCCCGTGCGAACTGCACTCCGAGCTCGCGCGACATGGCCAGCACGCCGCCCTTGGACGCGGTGTAGGAGATCTGCGAGGTGGCGGCGCCCATCCGGGCCACGAAGGAGGCCGTGTTGATGATGGAACCCCTGCCCTGACGGCGCATGTACGGGATGGCGGCCTTGCAGCACAGATAGACGGAGGTGAGGTTGACCTCCTGCACCCGGCGCCAGGCTTCGAGACCGGTCTCCAGGATGGAGTCGTCCTCGGGCGGCGAGATCCCCGCGTTGTTGAACGCGATGTCGACCGAGCCGTATGTGTCGAACGCGGCCTTGAACAGCGCCTCGACCTGCTCGGCGTCGGTGACGTCGGTACGTACGAAGAGGCCGTCGACCTCCTCGGCGGTGGCCTTGCCGCTCGCCTCGTCCACATCGGCGCAGACGACGTGCGCGCCCTCGGCGGCCAGGCGCCGGGCGGTGGCCAGCCCGATGCCGCTCCCGGCTCCGGTGACTACGGCGGTGCGGCCGACCAGGCGGCGGCAGACAGCGGTGGTGTCGGTCATGGTGCTCAGGCCTCCGTGCTGATGAAGACGTTCTTGGTTTCGGTGAAGGCGGCGAGTGCGTCGGGGCCGAGCTCGCGCCCCAGCCCGGACTGTTTGTAGCCGCCGAAGGGTGTGGCGTAGCGGACGCTGGAGTGCGAGTTGACCGAGAGGTTCCCGGCCCGCAGCCCCTGGCCGACCCGCAGCGCACGGGCCACGTCACGCGTCCAGATCGATCCGGCCAGACCGTATTCCGTAGCGTTCGCCAGTCGTACGGCGTCCGCCTCGTCGTCGAACGGCAGCACCACGGCGACCGGCCCGAAGACCTCGTCGACGGCCACCGGGGCATCGGGCGACACCCCGGCGAGCACGGTCGGCGGGTACCAGAAGCCGGGGCCGTCGGGCGCCGAGCCGAGGACCGTCCGTACGCCGTCGGGCAGGGCATCCACGAACCCGCTCACGCGCTCCCGCTGGACGGCCGAGATCAGCGGACCCATCTGGGTCTTCTCGTCCGACGGGTCGCCGACCACCACGGCGGCGACGGCCGGTGCCAGCAGATCGAGGAAGCGGTCGTGGACCGAGCGCTCGACCAGGATGCGGGTCCGGGCGCAGCAGTCCTGGCCGGCGTTGTCCAGGAAGGACATCGGCGTCCCGGCCGCCGCGGCCTCCAGGTCGGCGTCGGCGAAGACGACGTTGGGGCTCTTGCCGCCCAGTTCCAGGGTGAGGCGCTTCACGCGTTCGGCGCAGCGGGTCATGATGTGCTTGCCGGTCCGGGTGGAGCCGGTGAAGACGATCTTGGCCACCCCGGGGTGGTCCACCAGGGCGGCGCCGGCCACCGGACCCTCGCCCGGCAGCACCTGGAACAGTCCGCCGGGCAGCCCGGCCTCCAGGGCCAGCTCCGCCAGGCGCAGCGCGGTCAGCGGGGTGGTCTCGGCGGGCTTGAGCAGTACGGCGTTGCCGGCGGCGAGCGCCGGGGCCGCGCCCCAGGCGGCGATCGGCATCGGGAAGTTCCACGGGGCGATGACCCCGACGACGCCGAGCGGTTCCAGCAGGGTGAAGTCGATGCCGCCGGCGACCGGGATCTGCCGGCCCAGCAGGCGTTCGACGCCGCCGGCGCAGTAGTCGAGGAGGTCGCGCACATTGCCCGCCTCCCAGCGGGCGTTGCCGATGGTGTGACCGGCCTCGCGGACCTCCAGCAGGGCCAGTTCCTCGATGTGTTCGTCGACGGTGGCGGCGAACCGGCGGAGCAGCCGGGCGCGGTCGGCGGGTGCCGCCGCGGCCCAGACGCGCTGGGCGGTGGCGGCGCGGGCGACGGCCGCGTCGACAGCGGCGGCGTCGGTGGCCGGGACGGTGGCGATGACCTCGGCGGTGGCCGGGTTCAGGATGTCCAGGCTGTGCGGTGCGGACTGGTGGGACACGTGCGGGCCTCGATCGGGAGTGAGGGACGGGACGGCGGTCACAGGCGCTCGAAGGAGCGGCGCAGCTCCCAGTCGGTCACGGCGGCGTCGTAGGCGGCGAGTTCGACACGCGCCATGTTCAGGTAGTGCGCGACGACCTCCTCGCCGAACGCCTCCTTGGCGATGGGGCTGGCCTCCCACAGGTCGGCGGCCTCGCGCAGGGTGGTCGGCACCTGCTCGTACTCGGCGGTGTAGGCGTTGCCCGTACAGACCTCCGGCAGTGCCAGCTCGTGCTCCACGCCGTACAGCCCCGCGGCGACCAGTCCGGCGGTGGCCAGGTACGGATTGACGTCGCCGCCGGGCAGCCGGTTCTCGAAGCGGCGGGAGCGGCCGTGGCCGACCACCCGCAGGGAGCAGGTGCGGTTGTCGTGGCCCCAGGCGACGGCGGTCGGCGCGAAGGAGCCGGGCTGGAACCGCTTGTAGGAGTTGATGTTCGGCGCGTAGAGCAGGGAGAAGTCGCGCAGGGCGGCGAGTTGTCCGGCGAGGAAGTGCCGCATCAGGTCCGACATGCCGTCCGGGCCGTCACCCGACATCGCGTTGTCGCCGTTGTCGTCGGTGAGCGAGAGGTGGATGTGACAGGAGTTGCCCTCGCGCTCGTCGTACTTGGCCATGAAGGTGAGCGAGACGCCCTCCTGCGCGGCGATCTCCTTGGCGCCGGTCTTGTAGACGGCGTGCTGGTCGCAGGTGACCAGTGCCTCGTCGTAGCGGAAGGCGATCTCGTGCTGTCCGAGGTTGCACTCGCCCTTGGCCGACTCGACGGTCAGCCCGGCCGCCTGCATCTCGTTGCGGATGCGGCGCAGCAGGGGTTCGACGCGGCCGGTGCCGAGGATGGAGTAGTCGATGTTGTACTGATTGGCCGGGGTCAGCCCGCGGTAGCCGCGGTCCCAGGCCTGCTCGTAGGTGTCCTTGAAGACGATGAACTCCAGCTCCGTGCCCACCTGGGCCCGGTAGCCGAGGCCGGCCAGCCGGTCCAGCTGGCGGCGAAGCACCTGGCGCGGTGCGGCGACGACCGGGCCGCCGTCGTTCCAGGCGAGGTCGGCGACGAGCAGTGCGGTGCCCTCGTGCCAGGGCAGCAGCCGCAGGGTGTCGAGGTCCGGGACCATCGCGAAGTCGCCGTAGCCGCGCTCCCAGGAGGACATCGCGTAGCCGTCGACGGTGTTCATGTCGGTGTCGACGGCCAGCAGATAGTTGCAGCCCTCGGTACCGTGCTCCAGAACCTCGTCGAGGAAGAACCCGGCGGCGAACCGCTTGCCCTGGAGCCGGCCCTGCATGTCGGGGAAGGCCAGGACGACGGTGTCGATGGCCCCGCTCGCCACGAGCGAGCGCAGCTCCTCGACGGCGAGCGGGGGTGTGCGGTCTGCCACGGGATTCCTCCTTGGGTGCACCGAGATCCATAAGGTATGACAGGGAACCATTGCTTGGGAAGAGGGCCCGGCCGACGGTGGTGAATCGCCTCCGGAGGCGCCTGGCGCACCCGCCACGAGCTGGGCGCACATCCGTAACCACTGTTTAACGCGCGCCCCTTGTGTTTCCCCTGACGTTCCACAAAGGTGTGGCGACGAACCTTTGATGCGCCCTTTTCGTCTGCCACGCCTCGACGCAGCGCCGTCGACACACATCTGGAGCGCCCCATGGCCCAGGGAACCGACACACCCACCAGCCCACCCGGCGACACGGCCGGCGCGGTGACCGGCAAGGACGAGTATCTGCACCGCCGTACGCTGCGCCGGGGCAGCGCGGGCTGGCTCCTGCTGACCGGACTCGGCGTCGCCTATGTCGTCTCCGGCGACTACTCCGGCTGGAACATCGGCCTGTCCAAGGGCGGCTTCGGCGGGCTCGCCGCGGCCACCGTGCTGATGGGCCTGATGTACGCGTGCCTGGTCTTCGCCCTGGCCGAACTCTCCGCCATCCTGCCCACAGCGGGCGGCGGTTACGGATTCGCCCGCCGGGCCCTGGGCACCTGGGGCGGCTTCCTGACCGGTACGGCCATCCTCATCGAGTACATCCTCGCCCCCGCCGCCATCTCGCTGTTCATCGGCGACTACGTCGAGTCCCTCGGCCTCTTCGGGCTCACCTCCGGCTGGCCCGTCCATCTCGCCTGCTTCGCCGTCTTCATCGGGATCCACCTCTGGGGTGTCGGCGAGGCGCTGCGGTTCAGCCTGATCGTGACCGCCGTCGCCGTGGCCGCCCTGCTGATCTTCGCGATCGGCGCGTTCACCGAATTCGACGCCGACCGCCTCAACGACATCCCGGTCGACACCGGAGCACTCGGCTCCTCCTCCTGGCTGCCCTTCGGGCTTCTCGGTATCTGGGCCGCCTTCCCCTTCGGCATGTGGTTCTTCCTGGGCGTCGAGGGCGTGCCGCTCGCCGCCGAGGAGGCCAAGGACCCCGTCAGGTCGATGCCGAGGGCGCTGGCCATCTCGCTCACCGTGCTGGTGGGCCTGGCGGTGCTCACCTTCCTCTCCGCCACCGGCGCACAGGGCGCGAAGGCCATCCAGGAGGCGGGCAACCCCCTGGTCGTCGCGCTGGAGGGCGACGGCGGCCCCACCGCCCTGAGCCGCTTCGTCAACTACGCCGGCCTGGCGGGCCTGGTGGCCTCCTTCTTCTCGCTGATCTTCGCCGGCTCCCGCCAGCTGTTCGCACTCTCCCGGGCCGGCTACCTGCCCCGCTTCCTCTCCCTGACCAACCGCCGCAAGTCCCCCTACCTCGGCCTGCTGATCCCCGGCGCGATCGGCTTCGCACTCGCCGCCTGGATCGGCAACGGCGGCCGGATGCTGAACGTCGCCGTCTTCGGCGCCACCATCAGCTACGCCCTGATGGCGCTCTCCCACATCGTGCTGCGCCGGCGCGAACCGCACCTGGAACGGCCCTACCGCACGCCCGGCGGCGCGCTCACCTCGTCCGTGGCCCTCGTGCTGGCATGCTCGGCGCTGGTGGCGACCTTCCTGGTGGACCGGGACGCCGCGTTCATCGCGCTCGGCGTGTACGTGGTGGCACTGGCCTACTTCGCCTTCTACAGCCGCCACCGCCTCGTCGCGAGTGCCCCGGAGGAGGAATTCGCCGCCCTTGCGGCGGCCGAGGCCGAACTGTCGCGGGACTGAACGGGACCGCGAGACAAGGGCGTTGTACGCACGCCCGCACCGCCGCTGCCACGCCCGTACGTGGCAGCGGCGGCACCACGACCGAACAGCGAACGAACCAGAGGAGGGGCCCATGAACCGGCCCGTCATCGGCATCAGCACCTATCAGGAACCGGCCCGGTGGGGTGTCTGGGACACCCCGGCCGTCCTGCTGCCCGCCGTCTACCCGCGCCTGGTACGGGCGGCCGGCGGCCTGGCGGTGATGCTGCCGCCCGACGACACCGCCGACGCGGCCCGGGAGGCCGTGGCGGCACTGGACGGTGTGGTCGTCGCTGGCGGCGCCGATGTCGAACCGGCCCGCTACGGCGAGGTGCCCGACCCCCGGACCGGTCCGCCCGCACGCGAGCGCGACGCGTGGGAAATCGCCCTGATCGAGGCGGCGATCGCCCAGCACGTCCCCCTGCTGGGCATCTGCCGGGGCATGCAACTGCTCAACGTCGCGCTCGGCGGCACCCTGCACCAGCACCTGGACGGACACACCGGCGGCCCCGGCGACTTCGGCGAACACCCCGTCATTCCCGTTGCCGGTACGGCGTACGCGGCGGCCGTCGCGGAACCGGACGTGGTGCCCACCTACCACCACCAGGCCGTGGACCGTCTGGGATCCGGCCTCACGGCGAGCGCCCATGCCCCGGACGGCACCGTGGAGGCCGTGGAACTCACCGGCCACGACAGCCTGGTGCTGGGGGTCCAGTGGCATCCCGAGATGGGCCACGACACCCGGGTCATGACCGCCCTCGTGGACGCGGCCCGGCACCGCGCCGCTTCCCGGAAGGGGGTGCTCGCGCAGTGACCGCCCGGCGGGGGCGGTGACCGCTGGGCCGTCCGTGACGGGTGAGTCCGGCCGCTCTCTTGTCACCGCCCTTTGCCGGCACATAAGTTGGGCGCTTGCGACGTGTCCTACTGCCAGTGGGGGAGCCAAGTCATGGCCGCGAACGGACGGCACCGCAGATATCAGCCCAGCCGGATCAACCGTGCCTCGCTCACGGTCACCGCGGGCGGTGCGGGCCTCGCACTCCCGCTCATCGCGGCTGCCTCGGCCGGCGCCGCGACCCCGGATGTGTGGGAGAAGGTCGCCGCCTGCGAGTCGACCGGCAACTGGCACATCAACAACGGCAACGGCTACTTCGGCGGGCTGCAGTTCACCCGCTCGACCTGGGCGGCGTACGGAGGCACGGTCTACGCCCCGCGCGCCGACCTGGCCACCAAGGGCGAGCAGATCTCCATCGCCGAGAAGGTGCTCGAAGCGCAGGGGCCGGGTGCCTGGCCCGGCTGCTCGGCCAAGGCGGGGCTGAGCAGCCGCGGGGACGCCGCCGACGTCGCCCCGCAGTCGCAGCGCACCAGCCATGTGAAGGCGCCGGGCAAGACCTCCCCGGACAGGGCCGCCTCCGGTAAGCCCACGGCCGAGCGGACCTCCGCCCCCGCCACGCCGACCACCATCCCCGGCAAGCGTGAGTCGTACACCGTGGCACGCGGCGACTCGCTCTCCGCGATCGCGGCGAGCGAGCGGGTCCGGGGCGGTTGGCAGCACCTCTACGCGCAGAACCGCGAGGTCGTCGGTGACGACCCGGACCTGATCCTGCCCGGGCAGCGCCTGAGCCTGGACACTGCCCGGCCCGCGAGGCCGGGCACGAGCGCGCAGGCGAAGCCGAAGGCCGAGCCGAAGCCCCGGAAGTCCACCGCACCGCAGCGCTCGGCGGCACCGGAGCGCCCGAAGGCAGAGCCGCACCAGCAGGCCGCCGAAGCGAAGCAACAGGCCGCCGCGACGAAGCCCCGCCACGACACCGCGACGCCGAAGCCGCACCCGAGCACCGCGAAGCCGCACCAGAACACCGTGAAGCCGAAGCCGCACCCGAAGAAGACCGAGAGCCACCGGCCGAAGCCGCGTACGGAGCAGCACGCTGGTCTGGTGGCACCCGTCGCGGCCGGCATCGGCACCCCGTACCACCAGTCCGGCTCCTGGGCCAGCGGCTATCACACCGGGGTCGACTTCCCGGTCCCGACCGGTACGTCGATCAGGGCGGTGGCCTCCGGCACCGTCGTCTCGGCAGGCTGGGGCGGCGCGTACGGCTACCAGGTCGTCATCCGGCACAGCGACGGCAAGTACAGCCAGTACGCGCACCTGTCCGCGCTGCACGTGCGTGAGGGCCGCCATGTCTCGGCGGGCCAGCGGATCGCGCGCTCTGGCTCCACCGGGAACGTCACGGGACCGCACCTGCACTTCGAGATCCGCACCGGCCCCGGCTACGGATCGGACATCGACCCGCTGGTCTACCTCAGGGCGGGCGGCGTCAGAGTCTGAACGGCGCCCTGGGGGTCGGCCGCGTCATCGGGATCGGCCGGTCCCGCGGGTCCGGTGTACCGCGACATCCCCGGCCCGAAGACCACCCGGCCCAGACACTCCAGCGGCATCAGCACAGGCATGGGACGACGCGCCGCGGAGAACGTGCCCCGGACCGCCCCGGCGGTCCCGCCGGGCGAGGAAGGCCCGGGTGCCGTTTCCGTGGCCGCCACGTCCTCGTGCTCCACGCCGCCGTGCTCCATGTCGCCGTGCTCCACGCCGCCGTGCTCCATGTCGCCATGCTTCATGCCGACGGGCTCCATGCCGACGGGCTCCCCGTCCGCCCGGGCGTCCGCGAGCCCGCCGTCCGCCGCCTCAGCGGCCCGGTGCTCCGCGCCCAGCCGCTCCGTCGTGAGCAGGATCAGAC
Source organism: Streptomyces sp. ADI95-17 (assembly GCF_003846175.1). Lineage (GTDB taxonomy): Bacteria > Actinomycetota > Actinomycetes > Streptomycetales > Streptomycetaceae > Streptomyces > Streptomyces sanglieri. Next base: position 395,946 of record NZ_ML123048.1, on the reverse strand, counting down.
CGCCCGCGGCGACCACCGCACAGGCCGGTGCGAGCATGGTCCCGGCCGTGCCGTGCCGGAACTGCTCGCCGAACATCGTGAGGCCCACGACCGCCGCTATCACCGGGTTCACCACGGTCACCGTCGCCAGGGGCGCGGTCAGCCCGGCGCCCCGGTACGCGGCCTGGGAGACCAGCAGCCCGGTGGCGGCGAAACCGGCGATCGCCAGCAGCGCCGGCAGCCCGGCCCCCACCGCACCGGAGGACAGCCCCACCGCCACGGTCTTCGTGAACACCGAGGCGATGCCGAACGCGATGCCGGCCGCCCCGGCCAGGACCACGCTCCGTACCACCGGCCGGTGGACGCCCGTGGAGATCAGCAGGAGCAGCGCGACCGCACCGAGCGTCGCACCGGCGACGATCAGCTGGTCCCGTCCGTTCAGGGCGTGCGACTCGGCGTTCCCCGTGAGCGCGAGCAGGCCCGCCAGACCGACGGTCGCCATGATCGCGCCCCGCCACGCGGTGGCTCCCGCCCGGCGGCGTACGAAGAGCGCCGCCATCGGCAGGACGAAGACGATGGTCAGCGCACCGAGCGGCTGGACGAGGCTCAGCGGGCCGTAGGCCAGCGCCACGACATGGAGCACCGCGCCCACGCCGTTCAGCGCCACGGCGACCCACCAGACCCGGTTGCGCAGCGGTGCCGGCGAGTGACCCCCGCCGGTCGTCGCCACGCGCTCCTGGACGATCGCCCCGGCCGCGTACGCGACCGCGGAGACCAGTGACAGCAGCACGGACAGCGCAAGGGAACTCATGTACACCACGATGTCTCTTCAACGCGGCTGCGTCGTCGTCCTTGAGACGGCGATTCGGCGTACTGCTTCAGTAGTACGACCGTGGTCCCAGTGTCCTCCTCCGGAGGGTAGTTCTCCCCCGTAGGGCTCAGGGGCCGTAACCCCTCAGGGTTACGGTGAGCGCCGGGCCGTGGCATGCCGGGGCGGCCGCGCAGTCGGGACCGGCGGCCGGAACGCCGGGAAGGAGCACGTGTGATGGACGGGTCCGCGGCGGCCTCGATGGGCGGATTCTTCGCGCTGCGGACCACCGCGCCGCCGCAAGGGGCGCACCGCCCGCTGGCGCGGTTGTACGCGGGGGAGCAGGCCCCGCTCACAGCCCGGATCGACACGGTCGCCGCCCGGCTGGGCACCTCCGAGCGGAGGGTCGCCGCCTCGGTCGCGCACCTGGGGCTGGCCTCCCGTCTCTGGTCGGTCGCGCTCGGACCGGCGGCACTGACCGGCCGCTTCCCCGCCCTTTCGCCCGGCGACGTCCACTGGGATCCCCGGCAGCCGGCCCCCGACGATCTGTGGCTGGACGGCACCGGGTCGCTGCCCGCCACCGCCTGCCGGATCCGTGAAGTCGTCCAGTACGGCCACCTCGTACCCCTGGCCGAGGCGGTCCACCGGGACGGCCCGCTGTCCGACCGGCTGCTGTGGGGCAACGCTGGGTCCGCGCTGGCCGGAGCCCTGCGCCAGCTCCTCGCTTGGGCGCGCACCCACCACCGCCCCGACGCGGCGGCGCGGGCCCGCGCACTGGCCGCCGAACTCTTCGACCACCCCGACCTCCGGAACACCGGCGCCCCGCACGACGTGGCCTTCCGCCGCCGCAGTTGCTGTCTGTACTACCGCACGCCGGGCGGCGGCCTGTGCGGGGACTGCGTCTTCGAAGGCTCCGGACCCGGGAGCGCCTGACCCGGGAGCGCCGGACCCACCGCCGCTCCCCGCACACCGGCCGGCCCGCCACGCTCCGGGCCCGTTGCACGACCCCCTACGGCGTGGCCCACGGCGTGCCGACGGGCGCGTATCGCATCTGAGGGCGGGCCGGGGAGCCCGATACCCGATGCGCCGGACCACGGCGACCCCCTCTATTTGTCATGCACCTGGACACCGGCTCGGGTGTCGTGCTGTCATGCCAACTGCCGTTCCTTCCAACGTTGTACATCGTGCCGCAACGAGCCGCCACCCTTCCTCAGCTAGGAGGATCCGTGCGCATCAGAAAGAAACTGGTACTGCTTCTCGCCACAGTTCTCGGCGCCGCCGGCCTGACCGCCGTGCCCACCGCTTCGGCCGCCCCCGACCCCGGCGACGTGCATGGTCTCAAGGGCGAGTACTACACTCAGTCCGCCCCCGGCGCCTTCGACTTCGGGCAGCTCAGGGCGACCGGATTCGACCCGGACATCGACTTCCCGACGCTGGAGCCCCGGCTGGCCTCGGCCACCGGACAGAACGACGACGTCAGCATCCGCTGGACCGGGAAGATCGTGCCGGAGAAGACCGGCGCCCATCTCTTCTCGATGATCGGGGACAACGGCTTCCGGCTCTGGATCGACGGGAAGCCGGTCATCGACCACTGGGTCGACGACTGGGAGAGGGAACAGACCTCGCAGCCGGTGGAGTTGACCGCCGGCCGGGCGTACGACCTCAAGGTGGAGTTCTTCGAGCACCAGGGCGGATCCAACCTCCACCTGAAGTGGACCGAACCCGGCGGCAGCAAGGTACCGGTGCCGCAGTCCGCCTTCCGGCTGCCCGACGGGTTCGCGTACGACGGGGCCATCGCCGCCACCGTCCTCGCCGACGGCCGCACGCTCAAGCTGGACTTCGCGCAGAAGCTCGCGCCCCCGCCCGCCGGGCTGGTGAACCACCTCGACGCCGTCATCGGCGGTGCCGAGTGGCCGCTCGGCGCGGTCGAGGCCGATCCGGCCGACCCGCGCAGCCTGACCGTGGCGCTGGAGGAACCCGTCGTCGGCAACAAGGCCGGTGACGCCACCGGGCTCGCCGACGTCCGCTACGACGGCGCGGGAGCCCTGGCCGGGGAGGACGGAAAGGCCGTCGGGGCCTTCTGGTCCGGCGGGCCGAACCGCTCCACGTACGAGCTGCGCACCCGGTGGGCCGACGAGGTGGGCCCGCACAACGCGCTGCCGGAGTACCCCCGGCCCCAGCTCACCCGGGACAACTGGCAGAACCTCAACGGCTCCTGGGAGTTCGCCGCGGCGAAGGCGGGGGAGCGGCCCCCGGTCGGCAGGAAGCTCGGCGAGAAGATCCTCGTGCCCTACCCGGTCGAATCGCAGCTCTCCGGGATCGAGCGGCACGAGGACCGGATGTGGTACCGCCGCACCTTCACCGTGCCCCGGGACTGGAAGATCGGCTCCGGCAAGCGGCTCCGGCTGAACTTCGGGGCCGTGGACTGGCAATCCGAGGTGTATGTCAACGGCAGCAAGGTCGCCGAACACAAGGGCGGCTACGACAAGTTCGGCGCCGACATCACCGATGCGCTGAAGCCCGGCCGCATCCAGGAACTCATCGTCGGCGTCCACGACCCGACCGACGCGGCGGACGGTGAGAACCCGCCGATGGGCAAGCAGCGCCTCGATCCCAGCGGCATCTGGTACACCCCGTCGTCCGGGATCTGGCAGACGGTGTGGATGGAGCCGGTCGCCGCCGACCACGCCGACTCGCTGAAGCTGACCCCCGACGTCCGGGGCGAGAAGCTCACCGTCGAGGTGCGCGGGGTACGGGACGGGGTGCCCGTCACGGCGACCGCGTACGACGGGAAGCGCAAGGTGGCGACCGCCGGCGGACGTACCGGTGCCGCACTGGACCTGCCGTGCCCGACCCGCATCTGTGGTCCGCCGCCGACCCGCATCTCTACCGGCTGGAGGTCCGTGTCGGATCGGACCGGGTCGGGAGCTACTTCGGGATGCGGTCGATCGCCGTCGAGAAGGTGAACGGCACCCCGCGCACCGTACTCAACGGTGAGCCGGTCTTCCTGATGGCCACCCTCGACCAGGGCTTCTGGCCCGACGGGCTGCACACCGCGCCCACCGACGAGGCCCTCGCGTACGACCTGAGGATGCACAAGGCGATGGGGTTCAACTCCGTACGCAAACACATCAAGGTCGAGCCCGATCGCTGGTTCTACTGGGCCGACCGGCTGGGCCTGCTGGTCTGGCAGGACATGCCCGCGATGAACACCGTCAACCCCTCCACCGCCGCCCGCGCCGAGTACGAGCGCGAGATGAAGGAGATGATCGACGAACACGCCGGCCATCCGTCCGTCGCCATGTGGGTCACCTTCAACGAGGGCTGGGGCCAGTACGACCAGGCCCGCATCGCGGACCTGGCCAAGTCCTGGGACCCGACCCGGCCGGTGAACAACATGAGCGGGCTCAACTGCTGCGGAGCGGTGGACGGCGGCAACGGCGACATCGCCGACGCGCACGGCTATCCGAGCCCCGCGCTGCCGCAGCCCGACGGGAAGCGCGCCCTGGTCAGCGGTGAGTACGGGGGGCTGGGCCTGGCAGTGCCGGGGCACGCCTGGGCCGTACAGCAGTCGTACATCGCGGTCGACCCGGCCACGTACACCGACGACTATCTGGCCAGGCTCGACGAGGTGCGGAAGCTCGCCTGCAAGGGCGGCAACGGCGCCGTCTACACCCAGATCTCGGACGTCGAGGGCGAGCTGAACGGACTGCTCACCTACGACCGCCGGATCGTGAAACCCGACGTCGAACGGATCCGGGCGGCGCAGGAAGCGCTCGTCCGCGACGCGTCGAACCCGGTCGTGGCGGGGTGCCCCGCCACCTGACCCGTGACCTGGTCGTGGGGCGGGCGGCGTCCCGCCCGCCCCACAGCTCAGCTGCTCAGCTCGAACTCGGCCCGGATGCGCTTGCCCACCGGCACCCGCTCGGCGGTCAGCCGGTCGCACAGCGCCACCACGATCTCCATGCCGTGACCGCCGGGGCGCGCCGGGTCGGGGGAGTAGAACAGCGGCAGGGCGGTGCTGGAGTCGTACACCGTGACGCTGACGCGCTCCGCGGTGCCCTCCAGCTCCAGCAGATAGGGGCCCTGGCTGTACCGGTCCGCATTGGTGACCAGCTCGCTCACCGCCAGCAGCAGATCGCTGCGGGTGTGCTCGCCGAAGACCGCGAGCCACTCGGCGGCCAGCCGGACCAGAAAACGATCGGCCAACGCCCGCGCCTGCGCGATGCAGCCGGGCTCGCCGTCGAACACCTCGGCGCTGTGCAGAACCTCCGTGGACCGGTCCGGGCAGGGGGAGCCGGCCGGTCGTGAGGTGACCTGTTCGTTCATGTGCTCCAGCCAGGGCGACGCAGGGGTGTTCGGTGACAGCTTCTCGACGTCCGCCTACCCGCGACGAACGGCCCCACTCCGGGAAGAACCAGGCAGATCTCAGCCATGGCCGACCTGCCCGGCCGCCGAGTCCGCGAGGGGGTGCTCCGCCGCGGAGCGCGCGGGCGCGGCGGGGGAGACCGGCAGGGTGAAACGGATCCGGGTGCCCTCCGAGGATTCCTCGTCCAGCCAGATCCGCCCCCCGTGGACCTCCACGATCTTCCGGCACAGCGCCAGACCGATGCCCGTGCCCTCGTACTCGTCCCTGCCGTGCAGCCGCTGGAAGATCACGAAGACCTTCTGCGCGAACTCCGGCGCGATGCCGATCCCGTTGTCCGAGACGCAGAAGTGCCAGTCCTCGCCCTCCCGGACACAGCCGACCGTGATCCGGCACGGCACATCGGGCCGGCGGAACTTCACCGCGTTGCCGATCAGGTTCTGCCAGACCATGGAGAGCGCCGTCGCGTCCCCGGTCACCTCGGGCAGCGGGGACTCCCGTACGACCGTGGCGCCGGACTCCTCGACGACCAGCGCGAGATCGGCCAGCGCCCGGTCGAGGGTCCGGTCGAGGCCGACCGGCTTCCACTTGTCGTGCACCCGCCCCACGCGGGAGAAGGCGAGCAGGTCGTCGATCAGCACCTGCATCCGGGTCGCACCGTCCACCGCGTAGTCGATGTACTGACGGGCCCGGCCGTCCAGCGACTCGGCGCACCGCTTCTCCAGAAGCCGGCAGAACGAGGCGACCTTGCGCAACGGCTCCTGCAGATCGTGCGAGGCGACATAGGCGAACTGCTCCAGCTCCGCGTTCGACCGGCGCAGCTCCTGGGCCTGCTCCGCCAGCAGCTGTTCACGCTCCTGGGAATCGGCGAGCTCCCCGACGATCCGGCGGCGCATGTCCTCGACGGCCGCCGCGACCGCCCGCACGTCCGACGGTCCGCCGACCTCGATCCGGTTGCGGAACGCCCCCGACCGGACCGTGTCGGAGGCGGCGGCCAGCAGGCTCAGCGGCCGCCCCACCATCCGGTGCAGCAGCAGCCCCAGCGCGACCACGGCCGCCAGAAAGCCCACGACCAACGCGATGAACACCCGGTCCCTGGTGGTGCGGGCGGTGCCCAGATCGGCGCGGGCCAGGTCGCGCGCCACGTCGAGATGGGCCTGCTGGGTCTTGTACAGCCGCCGCAGCGTGTCGAACTCGTCCTTGCTCTGCCGGATCGGGGCCGAGGACTCGGAGGCCGGACCGTCCCGGCGGACCGCGGCGACCAGCGGCTCGGCGTGCTGGCCGCGCCATTCCCGGGCGGCCGCGGCGATCCGGTCGAGATCGTCGGCGAAGGGCTGTTCGTCCCCGACGAGCGCGCGCACCCGGGCCAGCCGCAGGCTCTCGTCGCGCATCCCCTCCTCGTAGGGCCGCAGGAAGGTCGCGTCACCGGTGAGCGCGAAGCCACGGACCCCGGTCTCCTGCTCCAGCAGGGCGTTCTGCAGCTGGAAGGACGAGGAACGGGCGGGCTGGATGCGGTCCACCAGGTCGGTGGTGCGGTCGGATATCCGGGACTGCACCAGGCCACCGACGAGCCCGCCGGCGCAGACGATCAGTACGAAGACGGCGAGTATCAGATGGACCCAGCGCTGGACCGACAGGCGTGAGGCAATGCCGGGCCGGGTGCCCGGCGAGGTGTCGTGGCCGCTCATCGCGCGCCGCTCCGTCCCCAGCCCAGGTGGAGCACGGCGACGTCGTCGGCGAGACCGCCGTACGGGGACGCCGCCGCGGCCGCCTCGTCGACCAGGGTGTCCACGAAGTCCCGGGCCGCCAGCGCCCCGTGCCTGCGGGCCATGGCGAGCAGCCCTTCCTCGCCCAGCCGGGAGCCCGGTCCCGAACGCCCCTCGAAGAGCCCGTCGGTGAACAGCACGAGCCGGCCGTCCGAGGGCAGCGACAGCTCCGAGGCGCTCCACCGCTCCGTCCCCGTCCCCGGCACCAGACCCAGCGCCATCCCGGGCTCGGGCTCCTCCCAGCTCACCCGGGCCCCGCCGCGCAGCAGCAGCCCGGGGTGCCCGGCCCGCACCACCCGCACCCGGCACCGGTCCGGGTCGAAGGCCAGCGAGGTGACAGTCGCGAAGACATGCGGGTCGGAACGCTCGGCGACCAGGATCTCCTCCAGCAGCCGGACCTGTTCGAGCTGGCCGGTCGCGCACAGCACCGCCGTACGCCACGCCACCCGCAGACACACCCCCAGCGCCGCCTCCGCCGCCCCGTGCCCCGACACATCGCCGATCACCGCGTGCACCGTGCCGTCGGACGTCTGCACCACGTCGTAGAAGTCCCCGCTGAGCAGCGCGTGCGCCCTGCCCGGCTCGTACCGGGCGACCGCCTCGAAGGAGTCGTCGAGCAGCAGCGGCACCGGCAGCAGACCGCGCTCCAGGCGGGCGTTCTCCTGCGCCATCAGACGGTTGGCACGCAGCGCCGCCGCCGCCCGCTCGACCTGCTTGCGCTGGAGGGCGTAGCGGACCGAACGGCCCAGCGCCTCCGGATCGAGCCGCCCCTTGACTAGGTAGTCCTGGGCGCCGGTCGCCACGGCCGACAGGCCCGTATCGGACTCGGCCCGGCCGGTCAGCACCACGATGGCCGCGTCCGGGGCCGACTCGACGAGCTGGGTGACGGCGTCCAGGCCGAACACGTCGGGCAGATGCAGATCGAGCAGCACACAGCACGGGGTGCGGCTCCCGGCCAGGAAGCGCCGTGCCTCCGCCAGCGTCTTGCACCAGGTCAGCGCGGAGTCCAGCTCGCTGTCCGCGAGCATCTCCTCGACCAGCAGCGCATCGCCGGCGTCGTCCTCGACCAGCAGGATCACGGCATCGACGTCCCAGACCGATCCGTTGCCGACCGGGGAAGGGCCCGGCTGCACGGGGACGACGTCCGAACGCACGGGTTTCGCCGGAGAGCCGTCCGCGGGGAGCCCGGTCACAGTGCACCCCCCTTTTGTACGTACGGCACGGCCCACCCCGGCCGTATGGCAGCGAAGCATATGTGACCGATCAGTGGAGGAGGCGGCCGGGCGCGGCCGCCCCACGGTCGTCCCCACCCACGGCCGACCGACCGTGGAGCCGTGCGGGAAGTCACGCGAACGGAGCAGCGGCCGGTGCATGGCAGACTTGATCGGGGCGTTCGGCCCGGCAGGAGCAGGTACGGCGGTCGGCGCCACGAGAGACGGATGACAGAGGAACGGCAATGACGGTGACAGAGGACAGCCCGGAGCTCGCTCCCGGAACTGAGGAGTTCGGTCCCGGTATCGACCCGGAGCGGCTGGCCGTCTGCCTGAGCGTGCTCGACGAACTCGACAGCATCGAGGTCGACCACCCGGACGCCATCCTCGTGCGCCGCGCCACGGCCGGGATCTACCGGACGGTGAAGCAGCGCCGCCGCCAGGAGCGCCGCGCCGCCAAGACCGCCCACGACAAGGCGGTCACCGAGGCGACCGCGACCGGCTCGGCCGACCGGATCGACGACGAGACGCAGGGCGTCCTGCCGTCGTCGTCCGCCCGCGCGGAGATCGCGGGTGTGCTCCAGCGGCCCCGCTCCTGCTACATCTGCAAGACCCGGTACGTCGAGGTGGACGCCTTCTACCACCAGCTCTGCCAGCAGTGCGCGAAGGAGAACCGCTCGCGCCGCGACGCCCGGACCGACCTCACCGGCCGGCGCGCGCTGCTGACCGGCGGCCGGGCCAAGATCGGCATGTACATCGCGCTGCGGCTGCTGCGCGACGGGGCGCACACCACCATCACCACCCGCTTCCCCAACGACGCGATCCGCCGCTTCAAGGCGATGCCGGACAGCGACGAGTGGATCCACCGGCTGAAGATCGTCGGCATCGACCTGCGCGACCCCGCCCAGGTCGTCGCCCTCGCCGACTCGGTCGCCGCCGAAGGTCCGCTGGACATCCTGATCAACAACGCGGCGCAGACCGTGCGCCGCTCGCCCAACGCCTACAGCGAGCTGGTCAACGCCGAGTCGGCGCCGCTCCCGGCGGGCGAGCTGCCCGCCGCCGAGGTCATCGGCACCTTCGGCAGCGGCACCGTCGACCGGGTCGCGGCCCTGCCGGCCGCCCGCAAGGAGGGGCTGAGCGCGCAGGACGTCACCGAGCTCGCCCTGGTCACCGGTTCCGCGTCGCTGGAGCGGATCGCCGCCGGGACGGCGATCGACGCGGGCGGGCTGGTGCCCGACCTGCACGACACCAACAGCTGGATCCAGACGGTCGAGGAGGTCGAGCCGATCGAGCTGCTGGAGGTCCAGCTCTGCAACTCCACCGCCCCGTTCATCCTGATCAGCCGGCTCCGCCCGGCCATGGCCGCGACGGCCGCCAAGCGGGCCTACGTGGTCAACGTCTCCGCGATGGAGGGCGTTTTCAGCCGCGGCTACAAGGGCGCCGGCCACCCGCACACCAACATGGCCAAGGCCGCCCTGAACATGCTCACCCGCACCAGTGCCCAGGAGATGTTCGAGAAGGACGGCATCCTGATGACCGCCGTCGACACCGGCTGGATCACCGACGAGCGCCCGCACCCCGACAAGATCCGCCTCGCCGAGGAGGGCTTCCACGCCCCGCTCGACCTGGTCGACGGCGCCGCCCGCGTCTACGACCCGATCGTGCGCGGCGAGGAGGGCGAGGATCTGTACGGCTGCTTCCTCAAGGACTACGCGCCCGCCAACTGGTAGTCGCCGCCGATACGGCGTGCACGAACAGTCGTCGACCCGGTCGGGAGCCGCTCCCGGCCGGGTCTTCGCCATGTCCGGCACCCTGCCCGGTGGCTGAAAGTGACCTAGAGCACACGTTCCATCGAGCGCGGAAGCGCTCATTTGGTTACCCTGATGTGAACGGACGTAATCGAGGAGTCCACAAACCTTCCTCGACCGTCCTGGGACAGGCTTGTCAACCAAGCCGCCGTCCCGCCCCGTACCCGGCGCCACCGCGACCGAACTGTTCTTGCCCCTGCCCCTACGGGTGGCTGGTCTCCCGGCGATGAGGCCGGAGCATCGGCGACGCCCAGGGTGACGCGACACAAAGGAGTGCGCGGTGACGACACCGGAACTGACGAAGCAAGAGAAGCGACCTGCCGAACGGCACGGAGACCGGCCCCGCAGGCCCGAGAAGCTCCGGAACATCGAGGTCTGGGCCAGGTCCGCACCGATCCGGCTGGCCGGCTACGAGGACGACCTCGCCGAGCCGCACATCCTGCCCGGCATCGACTGACACGGCCTCACAGCACCGCAGCCGAGCTCCGGTCCGCATCGCGCGGGCCGGAGCTCGGCCGGTCTCGGCGCCGCCGTCTCACCGGACCGCGCCCGCCACGGCCGCCCCGGCGAACGACAGCCCGACGCCCGCACCCACGGTGAGCACCAGATACCCCGCCGCCATGGACAGCCGACGGGCCGAGGCGAAGGTCAGCAGCTCGTACGAGAACGTCGACCAGGTCGACAGGGCACCGCAGAAGCCGGTGGCGAGCAACAGCTGGAGCCGGGGCCCCAGCTCCCCGTCGGTCACGGCCTCGGAGAAGAAGCCGAGGAGCAGCGCCGCACTCGCGTTGGCCGCGAAGGTGCCCCACGGAAAAGCGGTGTGAAGACGGAACTTGGCGTCCACACCGAGCAGATAGCGGAGCGGTGCGCCGGCCAGTCCACCGGCGAGCACGAGCAGCCAGTCGGTCATCGGGTGCCGTCCTGGGCCGCGTAGCCACGTCCGAGGACGAAGTGCGCGGCGAAGGCGCCCGCCGTCACGGCGGCCAGGGCCGCCACGACCGTCAGCAGCAGACAGCCGACCGCATAGCCGGGCCTGCCGTTCTCGAAGAGCTGCCGCACATTGTCCGTGTAGTGGGAGAACGTGGTGAACCCGCCGAGCACACCCGTGCCCAGCAGCGGACTGATCAGCCGCGGTGAACCGGGAAAGCGCAGCTTCGAGGTGACCATCAGGACACCCATCAGGAAGCAGCCCACGGTGTTGACCAGCAGAACCGTCCAGGGGAACGCCGAAGCGCCGGTCGGCCAGATCCGCTCGGCACCGTAGCGGGCGGCGGCCCCGCCGGCGCCGCCGATCGCGACGGCCACCACGACGGCCGGCTGCGCTCCGGGGTGGTGATCGGGGTGGGTGTGGTGGTGCAGTCGCATCCGGCTCGGCGCTCACCGATCAGGGCACCGCGTCCGCCGCGTTCATCAACACCCAGCTCGGCGCCGCGGGCGCCATGGTCACCTGGCCGCTGGTCGAGAAATGGCGCACCGGCACGGTCACCACCATGGGCGTCGTCTCCGCCGCAGTGGCGGGCATGGTCGCCATCACCCCCGCCTGCGGTGAGGTCGACACGCTCGGCGCCGTCATCACCGGCCTCGTGGTCGGGGCGGTCTGCGCCTTCGCCATCACGCTCAAGTACCGCTTCGACGTGGACGACACCCTCGACGTGGTGGGCGTGCACGGCGTCGGCGGCCTGATCGGCCTGATCATGGTCGGCCTCTTCGCCACCGCTCGGATCAGCGGCAAGGAAGGGCTCTTCTACGGGGGCGGCTGGGGGCTGCTGGGCAAGCAGCTCGTCGCCGTCGTCTCCGTGATCGCGTTCTCCTTCATCCTCACCTGGATCATCGCGAAGGCGGTCGATCTGACCGTCGGCTTCCGCGCGGAGGACGAGTACGACAGCGTCCCCGGTACGGACCGGGAGCGCGCCTACGACTTCCAGACCGCCGAGCGCCTGGGAGCCCTGGTCTCCGGCAAGGCCGTGACCAGCGACGACGAGCTCGTCAGACAGATCACCAAGCTGCTGCGGGCCCGGGAGGAGTCCAAGTGACGTGTGCCGCCGGGGCCGGGCCCTGAGAGAACGACCCGATCGCGCCCTCACTCAGTCATCGGATGGATGTGGGAAGCCTGTTTCGTTCTGTCTGGAAGATTGCATTGACAGGTTCGCGTCGCGCTCCAATCATCGGATGTCATGACCGAACTTCCCAGACGCCATGTACTCGGAATGACGGCAGGGGCGGCAGTCGGCGCCGCCCTGCTCACCCCCGCCACCGCCGATGCGGCCCCGCACCCCGCGGCCGCCACGCGCACCGGAGCCGGCACGGACGGCGGCGGGTGGGGCACCGTTCCCGCCGCCGTCCCCGTGCCTCTCGACACGTGGTTCGACAACGACGGAATCGACACCGCCGACGCCCGCGGCGGCGACTTCGACGGATCCGGCTACACCTTCCCGGGTGATGAACTCCCCGCCGGAGAACGGGAGATCGGCGGCACCGCCTTCCTCTTCCCCGGCTCCACGGCCGGGACCAAGAACAATGTCGTCGCCCTCGGCCAGCGCATCGACCTGCCGCCCGGCCGCTACCTCTCCGGTCTCTTCCTCACCTCGTGCAGCTACGGCGCCGCGTCCGGCAGGGCCACGGTCCACTACGCGGACGGCACCACGACGACCCCGCCGCTCGGCGGGCCCGACTGGTACGGCGGCAGCGGCGCCCTCACCGCCGCCTACCGCTACACCGCCGATGGCGCCAAGGACCAGCACCCGGTGTCCATCGCGGTCAGCGAGATCCCGCTCGACCCGGCCAGGGAAGCCGTGGCGCTCACCCTGCCGACCACCCAGCCAGCCGAGGCCGGCAAGCCGTCCCTGCACATCTTCGCGCTCTCGCTCCAACCGGCCGCCCAGGGAAGGGCGTTGGCGCTTCGCGACGCCCACTCCACCACCTCGCTGCTGGACTCCGGCGCCCAGAGCGTGGAGGCCACCGTCGTCAACGCCGGCACCGTCGGCATCCTCGCCGCCGACGGCCTCACCCTCTCCGTGGACGTGCCCGGAGCCCGCACCGTCGCGCCCGCCCGCGTCAGCCGCCTCGCCCCCGGCGAACAGACCCGCGTCCGCATCGGCATCCGCAGCAGACCCGGCACCGCACCCGGCACCGCCCGGGAAGGCAACGTTGTCGCGCACGGACGAGGGGCGCGGGCGGCCACGGTCCGGCGCTCGCTCACCCTCGGCGTCCCCGACTACACACCGACGGACGCCTCCCTCTCCACCCACCAGGCGCCGTACTGGTTCCAGCAGGCGAAGTTCGGGATCTTCATCCACTGGGGGGTCTACTCGGTTCCCGCCTGGGCGCCGGTCGGCACGCAGTACGCCGAGTGGTACTGGAACCAGATGCAGGACCCCAACAACCCCACCTATGCCCACCACCGCGAGACCTACGGCGAGTCCTTCGCCTACGACGACTTCATCCCGCGGTTCCGCGCCGAACGCTTCGACCCGCGTTCCTGGGTGGAGCTGTTCCGGGACGCCGGCGCCCAGTACCACGTCCTCACCTCCAAGCACCACGAGGGCTTCGCGCTCTGGGACACCAAGCTCTCGGACCGCAACTCGGTGAAGATGGGGCCCGGGCGCGACCTGGTCAAGGAGCTCTTCGACGCCTCGCGCCGCTACACCCCCGAGCTCCACCCCGGGCTGTACTTCTCCATGCCCGAATGGTTCAACCCCGACCACCCGTGGATGGGCCACGCCCCGCGCAATCCGTACACCCTGGAGCCCGTCCCGTACACCGGTCACACAGCGGGCAAGGACTACGTCACCCAGTTCCAGGGCCCGCAGATGCTGGAGCTGATCCACGGGTACGGCCCCGAGATCCTCTGGTGCGACATCGGCGGCGACAACGACAGTCACCGGGTGCTGGCCGAGTACTTCAACCAGGCGAAGAACCGGGCCCGCCCGGTCGAGGTCACCGTCAACAACCGCTCCGGGATCGGCGCGTACGACTTCACCACGCCCGAGTACACGACGTACGACCAGATCGTCACCGCCAAGTGGGAGTCCAGCCGCGGCCTCGACCCGTTCAGCTACGGCTACAACGCCCAGACGCCGGACGAGAAGTACATGACGGCCGAGGAGATCGTGCACTCGCTCGTCGACATCGTCTCCAAGAACGGCAACTTCCTGCTGGACATCGGGCCCAGGGCGGACGGCACGATCCCCGACATCATGCAGCGCAGGCTGCGCGAGACGGGGGAGTGGCTGAAGACCAACGGGGAGGCGGTCTACGACACCACGTACTGGTCACGGATGCCGCAGCTCGGTGAGGACCTGCGGTTCACGCTGCGGCCGAACCGGGCGTTCTACATCCACTCCCTGGCACGGCCCGGCGCGACCCTCACCGTCGAGGCTCCGGTGCCGGTCCGCGGCGGTGACCGGATCACCCTGCTCGGTCACGACCGGCCGCTCAACTGGCGGGTCCGGGGCGGCTCGCTGGTGATCGACGTACCGGCGGCGGCCCGCCGGACCGGAGAGCACGCCTGGGTGTTCAAGATCGCCTGGTCGGGCTGAGCCAGGCAGGACCGAGCGAGACGGGGCGCATGAAGTCCCGTACGTAAGTCCGGTGCCACCAGCGCCCGGTGGCCCGCAGTTCGCGCCAGGTCGTGTACCGGTAGCGGTACACCCTGGCGCGGACATGCGCGGGCGGGGCATCGGGGAACGGGTTGTGACGCAGCAGCCGCAGGGTGTCCCGGTCGTTCTCCAGCAGCCGCTCCATGAACGGGCCGAACCAGGGCCGGGCGTACGCGGGGGAGAGCGCTGCGAACCACATCAGCCAGTCCAGCCGCAGATGGTACGGAGCGAACTGGCGCGGCATCCGGCGCGGGTCGCCCGGCTTGCCGCGGAATCCGTACTCCCGCCAGACGGTTCCCTCGTGGAGCACCTGCTCGTCCGTGCCCTCGACCACCACCTCCAGCCGGACCCGGCTGATGCTGCCGAACGCGCCATAGGTGTTGACCAGGTGCAACGGGTCGAACGAGCGGTTCATCACCTGGCGGCGGGAGACCAGATTGCGCGCCGGTCGGTAGCTGAGGAGGACGACCAGCGCGGTCACCGCCATGACCACGATCTCGTACCAGAGGGGCGGCGCGGACTGCGCGGGCGGCGCGGTGAACAGGGACCAGTCGACGGCGGACAGGGCGAGGGTGATCGTCAGCCAGTTCAGCCAGGCGAAGTTCCCCGAGACGACCAGCCACAGCTGGGTGACGATCATCAGCCCCGCGGCGGCGCTCGCCACCGGCTGCGGAGTGAACAGCAGCACCGGAACCAGCAGCTGGGTGACGTGGTTGGCCGCCACCTCGGCCCGGTGAACGGGCTTCGGCAGCCGGTGGAAGAACCAGCTCAGCGGCCCCGGCATCGGCTGGGTCTCGTGGTGGAAGTACAGACACGTCAGCCTGCGCCAGCACTCGTCGCCGCGGATCTTGATCAGCCCGGCGCCGAACTCCACCCGGAACAGCACCCAGCGCAGCAGCCACAGCACCAGCACCGGGGGAGCCGTGTGCGCGTTGCCGAGGAAGACGGCGAGAAAGCCCGTCTCCAGCAGCAGTGACTCCCAGCCGAAGCCGTACCAGGTCTGGCCGACCTGCACGATCGAGAGGTACAGCGCCCAGGGCAGGGCCCAGAGCAGCATCGCCGCCCAGAGCGGAACGTACGAGTCCGCACCCGCGAGCAGGGCGACGGCCAGCGCGCAGCCGGTCCAGGCGACGAGTGCGAAGAAGCGGTCGGAGTAGTGCAGCCGGAAGAGCCCCGGTCCGTCGCGCCAGCCGGTGCGGCGCAGGAAATCGGGGACCGGCAGCATGCCGCGTTCGCCGATCAGCGCCCGGAACTGGAGCGCGGCGGTGAGAAACGCGACCAGGTAGACAGCGGCCAGGGCCCGCTGGAAGACCAGCCGGCTGAGCCAGTACCCGTCTGCGGTGAACCACTCCATCACCTCCAGTATCGGCGATTCAGCCCCGCCCGCCGCGCTCCCCGTCCACGATGCGACGCAGTGTGCTGCCCAGCCGCCGGGCGTACAGCCGCTGGAGCACCGGTACGACGGGCCCGGCGAGCCGGGTGTACCAGGCGGCCGGGCGGCTGAACGCCATGACGGTGAACCACACCGTCCCGTCGTCCGCGAGCTCCACCACGAAGCACTCCTCGCCGCGTTCCGGGTGCCGGACCTCGGTCCCGTAGGCGAACCCGATGCGGTCCTGCTCGTACGCGGTCCAGACGACCTGGCAGGGTGCGGCGAACCGGATCGGGCCGATGCCCAGCGACACCCGCAGGCGCACCCCGTCCCCCGCACGGGGCGCCGAGGCGTGGACCCGGGCCCCGCTGGCGCGGTGCATGCGCCATTCGGTGACCGCGGCGCCCGCCGCTTCGAGGTCGGCCCGGCCGCGCCCGACCGGGGCCCGGTGGTGGAGGTGGTGGTACCCGGTGGGGAGCGGGCCGAGGCGGGTGGCGCCGACCTCGGAGTAGCTGAGGGAGCTCATGCGGTCCTGCTTTCTACGGGGTCGGTGCGGTCGTGCAGCCGCTGCCAGGCGAGCACCGAGCAGAGTGCGAAGCCCAGCGCGTTGCCGAGGCCGTGGGTGGCGGCCATCCAGGCCAGTGAGGGGTGCGGGATTCCGGTGGCCTCTCCGAGTGCCCAGCTCAGGGCCAGCACCATGGTGACGGCGAGCACGGCGGACGAGACGGCGAGCAGCGTCCGGGTGACCCGGTCCCGCTGCCCGGTACGGACCGACCACCAGGTGAGGACGGCGACGGTCCACATCCCCGCCGTCAGTACGGCCGCGCCTGCCAGTTCGGCCCAGTCGCCGATGAAGTAGCCGATCAGGACGAGCAGGGTGCCCAGCGGAACACTCAGTGCGGCGAACCTTCCCGCCCCACTGCCGGAGACCCGGCAGACGAGCCCCGCGACCAGCGCGGCGGCGAATCCGGCGAAGTGGAAGTGCGGCACGGTCAGCGCGAGGATGCCGAGCCCGAAGCCGAAGAGCGGGTGCCCCGAGCGTTCGGCGACCAGCGCGAGGGCTGCGACCGAGGGGGTGACCAGGGCGGTGAGCAGGGCGATCTCGGCGGGCGCCGTGGACCTCGACGGACTGCGGAGCAGTCGGTACGGGGCGTGCATCGCGAGGAGTACGGTGCCGAGCGCGTAACAGAGCGCGAGGGCGGTGGCGGCGGTGCCGCGCGGCAGCCACAGCGAGACGGCGCCGGGAACGGCGAAGAGCGGCCACAGTCGCCGGATCCGGTCCAGCTCGGCCGCACCGGTCAGCCGCAGTCCCGCGGGGACCACCACCAGCATGCCCAGCATCACGATCGAATTGACCAGTACGGACATCGCCGCCCCCCGACTTGAACGTGTTCAACTGTGCTCGGCGCCGACTCTACGAGCTTTCTTGAACGTGTTCAAGTGGGGGTGTGCGGGGGCGGGAGGAGGTGTGCGTGCGAGGGGCGGGAGGCAAAAGCCCGGGCGCCGGTGGCAGGATGCCCGGCATGGAGATCATCCCTGGACGCGGCGTCGCCCTCGCCATGATCGGCGACCACCGGACCCGGGTCGAGGAGCGCGTCGGCCGGCCGGCCCCCGGCACCGCCGCCGTCCGCCCTGCCGTGTACGACACCACACCGAAGCTCGTGATCACCTACGCGTCCGACGACACCGTGGAACTCGTCGAGATCGGCTACAGCGGGCAGGGCGGCGAGGCCGAGGCGAGCTGCGACGGGATCCAGCTGACCCACCGGCTGATCGACGACGTCGTCGCCGAACTGCACGCCAGGGGGTACACCAGCACACCGTGCGACATCGGCCACGACTTCCACGCCGGGTTCACCGTCTGGTCCATGCGCGTGCTGGAGGCGCGTGAGGTGGACCCGACGGCCGGGGAGGACGACCCGAGGTGTGTCGTCGAGGGCGTGTCCGTGGCGCCGTACGGCTACTTCGGCGGCGAGTAGCGTACGGCGCCACGCCTCACAGAACTCCCCGGCGCCACTCCCGTACCAGCAGACAGCCGAGGTACACGCCCCCGATGGCCATCGTGTAGATGCCGACGGGCAGGTTGTCGAAGAGCGGCAGCTGCTGGGCGCACAGATCCGCCAGCACCAGCAGCAGCGCGCCGGTCAGTGCCGACAGCGCCAGGTGCGGGCCGGAGACCCGGGTGATCCGCTTGGCGACCTGCGGGGACGTCAGCGCGATGAACGCGATGGGACCGGCGACACTGACCGCCCCCGCCGAGAGCACGATCGCCAGCACCACGGCGGCCGTCTTGGTGCGGCGGGGCTCCGAGCCGAGTGCGGCCGCGATGTCGTCGCCCATCTCCCCGATGTCCAGCCGCCGCGAGAGGAGCACGGTGAGCGGGGCCACCACCAGCAGCACCAGCCAGATCGTGGTGGCGTCCTCCCAGGACCGTGCCGACAGGCTGCCGTTGACGTAGGCACTGAGCACGGCGGCCCGGTCCCGCTCCATGGCGTAGACGACGTACTGGGTGATCGCGGTGCCGATCGCGGCGACCCCGATGCCCGCGATGACCAGCCGGGCCGGGTTGCGGAACCCGGTGCCGGTCGACACATAGACCAGCACCATGGCGAGGACGGCGCCGATCAGCGCGCCGAGCGCCACCGGCACGGTGTCCGGGAAGAGCAGTGCGGAGATCGCGGCGCCCGCCCCGGCCCCGGACGCCAGCCCGATCACATCGGGGCTGCCGAGCGGATTGCGGGTGACGGACTGGAACAGCGCCCCGGAGAGCCCGAGCGCCGCACCGGTGCCCACGGCGACCGTCAGCCGGGGGCCGCGCAGCCGCTCCAGCACGAACGCGTTCTTGCCCTCGGCCCCGCCGGTCACCGCTCCGGCCAGGTCGGCGAGCGGAATGCCCAGCCGCCCGAGCGACAGCGTGGCGACGGCGCCCGCCACCAGCAGCGCCAGCAGCACCAGGGCCGTCAGCACCGACACCCGCCGGACCGGCACGGCCACCCTCCCGCCGGCCCTCAGCACCTTCCGGGGCGAAGCGGTGCGGACCGCGGTCTGCTGCGACGTCATGCGTTGCCCCTCATCCTGCGTACGGCGACGAGCAGTGCGGGCGCTCCGATGAACGCGGTCACGACACCGACCATCAGCTCCTGCGGGCGCATGACCACCCGGCCCACGACATCCGCGAGGAGCAGCAGCGCCGGACCTGCCAGCGCCGAGAAAAGGACCTGCATGCGGAAGTCGACGCCGACCACGGCCCGCACCACATGCGGAACGGCCAGTCCGACGAAGGCGATCGGACCGACCGCCGCCGTCGCGGCCGCGCTCAGCAGTGTGGCCGCGAGCAGCCCGCCCGCCCGCACCAGCGCCGGATTCGCCCCCAGGGACGCCGCGGTCGAGTCGCCGAGCGCGAGCGCGTTGAGGCCGGGACCGAGCACCGCGGCGATCACCAGACCGGCCACGGCGAACGGCAGCACCGACCAGAAGACGTCGAAGTCCCGTCCGCCGAGCGCGCCGACGACCCAGTACCGGTAGCTGTCGAACACCTTCGGGCGGCCCAGGGTCACCGCCTGGATGAACGCCATCAGCACGGCGGAGAGCACCGCGCCGGCGAGCACCAGCCGGACGAGACCGCCGCCCGAACCCGCGGAACCGATCGCATGGACGAGCAGACCCGCGAGCAACGCACCGGGCAGCGCCCACCACATGGTGGCCGTGGCGCCCGACGCCCCCAGGAACGCCGTCGCCGCGACGATGCTCGCGGAGGCGCCCGCGTTGATCCCGAGCAGGCCCGGATCGGCCAGCGGGTTGCGGGTCACCCCCTGCATGAGGGTGCCCGCGACGGCGAGGCAGAGTCCGGCCAGCACGCCGAGCGCGGTCCGCGGGTAGCGGCTCTCGACGATGGTGGTGACATTCGGGTCCGCGCTGCCGGACAGAACGTCCAGCACATCGCCCAACGAGGTGGTGCGGCTGCCGAACATGACGCTCGCGAGCACGGCGAGCACCAGGACGGCGACTGCGGCGACGACGGAGAACACCCGCCGAGCGGTGCCGGTCCGTGAGGTACCGGCACCGCTCGGCGGTGCGTGCGTGGTGGTGGCCATGTGGGTGGTGGCCGGCCTCAGCCGTTGTCGGCGGCCTTGACGGCCTTGTCGATCAACGGCAGGTAACGGTCGATCACCCACGGCACGGTGAGCGGGTTGATGATCGAGGAGGCGGTGACGAAGGAGTTGTCCTTGCCGGCCACCACGGCGCCGTTCTTGACCGCGGGCATCGCCGCGTACAGCGGCTGGGCCTCGATCTCCTTTCGGGACTTGTCGTCCATGTAGAAGGTGAAGAGCAGATCGCTGTCCTTCAGCTTCTCGGCGTTCTCCAGGCCGATGAGCGCCGAGTCGGTGCCCTTGGTCTCCTTGAAGGTGTTCACCACCGGGTCGACCTTGAGGCCGAGCGAGGAGACCATCTTGACGCGCTGCTCATTCGGCTTGAACACACCGAGGGTGCCGGGGCCGGTGTTGTAGATGTACGAGAACGTGTGCTTCTTGTACTCCGGCCGGGTCGCCGCCGCGTCGGACAGCTGCTTCTCGATCTTCGAGGTGAGGGTCTTCGCCTCGTCCGGCTGTCCCAGCGCCTTGGCGATGATGTCGATCTGCTGGTCCCAGTCCGTGCTCCACGGCAGGTCGGGATAGGCGACGGTGGGAGCGATGTCCTTGAGGATGTCGTAGTCCTTCTGCGTGATCCCGGACCACGGCGCGAGGATGACGTCCGGCTCCAGCTCGGTGATGGCCTCGAAGTCGATGTCCTCACCGCCCGTGAACTGGGTCGGCAGCTTGTCGCCGGACTTCTTCACCGCGTCGTGGATCCAGGGCAGATAGCCCGTCTTGTCGCTTCCCCACTCGTACTTCTCCATGCCCACCGGGGTGTGGCCGAGCGCGATGGCGGTCTCGGCGGAGCCCTGGCCGAGGGTGACGACCCGTTCGGGCTGCTCCTTGATCTCCGCGGTGCCGAGCGCGCTCTTGATGGAGACGGGGAACGCGCCGCTGCTCTTCCCGGATGCGCCGGAGGTCTCCTTGCCGTCGTCGCTCGACGAGCAGCCGCCGAGGGCGAGAACGAGGGCTGCGGCGGCGGCAGTTGCGGCGAGCGTCCGGCGACGCGCGCGGGTGAACCGGGACATGGATGTTCCTCATGTTTGAACGGATGGAGCAGCAGGTCCCCGAGACCGCGTGAGGGCATGCCGAAGGAGCGGCCGTACGGGGGTACGACGGGCTGCCCCGATGCAGATCGCAAGGAGTTAGGCAAGCCTAAGCTAAGCCTTTGTATGGCGACAACCGGCCCCCCGGTAAGCGCTTCGGGTCCGCTCGTGGCCCGGTTCGGTGCCGCCGTCCGGTCGCGACTTTGGTCCAGACCTATTGACGGAAGGTCTGGGCCTCCCTAGCGTGTGGCGAGCCGTGAAATGCGAGACCGCATTCCGCCTGGGATTGTCAGGGGCATGCCATTCACGCGCCAACTCGCCCCGCGCCGGGCCGCCTCGGGCAGCAGCACCGCCCCGGCGGCGCCCGGCCGAGACAGGAAGGGAACTGAGCATGTTCGGTCGGACATCGCGCCTGCTGGGGGTCGGCCTCGCGGCGGCATGTGTCGTACAACTGCTGGTGGGTGCGACACCGAGCAGCGCGCAGGACGAGACCTGCGCGGTCAAGTCGAAGCCCGCCGGGAAGGTGCTCCAGGGGTACTGGGAGAACTGGGACGGCGCGGCCAACGGTGTGCACCCGCCGCTCGGCTGGATCCCGGTCACCGACAGCCGCATCCCGCAGCACGGCTACAACGTGATCAACGCGGCCTTCCCGGTCATCCTCTCGGACGGCACCGTCCTGTGGGAGGACGGGATGGACTCCACCGTGAAGGTCCCGACCCCGGCCGAGATGTGCCAGGCGAAGGAGTCCGGGCTGACCACTCTGATGTCCATCGGCGGCGCGGCCGCCGGCATCGACCTCAACTCCAGCGCCGTCGCCGACCGGTTCGTCGAGACGATCGTGCCGATCCTCAAGAAGTACAACTTCGACGGCATCGACATCGACATCGAGACCGGTCTGACCGGCAGCGGCAACATCGGCCACCTGTCGGCCTCGCAGACCAACCTCATCCGCATCATCGACGGGGTACTCGCGAAGATGCCCTCGAACTTCGGCCTGACGATGGCGCCGGAGACGGCCTATGTCACCGGAGGGAGCGTCACCTACGGCTCGATCTGGGGCGCGTACCTGCCCATCGTGAAGAAGTACGCGGACAACGGGCGCCTGTGGTGGCTCAACATGCAGTACTACAACGGCAGCATGTACGGGTGCGCCGGCGATTCGTACTCGGCGGGCACGGTCGAGGGATTCACGGCCCAGACCGACTGCCTGGACAAGGGACTCGTCATCCAGGGCACCACGATCAGGGTCCCGTACGACAAGCAGGTTCCGGGGCTGCCGGCCCAGCCGGGCGCGGGTGGCGGCCACATGTCGACGGGCCAGGTGTCACAGGCCTGGAACCACTACGGCAACGCCCTCAAGGGCCTGATGACCTGGTCGCTCAACTGGGACGGCTCGAAGGGCTGGACCTTCGGCGACAACGTCAAGGCGCTGCAGGGCCGCTGAGGCGCGGCGGCACTCCGCCGGGCCGGGCGGCTCCGCCGGGCCGGGCGGCTCCGCCGAGGCGGCCGGAGCCGCCCGGTCC
>NZ_ML123048.1:371271-373311 GCF_003846175.1 Streptomyces sp. ADI95-17 | reverse complement strand
GCCCGGTCCGGCCGGCCGTGACGGCGGCCGGCCGGAAGGGTGCGCCGTACGGTCAGGAGCGCGGCTCGGAGGCGTCCAGCATGCCCTCGCGCTCCACGACCTTGATCCGCTCGCGGCCCTGCTCCTCGCCCAGCGCCCGCTCGTGCGCGTCCAGGCGGTACCAGCCCTCGCGGGTGGTGTAACGGACGCCACGCTCCTCCAGGAAGGCGGTGACGGCCTCCGGCTCGGGCCGGACGGGTGCGGGCAGCCGTCCCTCGGCCTGGTCCTCCAGCAGGCAGGCCACGGTCTCGTTGGCGTCACCCTTGGTGTGGCCGATCAGGCCGATCGGGCCGCGCTTGATCCAGCCCGTGACGTACACCGAGGGCATGTGCTCCCCGCCGTCGACGACGCGTCCCGCGGCGTGCGGGACGGTGCCGGAGACCACGTCGAACGGGAGCTTCGGGAGCTCCTGCGAGTAGTAGCCGACCGCGCGGTAGACGCTCTGCACGTCCCAGTCGGTGAAGTTCCCGGTGCCCTTGACGTTGCCGGTGCCGTCCAGCTCGGTCCGCTCGGTGCGCAGGCCGACGACCCGGCCGTCCTCGCCGAGGATCTCCACCGGGGACTCGAAGAAGTGCAGGAACAGCTTGTGCGGCCGGTCGCCGACATCGCGGATGGCCCAGTTCTCCAGCGTGGAGGCGACCATGTTGGCCTGCTTGTTGCTCCGCCGGGTCTCGATCGAACCCGCGTCGTACTCGATGTCCTCGGGGTTGACGATGACCTCGATGTTCGGCGAGTGGTCCAGCTCCCGCAGCTCCATGGGGCTGAACTTGGCCTGTGCGGGGCCGCGGCGCCCGAAGACGTGCACCTCAAGGGCCTTGTTGGCCTTGAGCCCCTCGTAGACGTTGGCGGGGATCTCGGTCGGCAGCAGTTCGTCCGCCGTCTTGGCGAGGATCCTCGCCACGTCCAGGGCCACATTGCCCACGCCGAGGACGGCGACCTTCTCCGCCTCCAGCGGCCAGGTGCGGGCCACGTCGGGGTGGCCGTCGTACCAGGAGACGAAGTCGGCGGCGCCGTGGGAGCCGTCCAGGGTGCTGCCGGGGATGTCGAGCGCGCGGTCCGCGTCGGCGCCGGTGGAGAAGATCACGGCGTCGTAGAAGGACCGCAGATCGTCCAGGTCGATGTCGTTGGGGTAGTCGACGTTGCCGAACAGCCGGAGCTGCGGCTTGTCGAGCACCTGGTGCAGTGCCTGGACGATGCCCTTGATCCGCGGGTGGTCCGGGGCCACTCCGTAACGGATCAGGCCGAAGGGGGCGGGCATCCGCTCGAACAGGTCGATCGAAACACCCGGTTCCTGGGCGGCCTCGGATTTCAGCAGCGCGTCCGCTGCGTAGATGCCGGCGGGGCCGGCTCCGACTATGGCGACGCGGACGGGGCGGGTCATCAGGTGCTGGTCCTTAGAACGTGCTGATGCGGGCAGTGCAGCTCAGGGTAAAGGTAAGGCTGGGCTTACCGTGCTCCACGGAACACCGTATCCGGTGCCGGCCCGCAACTTCGGGGCGGTTCGCCCTACGAGACGTCCGGGCCCGCCGCCCGGTGCCCGAAATGGCTTGAAGTGCACTCGGGTGGCGCGGGGCGAGGATTCGCCCGGCCGTGCGGGGTTCGCTCGAAGAATCGGACAAATGATGGCAGAGTGACCCGCATGGATGATCGGGTAGCGGGTGCCCTGTCACTCCCGGACGACTGGCCCGCCCACCCGGATCTCAGCCTCGCCCTGAACCGTATGGGCAGCTTCGACTGGGATCTCGACAGTGGCCTCATGCACATGGACCGGCCCGCGCTCGACGTGTTCGACCTGCGGGCCGAGGAGTACAACGACCGGCCGGAGTCGCTCGGGCAGCGGGTGCCGCCGGACGAGGGCGTGCGGCTGGACGCCATGGTCGCGCAGGCGCTCAAGAGCGGGCAGAGCAACTACGGCGCCTACTTCAGGATCAAACGGCGCGACGGCAGTCTCCGCTGGACCCACACCCAGGGCTTCATCCGGCGGGACGGGACCGGCCGCCC
>NZ_ML123048.1:353913-370723 GCF_003846175.1 Streptomyces sp. ADI95-17 | reverse complement strand
GCACCGTCGGGGACGTCATCGAGGTGCTCAAGAACTCCCAGGGCCTGGCGCATCTCGGTGCGACCAGCCTGGTCATGGGACTGATGGAGGCCGGACGCATCCATCTGGTGGCCGACGGCCCGGAGGACTCGTTCGTGCCCGGCACCCGCTACACCCGGACGGACGAGCAGTACCCGATGAGCGAGGTGGTGCGCACGCTCGCGCCCCGCTTCATCGAGTCCGCCACCGACTTCGCCACCTCGTACCCGATCCTGTGGCCCCACATCAGCCACCTCGGCATCACCTCGGCCGCCTATCTGCCACTGATCGCCCAGGCCCGCCCCATCGGCGCGCTCGGCCTGCTCTACAGCGACAAGGACGGCTTCACCAGCGACGAACGCAATCTGCTGGTCGCGCTCGGCAGCTCCATCGCGCAGAGCCTGCAGCGGGCCATGCTGTACGAGCAGGAGCACGACCTCGCCGAGGGCCTCCAGCAGGCCATGCTGCCGCGCAGGATCCCGGACGTGCCGGGGGCGCAGGTCGCCGTCCGGTACCGCTCGGCCCGGCTGGGCCGGGACATCGGGGGCGACTGGTACGACGTCATTCCGCTGCCCGGCGGCCGGGTCGGGGCCGTCATCGGCGACGTGCAGGGGCACGACACCCATGCGGCGGCCGTCATGGGACAGCTGCGCATCGTGCTGCGCGCCTACGCGGCCGAGGGGCACAGCCCCGCCACGGTGATGGCGCGGGCCTCCGTCTTCCTCCACGAGCTGGACACGGACCGCTTCGCGACCTGTACCTACGCCGAGGTCGACCTGACCACCGGAGTGGTGCAGCTGGTCCGGGCCGGCCACGTCGACCCGCTGGTGCGCGAGAGCGACGGCAACTGCCGCAGGCTGCCCGCGGAGGGCGGGCTGCCGCTGGGGCTCTCGGCCGAGTTCGGGCGGCTCGAATATCCGGTCAGCACCGTCGAGCTGGATCCCGGCCAGACCCTGCTGCTGTTCACCGACGGGCTCGTGGAGCTGCCGGGCGCCGATCTCGACGAGGGCATACAGCTGCTGACGGCCATGGTGCGCAACGGCCCGCAGGACCTCCAGCGGCTGGCCGACCGGCTCTGCGAGGAGGTCGACGAGCGCGGCGGCGAGGACGATGTCGCGGTCCTGCTGCTGCGCCGGAAGGTGGCCCACGCACCTCAGCCGGGCGGCCGGCTCCAGCAGCACGTCGCCCAGAGCGACCCGGAGGCGCTGAGCTCGGCGCGGCACATGATCCGGGCGGCGGTACGTGCCTGGGGCGCCAAGGCGCGGGCCGACGAGGTCGAGCTCGCCGCCGACGAGCTGATCACCAACGCCCTCATGCACACGGACGGCGGGGCCATCGTCACCATCCGGGTGCTCACCGGCCCCGAGCGGCGGCTGCGGGTCGACGTCGAGGACCGCTCCAGCGCGCTGCCCAGGCGCCGGGACGCGGGGGAGGCGGGGGTCTCCGGGCGGGGGCTGATGCTGGTGGACCGGCTGGCGGATCTGTGGGGCGTGGAGTCCCGGGGCAGTGGCAAGTGCGTCTGGTGCGAGTTCGTGATCCCGGCACACGAGTGACGAAAGCGCACACACCTGCCCGCAACACATTTCACTACCGAAACCGCATGCACCTGCCCGCACCGCATTTCGCTACCAAAGCCGCACTTCCTACTCAACAGTAACAGAACGTAACATGTCTGTACTTGACCGTAACCGACCGCGAACGATTGACTGCGACCCGTCAGTATTTGTCTTCGATGACATGAGGACCCGTTGGGAACTGAGCTGCTGGCACCCCTCGATCTGGCCTTCTGGCACCTCGAATCCGATGCCCATCCGATGCACCTCGGCGCGCTCGCCGTCTTCGCCCCGGCCCCCGGCCCGGCGCACGGCGCCGACGCCGAGGCCGTGCTCGAACTGCTGGGCACCCGCGCCGCCGCCATTCCCCGGCTGCGGATGCGGGTCAGGGACGTACTGCTGCCCGTCGGCGGTGCCGCCTGGTTCGTTGACAAGGACTTCGACGTACACCGGCACATCGAGCGGGTACGGCTGACCGGTGCGGAGTCGCGGGACGGGGACGGCGGATTCATGGCGGGTGCCACCCGGCTCGCCGGCGAACTGATGGAACGGCCGCTCGAACGCGGGCTGCCGCCCTGGCAGATGTACGTGATCGGCGGCGCCGACGGCGGGCCCTTCGCGGTGCTCGTCAAACTCCACCACGCGCTGGCCGACGGCATGCGCGCGGTCGCCATCGGCGCCGGGATCTTCGACGAGATCGCCGTCGCCGGACGCCCTCGCGCCGGGGCCCCCGCCCGCCGGGCGCGCACCGTTCCGCCCCGCTCCTGGATGCCCGGCCCGCGCCAGGTGGCCGGCCTCGCGCTCGGCCGGATCGAGGATCTCGGGCGGGCGTTCGGCGTCGGTGCCTCCATGGTGCGGGCCAGCCGTCTCGACCCGCGCGGGGCGCCCGCGCTCACCGCGAGCTCCAGCGGCACCCGGCGCCTGGCCACGGCGGACCTGGACCTCGAAGCCGTCCAGCGGATCCGCCGCGCCGCGGGCGGCACGACCAACGACGTCCTGCTCGCCGTCGTCGCCGGAGCGCTGCGCCGCTGGATGCGGGAGCGCGGCGAGCCGCTGCCCGAGGAGGATCCGCGCGCCCTGGTGCCGGTCTCCCGTCGCAGGCCGGGCCAGGCGGCGAGCGGCAACAAGCTCTCCGCCTATCTGCTCGGGCTCCCGGTCGGCGAACCCGACCCGTGGCGGCGGCTCGCCCTCGTCCGTACCGCCATGGACCGCAACAAGGCCGCCGGCCCCTTCCGCGGCGCCGGTGCCGTCGCCGTGCTGGCCGACCAACTCCCCTCGCTGGCCCACCGATTCGGAGCGCCGCTCGCCGGGAACGCCGCCCGGATGCTCTTCGACGTTCTGGTCACCAGCGTGCCGCTGCCGCGCTCGGCGCTCTCGCTCGGCGGCTGCCCGCTGCGCGCCGTCTACCCGATGGCACCGCTCGCCAGGGGGCAGTCCCTCGCCATCGCGCTGTCCACGTACGGCGGCCGGGTGCGGGTCGGGCTGGTGGCCGACGGCAAGGCGCTGCCCGACCTGGACCGGCTGGCGCGCTGCGCCGACGACGAGGTGGCCGAGCTGCTCGCATTGCTGACGACGCGCTGAGTCACCGCCGCCCCGATCGGTCATAGGTCGGACAGATATCCGGGAAAGTGTCACGGTCGGTGGCGCATGGGGTGTTGACGTGCCCAAGTGATCCGATGAATATTCGCTGTGTGCAAGAAGCGATCATTGGGGAGGGCGGCGGAAGCATGCGGCGCAACAGGCTGGGAAGCAGCGCGGTCGAGGTCACCGAGCTGTCCTTCGGGGCGGCCGCCATCGGTAATCTCTTCACCGTCGTCGAGCCGGCACGGGCGGCCGCGGCGGTCGACGCGGCCTGGGACGAGGGCATCCGCTACTTCGACACCGCACCGCACTACGGACTCGGCCTGTCCGAACGGCGACTGGGCGAAGCCCTGCGCGGCAGGCCCCGCGACTCGTTCACGCTGTCCACGAAGGTGGGACGGGTGCTCGACCCGCTGCCCGCCGGAGCCACCGGCTCAGGGAACGGCTCCGACGCCCTGTCCGAAGGCTTCGCCGTGCCCGCCACCCACCGCCGCCGCTGGGACTTCAGCGCCGACGGCGTACACCGCAGCATCGAGGACAGCCTGCAGCGGCTCGGGCTCGACCGCATCGACATCGCCTATCTGCACGACCCGGACGACCACGCGGAAGCCGCGTTCCACGAGGCCTACCCGGCACTGGAGAAGCTGCGCGCACAGGGCGTCGTCGGCGCCATCGGTGCCGGGATGAACCAGACGGCGATGCTGACCCGGTTCCTGCGCGACACCGACATCGACGTGGTGCTCTGTGCCGGGCGCTACACCCTCCTCGACCAGTCCGCGCTCACCGAGCTGCTGCCCGAGGCCGCCGCCCGGGGCCGCAGCGTGGTCGTCGGCGGCGTCTTCAACTCCGGGCTGCTCGCCGACCCGCGCCCCGGCGCCACGTACGACTACACGGCCGCGCCCCTCTCCCTCCTGGACCGTGCCCTGCGCATCAAGGCCGTCACGGAGGGCCACGGCGTCCCGCTGCGCGCCGCCGCCCTGCACTACCCGCTCGCCCACCCCGCCGTCTCCGGAGTCCTGGTGGGCACCCGATCCCCGGACGAGGTGCGCGACGCCGCCGCCCTGCTCCGCCGCGAGATCCCGGACGAGCTCTGGGACGAACTGCGCGCCGAGGGCCTGCTGACCGAGAACGGACACTGACATGAGAATCGCCCTGCACACCAAGGTCCGCGCCGACCGCATCGAGGAGTACGAGGCCGCGCACCGCGAAGTCCCGGCGGAGCTCACCGCCGCGATCCGCGCCGCGGGCGCCACCTCCTGGACGATCTGGCGCAGCGGCACCGACCTCTTCCACGTCATCGACTGCGACGACTACGCCGCACTCCTCGCCGAGCTGGAGCGGCTCCCCGTCAACGTCGCCTGGCAGGCCAGGATGGACGAACTGCTCGACGTGTCGCACGACTACTCGGCCGACGGCGCCGCAGCCGGGCTCCCGGTCGCCTGGGAGCTGTGACATGACGGGTCAGCAACGGATCGTCGACGCCCACCACCATGTGTGGGACCTGTCGGTGCGCGACCAGGACTGGATCACCGGCGACGAACTCGCCCCGCTCCGGCGGAACTTCGCCCTCGCCGACCTGGAGCCCGAGGCGCGCGCCGCCGGGGTGTGTGCCACCGTCCTCGTCCAGACCGTCACCGTCCCCGACGAGACCCCCGAGTTCCTGGCCCTCGCCCACGACAGCGACCTCGTCGCGGGCGTCGTCGGCTGGTGCGACCTGACCGCACCGGACGTCGCCGACACCCTCGCCGCACTGCGCGAACTGCCCGGCGGCGACCGGCTCGTCGGCATCCGCCACCAGGTCCAGGGCGAACCCGACCCCGGCTGGCTGCTGCGCCCCGACGTCCTGCGCGGACTGCGCGCCGTCGCCGCCGCCGGACTCGTCCACGACGTCGTCGTGCAGGCCCGCCAACTGCCCGCCACCGTCCAGGCCGCCGCACTGCTGCCCGAGCTGACCTTCGTGCTCGACCACGCCGGCAAGCCGCCCGTCGCCGCCGCGGAACTGCGCCCCTGGGCCGACGACGTCCGGGCCCTGGCCGCCCGCCCCAACACCGTCTGCAAGCTCTCCGGGCTGGTCACCGAGGCCGACCCGCGCACCTGGACCGTGCGCGACCTGCGCCCGTACGCCGACACCGTCCTCGACGCCTTCGGTCCCGGCCGGCTGATGTTCGGCTCGGACTGGCCCGTCTGCCGGCTCGCGGCGACGTACGGGGAGGTCGTCGACGCGGCACGCACCCTCACCGACGCCCTCACCGAGGACGAACGGGCCCGGGTGTTCGCCACCACGGCCGAGCGGGTCTACGGCCTCCGATAGGCATCCCGCCCAGGCTTCCGGCAGTCTGGAACCATGCCCGAACTGCCGGAAGTCGAAGCCCTGCGGGTCTTCCTCGACGACCACCTGGTCGGCAAGGAGATCGACCGCGTCCTGCCGCTCAACGTCAGCGTCCTCAAGACGTACGACCCACCGCTGTCCGCCCTGCACGGCACCACGGTCACCGGCATCGCCCGGCACGGCAAGTTCCTGGACATCGGCGCCGGACCGCTGCACCTGATCACCCATCTCGCCCGGGCCGGCTGGCTGCGCTGGAAGGACGCCTTCCCCGCCGAGCCGCCGCGCCCCGGCAAGGGCCCCCTGGCGCTGCGCACCGTGCTCACCGGCGGTGACGGCTTCGACCTCACCGAGGCGGGCACCACCAAACGCCTCGCCGTGTACCTGGTGCACGACCCGGCCGAGGTCCCCGGTATCGCCCGGCTGGGCCCCGACCCCCTCGCCGGCTCATTCGACCGCGACGCGTTCGCCGCGCTGCTCGCCGGGGAACGCCGCAGGATCAAGGGTGCCCTGCGCGACCAGTCGCTGATCGCAGGCATCGGCAACGCCTACAGCGACGAGATCCTGCACGTCGCGAAGATGTCGCCGTACCTGCTCACCGCGAACCTCACCGACGAGCAGATCACCACGCTCCACACCGCGATGCGCACCACGCTCCAGGACGCGGTCGCCCGCTCCAGCGGCCTTGCGGCCGGGAAGCTCAAGGCCGAGAAGAAGAGCGGGATGCGGGTCCACGGACGCACCGGCGAGCCCTGTCCGGTCTGCGGGGACACCATCCGCGAGGTGTCGTTCAGCGACTCCTCGCTCCAGTACTGCCCGACCTGCCAGACCGGCGGCAGACCGCTGGCCGACCGCCGCCTGTCCAGGCTGCTCAAATGACCCGCCGGGGTGCGGGGGCCGGACGGTACGCGAAGAAGCGGTGAATCACCCGGCCCCGCACACCCGTGCGCGCTCTACACTCCGGCCCATGCTGCGCGTACTCGCCGTCGACGACGAAGAACCCGCCCTGGAGGAACTGCTCTACCTCCTGCGCGCCGATCCGCGGATCAGCAGCGCCGAGGGGGCCACCGGGGCCACCGAGGCACTGCGCCGCATCGGCGCCGCCGTCGAGGCGGGCCCGGACGACCCGGCCGCCATCGACGTCGTGTTCCTGGACATCCACATGGCGGGCCTCACCGGCCTCGACGTCGCGCAGCTGCTGGCCGGGTTCGCCGCGCCGCCGCTCATCGTCTTCGTCACCGCCCACGAGGGCTTCGCCGTCCAGGCCTTCGACCTGAAGGCCGTCGACTACGTCCTGAAACCCGTACGCCGCGAGCGGCTGGCCGAGGCGGTGCGCCGCGTCGCCGAACAGGTCGGCGACCGCTCCGCGCCCGTGCTCGACACGGCGGGCGACCAGATCCCGGTGGAGCTCGGCGGGGTCATCCGGTTCGTCCCGATCGACGACATCGCCTACGCCGAGGCCCAGGGCGACTA
This sequence comes from Streptomyces sp. ADI95-17, assembly GCF_003846175.1. GTDB lineage: Bacteria > Actinomycetota > Actinomycetes > Streptomycetales > Streptomycetaceae > Streptomyces > Streptomyces sanglieri. The sequence continues at coordinate 363,772 of NZ_ML123048.1, read as the reverse complement.
CGCCCGGCTGCACACCGCCACCGGCAGCCACCTCGTCCGCGTCCCCCTCACCACCCTGGAGGAGCGCTGGCGGGCGCGGGGCTTCGTGCGCATCCACCGGCGCCACCTCGTCGCCCTGGGCCGGATCGACGAACTCCGCCTCGACGCGGGCAGCATGAGCGTCCGCATCGGCTCCGCGGAGCTCGCGGTCAGCCGCCGCCACACCCGCGCGCTGCGTGATCTGCTGATGCGCCAGACCGGCCGCTGACCAGCGCCTACCAGGATCCGGCCCTTCCCACGGCGGTCCGGTGCCGCATACACTCCGGGCCCATGTCCGCAGAGCCAGCGCCCCGGCGCGAAGTGGTGACGGGGGAGCCCCGGCGGGTGCGCCCGCTGCCCCGCTACCGCACCCAGTCGGAGATCGACGAGCAGACCGCGCTCGGCGGCGCGTACGTCCGTTCGCTGATGCGCAGCCAACTGCGCGCCGGACTCACCGCGTTCGCGGTCCTCGCCGTCGTCGTCGGGACGCTGCCGCTGGTCTTCGAGGCACTGCACAGCGCCGCGCTCGTCTGGGCGGTACTCGGATTCGCCGCCTACCCGCCGCTCACCCTGATCGCCTGGTGGTACGTGCGACGGGCCGAGCGCAACGAACGGGACTTCGCCCGGCTCGTGGAAGGCCGCCCCGCACAGTGAGCCGTACGTACGCGGTGGCCGCGGTCGCCGCCGTCGTCCTCGCGACCGTCCTCGTCGGCGGCTTCGGACTGCGCATCTCCCGCACCACCTCCGACTTCTACGTCGCCTCACGCACCGTACGGCCCCGGCTCAACGCCGCGGCCATCAGCGGCGAATACCTCTCCGCGGCCTCCTTCCTCGGCATCGCGGGCCTGGTGCTGGTGCACGGCCCGGACATGCTCTGGTACCCGGTCGGCTACACCGCGGGCTATCTGGTGCTGCTGGTCTTCGTCGCCGCACCGCTGCGCCGCTCGGGGGCGTACACGCTGCCCGACTTCGCCGAAGGACGGCTGGAGTCACGGCAGGTGCGCAGACTGGTCAGCGTCTTCGTGGTCGCGGCGGGCTGGCTCTACCTCGTACCGCAGCTCCAGGGCGCCGGGCTGACGCTCAAGATCCTCACCGGGGCGCCCGGCTGGCTCGGCGACGTGCTCGTCGCGTCCGTCGTCGTCATCGCCGTCGCCGCGGGCGGCATGCGGTCCATCACCTTCGTACAGGTCTTCCAGTACTGGCTGAAGCTGACCGCGCTCCTCGTCCCCGCGATCTTCCTGGTACTCGCCTGGCAGGGCGACGGACGTCCCCGCGTCAGCTTCGACGAGCAGCTCTCCGTCTTCCGCGCCGACCACCCGCTGTACGCCACCTACGGGCTGATCGTCGCGACCTTCCTCGGCACCATGGGCCTGCCGCACGTCGTCGTCCGCTTCTACACCAGCCCCAACGGCCGCGACGCCCGCCGCACCACGGTCGCCGTACTCGCCCTGATCGGCGTGTTCTACCTGCTGCCCCCGGTCTACGGCGCACTGGGCCGGCTGTACGCCCCCGAGCTCATCCACGGCGGGGACGCGGACGCGGCCGTGCTGCTGCTGCCCGGCCGGATCGTCGGCGGGATCGGCGGGGACCTGCTCGGCGCGCTCATCGCGGGCGGCGCCTTCGCCGCGTTCCTGTCGACCGCCTCCGGGCTCACCATGGCCGTCGCCGGGGTCATCACCCAGGACGTGCTCCCCTCGCGCGGCGTACGGCACTTCCGGCTCGCCACCGTCCTCGCCATGTGCGTGCCGCTGGGCGGTTCCTTGATCGTCAGCCGGGTGCCGGTGGCCGACTCCGTGGGCATGGCGTTCGCCGTCTCGGCCTCCTCCTTCTGCCCACTGCTGGTCCTCGGCATCTGGTGGCGGCGGCTGACCCCGCCCGGCGCCATCGCCGGACTGCTGCTCGGCGGCGGCTCCGCGTTCCTGTCCGTCGCCATCACCGTCAGCGGCGCGGTCCGCCCGCCGGGCTGGCCGCACACCCTGCTCGCCTGGCCCGCCGTCTGGTCGGTGCCGGTCGGCTTCCTCGCCATGATCCTGGTGTCCCTCGCCACCCCCGGCCGGATACCCCCCGGCACCAACGCCGCCATGACCCGCTTCCACCTGCCCGAGGCGCTGACATCGGGGAGGCACCGATGACCGGCGCCGGATACGCCGTACTCGTCCTGCTCGCCCTCCTGCTGCTCGGTACCGGATTCCTGCTCGGCCGGCGCACCGCCCGGCCCGTCCGCACCAGCGACGTCGGGACCCCCGTCGAGCACGCCACCTTCGAGACCCTGCACACCGCCTCGCTCGCCGCGCCCCCGCTGCGCGCCGGTCTCACCGAGGAGAGCGCCCGCAGATCCGCCCGCCGGCTGCGCTCCCTGCTCGGCACCGACGCGCTCTGTCTCACCGACCGCGACCGGGTCCTCGTCTGGGACGGCGCGGGCGAACACCACGGCCGCCACGTCATGGACCAGGTGCGAGACCTCCTCGCCAGCGGCCGGGACACCGCCTTCCGCAGCGACTGCGACGACCTGGACTGCCCGCTGCGCTGGGCCGTCGCCGTGCCGCTCACCGTCGACAACCGGGTGCTGGGCACCCTGATCGCCTACGCCCCGCGCGAGTCCGCGGTGCTGGCGCGGGCCGCCGGAGAGGTGGCCCGCTGGGTCTGCGTACAGCTGGAACTCGCCGAACTCGACCGCTCCCGCACCCAGCTCATCGAGGCCGAGATCAGAGCGCTGCGGGCCCAGATCTCCCCGCACTTCATCTTCAACTCACTCGCCGCCATCGCCTCGTTCGTCCGCACCGACCCGGAGCGGGCCCGCGAACTCCTGCTGGAATTCGCCGACTTCACCCGCTACTCGTTTCGCAGTCACGGCGACTTCACCACCCTCGCCGACGAACTCCACTCCATCGACCAGTACTTGGCACTGGTACGGGCCCGCTTCGGTGAACGGCTCCTGGTCACCCTCCAGGTCGCCCCCGAGGTGCTGCCCGTCGCCCTGCCGTTCCTCTGCCTCCAGCCGCTCGTCGAGAACGCCGTCAAGCACGGCCTCGAAGGCGCCGTCACCTCCAGCCGCATCACCATCAGCGCCCTGGACGCCGGCTCCGAGGCCGAGGTCGTCATCGAGGACGACGGCACCGGAATGGACCCGGAACGGCTGCGCCACATCCTGCGCGGCGAGGGCGGCAACTCCACCGGAATCGGACTGCTCAACGTCGACGAACGGCTGCGTCAGGTGTACGGGGACGACTACGGCCTGGTCATCGAGACGGGCATCGGCGCCGGGATGAAGATCACCGTACGGCTGCCGAAGTACCGGGCCGGTGTGCACGGTTCCTGACCGGCCGGCCCGGTTCCCGTCAGTGGAGATGGATCGCCAGATGCCCCAGCGGCAGCCCCAGCTGCCAGGCCGGCGTCCACACCTGGGCCGCCTCCTCCACGTCCGGCTCCTCGCCCACCGGCTCCCACGGCGGCGGAGCGATCGCGTCGAGGTCGGCCGCGAGCAGCTCGGTCTCCTCCAGCCACCGCCAGGCCGCGCGGGCCAGCGCCAGATCGGGATCCGGGCCGGCCGTCCCGCCCGCCGGGGCCGCGTCCAGCGCGCCCAGCCGCTCACGGACCCAGCCGCACCACGTGGCCCCGTACGCCGTCAGCAGGCGCAGTTCGTCCAGCCGGGCCGCGGGCAGCGCGTCGGCCACCGAGCCGTCGGAGAGGAATATGGTGAGCGCCAGGGCGTCGCGCCCCGCGCGGTACTCCAGTGTGGACGGCTCCATCAGATCGCCGGTCCGCAGCAGCTCATCGGCGATGTACTCCGCGTACATCCAGGCCATCGGAACCAGCAGGCCGCCCCCACCGGTTCCATCCTGACGCTCCGGGCGCATCCCGTTTCGCCTCTTTCTCTGTTCGGTACCGCGCTTCACGGAGCATTGAACCGAGGGAGCGCGCCCCGCGTGGCCAGAAGGACAGGATCCGTCACCACCGGATGCGTCGACGACACGAGGATGCGATGACCGCCGATCCCGGGGAGGGCCCGCACGTGCGCCATGAGCTGGGTGCCTACGTACTCGACGCGCTCACGGCCGACGAGGCCCGTACGGTCTCCCGTCATCTGCGGTCCTGCGACCGCTGCGCCGCCGACTACGTGGAGGCCGCGGAGGCCGTCTCCCTGCTCGCCCTGCTGCGCGAGGAGGACCTGCCGGAGTAGCCGGGGAGGTTGCGGGAGAGCTGGCGCAGCGCGTAGTAGGACCGGGACTTGACGGTGCCCGCCGGAATGCCGAGAGCGCGGGCGGTCTCGTCCACGGTGAGCCCGTGGAAGTACATCTGGACGAGGACCGCGCGGTGTTCCGGGCTGAGGGTGCGTACCGCATCGCGTACATCGAGCGCCGAGACCGTGGCCTCCGCGGTGTCGTCCCCGGCCGCCGTGGTCTCCAGCACGGCGTCGCAGACCTCGGTGGGCCGGGCCTGCCGGGAGCGGCGGGCGTCGATCGCGAGCCGCCGCGCGACGGTGAAGAGCCAGGGCCGCATCGAGTCGTACGCGGAGTCGAAGGCCTCCGGATGCTGCCAGGCCCGGACCAGGGTCTCCTGGAGCAGGTCCTCGGCGCGCTGCCGGTCGCCGAAGGTCAGACCGAGCAGGAAATGGAGCAGCGCGGGCCCGTGCTCCCGCTGGAGGTCGGTGAGGGCCCGCTCATCGGTCGTCGTGGTGGTCATCGTGAACGCCCTTCCCGCCGAGGTCCCTGCGGCTTCGCTGCCGACTGGCGTATACGAACGCATCGGGGCGCCGAGGAACAGGCGATGGGCGGCCCTGTGCGACGAGCGGTCGCACAGTGCGGCGAATGGTGCGGTGAACGGTCGGGCGGCGGCCGGCGCGGTGCGCGCGAGGGGGCCGGGCAGCCTCCGCCCGACGGACCGGTCAGCTCGTCCCCGTGTCCGTTCCGGGCGTCTTCGCCATGTTCGACTTCCGGTACGAGTAGCCGAAGTAGATGACCAGACCGACCAGGAACCAGACCACGAACCGCACCCAGGTCTGCCACTGGAGGAAGGTGATCAGCCAGATCGAGAACACCACCCCGAGGGCCGGGACGAACGGCATGCCGGGGGTACGGAAGGTGCGCGGCAGGTCCGGCTGCTTGTAGCGCAGCACGATCACCGCGATGCACACCACGACGAACGCCAGCAGAATGCCGATGTTCGTCAGTTCGGCGGCCTCGCCGATCGGCAGGAAACCGGCGATCAGGGCCGAGGCCGCACCGACGATCCAGGTCACCCGGGTCGGCACGTGCCGGGTCGGGTGGGTCTTGGCGAACCACTTCGGCAGCAGTCCGTCACGGCTCATCGAGAACCACACCCGGGTCACGCCGAGCATGAAGGTGAACATCACCGTGAGGATGCCGATGATCGCGCCCACCGCGATCACATCGGCGAGCCCGCCGAGCCCCACCGACTTGAAGGCCGTGGAGAAGCCGGACTCCGGGTCGATGTCCTCGTAGCTCTGCATCCCCGTCAGCACCAGGCAGGCCGCCACGTAGAGGACCATGGAGATCGCGAGGGAGTACAGGATCGCCTTCGGCATGTGGCGCTGGGCGTCCTTGGACTCCTCGGCCGCCGTCGACATGGCGTCGTACCCGAACACCGCGAAGAACACCGTGGCCGCACCGGTGAAGGCCCCGCTGATCCCGAACGGGAAGAACGGGTTGTAGTTGGCGGTGTTGATGTGGAACACGCCGACACCGATGACCAGCAGGACGACCAGGACCTTCAGGACGACCACGACGGTCTCGAAGCGGGCCGCGTTCTTGATCCCGAGGGTGAGCAGGTACGCCACGAGCAGACAGAGCAGCGCGGCGAACAGGTCCACCTTGTGGCCGTCGCCGGTGCCGGGCGCGCCCAGCATCCACTTCGGCACTTCGAGCCCCATCTCCCCGAGCAGGAAGCTGAAGTAGCCGGAGATGCCGATCGCGACCACCGCCACGATCGCCGTGTACTCCAGCAGCAGGTCCCAGCCGATGAACCAGCCCACCAACTCGCCGAGCACCGCGTACCCGTAGGTGTAGGCGGAGCCCGCCTTGGGGATCAGGCCCGCGAACTCCGCGTAGCTGAACGCGGCCGCGGCACTGGCCACGCCCGCGATCAGGAACGAGAGCAGTACCGCGGGACCGGCGGTGCCGTTCGCCACCGTGCCGGCCAGGGTGAAGATGCCCGCGCCGATGATGCCGCCCACGCCGATGGCCGTGAGCTGCCACAGCCCGAGCGTTCTGGTGAGCTGGGTGGCGACGTCCCCCGCGGGCCCCTTCTCGTCGATGTGCTCGATCGGCTTGCGGCGCAGTACACCCTCGCCCACTCGGAGCTTTGCCATGAGTCACCTCTCCGCTGACGGCTGTCCCTGACGGACGCTCATGATGGCCCAGGCGCAGCCGGTGCGGAGGACGGCGTGCCGTCCGGCGGAGCGGAGGATTCCGCGACGCCTACGGGACCACCGTGACGGGCCAACGGCCCGCCTTGACCAGCCGGATCGCGACCGAACCGATGAACCGGTGTCCGGCCGACTCCGAGGCGCCGACGACCACGGCATCCGCCTTCAGCTCGTCCGCCGCGGTCACGAGCCCGTTGTAGGGGTCGCCGCGGAAGGTGTGGAACTCCCAGCGCACATCCCATATGTCCTTCATCCGCCGGGTCGCCTCCCGGATCTCGCTCACCAGCCCCTCTGCGACCTCGCCGGTCGCGTCGGCGATCGGTGCGCCGAGAGCGGCCCCCGCGGGCAGCACCGGCTGGACGTAGACGAGGGCGAGCATGGCGCCCTGGCGGCGGGCCAGCCCCGCAGCGTAGGCCGCGGCACGCATGGAGGAATCGGACCCGTCGAGGCCTGCGACGATCACTTTCGGACCATCAGTGCCACGTTCGAACTTATGAGGCTGCGGTTCTGTCACGGCAGTGAGGCTATCCGCTGTCCGGGCCGACTCCGGAGCGGGCTGCGGCACGGTCTCGGCCGGGGCTGCCGGATGCCCTGCCGGGGATACCTCCATCGGGTGCAAAACCGTCCGCGGCCGGTGTCGACGGCGGGGGCGGGAGCGGCGCCGTGTGAGCAGTTGGTCATGAAAAGTGATCAGAGGCTGCCGGGGCGCAGGACGCTGCTGCGACTGGCCGCCGGACTCGGTACGGCCGCCGCCGTGCGCATGACCGTCGCGGATCCGGCCGGGACGCCGGTCCGGTACCTCGACCCGGCCATGGCCGGGTCGGCCGGGCCTCCGTCGGCCGTCCGGGCCCGGACGGCCGGCTACCGCCTCCAGCCCATGACGGCCGGTGCCCCGGCCCGTTTCCGCCCGGCGGCGCCGCCGGTCCGTACGAGGCCGATCGAGGAGCTGCCCGATCTCGGGCGGGCGATGGTGCTCACCTTCGACGACGGCCCGGACCCGCTCTACACCCCGCACATCCTCGCGACCCTGCGCGAACACGATGTCCGTGCGATGTTCTTCCTCTGCGGAGAAATGGCCAACGACAACCAGGACCTGGTGCGCGCCATCGCCGAGGACGGGCACACCATCGGGAACCACTCCTGGACCCACCCCCTGGTCACCAGGCTCTCCCGGGCCGGTGTCCGCGACGAGCTCGGCCCCACCAGCGAGGTGATCGAGAAGATCACCGGCGCCGCGCCGCTCTGGTACCGGGCACCGTACGGAGCGTGGAACCGCAACTCCTTCGAGATCGGTGCCGCCATGGGAATGGAGCCCATGGCCTGGACCGTCGACACGCTGGACTGGACCGAACCCGGTGTCGGCACCATCGTCCGCCGGGTCCGGGAGGGGGCCGCCCCCGGTGTCGTCGTGCTGTCGCACGACGCAGGGGGCGACCGTTCGCAGAGCGTGACCGCACTGCGCCGGTATCTGCCCGAACTGCTCGACGACGGCTACCGGATCACCGTGCCCCGGCGCCGCTGAGCACGACCGGACCGGGCGGACCCGTGAGATGTCCGCGCGGTTCCCGACCGCGGCCGGGCCGGTGAGGGTGCGTCATCGGCGGCGTTCGGGCCGATCCCGCCGGTACGGACATCGGCAACCGGCCCGATACGGCCGTCGCCCCGGGTCCCGAACCGGGACCCGGGGCGACTTCTCGGTCGGCACTGCCCCTGCTGTCAGTGCGATCGGCTCTCCCTGCGACGGCGTGCCGCCTGGACGGCGCCGGCGGCCGCTGCCACCGCCAACGCCGCGCCGGCGGCGATCTTCGCACCGTTCATCGTGCCGATGGCGTTGCCCGGCCCGCCCTGCGGACCGGCCGCCGCCACCGTGGAACGGGTGGTCGGTGCCGGAGCCGCGGCGATGGTGAGACCGGACTTCGCCGTGGAGTCGGACGACGTGCCGCAGTTGAACGTCACTTCGTAGGAGGCGCCGGGTCTCGCGTCCCAGTCGACCGTGGCGCTGACCGAGCCACCTGCGGGAATGGTGACGGTGTCGAAGACGCCGGAGCCGGCGGTTGCGGTTGTGGAGCACCCCCGGGCGGCCAGGGTGACCTGGCTTCCCGGCGTGATCACCGACGGAGTGACGGTGAACCCGGTCGCGGAGGACGCGCCTCCTGACGTCGCGGCGTACGCGGTTGCGGACGGAGCGGTCAGGGCGAGAGCGGCGGCGCCGAGCAGGGCGACGGGTGCGACGCCTATTGCGCGCATGGGTGAGTCCTCCGGATCCCCGAGGAGCACTTGCGGAACGAGTTTCCACAAAGCGTCAGAAATGCACCTCGACGCGCCAAACGCTAGGAGCCGTGCATAACCCTCGCGATCGGAGTGCGCCGCTCGGGCGCCGGGTTCGCCCGAGCGGCGCACCGCCCGTGTTCCGACGGACCGCTATCCGCCCGCCGCATGGGGGAACAGATCGAGGAACGGCGCCGCGGTGGCCGAGATCTCCCGGCCGAAGGGGGAGTCGAAGTCCCAGATCAGGAACAGCAGAAAGGCGATCAGAACACTGAAGAGGCCGGCCAGCAGGAGTTCGCGGAAGGTTCTGCGGATCTGCAAGGTGAACATCAGCCCCACGGTCACCAGGGCTCCGATGATCAGGCCGAACCAGACCACGCCCGGCATGGTCGCACCGGCGCTCTGCCCGCGTGCGCTGCGAGCGTCGTCGGCCGCGGCCACCTCGTCGACCAGTGGCTGATATGCCTGCCCCTCGTGGTCGTTCCTCGGCCGGTACTCGGTGACATCGGCGCGCACCTTGGCCAGGAGCCGGGTGCCCTCGTCGGTGAGGGTGCCGTGCTCGCTCATCGCCCGCCACTCGTCGTGGACGACATGGTGCACGTAGGCATCGACATCGGCGCGGATCCGGGAGCGCACATCGGCCGGGTAGACGGCCGAGCGGACACTCACCTCGTGCAATGCCTGGGCCTCCTGACGTACGTATTCCTGCGCTGCGCCGCGTCCCTCCCAGACGCCCGCGATGGCGAGGCCCAGCACGATCGCGTAGACCACGCCGATCATCATCGTCATGTACTCGATGACGTCAGGGGTCTCGGACGGGTCGTCGTCCTCTCCGATCCGGCGGTTGTTGAGCACGGCGATGGTCAGGACGACGGCGCTGGCCGCCCCCATGGCGAGGGCGAGAACAAGCCATTCCGACATGGTGATCCTCCGGAGGTCAGCGGGAGCGGGGACGCAGTACGGCGACGGCGAAGACCGCGGGTGCCGTGATCAGCAGGGTGAGGTTGACCAGGGAGGTGCCGCGTCGCACGACCTTGCCCGGTGGCTTGCGGTAGGTGGGCAGCGCCACGGGCCGGGGTGTGGGACGTACGGACGGTGAGGGGGAGGGCGAGGGAGGGGGTGTGGGCGCCGGCGTGGGTGTGGGCGGCGGGGCGGGCGGTGGCGGCACGGGCACGGGTTCCGCTCGCG
>NZ_ML123048.1:335789-353765 GCF_003846175.1 Streptomyces sp. ADI95-17 | reverse complement strand
AGGGGGTGGCGGAGGCGACGGCCGTGGGGTGCGTGGTGGCGTCGGCTCGGGAATCGGGCCCGCGTGGCAACTGCCGTCGCCCGACGTGGCGACCGACGAACTGCCCCCGTTCTCACCGATGGAGGCGTATGCGCAGCTGTCCGCGACGGCGGGCGCCGGGGCGGAGAGCAGCCAGAGAAGGGTGACGGCTGCCGTGAGCCGTCCTATGAGTGATCCGTACACGACCGGGAGCATGTTCCGGCCGGTCGCGGGACACGCAGGCAGAGGCTGTGTTTCGCCTGATGGTGGGGACCTGGAGCGGCGGGTGTTTGCCGCCGGGGGAGTGCCCGGGACCAGCGCGGACCCGGCGGGGACGGGACGGGCGCCCGGTGTCGTGGGCGGCGGGGCCGCCGCGCGTAACTGGGACGTGCCGTACGGAGGTTGACGCGGATCCCCGGCCGGAACGGTCGGCCGGCCCTGTGCCGGCTCCCGTTCCACGACATGACCGGGCGGGCGGGCGACCGAGCGATCGACGAAGCGATCGACGAAGCGATCGACGAAGCGACCGACGAAGCGGCCGTTGAAGTGACCGGGCATTGCCTCATTGGTAAAGAATGCTTCCAAAGGCGTCACCGCCAAGGCATTTGTCACCATCAATCGACCCGGCGGACTCAACTGCGGGGACATCGGCCGCCATCCGGTCCAGACCTAATGCCCGTTGGGAAACCGGCTGCATCACCGGATTCATCAACGGCCGGGACTGTGAAGCCGCATGGTGCCCGGCATCACCTCCCCCGGCCCCGCCCGGCGTCGAATGTCACACGCAGCGACGGCGTGGTTGCACATGCCAGTGGTGTGTGACCAATAACGGACGGCTAATTTCCGTTTCCGCTCGCTCTCTTGGCAGTCGATCAGTAGCCTCTGGTCAACACTGACCATGAACATGGCCGGATCGCCGTGGCGACTTGTTGGAGACATTGATGGAGCGTCCCGCCTGGGCACCGCAAGGCATAGACATTTCGGTGCCGAGCGTGTCTCGCATGTACGACTTCTATCTGGGCGGATCGCACAATTTCGAGGTGGACCGGGAAGCGGCGCGCAAGGCCATGGAGTTCATGCCTGGACTCCCCAAGATCATGCAGGCGAATCGCGCCTTTATGCGCCGAGCCGTGCGTTACGCGGTGAGCCAGGGCATCACTCAGTTTCTGGACATCGGCTCCGGAATACCGACCTTCGGCAATGTTCACGAAGTCGCCCAGGCGGCCGCCCCGGAGGCCCGGGTGGCGTATGTCGATCACGATCCGGTCGCGGTCGCGCACAGCCGGGCCGTACTCGAAGGAAACGACCGGGCTGTGATCGCCGCCGCCGATCTGCGCCGCCCGCAGGAGATCGTGAAAAGCCCGGAGATCACCGGACTGCTCGACCTGGACCGCCCGGTGGCCCTGCTGCTCGTCGCGGTGCTCCACTTCATCGAGGACTCCGACGACCCGCAGAGCGCGGTCGCCGAACTGCGCGAAGCACTGGCTCCCGGCAGCATCGTCGTCATGACCCACGCCTCGTACGAGGGCGTTCCGCTCACCCGGGAAGAGGCGGGCGGCACGGTCGAGGTCTACAAGAACATCCGCAACCCCCTGGTCATGCGGTCCCGCGCCGAGATCGCCCGCTTCTTGGAGGGGTACGAGATGGTCGAGCCCGGCCTCGTGTCGATGCCGCACTGGCGGCCGGACGCCCCGGTGGTGACGGAGCAGGAGGACCCATTCGCGTTCTCGGGCTTCGCGGGAGTGGGACGCAAGGCGTGAGCATCCCCGCCCAGTCGTCCGGTGTGCCGGACACGGAGCCCGACGGTCCCGAGGACCGGCTCCGGAGATTCGCCACCATATGGAGCCGGGCCATCTTCCCCTCGACGGCCACCTCCTTGACGCGCACCGAGTTCGAACAGCATCTGCTGCCGCTGGCCCGCGATCTCAGCGACATCCTGCACGCCCGGCCCTTCGACGCGGCACCGGCGGGCGAAGTGGGTGCCGCCCTCGTCTCCGCGCACTGCACCGACCCGGACGCGCTCAGCAGCACGCTCGGCGTGATCGACTCGTATCTGGTGCTCTACTGCGGAAGCAACGGCGTGACGGCGTTGTCGACCGAGGACAGCAGGGCCCGCTGCGCCCGGATCCAGCACACCCTCGCGGGTGGCTTCACCCAGGCGCTGCGCGAGCGCACCCTCGTCGAGCAGGAGGCCATCGCGCGTTCCGCGCTGACCGCGCGCACCGACGCCGAACACGCGCTGCACGCGACCGAGGCACGGTTCCGCGCCGTCTTCAAGGACGCGGCCATCGGCATCGGCATCGCCGACCTGGCCGGCAACGTCCTGGAGGTCAACGACACCCTCACCCGGATGTTCGGCGGGCTCGACCACCATGTGCGCAGCCACAAGGTCAACGAGTGGGTCCACCCCGAGGACTCGCCGCACGTGTGGAAGTACTACGACGAGCTGGTGCGCGGCGAACGCGAGCACTACCGGGTCGAGAAGCCGTACTACCGCAACGACGGCACCGTGCTGTGGACCAATCTGACGGTGTCGCTGCTGCGTGACGCCGAGGGCGAGCCGCAGTACCAGCTGGCGCTGATGGAGGACACCACCGAGCGCCGGCTGCTCAATCTGCGGCTGCGGTACGAGGCCACCCACGACGCGCTCACCGGCCTGCCCAACCGGACGCTGTTCTTCGAGCGGCTGGAGAAGGCACTGTCCGCCGAGGACGGCAGCCGCTTCGGCCTCTGCTACCTCGACCTGGACGGCTTCAAGGCGATCAACGACAGCCTCGGCCACGCGTCGGGGGACCGGCTGCTGGTCGAGGTCGCCGACCGGCTGCAGAGCTGTGCGACCGCGCCCGGCGAGATGGTCGCGCGGCTGGGCGGCGACGAGTTCGTGGCCCTGACCACCGGACCCGGGACCGAGACGGAGGTCGTCGAACTGGCCTGCCGCATCCTCGGCGTGCTCGGCACCCCGATCCGCCTGGACGGCCGTGAGCTGACCGTACGGGGCTCCATCGGGGTCGTCGAGGGCCCCGCCCGCGAACGCAATGCGGCCGAGGTGCTGCGCAGCGCCGACATCACGATGTACCGGGCCAAGTCGGCGGGCGGCAACCGGTTCGAACTCGCCGACGCCGAGGCCGACGCCCGCGCCATCACCCGGCACGGGCTGACCACCGCACTGCCCGCCGCCCTGGAACGCGGCGAGTTCTTCATCGAGTACCAGCCGCTCGTCCACCTCGGCGACGGCACGGTGCACGGTGCGGAGGCGCTGGTGCGCTGGTGCCACCCGCAGCACGGGGTGCTCGGCCCGGACCGGTTCATCCCGCTCGCCGAGCACACCGGACTGATCGTGCCGCTGGGCCGCTGGGTGCTGGAGGAGTCCGTACGGCAGGCCAACTTCTGGCAGCGGCGGCACACCGACGGCGGCCCGCTGCGGATCAACGTCAACCTCTCACCGACCCAGCTGCACCATCCGCGGCTGGTCGCCGAGACGGTCGACGTGCTGGAGCGCTCGGGGCTCGAACCCGGGGCGCTCTGCCTGGAGGTCACCGAGTCCGCGCTCATCGGCGCGGACGACGACCTGCTCAAGCCGCTGCGGCAACTGGCCGAAATGGGGGTCGACATAGCGCTCGACGACTTCGGCACCGGGTACTCGAACCTGGCGAATCTGCGCCGGCTGCCGGTGAGCGTGCTCAAGCTGGACCGTTCCTTCACCATGGGCATGCAGCAGCATCCGGCGGACCCGGTCGATCTGAAGATCGTCGAGGGCATCGTCTCCCTGGCGCACAGCCTGGACCTCGCGGTCACGGTCGAGGGCGTGGAGACCGGCGCCCAAGCCGAGCAGCTGCGCAAGCTGGGCTGCGACACGGCACAGGGCTGGTACTACGCCCGGCCGGGCGCACCGGACCGGATCCACTCGCTGCTGCTGGCCGACGCGGTGTGAGGCGGGGCGGGCCCCGCGCCCGTCCCGCACCCGCTCCCGCCGGACGGGCCCGCTCAGGCCCGTCCGGCGGCGAGCAGCACCTTCTGCAGCTCGCGTGCCGCGCGCGGCGGGGCCACGTCGCTGCGGTGCGCGAGCGCGATCGTGCGCCGCAGCCCCGGACGGGCCAGCGGGGTGGTCCGCAGACCGTGGCCGGACCGGACGGCCACCATGCTCGGCACCACCGCGATCCCGAGCCCCGCCCGGACGAAGCCGAGCACGGCGTCCATCTCGCCGCCCTCCACCGTGAACGACGGCTCGAAGCCCTCCGCCCGGCAGGCGGAGACCGTCAGCTCCCGCAGGTCGTAGCCGTGCCGGAACATCACCAGCGGTGCGCCCTGGAGATCGGCGATCCGTACGCTCCCGCCCCGGCCGGGCCGCGGGGCCCGTGCGGACGACACCACGACCAGGTCCTCCTGGAGCAGCTCCACCGTCGTGAGCGCGGGGGACGCGGCGGGCAGCGGCAGCACCACCAGCGCGAGATCGAGCGCGCCGCGCGCCAGCTCCCGCACCAGGTCGAGCGAGCCGCCCTCCTCCAGCAGCAGCTGGATCCCCGGATGCCGGTCGTGGAAGGCGCGCAGCACGTCCGGGAGCAGGCCGGTGCAGAGGCTGGGGGTGGCACCGAGCCGGACCCGTCCCCGGCGCAGCTGAGCCAGCTCCTGCACCTCGTGGCGTGCGGTGTCCGCGTCCGCGAGGATCCGGCGGGCCAGCGGCAGCAGGGCCTCGCCCGCGTCGGTGAGCGTGATGTTGCCGCGCGCCCGGCTGAACAGCTCCGCCCCCAGCTCACTCTCCAGCGCCCGGATCTGCTGGGAGAGCGAAGGCTGCGAGACATGCACCTCCTCGGCGGCACGGGTGAAGTGCCGGGTCTCGGCCACGGCCACGAAATACATCAGCTGCTGGAACTGCATACGCCCACCTCGATCGGCCACGATAGTCCAAGCCTATGAACATGAGCCACTCCATGTCTTGGACTGATGAGGTGGATCGGTCCTAGCGTCGTGTCCATGGCATTGGCAACCCGGACGGACCGACGGCCGTCCATGACGCGTACGCTCTGGGACTCGTCCCTCGGCAAGAAGACGGTCATGGCCGTGAGCGGCCTGATCATGCTCCTCTACTTGGTCGTCCACATGATCGGCAACCTGAAGATCTTCTTCGGGTCCGGCGAGTTCAACCATTACGCGCACTGGCTGCGGACCATGGGCGAGCCCTTCCTGCACTACGAGTGGGCCCTGTGGATCGTCCGCGTCGTGCTCGTCGCGGCAGTGGTGCTGCACGCGGTCTCCGCGTACCAGCTGAGCCGCCGCGACATCCGGGCGCGCCCCGCCAAGTACGTGCACAGGAAGCCGCGCGCCAGTTATGCCACCCGGACGATGCGCTGGGGCGGGATCATCCTCGGCCTCTTCATCGTCTGGCACATCCTCGACCTGACGACGGGCACCGTGCACCCCGGCGGATTCCAGTCCGGGCACCCGTACCAGAACGTCATCGACACCTTCTCCACCTGGTACGGCAACACCATCTACATCGTCGCCATGCTCGCCCTCGGACTCCACGTCCAGCACGGCTTCTGGAGCGCGGCCCAGACCCTCGGCGCGGGAAGCGCGACCCGTGACCGCGTCCTCAAGACCATCGCCAACGCCCTTGCCGCCGTGCTGACGCTGGGCTTCATCTGCGTACCCGTCGCCGTCATGACCGGAGTCGTGAGCTGACATGACCGACTACTCGCACTACGAGACCGGCGCGCCCGTCGTCGACACCAAGGCCCCCGAGGGCCCCGTCGCCGAGCGCTGGGACACCCGCCGCTTCCAGGCCAAGCTGGTCAACCCGGCCAACCGCCGCAAGCACACCGTCATCGTCGTCGGCACCGGACTGGCCGGCGGCTCGGCCGGTGCGACCCTGGCCGAACAGGGCTACCACGTCGTCCAGTTCTGCTTCCAGGACTCGCCCCGCCGCGCCCACTCGGTCGCCGCCCAGGGCGGCATCAACGCCGCGAAGAACTACCGCAACGACGGCGACTCGATCCACCGGCTCTTCTACGACACCGTCAAGGGCGGCGACTTCCGCGCCCGCGAGTCCAATGTCCACCGCCTCGCCCAGATCTCCGTCGAGATCATCGACCAGTGCGTCGCCCAGGGCGTCCCCTTCGCCCGCGAGTACGGCGGCCTCCTCGACAACCGCTCCTTCGGCGGCGTCCAGGTCTCCCGCACCTTCTACGCCCGGGGCCAGACCGGACAGCAGCTCCTGCTCGGCGCCTACCAGGCACTGTCCAGGCAGATCGCCGCGGGCAACGTCGAACTGCACGCCCGCACCGAGATGCTCGATCTGATCGTCGTCGACGGCAAGGCCCGCGGGATCGTCGCCCGCGACCTCGTCACCGGGAAGATCGACACGTACTTCGCCGACGCGGTCGTGCTGGCCAGCGGCGGCTACGGCAACGTCTTCTACCTGTCGACGAACGCCATGAACTCCAACGCCACGGCCGTCTGGCGCGCCCACCGCCGCGGCGCGTACTTCGCCAACCCCTGCTTCACCCAGATCCATCCCACCTGCATCCCGCGCACCGGCGACCACCAGTCCAAGCTGACCCTGATGAGCGAGTCGCTGCGCAACG
This sequence comes from Streptomyces sp. ADI95-17, assembly GCF_003846175.1. Classification (GTDB taxonomy): domain Bacteria; phylum Actinomycetota; class Actinomycetes; order Streptomycetales; family Streptomycetaceae; genus Streptomyces; species Streptomyces sanglieri. The sequence continues at coordinate 347,166 of NZ_ML123048.1, read as the reverse complement.
ACGGCCGGATCTGGGTCCCGAAGGCCAAGGGCGACGACCGCCCCGCGAACGAGATCCCCGAGGACGAGCGCGACTACTACCTGGAGCGCATCTACCCCGCCTTCGGCAACCTCGTGCCCCGGGACATCGCCTCCCGCGCCGCGAAGAACGTCTGTGACGAGGGGCGCGGCGTCGGCCCAGGCGGCCAGGGCGTCTACCTGGACTTCGCCGAGGCCATCCAGCGGATGGGCCGCGACAAGGTCGAGGAGAAGTACGGCAACCTCTTCGACATGTACGCACGGATCACGGCGGAGAACCCGTACGAGACCCCGATGCGGATCTACCCGGCCGTGCACTACACGATGGGCGGTCTCTGGGTCGACTACGACCTCCAGACCACCGTCCCGGGCCTCTTCGCCATCGGCGAGGCCAACTTCTCCGACCACGGCGCCAACCGGCTCGGCGCGTCCGCGCTGATGCAGGGCCTCGCCGACGGCTACTTCGTCCTCCCGTCGACGATCAACGACTACCTCGCCCGCAATCCGCACCACGAACCGGTGGACGCCTCGCACCCCGCCGTCGAGGAGGCCGTCGCCGACACCGAGGACCGGCTGAACCTGCTGCTCGCAGTCGACGGCGACCGCACCCCCGACTCCTTCCACCGCGAGATCGGTGAACTCATGTGGGAGCACTGCGGCATGGCCCGCACCGAGGACGGACTGCGCAAGGCGCTCGAACGCATCCCGCAGATCCGCGAGGAGTTCTGGCGGCGCATCAAGGTCCCCGGCACCGGCGACGAGTTCAACCAGTCGCTGGAGAAGGCCAACCGCATCGTCGACTACCTGGAGCTCGCCGAGCTCATGTGCCTCGACGCACTGCACCGCGCCGAGTCCTGCGGCGGCCACTTCCGCGAGGAGTCGCAGACCCCGGACGGCGAAGCCGCCCGCCGGGACGAGGAGTTCTCCTACGCCGCCGCCTGGGAGTTCTCCGACACCGGCCGGGCCCCCGTCCTGCACAAGGAAGACCTCGTCTTCGAGTACGTCCACCCCACTCAGCGGAGCTACGCATGAAGCTCACCCTGCGCGTCTGGCGCCAGAAGAACGCCGACGCACCCGGCACCATGTCCACCTACGAGGTGGACGGCATCTCGCAGGACATGTCGTTCCTGGAGATGCTCGACACCCTCAACGAGGAGCTCATCCTCGCCGGCGACGACCCCGTCGCCTTCGACCACGACTGCCGCGAGGGGATCTGCGGCGCGTGCAGCCTCGTCATCAACGGCGATGCCCACGGCCCCGAGCGCACCACCACCTGCCAGCTCCACATGCGGTCCTTCGAGGACGGCGACACGATCGACATCGAACCGTGGCGCGCCTCCGCCTTCCCGGTCGTCAAGGACCTGGTCGTGGACCGCTCGGCCTTCGACCGGATCATCCAGGCGGGCGGCTACATCTCCGCCCCCACCGGCACCGCCCCGGAGGCACACGCCGCCCCGGTGCCCAAGCCCGACGCCGACTTCGCGTTCGAGCACGCCGAGTGCATCGGCTGCGGCGCCTGCGTGGCGGCCTGCCCCAACGGCTCGGCGATGCTCTTCACCTCGGCGAAGATCAACCACCTCAACGTGCTGCCGCAGGGTGCCCCGGAGCGCGAGACCCGGGTGCTCGACATGGTCGGCCAGATGGACAGCGAGGGCTTCGGCGGCTGCACGCTCACCGGCGAGTGCGCCACCGCCTGCCCCAAGGGCATCCCGCTGCCGTCGATCTCCGCCATGAACAAGGAGTGGCTGCGCGCCACCCGCAAGGTGCGCCGCTAGAGCCGCCCGTCCGGGAGGACGGCTCGGGCGGCCCCGGTGCCGGGGCCGCCCCGTGACTACCCGGCCGGCGTGCCCGTCGCGGCAGCGTCCTGGAGCGGCTGCCCGAGCCGTTCCAGGAGCCCGGCGGCTTCGGCACGGTACCGGGCGACTGCCGCCGTCTTGATGTCCTCGTACCCCCGCACCATGTCGGGCAGTTCGGCGAGTTCGACCGTCAGGGCGTGGTTGTCCGGGCCCAGCCCCAGGCAAGCGCGGGCGATCATGTCCTCGTACTCGACGACCAACGCCCGTTCGACCCGGCGCATCCGGGCGGCACCGAACGGGTCCAGCCACGTACCCCTGACATGGCGCATCGCCGCGAGCACGCGGAAGACGGGCCTGAACCACGGGCCGAGCACGATCTTCCGGTCCATCCCGAGCGCGCGGAGCACGGGCGGGTGGAGACGGTAGGACATCCGGGCGCCCTCCCCGAACCTCGCCCGTACGTCTCGTTCCACGGCCGGATCGAGGGAGAGGCGCGCCACCTCGTACTCGTCCTTGTAGGCCATGAGCTTGTACAGGTGGCGGGCCACCGCCTCGGTCAGCGCGGTCGAGCCGGGGACACGCTCGGCCTCGATCCGGCGCACCCGCTCGACACCCTGGGCGTACCGCGTCGCGTAGGCCGTGTTCTGGTAGCCGATGAGATCCGGCACCCGGACCTCCAGCAGGCGCCTGAGCTCCGACCCCGGAGCGGTGTCCACCAGCGCGATCACACCGCGCGCCGAGGCGGAGGCGGCGGTCTCCGGTGCCGGGGCGCCGCTCTCGCGCTTCAGGGTCGCGGCGAAGCCGACGGGGTCGCCGACGGCCTGCCGGCCGAGCCGGAACGCCTTGAGATTGTCCTCGACCCTCACCCCGTTGAGGGTGATCGCCTCCTCGATGGACTCCGCGGGCAGGGGCAGCGCACTGGTCTGGTAGGCCGCCCCGGCGAGCAGCAGATTGGCGAACTGGTCCTCACCCAGCAGGGAGTCGGCCAGATGGCGCGCGTCGAGGAAGACGGCCCGGTCGGCCACCGCACGAATGCGTTCCTTGATCGGTTCGACGGCGGGGAAGGACACCGTCGTGTCGGTCACCATCTGCCCGGTCGGAACCTCGGCCGTGGAGACGACCGCCACGGTCCGCGCCGGGGTCGCGGCGGACAGCTGACCGGGATCCGCCGCGACCAGCAGGTCGCAGCCGAGATAGAGATCGCACTCCTCGTCGGCCGCCTTGTTCGACTGCGCCACCGGCTCCCGGGTGATCTTGATGTCGGAGACCACCGCACCGCCCTTCTGCGCCAGGCCGGTCTGGTCCAGGGCCCGGACGTGACGGCCGGCGAGTGACGCCGCGGTGCTCAGGATCTGCGCCAGGGTGATGACTCCGGAGCCGCCCACCCCGGTGATGCGCGTGGTGTGCGAGGCGGGCTCGTTGCCCGGCGGCTCGGGGAGCGCCGCGGGGTCCGGCATCGGCACCGGGGCGAAGGCCGCTCTCCCCTTGGCGGGGACGACGGTGAGGAACGAGGGACAGTCGCCCTTCAGGCAGCTGAAGTCCTTGTTGCAGGAGGACTGGTCGATCCGGGTCTTGCGTCCGAACTCGGTGTCCGCGGGCTGGACCGACAGACAGTTGGATTTCTGCCCGCAGTCGCCGCACCCCTCGCAGACCCGCTCATTGATCACCACCCGCTCGGCGGGGTCCGCCGCCAGCCCGCGCTTGCGCTTGCGGCGGAGTTCGGTGGCGCACTCCTGGTCGTGGATGAGCAGGGTCACCCCGGGAACCCGCGCGAGGGTCTCCTGCGCCTCGGTCAGCCGGTCGCGGTGCCACACCTGAACGCCCTTGGGGAGCCTCACCCTTCGGTAGCGCGAGGGATCCTCGGTGGTGACGATGATCCGCCCGACCCCCTCGGCGAGGAGCGCCGCGCAGATCGCCGGCACGGGCATGACGCCGACGGGCCGCTGCCCGCCGGTCATGGCGACCGCCGAGTTGTACAGCAGCTTGTAGGTGATGTTCACTCCGCCGGAGACCGCCGCCCGGACGGCGAGGCTGCCGGAGTGGTGGAAGGTGCCGTCCCCCAGGTTCTGGATCAGGTGCTTCCGTTCGAGGAACGGCTGCATGCCGATCCACTGGGTGCCCTCCCCGCCCATCTGCGTCATGCCGATCACGTCTCCGGCCTGGGCCGGGTCCATCAGCGTGACCATGGCGTGGCAGCCGATCCCGGCACCGACGGTGGACCCCTCGGGCGTCTGCGTCGAGACGTTGTGCGGGCAGCCGGAACAGAAGTAGGGCGTACGGGTCAGCAGCGGCAGCCGCACACGGCTGGGCCTCGGCCGGGAGGTCTCCGACCAGCGCCGCACGGTGGGGAAATCGCCGATGGAGACCAGCCGGACGGCGAGCCGGGCGGCGATCAGATCGGGGCCCAGCTCGCCGTCCGCGGGGATGAACACACTGCCGTCGGGCGCGCGCTTCCCGGAGACGGCCGGCATGGCGGGCCTGCCGTAGAGCAGGTCCTTGACCGCGGTCTCGATCAGCGGACGCTTCTCCTCCACCACGATGATGTGGCTCAGACCGGCCGCGAACCGTTCCACCACCGACGGTTCGAGCGGGTGGATCATGCCGAGGTGGAGCAGCCGGATCCCGCGCCGCTCCAGTTCGGTGTCGTCGAGTCCGAGGATGCGCAGGGCCTGGCGAAGGTCGAGGAAGGTCTTGCCGGGGGCGATGATGCCGACGCGGTCGTCCCGGCCCTGCCGGGTGATCCGGTTGAGGCCGTTGGCGGCGGCGTAGCGGCGGGCGATCTCCAGCCGGACGCCGTCCCGGCTGCGTTCCAGCTCGCCGAGCGCCGGCTGCACCATGTGGGCGGTCACCCGGTGCCGGTACGGTGTGCCACCGGCCGGGAGCGCGGGCGCGAGGGGCGAGACGCGCCCGGCCCGCACGTCGACGGTGCCGGAGCCGTCGGCGACGGCGGTCACGATCTTCAGGGCGACCCACAGCCCGCTGGCACGGGACATGGCCACGCCGTGCAGTCCGAAGTCGAGCGCCTCCTGCGGGTCCGACGGGTAGAGGGTGGGGATCCCGAGGTCGGCCAGGAGCAGTTCGGACGCTCCGGGCACGGTCGAGGACTTCGCGGCCGGGTCGTCGCCGACCAGGGCGAGTACGCCGCCGTCGGGGTGTGTGCCCATCAGGTTGGCGTGCCGGATGGCGTCCGAGGCACGGTCCAGGCCGGGGGACTTGCCGTACCAGATGCCCGTGATGCCGTCGACCCGCTTGTCCTGCTGCATCGCGGCGAGCTGCGTGCCCTGGACCGCCGTGGCGGACAGTTCTTCGTTGACCCCGGGGCGGAAGACGATGTCGTGCGCGTCGAGTTGTGACCGGCAGCGTTCGAGTTCCATGTCGTAGCCGGCCAGGGGCGACCCCTCGTACCCGGACACGAAACCGGCGGTGCTGCGGCCGGCGCGAAGGTCCGACCGGCGCAGGTCGAGCGGGAGCCTGGCCAGTGCCTGGATCCCGGTGAGATGAAGGGTGCCCTCCTCACGCGTGAATCGGTCCTGGAGCGTGGGCCGTGCTGTTTTCTGAGTCACCACGTGCTTTCCTCCGAAGGTGCGTCGGTGGTCCGCGGCGCCGGTCCTCCGAGAGGACCCCGAAGGACCGGCGCCGCGCGAACCGTCCGGCTCGAAGCGGTTATGCGGACCGGGGCGAGGCGTCCGGCACTTCGCAGAGGGCGGTGCCGGGCGACAGGGGCGAGCCGTCGCCGCTGCGCCATGCGATGTGGCTGTCCGGGCGTACGAGGACGGCTCCGTCCTCGGTGATCCCGAGGCGTTCCAGGAGAGAGCCGTCGACGACGGTGATGTCCCGGCCCACGACGACCGTCCGGGCCGGAACATCACCGGCGGTCTCCGCGAACGCCGCGGCCCATTGAGCGCCGGCCGGCCCAGTGATCAGCGTGAAGCCCGGGAAGAGGAGATCGTGCGTCGACAGCAGGGCACCGTCGCGTTCGACCCAGGCGTGCGGGAGCCGCGCACCGAGGACCGGGGCGGGTGAGTACTCCGTCGCCGGGAGAGGGGCACCGGTCTCCTCCTCGGTGTGCCCTCCGGCTCCGTAGACGTATCCGATCTCCTGGCCGAGGGAGTCGAAATGCGGCCGCTGCGGAGGGATGGCCGCCGCGAGCCGCCGGCGCTCGGCCGCGGCGATCTCCGGGTCCGGGCTTTCGAGCCGGGCGGCGATGCCGGCCGTGTCCGGCCCGATCCCCGCCTCGGCCATCTTCGTCGCGTTGAGGACGCTGTGGCGGGCGTTGGCGACGGCGACCGGGCGGCGTTCGCTCTCGTAGCTGTCGAGCACGGATTCGGGAGCCCACCCGCCCAGCACCGCGGCGAGCTTCCACCCGAGGTTGTCCGCGTCGGACAGTCCGGTGTTCATGCCCAGACCGCCGGTCGGGGGGAACTGGTGGGCGGCGTCGCCCGCGAGGAAGACCCGGCCGCTCCGGTACCGTTCGGCGGTCCGTGCCACCATCGTCCAGGGGCCCACGGACCGGATGTCCACCTCCAGTTCGTCCACGCCGACGGCCTCCCGGATGATCCGGGCGCACCGTTCGGGCGAGTAGTCACCGGGCGACTCGGTGGCCGGATCGAAGCTCCGCTGGAACGTCCATCTGCGGACACCGTCCATCCCGATGAAGACGCCGGGGGAGGCGGTGTTGACGGCCCAGATGAGCAGGGCCGGATCGGCCTCGGTCCAGGGTGACAGGTCCGCGTGGAAGTAGATGTTCAGCTGATGGCCCAGGACCGGCGAGCCCTCGGTCGTGATGCCGAGTTTCTCCCGTACGCCACCGGCCGCCCCGTCCGCGGCGACGGCGTAGCGGGCACGGAGTGTCTGTTCGCACTGCCCGCTCTTCACGGTGACATCGACCGCGTCGCCCCGGTCCGCGACGTCGAGGACGGTGGTGTTGTAGCGGACGGTCGCCATGCCCTGGGCGAGGACCGCGTCGAGGAGGTGCTGTTGTACGCGGTCCTGGGCGCAGGAGGTGATCATCTCGGGGGAGGCGTCGATGCGCCGGAGCATCTGCTCGCCGTGCCCCTCGGCCATGTTGATCCGGCCGAGTTCGGAACCCGAGAGGGTCTGTTTCCACTGGATGTTCAGCGCCCACCGGGGGTCCACCGAGTCCGCGCGGACCGCGTCCGCGATTCCCCAGCTCCGCAGCAGTTCCATCGACCGGGTGTTGACGACATGGGCACGGGGATGCGGATTGATGCCCCCGTACTGTTCGCACACGACGCTGGGCACGCCGTGCCGGCCCAGTACCAGCGCCGTGGCCAGTCCGACGGGACCGGCGCCGACGATGAGCACGGGAGTGTCGGCGGCCGTCATGAGCGCTTGACCAGCTCGGCGAAGGGCTCACCGGACTCGAAACGGCGGACCAGCTCGTCGGGGTCGAATCGGGTACCGATCGGATCTTCCTCGAAGGCACCCGAGGCGAACCACTCGTGGAGCGCCTCCTCGGTGGCGAAGTTGTCGATCTGGAGTTCGATGTGATTGCCGTCGGGGTCCTCGAAGTACATCGAGGTGGTCGGGCCGTGATTGACGCACCAGAAGGGGTGGATCCCCTCCGCGTTCAGCCGCCGGTAGGTGCCGAGCAGATCCGCGAGCGTGCTGTACGTGAACGCCGTGTGGTGCAGGCCGGTGTGCCCCTCGCCCGGGCGCTCCGACGCCCCGGTGGAGATCAGCGCGATCCGGTGGTGTTCATCGTCGTACGTGAGGAAGGCCAGGGAGTCGTTGGCGAAGGTGACGCGTCCCTCCAGGACGCGTACGTACCACTCGGTCATGGTTGTCAGCTGACCGGTCTTGAGAACGACATGGGCGAGTTTGCTCGGAGAAGCCATGGGAGCGACCTCCTGGTCGTAGGCATGACGCCTTCTTGTCTGGCATGCAAGAGCAGCATAGGCGCGTTCTTGTATGAGAGACAAGAGGGGGTCGCGTACGGGTCGTGAGGTCTCCGGAAGGTGGCATTCCGGCTGTCCCGGGATGCTCGGCTCGATGTCGCTCCTACTCGGTGGGGCGCGCGGGCGCGCGTTCTGTCATCCGCCGGCGCCGCAGCGTGCGGCCGCGGCCGCCGTGAGTGCCTCGGTCAGGAGCTGGACGACCTCCGCGGTGGGGCGGTCCAGGCGCCGGACGCTGACCAGCAGGCCCTCGAAGAGCACATGGGCGGTGTCCGCGATCAGGCCGACATCGGCGTCGGCCGGCAGTTCGCCGGTGATGGCGGCCAGCAGGCGCCCTTCGAGCCACTCCTGGATCTGCCCGTACGTTCCGGCGAGCGCCTCCGAGTCGCCGATCCGTTCGTAGGCCTCCCGGTGCAGCCCCCGGTACGGCTCCATGTCCAGCAGGAGTGCCACCAGTTCGCGCTGTGGATCCCCGGCGAGTTCCTCGTCGGCCTCGATGCGCTCCCGTACCTGCGTGACGTAGTGATCGAGTGCGGCGGCGAAGAGGTCGTCCTTGGTGGGGAAGTACCAGCGCACCGCGTTGGCCGCGACGCCCGCGGCGCGCCCCACCTCGGCCAGGCTGGTCCCCTTGTATCCGCGGGTGGCGAAGAGCTCCCATGCGTGGTCGACCAGCGCGGCCTCGCGCTCGGCCTTCGGAATCTGCTGTCGATTGCGTGGCATGGAACGGAAGCCTATGCCGGGAGTGCCCCGCGCCTGCGGGCGGCACGGGTGGGTGCCTCGTGGTCTCCGGCTCACCTCTTGACTCTCGAACAAGATGTCTCTTGACTTGAGGGCAAGAGAGCGTGGGCCGGTCGAACGAGGGAGTTCGTGATGCGTCTGTACAGCACCGATCAAGGCATCGCCAGGGAGGACCGCGAGGGGGAGCTGTCCCTGCTCGATCTGCCCTTCGACGAGCTGGGCGCGCTGCTGCGCGGTCCCGGCGTCGTGGCGGCGCGATCGGCGAGGACGGTGCGCCAGGTCGCACTCGGCGAGGTGAGGGTCCTCGCGCCGGTTCGCCGCCCCGGCAAGGTCCTCATCGTCGGCCTCAACTACCGCAGCCATGCCGAGGAGGCGCTGGAGATGCTGGCGGCGATGGGCAGGGGCCCTGTCCGGATACCGGAGGAGCCGAACTTCCAGGTCGTGGCCGGATCCGCGGTGATCGCGCCGTCGGAGCCGATCGTCCTCCCGGCCGTCGCGGCCGCCGAGGTCGACTACGAGGGCGAGGTGGCCGCCGTGATCGGCCGCACCGCCACGGCCGTGGCGACGTCGGACGCCGGGAAATACCTTGCCGGTCTGACGGTCGTCAACGACGTCTCGGCCCGGGACATCCAGCGCCGCGCCATGTCCGGTGATCCGACCGCGTCCATCGGTGTCTCCAAGAGCTTCGACACCTTCAAGCCGCTCGGGCCCTGTCTGGTGACCGGGGACGAGTTCGCCGAGCCGTTCGACCTGTGCATCCGGACCCGGGTCAACGGCGAGCTGCGCCAGGACGATCGCACCAGCAGCCTCATCCACCGCCTGCCCGAGCTGATCTCGTTCCTCTCGCGATATCAGACCCTTGAGCCGGGCGACGTGATCTGCACCGGCTCACCGCGCGGTGCGGGTGTCTTCTCCGACCGCTTCCTGCGGCCGGGCGACCGCGTGGAGGTCGAGGTGGAAGGCATCGGATCGCTGCGCAGCGGCGTGGTGGCGGCCTGAGAACACCGAACTGCCCGGGAGCGCCCGGGCGCGGTGCTGTTCCCGGCTCCGGAGGCCGCCCGCCTCCGGAGCCGGGAAGTCCCGGACGGCTCGTGGGGTCAGGAAGTGACGGAGAAGTCGTCCGCGTACACCGTGCCCTGCCCGTACCAGCCGTGCAGATAGACGGTCACCTTGCCGGTGGAGCCGGTGGTGAAGGCGGCCGACTGCTTGGCGTAACCGCTCGACGAGCCCCAGACGTCGGCCGTGGCGTCGCCCCGCACGCCGAGGTAGCCGTAGTTGCCCTGCACCCAACCGCTCAGTGTGTACTTGGTGTTGGGTGACAGGGTGAGCGTCTGCGTGCATTCGCCGGTCTGCGACGCGGTGGCCGCCGCGGCGAGTGCGTGCGTACCGCCGTGCACCGGGGTGGAGACGACCGCGCCACCGGACTCGCACGTCCAGGGGCCGAGCGAACCCGACTCGAAGTCACCGTTGACCAGGGCCCCGGTGCCGCCGCCCGGGCCCGACACCGTGAGGGTGAGGGCCGCCGCGTGGCTGAGCGTGCCCGCCGTGCCGGTCACCTCGATCCGGTACGTGCCGGGGGCGGCGGACGCCGAAGCGGCGACCGTCAGCTTCGACGTCCCGCCCGCGGTGACCGAGGTCGGGCTGAGCGTCGCCGTCACACCGGCGGGCGCGCCGCTCGTCGTCAGCGCCACGGTCTTCGCGTTGCCGGAGGTGACCGCCGTGTTCACCGTCGCCGTCGTGGAGCCACCGGGGGCGACCGTCGCCGAACCGGGGGCCACGGCCACCGAGTAGTCGTCCGTCACCGGCCCGGTGCCACCGCCCGTGAACGGGGCGAAGGTGTGGGCGAAGTACCAGGTGTCCTGTGCGATGCCAGAGCAGGTGTCGCTGCCCCCGGTGCCGGGGCAGCCGCCGTTGTCGCGCTGGAGTGCCCAGAACGACAGGGTGCTGAGGCCCTTGGCGACGGCCCAGTTGTAGACCGAGGTGGCGTCGGCCGTGGTGAACGTCTCGGCCGGGCCGTAGTCGTCGATGCCCGGCATCTCGATGATGCCGGTCATGCCCCACAGCTGGGCGTCGGTCTTCGACGGGTACAGATCGGCCAGCTGGCCCTTGAGCCCGGTGATCGCCGTCTGGGTGTCCTGCGCCATGTTGTGCGGGGCGCCGTCGTAGTAGTCGAAGGTCATGAGGTTCACGACATCGACCTTGGCACCGTTGGACACCGCGTTCTCCAGCACCGCGAGACCGCTGTCGGCCAGACCGCTCGTGGTGGTGGGCAGGGTGTACGAGATCTGCACCGAGCGCCCGTTGGCGGCGGCCCAGTCCTGCACCTTCTTGATCGCCTTGTTGCGGCGGTCGATCCCGGCGCTGTTCTCCAGCGAGTTGTCCTCGATGTCCATGTCGAGACGGGACACGTCGTAGGTCGTGATGACCTTCTCGTAGGCCGCCGCGATGGAGTCGACACTCGTACAGCTGTCGGCGATCTCGGTGCCGCCGTTGTCGGCCGTGTAGCCGCCGAACGACGGGATCACATCGCCGCCGCGGGACCGCATGGTGGTGAAGTCGGCGCCGAACTCGGACTGGGCGATGGGCGTGCCCGAATCGCCGTTCCAGTAGGGGGTGCAGGAACCGCGGGCCTCCGTCTGGATGAAGGCCATGGTCAAGTACTTGGCGCCGGACGCCTGTGAGAGCGCGGCCGGGCTGTCGCCGTTCCACGCCTCGAAGTACGGGGCGAAGACGTGCGCGGGCAGGGGAGTGGCGGCGGTCGCGGCGGCCTGTGCGCCGGCGCCCGATCCGAGGATCAGACCTGCGGACGCGACGACGGTGGCCAAGGCGCTCAGGACGGCGCCGACTCTTCTTGGACGTCTCATGGGGCAGCTCCCAGCGGGGTGAGACAACGGGCGGATCGCACGGCTCG
>NZ_ML123048.1:311828-335587 GCF_003846175.1 Streptomyces sp. ADI95-17 | reverse complement strand
CGCGCCCGCCAGGGGGCGCGGCCCGTTCCTGTGATTCCCGGCCGGGGTCACGTGCCGCACGGCGAGGAGCGGCCGTGAGGCATGCCCATAATTGGTCTGGACCAGATGACTGTCAATGTTCTTTACTGGGTGGATTCAACTGGTCGTCGCAACACCCTGATCTCGGAGGTGTGCGACGTGGCTACGGCGGACTGGAGTTTGAAGACCAGCGATGTCCCGGAGGGGCGGCGTCGGCAGTGGCGCGCTGACCGTGCGTTGCGGCCGGCGATGCGTTCGCCGGGGCGGCCTGATCCGTCTCGGGTCGTGCAGCGCCAGTTCTGGCGACTGATCGCCACGGGGGTCACGACGGTGGAGGCGTCGTTGGCGGTCGGCGTGTCGTGGCCGGTGGGTGCGAGGTGGTTTCGTCACGCTGGCGGCATGCCTCCGATCTCGTTGGCCGAGCCCTCGGGCCGGTACCTCACGTTCGAAGAGCGCGAGGAGATCGCGATCCTCATGGCGATGAGCAAGGGCGTGCGCGAGATCGCCCGCGCCCTGGGGCGAGACCCCGGGACAATCTCTCGCGAACTGCGCCGCAACGCCGCCACGCGCGGCGGCAAGCAGGAATACCGCGCGACGGTCGCCCAGTGGAAGGCTCAGCAGGCGGCCAAGCGCCCGAAGACCGCGAAACTCCTGGGTAACGACCGGTTGCGTGAGTACGTGGAGGACCGGCTCGCCGGCAGCATCCGTCGCCCCGACAACATGACCGTCACCGGGCCCAAGACGCCCGCATGGAAAGGGCTGAACAAGCCGCACCGTCAGGACAGACGTTGGGCGACGGCATGGAGTCCGGAGCAGATTTCGCACCGACTCCGTGTCGACTTCCCCGATGATGAGTCCATGCGCATCAGCCACGAAGCGATCTACCAGGCGCTGTTCATCGAAGGCCGTGGCGCGCTCAAGCGGGAACTGGTGACGTGCCTGCGCACCGGCCGGGCGCTGCGGGCTCCCCGTGCACGGTCGCAGAACAAGCCGCAGGGGCCATGTCACCGCGGACGTCGTCCTCAGCGAACGCCCCGCCGAGGCCACGGACCGCGCGGTCCCCGGACACTGGGAAGGCGATTTGATCATCGGGACGGGCCGTTCCGCGATCGGCACGCTTGTCGAGCGCAGCAGCCGCTCCACGCTCCTGGTGCACCTGCCCCGTCTGGAGGGCTGGGGCGAGAATCCGCCCGTGAAGAACGGCCCCTCGCTCGGGGGCTATGGCGCGATCGCGATGAACGCGGCGCTCACCACGTCGATGACGCAATTGCCTGAGCAGCTACGCAAGACCCTCACCTGGGACCGTGGGAAGGAACTCTCCGGTCATGCTCAGTTCGCTCTCGATACCGGGACGAAGGTGTTCTTCGCCGATCCGCACTCGCCCTGGCAACGACCGACGAACGAGAACACGAACGGGCTGCTGCGCCAGTACTTCCCGAAGGGCACCGATCTCTCCCGATGGTCGTTCACGGACCTCGAAGCCGTCACCATGGCGATCAACAACCGGCCCCGCAAAGTCCTGGGTTGGCGGACGCCGGCCGAGGTCTTCGAACAGCAGCTACGCTCGCTGCAACAGCCCGGTGTTGCAACGACTGGTTGAACTCGCCCTGTTTCATTCCCCTTTGCTTGCCTGGACCGGCAACTCACGTGGCGAACGGGGAAGTTGACGACGACTCGGCGATCAGTCGCGACGGAGTGCGGCCCGGAGGTACGGAGCCGTACGGCTCTGCGGCACCCGGGACACCTCCTCGGGCGTCCCCGCCGCCACGATCCGGCCGCCCTGGCCGCCGCCACCGGGACCGAGGTCGACCACCCAGTCGGCGCCCGCGACCACCGCCATGTCGTGCTCCACGACCACCACCGTGTCGCCCGCGTCGACGAGGCCGTGCAACTGCCGCATCAGCACCTCGACATCGGCGGGATGCAGCCCCGTCGTCGGCTCGTCCAGCAGGTACAGGGTGTGGCCCCGGCGGGTGCGCTGGAGCTCGGTGGCGAGCTTGATCCGCTGGGCCTCACCGCCGGACAGCTCCGTCGCGGGCTGACCGAGCCGCAGATAGCCGAGCCCGACATCGAGCAGGGTCCGCAGACTGCGCTCGGCGGCCGGCGTGCCCGCGAAGAACCCGGCCGCCGACTCCACCGTCAGATCCAGCACCTGCGCGATGTCCAGACCTCGCAGTGTGACCTCCAGGGTCTGCGGGTCGTACCGCGCGCCATGACAGTCCGGACAGGGTGCGTACGTACTGGGCAGGAAGAGCAGCTCCACGGAGACGAACCCCTCGCCCTGGCAGGTCTCGCACCGCCCGCCCGCCACATTGAAGGAGAACCGGCCGGCCTTGTAGCCGCGCTCCCGGGCGGTCTCCGTCCCGGCGAACAGCTTGCGCACGACGTCGAAGAGCCCGGTGTACGTGGCCAGGTTGGACCGGGGGGTACGGCCGATCGGCCGCTGGTCGACCTGGACGAGACGGTCCACCGCCTCCAGCCCCTGCGCCGAGGCGCACCAGGGCGCCGGGCGCTCCGCGGCCGGGTCCTCGCCGGCACCGACCTGCCGGTCGGCGAGCGCACCGGCCAGGACCTGACCGACCAGCGTCGACTTCCCCGACCCGGAGACCCCGGTGACGGCCGTGAAGACACCGAGCGGGAACGCGGCGTCCACTCCCCGCACGTTGTGCCGGTCGACCCCGCTCAGCCGCAGCCACCCCGACGGCGCACGCGCCTCCCGTACCGGCAAGGGCTCTTCGTCGAAGAGGAAGCGCCGGGTGGCCGACTCCGTCACTTCCGCGAGCCCGGCCGGAGGACCGCTGTGCAGCACCCGGCCCCCGTGCTCACCGGCCAGCGGCCCCACATCGACCAGCCAGTCGGCCCGGCGCACCACATCCATCTGGTGCTCCACGACGAAGACCGAGTTCCCGGCCTCCTTCAGCCGTCCCAGCACCCCGAGCAGCGACTCGGTGTCCGCCGGATGGAGACCGGCCGACGGCTCGTCCAGCACATAGACGACCCCGAAGAGACCGGAGCGCAACTGGGTGGCCAGACGCAGCCGTTGCAGCTCGCCGGAGGAGAGCGTCGGAGCGGTGCGGTCGAGGCTGAGATAGCCGAGGCCGAGTTCGGTGACCGTCTCGATCCGGGCGAGCAGATCCGCCGTCAGCACCCGCGCCGTGTCGCTGCCGCCCGCCGTGCGCAGCAGTTCGGACAGGGAGGTCAGCGGCAGTGCGGCCAGCTCCGCGATCGTACGGCCGGCGAAGGTGACGGCCATCGCCTGAGGGCGCAGCCGACTGCCGCCGCAGGCCGGACACGGAGCACTGGTCAGGAACCGCTCGGCCTTCGCCCGCAGGGTGCGGCTCCTGGAGTCCGCGAAGGTGTGCATCACATAACGGCGGGCGCTCATGTACGTGCCCTGGTAGGGGCGTTGGATGCGCCCCGCCTCCCGCACCGGATGGACCGTCACCACCGGCTGCTCGTCGGTGAACAGGATCCACTCCCGTTCCTCGGCGGCCAGCTCGCCCCACGGCCGGTCGATGTCGTACCCCAGCGCGTCCAGTACATCGCGCAGGTTCTTGCCCTGCCACGCGCCCGGCCAGGCCGCGATCGCACCGTCCCGGATCGACAGCGACGGGTCGGGGACCAGCAGTTGCTCGGTGGTGCGGTGGACGAGGCCGAGCCCGTGGCACTGAGGGCACGCCCCGGCGGCGGTGTTCGGCGAGAAGGCGTCGGAGTCGAGCCGCTCCGCACCGGCCGGGTAGTCACCGGCCCGGGAGAAGAGCATGCGCAGGAAGTTGGAGAGCGTGGTGACCGTGCCGACGGACGAACGGGCCCCGGGCGCCGAGCGGCGCTGCTCCAGCGAGACGGCGGGCGGCAGTCCGGTGACCTCGCCGACCGCGGGCGCGCCGACCTGATGGATCAGCCGGCGGGCGTACGGGGCGACCGACTCGAAGTAGCGGCGCTGGGCCTCGGCGTAGATCGTCCCGAACGCCAGGGAGGACTTCCCGGAGCCGGAGACCCCGGTGAAGACCGTGAGGGTGTCGCGCGGGATGTCGACCGAGACGTCCTGGAGGTTGTGCTCGCGGGCGCCGCGCACCCGGACGTACGGATCGTGGGGGGTGGACATGTGCGCGGGGACTCCGTACGGATCGGGGCAGGGCCGAGGGCCTGGGGACAAACACTCCGATTCTAGGCATCGGAGGCCGTCGCGTGGTTCCGGCCGTGATTCCGGTGTCCCGGCCGGCGACCCGGCCGGACCGGCCCTGCGGATCGGTGGCGAAGCCCCCGGACCTACCGGGAGGGACGCAGCGCGCGCTTGATCGGCCTGCCCACGACGCTGCGGGCCCGCTGGTACGTGGACCGCTGGGCGGGCAGCGAGGCGTTCTTCAGGAGCTTCCGCTTGAGCTGGGCGTTCTCGGCGGTGAGTTCCGTCAGCTGGCTCTGGAGCCAGTTCAGCCGGGGTGCCATCGTGGCGGGGTCGGAGCCGACCCAGGGGCGGACGCCCGGCGGGAAGGACAGCCCGCTCATCTGCTTGTCGAAGGCCGCGCCGCCGTCGCCGTGGGTGAAAGTGTTCTCCAGGCCGTTCTTGTCGAGGAAGTTCACGAAACGGTCGAACCGCTCCTGATGACCGCGCATCAGCGGCCCGAAGTCGGCGGTGGCGTGGAGGTCGGCGGGGTCGAGGTCGGCCGGGACCTTGGAGAGCATCCGGTGCGGGATGTCGAAGTAGCGGCACAGCTCCAGCGTCCGGGAGTCGCCGCAGAGCACCGTGGCCGGCGTTCCGGCCAGCAGCGCCGCGATGTTGCCGTGGATCCGGGAGCCGAAGGAGAAATCGAAGCCCCGCAGGTCGTCCATCCAGGTGACCGGGTCGATGTAGACCCGCACCTTGCCCTCCCCGTACATGGGGTGGTCGGGGTGGGTGGGGATGTCGGTCACCGCGGCGTTCTGGTGGGACAGGTCGCGCCAGTGCAGCTGACGGGCGTCGGAGAGGTTCTGGCCGATGAACCGCAGGTGCGGGTAGCGCGCGTGGGTGCGGTCGATGATCTGCCCGAGCTTGTGCTTGCGCACCGCGTCGTGCGATCCGTTGACGGCGATGCGGGACTCGGGCCCGAGCGACCGGCCGTCCTCCCGGACGACGAGCCTGCTGCCGCCCAGGAACATGGAGGGGCAGCCGATGACGTCCACGTCGCGGAATCCCATGTCCCGCAGATACCGCTCGGTGAACTCCCCGCGCACGCCGATGGAGGCGCTGTGGTCGAGCACGGCGGAGACGAAGGCGTAGACCGTGGGCTGCATCGGCTTCAGCCGGTCCGCGGAGTAGTTGACGCCGGTCTGGGCGCCGACGCCCGGGACCACTACCGGTATCTTCAGCTTCGAGATGAGCTGGGTCAGCCGCTCCAGCTGCCGTTCGAAGGAGGGCCGGAAGGCGTTGGCGAGCGGGATGACGAAGACGTCGTACTCGCTGTTGATCCGGTCGGCGTCGGCGACCCGCGTGGTGATGCCGTTCGACACCACCTTGGCACGCGGCGTCTCAAGGATCTTGTGAGTGGCATCGCTGAAGATCAGGTTGCCCGAGTTGGTGGCGAACACGTCCTCTTGGAGAGCGCGCTCGACAGGGACGACGTCGTAGGGGCTCTTCCCTGAACGCAGGAGTATTCGCTTCACATCGTTAACGTTGGATGCCACAAACCTGAATATAGCTTTACAAACGCTTGTCGATCCATGCGGATCCTGTACAACCTTTTGCGATCGGTCCGGAACGTGACGGACGTATCGCCCATCCGCGCGCGAGCGGGCGTGCGCGCGGTGAAAGAGTGACGAGTGCCCGGTGCGGCGCCCACGACCTTCCCTGTGCGGCCCTCTTGAGCCCCTGGCGGCCCCGCCCGTACGCTGCCTCGTGCGCGTCGGCGCGCCTACCGGGGAGGTGGAAGCGCCATCATGGCCGACTCACTGTCCGACGACGAAATCCTCGAAGCGGTCGCCCGGCACATCGGCCGTCCGGGGCAGGGGCCCAGTTGCGGCGGGACGGTGCCGACATCTCCCGGCTCCCGATGCTCGAACTGCGCATCGTCCGCTCCGTGGAGACCCGCAGCACGCGACCGGAGTCCAGGCCCGGCAAGTACGACATATCGGAACGGGCCACGTACGAAGGCGAACTTCGCGACCATCCGGTCGAGCCGCCGAAGGACCCGGCCCGGTCACGGAAGGTGGAGTTGGTGCTCCACGGTTCGGTACGGACGGTGGCCTGTGGCTGCGACGAGGGCCGGCAGCCGTGCTCGCGCTGCCGGGCCAAGGGGAAACTGAGCTGCGAGACCGGCCCGTTGTGTCCGGCGTGCAAGGGTGTCGAACCGTGCACCTGGTGCGACGGCACGGGCCGACGCCGAAAGGACCGTGCGCCGGCCGGTCCGTCGCGGGAACGGAACGCTGCCGGACGGACAACCTGTCTGAAGTGCCGCAAGCAGCGCACCGCCTGCCCGCAGTGCCAGGGACGGGGCACCGAGAAGTGTCCGAAGTGTGACGACACCGGTTTCCGGGACTGCCCGGTCTGCGAGGGCGAGCGCTCCACGGAGCACACCCCTTGCGAGGGCACCGGACTGGTCACCCGGTGGACGGGCGGATCGGTCGGACACACACCGCGGCGGGACACGGTGGAACTGCCGGACCCGGCGCCGCCGCTGCGGGTCCGCTGGCAGGCCGGCCGCACCGGTGCGTGGCGGCGGGCCACGCTGACCTCGACCGACGAGCCGATACCCGAGGCGCTGGACCCCGCCCACGTCAAGGCCGTCGAAGCGGCGCTCGCGCCCCGGCCGGACGAGGTGGCCAGACGGGCCGAGATCGAGTGGCTGCAACTGGTGGCGGTCACGATCCCGGACGAACCCGACCACGTCTTCCACGTCTTCCCCGGGTCCGACGGCCCCGAGGTGCTCCCGATCTGGTCGAGACGCAGGTCCCTGCGGGTCGCCGCGGTGGTGGCCGGGGTCGTGGTCGCGCTGCTCCTGGTGGCCGCGCTGGTCTGATTTGCTGGTGGTGTGAGAAGCGACCACCGGCCCCTGGCCGTATTCGACCTGGACGGCACGCTCGCGGACAGCGGCCACCGGCAGCACTACCTGGAGGGCCGCCGGCGCGACTGGAACGGCTTCTTCTCCGCCGCCGTCGACGACCCGCCGCTGCCCCAAGGTGTACGACTGGCACTTGACAGCGCCGAGAGCTGCGAGGTCAGGTACCTCACCGGGCGGCCCGAGCGGTGCCGCCGGGACACCGTCGCCTGGCTGGCCGAGCACGGACTGCCCGAGGGGCGGGTGTACATGCGGCGCGAGGGCGACCGCAGGCCGGCCCGGCACACCAAGCTGGAGATCCTGAAGCGGCTGGGCCGGGAGCGTGAGATCCGGATGCTGGTCGACGACGACGAACTCGTCTGCGACGCGGCGGAACAGGCCGGATTCACCGTGGTGCGGGCTCGCTGGGCGAAGGCCTCGGCCGCGCTCAAGGACGCGCAGGAGCGCGAGGGTCGTACCTGAACCCGGCGGCTGCGACCGGCCGGACACGGCCTCGGTCCGGTCGCGCCGCGGTGCCGGCGTCCCCGTAGGTGCCGGAGTCGGAGTCGGAGTCGGCGCCGGAACCGGTGCCGGTCGGCGGGATCAGCTCGTCTCGTCGAGCCGGAAGCCCACTTTCAGGCCGACCTGGTAGTGCTCCACCCGGCCGTCCTTGATCTCGCCGCGCACCTGCGTGATCTCGAACCAGTCGAGATTGTGCAACGTTTCCGAAGCTCTTGCGACGCCTCTGCGGATGGCATCGTCGACGCCCTCGTGCGAGGTTCCGACGATTTCGGTGACCCGATAGGTGTGATTTGACATCTTATGTCTCCTCTCGTCCCTACCACGGTGCCCCACCCGGACCGAGTCCGCGAGGGGTCGAAGTGCAGAATGTGCCGTGAACGGGCCTTGACCAAATCAATGGTCCATACCAAAATCCAGCCACGCCCGTGCGAGCGCCGCCCGCAGTCCCCCACACCGGGTCCTGAATTAAGTCGTGCCGTTTCGCAGAAGGTGAACCTGGTGAAGAACCGCATACTCGTCGGAGCCGTCGCGCTCGTTTCCACCTTTGCGCTGGGGGGATGCGGCCTGGGCTCCGGCTCGGAGGCGTCCGGCAGCAAGAAGGTCACGATCTGGCTGATGAAGGACAGCGTCTCCGCCGATTTCCTGAAGCGGTTCACAAAGGCCTATAAGGACGAGCACCCGTCCATCGAGCTGGACTTCAAGTTCCAGAGCTGGAGCGGAATCGGCCCCAAGGTCATCGGTGCCCTGAAGGGCAAGGACACCCCGGACGTCATCGAGGTCGGAAACACTCAGGTGGCCCAGTACGCGGAGAGCGGCGGCCTGCGCGATCTGACCCTGGAGTCCGTACGTGACCTCGGCAGCGAGGACTGGCTGCCGGGCCTCGCCGAGCCGGGCAGCATCGACGGCATGCAGTACGGCATTCCCTGGTACGCGGCCAACCGAGTGGTGATCTACAACAAGGATCTCTTCGAGCAGGCGGGCATAAAGAACCCGCCGAAGACCCGGGACGAGTGGATCGCGGACAGCCAGTTGCTGAACAGCGACGGAAATCAGGGCATCTACCTCGCGGGCCAGAACTGGTATGTCCTCGCCGGATTCATCTGGGACGAGGGCGGCGAACTCGCCGATGAGAAGAGCGGCCAGTGGGCAGGCGCCCTGGACAGTCCCGCCGCGCTGCGCGGCATGAGCTTCTACAAGGAACTCCAGGCGCTCGGTGACGGCCCCAAGGACGCGGACGAGGAAAAGCCCCCGCAGGCCGATGTGTTCGCCGAGGGGAATGTCGCACAGATCATTTCGGTGCCCGGCACCGTCGCGCAGATCGAGAAGAAGAATCCCGAACTCAAGGGAAAACTCGGCTACTTCCCGATTCCGGGCAAGACCGCGAAGGCGCCCGGCTCCGTCTTCACCGGCGGATCCGACCTGATCGTCCCGGACAAGGCGGACCAGCGCGCCGAGGGCATCGAGGTGATCAAGGCGCTGGCGGGCCGGAAGTGGCAGGAGGAGCTCGCCAGAACGATGAGCTACGTGCCCAACAAGCCCGAACTCGCACGTGTCATCGTGGGACAGGAAGGCACCGCGGCGATGGCCCGCGGCGCCACCCAGGGCCGTGCGACCCCCAACTCGCCGCAGTGGGCCGACGTCGAGGCCGACAACCCGATCAAGCCCTACATGACGGCGGTGCTGGAGGGCGGCGACCCGCAGCAGGAGGCTAAGTCCGCCTCGGCGAAGATCACTTCCAAGCTCGCCGGCGGCTGACCCGCCCCGCCCACCGGACCGCACCCGGCTGTCGTGGTCCGGCACCGGCCGTTCCCGGTTGTTGTGGTCCGATGACGGTCACTGCCGGGTGTTGTGGTCCGATGACGGCGGCGCAGTGGTCCGTCGTCGGCACCCCCGGGATTCAGCCTTCGCACATTTCGGCTCTCCCGAGCGGTCATGTCGAATCCAGCCGGTCACGGAAGAAGTAAGGGGCCGGGCCGTCGTACCCAGTGCGACGGCCCGGCGGCCGCCCTTGCCGATCCGTCCCCGGAGACCGTCATGAACGCGCTGCCCGTCACCTCCCTCCCCACCGCTCCCGTCGTTCCCGCGCAGCCCGTCGCCCCCGCCCCGCCGCGCTACCGGGTGTCCCTCGCCACCGACCAGGACGAGGTCCGCGCCGCCCAACGGCTGCGCCATCTGGTCTTCGCCGGTGAGCTGGGCGCCAGGCTGGAGGGGCCCGAACCCGGCCTGGACAGCGATGCGTTCGACGCGTACTGCGACCATCTCCTGGTCCGGGAGCAGACCACCGGCGACGTCGTCGCCACCTACCGCGTGCTGCCGCCCGACCGGGCGCGGATCGCCGGGCGCCTCTACGCGGAGAGCGAGTTCGACCTCGGCCGGCTCGGCCCGATCCGCGACGACCTGGTCGAGGTCGGCCGGTCCTGCGTCCACCCGGCCCACCGCGACGGCGCCGTCATAGCGCTGATCTGGGCCGGCCTCGCCCGCTACATGGAACGCACCGGCCACAACTGGCTGGCCGGCTGCTGCTCCATCCCGCTCGCCGACGGCGGCACCGCCGCGGCCGGCGCCTGGGAGACCGTACGGACGAAGTACCTGGCACCCGAGGGCCACTGGGTCACCCCGCACCGCCTCTGGCAGCCCACCCCGGCCGCCCAGGCCGACCCGCCCACCGGTCTCGCCACGCTTCCTCCGCTGCTCCGCGGCTATCTGCGCCTCGGTGCCCAGGTGTGCGGGGCACCCGCCCACGACCCCGACTTCAACGTGGCCGACCTGTACGTACTGTTGTCGCTGCGCCGCACCGACCCGCGCTACCTGCGCCACTTCCTCGCCCTCGCCCCGCTGCGATGAACTCCTGGCTGCCCACCGCCCCCTGCACCCCGGGCACCTGCGCCGGTCACGACGGCCGGGTGCGGGGCCGCCCGGCCGCCGCGGCCCTGCTGCTCGCCGGGTGCCTGTGGATCACGGCCGGGGCGCTGGGCGCACCGTTCGTGGCGTTGCTCGGCGCGGCACGGCGGGAACGGCTGATCCGGCGCTGGGCGTACGGCGTCGTGCGCGCCTTCGGGGTGCGGGTGCGGATCGTCGGCACACCGGCCGAACCCGGCACGGCACCCGGGTCGGCGGGCACGCTCGTCGTCGCGAACCACATCTCCTGGCTGGACATCCCGCTGGTCGCGGCCGTGTTCCCCGGCCGGATGCTCGCCAAGAGCGAGATACGTGGCTGGCCGCTGCTCGGCCCGCTCGCCGCCCGGGGCGGCACGCTCTTCGTCGAACGCGACCGACTGCGCGCGCTGCCCACGACCGTGCGCACCATCGGCTCGGCGCTGCGCGGCGGTTCGCGCGTGGTCGTCTTCCCGGAGGGCACCACCTGGTGCGGGCGCGGCTCCGGCGGCCGTTTCGCACCGGCCGCCTTCCAGGCCGCGATCGACGCGGGCGCCACGGTCCGGCCGGTACGCCTCAACTACCGCGTCGAGCCGCCCCGGACCACCGGAACGACCGGCCGGACGGGGCCCGTGAGGGACTGCCGCCCGGCCGGCCACGAGAGCACCGCCCCGGCCGGCGCCGCCGCGTTCGTCGGGGACGATCCGCTCATCGCCTCACTGTGGCGGGTGGTGACGGCGGCGGGCCTGACCGCCGAGATCCGCGTACTTCCGCAGATCCCGGCGGCCGGCCGGCCGGACCGCCGCGACCTGGCCCGCCGGGCTCAGACCGCCGTCGCCAACGAGAGCGCGAACCGGCCACCGGAATCCGTCCACCACTGATCCAGCCGCAGCCCGGCCGCGTCCAGCTCCGCCCGGACACCCTCCTTGCGGAACTTCGCCGAGACCTCTGTACGCAGCTCCTCGCCGGCCTCGAAGGGCACCACCAGATCCAGCTCCGGGATCTTCACGGTGTGTGCCCGACGGGCCCGCAGCCGCATCTCGATCCACTCGTGCTCCGGATCCCAGAGCGCCACATGGTCGAAGCCGGCGGGGTCGAAATCCGCCCCCAGCTCCCGGTTCACGACCCGCAGCACGTTCCTGTTGAACTCCGCGGTCACTCCCGCCGCATCGTCGTACGCGGCGACTAGCAGCTTCTCCTCCTTCACCAGATCCGTGCCGAGCAGCAGCGCGTCGCCGGGGGAGAGCAGCGACCGTACCGACTTCAGGAACACCGCGCGCTCGTCGGGCAGCAGATTGCCGACCGTGCCGCCCAGGAACGCGATCAGTCGGGGACCCGGCGTGCCCGGCAGGGCCAGACCACCCGTGAAATCGGCGATCAACGCGTGCACGGACAGCTCGGGCCGTTGCGTGAGCAGGGCCTCGGCGGCCCCGCGCAGCGCGCTCTCGCTCACATCGACCGGTACGTAGCTGTGCAGTGCGTCCAGCGCGTCCAGCAGGTGCCGGGTCTTCTCGGACGAGCCGGAACCCAGCTCGATCAGGGTCCGTGCCCCGGACGCCCGGGCGATGTCGTCGGCGCGGTCGACCAGGATCTCCCGCTCGGCACGGGTCGGGTAGTACTCGGGCAGCCGGGTGATCTCCTCGAACAGTTCACTGCCGTGCGCGTCGTAGAACCACTTGGGCGGCAGTGTCTTCGGGTGCCGGGTCAGACCGTGCAGCACATCGGCGCGCAGCGCCGCGTCCGTCGCGTCCACCGGCAGGGTGCGGGTCAGCAGAAAGGGACTCACGCAGTGGGCTCCTTGAGCGGGGTCAGCAGAACGTCGGCACGGGTCGCCGTCAGCAATGTGCGGTCGGGGACCGCGCGCCAGCGCGGATCGTCGTCGTAGGGCTCCGAGGCCACCACCGTGCGAAGGCCGGGCTCGGCGAGGTACGACAGGGTGTCGCCCCAGGCCGTCGCCACGATCGTCGCGCCGTCGGTGAGCAGCAGATTCAGCCGGGATTCCGGCGCCGCGGCCGCCACGTCGAGCACGGTGTCGGCGACGGCCTGCGGCAGTGGGTCGCCCCCGGCCAGACGGTGCCGTACGAGGGCCCAGACGAGGGCCGAGTCGCAGCGGGCGGTGAGGGCGAGCAGTTCGGCCGGTGGCAGGCCCGCGGCGAGCGGGGCCACGGAGTGCGGCCAGCCCTTCACCGCACCGTTGTGGCTGAACAGCAGCGGCCCGGCGGCGAACGGCGCGGCCGCCGCCTCGCCGTCGGCATCCGCCTCGGTGGCATCACGGACGGCGGCGAGCAGCGCCGTGCTGCGCACCACCCTGGTCAGGTCGGCGAAGGTCTGGTCGCCCCAGACCGGTCCCGGGCGCCGGTAGCGTCCGGGCACCGGATCGCCTTCCGCGTACCAGCCGACACCGAAACCGTCGGCATTGACGGTCCCGTGCCGCTGGTCCCTCGGCTCCCAGGACTGGCGTACCAGTGAGTGGGGCGGCAAGGTCAGCAGTTCGCCCAGCGGCACCGGCGGCCCCAGATAGGCGATATGACGGCACATCACAAATCCCTGGCGGTGCGGAAGCCGGAGAAGATCTGCCTTCGCACCGGCAGGTCCCAGTTGCGGAACGTCCCCCGGCACGCCACCGGGTCCACGGCGAACGAACCGCCGCGCAGCACCTTGTGGTCCGGCCCGAAGAACACCTCGGAGTACTCGCGGTACGGGAACGGCGAGAAGCCGGGATGGGGGAGGAAGTCGCTCGACGTCCACTCCCACACATCACCCATCAACTGCCGTGCCCCGCAAGGGGACTGTCCCTGCGGGTACGCACCGGCCGGTGCGGGCCGCAGATGGCGCTGCCCCAGGTTCGCCAGCTCCGGGGACGGGTCCTCGTCGCCCCAGGGGTAGCGCCGCGAACGCCCCGACGCCGGGTCGTGGCGCGCCGTCTTCTCCCACTCCGCTTCGGTGGGCAGCCGCCGCCCGGCCCAACGGGCGTACGCATCGGCCTCGTACCAGCTGACATGGAGCGCCGGCTCGTTCGCGGGCACCTCCTCGGTGACCCCGAAGCGGCGGCGCAGCCACCGGTCGGCGTCCCGGTGCCAGAACAGGGGAGCGGTCAGCTCGTGCTCACGGACCATCTCCCACCCCCCGGGCTCCCACCAGCGCCGCTCGGTGTAGCCGCCGTCCTCGATGAACGCCTGGTACGCGCCGCAGGTGACCGGGGTCGTGTCGATGAAGAAGCCCGGTACGTCGCGCACATGCGCCGGGCGTTCGTTGTCCAGGGCCCATGGCTCGGTGGACGTACCCATGGTGAACGGACCGCCCGGGACGAGGACTTCGGCCGGAAGGCCCCCGGCGTCAGTGGCGGCGGGCGGCACCGGCGCGGACAGCACGGCCGTACCCGAACGCAGCTGATGGGTGATCAGCATCGTTTCGTCGTGCTGCTGTTCGTGCTGGGCGATCATGCCGAAGGCGAACCCGGACCGCACCAGCGGACCGCCGCCGTCCAGCGCGGCACCGTCGAGGACGTCCAGGGCCCGGCCGCGTACCTCCGCGGCATACGTACGTGCCTCGGCGGGGGCCAGCAGCGGCAGCGAGGGGCGGGTCGCCCGGGGATGCTCGAAGGCGTCGTACAGCCCGTCGATCTCCGGGCGCATCGCCTCCCGCCCGGCCACCGCGCGCAGCAGCCACAGCTCCTCCTGGTTGCCGATGTGCGCGAGGTCCCAGACCAGCGGGGACATCAACGGCGAGTGCTGGGCGGTCAGTTCTTGGTCGTCCACACTGTCGGTGAGCAGCGCGGTGCGTTCCCGGGCGGTGAGCAGTGCGGCGAGGGCGCGCTGCCGCAGTGCCTCGGGGTCCGCCCCTTCGGGTGCGGAGCCGGTGGGTGTGGCGGAATCGGTCATGAGCGGGACCCCTCCCAGGGGCGGCCCGGACCGCCGGGCGAGCCCGGCGCGAGCAGTTCGGGAAGATCGTCGGCCGGACATCGGCCCCGGGCGACGAACCGGTCGTTGAAGCCGGCCACGGCGTCCTGTACGGCGGTGGTGGCACCCAGCCGGGGCAGCGCCTCCAGGGCGGCCCCGAAGCAGGTGACCGCCGCCGCCCGCAGTTCGGGATCGGCCAGGCCGTCGCGGGCGGCGCCGACCCAGAGCGGATTGCGCGGCGCCGGCTCCGCCCCGGCCGTCTCGGCCAGCGGTTTCACGGCGCGGTACACGGTCTCGGCGGCCTCCGGGTCGTCGAACAGGGCGGTGGTGACGGCGAGCGGCACCAGCCACCCGTCCGCACCGTGCTGTGCGTCGATCATGCGCAGCTCCAGGTGACCGCGCGGCCGCACGGGCGGGAAGAGCGTACTGATGTGGTAGTCGAGATCGGCACGCACCGGTGGTCTCGGCGCGCCGGTACGGATCCACTCGCGAAACGTCAGCCGTTCCGGCACGGACCAGGGCCCGGCCTCCTCCCGGACGCACATCACCGGGGTGTCCAGCACATGTGCCGCCCAGGCGTCGCGCGGCGGCAGCAGGCCGGGCGGTGCCAGGGGCCGCCACGGATCGAGGTCGGCCCACAGCGACTGCCGGGCGGACCGCCAGGGGGTCGGGCGGCCGAGCCGGAAGGAGGAGTTCGCGAACGCCGCCACCAGGACCGCGCCCAGCAGATGGGACAGCTGCCAGCGCCGCCCGTAACCGAGCGGACCCGGTTCCTCCTCCCCGGCGTCCAGACACACCTGGACGGACGCGGTGGTGCACATCATGGCGCGACCGGCCGGTCCCGACCGGTCGAGGGACACCTCCATGGCGTCGTAGCGGGGTTCGCGCAGCAGACGGCGTGGCGGGTGCCACGGATCCACGCCGAACCCCACCGGCACGAGACCCACCCCGTCCAGGGCGTCGCGTACCGCGGTGAGATCGGTGGCGGTGGCATCGATGCATGCCATCAGGGAGTCGGCCGGGCGCGAGCTGAGCTCCAGCTGGCCGCCGGGCTCGAAGGTGAGCGCCGCGCTCAGGGGCAGGCCCCGGACGATGCCGGCGGCCGCGTCGAGATGGTGGTGCGGGACCGCGACGCGAGGTTGATCCCGGTCGTGGATGAGCCATTCGAGTTCCACACCGACCTTGCGGGGCGGTCCCGTCTTGAAACAGATGCAGCGCAGTAAATCCTCGGCCTCACCCTCGCCGAGCGGCGGGGGCTGGCCGGGCGGACCGTGTTCCCAAGGGGTGTCGGACGACATGCCGGGCCTCCTTCTCTCGGTGCCTCCCCACCACCCAAACCCCTGCGGATGGATCGCACAAGAGTGCCCCCGTGGATCGGAAATCCGGTTGCGTCCATGCCGTCGGAGCGCCGAGCATGCCCCGTATGCACCACACGGGGGAGTACCGATGAGCGCACGACTGCGCGGCATCGCGCGTGAGACCGAGGCCATCGTCGAGGCCGGCCGCTACCGCACACCGGACGGGCGCGAGGTGAGCATCGAGCGCGCCCTGACCACCGCACTCTCGGGAACCAGGCTGTACGGCCCCGAGCCGGTTCCGGTCGCGGCGCTGGACTCCGACCGCACCACGGCCGTCGAGGTCACCGGCGAGAGCAGCCTGCGGGCGGCACACCGGATGACCGGCGAGGGCCCCGGCAAGGTCGCCGTCCTGAACTACGCCTCCGCCCGCAATCCCGGCGGCGGATACCTCAACGGCGCGCAGGCCCAGGAAGAGGCGCTGTGCCGGGGCTCCGCCCTGTACGCCACCCTGCTGCGCGCCCCCGACTACTACGCCCACCACCGAGCGGAACGCAGCGCCTTCTACACCGACCGGGTGATTCACTCACCGGGCGTGCCGGTGTTCCGCGACGACCGCGGGCGGCTGCTCGACACCCCGTACACGGCGGGTTTCCTCACCTCCCCGGCGCCCAACGCCGGAGTCATCGGCAGCCGCACCCCCGAGGAGGTCCACCGCATCCCCGCCGCGCTCGCGTCCCGGGCGGAGCGGGTGCTGGAGGTCGCGGCGGTACGCGGGTACCGCAGGCTGGTGCTGGGCGCCTGGGGCTGCGGGGTGTTCCGCAACGATCCGGCACAGGTGGCCGGGGTGTTCCGGGCGCTGCTCCTGGACGGCGGCAGGTTCGCCGGTCACTTCGAGCAGATCGTCTTCGGCATCCTCGACCGCAGCCCCGAAGCCACCACCCGGACCGCCTTCGAGCGGACGTTCGGCCAAGACCAAGACCAGGGCCAGGGCCAAGACCAGGGCCAGGGCCAGGGCCCCTACCTCCAGTCGTAGCGCTCCCGCAGCCGGCCGGCGACCAGGTCGAACCTGTCCCGGTCCAGCGCGCACGCCTCACGCCGCATCCCGTCCTCGTGCACCCGCAGGACCCGGTCCAGATCGACCCACGACGGGCGGCCGGAGCTGTCCCAGGGGCCGGCCCCGAGCGCCACCCACTCGCGGTCCTGGTCGTGCTGCTTGCTGGAGAGCTGTACGGCGAGCAGCGTGCCCGCCGCCTCACGGGCCACCACCAGGACCGGGCGGTCCTTGCCGCGCCCGTCGTTCTCCTCGAACGGCACGAACGTCCAGACGATCTCACCGGGGTCCGGGTCGCCGTCCCGGTCGGGGGCGTACGAGGTGCGGACCGGCCCCACGTCGCGCGGGTCGGCCTCCGAAGTGGCGGTCGGGCCGGTGCGGCCCGGGAAGTCCGCCGAGTTGTCGATGCTGTCGTCACGGTGCTGGATGGTCATCCCCACACCGTATGACCTGCGGGGCCGATTCCGTGGAGCGGGGCCGGTGCCCGCCCCGGGTTGCTGGGCGTGCACCGGCCACCGCCGGACCGGTCAGGAGGGCGAGCCGTCCTCCTGATCACCCGTCACCGGAATCCGTTGCGTGCGCGGCGAGGGCCCAGTGGCCGGAGCCACCCCGTTCACCCGCGGCGCCGGTTCGGCCGGGCCGCTCTGGCCCATCGTCGCCAGCAACTGCCGGGCCAGCCCCAGACCCGTGCCGCCCATGGTCAGCGCCTTCGCGAACATGTCCGACATGCCGTCGGCCCCGTTCAGCAGCACCATGTGGTCCACACTGCCGAAGGCGCCCGCGCCCGCCTGAACGATCTCCGGCCACTTCTCGGCCAGCTGCTGGGCGACGACCGCCTCCTGATTCTCCGCCAGGGCCGCGGCCCGCGCCTTGATCGCCTCGGCCTCGGCAAGTCCCTTGGCGCGGGCCGCCTCCGCCAGCGCGAGCCCCTTGGCCCGGTCGGCGGCGGCCTCCGCCTCACCCGTCGCCCTGGTCGCCGTCGCGGACGCCGCGCCGCGCGCCTTCGTAGCCTCGGCCTCCGCGAGCGCCGCAGTCTTCACACGGTTGGCCTCCGCGACCGCGGCGAGCTCCGTCTCCCGCGCCTGCGCCTCGGCGGCCGAGATCCGGGCGTCACGCTCACCCTCGGCCAGGGTGCGCTTCTCGTACGCCTGGGCGTCGGCGGGCTTGCGGACATCGGCCTGGAGCTGCTGTTCACGCCGCTGGGCCTCCAGCTCGGCGACCCGGGTCTCCTGGACCACCACCTCCTGCCGGGCCGCCGCGTCGGCCAGCGGACCCGCCTGCCGGGAGCTGGCCGCCGCCTTGTCGCGCTCGGCCTGGTATCCGGCCTGCAGGATCTCGCTGTCCCGGGTCGCCTCGGACATCCGGGCGGCGGCCTGCTGCTCCGCCTCGGTGGCCAGCCGGTTGGCCTCGGCCTGCGCGATCCGGGCGTCCCGCTGCACGGCCGCCGCGTGCGGCATCGCCAGGTTCTTGATGTAGCCGGTCGGGTCCTCGATCTCATGGATCTGGAGCGAATCGACGATGAGCCCGAGCTTCTCCATCTCGGTCCCGCACGCGGCGCGGGTCTGCCCGGTGAGCTTCTCCCGGTCCCGGATCATGTCCTCGACCGTCAACCCGCCCACGATGGATCGCAGATGACCGGCGAACACGTTGTGCACCCGCTCCGACATCAGCTTCTGCTGATCGAGGAAACGCCGGGCCGCATTGGCGATCGACACGAAGTCGTCGCCCACCTTGAAGATGACGACGCCCCGCACCCGCAGCGGAATCCCCTGATGCGTGACGCACTCGACCGACAGCTCGGTCTCGTTGAGATCCAGGGACATCTTCCGCACCGCCTGGACCCCGGGCAGGACCAGAGTGCCGTGACCGGTGACGATCCGGAACCCCATGCCCTGCCCCAGGCCCTCGGTCCTGTGCTTTGAACCCGAGATGACCAGTGCTTCGTTCGGCTCGGCCACTCGCCACATCAGCTTGAACAGGCCGAACAACACCATGATGGCGGCGAGTGCGAGACCCGCCGTGACGCCGATGACCATCGGCATGCGCCCCCTTATCGCGGCACCCCGTCGGCACCGCTGAACACCGGGAGTCTTCTCCTGCTCGCCACGGCGCAGAAGACGCGTGCGGATCCTTGCCGAATTCTTGACGACGAAAGCCGTCAAGAGGCCCCCGCGCGGGCCTCAACTCCCGTATGCGGGAGCCACATAGACCGTGCGCGGCGGCAGATGCTCGATCACCGTCACCACCGTGCCCACCTCGATGCGCTCCTTCGCGGAGACCGGATGCGCGAGAAAGTGCTCGGCACCGCCCCGGATCCGTACCATCACCTCGCCGACCAGCCCCGGCCCCACCGTGCCGGTCACCCGGCCGACCAGCCCCACCATCGAGGATTCATCCATGCCCCGGAGCGTACCCACGCACGACGGGTCTGGAAGACTGCCCGACGCCATGAGCCAGTTACCGAACCAGCCCGCCCAACGCCCCGTCCCCACCAGTGCCGACGTCGCACGGCTCGCCGGGGTTTCCAGGGCCACCGTCTCGTACGTGCTGAACAACAGCCCCACCGTGCGGATCAGCGAATCCACCCGCCGCCGGGTCAGGGAAGCAGCCACCGAACTGGGTTACGTCCCGCACGCCGCGGCCCGCAGCCTGCGCGCCGGACACACCCGGATGGTGCTGCTGCCCACGGTGGCCTTCCCGACCGGCCCGCTCCACCACCGGTTCTTCCACGAACTGGAATCGGGGCTGCGCCGCCTCGACTACACCGTCGTCCAGTACGGCAGCACCGGCCTGGACCCCGACGACGCACCCCGCGTCTGGGCCGAACTGCGTCCCGTCGCCGTGATCGCCCCCGGCACGATCCCCCTCACGCCGCAGGGGACAGGGCTGCTCAGACGATCCGGGGCCAAGGCCGTGATCACCCTCGGCCCCCGGCCGGTGCCCGGCGCCCACGCCCTGGTGATGGACCAGCGGGAGGTCGGCAGCTGCGCGGTGGGCCTGCTGCTGGAGCGCGGCCGGCGCCGGATCGGTGTGGTGATGCCCGAGGAGAGCGGCCTCGCGCTGTTCGCCGAACCCCGGCTGACCGGGGCCCGGCAGGCCGCTCAGCCCCACGGGGCCCGGATCGAACCACTGCCGCTGCGGTACGAAGAGGAGTCGGCCGCCCGGCTCGCGGACCGCTGGCGCACCCTGGACCTCGACGCCGTGTTCGCCTACAACGACGAATACGCGATGCTCCTGATGCGGGCCCTTCAGGACGCGGGCATCGACGTGCCCCGCGAGACCGCCGTGGTCGGCGCCGACGATCTGATGCTGGGCAGGCTGCTGCGGCCCCGGCTCAGCACCGTACGGATGGAGCTGGCCACGGCCCAGCCGCTGGCGGACCTCGTCGACCGACTGGTGCGGCACCCCGGCTGCGCCCCCGAACACCACGACCTGCTGCGGGTCGGGGCGGTCGGGCGCGAATCCGCCTGAGCCGCCGGGGACGGGCACGGCGGGCCGGACCGCACCGTGCGCCAGCGCGGCAACGTGCGCACCGCCCGCCGCATGCCTAGCGTCATGACCATGAGCCATCCGCAGAGTTACGAGATCCTGCTGGTCCCGAGCTTCGCCGAGGACGCCACCGCCGATGACGCCGAGCGCGACGCCGTCGAGTCCGATGCGGCCGAGCCCGATGACGTCGAGCCCGGCGGCACCATCCGCGCGGCCGTGGTGTCGGCGACCGGTGAGACGGGGGCGTCGGGTTACCCCCGGTACTCGGGCGAGGGCATCGTCGCGGACATCGACACCGAGACACACACGGTGGAGGCACTGCTGGTCGACGGCGCCGAGCTGTCGTACGGCCTCTCGGCCCGGATCCGGGAGAGGGACGCCGAAGCCGGAACCGACGCGGACCGCTGAGCCCGCACCGGCGCTCCCGGATCCGCCGGACACGGCCGGAGACGACGAAGGACCCGGCCCTACCGGCCGGGCCCCTCACCCGCGCGGAAGACGCGAGGAGCGCAGAAGGCGCGGAAACGCGGGGAGCCCAAGAGGCTCCGGCAGCGTACGGCGCCTACTGCTCGCCCTTCTGCTGTTCCTCGATGGACTTGCGGACCTCGTCCATGTCCAGCTTCCGCGCCTGCCCGATCACATCCTCCAACGCCGTCTCCGGCAGCGCTCCGGGCTGCGCGAACACCGCCACGTTCTCCCGGACGATCATCAGCGTGGGAATGGAACGGATCTCGAAGGCCGCCGCCAGCTCCTGCTGCGCCTCCGTGTCGACCTTGGCGAAGACCAGGTCGTCGTGGCGCTCCGAAGCCGCGTCGTAGACCGGCGCGAACTGCCGGCACGGGCCGCACCAGGAAGCCCAGAAGTCGATCAGGACGAAGTCGTTGTCGCTGACGACCTGATCGAAGTTTTCCTTGGTGAGCTCAACGGTGCTCATTGTCTGTACCTCTTCCTGTGCCCGCTCGGATCTGTCCGAACAACGGTGCCTGTACTTGCGCTATTCCGCCTGCCCATGTGGCCGCGGCGCACACCCACGACCAGACTGTCCCCATGACAGATCCTTCAGTGAACGCCGAGTACGACGTCGTGGTCATCGGAGCGGGCCCGGTGGGCGAGAACGTCGCCGACCGGGCCCGCGCGGCCGGGCTCAGCACCGCGGTCGTCGAGGTGGAGCTCATCGGCGGCGAATGCTCCTACTGGGCGTGCATGCCCAGCAAGGCCCTGCTGCGCCCGGTGGTCGCCCGCGCCGACGCCCGCCGCGTCCCGGGCCTCAGCGACGCCGTGCAGGGGCCGCTGGACACCGCGGCGGTCCTCGCCCACCGTGACGAGTACGCATCGCACTGGAAGGACGACGGACAGGTCGCCTGGCTGGACGGCATCGGCGCGGACATCTACCGCGGCCGGGGCAGGCTCACCGGCACGAAGACGGTCTCCGTCACCGCGCCCGACGGCACCGAGCACCGCCTCACCGCCCGCCACGCCGTGGCCGTCTGCACCGGCAGCCGCGCCGTCGTGCCCGACCTGCCGGGCATCGACGGGGCCCGCCCCTGGACCAGCCGGGAGGCGACCAGCGCCAAGAAGGTGCCCGGCCGCCTAGTGATCGTCGGCGGCGGCGTGGTCGGCGTGGAGATGGCCACCGTCTGGCAGGCCCTCGGCGCCCGGGTGACGATGCTGATCCGTGGCAAGGGCCTGCTGCCGAAGATGGAGCCCTTCGCCGGCGAACTGGTCGGGCAGGCGCTCACCGAGGCGGGCGCCGACATCCGCACCGGGGTCTCGGTCGCCGCCGTGCGGCGCGCGGTCCCGGACGGCCCGGTCACCGTGGAACTGGACGGCGGGGAACAGGTCGAGGCCGACGAGATCCTCTTCGCCACCGGCCGGGCCCCGCGCACCGACGACCTCGGACTGGAAACGGTGGGCCTGGAGCCCGGCACCTGGCTCACCGTCGACGACAGCTGCCGTGTGGATGGCACCACCTGGCTCTACGCCGTCGGCGACGTCAACCACCGGGCGCTCCTCACCCACCAGGGCAAGTACCAGGCACGCATCGCGGGCGCCGCGATCGCCGCCCGCGCCGCCGGCGTACCGCTGCTGGAGACCGACCGCTGGGGCGCCCACGCCGCCACCGCCGACCACGCGGCCGTCCCCCAGGTCGTCTTCACCGACCCGGAGGCCGCCTCGGTCGGTCTCACCCTGGCCGAGGCCGAGCGGGCCGGCCACCGGGTCCGGGCCGTCGACCAGGACCTCGCCGCGGTGGCCGGCTCCGGCCTGTACGCGGACGGATACCGGGGCCGCGCCCGCATGATCGTGGACCTCGACCGGGAGACCCTGCTCGGCGTCACCTTCGTGGGCCCGGGAATCGGCGAGCTGCTGCACTCGGCGACGATCGCGGTCGCGGGCGAGGTCCCCGTCGACCGGCTGTGGCACGCGGTTCCCGCGTACCCGACGATCAGCGAGGTCTGGCTGCGTCTGCTGGAGGCATACCGGGACGCGTAGCCCCCGCGGTCAGGCCGGCGGCCGCAGATCGCTGGTGGTGACCCGCACATGGTCGACGACGAGCTGCTGCGGGAAGGAGGTGCTGCCGTCGGGATCGCCCGGCCAGTAGCCGCCCACCGCGAGGTTGAGGATCAGGAAGAAGGGCTTGTCGAACACCCAGTTGTTGCCGCCTAGGTCGGCGGGCGTACGGCGCTGGTAGACGTTTCCGTCCACCGACCAGGTCACCGAGCCGGGCGCCCAGTCGACGGCGAAGGTGTGGAAGTCGTCGGCGAACGCCTGGCCGCCGGGCAGGGTGTACGCGGCGCCGATGCCGCCGGAACCGGAGTAGCCCGGGCCGTGCAACGTGCCGTGGACCGTGGACGGTTCGAAGCCGACGTTCTCCATGACATCGATCTCGCCCGAGTTCGGCCAGCCGACCTGGCCGATGTCGTCGCCCAGCATCCAGAAGGCCGGCCACATGCCCTGACCGCGCGGCACCTTCATCCTCGCCTCGACGTGACCGAACGTCTGGGTGAACTTGCCGGAGGTGTTCAGCCGTGCCGAGGTGTACTCACAAGTCCCGTACCAGCACTGGTAATTGTTCGGGTTCTCGCGGCGCGCGGTGATGACCAGATGGCCCTGGCCGTCGAGCGCCGCGTTGTTGTTTCCGGCCGTGTAGTACTGCCGTTCATGGTTGTTGACGTTGTCGCCGGTCTCGATCTGCCACTTGGCGCCGTCCACGGCGGCGCCCGCCGGGCCGTCGAAATCGTCGGTGAAGGTGGCCGCGGTGGTGCGGGGTCCGGGTGCGGGCGCTCCGGACGCGAGGGCGGACGAGGCGGAGACGAGGGCGAGCGCGGAGAGCGCGGCCGCCAGCAGGCGGCGGGGAGAGGTCATGGGGGGTCCTTCCCGTGCGGAGTGGGGCGAGCGAATGTCATGGCTATGACAAAAGCTCGTTGTGGGGGAGCAGGGAGAGGTCTTGGTTCTGTATGCGATTTAAGAAGTGAACCAAGGCGCTGTCAATACCTTGGTACGGACCACACTTCTTGCACCCAGCCGTTGCCGGCCCGGTCGGGCGCCGCCCGGCACCGGGCGGCACGGTACGGCCCGGGGCGGGCACCCGAACGGGCAC
>NZ_ML123048.1:225191-311587 GCF_003846175.1 Streptomyces sp. ADI95-17 | reverse complement strand
CGGGCACCCGAACGGGCACCCGCCCCGGGCCACGGAACCGTCGGCGGACCCGTCAGCCGGCGGTGCCGGGCAGAGCGGCCCGCACTTCGGCGGCCGCCGAGACGAGGTGCTCCAGCGAGGCGCGCACCTCCGGCCAGCCCCGGGTCTTCAGACCGCAGTCGGGATTGACCCACAGCCGCTCGGCGGGAATCGCTTCGAGGCCCTTGCGCAGCAGGGCGGCCACCTCCTCGCCGCTCGGGACCCGGGGGGAGTGGATGTCGTACACGCCGGGGCCGGCCTCCCTCGGATAGCCCGCCGCCGCCAGTTCGTCGGCCACCCGCATGTGTGAGCGGGCCGCCTCCAGACTGATCACGTCCGCGTCCAGGTCGTCGATCGCCCGGACGATGTCGCCGAACTCCGCGTAGCACATGTGTGTATGGATCTGGGTGTCCGGGCGTACGCCGCCGGTGGCCAGCCGGAACGACCCGGTGGCCCAGGCCAGGTACCCCGCTCGGTCGGCGGCCCGCAGCGGCAGCGTCTCGCGCAGCGCGGGCTCGTCCACCTGGATCACCGAACTGCCCGCCGACTCCAGGTCGTTCACCTCGTCCCGCAGCGCGAGGGCGATCTGGCGCGCGGTCTCCCCGAGCGACTGGTCGTCGCGGACGAAGGACCAGGCGAGCATGGTGACGGGGCCGGTGAGCATGCCCTTGACCGGCCGGCCGGTGAGCGACTGGGCGTAAGTCGTCCAGCGGACCGTCATCGGCTCCGGGCGCGAGATGTCCCCGGCCAGGATCGGCGGCCGCACATACCGGGTGCCGTACGACTGGACCCAGCCGTGCCGGGTGGCGAGGCATCCGGTGAGCCGTTCGGCGAAGTACTGCACCATGTCGTTGCGTTCCGGCTCGCCGTGCACCAGCACATCGATGCCCGCCGCCTCCTGGAACGCGATCACTTCCTGGATCTCGGCCTCGATGCGCTTGTCGTACGCGGCCGCGTCGATGTGTCCTGCCGTCAGGTCGGCCCGTGCGGCGCGCAGTTGGGATGTCTGTGGGAAAGAGCCGATCGTGGTCGTCGGCAGCAGCGGTAGCCGGAGCCGGGCACGCTGGGCCACCGCCCGCTGCGGATAGGGCAGTTCACGCCGGGCGTCGGCCTCCGTGACGGCCGAGGTGCGGGCCCGTACCGCCGGATCGTGGGTGATCGCGGAGCCCGCCCGGGAGGCCAGGTCGGCGCGGTTGGCGGCGAGTTCGGCGGCGATCGAGGCGGTGCCCCGGGCAAGCCCCCTGGCGAGGGTGGCGATCTCGGCCGACTTCTGCCGGGCGAAGGCCAGCCAGCGCCCCACCTGCGGGTCGACGTCACGCTCGGCGGCCAGGTCGAGGGGCACGTGCAGCAGCGAGCAGGAGGCCGCCACATCGACCCGGCCGGCCAGACCGAGCAGGGTGCCGAGGGTGGCCAGGGACTGCTGGAGGTCGTTGATCCACACGTTGCGGCCGTCGACGACCCCGGCGACCAGCCGCCTGCCCGGCAGACCGCCGACCCCGGCGAGATCCCGCAGATTGGCGGCTGCCGGACCGGTGAAGTCCATCGCGAGGCCCTCGACCGGAGTCTTCGCCAGAACGGCGAGTGCGTCACCGAGCCGGTCGAAGTACGAGGCGACCAGAAGCCGCGGCCGGTCGGTGAGCGCACCCAGATCGCGGTAAGCACGCGCGACGGCGTTCAGCTCCGCGGGGGAGCGGTCCTGCACCAGCGCGGGCTCGTCGAGCTGAACCCAGTGGGCACCGGCCGCACGCAGATCGGCCAGCACCTCGGCGTACACCGGCAGCAGCCGGTCGAGCAGGGTCAGCGGTTCGAAATCGGCGGCGACACCGGGAGCGGGCTTGGCCAGCAGCAGATAGGTCACCGGACCCACCAGCACCGGCCTGGCGTCGTGCCCGAGCGCCAGCGCCTCCCCCAACTCCCGGACCTGCTTGGTGGAGTCGGCGGCGAAGACGGTGTCGGGGCCGAGCTCCGGCACCAGGTAGTGGTAATTCGTGTCGAACCACTTGGTCATTTCGAGCGGCGCCACGTCCTGTGTACCGCGAGCCATCGCGAAATAGCCGTCCAGCGCGTCGGCCGCGACGGCTTCACGGTGCCGGACGGGCACGGCACCGACCATCACGCTGGTGTCCAGCACATGGTCGTAGTACGAGAAGTCGCCGGTCGGGACCTCGTGGATGCCGTCCTCGGCAAGGCGTTGCCAGTTGGCGCGGCGCAGTTCCTCGGCGGTCTCCCGGAGGGCGGCGGCGGTGACGCGGCCCTTCCAGTAACCCTCGACGGCCTTCTTCAGCTCCCGGTCGCCCCCTTGGCGGGGGTAGCCGTACACGGTGGCCCGGGCTGCCGCGGCTGCGGACTCGGTGGTCACGTGACTCTCCTTCGCGAGCGTGTCCTGGTACGACCCCGGGACGGATCGCAGGCGCGAAGGGATGACGGACCGGGCGGATCCGCGGCGCCGTGCCGGCGCGCGACCTGCCCGATATGTACGCCGACCCGCCCACGAGGTCACCGGGATCACCGTGCGCGTCCGACGCGCACGGGCAGTGGCAGGTCTTCGGACTCGCGGGCGCGTCTCGCGTACGAGACACCTACTGGCCGTCGCTTCCCGGACCCGTCGGGTCCAGTGCTCGATGACGGCGGTCGTTCCCACTCACCGCTGCGGGGCAGTCCCGGATTCCCACCGGGTTCCCTCTTGCGACGCGCCTGCCTGGCGGACAGGGCGAACCAGCTGCACCCACCACCATAGGGGGTCGGCTCCGGATCCTGGACAGCGAATTTCGGATCGGCAGGATCGGCAGGGCCGGCCGCATCGGCCGGATCGGATCGGCCGGCCGGATCAGACGGCGGGGTCGGGGGCAGGGGACAGCTGCTGCCCGCACCGCAGGTTCCACCGGCCGGAACGGCCGCTGAGCGCGGTCAGTGTCAGCGGGGCGACGTCCAGCCGCCAGAACGCCTCCACCGGCAGTGCGAGTGCCCCGACGGTCACCGCCCGCACCACCGCCGGCTCGACGATCGCCAGAACGCGGCGGTCCCCGTCGTCCTCGGCGGATTCCAGCGCCGCCAGCCAGCGTCCGGCCCGGGCGCAGAGTTCGAGCAGGGACTCGCCGCCGTGCGGAGCCGCCGAAGGGTCGGTCAGCCAGGCCGACACCCCGTCCGGCTCGGCCGCGCTCACCGCCGCCAGCCGCCGACCGCTCCACCGGCCCAGGTCCCAGCCATGGAGGGCGGGTTCGGGCCCGGCCCGCAGCCCCAGCGCGTCGGCGGTCCCGGCGCACCGTTCGGACGGCCCGTGCAGATACCGGTCGGCGGCGGGCACCGCTGCCGCGACCGCCCCCGCCCGGCGGACCCCGGCCGCGTCCAGCGGCGCGTCACCGTCGAAACGGGCCTCGCGCAGCGCGGCGTTGAGCGCCGGTGAGATCAACATCACCTGAACTGCCATGACCCGGTCAACTCCTTGAACTCCGGCCCCTCGGGTGTGCCCACCATGGCATCCGGGCGGTCGGGCCCGGTCACCGGCACCATGGCGGCACCTGTCCCCAAGCGGTATGGTCACGGCGGACATGACGTAGGTGTGACGGAAGTCCGGTGAGAATCCGGCACGGTCGCGCCACTGTGAACCCGTACCTGTGCGGGAAGTCAGACCCAGCACCCACGTCTCAGGCACCACGATCGGGACGCGTGTTCCCTCAGGAGGTTCTGCCATGGCACAGACTGCTGCCCCCGCCACCGCCGTACCGGCGATCACCCCCATCTCCCTGAAGGCCATCGCCCCCTGGGCGGTCTTCTTCGGCATCCTCATGCTCGTCCTGCTCTACTTCGTCGGCGCCGAGCAGGGCGCCACCGCGGTCATCTCCGGCGAAGGTGTCCACGAGTGGGTCCACGACGGCCGCCACCTCCTCGGTTTCCCCTGCCACTGACGTACCGTCCGATCCTGGGGAAACCTCATGAACTCCATATCTGTCAGAGCCCTGCTCGTCCGCGGCATGCTGGCCGGTCTCGCCGCGGGCGCGCTCGCTCTGCTGGTCGCCTACTTCCTCGGTGAGTCGCGTGTGGACGCGGCCATCGCCCTGGAGGAGGCGCACAGCCACCACCACGACGGCGGCGAGGAACTGGTCAGCCGCACCGTGCAGTCCACCGCCGGCCTCGCCACCGGTGTACTGGTCTTCGGCGTCGCCATCGGCGGCATCGCCGCACTCGTCTTCTGTTACGCCCTCGGCCGGATCGGCAGGTTCGGCCCGCGGGCCACGGCCGCGCTGATCGCGGGTGCGGCACTGCTGACGGTGTACGTCGTCCCGTTCCTGAAGTACCCGGCCAACCCGCCGGCCGTCGGCAACCCCGACACCATCGGCCCGCGCACCGCGCTGTTCTTCCTGATGGTCGCCCTCAGCGTGCTGCTGGCCGTCGCCGCCGTCATCCTCGGCAAACGGCTGGCTCCGCGCCTGGGCAACTGGAACGCGACGATCACGGCATCCGCCGGGTACGTCCTGGTGATCGGGCTCGCCTACGCGTTCCTGCCCTCGTACAACGAAGTCGGCAAGGACTTCCCGGCCTCCCTGCTCTGGGAGTTCCGGCTGAGCACCCTCGCCGTACAGGCCACCCTCTGGGTGACCTTCGGGCTCCTCTTCGGCCATCTGACGGACCGGCTGCTCGTACCGAGGACCGGAACCGTCACCACCGGAAGCAGCGGCGCGAACCGCCCGGCCACCGCGGCCCGCTGACCGGCACCACACACGCGGACCGACGACCGGTACCCCGCCGGGACCTCCCGGCGGGGTACCGGCGTTCCGCCCCCCCCGGCTCACAACTCGGGCTGTGGGTCCCAGTCGGTCCGGTAGTACTTCAGCCGCTCGTCCTGCTTCTCCAGACGCATGCCGACGGCTTCCATGACGCGCTGGGACGCGATGTTGTCCAGGTCGGTGTCACCGTGCACACGACGCACCCCCTGCTCACGGGCGAACAGCAACAGGGCGCGCAACGCCTCGGAGGCGTAGCCCATCCCTTGCGCCGAGGGGACGAGGCCGTAGCCGATCGTGACGTCCCCGTCCTCGTCCGGCGCGCCATGGAATCCCATGCCGCCGATCACCAGTCCGTCCGTGCGGCGCCGTATCTCGTACGAACAGAAGGGGCTCGGATCGCCGGTCGTCGCACAGGTCTCCAGGTAGCGCTGGGCCGCGGAGTTCTCCCCGGGGGACGGATAGCCGGGCGCCCAGCGGGCCCCGTCACCGGGCGTGCCGGAGATCACCCGCAGGGCGTCGGAGGCGTTCATCGGGCGGAGCAGGAGGCGAGGCGTCTCAAGGTCGGTCATGAGGGAGTGAAGTATCACGCGGGACGGGTGCACGGCATCCGAAAATCGGCCGGGCGGCCGCCGACGGCGTCGATACCGATGTGCATGCCATGCGCATACGACGCCGGGGCGGCCCCCCGCACCGTGCCCCTCCCGGACTCATGTGCCCGACGACCCCTGAGCGGCCGCCCCGTCCGGAGCGAATTCGAAGTCCCCGGAGAACGCCGCCGCCATCCGCAGATGACCGGCCGCCTCCGCGCTCCGCCCCTGACGCTCAAGGGTGCGGCCGAGCATCAGCCGCGCGTAGTGCTCGACCGGGTCACGCTCCAGCACCGCCCGCAACTCCGTCTCGGCCTTGCCGAGCCGTGCCGAGTGGTAGTAGGTCCGGGCCAGCAGCAGACGCGGCGACACCTGCTCCGGGACCTCCTCGACCAGCCCCTCCAGGATCCGGGCCGCGCTCATGTACTCCTTGGCCTCGAAGAACATCTGCGCACGGTCCCAGCGGTCGGCAGCCGTGCCGAACTCGTAGTAGGTGTCGCTCACTTGACCTCCTCAGTCACGGACCGTGCCGGGGTCCTGCCCCGCTCCGTCCAACCGGTGGCCGAGCCGCTGCTCAACCACCCTGTGACTGCCCCAACGGCGCATGGTGATTGAATATTCCACTAAATTATCGGCGTGGGTACCGGCACTCCCGGACCCGCTCAGGAATAGGTTGAGCGCCATGAGCAATCTCGATCGCCAGGCCGCACTCTCCGTCTGTGGAGGACGGGGTTTCGTCGTCGCCGAGCCCGTGCGTGAACTCCTCACCCCTCGCCACGTCCGGCTGGGCGAGTCCACCGAGGTCCGCAGACTGCTGCCCAACCTGGGCCGCCGGATGGTCGGCGCCTGGGCCTTCGTCGATCATTACGGTCCCGACGACATCGCGGACGAACCCGGGATGCAGGTGCCGCCGCACCCTCACATGGGCCTGCAGACGGTCAGCTGGCTGCACGAGGGCGAGGTCCTGCACCGGGACAGCGTCGGCAGTCTGCGCACGATCCGCCCGCGCGAACTGGGGCTGATGACCTCCGGCCGGGCCATCAGCCACTCCGAGGAGAGCCCGAAGTCCCACGCGAGGTTCCTGCACGGCGCCCAGCTCTGGGTCGCACTGCCGTCCGCCCACCGCCACGTCGAGCCCCACTTCCAGCACCACACCGACCTGCCGACCGTCTCCGCCCCGGGCCTCACCGCCACCCTGATCCTGGGCGAGCTCGACGGCACCACCTCGCCCGGCACCGCGTACACCCCGATCGTCGGCGCAGACCTCGCCCTGACCGCGGGCGCCGAGGCCCGGCTGCCGCTGGACCCGGACTTCGAGTACGCGGTGCTCTCCATGTCCGGCCGTGCCGAGGTCGACGGCGTGCCCGTGCAGCCCGGCTCCATGCTCTACCTCGGCTGCGGCCGCTCCGAACTCCCGCTGCGCGCGGACAGCGACGCGGGCCTCATGCTCCTCGGCGGCGAGCCCTTCGAGGAAGAGATCGTCATGTGGTGGAACTTCATCGGGCGCTCCCACGAGGAGATCGAGGAGGCCAGGCGGGCCTGGATGGAGACCTCCCGCTTCGGCGAGGTCCACGGCTACGACGGTGCCCGACTGGCCGCCCCTGCACTCCCGCCAGGACCGCTCAAGCCGCGTGGTCGGGTGCGTTGACGAGGCCTTCGGCGCTCGGCGTCGTCTTTCGATTCAGCTAGCCGGCGCTGCTCGCGGCACTTCGCCGAGCGGCATCGAATGCGCTGGCCGCTGGTGGTCCGCAGACATCCCCGAGATTCGCGGGTGCGGCCATCTGCGGCAGGGTCTGCCCGGATGGATGCTGACCCGATGCTGACAGTTCTGATAGTTAGTCAGCTTCTGGTGTCGGGGTTACGGCTTCCGCCTGACTGCTCGTGATCGTTTCGCGGCCTGGGGGCTCTCAGCCCTCCAAGGCGGTTCCCAGCCGCGCGGCAACCCAAGGACGGTGAGAGGATCACAGCTGTGCGGGATACCGCACGCCAACCACTTCGTCGGTGACCTCTGGGCAGGCCGACACAGGCTCGAATGGCCGAACTTCGCGGTCTTCCTGATCTGCGTCGGGCTGGTGGTCTTCGCCGCGACCGACTGGGGCCGGCCGCGGGCCCTGCTCGGCTTCGGTGGACCCTGGATCCTGTC
Source organism: Streptomyces sp. ADI95-17 (assembly GCF_003846175.1). GTDB lineage: Bacteria > Actinomycetota > Actinomycetes > Streptomycetales > Streptomycetaceae > Streptomyces > Streptomyces sanglieri. The sequence goes on along the minus strand of NZ_ML123048.1, from coordinate 304,115 downwards.
CGGCGCGTCGTACCTGCCCCGGAACGCATACGCGGTGAACCGCGTATCGACGCGCTGACATCCCAACTCCTTTTGCACGGCGGCGTAATCGTCGCTCACGGACAGCCGGTACCCACGCCGACGGTGACACTTTGACCAGCCACATGCCAGCCATCATCTTCACCACCCGCGAGGGTGCTCCTCCGGATCGCTCTTGTCGGGGACTTGCCGGTCCAGCGGTCAGAGTTCCGCGTCGAGGATGTCCGGCCGCGCCGTGCCTTCCGTGCTTCCGTCGGGCCGGGGCAACGACATCTCCGCCCAGATGACCTTTCCCTGGGGGGTGTAACGGGTGCCCCAGCGCTCGGCCAGCTGTGCCACGAGGAACAGACCGCGGCCCCCTTCGTCCATCGCGGCGGCATCACGCAGATGGGGCGAGGTGCTGCTGCTGTCGGCCACCTCGCAGGTCAGGGTGCGGTCGTACAGCAGTCGTACGGTGACCGGCGCGGAGCCGTAGCGGATGGCGTTGGTGATCAACTCGCTGAGCAGCAGTTCCATGGCGAACGCAAGCTCCGACAGACCCCAGTCGTCGACTTGCTCTGCCACGGCGGCACGCATTCCCGCCACAGCGGCAGGATCGAACGGAACGTCCCAGTCGGCGACATGGTCGGGCGGGATCGCCCGCGCCCGGGCGATGAGCAGCGCCACATCGTCCGTCGGCCGATCCGGCAGGAGCGCGTCGAGGACCGCCTGGCAGCTCTCCTCCGGCGACCGGTCGGGATGGCACGCCAGGGCCTGACGCAGCAGCTCGATCCCCACGTCGATGTCCCGGGTGCGGTCCTCGATGAGCCCATCGGTGTAGAGGACGAACTGCGTGCCCTCCGCCACCTCCAGTTCGGCCGTCTCGAACGGCATGGCGCCCAGGCCCAGGGGAGGGCCGGCCGGGAGGTCGGGGAACGACACACTGCCGTCGGGCCGGACCAGCGCGGGCGGGGGGTGCCCTGCACGGGCCATGGCGCAGTGGTGGGAGACAGGATCGTAGATCGCGTACAGGCAGGTGGCTCCTGTGATCCCCGTATCGGCGGTGGATTCCGCCTCCTCCTGGTCGATGCGCCCGACCAGGTCGTCGAGGTGGCGGAGGATCTCGTCGGGCGGCAGGTCGAGTGTGGAGAAGTTGTGCACGGCCGTACGCAGCCGTCCCATCGTCGCGGCCGCGTGCAGGCCGTGGCCGACGACATCCCCGACGACCAGCGCCACCCGGCTGCCCGGGAGAGTGATCACGTCGAACCAGTCGCCGCTCACCCCGTAGATTGCGGGCAGGTAGCGATGGGCGACGTCGAGCGCGCTCTGTTCGGGCAGGGCCCGCGGGAGCAGGCTGCGTTGCAGGGTGACGGCCATGGCGTGCTCGCGGGTGTAGCGGCGGGCGTTGTCGATGCTGACGGCCGCCCGGGCGACCAGTTCTTCGGCCAGGGACAGGTCGTCTTCCTCGAACGGCCGGGGCTTCTCGGAGCGCCAGAAGTTGGCCATTCCCAGGACGACGCCCCGTGCCTGGAGGGGCACCGTGATGAGCGAATGGATGCCGTAATCGACGATCGTCCGCGTCAGCTCCGGGTCCTGGGCGAGCCAGCCGGGTGCGGCGGACAGGTCGGGCACCAGCTCCGGCCGGCCGGTGGCGAAGGCCCGTGCCTGTGGTGTGGAGGGGAGGAAGTCGATCAGCTGGCCGACTTTGTACAGGGGATGGTCGTCCCGGATGCCATGTACAGCGGTGCGGCGCATGTCCGTGTCCGTACTGGTCGGCTCGTCACCGTGGAGGACCGGTTCGGCCAGATCGACGGTTGCGAAGTCGGCGAGCCGGGGGACCGCGATCTCGGTCAGTTCGTCGGCCGTGCGCACCACATCGAGCGTGGTACCGATTCCGAGGCCCGCGTCGTACAGCAGGCTCAGCCGCTCGCGGGCGTTCTCCGCCCTGCCGGACAGCACCCGCAGTTCTGTCGAGTCACGCAGGGTCGCGACCGTCCCCTGGGGGCCACCGTGACGATCCGTGGGCCGCTGGTTCACCGCGAGCAGTCGGCCCTCCACGAGGTGCACTTCGTCCGTGGCCGCGCGCCCCGAGGTCAGCAGCTCCACCATGCCGGGATCAAGGCTGGACAAGTCCGGGATGCGTCGCCCCTCGGCGTCGAGCGGCAGATCCAGCAACCGTCTGGCCTCGTCGTTGGCCAGCAGCAGTCGACCGTCCTTGCTGACGATGAGCACGCCTTCGCGCACGGCGTGCAGCACCGCGTCGTGATGCTCGTACATGCGACTAATCTCGACAGGGCCCAGACGGTGGGTCTGCCGCCGCAGCCGCCTGGTCACCAGGGCCGTCCCGCTCGTGGCCACTCCGAGCGCGATCGCTCCTGCACCGAGGATGATCGGAATCTGCCGTGCCACCGCTCCGGTCACTTTCTCGACCTTCATGCCGGCGGCCACCAGGGCGACGACCTGCGCGTGTTCGTGGACGGGGACGATCGCCTGCGCCTCGCGGCCGAGCGGGCCGTTGACCGTCTCGGTGTACACGTGGCCGGCCAGCGCCGGCGCGATGGTGGCGACGACCCTCTTCCCGATCAGCTCAGGCCGGGGATGCGTGTAGCGGATCCCGTTCGTGTCCATCACCACGATGAAATCGACGCCCGCCGCCTTCCGACCCGCCTCGGTGAGCGGCTGGAGCACTCTGGAAGGATCAGGAGCCTTCAGCGCGGTCAGGAGGCCCGGCGAATGGGCGAACGTCTGTGCGACGGCGACGGAGCGGTTTCGCGCCTCCGCACTGCTGTCGTGCCGGGCCTGCACCACGAGCGCCAGCACCGAAGCGGCCACGAGGAGCACGACCACAACCACCTGCAGGGCGAAGACCTGGCCTGCGAGGCTCCGGGGGTACTTGCCCGTGAGTGACCGCATCTGTGCGCTCCGGAATCGGCCGAAACGACTGAACCCAGTGCCCTTTGTAACACCGCGAGGTCGAAGGTGCGTGCGGTGAGGGCCCGCTCGGAGGCGGTACCACCCGTCGGCCCGGGACAATCCGGCACCAGCGGAACCGGATCGGCGCCAGGACGGTACGTGCGGCACCCTGTTCCGGGCGGGGAACCCGGACTCCTGAGTCTGCTTCCCGGTCGCGTCGCGGTAGCGAATCTTGTACTCGTGGGGTACTTGGATCACCTGGACTGCAGGTGGTCGCACTCCTTGAAGAACGTGCCCCTGTGGTGAGGCAGGCTCGTGCGTGCTCTTCGCCCCCCGTCGGCATGGCTGGGGGCGCGGTTGTGCCTGCCGCGGGCCGGTTCCGCGGGCGGTGGGCAGTTGGGATCGATGTAGTGCCACTGCCCGTCCGGATAGGATGCGCCCCACGAACTTGGCCGTACGGGTGAGGGGTTGGTGACAGAAGGTGTTCGGGGGCAGGAAGAAGGAGGGCGGGCTGCCGAGGATCCCGCGGGGCGTGGATCCACGGCGAGCCCGTGCCTTGCCGGTTGTGGCCGAGGCGCAGGCCGACGCGCGCATGTTCATGCTGGGCGGCGACACCTTCCGGGCGCTCAAGGTGATCGTGGACGCGACGGGCTACGACCTGCGCCAGGCCCGGGACATCGTGTATGCGCTGGTCTACGACATCGAGGTGCCGGGGGAGAGCTGAGCCGAGGCGCCGTCGAGGGTGCGTCCGCGGAGTGGCGGGACGCAGGACACAGCTGATGAACGTTGTTCACCGCGATCATTCACGTGCTGGTGAGCGGGCGTGGCTGTCCGCACCGGATGCCAGCGGGCGGCTTCGTCGTTCAAATGAGTCACGCGAGCCCCGGGAATCCCCAGGACCTCGACGATCCGCTCGGCAGCCTCCGAGGAGAAGAGACCAGCGGTCACACTGAGGACAAAACCGGGCACGGGGGGATGGTCCACCTGACGCAGCAGGATGAACGCCTCCTCCGCCGCCGGAGAGAAAGCGAAGCGGAACCACTCCGCGAAGTCGTCGTGGGCGATCTCCGGCGCACCCCAACGATCTTCGAGCACCGCGCGCTCGACGTCGATCTGGCTCAGCCACCTGATGTCGCGCGGGCTGACATCTTTTTCGGGGATCCGCTTCAGACGTATCGGATCCAGCTCCCGCAGATCCATGCCCATCTCACCTCCGTAACGACGCTGGGGACAGAGGCCCGTTCGTCATCGCCGCAGACGACGAAGTTGACGTCGGCCTTCACTTCAGCATCCCACGCCACGCCTGAGCGGTGGCGTTGCCTTCCTGCCCCGGGGCCATGCCCCACAGCTCGCCGGACCCGATCACGCTCCGAGCGACCACAGCCGACTGGCTCTCGGGTGGCGAGGCGGTGGAACGGGCCGGCTTGCCGAGGAATCCCCACCTCCTGGCGCCACAGCCCCTGCCCACCCCGGAAACTGACGCTGAACCAGGTCACTGGACCACACATCCGTGATATCTACATGCTCAGTTCGTATGTTTGTCGAGCCGAGACAGGAGACCCAGCCGCAGCCGACCAACTAGCTCGGAGAACAGGCAGCCTCCTACGAGGAGACGCTGCAGCAACCTGGACCGCGGCCTGAGAGACTTCCGTATCAACAGGCTGCACAGCCGCTGCGACCCCGCGGAGCCCCTGGGCGGGCAACCTGCGCCGGCGCTTCGTCACGTGTGGGCTGAGACCAGCAAGCCCAGCCTGCCGAAGGGGGTGCGGATTCAGGCCGCGAGCACGTATGGCTCCCTGGGCTGAAGGCCGACAACACTGCACGACCCGGCGCATCTGCGCCGGAACAGATCCGCGACATGTATGGAAGAAGCAAGGTTTCACATGAATAAGAACCCTGATCTCGAAGTTCAGATCCGCAGTGGTGTACCCCACTCCGCCCGCGTCTGGAACTACTGGATCGGAGGCAAGGACCACTACCCCGTCGACCAGGAGCTGGGAGACCAGGTCATCGCGACCTATCCTCAGACGCGAGACCTCGCCCTGGCCTCGCGGGCCTTCCAGGCCCGTGCCGTGCGGTACTTGGCAGGCGAAGCGGGAATCACCCAGTTCCTCGATATCGGGACCGGCCTCCCCGTACAGAACAGCACCCACGAGGTCGCACAGAGCATCGAGCCGAAGGCGCGCATCGTCTACGTCGACAACGACCCCCTGGTCCTGGCTCACGCCCGCGCGCTTCTCACGAGCGCCCCGGACGGCATGACGAACTACGTGCACGCGAACATGATGGACGCCGAACAGGTGCTCCAGGAGGCCGCGCAAACCCTCGACATGACACAGCCGATAGCCGTCATGGTGCTGTCCACACTGGGGCATGTCGATCCCCAGGCCGGCATCGACCTCATGCGGCGATACATGGCCGGCACCGTGGCCGGCAGCCATCTGGTTCTCTGTGACACGGTCGCCACGCCACAGACGCTGGCCGCTCAGGAAGCGTACGCGTCGGGGGACACCCCGCCCTATCTCGTGCGCCGGCCCGAGGAGATCCTTGCGAGCGCCAACGGCATGGAACTGGTCGCCCCGGGATTCGGGTCCATCTCACTGTGGCGTCCGAGCCCGGAGGAAGAAGTGGCCGAGCCCGTCGACCAGTGGGGGTTCGTCGCCCGCAAGTGATATGCGGCCCCACCCCGGTCCGGACCACACGATGGACACCACGGACCGGCTGGGTCCTGATGAACCGACTTCCACAGCCAAGGCCAGGGCGATGGGGGAGCCTTCGGCCGGCACAACGATCTCTTCTGCCCCCGCAGACAAGTCCGAGAGAGCAGATTTCCGATGTTTCCAGACACTCCGATCTTCAACCTCCTTGTTCAGGAAAAAGGCAATGTTCCGGACGAGGTTCGCGGAGCGGCCCAGCGCATTGAACGAGACCTGCAACTGGTCATACCGTCGATACAGCCTCCCGTGAACGCTGGTGCAGCCCAGCGCGGGCACGCTTTTCAACTGGGCATCTGACTGCATGACAGCAGGCCTCGCGGTTGCGCGACGACGAGCCCTGGAAGGCGGGCGCAGCACGTGAGCTGACGGAGCGGACCGGGCATCGGTCGACCTTGCCCACCGCGGCCGGCATCAGTGGCATCCGGCGCGGCGCTCCGGGCTCACCGACGTCCGACCGAATCGGATTCAGACGGTCCCCTTCGCCTTTGAGGTCACCAACAGGGACGGGTTGCCCAGATGCGCAAAAGGTGCCGGGTTCCGGCCAGTTTCGGAGCCCGGCTTCTGCGTGCCCACGGCCGGTTCGGGTTGCCGGCTGCTCGCCGACGAGTGTGATATCCGGCCGGCCGTGCCGAGCGACCGGGCCGTCGCTCTCCCCGCCCGGGGCTCCTGGTGCGTACGGCCGTCTCAGCGGCCTTGCCGGCACTCAGGGGTGCCCGTACCGCTCACACAGGAAGTACGTGGCTGGGGAGCCGCCGTCATCGAGGCAGATGCGGACGACGGCTGCACCACCGGGGACATTCGCATCGACAGGAACAGTGAAATTCGAGCTCATGCCACACACGTTGGCGCTGAATTCCCGGCTCAGTTCGACGTCGGCGCTGTCGAGGGTGAACACCGAGGTGCCCCGGCAGCTGAACCCGTCCACCGACTTCTGTTCGCCCGTCACGGTGACCGAACGGTTGTACCAGGTGATGGTGCCCCTCGTGTAGGTGTTCCCGACGGTGACGTCGAATGTGCTGGTCGGGTAGGCGGACGCCTGGGCGGTGGCGGCGGGCGCGCTCAGCAGCGTTCCTGCGGCGAGCGCGACGCCGCAGAGCGCAGCGGCGAGACGAGTACGCATGAGGTCTCCCGGAGTCGATGGCTGACCGATCGAGCGCGCTCTACTCTCCAGGCCGCGTATCGGCTGTGTCCAGCGGGCCGCGAAACAGGGACGGGACCGGAACACGCCAGAAATGTGCCGTAGTGACCGGTAAGCGCTGGTCAGCGGGTGGCCGAGCTTGGACTGACCAGATCCTCCGTCACGGGCAGGCACTCGGAGAGCAGGTCGACGACGTCGCGCCAGGCTCGCTGCGCGTGCCGTGGGTGGTAGCCGACGCCGGGACGCACGGTGTGGTCGACCGGCGGGTGGTGGAAGGCGTGCAAGGCACCGCCGTAGACCACGAGGCGCCAGTCGACGCCCGCGGCCTGCATCTCGGCGGTGAACGCGCTCCGTTGCGCGGGCGGCATGATCGGGTCTTCCGACCCGACCCCGGCCCACACCGGGCAGCGAATGCGCGCCGCCTCGCCCGGTCGGCCCGTGGTCAGCGCGTTGACTGTCCCGATCGCGCGCAGGTTGACGCCGTCGCGCCCGAGTTCCAGCCCGACGGCGCCCCCGGTGCCGTAGCCGATGGCGGCGATCCGGTCGGGGTCGGTCCGCGGTTCGGCGCGCAACACGTCGAGCGCCGCATGACCGATGCCCCGCATCCGGTCGGGGTTGGCGAGCAGCGGCATGCAACGGGCCAGCATCTCCTCGGGGTCACCCAAATAGCGCCCGCCGTGAAGGTCGAAGGCCAGCGTTACGTATCCCAGCTCGGCGAGAGCATCGGCCCGGCGGCGCTCGACGTCGCTGAGCCCCGTCCCCTCTGGCCCGAGCAGCACCGCGGGCCGGCGGCCGACGCCGGCCGGGAGTGCGAGGTGCCCGATCATCGTCAGACCGTCGGCCGGGTACTCGACCGTGCGCGTCGTAATCGTCGTCATGGGGCTGGACTTTAGTGATCGTCGAGCCCGGTCGGGCCGGGGTTCACCGCCGGCAGAACAGCGCGGATGAGTCGGTGATCTTCCCCACGGCGACTCCATCCATCCACACCTCGGTGTCGCCCAGCTCACCCAGCCATTCCAGGCGCTCGGTCAGTTCTTGAAATGCGACCAGGTCGGGCCTTTGGCGGGCTTCTTCAGACGGTTGAACAGCGTCGTCCCGTCGCTGTCGCGCTCCTCCAGCAGCCGCATGAGCCCCGCCCGCTTGAGGAGCGCTCATACGGTCGTGGATGCCTGCGCGGATCGAGACGTTCACCTCAGTGCGGATCTTCGAGGCCATCTTGTCAAAGGTGGAGAACCCCGGCAGCTCCAGCCCGGCCTCCACCACCTTCTCCAGCGCGATGTCGATCAGATCCGCCGGACGGTTCTTCGCCTCCGCCTCCTTGCCGATCGACTGCTCGACGATCCCCCCTGGCCCTGGCCTGGTCGTACGTCACGCCGACCCGCTTGCGGACCAGGCCACGGTGATGCTTGGCCGTCCTCTCGGCCCGGGACACCGGCAGCGTGCCCTCCGGTACGACTTCAACATCACGAGCAGGGCCGGCAGATGCTCATCGCAGTCGGTAGCGTCGGCCGCCCACTCCAGGTCCTCGCGAGTCGGTGAGAAGAACAGATGCAGCTCGTGCGTGGTGATCAGCCGCTTGAACCGCGGATACGCGGTCCGCTCGATCGATGTCACAACCCACCCCAGGGCCGGACGACGCTCGACATCACCGCCAACGACACTGCGCTGAACGGGTGACGGGCCGGGCGCTCGGGGCTTCGAGATCATCCCGTTGCCCCTTTGACGCGTATCTCGGTCACACCCCGGAAGGCGTACGCCACCGGCCCCGGGACAGCGGCTACCAACCCGTCCAGAGCAGGTGGTTGACCGCCAGGGCCACCCCTGCCTGCGCCGCCAGCCAGCCGCGCCGGCCCCGTGCGGGCAGGAGTGCGGCGGCGGGCAGCAGCCAGAGGATGAACGGCTGCCAGATCCGTTCCGTCTCCGCCTTGCTCATCCCGGACAGGTCGGCGGCCAGCAACGCGAGGAGGGCGGCGAGCACCAGCACGATCAGCCGGTCCTGGGCGGTCGCCGCCCTGGAACGCAGGGCGCTCGGCGCACCCGCCGCGACACGGCGCACGCCCGCGAGCGTCGCCGGCCCGGCGGCGACCGCGGTGCAGGCGAGATTGGCCCAGACCCAGTAGGAGTACGGCCGGACTCCACCCGCGCCCTGGTAGTAGCGCTCGACTAGCAGGTGGTAGGCCTCCCACCAGTTGAACCCCGCCAGTGTGAAGGCCGCCGGCACCACCAGAGCCCCCAGCACGAAGAGGGGGAGCGGCAGGGCGGTGCGGGTCAGCGCGAGGACCGCGACGAACAGGAGCGCGATGAGCGGCAGACCGTAACTCAGGTAGCAGAGCAGGCCGTACAGCAGCCCTGCACCCAGCGCGGCGGCTGCGGGGCTGCGGACCGTTCGGCTCGCGGCCAGGGCCAGCAGGGCGACGGACCAGGTGGCCACCCCGGTGAAGTAGCCGTCGGCCGAGGTACCCGCCCAGACCGCGACCGGTGCGAGGACGACGAACGGTGCGGCGCGGCGGGCGGTGCGCTCGTCCGCCAGGGCCCGGAGCGTGATCAGTGCGGCCACCACCGCGGAGGCCGCGGTCACGATGCACCAGACCCCGGCCCAGGAACCGCCGCCGAGTCCGATGCGGTCCAGCAGGACGAAGGTGAGTGTGGCGCCCGGCGGATGTCCGGCGACATGGGTGGGCCAGTTGTCCGGCGGTCCGATCAGGATGTGGTCGTTGAAGGTGCGCAGAGCGGCTCCGATGTCGTCGAAACGGCCGATGGCCCGCAGGTATTCGTGCTTCGTGGTGAGGCGCTCGGCGATGCCGCGCCCCCAGCCGTCGATCAGCGCGAGCGAGAAGATCCAGGCGAGCGAGGCGGTGTAGCAGCCGAGCAGCAGTGTCCGCCAGCGCAACCGGACGGCCAGGAGCGGACCGTGGGCGATGACGGCGGCGGCGACGGCGGGCGCGGCCACCGTACCGATCCCCCCATGCGGGTTCCAGGACGCGAGCAGTGGGGGCCAGTGGACGAAGAGGGAGTGGTCGGCGCTCTCGACGGCCCGGCCGACGAGCGCGGCGGCGGCGACCAGCACGACGCCCACGCCGACGGCGGCCAGGTCGCGGCGGTGCCCGGAGCGCTCTGCGGGAATCGGCTCGGTGATGTGCTCGGTGCGGTCCTCGGTCTTCACGCAGGCACCGTACGCACGGCGGGGCCCCGGAGACGGGTGCCGGCGGGGCGCGTCACCGAACCGTCAGATTCCCGGACACCTCGACGGGTGGGCGGGCCGGCAGGGCGGGTGCGGGTGCCGGGCCCGTACGCTCCCAGGGGTGACGTCATCGTTTCGTCAGGAGTCGCACCCCTCCCGCCCCGGCACCCCGGGCATAGCGTCGGAACATGGGCGACAGCCGTCGGAACAGTCCGACCCCTCACGCTTCCCTTTCCCGGTTCTCCTCCGGCCGTGCCGCGACGCTTCTCGAACGGCTTCCCTCGGCGCCAGGGTTCTGGCGCAGCCCCGTGCGGGGGGTCGGCTTCACCGCGGTCCTCGGGCTCGTCCTGCTCGCCGGGATCACACTGCTCTTCGTGACGGGCCTGCTGTCGTACGCCGCCTACAACCCGGACCTGAATCCGGTCAACGACAAGACGCCCGACAAGGGGCTGCTGGGTTTCTACCTCTTCGCCTGGCCGACCGGGCCGCACTGGCTGTACCGGCTGACGCAGGGGCTGCACGTCACCGTGGGGATCGTCCTGGTCCCCGTACTGCTGGCGAAGCTCTGGTCCGTGGTCCCGAAGCTCTTCGCACTGCCGCCGGTCCGTTCCGTCGGGCACGCGCTGGAGCGGATCTCGCTGTTGCTGCTGGTGGGCGGGGCGTTGTTCGAGTTCCTCACCGGGCTGCTCAACATCCAGCTGGAGTACCTGTTCCCGGGCTCCTTCTACCCGCTGCACTTCTACGGGGCATGGGTGTTCTTCGCCGCGTTCCTCGCCCACGCGGGGCTCCGGGTGCCGCAGGCCGTACGGGTGCTGCGGTCGGGCGGACTGAGCGGGAAGGTGCGCGACGATCCGCTGGAGTCCCCGGATCCCGCCGGGCCGACCATCTCCCGGCGTGGCGCGCTGGCCATGGTGGGCGCGGGCTCACTGCTCCTGCTGGTCACTTCGGCCGGACGGAGCTTCGACGGGCCGGCGAGGCTGTTGGCCCTGCTCACCCCGCACGGCGCCGCCGAACCCGGATCGGGACCTGACGGTTTCCAGATCAACAAGACGGCCGCCGCGGTCGGCATCACCACGACCGAAACGGGGGAGGGCTGGTGGCTCACCGTCAGCGGCCCGGCCGGGAACCTCCGGTTCACCCGGGAACAGCTGCTGGCCATGGACCAGTACAGCGCGGCGCTGCCGATCGCCTGCGTGGAGGGCTGGTCCACCTCGGACCAGTGGTGGCGCGGCGTACGGCTGAGCGATCTGGCGGCGCTCGCCGGATACCCGGACCGGCCACCGGGTGTACTGGTGGAATCGGTCCAGCGCAGCGGTCCGTTCCGCCGGGCGGCACTCCGCGACAACCAGGTGCGCGACCCGCGTTCGCTGCTGGCCCTGCAGGTCAACGGCGAGGACCTGTCACCCGATCACGGATACCCGGCGCGGATCATCGTCCCGGCCGCACCCGGTGTACTCAACACCAAATGGGTGGGCCGGCTGACCTTTGGAGAGCTGTGAACAGAGCGAACCCCCGTACCCTTGTGCGGCGTTGGTACGGCGAGGGGACACTGCACCTCGTCCTGATGGCCGCCTCCTTCGCCCTCGCGGGATATGCGGGGGTGCGGCTGCTGGCGGGGGACACGCTCGGCGTCGCGGTGTGGTTCGTGGGCGCGGCCCTGGTGCACGACCTGGTGCTGGTTCCGCTCTACGCGTCGGCGGACCTGCTGCTGCGCCGGTGTTCCGGCCGGCGTTCCGGCTCGGTGAACTACGTCCGGGTTCCGGCCTTCCTCTCCGGACTGCTGCTGCTCATGTGGTTCCCGTTGATCACCCGGCAGGCTGAGCACTATGAGCCGTACAGCGGGCTGTCCCCCGACGTGTTCCTGGGGAACTGGCTGCTGATCACGGCCGTGCTGTTCCTGGGTTCCGGGCTCTGGCTGGTGTTCCGGACGGTCCGGCCGCGCCGCAGCGAGACGAAGGAGCGCCCGTCCGCGTCCCACTGATCGGCGGGGTGCAGCCCGTGGGGGCGGGCGTATCCCAACAGCGCGGGTGTGCCGAGCCGGGCCCATGGGAACGGGTCGGCCGCGGCCGGTCCGGAGCCGGCGGCGCGTCCGTCGTCCAGCTGGACCAGGACCTGCTCGTCGATGTCCTGCGGCGCGGTCTCGGCGACGAGGAGGCCGCCCGGCGCGAGCAGTTCCGCCGTGCGGTGCAGAAGGCGCCGCGGGTCGCCGCCGATGCCGACATTGCCGTCGACCAGCAGGACGGTGCCCCAACGCCCCTCGCCCGGCAGCGGTTCGAAGACCGAGCGGCGCAGGGCGGAACCCCCGAGCCGTAGGGTGCGGTCGACCGCGGCCTCGCTGACGTCGATGCCGAGCGCCCGGTGACCGCGTGCCGCCAGCGCGGCGACCAGCCGCCCGGGCCCGCACCCGATGTCCAGGACGGGGCCTTCGCAGCGGCTCAGCGCCGACAGGTCCGCGGCGTCCGCGACGGCGCACCAGCGTTCCACGTCCAGCGGCAGCAGCCAGCCGTCCGTACGGCGGAGGAAGAGTGGACCGTGCCCGTTGCGCAGGGCGTCGGCGTACGGGTCGGTGCCCCACGACGCCACCTCCGGGAGCGGCGCGCTGAGCATGCCCCGGTCCGGACCCGTTCGGCTCATCGGACCGCCCCCCGGGTCAGCCGGGCGAGTTCGGCGGCGAAGGCACCGTGCGGTGCGAGAGCCGCGACGTCCACGGCGTCGGCTGCCGTGTCCACGTCCCGGAGCCGGGGAAGATCGCGCACGGTCAGTCCGGCGTCGACCAGCCGGCGACGCTGCACGGCACCGGTCTCGGGCACGGACATCGGCACACCGCGCAGCAGCCCTGGGTCCGGCACCGCCAGGCCCAGTGCCCAGAAGCCGCCGTCCTCGGCGGGACCGAACCAGGCGTCACAGCGCTCCCAGCCCCCGGGGGAGAGCGCGGGGGCCAGATCGGCCGCCGTGATCTGCGGGGTGTCCATTCCGATCAGGAGCGTCGGCCCCGTACAGGCGCCGAACGCGGCGGCGAGCCGTTCGTCGAGACCTCCCGGGCCCTGCGGCACCACTTCGATGCCCGGCGGCAGCCACGGCCCGGGCGCCCCCTCCAGGACGACCGCGCGCCGCGCGGCGGGCAGCGCGGCGACGGTACGCAGGGTGTCACCGAGGGCCGCCTCGGCGAGCCGCGCGGCCTCGGCCGGGGCGAAGGGCGGGGTGAGCCGGGTCTTGACCCGGCCGGGCAGCGGCTCCTTCGCGATGACCAGCAGTGTCGTCACCCCGGTCGGAGCCGCGCGAGGCGGGTCCGGCTTCGCCGGGCTCACCGGGAGACCCCCGCCCGGACCGGAGGTTCGCCCAGCACGGCCCGCATGTCGCGCACCGCGTGCCAGGTGCCCAGCCAGGTGCCGGTGACCTTCGACTTCCCCGTACGCGCGAGATAGGGCACATCCGTCTCGGTGACCCGCAGTCCCGCGTCGGCCGCCCGCACCACCATCTGGAGCGGGTAGCCGCTGCGCCGGTCGGTGAGATCGAGCGCCAGCAGATCGGCCCGGCGCGCGGCCCGCATCGGCCCGAGGTCGTGCAGCCGCAGCCCCGTGCGGCGACGCACCATGCGGGCCAGCGCCGCATTGCCCGCCCGCGCGTGCAGCGGCCAGGCACCACGCCCCTCGGGGCGGCGGCGGCCGAGCACCAGATCGCTCTCGCCGTCGGCGACCCGGCGGACGAAACCGGTCAGCAGCCCGGGATCCAGGGAGCCGTCGCAGTCACAGAAGCAGACGAACTCCGCCGCGGCGGCGAGCAGCCCGGCATGGCAGGCGGCCCCGAAGCCACGCCGCGGTTCATGCACCACCACCGCGCCGAGCGAGCGGGCCAGCTCCGCCGAGCCGTCGGTCGAGCCGTTGTCCACGACGATCGCCCGCCAGCCACGAGGGACCGAGGCCAGCACCCCGGGCAGTGCGGCGGCCTCGTCCAGGCACGGCAGGACGATGTCGGCACGTGGGCCGGAAGTATGGGAGAGAAGGTTCACCCGGATCACCCTACGGAGCGAAAACCGACAATTCGGGTTCCGGATTCTTACGAAATATGGACGTCGCCGGGCGGCGGCACCGGGCCGTCCCCGGACCGCCGAGGCAGGTGCCAAGGTGGTGACATGCATACGACGGACACACCGCCGCCCGTCCCAGCCGCCGGGGAGCCTCCGGCGCACCCCGGTCGGCAGGCCTGCCCGGCCCCCGGTACGAACGCCCCCGATGCCCGCGGCCATGTACTCGTCGTGGACGACGATCCCACCGTCGCGGAGGTGGTCACCGAATACCTGTCCAGGGCCGGGTACGAGGTGGCCCGGGCAGCGGACGGCCCGGCCGCGCTGGAGCAGTACGCCGCCCGCCGCCCCGACCTGGCAGTCCTGGACCTGATGCTGCCCGGCATGGACGGGTTCGAGGTCTGCCGCCGCATGCGGGAGCACGGACCGGTGCCGGTCGTCATGCTGACCGCGCGCGGCGACGAGGACGACCGCATCCTGGGCCTGGAGACCGGGGCGGACGACTATGTGACCAAGCCGTTCAGCCCCCGCGAACTCGTCCTGCGCGTCGACTCCGTACTGCGCCGCGCGAGGACCGCCACCCCCTCCGGCCGCTCGGAACTGCTCAAGGGCGCGGGCCTGGTCCTGGACCCCGTGGCCAGACGCGTGACGTGGGAGGGCCGGGTGCTGGCCCTCACCCTGCGGGAGTTCGACCTGCTCGCCTTCCTGCTGCGCCACCCGGGCCGGGTGTTCACCCGCGAGGAGCTGATGCGCGGGGTCTGGGGATGGGACTTCGGTGACCTGTCGACCGTGACCGTCCATGTCCGCCGGCTGCGCGGGAAGGTCGAGGCCGATCCGGCCCGCCCGGAGCTGATCCGCACGGTGTGGGGCGTCGGCTACCGCCTGGACCTGCCGCCGGACCCGGCCACCGGCACCGCCGCCTCCACGCCTGCCACCGCCACCGCCGCCTCCACCGGCATTGATTCCGATTCCGGCCCCGGAACGCCGTCATGACCGACATCCTCCTCATCGCGCTCTTCGCGTTCCTGGGCGCCGCCGCGGCCGGGCTGCTCGGCGCACTCGTGCTGCGGCTGTCCCGGCACCGTTCGCTCGCCGTCTCCATGAGCGTCGTGGCCGCAGTGGCCGTCACCGCGATGCTCGCCGGGACGCTGGCCGTCGCCCGGGCGATGTTCCTGTCGCCGCACGACCTGACGGTGGTCACCACCGTCGTCGCCATGGCCGCCGTCGTCTCGCTGGTCACCGCGGTGCTGCTGGGCCGCTGGGTGGCGGCGAGGAGCCGCGATCTGACGCTCGCCGCCCGCTCCTTCGGTGACGGCGGCACCTTCGCCGCCCCAGAGGCCCCGGCCACCGCCGAACTCGCCGCGCTCACCCGCGAACTGGCCGCCACCAGCACCAAACTCGACGCCTCGCGCGCGCGGGAGCGCGCCCTGGAGACCTCGCGGCGGGAGCTCGTCGCCTGGATCTCGCACGACCTGCGCACCCCGCTCGCCGGTCTGCGCGCCATGTCCGAGGCGCTGGAGGACGGCATGGCCGTCGACTCGGGGCGCTATCTGCGGCAGATACGCACCGAGGTGGAGCGGATGAACGACATGGTCGGCGACCTCTTCGAGCTCTCCCGCATCCACGCCGGTTCGCTCACCCTGAGCCCCACCCGGATCTCCGCCCACGACCTGGTGGGCGACGCGCTCGCCGGTGCGGACCCACTGGCCCGCGAGCACGGCGTGCGGCTGGTCGGCGACCGGGTCGAGGCGGTGCCCGTCGAGGTCGACGGCAAGGAGATGGGCCGGGTCCTGGGCAACCTCCTGATCAACGCGATCCGCCGTACCCCTGCCGACGGCACCGTCGCGGTGGCCGCGCACCGGACGGGCGGCGGGGTGGTCCTCTCGGTGACGGACGGCTGCGGCGGCATCCCGGAGGAGGACCTGCCCAGGGTCTTCGACACCGGCTGGCGCGGCAGCCACGCCCGTACGCCCCCGGCCGGCGCGGGGCTCGGACTGGCCATCGTGCGAGGAATCGTCGAGGCGCACGCCGGCCGGGCGGAGGTCCGCAACGTCACCGGCGGCTGCTGCTTCGAGGTGACCCTGCCGCCGGCCTGAGCAGGGACACCGCCGGGTGGCAGCCCGGCCGAGGCCCACCCGACAGGCTGTCAGGCGGACGGGCCCGCGGCCGCCTCCCGCAGCGATGCCGTGGCGAACCGGGCCATTCCCTCGGCGAAACCCACTTCCGGCTTCCAGTCCAGTTCGTCGCGCAGCCGCCGCGAGTCCGCCGTGACATGGCGTACGTCCCCGAGCCGGTACTCACCGGTGACCACCGGCGCCGGGCCGCCGTGGGCCGCGGCCAGGGCCGTGGCCATCTGGCCGATGGTGTGCGGCTGTCCGCTCCCGGTGTTGTACGCGGCGAAGCTGCCCGGACGGCGTCCGGCGACCGCCTCCAGCGCCACCGCGTTCGCGGCCGCCACGTCCCGTACATGGATGAAGTCCCGGCGCTGGCCGCCGTCCTCGAAGACCCGGGGTGCCTCCCCCCTGGCCAGCGCCGAACGGAAGAAGGAGGCGACACCGGCGTACGGGGTGTCGCGCGGCATCCCGGGGCCGTACACGTTGTGGTAGCGCAGCGACACCGCACTTCCGCCCGACGCGCGGGCCCAGGCCGCGGCGAGGTGTTCTTGGGCGAGCTTGGTCGCCGCGTACACATTGCGCGGGTCGGTCGGAGCGTCCTCCGTGACCAGCCCGGACTCCAACTCGGCACCGCAGTGCGGACAGTGCGGTTCGAAGCGGCCCGCCGCGAGATCGGCCTCCGCCCGCGGGCCCGGCCGGACCCCGCCATGACGGGGACAGGAGTAGCGGCCCTCCCCGTACACCACCATCGATCCGGCGAGCACCAGGCTCCGTACTCCCGCCGCGGCCATCGCGGCGAGCAGTACGGCCGTTCCCAGGTCGTTGCAGCCGACATACTCCGGGGCATCGGCGAAGTCCTTCCCGAGGCCGACCATCGCCGCCTGGTGGCACACCACGTCGATGCCCCGGAGCGCACGGTCCACGGCCTCGCGGTCACGTACGTCCGCGTAGATCATCCGCCTGCCGCTGCCGCTGCCGCTGCCGCTGCCGCTGCCGCTGCCGCTGCCGCTGCCGCTGCCGCCGGTGGCTTCGGCGGGCGGGGCTGCCGTGCCGCCGTGCGCCGAGGGGAGCAGGGCGTCGAGCACCACCGCCTCGTGCCCGGCGGAGGTGAGCGTCCGTACGATTTCCGACCCGATGAACCCGGCGCCGCCGGTGACCAGTACACGCATACGCCCAAGCTAGGCCCCCCGGAGCCGAGCCGTCCGCCTCTGCTCCGGCACGTCACGGGACCGTAAGTGTCGTCCCGGTGAGGCTGCGCGTTCTGCTCACATGCTCCGGCCGTGGCGTTCCGCAAGGGCGGCGAGGGGCCGGGCCGGTCGGCTCGCGGGTCGGCCGAGCCGGCGAGGCCAAGGCGTTCCAGCCAAGCCCTGCGGGCGCTCAGTCAGTGGGTTCTGTGATGGTGCGGTGCTGGTCGGCCGCCCAGGAGGCAAGGATCCGCAGGCCGTCGTGGGTGGAAGAGCCGACTTCGGCGGTCCAGACGACGAGCTGCTGGTCCGGGTCGGTGCTGGCCGTCAGGGTGTCCCAGTCCAGGGAGAGCTCACCGGCGACCGGGTGGTGGAGAACTTTCGTGCCCACGCCGAGCGTGGAGACATGGTGCGCGGCCCACCACTGACGGAAGTCCTCGTCCTGAACGCACAACTCGCCGACCAGAGAAGTCAGCCGGGGATCGTCCGGATACTTCGCCGCCTCCATGCGCAATTGCGCAACCGCAGTACGGGCAACGCCCTTCCAGTCGGCATACAGGGTACGCATCGCCGGGTCGGTGAAAAGAATCCGCACGTAATTGCGGTGCTTTTCCGGTACCGCACCGAAGTCGGTCACAAGTGCCGCCGCGAGGGGATTCCAGGCGATGACATCCATCCGGCGGCCCATCACCACGGCGGGCGTGGCGGTGAGGTCGTCCAGGACCCTGCGCAGCTGCGGCTGCACCTTCTGCCGGGCCCGGCGGCGGGGCCGGGCGGCCTCTTTGCCCGCCAGGCCGAACACGTAGCGCCGCTGGTCATCATCGAGATGCAGGGCCTGGGCCACGGCCTCCAGCACCGGTGTCGACGGGGGCAGCCGGCCCTGCTCCACGCGTGTGTAGTAGTCGGTGGAGATCGAAGCGAGCTGGGCGACCTCTTCCCTGCGCAGCCCTGCGACCCGACGCTGCCCGCCGCTGTCGGCCAGGCCCACGGCTCGCGGGCTCAGCTCGGAGCGGCGGGCCTTGAGGAACTCACCCAGCTCGTTCAGATGCGGTGTCGGACTCATGCCCTCAGTGTGGCAGCGGAAGAGTCCGGCGTGAGGGGGAGGAATTCTTCCCAGGATGCTTCTTTCCCAGGAACAAATCCTCCTCTGCACGTGCGCCCACAGAGGTGCCAACCTGGAATTGCACCGGACAGCACGAGGGAAGGAAAGAGCGTCGTGCCGGAAAAGGAATCCGCAGCACAGCAGGCCATCGGCGACATCACCCCCAAGCTCGCCGACCTCACCGACCAGGTGCTCTTCGGCGACGTGTGGGAGCGCGACGGGCTCTCCCCACGAGATCGCAGCCTGGTCACCGTCACCGCACTGATCGCCCTGTACCGCTCCGACCAGCTCGGATTCCACCTCAGGCTCGCCCTCGAAAACGGACTGAGCAGGACGGAGCTGAGCGAGGCCATCACCCACCTGGCGTTCTGCACCGGCTGGCCCAACGCCATGGGCGCAGCCGCTCGGCTGAAGGCCGTCCTCGACGCCGCCCAGGACTGACACCACTACGCAGGAGCATTCATGAGCAAGGTCATCTTCGTTACCGGTGCGGGCCGCGGCCTGGGCACCGACATCGCCCGCCAGGCCCTGGCCGCCGGCCACCAGGTCGTCGCCACCGGCCGCCGCCCCGAAAAGGTGCTCGACGCGCTCGGCGGCGAGCAGGACAACCTGCTGGCCACCGCACTGGACATCACCAGCACCGCCGCCGCCCAAGCGGCCGTCGATGCTGCCGTGGCCCGCTTCGACCGCATCGACGTGCTGATCAACAACGCCGCGACCTTCCAGGCCGGCTACTTCGAGGAGATCTCCGAGGCGCAGATGCGGGCGCAGATCGAGACGAACCTGTTCGGCCCGATGAACGTCACCCGCGCCGTCCTGCCCGTCATGCGCAAGCAGCGTGCCGGTCACGTCGTCACGATCTCCTCGCTGGCCGGCGTGATCGGCCAGGAGTTCTGCGTCGCCTACGCCGCATCCAAGTTCGGCATCGAGGGCTGGATGGAGTCCCTGCACTTCGACCTGGAGCCCTACGGCATCAAGACCACGATCGTCGAGCCCGGCTTCTTCCGCACCGAACTCCTCGTGGACGCCTCCACCAGCTGGGCGGAGGACTCGATCGAGGACTACGCCGAACGCACCGCCGAGACCAAGAAGATGTGGCAGTCGATGAACGGCCGGCAGGCAGGCGACCCGGTCAAGCTCGCCGACGCCCTGCTGAGGGTCGTCGACCTGGACGAGCCCCCGCTGCGGTTCGTCGCCGGCGACGACGCCGTACCTGCCATCGAGGCCAAGGGCAAAGAGATCACCGACCAGGCCCACGCGTCGCGCGCTCTGGGCACCGGCCTCTCCCTCGACGACGCGGCCTGACGGCTCCGGCCCCGACACCTCCCGGGGCTGCGGCAGACACCGTCCTTCACTCGCGGCGCCACACCCGCCGCTGACACCTCCCCCCGTTCAAGGAGAGCCCGGCATGGAATTCGTCAAGCCCCAGCCCACCGGCAAGGGACCCGCGGAATGGTTCAACGGAGACGTCTGGTTCGACATCATCCACGCAGGAAAGGAACCGTCCCGTATCCGGGCCAACATGGTGCGCTTCGCCCCCGGCGCCCGCACGGCGTGGCACCACCACGCTGTCGGCCAGACCCTCCACGTCATCTCCGGCACCGCCCTGATCGGCACCCGTGACGGCACCGTCTACGAGGCCCACCCCGGTGAGACGGTGACCTGCCCGCCCGGCGAGGAGCACTGGCACGGAGCGACCGAAGACCGCTTCATGGAACACCTCGCCCTGTGGGACGCCGTCGCCCCCGGCGACGACCGGCCCGAGACCACCTGGCTGGAGCACGTCACCGACGCGCAGTACAACACCGAGCGCGCCCGCAGCAGCCACTGACCCCCGCGCCGGCCGCGAAAGGAGCCCCGCTCATGCCCGAGACCATGTCGCCCTGTTCGGCGGCACCGGACCTGACTGGACCGCCCGCCGGGTCCCCGTACCCGAGCCAGGTCCCGGGCAGATCGTGGTGCGCGCCCGCGCGACGGCCCTGAACAACGCCGACGCCTCCATGCTCGCCGGCGCCGACCCCACAGCAGGCGGCACCGGCCATGAGTACCGGGCCGGCTACGAGTTCGCCGGCGAGGTCACCGCCGTCGGCGAGGGCGTCGACACACCCGCCGTGGGCGAGCGGGTGACGGGCACCACGCAACCCGCACGGGACACCACTCTTGACCACGGTGCCCCATGCGGGTTCCGCGCTGTTCCGGGCCGGGGTCGCTGTCATCCGCCATCTGTAGTGCTCAGTCACAGCCATGCCAGGCCTGCTGCCGATCGTGCCGCGATCGCGCGTTGCGTTAGTCTCACTAACAATCTATCCTCGCTGGGGGATTGAACGTTAGTGATACAAACGATTCAGGTGCGAGGTGTTGTCGCCCCGACGCCTGGACACCGGGCAGAGCCCCTTGGAGTTGAGATCATGATCAAGCCGTTCCGCATCGACATCCCCCAGGCCGACCTCGACGACCTGAACGACCGGCTCACACGCACCCGTTGGCCCAACGAGGTCGTCGATGCCGGATGGGACTACGGCTTCCCGCTGGCACGGCTCAGGGAACTGGCCGAGTACTGGCGCGTCGGCTACGACTGGCGCGAGCACGAGGCGAGGCTCAACGAACTTCCGCACTTCACCACCGGGATCGACGGTCAGAACATCCACTTCATCCACGTCCGGTCGTCGCGGCCGCACGCGCCCGCGCTGATCCTCACCCACGGCTGGCCCGGTTCGTTCCTGGAATTCCTCGATGTGATCGAGCCGCTGTCACACGATTTCCACCTGGTGATTCCGTCCATTCCGGGTTACGGCTTCTCGGGGCCGACCCATGAACGCGGCTGGGACGTGGTCCGGGTCGCCCGGGCCTGGGCCGAGTTGATGCGCCGTCTCGGGTACGAGCGCTACGGGGCGCAGGGCGGCGACTTCGGCGCGGGCATATCGACGGCGCTGGGCGCGGTGGCACCTGAACAGGTCATGGGGGTACACGTCAACTACCTCCCGACCCGGCCCGATCCGGACGCCGGCATCGAACTGTCCGGGACCGACGAAGCTCGGCTGGACAAGGTCCGGCAATTGATGGCGAGCCGTCCCCCGTACCAGGCTCTCCAGGCCACCACCCCGCAGACCATCGGCTACGCCCTGACCGACTCGCCGGTCGGCCAACTGGCCTGGATCGCCGAGCGCTTCGCACAGTGGACGGACCCCCGCTCGCAGATCAGCGACGAGCGGATGCTCACCGACGTCTCGCTGTACTGGCTGACCGCCACCGCGGCCTCCTCGGCACGGCTGCACCGAGAGGCGCCGCGTCGGACCGAACCCTGCCCGGTGCCGCTCGGCGTGGCGGTGTTCGCCCACGACATCACGCAGTCGGTGCGGCCGCTGGCCGAGCGGCTCTACGACATCAGGCGCTGGTCGGAGTTCGAACGCGGCGGCCACTTCGCCGCGATGGAGGTCCCGGAGCTGCTCGCCGAGGACATCCGGGACTTCTTTCTCACCGATCTCAAGGACGACCACCGGCCCGCCACGCCATCGAGTTCCTCCAGCACCGGCCCCACCAGCCCCACTGACCCCACCGGCACCCGCCGATGACAACACCGTGCCCGCCGGAGCCGCCACGGCGCCGCCGAGCGGCCGACCGCCCTCCCGCGACCTCACCTGCCGACGGAGAGGGCGGGCGGGGGCGGACGTTCAACGTGGCGAGGCGCCGGACCCGCCGAACCACGCTTGGGTTTCCGGCTGGTTGGGCCGGACGAGGGCGAGGATCGCGGGCACCAGCCATGCGATCCCGAGGAGGGGCATCACCTGGAAGAACACCACGGTGAAGGGCAGGGCCGTCCAGCCGTAGGCGAAGGCCGAGGTCCGCAGGGCGGGGTTGCGGGTGGGGAACCCGACGGCGGTGGTGATGCCCCAGGCCGCGATGGCCAGCACCAGGATCCCGGCGAAGACGACCTGCCCCGAATGCGCCTCGCCCGCCGTCCGGCCCCACGGATTCGGCTCGCCCTCGCCCCAGATGGACGTGGCGATCTCCACGCTGTTGCTCACCAGGGCGAGCCCGAGCACGGCCTGCATGCCACCGAGGACCATCATCAGCGCCACCGGCTGCCCGCGGCCTTCCTGAAACCGCGGTGGGTACGCAGGCGCAAGGACGGAGCCATCCACATCCGGACCGGCCGGCTGGCTCCCGGTGCCGGCACGGCGCCGCTCGCCGACACGGTCCGCTCCTTCGCCACCCGTCACGACGTCCCCGTCACCGCGACCCACGACGATTCCTGACGGCACACCACGTACTCGTGCCGGGCGGGGCGCGCTGTTCGCCGGGTCCGGGCTGTCAGTGGGGGAAGTTAGGGTCACCATCATGGCCAACCGTTCATACCTCTATTCAGCGAGCACACCGCCGACCGCGGAAGCGAATCCGGAGAAGATCCGGTGCGTGTCCGAGCACAACTGGAGCATTCCGCTGGCGCACAAGCTGCTCGTCGGGCGCGAGACGGACATAGTCCCGTCCATGATCTGGAACAGGCGTATCGGCATAGCCGCGGACTTCGCCGGTGGCGCCACCCTGCTCGGCGATCTCCTGCGCGTGGTCGGGCAAGGGCTCCCGGACGACCGTGAATTCGCCGAGTGCGTCGCCAGGACCACAGCCCACCTGGACAAGCAGCGTGACACCTGCTTCGTGCTGGAGACGGGGGAGATGGTGTCGCTCGGCGACGAGGATCCCGAAGAGGCGGTGCAGTACCTGGTCTCGCACGACATCCCTGACGCCGTGACCCGTGCCGAGGCGGC
Organism: Streptomyces sp. ADI95-17; assembly: GCF_003846175.1. Lineage (GTDB taxonomy): Bacteria > Actinomycetota > Actinomycetes > Streptomycetales > Streptomycetaceae > Streptomyces > Streptomyces sanglieri. Next base: position 280,979 of record NZ_ML123048.1, on the reverse strand, counting down.
GATCGCCGGTGCGGACGACGCATGGCTCGCGTCCGTCCGGGCCGACTGGCAGAACCACTTCGCCTCCTTCTACAGCGACGCGCTCTACTTCTCGTTCCCCGGCGAGTAGAGGCGGCAGGACGACCGTGGGTCCTGCCGGGCCGGGCTCTCAGCTTCCTCTCAGTCGGTGCCACCCAGTCTTGAGGTGACCGAGCACGTTCCGCACCGGACGAGGGGGAACCCATGGTCTCCCGCACCGCTGCGGCTGCGGCTGACCGCCGCCGCGGCCCTGGTCATGGCGGCCGGGCTGGCCGGTGCCGCCGTCCTGCTCGTCGTCTGGTTGCACGGCAGCCTGATCGCCGGTCTCGACCAGACCGCACTCCAGCGCGCCCAGGTCGTGGCGGTCGACGCGGACAGCAACCAGATCAGCGCGGAAGTACCGGCCACCTCCCACGCGGAAGCCGCCGTGCAGGTCGTCGACGGCAAGGGGAACGTGCTGGCCAGTTCGGCCAACCTGCGTGGTCTGCCCCGGGTCTTCACATTCCCGGCGAGCGAATCCGGCACCCCGCGGGCCCACACCGTCCACGACATTCCCGAGCACGAGCACGGGACCTGGCGCGCCGTAGGAGTCCGCGCGGGCACCGCCGGCAATCCCGTGACCGTGTACGTCGCGCTGCCCACCGAAAGCGTCGACCACGGGCTGTCGCAGCTCACCACGGGCCTGGCCACCGGTGTGCCGGCGGTCGTCGCCCTGCTCACCGGAGTCGTATAGCTGTTCACCGGGCGTGCGCTGCGGCCCGTGGACGCGATGCGTGCCCAGACGGCCGAGATCACCGAGTCCGACCTCGGCCGCCGCCTCGACGTACCGCCCGCCGACGACGCGCTCGGCCGGCTGGCCACCACCTTCAACGACCTGCTGGGCCTCGGCTGGACGCCGCGACCCGGCGACAACGACGGTTCATCGCGGACGCCGCCCACGAACTGCGCAGCCCCCTCAGCACCCTGCACACCCGCCTCGAAGTCGCCGACCAGCACCCGGAATCCGCCCACTGGCAGACCCTCGCCCCCGAACTGCTCCGGGAGACCGAGCGGCTCAACCGTCTCGTCGACGACCTCCTCCGGCTCGCACGGCTGGACGCCCGGCCCCGGCTGCGGACCCGGTCCGTCGATCTGGACGAGATCGTCTTCGCCGAGGTGCGCGAGGCCCGCGACCGCACAGGCCTCGTCATCGATCAGCATGCCGTCGGCGCGGCACGCGTGAGCGGGGACGAGGACGCCCTCGCCCGAGTTGTGCGCAACCTCCTGGACAACGCGCTGCGCCATGCCGCGACCCGCATCGACGTCAGCCTCCGTACCCTGCACGGCACCGCACGACTGGTCGTCGCCGACGACGGCCCCGGTATCCCCGGGGCGGACCGGGAGCGCGTCTTCGACCGGTTCACCCGCCTGGACGACGCCCGCGCCCGGGACACCGGCGGCAACGGGCTCGGCCTCGCCATCGTCCGCGACATCGTCACGGCCCACCACGGCAGCACCCACATCGAGGACAACCGGCCGGGCACCCGGCTGATCGTCGTGCTGCCGGTCGAGGGGCGGATCGCGCGGGCGTCCCGGTAGTGTGCCGGGATGAGCTTCCGACTGGCGGCGTACGCCGTGTGCATCGAAGGCGAACGGGTGCTGCTCGCGCACCACTCGTCGGGGAACTGGACCCTTCCGGGCGGCCGCGTCGAGCACGCGGAGGATCCGTTCGACGCGGTGATCCGGGAAGTCGCCGAGGAGACCGGCTGCGACGCGGTGGTGGAACGCCTGCTCGGCGTCGACTCACGGGTGATACCCGCGGCCGACCGCCTGCCCGACCACCAGAACGTCGGCATCTTCTACCAGGTCCGCATCACCGGCGGCCGGCTCCGCCCCGAACCCAACGGCGAAACCCTTGAGTCGGTGTGGACGCCGATCCCCGACGTCGTCGGCCTGAGGCGATCGTCGCTGGTCGACATCGGCCTCACCCTGGCGCGGAGCCGGCCGGCGACCGGCCATGTCGAACCCGTTCCGGTCGGCGGCCTGCTCCACCACTGAGGGTTCGGCCGAGCTGCGTCGAGGCACACCGTTTGATAAGCAGGTCGATGCCTGCCCATGCGCGGCGCCAGGGCCGCGACGAGTTCCACGCTCTGAACACCGAATCCCTTGAGCGCGTCGTGACCCGGTCGCTCAGGACCGACACCCCGGAGAACACCCCATGAGGATCCACCTGTCCAGCGTCTTCGTCGATGACCAGGACAAGGCCCTGCGCTTCTATACGGACGTGCTGGGCTTCGTGAAGAAGCACGAGGTCCCGGTGGGCAAGGACCGATGGCTGACCGTGGTCTCGCCGGAGGACCCCGACGGCACCGAACTGCTGCTGGAGCCCGACGGCCATCGCGCGGTGAAGCCGTACAAGACGGCGCTGGTCGAGGACGGCATCCCGGCCGCGTCGTTCGCCGTGGACGACGTGAACGCCGAGTTCGACCGGCTGCGCGGACTCGGAGTGCGGTTCACCCAGGACCCGCTGGAGATGGGGCCGGTCACCACCGCGGTCCTGGACGACACCTGCGGCAACCTGATCCAGATCGTGCACAGCAACTAGGCCGTTTCACGGCCCGCAGGCCGGGGGACTCACCGTGCCCGCCTGCGGATCCGGTGTGTCTCGATACGTTCGGCCGGCAGAGCGCCACGCGCTAGCGTCCCCACCTCGGTGGGCGATACGCGCAGAGCAGCCCTGGAGGCCGTGAGGATGACCACGTCCGGTCCGCAAAAAGGGCGGTCGCCGATGACGCACGCCTCCGCCGTCGTCAATGGTGCGTCAAGGGTCGGACCCGCGGGATCAAGGGGCCGCCAACGGAGACGTCCGGCCCCGTGGGAGCGGGCATAGCGTCGTTGCATGCCATTCCGGATCGCGATCGGTCCGGGGTGATGTACCCGTCTCCACGAGGAGTGCCATGAACGACAGCCGGCCCGACGAGGACCCCGACCCCCTTCGACCGAGCCGGACCGGAGCGTTGTTCGTTCCGGTCCGGCCCGGGCCCGGGGGCCACTGCGCCCGCCTCTTCCGTACACCCCTCGGTGTGCGTACCGCCGTCGCCTTCACCCACGAGCGGCAACTGACCCTCACTCTCGGACAACGCCAGCCCTGGATCCGCCTCTCCGAGCCGGCGGTACGCGCCCTCGTCGCACCGTTGGGGATCGTCGGCCTCGTCGTCGACCCACTGCTCGCCGTACCGGGGCCCGATGCCACCGCCTCCGTCGTGAACCCCGCCCGACGCACGGCACCCGCGCCACGACACGACCGGCGAACGGCCTTCGTGTCCTGCGGCAACCTCCTGATCGGCTGAGGGGATACACCATGACCACCACACTCCCCGGGCAGCCGCCCGCGGCACCGGCCGTGCCTCACCAGGCACCCGTGCCTTCGGGCAACACCGCGAGCCTGTCCGTCTGGCCCGCATCGGCCCGGCTCACCGCCCACGGCGACGTCGCGGTGGGCGGCGTCTCGCTCGTCGAGGCGGCCGAACGGTTCGGCACACCGGTCTACCTCCTCGACGAGGGCGAAGTACGGGAACGCTGCCGCACCTATCTGCGGTCCTTCCCGGACACCGATGTCGTCTACGCGGCCAAGGCGTTCCTCTGCCGCGCACTGCTGCACTGGGTACGGGAGGAGGGCCTCGGACTGGACGTCTGCTCCGCGGGCGAGCTGGAGTTCGCCGTGACGGCGGGCTTCCCGCCCGAACGCATCGTGCTGCACGGCAACGCCAAGAGCCCGGAAGACCTGGAGGCCGCGCTGCGCCTGGGTGTCGGACGGATCGTCATCGACAGCGCCTGGGAGATCGCCCGGCTGTCCGCGCTCATCCCGGACGGCGCCCGGCAGAAGGTGCTGGTGCGCGTGGTTCCGGGGGTGAGCGCGGGTGGCCACGCCGCGATCCGCACCGGCACGGATCACCAGAAGTTCGGGCTGTCGATCGCCGACGGCAGCGCCCGGCACGCAGTCGCCCGGATTCTCGACCAGCCACGGCTCGAACTCGTGGGACTGCACTGCCACATCGGCTCGCAGATCACCACGGCCAAGCCCTATCTGACCGCGCTGCGACGGGTCGTCGGACTGCTCGCCCAGATCCGGCGGCAGCACGGAATCGCCCTGCCCGAACTGGACCTCGGCGGCGGGCACGCCGTCGCCTACCGGCCGGGGGAGGCCGCCCTCGACATTCCGTCCCTCGGTACCCGTATCCACCGCGAACTGGCCGCGAACTGCGCCGCTGCGGGCATCCCCGTGCCCCGGCTCAGCGTCGAGCCCGGCCGTGCGCTGGTCGGGCCCGCGGGCGTGGCGCTCTACCGGGTGCTCGCGGTGAAACAGACCGGCGACCGCACCTTCGTGGCCGTGGACGGCGGCATGAGTGACAATCCACGGCCCGCTCTGTACGGCGTACGGTACGCACCCCGGCTCATCGGCCGGCGCTCGACGGCCGCGCCCCGCACCGCGACCGTCGTCGGCCGGCACTGCGAGGCGGGCGATGTGCTCGCCGCCGATGTGCCCATGCCGGGCGACATCCGTCCCGGGGACCTGGTGGCCGTGCCGGTCGCGGGCGCGTATCACCTCTCCATGGCGTCCAGTTACAACGCCGTCGGCCGCCCGCCGGTGGTCGCCGTCGCGGACGGCCGGGCACGGCTGCTGGTCCGGCGCGAAACCCTCGCCGACATCAACGGCCGCGACATCGGTCTCTGAGCGGTGATCATCTCCCGGACACGCGCCGGAAGGGCCCGGTCGTGCGCTCCTCGTCGCTCGTGACGAAGCGGGAGCAGGGGACCGCGGGCGGCGGGAGTGAGCCGCCGCCCGCGGTCCCCTGCTGATCAGCGGCGCAGGCCGAGACGGTGTACGCCGCCGTCGAGGGTGCCGACGTAGAGCGTGCGTCCGTCGGGGCTCGCGGCGAGTTTCGTCGTATCGGTGTTCTGCAGGCCGGTGGAGATGTTGTGCCAGCTCCGGCCCCGGTCGGTGCTGCGCAGAACGCCGCGGCCGCCCTGCAGGAGACCGCTGGCCCCGGAACTGGCGGTGGCCGCGTAGTACGTGTCCCCGACCCGGAGCAGGTCGGAGACATGGATCGCGAGCGCTCCGGTGTCCGCGGTGCGGAAGGTCCGGCCGCCGTCGGTGCTGACGCGGACGTTCTCACCGCCGATGACGAGCCGTCGGCCGTCGAGATCGATCGCGGTCACCGGGCCGTCGGCAACCCTGGTGACGGTCACTCCGCCGTCGTCCGAGCGGTAGAGACCGGACCTGTTGCCGAGCCACAGGCGCAGCGGATCGGCGGGATCGCCCACGATGGTGTCGAAGGAGCGCTCGTGGTACAGGTTCTTCCACGTCGTGCCGCCGTCACTGGTGGCGAACAGCCCTTGGCCCAACAGGCTCCGGAAGCTGACCATCACCCGGTTCGGGTCGGCGGGGTGGACCAGGAGCGCCGTCGGCACCTCGGCCGAGGTGCCCCGCTTCTTCCAGGTGGCACCGCCGTCGGCGCTCCGCTCGACGGTGAACGCGCCGAACGCGGTGCGCCGGACCTTCCAGATCACCTTCGGCTCCTTGGCCGAAGTGGCGAGCTGCGGGACGGTGACGCCGCGCATGCCCTCGCCGCCCGACCGGCCCCACTCCGGGCCCGCGACGGGAAGGGCGGTGCGGTAGACCGCGCTGTCGGTGGCGGCGAGCAGATGACCGTCACTGACCGCGAGATCGAGGACCGTCTGTCCCTGGACGCCGATCCGCCGGTAACCGGTGCCGTCCGCGGCGCCCCGGTAGATCCCGTCCTGCTCGCCGGAGACGGTGACGGAACCGTCGGCCCAGCGGTCGTAGTCCACCGGTACCGCCGCACGCGACGGCGTGGCCACCGTGGTCCACGTCCGCCCGTGGTCGCGGCTGAGCCGGCCGCTGCCGGACAGCGTGCGCAGGTACAGGTCGCCGCCCGACACGGTCAGTCCGAGGCCGCCTTCCGCCAGGGGCAGCAGGGTGGCCCAGCTCTTCCCGCCGTCGTGGGACCCGACGACTCCGGTGCCCGTCACGTACACCGCCACGACCGAGGAGTCGGCGGCCAGCCCGCCGACGTGCTCGCCGGACGGGCCGTACAGCCGGCGCGCCTCACCGGGATCGCCCGAGCCGATGCCGGAGCGGGCCCAGACGCCGTCGTTCGTCGTCATGTAGAGGGTGTCACCGGTGATCGCGGCGGCGGTGACGGCACCGGTGACGCCGGTCGGGTACGTCGTCCAGTGGTCGCCCGCGTCCGTGCTGACCAGCAGCGCGTCCGAGGTGACCGCGACCAGGGTGCGGGTGTGCTCATCGGCGGTGAACGCGGTGATGCGGGTGTCCGGGACGTCGAGCGTGCGCCAGGTCCGGCCGTTGTCGTCGGTACGCAGCACGGTGCCCCGGCGGCTGAGGTCGTGGACGCTGTTCACGGAGTACCACCAGCGGTCGGGGTTCTCCGCGTCCACCACGAGCTGCCCCGTACCGTCCGCGACCGGCAGCCGTCCCAATTGCCGCCAGGAGGTACCGCTGTCGGTGGTCAGCCAGGGAGCTGCCTTCTGGTACTGGGTGAGGACGGCCTGTTTCGGCCGGCCCGGCGAGAGGGTGAGGGAGCCGGCCTCCCCGTTGGGACCCACCGGCTGCCAGCGGTCGCCGCGGCTGTCGGCCGGGGTGACCTCGAAGGCGCTGGAGCCGGTCAGCCGCTGCCCGGTGCCTGCGGTGCCGTGCACCGAGACCCGGTACGCGCCGGCCGCCCTGCCGGTCACCTCCGCCCGGTAGTAGCCGGTCGCGGGATCCAGGGTGGAGGCGATGTCGGTGGACCGGCCGCGAGGCGGGGTGACGGTGACGACCGGTGGTGCGGCCAGCCGGGTCGGCGGGGCGATGTGCACGGTCGAGTGACCGTCGCTCGGGTCGGGTGCGGCCTGGACCGCCAGATGCCGGACGGCGAGCAGGTACGGCACCCGGATCGCCGGTCCCCGGTCGGGGGTCGCCGTGACGCGGCCGCTGATCTCGGTGTCCGTGTCCGGCCTGGCGACGCGCAGCGAGACCGTGACGGTCGCGGTCCGCCCGGCCGGTACGGTGACCCGCCTCGGCGAGACCGTCGCCGGACCGTCGGTGCGCAGCGAGGCCGTGACCGGCCGCCTGCCGGAGTTGTGCAGCGTCACCTTCGCGGTGCCGCCGACCTTCCGCCCGGACAGGTCGGCGAGCCCGAAGGACACCGAAGCAGGTGCGGCGCCGAGCGTGGCCGAGGCGGCCGCGGCCACATTGAGGCGGCCCGAGCCCTGCGTCGTGGGCCCGCTGCCGCTCAGCGGCTCGGCGGTGCCGACCAGCGAGGCCTTGATCCCGGCGGGCGTACGGCCGGGGTGCAGCCGGCGCAGCAGGGCCGCGGCGCCTGCCACGTGCGGGGCCGCCATCGACGTACCCGACATGCGGTACTCGCCTGGCCCGTACAGCGCCTTGGACATCGTGGAGCGGATCTCCACCCCCGGCGCGACCAGATCGGGCTTCAGACCGAACGACCGGGAGGGGCCGCGTGAGGAGAACGAGGCGATCCGGTCGGTGGTGTCGGTGCCGCGCAGCGTCACGGAGACCTTCCCGGCGGCCAGCCTGGAGCTCAACTCCGTGTACTGGGTCGAGTCGATGCCCATGACCACCAGGTGGTCCATCCGCAGCGAGTCGCCGGAGGCGTCGATCCGTGCGGGTGAGGACGGCACCTGCGCCACTCCCGGCTCGGGGCGCACCTCCGGTGGCCGGGCCTCTCCCGCCGCTCCGGCGGCGAACACCGGGCCGTCGTTGCCGGGCAGTCCGGCCAGTACGCCGATCGCGCCGCGCCGTTCCGCCTCCTGCGCCCACTCCAGCGCGCTCGCCGTCAGGTACTGGGCGTCCGCGGCGACGAGCATCCGGGCCCGTACGACCTTTCCGCGTACGTCGCCGGCCCGCTCCCAGTCCTCGGGGGTGCCCTCGCCGACATCGACGAGCGGCGCCGTGACCGGGCGCTCGGGCGGGTTCGCGGACAGGATGCCGCGGTAGCTCTGGATCAACTCGGGTTTCTCGCCCGCCAGATACGCGCTGGGCAGCCGCACATTGCTCGTCGACGCGCCGACCGCGATCACACCGTCGGCCGTCGCGGGGCTGCTGACCGTACCCGCGCCCGGTCCCTCGTTGCCGGCCGCGGCCACCACGACCACACCGGCCCGTACGGCCGCGGTGGCTGCGCGCCCCAGTGGGTCGGTGCCGTCGCCGGGGCCGCCGAGGCTCAGGTTGATGACGTCGGCACGGTGCGGATTGGCCGGGTCGGAGGCCGCTTCGATCCCGGCGATGATGTCGGAGGTGTAGCCCGAGCCGTCGGCGTCCATCACCTTGTAGGCCAGCAGATCCGCGCCCGGCGCCACGCCCGTGATGCCGCCCTTCGCGGCGGCCCGGGCCGCGACGATCCCGGCGACGTGGGTGCCGTGGCCGTTGTCGTCCATCGGGTCGTCGTCGCCGTTGACGAAGTCGTGCCCGCCGACGACCTTGTGGCCCTTGCCGAGCCCGCCGCCCAGGTCGGGGTGGGTGTAGTCGATGCCGCTGTCCAGGATCGCGACGGTGGTCCCCGTCCCGTCGACGCGGCCTTTGCCGGGGTCCTCGCGCCGCCAGACGGCGGGTGCGCCGATCAGCGGCACGCTCACGTCCGTCTTCGTGAGTACCCGGGTGTCGGGGTGGACGGCGGTGACGCCCGGCAGCGCGGACAGCCGCCCCACCTCGGACGCGGGCACCGTCATCGCCACGGCGTCGATGAGCAGTCCGAGCCTGCGGGTCGCCGAAGGGTGCAGCCCGGCGTTCTTCGCCGAGCCGAGGAACGTCGCCTGCCGTGCGTCGAGCGCGCGGCGGGCGGCGCCGACGCCGTCGGCGGCCTCGGCGGACAGCAGCGAACCACCGGGCGCGGCGGTGACCGCGGGCCTTCCGGACAGTTCGACGATCACTCGTTGCGAAGGGTCGGGCGTGGACGCGTCGGCGGAACCGGGTGCCGCCGCCAACGTGCCGGCGAGAACAGCGGCGGCGAGAGCGGCATGACGAGATCTTCGTGACTTCATTGCCATGCGTAAAGGTCCTAGTGGTGCGGGCACTTGCCGCACAATGGATCTTCGTGGCCCATTGCTGCCGCTGGCACAACTGGGCCACCATCCGTCCATGACTCCCGAGACACCGCGACTCACCGCGGCAGGCATCGATCCGTTCGACGAGAGCGTCTACCGAGCCGTCCTGACCCGGCGGACGGCCGCCCCCGCCGAACTCGGCGCGGACCTCGGCTGTTCGGCCGAGCGCGTCGCCAGGGCGCTGGACCGGCTCCGCGACCACGGGCTGGTCGGCCGTCTCGCCGGCACCCGCCGCCGGTACGCCGCGATCGAGCCGGGGGCCGCCGTCGAGGCACTGGTCCGGGCCAGGAGCAACGAGCTGGAACGGGTCCGTTCCGCGGCCGACGAGCTGTCCCGGCTGTTCGCCGCGGCGCGTACCGGCGCCACGGACGAGGACGAGGTGGAGATCACCACCGGCAGCGAGGCGCTCGGCCGCTGGTTCGTCCGGCTTCAACAGGAGGCCCACGAGGACGTGATGACCCTGGACCGGCCGCCGTACGCCCTGACCACCTCCAACCCGGTGGAGGCGACGGCGATGGGCCGCGGCGTGCGCTACCGCGCGGTCTATGCCCCCGAGGCCCTGGAATGGCCGGGCGTCCTCGACGACATCCGCGAACTGGTCCGGCACGGCGAACAGGCCCGCGTCATGCCCGGCCTGCGCATCAAGCTCGCCATCGCCGACCGCAGACTCGCCCTGATGCCGCTCTCCCTCGACCTCGACGACGTCCGAGCCGCGGTGATCCGCCCGTCCACCCTGCTGGACGCCCTCACCAACTACTGGGAGATGTGCTGGAAGCAGGCCCTTCCCCTCGACGCCCCCGCCGAGGACCCGCTCGGCGAGGAGGACCGGCGCGTGCTCACCCTCCTGGTCAGCGGCCTCAAGGACGAGGCGATAGCCCGCCAGCTCGGCTGGTCGGTGCGCACCATGCGCCGCCGCATCAGCCGCCTCCACGAGCTCCTCGGCGCCGCCAACCGCTTCCAGGCCGGTGTGATCGCCGCCCGCCGCGGCTGGCTCTGAGCCCGCACGCCCGCACGCCCGGACGTCGAACGCGTGGCTGTGTTCTCCGTACGCGGGTCGTGGCTGCACAATGCGACTCGTGACTGATGAAGATCCGTACCTGTGGCTGGAAGACATCGACGGCGAGGCCGCACTCCGATGGGTGGCCGAGCGGAACGCCGAGACGGCGGCGGCACTGGCCGCCGACGCCGGGTTCCCCGTCCTGAAGGAGCACCTGCGGGAGGTGCTGGACGCCTCGGACCGCATCCCCTACACCGTCCGGCGCGGCGCGTTCCTCTACAACTTCTGGCAGGACGCCGAGCAGGTGCGCGGTGTGTGGCGGCGTACGACACCGGAGCAGTACCGCAAGGACTCGCCCGACTGGGAGGTCCTCCTCGACATCGACGCGCTCGCCGCGGCGGAGGACGAGAAATGGGTGTGGGCCGGTGCGCAGGTGCGCCGCCCCGATCACGACCGGGCACTGGTGTGTCTGTCGCGCGACGGCGGGGACGCCGTCGTGGTCCGCGAGTTCGACCTCGCCACCGGGACCTTCGTCGACGACGGGTTCCGGGTGGGGGAGGCGAAGACCCGGATCGGGTGGATCGACGCGGACACGGTCTTCATCGGCACGGACCTCGGCCCCGGCTCGCTGACCGACGCCGGCTATCCGCGCACGGTACGCAGCTGGCGCCGCGGCACGCCTCTGGAAGAGTCCGTCCTGGTCTTCGAGGCCGGGAAGGGCGATGTGGCGGCCTGGGGCACGCACGACGCCACACCCGGGTTCGAGCGGGGCTTCGTCTCCCGCTGGCTGGACTTCTTCCGCAGCGAGACGTACCTCCTGACTCCGGACGCCTCGCTGGTCAGGATCGACGTCCCCGACGACGCCAACGCCTACGCCCACCGCCGGCATCTGATCGTCACCCTGAAGTCCGACTGGCTCGGACAGCCGGCGGGCTCCCTGCTCGCTTTCGACTTCGACGCCTTCCTGGCGGGGGACCGCACCGCGGAGGTGCTGTTCACCCCGGACGAGCGGACGGCCCTGGCCGGGCACTCCTGGACCCGCCACCATCTGATCCTGGAGACGCTGCGCGACGTCAGCACCCACATCGAGGTCCTCACCCCCACCCCCGGCGGCGGATGGACACGCAGGCCGCTGACGGACGTCCCGGCGCTGTCCCGCGTCACGGTCGTCGACACCGACCCCGACGTCTCCGACGAGTACTTCCTGGACGTGTCCGGGTTCCTCCAGCCGTCCGCCCTCCACCACGGGCGGATCGGCGCCGACTCCGAGATCCTCAAACAGAGCCCGGCCCGCTTCGACACGGCAGGGCTGGCCGTGGAACAGCACTTCGCCACCTCCCAGGACGGCACCCGGGTGCCGTACTTCGTGATCGGCCCCGGCCGTGCCCCCGGCGCCGGACCCGGCCCCGCGCTGCTCTACGGCTACGGCGGCTTCGAGGTCCCCCTCATCCCCTCCTACGACGCGGTGACCGGCCGGGCGTGGCTGGAGCGCGGCGGCACGTACGTGATCGCGAACATCCGGGGCGGCGGCGAGTACGGACCGGACTGGCACCAGGCCGCCCTCGGCGCGGACCGGCCGCGAGCCTTCGAGGACTTCGCGGCCGTCGCCGGCGACCTCGTGGCGCGGGGCATCACCACCCCGGCCATGCTGGGCGCCGCGGGAGGAAGCAACGGCGGCCTGCTCATGGGCGCGATGCTCACCCGCTACCCGCACCTGTTCGGTGCGATCGTCGCCCAGGTACCGCTGCTGGACATGCTCCGCTTCCACAAGCTCCTGGCCGGCGCCTCCTGGACCGCCGAGTACGGCAACCCGGACAACGAGGCCGACCGCCCGCACCTGCGCGAGCTCTCCCCGTACCACCGGCTCACCGCGGACCAGGTCTACCCGCCGGTGCTGCTGACCACCTCCACGCGTGACGACCGGGTCCACCCCGGCCATGCCCGCAAGGCGGCCGCACGGCTGCGCGAGCTCGGCCACCCGGTCCTGTTCCACGAGAACACCGGCGGCGGACACGCGGGCGCCAGCGACAACGAGCAGTCCGCCCACAACGAGGCACTGATGCACACCTTCCTGTGGCAACACCTGGCGCCGGAGGCGTAGCAGGCGGTCCTGGCCCGTTCAGGCCGGGGCAGGCCTGTTCTCAGGCCCGGCCCTGGCCTGTCCTGTCCCGGCCTGTCCCGGCCTGTCCTGGCTCGTTCAGGGCCGTTCAGGCCAGGATGATCGGGTTGCCGAGCGCCGCCATGTGCCCGTCGGGACGGCGCACCTCGATACGGACGAACGCGGAGTCCGCCGTACCGGTGCGCCACTCCACGGCGCCCGTTCCCGATTCGGGCAACGACGCGCTGTGTGCCCTGCCCTGCTCGGTGTGGAAGCCGACCGTGCCCGAGGGCACACCGCGTACGTCCACCCGCACCACGACCGGTGCGTCACCTGCCTTCAGCCGTTCACCGATTCCGGCGCTCCGACCACCGGCCGAGGCCGTGCACGACAGCTCCACGGCGGAGGATCCGGCGATCCAGCTCCGGCCGGCCCGGATCCCGGCGAGGATCGCGTCGGCGCTCAGTTCCTCGGCCAGCACGACGGTGTGCGGGATCGCGATCTGGCCCGCCAGATGCGTGTCGCTGTTGCCCATCGCCGGGCGCCACCGCCCCCGGTGAATGTCCGCGGCCAGGCCGCGTCCCCACTCGGCCAGGGCCGCCTCGTTGTCGGCGTTCCACGGCACGTCCGAGCTCCACGCCCCGTTCCACACCTCGACCACATCGAACCCCCGGTACGGATACATGAACGTGCCCGAGGCGTACGGTGCGTGCGGATGGGCCGCCACGCACAGCCCACCGGCACGGTGCACCTCTTCGATCCGGCCGTCGATCCGCCCGTCCCGCAGGCCGTACCGCCAGTCGACCACCTGACCCGGGCGGACACCCAGCGCGAGCCAGTGCCCGGTCCGGGTGGTGACCTCCTCGCCGAGGATCACCAGCAGATCGTCGCCGACGTGCCGGCTCCAGGCGCCGTGCGCCGCGGCGGTGTTGTGTTCGGTGGTCGCCAGGAAGTCGAGCCCCGCCGCCCGGGCACCGGCCGCGAGCTGATCCGGTGTCAGCTCGCCGTCCGAGTGCACAGAATGCACATGGCAATCACCGCGGTACCAACCTCGTCCACGGCCGGCCACGCGTGTCGGTGGGGCATTCAGCTCAGGCATCCGTTCCTCCTGCCGATATCGAATTTCCGTATCCCATATTCCATGGATGTGTGGCTCTGGTCGCCTGGGTCGGGGCATGGATGGGGTCTTCTTTGTCAGAAGGCGGCCATTTGGTATACAAAAATGTGGCCTTCGGGTACTGGCAGACCCGGGCCTCGGTGCCCCTGCTGCCGCCACGGCTGATGCGCGACGGCCGCAGGGTGGCCTCGCTGGCGGCCGGGGCGGCCCTCATGATGGGACAGCTCTCCGTCTCGCTGTTCCTCACCTACTACCTGCAGACCGTCCTTGACTGGTCCGCACTGGCCAGTGGCCTCGGCTTCCTGCCGATCAGCCTCGTCACCACCGCCACGGCCACCCAGGTCGGCACACGGCTGCTGCCCCGGCTCGGCCCCCGGGTGATGATGACGGCGGGCCTGTCCATATCGGCCTGCGGCCTGCTTCAACTCGCCCTCCTGACGCCGGACTCCGGCTACGCGGCGAACGTCCTGCCCGCGCTGGTCACCTTCAGTGTCGGAAACGGCGCCAGCTTCCTCGCCATCATGACCGGGGCAACGGCCGATGTACCCGCGCAGGACGCCGGAATCGCCTCCGCCTCGGTCAACTCCGCCCAGCAGATGGGTGGTTCCATCGGGTCCGCCGTCTTCAACACTGTCGCGGCGAGCGCCGCGACCGCGTTTCACGGCAGTGCGCGAACGGCCACACTCCACGGCTTCACCACCGCCGTCCGGTACCCCCTGGCCGCTCTGCTGCTCGCCGCCGCCGTGACGGCCGCCCTCGCCCGCAAGCGCGGGCGACCCGCTGCGCCGAAGCCCGATCGTCCTACGGAGGGCGGGGCCATAGATGCCAGCAATGCAATCTATGGGAAGTGAGTCTTGGACTCTATCGGTGGGGGCGGTGCATGACGGGCTGAAGCCCGGCGGGCCGGCCCGCCGGGCTTCAGGCGGTGCGGGCGGCCCCCGCAGGGCACCCCGGTCAGCCCTCGCCCCTCTCCATCAGTGGCCCCGGACGGCGAGTGGAAGCACTTGGAACCGAACACCCCAGCCTCGTGCAACGGGCGCAGATCCTTCACGTCGCCGGGGACGGCACCGCCCCGGGAACCGGCGTCGATGTGCGCCTTCGCGCAGGCGACCTCCCGCATGACCCACAGGTTGTCGACCGTGGTGGCCGGCCGCAGCGGGTTGAGCGGCATGTCGACGAGCGTGGTGATGCCACCGGCGGCCGCCGCCCGGGTGACTGTTGAGGAGCCTTCCCACTCGCTGCGCCCGGGGTCGTTCACATGGATGCGGGAGTCGACATGTTGTGTTGTGGTTCGCCCTGTGCCCGACACTCGGACGAGTGTCGGGCGGGCCGGCCGGGAAGGGGTTACGCGACTGTCGGTGCGCCGGGGACGCGGCGGTCGCCGCCGTTGTGCTGCTGCCACAACCGGTACACATCGACGGCGGCGTCGTGCGGCTCGTGACGCATGGGCAGGCGCCGCTCGGTGTGGTCCTTGGCGAACTCGCCGTAGAAGGTGCCGAGTTCGAAGTACTTGCGGTCGTCCACGTAGTGCGGTTCGTAGGCGTCGCGGGTGGTGAGGAAGACGACCTCGTCGGGGGAGCAGTAGTACAGCGATCCCAGGCACATCGGGCAGGGGTGGGCGAGCACATAGATGGTCGCGCCGACCAGGTGCTCGGTGCCCAGCTTCCGGCAGGCGTCCCGGATGGCGAGGATCTCCGCGTGGGCGGTGGGGTCGTTGGTCTGTGCCACCTTGTTGGGGCTCTCGGCGAGGATCTCGCCGTCCTTGACAATGACGGTGGCGAAGGGGCGTCCGCCCTCCTCCACGTTCTTGCGGGCGATGTCGATGGTGTGCTGGGCGAAGTCCATGGTGGGGTCTCCGGAGTAGGGCGTTGGGTGTTGGGGAGCATTGTGTTTCGGTCGGCGGGCCGGCGGGCCGGCGGTTTCCACCATGCATGGGCTCCGCCTATAGTGTCCAAGTCTTGCCATCCATAATTTCCATAGATGGCGCCAATGAGGAAGTCCGGGTGGATGCCCGTCGGTCGGGGTTCCATAGGTGTCACGGTGCTCATGCGGGAATACCGATTGAGGTTCTCTATACTTCGGGCATGGGTCCGGAACTGCGTCACCTCCGTTATCTGATCGCGGTGGCCGAGCACGGCAACTTCACGCGCGCCGCCGAAGAACTGCACATCTCGCAGCCGACGCTCTCGCAGCAGATCAAGCAACTGGAGCGCGTCGTCGGTGTGCAATTGCTCGACCGCGGCGGCCGTGGCGTCCGCCCCACCGATGCGGGCGAGGCCTATGTGCACTACGCGCGGCGGGCACTGCGGGAGCTGGCCGCCGCCGACCGCGCCGTGCTCGATGTCGCCGACCTCTCCCGGGGGCATCTGCGCCTCGCGGTGACGCCGACCTTCACCGCGTACCTCATCGGCCCACTGGTGGAGGCGCTGCACACGCGGCATCCCGGCATCACGCTGGATCTGCGGGAGATGACGCAGGACCGCATAGAAGCGAGCCTGCTGGCCGACGACCTCGACCTCGGGATCGCCTTCGCGGGCACCCATCTGCCCGGTATCACCGCGACCGCGCTGTTCACCGAGACCCTGGGCCTGGTCGTCACCACAGACCGCGCCCGGGACCGGGGCGACCGGCCGCTGCCGGTGCGTGATCTGGCGGACCAGCAACTCGCGCTGCTCAGCAGTGACTTCGCCACCCGGGTCCACATCGACGGCTACTTCGCCACGCATCGCGTCAGCCCGCCGATCGCCGTGGAGGCCAACACCATCCAGGCCCTCACGGAGATCGTCCGGCGCACCGGGCTGCTGGCCACCGTGCTGCCCGACGCGGTCACGGACGACCACCCGCATCTCAGGCCCATTCCCGTCGACCCTCCGCTGCCCGCCCGCGTCGCCACGCTGCTGCACCGGGAGAGCGCCTACGAGAGCGCCGCCGCACGTGCCTTCACCCGGCTGGCCCGCGACCTGGTCGGCGCACGGGGCTACGCACCTGCCTGAGCACCCCGTCCCACGGACGGCATACCGAGAACTGACTTCGAGCGATGAGAGAATTGAGCACATGACAGGGTCTGGGGAGTTCGAGCCCGAGTCGGAGCGGGTCACACGCCTGCTGCGTGACGAGATCATCGACGGTGTGCGTGAACCGGGCAGCAAACTCGTCGAGCGCGAGCTCGCCGCGGAGCTCGGTGTGAGCAGGCTGCCCATCCGGGAGGCCCTGAAGTCACTGGTCACCGAGGGGCTGGTCACGCCGAGGCCGCGGACCTGGGCCGTCGTACGGGAGTTCACGCCGGCGGACGTCGAGGACCTCGACGAGGTCCGCGCGGCACTGGAGACGCTGACCTTCCGGCTCGCCGCCCAACGGCGCACCCGCGCGGGGCTCGAAAAGCTGCGGGCGGATCTCGACGCCGAGCTGAAGGCGGCGGACAAGGGGGACGCCGTACGGGCCCACCGCGCCGCCGCCGACTTCCACGAGACGGTCACCGAGCTGGCCGACAACGAACTCCTCAACGAGCTCCAGAGCACGCTGCGCAGCAGGATGCGCTGGCTGCTGGGGCAGCACGACGACCTCGGGGGCGTCGCGCAGGAGCACGAAGGGCTGTACCGGGCGATCGCGGAGCGGGACGTCGCCGGGGTCGAACGGCTGGCCGGCAAGCACCTGGTGACAGGCCGCAACGCGGCTGCCGCACGACGCAAGTCCCAGGACTGAGCGGGGGCGGCCCGGCGGGGGCGGCACGCCTCGGCGCCGGGCCGCCGCGCGAGCGCTCAGACGCAGACGATTCCGTCCGGGACATCCGGGCGGATCTCCGTCCCGACGCTCCGGCCGAGGGGATCGTCGAGCCGTTCGAGCGGGCCGATGAGCGCCCGTCCTCCGGCCCGCGCGACCCGCACGGCGGCGTCGGCCTTCGGCTTCATGGCCCCTTCGGCGAAGGCCGGCCGGCGGATCGCCTCCGGTGAAGCGGTGAGAATGTCGCGCCGCTCGACGTCCCCCAGTTCTCGCCGACGAAGTCACCGTCCGTCAGCATCACCAGTATGTCCGCCTTGAGTTCGGCCGCCAGGGCCGCCGAGGCGAGGTCCTTGTCGACGGGGGAGAAGGAGGGTGCGCCATGACGTCCACCCGGTGCGGCGCTGTCGTGCTGCGCGCACGGCCGCGGACGCGGTGCTCCTCGACCACCTGCGGAGGCCCGGTCCCGGCGGTCGTGTCGAGAGCTTCTTCCGGCATGTCATCAACGTGCTGACGCCCGGACCGGTACGCACCACAGTTCTCCGACGCGGTGAGCGGACTGGTCGTGGCGCTGTTCGTCTGCGTCGTGATCGAGCGGACCACCGATGGCCGGTCCGCCTCACCGGCCCAGTAGCCGGGCGATCTCGTCGAACCCGCGCTGCTGAGCGTGCTGGAGCGCGGTCGTGCCGGTCTTGTCGGCGACGGCCGGATCGGCACCCGCCGCCAGCAGGAGCTTCACGGTCTCCTGGTGGTCCTCTCCGCCGTCGCCGAGGATGACGGCCTCCAGCAGAGCGGTCCAGCCGAGGTCGTTGACGTGGTTCACGTCGACGTCGATGTCCGGGTTGGTGGCCACTTCCCGGACGTAGGCGACATGGCCGTGTTCTCCGGCCGGGATGAGGGACGTGCCGCCGTACCGGTTGACGACGGTGTAGTCGGGGCCGGCCGCCGCGAGGGTACGGGCCATGGCCGCGCTTCCGGTCACGCCCGTCACCAGCCACGGTGTGTCGTGCTGATGGTCAAGCGCATCCGGGTCGGCCCCGGCGTCGACGAGGATCTCCGCGGCCCTGACGTGATCACCGGCGGCCGCGAGAAGGAGCGGGGTACGGCGGCTCTCGTCGCGGGTCTCCAGGTCGGCGCCCCGCTCGATCGCACCGCGCACCCCGCCGGTGTCACCGGAGCGTGCGGCTTCGAGCAGCTCGCGGTCGGCGGCCGACCGCTTCGCGGTCAGGGTGCCGGAGCCGGTGACCGAGGGCTTGTGCCCGGCGGCGTCACCGTCCGACTGTGCGCCGCACGCGGTCGCGAGTGCGGCCAGGCCGACGAGGGGGACGATCAGGAGGGCGGCGCGTCGTGTCGGAGACATGGTTCCTCTCAATCCGTGGGGGCGGGGACCCGGACGGTGCGGGCCCGCACCGACCATGCTGGGCGTGCCCGGCGGCCCATGGCGTCGCTGAACCGGATGGCGATGCGCGGACGTCGGGACGACATCGGGGTCGACCGATCGGCTGATGCACGGCCGCCGCGTAGTCGAGCGCGGGCTCCTCGGTCCAGGTGCGGGTGGCCGGGTTCCGGACACCGAACAGCTGGTCCTCAGACGGTACTGATGCGGCGGCCGGGCTCACGGCGAACAACCAGCCGGCACCGACGGCGAGTGCGGTGGCGATGGCTGCGCGCGACGCAGCCCTGCGGCCGAACTCCATGACGGCTCCCGGTATCCAGTGATGCATGAACCGCGGAGCCCAGCCACCGGGCGGGTCGTTGGAAACGCCTACTGCCGGGTGACTGAGGCGGAGTTCGAACGGTCACAAGAGGCTTGCGGCCTGTTTCCCCGTGTCCAGGGGAGCGTTCCCGCGGCGCGGGAGCAGCAGCGGAGTGAAGAGAAGGAGGACTCCGGCGGCCGCGATCGCGATACGGGGACCGGTGACGGCGGCGAGCAGACCCCACCCCGCGGTCATGACGGCGATGGCGGCGCTGCTGCTGATCGACCACGCGGTCAGGGTACGGGCGACCCGGCCGGGATCGGTGTGGTCGAGCCGGTAGGTGGACAGCAGCGGGTTGAACAGCGCGCAGCAGGTCACCAGGCCGAATTGGACGACGATGATGAGTACGAGCCCAGGGACACCGGGCCGGACGAATGCCAGCCCGAGGGGCCAGCACGCGCGCAGCGCTCCGGCGATGCGGAGCACCCGGTGCTGCCCGAACCGTGCCGCGAGCGGGCGCGCGAGACGTGAGCCGATCAGGCCGCCGACGCAAGGGGCCGCGAACGCGAGACCGTACTGCCAGGGGGAGAACCCGAGCGGGCCGAGCAGGAGCACGGCGAGCAGCGGCTCGGACGCCATGATCAGGCCGTTGACCACGATCGAGTTGAAGAGCAGCGGGCGCAGCACGGGGTGGCCGAGGATGTGGCGCCAGCCCGCGAGCAGATCGCCCGCCCGCAGCCGGGGGGCGCCGGACCGTGCGGGACGGGGTTCCGTCCCGCCGATGGCGCGGATGCCCAGTGCCGAGAGCAGATAGCTGACCGCGTCGACCACCACGGTCGTCACCGGGCCGAACAGCCCGATCGCAGCCCCGCCGAGGGGCGGTCCGACCGTCGTCGCGGTCCACGTCGTGGACTCGAACCGGCCGTTCGCGACGAGCAGGTGCTCCGGCGGCAGGAGCGATTTGAGATACGCGCCACTGGCCGCGTTGAAGGCGATGTTGGCCGCGGCGACGACCACGGAGACGACGAGAAGCTGGGCGAAGCCGAGCAGTCCGAACGCGAACGCGGCGGGGACGCTCATCAAGGCCGTGAATCGGGTCAGGTCCATCGCCATCATGACCGGCCGCTTGCGGCGGAACTCCACCCACGGTCCGAGCGGCACCGCGAGCGCCGCCCCCACCGCCCGCCCCGCCGCGGCCAGCACCGCCACCTGGGTCGGCCCGGAGTGCAGCACGAGCACCGCGATGAGGGGCAACGCGCCGAACCCGAGCCCGGTGCCGTACGCACTGGCCGCGTACGCCGCCCACAACCACCCGAACCGCCGCCCCAGAGCCTGCCTGCCCGCCATTCCCGATGCACCTCTCGCCGACTCCGAAACAACCGCGCGCTGAACGTCGGTATCAAAGCGAGCGAGGGACAGTGAGATCAAACAACCGACCTGCCGGAGGAACACAACCGGTGGTTGTGCGGCCGACGGACGAACCACTCGCCGCTGTACTGTCCCGTCCATGAACGCTGCTGAGGTGCTGGTCTCCGTCCGCAAGTACGACGGCAGCCTGCACTGGCACCACTCCACGCTCCGGCTGGGCGAGGACGAGCACGGGGTCTGGCTCGGGGCGCCGGCCGGCACCGTCTACAGCAAGGGCACCGAGGGCCCCGTCTACACCACGCGGGAAGCCAGGGTGATGGTCATTCCCCGCGACGGCTGGTGGACGGGGTTGTTCCAGGCGGCCCCGGCACGGCTGGACGCCTACTGCGATGTCACCACCCCGTCCCGGTGGCTGCACCCCGGGGAGGTCACCATGGTCGACCTGGATCTCGACGTCTGCCGCACACGTGACGGGGGAATCGTCTTCGTCGACGACGAGGACGAGTTCGCCGACCACCAGGTCCGGTACGCCTACCCGCCCGAGGCCATCGCCCGGGCCACAACAACGGCCGAACAGCTGAGGGTTGCGCTCACAGAGGACGCCGAGCCCTTCGGCCGGTGCCGTCGGTCGTGGCTCGCCAGCATGTCCGCGTACTGACCGGCCGCCCGTGGCCACGCCCCGCGAGCACACGGATCCGGCGGAAAGCCCACGCGATCCGGCCGCCGTCGGCTCACTCGCCGCACAGCTGAGGAAGCCGACTCCCTGGCGCAAGGCCCCACGGCGGCCACCTGGCCGCTGCCCGATCACGGCCGGACAGTAGAGTTCGGCTGCGTCATCCCCTGAACACCGAGGTACCGTCCGTGACTCTCGCACCACCCGAACAACCCGTCCCACCTGCGGTGACCGTCGTGGGAATCGGCGCCGACGGATGGGCGGGACTGCCCGACGCGGCGCGTACGGAGCTCATCGACGCAGAGGTCCTCATCGGCGGCGAGCGGCAACTCGGCCTGCTCCCGGCGTCCTGCCGGGGACAGCGGGTGCCGTGGCCCTCGCCGTTGCGGCCCGCCGTTCCCGGCCTGCTCGCCGCGCACGCCGGGAGCAGGGTCGCCGTCCTGGCCAGCGGCGACCCGATGTTCTACGGCATCGGCCGGGCCCTCACCGAAGTGCTCGGCACCGGCGCGCTGCGGATCCTGCCCCACCCGTCCTCCGTGTCCTACGCCTGCGCCCGGATCGGCTGGCCGGTGGAGGACACCGAGGTCGTCACCCTGGTCGGCCGCCCCGCCGCCCGGCTGGCCGCCGCCCTGCACCACGGCCGGCGGGTCCTCGTCCTCAGCGCGGATGCCCGGACCCCCGCCGCCGTGGCCGGACTGCTGCGCGAACAGGGCTTCGGCCCGAGCCGGCTGCGCGTGCTCGAACAGCTCGGCGGAGCGGACGAAGCATGCCTGGAAGGCACCGCGGACCACTGGCCGCACCCACCGGGCGACCCGCTGAACGTCATCGCCGTCGAATGCCGGCGCACCCCCGAAGCCCTGCGCCTCGGCGCCGTACCCGGCCTGCCCGACGCCGCGTACGAACACGACGGGCAGCTCACCAAGCGGCACATCCGGGCCGCGACCCTCGGTGTGCTCGCACCCGCCCCCGGCGAACTGCTGTGGGACATCGGCGGCGGCTCGGGATCCATCGCGATCGAATGGATGCGGACCCACCCCTCCTGCCGCGCGATCACCGTGGAACGCGATCCGCGACGGGCACAACGCATCGCCCACAACGCCGACCGGCTCGGAGTGCCTGCCCTGCGCGTGGTGACCGGACCGGCCCCCGGCAACCTGACCCGACTGCCCACGCCCGACGCCGTGTTCATCGGTGGCGGGCTGACCGTGCCCGGCCTGCTCGACACCTGCTGGGACGCACTGCCGCCCGGCGGACGACTGGTCGCCAACACGGTCACACTGGAGTCCGAGGCACTGCTCGCCGAGGCCCACCGCGAACACGGCGGCGAACTGGTCCGGCTCGCCGTCGCGCACGCCGTGCCGGTCGGCGGCTTCACCGGCTGGCGGCAGGCCATGCCCGTCACCCAGTGGTCCGTGCGCAAACCCCTGACCGGTCCCGAAGCGGAACACTCGGCACACGAGCCCGCGCAACACCCAGGAGACAACAGATGACCGTGTATTTCATCGGCGCAGGCCCCGGGGCGGCCGACCTGATCACCGTGCGCGGCGCCCGCATCCTCGCCTCCTGCGGGGTGTGCCTGTACGCGGGCAGCCTGGTGCCCCGGGAACTGCTCGCCGAATGCCCCCCGGACGCCCGCCTGGTGGACACCGCGCAGCTCGACATCGACCGGATCACCGCCGAACTGCTGGCCGCGCACGGGGCCGGCCACGACGTGGCCCGGCTGCACTCGGGCGACCCCTCGGTGTTCAGCGCGGTCAACGAGCAGATGCACCGGCTCGACGAGGCCGGGGTGCCCTACGAAGTGGTGCCCGGCGTACCCGCGTTCGCGGCCGCCGCGGCGGCGCTCAAGCGGGAACTGACCGTACCGACCGTCGGCCAGACCGTCATCCTCACCCGGATCGCCCAGCGCGCGACCGCGATGCCCGAGGGCGAGGACCTGGCCACTCTGGGCCGCAGCGGCGCCCTGATCGTGCTGCACCTGGCCGCCAGGTACGTGGACCGCGTCGTCGAGGAACTGCTGCCGCACTACGGGGCCGACTGCCCGGCCGCCGTCGTGGCACTGGCCTCACGCCCGGACGAGATCGTCCTGCGCGGAACCCTCGACGACATCGCCGGGCAGGTGAAGGCGGCGGGCGTGATCCGTACCGCCGTCATCATGGTCGGCCGCACCCTGGGCGCCGAGCAGTTCCACGACAGCCACCTCTACTCGCCGGGACGCGAACGCCACGTCTGCTGACAGGGCCGCCGCATCGGCCGGGCGGCCGGTCAGCGCACCGTGCTGCGCCCGACGACCGTGCCCGCCCGGTCGATGCAGATCACATCGACGGCGACCGGCGCGCCCCGCAGCACCGACAGCGCCTCGTCCCGCGCCGCCACGGCCACCAGGTCCCCCAGCGGAACACCCCGGGCGAGGCACAACTGGAGTGCCGCGAGCCCCGTGTTCGCGACCGCCACCTCGGCCGCCAGCGCCTCGTCCGCCCCGCCCCGCCGTGCCAGCCCGGCCAGGAACGGCTTGTCGACCTGGGACCGGGCGGAGTGCAGATCGAGGTGCCCGGCGGCGAGCTTCGACAGTTTCGCGAAGCCGCCGCAGACCGTGAGCCGGTCCACCGGATGACGGCGGACGTACTTGAGCACCGCGCCCGCGAAGTCCCCCATGTCGAGCAGCGCGATCTCGGGCAGCCCGTACTCGGACACCACCGTCTTCTCCGAGGTGGAACCCGTGCACCCGGCCACATGCGTGTGCCCGGCGGCACGGGCCACGTCCACCCCGCGGCGGATCGAGTCGATCCACGCCGAGCAGGAGTACGGCACCACCACCCCGGTCGTGCCGAGGATCGACAGACCGCCCAGGATGCCGAGACGCGGATTCCACGTCGAGCGGGCGATCTCCTCGCCGTCGTCCACCGACACGGTGACCTCCACGTCCCCCGTGCCCCGGTGCTCCGCGGCGACCCGGGCGATGTGGTCGCGGATCATCTGCCGCGGCACCGGATTGATCGCCGGCTCCCCGACATCCAGCGGCAGCCCGGGAAGGGTGACCGTACCCACACCCGGTCCGGCCCGGAACACCACACCCGAGCCCGGCGGCAGCGGCCGCACGGTGACCCGGACCAGAGCACCGTGCGTCACATCGGGATCGTCGCCCGCGTCCTTGACCACCCCGGCCGTCGCCCGCCCCCCGGCCAGCTCCTCCACCGCGAGCGCGAAAGCGGGCGTCTGCCCCTTGGGTAGGGTGATCGTCACCGGGTCGGGGAAGTCGCCCGTCAGCAGGGCGGTGTACGCGGCGGTGGCCCCCGCGGTGGCACAGGCGCCGGTGGTCCAGCCGGGCCGCAGACCGGTGTGTTTCAGCTGGGCGCTGCGCCCGCCCTCAATCTCACCCATGGATGGATCCGATGCATGTACTCGTACTCGGCGGCACGACGGAGGCCCGCCGCCTCGCCGAGTTGCTGGTGGAGGTGTTCCCGGCCGGGGCCAGGCTGACGAGCTCGCTCGCCGGACGCGTCGCCGGTCCGAGGCTTCCGCCCGGCGAGGTCCGCGTCGGCGGCTTCGGCGGAGCCGACGGGCTCGCCGCATGGCTGCGTACCCACCGGGTCGACGCGCTCATCGACGCCACCCATCCTTTCGCCGGGACGATCAGTTTCAACGCGGCCGCTGCCGCCGCCGGGGCCCATGTTCCCCTGCTGGCACTGCGCCGGCCCGGCTGGGTGCCCGGTGACGGCGACGACTGGCACCCGGCCGGTTCGCTGGCCGAGGCCGCGGCGGCGCTGCCCGCGCTGGGCCGAAGGGTCTTCCTCACGACCGGACGCATGGGGCTGGCCGCCTTCGCCGGGCTGGACGAACTGTGGTTCCTGATGCGTTCGGTGGACGCCCCCGAGGCGCCGTACCCCGCCCGCATGGAGGTGCTGCTCGACCGGGGCCCGTTCACCCTGGACGGGGAGCGCGAGCTGATCCGCCGCCACCGCATCGACGTGGTCGTCACGAAGGACAGCGGCGGCGCCGCCACCGCCCCCAAGCTCGCCGCCGCCCGCGAGGCGCGGAT
This sequence comes from Streptomyces sp. ADI95-17, assembly GCF_003846175.1. Lineage (GTDB taxonomy): Bacteria > Actinomycetota > Actinomycetes > Streptomycetales > Streptomycetaceae > Streptomyces > Streptomyces sanglieri. The sequence continues at coordinate 256,129 of NZ_ML123048.1, read as the reverse complement.
CCCGGTGGTGGTGGTGCGGCGGCCGCCCGTGCCCCGGGGGATCCCGGTCGTCGACGGTCCGGAGGGGGCCGTCGCCTGGCTACGCGAACACTTCTTCCGCCAGGGCTGGGCGACGGCGGATCCGGCTCAGCCCTCCGGATAGCGGCGGGGCGTCCAGACGATCTGCTGCCCCGCTCCGCGCTTCACCCAGCGGGTCTGCGAGGACCCGACGAGCAGGATCGTGCGCATGTCGACGTCGGCGGGGTCCAGGTCCGCGAGCCGTACCGTCCGTACGTTCTCGGCGGGCCCGCCCACATCGCGGCCCAGGACCACGGGAGTGTCCGGCGAGCGGTGTTCGAGCAGCAGGTCACGGGCCTTGCCGACCTGCCAGGTCCGGCTGCGCGACCCGGGGTTGTACAGCGCGAGCACCAGGTCCGCCGTCGCGGCCGCGCGCAGCCGCTCCGCGATCACCTCCCACGGCTTGAGCCGGTCGGAGAGGGATATCGTCGCGTAGTCGTGGCCCAGCGGCGCACCCGCCCGGGCGGCGGCGGCGTTGGCCGCCGTCACCCCCGGCAGCACCCGCACCGGGACCTGCGCGTACTCGTCCTGCGACGCCACTTCGAGGACGGCCGTCGCCATCGCGAAGACCCCGGGGTCGCCGCCCGACACCACGGCCACCCGCCGTCCGCGCCGGGCCAGATCGAGGGCGAACTCGGCCCGCTCCGACTCGACCTTGTTGTCCGAGCCGTGGCGCACCTGCCCCGGCCGGACCGGCACCCGGTCCAGATACGTGGTGTAGCCGACCAGGTCGTCGGCGGCGGCCAGCGCCCCGCGCGTCTCGGGGGTCAGCCACAGCGGCCCGGCCGGACCGGTGCCGACCACGGCCACCTCGCCCCCCTCCGGGGCGCCTTCGGGACGCGGCGCCCCGATCCTGCTGGGCAGGACCGCGACCGCGAAGTACGGCACCGAGTCCGGGTCGACCCCGGCCAGGTCACCCACCCGCTCCCCGGCCATCGTGGCGCGCTCGACGTAACGCGCCTCGGGCAGCCGCCCGGACGCCTCGAAGGCGCCGCGCACGGCCGGAAACGTACGCCCCAGCTTCATCACCACGGCGGCGTCGGTGGCCGCGAGACGGGCGGTCAGCTCCTCCTGGGGCAGCGTGCCGGGCAGGATCGTCAGCACCTCCTCGCCCTCGACGAGCGGGGTGCCCAGGCGCGCGGCGGCCGCGCTGACCGAGGTCACGCCCGGGATCACCTCGGTCGGGTACCGGTCGGCGAGCCGCTTGTGCATGTGCATGTACGAGCCGTAGAAGAGCGGGTCGCCCTCGGCCAGCACGGCGACCGTCCGCCCGGCGTCGAGATGCGCCGCCAGACGGGCCGCCGCCTCGGCGTAGAACTCCTCCATCGCCCCCCGGTAGCCGCCCGGGTGATCCGTGGTCTCCGTCGTGACGGGGTAGACCAGCGGCTCCTCGACATGGTCGGCACGGATGTGCTTCGCCGCGATGGACCGGGCGATGGACCGCCCGTGCCGGGCGCTGTGATAGGCGACGACATCGGCCTCGGCGATGATCTCCACCGCACGTACGGTCATCAGAGCCGGATCGCCGGGGCCGAGCCCGACCCCGTACAGCCGGCCCGTCTTCTGCTCGCTCACGTCTACTCTTCCTCGCTGGCGATCGCGTTGAGGGCGGCTGCCGCGATGGCGCTGCCGCCGCGGCGGCCCCGGACGATCAGATGCTCCAGGCCCGACGGGTGCGCGGCCAGGGCGTCCTTGGACTCGGCGGCACCGATGAAGCCGACCGGCACGCCGATGACGGCGGCGGGGCGGGGCGCGCCCGCCTCGACCATCTCCAGCAGCCGGAACAGGGCGGTCGGCGCGTTCCCGACGGCCACCACCGCACCCTCCAGCCGGTCGCGCCACAGCTCCAGGGCGGCGGCGCTGCGCGTGGTGCCCAGCTCCTTCGCCAGGCCCGGCACCGCCGGGTCGGACAGGGTGCACACCACTTCGTTGTCCGCGGGCAGCCGCTTGCGGGTCACACCGCTGGCGACCATCGCCACATCGCACAGGATGGGCGCGCCGCCCCGCAGCGCGGCACGGGCACGGGCGACCGCGTCCGGGGTGAAAGCGAGATCGCGGACGAGGTCGACCATCCCACAGGCGTGGATCATGCGGACCGCGACCTGGCTCACATCGGCGGGCAGGCCCGCGAGATCCGCCTCCGCGCGGATCGTGGCGAAGGACTGGCGATAGATCGCCGGTCCGTCCTTCTCGTACTGGTGCACAGTGCTTTCGCTTTCTTCCTCGGGCGTGCAACGGTCGGGTACAGCAAGTACCGCGAGTACAGGGGAGTCGGCCGTACGGGATCAGCCGCGCGTACCGCGGGCCGAAGCCACCGCTTCGGCGAGCCCGCCGGGGCTGGCGGGGCTGTCGGGGACGCTCACCGGTGCGTCCCGCTCCTCGCCCCGTACGACGGAGATCCGGTGTCCGCCGGGGACGGCGACCACATCGACCCACTCGCCGCGGGGATGGCCGCACCGGCGTTCGCACCCGGACCAGTACACCGGCAGCAGACCCACGGGCCCCACCACGGCCGCCGCCCGGGCCCGCACATCGGCCAGCGATTTCGCGCAGCCGGGCCGGCCGATACAGGCACCCACCCCGGTCCAGGGGGAGTCGGCTCCGACGACGAGGCCGGTGGCCCCCAGCTCGTCCAGCAGCCCCGCCGCCCGCCGCCGCTCCACCCCCGGCACGACGACCCCGCGCCACGGGGTCAGCCGCAATTCACCACGTCCCCGGTGCCGGGCCGTGTCCGTCAGCGACCGCCACTGCGCCGGGGTGATCCGCCCCAGGGGGATGCCGGCGGACAGCGCGGCCCCGTCGTGCGGACCGGTCACCACACCGGGGGCCGGGCCGTCCGAGCCGCGCGGGCAGCCACGGTCCTCGGTGACGGCGGTGCCGGGATCCTCCTCCCGCAACCGCCGTACGACCTCGTCGAGAAGGGAGCCGGCGCCGCCGGGCAGGTCCGACACCCGCCAGGCGCCGGTGCCCGAGGCCCTCTCCAGGAAGATCTCCGCCGCCATGAGGGCGGCCCGCGGCGCCCGCGCACCAGGTATCCGCACCACGGTCCGGGCCGTGCCGATCCGCAGCAGCGCCGCTCCGCCGTCCTGCGCCAGCAGTGTCACATCGCCGCCCAGCGCGTCCACATCGCCCCGGCCGTCGTCGAGCACGAACAAGAACCTGCCCGAAAGCCCGGCCGTCCCCTCGCCCGCGCACAGCAGCGAGTCCAGCGCCCGGAGCCACGGTCCGACGTCCGCCGCTCCGCTGTCGTCGAGCCCCGAGAGCGGCGACGCCACGATGTTGCGTATCCGCTCGTGGCGGGCGGAGGGCAGCAGCCCCGCCTCGCCCAGCCGGCCGGCCAGTTCGCCACCGCAGTCGGGGCTCAGCCCGCGCAACTGCACATTGCCGCGCGAAGTGAGATGCAACTCACCATCGCCCAGTGACTCCGCCACCGCACCCAGGGCATCCGCCTGCACCGCGGTCAGCAGACCACCGGGCACCCGGACCCGGGCCAGCGCGCCGTCGTCCGCCCGGTGCAGCCGCAGCGTGCCGGGGCAGGCGTCACCGCGGTCCCGGGCAGACGCGTCTGCGGGCAGCGAAGGCGAAGTGGCAGGTGGGGGCATGGCGGCGAGCATACCGACCATCCGAGCAGAACCGTATGTCCTCCATCAGTTGACCGGCCCTTACTATGCCTAGTGACGGGCCATCCGGCACGTCGTCGCCACAGACGGCGACAGGGGAGGAAGTCCGGTGCAATTCCGGCACGGTCCCGCCACTGTGAGCCCGGCCCCGGCCGGGCGAGTCAGGAACTCCCTTCCCCGCCCCTCGACTCCGTCGAGCAGGGGAGACTCCATTCCGACACCGCCCGGGGCGTGGACACCCCGAGGAAGGCCCGACGCCGCATGATCCTGCTCCTGTCGACGTCCGACACCGACCTGCTCAGTGCCCGCGCCTCGGACGGCCCGGTCTCCTACCGCTACGCCAACCCCTCGCGGCTCCCGCTCCAGGACCTCCCGCAGCTCCTCGACGGCGTCGACCTGGTCGTCGTACGCCTCCTCGGTGGCGTACGCGCCTGGCAGGACGGCCTCGACCAAGTCCTCGCCACCGGACGCCCCGTCGTCGTCCTCACCGGCGAACAGGCCCCCGACGCGCAGCTGATGGCCGCCTCCACGGTCCCCATCGGCATCGCCGCCGAGGCCCACGCCTACCTGGCCCACGGCGGTCCCGCCAACCTGGACCAGCTCGCCCGCTTCCTCTCCGACACCGTCCTGCTCACCGGCCACGGCTTCGCACCGCCTGCCCCGGCACCCTCCTGGGGCCCGCTGGAGCGCACCGCCCGCCGCACCGACGGCCCGGTCGTCGCCGTGCTCTACTACCGCGCCCACCACATGAGCGGCAACACCGCGTTCGTGGACGCCCTGTGCAGCGCCGTCGAGGACGCCGGTGCCCGCGCGCTGCCGCTGTACGTCGCCTCGCTGCGCACCCCCGAGCCCGAGCTGATCGACGCGCTGCGCGCCGCCGACGCGATCGTCACCACCGTCCTCGCCGCGGGCGGCACCCGGCCGGCCGAGGCATCGGCGGGCGGCGACGACGAGTCCTGGGACGCGGGCGTCCTCAGCAACCTCGACGTCCCCATCCTCCAGGCGCTCTGCCTCACCGGATCGCGCACCGACTGGGAGGACAACGACGAGGGCGTCTCCCCGCTCGACGCCGCCAGCCAGATCGCGGTCCCCGAGTTCGACGGCCGCCTGATCACCGTGCCGTTCTCCTTCAAGGAGATCGACGAGGACGGCCTGCCCGCGTACGTCGCCGACACCGAGCGCGCCGCCCGCGTCGCCGGGATCGCCGTCCGCCACGCCCGGCTGCGCCACATCCCGGCCGCCGAGAAGCGGATCGCGCTGGTGCTGTCCGCGTACCCGACCAAGCACTCCCGGATCGGCAACGCCGTCGGCCTCGACACCCCGGCCAGCGCCGTCGCCCTGCTGCGCCGACTCCGCGACCAGGGATACGACTTCGGTACGGAGGAGGTCCCCGGCCTGGTCTCGGGCGACGGCGACGAGCTGATCCGCGCACTGATCGAGGCCGGCGGCCACGACCAGGAGTGGCTCACCGAGGAGCAGTTGGCCCGTAACCCGGTCCGGATCCCCGCCGCCGACTACCGGCGCTGGTACGCGACCCTCCCGGCCGAGCTGCGCGAGGCCGTCGAGCAGCACTGGGGCCCCGCCCCGGGCGAGATGTTCGTGGACCGGTCGAGCAACCCGGACGGCGACATCGTTCTCGCCGCCCTGCGCCGCGGCAATCTGCTCATCCTCATCCAGCCGCCGCGCGGCTTCGGCGAGAACCCGATCGCGATCTACCACGACCCCGATCTGCCGCCCTCGCACCACTACCTGGCCGCCTACCGCTGGATCGCCGCTGCCGCCGACGACAACGGCTTCGGCGCCGACGCGATGATCCACCTCGGCAAGCACGGCAACCTGGAGTGGCTGCCCGGCAAGAACGCCGGCCTCTCGGCCGCCTGCGGCCCCGACGCCGCCCTGGGCGACCTCCCGCTGGTCTACCCGTTCCTGGTCAACGACCCGGGCGAGGGAACGCAGGCCAAGCGGCGCGTCCACGCCACCCTGGTGGACCACCTCGTACCGCCGATGGCACGCGCCGACAGCTACGGGGACATCGCCCGCCTCGAACAACTCCTGGACGAGCACGCCCAGATCGCGGCGATGGACCCGGCGAAGCTCCCGGCGATCCGCGCACAGATCTGGACCCTCATCCAGGCCGCCAAGCTCGACCACGACCTGGGGCTGGAGGACCGCCCCGAGGACGAGGGCTTCGACGAGTTCATCATGCATCTCGACGGCTGGCTCTGCGAGATCAAGGACGCCCAGATCCGAGACGGCCTGCATGTGCTGGGCGGCGCACCGGCCGGCGCCGACCGGGTCAACCTCGTCCTCGCGATCCTGCGGGCCCGCCAGATCTGGGGCGGCACCGCCTCCCTGCCGGGCCTGCGCGAGGCGCTGGGGCTCGACGAGTCCGCCGCGACCCGAGTCACCGCCGACGAGGCGGAGGAGCGGGCCCGGACACTGGTCCAGGCGATGGAGGACGCCGGCTGGTCCCCGGACGCCGTCGCCGAAGTGGCGGCCGGGCACCCGGAGGCGGTCGCCGACATCCTCGACTTCGCCGCCCGCGAGGTCGTGCCGCGACTGGCCGCCACGACCGACGAACTCGACCACGCCCTGCACGCGCTGGACGGCGGATTCGTCCCCGCCGGACCGTCCGGCTCCCCGCTGCGCGGCCTGGTCAACGTCCTGCCGACCGGCCGCAACTTCTACTCCGTCGACCCCAAGGCCGTACCCTCGCGCCTGGCCTGGGAGACCGGCCAGGCCCTGGCCGACTCGCTCCTGGAGCGCTACCGCACCGACAACGGCGACTGGCCCACCTCGGTCGGCCTGTCCCTGTGGGGCACCAGCGCGATGCGCACCGCCGGTGACGACGTCGCCGAAGCCTTCGCGCTGCTCGGCGTCCGCCCCGTCTGGGACGACGCCTCGCGCCGCGTCACCGGCCTGGAGGCGATCCCGCCGGCCGAGCTCGGCCGCCCGCGTATCGACGTCACCCTGCGCATCAGCGGCTTCTTCCGCGACGCCTTCCCGCACACCATCGGCCTGCTCGACGACGCGGTCCGCCTCGCCGCCTCCCTGGACGAGCCGGCCGAGCAGAACCACGTACGCGCCCACACCCAGGCCGACCTGGCCGCCCACGGCGACGAACGCCGCGCCACCACCCGTATCTTCGGCTCCCGCCCCGGGACGTACGGCGCCGGTCTGCTCCAGCTCATCGACTCCCGAGACTGGCGCACCGACGCGGACCTCGCCGAGGTCTACACGGTGTGGGGCGGCTACGCCTACGGACGCGAACTCGACGGCCGCCCGGCCCGCGAGGAGATGGAGACGGCGTACAAGCGGATCGCGGTCGCGGCCAAGAACACCGACACCCGCGAACACGACATCGCCGACTCGGACGACTACTTCCAGTACCACGGCGGCATGGTGGCCACCGTCCGCGCCCTGCGCGGCACCGCCCCCGAGGCGTACATCGGCGACTCCACCCGCCCCGAGACGGTCCGCACCCGCACCCTGGTGGAGGAGACCTCACGGGTCTTCCGCGCCCGGGTGGTGAACCCCAAGTGGATCGAGGCGATGCGGCGGCACGGCTACAAGGGCGCCTTCGAGCTGGCCGCCACCGTCGACTACCTCTTCGGCTACGACGCGACGACGGGCGTGGTCGCCGACTGGATGTACGACAAGCTCACCGAGACGTACGTCCTGGACCCGACCAACCGCGAGTTCCTCCAGCAGGCCAATCCCTGGGCCCTGCACGGCATCGCGGAACGCCTCCTGGAAGCCGAGTCCCGCGGTATGTGGGCCAAGCCCGACCCGGCGGTCCTCGACGCCCTGCGCCAGGCGTACCTGGAGACGGAGGGCAACCTGGAGGGCGAGGACTGACCCCGGGGCCCGGCACCGGGCCACCGGACGGCGACAGGTGGGCGAGCCCCGGCCCGGGCGTGGGCCGGGGCCGCGGGCCGCATGCCATTGCCCCAGGTAGACGCACTGTTCCGCGATGGGGCGTCACCCGTACTGCCGCCGGGCATAGTGTCGCCCGTGGCGTGGAAGCGATCTACGCATGACCGAAAGTGGCAGTCCTTATATCTCGTCGCCCCGGATCACCGTGCTGGGAGTCCAGCCCGGTGATCCGCCCTTCCGCCTGGTGGAGATCGACGGGGAGGTGGTCAGCGCGGCAACGTCGATGATGGATGTGCTCGCCGCCGCCTCTGCCGCGGGAATCAGGGTCCATGACCTCGACGACCCCGGTGTCGTGCGGTGGGTGGGCGGCGGCAAGTTCCATTGGCGGCCGCACTGAGGCTCGCTCTGCAGCGGCCGTGCGGGGTGGCCGGCGCGAGTCCGTCGCCCACTCCGCCGGCCGTCGCCGGCCGCTCGGCGCGGTGGAGCCGAGGTCCGCGACCGCCGCTCAGCCCCGGCACGGCTCCCGGACGGCCGCCCCGGCCGACCCGCGGACACGCGCGAAAACCCAACACACGAAAACCCAACACGGGAAAGCCCAACACGCGAAGACCCAACAGGTCATGCGCGATTCGGGGCCGACGGCCCGGCCGGACCCCGAACTCTCCTGCTGCGCGCTGACGTTCCGCGCACGTTTCGCTGACGTTTCGCTGACGTCGCGGGCCGGCCCCTGTCGCCTCAGGCCAGTGACGCGGCGCGGGCGGGGTCGATCACGTGCTGGAGAGGTTGGTCATGTATAAAGCGTCGGAGTTCGTCGAGCACAAGCTCTCCGAGGCGATGACGTTCGGCCCCGAGGGCGCCGCCGAGGTGGGGTGTCAGGACGACGTTGGGAAGGGTGAAGAGTGGCGAGTCATGGGCGGGAGGCTCCGGGTGCGTGACATCGAGTACGGCGGTGAGGTCCGGTCTGGCGTGCAGGACCTGCGCCGCGGCGGCCTCGTCGACGAGCGCGCCGCGCGCGGTGTTGATCAGTGTCGCGCCCGGCCCCAGGGAGTTCAGCAGCCGTGCCCCGATCGTGCCGCGGGTCTCGGGCAGGAGGGGCGCGTGAAGGCTGACGACATGGCAGGTGGCGAACAGTTCCTCGATGCCGACCAGCCGGACGCCGGCCTGCCGGGCGGCCTCGGGGGACGCGACGGGATCCGTGGCGAGGACCTCGATGTCGAATCGGCCGAGGTGGGCCGCGACGAGACGGCCGATGTGCCCGAGCCCCAACAGGCCCACGCGTGACCGGTAGGCGCCCGGTACCTGGGGGTTGTGGGGGAAGCGGCGACTGCTCGCCACCTCCCGGGCGATGCGATGTACCTGCTTGAGCCCGAGGAGGACCTGGGCGAGAGTGAACTCCGCGACCGGGACGGCGTTGGCCGCGGCGGCGGAGACGATCGGGATGCCGCGGGCCCAGAACTCGGGTGTGGTCAGATGCCGCACGGAGCCCGCGGCGACGAGGACCGCCCGCAACCGAGGGGCATGCGAGAGGAAGGCGGCATCGAGCACGGGCGCGCCCCAGCCCGTGAGCAGGACTTCGACCTGTCGCAGCACGCCGGGATCCTCGTCGAGCTGCTGACGTGTGAGCGGTGGGCCCTGCAAGTCTGCGAGACGTTCGACCTCGGCCAGGACTTCGTGGGGATAGACGTCCGCCCTGCGTTCTTCCTCCATGACCAACAGGGCTGTCGGTCTGCGGGCCGGCTCGTTCATGGCGTTGCGCTCCTCAGCTCTTTACTGACAGACGGTCAGCGAGTCGACTCCTGAGCCCTGGTCGGGCGTGTGGGGAAATGTCTGACCCGGTGTTGAAGATTGGCGTGGCTTGTTCGTTGCCTTGGTCGATGTGCTTGCAGGCACGATACATCGGATGATTGGGGAGACCTCGGATGAAGATCGGTCACCCGGAACTGGCTGTCCCGGCGACTGTCATGCTCACGCGCGGCCGGGGTGCGGTCGACCGGCTGGTGTGCCAGCTGGCAGAACTACCGGCCCACCAGGTGTTTTCGCGAGGTGTCCGGTCTGTGTGCCGGGATGGTGGGGAGTGGGGGAGGGGTGTGGGAGCAGGTCCGGCAAGGCTCTCGCGAGCCATCGCGAAGCTTTTGTATTCATCGGACTATTGACCAAGGATTCGGACCCCGTTAGCGTCCCAGCAAGCGCTTTCCAGGCCAGCTGTGATCGAGCGCTTTCCAGCCCAGTTGTGACCAAGCGCTTCCAGGCCAGCTGTGATGCGGCGAAACAGGAGTTGTCATGCAGAGAACGCGGTGGATCGGTGCGGGTGTTCTCGCGTCCGCACTTGTCCTCACCAGCTGTACATCAGGGCCTGCGGGAGTGGACGCCAAGCAGAACTCGAAGGCACCGCTCGAACTGTGGACCCGGACGACACCGGGCGGCCCGGGAGAGCAGGGAGCCCTCAAGCTCGCTGCCGCCTTCGAGAAGTCCACGGGCTTCAAGGTCAAGGTCACGGCGATCTTCGACGACTTCGAGACCAAGCTCCAGCAGCGGGCCGCACAGAAGAAGCTGCCCGACATCGTCATGAACGATGTGACGCAGCTCGGCGCCATGCACAGTCAGGGCCTGCTCCGGGAGATCGACCTGGACAAGCTCAAGAACAGCAAGCAGATCGTCGGCCAGGGGCTGGACTCCGGAAAGAGTGTGGACGGCAAGCAGTTCGGCCTGCCGTACTCGGCGCAGGCGTCCGCGCTGCTCATCCGCAAGGACTGGCGCGAGAAGCTGAAGCTCGAAGTCCCGCAGAGCTGGGACGACTTCGCCGCGATGGCCGCCGCCTTCACCACCAAGGACCCCGACGGCGACGGCAAGAAGAACACGTACGGCCTCGCCGCCCCGCTGTCCACCAAGCGCGGATACGCCTCCTGGTACTTCTCCAACTTCCTCTGGGCCGCGGGCGGTGACTTCATCACCGGGGCCGGGGAGGGCAAGTACAAGCCCTCGATGACCACGAAGGAATCGGTTCAGGCCGTGCAGTGGTTCCGCGACCTCGGCTGCAAGAGCAAGGTCATCCAGCCGGGCGCCGTGACCATGGAGACCCCGCCCACCAACGAGACGTTCGAGGCCGGCCGGACCGGCATGTTCGTCGTCGGCCCGTATCTGCTGCCCCGCTTCGACGAGACCCTCGGCAAGGACAAGTACGAGGTCGTCCCGATGCCCAAGGGCCCGAAGGACGCCACCGTGCTCGCCGAGGGCGGATCCATCTACCTGATGGCCGGCTCCGAGAACATGGCGGGCCAGGACGCCTTCGCCGACTTCGCCATCTCCGCCGAGGGCCAGAAGACCGGGATGGCGGGCGACACCGGCTTCACCGTGCAGCTGCCCGTCAACAAGACGGTGGACATCTCCCAGGTCCGCCCCGACCCCCGGTGGAAGACCTACGCAGACATCTACCGCAGCACCGGCCGGTACGCGCCGTCCATCCCGAACTGGACCCCCGTCCGGCAGACGACCGCGGAGACCGTCAACGCCCTGCTGGCCGACTGCGACCTGGACACCGGGACCAAGCTGAAGGAGCTCGACAAGCAGCTCGCCGACATCCTCAAGGAACAGGGAATCGCCGCGTCATGAGTCTTGACCAGGCGGATCCGGCCGCCCTCCCGGCGGCCGGGCCCGCCACCCGGAAAACGGGCCGCGCGGCCGGCGGGGCCGCCGGCCGCCGCGGGCACGACCGCCGGGCGGGCCGGTGGTGGACGCCCTGGCTGTTCCTGGCACCGGCACTGCTCCTCTTCCTGTACTTCAAGTTCATCCCCATGGTCAGTGCGCTGACCATGTCCTTCCAGGACGTCCAGCCCTACCTCGGCAACAGGTGGGTCGGCACCGAGAACTACGCCACGGTGCTCCAGTCCGACGGTTTCCGCGAGGCCGCCTGGCACACCGTGGTCCTCGCCGCCGGGCAGACGGCCGGATCGATGGCCCTCGGTCTCGCACTCGCACTGCTGATGGAGGGGCAGGGCCGCCGGCTCGGGTTCGTGCGCTCCGCCGCGTTCCTGCCGGTGGTGGTGCCGATCGCAGTCGTCGCCGAGCTGTGGCGGATCATGTACCACCCCACTTCCGACGGCATGCTCAACTCCATCCTCGGCCTCGTGGGGTTCGGCCCCTCGGGATTCATCAACGACCCCGACTCGTCGATGGCCTCCATCATGGTCACCGGCATCTGGCGGGGCGCCCCCTACGACATGATGATCTTCCTTGCCGGCCTCACCAGCGTGGACCGCGGCCTGTACGAGGCCGCGAAGGTCGACGGCGCCTCCCGGCTGCAACGGGTCTGGCACGTGACGGTGCCCGGACTGCGGTCGGTGTTCTCGATCCTGTTCATCCTCGCCGCGATCCGCGGACTGCGTGTCTTCACCGAGGTGTTCCTGCTCACCAACGGCGGGCCCGACGGCTCCACCGAGGTCGTGATGACCCTGATCTACAAGCTCGGGCTTGAGCAGAACCGACTCGGCGTCGGCGCGGCGGGAGCCGTCCTGCTGTTCATCGCGACGCTGATCCTGACAGTCGTCGTCCACCTGCTGCGACGGAGAGAGAGCAAATGAACGCGCCGACCGAGACCGCGCTGGGTCTGACGGAGAGCCGCAGTCCCGGCGGGCGGATCCTGAAGGCCGTCACCTACCTGCTGGTCCTGATCGTCTTCGCCGGGCCCCTGCTGGCCCTGCTGGTCAGCGCCTTCAGCCACATCAAGGACCCGACCCAGCTCAGCGTCATCCCCTCGGGCGCCACCCTGGACAACTTCCGGATCGCCTTCGACCAGGGCGTGCTCGCGTACCTGCTGAACTCGTTCTTCGTGGTCGGCTTCGGGCTGCTGCTCCAGGTGGCCGTCTCCGTCCTGGCCGGGTACGCACTGGCCAGGAAGCGCTTCCCGGGGATGACCCTGGTGCTCGTCGCCATCCTCGCGACGCTGATGCTGCCCGAGGAGATCCTGGCCCTCCCGCTGTCCGTGATCCTCTCCGACCTGCCGGTCGTCCACTTCAACCTCATCGGCACCCTGGCCGGAATGATCGTCCCGCTGGGCGCCTGGGGCTTCTCCATCCTCGTGATGACCGAGTTCATGAAGGACGTGCCCCGGGAGCTCGAAGAGGCCGCCCGTATCGACGGCGCCGGCGACCTGCGCATCTTCGCCCAGATCATCCTGCCGATGTGCAAGCCCGCGCTCGGGGTCATCGGGGTCTTCGGCTTCACCATGATCTGGGACCAGTACCTGCTGCCCCTCCTGGTCTCCACGGACTCCTCCTCGTACACCCTCCCGCTCGCGCTGCGGACCCTGCGGATCGACCCCGCCGTCACCCCCGGAGTGGTGATGGCCGCCTCCCTGCTGGCCCTGCTCCCCTCCGTGATCGTCTTCCTGTTCTTCCAGCGCTCCTTCGTGCACGGACTGTCCTCCGGCGCACTGAAGGGCTGACCCGGCACAACGTCCGCACACCGAAGCTCCCGTACGACCAGCCCAGCCCTCCGGAAGCGCACCGGCAAGCCCGGACGCCGACGACAAGGAACGATGCCCCATGACCCCGAGCGCTGAGACCCCGTCGGCGTCCACCTCCGCACCCGCCGCGAACCCGGCCCCCGCGCCGGCCCCGGAGACCACCTGGTTCACCGACGACCGGTTCGGCATGTTCGTCCACTGGGGCCTGTACTCCCTCGCCGCCCGGCACGAATGGGTCAAGAACCGGGAGAAGCTGACCGACGAGCAGTACCAGGTCTACTTCGACCACTTCGACCCCGACCGCTACGACCCGGTCCAGTGGGCCAGGGCCGCCAGAGCGGCGGGCATGCGGTACGTCGTCCTCACCACCAAGCACCACGACGGCTTCTGCCTCTGGGACAGCGCCCTCACCGAGTACAAGGTCACCAACACCCCGCACGGCCGGGACCTCGTCGGACCGTTCGTCGAGGCGTGCCGGGCCGAAGGGCTCAAGGTCGGGCTCTACTACTCCCTGATCGACTGGCACCACCCCTCCTTCCCCGTGGACGGCACCCATCCGCAGCGTGACGACGAGGAGTTCAAGGCCGCGGCCGCCGACCGCGACATCCGCGAGTACCGGAGCTATCTGCACGGCCAGGTCCGCGAGCTGCTGACCTCCTTCGGCCGCATCGACTACCTGTTCTTCGACTTCTCCTACGCGGGCCGCATCTGGTGGGGCGGCAAGGGGCCGGACGACTGGGACTCCCCGAAGCTGCTGGAGACGGTCCGCGAACTCCAGCCGCACATCCTCGTCAACGACAGGACCGGCCTGCCCGGTGATTTCATCACCCCCGAGCAGTACCAGCCCTCCGGTCCCATGACCAAGGACGGCCGGCCCGTGCTGTGGGAGGCGTGCCAGACGCTCAACGGGAGCTGGGGCTACGACCGCGACAACCTGGACCACAAGAGCGCCGACCTGCTGATCCGCATGCTCGTCGACGGTGTGTCCAAGGGCGGCAATCTGCTGCTCAACGTCGGCCCGACCGGCCGCGGCGACCTCGAACCGCGCGCCACCGCCGTCCTCGGCGAGATCGGCCGGTGGATGGACCTGCACGAGCGCTCGGTCCGCGGCTGCGGCCCGGCCCCGTACACCGCCCCGCCCGAGTGCCGGTACACCCAGCGCGGCGACCGGCTCTACGTCCACCTCCTCGCCTGGCCGCTGCGCCATCTGCACCTGCCGGGACTCGCCGGCCGGGTGCGCTACGCCCAGTTGCTGAACGACGCCTCCGAGATCATCCAGGTGCACATCGATCCGGACCGGCCCGCGATGAACACGGAGATGGGCGGGCAGCCCGCCGGCACGCTCACCCTGGAGATCCCCGTCCAGCGTCCCGACACCCCGGTGCCCGTCATCGAGCTGTTCCTGGACACCCCGGCCGACCCGGCCGACGGCTGACACCGGCCCTGCCCCACCGATCCACCACCACACTCACGGAGGCACCATGCAACGCCGCACGTTCCTCATGGCTTCCGCGGCAGGGGCGGCGCTCGCCGTCGCCGCCACCGGCGGTCTCGTGACCGCGAGCGCCACGACGGCCCCGGCCGCCGTCGGTTCGCTCGAAGAGCTCCAGGCCGCCATCGACCGGGCACGGCCGGGCGCCCGCATCGTCGTGGCCGACGGCACGTACACCGTGCCGTCGGACCGGCCCATCACGATCCGGAACAAGCAGGGCACCGAGCGCGCGCCCATCACCGTCGTCGCCGCCTCCCGCGGCGGCGTCGTCCTCGAAGGCGAACAGGGCTTCGTCCTCGACGCGTCCAGCCACATCACGCTCAGCGGCTTCTCCTTCCGCCAGAGCAGCACCCTGGACATCCCCCCGAACTGTTCGCACATCAGGCTGACCCGCAACGACTTCCAGCTCGCGGACATCGAGGGCCTGCACTGGGTGATGGTGCGCGCCGACGACAGCAAGGTCGACCATAACCACTTCCACGGCAAATCCACACTGGGCATCTACCTCGGGATCGAGGGCGCGGGCACCGAGGAGATGGCCCAGCGCGTCCATGTGTTCCGGAACTACTTCTCCGACCACACCTTCGCCGGGTCCAACGGCGGCGAGCCGATCCGGCTCGGCGTCAGCCCCCGGGCACTGTCCAGTGCCCACGCGGTCGTGGAGTACAACCTGTTCGAGCGGGCCAACGGCGACCCGGAGGCCATCTCCGTGAAGAGCTCGGACAACGTCATCCGGCACAACACCATCCGGAACAGTCTCGGCGGAATCGTCCTGCGGCACGGCAACCGCAACCGGGTGGAGGGCAATTACCTCGTCGCGGGCACGGAAGGCGTCCGGATCTACGGCAACGACCATGTGATCGTCAACAACCACCTCGCCGGTCTGTCCGGGCGGGCCATGGTGATCGGCAGTGGCTCGGAACGCGACCACCTGCCCGGCGAATCGCCCGACGACCGCCGCGGCAACGACGCGCCCGACCGGGTCCTCATCGCCTACAACACCCTGGCGAACAACAAGGGCACCCTCTCCGGCGAGAGCCAGCGCCCCCACGAGCCGCGCGATGTGACCGTCGCGGACAATCTGCTCGTCGGGGACACGGGCGAGCTGGTCGCGATGGCGAACACCGTCCGCTTCACCTGGTCCGGAAACATCCTGTGGGGTGCCGGAACCGACGGCAACATCCCCGCCGACGGACGCACCCGCGTCGACCCGAAGCTGGTGACCGGTGCGGACGGCGTCGCCCGGCCGGCCGCCGACAGCCCGGTGATCGACGCGGGCACGCTCCGGCGGCCACCGGTCACCCACGACATCGACGGCGAGCGGCGCGGCCGGCACGCCGACGTGGGCGCCGACGAGTACTCGCACCGGCCGCCCCGGCGCGGGCCACTGACCACCGCGGACGTCGGCCCCGACGCCCGCTGACCACTTCCGCCCGAGCGGGACAGCCGGTCAGGTGCGCCCCCGGCTGTCCCCGCCGCCGATCACCCGGCACCGGCACGTCCAGCCGCGGGGGCTGCACGGATCGGGCCCGTCATGACCTTGTCGCCACAGGAGGCACCATGCAACGACGCACGTTCCTCAGGGGTACCGCGGTGGCAGCACTCGCCGCCGTGCCGCTCAGCACCTCGATGTCGATCGACGCTTCGGCGGCCGACAAGCCGGTCAGCTCCCTGGCCGAACTCCAGAGCGCGATCAACGCCGCCGTACCCGGCGACCGGATCATCGTGGCCGACGGCACGTACACCGTTCCGTCCGGGGGCGCGATCAACGTGTCCGGCAAGAACGGCACCAGCGCCGCGCAGATCACCATCGTCTCCAAGACCCGCGGCGGCGCGGTGCTGCGCGGCGAACGCAGCTTCGTCCTCGCCAATTCGAGCAACATCACCATCAGCGGTTTCGCCTTCCGGCAGAGCACCACGATGGAACTCCCGGCGAACTGCTCGTCGATCCGGATGACCCGCAACGACTTCCAGTTCGCGGACACCGGCGATCCGTACTGGCTCGTGGTGCGGTCCAACGACTCGAAGGTCGACCGGAACCACTTCCACGACAAGACCACCGCCGGAATCTTCCTCGTCGTCGACGGCCCCGGCTCGACCGACATGGCCCAGAACCTCCAGATCCTGCGGAACCACTTCTCCGACCACAGCTTCGCCGGGGCCAACGGCGGCGAGTCGATCCGGCTCGGCGTCAGCGGACGGGCACTGTCCAGCGCCCACGCGGTGGTGGAGTACAACCTGTTCGAGCACGCGGACGGAGACCCCGAGGCGATCTCGGTGAAGTCATCCGACAACATCATCCGTTACAACACCATCCGCGACAGCCGCGGCGGAATCGTGCTGCGCCACGGCAACCGCTCCAGGGTGGAGGGCAATTACCTGATCGGCGGCAGCGAGGGCGTACGCCTCTACGGCAACGACCATGTGATCGTCAACAACTACCTCAGCGGGCTGTCCGCCCGGGCCCTGGTGGTCGGCAGCGGCACCACCCGCGACCACAACTCGGGCGAGACCGAGGAGGAGCGGCGCGGCAACGACGCCTGCGACCGCGCGGTGATCGTGCACAACACCCTGCTCGGCAACTCCGGTTCGCTCTCGGGCGAGACCCGGACGTACGAGCCCAAGGACGTGGTCGTCGCCGACAACCTGATCGTCGGCGACAACGGCAGCCTCGTGTCGATGGGTGCGACCACCGGATTCACCTGGAAGAGCAACATGTTGTGGGGTGCGGCCGCCAACGGCAATATCCCTTCCGGTGGCTACACCCGTGTCGACCCGAAGCTGGTGACCGGCACGGACGGCGTCGCCCGGCTGTCGGCGGGAAGCCCGGCGATCGGCGCGGCAACGTTCACCGGCACGGCCGTGGCCGACGACATCGACGGTGACGCGCGAGGCAGCGCGCGGGACATCGGCGCCGACGAGTACTCGACCGCGCCCGCGCTCCGGCACCCCCTCACGGCCGCGGACGTCGGCCCGAACGCGTCGTGAGGCGACACCGGTGGTGATGTGACGCGCCGCCGGTGAGAGGGTCCGGGGAGCCCGTCGACGGAAGGCCGCCAGGCGGGCTCCCCGGGCAGGGCGGGGTGCTGCCCGGCAGGAACGAGTCGCCGTTCGGCGGCCGAAGGAGAGGAGCGCCGTGACAGGCAGGGAAAGCCGGGACCGTACTCCGGGCACCACCGTGACCACGCCGGGACTGTGCTCGGTCACCTTCCGGCAGCTGCCGGCGGCCGAGGTCGCACGCCGGGCCGCGGACGCGGGCCTGGAGGCGATCGAGTGGGGAGCGGATGTGCACGCGCCTGCGGCGGACCCCGACGCGCTCCGCGATGCCCGCGAGGCCTGCGACAGGCACGGGCTGACCTGCTGCTCGTACGGCTCCTACTTCCGCGCCACGCAGGACGAGCGGGCCGCGTTCCCCTGGATCGCCCGCGCCGCGGTCCTGCTGGGGGCGCCCCGGGTACGGGTCTGGGCGGGCGGAACCGGGTCGGCGGCCGCCACCCCGCAGGAACGCGGCGAAACCGTGGCGGGTCTGCGGGAGGCGGCCCGGATCGCCGCGGACCACGGGCTGGAACTCGCGCTGGAGTTCCACTCGAAGACCCTCACCGACACCGTCGCCTCGACGCTCCGGCTGCTGGACGAGGTCGGCGCGGACAATCTCCGCACCTACTGGCAGCCGCCGCTCGACGTCTGTGACGAGGAGGCGCTGGCGGGGCTCTCCCAGCTCGTCGACCGGGTCAGCGCGGTGCATGTCTTCTCGTGGTGGCCGGCCAACCATCGACTGCCGCTGGCCGATCGTGGCGAACTGTGGGCCGGAGTGTTCGAGCTGCTGAACGCACGGCACGTGCCGATGGAGGCGCTGCTGGAGTTCGTGCCCGGCGACGATCCCGCCGTACTGGCGCGCGAGGCTTCGACACTGCGGCGCGTGGCGGCCCACCGCCGGGGACCGCTGTCCCAGGGCGCGCTTCGGTAGGACACCCCGGCGTACGGGGCACACTCGACCAGCAGCTACTGACCCAGCACCCACCCCCCGTCAGGACGGCAGACATGCACACCGAAGGCACACACGAAGAAGGCACACACGAAGAAGGCACGCACGGAGAAGGCACGCACTTCGAGGAGACGGACACACTCCTGTTCATCGGTGACTCCATCACCGACGCGGGCCGCGACCGTACGGACTCCGCATCGCTCGGCAGCGGGTACGTGAACGAGATCGCACGCACCCTGCACGAGCGGACGAACGGCGGACCCGGTCCTGCCGTCATCAACAGGGGCGTCAACGGCAACCGTGTGTACGACCTGGAAGCCCGCTGGACCACCGACGTCATCGCTCACCGGCCCACCGTGGTCACGGTGAAGATCGGCATCAACGACACCTGGCGGCGCTACGACAGCGGACTCGCCAGCCCGGTCGACGAGTTCGAGGCCTGCCTCGACGGCCTGCTCGCGGACACCGCGCGGGAGCTGTCGGCCCGACTGGTCGTCATCACGCCGTTCCTGCTTCCGGTCACCGCCGAACAGGAGGGCTGGTTCGAGGACCTGACGCCCCGTACGGACGCCGTGCTCCGTGCCGCGAAGGCCAACGGGGCCCGGCTGGTCCGTGCGGACCTCGCGATGCGGCAGGCCCGGGAACGGTACGAGGCCGCGGAGCTGGCCCGGGACGGGGTCCACCCGAGTCCGGTCGGCCACCGGATCATCGCCGACGCCTGGCTCGCCGCTGTCGGCTCCGCCGCCGTCGACCCGCTGCCACGAGGGTAGGGCGGCGGGCCGCGGAGCTCCCCTACTCGGGAGGCAGGGGGAGCTCCACCTCGACATCGATCGGTTCGGTCCGCCCGTTGACCTGTGCCGAACCGCTGATGCGCAGGGAGCGCGCCGGATCGAGGATCAGCTCGCCGATGACGTCACCGTGCTCGTGGAGGTAGAGACCGATGTCGTAGCGGTCGGCCATGCTGTCGTCGAGCCGCGCGGTGGCCACGGCACCCGACCGGGCCACGGGAACGTCCGTGAGATAGAGGCGCGGCGGATGGATCGCCCACGCGTACCGGCCGGTGTCGGGCTGTGCATCGAGGGCCTCGGCGGTTCCCCACACCTCGATCGTCACCGTGCCGTCCGGTGCCATGTCGACCGATGACTCCGATCGGTCGACGGCGAAGTCCGTGTCGCCCAGGACGAATCTGTCCATGGTGGAAACCCCAAGGGCTGTCGGTGCGGTGCGGTGATCGGTGTCCATCATGGCAGCAGACCCTCTCCGGCGCGGCGCACCCGGCCGCACGGCCCGGCGGCCGGCGTCGCCGCGTGAGGAGGGTCACTTTCCGTACACAGCGGGGCATGGTTCTTCGGACCCGGGGCAGGGGGCCAGATCGCCGGGGTGTGACCGGCGCGGCAAGCCACCCGGACCGAAAGGCCAGATACGACGTGTCGGCAGCACAACAGACCATCCACGTGGGCGGAGAGTGGCGCCCGGCCGTCTCCGGCGCCACGCGCGACATCATCGACCCCGCCGACGCGAGCGTCTTCGCCGTCGTGTCGGAGGGCGGCGTCGCCGACACCGATGACGCCGTCGCCGCGGCGCGTGCCGCCTTCCACGACGGCTCCTGGCCCCGCACGTCCGTCGCCGAACGGGCCGACCTGCTGCGCCGCGTCGCGACCCTGCTGGAGCGGGACCGGGAGAAGATCGGCGCCCTGGAGAGCCAGGACGCGGGCAAGACCCTCGAAGAGGGGCGCGTCGACGTCGACTGCGTACGCGACGCCTTCCGTTACTTCGCCGACCTCGTCATGAACGAGAGCGGCGGACGCGTCGTCGACGCCGGGACCGACGAGGTCCACAGCGTCGTCGTGCACGAGCCGGTCGGGGTGTGCGCACTGATCACCCCCTGGAACTATCCGCTGCTCCAGGCGAGTTGGAAGATCGCACCGGCCCTCGCGGCCGGCAACACCTTCGTGATCAAGCCCAGCGAGATCACCCCGCTCACCACCGTCGCCCTGATCGGGCTCCTGATGGAGGCCGGGCTGCCGCAGGGTGTCGCCAACCTCGTCACCGGTGCCGGCGCCACCGTGGGCGCCCGCCTCGCCGAGCATCCGGACGTCGACCTGGTGTCGTTCACCGGCGGCCTGTCCAGCGGTACGAAGGTGGCCCGGGCCGCCGCCGACACGGTGAAGAAGGTCGCCCTCGAACTCGGCGGCAAGAACCCCAATGTCGTCTTCGCCGACGCCTGCGCCACCGACGAGGGCTTCGACACCGCCGTCGACCAGGCGCTCAACGCCGCCTTCATCCACAGCGGCCAGGTCTGCTCCGCCGGATCCCGCCTCATCGTCGAGGAGCCGCTGCGCGACCGGTTCGTCACCGAACTCGCCCGTCGCGCCGAGCGGATCCGCCTCGGCCGGGGCACCGACCCGGGCGCCGAATGCGGGCCGCTCGTCTCCGGGCAACAGCTCGCGAAGACCGAGGACTTCGTCGCGTCCGCCATCGCGGAGGGCGCCGTGCTCCGGGCCGGCGGCGAACGGCCGGAAGGCCCCGGCTACTTCTACCGCCCCACCGTCCTGGACCGGTGCGACCGCCGGATGCGCGTCGTCCGCGAGGAGGTCTTCGGTCCTGTCCTGACCGTCGAGACCTTCCGCACGGAGGAGGAGGCCGTCACTCTCGCCAACGACACCGAGTACGGGCTCGCCGGCGCGGTGTGGACCGCCGACGCGGGCCGCGCCCGGCGCGTCGCCGGACGGCTGCGCCACGGCACGGTCTGGATCAACGACTTCCACCCCTACCTGCCGCAGGCCGAATGGGGCGGCTTCGGGAAGTCGGGCATCGGCCGCGAGCTGGGCCCGACCGGACTCGCCGAGTACCGCGAGGCCAAGCACATCTACCAGAACCTCGCTCCGCGCCCCGTGCGCTGGTTCGCGGGCTGAAACACGCGACGCGACGCACCTGACCCCGGCGCGGCACGCCGCACGGCCCACCACGCCCGCGACCGCCCCGACGCACGTGACCGATGCACGCCGGCACCCAACGGAGCAGAGGGAAGAAGCACATGACCGACAACCATGTCTACGACTACGTCGTCGTCGGCGGCGGCACCGCCGGATCGGTGATCGCCTCCCGGCTCACCGAGAACCCCGGCGCCACCGTCGCCGTCATCGAGGGCGGCCCCAGCGACGTCGGACGGGACGACGTCCTCGCCCTGCGCCGCTGGATGGGCCTCCTCGGCGGTGAGCTGGACTACGACTACCCGACGACCGAGCAGCCCCGCGGCAACTCCCACATCCGTCACAGCCGTGCCAGGGTGCTCGGCGGCTGCTCGTCCCACAACACCCTCATCGCGTTCAAGCCCCTGCCGTCCGACTGGGACGAGTGGGCCGACGCGGGTGCCGAGGGCTGGGACGCGGCGTCGATGGATCCGTACTTCGCCCGTCTGCGCAACAACATCGTCCCCGTCGACGAGGCCGACCGGAACGCCATCGCCCGGGACTTCGTCGAAGCCGCGCGCACCGCACTCGACGTGCCGCGCGTCGAGGGCTTCAACAAGCAGCCGTTCCAGGAAGGCGTCGGCTTCTTCGACCTCGCGTACCACCCGGAGAACAACAAGCGCTCCTCGGCCTCCGTGGCGTATCTGCACCCGTTCCTGGACCGCCCCAACCTCCATATCGCCCTGGAGACCTGGGCGTTCCGGCTGGAGCTCGAAGGCACCCGGGCCACCGGAGTGCACGTGCGCACCAAGGACGGCGAGGAACACGTCGTACGGGCCCGGCGCGAGGTGCTCGTCTGCGCGGGCGCCGTGGACACCCCCAGGCTGCTGCTGCACTCGGGTATCGGGCCCCGCGCCGACCTGGAGAAGCTCGGCATCCCCGTCGTGCACGACCTGCCGGGCGTCGGCGAGAACCTCCTCGACCATCCCGAGTCGGTCATCGTCTGGGAGACCGACGGGCCGATCCCGGAGAACTCCGCGATGGACAGCGACGCGGGCCTGTTCGTACGCAGGGACCAGGACGCCGACGGGCCGGACCTGATGTTCCACTTCTACCAGATCCCGTTCACCGACAACCCCGAGCGGCTGGGCTACGAACGGCCCCCGCACGGTGTATCGATGACTCCCAACATCCCCAAGCCCCGCAGCCGCGGCCGGCTCTACCTGACCAGCGCCGACCCCGAGGCGAAGCCCGCCCTGGACTTCCGGTACTTCACGGACGAGGACGACTACGACGGCCGCACCCTCGTCGACGGGATCCGCATCGCACGCCGCATCGCGGCACAGGAACCGCTGGCCGGCTGGCTCAGGCGCGAGGTCTGCCCGGGGCCCGGGATCACCTCGGACGAGGAGCTCGGCGAGTACGCGCGCAAGGTCGCGCACACCGTCTACCACCCGGCGGGGACCTGCCGGATGGGTGCCGCGAGCGATGAACTCGCCGTGGTTTCACCCGATCTGAGGATCCGTGGCCTTGACGGCATCCGGATCGCCGACGCGTCCGTCTTCCCGACGATGACGACCGTCAACCCGATGATCGGCGTGCTGATGATCGGGGAGAAATGCGCGGACCTGCTGGGAGGCAACGCCTGATGAACACCGAGCCGCCGGTCTTCTCCGTACGCGAGCTGTGGAAGGTGTTCGGCCCGAAGGCCGACCGGGTGCCGAAGGACCCGGCCCTCGCCGCGCTCGGGCCCGCCGAACTGCGTCGGCGCACCGGCTGCACCGCCGCCGTGCGCGATGTGTCCTTCGACGTCCGCAAGGGCGAGGTCTTCGTCGTCATGGGCCTGTCCGGCTCCGGCAAGTCGACGCTCGTGCGCTGCCTGACCAGACTGATCGAGCCCACTTCCGGCTCGATCGCCATGGACGGCGAGGACGTGCTGTCGATGGACACGGCACGGCTGCGTGAACTGCGCCGCCACCGCGCCGCCATGGTCTTCCAGCACTTCGGACTGCTGCCGCACCGCTCGGTCATCGACAACGTCGCGTACGGGCTGGAGATCCAGGGCGTCCCGCGCGCCGAACGGCGCGAGCGGGCGGCCGAGTTCGTCACCAAGGTCGGCCTCGAAGGCATGGAACACCGCCGCCCCGAGCAGCTCTCCGGCGGCCAGCAGCAGCGGGTGGGACTGGCCCGCGCACTGGCCGTCGACCCCGAAGTGCTCCTGTTCGACGAGCCGTTCAGCGCACTGGACCCACTGATCAGACGCGACATGCAGGAAGAGGTCGTACGGCTGCACGGTGAGGAGGGCCGCACGATGGTCTTCATCACGCACGACCTCGGCGAGGCACTGAAGCTCGGCGACAGGATCGCGCTGATGCGGGACGGCCGGATCGTGCAGCTCGGCACGCCGGAGGAGATCGTGGGCGCCCCCGCGGACGACTACGTACGCGACTTCGTCCGCGACGTGCCGCGCGAACAGGTCATGACCGTGCGCACGGCGATGCGCCCGGCCGAGGCCGCGGAGGCGGACAGCGGTCCGGCGCTGGGCCCCGACGCGACGGTCCACGAGGCCATCGAGGCCGTGGTCCGCAGCGGCGGGACCGCCCGCGTCGTCGAGAACGGCCGCTGCGTGGGCGTGGTCGGCCACGCGGACCTGCTCGGTGTGGTGGCGGGGCTCGCCCCGCGGAAGGAGGCGGCCTGATGCCCGCACACACCACCTGGGGCCCGCCGGGCCTGCGCACCGCACGACCCACCGCGCCCGTCCGTGGCCCGCACACGACGGGGAGGCGACCTCGATGAGCATCTCCACCGCCACCACGGGGAGCGGGTCCACCGCGGGCACCGAGGCCGGCGCGCCCCCGCTGCGCACCCGGCCGCGCGACGCCCTCGCCCGGCACCGCACCGCCCTCGTCGCGGGCGCCGCACTCCTCGCGCTCCTCCTGGGCACCCTGCTCCTGGGCGGCGGAACCTGGCCCGCACGCCTCGCCGTCGACCTGTCCGGCCCGCTCGGCCACGCCAGCGACTGGATCATCGACAACCGGGACAGCCACCCGCTCTTCCTGTACTTCTTCGGCCACATCAGCAACGCCGTCGTCCTGTCCGTACGCGCCGTCTACCTCGTGCTCCTGGCCGCCGGCTGGGCCGGGGTCACGACCGCCGCCGGACTCGTCGCCTGGCGCGTCGCGGGCATCCGCCCGGCGCTCACCGCCGTCGCCGCGTTCGCCGTGTGCGGACTGCTCGGCATGTGGGTTCCCACCATGCAGACCCTCGCGCTGATGGCCGTCGCCGTCACCGCGTCCGTACTGCTCGGCGCGCTGCTCGGGCTCGCCGCCGGACTGTCCGACCGGGTGCACCGGGCACTGCGCCCGGTGCTCGACACCATGCAGGTGCTGCCCGCGTTCGCGTATCTGCTCCCGGTCGTGCTCGTCTTCGGCATCGGCGTCCCGGCGGCGGTCCTCGCCACCGTCGTCTACGCGGCCCCGCCCATGGCCCGGCTGACCGCGCTCGGGCTGCGCGGCGCGGACGCCGGAGTGATGGAGGCCGCGGCCTCGCTCGGCGCGACCGGCCGGCAGCGGCTGCTGACCGCCCGGCTCCCGCTGGCCCGCAAGGAACTGCTCCTCGGTGTCAATCAGTCGATCATGATGGCGCTCTCGATGGCGGTGATCGCGTCCGTGATCGGCGCCGGCGGCCTCGGCGACCGCGTGTACCAGGCGCTGGCCTCCGTGGATGTCGGCGCGGCGCTCGCCGCCGGTGTGCCGGTCGTACTGCTCGCCGTCGTCCTGGACCGGGTCACCGCCGCGGCGGGGGAGCGGATCGGCGCCGGGCCCTCCCGGCGGACGGGCCGCGGCTGGGCCGTCGCCGCGGCCGGCACGGTCGCCGTCGCTGTCGTCGGCCGTTACACCGGCCGGCTGTCGTGGCCCGACGCCTGGACCGTAGACATCGCCGCCTCTGTCAACCGCGTCGTCGACTGGATGACCGCGCACCTGTATTCCGGGGTGCCCGTCGTCGGCGGCACCGCCGACTGGGCGGCCCGCTTCACCACCTGGATCCTCGACCCGGTGCGCGACGGTCTGCAGTGGCTGCCCTGGTGGACCGTACTGCTCCTGGTGGCGGTCCTCGCCCAGCTCATCGGCACCTGGCGCACCGCGCTGACCGCCGTGCTCGCCATGGCCGCGATCGGCGTGCTCGGAAAGTGGGAACCCGCCCTGGACACCCTCTCGCAGGTGCTGGCCGCGGTCGCGGTCACACTCCTCGCCGGGGTCGCCACCGGCGTCGCCGCGGCGCGCAGCCCACGCCTGGAGCGTCTGCTGCGGCCGGTGCTCGACGTCTTCCAGACGATGCCGCAGTTCGTGTATCTCATCCCGGTGGTCGCGCTGTTCGGCGTCGGCCGGGCACCCGCCGTGGCCGCCGCCGTGGTGTACGCGCTGCCCGCCGTCGTCCGGATCACCACGCAGGGCATGCGGGCCGTGGACCCGGTCGTGATGGAGTCCTCGCGCTCGCTCGGCGCGACCGGCTGGCAGCAGCTGCGCCAGGTCCAGCTTCCCCTCGCCCGGCCCGCGTTGCTGCTGGCCGTCAACCAGGGCGTGGTACTCGTCCTCGCCGTCGTCATCATCGGCGGCCTGGTCGGCGGCGGTGCGCTGGGCTACGACGTGGTGTTCGGGCTGGCCCAGGGCGACCTGGCCACCGGGCTGGTCGCGGGCGCGGCCATCGTGTGCCTCGGGCTGATGCTGGACCGGGTGACCCAGCCCGCCGGAAAGGAGACCCGGGATGCGTAGCCGTACCATCGCGGCCGCCGCGGCGTTCGGGCTGCTGGCCCTGACGGGCTGCGGCGCGGCCGACATGACCAAGCAGTCGTCCCCGTACGCCGACGCACACGGTGCGAAGACCGTCACCCTGTCCGTCCAGTCGTGGGTGGGCGCGCAGGCCAACGCCGCCGTCGCCCAGTACCTGCTCAACCACGAGCTGGGGTACCGGGTCGACACCGTCCAGATCGACGAGGTCCCCGCCTGGGACGCCCTCAGCCAGGGCCGGGTGGACGCGATCCTGGAGGACTGGGGCCACCCCGAGCAGGAGCAGCGGTACGTCGCGGACAAGAAGACGATCGCGCCGGGCGGGGAACTCGGAGTGACCGGCCACATCGGCTGGTTCGTACCGAAGTACTTCGCCGACACGAACCCGGACGTGACGGACTGGAAGAACCTCGACAAGTACGCCGACCGGCTCCGCACCGCCGAGAGCGGCGGAAAGGGCCAGCTCCTGGACGGTTCGCCGTCCTATGTCACCAACGACAAGGCACTGGTGAAGAACCTGGGCCTGGACTACCAGGTGGTCTTCTCCGGCTCCGAGGCGGCACAGATCACCCAGATCAAGCAGTTCGCCAAGGAGAAGAAGCCATTCCTGACCTACTGGTACAAGCCGCAGTGGCTGTTCGAGCAGGTTCCCATGACGGAGGTGAAGCTGCCCGCGTACGAGGAGGGCTGTGACGCCGACCCGGAGAAGGTGGCGTGCGCGTATCCGCACACCCCGCTGCGCAAGTTCCTCAACGCCCGGTTCGCCGACGCGGGCGGTCCGGCCGCCGAGTTCCTGAAGAACTTCCACTGGACGACCGGGGACCAGAACGAGGTGGCACTGATGATCGCGGACCAGAAGCTGTCGCCCGAACAGGCCGCTGAGCGTTGGGCGAAGAAGAACGAGTCCACCTGGCGGGCGTGGCTGCCGAAGTGAGCCGCCGGCGGATGCCGTGCCGTACTGCGCCGGGCTTCGGTGCGGAACGGCACGGCATCCGTGCTGTGGGGGCTCAGGCGCTGGTGTGCAGCGGGACCGTCAGCTGCTTGAGCCAGGTCCCCGTCGTGAAGTCACGGGCCTTGATGACGACGGAGTGGGGACCGACCTCGATCTGGAGCCCCTGGTTGAAGGCATCGCCGAGGGAGACCTCGCCGCCCTTGCCGTCGTCCATCCAGCCCACCTGGACGGCCGAGGTGTTGACGACGGTGAAGCCTTCGAGGTTGCCGGTGCCGGGAACGACCCGGCGCACCACCCAGTCGGACAGGTTCAGGTCCCAGTGGGTGTGCCCCGAGAAGAGGAAGACGTCCTTGTGGCGACCGAGGATCGACAGCAGCCGGTCGGGCTGGAGGTAGTCGTTGAGGTAGAGCTTGTTGTGGGTGCCCGACACGGTGTTGGGCAGCGGGTGGTGGGTCATCACCATGACGGGCCTGCGACGGCGGGCCCAGTAGGCGAGACGGTCCTCCAGCCAGGCGAACTGCTCGTCGCTGATCCACACCTCGTCCCACAGCTTCGCGTCGTGGTAGTGCGAGTAGCGCTCGGTCCCGAGACTGAGCACGGGCACCCCGCCGAACGAGGTCTCCGAGTAGACCTTGTTGCGGCCCGCGAAGTTGTAGAAGCTGCGGAAGAGGGAGTCCTCCGTGGTGCCGTTGGGCCAGGTCGCCTGCGCGAGCGTGTTGGGGTCGCTGTACTTCGGTACGTAGAACTCGTGGTTGCCGATGGCCCAGGCGACGTTCCTGGGGTGCGGGTGGCGCTGAAGGGTCTGGCGGACCGCCGCGTACTCGAAGTCGTAGCCGCGCGGGGTGATGTCGCCGGCTATACCGAGGCCGGCGCTGTCGGGGTTGATGCGGTGCAGGTCGTCGAGGGCCTTGCCGAAGTCGGTCAGGTCGCCCTGGATGTCACTGATGATGTTGAACCGGACCGTCCGGCCCTTGCCGGGCCGGTGCGGCGCGGCCTCGGCGGCCGGTGCCGCGATACCGGCCCCGGCGGCAAGAGCACCGCCCACCAGGGATGCGGTGCCTGTGGTGGCCATGAACGATCTGCGATCCATCGGAACTTCCTTCGTCTGTACGCCCCCGTGCGAATGGGACAGGGGGAGTGTCGCTGCTCGGGATGGCCCGGTGGGGTATCACAGATGACTGTGGCCTGAACTGTTCGATCTGGCTGATTCCGGCGGTGTGGTTCTGCCGGGACTTCGCGCCGTGCTCGTCGGCGGCCGTCCGGCCGTCCGCCTGACGCCGGGTCAGCCACCGGAGCGGGCTCCACGGCCGCCGGGGCGTCGATGCGCATGGGGCCCGCGGACCGCGATCACCATGTCGGCATCGACACCCCGGCACCTGCGCCCCGGCCGTCTACCGTCGCCCGGAACAGCCGGGCGTCCGGGCCGCGGGCCCCGGCCGGGTCACTGCGTGCGGTAGGCGTCGACGATGGTCTGGGTGAGCGTGTTTCCCGCGGTGTCCGTCAGCTCCGCACGCAGGGAGACACCGGTGCCCGCGCCCGGGTTGTGGATCAGGACGGCACCGCGCTCGACCGGCACCCGGCGCCACGAAGCACCGCCGTCCATGGACACCGAAACGGCGAGCACACGGACACGTCCCTTCGCGGCGGCGCCCTGGACGGTGACGGGAACCCGGAGCACCGCGTCCGCCGCGGCGGTTCCGGTGGGGCCGAGCACGGGCGAGAACCGCACGGCGCTCACCGGTACCGGGGCCGGACCGGTGGTCGTGTCCGAGACGAAGGTCCACGACGCGGTCACACGGGTGGCGGTGCCGGGCGCACCCGTGCGCTTCACCGTGCTGGTCATCCGGTACGCCGCGCGCCCCGGGGCGACGGTGAACCCGGCCCGACCGGGGGCGCCGGTCCGGGTTCCGACGAGCACGCCGTCGCGGTGCAGGGCGGTCGAGGCCGAGGCGTACGACGGTGACGACGGCACATGGCCGCCGCCGTCCGCGAGCAGCGGAACATCGACGGTGAGGCTGTCCCCGTCGCGTACGACACCGGGACGGCCCGCGAGGGCGGGCCCGAACACGGCGTTGTCGAAGACATGGGTGGTCGTGGATCCGGCGCGCACGGCGACACCGTCCGCGCTGTAGCGGTTCGTCGAACCGCCGGGCGCACGAGGAGCCATGTAGGTGATGTCCCAGGTGCCGCGTTCCGGATTCACGAGGTAGGTGGCGGTGCCGGGAGTGGCCAGGCTCCGCGAGACACCGACGGTCAGTCCGGCGCTCGGCTGCAGGTCGACGGAGCCGGTGCCCGCGGTGCCCGGGAGCGCGGCGGCACGGATCTTCACGGTGGCCAGGTCCTTGGCGGAGGGGTGCCGGGTCAGGCCGGTCAGGGCACGGGCACCCGTGAAGACGTATCCGAGCGCGTAGTCGACGCTCCTGGCCGTCCAGTACGAGTCGAACCACTGCTTCACCGAACCGGCCTCGGCGTCGGGGCCCAGGTGCGCCACGCGCAGGTTCGCCGAGGCCGAGATCAGGTTGACGAGCCGTTCGGCGCCCCGATGCCTGACCTCGACGACCATCGCGCTGTGCAGGAAGCCCGCCGAGCGGTCGGGCGGCCGTACGTCGACGGGCGCCGCGGTCCGGGCGTCGACGGTGACGGTGGTGTCACGGTCCAGGTCCAGCCGCGGCTGGACGATCCAGTCGGTGCCGCCCGCACCGTCACCGGCCGTCAGGGCGCTGCTCAGCAGGTAACGGCCCTTGGGCAGACGCACGGTGACCGTGCCGGAGGCGTCGTGCGGCTGGACCTCCTGGTCGGCCCCCGGACCGGAGACGCCGGTGACGGTGGTTTCGTACGCCCCCGTCGGCCGGCCGTTGCGGTCGAGGTGCTTGATCGTGAGGGCGTACGTCTGCGGCGCCGCGGCGAACGCCGTTGTGTTCCAGAGCGGAGTCGTGCTGCCGGCCACGGCCGCGGCGAGAGCCATGGTCCGCAGGACGGTCCGGCGGGGTACGGAAGAATTGGTCATGACCTGCACTGCGCCGCCCGGCCCAGGAGTTCCGGTGAGCCGCGTCACACCGGCCACGAGGCCACAGCCCCGGACAACGCATGTGGCGCACGTCACGGGAACCGGTGCAACGGACGGGGCAGGGCAGAGTGTGGAAACACTCATGAGGAATCGCTTCCGCCACGGGGACCGCAACGCCCTGGGGGAGTTGTACGACGAGCACGCCCAGGTGCTGTACCGCTATGCCCTTCGGGTGACCGGCGACTGGGCGGAGGCCGAGGACGTCGTCTCGGTGACCTTCCTGGAGGCATGGCGCAGCCGGGAGAAGCTGCACCCCGACGGGGACAGTCTGCGCCCGTGGCTGCTGGGCATCGCCACCAACATCATGCGCCGCAACGCACGCACACGCCGGCGCCGTGACATCGCCCTCGCCCGCGTCCCGGAACGCGACTCCGTCCCGGACTTCGCCGACGACCTCGTGACCCACCTCGCGGATTCCGAGCAATTGCGCGCGGCGCACACCGCCCTCGCCCGACTGCGGCGCCGGGACCGGGAGGTCTTCACCCTCGTGGTCTGGGAGGGCCTGGACTACGCGGCCGCGGCCGAGGCGCTCGGCGTGCCGGTCGGCACCGTCCGATCCCGCCTCTCCCGCGCCCGTACCCGGCTGCGTGAACTCGCCGGCGCCGAGGCCCGCGCCACCCGCTCACGCACCGGGCGAGGCGGGCGGCCCGAAGCCGCACGGCCACCGGCGGAGCCGGGCAGGGGCACCTTGCCCGCAGAGGGCGGCGCCCCCCACCCCACCGCTCGCCC
>NZ_ML123048.1:215074-224942 GCF_003846175.1 Streptomyces sp. ADI95-17 | reverse complement strand
CGACACCCCCGTCCCCGGCCGCGCTTCCGCGGTCCGCCCGTCCAGCCAGGAGACCCACGGATGAACACCACCCCTCCGCACCCCTCGGACCACCTGTCCGAGGAGGACGAACGCCTCGGCCTGACCACCCTGCTGCCCCCGCCGCCGGTCCCCGGCCTGGACCCCGACCGCGAACTGCTGCTGAGGCGGACACTCCTGGCCGACACGGCCCCCGCCGACCCCTCCGGCAGGCGCACCGCCCGCGCCACACGCCCGCGTCACCGCCTCGTCCGGCTCGCGGTGCCGGCCGTGGCCTGCGCCCTGGCGGTCGGCGGCGTGTTGGTGGTGGGGCTCCCGGAATCCCCCGGCCCCGCCACCACCGCAGTTCCGGGTGGTGGCGCCACCGACGCCCCCGAAGCGACGCGGCTCCTGGACCGCATCGCGCTCGCCGCCGCCGAGTCGGAGCAGCCGGCGGTCCGCGCCGACCAGTTCGTGTACGTCGAGAGCAAGGTCGCCTACGCGGCACAGAGCGCAGGCGGAGGCCCCGTGACCATGCCTCCCGTGCACAGGCGCCAGGTGTGGCTGTCCGCCGACGGCAGCCGCCCCGGCCTGCTCCGCGAGGCGGGCGGGCCCGGCACCCCGCTCGGCACCGATGGCCCGGTCGAAACCCTGGACGGCCCGGGGGCGACACCCCGGCCGAGCACCCTCGACGCCTCCGAGCCGTCGATCAGCAACCCGACCCACGCATACGTCGCATCACTGCCCACCGACCCCGACACCCTGATGGAACTGATCCGGGACGAGACCCGGGGAGAAGGCCAGGACCCGGACCAGCGCGCGTTCACCGCGATCGGTGAACTGCTGGCCGAGACATGGGCCCCACCGAAGGTCGGCGCCGCGCTGTACCGGGCCGCCGCGAAGATCCCCGGTGTCACCGTGGTCCACGCGGCCGACGACGCCACAGGACGCGAGGGCGTCGCCGTCGCCCGCACGTCACACGGGGAGCAGACGCAGTGGATCTTCGACCGGACCACGTACGCATTCCTCGGTGAACGCACGGTCCTCGCCGAAGCGGGGGACGCCGGCCCGGCGGGCACCGTCATGGGCACCTCCGCGGTCCTCACCACGGCAGCGGTGGACCGTGCGGGCGAGCGCCCTGCGGCGTGACGAAGCGGGCGGGAAGCTCTTCGACCCTGTTCCCGACGCCCCGGACGTGCCCCTCGAAGATCCGGAGGGGACCGAGGACCGCTCGGTCGCACGGTACGCGCCGAGCGGGCGGCGCGCTGGCTGTACGCGGAACGGCACGCGCTGTTCGCCCGCGTACGCCTGGCTCACGGGCGAGGACTGGACGCCGAGGTCGTGGCGCTGTGCGAGACCTGTACATCGCGGAGGCTTCGTCCCGCCACTGCCTCTGGAAGTTCGCGGCGATGGAAGCGGTCGTCACCCCGCCCGATGCCGCGGTGCGGGGACTGGTCGGCTCACCCGGCCGGATCGTCTTCGGGGACAACGGCGGCGGTGACCGGCTGGCGGTCGATCTGACACCCGGACCGCGCGGACACACGGGGCAGATCATCATCCTCAGCCACGAGGAGAACATCGGCGCCTGCCTGGTAGCCGACTCGCTCACCGACCTGGCGATGCGCCGGCCGCATCCCGAATCTCGCTCAATGCCGACCCGTCCTGCCAGGCCCGTGCGGCCACGACGACCCGCACCAGGTCGTCGGTATCGCCTTCGATCAGCGCGCTGCCTGCGAACGTCTCCTTGCCGCGGATCGACCACCGCCGCTCGGCCGCCCACGAACTGACGAGCAGCGCCTTGCGGTACGGCAGCCCGCTGGTCTCATTCCTGTTCCGGTCCTCGGCCGGCGGGGGACACGGTGCTCTGCAAGTACACCAGTCGGTCCCGCTCGTCCCACGGATCGGTGACGGTGAAGCCGAGCCGTTCGTAGAGGGCGATGGCGCCCGTCCGCCAATTCCACACCGACAGCCGCACCGTGCTCAGACCGCTCTCCGCGGCATGCGCCAGCGCGGCGCCGACCAGGCTGGACGCGATGCCGAGGCCGCGCAGTGCCGGGTCCGTCCAGAGCCGCTTGATCTCGGACCGGCCGTCGACGGGGGCGGTCACCACCAGGCAGCCCACCGGGGCGTCCCCGCGCAACGCCAGCAGCACGACATCGGTGGCGAACGCGGTGCCCGGGTCCAGGATCTCCGCCCGGTAGCGTTCCGGCAGCCCACCCGCATCGGCTACGGCCTCGCCCTTCTCGGCCTGAGTCTGCAGAGGGTAGGCAGTCAGCAGTACGGCCAGCCCGTCCCGGTCGGACAAGTCCCGACCGGGTCGGCGGATGACGGAGATCCCTGACTGCTCGGGTCGCTCGGGAGGACGGGATCGCTCGGGTCGGCCGGTCATGATGCCGGCATCGCATGGCCACACAACCCGGATTCCGCCCCGGGTCCCGCGTGCGTCAGCCGTGCCGAGCGGTCACGCAGCGGGCCCGCCACTCCGCATCGGAGGCGAGGTCCAGGCCGGTCCATGCCATCGCGAGTGCCCCGTCGAGCACCGCGTCGTCCGCGGCCGGGCTCGCGGTCTCTTCGGCGAACTGCCGGGTGTGCGGCATGCCACGGGCCCCCAGCACCCCGAGGCCGGGGTGGATGGCGGGCAGGGCGTGGGTGACGTTGCCCATGTCCGTGGAGCCGCCCGTGCCCTGCGGTACCGGGCCGGGCTCGGGCACCTCCCGCCCGGTCGCGCGCAGATTGCGGGCGTAGGAGGTCATCAGCGCAGGGTCATGGCGCAGATCGAGGTAGTCGGGCTGTATCTGCCGTACGGCCACGGTCGTTCCGGTGGCCAGTGCGGCACCGCGGAAGCAGTTCAGCACCCGTTCCCGCAGATCGGTGAGTTCCTCGCCGGTGGGGGTGCGCACCTCGTACTCGAGCACCGACCGCTCGGGGATGATGTTCGTACGCTCCCCGCCGAGACGGACGATCCCGGACACCCGGTACCCGTCCCGCAGCTGCTGGCGGAGCTGGCCCACCGCGACCTGGGCGACGACCGCGGCGTCGGCGGCGTTGAGCCCGCCCTCGGGGGCCGCGGCGGCGTGTGAGGCCCGGCCGGTGAAGGTGACCTCGAAGCGACCGACCGCGTTGCTGGAGCCGCGCGGATCCGTGATGTCGACGGGGAAGGGGTGCACCATCATCGCCACTGTCACATCGTCGAAGGCGCCGCGTTCGAGCATCAGCACCTTGCCGCCTCCCTCCTCCTCGGCCGGGGTGCCGAGGAGCTTCACCCGGCAGCCGAGTTCGTCGGCGACCGGGGCCAGCGCGATCGCCGCGCCCGCACCGGCGGCGCAGATGATGTTGTGCCCGCAGGCATGGCCGATCTCGGGCAGCGCGTCGTACTCCGCGCACACCCCGATCGTCAGGTCACCACTGCCGTACTCGGCGGTCAGCGCCGTCGGCAGATCGCACACCGCGCGATTCACGGTGAAACCGGCGTCCTCCAGCAGTACCGCGAGCCGTTCGGCGGCCCGGGCCTCCGCGAACGAGATCTCCGGATCGTCTTGCAGCGCGTGGCTGAGCTCCAGAAGCCGGCCCCTGTACGTGTCGAGGCGGGCGGCGACGCGGCCGCGGAGCGATGAGTCGGCTGCGGGCATGGGGGATCCCCTCCACTGAAGTAGGCGCGCGAAAATGGAAACGATTCGTTTCCTTAATCGGCTCCCATGTCTACTCCCCTCTCCCGAAAATGGCCATGGGGTGGCAGCGCGTCGGGGAAACCATCCGTTTCCCATTGACGTGGGGCGCCGCATGCCCCGAAATGGGATGTCATGGCTAAGAGCACTCAGCGACCGGTCGGCCGGCCCCGCAGCGAGGACGTCCGGGACCGGGTCATCGGCGCGGCCGACGAGCTGCTCGCCGAGATCGGCTATCTCGGCATGACCATGGACGAGATCGCGGTACGCGCGAAGGTGTCGAAGAAGACCCTCTACCGGTGGTGGCCTCACAAGGCGGCGGTGACCGCCGAGGTGCTCGTCGCCCGCGCAGACGTACGCGCCGTTCCCGACCTCGGTGACACCCGCGCCGAACTGCTCGTCGTCTTCGACCACATCGACCAATTCACCCGCGCCCGGGACACCTTCACGCGGTTGTGTCTGACCGAGGCGGCAGTCGATGAATCGGGCGTCCTGCGGTCCTTCCTCGATGTCGTGCTGCGGCGCCGGGACCAGGTCCGGGTCGTCATGCAGCGCGGGATCGCCCGCGGTGACCTCCCTGCGGACATCGACGCGGACGCGCTTCTCGACCTGTGGAACGGGTTCTTCGTCTACCGGCGGTCCTTCCGGCCCGCTTCCGTGCATGACGACACGGTGCGGCAACTGGTCGATCTGGCCCTGGCGGGGCACGTGCCGCGCCTGCCCGCCGAAGGGCGGACCGGCGGCCGCCCGGCCGGCTGACCGGCATCCGAGTCGCGCCGGTGCACGCCGGTGCGGCCGGATTCCGGGAGACCGTCGCCCGTGTCAGGTCTCCTCGTCCTCCCCGCGGCGCTCGCCCTCCGCCTGGGACGGCTGGGTGCGCGTGGTGGCGGGGTGCCGCTCCTCGGCCGGGTCCCTGTCCTCGTCCAGCCTCTCGCCCTCGGCCTGCGACGGAGTCGGGTACTCGATGTTCTCCTTCATGGCAGCCTCCGTGGTCGGAACGCCTGCCTACAGATCGAGCCTATCGCGTCCGTCCGGTCGGCCGCCGGGCCGGGAAGCGGAGTGTCCGCCGCGAGGCCGGGGACCGTGGATGTCATGCGCGCCTCCGCCCGGTGGGCGTATCCATGCATTTGTCTATTGGTCGCGCACTCAATAACATTGGATTCATGACGTCAGGAGTTCATCGGCGACGAATTCGGAAGTCACCGGCCGATCGACGTGCGGAAATGGTCGACGCGGCCGCCTCGGTCGCCCTGGCCGAGGGGCTGGAGGGCATCACCCTGCGCCGGATCGGCGAGCGCCTCGACGTGCGTCCGGGACTGGTCGGTCACTATTTCCCCGTGGTGGACGAACTGGTGGCGGAGGCGTTCGGCCAGGCTGTCGGTGCCGAGCTGGACACCCTCGTACCGCCCGGACGGGCCGGGGACACCCCCGTCGAACGACTCGCGCGCTTCTTCGCCCTCGCGACCGGAGAAGGTCATGACGCACTCAGCCGCCTGTGGATCAACGCCCGGCACCTGAGCCGCTACCGCCCCGTCCTGCGCGACCGGGTCGGCTGCCAGGAGACCCGGTGGCGCGAGCGGCTGGAGCAGCTGATCCGTGACGGTGTCGGCAGCGGCCACTTCCGCACCGCCGACCCGTGCGCGAGCGCCGTTCAGATCCTCGTCGTCATGGATGGGCTCGCAGCCCATGCCAACACCGAGACCGGCATCAGCCCCCGTTCGGTGAACGGGCTGGCCGCGGCCACGGCCGAACGTGAACTCGGCCTGGCCGACGGCACCTTGTCGGCCGATCCGGCCGATCCGGCCCACCGGGCCCGTCCGGCACCCCGGACCCCAGCTCTTCTCGCCACCCACTGACCAGCCCTCAAGGAGTCCGCCCGTGCAACCCGGCCTCGTCCTTCTCTCCGCCCGTCTCCTCGATGTCGTCACCGGCGAAGTGCTCCCGCAGACCGCTCTGGCCGTCTCCGGCGGACGGATCTCCGCACTCGACGACGACCAGCGGATCCGCGCCCTCGCCGGACCGGCGACCACGGTGATCGATCTCAAGGGCGCAGTCGTGACCCCCGGCCTCGTCGACGGCCACATCCACCCCCTCATGGGTGCCGAGCTTGCCCACGGCCTGGACCTGTCCGGATGCGCCACCCTCGACGAGGTACGCCGGGCCCTGGCGCGGGAGGCCGGATCGCTGGCCCCCGGAGCGTGGCTGCACGGCTGGGGCCTGGACCCGAACGTCTTCGGCGACCGGCCCGTCGCGTCCGCCACCATCGGACCGGTCCTGGACGGCATCCCGGCCGTTCTGCTGCTCTTCGACGCCCACTCCATGATCGCCAGCCCCCGTGCGCTGGAGCTCGCCGGCGTCGACGGGCCCCGCCGGTTCGAGCAGTACGCCGAGATCGTGTGCGACGAATCGGGCCGCCCCACCGGTCTGCTGCTGGAGGACGCCGCCTGCGAACTGGTCGAGCGGGCCGCACCGCCGGTCGCCCCCGCCGAGCGCCGCACCCGCCTCGCCTCGGCGCTGCGCGACGTGGCCGCCTCCGGGCTCACCGGCGGGCACGCCATGGACGCCAACGGGGAGAGCCTGTCGCTGTACGCCGAGCTCGACGAGGCGGGTGACCTGCCGCTGCGCCTGCGCGTCGCACCCTGGCTCCAGCCCGGAGCCGACGGCCGGGCCGTGGCCGACCTCATCGCCCGGCAGGGCACGGGCGGCCGGCTGTGGGAGGTGGCCGGCGTCAAGCTGTTCATGGACGGCACCGTCGACAACGGCACCGCCTGGCTGGAGCGGCCCGACTGCCACGGCGAGTCCACGCACGCCTTCTGGCCCGACCCCGCGGCCTTCACCAGGATCATCGGTGAACTCCACCGGGCCGGTGTCCCCACCGCCACCCACGCCATCGGGGACGCCGCCGTGCGCCACGTCCTGGACGCGGTGGAGTCGGCGACGAGCGCGGAGTACCGCGGCGTACGGCACCGGATCGAGCACATCGAGACGGTCCCCGACGACACCCTGCGCCGGTTCGCGGAGCTCGGTGTCATCGCGTCGATGCAGCCGACCCACTGCTGTGACTTCACCCGCGCCGACCACACCGACAACTGGTCCCGGCGGCTCGGCGAGGAGCGTGCCGCGCACGCCTGGCGCTGCCGCGACCTGTGGGACTCGGGAGCCACCGTCGTGCTCGGCTCCGACTGGCCCGTCGCCCCCTACCCGCCGCTCACCGTGATGGCCGGTGCCCGCCACCGCCGCCCCAGCCGCGACCTCACCCAGCCCCCGCACAACCCCGGCCAGGCCCTCACCGCCCTCGAAGCGCTCCAGGGCATGACCCTCAATCCGGCCTTTGCGGCAGGTGCGGAACACGTGTCGGGGCGCCTGGCCATCGGCCACCGCGCGGACCTCACCGTGTTCGCGGAGAACCCGCTCGCCACGCCCGCCACCGACCTGGCCGGCCTTCCCGTCGTGCTCACCGTGGTCGACGGCCGCACCACCCACCGCGACGCAGGTCTGTGACGGAACGAGGGGCGAGGCCGTCCGGGGACGCCTCGCTCCAGGAGGGGCGACGGCAGAGTCAACAGTGATGACAACGCGGTTGGCAACGAGGTCGACCCGGGTGCGGTGAAGGTGTGGCGCAGGCTAGGGTCTTTCGTTTGGATCAGGCCGGATCAGGGAGCGGGGTCCGGTGTCGTGCATCGCAAGGCGGAGGAGGGAGTCGACGCGGAGCGTCGGCGACCGACGACAACGCGGCGAGGTGCGGCACCGGGGCACGCGAGCCCGGCATGATCCAAACGAAAGGCCCTAGGCCGACGGCACAATGGGGCTGACCGGAGCGAAGGAGTGCGCAGTGGAGCCACGTACGGGGAAGCGGGCCGACTCCGGCCGCCCGCGGCCGTCGCTCAGCCCTCGGCTGATCGTCGAGGCGTGCCTCGCGCTGATGGACGCCGAAGGCGCCGACGCACTGACGTTCCGCCGGGTCGGCGCCCAGCTGGGCGCCGACCCGGCGGCGCTCTACCGGCACTTCCGCAGCAAGGACGATCTGCTGCTGGCGGTGGCCGACCACCTGCTGGGGGAGGGCCTCGAAGGGTTCGGGCCCTCGGACGACTGGCGACAGACCCTGCGCGGACTCTTCATCCGCATGCACAAGGTCTATCTCTCGCACCCGCGCGCCGCTGTGCTCGCCACGGTACGCATCACGCGGCGACCGGCCGAGATGCGGGTGATCGAGCTGACCCTCGCCGCGCTGTCCGACGCGGGATTCCCGCCCGAGCAGGCGGTGCGCCACCTCCGGGCGCTGGTGGACTTCCTGCTGGCCCGGTCGTGCATGGACGCCACCCACTGCACGCTCGACGCGCACACCCGCCGCGGCGACGAGTCGGCCTGGTACGGCGAGTACGCCGCCGTACCCGCCGCGACCCACCCCCATATCGCCGCGGCGGCCCCCTGCTTGGCCTCGGTGGACGACGACGCCAACTTCGATTTCGCACTCGACCTGATGCTGGACGCCATTGCCGCCCGCGCCCCCGGAAAAGGCTGAGCGGCCCGGCGCCCCCTGCGAGGACCGCTAGCCGGCGCGCCGCAGGCCGATGCGGTCGATGGCACAAGTCCCGGGGGTCTTGGTGCTGTCGGTGTGCTGCCCGACGTGGGTCAGCCGGAGCGTGTTGGTTCCCGCCCGTACGGACACCTGGCCGAACTCCGGCTCGGCGTAGGTCATCACCGGGCTGTAGAGGTCGAGCGGTGCTCCGACCGTGGCGCCGTTCACCGACAGCCGGTAGATGCCCCGGGAGTCGTGCCGCTTCACCCGCAGCCGCAGGGTCCGCAGCCCGGCTTCGGACGACTGGAATGTGAAGGTCAGTGCGGAACCGGATGCGGCCGGTGTGAACAACACGCCGTGGCCCGCGCCGCACTGCGGGTCGGCGAAGACCTCGGCTCGTCCGCCCGACGTGGAGAACGCGAGCTCCTCCGCCTCCGCCACCCAGTCCAGCGGGCGCGGCGTCCAACTGCCGCCCGAATCGCAGAGCGTCACGCGGGTACGGTCGGTGGCGGCCTCCGTGTCGGTGTAGGCGACGAGGCGGCCGTCGGGCGAGAAGGCCGGATGGGGGTGGCCGGGATGGGCGGACCCCCAGCCCACCAGGCCGAGCGTGCGCGGCGGGTGCACACCGGTCAGGTCCACCAGGGCCACCGCGCCCACCTGCCCGAATGCCGAACCGTTGCGACCGTTGGTGTCGGTGACCGCCCAGCGGCCGTCGGCGGAGATGGCGCAGTGGTTGTATGCGCCGTTCGCGCTGGAGGGACCCGGCGCCAGCAGCCGGTCCGGCCGGTCGTCCGGGTGGACCATCCACAGCCCCGCGGCGCTGCCGCCGATGGCCACGGCGAGGCAGCCGGTGTCGGCACGGGAATTCCATACGTTGTGGGTCCCGACCGGCACGCCCGAGGCGGCCTGGTCCCAGATCATCTTGCCCTGCGGCGCGTGCACCGGATGCAGCGCCCAGGCGAGGATGTTGCCACCGAGCGAATAGCCGATCCATTCGGGATCGTGGGCGCTGTACTGGAAGTGGGTGGCGAGCACGCTCCCGGAGTAGACCTCTCGCACCCGGCCGCCCGTGAGCTCGATCTCCACCGCCGTGGTGGGACCGGCGGTGATCGGTGCCGGGTAGTGGCTGCACAGCACCCGGTCGCCCGCCGGATGGAGATTGACCACGACACTGAGATCGCGGCCCGCCGGCGGTGAGTACAGCTTCACGGGCGAGGGGGCGGCCAGATCGATCAGCCAGACCGCGTTCTCGGCGCAGGTGACGAGGCGTCCGGAGTGGATGTTCCACCAGACGAACGGATTCCGGTCGCCCGCCGGGGTGGCGAACCGCGCCAGGAACCGCTCTTGGCCGGACCGCAGGTTCACCTCCCACAGACTCGTGGCCCCGGTCTCCCGCTGCCCGAGCACGATGCGGTCGGCATCCACGAATCCGTTGTGCGTGGGGTACGTGAAGTAGCGCCGCTGGTCGAACGTACTGAGGTGGCGCAACTCGAACGGTTCCTGGGCGGTGGCGGCGACGGCCGTGCCCACGCCTCCCGTCCCGGCGGTGAATCCTGCGGCCAGTACTGCCAGCCCGGCCATGCGGCCGAACCCTCTGCGGGTGATCTCACTCATGGCGTCCTCACTCATGCGTGCTCACTGTGGGTGGCGCTCAGCTTCGAACCCGCCGATAGAGGAAGTCAAGGTG
>NZ_ML123048.1:178354-214815 GCF_003846175.1 Streptomyces sp. ADI95-17 | reverse complement strand
CTAATACGAATTAGTAGCGGCGTGGGGGCGATGCCCGGGTGCGTGGGTTCTGTCGGCCGGGGCCGGTTGTCACAGGCCGCTACCAGCCTCGGGGGCATGGATCTCGGACTTGCGGGACGACGTGCGATGGTGGCGGCGAGTACGGGGGGAATCGGTGCGGCGATGACCAGGCGGCTGGCCGGGGAGGGGTGCGCCGTGCTGGTGCACGGCCGGAACCCTGCACGTGCCGACGAGGCCGCCGCGGAGCTGAGGGCCATCGGCGCGGTGGCGGACATCGTGCTGGGCGATCTCGCCGATGGCGAGGCGGCCGAGGAGGTGGCGCGGCGGGCCGCCGAGTGGGGTGTGGACGTGCTGGTGAACAACGCCGGCCCGTTCGCCGAGCACGACCGGGAGTCCACGGAGCCGGCTGCCTGGTTGGAGGCGATGAACGGCAATGTGCTGTCCGCGGTGCGGATGATCCGGGCCCTGACACCGGATGCGGGAGCGCGGTTGGGGGCGGGGCATCAACGTGGGCAGCCGGGCGGCGACGACTCCGCTGCCCAACATGGTCGAGTACTCGGCGGCGAAGGCGGCGGTGGTCAACATGACCACCGGCCTGGCCGGTCACCTCGCCGGCTACGTCAACGGGTTCAACCTGCGCGTGGACGGAGGCATCGCCCCGGTGCCGTAGCCGAAGGCGGGAGGGCGGGCCGAGCCGGGCCACGGCGCCCCGACGGCGGCCGCAGCCGGCGCCGGACCTCCGGAGACCGGCGGGGATCGCAACTTCGAGTGACCGCAGCCGGGTTCAGAGATGTCGCCACGCCGATCGGGACGGTGTGTCCGGGCTCAGGGTTCGATCGTCAGCACCTCGGACACGGGGCGACGAGGCGCGCACGGCCCCTCGGGCCCGTAACCGAGACGCACGATCATCTGCGGGTGACCCGTGCCGAGAGCCGGGTCGCGCAGCAGGCGCCGGAGTTCCGGCCATTCCAGGGGCTGCGTCGCGAACGAGGCGACGAGCCCGTGCCGTACGGCGGTGAGCAGGACGCGCTCCAGGGCCTGACCGGCACACAGCCAGTTCACCGGGCGGTCGCGCACGGTACGGAGCAGGGCGAGCTGAGGCCGGTCCTCGAACAGGGCGTGCGCCCGGCCCGGAACGACATCCGTACCGGCGAAATCCCGGTTGATCGACCTGCCCGATGCGTCGGTGGGGCCGAAGGCGTAGTCCGGGACACCGTCGACCGCCGCCTCCACCTGGGTGTCCCGGGTCCAGTAGCGTTGCTCCGCGTCCCGCGCCGGGTCGCTCAGATCGAACCCCTCGGCGTCCCGGATCAGTGCGAGCACCCGCTCCAGGTGCTCCGGCGGCAGAAACGAGAAGTCGGCCTCCTCGGCGAGGGCCGCGTCGGCGAGGCGCGCACGGACGTCGTCGGGGATCACCCGGTCGTCGAACGGAAAGCGGCTGGTGTGACGGTCCCGGATCGCGGGATGCAGAACGGCGAGGGCCGCATCCGGCGGCTGCGCGGGTACGCCGCGGCGCTCCGCCAGCCGGACGGTCGCCAGGACGGCCGGATCGATGGGAACCGGAAGCAGCGTGGTCA
This sequence comes from Streptomyces sp. ADI95-17, assembly GCF_003846175.1. Taxonomy (GTDB): domain Bacteria; phylum Actinomycetota; class Actinomycetes; order Streptomycetales; family Streptomycetaceae; genus Streptomyces; species Streptomyces sanglieri. The sequence continues at coordinate 213,238 of NZ_ML123048.1, read as the reverse complement.
GCGCGTCCAGGCCCCGGTACGACGCCGACACCCGCAGATTCAGCAGCGCCGCACCGCATCCCACGTGCAGGCCACGCGTGGAGGGGTCCGCCTCCGGCATCTCACGGTCGAACTCCGCCCGGAGCGTGAGCGTGCGGCCCGCCCGCCCGTACCGGAACCGCCAGGGCTGGGCGTTGTGCATGGACGGGGCGGCGGTGGCATCGGCGACGAGCTCCTTCAGCATCGTGTCGTCGAGCGGCTGTGCAGGCATCCGGCACCTCCCGCGGCGCAGCGCACGGTGTCCTTCCACCGTCCCACGTCCGGCGGGCCCGGCGCGAGGGGCCGGATCGCGCGACGCGATGTCCGAATAGCGCCGGATCCGATGCCCCGGGCGAGCCGGCATCGACCACAGGGGCCACCGGTAACCCGTTCGGCACGGCACCGCGCTCGCGCACCCATGAACCAGGGATCAAGAACCATGAACCAGGAACCAGACCCTTGATCGATACGACACATCCGGCCGGATCCGTGCGCGACCAGGTCGCCGCCACCGACTGGTCCGCACTCACCGACGAGATCGCCGCCCACGGCAGCGCACCGACCGGGCGGCTTCTCACCCCCGCCCGGTGCGGGGAGACCGCCGCCCTGTACGACGAGACCGAACGCTTCCGCACCACCGTCGACATGGCCCGCCACCGGTTCGGCTCCGGCCAGTACCGCTACTTCACCCACGATCTGCCCGCGGTGGTGAGGGAGTTGCGGAAGGCGCTCTACCCGCGCCTGCTGCCCGTCGCCCGTGCCTGGTCCGCGAAGCTGGGCACATCCGCGCCGTGGCCCGACGAGCCGGCCGAATGGATCGGTATGTGTCACGCGGCGGGGCAGTCCAAGTCCGCCCAGATCCTGCTGCGTTACGGTGCCGGAGACTGGAATGCCCTGCATCGCGACGTATTCGGCGACATGCTCTTCCCGCTCCAGGTCGTCATCGGACTCGACGTGCCCGGCGCCGACTACACCGGTGGCGAGTTCCTCATGACCGAACAGCGGCCCCGCGCGCAGTCCCGCGGATCGGCCGCCACCGTTCTCCAGGGCCACGGACTGGTCTTCACCACCCGCGACCGGCCGGTCGCCTCCAAGCGTGGCTGGTCGACGGCGCTCATGCGCCACGGAGTCAGTACCGTCCGCTCCGGCCGGCGCCGCACCCTCGGCCTCGTCTTCCACGACGCGCAGTGAGTGGCCTCCCGCGAAACGGTCTCGCACCGACCGGGGCCGTTCTCGCGGGCGGCGCCATTCGCACCTGGCCTCGTTTGCCGGGCCTCCATCGTCACCGACAGTGCGAAAACCAACTGCCTGTCGACGTCGTCCTCGTGCACGGTCAGGCGGTACCAGTCGTCGAATACCCTGGGCTTGTCGATGCTGAACACCGGCTCGCCGTCCCGGGCGAAGTCGAAGTGGTATTTCACCAAGGCCCCGGCGATCTCTCCGACCGTGTCGAAGAGCGTCAGCAGCCGCCGGGCCCGCGCAGTCACGACGCTGCGCTCGGTACCGGTGAGTCTGCCGAGGCCGGGCTGCTCGAACTCCCAGGTCGTGCGGTCGACCGACTTCTTCGGCAGTACGCCGAACGAGCCGAGCAGCCGGCCCTCGTGGCCGTACGCCTCGTAGCCGGTCAGGGCGGCGAGCCGGCCTTTCGAGCTCTCCCGGACGGTCACCAGCTTCTTGCTGCGCCGCTACTTGCGCTTGAGACCGAGCGAGGTCTTACTTACGTGGTAAGTCGAGGTCGCCACGTTGCACAGGATATTCGTCCTGCTGCGACACCGATTGCGACAACGGTCTTTCGTCGGCGCACGGTCGTACTCCTCGCCTGGCCCACCGGACCGAAGTGCTCCGTCCCAGGCCCGTCGGCCGTCGCTCAGGCAATCGTCGCCGCGCTCAGCGGCTGACCCGCGCGGGGGAGAGCGAAGGGCGAGCGACGGCCGGGTCCGGGTCAGCCGGTGCGGTCGATGAGGTACGGGAAGAGCGCCAGGATCTCGCCCAGCGCGGCCGGCGCGAGCGGTACGGTCTCCAGGCTGCGGCGGGCGATGTCCACCTGCCGGTGGGCCTCGGCCAGGGTGGCGGTGCGTCCGCCGGCCTCCTCGACGAGTTCGGCCGCCCGCCGGGCCGCTGAGCCGTCGAGCGGGTTTCCGGTGCCGAGCAGCAGGGCGAGCCGGCGGGCGGCGGGACCGTCCGTGGCCAGCGCCGAGAGGACGGGGTACGTCTTCTTCAGCCGGCGGAGATCGCTGTGCACGGGCTTGCCCGTGACCTCGGGGTCCCCCCACGTCCCCAGGAGATCGTCCACCGCCTGGAACGCCACCCCGAGGTGCCGGCCCGCCCGGGCGAGCGCCTCGACGGTCGTGGCCGGGGCACCCGCGAGCACGGCGCCCAGACCGGCCGCGCAGCCCAGCAGCGCACCCGTCTTGTTCTCGGCCATCCACCGGTACTCGTGCGGCTGGACCGCTTCGGGCCCGCTCCACGGCCTGGACTCGAAGAGCAGGTCGTCGGCCTGACCGCGCACCAGGTCGGTCAGCGTCCCGGCGAGCTGCCGGACCGCCGCCGCACTGTGCCTTCCGGGCGCTTCGGCCAGGGTCTGCACGGCCAGTGCGAAGAGCGCGTCGCCCGCGAGGATCGCCGGGCCGGTTCCGTACGCCTTCCACACGGTGGCGCGCTGCCGGCGGGTCTCGTCGCCGTCCATGATGTCGTCGTGGAGGAGCGAGAAGACATGGATCAGTTCCACGGCGACCGCACCGACGACCGCATCCCGCGCCGGTGCGCCGGCGGCCTCGGCGCTGAGCAGTGTGAGCGCCTGGCGGATCCCCTTGCCCTGTGAGCCCGGGGCGGGGCTGCCGTCCGTCGTGGCCCACCCGAGGGAGAAGGCGGCCATCTCCGCATGCCACGGATGCAACTGCCGCACGGCCTGCGCGAGCGCCGGGCGCACCTGGTCGCGGCAGCGGGCGAGCACCTCCGGCGGCGCGGCCTGCCGGGTTGCGGGCGGTGGCGTCATCGTCGTCCGCTCTCCTCGTCCGTGCCGCCGTCGACCGGCGCCACACCCAGCTCGGCGTACGCCTTGTCCACCATGTCCCGGGCGTTGAGCAGACCGATCCGGCTGAGGGTGCGGCGCAGTTCGTGCAGGTCCGCCGCGGTGTCGTCGCGGTCGCGGCCGAGCCGGGCCAGCGACTTGACGAGCCCGAGCCGGGCCAGCGCCTCGCCCCGGGGCTCGGTCATGGCACGGAACTCCGCGAGCGCTTCCTCGTACATCCCGCGGGCCTCCTCGTACCGCCCGGCACGGAAGAGGACATTGGCGCGCATCTTGTGGTTGTAGGCGAGGGCGCTGGACAACTTCATTTCCCGGCAGGTGAGTTCGGCCTCCGCGAGCAGCGCCAGGGCGCGTTCCGGATCGTTCCGCAGGGAGATGATGTCGGCCATGCCACGCAGGGCCCACGCCCGGCCGCGCCGGTCGTCCGCGTCGCCGGCCAGCTCGGCCGCCTCCTCGAACATGGCCAGGGCGGTGTCGAGCGAGCCCGTGTTGCGGTGGATCTGCGCGATCCCTTCCAGCGCCCACACGGTGTGACGCGCCTCGCCGCGCGCACGTGCCTCGGCGAGCAGCTGCTCGTGCAGGGCCGCGACGGTGCGGTAGTCGCCCTGGATCCGGCCGGTCTCCGCGAGGCCGGCGAGGGAGTAGCCGCGGGCGACTATGTCCCCGCCGCGCTTGCCCATGTCGGCGGCGAGCCCCAACAGCCGGAAGGCGAGCCTGAGTTCGCCACGCTGCCGGGCCAGAGTCCCGCCGCTCCAGAGTGCCCAGGCCATCGCCCCGAGGTCGCCGGCCGAGCGGGCGGACCGGTAGCTGGCCTTCCAGGCCCGATCGGCTTCCGTCACGTTGCCGAGCCGGCGGTGCGCCTCGGCGACGGCGAGCCCGCACCGGGCCACCTCCTGTTGTGAACCGGAGAGTTCGGCCTCCCTCAAGTGGCGTACTCCTTCCGCCAGTACATCCGCGAGAGAGGAGTTCACCGACATCTTGGTGAGGGCGCCTTGGTACTCGGGCGCCAGTGCCTTGCTGTGCATGGGGGCCTTTCGTGCGTGACCGGGCCGGAACCGGACATAGCTATGCACTCGATGTATACATGGAGTGCATAGTTGCCTGGTCGGCGAACCCGGGTGCTCGTGGGGGTCGGTCGGGGCTGTCGGACGTGACTGAGTGGCTGTTGCTCGTGGCTGTCGCTTGTGGCGACCGTATTGCTGTGGATCAAGCTTGTTACGGATCAAGACGACGGTCGTGCGTCCGAGGTTGCTCCGCGAGCAACGGAAGTCGACATCGCCGCTACGGCGGGACTGCCGTCCCGTGTCCGGAACGTGGCCGTCGGGCCGGAACTGCCCGACGTCGCCGACTCCGCCCGTAATGCCGACGAGTGTTAGCGGTTACTGTCACCGTCGTGTGCCCTGGCCATAGTAAAAGACAGAAACATTTGAGATCCCCTTGCGCCCCATGGCAATCGCTTACATGCTGACGCGCAGCCCCCACGACCCTCCGATTCCATTGATCCTCAAGGGAGTTCCCGGATGCGTCCTGCCCGATCACCGTTCACCACCCCGGCCCCCGGTACGCCGGACGGCTCCGTCCCACGTGCCATGAGCCGCCGCACCGTCCTCGGCTCCCTCGCCGGCGCCGGTGCGGCAACCCTGCTGGGCGCGGGCCCGGCCGCCGCCCGGCAGACCGGGCAGCGGGGCGGACAGCGGGCCGGGCACGGCTCGGGGGACACGCTCCTGGTCAAGGCGTTTCCGGACGCCGAGAAGGAGCGCATGCGACTGGCCCGCGCCCTCCGGTCCAGCGACTTCATGCCCACCGGCCGGTACGCCCCGGCGGGCAAGTCCATTTCGGTGACGGTCCGTCCGGCGGGCGGCCGCGTACCGGTGCTGCACATCGGCACCTTCGACTACTACAACGAGGACGCCGCGCTCCAGGAGCCGCGCGCCATCCCGCTGCGCCCGGGCCGCAACACGGTCGGGGACGTCCACGGCGGTCCGATCTACCTGAGCTTCGCGGGGGAGGGTGAGCGTGCCGCCGTCACCTTCGGCCCCGGTACCCCGCGCATGGCGGTCTTCGAACTCGGCCGCACCGATGAAGCCGCCTTCCAGCAGCAGCTCGACGAGAAGACCGACATCCCCTGGGTCGAGCTGATCACCGGTCAGGCGATCCTCACCCTCACTCGCGAGGGCGCACTGCTCTACCGGGACGAGGACCACGCGAAGTTGATGGGGCTGTTCGACACCGTCATCGACAGTCATGCGCGCATCAGCGGCCTGGACGGCAGGGGGCGGCTCAACCGCCCCAAGGCGGGCCGCTACCACTTCAACGAGGTCAGTGTCGTGCCCAGCGGGGTGGGGGCCTACGCCTGGCACGGGTACAACGGCTTCCCGCGCGCCTACATGGACCGGCTGTGCACGGTGGCGGGCCTCAGTACGCGGGGCTGGGGGCTGTACCACGAGCTCGGTCACCTCCACCAGCAAGGTGCCTACCAGGCCGACCAGTTGACCGAGGTCACCGTCAACATCTACTCACTGGCCGCGCAACGCACCCTCGGTCAGACCTCCAACCTGCTGACGGTCGACCCGAAGACCGGGCTGAATCACTTCCAGACCGCGCTGCCGAAGCTCGGCACCAGCGGAACCAGCTACGAGCAGACCTTCGGCGCGTACGAAAAGCTCGTCCCGCTCCGGCAGTTGGAGCTGGCCTTCGGTGAGGACTTCTGGCCGAGGCTGCACCGGCTCGTACGCAGTGAGCACCAGCACGACGCCCCGGTCGACGACTACACGCACGACCCCGTCATCAACGCCCGTCAGTACCTGGCCCTGGCGAGCTACGCCGGCCGGACCGCCGGATACGACCTCACCGACTTCTTCGTCCACAAATGGGCCCTCCCGATCGACTCCGCGGGCGTCGCCGCGCTCGCGGCACTGGGACTGCCGAAGCCGCCCGTCGATCCCAGCACGCTCACCGACTGATCGGGGCCGGCCCTGCGGCCCGGGCGGGCCGCAGGGCGCCGGGCCGGAACGCCGCAACGCCGGACACAGCGGGGGACCGCAACGCCGTACACAACAAAAGACCGCAACGCCCACACAACGAGAGAGCGCGTCGTCAGTCCAGCAGACCAGCCAAGGAGATGACATGAGCACGCCATTGATTTCTCGCTCCGCCACGCCCGCCCGCAGGCATCCGCGTCGCCTGCTGAGGTCGGGTACGGTCCTCGCCGCCACCACGCTGCTCGCGGTCGGCGCGGCGGGACAGTCCTGGGCCTCGACACCGATCCTCCGCTGGACCACGAACGCACCCACACCCGTGTCCACGCTGACACTGCCGATGTCCGTGGACTCCGCGCCGGACGCGTCCGGCGTCTACTTCGCGTACTACACCACCCTGGAGAGCGGCACACGCCCCTACGCCGGCTTCCAGCCGAAGCCCGTGGACGCGAACGGCAACCGCGTGCTCCAGGCGGTCTTCAGCTCCTTCAACGCCGACGCCACGACGACGGACGGCCACTGCACCTACGGAGCCGACGGCGGTGCCGGAGTGAGCTGTGCCGTCCGATTCCGCTACACACCGGGGACGATGTACTCCCTGGTGCTCAAGCGGGCCGGTGTGACCGGGGCGACGCAGCTGATGACGGGGGACGTCGTAGAGACGGCGACAGGGGCGGCGGTGGCGCACATCGGGAGTTTCGGGCTGCCATCCGCCTCGGGCCGGTTCAAGAACGCCGATCAGGGATTCATCGAGCCCTACCTCTCCGCGGGCTGCGGCCAGCGGATAACAGTGACGTACGGCAAACCGGTCGGCACCGAGGCGGGCGTCGCCCATACGGGCAGCCTGCCCACGGTCACCGACCCGTCGACCGGAAGCTGCCTGAGCACCGCCTCGCAGACCACGGGCCGGGGGCAGCAGGTCACGGTCACGGGCGACGCGGCTCCGGCGGTGCCCGAGCCCGCAAGGGGCTGAATCCTTGAATCCAGAACCGTGTCCGGGCCAGGTCCCCTCTTCCTGTGAAGCGCTACCCGCGCCCACTGGCTAAGCTCGACGAGGGGCCCAGAACGGGACGGAGGCTCCCATGACGACTCTCGAACCACGCGATGTCCCCCCTCGCCTCGCCATCGGCGCGTTCATCCTGAACTCCGGATTGGGCAAGCTGAAAGCCGACGCGGAGACGGCCCAGGGTGTGCATGGCATGGCCTGTGTCGCCTATCCGTTCCTGAAGAAGATCGACCCGGAGCGGTTCACCCGGATGCTCGCCTGGTCGGAGATCACGGTCGGCGGAACACTGCTCGCCCCTTTCGTACCGACCCGGCTGGCCGGGCTGGCGCTGACAGGGTTCTCCGGGGGGCTGGTCGGTCTGTACCTCCGGGTTCCCGGGATGCGGGAGCCCGGGAGCCTTCGCCCCACCCAGAACGGCATCCCGCTCGCCAAGGACTTCTGGATGCTGGGCATCGGTCTCGGTTTCCTCGGCGCCCATGTCCGCCGGTCGCGCACGGCCGCGTCCAGATGCCCATGGCACCGGTCCCGGGGCTGACCAGACGGCCCGGGACGGTACGGACGACGCCCGGCTCCGTGGCGGGGCCCGCACATCCAAGGAGTGATCATGAGTGAGTCGGAAGAGCTGCGCAATCGCGTGCAGCAGATGCGAGCCAAGGCGAAGGACCTGAACAACGAGGCCGAGCGTGCCACCGACCCCGAGGAGCGTCGGCGTCTGAAGGAGAAGGCCCGCAGGATCGAATCGGAGAGCGAGCAGGTCAGCGGCATGGCGAGTGGAGACATCTACCCCATGAAGTGAGGCCGGTGGAGCACGGCACCACCCCCGGGCTCCCGCACCCGTGCGGGAGCCCGGGGGAATGCCGCCGCGCCCCGGACGTTGAACAACGGTGTGAGCTCAGTGATCGCATCCACCCGGTTCTCCGTCCTCGACCGCTCCCGCATCCGTACGGGGCACGACGGCCCGCAGGCGCTGCGCGACTCGGTGCGCCTCGCGCAGGAGGCCGAGGCGCTCGGGTACCACCGGTTCTGGGTGTCCGAGCACCACAGCGTGCCGGGCGTCGCCGGTTCCGCGCCGACCGTGCTGGCAGCGGCCGTCGCGGCCGCCACCGCCACCATCAGGGTCGGCACCGGCGGCGTCATGCTGCCCAATCACCAAACGCTGCTGGTGGCCGAGCAGTTCGGTGTGCTGGAGTCCTTGTTCCCCGGCCGGATCGACATGGGTCTCGGCCGCTCGGTGGGCTTCACCGACGGCATCCGCAAGGCGCTGGGACGGGACAGGACGGCTGCCGAGGACTTCGCCGGACAGCTCACCGAACTGCTCGGCTGGCTGGACGGCACGCAGCGCTCCCACCCGCAGGTCCATGCCCTCCCTGCCGAGGGGCTGCGCATCCCTCCGTTCCTGCTGGCCACCGGTGAGGGCGCGGGCATCGCGGCCGCTGCCGGGCTGCCGGTGGTGGTCGGCGACCTCCGGGGCCGGGAGAAACTGCTGCGCGCCGTCGAGCGCTACCGCAGCGAATTCCGGCCCTCCGCCTGGGCCGCCGAGCCGTATGTCGTCGTGGCGGGGACGATCGCGGTGGCCGGGAGCAGGGAGGAGGCCCGTCGGATCCTGATCCCGGAAGCATGGTCCATGGCCCATTCCAGGACCCATGGTGTCTTCCCGCCGCTCGCCCCCGCCGACCGGATCGAGGCGCGGAGCATGACGGAGAAGGAGCGAGGTCTCTACGAGAAGGGGATGCGCGGCCACCTGTACGGCACGGAGGACGAGGTGGTCACGGAGCTCGAATCGGTCATCGAGGAGACCCGAGCCGACGAGATGCTCGTCACGACCAGTACGTACGACCGAGTCGCCCTGCTCGATTCGTTGCGTCGCCTGGCCCGCATCGCACAGTTGACCCCGCACCGGGCCGGGCCTGCCGTAATCCGGTGACGGACCGCGACCGGGGCTCCGTCACGCGGGAGGCTCCACCCGGACTCCGGCCACCCGTGCCCGTCGAAGCCCCGGCCCGGACGTCCCGGGCACGGCCAACTCGTCGTGGACCCGCTGCGCATCCCCCTTGAGCCGGACGGCGACCCGGCCCGCATACGCTGGACCGGATGCGTCGTGACGGTGGAGGGGCGGGCATGCGAACGGTGTACTGCGGGGAACTGTTCGTCTCTTACGGGCAGTTCTATGTGGAGAGCAGGCCCGAGGAGGAAGAGAATCACATCGATCTGTCGGGGAGCTTCGCCGGGCAGGCCGGCGGGCTCTGCGGGGCCGCCGTGCCGGGCTGTCTGTTTCTGAACACGGGCCTGCACACCGGGGAGGTGGGGCTGACCGTCGAGGTGCACGACACCGCCCCTCCGCTCGACGACAGGTGGGAGGACATCGTGGAGGTCGCGTTCCGGCCCGCTTCCGGGTCCACGGTCGTCCTGCCCTGGGGCGACGGTCCGCTCGTGTCGCTGGATCTGCCCGTGACCGACCACCGGGTCCGGTACTGCGGACGCGACATGGACCGGGCCCGCGAGGAGGAGCTCGCGATTCTCTCCGGTGAGGCCGCAGCCGATCAGTACCTCCTGCAGTTCTGGCCGGCGGCGCCCCGCCCCGACGAGATCGTCAAGCGGACGGCGGACGCCGCGGAGTACTGGCACCAGTGGGCACGCGCCCTGCCACCGCCTCCGTCGCCGGAGGAGCGCGCCGAGGCCCAGCGCCTGCGGGCGGAGGAGCAGGCGCGGGCCGAGGAGGCCGAACAGAGGCGTCTCGAAGCCCTGGAGTGGGGCGGGCGGTTGCCCAGCCGGGCCCTTCGGGACGTCGGCGGCAATGTGGCGGGGCTGCGGGACCTGGACTGCGACCTCCCGCACGCGGTCGACGCGGCGGGACCGGCGGCCCAGCGGTCCATCGCCCGCTGGGCCGCCCACCGCGCGTACGCGGAAGCGGGTCTGAACAACGTCGACTGGATCGCGCCCGCGCTCGCAGCCATGGACCTCGGACACGAGTTGCCCGCGCAGTTCGACGAACTCCGGCACAGCTGGGACCGCTTCTTCGACGACCCCGCCATCCCGCACACCCTGGTGGACTCGATCGACGGAAGTCGGGGAGGGTTCCTGAAGCAGGCCATGGCGGTGCCCGCCCTGTTCGACGCGATGGAGCCGGTGCCGCTGCGTGCCGCGCTCGACGCGCTGTTCGCCGCGGCGGCCACGTACGGCAGCGACTACCCCCGCTTGTTCGACGAGGTGCGGCGCCGGTTCAGCCTGCCGTAGGCCGTGGCCGGGCCAACAGGGCGGTGGCGATGGCGACCTGGGCCGGCTCCAGAGCGGTCTTGCCGTCCTCGATGTCCCACAGGGCGTTCTGCAGGACGCGGCCCAGCGTCCAGCCGATCGCCCGCTGCCGGTCCAGGCCGAGCACCTCGGACAGCCGGTCGAAGCGGCGGAGCACCGCGCGGGGCACATCGCCGGTGGCCACGATCTCGTCCCAGCGGTTGTGCATCGCCGGCATCAGGTCGAACCCGGGGTCGCCGGCCAGGGGTTCCGGATCGATGGCCAGCCATGGCTCCCGCTCTCCGGCGAGGACGTTGTCGTAGTGCAGGTCCCAGTGCAGCAGACGGTCACCGGGTTCGCCGATGAGTTCGGCGACCGCGGACGCGCACGTACGCACCAGTCGCCGTTCGGCCGGGTCGCGCAGCCGCGGCACGCTGCCGGGCACCTCGTCGAGCATGGCCGCCGCGATGTCGGCCAGCCGTCGGAAGCCCGGCGGCGCGGGCACAGCGACCAGGCGTGCCAGCAACTCGGCGAGAATCTGTACGGCGGCCGTCTCGTCGGCCACCGCCGACAACGGACGTGCGGCGTCCAGCCGTTCCAGCAGCATGGTGCCGGTGTCCGGGTCGTGGTCGAGCAGATGCACCACGCCGTCGCCGTTCCACACCCGCAGACCCGGCACGGCGTCGATGTTCTCCTCGGTGGCCTCCTGGAGCTTCAGCACGGCGGGTGTACCGTCCGCGCGAATCACCGGCAGCACCAGCGAGGCCATGCCGTGTGCCGAGGGGCCGTCCGGCCGCAGGCTCCACCGGTCCAGGAAGTCCCTGGCCAGCCCGGGCAGTGCGGCGATCCAGGCGCGGGCGGACGCACCGCCGTTGGCGCTGTAGGACGCGGCGAACGCGTCGGGGACGTCGATGGGGTGGGAAGCACTCATATGTCTCTCCTTCGTAGGATCCGCAAACGGTCGGGTACGAGGGAGGTCACGGTGGTGCCCGGCTGCCGGGCAGGCGTCAAAGCATGCCGCCACCTTATGCGAACGCCGAAGCGGTGCGGGAGGCCGCCGTCCGCGACCGAGGTGGGTTGTGGTGCGCGGCGCGTGTCGATGGCGGGGGAGAGCGGCGGCAGCGGGGATGGTGAGGGCATGAAAAGCGCTGACCTTTTGACCGACGCGTTCACCCGCGTCCGGGAGACGGTGCACTCGGCGGTCGAGGGCCTTTCACGCGCCGACCTCCACGCCCGTCTCGACGACGGGGCGAACTCCATCGGCTGGCTCGTCTGGCATCTGACCCGCATCCAGGACGACCACGTCTCGGACGCGTCCGGTGTCGAGCAGGTCTGGTTCTCCGAGGGCTGGGCCGCCCGCTTCGATCTGCCCTTCCCGAAGGACGCCACCGGCTACGGACACAGCAGCGCGGATGTCGCGGCCGTGCGGGTGGGCTCGGCGGAACTGCTGCTCGGCTACCACGACGCGGTCCACGAGCGGACCCTCTCCTTCGTGCGTGGGCTCGACAACAAGGCGCTCGACCGCATCGTCGACGAGGCGTGGTCGCCGCCAGTCACCCTCGGGGTCCGGCTGATCAGCGTCATCTCGGACGATCTGCAGCACGCGGGCCAGGCCGCCTTCGTCCGGGGAGCGCTGGAGCGCCGGTAGACCGGGCCGTCGGGCAGCGGCCGGGGCCGGGGTGACCCGGGCCCCGGCCCCATGCGAGGCGCAGAGCGGAGAGTACGGTCCGGGGCCCCGCACCCTCACCGGAAAACCGGATGAAGGCCGCCCCCACACGGTGATGGGATGGCGCGATGCGAAGCGACGCACCGGTCTCCGTGGACCGAGGGCAGTACCCGGACGCGGTGACGCCCTGGGAACAGCGTGCCTGGCGGGAGGACGCCCTCGCCTGGGCCGAGCGCGGGCTCGCCGCGCACGGGCTGAGACCGACCGGGCCACGCAAGGTGAGACTCCGGCCGTGGTCCGTGCTGGTGCGGCTGTCCGTGGCGGGCGGCGACACCGTGTGGTTCAAGGCCAACTCGCCCGCCGGCGCCTTCGAGGCGGGGCTGACCGAGGCACTGGCCCGTTGGGTGCCCGGACACGTGCTCCGGCCGCTCGCCGTCGACGCGGGCCGGGGCTGGTCGCTGCTGCCGGACGGCGGCACACTCTTCCGTGACGCGCTCGACTCGGTGGCCCCGGCCGCGATCGATCCGCGCGCCTGGGAGGAGCCGCTGCGGCAGTACGCCGGAGTGCAACGCGCACTTGTTCCGTACGCCGAGGAGATCGAGCGGCTCGGAGTGCCCGGCGCGCGCACGGCCGCGCTCCCGGAGACTTTCGACCGGCTCGTCGGGACGAACACCGCACTGGGGCCCGCCGACCGCAGGGCCCTGGGCGAGTTGCGGCCCCGGTTCGTGGGGTGGTGCGAGGAGCTGGCGGGCGTGGGTGTCGCCGACACGCTCGACCACTCCGATCTGCACGACGGCCAGCTCTTCGCACCCGAGCCGGGCCGCTACACGTTCTTCGACTGGGGGGACGCGGCCGTCGCGCATCCCTTCGGCAGCTTTCTCGTCCCCGCCCTCGCGGCCCGAGACCGCTTCGGGCCCGAGGCGCTGCCCCGGCTGCGGGACGCCTACCTGGAACAGTGGACGGGCGACGGCCGCACGACGGCCGAACTGCGGCGTGCGCTGAGCCTGGCCTGGCGACTCGGGGCGATCGGCCGGGCCTGCTCCTGGGGGCGGCTCTTCCCCGGCGTGTCCAGTGCTGTCGGTGGGACCGGCGATGCGCAGACCGCACGCTGGCTGCTGAAGCTCTTCACCGAGCCACCCCTGTAGGGGCGGAGTCGAGGCGGTGTGTCCGGCCGGGCGACCGGTGATTGCGCTGCCCCGATGCACCGTACGACGCCCCCTCGACCGGTCGACATCACCCAGGAGTTCCCGGAGCTCGTGCCGCTGGCACGCACGGCGGTGAGGCTGCACCCGCGCCCCGGGGGGCCGGCCGCCGGGGACAGCTCCGTCGGTGGGCCGTTGTTGTGGCCGCGCGACGAACCGTGGCCGACCTGCCCCGAGCACGCGGGTCCGTGGTACCTCGGGTTCACACTCGACGAGGTGCGGGAAGGCCGCCGTGTGCGGCCCGTCGAGGACGAAGCCGCCTGCGCGGCACCGGGCGTGGTCCGTCCGCAGCCGCAGGAGCCCACCCGGATCACCATCGGCCCGGCTGCACCATGCAGATCCACACCTGCGAGCGGTCCTCCGGGCGCACCCCGCTCCAGGTGATGCAGCAGCTCTACGAATCGATGCCGAGGCGCTTCGCGACGGCCGGCGGCACCGGGCAGATCCGCTCGGGCGGGAGCAGCCGTTGGGCCTGTGCGCTCCGGCCGCCCTGCCGGAGCGCCGCGATCTTCTGGACCGTGGGCGTGACATCGGTGATGTCGACGACCCACTCCTCGGCGAACGTGCGGATCAGACCGCGCCCGATCCCGACCTGGATGCTGTAGTGGTTGAGCGCGGCTCCCCGCAGCGAGCGTTCGGGATCCCACTGCACGTGCACCGGAGCCTGGGCGACGACTGACGGATCGGCCGTCGTCAGCACCGCCTGCGAGAGCGCCTCCTCCCATCCGGCCCGGGTGATCCGGACCGCGAGAATCCGTTCCTGGCCGGACTTCTGCGCCCAGTTGCTGCGGTGCATGAGCCAGAGGAACGACGGCTTGATCCAGGTCATCCGGTTGAACGAGAACGGCGCGACGAACCGCTTCGCCCGCAGGGCCGGGCCGGCGATCGCCGGTGAGTACGCCTGGTAGACGACGATCGTGCGGGCGTCGTGGTCGGCCCGAATCCGGTGCTGGGGGGTCATACGGCACAGGGTGCCAGGTGCCGGACCCCACCACGATCGACTTTCCGCGCCCCGGGACTGCGCAGCCGCCGGACCAATCGCCGGACCAATCGCCGGACCAATCGCCGGACCAATCGCCGGACCAATCGCCGGACCAATCGCCGGACCAACCGCCGGACCAACCGCCGGACCAGCCGCCGGACCCCTGTCCGGGGCGCCGACGGAACCTCTCCGTCCTTGTGCCCGGGCGTACGTCTTCGGTGCCGCGCACCATCGGGGAGCCGGTTTTTTGTGCGGCGCCACCAATCGGCGGCGGTCCGCCGCTGCCTACTGTTCCCTCACTCGGCGGCGGAGTGCCGCTCCCTCGGAGGTGACCATGGCCAGCACCGCAGGCACGGAGACCAGCAGCAGAACGGCCCGCAGGACCCGGACGGCGGCCGCGGTGGTCACGGTGCTCGGCCTCGTCGGCACCGCGGCCGCGTGCGGCGGCGACACGTCCGCCGGTGGCGGTGACGGGTCCACAGTGGTGGTCGCCGTCGCCGGTGACCCCGGCAGCCTCAGCCCCACCACGGCACTGGTCAGCACCGCACTGGCGATGAACTCCTTCGCGTACGACACGCTCGTGCACATCGACGCCGACGGCTCGCTGGTACCGGGAGTGGCGGAGAAGTGGTCCGCCACGACCACCTCGGCGAAGTTCACCATCCGCTCCGGTGTCACCTGCGAGGACGGCTCGTCACTGACCGCCGAGGACGTGGCAGCCGAGTACAACCACATCGCCGATCCGAAGAACCAGTCGCCGATGCTCGGCATCTCGGTCCCCGTCACCGCCGTGGCGAAGGCCGACAAGGCGACCCGGACGGTCACCGTCACCACCACGAAGCCCGCGCCGTTCATCGTGCAGATGTCCCGGCTGCTGCCGCTGCTCTGCAAGAACAGCCTGGCGAAGCCGGCCGCGCTGGCCAGGGCCACCAACGCGAGCGGCCCCTACCGGCTGACCGAAGCGGTTCCGGGCGACCACTACACGTATGTCAAGCGGGACAAGTACAGCTGGGGGCCCCGCGGATCCACCGGTGCGGGCATGCCCGGCAAGGTGGTGGTCAAGGTGGTCGCCAACGAGTCGACCGCGGCCAATCTCCTGATGGCCGGTCAGATCAATGTCGCCCTCATCAACGGCGCCGACCAGGACCGGCTGGACGCGGCCGAGGTGAAGTACCGCAGCTCCACGGCGCTGTTCGGACAGTTCCTGTTCAACCAGGCCGCCGGCCGTCCGACCGCCGATCCCGCGGTGCGCAAGGCCCTGGTCTCCGTACTGGACCTGAAGCAGCTGGGGAGCGTCGCCACCGGCGGGAAAGGCAAGCCGGCCACCGGCATCGGAGAGATCGCCCCCACCCCCTGCACCGGCGACACGGTGACGGGCAACCTCCCCGCCCACGACACCGCGCAGGCCGCCGCCGCACTTACCGCGGCCGGCTGGAAGAAGAGCGGCGGCACCTGGACCAAGGACGGCAAGCCGCTCGCCGTCGGGCTCAGCTACGCGACCAACCAGGGGCCCCAGGTCGGCTCGGCGGTCGAACTCGCCGTCCAGCAGTGGACGTCCTTCGGTGTGAAGGCGACGGCGAAGCCCACCGGCTCCGGCAGCATCATCAGCACGCTCGGCGGCGGCGACTGGGACATCGCCTGGGCGCCCATCGGAGTCACCCTCCCCGACCAGCTCACCCAGTTCTACGACGGACCGCCACCGCCGAAGGGCAACAACTTCGGCTCCGTCGTCAACCCCGACTACCACCGGCTCATCGCCCAGGCCGCCGCCAAGCCCGGCGCCTCCGGCTGCCCCCTGTGGGAAGCGGCCGACGCCGCCCTGGTCAAGCACGTCGACATCGCGCCGATCGTCAGCAAGGCGAACCGGTACTACGGAAAGGGCGTCACCTTCGAGGTGGACGGCAGCGGCATCGTGCCGAGCACCCTGCGCCGGAGCGCCGGCTGATGGCGACGATCACCATGAACTCCCTGGGGGCGAGGGCCCGCAATCCCTGGGTCGGATTCGTCCTGCGCCGCCTCTGGCGGCTGCTGGTGTCGCTCGCGGCACTGGTCACGGCCGCGTTCGCGATGATCCACCTGATTCCGGGCGATCCGGTCCGGGCGGCTCTCGGCACCACCGCCGACCCGGCCATGGTCGCGGCCCGCCGGGAGTCGCTGGGCCTGGACCAGTCGCTGCTGAAGCAGTACGCCGACTTCGTCGGCAATCTCCTCCAGGGCAGGCTCGGGGAGTCGATCGGGGCCCAGATGCCGGTGTCCGAGATCATCTCGGGCCGGCTCCCGGCCACTCTGCAGATCGCCGTCCCGGCGTTCGTACTGATCCTGCTGATCGCCGTACCCGTCGGCATGACAGCCGCGGTGCTGACCAAGGACGGCCGCAGGCGGCGCGGTGAACTCTCCTTCACCGGGGTCACCGGATTCCTGGGCGCGGTGCCCGAATTCCTGCTGGCGGTGGGCCTGATCGCGGCGTTCGCGGTGGCCTGGCCGCTCTTCCCGGTCGCCTCCCGGGGCGGTGTGGACTCCTACGTACTGCCGGTGCTGGCCCTGACCGTCGTACCGGCGGCATCGCTCTCGCGCATCGTCCGGGTGGAGACGCTGCGGGTGCTCGGCGAGGACTACATGAGGACCGCGCGGGCGAAACGGCTTCCGGCCCGGCTGCGCTACCTGCGGCACGCGCTGCCCAATCTGCTGACCTCCTCGCTCACCCTGGGCGGCCTGCTCTTCAGCTCGCTGCTCGCCGGCACCGTGCTGGTCGAGAACGTCTTCGCCTGGCCCGGCCTCGGCACCACGATCGTCCAGGCGATCACCGAGAAGGACTATCCGCTGGTCCAGGGCGTGGTGCTGGTCTACGGGGCGGCCGCACTGCTGATCACCTTCGTCGTCGACGTGGCCGTGGCCGTCGCCGACCCCCAGTCCACCGTCCGCGGGAGTTGACGATGCCTCATCACGACCATGACAGCTCACTGCGGCACCGGCTCGGGCGCACCATCCGGACGCCCATCGGCGTCACCGCGCTCACCGCCTGCCTGCTGGTCGCGCTGGTCGCCGTACTCGGCCCCGTGCTGCTCGGCGACCGCGCCGCGCAGGTCGACACCGACGCGATCAACCAGGGCAGCAGCGCCGCCCATCTGCTGGGCACGGACCAGCTCGGCCGGGACATCGCCGCCCGGGTCGTGGTGGCCACCCGGCTGACCCTGCGGCTCACCCTGATGGCCGCCGTGATCGGAGTCGGCGGCGGGCTGCTGCTGGGCGTCGCCCCGGCGGTCGTGGGCCGGCGCCTCGGGCGGCTGATCACCGCGACCGTGGGTGTGCTGGTGGCTTTTCCGGGGCTGCTGTTCCTGCTCTTCCTCGCCACGATCTTCGGGGTGGGCAGCACCGGCGCGGTGTTCGCCGTGGGGCTGGCCATGGTCCCGCCCATGGCGCGGCTGGTGCAGAACCTGACGGCGTCGATCGCGGGTTCCGACTACGTCGCGGCCGCCCGGATCCTCGGCGTGGGCCGGTTCCGGATGGTGGTACGTCATCTGCTGCCCAACATCGCCGAACCGTCGGTGCTGTTCGCCACCCAGGCGACGGGCGGCATCCTGGTCGCCTTCTCCGGCCTCTCCTTCCTCGGACTCGGCGTACAGCCACCGCAGTACGACTGGGGGCGGCTGCTCAACGAACAGCTGAACCGCATCTTCGTGAACCCGGCGGCCGCCCTGGCGCCCGGCGCGGCCGTCGTCCTGACGGGGCTGATGTTCGGGCTGGTCGGCGAGGTGCTCGCACAGGCCGGTGGCCGACGGGCGCCACAGGCACCGGAGACGACGCCGCAGGAGGAGCTGGGGACACCCCCCGAACCGGCCGTCGAGCACGACGGCGGGGCTCTGGTCCGGGCCCGCGACCTGCGGGTGACGTTCCCCGGCGGGCGGCAGGCGGTACGCGGGATCTCGCTGGACATCGGCGCGGGCGAGGCCGTCGGCCTGGTCGGCGAATCGGGATCCGGCAAGAGCCTGAGCGCGCTGGCGCTGGCGGACCTGGTGCCGCACCCGGGCCGGGTCTCGGCCGCAGCCCTCGGCTTCGACGGGCACGACCTGCGCGCGGACCCACGGCTCGGCACCGAACTCGCCATGGTCTTCCAGGACCCGATGGCCTCGCTGAACCCCGCCCTGCGGGTGGGACGGCAGCTCGCCGAGGTGGCCGAGGTGCACCTGGGAGCGAGCCGCGCCGAGGCCACGGCACGCGCCGTCGACCGGCTGGACGCAGTCCGCATCGCCACGCCCGGACGCCGTGCCCGGCAGCGGCCGCACGAGTACTCCGGCGGGATGCGGCAGCGCGCCGTCATCGCGATGGGACTGATGGGGAAGCCGAAACTGATCATCGCCGACGAGCCCACCACGGCGCTCGACGTGGCGGTGCAGCGAGAGGTGCTAGACCTGCTCGCCGAGGTGCGCGAGGAATCCGGCGCCGCGCTGCTGCTGATCTCCCACGACCTCGCCGTCGTCGCCCAGGTCTGCGAACGGGTCCTGGTGATGTACGCGGGCCTGGTCGTCGAGAACCTCCCGGTGACCGAACTCCTCGGCGGCGCCGCCCACCCGTACACCCGGGCACTGGTCGGGGCGGTCCCGACCATGACCACGGACCGCGGTACGGAACTGGCCACCATCCCCGGCCGGCCGCCGGAGCCGGGGGAGACCGGCGCGGGGTGCCCATTCGCGGCGCGCTGCGAACGGGTCCGGGAACGCTGCCACGAAGACACCCCCGAACTGACGGCCCTCGGGCCGGGACGGCAGGTCGCCTGCTGGTACCCGGTCGGGACGGCGGCGGGCCGACCCGTCGCGGCCACGGCACACACGGCAAAGGCCACGTCATGAGCTCACTCGAACTGCGCGGGATCACGGTCCGCTACGGCCGCTTCACCGCCGTGGACAACGTCGACCTGCTGGTGCCGGAAGGCACGGTCACCGGGCTGGTCGGCGGCTCCGGGTCCGGGAAATCGACCCTCGGCAAGGCCGTCGTCGGCCTGGCGCCGAAGCAGTCGGGGCAGGTACTGATCGACGGGAGCGAGGCTCCCCGCCTGCGCGGGCGCAGCCCCGTACAACTGGTGTTCCAGAACCCGTACGCCTCGCTCGACCCCCGCATGACCGTCGGCGCGTCCGTGGCCGAGGCACTGTCCGGCGGAAGCGGAAGCGTTAACGGTAACGGAAGCGGAAGCGGCACGGGGAGCGGAGCGCGGAGCGGACGGCGGGCCCCGGCCCGTGAACGCCGTCCCGCACGCGACGCCGAGGTGGCGCGCTACCTTGAGCTCGTCGGCATGGACCCCGCACGGGCCGCCCTCACCCCGGACGCGCTCTCCGGCGGCCAGCGCCAACGGGTCGCCCTGGCCAGGGCCCTGGCCGCCCGGCCCGCCGTGCTGATCGCGGACGAGATCACCTCGGCCCTCGACGTGTCGGTCCAGGGCGCGGTGCTCAACCTGCTCCGCCGGCTCCAGCGCGAACTCGGCTTCGCGATGCTCTTCATCTCCCACAACCTCGCGGTCGTCCGCTACCTATGCGACCAGGTCGCCGTCCTGGACGGCGGGCACCTGGTCGAATGCGGCCCCACCGACCGGGTGCTGGACCACCCGGAGCACCCGACGACCCGCAACCTCATCTCCTGCGTACCCGACCTTGCCCTCGCCGAGGAGGCGTCATGACCCGACCGCTCAAGATCGAAGACCTGTACCGGTTCGAGATTCCCGCCGACCCCGCGCTGTCTCCCGACGGCGAACGCGTCGCCTACACCCTGGCCACACAGGACGCCGGGAACGACCGGGTGATCCGCTCCATCTGGGAGGTACGCGCCGGGGGCGGCCCGGCCCGGCGCCTCACCCACGGCCCGGCGGACACCGCGCCACGCTGGTCCCCGGACGGGGCGCGACTGGCCTTCCTGCGCGCCGGCCGGCTCCATCTGCTGTCCGCCGACGGGGGAGAGGCCGTACCGGTCACCACCCCCGACCGGTGCCCGGCCGGGGCGGGCGTCCCGGTCTGGAGCCCGGACGGGACGCGCATCGCCTTCGCCGCCCCCGAGACCCGGCGCGCGGACAGCGCCCCGGTGGTCATCGACGCCCTCGGCTGGAAGGCGGACGGGGCGGGCCTGATCGGCTCGGTCCGCACGCAGTTGTTCGTGGTGGACGTGGAATCGGGCGAGGTCGTACAGCTCACCCGGGAAGACCGGCACGTCGGCTCCCCGAGCTGGTCGCCCGACGGCACCCGGCTCGCCTACCCCGCGCAGACCGGCCCGGACTCGGCGGCGTTCGGCCCCTCGGCCGCCCACGTCGTGGAGGTCGGGACGGAGGCGCCCGAGCCCCGCCGGATCGGACCCGCCGACGGTCTCGCCGGCCCGGTGAGCTGGTACCCCGACGGATCCGCGCTGCTCGTCGTCGGCCGCACCACGTTCGGCGTCGGCCACTCGGAGCTGCTGCGGCAACCGCTGGACGGCTCCGCCCCGGCCCCGGTGAGCGCGGCCCTGGACCGCAACGTCCTGCCCGGCGGGCCCGGCTACCCGGGCGCGCTGCCGCAGTTCCACGGCGACGACATCGTGTTCTGCGCCCGCGACCGGGGAGCCACCCGCCTGTACCGGGTGGACGCGGCCGGGATCAGCGCCTCCCCGCTGCCCGCCGGCACCGGGGTCAGCGGCTGCTCGGTCGCCCCGAAGGCCGGACGGGCGGCGGTCGTGGTCTCCGACGCGGCACGCTTCGCCGAGGTCGTGCTGCTCGACCTCGACGACTGGACGTCCGGGCAGCAGCCCGCGCGGCTCACCGACCACATGGCCCGGTCGCTTCCGGAGATCGCCCTCCACCCGGTCACCGAACGCGAGTTCGGCATCGCGGACGGCACGGTCGTGCACGGCATGATCACCCGCGCCGCGGACACACCCCCGGGCGGCCCGCTGCTGGTGGACGTGCACGGCGGCCCGCACAACGCCTGGGCCCCGCACTCCGACCCGGCCCACCTCTACCACCAGGAACTGGCCACACAGGGCTGGACGATCCTCACACTGAACGTCCGTGCCAGCGACGGCTACGGCGAGGCTTTCTACACGGGCGCGGTGGGCGCCTGGGGCGAGACGGACGAACAGGACGTCCTGCAGTCCGTCGCCGCCCTCGTCGCCGAAGGGCTCGTCGACCCCGACCGGATCGCGCTCACCGGCTACAGCTACGGCGGCTACCTGACCTGCTGGCTCTCCGCCCGCACCGACCTCTTCGCCGCCGTCGTCCCGGGCGGTGTCCTGGTCGATCTGAAGAGCATGGCCGGCACCTCCGAAGAAGGACACCTGATCGCCGAGCACGAGATCGGCGACCCGGCCCGGCTGACCGAACTCTCACCGCTCAGCCACGCCGACGCGGTACGCGCACCCACCCTGATCCTGCACGGCGGCGCAGACGACACCTGCCCGGTCGGCCAGGCCGAACAGTGGTTCCACGCCCTGCGCACCAGGGACGTACCGGCCCGGCTGGTCGTCTACCCCGGCAGCTCGCACCTCTTCCTCCTCGACGGCCGGCCCTCGCACCGGGAGGACTACTCCCGCAGGCTGATCGAATGGGTCACCACGCACACCAACCGCTGAACGAAACGGAATCGGAGCACGACATGACCGACACCACCGAGCTGTCAGCCCGCTGGACCACCCGCCTCACCGAACTCGCCGCCCGTCACTCCGTGCCCGGCGCCTCGCTCGGCATCCTGCACCGCGGCGAACTGGTCGCCGAGACCGCCGTCGGCCTGGCCAACACGGAGGCCGGGATCGGGGCGACCACCGACACCCTCTTCCAGATCGGCTCGATCTCCAAGGTCTGGACCACCACCGTGGCCATGGCCCTGGTCGACGAGGGTGTCCTCGAACTGGACGCCCCCATCGCCTCCGTACTCCCCGAACTGCGGCTCGCCACCGACGAGTTGAACGAGGGGCTGACGCTCCGGCACCTCCTGACCCACACCAGCGGCATCGACGGCGATCTCTTCACCGACACCGGCCGGGGCGACGACTGCCTGGAGAAGTACGTCGCGCTGCTGGGCGACACCACCCCCAACCACCCGCTCGGCGCCACCATGTCGTACTGCAACGCGGGCTTCACCCTGCTCGGCCGAGTGCTGGAGGTCGTCACCGGCGTCCAGTGGGACGAGCTGATGCGCGAACGCCTGTACCGGCCGCTCGGCCTGACGCACACCGCGACCCTGCCGGAAGAGGTGCTGCGCTTCCGCGCCGCCATCGGACACCTGGGGAGCCCGCCCGCGCAGGCCCCGATGTGGGGGCTGATGCGCTCCGCCGGACCGGCCGGGCTGATCTGCTCCACGCCGCGCGAGGTGCTGGAGTTCGCCCGGCTGCACCTCGACAACGGCGTCACCGCCGACGGCACCAAGATCCTCTCGGCCGAGGGCGTCGCCGCCATGCAGACCCCGCAGGTCGAGCTCCCCGACCCGCACGTCCTGGGCAACGCCTGGGGGCTCGGCTGGTTCCTCGACACCTGGGACGGACACCGGGTGTACGGACACGACGGCGGCACCATCGGACAGAACGCCTACCTGCGGGTGCTGCCCGAGGCCGAGCTGGCGATCTGCCTGCTCACCAACGGCGGCGACACCTCCAGCCTCTACCGGGACCTGTACGCCGAGATCGTCCGGGAGCTGGCCGGGGTGACGATGCGCACCACCATCGAGCCCGCCGCGGAACCGGTGGCGGTGGACCCCGCCGACTACGTCGGCGTGTACCAGCGGCTCTCCAGCCGGGTGGAGATCGTGGAACGGGACGGCGCTCTGGTGATGCTGGACCGGATCACCGGACCGCTGGCCGAACTGGCCCCCGACACGGAGAAGGAGTACGAGATGCACCCCGTCGAGCCCGGGCTGTTCGTCGTGCAGCGGCCCGGATTCGAGCTCTGGGTCCCGGTCGTCTTCTACACACTCGCCGACGGCACCCCGTACATCCACCACGGTGGCCGAGCCACGCCCAAGGTGGGCTGACGTGACCGCGATCGTCACCGCCCTCCAGGCAGGGCTGCCGGCCCTGCTGGCCGACATCGAGGAGCTGGTCCGCGCCGAGTCGCCCAGCGACGACCTGGCCGCGGTCACCGACTGCGCCCGCGTCGTCGCCGGCCTCGGCACCCGGCTGACGGGTGCGGCACCCGAGTGGATCGACGGCTCGGGGCGGCCCGGCCTGCGCTGGCGCTTCGGCTCCGGCGACCGGGTGCTGCTGCTCGGCCACTTCGACACGGTGTGGCCGGTGGGCTCCCTGGCCGGCCACCCCTTCGAGGTGGCCGGCGGGCGGCTCACCGGACCCGGTTGCTTCGACATGAAGGCCGGTGTGGTGCAGCTGTTCCACGCCCTGTCGGTCCTCGACGACCTGGACGGCGTCTCGGTCCTGCTCACCGGGGACGAGGAGATCGGCGCCCCGACCTCACGCACCCTGATCGAGGACGAGGCCCGGCGGACCGGCGCCGTGCTCGTCCTGGAGGCGAGCGAGGGCGGCGCGCTGAAGACCGCGCGCAAGGGCATGTCCGGCTACGAGCTGACCATCGCCGGACGCGCCGCCCACGCCGGTCTGGAACCCCACCGGGGCGTCAACACCACCACCGAACTCGCCCACCAGGTCCTCGCGTTGTCCGCCCTCGCCGATCCCGCGGCCGGCACCACGGTCACCCCGACCGTGGCCTCATCCGGCACCACCCGCAACACGGTGCCCGACACGGCCCGGCTGCTGGTCGACGTACGCGTGGCGACGGCCGCCGAACAGGACCGGGTCGACCGCGCCGTGCACGGCCTCCCCCCGGTGGTCGAAGGCGCCTCGCTCACCTTCTCCGGAGGCCCGAACCGGCCGCCGCTGCCGGCCATCGCGTCGGCCGAGCTGTTCGAACTGGCCCGCGGCCACTACGCGGAGCTCGGCTTCGGCCCGCTGCGCGGCGTGGCCGTCGGCGGCGCCTCCGACGGCAACCTCACCGCCGGCGTGGGCACCCCCACGCTCGACGGCCTGGGGGCCGTGGGCGGCGGGGCACACGCCGACGACGAACACGTCGTCGTCGCCGAACTGCCCCGCCGCACGGCACTCGTCGCCGCCCTGGTGGCCTCGCTGCGCAGCGGACCGCCGGCCGTCCCCGGCCGGGTGGAACCATGAGCGGTACGCCGACGGCCGCCGCGACGGCCGCAGCGGAGCTGACCGCACAGCGTGCGGGCGTCACCCTCAGGGAGCTGCACGGGCTGGACGAGATGCACGAGGCCTGCCGGGTGCTGGACCGCATCTGGCGGCCCGATCCCGGAAACCCGCTGATCACCCCGGAGTTGCTGCGGGTCTTCGCGCACTCCGGCAGCTACGTCGTCGGTGTCGACCGGGGCGGCCGGATGGTCGGCTTCTGCCTGGGCTTCCTCGCCAGCGCCGGACTGCACTCGCACATCGCCGGGGTGGACGACAGCGTCCGGGGCCGCAACGTCGGCTTCGCGGTCAAGCAGCATCAGAGGGCCTGGGCACTGGCCCGCGACATCACCACCGTCACCTGGACCTTCGACCCGCTGATCAGCCGCAACGCCTACTTCAACCTCACCAAACTGGGCGCGGAACCGAGCGAGTACCTGGCCGACTTCTACGGCGCCATGCAGGACGAGGTCAACGCCGGGAGCGAGACCGACCGGCTGCTGGTCCGCTGGGAACTGACCGGCGAGCACGCCGCCGGATCCGCCGCGGGCATCCCCCGCACCGTCACCGCCGACGTCGCGGGCCCCCGCACGGTGGTCGCCCTGGACGCCAAACCCGACGGCCGCCCGGCCGTCGGGCGCCGGGACGGCGACACCGTCCTGGTCCGGATCCCCGCCGAGGCGGAGGAACTGCGCCGGACCGACCCGCCCCTGGCCCGCGAATGGCGCCACGCGCTGCGCGAGGTACTCGGCGGCCTGATGGCCGAGGGGCACACCGTCACCGGATTCACCCGGGACGGCTGGTACGTGATCGACAGACGTCAGGAGAGTCAGGCATGAAGCTCACAGGTGTGGAACTGCGCCGGATCGCGATGCCGCTGGTCGCACCGTTCCGGACCTCGTTCGCCACGATGAACACCCGGGAGATCCTGCTGGTCAGGGTCGAGACCGAGGACCACGAGGGCTACGGCGAATGCGTCACCATGGCCGATCCGCTGTACTCCTCGGAGTACACCGCGGCCGCGGCGGACGTGCTGCGCAGCTATCTCGTACCCACGCTCGCCGCCCTGCCGGCGCTCGACCCGTGGGCGGTCGCCCCGGCACTGGCCGCGTTCAAGGGCCACCGGATGGCCAAGGCCGCACTGGAGACGGCGGTCCTCGACGCCTGGCTGCGCGCCCATGACCTGTCGATGGGCCAGTGGCTGGGGGCGACGGCCGAGCGGGTGCCGGCCGGGGTGTCCGTGGGCATCATGGACTCGATCCCCGCACTGCTCGACACCGTCGACGGCTATCTCTGCGAGGGCTATCTCCGGATCAAGCTGAAGATCGAACCCGGCTGGGACGTGGCACCCGTGCGCGCGGTCCGGGAACGCTTCGGTGACGACGTACAGCTCCAGGTGGACGCCAACACCGCGTACACCCTCGCCGACGCCGCGCAGCTGGCCCGGCTCGACCCGTACGGGCTGCTGCTCATCGAACAGCCCCTGGACGAGGAGGATATCCGGGGCCACGCGGAACTCGCCCGCCGGGTGCGCACCCCGATCTGCCTGGACGAGTCCGTCGTGTCCGCCCGCTCGGCGGCCGACGCCATCGCGATGGGCGCCTGCTCGGTGGTCAACATCAAGCCGGGACGGGTCGGCGGCTATCTGGAGGCCCGGCGGATCCACGACGTGTGCGCCGCCAACGGCGTCCCCGTCTGGTGCGGCGGAATGCTGGAGACCGGGCTCGGCCGCGCCGCCAACGTCGCCCTCGCCGCACTCCCCGGCTTCACCCTGCCCGGCGACACCTCCGCCTCCGACCGGTACTACCGGACCGACATCACCGAGCCGTTCACCCTGCGCGACGGCCATCTCGACGTGCCCACCGGACCCGGCATCGGAATCTCCCCGGTCCCCGGGAAGCTGGCCGAGGTGACCGAGTCGACGGAATGGATCGGCCGGTGACCCGCGGACTCCCGGACCCGCCCACCATGCCCGGCCTGCGCGAACCCCGGGCCGGCCGGGAGTCCGGAGCGGCGGCCGTCCCCGTCGCGGACGATCTCCGGTCAACTACCTTGTGAAGATGACGGAGCAGCCACGGGCCGTGCTCGGCCGGATCCTCAACGATCTCGGATCGACGTTGATCGAAGTGCTGGCCGGGGAGGCGGACCCGGCCCGCACCGTCACCGGGGTGCTGATCCAGGACCCCCTGGACGAACCGGCGCGGCTGCCCGGCGCGGTGGTGCTCGGCGTCGGTGTGTACGGCGCCGGGCCGGTGGCCGCCCTGGTCGACCGGGCGGCCAAGCTGGGCGCGGCGGCCGTGGTGGTCCGGTCCCCGGTCCCGGTGTACGGATCGGTGTCCGAGGCGGCCGCCCGCACCGGCGTGACCGTGCTCGGCCTGACGCCCGGAGCGTCCTGGGCCCAGGTGGCCGCGCTGCTGCGGTCGTTGCTCGCCGTCGACGAACTGGGCACGGTGGGCGGCCCCGACGAGGCCGACGGCGCCGAACCCCTCGCCGGTGATCTGTTCGCCCTGGCCAACGCGACGGCCGGACTGCTGGACGGCCCGGTCACCGTGGAGGACCGCGGCGGCCGGGTGCTGGCCTTCTCCAGCAGGCAGGACGAGGCCGACGAGGACAGGATCGCGACCGTTCTCGACCGCCAGGTGCCCGCCGAGAAACTCCGCGCCCTGGAGGAACGCGGCGCCTTCCAGGCCCTCTACCGGAAGGAGGAACCCGTCTTTGTCGACGGCATCTCGGACAAGCCCCGGGTCGCGATCGCCGTCCGCGCCGGCGGCGAGATCCTCGGCTCGATCTGGGTCGTGGTCGACGCACCGCTGAGCGCGGACCGCACCCAGGCGCTCCAGGAGGCGGCGAAGGTGGCCGCCCTGCACCTGCTGCGCCGCCGCACCGGCGAGGACGCCGAACGCCGGCTGCGCGCGGACCTGCTCGCCACCGTCCTGGAGGGCGGCACGCACGCCCCGCAGGCCGCCGTCCGGCTCGGCCTGTCCGCGCAGCCCGCCTGCGTACTGGCGCTCTCGGTGACCGGCGAGCAGTACGCGCCGGACCGGGTGGCCGCCGGCCACCGGGTCGCCGAGGCCCTCACCCTGCACCTGGCCGCGATCCACCCCCGCACCGCCGCCGCGGCGATCGGCGGGGTCACCTACGCGGTCCTGCCCACCGGTTCGGACGAGCAGGGGCTGCGGGTGGCCGAGGCGTTCCTCGGCCGGATCGGCGCCCGGGTGCCCGCCGTCATCGGCGTCGGCCGGCTCGCCGCCCGCCCGGTGGAGCTGCGCCGCTCGCGCACCGACGCGGACCGTGCGCTGCGGGTCCTCGGCTCCGGCCGCACCCAGCGCAGGGCCGCACGGCTGTCGGACGTCTACGCCGCCTCGCTGCTGGAGGAGCTGACGGACCGGATGGCCGCCGAGGACGATCTGCCGGACGGCCCGGTCATACGGCTGCGCGCCTACGACGCCGAACACAACACGGCCCTCACGGACACCCTGGACGCCTGGCTGAGCACCTTCGGCGATGTGCCTGCCGCCGCTGCCGCCGTACACATCCACCCCAACACCTTCCGCTACCGGCTCAAGCGGCTGGCCGTGGTCGCGGGCATAGATCTCGGCGACCCGGAGGCGAGATTCGAAGCGATGCTGCAACTGCGGCTGAGACCACCGCACTCCTGACGCGGGTCACTACTCCTGACGCGGGTCACTCCGTCGCCGTGGCACTCGGACCGATCCGGGCGCCGGACGGACGGAATGGTGCGAGAGTTTCCCGGAGCAGTGGGACACACCGAAGCCCGTGTGTCCGGAAGCCGACGATGGGACAGATGACATGCCTCTGCAGGGAGAGTACGAGCCGAGCCCCACACAGTGGGTCCGCGACCAGGTCGAGCTGTTCGAGAGCTCCGGCGGCACCGAGGGAACCGAGATGCGGGGCATGCCCGTCATCATCCTCACCACCCGCGGGGCCAAGAGCGGCAAGATCCGCAAGACCCCGCTGATGAGGGTCGAGCACGACGGCAAGTACGCGGTGGTCGCCTCGCAGGGCGGTGCCCCCAAGCACCCCGTCTGGTACCACAACATCGTGGCCGACCCCCGGGTGGAACTCCAGGACGGGCCCCTGCGCCAGGACATGAACGCCCGCGAGGCCACCGGCGAGGAGAAGGACCTGTGGTGGGCGCGCGCCGTCGAGGCGTTCCCCGACTACGCCGACTACCAGCTGAAGACCGACCGGCAGATCCCGGTCTTCGTCCTCGAACCGGCGGCCGGGCAGCACTGACGTCCGTCGGGGGAGGCGCGGGCCCACCGGCCCGTGCCCCCGCATCCTTCCGGGGCCGGCCCGTTCCCGGAAGCGGTGCGGCCCCGGACGGCCGATCAGGACGTGCGCCCGCACCGCACCGCGCGCTCCAATGGACGGGTGACCGCGCCCCCGGACGACTGCCTGGCGCGCAACGAGTGGCTCTGCGGGGCCTATCTCTCCAGCCGTCGTGAGATCCTCTGGGACGCCGTTGTGCAGCACCTTCAGCTCACCCTGGCCTCCGTGCTCATCGGGCTGGTCATCGCCGTTCCGCTCGCCCTCGTGGCACGGCACCGGCGCTGGGCGGCGGGCCCCGTGCTCGGCCTGACGACCATCCTCTACACCGTGCCGTCGCTCGCCATGTTCTCGCTGCTGCTGCCGGTGTACGGACTCTCCGCCTCGCTCGTCGTCACCGGGCTCGTGCTCTACTCGCTCACCCTCCTGGTACGGAACATCCTCGCCGGACTGCGTGCCGTGCCCGAGGAGACCCGGCAGGCCGCACGCGGCATGGGATACGGGCCGCTGCGGCTGCTGCTCGCCGTGGAGCTGCCCCTCGCGCTGCCCGCGGCCATGGCCGGACTGCGGATCGCCACCGTCTCCGCCGTCTCCCTGGTCACGGTCGGCGCGATCGTCGGCTACGGCGGACTCGGCAACCTCATCTACTCCGGGATGAACACCTACTTCAAGGCCCAGGTGCTCACCGCCTCCGTCCTCTGCGTCGTCATCGCCGTCGCCGCCGACCTGCTGCTCCTGCTCGCGCAACGAGTGCTGACCCCATGGACCCGGAGGCAGCCGTGAAGACCCTCGCCGACGCCTGGTCCTGGCTCACCACCGCCGCGAACTGGTCCGGTGACGGCGGCATCTGGAACCGGCTGGGCCAGCACCTCTTCCTCACCGTCGTCTGCCTGCTCATCAGCTGCCTGATCGCACTGCCCGTCGCCCTGGTCCTCGGCCATCTCGGCAAGGGCGGCGCACTCGCCGTGAACATCTCCAACATCGGCCGGGCCGTGCCCACCTTCGCCGTGCTGGTGCTGCTCCTGCTCACCCCGATCGGCGGGCACGGCGAATGGCCGACCATCATCGCCCTGGTCCTCTTCGCCGTACCGCCGCTGCTCACCAACGCCTACGTCGGCATGCGGGAGGTCGACCGCGACATCGTGCGCGCCGCCAGAGGAATGGGCATGACGGGCAGACAGCTGATGCTGGGTGTCGAGGTGCCGCTCGCCCTCCCGCTGATCCTCACCGGCGTACGGATCGCCGCCGTGCAGCTCGTCGCGACCGCGACCCTCGCGGCACTGGCCGGCGGCGGGGGACTCGGCCGCATCATCACGGCCGGGTTCAACCTCGCCTCCACCTCGCAGGTGGTCGCCGGGGCGGTCCTCGTCGCGGTCTTCGCGCTGATCGTCGAAGGGCTCTTCGAAGCGGGCCGACTGCTCGTCCCGGACAGACTCCGCGGCGGGGGATCCGGATGAGGCGACGAACCGCCGTCCCGATCCTGCTGGCGCTGCTCCCGGTGGCCGGCTGCACCACCGGCCCCTCCCTGGAGAACCAGGGCGAGGTCACCGCACCGCCGGGCGACAGCAGACATCTCACCATCGGCTCCGCGGGCTTCACCGAGAGCGATCTGCTCGCCCAGATGTACGCGCTGCTGCTGAACCGGGCCGGCTACTCCACGAAGATCATCTCCGTCACCAACCGGGAGATCTACGAACCGGCGCTGGAGAGCGGCCAGATCGACGTCGTGCCGGAGTACGCCGCCACCTTCGCCGACTGGCTGAACGCCAAGAAGAACGGCGCCGACGCCACCCCCGTGGGCTCGCCCGACCTCGCCGCCACCATGAAGGCGTTGCGGGCCCTCGCCGCGCCCCGCGGCCTCACCGTGCTCGACCCCGGGCGCGCCGTCGACCAGAACGCCTTCGCGGTCACCGCCCGCTACGCGGCCGAGCACCATCTCAGGACCCTCGGCGACCTGGGCAGATCCGGGCTGCCGGTAAGGCTGGCCGCCGGCGACGAATGCGTACAGCGCCCCTACTGCGCACCCGGGCTGAAGAAGACGTACGGCATCCGCATCACCGCCGTGGACCCCAAGGGTGTCGGCACCACGCAGGCCAAACAGGGCGTGCAGAACGGTCAGGACCAGCTGGTCCTGACCACCACGACCGACGCCACGCTCGACAGCTTCGGCCTCGTCCTGCTCGCCGACGACAGGCATCTGCAGAACGCCGACTACCTCGTCCCCGTCGTCAACCGGTCCCGGGCGGGCAGCGAAGGCGTCCGTACGGCGCTGGGCCGGCTCAACACCGTACTGACCACCGCCGACCTGGCCCGGCTCAACGAGCAGGTGGACAGCTGGCGGCGGCTGCCCGAGGACGTGGCACGCAACTACCTGGAGTCCAGGCACCTCGTCCCGCGCGGCTGACCGCCGCCGCCCCCGGTCAGGCCCGCAGCCTGCCCGGGAGCCAGCCCAGCTGCACGGCCTGCTGGAACGGCCCGCCGCCCTCGTGATCGTTGAAGTCGTACACCTCGATGGTCTTGTCCTGGTGGGCGTACGCGTTGAAGGCGGCGAAGACGGTCGAGGGCGGGCAGGTCATGTCCTCCAGGGCGGTCGAGAACAGGGCCGGAGCGCGCCCGCGCGCGGCGAAGTGCACCCCGTCGAAGTACGACAGGGTGGCCCGCGCGCGCCCGGCCCGGCCGCGGTGCGTCTTGAGGTAGTTGCCCACCTCGCGGTAGGGGGTGCGGTCGGTGACGGTGAGGGCGCGGGGGAAGTCGCACAGGAACGGGACGTCCGGCGCGATCGCCACGAGATCGGGTATCAGCCCGCCGACGGCGAGCGTGATGCCGCCGCCCTGGCTCTCCCCGACGGCCGCGGTGCGCGCCGCGTCGGCCAGCGGGTGCGAGCGCGCCGCCTCCACCGCCCGCACCGCGTCGGTGAACACCCGCCGGTAGTAGTACGACTCCGGGTCCTCGATGCCGCGGGTCATGAAACCGGGATACGCGGGGGCGCTGCCCACCGGGTCGGGGGTGTCGCCGACGAGCCAGCCGCTGCCCTGGCCCCGGGTGTCCATCACGAAGTGGGCGAAACCGGCCGAGGCCCAGAGCAGATGGGTGTGCGCCAGGCCCCGCCCGCCGCCGTAGCCGATGAACTCGACGACCACCGGCAGCGGCTCCGTGGTGCCCGCCGGGACGACGAACCAGCCCTTGACCGGATGACCGCCGAAGCCCGCGAACGTCACGTCGTACACGTCCACGGTGGACAGCCCGGTGCCGGTGCGCGGCTCGAAACGGGCGGCGAGGTCGTGGGACCGGGCCTCGTCGAGTGTCTTCGTCCAGAACGCGTCGAAGTCCTCCGGCTCGACCGAACCGCTGCGGTAGTCGCGCAGCCGGTCGAGCGGCAGATCGAACAGGGACATGGGGGACCGCCTTCTCCGCGGGGATGGTTGATCACACCGTACGGGGGTGCGCAGTGAAGAATTTGGGCCCGGCCTCTTGACCGGTGCCCGACGGACCCTCACAGTACTCGTTAATGCGCATTAGTAATACGCATTAATCGATGTGAGGAGCCATGGTGGAGGAACCCAGGAAGCGGGCCAGGCCCGGCCGTTCACCCGCACCGGC
The DNA here is from genome assembly GCF_003846175.1 of Streptomyces sp. ADI95-17. Taxonomy (GTDB): domain Bacteria; phylum Actinomycetota; class Actinomycetes; order Streptomycetales; family Streptomycetaceae; genus Streptomyces; species Streptomyces sanglieri. The sequence continues at coordinate 181,100 of NZ_ML123048.1, read as the reverse complement.
GGGCCGTACGGCCCGCCCGCGCCAGGCGGAGGTCGCGCGGCTCGCCGGGGTCTCACAGGCCACGGTCTCGCTGGTGCTCGCGGACAAGAGACAGGGGCCCGCGATCTCGGAGGAGACCCGGCGCAAGGTCCTGGAGGCGGCCCGCAGCCTCGGATACGTCCCCGACCCGGCGGCCCGCAGGCTCGCCGCGGCGCGCAACAACCTGCTGGGCGTGTTCAGCTTCACCGCGACCTTCCCCACCGATGTGCAGCACTCGTACTACCCCTTCCTGGTGGGCGTGGAGCGCGAGGCCGCGGAGCGCGGCTACGACCTGGTGCTGTTCACGGGGTCGAGCACCGGCGGCGCGGGGGCCGCCGGACCCGACGCGCTGAGCCGGGTCCGCCTCGCCGACGGCTGCCTGTTCCTCGGCCGTCACGCACCCGTCGAGGAACTGGGCCGACTGGTCGCCGACGGCTTTCCGGTGGTCCACCTCGGCCGCCGGGACGAGCCGGCGGGCCTGCACTGGGTCGGCGCCGACTACGTGAGCGCCGCCCGTGAGGTCGTCGGTCACCTCGCCTGCCTCGGACACCGCCGCATGGTGCTGATCCGCGAGGACGACGAGGCACCCGCCTCCACCGACCGTGAACGCGGATTCGCCGAGGGGCTGGAGGCCGTCGGTGACGGGAGCGTCTTCCGTTCCGCGGACCCGGAGCGAGATCTCACCCCCGAGCGGCTGCGGAGCTGGCTCGCCGACGGCGTCACCGCGTTCGTCGCCGAGGAGACCGACACCGGCGCCGCCTGGCGCGCCCTGCGCCGCGCCGCCGCCGACGCCGGGATCGAGTGCCCGCGCGACGCCTCGCTGGCACTGCTCGGCAGCCCGCCCGCCGACCTCGCGGACGGACCCGAACCCACCGGTTTCGACATTCCCCGCACCCGGCTCGGCGCGGCCGCCGTGCGCATGCTCGCCGCGCTGGTCGCGGGGGAGGAGGCCACCGAACCCCTGGTCGCCTGCACCTTCCGGCCCGGCGCCACCTCGGGCCCGCCGCCCGCCACCGAAGACCACTGACCGACCGCACCACCCGTACGTACAGCTCAAGGAGACCCGTGATACCCGAACCGGACATCCTCGTCGTGGGCGCCGGACTCGGCGGCGTCGCCGCCGCGCTCGCCGCCTGCCGCGCCGGACGCACCGTCGTCCTCACCGAGGAGACCGACTGGATCGGCGGCCAGCTCACCTCCCAGGCCGTCCCCCCGGACGAGCACCCGTGGGTCGAGCAGTTCGGCACCACCGCCTCGTACCGCAGGCTGCGCGAAGGCATCCGCGCGTACTACCGCCAGTGGTACCCGATGCGTTCCGAGGCCCTCGCCCTCACCGACCTCAACCCGGGCGCCGGACGCGTCAGCAAGCTCTGCCACGAGCCGCGCGTCGCGCTCACCGTGCTGGAGGCGATGCTCGCACCGCACCGCGCGGCGGGCCGTCTCACCCTGCTCACCGAGCACCGGGCCGTGGCCGCCGAGGCGGACAACGATGTCATCCGGGCGGTCACCCTGGAGAACCTGCGCACCGGTGACCGCGAGACCGTCACCGCCCGCTACGTCATCGACGCCACCGAGACCGGTGAACTCCTCGAACTCGGCGGCGTCGAGTACGCCATCGGCGCCGAGGCGCGCGGCGAGTTCGACGAACCGCACGCCCCCGAAGAGGCCCAGCCGCTCAACCAGCAGGGCATCACCGTGTGTTTCGCGCTCTCCCACCACGAGGGCGAGAACCACACCGTCGACCGCCCCGCCGACTACGACTTCTGGCGCTCCTACCGCCCCGACTTCTGGCCCGGCCCGCTCCTCGGCTTCCAGGCACCCGACCCCCGCACGCTGGAATCCGTGCCGCGCTCCTTCGTCCCCAACCCGGACATCCACCCGCTCGCCGTCAGCGCCGACCAGAGCGCCGACGCGGGCGACAAGGAACTGTGGGGCTTCCGCCGCATCCTCGCCCGGGGCATGCACCGCCCCGGCGCCTTCGGCTCCGACATCACGCTCGTCAACTGGCCGCTCAACGACTACTGGCTCAAGCCCCTGATCGGAGCCGGTGAAGAGGTGTCCGCCCAAGCGGTCGCCGAGGCACGGCAGTTGTCCCTCTCGCTGCTGTACTGGCTCCAGACCGAGGCCCCCCGCCAGGACGGCGGCACCGGATTCCCCGGTCTGCGGATCCGCCCCGACATCACCGGCACCGAGGACGGCCTCGCCAAGGCCCCGTACGTACGCGAGTCCCGCCGCATCAAGGCCGTCACCACCGTCACCGAGCACGATGTCTCGATCGACATCGTCGGCCCGCACGGCGGAACACGGCACCGGGACTCGGTCGGCGTCGGCAGCTACCGCATCGATCTGCACCCCTCCACCGGAGGTGACAACTACATCGACATCGGCTCGGTCCCGTTCGAGATCCCGCTCGGTGCCCTCGTACCGCGCCGCGTCCGCAATCTGCTGCCGGCCGGCAAGAACATCGGCACCACCCACATCACCAACGGCTGCTACCGGCTCCACCCGGTGGAGTGGAACATCGGCGAGGTCGCCGGTGCCCTGGCCGCCCACTGCCTGACCGAGGGCGTCGAACCGCGGCAGGTCCAGTCCGAGGACAAGCGGTACGAGGCGTTCGCGCGGCTCCTGGACCGCGACGGGGTCCAGCGCCACTGGCCCGACGTGCGCGGCTACTGACCAAAGGCGCCGCAACCGTGAATCGCCGGGTGGGACAGCTCCACCTGTCCCA
>NZ_ML123048.1:151323-178329 GCF_003846175.1 Streptomyces sp. ADI95-17 | reverse complement strand
CGGCCCGCCCGCGCATCAACCCACCCGCACAAGGAGGTGCCCAGCCATGACCACCCACCGCATCCGCGTCGGTATCGACGTGGGCGGAACCTTCACCGACGCCGTGGCCGTAGACGCCACGACCCTCGAACTGCTGGGGCAGGTGAAGGTTCCCACCAGCCACCACCACGAGGACGGCGTCGCCCACGGCATCGTCGAGGCACTCGACCGACTGCTGGAACAGACCGGCCGCGCCGCCGAGGACGTCGCTTTCCTGGCCCACGGCACGACACAGGCTACCAACGCCCTGCTGGAGGGCGATGTCGCCACCGTCGGGCTGATCGGCATCGGTACGGGCCCCGGCGCCGTGCTCACCCGCCGGCTCGCCTCGCTCGGCAGACTCGAACTCGCCCCGGGCAAGCGGCTTCCGCTCGCCTACGCCCATGTGGCCGACCCCGAGGACGCGGACCAGGTGCGCACCGCCGTCGACACCGTCACCCGGGACGGCGCCCAAGTCCTCGTCGCCAGCGAACCGTTCGGCGTCGACCGGCCGGAGGGCGAGCAGGCGGTCCTCGAAGCGGCCCGCCCGCGCGGACTGCCGATGACGGCCGCGCACGAGATCACCTCGCTGTACGGACTCGCCAAGCGGACCCGTACCGCCGTGGTCAACGCCGCGATCCTGCCGCGCATGCTGGCCACCGCCGACCTCGTGGACTCCTCCATCACCAAGGCCGGGGTGAACGCGCCGCTGATGGTGATGCGGTGCGACGGCGGGGTGATGTCGCTCGACGAGATGCGCCGGCGTCCGCTGCTGACCGTGCTCTCCGGCCCCGCCGCAGGGGTCGCGGGCGCGCTGATGCAGGAACGGATCAGCGAGGGCCTGTTCCTGGAGACCGGCGGCACCTCCACCGACATCAGTGTCGTGCGCCGGGGCAAGGTCGCCGTCCGGCACGCAACCATCCTCGGCAAGGCGTCCTACCTCTCCGCGCTCGACGTACGGACCGTCGGTGTCGGCGGCGGGTCCATGGTCCGGATCGACGGCGGCAAGGTCGTCGGCGTCGGGCCCCGCAGCGCGCACATCGCCGGACTGCCGTACGCCTGCTTCGCCACCCTCGACGAACTGCGCGACGCGCGGATCACCACCGTCCGGCCGATGGACGGCGACCCCGACGACTACGCCGTGATCGACGCGGCCGGCGGGCGGTACGCGATCACGATGACCTGCGCGGCCAACGCACTGGGCCGGGTACCCGAGGACGACTTCGCCCGCTGCGACCAGGACGTGGCCCGCGCAGCGCTGGCCCCGCTGGCCGCCGCGCTGTCCACCGATGTCGCCACCGCGGCGGCCCGGCTCCTCGACGCCGGCACCGAACAGGTCCGAGCCGTCACCGACGCCATGATCCGCGACTACCGGCTGGAGAAGGACACCGCGGTCCTGGTCGGCGGCGGCGGGGGCGCCGCGTCCGTCACCCCGCACCTCGCCTCCGTCACCGGCCAGGAGGGCCGGATCGCCCGGCACAGCGAGGTCATCAGCCCCATCGGAGTCGCCCTCGCGCTGGTCCGCGAGCAGATCGAGCGGATCATCCCGGGCGCCGGCCAGGAACAGATCCTCGCCGTCCGCGCCGAGGCCGAGGCGGCCGTCGTCGCCCAGGGCGCCGCCGCCGACGGCGTGGAGGTGGAGGTGACGGTGGACCCGCAGACCAGCACGGTACGGGCGGTGGCCACCGGCGCCACCGAACTGCGCACCCAGGACCGCGCCCACCGCGCCGACGGGAACGAACGGCTGCGTGCCGCCGCGGCCAGCCTCAAGGCCGACCCGGCGGACGTGAGCATCCTCGCCACCACCCCCGCCCACACCGTCTACGGCACCGAGGTCCGGCGCCGCTTCCGAACCACCCGGCATCCCGTCCGGGTCGTCGACGCCGACGGCGTCGTCCGGCTGCACGCCCCCGACGCCCTGGTCGAGACGACCACCGTCGCCGCCGCCCCCGAGACGCTCGCCCGGCTCGTCGGCGAGGCCACCTCGTACGGCGACGGCGGGGTCCGCGCCCCCGCCCTGCGGCTGCTCCTCGGCTCCCGCATCGCCGACCTCTCCGGCGTACTGGACCCGCAGCCCCTGCTCGCCCTGGCCCGCAGCGAACTCGGCACCCGCGCGGCGGACGAGCCCGTGGTCGCGGTCGTGGAGGCGAGAACATGACCACCACCGTCGGCCTCGCCGCCACCGACGACATCGAGTTCGGCGTACGGCTCCTGGCGGCCACCCCCACGCACGAAGGACGCGACCGCGAACTGCTGCGCCACTGGGCCACCGTGGCAACGGAGTTCGGCGCCCGGCTCGCCCCCGCCCCGTCCCGCGCCCGGGTCGTCGAACGCGACGGCGGGCTGGAACACGGCCTCCTCGCCCGCTACACCTCACGCCCCGCGACCGTCGAGCTGTACACCGACACCGTCGCCCGCGCCGAGGCACTGGTCGACGAGAACGGCTGGCGCCACTGGTACCCGGCGGGCTCGGTGCGCGCCGCGGCCCTCGCACACGAGGCCGTCCACGAACAGCTCCACCACGGCACCGCGAAAGCAGCGCTGAAAGAGGCACTCGGGCATGTCGTGCTGCGGCTGGGACGCCGACGCCTGTACGGCCATGTCGCCGGGGCCGAGGAGATCGCCGCCCACGCCCACGCCCGCACCGCCTGCGGACTCGGCCGCAGCCCACTGCTGCTGACCGCCGCACTCGCCACGGCCGGCGCGCACCACACCACTGCCCCGCACGCGCACGGAAGAGAGAAGTAACGCCATGGGCGTCGTCATCCTCCTCGTCATGGCGGCCGGTGTCGCCGCGATGCTCACCCGGAAACTCCCCACGGCCTTCGCGCTCGTCGTCCTGGCCGTCGTCATCGCCCTCGTCGCGGGCGCCCCGCTCACCGGCAAGAACAGCGTCCTGGACACCGTCCTCCAGGAAGGCGCATCCGCCCTCGCCGCCACCATGATCGCCATCCTGCTCGGCTCCTGGCTCGGCAAGCTCCTGGACGAGACCGGCATCGCGGGCACCCTCGTCCGCAAGATCGTCGAATTCGGCGGCGACCGCCCGGTCGTGGTGGCCCTCGGCGTCCTCGCCGTCTCCACCCTCGTCGGTACGGTGACGGGCTCCGCGCCCGCGGCGATGCTCGCCGGAATCATCGGCATCCCCGCGATGATCGCCGTCGGCATCCCCAAGGTCACCGCGGCCGGCACCATCCTCATGGGCATCGCGGCGGGCATGCCGTTCGAACTCCCCGTCTGGCAGTTCTTCTCGACGGCCCTCGAACTGCCCATCCCCACCGTGCGCGGCTTCATGATCAAACTGTTCCCGTTCGCGCTGGCCGCCGCGGTCCTCTTCGTCCTCGTCGAGTCCCGCCGCCGGGGCGTCGAGCACGCCTGGTCCGCCAAGTCCCTCACCCCGGAACCGCGTTCCGGCCGGCGCGCCCGGCTCGGCGACGCCGCCTGGTACGCGCTGCTCACCCCGGTCGTACCGCTGGTGCTGGCCCTCGGCCTCGACGTGGCCATCATCCCCTCGCTGCTCGCCGGCGTGCTGTACTGCCTGGTCACCACCACCCGGCCGCGCGAGATGAACAAGCGGCTGCTGCGCACCCTCTACGGCGGCTTCGAGGTGGCCGCCGCACCGATCACCCTGTTCATCGCCATCGGCATCCTGCTCGCGGCCGTGAAACTGCCCGGGGCGATCGAGGCGCTGGAACCCCTCGTCGAGGCGGTCAGCCCGCAGAACGCGGTGCTCTTCGTGCTCGTCTTCACCGTCCTGGTGCCGCTCTGCCTCTACCGGGGACCGCTCAACGTCTTCGGTCTCGGCGCGGGCATCGCCGGTGTCCTGATCGCCGCCGGGATCTACCCCGCCACCGCGGTGCTGGGCCTGGCCACCTCGTACAACCAGGTATTCGGCGTCGCCGACCCCACGAGCACCCAGACCGTGTGGAGCGCGCAGTACGCGGGCGTCACCCCGCAGCAGGTGATGATCCGCACCCTGCCCTACGTGTGGGCCGTCGCCCTCGGCGGCTTCTGCGTGACCGCCGCCACCTGTCTCTGACACGTCCACCCGGGCTCTCGCCCGCGTAGGGGGCGGGGGCCCGCGTCCCGCCCCCTACGCGTCCGCGACCGAGTCGAACGGCACCTCGTCCCGGGCCACGCCCCGTGCGTCCGCGTCGACGGAGCGGCGCAGGGCCTCGTGGAGCTTGGCTGGGGTCAGCACGCCGAGGAACCGGGAGCCGTCCAGCACCGCCACCCACCCCGCGTCGTGCTGGAGCATCTCGCTGAACGCCTGCTTCAGCGGGGCGCCGACCGGAACCCAGGCATCCATCCTGCGGGCCAGTTCGCCGACCGTGCCGTGTTCGCCGGCGATCCGCAGCGCGTCCGCCGCCACCCAGCCGTGCAGGTCGCCCTCGCCGTTCAGCACCACCGCCCAGCGCGCACCCGCCCCGCCCAGCCGGGCCGCCGCGGTGCCGGCCGGTTCGTCCAGCCGGGCGACCGGCGGCTCCTCCAGGTCCTCCGGCTCGATCGTGGTGACCGAGAGCCGCTTCAGGCCCCGGTCGGCGCCGACGAACCGTGCCACGTAGGGGGTCGCGGGTGCCCCGAGCACGGCGCCCGGGGTGTCGAACTGCTCGATGCGCCCTTCCCCGTACACCGCGATCCGGTCGCCCATCCGGACCGCCTCCTCGATGTCATGGGTGACCATCAGGACCGTCTTGCGAACCGTCGCCTGCAGGCTCAGGAACTCGTTCTGCAACCGCTCGCGCACCACCGGGTCGACCGCACCGAACGGCTCGTCCATCAGCAGCACCGGCGGATCCGCTGCCAACGCCCTTGCCACCCCCACCCGTTGGCGCTGGCCGCCGGAGAGCTGCGCGGGGTAGCGGGAACCGTACGTCTTCGGGTCCAGGCCCACCAGATCCAGCAGCTCGGCCGCCCGCTCCCGGGCCCTCGCCCGCTTCCAGCCGACCAGTGCGGGAACGGTCGCGGTGTTGTCGAGGACCGTGCGGTGCGGGAAGAGACCGACCTGCTGGATGACGTAGCCGATCCGGCGGCGTAGTTTCACCGGGTCGACCCCGGAAATGTCCTCGCCGTCGACGAGAATCCGGCCCGACGACGGTTCGATCAGCCGGTTGACCATCATCATGGTCGTCGTCTTGCCGCAGCCGGACGGCCCGACGAGGGTGACCAGCTCGCCCTCGGCGACCTCGAAGGACAGCTCGTCGACCGCGGTCGTACCGTCCGGATACACCTTGCCGACCTGCTCGAACCGGATCATGCCTGCACGGTAGGAGGTACCCGGGCGCCCCGCACACGGGCCGCGACCGTCCGTGTCGGTGCCGTGTGCTGAACTGTCCGTGGCACATCTGAATCAGGAGCACCTTGTGAGCAGCTACCGGCACCCCGGCATCGTCTTCACCGACCGCTATTTCACGGTCCCGCTCGACCACAGCGATCCGGGCGGTGAGCAGATCGAAGTCTTCGGCAGGGAGGCCGTGGCGAGCGGCCGGACCGGCGAGGAGCTGCCGTGGCTGGTCTATCTGGAGGGCGGTCCCGGCTTCGGTGCCCGGCGGTTCGTCGGCACGGAGGCCTGGCTGGGGCGGGCCGTGCAGGAGTTCCGGGTGCTGCTGCTCGACCAGCGCGGCACCGGCCTCTCCACCCCCGCCAACCGGCAGACCCTGCCGCTGCGCGGCGGCCCGCGCGAGCAGGCCGACTACCTCACCCGTTTCCGGTCCGACAGCATCGTGCGCGACTGCGAGCTGATCCGCCCGCAGCTGACCGGCGGCGAACCGTGGACGGTCCTCGGCCAGTCCTTCGGCGGCTTCTGCGCGGTCCGCTATCTGTCGGCCGCGCCCGAAGGGCTCAAGGCCGTCCTGATCACCGGCGGGCTGCCCTCCCTCGACGCGCACGCGGACGACGTGTACCGGGCCGCCTACCCCCGCATCGAGCGCAAGGTCGCCGCGCACTACGCCCGCTACCCGCAGGACGTCGAGCGCGCCCGGGAGATCACCGCCCATCTCCTCGAACATCCCATCGACAGCGCGGGACACCGCCTGACCGCCGAGGGGTTCCAGTCCCTCGGCATCATGCTGGGCGGCGGCAGCGGCAGCCACCAGCTGCACTACCTGCTGGAGAACGCCTTCGTCCGCACCCCGCACGGCACCGAGCTCTCCGACACCTTCCAGGAGGCCGTGCGCACGGCCTCCTCGTTCGCCGGACACCCGCTGTACGCGCTGCTCCACGAGGCGATCTACGGCCAGGACGAGCGGCCCACCGACTGGTCCGCCGAGCGGGTCCGTGCCGAATTCCCGCAGTTCGACGCGGCCGCGGCGCTCAAGGGCGACGGCCCGGTGCTCTTCACCGGGGAGAGCATCCACCCCTGGCACTTCGAGGTGGACCCGGCGCTGCGCCCGCTGCGCGAGACCGCCGGGCTGCTGGCCGCCCGCACCGACTGGGCGCCGCTGTACGACACCGAGCGCCTGGCGGCCAATCAGGTGCCGGTCGCGGCGGCCGTGTACCACGACGACATGTACGTCGACACGGAACACGCGCTGCGCACGGCCGCGTCGATCCGGGGCCTGCGCACCTGGGTGACCAATGAGTTCGAGCACGACGGGCTGCGCGCGGGCGGGCCGCGGGTGCTGGACCGGCTGCTCGCCCTGGTCCGGGACGACGTCTGACCTTGCTCGTGAGTGGTCCGGCCCTGGTCGTGGGCGGTCCGGACCCTGGTTGTGAGCGGGAGGAGCCGGACGGCCGGCTCCTCCCGCTCACGGCGTCAGCTCCGAAGGGCGTGCAGCGTGTCGTCCAGACCGGCGGCCGAGCGCGGGGCGCGGTTGTACGGCAGCTTCGACAAGGCCGCCGCCATGCCGCACGTGTTGCTCACGGCGGAGAACACCAGGCCGGAGCCGATCCCGGCGGATATCCAGCGCGCCGCCGGGAACCGCACCCCGGCGAGCAGACCGGCCACCACGAGCGAACCGGCGGCGAGCCGCACCTGACGCTCCATCGGCCAGGTCGCACGGGCCCCGGCGGGGTGGTCGAGGTCGCGTCCCTCACCCTCCCAGGCCGAGGTGCCGCCGGAGAGCGTCGCGGCGTCGACATCGGCGGCGGCGAGAATGTCGCAGGCCCGGGTGGAGCGGACCCCGGACGCGCACACCATCAGCAGCGGGCCGCGGGCCGCTGCGGACTTCAGCGCGGGCACGGCCTCGGAGAGGCGGTCCAGCGGGATGTTCAGCGCACCGGGAACGTGCCCGGAGGCGTACTCGCCGGGGGCCCGCACATCTATCACGGTGAACTCCGCGAGACGGGCCGCGGCCTGGGCGGGGGAGAGGGAGACGGGGCTGGTCACGAGCTGTGTTTCCTTTCGTTCACCGGGGCTCGGGAGGAACTCGGTCCGCCCTTCCCCGGTCGGGCTAGAATACCCCTTGGGGTATCAGGAGGAGGATGTGTGGAACTCGACATGGCGGCCGACGAACTGAAGTCGGTCCTCAACCGCCTTCGCCGCGCACAGGGCCAGCTCGCCGGAGTGATCCGGATGATCGAGGAGGGCCGGGACTGCGAGGACGTGATCACGCAGATGGCGGCGGTGTCCCGGGCGCTGGACCGGGCCGGTTTCGCGATCATCGCGACGGGTCTCCAGCACTGCATGGCCGACGGCGGCAGCGAACCGGAGGACCGGGACCGGATGCGGGCGCGGCTGGAGAAGCTCTTCCTCTCGCTGGCCTGAGCCGGCCGGGGGCGGCGCCGTGGCTCATGCCACGGCGTCGATGAGCATGAACACGGCCACGGCCAGCAGCGCCGCGCCGAAGATCCGTTGCAGGGCGGCCGTGGACACCTTCGCGGCGAGCCGCCGCCCGTCCCAGGCACCGAGCACCGCCGTCGCCGTGAACGGGGCGATCACCGCCCAGTCCAGCGTGGTGGGTGTGGCGAGTCGGGTGACCAGCGCGGCCACGGAGTTCACCGTGATGACCAGCAGGCTGGTCCCGACCGCCGCGGTCATCGGGAGGGCGACCACGGTGACCAGTGCGGGGACCACCAGGAATCCGCCGCCCACCCCGAGGAACCCGGTCACCGCGCCGAGCCCGGCACCCGTCCGTGCGACCCGTCCGGCGGGCGCGCCGCCCGCATCGGTTCCGGCCCGCTGCCCCGGACCGGTCCGGGGCCGGAGCATCCGTACCGCGGCGACCGCCGCGAGTACGGCGAACCCCGCGGTCAGCGCCCCGGCCGGGACACGTACTGACAGCGCCCCGGCGACCGCGGCCGGAACGATCCCGGCCGCCGCGAAGAGCCCTCCGGTACGCCAGCGGACCCCGCCCTCCCTGGCATGGGCGACCAGCCCGGTGAGGGACGTCGCGATGACGATGAGCAGTCCGGCGGTGGTCGCCGCGGCCGGGGTGAAGCCGAGCGGATAGATCAGCGCGGGGACGGCGAGCACGCTCCCGCCGCCCCCGAGCCCGCCGAGCGCCAGGCCGACCACCGCACCGGCGACCAGCGCCACGATCAGTGCGGTCACGTCGCGGAGGAAGCGGTCACGGGAGCTGCGACACCCAGGCCGGCCCCGGCCGCCGCGCCGAATCCGTCGTCGACGGCCACCACCTCGCGCCCCGCCGCATCCAGCATCGACGCGGCGATCGCCGCCCGTGCCCCGCCCGCGCAGTGCACCCACACCACGCCGGGCGGCACCTCGCCCAGCCGCCGGGGCAGCTCGTGCAGCGGGATGTGCACCGCCCCCGAGATCGCACCGCCGAGGTGCTCGGTCTTCCTGCGGACATCTAGCACCACCGGGTCCTCGCCCCGCTCCCGGGCCGCCGCCAGACCCGCGAAGTCGGACCTGCGCAACGACCGCAGCGCCGTCGCCGGGCCAGTCCAGTCCTCGGGACCGCCGGTGGCCGCGGCCACCGGACGTCCCATCCCGACCCGGGACAGTTCCCGCTGCGCGTGGGCGATGTCGGCGGCGGTGCTCGCCAGCAGGGTGACCGGCCGGCCCCACGGGATCAGCCAGGCCAGATACGTCGCGAGCGGGCCGTCGCCCTCGAAGTTGAACGATCCGGCGACATGCCCCTCGGCGAACGCGACCCGGCTGCGCAGGTCCACCACCCACTCGCCCGCGGCCAGCCGCCGGGATATCTCCTCGGCGTCGGCCGGCCGGGGCGGGGTCAGATCGAGCGGGGCCGGCCCCGCGGCGTTGGCCGGGCCCATGTGCGCGTAGTACGCGGGGACATCGTCCAGACCGGCGAGCAGCTCGGCGACGAACGTGTCCACGTCCTTGACCAGCGCGTCGTTTTGGCGGCGCTCGTCGCCGATCGTCGTGGCCGACCCCTCGGCCTGCGAGGACGAACAGAAGCTGCCGAAACCGTGCGTGGGCAGTACGGGCACCGAGTCCGCCAGTTCGGCGGCGAGCCGGTGCGCGGAGGCGTGCTGGGCACGGGCCAGTTCGGCGGTGAGCCGGGGCTCCACCAGGTCGGGCCGGCCCACGCTGCCGATCAGCAGCGAACCGCCGGTGAAGGCGGCCACGTCGCGGCCGTCCTCCGCCAGCACGTACGAGGTGTGGTGCGGGGTGTGTCCGGGGGTGGCGAGGGCGCGCAGCGCGAGGCCGTCGTCCACCGGGGTGATGTCACCGTCCGCGACCGCGACCCGGTCGAAGGAGACCTGCGCCGCCGCGGGCACCAGGTAGCGCGCCCCCGTGACCCGCGCGAGCTCCAGGCCGCCGGTCACGTAGTCGTTGTGCAGATGAGTCTCCACCACCAGGGCGATCCGTACGCCGCGCCGGGCGGCGGCGGCGATGACCCGGTCGATGTCGCGCGGCGGGTCCACGACCGCGGCGGCCCGCTGTCCACCGGCCAGATAGCTGCGGTTGCCGAGGCCCGCGGTCTCGATGGTGTCGACGAAGAACACGACACGGCTCCTTCCGTGATGCTTTACCCCAGGGGGTATCTCTGTACCAGGCTAACACCAATACCCCAGGGGGTATTTCTGGAGTGCGGTGAGACGTACGCGACGCCGGGGGAGGTGCTCCTGGAACACGGGGCGGGACCGATCGGCGGCGGATAGCCTGCCGGCATGACGGAGCAGCTGGAGCCCATGCCCACCGACTGGCGGCGCGCCCTGGCGGTGGTCGCGCACCCCGATGACCTGGAGTACGGCTGCGCGGCGGCGATCGCGGGCTGGACCGACGAGGGCCGTGAGGTCGCCTACCTCCTCGCCACCCGCGGCGAGGCCGGCATCGGCACACTGGAACCGGAGAAGTGCGCGCCGCTGCGCGAGCGCGAGCAGCGGGCGAGCGCCGCCGTCGTCGGTGTCTCCGGTGTGGAGTTCCTCGATCACCGGGACGGCGTGATCGAGTACGGCCTCCCGTTGCGCCGGGACATCGCCGCCGCCATCCGCAAGTGCCGCCCCGAGCTGGTCATCACGCTCAATCACCGGGACACCTGGGGCGGCGTCGCCTGGAACACCCCCGACCACCGCGCGGTCGGCCGTGCCACCCTGGACGCCGTCGCCGACGCGGGCAATCGTTGGATCTTTCCGGAACTCGCGGAGTCGGGGCTCCGGCCGTGGAACGGGGTGCGATGGGTCGCGGTCGCCGGGTCGGACGCGCCCACCCACGCCGTCGACGCGACGGCCGGGCTGGAGCGCTCGGTGAAGTCGCTGCTGGCGCACCGTACGTACATCGAGGCCCTGACGGACGAGGACCCCGAGGCGTACTGCCGCACCTTCCTGACCGATCACGCGCGGGCCGAGGGGGAGCGTTTCGGCGGTCGTCCGGCCGTCACGTTCGAGCTGTTCACCCGCTGATCCGGGTCCGGGTTCCACCCGGAATCCCGGTGGCGCGTGTTCGGTGTCGCGCGTGCGAGGGTAGTGCTTCTGGAGGAAAAACCGCAGGTCCGCGTGTCGATGTTGTCCAGACCATTGACATGTCAGCGCCAGGCTGTTGAATTCGGTCATGTTCTGTTGCGCGACTCTGATGACTTGAGTGATCAATGGAGGACCTGTGACGCCTCGCCCACCCCGTCTCACCGCGCTCGGCACGGCGGCGACCCTGCTCGTCGGCGGTCTGCTGGCCGCCGTCCCGGCCGCCCAGGCAGCCGGTGACGCCCCCGCCGCTACCCCGGCCAGGGCCGCGGCCGGCCGCACGGCCCCCGCCATCACGCCGACCCCGCAGTCCGTGAAGCCCCGGACCGACCGGATCACCATCAGCCCGACCGTCACCCTGGTGGCGGGCGACACCTCCGACGAGTCCGCCCTCCAGGTCGTGGAGAGCGCGCTGCGCCGGGCCGGCGCCCACCGGGTCGTACGCGCCGACAGACCCGCCCGGAACGGTCTCACCGTCCATGTCGGCGACTCCGCCGCACTCGCGGCGCAGCGGATCGAGGGCCCGGACGCGCTGCCCGCCGACGGCTATGTGCTCGGCATCGGCGCCGGTCGCATCGTCCTCGCGGGCAAGGACACCACGGGCACGTACTACGCCGCGCAGACGCTGCGTCAGATCCTGCCGGACGCCGGGCACCCGGGAGCCGGCGTCGCCGGGCTCGCCGTGCGCGACTGGCCCGGCACCGCGCTGCGCGGCGTCATCGAGGGGTTCTACGGCACGCCGTGGTCGCACGAGGCCCGCCTCGACCAGCTCGACTACTACGGCGAGCACAAGATGAACATCTACGTCTACTCGCCCAAGGACGACGACTACCTCCGCGCGAAGTGGCGCGACGCCTACCCGGCCGACCGGCTCGCCCAGATCGAGGAGCTCGCCGACCGGGCCGCGCAGCGGCATGTGGAGTTCACCTACGCGCTCTCGCCCGGCCTCTCCGTCTGCTACAGCTCGGACGCCGACGCCAAGGCGCTGGTGGAGAAGTTCCGGACCATCTGGGACATCGGCGTACGCACCTTCGCGGTGCCGCTCGACGACATCAGCTACACCGACTGGAACTGCGCCGAGGACAAGGCGAAGTGGGGGACCGGCGGCGGTGCGGCGGGTGCGGCGCAGGCGTATCTGCTCAACCGGGTCAACAAGGAGTTCATCGCCACCCACCCGGGCGCCCAGCCGCTCCAGATGGTCCCGACCGAGTACTACAACGTCTCCGCCTCGCCGTACAAGAAGGCGCTCTCCGAGCAGCTCGACCCCGATGTCCTGGTCGAGTGGACGGGCGTCGGCGTGGTCGCGCCGACCATGACCGTCGCACAGGCCGAGGCCGCCCGCACGGTCTTCAACCACCCGATCCTGACCTGGGACAACTACCCGGTCAACGACTACGCGACGAACCGGCTGCTGCTCGGCCCGTTCAGCGGCCGCGAGAAGGGCCTGCCCGGCAAGCTGGCCGGGATCACGGCGAACCCGATGATCCAGCCGTACGCCTCGAAGCTCGCGCTGTACACGGTCGCGGACTACTCGTGGAACGACGCCGCGTACGACCCCCGCACCTCGTGGGGCGAGGGCCTGAAGGAGTACGCGGGCGGTGATCCGCGCACCCGGAAGGCGCTGCGGGCCTTCGCCGACGTGAACTACAGCTCGGCGCTCAACAAGGACCAGGCCCCCGAACTGGCGGCGGAGTTCGCCCGCTACTGGAAGTCCGGCGACGCCTCCCGGCTCGCCTCCGCACTCGGCGAGCTCGGCGCGGCTCCCGGACAGCTGCGCGACGGCCTGCCGGACCGGGGCTTCATCGCCGACTCGGGCCCCTGGCTGGACGCCACCGGGTCCTGGGCCACCGCGGCCCGCACCGCTCTGCGCATGGTCGAGGCGGCCCGCGCCGGAAAGGGTGCGCAGGCCTGGGAGCTGCGGCAGCAACTGCCCGCGCAGGTCACCGAGGCGAAGTCCTTCACCTACACCGGGCTCGACGGGCGCAAGGTGCCGGTCCTGGTCGGCGACGGCGTCCTGGACCGGTTCATCGACGCGGCGAACGCCGAGCACGACCGGATCCTCGGTGTGAACGGCCGGCCCACGGCCTCGACGAACCTGGGCACGTACCAGAGCAACTCCGTCGCCCGGATGCTCGACGGCGACGACTCCACCTACTACTGGAGCGACGGGGCGCCCGCCGCGGGTGACGCGATCACCGTGGACCTCGGCCGGGTCCGGGACATCGGCTCCGTCGCCCTCGCCATGGGCAAGCCCGGCAGTACCGAGGACTACCTCCACCAGGGGGTGCTGGAGTACTCGGCCGACGGGCAGGGCTGGCAGCAGCTCACCGCCTTCTCCGGCAAGCCGGACGTCACCGCGACCGCCCCCGCCGGAACGAAGGCACGCTACGTACGGGCACGGGCGACCGCAGGCCAGGACAGCTGGCTCGTCGTACGGGAGTTCAGCGTCCCGACCGAGGACGGCGCGGTGACCGGGGGACCGCCTGCCGAGGCCGGATCCGCGCTGCGCGCGGCGTCCGACGGGGACCCGGGCACCGTCTACCGGGCGGCCCGTGCGCCGGAGGCCGGGGAGACGCTGGAGGTGGGGCTCGTCACGGCGCGCGCCGTGCCCGCCGTCACCGTCCTCCAGCCGGCCGGGTCCGCGGCCCGCGCCGACATCCAGCTGCGCGGCACCGACGGAACCTGGCGGACCGTCGGCACGCTCGACGGCCCGTACACCCGGGTGGACACGTCGGGCCGCACGGCCGACGCGGTGCGGCTCGCCTGGCGCGCCGGGTCGCAGGCGCCGCGGATCGCCGACATCGTGGTGGCCGGCCAGGGCTGACACCCGCGCCCGCAGCCGCCCCGCGCCCGGTCCGGCCCGAGACTCCTCGGCCCGGACCGGGCGCACCCATGTCCGGGTCCGGCACGAACCGGCACCGGCAGGTTGTTCCCAGAGGGGCAAGCGACCGCTTAGTATGCGCCGGAGCAGTGGTAATGCCGACAGTGTTGTGGAGGCCCCTCATGCAGGCATGGCGAGTGCACCGGAACGGCGAGCCGAGCGAGGTGATGCGGCTGGAGGAGACGGACCGGCCCACGCCCGGCGACGGGCAGGTGCTCATCGAGGTGCTCGCGGCGAACATCAACTTCCCCGACGCGCTGCTCTGCCGCGGCCAGTACCAGGTGCGGCCGCCGCTGCCGTTCACCCCCGGAGTGGAGATCTGCGGACGGACGGCGGACGGACGGCGCGTGCTCGCCACACCCGCCCTGCCGAACGGCGGGTTCGCCGAGTACGTCGTCGCGGACGGGGCGGCCCTGCTGCCCGCCCCGGACGCCCTCGACGACGCCGAGGCCGCCGCACTGCACATCGGCTACCAGACGGGATGGTTCGGCCTGCACCGCAGGGCGCACCTCCGGGCGGGCGAGACCCTGCTGGTCCACGCGGCGGCCGGCGGGGTCGGCAGCGCCGCCGTACAGCTCGGCAAGGCCGCCGGCGCCACCGTCATCGGTGTGGTCGGCGGCCCCGAGAAGGCGAAGACCGCCACCGGGCTCGGCTGCGACCTGGTCATCGACCGCCGCAGCGAGGACATCGTCACCGCGGTCAAGGAAGCCACCGGCGGACGCGGCGCCGACGTGGTGTACGACCCGGTCGGCGGCGACGCCTACGCCAAGTCCGTGAAGTGCATCGCCTTCGAGGGCCGGGTGATCGTCGTCGGTTTCGCGAGCGGCGTCATCCCCACCCCGGCGCTGAACCACCCACTCGTCAAGAACTACTCGATCACCGGACTCCACTGGGGCCTGTACAACACCAAGGACCCGGCCGCCGTCCGGGCCTGCCACGACGAACTCACCCGGCTCGCCGCCCAGGGCGTCATCAAGCCGCTGATCAGCGAACGCGTCGAGCTGGCCGGTGCCGCTTCCGCCGTCCAGCGGGTCGCCGACGGCACCAGCACCGGCCGGATCGTCGTCCTCCCGTCAGGAGCCGCCCGATGACCACGCCCGACGCGGCCGGACTCCGCCGCCGCACCCAGGAACTGCTCGCCGCACACCCCCCGGCCACCACCGGCCGCACCGAATTCCTCAAGGCCCGCTTCGACGCCGGACTGGCCTGGGTGCACTACCCGGCCGGCCTCGGCGGACTCGACGCGCCACGCTCCCTGCAACCCGTCGTCGACGCCGAACTCGCTGCGGCGGGCGCCCCCGACAACGACCCGCGCCGGATCGGCATCGGCCTCGGCATGGCCGCACCCACCGTCCTCGGCTACGGCACCGACGAACAGAAACAGCGCTTCCTGCGACCGCTGTGGGTCGGCGAGGAGGTCTGGTGCCAGCTCTTCAGCGAACCGGGCGCCGGCTCCGACCTAGCGGCCCTCGGCACCCGCGCCGTCCGCGACGGAGAGGACTGGGTGGTCGACGGGCAGAAGGTCTGGACCTCCAGCGCCCACCTGGCCCGCTGGGCGATCCTCATCGCCCGCACCGACCCGGACCTGCCCAAGCACCGCGGCATCAGCTACTTCATCTGCGACATGACCGACCCCGGCGTCGAGGTCCGGCCGCTGCGCCAGATCACCGGCGAGGCGGAGTTCAACGAGGTCTTCCTGACCGGCGTACGCATCCCCGACAGCAGGCGCCTCGGCCCGGTCGGCGAGGGCTGGAAGGTCGCACAGACCACGCTGATGAACGAGCGGGTCTCCATCGGCGGGGCACGCATCCCGCGCGAGGGCGGCATGATCGGCCCGGTCGCCCGCACCTGGCGCGAACGCCCCGAACTGCGCACCCACGACCTCCACCAGCGGCTGCTCACCCTCTGGGTCGAGGCCGAGGTGGCCAGGCTCACCGGCACCCGGCTGCGCCAGCAGCTCGTCGCCGGACAGCCCGGCCCCGAAGGCTCCGGAATGAAGCTCGCCTTCGCCCGGCTCAACCAGGAGATCAGCGGCCTGGAAGTCGAACTGCTCGGTGAGGAAGGGCTGTTGTACGACGACTGGACCATGCGCCGGCCGGAGCTCGTCGACTTCACCGGCCGGGACGCCGGCTACCGCTACCTCCGCTCCAAGGGCAACTCCATCGAGGGCGGCACCAGCGAGGTGCTGCTCAACATCGTCGCCGAGCGCGTCCTCGGCCTGCCCGCCGAGCCGCGCAACGACAAGGACGTCCCCTGGAAGGACCTGGCCCGATGACCGCACCGACCGAAGAGACCCACGCCCCCGATCTGCTGTACTCGCAGGCCGAGGACGATCTGCGGGCAGCGGTCCGCTCGCTGCTCGCCGACCGGAGCGACGCGCCGACGATGCTCGCCCACGTCGAGTCCGACACGCCGTACGACCCGCAGCTCTGGAAGGCCCTCGCGGCCGACATCGGCGCCGCCGGGCTGCTGGTGCCGGAGAAGCTCGGCGGGCAGGGCGCGAGCCATCGCGAGGCCGCGGTGGTGCTGGAGGAGCTGGGCCGCAGCGTCACGCCCGCGCCCTATCTGACCAGCGCGGTCGTCGCCACGGAGACCCTGCTCGCACTGACGGCGCAGGAGGGGCCGGCCGACGGACTCCTCGGTGAACTCGCCGCCGGCCGCGGGGTCGCGGTGCTCGCCGTGCCGTTCGCCGCCGCTCGGCCCGGCGCCGCACAGCCGGTCGGCGTGATGGCCGACACGCTGGAGGGCACGGTGACCGGCGTCGCCGACGCGGCCGCCGCCGATGTGCTGCTGGTGCCCACGACCGACGGCCTGTACGCGGTCGAGGCGGGCGCCGAGGGTGTCACCGTCGAGCCGCTCGTACCGCTCGACCTGACCCGGCCGCTCGCCACCGTCACCCTTCACGGGGCGGCCGGAACCAGGCTGGCCGACGGCGCGTCCGCGGTCGCCGCCGTGCGCCGGGGCCTGCTGGCGGGCGCCGGACTGCTCGCCTCGGAACAGCTCGGACTCGCCGAGTGGTGCCTGACCGAGACGGTCCGGTACACCCGGGAACGGCACCAGTTCAACCGTCCGGTCGGCTCGTTCCAGGCGCTCAAGCACCGCATGGCACAGCTCTGGCTGGAGGTCGTGTCGGCCCGCGCCGCCGCGCGCAACGCCGCGGACGCCCTCGCGACCGGCAGCCCCGACACGCCGTTGGCGGTGGCCGTCGCGCAGGCGTACTGCTCCGGGGTCGCCGTGCACGCCGCAGAGGAGTGCGTCCAGCTGCACGGCGGCATCGGCATGACCTGGGAGCACCCGGCGCATCTGTACCTGAAGCGGGCCAAGGCCGACTCGGTCGCCTACGGCACGGCCGGACAGCACCGCGAGACCATCGCCGGAATTGTGGAGCTGCCCGCTCCGTAGACCGGGCAACACCCCGCGCAATTGCGGGTTTTGAAGCGGAGGCGCGTGAAGACGCGCCTCCGCTTCGCTGTCTTCCCGGACGGCGGGGTACCGGGTACCCCTTTACCTGCTGTTTAATTGCGAAAGTTTCGCAATAACATTCGATCTTCAATAAGGGGTGCAGAGTATGACGGCCCGACCGATACGGGGAGCGGCCGCCGCGACGCTGGCGACCGTGCTGTTGTCGACCGCGACGGCCTGTTCGCGACCGGGAGGCCCGGACGGCGGCGGCTCCGGATCGGGTGCGGCGGACTCGGCGGTGGTCGGCATCGCCTATGAGCCCGACAGCCTCAGCCCGCTGCTCGGCTACGGCAAGGACGGCAACTCCAAGATCTTCGACGGGCTGCTCACCCTCGACGACGGCATGAAACTGCGGCCCGCGCTCGCCACCGCCCTGCCCGAGGTGAGCGACGACGGACTGACGTACACGTACCGGCTCCGCAAGGGCGTGAAGTTCAGCGACGGCGAGCCGTTCGGCGCCCAGGACGTGGTCTTCACCTACCGGACCATCCTCGACGAGAAGACCAACAACGCCTCCCGCACCGAACTCGACGCGGTGAAGAGCGTCGAGGCGGCCGGTGACGACACCGTCGTCTTCACGCTCAAGTACCCCTACGCGCCCTTCGCCCAGCGCACCGTCCTGCCCATCGCCCCCGAACACATCGCGGGCAAGCAGGACGTCAACACCGGCGAATTCACCACCCACCCCATAGGCACCGGACCGTATCTGCTCACCAAGTGGTCCAAGGGCGAGAAGATCGCCTTCAAGGCCAACCCCGGCTACTGGGGCGGCGTGCCGAAGGTGAAGAAGTTCACCATGGCGGTCATCAAGGACGACGACGTGCGCGCCACCCGGCTGCGCTCCGGCGAACTCGACGGCGCGATCCTGCCGCCCAACCTGGCCAAGGGCTTCGCCCGCGGCAGCGGCACCCGGACGTACGCCGCCACGACGTACGACTACCGCAATGTGACCCTGCCGACCCACAACAAGGTCACGGGCGACATCGCCGTCCGCCGCGCGCTCGACGTCGCCGTCGACCGCAAGGCCATGGTCGACTCCCTGCTCAACGGCGAGGGCAGGCCCGCCTACGGCCCCGTCCCCACCGACAGCGCATGGTTCACCAAGGGCACCGAACGCCCACACGACCTCGCCGCCGCGAAGAAGATCCTCGACGACGCCGGATGGAAGCCCGGCAAGGACGGCATCCGCACCAGGGACGGCGTACGCGCCGCCTTCCCGCTCTGGTACCTCACCGGCGACAAGCTGCGCCAGGACCACGCGCTCGCCTACGCCTCCGACGCCAAGAAGGCCGGCATCGACATCACCACCGAGGCCGGGACCTGGGAGGTCATCGAGCCGCGGATGAAGCAGGACGCGGTCCTCGCGGGCGGCGGCTCGCCCGCCGACCCCGACTTCGACCAGTACACCCTGCTGAAGTCCTCCCTCGCGGGCGACGGCTTCAACAACATGGCGTGGTACGACAACAAGGCCGTGGACCGGGCCCTCGAATCGGGCCGCAGAAGCGGTGACAGCGCCGAACGCAAGGCCGCCTACGACACCGTCCAGCGTGAACTGGTGAAGAACCCGGGCTACACCTTCCTCACCCACATCGACCACCTCTACGTCGTGAAGGACCGCTTCGGTCCGCTCACCACCCAGGTCGAACCGCACGACCACGGACTGGCATCCGGCCCGTGGTGGAACGTCGAGGACTGGACCCCGAAGAAGTGAACCACCGCCTCCCCTGGGGGCCGATGGGCAGGATGGCGGGACGGCGGGCACTGCTCGCCGTCCCCGTCCTGGCCGCCGTGACGTTCGGTGTCTTCGCCGTCGCCGCCGCCTCCCCCTTCGACCCGGTCAAGGCGTACGCGGGCACCGCCGGCCTCACCGCCTCGCAGGAGAACCTCGACCAGCTGCGCGCCAACCTCGGCGTCGACCAGCCACTCGTCACCCGCTGGTGGAACTGGCTGACCGCCGCGCTCGGCGGCGACCTCGGCGACTCCGCCGTGATGCGCCAGCCGGTCGCCGACGTCATCGGCGAACGCCTGGGCTGGTCCGTACTGCTCGCCGCGACCGCCTTCGCCGTCGCGGTTGTCCTCGGCACGGGCCTCGGCGTGCTCGCGGCCCGCAGGCCCGGCCGCCTGCTCGACCGTTGTGTCAGCTCCGCCGCGTACACCCTCGAAGCAGCCCCGGCCTTCTGGCTCGGACTGCTCGCCATCTGGCTCTTCGCCCTGGAGCTCGGCGTGCTCCCGGCCGGCGGCCTCACCGACGCGGCCAGCGACACCGTCACCCCCGGCCAGGTCGCCACCCATCTGGTGCTCCCCGCGGCCGTGCTCGGGATCTCCCAGCTGCCGTGGTTCTTCCTCTATGTGCGCCAGGGCGTCGCGGACGCGCTCGACGAGGACCCGGTGCGCGGCGCCCGCGCCCGCGGACTGCGCGAACGCACCGTACTGCTCGGCCACGCACTGCGCTCCGGAATGCTGCCCGTGCTCACCCTCATCGGCTCCCGCGTCCCCGAACTCATCACCGGCGCACTGCTCGTCGAGACGGTCTTCAGCTGGCCCGGCATCGCCGCCGCCACCGTGCAGGCCGCCACCTCCGTCGACTTCCCGCTGCTGGCCGCGCTCACGGTGCTGGCCACCGCGGCCGTCGTGCTCGGCAACCTGCTCTCCGATCTGCTGTACGCGATCGCCGACCCGAGAGTGGGCTTCGATGGCTGAGGCCGACCTCGGACCCGCGCGCCGCACCACCCGCCGCGTCCGCGTGATCGCTTCCGCCGGGATCGTCGGCGCGGTGCTGCTCGCGGTCCTGCTGGTGCCGCCGCTGGTCCAGCTCGACCAACAGGCCGTCGACCTCGCCGCCAAGCTCCGGCCACCGTCCTGGGAGCACCCGTTCGGCACCGACGACGTCGGGCGCGATCTGCTGCTGCGCTGCGTCTACGGGCTCCGCGTCTCGCTGCTCGTCGGCATCGTCGCCGGGCTCACCGCGACCGTCATCGGAACCGCGGTCGGCGCCCTGGCCGCGGCGTTCGGCGGCTGGACCGACCGCGTCGTCATGCGGCTCGTGGACACCTTATCGTCCGTGCCGCATCTGCTGCTCGGCATCTTCATCGTCGCGATGTTCCGGCCCGGCGTCGGCCCGGTGATCGTGTCCGTCGCCCTCACCCACTGGCTGTCGACCGCGAGGATCGTCCGCGCCGAGGTGCTGTCGCTGCGCTCCCGCCCGTTCATCGACGCGGCGGTCTCCGGCGGCGCCTCGCGCGGCCGGGTCGTCGTCCGGCACCTGCTGCCCGCCGTGCTCCCGCAGGCCGGCCTCGCCGCGGTGCTCATGGTGCCGCACGCCATGTGGCACGAGTCCGCGCTCTCCTTCCTCGGGCTCGGACTGCCCACCCATCAGGCGAGCCTGGGCAACCTCGTACAGACGGCCCGGGGCTCGCTGCTCGCGGGGGACTGGTGGCCGACCCTCTTCCCCGGCCTGTTCCTGATCGTCCCGACCCTCGCGCTGGCCGGCCTCGCCGGAGCCTGGCGGGAACGGATCAACCCACGCCGCCGATCGGAGCTGATGCTGTGAGTACCGCCCCCGGCCCGAAGGCGCCGATGAGTCCCGCTTCCGATTCCGACACGAAGCCGCCGGAGGGTTCAGGCCCCGGCCCGAAGCCGCCGGTGCTCTCCGTGCGCGGACTCTCCGTGCGATTCCGGATGCGCGGCGGGCGCCACATCGCCGCCGTCAGCGACGCGCACTTCGACCTCGCCGCGGGGGAGTGCCTGGCCCTGGTCGGCGAGAGCGGCTGCGGCAAATCCGTACTGGCCTCGGCCCTGCTGGGCCTGCTCCCCGGCAATGCGCGGACCTCGGGCTCGGCGCTCCTCGGCGACGGCACCGAACTGCTCACCGCCGATGAACGGACCCTCGCCCGCACGGTACGGGGCCGCCGCATCGGACTCGTACCGCAGAGCCCCGCCGCACACCTCACCCCGGTCCGCACCGTCCGCGCCCAACTGGAGGAGACCCTGCGCGAACTGACCGGAACCCGCGGATCCGCCGTGCGCCCGGCCGCCGAACGGGCCGCCGCACGCGCCTCGTTCCCGGCCGGGCACCTCGACCGGTATCCGCACGAACTCTCCGGCGGCCTCGCCCAGCGGGCCGCGACCGCACTCGCCCTGATCGGCGACGCGCCCCTGCTCCTGGCCGACGAGCCCACCACCGGACTCGACCGCGACCTCGTCGAGCGGACCGTGGACGAACTGCGCCGCCACACCGACGGGGACCGGGCGCTCCTGCTCATCACCCACGACCTCGCGGCGGCCGAGCGGATCGCCGACCGGGTCGCCGTGATGTACGCGGGCCGCATCGTCGAACTCGCCGACGCCGAGCGGTTCTTCGGGCAGCCGGGACCGCGCCATCCGTACGCGCACGGCCTCCTGGACGCGCTGCCGGAGCGCGCCTTCGTACCGATCCCCGGCATGCCGCCGGAGCTCGGGGCGCTCCCCGAGGGCTGCGCGTTCGCCGCCCGCTGCGGTCGCGCCGACGACCGGTGCGCCGTACTGCCCCCGTTCGACGGCCGTCTAGCCTGCCACCACGAGGTGCGGGCGGACGGGGAGGAGCCGGTCCGTGCTTGAACTCACCCGTGTCACCGCCGGATACGACCCCCGCGATCCCGTCGTACGCGAGGCGTCGCTGAGCATCGCGCCGGGGGAGTCGGTCGGACTGCTGGGCCCGAGCGGCTGCGGCAAGTCCACCCTGGCCAGGGTCGCCGCGCTGCTGCACCGCCCGTACGCCGGCGCGGTCGTGCTCGACGGCGAACCGGTACGCGGCTGGCGGCACGCCGCCCCGCGTGAGCGGCGCACCGCCGTCGGCGTCGTCTTCCAGCAGCCCCGGCTCGCCGCCGACCCCCGGCTCACCCTGCGCGAACTCATCGCCCAGCCGCTGCGGGCCACCGGCCGCCGCGCGGAGGTGCCGGACCGGGTGGCGGCACTGGCACCCGCCGTCGGGCTCACGGCCGAACTGCTCGGCCGGCGCCCGCACGAGGTCAGCGACGGCCAGTTGCAGCGCGCCTGTCTGGCGAGGGCGCTGGTCCTGCGGCCGCGGTGGCTGATCTGCGACGAGATGACCGCGATGCTCGACGCCTCGACGACCGCCGCGCTGGTCGAGGTGGTGGAGAGCTACCGGCGGGATTCCGGGGCCGGACTGCTGGCCGTGGGCCACGACAGGGTGCTCCTGGAACGCTGGTGCGACCGCACGGTCGGCTGGCGGACGGTGTGCGGGGCGGGCGGCACGGCGCAGGAGTCCATGAGCCCGACCCCGTAAGTCCATGCCCCGGCACCTGACCCACCATCACTCTTGTGGACGAGTCCATGACAAATGAAGTGTCCACTCGTCCGGTGAAGGAGCAGGGACATGCAACGAGCACGCGCCACCGTCGTGGTGGTGATTCTCGCGGTCGCCGTCTGCCTCGGCCTGGCCGGTCCGGCCGGCGCGGCCGGCCAGACCCCGGGTTCGTACAGCAACTACACCTTCCCGTCCGGGACGGCCCCGCTCGACGAGGTCACCTTCGGAACCACCGTCCAGTCCGACCCCGGCCGGGCGAACGTCTTCTGGTCCCACCAGTTCGGATTCATTAATGGAGTCGGCGGCTACATCGGCATGCAGCGCAACCGTTCCGGCGGCGGCCTGTTCCTCTTCTCGCTCTGGGACTCCACCGGGGGCCGGGCGGGCGACCCCGGCACGTACTGCCAGACCTTCGCCGAGGGCGGCACCGGCTACACCTGCCGGCTCGCCGAGCGCTTCACGGCCGGGCACCACTACCGCTTCCGCATCGCCCCCGACACCGCGGCAGGCTGGTACCGGGCCACGATCACCGATGCCACGGCAGGCACGTCCTTCGTCCTCGGCAGCCTGCAGATCGGCACCGGCGCGAAGGTCGCCACCGGCGGAATGGTCGACTGGGTCGAGTACTTCGACTGGAACAACAACGCCGCGACCTGCGCCGACTCGCCGTACTCCAAGGCCCTGTTCGACCTGCCCGGCGGCACGGCGGGCGGCGTCACCGTCACCGCGGCCCTCGGCGCCACCAGCGTGAGCGGCACGTGCTCCGGCGACGCCGCGGTCAAGGGCCAGAGCGGCGGCAGTGTGCACGAGGACGGCATCGGCAACTCCTCGTCCGGATCCGTCGTCGGAGTCGCAGGCGCCTGCGTCGACATCCCCGGCGGCACCACGGACACGCAGCTGAACCTCTGGAGCTGCACCGGCGGCAACAACCAGAACTGGGTACGGGCAGCCGACGGCACCCTCCGCGCACAGTTCCGGTGCATGGCCGTGAGCGGGACCACCGTACGGACCGCGGCCTGTGACGGCTCGGCCGCCCAGCAGTGGCGGACCGACGGAGCGGCCCTGGTCAACCCCGCCACCGGCAAGTGCCTCGACGCCTACGGCGGCGGCAGCGCCAACGGCACCCCGCTCGGCATCTACACCTGCACCGGCGCCGCCAACCAGCGCTGGACGCTCCCGGCCTGATCAAGAAAACGACAGTCGACGGGCGGACGACGACCGGGGCAACTCTTGTGCGGGCCCTGCCCGTCGAGGTGATCACCGTCGCATACTCGTTCGCGTCCGCCCGTCCGGTCCATCACTCTCTCCCGGGAGAATCCATGGCGTCCCCGACCCGCCGAACCGTCGTCACCACCGCACTCGCCGCCGCGGCCGCAGGCGCGTTCCTGCCGGCCCAGACCGCCGCCGCCTCCGACACCGCGGCCGCGTCCCCGGCCGCACGGCACCACCGCACCCGCGCGCTGCGCAGGGCCCACGCGCACAACGACTACCTGCACCCGCGCCCCCTGCACGACGCGCTCGCACACGGCTTCACCAGCGTCGAGGCCGACATCTTCCTGGTCGACGGGGAACTGCTCGTCGCCCACGAGGCCACCGACCTCGACCCCTCCCGCACCCTCGCATCGCTCTACCTCGACCCGCTGCTCGACAGGGTCCGGGCCAACCACGGCACGGTCCACCCCGGCTACCGCGACCCGGTGCAGCTGCTGATAGACATCAAGACGGACGGGGCCGCCGCCTACCTCGAACTCGACCGGCAGCTCCGGCACTACCGGCGGATGCTGACGTCGTACCACCACGGCCGGGTACGGCCCGGCGCGATCACCCCCGTGATCTCCGGCGACCGCGCCGTCCGCGTCCCGATGGAGGCGCAGAGCACCCGGTACGCCTTCTACGACGGCCGGCCCGAAGACCTCGGTACCGCGGCCGGCGCCTCGTTCGTCCCGCTCATCAGCAGCAGCTGGACCGACGACTTCAGCTGGCTCGGCGCGGGCCCCTTCCCCGCGGCCGAGCGGGACAAACTGCGCGCGCTCGTCGCCGCGGCCCATCGTGGCGGTCAGCGGATCCGGTTCTGGGCCACCCCCGACACGCCGGGCCCGGAGCGGGAGGCGCTCTGGACGGAGCTGCTGGCCGCCGGGGTCGACCACCTCAACACCGATGATCTGGCGGGACTTGAGAGCTTCCTGCGCACCCACGACCGGTAGGGCCGGACCGGGACCTTCCGCCCCCGCGACCGGCCGGACGTGACGCCCCGAGCGTGACAGCCAGTCAACACCCGGATGGCGGACACGCCGGTCGTCCGGATGGCTCCTCCGCTGCGCCACACTGGCGGCCGAATGCCGCATTCCGGCGCGGCGGAGGAGGTTGGCCATGGCCATTTCGATCTCACTGGTGCTGCTTCTGCTGATCCTCGCGGTGATCTTTCTCCGCAACGGGGGGCTGAAGATCTCGCATGCGCTGGTCTGCGCCATGCTCGGGTTCTTCCTCGCGGGTACGAGCATGGCGCCGACCATCCAGGACGGCCTGGCGGCCACGGCCGACGTCGTCAGCAGCCTCAAGCCCTGAGACCGCCGGACACCGTGTGACGCGCCGCCGCTCCGGCTACCGGACCGGCGGCGCGGTCGTATTCCGCCGCACCACGAGCCGCGTGGGCACGAGCGAGGTGCCGCGCGCCGTCCCCCTCCGGCGGACCTGCCGCAGAACCCCCTCCACGCAGTGGCGCCCCACCTCGGGGAAGTCCTGGTGGGCGCCGGCCGGCGGTGGAGGGTCAAGGCCGCGACCGGGACCGGCTGAGCCCGGCGCCCGCCTTCCCCGGTGCCGCCGGGGAGGGCGGGCAGCCGCCGGTCACGCGGCCGGTGTCGTCATCCGCGCCAGCACCACACCGCCGACGATCAGGGCGACCGCGGCCAGCCGCCCCGGACTCACCGGATCGTGATGGACGAGGACACCCAGGGCGATGACCCCGATCGCGCCGATGCCGGTGAAGACCGCGTACGCCGTGCCCACCGGCAGCCCCTCCATGGCCCGGGCGAGCAGATACACCGCGCCGATCATGAGCACGGCGCACACCAGTGTCGGCAGCGGCCGGGTGAAACCCCGTGTCGGCTCGATGCTCTGGGACCAGGCGATCTCGACCAGCCCGGCACCGATCAGCAGCAGCCAGCTCATCGGATGCCTCCGCCCAGTTCCCGCGCGGCCGTCAGGGCGGCCGTACGCGACTCGTCGTGCTGTGGGCGGCGGGCGGCGAGCGAGGGGTCGATCCGGGAGTTCACGAGTTCGGTCGTGAGGAAGACCGGGTCGTCGATGGCGAAGTGGCCCGCGAGAAAGTCCCGCAGATAGCGCTCCTGGTGGTCGTACGGCTCGCGCGGGGTGCCGGGACCGTAGGCCCCGCCCCGGGCGGAGGCGATCACGAAGCGGCGCCCCGCCAGCGACATCCTGGGGAACGTCACCTGATCGATCCACGCCTTCAGGGAGGCGGGCACGGAGAAGTTGTACATCGGTGTCGTGATCAACACGACATCGGCGGCGGCCAGTTCGGTCAGCAGCGGCCGCAGCACCTCCCAGGCCCGTGCCTGGTCCGGGGTGCGCACCGCCTCCTCGTACCGGGAGATGTCGGTGATGTCGTGCCGCAGGACGTGGTCGCAGAGCTCGGTCCAGGCCTCGTCGATCTGCGGCGCCGGGTCGGTGCGCAGATCGCGGAGCACATACGCGCCGGACGGATTCGCGCTCTGCCAGGCGGCGGCGAAGGCCTCGCCCAGTTCCCGGCTGAAGGAGTCGCGCCGCGCGCTCGCGGCGATGTGCAGCAGTACGGACATGGGTACCCCCTGGAATCGTTAAGTGGACATTGTGTCCGTTTAGCTGACCAGGGTAACCGGACGTCGTGTCCACTTATTCCTGTACGGTTGGATCCATGGAACGCGCGGACGCAGCAAGGAACCGGGCCAAGGTGCTCGCCGCGGCGAACCGGCTCTTCGCCGCGGGGGATCCGCGCAGCGTGACGATGGACGCCGTCGCCCGCGAGGCCGGCGTGGGACGGGGCACGCTCTACCGCCGGTACCCCGACATCCCGTCCATCGCCACGGCGCTCCTCGACGAACACGAACGCTCGCTCCAGGAGAAGCTGCTCGGCGGCGAGCCGCCGCTGGGGCCCGGCGCGCCGCCCGCCCGGCGGCTGGCCGCCTTCTACGCCGCGATGACCGACCTGCTGGAGCAGCACATCCACCTCACCCTGGGCGCCGAGTCCGGCTCCGCGCGGTTCGCCACCGGGGCGTACGGCTTCTGGCGCGCGCATGTCCGCATGCTGGTCAAGGAGGCGGGCGTCCCCGGCCCGGACGCCCTCAGCGACATCCTGCTGGCGCCGCTGGAGCCCGAACTCTTCGCGTACCAGCGAGGACGGGGCCGCGGCGTCGAGGAGATCAAGTCGGCCCTGGAAACGCTCGCGGAACGGACCCTCGCCGCCGGCTGACAGGCGCCGTGGTCAGCGCCCGGCCGCTCCGGCCGGCCCGCCCCTCAGCTC
>NZ_ML123048.1:135899-151126 GCF_003846175.1 Streptomyces sp. ADI95-17 | reverse complement strand
CCCGCCCCTCAGCTCGCCCTCGCCCACGCGTAACGGTGCTCGGGACGGCCCGTGTCGCCGTACTTGAGGCTCAGGCTGATGCGGCCCGCGCCCTCCAGATACTTGAGGTAGCGCTGGGCGGTGGAGCGGCTGAGACCGGCCCGGGCGGCGACCTCGTGCGCGGACAGCGGCCCCTCGGCGGCCGACAGGACATGGCGGATGACATCCGCGGTGGGCGCCGAGTGCCCCTTGGGCAGCCCGGCCGCGGAGCCGGACTCCGTGGTGCGCAGGGCGCCGAAGATCTGGTCGACCTGCTCCTGCCCGGCCTCGCCCCGGCCGCCGCCCACCCCTTCGAGGGTCCGGCGCAGGGCCGCGTAACTCTCCAGCTTGGACCGCAGACCGCTGAAGCTGAACGGCTTGACCAGGTACTGGAGCGCGCCGTACCGCATGGCGGTGCGCACGGTCGCCACGTCGCGGGCCGCGGTCACCATGATCACATCGGCCGGGTGGCCGAGCTGGCGCAGCCGCCGCACCAGCGTCAGCCCCGTCTCGTCCGGCAGATAGTGATCGAGCAGCACCAGATCGACATGGTCGCGCTCCAGGAACGACAGCGCCTGAGCGGCGGTGTGCGCACGGGAGATGACCCGGAAGCCGGGGATCCTGGCCACGTACGCGGCGTTGATCTCGGCAACCCGGAAATCGTCGTCCACCACCAGGACATCGATCATCGCGACTCTCCCACTTCTGTCAGCGGCCGGACGGTGAGCGCCTCGGGCAGGACCACGGTGAAGACCGCGCCGCCGCCGGCCCGGGCCGTGACGCGGGCCGCGCCACCGTAACGCTCGGCCAGCCGGCGCACCAGCGCCAGGCCCAGGCCGCGTCCGCGGTGGGCAGGGGACTCCTTGGTGGACCAGCCCTCGGTGAAGATCTGCTCACGCATCCCGGGAGGCACCCCCGGACCGTTGTCGCTGACCCGCAGCACCGCCGTACTGCCCTCGGCCAGCAGCTCGACCTCGATGAGCGTGGCGACGTCCAGCGCGTTGTCGATCAGATTGCCCAGCACGGTCACCAGATCGCGCGGGTCCACCACCACGTCCGGCAGCCGGGTGCCCGGCGAGATGCGCAGGGACGCGCCCCGCTCCGCCGCGATGGCCGACTTGCCCACCAGCAAGGCGGACAGCAGGGGGTCGTTGACGCGCTCCGCGACCTGTTCCGCCGAGGCCCGGTGACCGCTCGTCACCTCCTCGACGAACTCCACCGCGGCATCGTGCCTGCCCAGCTCCAGCAGCCCCAGCAGGGTGTGCAGCCGGTTGGCGTGCTCGTGGTCCTGGGCGCGCAGCGCGTCCAACAGGCCGTGCGTGGAGTCCAGTTCACGGCCCAGGAGCTCCAGCTCGGTGCGGTCGCGCAGGGTGACCACCGCCCCGCCGTCGCCGGTGGGCATACGGTTGGCGATCAACACCCGGCCCCGGCAGACGGTGATCAGGTTCGCGCCGTCGACCCGCCCCGTCAGCACCTCCGCCGTACGCCCCGGCGGCAGTACCTCGCCAAGCGCGCGTCCGACCGCCTCCTGGTCCAGATCGAGCAGCCGCTGCGCCTCGTCGTTGAGCAGCCGGATCCGGCCCCGTGCGTCCAGTGCGAGCACCGCCTCACGGATGCTGTGCAGCATGGCCTCGCGCTCGTCCAGCAACGCGGAGATGTCGGCGAAGGCGAGCCCGTGCGTGCCGCGCTGGAGCCGCCGCGACACGGCCAGGGCGGCCAGCACCCCGACGGCGAGCGCCGCTCCGGAGTACAGCAGCAGACCCGGGATCGCGCCCAGCAGCCGGTCGTGAACGCTGTCGTAGGCGATGCCCACCGAAACGGCGCCCACGATGTCCTGCCGCCCGTCGCGGAGCGGGACCTTCGCACGCGCCGACCGGCCCAGGGTTCCGTCGTCGATCTGCATGATCTCCCGGCCGCCCAGCGCCGTGCTGGGGTCGGTCGAGACATGTCTGCCGATCTGTGCGACATCGGTGTGCGACCAGCGCACCCCGCGGGTGTCCATCACGACGATGTACAACGCCCCGGTGGCCCGCCGGATCCGCTCCGCCTCGACCTGCACCGGTCCGCCGGGGCTGGGGCCGGTGCTTCGCAGATCCCGGACCAGACCGGGTTCGGCGGCGGTGGTCTGGGCGATGGACAGGGCCTGGTGCATCGCCTGGTTGTCGAGCTGATGGCTGAGCGGGGCGAGGAAGAGCCCCGTGACGAGCATGGTCACGCCGGTGGTGATGACCACCTGGGTGAGGAGGACCTGGGCGAAGACACGGCGCGGCCAGTGAATGCGCATGTACTCGCCCTCTGCCTTCCGCCTGCCAGGAACATGATGCTCCGTTTCGTCCTCGTGTGAACGCAACGTAAACGTCGCGCCCGCCGATGACCAGTCCTCGTGGCGCATTCGTTGCCGGGGCCGTGAGCAGAACGAGCAGAACCCCGGGATATGAGCAGAACCCCGAGTTGTGGGCGCAAGGGTGCCCGCGTCCTCGGTGCGCCTCTAGCGTCCCGCTCCATGAAAAGCGAAACGAGCCCCGCCATCGAACTGCGGGGGGCGAGCAAAGCGTTCCGGACTCCGTCGGGGGCGCTCCACACCGCCGTACGGGATCTGGACCTCACCATCGGGCGCGGCGAGTTCGTCGCCGTGGTGGGCCCCACCGGATGCGGCAAGTCGACCACGCTGACCCTGGTCAGCGGTCTGGAGGAGCCCACCGAGGGCGAGGTGCTGGTGGCCGGCGAGCCGGTGCGCGGCATCGGCGACAAGGTCGGATTCGTCTTCCAGCAGGACGCCGTCTTCCCCTGGCGGACCGTGCTGTCCAATGTGATGGCGGGCCCCCGCTTCCGCGGAGTGCCCAAGCCCGAGGCGAAGGAGCGGGCCCGGGAGTGGCTCGCCAGGGTCGGCCTCTCCTCCTTCGAGGACCGCTACCCCCATCAGCTGTCGGGCGGTCAGCGCAAGCGCGTCGCGCTCGCGGCCACCTTCGTCAACGACCCCGAGATCCTGCTCATGGACGAGCCGTTCTCCGCGCTCGACGTGCAGACCAGGGCCCTGATGTCGGACGAACTGCTGGAGCTGTGGGCCGGCACCGGCGCCTCCGTCGTCTTCGTCACCCATGACCTGGAGGAGTCCATCGCGCTGGCCGACAAGGTCGTGGTCATGACCGCGGGACCGGCCACGGTCAAGGAGGTCTTCGAGATCGACCTGCCCCGCCCCCGCAAGGTCGAGCAGGTGCGGCTGGAGCCCCGGTTCGTCGAGATCTACCGGGAGATCTGGTCCTCGCTCGGCGAAGAGGTCCGCATCACCCGCGAGAGGGGTGCCCTCGATGTCGCCTGAGACCATCACCGCGAGCGCCGCCGTGACGAAGACCGAACGGACCCGGGCCCGGGCCAGGGCCGCCAGGAACCGCAGGTACCTGGTGACCGCGAGCCGGATCGCGGTGCTCCTCGCGGTCGTCGGGCTGTGGGAATGGCTGGCCCGTACGGCGGTCATCGACCCGTTCAACTTCTCCATGCCGTCGAAGATCTGGGACCAGATCCGCACCTGGGTCGTCGACGGAACCGCCCAGGGCTCCCTCTGGGAGCAGATCTGGTACACGCTCTACGAAGCGCTGCTCGGCTGGGTCATCGGTGTGATCGCCGGTGTGCTGCTCGGGATCGCGCTGGGCCGTGTCCGGTTCGCCGCCGATGTGCTCGGCCCGTACATCAAGGTGCTCAACGCGCTGCCCCGGATCGTGCTCGCCCCGATCTTCCTCATCTGGTTCGGACTCGGCCCGGCGTCGAAGGTCGCCTCCGCGGTCGTCCTCGTCTTCTTCCCCGTCTTCTTCAACGCCTTCCAGGGCGCACGGGAGGTCGACCGCAATCTCGTCGCCAACTCCCGCATCCTGGGTGCCAGCAACCGCCAGGTGACCCTTCAGGTGGTCATTCCCTCAGCCACCTCGTGGATCTTCACCAGCCTCCATGTGAGCTTCGGTTTCGCACTCATCGGCGCGATCGTCGGTGAGTACATCGGGGCCACCAAGGGGCTCGGCCTGCTGGTCGCCGCGTCCCAGGGCACGTTCAACGCCGCCGGTGTCTACGCCGCGATGGTCATCCTCGCGATCGTCGCGCTGCTGGCCGAAGGCCTGCTGACCTTCCTGGAGAAGCGGCTCTTCCGCTGGAAGCCGGCCGACGCCGACACCGCCCGCTGACGCCCCGTCACCACGACTGTCCCCGAATGTTTCTTCACAAGGACGTGAATCAGATGCGTGCATCCACCCGGATCCCGGCCCTCGCCGTCGTCGGCGTACTCGCCCTGAGCAGCCTCACCGCCTGTGGCGGCGACTCCACCTCGGCCTCCGGGGACAAGAACGACAAGGTCAAGATCATGGTCGGGGGCCTGGACAAGGTCATCTACCTGCCCGCGATGCTGACCGAGCGGCTCGGCTACTTCAAGGACGAGGGGGTGTCGGTCCAGCTCCTGACCGAGCCCGCCGGCGTCCAGGCCGAGACGGCACTGGTCTCCGGAGACGTCCAGGGCACGGTGGGCTTCTACGACCACACCCTCGACCTCCAGGTGAAGGGCAAGCAGGTCGAGTCGGTCGTCCAGTTCTCCCAGGCCCCCGGCGAGGTCGAGATCGTCTCCGACAAGGCGGCGGGGGAGGTCCGTTCGGCGAAGGACTTCAAGGGCAAGAAGCTCGGTGTCACGGGCATCGGCTCCTCGACCGACTTCCTGACGAAGTACCTCGCCGTGAGCAACGGTGTGAAGACCAGTGAATTCACACCCGTGGCCGTCGGAGCGGGACAGACGTTCATCTCCGCGCTCCAGCAGGGCTCCATCGAGGGCGGCATGACCACCGATCCCACGGTCGCCACCATCCTGGACAAGAAGCTCGGCAAGATCCTCATCGACATGCGGACCCCCGAGGGCTCCAAGGAGGCGCTCGGCGGGCTCTACCCGTCGTCCAGCCTCTACATGCAGACCGAGTGGGTCAACAGCCACAAGAAGACCGTCCAGAAGCTGGCCAACGCCTTCGTCAGGACGCTGAAGTGGATGTCGACGCACAGCGCCGACGAGATCGCCGCGAAGATGCCCGCCGACTACGCCCAGGGCGGCGGCAAGGCCCTCTACGCGCAGGCGATCAAGAGCACACTGCCCATGTTCACCAAGGACGGCGTCATGCCCGCGGACGGCCCAGCCACCGTCGAGCGGGTCCTGAAGGCCTTCAACCCGAACCTGAAGAACGCCGAGGTGGACCTCGCCAAGACATACACGACGGAGTTCGTCGAGAAGGCGAACTGACCGCAGGCGTCACGGCGCCCGGTCGGTACGGCTCCCGTAGCCGCACCGACCGGGCGCGCCGCCTACTGCTTCCAGCTCTGGGGCTGGCCGGGGTCGAGGGTCCGCCACTGCGCGAGGACCTTGGGGTCCTGCGCGTCGAGCCAGTCGGTCAGTTCGCGGAAGGACACACAGCGGACCTCCTTGCGGGGGCAGACCTCCCGCATCGTGTCCTCGGCGGCGTCCATGTATATACCGCCGTTCCAGTCCTCGAAGTGGTTCCCGATGAACAGCGGTGCACGGCTGCCGTGGAACACCCGGTCGAAGCCCGCGACGTACGCGTTCCGCGCCTCCTTGCGCCACGTCTCGTACTTCGCGGGGTCGCCCTCGGTGCTGCCCTCGGACTGGTTGTAGAGAAAGTTGAAGTCCATGGACAGCACCTGGAAGTCCTTGCCGGGGAACGGCAGCATCTGCAGCGGCAGGTCCCAGATGCCGTTCTTCTTTGACGGCCAGACCTGGAAGTCGCCCGGCGAGCTCGCGTCGTAGCGCCAGCCGAACGGCTTGGAAGCCGGGAGCAGCGTCTTCTGGCCCTCCAGGCAGGGGGCTCGCCCGCCGACGACCTCACGGGTGGGGTCGAAGGGGAGCGGGTCGAGGTCCTTGTAGCCGGTGTTCGTCTTCCAGTTCTGCACGAAGGAGTAGAACTGCCCGATCTCGCTGATCCACTCGTCCTTGCTCCAGTCCCCACCGCCCTTCTTCTCGCAGAAGTGGCCGTTGAAGTGCGACCCGATCTCGTTGCCCTCCCGCCAGGCGTCGCCGAGCTGTTCCAGCGTCATCCGGATGTGCTCGCGTGTCGGGTACGAGATGGCGGCGGAGCCGGCCTTGTGCTGCGGCGGGTGGTAGAGATCCCGTTTCTCCTTCGGGAGCAGATAGATGCCGGTGAGGAAGAACGTCATGTGTGCGTTGCTCTCCTTCGCCGCACGGCGGAAGCGGGAGAACATGTGGTCGTCGCCCTCCAGCGCGCCGTCCCACGAGAACACCACGAACTGCGGCGGCCGCTCACCCGGCTTGAGCCGCTCGGCCTTCAGCTGGGACGGCTGCGGACCGGTGTACGACGTGGAGCCGTCGCCCAGGATCTTGACCTTTCCGTCCCACTCCTCCTCCTCGGTGTCCCCGCCGCTCCCGCGGTGCTCCCGGGCGGTCGGTGTCGGCGCGGCGACGGTTCTGATGCCCTGCTCCGGGGTGCGGGCGTCCGAGGTCTCGTCGGACATCAGCGGCACCAGCGCCGCGGAGCCCGACACCACAAGGCATGCGGCGAGCCCCAGGACGATACGGGGTGTGAGGCGGGCCCCTATTCGGCGTGCGGTCGACTTCACTCTGGTCTCTGTCACTTGGTCATGGCTTCCGTGTATGTGTTCCAGATCAGGGCCGGGAGCTTCCCGTCGTCCTCGGGGCCGCCCGCCAGGCCCTTGAGCGGCAGCGGGGCGAGGCTCTTCGTCAGGTCCATGCGGAAGATGACGACGGCGGTGGCGGCGGTCGGGCTGTACCCGACGTGCCACCGCGCGGTGTCGTCCTCGGTGGTTCCGGCCTTGACGGCGACCGGGCCGACGAGCGCGACTCCGGGCGCGCCGGGCTGGGTGAGTGATCTGGTGATCTCGTCGGCGACGTCGGACCGGACGGCGCGTCGCGGCTTCGGCAGGTCGAGCCGGACCGGTTCGCCGTTGCGGGTGACCTTGCGGACCGAGTACGGATCCGTGTGCACCCCGCGGGCCGCGAACGTGCCGTACGCGTCTGCCATCCGGATGGCGCTGGGGGTGGAGTTGCCCATCGCGAACGCCGGGACCGGCGGGCCGAAGCTGGAGGGCAGCAGCCCCGACGCCTCCGCCGTGCTGCGGACCAGCTTCAGCCCCGTGTCCATGCCGAGCTGGAGGAAGGGGGAGTTCACGGACTTCGCCATGGCGTCGTGCAGGCTGATCCGGCCGAAGGATTCGTCACCGTCGTTGTTGCCCTTGACCATCTTCCCGCTCCGGTCCCAGTAGGGGCCTTCGGGTGTCATGACGGGGATGTCGTCGTCGCCGTCGTACTCGGTCGCCGGTGTGACGGTGGAGCGCGGTCCGTTGCGTCCGTGCGTCACGCCGTGCTGGAGGCCGGCGGCGTAGACGAAGGGGGTGAACGCCGATCCGGCCGGGACGGTGCCCGCGTTGGATTCGTTGAACGCCTGCTTCTCGAAGTCCGGTCCGCCGTACACCGCGAGGATCCGGCCGTCCGCGGCGACGGTCGAGGCGCCGAAGCGGACGGAGCGGTCGGCCTTGCGCCGCTTGGGATCGAGGGTCTTGCGCGCATCGCGGACGGACCGGGTGAGGGCGGTCATCCGCGGCTTCTCGAACGTCGTGTAGATCTGGTAGCCGCCGAGGTCGAAGCGCGCGTCGGAGATGTGCCCGGCCCGTTTGGCGTACGACTCGGCGAGCTGTACGAGATAGCCGTTCTGCCCGCCCGCGCTGTTGGGCCGGTGCGGGGGCTTCGGCTCGGGGAAGGTGGTGTACGTGGCCCGTTCGGCCGGGCTCAGCCTGCCGATCTCCACCATGCGGTCCAGCGTCCACCGCCAGCGCTCGACGGCCCGTTCGTGGTTGCTGGGTCTGACCGCCGGGTCGTACAGCGAGGCCCCCTTGAGCAGGGAGGCGAGGAAGGCGCCCTCGCTGGCGTTGAGCTGGGTGACCTCCTTGCCGTAGTAGGCCTGCGAGGCGCGCTGGAGACCGTAGGTGCCACGGCCGAACCAGCTGGTGTTCAGGTATTCCTGGAGGATCTTGTCCTTGCTCAGGCGGCTGTCCAGCTTGACCGCCAGCAGCATCTCGGTGAACTTCCGCGAGAAGGACTGGTCCTGCGACAGATAGACGTTCTTCACGTACTGCTGGGTGATGGTCGACCCGCCCTGGGTGTCCCCGTCACCGACTGTGCGCCACAGCGCGCGGGTGATCCCTTGTGTCGATATGCCGTGGTCGGAGTAGAAGTCGGCGTTCTCCGCCGCCAGTACGGCCCATCGCACGTGTTCGGGGATCTTCGACAGCGGCATCTCCTGGCGGCTCACCCAGCCGGTCCGGGCCATCGGCGTGCCGTCGGCCCAGTAGTAGACGGTGTCCTGCTGGGTGGCGAAGGCGTTGAGGTCCTCGGGTATGTCCGTACGGGCGTAGGCGATCCCCACCACGGTCGCCAGTGTCGCGGTGAACATCAGCACCGAGCCCAGGGCCAGTCGCCACGAGGGAACCCATCTTCGCCAGCCGCGCCGGCCCGCGCGTGGGTAGTCCGGTCTGCGCGGCCTGCGGGCGAGCGGGCGCTTCCTCGTCTGCTTGCGGCGCCCCGTCCCCGGGACCAGCACCGCTCGTGCCGCCAGCGCCGCCCTGCTGAATCTGTTGTGCTGTGTCATTCCGTCCAGCCCTGACAGGCCGGACGCGGCCGCAGACCGCGACCGCGCCCGTGCAGTGGTCATTGAACGTCCGCCGCCACACGCCGGCACATCGACGCCAACAGATCAAAGGCCAAAGCATGACCGAGAGTTCTGTCGCGAAGTCACGTAAAGATAACAGGCCCTCGGGAGAGGTCGTGCCGTCGCGCTCCCCGGGGTCGCGGCCCGGCGTCGAACCGGCCAATTCGACTGCACCCGTTCGCCCCGCGCCCGCCGCGGCACCGGACCGTGCCTCGGCCTTCGCCGGACCGCGGACGGAACCGGCGGGGCGTCAAGCGATGTTCTGGCCAACGGCGACTCGCGTGCGCCGCAGTGCCGTGGTGACACCGGGGGCCGCCCGCCTATGGTCTGAGAGCGCGCAGCCGGGCCGGCCGGTCGCTCCATCGCCTTGGTCGCACGACGCATCGCACAGGGAGAAGCCGTGTCGCGTGTCAATCCCGTCCTGGCACGGGCCCTTCGCACAACTCCCCTGCTCCGCCTGGACGTCGCCCACCGGGGCCGGGTCCGGCGGCTGGGACTGAAACTGGAGGACCACGGCCCCACCGGATCGGTGAAGGACCGCAGCGCCGTGGGCCTGTTGCGGTCGCTGCACGACGAACGGCCGCTCGTCCCCGGCACGGTGGTGGTGGAATCCACCTCGGGCAACCTGGGCCTCGCCCTGGCCCGGCTGCTGCCGGCACTCGGTTGTGACTTCCTCGCCGTGGTCGACTTGAAGACCCCGCACTCCACCCGCCGCAGCCTCGCCGACAGCGGGGCGCGGGTGATCGTCGTCGACCGGCCCGACGGACTGGGCGGCTATCTGCTGAGCCGGCTGAGCCGGGTGCGCGAACTGTGCGCGGACAACCCCGGATACCGCTGGCCCGACCAGTACGGGAACTGGGCCGCGCCCGCCTTCCACCGGCGCACCACCGGACCCGAACTCACCGAGCAGGCGGGACCGGAACTCGGCGCGGTGTACGTACCGGTCTCCACCGGCGGCACCCTCGCGGGCATCAGCGCCCACCTGCGCGAGCACCGGCCCGACGTGGCCGCGATCGCAGTGGACGTACGCGGCTCACTGGCCGTCTCGGGCAGTGCCGGACGACGCCTGGTCCCGGGCATCGGAGCCAGCCGGCCGTCCGTCTTCCTGAAGACACCGCACAGCTACGACCGCGCGGTGCATGTCGACGACATCGAGGCGATCGCCGTCTGCCGGATCATCGCCGAGGACATCGGGCTCGCACTCGGCGGCTCCAGCGGCTGCGCGGTCCGCGCGATGCTGACCGATCAGGAGGAGGCCGGGACCGATGACCGGC
Source organism: Streptomyces sp. ADI95-17 (assembly GCF_003846175.1). Classification (GTDB taxonomy): domain Bacteria; phylum Actinomycetota; class Actinomycetes; order Streptomycetales; family Streptomycetaceae; genus Streptomyces; species Streptomyces sanglieri. The sequence continues at coordinate 141,117 of NZ_ML123048.1, read as the reverse complement.
TCGCGGTCTGCCTGGCCGCGGACGGCGGCGCCAAGTACCGCGACACCCTCTACTCCGACAACTGGGCTAACGAACAGGGTGTCGCCAAGGAGATCACCTCCGCCGTGGAACAACTGCGCAGCGAAGGACTCTTCTTCGACCGGAAGCACCAGGAGCACTGAACATGGGCACCAGCACCACCCTCGACCGGCAGCGGACACGCCCCGGCCACCGGCAGTTCCTGCCGCTGGTGCAGGCCGCCACGCTGATCGAGTGGACGGGAACGGGACTCTTCCTCGCCGTCTCGACCATCTACTTCGTCAAGGTCGCGCACCTCAGCACCGCGTCCGTCGGCACCGGCCTGACCATCGGCGGCGCCGTGGCCCTCGCCGCCGCCGTACCCATCGCCCGGCTGGCGGCACGCCACGGGCCGAAGCCGGTGCTGATCGGTGTGATGCTGCTGCGCGCCCTGGCCACCGTCGGCTACCTGTGGGTCGACGGCTGGTGGAGCTTCCTCCTCGTGGTCTCCGCCATCGCCGTCACCGAGCAGTCCTCGCCCCCACTGGTCCAGTCGTACGTCGGCGCACGCGCCCCGGAGAGCCTGCGCGCGAAGGTCATGGCAGTGCAGCGCACCGTCGTCAACCTCGGCATCAGCCTGGGCGGGCTGATCGCCGGAGTCGCCCTGGGCTCCGGCGCGCCCGGAGCCTTCCGGCCGCTGCTGATCGGCGGCGCGCTCGCCTATGTCGCGGTGGCCGCGGTGTACGCCACCGCGCGGCGCGAGGAAGCCACCGCCGTGGCCGGCGGCGCCCGGGTGGCGGAGCTGCTGAAGGACCGCAGGCTGCTCGGCTTCACCGCGTACAACGCACTGGTGTCGCTCTGGATGCCGGTCCTCAACGTGGCCTTCCCGCTCTGGCTCGTCACCGAGACCGACGTACCGGAGCGTTACGTCGGCGTCCTGTACGCCGTCAACACCGTACTGTGCATCGCCCTCCAGTACCCGCTCAACCGCTGCTACAGCACCACCCGCCGGGCCTGGTTGTCCTATGCGGCCGCGGCGCTGCTGCTCAGCGGCGGCGCCCTCGCCTTCGCCGCCGCGCCCGGCTTCGGGGCACGCCGGGCACTGCTGGTGCTCGGCGCGGCCGTCGTCCTGCTGACCTTCGCCGAACTGCTCCAGGTCGGCGCCTCGTGGACCCTCTCCTTCGACCTGGCACCGGAGGGGGCGCGCAGCGCCTACCTGGTGCTGTTCAACACCAGCCGCACCGTGGCCAACCGGGTCGCCGGCCCGGTGCTGATGACCGGCGTCGTCCTCGCCCTCGGCACCGCGGGCTGGATCGTGCTCGCCGGCGCACTGCTGCTCGGAGCGCTCGTCCCCTTCGTGATGCTCCGCACGGCACCCGCCACCGGCGGCTGAGCCCGCCCCGCACCGCCCACCACAACCGCCCCCCTCGCCAAGGAGCCCCGCCCGCCATGGACTTCGAGCAATACCCCGACAGCCACTTCCGCCATCTGACCCGCGCGGACGTCATCGAGGCCGCCCGCGACGTGGACATCGTGGCGGCGGTGGCCGAGGCGCTCAGGCTGCACTCCGCCGGACACTCCGTCCTTCCCGAGGAGGCCTACCTCGGCTGGACCACCCCGCAGGGCGACGCCGCCAGACTGCTGGCCATGCCCGGTGCGCTCACCGAGGAGGGGCGGGCACCGGTCATCGGCATGAAGACCATCAATGCCTCGATCGGCAACCCGGCGCGCGGCATACCCCGCGCCCAGGGCTTCACCCTGCTCCTCGACCCGGAGACCGCCCGCCCCCGCGCACTGATGGAGGCCGCCTACATCAGCGCGATGCGCACCGCGGCGGTGACCGCACTCGCCGTGCGCCACCTCGCGGTGGCAGAACCGCGCGGACTGGCACTCCTCGGCTGCGGCGCCCTCGCACAGGCACACATCGCGCTGCTGCTGCGCACCGTGCCCACCCTGCGCCGCATCACGCTGTACGACGTGGCCCCCGACCGGGCGAAGTCCGTCGCCCACCACATCGCCACGCTGCCCGCAGCGGCGGACATCGAGACGGTCGTCGCCGACGGGCCGCGCGAGGCGGTCCGGGACGCCGAAGTCGTGGTGCCCGTCACCACGGTGACCAGGGGATACATCGAGCCGGACTGGCTGCGGCCGGGCGCGCTGGTCTGCCATGTCTCGCTGGACGACCTCACCGAGGCCGCCGTGCTCGCGGCCGGCACGGTGATCGTCGACGACTGGAGCCTGGTCCGGGACGACCCGCGCCGGCTGCTCGGCCGGATGCACCGGGCGGGCACCCTGCTCGGCCCCGACGGCACCCCGCGCCAGGGAGTCACCGCGCGGCCCGGTGCCCGGCCCGTCGACGGCACGCTCGGCGACGTGATCGCCGGACGGCACCCGGGCCGCCGCGACCAGGACGAGATCGTCATCAGCAACCCGTTCGGGATGTCGGTCCTCGATGTCGCCGTGGCCGACCGCATCCACGCCCGTGCCGAAGCCGCCGGTCTCGGCACCCGGCTCACGCTCTGAGGGGGATCCGCATGACGATCGATCAGAACATCCAGGAGATCAACCGCACCATGTGGTCGTACGGCGAGTACCGGCACGTCGCCGATCTGCTGCGACCGGGCGCCGTCGAACTGGTCGACCGGCTCGCCCCCGCCCCGGACACCGTCCATCTGGACGTCGCCACCGGCAACGGCAACGTCGCCCTGCTGTCCGCGCTGCGCGGCAGCCTCGTCACCGGGCTGGATCTCACCGACGAGTTCTTCCCCGACGCCCGCGAACGGTTCGCACAGGCCGGCGTCAAGGTGGAGCTGCGCCGCGGCGACGCCCAGGAACTCCCTTTCGCCGACGCCTCGTTCGACCTGGTGACCTCCACCTACGGAATCCAGTTCGCGCCCGACCACGCCGCCTCCGGCGGGGAGATGGCCCGGGTGCTGCGGCCGGGCGGCCGGATCGGTATGTGCAACTGGACGGCGCGCAGCTGGACCGCGCACTTCCAGGAGATCCTCTCCGCCTACTTCCCCTCGCCCAACGGCCATCAGGGGCAGCCCATGCTGTGGGGATCACCGGACTACCTCGCCGAACTGCTGGGACCCGAATTCACGGTCACCTCCGAACGCCGGGAACTCTTCTACCCGTTCACCACGGCCGAGGACCTGGTGACCTTCTTCGAGAACTGCTTCGGACCCTGCATCGCGGCGAGGAACACCATCTCGCCGCCCTCGCGATGGAAGGAACTGCGCGCGGAAATGGTCGAGATGACCGAGGGATTCCACACCACGGACGAGCGCGGCACGGGCGTGCCCGTCGAGTACCTGCTGGTCACGGCCGAGAAGCGGGCGGTCCGGTGACCGGCCTGCCCGAGCACTACCCACAGCTCCCGCTGGCCGCGGGGGCACGGGAGCGCGCCGTCGCCGCGGCACTCACCCGCCGCGAACCCTACGAGCTGGGCGACGGGGTCCACGCCTACGTCGAGCGGTTCGCCGCCGCACACCCCGACCGGACCGCGATCGAGGACGGCGAGGCGTCCATCGGATACGGCCGGCTGGCCGACCTGACGCGCCGCACCGCCGGACGGCTGGCGGCCGCCGGGATCTCGCAGGGGCAGATAGTCGCGGTCGGCGGCCGGCGCGGCGCCGACGTCATCACGGCGTTCCTCGCCCTGGAGCTGCTGGGCGCCGTCTATCTGCCGGTCGACGCGGGCTGGCCCGCCGCCCGGGTCGAAACCCTGCTCAACGACAGCGGCGCCGCACTGCTGCTGACCACCGGCGAACCGGCGGACAGCGGGGAACTGGTCAAGGGCGCCCGCGCGGCCGGTGTACCCACCACCACACCGCGACCGGCGGACCATCCGTACCCCCGGACCGGGCCGCCCGCCCCCGGCGAGGTGCGCTACGTCCTCTACACCTCGGGTTCGACCGGCCGCCCCAAGGCCGCGATCGTCGAGCACCGGGGGATGCTCAACCACCTCTGGGCCAAGGTCGACGACCTCGGGCTGAGTGCCGACGACCGGCTGGCCCAGACCGCACCGCTGAGCTTCGACATCTCTGTCTGGCAGATGCTCGCCCCGCTGCTGGTCGGCGGCCGGGTCCAGGTCTTCGCCGACGAGCAGGCACAGGACGGCGCCCTGCTGCTGGCGGAGCTGCGCCGACGCGGAACCACGGTGCTGGAGACCGTGCCCACACTGATCCGCTTCCTGCTGGACGCCCAGCAGGGCGCGGGAGCGCGGCCCGGCGCGCTGCGCTGGATGATCGCCACCGGCGAGGCGCTGCCACCCGCGCTGGCCCGGCGGTGGCACGACACCATGCCGGGCATCCGGCTGCTCAACGCCTACGGCCCCACCGAGTGCTCGGACGACGTCACCCACGCCGAACTCGGCCCGCCGGCCGCCGGAGTACGCCATCTGCCGATCGGCTCGCCCATCGGCAACGCCGACCTGTACGTGCTGCGCGAGGAGAACGGGCAGTGGCACGCCTGCGCGCACGGCGAGACGGGAGAGCTGTTCGTCGGAGGGCTCGTCGTGGGCCGCGGATATCTCGGCGACCCGGAGCGCACCGCACTCGCCTTCTTCACCGACCCCTTCTCCGCCGACGGCGGCCGCCTCTACCGAACAGGGGACGCGGTTCGCGTACTGCCCGACGGCCAACTGGAGTATCTGGGCCGGGTGGACCGGCAGGTGAAGCTCGGCGGCGTACGCATGGAACTCGCCGAGATCGAGGCGGTGCTCGGCGCCCACCCCGGCGTCGCCGCCTGTGCCGTCGTCGTCCACACCCCCGACGACACCGGGGCCCTGGTCGCCCGGGAGAGCGCGCACACCCCGGTGGCCTCCCAGCCGCCCCGGCTCGTCGCCTATGTCACCGCCTCCGGCGACGATCCGGCCGAGGAGTCACTGCGTGCCCGGCTGAGCGAGCGGCTGCCCGCGTCCATGGTGCCGCACACCTTCGTCGTACTGCCCCGGCTCCCGCTCACCCGCAACGGCAAGACGGACTACAAGGCCCTGCCCGCACCACCGCGCCGAAGCCGCCCCGACACCCGCCCCTACGTTGCTCCGCGCGGCGGGGCGGAGAGCGTGATCGCGGACGCCATTGCCGGAATCCTCGGCACCGGCCGGGTCGGCAGGCACGACAGGTTCCTCGAACTGGGCGGCGACTCGCTGCTCGCCATGCGACTGGTCGCCGCCCTGCGCGAGACGGGCTCGGCGGCCGGCCTGCGCGACGTACTG
>NZ_ML123048.1:85617-135753 GCF_003846175.1 Streptomyces sp. ADI95-17 | reverse complement strand
CTGCGCGACGTACTGCGCGACGGCAGCCCCGCCGCACTCGCCGGGCTCGGCCAGGGCCGGCAGCACACGACCGGCGTCCGCACCGTGACGGTCCGGGACGACGGGCCCCGCACCCGGCCGCTCACCCCGCAGCAGGCCGGGGTGTACTTCCACTGGCGGCTCGACCCGCTCAGCCCCTACTACAGCTACCAGGGCTCCCTGGAACTCGACGGGCCCCTCGACGTGGCACGGCTGGGCCGGGCCTGGCAGCTGCTGCTCGCCGAGAATCCGCTGCTCCTCGCCCGGTTCGCCGAGACCGACGAGGCCGACGGGAGGGAAGTGGTGCACCGCTACCCGCACTGGGAGGTTCCGTTACCCGCGAGCGCCCGGGACGTCGGCGCCGAGGAGTTCCGCACGGTGGCCGCCGAGGAGGCCGCCAGGCCCTTCGACCTGCTCACCGAACCGGCCCTGCGGACCGGACTGTTCCGGCTGCCCGGCGGACAGCACCGGCTCCTGGTCACCATGCACGAACTGCTCCTCGACGGCTGGGGAGCGACCGTGCTGTTCCAGCGGCTGGCCGAACTCTACGAACAGCGGCCCGACGCACCCGACCCCGAACGCGCCACCCGCTACGACCGCTATCTCGACCACCTGACCGAGCGGCTGGCCGGCGAGGAGGTCGCCGAGGCGGGGGAGTACTGGCTGCGCCGGCTCGCGGGCGACCTCCCGGCACTCGGGATCGCCCAGAAGCAGCGCCCCGCCGCCCCCACCTACCGGGGCGAGATCACCGAGGCCGTCCTGGACGAGCAGCTGTCCCGGCAGCTGCACGCCACCGCACTGGCCGCCTCCGCCACCGCGTTCGTACCACTGCTGGCCGCCTACGCACTGGCCCTCAGCTACTACGGCGACGCCGACGAAGTGGTCGTCGGCGCCCCGATGGCCGGGCGGGAACGGCCGGAGACAGCCGATGTGCCCGCCTTCACCCTCGCCATGCTGCCGCTGCGCCTGGACATCGACCCGGCCGCCACCCTCACCGAATTCACCGCACAGGTACGGGAGACGGTGTACGACGCGTACGCCGCCGACGAGTACCCCTTCGGCTGGACGCTGCGAAGGCTCCCGGCCGCCTCCCGCAGCTCGTCGGCCACCCCGGTCTTCCAGACCATGCTCAACATGCTGCCCTACCCGGCGCGCGCCACCACCGCCTCGGACGTCCGGTTCCGTTTCGTCGAACTGGACACCGGCTACACCAAGTACGACTGCGCCCTGTACGTCCAGCCGCACGGCCCCGGCCGGCTGCTGCTCCAGTACGCCTACCAGCAGGAACTCCTGGACGCACCGGCCGCCCGCAACGTCCTGGAATCCACCCTGATCGCGCTGCGGGCCCTCACCGACCCGCGGCGCGCCGAGCACACCACCGTTCGTTCCCTCGATCTGCTGCCCGGAGACGATCACCGATGACCACGCCGACCCTGCTGGAACGCTTCGCCGAACAGGTGGCGGCCCACCCCCGGGCCGTCGCCCTGCGCCACACCGGCACCGACGTCAGCTACCGCGAACTCGACGAATGGAGCGGCCGGCTGGCCGCCCGGCTCACCGCCAAGGGCACCGGCCCCGGCTCGCTGGTGGCACTCGCCGCCCAGCGCGGCCCGGCCGCCGTCGCCGGGGTGCTCGCCGTACTGAAGACGGGGGCCGCCTACCTCGGGCTGGACCCCGCGATCCCCGTGCGACGGCAGCGCCGGATGGTGGAGGAGACCGGACCGCACTGTGTGCTCGCCGAGCCCGGACTCGACCAGTTCCCCACCCTGGACGCACCCCGCGTCACCCTGGCGCCCCTCACCGAGGGACCGCTGCACCAGGCGCCGGAGCAGGAGCCCGGCGAGGACGCGCTGTTCCACATCGTCTACACATCGGGGACGACCGGAAACCCCAAGGGCGTACGCATCAGCCATCGTTCGGTCCGCGGCCGGCTCGAATGGATGTGGCAGGACCACCCGTTCCCCGAGAACGCGGTCCTCGCCGTCCAGAAGTCCCTGGCGCTGGTCGCCTCGCCCTGGGAACTGCTGGGCGGACTGCTCAGGGGCGTCCCGTCCGTCGTGCTCGCCACCGACGAACTGCTCGACCCGGCGCTCTTCGCCGCCACCGTCCGCAAGGAACGGATCACCCACCTCTTCCTGACCCCGCAGCTGATCGCCGGACTGCTGGAGGAGAGCGCCGGACACCCCGGCGGACACCGGCCGGTCCTGGTCACCAGCGGCGCCGACATCCTGCCCGTGGACACCGTCCTGCGCTTCCGCGAGGTCTGGCCCGACGCCACCCTGCTCAACCTGTACGGCATGACGGAGACCGCTTCCAACGTCGCCGCCTACGACACCGCCCGACTGCCCGCCGACGCCGGACGCGTCCCCGTCGGCAGCCCGGTGGCGGGTGCCTCGCTCTCGGTCCGCGACCGGCTCGGCCGACGGCTGCCGCCCGGCGCGACCGGCGAGGTGTGGGTGTCCGGACCGCCACTGGCCCTCGGCTACGTCGGCGGCGACGGCGAGGACCGCTTCACCACCGACGACGCCGGAGCCCTGCACTACCGCACCGGCGACCGCGGCCGCATGCTCCCGGACTCCGCGCTGGAGATCACCGGACGCTCCGACAACCAGATCAAGGTGCGCGGCTACCGCGTCGAGCTGGAGGAGATCGAGACCACCCTGCGCAAGGCACCGGACGTCACCGACGCGGGGGCCTACGCGGAGAGCGAGGACGGCGAGACACGCATCGTCGCCTGTGTCACCGCCGACGAGGAGACCACCTCCGCCGCACTGCGCGCATATCTGCGCGACCGGCTGCCCGACTACATGCTGCCGGCCCGCATCCAGCAGGTGCCGCGGCTCCCGCTGAGCACCAACGGCAAACTGGACCGCACCGCCCTGCGGACGCTGGTGGCGGGCATCGGACAGGAACGGGCCGCCGGATTCACCCCGTCCGACGCCACCGAGGCCGCCGTCGCCGCACTCTGGCACGAGCTGCTCGGCGCACCGCCCACATCGGCGGAACAGAACTTCTTCGACGCCGGCGGCCACTCCCTGCTCGCCGTACGGCTCGCCGGACGTCTCGCGGCGACAGCGGGCCGCCGTGTCCCGCTGCGCCGCATCCTCGGCGCACCCACCGTCATCGCGATCGCCGCACTGTGCCGCGAGATCCAGCAGGAGGAGCAGATATGAACGACCCATGGCTGACCGTGCCGGGCGAGCAGCCGCAGGGCACCGGCACCCTCGCCGTCTGCTTCGCACCCACCGGCGCCCACGGCTCCACGTTCGCGGGCTGGCGCGGCCGGCTGCCCGAGGACATCACCCTGGCGTTCGTCGCACCACCGGGCCGCGGTACCCGTGTCGACGAGGAACCCGTCACCGACATGGCCGTCTACGCCGACGCGGCGGCGGCCGGGATACGTGAACTGCTGGGCGGGCGACGGCTGGTGCTGATCGGGGTCAGCCTCGGCGCCCTGCTGGCGTACGAGACCTGCCGTCGGCTGCTCGATGCCGGGGTGCCCGTCACGAGGCTCTGCGCCGTGGCCGGACAGTGCCCCGGCGACTTCGACGGCCGGGGCGAGGACGTGACCGTCGAGGACGCCCGTGCCTTCGTATCCGGGACCGGACTGACCGACCCGGAACTCCTCGCGGACCCCGAGTTCGAGGAGGTGCTGCTGCCTCCTGTCATGGCCGATCTGCAACTGGCCGCCCGCTACGACGGCCGCCGCGGAGCCGTCCCGCAGGTCGATCTGCGTGCGGTGTGGGCTTCCGACGACCCGCACGTGCCCGAGGTCACCGTGCGCCGCTGGGCCGAGTGGACCCGCGGCGAATGCACCCTGATGTCCGTCGAGGGCGGCCACTACGCCCACCAGGAGAACCCGGCCGCGGTCGTCGCCGCCTGCCTCGACGGCCTCCCCGGAGCCCGGCCGTCACGCCGTTCGGTGCTCGGCGCCGGGGCGACCGCCGTCGCCTCCACGGTGCTGGGCCTGGGCGCGGTGGCGTCGGCGGCACCCGCGGCGCGGGCCGCCGGGACGACCGGAACCGCCACCGTCCCCTACGACGGAGACCCCACCGACCCCGTCGGCCTGGCCGTCGCCATGATCCGGCAGAACACCAGCAACCCCGGGGACGGCGCGGTCACCCTGCCGCTCGCCCGGATGCTCCAGGGGATCTTCGGCGCCGCCGGGGTCGCCACCGAGATCGTGCCCACCCCGAAGGACGGCAACGTCCACTTCTTCGCCCGGATCCCCGGCCGCGGCCCGGCTACGAAGAAACCCCTGGTCCTGCTCGGCCACTCCGACGTGGTGCCCGCCATCGGCGACCGGTGGGAGACGGACCCCTTCGCCGGAGAGATCAAGGACGGCAAACTGTACGGGCGCGGCTCGCTGGACATGAAGGGCGTCAACGCCGCCTTCGTCGCCGCACTGCTGTGCCATGTCCAGGAGGGGGCGTCCTTCGACCGCGACATCGTCTTCTGGTCCGACTGCGACGAGGAGCAGGGCCCGTACGGCGTGCGCTGGTTCCTCACCGAACACCCCGGCAGGGTGACGGCGGGCGCGGTCATCACCGAGGGCGGCTGGGTGCTCAACCAGCGGGACGGCTCCACGCCCATGATCGCCTCGCTGACCTGCAACGACAAGCGATCCCTGCTGCTGCGCCTGGAGACCGCCTCGTACGCCACCCACACCTCCAAGCCGTTCTCCGGGCAGGCGGTGATCCGGCTGGGCGAGGTACTCGAACAGCTCGGCCAGTGGCGGGCCCACATCCGCCCCAACGCACTGTCCAGGACGTACTTCGCCGAACTGGCCGAGGCCACCACCGACCGGCACTTCGCCCGGGCGCTGCGGGAGATGCTCGACGCCCGCACCGACCGGCAGCGGGACCGGGCGGGGGAGAGCGTGGTGCGGCTCAGCGAGACCCCCGAGCTGCACAACGCGATGCTGCGGACCACGCTCGCCTTCACCGCGGCGCAGTCCGGGTACTACCCGAGCATCGTGCCGGGCACGGCGACCGCGGAGTTCCGGGCCGCCTTCCTGCCGGGCGCCGAGGACCCCGGACGCACCGTCGCCGAACTGCGCTCGCTGATCGGCAACCGGGCGACGCTGAGTGTGGTCGGCAACCCCGGTGAGAGCGAGCAGCAGGCGCTGGACCGGCTGCGCGGCTACCTGGCCACCCCCGACTCCGACCACGACACCGATGTGTTCCGCGCCTGGCAGAGCGCCGTACGCCGGACCCATCCCGGAGTACGGGCCACCGCCTGCCAGTTCGAGGCGGTCACCAGCGCGGTGCCGTTCCGGGAGCAGAACGTACCCGTGTACGGCATGTACCCGTTCACCGTGAACCGCGACATGCTCAAGCGCATGCACGGCACCGACGAACACATCGGCGTCCAGGCACTGCGCCAGGGCACCGAGACCGTCTACCAGCTGCTGGCCGGGCTGCGATCGAAGCACTGAGCGCGGGACGGACCGTGCGGGCGGACCCGGCAGGGCACGCCCGCACGGACCGTCATCCCACGCTGACCCAGTCGAGGGTGCGCTCCACCGCCCGCTTCCAGTTCGCGTAACCCTCCGCGCGCTGCTCCTCGCTCCACTGCGGCTCCCAGCGCTTCGACTCCTGCCAGTGCTCGCGCAGTTCGCCCAGGTCCTGCCAGAAACCGGTGGCCAGACCGGCGGCGTAGGCGGCACCGAGCGCGGTCGTCTCGGCGACCACCGGACGGCTGACGGGGACACCGAGCACATCGGCCTGGATCTGCATGCACAGGTCGTTGGCCGTGACCCCGCCGTCGACCTTGAGCACATCGAGATGGACACCGGAGTCCTGCTCCATCGCCTCCACCACGTCCCGGCTCTGGTAGCAGATCGATTCCAGCGTGGCCCGCGCCAGATGGGCGTTGGTGTTGTACCTGGCCAGCCCGACGATGGCGCCCCGGGCGTCCGAGCGCCAGTACGGGGCGAAGAGTCCGGAGAAGGCCGGCACGAAGTACATCCCGCCGTTGTCCGCGACGGACCGGGCCAGCCGCTCGCTCTCCGCCGCATCGGTGATGATCTTCATCTGGTCCCGCAGCCACTGCACCGCCGACCCGGTGACCGCGATCGAACCCTCCAGGGCGTAGACCGCCGGACTCTCCCCGAACCGGTAGGCGACCGTGGTGAGCAGCCCGTGCTTGGACCGGATGAGCTTCGTACCGGTGTTGAGCAGCAGGAAGTTGCCGGTGCCGTACGTGTTCTTCGCCTCGCCCGGCTCGAAGCACACCTGCCCCACGGTGGCTGCCTGCTGGTCGCCGAGCACCCCGGTGATCGGGACCGCGGCCCGCAGCGGGCGGGAGGTGCGGGTGCGGCCGTACGCCTCGGCGTGGGAGGAGGGGTTGATGGCCGGGAGCATCGCCCGGGGGATGCCGAAGATGTCCAGCAGCTCGTCGTCCCAGTCGAGTGTCTCCAGATTCATCAGCATCGTCCGGCTGGCGTTGGTCACATCGGTGGCGTGGGTGCCGCCGTCCGGGCCGCCGGTGAGATTCCACAACACCCAGCAGTCCGTGTTCCCGAACACCGCGTGCCCCTGCTCGGCGGCCTCACGCACCCCCTCGACGTTCTCCAGGATCCACTTGATCTTCCCGCCGGAGAAGTAAGTGGCCGGCGGAAGCCCGGACTTGCGCCGGATGACCTCGCCGTACCCCTCGTTCTCCAGGGCCTTGGCGATCGAATCGGTGCGGGTGTCCTGCCACACGATGGCGTTGCAGTACGGGCGGCCGGTGCGGGGATCCCACACGACGGTCGTCTCGCGCTGGTTGGTGATCCCGATGGCGTCGAGATCCGTGCCGCTGAGACCGCCGGTGCGCAGGGCGTTCTGCATCACCGAGTTGGTGCGCTCCCAGATCTCCACCGGATCGTGCTCCACCCAGCCGGGGCGCGGCAGGATCTGCTCGTGCTCCAACTGGTGTCTGGCCACCTCGTTGCCACCGTGATCGAAGATCATGAAGCGGCTGCTGGTGGTGCCTTGGTCCACCGCGCCGACGAAGTCCGCCATGGCATGCTGCCTCTCCTGAGTCCGGGCTCGGTGATGGAACCGGGCGTCACTTCTCCGTCGGTACGGGGATGCTCCCCTCCGGCTCGGCCTCCACCGAGGGCAGGAAACGGCTGATGAAGACCTTGTAGAAGAAGGCCCCCAGCGGACCGCCGACCAGCGGGCCCACGATCGGCACCCAGAAGTAGAAGTTCCCGTACTGATCCCGCCACGCCCCGCCGTAGCCGGTGAGGAAGCTCGCGAGCCGGGGGCCGAGGTCACGGGCCGGGTTGATGGCGTATCCGGCGTTGGTGCCGAACGCCATGCCGATGGCCACCACGATGAGACCCACGATGAACGGCCCGAGATTGGCGCCCGGCGGGGTGTTGAGGAGGTCGGTGACCGCGAAGATCAGCAGCACCAGGATCGCGGTGCCGATGACCTGGTCCCGCAGCGCACCCCATTCGTGCACCGGGAGCGCGGGGTTTCCGTTGGCCGGCAGGGTGGAGAACACCGTCTGGGTCTTGATGGTGTGCCCCGGGTCCGCCTTCGCCAGCGCCTCGGTGTAATTCCAGCGCACCAGCAGCGCCGCGACGAACGCACCCACGAGCTGGGCCAGCGAGTACGGCGCCACCTTCTTCCAGGGGAAATCCTTGAACGCGGCGAGGGAGAGGGTCACGGCGGGGTTGAGATGGGCTCCGCTGAGCCGGCCCGCCACATAGACGCCCAGGGTGACTCCGAGCCCCCATGCCCAGGCGATGCTGTCGTGATTCCCGAGGCCGCCCGGCGGATCGGTGAGTGCGCCGCCCGCCGCGACCTGGGCCACCACACCACAGCCGAAGAGGATGAGAATCATCGTGCCGAGGAACTCCGCGGAGAGTTCCCCGACGAGTCCCGACCGCTTGAGCCGCTCCATGGGGATCTCGCTTCCTGTCGATCCACGACCTCTGCGGCACAGATCCACATCCGAGCGTAGACGGGGGCAGTTGGATCCGCATTCGGTGACGGACACACCGGTCACCGCCCCGTCCCGGGCGGTGACCGTGCCCGGTCTCAGTCGACGTCGACGTGGTCGAAGGCCTCCAGCATCCGGCCGAGCACCCGTACGCAGGCCGTCACATCGGCGTCGGTGAGCTCCCCGTCCACCTGGCGCAGCAGCGATGCCTCGCGGGCCAGGGCCGCGAGGATCGCCGCCCGTCCGCTCCCGGTCAGCCGGACCAGCGAGGACCGCTGGTGCGCGGGGTTCGGGATGATCTCGACCAGCCGCGCCGCGGCGGCGTCGTTGACCATGCGCTGCACGAACTGCCGGCTCAGCGCCTGTGCCCGGCCCATCTGCGGGACCGTCATGGGTCCGTTCTCACGCAGCAGATCCAGTACGGCGCGCACCCCGACGGAGAGGCCCTCGATCGGGGCGGCCTGTTCCACCTTGCGCTGCACACGCCGGTAGAGCGGGCCGACCAGGGCGAAGACCTCCGTCAGCCGATGGGCCAGTTCCTCGGGTGCCAGGGGCGGGTCGATGTCGGTCATCCGGCAATCATGACACCCTGGTTGTCAATGTGGCCAGAGAATGGCACCTTGGTTGTCATGAATGCTGCTTCCGAGCTGAACTTCATCGAGACCGAGGACGGGCGCCTCGTCCACCGCGACGTCGGCGAGGGCCCGCTGCTGGTGCTGCTGCACGGCGGCTTCGTCGACCACGGGATGTGGGACGACCAGGTGCCGGAGCTCGCCCGCCGTCACCGCGTGATCGTGCCGGACGCCCGCGGACACGGCGGATCGGCCAACGCGACCAGGCCCTTCCGTCACACCGACGACGTGGCCGCACTGCTGCGCCACCTCGACGCCGGGCCCGCGGTCCTGGCCGGACTGTCGATGGGTGCGGCCACCGCGGTCGACACCGCGCTCGAACACCCGGACCTGGTGCGTGCGCTGGTCGTCAGCGGGGCGGGGACCAGTGAGCCCGAATTCGTCGACCCCTGGTGCGGGCAGGTCCTGGCCGCACAGGCCCGCGCGCTGGAGGCGGGTGACATCGAGGGGTGGCTCGACGCCTTCATGCTCTTCGCGGCGGGCCCGCACCGCACGCTCGACGAGGTCGACGGCACCGTCGTGCGACGGGTGCGCGAGATGGCGGCCCGGACGCTCTCCAAGCACCGCGGCGACGAACCCGACCTGCGGGTGCCCGTCCCCGACACCTGGACGCGGGCGGCCGGGATCGAGGTCCCGGTCCTGGCGGTCAACGGCGGCATCGACGGGGCGGACCAGCTCGCCATGGCCCGTCGCCTGGTGCGGACGGTCGCCCACGGGCGGGAGATGATCGTCGAGGGTGCCGCCCACTACCCCAACATGGAGAAGCCGGACGCCTTCGGTGAGATTCTCGGAGACTTCCTGACCGGCCTGCGCGCCCGGTAGGGCGGTGCCGGGGTCAGCGGGAGGCGGCGGCCACCGCGCCGTCCGCCTCCGCGGCGGCCTGCGTCGGGGTGTCGTGCAGCCCCAGGCGCAGGTGCTCGACGTGGAAGAGGGCCTGGTCGAGGAGTTCGGCCACGTGGTTGTCGTACAGCGCGTAGATCACCGAGCGGCCCCGCCGCTCGCCGGTGACCAGACCGAGGTTGCGCAGCAGTCGCAGCTGGTGGGAGCAGGCGGACTGCTCCATGCCGACCGCGTCGGCGAGCTCCGTCGCGGGGCAGGGGCCCTCCTGGAGGCGGGCCAGGATGCGGAGCCGGGACGGGGTGGCCAGCGCCTGGAGGGTGGATGCCACATCACCGGCCCCCACCGCGTCGAGGCGCTCGCGCGCGGTGGCAGCGGTCTTCGCGTCAACTCCGTGGCCCATGCCCTCATCCTACGGAGATGAATACATGAATGCGTGTTCATGTGATCCTGTATGGTGCGGGGATCGAACCACTCCGCCCCCTCGCGTGAAGGATCGCGCTCATGTCTTCCACCCTCACCCGCCCGGCCGCGCCCGCCGGCCCGGTCCGAACGGGGGGCTCTGGGCGGCGCACCCGGATCCTGGCCCTTCCGGAGGCCCGCTGGGCCGCGGCGGCGCTGCTGCTGTTCCTGGCCGCGCTGCCCCTGCAACTGCTCGGCGCCCCGTGGTGGGCGTGGGGCCCGCTGTACGCGCTGACGTACATCGCCGGCGGCTGGGAGCCGGGCCGGGAAGGGCTGAAGGCGCTCAGGGAGAAGACCCTCGACGTCGACCTGCTGATGGTCGTCGCGGCGCTCGGCGCGGCGGCGATCGGCCAGGTGCTGGACGGCGCCCTGCTGATCGTCATCTTCGCCACCTCGGGAGCACTGGAGGCATTCGCCACCGCGCGGACGGCGGACTCGGTACGCGGACTGCTCGACCTCGCCCCCGCCAGGGCTACCCGCCTCGGCACCGGGGGAGCCGAAGAGGCCGTTCCCACCGAGGAGTTGAGGATCGGGGACGTGATCCTGGTACGTCCCGGCGAACGCGTCGGGGCCGACGGCCGGGTCCTCGACGGGGCGAGCGAGGTGGACCAGGCAACCATCACGGGCGAACCGCTGCCGGTGACCAAGGAGCCCGGCGACGAGGTCTTCGCGGGAACCCTGAACGGCACCGGGGCGCTGCGGGTGACCGTGGAGCGCGACCCGTCCGATTCGGTGATCGCCCGGATCGTCACCATGGTCGAGGAGGCATCCGGGACGAAGGCCCCCACCCAACTGTTCATCGAGAAGGTCGAACAGCGGTACTCGATCGGCATGGTGGCCGCCACCGTCGTCCTGTTCGCCGTGCCCCTGGCCTTCGGCGCGGCACTGCAGCCGACGCTGCTCCGGGCGATGACCTTCATGATCGTGGCATCGCCGTGCGCCGTGGTACTGGCCACGATGCCGCCGCTGCTGTCCGCGATCGCCAACGCCGGACGGCACGGGGTCCTCATCAAGTCCGCCGTGGTGATGGAGCGCCTCGGTCAGATCGACGCCGTCGCGCTCGACAAGACCGGCACCCTGACCGAAGGCACCCCGCGGGTCACCGACATCCGTCCGCTCCCGGCCCCGGGCCTGACCGAGGACGCCCTGCTCACCCTGGCGGCGGCGGCCGAGCACCCCAGCGAACACCCCCTCGCCCGTGCCGTCACCGAGGCCGCCCGGACCCGGGGACTCGCCCTTCCCCCGGTGGCGGACTTCACCTCCGCCCCGGGCACCGGCGTCACCGCCACCGTGGACGGCCGCACGGTCGCCGTCGGGAGCCCGGCCCGCCTGCTGGACGTCCGTCCCGGTGCCGCCGAACCGGCCGCCGGACTCGCCGCACGCCTGGAGGAGGCCGGCCGTACCGCCGTACTGGTCGTACTCGACGGCACACCCGTCGGCGTCCTGGGCATCGCCGACCGGCTGCGCCCCGATGCCCGCTCCACCGTCGCCCGCCTCACCGGACTCACCGGCCGAACGCCGGTACTGGTCACCGGGGACAACCCGCGCGCCGCCGCCCGGCTGGGCGCCGAGGCCGGGATCGAGGACGTACGGGCCGGTCTGCTGCCGCAGGAGAAGGTGCACGCGGTCAGGGGGATGGAGTGCGTCGGACACAAGGTGCTCGTGGTCGGGGACGGCGTGAACGACGCCCCCGCACTGGCCGCCGCCCACACCGGCATCGCCATGGGCCGGGCGGGCTCCGACCTCGCCCTGGAGACCGCCGACGCCGTCGTGGTCCGAGACGAACTCGCCACCGTCCCCACCGCCGTGGCGCTCTCGCGGCGATGCCGCCGCCTGGTCGTGCAGAACCTGGTGATCGCGGCCGTCTTCATCACCGGCCTCGTCGTCTGGGACCTGGCCGGCACACTGCCGCTCCCGCTGGGCGTCGCCGGGCACGAGGGCTCCACCGTGATCGTCGGCCTCAACGGTCTGCGCCTGCTCCGCGACGCCGCCTGGACGCGCGCCGAGAGCGGCCGCTGAACCCCGGGCAGGGCGTCGGCGGGCGGGAAACCCGGTGGGGGTATCGTCGGGCGCACACCGCAGGGCCCATCGACCCGTACGACCGAGCAATCCGAGGCAGCCGTGGATCGCGGACACACACGCACACCGGGAACGTCCCGGCTGCTGGTGCTCTGTGCCGTCCTGCTCGGGCTGTTCCTCATGCACGGAGCACCCGCGAGCGCCGCGGACGGCTGCCACGACGCGACGGCCGTGACGGCGTCCGCACCGGGGTCCATGCAGGTGAGTGCGGGCCACTTCGCCGTGCGGGGCGAGCACGCTCCCGCCCGGGCGGTGGACACGATGTCCGCGATGAACGGCGAGTCATGCGTATTCACCCATGCCCGTGACCGGGTGCTGCCGCTGCTGATGGCGCTGGGCCTGGTGCTCCTTGGCGTCCGGGCGCTCACCGGGCGCCGTGCGGCCGTGCGCGGTCCGGCCCGGCGGGGACCGCCGTTCGCCGGAAGAGAGTTGCTGCTCCAGGTGTGCGTCGCGCGGACGTGACAGGACTCCGCCGGTCCACGGCCCTTCGGGGTCCGACCGGCCGGACGAACCTGCCCGTTTCGCGCGCCACGGACGTGGCGCAGCCACCTGGAAAGAACCTGTGATGTCCGCTTCCCGTTTCTCCGCCGCCCGTCGCCGCACCTTCGCGGCCGCCGGCACCGTCGCCGTCCTCGCGCTGGCACTGACCGCCTGCGGCTCCTCCGACGGCTCGAAGTCCGACGGCTCCTCCGACGGCTCGAAGTCCGACGGCTCGTCCATGCCCGGCATGGACCACGGCTCGGCGGGTGCCTCCGCACCGGCCACCCCCGGCGGCGAGTTCAACGACGCAGACGTGAAGTTCGCGCAGCAGATGATCCCGCACCACCAGCAGGCCGTCGAGATGGCGAAGCTGGCCGACGGCCGCGCCGCCGACCCCGAGATCAAGAAGCTGGCCACCGCGATCGAGAAGGCCCAGGACCCCGAGATCAACACGATGAAGGGCTGGTTGACGTCGTGGGGCAAGCCGCTGCCCTCGTCCTCGTCCTCGATGGGTGACATGCCCGGGATGGACCACGGCTCGGACGGTTCGGGGATGCCCGGAATGATGTCCGGCAAGGACATGGACGATCTGGCCGCCGCCGAGGGCAAGGACTTCGACAAGAAGTTCGCCCAGCTCATGATCGGGCACCACCAGGGCGCCGTCACCATGGCCGAGGACGAGCAGAAGAACGGCGACAACGCCGAAGCGAAGAAGCTCGCCGGTGCCGTCGTCACGGCCCAGACCGCCGAGATCGAGCAGATGAACAAGATCATCGACAGGCTCTGATCCCGGCAGGGGTGCGGGCCGCCGCACGGCGGCCCGCACCCCTGTCCCGGTCCGGCCGGTACGGGAGACACCTCGCCGCCGACCGCTCAGCCGGCGGCCTCCGGCGCCGCGAACAGCTCGGCCACCTCCTCCGCGCTCGTCTCCCGCAGCTCCTCGTCGACCAGCAGCCACCTGGTGATGCCGATCGATCCGAGGAAGGCCGGATCGTGACTGGCGATCAGCAGCGCGCCCTCGTAGGAGTCGAGCGCACCGGTCAGCTGACGCACACTGGCGACGTCCAGGTTGTTGGTCGGCTCGTCCATCATCAGCAGCTGCGGGGCCGGTGCGGCGAGCATCGTCGCCGCGAGGGCGGCACGGAAGCGTTCCCCGCCCGACAGGGTGCCCGCGGGCTGCTCCGCGCGCTTGCCCTGGAACAGGAAGCGGGCGAGCTGGGCGCGGATGTGGTTGTCGGTGACCCCGGGCGCCGTCCGGGCCACGTTCGCCACGACGCTCAGTTCCTCGTCCAGCACATCGAGCCGCTGCGGAAGGAACCGCACCGGTACGAAGGTCCTGGCCTCGCCGGCCAGCGGGGCCAGTTCACCGGTGAGGGTGCGCAGCAGCGTCGTCTTCCCGGCGCCGTTGCGGCCGACGAGCGCGATCCGCTCGGGCCCGTTCACCTGGAGGTCGGCCTCGCGCAGTCTGCCGAACCGGGGGCGCAAGCCGTGCAGGCTCAGCACGGTGCGTCCGGTGGGCACCGCCGTGTGCGGGAGGCTCACGCGGATCTCGGCGTCGTCGCGGACCGCGGCGGCGGCCTCCTCCCGGCGTTCGCGCGCCTCATCGAGGCGTTCCTCGTGGACGCCACGCAGCCGGCCCGCCGATTCCTGCGCCGACCGCTTCCGGCGGCCGGCCAGGATCTTGGGCAGGCCGCCCTCGGCCGCCGCCTTCCGGCCGTTCTTCTGACGCCGGGCCAGCTTCAGGCGGGTCTCCTCCAGTTCGCGTTTCTGGCGGCGCACATCGGTCTCGGCGGCCCGCAACATCCGCCCGGCGGCCTCCTGTTCGGCGGCCACGCCCTCCTCGTACGCCGACCAGCCACCGCCGTACCAGTTCACCGAGCCGGTGCGCAGTTCGGCGATGCGGTCCACGCGCTCCAGCAGTTCGCGGTCATGGCTGACCACGACCAGCACCCCCGAGCGCCAGGAGTCGACGGCCTCGTAGAGCCTGCGGCGGGCGAACACATCGAGGTTGTTGGTGGGCTCGTCCAGGAGCAGGACGTCGGGACGCTCCAGCAGCAGCGCGGCCAGCCGCAGCAGGACGGTCTCCCCGCCGGACAACTGGCCAACGGTGCGGTCGAGTTCGATGCCGCCGAGGCCGAGCGAGCCCAGTGTCGCCAGGGCCCGTTCCTCGACGTCCCAGTCGTCGCCGATCGTCTCGAAGTGCTTCTCGTCGACGTCCCCGGCCTCGATGGCGCGCAGCGCCTCGCGCCGCTCGGCGATGCCCAGGGCCCGGTCCACCCGCAGTGTCGTGTCGAGGGTGATGTTCTGCGGAAGGTGGGCGAGGCTGCCGCCGACGGTCACCGACCCCTGGGACGGGCGCAGTCGGCCGGCGAGCAGTCGCAGAAGTGTGGACTTGCCCGCGCCGTTGTTGCCGACGAGGCCGACGCGTCCCCGGCCGATGCTTAGCGAGAGCCCGTCGAGGACGGTGGTGCCGTCCGGCCACCGGAAGGTCAGGGCGGAGCAGGTGACGGAGGCGTGAGGGGTGGTGGGAGTCGCCATGGTGTTCCTCGCATTCGCAAGCGCGGTGAAGAGGGGCTTCGTATGCGAGCACCGCGCAGCGACCGGGCCATGGAAAGAGGTGCGAAGGTCCTGAGGATCGAGGGACGGCTCATGCACCGAGGTCGCATCCACGCGGGGTCACGGGCAGCGCGAAGCACTGCTACGGCGTGACGGGCGTACGGGCGGGGCCGTACGGCGCGATGTTCGCGAACCTCAGATGCGCAACGTCCACCTCAATCGGAGACAACAGGACTCGAAAACTATAAACGACGGGGTGAAGGAAAGGCAATGTCACCGGGTCCCGATGCGGACGCCGGAAGGTGTGGGCGATATGCCCGCATTTGTGAATTCGTGGCGCGAGTCACGTCCGGCCCGCCGGATGTCGTCTCCCGCGGTTTGGTTCCCTTTCCGCACAAGGGGGCCGGGTTGTGTGATGTGAGCTGGATTACCGAAATTCCCGTTACTCGATCTTGTGAGTGAATTGCATTCGGAAATTGGGGTCTTGTCCCTTTCGGCTCTTCTCGCCTACGGTCACCGTCAATCCGGACGGAACGCCGAATCCTGCCGCTGTCCGGCAATCCGACCCACTCATGTACGGCAGGAGCGGGGAACCCAGGTAAGCCGCCGGTCCGGAATCCGGAACGGCTCGGGG
The DNA here is from genome assembly GCF_003846175.1 of Streptomyces sp. ADI95-17. Taxonomy (GTDB): domain Bacteria; phylum Actinomycetota; class Actinomycetes; order Streptomycetales; family Streptomycetaceae; genus Streptomyces; species Streptomyces sanglieri. The sequence goes on along the minus strand of NZ_ML123048.1, from coordinate 120,117 downwards.
TGAAGCCGCGCACATGCGCGGCCAGGCATCTCCAGCCCGAACCCGACAGCTCACCTCGCAGGCGACGGAGAGGAATCCACCATGCCCGCAACGGGTACGTACCGTCGTCGCAGTTCCACCACGCTGACCCGCGGTTTCATCGCCGTGGGCACCGGCGCGGCCGCTCTGCTGCTTCCCCTGCTCGGCGCCCACACCGCCTCGGCGGCTCCGGCGCAGTCCGCCGCCGTCGCCGCTCCCGCCGCGCCGTCCGCGACGTACACGAACGATCTGGACGGCTGGATCAAGGAGTCGCTTGCCGTGATGGCCGAGCACGGCATCCCCGGCAGCTACGAGGGCATCCACCGCAACGTCATGCGCGAGTCGTCCGGCAACCCCCGGGCGATCAACAACTGGGACTCGAACGCCGCCGCCGGGACGCCGTCCAAGGGCCTCCTCCAGGTCATCGAGCCGACGTTCCGGGCCTACCACGTGCCCGGGACCGCGATGGACAGCTACGACCCGGTCGCCAACATCACGGCAGCGTGCAACTACGCGGCCGCCAAGTACGGCTCCATCGACAACGTCTTCGGGGCCTACTGAGGTGACGAACCGCTGACGCGGGCGCACCACCGCCCGGCCGGGTCCGTCCCGAGGTCAGCCCAGCCGCGGCGGTGTCCAGTCGGCGTGGCGCAGAACCGTGCGGACGGTGACACGGGACGGCGCGAGCCGCAGCGCCGTATTGCGCAGGGCGACGGCCACCGGACGGGACAGCTGCTGCCCCATCCGGCCGGCCTGCCGGGCGGCCCGTGCGACCGACTGGCTGCGGGGCCGGCGCTCGGCGTCGTAGGCGGCTGACCGGCGAGGGGCGGCAGCGGTCGCTCGCCCGCTACGCCTGCGCGGTCGAGAGCGTGCGCCACCCGGAGCTGCGCGAGATTCTCGTACCGAGGCAGAACGCGGCCCGTGAGGCGGTGCGGGCGTTTCTGCACGCACAGGGCGTCGCCGACGCCCTCTGCACGCACAGGGCGTCGCCGACGCCGAGGGCCGCACGCTCACACTGCTGGCCTGCGTGGACGGACTCGTCTTCGACCGGCTGGTGGGCGGCGGGGGAGCAGTGCCCAGGGACGAGATCGCGGGGCTGGTCGCCGCGGCCCTGCGCGACTCCGGCGGGGAAGCCGGTGCCACCGCCGCCGGGTGACCCGCGCCGTGTCACTCCGGGGCGGGTTCCGCCGCCTGTTCCGGCTCGGAACGGGGCAGTACGGGCACGGTCGCAGCCGCCCCGTCCCGGACCGACTGCACCACCGCGTCGTGCAGTCGGCGGCTGTCCTCCTCCGAACAGCACGGCACCGGACTGCCCGACATGGTGAACCAGTCGATCGCACCGGTGTACTGCACAGTGACCTGGGCCGTGTCGTCCGCCCAAGTCGTGTGAACGGTCAGGTCCCCGGACAGCACACCGACCTCGTCCGTGAGCACGCCACCGCGCCCCGAGAACACACCGCAAGTCGTCCATGACGCCCAAGCCATGACTCCAGGCTGGCACCAAGACCGCGGATCCGCGACCCGCGGGCCCGGCGCCGGGCCCGTACCCCGGCCGCCCCGACCGCCCAGGACAGCGCCGCACCCTTCCGGATGCTGGAAATGGGGGAAACTTTCCCACCGGCCGGGCTGCGGTTCCCGCACCCCCCGATCCCCGGACATTGACGCGTTGTTAGCGCCAAATCGTCGGATCTTCCCCTTGGGACAACGAATTCCGAAGGTGAACACCTCTTGACCTGCGGAACACGTCAGGATTGCATGTCGCGCTGGGAGCGACGAAACCACTCACCACGTCCTCGTCTGGAGGCGATACCGCTCCCGTGCTCGGACACCGCACCTGTTGATCGGAACCGCACGATGACCGAAACGCTCAGCGCTCCCCAGGCGCTCGCACCAGCGACCGGCCCCACTCCACAGAAGCTCAAGCGTTCCATCGGCGTCGTGGGCGGAACACTGCTCACGCTGTCCTGCGTGACGCCCGCCTCGACCCTCTTCGTGGTCGTACCGGACCTGTTCTCCAGCCTCGGCACGTACACCGCCCTCACCATCGCCATCGGCTCGCTGCTGTGTATCGCGGTCGCCTTCTGCTACTCGGAACTGGGCACGCTCATTCCGAGTGCCGGCGGTGAGTACGCCATGGTGTCGACGATGGCGGGGCGGCTCGCCGGGTGGCTCGTCTTCGTGCTCTCGCTGCTGGTCGTGATGATCGTGCCCCCGGTCATCGCCATGGGTACGGCCGACTACCTCGCCCCCATCGTGCACATCCCGGCCTCCGTCGCGGGCGCCGGCGTGATGGTGCTCGCCACCCTTGCCGGTCTGCTGGACCTGCGCGCCAACGCGTGGATCACCGGCATCTTCCTCGTCCTCGAAGTGATCGCGGCGGCCGTCGTCGCCGTTCTCGGCTTCGCCCACTCCGAGCGCGGCCCCTCGGCACTGGTGCACGGCACGGTCGCCTCGTCGGGCGGCGGGAGCTCGACCGTCACCGCGATGATGGTGGTCTCCGGGCTCGCCATCGCGCTCTTCATCACCCAGGGCTTCTCCACCGCCGTCTACCTCTCGGAGGAGCTGGAGAACCCGCGGCGCAACGTGGCCCGCACCGTGCTCGCCACCCTCGCCATCTCCACCGCGGTCATCCTCGTCCCGGTCATCGCCATCACACTCGGCGCCCCCGACCTGGCCGCCCTGACCTCGGGCGACCTCAACACCATGGTCGCCGCCTGGTCCAACTCGGCGGTCGGCACCTTCGTCAGCCTCTGCGTCGCCCTCGCGATCATCAACGCCGGCATCGTGATGGTCATCCAGAACTCGCGGGTGCTGTTCGCCTCCGCCCGTGACAAGGCATGGCCCGGACCGGTCAACAACGCCCTGTCCCGACTCGGCCGGTTCGGCTCCCCGTGGGTCGCGACCCTGGTCGTCGGCGTCCCCGGCGCGGCGCTCTGCTTCGTCAACCTCGACACCCTGTACGGCGTCACCGGTGTCTCCGTCACCGCGATGTACCTGCTGGTCGCCGTCGCCGCGCTGCTCTGCCGCCGCGGCGCCCACCGCGAGGCGCCGGCCTGGCGCATGCCGCTGTGGCCCGCGATCCCGGTGCTGCTGATCGCCGTGCTGGCGTACATCCTCACCCAGCAGGAGACCGAGTACCTGCTGTGGACCGGCGGGATCACCGCGGTCGCCACGCTCTACTGGGCGTTCTACCTGCGGCCCCGCAAGGAGACCCGCTGGCTGGTCAGTATCCCGGAGGACGCGCAGTCCTGACTCGGACGTGTTCCGTGCGTGCCCGGCCCGCCGGCGGTGACCATCCGCAGGCGGGCCGGGCACATGTAGTTCCGCGCCCGGTCGCCCGACCGGCCGCCGTACCGGCCCGACGACGGGCGGACCCGCCCCCGGCTCCCGCACAGTGGAGTGAGGACAGTCCGTCGTCGGAACACGGGGAGTCGGAACGGGATGAGTGTGGAACGGGTCGGAGTCGTCGTGCACCAGGGCCGCCCAGAGGCCGTCGTCGCGGCGGGCGTCGTACGCGACTGGTGTGCCCGCGAAGGCATCCCGTGCACCGACATCGACGTGTGGCGCGACGACGAACGCAGGCGCGGCGGGCGCGAGGAGGCCGATGTCGCGGGCAACCCCGATCTCATCGTGACGCTCGGCGGCGACGGGACGTTCCTGCGCGGCGCCCGGATCGCCGCCAAGAACGACGGCGCCGTCCTCGGGATCGACCTGGGCCGCGTCGGCTTCCTCACCGAGGTCCCGGCGAAGGACGTGGTCCGGGCGCTCGACGCCGTCCACCGGGGCCGTGCGGCGGTCGAGGAACGCATGACCCTGACCATGCGCGCCTCCCGCGTACTCGAAGTGCCCAAGGACATCGGTGCCCTGATGGGCTACGGACGACGCCCGATGCTGCCGCCCCCGCACGTCGACCCCGACGCGGAGGCCGCGGCGGAGGACTGGGGCGTGGCACTGGACGTCACCGCGCTCAACGACGTCGTCGTGGAGAAGCTCGCCCGCGACCGGCAGGTGAGCCTCGGCGTGTACATCGGCGGCCGGCTCCTCGCCTCGTACTCGGCCGACGCGGTCATCATGGCCACCCCCACGGGCTCGACCGCCTACAGCTTCGCCGCGGGCGGGCCGGTGGTCTCGCCACGCATGGACGCCGTCCTGTTCACACCCGTGGCGGCACACATGACCTTCGACCGCACCGTGATCGCCGCGGCCGACGAACCGATCGCCGTACGGGTCCTGCCGCACTCGGGGCAGGGCGCGGTGACCATCGACGGCCAGCTGCGCGGCGTGCTCGACGCCGGGGACTGGGTCGGGGTGTACGCGGCACCGCACCGCCTCCGGGTCATCAGGCTCGGCCCGCACGACTTCTACGGACGGCTGCGCACCCGCCTCCGCCTCACCGACGCCCCCGCCACGGCGGCCGACGGGGCGAGCGCGCCCCTCTTCCGCCCCGACGGACCGGTCCCGCACGACCTGGCCCACCTCCACCTCACCCCGGCGGACCGGGACGAGGCCGACGGCGCCCCACCGGGCGGGATCCGGGTGCCACCCGGATCCCGCCCGTGAACCCGGACCGCAGGACCGAAGTCCCCACGCCGAAGCCCCCACGACGAAGGAACTCCATGCCCGGCAGCCCCGATCATCCCGCGCTCACCACGGTGACGGTCCCCGACACCGAACTGGCTTCGGCGGCGACCCAGTTGGTGCGGGACACCACCGACGACCTGATCTACCACCACTCCCGCCGCGTCTACTTCTTCGGCGGCCTCCAGGGACGCAACGGCGGACTGAGCTTCGACCCGGAACTGCTCTACGTCGCGGCCATGTTCCACGATCTCGGCCTCAACGAGGAGTACCGGGCCAGCGGCCGCCGGTTCGAGGTGGACAGCGCCGACGAGGCACGGCGGTTCCTGCAGAGCCACGGGGTGCCCGAGGACAGCATCCGCCGGGTCTGGACGGCGATCGCGCTCCACACGACGCCGGGCATCCCGTCGTTCATGGAGTCCGAGGTCGCACTCGTGACGGCAGGCGTGGAGTACGACGTACTGGGCATCGGGTACGACGACATCAGCGACGCGGACCGGGCGGCGATCGTCGCCCTCCACCCCCGCCCCGACTTCAAGCGCCGCATCCTCAGAGCCTTCACCGAAGGCATCGAACCCAAGCCGGCCACCACTTTCGGCAATGTGAAGGCCGACGTCCTGGAGCGTTACGTGCCCGGGTTCGAGCGGGGCAACTTCGTGGACACCATCCTGGACTCCGCCTGGCCGGAGTGAGATTCCGGAGCCCGCCCGCAGCGCCGAGGAGGAGCCGGCCCGCCCTCGCGGTGCCCCGGCGGGAGCCCTGGTGGAGCAGGCCTCCGTCGTTATAGTTGGCACCTACAGGAAAGTGACTGCGCAGAGGTGCCCGGTACGCCACGGGCCGGTCCCGCGGCCCCGGAGACATCTCGGTCACGCGGACGGCCCGGCGGCCGAACGGCTCCGCGCCCGCTGCCCGTTCCTCCACCGTCCACGGAAAGGGCGTGCGATGCCGGCCGTCCTCGTACTGCTGCTCGCCGGAACCTGGCTGCTCTCCGGCGCCCTGGTCACCGGGACCGATCCGCTGATCGTCGCAGTGGGCCGCACCGCGGTGTGCTGCCTGGTCCTCACCGCCGTCGCCGGCGCCACCGCGGAAGGCCGTGCCGACCTGCGCCGGGCCGCCGCCAGGCGGGGCACCGTATGGCTGCTGGGCCTGCTCGGCTTCGCCGGGTACGCGGCGGGAACTCTCCTCGCCATCCCGCGCATCGGGACCTCGCTCACCAATCTCGTCGTCGCGCTGATGCCCTGCGCCTCGGTGGCCGTGGGTGCCTTGTTCTTCGGCGAACGGTCCGGCACGCGAAAGGCAGCCGGGGCGGTGCTCGCCTGCGCCGCGGCCGTCGGATACGCGGCACTCGGCGCGGACGCGGGCGACGCCGACGGGGTGGGGCTGCTGCTCGTGGCGGCGGCGACCGTGGCCTTCGCCGGATACGGATTCCTCTACCGGCAACGGCTGTCGGGGCTGCCGCCCCTCGCCGTGCTGCCCGTACTGCTCGCCGCCGCCACCTGTCTGCTGCTCCCGATGGCGCTGCCCGCGCTGATCTCCCATCCCCCGACCCCCGCCGCGATCGGCGGAACGGTCGTGCTCGGCGCCGCCGTGTACGCACCCGCCTACCTCGTACAGCACCGGCTCATCCTGCTGCGCGGACCGGTCTTCACGGCCGCCGTGCAGCTGGCCGTTCCCTTCACCGTGCGACTGGGCGACTGGGTGCTCGGCACCGCACCCGCCCCCTCCATGGCGGAACTGCTGCTTCTCGCCGTGTGCTGCGGGGGCATCGCCCTCGTCACCGTCCAGCCGGCCGCCCGGCTCGCCGCCGCCGAGTGATCACGGGAGCGCCGCCGGGCGGACCGGCTCAGCCCTCCGGCTGTGGTCCGGCCGTCGTCGCACCGATCACCAGTGTGCACGGGTGGGCGTGCGTCCCGGGGGCCTCGCGCCCGTCGGCCACCTGAGCGGCGGCGGCGGCACCCAGCGCGGCCAACCCGGTGTCCACAGTGGTCAGATGGCGAGTGCTCCGGCCGCTGATCACGTACTCCCAGTTGTCCACACCGACCAGTGCGACATCGTCCGGCACGTGCCTGCCCGACTGCCGCAGGACGGACTCCACGCCCAGCGCTATCTGGTCGTTGCCGCAGAACACGGCGTCGAACCGGGCGCCGGACCCGATCAGCCGACGGCAGGCGGTGGCCCCCCAGGCCCGGCTCCAGTCACCCCGGAGCGTGTCGGCCGCGGGCGGCAGCCCGGCATCGGCGAGCGCGGCCAGCAGCCCCTGCTCACGTCCCGTCGCGGCGGTGTCTGCCGCATCGCCGGTGATGTGCGCGATGCGCCGCCTGCCCAGCGACAGCAGATGCTCGCCCGCCAGCCGCCCGGCCATCCGGCTGTCGGGGACGTAACAGGAGTCGCCCTCCCGGTCGGTGAGCCCGAAGGCATAGGCGACCGGGACGGAGAACTCGGCCGTGACGGAGCGCATTCCGGCCCGGAGGCCGTCACCGAGCACCAGCAGTCCGTCCACGCGCCGGGCCAGCAGCCTGCGTACGCTCTCGGCCATCGTGTCCGGGTCGAAACCGGTGTCGTAGAGCAGACACGCCTGCTCCCGGCTGCCCAGGTGGGCGACCGCCCCGACCAGCACCGGCTCGGTGAACGCTCCCCGGGCGTTCTGGGCGAGAATGCCGATCGTCCGGCTCCGCCCCAGCGCGAAGGACTGGGCCAGGGCGTTGGGCCGGAAGTCGAGTCTGCGCGCGGCCTCCGCGATGCGCGATCTGGTCGCCGTCGAGACTCGGCCGCCGCCGTTCAACGCCCTTGATGCCGTGGAGAGCGAAACCCCGGCGACCGCCGCGACATCGCTCAGTGTGACCCTGCCCCGTTCCGTCATGGCCTCAGCCTAGCCATGATGCACAACTGCTTGTGCAATTCCGGTGGTTCCTGTGTGAACCCTTGACAGGGTTTGTTTGCGGGGCCAGTCTGTGCCGCGCTTGAGCAAGCGGTTGCGCAACGGCCCGGAGTCGCCTCGGGGCCGGTCCGGAAAGGCTCTTCGCAGTGACCGCGCGCAGCACTCCGCGCAGCACCCCCGCGCCCGATGATCAGGGAGTTTCACGCCATGCGACATCGACCACGCAGACGCCTGTCCCGAGCGGCGGTGGCCTTCTCCACGCTGCTCGGCCTGCTGGCCTTCGGCCCGGCCGCCGCCTCCGCGGAGCAATCCGGATCCGCCGTCGCGGACCGCGACGACTCCGCAACCGCCGTGCTCGGCAAGACACTTGAGGCACAGAACGTCACCATCGACGCGTCTCCCGGCAGCGACGAGGCGAGCGCCAACGCCAACACATACGGCGGACGGGACTGCTGGGAGATCGGCCCCGGCCGCCCCAGCCAGTACCTGTACGTCACCCTGGACGCCCGCCTCAAGCACGAGGGGGCGAACCACGCGGCCGTCGACATCGACTACTTCGACGTGCCCGGGACCAAGTTCGCGCTGGTCTACGACGCGGGCGCCAATCCGTGGCGCACCTCGCGGATCGTGCGGACGACCGGCACCAACACCTGGAAGACCGCGCACTTCTACATCCCGGACGGGGCGTTCGCCGGCGGGCAGTACGGGCGGGACATGCGCATCGCCACCTGGGCGCAGGACATGGGGTCCAGCGAGAAGCCGGTCTGCTTCGCCCGTTACGCCTTCGAGCCGTCCCCGGTCGACACCGACGACGTGCAGGTCGATGTGACGACCCCCGGCAACCTCTTCGACCCGGGCCGGCGGGCCACCTTCGGGGTCCTGTCCGCCCGCGACCGCTCCGTGCCCTGGAGCGTCCGCGACTACCGGGGACACACCGTGCGGCAGGGCGCCGCCGCCATCGACCCGGCCACCCGTGAAGGCTCCGTGGACGCGGGTGAACTACCGCTCGGCTACTACACGTTGACGCTTCGCGGGACCGCCGCGGACGGGTCCCCGGTCGCCCGCACCGCCGGTTTCGCGGTGCAGCACCCGGGGCCCGACCCGAAGCGCACCACCGACTCCTTCTTCGGCGTCAACCACCACCATCGCTCCGCCCCCGGCGACGCCTGGGACGACAGCACGAAGCTCGCCGCCCGCGCCGGGGCCGACGCACTGCGCGTCGACTCCGTCTACTGGAGCAGCATCGAGCACCCCAAGGGCGAGTACCAGTGGCCCGAGGCCAGTGAACGCGTCACCGCGGACTTCGGGGAGCGCGGCCAGAACGGCCTGATGCTGCTGGGCTTCGGCAACTCCGACTACGGCAACATCCCGAGCACCGACGAGGCGTACCGGGCGTTCGGGAAGTACGCCGGACAGGTCGCGGAGAAGGCCGGCGGCCGGATCGAATCGCTGGAGGTCTGGAACGAGTACTACGGCGGATTCTCCAACGGGGTGTGCTCGCAGAGCGCGAAGTGCTACGCCAAGATGCTGGAGGCCGCATACTCGGGGGTCAAGGCCGCCGACCCGAAGGTCACCGTGGTCGGCGCCTCGTCGTTCAAGGTGCCACTGGACTGGTTCGAGGAGCTGTTCAAGCTCGGCGGGCTCAAGCACATGGACGCGGTCTCCATCCACCCCTACCGTGCCCCGGGCGACCCCGAGGGCGTCGAGCTCGACATCGCGGGCCTCAAGAAGCTGATGCGTCAGTACAACGACGGCAGGGAACTGCCCATCTGGATCACCGAACAGGGCTGGACCTCCGCCGACCGGGACGGCATCGGCGTCGACGAGCAGACTCAGGCACAGGCCACCGCGCGCGCCCTGCTCGCGGCCAAGGCCGCGGGTGTCGCCCGCTACTACTGGTACGACCTGATCAACGACGGCAACGGTCCGAGCAACGGGGAACACAACTTCGGACTGCTGCGCAAGACGGGCCCGGAGGCCAACGGCCTCAACCCCAAGCCCGCCTACCTCGCCTACTCCACCACTGCCCGTGAACTCACCGAGGCACGGTTCACCGGCCGGCTGCACACCGGCGATCCCGGCCTGCACGCCTACACCTTCAGGTCCGCGGCCGGCTCGCCCGGCGGCGGCGCCGTGACCACGGCCCTGTGGAGCAGCGACCGCACCGGCAAGCCGGTCCGGGTGCGGACCGGGAAGCCCGTCACCGTGGTGGACATGCTCGGCGGGGAGCGGGTCCTGGAACCGGTGGACGGCTGGGTGCACCTCACGGCCACCGGCGCTCCGGTCTATCTGCGGGCCGCGGTGGACAAGGTCGAGGAATCATCGCTGCTGTCGCTGTCCGCACCCCGGGACATCGCGGCCGGCGCGGAGATTCCGGTGACCGCCACACTCGACAACCGGGCCACCGGCCACGGGGCGTCCGCGCACAGGCGCACTGCGGTCTTCGAAGCCGAGGGCGAGCGGGTCACCGTCTCTGCGGCCCCCGGACGACGGGCGAGCGCCGTGCTGAAGATCCCGGCCGGTGACACGCCGGGCAACCGCGGTCTGGCCGCAGCGGTCACCCTCGACGGGAAGCGGGCCGGTGCGGTCGCGACCGGCACGCGGGTGACCGCGGAACCGGTGACGGTCGAGGTGTCCCCGGAGATGTCGGTGAAGGGCGCCACCCGCACCGACCGGCTCGCGGTGGCCGTCACCAACCACTCGCCGGACACACCGGCCAGGGTGACCGGCATCGACTGGTCCTTCGGAGACCTCACCGGGACGATCGCGGGCCGGGGCATCGGCGACGGCGGCACGGTCCCACCGCTCGCCACCCGCACGTTCCGCACCACCGTCGACGGGGCGGCCGCCTACGCCGTCAAGCCCGTCGGGGTGACCGCCAGACTCGCGGACGGACGCACCGCACGGGCCGGCGACTCCTTCGGCTTCAGCCCGATCGCCAGGGCCACCCCGCACCTGGTGGACGGCAGACTCACCGGCCTGGGCAACGTCCCGAAGGTGGACCTCTCCGAGGTCGGCTCGTACAGCGGCATCGAACCCGGCGTCGCCGACGGCGACATGTGGGCGACCTGGGACGACAAGAACCTCTACGTGTCCGCGGTCGTCCGGGAGAAGGACCACCGGACGGCACAGAAGGTGGCCTGGCTGCCCGCCGGTGACAGCATCGGCATCGGGGTGCAGCCGGGCCGACCGGGGGAGGGGCTGGGGCGTTGGGGCGCCGACTGGTACATGCTGTACGCCGGTGACACCGTGACCGAGGGGCCGGGTGTCTTCGTCGAATCCCTGCCGAAGGACTACCCGGTGGGGCCGGTGGCGGGCGCCGATGTCCGAGTGGCCCGCGACGAGGAGGCCGGCACCACGACCTACCTGGTTGCCGTGCCGTGGAAGCGGATCGCCCCGCTGTCGCCCGATGACCCCGCGTTCTCGCTGACCCTGACGGTCAACAAGAACGACGGTGTGCAGCGGGACAACTACCGCTCGCTCGGTCTCGACGGATGGCAGACCTGGGGCGACGGGCTCAACAACTGGAAGCTGGTGCGCTATCAGCAGGTGCAGCTGACCCGCTGACCCTCGTGCCCGCTGATCGCCGCCGGGCCGGTGGGTGCCGCGAGATCCGGCGCCCACCGGCCCGACGTTCCTGACGAGCATCACACCGACCCCCAGCAGCGAGAGGCGAACCACCATGACTCAGACCGTCCCCGGCGATCCGGCCGGCTCCCGGCGCCCGCGTCGCATCCGGCCGGGCCTCCGACGTCGCTCACCCTTCGCCCGCATACCGGCCCTCGCTCTCGCGCCGGCCCTGGCACTGACCCTGATCGTGGCGATCCCTCCGTCCGCCCCGGCCGCGGCGCACACCCTGTCCGTCACCTCCCCGAGCCTGATCTTCCAACAGGGCCTGGGCGCGGTGGAGTTCGGATCAACCGCGGCCTCGGTCTCCTGGGCGATCACCGACGAACAGGGCGTGCGGGTGCGCGGCGGCACCAGCTGGCTCTCCGGCGGGAAGGCCACCATCCCCGTCGCCGACCTCGCCCCCGGCTACTTCGAACTCGCCCTGCACGCGGGCGCCGCCCCCGACCCGACCGACCTGCGCACCTCGTTCGCCGTCATCGAGCCCGTGCCGGACAGCGCGGTCGGCCCGTCCTCACCGTTCGGCGCCGCCGTGCACATCGGACGGGCGGGCTGGGGTCCGAACGTGCTGGACGAGGCACGGAAGACGGGCATCGCGCACATCCGCGAGGACGCCTGGTGGAACCGGTTCGAGACCACGAAGGGCAACTACACCTTCCCGGCCGAATTCTCCAGCACGATGGCCCACGCCCGTGAACTGGGCATCACTCCGATGGTCATCGCGAACGGTGCCAACTCCCTGTACGACAACGGCCGGACGCCGAGCAGCCCCGAGGGCATCGCCGCGTTCGGGAAGTTCGCGGCCGCGGTGCTCAAGCACTACGACCTGAGCAACGTCGAGGTGCTCAACGAGTACAACGCGGGCACCTTCAACAACAGCGCCTGCGGACGGACCGCCGCCTGCTACCTGGAGGTGCTCAAAGGGGTCCACCAGGCCGTGAAGGCCGCGGACCCGGGCGCCACGGTCGTCGGCCCGGCCACCATCGGCATCGCCAACTGCACCCCCGCGGACGGCAGCAAGTGCTTCGCACCGGACCTGATCGACCGCGGCGGGCTGAAGGCGATGGAGGCCTACAGCGTCCACCCCTACCACTTCCCGGGCGGACCGGAGTGGCTGGGCAGCACCGGCGACACCATCGCCGGACTGCGGCAGCGGATCCGCGCCGCCAACGGCGGCCAGGACAAGCCGATCATCCTCAGCGAGATGGGCTGGCCCACCGACACCGGCCACGGCACCACCGAACGCCAGCAGGCCGACAACCTGATCCGGCTGTACGCCACCGGCCTGGCCAACGGTGTGACCCGGGTCTACTGGTACGACCTGGTGAACGACGGCAGCGACCCCACCTCGACGGAACAGAACTTCGGGATGCTCCGGCAGCCCGTGACCCCCACCACCGCGAACCCGGTCTCGGTCACCGCCAACGCCCCGAAGCCGGCCGCGGTGGCCCAGGCGGTGGTGGCCCGGATGCTCGGCGGCAAGACGTACGCCGGTGACGACGCAGTGACCGCACCGGCCCACTCGGTACGTTTCACCGGCGGCGGCACGACCCGCGTGGTGTGGGCGACCACCGCCCGTGACCTCACGGTCTCGGCGACCGGCCCGGTCACCCTGGTCGACTCCTGGGGCCGACGCTCCGTGAGGCAACCGACGGACGGCCGCCTCACGTTGGAGGCCGGCCCGTCCCCGGTGTTCATCGAGGGCCCTGTCACCGGTGTCGGAGCGGCGACGCCGTAGCGGCCGCGTACCGGAGAACGGTTCGGCGGGCGGGTGCCGGGCGCGCTGTGCTGCCCGGCACCCGCCGGCTCGGCGCGGCGGCCCTGTGTCAGAAGGTGACGTCCGAGCAGGCGTAGAACGCGTTGCCGGTGTCGGCGATCGTCCAGACGCCGAGGATCAGATGCTTGCCCGATTTCTGCGGCAGGACTCCGGCGTGGGTCACGGTGGACCCCGGCAGACGGCCGCCGAAGGGCACCGTCAGGAACGGCTGGGGGTCCAGATCGGCCCTGGTGAGGGGCTTGGCGGGGTCGTAGCCGTCCTTGGTGATGTAGTAGCGGAAGTCGGTCGTGGCGTGCCGGGCCTCGATGCGCCAGCGGAAGGTGTAGCTCTGGCCGCCGGTGACCTTCGTCGCGGGCCAGGCCCCGCCACGCGGGTCGTCGAGCTCGGAGAACCGGCCGTTGCCACCGGCGCAGATGGTGCCGTCGACCGGGCCGCGGGCGGGGAAGCCCTTCGGGCCCTCGACGCTCGGCGGCTCCCACTGGATCTGGCCGCAGTTGCGCACGGTGCCGTTGCCGCAGAGCTGCTGACGGCTGACGGGAGCGTCGGTGTAGCCGTGGCTCTTGGCACTGCCGGTGGTGACGAGGAGGGAGGCTCCGGCGATCCCGAGGCCGAGTACCAACGAGGTGATCCTTCTGCGCATGCTTCGCTCCTGAGGGAGGTGTGGGGGCGCTGCGTGACGAGTGGGGAGGGCGCGCACCACCCCACTAGGTCTAGACCAACTTCGAGACTAGTCAGGGCGATTGGTCATGTCCATACCATTGGCGAGCCGTGAGGCGTGACCGGCCGGTAACGACCCCGGCCGGGCCGGGCGTGCCCCTTCGGCACGCTGGGCCGGGGGACAAAGCAGGCGTAGGCTGGCAAAAACGCCTGTGCACCGCGAGTGAGCGATGGAGGCGGCCCATGAACGACCCACACGGCTTCCTCAAGTTTCCCCGCCGGCCCGTCCCGGCACGCCCCGTCCAGGAGCGACTGAGCGACTGGAACGAGGTCTACGCGGGACAGGCGCGGCTCCCCCTGGTGTCGGAGCAGGCCGGGCGCTGCATGGACTGCGGCATCCCGTTCTGCCACAGCGGCTGCCCACTGGGAAACCTCATCCCCGAGTGGAACACGTACGCCAGGCGGGAGAACTGGCAGGCCGCTGCCGAGCGGCTGCACGCGACGAACAACTTCCCGGAATTCACCGGGCGCCTGTGTCCGGCCCCGTGCGAGGACGCCTGTGTGCTGACCATCAACGCCGACCCCGTGACCATAAAGAACGTCGAGCAGGCCATCGCCGACCAGATCTGGGAACGCGGGTACGCGGCACCGCGGCCGCCCGAGCGGCTCAGCGGGAAGACCGTCGCCGTCGTCGGCTCCGGTCCGGCGGGGCTGGCCGCGGCACAGCAGCTCACCAGGATCGGCCACACCGTCGCCGTCTACGAACGCGCCGACCGCATCGGCGGACTGCTGCGCTACGGCATCCCCGAGTTCAAGATGGAGAAACGCCACCTGGACCGCCGCATCGAGCAGATGCGGGCGGAGGGCACCAAATTCCGCACGGGAGTGGAGATCGGCAGTGACCTCGACGCCGCCGAGCTCGTCGAGCGGCACGACGCGGTCGTCATCGCTGTGGGTGCGCGCGGACAGCGGGAGCTGCCCGTGCCGGGCCGTGAGCTGCACGGCATCCACCAGGCCATGGACTATCTGACCCTGGCCAACCGGGTCACCCAGGGCGACTGCGACGCCCCGGCCGTCACCGCCGACGGCAAGCACGTGGTGATCATCGGGGGAGGGGACACCGGCTCGGACTGCATGGGCACCGCACTGCGTCAGGGGGCCGCCTCGGTGGTGCAGCTGGACATCAACCCCGAGCCCGGCGACGACCGGCCCGACAGCGAACCCTGGCCCGTTTACCCGAAGATCTACCGGATATCCCATGCCCATGAGGAGGCCCGGGGCCGGAGGGGCGCGGACCCGAGGGTCTTCGCCTCGGCCACCCTCCGCTTCGAGGGCGACCGGACCGGGCGGGTGCGCGAGTTGCGGCTCGCGGAAGTGGAGCCGGAGACCAGAAGGCCGCTCCCGGGCACCGAACGAGGCATCCCGGCGGATCTGGTGCTGCTCGCGCTCGGCTTCTACGGCCCCGAACGCGACACGGGGCTGATGCGGCAGCTCGGACTGACCCTGGACGGCCGGGGGAACTTCGCCCGGAACGCCGGCTTCGGGGCCGAGACGGCGGATCCGCCGGGGCGGGCGGTCCGGCGCCGGACGGGCGGGATCTTCATCGCCGGTGACGCGGGGCGCGGTCAGTCGCTCGTGGTGTGGGCCATCGCGGAAGGACGGTCCGCCGCCGCCGCGACGGACCGCTGCCTGAGCGGCTCCACAGTGCTCCCGGCGCCGATCGCACCGCAGGACCGGCCCCTGGTGGCTTGACCGGCCGGCCGCGTACCCACTGCGTGAATCAGTCATGTGGGCCGGCGGTCCTGGAACTGGGGGCGCGTTCAACATTCACGCGCCGTGTACTTCAAGCCGATTATTACCCGGCATGCTGCCGACGGTTCCCGCAGACTTCCTTCAAGGAGCCTGCCAGAGCGGTCGAGTGCAGCTCGTCGAGACTCCTCGCGCGACTCACACGTCCCGCCGAGACGGCCAGCGCGACCCGGCACAGTGGAGCGGGCCCGCCGGTACGGTGCCGAGTCGGCGACTGCCCGGACGAGCGCCTCGTTGAGCCGGTCGACCTCCTTGCGAACGTCATCGAGGCGGGGGCGCTCGGTCGGCGCCTCGGACGGGTGGTCCCGCCACAGCCGGTGCAGCCCGCGCTGCACCGCCTTGTTCGCCTCGATCTGGTCGCGGAAGACCAGCCTGGTCAGCCATGGGTCCGCGCCGAGCGCCCCGGCCCGCTCGGCCGCGGAGTCCAGCACCCGCCGCTCCCTGGCGGGGTCGTCGACCGGGCCGCCGGTGCCCCACTTGGCCGCGGCGACCAGGTCGCCGGTGGCGAGGCGCCGGGCGGAGAGCTCGGCGACGGAGCGCACGGGAGACCCCTGGGCCGTCTCGCCGGGAAGCGCGGCGGCCATGGCGGGCGGGGCCGCGGCACCCACTCCGGCGAGCAGCGCCGCGGCGAGTGCGGCGGTCATCGAGCGGCGCGAGGACGAAGGTCGACGCACGAAAACTCCTCGAATTGATATTACTAATAATTCATATTCGTGGTGGACCGGGTGGTCCGGGCCTCACCGGCTATTCTCGACAAGGGCATCGCCGGGAGTCGCATGCGGCTTGAATTCGACGGTTGAGGTCGCCGGGTGGGGAAAAATTAGTAGAGCGGGCCGGCCCGGAGACGGCTCTTGGCCCGCGGGGTCCACGAGGCGACCCCATCACACTCCAGCACATATTTTCGCGCGTGTGACAGGTGGCGACCGGTGCGCCGTTCCTGTGTGCCCGCGCGTAGTAATTGTCGACTCTTTTCTGGCCCGTGCACTGTGCTGCGCTGGTTCCTTTCGTAAAGGTGCTGCGAGTGGAAAACTACGAACCGCTGCCCGGCGGCGATCCGGAGGTGGATTCCGGCCGGGCCGGAGGGAGAAGCGCCCCGGCGTCCGTCTCGCGCGCGGCTCTGCGAGTGGCGGCGTACCCGTTCCTGCTGGCGGGCACAGTCTCGGTGGGTGCCGCGGCACTCTGTTTGGACTGGGACCCGGAGCATGTGAGTCCGCTCTTCCTGCTCAGTGTCATTTCCTATCTCACCGTGCTCGAACGACTGATTCCGCACCGTCGGTCCTGGCATCCGAACGCCGGTGAATGGCGCTGGTACGGGGTCTATTTCCTGCTGACGATGGTGGCCAGCGCATTCGCGCAGTATCTTGTCTCCGCCGTCGTCTCCGAGGTGGCGACGCGTGAAACGGAAATGAATCTCTGGGCGGAAATACCGGCCGCCCTGCTGACCGGTTCACTGGCCAGTTATCTGGTGCACAGGCTCGGTCATACCAATGCTATATTGTGGCGGCTTCACGGCGTGCACCATGTGCCGGAAAAGGTCAACGTCGCCAATAACGGCGTCAACCACGTCCTCGATATCGTTCTCGCGCAGGGAACCGTTCAGCTGGCTCTGTCGCTGGTCGGTTTCTCCCGCGACTCCGTGCTCGTCGTGGGCCTTTTTGTGGCCGCCCAGGGCTATTTCGTCCACGCCAACATCGACGTGCGCATCGGCCGACTCAACCATGTGCTCGCCAGCCCCGAGCAGCACCGGCTGCACCACAGCACCGATCTGTCAGAGGCGGGCCACTACGGCTCGGACCTGTCGATCTGGGACCACGTCTTCGACAGCTACACCTGGCGGCCCGGCCGCGAACCGGTCTCGGTCGGGCTGGGCGATCCCGCGTCCTTTCCCCGTACCGGAGAGATCGTCGCCAGTCTTCTCCACCCCTTGCGCCGTGCGAAGGGGCCCGGGACCGGTTCTGCCTGAACTGCCCTTGCATGCCGGTCCGCGGCGTCACGACTTTAGGAGTTACAGCCTTGCCCGACGTGAACAGTGCCTCTGTGAGCGAAAAAGTAGCGATCATCGGCATGGGGTGCCGACTGCCCGGCGGCGCGTCGGACCACCGCGCCTACTGGCAGAATCTCATGGAGGGCAAGGACTGCATCACACCGACACCGGCCGATCGCTATGACGTCGGCAGTCTCGGCAGCAGGCACAAGGAGAAACCGGGACGTCTGATCGGCGGCCGTGGTGGCTATATCGACGGCTTCGACGAATTCGACCCCGCCTTCTTCGGCATCAGCCCGCGCGAGGCCGACCAGATGGACCCTCAGCAGCGAAAGCTGCTCGAAGTCGCATGGGAGGCGCTGGAGGACGGCGGACAGCGGCCCGCGGAACTCGCCGGCAGCAATACCGCCGTGTTCGTCGGCGCGTTCACGCTGGACTACAAGATCCTGCAATTCTCCGACCTGAGCTTCTCCACACTCGCCGCCCACACCGCCACCGGCACCATGATGACGATGGTCTCGAACCGTCTCTCGTACTGCTTCGACTTCCGCGGACCGAGCATGTCGCTCGACACCGCGTGCAGTTCCTCCCTGGTGGCGGTGCACCTCGCCTGCCGGAGCCTCAACAACCGGGAGACCGACCTCGCTCTGGCCGGTGGCGTCCTGCTGCACATGGCGCCGCAGTACACCATTGCCGAGACCAAGGGCGGATTCCTGTCCCCCGACGGCCGTTCACGCGCGTTCGACGCCACGGCCAACGGCTACGTACGGGCCGAGGGCGTCGGCCTGGTCGCGCTCAAGCGGCTGGACGACGCGCTGCGCGACGGCGACCCCATCCACGCGGTGATTCTCGGCGCGGGGGTCAACCAGGACGGCCGGACCAACGGCATCACCGTGCCCAACGCGGACGCCCAGGTCTCCCTCATCCGACGTGTCTGCGGCGAGGCCGGCATCACCCCCGGCGACCTCCAGTACGTGGAGGCACACGGCACCTCCACGCCCGTGGGCGACCCCATCGAGGCCAACGCCCTGAGCCGGGCCCTGGCCGAGGGACGCCGACCGGACGCCCCCTGCTACGTCGGCTCCGTCAAGACGAACATCGGGCACACCGAATCGGCGGCGGGCATCGCCGGCCTGATCAAGACCGTGCTCTGCCTCAAGCACCGCCTCATCCCGCCCCACATCAACCTGGAGCAGCTGAACAGCGCCATCGACCAGGGGGCCTCCCCGTACCGCATCCCGACCGAGCCGACCCGATGGCCCGCACACGAGGGGCCCGCACGGGCGGGGGTGAACTCGTTCGGGTTCGGTGGCACCAACGCGCACGTCGTGCTGGAGCAGGCACCGGCCCGGAGCGCTCCGCCGGTCCCGCCCGGCGAACGGGCCTGGAATGTCCTCCCGTTGACCGCCCGCACCCCGGAAGCCCTGCCGGAGGTGGCAGCCGGCATCCGCGGCGAGCTGGCAGGGACGAACGGGCCCGAGGTGTCACTGCCCGACCTCGGCTACACACTGGCCCACCGCCGCCAGCACCTGGAGTCGCGGCTCTCCGTCGTGTACTCCTCACGGGCCGGACTGGACGAGGCACTCGACGCCTTCCTGCGCGGCGAACCACACCCCGGAGTCGTCCACGGCAGGCAGCTCGAAGCCGAACAGCGCGGCCTGGTCTGGGTCTTCACCGGCATGGGCCCGCAGTGGTGGGGCATGGGCCGCCAACTGCTCGACACCGACGAGGTGTTCAGGGACGCGGTCACCCGGTGCGACCAGGCCATCCGCTCGATCGCGGGCTGGTCCCTGATCGAGGAGATGAAGGCCGACGAAGCCGGATCGCGCATGGGCGAGACATGGCTCGCACAGCCGGCCAACTTCGCCGTCCAGGTGGGACTCGCGGCCATGTGGCGCCACTACGGCGTGCGGCCCGACGCGATCGTCGGTCACAGCACCGGCGAGGTCGCCGCCTTCTACGAGGCAGGGGTGTACTCCCTGGAGGACGCGGTGAAGGTGGTCATGCACCGCAGCCGCCTCCAGCAGAAACTGACCGGCACCGGCACCATGCTCGCCGTGAGCCTGCCCGAGGACGAGGCACAGGCACGGGTGGCCGCGTTCGGCGACCGGGTCTCCGTGGCCGCGGTCAACAGCCCCTCGGCGGTCACCCTGGCCGGCGACCGCGACGCACTGGCCGAGCTGGCGGACCAGCTGCACGCCGAGCAGATTTTCGCCAAGTTCCTCGCGGTGCAGGTTCCGTACCACAGCGCGGGCATGGAGGCGATCAAGGACGAACTCCTGGCCTCGCTGGACGATCTCGCCCCCCGGGCGGCGACGGTTCCGCTCTACCTGACCGGGCAGGAAGGCACGGCGCACGGCAGCGAGCTGGACGCGAGCTACTGGTGGAAGAACGTACGCCACCGGGTCCGCTTCCGCTCGGCCGTGGACCGGCTCGCCGCCGACGGATACGGACTGTTCCTGGAGATCGGCCCGCACCCGGTGCTCGGCCACTCCATCCGCGAGTGCCTCGGCGACCGGGGCGCGGCCGTACGGACCCTGCCGTCGATCCGCCGCCAGGAGAACGAACCGGAACGCTTCGCCGCCTCGCTGGCGGAGCTGCACAACCTCGGCGTCTCCATCGACTGGGACACCCTGCACCCGGCGGGCACACCGGTGGTCCTGCCCCGCTACCCGTGGCGGCGCGACCGCTACTGGACGGAGCCCGCACCCGTGGCCCAGGTCCGCCTCGGCCACACCGACCACCCGCTGCTGGGCCGTCGCACCACGGACACCGAACCGACCTGGGACTCCGCACTCGACACCGAGCGGCTGCCCTACCTCGACGACCACCGCATCCAGTCCACCGTCGTCTTCCCGGCGGCGGGATACCTGGAGATGGCCACGCAGGCCGTCCGCTCCCTCACCGGCGGCACCCACGTCGTGCTGACGGACATCGAGTTCCGCAAGGCACTGTTCCTGCCCGAGGGCGAGGACCGGGCCGTTCGGCTGACCCTCTCCTCACAGAACGCGGCGTTCACGATCGCGTCCAAGGGGCAGGACGAGGGCAGCCGAGCCGTGCACGCCTGCGGAGTCGTACGTTCGGGGCAGCCACGACCGGCAGGGCCCCCCGCCGACACCGAGGCACTCCGGTCCCGCGCCCGGCGCCGGCTGGACGCCGAGGACTGCTACGCGGAGCTCGCCGCCCTCGGCTACCACTACGGGCCCGCGTTCCGCGCCATCGACGAGGTGTGGATCGGCTCCGGGGAGGTGCTCGCCCGGCTCCGCCCGCCCGCGGTGATCGGTGACGACGCGGCCGGACACCACATCCATCCCGTACTGCTCGACGCCTGCTTCCAGTCGCTGCTGACGACACAACTGCTCGACGCCGAAGGCACAGACACGGGCGGACCGGAGCGGCAGACCACCGGGATCCGCCTGCCCCTGTCGATCGAGGAGCTGCACCTCACCCCGGTGGGAGACCGCACGATCTGGGTGCACGCCACGGTGACCCGCGACAGCGCGGACGAACTCGTCGGGGACATGGCCGTATACGCGGACAGCGGCGAACCCCTCGGCGGCATCAACGGCTTCCGCGCCGCCGACGTGGAGAAGGCGTCCACCACGGTCGGGCTCGGCACGATCGACTCCTGGCTCGCCGAGACCGTCTGGATCGACAGCCCCGTCGAACCCACCACGGACGAGGCCGGACACGGAACGGCGACCGGCGCAGCAGGCCGGCTTGGCGGATCCAGCGGCGGCGACTGGCTGGTCTTCGCCGACAGCCGGGGCGTCGGCGACGCCCTGAGCGCCCTGCTCGCCGCCCGGGGCGAGCGCTGCCACCTGGTGCGTCCCGGCGACACCTACAGCAGAGGGGGCGAGGACAGCGAGTTCACCGTGGACCCGGGGTCCGCCTCCGACCTGGAGCGCCTCTTCGCCGACCTGAACGAGGACAGGGACGGCAGACACAGCGGCGGCGAAGGCGGTGCGGGGCCCGTCGCCACCATCGTGCATCTGTGGAACCTCGATCTGCCTCGGCTCGCCGAGACCTCGCCGCAGGACCTCGCCCGGCACAGCGGCACCGGAGCCTACTCACTGATCGCGCTCGCCCGGACACTGCTCCGCCGCGGGACGGCCGGCCGGCTGCACATCGTGACCCGTGGCGCCCAGCACGTCGAACCCGGCGAGACCGTCGAGCCGCTGGGAGCGCCCGCGTGGGGAGTGGGCCGGGTGCTCAGGCACCAGGAGCTGACCTCCCACCCCGGCAAACTGATCGACCTGGACCCCCGTGCGCCGGGCGACGAGGGCAGCCGCGCCGAGGCCCACGCGCTGCTGCGTGAGCTCCTGAGCGACGACGAGGAGGAGATCGCATTCCGCGGCGCGGACCGCCGCACCAGCCGCATCCGGCAGGCCGAACAACTGACGCACCCCCTCCCGCTGCAACTGCGCACCGACGCGAACTACCTGGTCACCGGCGCCTTCGGAGCGCTCGGCCGACTGCTCTGCCGGACGCTCGTCCGGCGTGGGGCGCGCAGTCTGATCCTGATCGGACGCACCACGCTGCCGGAGCGCTCCACCTGGCGGGAGCTGGACCCCGCCACCGCCACCGGCCGTGCCACCGCCTTCGTCAAGGAACTGGAGGCGCTCGGGGCACGAGTCGTCCTGGCACCGCTCGACATCACCGATGAAACCGCGTTCACCACCTGGCTGGACGCTCACCGGCGCACCGATCCGCTGCCGATCCGCGGCGTGTTCCACCTCGCGGGTCAGGTCCGCGACACCCTCGTCGAGGACATGGACCACCGGACGTTCTCCGAGGCCCATGACCCCAAGGCCATCGGTGCCCACCTGCTGCACCGCCACCTCCGGGACGAACCGCTGGACCACTTCGTCCTGTTCGCCTCGATCGCCTCACTGCTCACCACGGCCGGCCAGACCAACTACGCCGCGGGCAACGCGTTCCTGGACGCGCTGGCGCAGCACCGCCGGGCACTCGGACTGCCGGGACTGAGCGTGGACTGGGGCCCCTGGGCCACCGGCATGATCGAGGAACTGGGGCTCGTCGACCACTACCTCCACAACCGCGGGATGAGCTCGCTCGCGCCGGACGTCGGCATGGCCGTGCTGGAACGCGTCATCGGCCAGGACCGAGCCCAGCTGCTCGTCGCCACGGTCGTCGACTGGCCGGTGTTCCAGGCCTGGTACGCCGCGCCGCCCCGGCTGGTCGCCGAACTGGCGGCGGCCGCCCCCGCCAAGGCGGCCACCGGGCCGGACGAGGGCATCCTCGAAGCCTTCCGCAACGCCGACATGGCGCAGCGCCTGGCCCTGGTCACCGGACGTTTCATCGAGCTGACCGCCTCGGTGCTGCGGACCGGCCCCGACCGGATCGACCCGCAGGCCGGGCTCAACGCGCTGGGACTCGACTCACTCCTGGCGATGGAACTGCGAGCCCGGATCAGCTCCGAGCTCGGCGTCGCCCCGCCAGTGGTGGCCCTGCTGAGCGGCACCCCGGTCGCCGAGCTGATCACACAGCTCCACGACGCCCTGGCCGAGCTGGTCGCCCACGAGGCCGGAAACGCCGACATGGGCGAGGTGGAGGTGTACGAGGACGAACTCAGCCACCCGCTGACGCAGAACCAGAAGGCACTGTGGTTCCTCCGGCAGCTCAACCCCGAGGGCTATGCGTACAACATCGGCGGCGCCGTCGAGGTCCGGGTCGCACTCGACCCCGACCTCATGTTCGAGGCCGTGCGCTGCATGGTGGCCCGGCACCCGGCACTGCGCACCAACTTCCTTACGGTCGACGGCGTACCCCTGCAACGGGTGTCGCCGGAGGCGAGCGCGGATGTAGCCCTGTTCGACGTGCAGGACCAGGAGTGGGAGAACATCCACCGCACGATCGTTGCCGAGTACCGCAGGCCGTACGACCTGGAGAGCGACCCGCTCTTCCGCTTCCGCCTCTTCAAGCGCGCCCCCGACCGCTGGGTGATCATGAAGGCGGTGCACCACATCGTCTCCGACGCGATCTCGACGTTCACCTTCATCGAGGAGCTCCTGGCGGTGTACGAGGGGCTGCGCCAGGGCCAGGCCCCCTCGCTGCCGCCCGTCACCGCCCGCTACCTGGACTTCCTCAACGCGCAGAACCGCTTCCTGGCCGGACCCGCGGCGCCGCGCATGCTCGACTACTGGCGCTCCCACCTGCCGGCCGAGGTGCCGACGCTGGAACTGCCCGTCGACAAGCCCCGCCCCGCCGTCCAGACACACAACGGCGCCTCCGAGTTCTTCGTCCTGGACACCGAGCTGAGCGCCCGGGTGCACGCCCTGGCCCGCGAGCACGACGTGACCCCCTTCATGGTGCTGCTGAGCGCCTACTACGTGCTGCTGCAGCGTTACTCCGGTCAGGACCAGGTCATCGTGGGCAGCCCGGTGACCGGCCGGACCGAGCAGGATTTCGCCTCCGTCTACGGCTACTTCGTCAACCCGCTCCCGCTGCACGCGGATCTGTCCGGCGACCCCTCGGTGGCCCGGCTGCTGCAAGAGGTCCGTACCACGGTGCTGGGCGGGCTGGACAATCAGGAGTACCCGTTCGTCCTCCTGGTCGACAAGCTGGGCCTCCAGCACGACCCCAGCCGCTCCGCGGTGTTCCAGGCCATGTTCATCCTGCTCACCCACAAGGTCGCCACCGAGAAGTACGGCTACCGGCTCCAGTACATCGAACTCCCCGAAGAGGAAGGGCAGTTCGATGTGACGCTGTCGGTCTACGAGGACGAGGCGGAGCGACGCTTCCACTGCGTCCTGAAGTACAACACCGACCTCTTCCTGCCGGAGACCATGCGGCGGATGGCATCGCACTACACCGCACTGCTCGACAGCATGACCCGCGCCCCGGGGGACCGGCCCACCTCCCGGTTGGAGATGCTGGGCGCCCAGGAGCGCGAGCGGCTGGTCGGCGAGTGGAGCGGCGCCGCGCGCACCGCGCTGCCTCCGGCGGCCGGGGAGGGCGAGGCGGACGGCTTCCGCCCGGTGCATCAGCTGATCAGTGAGACCGCCGCGCGCTGCCCCGACGCCGTGGCCGTCACGGTCCCGGCGCTCCAGGGGCCGGCGCACCGATTGACGTACGCGGAACTGGACCGCAGGTCGGGTGAGCTGGCCCGGCTGCTGCGCGGGCTCGGGGCCGGTGCCGGATCGGTGGTGGCGCTCTGCCTGGACAAGTCACCCGAACTCGTCGTCGCGCTCCTCGCCGTCCTCAAGGCCGGCGGGGCCTACCTCCCGGTCCCGGCCGACCACCCGGCCGACCGCGCCGCCCACACCGTACGGGCCGCGGGCGCCACCCTCGTCGTCGTCGCGGACGACGCCTGCCGGGACCGGATGGCGGGGCTTCCGGTCCCGACACTCACACTGCGGGAGCTGCACGAGGCGGACCCGGACGCGGCACCCGGGCCGGACGGCCGGGACGCGGTCGGGCCCGGCGCCGAGGACCCGGCCGGTCCCGACTCGACCGCCTACATCATCCACACCTCCGGCTCGACCGGCGTCCCCAAGGCCGTGCGGGTCAGCCACCGCAACCTCGCGTCGGCCTACGCGGCCTGGCTCCAGGAATACCGGCTGGACCGCGACGTGCGGGTGCACCTCCAGATGGCCGCCCCGTCGTTCGACGTCTTCACCGGCGACGTGGTGCGGGCGCTGTGCTCGGGCGGCAGCCTGGTGCTGGTCGACCGCGATCTGCTCTTCGACACCGAACGCCTGTACACCACGATGCGCAAGGAGCGCGTCGACTGCGCGGAGTTCGTGCCTGCCGTCGTACGCGGCCTCATGGACCACTGCGAACGCCATGGCCGGCGCCTGGACTTCATGCGTCTGCTGGTCGTCGGGTCCGACGTCTGGAAGGCCGGGGAGTACCGCAGGCTGCACGAGCTGTGCGGGCCGGGCACCCGACTGATCAACTCCTACGGGGTCACCGAGGCGACCATCGACAGCGCCTTCTTCGAAGGGCCCGTCGACGACCTGGAACCCGGCCGGACGGTGCCGATCGGACGGCCCCTGGACAACAGCACGCTCCATGTGCTCGACCGGCACGGCGAACCGGTACCGCCCGGTGTGCCCGGCGAGCTGTGGATCGGCGGCGAAGGCGTCGCACTCGGCTACGCGGGCGACCCCGCGCTGACCGACCAGCGCTTCGTCACCCGGACCCTGAGCCGTGAGCCGGGCGCCGCCCCCGTACGCCTCTACCGCAGCGGCGACGCGGCACGCTGGGACGCGGACGGCCGGGTCCATCTCCTGGGCCGGGTCGACGACCAGGTCAAGCTCCGGGGCCACCGCATCGAGATCGGCGAGATCGAGGCACACCTCGCACAGCGGCCGGAGCTGGCCCGGACGGTCGTCACCGTACGCCCCGACGCCCGGGGCGAGGACGTGCTCGTCGCCTACTGCGTACCGGCCCAGGGGGCCACACCGGACGGGCGGGCGCTGCGCCGGCACCTCGGGGACCGGCTGCCCGCGTACATGGTTCCGGCACACTTCGTCGTACTCCCGCAGCTGCCGCTGACCGCCAACGGCAAGGTCGATCCCGCCTCCCTGCCGACGCCCCGGCTCGACGCGGACGACGAGCCCGAGGAGACACCGCGCACACCCTTCGAGCTGAGCATGGCCCGGCACTGGGAGGAACTCCTCGGACTGGAACGGGTCGGCCTGGCACAGGAGTTCTTCGAAGCCGGCGGCAGCTCCATCAAACTGATCGAGCTGATCCACCGGCTCCGCAAGGAATTCGGCGTCGGCATCCCCGTCAGCTTGTTGTACCGGGTCACGACCCTGCACGGGATGGCCACGACACTGGAGCGCCTGGCCACCGGATCCGTCTCCGACGACCTGCCCTGCCTCAGCTTCAACAGCGAACGGGAGCCGACCGTGTTCTGCTTCCCGCCGGCGGGCGGCCACGGACTCGTCTACCGGGGATTCGCCGCCACATTGCCCGAGTACCGGCTGATCGCCTTCAACTACGTCCCGGGTACCGACAAGGTGGTCCGCTACGCCGACCTCGTCGAGTCCCAGCGGCCCGAGGGCAAATGCCTGCTGCTCGGCTACTCACTCGGCGGCAACCTCGCCTTCGAGGTGGCCAAGGAACTAGAGAGCCGGGGCCGCGACGTCGCCCATGTGATCGTGCTGGACTCGCACCGCATCGTCGAGGCGTACGTACCCGGCCCCGAACACATCGAGTTCTTCGAGGCGGAACTGGCCGAACACCTGCGCAAACACACCGGATCGGACGCCGTGGCCCGCGAGACCCTCGACCACGCCGCCGAGTACCTGGCCTTCTGCGGGCGCACCCCGAACCTGGGCACGGTGGCCGCGACCGTCAGCGTGATCACCGACGAGGAGAAGACCGCGCTCTACGCCGCCGGCGCGTCCGGCACTTGGCACGGCAGCTCGACCACGGACAATGCCGTGCTGCGAGGCTCCGGGATCCACGCCGACATGCTCGACCCCAAGCACGCGGCCCGCAACGCCGAGCTGGTGCGCGGCATCCTCCAGGAGGGCGGCGCCCATGTCCGATGAGGCGGAGGACGAGTGGAGCGTCCCCGGCCGGGAGAAGGACGGCGGCCCCCGGGTCATCGTGATCGGCGCAGGCGTCGCGGGAATGTCCACCGGGTGCTACGCGCAGATGAACGGGATGCGCTCGCGCATCTTCGAAAAGCACGTGCTGCCCGGCGGCTGCTGCACGGCCTGGTCGCGCGACGGCTACATCTTCGACTACTGCATCGAATGGCTGATCGGCACGGCCATCGGCAACGAAGCCAACCAGGTGTGGCGCGAACTGGGCGCGCTCGACGGCAAGACCATCACCAACTTCGACATGTTCAACCGGGTCGTCGACGAGGCCGGCCGGTCGGTGACCTTCTACAACGACCCGGACCGGCTGGAACAGCACCTGCTGGGCATCTCGCCCGACGACGCCCGGCTGATCCGCTCCTTCTGCCGCGATCTGCGCCGGTTCACCGACATCGAGCTGTATCCGTTCCTGACCGCTCCGGCGCTGCGCACCGTACGGGAGAGAGCGGCGCTGCTGCGCACCGTCCTGCCCGCGTTCCGGCTGTTCTGGCGCACGGCGGCCACGCCGATGCACGAGTTCGCCGACCGGTTCCAGGACCCGTTGCTCCGCAGGGCGTTCCGCAACATCTTCTTCCAGGACCCGGAGGGCTTCCCGCTCCTCCCGTACCTGTTCAACATGGCGGGAGCCCACCATCAGAACGCAGGGTTCCCGCAAGGAGGTTCGCTCGGCCTGGCCCGGTCGATCGAGGAACGCTACACCGGGCTCGGCGGCGAGATCAGCTACCGGGCCCGGGCCGAACGGATCCTGGTCGAGGACGGGCGCGCCATCGGGATCGAACTGCGCAACGGCAAGCGGTACTACGCCGACCACGTCGTCTCCGCCTGTGACGGCCACACCACGATCCACGGCCTGCTGCAGGGCCGGTACACCGGACCGCGGATCGACAAGCTCTACGACGAACTGCTGAACCGCCCCGGCACCCTGTTCCCCGCGGTGGTCTCCGCCTTCGTCGGCATCCGGGGCGAGCTGGGCGCCGACCGGGCCCACAGCACCACCTACCTGCTCGCCCCGCAGGACGCCGAGCAACTGCCCGGCGCCCTGCAGAGCAGCGTGGTGGTGCAGATGCGCTCCGACTACTCGGACGGATTCGCCCCGCCCGGAAGATCGGTCATCCACTGCACCTACTTCAGCGACTTCGCGTACTGGAAGGAACTGCGCGCCGTCGACCGCAAGGAATACCGGGAGAAGAAGCGTCAAGTGGCCGACTTCGTCCGGGGGTTCCTGGAACGACGGCTGCCCGGTCTGGGCGAGCGCATCGAACTGGTCGATGTCGCCTCCCCGGCGACGACCCGGCGCTACACCGGCAACCACGACGGTTCCATCCTGGCGTGGAAGGCGTTCTCCGAGGCCGACGACATCGCGGCCAAGCTGGTCGGCAAGGACCGCATGCGCCTGCCGGGCCTGCGCGGATTCTCGATGGCCGGGCAGTGGGTCGGCATGGGCGGCCTGATCCGCGCCGCGTCCACCGGACGCTTTGTCGTCCAGTACCTCTGCGACGAGCTCGGGCGCGGGTTCACGGCGTCCGAGAGCCGGGGCGCCGAACCCTGGCATCCGGGAAAGCTGGGCCGGCTTCCCCAGCTCGACAACTGGTCCATGCGTGGTGACACCCGCACATGAGTACCGAGGAGAACAGGTTCATGCCGCGTTCCGAACGAGAGTCGATGATCATCATCGGCGCAGGGCTGGGCGGTCTGTCCACCGGGTGCTACGCCCGGATGAACGGCTATAGGACCCATGTCCTGGAGATGCATGAACTGCCCGGCGGCTGCTGCACGGCCTGGGACCGCGGCGACTTCAGACTGGACCCCTGCGTCAGCTGGCTGCTGGGCAGCGGCCCCGGCAACGAGATGCACCAGATCTGGCTGGAGCTCGGTGCGCTGCAGGGGAAGGAGATCCGGCACTTCGACGTGTTCAACGTCGTACGCGGCCGGTGCGGCCGGGCCGTGTACTTCTACTCCGACCCCGACCGCCTCCAGGCCCACCTGACGGAGCTCTCGCCCGCCGACGCGGCCCTGATCAGGGACTTCTGCAAGCAACTGCGCGCCTTCCGCAAAGCCCTCGCCGTCTATCCCTTCCTCAGACCGGTCGGACTGATGCCGGTGACGGAACGCTGGCGCATGCTGGCCTCCTTCGTCCCGTACTTCAACGTCGTACGCAAATCCATCGGCGTACTCATGACCGACTACTCGGCGAGGTTCAAGGACCCGCTGCTGCGCGAGGCGTTCAACTTCATCCTCTACGAGAAGCATCCGGCCTTCCCCGTACTGCCGTTCCACTTCCAGCTCGCCTCGCACGCCAACCTGTCCGCGGGCGTCCCGGAAGGGGGTTCGCTCGGGCTCGCCGAGTCGATCGAGCGGCGCTACCGCAAGCTCGGCGGCGAAGTGACCTACAACGCCAAGGTCGAGGAAGTACTCGTCGAGGACGACCGCGCGGTCGGGGTGCGGCTCAGCGACGGACGCGAGCTGCGCGCCGACATCGTCGTCTCGGCCTGCGACGGACGCACCACCATGATGGATCTGCTGAAAGGCCGATACCTCAACGAGGAGTACCGGCGTCTCTACACCCGCACCATCCGGGAACCGGGCATGGTGTTCCCCGGCTACTTCACGCTCTTCCTCGGCCTGCGCCGCGACTTCCCCGACGCCGACCCCTGCACCACCTATCTGCTCGACGAGTCGGAAGCGGCCGGACTGACCGGCATCCGGCACCCCAGCGTCAACGTCCAGTTCCGCAGCCGGCACTACCCCGAACTCTCCCCGCCCGGGACGAGCGTCGCGTACGTCACCTACTTCTGCGACATCGCTCCCTGGCGGGCCCTGGACGAAGGACCGGAACAGGCCACCCGCAGCCGGGGCGGGCAGGAACTGCACACGCTTCCGGTACGCCACGGCCGCGGGTACTACGCGGCCAAGCGCCGGGCCCGCGAGACGCTCGTCGCGTTCCTGGAACGGCAGCACCCCGGCATCGCCGACGCGATCGCCGTCCGAGACGTGTCCAGCCCGCTCACCCAGGTCCGCTACACGGGCAACTACGACGGGACCGTGCTCGGGTGGCAGCCGTTCGTGGAGAGCGGGGAGACGCTGGAGAAGCTCATCAAACGGCACGGCCCGGGTCTGCCGGGGCTGCGGAACTTCTACCAGTCCGGTGTGTGGGCGACCACCGGCGGCCTGATCCGCGCTGCGGCGGCGGGCCGGCATGTCATGCAGTTCATCTGCCGCGACGACGGCCGCGCGTTCACCGCGTCCATCGACGAGAGCGGCCCGTCACCGACCCATCGGGTCATCGAGGTAGGGCCCCGGCCGGTGCCGCGGCCCGTCCCGGAGGGCCGCCCGGCCCCCGTCGAGAGTGAGGCAGCGCGATGAGAGCCAGCAAATGGGTGGTGCGCGAGCACATCGAGGGTGTCCCCGATGTCGAGCGGGTCTACGGACAGGTCGAGGAGGAGATCGACACCGAACTCGCCCCGGACGAGATGCTGCTGAGGACGCGCTACGTATCGGTGGACCCCTACCTCCAGGGCATCGCGCTGGACACCCCGCTCGGTGGGCACATGGGCGCCGACTCGATCATGGAAGTGCTGGAGGCGGGGCCGCTCGCCGCGCACCGCCCCGGTGACCTGGTGCAGGGGTTCGGCGGCTGGCGCACCCATCTCGTCAGCAACGGCGCGGCCACCCCCTGGCAGACCGGCACGTTCCCGATGGTCTTCCCGGCGTTCCGCCGCCTGGACCCCGACTGGTACGACGAGGCGCTGCCGCTCCACACCGCACTCGGCGTCATGGGCGGCCCCGGCATGACCGCCTGGGGCACCCTGACCAAGTTCATGTCGATCCGCCCCGGGGACACCGTCGTGATCAGCGGCGCCTCCGGCTCCGTCGGCTCACTGGTCGGCCAGATGGCCAAGCTCGCGGGTGCCCGCGTGGTGGGCACCACGTCGACGCCGGAGAAGGCGGACTACCTCGACGAGCTGGGATTCGACGCGGTCGTCGTCTACCGCCACGGTGACAACAGCGAGGCCGTGCGGGACGCGCTGCTGTGGGCCGCGCCGGACGGCGTCGACAAGTACTTCGACAATCTGGGCGGCACCGTCACCGACGCCGTGTTCTCCATGCTCAATATCGGGAGCCAGGTGGCCGTGTGCTGGCAGTGGGCCACCCAGGTGGGCCGCGACTTCACGGGACCGCGGCTGCTGCCCTACATCATGTTCCCGCGGGCCCACATCCGGGGCATCTTCTCGCTGGAATGGTTCACCGAACAGAACTGGCGCGCGCTCCACGACGAGCTCGGCGGCCTGGTCCGACGAGGCGAGGTGCGCTGTGGACACACCCTCCACCAGGGCTTCGAGAACATCCCGGACGCCTACCGGAGCCTGTACCGGGATCCCGGGGCCAACCGCGGCAAGGTACTGGTCGAACTCTGACCACCGGTCCCGCGCGCCATCCGTAACCACCCGCCCGAGCACAGCAGTTCGCCGCACCCGTGCAAGCCTGGAGGCCCCGTGTCCTGCCCTGCCGATGCCCACGTCCGTCCCGGGCCGCCCCTGCCACCGCTGCACCGGCTGGACTTCGAGCCACCCGGCCCGCCCAGGCCCATCGCCTTACCCGACGGGACGGCGGCCTGGCTGGTGAGCCGTTACGCCGATGTGCGCATGGTCCTGACCGACAGCCGGTTCGGGCGCGCCGGGCTCCACGCGCCGGATTCCCCGTCCCTGTCGGGCGAATCCGGCCTGGTGAGCAGCCTCGACCTGATCTTCAACCAGGACGGCGAGGACCATCTGCGT
The DNA here is from genome assembly GCF_003846175.1 of Streptomyces sp. ADI95-17. Lineage (GTDB taxonomy): Bacteria > Actinomycetota > Actinomycetes > Streptomycetales > Streptomycetaceae > Streptomyces > Streptomyces sanglieri. The sequence continues at coordinate 88,430 of NZ_ML123048.1, read as the reverse complement.
CTGCGCCGCACCATGCGGCGCGCGTTCACGCCCAGGGCCGTCGCCCGCTGGCAGCCCTGGATCGCCAAGATCGTCGAACAGTGCCTGGACGAACTCGCGGACTGCGCACGCCCGGCGGACCTGGTGGCCGGCTTCACCCTCCCGCTCCCGGTCGCCGTGATCAGCAGACTGATGGGCCTGGACACCGAGGCCCAGGAGCGGCTGCGTCACTGGAGCCAGTACGCCTTCTCCGACGGTTCCCACCCCGAGGAGGAAATGGCGTCCGTGCTGGCGGAGTTCGCCGAATTCGGAGCCGAACTGCTGGCCGGGCGGCGCCGGGCGCCGGGCGACGATCTGCCCAGCGCGCTGGTCCGGACGGCGGACGAGGAGGGAGGCATCCCCGAGGGGCAACTCGTCGACTTCGTATGCGGGTTGGTCGTGGGTGGCCATGACAGCACGATGACGATGCTCAGCAATTCGCTGCTCTATCTGCTCGGCGAGCGACCGGAGGTCTGGCCCCGTCTCGGGGCGGACGAAGCTGCCGCCGGCGCACTGGCGGACCGCCTGTTGCACCTGATTCCGCTCGGCGACGACCGGGGGACCGCACGTTACGCCGCCACCGACACGGAGGTCGGCGGCGTGACGATCCCGGCGGGCTCGGTGGTGCTCGCCGACTGCGGCGCGGCCAACCGCGACCCCGAGGTGTTTCCGCCCCGGCCGCTGGACGAACTCTTCGCACCTCTGGCGGCGCCCACCCTGGCGTTCGGGGCGGGCGCACACTACTGCCTGGGCGCCTGGCTGGCGAGGCTGGAACTCCAACTGGCCCTGCACCGGCTCGCCGCACGCCTTCCCGGCCTGCGCCTGGCCCAGCCCGCCGAAGAGGTCGAATGGCACCTGGGCACCACCTCCCGCAGCCCGCGGCGGATCGCCGTCACCTGGTAGCGGAGCCCGCCCGCGGTTCGGGGGTCAGCCGCGCGGCTGCGGCCAGTCCTGGGCCTGCGCCCATGTGGCGTAGGAGGTCCAGGGGACGGCGGGTAACTGCGTCCGCAGCGCTGCCATGTCCACCTGGTAGCCGCCGTTCGCGAAGAAGCTGTACATGGCGAACATATCGGGGTTGGCGGTGCGCAGCTCCTCCAGCGAGGACCGGCGGAACGCGACCGTGCCACCTGCGGCCCGCCCGATCTCCTCGGCCATCCGGACCGGTGTGGGATCGTCGCCCGCCACCTCGACCCGCTGCCCGGTCCATCGGTCCGGATCGGCGACGACCGCGGCCACGACCCGCCCCAGGTCCTGCCGCGCCACCTGCTGGAGGGGAGTGTCGCCGGGCATCGGCATGGTGAGGCGGCCGGCGGCCACCTCCTCCCGGGAGCCCAGGGCGTTGTCGTAGAAGTACGTCGGTGCCACCACCGTCGCCGGCAGTCCCGAGCGGGCGAGCAACTCCTCGGTCCTGGCCTTGGTCTCGAAGTGCGGGACACCGGTGTCCCGGTCCGCACTGGCGACCGAGGCCAGCACCAGGTGGGGGAGCGCGACGTCGGCGGCCGCCCGGACGATGGCCGCCCCCTGAGCCACCTCGGCCTCCAGACCGTCCTGGAACGGGGTGGTGACGGCGAAAGCGGCCTCCGCGCCCCGGAAGGCCTCGGCGAGCGAGGCCGCGTCGAACAGATCGCCCGGCACGACCTCCGCCCCGGCCGCCGCCAGCGCCCGGGCCCGCCCGCTGCCCGGATCACGCACCACGGCCCGTACGGCACGGCCCGCCTCCAGCAGGGCGGCGACCACCGCGCCACCCTGACCACCGGTCGCGCCGAGCACAGCTGTGGGCATGAGGCCTCCCTGCATGGGGTCTCCCTGATCGAACGACATGGGTCCATGCTGACCCGGGGGCGGCCGGCCCTGCCACCGGGAGAAACCCGGAGGCGCCGACGGCGATGTGCCGGACGGCGGAAGGGCTCAGCTGCCGGAACTGGAGCCGGAGCCGGCGGCGTTGCGCCATACGGTGAGGTCCAGCGTCAGGTACTTGCTGGGCGACTCCTCGCCCGAGAGCCCCTGGATCGTCACCAGGCCCATGTGTCCCGTACCCGTCGTGACACAGATCTGCCTGCCCTTGGAGACCGTGTTGAGGTAGATGGTCTCGGTGAACCGGGTGTCCGCGCGGCAGGCCTCCAGGGAGCCCTCCTGCCCGGGATCGAGCAGCACCAGGCTGCCGCCCGTGGTCTCCGCGTCGAGATATCCGCCGGTGTCGTAGGAGAGTTCGTACCCACCGTCCTCGCCCTGCTGGGGCCGGACATCGTCGTCCCCGAGCGTCAGGTGGTAGCCGGCGGTCAGGTTGATGCCCTTGTATTCGACGGGCTTCGCCTGGGGCTTGATGCTCGGCTTGGAGCCGGCCTCCTCGCCACCGTTGTGGTTCCCGGTCGTGCCGCTCGTCCGCTTGCCGCTCGTGGAGCCGCCCGCCTGCTCCTCCTTGCCGTTGTGCTTGAGCAGGAAGTACAGCGTGCCGCCGGCCACGACACCCAGGACCAGCGCGGCGGCGATGGCGGTGATCGCGCGCCGCTTGCCGGAACCCTCCGGGCGCTGGGGCGCCTGGGGCACGGGGCTGCCGGGGTACGTCTGCGACTGCGCCGGCATCTGGGTCGGGGCATACGCGTGGGGGTTCGCCTGGGCCGGCCCGTGTCCCTGGGACGGATGGGGCACCTGGTACGAGGGCTGGGGCGGGACGGGCGAGGGCTGGGCCGTCTGGGTGGGCTGCTGCGCCACGGGCGGACCGAAGCCCGGCGGCGGGGTGGCCGGGGCCACCGGAGCGGTCGGCGAGTAGCCCGCGGGCGCGGTGGGAGCGTAGG
>NZ_ML123048.1:61911-85490 GCF_003846175.1 Streptomyces sp. ADI95-17 | reverse complement strand
CGGTGGGAGCGTAGGCCGCGGGCGGGGCGGCTGCCGGGGGCGGCGGGGTCTGGACCGGGGCCGGGGCCGCCGTGCGTACCGTGATGTCGGCGGAGACCGGGGCGGGCAGCCAGTCCTCGGGGCGGCGCAGCACCGTCTCCGCGTTCGCGGACTGGCAGAGCGCGATGACCTCGGCGATCGACGGCCTGGCGGCCGGGTCCTTGGCGAGGCACCGGCTGACCAGCTCCATCAGCCGTTCCGGGACGCCGCTGAGGTCGGGCTCCTCGTGGACGATCCGGTACAGGACGCCGTGCGAGGTCCCCTCGCCGAACGCCGGGGATCCGGTCGCCGCGTACGCCGCCACCTGGCCCAGCGCGAAGACGTCGGTGGCCGGGGTCACCCTGCGCCCGGCCGCCTGTTCCGGCGCCATGAACGAGGGTGTGCCGATGGTGACACCGCTGCCGGTGAGCGAGGTCGCGTCGGCCGCGTGGGCGATGCCGAAGTCGATGACTCGGGGGCCGTCGGCGGCGAGCAGTACGTTGGACGGCTTGAGGTCACGGTGGACGATGCCGGCGCCGTGGATGACGTGCAGTGCCTCGGCCATGCCCGCGATCAGCAGCACCACCGTCTCGACCGGCAGCGCCCCGTGTGCGACGACCGCGTCGGCGAGCGAGGGGCCCGGCACGTACGCGGTGGCCAGCCACGGGTGGGCGGCGTCGGTGGCGGCGTCGATCACCGGTGCGGTGAACAGGCCCTGCACGCGCTGCGCCGACTTGACTTCCTGGGCGAACCGGCGGCGGAATTCGGCGTCCTCGCCGAACTCGGGCCGGATCACCTTGATGGCCACCGGCCGCCCGCCGGGCGTGTACGACAGGTACACCTTGCCCATGCCGCCCGCGCCGAGCTTGGCGGCGAGCCGGTATCCGGCGATGGTGGTCGGGTCGTCTCCCCCGAGCGGTTGGAAGACCTGGGAGGCCCTTCCCGGGTCCGGCTGCTGACCACTCATCACTAACGTCTCCCACGCAGAACGTCGATATCGGAACGGCACCCTATACAAGTCCGGGCCATCGGCGCCCGTTCCGGCCAGGTACTCAGGACCGGGAGGACGTCGTGGGCGGTGGGCCCGGTTGCGGATTCGGCTCACGGGGCAGTCTGCGGGCCGCGTAGGTGCCCGCACCCGCCGCCAGCAACGTCACGCAGCCCGCGAAGATCAGTCCCGCCTGGCGCAGCCCGAGCCAGGTGGCCAGGGCGCCGACGCCGACCACCGGCACCGAGATCCCGCCGTAGGCGACGACGAAGAACGCCGAGATGGTGCCGCCGCGATGCTGCGCCGGGGCCGCGTCGCTGATCAGGGTGAGCGCGGCACGGAAGGCCAGCCCCTGACCGGTGCCGCCGCACAGGGCTCCGAGGACGAGCAGCAGCAGGGATTCGGCGATCAGTGACGAAGCCACCAGCAGCAGGCCGACGACGAGGATGCCGCAGCCGACCGGGAGTGCGAGGCGGGCGCCGATCCGCCGGGACAAGGACTGTCCGGCGGTCGAGGCGAGGAACACGGAGAAGACCACGGCGCCCGAGACCGCCAGATTGCGCACACCCAGCGTGTGCGAGGCGAAGCTCGGCGCGACCGCGGTGAACAGGCCGAGAAGCGCGAAACCGGCGAAGGCCGCCAGCGATGCGGGCAGGAAGACCCCCCTCACTTCGGCGGGCACGGACAGCCCCTGCGGCCTCAGGCGGGGCCGGCGCTTCGGCTCGGCGACGGTCTCCGGCAGGAACCAGGTGATCCCGCAGGCCAGGGCCACCAGACCCAGATGGACCCAGAACGGCAGGGTCAGCGGCCAGGGCGTGTACTGCGCGAGGATCCCCGAGAGCAGCGGGCCGCAGCCCAGACCGCCCATGTTCGCCGCGGTGGCGGCGAACCCCGCACGCGCCCGCTGCCCGGGCGCCGCCAGTTCGATCACGGCCGCCGTCGCCGCGCCGCTCAGCAGACCGGCGGCGCAGCCGGACAGCAGCCGTCCCGCGAAGAGCAGCGGCAGACCGCCTTCCAGCAGGAAACACCCGGCACTCGCCGCCGAAAGCCCCAGGGCGCACAGGAGCACGGGTCTTCGGCCGGTCTCGTCGGAGTAGTTCCCCGCCACCAGCAGCACCGTGATGACGGCGACGGCGTAGACGGCGAAGACGACCGTCACCATGAGCTCGGAGAACCCGAGCTGTTCCTGGTAGAGCCCGTACAGCGGGGTGGGGAGGGTGGTCCCGGCCATTCCGATGGCGAATACCAGGGCGGCGGCCACGTAGCCCGGCCGCCATGTGCCGTCGGCGTCCCGTGTGCATTCGCGATCACTCACGCACATCACCTCGTGGCCGGTGCTCCGGCGCGGCCGCGTCCGGGAGGGGTCAGTCCCAGAGCTCGTGCGTCACGACGCGCTCGGTGTATGCCGGCCTGCCGTCGGTGTAGACGAGCTGCATCCGGGTGAACTGCCGCAGACCGGAATCGGTCTTCCAGGTCTCCGGGCGGTCCAGCCGGACGATGACGGGGTAGGTGTGGAACTTGCCGGCCGCGCAGTAGGGATCGCAGTCGTTCACCGCGTCAAGTGCCTTGCCCGCGGCGGACGTCGGCCCCCAGTGGGACCATTGGATGTCGATGAGGCGGTTGTTGCCGTCCCCGCAGGCGAGCAGGAAGTCGCCGGGCCGTACCTGTGGGTTCGAGAAGCAGTCGACGGCCACCACGCGAGTCGATGAGCGGGAGTCCGTGGCGGCGGGTGCTGACGCGGAAGCGGATGCCGGAACGGGGATCGCCGCCGCGAGTGCCGTGGCGGCGCACAGCATGATCGCTGTCCTGAATTTGCGTGTGTGCATGTCGGCTCCTCGGCTGCCTGATGTCGGGCCCGCGCCGACCGGTCCGGTCGTCGGTCGTGGCGCCCTCTTCCAGCCGTCGTCCTGAAACGACAATATGGCCACACCCAGTGATACACCACCCGTACGGGTTATAACAGTGCGAAAATGGTATGGAAAGGTGCCCCGGGCGTTTCTGCTGCCCCTCAGTCGCCGGGCCGGACGGCACGCTGGGTGCGGTCGGTGCCCTCCGTCTGCTCCACGGCGTTCTCCGTCCGGCCTATGGCCGACTCCCATTCCGCCCGGTCGGGGCCGTCGAACCGGGGTGCGAAGTCGGGGTGTTGGTCGAGCCAGTGGGCCAGCCGGGCGCGCACCTCTTCGGTGCCGTACGCCTGATCGGCGGTGAGCTGGAGGTGGCGGACCTTCGCGCGTGCGCGCATGACCAGTGGGTCGTCGAACGCGCAGGCGGCGAGCGCGGCCCGCTCGCGGGCGGCGGCGGTGGGGGGATCGGTGGACACCCGTGCGGGACCGCCGAGTTGAGCCGCGTCGGCCCGGTCCGCGGCGGCCTGGGCGTCGAACCGCAGGCGCAGGGTCTGCGACAGCCATCGGTGGTATGCGCCGGTGAACACCGCCGGATCCGAGGCGGCGCGGGCGTTCTGGGCCACCCACTGCGCCGCCTCCAGCGCCATGGCCACGCCCTGTCCCATCGTGGGATTGGTGTACGCGACCGAGTCCCCGACGCCGACGAGGCCGGTGACCACGGGCCCGTCGGCGTCGGCCGGCGTGCTCCAGCGATTGTGCAGGCCCCCCATCGTGAGCACTCCGGAGACCGGCTCGGGCTCCAGTGCCAGCCAGGCAGCGATGGCGGGAAACGTCCGGGCGACCCGCTCGAACACCGCCGGGTCCCGCAGCGCCGCGCGGGTCGGATCGGCGGTGGACACCGTCAAGGAGGCCGCGAAGATGCCGTTGTCCGACGGGAACACCCCACCGACCGCGAACGCCGAGGACGAACCCGCCTTGACGCGTCCGGCATCACGCGGCCCGTCGGGGCGCAGCCGGTACCAACGGCAGAAGTACGCGATCTCGACGCGGTGGTTCTCCACGACGGCGTCCCGGCAGCCCGCCCCGGACAGCCAGCGGGGCACCGGCGAGCGGCGGCCCCCGGCATCGAGCACCAGATCCGCATCGTGCGTTCCGGAAGCGGACCGTACCCCCGTGACCTGCGGGATGTCGCCGCACCGGTCGATGAGCAGCCCCTCGACGGGGTCCCCGAGCCGCACCTCGACGCCCGACTCGCGGTGCACCGCATCGTGCAGGGCGGCTTCCAGCACGATGCGCCGGGTCTGGATCGTCACCAGGTCCTCGTCGCCGGGGCGGGCGGGCCCGCGATCGTCGAACCACTCGAATTCGTTGCGTTCCCGGGCGCCCATGCGCAGCATCGCGCGGTACACATCCGGGACCTCGGCGCGAAGTACGGTCCGGACCGGGGCCAGGAGTCCGTGCGGCTGGACCGCCTGCGGCACGCCGGGGCGGTGCCAGTCGAAGAAGTCCCGGTCGAGATCCGGTCCCGGTCGGCGGCCGTCCCGCTCGAACAGGGTCACCGGGTGACCCCGACGCCCCAGGAACAACGCTGCGGCCAGGCCGCCGATCCCGCCACCGACAATCGCAACCCGCGTCAATGTGGTCCCCTCCACGCCGTGTTGCGAACCAACCGTATCCCAGGCCAGGGGGGCGAGCCGCCGCCGGGCCCGGGGCCCCGGCCTGATGCGGGCGGGAGAGCCTAACCCCGCTCCACCAGCCGCTCGGTCGCCGAAAGCGCCATGCGTAGCGCGCTCGCCCGGTCCGCTCCGCGCTGGCCGAGGACCACCCGCGTACTCAACCCGTCGAGCAGCGCCAGGAGTTCGGAAGCGCGGGCCGCCGTGTCGAGGTCCTCGGCGAAGCGGCCCTGCCGTACGCCCTTGGAAAGGAGTGATTCGAGGTCCTCCTGCCAGCCGCGGTCGATCTCGGCCTGGGCCTGCCGCAGCGGCTCGTTCGACGCGGTGCGCGCCCACAGTTCGATCCACAGGGTCCAGCGCGGATCGCGAGGTCCGCGGGGGAGGTACAGCTCGACGAACTGGCTCAGCTTGCGCGCGGCGCCGGCCCGGCCGGCCAGCAGTGCCCGGCGCTCATCGGCGAGCGCGCTCTCGCTCCAGCCCAGCACCTCCAGGAGCAGCCGGTCCTTGCTGCCGAAGTAGTACAGGATGTGGCCGCCGCTGGTGCCGAGGCGTTTGGCGAGTGCCGACATGGTGAGTGCGGCGAGGCCGTCCTCGGCGATGGCCGCCATCGCCTCCTCCAGCATGCGTTCCCGGGCCAGGTGCCCGTCCCGCCGTCGCGCCGTCGTTTCCACGCCGCCCCTCCTCTTCCGTGAACCCCGTGACGACCTTACGGGACACCCTCCGGGCCACCGATTTCTCCGGAGGTCTTGACGTGCCCCCGGAGACACATCTTGAATGCCGTTCTAACTTTTAGAACGGCATTCAAAGTACTTGTTCCGGTGCTCCGGAGCACGCACGGATGAGGGGCAGGCCGCATGACGCAGCAGGAGACGAGCGCGAGGGCGCCCGGCGGGACGATGGCCACCGACCAGGTCTTCCAGGTCGAGACCAACGGCATCGAGCCGGTCCCCGACGAGGACCGCCACGGCAGCGCGAAGGACCTGTTCTGGCTCTGGTTCGGCTCCAACCTCACCTTCACCTACGTCATCAACGGCGCCCTGGCCGTCGCCTTCGGGCTGTCCTTCTGGCAGGCCACCGGGGTCGTCGTCCTCGGCGGACTGGCGTTCTTCGCCATCAGCGCCGCCGGACTGAGCGGTGTACGTACCGGGACCGCGACCCTGGTGATCTCCCGCGCCCCCTTCGGTGTACGCGGCAACTGGCCCGCCGGCATGCTCAACTGGGTGGTCAGCATCGGCTACACGATCCTCAACACGGTCGTCGGCACGCTCGCCCTGGAAGCGTTCTTCGCCGATCTGGGATGGGTGTCCGGCCACACCGGGCGAGCCCTCGCCCTGCTGATCACCCTCGCGCTGACCTTCGTCGTCGCCCTCTGGGGCCACGCCACCGTCCAGTTCGCCGAGCGCTGGATCGCGTACGTCCTGGCCGTCGGATTCGCCGTGCTCCTGGTGTTCCTGCTGCCGGGCGCCGACACCGGTGGGGCGGCGGCCCACCCCGGCGCCTCCGGGTGGAGCCTGGCCTTCGTCGTGATGCTGGCCGGGCCGTTCTCGTACGTTCCGATGCCCGCCGACTACACGCGCTACCTGCCGAGGACGACCTCCATGCGGTCGCTCACCTGGTACGGAGCCCTCGGCGGCTTCGTCTCGTCGGTCGCGCTGGGCGTGGCCGGGGTGGCCGCCGCCACACAGACGGACATGACCGACGCCGTGGCGGGCACGGAGAAGCTGCTGCCGGGCTGGTTCCAGCCGCTCTTCCTCGCCCTGGTGCTCGGCGGCTCCGTCACCAACTCGATCGTCACGCTCTACTCGTCGAGCCTGAACCTCCAGGTGCTCGGCGTCCCGTGGAGCCGCTCCAAGGCCATCATCATCAGCGCTGCGGTCACCGCGGCCGGGTCCCTGTGCGCGCTCTTCCTCACCGACTTCACCAGCTCACTGCTGTCCTTCCTCTCCCTGCTGATCATCGTGTTCGCACCCTGGGGCGGTGTGTTCCTCGCGGACATGATCATGCGCCGGTGCCGCTACGACGCACCGGCACTGCACGCCGGTCCGGACGGCGCCTACTGGTACCGGTCCGGCTACCACCCCGCCGGCATGACCGCGCTGCTCGTCGGCATGGCCTTCGCCGCGCTCACCTGTGATTCCGAGCTGTGGACCGGCCCGTTGGTCGCACCGCTGGGCGGCGCCGACCTGACCCTGCTCGGCTCCGTCGTCTCGGGGCTCGTCTACTGGGCGCTCGCCCGGCGGACCGTCGCACCGCACACCGCCCTCTCCTGACCCGGCCCGACCTGCCCCTGTCCCGGATTGCCGAATCACGGCACCGCCCGCACTGCCCGCACCGCCCGTACCAATAGCACCGCTCGCACCGACAGCACTGCCCGCACCGACAGCACCACAAGGAGCACCCCACATGGCCAGCCCCGCCCGCCCCGCCCACCTCGTCCTGCGCAACGCCCGCATCCACACCGTCGACCCGGCGTTCCCCGAGGCACAGGCCATGGCCGTGGTCGACGGCCGCATCGCCTGGCTCGGCTCCGACGAGGACGCGCTCGGGTGGACGGGGCCCGACACCCAAGTGATCGATGTCGAGGGCAAGCTGGTGCTGCCGGGCTTCGTCGACGCCCACAACCATGTCCGGCTCGGCTCGGACGACGCCTGTGTCCAGCTCTCCGGCGCCGCCACCCTCGACGAGGTCCACGCCCGCATCCGTGCCTGGCACACCGCCAACCCCGACGCCGAGTGGATCGAGGCGGAGGCCTTCGACTACTCGGCCGTCCCGGACGGCCGGATGCCCACCTCCGCCGACCTCGACCCGGCCACCGGAGACGTCCCGGCCTTCGTACTCAGCTACGACGTGCACACCGCCTGGGTCAACACCGCGGGACTGCGCGCGCTCGGCATCGACCGCGACCACACCCAACTGCCGTTCGGTGTGGCCGTCACCGATCCGGTCACCGGCGAACCCACCGGATTCATCAAGGACTTCGCGGTCAAGGGCCTCTCCCGCGACGGACACCGCGCCCTCCAGGAGCTGGATCTCCCGTGGGCCTCGGCGGACCGGCAGTACGGGCGGCTGGCCAAGTCGCTGGACGACGCCATCCGCTTCGGCATCACCACGGTGGTCGAACCCCAGAATTCGCTCGACGACCTCCAGCTCTTCGACCGCGCCCGCGCCGAGGGCCGGCTCAAGTCCCGGATCGTCGCCGCCCTCTTCCACCCGCGCGGCACCACGGACGCCGACCTCGACGACTTCGCCGCCGCCGCCCACCGCTACGACGACGACCGGATCCGGGTCGGGCCGCTCAAGCTCTACATCGACGACGTGGTGGAGCCGCGGACCGCGGCCCTGCTGGAGCCCTACGCGGGCTGCGGCCGGCACCGGGGCGACACCTTCTACCCGCCCGAGGAGTTCGCCGGGCTGCTGACGAAGCTGGACGCCCGCGGCTTCCAGTGTTTCGTGCACGCGACCGGCGACCGGGGCATCCGTACCGTGCTGGACGCCGTCGAGCGGGCCCGCACCGTCAACGGGGAGCGGGACGCCCGCCACCAGGTCGTCCACGTCGAGTGCCTGGACCCCGACGACACCCCGCGGTTCGCCGCCCTCGGCGTGGTCGCGTGCATGCAGCCCCGCCACTGCGCGCCGGAGGTCGCCGGTCCGGGCAAGGACTGGGCGGAGAACGTCGGGGCCGAACGCTGGCACAAGGCGTGGCCGATGCGCAGCCTGCACAACGCCGGGGCCGTGCTCGCGCTCTCCAGCGACTGGAATGTGGCCGAGATGGACCCGATGGTCGGCATCCACACCGCGGTCACCCGTCGCCCGCTGGGCGGTGGCGAGCCGTGGATACCGCAGGAGACCATCAGTGTGGAGACCGCGGTCCACGGTTACACGATGGGATCGGCGTACGCCAACTTCCTTGAGCACGAACGGGGTTCGCTGACCGTCGGCAAGGCCGCCGACTTCGTGGTCCTCTCCCGCGACATCCTGCGCGCCGCGCCCCAGGACATCCCCGGCACTGTGGCGGAGACCGTCGTGGTCGCAGGTGTGGTCGAGCACACCGCGTGAGCGGACCCCGACGGCCTCCCGGTGTACCACGCGTCCGCGTGACCGGGAGGCCGTCGGGGTTCTTGCCGTTCATGGTGCATGGCGGGGCGGCCCGCGCGGCGGTCAGGTGCCGCACGGACCGCCCCACCGGTCAGGCGGCCCGGATCTCGTAGAGCGCGAAGTTGCCCCACTGGAGATGGGCGTCACGGACCGTCAGACGCAGCCGCTCGGTCGTGACCCGCTGGGGCAGGGTGATCGTGCGCTCCTCGACGGTCGATGTGTTGCCCGACCAGGCCAGTTGCTGTCCGGCGACCTGGGTCACCCAGGCCGAGCCGTTCCAGGTCTGCACATCGAGCTGCTTGATGCCCTGGCCGGTGGCGAAGGCGGTGTGCAGGGTGACGGTGCCGACGCTGGTCGGCTGCCGGAAGTCCACATCGATGGTGCCCGGGAAGGCGACCCCGGAGGACACACTGCTCCACGCGGTCGATGTGTTGCCGTCGACCATCCGGTAGGGGTGGCTGTTGCCGAGCGTGGCGTACGAGGTGGTGACGACCGGCCGCAGCGGAGCCCCGGTGAACTGGTGGAAGCCCCGGTCGGGTGCGGTGGCGGGGACCGCGTTGCCGAAGTAGTCCTTGACGTCCTGCGTCACCGTCGCGCCGCGTCCCCTGGCGGGGGAGTCGGCCTGGAGCTTGTAGCCCGCCGGGTCGGTGCCGACGGAGACCAGCTTCGGGTCCGCCTTGATGGCGTTGATGTCGCCGGAGGGGGCTACGGGGGTGTCGGTGCCCCAGTAGAGGTTGGAGTCGTAGACCGTGTTGTTGGCGGTGTCGTAGCCGGCCGTGGTCCGGTTGTAGAAGATGTTGTTGCGGATGTCGATTCCGCCGGCGTTGTTGTAGATGTGCACGATCTTGCCGAGCGGATAGTCGCCGGCCCCGGTGTACGGCGGGTGTACGGTCACGACCCGGCCGCTCGCGTAGATCGTGTTGTTGTAGATCGCGGTGCCCGACGTCTCGGTGGAGAGGCTGAAGACCTCGAAGCCGTCGTCCTTGCTCAGGTTGTACCGGACCACGGTGTCCTTGGTCGGCGCTCCCTTGAAGGAGACGGTGATGAAGAACCCGCCGTCGTTGTCGTGGCTGTAGTTGTACTGGACGACGCTGTGGTTGTTGTCGGCGTCCGCGTCGAAGCCGTGACCGTCGGTGCCCGGCCCGTTGAAGCCGGAGCCCGACACCTCGTTGCGCTGCACGAGCAGATCGTCGTTGCCCTGCCACCAGATGCCGACGTTGCCGCCCTTGGTGTTGAGCCGGCCGGTGGCGGCCTTGTGGACGCGGTTGCCCTCGATGACGGCGCCCCTGGTGTGCATGGGGGTGATGCCGCCGGCCGTCACGTCATGGACGTAGTTGTCACGGATCTTGACGTCGGTGCTCGGCGTCCAGGTGACGACCTCGCTGTCGGGAATGCCGGTCTCCACCGGGTACAGGCTCGTCATGCCGTTGCGCCGGGACCAGGTGGACCAGGTGATGATCCCGTACGAACGGATCTTGCTGACCTCGTTCTTCTCCAGCACCAGGTTGTCGAAGTACGTGGGCGTCGTGTTGCCGCGGATGGAGACCAGCAGCCCTGCCGAGCTGACCGTGCTGCCGCCCGGCCCGTCCACGTCATGGATGTTCAGATTGCGCAGGGTGATGTCGGACAGCTTGCCCGCGTCCTTGGCGAACAGGTTCACACCGGAGCGGGGCGTGGTGCTGTCGCTCCAGTTGGTCACCTCCAGCCCGTCGAGCGTGAAGTCGTGCACGTTGTTGAGCTTGACCGCGACATCGGTCGTGCCCGCGCCCTCGATCAGCGGCTTGGCACCACTGCCGTACGAGCCGACGAACGCGGGACTGCCGGCGGTACCCGCCCCCTGCACGTCGAGCCGGCCCTTCCACCGCTGACCGGCCTTGAACAGCAGCCGGTCACCGGGTCCGAGCGTCAACTGGCTCGCTCTGGCGAGCGACTTCCAGGCCGCCGCCTGGTTCTTGCCCGACCTGGCGTCGTCGCCGGCTTCGGCATCCACGTAGTACGTGGTGCCCGCCGCGCGCGGGTGGGGCTTCGCCGGGGCCGCCGCCTGCGCGGGCCCTGCCGCCACCGCCGAGAGCGGCAGGGCGATGGCCGCCAGGAGCGCCCCTATGAGGTGCCTCCGTGGGGTGGATGAGGTGCCTGGGATACGTGAGGTACGCAAAATACGCACGTCTCGGTCCTTCCGGGTGGATTGCCGGTCTCTGTATGTGCGTTACTTACCGATCCCCGCAGTCATGCCCTCGACGATGCGGCGGCCCAGCCAGAGGTAGAGCACGATCATGGGATAGACCAGGATCACGATTCCGGCGAACAGGGCGCCCCAGTCGGAGCTGTACTGCATGGAGCCATAGAGGCTGAGAAGGGCCGCGGGCAGCGTGCGCTCCTCAGGCGTGGGGGTGATCAACAGGGCGAGCAGGGTCTCGTTCCACAGGCCGATGACGTTGAGGATCAGCACCGTCATCACACCCGGCTTGGCCACCGGAAGCACGACCTGGACGAAGGCGCGCAGCGGACCCGCACCGTCCAGCTCGGCCGCCTCCTCGATCTCGTGGGGCAGCGAGCGCATGTAGCCGGTCAGTACGAACACGGCGAACGGGAGCGACAGCACCACCTGGAAGACCAGGAGCGTGATCCGGTTGTCCCACCAGCCGGTCACCCAGTCGATCATGAACGTGGAGACGGACAGCTTGATCACGATGATGGGGATCACGATCGTCTGCACCGGGATGCTCAGACCCATCGCGAAGTACCCGGTGAGCCGTCCGGCGGCGCGCCGGTCGGAGCGGGCCAGGACATACGCGGCGGGCGCCGACAACGCCACGATCAGCAGCGATCCGACCACCGTCAGAACGGTGCTGTTGAGCGCGGCGGCGGAGAAGCCGGCCGCCTTCCACGCCGCGGAGTAGTTGCCCCACTCGATGGTGTCCGGCAGCGCGAACGGCGAGAGCCAGACCTGCCCGGAGTCCTTGAGCGACTGGAGGCCGACCCAGGCCACCAGCGCGAGGTTGAAGACGACCCAGGCCCAGAGCGCGACGGTCGTCGCGCGCGGCACCAGAATGTCGCCGAACAGGCGCCTCATGACAGCTCCACACGTTCGCGGCGGGTGACACGCCGGGTCAATACGATGAGGATCGTCGTCACGATCAGGATGACGACGCCCATGGCGGCACCCGAACCCAGCTCGGGCACACCACCGCCGGCCACCGAGGCGTACTGCTGCACCGCCACGGTGCGTGCCTGGATCGGCGGGCTGGCCGGTGTGCCGGCCGTGGTGAAGGCGATCACGATCTCGAACACCTTCAGGCTGTTGACCACCCACAACACGGCCGACACCGCGAACACGTCCCAGGTCAGCGGCAGTGTGATGTGCCGGAACTGCTCCCACTTCGTGGCGCCGATCAGCTTGGCGTCCTCGTAGAGGTAGGGCGGGATGGAGTCGGCGGCCGACATCATCAGCGCCACGTAGAAACCCGTGCTCGACCACACCAGCCCGGCGACGATGCACTTGAACACCATGTCCGGGCCCAGCCACGGCCGCGCCTCGATGCCGACCCAGCCCAGGATCGTGTTGACCGCGCCGTCGGGATTGAGCAGGAAGCCGATGGCCACACCGACCGCGATCACCGAGATGATCATCGGCAGGAAGATCACGGACCGGATGAAGGCCCGGCCCTTGACCTGCCGCAGCACCATCATGGACAGGAAGGTGAAGGCGAAGACCAGGGCCCCGCCGCCGAAGGCCAGTACGAAGGTGTTGACGAAGGAGGTACGGAAGGCCTCGCTGCGGGCCAGCTCAAGGTAGTTGCCGAGGCCGTGCCACGTCATCGGGGAGCCGGGCCCCGCCCACTTGTTGAAGCTGACCCAGAAGCCGAACAGCGACGGCAGGACGAAGAGCGCGGAGTAGGCGATCAGTGCGGGGAGCAGGAAGGGCCAGAACGCCCGCTCGCGCGCCGGCCGTACCCGTTTACCCTTGCCCGCCTTGCCCGCGGCGGGCGGTGCCACTGCCGCGGGCGGGGTGAGTGTTGCCGTCCCCATGGGCTCAGCCCTTGCTGGCGAGGTAGTCGGCGGCCTTCTTCTTGCCCGTCTTCACGAAGGTCGCGGCGTCGATCTTGCCGGAGAGCAGCTGGTCGTCCAGGGGCAGGAAGACGTTGTTCCACCAGTTCTTGTCCGCGGCCATGTCGTCGTAGGTGCGGTGGGTGAACTTCGCCTCGGCGACGTCCTTCTGCACGCCCGCCAGGTAGCCGGGCGCGGGGACGTCCGGGCGCGCGGGGATGTTGTGAGCGTCGGTGGAGATCTTTGCCTCGTACTTCTTCTGCAGCGCGAAGGCGAGGAACTCCTTGGCCGCCTCGACGTTGTGGCCCTTGGCGTTGACGCCCCAGCCGAGCGTGCCGACCTCCACCGAGTTCTTGCCGCCGGCCGGCAGCTGGAACGAGGCGACCTCGGTCCCCTTGGCCAGCTTCGAACCGGTCTCGGCGGCCAGCCAGGTGCCGTTGAGGTTCAGGTCGTACTTGCCCTGCGCCCAGGCATCCTGCGCGGCGGGGTACTTGGTGGCCATGAAGTCCTTCTGGAAATAGCCGCCGTCGGCAAGCTCTTCCACCTTCTTCGCGGCCGCGAGCACGGCCGGCCTGTCCCAGGCGGCCGGGTCCTTGCCCAGCGCGCTGAGACTGCCGGCACCCTCGGAGCGGACCAGGGCCGAGTAGAACCAGTACGCGTTGTAGAAATTGACCGTGCCGTCCTGGCCCAGCGGGGTGCGGCCGTCCTTCTTCGCCTCGTCGAGATAGGCGATGAACTCCTTCCACGTCTTGGGAGCGAGCCCCGCGTGCTTGGACGCGTCGTACCAGACCGCGGTGGAGATAACGGTGTGGGCCATGAACCGCACATGGTCCTTGTCGGTCGACGCCTTCACCACCGATTCCGGCAGCACGTCCCGCACCTTCTTGCCCTCGCCCGGCACCTTCATGTCCAGGACGTCGTCCAGCGGCGCGGCGAGGTTCTGGGCGACGAAGGCGCCGACGCTGTCGGTGGAGGTGTCGAACAGGTCCGGGCCCTGGCCCGCGTTCATCTCGGTGGGGAGGGTGTCGGTGCCCTTGCGGCCGACGAACTTCAGGTCGACCTTGGTGCCGGTCGCCTTGGTGAAGTCGTCGGCTATCGACTTGATGAGCTTGCCCTGCGGCTCGTCGGCACCCCACGAGGAGGTGTAGACGAGTTCCTTCTCCGAGGCGGCGGAGCCGTTCTTCTTGCCGCAGGCGCCTACGCTCAGGGCGAGAGCTCCGACGGTGAGCATGACTGTCAACTTACGCACGGGGGTGTGCCTTTCGTGAGGGTGACCGGTGAGCGCGGGAGTCCGCGGGCGTGGCGCGACGGCCGGAGGTCAGTGCGGCAGGAGAGATACGACGGTGCCGGTGCGGCGAGCCTGCTCGGCCGCCCAGACGACCCGGTGCGTGGCCAGGCTCTCCGCACCGTCGGTGAGTACCAGGGAGGGATCGTTCTTGCCGATGGCATCGACGAAGGCGTCGAACAGAGCCGCGTCACCGCCGCCGTGCCCGGTGGCGGCCGTGGGATCGCCATTCGCACCGGTGTCGATGACGGTGACCTCGTCGGTCACGAAGTCGTGCACGCGCAGGACGACTCCGTCCCCGTCGATGGAGCCGCGGGTGCCGAAGATCCGGGTCTTGCGGTGCTCCAGCGCCGCGAACGCGGTGACCGTGCAGGTGGCGGAGGTGCCGTCGGCGAACTCCATGGTCACGACCTGGGTGTCGACCACATCGTTGTCACAGGTGTACGCGCACCGGCCGTACGGGCCCTCGCGCAGTGCCGCGAGCACCCCTTCCTTCGTGTGGTCGGCCGTGACCGCGGACAGCGGCCAGAACTCCTTGTCCGCGTCACCCAGGCAATCGAGGTAGATGCGCTTGGCCGAGTACGGGCAGGTGGACTCCACCGGGCACTCCACGCAGCGCTCCGCCGCACCGTCGGGCCGGTTCTCGGCCCGGAAGTGCACCAGATTGCCGAACGACGACACCCGCTCGGGCAGCGCGCCCTTGACATGGGTGATCCAGTCGAGGTCGTGGCAGGCCTTGGTCATCAGCATCGGCCCCGACCCCTCCTCGCTGCGCCAGTTGCCCCGTACGAACGAGTGGGCCTGATGCCACCAGCCGACCTGTTCCAGGTGCTGGATGTTCATCACCTCGCCGATCCGGCCCTCGGCGATGAGCTCCCTGAGCCTGATCGTGTAGGGCGTGTAGCGCATGACGTGGCAGACGGCCAGCAGGACGTCGTTGCGGTCGGCGGCCGCGGCGATGGCGGCGGCCTCCTCCTCGCTCTGCGCCATCGGCTTCTCCAGGAGCAGGTGGTAGCCGAGATCGGCCGCCCGCACCGCGGGTTCCGTGTGCATGCTGTCCTGCGTCGAGATCACCGCCGCGTCGGCCAGCCGGTCCCGGGTGAGCAGATCCCGCCAGTCGGCGAAGACGTTCTCGGCCGGTACGTCGTGCGCGGCCGCCATGCTGCGCCTGCGCTCGGGATCGGGCTCGGCCACGGCCACAACACGCGCCATGCCGCTCTCCAGAGCACGCCGCGCATAGCTCATGCCACGCAGCCCCGCGCCGATGATGGCGAGAGTGACCACAAATACCCCCTCGGACTTGCGACTTACTAATGCAACCTGTTTTTATTTCTCATGTACACAGCCTGTCAAGGGAGTGACGGTGACAATTTCCGGAGGCGACACCTCGCGGCTGCGGCGCATCAATCTGGTCACGACGCTTCGTGCCCTGCGTGGCCAGGGCCCCCTCAGCCTCACCGAGGTCACCAGACGCACAGGTCTGTCCCGGCCGACCGTGGAGAGCCTGACGGAGGAGCTGCTCGGCTCGGGATGGCTGAAGGAACTGCCACCGCAGCCGGGCCATATGGGCCGCCCTGCCAGGCTGTTCAGTTTCCACGCGACCGGCGACTACGTGCTCGGCGTCGACATCGGCTCGTACAGCATCCGGGCGGCCGTGGCCGACCTCGACGGCACCGTCGTGGCGTCCCGCACCGAGCGGGTGAGCGCGGACGCCGGGCGTTCCGTGCGCCTGGCGGCCGTGCGCGCGACGGCCGTCAAGGCGCTGGCATCGGCAGAGGTCGGCTCCGCCCAGCTCGCCACCGTCTGCGTCGGCACCACCGGCGTGGTCAGCCACGACGGCCGGGTCAAACGCTGCGTGGGTCTGCCGGAATGGGACGGTCTGGACCTCGCGGGCGAGCTGGGCGCCGACTTCGACTGCCCGGTCCTGGTGGAAAACGACTGCAATCTCGCCGCGCTCACGGAGGGCTGGATCGGCGAGGCCCAGGGCGTCGACGACGTGGCCTTCGTCCTGTCCGGGGTGCGCACCGGGGCCGGCCTGCTGATCGGCGGCCGGGTGCACCGGGGACGCGGGGGAGCGGCCGGCGAGATCGGCGCCCTGCCCCTGCTGGGCTGGCACCGGGCCACCTCGCATCTGACCGGCTATCCGAAGATGCCCGCGGACATCCTGCCCCAGGAGGCCGCCGAGTACGTCTTCGCCCAGGCCCGCACCGGCGAACCGGCCGCCCGCTGGGCCGTGGAGCAGTACGCCCACGACCTGGCCGAGGGCATCGCCGCCCTGGTCCTGGCCCTGGACCCGGAGCTCGTCGTGATCGGTGGCGGGGTGTCGCGCTCCGGTGACGTGCTGCTGGAGCCGCTGCGGCGGCACCTCGACCCGCTGTGCCTGGAGCCCCCGGCACTGGCGGTCTCCACCCTCTCCGACCAGGCCGTGGTGCTGGGCGCGGTCCGGCTCGCCCTCGACCACGTGGACGCCCGGCTGTACGACGTCGACACGATGCTGCCCGAACCGTCGTCCTGAGACTCCGCCCCCGGGCACGGTGCCCCCGAGCTCTTAACAAAAGACTCTGCATATGTGGGGCGGGGTGTCCTCGGGGGCGGGCAGTGGGCCGGGGCGAGGGAACCGGGCAGGAGTGCCCCCGCGGACTCCCGTCACGCCACGGCCGGGCGCTCAGAACACCGGTTCGAGGTGTGCCCAGGGCCGTTCGGTCTCGATCCGGGCAGCGAGGGCCAGCAGCATCCCCTCACCGCCCAGCGGGCCCACGAACTGGACGCCGAGCGGCAGGCCGTCGGGAGTGCGGTAGGTGGGGACGCTCATCGCGGGGCGGCCGGTGATGTTGGCCAGCTGGGTGTACGGGGTCGCCGCGAGGTTGGTGATCACCGCGCTCTCCCACGCCCTGGTCCCGGCCAGGGCGCCCAGCAGCCCCAGTCGCATCAGGACCCGGGCCACCGCACGCACCGGCTTGGGCGTGTCCAGCTCGCCGATCCGGACGGCGGGCCGGGCCAGGGTCGGGGTGAGGAGCAGATCGTAGCGGCTGTGGAAGGCGGCGAGCTGCCGGCTGTACGCGTTCCATCGGTCGTGGGCGGCGTAGTAGGCGGGAGCCTTCAGGGCGCGCCCGGCGGCGGCCAGCAGATGGGTGTCGAGTTCGAACGCCTCCGGCCCGGCACCGGTCGCCCGGCGGATCTCGTCCACGGTGTGGGCGAGTTGGGTGGTCCACATCGCCAGGAAGTCGAGGGCGAGCTGCCGCTGGTCGATCTCCGGCTCGGCGGGCTCGACGTCGTGGCCGAGGTGGTGGAGCAGCTCCGCGGCATCCTCGACCGCGGCGACCGCCTGCGGGTCGACCTCGGTGTCGATGGGGGAGCGGGTGGCGAAGCCGATCCGCAACTTCCGTGGCCGGCGGGCGAGTTCGGCGTACGGCAGCTCGGGGCGCGCGTGCAGGAACGGTCCGGCCGGGTCCGCTCGCGAGGTCAGCACGTCCAGCATGGCCGCGCTGTCGCGGACGCTGCGCGAGACGACACCGTCGGTGGCGGCGCCGTGGAGGTGCTCGGCGACGGTCGGACCGGCCGGGACGAGTCCGCGCCCCGGCTTCAGGCCGAAAAGGCCGCAGCACGCGGCCGGAATACGGATCGATCCGCCGCCGTCGTTGGCGCCGGCCACCGGCACGATGCCCGCCGCCACGGCCGCCGCCGACCCCCCGGACGAACCACCGGGCGTGCGGCCGAGGTCCCAGGGGTTGCGGGTGGGTCCGTTCGCCTCCGGCTCGGTGACACCCTTCACCCCGAACTCCGGTGTGTTGGTCTTGCCGAAGATCACCAGTCCGGCGCCCAGCCAGCGGTCGACCACCTCGCTGTGCCGCTCGACGGGGTGGTGCCGAAGCGCCCGGTTCCCGCTGCCGGTCGGCAGCCCGGCGTAGTCCTGCGACAGGTCCTTGATCAGGAACGGAACTCCGGCGAACGGCCCGCTCAGCGACTCCTTCGCCCGGGCGCGGGCGATCTCGTGCATCGGCCGCACGATCGCGTTGAGTCTGCCGTCCACGGTCTCCGCGCGGGAGATGGCGACATCGAGCAGCTCGTCGGGCGAGACCTCGCGCCGGGCGACCAACTCGGCCAGGCCCACCGCGTCATGGGCTCTGTACTCGGTGTACTGCATCATCAAGACCTCCATGCCTTCGCCGTCGGTGCCCGCCTCCGGGCGCGTGCTTCCACCTCTCACCCCGTGCCGCGGGCCGGGTGACGTGCGGACGCTCTCACAGCGCGTTCTCGGCGTCACCCCTGATGCGGGCGTGCAGATGCTGGTCGTGCCATCCGTCCGCGTGCAGCAGTGCGCCACGCATGACGCCTTCGAAGGCGTACCCGGCCTTGAGCGCCACCCGGCAGGAGGCAGGGTTGGCCACCGAGTGGCACAGCCGCAGGCGGTGCAGTCCCAGGTCCTCCAGGGCCCAGCGGCCGACGCGTCGCACGGCCTCCACCGCGACCCCACCGCCACGGGCGGCCGGGAGGAGCCAGTAGATGATCTCGGCACTGCCGCCCGCCAGATCGATGCCGTTCAATCCGATGAGCCCCGTGGCCTCGCCGCCCGGCCGGGCGATCGCCCAGATCGCCCCCGTCTCGGCCCGCCAGCGCCCGTGCATGCGCTCGATCCGCTCGCGGGCGTCCCGCTCCGACTCCACGACCAGAAGGTTCCACTGACGAATCGCAGGATCCCGGCCGGCGGCAACCAGCACATCGGCGTCGTCCCGGGTCCAGGGCCGCAACTCCAGGCCGTTGGGCAGGTCGAGTACCGGTTGGCCGTCCTGAGCCATCCGACCTGCGGGAACGACAGGGGAGACAGGCGTACTGGAGATCATCCGGGCATCGTGCCACAGGCCCCGGACGCGCGATATCCGGTGGGTGCCACAACTCCGGGGCGAACGCGCCGGATCCGCACCCCAGGGGGCTTCATCAGGTTCCTCGGCCGGACCGTGGCGCGCCGACTGCTCAGCGCCGGTGCCAGACGAGCGTGTAGCGCCAGAACAGTCGCCGGCGCAGCCGCACGCCGGGCAGCGCGTGGCGGGCGTCGCGCACGATGTCCGCGAAGGTCATGGTCGCCGGCCGGGTCGGGGCGGTCATCGATGTCGGGCGCGGTGACCTGCGGCCCCTGTTCTTGATCAGTGCCATGGCGACATTCGACGGAACGGCGACGGCGTCGATCAGCCGGTCGGTCCGGGACCGCGGACGGTAGAGACCTACGACGACCAGGGTTCCGCCGGGCGCCAGGTGCTGTCGGAAGCGCGCGAGGGCCTCGCTGAACGGCAGGTGATGGACGGTGGCGACACACGTGATGACGTCGTAGGGGCCAGGGGGCATGTCCGTCAGTACGTCTCCGACGGTGAACGTCACCGGGGCTGCCGGAGCCGTGAGCTCCCGTGCGCGGGCGACGATGGTGGGGTCGACGTCGATGCCGTGCACCGCTCCGGCACGTGAGGCCAGGAGCCTGGCAAGGTCACCGCTGCCGGATCCGACGTCCAGGGCGCTGTCGAAGCGTCTCGGGAGCCGGCGCAGGATCTGCCGGTGGTAGTGGGCGTTGTGGTCCCAGGGGTGGGTGGCATGGAACTGCTCAAGAGCTCGAAGGACGCGGGGCATCAGTGTGGCCATGGCGTGAGTCAATCAGAGCCGGTCGTCCGCGAGACCACCATCGGGCGACCGCGGGCGCCGCTCACCCTGGCCGCCCGGCAGACCCTGATCCGTGCGGCACGGACACAAGGGCTGTACCGCGATCAGCGGCGCAGGGTGGTCTCCCGCTCCATGTACGACAGCTTCTCGGGGTTGCGCACGGCGTAGACCGCGGAGACCAGGCCATCGGTGATGCGCATCGTCATGACGGTGTCGACTGCGCCGTCGAGCCGGACGATCAGCGCCGGGTGGGCGTTGACCTGCGCAGGCAGCAGCGAGACGTCGGGGACCCTGCCCAGCCCGGTGGCCAGCAGACGGGCCACCTTGTCGGCCCCCACGACGGGGCGCAGGACGGCCTGCCTGACTCCGCCGCCGTCGCCGAGCAGGACGACGTCCGGCGCGAGGATGTCGAGCAGGCCCTGCAGATCGCCCGTCTCGGTCGCCCGCCGGAACGCATCGAGCGCGTCCCGGGTCTCGGCCGGGGAGACGACCCCACGCGGCCGTCGCGCGGCGACGTGGGCCCTTGCCCGGTGGGCGATCTGGCGGACCGCGGCCGGGCTCTTGTCGACGGCCTCGGCGATCTCGTCGTACTCGACGTCGAACACCTCGCGCAGCACGAACACCGCCCGCTCGGCCGGCGCGAGGGTCTCCAGCACGAGCAGCATCGCCGTCGAGACGCTGTCCGCGAGCTCGACGTCCTCGGCCACATCCGGCGCGGTCAGCAGTGGTTCGGGCAGCCAGGAGCCGACGTAGGACTCCTTGCGGCGGCCGAGCGTACGCAGTCGGCTCAGCGCCTGGCGCGTGGCGATCCGGACCAGGAAGGCGCGCTGGTTCCGCACCGTGCCGAGATCGACACCCGCCCACCGCAGCCAGGTCTCCTGCAGCACGTCCTCCGCGTCGGCGGCCGAGCCGAGCATCTCGTAGGCGACGGTGAACAAAAGGCTGCGGTGGGCGATGAACGCCCCGGTGGCGGGATCCGCGTGCACGCCGTCCGCGACCTGCCCGGCCGTGTCCACTGTGCGCTCGATGTGCTCGCTCTTCACCGGCTGCTCCTGCCTCTTCGCTCTCGACGGTGCCACGCGCACAAGACGCCGGTCCGCAGCGTTCTGTGACACCCACGGGCAGTGGCACACGTCACACGACGGGGCCTGTCACAACGGGCGGGACGGCGGCGTCTCGTGTTCGTCGAGTGCAACACCACGAGTGAGGACGAAGCCATGGACGCCCGATTCAACCTGTTCGAGAACGAGATCGCCGCCAAGTTCGCCAAGCGGTTCGCCAACGCCGGCCTGGTGATCCAGCAGTCGTCGCTCCCGCATTCCACCCAGGAGCTGGTGTCGCTGCGCGCCAGTCAGATCAACGGCTGCGGCTGGTGCATCGACATGCACACCAAGGAGGCCGCGGCGGCAGGGGAGAGTGCGGTCCGGCTCAACCTGGTCGCGGCCTGGCGCGAGTCCACCGTGTTCACCGAGGCCGAACGGGCCGCGCTGGCGCTCGCCGAAGAGGGCACCAGGCTCGCGGACGCCCAGGAAGGCGTGTCCGACGAGACCTGGGCCGAGGTGCGCAAGCACCACGACGACGACCAGGTCGCGGCGTTGGTCGTCCTGGTCGCCCTGATCAACGCGGCCAACCGGCTCGCCGTGATCGTGCACCAGAAGGGTGGTTCCTACGAGGCCGGAATGTTCGCCGGCTCGTTCGGCTGACCGGCGGACGGCGGCAGGGGAGGAGCCCTGTCCGCCGGGTGGCCCAGCAGTGCGAAGGGCGCCCGATGAGCAGTTGCTCATCGGGCGCCCTTCACCGTGCGACCGGCACCGCGGTCCCTCCGGGCAGTGATCCGTCGGGATCAGACCGCCGGGGCCGGGTACGTCGGGTACTCCACGCCGGAGACGTGCTGCACGACCCGGATGACCTGGCACGAGTAGCCGAACTCGTTGTCGTACCAGAGGTAGAGGATCGCGTTGTCGCCGTCGACCTTGGTGGCGCCCGCATCGACGATCGAGGCGTGGCGCGAGCCCATGAAGTCGCTCGACACCGCGTCGGGCGCGGTGGTGAAGTCGATCTGGCGCTTGAGCGGCGACGTCAGTGACACATTGCGGAGGTAGTCGAGAACCTCGTCGCGGTTGGTCTCGCGCCCGAGCCGCAGGCTGAGGATCGCGATCGAGACGTCAGGCACCGGGACCCGGATCGAGCTGCCGGTGATCGGCGCCTTGAGCTCGGGCAGCGCCTTGGCGACGGCGGACGCGGCGCCGGTCTCGGTGATGACCATGTTCAGCGGCGCGGAACGGCCCCGGCGGTCGGCCTTGTGGTAGTTGTCCAGCAGGTTCTGGTCGTTGGTGAACGAGTGGACGGTCTCCACGTGGCCACGCAGGACGCCGTACTCGTCCGCCATCGCCTTCAGCGGCGGCACGATCGCGTTGGTGGTGCAGGACGCGCAGGACAGGATCTGCTCGTCCGGCTTGATCGTGTCGTGGTTGACGCCGTGCACGATGTTGGGGACGTCGCCCTTGCCCGGCGCGGTCAGGACGACCTTGTCGATACCGGGGCGCAGGTGCTTCGACAGGCCCTCGCGGTCGCGCCACTTGCCGGTGTTGTCGATGAGGATGGCGTCCTTGATGCCGTACGCCGTGTAGTCGACCTCGGACGGATCGTTGGCGTAGATCACCTTGATCTCGTTGCCGTTGGCGACGATGGTGCTCTTCGCCTCGTCGACGGTGATCGTGCCCTGGAACTGGCCGTGGATCGAGTCGCGGCGCAGCAGCGAGGCACGCTTGACGATGTCCTGGTCACCGCCCTGACGGACGACGATGGCGCGGAGCCGCAGCCCGTTGCCGGAGCCTGCCTTCTCGATCAGCAGCCGGGCGACGAGACGGCCGATGCGGCCGAATCCGTACAGCACGACATCGCGTCCGTCACCGCGCTCGATCTTGTTGGCACCCGTGGCGCCGGCGACGGCCTCGGCGGTGAACTCCTCGACCGGGAGACCGCGGTCGTCGGCCGCGTAGGTCGCGGCGAGCATGCCGATGTCGATCTGCGAAGGGCCGAGGTCGAGCGTGGTGAGGGCCTGGAGGAACGGCAGCGTGTCGGTGACCGAGAGTTCCTCACCGGCGATCTGGCGGGCGAATCGGTGGGTCTTCAGGATGCTGACCACCGACTTGTTCACCAAGGAGCGGCTGTGGAGCAGGACCGTTACGTCCCGCTCCCGGTGCAGTTTCCCGATGACCGGGATCATCGACTCCGCGATCTCCTCGCGGTTCTTCCAGCTGGTGAACGAGTCGTCATTGACAGTCACAGGTTTATCTTTCGAGCTAGGCGGCGCTCATATGGTAACCCCTCGCTACTTTGATCATTCAAACGGGCCACCGGGGACGGGGATCGTCAGGCCGTTCTGCGTACGGTGCCGGCCGGGGCGCCGGGGTCGTCGTCGCCCGGCACCGGGGTGCCGAGATGCTTCGGTGTGGCCGGCTCGGGCGGGCCGCGATACAGCAGCCGGCTCAGGGCGGGCATCAGGATCAGCGGGGTGAGCGCCGTCTGCAGGGAGGTGGCGTCGGCGACGCTTCCGATGGGAGGGCCGGCCAGGCCACCGACGCTGACGGTCAGTCGAGGGTGATCCCGCCGGCGGTGCCGACACGTGAGGGCAAGTAGTCCTGGGTCAGGGTGACGTGAAGGTGCCCGCGTCGGTGGTGACCGCGAGGACGCCGGATCCCGCGCAGACGACCTGATGGTTGTCGTGGTGGTGTGCGTCGATGCGTTCTCCGGGGCCATCGCCTGTGTGCGGGTGGGCGCCTCGGGGGAGTGGCGGATGTCCGGCATGCACGTGGACGCCGGCGGACGGATGCCTGCCGGGGCCCTCGAAATGGTGCTGTGGATGTGATGCCACCCATAGGGGCCACGTCACATCCTAGGCCGGGTAGTAGGAGCGGGTCCCGTCCGAACAGTACGGAAACTGCCCAGATCATCTCATTTCGGACATTGCTCCGTATTGG
>NZ_ML123048.1:42404-61033 GCF_003846175.1 Streptomyces sp. ADI95-17 | reverse complement strand
GGATGTGTTCAGGGGCATGCGGGGCGATGGCTCGCCGTGATGTCCTGCTCCAACCCTCTCGTGGGCGTGCACCACGAGGGAGCGACCGTGGTCTTCGCCCCTGACCGGAACAACCGGCCGGCGCTCGACCTCACCGTCACCGAACCGGCCTGACGTCAATCGGCCCACCACTCCAGCCTGTTGGTGCCGATCGATCCGATCACGAGTTGTGGTCCGCCGCTCCGACGCGTGCGCACTTGTGGCACAGTCATGCCGTGGATGCACTGAGACCTCAGGACCCCGTGCGCATGGGCGCATACCACCTGCTCGCCCGTCTCGGTGCGGGTGGCATGGGACAGGTGTATCTCGGCAGGTCACCCGGCGGCCGGCTGGTGGCCGTGAAGGTCATCCGTGACGAGATCAGCGACCACCCCGAATCGCTGGCCCGCTTCCGGCGCGAGACCGCGACCGTCGAGGCCGTACGCAGCGCCTACACGGCGCAGTTGATCGAGGCCTCGCTCGACGCACCCCCCTACTGGCTGGCCACCGAGTACGTTGCCGGACCCACCCTGCGCGGCGCCGTCGGCGCGAGCGGCCCCTTCCCGCCGGACAGCGCACTGAGGTTGCTCGCCGCGCTCGCCGAGGGCCTGGCCGGCGTCCATGCCCACGGAGTCACGCACCGGGACGTGAAGCCGCACAACGTCATCCTCTCGCCGCAGGGGCCGTAACTGATCGACTTCGGCATCGCGCGAGGGCTTGAGCAGACGATCCTCACCCGGGACGGAATGGTCTCGGGGACCCCCGGCTACACGGCCCCCGAGGTCCTGCTGCGCAACGAGGTGGGCCCGGCCGCCGATGTGTTCGCCCTAGGCGCGACCCTCGCGTACGCGGCGACGGGCCGGCCCCCGTACGGCACGGGCGAACCGGCGGCGGTGAGCTACCGGACCGTGCACGAGGACATCGACCTGGAGGGGGTTCGGCCCGCGCTGGCCGCTCTCATCCGGCAGTGCGTTGCCAAGGACCCGGCGGATCGGCCGGATCCGGCCGCCGTGATCGCCCGGTGCGCGGTGGACTCACCGCTGGCGACGGACGCCCACTACCGGATGCTGGCGCGCATCGCGGAACCCGTCCCCGTGCCCCTGCCGGAGACCGAGCCCGGAACCGGGACCGGGACCGGGACCGGGAGCGAGGCGGAGACGACGCGGTTGCCGGGGACGGGGGAGCAGCCACGGCCCGTGAACCATGAGCCGGACGTCCACGTGGCGGACCGGGCCGCGAGCGCCGCACCCACCGGGGCGTCGGGCACCACACCGGACGACCGGCCGGGGCCTGAGAGGCGTCCTGATCGGGGGGCGCGGGGCAGGGCCTGGCTCGCCGTCTGCGCGGTGGCGCTCGCGGTACCGGTCACGGTCTGGCTGCTCCCGGAGTCGGACGGCGGGGACACCGGCGCCGCCCGTCCGACGGAGGTGACCGTGCCCGAGCAGTCGGCAAAGTCGAAACCGGCCACCAAGGATTCGGCAAAGTCTAAGCCGGCCACCAAGGATTCGGACAGCCGGCCACCGGACCACATCGTGAACGATCGTGTCTCGCAGGACCGCTGGACCCTGTCCGAGGACCCGCAGCAGGCGTCACAGGGCATGGGCTCCTGCGACCTCTCCAGCATCGTCGATTCCTCACCGCCGACAGGACTGCAGTCCTCCGTGTCCCACACCACCGGTTCGGACACCGCCTTGCTGCAGATGCGTCCCAAGGACGCGGGCGAGGGGAAGCGGCCCGTGCCGTACTACATATCCGTGGGGGTACGGCCCCCGCACGAGACGGACCGTGCCACTGGACGGCCCCTTCGAGTGGTGAGCAAGGGCATCGGCTTCACGAGCAAGCCCGTCGACCTCTACTCCCGTTGGACTTCCGGCGGAACCGTCAAACTCAAGTACCCGGACGACTTCCGCGCCCACTTCGGCAAGCGCACCGTGGACGCGATTCCGGTCGGGGACGACAGGGGCGACTGGACCGTGGTGCTGTACCACGTCGAGGGCGGGCCGACGAAGTACACATCCGTCGTGTGCAACGGGTTTCACGCCTGAGACACAAACGCGCGGTGTGCCCCGGCCGGGCGGTCGCGCGCCCGGCGGGCCGCGGTCCTGCGAGCGGTCCGCCGGCCTGTCTTCAGCGTTGGCGGAGGTGATCCCGCAGCGTGCGGGCCACCTGCGCCATCAGCGCGTCGGCGCCGGGCTGCGCACTGGCCGGGACGAGTGACTCGGTCAGTGCGGCGATGGCGAAGGACCGGCCGTCGGAGTGCTCCACGACACCGATCTCGTGCCGGAGGTTGAGGAGGGTGCCGGTCTTGGAGGACCAGGTGGAGGCGTCCGAGCTGAAGTCGGGGGCGAGCCGGTGCCGGATGAGGTTGTGGGCCATCAGCGCGCGTACGCGTTCAGCCACTTCGGGATGGATCGCCGACGGCGTCCACAGAGCCTGCAACAGCTCGACGTACGCACGTGCGCTGCCGGAGCTGGCGCGCGTGGTGTCGAGCTGGGGCACCCGATGCCCGCGACCGCCGGTGCCGGCGTCGATGGCGAGGGAGAGCGCCAGATGGGCCTGGGAGGCGTCGAAGCGTTCCAGCGGGGTGTCGGAGAGTTCGTCGAGGCTGTGCCGGACAGTGATGCCGCGGAGCCCGAACTCACGGAGCATGTCGGTGACCTGGGCGGGCGGGGTCAGACCGAACAGTACGTCGGCGGCCACGCCGTCACTCACGCAGGTGCTCATGTAGAGCAGGTCGTCGATGGCGATCCGTACGGGGTGGCGGAACCGGCTCAGTCCCGTGGGGCCCGGTGTGGCCGTACGCCCGGGCCGCACATCGATCGTCGTCGCCCCGTCGAGCTCGCCCCGCCGGATGCGCTCGGCCGTCGCCAGCGCGAGTGGAACCTTGACCAGGGACGCGGACGGCAACTGGGTGTCCGGGGCGATCCCGACCTCCTCCCCGGTGTCGAGGTCCCGGACGAGCAGACAGCCGCGCAGTCCGCCCTCGTGCAATTGCCGGCGCATCTCGCTCAGCAGCGTCTCGGTGCTCATGCCGTAACCCTTTCCGTGCCGTCCGCCGTGCCGTCGGCCGTACCGTCCGCTGTACGGTCCGCCCCGCTGCCCGCGCCCAGGCAGCGGCCGATGGCCGTGCCCAGCCGTGCCTCGATGTGTTGTGGATTGCCGCCCGCGGCGGCGACGAGGGCGAACCCCCGGCTGAGCCCGACCTCACCGATCGGCCGCCAGTGCAAGGCGAACTCCTCGGCCTGCGCGGGGGAGCACAGCAGCAGATCCCGCGTGCGGAACACCTCCGCCGCCGCGGTCGGGAGGTCGGTCGCGGCCATGAGCTGTGCGGGCCGCAGGCCCACCGCGTCCCGCAGCCGGGTCAGCGGGTCACGGATGTGCGGCACGTCGTCCTCCGGCTGGATCCAGATACGGCGCGCCGGGCCCGGCGATGCCCGCCCCATCCGCAACGTCTCGATGTAGACGCGTCGCACACCGGGATCCCGGACCCCGGCGAGACCGAGCGGCACGGACCACGTCGCCTCGTCCGAGGGCACCGCGAGCAGCGCGGCGCGCACCAGCTGCGCGTGGATGAACTCGATGCGCTGAGCGGGGGCGGCGATCCGGAGATCGAGCGTGATGCCGTGCTCCCGTGCCTCCGCGATCAGACGGGCGAGACCGGCCGTCGAACAGAGAGCGGGCACCGCGAGCCGCCAGGGCTTGCCCTTCGAGGCCTCGGCCTCGTCCAGCAGCACATCGGCGGCCTGGACGAGCTGTCTGGCCGCCGGAAGCATCTCGCGGCCGAAGGGCGTGAGGACGGCCCGCCGTGACATGCGCTCGAACAGCTGCTCACCGAAGCGTTCCTCCAGGGCGGCGACACGACGGCTGGCCACCGGTTGGGACATCCGGGCGGCGGCTGCTCCTACGGTGAAACTGCCGTGCTCGCTCACGCTGATGAATGCCCGACACGCTCCGACCAGATCCACAGCCCGCACCCTATGCCAGATCGGCATGAAACCGCGTCCGAGCGTATTGGACCGCATGGCCGCCGGACGGCGAGGGTGGGCCCGGCACTCAAGACCGCCCCGGGACGGGGAGTTGCCGCCCCATCCCCTATGCGCCCCTGCCTGCGGGCGCCTTGGAGGTTCGGACCCATGCAGAAGCACAGCAGTGCCCGGCGTGCCCTTCTCGGTGCGCTGGCCGCGTTCGCACTCGTCCCGATCGCGGCGTGCGACGGAGCGGACACCCGTCCGGGGTCCTCCGCGTCCCCGGCGGCGTCCTCCCCGCACGCCGGGTCGACGGGCCCGGCCACGAGCGCGAAACCGTTCGACCGGGAGCGCTTCGCCCGGCAGTTCGAGGACCTTGAGCGCAAGTACGACGCACGGCTGGGCGTCTATGCCATCGACACCGGCACCGGCCGCGAAGTCACTCACAACGACGCTGAGCACTTCGCCCATGCCTCCACGTTCAAGGCGCTGGCCGCCGGGGCCGTACTGCACAAGTACTCGCTGGGCGGAATGGACGAGGTGATCAAATACTCCAAGAAAGACCTGGTCAGCGACTCTCCGGTGAGCGAGAGGCATGTCGGGACCGGGATGAGCCTGAGCGCGCTGTGCGACGCCGCCGTCCGCTTCAGCGACAACACCGCGGCGAACCTGCTCCTCGACCGGCTGGGCGGTCCTCGTGGCCTGGACGCCGTACTCGCGGACATCGGTGACGACGTGACCCGGATGGAACACCGCGAACCGGAGCTCAACCGGTGGTCCCCGGGCGCCACGTCCGACACCAGCACACCGCGGGCACTCGCGGGCGATCTGCGCGCGTTCGTCCTCGGGGACCTGCTCGGCAACGGCGAACGCGCGCAGTTGACGAAATGGCTGCGGACCAACACGACCGGAGCCGAACTCATCAGGGCCGGGATGCCCAGGGGCTGGGTGGTCGGTGACAAGACCGGCTCCGGTGGCACCTACGGCACACGCAACGACATCGCCGTGGTGTGGCGCCCCGACGGCGCCCCCGTCGTCGTGGCGATTCTGTCGAACCGGTTTCAGGAGGACGCCGAGTACGACAACGCACTCATCGCGGAAGCGGCCTCCGTGGTCGCCGAGGCGCTGTCGTAGCGGGCAGTGTGCTGTCAGGCGGTCCGCGGCTGTCCGCCGTGCCGGATCCAGACGTTGGGTTCGACGTAGACGGCGTGATCGTGCGCGGTGTCACAATGCACCGGTGCCAGGGCGCCGGGGACCTCCACGTAGCCGTCCCGGTCGAAGGGGAGACCGGTCCACTGCCGCCACTGGGCCAGCGAACCGCTGACCGTCATCGACGCGGGAGCGAGCTTCTCGACGGTGCTGCCTGCCCTGACGTGCACTCGCACCCAGGGGTCGGCCGGCAGCCCGTCGTCGCGACGACGGCTGAGGTACTCGGTCATGGGGACGTGCGGATCCAGGTGCTTGGCCGTCGGCCGGACCGGCGCGAGCAGGGCGTCGTGCCCCTGCCGGCCCGCCGCCAGGCGGAGCGCGTCGAGCATGCGGTAGGAGAGGCCGCGACCCAGGTAGTCGGCGTCCACCGAGATCTCCAGCGCACTGGCCGCCGTCGGAGCGTTCCCGTGCTGCCGGTCATGGAAGGCCCACGTCAGCACCCGGTCCCAGCCCTGGTCGGGCAGCTCCTCACGTCCGTCGAGCACGGAGTTGAACGGCACGGCGAGTCCGCGCGCGACGACCCGCCCGCCGTCCGTCGCCGCCACGCAGTACTGCGGGAACTCCTCCGGAACCCGGCTCAACAAGGCACTCGCGGCCATGTCGTGGGGCGTGAAGACGGGCCAGGTGTCGTTGATCTCGTACACGCGTGAGATCAGCGACGGGTCTTCGGAGAGCGGGCGGATCCGGATGCTGTCTATCTCTCGAGAAGGACAGCACCACGGCCGAGGACTGGCTGCGCGGGCGTGGCAGCAACCCGGCCGACGAGGCGAT
Source organism: Streptomyces sp. ADI95-17 (assembly GCF_003846175.1). Lineage (GTDB taxonomy): Bacteria > Actinomycetota > Actinomycetes > Streptomycetales > Streptomycetaceae > Streptomyces > Streptomyces sanglieri. Next base: position 55,070 of record NZ_ML123048.1, on the reverse strand, counting down.
GCCGTCCCCCTCCTCGACGGCTGAGCCGCCGGCCGACGACGCGTCCGCGTTCCGGCGGCTGCTGCACGACAAGGGGCAGTTGCAGCGGCTGGACTACAAGGTCAACACCGACTGGTGGAACGCCTCGCTCGGCATCGGATTCGGGCTTTCCGCCGGGCAGTTCAGCATCGGCTTCAAGCTCTTCGGCATCGACATCACCCATGAGCACCGTCAGCAGACCCTGACCGGAAACCCCACCTACGCGAGCGCACCGGGCCCGGACGGCACGCGTCCCTGGAAGGACTTCACCAACTGCTCCCGCACCCAGCCCATCACGAGCTGAGCGGCACCGGACCGGTGCGCGGTCTGCGGGGCCGGGAGCGCACCGGGGGCGAACGCATGGTGACGCAGGTGACCGGGCGATCACACGCGGAAGCGGCCCTATCCGGCCGTTCGTCGCATGGTGAGGGCCAGATGGACCTGCAACGCGTGGTCGCCGTGGCGCCACCGCGGGCCGAGCAGCACCGAGATCCGGTCCATGCGCTGGTAGAGCGTGTTGACATGGACGTAGAGGGCGGAGGCGGTACGGCTCAGGTTGCCGTCGCAGGTGAAGTAGGCGAGTGCGGTGCGCACCAGATCGCTGCCGCGGGTCTCGTCGTGCTTCACCAGCGGACCGATCGTGCGGCGGACGAAGCGGTCCAGTTCGTCGCGGGCCGCCGCGCCCAGCAGGATGCCATGGATGCCGAGGTCGTCACGGCAGGCACCCTCGCCGGCGCGGTCCAGCGCGACCAGTACGTCCAGGCAGCGGGCGGCGTCGCGGTGTGCCTCGACGACGGCCGCCGCGCCGGGTGGAGCGGGCTCCGCACCGACCGTGACAGGCCCTCCGCGCCGATGACGCCGTCCACGTACGGGGTGTGCTCGAAGCGGGCGTCGTTGGGGTAGCCGGCGGTGTGGTACGGCACGGCGGTCGCGGCGACCAGTCCGCCCAGACCGGTGCCGGCGGCGAGCCGGCCGGTCTTGAACCCGTCCTTCGTGATGCCGTCGGTGACGCGTACGTAGGTGTCGCCCTCCTCCGGGTCGGAGAGCAGCAGATACGCGACATCGGCGCCGACGAGGGTGCGGGCGCGGCTGACGATCGCCTGGAGGACGTCCTCCAGGTCGCGCAGCGAGGCGAGGTCACCGGCGGTCTCGTAGAGCGCGGCGAGCGCCGCCTCCCGGCGGCGGTGGGCCGCGAGCCTGGAACGTATCTCCACAGCTTCGTCGATGAGCCGAGGCGCGGTCGCCACGGAGCGGAACTCCCTCTCGTCGGCCCTCTCGCGCGGCAGGCGCAGCAGAGCACCGATGGTCTCCGGCGTTGTCGTCACCCGGCCAGTGGTACCGCACCGTTGCCGCCGTGCACACCGGGCGACGGAGAGAATCTCCACTCATCGCCCGTGGACAACGTGACACACCTCCATTTCCCGCGGGGCGGTGCACGGCCCACCATGGCCCCGTCCGTCCACGTAACCCCGGCTTCGACCCCCCTTCCCCGGACGGACACGAGCCAAGGAGAGCGCACGATGAAGCTCCGCCCCCTGCGGTACGCCGCCATCACCCTGGCGGCCGCCCTGGCCGCGGCCCTGGGACTCACCGCTCCCGCCCACGCGGGCGAACCGGGCCTTCCCCGGCTCAACATCACCGACACCTACGTCACCGGAATCTCCTCCGGCGGCTTCATGGCCTCGCAGCTCCAGGTCGCCTACTCGGGCACCTTCAAGGGCGCGGGCATCGTCGCCGCCGGTCCGTACTACTGAGGCAAGGGCGGCATGATCACCGGCCTGATCGCGTGCGGTACGGGTCTGATCTCCACCGACCCGGAGGGCATCGAGCAGATCGCCCGCCGCTGGTCGGCGGAGGGACGGATCGACCCCGTGTCGAACCTGGCGGGCAAGCCCGTGTACACCTACCACGGAACCAAGGACCCCCTCGTCCGTACCTCGGTGAGCGACGAAGGGGGCCGGTTCTACGGGGACTTCGGGCCCGGGCCGCGTACCACGACACCGACCCGGCAGGGCACGGCTGGCCCACTCCGAACGCCCCGCTGAGCTGCGGCACCACGTTCTACCCGTTCCTGATCAACTGCGGCAACGCCCCCCGATTCCAGGGGGAAAACTTCACCGCCAACACGGCTGCGGCATCGGTGGTGCGCGAAGTGGCCGCGAGGCAGGAGGCGACGCCGGCCCAGATCGCTCTCGCGTGGCTGCTCCACCGGGGCGAAGACATCGTGCCGATTCCCGGGACCAAGCGCAGGGTCACACTGGAGGAGAACCTCGCGGCGGTGGACGTGGTGCTGGACGCGGAGGACCTCCGGCGGCTGGAGGAAGCGCTGCCTCCGGAAGCGGTGGCGGGAACCCGCTACCCGGAAGCCGTCATGCATATGAATGACCGTTGACGGCAGTTGACGGCAGTTGACGGACGCTGAGGGTCGCTGACGGCCGCTGAGGGCTGTCGAAAGAAAGGGCCCGCTGATGCCCGGGCGCTGGGAAGGACGCCCGACGGGTACTGGCCCCGTTCGGGCGTCCTTCGTCCACGTCCAGTGCGGTCCGACGCGGCGAGCTGTCGTTTCTCTGCGCGCGTCGCAGGAAGACGCTTCTCCGGCGGTACGGAGCTCAGCCATGGGCGGCGCCGATATCGGTCCGCGTACCCGCCGGAATCCAGCCACCTCCTCGATTGCACAGACTTCTGTGCACAGAAGTCTGTGCACAGAAGTCTTTGTCATCTACCTTGGGCCTCATGGAACCTCCTGAGCAGCTGTCCCAAGTGCAACTGACCGCTCGTAACCTGCGGGGTGTCGCACACCCGCTGCGGGTGCGGATGCTGACGGTCCTGCGGACGGAGGGGCCGGCCACGGCCACCACGCTCGCCCGGCGGCTGAACCAGAACACCGGCGCGACCAGCTATCACCTGCGCCAGCTCGCCGAGTACGGCTTCATCGTCGAGGCGCCGTCCCGGGGCGGCCGCCGTGAGCGCTGGTGGCAGGCGGCACACGTCAACACGGTTGTGCCGGACGATTCGGTGCTGGCGGGCGATGACGGTCTCGGCATCGCCTATTTGCAGGCGCTCGGCCGGGTCTGGTCCGACGCGATGACGACAGCCATCGACGCGACCGCCTCGCTGTCGCCCGAGTGGCGCGATGCCCAGGACTTCGGCGACTACGTGCTCACGCTCACCCCAGCCGAGGCCGAAGAGCTGTCGGCAGAGATCCACCGACTGCTCCGCCGACGCAATTCCGCCCCCGAACCGGCAGGTTCGCCGCTGCCCGAGGGCGCGGCGCGAGTCGCCTTCCAGTTCCAGTTGTTCCCCACCGGCGCAGACCGGCACGTCTCCCACCCCACCGAATCGGAGTGTGAAAGATGACCTCTCGGCACGCGGCCGCCCAGCAGGCGGTGGACAGTGGCACACGCACACCCGCTCCGGACGCCCCGGACGGCGGGCCCCGGGTCCTGCGCGGACTGGTCGGCATGCTGTCGGCCAACGCGGCGTCCCTGTCGGCCAACAGGGTGCTCTCGATCGCTCTGCCCTGGTTCGTCCTGACGACGACCGGCAGCGTCGGCAAGACGGGTCTGGTCGCCTTCTGCCAGATAGTTCCCTACGTGTTAGCCCAGGCGCTGGCGGGGCCGATCATCGACCGGGTCGGTCCCAAGCGCATCAGCGTGGCCGGCGACCTGGCCTCCACCGTCGCGACGGCCGCCGCCCCGTTGCTCTACCTGACGGGACATCTGTCCTTCGGCCTGCTGCTGGGATTGCTCGCCGTGGTCGGCGCGGCGGACGGCCCTGCCAACGGAGCCAAGGGGCTCTTCGTGCCCGCGGCCACCCGCGCGGCCCGGGTGCCGCTGGAACGGGGGACCGGTCTGTCGGCGGCGGTCGAACGGACCGCGACGACCGTTGGACCGGCCGTCGCCGGTGTGGTCGTCGCCTCCTTCGGCAGCCTCTACGCCCTGTGGATCACCGCCTTCCTGTTCGGTGTGTCGGCGCTGATCATCTCCACCACCCTCAGCGACCCGGTACCCGAGCCGCACGAGACGCCGGTCGACGAGGCCGAGGGCTATTTCTCGCGGCTGCGTCAGGGCGCCGTGTTCCTGCGTGACGCCAAACTGCTGCGGTCCATTGTGTTCATGCTCGCCGCGACGAACATGCTCGACCAGGCGTTCATGTCCGTGCTGCTGCCGGTCTGGGCGAAGGAGACGGGCTACGGTGCGGAAGCCATCGGCCTGGTGGTCAGCGTCTTCGCCGCGACATCGATCATCGCCGCGCTCGTGGCCGCGGGAGTGGCCGAGCGACTGCCCCGGCGTGCCGTCTATCTGATCGGCTTCACGCTGGGCGGCGTCCCGCGCTTCGTGGCCATGGCCACGGGGGCGCCCCTGTGGCTGGTGCTGGCGGTACTGGCGGTGGGAGGCCTGGGCTCAGGCTTCGTCAATCCGATCGTGGGGGCCGTGACGTACGAACTGATCCCCACTCCGTTGCTGGGACGGGTCAAGACGCTGGCTCAGGCCGTCACCTGGGCGGGCATCCCCTTCGGTGGGCTGCTGGGTGCGGGACTGGTGACGGTGGCGGGCACCTCGGGCGCGCTGTGGATCGTGGGCGGGCTCTACCTCGTCGCCATCGGTGTGCCGGCCCTGAACCGGGAGTGGGCGGGCATGCGCAAGCAGACGGTGTCCGACGCGAGCCCCGTCGGCACCGAGCACGGGAAGCAGAGCATGGCCGGCACGGCTTCGGTTCCCGGGGAACCGGCGGCCAAGGAAGTCGCGTAAGCGGCGGCACGGGACCGGCACCGGCCGGGCGGTGGATCGCCCGTCGGCCGCCGGTCCCGTACTCCCGCCTCTGCCCGGACGGCAGATCTCCGCCCAGGCGAGCGGAACTCGGCCGGGCGGGCCCGGTGTTCACCTCCCGACCGGCGTGAGCGGCCGTGTCCGGCCGGCAGGAGTGGCAGCGTCCGGCGGGCAGAAGAGGCCACGTCCGGGCGGGCAGAAGTGGCCACGTCCGGCGGGCAGAAGTGACCAGTTATCTCCTCCAGACCGCTCTGCGAGCATCGGATTCGGCTGAGTTTCCGAGGGTTTTCGCAGACGGTCGATGACGAGGAACTGGTGGACACATGACGACGAAGCCGATGACGGCCGCGGCCTCCGGTCAGAGGGCCGAGGAGGGCGGTTTCTCTCCTGCGGAAGCCCGCATCGCGGCAGTGTGGAATGCGGTGCTCGGCGCCGAGGTGACCGGGGCGGAGGACGAATTCTTCCGGCTCGGCGGAACACTCCCGCACGCGGCGGAAATGGCACGCCGGATCGCGGAGGAATTCGGTTCGGAATTCGGCGTGGAAACACTGCCGGAACCATTGACGGTGCGGGCAGTGGCGTCGTTCCTCGCGGAGGAAGCTCTGCTGCGGACCCGCCGGCTGTTCGAGGCGGCCGACGTCGATGCCGAGGACGCGACGGCGGCCATGGACGCCCTGGTGGCGGCCGGGGCTCCGGACGAAGCTCCCGTCATCCCCCGCGCGCCCCGGCACGGACGTCCGCTGCCGCTGTCGTTCGCGCAGCGCCGACTGTGGTTCCTGGACCAGCTGGAGCCGGGCCGGGCCGAGTACCTGATCCCCATGGGACTGCGCATCCGCGGCCCGCTGGACGTCCCGGCGCTGCGCGCGTCGCTGTCGGAGCTGGTGAGTCGGCACGAGGTGCTGCGCACCCGCTTCGCCGGTGACGCGGACGGCAACCCCGGCCAGGTGGTCGACCCACCCCGGCCGCTGCCGCTCGCCGTTCACGACCTGCGTTCCGTCGCCGGACAGGATGCGCGCGAGGAGGAGGCCGCCGCGCTCGTGGACTCCGAGGGCTTCCGCCCGATGGACCTCGGCACCGGACCGCTGGTGCGTGCGCTGCTGATCCGGCTGGCCGATGAGGAACACCTGCTCTGTCTGACGGTGCACCACATCGCCTTCGACGGCTGGTCGGCGGGGGTGCTGTCCCGGGAGCTGACCGCGCTGTACGGCGCGCGGAGCGCGGGCAACGCCGCCGGCCTGTCCGAACCTCCCCTCCAGTACGCCGACTTCGCGGTCTGGCAGCGCCAGTGGCTGACCGGCGAGGTCCTGGCGGAGCAACTGGACTACTGGCGCGCCCGACTGGCCGGCACCGAACCGCTGGAGCTGCCCACCGACCGCCGGCGTCCGGCGCGGCGCAGCGGCAACGGTGCCATGCTCACCTTCCGCGTGCCGGCGGAGACCGCCGACAGCGCCCGAAGGCTCTCCAAGGAGAGCGGCGCCAGCCTGTTCATGACCCTGCTGGCGGTCTTCCAGGTGGTGCTGTCACGCTACAGCGGCCAGGAGGACATCGCGGTAGGCACCCCGATCGCGGGCCGCAACCGGGCCGAGATCGAGAACATGATCGGCTTCTTCCTGAACACGCTGGTCATGCGCACCGACCTGTCCGGCGACCCGGCGTTCGCCGAACTGCTGTCCCGGGTCAAGGACACCGCGCTGGGCGCCTACGACCACCAGGACCTGCCCTTCGAACGCCTCGTGGAGGAACTCGCCCCGCAGCGGGATCTGTCGCGCAATCCGCTGTTCCAGACGATGTTCGTCCTTCAGAACACCCCCGACAGCCGCTCCTGGGAACTGCCGGGCCTGACCGTGCGGCAGCTCGAAGTGTCCGCCCAGGACTCCAAGTTCGACTTCACCTTCTACGCCACCGAGGCCGCCGACGGCGCTCTGGACGGCACGATCGTGTACTCCACAGACCTCTTCGACGAAGCCACCATGGTGCGTCTCGCCGACCACTTCGAGACGCTGCTGGCTGCCGCCTGTGCCGCCCCGGAAGCCAGGCTGTCCGAGCTCCCGATGCTGACCGCCGCCGAGCGCCGGACGATCCTCGGCGAGTGGAACGGGGCCGACACCGACGCCCCGGACACGGTGACCGTGACCCGGCTGATCGAGGAGCAGGCCGCTCGCCACCCCGACGCGTCGGCCGTGACCTGCGGCACCGACCGGCTGACCTACCGTCAGCTCGACGAGCGGGCCGAGTGGATCGCCGGGCGGCTGCGCGAGAGGGGTGCCGGGCCGGGCACCCTGGTCGCGGTCTGCCTGGACCGCGGAACGGACATGGTCTGCGCGCTGCTCGGCATCCACAAGTCGGGGGCGGCATACGTGCCGCTGGACCCGGCGTACCCCACGGACCGGCTCGCCTACATGGTCGAGGACAGCGCCGCCCCACTGATCGTCACCCAGTCCGCGCACACCGGCCGCCTTCCCGCCCACACGCCGACGCTGCTGCTGGACGGGCACTGGCCAAATCGGCCGCACACCGCCTCCGCCGGTCAGGTGGCGCAGGCCGGCCCGGACGACGTGGCCTACGTGATCTACACCAGTGGTTCCACCGGCCGCCCCAAGGGCGTGCAGATCACCCACGGCGCGCTGCGTGCGCGGATGCGGGAGACACGCCGTGAGCTGGGGCTCACGTCCGAGGACCGGGTCCTGCAGTTCGCCTCGATCGCGTTCGACTCGTCGGTGGGCCAGATGTTCGCCCCGCTCGTCTCCGGGGCGGCTCTGGTGCTGCGCGACGACACCTGGGACCCGGGCCGGCTGGCGGCGGCGCTGCGCGAGCACAGGGTCACGGTGGCATGGCTCACTCCGTCGGCGTTCGGGGCACTTGCCGCCGACCTGGACGGGCCGGACGCGCTGGGCCCGCAGCTGCGGCTGGTCCGGCTGGGCGGGGAGGCGCTCCAGCGGGAACAGATCCGGCAGTGGTTCCGGCACTGCGAGGTGCCGCTGGTCAACGGCTACGGCCCCACGGAGGCCGCGCAGGAGGCGACGACCGCCAGGATCGACGGTCCCGTGGACCGGGTGCCGATCGGACGGCCGGTCGCCAACGCGAAGGTGTTCGTGGTCGACCGCCACGGCCGCCCGGTGCCGGTGGGTGTGCCGGGCGAGATGTGGATCGGCTGCCCCGGGCTGGCCCGCGGCTATCTGCACCGGCCCGAGCTGACCAGCGAGAAGTTCACCGTCGTGGACGTGGATGGCACGCCGCGGCGCGTCTACCGCACCGGTGACCTCGCCCGGTGGCTGCCGGACGGGCGGCTGGAGTTCGTGGGCCGCTCCGACAACCAGGTCAAGCTGCGCGGCTACCGCATCGAACTCGGCGAGATCGAGACGGCGTTGCTCGCCCACCCCACCATCACCGGGGCCACCGTCGTGCTGCGCGAGGACGTACCCGGTGTGCAGAGACTGGTGGCGTACGTGGTGCCCGTGGGCCCCCTCGACGCGAGCGCGCTGCGCACCCGCCTCCAGCGCGACCTGCCGGACTACATGGTGCCCACGGCGTTCGTACCGCTGGAGCGCATCCCGCTCACCCCGAACGGCAAGACCGACCGCCGGGCACTTCCCGCGCCTGCCTCCGACCGGTCCGGAGCGGGCGCCACGTACACCGAGCCGCGCACGGACACCGAACGCACGGTGACCGAGGTGTGGTCCGAGGTGCTGGGTGTCGACCGGATCGGCGTGCACGACGACTTCTTCGCGCTGGGCGGGCACTCGCTGCTGGCCACCCAGGTCGTGTCGCGGCTGCGCCGGCGGTTGGGTGCCGATGTGCCGGTGCGCACGCTGTTCAGCGCGCCGACCCCGGCGCTGTTGGCCGCCGCCGTGACGGAGCTGGACGGCACGGAAGCCGGCCGCATCCTGGCGGCGCCGCGCCACAGCGCTCCGCCGCCACTCAGCTTTGCGCAGCAACGACTCTGGTTCCTCGACCAGCTGGAGCCGGGTCGGGCCGAATACCTGCTGCCCTTCGCCTTCCGTGTCCGCGGCCCCCTGGACACTGACGCCCTGAACGCCGCGCTCACCGCGGTGGTGGCGCGCCACGAGGTCCTGCGCACCCGGTTCGGCACGGATGCGGCGGGCTCCCCGGCGCAGCTGATCGACCCGGCGCGCCCGGTGCGGATGCTGGAACGGGACCTGCGCGGGGTGGGTGACAGGATCGCCCGCGAGGACGCCCTGGCGGAGGTGCTGCGCGAGGACGGACTGCGGCCGGTCGACCTCGGCACCGGACCGATGCTGCGCGCCCTGCTGGTGCGGCTGGCCGACGAGGAGTACGTCCTGACGGTCACCGTGCACCACATCGCCTTCGACGGCTGGTCGGTGGGCGTGCTGGTGCGCGAGCTGTCCGAGCGATACGCGGCAGCCTTGCCGGATCGCTCCGGCACGCCCGGGCCGGATCCGCTGCCCGTGCAGTACGCCGACTACGCGGTGTGGCAACGTGCCTGGCTGTCAGGTGCGCCCATTGAGCGGCAACTCGCCTACTGGCGGGATCGGTTGGGCGGACTGGAGCCGCTGGAGCTGCCGACCGACCACGCGCGGCCGGCGGAGCGCGGCGGGCGGGGCGAGGTGGTCCGGTTCTCGGTGCCCGCCGAAGTTGCCGCCCGTGCCCGTGCGGTGTCCGCCGAGAGCGGCGCGAGCCTGTACATGACCCTGCTGGCCGTCTTCCAGCTGCTGTTGGCCCGCTACAGCGGGCAGCGGGACATCGCGGTCGGCAGCCCGGTCGCGGGCCGCAACCGGGCCGAGATCGAGAACATGATCGGCTTCTTCGTGAACACGCTGGTCATGCGCACCGACCTGTCCGGCGACCCGGCGTTCGCCGAATTGCTGTCCCGGGTCAAGGACACCGCGCTGGGCGCCTACGACCACCAGGACCTGCCCTTCGAACGCCTCGTGGAGGAACTCGCCCCCGACCGGGACCTGTCCCGCAACCCGCTGTTCCAGACCCTGTTCGCGTTGCAGAACACACCGGGTGTGGACGCCTGGAACCTGCCGGGCCTGACGGCGGAGCCCGTCGAACCCCCGGCCCGGGACGCCAAGTTCGACCTGTCGATGTACCTTGCGGAGGCGGCGGACGGCACGCTGGACGGCGCCGTGGTCTACGCGGACGACCTCTTCACCGAGGACACCGCGCGCCGCTTGGCCGGCCACTTCACCAACCTGCTGGCCGCAGCCACGATTCGCCCGCACAGCGCGCTGTCCGAGGTGGAGATGCTGGACGCGGGGGAGAGACACCGCGTCCTCACCGAGTGGAACGACACCGCCGCGCCCGTTCCGGCAGCGACCTTGCACCAGTTGTTCGAGCAGCGGGCGGCGCAGGACCCGGACGCGATCGCAGTCGTCTGCGACACGGAAGAACTGACGTACCGTCAGATCAATGAGCGGGCCAACCGGCTGGCACACCGCCTGCGCGCAGTGCCGGGCATCGGTCCGGACGTACCCGTGGGCGTCTGCCTGGAACGCTCGCCCGCCATGGTGTGGACGTTGCTCGGCATCCTGAAGGCCGGCGCCGCATACGTCCCGCTCGACCCGGAACACCCGGCGGAACGCCTGGCGTACCTGGTGGCGGACTCCGGCGCGCCGCTGATCGTCACCGACATCGCGCACGCCGCCCTGCTGCCGGACGGCCCGGAACTGCTGGCCGTGGACCGCCCCGCCGACCTGCCGGACACCCTGCCCACGGACGCGCCGGAACCCGTCGCGGACCCCGGCGACCTGTGCTACCTGATCTACACCAGCGGCTCCACGGGCCGCCCGAAGGGCGTCCGCATCGAACACCGCGGAGTGGTCAACTACCTGGCCGGCATGCAGCACGCGTTCCCGATCGCTCCGGGCGAGGGCTTCCTCCAGGCCACGCCGCTGTCCTTCGACGTGTCGGCGTACGAGATCTTCTGGCCCCTGTGGCAGGGTGCCACAGTCGTGCTGGTGCCGGGCTCCGACCGGCTCGACATGGCCGAGGTGTCCCGGCTGATGCGCGCCCACCGCGTGGTCGGCCTGCACTTCGTGCCGAGCCTGCTGGACTTGTTCGTCTCCCAGGTACGGCCCGGGGACTGCACGCACCTGAGATACGCCTTCGCCAGTGGCGAGCCGCTCCAGCCGACGCTGGTGAGCCGGTTCACCGAGCGCTTCCCCGGTGACCTCGTCAACCTGTACGGCGCCACCGAGGTCTCGGTGGACACGACGTACTGGCGGGCCTCGCGCACGGACCCGGCCGGACCGGTCCTCGCGGGCCGTCCCATGGTCAACCAGACCGTGTACGTCCTGGACCCGGACCGCCGTCCCGTGCCCGCGGGAGTGCTGGGCGAGGTGTACCTCGGCGGCGACAGCGTCGGGCGCGGCTACCATCAACGGCCCGACCTCACCGCCGAGCGTTTCGTCGCCGACCCGTTCCGCGGCGGCCGGATGTACCGCACGGGTGACCTCGGCCGGTTCACCGCGGACGGCGAACTGGACCTGCTGGGACGGATCGACCGGCAGGTGAAACTCCGCGGCGTCCGGGTCGAACTCGGCGAGATCGAGGCGACGCTGCTCACCCACGGCGCGGTCGGGGCCTGCGCGGTGGCGGTCCGGGAGGACACGCCCGGCGACAAGCGGCTGGTCGCCTACTGCGTACCCGCGCCCGGCACCACGGCGGACGTCGGAGAGCTGCGCGAATGGGCCGCCGAACGCCTGCCTCGCGCCATGATGCCCTCCGCGTTCGCGATCCTGCCGGAACTGCCGCTCAACCGGAACGGCAAGGTCGACCACGCGGCACTGCCGGCCCCCGGGAACGACGGCGACAGCACGGCCGGATACACAGCGCCACGGGACGAGATCGAGGCGGAGATCGCCGGGATCATGGCCTCCGTGCTCGGCGTCGAACGCGTAGGAGTCCACGAGAGGTTCTTCGACGCCGGCGGGCATTCCCTGCTCGCCCTCCAGCTCGTCAATCAGGTCGAGTCGGTGACCGGAGTACGCATCGGCCTGCGACGCCTTTTTCAGTCGCCGACCGTCATCGGCATCAAGCAACAGCTCGTCGAATTGTTCGACGTGCAGGAACAGCTTTCCTGAAACAGCGGCCCATTGCCCACGCGAGAAGACGAAGAGGACGGAACATCATGGGCGAGAACTCGGTGGAGACACGGCTGCTGTCCCGCATGCGGCGGCGTGCGGAATCGGCCCGGATCGTACGGGCTGATCGGGAGGCCGGACCGCTGCCGCTGTCGTTCGCGCAGCAGCGGCTGTGGTTCCTGGACCGGCTGACGCCGGACAGCGCGGAATACCTGGTGCCGACGGTGCTGCGGGTGCGCGGCGCGTTGGATGTCCCCGCGCTCGGCACAGCACTGTCAGGTCTGGTGGCCCGGCACGAGGTGCTGCGGACGGCGTTCCCGGCGGACGACAACGGCACACCGCGGCAGGCGATCAGCGCACCCTGGCCGGTGGAGGTCACGGTCCACGACCTGCGGACCGAGTCGGACGCGGAGACCCGTGCGGGCGAAGTGCTGCGCACCGAGGCGACGCGGCCGTTCGACCTGGAGGCCGGGCGGCTCCTGCGGGCCGACGTGGTACGGCTCGCGGACGACGACCACTTCCTGCTGCTGACAGTGCACCACATCGCTTCGGACGGTTGGTCCTCCGGGATTCTGGCCCGCGAACTGCGCGATCTGTACGCGGCCGCCGTTGCCGGGCGCGAGGCTTCTTTGCCCGAACTCCTGATCCAGTACGCGGACTTCGCCTCCTGGCAGCGGGAGCAACTCAGCGGGGCTCTTCTGGAGAGGCAGTTGGCGTACTGGCGCGAGCGCCTCGCCCGCGTGACGCCGCTGGAGCTTCCCACCGACCATCAGCGTCCGGCGCAGCCGAGCAGCGGCGGTGACGTGGTCGCC
>NZ_ML123048.1:38828-40000 GCF_003846175.1 Streptomyces sp. ADI95-17 | reverse complement strand
GGTCCTGATTCCGATCCCGAGCCGCTGGCCTCTCCGGACGATCTGGCCTATGTGATCTATACGTCGGGTTCGACGGGCCGGCCGAAGGGTGTCGCTCTTGAGCACCGGGGTGTGGTGAATTATCTGCACTGGTGTGATCAGAACTATCCCGTGCATGTGCCGGGTGGGATCGGTTCGGTTCTGTATTCGTCGGTGACGTTCGATCTGACGATCACGGCGCTGTTCCTGCCCCTGATCCAGGGCCAGCAGTTGGCCATCCCTGTCACGGGACCGGATCAGACGGCGTTCGATGCGGCGATCGATCTGATCTGCACCGATATCCCGATCGGTTTCCTCAAGGCGACTCCGTCTCATCTGGAGGTCCTGGCCGCGCATCTGGAGACCCGTGGTGCGCGTCATCACATCACCACCATCGTGGCGGGCGGCGAGAATCTCGCCCCGCAGCTGGTGGCCCGGCTGCTGGATGCCAGCAGCACACAGACGACGTTCAGCAACGAGTACGGGGCCACCGAGGGCTCGGTCGCGAACGTGATGAGCCTGACGACCGCACCCGATCCGCACGGAGGCACCACGACGCTGGGCCGGCCGATCACGAACACCACCGCCTACGTCGTCGACCACCACAACCAGCCCGCCCCCGTCGGCGTCCCCGGCCACGCTCTGCTGGGCGGTATCTGTCTGGCCCGGCACTACCACAACCGCCCCGACCTCACCCGGCAGCGCTTCACAACCAACCCCCTCGCCCCGCCACACCCCGATCCGCGGACCTACCACACCGGGGACCTGGTCAAATGGCGGCCCGACGGCACCCTTGAGTTCATCGGCCGGATCGACAACCAGATCAAGCTGCGCGGCTACCGCATCGAACTCGGCGAGATCGAAGCCGCCCTGAACACCCACCCCCACATCCACACCACCACCGTCACCACCCGCGAAGACACACCCGGGGACAAGCGTCTGGTCGCCTACGTCGTGCCCATCCCGGGACACGCCCCCGACGCGTCCGGACTCCGCACCCACCTCCAGCGGCAACTGCCCGACTACATGGTCCCCAGTACCTACGTCACTCTCGATCAGCTGCCCCTGACACCCAACGGAAAGGTCGACACCAAGGCCCTTCCCGCGCCGGACCACCACCGCCCCGAACTCGCCACCACCTACACCGCACCCCG
>NZ_ML123048.1:27036-38277 GCF_003846175.1 Streptomyces sp. ADI95-17 | reverse complement strand
ATGGTCCGACGTCCTGGGCATCGACACCATCGGCATCCACGACAACTTCTTCGAACTGGGCGGACAGTCGATCAGCTCGGTGCGGGTGGTTTCTCGGCTGCGGGACGCCGGTCTGGGCGTCGCCCTCCAGCAGTTCGTGCGGCACCCGACGGTGGCTCAGCTGGCGGCCGCGCTGGATGTCCCGCAGGCGGCGTCGGCCGGGCTGGTGGTGCTCCTGTCCTCCGTGGCAGACCCGGAGCTGCCCGTCCTCTTCTGCGTGCACCCGGGCGGCGGAAGCACCCATCCGTACCGGGCTCTCGCGCGATGCCTGGCGGGCAGGTTCACCGTGTACGGCGTCCAGGCGCCGGGACTGAACGCGGACGAGGTGCCGCTCGTCGGGTTCGAGTCGATCGCGGACCGGTACTGGCGGGAGATCCGCCGTGTGCGGCCCGCGGGCCCGTGCACCATCCTCGGATGGTCGACCGGCGCGGTGATCGCACACGCGATGGGTGTGCAGGCCCCGGAGGAGGTGGCCGGGCTGTACCTGTTGGAGCCGGCGGTGACCGGCGACGACCAGCAGGACCGCTTCCAGCGACACGCCGAGGTGTACAGCCGGGTGAACGAGCTGTGGCGCCGCGGTCAGGACGAGCACGGTGCCGAACGGGCCGCGACGGAGCGGGAGCTGCGGCGTCTGGCCCCGGAGATGAATCTCGACGAGGATCTGGTCACGCTCGACGAATGGCTTCCCTTTGCGGTGCTGGAGGCCGAGGTGCGCTCGCTCGCCGCCTACCGGCCCGGCCGCTCGGCGGCCAGGGCGACGCTGTTCGTCAGCGACACGGTGCGCGACGGCAGTGGCGACGAGGTTCCGGAGGCCCAGTACCTCGCTCACTGGCGCGGGCTCTACCCGGCGGGTCTGGCCCAGCGGGCGATGCCTGGGCGTCACATGGAGATGGTCAGGGGCGACGAGCAACTGGACGCCGTGGTCTCTGTGTTGCGGGCGGCAGCGCCGGGCGACGGCGCCGCCCGGGAACAGGAGCTGCTGCAGGTCTGACCGTGCATCGTCGCCGGAGTACGGGAGTCGGCAGAGCCGACGAGGGGCCCACCACGGAAACGTGGTGGGCCCCTCGTCATGTTCGGCGGCTCGCCGTCGTCCGTGAGCGGCGGCGGCCAAGGCCCGGGGAGCGCGCCGCCCCGCTCGGTCCCTTCTCGCCAGGCCCCACCAGGGCTCCACTCGGACCGACCGGGCCGGACCGCGTGGTGCACCGGGACCCGAAGGCCGTTGTGGGCCCGGCCCACGCTGTCGGCCCGGGGCGGTGCGGGGCTTCGGAGCCTCGGGGTCTCTCTGCCCGGCGCTGTCCCGGGCCCCCGCTGCCGGTGACCGTGGCCACCCCCGGTCCTCCCGCATTCGCTCTCTGCCCCTTTCGGCGCACATGCCGACGCCCCGGTCTCGTGGTTCCACCATGCGTTCGGTGGAAGCGCGAGACCGGGGCGTCGGAGGGGCGGCCGGCGCCGCTCGGCTCACCAGCGCTTCAGCCCGGGGAAGAAGCCCGGTATCTCGGTGGCGCGACCGGTGCGCAGGGCGGTCCGGTAGATGTGGTAGCCGACAGCCAGATCGAGGACGCCGAGGCCGAACGGGGAGAAGACGGTGGGGCGGTCGTGGGCCAGGGTCACATCGCCGCGTATCACGTCGGCCAGCGTGCCGTCGATGAAGTCGCGCGTGCCGTGCTCCATTTCCGTCAGATGGGGCGAGGTCTGCGCGGTGAGGCAGTGGTCGATGTCGTCCAGGACATTGTGGCACTTGATCATGACGGCGGGGTGGATGTCGCGCAGGGACAGGTTCAGGATGAGCTGGCCCGGCAGGAGGGTCTGCCGGTCCGTCAGCCAGGGCGCCGGCGCGGTGGTGGCGAGGACCACCAGGTCGGCGGTGGCCAGGGCGACGTCGATCTCCGCCACGGTGCGGGTCTGCCAGCCGTGGGTGCCGGAGGTGTGGGCGGCGAAGGCCTCGGCGTACGCGTCGACGTGGTCGTGGACCAGGCATTCGCGGACATTTGTGCCGCGAGCTGCGAGGAAGTCGGAGACGGTCCGGCCGATGACACCGGCGCCGACGAAGAGCACCGTCTTGGGGCCGTCGCCGTCGGCGAGGGTCTCCACGGCGAGCGCGGCGGACGCCGCGGTGCGGGCGGCGCTGATGCCGGACGCCTCCAGGCAGGCGAACGGGTAGCCGGTCTCCGCGTCGTTCAGCAGGAGAACGGCGGAGGCACGCGGCAGGTTCCGGCCCACGTTCTGCGGATAGCTGGCGATCCACTTGAGGCCGGAGACCGGTGTGTCGCCGCCGAGGTGGGCGGGCAGGGCGATGATCCGGGCGCCGGGATCGTGCGGGAAGCGCAGGAAGTGGCTGTTGGGGTTCACGGTGGCCCCGCGGCTGTGCTGGAGGTAGGTCTCCCGCACGAGGTCCAGGACGTCCGACGGCGCGGAGTCGATGACATCCTGGGAAACGGAGCCGTCGATCACGTGGAAGGTTGACATCGGTGGTTGCCTTTCGCGGGCGGGATCAGGTCAGGACGCCGAAGTTCCGCTCGACCCAGTCGTTGTTGTAGACCGTGCCGAGGTAGCGCTCGCCGAGGTCGGGAGAGATCGCGGCGATGCGGGAGCCGGCCGGGACGGTGTCGGCGCTGCGGCGGACGGCGGCCAGGACCGAGCCGGTGGAGCCGCCGGTGAGCAGGCCGTGGGTGCGGGCGAGCAGCCTGCACTCGCGTACGGCGTCCTCCTCGGCGACCAGCACCACGTCGTCGGCGAGGGCGGGGTCGAACAGTTCGGGGACGCGGCTGGCGCCCAGTCCGGGGATGCGTCGCGGGCCGGGTGCGGAGCCGAAGATGACGGAGCCGAGGGCGTCGACGGCGACGATCCGGGTGTGCGGCGAGAACTCGCGCAGGTACTGCGCGCAGCCGACGAACGTGCCGGTGGAGCCGACGCCGATGAACAGGTAGTCGAGATGCTGGATCGTCTTGAGCAGGGTGCGCGCGGTCTGTTCGTAATGGGCCCGAGGGTTGGCCGGGTTGGCGTACTGGTTGAGCCAGACCACGGTCGGGTCCGCTTCGATGTGGCGCCGGATGTGGGCGATGCGGGACTGGAGGAAACCGCCGTTGGCGTCGACGGTGTCGACGACGACCACCTCGGCGCCCAGGGCACGCATGTGATCGATGCTGGTGGCGTTGGTGTTCGGGTCGACGACGCAGGTGAAGCGGTAGCCCTTGGTGGCGCAGATGGAGCTGAGGGCGATACCGAGGTTTCCGGACGAGGACTCGATGACGCGGGCGCCCGGTGTGAGGACGCCGCGGTGCTCGGCGTCCTCGATGAGGCTCAGCGCGGTCTTCAGCTTGACGGAGCCGGCCGGGTTGAGGCCCTCGATCTTCAGGAAGAGGTCCGAGCCGGGCACCATCCGGGGCAGCAGGACGAAGAGGTCGTCGGTGACCAGCTCGTAGGTGTGCTCGTAGATCATGACCGGGGCTCCCAGAGGTCGTCGGGGCCGGTCTCCTCCGCCGCGTAGCGGCCCAGTGCGCTGACAGCCATGCGCAATTCCAGTGCCATGGCGTCCAGCAGGCGTTCGAGGCCGTGCTCGGGGTCCTCGTCGGCGGCGATCAGCGCGGCGCGGCCGAGGCCGACGGCGCGGACGCCGAGGGCGAGCAGCTTGACGGCGCGGATGCCGTCCCAGACCCGTCCGCTGGCGAGGAGGGTGCGGCCGGCGGGTTCGACGCGGCGCAGGCATTCGGCGAGGGGCAGTCCCACGTGGCCGAGGAAGCCGGTCGGGGCCCAGCCGGTGCCGCCCTCGGCACCGTCGACGGCGACGGCGTCGGCACCGGCGTCCCAGGCGATGGTGGCGGCCAGGCCGACGTCGCGGCCGGGGAAGAGCTTCACCCAGCAGCGGGCACGCGGGTAGTTGTTGCGCATGAGCTGGATCTGCCGGCGGAAGATCTCGTCGGTGAAAGTGCCCGGGCTCGCGCAGCGCAGGATCGAAGAGGCGTCGGGGCCCAGCCGTTCGACGGCGTACTGTCCGGCGAGATCGGCCGCGACCGCCTCGCTGATCAGGGTGAGGCCGCCGAGGCCGGGCTTGGCGCCCTGGCCCACCTTGAGCTCGAAGCCGAGGCGGCCGGTGGTCAGGAGGCCGGTCACTGCGGGGTCGCTGTAGACATGGTTCCAGACCTCGGAGTCGGCGTCCTCGGTGCTCTGCTGGACGCAGATGCCGCCCACTCCGTCGGGGAGTTCCTCGCAGTACGCCTGGACGCGTTCCAGCAGGCCCTTGCGGTGGTCGTCGCCGCTGGAGCGGAAGCCGTTCATGGGGGCGACGTTCTCACCGATGACCATGGGGATGCCCAGCCGTCCGGCCTGGCGGCTCAGGGCGAGGCCGGTGCTGGAGACACGGGTGGAGCCGAGCGCCGACAGGTAGACCGGCAACGGGGCGGTGAAGCCGCCGAGGGCGGTATCGAGGCGGACATCGGAGTAGAGGGGTTCGCGGCCGAGGTCGATGAGCTTGGCCAGGCGGCCCGGCATGAAGACGGGCGGGGCCAGGCGCAGTCCGTCGATCTCGTCGCCGGAGGATTCGGGGGTGGCGCCGAAGACGGTGGTGCCGTAGCTGTTCAGGGGCGGGAAGACGGCGGCGGCGCCGTCGCGGGCCCGGGCGCGGACGGTGTCCTCGGGCAGGCCGGGTGCAGCCAGCTGGGTCACGGCGACACGACCCCCGCGATCTTCGGGAAGGCTGTGGCCCGCCAGACGGAGTCCAGACCGGTGACCCAGCGGGTCAGGCGCTCCAGGCCGATGCCGAAGCCGGCGCTGCTGGGGATGCCGTGCCGGGCGACATCGAGGTACCAGGCGTACTTGGAGGGGTTCTCGCCGGTTTCGCGCATCCGGGTGACCAGGGCCGCGTAGTCGTACTCGCGTTCGCTGCCGCTGCACAGCTCGCCGCAGCCCTCGGGGGCGATGAGGTCGAAATTGAGCAGGGTGCCGGGCTCGGTCGTGCTCTCCTTGTCGTAGAAGCCGCGGGAGCCCTTGGGGTAGCCGACGATGAAGAACGGGGCGTCGGCCTGGCGGGAGATGCGCTCCTCGGCCTCCCACTCGATCTCGGTGCCGGCGGCCTGCGGGTACCCGTCGCGGCGCAGGCCGTCGACGACCTCGCCGTGCGGGACGCGGGCGAACGGCCGGGCCACGAGACGGCGCAGGGCGTCGGGGTCGCGGCCGAGGACGGCGAGGTCCTCACCGCACTCGTCGACGACGGTGGTCACGGCGTGGCGGACCAGCTGCTCGGCGACGCCCATGGCGTCGTCCCGGGTGGCGCCCCCGTACTCGACGTCGATCTGCCGGAACTCGGTGAGGTGGCGGTGGGTGCTGCTGGTCTCGACGGGTTCGAGGCGGACGTTGGGCGCGACGAGGAAGATGCGGTCGAAGGCCAGCAGCGACGCCTGCTTGTAGAGGATGGCGCTGGTCATCAGCTTGTAGCGGTGGCCGTAGTAGTCGACGTCGACCTGCTTGGCACCACGCGAGCCCGGGTCGGTGACGGGGCCGATGACCGGGTGGGCCATCTCCACGGCGCCGTCGGAGCGCAGGAAGGAACGGGCACCGGCCACGAGTGCCTGCTGGACGCGCAAGGCCGCGTGGGTGCGCGGGTCGCGCAGGTGTTCCAACGGTGAGGGCAGTGCGGCGGCCTCGGGCGCCGACGGAAGATCTGTCTGAAGTGTCATGTCTGTCGTGTCCTGTCCTGTCGTTGCCGGGTCGGGGGCACCAGCCACCGGTGGCGGAGGGGCTCCGGGGCGGGGCCGCTCGGATCAGCTCGCCCTGTCGAGGCGGGCGGCGGGGTCGTCGTAGCGGTTCTTGACGTGGTTGAGCGCCTGCAGCAGTCCGGACGAGGTCAGCCGGCGGGACGGCTGTGCGGCGGTGGGCCGGCCGAGCGGGAGCGACCCGGTGCGGGACCACTCCAGCCGACCGCGGTCGGAGATGAAGCTGCGAGTGCGCCCCGCGTTGTCGGGGTGCAGGCAGAAGGGGACGTCGAGGTAGCCGTGGGCGAAGGCACGGATCAGGGCCTGGCCGAGGTCGTCGTGCAGGTGCAGGACGGCCTCGACGAGGGAGCGGGCCTCCGCCTCGATGCCGGTGGACGGCGGTGGAGCGGCCGGCCGCGTGGCGCGGGCGGCAGCGGCGGCGGTCTCCAGCGCGATGACGTTCTCCTCGACGGAGGGGATGCGGGCCGACTCCGCCGGTGTCTTGACGATGAGCCGGGCGGCGCCGGTGCGCACGGCCAGCCGGGCGGCGTCCGCCACGAGCCGCAGCGCACCGTCCCAGGTCTCCGGGTAGACACCCATGTACGCGTAGACGACCACGTGCCAGGAGGTGTCCGGGAGGTGGTCGGCGGCGAGGGCGCGCAGCGCGTGGACGGCCTCCTCGTCCTGTTCGCGGCTGGTCTGCTGGGCGTAGCTGAGGGAGATGCTGCGCAGTCCGTGCTGGCGGAAGAACATGGCTTCCAGGACGGAGAGGGCGACGAGCAGGGAGGGCGGGCAGAGCTGGCCCAGCATGCAGCCGCCGAAGGTCTCCAGGTGCGGTTCGGTGCCCGCCTCGCGCAGGGTGGCGAGCCTGAGACATGCCTCGGCCCAGGCGCGGACCGAGGTGGCCAGAGGGGTGCGGCCGTAGGGCAGGCAGTAGGAGACGGGGCCGCCCTCGGTGGCGTCGAGTCCGGCGGCGATGAGGGCTTCGACGATCCGGCCGGGCTGTGCGGAGCCGTGCCGTACCTGGACGGGGAAACCGGGGCCGTGGACGCCGTCGAGGAGGCCGGTGGTGGTCTCGACCGGCATGCTGACCAGCGGATAGCCGTTGAGGTGGTGGTCCTGGGCGATGGCGCGGGCGGCGGCGGCGTAATCGCCGACGCGGGTGAAGCTGTCCAGAGTGAGGGTGCCGACGGTGGTGGCGTCGGCGGCACGGGTGGCGATCAGGCCGGTGCGCATCCGGGCGGGGTCGGCGAAGCCCATACGGGGCTGCACGACGAGGCTGCCGGTGCGGGCGGCGTCGGCAACGAAGCGGTGGAAGGCGCCGCCGGCGGGGCCCGGTTCAGCGGACGGCATCGGCGTGGGACTTTCCGTGCCGGTGCTCGGGCAGGGCCTCAAGCAGGGCGAGCAGTCCGGGGACGGCGTTCGCGCCGGTCAGGACGGCGTCGAAGCCGGCGTCGGTGAGCGAGGCATGGACGTCCGGGGCGATGGTGCCCGAGGTGTCCAGCTTGCCTCCGACGACGAGCGGCACCCTGGCCAACGTCGGCACGGCGCGCACCGCGCGGGCCAGGCCCGGGGCCTCCTCGGCGCCGTGTCCGTTGACCGTGCTGACGACGATGAGACCGGGCGGGCGGGCCGTGGCCTCCTCGATCAGGACGTCGACCGGGACGCACGCGCCGAGATTGGTGACCTCCCAGCCCTGTTCCTCCAGCAGTAGTTGCAGGAAGAGCAGGTTCCAGGTGTGTGAGTCCGAGGCGATGGTGGTCAGGACTGCGTGGCGCGGGCTGTCCGGGGGCTGGCGATGCGGGTACACGACCGGGTTTTCCTCTCGACACCGTGATGGGGCCGCGACCGCTGCGATCGGGCCGGGTACCCGTGAAATCGCCCTCCGTGTGGGCGTCCGGGCTGTGCACTAGTGACGCCGTCCATGGTGGATACCGGTGATCGCGAGCGGCACTGGGCAGTTGTGACCATCCCGAGGGGCGTCATTTGTGTCCACTGGGGTCGCTCGTCCGCGCGTCCTAGCCTGCTCGTCGCGGACGTTCGGCGCCGGCGGTCGCGGTTCCGTCGGCGGCACGGTGCCCGGCCCGCCCGGGCCCCCCGCCCTGCCCCTCGCCGCGCGCCGTACGACGTGCCGCCCGTGAACCGTGTACCGCTGACGATGTCCTGACGATGGGGAGTGAACGGTGGCTGATCACCAGCTGGGGGAGTGGCGGCACGCACTGGCGGGCCTTGAGCCGCTGGAACTGCCGTCGGACCGCAGGCCGTCGGACGACGGACCGGGCTCTGCGGACCGGGTCCCGTTCGACGTGCCCGCCCGCACCGCCGACGCGCTGGCCGCGCTGGCCCGCGATCGGGGCGTGGAACTGCCCACGGTCCTGCTGACGGTGTTCCACACGCTGCTGGCGCGGCACGCCGGCCGCGGAGACGTTCCGGTGGCGGTGCCGGCGGACGGCACCCGGGACACGGATGCGGCGACCGTGGTGCGGGGCGCGGCCGACGACCCGGCGTTCACCGAGGCCCTGGCACATGTCGCGCGAGGCATGGCGGACGCCGTCGGCCGTGGTCCGGTGCCGCGCGCGGTGCTGGCGGACGCGGCCGGCGGCACGGTGGCGTGGTTCGCGTGGCGCACAGCAGGCCGGGAGGCCGCCGCGTTCCCGCCGGACGCGCACGTCACGCTGGAAGTCGTCGCGGACGGCGGGAGGTTGAGCGGTTTCCTCGGCTACCGGACCGATCTGTTCGAACGGGCCACGGCGGAGCGGATGGCGGGGCACCTCGCGACGCTCGCGCGTTCCGCCGCCGACGCGCCCGGGGAGCCGCTCAGCGCGCTGGAGATGCTGACGGAGCCGGAGCGGCACCGGATCCTGACCGAGTGGAACGGGCCCCGGTCCGCGTTCCCGGACACCGCGACCGTGCACCGGCTGGTGGAGGAGCGGGCCGCGCGCCGGCCCGACGCGGTGGCCCTGGAGCACGGCGGGCAGCGGCTGACCTACCGGGAGCTGGACGAGCGGGCCGAGGGACTGGCGCGGTACCTGGCGGAGCGGGGCGTCGGCCCCGGCGCGCTGGTCGCGGTGTGCCTGGACCACGGCCCGGACCTGGTGTGCGCGCTGCTCGGCGTGCTCAAGTCGGGTGCCGCCTACGTGCCGTTGGACCCGGCCTACCCGGCCGAGCGGCTGCGGTACATGGTCGAGGACAGTGCCGCGCCGGTGGTGGTGACGCAGTCCGCGCACGCGGGCCTGTTCGCGCCGGGCACCGCGCTGCTGCTGGCCGACCGGGAGTGGCCGGCCGGCACCGGCAGCGCCCCGGTCGCCGCTGCGGGCCCGAACGACGTGGCGTACGTCATCTACACCTCGGGTTCGACGGGCCGCCCCAAGGGCGTGCGGGTCGGGCACCGGGGTGTCGTCAATTACCTGCACTGGTGCGACCGGAACTATCCTCCGGCGCCCGGTGCGCGGATCGGTTCGCTGCTGTGCTCGTCGGTGGCTTTCGACCTGACGGTGACCGCGCTGTTCCTGCCGTTGGTGCAGGGGCTGTGCCTGGTGGTGCCGCGGCCGGAGCCGGGAAGCAGCGTGTTCGACGCGGCCGTGGACATCGTCGCGACCGGCGTCCCGATCAGCTTTCTGAAGGCAACGCCCTCGCACCTGGAGCTGCTGACCGCCCGGCTGGAGCAGGACGGCGTCCGGCACGGCATTGCCACGGTGGTCGCAGGTGGCGAGGACCTGACACCGGCGCTGGCGCACCGGGCGCTGGTCCTGGGCACCGGGGACACCGCGATCGTCAACGAGTACGGGCCGACCGAGGCGACCGTCGGCAACGTGGTCAGCCGGACGGTGTCGGTGGACCCGGCGGCGGACCACGTGCCGATGGGCCGGGCGATCGACAACACCGAGGTGTACGTGGTCGGGGCGCACGGTCAGGTTCAGCCGGTCGGAGTGCCCGGCGAACTGCTGATCGGGGGTGTCAACGTCGCCCTCGGATATCTGGGCCGGCGCGATCTGACAGCGCGGCGGTTCGTGCCGCACCCGTTCTCGGCCGATCCCCGGGCACGCGTGTACCGTACCGGCGATCTGGTGAAGTGGCTGCCGGACGGGCGCCTGGTCTACCTGGGCCGTATGGACGACCAGGTCAAGCTGCGTGGGCACCGGGTGGAACTCGGAGAGATCGAGAATGCCCTGCTGTCCCGGCCGGCCGTCGCGGCGGCCACGGTCGTGGTCCGCGAGGACGTCCCGGGCGACAAGCGGTTGGTGGCGTACCTGGTGCCGGCCGGCGGCACGGCCGTGGCCGTGGCCGGGCTGCGCGCGGCGCTGGCGCGGGAGCTGCCCGAGCACATGCTGCCCGCACGGTACGTCGTGCTGGAGCGACTGCCGCTCACCCCGAACGGCAAGGTGGACCGGCGGGCGCTGCCCGTACCCGAGGGCCACCGCCCGGACGTCTCCGCCGCGTTCGCCGCGCCGCGTACACCCACCCAGCGGGCGGTCACCGGCATCTGGGCCGAGCTGCTGGGCGTCGACGAGGTCGGCGCGGACGACGATTTCTTCGAGCTGGGCGGTCACTCCCTGCTGGCCGTCCGGGTCGCCTCCCGGCTGCGTCGGGACCTCGGGGTGGATGTGCCGTACCGGACGCTGTTCGACGCGCCGACACCGGCGCTGCTGGCGACGGCCGTGGACGCGCTGGACCCGGGAACCTGTGCCGCGATCCCGCGGGCGGACCGGTCGACGGGTGCCCTGCCGCTGTCCTTCGCGCAGCAACGCCTCTGGTTTCTGGACCAGCTGGCGCCGGGACGGGCCGAGTACGCGATCCCGGTGGGGCTGCGGGTCGAGGGGGATTTCGCGCCGGACGCGTTCGGTGCAGCGCTGACTGCCCTGGCCGCCTCGCACGAGATCCTGCGGACCCGGTTCGTCGCGGACGCCACCGGACATCCCTTCCAGGTCGTCGACGCCGTGCGGGAGGTCGCGGTGGACGTCCACGACGCCAGACACCTCGGCGCCGGCGCCGCGCGCGAGATGCTGCGCGAGGCGGCGGGACGGCCGTTCGACCTGGCCACCGGGCCGCTGCTGCGTGCTGTGGCGGTGCGGGTGGCCGACACGGAGTGGCTTGTGCTGCTCACGGTGCACCACATCGTCTCCGACGGCTGGTCGGAGGGCATCCTGGCTCGACAGCTGGGCGAGCTGTACGGGGCGGCGGCGGCCGGCCGGTCGTGCACCCCGGCCCCCTTCGGCCTCCAGTACGCGGACTTCGCGAGCTGGCAGCGCGAGGTGCTGGACGGTCCGGCGCTGGCCGGGCAGTCGGCGTACTGGCGGGAGCGGCTCGCCGGAGTACAGCCGCTGGAACTGCCGGCCGACCACCGACGGCCGGCCGAGCGGTCCGGCCGGGGCGGCACGGTGTCCTTCTCGGTGCCCGCCGACGTGGCCGCCGCGGCCCGGCGGCTGGCGGCGGGGCAGGGGGCGAGCCTGTTCATGTCGCTGCTGGCCGTCTTCCAGCTGCTGATGGCGAAGTACAGCGGGCAGGAGGACATCGC
>NZ_ML123048.1:23614-26596 GCF_003846175.1 Streptomyces sp. ADI95-17 | reverse complement strand
GACCGGGACCTGTCCCGCAACCCCCTGTTCCAGACGATGTTCGTGCTCCAGAACACCCCGGACGGCCACGCCTGGCAGCTGCCCGGAACGGCGGTGGAGCCATTCGCCGTCCGTGAGGAGGAGGCCAAGTTCGACCTGACCCTGATGCTCACCGAGCGGCCCGACGGCTCGCTCGACGGCGATCTGGTGTTCGCCCTCGACCTGTTCGCACCCGACACGGCGGAGCGGCTGGCCGGGCACTTCACCACGCTGCTGTGCGCGGCGGTCGCCGGCCCGGAGCGCCGACTGTCCGAGCTGGAATTGCTGGCCGGTGCCGAGCGGCGCCGGATACTGGCCGAGTGGAGCGGGACGGCGTCCGCCGCGCACATGGGGGCCGAGGCCGGGGCCGGGGCGACGGTGCACCGGCTCGTCGAGGAGTGTGCCGCTCTGCGGCCGGACACGACGGCGGTCCTCTCGGCCGGCGGAGAACTGACCTATCGGGAACTGAACGCGCGGGCCAACCGGCTCGCCCGGCACCTGCGTCTCCGCGGAGCCGGTCCCGGGGCCACGGTCGCCGTGTGCCTGGAACGCGGCCCCGAGCAGATCACCGCACTGCTCGCGGTACTCAAGTCCGGCGCCGCCTATCTGCCGCTGGATCCGGAGCACCCCGCCGACCGGCTCGCCCACATGGTCGCGGACGCGCGGGCCGGGCTCGTGGTCACCGACGGCGCCCGGGCCGCACGGCTGCCCGACGAGCCCGGCCGGTTCCTCACCGACCGGGACTGGCCGTCCCTCGCGGATCTGCCGGCCCATGACCCGGAACCCGCAGCGGCCTCCGGCGACCTGGCGTACGTGATCTACACCAGTGGATCCACCGGCCGGCCCAAGGGCGTCGAGATCGAGCACCACAGCCTGGCCGGCCTGGTCCGCTGGACGGCCGACACCTTCGGCGCGGCCCCGGGACGGCGTGTCGCGCTGCTGGCCGGGGTCGGGTTCGACGCGGCGGCGTGGGAGCTGTGGCCCGCGCTGGCGACCGGCGCCACCGTGTGCGTACCCGACGAAACGGTGCGGCTGACGCCGGCGCTCCTGCAGCGCTGGCTGAGCGAGCGGCGGGTCACGGGCACCTTCGTCTCGACGCCGATGCTGGAGTCGCTGGCGGCCCTCGACTGGTCGGAGCCGACCTCCCTGGAGTACGTACTGACCGGTGGTGACGCACTGCGCCTGCCCGCCGGGCTGCGCCTGCCCTTCCGCGTCGTCAACAACTACGGGCCGACCGAGTCGACCGTGGTGACGACCTCGGCCGAGGTCGTCACCGGTACGGCCGTGCCGCCGATCGGCCGCCCGGTGCGCGGCACCTTCGTATATGTGGTGGACCGGCACGGCAGGCCGGTTCCGACCGGGGTGCCGGGCGAACTCCTCGTCGGTGGCGCCGGGCTGGCGCGCGGATACCGGGGGCAGCCGGACCAGACGGCCGAGCGGTTCGTGACCGCCGACATCGACGGCACACCCCGCCGGGTCTACCGCACCGGTGACCGGGTGCGCTGGCTGGCCGACGGGCAACTGGAGTTCCTGGGGCGGCTGGACGACCAGGTGAAGCTGCGCGGGCACCGCATCGAGCCCGGTGAGATCGAGGCGGTGCTGCTGGCCGGCCCCGACGTCGCCGCAGCCACTGTGGTCGTCCGCGAGGACGCCCCCGGCGGCAAGCGGCTGGTCGCGTACGTCGTCCCGGCAGCGGGCGCCACGGTGCGCGGCGAGGCCCTGCGCGGGCGGCTGCGCCGTGAACTGCCCGACTTCATGGTGCCGTCCGTGTTCGTGGCGCTGGAGCGGCTGCCACTGACCCCGAACGGCAAGGTGGACCGGCGGGAGCTGCCCGCACCCGAGCCCCGCGCCTCCGAGGCCGGCGGTCCGGCCCCTCGTACTCCGGTCGAGCGCGCGATCGCGGCGGCCTGGTCCCAGGTGCTGGGCATCGAGGTCACCGGTGTGGACGACAACTTCTTCGAGCTCGGCGGCCACTCCCTGCTCGCCACCCAGGTGACGTCACGACTCCGGGACGCACTGGGTGTGGAGGTGCCGGTGCGGGAGCTGTTCGCGGCACCCACCGTCGTCGGGCTGGCCGCGGCCGTGGCGGAGCTCGCTGCCGACGGGACGGCCGGTACGGACCCAATGGTGCCGGCCGACCGGAACAGCGGACCGCTGCCGCTGAGCTTCGCCCAGCAGCGGCTGTGGTTCCTCGACCAACTGGAGCCCGGACGCGCCGAGTACGCCGTGCCCTTCGCGCTGCGCGTCAGCGGTCCACTGGACACCGATGCCCTCGACGCGGCGCTGACCCGCATGCTGGCGCGCCACGAGATCCTGCGGACGAGGTACGTCGCCGACGACGACGGCGAGCCGGCGCAGATCGTCGATCCGCCGGCGCCGGTGCACATGACCGTCCACGACCTGCGGAACATCGCCGATCCCGAGGAACGGCAGGAGGCCGCAAGGAACTTGGCCCGCACGGAGGCCGCTCGACCGTTCGACCTGGCGGCGGGACCACTGCTGCGTGCGCACCTGGTGCGGCTGGCCGACGAGGAGGCGCTCCTGCTGCTGACGGTGCATCACATCGCCTGCGACGGCTGGTCGGAGTCGGTCATGGCGCGCGAACTGCGGGAGGGCTACCGCGCGGCGACGACCGGCGTTCCGCCCGAGGAAACCGAACTGCCCGTGCAGTACGCGGACTTCTCCGTGTGGCAGCGACAGCAGCTCACCGGTGACGTGCTGGAGGAACAGCTGGCGTACTGGAGGGAGCGGCTCGCCGGGGTGGAACCTCTCGAACTGCCCACCGACCACCGCCGTCCGGCGGGGCGGCCCGGAGGCGGGGACACCGTGACGTTCGAGGTGAGCGCGGCGGTGGCCGCCGGGCTGAGGAAGGCGGCCAGGAGCGGCACCGCGAGCCTGTACATGGTGCTGCTGGCTGTCTTCCAGGTGCTGCTGGTCAAGTACGCCCGCCAGGACGACGTGACC
>NZ_ML123048.1:0-23322 GCF_003846175.1 Streptomyces sp. ADI95-17 | reverse complement strand
GTCTGCCCTTCGAACGCCTCGTGGAGGAACTCGCCCCCGACCGCGACCCGTCCCGAAACCCCCTGTTCCAGACGATGTTCGTCCTCCAGAACACCCCGGACGAGCATGGCTGGAGCCTTCCGGGGCTGGACGTGGAGCCGTTCACGGTCACGCTGCCGGACGCCAAGTTCGACCTCACCCTGATGATGTCGGAGGACGCGGACGGCGGACTGCGCGGCGCCCTGGAGTACCGGACGGACCTCTTCGAACGGGACACGGTCGCCCGGCTGGCCGGCCACCTGGGCACACTGCTGGAGACGGTGGCCCGCGAGCCCGCGGCACGGCTGTCCCGGCTGTGCCTGCTCACCGCCGAGGAAGGGCGGCGGACGGTGGTCGAGTGGAACGACACCGCGGCCGCCTTCCCGGACACCGCCACGCTGCACGGCCTGTTCGAGGAGCGGGCGGCACAACAGCCGGACACGGTGGCCGTCGAGGGGCCGCAGGGCACGCTGACCTACGGCCAGCTGAACGCGCGCGCCAACCGGATCGCCCACCACCTGCGCATTCGGTACGGAGTGCGGCCGGACATGCCGGTCGCGGTGTGCCTGGAGCGTGGCCCCGATCTGGTGACGGCCGTGCTGGGCGTCCTGAAGGC
Source organism: Streptomyces sp. ADI95-17 (assembly GCF_003846175.1). Lineage (GTDB taxonomy): Bacteria > Actinomycetota > Actinomycetes > Streptomycetales > Streptomycetaceae > Streptomyces > Streptomyces sanglieri. The sequence continues at coordinate 22,688 of NZ_ML123048.1, read as the reverse complement.
GGGGGCGCCGTATGTACCGCTGGATCCGGACTGTCCGGCGGAGCGGCTGGCGTACATGGTGCGGGACACCGCGACCCCGGTCGTCCTCACCGACTCCGCGCACACCGGCCGGCTGCCCTCGGACGTACCGCTGCTGCTGCTCGACGAGGACACCGCGACGCTGGCCGGCGAGCCGGTCACCGATCCCCGCCCGACTGCCGCACCGCACCACCTTGCCTACCTGATCTACACCAGCGGTTCCACCGGCCGCCCCAAGGGCGTCCAGGTCGAGCACCGCAGCCTGGTCAATCTGGTGCACTGGGCGGCGCGGGAGTACGGGCTGGAACCCGGGCAGCGCCTCGCGCTGCTGGCCGGGGTCGGGTTCGACGCGGCGGCGTGGGAGCTGTGGCTCGGCCTGACCCGCGGCGCGACCTGCTGCGTCACCACCGAGACCGTCCGGCTCACCCCGCATCTGCTGCGGGACTGGCTGTGCGAGCAGCGCGTCCACGCCACATTCCTGTCCACGCCGATGCTGGAGGCCCTGGCGGCGCTGCCGTGGCCGGCGGACAGCACCCTCGACTACGTGCTGACCGGCGGTGACCGGCTGCGGATGGGACCGTCGGCGAAGCTGCCGTTCCGCGTGGTCAACAACTACGGACCCACCGAGACCACGGTCCTCGCCACCTCGACGGTGGTCGAACCCGGCGACGGGGTCCCGCCGATCGGCCGGCCCATCCCCAACAGCCTGGTGTTCGTGGTGGACCAGCACGGCAGGCCGGTGCCGGTCGGGGTGCCCGGCGAACTCCTCATCGGGGGCGTGCCGGTGGCCCGCGGCTATTGGGGCAGGCCGGAACTGACCGAGGAGAGGTTCACCGCGTACGAGGCCGAAGGGGTGAGCACCCGGGTCTACCGCACCGGTGACCTGGTGCGGTGGCGAGCGGACGGGCAGCTCGATTTCCTGCGGCGGATCGACAATCAGGTGAAGATCCGCGGCAACCGCATCGAGCTCGGCGAGGTCGAGTCCACATTGCTGACCCACCCCGGCATCGGCGAGGTCAGTGTGATCGTCCGCGAGGACACGCCCGGCGACAAGCGGCTCGTGGCGTATCTCGTGGCCACCGGCGCGGACGCGCCGAGCACCGCGGATCTCCACGCCCACCTGGGGCGGTTCCTGCCCGACTACATGATCCCGGCGGCGTTCGTCACGCTGGAGCGCCTTCCGCTGACCGCCAACGGCAAGGTGGACCGGGCGGCCCTGCCGGTGCCGGACCACCAGCGGCCGGATCTGGGGAGGGAGTACACGGCGCCGCGCAACGCCGTCGAGCGGACCGTCACCGCCGTGTGGCAGGAGCTGCTGGGCATCGAGCGCGTCGGCGTGCACGACAACTTCTTCCAACTGGGCGGGCATTCGCTGCTCGCCACGCAAGTGGCCTCCCGGCTGCGGAAGTCGCTGCGGGTCGATGTGCCGGTGCGAGCCGTGTTCGACTCGCCCACACCGGCGCAACTCGCCCAGGGCATCGCCGACCTGATGATGGCGGCGATCACAGCGCAGTTCGCGCCGGCCGGATGACCGCACCCGGTGACACACACCATGAAGGGGCCGGACCTCGTCGCCGAGGTGCGGCCCCTCCACGGCCCGTACGCCGGGCGGGACGGTTCAGGCCATGTCCTCGGCGCGGATGCCGCCGCTGGCGAGCGCGAGGGCGCCGAGCTGAAACCGGCTCTGGGCACCGAACCGGTCGGTCAGCTTCTCCGAGAGCCGGCGCACCGTGCGCAGCGAGACGTCCATGCGGCGGGCCGCCGCCGCGTCCGTGAGCCCTTGCGCCCACAGCCGGAGCACGTGCTGCTCCTGGAGGGAGAGGTTGCCGCGGGTACGGGGGCGTGCCTCCGCGAGCGGCAGGGCTTCCTTCCACAGCCGGGCGAACAGGGTCGCGAAGGCCTCCGTGACCGACTCGACGCCGCACGCCATCGCGCCGACCACGCTGCGGCCGCTAGTGACCGGCACGACGGCGTGCCTGCGGTCGGAGACGATCATCCACACCGGCAGCGACGGCAGGGTGCGGACGGCTCCGCCGCACTCCTCGTTCCGGCGCAGGCGCTCCGTCGCCTCGGGGTCGTTGCGGACGCTCTCCAGCACGATGGCGCGAGCGGGCGTACCGTGCCGCCGCAGGATTTCGTCCAGCGAGTGACCGGCCTCGAAGGCCGCCGCGTCCGGCCGCTCGGCCGGTCCGACGGTCAGCCATTCGGTGGCGCACTCACCGGCGAGAAAGGTGATGTGCCGCCACACGGCGTCCGCGCCGGCCAGCCACTTGACGTCCGGAACGCTCTCCCGGCCACCGTGCCCACGCTCCGACAGCAGCCGTGTCACCTCCAGTCGGCTGCCCTCCACCTGGAGCCGGTGGCGGGCCAGTTCCTCCTGCTGCCGGGTGAGCATCGCTGCCAGCCCGACCTCCGGATCGATCGGCCGCCAGCCGCTGGCGGAATCCCCCGGAACGACCAGCAGCAGGGCGGACAGCCGCTCCAGCCCGCCCCGGACCGTTTCCTCGGACTCCTTCAGTTGCGCGGCCAGTTCGGCCACCTCCGCGCCGGGCCGGTCGACCATCGAGATGTACACACTCCGTGCAACGGAGTCGATACCCAGAGAGGTCCGCATGTCGTGCGCTCCTGTATGTCTTGTCGTACGGCACCTGTTGACTGTGGGACACGAGTCGAGTTCGGACCGGCAGCGCTCTCTCGGGACGTCACCGAGGAGATCCGCCGGCCGGACACCAGTAGAGCGGGTGCCGCAGCGACGGCGGATGCGGGGTGATCCCCCAAGTTCCTTCGGGACGACGTCGCGTGGGGCGGGCGAGGGCACCCCCACGGATGGTTCCCGCGCTTCGACGGGCCGGACTCCCGCAGCCGGAGCGCACGCCGAGCAGGCACGGCGGACAGGGCCGCGCAGTGGCGGCCGGGGTCGCGTGCGTCCCCCATGGTGCGTCGTGCGTGCCCCCATATACCCACTGGGCCGACCACCCGCCCGTACGCCCCTCGGCCGGACGGCACCCGGTCGCCCTCTCAGCCGCGCGCACGCCGCCGATCCGGCCGCGACCGGTCGCCCTCCGACGCCGCGGCGCTCCGTGCGCCCCCTACCTCACCGGTCAGGGGGCCGAGGATATGGGGGACAGTCCCCCATGCGGAGTCCCGGCACATCTGTGATCCCGGTCTCGTGGCCGAATCGGCCGCACACGCGACTCCACCGACCGCGCCCCCGGGGCCTCAACACAGCGCGGCTCGAAGAGGAACCCGCGCCGGGCGGAGCGAGCGCTCGGCCCAGGTGCTGGACTTGACCCGGACCGCTTCGATGGAGCTCAGCGCGGCTTGCGGCCGGGCGCCGGTGGCGGCGGCGTTTCCGGACCGGTGGGAGTGCCGCCCGGTAGTCGGACATCGACGAGCAGTACCAGAAGGTCCAGTCCGTGTGCGCCGAGCGCCGTGCGACCAGATGCTCGGGAGAACACTCGGGAGAACAACAGTTTCCGAAAGCCGGGTGCCGGCAGAAACCGATGCGGAGCACCCTGACGCCGCGCGCAGGGCGTCCACCGCGATGTCGCTCCGGCCCCGTGCTCTTTGGACAGACCTGCGAGCGCCACAGTGAGCACACCGCGAACGGCCCGCCCGTCCCAGCCGTCCGCCAGCTGATGCCCAGGCTCGCGATCTGGTCGGCGCGTTCGACCGGCTGCTCACACTCCATCAGGATCCGTCATGCCGAGGGCCCCCATCAGAGGCGGACGCGGAAGGACGACCGCTCTCCGAGGAGGGTGTTCAGTCCGATGGTCAGGGCGAGCCCCCGCTCATCGTGGAACGGGATCGGCCGGTCGGAGGGCAGGATCGCCGAGCGTGTCCCGCGGCTCCCATCCCCGCTCAAGTGCCCGGGACACGTCCAGTACGACGGGCCGTGCCAGTTGATCGACGGCGTAGCGGGTGAGAAGGGGTTCCGAGCGCGGTCGAAGACGGGACACTGACTGGACCGCGTTCGCCGCGGCACGGGCGAGCGCAGGTGGAAGATGCACGATCCGAGCGCGTACGCCGTGGGCGTGCAGGACCGCGTGGATGGCCTCGTCGCGGTCGTACGGTGCAGGGTCGGCGATGTTGTAGGCGCCTGGTGGCCATGAGGTTGCCATGAGGCAGGCGTCGGTGAGGTTCTCGACGGCCGTCAGGCTGAGGCGGACACTCGGCCCCGGCAGCATGAGCAGTCCGCGGCGGACGCGGGCCAGCAGTCGGGGCACCAGGTGCGGGTCCTCTGCCCCGTAGACCGCCCGTGGCCGCAGGACCACGGCACCGGCGGCGAGCGCCAGCGCCTCACCAGCCGCCTTGGTCCGGCCGTAGGCGTTCAGGTGTCCGCCCACCGGGTGTTCCTCGGTGATCCGGGAACGTTGGCTGGGTGCGTAGACGCTGGCGCTGCTCACCCACACCACCGGCCGGCCGGCGGCGGCCTCCAGCAGCCGGGCCGTGCCGTCGACGTTGACGGCGTGCATGGCGGCCTCGGCCGGGGAGCCGGGCACCGGGTCGCCGACGGCGGCCGCGCAGTGCACGACGAGGTCCGCGCCGGACAGGTCCGGCACCTCGCACGCAGCGTCCCACGGCACATGCCGGCCCACCGGGCCGGGGCGTCGTCCGACGCACAGGACATCGTCGCCACGGGCGGCGGCCGTGACGGCGACGTACGAGCCGCAGAAGCCGCTCGCCCCGGTGACAGCGATCGTGGTCATCGGTTCTCCGGGGATCGATGGTTGCTGGTCGCCCGGACGGTGAGGGAGCGCCATCCGGGCAGGGCCGCGCCCCGGTTGACGCGGGCGCGCAGGACGGTGGGGCAGTGAGGGGCGAGCGCGGCGAGGGCGTCGTCCAGTTGCGCGCGGGCCAGGCGTGCGCCGGGACAGGCGTGGCTGCCGGCTCCGAAGACGAGCTGGGCCACCGTCGGCGGCGCGGGGTGCAGGGCGTCCGGCGGTTCGCAGTGGGCCCGTGCGGCGTGACGGGCCACCAGGATCAGACGGTCCCCGGCCCGGACCGGGCAGCCGCCGAGGTCTGCGGCCGCTGCTGCCACGCGGGGCAGCAGCGGGGACGGGGCGATCACCCGCAGCAGTTCGCCCACCAGGGCCGGGCGCAGGCGGTCGTCCGCCGCATGGTGCCAAAGCTGGGCGTCGGCGCACCAGGCGACGGCGCGGGGAAGGGCTGCGACGGTGGTGTTGACGGCGGCGACCGCGAGCATGGCCCGCAGAGCCGTGTCCGCTGCCGTGCCGGAGGCCGGTGCGAGCAGCGCCTCCAGCCGCGCTGTCGCCGCGGCGGCCGCCCGCGCGGTGCCAGGAGGCCGGGGGCCGGGCAGGTGGTCACGTACGGCGGCGGCCGCTGCCGAGGCGGCGGCCTCGGCGATGGTCTCCGGGTCGCCGGTCGTGCCCAGCAGCGCGCAGACGGTGGTCCCGGCCAGTTCACGGGCCAGCGGTACGAGGTCGACGTCGCGGCCCGCGCCGAGCGGGGCGAGCCGGCGGTCCAGGACGTCCAGCCACACCGGGCGCAGCCGTTCCACTCCCGCCGCGCCGAGATCGTCGGCGACGGCGCGCCGGGTGGTGCGGTGGCCGGTTCCTTCCTGGTCGAACAGCGTGCCGCCCGTGGACAGTTCCCGGGCGGCGCCGCCGGTGGTGCCGGCGGCGGTGCGGTCCAGCGGAATCCGGGTGAGTGCCTGCCGGTAGGGCTCGCTGCCATGTACCAGCACCGTGCCGCCGACGCGGGTGACAGCGCGGTGGCGGGTGGCGGCGAGGAGGCCGAACAGCACGGGGTGGGAGTGGGTGTACACGCGCCGGTCGCGCCGCCGGGCGGCGCGGAGGGCGGATCCGGTGGGAACCGTGGTCACCTGATGTGCACCTGCTTCGGATCGGTGGGCCGGTAGCGGCGGTCCCAGCACCACAGCAGGGTCCGGCGGGCACCCCAGGCCCGCAGGCGGCGCAGGCTGGTGTGCACCACCATCTGCTCGGACCGTGCGATCCGGCCGCTGTGCTCGCGCGCCCGGTTGAGGAGGACGACGTCCTCGGGCGGTCCCTCCAGCGGCGTGCGGGGCGTGCCCCCGCAACGCAGATACAGTGCGGCCGTGACGGCGAGGTTGTGACCGTGGCACAGCATGTACGGAGCGCGGAATCGCGGGTGCCGGTGCGCCGCGCGGTAGCGCCCGTACAGCGCGGTCACCCTGACGATCGCCGGGAGCAGATGACGCTCGGCGAACGAGGGATCCTCGTCGAGGCGCGGAAGGCTGCGACCACAGGCCATCTCCGTCCCGCGGGCGAACTCCCCGCGTGCCGCGGCGATCCAGTCGGCGGCGGGCAGGCAGTCGGCGTCCGTGCGCACAAGCAGTTCGGCGCCGTGCGCGACGGCGTACCGGAACCCCGTGTCGGCGGCGGCCCCGGTGCCCCGCTGCTCCTCGTGGACGAGGTGCACAGGGAACGGTGCCGTGGCGGCGAAGCGACGCACGATGCGGGCGGTCGCGTCGGTGGAGGCGTTGTCGACGACGACCAGGACGAAGCCGGTGTCGGCCTGGGAGGCAAGAGCGGCAAGGGTGGCCCCGATCCCGGCCTCCTCGTTGTAGGCGGGCACCACGGCCCACAACGGCCCCACACTGCCGGGCGCGGTCATCCCCGGCTCCGCTCTGCCAGGCGCCGGGCGGCGAGGCGGGCGACGGCCGCACGGTCGGGCTTCAGGGAACGACCGGACAGCGGGATGCCGGCGAGCAGCACAGCGTCCGGGCGGGCGGACCCCATGCGCTCCAGCGGCCCGGCCAGGGCGGCCCGCAGCGTATCGCGGTCCGCCCCGGGGCTCGGCTGCACGACGGCGACCAGACGCTCGTCGCCGTCACCGGCCGGTACGCCCACGAGGACCGCCAGTTCGATGCCTGGAACGTGCAACGACGGCTCGTACAGCCCCGGGTAGATGTTCTCCGCACGCCGCAGGACCATGTCCTTGTGGCGGCCCTCCAGCACGATCCGGCCGGCATCGAGGCGTGCCCGGTCGCCGGTGGCAACCCACATGTCCGGGTCCTCGCCCAGATAGCGGTCCCGTGCGGCCGGGCCTGACAGCAGCAGCTCACCGGACCCGCCGGTCTTGGCCACTACCCCGGGAAGGGGCTCGCCGACCAGATCCCCCTCGCCGGTGAAGGCGGCCTTGTCGGCCTGCTCGACCGCTGCGGCGGGGAACAGCTCGGTCAGCGCGTAGACGCCCCACGCCTCCTCGGCGCCCGCGTCCTTGACGCGGGTGAGAAGGTCGGCGCTCGCGGGAGCCGATCCGGTCCACACGCGCCCGGAGAACCGGCTGCCCTCCGCCAGCACCTGCCGGATCTGCGGCGGTGTCAGGTAGGTGGCCTGCGGGGCGAGCCGTCGCAGCTGCCGGGCCAGCACGCGCGGTGAGCGGGCGGGCAGTGCGACCGGCGCTCCGCTCGCCAGGGACGGTACGAGGACGAAGAAGGTGCCGCCGAGGACAGGCCGCCCGGCCTCGGGCCGTACCAGATCGGCCACCGTGGTCATGCCGGCGGCGAGCGAGGAGCGGGTGTGGACCACCGCGCGGGGCAGTGACGTGGTGCCCGAGGTGAACACGATGACTGCGTCGCCGTCCTCGTCCACCGGGGGCGGCAGAGGCACGGCCCGGACATCAGCGTCCAGGGCGGGGGCGCAACCGGGCAGCCGCGGCCCGACCGTGGCCACCGGGCCCAGCTCCGCGAGGTCCGGCAGGGCCAGGCGGGCACGGCGGGCGAGTGGCCGGGCCCACCCGGCGACCGCCTGGGCGGTGGCGTCGGCGAGGACGATGCCGGGACGGGCCAGCGCGAGCCGCGCGCGCAGCACGTCCGGCCCTGCGCCCGGATCGAGCACCGCGGCCCGGGCACCGAGCCGGTGCACGGCGAGCATCACGGCCAGGGCCCGGGGCCCGGGCCGGATGGCGACGCCGACGGTACTGCCGCGTACGGTGCCGCGGGCATGCAGGGCGGCGGTGTAGCGGTCGGCGAGGTGGGCCAGGTCCCCGAACGTGGCCTTGGTGCGTACGGCCCCGGTGCGGGTGGTGCCGAGGACCGCGGGCCGGTCGGGGCGGCGCCGCAGCGTGTGGGTGAGGGTTTCGAGCATCAGCGCGGGTCCTCTCCGTGACGGCCCGGCCCTTTGTCGAGGTACCAGCGGGCGGTGCCGACGAGGCCGTAGGCGCGCAGTCGGCGGGTGGAGTTCTCCACGACCATGTCGCGGGCGTGGACGATGGCGGTGGTGTGGCGGCGTACCCGGTTCAGGAAGAGGCGGTCGGTGGGGGAAGGGCGGCGCGGCATCCCGCCGACAGCTTCGTACAGGGTGGCGGTGACGGCCATGTTGTTGCCGGCATGCATCCGGTAGGGGGCGGGGTAGCCGTGGCGGCGGTGGTGGGCGGGGCGTATCCGGCCGAAGAACGCGGCGATGCGGACCAGCGCGCGGAAGACAGCCCGCCCGAGCGGCCCGTGCTCGTCGCGGCGTGCGTCGATGCGTCCGCACACCAGACCCGCACCGTGTCGCAGGGCGTCGCGGGCACCGGCCGTCCAGCCGGGGTGCGGCAGGCAGTCGGCGTCGGTGCGGGCCAGCAGCGTCGCACCGTGCTCGATCGCGTACCGGAAGCCGGTGTCGACGGCGCAGCCCACGCCCTTCTCCGATTCGTGGAGGACGTGGACGGGGAAGGGGGCCCGGGAGGCGAAGTCCTGGGCGGCCTCGGCGGTGTTGTCGCTGGAGGCGTTGTCCACGACGACGAGGGTGAAGTCGCGATCGTGCTGGTCCGCGAGCGCGTCCAGCGTGGCGTTGATCCGGGTGGCCTCCTGGTGCGCGGGCACCACCACCCACAGCGCGCTCATGCCTTCTCCCAGACCATCGTCATGATGCTCACGCCGCCGCCCAGGCCGACGAACAGGACCCGGTCGCCCGGGCACAGGCGCTCGTGGACGAGATCGAGTTGCACGCCGAGCGTGGCACTGGCCATGTTGCCGAGCTCGGGGACCGTGACGACGAGCCGGTCCCGGGGGACGCCGGTGAGCTCCACGAACCGCTCCAGGTACGGAACGGTGACCTGGTGCACCAGGATGTGCCGGAAGTCCTCCCACGCCAGTCCGGTACGCTGCCGCATCCGGTCGAGCACCGACGTGCCGACCTTCTCGAAAACCTCGCGCAACTCGCTGCCATCACCGTGGAAGTACGTGTACTCGTCCCCACGCGGGTGGCGCGAACCGCCGCCGAAGATACCCCCGACCGGCCAGTGCTCGGAGTACGTCTCAGTGTCCACGTCGAGGATGCCGCCTCGCTCCACCGCCTCCAGGACGACCGCGGCTCCCGCGTCGCCGAAGGTGTAGCCGGCGAACCCGTCCCGGAGCTGGCCGGGGCCGGTCGGCTCGTGCCGCACCGCGCGGCTCGGGGTCTCCCCGGTGACCACCAGTGCCCGCCGGGCGCGGCCGGCGAGGATCATGGCCCGCGCCGTGTCGATGCCGTTGACGAAGCTGTTGCACGCGTTGGCCACGTCCAGCGCGTGCGCCCGGGAGCCCAGTTCGGCCTGCACGATGTGGGCAGTCGCAGGTTCGACTACGTCCCGGGTTGCGGAGGCGAAGACCAGCAGGTCCACGTCGTACGGGGCGAGCCCGGCCCTGTCCAGCGCGGTCCAGGCGGCCCGCACCGCAAGGGTCGAGGCGTACTCGTCGTCTGAGGCCGCCCGGCGCGCGGTGATGCCGGTGACTCGTTCGATTGCCCGCGCGGGCAGCGGCACCCCGGAGGCTGCGACGAGTCGCTGCTGCAAGGCCTCCGACGTCACTTCGAGGTCCGGCAGGCAGGAAGCCACCGCTGTGATGCCCGCCCGGCGTACTGAGCCGCGATCAGCATGATCTATGTGCATGGGCTGGACGCTACGAGCGGATCCGGACGGCGCGCCTGAGCGCTCGTACTCAACTCATCCGGGGGAAAGGCGAAAGGCTGCTGTCAACCACAGCGCCCATCGCGCACAGCCGGACCGGATCTGCCCAGCCCGATTCCCGGCAGGGCGCTACCCGGAGACCTCGTAGGTGTACGTCGTACCGCTCCGCGTGCGGAGCGGCTTGTCCTTCGGCCCCCTTCTTCATGTCAGGCATCAGGCCGTCGCGGTGTTCGTGGTGCTTGAGCCCGCGATCCGCGAGGGCGTTCCGTACTCGACGCTGACCTCGACCTCGCAACCGGCGGACCTCGCCGCCATGGATGCGCTGTGCGAGTACCTGACCGAGGCCAGCGGACACCTGCCGCGCGACTGGCCCGCGGTGCCTCTGCGTAAGCCGGACCCCGTCGAACGGGCCGAGGTGGCCCGCCGACTGGACGCAGCTGGCCACCTGACACCGGACCAGCAGCTCCTGCGCGTGCTCCTCGACGACGACCAGCCCACCTTCGAGCGAGCACTCGTCACCCGGCTCGTCGAGCATCGGGACAGCGTGGGGGCCGATCCCTCTCCCCGGACGCTGCTGCCGGTCGGCGTGGCTGCCGTGGCAGCCCTGGCGGTTCAGTTGCACGAGTGGGAGCTGGGAGTCCTTTCGGGCTACCTTCCCAGCGCTCTGCTCGGCAGCCCGGTGGCTCTGCAGTAACCGGGTCTGCCACCTCCCCCAGACCGGCGGTTCCGTCACGGTCAGGCCCGCCCGTCATGTTGTCCGGGCCAGACCGGGGCGAGCCGGACGGGGCAGGGGCGCCCTGCCACATGGGCCTGCATGCTTGCCACGATGCCGGCGATGCGGCGTGGTCCCCACGAGGCGACGTCGGCGTTGACGGGGGCTGCTGTGGTGACGAAGTCGAGGATGAAGACGTCGCGACAACAGCAGGTAGGGCTCCAGGAGCCGGGCCCAGTTGGTGGGCAGGGGGCGTACCTGGGTGTAGCCGGCCGGGAAGGCGCGGGCGAACTCCTCGTACGCGCCGAATTCCCCTTTCCCGGACCGGCCGGTCGAACTCCTTTCCAGCCACCGCATCTCGCTGCGCTGCTGGTGGGCGGGGTTGCCGACACGGACGGACAGGCGGGCTACGTAGGAAGTGCGGCCTGGCGCGGTGACGCGCCGGGCGGCGTTGTGTTCGTACTGCTGGACCTCCATCCGTGCGGCGCCACCGCCGAGTCCGTAGTACTCGCTCAGCGCGGTCCGGGTCAGCTGTTCGAGCAGGTCGAGCCGTGCGGCGTGGGGGAGACAGAGAAACGACGTCACGGCGGGCACAACCTCTTTCGGTGGGCGGGGTGGTCGGGGTGGGCGGGTGCCAACCGTGGCCCCGGGCCAGTCCGGTCAGCTGACGGTATTGAGCGTTCTCGCGTGGCCGAACTGATGCTGCACCGGACGAACGTGGTGCTGTTCACCATCCGATTCCCTCGCCGGGGATTTCCGTGATGGGGACGGCGCTGCGAGCGGGATGCCCCATCGTTCGTGGGCGAGGCGGGCGGCTCGGGCCGCCTGTTGGTAACCCTGGTCGCCCCAGCCGAGCAGAGCGGCGGCCTGCTCGGGGGTGGCCAGAAGCCGGGCGAACCGGCGGCCGCTGGCAGGGTCGATCGTGGACGGGCCGACTCCCGTGACCGGCGCGGCCAGTCGCAGCCGAGCGCACTCGCCGATGCCGCCGTAGACATCACCGGTCGAGTCATAGACCCACCCCAGCCGTTCAACCCTTCCCGGAGCCAGGGTCAGCTGCGCCTCTTCGACGGCCTCGCGCACCAGCGCGGCTTCCGGGGATGCGTCTGTGGCCTCGACCGTGCCGCCAGGCAGCATGGCCAGCGGATCAGCAGGGTCGATCACCAGGACAACCCGGCCGTCGGGCGCGAAGAGCCAGCCCCAGGCCTGAGGGACTGGGAGCCGGTCGGGAACCCGGTCTGGGTGCCACGGCCAGTCGCGCCCGTTCCGGGGCCGTGTATGTACCTCGTGCAGGTCCAGCGGTGGCACCGCCCCCACGTGCCTGCCGCCGTCGAGATGGGCAGTGGTGCCGGACAGGCGGGCGCGCAGCGCGGCCAGCATGAGCTGTGCGTCCACGGGGATCATCCGCTCGGCTGCTGCCCGGGAGTCGAGGAACTTGTATCCGTGCAGTTCGTCTGCGGGCAGGCGGAGGGCTTCGATGTCCTGCTCGGTGAGGGTTCCGCCGTCGAGCACGTAGCGCACCTCGCCGGGAAACGGCAGGTTCGCAGCGACGTCCGGATGCCCGGGGGCGACCCAGTTCACGGCCAGCACCTCCCCGGGAGTTCTCAGCAGCCCGAGTTCTTCGTGTACTTCGCGACGGAAGACCTGCCCGGGGCCTTCTCCCGGCTCGGCACCGCCACCAGGCAGCAGCCATTGCCTGCGGTAGGTCGGTTTCACCAGCAGGACGCGCCCCAGTTCGTCAGTCATGAGCGCGGCTGTGCCCAACCAGACAGCGTGCCGTGACCGGGCGTACTCCTCCTGGGACGTCTTCGGCTGCTCAGGTTCCGCGGCTGCGTCACCGTGCGTGGGGCTATTCACTTGTGCTCCCGTCTGTTGGGTTGGTGGGGCGAGGCATTGGTGTGATTGAGCGTGTGACTGGAATGACGGGCGGGGGTTAGACGATGGGTGGCCGACCGGCAGAGGTCAGCCGCCGTACCGTGTGCCGGCTCATGGGGCGGGGAGCCTGCGCGTGCCAGGGGGAGGGGGCGGCGCGAACACCGCCGGGCGCTCCCGCAGAGCTGTGTGTCCTGTCATGACGGGCCGCTCGGGAGGGTGGTTGGGCCCACGTCGAGGAACCGCTGGCCCGCGAGTCGCCCGGCGCGGGTTGCGTGGATGGCGGGGCCCGAGGTGGTAGCTCGGATCGGGGTGCCGCCGGCCGGGTCGAGGACGACGGCGTGCACGGTCACGCTTTTGGCCGCTGGGCCGTGGACGGCGTGGACGGACGCGGCGGTCAAACAGTTGCCGTGCAGGGCGGCCAGGGCAGCGCGTTCGGCGTCCAGCATGATGTGGGTTGGACCGTGGGTGACAGGGACCGGCAGACGCCCCGCGCCGAGGTCGTCGACACGGTGCTCGATGACGACGGTTCCCGCACCCGATTCGGGCAGCCACTGGGCCGGATCGTGGATCTGCGAGGCATCCATCAAGGGGCTCCTTCTGTGCGGACAACGGGGGCAACACGCTGACGCGGGCGACCCCTGGAAGGGGCGGCGAGGCTGGTGCACCGCCGCCGACGTGGCGCGGTCAGGTCGCAAGCCGCGTCATGCCGGGGGATTGGACGAGGCTGATGAGGGTGTAGTACTCGGTGTCGATGACACGGTGACGGATCTCCTCCGGGAGCCGAGACAAGATTCCTGGCAGCGGCCGCTCCCGCTCTACCTGGCTGCGATGAGCCAGGATCGCGGCCCACTTGCAGGCCATCCACGGCCGTACGTCCACAGTCGCGCTGACGAGCCCGTCGGGCACACTCAGTACCGATTTACTGGCGCGGCGCAGCAGTTCGCCGAGGTTCCCGGTGCCCGAGTCGGGGTGGGTCGCGAGGTAGAGGGCGGCCGGCTGCCACAGCGGGCCGGTGTCCGGGTACAACTGGCCATGCCCGGCGGCGTTCACCGCGAGCAGGGTCACCTGGTGGGTGTAGCGGTGGTCGGGGTGAACGGACGGCTGGCCCACGGCGTCATGCGTCACGACGATATCGGGACGAAGAGACCGGATCTGGCGTACCAGGGCGGCGGTCACCTCTTCCAACGGTGCGTCGACGAGCCGGGGTCGGCCGGGAGCCGCATGCGGGTGGCGGGCGTCGCCGTATCCGAGCATGCGTGGTACGCCCGCGCCGAGCACGCGTAGCGCATCGGCGAGTTCGGTGGCCCGCGGGCTCCCGGGCGCCCACGTCATGGTGACCACAGCGGTGCGCGCATGTCCGGCGGCGAGCTGGGCGAGCACGCCGCCGGCGAGGAGGCTCTCGTCGTCGGGGTGTCCGAACACACCGAGCAGGGACGGCACAACACGGGGTGAGGATGTCACGGGCGGGCTCTCTCTCGTCAGGGGCGGTTCAGCTGGCAGGCGGGCGGCCCACCGATCGCGGCCTCGTCGCCGTCGGGTGGCCCGGACTTCGCGGCGATGAACTCGTGGGAGTCAGGCATGCTCACCGCCCGCCGCGAGCCGGTCCGGCGTCCCGTCCGGAACGCGGCCGGGCCACTGGAAGACGAGCCTCGCGAAGGGCTTGTCGAGCACATCACCAACCGGCAACTGCTCGTCGGGCGTTCCGGCCGGGTGGACGGTCATCGGTGGGTAGCCGCTCTCGCGCACCTTCTGGTCCCAGGTGCGCACGCAGTCGGCAAAGCGCTTTGCCAGCTCGTCGGCGGCCGGGCCGTGGGCGTGGATGAAGAACTCGGTCAGCCGGTCGGCCGGATCCGGGGCGTCCTCGACCACGCGATGAGTCAGGTAGGCGAGGGAGCCGTCCCCCAACATCGCGGCCGCGTCCTGCTGCGCCACTGGCGTCGCCCCCTCGGGGGCGGTCAGGCGGCAGAACCCCGGCAGTGTGGTCGCGGCGTAGACCTGCAGGGTCTCGAAATTGAAGGTACCCCGGACCACGAGGCCGGTGGTGAGCTCGTGACGGGGCCCGCGCAGCGCCTCATCGAGCCCGGCGGTGTCGCCGGGCGGCCCGTCCTCCCACCGCACGGTGACCTCGCCGCCGGCCAGAGGGACGGCGGGAGCGGTGCGGGCGGCGGCACCACGGTCCCGCACGAATCCGCAGTACGTCCAGTGCTCTGCGTGCAGTACGTCTCCACGCCGGACCAAAGTGAGCGTGCGGGTGTAGCCGCCCATCTCCAGCGGCACGACCAGTCGCGCTCCCTCGGCGAACTGTTCCCGCCACGACGGCGCGATGTCCGCCGTGCTGTGGGTGATCACCACCCCGTCGAACCCCCGGGCGGGGACGTGGCCGGGTGCGCCGAGACCACCGTCACCGAGGAGGGCGGTGACCCGGCCGCTTCCGGCTTCCGCGCACAGCCGCTGCGTGCGGTGCACCACATGCGGGTCGATGTTGTCCACGGTCACCACGCGGCCGCGTCTCCCGACAACGTGCGCGAGGAGCTCCGCGTTGTACCCGCCGGATCCGACCTCAAGCACGGTCGTTCCCGGCTCCAGCCGGAGTTCCTCGATCATGTGGGCCTGCAGCCAAGCCGCCGAGACGGAACTGAGTGCGGTCCGGGACGAATCCCGGACCGTCACCACGGCGAGGTCGTCGTGGTAGGCCGTCTCCAGTGGAGCTTCGGGAACGAACCGGTGCCGGGGCACCTCGCGCAGCGCGGCCTGGACTCGCGGGGAGGGCGCCCAGTTGTTGCCGGTCACGATGTCTGCCATCCGGCCGCGCAGCCGGACGGCCTCGGCCGGCTCGCCGGGAACCGGCGGGACGGTGGCGGCGCACACGTAGGAGTGGACGGGTGGAAGTCCCGGCAGGATTCCGGGCCACACTGCGTTCAGGGCCTGGGCGCTGGGCGCAAAGATCTTCCCCAAGGTCGTCAGAGTGGGCAGGTCGTGCCACTCCCATCGCACGAAGCGGTGCGGTTCGGGCAGACCGAGGTCACCGCCCCAGCCGGTAAGGCGGACCACGGCGGTGATACGGCGCACGTCCAGCCGGTCGTCGTGAAGGACCGTGACGACATGTGCGTCCTCCATGCGCGCCGTCAGTCTGGTCTCTTCCGTCAGCTCCCGCACGGCAGCCGCCGGTGCAGCTTCGCCTGTTTCGATCCGGCCTCCGTTAGGAACAGTTCACCTGTCTCAGAGCCGCTGTCGTCTCAGTGGATCCGCCTCGGGGATCTGCAGGGAATCCGCCGATAGGCGGTCGATGGTGTCTCACGTTGAGCGAAAGATTTTTCCCTGCTGTGACCTGGCGATCCATCGGCTCCGCCCGGTCCTGGGCTCGGTAGGATCAGCAGCTCATGGGGGGTGCGGTGGGATCAGCAAGTGCCGGGGCAGGGTTCAAGTACTCCCTGGCCAGTGACGACGGTGGTAGCGACTTCTGGGGCTTCGCCCGCGAGGCCAGGGGCTTGTTCTGTGTGTCAGAGGACGGCTTTCGGCAGGTCGATCTGCTGGGGTGCGCACCTCGCGGCGGGCTGCTGGCCGCCCTTGACCATGTCGGCGGCCACCGCGCCCGGGCGGGGAACGCCGACCTGGCCCTACTGGATGCCGAAGGCGTCGAGATGGGGTCCTACTTCGTCAACGACGTCACCGCGATCGCCGCCAAGCCCTCGACCCTTGGTGCCGGCCTTGTCGATGTCACCGTGCAGCTCTGGTGCGACCAGACGCTTCCCGGCTCCGATTGGATGTGGGAGCTGATCCGAACCGGGCAGCTGAACCGGAAGGGCCTGTGGCACTCCCTGGACCAGCAAGGTCGGCGTGCGTGGTTGTCCGTGGCCCTGTGGTCCAGCGAATACCGGCGCCGCGGCAAGAGCTCGGACATCGCGCCGGGCCGCGTTTTCGTGCTGGACGGCCAGCAGGTCCACGACGTGGACAGCTTCTACTGTGCGATCGGCGAGGCGGTCAACGGGCCCGGCGGGGTACTTCGGGTGGAACCTCGACGCTTTGAATGACTGTCTCAGAGGCGGCTGGGGTGCCGCGCCTCCGTTCACCCTGGAATGGCAGTATGCCGAAGTTGCCAGGTCACGGCTGGTGGAACACCGGGCTGTGCAGGGTGACCCGGCCACCTTGTTCGAGCTGATCCTGCACATCATCGGAGAGCATGACGTCGAGGTCGTCCTGGTGTGATTCGGGCGCCGACACATCGTGCCGTCGGTGGCGCGGGTGTGCCCCAGTCCCATGCTCAGCGCTGTAGCGGCCCGAATCCGGTCGCGCTCACACCATCAACCGCGAGAGGATCCTGCGAGCAGAAGCAGAACAACAGGGAGCCCGAGTGCGCGGTCAGACAGCGAAGATCGCAACACGCTGCGGCGATTGCGGCGCCATGGCAGTCCGGCAGGTGAACCAGTTCATCCTCGACGATGCCCTGTGGTCGGATTCCGAGTTCTCCTGCGCAGCCTGTAGCACCTATATATGCGAGGACTCAGGCCCGGGGACGGCGCCCGACGATGTGCGAGAGGCCCTGCTCGCCGCGAACGGACCCGCCAGGCTGCGACTCGCCGGTCCGCTACCAAGCCTCGTTCCGGCCCTGAAGGTCTTCAGGGAAGTCTCGGCGGTTTCCTTGTCGCGGGCCCAGGAACTGGTCGGCGAACTGAGCGGCGACGGCCTGGAAGGGACGTTGCCGGAGATGGAATTCCTGATGGCCCGACTGCGCACTCGCGGGGTCCCCGTCGACATTGATCAGCGGGAGGGGTTCCGTTGATGTCGCCGGCCGTTCGGAATTCCTGGATGCCACCGGAGCCGGTGAGCGACTATTCCGCCATGGAGCGAATCATCGACCTCGACCAGGCAGCCGCGAAGATCACTGAACGCCGACACGGCTGGGAAACAGTCGGCCTGACCGTGGGATCCGTGACTTGGCGCGACGAGACTGCCTCCTGGCCCCAACCCCTCCAAACCGACAGGTCGCTGGTCATCGAGCCGGACTCGATTGGAGTACGCATCACGAACACCGTAGGAATCGAAGCGCACATCACCCTGTATCGGGGAGGCTGGGCCGACCTCGACACCCTGACAGGCGACAACGTCGTGTGCGACGCCCCGCAGGTCGCATCCGCAGACGCATTCGGCACCCTGCTTGACGTTCACGTCGCCCGCTTCTTGAGCTGACTCGTTCGCGGGTCATGTCTCCACAGAGTTGCCGCCGCGCAGGAGACCGAGTCGGTTCTGCTCCGGTTTGCGCGCTGCCTTCTTCTTCAGCTCGATGGTTTCGCGATAGAGGTTCGCGGTCACCGTAGCGAGGGCGTCGAGTTTGCCCTGCAGCTCACCAGCCCTCTCGTTGGCCTTGCGGAGCTTGCTCTTCAGCTCGGCGATCGTTTCATCGCGGCGGGTCTCTCCCGGCGTGCGCAGGACGGGGTGGGCAACTTGGATGTCCCATTCCGCCAGGATGTCCTGGGCCCGGTGGACGGTGGCGTGGCTGACCCGGGCCTCGCGGGCCAGATTCTCCTTCGTCAACGCGCCGTCGCTGTGCAGGGGTTCTCCGGCCAGAAGTCGGACCATGGCCTCCCGCAGCTTGTCGGCGGTCGCGGCGGACACCGGCATCAGGCGTTCTCCTTGAGTCGATCGATCTGTTGGGTGGCGGAGCGGACCTCCGCGAGCCTGGCCAACGCCTGATCGCGCAGGGGCTTGGAGAGCTTCTTCTTCAGGAACTCCACCAGGTCGGCCTCCTCCATCCGCCAGATCCGTTCGTGCGACAGCGTCAGGACGGAGTTGCGGCACCGCGAGGGCTGGCACGCTCCCAGCAGCGGTGCTTGGCCGCGCTGGGCCGGCGGGAGCTGGTTTTGGCACTCTGCGGTGGGTGCGTTCCACATGCAGTGGTTGACCGTGCCCAGGTGGAAGTCCGCGAACTCATCTCGCAGCAGAGTGATCTCCAGCCGCTCGTCAGCGATCTCGGCTCGCAGTGTCGGAGTCTGGGCGATGGCGGCGTTGACCTTGTCCAGTCCGGCATGGAAGCGCGCGGCACCGGGGCCCACCGCGATGGTCCCTCCGCTACGGCGAGCCTTGAGGAGCCCTACGAGCTTGCGGGCGGCCGCAGTCTGCAGGTCGGTGTCGAACTCCTTCGCCCACTTGGCATCGATCTGGCCGTATGCCCCGGACAAGCGGTTCGCGAGAGCGCGTCGCGCCGCGTGTTTGAGCTGAATGCCCACGGCGATCTCACCGTCCGGCTGCTGACTGGCGATGATTGACATGGTTCTGCGGAACATGTGCGGGCGGACACGCCCGCTCGGTATCTCCTTCAGGCCGGTGAGGTGCCGGTTGGCGTTCACCTGCGCGATGAAGAGGTCGATGTCGGCTACCGCCTTGATACCGACGCGTCCCGCGCCCAATGCTGTGAAGAGGTGGGTGTCGTGCCAGGACAGGCGTTCGGCCACCGCCAGGGTCTGCGCGACCGGCTCGATGATCCACCAGTTCTCTTTCGGCGTCGAGGAGTCTCCCTTCACCTTGCGGGAGCCGATCGCCGGGGCACCGTAGTGCTGAGTGAGTGCGCCGCGCTGGATCTCCTGAATCTCCGAGTCGCGCATGGCGCTCAACGCGGCGACGAAGATGTAGCAGGCTGCCCTGAGCATGTGAAGCTCCAGGATCAGCTTCCGTTCGTAGCTCACCACCTGGTGAGTACCCATCGCCAGGACGTGCAGTACGGCCTCGCGCCGAAGCTGGCTGGCCTGGCTTGTGGTGTTGAAGAGGCTCATCTGCCCGGGCGTTTCCAGCACGAGCTCTTCCAACCTGGACCACACCGGCTCACCCGCACGGTCCACAACCGATCCGTTCGCATGTACGGGGATGACGTTGGTCGGATCGGCCAGCCACCTGTGGAGCGTGTCGTCCAGGGACTGCCGCGAGCGCTTGAGCGACACCTGCGCAGGGAACTGCGAAACCCTCCGCCTGACCTCCGGGGGATCCAGAGTTTCGACCCTGCCGGTTTCCTCGATCATCCGCAGGACCTCCGACCGGCGCATCACACCCTGTTTGGCGCGGCCGATCTCGAAGATCTTCTTGCTGGCGCCTCCCGTGATGCTCCGGCTGAGCAGAGCCCATATCGGGGCCCCCTTCGATTGACTCCGGGAGCCGTACGAGTTGAGGGGGACCAGGTTCGCGGGATCAGCGAGCCACTGCTGCAACTGCGAGTCGGTGCTGCCCGCTCCCAGACCACGCGGCGACGGATCCTGCATCGTCAACCGGTCCCTCTCACGGTCTCGCCGATCCAGGATGTCTGCGGAGAATCGGTCGATGTAGGCCCAGGCCGCCCGCAGCAGCGGCCACCAGACCTCCGGCGGAATCGACGGCGTGGACAGGTTGTCGCTGGCCGCGAGCTTGGCCACCTCGCTGTCCGTCTTTCCCGGCCAGGGGTCCTCCAGCACTCCGGTGCCAGTCAGAATTCCGGAGTACCGCACCAAGCGCCGTACTGCGCCGACCGCACTGCGTACCGACTCAGGCCCGGTGCTCGAGGCACGGTGGTCGATATATCCCTGCCAGTCTTCGGTCGCCCACATCTGCAGGTCATCCGGCATGCCTTCCTTGACCGCCCAGGCGCCCAGGGTAGCCAGGCAGATGCACTCCTTGCGGGCTGTGGCCGGACTCCAGATCTTCCGGCCAGGGAAGATTCCCGCGTCCCTCAGTGCTCGGTGGTGAGGGTTGAGCATGCAGAACGCGACCTCTCGCGCTCGCAGGTTCCAGACGGGGTCGAGCGGAAAGGAGCACTTCCACTCATGCGGCTTTCGGTTCGCCGGGCGCCTGAGGCAGTCGCAGGGCCACTCGTCGACACGCCCGAACACCGGCCCCGCGACTCCAGGGAGCTGCCCGGACATGGCCGTGTAGACCGGCTCGTCGTCGGCGAAGGTGCGCGATGCCAGCCGGCCAGGAGCGGCAGCGGAAGTGGGGGCGGTCATCGGTCGTACTCCGTTCGCATGCCCAAAGGCAGGTTGAGGCGGATGTCCTGTTCCTTGATCGCCTGACGGGCCGCGGGCAGGTGTTCGGCACACTCCTCGAACACCTCGGCCAAGGCCTTGGCCTGGCGCCCCCAGACGGCTTCCCAGACCATGGGCGGCTGGGTCAGGCGCATCTGCTCGATGTGGTCGGACAACAGCAGTTGCTGCGGCAGTTGGGTGACGAACACGACGGCGTTGCCGCAGATCATGCACATCGCCGGCGCGACATGGCAGAGCTTGCCTGGACTGCTGTGCGGGGAGTCCAGGGGGTTCTTGCAGTTGCTCACGCCCATGTCCAGCTCACCGGCGCTCAGCGCCGCTCCCAGCTCCGGGCCCACGCCCAGCGCTTGGGCGACCTCGGGCTCGCCCAAGCGGGGCTGCGCTTGGGGAGTGACCAGGACCGGCTTGGCCGCAAGCCGGTCGAAGACGAGCTGCTGGGCGCGGTTCATCGCCGCCCCGGCCAGGACATGGGCGGTGGTGCCGTGGGCGTAGTGCCCCTGGAACACCTGAATGCTGTGGTCGTCTCCTGCCATGTCGGACAAGGTGCCGCCCAGGGCGACAACCCGCGTGGTCTTCGCGGTCTTGCGCAGACGACGTGCTTCATGCGGCTCGGAGATGTCCAGGACGGACGCACCGGACGCATCGATGTGTGACGCGATCCAGTGCGTGAAACGCCGCCCCGGATCAACGAACCGGGCAAAGCGGGCGTCCATGGTGCTGCGATTCTCGGCGGATTCCACCGCGGTGAACAGCCAGGGCTCGCCGCCGAATACCTCGCGTGTCAGCGCGGTGGCCTTCACCAGACGCCGCAGCAGCCCGGCGACGTCCCACTTGCCGCGGCCCTCGTAGGCGAGTTCTCCCAGGCTCTCGCCCTCCTCCAATGGCCGGTCGATCACGTGGTAGTCGGCGCGGATCCGCTCAGCCCGATTCTTGACCTGGACAACGCGCACCCCCTGGGCGCTGAACTCGAGGTCTGGGACTTGGAGCGCGGCCAGTTCATCGGTGGTGCAGTCGAGCATTGCGAGCAGCAGCAGCACCCGGAACGGGTGCAGGTCCAACTCCTGCGGGAACAGCAACCCGTTCGCGGCCCGCATGAGGCCGTAGCGACCGGCGAGGGCGCCCTTGCTGGACGGGCGTACGTCCAGCAGTTCCTCGGGCCAGTCCTTGGCGTGAGCCGGTAGGCCGGCTTGGAGATCGGCGCTGGTCAGCACGCGGTGGCGAGCGGCCCAGACCAGGTTCGGCAGTTCCCTCCAGCCGTGCTCGCGCGGATCCCGGCCGGCCGCCAGGAGCTCTCTGCCCCGGGTCAGCCGCTTCTCCAGAGCCCGGAGATCCTCCTGGGCCGCGCCCTTCAGGGCCAGGCGTTCAGCGTTGGAGAACTCGTCGAACGGTTGGCTGGTGGCCTTGCGGGCGCTGGCGGGAGCTGCCGCGCGTTTGCGGAGCTTGTCAGGCACCTTCGCATCCCGCTCAGCACGGTGGTGGATCAGCACCAGCAGGGCCCTGGCAAACTGCCATGGCCGTCCCGCGTCCTGCGGAAACTTCGCCAGGAGATCGTTCTCCCAGGCGTAGATGACCTCGGTGAGGTCGATGCGGTCATCGTCCAGGCGGGCATCGGCCGGGTCCAGGCCCGACGCGATCAGATACGGGCCTGCGAACTTCGCGAACGCGCGAACCGCCCCCGAGTAGCCGTCGCTGTTCTTCAACGCCGCCTTGTGGTGGTAGTCGAGCCAGGTGTCGGCCAGCTGTGCAGCCAGCACCGGACAGTCGTAGTCGCCCGGATCGATCCGGCTGGCGGTCAGCCGGCCCCGATTCACCCGTGTCAGCTCCCGCACTCCGATGCGGTCAACAGCGCGTGCAGTCGCGGGGCGCGGCGGAACGGCAGCTGATTGGGGGCGGCGCTCTCCGCGGCGCGGCATCAGGCGACCCAGCCGGAGGCGTGGCGAGCGGCCAGGTCCGCGTAGGTGCGGTCCTGCTCGTTCCAGTCCCTGATAGCCCTCGCGACCAGCAGATTCGTCTTCCTCTTGTACGTCAGGTAGCGCATGGTTGACTCCGGTCGGCGGTGTCCGAGGAGCCGCATAATGGTCAGGAACGGATTGCGGGACACATGGTCGGCCGCGTAGGCCGGTGTACGGCCGGTGAGGCGGAACTGCTCGGCGTCCTGGGCAATCAGCAGTTCGGTCAGCTGCTCGAGCATGAAGATCGCGAATGAA
>NZ_ML123047.1:936726-940612 GCF_003846175.1 Streptomyces sp. ADI95-17 | reverse complement strand
TGTGCGACATCCCGCGAGTTCCCCTGAGGCCCGCTGAGTCCCTGACCCCGTGGCCAGCGGGTTCTTCCTCCTTAGAGTGCTCTATGACCTTGTGACGTAACTTCGGGATTCTTGAAGCGTTCTCACCTCGTCCGACCGATCCGCAGTCGGACCGAAGGCGAGGAGGCTCGGGTTGGCGCTGGCGGTCGTACGAGACCTTCGTGAGCACTGGGCCCCCGCGTCGGCGGAGGAGCTGGAGCGGTTCGAGACTGACGTGCTGTCCGGGTTCGTCCTCGCGCGAGCGTCGGCGGGCCTGGCGGACGGCACCATCCGCGGCGACGTCGGACACCTGGAGCAGATCCGCACGTGGTTCGGCCGGCCGTTGTGGGACATGGAGCCCGCCGACG
This sequence comes from Streptomyces sp. ADI95-17, assembly GCF_003846175.1. Classification (GTDB taxonomy): domain Bacteria; phylum Actinomycetota; class Actinomycetes; order Streptomycetales; family Streptomycetaceae; genus Streptomyces; species Streptomyces sanglieri. The sequence goes on along the minus strand of NZ_ML123047.1, from coordinate 940,226 downwards.
CCGACGCGTACTTCGGGAAGGTGCTGCGGAACTCGCCCAGCGGTACCCGCCTCGCCCGGTCGCAGGCGCTGACCACGTACTTCATGTTCCTGGAGCTGCGGCACAAGGTCGAGCTGCACAGGATGACCGGCCGGGTCGTCGAGTGCCCGATCGATGAGATGAACCGGCCTCGCGGGGCCAAGGACGCACAGCTGCGGATCCCGCCGACCGAACCGGAGGTCGGGACCCTGTTCACCGGCTGGGGCGGCGAGCTGGCGACTTGTCGCAAGTTCACGCCGACCGCCCGGAACTACACCGCGGCGAAGCTGATGTCGCAGGTCGGCCTGCGGGTCAGCGAGGCATGCGGGCTGGACCTGGACGACATCAAGTGGCATCTGGGCCGCTTCGGCAAGCTCCACGTCCGCCACGGCAAGGGCGCCCGCGGCTCGGGTCCACGGGAGCGGATGGTGCCGCTGATCAACGGCGCCGACCGGACGCTGCGGTGGTTCATCGAGGATGTGTGGGGCCAGTTCGACGACGACCACACCCGCCCCGGTGCCCCACTGTTCCCCTCCGAGCGCAAGAACGCCGACGGCACGGCCCGCAGGGTGGGCGACGACGCCCTGCGGAATGGGCTCAAGGACGCCGCCAAAGCGCATCTGCCGGGGTGGGGAGAGCGGCTCACCCCGCATGTCCTGCGGCATTTCTGCGCGTCCCAGCTCTATGAGAACGGGCTGGACTTGCTCGCGATTCAGGAGGTCTTGGGACATTCCTGGATCGCTACGACGATGCGATACGTCCATGTCCAGCAGACCCGGGTCGAGGACGCCTGGGCCGCCGGGACCGAGCGGGCCGCGAAGCGGCTGGAAGGGCTGATCCGATGAGATGGAACCTGCGGCTGACGGCCGCGAACAAGGGTATCTGGAAGGCGTCCGAGCTCCAACGGAGCCTTGCCGAGCACGGGTTGGTGATCTCGGCGGGGAAGATGTCCGGGCTGTGGTCCGGTCAGCCGGTCTCCCTCAAGCTGGAGGACCTGGACGTCATCTGCGTCGTCCTTGGCTGCGACATCGGCGACCTGCTGATCCCCGAGCCGGAGAAGATCAGCCGCCCAGGCCAGGCCGGGGAGACGGAGCGAGCGGCGGTCGGTGCGGGGACTGTCGCACCAGCCGTGATCCCGAAACGCCGGGACGGCCGGTCGCTGCCGCCGATGTGACGCGGTGAGTCCACGCAAGGGCTATCGCAAGCCCGCGACCAGCTGTGACGGCTGCCTGGCCTGGGGGAACTTCAGCGGCAGCCTCTGCCCGGCGTGCTACATGTTCGGCCGGAGCCATGACACGGCCGCCTGTGCCGGCTGCCGCCGCATCCAGCCAGTGAAGTGGGGTTACTGCCGTCTGTGCTGGTGCCAGGCTCGCCACGGCGCCAAGACCGTCGTCGGCCATCTGTCGGACGAGGCGGACGTGAGAGTACGGCTCGGCGCCGTCCGGCACCATCAGCTGTTCTTCATGGGCATGCATCACCGCAACGGATCGGCACCCATCCGGCGGCGCGGAGGACGGCGGGGCGCCCCTCGCAAGCCGCCGCCCGCACTGGCCTGGCGTCCGGATCCCGGCTGGCGGCAGCTGCCGCTGTTCGAGCAGATCCCGCGTGACTACGGCCGACTCGCCCTGGCCGACGCCGACCTGGCCAGCCCCTGGCTGACCTGGGCGAAGTACCTTGCACACCAGCTCGCCGAGGCCCGGGGCTGGGGCCGCAACATCCGCTTCGCCGTCAACCGCGGCCTGGCCTTGGTTCTCACCGGTTACGTCGAGGGCGACGTCGTCCGACACAGCGAGATCTTCGCCCCGCTCCGGGCTCTCGATCTGCCGGTCGTCCACACCGTCACGGTCCTGGAAGAGATGGGCATCTTCCAGGACGACAGCGAACCCTCCTTCGAACGCTGGCTCGCCGGGAGACTGGAGGGTCTCGCCCCCGGCATCCGTTCGGAGGCCGAGCTCTGGACGCGGATCCTGCGCGATGGCGGCCCCCGCAGTCTCCCGCGCCAGCCGGGCACGGTCTGGCTCTACCTCAACCGGGTCCGCCCGGCCCTGCTGGAGTGGTCGCACCGCTACGACCACCTGCGAGAGGTGACCCGCGAGGACGTCTTGGCCCATCTCAAGACGCTGCACGGCCATCAGCGCCACGATCAACTCGTCGCCCTGCGCTCGCTGTTCGCCTGGGCCAAGCGGTCCGGGCTCATCTTCCGCAACCCCACCAGCCGGATCAAGGTCGGGCAGTACGAGTACGCCGTGCTGCAGCCGCTCGCCCCGGACCAGGTCGACCGGTCCGTCGCGGCGGCCACCACCCCGGCGACACGGCTCATCCTCGCCCTCGCCGCCGTCCACGCTGCCCGGGTCGCCCAGATCGGCACCCTCAAGCTCGACGATGTCGACATCGGCAACCGACGACTGACCATCGCCGGACGAGTACGCCGGCTCGACGACCTCACCCTGAAGCTGCTGCTGGACTGGCTGGAGCACCGGCGGAGCCGATGGCCGAACACCGCGAACCTCCATCTGCTGATCAACAACCAGACCGCCACCAAGACCAGCCGAGCCAGCAACCATTGGATCAGTGCTGCGATGCGCGGGCAGACGGCGACCCTGGAGCGGCTACGTGTCGACCGGCAGCTTGAAGAGGCCATGGTCCGAGGCCCCGACCCGCTCCACCTTGCCGAGGTTTTCGGGCTCGATGAGAAGACCGCGATGCGCTACGCGGACTCCGCCCGCCGACTCCTGGAGCGACCCGTCGAGCGGCTCTGACTGGCGTGCCACGTCGAAGATGGCGTCGCGTTCACGCCGGGAATCGGGAGCCAAAAAGCTATCGCGGTGCCCCATAGAGGGCTGGTAGCAATTGATGATGTCGACTGAAGCCCTTGACCCGATGGAACGTCTCTTCGCCGAGCGAGCCTGCGAGCGTCTGATCGTCGAGTTCGTGCGCCGCCTTGACCTGGGAGATCCGAGCAGTGTCGCGGACCTCTTCACACCTGACGGGGTGTGGGAGTGGCCTCATGGCGACCGCAGGGTGGAAGGGCGTGAGGCGCTCCGCAGCTACTTCGGTTCGCGACCCAAGGACCGGCTGTCACGCCGCATGTCTACGAACATCTTGGTCACGGTGGATTCTGCATTGGCAGCCACCGCTACCTCTTACTTTGCCACTTACCGGGTCGACGGCTATACCGATGGCATGGTGCCCCCGAGGCTCCCCGCGAACGTGGGCCACTACGAGGACACGTTCCGGAAGGTCGAGGACACCTGGCTCCTCACCAGCCGAGTCACGCACCTACCCTTCGGCGGAGAGACGGCGCGACTCAGTCACCCCGACCAGTCCTGACTGCGGGGCCCAACCTGGCTATGTCCACCCGCCGCCGTCGTACTGGCCCCGCGACTTCACCACGAACCCACGGATCCGACGTCGCGAGGCACGGCGACAGACCCTCGGGTTCCCGCCGAGAACCCTTCAGTTTTCGCGAACTCGCGGGGCTC
>NZ_ML123047.1:915049-936589 GCF_003846175.1 Streptomyces sp. ADI95-17 | reverse complement strand
TCGGGGGTCGAGGAACATCGGAACGAAAACCGGTGCTAAGCCCGTCCGGCCTCTGCGAGGGCTTTGACCTGGACTTCTGTGGTGGCTGAACCTTCGGCAGTCGTGTTGATCGACTGTTCTGGAGGTCCGGGGTGCCGGTTGAGTTTTTGACGGATGAGCAGGCGTCCCGGTACGGGGCGTTCTACGGCGCTCCGGCGCGGGCGGGGATGGCCCCCAGGCCGACGAGGCGCTGCGCCGGATGCGCGACTGCTCCCCGCGCCCGCGGGGATGGCCCCCCGTTCCCGGCAGCGGGTGCCGGACGTGGTCCGGCACCCGCTGCGCAGCCTGGTGGCGGTCTTCCGCCGCCCGTTGTTCGTCTTCGACGCCTGCCGGGTCGTCACCACGGCCCACCCCTGGGGCGGCGGCGAAGGCCCGGTGCCTGGGCGGCCGGCCGACGCGGGCTACCGGCACGAGGTGTACCGGGACGACCGGAGCGCCCGCCCTGACCTACGGGTCTGGGAGCTCCGGTCGTCCCGGAGCCCGTGGTGGCGGCACGGCCCCGAAGCGTCCGGCCGCCGCGCGGGGGAGTGCCTGCTCGCCGGTCCGCTTCCGTGCGGTCCGACCGGCAGCCGACCGCTTACCTTCAGGGAGCAGGGAGGGTGCGTGGGTCAGCTGCGGGAAAGCCCCCTCCTCGGAAGGCGGCGGTACAGGAGGATCGCGCCTCGGGCCGCCAGGTAGCCGAAGGCGGACAGGACGAGGAGCTGGGGCAGCAGGGCGGTGGCGGCGGACGCCTGGCCGCCGAAGAGCAGGGGGTGAGCAGCGGTGGGGCCGCGAGGACGGTGGCGGCCATCACCGCGTCCCTGGGCCCGTGGGTACTGCGGGCCAGCGCGGCTCCGGTGGCGAGCGGGGCCCAGAGGCCGAGCCCGGAGGTCGTGAGGACCTCGATCCATTCCTCCCCGCCGCCGGCGGCACCGACGGCCGAGGCCGTGACGACGACGGCGAGCCACAGCCCGGTGCCGGGGCGGCGCTCCCGGTCGGGCGGGGCGAGCAGGAGGATCAGGGTGTTGAGCGTGATCAGCCCCAACCCGCGCGGGCCGAGGCCGAGTTCGGCTGCTGCGGCTCGGTCCAGGCCGAGCGGCCCGGTGTAGGACAGCAGGCAGAACAGTGCCGCCGAAGCGGCGGCCAGCAGGGCCAGGACCCGTGCGGCGGACCAGCGGTCGGCCACCACCGCGCAGGCCGTGAGCGCGGCCGGGACGAGGAACGAGACCGCCGCCAGGAGCGGGCCTCCGTCGGGGAAGCCGCTGGTGGAGGAGCCGTGGGTCTCGGGGCTGACGGCGGTTCGCACGTCGCGCACGACCGAGGCTGCCGCGTAGGTTCCGGCGAGCAGGGCGGCGATCGGCGCCGCGGTGGCGAACGCCCGGCCCGTCGGGCGGTGGGACACCAGGCCGAGCCGGACCCGGACTCCGTGCCCGGCGACGTCGGCCACCTCGCGCAGCCCTCCGGCCGGACCGGAGAGCAATCCGGCGGGCGGCGAAGTCGGTCACCTCCGCGAGCGCGCCGGTGCCGTACGAGGACGGGTAGAGCGCGAGGGCCCGCCGGAGAAGCCAGGCGTTCAGGGGGTGCTTCGAGGTCATGCCGAGCCTCCTGCGGAACGGGTCCGGGGTGCCGCCAGGCGGCGGTCCGCCTCGCGCAGGGCGGAGCGCAGGCGGTCGGCCTCGGTCCTGAGCGACTGTTCTCCGTCCGGGGTGAGGGTGAACACGCGTCGGGGGCGTCCGTCCACCGTCTCCTCGCGCTCGACGCGGATCAGCCCCTCAGCCAGCAGGCGGTCAAGGGTGCCGTAGAGGCTGCCTGCGCCCAGTCGCACCCGACCGTCGGAGATCGCGGCGACCTCGTCCCCGAGCGCGTAGCCGTGGCGCGGCCGGTCGGCGAGTGCGGTGAGGAGGAGGAAGGTCGGCTCCTGCATGGAGCGTTTGTTCTTCACCCGGCACACCGTAGTACGGTCACCGTAGTATCTGGCAAGAGGCGCCCCCGTTCTTCTCGGCCGACTGCGGGCCGCCCGCCCGGCGGCCCTCCGCTTCGCCGGGCCCCGCCCGCACCCCGGGCGGCAGCGGCGCGAGGTCCTGGGACACCCTTCCGTCCCGGCTGTGATTCACGTCACTGCCGGCGGCTCGGTGCAGCACCCGGCCCCGTTCCGCCGTCATGGGGGCAGTGATCGGGACGGGACGAGGAGAGGAGGTCGGCGGGTGAGGTTTCGCAGGAGCGGTCCGGGCATCGGATTCACGGAGTTCGTCGCACAGCGGTCGGGAGCGTTGTTCCGCGCCGCGTATGCGCTGACCGGTGACGTGCACGTGGCCGAGGATCTGGTGCAGGAGGCGCTGGAGCGGGCGTGCCGACACTGGCGGAAGGTCGCGGTGGCGGACTCGCCGGAGGCGTACGTGCGCAAAGTGCTGGTCAACCTGGCCAACGACCGCTGGCGGCGGCTGTCGCGCCGGGGCGAGCGCCCCGGGCTGTCGGGGGTGCCCGAGACGGCCGACCCCCGGGACCGGTTCGGGCAGGTGGATCTGCGCGCGGAACTGATCGAGGCACTGCTCGGGCTGCCGATGGGCATGCGCAGCGTGGTGGTCCTGCACTACCTGCACGATCTGGACGCCCGGCAGATCGCCGACGTCCTGGACATCTCTTCGAGCGCGGTGAGGTCCCAGCTCGCCCGCGGCCTGGCCAAGCTGCGCGATTCCGTATCGGGCGCCCAGGCGCCGCACACGCCGTCGGCCGCTTTCGGAGGTACGAAGTGAGGAACATGTCGTCCGGACCGGCCCCGTTCGAGCCGGGCCTCGAAGCCGAGCTGCGTGCCGCGGTGGCCTCCTTCGCCGACGGGCCGACGGCGCCGGTCGTCGACGCGGCCGCGATCGAGCGAGCCGTCAGCCGCAGCCGCACCCGCCGGGCGCTCCTCGGCACCGCTGCGGCGTGCTGCGTGCTGGCGTGCGCCACGGTGGGGTTCTTCGCGCTGAAGCCCGTGCCCCCCGCGCCCGGCGCCTCCCCGTCCCTGTCCTCACCGGCGAACGGGGCGTGCACCCCGCTCGCCACCGGCACCCCCAAGAGCGGAAGCGCCGATGCGACTCCGACACAGGAGCAGGAGCAGACCTCGGGAGCGGGCATCGCGCTGCCGGACCTGGCCGGCATGCCGGTCGAACAGGCCGGAAGCCTGCTGCGCGGACTCGGACTGAGCTGCACGATCATGCGGCACACGGACTGGAACGCTCCCGCCGGGCAGGTGATCAGCAGTCAGCCCCGGGGCGGCGCAGAACCGGTGGCACCGGGCTCGTCCGTCCTCCTGCTGGTCTCGACGGGCAAACCCGGCGGAACCTGAGCGACCGGGCCCTTCGGCCCGCGCACCGGCCGAGTGACCCCCCGGTCCTGCCGCGACGGCGGAACAAGGGGGTGGCCCGGCCACGTGGCCGGGCCACCCCTTGCGGGCATGCGGCTGTCAGGCGGGCTGCGCGGCGGACGCCGGGGCGGGGGCCTTGTCGGCCTTGTCGGCCTTGCCGGTCTCGCGGAGGATCAGCAGGCCGGTGATCGCGATCAGCGCCGCGGTCAGGCCGTGGATACCGAATGCGGCGGCGACGGAGCCGTGATGGGCCAAGACGTTGATCATGTCGCCGAACGGGGCGACGGCCTCCATCAGAAGGACCCAGCCCAGGGCGCGGCGGTGGCCCGTCACCAGCAGGATGCCGATGACCAGGCCCATCGAGAATTCACGGATGCCCTTCATGACGAGGAAGCCGTCGCCGTCGCCCTCGGGCCAGTTCGGCAGGCCGACACCCGGAGTGGACGTCTCGGGGGTCAGGATGAAGGACAGCCCGAGGTAGAGGACGAACAGGGCGCCTGCGGAGGCCAGGACGGTGTTGACGTTCTTCAGCGACATGGTGCTTCTCCTTCGACGTACGGCCTGGGTGGGGCGGGGTGGGGTGGGGCGGGGTTCGGCGGCGGGCGCAGACCCGCAGGCCAGAAGCGCATCGCGGTGCTGCCTCGCACTCGAAGTCGTCGCCTCGGCCGCGGCCGCCGTGTCATACGTCGATCTGCTCGAAGATGTGCGGGTACGACACGATGTCGTCGGGGAACTCGGCCGCCATGCGCTGGAACTCCGGGCTGCCGAACGCCGTGGCGAGGGCCTCGGTCGATTCCCAGACCGCGACGTTCATCAGAAGCCGGCTGTCCGCCGTTCCCTTGTGCATCTGTAGGGAGATGAATCCTGGCTGAGCCTTCATGAACTCGGCCTGCCCGCGAAAGTGGGCCAGGAACGCTTCGGCCCTCTCCTTCGGGACGACGAAGGTGTTGGCCAGGACGATGGGCCCGGTCTTCTCCTTGAACTGCGCGAACATCGGCGTGCTCGGGTCGAGACTCTGCAGCGTGGCCATTTTCGGAACTTCCTCTCGCTGTCGGTGAATGGGTGCCGGTGAAAGGGCGCCGGTGAATAGGTGCCGGTGAATGGGTGCCGTCGGGGTCGGCCGGATCAGCTGAGGGCGGTGACCAGCAGGGCGAAGGCGGCGATGATGACGGCGACGCGGACGTAGTGGAAGCGGTCCCAGCGGCTCAGCTGCTCCTTCCAGTCCTCGGGCCGGTTCTCGGGAGTCCACGCCCTGTTCCGGTTGTTGATCGGGACGAGCAGCAGGATCGACATGACCACGCTGAGCATCAGCAGCGCTCCGGCGGTGACGACGAGGCCGGTCCCGTGGTGGTGCCACCCGGCGACAGCCCAGATGCCGACGAGGACGAGCGAGCCGATGTACCAGACCGGCATCACGGCGCCGAGCATCCGGCCCCCGTGGGCGTGGCCGAGTTGGCCGCTGTCCTCCGGGAGGGCGTTGAGGATCGGGTTGATGACGAAGGCGACGGAGAACTCCACCCCCACCATCACGCCGACGACCACGGTGGTGACGACCTCAAGTGCGTTGAGCATGACGACCTCTCCGAAATCTAGCGTCGCTAGCTGACGAAGCAACGCTAGTACTACTGCCGCTCTCATGTCTAGCACTGCTAGGATCGAATCATGTCGGTACAGGAACGCAAGGAGCGTGAACGGGCGGGCCGCGAGCGTCTCATCGTGGCGACGGCCCGCGAACTCGCCGAGCAACAGGGCTGGGACGCGGTCACCACCCGTCGGCTCGCCGAGCGCATCGAATACAGCCAGCCCGTCCTCTACAGCCACTTCCGCGGCAAACGCGAGATCATCGGCGCCGTCGCCCTCCAGGGCGCCACCGAGATGGCCGCGGCGATGCGGGCCGCGACCTCCGCCGCGGACGGCCCGCGCGCCCGGGTGTATGCCCTCGCCCGCGCCTACCTCGACTTCGCCACACGCAACCCGGCGGTCTACGACGCCCTGTTCCAGCTCGACGGCGGTCTGGCGTACGCGCAGGAGGACACCCCGGAACCCCTCAAGGACGCCTTCGCCGCGCTGCTCGACTGCCTCGGCGAAGTCGCCGGGGACGGCGTCGCCCCGGGACTGTTCACCGAGGTGTTCTGGGCGGCCCTGCACGGGGTGGCGACCCTGACCCGGTCGGGGCGGCTGCCTCCGGAGGAGACCGAGTCGAGGGTGGAGCTGCTGGTGGGCCGGCTCGCCGTGGTCTGACACACCGCGGCGCGGCCTGACACACCGCGCCGCAGACCGCGGACCGCCGGCCGAGTCCCGAACACACCGCGGACCGCGGACCGCGGACCGCGGTCCGCGCGCCGCGACCCTCCGACCGCCGACCGAGTCCCGAAGCGCCCGCGCACCACCCCGGTACCCACCCCGCCCCCGTAGGCTCGTAGACATGACGACTGACGCACCCCTCCCCGCTCCCGGACGTGAGATCCGGACGCTCGACGAGCTCTCCCCCGAGCAGGCGGACGCCGTGTCCGATCTGCTCGCCGAGGCGGCCCGGTCCGACGGCAGGCAGGCCGTCTCCGAGCAGGGGCGGTTGCAGCTTCGGGGCGGGCAGCGGGCGGGGGTCCGGCACCTGCTGCTGACCAGCGGGCCGGTCCTGGTCGGGTACGCGCAGCTGGAGGACACCGACCCCGTCGAGGCGCCGGCCGCCGAGCTGGTCGTGCATCCGGCGTACCGGGGGCAGGGGCACGGGCGGGCGCTGGGCGCGGCGCTGCTCGCCGTGACCGGGAAGCGGCTGCGGGTGTGGGCGCACGGCGGGAAGTCCGCGGCGCGGCATCTCGCGCAGGTCCTCGGCCTCTCGCTCTTCCGCGAACTGCGCCAGCTGCGCCGCCCGTTGGCCCCACTGGACATCGCGGAGCCGGTGCTGCCGCCCGGCGTCACCGTCCGCACCTTCCTGCCCGGCGAGGACGACGCCGCCTGGCTCGCGGTGAACCGCGCCGCCTTCGCCCATCACCCGGAGCAGGGTTCGCTGACCCAGCGCGACCTGGACGACCGCAAGGCGGAGCCGTGGTTCGACCCGAAGGGGTTCTTCCTGGCCGAGCGCGACGGCGAGCTGATCGGCTTCCACTGGACGAAGGTGCACGCCGAGGAGCAGCTCGGTGAGGTGTACGTGGTCGGCATCCGGCCCGACGCGCAGGGCGGCGGGCTCGGCAAGGCGCTCACCGCGATCGGGCTGCGCCATCTGGCCGCCGAGGCGCTGCCGACCGCGATGCTCTACGTGGACGCGGACAACAAGGCGGCCGTGGCCGTCTACGAGCGGATGGGCTTCGCGACGCACGAAGTGGACCTGATGTACCGCACGGAGTCCTGAGGCATGTACCGCACAAAGTCCTGAGGCATGTACCACACGGAGTCCTGAGGCAAGGGTCCACGGGCCCAACTCACCCGGGGGCGGCGTCGCTTGACGCCGCCCCTTCTTTACGCCACCCTTTCACTACTCAATTAGTGAAAGGGGTGAACATGGCAGAGTCCGCAGCGGTCGAGTACCGCATCGACCGGCGCAGCGGCGTCGCCACGTACCTCCAGATCGTCCAGCAGACCAAGCAGGCGCTCCGCCTCGGCCTGCTGGAGCCCGGCGACCGGCTGCCCACCGCGCGCGAGGTCGTCGAGGCCACCGCCATCAACCCGAACACCGTGCTCAAGGCCTACCGGGAGCTGGAGCGCGAGGGGCTGGTCGAGGCCCGGCGCGGGCTCGGCACCTTCGTCACCCGGACCCTCGGCGGCGCGGCGGCCGCCGACGACGCACCGCTGCGCGCCGAGCTCGCCGACTGGACCCGCCGGGCCCGCGCGGCCGGGCTGGAGAAGGACGACGTGAGCGCGCTCTTCACCGCCGTACTGGACAGCACTTTCGAGGGGGATCAGACCGGATGACAGGCGCTGCGATCGAGGCCACCGGCCTCGGCATGAAGTACCGGGGCAGAGGCAGGGGCTGGGCGCTGCGCGACTGCTCCTTCCGGCTGCCCGCCGGGCGGGTGTGCGCCCTCGTCGGGCCCAACGGCGCGGGCAAGTCCACCCTGCTCGCCCTCGCGGCCGGTTTCCTGCGGCCGTCGGAAGGGACGGTACGGGTGCTGGGCTCGGTCCCGGGCCAGGCCCGTGCCCGGATGGCCTTCGTGGCCCAGGACAAGCCGCTGTACCCGCAGTTGACGGTGGACGCGACGCTCTGGGCGGGCGCCGAGCTGAACCCCGCGACCTGGGACCAGGAGACCGCCGAGCGGATCGCCGGGGATCTCCCGCGCGATGCCCGGGTCCGTGACCTCTCCGGCGGTCAGCGCACCCGGCTCGCCCTGGCCCTCGCGCTGGGCAAGCGGCCCGAACTGCTGCTGCTGGACGAGCCGATGGCCGATCTCGACCCGCTCTCGCGCCATCGGCTGATGGGCGCGCTGATGGCGGAGGCCGCCGAGCGCTCCACCACGATCGTGATGTCCTCGCACATCCTCACCGAGCTGGAGGGCGTCTGCGACTACCTCCTGCTCGTCGACGGCGGCCGGGTCCGCCTCGGCGGCGAGACGGAGGACCTGCTCGCCGCGCACACCCTGCTCACCGGTCCGGTACAGGACACCGCACCGCACACCGTCGTCGAGTCCCGCACCGCGGGACGTCTGCAGACCGCACTCGTACGGAGGCAAGGCGCCGTGGACACAGACGTCTGGGAGGCCGCCGAGCCTTCGCTGGAGGAACTGCTGCTGGCACATCTGCGGTCGCCGGAGGCGCCGGCGCTGCTGACGCCGAGTGCGGCGGCCGGTCAGGCGGTGGCCACCGTATGAGCGCGATCATTGCCCCTTCCTCGTCGCCCGCCCCTCGCGCGGCCGCCGCGTCACGCAACCGTCTGCGCGGCCCGGAGCGGGTCGTCGTGGCCCAGCACCGATGGGCCCTGTGGATCATGGGGGTGCTTCCCGTCCTGGCCACCGTCTCGCTCGTCGGCGCCTGGCTGTGGACCGAGCATGTCCTGGACGCCTTCGCCGCCACGGGCTGCTCGGTCACGCACACGACGCCGGGCTGCGATGCCACGGTCAACGCCTACCTCGACCGCCAGATGTGGTTGCGGGAGGTGCTCGACCGGGCCGGCCTAATGATGATGGTCCTCCCCGCGCTCATCGGGATCTTCGTGGCGGGGCCGGTCATCGCCCGGGAGCTGGAGAGCGGCACGTACAGGCTGGCGTGGACGCAGTCCGTGACGCCCGCCCGCTGGCTCGCCGCCAAACTCGCCGTGCCCACCGTCGTGACGCTGGCCTCCGTCTCCGTGCTGTCGGCCGCCTGCACCTGGGCCCAGGGCCGGGCCGAGGGGGCGTACCAAGGGCAGGAGTGGCACGAGCGCACCGCGTACGGCTCGATGGGCACCGTCCCCGTCGGTTACGCCCTGTGCATGCTGGCCCTCGGCGCGCTCGCCGGGCTGGTGCTGCGGCGGACCCTCACCGCGACGGTCGTGACGGTGATCGCGTACGGCACCCTGGTGGCCGCCTTCAACTCCGCGCGCAACAGCCTGTGGCCGACCCTGACGGACACGTTCGAGCAGGGCAGCCACTACCGGTTCCCCGACGGGGCGATCAACGTCGGGACGGGCTGGCTGACCGACTCCGGGCAACGGCTGCCCCACAGCACGTGTCTGGAGTGGGCCCCTGACTTCAAGCAGTGCCTGACCGAAAAGGACATCGCTCTCCGCTACTTCGACTACCACCCCGCCTCGCACTTCTGGCCCCTCCAGCTCGTCGAGACCGGCATCCTGCTCGCCCTCGCCGCGCTCGCCGTCGCCCTCGCCTTCCGGGTGCTGCGCCGCCACCACGGCTGAGAGGCCGTCGGGTCACCGGGCCGTGTCCGGGCGCCTCTCGGGCACCCGGGCACGGCCACACCGCTTCCTGCACGTCATGTCGCCGTTACCAGCCATTCAGAAGCGCTTGCCACCCTTTCAGGATGCAGCCAGCCGTGCCGACCCCCCGCAACGGGAGAAATCCCGGCGGAGACCGCACGAACGACGTGAACCGCGCGTTCCCCGCGATCTCCGCACCCTTCGGCGCGCCCCTTGGGCCATCCGCGCGGAAGAATAGGGCCATGAGCCAGCAGCCCAGCTCCGAGGTACCGGTCCAGTCCACCGTGCAGCCGTCGGTCGGCTCACTCGCCGCGCACCGGCCGCACGCCGTCGCCACCGCCGCGTCCAACGGTGCCGCGCTGTCCACCGCCGCCGACCTGGACCCCGACATCGACGCCGATGTCGACGCGTACGAACCCGACGTCGACGGCGACGAACTGCCACAGGGCCGATTCCTGGACCGCGAGCGCAGTTGGCTCGCGTTCAACGAACGGGTGCTCGAACTGGCCGAGGACCCCGCGACCCCCCTCCTCGAACGGGCTAATTTCCTCGCCATCTTCGCCTCGAACCTGGACGAGTTCTTCATGGTCCGGGTGGCCGGTCTGAAGCGCCGCATCGCCACCGGCGTCGCCACCCGTTCCGCCTCCGGACTCCAGCCCCGCGAGGTCCTGGACCTGATCTGGACCCGCTCGCGCGAACTCATGGCCCGGCACGCCGCCTGCTTCCAGCAGGACATCGCCCCGGCCCTGTCCGACGAGGGCATCCAGCTGATCCGCTGGCCGGAGCTGACCGAGAAGGAGCAGGCCCGCCTGTTCACCTTCTTCCGGCAGCGCGTCTTCCCCGTACTGACCCCCCTCGCCGTCGACCCGGCACACCCCTTCCCGTACATCTCGGGGCTCTCGCTCAACCTCGCCGTCGTGGTGCGCAACCCGGTCAGCGGCCACCGCCACTTCGCCCGGGTCAAGGTGCCGCCGCTGCTGACCCGCTTCCTGGAGGCGTCGCCGCAGCGGTACGTGCCCATAGAGGACATCATCGCGGCCCACCTCGAAGAGCTCTTCCCGGGCATGGAGGTCCTCGCCCACCACATGTTCCGGGTCACCAGGAACGAGGACCTGGAGGTCGAGGAGGACGACGCCGAGAACCTCCTCAAGGCCCTGGAGAAGGAGCTGATGCGGCGCCGCTTCGGCCCGCCGGTCCGGCTGGAGGTCGAGGAGTCCATCGACCCGTACGTGCTCGACCTGCTGGTCCGCGAGCTGAAGGTGTCCGACGCCGAGGTCTACCCGCTGCCCGGACCGCTCGATCTCACCGGGCTCTTCGGCATAGCCTCGCTGGACCGGCCCGAGCTGAAGTTCCCCAAGTTCATCGCCGGCACCCACCGCGACCTCGCCGAGGTCGAATCCGCCTCCGCGCCCGACATCTTCGCCGCGCTGCGCGAACGCGACGTGCTCCTGCACCACCCCTACGACTCCTTCTCCACCTCCGTACAGGCGTTCCTGGAGCAGGCCGCGAGCGACCCCGACGTCCTCGCCATCAAGCAGACCCTGTACCGGACCTCGGGCGACTCGCCGATAGTCGACGCGCTGATCGACGCCGCCGAGTCCGGCAAGCAGGTCCTGGTCCTCGTGGAGATCAAGGCCCGCTTCGACGAGCAGGCCAACATCAAGTGGGCGCGGAAGCTGGAGGAGTCCGGCTGCCACGTGGTCTACGGACTCGTCGGCCTCAAGACCCACTGCAAGCTCTCGCTCGTCGTGCGGCAGGAGGGCGACACCCTGCGCCGCTACTCCCACGTGGGCACCGGCAACTACCACCCCAAGACCGCCAGGCTCTACGAGGACATCGGCCTGCTGACCGCGGACCCACAGGTCGGCGCGGACCTCTCCGACCTCTTCAACCGGCTCTCCGGCTACTCCCGCCGGGAGACCTACCGCCGTCTCCTGGTCGCCCCGAAATCCCTGCGGGACGGGCTGATCGCCCGGATCAACAAGGAGATCACCCACCAGCGGGCCGGGCGGACCGCCTACGTCCGCATCAAGGTCAACTCGATGGTCGACGAGGCGATCATCGACGCCTGCTACCGGGCCGCGATGGCCGGCGTACCGGTGGACATCTGGGTACGCGGAATCTGTGCGATCCGCCCCGGTGTCGCCGGTCTCTCCGAGAACATCCGGGTCCGCTCGATACTGGGCCGCTTCCTCGAACACTCCCGGCTCTTCGCCTTCGGCAACGGCGGCGAACCCGAAGTGTGGTTCGGCAGCGCCGACATGATGCACCGCAATCTCGACCGCCGGATCGAAGCACTGGTCCGGGTCACCGACCCCGCCCACCGCGCCGCGCTCAGCCGTCTCCTGGAGACCGGCATGGCCGACACCACCTCATCCTGGCACCTCGGTCCCGACGGGAACTGGACCCGGCACGCCACGGACGCGGACGGCCAGCCGCTGCGGCACGTACAGGAAATGCTCATTGACGCCCGGAGGCGCCGGCGTGCGACGCCATGACCATCAGACGACGCAGGCGGACCTTACGGCGGGCGCCGTACTCGCGCCCTACCTTCAGGACCAGGCAGCCGAATTCCTCCGCAGCCTGCGCCTGCACCGCGAGAACAGCGCCCCCACGGACGCCGGAAGCCACGGAGCCGAGGAGGCGGCCGGTGCGCTGCGCCGCTCCTCGCGCCGGATCGGCGGCACGCTGCACACCTTCCGGGCGGCGCTGGACGCCACCTGGGCCGAGCAGCTCCGTACCGAACTGGCCTGGCTCTCCGGCACCCTGGCCAGAGAACACGCCTACGCGACCCGGCTGAACCGGCTGCTGGAAGCGCTGCACGCCCTGTCCGGCACCTCGCTGCCCACCGCCCGCCACGGGTCCGGCTCCGACGGCGCCACCGACAAGGAGCGCGCCGCCCTGGGCGTCGGCGCCGCCCGCGCCGGAGCGCTGCTCGAACGGCAGCTGACCCTCGCCCGTACCCGCGCCCACTCCGCGGCGCTCCAGGCGCTCGGCTCCTCCCGCTTCCACGCGGTGGCCGACGCCGTCGCGCTGCTCGCCTCGGAGGTCCCGCTCGCCCCGGCGGCCGCGGCCCCGGCCGAGGAGATGCTGCACGGGCCCGCCGACCGGGCCGAGCAGCAGCTGCTCGGTGCGGTGGCGGCGCTCCCGTCCGGCCAGGCGGTCGAGCCGTACAACGAGGCGCAGGACGCGCCCTGGCACCGCACCCGGCTGCTGCTCCGGCTGCACCGGTACGCCCATGAGGTGGTCCGGGGTGCCCCGGACCCGGTCCTGGCCGCGCCGGGTCACGCCCTCGATCTGCACCGGGACGCCTCGGAGGCGGCCGCGGCGGCGGCATCGGCGGCCCGTACGCCCCGCATCGCGCCGGCCACCGCGTACGCCCTGGGGGTGCTCCACGCCGACCAGCGCCACGAGGTGACGGCGGCCCGCGGCGTGTTCCGGACGAGCTGGCCGTACGCCGCGGCCGTGATCACGCCATGAACGGGGCGGTGGGCGCCCGCGGCACCGAGCGCACCACGGACCGGCCGGTGCTCGCCGCGGGGTGCGTGCTGTGGCGCCGGCCGGAGCGCTCCGGCAAGCTGGAGATCTGTCTGGTCCACCGGCCGCGCTACGACGACTGGTCGCACCCCAAGGGCAAGTTGAAGCGCGGCGAACGGGCGCTGGACGCCGCCCTGCGCGAGGTCCTGGAGGAGACCGGCCACCACTGCGTCCCCGGCGCCCCGCTCCCCACGGTCCGCTACCTCGCGAACGGCCGCCCCAAGGAGGTCGCCTACTGGGCGGCCGAGGCGGCCGGCGGCACCTTCGTACCCGGTTCCGAGGTCGACCGGGTGAGCTGGCTCGCCCCGGAGGCGGCGCGTGCCCGCCTCAGCCAGGACCGTGACCGGGAGCTGCTCGACGCCCTGCTCGCGCTGCTGCCGGACCTCTGACCACGCCGGAACCCGGCCTTCCCGGACCGCCGACTCCGTAGCTGCCCCGAAGATGCGCAGATGCTCTGAAGATGCTCCGGCCAAGGGCGAGAACCGCACCGTCCTGCACGGTTCACCTTCCGTTCACTCTCCCCCGTAGGCCGCTTCACCTGTTCTGCCTAACTTCGGCAGTGCACGGTGCGCGGCGAAACGCCGGAGCACCCACGACAACGCACGCCGTCGTAGAACGAAAAGACCTCGGCGGCTCCTGGAAGGAACACCCGAAAGTGAAGCTTCAGCGCAAGAACCGGCTTCGTGCCACCGCGCTCGGTGCCCTCGCCGTCTCCAGCGCCCTGGTCCTCACGGCGTGCGGTTCGGACGACAACAGCAGCGGCACGACCGGCGGCAACGGCGGGAAGACCAACGCCGCGTCGAACATCAAGTGCGACGACGCCAAGGGCCAGCTGCCCGCCTCCGGCTCCAGCGCGCAGAAGAACGCCATGGACCTCTGGGCCAAGAACTACATGGCCGGCTGCTCCGGCGTCGAGATCAACTACAAGTCCTCCTCCTCCGGTGAGGGCATCGTCGCCTTCAACCAGGGCACCGTCGGCTTCGCCGGTTCCGACTCGGCGCTGAAGCCCGAAGAGGTCGCCGACTCGAAGAAGATCTGCAAGGGCGGCCAGGGCATCAACCTCCCGATGGTCGGCGGCCCGATCGCCATCGGCTACCACCTGGAGGGTGTCGACAGCCTCACGCTGGACGCCCCCACCCTCGCCAAGATCTTCGACGGCAAGATCAAGAAGTGGAACGACGGCGCGATCGCCAAGCTCAACACCGGCGCGAAGCTCCCGGACAAGCCGATCCAGGCCTTCCACCGCTCCGAGGACTCCGGCACCACGCAGAACCTCGGCAAGTACCTCGGCGCGACCGCCCCGAGCGACTGGAAGTACGAGGCCGAGAAGAAGTGGCCGGCCCCCGGTGGCCAGGCCGCGTCCGGCTCCTCCGGCGTCGCCGCCCAGGTGAAGCAGGTCGACGGCTCGATCGGCTACTTCGAGCTCAGCTACGCCGCCTCGCAGTCGATCTCCACCGTGGACATCAACACCGGCGGCGCCGCCCCGGTCAAGGCCACCTCGGAGAACGCCTCCAAGGCCATCGCCGCCGCCAAGATCAAGGGCACCGGCAAGGACCTGGCGCTGGAGCTCGACTACACCACCAAGGCCGAGGGTGCCTACCCGATCGTCCTGGTGACGTACGAGGTCGTCTGCGACAAGGGCAACAAGCCCGAGACCCTCTCCACGGTCAAGTCCTTCCTGAACTACACCGCCGGTGACGAGGGCCAGAAGCTCCTCACCGAGGCCGGCTACGCGCCGATCCCGGCCGAGATCAACGCCAAGGTCCGCGAGACCATCGCCTCCCTCTCGTAACCGGGACGCGCAAGCAACACCCGCAGCACCTTCAGCAACACCAGCAACATCCGGCAGACCGGTCCGGTGCACCCCTCCGGACCGGTCCGCCACCATCCATCCGGTGCACCGCCGCCAGGGGAGCCAGACCGCTCCCCCACACAGACCGGAAAGACCATGGCTTCCACCACACCGATAGATTCGCCGCCGGCACCGCCGGTGGCGCGCAAGCGCGCCGGGAGCAGCTCCGGGCGCGTGGGCGACAAGGTCTTCCTGGGCCTCTCCCGGGGCTCGGGCATTCTGCTGCTCGTGATCATGGCGTCGATCGCCGTGTTCCTGACCTACCGTGCCTCGCTCGCGATCTCCGAGAACGACGGCAACTTCTTCACCACCTTCGACTGGAACCCGGCCGGCGACCCGCCGGTGTTCGGCATCGCGGTCCTCCTCTTCGGCACGGTCGTCAGCTCGATCATCGCGATGGCCATCGCCGTCCCGGTCGCTGTCGGCATCGCCCTGTTCATCTCGCACTACGCGCCGCGCAAGCTGGCCGCGCCCCTCGCCTACGTCGTCGACCTGCTCGCCGCAGTGCCGAGCATCGTGTACGGCATCTGGGGCGCCCTCGTCCTGGTCCCGTACCTGGAGGGCCTGAACCTCTGGCTCGACCAGTTCTTCGGCTGGACGTACATCTTCGAGAAGACCGAGGTCGGCGTCGCCCGCTCGCTCTTCACCGTCGGCATCCTGCTCGCGATCATGATCCTGCCGATCGTGACCAGCGTCAGCCGCGAGGTCTTCCTCCAGGTCCCGAAGATGAACGAGGAGGCCGCCCTCGCCCTGGGCGCCACCCGCTGGGAAGTCATCCGCCTCTCGGTGCTCCCCTTCGGCCGCTCCGGCGTGATCTCCGCCTCGATGCTGGGCCTGGGCCGTGCGCTCGGCGAGACGATGGCCGTCGCCACGGTCCTGTCGCCGAGCTTCATCATCTCCGGGCACCTGCTCAACCCCGGCGGCGGCACCTTCGCCCAGAACATCGCCGCGAAGTTCGACGAGGCCAACGAATTCGGGCGTGACGCCCTGATCGCCTCGGGCCTGGTGCTCTTCGTCCTCACCCTGCTGGTCAACGGCGCGGCCCGGATGATCATCGCCCGCCGCAAGGAATACTCGGGGGCCAACGCATGAGCCAGGCAGCCAACACCGGCATACAGGAGCGCCCCGCCCCGGCGGAGGCCGCCCGTCCGACCAGCCTGAGCAGCCGGGCACTGCCCCGCTGGGCCCCGTTCGCCTTCGCCGCGCTCGCGCTCGCGCTGGGCGTGGGCACCGGCGCCGCGGCCGGCTGGCAGAGCCACACCCAGTGGGGCCTGTTCTCCGCCCTGCTCTTCGTCGTCATCTCGTACGTCACGACCTCGGTCGTCGAGAACCGGCGCCAGGCCAAGGACCGGCTCGCCACCAGCATCGTCTGGGTCTGCTTCCTGCTGGCCGTCGTGCCGCTCGCCTCGCTGCTGTGGACGACGATCAGCCGGGGCGCGGAGCGCCTGGACGGGTACTTCCTGACCCACTCGATGGCCGGTGTGCTCGGCTCCGAGCCGACCGGCGGTGTCTACCACGCGCTGATCGGGACGCTGGAGCAGGTCGGCATCGCCACCGTGATCTCCGCCCCGATCGGCATGCTGACCGCCGTCTACCTGGTGGAGTACGGCAAGGGCGCCCTGGCCAAGGCCGTGACCTTCTTCGTCGATGTCATGACGGGCATCCCGTCCATCGTCGCCGGTCTCTTCATCCTCTCGATCATGCTGATGACGAAGACCCAGCCGTCCGGCCTGATGGGTGCGCTGGCGCTCACGATCCTGATGATCCCGGTCGTGGTCCGCTCCACCGAGGAGATGCTCAAGCTCGTCCCGAACGAGCTCCGCGAGGCATCGCTCGCCCTCGGCGTCCCGAAGTGGCGCACCATCCTGAAGGTGGTCCTGCCGACCGCGATCGGCGGCATCACCACCGGTGTGATGCTCGCGATCGCCCGCATCGCCGGTGAGACCGCGCCGATCATGCTGCTGGTCTTCGGCAGCCAGCTGATCAACCCCAACCCGTTCCAGGGCGCACAGTCCTCGCTCCCCTTCTACATCTGGGAGCAGTACAAGGTCGGTACCGACCAGTCGTACGACCGTGCCTGGGCCGCCGCGCTGGTCCTGATCGCCTTCGTCATGATCCTCAACCTGGTGGCCCGCGGCATCGCCCGCTGGAAGGCCCCGAAGACCGGCCGCTGACGCGGCACGAAAGAAGCAGTGATTCAGATGGCCAAGCGCATCGACGTCAGCGGCCTGTCCGCCTACTACGGCTCCCACCTCGCCATCGAGGACATCTCGATGACCGTGGAGCCCCGCTCCGTGACCGCCTTCATCGGCCCGTCCGGCTGCGGAAAGTCCACCTTCCTGCGCACCCTGAACCGCATGCACGAGGTCACCCCCGGTGGCCGCGTCGAGGGCAAGGTGCTGCTGGACGACGAGAACCTGTACGGGGCGAACGTCGACCCGGTCACCGTGCGCCGCACGGTGGGCATGGTCTTCCAGCGTCCGAACCCGTTCCCGACCATGTCGATCTTCGACAACGTCGCGGCCGGCCTCAAGCTGAACGGCTCGTACAAGAAGAGCCAGCTGCCCGAGATCGTCGAGAAGTCGCTGCGCGGCGCCAACCTCTGGAACGAGGTCAAGGACCGGCTGAACAAGCCCGGCTCCGGTCTCTCCGGCGGTCAGCAGCAGCGTCTGTGCATCGCCCGCGCGATCGCGGTCGAGCCGGACGTGCTGCTGATGGACGAGCCCTGCTCCGCGCTGGACCCGATCTCCACCCTCGCCATCGAGGACCTGATCGGCGAGCTGAAGGAGCGCTTCACGATCGTCATCGTGACGCACAACATGCAGCAGGCGGCCCGTGTCTCGGACCGCACTGCGTTCTTCAACCTCGCGGCGGTCGGCAAGCCCGGCAAGCTCGTGGAGATCGACGACACGGAGCGCATCTTCTCCAACCCGTCCGTCCAGGCCACCGAGGACTACATCTCGGGACGCTTCGGATAGTCAGGTCACCCGGCAACGGGGCCGACGTGGGCCGGGGGCGTGGGTGGCTACACCCGGTGGTGGGTTTCCACCGGCGAACCCCTCCCCCCTCCGGCGAACCGGCCTCGTCCCCAGACGGCCTTGAGGTGCTGCATGGCGGTGCCACCGCAAGGCGAAGGGGCCGCCCCCACTCCCCGCAGAGGGAGTGGGGGCGGCCCCGTTTCCGTACCGCCGTGACAGCGGCCGACACCCGTCAGCCGAAGAGCAGCACCACGACGCCGTAACTCGCGGCGGCGACCAGGGCCGCGGCCGGCATCGTGATGAACCAGCCCAGGATGATGTTCTTGGCGACGCCCCAGCGGACGGCGTTCACCCGCTTCGTGGCGCCCACACCCATGATCGCGGAGGTGATCACATGCGTCGTGGAGATCGGCGCGTGGAACAGGAACGCCGAGCCGAACATGATCGACGCACCCGTCGTCTCCGCCGCGAACCCCTGCGGCGGGTCCAGCTCGATGATCTTCCGGCCGAGCGTCCGCATGATGCGCCAGCCACCGGCGTACGTGCCCAGCGAGAGCATCAGCGCGCAGACCAGCTTCACCCAGACCGGGATCGGGTCGCTCGGGCTCTCGACATCGGCGATGACCAGCGCCATCACCACGATGCCCATGGTCTTCTGCGCGTCCTGGAGACCGTGGCCGAGCGCCATGCCCGCGGCCGAGACCGTCTGTGCGATCCGGAAGCCGCGCTTGGCCTTGTGCGGGTTGGACTTCCGGAACATCCACATGATCGCGACCATCACCAGATAGCCGACGACCAGGCCGATGACCGGGGAGACGAACATCGGGATGACGACCTTGTCGAGTACCCCGTCCCAGTGCACCATCGTCCCGCCGGCCAGCGCGGCGCCGACCATTCCGCCGAACAGGGCGTGCGAGGAGGAGGACGGCAGCCCGAAGTACCAGGTGACGAGGTTCCAGATGATCGCGCCGACGAGCGCGGCGAAGAGGATTCCCATCCCCTTGTGGCCCTCGGGCGTCGCGATCAGACCCTCGCTCACGGTCTTGGCGACACCGCTGCCGAGGAACGCACCGGCCAGGTTCATCACCGCGGCCATCGCCAGCGCCGCGCGCGGGGTGAGCGCACGGGTGGAGACGGACGTGGCGATGGCGTTCGCCGAGTCGTGGAAACCGTTCGTATACGTGAAGCCGAGCGCGACACCGATGGTCACGATCAGCGCAAAGGTGTCCACGTGGTTCAGGACTCCTTGACCGCGATGGTCTCCACCGTGTTGGCGACGTGCTCGAACGCGTCGGCCGCCTCTTCCAGCACGTCCACGATCTGCTTGAGCTTCAGCACCTCTATGGCGTCGTACTTGCCATTGAAGAGATGAGCAAGCAGTTTGCGGTGGATCTGGTCGGCCTGGTTCTCCAGGCGGTTGACCTCGATCCAGTACTCGGTGAGATTGTCCATCGTCCGCAGACCGGGCATCGCCTCGGCGGTCAGCTCGGCCGCCCGGGCCAGCACCTCGATCTGCTGGGCAATGCCGTTGGGGAGTTCCTCGACCTGATACAGCACGACCAGGTCGACGGCCTCCTCCATGAAGTCCATGATGTCGTCGAGCGACGACGCGAGGTTGTAAATGTCCTCGCGGTCGAACGGCGTAATGAAAGAGGAGTTCAGCTGGTGGAAGATCGCGTGGGTGGCATCGTCCCCCGCGTGCTCCGCTGCCCGCATGCGCTCCGCGATCTCGACTCGGGAGGCAGAGTCCGCCCCGAGCAGTTCCATCAGGAGTTTCGAGCCCGTGACGATGTTGTCCGCGGATGCGGAGAACATGTCGTAGAAGCTCGTCTCCCTGGGGGTCAGACGAAAGCGCACGTGGGGTCCTCGGGGTGCTTTGGATTCGGTCAGGCTGATGCTAGGCGCATCATCCGGCCACGGCTAACCGGCGTTCTTCAGTGTCGCGCATCAGGCACAGTGATCAGCACGGGCCCCCGGTCACGTTTCAGATGAATTCGTTAGGATATACCCACCAGGGGTATATAAACGGCAGGGTAAAGGGAAAACGGGAGGCAGTAATGACCACCACCGAGGCCGCGGGGACCACCACGGAGACGGAATCCCCCGTCACCGACCACGACCGGGGCATACACGGTTATCACCATCAGAAGGCCGAACACCTCAAGCGGCTGCGCCGGATCGAGGGCCAGATCCGCGGCCTCCAGCGCATGGTCGACGAGGACGTCTACTGCATCGACATACTGACCCAGGTATCGGCGTCCACGAAGGCGCTCCAGTCGTTCGCCCTCCAGCTGCTGGAGGAGCACCTGCGGCACTGCGTCGCGGACGCGGCGGTCAAGGGCGGCGAGGAGATCGACGCCAAGGTCGAGGAAGCCACGAAGGCGATCGCCCGGCTGCTCCGCACCTGATGGCGGGGGTCTCGGGCCGCGGCGCCGCGCACACCCCCGGCGCTATCCCTGCCGGGGGACGGTGGTCCGCTCGGTGATCACGCGGACGTTGAGCACCTCGTCGATGCGGTCCGCGCTGAGCCGTTCCCCGATCGCGGCCGACGCGGCGATCATCAGCTCGCCGCAGAGCTCGATCTCGGCGAGGGCCACCTGATCGGATACGGTCCGCACGCTGAGCGTCACCACGTCACTCGCCTCTCACTGCCGTCGCCTACTTCCCGGTGCCCCTCCCGGCAAGCTTAGGGAGCGGACCATGCGCCACGCATGGCACGGACGGACCATTTCACCGGCACCGGCATGCCTACGTCACCGCCCGCACCCCGCGCCCCGTACCGCACCCCTACCGCTGCCGGATCTGCCCGGTGTAGATGTCAGGGCCGTCCGGCAGCCGTACGGAGACCGGCACCCCGAACCCGAACAACAGTGTGGTCGACACCACTTCCACCGCCGGTCCCTCGTTGGCGAAGCTGAACCGGTGGCGCACCTTGCGCAGCCGCCCCTGCTCGTCGAGGTACGCGTCGAACGGCACCGTGACCTTGCTGAACCCTTTCGCTGCCGCGGCCAGCACCCCGCGCGAGCCGGGCGCGGCCTCGCGCGCGGCCAGTCCGATGTCCGCCGTCCCCCGGTAGTGCCGCACGACGACCCCGGCGAGCTCGGTCTTCCCCTCGTACGTCACCTGTCGCGCCCCGCACAGCAGTTCGGCGGCGGCCATCGGATCGGTCACCCCGCCGGTGACGAGGTTGCCGTCCTCCAGGGCCGTCGTGTCCACCCTGACCCATTTGTCGGCGGGCACTCCGGCGCCGCGGTTCTTCATGTAGAGCGCGCCCGGGGCCAGCAGTTCGGTGATGGGGCGGTGCTCGTCCTCACCGGCGGCGTCCTTGGGCAGTACGACGACGAGCCGGCCGGTCCGGGTGCGGAAGTCGTACGTGCCCCGGCCCCGGATGGTCACCCGCGTCCCGCCGGCCGCGGTCTCCATCGACGTACGCACCTCGGCGGTCCCGGCGACGGTGCCGGTGCCGGAGTCCGGGGCGGTGCCGGCCACCGCCGCCGTCCCGGTCCCGCTCACCGTCCCCGCGAGCACCGCGGCCGCGCGGCGGACCGCGCCGAGGGAGTCGGTCCCGCCCCGCTCGTCGGCCACGGCCCGGTCACCGCCACCGCCCGCCGAGCAACCGGCGGTCGCCGCCATCACGCCCACCACGGCAAGGGCGCAGACAGCGCGCGCCCCGCCTCCGGACCTGTGCTGCTGCACCACCATCGCCTGCCAACCCCCAACGCGTAACGCCTGCCCGAGAGGCCCGTCCGTTCCGGATAACGACGGCCCGTGTCCCCCGTCACGCCGCCCCCACCGGGCACACCGCCGGGTGGCCGCGGCCAGTACCGTGGACGGGTGTATGACCGACGCACCGACGAGGTCCCGCCGACCGCCCCCACCCCCGCGTCCGCCGGGCACCGATCCACCACCGTGGAACGCGGTTCCTTCTGCACCGCGCGCTGCACCTGTGGCTGGTCCGGCCCGGCCC
>NZ_ML123047.1:900627-915018 GCF_003846175.1 Streptomyces sp. ADI95-17 | reverse complement strand
GTCCGGCCCGGCCCGCCGGTCCAGAGACCGGGCCCGTACGGACGCCGCGGAACACCTCGCGGCACCCTGACTCCTCTCTCCCCCGCCCCCTCCGCCTCCCCCGCCTTTCCGCTGTCCCCGATCTCTCCAGCCGATCCCCCCACGCCCGGCCTCCCCCACCCACCGCCGGCCGGCCCATGAGCGCCAAGACTCGGAGATCCGATGAACCTGCCGCCCCTGCCCGCCCGGCGCACCCTGCTCACCGCGGGCGCGGCCGCGATACTCACCGGCGTCACCGCCACCGCCTGCAGCGGCACTTCCGGCGGCTCCACCGGCCCGTCCGACGCCTCCGGCACCTCGGGCGGCACGGACGCCTCCTCCGCTCCACCGACTCCGTCGAAGACCGCCCCCACCGGGCCTGCGGACTTCTCCGCCCTGGCCAAGAGCCTCGACGGCAGCCTCGTACGGCCCCAGGACGCCTCGTACCCGACCGCCCGTCAGCTCTACAACACCCGCTTCGACGACCTGAAGCCCGCGGCCGTCGCCTATGTGCGGCACGAGGCGGACATCCGCGAGTGCCTGGCCTTCGCCCGCCGCACGGGCACCCCCGTCTCCATCCGCAGCGGCGGACACTCCTACGCGGGCTGGTCCAGCGGGAACGGGCGCCTCGTCCTCGACGTCTCGTCGCTCTCCCGCGTCGGGAGCGGCAGCACGATCGGCGCGGGCGCCAAGCTCATCGACGTCTACCAGGGCCTCGCCGGTAACGGTCTGACCATCCCCGGCGGCTCCTGCCCCACCGTCGGTATCTCCGGCCTCACCCTCGGCGGCGGCCACGGCGTCGCCTCCCGCGCATACGGTCTGACCTGCGACAGCCTGACCGCGGCGACCCTCGTCACGGCCGACGGCAAGACCCTCACCGTGGACGCCGAGAACCACCCGGACCTCTTCTGGGCGCTGCGCGGCGCGGGCAACGGCAACTTCGGCGTGGTCACCGAGCTGACGTTCCGCACCCGTCCGGTCCCGCAGACCGTCACCGCGTACATGTCGTGGCCGTGGTCACGTGCCCGGTCGGTCGTCTCGGCCTGGCAGGAGTGGGGCCCGGCCCAGCCCGACGAGATCTGGTCCTCCGCGCACCTCGCCGCCGGCCCCGGGGGCGGCAACCCGACCGTTTCGGTCGCCGCGTTCAGCCTCGGCACGTACGGCGATCTGCAGAACGCCGTCGACCTCCTCGCCGACCGGATCGGCGCCCCGGCGTCCTCCGTATCGCTGCGCCGCCGCAGCTACCAGGAGTCGATGCTCGTGTACGCGGGCTGCTCGGGCATCACCGACGCGCAGTGCCATCTGCCGGGGACGACGCCCGGCCGCACCACCCAGGGCACCCTCCAGCGCGAGACGTACGCCGCCGCGTCCGACTTCTACGACCGCTCGCTGTCCCCGGCGGGGGTGCAGGCCCTGCTCGACCGGACCGAGGCGTTCGCCCGGATCCCGGTGACGGCGTCCGGCGGCGGCGGCTCCGTCGCGCTCACCGCGCTCGGCGGGGCGATCAACCGGGTCTCCCCGCAGTCGACGGCCTTCGTCCACCGGGGCTCGCGGGTGCTCGCGCAGTACATCGCTTCCTGGACCCCCGGCACGGCGGGCACCGCCCAGCAGGACTGGCTGAAAAACACCCACGCGGCGATGCGCCGGCACGCGTCCGGAGCGGCGTACCAGAACTACACAGACCCGGCGCTGACCGACTGGCGCCGGGCCTACTACGGTTCGGCGGCCGACCGCCTCGCCGATCTGAAGAAGCGGTACGACCCGGAGCGCCTCTTCGCCTTCCCGCAGGCGCTCTAGTCGAGGAGCGGGGTCTCCTAGGGTCTTTCGTTTGGATCAGGCCGGATCAGGGAGCGGGGTCCGGTGTCGTGCATCGCAAGGCGGAGGAGGGAGTCGGATGGGGGCTCCCCTGCTCGAGCGGAGCCGAGAGCTTGGGGAAGGAGCGTCGGCGACCGACGACAACGCGGCGAGGTGCGGCACCGGGGCACGCGAGCCCGGCCTGATCCAAACGAAAGGCCCTAGGCGGCGAGGTCCTTCTCGCCGTCGCCACCGCACGTGCCCGGCCTCGGCTCGGGGATTCCGAACGCCCCGGCCGGGCCCCCGGCGGCCGCCACCGGCACCGGCCGGCGCGACCGTACGAGCCGGCCGAACCGGTCCGTCCGCGAGACCGCCGCCACCAGCGGGGTCAGCAGCATCATCGCCAGCGGGGCGAGCAGCAGGGCGACCGCGGTGCCGAGGGCGAATCCGCCGACCACGTCGGTCGGGTAGTGGACGCCCATGTAGATCCGGCAGAAGCCCTCCAGGAGGGCGAGCGCGATGGCGGCGATGCCGAACTTCCGGTTGGCCACGAAGATCCCGACGGCCAGTGCCATCGCCATCGTGGCGTGGTCGCTCACGAAGGAGAAGTCGTTCTTCCCCGCCACCAGGACGTCCAGCCCCTGGTGGTCCTTGAACGGGCGGGGCCGGTGCACGAATCCGCGGATCGGAATGTTGATCAGGAGCGCGAGTCCGGCGGCGAGCGGCGCCCAGACGAGGCCGGCGACCGCCGTCACCGAGTCGTCGGCCGTGCCGCGCCGGCGCACGCTCCACCAGCACCACAGGACCACGAGGACCATGCCGAGCATGATTCCGTACTCACCGACGAACTCCATGACCCGGTCGAACCAGGTGGGAGCGGACTTCGCGAGTCCGTTGATGTCGTAGAGCAGGCTGACGTCGGGGTTCGACCCATCCAGTGCGAGTCCAGCCATCTGCTGCGGCCCCTTGCCTTGTCTGCTGCCGCGGGCACACCCATGTGCACCGCTTTGACGAACCCCCGTGTCGGTTCGATCACTGCGTCTGATCGGCACTGCGTCCGATCCGTACTGCGTGGACCGGTACTGCGTGAATCGGTCGTCCTGGTCCTCCCAGGGAACGACCTCCCCCGTGCGTGCGTTCCACTCTCCACCGAATGATCACCATGACGTTATCGAAGAGAGACTCATCGTCGCAGCTCAGGGCCCAGGCTTCACAGAGAGTTCCGGCCACCGCCGCCGTTGCGTCATGCCGCCGGCCGGGCCGTCGGAAGGGCCGCGGCCCCGTCCTTGGTCACGCGCGTCGCGCCGAAGTAGTCGGGGGTGTCGATCTTGTCGAAGCGGATCACGGCCCCGGTGTACGGGGCGTTGATCATGTACCCGCCGCCGACGTAGAGCCCCACGTGGTGGATGGCCCGCGAGTTGGTCAGGTCGTCGGAGAAGAACACGAGGTCGCCCGGGAGCAGCTCGTCCCTGGAGGGGTGCGGTCCGGCGTTGTACTGGTCGTTCGCCACCCGGGGCAGCTCGATGTCCAC
This sequence comes from Streptomyces sp. ADI95-17, assembly GCF_003846175.1. Taxonomy (GTDB): domain Bacteria; phylum Actinomycetota; class Actinomycetes; order Streptomycetales; family Streptomycetaceae; genus Streptomyces; species Streptomyces sanglieri. The sequence continues at coordinate 911,675 of NZ_ML123047.1, read as the reverse complement.
GGTCCGGTACGCGGCCTGGGTCAGGCCCGAACAGTCGAACCGCCCGTTCTGCTCGGGCGTGCCGTTCCCGCCCCAGAGGTACGGCGTACCGAGCTTCTTCTGCGCGAAGTAGATCGCCCCGGCCGCCTGCTGAGAGGGCTGTACGCGCCCGACCGGCCTGGCGAAGCTCTTCTCCAGGGAACGGATGATGGTGACGTAGTTCTGGGTCTCCGAAATGTCCGGAACCCCACCGGCCCGGATCACCCGGTACGCACCGGCGTTGTACGCGGCCAGCATGTTGTCCGTCTGGTCCCCCGGCACCTTCTTCACGTACCCGGCCAGTTCGCAGTCGTACGAGGCGGCGGACGGGATGGCGTCGGCGGGGTCCCAGACGTCCCGGTCGCCGTCCTTGTCCCCGTCGATCCCGTGGCCGGCCCAGGTGCCGGGGATGAACTGGGCGATGCCCTGCGCGGCGGCGGGACTCTCGGCCCGGGGGTTCCACCCGCTCTCCTGGTAGAGCTGGGCGGCCAGCAGGGCCGGGTTGATGGCGGGGCAGAGGTTGCCCCACTTCTGCACCAGCGGCTGGTACTTCGCGGGCACGGCCCCCTTGGCCAGCGCAACAGCTCCGCCGCCACCGGAACCCTCGAGTCCGGCGGCGGCGGAGTACGTACCGACGACGAGCAGCGCCACGAAGGACATGGCCACGCCGACACCGATGCCACCGACCACCCAGAATTTCCGCACCCCTCAACCATCCCCCATCGGGGCCCCGTTCATGGGCGGTTTCGACGGTGTGTGCGAGTCTTCCGGGTCACCGGGGGGTGCCGGGCCGTCATTTCCGGCGCACGGGACCACCGGACCGGCGCACCGGGCGCCCGGCCCGGCGCACCGGATGCACCGGATGCGCGGGGCCGGTCCGCCCGGCGGACCGGGTGACCGAACGGCCGTCAGGAGGCTGCGGCCGACCAGTAGTCGGAGCGCACATTGGGGCTCGGGAGCGGGTAGACGCCCTTGTAGGCCGGCCCGTTCGGCTCGGCCGTGGGGTCGGCGACCTTCGACTCCTTCACACAGGGGGTGTCCGCCTCGAAGAAGGCCTGCCCCTTGGCACGGATGCTCACGCTGATCCCGAAGCCGTCCTTGGACACCGCGTAGACCGCCGGGAACTGCTCGTCGACGTTCTTCGCCTTGATGCGGTAGTCGCTCGCGCGCCAGAACTGCTCGATCTGGTCGAGGAAGCCCTGTCGCCGTTCCGCGGAGACGATGGTCATCACGGTGCGCCTGCGCGTCACGTCGCAGCTGCCCTTGGTCGTCTGGCCGTGGGCCCACTGCACCTCGGGGTCGATCTTCTTCAGCACGGCGTCGAGCATGCTGTCGGCCCGGTCGGCAGCCTCCTGCATGTCCATGCCGTTCCCCTTGGTGCCCTCGGTGCTCTTGTCGCTCTTGGTGGCCGTGGTGCTCGTGTTCGCACCCGACTGCGCATTCTCGCTGCCGCAGGCGGACAGCGCGAAGCCGACAGCCAGAGTCACCGCAACGATCTGGAACCTGCGCCTCATCGCTGTTCCTCCATCTTGAGCCGGTCGGAGTGTCCCGACACGATAAGGGCGATGCTGTCGGCGGACACGGCGTCCCGTGCCGGGTTGAAGTAGTTGGAGTGCGAGTCGAAGCTCATGGGCTTGCCCGGGTCCACCGGGAACCGCGTCGCCCCGAACGCCTTGCTCGCCGGGTCCTTGCCGAACCAGAGGTCGTCGTCACCCGGGTCCGCGAGGTCCCCTGCGGCGTACGCACCGGCCGGGCCGCCCAGGATCATCCCGATCCCGCCCACGACGACCTGGGTCTTGGACGGAAGCTTGGTCACCGGGTCGTTGGCCGCGGCGCCGACGAAGACGTGCCCGGCGCCGACCCCGAGGTCCACGGCCCGGTCCACACCCACCCCGGGGCTGCCGACCAGGATGATGTCGTCCACCCCCGGGATCCCCCCGAGCTTCTGGGTCGCGGCACCGACGGTGCGCGAACCGTAGGAGTGCCCGATGGCCGTGATGTGCGGGTCCTTGTTCTGGTTGGTGGCCGCGATGCCGCCCATGAAGTCGTAGTACGCCGCGCCGCCCTTCTCGGCCCGGCCGGTGCCCGCGACCGCCAGGCTGCTCAGCCCGTCCGGCGTCTGCGGTGCGTCGTAGCCGAGCCAGACGATCGAGGCGCTGGACGGGTCGTAGCCCTGGGCGCCGATCGCGGTGTCACGGGCGCGCTTGAGGTCGTTCTTCGCGAACTCCTCGTCGAGGGAGGTGTTCAGCCCCGGCACGTAGGCCGACACGTTCTTCGAGGTGTCGGGGTTGCCGTAGGAGACGATCGCCCGCCCGTTGCCCTCGTCGCTGATGCCGATGAGGTACATCGGGGGCTGGCTGCCCTCCTTCAGCTGCCGGTCGATCTCCCGCAGCCCGGCCAGCTGCTCCTTCGACGTCTTGTCGGTCTTGCCCTCCAGCTTCGAGATCAGATCCGGCAGGTTGCGGCGGTTGGCCTTGTCGCGGTCCGCCACCGGAATCCCGTCGAGGCCGCCGATCTGGTCCGGGAGGAGCTCCAGGTACTGGTCGCGCTCCTGCTGCGTCAGTCCGTTCCACCAGTACTTGCGGCCGGCCGCGCTGCCGCCCCGCGGGATGCGGTCGTTGAGGTACTGCCGCCGCGCGTCACGTACCGCCGAATCGACCCGCGTACCGGACCCGGGCAGCCCGGTGAAGACACCGCCGCCGGAGCCCTTGGTCATGTCCGCGGCGGCGGCCACGTACTGGCCCTTGTCCCACTTGCCGCCGGCCTTGTGCGCGACCTGTGCGTACTGGTCGACGACGTCCTTGGCGGTGTCGCCGGGGTGCGTGATCGTGTCGATGGCCCCGGTGACGTCGCCCAGCAGACCGTCGTCGCCGACGATGCCGTCGAGGAAGCCGCCGCCCGAGCCGTCGGGGGTGCCGGGGACCGGGTTTTGTCTACCCGCGTCGACTCCTGTAGAAGAACCGCTGGTTCCTTCTGAACCACCAGTACCGCCGGCCCCGCCGGAGGCGTCGGCCCCACCGGATCCGCTGCTGCTCGCACCGCCGGAACCGTTGCCTCCGGCCCCGCCGGAACCACTGCCTCCGGAACCACTGCCGCCCGTCGCGTCCGAGCCCGCGGTGCCGGCGCCGGTCCCACCGGTCACGGTCGCGCCCTCGGACCCTCCGCCTCCGCCACCGCCACCGCTGCCGCCGCCGTTCCCCTGGCCGCCGTTACCGGCTTCGACGCTGGAGGGCGCGCAGCCGCCACCGGTCAGCTGGCAGATGGCGTCCTGGATCCGGCCGGTCAACTGCCCGCCGATCCCCGTGGCCACGAGCCCGCCGATGAGGGCGACGACCACGAGGATCATGCCCAGGTACTCCATCGCGGTCTGCCCGGTGTCGGCACGCCGCTGCTTGATCAGCCGCACGATGCTGAACGGCCGGTGCTCGGCGCGCTGTTCGGCGGTGAGCCGGAACCAGGCCCGCGAACGGGACCGGAGCAGCAGGACGATCAGGACGACGGGCAGCACCAGTTGGGCCACGCCCTGGCCGTTCGCGTCGCCCAGCGTGGCCAGCGCTCCGAGCGTGAGCCAGGCGCTCACGGCCAGCAGCCCGCGCCAGACCCAGACGCCCCCGGTGCGCACCCGGAACGACAGCACGAACCCGGCGATGCCGGGCAGCGAGGCGTACAGCACCATGCCGAGCAGCCGGCCGTCCACCGCATCGACCGACGCGGCCAGGAGCAGCGCGTCGAGCGCGCCGACGACCGTGACCGCGAAGAGCAATCGGACGAGAATCAGTACCGCCTGCAAGGGGCGCGACAGTGGCTGCCGGCCCGGAGGGACCTCGGCGGTGCTCATGTCAGCACCACCCGGTACCACTAGTTCTCGTATGCCAGACACGGCGAGTCTCCCCAGCTTTGTGAGTGGGCGCAGCGACAGTTCCCCCCGGTATCCGTATGCGACCACAGCGACACGGACCCGGCATGGGCCCCAGGACCCAATGCCGGGCTCAACGTCGAACACCCGGCCTATCCCGTACTGCCACCGACCGTCCCGTTACGGGTCATTGGGGGCAGCGACGGGGCGTCAGGTCGACCGGGCGGACCGTCCGGCGCCGCCCCCGCCGTACGTCCTCGGGTCCACCGTGGCGAGTCGGTGCAGCGCGGCGGCGGCCCGGTGCTCGGGGGTGGTTCCGTCGTCCGGGATGTGCCACACGAGGTGCTGCCGGTGGGCGCCCTCCGCGCCCTGGCCCGCTGACGGGCCCGCGCGGTGTGCGAGGGTCACGACCGTGCGGTCCCGGTCCCTGAAGTCGGTGCCGATCCAGCCTTGTTCGACGTCCCAGCGGGTCAGCAGGTCCGGCCGGTCGCGCACACCCGCCGCGATGAGCCGCGCGGTCTTCCGGGCCGGCCATGCCCACGAGTGGTCGTTCTCGGCACGGGCGATCTCCGCGTCGTACGCGGCGGCCTCGAAGCGGTACTCGGGCAGCTCGCGCGCGGGCAGCAGGGAGGGCGGCGGGAGCGGGCGGCGCCAGTCGGACCAGATGACGTGGTCCCCGTCCCGGCGGATGGTGACGTGGAGCGCCCCGCAGCAGCCCTCGGTGCAGTACGCCTCCGCGAGCTGTACTTCGTGTGGTTCGTCCGTGGCCCGCAGGCGGCCGCTGTCCAGCAGGTACTCGGGGGCGTGCGCGCCGCCCCGGCCGAAGGCGGCCGGCACCAGGGGACGCCCGTCGATCAGAACGCGGGTCTCGACGATGTCCGGATCCACCGGGTCGAGCACGGTGGCCTCGATCCTCAGCCGGCCCGCCGGGCCCGTACACCCGGCATCGCGGCGGAACGGCTGACGGGCCGTGCGCCGGGCCCAGTCCAGCCGCCTCTGTCCGGCCGGGTCGCCGTCCTCCGCAGACCCTCCGGCCAGGAGTGCCCGCCAGTCCGGCCGGCCCAGCACGGCCTCCAGGCGGTCCAGCAGCGCCTCGCGCCGGCCCGCCCCCCACTCCAGCAGGCGGCTCGGGCCACTGTGCAGTTCGAACGCGACGGACAGCAGGATCGCGTGGTGGTCGAGGGTGGGCGGCAGTTCGGCGGCACGTACGGCGAACGCTTCGAAGAGGCCGACGGCCACCGGGCAGGCCAGGACCTCGGTCCGGTAGTCGTTCGCGCTCGACATCCGGCGCAGCAACCGTCCCGCCCCGGCCACCAGCCCCGTTTCTCCGGGACGGGCCTCCCGCAGGAGGTCGGCGAGCCGGACGGCCTCGGCGACCCGGCGGGCGGTCTCGGGCCGCACCTCCCTCACCTTCCGCAGGACCGCCTCCAGCCGTCCGGTTACGGAGGACTCCTCGCCGGCGGCCAGGACGTCGACCAGGCCGCGCAGCTCCGGGCCCCTGGCGTGACGACCGAGCCACACCAGAGCCGCGGCCGGGCTGTCGATGGGGTCGAGCGCCCGTACGGCGTGGTCGGCGAGGTCCCGGAGCCGGCCGAGGACCCTGAGATACGGGACGTCCTCCGGTTCGCCGAGCCGCGTCAGGAGGGCGAGGCCGACACAGACCGCCATGGGGCTGGTTCCCGTACGGGTCAGGCACCGGCCGAGCGCTCGCGCCCGGCCCTCGTCCGCCAGCGGCAGTCCGGTCACCACGGACTGGACGTGTCCGCCCCGGATGCTCAGTCCGGCGAGGCGCGGATGAATCTCTTCGGCGGCCCGTGCCACGCCGGGCGCGTCGGTGCCGGTGCCGGTGCCGGTGTCGGTACGGGATGCCGGAGGGGTCAGCGCTTCCGTCAGCACCTCCGTCAACGCCGCGCAGGCGGACTTCCAGGAAGTTCTGGTCCGGGGGCGGCGCTCCGGCGGGTCCGGCAGCGCGTATCCCCCTTCGGGGAGCCTGCCGTCGGGCTCGGCGCGAAGAAGGCGCAGTGCACAGGAGTACAGGGAGGCGGGAGGGAGCGCGGCGCGCTCTTCCGGGGCGCTCAACGGGCGGGGTGGGTCTCGATTCCATGAGTCATGCGCGGAGTCTCGCAGGCGGCCCGGCCACGCACCAGCCGATTTCCCCGTAGGCCACTTCGGGGACGTCAGCCGGACGTCAGTGAGGCGTCAGCGGAACGTGAGCGACCCACAGGATGCTTATGTTGTCAAGAGGTCAGAGAGAGCGGTTCGCCGCAGGATCCGGGCCTTGTCTCACGCTCATCCTGGGAGAATTCCATGCGTATCCGCAGCCGCAAGCACACCGCCGCTCTCGCCACCGTCACCGCCGTGCTCGCCCTGTCGCTCACCGCCTGCGGCGGCGACGACACCGGCACGAAGTCCGCCGGGCCGGCGGACAACGCCGCCTCCGCCGGCGCCTCGGCCGACGCCTCCCAGCCCTCCACCGACGCGACGACCACGGACACCAAGAAGACCGGCGGCACCGCGCAGAACACCGGCGCCACGAAGACGGGCACCTCGAAGTCCGGGTCGACCGGCGGCAGCAGCGCGACGGGCGGCAACACCAGCGACAGCTACGCCTACAAGCACCCGTGCAAGAGCTCGGACCTGTCGGTGCGCGTCTACCCGCGTGAGGGCTCGTCCACCCAGCAGGTGATCGAGGTCAACAACACCGGTGCCAACTCCTGCGGCCTGAGCTACTTCCCGCAGGTCAGCCTGGGCGCCTCGAAGGCCTCGGACCACAGCGGCGACATCAAGCCGTCGGTTCCGGGCGGCCTGGGCGGCGCGCCCGCGTACCCGGTCAAGCCGAAGACGGCCGCCATCGCGGTGATCGACCTCAACCCGAGCGGCGAGAACGGCGTGACCTGGGTCGACGAGATGAACGTGCTCGCCGACGGCGACCACATGCCCAACGCCGACACCCAGAACTTCGAGCTCGGCCCGGACGTCAAGGTGGGCAGCCCGAAGCTCGGCCTGTACCAGGGCTCGGTCGCCGACGCGGTGAACTCCATGAAGCAGGCGGGCAACTGACCTGATCGGACGGGCCGTACGACGAGCCCCCGGGAGGCGCCCGCGCCTTCCCACCGCACCTGACACACAGGGCCCGGATCCACGCGATCCGGGCCCTGTGTGTTGGACGCTCCGTAAACAGCGCGGCAGCCGATGCACCAAATCGAGCCAGTTCGCCAAAGCGGGCAAAGTCGCACCCCATATCGAACACTTCTTCACCGGCGCCGGACCGACCGTGGAGCCCGTCCGGCCCGGCCTCACCTCCCGGCGCGAGAACCCGAAGCTGGATGCCCGGCGCGGGCCGCGACGACCCTCGCTCCCGAGGCGGAACCGCGCCACGGCCGATGGCCGGCGGCGGTCGGGCGGCGGTCCGGCGGCAGACAGAAAACGACCAGAATCCGGACGGGAACGGCCCCCCTTGATGGGTAACGTTCGGCCGGTGTGGAAGTTCACCGGCACGGGGGCGAGGTGGGTGCACTGAGCGGGATCGTGGTCTATCTGCCGCGGCGGAGCGACGACATCGGAGGGGCACCGTCCGGTGACCCCGTGACGTTGCGGCTCGGCCCGGGACAGACAGCACGCTTCGGACGGGGCTCCGCGACGACCCCGGTCGAACTGCGCCTCGACGACGAGGCCATCTCCCGGCTGGCCGGCGAGATCCGGGTGACGGACGACCACTGGCAGCTCAGCAACCACAGCACGACCCAGAGCTACCTGGTGGAGAACCCGGAGGGCGCGGGAGAGTACCTGCGGGTTCCGCCCCGGCGGGCCGGCGCGCCCATACCTTTCGAGTTCTCCCGGGTCGTACTGCCCACCCGCCGCGACACCACCGTCTCCTTCCAGGTGTTCGCACCCGACCACGTCTATCTGGACCCCTGTCCGGACCCCGCCGGCGCGGCAGGCCAGTGGGGCAGCCGCACCGTCATGGCGTACTCGCTGGACGAGACGGCCCTCTACTTCCTGATCCTGGTCGCGCTCTGCGAACCCCGGCTGCGCGACGAGTCGCCGGTCGCCGTGCCGACCACTCCGCAGATCGTCGAACGGCTCAAGGGGCACGCCGTGTGCGGCCGGTTGAAGGCGCGGGCGGTCAGCTCGCACATCGACTACCTCGCCGAGGAGAAGATGCGGATCAGCGCCCCGCCCGAGCAGGGATCCGGCGGAGCGCGCCGCAACGGGAAGCGGGAGGCCCTGGTCGGGATCGCGCTGCGGTTCGGACTCGTACGGGAGGAGCATCTGGCGCTGCTGCCGCCCCGGGCCGCCACACGCAACCACGGGCGGGAGACGGTCAGTTGAGCCGGGGCTCCGCCGGGGGCGACGGCCCGCAGGCGGACGGCGACCGTACGGAGCTGCTGCCGCGCGGCTACCGGGTCGGCGGCTGGGAGGTCACCGAGCCGATCGCCTCCGGCGGCTGGGCGACGGTGTACGCGGGCCGCCAGGTCGACAGTCCACCGCGGCAACCGGGAACGGGACCGGAACCCGCAGAGGTCGCGCTCAAGTTCCTGCCGACCGCGGGACTCGCGCCGCGCCAGGCCCGCAAGGTCGCGGAGACCGCCCGGCGGGAGGTCGAGCTCGGCCGCCGGGCCGGCCATCCGAGGCTGATCCGGCTGCTGGACTCCGTCGTGATCAGCGATCCGGACCGGGCGTTCCTGGACGGTGCGATCGTGCTGGTGATGGAGCGGGCCGAGCGCAGTCTGCGGGATCTGTTCGACGCGGGGGTCGCAGGGGGCACCGGGGTCGCGGGGGCGGACGTCGCCCGGCTGTTCGCCGAGATCTGCGAAGGGCTGGCCCATCTGCACGGCAGCGGCTGGGTGCACGGCGACCTCAAGCCGGAGAACATCCTGCTGATGGCCGACGGCGCGCTCAAGCTGTCGGACTTCGGGCTCGCCACCGAACTGACCGGCACCCACGGCACCCACGGGTACGCGCCACCGATGGGCACCCTGGACTACCTCCCGCCCGAGCGCTGGCAGGCCCCGCTGGGCGAGCACGGTGTGGAGGTCCGGCCCAGTGCCGACATCTGGGCCCTGGGCATCATGGTCCACGAGGCGTTCGCGTCCGGCGCCTCGCCGTTCCCCGGCGCCACCCCGGTGGCACGCGGCGCGGCGGTACAGGAGTACGCCGACGGACGCGCACCGCTGCGGATCGACAGTGCGCTGCCGCCGTTCTGGCGCGCCCTGGCCGCCGACTGCCTCGCCCGGACCCACGCCGAGCGCGCCGCGCACAGCGCCGAGAGCCTGCTCGCACGCATCGCCGCACGGTCGACGGCACCCCGTCCGGTACGCCGGCGGTGGAGATTCCGCGCCGCTCTGGTGACCGTCGCGGTGTGCTCGGTGGCCGCGACGGTCTGGTCGCACACCGCCGGCGGCGCCGCTTCGGACGCGAAGGGCGAACCACCGGCCCGGCTGCGGGTGTTCAACGCCGACGACGGGTGCCGGGAACGTACGGACCGGAACCCGCAGTGCAGCCTCGGCCTGGCGATCGACCCCCTCAAGCCGTACACCGTCGACAACGTTGTACCGGTACGGGTGTGGCACGGCGACGTCCTCGCGGTCGTCTGCCGACTCCCCCGGGGCATCCCCATCATCGACGAGTCGGACGCCAGCTCCACCGAGTGGTACCGGGTCCGCCTGCCGGCCCGTTCCTCCTCCGCCGCCGACGCCTCCGCCTGGCTGCCTGCCGTGCGTACGGCGGATCATCCCCGGGTTCCCGACTGCCTGCGTCCCACGGGCAAGCCCATATCCACGTCCGTACCCACGTCCGTGCCCGCCTCCGTACCCGCCTCCGTGCCCGCGTCCATGCCTGTCCGCTGAGTGTCGGTGTTCGCTTCGCAGGCTGTCACTCCGGATCGTTCCGGATGTCGTACCCGGCGGCCCGACAGCTAGCTTGCGGTCCCGACAGTCACCGGAAGGAAGAGGAAACAGCCCATGCGCGGCACGCGTTCGCTCCTGATCGGCGGGGTCCTCGTCCTCGCCTCCCTGTCCGCGTCGACGGGCACGGCCCTGGCTGCCGGGAACGGCTCCGCGTCCCCCGCGCGGGCCGCCGACGCCACCCAGAGCTTCCGCAATCAGGCCACGGGCCGCTGCATGGACGACACCGACGACGGGTTCCGCACGTGGAGCTGCAACGGGAGCAACCCGCAGCTGTGGGACGTGAAGGTCTGGGGGGACGGAACGCGCCAGCTGCGCAACGTGAACACGGGACGCTGCATCGAGGACAGCGACAACGGGTTCCGTACCGTCGGCACGTGCGGCTCCACCCCGGAGCAGAGCTGGTGGATCAAGGTCTGGTCCGACGGCACCGTCCGCTTCCAGAACCAGGCGACCCTGCGGTGCATCGACGACAGCTCCCTGGGCTTCCGCACCTGGCCGTGCAACGACACCCCGTACCAGAGCTGGTTCTGACACCGGCGCACCTGTAACGCACTCTCCTCCAACTCCCCTTTCCCGCAAGGCTATTCCGAATCGAAGGAGCAGTCGGATGCGTGGCTCGACCGAACGACGACGCGCGATGTGGAGATCAGCTGTCCTGCTGGCCGTGGTGGCCGCGACCGGCCTCGGCAACCCGGCCTTCGCGCGGAACGCGGCCGACGTGCCGGGTCCTCTCGGGAACTCCGCCCCGGCCGCGCTGTTCTGCGACATCCCGGCGGACCGGGACATCGCGGTGACCCGCAAGGTGTACGAGGTCGGGCAGCGCCGCGGCGTGTCCGACAAGGTGATGCTCGCCGGCTTCGAGACGGGCTGGGTCGAGTCCCGGATGAACAACCTGGCGTGCGGGGACCGGGATTCGCTCGGTGTCTTCCAGCAGCGGCCGTCGATGGGCTGGTGCGAACCCGCCCAGTGCCTCGACGTCGACTTCGCGGCCAACAAGTTCTTCGAGGTGGCCCAGCAGATGGAGCCCGACTGGGACACCGCGGGTGAACTGGCCCAGGCCGTCCAGCGCTCCGCGTACCCGGAGCGCTACCCGCAGGCGGAGGGCTACGCCCGGGAACTGATGGCCGAGGCGTTCCAGCCGTACGGCACGATCGGCGCGAAGTACGCCGGGCTGGGCGGCCACGACGGGCCGCTCGGATGGCCGGTCCGTGCCGAGGAGGACTCCTCGCTCGGCGGGCGCTTCCAGCTCTTCCAGAACGGGATCG
>NZ_ML123047.1:899935-900602 GCF_003846175.1 Streptomyces sp. ADI95-17 | reverse complement strand
GACGGGGAGGCAGTCATGAACTCATTCGCACCGCCGAGTCTTCGGCGGGTGATCGGGGCGGTGACGCTGGCCCTGGCGGCCCTGGCGGTCATGTTCGGTACGGCACCGGCCGCGAGCGCCTCGGAGCCGGGCGGGCCGATCGGGCGCGGCGAGGCGATGGACCGTGCGTGGTCGTGGATCGCCGAGCAGGTCCCGTACAGCCAGAGCGGCTGCCATCAGAACCAGTTCGGCTGCTACCGGCCGGACTGCTCGGGCTATGTGTCGATGGCCTGGAACCTCGGTACGTCCCTGACGACCTGGGGCCTGTGGGACGTCACCTTCGACATCCCCGCCAACGACCTGCAGCCGGGTGACGCCCTGCTGCGCGACTCGGGCGGCACGGACCACGTCGCGCTGTTCCTCCGCTGGGCGGACCCCGCCCACACCCAGCCGGTGGTGCGCGAGGAGTACGACTTCGGGCATGTAGCCGAGGAGCGGGTGTGGGGCGACGGGCTCAGAGGTTTCACGCCCCGCCGCTACAACAACCTGGACGACCTGGTCCCGTACGGCACCATCGCGGCGAAGTACGACAGCACGGGCGGCCCCGGCGGCCCGCTGGGCCGGCCGATCACGGGTGAACGGGACTCCTCGCTCGGCGGGCGCTTCCAGCAGTTCCAGAACGGGATCA
>NZ_ML123047.1:877334-899671 GCF_003846175.1 Streptomyces sp. ADI95-17 | reverse complement strand
AGGAGATCGAGTTGAGCCAGCACCACCCCACCCGCCGGAACGTCCTGAAGACCGCGGGCGGTCTCTCCGCCGCGCTGGCGCTCGGTGCCGGGGGCGTCCTCGCGACGGCCACGGCGGCGAGCGCGGCCGGTGACGGCTTCGGGCTGCGCATCGTGGACCACAACGAGAGCGACCGCCGTCTGAAGTACTACCGCTTCCGGACCGACGCGATCGGCTGGAACCCCGGCGTCAACGTCCTGCTCCCCGACGACTACGCCACGAGCGGCCGCACCTACCCGGTGCTCTACCTCTTCCACGGCGGCGGACTCACTTCGGACTTCATCGAGTTCGACCGCGCCGGCGTCCGCGACTGGACCGCCGGGAAGCCGATCATCGTCGTGATGCCCGACGGCGGCCACGCCGGCTGGTACTCCAACCCGGTCGCCTCCAACACCGGCGCCCGGAACTGGGAGACCTTCCACATCGCCCAGCTGCTCCCGTGGATCGACGCGAACTTCCGTACGTACGCGGAGTACGACGGCCGCGCCGTCGCCGGGTTCTCGATGGGCGGCTTCGGCGCGCTGAAGTACGCCGCGAAGTACTACGGCCACTTCGCCTCGGTCAGCGCCCACTCCGGCCCGGCCAGCCTGCGCCGCAACCTCGGCGCGGTCGTGCACTGGGCCAATGTGTCCTCCGCCGCCGCGGACCTGGCGGGCGGCACGGTCTACGGCGCTCCGCTGTGGGACGAGGCCCGGGTCAGCGCCGACAACCCGGTCGAGCGCATCGAGAGCTACCGCAACAAGCGGATCTTCCTGGTCGCCGGCACCGGTGGCCGGCCCGTGCCCTGGTTCAGTCAGGTCAGCGAGGACAACGTGCTCCAGGGCCAGCGCGAGTTCCGCGGTCTCCTCGACGGGGCAGGCATCCCGTACGAGGCGCACGAGGAGCCCGGCAGCCACGAGTTCCGCGTACCGCTGTTCCTCCGCGACCTGGACGGCATCATCGGACGCCTCCGCAAGGCCTGACACGGACGACCCGTCGCACCTCTCTCCCCCCGCCCCGCCCCAGACACACGGAGGACCGAACATGCCCACCCCCTCGCAGCCCGGGCACCGGGCCGCCACCCGCCGGTCGGCGCTCAAGGCAGGCATGGGCTTCGCCCTCGGCGCCGGCCTGCTGGGGGCCGCCCCCGGCATGGCGGCCGCGAGCGACAGGTCCGTACCGGCCGACGCCGCCGGGAAGCCGTCCGCGCGGCTCCTCCAGACCGGCACCCCGCTGTGCGAGCAGCCCGGCGACTCGGCGAGCGCGCAGGGGCTCGGCTCCGGGGACCTGGCGATCCCGTACTACCGGGAGCACGACAACACCTGGGGCTATGTGTTCGGCGACGCGTTCGGCGGGATCGCCCAGGCCGACCCCTACCTGGGCTCCCCGGTGATCCTGAACCAGGCGAACTTCGACGCCTCCGGCGCGTCCCCGATCTCGTTCTCCTGGGCGATGCCCACCGGCGGCGCCGCCAACCAGTGCTTCGACTACGCGCACTGGGCGGACAACGGGCACGGCTTCGAGATCTCCCGCATTCCCAACGACTGCATCGAGTTCGGCGGCCGTACCTACATCCAGTACACGTCCGTGGCCCTGTGGGAGAACATCCCGGCCGGTTACGACGGCTCGCTGATGTCGGGCGTCGCGTACTCGGACGACTACGGCGTGACCTGGCAGGACTACCCGTACCACTGGGCCGGCGACACCCAGGGCTCGAACCAGTCCATGTACGGGATGTGGTCGTTCGCGGGCATCGACCCCGACGGCTGGCTGTACATCTTCTCCAAGCGCTGGAACGGCACCCATGCGAACACCGCCGACGGCGGAGCGATCCAGCTGTTCCGCATCCGGCCGGACGAGTTCCGCGCGGGCAACTTCGGCGCCCAGGAGAACTGGGCGTTCCTGGACGGCCGTTGGCAGTGGACCACGGCGGTGGGCCCGTCGATCATGCTGTCCGGCAACAAGATCGGCGAGTTCTCCGTGAAGCGGATCGGCAACACGTACTGCATGAGCTACTTCGACGTGGACGACTACTCGATCTGCACCCGCACCGCCGCCCGCCCCGACGCCGTGTGGACCGCCCCCAAGCCCCAGATCGTCGGCGACGGCCTGCCGCCCCACCACTGGGGCAGGCCCCAACTCCCGTTCCTGTACGGCGGATACATCCACCCCGGCAGTGCGAGCGCGACGTCCCTGACCCTGATCGCCTCGCAGTGGCAGTCCGTGAACCACGGCAAGACGCCCTACCGCGTCCTCCAGTACGACGGCATCCAGCCCTGACGCCCCCATCCGTATCATCACCAGCAGAGCCCGACGCCGGGCTTGAGCCCTTGAAAAGGGTGCCGGATCGTCGGCACCGACGGGGCCGAGCGCCGTCCGCGTAACGGCCGCACCCGTCCGACAGGCACGCCGGGGCGCCACCGATCACCACGGTGGCGCCCCTGGCCATGCCCCGCCCCCGGCCTCGGGCGCCTCAGAGCGCAGCCTGACTCCCACTACCGCGCCTGCCCCTACTCCTTGGCCGCACACTCCACCCAGAGCAGCTTCCCGCCCTGCCCCGGCAGTCCGCCGCGCATGGGGCACGCGCCCCAGCACTCCGCGTAGAGCGTGACGAGGTACAGCCCGCGCCCGCGCTCGGCCAGTTCATCCGGAGCCTGGGCGCTCCACCGGAAGGGTGCGGGGATGTGCGGATCGGTGTCCCACACGCTCAGCCGGATGCGGCTTCGTCCGGCGTCGCGCAGGCGCAGGGAGTACGGGCCGGAGGAGTAGAGGTAGGCGTTGGTGACGAGTTCGCTCGCCAACAGCTCGGCGGTCTCGGTGAGTTCGCGCATGCCGTGGACGCGCAGGACGTTGCGGAGGGTGGAGCGGGCGACGCCGGGGGCGCGGGGATCCTGCGGGAGTTGGAGGGTGTATGTCCAGGGCGGGGATACCGTGGCACTGACCATGGAAGTCTCCGTTCACGGAGGGAGGTTGGCGGATGCACTTCGGGATGCCCGGTGACGAGGCCGCTCCGTCGAGCGGGGTACTTCCGGGCGGGTGGCCTGAGACACAGACTAGAGCTCAACATGGAATACTTTCCATGAAGTTCGCGGAATGCATTCCAGATACCCTCGTGTGGGTGACCAAGCCGGGGAGCAAGTGATGTCAGCCAGCACCGCACCAACAGCCCGCCGTCAACGGCTGGGAACGGAACTCCGCAAGTTGCGCGAGCGCGCCGGAATCACCGCGACCGAGGCCGCCAAGCTCATCGGCGGCAACCAGGCTCGCATCAGCAACATCGAAGCCGGCCGCTACGGCGTAAGCGCCGAGCGCGTGCGCACGCTGTCCTGCCACTACGACTGCTCGGACCACGAGCTGGTCAACGCGCTGGCCGCCATGACGGGCGACCGCAGGCGAGGCTGGTGGGAGGAGTACCGCGAGACCCTCTCCCGCGGCCTGCTGGACCTGGCGGAACTGGAACACCACGGGACCGCGCTGCGCACCTCGCACACGGCCGGACTGCCCGGACTGCTCCAGACCGCGGACCACGCGCGCGAGGTCTTCCGCCAGGTGGTTCCCGCCCTGCCGCCTCCGGAGATCGAGCACCGGCTGTCCTTCCGCATCAAGCGTCAGAGCATCGTTTTCCGGGAGGACCCGCTCCCGTACCACGCGGTCATTCACGAAGCAGCCCTGCACATGGAATTCGGCGGGTCGACCATGGCCGGGCAACAGCTGGCCCACCTCCTGACCATGAGCGAGCGCGAGCACATCACGATCCAAGTGGTCCCGTTCAAGGCGGGCGGATATCCAGGAGCGGGCCAGCCCATCTACTACGTCCACGGCCCCGCCCCGCAGCTGGACACCGTTCAGCTGGATCAGGCACACGGCATCGTCCTCCTGGACGCCGAAGCCCAACTCCACAAATACCGCCAGGTCCTGGCCCGCCTGGAGTCCCTTGCCCTGGGTGCTGCCGAGTCGCGGGACCTGGTACACAACATCGCCAAGAACCTGTGAAGGAATCCGAGATGCCGACTCACATGTGGCAGAAGTCCTCGTACTGCGGCGAGGGCGAGTCCTGCATACACGTAGCCATCCCCACCCCCGGCACGGTCGGCCTCACCGAATCCGGCGACCCCACCGGCGCGATACTCCACACCACCCCCACCGCCTGGGCCGCCCTCGTACGCACGATCAAGGAGGACCGCACCCGTGACTGACGTTCCCCGCATCCCCGCCGACCTCACCTGGGTCCGCGCCGCCCCCGAGGGCGAGGATGGCCCCGGCCCCTGGATCGAGATCGCCTTCGGACCGGACGAACTCGTCTACCTCCGCGAGACCGGCGACCCCACCAACATCGTCACGACCACCCACGCGAAATGGGTAGCCTTCAGCAAGGGCGTCATGGCGGGCGAGTTCGACCACTTCGCCGAACCCGCCGGCTAGCGCCGAGCCCCACCGCTGGGGAGAGCCGACACCCGCCGGGCCCGGGGCCCGTTCGCGCGCCGACGGCGAGGACCCCGAGGGCAACGTCTACGGCGCCGCCCGCACGGGGGGCCGCCAGCATGCGGCGTAGGCCTGGGCGGGGTTCTCGATGAAGATCGCGTGGGCCACGTCGCTACCGATCTCCTGGGCGATCCGGGGGTTGACCCCTTCCAGGAGGTGACGCATCCCTGGTCCGTCCGCCGACGAGCGGGCCGATGCCACCACGGTGTCGCCGCCAATCAGCACACGGTCGGCGTGCCCGGCGTCGGCGAGCGCCGCCACGCATTCCACCAGTCGGTGGTCACCGGCGTGATGGGCCCGGGACGGCCCGTCGAACGCCAGGTACGCCCCGGCTTCGGCGACGCGCAGGTGGACGGCGGGATCGGGGTAACGGAGAAGGTGGCCGAGGATCACCCGGTGGGCCGGTACGCCGTGGTCCGCGCAGAGGAGTTGGAGGGTTTCCAGGGCTGCGGTGCCGCCCTCCAGGTGGACGCCGATCGGTGCGCCGGTGGCGTGGTGGGCGGCCGCCGCCGCAGCCATCGTCCGGCGGGCGTGCTCGTCCAGGCGGTGGAAGGCGCCGGCCACCTTGATCAGGCCTGCTCTCACCGGGCCCTGGGTCAGTTCCCGGGTAAAGAGGTCCGCCAACTCGTCGACGCCGTGCGGGAACCGGTCGCCTTCGTAGTGCTTCGCCTGGTGCAGGCCGGTCGCCGCGATCAGGTGGACGCCACTGGCGCGGGAGAGCGCGGGAAGGGCGGACAGCCACCGCCCCATGCCCCAGGGTGTCCACTGCACCATGGCCTGTCCCCCCGCCTGCGCGAAGGAGTCCAGCTCCCACCGTGCCGCTGCGGCGTCGTCGAGCTCCTCGCCCGGGAGGCGCGGGCTTCGCAGGAAAAGGTGGTCGTGGGCGTCGCAGACGCCCAGGCCGCCGGGGGCGATGTCGCCGAGTACGGTCCTGACCGTCTGCCCCGTCATGTGGTCCGTCCCTTCGCTCACCCGAGGTCGCTCCGGTCCGCTTCGCGCGGGGCCGCGTCCTCCAGCGCCGCGGCGGCGACCCGCAGGCCGGCCAGCGCCTTGGGAACGCCGACGTACGGCGCCAGATGGACGAAGACTTCGACCACTTCCTCGGGTTTCAGGCCCACCCGCAGCGAGGTGACGACCTGCCCGGCCAGCTGCGGATCGACGCCGCCTAGCGCGGTGAGCGCCGCCAGGTTCGCCAACTGCCGGTCGCGCGGGGAGAGTCCGGGGCGCTGATAGGTACCGCCGAAGAGGACGGTGATCAGCCAGTCGGGAAAGCCCGGAGCCACCTCCTCCAACCAGAGGAAGAGCGACTGGGTCGCGGGGTCCTGGAGGGTGTCGAGCGTCCGATAGCCCTCCTCTCGGTCGAGAACGGCAGCGGTCAGCCGCTGAGAGAGGGGCTCGGAGTCGGCGGGTCCGGAATCGGCCATGGTCGGCCTCCTCGTCAGTGCGTAACGGGCAGGGCGTTACGACGCTAACAGACGTAACGCCTGAGGCGTTACACTCGGGGCATGGCCGACTCCCCGCACAGCTTCCGCTTCGACTGTGGCGCCACCTGGCTCAACCTGCTCGCCACGAGCGGCCGCACTTTCAGCAGCCACCCGATCGAACGCCTCGACTCGGCGGAGCGGCTGGCGGAATGGCTCGGGGTGAGCGAGCTGGCGCCGCACCGCAGGCCCACGCACGCCGACCTGGAACGCACCTGGCGGCTGCGGGAGTGCCTGCGTGTCCTGGCCCTCGCCACCACCCAGGACCGCACCCCTCCGGACGAAGCGGTCGCGGAGTTGGGCGACTTCCTCGCCGCCGACGACCCGGTGGAACTCACCGGCGGCGACCGCCTGCGCCGCAGCTCGCCGACCACCGTCGGCGAAGCCCTCGTTCGCATCGCGCGGCAGGCCGCGGACCACCTGACCGGCACGGACCGGGCCGGGCTCAAGGTGTGCCCCGAGGACGACTGCCGTGGTGTGTTCACCGATCCCGCCGGCCGTCGCCGGTGGTGCCCCTCCCCGTCGTGCGCCAGCCGCGGACGGGTCCGCGCGCACCGTGCCCGGCGAGCGGCACCCTGAGCGTCAGGACCGGCCGATGCCGTACCTCACCGCCGAGGAGGAGCCCCGGCTTCCGCCCAGGCACGGGCGAACCGTTCGTGCGCGGGCAGCGGGACGGCGGCGGTCGGAGTCGTGGGGGCGGGGCGCGGGGCCTTCGCGGCGGTGAGCTCCTTGCGGACGGTGCGGTGGTGGTCGAGGGTCCAGGTGTTCCAGCGGCGTACGGTGCGGTCGGCCGGGCGGTCGAAGGCGTGCAGCTGGAGGTGGAGGGCCGCCGCGTCGCGGCCGACGCCCAGGGACGCGGCCACCTCGTCCACCAGGTCCGGGACGCTGAAGAGCGGGTTGGCCTCGTACTGGCCCGGCGGGACCGGGGTGGCCGTCGTGCGGTCCGCCAGGGCGCGCAGAGCGGTGAGCTGATCGGCGGGGATGTCCGTGAGCCGGTCGAGCAGCGCGCGGGCGCCCTTCGTGGCCGGGTCGCCGGCCGGCCGCTCGGTGAAGGCCCAGGTGAGGGCGGTGACGGCGGACCGTATCCCGTCGGCGTCCTGCGGAGGTTCCGCCAGGTGTCCGGTGAGCAGGGCGGAGGCCCAGGTCGCGGGCAGGCCGTGGTCCTTGGCCAGCGCGGCGGCATGGCTGCCGTCGTCGGCGTACGAGGTGACCGCGAGCCGGGCGCACCATTCGGTGGCCATCCGGTCCGCCGCGGCGGTCATCCCGCCGGGGGACCAGAGGTCCGCCGGATCGGCGGGGAGGGCGGCGGCGAGCACGGCGCGCCGGCCCTCGGGGCGGAGGTCCATACGCGCGACGTCGTACTGGTGAATCAGGACCCGGTCGGCCTTGTACGGCTTGGCGCGGCACAGCTTGAGGTGGACCGCGTAGTCGTCGCTGCCGGCGAATCCGTCGAGGACCAGGGCGGCGATCGCGCGCGGCACCCCCGTACGCCACCGGAACAGGTCCACGGCTTCCTCGGGCACCGGCAGCGGGCCGCGCTCGGCGAGCAGGGCCAGCAGGCGGGGCAGCCTCGTGGCGTCGTCGCCCTCGATGGTGCGGGTCTCGCACTCCTCGGCATCGGCGGGCGCCGGGTCGGCGGCCCGCTGGAGGAAGGGGACGAGGTCGCTGCGGACCGGGCCGGAGGCCACCGGGACACCGGACGAGCGGAGCTCGGCGATCCGGGGCTCCGGGGCGCGGCCGGTGCGCCAGGTGGTGCCGGGCTCCGCGAACGGCTGGCGGCTCCACACGCCGAGCAGCGCGGTGAGTGCCCGCCGGTGCTCGTCCGGGGTGGCGGCGACCGCGGCGCGCCAGGCCACGGCGTCGATCCGGCCGGTCAGCACCACCCATTCGGAGGGCGGGGCGGGCAGTGCCAGCACCCGTACCTCGTCGTCGATCTCGCCGCGCAGATACCGGCCGTCGGCGGCGACCGCGGTGAGGACGGCGGGCTGCGGCTGCGGCGGCCGCTCCTCGTACCCCCGCAGCTGGGGCAGCAGGCCGTGCAGGGCCGGGACGAGCCGGGTGTCGGGCTCCGGGTCGGGCAGCTCGACGACCGGTCCGGAGCGCATGACGGCCACCCGGTGCGACAGCTCGCGGCGACGGCGCAGCACATCGGCGGCGAGCCGGGCCGCGTGGGCGAGGCCCTGCCGGATCCGGGGATCGGCCACCCCGGGCAGCGCGTCCTCGGCGCCGGACGACAGCAGTTCGCGCACGGCCTCGTCGGTGACCGCGCGGAGTACGCCGGAGGAGGGCTCGTCGCGCGGGGTGAGGAAGTGCCAGAACGCGGGCGGCGGCACGGGCCCGGCCTGCTCACCGAGGGTGGTCCGGACCGGCCCGGTGCGGTGGCTGCCGGGGAAGCCCCGGACCTGCCAGAGCAGCGAGTTGTCCTCGGCGGCGTGACAGCGGACGGTGGTGCTGCCGACCACGACGGCGTCCTCACCGCCGGACGGAAGGCCGAGGATGCCCCACGGGCGGCGGCCCCAGGTGGTGGTGCGGTAGGACGCGGTGCGGCCGTCGATGGACTCCAGCTCGAACTCGCGGGGCGAGGGACCGGCGTACGGGGTGCGGTAGTCGACCCGGCAGCCGGTGAGCCGGCCGTCCTGACCGAGCGGGGACGGCGGGGCGCCGGGCGGAAGTTCGGCGAGGATCCGGTGGTCGGGGAAGGGCTTGGTGCCGTCCGGGCGCGAGTCGGGGGTGTGGAAGCCGGGCAGGGGGCGGTCGGTGGTGGGCTCGCCCGTGGCGGGGTCCACGCGGAGCCACCCGCCGCCGCGGTCCTCGCTGAACACCGTGGTGCTCCAGAGGTACTGACCGTCGTACATCTGGTAGTCGCGGTGGCCGATCCCCCCGGTGCCGCCGGGCCGCAGGATCTTCCCGCCGTCGAACCGGCCGCCGCCGTCCGGGGTCTGGAACTGATAGCCGAGGCCGCCCCGGATGCTGCCGCCGTAGGGGCGCAGCCCGTAGGACTCCTCCGGCATGAAGATGTCGGCGGGGCTGCCCGACCAGTACGCCGCCGTGTCGGGCGCATTGCTCTCGCCCGTGCCCGCGCCGGACCAGGCGACGAGGAACTGGCCACCGACCCAGTGCACCGTGGGGCGCACGGCGCATTCCGGCAGCTCCAGGGTGTGCTCGCCGCGCCGGCCCGCGTGGTCGACGGCGAACGCGCGGCTCTCCCCGTACAGGGTGAGCACCGGCCAGGTGCTGGTGACGTACACCGTCTCGTCCGGCCGGAATTCGGCGAGGGCCTCCTCCATGACGGGCCAGCCCAGCTCCTCGGGCAGCCCGGCGCGCAGGGCGCGGGCCAGCGGGCCGGTGAGGTCCAGCGCGTCGAGCGCCTCCTCAATGCCGTCCAGGGCGATGGCGGTGGGCCGGTCGAGGAGGTCGTGCAGCTCGTCCACCGCTTCGTCGGCAGCCGCGAGCCCGCCGCCGCGGAGGCTGTCGAGCAGCTTCTCGATCCGGCCGTGCACCTCGGCGGCGATTCCCGGATTGTGCGGGAGGCGGCTGATGGCGGTGCCGCCCCGGGAGCGGAGCCCGGCGTGCACCGTGCCTTCGAGCCGGGATCCGAACACGGGGTCGGCGGCGAGGGCCCTGAGGTCGCGCCGCGCCTCCTTGTCCCAGAACTCCAGGGGGACGGTGGCGCCGGGGTCGTGGACGGGGACGCCCTCGGCGAGGCAGGCGTCGAGCAGATCGGCGTCCAGATGCGGCCACCGGTAGCGGTCCTCGTGGAGCCGGACCGGGGTGCCGTCCTCCTTCAGCAGCGGCGCGAACCGGGCCACCAGCTCGAAGAGCTCGACCGGCATGGCCTGGCGGGTCACCCCGCCGCCGGCGACGGTGCGGTGGGAGTACCGGGTGGCGTACCGGCGCAGCCACTCACCGAGGCCGCCCTCGGGGGCGATCCGGCCGGTCGCGGCGGCGTCGGCGGCCCCGCAGCCGATGAGCAGCCGCAGCCAGGCGGCCGCGTCGTTCTTCGACTCGGGGAACAGGTCGAGCAGGGCGGCGGCCCGGTCGTCGGCCGGCGGGTGGGCGGTGAGCGGGGCGAGCGCCGCGTCGAACAACCGGTCCGGCACGGCCTTGCCGGGAGCGGACGCGAGCACCTCTCCCAGCACCCGCGCCTCCTCGTCGGTGCCGAGCCCGGCCGCGCGCGCGGAGTCCCTGACCCGGCGGGCCAGATCGGCGGGCAGCTCGCCGGGGGACGCCGCCCAGACGGTCAGCAGCCGCGTGAACTCGCGGTGCGCGTCGACCGGCCCGTGAACCTCGGTCAGCCAGGCGGGGGCGCCGCTGAGTTCGGTGGCGGGCAGTGCGCCGAACCGGGCGAACAGCCGAAGGTTCGCCGACCGCCAGTCGGGGTCGACGGGCAGCCCGTGGGTGCGCTCCGCGGTGCGCGCGTTCCCGTACGCGCGGGCGGCGGAGCGGCGGTGCGTCTCCAGCATCCAGTGCCCGATGGTGTCCCAGAACCACGGCAGATGGGCGGCGGGCAGGCCCGGGGCCAGGCGCTCCGTCTCGTCCATGAACCGTCCGGGCTTCTCCCAGGCCCGGTACCGGCCGCGGCCCGCCCGCTCCAGCGCGTCACGCGCATCGGCCTCGGCGCCGGGAACACGGGCCCGCGCCCAGTCGACGTACGTCTCGGAGATGCGGTGATTGGCCGGGAGCGGAACGGGAGTTCCGGTGCTGCTGGTCATGTGTACGAGTCTGGCAGGCGGCACTGACAGCGGGCCGACGCACTCCGGGGGCCTGTGTCCGGGGGCTTGTGTCCGAAGGCCCACGTCCGGAGGCCCGTGTCCAGGGACCTGTGTCCGAGGGCCTGTCCGAGGGCCCGTCCGAGGGCCTGTGTCCGAGGGCCTGTGCAGGATCCCGCCGTACCTGCCGCCTTCCGCGACTTCAGCTTCAAGCTCCTGGTCATCGAGCAGCTCATGCACGAGGACGAGAAGCTCACCCGGCCTTCAGCATCGACGAGTGCCTGCGGGCCGAGGGAATCACCGGCCCGCAGCTCTACGCGTTCGACAACGATCTCGCGTACACGGTGCTCGACGGCCTCGGCCTGCTGCCGAACCTGCGCCGGATCACCAGCGCCGGGGACTGCGGGACAGGCACCCCGTTCAAGGAAGAGATCCTCGCCGCCCGGGGCATCGTTTCCGACTGAGGCATCGTCACCGGCGAGATACCTGGACGCGGCTGCGGCAGCCGTGGCGTCAGTGGCACGGCGTCGGTGGCGCGGCGTCAGGTAATCGGACGAAGTGTCCGGCCTCCCTGGCGCGGGCATGATCAACGACATGAACGACGGCATGAACGACGAGCCGGGCCGGATCCTCCGCTGGAACTTCTTCATCGGCGGCCACCTGAGTGCGTCGGTCCCCGTACGCCTCGTCGAGCGCACCGACCGGGGCCAGCTGGTGTGGATGGAGACCGGTACCCCCATGTGGCGTACGGAACTCCCGAACGGGGCGCACCTTCGGGACATCGCGCCCGACGACCGCCCGCCCGGCGGCTACCCGGTGGTCGCCGACCGCTGGCCGATGGGCAACGCACTCTTCTACCAGCCGACCGACGCAGCGCACTCGGTGCTCTGGCTCTTCGGCCGCAGACGGAAGTTCCGTGGCTGGTACGTAAACCTGGAGCGGCGGATCCATCGCGGTGACGACATCGACATCACCGACCACGAACTCGACATCAATGTCGCACCCGACCGGAGCTGGCGGTGGAAGGACGAACAGTCCTTCGCCGACAAGACCGGTCACCCCGTCTACTGGTCGGCGGACGAGGCTTCGGCGATCCGGAACGAGGGCACCTCGGTGGCCCGGCTCGCCGAGGCCGGAACGTTTCCCTTCGACGGCACCTGGTGCGATTTCCGGCCACCGCGCTCCTGGACCACGCCGCCCCGACCACCCGTCCCACGCCATCCACTGCTCTGACCGGCTCCCGCTCCGACCAGGTACGGCGCGCTGACCAGGGCATGTTCAGAATTCTCGGCCAGGGTGGCGGGATGGCAATCATTGCCCGGGGTCACACTCCGTGATACACAGAGTAACCATACGTATTCGGTCATACATCGTTTCGATCCGCCGGTCAGGGCGGTCGGACCGGTCAAATGTGCGGGATCCGGGTAAAGAGAGCCGTCAAGCCGTCGTGCGAGAGCAGTTTCATCAGCGAAGATAGAGAGCGACCCGTGCCGTGCGGCAGGGGCAATGAACTACCCAACAGGGGCGGTGACTTACATGATCCTGGCAGCTGAAAAGGGCGACATCACCACCATCATCGGCGGAATCGCCCCGAACTGGGGGCCGTTCGGGACCTTGGGCAACGAGGCCCGCGTAATGATCGAGGTCGTGATGGCCATCGCCATCCTGCTCTGCCTCGGCATCGCGGTATGGGGTGCGGCGAAGCAGCGAATCGGTGCGACGGCACTGCGCGACACGTTCAGCGCCGAGCAGGGCAAGGGGCTGATCGTTGCCGGTCTGACCGGTGTGTTCATCATCGGATCACTCGGAACCCTGTTCACCATCGTCTACGGAATGGCCGTCTGACCGGCTGTCATTCCACGCCAGGGGCAGTCCCGCCCACCCCCACACCATCCGTCCGTCGTGCCCACCGGCAGAGGTTGCGTCCCCTGATGTCGAGTCACCACACCGCGTCCGCGCGGCATCCCGCACGGCTACCGTCGTACTACCCGGTTCAGGCAACGGTTGAGGGGGCGTACGCGGCATGAGCCTCGGCGACGACAACGGCTACGGCAACGACTCAGGCCGTACGGACGATGCATACAGCACCATCGGCGGGACACGCCAGACGCGTACCCGCCTGCCCGACGGCGAGGGCGGCGACGGCTACAACGCCCCCCGCCGCCCGGCCCGTGCCTCCCGCTCTCTCGTCACGATGGCCGGCGTGGTCGTCCTCCTGATCGCGGCCATCGCGTTCGCCAACATGGGCGGCGGCGACGGGAACGGCAACGACGGCGACGGTTCGGGGAACGGGGGCAGCAAGCCGGAGGCGGCGTCCACGGCTGCCACGGGGACGAAGCCGGTGACGGGGAAGAACGGCACGATTCCGTCGGGGTTCGCGCATGACGAGCAGGGGGCGCAGAGCGCGGCGTCCAACTATGCGGTGGCGCTGGGTTCTGTCGAGATGTTCAAGAAGGACAGTCGCCACGCGATCGTGAACACCATCTACACGGCTGAGGCAGCAGCGAAGCTCAGAGGCCCCCAGGACGCCGCGTACTCCACGGAGTTCCTTGCGAAGCTGGGGCTGGATCCTTCCGGGAACGCCCCACAGGGCAGCACGTTCGTCTCGCGAACGATCCCCGTCGGAACGAAAGTCGAGGCTTTCGAGGGCGATACGGCCAAGGTGTCGGTCTGGTACACGGGGCTGATCGGCATGTCCGGAGCAGGATCCACCGATCCGGTCAGGACCTCGTGGAAGACCTGGACCGTGCAACTCAGCTGGACGGGCGACGGCTGGAAAGCCGTCAGCGACACTCAGAAGGACGGGCCTGCCCCGGTCCCCGGAGACGTCGCAGCCTCCACCTCGGACGAAATCAGTAAGGCTGTTGAGGAGTACGGAGGCTTCACCTATGCCCGGTAGCCCGCGCCTTCGAGCCCGCTCCGTCGTCACCGCACTGGCAGCGGTTCAAACCGCCGTTGTCCTCTTCCCGGCTCGTGCCTTCGCCGAGCCCTCGCCGAGCCCGAGCCCGGGCAACAAGGCCTGTGACCTGCTGATCGGGCCCGCGAAGCAGTATTGCGAGGACGGCGACGCAGCCCCCAAAACCAATGCCCCCTCCACAGTCGACAACTCCCTCGACCCCCTCTCCTCCCTCGCCCGCGGCTGCGCCGACGCCGCCGCATGGATCGTCGGGAAGCTCAGCGAGGCCGTGAAGGGCACCGCCAACGTCGACTTCACGAACACCAAGTTCCTCCAGCAGTACGCGATCGTCTTCGCCGCCTCCACCGTCCTCACGCTCGTCCTGTGGCTGCTCGCCGTCGCCAAGCGGGCGATCCGCGGCGTGCCGCTGACCACCGCGATCTCCGAGGCCATCGGGTTCCTGTGGCTGACGGTCCTCGCCTCCGCGTTCACCCCGCTGATCCTCTACACGATCGTCTCCGCGACCGACGGCGTCACCGAGGTCATCGCCTCGTCCTCCGGCGGGCAGACCGACGTCTTCTTCGGGTCGTTCGCCGAGGCCCTCAAGAAGGGCTCCGACATCGGCGGCGGGCCGATCATGCTGATCGTCGTCTCGCTCGTCTCGATCCTCGCCGCGGGCATCCTCTGGCTGGAGCTCGTCATCCGGGCCGCCCTGCTCTACGTGGGCGCCCTGCTCGGCACCGTCGTCTACGCCGGGCTCGTCGACAAGAACATGTGGGGCCATGTCCGACGCTGGGCGGGCATCATGATCGCGGTGATCATGGTGAAGCCGGTCATCGTCGTCGTGCTCGGACTGGCCGGCGCGCTCTCCCAGAACGACGGGCCAAACGCGTTCTCCGCCGTCGTCTCCGGCCTCGCCATCATCCTGCTGGCGATTTTCGCCTCCGCGATGATCTACCGCTTCGTCCCCGGCTTCGGCGACGAGATCCAGGGCGCCCGCACCAACCGCAAGGCGGCCACCGACGGCTCCCAGGCCGCCGCGCTGATCAGCTCGCCCGCCGCCCTCGTCTCCCAGGGCATCAAGACCCACAGCAGCCGCAGCGGCCAGAACGGCGGCGACGGAGGCAACAGCGGCGGCCGGCCCGCCAACGCGATCAGCGGCGGAGTCGCCGCGCACAGCTCCCGCAACTCCGGCGGAAGCGGAGCCGGCGGCGGATCTGTCCCCTCCGCCGCACCTCCGCCGCGCAGCGGATCCGGGCCGACGTCCGGCACCCCGCACGGCAGCCGCTCCCACCGAGGCGGCGGATCAGGCAGTTCAGGTAACAACAGCACGGGAGGTGGAGGGCGTTGACGACTCCGTCCCATACGATCGCGCCCCGCCGTACGTATCTCATCGGCCGCGCCCGGCCGAACGCGATCGTCGGCAAGAACCGCGAGACCGGCGAGATCGCGCTGATCATCGCCGGGGCGTTCCTCGGCATGATGAGCGGCCTGGCCGTCCCCTACCTCGGCCCGCGGATCATGCTGCTCGTGGGCTTCCCCATCCTCGCCCTGGCGATCGTGTACCTCCCGTACAAGCACCGCACCTTCTACAAGTGGTTCGAGATCAACCGCAGCTACAAGCGCTCCCTGCGCCGCGGTACGGCCTACCGCTCCGCCGCCATGGAGGCGGGCATCGGCGCCGACGGGCGTGAGGTGGAGATCGGCCCGCCCCCCGGCATCGGCCGGATCAACTGGCTGGCCGCCCCCTTCGGCCCGGACGAGATCGCCGTACTCCTGCACGCCGACCGACGCACCGTCACCGCCGCGATCGAGATCGAGGGCCCCGGCGTCGGTCTCCGCGACAGCGAGGACCAGGAAGCTCTCGTCGACCGGTTCGGCACGCTGCTGAAGCACGTCGCCAACGGCGACGGCTTCGTGACCCGCATCCAGATGCTGGCCCGCACCCTGCCCGCCGACCCCGACGCGCACGCCAAGGACGTCGCCCAGCGCGGCGACAAGGCGTCCCCGGGCTGGCTCCAGGAGTCCTACGACCAGCTCCAGTCCATGGTCTCCACCTCCAGCGAGCAGCACCGCGCCTACCTCGTGGCCTGCATGCACTACACCCGCGAGCTGGCCGCCGAGGCCAACGCCATGGCCCGCGCCGCCCGCCCCACCGCCGGCCGCAGGCTCGACCGGGACGCCGGCCTCGCCGTCGTCATGGCGCGCGAGCTCACCGACATCTGCGCCCGCCTCGCCGAGGCCGACATCCGGGTCCGCCAGCCGCTGGGCCAGAGCCGGCTCGCCTCCCTCGTGCACTCGATGTACGACCCCGACCACCCCATCGACCACATCCAGGCCATGACCAAGCGCAACGCCTGGCCTGCCGAGCTGGACGCGGTCGAGCCGACGTTCCTCCAGGCCAAGACCCGCGAGTCGGTCACCCGCGCCCCCTGGTGCCACTCCACGGCCTGGGTGAAGGAGTGGCCGATGACCCCCGTCGGCGTCAACTTCCTCGCCCCGCTCCTCGTCCACACCCCCGATGTGATCCGTACGGTCGCGGTCTGCATGGACCTGGAACCCACCGAGGTCGCCATCGAGCGGATGCTCACCGAGAAGACGAACGACGAGGCGGAAGCCAGCCGTCAGGCCAAGATGAACCGCACCGTCGACCCGCGCGACATCGCCGCCCACGGCCGCCTCGACCAGCGGGGTGAAGATCTCGCGAGCGGCGCGGCCGGGGTGAACCTGGTGGGGTACATCACCGTGTCGTCGCGCTCGCCGGAGGCCCTGGCCCGCGACAAGCGGACGATCCGGGCCTCGGCCGGCAAGTCGTATCTCAAGCTGGAGTGGTGCGACCGCGAGCACCACCGCGCCTTCGTGAACACCCTGCCGTTCGCCACCGGCATCCGCCGCTAGCCGTACATCAACCCGTACATCAACCCGTCCCGTACATCAACCCGTACAGCAACCGAGAGAACCGAAAGGGAGGTCGGTCACGCCATGCGAGATCCGCTGTCCGCGCTGTCGGACGCCTTCACCGCCTTCCTCTTCGGGAAGGTGGAGACGACCAGGCTGCCCGTCCGCACGTCGACCGGACAGGCCCAGGCCGTCTATCTGCCCACCGCGGCCCCCGGCCTCGGCGACTCCGGCGTGATCATCGGCCGCGAGGTCTACTCCGGCAAGGGCTACATCTACGACCCCTTCCAGCTGTACGGACAGCAGCTGCCGGCCCCGCACTGGCTGGTGCTCGGCGAGTCCGGCAACGGCAAGTCCGCACTGGAGAAGACGTACGTGCTGCGCCAGCTCCGCTTCCGCGACCGCCAGGTCGTCGTGCTGGACGCCCAGGGCGAGGACGGCGTCGGCGAGTGGAACCTCATCGCCCAGGAGCTCGGCCTCACCCCGATCCGCCTCGACCCGACCTCCGCCCTCAACGGCGGCATCCGGCTCAACCCCCTCGACCCCGCGATCACCACCACCGGCCAGCTCGCCCTGCTCCGCACGATCATCGAGGTCGCGATGGGGCACGGCCTGGACGAGCGGTCCGGCTTCGCGCTGAAGGTCGCCCACGCCTACGTCAACGAGACGATCACCGACCGGCAGCCGGTCCTCACCGACATCGTCGACCAGCTCCGCCACCCGGAGCCCGAGTCCGCCGAGGCGATGAACGTCGACATAGACGACGTACGGGCCTGGGGCCTGGACGTCGCCCTCGTCCTGGACCGGCTGGTCGACGGTGACCTGCGCGGCATGTTCGACGGACCGACCAGCTTCGGCATCGACCTCGACGCCCCGCTGATCGTCTTCGACCTCTCGCACATCGACCGGAACTCGATCGCGATGCCGATCCTGATGGCGATCGTCGGTGTCTGGCTGGAGCACACCTGGATCAGGCCCGACCGGAAGAAGCGCATCTTCCTGGTGGAAGAGGCCTGGCACATCATCAACTCGCCCTTCGTGGCCCAGCTCTTCCAGCGTCTGCTGAAGTTCGGGCGCCGCCTCGGCCTGTCGTTCGTGGCCGTCGTCCACCACCTCAGCGACGTCGTCGACGGAGCGGCGGCGCGGGAGGCCGCGGCGATCCTCAAGATGGCGTCCACCCGCACGATCTACGCCCAGAAGGCCGACGAGGCCAGAGCGACGGGGCGCGTGCTCGGCCTGCCCCGGTGGGCGGTCGAGATCATCCCGACGCTCACCCCAGGCATCGCGGTCTGGGACGTCAACGGCAACGTCCAGGTGGTCAAACACCTGATCACCGAGGCGGAACGCCCGCTGGTCTTCACCGACCGCGCGATGACCGAGTCCTCCGCCACCGACCTCCTCCCCGAGGACGTACGCGCCGCGGACCTGGAGGCGGAGCAGCGCGCGGCCCGGATCGAGCACCAGCAACGGCTGAACGAGTCGTCCGAGTCAACGGTGGCATGACATGGCGGGGCGCGCTGAGCAACGTACCGGCGGCAACAGCAGTGGCGGCAACGGCGGTGGCATCCCCGACGGCATGCTCATCGGCCTGCTGGCCTTCCTGCTCGGGCTGACGCTGCTGGCGTGGACGGCCACCGGCCTGGCCGGACTGTTCGCGCACGGCGCCTGGCCGGAGGGGGTCACGCTCGCCGAGACGCCCCTGTCGATGCGCCGGCTCGTCACCGCACCGCACGACCTCCCGGCCGCCTGGCCGAACACCCCGGCGGGCGAACTCTCCGGGTACGGGCTCTTCTGGGGCCTGTTCATCGGCGAACTGATGGTGCTGCTGGTACTGACGGTGTTCGTGCTGGGCGTGGTGGCCCGCTGGCGAGCGGTACGGGCCCGGCAGCGGGCCGGGCGCTACGGGGGCGGGGAGGCGGACGAGGACGCGTACGAGGACGAGCCCGTACGGGCCCGCCAACGGCATGAACCCCGCCGCCGGGCCCGCCGGAACGACGCCGCCGTCCCCATGAAGCACACCCCGGCCGACACCGCCCCTCTCCCCCGGACCGAAGCCGCCCCCGCAGTCGGATCCACCCCAGGACCGCGAGCCGAACCCACCACCGCCACCACCACCGCCACCGGAGCCGAAGCAGCCACCGGGCCCCACGCCGAACGCGAAACCAGCCCCGAACCCAGCCAAGCCCCCGGCCCCGCCCCCGATCCTGGCGCCCCCGTCGTCCCTCCGCTCCCTTCCCCCCGTGCCCCCGTCGTCTACGGACCGGCCACCACGCGCCGTCCCACCGCCGTCCAGGCCATCCGCGAAGCCGACGGCCCCGCGCTGGTCGTCACCTCCGACCCCACCGTCTGGGCCGAGACCAAGGACGCCCGCGCCAAGCTCGGCCCGGTCCTCGTCTACGACCCGGGCCACCTCTGCGACACCCCGGCCCGCCTCCACTGGTCCCCCACCGCGGGCTGCGAAAAGCCCGACACGGCCGCCGCCCGCTCCGCCGCTCTCCTGGCCCCGGTCCGTCCGCAGGCCCGGATCGACGCGGCGACCGCCGACACGGCGGAAACGCTCCTGCAGTGCTGGCTGCACGCCGCCGCCATAGACGGCCGGCCCTTCCGCCAGGTCCACCGCTGGGCCCTCGGCGGCAGCGCCCACGAACCGGTGCGCCTGCTCCGTACCCACCCCAAAGCGGCCTCCGGACTCGCCGGCCTGCTGGAATCGGCACTGACCGCGCACCCCGAACGCCGCGAGATGGCAAAGGAGTTGACGGTACGGGCCTTCGGCGCACTCTCGTCGGTGCACATCCGCGAGGCCTGCACACCGAACCGGGCCGATTCGCTCGCGCTGGAATCATTCGCGGACGAGGGGGGCACCCTCTATGTGGTGGGTGAGCCGATCGAGGACCCCCGCTCAGGTCCGGGAGCAATGCCCCTGCTCACGGCACTCGCCGCACACGTGGTCGAGCACGGCCGCCGCATGGCCGCACGGTCAACCGACGGTCGGCTCGACCCACCAATGACGCTGGTGCTCGACGACATCGCCGCGGTGGCCCCGCTCCCCCGCCTCCCGGAACTGCTGGCGAACGGCCGGGCCACAGGCCTGCCGACTCTGGCCCTCCTCCGCTCCCGGGAACAGGCCCGCGCCCGCTGGCCCCAGGGGGTATGACCCGCCCGCGCCGGGGCGGATCTGCTCACCCGGCGCACCGTCAGGGGTTGTTCAGGTAGGCGAGTACGGCGAGGACGCGGCGGTTGCCGTCCTCGTCATCGGTGATGCCGAGCTTGCCGAACATCGAGGTGGTGTACTTCCCGATCGCGCTCTCGCTGAGGAAGAGCCGCCTGCCGATGGCCTGGTTGGACAGCCCCTCGGCCATGAGACCGAGCACGGAGTGCTCGCGTTCGGTCAGCCCCTCCAGCCGCCGGTTCGAGGACCCGCTGGAGAGCAGTTTGGCGATGACGGCCGGGTCCATCGCGGTCCCGCCGCCCGCGACGCGTTCCAGAGCGTCGATGAACTGGTCGGCATCGAACACGCTCTCCTTGAGGAAGTAGCCGATGCCACCGGCGCCGTCGGCCAACAGCTCGCGGGCATAGAGCTGTTCGACGTACTGGGAGAGGATCAGGACCGGCAGTCCGGGCAGTTCGCGGCGCGCGGCCAGGGCCGCCCGCAGGCCCTCGTCCGACTGGGTCGGCGGCATACGGATGTCGACGACGGCCACGTCCGGCCGCCACTCCAGCAACGCGTCGAGCGTCTCCGGTCCGGTGGTCGCCGTCGCCACCACCTGGTGCCCGTACGCCTCGATCAGGCGGACCATCCCGTCCCGCAGGAGGTAGAGGTCCTCGGCTACAACGATTCGCATGGCACCACTATCCTCGCGCGGGTCGGACCGCCCGCCGGGCTGGTGATCTCCAGGGTGCCGTCGAAGACCGCGAGGCGTTGCCGCAGCCCCGCGAGTCCACCGCTGTCGTTCACGGCGGCCCCGCCCCGGCCGTCGTCCTCGACATCGACGACCAGGCGGGCACCGTCCCGGACCATCGAGATCCGTGCCCGGGCCGCACGGGCGTGCTTGACCGCGTTGGTCATCAGCTCGGCGATCCCGAAGTAGAGGGCGGATTCGATCGGCGGCTCCAGGCGCAGCCGGAGGTCCGCGGTCACATCGGTTTCGAGCGGGCTGTCCAGGGCGAACGCGCGAACGGCCTCGACCAGCCCCCGGTCGTTCAGCACCGGCGGATTGATCCCCCGGACCAGTTCACGGAGCTCGGTCAGCGATGTGGCGGCACCCGCCCGTGCCGCCCGCATCAGCGCCCTGGCCTGCTCGGGATCGGTCTCCATCAGCTTCTCCGCCGTCGCCAGGGAGAGCCCGAGCGCGACCAGCCGGGCCTGTGCCCCGTCGTGCAGATCCCGTTCGATCCGGCGGATCTCGGCGGCCTGCGCGACCGTCGTATCGGCACGCTGGGCCGTCAGCTCCTCCACCCGGTCCGCCAGCACCATCGCGGGCGATGCCCGCAGGAAGCGCACGGCCACCGGCTCGATGCACCGCCAGGCGTACGGGGCACCGCCGACCGCCACGACCAGGCCGACCACCCCGACGGCACGTGCGGCGGCCCCGGACCCGCCGAGCCCGACGACCGCGGCGGCCAGCCCGGCCGGCGGGAGCGCCGCGACCACACCCGCGGTGAACGGCACCACGGCCATGAACCGCAGGTCGCGCCAGTTGGCGTGGTCCTTCCAACGGACCCGCCACTTCAGGTCCATGACGGCGTCACGCCTGCTGCGCTCGTAACCGAAGCCGTTCCACCAGTACCCGGTGGACAACTGCGTCACCGTCCCGGCCTGCCGGTAGCCGGCCGGGACGACGGTGCCGGTCCACCTCTCGACGAGGAAGCGGACCGCCCGGCAGACCGGGCGGGAGAGCGCGAACGTCCCCACGCACACCAGCACCACCGGCAACAGCCACGACCACGGGTTCGACGCCCCCCACAGGATCCCCAGCGCCACCGAGCCGGCCCACACCGCCGGCGCCGACATGCTGACAACCGCCACGACACACGCCCGTACGAAACCCACTCCGGCGCGCACCGGCCACGAACCCGACTGCCCCATGGCTCTTCCTCCGCTTCCCCTTCGGTGGTCCCACTGTGCACCGCGCAGAGCCCGCGACCGCCCCGGTCCGCCGAGGAGTGGGTCTGGCCCCACCCACCCGTGGGCCCAGCCGCATACCGCGCCGGCCGGGCGCTTCGTAGCGTCGCTGAACATGGAGACCAACAAGCTCACGGCAGACACGGCCCAGTTCTCGGCGGACACGACAGCCGACTGGAACACCACGACCGGACCGGCCCCTTTCGACGCCCCCCGCGCCCGGGAAGCCCTCGACAAGGCGCAGAACGGCTGCAAGCTCTACGGCGCACTCGGCGCCACCGCCCTCCTGGCGGTCGTCGCGGTGGCGAGCAGCGGCCATCCGGTCAACACCTTCATGTGGGTACGAGCGGCCCTGCTGCCCCTGATCGCCGTGCTGCTCCACCGGTTGACCGTCTCCGCCTCCCGGGGATCCCGACGGGCCTTCGAGCGCGTGAGCTCCGTCGCCGTCGTCATGCCGGTCGCGATCGTCGGCGTCGACCTGATCCCGGGGGTCTGCCCGCTCTGGTACGCCGTGGTGCAGACCGTCTGCATGCTGCCCGTCGTCCGGATCGCGTTCCTCACCCGGAGCCCCGCACTGCGCGCCGCCTTCCCCAAGACCCGCTGAGACACGCTGCCCCGCCCGCCGCGCTCCCCCGTCCGCAGGCCAGGGGCCTACGCCTCCCGCTCGATCCGCGGCCCGACCCGCGCAAACAACATTGCGCCGTGACCATGTTCAGGAGAAAAAAGGGGGG
>NZ_ML123047.1:845691-872291 GCF_003846175.1 Streptomyces sp. ADI95-17 | reverse complement strand
CTGTTGGGCCGTTCCGACGTCCGAACTCTAGCGGATTTTCCCGGCGACTCATAATCGAGTCCTCGAAATCAATTTCGGCATGCCGAAATTGTCCCGAGTGGGAGATCGTGCTGAGTTTGGTTGCCGCATTCGCGGCGGGATCGGCTGTCGCAGAACCGTTCCGGCTCCGTGACAACTCGAAGAACCTTACGGATCGGCGAGGAGTGTGTCAACCCCGCCAGGTCAAGCCCTTTTCCCACGTGTCGGACACGGGTTCAGCCCAGGTCGGTGAGGCGGCCGCCGGCGTCCGGCTGGGCGTGCTCCACGCGGCGCAGGAGCCGGATCAGCATGTCGCCGAGGCCGCCTCGCTCGTCTCCCGTGAGGTCCTGGAGCAGGTCCTCCTCGAAGTCGGTGGCCATCCGCATCGCCTCCAGCCACTTCGTACGGCCCTCATCAGTGAGCTCGACGATCACGCGCACCCGGTTGTTCTCGTCCCGGTCGCGAGTGACCAGGCCCTCGCCCGCCATGCGGTCGATGCGGTGGGTCATCGCCGCCGGGGTGAGGCCCAGGCGCTTGGCCAGCTCTCCCGGACCCAGGCGGTACGGGGAGCCGGCCAGGACCAGGGTCTTGAGGACCTCCCACTCGGCGTTGCTGATGCCGAGGGCGGCGAGCTGGCGTCCGTACGCCACGTTCATCCGGCGGTTCAGTCGGCCCAGGGCCGAGACGACCTGCTCGACCTGCGGGTCCAGGTCGCGGAACTCGCGCTGATAGGCGGCGATCTGCTCGTCGAGGCTCGGCTCCTGCGGTCCGGGCTGCTCGGTGGTGTCAGGCATGGCGGGCAGTATGACACGCCCTCCAAAGCCGTCGAAGTCCTTCGATCTGTATTGTTGAGGTTCTAACTTTAGTGCTAAAGTCTTCGGGTTCGAGTCGTTCGGGTGGCTCGGCATGTCGCTTCGAGACCTTGAGGTAGGTGAGTGTGACCAGGGAGATGGGTGCAGCACTGCGGCGGATCCAGCTGGGGAGCGCGCTGAGCGCGTTCGGGCTGGGGTTCACCGTTCCGTATCTGTACGTCTATGTGGCACAGGTACGTGATCTTGGTGCTGGCACCGCGGGAGTCGTGCTTGCGGTCTTCGCCATGGCGGCGCTGGCCGTTCTGCCGTTCACCGGCCGTGCGATCGACCGGCGCGGGCCGCTGCCCGTACTCGTCGCCGCCTCGGCCATCGCCACCCTGGGCGCGATCGCCCTCGGTCTTTCGTCGGGCGTGACCGCGTCCGTGCTGTCGGCCGCGGTGCTCGGCGCGGGTACGGCGGTCATGCAGCCGGCACTCGCGACGATGCTCGTGTGGTGCTCCAGCACCGCCACCCGTACCCGTGCCTTCGCCATGCAGTTCTTCCTGCAGAACCTCGGGCTCGGCATCGGCGGGCTGGTCGGCGGACAGATCGTCGACACGAGCCGGCCGGAGTCCTTCACCCTGCTGTTCCTCATCGAGGCCGCGATGTTCGTCGTGCTCGGTGTCATCGCCTGCACGGTGCGGCTGTCGCGTGCGCCCGTCATCGCGGACGCCAGGCCGACCGACGGGTCCAAGGCACCCGGCGGGATGCGGGCGCTGCTCTCGCACCGGGCCATGGTGCAGCTGTGCGTGCTGGGCTTCGTGCTGTTCTTCGCCTGCTACGGACAGTTCGAGTCCGGGCTCGCGGCCTACGGCACCGAGGCCGCCGGGATGCAGCCCTCGACGCTCGGGATCGCGCTGGCCGCCAACACCGCCGTCATCGTCGTGGCGCAGTTCGTCGTGCTGCGGCTCGTCGAACGCCGCAGGCGCAGCCGGGTCATCGCCTCGGTGGGTCTGATCTGGGCGTTCGCCTGGATCGTGGCGGGTTACGCGGGGCTCGGGCACGGCAGCCAGACCATGGCGACGGCCGCGATGATCTCCACGTACGCGCTGTTCGGGCTCGGTGAGTCGATGCTGTCGCCGACCGTGGCCCCGCTGGTGGCCGATCTGGCGCCGGAGTCGATGGTCGGGCAGTACAACTCGGCGTTCGCCCTGTGCAAGCAGCTCGCGCTGGCGGTCGGTCCGGCCGTGGGCGGGCCGATGGGGGCGACGCTGCACGGTCCGTACATCGTGACGTTCGTGCTGTTCTCGCTGGGCATCACGGTGCTGGCGCTGCGGCTCGGCCGGCGGCTCACCCCCGTACAGGACCAGCCTTCGCTGGAGACGGTGCCGTCCAGGGTGGTGGCCGTGTCACTGCCGGACACCGAGTCCGCCGCCGCCTCCGCACCTGCCGCCGCTCGCTGAGCGGCCGGGCCCTGTCACCGGCAGGGCCCTCCTCAGTGCGGCAGGGCGAATTCGCACCAGACCGCCTTGCCGCCGCCCGGTGTGCGCCGGCTGCCCCAGGACGAGGCGATCGTCGCGACGATCGAGATGCCGCGGCCCGCTTCGTCCGCCGGGTCGGCCCGGCGGCGGCGCGGCAGGTGGTCGTCGCCGTCGGTCACCTCGATGATCAGGCGCCGGTCGGTGCGCCGCAGCCCCAGCCGCATCGGCGGGGTGCCGTGCTTGAGGGAGTTCGCGACGAGCTCGCCGGCGGCCAGTACGCCCAGGTCGCAGAGTTCGACCGGGAACCGCCACGAGGTGAGGACCCCGGTCGCGAAGGCGCGGGCGCGCGGTGCCGCCTCGATGCCACCGAGCAGATCGAGCGAGGCGTTGTGGAACAGCTCCGCGCTCGCCCCCGTGCGGGCCGGGTGCTGGACCACCAGCACCGCCACGTCGTCGTCGTGTTCCGCGGTGACGCCGAGGGAGCGGATCAGCCGGTCGCAGACCACCTGTGGTGAACCCTTGGCCCCGGAGAGGGCGCGTTCCAGCGCGGCGACGCCCTCGTCGATGTCCTCGCTCCGGCGTTCCACCAGGCCGTCCGTATAGAGAACTGCGGTGGAGCCGGGCGGCAGTGCGATCGTGCCCGAGGTGTGGATCCAGCCGCCGGTGCCGAGCGGCGGGCCCGTCGGGTCCTCGGCGCGGTGGACCGTGCCGTCCTCGTGGCACACCAGGATCGGGAGGTGGCCTGCGGAGGCGTAGACGAGCAGGCCCTCGTTGGGGTCGTGGACCGCGTAGGCGCAGGTGGCGATCTGGCTGGCGTCGATCTCGGCGGCGAGTCCGTCCAGCAGCTGGAGCACCTCGTGCGGCGGTAGGTCGAGCCGGGCGTAGGCGCGT
This sequence comes from Streptomyces sp. ADI95-17, assembly GCF_003846175.1. Classification (GTDB taxonomy): domain Bacteria; phylum Actinomycetota; class Actinomycetes; order Streptomycetales; family Streptomycetaceae; genus Streptomyces; species Streptomyces sanglieri. Next base: position 869,110 of record NZ_ML123047.1, on the reverse strand, counting down.
ACGGCCGTGCGGAGCTGGCCCATGACGGCGGCGGCCCGCACCCCGCGGCCCATCACGTCCCCGATGACCAGGGCGGTGCGGCCCGCGCCGAGGGTGATGACGTCGTACCAGTCGCCGCCGACCGCGGCGTCCGTGCCGCCGGGCTGGTAGGTGGCGGCGATCCGGAGGTCGTCGGGCTGCTCCAGCTCCTGCGGGAGCAGGGAACGCTGGAGGGTGACGGCCGTTTCGCGGTGGCGGCGCTCGCTGGCGCGGAGCCGTTCGGCGGCTTCCGCGTGGTCGGTGACATCGGCGGCGTACACGAGGACGCCGCTCTCGTCTCCTCTGCCCCTGCTGCTCCTGGAGCCCCTGCCGCCCTTGGTGCTCTTGTTGTTCTTGTTCGGCGGGTTGCCGTCGTCGGCTTCGTTCTCGTCGTCGCTGTCCCGGTGCACCGGGGTGCAGGTCACGGTGTACGAATTGCCGCTGCGGACCTTGCGGGACTTGACCGTGCGCGGGGTGCCGCTGCGCAGGACCTGGTCCATGAGGGGCAGCAGGCTCAGCTCGTCGAGCTCGGGCATGGCCTCGGCGGCGGTGGCGCCGGCCGGGCGGGGGCCGAAGGCGGCGGCGTAGGCGTCGTTGACGTACGCGATCCGGTGGTCGGGGCCGTAGACCAGGGCCACCAGGGCGGGCAGCTGGCCGAGGATGTCCTGGGCGGACAGGTCCTCCAGCGCGGGGCCGTCCGGCCGGGGCACCGCACCGCGCGAGTCGTCCAGCGGATCGTGATCCGTACCGCCCCGCGGGTCGTCGCCGGGGTCGCCGCCCGGCGGGCGGGGGCCCGTCTCGGGCTGTGCGTACTCGGCGCGCGCCGAGGGCACGGAACTGCGGTCGTCCCGTGCGGCGGCGCGGCGCTGCGTTCCAGGTAGGCGGGCGCTCCAGCGCGTGAAGTTCACGGAATTTCTGGCCTCGTGTATCGGTCTGGTCCGCTCTCGCGGGCTGCTCACTGTCGGTCACTGCCGGCCGGGTCACTCTGTGCAGATGTGGGCCCACCTATGGTCACACGTCCAGTGTGGCGGACCGTACGGACAGTTGTCGGTACGGTCCCGCCGCCGGGCGGGTGCACGGGCGGGTCGACGGTCCGTCAGGCGCCGTTCCCTGTCGGGCCGTCGGGCCCGGAGCCGGTTTCCGGCCCCGGCGAGTTGCCGGGACGTGGCGGGGCGTCCCGGCCCGGCGGCCCGTTCGGTCCGGGGCGTCCGCCGCCCGCGGCGAGCGCGAACTCGGCGCGCGGATGCTCCAGCGAACCGAGGGAGACGATCTCGCGTTTGAAGAGCCCGGCGAGGGTCCATTCGGCAAGGACTCGGGCCTTCCGGTTGAACGTCGGGACACGGCTGAGGTGGTACGTACGGTGCATCAGCCAAGCCGGATAACCCTTGAGCTTACGGCCGTAGACATGGGCGACGCCCTTGTGGAGGCCGAGCGACGCGACGGAGCCCGCGTAGCTGTGCCGGTACTCCTTCAGGGGTTCCCCGGCGATCGACGCGAGGATGTTCTCGGCGAGGACCTTGGCCTGGCGCACCGCGTGCTGGGCGTTGGGCGCGGTCTTCCGGCCGGCTTCTTCGGAGGTCAGGTCGGGCACGGCGGCGGCGTCCCCGGCGGCCCAGGCGTGCTCGACGCCCTCGACGGCGAGCTCCGCCGTGCACCTGAGCCTGCCGCGTTCGTCGGTCGGCAGATCGGTCGCGGCGAGGACCGGCGCGGGTTTGACGCCCGCGGTCCACACGAGAGTGCGGGTCGGGAACCGGGAACCGTCGCTCAGGACGGCGATCCGGCCCTCACAGGACTCCAGCCGGGTGTCGAGGCGTACGTCGATGTTGCGGCCGCGCAGCTCACGGATCGCGTACGTGCCCATCGTCTCGCCGACCTCGGGGAGGATCCGGCCGGACGCCTCGACGAGGATCCATTTCAGGTCCTCGGCCTTGATGTTGTGGTAGTACCGCGAGGTGTAGCGGGCCATGTCCTCCAGCTCGGCGAGGGCCTCGACGCCGGCGTATCCACCGCCGACGACGACGAAGGTGAGCGCGGCGTCGCGGATGGCGGGGTCGCGGGTGGCGGAGGCGATGTCCATCTGCTCGATGACGTGGTTGCGCAGGCCGATGGCCTCCTCGACGGTCTTGAAGCCGATGCCGTGGTCGGCGAGGCCGGGGACCGGGAGGGTGCGCGATACGGAGCCGGGGGCGAGGACGAGTTCGTCGTACGGGATCTCGACCGCGCCGGTGCCGTCCTCCCCGGTGGCGAGGGTGGTGACGGTGGCCGTGCGCTTGGCGTGGTCGACGGACCGCGCCTCGCCGATCACGATCTTGCAGTGCGCGAGTACGCGGCGGAGCGGGACGACGACATGGCGCGGTGAGATCGAACCGGCGGCCGCTTCGGGCAGGAACGGCTGATACGTCATATAGGGCTCGGGGGTGACGACCACGATCTCGGCCGCACCGCTTCTGAGTCTCTGCTTCAGCTTCCGCTGGAGACGCAGCGCTGTGTACATCCCGACGTAGCCGCCACCGATGACGAGAATGCGCACACCCGGTGGGGGGCCGGGGGGTGTTCCCCCGGAATCTGAAGCCATCACCACCCCATGACGCAACGTGCTCAAGGGTTTGTCCACAGCCTCGACAAATTGTGTGACCGGAGGTTCTCGACGGGCGGTGGCCGCGGGGCTGGGCGGTGATGTGCAAGCGGCGCAGGTCAGGGGTTGAGGCGGAGGTTCCGGACCGGGGCCGAATCAGTGAACAACCGGTCCTTGCACCGATCGGGGGGCGCTCCGTGCGGAACTACCCCCTTCTGAATTGAGCTGGGCTCAACTATGTTCGTATGTCGTCGGGGTGTCGGATGGAGACCATGATCCACTCTCCGGCTCAAACGGCGGGAAGTCTCCGGGGGGAGACGTCATAACCGGGGGAACAGTTATGCACATTCAGGATTCTTGGCAGGCTGCCGCGACGGTTCCGTCCCATTCGTCCGATGGAACAGGACGAAACGGAACGGCGGTGAACGGAGCGGTGGGAACGGTCGGGACGGTGGCGACCGGTTCGGTCGGCACCGTCGGGACCGGCGGGGCCAACGGAACGGCCGGTGTGGCCGGGGCTGCCGGGGCGAACGGCCGCTCGGCTCCGCTCCGCGTGGATGCTCAGCGCAATCTGGAACATGTCCTGCGGGCCGCACGCGAGGTGTTCGGCGAGCTGGGGTACGGGGCTCCGATGGAGGACGTGGCGCGTCGCGCCAGAGTCGGAGTCGGCACGGTGTACCGACGCTTCCCGAGCAAGGACGTGCTGGTCCGGCGGATAGCCGATGAGGAGACCTCCAGGCTCACCGACCAGGCCCGGACCGCGCTCGGCCAGGAGGACGAGCCGTGGTCGGCGCTTTCGCGCTTCCTGCGTACGTCCGTGGCCTCGGGCGCGGGGCGGCTGCTGCCGCCCCAGGTGCTGAGGGTCGGCGTCGATGTCGATTCCGACGGCTCCGACGGCTCCGGCGGCTCCGGCGGCTCCGGCGGCTCCGACGGCAGTGACCTGACGGCGGCCGGGGAGCCGGTGGCGGTATCGGGCTCGGCGTCGGTCGGCGAGCGGGACGAGGCACGGGTGCCTCAGCAGCGGCAGGGTGCCGGCCAGGCCGATCTCCGGTCGGCCGACGAGCGTTCCGCCGCGGAGACCGGCATCGAGGACGACGACACGGGAGCCGGCGAGTTGCTGGAGGTGGTCGGCCGCCTGGTGGACCGGGCACGGGCCGCCGGTGAACTGCGCCGTGACGTGACGGTCGCGGATGTACTGCTGGTGATAGCGACGGCGGCGCCTTCGCTGCCCGACCCGGCTCAGCAGGCCGCCGCTTCGAGCAGGCTCCTGGACATCCTGCTGGAGGGACTGCGTTCCCGGCCCGCCGCCTGAGCAAAGTGCGTGGGCGCAGTGGTGTTCGTGTGTGCCGCTGCGCCCCGCCGGCCGCTCGACGGGACAGCCGCCGGGCCACTCGCCGGGCCGCTCGCCGGGACAGTCGGGCAGACCGGCAGTCGGGTGATGGATGGCGGGTGACCAGGGCCGCGCAGGCGGGCGGCACGATGGTTGATGTGGCCCGTTTTGGTGGGTTCTCGGCTGATGGTCCGTCATCGCCCGAACCAGGTCGTACCGGCGCCCGCGCGCGCCCTCGCGCTGCCTGAACGCACGCCCTCTTCCCGCATCGGCGCGGACCGGCGGGCCCTGCGCTCCCGAATCGCGGACCGCGGCGACAACTCGTGCACGCAGAAAGCGATCTCACAGCTTTCCCCGAATGAATGGCTGTTAGTACTCACATTCGGAAAAACGCCCCGGATGAGTGGTTGCGGGGGCTGAGGGTCCGACGGGATTGCGCCATGTGGCACTCTTGCCCGATGTTCGGGTCCGACAGCGCATACGGGGGCTACCGCGATGAGCGGTGACGGGCAGCAGGAAGAGGCGTTCGACGACGTCTCCGCCGTGGGCGGTGTCGCGGAGGCCGGTGGGCGGTCCGCCCGGCAGGTTCCGAGCCAGGCCGGACCCGGGCGGTCGAGCGGTGACGCCGAGGGCGGCACGGTCCTGCCGGGTCCATGGCCGGCTCCGGCCGATCCCGACCCCGGCCCCGAGGCCGATGTCGCGGTGCCCATGCAGCGGGAGGGCGGCCGCACCGGCCTCACCGACGCCTCCGGCGCCGCGCCCTCCGACGCCGATCTGATCCGGCAGATGCGGGACGGCGACGACCTCGCGTACGAGGAGCTCTTCCGGCGCCACTCCGACGCGGTGCGACGCTACGCGCGGAGCTGCTGCCGGGACGCCCACACGGCCGACGACCTGACGGCCGAGGTCTTCGCCCGCACGCTGCAGGCGGTACGGCGGGGCAAGGGGCCCGAGGAGGCCGTTCGGGCCTACCTCATGACCGCCGTCCGCCATGTCGGAGCCGCCTGGACCAAGACCGCGAAGCGGGAGCATCTGGTCGACGACTTCGCGGTGTTCGCCGCGCAGGCGTCCCAGGCCTCCCAGGTGTCGGACGCGGACACGCTCGACCTGGGCGCGGATGTGCTGGCGATGCACGAGGCCGAGCAGTCGATGGCCATGCAGGCGTTCCGCAGTCTGCCGGAGCGCTGGCAGGCGGTGCTGTGGCACACCACCGTCGAGGAGGAGTCGCCCAGCGAGATCGCCCCGCTCTTCGGGCTGACCGCCAACGCCACGGCGGTGCTGGCCAGCCGGGCCCGCGAAGGCCTCAAGCAGGCCTACCTGCAGGCGCATGTGAGCCAGGCCCTGACCGCCGGTGGCGACTGCGCGCGCTACGCCGACCGGCTCGGCGCGTACGCCCGTGGCGGGCTCCGCATGCGGGCCGAGCGCGGCCTGCGCGGACACCTGGAGGAGTGCTCGAAGTGCCGGCTCGCCGCAGGCGAACTGGCCCATGTCAACGCCGGTATCCCCGCGCTGCTGCCGGTCGCGGTCATCGGCTGGTTCGCCGCCGGGTACACGCTCAAGGCTGCCGGGATCGTCGCCGGTGGCGCGGCCGGTGCCGCGGGTGCGGGTGCCGCCGCGGCGGCCACCGGGGGAAGCTCCAGCGGGAGTGCGGCCGGTGGTGCCGCGGCCTCGGAGGGGCTCGGTGCCCCGGCGAAGGCCGGCATCGCGGCGGCGGTCGTGGTGGCCGCCACGGCCGGGCTGGTCTGGGCACTGGTCGGCGACGACCAGCCGAAGCCCGAGGCCAGGCCCGCGACGAAGCCGGCCGTCGTGGCTCCCGCGGCGCCGACCCCGCCGCCCGCGCCGAAGCCGAAGCCGACGCCGCCGAAGCCCGCTCCCCCTGCCCCGCCCGCGCCTCCGGCACCGGCCCCGCCTCCGAAGCCGGAGCCCAGGCCGACGCCGCCCGCGAAGCCCACGCCCAAGCCGAAGCCCCCCACGCCGAAGCCGAAGCCGACGCCGACGCCCACCCGGACGCCGCCCCCGACTCCGACGCCCCCGGTCCCGACGCCCCCGCCGCCGCCCGCGCCGAGCGTCTATCAGGTCAGCGAGCTGAGTTATTCGATCCTGGGCGACCACTCCGAGCCGGAAGTGGTGATGGGTGAGAGCAGCTGGGTCTGGCAGCGTTCCAATGTGTCGATCGGCGGCACGACCTACGCGCACGGGGTGACCGTCAACAGCAATTCCTCGGTCACCATCCAGCTGAACAGGCAGTGCACTCGGTACGAGGCGATGGTCGGGATCGACGATCTGACGATGGGCATCGGCTCGGCGCGCTTCTCCGTCTTCAACGGCGACGGGACTCGGCTCTGGCAGTCCCCGGTGATGAACGGTCACGACCCGGCCATGCCGGTGAGTGTCGGGATCTCCGGTCAGGAGAGCATCCGGCTGGTCGTCGAGCCCGGCCACCCCGGTAACTTCACGGCCCTCGCGGACTGGGCGAATTCGAGGATCAGCTGCCAGTGAGGCGGTCCGGCGCACCCGAGGGGCCCGGCGTACCCAGTGTCACAGGCGCTCCCGGTAGCCCCGGCGCCCCCGGGAGCTCCTCGGTGATCCGGGTCAGCAGCTCGATGGTCTGGTCGACGGTCAGGGTGCGGCCCGCTGCGCGCTCCGACTCGTACAGCTGAGCTCCGAGCTCCTCGCGCGCCCGCCGCTCGGTCCCGGCCGCCTCGGACTGCTGTACCTCGGACCTCGGGTCGAACGGACGCCAGCTGTCCGCCGCCGCCAGGATCCGTACGGCCGCTCCGTACTGGCCCACCTCGGGCAGCACGTTCGCCACGTCCTCCGCCAGCTGCCCGGTGACGAGCTCGGCGCACTGGGCGTCCCGCGCCGCGCGGAGCGCCGCCGTCAGCCCCCGCACGCCCACGACCGGACCACCGCCGGGCCCCGGTTCGCGCACCGCGATCCGGGCGGCCAGCCCGTCGACCACGGCGTTGACGTGCGGCGGCAGGCTGCCCCGTCCGACCGCGCCCGCCGCCTCGGTGACCAGGTGCCGCGCCGCCACGATGTCACCCCGCTCCAGGGCCACGCCGGCGCGCAGGAACTGCGCGTACGCGCGGGCGTCGTGCACCTGATAACGCTCCGCATCCCGCTCGGCCTCGGTCAGGAGCCGGTCGAAGTCAGCGAGATCCCCGTTCAGATGGGCGAGTTCGGCGAGGCGGGCGAGGAGGAACGGCGCCTCGATGTGAGCCCCGACCTCACGGGACAGCAGCAGTGCCTCCTCGTACGCCGCCCGTGCCTGTGCCGACCGTCCGCGCATCACGGCCGCCTCCGCCGTCGCGCTCGCGACCTGCGCCCGGATCCAGCGGTCGCCGACGCGGCGGCTCAGTTCGCGCAGTTCCGCGAGATCGGCGTCGACCCCGGGCATGCCTCCGGGCATGTCGACGACCATGTGGGTGCGGTACATCAGCGTGACGCAGTACTCCCAGGCGCCGCCGTGGACACGGGCGTTCTCGACCGCCGTCTCGATGTTCGCGTGGGTTCCGGCCACCGTGCCGGTCCTGAACGTGGCCATGGGCCAGAGCAGTCCGGGGAAGCGGGCGGACTGCGGGCCCGAGGACCTGAACGCGTCGGCCATCCGTGCCATCAGCGCCTGACGGTCCTCGTCGTCGTGGAGGTCCTCGGTGGGCCGGGTCTCCAGTACGAGGAAGTGCCGCAGCATCTCCAGGTGCATGCGCGGCCAGTAGCGGGGGTCGCCGGCGTCGGCCGGCTCGGGTCCGAGCGCCACGGCACGTTCGGTCCAGGTGAGGCCCTCGGTGCGGAAGTTGCGCAGCCACCAGAACCACCCCATGCCGAGAACCAGTCGTACGGCCTCCGGCTCGGACGGGCCGGTGAGGACGGTCCGGTGGAGGGCGGCCCGGATGTTGTCCAGCTCCGTCTCCAGCCGCTCGATCCAGGGCAGCTGCTCGCCGGAGCGGATGCGGGGCTCGGCCCGCTCGACGAGTGCGAGGAAGTACGCGGTGTGCGCGCTCGCGGCGGCGGCGCGTATCTCCGGGGCCTCGGCGGCGCGTTCGGCGGCGTACTCGTGGATGGTCTCCAGGAGCCGGTAGCGCATCTCGCCGGCGGCGGCCGGGGTGGCGACGACGAGGGACTTGTCGACGAGAGCACCGATCAGATCGGCGGTGGAGAGCCGGCCGGGAAGCGGACCGGCAGGATCCGGACCGGCAGGATCCGGACCGGTGGATGCCGGTCCGGATGTGACGACGGCTTCCGCGGCCTGAAGGTCCCAGCCGCCCGCGAAGACGGATACCTGCCGCAGAGCCGTGCGTTCGTCCTCGTCGAGCAGGTCCCAGGACCAGTCGACGACGGCACGCAGCGTCTGCTGACGCGGCAGTACGGTGCGGCTTCCGCCGGTCAGCAGACGGAACCGGTCGTCGAGCCGGTCCGCGATCTGGCGCGGACCGAGCATCCGCAGCCGGGCGGCGGCCAGCTCGATGGCGAGCGGCTGCCCGTCGAGCCGCCGGCAGATCTCGGCGACGGCGTCCGCATCGTGCGCCGCCCCCTGCCCGGGGTCGAAATCGGGGCGCACGGCACGGGCGCGCTCGGCGAACAGCCGGTGGGCGGGATCGGCCGGGAGCGGGCCGACCGGGCGTACGGATTCGCCGGGGACGCCGAGGGGTTCGCGGCTGGTGGCGAGGATGCGCAGCCCCGGGCAGTGGGTGAGCAGGGTCTCGGCGAGGGCGGCGGCCGCGTCGATGACGTGTTCGCAGTTGTCCAGGATGAGCAGGACGGGGCGGATGCGGGAGCAGTGCGCCAGGTGCTCGACGAGGAGGCCGGTCGGGTCGGTGCGCGGCGGCTGTGCGTCGCGGTTGGTGTCGCGCAGGAGGGCCGTCTCGCGCAGCCCGAGAGCGGAGAGCACGGCTCCGGGTACGTCCACGGGGTCTTCCACGGAGGCGAGTTCGGCGATCCAGGCTTCCGTGGGAGCTCCCTGGGCGGCGGCCTCCTCGGCCAGCCGGGTCTTGCCGGAGCCGCCGGGGCCGGTGAGGGTGACCAGGCGGGAACGGGTCAGATCGGCGCCGATGAACCGGAGTTCGGGCTCGCGCCCGACGAACGAGGTGAGCCGGGGCCGGAGATTGCCGGCCGCGACGGGCGAGGCCACCGGGGCGGCCGAGGCCCCCGCCGCTGCCGCCGGCACCTTCGACTGCGGCTTCGACTGCGGCTGCGGATGCGGCTGCGGATGCGGATGTGACAGCGACTGCGACCACAGCTGCGGCTGTGGCTGTGACAGCGGCTGCGACGGGGTGAGCAACTCCCGGTGAAGTTCGTTCAGTTCAGTTCCGGGATCGGCCCCGAGGCCGTCGGCGAGAGTGCGGCGGGCGTCCTCGTACGCCACCAGCGCATCGGCCTGGCGGCCTTCGGCACTCAGCGCACGGATCAGCTGGGCCCGGAAGCGTTCGTCGTACGGATGGGCGGCGGTCAGCTCCATGAGCTCCGGTACGAGGGTCCGGGGGCCGCTCGTCCGTCCGTCGTCGGGCCCCGCAGCGGCGCCCGCGCCCGTGGCCGCGCACCGCAGGTCGGCCTCGATGCGGCGTTCCAGCGCGGCCAGGCGGTGGGCATCGGGGCGCAGAGCGTGGCCGTGGTCCCGGTCCGGCAGGTCGGCCAGGGCGGGGCCGCGCCACAGGCCGAGTGCGGTACGGAGCGTGCGTGCCGCCGTCGCGGGATCGCCCGAGTCGAGCTCCTCGGCGCCCCGGCGGGACAGCCGCTCGAACGCGTGCAGGTCGACGTCGTCCGGTCCGGCCTCCAGGCGGTAGCCCCCGTGGGTGCTCGTGATCGCGTCCCGGCCCAGTCTCCGGCGCAGTCGGCCGACGAGGGCCTGGAGCGCGGCGGGAGCGTCGTGCGGGGGATCCGCGCCCCATATGTCGTCGACCAGGTCGGCGACGGGGACGGAACGTCCCGCACGCAGCGCGAGGGCGGCGAGCAGGGCGCGCAGCCGGGTGCCGTTCACGGGCAGCACGGCGCCGTTCTCGTCTCGCGCCTCGGTGACGCCGAGGATCAGGTACCGCATCGGGCCATTGTGTCCCGTGCCCCGGCCGGCGGCAGGCGACCGCCCACACGGACCCCGCACGGACCCCGCACCGGCCCCGTACCGCCGCCCGTGCCTACGGCTGCAGCGTCCGCCTGGCCGGCACCACTCCGCCCGCGACCGCGCGCTGGCGGGGCGCCGCCGTGCCCGTCCAGCAGGTGCCGCGCCGCGACACCAGGCGGCGGAGCCAGAGCTCCGTGGACGCCAGGTGCGCGAGGCCGTCCAGCGGGAGCGGTTCGCCCTCGGAGGCCGCGCGCAGGGCCTTCCGTACGACACGGGCCTCGACCAGGCCCGCGTCAGCGAGGAGCGGGGCGTCGAAGAGGGCGATCAGCTCCGGGAGGGCGGCGCGCAGGCCGGTACGGGCGGTCGCGTTCGAAGTGGCGAGGGAGGGGGTGCCCCAGCCCGGTGGCAGATCGTGGATGCCCGCACCCGCGAGCACCCGGCGCAGGATCGCGGCGCGGGCGCCCGGCTGGACCCGGAGCGATTCGGGGAGCGCGCGGGCGGCGCGTACGACCTGGTTGTCCAGGAAGGGGGCGTGCAGCCGCTGGCTGCGGTTCTCGGCGGCCTGTTCCAGGATCCGGTGGTCGGCGGCGTACCGGGCCAGGGCGGCCCTGGCCCGGGCCTCGCCGGGGCGCTGGACGGAGACCGGGCGGACGGCCGCCTCCTGGAGCCGCACCGACACCTCGGCGAGCGCCTCCCCCGTGAGCCAGCGCGCGGCGGGCCCGGGCCGCGACCAGGCGAGGGCGGCGAGCGAGGCGTCGGCGGGGGTGTCGAGGTCGGGTGCGTTCCGGTTGGCGTCCGGCAGCCGGCCGGCCGCCGCTTCCAGGCCGGTGCGGTACGACGTACGGGACAGGCGGCGGGCCGCGCGGTAGACGGTGAGCGGCACGAACAGGGAGTGCGCGCTCGCGCCCTCCGCCCTGGCGAGCGCGGCGACCGGGCGCAGCAGATGGCGTCGGCGCCGGTCCATCAGCAGGTCGGCGAGGCGGGCCGGGTGGGCGTCGAGGACCTGGCGGGCGCCGCCGCCGACGAAGTGGTCGGCGCTTCCCGAGGCGAGGCGGCGGCGGTGGCGCTCGGCGACGACGAGGGACGGGGCGGGTTCATCGGTGAGCGGGCCACCGCCCAGGTCGGCGTAGGGCAGGGCCTCTTCCCCGGCCGCGACGACCACGTGGTGCAGGCGCGGGTTGGCGGCGATGACGCGGGCGCGTTCGAGTTCGTCCTCGTGGCCGCGCGCGGTGAGGTCGTTCAGGGTGACGGCGAGCAGCCGCTCGCCCGCGCCGGTGCCGTGGCCCAGGAGGGTGCCGGGCAGGCCCGGCAGTCCGGCGGCGAGCAGGGCGAGGGTGGCGGAGGCGCTGCCTCCGGACAGATCGGAGCCGATGCCGGGGACCGGTGCGCCACGGGCGGCGCGCCGTTCGGCGGGGCCCATGCCGGGGACCGGGCCGGGGTCGGGCGGCAGGGTCTCGGGCGCGTGGCGCGGGGCGAGGAGCCGGGCGCGTACGGCTTCGACCAGTGCGTCGCGTACGCCTTCGACGGCGCTGACCGGGTCGATCTGGGGTGCGGCCACGGCGAGCGAGGCCACCGCCTCGTAACCGGTGATCTCGCGCGAGCCCTCGCGGAGGATGAGCGCATGGCCCGGCGGGATGCGTTTCACCCCGGCGTACGGGGTGCCGTCGCGCAGCGCCTCCGGTGTTTCGGGGCAGGCGAGCAGGGCGGCCAGGTGGCCGATGTCCAGCTGGGCCTCGATGAGGTCGGCGAGCGGGAGTGCGGCGGTGGCGTACGCCGTGCCGCCCGCCCAGGGGGTGTAGAAGACGGGGCGGGCTCCGGCGAGGTCGCCGATGACGGTGATCCGGCGGCCGATCTGGACGACGGTGGTGTAGCTGCCGGGCCAGGAGGTGAGGTGGCGCAGGGCTCCGCCGCGGGCGGCGAGGAGGCCGGAGCGCAGCTGTTCGTCGGTGGCGCTGCAGCAGCCGAGGACGGCCATCCGGGCGGTGGGCGCGCCCTCGGCGGTCTCGACCGCGGTGATCCGGATCTCGTCGGGCCGCCAGTCCCCCACGGCCCAGAGCGGATCCGGGTCGCCCCACAGGAGTTGGGAGCCCACGGGGTGCATCGTGCGCCCCTCGTCACTGGGTCCGACCGCTCCGGCCGTGCCGAAGCTCGCGGCGATACTGCTCCACCCCACCAACCAACGCATCGCCGCCTCCACAGGCTGTGGACAAAACGGCGCAGCAGGAAAGTATCGGGTGAACACCGGTAACGCGCGGCGCCGTTGCGAACATGCTGCCACGACAACGGCGCGCAGGAGGGGCTACGTACAGCGCACGTCGGAAGGGCATGCGCCCCTGGCAAAGGCCGCGCCGGGCCGGGGGCCGGGTCGGCCGGGGCACCGCCCGGGTCGCCGTCCGGGTCCGTCCGGGCCCGCGCTGGAGGCGGCCGCCGCCTCGGCGGCAGGACGTCACACGCCGCCTCCGCCGAGCGCCCCGTCCACCAACTGACGTACGGAACAAGCGCGTTGCGTGCCCCGCGCGAGCCGGATCCGCCAGCCGAAATCCAGCCATGCTCAAGCCGCGGCCGAGCCGTTGCGAACCACTCACGGGCCGTTCGACGGACACCCCTCCGGCGGTCGACGAGATGTCCGCGAAACGGGCGGCCCAACCTCGGACGACCGGCGACATCCGGCCAATTTCAGAGCGGGTCGGAACCGTGCGGCGCGACCCCCGCCGCACCGGAAGTCCTCTTTCGCCCCACTTCATTCCCCGAATCTTCCCGAATGCCTCCAGGATCCCTCCGACAGCCGCGAAGGATCTCCACCGGGGCTGCCGACGCACAGTCCGGGAGGTGTCGTTCACCTCCCGGACCGGTCCGCCGCCTGCGGGGAATGAGGCGGCAGTGTCCCCCAGCCCACTGGGTCCTGTGCAGTGGGCCGACCCACGCAGCACCCATGGAAACGCTTCCGAAACAGCCGGACGAGAGCGCACGGCCGGGCGCACGGCCACACACCAGGAGCACGTCCACGGCCCGGCCCGCGACGCCGGCGCCGCACTCGGACGACGCCTCTCACGTGCCGTTCCCGTGCGCCGTCGAGCAGCCGCCCGGGCCCGGCGAACCTGGCACCCGGACCGCGTACGGGCCCCGTACCGACCGCGCCCGATCCGCACCCGAACCCCATCCGTTCCACCGCCCGCGTCCGCACGGACAACAATCCCGCCATACGGACGTCTGCCCCTTAACGGTAGGGATGCGGCGAACTACGCTGGGTTTACTGAGGTTCTCTGCAGGAGGCATATTCCTCGGGGCTCGGCCATATGCGTGTGCGGCCGGAGTGCCGGGGTTCGCCGCTGGGGAGGACACGGTACGAATGCCGCGCGCCGCAACGGTGACGCGGCGGCCGTCTGTGTGTCGAGGGGTGGCGCATGTCCAGGGAGCAACGCGGACCGAACGAGAAGCTCGGAACCGTTCTCGCCCTCGCGGGAATCAGCAACGCCGGGCTCGCCCGGCGGGTCAATGACCTCGGGGCGCAGCGCGGTCTGACACTTCGGTACGACAAGACCTCGGTGGCCCGGTGGGTCTCCAAGGGCATGGTGCCGCAGGGCGCCGCGCCCCATCTCATCGCTGCGGCGATCGGCGCCAAGCTCGGCCGGCCCGTCCCGCTGCACGAGATCGGGCTCGCGGACGCCGACCCGGCGCCGGAGGTCGGGCTGGCCTTCCCGCGCGACGTGGGCGAGGCGGTCCGCTCGGCGACCGAGCTGTACCGGCTGGATCTGGCCGGGCGGCGGGCGGGCAGCGGCGGGATCTGGCAGTCGCTCGCGGGCTCGTTCTCGGTGAGCGCGTACGCGACGCCCGCGTCCCGCTGGCTGATATCCCCCGCCGACGCGACGGTGGAGCGAGACGCGGCGGTGGCCGAGGCCCCCGCCTTCGGCACCCAGGGCGCACGGGGCGCACGGGGCGCACGGAGCGATGCGGGGGCGCAGAGCCCGCCGGGCAGGGCGGCGAGGAGCACGGCGGCGGTGCCGCCAGGCGCCCCGGCCGCGCTGAACGCCCAGGCGGCCCGGACGGCGCTCGGCACGCTGGGAGCGCTGGGTACGCGACAGGCACCCGCCATCCCCGCCCAGCCCCGCCCGGACGCGGCACCCGCGCCGGCCCCGGCGGCGGAACCGGCACCCGTGTCCCCCGCCGTACCGGCCACCGCGGTCACCACCACCAGCGACATCTCCCCGCTGCGGGTCGGCCACAGCGATGTCTCCAAGCTGCGCGAGGCGGCCCAGGACGCCCGCCGCTGGGACTCCAAGTACGGTGGCGGGGACTGGCGTTCCTCCATGGTTCCCGAGTGTTTACGGGTCGATGCCGCACCGCTGCTGCTCGGCTCGTACAGCGACGAGGTGGGCCGGGCACTCTTCGGCGCCGCGGCCGAACTGACCAGGCTCGCCGGCTGGATGGCCTTCGACACCGGCCAGCAGGAGGCCGCGCAGCGCTACTACATCCAGGCGCTGAGACTCGCGCGGGCCGCGGCCGACGTCCCTCTCGGCGGCTATGTGCTCGCGTCCATGTCGCTCCAGGCGACGTACCGCGGCTTCGCCGACGAGGGGGTCGACCTCGCGCAGGCCGCCGTGGAGCGCAACCGGGGCCTCGCCACGGCCCGCACCATGAGCTTCTTCCGCCTGGTGGAGGCGCGTGCCCATGCCAAGGCGAACGACGCGGCCGCCGCGGGATCCGCGCTGAAGGCCGCCGAGGGCTGGCTGGAGCGCTCCAGGGACGGCGACGCGGACCCGTCCTGGCTGGGCTTCTACTCGTACGACAGGTTCGCGGCCGACGCCGCGGAGTGCCACCTCGATCTGAAGGCGCCCCGGCAGGTGCGGCGCTTCACCGAGCAGGCGCTCTCCAGGCCCACCGAGGAATTCGTCCGCTCGCACGGGCTGCGGCTCGTGGTGTCGGCGGTGGCCGAGCTGGAGTCGGGCAATCTGGACGCGGCCTGCGCCGCGGGCACCCGGGCGGTGGAGGTGGCGGGCCGCATCTCCTCGGCGCGGACCACCGAGTACGTACGTGATCTGCTGCACCGGCTCGAACCGTACGGTCACGAGCCCCGCGTCGCCGAGCTCCGTGAGCGGGCCCGGCCGCTCCTGGTGGCCCCCGCCTAGCCCGCCCGGCCGGCCTGATCGGCCCGCGCGGCGCACGAGGCGGGCGGGCGGCGGCAGGCATACGCGCGGTGTCGTCACGGCATCCGGACGGCATCCGCGCGGAGACCGGTGTGCCACGGGCCGTAAAGATTCGGCGCCACGCTGGGCCGCACTGGTTTGAGTGCGTTGTCAGTGGGTCAGTGCACTATCGGGGTGGGAGGTGGCGTGATGATGACGCGCGCGGCGTACGACTGCGATGTGCTGGTGATCGGCGGCGGGATCGTCGGCCTGTCGACGGCGTATGCGATCACGCGCACCGCTCCGGGCACCCGGGTGACGGTCCTGGAGAAGGAGTGGGGCCCGGCCCGGCACCAGACCGGACGCAACAGCGGAGTGATCCACAGCGGCATCTACTACCGCCCCGGCTCGCTCAAGGCCCGCTACGCGGTGCGCGGCGCCGCCGAGATGGTCGACTTCTGCGCCGAGCACGGCATCGCCCACGCGGTGACCGGCAAGCTGATCGTCGCGACCGAGCGGTCCGAGCTGCCCCGGCTGCACGCCCTGGTCCAGCGCGGCCGGCAGCACGGACTGCCGGTGCGCGAGCTGGGCCCCGCCCAGATCACGGAGTACGAGCCCCGGGTGCGCGGCCTCGCCGCGATCCGGGTCGGATCGACCGGGGTGTGCGACTTCGGCGCGGTCGCGGCCCGGTTCGCCGCCGAGGTGAGCGGGGCCGGCGGGGTGATCCGTTACGGGGCGGAGGTCACCGAGATCGACCGGCGCCCCTGGGGCGTGGCGGTGCGCACGGCGGACGGCACGGTGGTGCGGGCCCGGGTGCTGGTCAACTGCGCGGGGCTGCAGTGCGACCGGGTGGCCCGGCTCGCGGGCGACGACCCGGGCATGCGGATCGTGCCCTTCCGGGGCGAGTACTACGAGCTGGCGCGGCCGGAGCTGGTGCGCGGCCTGGTCTATCCGGTGCCCGATCCGGCGTTTCCGTTCCTCGGGGTCCATCTGACCCGGGGCCACGACGGCGGCGTCCACGTCGGTCCGAACGCGGTGCCCGCGCTGGCCCGCGAGGGCTACGGCTGGCCGGTCGTGCGCCCGCGAGAGCTGGCGGACACCCTGGCCTGGCCCGGCACCTGGCGGATAGCCCGCAGACACTGGCGGTACGGGGCGGGCGAGGTGCACCGTTCGCTGTCGAAGCACGCGTTCACCCAGGCCGTGCGGCGGCTGCTGCCGGAGGTGACGGAGGCCGACCTGAGACCGGCCCCGGCCGGGGTCAGGGCCCAGGCGGTGCTGCGGGACGGCACCCTGGTGGACGATTTCCTCATCCGCGAGGCCCCGCACACCGTCCACGTGCTGAACGCGCCGTCGCCCGCCGCGACGGCCTCGCTGCCCATCGGGCGGGAGGTGGCACGCAGGGCGCTGCTCCGGGCACGGGAGACGGGGTGGAGACCGCCCGCCGTAGAATCGGGGCATTGTGTCTGAGCCCATGAACCCCTCCGAGAGCCTCTCCGGGGACTCCCCCGAGAGCTCCTCCGAGCACCGCTCCTCGTCCGCCGCCGGGATTCCGTCCGCCGCCGGGATTCCGGACGATCTGCGCGCCGCCTCCTTCGAGCGGCAGCGCAGGCTGCGCCAGGAGCCGCGCTTCCCGGGCGGGCCCGCCGTCGATCCGGCCGGCTCGCACCACGAGCGCCGGATCCGCAGCTTCCAGCCGCGCCGCAGCCGCGTCACACCCGGCCAGGAGGACGCCCTGCTGCGGCTCTGGCCGAGGTGGGGCCTGGACATCGACGGACAGCGCGTCCTCGACCTGCCCGAGCTGTTCGACGGGCTCCCGACCGTGCTGGAGATCGGCTTCGGGATGGGCGAGGCCACCGCGCAGATGGCCGCCGACGACCCGGGCACGGGCATCCTCGCCGTCGATGTGCACACCCCTGGCCAGGGCAATCTGCTCGGCCTCGCGGACCGCAACGGCCTGTCGAACATCCGGGTGGCCAACGGCGACGCGATCATCCTGCTGCGCGAGATGCTCAAGCCGGACTCGCTGGACGGGCTGCGGGTGTACTTCCCCGACCCGTGGCCCAAGAAGCGCCATCACAAGCGGAGGCTGATCCAGCCGGAGTTCCTCGATCTGGTGGCACAGCGGCTGAAGCCGGGCGCGGTGATCCACTGCGCGACCGACTGGGAGCCGTACGCCGAGCAGATGCTGGAGGTGCTGAGCGCGCACCCCCTCTTCGAGAACACACAGGCGGACGGCGGCTACGCGCCCCGGCCCGCGTTCCGGCCGCTGACCCGGTTCGAGGGGCAGGGCCTGGACAAGGGCCACGTCGTGCACGACCTGCTCTTCGCCCGCCGCTGAGACCGGCAGGGGGCCGGGGCACGCCGGGCCGGTGGGCCGGTGGGCCGGTGGGCCGGTGGGCCGGGGCCTGCGCGTCGTGCTACGCGCCAGGTGGCCGACGGGCGCCCCATGGCCAGGTGTCAGTGCTGCTGGTTAGGGTCATTGCGTGGTGTCCGACGGGTCTGTCCAGCAGCGGCTGTCGCAGCCGGCCGTCCCGCTCCTCAAGGAGCAGCGGGTCGGCGAGATCCTGGCTGCCGTGCCGGAGCGCAAGTACTGGCGTTACCGGCCGCGCCGCGTGGGCATGGTGTGGCGCAGCCGGACGTTCCGCGTCGTGGCGGTGTTCACGGTGCTCGCGATCTGCGGTCTGGCGATCCTGGCCCTGGTCCGTGACCAGACGGGCACTCAGGGGTTCCTCGTCGGCCTCGGCCTCGCCGTGCTGCCCGTACCGCTCCTGCTGGCGGCGTTCCGCTGGCTGGACCGGGTCGATCCGGGCCCCTGGCGCAATGTGCTGTTCGCCTTCGCCTGGGGTGCGTTCGCCGCCGCCCTGGTCGCGATCCTGGCGAATTCCTTCGCGACCCGCTGGATAGCCACGACCATCGCCGACCCGTCCAACGCCGATACCCTCGGCGCCACGGTCATAGCCCCGGTCGTCGAGGAGAGCGCCAAGGCCGCCGCGGTCCTGCTGATCTTCCTGTTCCGAAGACGGGAGTTCAACGGGATCGTCGACGGCGTCGTGATCGCGGGCGTCACCGCGAGCGGCTTCGCCTTCACCGAGAACATCCTCTACCTCGGCAACGCCTTCGGCGAGGACCAGCAGATCGGCAACTCGGGCGTCGTATCGGTGACGGCCGCGACGTTCTTCGTACGGGCGGTGATGTCGCCGTTCGCGCACCCGCTCTTCACGGTGCTGACCGGCATAGGTTTCGGGCTCGCCGCGGCCTGCGCCCGGCGCCGACGGATCCGCCGCACCGTGCTGCCGCTGCTGGGGCTCGTCCTCGCCATGGGCATGCACTCGCTGTGGAACGGATCGGGGGTCTTCAGCCCGTACGGCTTCTACGCCGTGTACGCGGTGTTCATGGTCCCGGTCTTCGGCCTGGTGACCTGGCTGGCGATCTGGTCGCGCCGGCGGGAGCTGCGCACCCTCGCCGCCGAGCTGCCCGCCTATGCGGCGGCAGGCTGGCTGAGCCCGGAGGAACCGCTCGCCCTCTCCTCGATGCGGGCCCGCGGCCTGGCCCGCGACGCGGCCCGCCGCCAGTACGCCGTCGCGGCCCGGGGGAGCCGGTACACCCCGTACGGGCCCGGCTGGGCGCCCGGATCCATGCCCGGCTCCACACTGGGAGTGGTACCGGGCTCCATGCCCGGGGCCGTGCCCGGTCCCTCTGCCCAGGCGGCGCAGACGAAGGCCGCGACGCAGGCCGCGACGCAGGCCGCGGAGGCCCACGGGAAGGCGGCCGCCCGCGCCGTCGCCGAGTACGAATCGTTCGCGACCTCACTGGCCGCGCTGCGCCTCCAGGCCCGCCGCGGTACGACCGGCCCGGACTTCGCCGAACGCGAGCTGGAGCTGCTGCACCACCTCTGGCAGCGCAGGGAGGTGGCCGCCCCCGCCCTGACGTACGCGGCGCAGGCGACGGGACTCCTGCGCCCCCACCGCCTGCCGCCGCTCCCGTACGCCCAGCAGTTCACTCCGCACACGCAGTACGGCGCATACGGCAACGGCCCCACCCAAGCGCAGGCGCATGCCCAGCCGCCCGGACCCGGGCCCGGCACCGGCTACAACCCTTATCTGAGGCCGCAGCAGCCACCGCGCTAAGGCCTGGGCCTGCCCGACGGATCGGGCAGACCCTGCGGCCGGGCGGATCAGGCGGTCAGGGCGTCAGGCGGTCAGGCGGATGCCTCGGTGAGTTCGGCCAGCTCCTGCTCGGTCAGCGTGAGGTCCGCGACGGCCAGCAGCGCGGGCAGCTGCTCGACCGTACGGGCCGAGGCGATCGGCGCGACCACGGTCGGCCGGGATGCGAGCCAGGCCAGCGCGACGGTCGCGATCTCCGCGTCGCGCTCCTTGGCGACCTTGTCCAGCGCGGCCAGGACCTTCTGTCCCCGCTCCGACTCCAGGTGCTGCCGGGCGCCCTCCGCCCGCGCGCTCTCCACCGAGGAGCCCGGACGGTACTTGCCGGTGAGGAAGCCGGAGGCCAGCGCGAAGTAGGGCACGACGCCGAGCCCGGCACGGGCCGCCGTGTCCTGGAGCTCGCCCTCGTAGGTGTCGCGGGAGACCAGGTTGTAGTGCGGCTGAAGGGCGACGTAACGGGCCAGGCCCTCGCGCTCCGAGAAGTCCAGGGAGGCCTGGAGCCGCTCGGGGCCGATGTTGGAGGCGGCGATCTCCCGGACCTTGCCCTCCTTCACCAGCTGGTCCAGGGCGGTGATGATGTCCTCGACCGGCACGGTCTCGTCGTCGAAGTGCGTGTAGTAAAGATCGATGTGGTCGGTGCCGAGCCGGCGCAGCGACTCCTCGGCCGCGGCCTTGATGTTGGCGGGAGCGAGCCCCTTGTACTGGGGGTGGGTGCTGACCTTCGTGGCGACGACGATGTCGGAGCGGTTGCCGCGTGCGGCGAGCCACTTGCCGATGACGGTCTCGGACTCGCCGCCCTCGTTGCCCGGAACCCAGGCCGAGTACCCGTCGGCGGTGTCGACGAAGTTGCCGCCGCCCGCGGCGTACGCGTCCAGAACGGCGAACGACTGTGCCTCGTCGGCAGTCCAGCCGAAGACGTTGCCGCCGAGAGCGAGCGGGAAGACCTGGAGGTCGGAAGGGCCCAGCTTACGAAGAGAAGTCATAAGTGAAACAACGGATTCCGGTGGGCCCGCTATTCCGGTGGGCCCGCTGTTCCGGTGGGCCCGCTGTTCCGGTGCGACCCGTTCCGGTGGGCCCGCTGTTCCGGTGCGACCCGTTCCGGGAACTCACCGCTCCACTCCCCCGTCCCGCCCACAGACAGACCGGCAGCCCTGACGTCGGGGGGTGAGCGTCAGGACTGCCGGGGTTCATCGGCCGGCGAACCGGCTCGGACCGAACGGCCCACGAGGTGGGCGTCGGATCAGGGGTTGAGGCCCTTGCCGCGGAGCCAGGCCATCGGGTCGATGCCCGTGCCGCCGGCGGTGTGGACCTCCAGGTGGAGGTGCGGTCCCGTCACGTTGCCGGTCGCGCCGACCCGGCCGATGGTCTCGCCGGTGCTGACCTTCTGGCCGACACTGACGCCGATCGAGGACTGGTGGCAGAACCACAGCTCCGTACCGTCGTCGAGTTCGAGCACCGTGCGGTAGCCGTACGCGCCGGACCAGCCCGCCGACTTGACCGTGCCGCTGTGGATGGCCTTGATCGGGGTGCCGGTCGGGGCCGCGAAGTCGAGGCCCGTGTGATAGCCGGAGGACCACATCGAGCCGGCCTCGCCGAAGGTCGAGGTGATCGTGTACGAGGAGGTCGGGATGGCGTAGCTGGCGGCGAGCTTGGCCAGCCGCAGCGCCTCCGCCTTCTTCTTGGCCTCCTCCTCCGCCTTCTTCTTCTCGGCGGCGGCCTTGGCCTCGGCCGCGTCCTGCTGCTTCTTGGCCTCGGCGGCCGCCTTCTCCGCGGCCTTCTTCTCCTCGGCCGCCTTGGCCTCGGCGTCGGCGGCGTCCTGCTGCTGCTCGGCCTGCTGGAGGATGCGGGCACGGAGCGCCTCGCCCGCGTCCGTCGTGCCCTGCTCGGCCTCGGCGGTGGTGATGCCGGCGGTGGTGAGCGGGGCGGTGGCGGCCGCGACCTCGGTCCTGTCGGCCTCGGACTCGTCGGAGAACAAAGCACCCACGCCCGGAAGGGACTTGGCGTCGGGGAGGTTGTCCTTGATCGAGTCGGGCACGGAGATGGAGACCGGCGGCTTGCTCTGCGCGGTGGCCATGCCACCCGCGCCGACCGCCGCTATGACGCCGACACCCAGCACCGTGGAGCTGCGGGCGAGGCCGTTGCGCTGCTTGGCGACGCGGTGCCTGCCGCGCACCGGGCGGACGGACTCCTCGGTGGGGTTCCACTCGTCCCAGCCGCGGTCGGGCTCACCGGTGAAATCACCCGTGAACTCACCCGTGAAATTGCCGGTGAAGTCGCCGCCGGGCTCGGTGCCGTAGTCGGAATCGAACCGGGACGGGGCCTCGGGGGCAGGCTTGTTGGACGCCACGGGGGCGCACTCCTTTCCTTCCTTCTCGCCTACCGGGTTAGCTGACGGGTTCGGAGCAGGAAGGTCTCCTACGGGCCCCTCTGCCTCTCACGAGACACAGGTGTCCGATTCACCCCATGTAGGTGGTTCCCCGGTTCCCTTGCGGAATTCGGCGCTCGCGCGCGGTGCCGCCACTGACGACGGCTGGGACGACCGCGCTGCGTTATCGAACGTTAATAGACACCGGGGCCGTATTCCAAGCTGTTCCAACTGATCGTTCACTTCTTTGGCCTGGACTTTACGGGACACAAGCGGGTGGAATCGGACGAGTTGACCGACTCTCAGTCACTACCCTGTTTCTGACGTTGCGTCAAACGTTATGCGGAGCGGCGCCTTTCGATTACGTACGGTGGCATCGCCCCCAGCACGTCCCCAGCACGTCCCCACCGCACCCCCATCACGCCTCCTCGACACCGACGATCGGCACGGTCCTTCGCCGGTCCGGCTGCCCCTCCGCCGGACGTACGACCGCGAGCAGCGCCATGTCGTCGGTCGACTCGCCGCCCGTGTGCAGCCGTACGTCGTCGGTCAGGGCGGACAGCAGTTCCTCGGGCCCCGGGAAGATCCGCCCGCGCAGCCGGGCCGCCGGATCGTAGAAGACCCCCTCGGCGTTCCGCGCCTCGGAGAGGCCGTCCGTGTAGAGGAGCAGGGTCGTCCCGGCCGGCAGGTCCCACTCGTCCGTGCACTCCGGCCACGCCCCCAGGTCCATGCCGAGCGGCAGCGCGGGCACCGACGGCCTCAGCACCTCCAGCGCCCCGTCCGGATGCAGCAGGATCGGTTCGGGGTGACCGCGGTTGACGATCCGTACCCGGGGCAGCCCGGACGGGATCTCGGCCAGCACGGCCGTGATGAACCCTTCGAGCACGTCGAGCCCGCCCCGCCGCGCCTCCTCCCGGGCCAGCGCCCGCTCCAGCCGCCCCGCCACCCCCTCCAGCGAGGCTTCCTGCTCGGCCGCCTCGCGGAACGCCCCGATGACCACCGCCACCGTCTCCACGGCGTCGAGCCCCTTCCCCCGCACGTCCCCGACCACCAGCCGCACCCCCCACGGGGTGTCCGACACGGCGAACAGGTCACCGCCGACGAACTCGTCGGCCTGCGCCGCCTCGTACCGTGCCGCGACCTGCAGTCCGCCGGTCCGGTCGGCCGGCTGCGGCAGCACCGCGCGCATGGCGGTCTCCGCGATGTACCGCGCGGAGGCCAACTGCTCGTTGCTGCGCCGCACGACCCCGTTGATCACGACCGCGAGGACCGAGACGGTGGCCAGGGTCAGCAGTTCGATGAGCGGCACGGCCTCGGGCAGCGTGCTGCTGTACAGCCGCAGCACGATGACGGCCAGCATCGACGTGATACCGGTGCGGACGGTGCTGGCCAGCGAGAAGAACGGGGCGGCGATCAGCGGAGCGGCCACGAACAGCGGGATGGCGGTGAAGGTCGGCGGGGTGAAGATGTCGAACAGCAGCCCGCCGAGGATCATCAGGGGAGGCAGCGCGCGTACGAATCGACGGGTGCGGGCACCGCTCCCGACATACCTGCCGCGCCGCTTCTCCCGCTTCCACACCTGTGGTCTCCTGCCCGGTACGCGCGCGGCTGCGGACGGTACCGCGCCCCACCCCCAGGCTCACCGGACCGGAACGAAGCGGCGACTCCTCGTCGGCCAATGGAGGGACGCGGAGGGACACAGGGGAGGGGCATGTGCACCGCTGCTCGCGCGCCACGCGGCGAAACGAATCAGGCCCGGCACGCTGTGTGCGTGCCGGGCCTGAATCCTT
>NZ_ML123047.1:815241-845463 GCF_003846175.1 Streptomyces sp. ADI95-17 | reverse complement strand
ATGAACACAACTCTACGCCATCCCCGGCGCCCTTTTGACCACTCGGGTTCCCCCGCCCTCAATCCCCCTCGCCGAACCGCGTCAGGACTGGTTCGTCTCGGAGATACGGGGCACGGAGTCGGCCTTCCCGTGGACGGCCGGCTGCTTCACCGGGTTCGCACCGCGTTGCAGCGAGTGGAGGATCGCCAGCCCCTGGCTGACGACGCCCGCCGCCATCTCGTTGACACCGTTGGTGCCGTTGAGGACGGTGAGGTCGGCGCCGGACATGCCCCGGGCGGCCGCGTCGGCCAGCGCGGGCAGGTTCTCCACGACGCGGTTGGCGGCGATGAGTTCCTGGTTGCCGTCACGCAGCGACGCGGCGCGCACGCTGTTGGCGTCGGCCTGCGCCTGGGCGAGGGCCCGCTCGGTGTACGCGTTGCCGTCGGCCTCGAACTTGACCCGGTCACGGGCCGCCTCCGCCAGGGTGCGCTGCCGGTACGCCTCGGCGTCCGCCGGGCGCCGGACCTCCGCCTCCAGCCGTTGGGCGGCGAGCGCGGCCTGCCGCTCGGCGAGTGCGGTCTGCTCCTCGATGACCTCGTGCGAGGCCCTGGCCTGGGCGAGCGGCCCGGCCTGGGCCGCGCGGGCGTTGTACTGCTCGGTCTCGGCGAGGAAGCCGGCCCGCTTGATCGCGGTGTCGCGTTCGTACTCCGCCTTGAGCGCGGCGGCCTGCAGCTCGCGCTGGCTGGCCTCCTGGTCGGCCTTGGCCTCGGCGATCCGGGCCTGGCTGGCGACCGCGGCGGCGTGTGGGGCCGCGAGGTTCTTGATGTAACCGGTGGCGTCGTCGATCTCCTGGATCTGGAGGGCGTCCACGACGATGCCGAGCTTCTCCATCTCGCCGTGGCTGCCCGCGATGACCTCCTGGGAGACCCGGTTGCGCTCGCGGATGATCTGCTCCACGGTCAGTCCGCCGACGATGGAACGCAGATGCCCGGCGAAGATCCGCCCGACGAGCTCCTCCATCTGTTCCTGCTCGGTCAGGAAGCGGCGGGCGGCGTTGGCGATGGACACGGCGTCGTCGCCGACCTTGAAGACGGCCACGGCCCGGACGTTGAGGCGGATGCCCTGCTGCGTCACGCAGTCCTCGGTGATCTCCGCCTCGCGCAGCGCCAGGGAGAGCATGCGCGCCTTCTGCTTCACCGGGAGCACGAAACTGCCGTGCCCGGTGACGATCCGGAACTGGGTGTCCAGCGTCTGCCCCTTGGAACCGGAGATGAGCATCGCCTCGTTGGGGGCGGGAACGTGCCAGAAGAACATGGGAAGACTCCTGCCGTACGACACTGCTTCCGTCGGGTACGCGACCGCTTCGGCGCCGCGTACTCGGTCGTGCACTCAACTGCCTCGGTCTCAGGACGGCAGGCGCTCCACGATCACGCCGCGAGCCGAGACCGTGTCGACGACAACGACGCGCGCGTCCCTGTCGATCGACGTCGCCGACCATGCGGTGTAGGCCTCGGACCCACCCCGTACGGCCACCAGTACTTCGCCCGGACCGTCGGGCGGAATCGGCACGGTGACACGGCCTATCGCCCCGACCGGGCTCCGGGCGGACTCATCTGCCCTGTGCATGCGTC
Organism: Streptomyces sp. ADI95-17; assembly: GCF_003846175.1. GTDB lineage: Bacteria > Actinomycetota > Actinomycetes > Streptomycetales > Streptomycetaceae > Streptomyces > Streptomyces sanglieri. Next base: position 843,853 of record NZ_ML123047.1, on the reverse strand, counting down.
GCCCTCGTGAGCGTCCCTGCGTACGCCTGCTCACGCCGCTTACCGCACGGTGTCCCGCACCGCTTCATGGACACGAGGCGACCCCGCCTCCTGGAGGCCGGAGCCTCCCTCGACATCTCCACGGTACTCCGCACCCACCCCGGCGCAGCGGTGTCCGCGGACGCCCGGCGATCAACGAGCGGGCGCAGATATGCGGTGATATGACTGTTTTACCTTCTGTCCTGCCGACGCGATGAACTCGCGCTGATCGGGGAGCGAACCGTGGACGACTACTCCTTGCTCGACCTCTTCTGGACCATGCTCTGGTTTTTCCTCTGGGTCATGTGGCTGTTCCTGCTGTTCAAGGTCATCACGGACATCTTCCGCAGCCACGACCTCGGCGGCTGGGGCAAGGCCGGCTGGCTGATCCTCACGCTGCTGCTGCCGTACATCGGCGTCCTGGTGTACGTGATCGTGCGCGGCAAGTCCATGAGCAAACGGGACATCAAGGAGGCCCAGGACCGTGACGCGGCCTTCAAGGCGTACGTACGGGAAGCCGCCGGCACCTCCGACGCGGGCGGCGACGCCACGACGAAGGGGAGCCACGTCGACGACCTGGCGAAGCTCGCCGAGCTGAGGGACCGGGGCGCCATCACGGACGAGGAGTACCAGCGGGCGAAGACCAAGCTCCTCGTCTGACGCCCCTGCCACCCGCTCCGCCCGCCCCGGCACGGCGCGTATGTCTCCCTCCGGGCGGTCCGGCGGACTGGCAGGGTGCCGGGACCGCGAGGAGGCTTGAGTCATCAACCACGGTGGCCGTCGCCGCCCGCGGTTCTCGGGGCGCCGGAGTCATGGCGGGCCGAGCGGGGTGCGGTCCCCATCTCGGCGCACGAGGAGATGGCCCGCCATGGACGGCACCACGTCCGCGACCCTGGACGCGATGCGGACCGCGCTGCGCGGTCCCGTCATCGGCCCGCGGGACCCGGAGTACCGGCGGGCCCGCACGATCTACAACGCCATGATCGACCGGCGCCCGGCGGCGGTGGTGCGGTGCAGGGACGCGGCGGACGTGATGGCCGCGGTCGATCTCGTCCGGGACGCGGGGCTCACGCTCGCGGTCCGCGGCGGCGGGCACAGCGGTGCGGGTCTGTGCCTGGTGGACGACGGCGTGACGATCGATCTCTCACCCATGCGCTGGGCGCACATCGACCCCGCCGCACGGACGGCGACGGTCGGCGGCGGCGCCACGCTCGGCGACCTCGACCACGCCGCCCACGCGTTCGGGCTGGCCACCCCCTCCGGAATCCAGTCGTCCACCGGCATCGGCGGCCTCGCCCTGGGCGGCGGCCACGGCCACCTCACCCGCAGATACGGCCTGACGATCGACAACCTGCTGGCCGCGGACGTGGTCCTGGCGGACGGCACCTCGGTGACGGCGAACGCCACCACCCACCCCGACCTGTTCTGGGCGCTGCGCGGCGGCGGCGGGAACTTCGGCGTCGTCACCTCCCTCACCCTCCGGCTGCACCCGGTGGACACGGTGGGCGTCGCCATCACGGTCTGGCCGGTCGACCGGATCCAAGACGTACTGCGCTGGTACCGCGACTTCCTGCCGCAGGCCCCCGAGGACCTCAACGGCTTCTTCGCCGCGCTCACCGTGCCGGCCGGTCCGCCGTTCCCGGAGGAGATCCACGGGCAGAAGGTGTGCGGCGTGGTGTGGTGCTGGACCGGCGACCCCGAACTCCTGGGAACCACCCTCAAGCCCGTCGAGGACCCCGGACCGCCCGCCTTCCGCTTCACGGCCCCGATGCCCTACACCGCCCTGCAGTCCATGTTCGACGAACTGCTCCCCACCGGTCTGCAGTGGTACTGGCGCGGCAACTTCTTCGACCGGATCACCGACGACGCCATCGACGTACACGCCAAGTACGCCGAGAACCTCCCCACCCCCCTGTCGACCGCCCACCTGTACCCGATCGACGCGGCCGCCCACCGGCCAGGCCCCGACGACACGGCCTGGGCCTACCGCGACGCGGTCTGGTCCGGCGTCATCGCGGGCATCGACCCGGACCCGGACAACGCCGAGGAGATCAGGCAGTGGTGCGTCGACTACTGGGAGGAGCTGCACCCGCACTCCATGGGCGGCACCTATGTGAACTTCATCGGCGCGGGCGAAACCCCCGACCGCATCCGCGCCACCTACCGCGACCACTACGCCCGCCTGGCCGCCGTCAAGCACACCTACGACCCGCACAACTTCTTCCACGCCAACCAGAACATCGAACCGGCGGCCTGACCCGGCGTCGGCCGGCCCGCGCGCAACGCCGCGCGAGCGGGTCAGGAGAGCCAGTCGGCGTAGTGGGTAGGGGCGAGGTGGGCGTCCTTGTCGGTGAGGACGTCGCCCTTGACGGCGGCGAACATGCCCGCGGTGGGGTCGGTGACGACGGTACGGCCGTCGCCCTTGCGGGACAGGGTGATCCGGCCCAGCTCGTCCAGGCCGAAGACCTCGGGGCCGCCGATGTTGCGGATGCCGTTCAGCGGGGCGCCCGCGGCGACCTCCGCCACCGCGTCGGCCACGTCCTCGGCGGCGATCGGCTGGATCGGCGTGGCGGGCAGCCGGACGGTGTCGCCGTCGGCGGTCCAGGACAGGACGGCGTCCATGAACTCCATGAACTGCGTCGCCCGGACGATCGAGTAGGGGATCGGCCCGGCCGCGAGGATCTCCTCCTGAAGCGCCTTGGCCCGGTAGTAGTCCAGCTCCGGCACCCGGTCCGTGCCGACGATCGAGAGGATGACGAAGTGGCCGACGCCGCCCTTGCCGGCCGCGGCCAGCAGATTGTCCATCGAGGCCCGGAAGAAGGCCGGGGAGGCTTCGTCGAAGGTCGGGGAGTTCGTCAGGTTGACGACGACATCGGCCCCCGCCACCGCCTCGTCCACCCCCCGGCCGCTGATGACGTCGACTCCGGTGGACTGAGCGTGCGGCACCGCCTGGTGCCCGGCGGCGTTCAGCTTCTTGACGACCTGCGACCCGATCAGCCCGGTACCGCCGATGACTGCGAATTTCATGACGTACCTTTCACGGTGCTTCATCCGCAATACGGTGCTTTGTGCGCAATATGGCACACAGGCAGTCATGTGGGCACGGCAAGAAGAAGCGCCCCGACCGGACGAAACCGATCGAGGCGCTGAGCAGCAGCTCAGAGGGGTTCTCCCCGCACTGCTGTCGGTAGGCCGTGTGGGACTCGAACCCACAACCAACGGATTAAAAGTCCGCTGCTCTGCCAATTGAGCTAACGGCCCCCGGTGAATCACCCCTGAGCATAGCCCGCCGGGGCCCGGCCGCCGATCGGGTATCGGTTACCGGGCCCCGTCGCGGTGGGATCCCGGGGGGGTCAGAGGGGTTCGTCCGGGGTGATCGTGCGCTTGTGATCCGGTTTGAGGAACCAGTGCCTCGCCGATGCCAGCCACCAGGTCGCCGCGAAGCCCAGGACCACCAGCACCGCGACCGGTGCGTAGTTGAACGTCTCCCAGGTGACCGGCGAGATCTGCGGCAGCATGAAGAGCACCGTGATGATCACGACCCAGGCCACCGCCACGATGCCGATCGGGCGGGACCAGCGGCCCAGGTGCCAGGGGCCCGGGGTGAAGTCGCCGCCACGGAGCAGGCGGAGCAGCGTGGGGATGACGTAGGCGATGTAGAGGCCGATCACCGCGATCGAGGTCACCGCCGCGTACGCCGTGACGTTGATCAGGTACGGGAGTCCCAGGACGAGGGCGCCGGCCGCGGCGAGCCAGACCGCGGCGACGGGGGTGCGGGTGCGGGGGCTGACCGTGTGCCAGACGCGGGAGAAGGGCAGGGCCCCGTCGCGCGAGAAGGCGTAGATCATGCGGCTGTTGGCGGTCACCGACGCCATGCCGCAGAAGAGCTGGGCGCCGATCACGATCAGCAGCAGAAGCTTGCCGGTGGTGGCGCCGAGGGCGTCCAGGAGGATCTGCGCGGGCGGGGCGCCGGTCGGTGAGTTCAGTGCTCCGTCGTACGACTGGATGGCGAAGGTGAAGCCGAGGAGCAGCACGAAGCCCGCGATCCAGGAGGTCCAGATCGACTGGACGATGCCCTTCGGACCGGCCGTCGCCGCGTCGTGGGTCTCCTCCGTCATATGGGCGGAGGCGTCGTAGCCGGTGAAGGTGTACTGCGCCATCAGCAGCCCGATCATCACGACGTAGAAGCCGCTGCCCCAGCCCGTGTTGTTGACGAACTCGGTGAAGACGAACGACGCCGACTGGTGCGAGTCGGGCACGAAGGTCAGGGCGCCGACGATGACGGCGACGCCGATGACGTGCCACCAGACGCTCACGCTGTTCAGCAGCGCGACGATCCGTACGCCGAAGGTGTTGAGCAGGCCGTGCAGCAGCAGGATCGCGGCGAACAGCAGGATCGTGCGGGTGGGGGTGACTCCGAAGCCGAACTGGAGGTTCAGGTACGCGCCCAGGAAGGACGCCGCCCCGAAGTCGATCCCGGCGGTGACGGCGACCTGCCCCAGCACGTTGAACCAGCCCGTGAACCAGGCCCAGGCGGCGGCCGAGCGCGGCGGGGCCAGCCGGTGGGCCCAGAAGTAGAGCCCGGCGGAGGTCGGGTACGCCGAACAGATCTCGGCCATCGCCAGGCCGACGAACAGCGTCATCAGGCCGACGCCGACCCAGCCCCAGGTGATGACGGCGGGGCCGCCGGTGTTCATGCCGAAGAGGTAGAGCGTGAGGCAGCCGGAGAGCACCGAGATGATCGTGAACGAGACGGCGTAGTTGGAGAACGCCGACATGCGCCGGGCCAGCGTCTGCGTGTACCCGAGCTGCGCGAGGCGCTCCTCGTCGGAGACGCCCGGTGGTGGTGGTCGGTCCTCGCCTGTGTCGGTTGTCATGCACCCAGCGATTCCCGTGTGCCGGGGCACACATGCGGCCGCCGGGGTCACGACTGGGAAAACGTGCCGGGGTACGAGGGGGGACGCGATCCCCTTCGTACCCCGGCCCCTTCGTGTCCCGGCCCCCTTCGTGTCCCGGCGGCGCTCAGGTGATCTTCGTGTACTTCTTCCAGCGCGTGTCGGCCAGCTTCCTCGGCGCCGAGAAGCCCCCGGTGTGGTTCGCGTTGTAGAGGTACACCGCACCCGCCGGTGTCCGCGCCAGGATGTCCTGCCGCCCGTTGTGGTCCATGTCCCCGCTGCCGACGATCGCGTTGTACCTGCCCCAGCCCGAGCCGATCTTCGTACGTGGCGCGAAACCGCCCTTGCCGTTGCCCCGGTACAGCCAGAGCACCCCGGCGCCGTCCCGCGCCACGATGTCCGCCCGGCCGTCGCCCGACAGGTCGCCGCGCCCGGCGACGGCGGTGTAACTCTTCCAGGTGGTGACCTTCGTACGGCCCGCCAGGAGGCCGTCGCTCCTGCCCCGGTACAGCCAGATCACGCCCGAGGCGTCACGGGCGAGGATGTCGGGCAGGCCGTCCCCGCTGAGGTCGCGGGTGGCCACGATCCGGTTGTACTTGGACCAGCCGGTGCCCAGTTTCACCTTCCCGGCCCTGCCGAGATCGCTGTGGCTCAGGGCGCTGGGAATGCGGTAGAGCGTGCCGCCCGGCGTACGGGCGAGCAGGTCGCCCCCGCCGTCGCCGCCCAGGTCGCCCAGCTCGGTCATGAAGTCGAACTGGTCGCGCCAGTCGGCCATCGAGCCGATACTGTCGACGTAGCAGTCGCTGAGCCTGCCCTGCTGGTCCGTCGTGCAGAGGTCGATGAGGTCGCCGGGCTCCCGCGCCAGGACCGACCCGCTGATCCGCTCGTCGAGGTCGACGTCACGGGTCCAGTCGACGATCGTGGACCGGTAGGAGGAGATCCGGGTGTAGAGCCGCACCCCTCCCGCCACGCAGCCGGTGGCCCTGGTCGCCGAGACGGCGATGAGCTTGCCGCCGCCGACGAGCGCCCCGCCCGCGTCGCCGAAGCACCGGTCCTCGTCCGCGACCGGGGGCGCGCCCGGGGCCGGTACGGTGCAGAGCGTGCCGCCCGGCAGCGTACGGCCGAGCAGCGCGGCGCAGGACGCCGCCGACTTCAGCACCACCGGTTCGCTGTGGCGGACCCGCGGGGCGTCGTTCAGGTCCAGCCCCGCCCACGAGTAGAACGTCGCCCTGGCGCCCTCCGCGTACAGCGCCGTGTCGGACGACGACGCGAGCACCGGCTTGCCGTACGAGGCCGGCGTCGCCCGGATCGCCACCGAGACGGCTCCCCGGCGGGTGGCGGCGTCGTACGTCGGGTGGCTGCGGTAGCGCGGATCGCTGCTGCCGCTGCCCAGCTGACCGCTCGACAGGCGGTACTCCCACTCCATGTCCGCGTGACCGCGGCCGGTGAAGCAGTCGGGCGTGGCCAGCGTCCGGGTCCTGGACAGCGTGATGCCCGTGCAGGCCCGGTGGGAGCCGTCCGCGTCGTCGGAGTAGTAGAGCGGAATGAGCCACGAGGGGACCATCGTGGCCGCCCGGGCCTCGGGCGCGGAGCCCAGCAGCCCGGCGAGCACGGCGCCGGCCGCGGCCATGGTGGTGAGTGCCCGCGCCGGGAACGCCCTGCGCATCAGAAGACCCCCTTGTAGCCCTGCCAGCCGGTGGCGATCTTCGTACGGGAGCCGAACGACCCCTTGCCGTTGCCGTTGTTGCGGAAGAGGTTGCCCGAGCGGTCCCGCTCGACGAGGTCGGCCTTCCCGTCGCCGGTGATGTCACCGACGCCGACGATGGTGTCGTACGAGGTGCCCCACGCGGCGAAGACCTTCACCCGCTCCTTCAGCTTTCCGCTCGCGGTGCCGTCGTAGCGGTAGAGCGTGCCGTCCTTGTGGTGCGCCAGCACATCGCCGTACCCGTCACCGTTGAGGTCACCGGCACCCACGACCTTCGTGTAGCCGGTCCAGGACGAGCGGATCTTCACCCCGGCCTTCAGCTTGCCGTGGCCGTCGTCGGCGAAGAGGTAGACGTCACTGGTCGACGTCCTGCGCGCGAGCAGGTCGGGGCGGCCGTCACCGGTCAGATCGCCGGGCACGGTAAGGACGTTGTACGCGTTCCACCCCGTGCCCAGGGAGGTGTGGCTGCTGTTCGGCGTGTACGGGGAGCCGCACTTCCCGGCGTACCGGCGCAGTTCCCCGTTCGGCATCCGTACGAGCATCTCGGCGCACCGGTCGCTGCCCATGTCCCCGAACGGGACCGCGACCGTGCCCTTGGGCCAGCCGGCGCCGGAACGCTTCCAGTCGAGCTTCCCCTTGCCCTCGGTGTAGTGCAGGGTCAGTTCGCCGACGGAGTTGAGCGTGACCAGCTCGCCGAAGTCGTAGCCGCCCTGGTCGTGATGGCCCTGGACGCCACCGGTGACCTCGATCTTCCCACTGGTGGTGTACGTGCCGCCGCCCTTGACGGCCCTGGCGGTCAGCGTCCAGGTGTGGATCTCGTTGGCGGCGGGGCCGCCGGTGTCCGTTTTGCCGTCCCAGCCGACCCCGACCTCGGCACCGGGGCCGCCGGAGAGGGTACGGATCGCCCGGCCGCGGATGTCCTTGACCACGAAGGTCCAGGTCGCGGGCGCGTTGAGCTGCCAGGTGCTCTCCCAGTTCTGGCCGCCGTAGACGTTCTTGAGATCGATGTACCCGGCGTTGAGATCCGACTCGATCTTCGCGAGCGGCTGCGCGGGCACCCCGCTGGGCACGATGCGGATCGCCTTGTCCGGTCCGACGTACGCGATGTCGCCGCCGAACTTGTCCACGGCCCAGGTCAGCCGGCGCTGGTCGGCGGTGCTGCCCGCGGGCAGGTCCGCGATCTCCCGGGGCGGTGCGGCCGTCCCGGTGTGGAAGTCGGTGAGCAGCAGCTTCCCGGCGGTGCGGTCGTGCCGGACGAGATAGCCGTCGCCGACGAGCGCGGCGCCGGACGGCACGGTGACGCTCTTCTTCGCCGTACGGTCGTACACCCCGGCAGCACCGCTCGGTCCGCAGTTCCAGTAGATCCAGCGGCCGACGGTCTGGAGTTCCCTGATCACGCACGGGGCGCCGGTGGCGACGGTCTGGACGACCTTCTTCTGTTCGAGGTCGGTCGCGGTGACCACTCCGGCGGTGGAAGCCGCCGTCCACAGCGCCGATCCCCATACCGAGGCGGCGGTGATGGACCGGGTCGTCCGCACGTCCGACCTGCGGACCCCGACGTCGTCGATGTACTGCTTGCCGGTCGACGCCGCCTCGTAGACGAAATAGCGTCCGGTGGTGTCCACGAACCGGCCCCCGGTCACAGCGGGTTCGTCGAAGCCGTGGAGCGTGTTCCCCGTCAGCCACATCTCGGCGCGTTCCTGGCCGTTGTCGACGAAGAAGCGGCCCACATGGCCGTTGCCGGTGGCGCGCAGCGGTACGCACTCACCTGCGTCGCACGGCACCCGCTTCGCATGCGCACCGGTCGCGTAGGTGCCCGCGTATCCCATCGAGGTGGGAGCGCCGACCGTCGCCCCGCCCGGGGAGACCTGACGGGCGAACACGAACTGCGGTCCGCTCGGGGCGACTTCCACCGTGTTCAGCACTCCGCCGGCGAAGTCGATGCCCCAGACGCCGTTCGTCGCGATGGGGGCCGGCGCGTCCGCGGCGACGGCGCCCGGCACCGTACCGAGACCGGCCGCGACCACGGTGAGAGCGGCCAGTGCGGAGATCCGGCGCCGGGCGCCACGACCGTGTGGAGAAGCAAGGCGAGCCAAAAGGGTCAGTCCTCCCCGGAATGCCCGAAGGGCAAGAAGGCACAGGCGATCGACAGCGACCTTCCGCAGAGCCCCCCGGCCCGCCCCTGTGCAAGTCGCCGGATGCTAGCAGCGGTTGCTCGTGTGGGGGAAGTGAAAAGAAAAGCGGGCCCGCTCGTGAAGAGCGGGCCCGCTTTCCGCAGACCGTTCAGCGGACCTTCAGCAGGTCCTCACGGTGTTCAGCCGTTGCGCTTCCAGCGCGGCTTGTCGTCGCGGCGGCCGAAGGAACCGGTGTTGGTGCCGGTGCCGGTGCCACCGCGGTGGTCGTCACGACGGCCGGTCGGGCGGTCGCCGCCGCCGGAGCGGAAGCCACCGGACGGACGGTCGTCACGACGGTCGCGGTTGAACGGACGGTCGCTGCCGCCGGAGCGGAAACCACCGGAGGGGCGGTCGTCACGACGGTCGCGGTTGAACGACGGACGGTCGTTGTCACGACGCTCGAACGAACGGCCACCACGGTCGTCACGACGGTCGCCACCACCGGAACGGAAACCACCGGACGGACGGTCGTTGCTGCTGCGGAAGGACGGACGGTCGTTGCTTCCGCGGTAGCCGGACCCGCCGGAGGGACGGCCACTGCGCTCGCCGACACGGTCGTTGTTCCCGCGGTATCCACCACGGTCGTCACGGCGGTCGCCACCGCGGTCGTCACGGCGACCGTAGCTGCCCCGGTCGTCGCGACGGTCGTCACGCGCGGCCGGCTGCTCGGGGACGGACGCGGCTGCGACGAGCGCGGCCTCGGCCTCGGCAGCGACCTCGGCGACCGCCGCCTCCGGGTCGTCGCCCCGCTCGCGCGCGGCACGGGCGACGAGGCGGTCGGCCTCCTCGCGCAGCTCACCGGCGCGGCGCTGGACGCGCTCCAGCTGCTTGGTCAGGTCGGCGGCCTCGCGCTCGGCCTGCTTGGCGGCATTGTTCGCGGAATCGGCCTGGACCTCGGTGAGCGAGCGGGCACCGGTGATCTCGGCGACCTCCGGCTCGAAGACGCCCGCGCCCTGCACGATGTGACGCGAGGCGTCGACGCCCGCGTCCTCCATCAGGCGGAAGATCTGACGACGCTGGTGCGGCAGCGCCAGCGAGACGACGACACCGGACTTGCCGGCACGGGCGGTACGGCCCGAGCGGTGCAGGTAGTCCTTGTGGTCACCGGCCGGGTCCACGTTCAGCACCAGGTCGATGCCGTCGACGTGAATACCGCGGGCGGCGACGTCGGTCGCGACCAGCGCGTTGACGTACCCCTTCTTGAAGTCCTCGAGAACGCGGGTACGGGCGCCCTGGGTCATGCCGCCGTGCAGCGCGTCCGCCTTGACGCCCGCCTCGACGAGCTGCTCGGCGATGCGGTCGGCGCCCAGCTGGGTGCGGACGAAGATGATGGTGCGGCCCTTGCGGGCGGCGATGGCGGAGGTGACCGGCGCCTTGTCCTTCGGCTTCACGACGAGGACGTGGTGCGACATGGTCGAGACGTTGCCCTGGGCGGAGTCGACCTCGTGGGTGACCGGGTTGCTCAGGTAGCGCTTGACCAGGGTGCCGATCTCGTTCTCCATGGTGGCGGAGAAGAGCATGCGCTGGCCGCCACCGGGGATCTGGTCGAGCAGCTCGGTGACCTCGGGCAGGAAGCCCAGGTCGGACATCTGGTCGGCCTCGTCGAGGACGGCGACCTGGACGTTCTCCAGGGAGCAGGCACCCCGGTTGATGATGTCGCGCAGCCGGCCCGGGGTGGCGACGAGGATGTCGACACCGCGCTCCAGCGCGTAGATCTGGTTGCCCATCGACGTACCGCCGCAGACGACCTTCATCTTCAGGCCGAGCACATCGCCGTACGGCTGAAGCGCGTCCGCGACCTGCATCGCGAGCTCACGCGTCGGGGTGAGGATGATCGCGCGGGGCTTCTTCTTCTCCGTGTGCCCACCGGCCAGCGAGGCCAGGGTCGGCAGACCGAAGGAGAGGGTCTTGCCGGAGCCGGTACGGCCGCGGCCCAGGATGTCCTTGCCGGCCAGGGCGTCCGGGATGGTCGCGGCCTGGATCGGGAAGGGCGCCGTCACGCCGTTCTGCGCGAGCTTGCGGACGATGCCCTCGGGCAGGCCCAGGTCGGCGAAGGTGACGGTCGGCTCGGCGTCGGCGTCGGCCTCGGCGGAGTCGGTGTCGGCCTGCTCGGCCAGGGGAGCGTCGGCCTCGATGGAGTCGGCGGACTCGGCGACGACGGCCTCCGCGGCCTCGACGAGCTCGTCGTTCTCGATGTTCTCGGGCATGACGGTGTGGTCAGAACTGGAAATTGACATGCGAAATGCGAAACCTTCCGGAGTCTCGGCACGCGCCCGTAACTCCGTGATTCGCAATTTCGACCGCCTCAATGCGGTCCAGCCACGGCAAGGGAGAGTACGCGCCACACGGCGCGCTTCTGTTTCGGCGCCGGGCAATGGGATCAAACGATCTACTACCATACGCACTCCACCCCACATCGCGCAAACCGACTCTCCCCCACCCCTCGCTAGGCGGGCTCCACCTGCGGCGATACCTCGGGAGTCCGCAGCGGAACCGTCATCCCCGGCGCCCTCATCGCCTCACTGCGGAGCTGCGCCGCCGGCGAGGCGGACGGCGGCGGCGACGGCTCGGAGGGCTCCGGCTCGGGCTCCGGCGAATCCGGCGGCTCGGGGGTCGCCGGCTCGGACGGCTCGGGGGAAGCGGGCTGCTCCGGCACCCCTGGCGCCGGCTCGGAGGCGGAGGGCACCGGCACCGGACCGCCCCGGCCCGGCTCCGCACCCCCTCCCCCCTGCTCCCCGCCCGGGCGTACGCCACCGGAGTCGGCCGAGGACCCGGCGGAGCCGCTCGGCCCGGGCGACTCGGCGGCCTCCCGCTCGGAGTGCGCCTCGGCCCGTCCGCCACCGGTCCGGATCCTGCCCGTACCCGCCACGGTGCCGCCGTCCGGCCGGGCGGCGCTCCCCCCGTGCTCGGGCGAGGGGGACGGCGACGGCGCCGCTTTCCCCCCGTCGTCGCCGATGCTCATGCAGCCGGTGGACGTGGCGACCGTCGCGGCGATGACGGCCGCCCATCGAACAGGGACGGACAGTTGGCGCACGGGAGGCACCTCCGGGGTACGAAGAGGGGGCGGGCGTTGAACCGGGAGCGGGCGTCACGGAAGAAGCGGGGCTCCGTGCCCAACTCCCTTCGCCCCACCGGGGACACGCCCCACTCCCGTCCCGCACACCACCCGCACGCCTTCCCCGGCGAGTCCGCACCCCCACCCGGGGGGGGTCCTCATCCGTAGCCGAGCGCGTGCAGCCTCGCGTCGTCGATGCCGAAGTGGTGGGCGATCTCGTGGACGACCGTGATCTCGGTCTCCGCCACCACGTCCTCGCGGGACTCGCACATCCGCAGGGTCGGCCCGCGGTAGATGGTGATCCGGTCCGGCAGCACTCCCGCGTACCACTCGCCGCGATCGGTCAGCGGCGTCCCCTCGTACAGCCCGAGCAGCTCCGGGTCTCCCGGGTCGGGCTCGTCCTCGACGAACACCGCGACGTTGTCCATCAGCCGAGTCAGCTCCGGCGGGATCCGGTCCAGGGCCTCGGCGACCAGTTCTTCGAACTCTTCGCGCGTCATCTCCAGCACCCCGCCATTGTCCCGTACCGACGGCCCGGGCGCCCCGGCCCGGACGGGCCGTACGAACGTCCCCGCGGCGGGGCTCGCGCCCTTGCCGGGAGCTCTCGGTAAACCGTTTTGGCGATAGCCGCCGCCATCCCATATGCTTCTCACGTCCCCGACGCGCTGGAAAGCGCGCAGGTGGGCCCTTAGCCCTCATCGTCTAGTGGCCCAGGACGCCGCCCTTTCAAGGCGGTAGCACGGGTTCGAATCCCGTTGGGGGCACGCTTTAACGTGTGCGAGACTTGTCTCGCACATTGCTTGGTCCTGTGGAGCAGTTTGGAGTGCTCGCCACCCTGTCAAGGTGGAGGCCGCGGGTTCAAATCCCGTCAGGACCGCTGCAGCCCTTATGAGCTGCGTGGCTGGGTAGCTCAGTTGGTACGAGCGATCGCCTGAAAAGCGATAGGTCGCCGGTTCGATCCCGGCCCCAGCCACCACCCGAAGGCCCCGTCCACCGGACGGGGCCTTCGCCGTGTCAGACCTCTTTCCGGTCAGCCCGGTTCGCGCCCTCCCGGCCGCGCCACGCCCGTACCGCCAGAACCAGCAGCACCACCGCGACCACGGCCACCAGCGCCATGGCGTCCGGGACGTGCTCGCCGATGCGCTGGGCCCACTGCTCGACGGCGAACGAATCGTCCACGTCCAGCAGTCCGGGCAGCGCCGTCGTCCCGTCGTACGCGAGGAACAGCGCGCCGAGCGCGATGAAGAAGAGCCCGGAGAGCAGGGTCGTGGTGTGCAGTTCGAAGCGGCCGAGCCGGAAGGCACGGCCGCGCAGCCAGGCCCGGCGGCCCAGATCGAAGCGTTCCCAGAGCAGTGCGAGCAGGAAGAGCGGGACCGCCATGCCCAGGGCGTAGACCGCGAGCAGCAGTCCGCCGTAGACCGGGCTGCCGCTGACCGCCGCCACGGTGAGGACGCTGCCGAGGATCGGGCCCGCACAGAAGCCGGCCAGTCCGTAGACGGCGCCCAGTGCGTAGACCGAAAGGGCGGTGGTCGGGCGGATCCGGCCGCTGAGTGCGGCGATCCGGCGCGAGGCGAAGCCCAGGCCGACGATCTGCGCGACGCCGAGCGCGATGATCAGCCAGCCCGCGCCGAGGACGAGTGCGTCGCGGTGCCGGTAGAAGAGGCGTCCGGCGAACGAGCCGGCGGCGCCGAGCGGCACCAGGGTGGTGGCCAGTCCGGCGTAGAAGATGCCGGTACGGGCCAGCAGGCGCGAGGCGGAGTCGATGGAGTAGGCGAAGAAGGCGGGCAGCAGCAGGGCGCTGCACGGGCTGACCAGGGCGAGCAGCCCGCCGAGGAAGGCCGCGAAGTAGCCGATGTCAGCGGTCATTTCGCGGCGCCCTCGGCGTTCTTGCCGTCCTGGCCGCTCTTGGCGTCCTGGGTGTTGCGGGCCTTCTCGGCCGCCGCCTCGATGGCCCGGGTGAAGGTCTCCGCGGGCTGGGCCCCCGCGATCGGGCGGCCGTTGATCAGGAACGACGGGGTGGAGGTCGCGCCGATCCCGTACCCCTGTTCCTGGTCCTTGCTCACGGCGGCCGAGGCGGCGGAGCTGTCCGCGTCGCGGGCGAAGCGGTCGAGGTCCGCGACCCCGGCCTCCCGGGCGAGCGCCTTCAGCCGGTCCTTGCCGAACCCCTTCTCCTTGGCGCCCTCGGCGTACGCGGCGGCGTGGAACTGCCAGAAGCGGTTCTGCTGCCCGGCGGCCCAGGCGGCGCGGGCGGCGGCCTCGGACTCGGCGCCGAAGATCGGGAAGTTGCGCCACTCGATGCGCAGGGTGCCGTTGTCGACGTACTTCTTGACCAGGGCGGGCTCGGTGTCGCGGGCGAACTTGCCGCAGTAGCCGCACTTGAAGTCGGCGTACTCGATGAGGACCACGGGTGCGTCGGCGCGGCCCTGCGCGAGCTTGTCGCCGGCGTCGCGGCGGGCGAGCTTCGCCAGCTCCGGATAGACGCCCGCGTCCGGGTCGGCGGCGACGTCGGCGACCGAGGAGGAGGACGGACCCGAGTGGTCGGGGGCGGTGGCCTGGTAGGAGACGTAGCCGAGCAGCGCGGCGGCGAGCACGACTCCGGCGCCGTAGAGCACCGGCTTCCTGGACGAGGACTTCCGCGCGGGCGTGGTCTTCCGGGCGGACGGGGACTTGGACATGCGGGACTCCGTGCTGGTGATGAGGGAGAGAAGGGGTGGCCGGGCGGAGCGCCGGCTACACCCTCAGCACGGAGAGTTCTACGGGGGTGGGGGCGGCGGGCGCGGGGGCGCGGAGGTTCAGCCGCACGGGCGGGTGGACCGGTCCCGGCCCGGTGGCGACGGGCAGGCCCCACCCGGCGAGGCCGGGGGCCTGGTCGTACGCGGCACGGGCCCGGCCCGGGAGCGCGGGTTCGCCGTCGGGCTTCCTGGTCTTGCGGCATCCCGGCGTCGGGTGCCCGTCGGTGTCCGCCGCCACCTGGACGGAATCGGCCGGGGCATCGGCGGCCGTGGCCCCGGCCACGGCCGCGGCGGGGGCGGCATCGCCGCCGGGCACCGCCGTCGCCGGTCCGCAGAACAGCCCCAGCACCACCGCGAGCACCGCCATCAGGCAGCACCACTGCGTACGGGACACGGCGACCGGCCTTTCCGGACGGGGCAACGGGTGGTCAGCTGCCCGAAATGGTACGTGCTGTGATCCCGCGCCTCCGCGCGGTGCCCGGGTGGTGACCCGGACCGCACGAAATATGTTCGCCGTTCGTCGGGCCCGGGTGAGATCCTGGGCTCCGTATGTCTACTTCCTTCGCTGATCTCCAGAACCGGCTCGGAGAGATCTCGCTCCGCGATGCGCACCGGCTCGGCCGCCGTCTCGAAGGGGCGCGCCGCATCCGTAAGCCCGAGGCCAGGCAGTCCGTGCTCGACGAGATCGCCGCCGAGGCCGCACAGGCCGCCGAGCGGCTCTCGCTGCGTGCCGGGCGGATGCCTGCTCTGACGTACCCGGAACAGCTCCCGGTCAGTCAGAAGAAGGACGAGATCCTGGAGGCGATACGCGACCACCAGGTCGTGATCGTCGCCGGGGAGACCGGCTCCGGCAAGACCACGCAGATCCCGAAGATCTGCATGGAGCTGGGGCGCGGGGTCCGGGGCATGATCGGGCACACCCAGCCGCGCCGGATCGCGGCCCGTACGGTCGCCGAGCGCGTCGCGGACGAGCTGAAGACGCCGCTGGGCGAGGCGGTCGGCTGGAAGGTCCGCTTCACCGACCAGGTGAACCCCGAAGCGACGTTCGTGAAGCTGATGACGGACGGCATCCTGCTCGCCGAGATCCAGACGGACCGCGAGCTGCGCGCCTACGACACGATCATCATCGACGAGGCCCACGAGCGGTCGCTGAACATCGACTTCCTGCTCGGCTATCTGGCCAGGCTGCTGCCCAAGCGCCCGGACCTGAAGGTCGTCATCACCTCGGCGACGATCGACCCCGAGCGGTTCGCGCGCCACTTCGGCGAGGCGCCGATCGTCGAGGTCAGCGGTCGTACGTACCCGGTCGAGGTGCGGTACCGCCCCCTCCTGGAGGAGGAGGGCGACGACTCCGACCGCGACCAGATCACCGCGATCTGCGACGCCGTGGACGAGCTCCAGACGGAGGGGCCCGGCGACATCCTGGTCTTCCTCTCCGGCGAGCGGGAGATCCGCGACACCGCGGACGCGCTGAACAAACGGAACCTGCGCCACACCGAGGTGCTCCCTCTCTACGCCCGGCTCTCGCACGCCGAACAGCACCGGGTCTTCCAGCGCCACACCGGCCGCCGGATCGTGCTCGCGACCAATGTCGCCGAGACCTCGCTGACCGTCCCCGGCATCAAGTACGTGATCGACCCGGGCAACGCCCGGATCTCCCGCTACAGCCACCGCACCAAGGTCCAGCGGCTGCCGATCGAGCGGATCTCGCAGGCCAGCGCCAACCAGCGCAAGGGCCGCTGCGGCCGTACGTCGGACGGCATCTGCATCCGGCTGTACTCCGAGGACGACTTCCTGACCCGCCCGGAGTTCACCGACCCGGAGATCCTCCGTACGAACCTGGCCTCCGTCATCCTCCAGATGACCGCGGCAGGCCTGGGCGACATCGAGAAGTTCCCCTTCATCGACCCGCCGGACCACCGCAACATCCGCGACGGTGTGCAGCTCCTCCAGGAGCTCGGTGCGCTGGATCCGGAGGAGAAGGATCCGAAGAAGCGGCTCACCCAGCTCGGGCGCAAGCTCGCGCAGCTGCCGGTCGACCCGCGGCTGGCCCGCATGGTCATCGAGGCCGACCGCAACGGCTGTGTCCGCGAGGTCATGGTCATCGCCTCCGCGCTCTCCATCCAGGACCCGCGCGAGCGGCCCTCGGAGAAGCAGACCCAGGCCGATCAGCAGCACGCCCGCTTCAAGGACGAGACCTCCGACTTCCTGGCGTTCCTGAATCTGTGGCGGTACATCCGCGAGCAGCAGAAGGAGCGCGGCTCGTCCAGCTTCCGCCGGATGTGCAAGCAGGAGTACCTGAACTTCCTGCGCATCCGCGAATGGCAGGACATCTACGCGCAGCTGCGTACGGTCGCGAAGCAGATGGGCATCCAGCTGAACGAGGAGGACGCACCGGAGCAGTCGGTGCACACCTCGCTGCTGGCCGGCCTGCTCTCGCACATCGGGCTGAAGGACACCGAGAAGAACGAGTACCTGGGCGCCCGCAGCGCCAAGTTCGCGATCTTCCCCGGTTCGGCGCTCTTCAAGAAGCAGCCGCGGTTCGTGATGTCGGCCGAGCTGGTCGAGACGTCCCGGCTGTGGGCGCGGGTCAACGCCAAGGTCGAGCCGGAGTGGATCGAGCCGCTGGCCCAGCACCTGCTGAAGCGCACCTACAGCGAGCCGCACTGGGAGAAGGACCAGGCGGCGGTGATGGCGTACGAGCGGGTCACGCTCTACGGGGTGCCGATCGTCGCCCAGCGCAAGATCAATTTCGGCCGTATCGACGCCGAGACCTCCCGTGATCTCTTCATCCGCAACGCCCTGGTCGAGGGCGACTGGCGGACCCACCACCAGTTCTTCCACGACAACCGCAAGCTCCTCGGCGAGGTCGAGGAGCTGGAGCACCGCGCCCGGCGCCGCGACATCCTCGTGGACGACGAGACGCTCTTCGACTTCTACGACCGGCGGATCCCCGACCACGTGGTCTCCGGGGCGCACTTCGACTCCTGGTGGAAGCACAAGCGCCGGGACGAGCCGGACGCGCTGGACTTCGAGCGTTCGATGCTCATCAACGAGAAGGCCGGGGCCGTCACCAAGGACGACTACCCGGACTCCTGGCGCCAGGGGAAGCTCAAGTTCAAGGTCACGTACCAGTTCGAGCCCGGCGCGGACGCCGACGGTGTGACCGTCCACATCCCGCTCCAGGTGCTCAACCAGGTCACCGCCGAGGGCTTCGACTGGCAGATCCCCGGCCTGCGGGAGGAAGTGGTCACCGAGCTGATCCGCTCGCTGCCCAAGCCGATCCGCCGGCACTACGTCCCCGCGCCGAACTACGCGGACAAGTTCCTCGACCGGGCGGTCCCCCTCCAGGAGCCGTTGCCCCTCACGCTGGCCCGGGAGCTCCAGGGGATGGTCGGCGTCCCGGTCACGGCCGACGACTTCGACCTGAGCCGCGTCCCGGACCACCTGAAGATCACTTTCCGGATCGTCGACGAGCGGCGCCGCAAGGTGGCCGAGGACAAGGATCTGGAGGCGCTGAAGCTCCAGCTGCGCCCGAAGGCCCGCCAGGCCCTCTCCAAGGCCGCGGCGGCCACCGCGGGCCCCTCGGGCGAGTCCATCGAGCGTTCGGGCCTCACGGACTGGACGATCGGCACGCTGAACCGCGTCTTCGAGACGCGGCGGGCCGGCCAGCCGGTCAAGGCGTACCCGGCGCTGGTGGACCAGGGCGAGACCGTCGCCGTACGGCTCTTCGACACCGAGGCCGAGCAGCAGCGGGCGATGTGGCTCGGCACCCGGAAGCTGATCATGCTGAACGTGCCGGTGAACCCGGCGAAGTTCGCCTCCGACAAGCTGACGAACCAGCAGAAGCTGGCCCTGTCCCGCAACCCGCACGGCTCCATCCAGGCCCTCTTCGAGGACTGCGCGACGGCGGCCGCCGACCGGCTGATCGTCGCGCACGGCGGCCCGGCCTGGGACGAGGAGTCGTTCCGGAAGCTGTACGACAAGGTGCGCGCCGACCTCGTCGCGCTGACCGAGCACACGGTCAAGCAGGTCCAGCAGGTGCTGGCCGCCTGGCAGGCCTGCGAGCGGCGGCTGAAGGCCACCAACAGCCTGGTCCTGGTCAACAACGTCACCGACGCCCGGGACCAGCTCGCGGCGCTGATGCCGCCGGACTTCGTCACGAGGACCGGGCTGCGCAGGCTGCCCGACCTGATGCGCTATCTGGTCGCCGTGGACCGCCGGCTCCAGCAGATGCCGACGGCCGTCCAGCGCGACACCACGCGCATGGAGAAGGTCCACGAGATGCAGGACGAGTACGCCTGGCTGCTCGAACAGCTGCCGCAGGGCAGGCCCGTACCGCAGGAGGTCCTGGACATCCGCTGGATGATCGAGGAGCTCCGGGTCAGCTACTTCGCCCACGCCCTGGGGACGGCCTACCCCGTCTCCGACAAGCGGATCGTGAAGGCGATCGACGCGGCGGTGCCGTGAGACGACACCGGAC
The DNA here is from genome assembly GCF_003846175.1 of Streptomyces sp. ADI95-17. Lineage (GTDB taxonomy): Bacteria > Actinomycetota > Actinomycetes > Streptomycetales > Streptomycetaceae > Streptomyces > Streptomyces sanglieri. The sequence goes on along the minus strand of NZ_ML123047.1, from coordinate 824,791 downwards.
GGGCGGCTTCCGGAGCCGTGACGGAGCCGCCACCTTCGGTGAGTTCGACCGCACCCTCTGACCTGCTGTACAGTCTGTCTTCGCAGCCAGCCGCAAGGAAGGCAGCGAAAACCTGGTCCTGTGGAGCAGTTTGGAGTGCTCGCCACCCTGTCAAGGTGGAGGCCGCGGGTTCAAATCCCGTCAGGACCGCAGTAACGAAAGCCCGGATCCTTCTGGATCCGGGCTTTCGCGCGTCTTGACTCCGGTGGCCGCCGACGAGTACTCAGTCAGCAGAGGCCGCCCCTGATTTCCCGGCGCGGGGCGGCGGTCCACCGGGAGGTGGCGTGTATGACGACGTCCGCCACGCACGAGACCCGCGCGCTCCTGCGCGCCCATCTGGCGGCCGCTTCCGGCCGCCGCCATCTCACCCGCCACTGCGCGGTCTGCCATCGGCTCCTGCGGCTCGTCATGGAGCCCGTGACGGCCCGCCGGACCGATTCCGCCCCCGAACCGCCGGCCCTGCGTACGGAGCGCCAGGAGGACGCTCCCGAGGTCGAGGACGAAAGTCCCCCGGGCGAGTGACCAATGGCGGGACTTTCCGCTTCCCGGCGGTGGCAGGCTCGTACTTGGCAAGACTCGCGCAGTGTGACGGGAGTCACCGAAAGAGTTTTGAGAAGGGGTGACTTTACTCCCTTCCTACAACTGGCGAATTTAATATGTGCAATTGCACCACTCGGACGGGAGTTCCGGGGGACGATGTGAACCACGCCTCCCCGGACCGCCCGGGCGGTCCGGAACAGTCCCGCACAGACCCGCTCAAGCCCGCACGGCCCCCGGCCGGACCCGACCGGACGCCCGGTTTCCGGCGCCCCCGAGAGACGCCCGCGGACCCGGCCCCGGGGCGCGGGTCCGCGGGCACAAAAAAGATCGCGCTGGACCCGGCGGAGTCCAGCGCGATCGAACGACGCACCCGTATTGCACAGGTATGGCGCCCGTTGGGGCGGGCGCCCGTCATTTGGAGCTATGGGTGGGCCTGTACGGGCTGGGGGGCCCGGAAGCCCGGTTGTTGCGCGGCGACAGGGGGTGTGTCAGGCCTCGCTGCGCTGCTGCGGAATACCCGCAAGCAGTGCGCGGACCTCTGCCTCGCGGTACCGGCGATGTCCACCGAGCGTGCGGATGGACGTGAGCTTGCCTGCCTTGGCCCAGCGGGTAACCGTCTTCGGGTCCACGCGGAACATCGTGGCAACCTCAGCCGGGGTCAGCAGCGGCTCGGCATCAGGGGTGCGAGCGGTCATGAGCGGCCTCCTCGGGAGAACCGAACCATCTCGGTTCTTTCCTCTAAATTCTGCACCTTGACCCGCGTTGCCCGAAATGGCGGACGCGGGCCGAGTCGGTTATAGGACGAACGGCTTGTCCTCGGCACTACAACTACACCATCCGTCCAGCCACGTCGGCCAAACCGATGGAATTGCCCTCCCAGGTGTTCATCAGCGACGGAAGCCGATGGACCATGCCATAGCGGACAGTCACTCCGCCGTGACGATCAGTCACAGAGTGATCAGGGGCCCTCAGACCCCCCATAGCGTGCAATGCTGAGCATTCCGCCCTTAGTTGGACGGACGGAGTCCTCCCCGGGCTCCTTGTCCTATTTTGGCATGAGGAGTAGGGAAGGGCGCAAGAGCCCAGTTAGTGCTATCCATCACGCTTGAGGCAAAGGCCCGGTTCGGGACGTAGGTCCTAGGACCTCAGTAGTACCGTTCCGCCTCTTTGTTCTCACACGTCACAGAGGGCACGGAGAGACAGACGCAGAAACCGCCCGGTCAGTTCGCGAACTGACGATCTCTCACGGCCCGCCACCGCTCCGCCAGCCGGCCGTACGCCTCACCGGCCCCTTCGGTGTCACCGGACTGCAGCGCCGCGATGCCCTCGGCCACATCGGCGGCCGACCGGTCCCCGGCGAGCTCCTTCGCCGGCAGCGCGTGCACCAGGCCCGCGTAGTCCAGCTCGACCAGCGCCCGCGGATGGAACTCCTCCAGCCAGCGCCCCACGTCCACCAGCCCCTCGGTCAGCGGCCCCTCGTCCACCGAGTCCCGCAGCGTCTTCAGCGCCCGGGCCAGCCGGCGGCGGGCCTGCACCATCGGCGTCCGGTACCGCAGCACGGGCGCCGCACCGTCCCCGCCCGCCGGCTCGTACTCCCGCTCCTCGTCGGAGAAGAGCACGAACCACCGCACCGGCACCTGCCACACCGAGGTACGGATCCACGGTCTGGCGTCCGGATTCCGCTCCGTCCACCGCTCGTGGTCCGCGACCGCCTGCCCGCGCACCACCGGCGGCAGCACCGCGTCGAGCACCGGCCCGGGGAACATCTCCGCCAGCTCCTCCAGCGCCAGCCAGCCGCGCAGCCTGGTCCGCCACGGGCAGACGCACACCACCCCGTCGACCTCGGCGACGAACGCGTCCGCGCTCTCGTGCACCGGCACCGCGACCGGCGGGGTGGCCGCCAAGTCGGCGAGCGAGCGTCTCAGTTCGTCCTGGGCGGTGGGGATCCGGGCCCGCCCGGCGTACCGGGCCCAGTGGGCGCGCTCGGGCTCCGGGAAGGCGGCCAGCGGCTCGTACACCCGGAGGTAGGACGCGTAAGGGACGAGCACCGAAGACACCACCGACATGCAGCAGATCGTGTCACGCCCGTACTCCGCAGGGGGGTGATCCGGGGCAGTGGAACAGATCTACGTCCAGGTAGGACTTACGCTCTTGCCCTGTCGGACCGGCCGCGCGGCCGGTCCACGGCCCTCCCCACCTTCAGGAGGGTCTTCGCCGCTTCGTACTTGGGAGTCACCACAGTGACCGATCTGACCGACGGCGTCCTGCGCACCCTGTTCCACTCGGAGCAGGGGGGCCACGAACAAGTCGTGCTCTGCCAGGACCGTGCCAGCGGCCTCAAGGCCGTCATCGCCATCCACTCCACCGCCCTGGGCCCGGCCCTCGGCGGCACCCGCTTCTATCCGTACGCCTCCGAGGAGGAGGCCGTCGCGGACGCGCTGAACCTCGCGCGCGGCATGTCGTACAAGAACGCCATGGCCGGTCTCGACCACGGCGGCGGCAAGGCCGTCATCATCGGCGACCCCGAGCAGATCAAGTCGGAGGAACTGCTGCTGGCCTACGGCCGGTTCGTGGCCTCGCTCGGCGGGCGGTACGTGACGGCCTGCGACGTCGGCACCTATGTCGCCGACATGGACGTCGTCGCCCGCGAGTCCCGCTGGACCACCGGCCGCTCCCCCGAGAACGGCGGCGCCGGCGACTCCTCGGTCCTCACCGCTTTCGGTGTCTTCCAGGGCATGCGGGCCTCGGCGCAGCACGTCTGGGGCGACCCGACGCTGCGTGGCCGAAAAGTGGGGGTCGCCGGGGTCGGCAAGGTCGGCCACTACCTCGTCGAGCATCTGCTCTCGGACGGCGCGGAGGTCGTGATCACGGATGTGCGGGAGGAATCCGTACGCCGGATCACCGACAAGCACCCCGGGGTCGCCGTCGTCGCGGACACCGAGGCGCTGATCCGCACCGAGGGGCTCGACATCTACGCCCCGTGCGCGCTCGGCGGTGCGCTGAACGACGAGAGCGTCGCGGTGCTCACCGCCAAGGTGGTGTGCGGCGCGGCCAACAACCAGCTCGCGCACCCCGGCGTCGAGAAGGACCTGGCGGACCGCTCGATCCTGTACGCACCCGACTACGTGGTGAACGCCGGCGGGGTCATCCAGGTCGCCGACGAACTGCAAGGCTTCGACTTCGACCGGTGCAAGGCCAAGGCGTCGAAGATCTTCGACACCACGCTGGCCATATTCGCACGTGCGAAGGATGACGGCATTCCGCCGGCCGCGGCGGCCGACCGGATCGCCGAGCAGCGGATGGCCGAGGCGCGCCGGCGCTGACGGTGGCGGACGCGTCACCCCGCGTCCGCACCGACCTGTGGCCCCGACCCGCCGACCGGCGAGACAAGACTCACGCCGGTCGGCGGGTCGCATGCCAAGAAGAGGTTAAAATCGCAGTTGACCAGCGAGGACGGGGCTTCTCGCCGGTCTTCTTCCGGGGCGCGTGATGCGGGCGGCGTACCGTATGGCCGCGGAAGCAGGTACCGTTAAAGCCCTACGGGCACGGTCTCTCAGCCGAGAGTCCGTCCTGAAACATGAACGCGTGTCAAGACTCTGGGGCCGTCGAGCCCCGTCACCGAGGGGGTCGAGCCATGGGGCGCGGCCGGGCAAAGGCCAAGCAGACAAAGGTCGCCCGCCAGCTGAAGTACAGCAGCGGCGGGACTGACCTGTCGCGTCTGGCCAATGAGCTGGGCGCATCGCCTTCGAGTCAACCACCGAACGCAGAGCCGTTCGAGGACGACGACGAGGAAGATGACCCGTACGCACAGTACGCGGATCTGTACAACGACGACGAGGACGAGGACGAGGACGACAAGTCCGGTCCGTCGTCACAGCGCCGCGGCGCTTGACCTCGCGCTGACACATCAACCCGGTCCGGGTCTCTCCCGGACCGGGTTCTGTGCTGTCCCGGTACGGTCCGGCCACCGGTGCGGAATCCGGTTTTCCGAGGGTCCTCCCCGGCCGCCGGAAGTGCTGGCATTCCGGCGGCCGGGCAGATAGCGGCCATCGGGGCGTCCCGGTGTGCCCGCCTGGTGTCTATCGCGCGTACCCGCCGACGAGCTCCGCGCCCGAGGTGTGTGCCCCGCGCTCGGTGATCTCGCCCGCGACCCAGGAGTCGATCCCGCGGTCGGCCAGGGTCGTCAGTGCCGCGTCCACGGACTCGGCCGGGACGATCGCGATCATGCCGACGCCCATGTTCAGCGTCTTCTCCAGCTCCAGCTGCTCGACCTGTCCGGCCTTGCCGACCAGGTCGAAGACCGCGCCGGGGGTCCAGGTGGAGCGGTCGACCGTGGCGTGCAGTCCGTCCGGGATGACCCGGGCCAGGTTGTTGGCCAGGCCGCCGCCGGTGACGTGGCTGAAGCCGTGCACCTCGGTGGTGCGGGTGAGGGCCAGGCAGTCCAGCGAGTAGATCCTGGTGGGCTCCAGGAGCTCCTCGCCGAGCGTGCGGCCGAACTCCTCGACCTGGCGGTCCAGGGACCAGCCGGCCCGGTCGAAGAACACGTGCCGGACGAGCGAGTACCCGTTGGAGTGAAGACCGGACGACGCCATGGCGATCACGGCGTCCCCCTTACGGATACGGTCCGGGCCCAGCAGCCGGTCGGCCTCGACCACGCCCGTACCGGCGCCGGCGACGTCGAAGTCGTCCGGGCCGAGCAGGCCGGGGTGTTCGGCCGTCTCGCCGCCGACGAGGGCGCAGCCCGCGAGGACGCAGCCTTCGGCGATGCCCTTCACGATGGCCGCGACACGCTCGGGGTGCACCTTGCCGACGCAGATGTAGTCGGTCATGAAGAGCGGCTCGGCGCCGCAGACGACCAGGTCGTCGACGACCATGCCGACGAGGTCGTGGCCGATGGTGTCGTACACGCCCATCTTGCGGGCGAGGTCGACCTTGGTGCCGACGCCGTCGGTGGCGGAGGCGAGCAGCGGACGCTCGTAACGCTTGAGGGCGGAGGCGTCGAAGAGTCCGGCGAAGCCGCCGAGGCCGCCGAGGCCCGCGACCTCGGGGCGCTGCGTCTTCTTCACCCACTCCTTCATCAGCTCGACGGCACGGTCGCCGGCCTCGATGTCGACGCCCGCTGCCGCGTAGGAAGCACCTGTTGTCTCAGACATTGCCTGGGATCTTTCGTGTGGAAATACGGGGCTGGTGGCCGGAGGTGTACGGCTGGGCCGTCACGGACGACGCAGTGCGTCGGCCGCGGCGGTCGCCGCAGGGCCTGCTGCCAGCTCGGTCTCCAGCAGCTGCTTGCCGAGCAGCTCCGGGTCCGGGAGCTCCATGGGGTACTCACCGTCGAAGCAGGCGCGGCACAGGTTCGGCTTGGCGATCGTCGTCGCCTCGACCATCGCGTCGAGCGAGATGTACGCGAGCGAGTCGGCACCCATCGACGTGGAGATCTCGTCGACCGTCATGCCGTTGGCGATCAGCTCGGCGCGGGTCGCGAAGTCGATGCCGAAGAAGCAGGGCCATTTCACCGGCGGGGAGGAGATCCGGATGTGGATCTCGGCGGCGCCGGCCTCGCGGAGCATCCGGACCAGTGCGCGCTGGGTGTTGCCGCGGACGATCGAGTCGTCGACGACCACCAGGCGCTTGCCCTTGATGACTTCCTTGAGCGGGTTCAGCTTGAGGCGGATGCCCAGCTGCCGAATGGTCTGGGAGGGCTGGATGAAGGTCCGGCCGACGTAGGCGTTCTTCACCAGTCCGGCGCCGAACGGGATGCCGCTGGCCTCCGCGTAACCGATGGCGGCGGGGGTGCCGGATTCCGGCGTCGCTATGACCAGATCGGCCTCGACGGGGGCCTCGGCGGCCAGCTTGCGGCCCATCTCCACCCGGGAGAGGTAGACGTTGCGCCCGGCGATGTCGGTGTCGGGGCGGGCCAGGTAGACGTACTCGAAGACGCAGCCCTTGGGCTTCGCTTCCGCGAATCGCGAGGTGCGCAGGCCGTTCTCGTCGATGGCGACGAGCTCGCCCGGCTCGATCTCGCGCACGAAGCTGGCGCCGCAGATGTCGAGGGCGGCGGACTCGGAGGCCACCACCCAGCCGCGCTCCAGCCGGCCGAGGACCAGCGGGCGGATGCCCTGCGGGTCACGGGCGGCGTAGAGGGTGTGCTCGTCCATGAAGACCAGGGAGAAGGCGCCCTTCACCTCGGGAAGCACCTTGGCGGCGGCCTCCTCGATGGTGAGCGGCTTGCCGTCCTCATCGGTCTGGCCGGCGAGCAGCGCGGTCACCAGATCGGTGTCGTTCGTCGCGGCGACCTGGGTGGCGCGGCCGTCCTTGCGGGGAAGGTCGGCGACCATCTCGGCGAGCTTGGCCGTATTGACCAGGTTGCCGTTGTGACCCAGGGCGATCGAGCCGTGCGCGGTCGCACGGAACGTCGGCTGCGCGTTCTCCCACACCGAGGCACCGGTGGTGGAGTAGCGGGCATGACCGACCGCGATATGGCCCTGGAGAGATCCCAGAGACGTTTCGTCGAAGACCTGCGAGACCAGTCCCATGTCCTTGAAGACCAGGATCTGGGACCCGTTGCTCACTGCGATGCCCGCGGACTCCTGTCCACGGTGCTGCAGGGCATACAGTCCGAAATAGGTGAGCTTGGCGACCTCTTCGCCCGGAGCCCAGACACCGAAGACGCCGCAAGCGTCCTGGGGGCCTTTCTCTCCGGGGAGCAGGTCGTGGTTGAGTCGTCCATCACCACGAGGCACGCCACCGAGTGTAGGCGAGATCGACCACTGGTCCGAATTCGAGATACCGGTCCGGACCACCGGGGAAGCGCTCCCGGGGGTGTCCCGAAGTGCACTTCGAACGATCACGGGGAGTGATCATCCGTCGGGTGCGGCGGGGTGCGGATCGGGCCACGGGACTGCGGGCGCCCGGATCAGCGCCCGGTTACCGTCGGGTTCCGGCCATTACGGCCGAGGAGTCCGCCGGGCCGGATGGTGGCGCTCGGTGAGGCGTCCGAGGGCCCGGCGCGAAGCCCGACCGAACGCGCGTTTCGTGGCGAGCCTCACACCGGGAGGCCGGGCCGCGGGGCCCGAGACCGAGGATCCGGAGGCCCGCAGCGCCCTTCGTCCGCAGAACCGGGCTCGCCGCCGTATCCGGCGGGGTCCTGAGTTCACGGCCCTGTTCAGGTCCTGGGTCTCACCTGCCGGGTGCCTGGGCCGTCGCGCCGGGTGCCCGGGCCGTCGCGCCGGGTGCCTGGGCCGCGATCACCTGCCGGGTGCCTGGGCCGTCGCGCCGGGTGCCGGGGCCGTCGCGACGAGTCCTTCGCCGTTCGCCGCGGTGAGGGACAGCGCGCGGTGGTCGATCCGGTACGCCGTCCTCCCGTCCAGGACCGCCAGCAGGGCGCGTTCCAGCTTCATCCGGGGGTCCGGGCACATCATCCTGGTGCCGTCGATCCGGTCGAACGTGATGGTGGAGCCGGTGACCGTCGCGGCGCCGCGGAAGTGGTTGCAGCCGAGGGTGCCCCGTACGGAGCCGTCCTTGCCGAAGGTCAGCCGTGCCTTCTTCTCCGTACCCGCGGGCAGCGACGAGGTGGTGGAGCCGGACACCAGGGAGGTGACGGTCCAGGTGGTGCCGGTGAGCGGGGCCGGGGGCTCCGAGGTCAGCGCGATGGTGTCGCCGGTCCTCGTGGTCAGGGTCAGGTTCCTGCCCGTGACGGCGGCGGTGAGTTCGCCGCTGAACGCGCGGGACAGGGCCGTCTCGAACCGCTGCACGTCCTTCTCGCAGCCCATCTGCGTGGTCGTGGCCCGCCGCACGGTGATCGTTTCGCCGTCCGTGCCGGTCTCGGCGCTGAAGCGGTTGCAGCCGAAGCTCCCCGTGGCTCTGCCCTCGGGGCCGATCACCACATGGGCGCCGTCCGGGGCCACGGTCGTGTGCCCGCCCGCGGTCACCGAGTCGACGTTCCAGTGGACGCCGGTGAGGCGCGGAGCGGTCCGTACCGAACCGCTGCCGCCGTCGGCGTTCGTCTCATTGCCGCAGGCGGCGAGGGCGAGGAGGGCGAGAGCCCCTACGGCCTTCCGTCGATTCCGCATGGCCCTGGGACGGTCCGGCCGGGCGTCCGGTTCCCGTTCACGCCATCAGTGGCAGCAGGGCGGCGAGATCGGCCCGCTCCCCGCTGGCGCCGACCCTCGCCCCGTCGAGCTCCCGCGCCCACTCCGTACGCCCGGTGGCGAGCCGGATCCAGGTGAGCGGATCGGTCTCCACGACGTTGGGCGGCGTACCCCGGGTGTGCTTGGGGCCCGATACGCACTGGACGACGGCGAACGGCGGGATCCGCACCTCGACCGAGCCGCCCGGCGCCTTCTCCGCGAGGGCGTCGGCGAGCAGCCGGGTGCAGGCGGCGAGCGCCTGGCGGTCGTACGGGATGTCGAGGCCGGCCGCCTCGTTCAGATCGTCGGTGTGCACGACGAGTTCGACGGTACGGGTGACGAGGAAGTCGGCCAGCCGCATCACCCCGACCCGCGCCGTCAGCAGCCGCTCGTCGCCGGCCCCGGGCACCAGCTCCTCGAACCGCGCCGCGACCTCCTCGTACAGCGCGTCCAGGTCGGGGCGGTCCAGGGCGAGCTTCCTGGTGTCGTCGGCGATGCCGGCCGCCCGGTCCGCGGTCGCGAACGGCCACTGGACGGGCGTGAGGCCGGGCTTGGCCGCGGCGGGTTCCGGCAGCTCCAGATTCCGGGTGACGCCGGAGAGTGCCATGGTCAGGTGCGCGGCCAGTTCGCGTACGGTCCAGTCGCCGAGCCGGGTCGGCAGCGCGAGCTGTTCGGGCGTCAGGGTGCGGACGGCTTCCCGGACATGGGCGAACTGCGCCAGGACCGCGGTGCGGGTCCTGACCGGGTCGTAGCGGCGGGCGCGTTTCTGGGACGGCGGCATGTCCGCGAGCCTAAGCGCTGCCGGACGGGACCGACGGACCCGCCGGCCTCAGCACCGCCGGACC
>NZ_ML123047.1:741361-815051 GCF_003846175.1 Streptomyces sp. ADI95-17 | reverse complement strand
GCCGGCCTCAGCACCGCCGGACCGGACGGACAGACCTGTCGGCCTCAGCGCCTGACCGCGAAGTCGCCCATGCCACCGGCGAGCAGGCCGAAACCGCGCTCGGCGAGCGCGACGGCGTCCGCGGCGATCGCGTCCGCCGACTCCCCCGCCAGCAGCCGCAGATGGTTCGCGTGGATGAGGGCGTTGCGGGTGCCGATCAGCTGGGCGCCCGCCACCCGCGCGATGGCCGGCTCCTCCCCCTCCTCGACCAGCACTTCGGCGAGCAGGTCGAAGGAGCGCATGGAGAACGCATGGGCCCGGGTGAGCAGCGCCGGGGTCTCCTGGATCAGCCGGCGCACTCCGAGTACCACCGGCAGGTCGCTCATTCCGATCGAGGGCTCGCGGCGCTCGACGGCGGCCACGTACTGTCCGCGCACGGCGGCCAGGGCGGATTCGCCGGGGGCCCGGTCCCGTACCGTGCGCGCGACATCGCCCACGTGCTCCTCCATGGGAGCGAGGACCAGGTCCTCCTTGCCGGCGAAGTAGTTGAAGACGGTCATCTTCGACACCTCGGCCGCCTCCGCGATCTCGGCGACCGAGACCTTGTCGAAGCCGCGCTCGGCGAAGAGTTCGGTGGCCGCGGCCAGCAGGCGGTGCCGCGTCTGGAGCTTCTTGCGCTCGCGCAGGCTCATCCCCTCGGTCATGGTGTCACTGTACCAGGATGAAAGTTGATCCAAGATTAATTCTTGACTCGATATATTTTCATGGGCCATGGTGGTGCCCGGCCGCAGCGGCACCGAGCCGCTCGGGAGGGGAGCCCCGCCATGTCCGCAGTCATGCCCGCAGTCATGACCCACCGTCAGCGCATCATCGGGTTCGTGCTCTGCATCGCCACGATCCTGCTGGCCGTGCTCGACACGAACATCGTCTCGGCGGCGACCGTGCCGATCGTCAGCGATCTCGACCCGGCGCACGGCGTCGACAAGATCCCCTGGCTGATCGCCGCCTACCAACTCGCCGCCACCGCCGCGCTGCCGCTCTACGGGAAGCTCTGCGACGTGATCGGCGCCAAGAAGGTCTTCATCGGGGCCGTCGCCACCTTCCTCGCCGGTTCGGCGCTGTGCGGAATGGCGGGCTCCATGGGCTGGCTGATCGCCGCCCGCGCACTCCAGGGCATCGGCGGCGGCGGACTGATGAGCGTCACCATGGTCGTGCTGCGTGAGCTCAAGGGCCCCGAGGAGAAGGACGGCGGCAAGGGCGGCAGCGTCGGCGGGATCATCGCGGGGGCCGGGATGGCGCTCGGGCCCTGGCTCGGCGGAGTGCTCGCCGACCACGCCGACTGGCGGTGGATCTTCTACGTCAACCTGCCGATCGGCCTCGCCGTCCTGGCCGCGGCGGTCCGGGTGCTGAGACTGCCCGCGCACAGCACCCGCCGCACGATCGACTTCCTCGGCGCCGGGCTCGCCGCCGCCTTCTCCACCATGCTGCTGCTGGTCACCCAGTGGGGAGGCAAGGACCACGCCTGGTCGTCCCCGCTGATCATCGGTCTCTCCACGGCGACCGTCGCCGCCTTCGCCCTCTTCGTACGCCGCCAGGCCACCGCGGCCGAACCGGCGCTGCCGCTCGGCCTGTTCAGGATCCGGGAGATCCGGTACGGCTTCGCCATCCAGGGCCTGGTAGGCGCGGCCATGATGGGCTCGATGGTCTACGTGATGATCTATCTCCAGGTCGTACGCGGGATCGCCGCCTCGTCGGCCGGGCTCTACCTGATCCCGATGGCGATCGGCATGACCGCCGTCGGCCTGCTCTCCGACCGGCTCGCCACGGCCGGCTGGTCGCAGAAGACCTTCGTCGTCAGCGGCACCGTCTGCGCGTCCGCCGCCCTGGCACTGCTCGCCACGCTCTCCACGGACACCAGCCTCTGGACGGTCCGCGCCGCACTGCTGCTGATGGGCGTCGGCTTCGGCCAGCTCATCGGCCAGCTGATCCAGCTGGTCCAGGACACCGCGCCGGCCGAGCAGTTGGGCGTGGCCACCACCGGCGTCCGGTTCTTCCAGACCCTCGGCGGAGCACTGGGCGCCGCGCTCTTCGGCACCGTACTCAGCAGGGTCTACGCGGCCCGTGGCCCCGGCGGCACGACCAGCACCATCGGCGGCCTGACCGGCCACGCCCGCCGGCAGGCGCTGGACGCGTTCGTCTCCTCGACGAGCGTGGTCTTCTGGTCGGCGACCGCGGTGATGGTCCTGGCAGCCGTTCTGGCGACCCGGCTGCCGGCCGGAATCCGGCGGAAACCGGAGGCGGAGGCGGAGACGGCGGAAGCGGCGGAGGTAAATGCCACCGCATTCACCACGGCACCGCCGCTCCCCCGCTGAATACACAATTCCACCGGCCGAATATCCGTGGTCCGGACACACGACGCGAGAACGGCCCCGCCCATGAACAGGGCGGGGCCGTTCTCGTCGGAACCAGCGGGTCAGGCGAGCAGCGCCGGAATGGTCGCCTCGTGCGCCGTACGCAGCTCGTTCAGCGGAATGCCGAACTCACCCTGGACCTCGATCTCCTCGCCGTCCACGACACCGATCCGGGCGACGGGCAGACCCCGCGCACCGCACATGTCGTTGAAGCGGACCTCCTCGCTCCGCGGCACGGAGACGATCGCGCGCCCCGCAGACTCGGAGAAGAGGAAGGTGAACGCGTCCAGCCCGTCCGGCACGACCAGCCGGGCACCCTTCCCGCCACGCAGGCAGGACTCGGTGACCGCCTGGATCAGACCGCCGTCGGAGAGGTCGTGCGCCGCGTCGATCATGCCGTCGCGGGAGGCCGAGATCAGGATCTCGCCGAGCAGCTTCTCGCGGCCCAGGTCGACCTTGGGCGGCATGCCGCCGAGGTGGTTGTGGACGACCTCGGACCAGGCCGAGCCGCCGAACTCCTCACGCGTGTCGCCCAGCAGGTAGAGGAGCTGGCCCTCTTCCGCGAAGGCGACCGGCGTACGCCGGGTGACATCGTCGATCACACCGAGCACGGCCACGACCGGCGTCGGGTGGATCGCCGTCTCACCGGTCTGGTTGTACAGCGACACATTGCCGCCGGTGACCGGGGTGCCCAGCTCCAGGCAGCCGTCCGCCAGACCACGGGTGGCCTCGGCGAACTGCCACATGACGTCCGGGTCCTCGGGCGAACCGAAGTTCAGACAGTCCGAGATGGCCAGCGGCTTGGCGCCGGAGGCGGCGACATTGCGGTACGACTCCGCCAGCGCGAGCTGCGCGCCGGTGTACGGGTCGAGCTTGGCGTACCGGCCGTTGCCGTCGGTCGCCATGGCCACGCCCAGGTTCGACTCCTCGTCGATCCGGACCATGCCGGCGTCCTCGGGCATCGCGAGCACGGTGTTGCCCTGCACGAACCGGTCGTACTGGTCCGTGATCCAGGACTTCGACGCCTGGTTCGGCGAGGCGACCAGCTTGAGGACCTGCTCGCGCAGCTCCGCGCCGTTCGCCGGGCGGGCCAGCTTGCCGGCGTCGTCGGCCTGGAGCGCGTCCTGCCAGGACGGGCGGGCGAACGGACGGTGGTACGTCGGGCCCTCGTGGGCGACGGACCGCGGCGGCACGTCCACGATCTGCTCGCCGTGCCAGAAGATCTCCAGCTGGGAGCCCTCGGTCACCTCACCGATGACGGTGGCGATGACGTCCCACTTCTCGCAGATCTCCAGGAAGCGGTCCACGTGCCGCGGCTCGACGATCGCGCACATGCGCTCCTGCGACTCGCTCATGAGGATTTCCTCGGGCGAGAGGGAGGAGTCGCGCAGCGGCACGGTGTCCAGCTCGACGCGCATGCCGCCGGATCCGGCGGAGGCCAGCTCGGACGTGGCGCAGGAGAGCCCGGCGCCGCCGAGGTCCTGGATGCCCGCGACGAGCTTCTCCTTGAAGATCTCCAGGGTGCACTCGATGAGGAGCTTCTCCTGGAACGGGTCGCCGACCTGGACGGCCGGGCGCTTGGCCGGGCCGGTCGACTCGAAGGTCTCCGAGGCCAGCACCGAGACGCCGCCGATGCCGTCGCCGCCGGTGCGGGCGCCGTAGAGGATCACCTTGTTGCCGGGGCCGGAGGCCTTGGCCAGGTGGATGTCCTCGTGCTTCATCACGCCGATGCAGCCGGCGTTGACCAGCGGGTTGCCCTGGTAGCAGGCGTCGAAGACGACCTCGCCGCCGATGTTCGGCAGGCCCAGGCAGTTTCCGTAGCCGCCGATGCCCGCGACGACGCCCGGCAGGACGCGCTTGGTGTCGGGGTGGTCGGCCGCGCCGAAGCGCAGCGGGTCGACGACGGCCACCGGACGGGCACCCATGGCGAGGATGTCGCGGACGATGCCGCCGACGCCGGTGGCCGCGCCCTGGTAGGGCTCGATGTACGAGGGGTGGTTGTGCGACTCGACCTTGAAGGTGACCGCGTAACCCTGGCCGACGTCGACCACACCGGCGTTCTCGCCGATGCCGACGAGCATCGCGTCGTTGGCGGGGACCTTCTCGCCGAACTGCTTGAGGTGGACCTTGCTGCTCTTGTACGAGCAGTGCTCGGACCACATCACGGAGTACATGGCGAGCTCGGCGCCGGTGGGACGGCGGCCCAGGATCTCGCGGATCCGGGCGTACTCGTCCTCCTTGAGGCCGAGCTCCTTCCAGGGCTGCGCGGTGTCCGGGGTCTCGGCCGCGTGCTTGACCGTATCCAGGCTCATGCGTTGACCAGCTTCTTGATGATCGAGGTGAAGAACCCGAGACCGTCGGTGCGGCCGGTTCCGATCAGCGGCTCGACGGCGTGCTCCGGGTGCGGCATCAGGCCGACGACATTGCCCGCGGCGTTGGTGATGCCGGCGATGTCCCGCAGCGAGCCGTTGGGGTTCATGTCCAGGTAGCGGAAGGCGACCCGGCCCTCCGCCTCCAGCTCGTCGAGCACCCGCTCGTCGGCGACGTAACGGCCGTCCATGTTCTTGAGCGGTACGGAGATCTCCTGGCCCGCGGAGTAGTCCGAGGTCCAGGCGGTCTCCGCGTTCTCGACGCGCAGCTTCTGGTCGCGGCAGATGAAGTGCAGGTGGTTGTTCCGCAGCATCGCGCCGGGCAGCAGATGCGCCTCGGTCAGGATCTGGAAGCCGTTGCAGATACCGAGGACCGGCATCCCCGCCTTCGCCTGCTCGATGACGGTCTCCATGACCGGCGAGAAGCGGGAGATGGCTCCGGCCCGCAGATAGTCGCCGTAGGAGAAGCCGCCCGCCAGGATGACCGCGTCGACCTGGTGCAGGTCCTTGTCGCGGTGCCACAGCGATACGGGTTCGGCGCCCGCGACCCGTACGGCCCTCAGGCTGTCCTTGTCGTCGAGCGTGCCGGGAAAGGTGACGACTCCGATACGAGCGGTCACTTCGGCTCCTCGGCCTTCTCCACCTTCACGGTGAAGTCCTCGATGACGGTGTTGGCGAGGAAAGTCTCGGCCATCTCGTGAATACGGCCGAGGGCGGCGTCGTCGACCGGCCCCTCTACCTCCAGCTCGAAACGCTTTCCCTGACGTACGTCCGCGATTCCCTCGAAGCCGAGACGGGGCAGTGCACGCTGCACCGCCTGTCCCTGCGGGTCGAGGATCTCGGGCTTGAGCATGACGTCGACTACGACGCGTGCCACTGGCACTCCCGGTGGTGGTGTGGTGCGGCTGTTTCTCCGGGGGGCTCCCCAGACCCCCGCAGGTCCCCTCAGCGTACCTGGCCAGAAATTCTACGCGGGTAGATATCGAGAACCCTTGATCACGCCCAGATATCGGACGCGACAACACATGGGGAAAATCCTGCAAAAAAAATCCTCACCGACAGCACACATAGAAGGCTGACACGCGGAGTTAATTGGGTGGGCTTCACAATGCGGCACCAACCGCTGTACAAATGATTACCGGGGAATGCAGCATTGCCCTAAACAGTCGGCAACCGTCGGCACCACATCCGCCTGGCAGCCGGAAGGCCGGTATCGGCGCACGCCAGACGCGCCGATACTGTAGGAAAGGACCGATATCCGTGGCTCAGCGCGTAGTGGTCACGCTCTCCGACGACATCGACGGGGGAGCAGCGGCGGAAACGGTCACCTTCGCCCTGGACGGGAAGTCGTACGAGATCGACCTCAATACGTCCAATGCAAAGAAACTGCGCAAGGCCCTCGCGCCGTACATGGCAGCGGGCCGAAAGCAGACAAACGCCGGCAAGCACGGCAAGACCCCCGTGTCGTACCGGCACACTTCGCTCGCTCCCGACCCGGCGGCCGTGCGCGCCTGGGCCCGCTCGCACCGGATGGAGGTACCGGCCCGCGGCCGGATCCCCAAGAAGGTCTACGAGGCGTTCCGCGAAGCGAGTTGACCCACCGACAGGGCCCTCGGCACCCCCTCGGGCGACACCCTGCGGACACCGACTTGCGCTACACCCCCGCAGGTCGGCTAAAGTCTGGAGCACGCCGAGGGGCAAGGCCGAAAAGCCGAACCCCACGCAGCGTGCGGGTGTAGTTCAGTAGCAGAACATCCCCCTTCCAGGGGGAAGGCGCAGTGTGCAATTCCTGTCACCCGCTCTGCATCGCTCTTATCGACCACTCCGGTGGATCGGGTAGAGTGATGCTCGCACCGCCCGATGAAACTCCTTCCGGGGAGTACAATGAGCGGCAGCAATGCGGACGTGGCTCAGTTGGTAGAGCATCACCTTGCCAAGGTGAGGGTCGCGAGTTCGAATCTCGTCGTCCGCTCTTGATCGAAACGAAGGCCCTGGTCGATATCGACCAGGGCCTTCGTCGTGCCCGGCCTCACATGACGTTTGTCATGAGCAGTAATGACAACTCGCACTGATCCCGTCGCCGATCCCACGGAAATCTGTGGGCATGACCAGCGACGACATCCCAGGCAACCGCCCGGACCGGACCGTGACACCCGTCACGGCCGCCTCCGCATCCGCTTCCCGTTCCGATGCGGTGATCGAGGCGACCGGAGTACGACGGCGCTACGCGGGCGGATTCGAGGCCGTGGCCGGCGTCTCCTTCTCGGTGGCGCGCGGCGAGCTCTTCGCCCTGCTCGGTACGAACGGCGCCGGGAAGACCTCCACCGTCGAGCTGCTGGAGGGCCTGGCCGTCCCCGACGGCGGCACGGTCCGGGTGCTCGGCCACGACCCGTTCCGGGAGCGGGCCGCCGTGCGGCCGCGGATCGGGGTGATGCTCCAGGAGGGCGGCTTCCCGTCCGAGCTGACGGTCACCGAGACGGTTCGGATGTGGGCGGGCTGCACCAGCGGCGCGCGCCCGACCGGCGAGGCGCTGGAGCTGGTCGGGCTCTCCCACCGGGGGCGGGTACGGGTCAAGCAGCTCTCCGGCGGTGAACGGCGCCGGCTCGATCTGGCGATGGCCCTGCTCGGCCGGCCCGAGATGCTGTTCCTGGACGAGCCGACCACCGGGCTCGACGCCGAAGGGCGGCGTGACACCTGGGAGTTGGTGCGCGAGCTGCGTGACGGCGGCACCACCGTCCTGCTCACCACGCACTACCTGGAGGAGGCCGAGACGCTCGCCGACCGGCTGGCGATCATGCACCGGGGGCGGATCGTGACGGCGGGCACCACCGCCGAGGTGACCGCCGCCCGCCCCTCCCGCATCCGGTTCGAGCTGCCGGAGGGGGTTCCGGCGGCCCGGCTTCCGCTCGGGCTGCGGGCCGCCGCCGACGGCCAGCGGATCGAGATCCGTACACATCGCCTGCAGGAGTCCCTGGACGAACTGCTGACCTGGGCACGGGAGTCGGATGTCCGGCTGCTCGGACTCGATGCCCGTTCGGCCTCGCTCGAAGAGGCGTTTCTCGATATCGCGCAGAGCGCGTCGGAGTCCGAGAAGGTGGCTGCGTGATGGCGAGCACGACTGGTACGACCGGCACCGGCACGGCGGCCCGCACGACGGTCCGGGGCCGGCTGACCGCCCTCGGGCGCGCCGAGGTCTTCCTGCTCGCCCGCAACCGGACGGCGGTGTTCGTCTCGCTGCTGATGCCCGCCGCCATGGTCCTGGCGATGAAGTCGGCACTGAAGCAGTCCGTTCTCGACGGGACCGGCCTGTCCGTCGCCGGGGCGGCGCTCACCGGTGGCATCGGCATCGTGCTGATCCAGGCCGTCTACATGAACCTGGTCTCGTCCTACGTGGCACGGCGTGAGGATCTCGTTCTGAAGCGGCTGCGCACCGGCGAGGTCACCGACCCGGAGATCCTCGTCGGGACCGCCCTGCCGTCGGTCGCGCTGGCGCTGGCGCAGACCGTGGTGATCGTGGTCGCGGGGACGGCCTTCTTCGGCCTCGCCGCGCCACAGCGGCCCGAACTGCTGCTGGCGGGCCTGCTGCTGGGCGTGGTGCTGCTGGCGGCACTGGCCGCGGCCACCTCCGTGGTGACCCGCACCGTGCAGACGTCGCAGCTCACCACTCTCCCGCTGTTCTTCATCTCGATGATGGGCTCGGGGCTCTTCGTGCCGCTGGAGGTCATGCCCGACCCGATGGCGTCCGTGTGCGAGCTGCTGCCGGTGACCGGGGTCATGACGCTCGTACGGACGGGCTGGCTGGGCGGGGCCGGCGGCTCCGACCTGCTCGTGGCCGCTGTGACCGGGCTGGCCTGGACCGGGTTCGCCGTGTTTGCTGTGCAACGGCGGTTCCGCTGGGATCCGCGACGCTGAGAGGGGACACCGTGGTGCTCGTACGGGGCTGGCGCCGCAACTGGCAGCAGCGCAGCAAGCTGGAGCGGATCGATCTCTACTCGCGGCTGACCCTCTCGGTGATGCCCTGGCTCTTCACCCTGTCCTGGCAGCTGGCCCCCTTCAAGTCGGACATCCGCCATGCGCCGCTGCCGATCACGCTGGGCCTGGCACTGCTGCTCGTGAGCCTTGCGCAGTGTCTGCTGAGCAACCGCAACATCCAGCTGTCGTTCGCGCACTACCTCGGCACCGCCGTCTTTTCCCGGCGGCGGCAGCTGCCGCCCCTGGTGCTGCTGCTGGTGAACCTGGGGCTGCTGGCGACGATGGCCGGGGTGGACGGGATCACCGACAGCGGGCTGCTCATCATGACCATGAACGCTCCGGTGGCGCACGCGATCACGCAGGTCCTGGTGATCCCGGTCCGCACCTTCCTGATCCAGTCGCTCGCCCTCGCCGCGCTGTGCGTCGGCGTCCTCGCCGCGGTCGGGGTGCGGGGCGGGACACTGGCCGGGGTGGTGCCGACGATGCTCTTCGGCTGCGTGCTCACCCTGATCGCCGTACGGCCCAGCGCCTGGAGCCTGAGCGTGATGTGGCAGGCCGAGGAGGCCCGGGATCTTCAGGCCCGGCTCGCGGTCGCCGAGGAGCGGCTGCGGTTCGGGCGGGACCTGCACGACGTACTGGGCCGGAACCTCGCCGTGATCGCGCTGAAGAGCGAGCTGGCCGTGGAGCTGGCCCAGCGCGGCCGGCCGGAGGCGGTGGACCAGATGGTCGAGGTGCAGCGGATAGCCCGCACCTCGCAGCAGGAGGTGCGCGATGTCGTACGGGGCTACCGGGAGGCCGACCTGAGTACCGAACTGGCCGGCGCCCGAGGGGTGTTGAGCGCGGCCGGGATCGAGTGCGACGTGACGGGGGACTCGGGCGGGGAGCTGCCCGCGCCCATCCAGTCGGCGCTCGGCTGGGTCGTACGGGAGGCGGCGACCAATGTGCTGCGGCACGGCGATCCGCGCCGCTGCACGATCCGGCTCAGGTCCTTGCCGGACTCGGTGGTGCTCCGGGTGGAGAACGACGGGGCGGCCCCGGCCCCGGGGCCGGGGCCGGGCGGGGGCTCCGGGGTGGGCGACGGATCCGGATCGGGCGACGGATCCGGATCGGGTGGTTCCGGGCTGGCCGGGCTGCGGGAGCGGCTCCGCGTGCTCGACGGTTCGCTGGCCGCGGGCCCGACGGGGAACGGCCTGTTCCGGCTCACCGCCACGATCCCGCTCGGGCCGACGGTGCCCCCGGCCCGCCTCGACAGGCCACCTGCCGCCCGGGAGGCACCCGCACTTCAGGAGGAACGACGATGACGACCGTACGGGTGCTGCTGGCCGACGACGAGCATCTGATCCGGGGCGCGCTGGCCGCGCTGCTGGCCCTGGAGGACGACCTCGTGGTGGTCGCGGAGGCCGCGACCGGCCCGGAGGCGCTGGCCATGGCCCGGGCCCACCGCCCCGATGTGGCGGTCCTCGATCTGGAGATGCCGGGCGCCGACGGTGTGAGTGTCGCCACATCCCTGCGGACCGAACTGCCCGGCTGCCGGACGATGATCGTGACCAGTCACGGTCTGCCCGGACACCTCAAGCGGGCACTGGAGGCGGGCGTGCGGGCCTTCGTTCCGAAGACCGTCAGCGCCCGGCAGCTGGCCGGGATCATCCGCACCGTGCACGCCGGAAACCGTTACGTGGACCCGGAGTTGGCGGCCGACGCGATCTCCGCCGGGGACTCTCCGCTGACCGCGCGGGAGACCGAGGTGCTGGAGCTGGCGGCGGACGGGGCACCCGTCGCGGAGATCGCGGAGCGGGCGTCGCTGTCGCAGGGAACGGTACGGAATTACCTCTCCGCGGCCGCCTCGAAGCTCGGCGCGGAGAATCGTCATGCCGCGGTGCGTCTCGCACGGCAGCGCGGATGGGTATAGTGGTTCTCGCGCTTCGGCGCTTGCGGACGTAGCTCAGTTGGTAGAGCGCAACCTTGCCAAGGTTGAGGTCGCCAGTTCGAACCTGGTCGTCCGCTCGGTTCAGCAAGAAGCCCCCGGCCTTCCGGCCGGGGGCTTCTTCGTGTTCCGTCGACGGTCCTGGACAGTCCTACTGCCAGGGCGTGCCGGTGAGGAGTTCGTACGCCTCCAGGTACTTCGCCCGGGTCGCGTCCACGATCTCCTGGGGCAGCGCCGGCGGCGGCTGCTCGCTCTTCCGGTCCCAGCCGGAGGCCGGCGAGGTCAGCCAGTCGCGCACGAACTGCTTGTCGTAGCTGGGCTGGGCCCGGCCCGGCTCCCAGCCGGCCGCGGGCCAGAAGCGCGAGGAGTCCGGGGTCAGCACCTCGTCCGCGATGATCAGCTCCTCGCCGCCGTCGGCGGTGGGCGTGAAACCGAACTCGAACTTGGTGTCGGCGAGGATGATGCCGCGCTCACGCGCGATGTCACGTGCCCTGCCGTAGACGTCCAGCGTGGTGCGGCGCAGCAGGTCGGCGGTCTCCGTACCGACCTGGCGGACCACCTCCTCGAAGCTCACGTTCTCGTCGTGGTCACCGACGGCCGCCTTGGTGGCGGGGGTGAAGATCGGCTCCGGGAGCTCGGAGCCGTCGACGAGCCCCTCGGGCAGCGCGAGGCCGCAGACCGTGCGGGACTCCTTGTACTCGACGAGGCCGGAGCCGGTGAGGTAGCCGCGGGCGACGCACTCGACCGGGACCATCCGCAGCGACTTGCAGATCAGGGTGCGGCCGGCCCAGTCGGCGGGTGCTCCGGCGGGGAGCTCCGTGGACAGGACGTGGTTCGGTACGAGATCGGCGAGCTGGTCGAACCACCACAGCGAGAGCCGGGTGAGCACCCGGCCCTTGTCCGGGATCTCGGTCGGCAGGACCCAGTCGTACGCGGACATGCGGTCGCTGGCGACCATGACGAGGTCGCCCGCCTCGTTCCGGTACAGGTCGCGCACCTTGCCCGTGTGCAGGTGGGTGAGCCCCGGCACCTGCACTGGCTCGGGCTTTTCTACAAATCCGGACACGCTGCCTCCGCGTAGGTTGATCCAGGAGTCGTTCCGATTCTCCCGTATCGGGGTGCGGCGGAGGGGGGCGGGGCGTCCGTGGCGCCGACTTCCGTGACCCCGTGGGTGGTTCGGTCGCGGCCCGTGGGTGGTTCGGCCGCGGCCCGTGGGTGGTTCGGCCGCGCCCCGCGGGCGGTTCGGCCGCGCCCCGCGGGCGGTTCGGCCGCGCTTGCAGATGCGGTTCAGTCGCGCTTGCAGATGCGGTCGAGGAGGTTGGCGGTGGCCCGCTGGATGCGCGGGTCCACATGGCCGGGGCGGTCCAGCGCCGGGGACCAGGCGAAGGTGCCCGAGGCGAAGACGATCGCCCCGGACGGGGCCCGGTACACGGATGTCTCCTGGTGGCGCTTGACGCCCTCGCTGTCCAGGTACGGGGAGTGGGCGAGCAGGATGCGGCTCTCGTGCTCGGGGAGTGCGGTGCGCGGGAAGTAGCGGTCGGCCTCGCCGGCGACCAGGCCGTCGAGCTCGTCGCCCTCGCCCGCGCCCGTCGCCTCCCAGAGCCAGTGCTCGGCGTTCCGTACGACCAGGGGGTGCGGATCGGGGACCCGGCCCGCGTACTGGATGCCGAGGAGCTGCTGCTCGGGGCGGTCGATCTCGCGCCAGAGGGCGGGCTTGCCCGGGCCGCGCCGCTTGCGGCAGGTGAGCAGACGGTCCGGGACGCCGGACGGCGACGGGGAGAGGCTGACCTGCCAGTACATGGTGTTGGCGGAGAGGAAGACCAGTGAGGTGCCGCCGTCGCGGGCGCTTTCGACGGTGCGGCGCATCGGCACCGACCAGTACTCGTCGTGGCCGGGGAAGACCAGGCCCCGGTAGCGGGCCGGATCGACGCGGCCCGCGTGCAGATCGCGGGTGTCGGCGTACGCGAGGTCGTAGCCGTACCGCTCGGCCCAGCGGATGAAGTCGTAGGCGTGGCCGACGTGGAGCGGCAGACCGGCGCCCGCGTAGGGGCGGTCGAAGGAGACGGTGACCGCGGCGTCCTCCTCGCCCAGGAGACAGCCCTGCTCGTCCCAGGCGTGGTAGAGGCTGGCGCCGGTGCGGCCGTCCTCCGGATAGAGGTTGTACGCCTGCCAGGTGATGTCCGGCAGGACCAGCAGCAGATCGGCCGGCTGGTCGTCGCGGACCGTGAACGGGATGTGGGAGCGGTATCCGTTCAACGTGGTGAGCACGGCGACGTACGCGCCGATCGACCAGTAGGTGGGGATCTGGAGCCGCCAGGACTGCCACCAGTGGTGGCAGGAGACCGTGCGGTCGGCGGTGAGCGGCGCGGGCTGGACGATGCCGGCGAGCCGGGGGCTCGTGGTGATCTGGGCGGCGCCGTCGCCGCCGTAGTGACCGATGCGGTAGATGTCCACGGAGAACTGCTGGGGCGGGTCCACGGTGACGTGGAAGTCGATCGCCTCGCCGGGGGCCGCGGCGCCCGTGGAGATGAAGCCCTTGATCTGGCGGTGCACATCGTCGGCCGTGCGTGTGCCGCCGTCGGTGGAGCCGTGGCCCAGGGCGGGGTCGGCGTACCAGGGGACGACATGGCCGGTGTCGTCGAAGTAGTTCTCGCTGCCGCGCAGCCAGGGCAGCGGGCCCTGGCCAAAGGGGTCGGAGACGGCATGCGCGAGGGCACCCGACTCCCATCGCCGAATCTGCTCCGTCCCCATACCGTTTCCCTCCCTCAGGTCCCCCGAGACAACAGTCGATGGTGGATGGCCGATCGTCGATCGCGGATCGTCGATCGCGGATCGTCGATCGCCGCTGGTCATGCGTCATCGGTGCGCCAACAGCAATGCGCCGACTGTCAGCGTCGATCCCCAGCACATCACATAACGCATGCACTCCGTCACCGTTCGTCGCGAATTGACGTGAACGGAACGCACCATTCCGGGTGTTGGGGTGTTTGTGGTGTGACTGCCGGGGCTGCTGCTTCAGACGAGGCGGACGGGCTTGTCGGTGCGTACGCCGATGGAAGCGAGCCAGGACCGCAGCGGTTCCGCGTCCCCGTCCTCGACCAGGCTCAGGACCGGACTGCCGAGGTCGGCCCGGCGCTCGCCGTCGATCAGCAGCGCGGGACCGTCCAGCCAGTCGAGGCCGGGCGCCGCGCCCGCCGTGTCCACCGCCGCGCAGCAGACCATCGCCGCGACATGGTCGGCGAGCAGCTCCGTGCCCGTACGGGGCGGCTGGAGCGGGAAGAGCGGGAGGGGGTCGGGGCCCCAGGGATCCAGGACGTCCCCGCCCGGGCCGGCCGGGGCGCCTGCCGGGCTCGATGTGTCACCGGCCCGGTGCTGCTGGGCCGCGGCCTCCTCGCGGGCCACCGCGGCGCTGATCCCCGCGGCGAGCTCCTCGCCGCCCCCGGTCCGGCCCGCCAGATGCTCGACGACGCGGGCCAGCGTGGGCATCCCGGCGTCGACGGGGCAGGCGGCGGGACGGGAGGG
Organism: Streptomyces sp. ADI95-17; assembly: GCF_003846175.1. GTDB lineage: Bacteria > Actinomycetota > Actinomycetes > Streptomycetales > Streptomycetaceae > Streptomyces > Streptomyces sanglieri. The sequence continues at coordinate 800,874 of NZ_ML123047.1, read as the reverse complement.
GGCATCCGGGTGGGCACGGGCGTCGCCGGGGCCGTGGAAGCCGTCAGGGGCCTGGTCCGTCTTGGCCGGGGCGGGCTCTGTCGCGGCGTGGGCGGTCCCGGTGGGTTTCCCGGTGGGCTTCCCGGCAGGATCGGGGCGTGCGGAGTGTGCGGGGGGTGCCGAGGAGGGCGCGGGCGCCATCGAGTCCAGGACGCGGTGCAGGCGGGCGGCCTCGGTGCGCCACTTACGGTCGACGACCTCTTCCGGGTACTGCTGCCAGTCGACCGGCGACCAGTCCGGGCCCGGACGGGCCGGGCCGCCGTGGAACAGCCGGGCCGCCAGCAGCGATGCCGCCTCGTCGGCCGCGCCCGGCTCCTCCAGGAGGTCACAGGCGGGGCGCTCGCCCAGCCGCGAGGCGAATCCGTCGGCGAGCCGGTCGCGCCGGGACAGCTCGGTGAGGGCGGACACCACGCCCGCGTCCAGCCGGGACGGCCAGCGGCCCATCCGCCAGGCGGGCAGGGCGACCCGGGTGAGCAGCCGGTCCCAGCCCGCGTAGGCGAGGCCGACCTGCTCCTGGGCGACGATCCGCAGGCCGTAATCCACACCCTGTGCACGGACCGACGCGGCGGCGGCGACGCTCCGCTCCATCTCGGCGGCGTGGCCGCGGCAGCTGCGCAGCAGGAGCCTGGCGATCCGGCCGACGAAGGCGCGGGGCACTCTGCGCAACCCGGCCAGCGGCCCCGGCACGGGCGCGGCGGCGTCGGCGACCGCGCCGTCGAGCCCGCGTACGAAGCGACGGGCGGCAGCTATGTCTGGATGCGCGGCCGGTCCCGTGCCCGCGACGACCGGGGCGAGCACCGCCCGCAGCTCGGCGACCCGCATCCACCACAGGAACGGCGAGCCGATGACCAGCACCGGAGCCGCCTGGACCCGGCGGCGGGACCGGCCCCCGGAATGCCCGGCGGCATCCGGGCCGGTGCCCGGCGCGGGCCGCGCCGAGGGGTGGGTGCGGTCCTCCAGCCAGCTGTCGCAGTCGGGCGTCAGTGCTATCGCCGAGGGCGCGGGAACCCCTAGCCGGTCGGCGAGGTCCCTGACCAGGCGGTAGAGGTCGGGGGCGGCCTTCTCCGAGAGCGGGACGGTCGGACTGACCGCCGGCCTCGCCCGTACGATCGCGACCGCGACCACTGCGGCGAGCAGCAGCACGACGACCGCGAGGGCCGTCACGGCCCAGCGCGCCGTGTCCCAGCCGCTGCCCACGGCGAGGCCCTGGGCGCCCGCCACGAGCAGCACGACGGCCACCGCCGCCGGCAGGATCGCCAAGGCTGCCGCCCTGCCGCGGATGCGCAGCAGAGCGTGAGCCCGGGCACGCGCGCTCAGCGCACCCAGCTCCTCACTTGCACCGGTATCGGACACGTCCGGACGTCACCCCCTCTGCCCCCACGGCGGTGTTGCTCACTCCCCCACTGTGGCACCCGTCACTGACATCGCAATGCCAGTGGGCCAAGTGCCGGAATGCTTGCGCCGCACCCTAGTTGGGGCCTCGGCGGGCGTCATCCGGATGGCGCAGCCGTCACTCGATGGAATGGCTTTGGGCAAAGGTGCTGACGCGCCGCTGTCCTTGAGGCAGCGGCACATCGGTGCTCGTCAGAGCGTTTCGGGGCGGTGTCCGTGGGAACAGCCGGCCTGGTGGCCCTTCGGGAAGCCGGGCGGCCCTTCGGGAAGGCCCGGTGGTCCTTCAGGTCCTTCGGGGAGCCGAGCGGTCCTTCGAGGAAGCCCGGTGGCCCTTCGGGGAGCCCGGCTCAGCCCTCTGCGGCCTTCCGGGCGATGTCCGTACGCAGGTGCGAGCCGTCGAGGCGGATGCGGGCCGCCGCCGTGTAGGCACGCTCCCGGGCGCCCGCGAGGTCCTTGCCGGTCGCGGTCACGGACAGCACCCGGCCGCCCGCGCTGACGATCGCGTCGCCCTCCCGCTTGGTGCCCGCGTGCAGGACGTACGCGTGCGGGGCATCCTGCGCCGCCACGTCGTCGAGCCCCTCGATCGGGTCGCCGGTGCGCGGCGTGCCCGGGTAGTTGTGCGAGGCGATGACCACGGTGACGGCGGCGTCGTCGCGCCACTTGAGCGGGGGCAGCTCGTCGAGCGTGCCGTTGGCGGAGCCGAGCAGGACACCGGCCAGCGGGGTCTTCAGGCGGGCCAGGACCACCTGGGTCTCGGGGTCACCGAAACGGGCGTTGAACTCGATCACCCGGACGCCGCGCGAGGTGATCGCGAGGCCCGCGTACAGCAGCCCGGAGAACGGGGTGCCGCGGCGGCGGAGTTCGTCGACGGTCGGCTGGAGCACCGAGTCCATGACCTCGTCGACCAGCTTGGGGTCGGCCCACGGGAGCGGGGAGTACGCGCCCATGCCGCCGGTGTTCGGGCCCTCGTCGTCGTCCAGGGCGCGCTTGAAGTCCTGGGCGGGCTGGAGCGGCAGCACGGTGGTGCCGTCCGTGATCGCGAAAAGGCTCACCTCGGGGCCGTCGAGGAACTCCTCGATGACCACGCGGTCGCAGGCCAGGGCGTGGGCGCGGGCCGCCTCGACGTCGTCGGTGACGACGACGCCCTTGCCGGCGGCGAGACCGTCGTCCTTGACGACGTACGGGGCACCGAAGGCATCGAGGGCGGCGTCGATCTCGGCGGGGGTGGTGCAGACGTAGCTGCGGGCGGTCGGGACGCCGGCCCCGGCCATCACGTCCTTGGCGAACGCCTTGGAGCCCTCCAGCTGGGCCGCCTCGCCGGAGGGGCCGAAGCAGGGGATGCCCGCGGCGCGCACGGCGTCGGCGACCCCGGCGACGAGCGGCGCCTCCGGGCCGACGACCACCAGCTCGGCGCCCAGGTCGGTGGCGAGGCGCGCGACGGCGTCGCCGTCGAGGGCGTCGACCGGGTGCAGTTCGGCCACCTCCGCGATACCGGCGTTGCCGGGAGCGCAGTACAGAGCGGTGACGTCGGGGTCGAGGGACAGAGAGCGGCACAGGGCGTGTTCGCGGGCGCCGCCGCCGATGACGAGGACCTTCACGGGGTGCAGCCTAGCCGCCGGGGCGCGGCGCCCTTGACGGACGCCGGTGCGTGGACACCCCGGGGAGCCGCGGCGGACGCCTCGGGGTGTCCACGCACCCCCGCAGCCGCCCGTCACTCACCCATCGGTTCACCCGCTATTCGTTGGTGAACTCCTCGACGACCGTGGCGCCCAGTTCGCGGACGATCAGGTCGTGCCCGGAGAGCGCCGAGTCGACGAGGTCGGGGTCGTCGGCCTCCGGGGTGTCGTCCTCGGGGGCGACCGCGCGCGGGGGCTCGGGCGCGGAGTACTGCTGCTGCGGTGGTGCGGAGTACGACTGCGGCGCGGGCTCGGCGGCGGATGCGGCGCCCGGCTGCTGCTGGTGGCTCGGCTGCGCCTGCTGTTGCTGCTGATGCTGCTGCGGAGAAGCGGCCGTCCGGGGTTCGTAGCCCTGCTGGGGCGCGGGGGCCTGGTACTGCTGCGCGGGCGGCGCGGCGGGGCGGCCCCCGCCGGTCTGCGCGGGTGCTCCGGCGCCGCCCGACGGATCGACGACGGCCTCGATCTTCCACTGCGCGTTGAAGCGCTCGGCGAGCGCCTGCCGCAGCACTTCCTCGCTGCCGCTGCTCGCGAAGTTGTCACGCGCACCGGCGTTGAGGAAGCCGATCTGCAGGGTGGTGCCGTCGAAGCCGGTCACCTGGGCGTTCTGGCTGAGCAGGATCCAGGTGAAGCGGCGGCGGTTCTTCACCGCCTCCAGGATGTCCGGCCACATGTTCCGCACCTGGCCGGCGCCCTGGGTCATGCCCGGACTCGGCTCGGCGGCGGGCACCGGTGCCGAGGGCGCGGCCTGGGCCGGCGCGGCGGCCGGCGCGGACTGCGGGACGGGTGACTGGCCCGGGGCGGAAGCGGTCGGCCAGCCGCCGGGGCGCCGGCCCGACTCCGGCGCGGCGGCGGTGGGCCAGGCACCGGGCCGCTGACCGCCCGCGGTGGCGGGGGCCGCCTCGGCCGGCGGCTCCGGGGCGGCGGGGGCCGCGGGCTGCGGGGCCTGGGCCGGTGCGGGGGCGGTCGGTGCCGCCTGGACCGGTGCGGGGGCCGGAGCGGGGGCGGGGGCCTCGCCCCGTACCGCCGCACGCGCGACGGCGGGCCCCGTGCCGGGCTGTACGACGGGGGCGGCGGGTGCGGGGGGCACGGGGGCGTGGGCCAGTGCCTCCGGCCCGGGTACGTAACCCATGGCGGGCCCCGGGCCCGTGGTCGCGAAGGAGGCGCCCCGCTCCAGCCGGTCGAGCCGGGCCTGCAGCGAACGCTCGTCGTCGAAGGCCGCGGGCAGCAGCACCCGGGCGCAGATCAGCTCGACCTGGAGACGCGGCGAGGTCGCGCCGCGCATCTCCGTGAGCCCCTCGTTGACCAGGTCGGCGGCGCGGCTCAGCTCGGCGGCGCCGAAAACGGACGCCTGGGCCTGCATCCGCTCGACGACATCGGCGGGGGCGTCGATCAGCCCCTTCTCCCTGGCGTCCGGAACGGCGGCCAGGATCACCAGGTCGCGCAGCCGCTCCAGGAGGTCCGCGACGAACCGGCGCGGGTCGTTGCCGCCCTCGATCACCCGGTCCACGACCTCGAACGCCGCGGCACCGTCGCCCGCCGCGAAGGCGTCCACGATCGAGTCGAGCAGCGAGCCGTCGGTGTAACCGAGCAGCGAGGTCGCCATGGCGTATGTCACACCGTCGTCGCCCGCGCCGGCCAGCAGCTGGTCCATCACCGACATCGAGTCACGCACGGATCCGGCCCCGGCCCGCACCACGAGCGGCAGCACACCGTCCTCGACGGGGCTGTTCTCCTTGTGGCAGACCTCGGCGAGGTACTCGCGCAGGGTTCCCGGCGGCACCAGACGGAACGGGTAGTGGTGCGTACGCGACCGGACGGTGCCGATGACCTTCTCGGGCTCGGTCGTGGCGAAGATGAACTTGAGGTGCTCCGGCGGCTCCTCGACCACCTTCAGCAGGGCGTTGAACCCCGCCGAGGTGACCATGTGCGCCTCGTCGATGATGTAGATCTTGTAACGACTGGAGGCGGGCCCGAAGAACGCCTTCTCCCGCAGATCACGGGCGTCGTCCACGCCACCGTGCGATGCGGCGTCGATCTCGATCACATCGATCGATCCCGGCCCGTTGCGCGCGAGGTCCCGGCAGGACTGGCACTCCCCGCACGGCGTGGGCGTCGGCCCCTGCTCGCAGTTCAGGCAGCGGGCCAGGATGCGCGCACTGGTCGTCTTGCCACAGCCGCGCGGACCGCTGAACAGGTACGCGTGATTGACCCGGTTGTTCCGCAGCGCCTGCTGCAGCGGGTCGGTGACATGCTCCTGCCCGATGACCTCGGCGAACGACTCGGGGCGGTAGCGGCGGTACAGCGCAAGGGACGACACACATACGAGGTTATCCGGGCGGACCGACAACCGGCCCCGGACCGTGCGAAGCACCGCCAGGAAGCCCCGGGAAACACAAGGGCCCCCCACGCACCCGCCAGAGCCGACCTACCCTTGCTGCCTTCCGGCCCTGGGGGAGTTCAGTCAGATAGCGCCACGTGAGGGGCTGACGCCCACCTTAGCCGATCCCCACCCCTGCCGGTCCACTCCCCCCACCCTCCGGTACCGCCCGGGACGACCTCGGAACGACCTCGGAACGAGCCCGAACCGATCTCCGGGGGAACGGGTTCGCGAGCACTCCTCAACGTCTTGTATTGTTTGCCGCGGAGGATTCGCCTAGTGGCCTAGGGCGCACGCTTGGAAAGCGTGTTGGGGGCAACCCCTCACGAGTTCGAATCTCGTATCCTCCGCCATTGCTCTCACCGGGCAATACGTCGAAGGGCCCCATCACTTGCGGTGGGGCCCTTCGACGTTCGTAGTCGTGGGTGATGGGTTCGAACCGTCTCCGGCCCGGACGGCGTTAGGCCGCTTTCAGCACACCGAGGCACAGGACCATGCAGCCGACGAACGCCGTGCCGGCTACGAAGACAGCCTCGGGTTGTCCTGTCCCTGAGCCCCTTTTCACGTGGCTCCGCCGCCCTCGCGTCAGGTGCGGGCGTCCGTTCATCGGACGAGAGAGCGCTCCCCATCAGCAGGGTCGCGAGTTCGCCGTGCGCGCGTTCCGCCGCCCGCCACTACCTGGTGGTGGGCCCCGATCTGGCTGTCGAGTGCGCACAGGAGATCACCGATGCGGCGCTGCTCCTCGATGGATGGCAGCAGTACGGGAAGCTGCTGCATCGCCTTTGTCCTGATCGAGGCGACGACGGTCATCTCTGCTCGGTCTTTGATCCATGTCTGTACTCCCGGAAGGGACAGGAAGGCGGGAACGAAGCGCGAGTCCGTATCGGGCTCGAAGGCACCGCCGCGAGCAGCTCGCCCCCTCTCGGGCAGGGGTCGTTGATCCGGCGTGCCGAACGCTCCATCACGGAGATCCCGCTCATCCCACCGGCCCGGTCGCGCCGAGCGTCGGCGAACACAGGGCGCCGGGCCCCGATCGCCGCACGGACATCGGACCGCCGCTCCGGGTCAGGATCCTTCGATCAGCGACCGGCCCCATGACTCCCGTCCGGCTCCTCTTTGGCGCTCCTGTTCGGCTCCTGTTCGACTCCTGTCAGATTCCTGTCAGGTTCTCCGAGGTGGGACAACCGGTGATGACACGTCACCCTCTCCCCGGTGCGGGGAGGTGCTCCTGGGATTCCTGGGGCGCTGAAGCACGACCAACAACGAGGAGACACCATCGTGAGACAGGTCTCACGCGCGCTGACGGCTGCCTTGGCGGCCGTGGCGCTGGCGGCGGGTGTGCCAGGGCCGGCGCATGCACAACCGGCCGCCGAGTCCATACCCGGCGCGCCGCCGGGCGCCTCCGGAGAGCGGCTGCCGGAGGGGTGGCGTGTCGAGGGCGGGGAGCTGATCTGGAGCTCGCCCGAGCCCGTGGGCATGGGCGGCGCCCTGGTCGAGTTCCGCTCGGGGGAGCGGACCCTCGGCGTCCCGGAGCCCTCCCCCGACCAACGCACCTTCCGGCTCCGCCTCGACGGGGCGAGGGTCGGACCGGTGAGCGAACTCCAGGTGGTCGCCGGTTCGCGGCGGCTGGACGCCGCAAAGGCCGACCCGGCACCCCGTCAGCGGCGCTCGTCGGCTGCGGAGGCACCCCCGGAGCCGTTCCCCGCCAACCCGGTCGACCCCGGTGTCGCCGGTAAGTACCACACCATCAGTGGTGAGTACTCCCTGAAGTCGGTGAGGCTGCCGGGCTACGCCGAGCCCGTGGAGATGCGCGCCACGGTCGTCGGCCCGACGGACGCACCGGGGAAGCGACCGCTGGCGCTCTTCGTCCACGGCCGCGGCGCCACCTGCTACGAGCCCGGCAAGAACAGCGCGGGCATGGAGTGGCCGTGCAAGCCGGGCAACAAGGAGATCCCGAGCTACCGCGGCTTTCTGCACGACCAGAAGCTCCTGGCATCCCAGGGCTATGTGACGGTCTCCATCTCCGCGAACGGTGTCAACGCGCAGGACGGCCGCGCGGCCGACTTCGGGGCGCAGGCCCGCTCGTCCCTGGTGCGCCAGCACCTCGCCCGCTGGGCGGAGTGGGGTGCGAGCCCCGCGAAGGCCCCCGAGGCCGTGCGCGCGACGGAGCCCGCGGACCTCTCGAAGGTGCTCCTGGTCGGCCACTCCCGGGGCGGCGAGGGCGTCAACCGGGCGGCTCTCGACAGCGTCTCCCCGCCGCCGCCCGCCGAGGACGGCTACCGGGGGCCGGTGGGCTGGCGGATCCGCGGCACCGTCCTGATCGGCCCCACCAACTTCGGCCAGAACCCCACGCCCGACGTGCCCTCCATGACCATCCTGCCGGGCTGTGACGGCGATGTGAGCGACCTTCAGGGCCAGATGTACCTCGACGGCACCCGGGGCATCGGCCAGGGCACGGCGCTGCACAGCGCGGTGTACATGGTCGGCGCCAACCACAACTTCTTCAACACCGAGTGGACGCCAGGCCAGGCCGAGGCCCCGGCCGCCGACGACTTCTGGGACGACAAGAACAACCCGGACCCGGTCTGCTCGGCACGGGCCGAGACCCGGCTGAGCGCCAAGCAGCAGCAGACGGCGGGCGCCACCTACATCGCCGCCGCCGCGCGGCTCTTCCTCGCGGGCGACGATCGGGTCCGCCCGCTGCTCGACGGCTCCGGCCGGCGTGCGCCCTCGGCCGATCCCGCCCGGGTGCTGACCCACGCCGTCGGCGGCAACCGCACCCCGGCGATCCGGCCCGACGACCCGCTCTCGGTGACGAACGGGCGCGTGTGCCAGCAGGTCACGACGAGCGCAGCCCGGGCCTGTATGCCTGACTCCACCCCCGGTAAGTCGCCGCACTTCGCGTCCTGGGCGGAGACCACCCGTGAGCCGGGCCGCAACGCGGTCACGGCCCGCTGGACCAAGCCGGGCACCCCGGTCCGGCTGACGCCGGAGCGCGCCTTCTCGCTGGCGGGCTCCGACGCGCTCGCCCTGCGGTTGGTGGTGCCGCCGAACACCCGGGGCACCCGGCTCGACGTCGCCCTCACCGACACCTCCGGCAAGCGGGTGGGGCTCGGTCAGGTCACCGTCGACGGCCTTCCCGGCTCCGACTCGACGGCCGCGTACTGGGCGCGTGAGGTCCGCGTCCCGCTGAAGGCCGCCGTCAGCGCCGGTGTCGACCTGAAGCGGGCGCAGTCGCTGGAGATCACCCCGCGCAGCGGCTCCGGCGAGCTCTGGTTGATGGACGCCTGGGGCTGGCGCCCCGGCACCCCGGTGGTACGCCCCGTCGCGCCCTCGCGTGTCGACATCGGCAGGCTGACGGTCAAGGAGGGCGACTCCGGCACCCGCACCTACCGCGTGCCCGTCCAGGTCACCGGCAAGGGCGCCGGCGTGATCAAGCTCGCCGTCCGCGACCCGGAGACCCGCAAGTCCACCATCCGCACCATGACGGTGAAGGCCGGTGGCTCCGTGGACGTGCCGATCACGGTCACGGGCAACTCCCGCTACAACTACGACCTCAGCCACGAGGTCGCGGCCAAGGCCGTACGCGGCACTGCGGTCGGCGGCGCCTTCGGAGGCGTGCTCGTCGAGAACGACGACCCCATGCCCACGGTCACCGTGACCCCGGTCGCCGACTCGGTCACCGAGGGCCAGAAGCTCACCTGGAAGGTGGAGCTCTCCCAGCCCGCCGACATCAGCATCGAGACGCGGTTCGACCTCCTGCCGGTGCGCGAGGGCACGGAGCTGTCCACGAAGGATGTCGACGAGGAGTGGCTCTCCAGCCTCGGCGAGGACGCCGACCCGGAGCGGCCCCTGTCCACGAACAGTCCCTCCCTCTGGGTGTCCGTCCCCAAGGGCGAGACGAGCACCGAAGTGTCCGTGCCCACGGTCACCGACGCGCTGACCGAGTCGGAGGAGTCCCTGCGGATGCAGGTGAACATCCTCAAGGAGAACGAGTGGTTGGAGGGCCCCCTCCTCACGGGGAAGGTCACGGACGCGCGCCAGGGCTGACGCCCGGGGGCCACGTCCCGCGCTGACGGTCCCTGAGCGCACCACCTGAACGATGGCACCGGCCCCCCGCCACGGGGACCGGTGCCATCGGCGTGAGGGGGCCACGCGGGGACTGCCGAACCGGATCGGGGTGGTGAAGCTCCTCCCGTAATCCTGTCCTCCCCGCGGCCCCTTCGGTCCGGGGGTCCTACGCGTCGGCGAGCAGCGGGTCATGGGCGGTCGAGCGCCGGCGGCCCGACATGAAGGAGAGAAAGTCCTTCACGAACGCGCTGCGTGAGTACCTTGCGTCGGCGTCGGCCACCGTGCGCCGGAACCCGGTCCGGAACAGGGCCCGGTACTCGTCCGCGTCGATGAACTGGTTGCCGTCCGCGTCGGTGACGTCGAAGAGCACTTCGGCGACCCTGATCAGCGCGGGCCCGGCGAGGGAGGGGACAGCGGCGGCGTACTCCTCCTTGCTGATGCGGCCGTCGCCGTCGATGTCGAGGGCCGCCTGGAGTTCCCTCAACCACTCGGCATACGCGTGGTAGAGCCTGGTCTCCTCCGGTTCGTCCAGATCGAGGCGGGATGACAGCTCCCGGGCCATGGCGGCGAGATCGGGCCAGTCCAGGTAGCCGTCGCCGGCCTGGTCCAGCACCGCGGTGAGGAATTCGTCAGCGCTCCGCTGCGATCCGGTTCTCTCGGCGGGACCGTGCTGCACGGCAAACGGCGTGACCAGCCGGAACAGGGCGCCGACCTGTTTCATCCGGCCGCGCAGCGCGGTGAGCGTCGCGGCTTGAGGGACGTCGCTGTCCGAGGACAGATGGAGCAGGCTGGTGAGGCCCTCGGCCCGGAGCCAGTTGTCGGGGAGGAAGCGCGCCGGGCCGACGGCCACGCAGACGCTTTGCATCAGCGTCTGGGCGCCGGGGATTTCGGGCAGACCCGCCTGTCGGCGGAAGGGCTCGGGGAGGGACGCCACCGTGATCGTGCCGATGACCGGGCCTGCGAGCGCGCGGCCCGCCGCCCATACGGTGGGCAGGCCGTCCAGCAGGGGCGGTGCCGGGAGATGGTCGAAGAGCTTGTAGAGAATGATGCGCAGCGCCTCCGTGTCCGCCAGTTCCTCCTGGACCATGTGGTCGTCAGGCCGACGTCCAGGCGGTGCCACTCGACAAGCTGGTGGCGGGAATCCGTGCGACGCACGGGCCTGGAGACGCGGGTCGGGGTGACCGGCCACCCGGTCGCCGAGACCGACCCGCGCCGTCTCGACCGCATCGTCACCAACCTGATCCTCAACGCCCACCGCCACGGCGCGACGCCGGTCGAGGTCACGGTCGACGGCACGACCATCGTCGTACGCGACCACGGCCCCGGCTTCTCCCCGGAACTCCTCGCCCACGGACCCCAGCGCTTCCGCACCGAATCCGCCGAACGGGGCCACGGACACGGCCTCGGCCTCGGCCTCACCATCGCCCCCGGCCAGGCCCACGTCATCGGCGCCCACCTCACTCTGGCCAACACCACGCCCCACGGAACCGTCGCCACACTGGAACTGCCCCGCCAAGCGGACCCGCCGGCAGTCCGACCTACGGCCGGCAGAGCGGCAGGCCCCCTCCTGCTGCTCCGTGGTTGCAGTTCCGGTTGTGTTCGCCCACGTACAGCACCGTTCAGAAGCCCCGCCCGCAGCTGCTGCACCGCAGATCGGAACGCTCCGGTACGTCTTCGAACCCCCGGACGAACCCTTGGAAAGCATGTTGGGGGCAACCCCCTCACGAGTTCGAATCTCGTATCCTCCGCCATTGCTCTCACCGGGCAATACGTCGAAGGGCCCCGCAGCTTGCTGCGGGGCCCTTCGACGTTGTTCCCCCTCCGCGCCACATGTCTGCCCGTAGGGGTCCGGTCTGCTCGACCATGGGGGCCGGGTGCTCCGCCGAGGCACCGGCCCGGCGCCGCTCGGAGGCCACAGCGCCGACCCGTTACCGGAGTTCGCCGCAGGTGAGCGTGTCCAACCGCTCCAGGACGCGCAACGCGGTCGTGTCAGCGGGAGGGCTGATGTATGTGGCGGTCCTGTCCCGCACCGTGTCCGGCGACCGCCGTGGCGATGCCGAGGACGGCCAGGACGGTGAGCGGAAGCGTCCAGCTGTGCGTGGTGTCGTGCAGGATGCCCAGGAGGAGGGGCCCGGCCGCCGCCACGAGGTAGCCGATGGACTGTGCCATGCCCGCCAGTGCGGCGGCTTCGCCGGAGTTGCCGGCGCGCTGGCTCTGGAAGGTCAGCGCGAGGACGAGGCACGCGCCGCCGCCGATTCCGAGCAGGGTGCATGCCAGGACGGACAGCGCGGGGGCGGCGACCAGTTGTTCCGGTGAGGAGTCCTTCACGACGTATCCGGCCGGGCATCTGCACGTCGAGCAGCGCGATGTCGGGCGCGGTCCGCTGCGCGGCGGCCAGCACCTCGGTGCCGGTGCCGATCTCCGCGCCCCGCCTCCGTCCTGAACAGCCGGCTTCCACCGGGCAATACGCCGAAGGCCCCGCAGCTCGCTGCGGGGCCTTCGGCGTCCGTGGTTCTCGGTGGGGTTCAGCGGCACAGGGCGGTGTCCACGGCGCGTTCGAGGTTGCGCCGGCTCGCCTCGTCGGTGAGTTGCATGGTGACCGCGACACTGGCGGCGCGGCCGTCGTCGGTGGCGCCGCTCCGGGTCTCGTAGCCCGGGAAGCTGCCGCCGTGGCCCCAGGAGAGGCCGCCGCACGGCAGCGGTCTGCTGACGAGGCCGAGTCCGTAGCGGGCGCCGGGGCCGAAGGTCGCTTCGGCGGGGACGGTGGAGCGCATCTGGGCGAGCTGGGCCGGGGGCAGGAGGCGGCCGGCCAGGAGTGCGCCGAAGAAGCGGTTGAGGTCGGAGTCGGTGGAGATCAACTGACCTGCCGCCCAGCCCCAGGAGGGGTCGATCTCCGTGATGTCGCGCAGCGGTCCGTCCGCCGATTCCCGGTAGTAGCCGTGGGGGTGGGGCTCCCGGATGCGCGCGTCACCGGGAGCGGGGAAGTAGGTGTGGCGCAGCCCGACGCGCTTGATGATGCGCCGGTCCATCTCCTCGGCGAGGGGGCGGCCGGTGACCTTCTGGACGATCAGGCCGGCCACGATGTAGTTCGTGTTGCTGTATGCCCATTTCTTCCCGGGGGCGAAGTCGGCCGGATGGCGGAGGGCGGTGGCGAGCAGTTCGCGGGGGGTGTAGTAACGGACGTCGTCCCCGAGGTAGTTGGTGTAGTTGGGGAGTCCGCTGGTCTGCTGGAGGAGCTGGCGGACGGTGATGCGGCGACCGTCGATCCCCTTCCCGCGGACGAGACCGGGCAGGTAGGTGTCGACGTCGGCGCCGAGGGCGATCTTCCCTTCACCGACCAGCTGCAGCACCACGACCGCCGTGAACGCCTTGGTGTTGCTGCCGATCCGCACCTGCCCGCCGACGGGCACCTTCGAGCCGGTGGACAGGTCGCCGACTCCCGCGGTGTACGTACGGGTGCGGCCGTCACGGCCCTTGACACTCGCCAGCGCGGCCGGCATCCCGTCGTCGCGCACCAGCGCGTTCAGGCTCTGCCGGACGGCGTCGCGACCGGCGGAGGCTGAGGTGGCTGCGGAGGCTGCGGAGGCGGGCGGGGTGAGTGCGCCCAGTGTCATGACGCCGATGGCCATCGCGGCCACGGCGGACAGGGCCCTTCGCCGGGTGCCCGGTCGACGGCCCGGTTTGTGGTCCGGCTTGTGTTCCTGCTCGCGGTCCGGCTTGTGGTCCGACTCGCGCAGTGTTTGCCGTGTCTGTCCGCGCATGATTCAACTCCTGGGGATCGTCGGACCGTTGTACGAGCTGTGGGTGTGGGGTGCGGGGTGGGGCGCGGGTGTGCGTGGTTCATCCGCACAGGGCCCTGTCCACGGCGTCCTTCACGTGCTGCACGGCCGCCTCGTCCGTCGGGATGCTGGTGACCGTGACGTTGACGGCGCGGCCGTCTTCGGTGACGCCGCCCCGGGTCTCGTAGCCCGGGATGTCGCCGCCGTGGCCCCAGTAGACGCCGCCGCACGGCAGCGGCCTGCTCGTGAGCCCCAGTCCGTAGCGCATCCCCGAGTCACCGACGGGGACGGTCGTGCGCATCTCGGCGAGCTGGGCCGCCGGGAGGAGGCGGCCGGCCAGGAGTGCGCCGAAGAAGCGGTTGAGGTCGGAGTCGGTGGAGATCAGCTGGCCTGCGGCCCAGCCCGCGGAGGGGTCTATCTCCGTGAAGTCGCGCAGCGGTCCGTCCGCCGGGTTGCGGTGGTAGCCCTGGGGGTGCGGCTCTCGGATGGTCTTGTCGCCGGGGGTGGGGAAGTAGGTGTGGCGCAGCCCGACGCGCTTGATGATGCGCCGGTCGATCTCCTCGGCGAGGGGGCGGCCGGTGATCTTCTGGACGATCAGGCCGGCCAGGAGGTAGTTGGTGTTGCTGTATCCCCACTTCTCGCCCGGAGCCGCGTCGGCCTTGTACCGGAGGGCGATGTCGAGCAGCTCGCGCGGCTCGAAGTACCGGTGCCTGAGCTCGTCGTCGTCGATGTGCAGGCCGTACTCGGGGAGTCCGCTGGTGTGCTGGAGGAGCTGGCGGACGGTGATGCGGCGCCCGTCGATCCCCTTCCCGCGGACGAGACCGGGCAGGTAGGTGTCGATGTCGGCGTCGAGCGCGATCTTCCCTTCGCCGACCAGTTGCAGAACCACGACCGCCGTGAACGCCTTGGTGTTGCTGCCGATCCGTACCTGGCCGCCCCTGGGCACCTTCGAGCCGGTGGCCAGGTCGCCGACTCCCGCGGTGTACGTACGGGTGCGGCCGTCACGGCCCTTGACGCTCGCCAGCGCGGCCGGCATCCCGTCGTCGCGCACCAGCGTGTTCAGGGCCTGCTGGACGGCGTCCGGCCGGGCGGTGGCGACAGCCGCGGAGGCGGAGGAGGCGGGTGGGGTGAGTGCGGCCAGTGTCATGACGCCGATGGCCATCGCGGCCGCGGCCGATACGGTTCGTCGCCGCCTGCCGCCCTGCTGCCGGGTCGAGGAACGGGGGCCCTGCTGGGTCCGAGCACGCATGAGTCAGCTCCTGGGCTGGGGAATCGTTTGGTCGGAGCACGATCCTGGTTTCCAGGGCCCCTCGACCGCATCGCGGCAAGGCGGGAGAAATCGCTCCCCCGATCGGGGGAGGCTGCCGGTGGGCCACCCGGTGATACTGACGCCATGATCAGGGGAATCCGGCCGCTGCTGCGCGGCTCCACGTATTCGGGTGCGCTGTTCGCCTACTGCGGCGCGCTGGCGGGCCTTCCGCTGCTGCCGTTCGCCCTGCTGCCCGCGTTGTTGTGGCCGTCCGCGCCCGAGAGCGTGCAGATCGTCCTGGTCCTGCTGATCTGGGCGGTACTGGTCGGCGCGGCCGGGCTGGTGCGCCCCGTACGGCGGGCGCTGGTCGTATCCGCCCGCAAGCTGTTGCAGGTGCCGCTGCCGAATCCGGTGGCCGGTCGCCGGGCCTCCGGTTCATCCGGTCTCGACCGCTGGCGGACCCCGCTCTGGCTGGTGCTGCACGTGGCCGTCGGGTGGATGGGGGCGCTGGCGAGCGGGGTGCTGTTCATCATGGGCATCGCGCTGCCGGGGAACTGGATCGGCGGCGAGGCGCGGCTGAGCCTGTTCGGTTCGTCGTTCCAGGCTTCGGGCGGGTGGAGCTGGGTGGTGGCGGCCGTGTTGATCATGCTGGCGGTGACCATCTGCGTACTGATGACGAAGCTCCTGCGGTGGTCTGCGCCGCGGCTGCTTGGGCCGTCGGCGGCCGAACGGCTCGCGCTGGCCGCCGAGCGGGAGATGCTGCTGGCCGAACGCAACCGGATCGCCCACGAGTTGCACGACTCGATCGGCCACACACTGACGGCGGCCACCATCCAGGCGGCGGTGGCGGGCGAGATGCTCTCCGCCGACCCGGCGGCGGCGCGGGCCGCGATGCGCAGCATCGAGGAGTCGACGCGGGCAGCGCTGGAGGACCTGGACTACGTACTCGGAGTGCTGCGCGAGGAACAGTCGGGGACGGCGCCGACCCGGACCCTGGCCGATCTCCCCGGGCTGCTGGACCGTCTGCGGCACGCGGGTGCGGTGGTGGAGCCGGAGCTGTCGGGCGAGTTGGCGCAGGTGCAGGGGACGCTCTCCCGGGCGGCGTACCGGATCCTCCAGGAGGGGCTGACGAACGCGCTGCGTCACGGGGCGGGCGGCCCGATCGGCATCGAGGTGGTGGCCGGGCCGGACGCGCTGGACCTCGCGGTGGTCAACCGGACCGGGGCGCGTACGGACCCGGGCGCGCACTCGGGGGCCTTCCCGACCTCCGGCCACGGCCTGTCCGGACTGGCCGAACGTGTCCGGCTGCTGCACGGTGAGTTCCGGGCCGGCCCGGACGGGACGCAGCACTGGCGGCTGGCCGTCCGGCTCCCGGTACGGGCGTCGGCGTGAGTGCTTCCGGCACGGGCGTCGGCGTAAGTGCTTCCAGTACGGACGTCGGCGTGAGTGCTTCCGGCACGGGCGTCGGCGTGAGTGCTTCCAGTACGGGCGTCGGCGTGAGTGCTTCCAGTACGGGCGTCGGCGTAAGTGCTTCCGGTACGGACGAAGGCACGGCCCTCCCCGCCGTCACCGACACCGCCGTCAGCCTCCTGATCGCCGACGACGACGAGGTGACCCGCAGCGGCCTGGGCATGCTGCTCGCCGCACAGCCGGGGATCACGGTGGTCGGCGAGGCCGCCGACGGCGTCGAGGCGGTCGAACGGGCACGGAGCCTGCGGCCGGACGTGGTCCTGATGGACGTCCGGATGCCGCGTCTCAACGGGATCGAGGCCACCCGCCGGCTGCTGGCCGAGGCGGCCGACCCGCCGAAGGTCGTGGTGATCACCACCTTCGAGAACGACGGCTATGTCACCGCCGCCCTCAGCGCGGGCGCCAGCGGCTTCGTCCTCAAGCGCCTCCCGGTCCGCCGGATCGCCGAGGCGGTCCGGGTGGTGGCGGTGGGCGAAGCGGTCCTCTTCCCGGCCGCCCTGGGCCGCATGGTCGCCGCCCGTCCGCTGGGCTCCGCCGAGGCCCTGCCGCAGGCCGACCTGACCGGGCGGGAGGAGGAGGTGCTGCGTCTGATGGCCACCGGCCTCTCCAATCCGGAGATCGCGGAGTCCCTCACGGTGAGCCTGGAGACGGTCAAGACCCACGTCGGAAACGTGCTGACCAAGCTCGGCGCGCAGAACCGGACCCACGCGGTGGTGATCGCGTACGAGTCCGGTCTGATGGTTCCAGGCATCACCGGATGAACGGCTGACCGGCCGGCTGGACACCTGACCGGCTTCCAAACCCCCGGTCAGGTCTTCCACGGCGTCCCGCGCCCCGCCTCCATGGCGTGATCACGCGGCCGTGGGTGCACACATGCAGTCCCCGGTAGTCCTTCTCGGTGCCGGGACTTCCAGCCGTCGCTGAAAGCTCCGGATCCGGAGGAGCTGCCGGGGGCCTGGCCAGAGCCAACGAGAGGGTCACTCGGGTCGGCGGACGTCTCCGTCGGCGGTGCGGCTCGCTCTGGTTTTCTGGTGTATTGACGATTCTCCTCCCAATTTCCCGCTGGTCAAGGGGTTTGATAACTCTTTCTCCCGTATGCCCGGATGTCGGTGATCAGGGCTTCCGGCGCACCCCGCTTCGGCGGCGCACCCCGCTCCGGAGCCGTGTGATCACCGTCACCCGTTTTCTTCGGGTTCCGTGTCGTCCGGATGAGGGGGGCCGGGCGTATGCCGGGTGAGACCGAGGAGATCCAGGAGTTGTTTGTTGACCGTCGAGGAGTTCGAAGAGTTCTACGCGCTGACGGCTGCCCGGCTGACGGGGCAGTTGTTCGTGATGCTCGGCGACCAGCACGAAGCGCAGGACGTGGTGCAGGAAGCTTTCGTCAAAGGGTGGAGCCGGCGGCGTCAGCTCGACCGTGACGGGCAGCCCGAGGCATGGATCCGGACGGTCGCCTGGCGGCTGGCGGTGAGCCGGTGGCGGGGGCGGCGGCGGGCGGCCGATGCCTGGCAGCGCAGTGGTGCGCCGCCCCATACGGAGGCGCCGGGGCCGGAGACCGTGACGCTGGTGGAGGCGTTGCGGGAGCTGCCGGCCAAGCAGCGTCGCACGCTGGCGCTGCACTACGTCTGTGATCTGACCGTCGAACAGATCGCCACGGAGACCGGCCTGGCGGCCAGCACCGTCAAGACACATCTGGCCCGGGGCCGGGCCACGCTCTCGCACCGTCTGCAGGATCCGCGTACCGAGGAGGGGCCCTGTGTCTGAACCCCGAGACCCATTGAGGTCCCTGTTCAAGGAAGCCGCGGCGGTCGGTCAGTCGCGTGCGCGTTCCGCGCCGCCGTCGTACATCACCGAGCGCGGCGAGCGCGTGCGCAGGCGGCGGATGGTCGCGATGGCCGTGGGGGCCTGTCTGGTCTTCTCCGGTACGGGTGCGGCCGTGGCCACCCTCCTGCCGGACAGCAGGAGCACCACCGTGCCCGCCACCACCCCGTCGCCCGTTCCGTCGCCCCGGAACTCGCCCTCACCGTCCACGTCCTCGTCGTCCACGCCCTCGCCCGGCGCACCCAGGACCAGCCTGCCGCCCCCCAATACGCCCTCCTCCAGCGAGAGCGAGAGCGTGAGCCCGGCGGAGTCGACCACCGCTCCCGGCCGGAGCATCACTCTGCCGCCTTCCTGATCCGGGCGAAGTCGATGAGCCGGGTGACAAGGGAAAAGAAAAAGACGGAAAGATCGGAAGAGATTGTCGTGAGTATTTCCGCTCCGCAGCGGCAGGCGGAGAGGCAGCGGGAGCGTCCGTACGCTGCCGGCGCCGGGATCACCGCTCCCCGGCGCGCGCCGGAGCCGGCGGCTTCCCGTCTGCGGTTTCCGCGGATCGGGGCCGCCGACCGCGAGGTGCTGTGGCTGTATCTGCTGACCCGGGCCGGGATCTGGACCACCGCGTACTGCACCCGGTGGCTGTTCCCGGACGACGGGCGGGCCCGCCACGCCGGTTCGTTCTTCTCGTCGTGGCAGCGGTGGGACTGGTGGCACTACCTGCACATAGCCCAGTCCGGTTACTTCCCGGACGGGACCGGCCCCTGGACGGCCGACTGGGACAACAGGGAGGCATTCTTCCCCGGCTTCCCGTTCCTGCTGCGGGCCGTCCACACCGTCGTCCCCAGCTGGTCCGCCGCCGGTGCGCTGATCTCGTTCGTGGCCGGAGGGGTCGCCGTACTGGCCCTGGCCCGGATCGCCCGGCTGCATCTGCCGCAGGAGGGCGCGGGGCCCCGCGCCGCGCTGTTCTTCCTGCTCTCCCCGTGCGCGGTCTTCCTCGCCGCCGGCTACACCGAGGCGCTCTTCCTCGCCTTCGCCCTGCCGGCCTGGCTGGCCGCCCAGCGGCTCAACTGGCCGCTGGCGGCCCTCCTCACCTGCCTGGCCACCACCGTCCGGGTCAGCGGGCTCTTCCTCGCCGGGGCGATCGCGGTGCACTTCCTGGTGACCGCCCGCACCTCCGCGCACTGGCGCCGTCTCCCCTGGCTGGCGCTGCCCGTTCTGGCGCCGCTGCTCCACAGCTGGTACCTGCACGCGCACACCGGCGACTGGATGGCCTGGAAGCACGCCGAGGAACGCGGCTGGTACCGCGACTTCCACGCCCCCTGGGAGGCGTGGAAGAACACCTGGCACGCCGCCTTCGGGCACTCCCAGAGCACCGGGTACGCCCTGATGTCCCAGGCCGAACTCCTCACCATGGTCGTCGGCCTGGTGCTGTGCGGCCTGCTGCTGCGGCGGCGGCGCTGGGCGGAGGCGGTGTACATCGCGCTCAGCCTCTGGGCGCTGGGCACGTCCTACTGGTACACCTCCATACCCCGGGCGACCCTGCTGTGGTGGCCCCTGTGGACCGGGCTCGCCGCCTGGAGCCTGCGGAGCCCGCGCGTCCGGACCGTCTGCCTCACCGTCGGGGCGCCGCTGACGACGATCGTCGCCGTCACGTTCCTGTCCGGACGGTGGGCGGGCTGACCGGTCACCGGTCGCTCCTCCGGCACCGTCGGGCGTGCTGGTCCGGTACCCGGTTTCACCCTCCCGGTCGGTCCCGGTGGCACGGGCTGCCGCGCGGGTGCTTGCTGGTTCCAGGGTGCGTCGGTACGACGACGGCCCGTAGCCCGAGGAGACGAGCCACCGCCCATGGAGCCGCGACCGGATACGCAGTCGGATACGCGGGGCCGGGCTCTGCGCACTCCGCGGGCCGCGGGAACGGCCGGGATCGTCTTCGCCCTGCTGCTCGCCGCCGCCATCGTCATGATCCGGCTGGCGATCCCGTCCGGGCCGGGCTCGGGCGCCGGCGAGTGGCTCACCGATCCCTCGCGCCGGCGCGCGGTGCGGACGGCGCTCGAACTCGTCCCGTTCGCGGGCATCTCCTTCCTGTGGTTCATGGGGGCCGTGCGCGCACGCATCGGGGACGCCGAGGACAAGTTCCTCGCCACCGTCTTCCTGGGCAGCGGCCTGATCTTCGTGGCGACCCTCTTCGGGGCCGCGGCGGCGGCCGGCGGCCTGCTGTCGACGGTCCCCGCGTCCGGGGCCGAACCCGGGGGTCAACTGTGGACGTTCGGCGGGCACTTCACGTACGGCCTGCTGACCACCTACGCGATGCGCATGGCCGCGGTCTTCGTCTTCTCGACCTCCGGCATCGGGCACCGGCTCGGCGTCCTGCCGCGCCCGCTCACGGTCCTCGGCGCGCTGGTCGGCCTGACCCTGCTCTTCGCGACGAACGTCGTCGCCTGGTCCGAGCTGGTGTTCCCCCTGTGGGCCCTGGCCGTCGGCGTCCACATCCTCGTGGCCGGTACCGCGGATCCGCCGGTCCGGCGATAGCTCCTTCGGTCCGGCGATGACTCCTTCGGCCAGGCGATAACTCCATCGGCCGCTCCGTGACTCCATCGGTCCGCCTGTGCTCGCGGATCCGGAACGGCCCTCGCACGCTGAGGCGGGGGTACTGGGAGCACTACTGGAAGGGCAGCCCCTGATGAGGCTTGTCGTCGATCTCAACCGGTGCCAGGGGTACGCACAGTGCGCGTTCCTGGCACCCGATGTCTTCGCCATGCACGGCGAGGAATCCCTGTTGTACAACCCGCACGCCGAAGAGGCTCAGCGCGAGCAGGTGCTGCGCGCCGCCACCGCGTGTCCGGTGCAGGCCATCCTGGTCGAGGACACGGACGAGGCACCGGCCACGATGGGAGAAGGGCTGTCCGGTGTCCGGTGACGGTGCTCTGGAGCGGCTGAGGCGCGAGGGGCGGATCGTGATCGTCGGCGCCTCCCTGGCCGGCCTCCGGGCCGCGGAGACCCTGCGGAAGGAGGGCTTCACCGGTTCGCTCACGCTGATCGGTGACGAGCCCCACGAGCCGTACGACCGTCCGCCGCTCTCGAAGCAGGTCCTGCTGGGCCACGCGTCCGCCGATCGCACCGAGCTGCCCCGGCGGCACGGGCTCGACGCGCAGTGGCGGCTCGGGGTCGCCGCCGCCGGGCTGGACATGGCGGCCGGGCGGGTGCGGCTGGACGACGGCGACGAGGTGGAGTACGACCGGCTGCTGATCACCACCGGGGTACGGGCCCGGCCCTGGCCGCACCCGGCGGAGGCCGAGCTGGACGGGGTCTTCGTCCTGCGCACCCGCGACGACGCGGCCCGGCTCCAGCGGCGGCTGGCGGCGTCGCCGCGCAGGGTGCTGGTCATCGGCGCGGGCTTCACCGGCTCCGAGATCGCCTCGGCCTGCCGCGAGCGCGGACTGCCGGTGACCGTCGCCGAACGCGGGGCGGCGCCCCTGGTGGGCGCGCTCGGCGGAGTGATCGGCCAGGTGGCCGCGGAACTCCAGCGCGCGCACGGGGTGGACCTGCGCTGCGGGATCATGGTCACCGGTCTGGAGGGCGACTCGGCGGGCCGGCTGCGGCGGGCCCATCTGTCCGACGGCACCTCCATCGACACGGATGTCGCCGTCGTCTCGCTCGGCGCGACGCGGAACACCGAGTGGCTGGCCGGGTCCGGGCTCGGCGCCGGTCCGCGCGGCATCGCCTGCGACGCGGGGTGCCGGGCCTTCGACGTACGCGGCATCGTGACCGACGACATCTTCGTCGCCGGTGATGTCGCCCGGTCCCCGCACGCGCTGTTCGGGTACCAGTTCCTCTCCCTGGAGCACTGGGGCAACGCCGTCGCGCAGGCCGCGACCGCGGCGCACAACATGATCAGCAGCAGCTCCGAACGCCGCCCGCACCTGTGGGTGCCGGCCTTCTGGTCCTCCCAGTTCGGGGTCAACATCAAATCGGTCGGCGTACCGTCCCTGGGCGAGGAGGTCATCGTCGCCCAGGGTTCGCTCGCCGACCACCGCTTCACGGGTGTGTACGGGTACCAGGGCCGGGTGATCGCCGCGGTCTCCTTCGACCAGACGAAGTGGCTGGAGTTCTACCAGCGGCAGATCGAGTCGGGCGCCCCGTTCCCGCCGGAGTACTCCTCGGTGGACCGCAGGACCGAGGGTCTGCGGCCGGTCCCGGCCGACTTCCCGGACCCTTCGCTGCCCACCCACGGTCCCACCGTCACGGTCAGCGGCTACTCGCCGACCGACCAGCGGATCACTTTCACCCCCGGCCGGGGGTGACGGCGCCAGGCGCCACCGCCCTGCGTACCGGTGCTCCACACACCGCTGCCCCCGCACACCGCTGCCCCACGTACCGCTGCCCCACGTCCGTCACGGACGCCACCAAGGACGCCAGCAAGGACCCGCCACCATGACGCAAGAGATGCTCCTGCGGCAGATCATCGACTACGCCAACCGCGCAGACCCGTACCCGCTGTACACCGAGCTCCGCAAGAAACCGGTGCGGCAGGAGGGGGACGAGCTGTTCGTCGTCAGCACCTACTGGGAGATCAAGAGCCTGCTGCACGATCCCCGGATCAGCTCCGACGCGCGCAACCTCTCCCCCGGCGCCGCGGGCACCCTGCTCCAGGAGGAGGAGGACTCACCGCTGCCGCCCGCCTTCCTGCGGCTGGACCCACCCGAGCACGACCGGCTGCGCCGGATGGCGATGCGGCCGTTCGGCCCGCCGGAGACGCCCCGGCGCGTTTACAACATGCGCGGCGAACTGGCCCGCATCGTCGACGACCTCATCGACGGATTCGGGGACCGGAAGGAGGTCGACATCGTCGACGACTTCTCGTACCCCTTCCCCGTCACCGTGATCTGCCGGCTGCTGGGCATTCCGCGCGAGGACGAGGCACGCTTCCACTCCTGGGCCGACATCATCGCCGCCGGCCTCGACCCGGACCCGGGCGGGGATCCCGGTGAGCAACGCCGCGCCACCCACGAGGCCCGCACCGAACTGGGGATGTACCTGTCCGGGCTCATCGACGAACGCAGCGGTGCGCCCGGCGACGACATGCTCTCCGCGCTGGTCACCCAGCAGGGCCCGGACGGGCAGATGAGCCGGATGGAGGTGCTCAGCACCGCGGCGCTGCTCCTGATCGCCGGTCACGAGACCACGGTCAACCTCATCACCAACGGGACGCTCACCCTGCTGCGCAACCCCGACGTCCTCGAACGGCTGCGCAACGACTCCCGGTTGGCCGTCCCGCTGGTGGAGGAGCTGCTGCGCTTCGAGCCGCCCGTGCAGCTGCTCCCGCAGCGCACCACACTCGCGGACATCGACATCGCCGGCACCACCATCCCCGAGGGCGCCTCCGTCTGGCTCGTCCTGGCGGCCGGCAACCGGGACCCGCAACGGTTCCCCGACCCCGACCGCTTCGACCCCGACCGGCCGGACATCCAGCATCTCGGCTTCGGCAGCGGCATCCACAACTGCTTCGGCGCGCCCCTCGCCCGGCTGGAGGCCCAGCTCGCCCTGACCGCACTGGCCCACCGGCTCGACGGCCCCCGGCTGCTGGACGACCCGCCCCCGTACCGGCAGAACGCCGTGCTGCGCGGGCCCCGCCATCTGAACATCGCGTTCGACGGGCTGCGTTCCTGAAGCCGGCAGTCCGGACCATGATGGACGGATGCCGACGCACGAACCGGACCGGCGCGAGACCGGGCCCTCGCTGGAACGGATCCTCGGGCTGATCGACCCCGGAATGCTCGATGTCGTCGTGGCACCGCGCGGCACCGGTGTGCCGGTGACCGATGTGGTGCTGCACGACCCCGGCGAGGAACGGGAGGACGACGGCGCACGGGCGGCGGCCGGGCTGATCCTGCTCGCGGTCGGCGTGGAGGCCGCCTCGCCCGAGGCGCTCGACGTGCTGCGCGCCGCCGACCGGGCCGGGGCGGCGGCCGTGGTGATGCGGCCCGGCGCCCGGGGGCCGCGCGCCGAACTGGTGGAGGCGGCGGGCCGGGGGCGCACGGCGCTGCTGACCCGGCGGCCGGAGCAGGGGTGGACGGAGGTGCTCGGCCGGTTGCGGACCGCCCTGGTGCACAGCGACCCGGCCGGAACCACCGGGGTGGCGGGGCTGCGGCCCGGCGACCTGTCCGGGCTGGCCAATACGGTGGCGGCCCTGGTCGGCGGCGCCATCACGATCGAGGACCCGCAGTCGCGGGTGCTGGCCTATTCGCGCCTGGACCACGAACCCGACCCGATGCGCCGGCTGACCATCCTCGGCCAGGAGGTCCCCCGCTGGCGGGTCGACGAGCTCCGCGCGAGCGGCTTCTTCCGGACACTGTGGAGCACCGAGGACGTGGTGCGGCTGCCCGCCGACGACCGGTACGCCGAGCGGCTGGCCATCGCGGTGCGCCACGGCTCCGAGGTGCTCGGGTCCATCTGGGCCGCCGCCGACGGCCGGCCGCTCGCCGAGGACGCGGCGGCCGCGCTGCGCACCGCGGCACGGGCCGCCGTGCCCCATCTGTCCCACCATCAGACCTGGGGCCTGGCGGCCGCCAGGGCACGGGAGGGCGCGGTGCACGCACTGCTGAGGGGGGACGTCCGGTCCGCGCGAGAGGCCGGGGTCACGGCGGACCGGCCGTACGCGGTGGTGGTCGCGGAGGCGTACGACGGGCGGGGAGAGGAGGCGTACGACGGGCAGGGCACTTCCGACGGGCGGGGAGCCGGGGCGCCCGAGGGGCGCGGCGCGGGGCGTGCCGGGCGGCGGGTGCTGGATGTGCTCGCGCTCCAGGCCGCCGCGTACCGGCCGGGGTGTGTGACCGCGCGGTCCGGGCGGCGGCTGTACGTGCTGGTCCCGGCCGGGGACGGGGAGGCCGGTCCCGCGCGCACCCTGCTGGCGAGCGTGCACTCGGTGGCGCGCGACGTGGTTCTCGCGGGCGCCGGACCGGTGGCGGCCGGGCCGGCCGGGCTGCCCGCCTCGCGGGAGGCCGCGGAGCTGGTGGTGCGGGTGCTGCGGGAACGGGCCGCGAGGCTGCCGGCCGGGGAGGTGCGGTCGGCGGTGGCGGCGTACGACGAGGTGGTCCCCGAGGCGACGGTGCTCCGGCTGCTCGACCGGGTGGAGCCGTTGTGGGGGTCGCTGGCGGGGCCGGTGCACGCGATGGTGGAGCACGACCGGGTGCACGGTTCGGCGTACGGCGACTCGGTCACCGCGTACCTCGACGCGTCCTGCGACACGGGTACGGCCGCGCGGCGCCTCAATGTGCACCCCAACACCCTGCGGTACCGGCTGCGCCGGGCCCGGGAGCTGTTCGGCGTCGATCCGGCCGACCCCGCGGTGCGGCTGCTGGCGGAGATCGGGCTGCGGCTCGCGGCCCGCCGGTCGGACCGGCCCGGGAGCCTTTGATCGTTCCGCTGTCCGGTACGGCAAAGGAATCGGGCGGGCGTCGTCGTGTCGGTCGAAGACGCGCCGTCCCCCGCGCGCCGATGCTGTCCGTACGGCAGACGTGACAGATGGAGGGGTGTTCCTGTGACTCGCATGACTTCCGGTTCGGCGTCCCGGCAGCGCGGTGACCGCCGCACGGCGGCGCTGGCGCGTGCCGTCGAGGACGGGCTGCTCGGCCCGCACTCCCCCGTGGTCGGTCTCCTCGACGTGGACGGTGTGCTCGCCGCGGTGGACGCGCTGAACGAGGCGTTCGCGGGGCCCGCCCCGGTGCAGCACACGTTCGCCGCCAAGGCGTGCGGTCTGGTGCCGGTGCTGCGGCTGCTCGCGGACGCGGGGATGGGGTGCGAGGTGGCCTCGCCCGGTGAGCTGGAGCAGGCCCTCGCGGCCGGGTTCCGGTACGACCGGCTGGTCTTCGACAGTCCCGCGAAGACCGTCGCGGAGCTGGAGTTCGCGCTCGCCCACGGCATCGCGATCAACCTGGACAACTTCCAGGAGCTGGCCCGGGTGGACCGCCTGCTGGCCGGCCGGGAGGCCGCCGGACCCATCGGGATCCGGGTGAACCCGCAGGTCGGGGCCGGGGCCATCGGCGCGATGAGCACCGCGACCGCGACCTCGAAGTTCGGCGTCGCGCTGCGTGATCCGGGTGCCGTGGACGCGGTGACCGAGGCGTTCGAGCGCCATCCCTGGCTCAACCGGCTGCATGCGCACGTCGGTTCCCAGGGCTGCCCGCTGCCGCTCATCGCCGAGGGCATCCGCGCGGCGTACGAGCTGGCCGAGCGGATCAACGACCGGCTGGGCCACGCCCGGATCACCGGGATCGACATCGGCGGCGGCCTGCCCGTCAACTTCACCGACGAGGACGACCGGCCCACGTACGCCGACTACGTCGCCGAGCTCCGGGCGGCCGTACCGGGGCTCTTCGACGGCCGCTACACCCTCGTCACCGAGTTCGGCCGCTCGCTGCTGGCCAAGAGCGGAACGATCGGCACCGTCGTCGAGTACACCAAGTCGGCCGGCGGCAGGCGGATCGCGGTCACGCACGCGGGCGCCCAGGTCGCCACCCGTACGGTGTTCATGCCCGGCTCCTGGCCGCTGCGCGTCGGGGTCTTCGACGCCGCGGGCCGCCCCAAGCAGGGCCCGGCCCAGGTCGTCGACATCGCGGGCCCCTGCTGCTTCGCCGGGGACCTCACCGCGACCGGGGTCTGGCTGCCCGCCGTCGAGCCCGGCGACGTGGTGGCCCTCCACGACACCGGCGCGTACTACTTCTCCTCGCACTTCTCGTACAACTCGCTGCCCCGGCCCGGTGTGTACGGCTACCGCGCCGACGCCGACGGGCGGGTGCGGTTCGCGCTGGTGCGCGAGGCGCAGAGCGTGCGCGAGGTCGTCGAGGAGAGCGGTCTCGCGCAGGCGGAGGCGCTGGTGGACCTGCGCAGGGCGTGACGGCCCCGGCGCCCGCGGGCGCCGCGCACCCGTTCTCAGCGGACCCGTGCCACGCCCACGTACACGCCGTTGGGCTCGTACTCCGGCGCCGGGGTGTCCTTGTACCACTCGGGGCCGGACACCAGCCCGGGGGCCACGAACTCCAGCCCCTCGAAGAACCGCTCGACCTGGGCGCGGTCGCGGGCGAGCAGCGTCATGCCGCCCTCCCGGTACGTACTGCCGATCCGCTCGGTCAGCTCGGCCGGCAGGAAGTCCGCGGTGCCGTGCGAGAGGATCAGGTAGCTGCCGGACGGCAACGCGTCGACGAGGGTGCGGGTGAGGCCGTACGGGTCCTCCTCGTCCGTCAGGAAGTGCATCAGCGCGATCAGCGACAGCGCGATCGGCCGGTCGAAGTCCAGCACCTCGCGGGCGTGCGCGAGGATCGCCTCCGGGTCGCGGACATCCGCCTCGATGTACGAGGTGACGCCCTGCGGCGTACTGGTCAGCAGGGCCTCGGCGTGACGCAGGACGACGGGGTCGTTGTCGGTGTAGACGACCCTGGCCGCCGGGGCGACCGCCTGGACGATCTGGTGCAGATTCGGTTCGGTGGGGATGCCGGTGCCGATGTCGAGGAACTGGTCGACGCCCGTGCCGGCTACCCACGCCGACGCCCGGTGCATGAACGCCCGGTTCAACAGGCAGGCACGCCGGGCCACTTCGGGCAGCTTCTCGCCGACCTTCTGGTCGACGAGGTAGTTGTCCTTCCCGCCCAGCAGGAAGTCGTACACCCGTGCCGGGTGCGGCCTGCTGGTGTCTATCCGGGATGCTGGCGTGTCCTGGCCTGTGGTCATGAGAGGACTCCGATGAGGTGGGCCGGCTGTGCCGTCCATCCTGGATCATCGGAGGCCCCGGCACGGGCGAACAAACGATTCGGCCTTCCCGTCCCGGCGGGGCCGTCTCCGCCCCGGTCAGCTCCTGCGGCCGAAGAATTCGATCTCGGCGACGGCGAGACGACGGTCGGGGCCCGCTCCGTAGGTGGTGTCGGTCGTGAGCCGCGCCCTGACGATCTCCGAGCCGCGCAGGTCGAAGGTCTGCTGGCCCGGCTGGTCCTTGACCCGCAGCTTCTTGCTGACGCTGGTTCCGTCGGCGGAGGTGAGCAGCACGGTGATCTTCGCCGGGCGGGCCTGGGTGAGGAACTCGTCCATCTTGGCCGACGTGCCCGAGAAGACCACCAGCTTCAGTACGCGCACCGGCTGCTCGAAGTCGCACTCCAGGTACTGGCCCACCCCGGTGTCGGGTCCGGCGGCCGAGGGTGCCCAGTAGCGGTTGTTGAAGCCGTCGAACGCCGCACCCGCCGGGTGTCCCGGAGCCCTGCTGGAGGCCCGGAACCGGGTCGGTGGCACCGCCTCCGGCGTCCCGGTCTCGTCCTTGGCGAAGCCGAACCAGCCGGGCACGTGCGGAAGCGCGAACCAGACCCCGCAGGCCAGCACGATCAGCACGATCGGCAGCGCCAGACCGGGGCGGCGCCACAGCCGGCGCTTCGGCCGGGTGCCCGCGGTGGGCGCCTGACGCGGCCGCCGCCGGAAGATCCGGCGCCACCAGACAGGCCGCACCTCGGGCGGCGGTCCCGGGTTCAGGAGCAGTGCGCAGCGGACGCACATGGTGCGCTCCGGGGCGTTCTCCGTACGGCAGTTGGGGCAGACGACGGGCGGTGCGGGCGGTGGGCCCGGGGGTGTGTTCGCGGGTTCGGGCGGTGCGTCGGGCAGCGCCTCGGGCCCCGGCACCGGCTCGTCCGTCTCGTCACCGGGGCGGCGCGGGGCGGCGGTCGCGGGGGGCTGCGGGGAGGGCTGGGGGGACGGTTGCGGCCGGGGCCGGGGCTGGGGATCCGGCTGCGGCGCGGGGGCGGCCGGAGGAACGTGGAGATCCCAATGTGCCCGGGGCGGCCGGGTGGTGGAGGGCGCCGGGGTCCCGCTCGGCGGCTCCTCCCATTCCAGGAACGCCTGGCACGACGTACAGAACTGCGTCCCCGGCGCGTTGTTCTGCCCGCACGACTCGCAGATCACAGCACCTCCAGGTCGAAGCCCACATGCGCCGGTATCTCCGTACGGATCAGCTCCTCCAGCCGCACCCGGTCGACCTGGTACGGCCGCGTGGCCCGGACCCGGACCGTCACCCAGGGCCTTGGGCCGCCCGGGAACCGGGTGTGCGGCATCGTCGACCACGCCGTGCCGCCGCTCTCCACGATCTCCGGCTCGATCCCGGTCTCCAGCAGCACCGCCTCCGCGAGACCGCGCCGGGTGCCCCGTCGGCTGTGCCGCTCGACCGCGCCGCGCACCGTCGCCCGCCGCTGCTCGACCGGGTGGTCCGCGCGGGTGTCGACGGCCACCCACTGGGCCAGCCAGTCGAGGAAGTCCTCCGGCGCGCTGCGCGGGTCGAGGTGGGCGGGCAGGTTGTCGATGGAGAGCAGGACCGGGGCGAGTACGTCGTCGAGCGCCGCGAGGAACCGTTGCAGGAAGTCCTGTTCCAGGTAGACCGCCGGGAGCTGTTCGATCAGCGGGTGCGGTGTCGGCAGGCCGGTCACGGCTGTGCGCATGGTGGTCAGGCCTCCCGTACCCGGAGCTGGTGCTCGTAGCTGAAGACCAGCGCGTGCCGGTCCAGCGCGATCTTGGTGGTGGGTTCGCCGCGCTGCCCGTTCACGGGGTCCGCGGGGAAGAGGCGTACGTCCTCCACCAGGTCCACGCCCGCCACCTGCTGGAGCACGGCGAACGCCTCGCCCGACTGGATCGGCCGGCCGAACGGCCAGCCGTCCCGGCCCGGTCCGCCGCTCAGCGGGTTGAAGTAGCTGTAGAGGGCGGTCAGCGCCTCCTCCCGCACCTTCTCCAGCACGGCACCTCGGCGGGCCTGGACCGTGGCGACCACCGTGACGCCCTGGTAGAAGGGCCGCTCAACCACCAACCGGGCGCCGATGGGCCTGCGTTCGTCCAGATGGCCCGCGATCAGGGCGAGGGTCTGCTGCGGCGGGATCAGCTCGTCGAACCGGATCCGTCCCTGCTCGTCGCTGCGCCCGGCCGGTACGACGAGCAGCCGCACCCCGCCCGCCTCGACGTCCGAGTCCTCGCCGGCCGGGATGCACTGCACCCGGGCCGCGTCGGGCGCGACCTCGCGGGCCAGCAGCTCGTAGTCGTGCGGCACGACGGCCCGGTGCAGGGTCCGCAGCGTCATCGGCCCGCGCACCCGTGCGCTCTCCACCGTCTCGCCGTCCACCCCGCCCAGCGCCGCGCCGCGGTTCTCCACCCGGGCCACGTACGGGATGGCGCTGCGCAGCACCCGGAGGGTGGAGCGGGCGACGTTGCCGCGCAGGCCGCCGCCGGTGCGGTACGAACGCACGCGTACGGTGGCGCCCTTCGGCGGCACCTTCCCGTAGTAGCGGATGGAGCCGTCCCGCTCCCGTACCGCCGGGCCGAACTCGACCCGCCCCGAGTTGGGGTCGAGCGTGATGTGCCGGTCCTCGGGGCCCGAGTGCGCGAAGTCGTCGACCCGGGTCCACTCCGTGCCCTGCGGGCCGCCCGCCGGATCCGCGACCTCGACGACGAAGTCGCCGGGTACGACGGGCGGGCGGCTGATCGTGAAGGTCTGGCCGGGTACGCCCTCGGCCGGGCCGAGCACCTCGTCGGTCACGGTCTCGGCGTGCACGGCGCCGACGGTCGCGCCGATCGTGAACGCGGTGATCCGGCGGACCACCGGGGGCGCCATGTAGGTGGGCTGCCCCGGGGCGGCCTCCACCAGCCGGCAGCGCAGCCAGCCGCCGGTCCGGCGCACGACGACGTTCGGGGTGTGGCCCTTCGGGAGGTGCAGGATCAGCTCTCCGGACCGGTTGAAGCCGCCGGTGTCGTCCTTCTCGACCTCGCAGGCGGTCCAGGCGCCGCCGTCCCACGCCTCCCAGACCAGGGGCGGTCGCAGCGGGTCCACGCCGACGCCCTCGACGGCGCAGTCCAGCCGGAGCACGACGACGCCCGCGGGGACGGCCGCGGACAGGCCGACATAGAGGGCGTCGCCGGGCGCGGGCGTGGCGCCGAAGCAGGGGACGGAGCGGCCGAGCGCGAGTTCCTCGGTACGGTCCAGGGTGTCGCCGGACGTCGGCCAGGTGGCGAGATGGGCGAACTCGCAGGGAGCTATGGACAGTTCGCCCTCGGTCGTGAAGACCACCGCTTCCTCGGTCTCGGTGCGTACGGTCGCGACCTCCGTGCCGGCCCGTACCCGTACCGGCTCGGGCTGTGGCGCGGAGAGCCGGAACGTCACATCGGTGCGGGCGGCCGTGGGCTGGTGGAGCCGGACCCCGATCAGGTCGAGGAAGGTCAGATAGCTCTTCTCCGGAACGCGGTTCACCCGGTAGACGAGCTGGTCGACCATGGTCGCGAAGGCCTCGATGAGGGTCACTCCGGGGTCCGACACATTGTGGTCGGTCCACTCGGGGCAGCGCTGCTGGACGAGCCGTTTCGCCTCGTCGACCAGGCCCTGGAAGTGACGGTCGTCCAGGTGCGGGCTGGGCAGTGTCACGCGCCGTCCACCTCTTCGTGCTGCGGGATCACATAGAACGGGAAGACCAGGTTCCGGGGGTCGTTGGCGCCCCGCACGGTGTAGCCGATGTCGATGTACAGGACGCCGTTGTCCGCCTCGTCGAACCGGACGACGACCTCGGTGACCTCGATCCGGGGCTCCCACCGGTCCAGTGCGAGCCGCACCTCGTAGGCGAGCTGCCCGGCCGTGCCCGCGTCCGCCGGGGCGAACACGTAGTCGTTGACGGCGCAGCCGAACTCCGGGCGCATCGGCCGCTCGCCCGGCGATGTCGCGAGGATCAGCCGGATCGACTCCTCCAGCTCGTGCTCACCGCGCACCAGGGCGATGGAGCCGGTGGCGTCGGTGCGCGGCGGGAAGGCCCAGCCCGCGCCGATGAACTCCTGTCCCATGGACGCTCAGCCTCCGATCAGCACCGTCGGGCACCCGGACACGATCGGCGCGCCGCAGGCGGCCCGGTCCCCGACCCGGGCGGCGGGACGGCCGCCGATCAGCACCGTGGTGCTGCCGGGCGGGACGATCGCGGACGGGGCGTGGACCGCGGGCGGCGGCATCGCGCACAGGTGCGGGGTGCCGACCGTGGCGGCGGGGAGCCCGCCGATCAGCACGGTCGGGACGCCGGGGGGCCCGACCGTGCCGGGGTGGCCGGTGGGGTCACCGACCCGTGCGGCTGCTGACATGGCAGTCCGTTCCTCTCGCTCCGCGCGTCCGCGCCGTCAATTGATCTTCACCATGGGTGCGTTGACGGCCAGGGAGCCGCCGCTCTTGATGTCGGTGCGCTGCGTTCCGTCGACCGTGACCTGACCGCCCTGCACGGCCACCGTGCCGCCGGTGGAGAGCTTGACCTCGCCGGTCCCGCCGTCGACGCTCACTCCGCTGCGGGACTTCAACGTGACGCTGTCGCCGCTCAGTTCGAGCGTCCCCTGCCCGCCGTCCAGCGCGACGCCGCGGGCGGCCTTGATGGACACCTGCTGCTGGGCCTCGATGTTCACGCTGCCGTCGCTGTTGATCACGATCACGGTGCCCTTGCGGTCCAGATCGATCTTCAGCTTTCCGTCGCCGGTGAGCAGGCGTACGCCCTGCGGGCCGTTGGCGTCGTCCAGGAGTTCCAGCTGGTTGCCGCTCTTGGAGGCGATCGAACGCCGGTTGACGGCCCCGCTGGTCGGGTCGACGAGGGGGGCGCCCGGGGCGGCGGACTCCGGGGCGGACCCCGAGGTGTCCGGGCTGCCGGACACCGCACCGGCCACGGCACCGGCCGCGCCCGCCGGAGCGCTGCCGCTCCCACCGCCACCACCCCCGCCGCTGCCCTGTGACGGCCGGTCCTTCCCGTTGTACAGACCCGCCAGGACGTACGGGCGGTCCAGATGGCCGTGCTCGAACCCCACCAGCACCTCGTCCCCGACCTCGGGGATGAACGCCTCGCCGCCGCTCGTCCCGCCCGACTGGGCCGTACGCGCCCAGTCGCTGGCGTACTCGTCCGACAGCCAGGGGAACCGCACCTTGACCCGGCCCGAGCCCTCCGGGTCATGGGTGTCCGTGACCGTCCCGCTGACCAGCCCCGCGCACCGTGAACCCCCACCGGACCCCGCACCGGGGCCACCCGAACCAGGCCCGCCGCCGGTCAGCCCGAACAGCGAACGCTCCTGCTGCCCGGAGACGGTGAGCCAGGTCTCGTAGCCGCGCACCGGGTCGAAGACATGCCGGGACGACGTGACCGTGTACCGCCCCTCGAACGGCGCCCCCACCGCGTTGAGCGCCACCGCGCTGCCGGCCCGCACCTCCGGGTTCCCCCGGATCACCGCCTCCAGCTCCGCGAACGACCCGGCGATCCGCTCCGCCAGGGCCTTCGCCGCCTGGTCCACCTGCGCCTGCGCCCCGTACGCCGCGTCGGTGACCACGAAGCGCGCCTCGCCGAACGGGGCGGACACCTCGGCCGCGCTCACCCCCAGCTCCAGCGTCGCCGACTTCCCTGCGGGTGCCCGCCCGACCAGCGGCTGCTTGGCCTTGACGTCCCAGCCGCGCACCTCGACCTCGGAGACCTGCTCGGCGGAGGACACCCCGGCCCGGCAGCGCAGCAGGTTGCTGCCCATCTCCAGGACCAGCGGGTCGCGGTCGGCCCGCGCCGAACCGTCGGGTGCGCCGCTCGCCTCCGCGGGCCGGGTGATGTGCAGCTGACCGTCGAGCACATACGCCTGGGCGCCCGCCTCCTCGGCCAGGTCCCGGATGAACTCCCAGTCCGTGACGTTGGGCTGGGCGATGTGTTCGAGCACCGGACCGGCCACGTCGACGGTGCCCGGCTTGAGTCCGGCGCGCTGGGCGACCTGGGCGCAGATGTCGGCGAGCGTCATGTTCTGGTAGCTGGCCACCCGGCGCCCCCGGAACAGCCGGTGCGACTCGTCGAGCCCGCGTACGACGGTGAACGTGCCGGTCTCGTCGAGCTCCACCTCCAGAGCGGTGACGACCCCCTTGAGCAGCGGCTTCGGTGCCGAGTCGCCGCCCGCGCGGGCCAGCAGCCGGGCCTCGCTGCCGATCTTCAGCCCGGTCTGCTCCAGCAGCACCCGGTCCGGGTCGCGGAAGCGCAGGAGGAACAGGTCGGGCAGTGTCCGGCTGTCGTCGACGTACCCCTCGACCAGGGTGTTCACGAACTTCGCCGGCAGCGGACTGCCGCCGAACTCCACCACCAGCGCCGTCGCGACGCCCGACTGCGCCATCAGGACCGCCCTCCGCCCTCGGCCTCTCGGAGCCGGTTCAGCTCGTCGAGCGCGGGGAGCAGCAGCTGCCGTCCGGGGGCCAGCCGCAGCGGGTCGTCGATCCCGTTCGCCTCGGCGATCACCCGCCAGGCCGCCGGGTCGCCGTACTCGCGCTGGGCGAGCGAGGGCAGCGAGTCCCCGGCGCCCAGTTGGTGCACCCGGCGGGCGGCGAGGGCGCCCGAGGTCGGGTTCTGGCCCGGGGTGTCGCCGCTGATCTCCTCCATCGTCACCTGGCAGACGGCCCTGATCGGCACGCCCGACGTGGTGAACAGGGTGTATTTCGCCTGCACCTGGCTCACGTAGCCGGGGAACCCGGTCAGCCCGCCCCAGTGGAAGACCACCCACGGCGGCGAGGACCGCTGCTGCTGCCGGGTCTCGTTCGTCGGCACGCAGCAGGCGAAGAGCTGCTCCACCGAAGTCACCACCCGGGTGTCCTGGGTGTCGCTGGCGTCGAAGAACATCTCCACGGTGAGCTTGCTGGGCTGCGAGCCCTGGTACTCCGGCGGGCCGGAGCTCTTCGCGCCCTTGGCCGGACTCCGCTTCCAGGAAGCGGCCTTGGTGAGGCTCAGTTCCTTGGGGTTGAACTGGAAGTCGATCCGCCCGCACGGGCCGCCGGGGGTGAGGCCGCCGCCGGTCGGCGGGGTCCGCAGCTCCAGATAGGCGTGCTCCAGCTTGGGCCGGGCCGAACCGCCCTTGCCCGCCTTCGCTCCCGCCGCCCCGGACGTACCGGCGGCGCTGAAGGCGATGGGACCGGCACCGCTCACGACGCTCAGCCCTCCATCACATAGCCGTGATGGGCGATCTCGATCGTCTCCATCGCGACCTTGGGCGATTCGGGGGTGAAGGAGGGCCCGGTCCAGCGGACCGGCACGACCTCCAGCAGCCCCCACTGGGCCACCTTCTGCCCGTCCCCGGTCCGTGCCTCGATGTGCGCCGTCTTGCGGCTGAACCCGGTCGTCATGGTGGCGAACCAGCGCGCCACCTTCTCGGTCTCCTTGGTGAGCGGCCGGGACAGCTTGACGTTCGAGTACTTCAGCCGGGTCGGCAGCTGCCACAGATGCCCGTTGTTGCCGCCCTCCTCACGGGTTTCGAGCACCACTTCGCAGCCCAGCCCGTCGCATGTGTTGAACGATCCGAGCTCGATGTCGTCGATCGTGACGACGAAGCAGACACTGACGGCGGGATCGTTCTCCTGGGCGGTGGCCATGGTCCGTACCTCTCGTTCTCAGTGCCTGGTCTTGTCTCGTTCTCAGTGCCTGGTGTTGCCTCGTTCTCAGTGCCTGGTGTTGATGAGGAAGCCCGCACGTTCGCGTTCCAGCCGCAGATCCGCCTTGAAGAGCCTGCTGAGCGGCGCGTACAGGGCGCGTACCAGTTCGTCGCTGACGACGGGCGCTCCTCCGTGGGCGGGGGCGGCCCCGGAAGCGCCGGGCGCGCCGTGGGCCTCGGCCGTTGGCCCGGGTTCCGGTTCCGGCTCGGGTTCCGGCGCGGCGTCCTGGGGCGGATCCGGAGGCGGCGGCTCCTCGCTCTCCGTCTCGCGCTGGACGACGGCCGCCGAGTACGAGGGCGGCGGCGACCCGAAGACGACGCTGCCGTCCGCCATCCGCTGAGCGACTCCGGCGGCCACGGCGGCCGAACCGGCGGTGGTGAAGGAGGTCGAGGTCACGGAAGGGGCAGAAGCGGCGGCCGGTGCGGAACGACTACCGGAACCCGGCAACGAACGCGGCACCGGCGGCCCGCCAACTGCCTGACGCTGTAGGGCGGGACGAGACGGATACGACGTACGCGCCGCCTCCCCCGGGGCCGTGGCCGTAGCCGTAGCCGTACGTTGCAACGCCGCCGGCAGGGACGCGGCCGGCGTCACCGAGGGCACGCCCGCCCGGTCCGAGGTCCAGCGCACCGGAACGGAATCCGGCGGAGCGGACGGCGAGGCGGACGGCGGCGAGTACGACGACGGACCGGGCCTCGCCCCCGTGCCGGCCGACGGAACCCCTGCCGTCTCTGCCTCCGCCCCGTCCACGGCCGAACGCTGTACGGCGCCCACACCGCCGCCCGGCCCGGCCTGGAGCGCCACGGGCCGCTCGGCGAGCAGCGGCGCGACCGGGTCGGATGTCCGGGGCGGTGCGAGCGGGCCCGGAAAGGACACGGCGGAGGACCGCTGCACCGCCGGCGCGGGTGCCGCCGGTACGGGCTCGGACGCGGCGGGGAGTAGTGGGGAGTCTCCGAGCAACGGAGCGGTGGCCCCACTGGTGTCGGGGGCAGGCTCCGGAACTCCGGACGACGCGGAGGGAGCCTCGGGGGCCTCGCGGACCTCCGAGGCCTCGGGAGCCGCAGCGGCCTCATAGCTCCCGGCTGCCGCTTCCGCCTCCGGGGCGGCGTGGGCGGCCTGCCGCTGTGCGGTGGGCGGCAGTGCGGACATGGGTGCCCCGAGACCGGGCGCCCGCCGGGGCCGGTCCGGGGAAGACGGCAGCGCAGACCGCTGAACGGCCGGGCCGGAGGACGCCTCCGCCGCCGGTTCCGGAGCCGAGGCCGCTACGAGAGGCTGCTCACCCACCAACTGGCGTACCGGCAGGCCCGCCACGGCCGACTCACCAGCCGACGTCATCGCGGGCGCACCGCTCGCGGCAGCACGCTGCACAGGCATGGGCCGGGGCAGAGGCACGTACCCGGTCCGGACCGACACCTCCCCCGGCCGCTCCGCGGACCGCTGCACCGGCGACGGGCTCTCCGCCGGAGCCGGGGCGGTGATCCCGTGCACCAGTCCGGTGGGCGCGTCCGGGCTGACCAGATGCCCGAGGGGAGTGCCGAGCGAGGTGTCCTGCCGGGTGGCGAGCGACCCCTGGAACCCGGACGGATCGATGACCAGATCCTGACCACCCAACATCCGCTGAATGGGCGGCAGTTCGGCCGGATCGACCCGCTCGCGCGGCGCCGCCGCCGGAGCGTAACCAGCGCCGCCTGCCCCCGTACCCGCACTCGTCTCCGTACGCCCGCCGCCGCGCAGCCAGGACATCAGGCCCATGGATTCTCCCGCCCTCCCTGCGCTGTTCGCTACTGCCCGTTGAGGCGAGCGATCTGTGCGACGAACCTCAGTCGTTCCGGGTGTTCCAGGTCCAGCAGCTCATCGAGCGGCCAGTGGAAGTGATAAGCGAGGTACGCGACCTCCTCGTAGAGCAGGTCGGCCGCGTACGTCACGATTCCCCCAGGCGGCCACCGGCGAGATTCACCGCGAACTCCTCCTTGCAGGCCGGGCAGGAGACGGCGGCGCGGGTGTGCCCCTCGGCGTTGATCCGCCGGTAGAAGTCCTGGAGAAAGGCCAGGTCGGAGGCGAAGAGGTCCTCGATGATGCCGGGGTGGATGTCGTCGATCGTGCCGATCCGGGTGACGACCCTGGCGATGAGCACGACCGAGAGGTACGCGGAGTTCTCGCGCACCCGGTCGTCCCGCAGCGGCACGAGTTCGTCGCGCGCGGTCGCGAGCCGCATGACGCCCGTGTGGTGCACGGCGCCCGTCTCGTCGACGTACCCGCGCGGCAGCTCGAAGGTGAACTCGGTACGGAGCGGCTCCCGTTGCCCGGACCGCCCGGTCCCGGCGGCCGGGGCGTTCGGGTCCGAGCGTTCGAGGGCGTCCGCCGATGTCGTACGTCGCATCAGTCGAGTTCCATGCTCTCGTACGTGATCGCGAGCTTCTCCGTGAGGACCGAGGTGTCACCGGCCTTGAGGGTGCCGATCTCCAGGGACTTCGGCCAGGCGTTGATGAGCTTGTAGCGCTTGATGGCGATGCCCTCGTGGTCGTACACGATGACCGCGCCGTTGCGGCGGGCCGCGGTCATCCGGCCGAACCGGGAGTCCTTGATCCACCGTTCGAAGCTGTTGTCCTCGGTGAGACCGCGGGTCACGGTCACCTCACCGGCCTTCGGCCTGCCGGGGAGCTTCTTGATGGCGTAGCGGCCGTCGGCGGTGTTCTGCTTCAGCTCGATGACGTCCTGCTCCATCTTCAGACCACTGACCTCAGTGATCTGCTTGATGACGACGCTGTCGAATTCGAGGCCGAAGGAGGCTCCGACGGTGCTGTCGAGATCGGGAAGTGGCACAACAGGCTCCTTTACGGCTCTTACCGCTTGGTGGACCTAGGGGACCGGGCCGCGCTACTCGTCGACGCCGCCGGTGCCCCCGGTCAGCTGGGAGAGGCGGAAGACGACGAACTCG
This sequence comes from Streptomyces sp. ADI95-17, assembly GCF_003846175.1. Taxonomy (GTDB): domain Bacteria; phylum Actinomycetota; class Actinomycetes; order Streptomycetales; family Streptomycetaceae; genus Streptomyces; species Streptomyces sanglieri. The sequence continues at coordinate 762,607 of NZ_ML123047.1, read as the reverse complement.
GCCGGCCTGACCGGTGCCACCCCGATCTCGCAGATGACCTGACCTGCGTCGATGCTCTCCGGCGGGTTGGTCTCGCGGTCACACTTGACGTAGAACGCCTCTTCCGGGGTGAGCCCGAACAGCGCCCCCTTGCGCCACTCGTTGACCAGGAACGCCGAGACGGTGCGCCGGATACGGGCCCACAGGGCGTCGTCGTTCGGTTCGAAGACGACCCACTGCGTACCGGCGAGGATCGACTCCTCCAGGTAGTTGAAGAGGCGCCGGACGTTCAGATAGCGCCAGGCCGGGTCGGAGGCCAGCGTGCGCGCGCCCCAGACCCGGATGCCGCGCCCGGGGAAGGACCGGATGCAGTTCAGCCCGATCGGGTTGAGCAGATCGTGTTCGCCCTTGGTCAGCTGGGTCTGCAGGGCGACCGCACCGCGTACGACCTCGTTGGCGGGGGCCTTGTGCACCCCGCGCGACTCGTCGTTGCGGGCCCAGACTCCGGCGATGTGGCCGCTCGGCGGGACGAGCCGGGCGCGCCCGGACGAGGGGTCGGCGACCCGGATCCAGGGGTAGTAGAGCGTGGCGTACTTGGAGTCGAAGTTGGCCCGGTCGGTGCGCCAGGCGCGGATCTGCTGCGGGCTCAGTCCCGGCGGCGGGTCGAGAATGGCGACCCGGTCGCCCATCAACTCGCAGTGGCTGATGAGCCCCTGCTGCACGGCGATCACCGACTCCAGGTCCAGCAGCCCGCGTTCGTACGCGCTCATCAGGTCCGGCACGGCGATGGTCGTGACCTCTTCGACCGCTTCGAGCCCACCGAGCCCGGTGCGGCGGTCGGGGTCGCCGACGTACAGCTCGGGGGTCAGCGCCCCGGCGTCGGGAGAGGCGGGCGCGGCGGGAGCCAGCGTCACGCTCTGCGGCCCGGGCCTGGCCGGGGCGGCGCCGCGCCCGGTCTCGCGTATCTCGATGAGCTCGGACTTGGCGTTGACCCGGGTGGCGACGTTCTCCTTGCTGCGCTTGGTCGTGACGCTCGGGTACGTCTCCGCGACCTGCCCGTCGCGCTTCACGATCAGCTGGAAGACGTCGGAGGGCGGATCGTCCCCCTCCACCTCGGTGACCTCGACGGTGATCTCGCCGGCCGCCCCGGGGCGGGGCTTCACCGCGTACGGCCCGATCTGCGTCTCCGAACCGGCGGGCAGCTGCCCGGCGCTCCGTTCGTCGTCCCCTTCTGCCTGCGGCTCGGTGCCGTCGTCGATGCGCACCACGTAGCAGACGCCGCCACCGTTGGCGAAGAACCCGTACACGGCGGACGCCAGATACGTACCGTCGACGAAGTCACCGAACGTGCTGGCGAACTGGCTCCAGTTGGTGATCAGCGTCGGCTCGTCGAACGGGCCCTTGCGGGCGAAGCCGACGAAGGCGGCGACCGAGGTGCCCACCCCTTCGATCGGCCGGGATCCGGACTCGATCTCTTCGACGTAGACGCCCGGGGACAGGTACGACGGCATGTGAGTCTCTCCTTGGCCGGGGAACGCCCGCAATTCTCGCGAGACCGGCGATCACCGGGAACGGACACACGGCCGCCCGCCCGTGCACCGGCCCCTGCCCGATCAGGCAATGCCGTCGCGCTGTACGTACCGCCGTGCGCTGCCCCCGACCGCGGTGCGCCTGCCCTGCGTACCGCGCGGGTGTCGCGCACACCCTGGGACGGCGACAGGACCATGCGCGGTCGGGAGCGTGTGCGGTCGGGAGCGTGTGCGGTCGGGGACCAGGCGCGGCCAGGGATCAGGCGCGGTCAGGAGCGTGTGCGGCCGGGGGGAGGGCGGATGAAGGCGGTTCCGGAGAAGGGCCCCGCCGCTGCCCGTACAGACGTCTCCCGTACGACGACGGCACCGGAACGCCCACCCGTCGACCGCCCGCCCGGCGACCGCCCGGCCCCTGATCCCCGCACCCTGCAACGCCTGCAACGCGCGGCGGGGAACAGCGCGGTCTCCCGCCTCGTCGCCCAGCGCTACACGGCCCCGGTGAAGCCGTCGCCCGCCCAGGCCCCCGGCTTCCGCAAGGTCAAGTCCGACGTGGCGGCGAAGAAGATCCGCCTGGCCCACCACGCCCCCGCCGCCACCGAGTCGAAGTCGGCGCAGGACGCGGCGGTCGCGCCGCCCGACGACAAGGAGGCGCAGGGCAAGGCGGCGAACGCGGAGAAGATGAACGCGGCGAAGCCGGGCGAGTTCAACAAGCAGGCGTTCATCGACGCGGTGAACAAGGCGATCGACGCCCAGGCCCCGAAGAACCTCGACCAGGCGGACAAGTTCTCCAAGTCGGGGAAGGCCGACAAGATCAAGGACGAGGTCGACGGCAAGGTCAAGGACGGCAAGGACTCCTCGGCCAAGGACATCGACACGGCGACGAAGGCCCCGCCGGACACGGCGGCGGCCAAGGACAAGCCGGTCACCCCGATGTCCCCGGACCAGCCGCCCGCCAACCCGGGGGCACCTTCGGCAGCCGACGCGGTACCGGAGAAGCAGCCGGCCTCGGTCACCGACTTCTCGCAGGGCCCGGCCGCCAATGACCAGGCGATGGCGGACGCCGAGGTCACCGAGGACCAGCTGGCCAAGGGCAACGAGCCCGAGTTCGACCAGGCCCTCTCCACGAAGAAGACCGCCGAGGCGGATTCGGCGAAGGCCCCCGCGAAGGGCAAGGCGGCCGAGGCCCAGCAACTGTCCAACGCCAAGGCGGGGGCGGCGGCCTCCGGCGCCCAGGCCATGAACACCCTCACCGCGACCCGCACCTCCGCCGGCAAGCAGGTCGACGGCGGCAAGGGCGAGACGAAGTCCAAGGACGAGAAGAAACGCGCCGAGGTAACGGCCAAGCTCCAGAAGGTCTACGACGGCACGAAGAAGGACGTCGAGACCACCCTCTCCGACCTGGACAAGAAGGTCGACACCGCGTTCACGCAGGGGGAGAAGGCGGCCCGGGACGCGTTCACCGCCGACCACAAGCGCCGCATGAAGAAGTACAAGGACAAGCGCTACTCAAGCATGTTCGGCCCCGCGAAGTGGGCCAAGGACAAGCTGATGGGCATGCCGAAGGAGGCCAACGACCTCTTCCAGGAGGCCCGCAAGCTCTACGTCGCGAAGATGCAGACCGTCATCTCGTCGGTGGCCGACATCATCGGCGCCGAACTCGGCAAGGCGAAGGCCCGCATCGCCAAGGGCCGAACGGAACTCAAGGCCGAGGTGGACAAACTCCCCGCAGACCTGCGCGAGTTCGGCCAGGAAGCCGCCACCGACTTCGCGGGAAAGTTCGACGACCTGGAAGCCACGGTCAACGAGAAGTCCGAACAGCTCGTCCAGGACCTCGCCCAGAAGTACACCGCTGCCCTGAACAAGGTCGACGAGGAGATCAAGAAACTCCAGGAGGCCAACAAGGGCCTGGTGGACAAGGCGAAGGACGCGATCGTCGGCGTCATCAAGACGATCAACGAACTCAAGAACCTCCTCCTCGGCATCCTCGCCAAGGCCGCCTCCGCGATCATGAAGATCATCAAGGACCCCATCGGGTTCCTCGGCAACCTGGTCAAGGCGGTCGGCGCCGGCCTCAACCTCTTCATCACCAACATCGCCGAACACCTGAAGACCGGCGTCGTCTCCTGGCTGCTCGGCACCGCCGTCAAGGCCGGCCTCGAACTCCCCCAGAAGTTCGACCTCAAGGGCATCATCCAGCTCATCGGCTCCCTCCTCGGCCTGACCTGGGCCAACATCCGCGCCCGCATCACCCGCAAGGGCATCCCCGACCAGGCCATGACCGCCGTAGAGTCCTCCGTCCCCGTCGCGAAGAAACTCGCCACCGAGGGCCCCGCAGGCGCCGTCAAGGAAATCACCGAGGAAGCCGGCGACCTCAAGGCCACCATCCTCGAAAAACTCACCAGCTACCTGATCCCCACCGTCATCATCGCCGGCATCACCTGGATCATCTCCCTCCTCAACCCCGCCTCCGCGTTCGTCCGCGCGGTCAAGGGAATCATCGACATCGTCACGTTCATCGTGAACCAGGGCGCCCAGATCGTGGAGTTCGTCAACGCCGTCCTGGACGCGGTCATCGCCATCGCCAACGGCGGCTCGGCAGGCGTCCCCAAGATGGTCGAAACCGCCCTCGCCGCCAGCGTCCCGCTGCTGATCGGCTTCCTCGCCTCACTCCTCGGCATCGGCTCCCTCGCCAACAAGGTCAAGAGCGTCTTCCACGCCGTCGCCCGCCCCGTGAACAGGGCCATTGACAAAATCGTCGGCTTCATCACCAAGAAAGGAAAAGCCCTCTGGGAAAAACTCAAAAAGAAAGACAACAAGAACAATCCCAAGAATAAAGGAAATGAAAGCCGCGAAAAGGATAGCCCTCAAAAGAAACAAGAAGACCTCAACCGAATAGTAGCTTCCCTAACACCCAAAATTGCCAAATATGTAGGGTCAGGAAAGTCCCACAAAGCCCTGGAAGCAAGGCTAGGGATTTGGCGTCGCCAGTACCGCCTCGCAAGTCTGGTGGTGTCACAGGACGGTTCGATCACCGCCAAGATCAACCCCTCGATCACCATAGGCAATATCAGCGTCAAGGATCAAGAATTGGCACTTCTCATCATTCCGGCCCTGGCGCAAGTCGAGCAGGAATATTTTGCCCACCTCTTACTCACCGAAGATCGCGGCCCGATAATAACAAAGGCAATTTCCGGCTGGATAGGCGGACGGGCAAACTCTCTCACCAAACTTTCATCTTTCGAGAGAGCCATGGTCATGGCATATTTTCGCCCCGGCGCAAAGGTGCTGGCAATCGAAAAGTCCGTTTCGATATTCACTCCAGACAGCCAGCGAAGCAGTTCATCCGTAGGAGTGATCGGGAGAGTCAATGCTGTTGGCGCCTATGCCGCCAAGCAAAAAATGAACAAAAAGGGAAAAATTGTCGACATACTCAGCGTATCGGAAGACTTGCGAAGGAAGTCACAAAAGGCATACGGAACACCTTTACCCGATCAAGACATAGCGAAATCATTGAGCTCTTCAGAATTTAACGAAACAGTTTTGCGCAGTCGCGCCACACGAACCACGAAGACCGCACAGAAAGCTCTGGAAATATTCATACGCGCCATGAGGAGGAATCACAGACTCGTGCAGTCCGTGGAAACAGGGCGCATGCATGGCGTGCCAAGTGCGACCACCATGAGGAATTCACTGGTTCAATCCGGTACCGTTACAGGATTGGATCCGATTCTTGGGATGGATGGCAGCATGAACATCATGGCACCACTCGCCCAGGACCCCGCTCAGCAACAGAAACGCGAAGAGCGCCTCGGCACCGTCCTCATCGAGATGATCAAATCCGCTCCCACAGCTGGACAATCACAGATAGCAGGACAGAGTCTGATCTCCTCAGTTCACATGCTGGTGGCGGACGGATACAGTGTCAACCCGCTCGCAGAGCAGATCGAAAGGTACGCGGAGTCCAAAATGTCTGGAGCTTCCCCATCACAAATAGAACATGAATTCCGCTTACTCAAGATCGGAATACGCGACATGTTGGAGAACACAAATAAGTGAACGCATTGGGTCATCGAATCAATCAACGGATCATCACACACATGAAGGTGACTAATGCGCCTCAACGTGATATTTCGAGACTCCATTGACCCTCAAATATTTGCCAGATTCACAGAGGGTAAGAATTGGGTATTCCAGGGCGCCTACCCAGCCGTCGAATCAGCGCCGGCAGAAGTGGTCTGGGCTACACCAGCCGGAGTAGGGGTGCACTTGATCGAAGACGAGGCACTGGACTTGATGTACCTCTCCATCGAGAACTACTCCGTTAAGGGCACCTCCCCGGAAGCCGTACAATCAGCACTTAATTTGGTTACAGAGGAATTCGACACAATATCCACCCAAGAGCTGGTCGACCTCTATTATGCTGAGCCAGATTGGAATGCGCGCGTTCTCGCACTGATGATGATTGCTGCAGCAGCTGGAGAGGATTCCACGCCCGGCATCTGTCAGGTCATCAAGCATGGAATCGGTTTCGATCAGCCAGACGTCAGGAAGGCCGCAGCAATTGCTTCAATGTATACCCCCTGGCCCGACCTCAAGGCTGCGATCTCAGCTGCAGCAAACAGCGATTCCGATGAACAGGTCCGAGATCTGGCATCGATGTCACTACTAAATTTTAAATAGGGTCTCAAAATAATCCCCTACCCAACGACTTGATGAAGATCCAGGTAACCAGGTAGCGGTAAGGCATTTCTTTCCTGTTGGCGCACAGGTTTTTCGCCAAAATTGAGGGACCGCTGGAGGACTCCATGTGCGACAGCGGTACGCCACGCCCAATAAGGCGAACGGCCCCAACGGACCACCGTTTCCTGAGCCTCCGTGGCAGGGGCCAACAGCTCGTTTGTCACCCTCTCACGAAGCCGATAGCTAGCGTCTCTCGCCAATTCGAAGTTACCACGCGGTATTCGGCGAAGGCTCGCATCGGGGCCAGATAATTCTTACCATCAACAACACCCTCTCTCCACTGTGTGTACTCGGTTTCGCCGCTCAGAGTAGGGAGCTGCGGCCCGAATTTACCGACCGAGCACGTCCATCAAGTGGTCGTCCAAGTCCGCCACGAAGTCCTCGCGTCGCCACGGCCGAAGCTCCTGGCGGGCCCTCCGTAAGCGGATCATTGGGACCCTCCCGCCAGTTGAAGCTGCCGTTGTAATGCATTCGTGCAGCAGCTCGGCTCCCGCATACGGCTCGCCGAGCCGGACCCTCGCCAGGGCCTGATCCGTTGCGACGATGATGCGCTGCACCTCTTGCCGGGGAGATCCGAGAGAGCTGGCCGAGGCCGCGAACTGGTCGTGGGCGACGATCGGGTCACCCACGTACAGGTGGCACACCCCCTCGAAGCCACGCAAGTACTCCGCAGAGAACGCGCCGGGCAAGGGGTCGTCGGGAGACTGCCGCTCGATGTCGTACCAGGCCAGCCCAAGCGCCGCTTGAGATTGCCGGGCCTGACCCGATCGGGCCGCGACTTCCGCCCGCAGCGCATGCGCTCGCGCACGGATCAGTCGGCTTTCTCCACTGCTGGCTGCTCGGACTGCCGCCTCGGCGAGTGCAGCCGCGTTCGCGATGTCGGGCGACGAGTAGAGGACGGTGAGGGCGTGGCTCAGGTGCACCGGGGCTTGCCGCCATGGTTCCCTCAAACAGCCGGACTCCCTGGTCGCCTCCTCGTACAGAGACCGACTGGCGGCATCGTCTCGCGTCTCGAACGCAAGGCGGCCGGCCAAAACCGCTGCCTCCACCCACGTGCTCCGCAAGCGCTCGCGCACCGGCTCCGGCGGCCCACCAGCCATCAGCCGACGGCACGCTTCCAGCGCCGGAGCGAGCATCAGTTGCAGGCGTACGAAGGGGAGGCTCCCCACCTGCGCGTTGACGTCTGCAACAACAGAGGCGAGTCCTACGACAGTCTCCGCATCCAGGAGCGACGCATTCGCGAGGGCCTGGACCAATCCGACACCGGTCTTGGGTGCCAACAGCCCGAGCAGACCGCCGCCATCATCTGTCACCGCCCGGAGCAGAGTGCTCCGCAACTCCGCGATCCGGTGTTCGCTCTCCCCCAGTTGCCCCAACGCATCGAGGTACTGCGCGAAGTCCGACCCCGCTCCGAGCGAGCGACTCCCACCAGACGTGGCCACGTAGAGATGGGCAAGCAGCAGCTGGTAACGCTCGTCAGGCATCGTCGCCGACTTCGACTCCCAGCGCGCGATCGAGCGCTGGACACTCGAGATCTGCGGCAGCCTGGGCATGCCCAGGTCCTGAGCGATCTGCGTCAAGGCTCGTGCCGTGTCGGCCAGAGACAGACCGCGTCGAGTCCTCAGCCTCTTCAGCGCCGCCGCACCCGCGGTTGAGCTGTCCATCCCGTCATCGTGACGCAGACCAGCGCTACACGGGGACGATCAGCCGCGGTTTCCCCTGATCTGCTGCATAGCCGATGGTTTGCCACGTACCCGATGACGGGGCAGCGCTGTGCGGGAACCCGATCGTCAACGCGGAATGATCGACCATCCAACGGTTGCGTGCGTGGTACGCCTCGGCGGACAGATCAGGAGCTCCGAGTTCGACGATCTTCTTGATGCGCTTCAGGTTGCGGGCATGGGAGATGGACTGCCGAGCCTCTTCCGGTTGCTGGGCAACCGTGCCCGGAACAACGACAGTGACGTCCGCATGCGTACTCTCCGCCAACCAGAGCAGAGCCAATGTATCGATTCCTTTCGCACCGCCTACGTAGAAGGCGCTGCGCGCGAACGCTCCGAGGTACGTGGCGAAGAGCGCCACGTACTCGTCTCGCGGGCGATGGTCCGTGGATCGAGTGCCCGTGATCGCCACGGCGTGCATGATCAACTCCGTGTCATAGGTTGTCGCCTCCCATCAGGCTCCCACGCTTGGGACCGTCAGTGCGTGGACACCTACAAGGCGAGCTGCAACGCGCACGGCTCCAGAATGCTTCCGGATCCTGACTTCCTCTCGCAGGCCCAGCAACGCGGCGCACACTGCGTGTGGTGTGGCGTCCCCCTGACCCCGAGCACTGCGGTCGACCTCGGCCCGAGGGGTCGGCACAACCGCGATGGCACCGGTGTCTGGTTCCCCCGTTGCTGCAACACCTGCGGGAAGCGAGCGGCGTCATGAGGATCTGCTTCTACTGCCAGGAACTCATCGAAGGCGCGGCCGAGGTGGTCGGCGACGGCTTCTCGATGAGCGGGGCACGACCTGATGTCCATGCCCATCCCAAATGTGCGCCGTTCACCGCCCCCGGTGCAGATGCACCTCACCTTGGCGTGCGAGGGCGGATCTCAGGCACAGGTCGACCGTGAGCGGTTCCGCGCCCCGACTGGGGTCGCATGCCGCATACAGATCCCCCGAGTGCAGAACCTCAGGCACCGAATGGCTTGAGGGACACCGGCTGTGCCACGGCGAGCAGGTCATCCGTGTCAGGCCCGACGAGGTTCCTGTCGAACACCTGCATTGCGCCTGTAGTTGTCACCGTGCCAGGCGTCCGACATCTACCTGAGGGATCGATCGTCAGACATCGGCCACCCGCACCGGCAGCGACTTCACTCCGTTGATGAAGTTCGACACCAAGCGGCGAGGTGGAGCCGCGAGTTGGAGTCGCCCTGGCGGCAGAGCCCGGCACATCTCCTCGTACAGCGCCCGCAGCTGAAGCCGCGCGAAGTGCGCCCCCAGGCAGACATGCGGGCCATCGCCGAAGGAGACATGGGGGTTCGGGGACCGGGAGAGGTCCAGGGTGTACGGGGCCGGGAAGACGCGTTCGTCGTGGTTGGCGGAGGCGTGGAGGACGACCACCTTGTCGCCGGTGCGGATGCGGGTGCCCGCCAGCACCGTGTCCTCGCGCGCCGTTCGGCGGAAAGTGAGGACCGGGGGGTGGCGGCGGAGGAGTTCGTCCACGGCCGTCGTGAGCCCCACCTCGCCCTTGCACAGGCGGCGGTACGCATCGGGGTGCTCCGCCAGGAGGTGCAGACCGCCAGGAGCCGCGCTGCGTACGGTGTCGTTGCCGGCCACCACCAGGAGGAAGAAGAACATCTCCAGCTCGGGGGCGGTCAGTTCGGGGTCCGTGGCCAGGGACGTCATGACGTCGTCGGCGGGGTGGCGGCGCTTGTGGGCGGCCAGGGCGTGCGCGTAGTCGAACATGTCGCGCAGGGCGGACGGGGAACGGGGGTTGAGCGGTTTGCCGTCCGGGCCGAGTTCCGGGGTTCCGGCCTCGTCGGGGTCCTGGTAGCCGATGACGCGCTGGGTCCAGTGGAGGAGGAGCGCGCGGTCGGTGTCCGGTACGCCGAGCAGGTCGGTGAGGTTGAGCAGGGCGTAGTCGTCGGTGACCTGGGTGACGAGGTCGCAGGTGCCGTCGCCGGCCCGCGCCTCGGCGACCGCGCGGGTGAGCAGGGAGCGAGCGCGTTCGCGGACGACCTCGGCGAAATGGTCCACGCGCTTCGGGGTGAAGGCGCGGCTGACGAGTACGCGCAGGCGTCGGTGGTGCGGTGGGTCCTGGTTGAGCATCATGCGGCGGATGAACGGCAGGTCGTCCGGGTCCGGGTCGCGGATCTGGGTGGCGCCCAGGTACGAGGAGTACGTGGCGGAGTCCTTCAGGACCCAGACCACGTCCTCGTGCCGGGTGACCGCCCAGAAGCCGGGGCCCGCCGGCCAGCCGAGCACCTCCGGTTCCTCCTGCCATGCCACGGGGTGGTGGTCGCGCAGGAGGCGGTAGTGGTCGTGGGGGATGCCCCGCCCGTACTGCCTGGGGCCGAAGACGTCCGGTACGGGCGTCTCGGCGGGGGCGGGGGCGGGGGCGGGGTCACTCATGCGCCCGCGTCCGCCCGCAGGAAGTCCTCCACCACCCGGATCAGGTCGAGCGGGGCCTCGTCCATCGCGTAGTGGCCGCACGACGGCAGCTCCACCAGTTCGGCGCGCGGGAACCAGCGCATCCAGGTGGCGCGCTGCAACTCCGCGGACAGCGCCGGGTCGAGCGCGCCCACCACGGCCAGGGCCGGCACCGGCGAACCCTCGACCTGGTCGTGGAAGTCCTCGCCCGCCCAGGAGTCCAGCCAGGCCCGGAACGCCTTGGCGTCACTGCAGTCGACCGAGCGACGCACCATGCGGTCCAGCCAGCCCGCCGGGCGGCGGCCTCCGGTGGTGGTGTCGAGGATGATCCGCCGGTTCTGCGGGGTGTGCGCCGCCTCGGCGAAGAGTTCCCACTGCTCGGGCGGGAGCGGCAGGCCGGACGCGGGGACGGGCGAGACCCCGACGATCCGACGCACCCGCTCCGGCGCGGCGGCCAGCGTCCGCTGGATGACGGAGCCGCCCATCGAGTGACCGACCAGCGAGAACCGTTCCCAGCCGAGCCGGTCGGCCAGCGCGAGCACGTCCTCGGCCCCCTCCGCCGTGGTGTACGAGCCGGCCGCGTCCCGCGCCTCGCCGTACCCCCGCAGGTCCACCACCGCGTACTGGAACGAATCGCGATCGAGATCCGGCAGCACGGGGGCGTACGCGGAGCGGTCGGCGAGCCAGCCGTGCACCGCGATCACCTTGTGCGGGCCGTCGCCGTGCAGTTCGTGGGGCAGAACAGGCAATGCGGTCACGCTGACTCCCGTCGCCGTACGGAGAGGTCCGGTCGGTCGCGGACCACAGTCGCGCCAACCACGGGTCCGCGCAAGGGGGCGTGTCCGGTGCCCACCGCCGCGTCGCGGCAAGCCCAACCCTTCTACGAGTTCATGTATTAGATTGATGTCATGAGTGACGACACCACCTACGGCGTGGGCGAAGGCCCCACTGCCAACGTCTCCGTCAGCCTGCACTCGGGCAATATCGCTGCCGTCCGTGCACGCGTGGGGAAGCGGGGTTTCTCCGCCTACGTGGACGCTGCCGTGCAGCGCCAGATCGAGCGGGACAACCTCGCCGAGCTGACCAACGCGCACGAGGCGGAGCAGGGGGCGCTGAGTAGTACGGAGGTCGATGCCGCCCGAGCACTTCTGCGGGGCGACGCCGACGATGCACAGAACGCCGCCTGATGGCTCGGGCCGGGACGCTCGTGCTGGACAGCGAGGGTCTGTCCAAGGTCGTCGCCGATGACCGGCAGGTCATGGCACTGCTCCGTGGAGCGGAGCAGGAGGACATGAGGGTGATCGTCAGCGTTCTCACGCTCATCGAAGCTCACCACCGGAAGGTGAACGCCGCCCGGTTCAACTGGGTGGTGTCCAGGCTGACGGTCGAGCCCGTGAGCGAGGAGATCGGACGCTCGGCCATGAAGCTGCTGACCGACGCCGGCCTTCATGGGCACAAGTACGCCATCGACGCCGTCGTGGGGGCGACTGCGTTGCTGATGCCGAAGCCTGCGGTGATCCTCACTTCGGACCCTGAGGATCTGGGGCTGCTGTGCGGCGACCGGGTACGGATCATCAAGGTCTGAGCGCCTGGATCTGCGAGCTGCCGCATCTCACGCCAGCAGCTTCAGATACGGGCCGAACTCCGACGCCAGCGTCAGCCGGCCCAGCTTCTGGTACTCGCGCTGGATCGCGTGGATCAGCGTCGGCATCGTCACCGGTCCGTCCGTGTCCGCCGCCAGGTACGCGGACGTCACCGCGATCGAGCGGATGTTGCCGCCCGCCAGCTCGAAGTTCTCCGCGCAGAACGCGAGGTCCAGGTCTTTGCCCCGGGGGAGTACGGGGCCCAGGCAGCGCTCCCAGAGGACGAGGCGCTGTTCGGGGTCCGGGACCGGGAAGTCGATGACCAGGTCCAGGCGGCGGGTGAACGCGTCGTCCAGGTTGGCCCGGAGGTTGGTGGCGAGGATCGCCAGGCCGTCGAAGGACTCCATGCGCTGGAGGAGGTACGCGCTCTCGACGTTCGCGTAGCGGTCGTGGGCGTCCTTCACGTCCGAGCGCTTGCCGAAGATCGCGTCCGCCTCGTCGAAGAGAAGGACGCCGTTCACGCCTGCGGCCTCCGAGAAGATCCGCTCCAGGTTCTTCTCCGTCTCGCCCACGTATTTGTCGATCACTGTCGCCAGATCGACCGTGTAGAGGTCCAGGCCCAGGTCTGCGGCGATGACCTCCGCCGACATCGTCTTGCCGGTACCGGAGTCGCCGGCGAAGAGGGCGGACACGCCTCGGCCCCGGCCGCCGCCGGGGCGCATGCCCCACTCCCCCAGGACCCGGTCGCGGTGGCGTGCGCGGGCGGTCAGTTCGCGGAGCTGGGCGTGGGTGTCCGGTGGGAGGACCAGGTCGTTCCAGGTGACGGTGGGTTCGATGCGGCGGGCCAGGCGGTCCAGGCCGGCCGCGTTCTGGGCGCGGGCGCCCTGGCGGACGTGGTCGGGGGTGAGGGTGCCGCCGTCCAGATGGGTGGTCTGGGCGGCGCCCCGGGCCGCGCGGGTGATCTGCTCCGGGGTGAGGAGGAACGGCGAGAGCAGGCGGTCCACGTCGATGGTTTCGGGGACGGGGGCGTCGTACGCGTCGGTCCAGAGAGCGGCCCTGGTGGAGGGTTCGACGCGTGGGGCGTGCAGGAGGAGCGGCGGGGCGGTGGACCAGGCCGCGTCCCAGGGAGCCCGGCCCACCAGGATCGTGGGGACCGGGGTGCCGGTGAGCAGCCGGAGGAGCTCCGGGTGTTCGCGGCAGACCGCGTCGATCGGGGCGCAGACCACGCCCGCACCGGTCAGCCGGGCCTCGCGGACCAGCGAGCGGACCGCCTCGGCTGGTGACGGGTCCTCCGCGAGGCGGGCCAGGTCCAGGCCCAGGACCCGGTGGCCCGCACGGGTCAGCGCGGAGGCGGCGAGGGCGGTGCCCGCACCGCCCTGGTCCTCGCGGAGGTAGGTCAGCGAGGCGCCGTGGGCGAGGGCTCCGGCGAGCGGCGCCGGGTCTCCGACGCCCGGCACGGCGTGCCAGGGGGCGAGGAGGTCGGCCAGCCGGGGGTCGGGGGTGTCGTCACCCAGGAGGTGGGCGGTGACCCGGTCGGGGACGCGCAGCGCCCGGCTCAGGAACGGACGGTCCAGGTCCTCGACCAGGAGGAGGCGGCCCTCGCGGAGCGGGGCGCGGGCCGCGAGCCGGCCACGTGCCACCTGGTCGGCGGGGGAGAGCCCGCACAGGCCCAGCGCCAGTCCGATGGACGGGCGGCGGCGGGTGACGTCGTCGTTCAGGTAGCCGTAGAACGCCTCGAAGCGGTCGTCGAGATCCGGTACGAGCGCGATGAGGAGGATCTCGGTATCGAGGGCGGTGAGGTCGAATTCGGCTGCCAGGGAAGTGAGTCGGGAGTGCTCTGTCGTTGCCTCGTCGGATTCCGGCGCGGCGTCCGGTATGGGGTCCGGCACGGGATACGGGAAGGCGCGGGCCTCGTTCTCGTCCAGCAGGCGGGCGATGTTCTCGTCCGTGAGGTAGAGGCCGCGGAAGGCGTCGTCCGGGTCCGGATCGGTGAGCTGCCGGGCCTCGACCGCCCGTCGGATGCGCTGCTCCACCGCTACCGCGCGGGCGAGGAGGTGGCGCAGGTTCGGGTCGCCCGCGTCGGTCATTCGGCGCTGTCCTCCGTACGGGTCTCTGCGGTCTCTGCGGTCTCTGCGGTCTCTGCGGCCTGTGCGCTCTCCGCGCTCTCCGCGGTCACCGCACTCTCCGCGGTCACCGCGGTCACCGCGGTCACCGCACGCTCTGCCGTCTCCGCACTCTCCGCGGTCCTTGCGCGGGCTTCCCCGGCACCCGTACGGGCCTTCCGGGTCTCCACGATCCGGAGGGAAAGGCCGCGTCGTCGTTCCGTGTCGGGGACACGGGTGGTGGCGTTCCCGCCGGGCCGCCCCGGGCGGCCGCCGTACACCGGGAGGCCGCCGCGGCCCGGCATCGGCTCCGATACGGGCTCGGCCGGCTCGGGTACGTCCCCGAAGCGGGTCTGCAGTCCCTCGTCCCCCACCGGCGGGCCGACCACATAGCTCGGCGAGGCCGTCACCGGCACGCTGATCACCAGGTCGAGCGAGGGCTTCAACTCGCCGCCCAGCGCGCTCCACACATCGGCGAACGAGCGGTCCTCCGGTGGCGGCAGCGCGATCGACATCGGTACCGGCGCCCCGATCTCGGCCAGGGTGCCCGCCAGCCGTTCCGGGGGCAGCGCCTCGTAACGCAGCAGGCAGCCAAGCAGCGACGAGAGCAGCCGGTGCTCGTCCTCCGGGCGCTTCGTCCACGCCGTGATCAGGTACGACAGCTTGAAGAAGCGGGGCGGGCGTCGGCGCGCGATGATCGTGCCCCGCTCGTCGTAGTCGTTGTGCAGACCCCGCTCGCGCCTGCGCATGTCCTCGCGGATGTCGTAGAGATACAGGTTGACCATGGGCGCGTTGACCTTCGCCGCCCACTCCCGGGTCGGGGCGTCGAAGACCACCGCGATCTGGCCGCCTTCGAGTACCTCCGCCCTGATCAGTGCCCGCAGTACGTCGTCGACCTCGTGGATCACCCGATCACTCCCGTGCGGTCGTCAGCCGTGCGGTCGTCAGCCGTGCGGTCACCGGCCGTGTCACCGGCCCTGCGGCCACCGGTACTCATGCGCGGCCCGCGAAGTCCGGTGGCTGGAGATTCCGCTGCACCACCAGGACCGGTTTCTTCAGCCGGGCGAGGTCGCGCGAGTCCGCTCGCAGCTCGCGCGGACCGAGCTTGTCCTTGCGCAGGACCAGGACCTGGACCTCGAAGGTGCCGTCGCGCCCCACCGTGGCCGTCGCTCCGCCGGGGGTGATCCCGGTGTTCCACGTGAAACGTACGGTCGCGCCCGGCGGATAGTCCTTGCCGCGGGCCAGCACCGGCTGGCCGGGCTTGGCGACCTGCGGAGTGACGGTCAGCGAGGGCTTCAGGACGCGCAGCCGGTCGGTGTCCTGGTTGTTGGCCTTGCGGCGGTCCGGCAACGTGCCGCGCACGGTGGCCCGTACGTCCCCGGTGATCGCCGCACGGTACGTACCGGTCTGGGTCAGCTCGATGCGGCCGCCGGCCGGAATGGTGCACGGCTTCGCCGCCGTGCAACGGGTCAGGGCGGGCAGGCTGCGGTCCTTGCCCTTGGACGGCTTCGGCCAGCTGGAGCCGATGACGACGCCGGTCGCCGGGTCCGGACCGGCGTTGGTGACGGTGAACCGCGCACGGGCCGGGCGGCCGGTGTACGTACGGTCGGGGCTGACGTCGACCTTCATCGCCACGTCCGCCGAGGGCGGGACGGGAGCCTCCAGGACCTCGATCTCCGCCGTGTCCGTCCCCGTGTTGCCCGCCGAGTCGGTCGCCGAGCAGGTCACCGTGGTGCGGCCGACCGGGAAGGGCGAACCGGAAGCAGGGGTGCAGGTCACCGGGAGCGTGCCGTCGGTGGTGTCCTGGGCGGTGGCGGCGTACGTCACGCGCGCGCCCTTCTTGTCCTTGGCCCGGACGGTCAGATCGTCCACGGTGACGACGGGCGCGTCGATGTCGTTCACATCGATGCTGATCTGCTCCTGGAAGTCCGGGTCGGCGGCCGCGGCCGGCCCGATCGTTTCCGTGCCCGGGGCCTGGGTGCCCATCAGGAACTGGACGGTGCAGGTCAGCCGGGTGCCCTGGGGCGCGTCTGCGGAGACGTCGATGTTCTCCGCGAAGTGCGCCGTGTCCCCGCTGGTGAGCTGCTGGGTGGGCGGGTCGAGGCCGACGGACAGATGCGGATCGCAGTTGTCCAGGCGGTAACTGACGTTGGTGGGGAGGTTGCTGAATCCGTCGATGATGGCGTCCACGACGTCGCTGCCCTCGATGCCGTCGATCATCCGGCCGTTGGTGGCCGTCACCAGTCGCAGGGCCTGGTTCGGTTCGTGCTCCTTGTCATTGGGGTACTGGGGTGTGCGGCCGTTCCCGTTGAGGCCGTCGCCCCTGTCGCTGGTCAGTCCGACCGCGATCAGCCGCACCCCCGCGTCCTGAAGGGCGAACTCGGCTTCGCTGAACGACCGCTCGTTGCTGGGGTCATGACTGGACGCGTCACCGACCAGCACGATGACGGGGCTGGAGTCGGGGCGGAAAACGGTCTTCCCGTCACCACCGTTGGCCAGCTTCCACAGCGCGTAGATCCAGTCCTCCGGCGGGCCGATGCTGAAGGAACCCATGTCGGACTTGAGCTGGTTGACGCCCGTCTGCACATCGTCCAGGTTGTCGGTCAGCCCTTGCAGCACCTTGAAGCCCGCGTCGGGGTCCACCTGCTGGTCACCGAAGGTGGCCACGGCGAAGCGCGAATCCTCCTGCTCGTCGCGGATCGCCTTCGTGATCTCGGGGATCCGCGCCTTCACCCGCTCGATCGGGACGTCCATGCTGCCCGTGCCGTCCACCAGCAGGATCACATCCGGCCTCGGCGGGATCGCCGGCGTACGCACCTGCTTGGCCACGCCCGTGGAACCGCCCGGGTCGACCGCGTCGGTGAACTCGGCCGGGGTGACCCAGGGTTCGGGCACCGACACCGACGGCGCCCCGGACGTGACGGCTGAACCGGGGGCCACGCCACTGACCACGAGAAGCAGGGCGAGGGCCGGGATCCGGAGCGCGGTCAGGGTGCGGCGCGAGGCGGACGGCCGGGCCCGGACCGATCCGTCCCGCCGCGACCGCGGCACCCGCCGAAGCGGCTGGAACCAGCGCACGGAAGTCCTCCCCCACCCTAGGCCGAACGGCACACCGGACGTCAGGGTCCTGTACGGGCGGCGGACGCACAGCGGTGCGGGAGTCACATCCTCGGGAAGCCCCCGCTGCCCGAAAGTGCATCCGGGGGCCCTACCGAGGCGACGTACGCACCGGCGCGGGAAGGCTCAGATCAGCCCCTGCCGCATCGCGTACGCCACCGCATGCGACCGGTTCCGCAGTTGCAGCCTGGTCATCACCGAGTGCAGCACGTTCTTTATGGTGCGCTCGGAGTAGGCCAGCTTCGTCGCGATGTCCGCGGTGTCGTACCCCTCCGCGACCAGCCTCAGCACATCCACCTCGCGCGCCGCGAGACCGGTGAAGTGCAGACCGCGCGGGCCGAGCACCTGCCCCTGGAGGCGGCCCACCTCCTCAAGCAGCCGTCCCAGCAGGTCGGACGGGAGATGGCCCTCGCCCCGCGCCACCGTCCCGATGACCTGCACCAGATGCTCCGGAGTCGCCTCGGAGCGCCTGACCACACCGGCGACACCGCACTCCGCGGCACTCACCAGCTTCTGCTCGTCGATGTCCGTGGTGACCAGAACGGTGCGTGAGGTGCTGGTGCGCTGGATGTGGCGCAGCATCGTCAACACCGCCTCGTCGACCGCGTCCACGACGACGACCACGATCCGGGGAGAGGTGTCGCCCTCTCCCCACTCCGTCACGCTGACCTCGGGCCGGGTCCGTAACTGACTGGCCACGCCCGCTTGCGAGATCGGATCCTGAGCTCGTAATGCAACAGTGATGCGCTCCATGGCAATGCTCCCCCTGGGCAACAGCCGATGGCGTCGCAGCGAACACAACCAACACGGCTGTTTTCGTATGCCTCACTCGTCTGAGGCGGTCAAAAGATGCCCGCGTATCCCTACAGGGAAACAAAAAGGCCGATCCGGGCACAGAATCTGCCCGGAAGTGTTCCTCCACGGCCGATGTCGGTGTTCAACGGCGAACCTACGGTGCCGCCTATGAGTCTCACGGCAAGCCTCGACGATTCGTCCGTCACTGCCGCACCGGGCGAGGAGACGGCCCTCCCCCTGCGGATCCTCAACTCCGGCAGCACCGTCGAGGAGTACCGCTTCGAGGTGGTCGGTGCCTGTGCCGCCTGGTCGACGGTCGAACCGGCGACGCTCTCCCTGTATCCGGGCGACTCGCAGACGGTCTCCCTCGTACTGCGTCCGCCCCGGGACTCGACGGTGCTCGCGGGGGACACGCCCTTCGGGATACGCGTGGTGCCGACCAGTGAGCAGGGCGACACGGTGGTGCCCGAAGGGCGGGTGACCGTACTCCCCTTCACCGAGACGACCGCCGAACTGGTGCCGCGCAGCTCGCACGGAGCCTGGCGCGGCAAGCACCAGCTCGCCGTCGACAACCGGGGCAACGCCCCGGTCACCGTACGGCTGGGGGCCCAGTCGGGCACGGAGCGGGCACAGGTCTCGTTCGCCGAGGACACCCTGCTGATCGCGCCCGGACGGGCGGACTTCGGGAAGGTGCGCATCCGGCCTGCCAAGCGCGTGTGGCGCGGCATCCCGGTCACGCACCCTTTCCAGCTGGTCGCCACCCCGGACGTGGCCGAGGGTCAGGCCCCGGTCGCACCGGTGGTCGTGGACGGCACGTACCAGCAGGAGCCGATCCTGCCGCGCTGGCTCCCCCGCGCGCTGATCACCGCGGCCGTGCTGCTGATCGCGCTGGTGGGACTCTGGTACGCGCTGCTGCGCCCGGCCGTGAAGTCGGCGGCCCGCGAGGCGATCACCCCGGACGCGGTACGGTCCGCCGCCGCGGCCGACAAGAGCAAGGCGCCCGAGAAGGGGTCCTCGGCCGGCGCGTCGGGCGGCGGTGACTCCTCCGGGGCGAACGGGGGCTCGCCGAAGCCCAGCCCCTCACCGAGCGCCGACGCGGACTCCGGCGCCTCGGCCGCGGCCCCGACCAGTGCGCAGGTGCAGGTCAGGGACTCGGTGGGCGGCGGGTCGAACACCGAGACGGCCCTCCAGGTGCCCGGCGGCCACACATTCCAGCTGACCGACATCGTGGTCCAGAACCCGCAGGGCGACGCGGGGACGCTCGTGGTCTCCTCGGGGCGGGACGCGCCCGTGCTCCGGCTGGCGCTGGAGAACTTCCGCGACTCCGACTACCACTTCGTCACGCCGATCCTGGTGCTCGGCGGCGGCCGGGTCACGCTGACCGTGGACTGCCGGAAGGTCGGCAAGCCGGTGAACGCGCCGACGCCTTCGCGCTGCTCGGAGTCGCTGTTCCTGGGCGGCACGATGAAGACGGACTCGGCGGACTGACACGACGGGGCGGATACGCGGCGGGGCTTCCGGTGAAGCTCCCGCTCCCGCTCCATCGCCCCGCTCCCGCTCCACCGCCCCGCCGGAACCCCGCCCCTCCCTCACTCGGGCGGAGCCTCTTCCTCCTCCTCGGCCCCTTCCTCGGCGCGTTGCACGAAGGAGCCCTGCACATCGGCCGGTTGCTCGTCCTCGTCCTCCGTCGCGGCCCGCTGCACGGACGCCGCCGAAGCCGGGGCGGCGGCAGAGTCCGAAACGGGGGCCGACGCCGGAGCCGGGTCCGACAGCACCCGGTCGGCGTTCGCGACGGCCTCCCGCTCGAACCGGTCGGACGGGTCGCTCACCCGGATCCCGCCCGCCGCCTCCGTACCGTCCACCGGGCCGTTTCGCTGCTGGATCACATGGGTCAGCTCATGGGCCAGCGTGGTGCGGCCCTGCGACGAGGACGGGTCGTAGGCGTCCCGCTGGAAGACCACGTTGTTGCCCACGGTGTACGCGTGCGCGCCCACGCCCTTCGCGGACTCGTGGGCGGCGGAGTCCGTGTGGACGCGCACGTCGGAGAAGTCCGCCCCCATCCGCCCCTCCAGATCGGCGCGGGTGTCGGTGTCCAGCGGCTGCCCGCCGCCCGACGAGACCACGTCGTGCACGGGGGAGCGTTCTTCCTCCTCCTTGCGCTGGATCATCGACCCCACGGCGCTGTTGCCGACCGCCCGTTGGAGCACGCTCATGCCCCCGGCCCCGACCACATCGGGCCGCCCGGCGGCCGCCGCACGGTAGAGGTGCGAGGTGTCCGCCGGCTCCCGTCCCTCGGACGCCCGCGACGCGTGCACCGGCTCGTCGTGCTCATGCCCGTGCCCGTGACCGTGGTCCCGCTCGTGGTCGTGGTCGTGTTCCCGGTCCCATTCCGGTGCGTGCATCGTCATCTCCCCTGACCGCATCTCCCCTGCCCGCGCCCCGGTCGAAGGCGCGTCGTGATGGCCTCACCACTCCACCTTCACGACGCCTCACTGCCCCGTCCAGCCCGGACCCCGCCGGCCGGGGGCAGCCGCCGCTGCCCCTTCGGGCACCCGCCCCGTCCGTACGGCAAACGGCTGCACCGGCGGGCAGTGGAGTGGCCGGGCCACACCGCCGTCGGGATGATCGATGGCATGACCAAGAGCGACAAGGACCAGCACATCACCCTGCGGATCGCCCAGGAGCCGAAGGCGGACGAGCTCCTCGCGCGCAGCCCGCTCGCCGCATTGGTGGGCATGCTGCTGGACCAGCAGGTGCCGATGGAATGGGCCTTCTCCGGCCCGTACTCGCTGGCGCAGCGGATGGGCGGGGACGATCTGGACGCCCATGAGATCGCCGCCTACGACCCGGAGGCGTTCGCCGAGCTCTTCACCACGAAGCCCGCCCTGCACCGCTATCCCGGCTCCATGGCCAAGAGGGTCCAGCAGCTGTGCCAGTACCTGGTCGCGGAGTACGACGGCGACGCGAGCGCGGTATGGGCCGACGTACCCGACGGGGCCGAACTGCGTAAACGGCTGAACGCGCTGCCCGGGTTCGGCACCCAGAAGGCCCAGATCTTCCTGGCGCTGCTGGGCAAGCAGTTCGGAGTCCGGCCGAAGGGCTGGCGAGAGGCCGCGGGTCCGTACGGGGAGGCCGGCTCGCACCGGTCGGTCGCCGACATCACGGGCCCGGAATCACTCGCCGAGGTCCGCGCGTTCAAGCAGCACGCGAAGCAGGCGGCCAAGGCGGCCAAACGCGCCGCGGAACAGTAGCCCCCGGCCCCGC
>NZ_ML123047.1:727189-741336 GCF_003846175.1 Streptomyces sp. ADI95-17 | reverse complement strand
GCCCGCCCCTACCGCCTGCGGCGGGCCGTACCGAAGAGCGAACGCGAGATCTCCCGGCCCAGCTGCGTACCGACGGACCGGGCCAGCGACCGGAACATCCCGCTCCGCACCACCTGCTCGACCAGCGAGGCATCCTCCTCGGCCGCCTTCCCGCCTGCGCCCCCGCCTCCGCCCGCGCGCCCCCGTACCCGCTCCCCTCGAACCGCCTCCTCCACCGCTGCCCGGTCCGCGGCCTCCGCGGCCCTCGCGGCCTTCGCGGCCGTGGCCGCCGTCTCCGCCTCGGCGGCCCGCCGCTCCGCCTCCTGACCGGCGCTCAGCTTCTCGTACGCCGACTCCCGGTCCACCGCCTGCGCATAGCTCCCGTACAGCGGGGATCCCTTCACGGCCGCGTCGAGTTCCGCCGCCGGACACGGACCCATCAGCGACCTCGGCGCCCGCAGCCGGGTCGCGGCGACCGGCGTCGGCGCGCCGTTCTCGCTCAGCACCGTGATCACAGCCTCGCCGATGCCCAGCCGCGTCAACAGCTCCTCCAGGTCGTACGGCGAATTGGGGAATGTCTTCACCGTCGACCGCAACGCCTTCGCATCGTCCGGGGTAAAAGCGCGCAGCGCGTGCTGAACCCGGTTCCCGAGCTGTGCCAGCACCTCCGCCGGCACATCGCGGGGCGTCTGTGTGACGAAGAAGATGCCGATGCCCTTGGAGCGGATCAGCCGCACGGTCCGGGTGATCGATTCCAGGAACGCCTTCGAGGCCCCGTCGAAGAGCAGGTGCGCCTCGTCGAAGAAGAAGACGAGTTTCGGCCGGTCGAGGTCGCCGACCTCCGGCAGATCGTGGAAGAGGTCGGCGAGCAGCCACATCAGGAACGTGGAGAAGAGCTGGGGCTTGTCCTGCACCGCCGCCAGTTCCAGTACGGAGACGAGCCCGCGCCCGTCCGGAGCCTGCCGCAGCAACTCGGCCGTGTCGAACTCCGGTTCACCGAAGAAGTCGCCCGCGCCCTGCTGCTCGAAGGCGGTGATCGACCGCAGGATCACCCCCGCGGTGGCCGTGGAGAGACCGCCGATCCCCTTGAGTTCGGCCTTTCCGGTGTCCGAGACGAGGAACGCGACGACGGCCCGCAGGTCCTTGAGGTCCACCAACTCCAGGCCCTTGGAGTCGGCGTAATGGAAGATCAGGCCGAGCGACTGCTCCTGCGTCTGGTTGAGCTCCAGCACCTTGGACAGGAGTACGGGGCCGAAGCTGGTGACCGTCGCGCGCAGCGGGATGCCGGGGCCGATGCCGCCGAGCGCGTAGAACTCGCACGGGAAGCCCTCGGCCTGCCACTCCTGCCCCACCTGCCCGGCCCGTTCGGCGACCCGGTCGCCCGGTGTGCCGGGGGCGGCGATGCCCGAGACATCGCCCTTGATGTCGGCGAGAAAGACGGGAACGCCATTGGCCGAGAGCTGCTCGGCGATCAACTGGAGGGTCTTGGTCTTCCCGGTTCCGGTGGCGCCCGCGACGAGTCCGTGCCGGTTGAGCATCGCCAGCGGGATGCGGATCTGCACGTCCGGCAGGCAGATGCCGTCCCAGAGCAGCGCGCCCAGATCGAGGGCGGCCCCGGAAACGGCGTATCCGGCGGCGATCTCCCGCGCAGGTTCCGGCAGCACACCGGCATTTTCGGCCGTACTCTCGCTGTCGCTCATCGGGGCCTCATTCCGGAATGCCTGCTTTTGTGGCGTTCTTGCCAGCATCGCAGTCCGGCCCCGTGGCTGCGCCCGGAGGCTCTTGCCCGGTAGGCTTTCCGTGTGATCTTCAAGCGCATCGGAAATGGGCGGCCTTATCCCGACCACGGCCGGGAAAGCACCCGGCAGTGGGCGGATGTCGCGCCGCGCCCGGTCCGCCTCGATCAGCTGGTGACCACCAAGGGCAACCTGGATCTCGAAACCCTCCTCGCCGAGGATTCGACGTTCTACGGCGACCTGTTCGCGCACGTCGTGAAGTGGCAGGGCGACCTCTACCTGGAGGACGGACTGCACCGCGCGGTCCGTGCCGCGCTTCAGCAGCGTCAGGTTCTCCACGCCCGCGTGCTCGAACTCGGCTGACCGAAGCGGGCCCGTCCACGGACCGGGACCGGGTACTGCCGGCAGTACCGGCAGTACTGGCAGTACCGGCAGTACCGGCAGTACTGGCAGTACCGGCAACACTGCCGGTACCGACGAAGCCTTGCGCGGCCTTCGGGCCGCACCGGGGTTCGTTCGGGTGCTTTCGCACTCGGACGGGTGCGATCCATTGATCATTTAGTAGGCATCATCACCGGGTCGCACTACGCTGCGCCCATGAGCATGCTCACTCCCCCCGGCATGGGCGGAAAGTACCGCATCACGGGCGACAAGTACCCCCGGATGCGCCGCCCCCGGCGTCGCGGCAAACTGATCCTCGCTGCCACCGCCTCCGTGGTCGCCCTAGGGCTGGCCGGATGGGGCACGATGCAGCTCATCGACGTCTTCACCGGCGGCGACCGGAAGGCCAGCGCCGCGGATCACAAGACGGACTGCCCCACCGCCAGGCCGTCCGCGCCCGCGAAGGTGCTGCCGAAGCCCGCGAAGATCACCGTCAACGTCTACAACGCGACACCGCGCAGCGGCCTCGCCAAGAAGGCGGCCGACGAGCTGAAGAAGCGCGGCTTCGCCATCGGCAAGGTGGGAAACGCCCCGGCCGCGTACGACAAGAAGGTCCCCGGCCCCGGGGTACTGCTGGGCGCCCCGTCTGCCACGAACGGCTCGTTCCCGGTCCTCGGCACGCAGTTGGTGGGCGCCACGCCGAAGACCGACGCCCGCAGGACGGCGGACGTCGATCTGATTCTCGGTACGAAGTTCAAGACGTTCAACACGCCCCAGTCGGCGGCCGCGGCCCTCGCCGCGCTGACGAAGCCCGCCCCCGCACCGTCCTGCTGACGGCTGCGGGCACCCCTCGTCCGGGTGAAGGTACGAGGGGAACCTCCCGGCGCGGAGATCCTGGTCGGAAAGCACAGTCTCGGAAAGCACAGGCGGGGACAGCTCTGCGCACGTTCCTGCCACGGCCGCGGCTGCTCATCCCTCGGCCCCACGCCCCGGACCCACACCGCAGGCTCATGCCCGGGGCTCCCTCCGACTTGTCCGGTTGTCCGGGGACCGATCGCGCAGTGCCCCGGCCGGGAAACGGAATCCCGACCGGGGCACTGGTAGTACCGGTCCGGCCTCGACCGGCCGGACGGTCCTGCTAGTCGACGGTGCCGTACATCCGGTCACCCGCGTCGCCGAGGCCCGGAACGATGTAGCCGTTCTCGTTGAGCCGCTCGTCGACCGAGGCGGTGACCACGGTGACCGGCGTACCGGCCAGCTCGCGCTCCATCACCTCGACGCCCTCGGGCGCCGCGAGCAGCACGACCGCGGTGACATCGTCCGCGCCGCGCTTGATCAGTTCCTGGATGGCCGCGACCAGCGTGCCGCCGGTGGCCAGCATCGGGTCCAGGACGTAAACCTGGCGACCGGAGAGGTCCTCCGGCATCCGGGTGGCGTACGTCTCCGCCTGGAGCGTCTCCTCGTTGCGGATCATTCCCAGGAAGCCCACCTCGGCGGTCGGCAGCAGCCGCACCATGCCGTCGAGCATGCCGAGACCGGCCCGCAGGATCGGCACGACCAGCGGCCGCGGGTGCGACAGCTTCACCCCGGTCGTCGGTGTGACCGGGGTCTCGATGTCGACCTGTTCGGTGCGCACATCCCGGGTGGCCTCGTAGGCGAGCAGGGTGACCAGCTCGTCGGCGAGCCGCCGGAAGGTCGGGGAGTCGGTGCGCCTGTCGCGCAGGGTGGTGAGTTTGTGCGCGACCAGTGGGTGGTCGACGACGTGGATCCGCATGGGTTCAACAGTAACCGTGCCTCCCGTACCCGTGCGCTGGCATCAACCGCATGTTCGGGGGGAAGGTGGGGGCATACCGACCCAGCCTTGGGGTGATGAGCCGATGCCGGACGGGGAAAAGCCGAAGCGGGACCAGCCGGACCAGCAGGTCCAGCAGGACTCGCAGGTCCGGCAGGACTCGCAGGTCCAGCAGGACCCGGAGGAGACCGCCGCAGCGCGCCGCAGGCGGCGCGCCCAGTTCCTGCGCGAACTCCACGAGGCGAAAGCCCTCCGCGACCGGGTGCAGCCCCGCCGCGCCAGGGCGGCCCGGATGCGTCAGGCCATGCGCATGCGCACCTTCCGCTGGTAGCCGGCGGTGCCCCGGCATCCTCGTTGAGAGCGTCCGGCATCCCCGCTGACAGCGTCCGGCGTCCCCCTGGTGGCGGCGTCCGGCAGAACTGATGGCCGACTCAACGGCCGAACTCCTCTCGCGGAGCCCATGTTTCTGCCACGATTCCGATGGGCGGGACCCAGGACAGCCGGACCACCGGCTGCCCTCCCGCCGGACCGACACCCCTATGACCAGTGGGAGAGTCACGGTGTACTTCGCCGCACTGCTCGCGCGCACCGAAGACGGGTGGGAAGCGAGCGACACGGAGCTCGACGATGTGGAGACCCTGTCCGACCTGACGGATCTGGCCCGTGAAGCCTCGGTGGACGAGGACACGGTGCTCGTCTTCATCGAACAGGAGGACGCCTGGTTCGGCGTCGTCCGGGTGGACGGTGAGGACGACCCCCGAATCTTCATCTCGGACGCCACCGCCGCCGCCCGTTCCTCGTACGGGGAGATCCTGCTCACCGACGAACTGCTCGGCCGCGAACCCGGGGCCGAGGACACGATTGCCGCCCTCGAAGAGCTCGTCGGCCTCGACGACACGGAGGACGGCGACCCGGACACCACCCCCGACAACAACACCACCGCCACCGACGACGATGATGACGACGACGACGGCCTGGACGCCGACGCCGTACCGGCCGGCCCGCTCGGCGACACCCGGATCCTGGCCGATCTCGGACTCCCCGAGGCCGAACTGCTGATGCTGCGCACGGACGCACTGGTGGAGATCGCGGACGCGCTCGGCGCGGCCGAGGTCCTGGAGACCGTCCGTTAGGGTCCGCGGGTGAGCGAACCACCGCACGACCCCGTGAGAGACCCGTGGCGGGCGCACATGCGCCGCGCCCTGGCCGAGGCCGATCTGGCGGCGCGGGCCGGCGATGTGCCGGTCGGCGCCGTCGTACTCGGCCCGGACGGCGCCCTGCTCGCCACGGGCCACAACGAACGCGAGGCGACCGGCGACCCGACCGCGCACGCCGAGGTCCTCGCCGTCCGCAGGGCCGCCGCGGCCCTCGGCCGGTGGCGGCTGACCGGCTGCACGCTGGTCGTCACCCTGGAGCCCTGCACGATGTGCGCGGGCGCCCTGGTGCAGTCCCGCGTGGACCGGGTGGTCTACGGCGCCCGCGACGAGAAGGCCGGCGCGGCGGGCTCCCTCTGGGACCTCGTACGCGACCGCCGGCTCAACCACCGCCCCGAGGTCATCCACGGCGTGCTGGAGCAGGAGTGCGCAAGCCTCCTGACGTCCTTCTTCCGCACCCCGTTCCGCACCTCCTGAGAACCGATTTCTGTACACGGCGGGGGATGGTCTAAGCTCTCTCTCGGTAGCGTGTCCGAGCGGCCGAAGGAGCTCGCCTCGAAAGCGAGTGTGGGGAAACTCACCGAGGGTTCAAATCCCTCCGCTACCGCCATCGACGCCCTCCCGGACTGCGGAAACGCAGACCGGGAGGGCGTTCGCGCATCATTGGGCCCGCCACGCCGGAGCCGACGTCGGCTCTTGATCCCCGCGCGGGACTTAAGCACAACTGGTCGAGTCGAGCGTGTGGCGAAATGTCTGAATCTCAAGAAGTAAGTAAAAACAGGCTCCCCCTGCCATAAACCAGCAGGTCAGGAACTGTGGTCCCCGCGCATGCGGGGTTGGTCCCTCCTTCCGAGAGGGCCTGCCGGACCTCTGGCCGTGGTCCCCGCGCATGCGGGGTTGGTCCCTCCCAGAGTTGGGCCCTGGTGCGGTACTCGCGGTGGTCCCCGCGCATGCGGGGTTGGTCCCGGGAATGCCCAGTACCGGATTGTGAACCTGTTGTGGTCCCCGCGCATGCGGGGTTGGTCCCTCGCCTCCCGCTGGACGGCGTACCGGGCGGGGGTGGTCCCCGCGCATGCGGGGTTGGTCCCAACGACAGCCGCGGTGTCTCCTACCAGCAGATGTGGTCCCCGCGCGTGCGGGGGTTGGTCCCATGAACGTCTTCGAGAAACCGCCGGAGGAGACGTGGTCCCCGCGCATGCGGGGCTGTCCCGCGAAGTGGCCGAAGCGGTCCGGAGGCCCCGGCCACGACTGTGGCCCCGCACGACTGTCGTCGTGCCGGGGCCACAGATCGCCCGCGCTCAGGTCGGGGGAAGCGGCATCGGGGGGACAAGCCGCTTCCCCCGGTGAGAACGGGGCCCGCCGGTCCTCGTCGCGGTCAGGGGGGTGACCTGCGGCGAGGACCCCACAGTGGGGGCCCGTTCCGAGCCCTTCGGATTCCTGCCTCATCCGCTGGGCTCACCTCCATGCTGCTCCCTCGCAGGGCCCGCGCGGGCGGGCAAAGGGCCTCGATCGTGGGGTCCTTGGTCCTTAAAGGTCGCGTGAGTAGTCGGAGATCCTTCGAGGGATGCGGGCATGCGTGCGGATAGAATCGCCCGACTGCACAGGAGATCGAAATAGAGGATCGAAGGGGAGGCGGGGGCTGTGGTACAAGCGAAGAAGATAGTTCTCTACGTGATATTCGTCTTCGTGGCGTACACGATCATCACCTCCCCGGAGCGGGCGGCGGACCTCGTCCAGGTAGGGTTCGAAGGCGTTTCGAGTGCCGCACAGGGCGTCGGCGACTTCATGTCCGAGCTCGTGAAGTAGGAGTACACCGTGATCCGCCATCTGGTCCTGTTCAAGCTGAACGACGGCGTCGAGCGGGACGACCCGCGGGTCGTCGCCGGGGCGGAGGCCTTCCGGGAGCTGGAGGGGAAGATCCCCGAGCTCACGTTCTGGGAGTGCGCCTGGAACATCACCGACCGGCCGATCGCGTACGACTTCGCCATCAACTCCGCGGTCGCCGACCAGGACGCCCTGAAGCGGTACATCGAGCACCCCGCGCACCAGGCCGCCGCCGGGCAGTGGCGCGAGTTCGCCACCTGGGTGATCGCCGACTATCCGTTCTGAACCAGTCGATCCGGTTGATCCGGTTGATCCGGTTGATCCGGTTGATCCGGAAATCAGGTTCGGTCCGGACCGCCACCTGGCCCCTCACCAACACGGTGAGGGGCTTTTTTGGTGTTTAAACCAAGTTGAACCCAACACGACGCTATACGGTGCTTGCACACAGTGGACATGTCTTGTGATGCTATGACCGCTTTTGACGGATGAGTTGACCGAAGTTGACCGCAAAGGGGTGGCCTCATCGTGCCGGCCAGTACAGCGCCTCAAGTGCCTCCCCAGTCCGTCCAGACCGAGGCACCCGACAGTACGACGACGCCCGCCAGGACCCGGGGCGCGGACACCAGGGCGCTCACCCAGGTGCTCTTCGGTCAGCTCAAGAACCTGGAGGCGGGGACCCCCGAGCACGGCCGGGTGCGGGCGGCCCTCATCGAGGCGAACCTCCCGCTGGTGCGATACGCCGCGGCGCGGTTCCGCAGCCGCAACGAGCCGATGGAGGACGTCGTCCAGGTCGGCACGATCGGCCTGATCAACGCCATCGACCGGTTCGACCCCGAACGCGGTGTCCAGTTCCCGACGTTCGCGATGCCTACCGTCGTCGGCGAGATCAAGCGGTACTTCCGGGACAACGTCCGGACCGTCCACGTGCCCCGGCGCCTGCACGAGCTGTGGGTCCAGGTCACCGGCGCCACCGAGGACCTGACGACTGCTCACGGCCGCTCGCCCACCACCGCGGAGATCGCCGAGCGGCTGAGGATCTCCGAGGACGAGGTGCTCGCCTGCATCGAGGCGGGGCGCTCCTACCACGCGACCTCGCTGGAGGCCGCCCAGGAGGGCGACGGGCTGCCCGGGCTGCTGGACCGGCTCGGCTACGAGGACCCGGCGCTCGCCGGGGTCGAGCACCGCGACCTCGTCCGGCATCTGCTCGTACAACTGCCCGAGCGCGAACAGCGCATCCTTCTGCTGCGCTACTACAGCAATCTGACGCAGTCCCAGATCAGTGCCGAACTGGGTGTCTCCCAGATGCATGTGTCAAGACTGTTGGCCCGCAGCTTCGCCCGACTGCGATCCGCAAACAGGATCGAGGCCTAACCGGATCGGGTAGAGCAGTCGAAGTCCCGTTTCCGGCGCCCCAAATGGCCCACACCCCCTGTTAACTGCGCAGACGTCACAAAGACTTGTCGACATGTCACTACAGCGTGTTGCCGACATGTGACATTCTGCGGGAACCGCGTTTGCCGTGGCCTCGCCTCCGGTATTCAGGTGGAGGCTGCGTTCCTCCGATGGTCGCGGCTCAACGCGACCGTCCGCGACCTCAAGGGGGTGGCATGTCCGCAGAACAGGGCAGCTCGAAGGTGCTCACGCTCACGAAGAGCGAACCCGCACCCGTTGTGCTCACCAGCTCGTCGGAAGCCATCGACACCCGCACTCTGTCCCGCTCCCTGTTCCTGCGCCTCGCCGCGCTGGGGCCGGCACCCGGCCCCGATGGAACGGACAGCCCGGAGCGTGCCTACGTACGGGACACACTCATCGAGCTGAACCTCCCACTGGTGCGCTACGCCGCGGCGCGGTTCCGCAGCCGCAACGAGCCGATGGAGGACATCGTCCAGGTCGGCACGATCGGCCTGATCAAGGCGATCGACCGGTTCGACTGCGAGCGGGGCGTCGAGTTCCCGACCTTCGCGATGCCGACCGTCGTCGGGGAGATCAAGCGCTTCTTCCGCGACACCTCGTGGTCGGTGCGCGTCCCGCGCCGGCTCCAGGAGCTGCGGCTCGCGCTGACCAAGACCAGCGACGAGCTCGCGCAGAAGCTCGACCGCTCGCCGACCGTGCCCGAGCTGGCCAAGGCGCTCGGGGTCTCCGAGGAGGACGTGGTCGACGGTCTGGCCGTCGGCAACGCGTACACCGCCTCCTCGCTGGACTCGCCCTCGCCCGAGGACGACGGCGGCGAGGGCTCCCTCGTGGACCGGCTCGGCTACGAGGACTCGGCCCTGGAAGGCGTCGAGTACCGCGAATCGCTCAAGCCGCTGCTGGCCAAGCTCCCGCCGCGCGAGCGCCAGATCATCATGCTGCGGTTCTTCGCCAACATGACCCAGTCGCAGATCGGCGAGGAGGTCGGCATCTCGCAGATGCACGTCTCGCGCCTGCTGACCCGTACGCTCGCCCAGCTCAGGGAAGGGCTCATCGCCGACTGACCGCCGTGGACTCCCGTACCGGAGCACAAGGGTTCCGATTTGACGGACCGTCAGCCACACTGGCGCGATGCGACGTCAGATGCTCGGCTCGAACGGCCGCCGGGGCACCGTGATCGCCGCCTCGGCGGCCGCACTGTGTCTGGGTGGCGTGCTGGCCGCCTGCGGCGGAGGCACGACGGACGAGGGCTACGTGGCGCTCGGCGCGGCGGGAACGGATTCCGGGAGAACGCCGGCCGGGGCGGTGGCGCCATCGGGGAAGGTGGCGCTGGTCCCGCTGGACCGGGACGGCAAGGGCGACGGCAGCGGTGGCAGGAGCGGCGGCGGCGGTGGCCACTCCGGCGATCGTGGGGCTTCACCGGGGGCCTCGGCCCGTGCCGACGGGCCCGACGGAGGTGGTGACGCCACAAGCACCACGAGCGGTGGAGCGTCCCGGTCGCCCGGACCGGGACCGTCCGGGCCGTCGGGAACGCACGGCACCGGCGGCAGCGGGAACGGCAGCGGTACGGGGGGCTCCGGAGGGGGGTCCTCCGAACCCTCGGCGCCCTCGACGCCCTCCGCGCCCGGATCCGGCGCAACCACCGGGCCCGCCGTCCTGGCGGTGGGCGAACCGGTGCGGGCTGCGGCCGACGAGCGCTGGTGCGAGAAGGTGACCGTGAAATTCCGGAACACCGGAGGATCGCCGGCGCGGTCGGGGACCGTCACCTTCGCCACACACATCATCGGTGCGCTGGGGGTCGACTGGGCGACCGTCGAGTCGACCGGGCCGCTGCCCGCGCCGATCGACGCGGGAGCGGCGCGGACGGAGACGTACACCGTCTGCGTGGACGCCTGGCGGGTGCCCCTGGGCATGCATGTCGAGACCCGGGACGTCACCGCCGTATTGAAGTAGTGACGGGTGGAAGCGTGCGGTGCCGGACAGGCCCCGGACAGGTTCTAGCCGAGGGCGAGCCAGGCGACCGCGCCGAGGGCGACGATCACCACGACGACGGCGGCGATCACCCCGACGCGCGGTCCGGACGAAGCGGCGGCCGGCTGCTGCCGGCGCTGCGGCTCGCCCTCGTCGACGAAGGCGCGGAACATCTGGGTGCTGCCGGCCGGGTCGTGGTTGCCCTCGGGGCCCTGCGGGGCGTGGGGGTTGTGTGCCATGTGCCAGGACCCTAGCGAACTCGGCGTTGCGGCCCAACCCCCGGGTCGGCGAAGGGCCGAGGCCGGGGGCGCGGGAGCGGTGAGGAGGTGGTCGGCGCCCTGCGGTGGGGTGGGGGGCGGCGGGCTGCCCCGGTGCGGTCCCCGGAGGGTGCTCAGGTACGTATCCGGGTGCGTGTACAGGGTAGTTGTGGGGTGTGGGGCGGACATCTGTCGGCAACTCAGCACACACATACGGGACTTGACGTTTCGGGCCGCCTCCCGGGCGGGATCGGACGGCGGCGCTCCGGGCACTCCGCGTACCCGTTTCCCCACGCTTCCTCACGCCGTCGGAGCCGCCCCGGGCGGCACCCCATCCGCCCCGGCTGTGGCACGAGACACATCCCGTGCCACCCGTACGCCACACGCTGGACCTTTGACCGGAGCCGTACGCAGCCTTTTGCTTTCCTTTACTTCTGCAAGCCCCCTTTCGTTTGCCTGCAGCAACCAACGGCTTCTATGGTTGCCCTAAGCAACAAGATGAACCGGTGAGATGTCTGGGGGTCCCGTGGCCGCACGGAGTCAGTACGAAGAACTGGCCCGGCAGCTGAGTGCCGTAGGGGCCGTCAAGAGAGGTCTCGCCCGCATCCTGCCCGCCGAATGTCCGGGCGGCTCCGCCGCCGTGCTGGCCCTTCTCAGGCAGCACGGTGAGATGCGGATCAGCCGGCTGGCCGAGCTGCTGGACGTCGATATGTCGGTGACCAGCCGTCATGTCGCCCATGTGGCCGAGCGTGGCTGGATCGAGCGGTCCTCTGATCCGGCGGACAAGCGGTCCCGCATCCTGCGGCTGACCCCCGACGGACACGACGTGCTCCGCGATCTGAACCGGCGGACCACCGAGATGTTCGCCCATAACCTCTCCGACTGGTCGGACGACGAGGTCGGACAGCTCAACACGCTGTTGGCCCGGCTGCGCGACAGTTTCGCCTGTCGCGGGCCCAGCGGGTGCGGCCCCGGAAAGCACAGCGGCGACTGCCGCTCCCGGCATGCCGACAGCGACAACGACTCGCACACCCGTACACCCGTGTAACAGAAGCAAAGACAAGGACTTAAATGGCTACGACCACACCAACCGGTGTGCGGGGCGGCCACGCCAAGCACGGGGGATCCCCGGATCCCTCGTCCGGCGCGCCGATGACACACCGGCAGATCATGGAGGCGCTGGCCGGGCTCATGCTCGGCATGTTCGTCGCCATCCTGTCGTCGACCGTCGTCTCGAACGCACTGCCCGAGATCATCTCCGACCTCGGCGGCGGCCAGAGCGCCTACACCTGGGTCGTCACGGCCTCGCTGCTGGCGATGACCGCCACCACCCCCCTGTGGGGCAAGCTCTCCGACCTGTTCAGCAAGAAGCTGCTGGTCCAGATAGCCCTGGTCATCTACGTCGCCGGCTCGGTCGTCGCCGGTATGTCGACCAGCAGCGGCATGCTGATCGCCTGCCGTGTCGTCCAGGGCATCGGCGTCGGCGGTCTCTCCGCCCTGGCGCAGATCGTGATGGCGGCGATGATCGCCCCGCGTGAGCGCGGTCGCTACAGCGGATACATCGGTGCGGTGTTCGCCGTCGCCACCGTCGGTGGCCCGCTGCTCGGTGGTGTCATCACCGACACCAGCTGGATGGGCTGGCGCTGGTGCTTCTACGTAGGTGTGCCGTTCGCCGTCATCGCGCTGATCGTGCTCCAGAAGACCCTGAAGCTCCCGGTCGTAAAGCGTGAGGTCAAGGTCGACTGGTGGGGCGCGTTCTTCATCAGCGCCGCCGTGTCGCTGCTGCTCGTCTGGGTGACCTTCGCGGGCGACAAGTACGACTGGCTGTCCTGGCAGACCGCCGCGATGGTCATCGGTTCCCTCGTGCTCGCCGGGATCTTCATAGCCGTCGAGGCCAAGGCCAGCGAGCCGATCATCCCGCTGCGCCTCTTCCGTAACCGCACCATCACGCTGGCCTCGCTGGCCTCGCTGTTCGTCGGTATCGCGATGTTCGCGGGCACCGTCTTCTTCAGCCAGTACTTCCAGCTGGCACGCGGCAAGTCACCGACGATGTCGGGTGTCATGACGATCCCGATGATCGCGGGTCTGTTCATCTCCTCGACGGTCTCCGGCCAGGTCATCACCAAGACCGGCCGCTGGAAGGCCTGGCTGGTCAGCGGTGGCTTCCTGGTCACCGCCGGGCTCGGACTGCTCGGCACCATCCGGTACGACACGACGTACTGGCACATCGCGGTCTTCATGGCCGTCATGGGTCTCGGCATCGGCATGATGATGCAGAACCTGGTGCTCGCCACGCAGAACCAGGTCGCTCCGTCCGACCTCGGCTCGGCCAGCTCCGTCGTCACCTTCTTCCGTTCCCTCGGTGGTGCGATCGGCGTCTCGGCGCTGGGCGCCGTCATGGCGAACCGCGTCACCCACTACGTCAAGGACGGTCTCGCGGAGCTCGGCCCCAAGGGCGCCGCCATGGGCCACGGCGGTACCGGCGGCGGGGGCATCCCCGACCTGGACAAGCTGCCCGCGCCGTTCCGTACGGTCGTGGAGAGCGCCTACGGGCACGGTGTCGGCGATGTCTTCCTGTACGCCGCTCCGGCCGCGCTGATCGCCTTCGTGGTCACGATCTTCATCAAGGAGGTCGCCCTGAAGACCAGCGCTTCGAGCGAGGCCCCGACCACGGCCGAGACCCCGGTCGTCGAAGCGGCCGAGGCTCCGGCCGCCATCGCCGACGCGCCGGTCTCCGCGGCAGTGGCCCCGGCCACGGCCACGCCGACGGCCACCTCGGCCGACGCCCCGGAGGCCCCCGCCACCCTGCACGGCACGTCCGTGCACGGTGTGGTGCGCGGCGCCGAGGGCGCGCCCGTCGCACGGGCCGCCGTCACGCTGATCTCGCTGGCCGGCCGACAGCTGGGGCGCTCCGTCGCCCAGGCCGACGGCAGCTACGGCCTGGACGCGCCGGGCTCCGGCAGCTACGTCCTGATCGCGTCCGCCGACGGCTTCCAGCCGCAGGCGTCCACGGTGGTCGTCGGTGCCGAGCCGCTCGCGTACGACATCCTGCTCTCCGGTACGAGCGGACTGGCCGGTGTCGTGCGGGCCGCGGAGACCTCCTCCCCGGTGGAGGGCGCCATGGTCATCGTGACCGATGTGCGCGGCGACGTGCTGGCCACCGGCAAGTCCGGCGAGACCGGCGAGTTCACCTTCGGTGAGCTGGTTCCCGGCTCGGTGACCGTCGCGGTGAACGCCGTCGGCTTCCGTCCGCTGGCGCTGCCGGTGGAGATCGGCGGCCAGGGCGTCACCCGGGTCGAGGCCGCGCTGCAGTCCGGTGCGCTGGTGCAGGGTGTCGTGCGGGCCGGTTCCGCACGGCGGCCGCTGCCGGACGCCCGGGTCACGCTGGTCGACGCGGCGGGCAATGTGGTCGCCACCTCGACGACCGGGGAGGACGGGGCGTACGCCTTCACCGACCTGGACTCGGGCGAGTACTCGGTCATCGCGACCGGCTACCCCCCGGTGGCGAGCGCGCTGACCGTCTCCGGTCGCGGGGCCGACGGCCACGACATCGAGCTCGCCCACCCCGGCGAGTAATCGAGTAACCACAGACCCCTGGCGGGTCGGCGTTTCGAGCGGAGACGCTGTACCGGTCGGTGGAAAT